>CAWJTQ010000016.1:0-637096 GCA_963845695.1 uncultured Isosphaeraceae bacterium | reverse complement strand
TAGCAAAGGATACTACGGAGACGTTCGCCTGGAGATCGAACCACTCGACTTCCCGGGTTTCGCCATTGACTTCGATGCGGCGGGTGTTTCAGACTGGATCATCGGTACGCAATTCGGGATCGTATACGGCTGGGAACTTTTTCGGAGAAACGGGCCAAGTGTGAAGGGCTTGAATGTCAGGGTGTTGGAGACCAAAGGAATGCTCGCCGACACAACGAATCTCGTGATAGCATGGGTTTCCATGCATGCCCTGTGGAACGCCTTGGATTGGTCCGCTCCCAGACCGCCGGTCTTCGACGCGAAGACGGGCTGTTTCACGTTCCCATATTTCTGAAGAGGCCAAGAGGGGAGAAAAAACCGGAAACACATCGGGGTCAGTCCTTATCTGCCGACTCTCGCTCTGCTGGACCACAGGTCTCCCGCCGGGGTCGTGGCCGGAGACCAACGGTGAACAAAGGAGTAAGGTCGGCAGACCTTGCTACAACTTTATCCTTGATTGCGAGGAGTTCGGGAAGCGATACGCAGCCCATTCCAGAGTCGTGTGCCGGCTCGGATGGAGCCTCGCTGTCTCAGGGATGGACTCGCGTGCCGGCTCGGACGAGCCTCGCTGTCCCGAGGAGAACGTCCCCGATCATCCGGGGAGGAGTCCTAAGAACAGAGGGACGGGCACCTCGAAGACTTGGAGCCGGTCCCCTTTTCTAAGGAGTCTCAGTTCGGCAGATCGACCCGATCCCGGCGCTGAGAGGCGGCGCGAAGTCAATCCATCCGGCGCGACGGAGCCGTGCACGCATGAGGATCATCGCGGGACAGCGACGCGGGCACAGAATCGATGGGCCGCGGGCGTCGACCGGCACTCGACCGACCAGCGACCTGGTCCGCGAGTCGCTCTTCAACATCCTGGGGGAGTTGGTCGTTGACCGGGTGGTGGTCGACCTCTTTGCCGGAACGGGAGCCCTCGGCTTGGAGGCGCTCAGCCGCGGGGCCCGGCAAGCGATCTTCCTCGAGCGAGACCGGGAGAACGTGAGCCTGATCCGCCGCAACATCGCCACGCTCCGCTACCAGGACCGCGCCCAGGTCCGACACGCCGACGCTTATCGATGGGCCAAGTCTTTCCAGCCACGCGATGATCGCCCGCTCATCGTCTTTCTCGACCCCCCTTATCGCGAATACGAGATCCACGCCCGATACCTGAACCAGATGCTGGCCCGGATTGTCGAGAAGTTGCCCCACGGCTCGGTCGTGGCGCTCGAGTCGGGGCGGGTCCTCGACGGGCGAATCCTGCCGGAATTCGAGAGCTGGGACATCCGTCGCTACGGGAGCACTCAGGTCGCGCTCAAGGTCGTGTCGGAGCCCGTACAGGGGGCGGTCTGCCGGGGACGAGGACGGGCCGGCTGGCTTATTCCAGGATGACGAGGCGTCCGGCAGCTCTGAATCGGAGGATGGCCCCGATGACTGACGCCGAGGCCAATCGCGATTTCGCCTTGCGAGTCGTCCGGCGGCTCGTTCAGGCCGGCTACCAATCGCTCTGGGCCGGCGGCTGCGTCCGCGACCTGATCCTGGGCCATACGCCGACCGACTACGACGTGGCGACTGCGGCGACGCCCGAGCAGGTCATGAACGTCTTGCCCTACCGGTCCGTTCCCGTCGGCATCTCGTTCGGCGTGGTGCGCGTCCGCGACCCACGTCACCCCGGCGTGGAGGTCGAGGTCGCCACCTTTCGCAGCGATGGGGCCTACGTTGACGGACGGCGGCCCGAGTCCGTCGTTTTCAGCTCGCCCGAGCTCGATGCGGCGCGGCGCGATTTCACCATCAACGGCATGTTCCTCGATCCCTTGACCGACCGGCTGATCGACTATGTCGGAGGCCGGGAGGACCTCGATCGGCGGGTCCTGCGTGCCATCGGCGATCCCTCGGCGCGATTCCGTGAGGACAAACTGCGGCTGCTTCGGGCCGTTCGCCTGGCGGCTCGGTTCCGGTTCCAGATCGAACCGGCCACGAACGCGGCCATCCGCGCGATGGCCGGTCAGGTTGTCACCGTTTCCGCCGAGCGAATCGCGCAGGAGTTGCGGCGGATGCTCGTCCACCCGTCGCGGGCCCGGGCCATGGATTTCGCCCTCGAGACCGGCGTCCTGGCCGCGGTCCTCCCGCAGGTGGTCCGGATGAAGGGGCTGTTCCAGGGCAAGCCAATGCAGCCCGAGGGGGACCTCTGGGATCATACCCTGCTGGTCCTCTCGTTGCTGCCGCCGGATCCTCCCTTTACCCTCGCCTTCGCCGCGCTCCTGCATGACGTGGGGAAGCCATCCACCAGGGTCTTCCAGTACGGACGATACACGTTTCATAACCACGAACAGGCCAGTGCGCGCATCGCCGAACGCGTGTGCCGCTCCCTCAAGTTTGCCAATGCCGAACGCGAGCATATTACCTGGCTCGTCGCCTATCACCAGTACCTCGGTGAGGCCAAGCGACTCCGGGAATCGAAGTTGAAGCGGATGCTGGCCGAGCCGGGCATCGACGAACTCCTGACGTTGCACCATGCCGACGCGCTGGCCTCCACGGGAAACACCGAACACGTTGACTATTGCCGCTATTACCTGGAGGCCCAGCCCACCGGCCCGATCAATCCCCCGCCGCTGCTGACCGGGCACGACCTGGTTCGTCACGGACTCGCGCCGGGCCCGCAGTTCAAGGATCTGCTCGATCGGGTCCGGGAAGCCCAACTGGAAGGCCAGATCCATAGTAAGAAAGAGGCTCTCGAGTGGGTGGATCGGGGTGCGATCGACGAATGACACGAGGCTCATCGGCCGAAATGAGTAACGACCCCTGCCAGCGAATTCGTGGGGTAGGTGCAACCCACCATCCGAAATGGGGTTATTCGCACGACACATCATTGCGCCGAGATTTTCTATCTCGCAGTCGAGTCAAGGGTTGCGCCGAGAAACCTGGCCCAGTCCACTGTCGGAGCATTCACGAGTTTCCAAAGTAGCGGCATACTGTGAGTCGGAATCGTGCGCGTGTGAGCGGCTCACGCCGAGTGTTGCCGGTCAGCCGCCCCCGGCCTAGAATAGGCAGACCCGGAACCCACCGAGACACGACGTGCGTCCCAGCAACCGACGGTCCCGAGCCATGCCCCGCCCGAATCCGCCCGCGACCGCCGTCCTGATCAGTGGAGGGCTCGATAGCGCCATCCTTTGTGTCGAGCTTCTGCGCGAATTCTCGAGGGTCGCGCCCCTTTACATCCGCTCGGGATTGCGGTGGGAAGCCGCCGAGATCGCCGCGCTGAACCGTTTCCTCTCCCAGGTCGCAGAGGATGGACTCGATGGTCTGATCGTGCTCGATGAACCGATCGCCGACGTTTATGGCCCTCACTGGAGCACCAACGGCCGCGCTGTCCCCGGTTCCGACACTGCGGATGAAGCCGTCTATTTGCCCGGGCGCAACCTGTTGCTCACGGTCAAGGCAGCCGTCTGGTGCCGGCTTCAGGGGATACCCACTCTGGCACTTGGGTCGCTGGGCTCGAACCCTTTCCCGGATAGTACGCCGGATTTCTTCCGAAAGCTGGAGGACCTGTTGAATCAGGCGATGGGTGGCGAGTTACGACTGATTCGCCCCTTCGACCGATTGCACAAGGCCGAGGTCATCGTACGCGGCCGCGACCTGCCTCTCCACCTGACCTTCTCTTGCATCAACCCGATCGATGGACTCCATTGTGGTGTCTGTAACAAGTGCGCCGAGAGGAAGAAAGGTTTTCGTGATGCCGGTCTCTTGGATCGCACGGCCTATTGCGGCTAGCTCGCTTGCCCGGCATCGGCGGTGTCTACGTCAGGAGTGACCGACTTTTCGCGTTCGCTGACCACGGATCGCTGACCATTGACGACCTACCACGATGTACCGAGTGACCCGCGAGATCGAGTTTTGCTACGGCCACCGCTTGCTCAACTACGAGGGGAAATGCCGGCATCTCCACGGCCACAACGGCCGCGCGGTGATCACGCTCCAAGGCCCAGGCTTGACCAGTGTGGGATGCTGGTTGACTTCGGGGAGATCAAGCGAAAGGTCCAGCGATGGATCGATGAGAACCTGGATCACAACATGCTGCTCTGCCGCGATGATCCCCTGCTACCCATGCTCCTCGATCGCGGAGAGCGTGTCTTCGTGATGGACTGTAACCCGACGGCCGAGAATATCGCTCGGCTGATTTACGAACAGGCCCGGGAAGCGGGCCTGCCCATCGTCGAGGTTGTGCTCTGGGAGACCGAGCATTGCTGCTCGAGTTATACGCCCGTGAAATGAGGGATAACCCCATCGCCCCGGACTGCGAACGGCCGTCGAAGATCGGATGCGATGACCCCAGTCGCGGATCGTGGTACACGCCCATAGGGCCATCGCGTTTCGCGGAAGCCATCAGTGGGGATGGCCGTGGCCGTCGTCAACTGGTTTGTCGGCTAACGCGTAGGACTTTGGTTTGTAAGGGTATCTCATCTCGTCGACCCACCAATCGTAACCACGCCCCGTGGCCTTGGGCACTCCCTTGAAGATCGCTAACGCGTACTGTGTCGCGCTGGCAGAATCCTTGCTGCCGGAACCCTCGATTTCGTAGAGCGCGAGTGCATAGTAGACGATCTGGCCACCCGTCTCGTCGACTCCATGGCTTTCGATGTCCACGAATTGCAGATGACCGCCGCTGGTGCCGGATAGGTACTTCTTCAAGTTCTGGAGAGGTGCGATCTTCTGGTCCATGAACATCCGGTCCTTCGCCTTGGTGTTCTCGTATTCCTCCAAGGCTTTGTCCGGCGTCTTCTCTTTCTTGGCGGTGGGATGGAGGCCGTACCAGAGGACGTCGCCGAAGGTGCCTTTCTGGAGGATTTCGGCATAGTGCTTGCCGAACTGGGCGGCATCCCGGGTCAGTATGAACGTCTGGACGCTGGTGTACGTGGTGACGACGAGTCCGAAGATGATGCCCAAGGCGATGCCGGCATTGGCCAGGCGACGGCCGGTCAGCATGTCGGGATGGCGCTTGATTCCGACGTTGGCCAGGACGCCCAGAACCACGGCGAGGACGGCAAAAACGAGGAACAACAGGTCAGCAAAGGCGAAGGAGGCGAGGATCCCGCAGAGCAGGCTGAACGTTGCGGGCTTGCTGATCGCGCGGTAAGTCGGCAGCTCGTTCTCGATGGCTGAGGCTGCTCGAGTTGCTTCGTCGGCGATATCTGGGGTTTTCTGATCGGTCGCCACAGATGACATCCTCCCGGTGGATGTAGTCGCGTTGTTATGAATGGGGATGACGATTAGCGATGGTGCACCGTCGGGCGGACCACGCACGTTCCGAATAATCGCAATGATCGAGTTTCCATTCGCTCCCAGCTCGAAAGCCGAGAGAAAGTCACTCATCGAGGCTAATCATCGCAACCCGTGGCGTCAAGGATCAGAGCGTAGCGAGGGTTGCCCGCGAGGCGGGGGACAAGAGCCACGAGCAGACGGCCATGGCGACCCAGAAGAGGCTGAGCATCCATCCGGCCACGTTGGTCCACGACCAGTTCCGTTGAGCCAGTCCGCACTTCCAGCCGGCCAGGAGGACGGCCAGGACCATCAAGCCCAGGCTCCGATCGGAGAGTGGTGTCGCCCAGTGGACGGTCTTCCACTGACCTTGAAAGACCGCGACCATGTCGAAGAGCCAGATCAGCAATCCCGCGGTCAGCCAGCCCAGTTCCCCGAGGCTCCCCTCGATCTCCGAGGAGCGGAACAGGATGACAGGTCCGACCAATGCCAGGCACCCGGCCACTGTGGCGAGGCTGGAAAGGAGTGCGAAGGGGGGCCAGGTGAGACGGCCATGCCGGACCAACAGGCTCACCCCCCAGAGGATCGCCGCTCCGACCAGGAGCCGCATTGGTAATCGCTGAGCCCGAGGGAGAGGCTGAGTGGGTCGATGGTGCGGACGCGCGACGGGAACTCATGGGGTCTCGCTCGCTTGAGGCTCTTCGCAAAGAGGCGAGGCGTTATCACCGTCAGATGGGGACGGCCCTCGGGTCGGCGCGAGTCGATGACCGCCTGGTGCAAGCTCCGGTGATCGATGAGATCAGGCCGCGCAACAGCGACCGCCTTCACGACTCGCTTGACGCCGAGAGTGGGATCGGTCGGCCGGCCCTTATCAGATGACCCGGAATGTCCATGCTCGAACGAATTCTGCTGCCCCGGCCGGTAGAATCGGCCTGTCCGGCAGTTGGAGAGTCGGTTTTCCCGCCGGGAGGAGCCTATGGGTCATACCGACAACGGGCCGTCGAGGTGGGTAACATCGGTTTGCGGCCCGATGCCGTTCCTCCACGGGCTGGGCTCTCAACTCAACTCAGTGCAATGCGGCGATTTCCCCGGCGGCGGAGCCTGAGTTCGTTGGCCCGCTGGCGGATGTCACGGCGGCCGGCTCGGTGGGTTCGTCGAGATCGACCTCTTCCTGCTTCGGATTCAGAACAACCTGCTCACCTTCACGAAGTCCGTCGCTCACCTCGGTCATCTCGCGCGTGACCTGACCCAGCTTCACTTCGCGCCGTTCCAAGCCGCCTTCATGAACGACGAAACACACATCTTGACCGTCATCGGAAGCCACGGCTTCCGTCGGGACAGCCAGGACATTCTGCCGGCTGGGCATGGCAATCTCGACCTGGGCCGTCATCCCCGGCCGGAGGCCGGGCGGCGATTTCGCGATCTTCACGATCGCGTCGAAGTAGCGGACATCACTTCGCCACTCGAACGTGGGAAGTGGCGAGACGGTGTGAACCAGACCTTCCATCGCGCGATCGGGAAACGTCTCCACCTCGACCGTGGCCTCCATCCCGGGTCGGACCTCGCTCACGATCGATTCGTGGAGCTGAGCCACGATCTCCATCTCATTGAGGTCGGGGAGATAGAAGAGGGGTTGCTTCTGGCGAACCGGCATCCCTTCCTCGATGTAGACCTGGCGGCGGTTATCGTTGGCGTGGATGACGAAGCCGTCATGCGGGGCACGAATCGTGCACGCGTCGACTTGCTTCTCCAGCATGGCCAGTCGAGCGATATGGCGCTGGGCACGGAGCTCCTGATAACTGAGAGTGGCCTGGGTTCCCAACACGGCTCCTTCCAGTTCGCGGAGCGTCCTGGGCGCGGTGTATTTCCGGAAGAGGTCGAAAGCCGACTCCTCTTGCTTCAGGGTCTCTTCCGCCTTTGCCGTAGTGAACTCGTCGCTACGGACCGTGCTCATCGAGACATACCCTTTTTGCTTCATGCTACGTGACCAGTTCATCCGGTCGTTGGCACGTTCCAGGTCGGCTCGTGCCAGGGTGATCCTGCCCTTGAAGTCCTCGAGGGTCTCTTGCATCGTGCCCTCGCGGAATTCCAGGACTGCCAGCTTGGCGATCTCGTGGTCGAGCTGGGCCTGGAGCCTGTCGGCCTTGGCCCGCTCCACGGTGATGGTCTGAACACGAACCAGTTCCTCGTAATCCGAGGAGTCCAGGACCGCGAGCACGTCGCCGCGCTTGACCAGGGTGCCATCGTCGATCACGCGGATCAGGGTCGAGGCCCCGCCCGCGGCGACCCGCTGGCCACGGACCCCCACCGCCACATTCTCGAGTTCGCACCGGATCAAAGTCCGCTTCGCACTCTCGACCCGGCCGCTGGCGATCCAGGTAGGATAGAGGTTCGCCCGTCGCACGTCGGTGATTGCATAACGTTCGCTCGGAGGCTTCTGACTCTGATATCGAAACCACCCGAAGACCAAGCCGCCGACCACCACCACACTTGCCAGCCCGATCAACCCGACAGCCAGCGAGCTTGGACCGGAATTACGTCGCCCTTGCATGGGATAACCTCATCACGCTGCACTCCAACTCGGTGCAACAGTCTCGATAAAACGCCGGATAAGGCCACTCCGGGCGGTGAATACGGCCAAACTTGTCACGAAGGATCCGCCGGAGCCGGATGGCCAACCAGGCTCATCGTCGATCCGCATCGATTGTAAAACAAAAGTTTCACCAAGTCCATCCCCGCAACGGAATCCAGCCATTACTCAAGCGCGGGATCGCTCTTCCTGGCGCCACGTCCGCGACCCTTGCGAGCCGGGTCGCCGGGAGCGCGGCGGCTCTTACGTCGTTCGGACGGCTCGGCCGATGATTCGGCACCGCGATTCCCGAACTTCGGCGCAGCGGCAACCTTGGAGAAATCGACCGCAGGCCAGGGAATGGAATCGTCGAAACGCTCCAGAGAGTGGGGGTGCCCCCCCTGCACAGGTGGATTGAGCGCGACCACATCGCCTTCGGAGAGTCCCTCAGTGATCTCGATCAGGTCGTCGGTGCCTTGTCCCACGCGGACTTCGCGACGCTCCAGGTGATCCTCGCGCGGCAGGAAGCAGACGTAGTGGCTTTCGTCGGGAACGACCGCCTCGTGCGGGACGGCCAGGACACCCTCGCGCTGAGGTAGGTTGATGTAGACATGGGCGCTCATGTTCGGCTTCAGGCCGGGAGCACCTCGGTCGAGTTTGACGACGCTCATGAAGTTGTGGACATCTCCCCCGTCGCGATCTTGTCGGAGGGGAATCTGATTGATGGTCGACACTTCACCCTCGAGAACCAGATCGGGCAACGCCTCGAACCGGACCTTCGCTCGCAGGCCGGGGGAGATCCGGCCCACGATCGACTCGTTGAGCGCCACCTGAACCTCCATCTCCGAGAGATCGGGCAGATAGAAGAGCTCCTGTCTCTGTCGTACGGGGATCCCCTCCTCGATCGGTACATCCTGAGAATTCGATCCGCCGCCCCGCCCGGGCCGAGGTTGGTGATAGTAGATGACACCGTCTTGAGGTGCGCGGATCGTGCAACGGTTCGACCTGATTCTTCAAGGTGGTATACCGTTCGAGCTGACGCTGGAGTCGGACCTGCTCGTTATGAAGCGAAGTCAGGGCGGCTTTCACGTCGCCTTCCAGGGTTTTCTGGGTTTTCGGCAGTGTGAACCGCATGAACAATTCATACGTACCGACTTGCTTCTGGAGGGCGAGGTCCGCAGTGGTGACCGTCTGCTTGTCGGTCACGATCTGCGCAATTGAGGCGTATCCTTTCTTGTTCATCTTCTTGGTCCAATCTAGCCGCTCCGCGGCCCGGGATAAGTCCGAACGCGCCAGCGCCAGGTTTCCCTCCATCTGCGAGACGGTTGCGGTCACGGTGCCCTCCATATACTCCTTGACGGCGAGCAGGGCGATCTCGTGATTGAGCTGGGCCTGGAGATGGCTGGACTTGGCCTGCTCGACGAGGATCGTCTGCTGTCGGAGCATCTCCTCGTACGTGGAGGCATCGAGCCTGGCCAGAACGTCTCCAGTCTTCACCATGCTGCCTTCCGGGATCACCCAGAGGATTGTCGAGGCGCCACCCGACGAGGATGCGGTCCCGGAGAGGTTCTCAAGCTGGCACCGGATCGTGGTCCGCCGCGAGCTCTCCGTTTTCCCCGGAGCGCTCAGGATCGGAGCCAGAGTCGCACGACGGACTGTCCCAAACACGTACCGTTCCTGAATCGGCCGATGGTCGCTCCAGGGCCAGGTCTCCAGCTCGTAACTCGCTATGAGGAAGGAGGACAGGGCGACGATGGCGATCAACATAGTCGTCAGGCTCAGCACCATCTCGCGGATTCGCCGGATCATCTTAGGGCATCCTCGATCGAGTTCGGACCATGATCTGGACGATAGTTCACATCAGGGCCGGCAAACGGCAAAATCGTGTTCTCGGTTAGGAGATTCTGCGAGGTTCGTTGCACGGAAGCGGGGTGATCGCCGGTAGGGTGCCGGTGGGAACACCCCGGCGCGCAGTCAATAGTGATTAGCGTCAAAACGAGCCGGGTCGGCCGACCTCAGTTCCGAGAAACCGCGACCGACGGCGATACTGGGGTCACCGATCGTTTGGAGCGGGAGTCTCAAGAGTCGTTGGAAAACACATCGCGTTCCGTCGGTGTGACCGATCGCCTTAACCCAGAATGCGTCAGCGGTTTCCGAATCGACTTCACCCTCTCTCGCCATCTTCGGGGACGCGGGTGAAGCGGGTTTCCGGCCTGGGGACCGTGGTCCGGGCATGGCACTGAATGGCACTTGTTGGCTACAATTCGGCGGGTCGCCCTTTCCATGGGCTCAGGCGCGGTCCTCGGCCCGGGACCGGGTCCGGACGGCGGGCCCGCGAGCGGGGGAAAGTGACCGGGATCGACCACGGGGACTCCGATGACGGGCAGTTCGGGCACAGCGGCGCAAGGCCGCGAGCACGCCGGCCAACCCCAGATGGTTTCGGGCGAAATCTCCCTATTTATCAGTATGCCGCAGGTTTGGAGTTCCGTTAATGCACCTATGGTCGGATTCTGGCGGTTTTTCGACGCAACTATAGCGCAAGAACAGAGATGCGAAAACGAAAAAAAATCTAACCTCGACTTTTGCCCTTTTACAGATGTCTTCGAGGGTTCTTCACCAATCAGTTTCCGCAAGCCCAATTAACACAGGGATTTACGAAAATCGGTGTTCTTGCGATCACTGTCTCCGCAAGTCTTTGGCCTCAAAAGAGTTACGGAAAAGGGCAGAAGACAAGCTCAGTTGTGAAACTGTGCCATCGGACGCGGAAGGTTCGACAGCGATTCCGCAACGCCCGGGAAAAGCGACCGGTCGCGGGTCACCCGCGTCAAAGTGCCGGCTATCGAGGGCCGCGAGAGTCCCGATGGGCGGGACGGCCGGCGCCGGGGCCTCTCCAGTTCATGGCGTTTCGGGAGCGGCATGACGTGCGGGCCAGAGAGCTCAAGGCCGCCGGCATGGACTGGACCGAGGTCCTGGCGGCCGAGGCCGAGAACCTGCGAGCCCGGATTGCCGCCGAGCTGCTCTCCAACCCGCCCACGGCAGCCCCGCCAAGCGGGTCAAGGCGTTCGTCAGGAAGGGGGGAGGGTGCCGAGCAACGTTATTTCACCGATCGGCGTTATCGACTCACGGGGGCTGGCAATCGTTAAAATAGGACAACTGGGAAGACCAGAAAAGATTGACGACAGGGGCTTTTGGCTTTATGTTTGGGTTTATATCCCTAAACCACTTCGATCGAGCCGATCCCGGAGGACGATCCGCGCTGGGAAGGCGACGAGATCGACGCCGCGATGAGCCCGGCCGAACAACTGGGCCTGCGCCGATTCGTGTCTTTGGAAGCAGAGACGGGAGGCCGACCTCTTCAGGAACCCGCCTGCCCCATCGTTGCAGGAACGGATGCTGGCCGTGTTGGTGTCGATCGACCGTAAGCTGGATGTGGTGATCTCGGGATATGAGAAGCCCCCTCCCAAGCGATCAAAGGCCCCTTAATGGCAACGCTGATCCTTGTCCAATCGGTCTATGCCCTGATCTGCGGCGCCTTCGGCGTCTACATCGCCACCGAGAAACACCGCTCTCTCGTCGAGGGCGCGATCTTCGGCGGCATCCTCGGGATCGTCCTGGCGATGCGCCCGGCTCGGACGAAGGCCCCGCCGACCCCTTCGCAGTCTGACGGCGACTCGATCGACTGGGAGCGGGTCAGTCGGGCCAGCCAGGGCGCGGGGCCGCCGATCGTGGATCTGACCCGGCGGAAGCCTCGCAAGCTCCTGGGCGAAGTGCCCGAAGTTTGGATGGGCAAGATCGGCGACGATGACGGCAGTCGGCGGGTATTTCCGCCGCCGTTGCCGGACGAAAGGTGGTGAGCGATGAGGAAACTCCCATTCCAGTTTCGGTATGCATGGCTGCTGGTGACTCCGACCGGCGGCGTCCAAGTGGAGACCACGCGTCGGCGGCGCCGAGAGGCGATCGTCGCGCTAGGAGACGGCCACAGTTGGAAGGAGCTCTATCGGGCCGGGTGGCGGTGCGTGCGAGTCCGGATCGAGCCGTTCGACGATCGCAAAACGCGGCGAGTGAGGAGGGCAAAAAAGGCAGAAAAGGGGACAGGAGCAGAAAAGGGGACAGGAGCAGAAAAGGGGACAGGAGCAGAAAAGGGGACATAACTAATAAATCCTGCACGTCCTTAGGCTTGGGCAGATTGGATTTGTTAGTTATGTCCCTTTTTCTGCCTTTTTTTCTGCCCCTGTCCCCTGAAGCGGAAGCCAATTCCCCCCGGTGTGTCTTGGGGGGAATTTGGCTGAAGCCGGCAGGCACGACGCCTGCCGAACCCAGCCAGAAGGGCCGTGCCCGTGAACAGTGGACCAGCACGTGCCATGATGGCCGGGGAGCCCGAAGGGCCGAACGGAGTGAGCCGGCCGGCGTGGCACGTGTCGGCAGCGGTTGACGGCTGGTGGTTTACCAAGCAACGGGGCTTCGATGCCCCGGAGGGCTCCGAGCTACCCCTTCGGGACGTCCGCCCGCGTCAGTGTGTCTTGTGGGGTGCAGGGGGTACTCCCCCGCATTGCGTCTTCAGGGATGGGGATGCCGCTTGCGTCGAGATCGGCGTGGGGGGCGGTGACGTCGTTGACCGGTCCGGCGAGCGGGTGGAGGAGGTGATTGCGGATGGCGTAGTCGAGCTGGCCGGCGACGGTCTTGCGACGGGTCTTCCGCCTGATGTGGTAGCGGAACACCCGGATGGTCGCGGTCTGGACGCCGAGGTCTGCGGCGATCTCCTCCGGAGCCACGCCAGCGGCGAGTGCGCGGAGGACCTGGGTCTGGCGCTTGGACAGGCGCGGGCGCTTGGTTCCGGGTCGGCGGCGGGTCATGTTCGCGGCTCCGGTGGTCAGGGTGGCTTCTGGTCCATCATCGCGCGCCGCTGCCGGGTGGCCGGCAAGATGCCGGCCCTCCGAGCGGCCCGGCCGGCGGGCGGGGCGCACGAACTGGACCCGGCCGACGGACGCGGGGAAGCGGGCGGGCCACGACGGCCCGGGCCGGCAGGACGCCGGCACTCTGGGGGCGAGGGGGAGCCGGGCCACGGACGGGCCGGCGGGGTCTGGGGGTCTGAGTGGCAATGGAAGAGAAAACCGGCGTAAAGGCCTCGGAACTTGGCCTGCTCCCACGGGTCGCTACTTCGTGAACTCCCCCTTGTCGTAGCGAGCCCAGAACTCCGCCGCCGGCCAGAGATTCCAGGGGTGGGTGCCGATGGTCGTGAGGCTCTTCATGTTGCGGAGGAGATCCAGGCCCTGGGGGGTGATGTCCTTGGGGGTGATCACGATCCATTCCAGCGACATGTCCTTCAGTGGCGACAGACCGGACACCTTGGCCCCCCACAACTGGAGCATCTTCAGGTTCTTGTGGTCCTTGAGGTGGGTCAGCCCCGTGTCGCTCACTTGCGTGTTAAACAGGATGAGATGGACCAGGTCCTTGCAGTCTTTGAGCAGAGCGAGGCTGGCATCGCTCACCTTCGTTGCGCCACAGTTGAGCTCCCTCAGGGGCATCCCATTCAGCGGCGACAGGTCGGACACGTTCGAACCAGAACATGTCATTCCTAGGAGCTTCATGCCCTTGAGCGGCGACAGGTCGGATACCTGCGTTCCAGCCAAATTCAGGCCGGTCAGTTTCAGTCCTTTCAAGGCTGAGAGATCGGAGATCGCCGTGCTTGAAATGTCCAGGTCCCTCAGATTCTTCATGTCGGAGAGGGCCGTCAGGTCGTCCGTTTTCATTCCGGGAAGGTACAGTGTTTCCAGCGGCATGCCCTTCAGCGGCGAGAGGTCGGACACTTTCCCGTTCTCACATCTCAGATGCCTCAACTTCATGCCCCTGAGCGGCGAGAGGTCGTCTACCAGCGGCGCGTAGGTCGTGAAGCTCGTCAGGGGCATCCCCTTCAGCGGTGAGAGGTCACTCAGTTGACCCATGCCGACCATCAAGCTCGTCAGGGGCAATCCGCTCAGGGGCGAGAGGTTGACGAGCGGACTGTGGTCTCCCTTGCCTGAACACTTGAGAGACCTCAACCTGGTGAGCACGCTCACGGGGGAGATGTCGGTCACGTCATCCGTGTTGATCTCCAGTCCCCTTACGACGCCGTTCTCGAGGGTGGGCACGAGGGCGCCGTCGAAGCCGGGATTGAGCGCCTTCAAGCGGGCGCCCACGGCCTTCACCTGCTCGGCTGCCGACAGGGCGGACACGACACGCTCCCAGGCGGTCGCGTCGGCAGACACGGACCGCGTGGCGACCTTCACGTCGGGCGGCGATGCCTCCCGGCTGACGCGCACGAACTGCCGGCCATTCCTGGTGACGCTCACCAACTCCTGCTTCACGAACCTGCCATCCTTGCGGGCCTCGACCGTGTAGTTGCCGGGCTTCAGGCGGATTTCCTTGACCCCCGCTCCCGTGATGACGAGATCCGCCCCGTCGATGTTGACGCTGACCCCGGGGTCGTTGACTTCGACGACGAGCGTGCCCTCCGGGGAGAACAGCCGAATGACCGTGCCGTGCACGTCGGTGTTCTTTCAGGAAAGTCCGCCTTGGGCAAGACCGCCGGGAATCTCTGAGCGTGCGACGATGACCGTCACGTTGTCCTTACCGCCGCGCTCCAACGCCTCGTCGAGCAGGGCCTGGGCCGCATCCTGCGACCGCTCGTGTTCGCGGAGGATCCGGGCGGTCGAGCCATCGTCCACCATGTCGCTAAGTCCGTCGGTGCAGAGCAGGGTAACTGATAAGCCATGCCCTGCGCGCACACTCATCGTAGCCGCGTCGGGTTGGCGGTGGAAGTGCGGTCGAGGAGGTCTGGGGGATGGGCGCGGTGCCCGCTGTCCTGGGCTGGGGGCCGGCCCGCGGTTAGCTGGTGTCCGGGGTCGGTGTCAAGGGAAGGGGCAACCGCTCGCCCCGGAGCTTGGCACGGACGACTTCGATCCCGTGGTGGATGAACCGAACCTGGTTCTTCATCCCCGTGACGATCACACTCTTGAGCCGCGCGAACGCCGCCGCACTCCCGTCGGCTCGGTGCGTACCCCCGTCATTCCGGGCCGGCGCCAGGCTGCGGATATCCCGCTCGGTGCTGTTGTTGTCTGCCGGGGACAGAAAAGGCGACGTCACGGTGAAGCTGAGCCGGAAGGGCGACGGTGACGTCAAGATCAAGTGTGAAGAGGTTCGGGTGCCGCCCAACGGGCGGCGTAACGGCTGACACCATTAATCTCCCGCCCGGGGTATGGTCACGTACTTCCATCCCCGCTGGCGGCAGTTGCGTGTCAGCGCCTTGATCACCTTCGCGTTCCACGCTCCGCCGTAGTCCGTGATGGAGATGGGGGTCCCATCGGAGTCGCCGTAGACTTCCACGTGGGCGCGCCGGGTCTTGTCGTGATCGTGCGATCCCCTGTACGTACAGACCCACCGAACCCGGTCTGGCGAAAGATCGACGTATCCTAAACTCATATTAGCGTGGGCGGGACCGGGACGCAGGAACAACCTGTCGCTCATGCTTCTCTTTGTCAGCACGCCTTGGACTCTCGCTGCGGCCAGGAGGGATTTCCTACGAAGCTGGCGGGCAAGCCACCCGCAGGCTAGTCCACGAAATCGCAAACAACCGCCCATAGGCCGCACGAGTTCACTGTTCGCCGATCGAGAGGACCACCGAAGCGGTACGGAGACCCGAGATTTGAACACGAAGACCCGAGATTTGAACACGAAATACACGAAATACACGAAAAAAAACAGAGATCTTGAGAACCAGACCCGAGTGATCCCATCGCTTCCTGTTCTGGTGGATGGTCATTTCGGATCTGGTGGACTAGGCCCACGACGAGCACAACGATCATCATCCGCCCGATTGTGATCCGTATGCGGGGCAATCTCATGGCCGGGGGCTCGACGGGATTGGCTGCATTAGGCACGCATCTTGCTGTCGCCGCAACACCAACTCGCGATGGCGATGCCTACTCTGACCCATTCTGCTTTCTCCCGTTCTGACAACATGGCCGCGAGATGATGCCCTACATGAGCCTCAAAACGCTCGGCAAACCGGTCGAGAATGTTCTGAGGAATACCACGAACAAGAACGCACGTGCATGGAGCATGCGGCGTGATTGAATACACACTTGCCGTCATGCAAGCAAAGTGGCCTGCGGGATACCCGATATGATGACATAGGATCGGAATCTTGGTATTCCAGAACGCCCTATCCGCAGATCCAGCCGGATAGCCAAAGATACGCCTCAGTTCCACACCTTTCTCAATATCAATGTGAAACCTCAGATCATCTTCGCCCGCCTTCGAAACACGTTCCAATAGCTCTGATAAGGGGGAGTAATCCGGGTGCTTTCGGTATTCGTCACGATAAAACTTTATGGGGAGGCAATTCTCGAGATCCCTACCCAGCGTCTCAATCACTTCCACAGTCGGGTATACTGCCGGCCTCTTATAAGGTTGCACTGACGCGGCGGTGGTGCCCATATTTCCAGCAGGGCTCGCCCTGTCACTATCGACAATGCAAATGCAGTGACGATTCGCCGCGATCACGGATCCGAGCACTTGGTTCGTCGTGCTTCCGCCGCCGTTATCCATCGAACACTGGACCGGCAAATACTTAATGTCCGTAGTGACAACGGCGGTTCGGGCCATCATCACTAGTACGCTGACGTCCGACAAATTCTCTCCTAACAGAACGGTAGGTTGCACCTTGGCGGAAATATCAAACCACCGGAGCGGGAATCGGATTACCCTCTGACTTCCTTGCGTGTCGCTCGTCAGAGCGCTACCAGCTCCAGGACCAGAGACGACTACTCCATATGCGCTC
This sequence comes from uncultured Isosphaeraceae bacterium, assembly GCA_963845695.1. GTDB lineage: Bacteria > Planctomycetota > Planctomycetia > Isosphaerales > Isosphaeraceae > CAWJTV01. The sequence goes on along the minus strand of CAWJTQ010000016.1, from coordinate 620,435 downwards.
AACGAGTATCTCAACCCGCCTTCTTGAGAGACGCGATTCACCGCCCGTGCGAACACCTGGCGGGCCCTTTCGGGAAGACCAGCTTGCCCTGCCAAGGCTTGAAGTGTCTTGCGAGAGCCACCAATACGGTGACTACCTTCCGCGACCCCCATGGTTAGATAATCAATCCCAGTAACATCAGCCTCTATCGCGTTGCCCGATGCGAAGTGACCCGCGACGCTTTCGTCGATCACGTACAGCATATGAGAGAAGAAACTAAGGCTGAATGTGAGCGGGGAGTTACTGTGCGACTAGCTCTGCCTCCGATTTCGCGACAGGTGTTGGAAGCGGAGCCAGGAATCCGAATGGCCAGTTTCTCAGCACGCCAGCCTCGTCGAACTCGGACAAGCGCACGCAGGCTGTGTTCCGATCCGCTCCATCCTCGCCACGCTCGAACAGGAGAACTTGCACATCAGTGGTTTGAAGGTTGCCGGCTTCTATATGGGAGCCGACTCTCTCGATGATTACGGGGCTATGAGTTTCCAGAATGAACCGAACTGGTATCTTCCGATCCTGGCTTAACTTCGCCATCGAAACGAATAGGTCGGCCAGTCGGGATTGAAGTGCAGGGTGCAGGTGCAGCTCCGGCTGCTCAATGGCAATAATATAGCTGCTCGGGATCGCGGCGTGTTGGGGAGTCGTAATATACGCCCGGTTGCGAGGCCGAGACGGTACGCGCTCCACGACGTACCAGATCTGCAAGAGAAACGGGAGCATCTGCGAGAACCCGAACCCCATATCGGCGAGATTAAACTCCGCATCTGATCCCGCCTCCTTCATTCGCAACGCAATGCGAGCCCCATCGCCCACGCTTTGCGGGTAGACCTCAAATCCAAAATGGAGAAGCATCCACTCCCGGAACTTGCTCAGCGCCGTCGGGCTTAGGCTTGCCAAGACCATGGCCACGTTACCCCCTCTGGGATCAATACTATTTACCTGTACATCACGGCTGAGATAGTCACGCTCTACGCTCGCTCGAACCGGCTGGAAATAATGAATGGATGTCGCCAGTTGGGAGACGTAATTGTTGACCCCGATCAAAATCTCGCCTGTGTATTTTGCGAGAACGAGATTGCGCACGCTCTTGAAGTTCCACGAATCGATCGTCCAGTGGGCCACATTCTGAGACCACGTATTGACCGAGCCGATCTCGCGGGCGCGAGCCAGCATAGCCTCAGGTGAGCCGACCCCGATAGACCTCAACAACGCCAACTTGGTGCTACGGTTCGTCCGCCCATGGAACATCCCCTCGGTTATCTGTAATAGCTTCTTCTCGAAGGCTGAGCCATCCAGAGATTCGTCGTCGTCCGGCAAGTCTGTCATATCCGAGGAATTCTCGCCAAGGCTACTCGCAAGCGTCGGCACTACTCCCCGGCCAACGCGAAGCCGCAGATGAGCGATCTCTCCGTTCGCCTGATACGAATTGACTCGAAACCTCGTTACCTTGCCATCCTCATCGGCTAATATCTCGATCCTGTCGCAGTTTGGTAACGTGCCAAGGGTCAGATTTACGGAACTGATGTACGGGTACCTGGCATCCTTCGCACGCCGCCTGTAGTGGACGTCGCACATGACAGACAGGGGCGCGAGCAGGAACCGATTAGCATATCCTCCTTGGAAAATCCCGTTCTTGAGGAGAACGCCGAAACCGAGTCGCAGTTCAGATGGGTTTGCGTCCCTATGTACGGCCTCCGGGAAAAAGCCGAAGTTGACATCCCCCTCGTTGAGCAAGATACCGCTCATCGTCCTTGTTTCAGCGCTCTGTTTTAAGAGGGGAAATACACGGAGAAACGTGCTCTTTCCGGAGCTGTTCGCGCCCACCAACAGCGTGATCGGCTTGATCTCAATGGGCTGCGTATCCGCTAGACAGCGGAGGTTTTGGATGCGGATACGCTCCATAATTCGCAGTCGCACCTATTTGAGAATTGCGCGGGTGGGGAGCCTACCCCGACCGTTTCACTGCCTCGCCATCTTACCACCCGTTCATCCTGCGCGCGATGCTTTTTGCGTGAGCACGGCTTAAGTCGGCTTGGGCGATCGCTCCACACGAGCAGCTAGAGACGGAAGACGGTATCAATGTTACCATCTTTCGCGACGTTGGGCCACCCCCGCGAGTTGACTCGACGGTCCCTTCCTGTGACAGGCAACGCCTTCGGCGTAAAGACCATGACACCAAGTTCCACTCTGACACGGTCCTGGCGACGATGTTGTTCAGTGTGCCGCGGCCTCCCCAACGATCCGATCGAGCTCCCGACCGACATCCAGGGCCTGATCAAGCGGAACATGCGGTTTTAACTGGACAATCCGCCGGGCGCGGTCATCGACGCCGCGGGGACCGCCGTTCTCGCGGGTCACATAAGAGGGCCGCGGCCGGTTTCTCCAGCTCGGTCACGCCCTTGGACCTGAAGGCTCGCGCGATGAACGCGATCTCGCAGGCGTACTTCGCCAGGGTGACGGGTGGTGCACAGCTCGGCACTCGTCGGGGTCGGCACCAGGCCCGGGTCGTAGCCGGGCGACCGGTGAACGCCGATTTCCACGGGCCGGAAAATAATCAACGATTTGGCCCGGAGTGAGCCCGAAAGCCCGAGAAAACCCACCTCCGGGGTGGCGAAACCTTGATTGTTTTCCGACCGCTCAGAGCCAATATTAACGTCGAGTTGTCCGTTGATGAGTAGGCAGCCGAGGTCGCCATCCGCACAACCGTCTCTCGAAAAGCAGGGAAGAGTGACGCCAAATAATTCACAGATCATATTAACTCGCATGCCACTATGGTTCTGGCAGGACGCCCAAAGGCCCCGGAAAATAATCAACGAAAGAGGCCATGTCGGGCTCCGACACGCGCGGACATCGCCTGAAACAAGCCACCGCAATCTTCTGACAACCGTAAGAGGATTGATTCTTTTCCAGGCCGTGGAAATCCGCGGTGATCGAACTCGATCAGGTAATCCGCTCGGAGCGCGGTGATCTGCTCGCTCAGATCGAACGAGTAGGGGCCGTGCTTGTATTAAGGATGAACTCGTACCCGGTCGGCACTTCGAGCAACTCGTGCAAGAAGTAGGTCGCCTTCTGCATGTCGGTATGGCCGCACCAGCTTCCTTAGCGGCGAAGCTGGTCAGCCAGCTCGGTGAGGATGGCGGCTCTCTGAAGGCGGTCCATGAATCAGGTCTCCTTGCGGGTCGGGATGATTTTGGGGACGAGAAAAGGGACGGGATAAGGGGTCAGGACGGGATGAGGGGTCATCGCTACATCTCGGCGCGCTCTGGGCGGTTTGGGAAAGGAATGCAGGCAGCGTTACGAATTATTGCGGCAAGATACACAGTCTAGAGAAGAAGTCAAGATGCTTACCCCATCGACTGCCGCCGCGCCAGGGTCTCGACAGCACCGCCGGCCACAGTCGATGATGCCAGGATTCCGGGCAACTCGGCGGGAGGCTCCGGGAGGGGCCGTCCTTGCCGCCACGGGCTTTCTGAGGAATCTCGACCCTCGACCTCCACCGACCGGGCCCTTGCGATCCTCCTTGTCGCCTAGTTGGGTTGGACGCGAGACGTCGGTTGCATCGAACGTTCGCGCGGCTGGCCGTTCTATGATCCATTCTGGGAACACATCCATGATGAGACGCATCCTCCTTTCCCTGACGCTCCTTCTGGGCATCTCTCACCTGGCCACGGCCCGCGAGGCCAGGCTGGTCCGGTATCCGGATTGCCATGCGGGCAAGGTCGCATTCGCCTATCTTGGCGATATCTGGACGGCCGATGAGGATGGCAAGAACATCCAGCGTTTGACCGTGCACAAGGCCCGCGACATCTATCCGCGGTTCTCGCCGGACGGTCGATGGATTGCGTTCTCCTCCGACCGCGAGGGGAACATGGATGTTTATCTGATCCCGGCCGCGGGTGGGGCGGTCCGGCGCTTGACGGTCCATTCGGCCGATGAGACCGTGCTCGATTGGACACCCGACGGGAAGAACATCTTGTTCGCGAGCCAGCGCGGCGAAGGTTTCATGGGGAAGCTGTACCTGGTGTCGATCGACGGCGGGCTGCCCCGGGATGCCGGTCCGGACATGGGCGTCAGCGGCTCGTATTCGCCGGACGGAACCAAGCTGGCGATCAACCGCAAGTCGCAGGCTTACTGGCGGAAGTATTACCGGGGTGCCTATCAGAGCGACGTCACGATCATGGACGTGGCGGCGCGGACGTTCAAGGACGTGGGCAGCTTCGATGGGATGGACGCCTGGCCGCTCTGGGGCCATGACGGCTTCATCTACTTCGTCAGCGATCGGGAGGGCAAGGGCCTGACGAACGTCTGGCGGGTGCGCGACTCCGGCGGCCCGGCCGAGCAGGTGACCCGTTTCACGTCGGGCGATGTCCGCTTCCCGGGGATCAGCGGCGACGGGAAGACGATCGTCTTCGAGCACGATTTCGGGATCTGGAAGCTCGACGTCGCCAGCCGGGAGGTCAAGCCGATCGCGCTCGACATCGCTGCCGAGACTCAGGAGACCCTGACGGAGTTCCGCGACTTCAACTCGACGGTCAACGATTTCGACCTGGCCCCCGACGGCAAGCGGATCGTGCTGAGCGTCCACGGCGAGCTGTTCAGCGTGCCGACGGATGAGGAGGGGGGCGACCTCCGCCAACTGACCGAGGGCGCAGCGCGCGACCGCGACGTGGTCTACTCGCCGGACGGGAAGCGGATCGCCTTCGTCTCCGACCCGGGTGGCCGGGAGGAGATCCACCTCATCGCCGCCGATGGCTCCGGCCCGGCTCAGAAGGTCACCGACCTGGATGCCCTCAAGTCGTCGTTCGTCTGGTCTCCCGACAGCAAGTCGCTCGCGTTCACGACCTCGGACCGCAAGCTCTACACGATGAGCGCGGACGGCAAGAACCTCAAGGAGCTGGCGGCCACGACCTACGGGCCGATCAGCGCGGCCGGCGTGGTCGCCGGACGGGAAGCTGCTCGCCTACTCGAAGGCCGACGTGACCCGGTCGACCGACGTCTACCTGATCCCGAGCACCGGCGGCGAGGAGAAGAAGATCACGTTCGACTCGGCCGACGAGTCCAACCCGAAGTTCTCGGCCGACGGCACCAAGGTCTACTTCACGCGCCGCGAGGGGGAACTGGGCGGCGAGTCTCGTCCCACCTCGCACGTCTTCTGCGTGCCGCTGGAGAAACTGACCAGCGACCCCGATGAGCCGGAACCGCGGCCGGAGGGTGGGCCGGGCATGGGCCGAGGGGCGGCGGCGCGGGCCGTGACGCCCAAGACACCCAAGATCGACTGGGCCGGTCTGAAGCGGCGCACCCGGCAGGTCACCCGGGTGGGCTCGGTCTTCAACTACCTGCCGGCCCGAGACGGCCGCACGGTGATCTTCGTCGCCTCGGAGGGAGGCACCGGTGGCGCCGGCGGCCGTGGGGCGATGGCAGGCCGGGGCGGCGGGGGAACGACCTCGATCTACTCGATCCAGGATAATGGCAAGCGCATGACCCGGCTCGCCACCGCCACGCCGAGGGCCGCCGGCGCCGAGGACGAACGGCCGCGCGGGTTCCGCGGTGGATTCCGGGGCGGCATCTCTCACCTCGCTCTCACCAAGGACGGACGGACCCTCTACTTCCAGGAGGGCGAGTCGGTCTACACGACGAACGTCGGTGGCGGAGGGGGTGGTGGCGGTGGCGGCGGCGGTTTCGCTGCGATGGCCGCCCAGGGCGGTGGTGGCGGCGGTCCGAGGGGTGGCGGCGGTGGTGGTGATTCCGGCGGGGCTGCGGGAGCTGGTGGCGGCGGTGCGAAGCGGAGGATCAGCTTCAACGTCACCGTCCGGATCGAGAAGCCCCAGGAGTGGGACGAGATGTTCGACGACGCCTGGCGCTGCATGAAGTATCGGTTCTACGACCCGAAGCTGCACGGCACCGATTGGGACGCGATGCGTGCCAAGTACAAGCCCCTGGTGGCCTTCGTCGCCGACCGCCACGAGCTGATGAACGTGATCAACGAGATGATCGGCGAGCTGAACGCCTCGCACACCGGGGCCGCGGCCGGCCGGGGCCGGACCGCCGGCGCGGGTGAGGGCGCGCCCGTCATCACGCGCCACCTCGGCCTGGACCTCCAGGCGGACGCGGCGAGCGGCCGTTACCAGGTCGCGCACGTCTACGAGGACGGGCCGGCCGACAAGGACTGGATCAAGGTCGCCACGGGGAACTACCTGATCGCGATTGACGGCAAGCCCGTCAAGGCCGGCGACGATTATTACGCGTTCCTCGGCCGCCGGCTCAACCGCAAGGTCGAGCTGACGATCAATGACAAGCCCGCGCCGGAAGGCGCCTGGAAGGTCAAGTACGAGCCGATCCCGGTGGCGGCGTTCAATGGCCTCCGTTACGAGCGCTGGGTGAAGGGGCGTCGCCAGCTCGTCGACAAGCTCTCGGGCGGACGGATCGGCTACCTGCACATCCAGGCGATGGATCAGCCCTCGCTGGCCAAGTTCAAGAAGGAGCTGGCCGAGTTCCGCCACAAGGAGGGCCTGGTCATTGACGAGCGCTGGAACGGCGGCGGCAACATCGAGCAGGAGCTACTGGGAATCCTGGTTCAGCGCCCGTATGAAGTCTGGCAGCCGCGCGGGGTCGAGCCGACCGAGCGACCCTTCTCCGGTTACTTCGGCCCGAAGGTCGTGCTCCAGAACTGGCGGAGCGCCTCGAACGCCGAGATGTTCCCTGCCGGCTTCCGGGCGCTGGGGCTGGGCAAGGTGATCGGCACCCCGACCATGGGCGCGGTGATCGGCACCGGGAGCTATTCGCTGATCGACGGCTCGACGATCCGGACACCCGGCGTCGGCGTCTTCCTGGCCGACACGGCCCGGACCAACATGGAGAACCACGCCGTCCAGCCGGACATCTCTGTCGAGAACACCCCCGAGGACAACCTCGCCGGCCGCGACCGCCAGCTCGAGGTCGCCGTCGCCGAGGTCATGAAAGACCTCAAGCCCAGAGATTCGGTTGCGAAGCAAGGGAGTGAGTAGTCTCACGCAAGGCCTCGGCTTCCTCGTTCCATCGATCGACGTGCGCCACCCCTCACCAGCACCCGCCGGTGAGGGGTTCTTGTTCGTACTCAACCCACGCTTCCTCGTCAGGAAAAAAACTTGGCCGAAATGAGGCTGATGTGGAACAGCCGCCATCGGCTGTCAAGGCTAGGAGATGTGACCTGCCTCCGCCGACGATCCCGCTGGCGATTTTTCGGATCGGTTGCTTTCCATTCGTGCGGAGCTTCTTTCGATCGGAGTTTGCCCATGTCTTTGCGACCAGACCCAGAACGCTCGTTTCCTGGAGGAGTCACTCCCATGAGTTTGCGCCCTGAGCGAATCCGCCTCCGCGCCGCCGTCGTCGTCGCGACGGCGGCGCTGACGCTAGCGATTGTCGCCGTCGCGGTCGTGGCGGCGCCCGACGACGTCCCGGTGCTGAAGAGGGGCGACGCGACGCCGACGAAGAAGATCGCCCCTCCCAAGGTCGGCCTCCAGCTCAACGACCCGAAGGCCTTCCAGGGCTATACTCTGATCGCGCCGCTGAACGGGAAGAAGACCTACCTGATCGACATGCAGGGTCGGGTCGTCCGCGCCTGGGAGAGCCAGTACACCGCGGGCCAGGAGGCCTACTTCCTCGAGAACGGCCACCTCCTCCGCGCCGCCACGCTCGACAATCGCGAACGCCTCTTCGCCGGCGCCGGCCAGGGGGGGCGGGTCCAGGAGTTCGACTGGGATGGCAGCCTCGTCTGGGATTTCAAGTTCCACGACGACAAGCGCGTCGCCCACCACGACATCTGCCGGCTCCCCAACGGCAACGTCCTGCTGATCGTCTGGGAGATCAAGACGGCCGCCGAGGCGATCGCCGCCGGCCGCCGCGCCGAGACCGTGCGCGGGTCGTGGCTAGCCGACTCGATCGTCGAGGTCAAGCCGACGGGCAAGACCACCGGCGAGGTCGTCTGGGAGTGGCACGCCTGGGACCACCTGATCCAGGACGCCGACTCTTCGAAGGCGGACTACGGCGACGTGGGCAAGCACCCCGAACAGATCGACGTCAACTTCGGCGTCGGCGAGATGGGCTTCTTCGGCGGCGGCCCCCCCGGCCCGCCGCGCCGGGATGTCGCCAAGAAGGACGCGCCGAAGGAGGACGCGGCGAAGAAGAAGAGGGAAATGGACCGGCTCAAGAGCATCGGCTACGTCGGCAACCCGACGGCGCGGGGCAACCGGGGAATCCTCCCCGACTGGACCCACGTCAACGCGGTGGCCTACAACGCCGAGTTTGACCAGATCATGATCAGCGTCCGTTCGTTCGGCGAGTTCTGGATCATCGACCACGGCACGACGACCGCCGAGGCCGCCGGACGCAAGGGTGGAAAGCGCGGCAAAGGAGGGGACCTCCTCTACCGCTGGGGCAACCCGATCGCCTACCGCGCCGGCACCAAAGCCGATCAACGCCTCTTCGCTCAACACGACGCCCAGTGGATTCCCAAGGGCTACCCCGGCGCGGGGCACGTCCTCGTCTTCAACAACGGCGGCGGACGGCCGGCGGGCAATTACTCGTCGGTCGACGAGATCGTCCTCCCCGTCGACGCGCAGGGCGATTACACGCGCACGCCGGGCGAGCCGTTCGGGCCGCGTGAGCTGGCCTGGTCGTACACGGCGCCGAAGAAGGAGGAGCTGTTCTCCTTCATCATGTCCGGCGCCAACCGGCTCCCCAACGGCAACACTCTGATCTGCGAGAGCGTCGGCGGCACGATCTTCGAGGTGACGCCCGAGGGTGAGACCGTCTGGAAGTACGCCAACCCCGCAGGCGGCTCCTTCCCTATGGGCATGCCCGGCGGCCCGCCGATGGGCGGCCCGCCGACGCTCGCCGATGTCCTGCCGCCGATGTTCCAGTTCATCCTCAACCTGACCCCCGAGCAGAAGACGAAGCTCGACGCGGCCCAGAAGGAGGTCGTTGGCAAGCTCGAGACGATCCTCGACGCATCGCAGAGAAAGCAGCTCCTCCAGCGCCGCGCCGCCGACCCGATGGGCTTCGCCGGCATTGCCACGCCGGGGCAGATCCTGCCTTTGCCCACGCAGATTGTGCTCAAGCTGTCGGCCGACCAGAAAACGGCCGTGGCGGCGATCCAGAAGGAAGTCGACGGCAAGGTCGAGGCCCTGCTGGACGACGACCAGAAGGATCAGATCAAGCAGATCCGCGCCATGATGCTCCGCGGCGGCCCCCCCGGTTTCCGCCCCGGCGGCCCGCCCACGGGCCCCGGCGCACCACCCCGCGGACCTGGCGGACCTCCGGGCCCCGGTGGCCCGCCGATGGGCCCTCCTGGCGGCTTCGGCGGCAATTCGGTCTTCCGGGCCTACCGCTACGCGAAGGACTACCCCGGCCTGGCCGGCAAGGACCTGACGCCGGGCAAGACCGTCGAGGAACTCGAACGCAAGCGCCCGGAGAAGGAAGCGAAGTGAGATGTGCGATGAGGCCGCGCCGCCCGGGCGCCGACCCTCGCGATCATCCTCAGATCACGATCAACCGCCCGAGCGGGACACGGGACGGCAACGGAGGTCCAGGAAGACCCTGGCGCCGGTAGCTAGGTCCCTAGGGCAATCCCATCGTTAAGGGGGGAGCCGCTTCTCTAAGGTGACGGGCAGAGTTCGTCAGCGTGCGTCGGTCGGATCGACCGAAGCGTCGGAGGGCCGCGATGACAGCGCATCCGACGGACCAACGACGTCCCTGAATACGACGAAGTACGACAATTCGGTGTTTCGAACTGACCGACGCTAGCTGCCGTCCATCTCGCGGTCCCATAGCCCCATCGACGATGGAGACGATTTCCTCTTGCCCGTCTCACCGGCGAGCAGCCCAGTCAAGTCCGAAAGTTCCCGGCGCTTCATCACCAGGGCTGCGATGAGGGACACTGCGATCAGCGGGTAGAGTGAGGACCGTCCGGTGAAGTGCGCACCGGCGAGAAGAACCCAGAATACCACGAAGGCGAGCCGGAACGGACGACGGTGACGCACGAGCAGTGAGAGGTCGCGGACGATCATCAAGACGATGAGAATGGCGAGGAATAGATTAGCGACCATAGGATTCGAAAATCAGTGGAATGTGACATTCGATTGGCGATGAGACGGCGATACCTCCCCGTAACGCCATAGCTGCGCGGGCGGCTTTCCGCCGCAGTTTGGATGAGTGGCGGACGCTCATCGGCATGTATCCTATCCATTCGTTCCCCTCGCGTCCAGCCCGTCCGGCGACGAGCCTCTTTGGGACGACTCGCGGCCGGTCCGCTCGACGAGCCTGAGGAGATGACCGGGGTCCATCGAGACCGGCAGCAATCCCTTCAGACGAGATGCCGCGACTCGTCCGTCCGGCCCCCGGAATCGGTGGGAGCGTGCCACGGGAGGAGCCAGACCGTGAGGTCACGGAGAAGCCCGATGTTCCCGACGATCGAACGTCATGAGCGGATCCCGATCCTCCGGACCGCGCATCCAGTCGAGGGCTGCTGCGGCTCGGGCGAGCCAACGCCGGCGAAGGATCTCAGGAGTGGTCGGGTTGAGCTCGCGAGTGGCTCGTGGAGGTGCTTCCCGGATGTCGGGGCCATGGCACTCGGTCACCGACCCCAGTCAGCCCGGCGGCCCGACCGCAGAAACGCGACGGCACCCCTCGACGACCTATCAGCACATCATCCGAACAGGGTAAGATTAAGGAGGTGCGAAAGCTGCGGCTTCGCAAAGGCACGAGCAAGCTCGGTGCGCCTTCTGAGAAGGTGAAAGCTGTGATCCAGGAGTTGGAGGATCTACCGCGCTTCGAGCGGATGCTCGACGGCGCGATCGACACCGCGACGTCCTGGAACGAGGTCTTGAAGACACCGTAAGCCGACTTCGCAATACCAACCCGCGGTTCTCGAAACGCGTTGACCTGCGTCGAGGCCAGTCGACCATGGGCGATTCTCCCGCACAGTCGTCGTCGAGACGCGACGCTCCCCTCGCGGACGAAAGCGAGGGAAACGACCGGTCCTTGAGCGGCCCGCAGTTCTCGTTGAGCCAGATGATGATAGCCATCGCCGTCCTCGGCGTGGTTCTGGCCATCGTCGTACAGGATCCGGGTTCGATCGTCCTCATCCTGTGTGTCGCCTCCATCTTCGTCCCATGCCTCTACGCCCTCGCCAAGCTTCCGTTGCGAATGCGGTTGACCCTCGAGATCCTGACCGCGTGCCTCCTCCTGGTGATCTCCGCAGGCGTATGGCGACCTCCGTTTTACATCGACCAGGCGGATCGGTCCGAACGGCTGGCGAAGTTGTGCGCGACGCTCGCCGACGCGTCGGACGACGACCGGTCGAAGGCGCTCTTCCGCCGTGAAGCCGCATGGTACAGCCGTCAGGCTTCTGTACTTCGCCTCCAGGCGATGTGGTATGGCTTGATCCGGTCGTTCACCAAAGAGAGTCCCGTGCCCATGAGCGACCGGGAGTTGATCCTCGAGCTCGGGGTTCTGGAGGCCATGGCGAGGCACGAGCGAATCGCCGAGCCAATGAGAAAAGGGACCAAGAAAGCTGCCGCCGGAACGTTATACTGAAGGGGTCCCTTCGTTCTCGCCTCCGGGAATACCCGGAAGACCCTCGAACCGAGCGAGGTCGCCATGGAACTACTCCGCCTGGTTGTCATCGGGTTGATGATCGGCACGGTACTGGTCGTCGGTGTGACCATGGGCCGTCGCGGCGAGGCTGCCGGCGACCGCGAACCGTTCGACAAATTGTTCCAGCAAGGCAACTACAAGGACGCCTACGAAGGTTATCGACGACTCGCGCTCGATCCGAAGACCGAGCCCGATCGCGTCGGAGCCGACCTCTTGCGGGCGATCGAGTGCCTCGTGAAGCTGGGGCGGGTCGATGAGATCGACGACTTCCGCGAGGCAGTCGTCGCGGTCCATAAGGATCACTGGCGATTGCTCCGGGCGGCGGCCGAGAGCTACCTGGACAATTCCCAACATGTCGGTTCCATCGTGGCGGGAAAGTTCCATCGCGGGGACGATCGAGGAGGAGGCCGACGCGTCGGCTCGTACGAGCGCGATCGGTCGCGCGGCTTGCAGCTCCTGGTTCAAGGACTGGATCGCGCCCGGACGGATCCCGATCGCGGCGCGGCGGGCGGTTATCTCCTGACGTTCGCCCAGGCCCTCATGGGTCATCGCGGCAGAGCGATTCGTGGCGGCTCCAGAGCCTGACGCCCCTCGATGTCCTGGCCGATTACGACGAGAATCCTTGGATCTCATGGGAGTGGCAACAGGGCGCCAGACGCGCCCGTCGAGCCTGACGCGACCCCCGTGTATTACCGGGTCCCCGAGAGCTTCGAGAAGGCCAGGAACGACGGCCAGCGCTGGCGGTGGGCGCTTGCGCAGGCTGTGGAAATCGATTCCGGCCTGCGCAATACGGCACGCTCCGAGCTGGCGGGTTTCTTGATCGGCCAGTTCGGTGTCCACACGATCGTCGGGTCCGAGTTCGGTGAGGAATCCGGCGAGATTCCTCTGGATCCGCCGACCCCTACGCGCTCGAGACCCTCAAGGACGATGAGACCCTCGCCCGGCTCGCCACCGGCATCAAGCGGTTCACGGTCCCCGACGAGTTCAACCCGATCAAGATCTATCAGGCGATCGCCGACGATCCACTCCGGGGGCATGCCGAAGAAGCCCTGAACACTCTGGCGTCGATCTTCGAGAACCGCCGCCAACTCGACCGGGCCGCCGAATACTGGAAGCGAAGCCAGGATATCTCGAGGAACCAGGCCAACGTGAACGATCGGTTGGACCAGATCCTCGGCGTCTGGGGCCAGTTCGAGTCGATGGGGACCCAGCCCGCCGGCCGGGGCGCCACAGTTGACTTCCGGTTCCGCAATGGCCGGCTCGTGCATTTCGAGGCGCATGAGATCCTGATCGAGAAGCTCCTCAAGGACGTCAAGGACTACCTCGCCTCCGGACCAGGGCAGATCGACTGGCAGCGGATCGACATCGACGACATCGGTTCCCGCCTGGTCGCCATGGATCAGCAACAGTACGTGGGGCGTTCCGTCGCCCGCTGGGACCTGAATCTGCAACCACTGCCGGGCCACCTCGACCAGCGAACCACCGTCACCACGCCGCTCCAGAAAGCCGGCGCCTATCTGCTCACGGCCCACATGGAAGGAGGGAACACCAGCCGGATCGTGGTCTGGCTCGACGACACGGTCATCATCCAGAAGGACCTGGTGGACACGTCGTACGAATTCGTCGCCGATGCCCGCACCGGCCAACCCGTTCCCCGCGCCAACGTCGAGCTCTTCGGCTGGCAGCAAGTGCAGATCGATGGCAAAAACGCGTTCCGCGTCGAGACCAAGACGCTGTCGGTCAAGACCGACGAGAACGGCCAGCTCCAGATTCCACTCGCCGACCTGACAGACCCGAAGCGATCCTACCGATGGCTCATCACCGCACGCACACCCGAGGGCCGATTCGCCCACCTGGGTTTCGCGAACTTCTGGGCCATCCGCCAGCCGGACCCGGCCTATAACCACATCGCGGTCTACACGATCACCGACCGTCCGGTCTATCGCCCCGGAGCCCCGGTGCGGTTCAAGTTCTGGGTCGCCCGTGCCCGATACGATCAGCCGGACGCCTCGGAATTCGCCGGCAAGACCTTCATCGTCGAGATCCACAATCCCAAGGGAGATAAGGTCTTCACCAGGACCTTCACGGCCGACGCCTTCGGCGGCTTCGACGGTACGTTCGAGCTGCCCTCGGACGCGGCGCTGGGGGTCTATCCGGTCTACATTCCCAACCAGGGCGGCGGCTCGTTCCGAGTCGAAGAGTACAAGAAGCCCGAGTTCGAGGTGAACGTCGAGGCCCCGAAGACGCCGGTGATGCTCGGCGAGAAACTCTCGGCGACAATCAAGGCAAGCTACTACTTCGGCGGCCCGGTCGCCGAGGCGAAAGTCAAGTACAAGATCACCCGGACCACGACCGACGAGCGATGGTATCCCTCCGGGCGCTGGGACTGGCTGTTCGGACCGGGATACTGGTGGTTCGCCGTCGATTCCGCCTGGTATCCCGGCTGGGCGCGATGGGGGACGCTCCGGCCCGTCGTCGCGTGGTGGGGGCATCGCGAAGCACCTCCGAAGTGGTAGCCGAGGCGGAATTCCCGATCCGGCCGGATGGCACGCTCCTCGTCGAGATCGACACCGCGATGGCCAGGGCGGTCCATCCGGACCACAACCATCACTACGAGATCACGGCCGAGATCACCGACCAGTCGCGCCGTACGATCGTGGGGACCGGGACCGTGCTGGTCGCGCGCAAGCCGTTCAGCGTCTATACCTGGGTCGATCGCGGCCACTACCGAGCCGGCGACACGATCGAGGCGGAGGTCCGCGCCCAGACACTCGACCGCAAGCCGGTCGCCGGCAAGGGGACGCTCAAGCTCTTGAAGATCGCGTATGACGCCGAGCACAAGCCGGTCGAGACGGTCGTCGAGAACTGGGACCTGACGCTCGACGCCGACGGCCAGGCCCATCAGACGATCAAGGCAGCAGACCCGGGCCAGTATCGACTCTCGGCCACGATCGACGACGGCCACGGCCACACGATCGAGGGCGGGTACTTGCTCACGATCACCGCCCAGGGGTTCGACGGGGCGAGCTTCCGATTCAACGACCTGGAGCTCATCCCCGAGCGGAAGGAGTATCGGCCCGGCGAAACCCTCCGGCTGCTGATCAATACGAACCGAGCGGATTCCACGGTCCTGCTCTTCCTCCGGCCGTCGAACGGTGTGTACCCGCCGCCGAAGCTCATCCACCTGAAGGGCAAGAGCGATGTCGAGGAGATAGGCATCGTCCCCCGCGACATGCCGAATCTCTTCATCGAGGCCCTGACCGTCGCGGATGGCAAGGTGCATAACGAGGTGCGCGAGATCGTCGTCCCGCCCGAGTCGCGGGTCGTCAATGTCGCGGTCGAGCCCTCTCAGAAGACATACAAGCCCGGCCAGAAGGCCAAGGCCAAGGTCAAGCTGACAGGTTCCGATGGGAAACCGTTTATGGGCTCGACGGTGCTGACCGTCTATGACAAGGCCGTCGAATACATCTCGGGAGGATCGAACGTCCCCGATATCAAGGAAGCCTTCTGGGAGTGGAAACGATCGCACTATCCCCAGACCGGGTCGAGCCTCGACCTTTGGTTCGAAAACCTGACGAAGCCGAACGAGATGTCGATGGCGGACCTGGGAATCTTCGGCGCGGATCCCAACCGCGAGGGGAGGGGATTCCGGTCAGGCGGAGGAATGGCGGGCATGGGCGGCGGGATGGCCGACCGGGGCCTGGCTCGAGCTTTCGCAGCCGCCCCGGTGCGGGCGGGCGGGGCGATGGCCAAGTCGGATCTGAGTGAGCGGGTGAGTTCTCTCGCTGGTGAAGGAGAGGTGTCGAAACAGCAGATCGACGTGAAGCCGCCATCCCCGGTCCAGCCCATAATCCGCACCCACTTCGCCGACACCGCCTACTGGGCCGCCGCGATCACTACCGCCCCGGACGGCACGGCCGAGGTCGAGTTCCCGCTGCCCGAGAGCCTCACGACCTGGAAGGTCAAGACCTGGACGCTCGGGCCTGGAACGAGGGTCGGTCAGGGTGAGTCGGAAGTCATCACGACCAAGGACTTACTCGTGCGAATCCAGGCGCCCCGGTTCTTCGTCGAGAAGGACGAGGTCGTGCTCTCGGCCAACGTTCACAACAAGCTCAAGACCCAGAAAGCCGTCCAGGTCGTGCTGGAGCTCGATGGCAGCGTCTTGCAACCGATGAACGAGACCACAATGGCCCAGACCGTCGCCATCGCGGCGGGTTCCGAGCATCGGGTCGACTGGCGGGTAAAAGTCGCCCACGAAGGCCAGGCTGTCATCCGGATGAAGGCCCTGACCGACGAGGAATCCGACGCGGCCCAGATGACCTTTCCGGCTTATGTTCATGGCATGCTCAAGATGGACGCGTTCGCCGGCGCGATCCGGCCCGATCAGGAGAAGGGGCAGGTCGTTTTGCGTATCCCGGCCGAACGGAAACCTGAACTGTCGCGGCTGGAAGTTCGATACTCCCCGACCCTGGCCGGTGCGCTCGTTGATGCCCTCCCGTATCTCGCCGACTACCCTTACGGCTGCACCGAGCAGACCCTGAACCGGTTCCTGCCGACGGTGATCACTCAAAAAGTATTGATCAACCTGGGGCTTGACATCAAGGCAATCAAGGCCAGGCACACGAACCTCAACGCCCAGCAGATCGGCGACGCGCGCGAGCGGGGCAAACAGTGGAAGGGTTACGAGCATAACCCGGTCTTCGACGAGGCCGCGGTCGCCAAGATGGCCCACGCCGGCTTGCAACGCCTCGCCGACATGCAGCTCTCCGACGGCGGTTGGGGCTGGTTCTCGGGGTTCGGTGAATACGCGTCGGCGCACACGACGGCCCTGGTCGTCCATGGCCTGCAAATCGCTCACGGGAACGACCTGGCCTTGTCCGAAGGGATGCTCGAACGAGGCGTCGCCTGGCTCACGGCGTATCAGGCCAAGCAGGTCCGGCTGCTCGAGAACGCCGCCAGCCAGGTCAAGCCGTACAAGGAGCACGCCGATGACCTCGACGCATTGGTATTCATGGTCCTCGCCGATGCCGGGACGCGCCACGACGCGATGCTCGGGATCCTGGATCGGGATCGCACACGATTATCCGTCTATGCGAAGGCGATGTTCGGCCTGGGCCTGGAGCGGCTCGGCGACAAGGCCAAACTGGCGGTCGTGCTCCAGAACCTCGGCCAGTATGTCGTCCGCGACGACGAGAACCAGACGGTCTACCTCAAACTCCCCAACGAGGGTTATTGGTGGTGGTGGTATGGCAGCGAGGTCGAGACCGACGCGTTCTACCTCAAGCTGCTGGCCCGCACCGACCCCAAGGGGGAGCTGGCGCCCCGGCTGGTCAAGTACGTGCTCAATAACCGCAAACATGGAACGTACTGGAACTCGACGCGCGACACGGCCTTCTGCATCGAGGCCCTGGCTGAGTACCTCAAGGCCAGCGGCGAAGACCGGCCCGAGATGACGGTCACGATCGCCGTCGATGGTCAGACCCGCAAGGAGGTGACGATCGCTCCGGCCGACCTGTTCACGTTCGATAATGCCTTCATCCTCGAAGGCCCGGCGCTACCGACCGGCGAGCACACCGTGTCGTTCGTCAAGCGGGGCAAGGGCCCGCTCTATTACAACGCCTACCTGACGAATTTCACGCTCGAGGACCCGATCACCCACGCCGGGCTGGAGATCAAAGTCGATCGCAAGGTCTACCGGCTAATCCGGGACGACAAGGCGGTCGACGTGGCCGGCGGCCGGGGCCAGACGGTGGGCCAGCGCGTCGAACGGTATCGCCGCGAGCTGCTGGCCGAAGGCGCGACGCTCAAGAGCGGCGAGCTGGTCGAGGTCGAGCTGACGATCGACAGCAAGAATGATTACGAGTACCTGATCTTCGAGGATTACAAGGCGGCCGGCTTCGAGCCGGTCGAGGTGCGGAGCGGGTATAACGGCAACGACCTGGGCGCCTACGTGGAGTTCCGCGACGAGCGGGTGGCGTTCTTCGTGCGGAGCCTGGCGCGAGGCCAGCATAGCGTGTCGTACCGGCTCCGCGCCGAGATCCCCGGCCGGTTCCACGCCCTGCCGGCGCGAGCCCAGGCGATGTACGCGCCGAGCTCCGCGCCAATTCGGATGAAGTCCAGCTCAGGGTGGAGGATTGATCAGGGACTCGGTGGACTTCACTCGGTGGGCCTCACGCCGCGATGCGGCGTTCGACCCACCCTACGGGGGCTGCTCGTACACCCTCTCAGGCCTTCCGCGCCACGTTGAGCCAGGTGTGGACGTGGGGCGAGCCGCGGAAGTACCAGGAGAAGGCCGGGCCTTCGAGCTTCCAGATGTCCCAGACGCCGTCGTTGCCAATGTCGCCTTCCTTGAAGAAGGTCAGGCGGAGCTTATCGACGCCGCCGTTGAGATCCAGGCATTCGCGGACCTCGGCGGCATCCACTGCGCGGAAGGGGCGGAGCATCATCTCGAGCAGGTCGCGGACCATGACCTTCTGCTGGCCGTCGAGGCCGGCGATGTCCAGGCCGGTCTTGGGAAGATGAGCGCCCTTGAGCTTGATCGTCGCGGAGGTGTCAGGCTGGGCTTTGTTGACCATCGCTTGGGTCCGCTGCGCCGGCTCGAGGGTCTTGAAGATCTTGTTGGCCTGCTCGCCCTGGTACCACCAGACGTTATGGGTGTGCTTGGCGTCTTCATCGTTGTGACCGTCGGCGGCGTGGCCGTAGAAGATCGGTCCGCCGAAGGCGGCGCCCTCGACGCTGTTGCCGTCGGCGCGAAGCGTATCGTGCCGGCCGGTCAGGACCCACTCGAACGGCTTGTCGGTGCCCGGCTCGCCGAAGACCGCGACGTGGTAGTTCTCGATGCCGCCGTCGTCGTCTTCCATCTGCTTCATGAACCGCTCGTAGCCGTCCTCGCTGCACAGGTTCTTCATGATCTCCTGGCAGAGGGACTGCTGCTCCGAGCTCATCTCACCGATCGACGGCTTGACGATGTCCCAGTTGTTCTTGACCGTCGACCGCAGGGGGTCGTCAAAGGGGAAGCAGATCACCTTGCGCTGTTCCGGGGTGATCGTCTTGTAGAACCGGGCGACCGCGGTCTCGGCGGGTGCCGAGGGGGTTGGGCCCACCTTCACCGGATCGGCCGCGGCGGCAAATCTCCCCAGGAACGGGGTAGACGCCGCCAGGACGCCCGCACCGACGGCCCGGACAAACTCGCGCCGCGAGACCGAGTCCGCCGCGCAGTCCGGGCAATCCGACTCCTTCATTCTCCGGTCGTTGACCTCTGTCATGGGAGCCGTTCTCCTTGTCTTGGGTGTGGTTTCGGGGAGGGTTCTGAACGCGTTTCCAGCCGCTCCCGACGGTGTGTCCGGGAGAAACCGACCAAAGACCGGATGCGACGGACCGAATCGAACCGAACCGAACCGAGACGGAGACCGGCCTTCAGTCCTAGGCTCAGGCTAATCGGGGAAGACGGGTCGCGTCAACATGCCGGAGAGTTTGGTCGCCGCCGCGACACGGCGCCGGATCAGCTCGAGGCCTCTCGTCACGCGCAAAGAAAAGGTCCGGCCCGATCCCCTCACGGGAGGTCCGGCCGGACCGATGCGGTGCACGCGTCCGCTCCGCAGCGCTCATTTCAATGTCGGCTGGAACATCGGCGTGACGCTCAACGCCGGGGAGATCTGCGCGATAGCAGGGAGTTGTCCGATCGACACCATGCCGTCGATGAGCCCGTAAGTGGCGGAGTCCTGGCTGACCTGGAGGCCGTCACTCTGAAGCTGGGCGAGGACCGTGTTGAAATCAGCGGAGTCGTTCGTGTGGACGTTGATCCCGACGTTGGTCCCGTTGATCACCAACGCGTTGACCCCGGTCGGGCTGAAGGTCCCGCTGCCGCCCGAGCTCTCGTAGGTCTCATATTGCTGGTACAGCGACTGGAGCTGGGAACTTACGTTGGTCGGAAGCGTCGTGGTTGAATTCGAGGTCGAGCTCGAACTGGAGTCCATGGAAACCGCGGTCAGGTGATTGAGGGCCGTGGTGGTCGGGTTCGTCGTGGCTGGCGAGGAGGCCGCCGTACTGGAGACCACCACCGAGGCCGTGGAGACCGGCATGGAGGGGTTCATGCTGATCGTCGCTGTAGCGACGGGAACGATCGTGACAGGATGCGTGACTGCGATCCTGGCCAGATTCGCTTCATGACTGACTTCGAGCCGGGCGAGTTTCGCCTCGTGACGGGCAAGCTGGGCCTCATGCCGCTCGTGGATGATGGTCGCCCTCGCCTCGGATCGTGCATGCACCGTGGAGACGGCCGCCGCGATGGGCGCTTCCGCGCTCATTGCCGATGGAACGATCCGATCATCGAGGTATTCCAGGTTGAAACTGGCAGTCCGCTGAGTCCGTCGATCGCTTCGCAATGTGGTCATCATGGCTGGTCTTCCCTGTCAGGTTGAGCGGCCGTCCGGCCCTCGCTGGGTGATCGCCAGGACTCGGGTACAGCCCGATCCGGCGGGTGTCAGGAGCCTGGCCCTCAAAAAAGATGTCGGAGCCACTGGGGATTTAGGTATTGCAAGGAGCATGCCGGATCCGCTGGATATGTCGCTAGGACGGCAACCGCTAGATTCGGCCTCCGCAGCAACATAGAATCGCCCTGCGGAACACCTCCGCACGATCGGTCAATCGTGCGGGTCAGCCCAGTCGAGATTCCAGACACCCGATCGGGAATAACGTGGGGATTGGCGAGCCGGAATCTCGAATCCTCTTCGGTTGCGGCCGATCGGGCCGCATCGTTCGCCGGTGCCGTCGAATCAGCAGACCCCCTCGAGAAAGCGAAAGATGACATGCCGACCTATACATTGACGGATGTCTCGCACGACGTGTGGGTGGAGGAACTGTCGGTCGATGCCGGGGCGCTGGGTCTGGACGTGACGGCGCCTTGGTCCGTAAGCAAGCGTCGGCTGCGGGGCGGCCGTCGGGACGGGGTCGACCTGATCGTGGTGGACAACGGCGCGCTGCGGTTCTCCGTCGTGCCGACGCGGGGCCTGGGCTTGTGGAAGGGCTTCTATCAGGGAAGTTACCTGGGCTGGGAGTCGCCGATCGTCAACGGACCCGTCCATCCCGGACTGGTGAACCTGATGGCCGGCGGCGGCCTGGGCTGGCTGGACGGCTTCGACGAGCTGATGGCCCGGTGCGGCCTGGAGAACAACGGGGCACCCTTCGAGGTCAACGCGGTCGGCGACGATGGTTCCGAGCGCCATACGCTCTTTGGCCTGCACGGACGGATCGCCAACATCCCGGCCTCCTACGTCGCGGTGCACGTCGATCCCGAGGAGCCTCACGAGATCGTCGTCGAGGGGCATGTCGAGGAGGCGCGACTGTTCGGCCCGCAGATCCGCATGGAGACCCGCTACACCACCCGGCCCGGCTCGCGCTCAGTGGTCGTCCGCGACGAGTTCGTCAATCTCAAGGACCAGCCGGTGGACATGCAGATCCTCTACCACTGGAACTTCGGGCCCCCTTTCCTGGAGGAGGGCGCGCGGTTCATGGCCCCGGTCCGGACCGTGACCCGCGCGACGCCCGAGCCCAGGAAGGCATCGACCGGCACGACACCTACGGTGCGCCCGAGCCAGGCTACACCGAACAGGTGTATTTCTATGACCTGCATGCCGAGTCGATCAGCGCGAATACCAGCCGGGGGCCGACGCTCGCGATGCTCCACAATCACGCCGGCGACAAGGCCGTGGTGCTCCGGTTCTCCCGGGACCAGCTCCCGGCGTTCACCCTGTGGAAGAACACGGCCGGCCTGCGCGACGGCTATGTCACCGGGCTGGAGCCCGCCACCAATTATCCCAACCCCCGCCCGTTCGAGGCGGCCCGCGGCCGCGTCGTGACTCTGCCCGTCGGCGGCCGTTACGTCGCCGAGACGACCTTCGAGGTGCTCGTCACCGCCGAGGAGGTCGCCGTCGTCACGGCCGAGATCCAGCAACTCCAGGCCCAGGGCGGCCCGCCGACGGTCAATACCGTGCCGTTGGAGCCGTTTGCCCCAGGTTGACACTCAATGGGTGGGGTCTGAAGGGTGCGCGAAGTGGGTTCAATCGTTGGTCCACTCCGCATCGTCTTTCTCGGCCTCTTTCAATCGAGATCTGACCTTATCGGTATGCCGCCGGACGCTCAATGGTCATTCTCGGCCCCTCGGCGGAGCAACCTCAGCGCATTGGCGACGACCAGCAGGCTGGTGCCGACGTCGGCGGCGATGGCCATCCAGAGGTTGGCGTATCCGAAGATGGCCAGCAGCAAGACGAGGGCCTTGGTGCCCAGGGCTATCGCGATGTTCTGTCGGATCAGGGCGAGGGTGGCGCGGCTGTGGCGGATGAGCCAGGGGAGGCGGCCGAGGTCGTCCGCCAGGAGGACGATATCGGCCGTCTCGAGCGCGGCGCCGCTGGAAATCCCGCCCAGCGCGATGCTGACCTTGGCCGCGGCCAGAGCGGGGGCGTCGTTGACGCCGTCGCCGACCATGCCGGTCGGCCCGTGTCGGGCGTCGAGCTCGGCGATCGCCGACACCTTGTCGGCGGGCAGGAGTCCCGCACGTTGCTCGCCGACGCCCAGCTCCTGTGCCATGGCGGCGGCCGTTCCGGCATTGTCGCCAGTCAGCATGATCGTCTGGAGGCCCAGCCCGTGCAGCTCCTCGAGTACCCGCGCCGCCTCGGGACGCGGTCGGTCCGCCAGCCGGATCCAGCCGAGTGGTCCGGACGTCGCTGTCAGGGCCACCGCCGTGCCCACGGAGCTCTCCGCCCGGTCCATCTGGTCGTGGAACTCGGGGTGACAGAGCCCTTCCTCGTCGATGTAGCGATGGCTGCCCAGGTGATACTCCTCGGCATCGACGCGCCCCGCGCGCCCAGGCCGGGGACCGCGCGATAGTCGTTGGCGACCGGCACGTCCAGGCTCCGGCCACGGGCGTATCGGGCGATCGCCTTGCCCACGACATGGCCGCCGCGATCCCCCAGCGCAGCGGCGATCCGCACCACCCGCTCCTCGTCCTCATGGCCCGGTGCGCAGACTACCTCGACGACGTCCGGCCGTCCCTGAGTCAAGGTCCCCGTCTTGTCGAAAGCCAGGGCGCGCAGCTCGCCGATCTCCTCGAGGTATTCACCGCCCCGGATCAAGATGCCCGACCGCGCCGCCGCCGCCAATCCGCTCACCACCGCGACCGGCGTGGCGATCACCAGCGCACACGGACAGGCGATCACCAGCACGACCAGCCCGCGGCTGAACCATTCGCGCCAGAGGTCCGCGTTCCACGCCGCGGGCCCACCGTGGATCAGAGCGATCAACGGCGGGACCACCATGACGCCGAGGGACAGCCCCACAACGATCGGGGTGTACACCGCGGCGAACCGCGTGATCCGCCGCTCGATCGGCGCCCGGCCCGCCTGGTTGGCCCGGACCTGGTCCACCACCCGTGAGATCAACGCGTCCCCCACCGGTCCCGACGCCCGGACTTCCAGCGTCCCTTCGCCGTTGACCGTCCCCGCGTAGACCGGGTCCCCCGGCCCTCGCACCACCGGGACCGACTCGCCGGTGATCGTCTTCTGATCGACGCTCGAACGGCCCGAGACGACTTCGCCATCGGCCGGGATCGTGTCGCCGGCGCGGACCAGCAGCCGGTCGTCGGCACGCACCTGGCTGGCCGGCACCACCTGGACCGTGCCATCCGGCCCGATCCGCTCGGCCGACGGCGGGGCCAGGTCCAGGAGCGCCCGGATCGACCGCCGCGCACGGTCCAGGCTCAGGCCCTCGAGCGCCTCGGAGAGTCCGTACAGGAACGCGACCGTCGCCGCCTCGTCCCACTGGCCCAGCGCCATGGCACCCAGGATCGCCAGCCCCATCAGCACGTCGATATCCAGGTGCAGCCGCCTCAAGTTCCGCGCAGCCCGGGGGAATAATCCCACTCCTCCGACCACGACCGCCAGGCCATATCCGGCCATGGCCAAACGGCTTGCGGTGGATGCCGGCAAGCCCAACGCGTGGCCCAGCCACGAGAAGGCCATCCCCAGGGCAAGTGCCGCCCCGGAGCCGGCAGTCAGCACCCATCGCTCGTATCGCGACCACCATGAGGGCTCGGATCCCGATCCCTCGGGCTGCCCCTGGACGATCACCTGCAACCCCGTCCGCTCCCCGATCAGCCGTGCCAGGTTCCCCGGATCGACGACACCCGGGATGTAATCCACTGTCATCGTCCCGTGGATCAGGTCGAATCCCAACCCGGTGATCCCTTCCTGATCGCGTAACGCCGCGCAGCGCCTCGACCTCGTTCGGGCAGTCGAGGCCCCGAACTTCCAGCATGCAACGGGCTTGGCTCATCGAACGTTCCTGTTCAGTTGACTCCATCCTGTCCGGATTCCCGATCCTGGAACCGACGATCCCACCGTGGATTCGGGAACCTGAAATTGGGAATCTTGCGGGGAGATCTCCAGAATTATAAGGTGACACCGGCCCTGCGTGAACACGATCTGAACTCCTCTCACGCTCGGAAGCCCCTCGGACGTCGAGCGATGGGTTGATGGACGAGTATGCCCACCTACATGGACGAATCCGGGGATACCGGCACGAAAAAGGGATCTACTCCTTACTTTCGGCTGGCCGCGGTGTTATTTGACGACACCGCTCAAATCCAACAGTTCTCGGAACGGTTGTCGATCCTTCGCACCGAACTTGGACTTCCCCAGTCCTACGAATTCCGATTCGCCAAGACCGTCCACTCTATCCGGATGGCCTTTTTCAAGGCCGCCGTTGCGGTGCCCTTCCACTTCGTGGTCTGTTCGTTCGAGAAGCACACCTTTAGCTCCGGCACGCTCAGAAAGGATGTCATCCGGGACGAGACCATCCGTGGATTGATAAAACACCTCGGGGAATGGTATCTCTTGGTTGAGGAATCCCGGGGTTTAGCAGGCGGGCTCAAGGAATTGATTGTTTACGATGAATGTGATGATCCGACTTTCGAGAGGGCATTGAGGGATGCACTCAAGCCGATCGCCATGACCCGAACGGGCGGCCGAAGACTGATCAGGGATATCCGCCCCGGCAAATCCAAAGTTGACCCGGGAATCCAGCTCGTTGACATGGTCTGCGGTGCAACCGGAAAGTCTATCGACGGGCAATCCGACTATTTTAACCTGATCAAGGATAAGGCTTTAGCGATCGAAGTCTTGAGAGAAGAAAAAGGTTGCTAGGGAAATCAGCGGAGCTCGCCAATGTCCCTGGCAACCTTGTAGGTGAGTACTCAGCTAGGGGGTAACCCTAACCTTGTTACGGATCGGCCGATGGCTTGTTCTTAGCCGGTTAGGGTGATACCCGACACGGCTGCCGTCCGCTCAGTACTCACCCACAAGTATCGGTCTACTCAATGGGCAAGTCAAGTTAGGATTTGCGACGGATCGTGGGGCTCTCCGCCCCGAAAGAATTGACGGCGTTGATCGCGGTCCCGGGGCCTTCGATTCGTTCACGATCGAGATTCTCTACCCGGATTAACCGCACTCCGTCAAAGTGTGCGACATCCGCAGCGGGATCAAGCTGAGAGGTCTTGGCTTGGCGGTTGTGCCAGTGGTCGGGGGTTGTCTGGTGATGTTTTGGTGGCCATCTTCCAACCCGCGGTGTCTCCAACCCCGCTCGATGACTGGCCCTGCTCGAGAGCGGTCTTGTGCCGGCCCACCGGTTCGGATCTGATAGGAGCCGGGGAGATCACGAGCGAGTGGGCGCTTCGGTGAGGAAGCCGGGCATCCACGACTAGCCAGGGAGGAGGCAACCGGCGGTGGGCGAGTCTGCGTATCTGATCCGATATGGCGTGATGGGGCATGTGGCGCGGTTCCGGACCTCGCCGGAGTGCGGCGGTTCCCTGGGACGCGGTCAGGCCGTCGTGATCCAGACGGACCGCGGGATCGAGCTGGGTGAGGTCCTCGTCCTGCTGGATGAGCCCGCCTCGGCGCCTCCCATCGATCAGCAGAGCGTACTCCGGCCGGCCAGACCGGAGGACCTGGCACACTCCCGACAGGCCGAATCGCTTCGGGCTGACCGTTTTGCGCTCTGCCAGCGCGTCCTCCGCGAAGGGGACTGGCCCTGGGAGCTCATCGACGTCGAGCCGACGCTCGACGACCGTACCACCGTCCTCCACTATCTCGGCCCCCATCACCTCGACGCCGCCACCCTGCGCGCGCGGTTCCGCATGACGTGTGACTTCGACGTCGTGCTCGAGCCGGTCGGCATCGATGCTGACGCCGAGGATGGGGCGTGGGACGATGATCCGCACGGGGATCACGAGCACGCCGGCTGCGGCAGTTGCGGCTCTGGCGGCGGTTGTGGGAGCCGGTCCGAGCCAGAGCCCGGCGATGGCGACACGACCGACGGATCGGCATCGGCCGCGGCGGGCTGCGGCACCTCGTCCCATTCCGGGTGCGCGTCCTGCGGGATCAGCCGAATGATGGCCAGCCGGGGCGGACGGAACATCGCCGCCGGGACCTGATCCGTTCCCGACGCCACGGCCGACTCACCTGGGAACGGGCGAGGCGGATGCCATGCGACCACCAACCCCACCGAGCCCCTCGATCCGGCGAAGCTCTGCATCAAGCTGAGTTCGGACGGGATGCAGCCACCAGCGGTCCTCGTGATACCACTGCCGAAGATACGGAAGGACGGCAAACGCCCGGGCGAGACAGTCGGCCGCCGGCTTGATGAACTGCGTGTCCTTTTGACCCCTCACGGCGAGGACCTGGGCGAGGTTGTACTGGGCCTTGGCAACGTCTCGGCCGATCTGGCCGGCCAGCTCCGAGGCCGTCCGGGCGACCTGCTCCGCTTCGTCGTTTCTGACCGCTGCCAGATACCGGTGAGTCACCATGAAGAACGGAGTGAAGACATTGGTCGGAGTGTTGCGGAGGTGGTCGAGCAACCGGGGATGATTCAGAACGGTGTCCAGGTCACGCCGGGCCGCGTCGAACTGCCGATTCTTGATGGCGTACTCCACCGACTTCATCCGCGTGAGGATGTCGTCGGGGTTCCGCCTCAGGATCTTGTCCAGCTCGGACTGGGCCGTGGCGTAGTCGCCAGCATCGCGAACTGCGTCGGCAAGCTGGACGCGGATCGCGATCTCCTCGGGGGCGATCTCCGTGCGCTCGTCCCGGCCGCCAAATTCCGTCGGCCAGAACTCGATGGCTCGCTCGGACAGAGCAAACGGTCCGAGGAAGATCGGGGAGCCCGGTAGCGCTCCGGTATGTTTCCGCGACTCGAACTCCCGGATGTCTTCAACCACGCCCGCGGACCCCAGCTTCGCGAGGATAAAGGCGCGGGACCGATAGAATTCGGCCTGGTCGGGCGCACGCTCCAGCGACTGGTCACAGAGCTCGAGGGCCGCCCGATATTGTTTGAGGGCGCTCAGGCAGCCGGCAAGCTGCCCGAGCAGCACCGGGTTCCCGGGTCGCCGCTGGAGACATTGCTCCAGGTGGACGGCGGCTTCGCGGAACTGGCCCAGGCCGTAGCACATGCCGGCCGCCCGATAGTGTCCCCAGTAAGAATCGGGACGGAGGACCAGCGAGGCAGCGTAGTGGCCCAGGGCCCGCTCGGCGGCCTGGCGCTTCTTGAGGGCCTCGCTCTTCAGAGCTTCCAACCCCCCGGTCGATTCGCGCGGCGACGGCTTGTCGGCGGTCGCGGGCTCCTCCTCGCACTCGGCCACGAAGCCGAGCAGGTGCTCGTCCAGCCAGGAGTACGCCGGGACGAACAAGGCCGGCGAGGGGGCAAACTCAAGCTTGGCGACCAGCCGGTTCCTCAGCGGCGCAAAGGCCGGAGTCCGTACCGGGCCGCTGGCCCCGTCGAGGATCTTCAGGGCCCGTTCCCAGTCACCGGGCGAGTCGGGTCGTTCCTCCAGGGCCCGACAGTACCGGTAAACGCGTTCCATGATCCAGAGTTCGAGGTCCTCGCGGTCGGCCGTGGGCAGTCGGCGCACGTCGTCGCGCTGCCGCCAATTGCCGGACTCGGCCCGGAAGGCGTCATCCGGACTCAGGATGCCGTAATCTTGCAGGACACCGTGGGCCGCCTCCACAACCCAGGTATCGTCAGGATTCAGCAAGCGGAGGATCTGCGCCGGCTGAGACCGGTAAGTGAGCGAGTCGGGATTGTCCCACAACCGGGCCAGCTTACCGATCGCTTTTTGATAGAGGGCCAGGCTTGACCCGTGCAGGACGACGACCCTCGTCAACAGGCCGGCCGTGAGCAGGCAGACGGCCGCGATCATCATCGTCCGCCGATGGCGACGCAGCCGTCGGGGGACGGTCTGCCCCCAGAACGGCTCGTCGGTAAAGACCATCGGCCGGTCGGTCCGCCAGCGGTCCAGGTCGTCGGCCAGCTCCGAGGCGCGGCGATAGCGCGCGAACGGGTCGGGATCGAGGCATCGTTGGAGGATCGCGCAGGCCCGGCGCGATCGGCCGGCCCCCCGCGAGCTCGGAGTCGCGGACGATCGACCGGGCACTCCGAGCGCGGCGCCTCCGCATAGATCCCCGCCGCCGATCTCAAGTGCAACCGCCGTGCGGCCGGCCCCGGCGCCTCGGGGATCTTCACCGCCAGGGGCGGACGGCCGGTGAGCGCCTCCAGCAAGATCATGCCCAGGGCATAAAGGTCGGCGAGGTGTGGTGCCCGCTCGGTCTGCGACGGATCGGGATCGGGCTCGATGCGTTTGTCGGGGCCTACCTCCTCGCCGGCCGCCAGGGCGCGGAGCCGCTCGGGAGCCATGTAAGCCAGCGTCCCGCCCGGGTCGGCAGCGCCCGGGGCGCCGTCGCGGGCCGGGGCGCCGTCGCGGGCGAGGTTGAAGTCCAGGAGCATGGGGTTGCCGTCGGCGGACAGGAGGATATTCGACGGCTTGACGTCGCCGTGGACGACGTCGCGGTTGAACGCATGGTCGAGGGCCTCGGCCAGCCGCGCGACAATCCAGGCAATCGCCCGGTCGTACGAGAGCCGCGCCAGGACCTCACGGGCCGGCCGTGCGGGGTGGGCTTGGGGATACTCCGGTGCCGCCACGCCGTCGAGATCGGCCAGGAGGTCGCGCCCGGATGCCGCCGGGCGGCCCTGCTCCCGACGTGCGGCCAGGACCGCCGCCAGCGTCGCACCCCCGAAGAACGGCATGCAGATCAACTGGAACGCGCCGTCGTCCACCTCAAAGTGCGACATGATCTCGACGATGTGAGCGTGCCGGGCCCGAGCCAGCAGCCAGGGCTCCCGCGTCACCTGCGTCGAGACCTTCACCACGACCAGACGGTCTTCCAGGTCCGCCTGCGCGGCCAGGAACACCCGGGCGAAGCTGCCCCGACCCAGCTCTCGGCGCAGGAGATAGGGTCCGATCGAGTCGCCGGCCACCGGCAGGTCCGCTCCGATCATCTCGGCGCGACCCAACGGCCCAGCAACGAGGTCGGGCACTCGCCGTGCAGCCGGAGCAATCGCTCCAGCGACTCCCGGTGCCGGGGGAACCGGGTCAGATACGACGAGGGGTCCGGGGATTGACCGTCGGCCTCGGCCAGGCAATACTCCCGGTAGATCAGCTCGACGGCCTCCAGCGAATCGGCCGGGGCCAGGCGGTCGAGATATTCCTCGACGACTGGGACCCGGCCCTGCTCCCACGCCTCGGTGAACACGTCGACCAGCGGCCGGATCACCTGCCGGTGCGCGTCGAATGCGGGCACGGACGTCCCGGCCGAACTCGAGGGATGCGAATCCGACGGCAACGCCCCCGATTCCTCCATTTTCCCACGGATCCGCCACGATCGGCTTGAGGACCCGAGGTCTCTCCCACGAGCGCGCGTCTCGGCGGTGGCTGGCTGCGAGGTCCCGATCATGAGCGCGCCTCCATCCGAGACCGTACCGACTCGATGACCCGTCTCACCGCGCGTTCGTCCATCCGGGTCCGGGCCGCGATCTCGACGAAGGTCAGGCCCTGGAGGCGGAGCTCGACGATCTCGATCTCGCGCGGACTCCGCCCGGCGGTCATCTGCGCCATCCGGTCGTCCGCCTGGACCATCTCGCTGGGCGACGGCTCCGGAGAGACCACCTCGCGCAAGAACTCCCGGTCACCCCGGCGGATGTACAGACTTTGCTCGCGCGCCACGTCGTATTTTTCCGTCCGGGTCAGCCGGCGGTGCTGCTCCTGCACCTTGTTCCGCACCACTCCCGCCAGGAACCCTCGGAGATGCTCCGTGTTCGCGAAGTCGCGCGGATTCTCTCGCAAGTCCGAGAAGAAGCTCTGCCACACTGCCTGCACGAAGTCCACCGAGTCGAACTGGGTCCGCAACTTCTTGGGCAGCCGGGCCCGCACCATCATCTGCACCTCGCGCTCGAACCGAGCCAGGAAGTCGCGGATCGCCGCCGGATCATCGGTTCGGGCCCGCCTCATCAGTTCGGTGAAGTCGTCATCGTGACCCATGACCACTCCTCATCCCATGGTCTCTCGGTTCACGGCTCGGGCCTCCCGGGCTTCATTCG
The DNA here is from genome assembly GCA_963845695.1 of uncultured Isosphaeraceae bacterium. Classification (GTDB taxonomy): domain Bacteria; phylum Planctomycetota; class Planctomycetia; order Isosphaerales; family Isosphaeraceae; genus CAWJTV01. The sequence continues at coordinate 590,291 of CAWJTQ010000016.1, read as the reverse complement.
ACCGTCTCGGCCCCTTCGCCTATCTCACCATCCCCCACCTCGTCACGACGGATCGTCCTGATGCGGGCAACTCCTCGCCCACGTTCCTCAACGCTCGGCATCCCTCGTCGAGACACCCTCACCCGCGCTCACCTCTCATCAGCCAACCTTCGTCATCTCACATACCTTCATCCTCATTAAACCTTCGTGCCCGACACGATGCTAGACCATTATGCAGAAAAATGCGCAAAAGTCGAATGCAGAGGTTTATTAAGTCCCCGCGAAGAAAGCTTGGATTGATGGATGCTCTGGTGCGCGACCCCCTTCCCGCGGCGAGGCGACGATCGCCTCGAGGATGGAGCCGGGGATCCGCCCGTCTCGGCGTAGACGACGCTGGGAAAGCGAAGTCAATCTGACCTAACCCAATTTCTCAAAACGAGATATGCGATGGATCGTTGGGGGCGCCCGGGGAAATCAGAGGGGGATGCTGTGGGGCTCTACAGGCAAATCCGCTGCCCGATCCCCTGCGTCCGGACCACCGCGCCGGCGCGAGAGACCGACGATTCCGATCACAGGATGCTTGACTCATCTCCCGCAGTCGCTTCGGGTTAGTATGGCTGGTCAGGGCAAAGCCCATGCGTTATTGAGGAAAAGCACCGCCTTGTTGCCGGTTTTCCGCGAGGAATGCAACTCTCAGTGCAGGCTCACGGTTCCAGGGCCAGATCGAGAGGAGCAAAGACTTTGGCGCTTCCCGACGAGTGAGCCGAGCGTGTGTGGAAACTCAGAGGATCCGTCCCGCAAAAGATTCCCGGCGGGGATCTCGGACGGGCTGAAGCAAGACATCGTGGTCTAACCCCTACAGTCAGCGGAAGTGATGCAGGAGTTTTTACGATGAGTTGCATCCGAGCGAAGGATTGCGGCGTCCCCACGATTCTCCAGCTTTATCTCCAGGAGATCAAGGACGACGCGTTGTTGACGGCGACGGAAGAATGTGCGCTGGCCGAGGCGATCGCACGGGGGGACCGCGAGGCGCGCACGCGGATGATTCAGGCCAACCTGCGGCTGGTCGTGAAGATCGCGCAGGATTACGTGGGACGGGGCATCGTGCTCGACGACCTGATCGGCGAGGGGAACCTGGGGCTGATCCGGGCGGCCGAGGAGTTCGACCCACGGTTCGGGACGCGGTTCAGCACGTATGCCAGCTATTGGATCAAGCAGGCGATCCGCCACGCCTTGATCAACACGACGACGACGATCCGCCTTCCCGCGCACATGGTGGGCCTGTTGACCAAGTGGCGGCGGGCCGAGCGGGAGCTTTGCCGGGGAGCAGACCGGGCACCGAGCTTTGACGAGATCGCGTCGTCCCTGGGACTCAGCGAGGCCCAGAAGGTCCTGGTGGCCAGGGCGCAGCAGGCCCGTCAACTCAAGCTGGAGAGCGTCATCAGCGGCACCGACCATCACTGGTCGCCGGATGACTCCGTGGATCGGCACGACACGCCCGATTCGCTGCTGGAGGCCGATGATGAACGCGACCTCCTGTTGCGTCGGATGGATCGCCTGGACGCCCGCGAGCGCGCGATCCTGTCCCTACGCTACGGCCTGGAAGGCGAGCCGCCACTGACCCTCAAGGAGATCGGCCGACGCCTGGGGGTGACCCGGGAATGGGTGCGCAAGATCGAGCTCCGAGCGATCCGCAAGCTTGACGATCGGCTCGCCGGCACCCCGCTCCGAGGTTCACAACGACCCCGATCGCCCCACCCTGCTCCGACCGTCGATTCGACCTCGTCCTCATCGTCCGAGCCCGTCAACGCCAAGACCCGCCCCCGAACGCAGCGCATTCCGACCGCGAAAGCCGCGTTCCTGACCGCCGCACCAGGGCGCTGACGACCCGCCCGCCCCGCGGCCTTCGACCGCAATCCAGGAGAGATTCCAGGTCCCGGTTTCCAGATCCGGTACTCGGGCGAGCGCGCGCGATCGGCGACCGTGCCGGTCGCGATCCGCGCCTGCGCTGCGCGGGTCTCCTGCCCATGCCGTGAACAGTCTTGGAATCTGCAATCGCCTGTCAACCAGGAGCTTGAGGCGATTGCGTCTCCGAATCCCTGGGGGCATCGCCCGCGGAGCCCGACTCCAACCACCCCTGGCTTTGCGGCCAAGGTCCAGGGATGGCTGGGGTCGAGCCGGCTTATGCTGGCGCTGCCCCCAGAAGTGTCACGGAGACGAAGAGGTTCACGCAGAGGTCGAAAGACACGCGCCGATCACCGCCAACGCGAAATCGGGACGTGATTCCTGGCCCGTTCCGTGGTGAGAGGGTGTACGAGAAGCCTGTAGTAGTAGTAGGGTGGGTCGAACGCCGCAACGCGGCGTGAGGCCCACCGAACACCGCGGCTTTGGTGGGCCTCGCCGCGAGGAATCGCGGCTCGACCCACCCTACACACTTCTCGCACACCCTTTGAGAATTGGTGGCAAACGTGTCGCCTCTTCCTGATCCTTGGGCAGAATCCCGTCTGACTTCACATTTCTCTATCTTCGTCCCCGCGATCTCCGCAGTGAAAAATGTCCCCGCGCCGATCGCTGATGTTGACATGAATCAACAGAGGCGAGACTTACGCTCCAAAGACCTTGAATCTTTCGTCTGGGTCCGGTAGACAGTTATTTTTGGAAAGACTTTGTGTTCTTCCGATTGCCTTGTCAAATTTTTCCCAAATCGGGACCGATGGCTGGGGTAAGGCGCAGGTCTGCGGAGACCCCGAGTGATCTGGATGCAGATCGACGACTCGGGCCAACGACAAGCCTTCACTCCATGCATGGTGGCGACGGTCAACGGGATCTCAACGCGACAGGGACACCCAGCTGGTGTGGTTCATAGGTGTCCATGATCTGGCGCAGATCCTCTGATCTACCCCGTTTGCTTCAAAGCGTGGCCATCGGACCAAAAGATTGGAAACTTTTCGCAAGGCGAGTGTCCGACTGGTGAGTTTGGACCGCTTACCAACATAGAGACGAACGCCCGCCCCTTTTTGTCCTGAACCGTTGCGAGGCTGGGGATCAGAAGGGACGGCGGTGGACGCTCACTGTGCGCGCCGCGGCGTGGGGCCGATTCAGGAATCACTTCGAGCCAGACATCAGGAACCGACCATGAATGTCCGCTTCCCACGGCAGATCCTCGCCAGTCATCCGAGTTCTTCCTCTCGGCGACGGTCACGCAAGAGGGACGCGCTCCCCTGGATCGAGTGGTTGGAGGATCGAAGGCTCCTCTCGACCTATTACGTCCAGAACAATGACGATTCGGGAACGGGGTCGCTGTCGCCGAGATCGAGGCGGTCAATTCCGACCCCTTGTCCAACGGCCCGGACATCATCGAACCCAGCTCGTCGAGCATCGGCACGATCTCACTCCTCTCAGCGCTTCCCGCCTTGACCCGGGGCGAAGTGACGATCGAGGACCTCGACATCGACGGGAGCCAGGCCGGCTCCGGTGCCAACGGGCTGCAAGTCGAAGCCAACGGCATCGCGCTGGTCGGCCTGGGGATCACCAACTTTGGCGCTTCGGGTGTGTTGGTGTTCGGCGATCAAACCTTGATCACCGGCAGCACGATCACGGGGAACAGCGGGGCGATCGACATCTTCGGAGCCAGCGGCAACACGATCGGCGGCACGGGCGCCGGCCAGGGAAACGTCATCTCCGGGAGTGCCGGCGATGGGATCTATGCGGGCGGCACTGGGATGTCCGACAACCTCATCGAGGGCAACACGATCGGCACCGATGCCAGCGGCACCACCGCTCGGCCCAACGGCCTCTGGGGGGTCTTCCTGGGCGACACCGGGCCCGGCAATACGATCGGCGGTTCGACTCCCGGCGCCGGCAACGTCATCTCGGGAAACGGCGAAGGGGGAGTGGCGATTTATGGAATCGACGCCACCGGAGACGTCGTCCAGGGCAACCTGATCGGAACCGACATCACCGGCACTCAACCGCTGGGGAACGGATTCAGCGGTGTCTACGTCGGGGATTGGGGCAACACGGGGGATGGCGCCTCGGACGCCACGATCGGCGGAACGACCCCTGGGGCCGGCAACGTCATCTCGGATAACGGGAACTGGGGAGTCTGGATCAGCGGTGCCGGGGTCACGGGCGTGGTCGTCCAGGGGAACCTGATCGGGACCGACGCGAGCGGGTCCAAGGCTCTGGGGAACACCTGGAGCGGCATCCAGATCGACCGCGGCGCGTCGAACAACACCATCGGCGGCGCGGCCGCCGGCGCGGGGAACATCATCTCGGCAAACGGCCAGTACGGCATCGAGGTGACCGGCCAGGGCACGACCGGGAACGTCGTCGCCGGGAACCAGATCGGCACGACCACCGTGGGCGGCAACACGTTCGGGGGCGTTTTCGTCACCGACGAAGCCGCCGCCGTACTCGGCTCCGCGAATACGATCTCGGGCACCGTGTTGATCAACGACGGCGGCTCTCTGGACATCACCGGCTCCTCGAACCTGATCTCGGGCACCGTCCGGCTCAGCCTCGGCGGGGGCTCCAGTTCGGGTTCCGGGGTGCTTAAAGTCACCGGCCCCGCGAACTCGATCACCGGCGGCTTGTACGTCAACGGCGGCGTGTTGACCATCTCCGGCACCTCGCTCGAGGTCACCGGCCCCGACACGCTCCTGCGCGGCAGCATCTCGGCCGCCAGCGGAGGCTCGCTGAGTCTTTCCGGACTGACCTCTCTCAATAATGCGTCCAGCCTGAGCTTCTCCGCCAACGGCCCCGGCAGCAGCCTGAACATCTCCAACCTCAGCAGCTTCAGCGGCACCGGCATCTCCATCACGGAGATCAACGGCGCCGAGTTGTCGATGGACGACAGCTTCACGACCCTCGATGGCGTGTCCTTCACAATCGATAACACGAGCGATCTGGCCAACCTGCTGATCAACAACCTCACTTCGCTGACCGATGGCGGCCTCACCGTCCTGGGGGGGAAGTACGCCTTCTCGAAACTGACCGACATCGACGGCTCGTCGCTGGACGTGGAGAACGGCGCCAGCCTCTCGCTGCCAGGCGTGACCAGCGAGACCAACAGCGCCGGCGTGAACTATGGGCTTCCCTTCTTCGCCAACGGCGGCAGCACGCTCGACCTGCACAACCTGACAATGATCACCGGCGACGGCGTCAATGTCGCGGCCGATGGAACAGGCAGCACGATCAACCTTTCGAGTCTGACCACGTTCGACGTCAACCCGGCCGGCGGTGCTCTGAGCGCCTCCGACGGCGGCACGATCGATCTGAATGCTAACCTCACCACCATCAACGGCGCCAACGTCTACATCGATGCGACCAGCACCATCACGCCGCTCGCCCAGCTCACCGCCTTGACCGGCGGCACGTTCACCATCAACGGCGTCGATGACTCGAACGCGTTCCCGAACCTGGCGAACATCAACGGCCTGGGCATCCTGGTGGAAGGAGGCGGCAGCCTGTCGTTGCCGCTGGTCGCGAGCTATACCAACAACGGGTATCCGTTCAGTGAGTCGCTCCAGGTCCAGGGTTCCAACAGCACGCTCAGCCTGGTGAACCTGGCCACGATCACCGGCAACGGCGTGAGCATCGTCGCCTCGGGCACGGGGAGCCTGATCGACGTGTCCGGCCTCACGAGCTTTGGCACGTATAACGAGGGCTTGTCCGTCACCGACGGGGCCACGGTCGACCTGAACCCGAACCTGACCAGCATCGACAACCTCTACTTGACGCTGGACGGCACAGGAAACCTTCCGATCGGCCAGTTCACGTCGCTGACCGGCGGCAGCATCACCATCGAGGGAGGCAACTACACCTCGTCGGGGCCATCGTGGTTCTCCAGCTTGACCGACATCGATGGCACGAGCGTGTATGTCTCCGGCGGGGGCGACCTGGTTCTGGGGGTGACGAGCTACACCAACTACTGGGACACAACCTTCCAGGTCTCCGGCACCAACAGCGTGCTCGACCTGTCTACGTTGACGACGATCGATGGAACCGGCGGCTCGATGACGATTTCGGCGTCGGGCACCGGGAGTGAGATCGACCTTTCCGCACTGAGCTCGCTCGACACGCCCCGCGGTGGGACCCTGAGCGTGACCCAGGACGCGACCATCCTCGACGGTTCGCTGACGACTCTGGACAACGTGACCGTCCAGCTCGATGGGACCGGCAAGCTGGCGACGCGGCAATGGACCAGCCTGACCGACGGTGAGCTGTCGATCCTGGGCGGCAAGTACTCATCGCCGACCTCCGGCACGTCGTCGGCGTCGTTCGCCAACCTCACGGATATCAATGGATCGGGCCTCTACGTCTCGAACGGCATCCTGACCCTCCCCGGGGTGACGTCCTACAACTCGGAGGAACGGTACATCACCTTCTCGGCTTCCGGCTCCGGCGCCGTGCTCAGCCTGCCTCAACTGGGGAACGTCCAGACGTCGGGATCGAGTTCGGGACTGGGTTCGGGCACGGGCACGGGTACGGGCATCGGCGCGGCTGCGGTCGGGGGCTACGGCAACGATCTGAACTTCAAGGCCACGAGCGGCGGCCAGGTACTGGCGCCGGCCTTGACTTCAATCTACGATGATGATTATGCATCGGTCGGCGCCCAGGCCATCGGCGACAACAGCCTGGTCAACCTGTCGGCGGTGACGAGCTTCGGGACGTACGACGGGACCATCGAGGCCCTCCAGGGCGGCACGGTCGACCTGAGCAGCCTGACCAGTCTCGAGAGCGTGTCGATCACGGTGGACGGTTCGAGCACGCTCCTGGTCGGTCAACTCGCCACGCTGAACTATTCCAACCTGACGATCACGGGGGGCACGTTCGACGACGCGACCCTGACCAACATCGACAACACGAGCCTGTACGTCTCCGGCGGCGCGGTCCTGACCCTCCCCAGCATCACGAGTTATGCCAACGATGAATATTACTACGGCACCACGTTCGGAGCGACGGACACCACCGCGGGCGGAGTCATCAGCCTGCCCGGCTTGACGATGATCTCCGGCACGTATGGCGTGAACATCGATGCCGCCGGGTCACAGAGCGAGATCGATCTGCACGCCCTGACCACTTTGAGCTCCAGTTATTACTACTATTACCAGAATTCACTGAGCGTGACCCAGGGCGCGACCATCGACGACGGCGGCCTGACGAACCTGACCGACGTGCGCGTTACCCTGGATGGAACCGGTAAGCTGGCGGTCAGGCAATGGACCTCACTGACCAACGGCAACTTGACGATCACCGGGGGCGACTATGCACCCACCACGGGCGCGGCCAGCGCCGACAACTCGTTCGCCAAGCTCACCGACATCGACGGCTCGGGCCTGTACGTCTCCGGCGGCGGCAGCTTGAGCCTGCCTGGGGTGACTTCGTACACCAACAACGAATACAACTACGACGACGATTCCTTCCAGGTCACCGACACCACCGCGGGCGGCATCCTCAGTCTGCCCAACCTGACCACGATCGGCGGATCTTATGCAGTTCAGATCGAGGCGGCAGGATCATCGAGCCAGATCGACCTGCCCAAGCTCACCTCATTCGCCTCGACCTACTCGGACGAAGCTGCGCTGAGCGTGACCCAGGGCGCGACGGTCGACGACGGCGGCCTGACCACCTTGACAGGCGTGGATGTGACCCTGGACGGCACGGGCACACTCGCGGTCGGCCATTGGACCAGTTTGACCAACGGCAGCTTGAAGATCACTGGGGGCGATTACGCACCCACTTCGGGCGCGGCCACCTCGGCGAACTCCTTCGCCAAACTCAGCGATATCGACGGCTCCAGCATTTACGTATACGGCAACGGCAGCCTGACCCTCCCCGCCGTCAACACGTACACGAACAATAACTATGAGGATGGATATCTAGAGGCATACCAACCTGATGTTTACAGCGGCACCCCGACCGTGGGAGTGCTGAGCCTGCCCAACTTGACGACGATCTCCGGCGAGTACGTGCAGGTGCTGGCCTCAGGTACCGGGAGCGAGATCGATCTGCCGGCGCTTACCTCGTTCGACCTCTCCTACGGCAGTGCGCTGAGCGTCACCAACGGCGCGACGGTCGACGACGGCGGCCTGACCACTTTGACCGGCGTGGCCGTGACCCTCGACGGCACTGGCAAGCTGGCCGTCAGCCAGTGGACCAGCTTGACCAACGGCAGCCTGTCGATCACCGGCGGCGACTATGCGCCCACCGCGGGCGCGGCCACCTCGGCAAACTCGTTCGCCCAGGTCAGCGACATCGACGACTCGAGCATCTATGTGTACGGCAACGGCAGCCTGACCCTCCCCGCCGTGGACTCCTACACCGATAACAATTATGGTTACGACTATCTACAGGCATACCAGCCCAATCCGCCCTACGGTCAGACGCCCACGGTCGGGGTGCTGAGCCTGCCCAACTTGACGTCGATCTCCGGCGAGTACGTGCAGGTGCTGGCTTCGGGCACCGGGAGCGAGATCGATCTGCCGGCGCTCACCTCGTTCGACCTCTCCTACGGCGGTGCGCTGAGCGTCACCAACGGCGCGACGGTCGATGACAGCAGCCTGACCAGCTTGACCGGCGTGGCCGTGACCCTCGACGGCACCGGCAAGCTGGCCGTCAGCCAGTGGACCAGCCTGACCAACGGCAGCCTGTCGATCACCGGCGGCGACTATGCGCCTACCGCGGGCGCGGCCACCTCGGCAAACTCGTTCGCCCAGGTCAGCGACATCGACGACTCGAGCATCTATGTGTACGGCGGCGGCAGCCTGACTCTCCCCGCCGTGGACTCCTACACCGAAAACAATTATAATTACGAATATCTACAGGCATATCAGCCCAATCCCTCCTACGAGCAGACCCCCACGGTCGGGGTACTGAGCCTGCCCGACTTGACATCGATTTCCGGCGAGTACGTGCAGTTACTGGCCTCAGGCACCGGGAGCGAGATCGACCTGCCGGCGCTCACCTCGTTCGACCTCTCCTACGGTGGTACGCTGAGCGTCACCAACGGCGCGACGGTCGATGACAGTAGCCTGACCAGCTTGACCGGCGTGGCCGTGACTCTCGACGGCACCGGCAAGCTGGCCGTCAGCCAGTGGACCAGCCTGACCGGCGGCAGCCTGTCGATCACCGGCGGCGACTATGCGCCACCGCGGGCGCGGCCACCTCGGCAAACTCATTCCCTCAACTCAGCGACATCGATGGCTCGAGCATCTATGTGTACGGCAACGGCAGCCTGACCCTCCCCGCCGTGGACTCGTACACCGATAACAATTATGGTTACGAATATCTACAGGCATACCAGCCCAATCCGCCCTACGGTCAGACCCCCACGGTCGGGGTACTGAGCCTGCCCAACTTGATTACGATCTCCGGCGAGTACGTGCAGGTGCTGGCCTCGGGTACCGGGAGCGAGATCGACCTGCCGGCGCTCACCTCGTTCGACCTCTCCTACGACGGTGCGCTGAGCGTCACCAACGGCGCGACGGTCGATGACAGCAGCCTGACCAGCTTGACCGGCGTGGCCGTGACCCTCGACGGCACCGGCAAGCTGGCCGTCAGCCAGTGGACCAGCCTGACCAACGGCAGCCTGTCGATCACCGGCGGCGACTACGCGCCTACCGCGGGCGCGGCCACCTCGGCAAACTCGTTCGCCCAGGTCAGCGACATCGACGACTCGAGCATCTATGTGTACGGCGGCGGCAGCCTGACCCTCCCTGCCGTGGACTCGTACACCGATAACAATTATGGTTACGAATATCTACAGGCATATCAGCCCAATCTCTACTACGGTCAGACGCCCACGGTCGGGGTGCTCAGCCTTCCCAACTTGACGTCGATCTCCGGCGAGTACGTGCATGTGCTGGCCTTGGGCACCGGGAGCGAGATCGACCTGCCGGCGCTCACCTCGTTCGACCTCTCCTATGACGGTGCGCTGAGCGTCACCAACGGCGCGACGGTCAACGACGGCAACCTGACCAGCTTGACCGACGTGGCCGTGACCCTCGATGGCTCGGGCACGCTCGCCGTCAGCCAGTGGACCACCCTCACCAACGGCAGCCTGACCGTCGAGGCGGGCGACTACGCGCCGACCTCGGCGCGGCCACGGCCGACAATGCCTTCACCAACCTGAGCGACATCGACGGCTCGAGCCTCTACGTGTACGGCGGCGGCAGCCTGACCCTCCCCGCCGTCACCACCTACACCAACAACAACGGTTACCAATACCTGCAAGCTGACCAGTACACCTCCTACGACTATACCACCGAAACGTATTACGGCTCCGGATCGGTGGGCGTGCTCGGCTTGCCGGCGCTGACTTCGATCTCCGGGCAGTATGCGCTCGTCCTGGCGGGAGGGACGGGGAGCGAGATCGACCTGCCGGCGCTCACCTCGTTTAGCGTAAGCTACTACGGCGAATTGAGCGTCACCGGCGGCGCCACGGTTTCTGACGGCAGCCTGACGACCCTCAACGGCGTGACGGTGACGATTGATGGGAGCTCCACGCTGGAGACCAGTTCGTGGGCCACGTTCACCAACAGTCGCATGAACATCAGTGGGGGCTCGTACACCTTCAACCTCCTGACCGATCTGGACGGTTCGACCATCAACCTCAGCGGCGGCGCCGCGGTCACCCTCACGGCCTTGACCAGCTATTCGAATCCCAACGGCTACGATACGACCTATCTCGAGGCCACCGGCGGTGGAACCGTGCTGAGCCTTCCGGAGTTGACGTCCCTCGGGACACTCAACAGCATCCTCGATATCTGGGCGCTCCAGGGTGGCCAGGTTCTGATCCCGCTGCTGGCGACGATCACCGATACCAGCCCTTACGTGCAGATCGAGTCCGACGGCACCAGCGGCCCGGGCGGTTCGGGGAGTCTGATCGACCTGTCATCGCTGGCCAGTTTCGCCGGCAATAGCAATTACGCCAGCCTGCAAGTCACCAACGGCGCCTCGGTCATCGATCCGAACCTGACCAGCTTCACCGACGTCAATCTGACCCTCGACCCGACCGTCACGTTCCCGTTGACGCCGAGCGAGACCTTCACGGTGACCACCGGCGCGTCGATCACGGTGACGACCGGCACCCTGGTCGAGCAAGGCAGCCTGGTGATCCCGGACAATGCGAAGGTCACCCTCAACGGATCGCTGGAAGTCGACGGCTCCGGCGTGCTGGAGCTCACGCCGGCGGCCACGCTGAACATCAGCGGCGACCTGATCGGCAATACCACCAACGCCGACCGCTTCACTCCGATCGGGACCGTGGTCTTCGACAATACGACCGAGGCCCAGCAACTGGAAGCCATGTCGGCCGACCTGGGGGCCGAGCAGGCGGGGTTCGTCAACAACTTCGCCTACGGAACGATCACCCTGACGTCGGGCACGTATTTGCAGTTGGTGGACAACGCCCACAATTCGACCGGGACCGGGGCCGAGGCCGTCTACGCCAATGGGTTGATCGTCCCGGCGGGCGCCACGCTCGACCTCAACGGCCTGCACATGTACGTCCGCGGGGCGGTGATCTCCGGCAGCATTATCAACGGCACGGTCACGCAGATACCCGGCGGCGGCACGCTTCAGATCGGCACGCCCGTGGCCAGCGACCTGACTGCGCCCGGCGCGATCGATGAGTGGACCTTTTTCGGCCGGTCGGCCGAGACGGTGACCATCGCGGTCAATCCCGGCGGCTCCGGTGCCAACCCGGCCCTGAATCCCCAGATCGGCACGGTGTCGGTCGAGCTCCTGGACCAGTTCGGCACCGTGCTGGCCCAGGGGAGCACCTCCAACGGCTCGATCGTGACCTTGAGCGGGATCACGTTCAATACTGACGGCATCTACACGCTCGATGTCTCGGCGCCCAGCGGCTCGACCGCGACGGGCAACTACACGGTGGCGGTTTACGATGTCACGCCACACATCCAACCACTGAATTTGGGCCAGACCGAGGTCGGCACGCTCTCGAGCGCGTTCGGCATCGATCAGTGGACCTTCTCGGCGTTGGCCGGGGAGCAGGTCAAGTTCAACCTGGTCAATTCCAGCTATGGCAGCGAAGTGTTCAGCTTGACCGGCCCCGGTGGCTACACCGCGTTCTCCAACCTCCAGACCAGTTCCGGCCTGATCACCCTCCCTTCCAGCGGCAATTACACCCTGTCGGTCGAAGGCACCGGCGGCACCGGCGGCAGTTATGCCTTCGAGATCGACGAGCTCACCGTGACCAGCCTGACCCTGGGGACCATCGACCAGGGGACCATGGGAGGCTCCGGTCAGTCCGCCCTGTATTCGGTGGTCGTCCCCTCGTCGCAGACCCTGTTCGTCAATTTGCAGGACAGCTCGAAGGGGGCCGTCAACCAGCTCTACGCCAAGCTCGGCGCACCGCCGACGCCGTCGAATTACACCTACAGCTCGATCACGCCGGGCGATGCCGACCAGCAGATCCTGGTTCCGTCGGCCGCGCCGGGCACCTGGTACTTCCTCGTCTATGGGGCGTCGGCGTCGAACGTCCAGCCCCTATACCATCGTGGCCACCGGCGCGCACGGTGCAACTGGCCAGCGTCTCCCCCGGCTACTCGGCCGCCGGTGCTCCCGCGACACTGACCCTCAGTGGGGCCGGGTTCAACCAGGCCACGTCGGTGACCCTCGTCCCCACGCTCGGCCCGCCGACTTCGTATTCGGCCACGAACGTCTCGATCGATACGCTCACCCAGCTCACCGCCACGTTCGACCTGAACAAGGTGCCCGAAGGACTGTATTCGGTGATCGTCACCCGCGCCGACGGCACGTCCGCCGAATTGACGGCCGCCTTCTCCGTGACCAGCCCGGGCGCCGGGCATCTCGTGACCAACCTGATCCTCCCCGGCGTGATGGGGCGGCACATCTCCTCGATCATAGACATCCAATACGCGAACACCGGCAGCCAGGCGATCCCGGCGCCACTCCTGGTGCTCTCCGCACCGCCGGAAACCATCGGCGGCCAGACGATCATCAACCTTCCGCTGTTCACACTCAACCCGGCGCTCCAGGTCGCCGGCTACTGGACCTCGGCACTGCCCGCCGGTTACTCGAACACGATCGAGCTGTTGGGCAGCGGCAAGGTCCCGGGCGTGCTCGAGCCGGGTGAGTCCGTCACCGTACCGGTCTACTACGCCGGCATGCAGCAGCCCTGGAGTTTCGCCGAATCGAATTTCGACTTCAGCCTGCAAACCTTCACTCAGGACAGCACCACCACCGTCAACTGGAATAGCCTCCAGTCCAGCCTCCAGCCTCCGGGCATGTCCAGTGCCGCCTGGAACGTCGTCTTCTCCAGTCTCACGGCGCAGATCGGCACCACCTGGGGCAGCTTCGTCAAGGCGATGGACGATAACGCCACCTATCTGGGCCAACTGGGCGAGGACGTCACCGACGTGACCTCGCTCTGGCAATTCTCGATCGAGCAAGCCGAGGGGCTCTCGCCCGTCGGCAGCCTCACCAGCCAGACCGACCTCTCGGTCGCGTCGCCCGGCGACTTGCTGAACTTCACTCGCGAGTTCACCAACTCCGAGGTAACGCGCAACACACTCGGCCCACTTGGCTACGGCTGGACCGACAACTGGCAGTATTCCCTCTCGGTCGGCTCCGACGGCACCGTCACGGTCACCATGCCTTCCGGGCAAGAACGCGTGTTCCAGCCCGACAGCCGATCGTCGGCCTACTTCTCTCAGCCGGGAGACCACGGCACTCTGATCGGCGAATTCAATGGCGACTTCCTCCTCGAGGAAGCCGACGGGACCACCGAGGCCTTCAACAGCAACGGCACTCTCAATTACATCCAGGACGCGCAGGGCAATCGCGTCACCGCGGGCTATACCAGCGGCCAGCTCACGGGCCTGACGTCGAACTCGGGCGCGTCGCTGTCGCTCAGCTACAACTCGGCCGGCACGATCCAGTCGGTCACCAGCTCCGACGGCCGCTCCGTCGATTACAATTACGACCCGACCGGCCATTACTTGACCTCCGTCCAGTCGGTCAACGGCTTGATCACTCGATACACTTACGTGACCAACTCCGGGCTCCAGACCCTCAATGCGCTGACCGGCATCTACAACCCCGATGGCAGCCACGAGATCTTCGGCTACAACGCCTCCGGGCAGTTGACCATCCTGGCCGAGAACGGCAACGAGGATCGGCTGACCTTCAGCTATTCCGAGGGCGAGATCTCGGTGACCGACGCCTCCGGCGACGTCCGCAAGTATTACTACGACGACCAGGGGAACCTGGTGAAGTACGTCGATCCGCTCGGCAACATCACCTTCGCCACCTATGACAGCACCGGCGACCTGACCAGTGTCACCGGCCCCACCGGCCTGACGGACTCCTTCACCTACGACGCCAACGGCAACCTCACCTCCGAGACCAACCCCCTGGGCCAGACGACGAACTTCGCCTACACCGGAGCCGACAACCTGCTGGCCAGCATGGTCGATCCCCAGGGCGCGATGACCCGCTACGCCTACAACCCCCAGGGCGACTTGACCTCCGTCCAGTATCCCGACCAGTCGGTCATGGGCGTGACCTACGACGCGACCGGCGATCCGCTGTCCTTGACCGATCCCAACGGCCAGGTGACGCATTACACCTACAACGCCGCGGGACAAGTCACGAGCGTCACCCTGGCCGACGGCACGCAAATGACCGATTCCTACGACGCGGCGGGCAACCTGATCTCGGCGACCGACGCGTCCGGTACAACCAACCTTACCTACGACGCCGCCGGTAATCTCACCGGAGTTTCTTATCCCAACGGGACATCGCTCCAGTACACCTACAGTGACGGCCAGCGCACCCAGATGGTCGAGATGTCGGGCTCGACCGTGATCGCCACCGTCAACTACACCTACACCGGTCTGGGGCAGCTTGCCGGGTTAACCGACGGTAACGGCAACCCCATCATCACCTACACCTACAACAACCTCGGCGAGCTGACCGAGGCCGCCAATGGAGACGGGACTAATACGACCTACACTTACGATGCCGATGGCAACGTGCTCTCCCTCACGAACTACGCCGCGGGCGGCAAGACGGTCGAACAGCAGCTTCACTTACACCTACGACGCGCTGGGGCAAGTGGCCAGTGAGACCACATCCGACGGGACCTGGACTTATACCTACGACACCGCAGGCGAGTTGACCGCCGCAACGTTTGCCTCGACGAACGCCTCGATCCCGAACCAGAGCATCACGTATTCCTACAACGCCTCGGGCGACCGCACTCAGGCGATCCTCAACGGCGCAACGTCGACCTACTCCAGCAACAGCGACAACGAGTACACGTCGGTCACTTCGCCTGACGGCACCACGACCTACACCTACAATGCCAACGGCGACCTGGTCGCCGTGGCGACTCCGTCGGGCAACACGACCTACACCTACAACTCGCTCAATCAGCTCATCGGCGTGACCACTCCCACCGACACCTGGACTTATCAGTACGACGCGCTGGGGAACGTGATCGCGACGACTCACAACGGGCAGACGACCGACAACCTGGTCGATCCCACGAGCTCCGGCAACCTGGTGGCTCAGTTCGATACCTCAGGCGCTCTGGTGGACGGCTACACCTACGGTCTGGGTCTGGTCAGCCAGACCACGCCCACGGCGACGAACTACTACGATTTTGACGCACTCGGATCGACGGTCGGCCTGACGACCGCCGGGTCCTCGCCAGGTACGAGCAACGTGATCGACAGTTATAGTTATCTCCCCTTCGGCAGCCTGCTCTCCAGCACCGGCACGGCCGCCAATCCCTTCACGTATGTCGGCCAGTACGGGGTTTCCTCCGATGGCAGCGGTCTGTATTCCATGGGAGCGCGGAGCTACGACCCGTCCATCGGCCAGTTCCTCACCAACGATCCCTCCGGCCTGTCCGGCGGCGATACCAACTTCCGCATCTACGCGGGCAACAGTCCGCTCGACCTGATCGACCCCTCGGGCGACGAGAGCCAGTTGCCGGCGCTCCAGGTTCCGCCATCGACCGGCCCCGGCTATGGCCTCCAGCTTCCCGCGATTTCCCAGCCGTTCACGACGTCGCCGGCCGAGATCCAGCAAACCCAGCAGCAGTACCAGACGGCGCTCGAGACGTATCAAAGTTCCTTGAAGCAGAACAGCCAGCAATTGAAGCAGTACACTTATATACCGTTGTCCCCGCAGGCGACGACGGTGCCCCCGCCGCCCCCGGCATTCAACTTCCCGGTGCCCCTGCCCTCCACTTCGAGCACGGGCACCGGCAGCGAGCCGAGCCCGAGCAGCCCGGGCACCCCATCCAGCGGCAGCGCGGGCTCGTCGGGCGCTTCGGGTTCCAGCGGCTCCAGTGCCAGCAATGGCTCGACCGGCAGCGACGGATCGACCAACCCCAGCAACAGCGGCGTCACGGGGATCGTCCAGAGCGGCAACACAGAGACTGGCGGCTCGGGCGGCCTCGGCAGCAGCGCCGGCGTCGCGGGCACGCCCGGCGACTCGGGCGATGGCGGCGACACGGGTGACGATGGCGACGACGGCGATGACGGCGCCGACGGCGATGACGGCAGTGACGGCGCCGATCAGGTCGGGCCCCAGAACAACTGCTGCCCACCCCCTCCACCCAACCAGACGAAAGCTCCGCAATCCGAGGATCCCAACTCCGCGATCGGACCCGCCGGTTACGGCACGGCGAGCTTCGTCGCCGACACCAGTTCCACCGTCCTGCCGTATCGGATCGACTTCGAAAACTCGCCGACGGCCACTGCACCGGCACAGCAGGTCACGATCACGGATCAGCTCGATCCCAACCTCAACCCCAACTCGTTCCAGTTGACCGGCATCGGCTGGGGCGACTTCAACCTGTCGATCCCCGCGGGCAGCCAGACGTACCAGGCCACCGTCCCGATGACTTACAACGGCGAGACCTTCGACGTCGTCGTCTCGGCCGGCATCAATTTCGCCACCGACCAGATCTACGCCAAGTTCTACTCGATCGACCCCACCACCCAGCTCCCGCCCGACGCACTCACCGGTTTCCTGCCTCCCGAGGACGGTACCGGCCGCGGCGAGGGATATATCAGCTACTCGGTCACGCCCAATACCGGGCTCGCGACTGGCACCGTGATCCGCAACGTGGCCGTCATCTCGTTCGACAATCAGACCACCATCAGCACCGACCAGGTCAACGATGAGGATCCCAGCCAGGGGGTCGACCCGACCTTGCAGGATCCGATCACGATCGACTCGGTCGCGCCGACCAGCAGCGTCGCGGCGCTGCCGGCAACCACCGCCAGCACGCAGTTCACCGTCAACTGGTCCGGCCAGGACGATCCAGGCGGTTCGGGCATCGCGTATTACACGATCTACGTTTCGACCGATGGCGGCCCGTACAAGGTGTGGTTCAACCGGACCACGTTCACCTCGGCCACGTTCACGGCCCAGAGCGGAGACACCTATTCCTTCATCAGCCAGGCGACCGACAACGTGGGGAACGTCGAGGCGTTCCACTCCTCGGCCGACACGACGATCTCCGTCGTTTCGCCCTTGTCGCTGACCTCGCTTGCGTCAGTCTCACCCGATCCGACGAACACGGCGGTGTCTTCCGTCGATGTCACCTTCAGCGAGCCGATCAACACCAGCAGCCTGACCGACGGCGCGCTCATCTTGACCGACAACGATGGCCCCAACCTGATCGATAGCGGTGTCTCGCTGGTCCTCGTCTCGGGTACGACCTCCACCTACGCGATCAGCGGCCTGAGTGAGCTGACCGCGGCGCAGGGCCTGTACGCACTGACGGTCAACGCCGCCGATATCCAGGATAACAATGGCAATTTCGGCAGCGGCTCGCTGACGACCTCCTGGCTGATGGACACCACGCCGCCGACCAGCACCGTCAGCCCACTGCCGCAGATTGGTACCAGCCTCAAGTTCACAGTCACGGTCACCGGCACCGTGCCCACCGAGCCGGTTGGCAGCCCGACGGTCGACATCGCCTCGTTCAACATCTACGTCTCCATCAACGGCGGCGCCTGGACCTTCTGGACGACTGTCTCGCCCACCAGCGGGAACCCAAATACCGCCTCGGCCGTCTACACCGGCACGAGCAACACGGTTTACTCCTTCTACAGCACGGCCACCGACAACGCCGGCAATACCGAGCCCTACGCCCCGAAGATCGAGGCCAGCACCGACCTGCCCGACCTCAACACGCCGGTCACCGCCGTCGCCACCTCCAGCAGCGCTGACAGCAACGGCTTCTTCACCCTCAACCTCACCGGGACCGACGCGGGCGGCAGCGGGCTGGCCTATTTCGATGTCTGGGTCTCGATCGACGGCGGGACGGCGTCGCCGATCAGCGCGCCCATCCCCGCTGGGCCGGCCAACAGCTCCGGGACCTATTCGGCCGCCGCGACTTACGTCATCCCCTCCGCCGACTTCGGCTCGTCCCATACCTACGCGTTCTCCAGCACGGGGATCGACGCGGCCGGCCTCCAGGAATCGCCCCATACCACGCCCGACGTCACGTTCAGCGACCTGACCTTCGTCCAGCCGTCGCAGCTCCAGGTCGCCGGCCTGACCGTGGAGAACGGCGCCGTCGAGCGGTCGTTCATCCGCTATCTCGCCATCGACTTCAACGAGGCGAGCAGCACGCTCAGCACGATCGTCAGCAACTCCTCATCCGACATCACGCTGACGCAGAACAACCTCAATAACAACGGCACGCCGGTCTCAGTCTCACTGTCGTCGAGTGTGTTGACGGTGACCAACAACGTCATCCAGATCGACTTCGGCGCCAACGGTCTTGGCGGCAGCCCGAACACGACGACAGCCAACGGTTATTACACCTTGACGGTCACGGTGCCGGGACAGTCCCCCACGGTCCTGCATTTCTATCGATTGCTGGGCGATGTCAACGGCGACGGGTCGGTGACCCAGACCGATCTGACCGAGATCGCCGCGGCGCGCGGCGAGTCCTCGACGGCGATCGCGTCCACGATCCTTCAGACCTCCACGGCGATCGCGACGCAGATCAACGGACTGTCACCGCATTTGCTGCCGCTGAACGCCGACGTCAACGGCGACGGCTCAGTGACCACACTCGACCTGGGCCTGGCCACGGCGTCGAAGGGGCAGGCGCTGAATCCCTCGCTGCTGGGCACCCTCTCGACAGACGCGATCCCCGCCGCGATGATCGCCGGGCAACCTGGCTCCTCCTTCGTGGCGACCCCCGCCGGCGGCTTCAACCTGGTCGCGGCCATCATGAGTGCCGAAGAGGACGGCAATACCAGCGACACGATCGACGTGCCCACCGGCGATTACGCGGTCCCGGACCTGGTCATCGAGAGCCTCAACATGCGCCGTGCCCCACAAGACGCTGACGATTATCGGCGAGGGCACGAGCCCGGGACAGACCGTCGCTGATGGCGGCGGCGCCACGCGGGTCTTCCAGATCACCTCGAGTGTCACGGTGATCTTCAAGGACATGGCGATCGAGCACGGCAAGGCGACCAGTAGTGGCACCGCCGAGGGCGGCGGCGTATTGATCGACAGCGGCACGGCGACGATGAGCAGCGTGTCGGTCGCGAGCAACAGCGCGGTGGGGGCCACCGGTGCCGCGGGCGCGGCCGCAACGGGAGCGGGCAAGCAAGGCGGTAAGGGAGGCAATGGCGCCAATGCCTACGGCGGCGGCATCTATGTCGCCTCGGGCACGCTGAATATCACCAATTCCACGATCAGCGGTAACCAGGCCATCGGCGGCGATGGCGGCGTGGGGGGCGCCGGCGCCCGCAACGGTGGCAAAGGCGGCACGGGAGGCAGCGGCGGTAATGGCCAGGGCGGCGGCATCTACGTGGCCAAGGGCACGGTGAATGTCAACAGTTCCTCGATCACCGGCAACAAGGCACAGGGCGGCAAGGGCGGCAAGGGCGGCGCCGGCGCCGGCATCGCCATTCCCGTCGTCAACGGCAGTGCAGGGAGCAATGGCGCCACGGGAAGCAACGGGGCCGACGGGAGCAGTGGCGCGCCCGGTGGGGCGGGAAATAGCGGCGGCCCGGGGATCGCCGGCGGCATCGGAGGGTCCCCCGGCCAGGGCGGCGGCGGTGGTGGCTCAACGACGACCACGACCCCCGTCACGACGTCGCTCTCCGGCTCGGGCTCGGCCGGCGGCGCCGGCAGCAAGGGCGGCAAGGGCGGCAAGGGCGGCGGCGGCCTCACGGGCGGGGCCGGCGGGGCCGGCGGTAAGGGCGGTAAGGGGAACGGCGGCGGGATCTATGTTGCCAACGGCACCGTGACGCTGACCTCCGCCACCTTCACGAGCAATACCGCACAGGGCGGCGACGGCGGCGACGGCGGCGCCGCGGGGCAAGGCGGCTTCCCAGGCATGGGCGGCACGGGCGGATCCGGCGGCAAGGGCGGCGACGGCGGCGATGGCGGCGACGGTCCCGATGGCTCCTTCTCAGGCGCACCAGGCTCCGGCGGCGGTGCGGGTGGGACCGGCGGCAAGGGCGGATCCGGCGGCGCCGGCGGTGGCGGCGGCAAAGGTGGCAAGGGCGGCGCCGGCGGTAAGGGCGGCGCCGGCGGCAATGGCTCCGGCGGCGGCCTCTATATCGCCAAGGGCAAGGTCACCATTACTGGTGGAACGTTCCAGTCGAACCAGGCGATCGGCGGTAATGGTGGCGATGGCGAAGACGGCGTCGATGGCAACGATGGCGCCAATGGTGCCCCGGCAGGGAAAGGCGGCGATGGCGGCCACGGTGGGCTCGGTGGCAGCGGCGGCGATGGTGCCACCGGTGCGACGTCCTCGGGTGGTGGCGGCGGTGGTGCCGGCGGCACGGGCGGCTGGGGCGGCAAGGGTGGCAAGGGTGGTGCGGGTGGTGCGGCCGGTGGTGGCGGAGCCGGCGGAGCCGCCGGGGCCGGCGGAGCCGGTGGCAACGGCATCGGCGGGGCCATCCTGGTGAATGGGGGCTCGCTCACCTTCCAGACCACGGTCTCGACCATTAGCGGCAACTCCGCCACCGGTGGCGATGGCGGCAAGGGCGGCGACGGCGGTGGCGGTGGCAAGGCCGCCGACGATGCCGGTGAAGGCGGCGACGGCGGCGACGGCGGCGATGGTAACCAGGGCGGTGATGCCGGTGACGGCGGTGACGGCGGTCCGGGCGTCGTTGGCGGCGGTGGTGGGGCCGGCGGCGGCGGCGGTTTTGGCGGCTGGGGCGGTGACGGCGGCGATGGCGGCAAGGGCGGCGGCGGTGGTGGCGGCGGCGGCGGCGGAGCGGGCGGCGCGGGTGGCGCCGCAGGCAATGGCACGGGCGGCGGCCTCGCCATCCTCGGAGGAACGGTCACCGTCAGCACCAGTGTCACCGTTTCGGGTAATACGGCAACCGGCGGCAAGGGCGGTGAAGGTGGCCAGGGAGGCAAGGGCGAGGATGGTACCGATGGCAAGGATGGCGGCGCCGGCGGCAAAGGTGGTAAGGGTGATGATGGCGGCGCGGGTGGCGACGGTGGCGACGGCGCTCCGGGTGCCATTGCCGGCGGTGATGGCGGTGATGGCGGTGATGGCGGTGATGGCGGTGATGGCGGTGATGGCGGCAAAGGTGGCGATGGCGGCAAGGGCGGCAAGGGTGGCGCGGGTGGCGCCGGTGGTGCAGGTGGTGCCGGCGGCAAAGCCAATGGCGGCGGTATTGCCGTTCTGGGTGGGGCCCTCACCATTACGACCGGAAGTACGCTCTCCATCCAGAACAATTCGGCTGTTGGAGGCGTGGGTGGCATCGGCTCCCTCGGCGGCAATGGCGGCAATGGCGGTAATGGCGGCGATGGCGGCGAAGGTGGTGAGGGCGGTGACGGCGGCAATGGTGGCGACCCCACCGGTGGTGATGGTGGTAGCGCCACCAGTTCCTCACCGCCAAGCTGTTCCACTTACTTCGGCGGCTCGGGCGGTTTCGGCGGCCTTGGCGGGATGGGTGGAACCGGCGGCGGCGGCGGATCCGGTGGCAAGGGCGGCGACGCCGGTGATGGTGGTAACGCCGGCGCCGGCGGCAAGGGCGGCGCGGGCGGCATTGCCAGTGGGGGCGGCCTCTATGTGAGCGGCGGCAGCGTCTCGGTCGCAGCGATATCGGAAACCGGGGGGAACGGCTCCAGCGGGACCAATACGGGAACCGGCAATCCCTTCAGCCCGGTTACGTCAACTCCGGCGCCCACACCGACAACTCCGGCGCCCGACACCGACACCTCCGGCACCGGTCGGCTTCACACCCGACCAGATCCGCGCGGCCTATGACCTGCCGCCGATCGTCAACGGCACGGTTCCCGCGGGCTGGAGCGGCGCGGGCCAGACCATCGCGATCGTCGTGGCCTACGACGACCCCGGCCTGGCCGGCAACCTCCAGCAGTTCGACACCCAGTTCGGGCTCCCCGCGCCACCGAGTCTCCAGGTCCTCGACCAGAACGGCGCCGCGGCCCCGCTTCCTGGGTCGCAGGGCCTCTCACCGGGACAGTCCATCAGCGTGTGGAATCAAGAGGAGGATCTCGACGTCGAATGGGCGCACGCGATCGCGCCGGCGGCCAGTATCGTCGTCATCGAAGCCGATTCGGGCAACCTCAGCGACCTGCTCGCCGGCGCGGATGCCGCCGCGAAGCTCAGCGGCGTGTCGGTCGTGTCGATGAGCTGGAGCAACGGCGTATCGCCCGTGGATCCCGCGCTCGACAGCGACTTCAACGCCCCGGGCGTGACCTTCGTGGCGGCGACCGGCGACATCGGCTCGGCCGTGACCTATCCCGCCTCGTCGCCGAACGTCCTGGCGGTCGGCGGCACCACCCTGACCCTCGGTTCCTCCGGAGCCGGCGAGACAGCCTTCAACGGCGCGTGGATCGGGCATCAGCCCCTATGAATCGGAACCGTCGTATCAGGTTGAGATCGGGATCGGTGGCGGCGGCCGGTCGACGCCCGACGTCGCGTTCGATGCCAATCCCGCGGCCGGTGTGGCGGTCTATGATGCCTCGACCGGCGCCGCGGGCGTTCAGGGCGACCCCTGGAGCGAGATGGGCGGCACCAGTCTGGGTGCACCCGTCTGGGCAGCCTTGATCGCGATCGCCGATGGGATGCGGATCCGTTCCGGCGGCACGGCACTCAACGGCGCCAGCCAAACGTTGCCGGCCCTTTACCAGGCCCCGGCCAGTGCCTTCCGCAAGACCGGAGCGTCCGCGTACAATGCCGGAACCGGGCTCGGCTCGCCGGTCGCCGGTGTGTTGGTCCCGTATCTGGCCGGCTTTGGCAACACGGGTGGATCAGGTGCCGGCGGGACGTCGGCCTCAACGCCGGCGCCCACCAGCAGCGCAGCCGCTCTCCCGGCCGTCGCCGCGCCGGCGAACCTCGTTGGCCCGATGACTCCGCTACCGGACACCACGGCGAGTACCGGCAACTCCGACGCATCGCCTTCCGCTCACCACGGCGCGACCAGGCGAGGCCGGGAGCATCTGGTCGTCAAGCACCGACGGGCCGTCCGTGTCGCGTCCCGACCCTCCGCGACCAGGGTCACGACATCCAGGCCCGAGCCGGCCGATCTCCACGCCGCGCACCGACGCCGTCGACTCGGTGCTGGAACAGGACGACGGCCTCCTGACCACCCTGGACGCGTCCTCCGAGAACGACTGGCTCTCCGTGGCCATCGCGGGCCGCCATCGGAAGACGTCCCTGTAAGCAGTCCGACGATCTCGAGAGTTCAACGACCGAATTCACTTTCAAAACCTATGGGGGAGTCTTTCACGTGATGAAACGAATCGCAATCGGTGGCCTTGCCATACTCCTGGCCGGGTTAACCACGCCGGCGCAGGCCGAATTGTCGATCTATGTTCAGGATACGAACGTTGCCGTGGGGGGATACGCCCTGGTCAATGTCTATCTCACCGGCCTTTCGACCGACACGTTCAACAACTACTCGGTCGAGCTGGACATCACTCCCAAGGCGGGTACATCGGGTACTCTGGTATTTGCCGCCAACGCGAGTGACCCCAGCGTCGCCACATCCACACAGCAAACTTATAGTTACCTCTATCCAAGTACCGCATCAAACTACATCTTCAACAACGACAGCATCGACGCCATGGGGCCATCAAACGGCGGGAGTCCCGTAGGCAGTTCGCCAGGCCCGGACTTCAACGTCGCCGATCAGTCCTTCAATAGTCTCTTCACGCCGACCACCTACGCTCCGATGGGCGATAGTCTGAGCGCGAACCCGGCTGACAACACGCTGCTGGCGAGTTTGAAGATCTGGGCCGAATCGACCAGCGTCAACGATCAGTACCAGATGACTGTGAACGTCGCGAACTCGATATTCAATACCTATGATCCAACGGCCAACGGTGGGATGGGTGGGTACGTCAACCCGCTCACGTTTGGCTCCGGTAGCACGACGGGCTACTCGGGGACGATCACCGTCGGCGGCGCGTCGGTTCCCGAGCCGTCGTCGATCATCTCCGGACTGACCGCTGTGTTGCTCCTCGCCGGCTGGCACGGAGCGCGCCGCCTTCGGAAATCCTACGCGCGAGGAGCGCCTCCGCAACCGATCCGGGGAGTTGCCGGCCGTGCAACCTTCACGCCAGCCTCTCTGTGCTACTAACGCTCAAAATCTTGTAAGGCTGGCAAGATTTCATAACGATTCAAGGCGCAAGAGGTTGCATCGACAGAATCCATCGAAGAATTCTTCTCTGTGCCCTCTGTGTCCGCTGTGGTGAATCTCTTCTGATTGGTTGCGGCTCGGCCGCGCTGTGGTAACCAGAGAGGAACGAGAGCCTGTCAAACGTGGTCACCTGGGCGAACGATCGAGTTGGGCTCTTCGGAGTCGCTGGAGTCCGTCCGACCGATCGTTGCGCAAAGAGCGGCACCCGTGTGGCGGGCGCGTCGGCTCGACGCACAAAATCGCTGACGACGCGGGGTCAGCACTTGCGAACATAAGATCCTCGTGCGACGATGTCTGGTTGTTTTGGGACGCCGAACGTCCGGAGATATCGACGTGGGTGAGGAGCAACGCCGCTATGGGCGAACCAGAACCAAATCCACAAGGTGAGGCTACGACGCCCAATCCCGAAGAACAAACAAGCATCCACGCTCTATTGGCCGGCCCGCTTTCATCGGGACAGTCTTCGCCCCCATGGTACCGGCAGCCCGCGATCGTGATCAGCCTGATCAGCACTGCCATCGCCCTCCTATCATTTCTCAATTCGCTGATCACTTTACGGGAACAGGCCATCGAATCGACGATAGGGGAAATCTATCGACTGTTGGATCAGGCGGCCGATGAATCGGTCGGCGGCCAAAACGGACCACAGGCCACCCTGGACTTATCGCACGCACGGCTACTCATCAGCAACCTTGCCTCGAGGACGCCGGCAACCGTCTTGCTCGTCGCCGGGTGGTTGATCGAAGCCGAGGGCCATTTCGAAGAGGCCCGGGACTACTACGAGAAGGCGGTTGAGCGCGCGGATAACCGTTACGACCGGATCCTGGGACTCAGGTTCCTGGGTGAACTCAACTTTCGATTGGGCAAACCGGATATCGGCAGGACCTATTACACACGTGCACTGGTCAATCCTAATATTAAGGATGTAGATAATGCTGATGACGCAATCACATATCTCAGGTGGTCGGAGTCGGAAGAAGAGGTCGATCGCCAGAAATCCGAGGAGTACAAGAGCAAAGCCATGAAATACTTGGTTAAAGTCAAGTGGAAGGGGGATAAGGGACGCTCGGGACCTTCCCAGGACATGGATGCAGCGCCGGGCCAGGAACAGAAGTCATCGAAACGAACGGGCCTTTCCGAAGCACCAGGGAAGCTCGTGCCACGACGACCGTGAACGGCGTCGCGCCAAGGAACCTCTCTCGGGATCGCCGTGCCAGGGGCCGACGGCGAAAGACCCGGTATCCTTCGTCCGGTGGATGACCCTGACTTCTTCGAGTGAACGAGGTCGTCGTGTCCTGGAACCGTTATGTGGTTGACCACATAACGGTTCTTCTGGCGCAGGCAATCATGCGGCGCCTGGGTCGTTCCTCGCGGGGGCTCGTCGGGAATGGTTGCGCAGAGCGTCACATAATTCAGCTTGGCACGGGTCTTACTGGGCCAGACCGGCCGTCGTCGCTGGCTCCTTCGGCAGACCCTCCCCGAGCACTTGCCTCGCGTTGCGGTCGTCATCGAACTCTCCGAACACGAGCGAGCTTGTCCGGGTTGTGGTGGGCTTCGGACCCACACCGATTAACGTCCAACCCCCAGAGCCGATCTCTTAGGGTCCGTAAAACAATAGGCGTTACACACTGGTTCTTCGGTGCTTGATCGTGTAGTTCCACTCCCCGTGAAAGCGATGAGGATGCAGATCCACGGTCGCTAGTTGCTTATCGGTGACTTTCACTTTAGTGGGATAGAAGTCGGTGTCGAGGTCTGCCTGTACCCGTAACCCCGCTTCGAGTCGTCGTCGCCCCAATGAGGTTGACAATGACTTGGTAGCTCACCAGGGGACGGCCCCGCCAGTTCATGGTGATGTGCGAGAACAGGCGATGCTCGATCTTGTTCCACTTGCTGGTCCCCGGCGGATAATGACAGACAGTTACATCCAACCCTGTCTCGTCGGCCCACCGTTGTAATTCGAGCTTCCAGAGCCGGATGCGATACCCATTGCTGCCTCCGCTATCGGCACAAATCAACACCTCCCCTGCCTGGGGATACAGGGGATGCCCCATCTGTCGCCACCAGCGGCGGATACTCTCTACGGCAAAACTGGCCGTATCATGAGAGCAGCCCACGGTCACCCACCCCAAGTTGAGGCCCGGATCGTAGACACCGCGGGGTACCGCCTTGGGGAGGTCCGGGTCGGGGAAGTCGTACACATCGACCTCGACGGGTCGGCCTTCCGGTTGCCATTCTTGCCCGGAATTCTTGTAGTTCCCGACCAGTTCCTTCTTCTTGGTGTTGACCGAGATGACCGGCGAGCCTCGGCTCAGGAACGACTTGCCCTGGCGTTGGATGTAGCGAAACTGGGCATCGCGATCAGGATGTTGCTTCCCTTCTTTGGTCTTGGCATTGCCCTGCAAGCTATAGCGCAGGCCCTGCAAGAGCCGGGCGATTGTCACATGACTGACGGGATGTCCCTCGGCCGTCAGCAGGCGGGCCAATTGGCGGGTACTCTTACAGGTCCACCGCAGCGGGGACATCGGATCGCCTCGGGTATCAGGGTCGATCAAGGCTTCCAACGCTTGGACCAATCGGGGGTCGTGCTCGACCAACGTCTTCCGTCCGGCCCCGGAGTGCCGTACTCGCTGGACGGGCAGAGGTGGTTGAGTCAGGTCCTCGACGGACCGATAGATGGTCGGACGGGAGAATCCCGTAAGGCGGGAGACGCGCGCAACACCCCCTCGCCCCAATTGCTGTGCATCGACTGCAGCGACCAGGTGCTGCTGTCGCTCATTCAGGTGCGGAAACAACAAGCGGTATTTCTGCTCGAGCTCTTCGTTTGCGCCCATGCCGAGAGTATAACGCAGCACCCCTCATTTGTAACGCCTATTAATTTACGGGCCCTTACTCTTGTCGCAGGGATGCTGGCCGGCTAAACTGGAGCCGATGACAGTCTGGACTTTGATCTCGTTTCGGAGGCTTCGATGGACAAGCCACTCCTGGCCGATCGGATGCTCGACAATTGCGACTTACGGGTACCGCGCGCGCATGGAGATGGCCGATGCTAAGTCTCGTCATCCTCAGTGGGAGCCTTCTCCTGTGTACGCCGGGAGAAATCCGCGCATGCGGTGATGTCGAAGACAACGACGCTCAACTCAGGGAAGAAGCACGCGAGGTGGTCAGCCAGTACGCGAAGGACTTCGACGAGTACGTCAAGGCGTTGCGCCAATCCAAGACCCCTGAACAGCGCGATAAAGCGGATGAGAAACGGCCCAAGCCCGTTCCGAGTGCTGCCAGACTGGTGAGCTGGGCCGAGCGAAATCCGAAGGAGCCCGTGGCCGTGGATTTGCTCGCCACTGTGGTCCGCCACGGCCGTTTTACAGTGGACGCCCAGAAGGCTGCCAACATGCTGTCGCGTGACCACCTGGATCTACACGGCGTCCAGTTCGCGGAAACCGCGATGCAGGTGATGGTCTGGCCCATGCCGGTCGCCGAAAAGTGGCTGCGGGCCTACCTCGACAAGAGCCCCAACCGACAGACTCGTGCGCGGGCCTGTTTCGAGCTGGCGCTGTACAAGAAGTGGCTCTTCGAACGAGCAGTCCAAGAAATGAACGCCGGCTGGATCGAACAGCTCGAGAAGAACTTCGGCAAAGGCTCGACAGACTACCTGAAGAAGCTGGATCCCGACCGACTGACTGACGACGCGATTTCGCTCCTCGAGCGACTCATCAACGAGTTCGGAGACGTTGAAACGTCTGGTGCGCGTTTGGCCGACGCTGCAAGGCCATACTATTTTGAATTGTCGAAGCTTGCCACCGGCAAAGCGGCACCCGAGATCGAAGCGGATGACCTCGACGGCGTGCCGTTCAGATTGACCCAGTATCGTGGAAAGGTCGTAGTGCTGACGTTCTGGGCCACATGGTGTGGCCCATGTATGGCCATGGTTCCCCACGAGCGTACCATGGTAAAGCGGTTTGAGGGGAAACCGTTCGCTCTGCTCGGTATCAATGGCGATCAAGACAGGGACACCGCGAAGCGAGCCGTACGAGAGCACCAAATCAATTGGCGGTCCTGGTGGGACGCTAGCGCAAAGAATGAACCAATCTCCAAGACATGGAACGTGCGCGGGTGGCCAACTGGCTATGTGATAGACCCCAAGGGGATCATCCGATACAAAAACCTCAGAGGCAGAGAATTGGAGGTGGCGGTGGAGCAACTCTTACAAGAGGCCGAAGCCGGCGCGAAGGACGAATGATCCCGGTCTAACGACAGCATGCAACGGATTCGTTCATTCGTCGGTCGGCCTTCAAGAGTAGACGTGTCGTGCCGTCCGGGGCACCCTGGAACGCGCCGGCGTTGCCGGGCTCGAGCGAGGCCGACCCCACTTCAAGCGTCATCCCGCCGCCCGGGCTGAGGTAGAGTTCAAGCCTGCCGAGATGCTCGGCTAACCTCACCGGATTCTGCGGCGAAGTCAACGACGGCGAGAGACGACCAATGGGCCGTTGCTGACGAGTTTCAAATTACGGGACGCGGGCGGTTGTCATTCGAGGAGCGCAGGCCATCAACTGGAAGTGGCTCAAGCGTAACTGAGCCGGGCAGCCGCCGAACCGGACACTGCGCCTGGCCGGGGTCGCCATACGCGTTTCGCGACATCGTGGTTCTGCAAGGGGCCACGGCAGGTGAGCTGGGTCGTTTTACAGCGTCTTCAGGAACTCCATCAGCCCGTGGTCCTCGCGCCAGGACTTCTTCGGCTTCTCCTCCTTGACCTCACAGTTTGCTAACGCCTTGGCCTTCATCTCCAGATCCACTTCTGCGTATACGTTGGTGGTCGCCAGCGACACATGACCCAACCAAGCACGGATCGTGTTGATGTCTACCCCGGCCCGCAGCAGATGGGTTGCGGTCGTGTGCCGGATCGTATGCGGACTCGCTCGCTTCTTGGCCATCGAAGGCAGCTTGGCGGCCACGAGTCGCCGCGTAGCGCTCCACTAGTGCGTGAATCCCGAAACGCGTCAGCGGCTGTCCCCTTCGATTGAGAAATACATTTTCCGCAGTGTCCCGGTCGCCAACCAGCGGGAGCAGTTCGTTGACCGTCTTGGTCCACAAGGGACAGCGGCGTGACTTGTTGCCCTTGCCGTGGATCAGTACCGAGGACGGGTCACGCTCCGGCGTCGCCCCAAGGTCGAGGTCGACGATCCGCACGTGAGCGACCTCGTCGGCTCGGCCACCCGTGTTGTACAAGAATAACAACACCGCATAATCCCGACGGCCTTGCACGGTGCCTCGATCCGGCGCCGCCAGCAAGGCGTCCATCTCGTTCTTCTCAAGGTAGGTGACCAGCGGGTGGGCAACCTTCTTGGATGGGATCGACCGGATCTGTCCGTACCAGTGGAGGTGTTCCGGGCTGTGCAGACCGATGAAGTGGGCCAGGGAACGTATCGCCGCCAGGCGTTGATTGCGCGTGGTCGGTCCGCAGCTTCGCCTCTCTTCCAGGTCGCACAGGAAGGCCCGAATCCGCTCGGCCGAGAGGTCTTCCACCCGGAGTTGGTCGATCCGTCGGCGGGCCTTGCGCGCGGCGAAGGGCAGGAGCTGCTGCAACGTGTCGCGGTAGCTCTTCTGCGTGTTGCGGGCCAGGTTTCGTTCGCCCACGAGATGTTCCAGCAAGAAACGCCGGACCCAAGGACTCAGGAGGACATCAGTCATGACGCCCCTCCTTTCCGGCATAGTTCTCGAAGCGCTGGCCGGCCTCGCGCAGCAGTTCGGGCGTCATGCTGAGGTAGACCTGGGTATGCCTGATATGGACGTGACCCAAATAGACGGACAGATGCTGCAGGAGTCGCTGGACGTCGGCGCCTTGCCGATACCAGGATGTCAGGCGGTGAACGGCAAAGCTGTGACGAAGGTCGTGCAATCGCGGTTGCTCGTTCGT
Source organism: uncultured Isosphaeraceae bacterium (assembly GCA_963845695.1). Taxonomy (GTDB): domain Bacteria; phylum Planctomycetota; class Planctomycetia; order Isosphaerales; family Isosphaeraceae; genus CAWJTV01. Next base: position 559,733 of record CAWJTQ010000016.1, on the reverse strand, counting down.
TCCGTCGGTCCGACGAATGCCGGCACGGTCGCACAAGATTCGGAAGTTGTGCTGAAGCGTGTCTGGCTTCACCCGGGTACCCATCCGCGTCATGAAGAACATGGCCTCTGCCCGCGGTGCCCGCGCCCGCGCCGCATACTGAGCCAGGGCATGGCCGAGCTGCGGTCCGAAAGGAACCAGACGCGTCTTGCCGAACTTCGTCTTGCGGATGGTCAGCACGGAGTCCTTCAGGTTCACGTCGGCGCAGTTCAGATCGACGGCCTCGCGCGAACGCAAACCGGCACCATACAGCAGCAAGATCAGGGCGTGCATGGTAGCCGGCTCCAAAGAGGACTTACGCTGGTCAGCGTCGATCACTTGGAACAGCTGACGAAGCTCTTCGTGCGAGTATATGTAAGGGACGAACAGTGGTGGCCGCTTGGGGATCGTGGTTGGAAGCGGTGCGACGGTAAGGTAGCCGCGACTGACGGCGTAGTGGAAAAAGGATCGCAAGCGACGGAACTTGGTGTGCCACGTGATGGTCACCGGCCTGGCCTTACCCAGAAAGGCTTCCACCTGCTGAGGACGAACGCCGGTGATGCGTGCCCGGGCACCGAGGGCACGGCCGAATGCACGCAGAAGGATCGCGTCGGTCCGGAAAGCGGTCCCGAGTGACTGTTGAAATGCAATGTATTGTTCGATCATGCGCTGAAGGTTCATAGCAGACCTCCCAACTCGAAGTCGGCGACTTGACGGAGTCCGACGACGTCCACCTTGGCATAGATACGGGTCGCCTCGGGATCCGAGTGCCCAAGGTGATCGCCGATCTCCTTGAGGGACAGACCTTCGGTCAGCAAGCGCGCGGCACAGGCATGGCGGAGAGCGTGTGGCCCGTGGTGTGGAAGCGACACGTTCAAGGAGCGCAAGCGGTTGGCGACGATGGGCCACAACGCATGGCGCAACGGTCTGAGCGGAGCGAGCAGCGTCAAGAACAGCTCGCGATGTGACGTACGTGGCCGCACTTCTTTGAGGTAACGCAGGACGGCATCGCCTACGGAGCGCGTCAGGGGATAGGTTCGCTGGCGGCGCATCTTGGAAGACATGACCGTGAGCAACTCACATTCCCAGTCGAAGTCCTCCAGCCGCAGGCGGTTGACCTCCCCAGCCCGGAGGCCATAGATCGCCAGCAGCATGAGAATGGCGCGGTCGCGGATGTCGACCGGCCGATCGCCTTCGGTCATCGTGAACAACCGCTGCACTTCGTCCCAAGATGGGCCGATAGGCAATGACGCCTGAGCGAAGAGACGTGGGCCGCGGATGCAAGCGGCCAGACCTTTGCGGCACCAATCGCGCGTCTCTGCGTAGCGGAAGAAGGCACGCAGTTCACCAGCCCAGGTCTGAATCGTGACGCGTGCATAACCTCCTTGGCCGACCATCTCGCTGAGCGCCTCGTCGATCTGATTCGGAGTGATCTCCCGAAGAGAGCCGCTGGCGTTGCCCAGCCGGTTGAGAAAGCGCGGGATCAACCAGCGACGATTGCGGATGGTCACGGGCGAAAGACCTCGTTCCTGTTCCATGTAGTCAACGAAGGCTTTGATCTTCTCCGCGTACGGACTGGCAGGAGCCGGATGTTCTTCCAAGCGCTGAAGGAAGCGGAGCCATCGAGTGGCCAGTGAACAAATTCGACGGTCGGCGGACTTCCTCTTGATCTCGTCGCGAGTGATGATTCGATTCGGGCGTGTGACGAGGCCGTAAGACTGGATGAACACGAGCAGTCTTTGGGCGCTGGACCGAAGGACGTTACGCGACACACCTCGATCGGCGAGTTTGGTGAGGAAGGACAGGCGTTCCTGGAACAGCGGGCCATCATGATGACGTGCTAGCGCATGTGGTTTCTCGAACAGTTGCTCGAACATTGTCGAACCTCCGCAAGGTGAAAGGAAGAGGAACGGTTCGACTCCAGCCTAGGACGAAAATTACTATGTGGCGCAGAGAATCAGAAAACCGGCGAGATTCCGAGAGAGAGACACCCGACACCACATAATCGGTTAGGCCACAGAAGAACCCGCATGCGGTTCGCGAGCGCCTGAATCTGCGCCTCTCCGATGCGGACAGGCAAGCGATCTCGCGGAACTTCCATCCTCTCTCGTCGGACGAACTCGAGGCCGACGCGGTGTTCGAGGGCGGGGGAGTCCTGGGCATCGCCTTCCTGGGGGCATTGCGGTGTTGCGACGAGGTCGGGCTGCGCTGGGCCTCGCTGGCGGGGACTTCCGCCGGAGCCATCACCGCGGCGCTGCTCGCCGCCGACTACACCCTCGACGAGCTGGACGAACAGATCGGCACGCTGGATTACACCAGGTTTATTTCGACGAGGACCAGCCCGTTCATTCGCACAGGCGATCCGTCGCAGGATCTCGGCAACGAATTGCCTCGACTGCTCATAGCCCTCTGGATCTCCCGCCAGATGGGCATCTATTCGACGCAACCGTTCCAGGAGTGGATGACCGAGGTTCTGGAGGCGAAAGGGATCCGGCGATTCGCCGACATCGAGGCCAATGGCCACAAGCTGAAGGTGGTCGCTTCCGACATCAGTCGCGGCTTGATGCTGGTCCTCCCGGACTCGCTCGCGTTCGAACCCTATAACCAGGATGTCTCCGTTCAAGGAGCGGCGCCCACTCAATTCGAGGTCAGCCGGGCCGTGCAGCTCTCGATGAGCATCCCGTTCTTCTTCGAGCCAGGAATCCTGGCCGAGAGCGTCATCGTCGACGGGGGAATCACCAGCAATTTCCCACTCTGGATCTACGACGCGCCGCCCGGTCAGGCCCCGCGCCACCCGACATTCGGGTTCCGCCTCGTCAACAAGGAACCCGTACCGAAGGTCAGCCATGTTGCCGACATCCTCGGAGGACTGATCAACACGATCCGGTTCGCTCATGACCGCTTCTTCCTCCAGGCCCACGAACTCGGCCGGGTGATCAATATCAACCTGACCGGCTTGAACATCACGGCGACGGCGTTCAACCTGACCGCTGACGACAAGGATCGCCTCTACGCTCGCGGCTATGAAGCGGCCAAGAAGTTCTTCCTGAGCGATTGGAGCTGGTCCAATCACCTCGCTTCGCGAGGTTTCACTCCCGACGGTCTCCCCCTCCGCGCCTCACCGCCCGTCTTGTAGGGTGCTCTGTACTACTTAACCCTCAAAATCTTGTAAGGCGGGCAAGATTTCATAACGATTCAAGGTGCAAGAGGTTGCATCGACAGAATCCATCGAAGAAATCTTCTCTGTGCCCTCTGTGTCCTCTGTGGTGAATCTCTTCTGATTGGTTGCGGCTCGCCCGCGCCGCGAGCACCGAATTCGGCAAAGTCCGCCGGATCGGTGCTCACAGAGCACCCTACAAAGACCTTCCGAGACAGCCTTTTCGCGTCGCTGAGCCATGGGCACCGCGGAGCCGATGGCTTCGACGCCGGATCGGAGTCGCGGAGTCGCGTTCATCCCGAAAAAACCTCGTGACGAACCTCCGGCGAGCGGGTACTACTCCCAGGAGACCAACGACCGAGGAGATCGGAAGCCATGGCGAGCGGCCCTTCGGAACGGGTGTTCCGGCAGGTACACCGACTGTTTCATGTGGGAGCGGTCGGGACTTTGTCCGATCCGCAGCTCCTGGACCAGATCATCTCCCGACGCGATGACGCCGCGGAGGCGGCGTTCGAGGAACTGGTGATCCGGCACGGCCCGATGGTCCTGCGCGTCTGCCGGAGCGTTCTCCACAACGCCCACGACGCGGAGGATGCCTTCCAGGCCGTCTTCCTGGTCCTGGCCAACCGGGCCAAGTCGATCCGCCGGAGCGGATCGGTCGCAAGCTGGCTCTTCGGGGTCGCACAACGCGTCGCCACGCGCGCCCGACGGACCGCCGCGCCGGCACGCGCTCACCGAGCGCGTTGCTGAGCAGACCTCCGAGACCTATCTCCCAGCGGAGGACGATCCCGATGGGGAGATCCTCCACGAGGAGATCGACGGTTTACCCGAGCGGCTTCGCGCACCGATCGTGCTCTGCTACTTGCAAGGCTTGACCTACGACACGGCGGCGCATCAGCTTGGGCTGTCGGCGTCGGCGGTCCGCGGCCGGCTGGTCCGGCGGCGCGAGCGGTTGCGCCGGCGGCTGACCGGGCGCGGCGTGACGGTCCCGGCCGGTCTCCTGGTCGCCGGTGCGGCCGGTCAGGCCCAGGCGGCTATCCCCTTGACGTTGATCCATTCCTCCAGTCGGATCGCGCTGGGATTCCTGGCGGGCAACACAGCCGCCGTCCTCGCGCGGGGAGCCTTGAATGCCCTGCTGCTGAACCAGCTCAGAGTCGCGACGGTCCTGCTGTGCCTCAGCCTCGGGGTGGGCTATTGTGCCTGGCAGGCCTTCGCCACCGCGGATGACGAGAACGGCCAAACCCATGCCCGCCCAGCGGTCGTGAAGACAGCCGGCTCATCCCAGCCGCCGCCGACCGATCGCTACGGCGACCCCTTGCCGCCCGGGGCGGCGATGCGCCTGGGCACCGTCCGCTTCCGCCAATTCCCGCACATCTGTCACGTCGTTTATTCGCCCGACGGTCAGCTCGTCGTCACGGATACCCAGGAAAACTTCCTCCAGGTCTGGGATGCACGAGACGGAGGAAACTCCGCCAGATCGACGCGGGCGTGGAGCCCGTTCACGACTTCGCCTTCTCGCCCGACGGGAGGCTCATCGCCGTCGAGGGAGTCGGGTTCGCGCCGAGCGGAACCTCAGGGTTTGGCAACTGACCTTCATCGATGTGGCCACGGGCCGTCCGGTTCGCCGGGGCGAATGGGACATGCGATCCGCTGAGGACGAGCTTGCTTTCGCCCCTGATGGCAAGACGGTCGCGACCGAGAGCAACGATGGGACCCTCCGGCTCTGGGACGTCGCCACCGCGAAACTCGTGCACCAGGAACGCCTGGGAGACGGGCAGGGAGTCTCATCGATCGCGTTCTCGCCCCAGGCTTCGAGCCACCTGCTGGCGATCGCCTCCGACCGGGTCATTCGCCTCTGGGACACGGCCCAGCGCCGCGATGTGAGAACGATCGCGATCGAGGGAGAGCACCTTACGACCGGTCTCGCCTTCTCGCCCGATGGGACGACTCTGGCCGCGGGAATCTGAAACGAGCGACGATCGATGTCGCCGAGAATACCGATCTCGGCTAGCACCGGGATGATCGTCTTCCTCCTCCCGTCCCGGCTTACCGTCCCGTGAAGCCCCGCGCGCTCCAGGTTCGTCTTCGGAACCTTGAAGGGGAGTTTCTTCTTCGGCGCGTTGGGACCTGGCGACGGGGTGACAGGTCCGTGGTCGCTCGCGCCGGCCTCTCTCTCCTCCCACTTGACGCGTTGGTCGGCGACCACGAGGCGAATGCGGGCGAGCTCGACGGCGGCCTCGGCTTCCCGCTCGGCCTTGCGGGCCTTGTTCACGGCATCCTTCTCCTCATCAAGCAATCGCTCCTCGACCGCATGCCTGTTGACGAGATCCTGGATTCGCTCGAGTTGCTTGGTCCGGTATTCAACGTTTGCTTGAGCCTTCTCCCAATTCGCCTTCGCCCGATCGACTTCCGCACTGGCGCCATTTCGTTCGCCCCGGGCGCGGTCGAGGCGCGCCGCGCGGAGGCGCGCCTGTGCCTTCTTCAACTGGTCTTTGGCCTTGGCATCGGGGGGGTCCTGCAACTCAACTCGGGCGATGTCGCGGAGGGCCTCGGCCTCGCGAACCGCCGCCTTGGCGACGTCCAGAGCGGCGCGAGAGTCGGCGATCTTCGCCTTCGTCGCGCGCTCGCCAGCCTGAGCCGCCCGCAATTGATCAGTCTGCTCGTCGAGCAGCCGCTGTTCGATGGCGCCCCGCTTGACCAACTGGTCCATCCGGTCGCGCTGCTTTCCACGGTATTCCCGCTCGGCGGCGGCTGATTCGACCTCGGCCTCAGCCTGCTCGACGAGAGCCTCGGCCACCTTCTGTTCGGCCTGCGCCACCTTGAGGCGGGCCTCGACAAGCTTGAGCTGGTCCTCGCGCCAGGCGGCGGAGGGCCGCACGTCGCGGGTGGGTTGAGTCGTGGGTGGCGCTGGAGGCGGCTCCTGGGCGAGTGCCTCGCGGGGAATGAGTTGCCAGGGGATGATGCCGGCGGCGCCGAGGGCCACCAGGGCGAAGGCCCAGGACAGGATCCGCCGGCGCGAGGGTTGCTGGATCGTTTTCATCGCCATGAGCCTCCGTTTGAGGGAACCGGCCGGGCCGGCCATGCCAAGGGTCGCCGCCCACTGTGAGAGCCGGTCCGGGCCCCCGGCGGCGATGTCCAGGAGGATCCGTCCGTACTCCGAGGGCCGCACGCCCGAGGCCCGCAGCGCCAGGGCGTCGCAGGCGGCTTCGCGAGCCACGAGAGCCTCGCGGTGCGCTAGCCAGACCAGCGGATGAAAGAAGAACAGCGCCCTCACCAGCCCCGCCAGACCGCTCCACCAGAGGTCTCCCCGCCGGATATGGGCCAGTTCATGGGCAAGGACCGGTCGGATCGCATCCGTCGATCGCGAGTCGCCGACCATCGCGATCGGCAGCAGAATCGCCGGACAGAACGCGCCGACGACCATCGGCCGGGCCACGACTGACCCGGCCCTCACCTCAGGGACGCTGCGCAGACCCAGCACGCGGGCCAGCTCGGTGATGGCGCCGCGCAGGTCGGGGTCAGGGACTGGCGAGCAGGACTGCCGCAGACGGGCCACGGCGCGCCACGCTCGCCCCACCTGGATCACCGCGCCGACGACCCCGAACAGCCAGACGATCAGCACCACGCAGGCGAGACTCGGCCGAGGAAACGCGGGGATTGCGGCCGGTTCTTCCGTCAGGACGATGACCGACTCCGATGCACCCGCCAGCGTCGGCGAAACGTCGGGAGTCGCGATCGGCTCGGGAAGCGGTTCCGGTGAAGGGGACGGCGGCAGTAGTGGCAGCAACAGCGGAGTGACCCAGACCAGCGCGACGATGAGCTTCAGGTCGGCCAGTCGCCAGACCCAGCAGGCCACGCGCGGCGGTAACCCCGGCCGGCACCGCACCAGGATCCAGGCCGCCGCGATCGCCAGGCCGCCCTGCCAGCTCGACCTCAGGATGGACTCGAACCCGAAGGCCGCCAGATCATTGAGCGTCTCGATCGTCGGTCCCATCGTCACCTCCCGCGCGCCGGGCGTCCAGGCCGGCGACCAGGTCTCGCAACTCGCGCAACTGCTCCTCGTTCAGGTCCGCATCCTCGGCCAGATAGGCCACGAACGGCGACACCGAGCCCCCCAGAGCTTCGAGCACGAAGTCGGCCACAAGGCTCCGGAGCACATCGGCCTGCGACCGCTTCGGGCGATAACGGTAAACACCGCCCTTCTTGCGACGGACCAGGTAGCCCTTCTCCCTCAGCCGCTCCATGACCGTCAACACGGTCGTCCGCGCCTTACCCGAAGTGGCCGCGACATGGTCGGCCACCTCGCGCACCGAGACCGGGTGGTGGTCGGCCACGTATCGCAAGATCTGCATCTCCTCGCGGCCGATCGTCTCGCGGTCCCGGCCCATCGACAGCCCTCCCCTTCCGGCGGCCTACCTGACGACACGTGTCGTCTAACGTAGACTATACCAGTAGTCAACCTTCCGTCAAGACGGATGTCAAGAATGACCATGGTGCTCTTCCGCCGAATTCTCTCGCCAAGACCGGGCACAGCAAGTACCCTGGAGCAATCCGGAGCAGTCGCGGCGATGGCCGGGGCGCGGCTCGAATGGGGGCGCCCGCAAGGATACCCGGCGTCGACTCGTTTCCGTGCAGGAAAAACGAACCGATGCCAATGAAACGCCCAGGGAGGGTCGTCCGATGGCCGACGAGCGGCAGGAGCTCCGCGACTGGCACCGCCTGTTTGGGCTGTTGCTCACCGACTACTTCACGGGCTCGCCCTTCGTCGTGGAAGTGGAACGTGACCTGTCGGTGCAACAGCAATTCCTCGACGTGGTGGTCGTGCGCCGGGGCCGCGGGCGGTTCACCCGCCGCCTGCCCGATGGCCTGGAAGGGCTGGTGGCGCACAACCTGATCACCTTCAAATCCCGCCACGAGGCGCTGGACGACTGGGCCGTGAAAGAGCTGGTCGGCCATTACGTGGCCTACCGCAAGCTCGTCAGCCCTTCGCCCTCGGATCTGCTTCCGGAGGAGGAGTTCCGGTTGTACGCGGTCTGCGCGGTTGCCGCAGAAACTGTCGCAGCAAGTGCCGTGGCAGGAGAGACAACCGTGGGTGTATGATTGCTCTTGGGGCACGGACACGGTCCGCGTAGTCGTGGCCAGCGAGTTGCCGCGCGAGCCGCACAATGCGCCGCTGCATCTCTTCAGCGCCTCGCCGGACCTGGTGGGCTTCGGTGGGAGCACATACCGGCGGCGCTCGGAAGACACGAGCCGGCTACTGGTTCAGTTGTTCGAGAGGCTTGGTGGGGAGGTATGGGCCATGGCATACACGATGGCGGACTTCCGGCGCGACTTCACGAGGGAGCACTTCCTCAAGTTAACGCCGCAAGAGCAGCAGGACTTCTTACAATCGCTGCCGGTCGAGGCACGGCTCGCTAGCGTGCCGCCCGAGGCGCGGCTGGCCGGCCTCTCGCCCGAGCAAATTCGCCAGTATCTGGACAAAACCACCGCCAGCCACAAACCCCAAGGCGCAAGCCACGCCGGAAGACGTAAGAGGCGTCGGTCGCGGCAGTGCGCCGGCGGGGTAGGAGCGCCAGTCCCGAAAGTCCGGCCGAACGCGGCGCGGAGGTGCGCCCAGCGCTCCGCGACGGCTTCGGGTTTCACCAGGTTCACACTCGGCGGGCGCAGCCTCGGCCAGTCCGTGCTGCTGACAGTCGTTACCGCGAGACCTGAGGTAACTACGCCGAAGGCGATCAGTAGTCCACGGCCGAGTGCAACTCGATCCGATCGGATCACACCTCGATCGACTCGAACACGGCGACGCGGGCATTCCTGCCGGGTCGATCGGCCGAACCGCCCCCTCCTGGACGCCCGGCGCGGGAAATCTCAAGAATAAATGAAACACTCTGCCCTCGTCCCTGACTCTACAAGGTGGAGATCGGTATCAGCGGAGGGCCGCACTCATGCGGAACCGGGGCGTCGGAGCGGTCCTCAAGAGCGTCCGGACGCTTCTCGAGGTCGGGACATCGGCGGGCCTGTCGGACAGTCAGCTCCTCGAGCGGTTCCTGCTCGGGCGCGATGACTCGGCTGAGGTCGCATTCTCGGCCCTGGTCGAGCGGCACGGTCCGATGGTGCTCCGCACCTGTCGGGGAGTGCTGCACGACCTCCATGCCGCCGAGGATGCCTTCCAGGCCACGTTCCTCATCCTGGCGCGAAAAGCCAGTTCGATCCGCAAGCGGGAATCGATCGCGAGCTGGCTATTCGGCGTCGCGCGTCGCGTCGCGGGGAGGGCCGACGTTCAGCGGAAGCGGCGGGCGACCCATGAGAGGCAGGCGGTCGCGATGGCGCAAGCGAACAATGGATCATGGGATCACCCGTCCGAGCCCATCCCGGAGGTCCTGGACGAGGTCGATCGGTTGCCCGAGCGATACCGGGCCCCGATCGTCCTGTGCTACCTGGAAGGTCTGACGCACGAAGAAGCGGCGAGCCGGCTCCGCCTGCCGGCCAGCACGGTCCGGGTACGGCTGATGCGGGCCCGATCGCGGCTGCGCGACCGTTTGGTCCGCCGCGGACTGGCCCCGGCCGTCCTCGCGGAACTCTCGACCTGTCGCGCCCAGGCGGCGATACCCGCTCCCCTTGTGGATGAAACCATCAAGGCCGCGATCCGGATCGCGGTCGGACGGGCGGCCGGGGTCTCGGCCCCGGTCGCCACTCTCGTGGAAGGGATGATCAGAGCCATGTTCTTCGCCAGGTGGAAAACGGCCGCGGCCTTGCTGGCCTCCCTCACGCTCGCGTCCTTCTTGATCCTCTCGTCGCTCGCAGGGCCGGCGCAGCCGGTGCGGGAGCCGGCTCCCGTGAAGGATCCAGCCGCCGACAAGCCCAAGCCCAAGGCCGAGGCCGAGGGCCTCGAAGTCACCGTGGCGACCGCCAGCCGGTCGCGCCAGGACCGGTTGACGAACCAGGTCGGGACCGTGATCGCGGCCGATTCGGTCGATGTCTCCGCCAGGATCTCCGGCTATTTGCAGACCCTCCGGGTGGACATCGGCTCTCGCGTCAAGAAAGGCGACGTCGTGGCCGAACTCCACGACCCCGAGCTCGCCGTCGCCGTCGAAAAGGCCCGCGCGGACGTCCGCAGGGCCGAGGTACGCGTGGACAAAGCCAAGGCTGCGTTGCAAGTGTCGCAAGCCGCCGTGGGCGTGGAGGATTCCCGGATCATGGCCTCAGCCACCGCCCTGGATGAGGCCGAGGCCAGGGTGCAAGGTCCCAAGAGGCACCTCGATCGTCTCCGGGACCTGGCCAAGAAGACCGCGGTCTCGCAACAAGAAGTGGACGAGATGGCCGACCAGTATGCGTTGGCCCTGTCCGGTTCGAAGACAGCGCGATCTCAACTGGAGGTTGCTAAGGCCGCCCGAGTCGAGGCGCAAGCGAAGTTCCAGGCGGCCAAGGCCGACGTGAGGGAAGTCATAAGCGAGGTCCGCATCGCCGAGGCCGGGCTGCACGGCTCGGAAATCTTGGTGAGGTACACGCAGATCGTTTCTCCCTTCGATGGTATCGTGACCCGGCGCAGCTATCATGTGGGCGCTTTCGTCCGCTCGGCCAACGTGGGGAATGTCGATCCCATCGTCACGATCGTTCGCACTGATATCATGCGGGTCGTTGTCCAGGTGCCGGACCGTGATGTCCCCTATCTCGACGAGGGCGATCCCGCGACGGTCCAGATCGATGCCCTGAGAGCCCGCGGAGTGTACCGGGGTCGGATCGCTCGCACGGCCTACGCCCTGAATCCGGCGGATCGCACCCTCCGCGCCGAGATCGATCTGCCCAACGCCGACGGCCGACTCCGGCCGGGACAGTTCGGACGCGTGGAGATCAACCTCGAGACCCGGGAGAACGTCCTCACGATCCCACGTTCCGCGATCGTCGAACAGAATGCGGACGGTACGGCGATCTGCTACGGCGTCGTGTCCGGTCGTGCGAAGCGAATTCCGATCAAGCTCGATGTTGTTGGCTTCCGCGTCGAGGTACTCGAGGGCCTGAAGGAGGGGGACATCGTCATCGTCAACCCAGTCTCTCGGATTTCTGACGGACAGGCGGTCTCGATCCGACGAGATGGGCATGAACCGACGGCCCGATGAGCCCGGATCTCTGTCGGACCCGACAGGTCATCTTGGCCAGGATCGGCCCGCTCGGGAGTTTGACAGGGAGAGACTACCCCAGCGGCCCCGGACCCTGGGTGAAGAGTCCAGCCACTCCGGACGCGGGACTCGGACATCAGCGAGATCGGTCGATCGAGACATCCTCCTGTGTCAGACCCTCCAGGTAGCAGAGCACCAGGGGCACCTGGAACTCGTGGCTCCGCTCAGAATCCGGAGAGCACACCGCGAATGGCTGCGGTTCCGGGCCCTCACTCGGCGCCGCCCTTCTTGCGATGGACCAGATAGCCCTTCTCCCTCAGCCGCTCCATGACCGTCAACACGGTCGTCCGCGCTTTGCCCGAGGTGGCCGCGACGTGATCGGCCACCTCGCGCACCGAGACCGGGTGGTGCTCGCCCACGTATCGCAAGACCTGCATCTCCTCGCGGCCCATCGTCTCGCGGTCCCGAACCATCGACGACTCTCTCTTTCCGACAAACCACCTGACGACACGTGTCGTCTAACATAGACTACATGTGTAGTCGATTCGCTGTCAAGGGGTGTTGAGAATAACCTTGCCGGTCCGACAGGAAGGACGACGATCAGCAGGACGGAGAAGGAAAAGCGGGAGAGCCGGCGCATGTCATCGACGGACAACGTAAAGAGCAGTTCAGGGAACAGGGAACCGTGCCACGATTCGTCTCTTGACTGACTATTACAGGAAGGTAATATTGACAGAAGCGACGAACAGGAGGGTGACTGGCGATGGATGAGCCCCCAAACGCAACCAAGGCCGAACGGTTTGCGGAGTTTTTTTTTTGCGGCGCCTCGAGATTACGCCTGCCGCTTCCAGTTTCGACGAAGCCTTTCGGCAACTCAGCGACATCCTCAATACCGTTGAAGATGAGATGACCTCCATCCCGTTCGACCCGGCCAACTGGCAGAACGACGGCCGAATGGATCCGCCGCAGTGGGACAGTCTGCGGGCGGAGCGACGTGAAGCGGTTTCGGAGCAAGGCTCACAACACGCTGATCGGCGACAACGGAGCCATCGAGATCCAGGACTTGTCCGGGCGGACGACCCTCGTCAAGCCCGGGGCCGACGGCCGGGTGATCTGAAGAATAAAGGGCAGATCCATGAATCAAGTCGAGCGACTTCGGGACGATCTGGTTAAGCGATTCCCCGATCTCACCATCGCGATCGACGAGCCAGCCGACGTCCAGGGCTCATGGTTCCTCGATGTCCGTCGCGATGACGGCGCACGGCCCGTGGTGGTCGAGTGGCGACCCGATCGGGGCTTCGGCGTCTCCACGCCGGCAGCGGACGACTACGGCTCCGGGCCGGATGAGCTCTATCCTAACGCGAAGGCCGCATTCGATCGCATCGTGCGCCTCGTCCTCTCAAGCGGCCGGACCGAGCCGCCCCGTGCTGTCCGGCTGGCCGAGCTGCGCCAATATCTGGGGATCTCCCAGGAGGAGCTGGCCGAGCGGGCGGGCGTTGGGCAGGCCAACATCTCCCGGATCGAAGGCCGGGGCGATTTGAAGATCAGCACCCTGGCCCGAGTCGTGGAAGCGATGGGCGCGTCACTCTCGATCCGCGCCCGGTTCCCGGACGGGGTCGAACGGGAGCTGGAGGTATGACGTCTAACCCGGAAGCCTTCCCCGTCGGCTTACCGCGTGTGCATCATCCGCAGGATTCTTTGTTGCAAGAACGGTTTTGATCGTTCATAATCGATCCCACAACCCGGATGATACACCCGTTCATAAAGAAAGACAGCCGCCCGTACAAGCGTCGAAACAATGGAAAGGCGGCAGCTCAGCAATCTCCAGCAGGATCGATGCCGGTCTCGGGTCCAGTCTCGCTAGGCTCTGTTTAGCCTTAGTTGTACGCACACCAGGATTAATGATCATGAGAACACGTCCTGAACTTGCGTTTTGATCGGGAGGCGGCGATGAGTAAGCGTACCAGCCGAATCCTGCGCTATGAGGAAGCTCGCGACATCTCCCTCGACGAGGTATTTTCGGAAACCGCTGACACCCCTCTGCTCTCTTGACTCCTCTGATGTCCTGTACTTGGGACTTGCTAGGACGTATGATCGAGACAAACCAGCGGCGAGCTAGGCAGCACAAAAGGTCATGCATTGGTGGCGATTCTGGCGATGATTGGGCTTCTGGCGGTGGCGCAGGCTTCTGGGACGCGGCTGATATCGGCCTTCTCGTGGCCGTGGCGGTCTCCAGCGCCGCTCTCAACATGGTACCGCAGGAACGTACGGCCGTTGTTGGATGGGTCGTGATCGGATCGGCGGTCGCCGCAGCCGTCCCCAAAGCCATTCTGAAGATCATGGATTCCCGGAAGGCCCAGGCCAAGGAGATGGCCGAGGACGCCGCGCGTCGAGAACGGGAACGAGAAGTCGAGAGGCTCCGCAAGCACACGGCCGGTCAGGGTCGCCGCGTCATCCAAGCCGTCCTGTACAGCGTGTGGGAGTCGTACTTCGGGCACGTCCCGGTCGAGGAGCGGCACAAAGGTCGCGTGACCCTCTTCCGATGTGCCGAAGCCGACGAGATTCCCGAACAGGGCAAGCACCTGGCGATCTTCGCACGAAAAGGAAGGAATCCCGATTCCACATGCTGGTGGTCGGTAGACGATCATGACCTTGACCGCTGTCACGGAGTCGCTGCGATCGTCTGGTTCCACGACCTGACGAAGATCGTAACCGCGGAGTGCGACTGGCCCGACCGTGACGATCCCGCGGCCAAAGCAATCTATGCTCGGAGTATGGGCATCACCGTCGAGGAGGCAGAACGCCTGAGCATCAAATCGAAGGTGGTGGGCGGGTCACCCGTCATCGTCAGAGGTCGGAAGTGGGGCTCACTGGTGCTGGATAGCCGCCAGGAGGGCCAGATCTCCCGATCGGGGGTGAAGATCAGAGCACTTAATGACGCCGCCGCCTCGGTCGGCGCAGTCCTCGAAGGGCTAGAACTATGAGTACCGAGATCTACCTCGGACCGGAAGAGACGGCCGGACTGGAGCCGTTCGAGTCGGAGCAGGGAGGGCGTGTCGTCTCGGGCATCTCCCCATTCGCCGTACCTCGGCGCAGCCATTGTCGAGGGGCCGCAACCCGGCCTGGTGACGCGCATCGAATTCGATTACGCGGGTGGAGAGGCTCCCGCCACCTTGGAGATCCTGGACGACCGGGACGACCCAACCGTTCGAATTTCCATTTCCCGCCACACTCGCAAAATCATCGTCCTGGAAGTCTCCCACCCAGTCGATGTCGCCGGGCTGCGTCGGATCGGTGAGCGGCTTGCCACACAGGCTGCGAATGTCTCCTCCCAGGCGAAGCGATTCAGTTTCCTGATGATTGCCCGCATCCTGATCAAGTGGGCCGCTTTGATTGCGAGCGGTGCCCAGACCAAAGCGAAGTTCTTTGGCGGCCAATACGATGGCCTCCAGCTAGACCATCATGAAATCAATGCGCACTGTAAGCTCGCGTCGATCCCTACAAACCGGGGGCTCATTCAATTCCTGCTCATGCCGCCACTCAACGAGTGGGAGGGCATAGTCAGCGGATCACGATCTCGTAAGAGTGATGACGGACATCTCTATCCTTACGAGCGAGTCATGACAGAGTCCGGTGTTGAGTACCACGATGCGTCAACGAACGGTCGATTTCAGCAGGCTGTGGATGAGATCAGACAGTGAAAAAAGGACCGCAAACGAGGACCACAAACAGGACCGCAACTCGTTTTTCATTCCTGTCTATCCCGCCTGTGTCACCCGCCGTGCCTCGTGGACGTATCGGAGCAGGTTGTCAATCGCCGTGCGGACAGACTCCGGCGCCGGTCGGACCGGGGACCGCGGTGAGGATGCGGAACCGCTCGACCGGAAAATGATCAAGCAGGTCGACGCCGACCAGGACTTGGTCAAGATCATTCCAAGAGACGTACGGTTCCCGGATGTCGCTCCAATAAGAGGTCCCCGGTGGCGCATCCGCCACTTCCCGGACGAGTCGGGACCACACCGGGTGATTGAGGCGGCCACAGAACTGGCTGGGAGATCCGCGGTTCTTGCGAACCCGCAGCACGCGCCAGGGAAAGCTTGATCTTGAATCGGTTCCCGACTCCTTTCCGCACGACCCCTTCCCGCACCTTCCATATCTGGAGCAAGTCATCGACCTCGATCGGGTCCCGCCAGTCATCAACCCTGCCAGCAATCTCCGCCTCTTCGAAATCAAAGCAAATATTCGCCAATTCTTATGCAACTGGCGACGTGGTTCCTCGGATCATATCTCTGAAGTTTTGGAATAAATGATCTTCCAGGATGCCCAACAAGGACTTGATACCATGAATTCTCTTGGCATCCCATCGTCGCGGCAGGCGCTTGGGTCATCCTCGTTCGAGTGCAAGAATCAGCGAAACGAAGCCACTCGCCCATCGCAATGGTGCTTGCATTCATCTCGAGTGAGGCAGGTCGATGATCCTCGCCAACACCAGAACGACGAAACGAAGCCAGTTTTCAGCCGCGATCATGCTCGCATTGAACTTTGTCAGGGCCATTCAGTCACCTCTTCGACACAGAATCGACGAAACGAAGCCAGCTCACGACAGCGTTCGCGCTTGCATCCACATGCCGTAAGTTTGGCCGAGTGTCCTCTTCGATTGAGGACGGACGAAACGAAGCCAGATGCCAAAATGGCACGGAGTGAGGTTGAATGGCGAAAATCCACGGAACGAACCCAGATGCCAAAATGGCAGACGGGCGACATCAGAAACTCACAAAACGAACCCACGCCCGATTTCAGACCCGGGGAGTTGCGGGTCTCGGGGCGTGGGGCCTGCGAAGGTCGTCCGGCGATACCAGCGGATGACCAAGGACCAAGGAGCGTGTTTGACCCGGGTGGTGGCCGCGATTAGGATGGATGCTTGAACGAGCCCGGATCGTCTCTGCCCGACCGACATTCCCGCCTCAGACTCAGAGAGGTCGCATCATGTTTCGAGTTAACGCCAAGAAGCCGGTCCACTTTTGCGACGGATTGACGCGCCGGGACTTCCTCCACGCCGGCTCGCTGACGGCGCTGGGCCTGGGCCTGCCGGCCATGCAGGCCCTGGCGAGTTCGGGGGCGGTCGCGCCGGATCGCGACATCAACTGTATCTTGCTGTTCCTGGTCGGCGGTCCATCGCAGCTCGACACCTGGGACATGAAGCCCGAGGCACCCGAGGAGATCCGTGGTCCGTTCCGGCCGATCGCGACCAAGGTGCCGGGGATCCAGGTCTCCGAGGTCTTCCCCAGGCTGGCCGCGATGATGGACAAGGTGTCGCTGGTCCGCTCGGTCTATCACACGGCGGCGGCGGTCCACGACACCGGGCACCAGATGATGCAGACCGGCCGGCTCTTCACCGGCGGCACCGAGCATCCGCCCTATGGTTCGGTCCTGGCCAAGCTGAAGGGCTCGCGACACGACACGCCGCCCTACGTCCTGCTGCCGAAACCGATCGGACCGACCGGCGGCAACCTGCCGCACGGTCACGCCGCCGGGTACCTTGGGAAGACGTACGACCCGTTCATCCTCAACGCCGATCCCAACGACAAGGCGTTCAAGGTCCCCGACCTGCTGCCGCCGGACTACGTCACCGCCGTGCGCGAGTCGCGCCGGCGGTCGCTCCGCGCGGCGATCGACGGCGCCGTCGGTTCATTCGAGTCGTCCCCCGACGCCCGGCTGCTCGATGCCAACTTCGAAGGTGCGTTCAAGCTCATGTCGAGTCCCCAGGCACGCGAGGCGTTCGAGATCGCCGCGGAGCCGGCCGCCATCCGCGACCGGTACGGCCGCACCCGGTTCGGACAGAGCTGCCTCCTGGCCCGCCGCCTGATCGAGCGCGGGGTCCGGTTCGTCACGGTCAACATGTTCGAGACCGTCTTCAACGAGATCACCTGGGACATCCACGGCTCGGCCCCGTTCAGCCCGATCGAGTGCTACAAGAACGAGGTCGGGCCCAACTTCGACAATGCCTACACCGCACTCCTGGAAGACCTCGAGCGCCGTGGGATGCTCGAGACGACCATGGTGCTGGCCTTCGGTGAGTTCGGTCGCACGCCCAAGGTCAACCCAGCCGGCGGCCGCGACCATCACCCGGCCTGCTGGACCGTGCTCTTCGCCGGAGGACCGATCCAGGGCGGGCGCATCGTCGGCGCCTCCGACGAGATCGGCTATGCCCCCAAGGACCGGCCGGTCACCACCGCCGAGATCGCCGCCACCGCCTATCACGGCCTCGGCATCGACCCGGCCACCGAGCTCCCCGGCCCCCAGAGCCGGCCACTCCGCCTCGTCGACCACGGCGTCGAGCCAATCGAGGAACTCTTCTGACATCGTGCAATCACGAAAGTCCCGGTCATCGGACAGGAAATCCAATACGGATTGAACACGAAATACACGAAATACACGAAAGAATACAGGAAGAAATAATCTCAGGCGATTATCAGCTCCCGCCAAGTTGGGGTCGATGAACAGAAAGTCGATTATCAATCACCCTGGATTCTTTCGTGTATTTCGTGTATTTCGTGTTCAAATTCCTTGTATTATTGATGAGATGAATCTTCGTGGACTCACCGGTATGATTGACACCCGATCTCGGACAGTCTTTGGTGGAATGATCGCGGTCGCGTTGCTGGCGCTAGCTCCCACACTGGCGATGGGTGCGGAACTGCGGCTGCTGCCCCCGTCGGCGCGACTGGTCGGGCCGCATGCACGTCAGCGATTCCTGGTGGAGCGCTCCGAAGGGGCCGTGGGTACCGCCGATCTCACTGCGAAGGCGGTATTCGCGTCGGATAACCCTCGTGTCGCGACCGTCGACCAGGACGGCTTCGTGCGTCCGGCCGGCGACGGCCTGGCGACGATCACGGCGACGGTCGACGGCCAGGTGGCGCAGGCGTCGATTTCGGTCGAGGACCACGACCACGACGAGCCCTGGAGTTTCCGCAACCACGTCGAGCCGATCCTCACCAAGCAGGGGTGCAACGCGGGGGCGTGCCACGGCGCGGCGGCGGGCAAGAACGGGTTTCGCCTGACCTTGCGAGGCTACGCGCCCGAGATCGATCACGCAGTGCTGACCCGTCAGGCCCTGGGCCGTCGCGTCGTCAAGACCGCGCCCCAGGAGAGCCTGATCCTGCTCAAGCCGACCGGCGCGATCGAGCACGGCGGCGGGGTGCGATTCGCGCCCGGCTCGCTCGAGTACCGGGTGATCGCCGAGTGGGTCGCCGCCGGCACGCCCGGGCCATCCGCCACCGACCCGGAGATCCGCTCGCTCGAGCTCTCACCGGCCGCCGTCCGGCTCGAGCCCGGCCAGGCCCAGCAAGTTTTGGTCCAGGCGGTCTATTCCGACGGACGCGTCGAAGACGTGACGCACTGGGCCAAGTTCACCAGCACCGATGACGGCGTCGCCGCGGTGGACGATACCGGCAAACTCAAGGTCACCGGTCGGGGCGAGGCGTTCGTCTCGGTCTGGTTCGCCAGCCGGGTCGGCCGGGTCACGGTGACCGTCCCGTTCGAAACCAGGCTGGATTCCAAGGTCTTCACCAGCGCCCGCGCACCAATTCAATCGACGACAAGAACCTGGCCAAACTCGCCGCTTTGAGGATCCCGCCCTCGCCCGATGCCGGCGACGCCGTCTTCCTCCGCCGCGCCTATCTCGACACCACCGGCACCTTGCCACCGGCCGACCAGGTCGACGCCTTCCTGAAGGACAGCAATCCCACCAAGCGCCCCCAACTGGTCGACCGGCTGCTCGAGAGCCCGGAGTATGTCGATTACTGGGCCTACAAGTGGTCAGACGTGTTGCTCGTCTCGTCGCGGAAGTTGCCGGGCCCGTCGATGTGGTCGTTCTACCAGTTCGTACGTCAAAGCGTGGCGAAGAACGTCACATGGGACCGGTTCGCCCGCTCGATCGTGACGGCCCAGGGGAGCACGCTGACCAACGGCGCCGCCAACTTCTACGTCCTGCATCGCGACCCGATCGACCTGTCCGAGAGCGCGAGCATGGCATTCCTCGGCCTGTCGCTGACCTGCGCCGGTGTCACAACCATCCCCTGGAAAAATGGACACAGGACCAGTATTACGGCTTCGCCAACCTGTTTGCCCGGGTGAAGCTCAAGGATGGCGAGACGGCCAGTGACGAGGTGGTCGCCAACGCGACCGAGGGGGAGGTCCTCCACCCGCGTCGAGGGGTAGCGATGCCGCCGCAGCCGCTGGATGCCCCGCCGATCACCGTGGGAGACCCACGAGACCGTCGCGTGGTCTTCGCCGACTGGCTGACCCGGCCGGACAATCCGTACTTCGCCAGGGCTGTCGTCAACCGGGTCTGGAGCAACTTCTTCGGCCGGGGACTCGTCGACCCCGACGACGACCTCCGCGTCTCCAACCCGCCCAGCGACGAGGCGCTGCTCGACTGGCTGGTCAACGACTTCGTCGCCCACCATTTCGACATGAAGCACTTGATCCGGACCATCATGATTTCGGCCGTCTATGCACGGTCAAGCCTGCCGGTACCCGGCAACGAGGCCGACGCGAAGTTCCTGAGCCACTACCGGGTCAAGCGGCTGCCGGCCGAGGTGCTCTTGGACGCGATCGCGCAGGTCACCGAGGTCCCGACGTCGTTCGGCGGCTATCCCGCCGGCTGGCGCAGCCTCCAGTTGCCCGACAGCAAGGTCGAGAGCTCGTTCCTCGATTCGTTCGGACGACCGGCGCGGATCGCCACGTGTTCTTGTGAACGGTCGTCCGAGCCGTCGATGGCCCAGGCTCTCCACCTGGCCAACGGGACGACCATCAACGAGAAGCTCAGGTCCGAGTCGAGCGTCGCCGCGAAAGCCATCGCCCGCAACGACCGCGATGACTCGATCGTCGACCATCTGTTCCTGTCGGCCCTCGCGCGCAGGCCCACACCGGCAGAACGCGACCGCATGCTCAAGGCCCTTAAAAATGCCAACGCCGGCCTGACCGACGCAAAGGCGATCGCGACCGCCCGGCGCCAGGCGGTCGAAGACCTTTACTGGGCCATGCTCACATGCCAGGAGTTCTTGTTCAATCACTGAATTATCGGAACCATAGGTAGGGTGGGTCGAGCCTCGATTTATTGAGGCGAGGCTATCGGTAGGGTGGGTCGAGCCTCGATTCATCGAGGCGAGGCCCACCGAGACAGCTTCCATTCCCATCGCGGCGGGTTGTCTAGGGTTGGGGCGAGATGTCAAAGAAATATGCGATCACATTCCTGATCCTGGCCGTCGTGCTCGCCGCAACGGGAGTTGGGACATGGGCCACGTTCGGTTTCGGAGCGATCGCCCTCGGTTACACCGCGTTTTCCTTCCTCCTGCTGGCGGTGGCCTACGGGAAGGGTCAAGTTGGGCTGCTCGGCAAGCGTCGTGATGGCCGGTTGCGGCCGTCGAGCTGGCTCCTTTTTGCCCCGTACCATGCGCTCAGTCGGATCAGCCTCGGGCTGTATCGCCGGACCAGTTGGGGGCCAGCGCTCGTCCAGGTCGTCCCGAACCTCTATTTCGGACGACGGCTCAGCAGCCGTGAGTCGTGCCGCGCTTCTTCCGCAGCACTGCATCGGCGTCCTCGATCTGGCAGGCGAGTTCTCCGAAGCCCATCGGCTCCGCAAGGTCGAGCGATATCGGTCGCTGCCGGTTCTCGACGGCATGGCCCCGGCTGAGGATCGGTTGCGGGAGGCTGTGGGCTGGCTGCGGGAGGTTGTTCCCGCCGGACCTGTCTACGTGCACTGCGCCTCGGGCATAGCCGAAGCGCAACGGTTGTCGTGGCGTATCTGTTGTTGACCGGAATGGTCGTCACGGCCCTGGAGGGAGAACGACTCCTGCGTTCCCTGCGCGGGGGTCCGGCTCAGTTCCGAGCAGGTCCGAGTGCTCCGCGCGTTCGAACCACAGCCCACCAACAGACTCGCCGAAGAACCGTCAGGACTCACCGACTTATCCAACGTTGTCTCGATGTTATCGTGAAATCCGAATGCAGCGTGGGTCAAAGGGTATCGCCATGAGGATTGACCGATTGGAGTTGCAGAACTTCAAGAAATTCGCCACATTCGCTTTGGACCTGCATCCCCAGTTCAATTTGCTGATCGGCGACAATGGTGCCGGCAAGACGAGCGTACTGGACGCGCTCGCGGTCGCCCTGGGAATCTGGCTCGTCGAGCCGCCGGATTCGACGTTGATCAACAGCCGACGGGGGATCTACCCTTCAGAGATCCGTCTCGAAAGTCGTCACCTGGGCGACCGTGAGCTCTTCAGCGAAGCGAGCGGCGGCGTGTCGATCAAGGCGCGAGTGCAGATCGAGGATCATGAGGATCTGGTGTGGGAGCATCGCATCAAACCGGGCAAGAAGAGGGGCTCCAACCGGGGAGCCAGGGATGCACTCGCGGTCATCGAACAGACTTATGCGCGAGCGCGAACGGAAGCGAACGTGCTGATCCCCGTGATCGCTTATTACGGCGCAGGCCGCGCCTGGCTGTCCCACCGCGAGCGACCCCAGTCGCGGAGCGCTGCCACCGGTCGCGCCCGCCGGTGGGCCGCATTCTACGACTGTCTGAATGAACGCATTCGGATCGGCGATCTGGGCGATTGGTTCCAGCGCGAGGCGCTCGCGGCTGTGAACCGCGAGGGCCGGTTCCGACCGGGATTCGAGGTGGTTCGACAAGCGGTCTTGAGATGCGTCCCGGCGCCGACAGGATGTGGTTCGACGGCGACCGTAGCGAGATCGTGCTGTCCATCGAAGGGCGTGCCCAGCCCTTCAGCAATCTGAGCGCAGGGCAACGGATGATGCTGGCACTGGTGGCCGATATCGCCATCAAGGCGGTGACCCAGAATAGTTACTTGGTTCCGGAGAATGCCCTGGCCCCCGCGAATGGAGCGATACCTAGCGTACTGGCCCAGACTCCCGGCGTCGTGCTCGTCGACGAGCTGGATGTCCATCTTCATCCGCGCTGGCAGCGCCGGGTCGCGACTGATCTCAAGTCAACCTTTCCACGAATCCAGTTCGTATGCACCTCGCACTCGCCCCAGGTCATCGGTGAAGTCGCTCCGGAAGAAATTCGCATGCTCGACGACGCGGCCCTCGGCCGTGCACCCGATCAATCGTACGGCCTGGACTCGAATGCGATCCTGGAAGACGTCATGGCAGCGGATTCGAGAACATCGATGGGGGTCAGGGCGATCGAAGCCGTCGAGGCTGCGTTGGAAGACGGGGACCTTTCCCGTGCACGCGAGGAGCTCCATGGCTTGAGGGAGCTTCAACACGGCGATACTCGCGACACGGCGCGACTCGAAGCGACGATCAACAACCTGGAGATCCTGACCGATGAGGGAGATTAGTCCGGCGGTCGAGCCGGTGGCCTTCACGGAATGGCGCGCCGGGTCGCAAAACGATATCAACTATGGCTACGATCTGATCGCCGCGGAACTGCGAAGGTGCATCAAAGAGGCACTGGTTGCCGAGCAGCGCGGCCTTTGCTCCTATAGGGGAATTGGCATAGATGCAAATCGCTCACACATCGAGCACCTACTGCCGCAAGCGTATTGCCAGCGTGGTCTGGAGGACGTCAACTACAGGAACATGGTGGCTTGCTATCCGTCTCCGGACAGCGGTCATGTTCCATTCGGCCGCCCTCCGGAAGGCCAACTGGCCATTGCCCGCGGAGCGACACCTCTTCGTCTCACCCCGCTCGCCCGGTTGTGAAGCACGTTTCCTGTTTGATATGCGGGGCAAGATCTCTGTCAAGGAACACGACAACGCAGTTCGCGAGACCGTGAGGCGACTTGGCCTCGACAATCAGAGGCTCGAGGCGATTCGCAAAGCGGCGATCGAGGCGACCTTGAGACAGTATGGGAGGAATCCACCGCTACTCGACTTGACGTCAGCCCGAAGGCGATTGACCAGCTTGGAAAATGCTGAAATCGCCGGAGGTCCGCTCGAACCGTTCTGTTTCGCCCTCAAACAAGCCCTCCTCAAGTATATCCTCCGTCTGGAATCGATCCGGAAATCCAAACAGGAGAAACGCGGTGGGTAAGCGTTCCATCTTGATCTCTGGGTTTGACCTCTTGGTGGTTCCCATGAAGAAACGCGCTGTTTACCTGCTCGCCGCATTGAGCGTCATCTCGGGCACGAACGTCCGGGCTCAGGCCCCCTCGCGGCCCGATCCTGTGAGCTTCCGGCGCCAGGTCGCCCCGATCCTGGTGAAGAAGTGCCTGGCATGCCACAACGACCGTAAGGCATCCGGCGGCCTGAGCCTGGCGACGTTCGCGGCTCTCGAGCGGGGCGGCAAGGGCGTGGGCGAAGCGATCCTGGATCCGGGCGAGCCGGAGAACAGCTACCTGATCACCACGCTCCGCCGCGGTGCGCCGATCCGGATGCCCTACAAGCAGCCGCCGTTGAAGGACGACGAGGTCGCCGTGTTGACGCAATGGGTCAAGGACGGAGCGAAGTTCGACGGTCCCTCCGCCGCCGAGACCCCGCTGGCCGCGCTCGTTGACGTGCTGGCCGATCTACCTAAACTGGCGCTCAAGGTCCCCGCCGCCGACGCGGTCTCCTCGCTGGCTTTCAGCGCGGACGGACGGCATCTGGCCGCCGCGGTCGGCCGGCAAGTTGTGCTGTACAACGTCGGGACGAACAAGCCCGAGGCCACGCTGGGCGACCATCCGGGACCCGTCACCTCGGTCCGGTTCACGCCGGATGGGGCGTCGCTGGTCGCGGCCGGCGGACGGCCGGGCCTGTTCGGATCGATCATCGTCTGGGATGTGGCGAAGCGGCAGAAGCGGCTTGATGTCGCCGGACACTCCGACGCGATCCTCGCCGCCGAGGTCGCCCCAGGTCACAAGTTGCTGGCCACTGCCGGTTATGACAAGCAAATCCTGATCTGGGACCTCACGACGGGTAAGGTGGTCCGGCGGTTGAAGGATCACAGCGACGCCGTGTATGGCCTGGCGTTCTCGCCCGACGGCAAGACCCTGGCCTCGTGCGCCGCGGATCGGACGGTCAAGCTGTGGGACTGGGCTGTGGGCCGTCGCACCATGACGCTCTCGGAATCGACGGCCGAGCTCTATGCGGTGGCGTTCACGCCGGATGGCTCGCACGTGCTGGCAGCCGGCGTGGATCGGTCGATCCGGATGTGGCGCGTCGAAGGTCACGGCGCGGGTGCGCGGCTGGAACGGTCGGCCTTCGCCAGTGATGCCGCGGTCCTCCGGCTGGCCGTCTCCGCCGATGGCAAACGGCTCGCCTCGAGCGCCGAGGATCGGACAGTCCGCCTCTGGGACCTCAACACGTTGACGCCCCAGGAGTCACTCCCGACCCAGGCCGACTGGGTCGAGGCGCTGGCCTTCAGCCCGGACAGCAATCGGCTCGCCCTGGGACGCTACGACGGCTCGCTCGCCTTTTGGAACACGGCGAATCGGTCGGCAGCCGCAAACGTGGTGCTCCGTTCGCCGCCGAAGCCAAAGGCCGCCCAGACGCCCGAGCTGGTCCGCAACGTCTCGCTCGCCCCACCCGAGCCGCGCGGCGGCGTTCGCGGCAGCCGGGTCAAGGTCACTCTGACCGGCACGGGAGTCGGCCGGGCGAACGCCGTCATCATCCCCGAGGCCGGGATCTCCGCCACGATCCTGCCTTCGGCAAAGCCCAACCCGAATCGCGCCGAGGTCGAGCTGGCCATCGCACCCGACGCCCGCCCCGGCCTGCACGCCCTGAGCGTGATGACCCCACTCGGTGTCCCGGCCTTCCAGACGTTCGCGGTCGTGACCGCCCCCGAGGTCACCGAGCATGAGCCGAACAACCCGCTTGATCCGCTCAAGAGTCCGCCGATCGCGTTACCCACGACCTTGATCGGCACGATCGAACGCATGATGGATGTCGACCACTTCCGGTTCGAGGCCAGGGCCGGCCAGGAGCTGGTCTTCCAGGTCATGGCTCGGTCGCTGGGCTCGCGACTGCGCCCGAGGCTTACCCTGCTCGACGCTCAGGGTCACGAGCTGGCCCAGGTTATCGCGAAGCCCGACAGCATGGAGCCGGTCCTGACCTACACGGCCCGCGCCGATGGGCCCGTGATCCTCCGAGTCGCCGACGCCGATTTCGGCTCCTCCGGCGACCTTTCTTACCGGATCTCTGCCGGGCAGATCCCCATCGTGCTCTCGGCCTTCCCGGTGGGCGTCGAGCCGGGCACGACCGCGCGGATCGAGGTCACCGGCGCGAATCTCGGAACGGTCCGGGAAGTCTCGCTCCCCGTCGGGCCTGGCGTGAGCACCGGGACCATCCTCGGCGTGCCGGTGACGCTGCCAGGCGGCAAGCGGCCGTACGCGACGCGGAACGTCGTCGTGGCTGAGGGCCGCCAGGTCGTCGAGCAGGAGACCAACGATTCGCTGTCCCACGCCCAGGAGCTGACGGTTCCGGGCGGAGTCTCCGGGCACATCGGCCACGACGGGGACGTCGACGTCTATCGGTTCCGGGCCAAGAAGGGGGAGACGATCGTCGTCGAGGTCTACGGGCGCCGGCTGGGTTCGCCGGTCGACTCGGTTGTCGCGGTCCTCGACGCCCAGGGCCAGCCGATCCCTCGCGCGGTGCTCCGACCGGTGGATCGGACCGAGACCGCCTTCCGGGATCATCAATCGACCAGCCCGGCGATCCGGCTGACTCACTGGGACAACCTGGCGATCAACGACTATCTCCTGGTCGGCCGCGAGCTGATGCGGATCCAGGCACTCCCCCGCAACCTTGACGACGACTGCGTCTTCTGGGGCCAGCAAGGTCAGCGCCTCGGTTGGCTCGAGACGACGCCCGAGCAGCATCCGATCAGCCAGCCGATGTACAAGGTCGAGATCCACCCGCCCGGCACCGTCTTCCCACCGAGCGGAGTGCCGATTACCACGCTGACTTACCAGAACGACGACGGAGGTCCCGGGTTCTCCAAGGATTCGAAGGTGACCTTCCGCGCCCCGGCCGATGGCGAATACCGGGTCCGAATCGAGGACGTCCGGGGCCTGGGTGGCGGCGATGCGGCCTATCACCTGGTCCTGCGCAAACCCCGCCCCTCGTTCCAGGTCGTCCTTGGCACCGAGAACCCCAGTATCCCGCGCGAGGGAACCGAGCTGGTGAACCTCACCCTCCTGCGTCGTGACGGTTTCGACTCGGCGGTGGATATCATCGCGGAGGGATTGCCGCCGGGGATCACCGCCACGCCGGCCCGTATCGAGGGCCATGAGCTGACCGGGATCCTGGCACTCTCCGCGGACGCCTCTGCTCCGGCGTTCTCGCCGCCGACCTGGCGCGTCGTGGCGCGGGAGGTCCCCCCTGCACCAGCACCCCACGACAGCCCGCCGCAGCACCACGAGATCGACCCCGGCGGCCCGAAAGGTGGCTGGATCACCGTCACGCCGGCATCCAACCTGAAGGTCTCGGCGCGGCCGAACCGGGTCGTGATCCACCCCGGCGCGCGCATCTCGATGACCCTGGCCGTCCAGCGCGCCCCGGCCTTCTCCGGACGCGTCCCCATCGAGGTGAAGAACCTGCCCCAGGGCGTCAAGGTCCTGGATATCGGCCTCAACGGCGTACTCGTCACCGAGACCCAGGTCGAGCGGAGCGTGTTCCTCCAGGCCGAACCCTGGGTCCAGCCGATGGTCCGCCCGTTCTACGCCGTCGGCAAGGCCGAGTCCGCCGGCACCGACGACAGCTCGCCGCCGATCGAACTGGTGATCACTCCGTTATCCACGAAGAATTGAATTCCAATTCTGATGTCTCTTGGAAGACTTATGAATCAGCATCCATCAATACGTACCTCGAATGACCAGCCTGCGAACGCCAGACCGGCCTTGAACGATGGCAACGCCTCGACCGCCCTGAACCACGACGAGAGGTCAGTGACATCCGCGGCGTGGACCGAACCTCCCAGCCCGAGCCGCACGCCCGGGGAACCGGTGAAGTGGGCGGTGATCTGCTCGCCCCACTCAGCCCCGTCCTCCGGGTAGTGGACGAACATCCGCACGAAGTCGAAGTAGGCCGGGGCGTCCTTGGCGGGGTCGCCATCCCCAGCCTCAAACCAGAGTTCCGTCGTCTCCGCCTCGACCGGTTCGGTGGCGAACCGCTTGAACACCTCCCATGCCAAGACCGGTTCTGGGCGAGCCGGGTCGAAACCCGCATCGAGGAGCTGTTGCCGGAGCTGGTCTGCTGCGTCATCTACCGTCACGGCTCGCGCTCCGCCGCCTGAACGTTCCGTCGCCTTGGTCGTCTCGCTCTCGGCTTCATAGAGGCGGACCGGAATCACTGGCCCTGGCCTTCGGCGAAGGCCGAGTCGAACAGCCTTCCGGCGGACTTGAAGCCCATCTTGTCCTTGACGAACCGGGCCGCCTCGGCGGCGCCGTATTCGCGGTCCATGCCGCAGTCTTCCCATTCGACCGACAGCGGACCTTCGTAGCCAACATGGTTCAGCGCCGGGCGATCTCCTCGAAGTTGACCTGGCCCCGGCCGGGCGAGCGGAAGTCCCAGCCACGACGGGGGTCGCCGAAGTTGAGGTGCGAGGCCAGGATGCCGGAGCGTCCGTCGAGGGTCCTGGCGGCATCCTTGACGTGCACGTGATAGATCCGGTCAGGAAACGCCCGGATGAACTCGACGGGGTCAACCATCTGCCAGTGCAGGTGGCTGGGGTCGAAGTTGAAGCCGAACTCGGGCCGGTGATTGATCGCTTTGAGAGCTTTCTCGGCCGTGTAGATGTCAAAAGCGATCTCGGTCGGGTGCACTTCCAGGGCGAACTTCACGCCGCATTCCTGGAAGACGTCCAGGATCGGATTCCAGCGCTCGGCGAACAGTTTGAAGCCGTCCTCGATCGTGGAATCGGCCACGGGCGGGAAGGAGTAGAGCAGATGCCAGATCGACGAGCCGGTGAACCCGTTCACCACCGGGACGCCCAGCTTCTGCGCGGCCCGGGCGGTATCCTTCATCTCCTGGATGGCCCATTCCGTCTTCTTCTTGGCGTCGCCCCTGACGGGAGCGGGTACCCAGTCATCGGTCCGGGAGTCGTTATGATCCAGCACCAACTGGCCGGTCAGGTGATTCGAGATCGCCCAGCATTTCAACCCGTACTTGCCGAGCAGATCATGACGTCCCTTGCAATAGCCCGGGTCGGTCAGGGCCTTCTGAACGTTGAAGTGATCGCCCCAGCACGGAAGCTCGATGCCGTCATAACCCCACTGGCTGGCCTTCTGGCCGATGACTTCCAGCGTCAGGTCGGCCCACTGGCCGGTGAAGAGCGTTACGGGTCGTGCCATGTTGCGTTCTCCCGAGGGATTCGATTCCCTGCGAATCGATGCGTCTGGACTCGTGTCGTGATGGCGAACGTGGCGAACCGGGGTCGTCCGCGGTCGATCGGCACGGCGATGGATGAAGGGGAGCCACCGATCGGGGCTGAGCGGACCCGGCCGAATCGAACGGATTCCATGGAAGGCAACATAGGGCTGGCGATGGGGCTTGTCAATGATTTGACGGTCAACTTGGGATCGACGATAATCTCCGGTTCAAACTCGACCGTCTCACCGCTTCGCGGGTGGCTCACGACCCATGCCCTTGAAAGCCGTCCTCTTCGATTTCGATGGAGTGATCGCGGAAACCGAGAACCATCATGTCGCCGCCTGGCAGCGGACGCTCACCGCCATGGGGTGGCTGGTTCCCGACGAGATCGCGGCGCGCGCGGCGGAGGTCAACGACCGCGAGTTCCTGACCGACCTGTTCACGCTGCGCGGCATGCCCGTCAACCGGGTCGAACGAGTGGGTCCGCCGCAAGCAGCTCCTGACCAGGGACCTGCTGCGGTTCTCGCCACGACTCTACCCGGGAGTGGCCGCCCTGGTCCGATCGCTCCGGGGCAAGGTGCGCCTGGCGGTCGTCTCAGGCACCTGGCGCGAGAACATCCAGGTCGTCCTCGAATCCGCCGGGCTGGCGGATGCGTTCCAGACGATTGTCGGCAAGGAAGACGTGACGGCGCGGAAGCCGGCTCCCGAGGCTTACCAACTGGCGCTGAAGCGGCTCCGCATCTCGGCCAGGTCGGCTGTAGCGGTCGAGGACTCGCCCGCCGGCCTGTCCTCTGCCCGCGGTGCGGGCCTCCGCGTTATTGCCGTGGGCCATCGCCGGCCGTTCGGCGAATGGGTGGGCGACGCGGCTTACATCTCGGGCTTCGAGCCCGCCGAAGGACTGCTCGAGCACCTGGGCTTGTAACCCGATTTCGGGAGGACGAGCCTCGCCCTGACGCGAGGAAAAGTTGGGATTGACCAGGGTGTCGTGAGCCTGGTCCCACCGGGTTTTCCCTGAACCCGCCTCAAAGTTACAATCCAAATCGTCGGTCGTTAAGGATGATAGCGTCCCCGATCTGGGGACTCAACGTCGGGAGAGCAGTCATGGACGATCTTGGGACAGGCACCGACCATCTGCGGGCCGGGCGGCTTTCCGATGCCGAAGCGTGTTATCGCCGCTTCATCGCCGGCCATCCGGACCATGCCGGAGGCTGGGCCGCACTCGGCGTCGTGGCGTTCCACCAACAGGATCTCGACCAGGCGATCCATTGCTACCTCCGCAGCCTCGAGTTGATGCCGGGGGCGGCCGACGTCCTCACGAACCTCGGCGTGGCCTACGCGGTCCGGCGCGACTTCACCGCCGCCGAGCGGTGGCTCCGCCAGGCGACCGCCGTCCGGCCCCCCTACCTCGAGGCCTATCGCAACCTGGGTCACTCGCTCCTCGATCAGGGCCGATTCGCCGAGGCCGCACAGGCATACCAGCAAGCGAGGATGCTCCGTCCCGACGACATCGATGTCCTGGCCAGCCTGGGGATCGCGCTGAAAGGGGCGAACCGACCGATCGAGGCGATCGAGCCCCTGGTCGAAGCGGTGAGGCTGGCGCCGCGGGCCGTCAACCTGCACCAGCAGCTCGGGATTGCCCTGGCGGCGGCCCAACGATTCGACGACGCCCAGGCCGCTCTCCGACGTGCCCTGGCACTGGACCCGACCGACGCCACCAGTCACAACGCCATGGGGATCGTCCAGGCCCAGCATCAGCGATTCGACGAGGCCGAGGATGCTTACCGCGAGGCGATCCGGCTCAACCCTCAGTTCGTCGAGGCCCACCAGAATCTTGGCAATGCTCTCCGAGAACAGGATCGCTACGACGAAGCCCTCGCCTGCTACACGACCGCGATCCAGCTCCGCCCCAACGGACCTTCTATCCAGAACAACCTCGGCATCGCACTCGACAGAATCGGCCGACATGAAGACGCGATCCGAGCCTATGAACGTGCACTCGCCGTCAATCCGGAGCATCCCGAGGCGCGGAAGAATCGCGCGATGGCGAAGCTCTTGCTCGGCGATTATGCCGAGGGCTTCGCCGAATTCGAGTGGCGTTGGAGGTGTAGCGACTTCGTGCGTCCCGACTTCACTCAGCCCCTCTGGAACGGTGAGTCGATCGCCGGCAAGACGATCCTGTTGATCCCCGAACAAGGTTTGGGCGACACCATCCAGTTCATCCGGTTTGCCCCCAAGGTCAAGGCCCTCGGCGCAAAGGTGGTGTTCCGCTGCCCCACCCCGCTCTCGAGGCTCTTCGCCAACGTCCCGGGGATTGATGTCCTGATCCCAGACGGGGAGCCCCTGCCCTCGTTCGACGTGTACGTCCCCTTGGTGAGCCTCGCCGCCATCTTCCGGACCAGCCTCGACGATCTCCCGGGAGTCCTCCCTGTCCCCTATCTGCGCGCCGACCCGGAGCACCTGGCGTCCTGGGCAGATCGACTGGGTCCCCGTGCGCCGGCGAGCTCCGCGTCGGAATCTTCTGGCAGGGTAACCCGGCCAACAGCCATGATCGTTTTCGATCGGCACCGCTCGCGGCCTTCCTTCCGCTCGCCACAGTTCCGGGCGTGAGGTTGATCAGCCTCCAGAAGGACCACGGCGTCGAGCAGGTCGCTCCTCTGTCCGACCGTTTCCCCGTGCTCGAATTCCCCGGCATCACACGGTTTGAGGACACCGCCGCGCTGATGTCGCTACTCGACCTCATGATCACGGTCGAACTCGGCGCCAGCCCACCTCGCCGGTGCACTCGGTGTGCCGACCTGGCTGGCCCTTTCGAGCCATGGAGGCTGGCGATGGCTCGTCGGCCGCGAGGACTCGCCCTGGTATCCCTCGGTCCGGATCTTCCGACAATCGGAACTCCACAACTGGGACGACGTCTTCCGACGCATGACTCGAGCGCTCGCCGACCTGGCGGCGAGCCCGAGGCGTGGTCCGATCGCCGAGCCAAGCTCGGTCCAGGTTGCACCGGCGAATTGATCGATCCTTGAAATCAGAGCCAAGGAGGGAACCAAGGGACGATCTGCGTGTACCCAACGCAATCGTGAAGCATTCCAGACGAATGGAGTCCGGTTCGTATACCGAGCGAGTCAATCCGCGTGCCAGGCACCGAGGAGACGGCGGACCGTGACCATCTGTCCCAGATGGTAGGCGTTGTGATCGGCCACGAGCAAGGCCTCGCGGAGGACCGTCTGGCCCTCGCCGTGGGGGATCGGTGCGAACAAGTCCGTCTTCGGGTCCGCGACCAGGTCCTTCATCGCCTGGAGGTCCGCCCGGAACGCCTCGACACTCCGGTCCCAGGCTTCCGGGTCGGGCGGGGCATCGCCTTCGGGCCAGTAGCCGGCCGGGAAATCGGGCGAGACATGTTTCGGATCGACGCTGAAGCGGAGGATGTCCCACTGGGCGATTCGCATGTGTTCGAGCAGTCGCCACGGGGTGTGCGGCAATCCCGGGACCTGCCCACCCCGTAATTCCGACGGCAGATCGGCGATCGCCGCCTCGAAATCCAGGTGGGCGTGTCCTCCATCGAGCAACTCGGTCAGTTGTTGTCGGAGCGGGTCGAGGGTTTTCATCAGTGTCATTTCTTTCGCAGAGTCTGCACCTTTAGAGTCCCTCAAAAAACGGGGACTGGCTCCGAGTCTTCGAGGTGCCTGTCCCCCTTTTTGTGAGAGACTCTTAGCCAGACCCGCTCGCAGCCTCAGTTTTCCATCGATCGAGGTGCATAGGGTGGGTCGAGCCGCGATTCATCGCGACGAGGCCCACCGAAATCACTAGCGCTCAAAGTCCAGGTTCTCCGGCCGGTCGGGCAGTTTGGTGTAGGCCTCCGAAAGTTCGCGGGAACGCTTCTCCCGAGCATTCCTGTCATCTTCCGTTTCCGGGGTGACGGGTACCTTCGTGGGATCGACGGCTTCCAGGTTAGCGTCATCCACTCCGAGACTTCCAACCCCCCGAAGAACCACTCCCATGCTCAGACTTTCGGTGTCGGCGGGCACGTCGAAGACGACCTCTTGAGGGAGCCAATCGGTCTGGCCCTTCGACCCTTGGCCCGAGGTGCTCATGGTAATCCCGGACTGCTTCGTCCACAACCTTACCCACACGTAGGCTTTCTCGGCCACGCCCTCGGTCTTGAGGTATGCCCGGAACCGCACTCGCTTTCCCTTGTAGGGGGATCCGGCGATATTCTGATACGCCGAGAATGCCGACGGTGTCCCCTGCTGCGTCGATTTGATCTCCAGGAACGCCCGCCCGCCATGGGCTCCCACTTCGGCGATGCCTGAGGCGTAGGACTCGGTCGGAAAACCGCCGGTGTTCCAGCCGGGGATAGGATTGGTGGCATTGCCACCGGATGCCTCGAAGTCGAGGTTAGAGGCGTGCTCGGCGGGATTCATGTCATACCGGAGAGCCTGGGTGGATTTGACCATCTTGGGATCGACCACATCCAGCGTCAGGTCGTCGGCCCAGACCCGGCCCGCGCCTCTGAGCACCGGTCCGAACGCCACCCTCAAGGCCGCCTCCGGCACATCGAGGACCACTTCATAGCGTCTCCAGTCGGTCGTGCCCTTGACCGGGCGAGAGTCCATGTTATCGAAGGCCAGCATTCGGCCCGGTCCGTCGACACGCAGCCAGAGGCCGGACCAATCGGCCACGTCGCGGGTCTTCAGGTAGCCGGCCAGGCGGACGCGTTTGCCCCGGTAGACGTCGGCCTTGACGAACTAAGAGACGGCCCGGAACCTCGCCGGCTTGGCGACGATCGAGCGCAGCGACATGGCGGCCTGCCCGCCATGAGTGACCTTGCGGTCGAGCTCGGCGGCGTAGTCGCTCGAGCTCTGGCCCACCGGGATGCCGCTGCCCTCGGTCGCGATCGACCAGCCGGATGGGGCGGCGGATGGTTCGGCCTTCGGCGCCTGGGCGAAGACCGGAATCGGGATGAGAATCAGAAGGAACAGGAACGCGGCGTTGCGGTTCATGGCATGACCTCCACGCGACACGGTGAAACAGCGAGAGGAGCCCGGATTATCCCCGCGACATGGAGCCGTACGCAAGTCGGATACAGGCGTTTCGTGATGGCGCGTGCTTTGAGGCGATCCCGCTCCGCGGGCGGCTCCCCACCGGCCAGAGCGGCTCACGAATCGCTTGCGCAGGGACCAGGGTCCCGAGAGGAGAGGAGAGCAGAGCGGGCGGCAACAGGGTCAGGCGGCAACAGTCAGCGGCACCGCACGGGCGGCGATTATTTCGTGACTCTGCCTGGGCGAGTGGGTACAATCGGGCGATTGGGGGCCGCTTTTCTCCTGGGGAGGGGTACCATGACTCGGATGTCCGTTGCGGGGTTTGTGGCAGTGGCCGGTTTCGTTGTGTCGGCCGGGATGGTCGGGGCCGCCGAGCCGGCCGGACGGTACGCGATCGTCGTCAGTAAGGATGTCGCAACCGGCCCGTGGGGCAAGGTCGTCCGGTTCCTCGAAGCGAAGTACAAGGGGAAGGCCTTCGCCTACGCCGAGTCCCCCGAGGACGTCCGCCGGGACGTCGGAGCATACCATCCCCGCTACGTCTGCTTCGTCTGCCAGCCGACCGAGAACTTCCCGGACTTCGCCCTGGTGGCCAACAAGTTCTGCCGCACGCTCGACGATGACCCGTACGTTGACGCGATCTGGGGCATCCTCACCGGGTTCGACGAGGAGCATGCGCTGGAGCTCGCGAAGGCAGAGCCGGTGGTGATCAAGCGGGCGTTCACCAAGACCCTCGGCACGTGGCTGAACTGGGTGCCGGAGGGGGACTACGTGACCGAGTGGACCCGCGATCGCGGCGAGCTGGGAGAGAAGAAGGCGGGTGAAGACTTCGCGGTGAAGTCCGGGGGGCCGACCAGTGACGCGGAAGACGCCCGGTACGTCCAAAAGCTCCTGTCCAATGACAAGTTCGACCTGATCATCGGGTCCGGCCACGGCGGGCACCACAACTGGATGCTCATGTACCCCAGGGGCAAGGGCTACCTGACCGCCAGGGACGGCCGCCTCACCATGACCGCCCCGGGCGTGGACCTGCCGCTCACCGCGTCGAGGCCCAAGATCTACTGGGCGGTCGGCAACTGCCTGACCGGCGTGGTGAACACGAGCCGGAACAACTTCAAGGACTCCTACGCCCTGGCCTGGATGAAGAACGGGGCCAAGCAGTACGTCGGCGCGGTCCAGTCCACCTGGTACGAGCTCAACTGGAACATGGCCGACTGGTTCCTGAAGCAGGAGGGGCGGTGGACGTTCTCCGAGTCGCTGTTCCTCCTCCGCCAGTGGTCGAATTACCTGCTCGCCGAGGACGTCGTGTCCGGCCGGGACCGGCAAGGGACGGAGTTCACCGACGGAATCTTCGTCCTGTACGGCGACCCGGCCCTGGAGGGGCGTGTGGACAAGACCCGCGAGCCGGCCCTCACGGAGACGCTCGACGTCCAGGAGACCGGGGACAACGACGTCGTGCGGATGACCTACAAGGTGAAGGTGAACTTCGTCGGCGAGGGGAACAAGAGGACGGCCGAGAAGTACGACGGGTGGCGGATCTTCTGTTACCTGCTGCCGTACCAGGTGACCGACTCGAAAGTGGAGAAGACCGACTTCTCGAGGGTCGTCTTGCCGGGGGAGACGATCATCTGGGACGCGGGCAAGGGCCTGAAAATCGGCGACGAGCGAAGCGTCACGTTCACCGCGAGGCGGCTGAGGGACTGACCGGGCGTTGCGTCCCTCGATCGGATCGAACCCACGAGGGGTGCTCGGTGCCGGGTGCCGTGCAGGATATGCGACCCGAAGCGACCTCGGGGATCGGGGCACGTACCGATCGGGGGCGGCAAAAGGTCAGACCCCTTGGAGCAGCGACCGTTCGGCAACCGTTCGGCGCGGGTCTCCTGACCCCGCCGTGGGCTGGACCGAAGGTCTCCCGGTTCCTGTCCCCAGAGGAGACCTTCGGTCCGGCAGGTGGCAAGGTCGGGAGACCTCGCCACAACTTCAGTTTTCCATGCAACGCTTAGTAAACGCCTTAGCCGCGTCCCGGTTTCCCGTCTGTCTGACAGCCCGGGCCATAGGGCATCGCACATCTCAGGATCGTTGTGCCGAGAAGTCCACCCTCGTAAACTGAGGAATCATCCAGCGCCCCCCATTGAACCCGACCCAACACTGAGCCGGCCATGCGACGACACCTCTTGAGCCTTGCGTTCCTCTTGCTGACGATCCCGGCCGCCGCTACGGAACGGTTCACGGGCCCCTGGAAGATGGCGGAACTGAAGCAAACGCCGGTTTCCAGCGTGTCGATGTTCGAGTCCCACATGAGCAAGGTCTTCTACGAGAACGCCCCTCTGGCCGGGAAACCCACCCGGGTCTTCGCGTATTACGCCGTACCCCAGACCGGTCAAGGGCCGTTCCCGGCGATGGTGCTGGTCCATGGCGGTGGCGGGAAAGCGTTCCGTGAATGGGCGGCGCTCTGGGCGGACCGAGGGTATGCGGCGATCGCGATGGATCTCTCCGGCCGGGGCCCGGACGGCCTGCGCCTGCCCGATGGTGGGCCCGAGCAGTCCGACGACGAGAAGTTCCGCGATTTCGCCCAGAGCGACGCCGACCAGATGTGGTCCTATCATGCCGTCGCGGCGGCAGTCCGGGCCCACTCGTTCCTGGCCTCGCGTACCGAAGTGGACCGGGACCGGATCGGCGTGACCGGCATTAGCTGGGGCGGCTACCTCACCTGCATCATCGCGGGCATCGACGACCGCGTGAAAGTGGCCGTGCCGGTCTACGGCTGCGGGTTCCTCGACGAGAACAGCGCCTGGCTCGAACCCCGCTTCCAGAAGATGGGCCCGGCCAGGACCAAACGGTGGGCGGACCTCTTCGACCCGTCACGCTACCTGCCCGGCGTCACCTGCCCGATCCTCTTCGTTAACGGTACGAATGACTTCGCCTACCCGCTCGACAGCTACCAGAAGTCCTACCAGCTCGTGAAGGTCCCGACGGACCTCTGCGTGACCGTCAGGATGCCTCACGGGCACTCCGAGGGCTGGAAACCGATAGAGATCGGCCTCTTCGTCGACAGCGTCTTGAAGCACGGGACCCCGCCACCGCGCCTGGCCATGCCGGAGATCGACGGCGACCGGGTTTCCGCCCGCGTCACGACTCGACAGGTCCTTCAGAAGGCGAGGCTTCACGTCACGACCGACTCCGGTCCCTGGCAGCATCGGAACTGGACCACCCTCGATGCCCGGATCAACGATTCCCGGGTCTCGGCCCTGCTGCCCGCGGGCCGACCAATCGTGGCGTTCTTCACAGTCGAGGACAAACAGGGGGCCGTCTCGAGCAGTCCTCACGTGACGGTTGAGAAATGAGAGATCCGTCGGGTTCGGCTTCATCGTATGACCGGCGGCTGGGATCTCCCCGGGCACACGAATCCAAGGAAAAGGCTCGCCCATGAAATCAATAACCCCGCATCTGGCGATCGTCATTCTGCTGTCGATCGCCTTTTTCTGGCTCGAGCCGGCAACGGCTGAGATTCTCTTCAAGGCCGACTTCGAAACCGGCGACTTCAGTCAATTCAGCGGCAAGAGCAAGAATATCAAACCGGGGCATATCGAGGTCGTCACCGACATCGTGCATACCGGCAAATACGCCGGCCGATTCACGATCCACGAAGACAACGTCTTCAACGCGCGGCAATTGCGCGTGCAGGCCAATGGGCCCAAAGTCACGGTCAAGGAGGGGTCCGACACCTTCGTGTCGTTTTACATGTATATGAAGGACGCTCCCCAGGATCGGGACAATTTCTTCTACTGGGAAGGCAGCCCACCGCCGCGCTATAACAACGTGATGACGTGGTGGGTCGAGCCGAAAGCGGGCGGAACTCTCATCAAATACGGCACGGGCAACCTGGGCCGAAAGGGCGTTCATTGGGAGGCGGATTTCACCATCGGCCAATGGCATCAACTGGGCATGCACATTCATTGGTCGGAAGATCCGGCCAAGGGGAATGTCAAGCTCTGGTGGGACGGCGTGGTGGTCCTGGACAAGGAGGTCCAGACGAAGGGGCCACAGAGTGTCTACTTCTCCCAGCCGGGAATTCATCGCGACCCGCACACCAAGTCGGTCGACACCATTTATTTTGATGACTTCCTCTGCGCCACGACGCTCGAGGAGATCGCGATTCAGAAACCCAACACGGCGAAGTCGAAATGACGGCGAAACCGGAGATCAGGGAACATTTCCACGGACGCCGCGCCGGGTCCACCGCGCGACGCGACCGCCGCGCCGATCGAGGAGGGCAGCAGCCGTGGAGACCAGGGCCAACTCACCACCGGCGGGGTGACCAGCTTGATCAGGACGACAAGCCACAGGGCGTGCCACGCCCCCGGTCTCAGCCCGGGACGATTGCCGACAATCACGGCGATCGCGGCCAGGGCCATGCCGACCAAGGTCGTCTCCGCGAACCAGATGCTCATCGTGATGCCTCCACGCCCTCAACTTCAAACGCCGCCGCTCAGGTCTTCGGCTCCGTCGACCTACCCTGCCTCTCCCTCGCCTCGTCGATAATCCGGCGGATTCCGTCCAGCTCCTCGGGAGTGAAGCGATTTCCCTGGACCAAGGCGAGGAAGACCAGCGGGGCCTCCGCTCGATCACAGAGCTCGGCCGCGGCATCCTTAAGTCGCTGTTCGAGCAGGTCCTCCCGCGAAAGCGTGGCGCTGTAGACCAGGGGACCGCCAGCGGACTCGCTGGCGGTGTAACCCTTGGCCTCCAGTCGTCGCAGGAAGGTCGCCACGGTCGAATACGTCCACCGACGGCCCCACTCGGAGAGCCGTTCCACGGTCTGTCGAACGGTGCCGGGGCCGTGATCCCAGAGTGCCCGCAGGGCCTCGCGCTCCGCCTCGCTGAGACCCGCCCTGATCTCGTCCATCGGCACCCCTCGTGATCCGCACTCTTGTCCCAATTACATCGTGTAACAGGTGTCCTACTACAAGACGTAACAGGCGTCGAGCCGCGGCCGCGCATTTTCTTCAACGAGCCGAGTGGCGTGAGGAAATCGGGAGCGGCAACAGGGTCAGAGGCGGCAACAGGGTCGCTGTTTTCGCTTGCAGTGGCGCATTGGCTCCTCGATAATCCAAATCCACATGTTAGCAGCGGTCAGGAAGTGAGCCATTTTCGCAGAGCCCGTTGAGCCATTCCGCGATCGTTCGATCGCGGCATTGGCCCCCTTTCGTCCTGCCCTTCCCTCCTCACTTGGCAAGCATGAGTCAGTGCAAGTAATCTGAAGGATGCGTGCCGTTGGGTTGCCGACCACCGCCGTCCGAGCTGTCGGCGCAAAGGGGCGGCGGGAAATCCCACCTTCCCGCCGCCGGACCGCTCGGGAGCAAGACCTCCCGTGGGCCGTTTCCAGTTTCCCCAAGCGTTGGTGCCGGGTCAACCATCCCCTTGGCGGCGATGGCATCCCGGCTGCCGGCGGTGCCTGCTCAAGGGGTGTGAACGCTGGTTCCTGCCGCGCCGGCCCCAGGCCCGCTACTGTAGTCCGGCTTGCCAGGCCGCCGCGCGACGCTGGCGCGGCTGGATG
Organism: uncultured Isosphaeraceae bacterium; assembly: GCA_963845695.1. GTDB lineage: Bacteria > Planctomycetota > Planctomycetia > Isosphaerales > Isosphaeraceae > CAWJTV01. The sequence continues at coordinate 520,538 of CAWJTQ010000016.1, read as the reverse complement.
GCCCGGCAACGCTATCGGGCCACCCCAAACGGCCAACAACACCGCCGCGATCAGGCCCGGCGTATCGCGCCGGCCGCCAGCGATCGTCTCGCCCCGACCCGGACCACCCCAACCCCCAGGGTGACCCGGCGCCACCGGCCGTCGAAGCCGAGCCACCGCTTTTCACCGAGCCACCCGCGGAGGTCCCCACCCCCACCGTGGGTCAGCGCCCAGCGGAAATTCCTGAAAAAATCCCCGGTCGGCCTTGCCACAGGCCCGGCTGTTACGTCCTGTTCCTCCCCACACCACGCTCCCCCGATCAGAAGTTCTGTTCGGCCTCGTGTCGCCAGGCTTTGCGCCGCGTCCGACAGCGCGAAGCCCGACTCCGGCTCCGGCGCCGCCGCGGTAGCCGGCCGCTGGGCCGCTCGCATCGTGGACCACCCCAACCCAGTCCGATCATGTCGTCACGTCTTGAGAATGCGGGGCCCCCACTCTAATTTTGTTTTACCCCCAAGAACCGAGGAGGAAGCGGGTGGGCCGGGCTCCCCGGTCCCCCGTTTCCTGTCTCGGAATCGACGGGCACTCGCGAGGCATCCCATGGCACTGTCGCACCCCGGCGAGGTCCGCTTGTTGGACCTGGACCAACTCGGCCAGAACTATCGCCGCTACCGCTTGCCCGACCCCGAGGCTGAGACCGATATGGTCGGCTCGCTCCGCCGTTATGGGCAGCTCTCCCCCATCGTCGTCTGTCGCCGCCAGGAGACCCACGAGATCCTCGATGGCTTCAAGCGGCTGGCCGCGGCCCGGGCCCTCGGTTGGAAGACGGTCGCGGCCCAACTTTGGGAAGCCGACGAACGGGCCGCCAAGGCCGCCATTTACGGCCTCAACCAGACCGGACGCCGCACCCAGGAGTGGGAGGACGCCTGGATCGTTCATGCCCTGGTCCGCGACGATGGCCTGACTCAAGTCGAGGTCGCGTTCCTGTTGGGTCGGCACAAGAGCTGGGTCTGCCGTCGGCTGGCCCTGGTCGAGAAGCTGGCCGAGCCCGCCCGCGAAGATCTCCGCCTCGGACTGCTCTCCGCCACGGCCGCCCGGTCGCTGGTGAAGTTGCCGACCGGCAACCAGACCGAGGTGTTGGCCGTGCTCCACCGCGATGAGTTGACCGCCGCCGAGCTCGACGGCGTGGTCAATCTCCTGGGTGCCACACCGGGCCGATCGCAGCAGGAGTACATCCTGGCCCAGCCGCGCCAGGCCTTGCAGCAGTCCCGTCAGGAGACCGGCTGGGCTGACGACCCGCGGCTCAGCCGACCGGGCAACCGGGTGGCGCGACGCCTGGCCAGCGTGCTGGAGGGCCTGAGCCATCTGGAGACCTGGCTGCACCACCAGGGCCGAGCCGGCCTGACACCCGTTCGACCGCTTGGTCCTGCGCCGGGATTCGCCCGGTTGGCTCGCGAGGCCCGCAGTGTGGCGGCTCTCACCGACGACTTGATTGCGGAGTTCCACACCCATGACCGAGCTCACGCGCAATGAGATCATCCGCCGCTTTCTGGCTGGCTCCTCGATCCGGCAGATCGCCCGCGAACTGCAACTGGCCCGAAACACCGTCAGCCGGGTGCTCGCCCGCCGCGAGGCCCAGCGCGCCGGCGCCGGTCCCTCCGCGGGCCGGCGACCCAGCCGGCTCGATCCCTATGAGCCGGTCATCCAGGAACTGCTGGGCCGTTATCCCGATCTGACGGCCGTGCGGCTCCTTCAGGAGCTGCGCCAGCGCGGTTTCACCGGCGGCTCTACCGTGGTCCGCCAGCGGTTGAACGCCTTGCGCCCCGCTCCACGCCCGTCCCGGTGGTCCGCTTCGAGACGGCACCTGCATTTCAGGCCCAGATGGATTACGCGGTCTACGACCTCGACTTCATCAGCGAAGGCCGGCGCCGCGTCAGCTTATTCAGCTATATCCTGGGCTACTCGCGACGGCAGTACCTTCGCTTCGTCGAGTCCCAGGACATGACCACCACGTTGCGCGAGCACGTGCGGGCCTTCGTGCATCTCGGAGGCGTGGCCGACACCTGTTTGTATGACAATATGAAGGTCGTCGTCACGGGCTACGAGGACGACGTGCCGATCTACAACCCGCGGTTCCTGGCCTTCGCCACTCACTACGGCTTCCGGCCGGTGGCCTGCCGGGTGCGGCGGCCCCAGACCAAGGGAAAGGTGGAACGCCCCTTTTCTTATGTGGGAACCAGCCTGTTCAATGGCCGCACGTTCGCTTCGCTCGACCACCTCAATGAGATCACCGCGTGGTGGCTGGCCCAGGTCGCCGACGTCCGCGAGCTGCGCTCCGCCGGCAAGACGCCGGCTGCAGTTGCATCAGGAGGAACTCCCCCATCTGATCGCGCTACCGGCCTGCGCTACGACATCGCCCCGGTGATCTACCGCACGGTCGACGTCGAGGGCTTGATCAGCTACGGCCAGAACGGCTACTCGGTCCCCTGGCGGTATATCGGCAGCGACTTGCCGGTGTGGCTCCTCGAGAAGCAACTGGTCATCTACGGCCCTCAACTCGAGGAGATCGCGCGGCATGCCCGATTGCCGGGATCGATCCGGGGACAGCGGAGCGTGCTTAAGGAGCACCATCCCGGCGAGGATGCGCGACGGCGGCAGGCGCAGTTGGCCGAACGGTTCGCCGAGCTGTGCGAGCCGGGCCGTCGGTTCCTGGAGGGCGTGCTCAAGGCCCAGCGCTACGGCAAGGACCAGGCGCAGCGGGTGCTGGCGTTGCGGGGGATCTACGCCCGGCAGGACCTGATCGCGGCGCTGGAGCGGGCGGTCCGCGTATGGCGCGTATTCCCACGCGGCTGTGGAGCGCATCCTGCTGGTCCAGGCCCGGCCCAAGACCGTCCTGGAGTCGCTGGCCGAGGAAGAGCGGCGGCTGCCGCCCTGGCTAGGTGAGGACGTGATCTTCCCCCGGCCGACGTCGGATTACCAACACCTCTGCGAGTTGGAGCCCCATCCCGATGAAGCCCCGAACACCGCCCCAGAAACCACCGCTGGGGACGGACCTCCGCCAGAAAGTCCTTGAAGACTTCCAGGCGCTGGGCATTCCCCTGTTGCCCGAGCAGCTCGATGCGGCCTTGAGCCGTGCCGAGCGTGAGGGGCTGTCGCACCTGGAATTCTTACGGGTGCTGATCCACGAGCAGGCCAACGGCCGTCGCGAGCGGCGGATCGCCCGTCTCATCCGCGCGGCCGGCTTCGCGGAAACCAAGACCCTGGCCGACTTCGATTGGCAGTTCAATGCGGCGGTGATCGATCGAGTGCGGATCGAGACGCTGGCGGGCGGCGAGTTCATCGGTCGTCACCAGAACCTCAGACCTCCTGATCTGCGGGATTTTGATGTGGAGCCAAATTCGTGGTTTTCGCCTCACCGGCGATCGAGTAGACCAGCCGCAGATTGGTGCCTGGATAGGTAAACTCCCCGGCGTTGAGATGCTCCAGCACATGAGCAATCGCGCGATTGGATCGCGGGTTCGACATCGGATGGACCTGCACACCCAATACCCCCTGTTCCACGTCAGGCACCAAGTCGGCCTCGGACTCAAACAAATCGCGCAGCAGACTGCGGGCGTCGTCGGGCCGGGCCAGCTCCTCACGCACGATTGATGCCATTGCCGTCTCGGCGCGGTAGGCGATCATCTTCACCGTGTCCACCAGTTGCTTGCGGCTGGGGGCCAGACGCTCGAACTTTTCGCTCTCCGGCAACTCGTCCCAGGCCAAGTGGCTGGCGGTCGTCTTCAACTGGCTGGTGATCTCGCTCAATTCGTTGTCGAACTGTTCGATCTCTTCCACCAATTCGGCTTTGCGCTTTTCCCATTTCGCCCGCGACGACTCGTCGGATTCCGGCTGCAAGGTCAGGGCGGCGAACCGGGCTTGTCGATGGGTCAGCTGGGATTTGACCGAGCGTTTCCGGCGGTCCAGTTCCCGCCATTTGGGGTTGACCACCGGCCGGTTGGTCTCAGGAATCTTCTCCGTGCCGTACTCGTTCAGGAGGTCAATCGCAAAGTGTTGCATCATGTACCGGAAGAAGTTTTCCTGGGACCATCGACTGAACAATCGAACAGAATCCGCCCGCGCCGATTCGCCGAATGCCGTGCTGATCAGGCTCACCTGATGTCCACTGGTGGTCAGCTTGCGGATCTCCCGCACCCAGAGCCCGCCCTTCCTCGGGCCGATCCAGGTCCCGCGCTCGGCCAGTGGCAGCTCGACGTGCTCGCCGTTGGGCAGCGTCGCTTCGACCGCGGCGAACTCGGTAACGGGCCAGTCGCCCTTGGGATACTTGTGGTAGGTGATGCAGGCGATGCGGTGGTCCTGCCACATCTCCCGGAAGAACTCCGGGCTGTATCCTTCGCGGTCGAACAGGATCACAAACCGCGACCGATAGCGGTCGGCCTTGAGCTCGGCCTCCGTCGGCTGGCCGGGGACCTCCTTGAGCAGGCGCGGCACGATGTCACTACGCACCACCTCCAGCAGTCCGTGGTCGATCGGTCGTTCGACCGCGAAGAACGGCTGGCCCAGGATGTCGTTGACCCAGTAGTCGGTGGTCCCCCGCAGGCACAATCGTTGTCGCGAGACGAAGCGCTTGGGCAGGTCGGTCTGGCTGCCATGGTAGAGGCGAACGTGCCCGTCCACATACAAGGCGCCGGCCCGTTCCGGCTCGTCCTTGAACCAGTCTTGGGACAGCAGCCCGGCCCATTTCTTCGGGGCGTCGTCGCGACTCAGGGCGGCCAGTTTGTTCCGCAGACAACGGACCTCGGGGACGCGATCCAGCCCCAAGAGCTTGCCCAACTCGCCCGGCGGCTGGTACTGCAACTGCTCGACGGTCTTGATGCGGCACAGCGCCATGTAGGCCAAGAGGATCATCACGTGGAGCGTGCTGTAGTAGCCGCGCAACCGTGCCAAGCCATCCCGGATGTGCCGAAACAGGCCATGGGCCTCCAGGGCCGGCAGGGCGCAGAGCACGCCGCCGCAGGCGACGTCGCGGCAGGTCTCAAAACGGGTCGGAGCCCCGTCGAGCAGACCAAAGGACGCCAGGGCGCGTTCGTCGGGCCGGGTGCAGGCCGTGCCCATCTCGGCCGCGGCATCAAGGACGGCTCGGGTGGACCGGTCGGTGGCCGTGGGCGTCGGTTGAGGATTTCCCGGCGGCCCGTCGCCGGGCGCCGAGGGGTCGGTGGCGGTGGGCGTCGGTTGAGCGGGAGCGTTTTCCGCCGCGGACGGCTCCGGCTCGAGCGGACCGGGCTCGCTCAGTCGTCCCTGCTGGATGGCCTTGCGCAGGGTATCGCGCTTGAGGCCCAGTAGCTCGGCGACGTCGTTCCGGCTCCGACCGGCCCCGAGCAACTGTTGCGCTCGGGCCGTGACCTCCGGCGTCATCACCGAGGCGCCGCGTGCGGCACGCGGCGCGTAGAACGCCTGCACGCCTCCGGCTTGATACTTGGCGACACTGCGAATGACGCTGGTCTTGGCGACGCCGAAGGCCCGCACGATATCGACCTGGCGGCACGCGCCCTGGCCGATCAGTTGGGCGGTAAACATCCGAAACGAGCGACGGTCGTCCTCGGCGTGTTGAAAGACGGGCTGAACCCCGCAGAAGTAGATCCATTGGCCATTCTCGCGGACGACGCTGATTGTGCCGCCAATGCGGGTGGCACCGTCGGCGATGAGCGGCAATAATGCTTGGGGAATGGTACCTTCCTCCTGGTATGTGCCAGGTGATTTTGACAATCAAAGAAGGTACCATTTCCATTTCCCATCACTCACTCCTGTCTGCTCAGACGAGGATCTCCTAAACGCCAACACGGCAAGCAGATAATTCCTACGACCCTCAACCTGCTCTGGTCACAGATCAGGAGGTCTGAACCTGGTCTGGGTGGGCCAGAGCGGCGTCGGCAAGAGCCATCTGATTCAGGCCATCGGCCAGAGTGCCTGTGTGCGGGGCTATCGGGTGCGGTACGAGACCAGCGCGTCGGTGTTGCAAGACCTGACGGCGGCACTGGCGGACCAGACCCTGCCGCGGCGGCTGCGCCACTACGGCCAGTTCGACCTGATGATCCTCGACGAGTTCGGCTTCGACCGGGTGGAACGGCAAGAATCGCCCCAAGCGGCGAGCTTGCTGTACAAGCTGATCAACGCCCGGAGCGGTCGGTCAACGGCGTTGGTGACGAACCTCGATTTTGAGGCGTGGGGCGAGTACCTGGGCGATCCGCCGCTGGCGATGGCGTTCCTGGACCGGATCGTGGACGGGGCGATCATCCTGAAGATCCCGGGCAAGTCGTACCGGGCTCACCGTGCGGAGCAAGCCTCGGCGGGCAGACGGCCCCAGAAGTGAAGCGCAATCCGAGCCGGAGTCGGGCAGCGATCGCCAACTCCGGCTCTGGCCGTTTTCACCATTCCACGGACGTCACTTCCCCAAAGCCACCTCACAGTCGCTCTACGCGGCAACCCCCCGGATGGCTCAATACTGGCCGCGAAAGTGGCTCAATTCCTGACCGCGATCGACAGGGGTCCGAAGAACAGCGGCATGAGCGTGGCGGGACCCAAGCTCCACACCATGCCCGCGGCCAGCCAGGTCGCGGCCGACCTCCCAAACCGATCTCCGAGAAGCCCAAAGACTCGCGCAGACCAGCTTGACGAATTCCCAGCCCCAGACCATGAAGGTCAGCAACAAAGAATTTGACTCTCGCTTCAACGCCCAGGTGGGCGTGGAGGAGACGTACCAGATCGTCTTGGCCGCGGAGGTCGGTAGCGCGGCCAAGGACAAGCAACAGGGCGTGATGATGAGCGCGGCCACGTTGGCGAATCTGCGTGCCGCAGGCATCGAGCGGCCCGAAGACGAAGCGCCGATCGAGGCGGTGATCAAGCCGATCTCGCGAAGCGGCGACAACGGCTTCTCCAGCGAGGACCAGGTGGAGGGCCTGGAAGCGCAGGAGTTCGATCCTCACATTGCCACGGGCCGACAGAAGCATCATCAGCCTGGGGTCGTGGAGGCAGTCGGTTCCCCGCCGGCCAAGGCCACGGTGAAAGAGCGGATGGCGTACAAGATGCGGACCAAAGAGGGTCGAGCGTGTTATGCCAAGCGAAAGCAGATCGTGGAGCCGGTGTTCGGTCAAATCAAACAGGGACAAGGCTTGCGGCAGTTCCTGCTGCGCGGGCTGAAGAAGGTGCGGGGGAATCGAAGCGTTGAACTAAACCGCTTCGCGGTGGGGTGTTGACCGCCGGGGCGCCTGATGCCAAGCTGTACTTCTCGTCGGGCTTCAGCGTCAAATGCCTTGCCCAAAGCACGCAGATTGCCCAGCCATTCAATCCCATATAGCAAACGTCGTGCCGATTTCGGCGGCTCAGTTCCAAACGGGATTGTATCCGGCAGGCCGAGCCCGCCTGAGTTCAATCCACGCCACGCATCGGCCCACCGGATACAACCTTCTTCAATTTCGGGACACTTGTCAGCTATGGCGTGAAGATGGTGCTATGTTTCCCATAGATTCTGGGTTTCTGTGAAGCTCTTGGATCAACCAGAGTATTGATTTATTCGACACGATCGAATTGCGTTAAATGGGGATATTGTGCTGTATGGCGTCTTCTGGGTTTGTTTGAAGGATAGTTAAGGCCGAAAACTCGGCCTATCTAAAAGGCCATATGAGTATTTTTTCCAACATACTTGACAGACCCCACTCACCCATCGGATAACATGACATCCCAAACTTGAACGGCTACAAGCACCCAACTGGATAATAGCCGTTGGGACAATTATTGAGTATGAGCAATGGAGCGACTGCGATTCAGGAGCAGCAATGAGCCGACGTCGCGGGGCGATACAGCCAGGACAGGCTGGCCCGACGACTCAATGAGGAGCATCAGATCAGGGCAATGAGACGCCGTGTCATGCAGCCAGCCAGGATAGGCTGAACCGGCAATTCAGGGACGAGCAACAGGGCAACAAACAGAGCGAGCCGGAACAAGCTTGCTCAATTCGGTGGGGAATAGCACTTGCAACCGACGGGGGCGGAGTCTGCGCGAGATAATGTGAGTTGAGGCACGAGACTCGACCTCGAGGCTGAAGTCGTTAAGAATCGTGATGGTTTCGGCAGAATGATTGTCCGGGTGCCGCACAATCAACACATTGTCGGTCAACGGCTAGCCATGAAGTATTGACTCAAATCGCGAACTGCTGTCACAGCCACACTACTTTTGCTGGAGAGCCGTCGGGATCTGGTCGCTTTTGGCTGTCACCGGCTTTCGAAGGAGGATCGATGGTCGAGGGACCCCGATTTGGGCACGCGTATTCTGTCCCGATGTTCGCAGTGGTCGTAGTTGTGGATGTGGCGGACCCGACTGGAGGGCGCCAAGCGTAGCCCCAGCGCATGGGGATTGGCCTTGCTGCTCGGCGGCGGCTCTGATCGCATTGATTTTTCGCTAGCCTGGATGCCCATCAGCAATTCCCGGCCTGGGGTTTTCTCTTTGACAGGTTGCTCCGTTTGGATTCTCATTTCGTAAAGCCCGTTCGCGCAGTGCTACCCTGGACTTTCTATCTTGCCATTTACGCTACGGAGTGGCCTCCAGGGCACCGGCCCTTGCCAAAGCTCACAAGGATCTCTCCGCGGATTCCCTCTTTTCGCTCCTTCGCTCCGGCTTTGACTCCCTCCCTGACCCACGCCCACGCTCCGACGAGATCCGAATCTCCCTGAGCGACGCCCTGATGTCGGCCTTTGCCATGTTCTCCTTAAAAGACCCCTCCCTGCTCGCCTTCGACCACCGCCGTCGCGATCCCCTCGACAATTTCCGCTCCATCTACGGCATCCTCAACGTCCCCTGCGACTCCCAGATGCGGGACATCCTGGATCCGCTGGATCCCCACGACCTGCGGCCCGGCTTCACCGCGGTGTTCCGTCGCCTCCAGCGCGGCAAGGTTCTCGAACGCTTCGCCTACCTCGACGGCCATTATCTCCTCTCGCTCGATGGCACGACTTACTTCTCCTCCGCCAAGATCCACTGTCCCTCGTGCCTGGAGAAGCACCATCGCGGCGGCGGCATCACCTATTCCCATCAACTCTTGGGTGCTACCCTGGTCCATCCTGACCTCAAGGAAGTCATCCCGTTGGCTCCGGAGCCGATTATGCAGCAGGACGGCCAGACCAAGAACGACTGCGAGCGCAATGCCACCCGGCGCTGGCTCAAACAGTTCCGGCGCGAGCATCCCCATCTGCCGGTCATCGTCGTCGAAGACGCCTTGGCCGCCAACGCCCCGCACCTGAAGGATCTGCGCGAGGCCCGCGCGCATTTCATCATCGGCGTCAAGCCGGGCGACCACGCCTTCCTGTTCGAGCACCTGCAGGCCCGTGACGAGGCGGGCCAGATGCCGATCGTGACCTGGCTCGATCCGGCAACGGACATCCTCCATCATTTTCGGTTCGGCAATGCCGTACCGCTCAACGAGTCGCACCCCGACGAGTTGGTGAACGTGCTGGAATACTGGGAGATCCATCCCGACCGGACGGTGCAGCATTTCAGTTGGATCACCGATTTCCTTCTGGCTCCGGAGAGCGTCTGGGCCATCATGCGAGGGGGACGAGCCCGCTGGAAGATCGAGAATGAGACCTTCAACACCTTGAAAAACCAGGGCTACCACCTGGAACACAACTACAGACACGGCGAGCAGAACCTGTCGGTGGTCCTGGCCCTGTTGATGATGCTGGCCTTCCTGGTGGATCAAGTTCAGCAATTGTGTTGTCCGTTGTTCCAAGCGGCATGGCAGAAGATGCGGACCAAGTGCCATCTCTGGGACGAGATTCGTCACCATTTTCGCACGCTGCGGTTGGATTCGATGGCCGAGTTGCTGAGGGCCTTAGTGTGTGGGATCGTCCCGCAGAAGCCGGTGTTGCAGAACACGTCGTAGCCCCGGCCGATGCGGCCAGCCAGCAGGCGGTACAAACTGCTTCGGGAGGAGGCTGAGGCCCAGCGGCAGCGGACCGGGACGAAGCGTCGTGGTCGGGCACCCGGACCGATCGTGGAGACCCCCGCAGCGAAGGCCCAGGTCAACTTCACCGAACCCGAATTGTCGATCATGAAGACCGCCAACAAGGGCTGGGATTGTTGTGGCAATGCCCAGGCCAGCGTCGACGACGGCTGCCAGATCATCCTGGCGTGTGAGGTGACGGCGGCGACCAATGACAAGCAACAGGCCGAGCCGATGGCCCAGGCCACGCGGAGCCAACTGGATCAGGCGAAGCTCGCACCGCCCGTGGATGAGTCCGGGGCTCGTCCCGCGATCCCGGCGGCCTCGGATGCGGGTTACTTCAGTGCGAAGGCGGTCGAAGTGTTGGAGCGCGAGGGATTCGATCCGCACATCGCGACCGGGCGTCAGCGGCACCACAGCGCAGCCAGCCCTGCAGCGCCCGAGTCGGAGCCGGCAGCCGAACCGGCGACGGCCCAGGAAAAGATGCAGGCGAAGCTGAAGACGCCCGAGGGAGGCGCGATCTACGCGCGGCGAAAGGTGATCGTCGAGCCGGTGTTTGGCCAGATCAAGGAGGCGCGGGGCTTTCGCCGGTTCCTGCTGCGTGGCCTGGACCAAATTCGCGGTGAATGGCGATTGGTGTGCTTGACGCATAATTTATTGAAAATTTGGCGTTATGGGAGTCATGTTCTTCGTAGTTCAGGCTGCGCCTCTGATCAACGGATCAGAGTAGGTTAGAAAAGTCGAAAGGGCGGAGGCTCGACTAATTCTTGGACAGCCTCCTAGTGTCTTGGAATCGATCGTGATCGAACTTGCCCTCAGCGCTGGCACGAGTTGGGAAAGAGATCTCTATGGAATACAGCCCAGTATGATAAACAGCTCTATCCCATTTTTGGCGTTCCTAAGTCGATCGAAACCAAACAATTCCGGAATCACGGCTTAATTTAGATTCTTTTGGCGTGTTTATTTTTTGCACATGCTTGACAGGCACCCCGCTCATGGCTCTAATGGTGTCTGCATAGATGCACAGACAGTGACGTGACTGCGAGAACGCGAAAGCAACGGCGCAATATCAACGATGTAGTGTGCCCTTCCAAAAGCGAGTCCACTGGTGATTGGCGACGGTGAAGGGTGTCTAAGAACATCGATAATTCCTAATCAACTGCGGTGAAACTAGGAGTTATTGGCGTCTGAATTGTGGCGGTTTTATTTCGGTCGGGGAGAAACCCCGCGTAACCGACGGGCACGGAGTGTGCGCCATAACGGTGTTGGGGTTCAACAATTGGTGCGTAAAAAGTCGCTTTGGTTCGCAGGAGGCTTCATCTTGGTGGGCTTCTAGAGTCGGATATTGATTCGCGATCAGTGGGATGCTGCCCCGGTCATCACACCAGTGGATTTCGCTCTCGGCGAATGGACCGATACGGATCGCTCGGCGGCTCTAGACATAGAAAGGCTATATGAGCAGAAATCCAATGGACATCAAGAGCATCAGTTCCGTCAATGGCTCCGCGGCGGAACTCTCTCGTTCAATTCCGGCTGTGATCGAGGGTTCGCATGCCGTCGCCAGTTGAACCCATCCCCTCCACTACTGGTCCGCCTGTTCCATCAACCGCGCCTGACCCAATCGGGTTACTCAAGGCTTTTCAACGCCGGTGGCGTCTAGCGATCGGGCTCGCCGTCTTGGGTGCAGCCATCGCGGCCTCGGCTGCCTGGTTTCTCGTTCCTCCCGCGAAGTACACCGCCGAAGCGCTCCTCCTCGTCGAACCGGAACAACCCAGGCTGATTGCCGCTACCAAAGAATACCGGTCGGACCCGGAGACTGATCGCAGGACCCAGGTGACCTTGATCAAGAGCCCCGTCGTCCTGGGGAAAGCCCTCATTCAACCCGAAGTGACCCAACTCGAAATGGTGCGCAGGGAGCGTGAGCCGTCTGGTTGGCTCGAGAGCGAGTTCAAAGCCGAGTTCACGGGTAAGATCCTCCGGCTCACCCTGAGCGGCGACAAACCATCTGAGGTGGCTGCTCTCGTCAAATCAGTGACCGACGCCTATCTCAGCGAGGTTGTCAACAAGGAGAAGCTCGCGCGCCTGGAGCGAAATGACTTACTGAAGAAATACTACGACGAACTCCAGCGACAGCTCGAGACGAGGCGAGGTCGCCTCAGAAGCCTGATGACAGACGTGGGCTCGAATGACAAGCAAACCTTGAGCTTGCAGCAACGGATGGCCGTCACGCGCCAGGGCATGGCCGAGCAGGAGCTGCTGAAGATCCAGGCCGATTTGAAGCACGCTATGGCGGAGGTCAAGGTCCTGGAGGCGAAGGCCAGGAGAGACGGCCCGGTCGAGGCGGCGGAACCGGCCGTTACATCAAGAGACGCCGACGTCGAGCGGACGATCAAGAGTGATCCGGTCATGCAAGGCTACCTTCAGCGTGAAGAAGAATTGAAGAGCTACCTTCAGGATGCCATGCGGATCGTGAGGAATCAGTCGGATCCCTCGATCGTGACCCCCCGGAGGGAACTTAAAAAGCTCCGCGACCGGATCAAGAAATACGAAGCCCAGTTGCGTTCCGAGCACCTCGCCGAAAAGACCAACCCCCCCGAAGCCCGTCAAGCCGAATCGAGTCTCGCCGCCCTCGAGGACGAGATCAGTGTGCTAACCGAGCTACAGCACGACTTGGAGGACGAGGTCAGCAAATACACCGGCGACACGAAGAAGCTGGGCTCGCAAGCCGTCGAAATGGAATCGATCCAGGACGATATCAGCAGCGCCGTTAACATGGCGAGGATGATCGGGAACGAGATCGAGACGTTGAAGATCGAGCTGAACGCACCGGACCGGGTGCGCGTCCTCAAGGAGGCCAAAGCCCCCCTCGCCTTGGACTCAACCACGCGAATCAGGGTCACCGGGATGGCTGGCGGGGGGGCACTATGCGGATTATCCTGCTGGTCTCGTTCTGGGAGTTCCGGGCCCAGAAGATTGATTCGCAGGACGATGTGACCCTTGGCTTGGGCATCAAAGTCGTCGGCACGATGCCGGCTATCCCACGAGCGACAAGCAGAATGCTCTCCAAGACGAGCGGCCCGCGGGGGAATCTGTGGGAACACCAGTTGAGCGAGTCGGTCGAAACGACCCGGATCATGCTGTTACACGCGGCCCGAGTTGCATCCTACCGTGTTGTGTTGGTGACGAGCGCCGTGAGTGGCGAAGGCAAGACTTCGCTATCGAGCCACCTGGCCATCAGCCTGGCGCGCTCGGGGCAAAGGACACTCCTCATCGATGGCGATCTCCGTCAACCGATGCTGCATCGCCTCTACGATCAGCCCCAGGAACCGGGTCTCAGCGAACTGGTCCGCGACGAAGTCGCAGCCGCCGTTTCCATCAAGCCAACCGCGATTGACAATCTGTGGATCATCCCGGCCGGCTGCTACGATGAACAGGTCCTGGCGGTTCTGTCCCAGCCCCGCAGTCGGATCATATTCGATCAACTTCGAGAGCAGTTCGATTTCATCATCGTGGATTCGGCGCCAGTGCTACCGGTCGCGGATACTCTGCTGCTCTCCCAACATGTGGATGCCGCGTTGTTCTCGGTCCTCCGCGACGTGAGTCAGATCCCCAAGGTCCAGACTGCCTACCAGCGGATCGCCTCCCTCGAGGTTCCGATCCTGGGCGCCGTGGTTTCCGGGACTGAAGTCACTAGCGGCTATCGATATGCAGAATTGTCTTGAAGGATCGATGCTTCTTGTGAAGGCGATCACTGTTGTCGAGCAACCAGCGACGACGAAGAACCAGGAGAATGTCACGATGAGTTTGGTGACCGAGATGGCTCACAGTACGAGCGGGCCGACAATGCCGGAATACCCCCTGTGGAAATCGGCGATGGACTGGGTTCTCGCCTTGATCTTGCTGATCCTGACCCTACCCGTGATGGTCGTGGCGATCGTGCTGGTTCGGTTGACATCGCGAGGCCCAGCGATTTACCGTCAGACGCGATTGGGCCTTGGTTATCGGCCTTTCACGATCTACAAGATTCGGTCCATGTATCGCGACTGCGAGCGGCTGACGGGCCCGCGATGGTCAACACCCGGAGATCCTCGCGTGACTCCGATCGGTTGGATTCTTCGGGCCACACACATCGACGAGCTTCCCCAGCTATACAACATTCTCCGGGGTGAGATGAGCCTTGTAGGACCCCGTCCAGAGCGGCCCGAAATCGCCCGGGATCTCGAAAAGGAGCTACCCTGTTACAGGGATCGACTGCTGGTCCGGCCAGGTGTGACGGGATTGGCCCAGGTACAGCTCGCACCCGACACGGACATCGAGAGCGTGCGCCGCAAGGTGGCGTGCGACCTCTACTACATCGATCGGGTTGGCGCCTGGCTGGACCTTCGAATCATGATTGGAACGGCGCTCTGGGATCCTAGGCATCCCGGGGAAGCTCACATGCGAATTCCTCCGAATCCCTAGCGTCGAGGTCGTCGAGGCGGAGTATCGCGACCAGTCAGGCGAGATGAATGCCTTACCCGAGCCATGCGACCAGTCGAGCGAGATGAATACCTTACCCGAGCCATGCGACCAGTCGAGCGAGATGAATACCTTACCCGAGCCATGCGACCAGTCGGGCGAGACGGATGTTATGACCGAGCAAGAAAGTCGGCGCTTAGCCCATATCACGTCAGTGTGAAAAACGCCTCGAAACGCTGGCCACTCAGCTTGCGACCATGGAGCGGCCCGATAGCGTCGTTCCCAGAGGGTTGAAATCATCTTCATTCAACGCAGAGCCATCATGCCCGAACCTTCTCGGCTGAAGGTCCTTTATCTGACTCACCGGGTCCCCTACCCTCCCGACAAGGGAGATCGGATTCGCAATTACCACATCCTTGACTGGCTCGCCCGTCGCGCCTCGGTCCATCTGGCTTGCTTGACTGATGAGAACGTGGATGACTCGGTGATAGGGACACTCAAGGGACTCGCTGATCGGGTCGTCATCGTGCGGCTCCGACCGCGTATTCAGTGGGCGAAGGCGGCCTGTTCGTTCGCCATGGGACGAACTGTGAGCGAGGGCGCCTTTCAGTCACCAGAATTGTCTCGACTTTTGCAGCGCTGGGTCCACACGACGCGATACCATGTGGTTCTGGCCTCGGCCTCGAGTCTAGTGCCTTATCTCCGTCTCGAGCCTCTCAGGGCGGTGCCGGCAGTCGTAGATTTTGTCGATGTGGACAGTCAGAAATGGCTCGATTACGCCAAGTCATCTTGGGGACCAATTGCCTGGCTTTATCGGGCCGAAGGACAACGCCTCCAGCGGTTGGAGGGGGAGGTGACCACCTGGGCCCGCGCGACGCTTCTGGTTAGCGAGGCTGAGACGAACTTATTTCGTCACGTGCATGAATGGCCCAATGTGTACACCGTCCCTAATGGGGTGGATCTGGTGAATTTCCATCCGGTCGAGGAGTTGGCTAGCTCCGGCCGAACCTGTGTATTTGTTGGAGCCCTGGACTATCGCCCGAACATCGATGGCGCCCGATGGTTCTGTCGCGAGGCCTGGCCCGAGATTCACCGGCGCCGTCCCGGTGCGCGGCTGCTCTTGGTTGGCCGACGGCCGGTTTCGGCCGTTCGCCAACTCGCGAGCGTTCCTGGCGTCGAGGTCGTCGGTCAAGTCCCGGACGTGCGACCTTTCCTGGCGAAAGCGGCTCTGGTGGTCGTACCGCTCCGCCTGGCTCGAGGCATCCAGAACAAAGTCCTCGAGGCGCTGGCGATGAGCAAGGCCACAGTGGCTTCACCGCAGTCCTTGGCCGGGCTCCCCACCCGGCGAGCAGTCCCCGTGTTGACCGCGTTGACGCCAGCGGAATGGGTCGACGCGGTGGTCCAACTGATGGACGATCCCGACCGGAGCGCGCAACTTCGGCGCGAGGGCCGCCGCTACGTCGAGGAATTCAACCGTTGGGACGAGTGCCTGGGTCCCCTCGAATCGATCCTGGGGCTGCCTTCTGGGTCGAAGTTTGCCGTAACGGGGGCTGAGGTGCGGGAGGTCGGCGGCTAGTCCGCAGAACCTGTCCTGGATTTGATCAGGTTAAGAGGAACGAGGATTCTCAAACAGTGGATGGGATCTCAATCTCTCTGAGCACCTCACAATTCTCCAGCATTGTGGCGACGTCCTGAATCAGTTCGAAGTCGATTCCTGATCGCCCGGCGATATCGAGCAGCGAGTGCCGGCCATCCGACATCGAGAGCACCCAGAACATCGCCAGTTGCTTGGTTTGATCGGCGGTGCCCAGTTCGCGATAGACTCCTCGTTTGCCCAGTTGCGGCTCTCCGTAGGGAAATAGGTTCAGGTAGCAACGATTTGTCTCGAGGATTTCGATCACGCGACCTAGAGTCTGATAGGACTTCGCGAGTTGAGCGCGGCTGACGAAATCGAGGTTGTCAGCCGAGGTGTGATACTCAGGAAACTGACCGTGGCGTCCGCGCATGAGCGAACCAACCGGCAGACGAAACCCGGGAGAGTTGAACTGGCGCTCGTCGTAGCCGTAGGGAACGAAATCAATGACTTCCGATGGCTCTCCCAAGCGAGCCAAGGCATACACGGCGGCACAGTCGATCTCGGCGTTTCCGTTATAGCTTCGCTTGTAGGTGAGATGACTGGCATCACCAAGACAAATCAGCGTCAGGCCGCCACGAACTCGCTGCAACCGGTCCATGTTGCGAGCCAGCCACGTGATCGCGCCGATCGTCCCCGGTATGAAGAGGAACCGATAGGAATATCGTCGCTGTTTCTCGGCGAGCATTTGCCGTGCGATGTGGGCTGCGATGCTGACTCCGGACAGGTTGTCGTTGCACAACGACGGGTGGCAGATGTGTGCCGAAATCAGAAACTCCTCTTCCCGGTCGCCGGGAACGAGCAACTCGCCGTACGTCAGATGACCCGGCTCCAGGCTGGAGTCGATGCAGACGTCATAGTCTGCGTCGGTCATTCGCTGCAACTCGTTGTGCGACAGGCAGAATCCCCACGTCTCGCGGTAATAGGACGTTCGATTGGGAATCCAATCCGGGTGCTCGGGAATCGTGAAGAGGTGCGGCCCCAACTCTTGAAGCGACATCCGGCGATTAACCGGCAGGCTATAGCTCACTACGTGAAGATTCGACCGCTGAAAGTCGACCACCTTGGTTCCGAAGGAGTCCTTGATCCAGGCGTCGCGAATGTTCCACTCCTTCGGCACCGTCCAGTCGAGGACCGAAGTCCCCGACGGGACTTCGCACACCTCGACCGGAATCACCCGTTGCAGCAGCCGCAACGATTCACGGACGCCGTCGCCCGTGATGCTGCGGCAAATGGGAAACAGCTCCTGGATCAGGTCGTAGATCTCGGCCCCGATCTGCACGCTCGACTCCATGTTTTCAACGCCCTCAACGCCCGGCCATGTTCGGATCGGAATCGGCATGTCGGCGATCGCCGGCGACCTAGTTCACCGTGACATAGCTGTCACGGCAAGTCAAGCCACGCGTGGATCTTGCTTTTTCGCCGTCCCTTTGTTCCGGGAATGAGCGGTCGATGCGCGCGAAGGTCATGGTCACGGGACATCTTGGTTATGTCGGGACGACCTTGGTGCGCAAGCTCAAGGAAGCTGGCCATGAGGTGGTCGGCGTTGACTCCAGCTTCTACGACGAGTGCTGCCTTGGGCCACCGCCGGTCCCGGTTGACCAAGAAATCCGCGCAGACATTCGCGACCTGCGCCTGACCGACTTTGACAGCGTTGACACGGTGGTCCATCTAGCCGCTCTTTCGAACGACCATCTCAGCAAACTCAGCTCGAGGGTCACCTACGAGATCAATCATCGTGCTTCGGTCAAGATGGCCCAGTTGGCCAAACGGGCAGGTGTAGAGCGGTTCTTGTACTCATCCTCGTGCAGTGTCTACGGTGCTGCTAGTGCGTCGTCCACGCTAAATCTTCGGGTTGGCGAGCCCCACGATTTCAGGGACACTCCGAGGCACGAGGAGGTGTCCCATGAACAAGAAGTATATCGTCCGACTGTCGGACGAGGAACGTGGCGTGTGCCAGAGCATCGCCAAGCGACTCAAGGGGACGTCGGAGAAAGTGAAGCGGGCCCAGATCATGCTCAAGGCGGATGCGGATGGGCCGGGTTGGCCGGATGCGAAGATCGCGGAGGCGTATGATTGCTCGGTTCGGACGGTAGAGAACCTTCGTGAACGATTGGTCACGACGGGCTTTGACGCCGCATTGGAACGCAAGAAACGTGCGACCTCGCCGACGCCGCGCACGCTGGACGGCGTGGGCGAAGCGAAGCTGATCGCGATGCGGTTGGGGAAGCCGCCGGCGGGGTATGGCCGATGGTCGTTGCAGCTGCTGGCCGATGAGTTGGTGGCATTGGAAGTGGTCCCTTCGATCTGCGCGGAGACGGTCCGCAAGGCTCTAAAAAAAACGGAATGACCAAGCGCAAGATCGAGTACTGGGTGATCCCGCCCGATCAGGACGCCGAGTTCGTGGCCGACATGGAGAACGTGCTCGAGACCTATGCGGAAGCGTATGATCCACAGCATCCGGTGCTGTGCATGGACGAACAGCCCGTGCAATTGCTGAAGGAGACGAAGGTGCCGGTCGCCGCGACGAAGAAGCATGCCAAGCGTGTCGATTACGAATACGAGCGCAACGGCACGGCGAGCATCTTCATGTTCGCGGAACCGCTGTCGGGCTTTCGACAGGCGACCGCCCGCGAACGTCGGACCAAGGTCGACTGGGCGATCGAAGTGGCCGGCTTGTTGGACACGCGTTACGCCGCTTGCATGAAGGTTACGCTGGTGTGCGACAACCTCAACACGCACACGAAGGGGGCGTTCTACACGGCGTTCCCGCCCGAGCAGGCGCGGGGATATATCAAGCGGATCAACTTTTGCCACACGCCGAAGCACGGCAGTTGGCTGAACATCGCCGAATGCGAGCTGAGTTGCCTCACGAGCCAATGCCTGAGCGGGCACCGCATCGGCGAACTGCCGTTGTTGCAATCGGAGATCGGGATCTGGTCCGACAAGACTAACGCCAAGCAACGCGGCGTGGACTGGCAATTCAAGATCGACGACGCCCGAACAAAGCTGAAGCGGCTGTACCCGAAGATTTAGCGTGGATGACGCACTAGCCCGGCAGAGACCCTGGACGAAACCGCCGCCTTCAATCTCGTTACCTCGTACGCCGAGTCGAAAGTGTTGGCTGAACGGGATCTCTCTCGGTTTGCCGACCGGGATTTCTGTCCCGTGTATCTGCGCGGTGCCACGGCCTACGGCTTTTCGCCCCATCTCCGCGCCGACCTGGTGGTCAACAACCTGACCGGATGGGCTTTTCTCACCGGCAAAGTGCCGATCAAGAGTGATGGAAGCCCTTGGCGGCCTTTCGTCCACGTCGAAGACATCGCGCGGGGCCTCATGGCGATGCTGACCGCGCCACGAGAAAGGGTCTGCAATGAGGCCTTCAACGTCGGCCGGACCGGAGCAAACTACCAGATTCGTCATGTCGCCGAGCTGGTCCGGCAGTCGCTGTGCGGCAGCCACCTGGAATTTGCCACCGGAGGCGGGCCCGAGCAGCGGTGCTACCGCGTCGATTTTACCAAGATCCATCGCGTTATCCCCGAATTCCAGCCGCAATGGACCTTGGAGGAGGGCATCGAGCAGCTCAGCCGCGCATTCCGGGATTATCGCCTGGAGCTATCCGATTTCGAGGGGCCTAGGTTTCTCCGGATCAGTGCAATCAGCACCACCGGTAGAACCGGTGGTATGAGGAAGGCCCCTTGAAGGGGCCGTTGGGGTTAATCGAGGTTCAACTCACCTTGATCCTGATCGCCCTGGAGCTTTTCCTGCTCACGGATGTACCGTCGAATCTGGACTTCGTCCAGACCGACCGTGCTCACGCAGTACCCCCGTGCCCAGAAGCTCCGTCCGAACAACGTCCCTTTCGTGTGCAGCAACTCCCGGTGAATCCGGGTCGCACTCTTGCCCTTCAGGTACCCGATCGTCATGGCGATGCTGTACCGCGGGGGCACGCTCAACAACATGTGGATGTGGTCCGGCATTGCCTTCCCCTCCACCAGTTCGATACCCTTCTGACGGCACAGATCCCGCAGGATCTGGCCGATGCCCCGTCGGAGCCTTCCGTACAACACCTTGCGACGGTACTTCGGAAGGATCACGACGTGATACTTGCAGTCCCACTTGACGTGAGCCGGACTCTGCCAATCTTTCATGGATGGTCCTCCTGCCCCACGGGGCCTTCCTCGAGGAGGACCATCTCATTTTCACGCTGGGAACGGCAGAGCCTTTAGGAGTCTCACCGCCAGAGGCGGTGGATTTGTTCTTGATTCAACGACTCATCAACCAGGAACTTCTGGATCGAATCTACGATGGATTCCCCAGCACGCCCATGCCTGATCGCTGAACCGATCGTGGCTGCAAGTCCTGCCGATCTGGTCTTCGCCGAGACCGGATCTGGACCTCGCTGTCGCTTCTGCGGCTCCGACTTGCGGTTCACCCTGGTCGACCTGGGGATGTCACCGCTCTGCGAGAGCTACGTGACGAAGGAGCGGCTGAATCGCGCCGAGACGTTCTATCCGCTCCACGTCTACGTCTGCGACCGATGCTTCTTGGCACAGCTCGAGGAGTACGTTGCGGCCGAGGAGATCTTCACCGAATATGCGTATTTCTCATCCTACTCCGATAGCTGGGTGGAACACGCGCGGCATTATACTGTGATGGTCGCGAAACGGTTCGGGCTCGGCCCTCAAAGTTTGGTCGTGGAACTGGCCAGTAATGACGGGTACCTCCTGCAGCATTTCCTGCCCATGCGGGTCCCGGTCCTGGGGGTCGAGCCTGCGGCGAACATCGCGAAAGCGGCCGTCGCCAAGGGAATCCCAACCCTCGTCCAGTTCTTCAATACGGCAAGTGCCAAGAAGATGGTCGCCCAGGGCACCCAAGCCGACCTCCTGATCGGCAACAACGTCCTGGCCCAGGTGCCCGACTTGAATGATTTTGTGGCGGGGACGAAACTTCTGCTCAAGCCTGATGGGGTGATCACGATGGAGTTTCCCCACCTCCTAGAGCTGATCCGCCAGAACCAGTTCGACACGATCTATCACGAGCACTTCTCGTACTTCTCGTTCCTCACGGCGGAACGCATCTTCGCCCGGCACGGGATCGTCCTCTTCGACGTGGAGATCCTGCCCACGCACGGCGGATCGTTGAGGATCTACGGCCGACATGCCGAGGACGCGACCAAGCCGGTCACCACCGCAATCCAGTCGATCAAGACTGCGGAACGGGCCGCTGGGATGGAGCGACTCGAGACGTACGCGAACTTCAGCGAGCAGGTCAAGGAGACCAAGCGACAGCTCCTGGAATTCTTGATCGCCACTCGACGGGAAGGCAAACACATCGCGGGCTATGGGGCTCCGGGCAAAGGGAATACCTTGCTCAACTATTGCGGCATTCGCACCGACTTCCTCGACTACACGGTTGACCGGAATACTTACAAGCAAGGCAAGTTCTTGCCGGGCACGCACATCTCCATCCTGGCGCCGGAGACGATCCGGGAGACAAAGCCGGACTACGTGCTGATCCTGCCCTGGAACCTCAAGGACGAGATCATGGGGCAGCTCTCGTATGTCCGCGAATGGGGTGGGCGTTTCGTGGTTCCCATCCCCGAACTTCGGATTCATTAGGCGCTTCACGAATGAGTCGCATACGCCACGACGCTCGCGCGGCGACCGCAAACCGCTCGCGGGGTGCTCGAGAGCCGTCAGCCTGATAACAGGTGGAATAACAGGTGAGAGGCGATCCGGAAGGGGCGGGATGTCTCCGCAAAGCATTGTGGCTCAGGGAGTTGCGTCGATGGCATGCGTGCAATTGGTGCAACTCTCAGCCCACAAGAGTTTCGGGACGTTATACCCCCGGGTTGCGCCGACTTGACGATGGGCGTTTCAGCGCGATGGATATGACGCACGCGAGATTCTCGGAACGGGAGCTCGACCCATGAAAGTCGTTCTGTTCTGCGGCGGACTCGGCATGAGGCTGCGGGATTATTCCGAGCAGATCCCCAAACCGATGGTCAATGTCGGCAACCGCCCGATCATCTGGCATCTCATGAAGTACTACGCCCATTTCGGACACAAGGACTTCGTGCTCTGCCTGGGACACCAGGCGGAATACATCAAGAATTACTTCCTCAAGTACGACGAATGCCTGTCGAACGACTTCGTCCTCACCGAGGGGGGGGCCAAGCTGGACCTGATCCACAAAGACATCCAGGATTGGAGGATTACTTTCACCGATACCGGCCCGCGGGCCAACATCGGTGGGCGATTGCGGATCGTTCGGCGCTTCGTTCAGTATGAGGAGGTATTTCTTGCCAACTACAGTGACAATCTCACGGATCTCGACCTCGACAAGATGATTTTCCAGTTCCTGAAGACAGACGCCGTGGCCGGCTTCATTTGCGTCAAGCCCAACATCAGTTATCACTTCGTCCAGTCCAATGCCGAGGGCCAGGTGTCGGGCCTCGTCAGCGCGCAGCAGGCCCAGCTCTGGACCAACGGGGGCTTCTTCGTCTTCCGCCAGTCGATCTTCGACTATCTCCTGGAAGGCGAAGAACTGGTCGAACAGCCGTTCCATCGCCTCATCGAAGAGGGAAAGCTCTTTACCTACAAGCACGACGGGTTCTGGGCGTGCATGGACACCTTCAAAGAGAAGCAGCAACTGGACGACTTGGTCCTCTCCGGTTCACCGCCCTGGCAGGTGTGGGATCACCAGGATTCGGACGCCGGGCGACCTCAATCCACCATGCGCGCCGGGAAGTTCAAGGTCGTCGCCCATGCTTGATGCCATGTTTCCGACGGTCCGCCAAGTCCTCTGCCTGGGGGCCCACGCCGACGACATCGAGATCGGCTGCGGCGGCACGGTGCTGAGGTTGGCGTCGCGGTATCCGGACGCCGATTTCCACTGGGTGGTGTTCAGCGCCACTGGAATCCGGAAGAGGGAGGCCGAGTCCAGCGCGGGCCGATTCCTGCGCGACACCGGCTCCAGGACGATCGAGGTGCGATCGTTCCGCGACGGCTTCTTCCCCTACGTGGGGGCCGAGATTAAAGACCTCTTCGAAGATCTCAAGACGCGCGTCGAGCCCGATCTCATCTTCACCCACTACGGCAGCGACCTGCATCAAGACCATCGCCTCCTGTCCGAACTGACCTGGAATACCTTCCGCGACCACCTGATCCTGGAATACGAGATCCCGAAATACGACGGCGGGCTTGGATCGCCGAACGTCTTTGTCCGGCTCACGGCGGAGGAGAGTCGACGGAAGATCGATCTGCTGCTCACCGAATTCCCGTCCCAGGCGGGCAAGAAGTGGTTTGACGAGGCGACGTTCGATGCGATCATGCGGCTGCGCGGGGTCGAATCCAACGCGCCGTCGGGGTATTCCGAGGGATACTATTGCCGCAAGGTCTGCTGCTTTTGATCCCAGTTCCCGGGCAGGGACCCGGAGGAATATCGCCGGGGCTGGAAGAAGGTCCTCCCGGCTTGCTGCGGTCGGCCGGACGCATTCGAGGAGTATCGTCCGTTGAAGATGATTCGCGAAGTCATGCGGTTCCGCGACTTGCTGTACATGATGACCTGGCGCGACATCCGCATCAAATACAAGCAATCCATCCTCGGCGTGCTGTGGGCCGTCCTCATGCCGGCGACGATCGTGCTGGCGGGTGTCGTCGTCAAGTTCGCCATGTCCAAGGTTACTGGTAAGCCGTTCGCTGCCCAGGATCTGGCGAACGTGTCCGTCCGGGCGGTTCCCTGGGCTTTCTTCGTCGCTTCGATTCGATTTGGCACCAACTGCTTGGTTGCTAACCCGAACCTCGTCACCAAGGTCTACTTCCCGAAAGTTGTCTTTCCGCTGAGTGCGATCTTATCCCAGTTCGTGGACTTTCTGATCGCCTGTGGCGTGCTCGCAATCGTCCTGATGATTCTGGGCGTTCCGTTGAGCTGGGGCCTGCTGTGGCTGCCCGTGCTGGTCGCAGTGCTGGTCGTACTGGCGGCCGGCCTCGCCATCTTCCTCTCCGCCGCCGGTCTCTTCTTCCGTGATGTCAAGTACCTGGTGGAGATGTTCGTGACGTTCGCCATCTTCTTCACCCCCGTATTCTTCGATGCGGCCATGTTTGGAGAGTGGAAGAACCTCCTGCTCTTGAATCCCGTGGCTCCCATCCTAGAAGGGATGTCGACGGCCGTGACCGGCCAGGGCAGCCTCCAGTTTGGCTGGCTCTTATACAGCGCTTCGGTGTCGCTGGCGATCCTGGGTGGATCAGTCGTCTTTTTCGAGAAACTCGAACCGCTCTTTGCCGAGAGCATTTGACGCGAGAGACTCTCCCTGTGCCTCCGGTCGATCCGTACGCGGTCATCGAGGCGTCACACCTTTTTTGATCATATGAGGACTTCCGAGGGTCGATGACGTCAGGTCAATCGCTTGTCGGGCACGAGATGGGCCTTCACGAACTCGCCCTGGATGGGGCGGCCGAGCGCGGCGGCCATGTCGCCGTGATCGAACCAACTGGCCGCGCGACGAGCTATTGCGAGCTGTACTTGGGCTCGGCCCTATTGCGCGACCGCCTGGCGACCTTCGATGTCAGGCGGGGGGACCGCGTCGGCGTCTACCTGCGCAAGTCGGCCGAGTCCGTGGCGTCGCTGCTTGCTGCTTTGAGGGCCGGCGCGGCTATGCGCCCGTTGACCCGGGGGCACCCGCGTCGCGGAATGCCTTCATCTTCGCTGACTGCGGCGTCAAGGCGGTCGTCGTTGAGCGGCGTTTTGCTGACTCTCTGCGATCCGAGCTCACGACGATCGGCGCGGCTCCCGAGCTGATTGTGCTCGATGGCGTGGGCGGGGCCGAGCCTCTCCACGCCCACCTCAAGACCACGAACGACCCCCTCCCTGCGTCGTCCGTCATCGATGCCAAGGTCGGTGGCGATGACCTCGCCTATATTCTCTACACCTCCGGATCGACCGGACGGCCCAAGGGCGTCACGCTCTCCCATCGCAATGCCTGCGCGTTTGTGGATTGGTGTAGCGCGACATTCGAACCCAGACCCGAGGATCGGTTCTCAGGGCACGCCCCCTTCCACTTCGACTTATCCATCCTTGATATCTGGGTGTCGCTCAAGCACGGCGCGACGCTGGTCATCATCGACGAAGACCGGGGCAAAGACCCGCTTGGACTCGCCCGATATATCGCCGACACCCGCATCTCAATCTGGTACTCGGCCCCATCGATCCTGAGCTTACTCGCCCAACGCGGCCAGCTCGCGGCTTACGACTACGGGAGCCTGCGCCAGGTGCTCTTCGCGGGCGAGGTCTTCCCGGTGGGCCATCTTCGCTCGCTCCAACGCCAGTGGCCCCATCCCCGTTATTACAATCTCTACGGGCCGACCGAGACGAACGTCTGCACCTTCCACGAAATCCCGGGCACGATCCCCGACGATCGCTCCGCGCCATACCCCATCGGAAAGGTCTGCTCGCACTTGCGGGGCATGGTGGTGGATGAACAGGGACGGCGCTTGCCACCGGACCGAGAGGGCGAGCTGTGCATCGCTGGGCCCGCCGTGATGGCCGGCTACTGGGGCCGCCCCGAGTTGACCGAACGCGCCTTCATCACCGACCCGGATGGCATGCGCTGGTACAGGACGGGCGATCTCGTCGCGCTCGACCGCCACTTGGACTACACATATCTCGGCCGCCGCGACCGCATGGTCAAGAAGCGCGGCTATCGTATCGAGCTCGGCGAAATCGAGAGTTGTTTGTATCGGCATCACGATGTTGGAGAAGCCGCGGTCGTTGCCATCGCGGACGAGGAGGCCGGGCTGCGGATCCGGGCCCACCTGAGCACGAAAGGTGGCCAGAGGCTCTCGCTGGTCAAGCTCAAGCATTTCTGCTCCGAGCATCTGCCGGTCTACATGGTGCCCGATCAATTCGCGTTCCACGAAAGCCTGCCGAAGACCTCGACGGGGAAGGTCGACTTCCAGGCCCTCCAGGGGCGGTGACCCTGTCGCGGAACCGTTCCCGGATCGGGTCGGTGCAGCTTCGTTGGGGACCGGGTCTCGATCGGCCGATCGGGATCGATTCCCGATCGGCGGCATAAGCTGGGAAACTTTCGATAGGTGGTGGTGATGGACTTCGCTTGGACCCCCGAACAACAGGAACTCCGACGACGAATCGTCGAATTCGCCGGTCGAGAAGTCAACGAGGGCCTGGCGGAACGGGAGACACGCTCGGAGTTCAACCGTGACGGCTGGAGCCAGTGTGCGCAGCTTCGGGATTCAAGGGCTGCCTGTCCCCGTCGAGTACGGCGGACGAGGCGCCGACCCACTCACCATCGCTGGGGCGCTGGAAAGTCTGGGATACGGTTGCCTCGACAATGGGCTGACTTTCGGCATTAACGCCCACATGTGGACCGTAGAGGTGCCGCTAGTCGCCTTCGGTACCGATGAGCAAAAGGCCCGGTTTCTCCCTCGCCTCTGCAACGGGGAGTGGATCGGCGCCAACGCGGTGTCCGAACCCGAGGCCGGCTCCGACGCCTTCGGAATGAAGCACCCGGGCCGAGCGCAAGGGCGATCGCTACATCCTCAACGGACACAAGGTCTTCGTGACCAATGGCGTCGTGGCCGACGTGACCGTGACCTTTGCAGTCGTCGATCCCTCTAAGGGGAAGCAGGGCCTCAGCGCCTTCTTGATCGAAAAGGGCTCCCCGGGTTTCCGCGTGGTGCGCCGAATGGAGAAGATGGGATTGAATACGGCCCAGATGGCCGAGATTCGCCTGGAGGATTGCGAGGTCCCCGCCGAGAACCGACTCGGCCCGGAGGGGGCCGGTGCCAATCTCTTCACTCACTCGATGACGTGGGAGCGGTCCCTGATCCTGGCCAGTGCCGTCGGGGCACAACAACGCTTGCTCGAGACCTGCGTGCGTTTTGCCAAGAAACGGCGTCAATTCGGGCAGCCCATCATCAAGCACCAGTTGGTTGCGAGTAAGCTGGTCGACATGAAGTTGCGGCTCGAGACGTCGCGCCACTTGCTCTATCACACCGCATGGCTCCGATCCCAGGGGAACAGCATCTTCCTGGAGGCGGCCTTGACCAAGCTCCACATCAGCGAGTCGTGGGTCCAGTCCTGCCTCGACGCCGTGCAAATCTTCGGAGCCCGGGGATACTTGAAGGAGTATGAGTCGAACGTGAACTGCGCGACGCGATGGCCAGCCGGATCTATTCGGGCACGAACGAGATCCAGCGGCTGATCGTCGCACCCTTGCTGGGCATCTCCTGATTCGAGAAACGCGTTTCACGTCACGATTTGGACACGATGAACGTAGATATGGTCGAACCCTAACCAAAGACTCTAACGAGGAAGGGCTGCTCAAGCTCTCGCTTGCTGATGTCAACCTGCGACTCTCCAGACCGAACTCCCGAGTCGTGTCCGCTTCCTCGCTTCGACCCGGCACGCTGCCTTGGACGGAATACGCCGATGAAATTCGTGACGAGCTGAAGTTCAGCCGGTTGGTTCCTTTCGGCCTGATCGCGCTCGAGTTCGCGTTGATCGTCGGCGCCTTGTGTTTCTCGAACATCGAGACCGAATTCTTCGAGTCGGTGTTGACCCTGGCACTCGGTGGCTTCGTAGTCCATCACTTCCTGCCGATCGCCTGGAGGCAGACCTTCTTCGGGCTGCTGTCGATGGCCAGCGTGCTCCTGGTCTTTGGCGGTGTCCAGGGCGCCTGGCTCCTGGTCGTGGGCGGCTTGCTCATCGCGCTATGCCACGTCCCCGCTCGCCTTCCGCGTACGGGTGGCGATCGTGCTGGCCGTGGCCTGTGCTCTTGCCATGTTGCGCATCAAGGCACTGCCTGGCGGGAGATACTCGGCATCCCGCCGACCGATCTGGCCCATCTTGGGCTCGATGTTCATGTTCCGGCTGCTCGTCTATCTCTACGACCTGAAGTACAAGGCGGCGACTTTCAGCCCGGCCAGGGCGGCGGGCTATTTCTTCATGCTCCCGAACGTGTGCTTCCCGCTCTTCCCTATCGTGGACTACAAGACGCTCCAGCGCTCCTTCTACAGCGACGACGCCCTGGGCACCTACCAGACCGGCATCAAGTGGATGGCACGCGGGCTCGTGCAGCTCCTCATCTACCGCTGGGTATACCTGCGCGGGCGTTATCGATCCCGGCGAGGTCGTGACGGGTCTCGATGCTGCCCGCTATATATTCATGACGTATCTCCTCTATTTGAAGGTCTCGGGCTCGTTTCACTTCATCGTTGGGCTTCTGCACATGTTCGGCTATAGCCTGCCCGAGACGCACCACCTCTACCTGCTCTCATCGAGCTTCACCGATTACTGGCGCAGGATCAACATCTACTGGAAAGACTTTATTCAAAAACTCTTCTTCAATCCGTCGTACGTCGCGTTGAAGCGCCTGGGCCATGAGCGAGCCCTGGTGCTGGCGACCCTGATCGCCTTCCTTGCAACCTGGTTCCTTCATTCCTACCAGAGGTTCTGGATCCGTGGGTCCTTTCCGATCGTCTGGAATGACATCGTCTTCTGGTCTGGGCTTGCCATGATCGTGCTCGTCAACGTCATGATCGAGTCGCGGCTGGGCCGGCGACGTTTGCTCAAGCCGTCGCCGCGGAACCTCCGAGGCGACGCGGCCCTCGCGCTGAAAATCGCTGGGACCTTGACTTCGATCTGTCTGCTCTGGACCATCTGGAACACGCCGAGTGCTGACCGAGCTTCGAGTTGTCGGCGAGGCCGCTGCTCGATCCAGTCCGGCCGAGCTGATTGTCATGGCCGCCGTGCCACTGGGGATCGGCATCGGAGGAGCGTTCCTGGAAGGGCGCAAGCGGGGGGCGGCCGAAGCGAGGCCGCGACCCGACGCAGGCCCCCTGTGGTTCTGGCGCGAAGCCATCGTGGTCGGCGCGATCACGATGGGAACGATGCTCGTCGCCCTGCGTCCGGGCGTCCTCCATCCCCTCTCGCCCTCGCTGGCGGCGCTGGCCCACGACGTTCACCAGCGGAAGCTGAGCGATGCTGATGCCGACAAGCTGCGGCGCGGCTACTATGAAGACCTGGTCGACTTCAGCCGGCTCAACGACGAGTTGTACTGGCTGAGGTATCGCATGTCGCCGGAAAACTTCGATCGCCGCCTGGCCAACCTCCCCCGACCTGGCGACATTGCTTACGCGTACCCGCCGTCATCGAAGAAAGTGTTCAACGGCGTTCAGCATACCTTCAATAGCCACGGCATGCGCGACCGCGAGTACACCGTACAGCGGCCACCCGGGACTTTCCGGATTGCACTGGTCGGATCGTCCCACCAGGCCGGCCGCGGCGTCAACGACGATGAGACTTGCGAGAACATCGTCGAGGATCAGCTCAACCGCGAGTTCGCGCCTTGATCGGTCTGAAAGTCGAGATCCTCAACTTCTCGTGTGACGGCTACACACCTTCGGACAAGCTGGTCGCGATCGAGAAGAGGGTGGTTGAACTTTCAGCCACAGGTGATTCTTTATGTCGTCAACAGCCAGGACTTCAACTGGCTCTTTTCGCGAGTGGGTCGGATGATTCAGGCGGGGGTCCTGAAGGAATTCGGGTTCTTCGCCAGGGTGTTAGAGCGAGCAAACTTGTCGTTCCCGCCCGGTAGCGAGCTGCCCGACCGGAAGCAGATCGAACACGACTTGCGGCCCTATGCCGAGGATACCTATCGAGAACTCATCGGACGGCTGCGCGGACTGCGAGGCGCGACATGTCTTGTTGGCCATGGTCTTGGCCCCGGTTCCCCTGGACGGCAAGACCCGGCCGAAGGTCCTGGACCAGCTCGCCGCGTTGGGTCGGGCAGCGGGCATACCTGTGCTCGATCTCTTTGGGGCATTCTCGTCCGTGGACGACCTGTCGTCGCTCTGGATCGCGCCATGGGACTCGCACACCAATGCGGCGG
Source organism: uncultured Isosphaeraceae bacterium (assembly GCA_963845695.1). Taxonomy (GTDB): domain Bacteria; phylum Planctomycetota; class Planctomycetia; order Isosphaerales; family Isosphaeraceae; genus CAWJTV01. Next base: position 490,565 of record CAWJTQ010000016.1, on the reverse strand, counting down.
GCAAAGGCTGCTGGCTGTTCGTCTCTACCAGCAGTTAGTCGAGCAGAGGATCGTGCCGGCTGGACCGGTCGGAGCCTCTGACTTAGCCAGTGAAGCCGACCACCGGTTGCATCGTTACCGAAATGTGCCGTGAAACGTCACCAGAGAAATGCCTTGCTCACGGTGTTGTCCAGGGTGCGCTGGCAAGTGGCGAGTACACTTGCTTCCATCGCGTTCACCCCAATTATCGGGTAAAGTCATGGAGTCAACGCGATGACGAGTATCGATTCTGCGGGCATTAAAGACCGCGGTCAAGGAATTCATCCTGACGGAGTTCCTCCCCGGCGAGTCGCCGCAAGACCTTACCGATACCACGCCGCTGCTGAGTAGTGGCATCCTCGATTCGATCGCGACTCTCCAGTTGGTGTCCTTCCTCGAGAGCCGTTTCCACGTGAGCGTCGCACCGCATGAGATGAACGTGGATCACCTCGAATTCGGTCGAGGCTATTGCCGAGTTGGTCCGGGATCGGCTGGAACATAGCACGCGATGATCCGTGATCGGGAGCCAATTACGGGCGGACCGCCTGCCCAATGCCTGGTAGCTGTTCATCGGAAGTGCGCACCACGTTGGCTCGGGACGCCGAGCGGCGAGATCCATTTACAGAACAGGCCGAGGATGCGAATGGATCTTATGGATCTCTCTCATTCCGGAAGGGGCGACTGAAATGGCGGACTTCGATTTTGAAGTGGGTATTATCGGCGGCGGGCCGGCCGGATCGAGCATGGCGAGCTATCTGGCCAAGGCAGGGACTTCCTGCGTCGTCTTCGAGCGAGAGATCTTCGAACGGCCCCATGTGGGCGAGTCCCTGGTCCCTTCCTCGACCCGCGTCTTCAAGGACCTCGGTTTCCTGAATGAGATGGAGGCGCACAAATTCCCGCACAAGTACGGTGCCGTCTGGACGTCCGCCGGAATTCCCGGCTCTACGAGGTCGACTGGGATGGCCTGGGGGCGGATACCTTCGCGGACATCCGATTTGAGGAACGTGACCAGCCCGGCGTGGACAAGAACTATACCTATCACGTTGACCGAGGCAAGTTCGACCGGCTCCTCCTCGCACATGCCAACCGGTTGGGAGCGACAGTGTACGAGGGCATCCGGGTCCAACGCGTTGACTTTTCCGACCGGACTACACCGACGTCCGCTTCACCATGGGGCGTAAGGAGGTCGAGCACCGAGTTCGCATGGTCGTCGATGCCAGCGGGCGACAGACGTTCCTCGGCAACCAGGAGAAGCTCAAGGTTCGCGACCCAGTCTTCGACCAGTTCGCCCTTCACACCTGGTTTGAGGGTTACGATCGGCGCTGTGTGATGAAGAACGAGGAGCAGACGAGATTACATCTTCATCCACTTCCTGCCGATCAATTACACCTGGGTCTGGCAGATCCCGATCACCGAGTCGATCACGAGCATCGGGGTGGTGACCCAGAAGAAGAACTTCGCCAAGTCCCGAGAGTCCCGTGAAGAGTTCTTTTGGAACTGCCTGGCGCAGCTCGCCCGGAACTCCACGACGGGTTGAAAAAAGCGATCCAGGTCCGCCCGTTCAAGGATGAGGGCGACTACAGCTACGCCATGAAGCAGATCTGCGGCGACCGGCTACGTCATGATCGGCGATGCGGCCCGCTTCGTGGACCCCATCTTCTCCACCGGGGTCAGCATCGCCCTGAACGGTGCTCGATTCGCCAGCGCGGATATCATCCGGGCTGCGGAAACAGGGGACTTCCGCAAGAAGAGCTTCGAGACTTATGAAACCACAATCCGCCGCGGGACGAACAACTGGTACAACTTTATCTCCGTGTACTATCGGTTGAATGTGCTCTTCACGGCTTTCATCCGGGATCCCCGCTACCGGCTCGACGTGCTCAAGCTTCTTCAAGGAGACGTCTATGATGAGGAGGAGCCCCCGGTCCTCACCGAAAATGAGGGAGACGGTCACGGCGGTCGAGCAGAACGAAACACCCCTGGCACCAGGGCCTCAGTGACCTGACTTCACAGGCCTTCAGCCCCGCATTCTGAGAGGGCGTGCCGCAGGCGGGTCGGGGATGTGAGGATTCGTATGATGGGCCGGAAGGTTCGTTGAAGTCTTGCATGATTATGTAACCGCACGGCTGCTCGCCTAAAGATCTCGGTCGGGAGACGAATGGATGGATTGCTCACACGCGGGTGTCAGGGGGCCGTTTGCTCTTCTTGAGGGCTACTATGAACACCTCGATCTTCTTCGAGTGCAGCGCTGTCCGATGAGGAACGTCGTGCTCGCCTGTACGCGGGCGACATTTTCGTGTTCTCGGCAGACGCCGGGCAGCCACGAGCTCGTCGCGCTCGCCCGCGACTTGCTGGAAGCGGCCTTCGCGCCGCATGACCCGCGGAGCATCCATGAGCACAAGACACCCGAAGAGGTCGCGGAAATTCTTTCCAAGCTCAAGCCGCAGTTTATTCACCACCCCACGTGCAAGAAGCTGCTGCCGAGGATTCTCGCGGAAAACGGCTGCGATCTCGAGAAGACTTACTTCGACGTTCCGCGGATGCGTTCCGCCTATCCGCCGCACTTCCTTCGCTTCGGGAATCGCCTACGCCTTCCACCCGCATCGCGACACTTGGTATTCGGCGCCGATGTGCCAGCTCAACTGGTGGATGCCGATTTATCCGCTTGAACCCGATAACTCCATGGCGTTCTACCCGCGCTATTTCAGTGATCCGGTCCAGAACAACTCGGAGATCTACAACTACTACGAGTGGAACACCAAGAACCGGGCGACGGCCGCCCAGCACGTCAAGACCGACACACGCGAACAACCCAAGCCGCAGCAAGAGCTCGACCGAGTCACCGTGCGCCTGCTCCCGCCCCCCGGCGCCATCATCCTGTTCTCGGGTGCGCAACTGCACGAGACCGTCGAGAACACGACCGGAGTCGCTCGCTACAGCATCGATTTCCGTACCGTCCACTTCGATGACGTCGTGGCACGGCGCGGCGCACCCAACATCGATTCGCGTTGCACCGGCACGACGATGCGGGACTATCTTCGGGCCACCGACCTCGCACATCTTCCCGACGATGTGGTGAAGCTCTATGATGACGGTACCGAAATCGCGGACCACATCCTCTATTTTGGCGAACGGCTTGCGAACGATGCCGTGGTCTGAGGCTATGTCCAGCGTTTTTCCTCGAGGCAAATCCTTGGAAAGCGAACACGTTCTACAGATGAACGGCGGTGTCGAAGAAATTTCGCAAGGGCGAGGTTTTCGATTCGCTCCGCGACGTCCTGCCGGCCCTCACGGGCAAGCTCATCGGACGACGGAACCGTGGCGCCCCGAGACCGCGCGAATTCTGGGCACTAAAGGACATTTCGTTCTCAGTCGGACGCGGCGAGGCCCTGGGGATCATCGGGCACAACGGCGCGGGCAAGAGCACGATCCTCAAACTCCTGAGCCGTCTGATCAAACCGACGAATGGGACGATCGAGATCGACGGGTCGCTGTCTGCTTTGATCGAAGTCGGAGCTGGATTCCACCCGGACCTCACAGGCCGCGAGAACATCTATCTGAATGGGGCGATCCTTGGCTTGTCGCGGGCGGAGGTGACCAGGAAGTTCGATCAGATCGTGGAGTTTTCCGGCCTCTCGGAATTCCTGGACACGCCGGTGAAGCGCGTATTCGACGGGCATGTACGCCCGCCTCGGATTCTCCGTCGCCGCGCATGTCGACTCCGAAATCCTCATCGTCGACGAGGTACTGAGCGTTGGCGACTACATGTTCCAGAAACGATGCATGGAGCGAATGAAGGAGATCGTCGAGCAAGGCTCTGCCATCGTCTTCGTATCCCACAATCTGGATGCGGTCGCCAGCTTCTGCGACCGCGCGATTCTGCTTGACCATGGGCGAAGTCGTCGAGGAAGGAGACCCCCAAGACGTGATTGAAGCTTACATGGAACTCGGGCGGATCAAGACCGAACGACATTCAAGCGACCGAGGCATTCGTCTCCCGGGTGGTCATTCGCGGCGAAAACGGTCCCGAAGACGAGATTCCAAACCGGCGACGATGTCTGGATCGACATTGATGTGACAGCCAACCAGCGCTGTGAACGATTGTCGCTGGCTGTCTATCTGAGGAACGATCGGAACATCGAAGTCTTCTTTGCGTCGACCATCCGGCTGGGAATGGCGCCTGTGACGATCGATGCCGGCGAGACCAGAACGTTCACGGTTCATCTGAAGCTTCATCTAGCGGGAGGTGCCTTTCAGCTCGGGTACCCTGGTGTATCGCTACGACTTCAAGCTGACCAAAGCGCCGGAAGGTGCTCCGTTACTGGACAGATCTACGACGATCGTTTTCCGATGGGAACGCTGGTCGTTCAGTTCGCCAACGAACGTGGGAGAGCGTGGCCAACCTCTATCCGGAGATCGAGGTCAGCTCCCGACAGACTCGCTCGGCCTGTCCCGGTCGCTTCCTGGAACCCGCGCGATGCTTTGAGCGCTTTTGATGCAGGCGCAGGCACCCGTCCACGGTCGTTCCAGAACGATCGAGCCTTCTCTGGACTCGCAGTTCTGAAATACCTCGGATTGTACCCGCTCGTGTCCGGGTCAGACTGGATAAGCCAGGACGATATGCAGCACCACGGCAAACAGCAATTCGACGCCGATCTCGGCGAGCGCCCCTCAGGGAGACCAGCAGTCCGGCATTCGCGCTGGTGACTCCATACACCGGAGGAAACCTGGGGATGGGGCGATCCAGGATGCAGTGATCGGGAACATTCGCCGGCGATTCCCGGACGCCGCCGATCTACGGAATTACGCTGAATCCGGCCGATACCGTAGAGCGACATGGAATCCCTTCGTTCCCGATCGCCGGGCTGTCGCGTGTCGGATTACTCGGTTCACGCCCGCCGCGCTCGAATCGGCCTCGCGAGCGAGCGATCGTGCCGACGCGAAAGTCGGGTCGCTGGCGTCGCGTCGGAGTCTCTGTGCATCGGTGCCCATTGCAGATCGCCCGGTTCCTGCTTCCCCGAGGCTGGCCGTGGATGATCCGATCGAACTGGCCCACATCTGTGAATGGATTCGCGATTCCTCAAGGACGTGGATTTCTTGATCGTTTCGGGCGGCGGCCAACTCGACGACTTCTGGGGTGGGGCTTGGGGACACCCTTATGCCCTGCTGAAATGGTCGGTCCTGGCGCGTCTCCGCGGGGCCAAGCCGATCTTCCTGAGTGTCGGCTTTGGCGAGCTTGACTCACGCCTCAGCCGCCTGTTTACGCGGACCGCATTGCGGCTGGCCGCTTACCGGTCGTACCGCGACCCGGATCTCGCGATCTCATGCAACGCGCCGGCTTTCGCCGGGATGATCCCGTATTTACCCGGACCTCGCGTACAGTCTTCCGTCTGGATCGCCACTGGTCTGTCGTCGAGATCCGCCCTCGTGGTTGCCAGCGTTGTCGGCCTGAGCCCCTTCTGCTATTGCGACCCACGCATCTGGCCGCGCAAGGATGCGTCACAGCCTACGACGCTTACCTCCGAAATCTCGGCGCGATCGTGAAGTGGCTCGTCGGCCAGAAGTACCGGGTGTCGCTCTTCGCCAGCGACACGCCCGGACCGGTTCGCGATCGACGATCTCTGGGCGATTGCTCTCCGAGACGCTGTCACCGGAGGATCTGACGCTTAATCGAGACGCCACGATGTCTACGACCGTGCAGATTTTCTCGTCCGAGCGCTCATGCGTCGACCTGATGGTCGCAAGCCGACTTCACAGCGTCCTGCTTGCGCAGCTCGTCGGGACCCCCGTGCTCGCCTTGTCCTACGACCGAAAAGTCGATGTCCAGATGGAATCCGTCGGTCAGAGTTTCGTTTCGACTCGCCCTTGACGGCTTCCGATCTCGATCCGAATTTCAGGATCGCTTCCAGTCCGCCTGGAAGCTGAACCTCGAGGCCGCACGCGCGAGCAGATCCAGAGCGCGATTCTCCGAGTGGCGAGCCCAGTTAGAGGTCCAGTACGATGCCATCTTTCGTCACAGATCGCGAGTCATGAGCTGCACGGCGGCACCCGCTGCGCAGCCGCTGGTCAGCGTCGTCACCCCCGTACACAACACGGCCGAATACCTCTGCCGACTGCATCCGCAGCGTCCTGGCCAGAGCTATCAAGCCTGGGAATACATCATCGTCAACAACGCGAGCACGGACCGTCCCTGAGATCGCCGAGTCGTTCGCTGCGAAGGATCCGCGCATCCGGATCGTCCACACCGACCGCCTGCTCCCCCAGGTCGCCAACTACAACTTCGCCCTCCGCCAGATCTCGCCGGCCAGCCGCTACTGCAAGATGGTCCAGGCCGATGACTGGATCTACCCAGACTGTCTCCAGGAAATGGTTGCTCTTGCGGAGACCGATCCCGAGATTGCGATCGTGGGTGCCTACGCGCTGGCAAACGATTTCGTCTTCGACCACGGCCTGGTCTGCTCGGGTCCCGATTCCATGGCGACCGTCGTCGCCGGGCGGGACGCGTGCCGGCGTTTCCTGCTCGACCGTCTCTACGTCTTCGGCTCTCCCACGTCCGTCCTTTACTGCGCCGACCTGGTCCGGACGCGCGCTCATTTTTCCGCGAGGTCGATTCGGGGTATTTCGAGGATGCCGAGCTCTGCTTCGACGTCCTGGATCAGGCAAAGTTCGGATTCATTCATCAGATTCTGAGCTGCACGCGCTGGGATAACCCGTCCATCACGGCGTCCGTGAACCGTTTTGATCCTCGCCATCGGCTGATGAGCTATGTCGTGACGAAGCGGTACGGGGCCCGATATCTCGATGAAGCCGAGTTCCGAAAATGCGTATCGAGGGCCGAACGAGAGTATTATGAATTCCTCGCTTCGCACGTATCGGTCAGGCGAAATCCCCGGTTCTGGAAATATCACGCCTTGGGACTCGAACTGGCCGACGAGCGAATCGATTGGAGCCGCGTCGTACGCTTGCAGTTTCCCCGCCTGATCAACTGGTTAGGAAATCCCAAGGCGGCGTTTGGGACTGTGGGAAGGCGCCTGCAATCGCTCTCCCGGGGGGTGAATACGATCCACCCTAGACCCTCGAACTATTAGACGCTCGATTCCGAGGCGACTGGCCTATGTTTTCGACTGTTGTAATCTGCACCTATAATCGATCGAAACTCCTGAACGAGACGCTGGCCCAATTCCGTCATCTCGACACGGGGGATTGCGGCGATTGGGAGATTTTGGTTGTTAATAACAACTGCTCCGATGACACGGACGCCGTGATCCAGCGGTATGTCGGCACCCTGCCTGTGCGACGGCTGTGGGAGCCCCGGCCGGGCAAATCCTACGCCGCGAACCTGGCCGTCCAGGAAGCTACGGGTGAGCTCATCCTCTGGACGGACGACGACGTTCGGGTTGACCGCGGATGGTTGAATGCCTATGTCGAAGCCGCGACTGCCTACCCCGATGTCAGTTTCTTTGGCGGTCCCATCAACCCCTGGTTCGAGACGAATCCCCCGGAGTGGCTCTCGCGTCACCTTCAATTGGTCTCGGGTTGCTTTGCGATACGCGACAGCTTCAAAGAGCGCTTCGAGCCTATCACCTCGGCCTATCTCCCCTTCGGCGCCAACATGGTGATGCGGCGCCATTGTTTCGAGAGTAACTTTTTCGATACTCGGCTCGGACCCCTGCGAAACACCGAGATTCGCGGTGAGGAAACGGCCCTGCTTCAGACCTTGCTTGACCAAGGGAATCGCGGCCTCTGGGTCAAGGAAGCGCGGGTACGTCATTACATACCTAAAGCAAGGCTGACCGAACGATACATCTGGGATTTTCATCGGGCGCCGGTCGGACGCAATTCCGGCAGGGAATCTTGAACGTCGAACCGTCCAAGGAAATATTCGGTCTACCGCGCGGGATCCTGCGCAGTACCTGGAGAACCTCATTCTCTGTCAGGTCTGGTCGCCAACCAAGAATGAACACTGGATTAAGTGCTCAAACGAGCCGCTATTTGCCAAGGACTGATCAGTGAGTACCGGGAGCAGAGCCGGGTCAGTCAAGGTCGGACACCGCAATCAGTTCCTAACGGCGGGACAGTTCAATGCAGATGACCAGTCTTCGAGAAGCTGGGCTTGCTCTGAAATTTGTTGAAAGCCAGCAGCTCCAGCTCGTCAGCCACCGGCTCATTCCCGGTGGATGTCACACCTACGCCAAGGGAGACGACCAGTTTCCCGAGCTGGCTCCGGCGTTCATCGAGCGGGGCCTCGGCTGCCATGTCTGGGACGTGGACGGCAACGAATTCATCGAGTACGGGATGGGCCTCCGGGCGGTGACCCTCGGCCACGCCTATCCGCCAGTTCTCGACGCCGTTCGGCGTCAACTGGAGCTCGGAACGAATTTCACGCGGCCCAGCCCGATCGAGGTTGAATGTGCCGAGAAGGTTCTCGGGGTCATCGAAGGAGCCGACCAGATCAAGTTCACCAAGGACGGGTCCACGGCGAACACGGCGGCCGTGAAGCTTGCCCGAGCCTACACCGGGCGGGATCTCGTGGCCTTTTGCGGCGACCATCCCTTCTTCTCGTACGACGACTGGTTCATCGGCAAGACGCCGATGAATGCCGGCATTCCCCGGGCGATCTCGGATCTCTCGCTGCACGTTCCGCTACAACGACCTCGAGAGCGTGCGAAGGCTCTTCGACGAGCATCCCGGCCAGATCGCCTGCCTGATCCTGGAGCCGGCCCGCGACCAGGACCCGGCGGACGGGTTCCTCCACAAGACGATGGATCTCTGCCACCGCAACGGCGCCGTGTTCATCCTGGACGAGAACATCACCGGTTTTCGCTGGCACCTGGGCGGCGCCCAGAAGTACTACGACATCGTGCCGGACCTCTCGACCTTCGGCAAAGCCATCGCCAACGGGTTCGCCCTATCGGCGCTCGCCGGCAAACGCGAGCTGATGGATCTGGGCGGGATCCATCACGACAAGGAGCGGGTCTTCCTGCTCTCGACCACCCACGGCGCGGAGACCCATGCCCTCGCGGCCGCCATCGCCACCATCGAGGTTTACGAGAACGAACCGGTGATCGAGCACCTTCATCGCCAGGGATCGCGGCTCGCCCAGGGTTTTCGCCAAGCCTCGGCGTCTCACGGCCTGAGCGAGTACGTCAATGCGTTCGGGAAGGGACTGCAACCTCGCTTTATTTCACGCGCAATCCCGACGGCGAGCCGTCTCAGGCGTTCCGGTCCCTGTTCCTTCAAGAGCTGATCAAGAGAGGCGTTCTGGCCCCGTCGCTCGTCGTGAGCTATTCGCACAATGACGAGGACATCGATCGGACGATCGATGCCATCGATGCGGCGCTCGGCGTTTACAAGCGGGCCCTGGAAGACGGCGTTGACCGTTATCTGGTCGGTTCCCCCTCCAGCGTCGTGTTCCGGAAATACAACGGCACGTCCGCCGCATCTTAGGTGACTGTGAATGAGCATGACCCCGACTGACGTGATACTGTTCGGACGACGGAAGGACGTGCGTCCGCTATGGACTGCGCTCGCTTCGTCCGGTTCGGCGTTCAAGCTGTCAGTCTTGATCCTGGTCATCCGAGCCGAGTCGAAACGGTCCCCAGCAATCTCGTCCAGGCTCCGCACTGCTTCACGCAACGAGTCCCACGATGCTCATCAGCCGGTTACTCCTGAAGGACCGTTCCTGGTTCCTGCTGCTGGGGCTGATACTGGTCGTCCTACTCACCTCAGCCGTTCGGTGGATGCTCGACTATCCCAACCCGAATAACTGGGATGAGGCCCAATATCTCAACGACGTGCTGGAGGACCAGAGCACGCTTCGCCATTCTGGCTGGCGCGGACTTCACCCGGTCATCCTCTATAGTGACCGAGAGCGCCCGCCCGCTTATCGCGTTCTTGCCATCCCGTTTTACCTCCTCCTTGGCTTCAGTCCGGTTATGCTGCGGCTGGTGTCGCTGGGATTTCATTGGTTGGGCCTGGCAGTTGTCTACTTGACCACCCGCAAGGTTGCTAGCCCCAAGTGCGCCGTCCTGTCTGTTCTGATCTGCTGCTTGTCGCCCGACGTGATTTTTTCAAGCGTCCTCTTCTACACGGAATTTCCATTGTTCCTTGCGACCACAGGCGCCTTCTATTTCCTGGTATCCAGCTTGGAGAGCAAGTCGGCTGCCCGACTGGAAGTGGATTGGCCTCGGCCTATCGATCGGCCTTGGCTTATTGGCGAAGGCTACGTTCTTACTCGTCGCAGCTCCCGTCTTGGGGTTCGCGCTCGTCGCTGGCCGCGTTCGCGACCTCAGCGGTCCGCCACCATCATTTGCCGTAAAGGCGGGTGCACTGGGATCGTTGATTGCGGCGCCGTGGTGGAGGTTGAACCTTGGCCATGCCATGAAGCTCGTGCAATACGCGCGTCACGACACTTCGGATTCATCGGGTTCACTGGGCGCTCCTTCGTTTGGGAACGTGGATATCCTGGCTCCTTTCTGTCACGCAGAGCCTGCTGGGACACGGCGTCACCATCGTGATCACTCTGATCCTCGTCGCCTGGATTTGGAGGAGGTTCGTCCAACGAGACGCTCGTCTCGATTCCGTTCAACGGGCCATGCTCCTGGCGTGCGTCTGTACGATATTTCCGCTCATGCTGGCCCAACTTACGAGCTCAAACCTCAACCTCCGCTATTTGTGCCCGACTGTCGTACCACTGGCCATTGCTGTTGGGTTACTCGCCCATGTAGCGGGGTGGGCCAGCTCGCCGGTCCTGCTTGGGACCTCCGGCCTGGCGTTTCTCGCTCAACTGTTATTGATTGTCGTACCGGTTTATCGCCCGAATACGACGATCGTTGGGACCGGCCTCGTTAATGGAAGACTTCCGTGGCGGACTCTGGCTCGCTTCGATCAATGGGATTGGAAACCCCTTCGGGAGATCGGCCGCGCCTCCGGTTTCGAAGAGCCGAGGATCTCTTTCGTCGGCAACGGGAAAAACCTGGGTCCGCTACAGATCCGCTACCCCTGGGCGGTCGAGGGGAAGCTCAAGACCACGGCGGGCATGCTCTGGAGACACGATCAAGGCCCGATCGATTGGGATAGGGTCATGAGCTCGGCTGGTGAAAGCGACATGGTGCTCACTGCGCCTAGCTTTACAGGGCAGGATACGGGTGTGACGGATTCTGATAACCAGCACAATGAGGAGTTGGCACAGAGAATGGCTCGAGATCCTCGCTTTCGCGGACCGATCCGTCTCTGGATGGGGCGATTCGAACCGGTAGAGGTTGACGTTTTTGTAAGGCTTCGCTGATGCTGGCGATCATGCTGATGGGTCCAAGTGTGATAACGTCGCCTCTAGCGTTGAGGCAAGTCCAATGGGCTGCGCACCTCCCTTTTCCCGTCTCGGTTTACTGTCATCAGCCTCTCGACCGCGGTGAATAATAAGCCCGGGTTGGCCACCGGATCTCTGCCCCAGTGCGATCCAGAAACATGACGAGTCGAATCGACGAGTTCGGAAAACCCATTGCACAGGCGACATGTTGTCTGACACGGACATCCTGAGGCTAGCATGCTCGAGTGTGTCGTCGTTGTCCCGTGCTACAACGAAGAAAAGCGATTAAACATCTCGGCATTCCGCGAATTCGTCGCGGAAAGCCCGAAGATCGCATTCTTGTTCGTCAATGACGGGAGCACGGATGGGACCGGCGATCTGCTCGACGAGTTGAATCGTGAGGACAGCGATTCCTTTATGGTCCTGCACCTCGAGCGAAATTCGGGCAAGGCCGAGGCAGTCCGCCGGGGGATGCGAGAGGCGTCTCGTCTCCAACCGACCTATGCCGGATACTGGGACGCGGACCTCGCGACCCCGCTGGTGGCGATCCTCGACTTCACGGAACACCTCAATGCCCATCCCGATGTCGAGGTACTCCTGGGAGCCCGGGTGCGGCTCATGGGCCGTCGAATCGTGCGTCAGCCGCTGCGCCACTACCTTGGGCGGGTCTTCGCCACCATGGCATCCGTTACCCTCGGGATCGGCGTCTATGACACGCAATGCGGATCAAAGATCTTCCGCATGTCTCCCCGGATTGACAAGCTTTTCGAGCGGCCGTTTTCTTCCCGGTGGGTCTTCGATGTCGAGATTCTGTCCCGCTTTCTCAGTCAATACCGGATGGTCGATCGGGAGTCTGCCGATGAAGTCATCCACGAGATTCCTCTATCGCGCTGGGAAGACGTGGCTGGCTCAAAAGTGAGGCCGCTTGATTTCTTCAAAGCAATCTACGAGCTCTGGGCGATTCATCGCATGCAGCTCACGAAGAACGCGATTCGCGCCGGTGTTGCGGTCGAGCGCGTCGTTAGCTCCGTTGCAGCGACACGTGAGACTGCACCCCTCATCGCCCCGAGCCAGCAGTCATCCACACCGCTTCAACCCTGACCGATCTGGCGATCTCCGCGCTATAGCCTTCATGCAGAACAAGCCTAGCATATGAAGATTATATTCATCACGGCGCATAACTACCTCCCCCAAGTGTATAGTGGACTTCAAACATCCACGGATGAGCTTTGCAAGGGCTTCTTGCGGAGGGGCCATCGCGTCAGCGTCCTTGCCGGGTTCATACCGGAAGGCTGGTTGGGATGGACATCGCGGCTGAAGATGCGCCTGCGATCGCATCTCGGCGGTGCTAAAGTCGCCAGGGATACCGGTCTGGGGTATCCCGTCTGGCGTAGCTGGTTTCCGTGGGAGAACGTCGCCTATGTCGCCCGCAAAGAAAGATCCGACCTGATCGTCGTGATGGCGACAGAACCGGTGCGGATGGCGTTGGCGGCGAAGCCGACCAAGATCCCCATGGTGATTCAATTGATGGACGTGGAATTCCAGTATCATGGCGGGCGTTTCGAGGAGTTAGGCGAGATCGCCTGCATGGCGAACTCGGCTTTCACGGCCGACCGGTATCGCCAAGCCTACGGTGTCGATCCAGTCGTCGTTTACCCAGTCATCGCGCCCGAAAAATATCAAACACAGACTACAAAAGAAAATGTGACGTTCATCAATCCAGTTCCTGTGAAGGGCCGGGATATCGCCATAGAAATCGCGCGCCACTGTCCGGAAATTCCCTTTTCCTTCATCGAGGGCTGGCATCTCTCACGGGGGCAGCGTGATACTCTGATGCAGAAGCTGTCGGGCCTCTCGAATGTTTCCTTATCGGCATCGCAAAAGGATATGCGCACCGTCTATGGAAAATGCAAGATCCTACTCGCTCCCAGCGTGTGGGAGGAGGCCTATGGACGGGTTGCCACGGAGGCCCAGTTGAGCGGCATTCCGGTTGTCGCTTCAAACCGCGGAGGGTTGCCCGAAGCGGTTGGGCCAGGCGGCATCCTGATCGATCCCGACAGCCCAATCGAAGGATGGGTGTTAGCCGTACGGGAACTCTGGAAGAATGACGATCTGTACAGGAACCTGTCGGCAGCCGCCACCTCGTACGCCCACCGCCCGGAAATGACTTACGCGTATCTGCTTGAGGCGATGGAACAGTGTTTTGTGGCAACTTGTAACTCCCACACGTCCCGGAAGACCGTGGACGAGCTTCGCGAGCGCGTGATCTCGACATCTCCCCTGCCCGGAGCCACCGCATGACAGAGCAGCCAACCTTACAAGAGCAGATCGATTTCTTTGATGAATGGAACGAGAAGTATCGAAGTGCTGGTTTTGAGCAGATCGAGCCCGAGTCGAAGGCGCGGGGCGACAACGTCCTCGAAATCCTGAGCTCGCTACCTCTCCGACACCCCAGGATTTTGGAAGTCGGCTGCGGTACGGGATGGCTCACGGAGAGGCTGATCGAGTTCGGCCCGACCACGGCGATCGATCTCTCTCCCAGGGCCATCGAAATCGCGCGACGAAGAGGACTGGACGCCGAATTCTTTGCTGGCGATTTCTACCGTCACGAATTCCAACGCGCCGACTTCGATGTCGGGGTGTCCGTTGAAACAATCTCGATGGTGCCCGATCAAGCGCAGTTCGTTGCCAAGCTGGCAACCGCCATCAAACCGGGCGGCTATCTCATCCTGACTGCACAGAACAAGTTCGTGTACGAGCGGCGCAGTGATATCCCACCGCCGCTACCGGGAAACATACGCAAGTGGCTGAGTCGCCGAGAGCTGATGCGGTTACTCCGGCCGCACTTCCAGGTCATCAGGACGACCACCGTGCTGCCGAAAGGTGACATGGGGATCTTGCGTGCCGTTTATTCTTACAAGGTGAATCGGCTTCTGGGTCTTTTTTTCTCAACGGCGACCATCGTGCGCGTCCAGGAGAAGGCCGGTCTCGGGCACACGCGCGTCGTTCTGGCACGCCGCCGCGGCTCATGAGCGTCGTCATGAGCATGTTGTCAGCGTGATCTCGTTGTGCGCGCACCGCAGGAGAAGGCAGTCGCGATGGACATCGATCGGTTACTCCTCTTTGCCGGAGCGTATGTGTGGCTGGTCGCAACGGCCACGCTGCTCGCCGCCCTCCGTCGAAATCGGGGCGCGCCGCCTGCTCGCCGGCCTGGCGCTGCTGGCGGTCATTGCCATCGCGTTCCTGCGGTCGATCACATCGAGCGACTCGGATCTCCTGCTCACGATGCTGCGCGATGTCAAGAAAGTGAACCTGGGTTCCCTCATCGCGATCGGGCTTGGGGTATCGACGGCCGTGCCCTGGCTCTTTCTGCGGTTCCCGAGGCATCGAGTTCCTTGTCTAACCAAACGGTCGATATCCCTTTTGCTTCTCGGTCTCTCCCTGGCGTTCATCGCACCCGCGGTCGGGGCGATCGTCTACCGGGACTATCGCGAGTCCCAGCACAAGACGCCTTACAAGGTGGCTCCGCGCTGCTTCGACCGACGGTTTTCTGCGGCCGCAGTGGTTAGTTTCGCCGATGGCAATGAGCCTGAGGCAGCCGATGCCTATCCGATCTGCGTGGCCGTCGACGAGAACGACAACGTCTTCGTGAGTCTCCAACTGAAGGGAGAGGACGATTATTCGGGCCGGATCTTTCAACTCCTCCCGGGACAGGGCTCGAATCAGAGAATGCGGTTGAAAACCGTCGCCGACAGTCCGTGCCTGTTTCGAACGTTCGGGCTGGCCGTCCGCGGTGGCGAAATCTTCGTCTCTCGTTCCGGCTTTCTGGCCCACGCGCGGAAAGGTCGTATCGAGTATGAAAACTCGGGAGCGATCACGCGTCTCCGCGACCTCGACCGCGACGGCATGATGGATTACTACGAAGACGTGGTGACGGGTCTCCCGGGCTCTCAGGGGCCGGTCTCGCAGCATTCAAACAACGGCATTGTGTTCGGTTCGGACGGCAGTCTTTATTTCACCCAGGGTGTCCACAGCGACCGCGACGTCGTCAACCATCCCTGGGAAGGGAAGATCCTCCGCGCCAACCCGGACTTTCAAAAGGTCACGGTCTTCGCGAGCGGGCTACGAAACCCCTTTGGGCTCGTCCTTGGACCCGGCGGGGAACTGTTCGCGACCGACAACGATGTGACGCTGGGCAACCCAGGTGACGAGCTGAATCTCATCAAGGAAGGCGCCGACTATGGCCATCCTCACGTCGTTGGCAACGATGACGGTGGCGGCCAGTTCACGAAGCCCTTGTTGCTTTCGGGCCAGGGGAACTTTACCGGGATCACCTACACCGAGTCGTCTGCGCTGCCGGAGGACTATCGCGGCTGTTTGTATGTCGCCGATTTCATCGGCCACAAAGTCTGGCGAATCACCCTGACCCCCGACGGAGGTAGCTACTCCGCCAAGGCGACCCCCTTTGTGGAAGTACCGTTCCCGATTGGGGTCGCGGTGACGCGCACGGGAGTCTTCTACATCACCTCCTACGAAGGGGTTGTTTTTCGTGTTCGGATCGACACTACGCCCACTGAGAATCGCCAATCCCGGCTGGTCATTCTGCTGCTGGCCATGTCGCTTCCGGCGATCGTCTCGATTCTTTCCACGTTCTCCTTCCGCTTATTGCGATCTCCAAACAGGTTCTTTGGGCCTCCGATCAAGACGGCGCAAGACTTCGATCGGGGTCGTCAGCTCTTCTTCGAGATCGGTTGCTCTCGATGCCACAGCATCGATGGAGCTGGCCAGCGACGGTTCGGGCCGCCTCTCCACGAAATTGGGATGCTGGCTGCGGACCGAAAGCCTGGTATGACTGCTCCCCAATACATTCTGGAGTCGATCCTCGACCCGGGGGCGTTTCGAGCACCGGGGGTGAGCGGCGGTATGCCGGGGGGCATCTTCACGTCCGGTAAAGACGATCTACGCCAGCTCGTGGGTTTCCTGGCGACACGCGGGGCGACTGTCGGCGAACGCGAGATCGAACAGCTCGACGTCCCCGAGATCCATGAGGTGCGAAACGCGGACGCGCCGTTGGACTACGTCCTGGTGAGGCGTGGCGAGGCGATTTTCCGCGGGAAGGGGCAATGTATCGCTTGCCATCCCCTTCGGCCCGATGCCGGCTCGAATCTCATGGCCCCGAGCCTCCTGAGCGTGGGCTCATTGAGCGCCGAGGAGCTGCGTCGGGCGATCGAGGAGCCTAACGTTCGCGTGGCGGCCGGATACCAGCACGTGCGTGTCTATCGAAAAGATGGCCGTGTCGTCGAGGGGCGATTCATCGAAAAAAACGACGAGGGGATCGACTTGCTCCGAGCCGACCCATCGGGAGGCATCGTTTCGGAATTCGTGCCATTCTGTGACATGGACTGCTCAGAGGATCAAACCCAGCCCATGTATGTCGTCGGTCGATCGTCGATCATGCCCGACATGAAGGGCGTTCTGATCGATGAGGAAATCAATGCTTTGGTGGCATTTCTCAAGAATCGACACAGCAACCGGTAAGTCGAATAGAAAAATTGGGAGGCGTCGAACTCAGGATTCTGGAACCCGTTCAGCGGGAGGATCGTGTCGCGTAGGGTGCTTCTGAACTTTAGAGCCGGGATTGCCGATTGCTGATCCGCTGCGTCTCCAAGACGGAGGGTCGCGACGATGTTTGGTCGCTCCGGGGTGAGAGATCCGGGCAAGGTGATCAAGGGCGCGGCGAAGCCGATCGCCCCCAGGAACGAGTGCGCGTCGATGACCCGCTCTGAAAGCCTCTGATCCTGCAAAAGAAGGTCTGGAAATCATCCCCCTGTTGCAAAAAAACCTCAATCTCTTGTCATCGCGCGGTTGCGGTCGCAAATATATTGACGCACAGCATTCTCAGTGCGTGCCATGTTTCTCGGGCTCGCTTTCGGTACTACCCGCTTGCAGTCACGAGCGTCCTCAGGTACCGTATTTCCAACGTGTGCTACCATTCTTAGGTGCACACGCTGCATAAAGAAACGAAGGCCTCGACGCCCGAGGTTGACTGGAAGCTGACCTTCGTAAAGCTATGGGGTCTCCTACTACTGTCCACCAGTGGAGGGAGACGCTGCCCCGGTGGAGAGGATTTGGGTGTAACCCACAGGCACGGAGTGCGCCTTAAGCCGGTCGGCGAGGCCAGGAGCCTGATTTTCTCCCCTCGGTCATTCCTCGAAACCGATCTTGGAATAGCCTGGACCTGAACCGCTTGCCGAGTACGCCCCAAGTTGCACAAGAGCTCTACGCCCATGCATCTCGCACTGATCAAGACAGGGGCCCTGGGAGACGTGGTCCGAACGACGGCGCTTCTGCCGGGTTTGAGACGTCGGGATCCCGATCTGGAACTGACCTGGATCACTGCCTCTGCGGCGGTCGATCTGGTGCGTGGGCACCCCGACGTGGCACACGTTGTCTCGATCGACGACCCGGCCGGAGCCTCCTGGCGACAGCAGCCATACGATTGGGTCTTATGTCTCGATGACGGTATTGACGAATGCCGATTGGCGTCGGCATTGCCCACCGGTGGGCTATCGGGGGGTTTCGAGGCGGCTGACGGGAAACGTCTTTTTACCGAGGATGTCGCGCCGTGGTTTGGCATGGGTCTGCTCCGCCCTGCGGAAGAGGGAGGACTCGAGCAAGCCAACGTCCTCAAGAAGCACAATCGAGAGAGCTTCGGCGCGATCCTCTACCGTTCCCTCGGCCTGCCCGGTCCCGTGGCACGACCCTTCGTTCCCCTCCAGCCGTCGCATCTCGCGAAGGCGCGGTCGTGGTTGGAAGGAGCCGGTTTGAGTCGGACATCCCCACTGATCGGTCTGAATACCGGCGCCGGGGGCCGTTGGCGGTTCAAGAGCTGGGGGGAAGATCAAACCGTGAACCTTGCTGTGCGGCTGATCGAGGAATTCGGCGCCGGTGTCGTCGTCTTCGGCGGACCGGCCGAGCACGACCGGAACCAACAGATCGTCTCCCACGGGGGCCGACCGAACATCGTCGCGGCCCCGTGCGACCTCAGCCTGCTCGAGTTCACCGCCTTGATCGATCAGTGCAATCTGCTGGTGACGAGTGACTCGCTGGCACTCCATCTGGGGCTAGCGCGGCGGCGGCCGGTCGTGGCGTTCTTCGGCCCGACATCGGCCGCCGAAATCGACCTTTACGATCAGGGAGAGAAGCTCGTGACCTCACTCGATTGCCGGTGCTGCTACCTGAACGACTGCTCGGTCCGGCCCCATTGCATGCAATCGATCTCCGTTTCGACGATGATGGATGCGATCCGGAACGTCCTGGCCAGGCCGCTACCGGCCAAGCTGGATTCCGGCGCGCTCTCCGAGGTCGAACCTGCCTTACTGTTGGTCTCTTCCGAGCCCCGATGAGGTCACCGCGATTCATGATGAGCGATACGGATGCAGGGACATATATAGTCACCGGTGCTGCTGGTTTCATCGGCAGCAACGTGATCCGGGGATTGAACGCGCGGGGGATCGACGCCATCATCGCCGTGGACGACTTGACCGATGGGTCGAAGTTCCGAAACCTGCCGCGATTGTCGGTTTGCTGATTACATCGACCGACACCAGTTCCGTGAACTCGTCCGCCGGCGGGACGCGTGTTTGAACCCGGTGGCGATCCTCCATCAAGGGGCTTGCGCGGACACGATGGAGTCGGATGGGCGTTTGATGATGGACGCCAACTTCACCTGCTCGAAGGAGCTCTTGCACTTCGCCGTCGAGAGCCGTGTGCCCCTCGTCTATGCCTCGAGCGCGGCGGTTTACGGCCTGAGCCCTCGCTGCAGCGAATCGTCGGAATTCGAGGCGCCCATCAACGTGTACGGATACTCGAAGCTGGAGTTCGACCGCTATGTCCGGCGGCTCCTGCCTCGCATCGAGACCACGGTGGTCGGACTGCGGTACTTCAACGTCTACGGTCGAGGAGAAGACCATAAAGGCCGGATGGCCTCCATGGTCCATCAGTTGTATCACCAGCTCCGCCGCACGGGCGTGGCCCGTCTCTTCCAGGGGACCGAGGGTTACGCGGACGGGGAGCAGCGTCGCGACTTCGTTGCCGTGGAGGACGTGGTCCAGGTCAATCTCTACTTTGCTTGCGGCGGGGTGAAGCAGGGAATCTTCAACGTCGGGAGCGGGCGGAATCGGAGCTTCAACGACATCGCTCGACTGCTCATCGCGAAGCTGGGGCGAGGGGAGGTTCAGTACATCCCGTTCCCCGAGATACTGGCCGGGAAGTATCAGAGCGTCACCGAGGCCGATCCGACCGCCTTGCAGGGCGCCGGCTACGGCAAACCGCTTACAACACTCGAGGAGGGGATCGAGCGGTTCTGCGAGTCCGCGTCACTCTGACGCCGTTCGAGCCGCCCGGATTCGTCGCCGTGATGATCTCGCCCAAGAATCCCGATTTTCATCGATTGAACGCCCTGATCCGGCAATTGCGTCCGAGTACGGTCGCGGTGGTGGGGGACGTGATGCTGGACCGGTACGTGCGCGGGCGTGCCGAACGACTTAGCCCCGAGGCCCCGATTCAGGTGCTCGACGTCACTGAAGAAGAGGACCTGCCGGGCGGGGCCGCGAATGTCGCATCGAAGGTCGTCGGTCTGGGTTCGGAAGTGCGGGTTGTCGGGCTGGTCGGTGACGACGAGGCGTCGGCCCGGCTGCGTCGACTGGTGGAAGAGGGCGGATCGGCGACCTCCGGGCTGATCGTGGACCCGTCGCGGCGCTGCACGGTCAAGACGCGATTCCTGGCGCACAACCAGCAACTGCTGCGCGTGGACCGCGAGGTGCGGCACGGCCCCCGCTCAACCGGTGCGCGATCGGCTGGCGCGCGCCGCCTACGAGGCGGCCGCATGCGCCGATGCGGTGATCTTGGAAGACTATGGCAAAGGGGTCCTGAGCCCCGCGGTGATCGAAGCGGCGCTTGCCGGCGCCCGGGTGCGAGGAGCCCCTGTGGTCGTCGATCCGAACGGTCGAGATTATCGCCGCTACGCCGGGGCCACGGTCCTGACTCCGAACCTCAAAGAGGCTGAGGTCGCCACCGAACGACCAATTGTGACCGAGGAGGACCTGGAGGCCGCAGCAGCCCTCTTGATCGAGCAGACAGACGGGGCGGCGCTGGCCGTGACACGTGACGCCAGGGGAATCTCTTTGTTCCATGCGGTGAACGAGGCCATGGTGTGCACCCATGTTCCCACGGTCCGTGTCGCCGTGTCGGACGTGACGGGTGCCGGGGACGCGGTCGCCGCGACCCTGGCCATTGCCCTGGCGTCGGGGATCGGACTGGTCGATGCGTGCCGCTTGGCGAACCTGGCCGGGCGCGCCGTGGTGCTCCAGCCGGGCGTCGGCACGGTTTCGATGGGGCACCTGCTCGAACAAACGACCAGCTTGGCCGAGTCGCCCGCGAAGGTGCTCGACCTCGGTCAGGCCGTCCAGCGGGTGCAGCGGGCTCGCAGCGAGGGAGCGCGGATCGTCTTCACCAACGGCTGTTTCGACGTGCTCCATTACGGACACGCCCACTTGCTGAACTTCGCCCGCTCGCAGGGGGACCTGCTGATCGTTGCCCTGAATACCGATCGATCGGTCCGGCGGCTGAAGGGAGGCGATCGGCCGTTCGTGAACGAGCGAGAACGGTCCTCCATGCTGTCGTTCTATAGCTTTGTCGACATCGTCATGCTGTTCGACGATGCTACTCCGCTGAGCTTGATCGAGGCCCTGAGGCCCGACGTCCTTGTCAAAGGGGGAGATTACAGTCCCAATTCAGTCGTGGGGCGCGACCTGGTCGAGTCGTATGGGGGCCGGGTGACGATCTGCCCGCGGCTGGAGGGATTGAGCACGACAGACCTGGTCCGGCGAATCCAGGAGCGCGGCGTCGGCGCTTGAAGCGCGGAGGAGATCGAGCGGTGACCCGCATAGCGAGGTCTTCCCGGACGGCTGATGTTCGGCCGGATGGAAACGATCAGTTCTCGAGTGGTGGAGGTGATGTGAGTACGGCGACGGAAATTGTGAATGAAGTGCGAGCGCCGACCGAGCCCGGTCCGCCGGTTGAACGCGCGGCCGGATGGGTACCCGCCGGCGATCACGGTGCTCGAGCCACGCCCCGGGTGGCGCGTGATCGACCTGCGCGAACTCTGGCGATATCGCGAGCTGCTTTACTTCCTGACGTGGCGCGACATCAAGGTCCGCTACTCGCAGACCATGCTAGGCGCAGCCCTGGGCGCTCCTCCAGCCGCTGGCAACGATGGTGGTCTTCAGCCTGTTCTTCCGCCGGGCCGCCGGCGATCCGTCGAGCCCGGTGCCGTATCCGCTTTTCGTGCTGGCAGGGCTGGTCCCCTGGATGTTCTTCGCCAACGCGATCGGCCAGGCTTCGATGAGCGTGGTGGGGGATTACAAGCTGGTGACGAAGGTGTATTTCCCGCGGCTGATCATCCCTCTGGGGGCGGTCGGGGCGGCGCTGGTTGACCTGGGAATCGCCCTGGGCATGCTCCTGGTCATGGCGGCTCTGGTATGGGATCGTGCCCGGGCTGTCGTTCTTGCTGGTGCCACTCTTATTGTTCGGCCTGGTGATCGCCGCGCTGGGGGTCGGGACGCTGCTGGCGGCGCTGACCGTCGCCTATCGGGATTTCCGGCACCTCATACCGTTCCTGTTGCAACTCTGGCTCTTCGCCACGCCGAGCATTTACTTGCAGGCGGGCTCCGATCGGGGTACGACCCTGGGACGCCTGTTACCGTTGAATCCAGCCTATGGGTTGATCGCTGGTTTCCGAGAGGCACTCCTGGGGGCGGCCCATCGACGGTTACTCGCTCGCCGTCTCCGGAGTCGTGAGCGTGCTGCTCCTCCTGGGCGGCTGTCTGTATTTCCGGCACGTCGAGCGCTACTTCGCCGATATTATCTAGCCCCCGGGCCGCCGCTCGAGGGCGGCACTTGCCGGGCCTTTCCCCGGGAGCCGTGTCAAGGAGCATTCATGGTACAGGCCATCAAAGCTGAAAATATTTCGAAACAATACCGAATCGGGATTCATCAACAATTCCAATATCGCACCCTGCGGGAATCGATCACGGCCGCCGCCGGTGCACCCTTTCGTAGCCTCGCGCGACTCGCCGGCCGGGGGGGCGGAGATGGATGCTCCGAGAATGGGAGCGGTGCAAGCGGTGAGTTCTGGGCGCTCCGGGACGTGTCATTCGAGGTCGAGCAAGGGGAGGTCATGGGGATCATCGGCCGCAATGGGGCGGGAAAGTCGACCCTGCTGAAGATCCTCAGCCGGATCACCGAACCGACCTCGGGCCGAGCTGAGATCCACGGCCGCATCGGGAGCTTGCTGGAGGTCGGGACCGGCTTCCATCCCGAGTTGACTGGCCGGGAGAATATCTATCTCAACGGCAGCATCCTGGGGATGGGCCGCAGCGAGATCAATCGGCGCTTTGACGACATTGTGCAGTTCTCGGAGATCGGGGAATTCCTGGATACGCCGGTGAAGCGCTATTCGAGCGGGATGTACGTGCGACTGGCGTTCGCGGTTGCCGCTCACCTCGATCCTGAGATCCTGCTGGTCGACGAGGTGCTCGCGGTCGGGGATTCTACCTATCAACAGAGATGTATGGAGCGGATGTCCGAAATCGCCCGTTCCGGGCGATCCGTCCTCTTCGTCAGCCACAACATGGATCTGATCCCGCGCCTGTGCAACGTCGCCATTCGATTGGACATGGGGCGTATCGTCAGCACGGGTCCCGCGCAGGCGGTCGTGAAGGGCTATATGGAGTCCTTGAGCGACTGTTCTGATGAAGGAGACCTGTCCGAGCGGTCGCGGCTCGGAGACGGCCGTGCTCGCTTCACGCATGTTTGGCTGGTGGGGCCCGACGGCAGCCGAAGGGTGAGTCACTCCAGCGGCGAGGACCTCTATGTTCGGGTCAGGATTCAGGCCCGAGAGAAGATCCCCAATGCCACACTGGTTGTGAATGTCATGACGCTGGGCGGGGCGAAGGTCTATTCCGGTTGGACGCACGAGTCGGGCTTTCCGGTCTCGCTCGATCGAGAGATTCAGGAGTACCAATGCTGTTTTCGCAACGTGCGGCTGCGACCGGGACGGCGCATGTTGATCGGGCTGTGGTTGGAGGCCGGCGGCGTCCTCGATTCCCTTGATGACGCCGTGACGTTTCAGGTCGCCGATGGGCCGGGGAGCGAAGCCTTCTCGACCGATCGATTCCAGGGGGCCGTGCTCTGCGATTACGAGTGGTCGGCGATACCCGAGGGGAAAGATTCGGAGGTTAAGAGAGGCGCACGATCGACGGCATCGATCGCGACCCATCACGCTTTCTGAGGAGCGCGATCCGCGCTTCGCGACGTCGCAGGATCGACGATTTGTGGCACCGCAGGCCCGCGCCGGTTGAAGATGCGATCAATGCCGCGGCACCCGTGGCTGTCCCGGAGTGGGAGGTGAGTCGGCAACCTCGGATCCGGCACCCTGATCGTGGAGGAGGCGCCGGAGCGGCCTGGCGGGGTTTCCGGCGACCAAGGATCCTGGGAGGAGCGCCTTCCTGACCACGCTGCCTGCGCCGACGATACAGTGGTCGTTCACGTCGGCCATGATGATCGACCCCTCTCCAATCCAGGATTCCTCGCCGATGTGTATCTGCTTTGCGGCGTCGCGATCGAAGGGCGTCAGCCGCCCATCCGGGCCGAGTCGATGCTGGCTGTCCCCGCTGAGGATGCTCACGCGACTGGCGATGAGACAGCCGTCGCCCACGCTCGCGCAGCCGATTCCCACGGCAGTTCCGATATGGACCCTGGCACCGATTTGTGTACGTCGATCGTGAATGAATGTTAAGAAACCGATCTCGCAGTCGAGCGAACAGCGGGCCAAAGTGAGGGAATAGAAGGACTTTCGTATATAATTCCCCGGGAGGCCGGGGAAGAGGGCGAACGTTTGTCCCCAGAAGAGGAAGAGTGCGTCGCGGCCGCCGAAGGATCGCTCGAACGCGCAAGAGAGGGCCGGCAAAGCCACGACGACCATTGCGAGGGCGGTCGCCGAGCCTTTCAGGCAGGCTCTGATTCGCTTGAGCCATTGGAATCCTGACGAAGAAGCGGTCCTCGCTGGAGGATGTTGGTCGGCCCCACGAGTCATTCTGAATGAGGAGTTCATCGTGGATCCAGTCGGGTCCTTGAGCATCCGAGGGTGTGGTTATTCAAGCCGTCCATGGCGAAGCGTTCTTGCCGACCCGCTCTGCACCTCGTGCGGACGTCGTCCGAACGTAGATCCAGCCTTGCCTTGTCGAACCGATGCGGCGCCGAGTGCGCGCGCCGGATAAGGCCAGTGTGTTCCGAATCTGGTCCGGGGTCAAGATATCAAAGAGACCGAGGCCGGGAATCCTGCTATGGATGGAGCTTCATCCGGGCATGGGCTCATGTTATGTGGGCTCCCCACCTGCGAGATCGTGCAGCTCGCAACGGCAGTACAGCGTTCTCGCGCTTTTGGATTTCTGAAGAAGAATGCGATGTCTTGTCGTGGGATCCGTTTCCCAGGTTAATTCTCACGAGTTGAAAGAAATCACAGTCTTATGTACACCGTGCTTATCTGCACCCACAACCGATCGCATGTCTTGCCCCGTGCCCTCGATGCGGTCGACAAGCTCGAGACGCCCCCCGGCGAAACGTGGGAGGTGATCGTCGTTGACAACGCGTCGAGCGACGACACGGCGGAGATCGTGAAAGACTTCAGCGCGCGAGCCAGCGCCCCGGTACGATACATTCGTGAGGAGCGGCTGGGAAAGTCATTCGCCCTGAATACGGGGATCGCGGCCGCGCGCGGCGAGGTCTTAGCGCAGACCGACGACGACGCGCTGCCCCACACGGACTGGCTGGTACGAATCGACGAAGCCTTCCGGAGGCACGAGGCGGACATCGTCTTTGGGCCGGTGAGACCCGAGTGGGAAAGCGGGCCGCCCCGATGGTTCTCGCCGCGATTCCTGGGCGGCTTCGCCCTCTTGGACTATGGCAACGTCCCGTTCGCCGTCTCCGATGCAATTCATTCCTTATATTCGATCAACAGCGCTTGCCGCATGAGAGTCTTTCGCAAGCTGGGAGGGTTCCGAGAGGACCTCGGTCCGCTGGGCCGGACGAGCCGAGTCGGTGAGGACACGGATCTCTTCCTGCGCGCGCTGGAAGACGGCATGCGGGTGGTCTACGAACCGAGCATCGTCGTCAATCACATCATCCCGGCTTCTCGGTGCAAGAAAGCCGATCTTCGAAGCCGCATCTGGCAACAGCGCGAGACTCAATATCGGGACTTGCACGATAAATTCGCCACATGTCCCTGGCTGCTCGGGCTACCGCGGTGGTACTTCCGGGATGCCGTGACGAACGCGCGGGGTTACGCGAAGTCGCTCTGCCGACGCGATCCCGGCGAAGCCTTTTACTACGAACTTCAGTTGCGTCGATTCCTGGTGCAATCGTTCGAGGCGGCTCTGCACGCCTTCGGCCTGAAACATCCGGTCGGACAAGCCAAGACGGAGGGCTTGCGTCTCAATACGGCTTGCGATCAGGAGGCCCGGGACTCGAACGTCGCGGCTCGGGTCTAGAGTCACGGACCCGTGAATCGCGCGGGGGCATCCTTGTCCTGGGGCAACGGATCATAAGGAGAGGTCAGGTCGATGCGGTGCTTGTTCGTGAAGACCCGGCTCGGTTGGCCGCGATCCAGCGGTCATGACGTCCATTGTTATCATCTCATGAAGGCGATCGCGCAACGCGGCCATCGGGTTGCGCTGGCGACCGTGGGACCTGTTCAGCCCGACGCCGTCACGGGACTGCCATTGGAGATGATTCGCACACTCGGGGATTCTGATGCGGATCCGGCGCCATCCCCGCTCAGGGGGTTGGCCGAGCGCTACCGGTCTTACTGGGGAATTCCCTGCGGGCGCATTGCGGCCGTTTCGCGAATTGCCGAGGAGTTCCGCGCCGATGCCGTGGTGGTCGTGGGGCTCGACATGGCCCCTTATGT
Organism: uncultured Isosphaeraceae bacterium; assembly: GCA_963845695.1. Taxonomy (GTDB): domain Bacteria; phylum Planctomycetota; class Planctomycetia; order Isosphaerales; family Isosphaeraceae; genus CAWJTV01. The sequence goes on along the minus strand of CAWJTQ010000016.1, from coordinate 464,211 downwards.
GGGTGGAATTCGCGGGCCTGTGCGAATCTGGTACGCGGGAGACGAGTGGGTCCTGCACCACCTGTCGCAGGTTCGCATCGGCGACGCTTCCCTGTGGCACAACCTGTGTGAGACCGCTGTGAAAGGGCTGTACGAGCGCGTTTTCACTCCGCTGATGGATCGGGTGTGGGTCGTCTCGGAAGCCGATGGGCGAGCGATGTGGTGGGTCGCCGGAGCCCGGAACATCGTGACGGTTGCCAACGGCGTGGACAGCGATTATTTCCGGCCCGTCACGGGTCCGGAGGCCGATCATAGTTGTGTGTTCTGGGGTCGCCTGGACTTCGGGCCGAACATCCAGGCGCTCGAGTGGTTCTGTAAGCGGGTATGGCCCTCGGTGCGGCGTAGGATTCCCGACTCGAGCTTCACGATCATCGGCTTCAACCCGACCGAGCCGGTGCTTGCTCTCGCCGGCCGCGAGGGCGTGTCGTTGATCCCCGATCTGCCCGACCTCCGGGACGAGATCGGGCGGTACGCCGTGGTGGTCTTGCCCTTCGTCAGCGGCGGTGGGATTAAGAACAAGCTGCTCGAGGCCGCCGCCATGGCAAGGCCGATCCTCGTATCTCCCACGGGAGTTTCGGGCCTCCGCGAGTCGAACTGCGCCCCGCTGGTTTGTGCCCGGACCGCGGGGGCCTGGGTTCGTGAGCTGGTCGCACTCTGGGACGATCCCGACCGGCGTCGTCGCCTGGGGACTGACGCGAGGCGTTGGGTCGTTGCCCACCATTCGTGGGAGTCTGCGGCCGAGGCGGCCCTGGCCGGACTCGAAGAGACGGAGCCCGTCATTTCGAGGCCGAAGGGAGTCGGCCAGCACGAGGAATGGGGCGATCAGCGGCCCGCCGCGGCCTGTTCGAAGACCTGACAGATCGTTTCGGCGCAGGTGTTCCAGGAAAATGCGCGGGCTCGCTCACGGCCGGCCGCAATCAGATCCGATCGCAAGGGGGGCTCGATGAGGAGTCGCTTTAATCCGTCTGCGATCGAGCCGATATCCTCGGGATTCACCAGGAGAGCCGCCGTTCCAGTCACCTCCGGCAAGCTGGTTCGGTCACTCGTCAAGACTGGGGTCTCGCAGGTAAACGCATCCAGGATCGGCAGCCCAAATCCCTCGGAGAGCGAGGGATAACACAATGCGAGCGAGCCGCTCAGGAGCGGGGCGATATCTTCCTCGGGCGCAAAACCATGGAGCACGACGGAGGAGTCCAGGCCCGCCACCTCGTTTTCTCGGCGCAGCGTGGTGAGAACAGGCTCCTGGATGCCCACGAGGAGTAGCGAATACTCGCGGCGCAGGTTCTCCGGGAGCAACGCCCAAGCCGCCAAGATTCGCCTGGTATTCTTGCGGGGGTCGGCCGCACCGAACCCGAAGAGATAGAGACGCTCCGGCGCCAGACCGTAACGTCGTTTGACCTGGGCGATGCGCTCCGGATCACCGACCTTCACACAGCGTCCATCCGGCGCCCAATAGTTCACGACAACCTTGTCGGCGGGTACACCAAAGACCTCGATGATTCTCGCTTTTGTGAAGTAACTAGGAGTGACGATCTTGCGGGCCTTGCGCGCTGCCTGGGAGACCGACGCCCCCCACGCTCGTGAAACCGGGCTGGAGAGAGGGGACTCGATCGGGATGAGGTCATGGATCGTTACCACAAGCGGTAATAGTGGCCATCGAGGTGCGGTATTCGCCGGACAATGAAGCAACGAGGCACGAGCTCTCCTGGCCGCCGTGGGTAGGCGCACCTGCTGCCACAGGTCCCAGCGATCGCCCCGCATCTCGATACAGCGCTCTTCGACGTTGGATCGCTCGGACAACGGGTTGAAGCTCGCTTCGCCGCGATGGTACAAGATGAAGGTCCAGGTGGGTCGGAGGACGGCGACGTGTTGGTAGAGATCCACTAGATTCTTGCCCGTGCCTCGCTGGTTCTCGCGAAAGACCGTTCTTGCATCCACAGCTATGATCATGACTGTTCTCGCCCTCCGATGTGATAGTCATCTCTTCTTCTCCGAGGCCGCGATCGTCTTGCCTGGACGAGGTGTCGCCTCATCTCTGGCAGGGGACCGGGTCTTGACAGGACAGGCCCCGATCGTACCGCGACACCGACCCCTCCGCCAGAGTGCCCCGAAGGTGAGGGAAAAAGCCGGTCGGCGCAGACTCGATGTCGGACAGTAGCAAGGCCCCGCGACTCGTTGGTCACCGAGGCCCGCTTCAGCCCTTCAACACCGATCGGCTTGGGGCAGTCGACCGGAGTTCGCATGAAACCCGTACCTGGAGTCGTCTCTCCGGATGATGAGTTCCACGCTAACCGAGTCCCACCTTCCGTCGCGCGAGGAGTTGGAAGACGTTTTCCGCGGAAAATATGGGGACCCCGAAAACGTCGGCTGGTCACCTCGTCGGAGGCATCGCTTCGGTTATTTCCTGCCCTCGGATGTCTACGAGGCAGCGGTGAAAAAACATGTCTTCGAGGGGTGTGCCTGGATCGATGTCGGGGGGGGCAGTGCCATCTTCCCCCACAATCCAGGCCTGGCCGAACTCCTGGCGTCCCGGTGCTCCCTCATTGTCGCCGTGGACCCCAGCGACAACGTATTCGAGAACAGGTATGTCCGTCGGCGCGTTCGGTGTCCGATTGAGGAATACCAACCGGACTCCCAGTTCGATCTTGCGACGATGCGCCATGGTGGCCGAACACGTGACAGAACCCGAGAAAGTGACGTCGGCTCTCCACCGTCTGCTGCGCCCGGGAGGCTTCGCCATCATCTTGACGGTAAACCTTTATTCTCCGATCACTCTGGTCTCCCGCCTCGTCCCAGACCGGCTGCATCATCCGGTCAAGAGACTATTCTGGGGCGGCGAGGAGAAGGATACTTTCCCGGTCCAATACAAGATGAACACGAGGGGGAAATTGCGCCGGCTCTTCGAGGAGCGAGGATTCCAGGAGCGAGCCTTCTTGCATGTGGACGACCTTGCTTTATTTAGTAAATTTAAACATTTGAATTACATGGAAACCTTGTTATGGTGGACCCTTTCGAAGCTCCGGATTCGCTATCCGGAGAACTGCCTGCTCGGCGTCTATCAGAGGCTATGACTTTCCGAGGCGATCGCCTCAGTTCGACCGAAGTCGCCGCCCCTACCTCCTCCGGAATACGGCGGGTGGTCCCGGGGTGATTCTGAAGATGAGATGTCCCAGCGACTCTAAACTCACAGAGATCTCATACTTTAAACATTGAAAATGAAGCAGCTGATTTTCATGGCCATCATGACGCTGGCCGGCACGTTTGGTGTCGTGTTCCGGCCATTCTGGGGTGTGGCGGTCTATTATCTTTTCGCCATACTCAGGCCCCAATACTTGTGGCAGTGGGCTCTTCCGCAGATGGAGTGGTCGCGCTACATCGCGCTCTCAACGGTCGCGGCGACATTTGCCGTTGCATTGGGCCTTATGCCCGCAGTGCCGCTGGGAACTGCACGAACCCGACGTCAATTCGGACGTTCGCAGAATATCATCGGTCTCTATGCTCTGTGGATCTTCGTCACCTACCTCATGGCGCGGGATCACGAGGTCGCTTTCATCTACTTCGTCGAGTACATCAAGGTCTTCGGGATGATGGCCGTCTCGATCGTCTTATTATGCACTGTCAATCAGCTTTATGTTCTCGTGATCCAGTCAGCCCTGGCACTCGCCTATATTGCTATTGAGGTGAATGATCTCTACCTGAGGTACCGGTATCTCGGCATCTTCCACAACGGGTACGGAGGTCTGGACAACAACGGGGCCGGATTGATGCTTGCTATGGGAGTCCCGATTTGCATCCTCCTCTGGGACCAGATTCGAGGCCGATGGCGCTGGTTCTTCCTGGCCCTTGCTCCCGTGATCATCCATGCGGTTCTGATGACGTACTCGCGAGGTGCAATGCTGTCGATGTTGGTTACGTCTCCCTTGCTCGCATTTCGCTGTCAAAGGCGAATGCAGATAGCGATACTGGGGGCAATCCTATTCTTCGGTGTGATCCCGGTCATGGCCGGAAAAGAGATCCGGGATCGCTTCTCCACCCTGGAGAACAATACGCAAGATGAGAGCGCGAACTTGCGGCGCAACAGTTGGATGGCCGCCTGGAGAATGGCGATGGACAATCCGATCTTCGGAGTAGGAATCCGAAACGCAAACCTGTTCTCGTATGATTACGGAGCGGACCGGAAGGGCCGCACCATTCACAGCCAGTATCTTCAGATCGCCGCGGACAACGGGTTTGTCGGCTTGGGACTCTACCTGGCGATGCTCGCTTCGGTCTGGCTCGACACCCGATTTTGCCGGCTCGCCATGAAGGGGCGGGACGACCTCCAGTCGAGGAGGATTTATCTGGTTGCGACCGCGGTGGAAACGTCGATGGCGCGTCTTCTGTTTTGGTGGGGCTTTCCTGTCGCTGGAAACCTTCGAGTTTCCCTTCCTGCTCGTGCTGGTGGGATCACAACTCGCGGCCTTGGTGAAGGGCCAACTCGCTGACGAGAGGGCCGCCGCGAGATTGGCTGCCGGCGGCGCATGGTCTGCGTTCGGGACATGCCATCCCGTGAGGGCCTTCTGATGCCCGGTATCTCTATCACCAGCCGAGATCACGACTTGTCTCATCTCCTCGCGTCCGTCCCCGGCGATCGGGCGACCGTCCCGGGCTCGGAGGGGCCGGACCGAAAGGAGGGAGGCACCATCAAACGGAGAATCCGAATTGGCTTCGTCTTGCACGTGATGCAGGTTGCCGGCGCCGAAATGCTGGTGACCGAAATCGTGCGGCGCATGGGGGGGGCGTTCGAGCCAACCATTATCTGTCTGGACGGAGTCGGCCCGATCGGCGAGCAACTTCGCAACGAAGGCGTCGACGTGATCAACCTGGAACGCCGACCGGGGAGGGACTATCGAGTCGCTTGGCGCATGAGCCGGTTGATTCAGGAACGCGGGATCGAGCTCGTTCATGCGCATCAGTACACGCCGTTTTTCTATGCAGCGGTGACGAAGCTCGTCATGCGAGGGCGATTCCGACTCATCCTCACCGAACACGGACGCCATTTCCCGGACATCGTTTCCGCCCGACGCCGTCTCGCGAACCGATGGCTCCTCGGTCCGATGGCCGATGCCATCACCGGAGTCTGTCAGTTCAGCGCGGACAGCCTCTCACAGAATGACGGCTTCTCTCGAAAAAAGATCGTCGTAATCGATAACGGGATCGTGCTCAATCGATACAAGCCGGTGGATCATCGCGCGGAGATCCTCGCGCGGCTCGGCCTGGATCCGGCCCGTCGTCACGTAGGGAACATCGCGCGATTCCATCCGGTCAAAGATCAGGCGATGCTGCTGCACGCCTTCGCCCGCGTCGCCGCGGCCCGCGAGGATGTCGATCTGCTCCTGGTGGGGGATGGCCCCCTGCGCGAGACGCTGACCGATCTCGCGCGTTCGCTCGAGATCGAGAGCCGGGTCCGATTCCTCGGGATCCGTGCGGATGTCCCCGAGATCCTGCGGGCACTGGACGTATTCGCCCTCACCTCACTGAGCGAAGCTGCCTCGTTGACCCTGCTCGAGGCAATGGCCTCGGGGGTCCCGACCGTGGTGACCGCCGTCGGAGGCAATCCCGAACTTATCCGACAGGGCATCGACGGGCTCCACGTGCCACGGGGGGATGCTGGCGCAACGGCCACCGCGATCCTCCAGATCCTGAATGACCCCTCCGCGGCGTCACGTATGGGCAAAGCCGCTCGCGAGCGAGTGGTGGAACGCTATCAACTCGAGTCGACCGTCTGGGCTTATCTCAGACTGTACGCGGACCTGTGCTCATCACATCCGAGTTGAGATGACTGCGATGGTGGCCACGATCACCACAAAGACCCCCGTCAAGGCAACGAGGATCTTGAATCTGCGGATCGCCATAGTCTTCTGGGGAATGAACGTCTCGGGTGAGCCGAAGTCGTAAGCTGCCTCGGGGACTGGCAGCGCAGGAAAGTCCGGGTTGAGCTCGGAATAGGCCCGCGCGAGGCCGTTCGAGAGCAAGAGCACAACCGGTCGAGCCAGCGATCGGGTCGGCATCTTGGCCAGCGTCGTCGTCGAATACTCGAAGAAGAACCGAGACCTTTCCAGGAACCGCTGGCGTTCTTCGGCGGTGTCCGCGACTTGCGCCGCAGCCTCGAAGACCTCGCTTTTCCGCATGTCTTGAGCAGCCCAGGTCTCGGTGGGACACTCCAGGATTTCGGGTTTGTCGAGGTAGGGATACTCGTGATCGGCCATCCAGCGGGCGTAATGCAGCAGGCTGGCTCGCGCGTAAGCATACATCCGGTCGATCTGTCCGCGCTCGGCCTTGAATCCCAGATAACGGCCGAGGGCCTGCAAGAACATGTTGTAGAACCACTTGTTATCGGCGTCGAGCAGGTTGCGCGCCTCGATATCGTCCGCAGGGTGGATACAACGCCGGATGAGTTGCTCGGCCTTGTCCAGGAAAGCCGGGTCGCCCGTCAACTGATGGCCGTCGAGCAGGGTATTCACGCAGTTTGCCGGGGCCCGACCCGGCCCGTGGTAGAAGAACGATCCCGACATGGTGGCGCTGCCGGTGTATCCGCCGGCCAGCCATCGGAAGACAGTCTTAAGGCCGTCGTCCATGTCGATCGACCAGCGGGCGAGCTCGATAACGGTCTCGCGGGACAGGTGGTCCCCCGTTAGGAAATGATGGAGCATCAGGCCGGTCGCGTAGTTCTGCCCGCCGCCGGGGCCGCCCCCTGTGACCTTCTCGGTCCGGGGGGGATAGGTACGGTGAGTGCTCGGGCCGGCATCGACATAATGGTAAGTGTGCCAGAATAAACCATGATTGTAGGCGGATTTATCTTCATCGGTGTGATATACGTCGATGTCGCGGACGTGCAGGGCCAGCTCGTGCATGAGCAGCCACCACCGCCAGTCGCCCGAGCGAAGGAAATGCATGGCACCACCCGCGATCGGGTCGTACTGGTTGTTGTAATGAGAGACGAGGCGGTCCGGTCCCTTGTGGAAGACGGCCTCATGATCGGCGTAGATCTCGCCGAAGTTGCGCCAGCCGTATTCGTCGATCACCTCCCGCTTGTGCTCGAAGGTGTCCGGACCATCGATTGCCAAGTCCACGAGCTGGAGGTAGAGAGGGCTCGGATCGCTGGCCCTCGGGGTGAGATGGGGCACCACACCGGTCGAACAGTACCAGGATGGAGTGGCATGGGATCGTAGCGGAGCCCGGCACCACGACAGCGGCTCGTCCGTGACGCGATCCGGGGCAAACGACATCGAGAAGGTATGGGTTTTCTGCTCGCCACCCTGGAGCTCGTGCAAGTCGGCATACTGTTTGGGGAAGAGCCGTAGAGTCAGGGAGTCCGACGTCGCCTCGATCGCCTTGGGGAAGTTCTGCCAGAAATACTCCATCGCCAAACCCAGCCAACGACCGCCGCCCTCCAGAGTGACGATCGGCGTCGCGCGGAGGCCGTCCTCCTCGTGATGGGGAGTGCGGAGGCGGTAGCCTCGGAACGTGTTGGGTACGACGTGGTGCCGATTGATGTGGATCGTGCCGCGCCAGTATTCTCCTCCGCTCGAGTCCTGATACAATTCCAGTGGAGGATCGCACGGACGGAACGGGGCGGAACGCTCGGACGAGAGCCGAATGTGCGCCGGCGCGGTGTCCTGGGGCAGGGCCAGAGTCAAGGCCGCGTCGCGGATGTAAATCGAGCCCTTGTCGCCGAGACTCCAGAGGTTACCCCGGTGACCGGCGCGCCGCGGGTTGTGCAGGGTCAGATCAACTCGGACGAGGGCCAGTCCCGCGAAGAAGTGGAGATAGGCGAAGAATCGACACCAGGAACCCCGGCCCGCCACGCCGAGCGAACCCCCGACTCGGATTACGACTCTCAGGGGACCCGATTCGACGAGCTCGAATTCCTCGTTCCTCGGTTGGAAAACCTGTCCCTCATCGCTCTCGACGGTCAAGTGGGTGCGTGCCGGGTCGATCGCCGGCTGGCCGGCGACGGTGACGGAGTGGAACGGAAAAGTCCCTCCGGACTGGATGACGAAGCAAGCCGCACCGGTGTCGATCTTGAGAGACGAAACGTCTTGCCTCACCTGGATCCTCGGGGAATCGCCCTCAATGGAATGGTGCAGCGCGATTTCCACGCGATACGTGGTCTTGGACTTCACCACGGCCTGCCAATCCAGCAGGGCCCATCGGACCGAGCCGTCCGGCCAGGAATCCAGGGCTCGCGCTTGAAGTCCGACAACCCCCCCCTCCTCATCGAATAGCCTCAGTTGGGCCACTTCTCCGAGAATCCCCCGCGGCCAGGGAATGCCACAGGAGACCGGCTCGTGCTGACGCGTGGTCTGATCGGGTGATTCAAGCTCGATTTGCACCATGATTTTCCTTCGTCACTCGCGGTAGCGAGGGCTGCGAAAAGAACAACGGCCCGACAAGCGGCTCTCATCCGCACGAAAAGCGAGTTGCCGTCAGTGGTTGACAGACCAGGGGTTTTCGCGAAGACACTACGACATGGACCCTTTCCAGTCAACTCTTTGCGGTCGATGTGGCAAAGCTCGAGATTCTCGCCGTCTCGCGGATCGTTAATAGTGAAATTGAGTGATTCTCGATCTCTGCCGTAGCATCAGTCTCCAGCCGTGGCCGAGGATACCACGGGCAAGATGTCCGTACCACCAGCACCGAAGGACCGCCAACTGCTCAACTTGTGTAGTCTTACTCAGGCCCAGGATTCTATCAGACAATCGGCTTGTCGTTAAGATTTTTCAAGGCTCTACTATGTCACGAGCGTGGTAGAGCCTGATGAGCGAAGGCCGAACCACGATCAGTCCCTGACCGTCGAGATCAGCGATTGCTTGAGATGCGGACCGAGGCGATCGAGCTGTCTCGAAATGAGACAAGGGGAGGCAGAAATGCGTCTGGGCCAGATCGAGACAGAATTCCTTGCTTTGATCATCGGGATCGCGGTCGTCCCTGGAGCATCGTACGGTCAGGCTCCCCCATCAACGGGATCACGTGGTGAGGTTCGCCTGGCGGTAACGCGCGACACGTTCGTCTCGAATGTGGGCAAGGAAGCGGACGGCAACAACGGCGGCGACCGGCGACTCAAGATCAAGAGCATCCAGGAGATGACCTTGCTTGACGTCGAGGCCAAGGCGCTCGCGGGTAAGACCATTCGAGCGGCCGCGCTTCACCTGAAACTGGCGGGAGACGAGCCGCTCAAGAGGGTGACGGTCAGCACCGTGGGCGCGGAGTGGTTCGAGGGGACCGGTAGCGGCTACGCGGTTCAAGACGGCGGCGCAACGTTCCGCCACCGGCGGCATCCCGATCTCCCATGGTCGATCGGGGGCGGAGACCTCTGCCATGTGGTCCTGGGCAATGGCGGCACGACCTGGCGCATGGCCGACGCCTCGCGGGCCGACAGGTACGGCTGGCAGCACGTGCCAGTCGACCCCAAAGTTGTGGCGGCCCGCGTGGCCGGGCTCAGTTACGGCTTCCTCATCTACGACGACACGGGCTCGGAGTGGACTGCGCCGCGGCGAGACTTTTACGCGTCGGATCTTCCCCAATCGGTTTGTCTCCAGCCGAGAGGAGAATCGGGCTAGTGGACCGTACTTCTCGCTCGAACTGGGACCTGACGATCGCCTGGCGCCGGAAGCCCCCAGCGACTTGCGCTCCGAGCCGCAGACGGCAGATCTGCCTGCCGGGGAGGCGCTGGTCTCGTGGGTGACCCCACGCGACGCTGGCCCGGCTGGCACGCTCGGGTTTGCTGCAACCATCGAAAACCGCGCGTTGAAGCGAGAGCTGATCCCGCTGGCCGGTGCTGCCGGGTGCACGGGTCGAAATGCACATACGGAATGCACAGCCATATGCCGGCAATACGGTTCGATTATCGGTGCGGGCCGTGGATGGGGCCGGCAATCTCGGCACTCCGGCGACAGCGAGTATCCGGGTCTCCAATCGAGTTCCCGCCGGTCTGCCTCGGCCGGTATCGGCACCCGGCACCGAGCCGGTGCGAGCCGCAAGACCTGCCGAAGTGGAGCGAGCCGCGAGGCCCTCGAACTTGCCACGTCTCGGAGGGAGTGAGATCGCCATCATCGACGAGCTGGACAAGGTCAACCCCATGACGGGCGAGTTGATCCCTTACCAGCCGGACGGCTATCTCTCCACCAACCACCTCTGGGACGCCAAGAAAAAACAGATCTCTCTCCAGGCCGCGCGCAATGAGTTCGTCGCTTTCCAGATCCTCTGTCGCGCCAGGGTCCGGCCGGGTCGGTTCAACCGCAACTGGTCTTCAAAGGGCCGGCCGGCGTGGCCATCAAGGCCGAGTTCGGCCGCTATCACTGCGTGGCCGCGCGTGGTGGACCGCTACCTGACCCGATCGTACCCCTGAATTATCCCATGTCCACGGCTACTCCCAGCGTCAAGAGTCAGAGCCTTCACGTCGAGATCTACGTCCCGCACGATCTCCCGGCCGGCGTGCACTCTGGTGAGCTGAGCCTGGCGGTGGGTGGCCGAGCGAGTGCCCAAAGCCTGAGGTTGCCGGTAACCCTGCGAGTCTGGGACTTCGCCCTGCCCGACCAGCTCAGTTTTCTCCCGGAGATGAACTGTTATGGGTTGCCGGAGAACGAGCGCGACTATTACCGCCTGGCTCACCGGCACCGGACGGTGCTCAACCGAGTCCCCTATTACCAGAACGGGCGAGTCGAAGACGGCTGCGTTCCGAGATGGGACACCGGCGGAAGGACTTCGACTGGTCGGCTTGGGACCGCCGCTTCGGCCCGCTCCTGGACGGCTCGGCATTCTCGGACTTGCCGCGAAAGGGAGTGCCGCTCGATTGCTTTTACCTGCCATTGCACGAGAACTGGCCGAGTTTGATGCAAGGCAACTACAACGGCGACTATTGGGCCGATCGGGCGTTCCCCGCGTCGTATCGCAGGGCTTTCGTCGCCACTGCGCGGGAGTTCGCCGCCCACTTCCGGGCCAAGCACTGGACGGAGACTCTGTTTCAGGGTTTCTTGAACAACAAGGTCGAGTTCAAGGAACGGGGATGGTCGCGGGCGACATCTCCCTGGCTTCTGGATGAGCCGACCAACTTTCAGGACTTCTGGGCGCTCCGCTACTTCGCTCTCGCCTTCCACGAGGGGATCAACCAAGCTTGGGATGCCGCCGCGGGATCGCGATCGAACTCGGCACCGTCCTCCCCTGCGGCGGTGCCTCGACTCGTATTCCGCGCCGACATTTCCCGGCCTCAATGGCAACGCGACAGTCTCGATGGGCTGCTCGATTATCTGGTGGTCAGTAACGCGATGCGGACCTATCCCGAGCTGATCCTCGAGCGCAAGCGGGCGTTGGGCGAGATCGTCGTCGAATACGGAGCGTCCAGCCCCGTCGAGGGCTCGAACGTTCAACCAGCGGCGTGGTGTCTGGACGCCTGGACGCTGGGTGCCGACGGCATACTCCCCTGGCAGACCGTGGGAACCGCGGAATCGTGGGAGCATGCGGACGAGTTGTCCTTGTTCTACCCGGGCCGAGGGCGGGCATCGGGATCGGTCCCCATTCCTTCGGTACGGCTCAAGGCGTATCGCCGCGGCCAGCAAGATGTCGAGTACCTGACACTGTGGTCCAACTTGCACAAGGAGCCGCGCTGGGCGGTGGGAGCACAGGCTCGGGCGGCTTTGAAGTTAGCCGGCATACGCCACGGCACCAATTTTGGCGGTGCCGAGGATGCCGGCCGGATCGAGTTCGACCGGCTCCGCCCGGGCCAGCTCTGGGCGTTGCGGGTCGCGCTCGGCGAGGCCCTCTCGCAAGCCCACCCCACGCCCACGAAGAAACTCGTCGATTTCCGCACCCCGCGCCGCGACCCCGGCCACCTGCCGCGGGCCTATGTTGACAAGTGAACACAACAAGATCTGTGTGAACGATCAAATGGCAGGCGAACGATCCTGCCTGGGATGGCTTCCAGTGCAAGATCGGGAGGGCTTCTCATGGCGGTGACCGGCGGGATACTTTCGGAACAACAGCCCGCGGGGGTTACGGTTGCCGAGGATCGAGCGGCCTCCATCTTGGCCGTCACGAGCGAGCTTCCCTGGCCGCTCAATACGGGGGGGCACTTGCGGACATTCCACCTGCTCCGGGCGCTGGCCCAGCGGTTCCGGGTCCGGTTGGTGTCCGCCACCCGGCCTGGCCAGGAATCCAGCATCGACCCTCTTCGTCAAGTGGGCATTGCCGTCTGCCCTGCGAAGGTCGGTCCTCGGGTCGTGTGGAAAGAGGGGCTTCGGGCCGCGGCGGCGGCGGTGCTGCGAGAGCCCTATGTCCTCTATCGCCGCCACGATTGGTCTGCCGTGAGGGCCGAGCTCAAACGCCAGATCGCCGTCGAGCCGCCGGACTTGCTCTACCTGGACCATCTCGATTCGCTCGTCTACGCGGACCGACGGAGCAGAACCCCGACCTTGATCGACCTCCATAACGTCTACTCGACCCTCGCGCATCGTGTCGCGACCGAGCAAATCGCCTGGTGGAGGAGGCGGTACCTGAGCCGCGAATCGAAGCTGCTCGCGCTCATGGAACGGCGGGCCGCGCTCCGCGCCGATCAACTCTTTGCGGTCTCCGACGATGAGCGAATGTACTTCGAGGAATTGGGGGCCCGGGCGGTCGAGGTCGTACCAAATGGGGTCGACTGCCAGGCGTTCAGCGCCTTACCGACCGGGCGCGGTGGTCAACCGCCGCTGATATTGTACCTGGGCAATATGTCGTGGGGACCGAACATCGGTGCCGCGGCCTTCCTCGCCCGAGAGGTGTTGCCCCGGTTGCGCGGTCGGTTCCCCGAGGCTTGCTTGCGGATCGTGGGCGCTCCCCGAGTCCGGAGACGAGGGCTCTGTCCGACATACCGGGTGTCGAGGTGCTCGGCGACGTTCCAGACATCAAGCCCCACATCACACAGGCCAAATTGCTCGCGGTACCGCTCGATTCCGGGGGCGGTACGCGGCTCAAGATTCTGGAGGCGTTCGCCGCCGGGCTCCCCGTGGTTAGCACGCCGGTCGGGTGCGAGGGACTGGGGGTCCGCCATGGGGAACACCTGATCGTCGCCGAGCGGAACGAATTCCCCCACAGCATTGGCGCGCTTTTCGTCGAACGAGGATCTGGCATTCCGTCTCGCGGATCGGGCTCGCACCCTGGCCGATCAGCGATTCGACTGGACCATCGTCGGCCAGGACGCATGCACTGTCGTCACGGAGATCACTTCGGCCCGACCGAAGACCTCTCCCGCAAGATCGTCGTTCCGATCCAGGGAACCGAGGTGAGTCCGGCACCGACTTTTGGCAACGTTTCTGATGGCCTTCTTTCTCCAGAAGACAGTCCTGCGTGATGTCGAGATCTTCAGCGATGCCATCGACCCCAATGATTTCCACCGAGCCGGAGCCGGACACAGCGGTCATGCCGGTCGTCCTCGACGTCCGCGTCGTCACCGGGACGGGAGGAGGGCCCGACAAGACGATCCTGAACTCGCCCCGTTTCCTGGAACCCCTGGGTTACCGCAACCTTTGCGCCTACATCCACCCGCCCGACGACCCAGGCTTCGATGTCCTGAAGCGAAGAGCGGCGCTCTGGAAAGCTCCCCTTCTGTCTGTCCCCGATCGGGGCCCCTTGGATTGGCGAAGCATCGCCCAGCTCCTGAAGATCTGCCGCGAAGAGAAGGTGGCGATCTGGCACGGACACGATTACAAGAGTAACTTTATCGGCTTGATCCTGAGGCGTTTCTGGCCGATGCGGCTCGTCACGACTGTCCACGGCTGGGTCAAGCACACGCGGCGCACGCCGTTGTACTATGCAATCGACCGGGCCTGCCTGCCGCGCTATGAATCAGTGATCTGCGTCTCCGAAGACCTCTATTCCCTCTCTTTGAAGTGCGGCGTGCCCGAGGATCGCTGTGCCTTGATCGAGAACGCGATCGACACCACGCAATATCGGCGGACCCTCGACCCCGTCTCGGCCAAGCGGCGGCTCGGTATTCCTGCGGGGCGGATGCTGATCGGCGCGGTGGGGCGACTGTCGGAGGAGAAGGGGTTCGACGTCTTGATCCGATCGGTCAACCAGTTGCTGAAAGAGGGCCTCGCGGTCGAACTGCGGATCGTCGGGGAAGGAGACCAACTGGAACCGCTCCAGCACCTGATCGGCTCGCTGGGCCGCGAGGACCAGATCCGTCTCGTGGGGTTCCTGGCGGACACGAACCCTTTCTACGAAGCCACCGACGTGTTCGCGCTCAGCAGTCTGCGCGAGGGGTTGCCGAACGTCTTGCTAGAGGCGATGGCGTTGGAGACTCCGGTGGTGGCGACGAGGATCGCCGGCATTCCGCGGCTCATCCAAGACGGAGAGAATGGGCTCCTGGTCGAGCCGGGCTCGGTCGAGGGGCTCTCCAGAGCGATCGCGGGCCTGCTCGGGAATGGCGACGCCCGTAGCCGCCTGGGCTCGGCAGGACGCAGGACGATCGAGAAAGATCACAACTTCCAGGTTCGCGTCGAGAGAATCCGAGATATTTACGACGAGCTCGTATGCCACAACTCCAAGTCGAAGAGTGTTCGCCAGCCTGTCGGGACATGACCGCGGACGGGGCGAAGACGGTCGAGATCCGGGTGCACGATCGGCGCGGCCTCGCGGCGCTCCGGCCGGAGTGGGAACGCCGGGTTGCCCGTGGCGGTCGTGTCCCGCTGAGCTACGATCCCGGCTGGCTTAAGGTCCTCGAGCACGGGCTCAAACATATTCCCTATCTGCTCGAGGCGGTCGAGGGCGGCGAGACCGTCGGCCTGCTCCCGCTGGCGCTGGTGAAGAGCCATCTGTTTGGCCGGTTCCTCGCCGGCCTCCCCTACTTGAACTATGGAGGCGTGATCGCCGATACCGAGGAAGTCGGCCGCCGCCTCATCGATCGCGCGATCACCCTGGCCGACGAGCTCGACGTGCGGCATCTGGAGCTACGACACCGGCGGGCGATCGACCATCCCCGGCTGACGACGCGCACCGGCCACAAGGTCCACATGATCCTGCCGCTGCCGAAGACGCCGGATGAGTTGTGGAAGCAACTTCGCTCGAACGTGCGCGGTCATGTCCGCAAGGGGCAGAAGAACGGGCTGGGGGTGGCCTGGGGCGGTGAGGAGCTCCTGCGGGAATTCTATGATGTCTTCAGCCACAACATGCGCGACCTGGGTACCCCGGTTTACAGTAGCGGCCTCTTTCGGTCCGCCTTGCGTCAATTCCCGGAGCGGGTGGAGTTGTGCGTGGTCCGCCTCCAGGCGAAGGCTGTTGCGGCGGGACTTCTAGTCCACGGCTGGAAGACGACCGAAATCCCAAGCGCGAGTTCGTTGCGCCTCTATAATATCAGTAATGCGAACTCGCTCATGTACTGGCATCTGCTGGAGCGTGCGATCCAGCGGGGCCAGGAGACGTTCGATTTCGGCCGCTCGACCCCGGGGACTTCGGTCTGCGACTTCAAGGAGCAATGGGGCGCCAAGCCCGAGCCGGTCGAGTGGCAGTATTACCTGCGTAAGGGAGCAAGCAACGACATGCGGCCCGACAACCCGCGCTACGAGCGGATGATCAGGCTGTGGCGTCGACTGCCGGTGGGACTGACCAGGTTGATCGGCCCATCCATCGTGAGAGGGATACCTTGAGAAGAGGCCGGTCCATGGAGTCGTTAGTTTTGAGACGGGGGACTGATACATTGGGGGGAGAGCGACGTGGAAGTCATGATGGACCGGGGTCGTGTGCTTTCAGCCTTCAGTATGAGGACGGCGCAAGCGAGGAGCAGATCCGGAGGGGCAGCCCGTTGTCCGGTTTCGGAGCGGCCGGATCCGGCGGCAGCTTCGGCGAGGGAGATCCTGGGATGTTAGTCGCTCGAGCTCACACCGACGAGACGAACGCGAACGAACCCATCGTCCGCGACGACGCTGTGGCTGGTGAGTTGTTCGCCAAGGCGATGCTCATTCGCGGAGTCGAGCAGCGGTTGCTCCAGCCTCTTCTCAGAGGGGAAGCTCTTCGGCACGGTGCACACCTGCATCGGCCAGGAATGGACGGGGATCGCCGTCGCCGAAGGCGCTCGAAGAGGGTGACGTCATCTTCACCAGCCACCGCGGCCACGGCCACTTCCTGGCGCAGCACCGGCGACGTCGAGGGCCTGATCGCCGAGGTCATGGGCAAGCAGTCGGGCGTCTGCGGCGGCCGGGGCGGCAGCCAGCACCTCTGTTCGCGGGGGCGTCTTCAGCAACGGCATCCAGGGAGGGATCGTGCCTGTCGCGGCCGGGATGGCCCTGGCCCACCAGCTCCGGGGTACCGACCGGATCGCCGTCGTCTTCATCGGCGACGGCACCCTGGGCGAGGGGGCGGTCTACGAGGCGTTCAACATCGCCTCGAAATGGGGGCTGCCGCTGCTGGTCGTGCTGGAGAACAACCTCTATGCCCAGAGCACGCTCGCAGTCGCAAACGCTGGCCGGCGATATCGAGGCCCGCGCCGCCGCCTTCGGCATCGAGACGGTCGCGCGCCGACACCTGGGACCCGGTCAAGCTGCTGTCGACGGCCGTCGCGGTGCGTCGAGTCGTGTCCGGCATCGGCGCAAGCCGCAGTTCCTCCGGATCGACACCTACCGCCTGATGGCCCACTCCAAGGGGGACGACGATCGCGACCCGGCGGAAGTCCAGGCGTACTGGGACCGGGACCCGCTGGTGCGATTCGCCCGCGAGGACCCCGAGCAGGCCGAGCAGGCGGAGGCTGAGCGTCCGTGAGCGGATCGACGCCGCGGTCGAGCCGTGCCGAGGCATCTCCTTACGCCGAGTGCCCAGCCGAGCGCCACGTGCCGACCCCGGATCCGCCCGTCTCGTGGCAGCGGACCCGGATCGCCGCCCCCGAGCGGGCCGTCAACCTGATCCACGACGCGCTGAGGCGGAACATGGAGCGCGACGATCGCGATCGTCCTGATCGGCGAAGACATCGAGGGTCCCTACGGCGGCGCCTTCAAGGTCACCAAGGACCTGAGCCGCGAGTTTCCCGGGCCGCGTCCGCAACACGCCGATCAGCGAGGCGGCGATCGTCGGCCTGGGCAACGGCCTGGCCCTAAGCGGGCTGGTGCCCGGTCTGCGAGATCATGTTCGGCGACTTCCTGACGCTCGGCTGCCGACCAGTTGATCAACCACGCCGTCGAAATTCAGCTACATGTATAATGACCAGGTCGATCTCCGCCTGATCGTCCGGACGCCGATGGGCGGGAAGCGGGGTTATGGACCGACGCACAGCCAGAGCCTGGAGAAGCACTTCCTGGGGCTGCCGGACACGCGGATGCTGGCGCTGCACTCATCACTACGATCCCGGCGCAGTCTACGACGCGCTGTTCGCGACGATCGACCGGCCGACGATCGTGATCGAGAACAAGCTGCTCTACGGCCTGCGGGTCTCCGACTCGGTCCCCGACGGCTTCGTCCTCGAGCACAGCGACGAACTGTTCCCCACGACCCGGATTCGCCCGGAAGCCGAGCCGGACGTGACGATCCTCTGCTACGGCGGCATGCTGCCGGAGGTCGAGAAGGCGCTCGACCCGCTGTTCGACGAGCACGAGATCGCCTGCGAGGTCATCTGCCCGACCAGCTTTATCCGCTCGACATCCGGCCGATCGTCGAATCGGTCGAGCAGGACCGGCCGGCTCCTGGTCGTGGAGGAGGGGATGGCCTTCGCCGCGTTCGGGGCCGAGGTCGTGGCGCAGATCGTCGAGCGCGCGCCCGGGAGCCTGCGGCGGTTGCGGCGGCTGGCGTCGCCGGAGCACCCGATCCCCGTCGTGCGGCCCGCTCGAGAAAGCGCTGCTGCCGGGGCTCGGATCACGTCGTCGCGGCCGTCCGGGAGCTGTGCGAACATGATCAGCAAGCCCACGCCGATCCTCGCTCCCCGCGAGAACGTCAACGACGAGTCGGCGACGATCGTCGCCTGGATCGTCGCCGACGGGGATCGGGTCGAGCCGGGCCAATCGCTGGCCCAGATCGAGACGAGCAAGGCCGTGCTGGAGATCGAGGCGACGATTGCCGGCTTGCTGCACCACGCCGCCCGAGAGGGGGAGGAGATCTCCATCGGTGGCCTGATCGGCCATATCGAGCCCTCGGAAATCGAGCCTGCGAACGGAACGGCGGCAAGCAACGGTTGGCCTGCCTCGCCGGTCGCCGCCGTGCCGGCGCCGGGGACCGATGGGTCGGGCCAACGGATGGACCAGACCGTGCCCGGAGAGTCAGGCGCGTTCCCGGACTGAGTCACGACCGGCGCGATTCAGCCGTAAGGCGCGGGAGCTGCTTGAGCAGCAAGGACTGGACAGCAAGGTGTTCGAAGGTCGCGGACTCGTACGGACGATCGATCTTTCGACCGCGGGGAATCAGCCGAAAGGGCCGGCGATCACGGAAACGCGGGCGTCGTCTGTAACCGGGCGGAGCGAGCCGGTCGCCGCGACGGGCGTAGCATACCGGACGGAGGGTCTGCCGCGGAGCAAGCGCACCGAGGCCAATTATCTTCGCTCTGCCTCCAGCAACACCTTGCTCAGCACAGTCACGGTTTCCTGCCCAACCTGTGGTCTGCGCTCCCTGGCAAGCGAATCGTCCCGATCGGGCGGGAGCCTAAGCTCCATCATCGTCTTCGAAGCAGCCCGGCTCATGCGCAAGTACCCCGCCTTCAACGCCTTTTATGCCGATAGCGGCTCCCACTATTACGAGGATGTCAACGTCGGTTTCGCCCTCGACGCGGGCCGCGGCCTCAAGGTGCCGGTCATCCGCCACGCGGACCGTAAGGGGATGAGCGAGATCGTCGGGGAGATGCGCGAGTTGATGGTCGCGTACCTGGAAGACCGGTTGCCGCTCGATGCGCTGGCGGGGGGCACGTTTACCGTGACGGACCTTTCCGGCGAAGGCGTCTCGGCATTCCATCCCCTGATCAACCAAGGGCAGTCGGCCATCCTTGGGGTCTGTGCCGAGGTCCATCCGCCCGGCAGCCGAGAAGGCACCTTTAATCTCGTCCTCTCGTTCGACCACCAGCTTTCGGAGGGTCGGACCGCCGCCCGGTTCCTGAACGACCTACGCGAGCGCCTGGGGGCCTACGAATCCGTCATGCGGCCTGAAAAGAAGGCCGTGGTCGCGCAGCCGCGCTGCTCGCGGTGCCATACCACTGTGGCCGAACTTGACGAGCTGGATCCCGCAGGTCATTTCCTGATTCAGACGGTCGGCTCCGACGGATCCCTCAAGCTGATCTGCACAATCTGCCTTTCGGGTAACTGATGGAAACCAGAGACCGGTTGCCGCCGGACGATCGCCGAGTTCTTCGAGGTGGACTCGAACGAGGTCGGCCCGAGTTTTCCGCTGAGCGGGCCCCGTGTCGCGAGCTCGGTGGGCCGGGCCGCGCTGGCCTCTCGGATCCGCCGCCAGGCCGGGCTTAATTCGGACGCCGTCTATTCCGCGGTGACTTATGGGGAATTGGAGAGGGCGCGTAATTCCGGATGGGGCGAACGGGGCAGTGCCCTCGGTTGGAGAGCCGGTGCGCACGTTGAATAACGGCGCCGCGGGGATCGTTTCCGGACGTGCAGCCCCCTCTGCCGGGGCCGTGGACGGTCAACTCTCCTGCGGTATCGATCTCGAGCAGATTGATAACCTTCCGACTGCGACGGATTACTGGGAGGATGCCTTCTACAAGGCATCCTTCACGCCGGCGGAGATTGCCTATTGCCTGATGCAAGAGCGGCCCGCGCTCCATTTCGCCGCCCGCTGGTGTGCGAAGGAGGCACTCAAGAAGTGTGCTCCCGAGTTCTTTTCGGAAGAGATGCGGAATCTGGAAGTCGTACTCGGCGACTCGGGGCAACCATCGCTGAACCATCTCGGAGGCGAGGGAGCACGCCGGCTACCGCATGCGGTCAGCATCTCGCACACGCCGACTGCGGCGATCGCGGTCGTCATGAAGGCCGGACGCGAGACGGGCAGACACACAGTCGTCGCGCCGGCCTCGGCCGAGGGCGCGCCGGATTCCTCGCGCGAGCCAACCCCCCGACCAAGTCATCGTCTCCACGGTGGATGGGACTTCTTGCAGACCCTTCTGGCCCTGGCGGCGCTGGGTGTTGCGACTCTAGCACTCTTGAAAGCCTATCAACTCTGAGGGTGAGATGGCCCCGAGCACACCGCAACGCAAGGCTTTGGTTCTGGGCGATGATGTCCGATCGCTACTCAGCGTGATCCGATCGCTAGGTCGCGGTGGGATCGAGGTCCATATGGCCTGGCAGCCAGCGGACTCGGAGGCCCTGCATTCACGTTATCTGACCCGTCTGCACTCGCTGCCGGCCTATCGACTGGACGACGATCGCTGGAAGCCGCCCCTGATCGAGCTGATGGATCGCGAGCGGTTCGATTTGATCATTCCGTGCAGCGACCCGACGACGGTACCGCTCCAGACGAATCGAGGCGAGCTGGAGCCCCACGGTCGGATTTACTTGCTTGACGATCGAGTATTTGGGGTCGTTAGCGACAAGTTCGCAGCCAACGAGCTGGCGCGATCCCTCGGCATTGCGGTACCCAGCGAGCGGGTGGTGCACAACATCGATGAATGCGATCGGGTTCGCGAAACGTTTGAATTGCCCGTGGTGCTCAAGCCGCAATGGTCCTACGATCCAGGAACGCTCGGTCCCCGCCGATTGGTCCGAAAGCTGGACTCGTGGGAAAAGCTAAACTCGGCGCCTGCGCGAGATGCTCCCGGCGGGTCCGGTGGCCGTTCAAGAATACATTCGGGGAAGAGGTGTCGGCGTCGAGCTGTTAATGGCCGATGGTGAGCCGCTGCTGGAATTCCAGCACATGAGGCTGCATGAGCCGCCAAATGGGGGATCCGGGCCGTATCGCCAGAGCACGCCCCTGACTCCGGAGCTGCGAGAGGCGGCAGTGGCGCTCTTAGGCTCGTTGCGGTATACGGGCGTTGCGATGGTCGAATTCAAGGTTGACCCGCAGACCAAGCGGTGGGCGTTCATCGAGGTGAACGGCCGCTTCTGGGGCTCGTTGCCGCTGGCGATCGCCGCGGGGGCCGATTTTCCGCTGGCGCTCTTCCAACTCCTGGTCGACGGGCGTCGGGACTTTCCCCGTGACTATCGGCTGGACCTTTGCTGCCGCAACTGGCGAAACGATCTCTGGTGGCTGGCGGCCAATATGCAGGCGCGGCGATCCAACCGATCCCTTCACACCGTTCCGTTGCATCGAGTGGCGCTGGAGGCTGTCGGGAATGTGATCAGGCTCCGGGAGCGCAGCGACACCCTGGCCTGGGACGATCCTGGACCGGCCTTCGCGGAACTGGGACTGATCGCGCAGGATCTCCGGCAGGGCATGGGGCGGCGGGCCAGGAGGTTCTACCTGCAATCCAAGCCGACGCGACGGCGGCTCGAGCGACGGGCGCGGGAAGCGTTGAATGCAGCCTCTTCCGTCCTCTTCGTTTGCCTGGGAAACATTTGCCGAAGCCCCTTCGCCGAGGGTGTTGCGCGGCAGTGTCTCCGTCCCGAGCGTACGATTCGATCGGCGGGCTACTATCCCAAGGCGAACCGGCGTTGCCCTGACCCTGCAATCGAGTGTGCGGCCCGGTGGGGGATCGACTTGCGCCAGCACCGCTCGCGGCTCCTGACGGCGACCCTGGCGGACGAGTTCGAGGCGGTATTCGTCTTCGACGAACAGAACTATCGCCGACTGGCAACAGACTTTCCCGGAATTCGCAAACGATTGCATCTTGTCGGTGCACTGAAACGCGACGGGCCCCTGTTCATTGAAGACCCCTATGGGCGGGAGTTGGCCGATTTCGAACGGTGCTACCAGCGGATCTCCGAGGCCATCTCCGAAGCGGTTCGCGGCGAGGCCGGACGAGTTCGCCCGGGTGAGAGAATGGGCGTTGAAGGTACGCAAGCGTTATGCATGGGCCGAGGCTGCCGGCCGGCCGAATGACGCCGATTCCTCGTTTCAGGCCAGTAGGCCACGGAACGTCGTGGCCGCGGGATTCATCCTCGACGCGGCGGCGCGCGAACTGATCAAACTCGGAACCGGGCATGACGATCTCGAAGCGAGACCAGTTGGCGGCGCTATTGAGTGCGGGAGGCATCCTCCAGATCCTGGAGGCCCTGGCTCATCGTCGCTGCTTGCTCGCGCTTAACTATCATCGGGTCGGCGCATGCGTGGACAATCCGTATGATGATGGGGTTTTTTCGGCGACCGCCGATGCATTCCGGGATCAAATGCGCTATCTCCGCGCAAAATTCGAAATACTGGGTCCGCAGGAATTAGCCAGGACCGCCGATGGAGGCTTCCACTTCAAACGGGCCGCGGTCATCATCACTTTCGATGACGGGTATCGCGACAACTACGAGCTCGCGTTTCCCATTTTGCGCGAGCTCGAAGTGCCGGCCTTTTTTTTCATACCTACTGTGTTCATTGACCGTCCCCGCCTGCCGTGGTGGGATCGGATTGCGTACATCTTGAAGGCGACTTCCGTCGATCGACTACGCCTCGATGTGCCACAGGTCCTGGAGCTCGACCTGCCGCAAGTGGGGCGGAAACGCGCGATCCGTCAAGTCCTTCACCTCTATAAGACAGCCGGCGGCTGCGATGAACAGACGTTTTTCGCCCACCTCCAGGAGCGCGCTGGGGTTGCCGTCGATCCAGACGCATTGGGGCAGAAGCTATTCATGTCCTGGGACCAGATCTGGCAACTGCGGGCTGCCGGCATGGGGATCGGATCGCATACGCGCAGCCACCGCATTTTGGCTCACCTTGCCCGTGACGAGCAGGAGGAGGAGCTGTCGACTTCCAAGGCACGCCTCGACCAGATGCTCGGCGAGCCGGTCGAGGCGATCGCCTACCCCGTGGGCTCCGCGCAGGCGTTCAGCGGGCTCACCAAGTCGCTGGCACGCGACGCCGGCTACCGGCTCGGCTTCTCCCAGTACGGGGGCATTAATCGACCCGGTCGTACGGACCCCTTCGACATTCATCGGATCGCGGTCGAACGGAGTGTGACCTTCCCGCTGTTTCGAACGCGAGCCATCTTGCACAACCTGACCGGCAGATCGCTATAGGCCAGGAGAGTGTCCCAATCCAGGGACGATCCGTCAGGTCGTGCTTCCTGTCCTCGTGCCCGATGGCGTCAACGCCGGAACCGACATTTTCCTGGCCCTAATGAGTTTTGACTCTCAAAATCGGTAGGTGCATCGGCCAGGGCGCGTCCGGGGCTCGCAATCGGATCGTGACAAGGCCCGTCCTATGTGCACATCCGAATCGCCGAAGTTGAGAGTCAAAACCCATAAGTGCCGAACGCGAAGGTCGAGGCAACCCTGGGCATACGAGCCCGACGCTTCCCGAGGTCGTCGGCACTTTTCATCCGCCCGGACTCGAACCGACCGCCACGTGTTCCGGCCGACCGCGTTCAGATAATTGACTGAAGGGAGATCCGAGAAGTGAAAAGCTCGAACTGCTGGCGGATCCTTTGGCTCGTCGCATCCATCTCCTTTCTCCTCAATCTCTTATTATCGATTTACTTTCAAGGGCTCAATGCCCCGCCGAAGTCCGAGGCAAATCCCGACCAGGTAGAATATGAATTATTCGCCCATCAGTTGAGCACCGGTCTCGGCTATACATGGCCATCCGGGGAAGTCACTGCCTGCCGTCCCCCCGGGACTTCGCTGACGCTCCTGCCAGTCTACATTCTGTTCGGACGATCGTTTATGATCGCGCGAATCTGGTTCTGTCTCTTGGCTGCCGTGACCTGCCTCGCGACCGGTTGGCTCGCGTGGCAGATGGATGGACCACTCGCCGCCATTGCGGCGGCGGCATCACTTGCGTTGTACCCTGGCCATTTCTATTACTCGATGCATTTCCTGAGCGAGATTCCATTCGGACTATGGCTCGCCCTGGCGTGCAGCTTTACGCTAGCATCCATCCGATCCTCACGAGTGGTGCACAGCTTGATCGCCGGGGGCTTCTGGGGGCTCACAGTTCTCACGCGTCCTCAAACCATCCTCGTCGCCCCAATTGCATTGATCTCCCTGGCCGCATCGGGAAGTGCCTCCCGTACAAGGCACGCAAAACTCTTTGCCTTCCAGCTCCTCTCGGCGGCACTCGTCATCTCTCCGTGGGTTGCAAGGAATGCCATCGCGGTTGGGAAACCGGCATTGTGCACAATCGTCGGCGGATACACGTTCTGGGGAGCCCACAATGATAGCGTTGCGAAGGACCCAAACCTTCGTGGCTCATGGATTCCCGCCTCCCAGCTCGTCGATGCCGCTCATCCATTGATCGGCAATGAGACCGAGAGAGAGGCCGAGGCCTGGAGATACGGCAGAGAATTCATCATGAGCAACCCAGAGGAGTTGCCTCTGTTATTCACGATGAAGATCGTCAGGGTTTTCTCCCCCTTCACCGAGACTTCAAACAAGGTTGTGCGATTCTGTTTTGCGATCGTCTGGTCGCTAGCGGCTCCTCTCCTCGCGATCGGCATTCTGATCGCTACGAGGAGGGATCCAGCAGCAACGGCCGTCCTGGCGATCCCCTGCCTCGCTACGCTCGCTACTGCCCTGATCTTTTATGGTTCGGACCGATTTCGGGATGGCGTCTCCCCGGTGTGGATGGTCTTTGTCGGAGTGGCCCTCGGGGATCTGGCCGGTCGGTGGGTTCAGAGGAAGGCGAATCCTTCGGAGACTTTAAAATTTTTCCAATAAATAAAATGATATATATATAGATCTAATGTTCGCTCCGCGAACCGACCTTACGTGCCGTGCGCGACATCCCGGTGAGCCGACGCCAGATGACTCGGTGATGCACGGCGCGCTCCGACTACGGCGGTGTTCGTCAAATTCGGGCGGTGTGTTCCGTCTTTGGAGACGCGCTGAGCCCTACCCCTGCCGCAGACTCGACTGGTCAACATCCCGGCCGACGTCAGTCGCTCCGACCTGGCCCACGTCGAATCCTGCCGCCGTCGCATCGCCCTCCAATCCCTTCGCAGCCCATATCTCATTGCCATCGGCCCGACCTCCGGCCCATCCCCATGATGTTCCGCGCCGCTCCACCTCTCCCCCTGCTCTCCTCGAACCCACAATTCCTCCCAAGCTCGGTCGCGGTAGGGAACGCCCTTTCCGGCGTCTCCCCGCGCAGATCTGTACGTGCTGAGTTACCGCATACTGCTCCTACCTCGGGTGCTGGGCGAAGAACCGCTCATTCGGGTACGGGTGCAGAATCTTGGGTTTGGGAAGCCAGCGATCGACGTGCCGCCTGAAGCGCTTCCACGGCATCCGGTGACGCTGGCTACGTCTTCGCAAGACGCGCAACCAGCTTCGCGTGGTTTAAGTACGGAATGCTTCCAGTGCCGCCATGTTGCCCGAGACTCCATCGTAGTTGAAGTACCCTTGCACCACGCCGCGCAGCCATTGGCCCTGCCGCGGGATCGGCTGGTGACGCCGACGCGTTAGCTCCTGCTTCACCTCACTTAGCGTGGCCCGCAGCCGCTTGGCTGCCGGCTCCCGCTTCACGATAAACCCTCCGCTCTGGAGCTTCCGCCCACAGATGTGGGTGAATCCCAGGAATGTGAAGGTCTCCGGCTTGCGTTCCCCACGCTTCCGTCGGTTCTCGGCGGCGAACCGCCCGAATTCGATCAGTCGCGTTTTCTCGGGGTGCAGGGCCAGGCTGAACTTCTCAAAGCGTTCCCCCAGTTCTCGGAGGAACCGTTCAGCCTCGCGGCGGTGTTGGAACCCCACGACGAAATCGTCGGCGTTCCGCACGACGATCACGTCGCCCGTGGCGGACTTGGTCCGCCCCTGCTGGACCCACAGGTCGAAGACGTAATGCAGGAGCACGTTCGCAAGGATTGGTGATGTCACGCCCCCAACAATGTTGCAAAATCGTCCCTGATTCCCGATTCTGTCATTTCCAGGACGCGGCTCCGGCCGAAGTACGGGCAAGGATGGGAGCCCCGACTCGATCTCCGTCCAAGGCAGGCTGACAGCCGCGTTCTCGGGGAGGAGTCGGTATGATTACATCTTCACGGAGGCGCGCGCTCGGCGTTGCCGTTACTCGTCACTACCAAGTCTCCCGGCTTCAGGAGCAATCGATCGCTTGTGCATATGAGGCGCTGATGCCTGTTGTCTCCTCGCGCCCCCGATGCCCGCACGAACGGCGGGGCGATTTCCCCGGAACCGCGAGTCGAACCGAGAGTCCCCAATCTCTTCCAGTGGGAGCTTGACCGGCCATGACCACTCCTCATCTTCGCGTGGCCATCTATGCCCGGGTCTCCGGAGAGCAACAGGCCCGCGATGGAACGATCGCGAGCCAACTCGAGGCGGTCACGCAACGGCTCGCCAGCGATGGCTTCGAATGTGATCCGGAACTGCGGTTCGTCGACGACGGCTGGACCGGTAAGACACTGATCCGGCCGGGCCTCGAGCGACTCCGCGACCAGGCTGCCGCAGGGGCCATCGATCGGCTTTACGTCCTCGATCCTGATCGATTTTCGCGCAAATACGCTTATCAGATTTTGATGCTTGAGGAACTCACGCGTCACGGCGTCGAGGTCGTCTTCCTCTGCAATCCCCTGGGGCAGAGTCCCGCGGAGAATCTCCTCAGGCAAGTCCAGGGCATGATCGCCGAGTACGAGGAAGCCAAGATCCTCGAGCGCAGCCGCCGGTGCAAGCGGCACGCCGCGCGTCAGGGGTCGGTCAGTGTGCTCAGCGGTGCGCCCTACGGATACCGATACATCGGCAAACACGAGGGGGACGGCGAGGCGCGCTATCAGGTCGTAGCCAACGAGGCCCAGGTGGTCCGGAAGATCTTCCTGTGGGTCGGCCAGGACCGATGTTCCATCGGTGAAGTCTGCCGTCGCTTGAAAAGCGAGGGGATCCCGACACGGACGGGGAAGATGGCCTGGGACCGGTCGGTGGTCTGGGCGACTCTCAAGAATCCCGCGTACAAGGGGACGGCGGCCTTCGGCAAGACGCGATCGGGGCCGTTCAAGCCCCAGAAACTTCGGCCTCAGCGGGGTCGCCCCCAGCATCCGCGGAGACCGGTCTCTCGGATCGATACAGCATCGGACGATCAGATCCTCATCGATGTCCCGGCGATCATCGACGAGTCCCTCTTCGATGCGGTCCGCTCCCAACTCGAGGAGAATCGACAACGCCGCCGCGCTCGTCCTGCGGGAAACCGATACCTGCTGCAGGGGCTGATCGTCTGCAAGCGATGCGGTTACGGGTGCTACGGCAAACCCACGAGCCCGGCTTCGTCCCAGGAAGCGAATCCCCTACGCCTATTACCGGTGCACGGGCTCGGACGCGTATCGATTCGGCGGCGAGCGGTTATGCTGGAACAAGCAGGTCCGTACCGACGTGCTGGATGCCGCGGTCTGTGAGGACGTACGTCGCCTGCTCTCCGAGCCCGAGCGAATCCGGGTCGAGTACGAACGCCGTCAGCAAAAGACAAGGGCCGATGACGGTCGCGAGGTGGACCAGGTGAGGAAGCTGATCAACCAAGTCAAAAAGACCATTTCTCGATTGATTGATGCATATGAAGAAGGCATCCTCGAGAAGTCCGAATTCGAGCCGAGGATCGGCGCGGTGCGGCAACGGCTCTCGCGCCTGGAGGAGGAGCGCGTACGGAAGGTTGCTGAGGAGAGCCGCGAGTCGGAACTGCGGCTGGTGATCGGCCGGTTGGAGGAATTCGCGAGTCAGGTTTCCGAAGGACTCCGCGAGCCGGACTGGGAGACCCAGAGGAAGATCATCCGCGCCTTGGTCAAGCAGGTCGAGATTGATGAGGGCGAGGTCCGCATTGTGTATCGGGTCAGTCCCTCCCCTTTTGAGGGTAGCCCCCAACAAGATGGTTCGCAACATTGTTGGGGGCGTGGCCACCGCCCCTTGCGGCGTTCCCACCTCGGTCTTCGTCCACTGGCCGTTCTCGGATACTCCCGCCCTGAGCCATTGCTGGATCAGGCGAAGTATCCTGCGGTCGGCGATCCGGTGCTCGAGGAACTTCAGCAGCCTGCCGTGGTCGATGTAATCGAAGAATCCACGAATATCAGCATCGAGCACCCAATTCACTTTCTTTCTCATGAGTCCCACCCAGAGCGCGTCCAACGCATCGTGTGGGCTGCGCCGGGGCCGGAAGCCATAAGAAAAGCCCAGGAAGTCGACTTCGTAGATCTGATTGAGCACCCGCACTACGGTCTGTTGGACGATCTTGTCCTCCAGCGCCGCGATGCCCAGCGGTCGCTGTCGTCCATCGGCTTTCGGGATGAAGACGCGAAGTGACGGCTGCGCCCGGTAGGTGTTCTCATGGATCCGGCGATGGAGATCGCGGAGCCGATCTTCGAGGCCGATGTCGTACTGCTCCCACGTAATGCCGTTCACTCCGGGGGCCGCTTCGTGTTTGAGGGCGTAGAAGCCTTCCCAAAGTCGCTCGACGGTCACGTGATGCAGCAAGGCGGTGAACCGTGCACGCCGGTCCCGGCGTGCTGCCTCTCGCACACGATCCAGAGCGTTCAGCGCATCCAGCCGGCTCTGTGTGCGGGTTGCGGCCGCCTGCATCGTGTTCCCCTTGGTCGATCGCCTTCCCTCCACCACCTCCGTCGTCGGGACGGTCCCGGCTCTGTTCGGCGGCTTCTTTGGTACTACGCGACCGTCCAACTTCCCATGGGCGTGCACGCCGGAGGTACGGTCATGGACCTTCTCCGGCCGACCCGCCGCATCACCAGCGGGTACCCGTGGGATCTCCCGTTTCCCGTGTGAAGTGTTTCCACGCGTGCGCAGGGTCTCCGACTGCGCGGGGTCCGAGGACGGCTCGCCGATGACGCCGCCTTCGATAATGGCCTTCCGCCTCGGTTAACGGCGTCGGCACCCCG
Source organism: uncultured Isosphaeraceae bacterium (assembly GCA_963845695.1). Lineage (GTDB taxonomy): Bacteria > Planctomycetota > Planctomycetia > Isosphaerales > Isosphaeraceae > CAWJTV01. The sequence continues at coordinate 435,278 of CAWJTQ010000016.1, read as the reverse complement.
GAGGACCTGATTTCGCAGCTCGATGGCTGGCCCACGTGTGCCCCTGTCAACGCTTCGTCTGCGTCCTTACGGCCGTCGACGCATGACTCGGGGTCGGGATGACTGGCTGGGTCTTTCCTGTACGACTCTTTCATTCGCGACTCTCTACCGGTTTTAAACGACACACTAAGCGTTCGGCCAAACCAGTCTTGTCGCGCGTTCTCGCCTGGCTTCCGGACCGCATGTGACGAGGTACTGGGAGATTCCTCATGACTGGGGTGAGACCGCACACGGATTACGAATCGCGGCTGGACTGGTGGCGGCACCGGATCGAGGCGTTGGCCTACGTCCGTGTGTTACTGATCACCCTATCGTCGGCCGAAGTGGACCTGGAGTCACTCCCGCCCAGCGTCTGAATGGCGGCTGACGTTGAGCACATCCTGGCGTATCGACGTGATCAGGCCGAGGCGGCCGCGACAGCGCGTCGTCGCTGTCGGGAACTTCGCCGGACGAAAGCCCTGGAATACAGCCGAGGTCCTGAGACCGCCGCGGCGCTCGCTTGGGCGTGCATGCCCCGGGACCGATGAGCCAGCGCGCCGCGCACCGGGATCAGGAGGGTGCACCGAGCAGGAGCTCGGTGCGCACCGCGTGGTCCACGACACCAATTCGAGCGGGAGCTGTCCGAGGCGTGAGCGTTCTGAAGGCGGGTGCGCCCGGCCTGCTGTCCCTGCGCCCAAACGACGGCTCGGTGGCAGCATCACACACACATTGGTGCGTCGTGAGCGGGCTCGCGGTTGTGAGGAGCCTGCCGCCGCCGCTCGGCTGCCCGCCTCACCAAGACCGGTGCGGCAGCGAGGGTGCCACCTACCGCCAACCGCGCCGCGGAACGGACCTCAAGATCACGATTCCTGGCGTGGGCGCCCGCGACCCGCGTAGGTTTTTTCCGGCGCTTACCGCGTCTCGCAACTGTGCCCAACCCCGCTCGGCACACGCCACGCCCCAGAATTCTCGAAGCGCTGCCCCTGGAAATGGTCTATTCCGACGACCCTCGCATATGGATCTCGACAGGGTCCGAGCCGGCCACATCCAGCCCCCCCAACAGCCTGGAGCAGCGTTTCTTGAGCAATCTTCATGCCGAGATCGTCGTTCCGCACTTTCAGATCCGAGCGGAGTGAGACCCACAAGGGCACTCTCTACCGGGACCTTGTCAGAAGTCGCCTTCCAGTCCAAGCACTCCGAGAAAACCGTCTCCCTGGCCCTTCCCAGCGCGAATCTGGTCTCGGGATCCGATCTCGCGATGGGTTTGCGAGTCGCAGGAGCGTGTTACTCCTCGAAAAGATCGATTGTGGCGCCGAGCCCTGCTTCTTGCCGTTGATGGAACTGGTGGTCAGCATAGGGGCGTCCCTTATATCGTCGAGGCTTCCCATGGCGGTAGGGCTGTCGTTGGTCGCCGCGCTAACGAGTGCGATGTTCGATGCGGTGAGCAATGTAGAGTCGGCGGCTTGGCCCAGAGAATCATCTGTAAGAGGAATTGAGTCGTTTACGCTCAATCCAGAGGTACTCAACACTAACTGGTAAACCTGGATCACTGGAAGATAACTGCCAGATGCCTGTGTATCCGCTCCCTGTTCCATGACATAGATGCGATCCGTGGATGGATCGAAAGTGATCCCTCCGAGCGTCTTCGCCCCTTGATACTGCGGAAAATCGAAGTTCCACGTCGCATAAGGTTGGACCTGCCAAGGCTGCATCTGCCCATCCATGACAGCGAGGAAACTATTTGCATCGTAGGCCCACACCTGATACGCGTAGTCGCCGTTGATCGAGTGGTAGCCTTTGCTGCCCCGATAAGGATCGTTGGCCTGCGAATTCGTACCGTATAGCACCGAGTTTGTACCAACGGAGCCGAAGACGAGGACCGTACGTGAGCCAGGCACGAAGACGATACCATTGAGGTTCGTATTCCCGTCGAACAACGCATTATGGGTGTTCTGCTCCCCGAGCGGATCGTCAATCGGGTAGTAGGCGTAAGGCGTCGGCGTGGTGGAAGTAGAGGTACTGAAAGTACTTGGGTTGAACCCAAAAAGAGCCGGGCCGGACGACGTCCTACTGATGATGCTGAGCGCACCATTTCCGGTCAGATAGGGCTCCCCGAGTGCGGACTGCCATGCGGCGGGAATAGAAGCCATATATCCATCGTAAAACGCCCCTGCCGCCCCTGCAGCGCCCCGCCACCGAGTGTGATGCCACCCACTTCGAACATCCCGGATGCCGTGCTCGATGAGAGTGTGAGCGAATTCAGTTGGAAAGTCGTGTCGTAGGTGTTTCCAGAAGTGTCGTAGTAGATATATTCCGTGCCGATCAGCGTCCCATTATAGTCCATCAAGCCGCCGAGGTAAGCATTACTTGCACTGGCGCTGACATCATCGCTAATATTCGTATAGTTTGGAATGAGAGGATTGACTTGAATAAACGACTGCAAGTCCGACACTGTGGTAAGATTGTTCAGATTGCTACTGTTGACGATCGAACTTGGAATGGAAACCTGGAGGATGGAGTCGTCCTGTTGATCACCGGCCATAAAGAGCGAGTTATTCGCCGGATCGAAGGCAAGACCTTGACCGGCATAGCTTGTCTGGGAGACCGAGTTGTAATAGTTCGGAACTCGGAACCCGCCGATGTATTCAAGGTTGGACTGGTACACCAGCGGCAACTGTGTGATTGTCGAACTGCCCGAGGCCGTCGCGAACGACCACGAGTAAGAGCCGGACATGGTATTGCCATCCGCATCCTTCACGCCGCTGATGGTAGCCGTGTAAGTGGTCGAGTAAGCCAAGGGTTCACTCGGTGTCAACGTGGCGGTATGCAAGGCGCCGATATCGGTGTAGCTGATGGTAGCCGGGACGACGATGCCCGATGAGTTCTTTAGCGTGAAGTTTGTGGAGGTGATCGAGCTGGCCAGCACCGCCTCGTTGAAGTTCGCGGTGATCGGAGTGTCGATATCGACGTTCGGGGCATTCAATGACGGACTGGTGCTGGTCACCGTCGGCGTTACGACTGAGGCGGCTGCGGTCGTGAACGACCAGGAGGCCGGGCCGGACATGGAAACGCCGGAAGTGTTCTCCGCGCCACTAATGGTCGCCGTGTAAGTCATCGAATTCGACAAAGGGGCGGCGGGTGTCAAGGTGACGGTATTGGTCTCAAGATCGTACCAGAAGGTTGAGGACACGAGATTTCCTGAGCTATCCGTCAGCGTAAAATCAATTGTGGAGGTCTGCACTTCCTCGTTGAACGTCGCAGTCACGGGTAGGATCGCTGACATGTCGGATGCCACGGGAACACTAGTGGCGCCTGACGCCGGATCTTCCGCGCCGACCGTGGCGCGGGATCACTGGTGAAGGACCAGGACACCGGGGCCGTCATGGCGACACCCGAGGTGTTCTCGGCACCGCTGACCTTGACCGTGAAGACCGTGTCCATTTCCAAGGAAGAGCTCGGGGTGAATGTGGCGGTGTACGAAGAACTGTTGTAAGTGACGGTTCCCGGGAACGAAGTTCCAGAGGAGTTCACGAGCGAGAAGCTGATCGTGCTGGCCTGTACCGCCTCGTTGAATGTTGCGGTCAGTACCGAGGTTGGCGGAACGTTGATGGTGCCCGACACGGGTGTCTCGCTCATCACGATCGGGGCCGCTGACGGTGCCGTGGTGAACGACCAAGTGATTGGGGCACTCATGGCGACACCGCTGCTATTCTCGGCGCCGCTCACGTTCGCTGTGTAGGTCGTCGAGTAGGCCAAGGCCGCACTGGGAGTTAACGTGGCGGTGTCGGTAGAGCTGCTGTACGAGACCGTGGCCGCGACCGGATTGCCGGAACTACTGGTCAGTTTGAAAACGATCGTGCTAGCTTGAACCGGTTGGTCAAACGACGCGGTCACAGGGGAGGTCACTGCCACGTCGGTGGTAGTCAACCCCGGCGTCATGCTGCTCACGGTAGGCCCAGCGGCCGTCGAAAACAACCAACTATAAGGCGACGTCATGGCGTCACCCACATTGTCCTTGGAGCCACTAACGTTCGCTGTATACGTCGCTGAATACGACAGGGGCGAGCTGGGGGTCAAGGTGGCCGTGTCCGTTGAGCTGTTGTATGCGACGCTCGCTGACACTGACTCTCCCATACTATTTGTGAGCGTGAAGACGATCGTCGAAGCCTGCACGGGCTCATTGAATGTGGCCGAAATCACCGACGTTATCGAAACTGCAGTGGCCCCGGGCTCCGGGGATTGTATGGTCACCTCCGGCGGAGCGGGGTCGGTAGTGAAAGACCAAGTGAACGGAGACGACATGTGAGTGCCACCTGTACTCTCGGCGCCACTGATGGTGACCGTGTAGGTCGTCCAAAAGGCCAATGCTGCGCTTGGGGTCAAGGTGACCGTATCGGTCGAGGAATTGTACGAAACAGTCGCCGGAACGGCGCATGCCCGCTCCGCTCGTAAGCGTGATAACGATTGTGCTCGATTGCACGGGCTCGTTGAATGTTGCTGTTACAATCGACGACACGGCTATGCCGGTGGCATTGAGCCCAGGAGTGTAGGTGGTGATAGTGGGAGTCGGAGTGGGCGTTGGTGTGGGCGTGGGCGTCGGAGTCGGTGTGGGCGTGGGCGTCGGAGTCGGTGTGGGCGTGGGCGTCGGGGTCGGTGTGGGTGTGGGTGTCGGGGTCGGTGTGGGCGTGGGCGTCGGTGTGGGCGTGGGTGTCGGGGTCGGTGTGGGTGTGGGCGTGGGCGTCGGAGTCGGTGTGGGCGTCGGAGTCGGAGTCGGTGTGGGCGTTCCGAAGAAAAGCCCATTGAGCAGGCCGTTGCCGCCGCTTTTCTCCGTGATCGTGATCTTCACGTCGCCGCTGATGGACCAGACCTCGTAGGCGCCGTTGACGAACGACGAGAGCGTCTCGGTGGACAGCACGGCGCCGGTGGACGCGTTGCTGATCTGGATCTGCTCGCTCCGCCCCTTGCTGTCCCAGTTGACCGCATAGAGGGCGATGGTGTGGGCGTTGCCGTCGGTCAGGTCGAGGGTCACCGTGAAACTGGTGGCCGCGTACCAGGCGGCGGCGATGCGATTGGTGCTGGGGGGATTGCCGTTGGGATTCTCGAGGCCGCGGACGTCGGTCGTGTCGGCGGACCAGACGTAGGTCAGATTACCGGCGACGGAGACAGTGGCGTAAGCCGGCAAGCTGGAGGGGCCGTCGACGAGGTCGTAGCCATCGGTTCCGTAAGTCCCGATCCAGGTGCCCTTTGTCGTCGTGTCCGTCTTGACGAACGTGGCCTTCGCCGAGACCGGCGCGGTCGTGAAGGACCAAGAGAACGGCCCGGTCATCGGGTCACCCGCCGTGTCCTTCACTCCGCTGATCGTGGCTGTGTATTTCGTCGAGTTGGCCAGTAAGGCCGACGGCGTCAGCGTCGCGGTGTCCGTGGAGCTGTTATAGCATAGCGGTCGCGGTCACGGTGCTGCCGCTGGAGCTCTTGAGCACGAAGTTGGTGGTCGTAATGGTCGAGGCTTGGACCGCCTCGTTGAACGTCGCCGTCACAGTGGTGTTAGACGCCACGCTGGTGGCGCCCGATGTGGGGGTCTCGCTCGTCACCTTCGGGGCCGGTCCGGTGGTGAAGGACCAGGAGAACGGCGCGGTCATAGCGATCGCCCGAGATACCCTCCACTCCGCTGATCGTCGCCGTGTACTTTGTCGAGTTGGCTAGCAAGGCCGAGGGCGTCAGCGTCGCCGTGTTCGTGGAGCTGTTATAGCTCGCGGTCGCGGTCACCGTAGTGCCGCTGGAGCTCTTGAGCACGAAGTTGGTCGTGGTGATGGTCGAGGATTGGACCGCCTCGTTGAACGTCGCCGTCACTGTGGAGTTGGTCGCCACACCCGTCGCACTCGAAGTGGCGTTCTCGCTCGATCACCACAGGCGCGGGTCGGGCACAGGCGTATTCATGTCCGTCTGCATCTGCGACTGGCTCAACGTCGGTTGTAGATCCGGACGCTGATCGATCAAGCCCGAGAACCACTCGCCGTAGATGACTGTCGCCGCCGATCTGACAACGGGTTCGTGGACGTCGTCATGTTGCCGGTCTCCGCCAGGCTCGACACCTCGGTCCCGTTCACATACAGGATGATATCTGACCCATTGTACGTTGCTGCCAGGAACGTCCAGGTGTTCGCCGAATGGCCGCGGGGCCATACGTTCGGTTTTCGCCCCCAGGAAAAACTCCGCCGGCTTCCGGCGGCCGGTCACGAGTCTGGAGAGGTCGCTTCCAAGTAGTAGATGCTGTCGCTCTTGAAGAGGACCTCCTGCCACGCGCTGCTGATGGAGGTCGGGTCCACCCACGCCTCGAGCGTCATCCCGGAGGTGAGATTGAGCGAGGCCGAGCTATTGATCGTCACTAGGGAGTTCGTGCCGTTAAAGTCCAGAGCATCGCCGTACTCGCCGGCTGTGGACCAGGTGGCGTTGGTGATGGTGCCGTTGTTGTTGTTTCCCGAGGTGTCGTGCAGCGTAGTCCCTGAGCCTTCGTCGAAGCTATAAGCCGCGACCAGCCCAGTGCTGAGCATGCACCGTTCTTCGAGGCGTTCGAGCGAAAACCGAGTTGCAGTGCGGCGAAGGCCTGAACGGCTTCGTAAACGACGGTCATGAAGAGCTGCGCGGTTCATGGTAACCTCGTTGGAGGATTCTCGTGGTTCCGGCTTGGAGAGAGCGCAAGATGATCCAGGGCGCGGCTAACGGTGTGTCATCGCGCATTAGAGCATACGTTCATAACGTCGATAGAGAGTGCGCGGCGAATAACCGCATATCCCCGTGCGGGCAGGCGGCTTGCTCGGTCCTGGAATAAGGGTTGGGCAGTGATCCTCTGTTGGAATAGATAGGACATCTTGACGAATGTGACAACTGCTTGTCGTTGCGGTGAAACAACAGTCCCTTCCAGAGGCAGACCGGTGACACACCCGGCTGGCCCGTTAGGGCAAATCAATCACACGTGAAAGAGGACGTTGCTTGATGATCGCTGGAATGGACGGGTGCGAAAACCCCACCGCGAGGATAGCCGAGTGCACGAGAAGCTACTAGACTATCCTGACATTGTGACGCGAATTCTTTGTTCTATCGTTGATATTCATAAACACAGATGATATTATGATTGAGTGAATGCAATGCTTGGTCGCCCAAGATCCGTTGTTTTTCAAACGTTCATGTTGTGCCTAGATAAGAAGCGTCGACTCGTACGTGCGAAGTGGGAAACCTGCTTGCATCATCACTAAATGCCCAGAGAACTCGTAACGGATGATGGGAGCGGCTCACGGGACATCAGATGCTTGATCGACCGCTCGTCACACTCGACCTGGCAGTCTCGGTCCCTGTTGAGGACACAGATAGCAATCATCCCATAGACACGAAGGTATTCAACTCTCTTGCCTCATAATCGGGCATAGCCATAAGCAAGGATGGCGCAGGCTAGCAGCATGCCGATCGGAAGTCAAGAATCCGAACCGAGAAAGAGATGGATTTCTTAAGATGCAATATTCTAAGCATCTCAGGCTCAATAGCGACATGCGGCCATGCCGTTTTGCTCCCGTGGGATTGCGACAGGACTGAGTTTAAGGGTTAACGGGATCTTGATGAATCCGGTGATCCATACCGGCCCAAGGCGACCCACACCGACCTCCCGTGGGGCCCAGCCCGATCCCCGTTGATCAAGCCCAACACCTCCCAACTACACACAGTAGGGACCGCGTTATTATGGATGGAGAGGGTCCAGTGAGTTTGCCCCTCCTTGGGTGCGTCGATGTCAACGAGACTCAGGTCATTTCAGAATGCTTGGCTGAGGTTTCTCCGAGGATGACTTTCAAGATGCCGAGCCAAGCAATTGTTCCGGGGAAAGCACGCCGGATCGCTTGAATCTTCGTGAGTCGCACGGCCAAAGGCAGTAGAATTAGAACGTATTTATTAATGGCGATCGCTTTTGCCCTTGTTTCGCCGCCAGGTATCGCTTGCCATCCCGGCCAGCACGACCGGACAGTTCCCCCAAAGCAACCCCTCGGCGCTCTTAGTTCATCCCCTTCGGGCCTGCGCAGTGCGCTCCATATGGCTGCGAGTCAGGGGCATGCGTCTCTCCACTATGTTACTTCTTGTGATCATTCGTTCTTAGCTAATAAGGCAACAGGTTTGTCTGGTGGCAATCATCGTCAGACCAGCGAGGGCAAGACAGCGATGACCGATCATCTCGAGAATTGGAGTTCGCCGCCTCGGGCTTCCGATCGAGACTCGAACGACGACGACGAAGCGATCGTCCTGAGTTTCGACGTAGAGGAACACCATCGAATTGAAGCCGCCGCAGGCTTACGCATCGATCCTGCGCTGGCGTCGGCTTATCGCGCCCGGGTGGAGACCGCGACTCGCTACCTGCTCGAGCGACTGGAAGATCGCGGAATCAAAGCCACGTTCTTCGTGCTCGGTCAGATCGCACGGACCGATCCGGGGTTGGTCCGAGACATCCAGAGCGCCGGTCATGAAGTCGCCAGCCACGGTTGGGACCATCAGAGGGTTCATTACTTCACACCGGCATCATTCCTGGAGGATCTGCGTCGGAGCAAGGACGCGCTCGAGCAGGTTTCCGGCAGCGCGGTTGTGGGCTATCGAGCGCCGACCTTCAGCGTCGTCCAGCAGACCCGGTGGGCGATCGACGTCCTCGCAGAGGCGGGGGTGCTCTACGACTCGTCCATCTATCCCGTCCGACACGATCGCTATGGTATAAGCCAGGCGCCCAGGGCGCCGTTCCTCGTCGAGGGCCGAGAGCACGCCATCCTTGAGTTCCCCCCCGCGACGCTCCGTCTCTTGGGGACCAATCTTCCCGTAGGAGGTGGGGGGTATTTCCGGCTGCTGCCGCTGTGGGTCATGCGGTATGGTCTGCGCCAGGCGCTCCGCGATTGCCAGCCCAGGGTGGCCATGATCTACTTCCACCCGTGGGAATTCGATCCGGAACAGCCTCGACTGCCGTTGCGCCGACTAAGCCGATTTCGCACATATGTTGGTCTTTCCAAGACGAGGAGGCGTCTGGATAACCTCCTCTCCCAGCACGCGTTCCGCCGTGCGATCGATCTCGTCGCGCGGCTCAAAGACAGCCATCTGCCCCGGTTCTCCTTATTTGCTCCGTCCGAACGCCGGAGTTCGCGCTGAGGCCGAGCCGACTGGGGAATCGGAACCCGAAGCGGGCTCGACACCTCAACACGAATGGGACGCGCTATCCCCGGCGCAGGGGACCGTTAACCCCGTCTACGACCTTCGACACTTCCCCCCGGCCTCCGTTCCTCGTATCTTGTAGACGTTGACAAAGAGTTGCCTTTCCGTGCGCACGATGAGTCGTCGCCTGAGTGTGCAACCCTCGATCCCGCATCAAGCCATCGAGGATGTGACGGTCGGTCCCGAGCAGAGGTGGGCGCAGATGAGAGCCATCATAACCGGGGGAGCCGGTTTCATTGGGTCGCACCTAGTCGATCGACTCCTGGCCGATGGAGTCGAGGTGACCGTGGTGGATAACTTCGACCCGTTCTACTCCCGGGCCATCAAGGAGGCTAACCTGGCCACCGCGCTGCGAACCCCGCGTTGTCGGTTGGTCGAGCTCGACATCCGAGACGCGGCAGGGGCCAAGTTGTTGGTGAGCCAGTTCTGCCCCGACGCGATCATCCACCTTGCCGCCCGTGCGGGTGTCTGCCCCAGCATCGAGGATCCGGCGCTCTATGCCGACGTCAACGTCGTGGGGACGGTCCACTGGCTCGAGGCCGCGTCCCGACTCGAACCGCGTCCGAGGTTCATCTACGCGTCGAGCTCGAGCGTTTACGGCGATCGCCCCGACGCCCCGTTTCGCGAGACCGATCCGGTCGATCTGCCCATCAGTCCGTATGCTGCCACCAAGAAGGCCTGTGAACTGCTCGCATTCGCCTTCCACCACTTGCATGGACTGCCCGTTACTGGCCTGCGGTTCTTCACCGCCTATGGGCCCAGGAATCGCCCCGACCTGGCCATCGCCAAATTCACCCGGCTGATCGACCGAGGCGAGCCAGTGCCGATGTTCGGCGACGGCACGACCCGGCGCGACTACACCTTCGTTACCGATATCGTCAACGGGATTGTCCGCGCGGTCGATCGCTGCAAGAGCCATCATCTCTACAACCTGGGGAACTCCAATCCCATCGAGCTGAGGCATCTCATCGACGAGATCTCCGCTGCCCTGGGCAAGACGCCGATCATCCAGCACTTGCCTGAGCAGCCCGGGGATGTCCGCCAGACCTTTGCCGACATCAGTCGAGCCGAGAACGAGCTCGGTTACTCGCCGAGAACTCCGATCCGCGAGGGACTGGAGCAGTACGTCGCTTGGTATCGGGCCGTCGTATCCTGAACCGTATCTGCGACCAAGGGCTCGCAGATCATGAACAATCCCGGCACCCTGATCGCAGATCCGATTTCCCCTTCATGCAAGCCATCGTAACCGCTACGAGTGCCACGATCGCCCTCGTTCATGGGCCATGTGGAGTCCTACTCTGATTAAATTCGAGCGCGTTCTCGAAACAGGAGGAGCCGGGTTCATTCGTTCCCATCTGGTCGAGGCATTACTGGAAGAGGACTACGGGGTCCGCATGGTCGACAACCTCGCCACGGGCCGCCTCTCCAACATGGACCATCTCGAAGACTGATTCGAGTGGATCCCGGGGGACGTCGCGGATTTCGCCGGGCGGCGGAAGTCGTAGACTATGTGATTCACCAGGCGGCGATCCCCAGCGTGCCGCGCTCCGTTCGAGAGCCCTTGGCCTCGCACGAAAGCGGCCCCACCGCCACGATCAACAATGCTCGAGGCCGCGCGGCTCGCGGGGATGCGTCGATCCCTGTTCGCGGCCTCGAGTAGCGCCTACGGAGACACGACCGAGCTGCCGAAATGCGAAGACATACTGCCGAAACCGCTGAGCCTTTACGCGACCGGAAGGTGGAATCTTACCCAAGAACTAAGCTTTCCTGCCATCCCGCAGGATGCGAGACGGGTCCCTGAGGATTGTCTGGTCATCGGAGAAAACCACGCCCATGGCCACGTCCGCTGCCTGAGTGGATGACTTGCTTCGTTCCGGTGCCAAGCGCCTGACCGGATACCCGCGACGGTTGTTCCTCGCCGAGGTCACCACCGAACTCTGCGACGGCAGCACCCGCAAAGCCGAACGCTGCTTCGGCTGGGGGCATGAGACGGTCGAGAAAGGACTGCACGAGGCGCAGCAAGGCATCCGCTGTCTGGAGGATTTTGCCGCACGCAGCCGGCCGTGCTGCGAGGACAAGGACCCGCAATTGGCGGCCGATATCCGCGCCATCGTGGAACCCCATTGTCACGCCGACCCCGAGCTCAAGTCGCCGCGTCGGTACACCAACTTGTCGGCGGCCGAGGTGCGCGACGCCTTGATCGCCAAGGGCTATTCCTCCGAGGCGTTGCCCAGTGAACAGCACCATGCGAGACCTCCTCAATCGGATGAACTATCGGCTCAAGCGGATCCAGAAGGGCAAGCCGCTGAAGAAGACCAAAGAGACCGATGCGATCTTCGCCAACATCAAGGCCGTGCGGGACCAGGTCCGGGACGATCCGGAAACGCTGGAGATCTCCATGGATACGAAGGCCAAGGTGAGATTGGGCGATTACGCTCGGGGGGAAAAACCCGGACCGACGCCGACGGGGAAGTGCCCAAGGGATGGGATCAGACCCGCCGGCCAAGGAGAAGTTGGTCCCGTTCGGCATCCTGATGGTGGCGACGGGGGCGTTGATGCTCCTGTTCGGCTCGCACGAGACCAGCGATGCCTGGGTCGATGCGATGCAGATGTGGTGGCTGGAGGTTCGCTCGGGGCTTGGGACACATCAAACGGCTGGTGATCTACATGGACAACGGCCCGAAGAACTCCGGTCGCCGGACCCAGTTCTTGAAGCGGATGGTTGAGTTCGCCGACTGGTCGGGACTGGAGATCCGCCTGGTCTACTATCCGCCCTACCACAGCAAATACAATCCGATCGAGCGCTGCTGGTCGGCGTTGGAGAAGAAATGGAATGGCGTGCTATTGAACAGCCTGAAGGTCGTCGTGCAATGCGCCCTGCGGATGGTCTGGAAGGGCGGCACCCGACGGTGAAACGGCTCCACGGCGAGTATCCCGACGGCGTCCGGGTTCCGGCCAAGGAGATGAAGGGGTATGAAGCGCGACTGGAGCGTTCGGCGGCGTTACCGAAGTAAGACATCACGATCAAGCTGAAAACGCCGGTTTTGCGGGCAAATTGAATTCTGCCGTTCTCCTTACGCCGCCGGCAAGTATTATGTCAGGGTCGAATGGCACACGTATTTTTCTAAAGCGAAGGAGGGACAGGGGATAGACAAAGGGTGGCCTCCTTTGGGACAAGTCTCGATAGATCAACGCGAGATTTGTCCTTACCAGGAGACTAGCCATGACCCAGACTACACGCCGACAGGTTTCCGGCAAGAGGGATTCCCTCGATGCGGCCCAGGGACTCCCGTTCCATGAGATCCTCAGCCAGACCATGGTCGAGCAAGCCTTGGCTGCGGAGGGGGGTCGAATACAACGACTCGATCTTCACGCCGTTTCTGATCATATGCACATTACTCTCCCAGGTCTTGGATCCCGATCATTCCTGTCGCGCGGCGGTCGCTCGGGTCATCGTTTGGCTGGCGATCACTGGCCGCAGGCCGTGCTCGGAACACACCGGCGCCTATTGCGACGCGCGTCGGCGTCTTCCCCTGGAAGTCATCATTCGTCTGGTTCGTCAGACGGGGCGGGAGGCCGAACAACGGGCGGGCGCGGGGTGGCTCTGGAAGGGTCGGCGCGTCGGTTTGGCCGATGGCTCGACCGTGTCGATGCCCGACACGACCCGGGACCAGCGCGTCTTCCCCCAGTCCCGTTCGCAGGGAGTCGGCCTGGGATTCCCGCTGGCCCGACTCGTGGTGCTGATCTCGCTGGCCACGGGGTTAGTTCGTGGCTTGGCCGTGGGGCCGTACCAGGACAAGGAGACCGGCGAGACGGCGTTGTTCCGCCAGTTCTGGGACCGGCTGGAGGCGGGTGAGATTATCCTGGGAGACCGGGTTTTCGCCTCGTTCTTTGGGATCGTGGGCCTGTCGCAACAGGGAGTCGATGGCCTGTTCCGGATGCACCAGGCTCGCAAGCACGACTTCCGCCGGGGCCGGCGGTTGGGGATCAACGACCACGTAGTGATCTGGATCAAGCCGGCGCGGCCCGACTGGATGGACAAGGAGGCTTATGCACAAATGCCGGATCGGTTGATGGTCCGCGAGCTGAGGTTCAAGGTGGAGCAGCCCGGCTTCCGGGTCAACGAGATCGTGCTGGTGACGACGATGCTGGACGAGGAGCTCTACACGAATGAAGAATTGGCATATCTATATCTAAGAAGATTTCACATTGAATTTGATCTAAGATTAATTAAAGATGTTCTTCAAATGGACGTCTTGCGTTGCCGGCCGCCGGAGATGGTGGAGAAGGAGATCTGGATGCACCTGCTGGCTTACAACTTGATCCGCGGTGGGATCGCCGAGGCGGCGCTGGGCACCACCAGCAACCGCGTCACCTGAGTTTCAAGGGGGCGCTGCAAACGATGACGGCGTTCCAAACTGTCGATCGCGGTCAGAAACTGAGCCACTTTCGCGGCGAGAGTTGAGCCACCCTGATCCTTGGCTTGTGCCTCGCCCCAAGTGCCCTTCGTCTGAGGCTGAGGGCACTTGAGGCGAGGCACTAGGGCGCAACCCCCTCCAGGGGGTGGCCCTCCCTGGCCGCGAAAGTGGCTCAACCCCTGACCGCTGCTGACATTCCACGACGCGCTGCGCACGGCGACTCCGGAGCAGCGGGATCGGCTCTGGACGCTGATGCTCAAATCGATCGTGGGGAATCGGCCAGACCGAGTCGAACCCCGGGCCAATAAGCGAAGGCCCAAACCCAAGAAATACCTGACCGAGCCACGGAGGGCGGTACGCAAGCGGTTGTTGGAGAATGCCTTATGAATAATACGTGTGCCATTCATGTCAGGGTCTATGCCCAGACCATGGGGCTCGGCGGCGTGAGCCTTCGCTACTTCAACATCTTCGGGCCACGGCAGGACCCGTCGAGCCCGTACAGCGGCGTCATCTCGCTGTTCATCAAGGGGATGTCGCAGTGCCAGCGCCCGACCATCTTCGGCGATGGGGAACAGACCCGCAACTTCACCTACGTCGCCAATGCCGTGGTCGCCAACCTGGTCGCGATGCGGCACCCCAAGCCGCTGGGTAGGGAAGTCTTCAATGTTAGAATCGGGAAGCGGGGATCCGACTCCTCGACCTGGTCGCTTCGCTGAACAGGATTTTCGGAACGGTTCTCGAAGCTGAGCTCCAACCGCCACGGGCCGGCGACGTCCGCGACTCGTTGGCCAGCCTGGACCGGATCAGCCGGGTGCTCGGCTATCCGCCGATCATCTCGTTTGAAGAGGGTCTGAGACGGACGGTGGAGGCCAGCCTGGACACCCGCGGATGACTCTCGAGTCCTAGCCCGTGCTCGAAGTCGGTCGTCGTGGCACTCGGAACGAGCTCATCTCATGGTCGGAGAGCGACCGGACAAGTCGAAACAAATTCAGAAGTACACGTGATTCACACCAGGGCGACTTCGCGGACTGCCCTTGCTGGTGTAGGCGTACGGTCAAGACATTCACGCAGTTTCTCAGCCAGGACCCTGACTGCGGGCTCCTGAAGAATGTTGTGGTGGCCGGAAGGGATGTGATGAACCTGAATCCCTCCAGCGACCAGCCTACCCCAGCCAAGGAGATCGTCGTCGCCATCCACAGGTCCTTTCTCGGTACAGCGAAACAGGGTCATGGTACCCAGATAAACCTTGGGTTGATAGCACGCGCTGGCATGATGATGCGCATCCTCTATCGTTTCACTGGGGGCCCGGTCTCCGGCCACCCAGGCGCGGATGAGTGGTGAAACTATTCTTGGAGATCTGCCCTTGAAACGGACCCAGAGAGGTTTAAGCGGCTTCCCCTCAAGCCACGCTTCCATGAATTCGGATTTGTAAGTTGGGAGCCGGTCGAGAAATCCGAGTGTATTCCACACTTGCTTCCAATATTGCCGTTCGATCGTATCGAGCAATCCCAGAAGGCCCACGTCGGCGCCCTGAGCAACGAGTTGTTGTGCCATCTCGAACGCGACGGTCCCGCCGAATGACTAGCCCAGCAGGCGATAGGGACCCGTCGTCTTGTAGTTCCCGGATCGCTTCGATATAGTCGGCGGCGATCTCTTCCACACTCGTGATGATATGGTCCACCTGCCTCCAGACCACGAGGCATGAGTCCATAGACAGGATGATCCTCTCCGAGATGCTTCGGCAGGTTCCGAAAAGAGATTACATTTGCCGCCGATCCCGGATATGACGAAGAGTGGAGGCTGTGTCCCCCTAGGTTGAATGGATACGAGCACCTTGCCCGACGAGGACTTGGGTTGGGTCTCTGTCGTTGCCTCCCGGATGAGATGGGAGAGCTTTCGGATCGTGCGCGACCTCGAACAACGTCGACAGACCAAGGTTGATGCCGAATGTCTTCTTGATCTTGCTGAAGAGACGCACGACGATGAGAGACTGCCCTCCCAGTTCGAAGAAATCATCGTCGAGACCCACCTGCTCGACTCCCAGCAGTTCCTGCCACCATTCGGCCAGTACCGACTCGACTCGACCTTCGTGCAAGGTTTCGCTCCGAGTCGGCCTGACCGCGTTCTCCGTGGCATGGGTCGATGCCCTGAATCCATCGGGAAGCACATAAACTCCGGGCGGCCCGTCCGAAGAGAGAATTCGAGTGAATGCCATGGCTCCTTCGGCGGGCGCAATGCCGGTTGGCGGGCCGTCTTCGGCAAGGTCGGGTCGCGCCGCCGAGCCGACAAATGCAACCGCTCCGATGCCGAGGGCCGTCTCGCGGATCGCGAACCAATCGCATCGAGAACCCTTCGATCTCGACGAGAACTCTCCCTTGTTCGTCCACCAAAGTCAGGTCGAAGGTCGCAACATCGCGACCGGCTTCATTTCTCTGGTGCGAATGAATGTGGCTGTGGAACCTCGAAGGTAATGATCGATAAACACGTACGAGTTTATAGGATATCGGGAAATAAACAGAATTCGAATTCTCCGTAATCGTCGATCAGATATAAGGCCGAGCCTGTGGCGAGGTCGAAGAGTGCCGGGTGAAGATGATAGCCCGACATATCTTCCGAAAAAGGGGCCGCTAGCTCGAGGTCGGCCAGGGCTTCCTTCTCCCCGAAGTGTATCGCTTTCAAACAATGCCACCGGGGACCGAAATTGAAGAACTTCTCTTGTTCGGTTCGGTGCGTGTCATCGAAGGCCAGCGTGCGCGATTGACAGCGGGCCAGGATCCGGTCAATGCCGCGGTCCGCGGGTGGCGATCCCTGCCACATCGCGATGTGTCCCGAGGCGTACTCGACCCACTCTGACATCGCGTGCGCGGACCGAGAACTTGAAAGCTCCGTCGCCATTCCGGCGCAGAGCCACGTGCGCTTCTCTCGTCTGGCCGGGATCGGCGAAGAATGGCGCAACAAAAAACACGTCCTCGAATTCCACGCCGTGATCGAACGATGCCCTTCGTCAAGGCGGCGAACGGCCATCTCCAGGTAGCCTGTGCCGGGAAGGACGGCCCGGCCGGACTTCAGGCGGTGCTCCGCGAGCACCCAGTTTCGTTCGTAACTCAGGGTGACCGAGTAAACGATCTCGTCGGCGGTGTCGAGAAGCGCCGCCCCAGCAGCGGATGCGACGACGACAGTCGAGCCGCCATGCCAACATCCCGCCACGGTCCCCAATTGATCGCGATGACGCGGGTCGTCGCGCCGACTGACCGCGAAGGCATCGAGGAATGCGTTCGCGGCCACGTAATCGACCTGTCCGGCAGGCGCCAGCAAGGAACTCACCGAGGAAAACAGCACGAAGAAATCCAGCGGCATGGCTCGGTTCGCGCCATTCGTCATCTCCTGAATCACTTCGTCGAGCACGAGTGTTCCTCTGATCTTTGGGTCCAAGACACGTCGCTGCGCTCTCCCGCAACTTGACCTGGAGAGGACCGTCCTCGATCACTCCCGCCGCGTGAATCACACCGTTGATCGAGCCGAATCGCACTCGCGCCAGTTCGACCGACCGTTTCAATTCGTCGCGGCGACACACGTCGCAGGAAAGGCAAAGGACCTCCGCTCCCAGCGACTCGATCTCGATGAGCTTGCGGATCTGCCGTTTGATGCGATCCGGTGTGCCGGTCGCTTCGAGTGCGCTCCTTCCATTGCTCGGCGGGTGGTAAGCGGCGTGCGTCCCAGCAAGACCAGCCGGGCTTTGAGATGACGCGCCAGCTCCTCGGCAATCACCAGGCCGAGATCGCCCAGCCCGCCTGTGATCAGGTACACACCCTTTTGCCGGAACCGGCTTGGGCTCGAACTCGCGCGGAGATGGATGTGCTCAAGACTCTCGATCCATCGCTCCCCTTGGCGGATGGCAACACCAGAATCGCTTGACCGGAGCACACAGTTCCGTGATCAACTCAACGGCTAACTGCACACCTCCCTGCGAGCTCAGGTCGATGTCGATGTTGCGGCAAGTGATGCCGGGCAACTCCTTCGGGATCACCCTCGTGGGACCCAAGACGGTGGCGCGAGACGGGATCCGAGACCGGCTCGCCATGGACCGAGTGGATGCGATCCGAGACGACGGCAACGTCGATGCCCGACAGATCTTGATCGCTCGACGCCTGCGCAAGAAACAGGAGGCTGTAGAAGCTGAGATCGCATCTTGTCGATCAAGGAAAGCCGGGAAGATCGATCAGACACGGACCACAGATGTACGATCCGTTGCGGAGTCATCTTTCGTTTGATCAGGTCCGCAAGCAGGCGCATCATAATCCTCGCGCACTCCGGGACGGATCGTGTATTCCGCCCGTCCGGTCCGTTTATAGTCGCTGCCCGGTGTGACCTCGACGACCTTGTGTGCGTCGCGCCGCAGTTGAAGAGCGACCTGCTCGTCCCAATCCGTTCGGGTCCAGGAAGACCACCCAGCGCGCGGGGGCCATCGCGTCAGCAGTCGGACGCTGCGGTGCGGCGCCAGTTGCGTTGATAGAACCATTGGTCCATACTCTCCCGGCCCGTGCCCGCTCGGTTGCTCCCCGGTTTCCGCGGGCGATTCCAATCCGAGCACTGGCGAAAACGGCTCGGCATCGCGCGGTGGGATCGCCTTGTCAGGATCAATCCAGAATCGCTGCCGTTCGAACGGATAAGTGGGCAGCGGAATCCGCATCACCGGCTCGCCTGCATGCAGGGCAGACCAGTCTACTGTCTGGCCGCCGATCCAGAGTTGCCCCAGCGTATCCAACAGGACAGCCGTATCGGCAACCGTTTCCTCGCGGCGTCGTAAGGAGGAGAATACTCTTGTACGGTTATTTGCCGCATCGTTGCCGACGTGCTGACGTACCAGTGAAGCGAGCGTCCGACCCGGGCCCGATTTCGATCATGACGCGGTCACGCTTGCCGGAGCAGTTCGGTGACGCAATCCGAGAACCGAACCGTATGCCGCAGATGGTGCGTCCAGTACTTAGGATCAGTCGCTTGCCCAGCCGTGATCCACGTGCCGGTCACGTTGGACAAGTAAGGAATCTGCGGCGGATGTAGCGTGACTCGCCACATATGCTCGTCGAAGGACGCGAGCATCGGGTCCATCATCGAGGAATGAAAGGCATGGGAGGTTTGCAGTCTGTAGCAGGCAACGCCCTGTTTCGTGAGCTCCTGCTCGAGATCTGCGACCGCCTCCGTAGGCCCGGAAACCACGCACTGCCAGGGCGCGTTGACCGCCGCGACCGAGAGATCTCGCGGGAGGGGGATTTCGTTCTGCGAGAGCGAAACGGCGAGCATGGAGCCGGGCGCACAGTCCTGCATCAACCGGCCGCGGATGGCGGTGATGGCAATCGCATCTTCCAGCGAGAGGACACCGGCAAGGCAGGCCGCGATATATTCTCCAATACTGTGTCCCACCATGGCCTGGGGTCGCACACCGTGCGCCAGCCACCACTGGGCGAGCGAGTATTCCAATGAGAAGAGGGCGGGCTGTGTGATGCTGGTGCGATTCAAATGTTCCGCAGCATCGGCAAGCTTCTCTGCACTCGGGTATAGGATCGTACGCAGATCCCGACCGAGATGCGGCCGGAACTGCTCCACACATTGATCGAGGCAATCGCGGAAAACGGGCTCACTCGCGTAGAGGTCGGCGCCCATGTTTGCATACTGAGAACCTTGGCCGGAGAACAAGAACACGACAGACGGCGAGGAGGGTGGCGGCTGCCGATCTTGTGAAGTCGGCGCGTGGACTCGGGAGCCGACAAGATCCGGGTGGCTTCCGCGGTATTGCTGGCCACCGCAATTAGTCTGTATCCGAATGCCTTTCGGCCCATTTGACACGTGAAAGCGACGTCCGCGAGTCTTAAATGGGGATGTTCGCGGAGATGCACGGCTAGTCTGGCCGTGACCGCTTCGAGCGCTGTCTCCGTCTTGGCCGAGAGTGTGATGAGTTGATGGGGCCGAGTGGTCTCCGGCCGCACCGGTTCGGCCACCTCTTCGAGGACAACGTGTGCATTGGTTCCGCCGATTCCCAGCGACGTGATCCCTGCGCGGCGGGGGGTAGTGTCGGTCTTCCAGTCGGTGAGCGAGCTGTTGACATAGAATGGACTGTTGAGAAAGTCGATCTGGGGATTGGCGCTCTGGAAGTGGAGGCTGGCGGGTAGTTGCCGATTCCGCATCGCCAGAACCGTCTTGATGAGTCCCGCGACGCCGGCTGCCGTATCGAGGTGTCCGACGTTCGTCTTCAGCGATCCGATGGCACAGTAGCCTTTCTTATTCGTTTCTTCACGGAAAGCCAGCGTGAGGCCCTTGATTTCGATCGGATCGCCGACCGCGGTCCCCGTGCCATGCGACTCGACGTAGGAGATGCTTTCCGCGCTCACACCGGCAACTCCGATCGCCTCGGCGATCACCTCTGCCTGACCTGTGATGCTCGGAGCCAGATATCCCACCTTGCGCTGTCCGTCGTTGTTCACGGCCGAACCCAAGATCACCGCGTGAATCGTATCGTGGTCCTGGACCGCATCCTCGAGCCGCCGTAGAACGACGATCCCGACGCCGCTCGAAAACACCGTTCCGCTCGAGGCCGCATCGAAGGCGCGACAGTGTCCGTCCCGGGAAAGGATCTCGCCTTCGCGATAAAGATAGCCGCGAGAGTGGGGAATCTCGATGGTGACGCCGCCGGCCAGCGCCATGTCACACTCGCAGTTCAGCAAGCTCTGGCAGGCCAGGTGCACGGCTACGAGTGAGGTGGAGCAGGCCGTCTGCACGCTCAGACTCGGACCGCGAAGGTCCAGTTGATAGGATACGCGCGTGGCCAGGACGTCCTTGTCGTTCCCGGTCTGCCGGATCAGGAACAGGCCGGCGCTCTCCATCAGGCGGCGGTTGTTGAGCAGGTTGTGGACCATGTAGGCATTCATCCCGGAGCCGGCGAAGACGCCGATCGAGCCGGAAAATCGCTCGGTGGAGTGCCCCGCATTCTCGATGGCCTCCCAGGCACATTCCAGAAAATGACGATGCTGAGGGTCCATGATCGACGCATCCCTCGGGCTGAAGCCGAAGAAGGACGCGTCGAACTGGTCGACATCCTCGAGGACGGCCGCGACCTTCACGTAGTCGGAATGGGTCAGTTCTTCCGGCGGAACTCCCGCGGCGAGAAGCTCGGCGTCCGATAGGGGGCGGATCGATTCCACGCCGTCGCGCAGGTTCCGCCAGAACTCGCCGATATTGCGCGCCCCGGGAAAACGCCCCGCCATACCCACAATCGCAACCGCAGAGTTTTTCATGGAAGTCATTCCTGATTTCGTGCGGCAAGACGGCGCCGTGCGCGATCCGGGCTCCGCCGCGGGGCGGAATCCCCCACGAGGTGGGCGGCGAGGGCGCCCACGGTATGGAACTCGAAGAGGTCGACCAAGGAAATCACACGATCCAGTCTTCGTTGCAACTCGAGTTGGACTTCGGGCACCATCAACGAAGTGACACCCAGATCGAAGAGGTTCGCATCCCGCTCGACCTGCGCCACCCCCAGCGCCTCCGCCCAGACCTCGACGATGATGCGCTCGATTTCATTGCGCGGACCTTCGCTGGAGTCTGCAGACGCGGAACGACCGCTCGGACCGAAAGCAGCGGGCAACGCCGTTCGATCGACCTTTCCGTTCGCCGTCAGGGGCAGCCGATCCAGGAAGGCAAAATGCGAGGGCACCATGCATTCGGGAAGCTTCGATTCGAGCGCGCGGCGGAGGGCTTCCGCCGTCGAAGTCTTTCCTTCATTCGGGACGACATAGGCGACGAGCCGCTTGTCGCCGGGCCGATCCTCACGCGCGACCACGACGGCCTGCCGTACTTCGGGATGCTGTTCGAGGGTCGCCTCGATCTCGCCGAGTTCGATCCGGTGTCCGCGGAGCTTCACCTGGAAGTCGATGCGGCCCAGGAATTCCAAGTCTCCTTCGGGGAGAGAACGGACAACATCACCGGTGCGGTAGATGCGGCCTCCACTCGCGAACGGATTGGCGAGGAAGCGTTCGTCGGTCAGCTCGGGCCGCTGCCAATAACCGCGGACCACGCCCTCGCCGCCGAGGAATAACTCGCCCGGCTCCCCGGAGGGCACAGGTCGTAGTTCGGGGTCGAGGACGTAGACCTGCGTGTTCGCGAGCGGCCGACCGATCGGAATGCTCGTTCGCGAATCCGCGGTGTCGGGGATGCGGTACGCCGTCGACCAGATCGTCGTCTCGGTGGGTCCATACATGTTGTAGATTTCGCCTGCGACCGCGCGTCGAAGTGTGCCGACGAGCGAGGCAGGCAAGGCCTCGCCCCCCAGCAGGAGCGTCCTCACCGAGCCCAGCGCGGCGAGGGAACGCGGGTCCGTCGCGAGCATGCGGGCCAGGGAGGGTGTCGACTGAAAGTGTGTGACACCGTGACGGGTGATTTCGCTCGCGATCGTGTGCGTGCCTTCATCTCCGTGGAGCACAACCTTGAAACCACGGGTGAGCGTCCAGAGTAGTTCGAGGACCGAAATGTCGAAGCAGATGCTTGTTACGGCCAGCCAAATTCCCGGCTCGTTCCCGAGAACGCGGTCCATAGAGGCGAAGAACGAGAGGACGTTGCGGTGCTCGACCATGACGCCCTTCGGCTTACCCGTCGAGCCCGACGTGTAGATGACATATGCCAGGTTCGTGCCGGTCGCCGGACAGCAAACCGGGTCAGGAGTTCGATTCTTGATCACCGCCAGTTTGCCGTCGAGCGAAAGGACACGGTAAGCGAGAACAGTCAAACGTCCGCGGACCCCTTCAGTCGTGAGTACGACGGAAGTCCTAGAATCCTCGAGCACCAGGGCGATCCGCTCGTCGGGATAAGCGGGATCGAGAGGCACATAGGCGCCACCGGCTTTGAGAATGGCCAGCAAGGAAACGATCATCTCCAGCGATCGATCCATGAAAACGCCGACAGGAGTCTCCTTCCCAACGCCCAAGCTCTGAAGATGGCGCGCCAGTCGATTGGCTGCCCCATCGAGTTGACGGTAGGTCAGTTCCTGTTTGGCGAAAACCAGCGCAATGGCCTCGGGTGTTCGTGCAACCTGCTCTTCCAAGAGCAGCACGATCGTTCCCCGCTCCGCTTTCAGAGAGGTGTCGAGCGTGTTGGTGCTTGTCAGGGAATTCACAAATGTCCACCTTCCAGGGCCTCAATGGCCGCGATATTGCATACGTTGTCCGACAAGAGGATTTGTAGAACCGCGTTCGCTACCCGACCCGTAGCAGACGTTTATAACAGACCGGATGCCTCAAAGCGGTGGGTCGAAGAGTCGGTGCAACAGATGGAAATCCATTCTCTCCGCCCTGGTGGCCGCGACCGACGTCCATCCGAGAATATAGTGGAAGGCAAGGCGTACTCTCGAGTTCGTATGGCCACATCGCATGAAGAGCATCAGACGAGATCGCAGTCATGCATCGACGCGAACAAGGTTCTACTTCGATCCGCTCGATCGCTATTCCCATCCGTGGCAGGAGACCACCGGATGGAGCATTAGTCATGCTAAAGATTCATGCCGAATCGCTTCCCCCCCCGCGGACTGACCCGTCATCCGGAACCTCGGCATCAAGACAAACGACACTTTGAAAAAAAAGCCTCCTGAGCAGGACTTGATTTGCCAGACCCGCCCCACTTTCAGTTGGAGCATGCAATATTCAGTAGAATCGTGATCTGCAGAGAGCTCCCATTATATCATTCTTTCTACCAATTCCGCGATCTCCGGTCAACTCCTTGCAAAGCTGACGTTGCCGTGAAGCAACACAACACCACGGACTGCAACGCCGAAGCGAAGTGCCGGCTGACTCTCTTGGCTTTTTTCCCGATGAGTCTGGGAGGAGAACCACTCTATCCGTCGGATTCTTACACCTTGCTAACTAATCTTAGATTTAGGGGCTCTCATGTGAGGGCAGCCTGATACCGCCGAACCAGGATATTATCGAGAAACAGATACTCGATCCCCGTTCCGAGAAAAGTCTGTAACGCCTCCCGCGGCGTGTTGACAATCGGCTGCCCCTTGACATTGAAGCTCGTGTTTAGAACCATCTCGCGACCGGTCAGTTTCCCGACCGCTTGGAGGAGTTCATGGAAGTCGCTGTTGTCCTTCTTCGAGACTGTCTGCACGCGAGCCGAACCGTTGACGTGTGTGACCGCGGGGAGGGAAGCCCGGCATTCTTGCCGGACGTCGATAGTCACGATCATGTACGGCAATTCCGTACCGGGCGGTATCTCGAACCACTCCTGTACTTGCTCGATCGAAACGGCCGGTGCGAATGGCCGGAAAGCCTCGCGCATTTTTACCATGGCATTGATTCGGTCACGCATCTCGGGATGCCCTGGATCGGCAAGGATGCTTCGATGTCCTAGCGCCCGGGGGCCAAACTCCATTCTTCCCCGGTACCAGGCGATCACTCGTCCATCTCGAATCAGCTTGGCTGCCTCGGAACAGGTTTCGCAGAAGGTTGATAGGCGAACGATTTCGATGTCGTCCTGAAACTCCTCGAGGGCTTCATCGATGTCCTTCCCGGATGGAGCAGGGCCCAGGAAGGGAACAGGCATACGCACGTTTCGGACCTCGCCGCTGTACGAGGCCCGCCACAACGCGGCTCCTAATGCCGAACCATCATCACCCGCAGCGGGCTGAACATAGATTTCGTCGAAGGATCCTGATTGAAGCAGCTTTCCATTCGCGGTGCAGTTCAATGCGACTCCCCCGGCCAGAGCCAATCGACGCAGACCACTGGCTCGGCCAGCATGTTCGCAGAGATGCAAGATGACCTCGTCCAGGCATTCCTGAAGCGCGGCTGCCACGTCGCGATGGTCGTCCGTGATCTCAGCCTCTGGTACGCGGGACGGAACGAGGTGATCCTGGAGATAACGGCGGGTCGCGCCATAATTCTCTCGGTCTTCCCTGCGCCTGATTCATATGCAACAAGGGAATCCGGATCCTCCCGTCGCTGAGCCGTGTGACGGCCTGTCGAAAAAAGGGGCGGAACCGCGACGGGTCGCCATAGGGCGCTAACCCCATGATCTTGTACTCATCCGAATTGAAGTCGAAGCCGAGGTGAAGCGTGATCAGAGAATACAAAATCCCGATCGAGTCGTTGGCAGAGATCTCCAGCAGATTCTCAAGGCGGTTGTCGAGAGCGTGATACACCGTCGCACTGTGCGCTTCCCCCATCCCATCGATCACGACCACCAGACATTCCTCCCAACCGGAGGTATAAGTCGCACTGGCCGCATGGGCGAGGTGGTGGCTCACTTGATGGACGCGATTGGACGGGAAATACGGCAACGACCGGTTGAGTCGCTCCAGCAGGGCTTCACGTGAGAAGACCAGCCTGTACTGCTCGGCCGAGACGGGGTCGATCACATACATGGAGCGATAAGGCAAGTAGTCGAAGCTGTGAGCAATCTCATCGATATCGCCTGGCGCGATACCGGCTGTCGAGAGGCAGTATTGGATCGCACCATCCGGGAAACTTCCCGTGTGTTTCTTTCGGCTGAACCGCTCCTCGGCCGCGGCGGCGACGATATCTCCATCGATCACCAGAGCCGCGGCCGAATCGTGCCCCTGCGAAATCCGGTATTCTCGTTCCTCGAAACCAGGCCAGTGCGATTTCTTGAACGAGACCGAGTTTTCCAATCCGCTCAATCCGAGAACGATCATGATGAACCCATGTCCCCTTGAACGAGCTTGCCCAGATCGGCGAACTGAAAGTCACAGCGATCGTTCGCCTTTCCGACGATCTGGTCGGTTGGCGTTGCGCGATCGTTGGTGATGAACAAGAACTAGTGATGCCCCTCGCACCGCCGCTCCCCGCCTTTCTCGATGCCCATTCGCTTGCGGAGCATCACGCGATGGGACTTCTGGCAGGCGAGGGGTGATCGTTCGACCCCGGCGACCATCTCCTCGGGCATGTGGGTCATCTCGAACTCCCACTGGCGGACAATCTTCGTCTTGACGGCCTCGGGTCGCTCCTGCGGCGCCGCCGTGATCTCGTAGCCCGGGGGTCGCTCCGAGAAGGTGTACGCCGTGACCGAGAATGCGTCGGCCGGCGCTTTGGTGATCGGCAGGAAATAAACCACCAAGCCCTCGGTCGTGCTTATACTTATACCAGCCCGACGGGCCAGCGAGGGGCGCGAGCCGTGGCGTGCGCGTGATGCCGCCGATCCCCTCGCTAGCGCTTCGGGCTGATATGTCCAGTGTCCTCGTTCCCGGTATCGATGCGATCACTCGCACCCGATCGAACCTTGGGTGAGGTTCGACCCACCGGTCGCCTTCGAACCCCGCGGTGGACGTTGATCCCGTAGAGGTAGCGGACATCGCCATCGTCGCCCACATCGCTGCCTCTGCCATCCTCACATCGGAATGCATGTTTGACCGGACAGCATCACAAGTAGATGCAATCCCCACTCAGAAGTCAAGCGAATTATCGTCAGCGGGTGCTGGGTTCAAAACGTTCGGTTTCAGCCGGAAGATGCCGACAAATCACCACCAGAGTGCGTGACGATCAGCGATGAAGCAGAAGGGGCTGGATCATCATCTTGCGGCGCAAGGGTCGGATCTTCACCCAGGCCTTTCTCGCTGGTCATGATTACATGTGTCACCGCACCCGTAAAATCAGGAGTTAGTGAACCCGAATCGTTACGAGCCTGAGAGGGTTCAGTGCGGCGGTCGTACTGAACATCCATCGACAGGCACGCCAAGGTTGCTCCAAGCTGAGGTCTGGATCCCGTTTCCAGGCAGCTCGGAGGCAATACCTTGGCCAAGCTCACGAGGGAGCAGATCGTGACGATCGAGGTCTTGCAGCAGCGAGGCCAAGCCGCCACGCACACGGCGCGGCTCCTGGGGGTTACCGAGGGGACCGTGCGCTATCATCGCCGCCGCGCCCGCGATCACGCTGGCGACGGTCGCCAGAAACGGTCACGGATCGAGCAGCTCGGTCTGGCCGAAGTCGTCGCCCACTGGTGGCAGGCCCAAGCCGAAGCCGCCCGCGACGACCGGCCCCCCAATGTCCAGGGACTCCACGAGTTCCTCCGGGCCGAGTACGGCTATGACGGCTCCTACAAGTCGGTCCGCAAGTACGTGCGGGCTCACTTCGGCCGGCCACCCATCCGGCCGTTTCGCCGGGTCGAGACCCCTCCTGGGGCCCAGAGCCCGAGCGATTGGGGCGAGTTCCGCGGGGTCGATCTCGGAGACCCGGAGGGACCGACGACGCTGTATGCGTTCGTCATGGTGCTGAGCCACTGTCGCAAGGAAGCCGTGGTCTGGAGCCGGTCGGTCGACCAACTGGCCTGGCACCACGTCCACAACGAAGCCTACCGCCGGCTCGGCGGCGTGGCCGCGGTCAATCGGATCGACAACCTCAAGACCGGGATCGCCCAGGGCTGTGGCGTCTGGGGCCAGGTCAATGAGCAGTACCGAACCTATGCCAAGTCCTTGGGTTTTCACGTCGATGCCTGTGAGGTTCGCGCCGCCCGAACAGAAAGGGAAAACCGAGCGCCGGGTGGGCGTGTGGAAACGCCTGGCCGTGGACCGTCGGTCCTTCGACGGCCTGACCGATTTGCAAAGTTGGACGGACGCCACTCTGGCGGCCGACGCGGCCCGGCGGATCTGTCCGGCGACTGGCCTGTCCGTGGCCGCCACTTGGGAGGCGGAGAAGCCGTTCCTGCGACCGCTGCCGGCCTTGCTTCCCGAGCCGTTCGACCTGGTCCGCACGGCGCCGGTGCACAAGGACTGCTCGGTTCATTTCGAGGGTCGGTGTTATGTAGTTCCCTTCACCTATGTGGGCCGCGCGGTCGAGGTCCGCGGCTGTTCGGATCGCGTGCAGGTGCTCGACCCTCAGACGGGGATCGTGTTGGTGTCGTACCCCCGGCACACGCCCGAGCGGATCCTGATCGATCCGGCGTGCTACCAGGGGCCGGGGACCGAGGGAGTGATGCCGCCCAAGTCGTTGGGGCGGATGGCGCGGAGGCTGGCGGAGCTGGCGTCCCTGCCGGTGGAGCGACGGCCTGTGGATCTCTCTGCCGCACTGGCGGAGGTGGCCCGATGACGACGATCAGAGGGGGTTCGCACGAGCCGGAGCGGCCCGCGGCGTTGCCGGGAAAGGCGGCCACGGCCGACGTGGGCCTGCTGGTGGACCAACTGGTGAAGCTGGGGTTGGAGTTCGCGGCCGCGGCGCTGCCGGCGATCTTGACCCGCGCGGTCAAGGACGACCTGGGGACGCCGGCTTTGTTGGAGGAGTTGCTCCGCGACGAACTGGAGCGCCGCGAGGAGCGGCGGATTCGGACCTCGCTACGGCTGTCCGGTTTACCGACGGGGCAGACCCTGGCGAACTTCGACTTCGCGTTCCAGCCCGCGGTGCAGCGCTCCAAGCTGGAGGCGCTGGCGACCGGCGCCTGGCTGCGGGAGAAGCAGGGGTTGCTCATCCTGGGCCCGCCCGGAGTGGGTAAAACGCACCTGGCCATCGCACTGGGGGTCCGGGCCGTGGAGTCGGGTTTTTCGGTGGCGTTCTTCCGGTTGGAAGAGCTGCTGCACGCGATGCGCAAGGACGCCGAGATGCCGCCGACGCGCCTCAAGGGGAAGAAGTACATGAAGGCGGGTCTGGTGATCATCGACGAGGTGGGTTTCGAGACCTATAGTGGACCCCAAAAGGTGGACCACTCAGGCCACCTGCATTTGTTAAGGCTTTTCCCCCTTCAGCCCCCCGTTTAACCCGGCCCGATGGACCTCGCCTGGCGTCCGGTAATCGAGTGATTGATGGGGACGCTCCTCATCGTAGAACCAGAAGTAGGACCTCAAGCCCGACTCTAGCTCTGGAACTCGTTCATATTATTTGATGTAGATATCTTAGTATTTTACACTCCTCCACAGCCGCTCCACGAACACGTTGTCCAACGCCCGCCCCCGACCGTCCCGGCTCACCGCAATCCCGGCCTCCTCCAGGCGGCTGGTGCACTCCTGTGCCGTGAACTGGGACCCCTGGTCGGTGTTGAAGATCTCCGGCCGGCCCAGCGACAACGCCTCGTCGAGGGCCTCCAGGCAGAATCGCCCCTCCAGTATATTCGACAGCCGCCACGAGAGCAGATACCGGCTGAACCAGTCGATCACCGCTGTCAGGTACATGAAACCATGACGCATTGGAATATATGTGATGTCTGAACTCCAGACCTCGTTGACGTGGGTCAGCACCCGATCGCGGAGCAAGTACGGGTAGACCCGCGCGTCCGATGCGATGGTGGTGGTCCGCGGCCTGGGGAAGAGCGCCTCCAGGCCCATCAAAGCCATGAGCCGCTGGACCCGCTTGCGATTGACCGTCTCCCCAGAACGCTCCAAAATCGCCGTCATCCGCCGGCTGCCGTAGAACGGGGTTTTGAGGAACTGCTCGTCGATCAGCCGCATCAAGCGCAGGTTCTCCTCCGACGCGACAGCCGGTGAGAGATAGTAGCTCGATCGGTTGAGACCCAACAGTTTGCATTGTCTACGGATACTCATATGACTATCAGATTGATCGATCAGGGGCCGCTTGAGGTCAGCCGCAGCGGGCAGCTTTTTTTTTCAACCACTCGACCTCCATCTTGAGCCGGCCGATCTGCTCGTAAAGCTCGGCCTGGATCGCCTGGCTGTCGTCGTGGTCGCGGCGGCGTCCGTCCTGAAAGAGGGACTCAATCCCGTCCAGGAGTTGCGTCTTCCACTGGCTGATCTGGACCGAGTGGACGTGAAAGGTCGTGGCCAGCTCGGCCAGAGTCTTGGTCTGCTTGGCGACCTCCAGAGCGACCCGAGCCCGGAAGGCTGCCGAATGTCGCTTGCGTGTGCCTGTCATGATGCTCCTCGGGATGGAACAGTGATCTCTGATCAGTTTAACACCCCGAGTGGTCCAGTTTTAGGGGTCCACTTCACACTTCACGCGCGAGGAGGCGAACTTGTTCTTCCGGCTGGTGAGCGACCGCTATCAACGGGGCTCGCTGTGCATCACGTCGAACAAGGCGATCAAGGACTGGCCGGAGATGTTGGTCGGGGATGATGTGATCATGTCAGCGATCTTGGATCGATTGCTCCATTCGTGCCATGTGTTGAACATCCGGGGTCGGAACGACCGGCTACGGGACCTGGAGGACGGTCTCAATGGGAGGTCGTGAGGCGGCGCGCGGGGAGGTCCTTGGGGCCGGAGCCACGGCGGCCGGCGTGATTCTTCAGCCCCGGAGGT
This sequence comes from uncultured Isosphaeraceae bacterium, assembly GCA_963845695.1. Classification (GTDB taxonomy): domain Bacteria; phylum Planctomycetota; class Planctomycetia; order Isosphaerales; family Isosphaeraceae; genus CAWJTV01. The sequence goes on along the minus strand of CAWJTQ010000016.1, from coordinate 405,376 downwards.
CGCGGAGGAAGCCCTCGGATATTTTTATGTGAATTGTGTATTGTGATCACCTATTAACATGATACTTACTTTATTGTTGGTGGCCCTGGAGGAAACCGCCGCCGTGGCGGGAGCGAAGATCGCGTCGGCGCAGGGTGTGTCTGGCTCATCCCTGTGCGGTCGTCGGGGAGGGGACGGCCCGATCGTGGTGGCGACGGCCCGAGACTCTCGCAAGAGCCCCTGTCGGCTGGGGAGGGTACCGGCCTTCGCGGTTAGTGTGGACCGGTCGGCCCGAAGCGGAATCCGAGGTCCCTCCCGTCCTGCGGATTGGGGGGAGGGGACCCGCGTCGGAGCCGGAGCGAGAACTAGTCGGTCATGGGGTTTGATCCGAGACCCCAGCAGGCCTGGCGGACGTGGAGGAAACCGCCATCGGAGCGAGTTTCGGACTTGTAACGGTTCGGGTTCACTCACTACGGCGAGCTTCGGATCGATGGACCGGTGTGACGCGAACGGCGCGGTCCACAGTGTGAGCCCAGAGCGTGAGTCCCGGGAAGGAATTGGCGTCCGTGTTCATTAGTTGTTTTGTTCAGTGAACCGGCCTGGGAGGAGCCGTTCACGGCGTCGGAGATTAGTTAATAATAGGCTGGATCGGAAGACCTCGCAACGGCTGGTGTGAAGGGGAGGAACCGCCAGCCATGTACACTGGTTTTTTTGTTCAGTCGATGCGGCCTGGGAGGAGCCGTCCCTGACAGGGGAGGGTCGAGTCCAACTCGGAACGATCCGCTTCGCAGGATCTCGGTCGTCGAGGAAACCGAGCACCGAGAAAACGAGAGCTCGTACTGAGTGGGGTCCAAGTCGTTGTGACCCCGTTGGACCTGAGGGGAACCAACGGGACCGGCGGAGGGATGCGAACCGTCGCGACGAGAGCCGAGAAACAGGGGCGGTCTTGGAGGAAACTGCCCCGTTGAGGAGAGCCTCAGGTTCGTAAAGGTTCGGGTTTATTGACAACATGTTCTCCCTCGATCCTCTGCTCGTGTCCCGGCCGGGTCTCGCTCCCGGGTCAGACTCGAATGGCACGTCCTGTAGACGTAAGTTTAGGTTGCCAGCACTGTTGCGCCATGTCACCACGAATTCCATAGGGCACAGAAGCCCTCATGAGCCATTGGATGGTCGCCGGGGGGTGAAAAGGGACCTCTCTTGTCGGATGATGGAGGTGTCGTTAGACCCCAAAATCCGCAAGGAGGTCTCCCATGGCTCAGTGTGCCACACCGCGGCTCCGGTTCCAATTCCATCGTCTCCAGACTCAGCCCCCCACTCCACCCGACTTGGGCCTCGAGGCCGTCCTGCCCCAGGCCACCATCAAGCAGGTCCTTCGCGACGAGGGCGGCCTCTGGAAATCGATCGTCTACACCCCGTGGCTGACCTTCTGGGCCTTCTTCTGGCAGGTGCTCAGCCCCGATCGCTCCTGCCGATCCGCAGTCAAGCGGTTGTCGGCCTGGATGGGACTCCGCGGTCAGAAGCTCGACGACGAGGACACCAGTCCCTATTGCAAGGCCCGGGCGCGGCTGCCGGAATCGGCGCTGAAGCGGCTGATGCGCCTGGTGGGCTTGACGTCGCACCAGCAGGCCCCCGAGGACTGGTGGTGGTGCGGTCGCCGGGTCAAGGTGGTTGACGGCTGATTAGCGACAACTAGAATTCCCTGCTGACGACAATTAGAATTCCCGTCTCGGGGAATAGTGTACAAGCCCTTTCTTGGGGATACTGTACAAGCCCCTTCGGCTCGCCTCTGTGGTCCCTTCACCCTCGACGGTCTGATCGAATTGCTTCCGTTCATCCCTCCTTGCTTGGATTCGTGGGTTCCGTTGGGGACTGACGCGACTTCTTGGCCTGCTCCGCCCGGTAGCTGGGAACATTCAGTTCCAGAATCACGCTGTGATGCACCAAGCGGTCGATCGCCGCGGCCGTCGTCATCGGGTCCTTGAAGATCGACTCCCAGCCCGAGAACGGCTGGTTGCTCGTCAGAATCACGCTCCCGCGCTCGTACCGCTCCGCCAGCAGGGTGAAGAGCACCTCCATCTCTTCGCGGCTGTACTGGACGTATCCAATATCGTCAAGAATCAGCACCTCATATCGGGAAATCTTCTTGAGAAATCCCCGCAGCTTCAGGTCCCGTTTGGCCCCCAGCAGGTCCTGCACCATCAGGCCGCAGGTCGCGAACATCACCTTCCTTCCCGCGCGGATCAATTCCTGGCCGATCGCGCACGCCACGTGCGTCTTCCCCGAGCCGGGATTTCCGAAAATGAGCACGTTCTCATGTCGGCTTGCGAAGCCGCCTTCTAGCAGGGACCGCACCTGCTGCGCCGCCTTGTGCGGCAGCCGCTTCAGGTCCAGGGTCGACAGGCTCTTCTCCATCAACAACCTCGATTCTCGCAACAGGCGCTCGATCCGGCCCGAACGCCGCGATTCGCATTCGTGCTCCACCAGGTCGAGCAGGTAACGCTCGTAACTCATCGACTCTTGACGAGCCCGCTGGGCCGCCGATTCGTAATCGCGTCGGATCGTCGGCAGATGGAGCTCCCGAAGACAATCCGTCAGGTTCTCATGCATGTCCGATGATCTGCTAATGGGAAATCCTCCCCGGTTTCGAGTAAGAGATCGTAGGTCGACAAATCGACCGTCGTGACCACCACCTCCATCGCCCGCGGTAGGCCGAGGTCCTGACGCAACTGTTCGACGACGACCGTCGGCGTGATCGGGCGCGCCACCTCCAAGAGCCGGCCCAGGATCGCGTCGACCCCGGCCTCGGACTCCTTGGCCGCCAGCTCCAGGATTCGCAGGTAATCCTTGGCGGCACGGGTCGGGCTGTGCTCGAGCAAGGCATCGTAGACCCGGCGAAATCGCCCGGTCGGGAACATCGCGTCCTGGTAGCGATAGGCGGCGAAGGCCCCCGGCTTACGAACCAGCCAATCAATCACGTGTCGATAATTAATCTCATGCTTCTGCTCGGCCGCGCAGCCGGGGGACTCGCTCGACCAGCACGGCGCCGCGCCACACCTCCAGGCATTCCGCCATCACATCACATCAACGTGTTCACCGATCAATCGACTTGGCACCGAGTAGATGTTGTTGAGGATTCGGATCGTGCTCCCCTGGGTCACTCGCACCCGACGCCGATGCCAGGCGTCGACGCGCCGCGCGGGGAGATCGCTCAAGTGGGGTCGTTCGGCAGCGAACCGCTCGGTACGGCCGCGATTCCGCCGCGCGAAGAACTCGCGGAGGAACTGCACATAGGCCGCCCGGTCGTCGAAGTCGCGGCTGCCGCGCAACATGAGGGCCTGATCAATCGTTTGTTTGAGGCGGTAATGGCTCTGTTCGGCATCTCCGTTCTCGTGCGCCTGACGGGCGTTGATGGCTTGAGCTTTCAAGCCATAGTGAGCCAGCAGGGCGCGGTAGCGTTGTTGGAAGAGATCGCGGTCGCCGAGGTTGTTCACCGCGGCGGTGAGTCGATCGGTACGGTGCATCTGGGGAACCCCTCCCAGTTCCCAGAGGGCGTCTTGCAGACCTTGGCTGAGGCTCTCGAAACTCTCGGAGAAACAGACCGTCCCCGTCTCCCAGTTGGAGAAGGTCAGAATGAAGTGATAGATCATGTGATCGAACGGCTGACCGGCCAGCGTGATCCCCAGATCGTTCATGTGAGTGAAGTCGGAGGCGCCGAGCTGGCCGGGCGTGTGGACCTGATCGAAGAACACCTCCTTGGGCGGACCGGCGACGGCCTTCCACGCCTTGACCTTCCGTTGCAAGGTGCGGAGCTGGCCGTCAGGAAACCGGCCTGGGAACCGCCGCTGGAGATCCTCGAAGAGGGTCTTGGCTTGGAGCCCGGGATGGCGCTCGCAGCAGATCCTCGAGTTCGGGCCAAACGTCCTGGAACGGATCCTCCCGGGTCTGCCAGGATCTTGGGGTCAAGGATTCACTGGGCAAGTGATCAGACTGTCGGTACTTTCGAGCGGTCTTGGCGTCCATGTCCACCTTCCAAGCCGCACGGTAGAGCGGCATTCCCTGGCCGAGAAGCTGGCGAAGCTTGATAACTTGGCGGTCCGTTTTCATGGCGGTTGCCTCCTGACTCAGGAGGAGACCGCATAGTGAACAGAGAAGCGAGAAAGGAGCGACTTTTCAGTAGTGAACAGAAAGGCGAGGGAGGAGGGAATTCTAATTGTCGCTGGGGGGGAATTCTAATTGTCGCTGATCAGACGGCAGCACCGCGATCATGACCGATACCTTGGCCAACCAGAAGGCCTATCCCCAACTCGCGTCCCAGGAGCCCGGCCTAGGTTTCCCGATCCTCCGCTTCGTGGTGATCTTCAGCCTGGCCACCGGGTCGGCGCTGGAGGTGGCCCTGGGCAAGTACCCAGGGAAGCAGACCGGGGAAAACGCCTGGTTTCGTAGCCTTTGGGACGATGCGTTCGAGCCGGATGACGTGGTCCTGGGTGATCGCTACTATTGTTCTTATTTCGATATTGCGATGCTAAAACAGCGGGGTGTGGACAGCGTGTTCCGGCTGCATCAGCGGCGGCCGTGCGACTTCCGGCGCGGCCGGCGGTTGGGCAAAGAGGATCAGATCGTGGAATGGTTGCGGCCGGCGCGACCGGAGTGGATGAGTGAAGATGTTTACCATAAAATTCCTGAGACGATGGAGAATCGTCAGGTGCGAATTCACGTGGGGAAGCCGGGCTTCCGCACCCGCGTGCTGGATCTGGCCACGACCCTCTTGGATCCAGAGATGTACATAAAATTGGATCTTGGCATGTTGTACTGCCAGCGGTGGCATGCGGAGCTGGATTTGCGGTCGATCAAGATCGTGCTGGGGATGGACATGCTACGGTGCAAGACCCCGGAGATGGTGCGTAAGGAGATCTGGATGATGTTGTTGGGATACAATGTGATCCGGGCGTTGATGGTGGCGGCGTCGCGGGAGCACGGGCGCGATCCGCGGCACGTGAGTTTCAAAGGGGCGTTGCAGACGTTACAGGAGTTCGCCGTGGGTCTGCGGGAGGGAACGCCCCAGCAACGGCAGTGGTTGTGGACCATCCTGTTGAGTTCGATCGCTGCCGACACGGTGGGGTATCGCCCCGACCGGGTGGAACCCCGGGCCAAGAAGCGCCGGCCCAAGCCGTACCCGTTGTTGACCATACCCCGGCGGCAAGCCCAAGCCGCTTTGCGCAGAGCAGGTTAGAGCTACAGGACGTGCCATTCGGGTCAGACTCGTATCTTCGAGTCACCGCGGGAGACGCACATCGCCACGTGGATCCAGCGCCTTATCCAGCTCGGGCAGGAGCTGTTGGAGAAAACCCGCGAAGGAGGCGTCCTCAGCGACTTCGATGCCCCCGCTTATCCGGTGGATCAGGTAAATCTTGTACAGGACCGGTTGGGATCCGAACGTAACCCGAGGGCTATACGGAACGCTCCAGGTTCCCTTCGCCTTCCAGGACCAGTAGATCCGGATGCGATCGGGCGGGAACGTGGAGTGCTGTTCGAAGTCGGCACGAGAAAACTCGGCCCGATCCTCCACGGAGACCAACTGGAACGGAGAGCGTTTCCGGACGCTCCTGAGCCATCTCATATCCGACACCGGGATAGCAGACCTCGGGGGTATGGAGGGAGACCGGTCCGGGTCGTCCGCAGACGATGAGTAAGGTGATCGCCCTCCGGGTCCGGGTGTTCTCATAACGCCGCATCACACCACCATCGAGTTCCGCGGCCACGAGCTCCCGCGGGTCCACCGCCACGGCTCGACCGACCCAATCGCCTATCGTCATGGGAACGCGATCGAGATGGCGGACGGCGAGCTTCCGTTCTTCCGAGTCCTTCCAGCGGCCCGTCCAGAGACCATCGATGATCGCCGATCCGACGACCAGCACGGTCCCGATCATGACGGGGATCACTGGCGACTTTTTCACTTTCGGAACGGCCGGTTCACGCCTCCTCGTGAATTCTTCCCTGGGGTCAGCTCGACTCGCGCGATCGTCGTCGATCTCGATGAAGAGGTGTGAGAGCAATCGACACTCGATGAAGAGGATAGCCAGGGCCAGCAGCATCATGAGCCATCCGGCCAGGTCATGGTAGACCGTGTCGGCCACCCGCCTCCCCATGACCACATGCAGCAGGCCGGTCGCTACGATCCGAGCCACGTTCACGAGCAGTGCGATCGGGATCGCGCCGAGGATGAGCAAGAGCCTGTCCATAGGAGGACGAGTGACCATGATGGCCGTCGCGACCGAGAGGGCCAGGAACATGTAGGACATCCCGAGTCCATTGCAGGCGTCCACGACCCCAATCCGGTAACTGTCGATGACGATCGTATTGCCGGAGCTGAATGCCGGCAGGCCGAAGACTTGCAGCGCGTAGGTGCTTGCCTCCGTTGCTATTCGCTGGAGCGGGAACCCCAGCGCCGTCTCGGCACGGTAGGGAAGCGGGACCATGAAAATGAGGAATGCGAGGGATGGCCACGCCCATGGCAGGGCGGCCCATCCGCCGCACAGGATAACGAGCCCGGTAAGCGAGACAAGGAGTGAGATCGCGTCGAGCCACGAAAAGTAGGTATAAACGCCAAGCAACCTCAACGTGCCTGCACCCGCCAGCACGATCAGCCCGGGCCAGCGTGGTCCGGCATGGTCGGGCCGAAGCCGGCGACGGGTCCAGAGGAGGTAAAGGGCAAACGGCGCGACGAGATAGCCGTGAGAATACCGAGGATCGTGCGACCATCGTCGCGCCATCTCCCCCAGCGTCGGCCAGTAGGACCACAGCCAGATCAGGCCGATCAAGCCCGCGAGGATTCCCGCCGGGCCCGGCGAAATGGAGGAAAGGATCGGCCGCAGTCCGTCCCAGAATAGAGGGCTGTCTCAACCCCGTTAGCGACCATCGGGATCGCGACGGAATCGGTTCCGTCCCCGTGCCGGGAGGCGGACCGAGAGGGGGTGGGACTCGGGGAGGGGGTTTCGAGGTCGAGATCCATTATTCTCGGCTCACCTCTCTGAACAAGCGTTCGCAGTTCTCTCGTTCCAACGGCGAGAGCTTCTCCGGGCTGAGTCCCGTGTTCCGGGCGGTTTGAAGGGCTGCATGTGCGTCCTTTCGCCTCTCAGCCATCAAGTATGCCTGGGCAAGGTGGACGTATTTCAGCGGGGTGGCACGCACGGTGATCGCGTCCTCGAGATCCCGGATTGCCAGGTCGCTGCGGCCGGCGGCCAGATAGCCGACCGCCCGGGTATCGAGCAGGTCGGGGGCTGGCCCGTCCAGCTTCATAGCCCTTGCGACCAGCTCAAGGGCCTCTCTTCCCTTGCCGTCCCGCCGCGCAAGCAGCCAGGCCAGGTTGGCGAGTGGGCCGCTGTTCGCCGGTTCGGTCGCGAGGGATTGCCGATAGAATTCCTCTGCCTCCTGGTAGCGTCCCTCGAGGCTCCGGATGTTGCCGAGATGGAACAGCAGCCCGGCGCTGCGGGGCTTCTCGTTCAACTCTCGTTCGATCAACTCCGCCGCGCGACGGCATTGTACCGGATCAGCGGGGGCCGAGTAGAGTAAGGCGACCGTCGTTTCGGCAACCATCTCGGGAGAGCACGATGACAAGGCCTTCTCACAGAGATCGATCGCTTCGGCCAATCGCCCCCTACGGCCGAGGAATCCAGCCAGGGCCAGGATCGATCGCGTTTGACCGGGCCGGGCGGCGAACTGGCGGTAGAACGCTTCGGCCGCGGTCATCTGGCCCAGATCCTCAAGCACGGCGGCAACGTTTCCGACCTGTTCCGGCCTCCTTTGGACCAACGATTTCAAGAGTCCGACTGCCTCATCAGGTCGACCTCTTAGTTTCAATAACCGCGCCTTTAATTCCGCCGTCGCGGGAGACTCTGGGTTCTGCTTCTCCAGGGTGTCCACGAAGGACTGTGCTGGGTCGATCATTCCGTGGCGAAGCAGACTACGTGCGGCATAAGCCATGTAGAGTGGGTTTGTTGGATCGCTGGCCAGCAGGCTGCGGATCTGAATCTGGGCCCTGGACCAATCCCCTTCGGCATCGTAAAGTCTGGGCGAGTCGGTATCGGTCGTCCGACGTCGTCGAACTCCCGATCGGCGAGGTATTCGAGGATGCGGATTGCCGCCCGACGCGCGACCCGGTTGTCCCGTACGGCCAGGACGGATGCCCGGGCACGAAGCTCCTCGGCCGGCTCGTCAGGACCGGGGATGTAGGATGCCCCTTCATCCGCCAGGCCGACCAGCTCCAGAGCGCGGTGGTGATCGCCAGCGGCGGCGAGCACGGTCGCCAGGAGGCGGCGAGCCCAGGCCGCATCGTCCGGCGCCTGGTCCTTGAGGTCGATGATCTTGAGCAAATCGGCCTCGGCCTCCCCAAGCTTACCCGAGGCCAGAGCAAAGGTCGCTGCGCCACGGATCGTGGGAATATCATCGGGCTTCCGGGCAAGAGCCGCCCGAAACTGAGCGCGAGCCTGGTCCATCTCGCCGAGTTCGGCGTAGCATCGAGCCAAGGCCGGGGCGGCCTGATCGCTGGCGAGTTGGCGACGCGCCTGCTCGATCACGGCCTTGGCCTTTTCCGGGGCTCCGGTCCGGGCAAGGAATCGAACCATCGTCACCCAGGTCTCCGGCGGCGCTGCCGCCGAGTTCCACCGAACGTCGAAGCTCGGGCTCGGCCTTGGCGGCTTCTCCGGCTGCCCAGTAGAACTGGCCGAGCCAGAGGTGATCGCGATAGTCCTTCGACCCTGGCGGGATGGATTGTCTCGCCAGTTCCAGCGCCCGTGCCGGGTCGTTGACCCGCAGCGAGACCTCGGCCGCCAAACGTTGGAGTTGGGGATCGCCCGCCCCGAAGCCCTGCTCCTGCCACTTCCGGATCAATCCATCGGCTTGCTCGAACCGTCGGAGCTCGAACAGAAGCTCGACGGCCCGGCGCACGACGAAATGGTCAGTCATCCCCAAATCGATCGCCTTGAGATAATCACGGAGCGCACCCTCGGGATTGTGGGCCAGGTCATCGGCCTCGGCCAGGATGAGCGGAACCTGAGGCCAGGAGGGTCGCTGATTCCCGGCATCGGCCAGGAGCAGGCGAACTTCGCCGAGCACCTTCGGCTCGATCGTGCGGCGGCCTTGCTTGCGAGACGACCAGACCAAGTAACGAGCCTGGCCGCAGCGCCAGAGGACCCCCTCCGTTCTCTCAGGGGTTTGTGGATCGTCTTCGATGGCCCGGAGTTCGTCCAAGATCAGCCGCATTGCCGCATCATCGCCGGACCGGAGTGCCTGCTCGAACTGGGTGAAACGGAGACCCAAGTCCCCCGGGCGTCGCTCGACCAACTGACTCAAGACGCGACTTGCTGCAACGGCGTCGCCGATCCGAAGATACGCGTCGGCCAGCCCTCGGAGGAGAGGCTCCTGGTCGGCCGCAGTCCAGCTCGCGAGATCGTGCTCGAGCTGGGCTAATGACGGTGGCGCTTGGGCTCCCCCGCGGTTCGCCCAGTGCTGGATCCGAGCGAGCTGCACCTCGACACGATGGCCCAACCGCTTCTCGGCTTCTTGCAGTATCACCAGGGCGGTCTCGGCAGTCTCATATCGATCGGCCAGTTCGGCCAGGGCGGTCCAGAGCTCAACTCGGTCCGGCTGCGCGTCCCTGGCCGCCTTGAGCAGGTCCCGCGCGCGCCCGGGCTGACTCTGGGCCACGAGAGTCTCGGCCCGCAAGATCGTCACCCCCGTCGAATCGGGCATGACCGAGCTGCCTGTTGGAGGACCTGTTCGACATCCTTCCAATCGCGTTGTGCCGCCGGGCGGTGCAGATTGCGGAGGATCAGGAGTCGGGCCAGGGCCATGCCCACAATCGGTGCCCGATCGAACACCCTACGATATTCGTCGATGGCTTCGTCGAGCTTCCCCGTGGCCTCCCGGGTTGCGGCCAGTCCGATGTGACCTTCCACGCGACCCGGATCGAGAGTGATTGCCCGTCGGAAGGCGATTTCGCGTCGATCGTTGTCCGCCAATCGCTCGAAGCAAAAACCGAGGAGCAGGTTCGCCTGGTAGGCCAGCTCCGATCCGGCTTCGAGGAGGGGGTAAATCACCTCCAGCACTCTCGTCGCTTCGATCCATCTCAGCTCACCGACACAGATTCGCGCATCGAGATACTTGAGGAGCTCGGGCCGGACCGAGGTCTGTCCCAGTTGTTCGATAACCCTTCTCGCCTCGGCCCATTTCCTTTCGTCGATCAGTGCGTCGGCGAGCAGCCAGAGGAGCTGACTACGCCCCCCGCGATCAACCGTCACGTCAACGCCACGACGCAGGCAGGCCTCGGCTTTGTCGAGTTGCCCGGTCTTCTTTTCAACCAAGGCCAGTGCACTCGATATCCGCCAGTTCTGGGGGTGCCGCTCTTGGCCGAGCGAGAGGTGGCGACGGGCCACCTCGAAATCGCCTCGGCCTGCGGCGAATGCCGCGGCTGTCAGAAGCACGTCGGCATCCTGCGGCGCCAACTCGAGCGCGTGGGCCACGTCCGCATCCGATCCCTCGATCTCGTTCCTTCTCCGGTAAAGCCCTCGCTCGAGGTACGCGCGGAACGATCGACCGTTGGCGGCGATCAGGCCGTCCTTGACCTCGCGAGCGTCCATGACCCGGTCCGCCCCCTCGACGTCGGCCAGACGATCTCGGAGCAGTTTGGCGAGTCGGACGTAGCTCTCGATCCGCTGGGGCGCCAGCGCGATCGCCTTCTTATAGTGGAGAGCGGCACCTCGATCGTCGTGAAGGTTCTCTGAACAAACCGACAGCAGGAATTCCAGCTCACCCTTCTGAGCGGCCGTTGGTCCTCCATCAGGATCGCCAATCGGCCGTCCGGGATCGAGCAGGATAGTGAGATGGGTGCGAGCGACGGGGTACCAGCCCAGGCCCATGGCCAAATCGACGATCTGGCGCCGGATCTCGGGGCGATTCGCGTCGCGGCGGAGCACCTGCTCAAGACTCTGAACGGCGCGAATCCGATCCTCGACGGTTCGAGCCAGAGATGCAAGGATCGCGCCATACTTTGCCAGGGCGTCGGTGTGGTTAGGCTCGTAGCCGAGGAAGAGGCGCAGATTTTCCTCGGTTTTGACCAGGTTCCCCTCTCTCTCCTCCCGATCGGCTCGCTCTAACAAGGCGCCTGCGTTGCGCTTCACCTGCAGGCGATGTAACCCCGACACCCCGGCACCTCAGCGCGATCGCCGGAACCACAATCCAGATCATAAGGCGGATATTTAATTGCTTTTTCATATTAATCCGGATATCTTCTAGCTGGGCGGGCTCCCTGAGTTTCGAAACTGAGATGAGACGTGGGGTGCCGCCGGCTATACCTTAAGCGGCCAAGAGCGAGACATCCTCGAACGTCTGGAACTTGAGCGTCATCAGCGTCTTCAGTTGTTCGGCATGGATCGTCGGAAGGCCGTCGAGGGTCTGCTGGATGGCCACTTGAAAATCGGCGAACGTCGGGTGGTATCGGCCGTACATGGCACGCCGTTTGATGAACTTCCACAGCCGTTCGATCAGGTTCAGGTTCGGCGAGTACGACGGCAGATACAACAGGGTGATTCCCCGCTGCGACGCCAACGCCTGAACCACGGCATTGCGTTGATAGCGGGCATTGTCCAGCACCAGCGCGATCGGCCCGGTGAGCCCCGACGCAGCGATCTTCCGGAGGAGTTGGCACATCGTCTCGGTGTTGACGACCGTGGTGTTGGTCACGCTGATCAGTTGGTGGGTGATCGCGTTCCACGCCCCCAGCACGTTGAACCGTTGACGACCCGAAGCGGCGCGCACAAAGATTCGGGTGAACGACCACAGGCAACACAAGAAGGTCCCGAACACGAAATGGGCCGCATCGACGAAGAACACATGGCCTTGCCCCGCTTGAGCGGCGTCCAGGACCGGCTTCAGCTCGGTGTCGAGAAAATCCGCCTGGATGGCGATCTGCTCGGCCAAGCTCTTCTGGGGTGGCACAGGGATGGCGCGGTGCGCTGCCACTTCAGGCCCAGGTCCCTGAGGAACTTCCGCACCTGCGTCGGGCTGCGCCGCAGTCCGGTCAGTTGGTAGAGGCGTTCGCAGGCTTCGGCGATGGTACAGACGGGGCTCGCCTCGAACGACGCGCGAATCTGGTCCCGATACGCGGCCAATTCGCTCACCGGCCCTGTGACGTCCCACTGCCGCAAGCCGTCCCAGCCCCCGTCTCGGAACGCGGCGAGGTCGCGTGGGACGGTGGCTCGTCCGACCCCGGCGACCTCGGCGCCTTTTGGCGCGTCAGTCCGCAATGCAATGACCAGAGAACCAGCATCTTTTCCTGGACCCGGGGGTGGGGGTGGAAGACCCGTTCCTCATGGACGATCCGCTGCTCCTCGTCGGTCAACTGCACGCGAAACCAAGCCATGGTGCGCCCCTTTGGATCCGTTCTCAGGCAGAATGACCCGCCTTACCGTCGACTACGCGGATGCAGCATAACCCGCAGAAACGGAAAATGCCTCATTCTGGCCCGTGCAGGGTCTAATCCATCCGAGGTCATCCTGCACCATTATCATAAGCAGGGCGATACGGTGTTGTCGCGGCTCGTCTTCACAAACGAGTTTTCGCAACTCACAGCCCACTCGGCGACGGATCCTCAGTCAGCCTCCCTGCACAGACATCTACGGCGTTCACGATAGCTTTGGGACATGGGTTGAGAAAAGTGTGTGGGAGGATCCGCAATTGTGTCTGGGACCCATCAAGCGGCGAACTGATTTGGGCTTAGCGGCAATACGCCTGAAGTAACGCTTGTAGCACGGAGAACAAGACTTGCGCCCACGGGTTACCGAGTGCGACCTGCCATCCTTTCCCCGGATGCTCGATGGCTTCATCGACTCAGGCGACAGGCGGGTGAAAGCTCGGCTCATCTGGGGAAATTGGTGGTTCGCTCCTGTAGTTGCCGTGCAGCCCATCGCAACTCGTTGAGCGCTAAGGAGATTGGCCTGCCCGGTCTCCGTGAACGACAGAGCCCCACCAGTTTCCCCAGATGAGCCCAAAGCTCACCCGCAACCACCGATAGCGCGGAGACTGCTTGTACCAGCCCGACGCGCCAGCGAGGGTCTTTTCTCTTGTGATGCAAGGACTTACGACGACCCTCGCTGGCGCTTCGGGCTGCTATGGCCCCGATCGTATCTTGGGTAATACAATTTCCGCCGGTAGCCTTACGCACACGGCACGCTGTAAGAAGATGGAGAGCGTCCCAGGTCGAGATCTCCCCCGCGCACGTGGGAACGAGTGAAATGAGTTGACGGTTGGAGTTTGCGTCTTAGATGCTCGGTCGTCGAACCGAATGCTCGAACTGGGTATAGGTAGGAAGTAATCGCCTTGGTTCCGTGCCATTCTCGAGCGATGGGCACAAGGACTCAGACCGCGAGGAACGCCTGAATGGAGTCGTCGAAGTGGACGACGACTCCACGAAATCCAAGGCCGTCAGGGTTGGGGAAGAGCAGAGCGAGTAGCTCGCCGCCGCTTGAGTTGATCGAAGCCTGCTTTGCCGGTCAGGAGAAGGCAGGCGAGGCAGCCCATGACAAATGTGGGAAGCTCGGGAGTGATGGAGGTGGACGAAATATCCGCGAAGCCGTTTGTGACAATAGAGCCATTGATCGAGTCATTATCAATGCTCATAGCAGTGTTACTCATGTCCAAAATCGTGCCGGAGAACGCACTGTTGTTCAACCCGACACCACCACCGCCGCCAATGTTGAAGAAGACATTCGACGCCGATACACCCTCTAAGATGACCTTGGTATTCGAGATTTCAAAGCCTTGTGAGAAATTGAAGACAAACTGCTCGTTGGCAGTACCTTGGATCGTGATCGTACCCCCACTCATGTTAAACAACGTCGAGAAATTGATGACATTCTCGCCGCCATTGGTTGAGGCGCCAACGACCTCGTAGTTGCCGTTGTAAACGCCGTTGGTTGGTGACGGTCCAGTGAGAGTGAGGACGTTGGCATTGGTACTGTTCAAACCCGCAGCGGTGCTAGCGGCTTTGGTCGCATCCGTAATGGCCTGGGACAGGTTCGTCGTTACGGTTCCTCCCATCACAGTCCCCGGGGATGAGTAGTTCGTAGGGTCGTTATCGAGGTAAACAGCCCCTTGGATAGTCGTCGCGCTCCCGCCGAAGGAGAAATTGGCCCCGATCCCTACATTAGCGGAGATCATCGAATTGGAAATGTTTACAAAATCGTTTTCAACGAACAACTGATATCCACCGGCCTGGCCGAGGTTCAGTGTCGTCTGGGCCGAACAAATTGATGGTGACGCGAAAGCGACGGCCAGTGCAATCAACACGGGTAGCATGCTCACGCCCCACGAACGGCAAGCGAGCCCTCTGAGCTCAGGTGACTGGGGAGTGGATGAATTCTTCTGAGATGTCATCGGTCGGGCTCCCAATGGCTGAAACAGTCAACATCGACTGGGGATGGTCCGCAGTCTCTCTCGATCCCTTCAATTGTTGTATGGTACGAGGACGCAATGCGGGACGCAAGAGACTTGTACGGAAAAATGCAAGGAATCCGGGAAAAATCGAAAGGCCGCCTCGGTCCGGCGGGCGTTCACACGATTTTGAGTCGTGAAGACAGCGTTTTTCTTTCCGCTTGTTTCAAAAAAACAACGTTCTCGCCAGACCCTACGGGAGACCATGGCTCCTTGGGGATGTCATGCGCTCTTCGGGACCGGTTGCGAACCGTGCGGCGGCAACCCGTGGCTGTAGGCAACGGCTCCCCCAGTACCGCTTGAACACGTGGTGCATCTGTGCGTCCGGGATGTCCGGGGTTTCCCGTCGTACTTCCTGATCCAGGCACAAGAACCACACGTCACCAACGCTGAGGTCACGTCGGTGCCAATCGATCCCGCTCCCGGCCTCGTCGCGATCCGGCCCGTTCCTCCCCTGACCCAACTCTGAAAACATCTCCTCAAGCTGAATTGACGGATGTCCACATTGCCGTGTCGACTCGGCCAACCTCAGGCGCACATACTAATGCGCAATCATAATGATTTAAAATATTTTTTAACAATTAGAACAAGCAAACTTCATTTATAAAATACCATAACCTTTCTAATTGCACCGCACCGAAGCCGTCTCCATGATTCCGACAACTCCAGCCAGCCCGAACCGCAAGGACTGTTCAATGCGACCACGCATCCGCAATGAGTCTAATAAGACAATTAGTTTCTCTCATCGACGGCTCGAATGTCCTACAATCAATAAGAAGAGCACGTCGGAAGGAACGAGATATGCTCGGCCATTCTGGCACAGGAACCATCGGGAAAGCCAGCAGTCTCCGACGACGCTTCGAATACGTATCTCATCGAAAGGCATACGGGAAACCCTCGATTCGCGGCGAGCCGGCCGCGCAAATCACGCCATGCACGCAATCGCCTTGTTAGACAAGCACCCAATCTACCTAGTTTGTAGTAATGTTCTCATGAATGGTTTGAAAATAAATTCTTGGTAAGGGTTGTCATACGTTATTGACTTTACGTAAATCTGTCGATACAGAGTGCACCTACGCGGGTTTGCACCAGGCTCGGTCCGTCCCGGATGTCGTGGTGGATCCGGGAGGCCAAGGAAGGGGACATGCAAACAAACAGAACAATCGATACGGCACAAGCTCTCCATCTCCAGGGGAGACTGGCCGAGGCGGAGGTCCTCTACCGCGAGGTCTTGAGCCGGCAGCCGGATGCCGTCCCGGCGCTGGAGGGGCTCGGTGTCCTGGCGTATCAGTGTGGACGGGCCGATGAGGCCGCGAACCTGTTCGCGCGGGGTGTGAACATCCGTCCGGAGTCACCAGGCTTCCATGCTAACCTCGGTGAGGTCCTTCGAATCCTGAAACGATTCGACGCGGCCAGCGACCACCTTCGTCGCGCACTGGCGCTGGACCCTGCCCTGGTGGACGCATGGAACACTCAAGGGCTGCTGGCGCACGATCAAGGGTGCTTTGCCCAAGCGGAGGCTGCGTTTCGTGAAGCGATCCGGCTGCGTCCCGGGTTCACGGCGGCGTATATCAATCTGGGCAACACCCTCCAGGAATATGGCCGCCCGAGCGAGGCGAGCGAGGCGATGCGCACCGCCCTCCGGATCGAACCCAACAATGCCGGCGCGCTGACGAACCTCGGGAAAGTCCTGATCGAGATGGAGGATCCCGATCTCCTCGACGAGGCCGAGTCGCTCTGCCGTCAGGCGGTGGAGCTCGCGCCGCACCTTCCCCAGGCGATCAACAACTTGGGCAATGTCTTCCGGCGCCAAGGCCGGTTCGAGGAAGCCAGGGCGTGCTACCAGCTCGCCCTGCAACGGGATCCCCGCCGGGTGATGCCCCGTTACAACATGGGTCAATTGCTCCAGACGCTTGGCCAGTACGGCGAAGCCGCTCGGTGCTACGAGGAGGCGGAGGCCCTCGAGCCGAACCGGGCACGGTTCCACGCCAATTGTGGAGGTCTGGCGGCCGAACGGGAAGCTCACGACGAGGCAGCCCGCCATTACCGGCTTGCCTTGGCGGCCGACCCCGAATCCGCCGAGGCCCATTACGGCTTGGGGCTGGCTCTCCTGGAACTGGGCCAGCTCGACGAGTCCGAAGTGGCCCTCCGCGAGGCGATCCGGATCAAACCGACCCAGGCCGCCCCGCTGGTTGCACTGGGGCGTCTCCAGTCCGAGCGCGGCGATTTCGATCCGGCGTGCCAGTCGGCTCGCACAGCGCTGGCCCTCCGACCCAAGTTCGCGGATGCCTACTGTCTCCTGGCCAATATCCTCAGAGGCCGGTTGCCCGACACCGACATCCAGGTGATGCAAGGACTTCTGGACCAGAAGTATCTGGAGGACCGCGTCCGCGCTCGTCTGCATTTCTCCCTGGCCGGGGTCCTGGATGCGAGAGGTTTCTACTCCGTTGCCGTCCCGTTGCTCATGGTCGCTAACGCATTGCAGTCCTCCGCGTGGGCGGCGCGAGGCCGGATCTATGACCCCGACCGACATTCCAGTTTCATCGACCAGCTCATCGCTGCGTTCACCCCCGAACTCCTCGCCCGAGGCCGCCGTTGGGGCGACCCCGATCCCTGGCCTGTCTTCATCGTCGGCTTGCCGCGCTCGGGAACGACCCTGGTTGAACAGATCCTCGCCTCTCATCCCCAGGTCCATGGCGCCGGCGAGTTGTCGGATGTGCAGCACATCTTCCAGGGCCTGCCGAAGGTGGTCGGCTGGCCCTTCGACGATCCATTCTCCGCGCTGAATGCCCTCGGTCCTGTCACGGCGAAAGTCGCGGCCCGGTGGTACCTCGAACGGCTGGAAACCTTGGCCCCTCCCACGGCTGCCCGTGTGGTTAACAAGATGCCCGACAACATCCACTTCCTGGGACTGATCGCGCTGCTCTGGCCGAATGCCCGGGTCATCGTCTGCAGCCGCGACGTCCGTGACATCGCGGTCTCTTGCTGGCAAACCGGTTTCGCCACGATCCAATGGGCCAACCACCCGGACCACATCGCGCGGCGCCTGGTCGATTTTCAGCGGATCCTCGATCACTGGAGACGCTCGCAGCCTCTTTCATGGCTCGAAGTGCGATATGAGGAACTGGTCGGTGATGTCGAGTGCCAGTCCCGACGGTTGATCCAATTCCTGGGCCTCGAGTGGGATCCCGCCTGCCTGGCATTTCCTACCACACGTCGTCCCGTGCGAACGGCCAGCCTGACCCAAGTCCACCAGCCGATCTATCGCCATTCGGTCGGACGCTGGCGAAACTATGAACGTATCCTTGCTCCGTTGTTCCAAGCTCTCGCGGGGCGAGAGGTGGGGCGCGCAAATGGGATGTTCCTGAGCCCCTTCGATACGCCCCGCTCCACGATCGATATCGAGCCGGCGAGATCAGCAGGACTCCACGACCAAGAAGGACACCTGTTCGTCTTCGAGGTGTCCACGGGTGAGGACCGGGAGGTCAGGGGCGAGGATCCGAGCCTCCGGGCGGTCCAGAGCATGCCCGTGTTCGCGAAGGACGAGAAGCACCGCTCAACTCATGGGCATGGACCACCCTGCTGAAATTTTGCTGAAAATATTGCCCATGCGAACCCAACACGAGTACCATGTGAGCGTGGTCACGACTTTCCCTAAACCCTTGCAATACAACGCGATTGCCGCCTGAACCCAATGCCACGGAAGTGGCCAACGTGCCGGACTCAAAATCCGGTCCCCGCATGGGGGTGTGGGTTCACGTCCCACCTTCGGTACTGAAAAACGATCGCGATGCACGTCCCTTCCTATTCAAAGGTCTTGCTGCGTCTGCAACCGAGATTTGAGGAAATGTTCGCCCTCCCTGAACAGGCATGCTCGCTCCTGGACAAGACTATCGAACGTGGGGCATAGCGGGGCCTTCTGCATCCGACCCGCGTTTTCGCGAGCGCGGCGATGGCAGTCCACACTATTCTCTACATATCGCCCAGACCTATTGGTCTTCCTCCTGAATCAAGAAGGCTTCCATTTTTCCCGCACAGTTCCACGGGTTTCACTCGTCGGCGGACTATCAGGTGGACAATGCTCGGCATGGCCAGGGTGCCGAGGACCGGGGGCATCCCAAATGTGGATGAATTGCACGCTGCCTCGAAGGTTCGGGGCGGAGATCCTGATTATTGCGGCTCTTGCGAGTAATACATGTCGTAGAATGGGTCTGTCGGGTCTTTGGACGCCTTTCGCCAGGGGAGCGTCCACACTTGTTTGCCCTTCCAAAACGCTTTGACCTCGAAAGAAGTCATCGGGGCCAAGGCGTACTCCCATCGGAGGTCGCCAGCCGGGTCGGGTCGAGACTCGATCATGAGGACGGCCTCGGGCTCGGTCCCGAGCGCGAAGGCGAACAGGGCGCCATCCTCGACCCCCGAACCGGCCTTGCCGTAGCGGAGCCAGGGCTTCGGCAGGAGCCGGAGCTGGCTCCATCCCTCGCCCAGGAAATCATCCGTGGCCGAGAACTGCTCGGCCAAGGCTCGGAGTTGGCGGAGCCGTGCCTGGGGGGTTGCTGCCGGGGCGGGGGCCTCCGGCACGGGATGGAACTGGAGGCCGGGCTTGGGCCGCCACTTCGCTCTGGTGCCGACCTCAGCCACGATCGGGCTGGCCGACAGCGACGTCCAGTCGTGGATCCAGTATCCCGTGGGGGCTCGGAACATCTGAATCGTCGCCTCGGGTCGGCCCGTCTCGGCATCGGTCCAGAGGAAGATCGCGCTGTCTTTAACCTTCGTCACGGGATTATCAAGCCGGAAGATCGGATCGGCCAGGAGTCGGAATGGCGGCGACCCGGCGGCCGACCGGTGGATGCGGTAAGGTGCCACCGAGCCCTTCATGTAGGCCAGGCGCACAGCGGCGTCCTCCGATAACGGCGGGGCCACCAGCAGTTCGCCATGCTGGGCAAACATCACGGTCAAGACGAATGGGATCGCCATCTCAGGTCACTCCTGGATAGGGCCGCTCAATCAATCCAGCCGGCCCAGTGCTGGCCGGTCGAACAGAAAGTACGGATTCCTCCATCCCGCGACGACCGGCTTGGGGAGGTCGGCGACTTCTCGGTCGTCGAGGCTCGCGCGAAACCTGGCCGCTCCAATCCGCGCCAACCCGTAGAACCAGGCCGGCACGCCCTTGTCCTCGCGACGCGCCTCGATCAGCAGCGCGATCTCGGGGTTGCGTCCGTAGGCCATCAGGAAGATCGCGCCGTCCACCAACCCGGGATTCGGATCTTGATAGCGGAGGACGGGCTGGGGAAGGAGGCGCAGTTCGAACCGGTCGGAAGGGTCGTTGCGTGCCGGGTCCAGCGACTCGGACGCCTTGAAGTCGCCGGGCCGTCTCGCGCATCTGGCGGAGTCGCTTGCCTGCTTCGTCGGCTGGCGTTTGTGCCCTGAGGATCGGCTGGAGGACGATACCGGGCTCTTTCGGGTTCCAGGCCCAAGGGCCGGAGCCGTGCCGGCTGATCGCCGCTATCGGACCGCCGGAGAGCGAGGTCAACTCATGAATCCACTTGAGCTGCCCCCTGTCGTTCTTCTCGAGCGAGAGGCAGAGCAAGGCGTCCGGCCGTCCCGACTTGCCGAAGGCCCAGACCGTCCCGTCCGAGAATAGCCGAGCCGGGTCATCGAAGCGATAGATCGGCTCGGAAATCAGCTCCGATTTTGTCCCGGCGGGCGCCGGCGCGAGCGTGATCGCCCGGGCCAGCTTGCGCATGGCCGCAGACCGGGCCGCGGATGTCAAGGGCGGGCCGTCTTCCGTCCTCGCCGATGAGGCGGCCAGACAGAAGCCGACAAGGGCCATCGAGGCGATCCCGATTGGCGGACGATCCGGCATCGTGGGCAACCCTCCTTCAAGATCGAGGCGCCAGATCAGTTGTCTTACAAGTGTAACGGTGTCTGCTCAACAATTCCAGCCGGAGCCAGCCGAATCCATGGTAACAGCCTCTACGGGCCGATGGATTCCCCGGTCTTCTCTCTGAGATTTGGGGCACCGTGATGAACCTTCCGTCCCCGTCGTGAGAAGTCAGGAGTTGAAGGAGCAAGGAAGGTACGCCGGGTTTGGAGATCGCTCGCGTGGGTTGCGGACAAAGAGGGGGCCGGTCTGGGAGGCGAGGAATCCGCTAACCTCCCGAGATCAGAAACGACAATGGCGAGAGGGCTGGCAACGCGACTCCAATGTTGCTAGAATATGTAAATGGGAAGACAATCGCGTAAACGGCTTGGCAGTAAAGGTTTTAGACGTCGGAGCAGTAACTTCTCAATAACTCCGGGCAACCGTGGCGCGCGCCTGGTCGGCATGCCGGGATGGCGCTGAAGTTTCGGGGAGCGATCGCTTCGGCGTTCCCCCACCGCGCCGCCACCCGCCTACGCCGGCTGTGCGCGGCCGCAGCCTTCCTGGCCGTTGTCTCCTCCGCCTTCCGGCGGATCAGCGCCGCCAAGCGGGGGATCTCAGCCGTCCCTCGCACTCGGTCCTGGAGATAGGCCCAGAAGTTCACTCCCAACTCCCAGCACGTCTTCTTCAGGCTCGCGAACGTGTCCCGCGCCTGCCGACCCGCCTCGCTCCGCGTGCTCCCGCTGATCTTCCGCTTCTTCACGTAGTCCCGAAGGTGGCCTTCGCTCCGGTTGGTGTGCAAGGGGATCTCAGGCCGGTCGAGGACTCGCAACAACGCCGCCTGGTGGGCCCTCATCCCATGGAGCACGCCGTCGATGCTGGGGAAGCCGGTCCGCTGCGTACGATAGTGGTATTGGTGGAGGATGAAGCAGATCAGGTCGGGACCGAAGTGACTGCCCGGCACCACTGTGGCAGGGAGTGGGGCGACCAGGCTGCGGCCATCGATGGTCTGCCAGCGTTCACTGCAGTAGAGGATGACGCGGGGCTTGAGGGTCAGGTCCTGAACGACGAAGTCCTCGTATCCCTTGAAGACGGTCCCCTCCGGGCGGTGAGCCAGAGGGATGACGAACTCCTCGGTAATGGTCAGTTGGGCCGTCTTGGAGCGCTTGGCGGAGCCGGGGTGTTTGGTATGGGGGTCGCGGGTCGGCCGGGTCGGCGTTTCGAGGGAGGTGGGGGCGATCCGGGGTCGGGTCTTGAGACCTTTGAGACGGGCGATCTCGTCTTCGAGTTGGTGGACCCGTTCTTGGAGTTGCCCGATGCGCTCCTGCTGGAGACGGACCTGATCTTGGAGTTGCCCGATGCGCTCCTGCTGGAGGCGGATAATCTCGATCAATTGCTCGACGAGCGGTGTGCGTTGGGCCTCAGGGATGTTGGGCATGAGGATTGGTATGGCCCGATTCTACCAACTCCTCGGCCCGTTTGCCCGGAGTTATTGAGAAGTTACAGATTGGCTCCTGGCACCGTTGGTCCCGGCGTTAGAACGTCCGCTGGGGTCACGGCCGTTATTCCGGGGTATTGCCGAAAATCCTGTATGTTGAACGCAGGCCGCCGCATCTTAATTTCAAGTATTGAACAGGGCTTTCTCGCGGTACTCGTCGCTGGCGGCACACTTCAGTCGCTTGGTTTCGATCCCACGCTTGCAACTGGTCTCGCGCTTGAGTAATCCCAGGGCAAACCATCGAATCACGCTCAGGTTCGCCGGCGCGTGATCGCGGTGGACCCGGCACTCGTCCTCGCGGAAGCTGACGTCCAACTGCCAGTGCAGGCGGTTCTCGATGCCCCAGTGGCCACGCACCGGCCCGGCGAACTGCTGAGCCGACAACAACCGACTCATGATGTAGAATCGGGTCTCCAGACTGTGGTGGCCTTTGCGGTCGGTTCGCTCCGAAATCGCCATCCCCACGGCGCGGAGGTCCGTCCACTGGTCCTCAAGATCGACCGTCTCGGGAGCCGTGATCACCACATAGGTCCGCGCTTCCTGGCGACCATGCCCCTTCTCGCTGGTCTGATGCTCGTCGAGATCCTGGGCATCATCCTCTAAGCATGCCCGCTTTTGACCCGATCAAACCCCGCTCATGCCGCATCCCCCTCGGTTTTTCCTTCACTTCCCACCCACTCCCAGAGAAGTCGCTGGATTTCGGCCCGATGTCGCCGCATCAGCCGCTCCGCGTCCAGCACGCTCGGGCGGTCCTTGTCCGGATTCCACGGCGGTCGAACCACCAGTCCACCTCCCCGGCCGCCTCCAGGCGGAACTGCAACAGCCGCAGCAGGCTCATCGTCACCCACTGCACTGGCTGGTGCGCTCGATCGGGTTCTGGGTCCACGCCCGACATTCCTCCCACCCCAGCCGCTGCTTCAGGTCGCGGAAGGCGTCTTCTTGACGGAACCGCGCCACGAACAACTCCACCATCTGCAACCCGGTCAGTTCCACCGCCGAGGTCACCAGGGTGAACCGCTTCTTGTAGCCCTCGACACAGGCGACGATCGCCTTGACCGGCACCTCGTGTCCCAGCACGTGCCACAGGCACACCACCTCCTTCCAGCGAAAATTGTCTACTGAAGGTCATTCGCTCTTTCTGTGGCCATTGGTTTTTTCTCCTAAGGCTCAATCTTACGGGAGAACGGTCGGGAAGACCACCGAAACCTCTTGGCAAAAGAGCTTGAGATAAGCCCAAGACCTATGGCACGGTCTTATTCTCATACCAGATAATGAACCGTGGTTGAAGGGCCGAAAGAGTTAAACGTGGCGTCACCGAATCCTTGGCGGAATTCTGGTTCTCCCGCACACTCGATGATCCCGGACCAGCAACCTGCCTGGCGGTCCGCGATCTCCCGGGTATTCTCGGTGAATCAGGACCAGCGGAGGGCCAACGTCGTCGAAAGTGCGGGAGAACCCTGATTTCGTGACCGGTCCCACTAACGGCTAATCCTCTGCTTCCGCTTCGACCCGGCGGTTCAAGTGGATTCCCACCTCGCGGAGCCTGCGGCGCAGGGTCTCCCGGCCGATCCCCAGCCGTCGGGCCGCCCGGAGCTGGTTCCCGCCCGTCCCCTCCAGGGTGCGGGCCAGAAGGATCCGGTCCACCTGGCGGTGCGCTTCGGCATAAAGATCGCTTTCCATGGAGGCCAGGCACCGGCCGATGAACGCCTCGAGGCCGGGATCGCCCGCCGTCGAATGTGCCGGCGTGACCGGTCCGGGGGTGGTTCCCAGAAGGGGGGGCAAGGAGCCGGGGAGCAGAGTCGTACCGCGGGATTGGAGTATCGCCTGCTTGAGCACGCTCTGCAGCTCCCGGATATTCCCCGGCCAGGAGTAGCCGTGCAAGAGTCGCAACGTCTCGGGGTCGATCTCATGAACGTCACGACCGAGTTCGCGGCTGAAGCGTCGCAGATAGTACCGCACGAGCAGCCGCAGGTCGTCGTCCCGCTCCCGCAACGGCGGCAGGTGGATCGTGAAGACGCTCAGGCGATAGTACAGATCCTGTCGGAATCGCCCCTCATCCGACCACGCCTTCAGATCGCGGTGAGTGGCCGAGATCAGCCGCACGTCGGTCCGGATGGCCTCGTTGCCGCCGACCCGTTCGAACGATTGCTCCTGAAGGATGCGCAGCATCTTGGCCTGCAGCGCCAGCGGCATGTCGCCGACCTCGTCGAGGAGGATGGTGCCGCCGTTGCACTGCTCGAACTTACCGATGCGCCGCCGATCGGCCCCCGTGAAGGCCCCTTTCTCGTGCCCGAACATCTCGGATTCGAGGAGGTTCTCCGGGATGGCCGCGCAGTTGATCGCGAGGAACGGCGCCTTGGCCCTGAGGCTATGCTGATAGAGCGCGCGGACGATGAGTTCCTTGCCGGTGCCGCTCTCGCCGGTGATCAGCACGGCGACATTCTGGGCGGCGACGAGGCCGATGGCCTTGTACACCTTGAGCATGGCCGGGCAGGTGCCGACGATGGTGCCGTCCACGTCGGGGTCCGGGTCCGCCTCCGCGATTACGGCCGGCGTGCGCATCCGTCGGGACACCTCCAGGGCCTCTCCGATCACCTGCCGCAATCTCTCCGGGTCGAACGGCTTGAAGAGGTAGTCGAAGGCACCCTCCTTCATCGCTTCGATCGCGGCGTCCGCGCCCTTGGCGATCGTGATGAAGATCACAGGGATGCGTGCATCGACGCAGCGGATCTGCCTGTAAACCTCCAGGCCCGACTGGTCGGGCAGGCGCAGGTCCAGGAGAATGACATCCGGAGATTCTGCGATGACCCGGTCGAGACCCTCGGCACCGGTGGTGGCCACTTCGACCCGGTGTTCGGGGGCGGGAAACGACTGGCGCACCTGCCCCGGCATCAAGGCTGGGTCGTCGTCGATGAGAAGTAGGTGGGCCATGAGTCACTCCTCTCGTACGAATCGGGCACACCAGGGTTGTCCCTCAACCCGACTGGCATTCGATTCGCTATCCATTCTGGCCCCTGGATCAGCACCGGTCGAGTGCATGCCTTCCCCCTTCCCATGCAATCCCGACCAGCGTCATCATTCTCGCCACTTGCCGTGGCTTCCAGGAGTCATTCATCGGGACTGGAAGTCCCATGAGACATTGCATCGATGGGCGATCCGTGGGGAGACGATGGTGACCCGACAGGCCTACGCGATGCCCGGCCATACCGGCCGCGAGCTGGCCATATCAAGAAGCGAGCCGTCTCGGCACTGTCATTGAGAGACATGTTCATGCAAAAATATACTAGATACAAGATTCTGGGCTTACGGCGCGGCGATTCCTGCCCTGGTACTCGCTTTCATCCTGAGGTGGCCGTTGGGTCCCATCCTGGGTGAAGGGTCGCCGTACTTGATGTACCTTCCCGCCGTCGTGATCGCCGCGTACTTCGACGGGCTCCGGACCGGGTTGCTCGTGACGTTCGTCGCCGCCCTCGCCGCGAACGCCCCGCTCGCCGGACCGCCCCGGACGTTCCTGATGAGGGGTGCGGGCGATTGGATCGCGCTCGCACTCTTCGCGCTGAGCGGCGCGTTGATCAGCGGCCTGGGCGAGTCCTTGCGCCGGGCCCGGCGCCGCAACCTCCCCGATGGGCAACGCCGAGTCGACCAGGCCTCCTACGACGCCGAGGAACGGAAGCGTTCCGAGGCGGCCCTGCGGGAAAGTGAGGAGCGGTTCCGAGGGACGTTCGAGAACGCCGGGGTCGGCATCGGCCACTTCGATTTCGAGGGTCGATGGCTTCGTGTCAACCAGAGGCAATGCGACATCCTCGGCTACACCCGCGAGGAGATCGTCCAGAGGAGCATCCAGGACCTGACGTACCCCGACGATCTCGCCAGCATCGAACGGTTCCATCAGCTCACGAGGGGAGAAGTACCCGGCTACTCGCTCGAAAAGCGGTACGTCCGCAAGGACGGCACGCCCGTCTGGACCCACATCACCACCTCACTCCAGCGCGACGCGGCCGGCACGCCCGCTTATGTCATCGCGATCGTGCAGGATATCTCCGAACGCAAGCGGTTGGAGTCGGAGCTGCGGCAGGCCAAGGAAGCGGCGGAAGCGGCGAACCGGGCCAAGGATGAGTTCCTGGCCAACGTCAGTCACGAGATTCGCACGCCGATGAACGCCATCCTCGGCATGACCGAGCTGGTCCTCGATACGCCGCTTGCCGAGGACCAACGTCAATGCCTGAAGACGGCCAAATCGGCGGCGGACAACCTGCTCGGCATCATCAACGACCTGCTCGATTTCGCCAAGATCGAGGCCGGCAAGCTGGAGCTCGATCCGGCCGGCTTCTCGCTGCGTGCCGCCGTGGGCGACACCCTGCGCGCCCTGGCCCTGCGCGCCCACAAGAAAGGATTGGAGCTCATCGGTAACGTCCAGCACGACGTGCCCGATGCCCTGGTCGGGGACGCGGGCCGGCTGCGGCAGGTCCTGCTCAACCTCGTCGGTAACGCGATCAAGTTCACCGAGCAAGGCGAGGTCGTCGTCCGCGTGGAAACGGCGGAAGACCTCACGCTGGGAGGAGGCATCGCCGCTCCGGAGGCGGAGGCCCCGTCGCCGATGGGCTTGGTCGCCCTGCGGTTCACGGTGACCGACTCCGGGATCGGGATCGCTCGGGACAAGCAGGAGCGGATCTTCCGGGCGTTCGAGCAAGAGGACACCTCGATTACGCGGAGATACGGCGGGACGGGCCTGGGGCTGTCGATCTCCGCGCGCCTGGTGGCCCTGATGGGCGGGATGATCACGGTCGAGAGCGAGTCGGGCCGGGGCAGCACCTTCGCGTTCACGGCGCAGTTCGGGAGTCAGCCACATCCTGCGGAGCAATCCCCCCCTGGCCGCCGACCCAGCTCCGGGACCTCCGGGTGCTCTTGGTGGACGACAGCCCCACCAATCGACTGGTCCCATCGGATGTCGGGGGGAATTCCAGACTGCTCGACCCAGTCGCGGTGCTGAGGGTCTGCGAGAACGATCCGGATGGGCTTCGCAGGATTTGTCACGATTTCCCGACCTATGTGCCGGCCCGACTGGCCGAACTGGGAAACGCCCTGCGTGAGCGGGACGCACAGCAATTACGCGAGGTCGCGCACAAGCTCTGTTCGCTGCTGCCAGCGTTCTCCACGATGGCCGGTAACGTCGCGTCAGACCTCGAGGACCATTCGGCTGCAGACCGGCTCGAGGAGGCCCGTCCCCTGGTCGAAAAGCTGGAGACGATGTGCATGGAACTCATGCGGCTTGTAGCCGGCCTGTCGATCGATGAGCTACAAAGAATGGCCGGCGGGACCGAGCCCTCGACCGGGCAGCCGGTCAGGACTGAGAGTCTGTTCCAAGAGAGTCTGTTCCAAAATGGATAGAATTAATATATTTAAATACGGGTCGACACGTCCCCTCTCGGCTTGCCCGGCAGATGAGGGCGTTCCGCAGCTAACACGACTTCGTTGAGCCCCTCAAGAAGAGGAGGACAGGTACCTGGAAGACTCGGAGCCAGTCCCCGTTTCTCGAGCGACTCTTGAGGATTCGCGAGCTTGTGTGATATCGGATGTTTATAACTCCTGGTTTTCCAGGGTCTTCGTCATCCTACACGACCGGATCAATCTCAGGTTGTTGATTCTATTGATGGTTTTAACTGTAAGTCGGCAATAGACTTGTGGGATTTCAAGGCGTAGTGCCAGCCGGAATCCTCAAGGAGGCTGAGATGCCACCGTTCGCGCAGTCAGTCGATGAGGATTCCTCGAATACCATCTCCTCGCAAAGCAGGTCACCCCTGAAGTTCTTCTTGTTGGTTCTGGCTCTTTCCCTTCCATTCTGGTTGGCCGGCGCCTTGACCACGCTTCAATTGTTACCTGGTCTCCCAGTGAGTTCGCTCATGTTCCTCTGTCCTGTAACAGCGGCCCTGATTCTCGTTTATCGAGAGAAGCGAACCGCGGGCGTGACCGAGCTACTGAGGCGATCCTTCGATTACCACCGAATCCAAGCGAGGATCTGGTATGCACCTGTCATCCTTCTGAAGCCCGGCGTCATGGTCTTGTCGTTTGGGCTGATGCGCTTGATGGGGGTGCCGATTCCAGCCCCCCGGTTTACCGTTCCGGCAGCCGTGGCGATATTCCTTGCGTTCTCGATCCCCGCTCTGTGTGAAGAGTTGGGCTGGTCTGGATACGTCATCGACCCCATGCAGGATCGATGGGGCGCGCTCCCGGCCAGCGTTCTCTTGGGGTTGGTGGCGGCCGCCTGGCACATCGTGCCGTTGCTGGAGGCTAACCGGTCGGCCGCATGGATCGCCTGGTGGTGTCTCGGCACGGTGGCGACACGGGTCCTCCTGGTTTGGCTCTACAACAACACGGGCAGAAGCGTCTTCGCCACCGCGCTGTTCCACACCATGTCGAACGTTAGTTGGCTGCTGTTTCCGATCTACGGTTCTTATTACGATCCGCGCAGTGTCGGCCTGATCTCCACGTTCGCGGCGATCCTCGTCACAGTCGTATGGGGGCCACGAACGCTGGCTCGGTACGGGACTGCCTGACGAGGTCGGCGCTGCAACTGCTTCCTGGGTGATGGTTTCCGAAGACGCGCCCGAACGGGCGGCATCACTGCGGGGACGAAGGCCGATCCCACGCGTCCCTCGCCCACGTCCTACCATGGGGCTGGCGTTCCTGCTCTACCCGCCTCCGCTTGTCCGCTACCCGTTACGCGACGTCAATCGATGCGTTTTCTTACGATTCGGTGGGAATCTTCCGAATCTCGGACGCCATCCATCGAATCCCCTGGAACGAGCGGGGGCACGCCGCCTGATTCGTGTGCGCAAGAAAGCTTCGTTTGACGCGGGGCAGACGTCTTCGATGAACAAATCCACCAAGGCGATTTCGCTGGTACTGATGGGTTCGGCCCTGGCCCTGGCTGGCTGCTCGTCCCGGACGGATGAGGAAGAGGACGAACGCGTCGGAAACACTGGTGGCCATGGGGTTTACACGGGGGGCCGAGTCATCGGCTCGGGGTTCCGGAGCGGCAGGAGTGGCTCCGTCGGAGCGGGTGCTTCGGCCCACGGGGGTTTCGGGGGTTTCGGGGGGATTGGCGGAGGGTCGTGAGGCCACCATTGGCCTGCGGCCGGTTCCTCAATCCGACCGATACTCTTCGCTCCACGTTCTTCTGGACAATTGACGATGCTCCGAATCGCAACTCCTCCCCGCGCCGACTGGGCCAAGGTCGCCGAATCGCAGGGACTGCTCTTCCTCTCGATCGACGGTGAGCCGTACAGGGACGAGTCCGCCTACTATCTTTTCGAGGCCAGGGGGGTCGATCTCATCGAGACGGCCACGTACCGACTCAATGAGATGTGCCTGAAGGCGGTCGGACACGTCATCGAGAACGGCCGTCTCGGCAAGTTCGACATACCCGAGGCGTTCCACGAGTTCGTGGCTCGAAGCTGGGAGCGCGACGAGCACACGATCTACGGCCGGTTCGACCTGGCCTATGACGGTGCTGGGCCGCCCAAGCTCCTCGAATACAACGCCGACACGCCGACGGCGCTACTGGAGGCCACGGTTATCCAGTGGTTCTGGTTCCGGGACTTGGTGGGCTCGACGGGCGCGAGCGAGCACGAGCAGACACTGTTCGACCAGTTCAACAGCATGCACGAGCGTCTGATCGAAGCCTGGAGCCGCGTCAAGCGTGAGCTGGGAGGTCGTGTCGTATTCGCGGCCTTGCCGGACTCCCTCGAAGACGTGATGACCGTCACCTACCTCCGCGACACGGCCACCCAGGCCGGGCTGAAGACCGAGTTCCTCGCGGTCAAGGACATCGGCTGGCACGCCGGCCGCCGCGCATTCACCGACCTCCGCGAGCGGGCCATCGAGATCCTGTTCAAGCTCTACCCGTGGGAGTGGATGCTCCGGGAGACGAACGAGCCCTTTCTGCCGACGGCCCCGACTCGCTGGCTCGAGCCCCCCTGGAAGATGGTGCTGAGTAACAAGGCGATCCTCCCAGTACTGTTTGAGCTCTTCCCGGAGAGCCCCTACCTCGTTCGCGCGGGATTCGAGCCGGTCGGTGAGACGTATGTGGTCAAGCCGATCTATTCGCGTGAAGGCTCGAACATCGCGATCGTCCAGGAAGGGCGGACGATCGCCGAGACGGGCGGCGACTACACGGCGGGCCCGCACGTCTACCAGGAGTTCCATCCCTTGCCGAGCTTCGATGGCCGATATCCGGTCGTCGGCAGTTGGATCGTCAACGGCTACGCCTGCGGCATGGGGATTCGCGAAGACGACGGCTTGATCACCCGGAACACGAGCCGGTTCCTCCCGCACCTCTTTCGCCAGCGGTCCGACGCCAAGCCGCCGGTGATGAATCCGAAAGCAGGTCCGTGCCGGGAGGACAGGTCGCGGCCACTTACGGGCACCAACGACCCCCTCTGGGACGCCTGGCTCGACCGTTGAGCGAGGCCGATGACTCCGGCGAGCAAGAACGGCAAGTCGGTCAGGCTATAGGGTGACGGGGTCAGACTGGCCTGACCCCATACCGCCTGATGGTCCCGGTCAATCTGAAGTCGTGAAGACGGGCGGTCGCAGCTTGCCTTGGCGATGCGTGCCGCTTATGATAGGCGAAGTTGGCCAGCTTGCTCATGAATGGGCAGGCCGGCACCGGGTACAGATCGCCCGCACGACCATCCTGCTTGGTCTTGCGGGCTTTTTTTGTTGGCTTGCCCGGGGAAACTCGATCAGCCAGCGATCGTGCGCGGATCGCTCTCGGCCGGTAACGGTCAGTCCTTTCAGGAGCCATATCGATGTTTCAAAATCGCTGGCGGCTTTTTCGCTTGCTCGGCATCCCGATCTACGTAGATGCCAGTTGGTTGATCATCCTCGCGCTGCTGACCCTGAGCCTGGCAACAGGCTTCCCGGCAATGCTCCACGAGTATTTCCCTGGATCGGCCCGAGAGCCTTCTCCAATCGCGTTCTGGTCCATGGGGCTTGTCACGGCGCTGACATTCTTCGCCTGCATTCTGCTCCACGAGCTTGGTCATGCCGTCGTGGCGCGCTCCCGCGGTATGCCGATCCGCGGCATCACTTTATTCCTCTTTGGTGGAGTCGCGGAGATCGGGGACGAGCCACCTTCGGCGGCGACCGAATTCCTTATGGCCATCGCCGGGCCCATGGTCAGTGCCATCCTGGCCACGGGATTATGGCTCCTCGCCCTCGTCGGTTACCGGATCGGCTGGCCGCATCCGGTCGTGATCGTCCTCGGCTATCTGGCCGCGATCAATGCGATGGTGCTGATCTTCAACCTGATCCCCGCCTTTCCCCTTGACGGTGGTCGGGTGCTGCGTTCGATCCTCTGGAGCGCGACCGGCAACCTGAGACGTGCGACGCGCTGGGCCGCGCTGGCCGGCCAGATCTTCGCCTGGTTGCTGATGGTCTGGGGCATCATGCAGCTCTTCGCGGGGAACTGGCTCGGCGGGATCTGGACTTGCCTGATTGGAATGTTTCTCAACGGGGCTGCTCAGAGTGGTTTCCAGCAGGTGCTTGTCAGGCAGGCGCTCCAGGGCGAGACCGTGCGCCGTTTCATGAATCCCGACCCGATCGTCGTGCCCGAGTCGTTCGACCTGCTCCACTGGGTCGAGGACTTCGTCTACAAGTACCATCGGAAGGCCTTCCCGGTCGTCTCCGACGGTCACCTGGTCGGATATGTCCAGACGAAGTCGCTGTCCGGGATTCCCCGGGACGAGTGGGTCGTGCATACCGTCGGCGAGGTGATGCAACCCGACCTCGCGGCGCTCGACGATTGCGCCGGATGCCGACGCGCTGGACGCCATGAGCAAGATGCAGCGCAGCGGTGTGAGCAGCCTCATGGTGACCGCGGGCGATCGCCTGATCGGCATGATCAGTCTGAGCGACCTGCTCCGTTTCCTGGATCTGAAGCTGGACCTGGAAGGCGGGGATGGGAGCGGTCCGAAGCCGGACACGGAGGATATCCGGTCTCGAAGCGTTGGTTCGCGGCTGGTGAGTCGATAGGACGATCTGACTGGGTTTTCCTTCGATCCGATGTGGGTTGCCCCCTCGTCATACGCTTCGCCATTCAGGCCGACGAGGCAAGAGCTTGAACTGACCAACTCCGGCTAGACTCAGCATGGGTTCACTCAAATCGAGGGAGCCGAGAATCGCGAGTCCCATTACAAGAAGGAGGATGCCGATGAACTTGGCAAGAATGAGACAGATCACCCTTGGCGCGGCTGGTCTCGCGATCGCGATCGGAGTCGGCGCGGTCGTGCTGGCCGCGCAGGAGGGTGTGCAGAAGCCGCGCTCCCGCGCGGAATTCATGAGGATGAAGCTCCAGTTCTCCCAGAAGGTCCTGGAGGGACTGACCCTGGAAGATTACGCGAGCATCTCGAAGAGTGCCAAGGCCCTGAAGCGCCTCAGCGAGGCTGCCGAGTGGGAGGTCCCGACCATCCCGAATGCCGGCGACTACCTGATCTTCACGGGCGAGTTCCAGAGGCTGGCCGATGAGATGGACCGCAAGGCCAAGGACAAGAACATCGACGGAGCCACGCTCGCCTATCTCCGCCTGACGATGAACTGCGTGAATTGCCACAAGTATGTCCGCCAGATCAAGAAGTGATGTTCCTTGGAGAAGATCCCGAGTCAGAAGAAAGACGAAGAGGGGTGGGAATCCTTTCCAAGATGGCCTGCCCCCCGTTCAGTTGCGTGCTTGAGACCCGTACATCCCGGGGATCTGGACCTTGGTGTTGCCCCTCCCGTCAGACATCCGAAGAGACGGTGTGTCGTCAGGGTTCAGAAACAGAGAGTGTCGAGACCGACCGTTCTGGTCGTTCATGCTGAAGCACGAGGAGGACGGTTGCTCGACGCTCAACAGAACGCGTGCCTTTTGTGATGGGTGAAACGTGAACAGGCCGGGTTTTCCGTCTTTCACCAGGGACTCGTCTCGCCGCCACATCGTCGTTCGCAGGAACTCGCTCATGATGGTCTCTCCTCGGGTACCTCCTCTAGTTCTATAGGTCCGTTTCGCTGGGAAGGGTCTCATCGGGAGGGAAAAGCGGTCGGGCCGCGGTCGTCGACGGGATCCTGGGAGATGCTGAAGATCGCCTGGCCTTCGTTGCAGTTGGAGTGGACGCAGGCATGGTCGTGGATGCCGAGGGCATGATACAACAGGCAAAGGGACGTGCCGACACTCGCGCGTGGGCGAGCCGATCGTGATCTGTGGGAGGGAAGCACATGGGAACAACGCTGTTAGCCTGGGCTGTCCTGCTTCTGGGAGCGACGACGGACGAGGCGATGTCCCCATGGGCGTCGAGCCATCATTCAACCGATGTGTCGAAGCGGCACGTGCAAGAGATTGCGGTCGGACGGGTCGATTATGTCGTGGTCCAGGAGGGGACGATGGATGGCCGGAACTGCCGATCGCCCCAGGGAGTCTGGCAACCCTTCGAGCAGACCTGGGAGTCGAATCGCTCCGTCCGGCTGGAGAACGTGGGGGATACCGATGTGGTCAATCCCTGGCTCTCCAACGGCCAGAACGACTTCCGCAGCCTCGATCGGATCGTGGCCAGGGCCATCGAGCCGGGGATGACCGACCGGGAGAAGGCCAGGGCTCTCTGGTGGCAGGAAGTCCAGCATCGCTTCCACCTCGAAGGGGACAATGACGAATTGCTCGATCCCGTGAAAGTCTTCAATGTTTATGGCTACAACACGTGTGGCAATGACTCCATCTGCCTGGCCGGCCTGTGGCGCCAGGCGGGCCTGAAAGTCGCCCCGGCGCGGGTGGTGGGGCATTGCGTCACTCAGGTCTTTTATGATGGTTCCTGGCACCTCTTTGATGGCGACATGCACTCGATCTATCTCTTGCGCGACAACGAGTCCATCGCGGGCGAGCAGGACCTGGTGCGCGATCACGATCTGATCCGCCGCACGCACACTCAGGGAATCTTGCAGCCAGACCGTCGCGCGGGGGATGAGTGGGAGTCCTCCATCTATGTGTTCGAGGGGACGGTCACGGGGGACCGCAATTCGGCCAACACGGCGTTGAACCTGACGCTCCGTCCGGGCGAGGCGCTGGTATGGCGCTGGGGGCATCAGAACCCGATCCGGTATCACGGCCCTCGGCCTCCCCGATTCCCGGACAGGGTCTGCAATGGGTTGTGGGAATACCGCCTGGACTTCCAACAGCCGAACTGGCGCATCGGTGCCATCAAGGTTGAGTCGATCCGGGAAAGCAACGACGAACTCATGGCGGAGGAGGGGAGAACCGGCATCGTCGTCTGGACGATGTCCAGCCCCTACATCTTTGTCGGGGGAAGGCTGGAGGTCGAGGGGACCGGCGCGCGGTTCACGGTCTCCTGGGATGGCAAGTCCTGGCACGCGGTCGATCGGGATCTCGACGGGCTTTTTCCGCCAGCGGGGCCAGCACGGTATCGGTACTACCTGAAATGTGAGTTGTCGGGAGATGCCCACCTCCGGCGGCTGGGGATCCTCAATGATCTGCAAATGGCCCCGCTCACTCTTCCGGGTATGGGGGTCGGCACGAACGCGTTCACTTACACCGACGAGACGGCGGGCCGACGCCGGGTGCGGATCAGTCATGAGTGGGTCGAGCGGTCCGCGAGCCGACCACCCAACGCGCCGGCCGAACCGGTCTTTCCTCCCGTCGGCGGAGCGATCGAAGGGACTGGGATCGTCTTCCAATGGCGGCCCGCCAGCGATCCCGACGGTGACGCGATCGCCGACTACCACTTCGAACTCTCCGGACGCCCCGACATGAAGTGGCCCCTCTCCATGAGTTTCGCCAAGCTCATCTCTCGGACAGCCGACGCCGGTCAGGCCCGCTACACGCTGCCGGGCCCCGGCCTCCTGAATCCCGACACGGAGTATTTCTGGCGCGTCCGGCGCGAGACAACAAGGGAGTCTGGGGACCCTGGAGTCGCACCTGGAGCTTCACGCCGCGAGGCCCCGTGCCTCCTCGGGATGTCCGCCTCGAGTTCGACCGCAAGCACAACCGGGGCATCCTCCGCTGGGCGCCCGGCCTGCTGGGCCGCAAGCCTGTGGAGTATCGTGTCTATGCCAGCGACGAGAAGGGGTTCTCCGTCGGCGACCAGCCCTACAAGGTCACAGTCGGCGTATCCGAGACATTGCCCTCGGAGTTCCCTGCGAATTTCGTGGTCGAAACCTCGGCCAACGCGCTGGAGGTGGTAGGTCCTCATGTGAAACTCCCGGGGGCGAACAAGGCCTTCTACCGAGTGGTCGCGGTGGACTCGGCCGGGAACTGGAGTGGGCCTTCTGACTACGCCGCATCCCCGCGGCCGGTCATCGTCAGCGCGCCCGTGACCGGAGCCCGGAAAGGCGTGGGTTATCGCTATCACGTCTCCGCCATCCGATCGCTGGGCGATCTCAAGACCCAGGTCGTCGATGGCAAGGAAACGATGAACTACTGGGACGTCGAACGGCTTCGGTTCGAGATCGCACAAGGACCGCGATGGCTCATCATCGACCCGGTCACCGGTTTCTTGTCGGGGACACCCGATCGATCGGGCACGACCGAGGTGATTCTCTCCGTGAAGCTCGAACGCAACGTGCGCCGCCTGGACGAGGCTGCGCTCAAGTGGGGGATCGAGAAGATCGTCTCCTCCGGCACGGAGACGGTTGGCAGTGCCAATCAGAGGTTCGTCATCGAGGTCGGGCCGTAGCGAAACCGGACCGGGCGGACATCGGGCGATCGACCGTTGTCGATCAACGTTCGTCCCCGTGTGGCATGCCATGTGCGGAAGAATGACCTCGGTGAGAGCCGTTTCGTTGCGTGTTCCCACGGTCGAATCAGCGAGGAGGAAGCCATGCCCAGGGGCGACAAGTCGAAATATACCGACAAGCAAAAGCGCAAGGCCGAGCATATCGTCGAGGGTTATGAG
This sequence comes from uncultured Isosphaeraceae bacterium, assembly GCA_963845695.1. Lineage (GTDB taxonomy): Bacteria > Planctomycetota > Planctomycetia > Isosphaerales > Isosphaeraceae > CAWJTV01. The sequence continues at coordinate 369,618 of CAWJTQ010000016.1, read as the reverse complement.
GAACGCGGGGTGCCCGAATCCGAGGCCGAGCGGCGGGCCTGGGCCACGGTGAACAAGGAGTCGGGAGGCGGCAATAGGTCCGGCAGCGGCCGGGGCGTTCCCGACACCCGCGTCTCCAGCAAGAAAGGCGGGAAGCTCGGTGGGGCCGCCTCGGCGTCGCGAACGCCCGCCGAGCGGTCCGCCTCCGCGAAGAAGGCGGCCGAGACCCGGAGGCGAAACCGGGAGGCCAAGGCCCACGGATGACCGAGGGTCGAGGTGGCTCTGCCCGGCGCCGGTTCACCTCAGCTCATCGGCCTCCTGAGAGAGGATGCTGCTCCGGTGAGCCAGGGCGGAAGGTCCTGGTTCTGACTCGCTCGCGATCCCAAGGATCTCGAGACGGCCGGGCGATTCGCCAGGTGCGGTGGGCGACGCGCCAGCATCGGCTGATCGATCCGACGAGAGCGCCCGGCCCGCCGTCGATTCCAAGCAGTCCTCCCTGCGAGGAACAGAGACGAGATCACGAGCATCCCTGCGATCGGCAGCGCCCAGCCGACGAAGCCCGCTTCGGGTTTGGCCTCGGTCGGGTGGCTTTCTCCGTCGAGGCCGTTGATGGCAGCGAGGATGTTGTCCGATCCCGGGTCAAGATCCGGGTGCAGAGCGAGGTTCGGGGTCGGGGACCGGATTCCTCGGTCCGCTCACCACCGCGTCAGCGCCGGTGACGGTGACCGAACCTGGGTCCCGGGTCTGCCAGACCCATTCGGGCCACGCTCCGGATGATTTGCGGGTCGCCTCGAGGAGGTCTCGCGGCACGGCGCTGAAGGCGCCGTCGAGGTCCGAGAGGAATCGTTCGAGGTTCGATCCGCCAGGTGAGAGATCTGACAGTTCCCCGATCCCGGGCTCGGTTGCGAGCCTGGGTTCTGACTCATCTCCCCCAGGCCACACCAGGTCGTTGTCGGTCGAGCCCTCACCCAGTGGGCCCGAGACCACCAGCAGAACGGCGACCGTCTCCGTGGCGCTATGATCCAGAGACATGATGTCGGTGATCTGGACTTGCCCCATCTGGACGAAGTTGTTGAAGAACGTCAACGAGCCGATGGAAGGGGTGATGATCTGCTGGAGAGCCGTGGCGATGGTGGCGATGGTCATCGCCACCTGTCCCGAAGTGCCGACCAGGCCGACGGAGGCTGGGGGCGCCTGCACCGAAACCAGTCCTTGCTCGCTCGATTCCGTCGCCAAGTTGCCGAGTGTGAGCGATCCCGGGTTCGCCGACGGCGAAAGGCCGCTCGAGGTCCTGTCTTGCGCGGTGGTTGCCGACGACGTCGAATAGCCTCCCGACGGGAGCGCGCCCGATGTCCCCAGGCTCGATGTGACGTTGACGAGGATCACCCGGTCTTGCCCCTGGGCGCTGACATAAAGATCGAGATTGCCCGACCCGTCGCCCGAGACGGCCAGGTCCGACGGCTGCACCGACTGTCCCAGGGAAATGGAATCGGCCAGCACGAAGCCCGTGGAGCTGCCTTGCAACACGGTGATCTGGTTATCGCCCTGGTGGGCGATGAACAGCACAGCGTAGCCGTCGATCTCGGACGAGCCCATCACCCCGGCGACGGGGCTTGGGCCTCCGGTCGGGACCGTCTGGGGAGCCGAATCGCCCGTGACGAAGTCCGGGTAATCGGTCAGGTCGCTCGACCCGGAGTCGAGCACGGCGAGGTCCGGGCCTGGGCCGGCGTCGAACCGGCCGATGAAGGCGCGGATCGGGCCCGGGCCGGCCGGCAAGACGAGGGGGTTGTTCACGTCGAAGAAACCCCCGCCGATCCCGCGCAGGATCTCAACATCATCGCTGCCCTGGTCGACGCAGATGATGTCGGGGACGCTGTTGCCGTATACGTCGGCCACGGTGGTCGAGACCGGATCGTTGCCGACTTGGAGTCGGGGACGCGGCTCGAGCGTCCAATCGGCCCCCTGCCCGACTCCGAGGAAGATACTCAGGTCGTTCGAGCCGGCGTTGGCCACGATGATGTCGGGCACGCCATTGCCGGTGAGGTCGGCGACGGTGAGACCCACCGGGTCGGTCCCGGTGAAGAAACGCATCGGGGCCTGCGAACCGATTTCCCCCCAGCCCCAGGTAGACGAGCATGTCGTTCTCGCCACTATTGAGCACGATGATGTCGGAGTCGCCATCCCCGTTGAGGTCGGCGACGGCGACCGCGCCGGGGGCCTGGATGCCCTGGCTCCGTCCCTGGACGAAGTTCTGAGTCTCCCCGTACTGGATCGAAAGCTGGTCGATCGACGTGTTGCTCAGGACGTATTCGGTCTGACCGTTGCCGCCGAAATTACCGACGGCCAGGCTAACGGACTGGTCGGCTCGTTGGTACGGCTGGAACGTGCCGTCGCCGTTGCCGAGGATGATCAACAGGTCACCCTGATTGTTGCTGACCAGCAGGTCAGGGATTCCGTTGTGATCGACGTCGCTCACGGTCACGCCTGTCGGGTTGTTGCCGGCGTTGACCGGTGGCATCGTGATGAAGCCTCCTTCTCCGTTGTTCAAGAAGATTGAGATATCATCACTGCCGTGATCCAGGACGATGATGTCGTTGAACCCATCCTTGGTCAGGGGCGCGACCACGACCTGGGTGGGGTCGATGCCCGTGGAGTAGCTGGTCGCCAGGGAAGGGTCGGCGAGGCCGCCGTCGGGCGTGCCCTCGAGCAGCGAGATGCGGTCGGCGCCACTCTGGACCGAGACGACGTCGGTGAGTCCGGAGGCGTCGAAAACGGCGGCGGCGACGCCGATCGGCTCATCGTTACTCTGTGGGACCAGCTCATCGCCCACCGCGACGAGCTGGGTGGCGCCCAGGCCGCCGGCGAGCCGAACCTCGGGGCCGAACTGGCCTCCCGGCTCGCCGTAGAAGACGCTGAGGTCTCCCGAGTAGGTGTTGGAGACCACCAGGTCAGGCCAACTGTTGTGGCCCAGATCGGCGATAGCGACGTTGGAGGGCGCGTAGCCGACGTTCAATGGCGACCCGCTCTCCCTGAAGGAGCCGTCCGGTGCCTGGTCGAGCACGTACACCTGGTCGCTGCCACGGTTGACCAGGACCAGGTCTTCCAGACCGTCTGCGCTCGAGATCGCCGGCCGTCATCGACACCAGGAACGTGGCACCTCCCACGGGGATCGACCGGGCCTCGATCGTGGCACCAGGCCCCGGGGCATGGCTGAACAGCCAGATCAGCGGCTGGCCCGCCTGGAGCGCGGCCAGGACCGGTCCGTATCCGGTCTGGACCAGGGTGATGTAGGAGAAGCTGACGCCGAGGTTCTGGCCGATCACATGGGGCGCCTCGAATTCGCCCGGCGAACCGGGCTGGCCCAGGCGCAGGAGTAACTGGCCCTGCTGGTCGAGGGTGAAGACGTCGGTTGTCCCATCGCCGTTCCAGTCGACGGCGACCGGCGGGGATTGCGGCAGGGGCGCGGCGTCTCCCGGGTCCAGGACTTGATTGCCGGAGTTGCCGAGCCGCACGACGACCTGGGGACTCGAAGCGGTCACCATGGCAAAATCGGTGAAGCCGTCGTCGGTGAATTCGCCGATGGCCTGGCCGATGGGCTGACCTCCCAGCGGGACGGTCAGACTACTGGCTATCGAGCCGTCGCCGGCGAGGAGCAGGACGATGCCGTTCTGGGAGTCGGCGCTGGTGGCGGCCAGGGCGACCCCATTGTAACCATCGGGGTCGTAGAGGACCTGGAGGTAGTCCGCGGCTTCCCCGATGTCGAACGTCGAACCCACGGTAAAGGCACCACCGCCGAGGTTTATCAGGATGCTGACCTGGTCGTCGTTCTCGTCGGTCACGGCCAGGTCGATCCGGCCGTCGTCGGTAAAGTCGCCCGCCGCCAGGGCCGACGGAGCATGACCGCCGTAGTTGACGGTTTGCGGTGCGAATCCCGCACCAGCCAGGTTCCACAAGACTGTCAGGTCGCCCGAGGTGCGATTGGCCGTGACCAGGTCGTCATAGCCGTCGCCACTCAAGTCCGCGGCCACCAGCGCGACGGGCTCGGCCCCAACCGGGTACATCTGCGCGGGAAGGAACGTCCCGTCGCCGCGGCCGATCAGGACCGCGACATTGTTGGAGACCTCATCCGTTACGGCAATGTCCATCACCCCATCGTGGAAGAAGTCGCCGGCGACGATGGCGCTGGGCGATTCACCGACCGGCAGGACGATCGGAGTGCTGAACGTCCCGTCGCCCAGGCCGAGCAGGACCACGACGTCGTTCGAGCCGGCGCAAGCGACAGCTAGATCCATGTTGCCGTCGCCGTTGAAGTCGGCGGCGACCAACGCCGAGGGATCGGCGCCCACGTCAATCGTCTGGCCGGTCGTGAAGGTCCCGTCGCCGTTACCGAGCTCGATCGTCACCGTGCCCTGAAGCGGGTTGGCCACGGCGAGGTCGAGCCGGCCGTTGTCGGTGAACTCGGCTGTGACCATCGCGACCTGCGTCGGGGCGGAGGAGATCGATCCGGCGGGCGCGAACACCCCTCCACCCCGGTTCATCAAGACGGTCACGCCGCCGGGTTCGTAGTTCGCCACGGCGATGTCGAGCCGGCCGTCGTCGGTGAACTCGGCGACAGCCAGCGCGTACGGCTCCGCGCCGGCTGGGACCTCGATCGGCGGCTGAAACGTGCCATCGCCGTTGCCCATGAGCAGCATGACGCTGCTGTCGTCGAGGCTGGTCGCCACGATGTCGAGCTTACCGTCGCCGTTGAGGTCGGCGAGGGTGATGGCAAACGGGGAGGACCTGACGGGGATGCTCTGGCCGGGGCGGAAGGTGCCGTCGCCGTTGCCCATCAGGATCGTGATGGACGAGGAGCTGGACGAGCCGGTATCGCTGACGACGAGGTCGGGGATGCCGTCGCCGTTGAGGTCGCCCACGGCCAGCATGTTCGCCCCCGGACCCGCCGCGTCATAAACGGGCGGGGCGTAGGACTGCGGTCCGGTCGCCTTGAAGACCGCCACGCTGCTATGGTTGACGGGAACGGCGATGTCCGGCAGGCCGTCGCCCGTGAAGTCGGCGACCACCGGATTGCCCGGCTGGCTGCCGACCGGGAGCGAGACGAAGTTCTGGAACGTGCCGTCGCCGTTTCCGTAGAAGATCGACACATCCTCCGAGATCACGTTCGAGACCACCAGGTCGAGGATGCCGTTGCCGGTGAGGTCCGTAGCGACGATATACGACGGCTGGACCTCGGACTGGATCGTTTCCCCCTGGGTGAACGTGCCGTCGCCGTTGCCCAGCAGGATCGTGATCGAGTCCGCGATGAAGTCGGTGACGGCGATGTCGAGGATGCCGTTGCCGGTGAAGTCGCCGATGGCCACGCCCCATGGCCCCAGGCTCGTCGGGACGATGATCGGCGCGCGGAAGGTGCCGTCCCCCCGGCCCAGGAAGATCGAGAGGTCGTTGGCGCTGTAGTCCGGGACGATCAGGTCTTCGATGCCGTTGCCGGTGAGGTCGGCCGCCACCACGGTGGGGCTCGTCGGCTCGATCGCCGGCTGCGACGGCACCTGGAAGGTCCCGTCACCGTTGCCGAGGAGCACGTAGACATTCGCGGTGATCAGGTCGGTCGTGATGAGGTCGATCCGGCCGTTGCCAGTGAAGTCGGCCGCGGCGATGCCCGTCGTCGAGGCACCGACCGGAATGTTCTGACCGGCCTGGAAGGTCCCGTCGCCGTTGCCTGCGAAGAGGGAGATGTCACCGGCACCGTAGCTGCTGGCGATCAGGTCGAGATGGCCGTTGCCGGTGAGGTCGGCCGCGGCCAGGGCGTAGGGGGATGTCGGAGCCTGGAGGACGACCGAAGGGACGAACTGGCCGCCCTGGTCCTGGAACAGGCGTACGGTGTCGTCGCCGGCGCTGGCCACGGCCAGCTCGGGGCCGCTGGCGCCGTCGAAGTCGGCCGCGATCACGTCGGTCGGGAGCGAGCCGGCCGCGAGCTGCTGGACCGTCGCGAAGTTGCCACGACCCTGGTCCTGGAGGATGGTCAGGTTGTTCCCATTGAAGCCCACCGTGGCCAGGTCGACCTGGCCATTGCCGTAGAAGTCGCCCGCGGTCACCGAGATCGGGTTGCCGTCGATCGGGATGGTGGGGCCCTGGGTGAACGTGCCGTCGCCATTGCCCCGCAGGATCTGTATGTCACTCCCGATCATATCGGCAACGGCCAGATCGAGGTGGCCGTCGCCATAGAAGTCGCCGACGGCCACGCTCGCGGGGCCCTGGCCCGCCGGGATCTCGATCGCGGGCTGGAACGTGCCGTTGCCGTTGCCCATCAGGATCGAGACATCGTTCGAGCCCATGTTGGCGGTGATGATGTCCTGGATACCGTTGCCGGTGAGATCCGCCGTGGTGACGAAGAGTGGGTTGAGCCCGACGGGTATCGCGACCGGAGGCTGGAAGGTGCCGTCGCCGACGCCGAGGTTCACCAGGACTTGGTTGTCGCGGAAGTCCGCAATGACGACATCCGGGACGTTGCTAGCTTCGACGAGATTCGCCACGGCGACGGAGTACGAGCCGCTATCGGACGTGAGCGGCTGCGAGGGCGCGTTCGCGTCAGTGAAGCTGGTTTCCAACTGGAAGGAGCCGCCCCCGGTCAGGCTCTGCACCATCAAGAAGTAGTCGCCGGGCGTCACGTGCAAGGCGACGTGGTCGTCGGGGTCCTGGGGCGAGGACGCCTCGCTCTGGATTAACATGTCGCCCTGGCCATCGAGAAGAGTCAGCCGGCTGTCGAACCCCAGCGGATTGACCTGAACCGTCAGGAGCCCATCGGCATCGACGTTGACCTGATAGAGGTCGGTCGAGCCGACACCCTGAAGTTGACCGGCGACGGTGGCGTTCGGATCGTCAGGGAGGTCGATGGCCGCCGAGGCGAGGCCCGCGGCGACGCTGGGGCAGCGACGGCATTCCAGAGCTTCGATGAAGAGGGGCCGGCCCGCACGTCGCAGTCGGCAGCCTTCTCGTCTCCAAGGCAAGTGGAAGCTCGGGCTAAAGTGTCCGCGTTGCGCCCGGTAGGAGATGGTCATCGATGAGAGTCTCCCGGGGACGCGCTGCGGCCGACGGTGCGAGAGAACTGGCTGTCGAGTTCGAGGAATGCCTTCGACTGGCGGATCGGCTCGATCGCAGAGTCGGTGCGGACGACCTGGATCCAGAAGGGTGTGCGCTCGGTCGTGGGCAAGAGGGAAAGGGACCGGGCGATCAAGGTCAGGGCTTCGGCCCGGTAGCGTCCGGCGGTCTCCCAGGTCCCCCGGGACCGAGCAGGATCGGCCTCCAGGCAGGCCGCCGCCTGACTATAGACCCGGGCGGCGTTGTACAGCAACCGGGGGTCCGGGGCGTTGACCTGCACGGAGGCGCGGGCGTCGTCGATTGCCTCGCGGACTTTACGCTGCTGGACGTTGGCCAGGCGCGCGCCGCTCAAGGCGCGGGCGTCGGAAGGGTCGAGTCGCAGGGCTTCGTCGAAGTCGCGTGCCGCGGGTCCCGGTGCCCCGCTGAACAGGTAAGCCCAGGCCCGATGGCCGTATAACGACGCGGTGGCCCGCCCCGCGCCGAGAGCCATCGTGTAATCGGTGATGGTGCGCTGATAAGAGCCGCGGTGCGCCCGCGCCAGGCCCCTGGCTTCGTAGAGCGATGCCGAGGGGGTTCCCCTCGCCAGACAGAGGTCGAACGATCGGATCGCCTCGTCGTATCGCTTCAGCCCCACGAGCACGGCGCCTCGAACCCGGTGGAGGTCGGTCCGGCCGGGCTGGATTGCCAGGGCGCGGTCGCACTCGGCCAGGGCCTCGGCGTAACGTCCCGTCTGCTGGAGGATCAGGGCTCGCTCCAGGCGGTCGCCGGCCTGAGCCGGATCGTCGGCTGTCGACAGCGCGATGGCACGATCCAGATCGTCGATCGCCTTCAGGTCCTGCGACTGGAGCCGGTGGGTCTGGGCGCGGGCCCGGTGCAGGATCGCCTGGTTCGGGGATCGGGCGATCGCGCGATCGAGCGTCTCCAATGCCTTGTCGAAGCGATGGAGGTGCTGATAGGCCTGTGCGAGGTTGATGTAGGCCTGGAACGGGTCGGGGTTCAGCGCGATTGCGGTCCGGAGGTCTTGCGCCGCCTCCTCGGGGTGCCCTCGTCGGAACCTCATGACGCCACGGTTGACGAGCATGACGTAGTGGGCATCGTCGTCGAGGTCGAGCTCCGCCGACCGCGCGAAGTCGGTCTCGGCGAGGTCGAATTCGCCCATTTCCCCTTCGGCGAAGCCCTTGAGAAGGTAGGTCCACACGAACCCGGGCCGCAGGGATTGGCAGGCCGTCAGAGCAGCCTGGGCTTCGGCCGGCCGATGCTCCTTGAGATGGCAGATCGCCATGAGGTACTGCGCCCAGAAACGATCGGGCTGGCGTGTCAGGACGCGCCGGAAAGCCGGGATGGCCCGCGTGTACTCGCGGTTGTGGTAGGCGGCCTCGCCTTCCAAGAAGTCGTCGACCGTGGAGTGCTCGGATGGCTCAGCGTCTGCTCGGCTTTGCTCCGCCTTGGCCTCGTGTGGATCTCCCGATCGCTGGAGGTAGCTGGCGCGTCGGAGGTGGAACGTCCTGGTCGTAGCCCGGACCCGCTCGATCCGGTCGAGGATCTCCAGAGCCCGGCGCGCCTGCTCCCTGGGATCCTCGCTCGCCATGGGTCGCGAGACGGCCTCAGCCAGGATCAGCGCCAATTCGTAATAGCGCTCGGTGATGATACCGAGGTTCGCGGTATCGAAGTCGCCGGAGGCGAGGGTGAGCCCGCCGCCGGGGCCGTTGTCGGGCTGGAACTGTTCGAGTCCACGCCGCGCCGCGGCCCGGCTCGCCCGCAGGTTGGTCTCGGGATCCAGCCCCGTGTATTGGGATTGGTAGAACACCGCATCGTCGTAAGAACGCTGGAAGGCCAAGAATCGGGCCCGGGCCGCATCGCGGCTTTTTCGTTCGGCGATTTTCCGGTCGGCGACCGCCAGCAGGCCCGCCACAGTCACGCCCACGTCGGCCAAGGGAGTCTCGGTGCGAACGAGTGCCAGGGCGCTGCTCATGTGGGCCTTGGCGCCGTCCCAATCCTTGCGGCGGATTGCCTCCTCGCCGAGGAGAAGGAACCCGTTGACCTGGGTCCGAACGTCGTCGATCCGATGGCGGACCGCCGCGCGCTGACGATCCTGGTCGGCTCGGTACCATAAACCGCCGCCAGCGGCCGCCAGGATAGACAGGCTACTGACGACGACCAGCGCGGCCATCGACGGGCGCCGGCGGATCCACTTCCAGGCGCGCTCCCAGTGGGGCGTCGGCCGCGCCAGGATCGGCTCTCTGTTGAGATAACGACCGAGGTCCTCGGCCAGCGCCTGGGCCGTTTCGTAACGATGCTGGGGCTCTTTCCGGAGGCACTTGAGGCAGATGGTTTCCAGGTCGGAGGCCACGCCGGGCTGGAGCTGTCTGGGGGAAACGGGTTCGGCGTTCTTGACCAGGTCCAGAGTGGCCAGGATGGTCGGACCGACGAAGGGAGGGCGGCCGGTTAGCAACTCGTAGAGGTTCGCGCCCAGGGCATAGACGTCGGCCGTCGGGCCGACGTCCTTGGCTCGGCCCTCCGCCTGCTCGGGTGCCATGTAGCTGGGCGAACCGAGGATCGACTGGGTCCGCGTCAAGCCCGAATCCTTGTCGATCGACTTGGCCAGGCCGAAGTCGGTGATCTTGGGCGTACCGTCGTCGGTCATGAGGATGTTGGCCGGCTTGATGTCCCGGTGGACGATCCCCATCCGGTGGGCCTCGACCATGGCCCAGGTCAGGCTCTCGACGAGCCGAGCCGCGGCGCGGGGCGGCCAGGGCGTCCCCACCAGGCGCGAGCCCAGACTCCCCCCTTCGACGTACTCGAGCTCGACGTACGGCCGCTCCTCGAAATCGCCGATCGCATGGATTCGCACGATGTTCGGGTGCTGGAGCCGGGCGACGATCTCTGCCTCGGCCATGAACCGCTCGACCGCCTCTGTCCCGGCGTACTCGCCGGCCAGGATCATCTTCAGGGCGACCAGCCGGTTCAACCGGAGCTGGCGCGCCTTGTAGACGACGCCCATCCCTCCCCGGCCCAACTCTTCGAGGATCTCGTATCCGGGCACCCTGGGCCGCCTGCCCTGAGAAGACGGAGCGTCCGGATTCCGGACCGCCTCGCGGATGTCGATCCCGGAGTCAGACTCGACCCGGTCGCCTCGGTCCCCGGGCGGCCATCGATGCGGCCCGTGCTCGAGGGATCCCGTGCCGGGGTGCGCGCGACGGTCGAGGGTCCAGTCGATCGTGGCCCGATCGTCGGGAGACTCGATCTTTGAGGGGGCCGGAACCCCGTCGAGCCGGCACTCCTGGGCCTCTCCCAGGGTGGGCGCTTCGAAATCCGCAATAGTCCCGCGATCCTGGATAACGGAGCATCGCGGGGCTGAGGCTGTTGCCGAATCCCAGTCGGTCAACGAATCCGGGGTCACCCGAGATCGAGGGCCGGCCGGAGCCTACCGGTTCGGTGCCCTCGAACGCATCGGGTGCCTCAGGCCCTGTCGGCCGGAACGAGTTGGAATAACGAGGGTCCGGCATCAATGAGTTTCTAGCGCAGTTCTCGAGGAGAGCCACGGGTACAGGCCACGTCTTTTTCCAGTTCAGCCATGTAAGCTTAGGCTACGATGGTAGGTGCTTCGAGGCCGGATCCCGACAACGGATCCGGATCTACTCGCAGAGACGTTTCATTCTGGAAACAGGAACGTATTGACGAAGTGGATCCTGTTGTCTTACGGCATCGCTTTCATGGCGCGGCGCAAGCTGAGCTAGAGTTCATTTGAGGAGAGACCTCGGCGATCACCACCGCACCGTCTGGGGGCGGTGGCTTGGACCCATTCCGAGAGTCCCGACTCAAGACCTGGGGGACGTCCGGATCCGGCGTGGGTTCTGGGCGGGGCCGGCTGGGAGGAGGGCCTGTCTTGCCGAGAATTGTGGCACAAAGTGGCACTCGGTGATCACTTTTGGCCGCGGCGCCCTCTCCGATCCCCATGGCCCCCAGCGAGTTCGGGCCGAGTCCCGAAATCGCTGTGCCGGGCCTGGCCGCACGCGGCACAGCCCCGTGGCTCGCAGCCTGGGTTTCCGGTCGGTGACGGTTACACATGGTCTCTCTCTCTATAGGATACCGCAGGTTTTAGAGTTCGTTAATGCACCTATCGCGGATTCCGGGGCGATTGGCTCCGGAACTCTCGACCACAGAGGGAGATAAAAAAATCCAAAAATTCGGAGAGGTGGGCCACTCGAATGACCAAATTGGCCCGAACTGAGGGGAAGAGGCGCGGGTCGGATCGTCGCACTCCCCAGGTTTCCCGCACCCGCCGCGCTGAGAGCGGTGCTGTTCGACGAGGAGTGTCCATTTGAGTCATGCAATTCTCGGATTGGTCGTGCCAGGAAGACACCCGGCTCCCTTCAACGACTCGGGCCGGCCCGGACGATCAGAGGAGTGCCCCAACGTAGTGGCCTCATGTGAGAAAGGGGACCGAGCGAATGCTGTCCGACGCACCGGGGGAGATCCATTCGATCTGTCGAACGAACAAGACCTCGTCGCGGCTTGTGGATCTGGAACTCCTACAGGGCCAACTCGCCGCAGCCAATCGACGGATCGCGCAGTTGCTTCGTGAACGGACCGAGAATCGCCGGGTGATCAGCCGCCTGACCGCGTTGGCAACGACCGATGTCCTGACCGAGCTTGGGAATCGCCGCCGTTTCGAAGAGGTCCTCGGAGCGCACTTCGCGTGTTCGATCGGGTGTAACTCGCCACTTTCGGTGATCATGGTCGACGTGGATGCGTTCAAGTCCTACAACGACGCGTTCGGTCATTCGGCCGGCGACACGGTGCTCTGCCTTGTGGCTCAACAGCTCTCGAAGTCGTCGCGCGGCCACGACATCGTCACGCGCTTCGGGGGCGAGGAATTCGCAATCGTGCTGCCCGAGGCCGACGCGGCCGCTGCCCTCGGCTATGCTGAGCGACAGCGAGAAGCCATCGCGTCGTTCGCCTGGCCGCTCCGGCCGATCACGGCCAGCTTCGGCGTGGCGACGCGAACTGCATCGATCGAGGGGATGGCCATGTTGGTGGAGGGAGCCGATCGTGCCCTCTACTTCTCCAAACGCGGCGGCCGAAATCGGGTCACTCACGTGGAGATGATCGACGATCAGGACTTCCTGAACTTCCACGACCCCAGAGTCGTCGCCCCGCCGGAGACGGGACACGCCGCGTGGTCAATCGCGGAATTCGTTTCGGAACCGGATCATTCGAGCCGATCCAGCCTCTGATGGAGACCACGGTGGTGTTGACCACGAACCACGCAGAATACCGGAATGACCGGGCGGGTGCCGGCTGTGCACTCGAACCGGACACGCCCTGGATCGCTCTGGACCGATTCATCCGCGTCCTCGAGAGTGGTCTTCAGGTCTCCGATCGTTTTTCCGCGGCACTGACGACCATCTGCGACTCGACGAACGCCCTATTCGCCTTCGTCTATAGCGAGCCGATCGGCCGGGTGACCGAGATGGCTGGCACAGCGACGCCTTCGTCGCAATGGTGTCGGAATTTGACGCGCGGACTTATGTCTCGCTCCCCCCGGGGTGGATGCTGGCAGGCCGCAGACAGTGAGATCAGCTTCGAACTCCCTTCAACCCCGATCCCGTACTCCGCGGTGATTCTCCCGGTCGAGGGCTCAGGGTCGTCCTGGATGGTGGCCGTGAGTCTCGACCCCGAATGTCCGTTGGAAGACTCCGACCTGCGGATCATCAAGGTAATCTGGCGGCTTCAGGTCGGCCACAACCGACATGTCAGCGTCTACGAGAACCTGAAAGAAACCTTGTTCGGGATCGTCCACTGTCTCTCGACCGCCATCGATGCGAAGGATACCTATACCTGCGGCCACAGCGAGCGGGTCGCGCGGATCGCCGTCCGGCTCGGTGAGGCGATGAGCCTGTCGCGCGGCGAGACCAGCGACCTCTACCTGGCCGGTCTGCTGCACGACGTCGGTAAGATCGGCATCCGTGACGAGGTGCTCTTCAAGACGGGCCCGTTGACTCCGGCGGAGGAGGAACACGTCCGGGAACATCCGATGATCGGCGAGCGAATTATTTCCAGCGTCTCTCGCCTGGCCTATCTCCGGCCCGCCGTACGCGGGCACCACGAACGGTTCGACGGCAAAGGCTACCCAGACGGGCTCGTCAGCGAAGCCATTCCACCGATGGCCCGGATCCTGGCGGTTGCCGACTCCTGCGACGCCATGATGTCCGCCCGGCGGTACCGCCCTGCCCTCGCTCCAGCTCAGATCGAAGCCATTTTCCACGAGTGTTCCGGGACTCAGTGGGACCCGCGGATCGTTCAATGCTTCTTCGCGTGCCGGCACGAACTCTATGCGGTCTGCCAGCGCGGTCTGGGCCGATCGGTGTACATGGCCGTCGAACGCGCGGCCAATGGGAACTCCGCTGTCCCGTTCGCCTCCCTTTCCCAGACGATGGAACCGCGGATCTGAAGCCATTTCATGCAACCATGCTCTTCCTCGTCTTGTCGAGAGAGTGGATGTGATATAAGATGACCTAACACGCGGAAACGAGGAATGACCAGCCTGCCATATCCCTCTCGGTGGTCCCATCCGGACCAGAACAGTCGCGGCAATGAAAGCGGAACTCGTTCCTGATAATGGTGATCCGGCGATCCCGATCGTGCGCGACGTGACGATCGTGGGTCGGCGTGAGTATTGCGACGTGGTGATCAATCACCACAGCCTGTCGAAGCGGCACTGTGTCCTGGTGAAGACCGACGGACTGCTCGTGATCCGCGACCTGGCGACGACCAACGGGACGAAGGTCAAGGGTCAGAAAGTGCGATGGGCGGCGCTGCTGCCGGACGACCGGATCAGTCTGGGCGGGTACAAGTTGCGTGTTTACCTGGGTCCCGACGACATGCCGGCGCCGTCGGAGCAAAGCCGGGGCCGCGGTCGCGCGGGCTTTCCGGTCGGGCGAGGGGCGACCAATGGAGCGGGCGGTGTGGACCGCCCCCCCGCCGGGGGGATTGCGCCTTGGCCAGCGCCGGCGCCGGGCCGCCAGGCTGTTGTCGGGGGATTCCCGGAGCCTTCGGACAGCCAGATCACCGCATCGCCGGCGGGCCCCGCTCACGCTCCGGCCGTGCCTTCCAGTCGCGTGGGTGCCGATCCCCCCGACAAGGCGGAGTTCCGGTTTGAGGTCCTGGATGATGACGACGACGACATCATCGAACTGGATTAGAGTTTAGACCACGAAATCGCACGGATCCGAGACCAGAGATTGGAACACGAAATACACGAAATCCACGAAAAAAACTAGAACGGCAAGAGTCCCTGAAACTGCCCTTCATGCCCCGATTTCGCGTAGTTCTGGGCAACATGGGCAACTGGGGTAAATCAAAATGAGGCCGAACGAGGCCCTTCCCGTGACTTTGCCATCTCATAAAGAACGGCCGTTCAAGATTCAAAGAACGCAAGGCGTTTTCTAGATTGGATTTGCATCTATATTTAATTTTGAATATGTGATTTAAAGATCGATTTCTTAGGCAGTCACCGAGGCGATTTCGGGCAGAAATCCAAAGAAAACGAGACAACGCCGCCGGCGCGAGCACCGAGCGACGTCGTCTCGTCGGGAGCGGGTTCCTCTTCAGGTTCAGTCTGACCGGAAATCCCAAGCCCATCAGGGGTGGGAAGCTCAGGTGGGATCGGGGCGACCCCGGCGCGATTCGCGGCGGACGGGCTGGTTGACACGCTCGATCTGTCGAGCGTCCTCGGGATCCAGCCGGCTCGCCTGACGATTCTCGCGTTGGATGGCTTCGTACACCTCTTGGCGGTGTACGGAGATCTCGATCGGGGCCGCGATCCCCAATCGCACCTTATCACCCCGAATATCCACCACGGTGATGACGATATCATCACCAATGATGATACTTTCGTCGCGGTGTCGGGACAGGACCAGCATCGTATTCGGCTCCTTCCTCCTGCCAGCGAGGCCCGCGACCATCCCTGATCACGCTGCCCACGCCTCGGTGACCACGACGGAGCTGGGGATGGTACGTCGGCAGTAACACGAAAGGTGTTGAGCTACACGGGTTACGCCGTCGCACGTAGCGGAGACGGCCCGGGAAGCAGGTTCGGTGCTGAAGGGGACACGCCCGTGTCGATGGGGAATCGCACCGGGTATCGGCTCGAGGTCAAGACCAGTTGCCGACCCAGACGACGAATCGGGTTGAAGACCAGCGGTCCCTGGAGGTTGACGGTCAACCCTCCCCCTTCGCCACGATTGAGGATGACATAAATCAATGCGGACCGTTCGTCATCGAGCTCCAAGGCCGAACGGTCGCCCTGCCGGATCTCGACGCGGTAGTCGCCGACGGCCATCGGGGGCGCGACCAGGCCGAAGGCCAGTTCGGGAGCGGTCAGGCTCTGCAACCAGGATAGACCCATCACGACCGGATCCGGAAGGAAGACATAGTGCCGGAATGCTCGAAAACCCAGCAATCCTTCCGGAATCGTGATGACATCCGTTTCGCAAGCCTGAATCAGCCCGAAGCGGGTCGTGAGGATGTTCACTTCCTGGTTACCTCCTTGAAGGTCGGTCGGGCAAAGCCTGAGCGAGCAGACCGTCCCCCGGCGCGACTTCAGACGTCCTCATCCCATCGAATCATTCACGTTGACGTGCCCGGCCGGGACCCTGGCCCCCTCAGTATGGGGCCAAACGGGGCCGAAAGAGTGGCGGGATCTGCGGTCTCTGGGCCGCCTGGTGACGCGGTCAGACCCGCCCGCGCCACAACCCGCTCCCCGCTTCGTCCCTCCGATTCCCTTCGCTCGTCTGGGGAGTCGCCGTGACGACCTTTATATCGTCCCGGGATCGCGACGCGGCTCAATCGCGGACGACCGAAATCCTGACGCAGTACGCCTCGCGATGGCTGCGCCAGTCGCTCCGTTCGTAGCTTTTGTTCGTTGTCCCGAGCCGTCGGGGAAAGGCTGAGGGCTGAGGGCTGAAGGCTGAGTCGATCCTGACCGATTCAGCCCTCAGCCTTTCCCCGAAGCGCTCAGTCATTCCAAGGTTCTGACTCAACCTTCAACCTTCAACCTTCATCCATCCCGAGGGCTTACGATTTGGACCGGGAGATGGTATACCGAAAGGAAGCGATTTCGGGACAGCACCGCTGCGGTTCGGTCGTCCGCTAGGGAACTCGCATGGCCGCACAAGCGGTTCTCGGGGGTATTTCGCACCATGACGCAGATTGAAATGGCCCGCCAGGGGATCCTCTCGGAAGAAATGGCGTACGTGGCCCGCCGCGAGGGTCTCCCTCAAGAGACCATCCGCTCCGAGGTGGCTCGGGGCCGGATGATCATCCCGGCGAACACGGTCCATCTGAAGACCGGCCTGGAACCGATGGGTATCGGAATCCAGGCGCGCTGCAAGATCAACGCGAACATCGGCAACTCAGCCGTGACCTCGAACATCGACAACGAGCTCGCCAAGCTGAAGATGGCCGTCGACCTCGGCGCCGATACGGTGATGGACCTCTCGACCGGCGGTAACATCGACGCAATCCGCCAGGCCATCATCGCCGCCAGCCCGGTTCCGGTGGGGACCGTCCCGATCTATCAGGCGATCCAGAACGTCAAGAAAGTCGAGGACCTCTCGCCCCGGGACATGCTCGACATGATCGAGCACCAGGCCAGGCAGGGTGTCGACTACATGACGATTCATGCGGGGATCCTCCGCGACTACATCCCCCTGACAGCCCATCGGGTCACCGGGATCGTCTCGCGCGGTGGCTCGCTGATGGCGCAGTGGATGATCGGGCACAATCAGGAGAACCCGTTCTATACCCATTTCGACGAGCTCTGCGAGATCATGAGAGGGTACGACGTCTCGTTCAGCCTGGGCGACAGTCTGCGTCCCGGCAGTATCGCCGACGCGTCGGACGCCGCGCAGTTCGCCGAGCTCAAGACCCTGGGCGAGCTGACCCGTCGGGCCTGGTCGCTCGGCTGCCAGGTCATGGTCGAAGGGCCCGGCCACGTGCCGATGGACCAGATCGCCATGAACATGGAGAAGCAGGCGGTCGAGTGCAGCGAGGCGCCGTTCTACGTGCTGGGGCCGCTCGTGACCGACGTCGCACCGGGCTACGATCACATCACCTCGGCGATTGGCGCGGCACTGGCCGGCTGGCACGGCGCCAGCATGCTCTGTTATGTGACGCCCAAGGAGCATCTGGGCTTGCCCGAAGTCGAGGATGTCCGCCAGGGGGTGATCGCCTACAAGATCGCGGCGCACTCCGCCGATGTGGCCCGCCATCGTCCCGGCGCCCGCGATCGCGATGACGCCCTCAGCCGGGCGCGGTATTCCTTTAACTGGGAAGAACAGTTCCGGCTCTCGCTGGACCCCGAGACTGCCCGGAGGATGCACGACGAGACCCTCCCCCAAGAGGCCTTCAAGACCGCGGCCTTCTGTAGCATGTGCGGCCCGAAGTTCTGCTCGATGCGCATCACCGAAGATATTCGGAAACATGCCGCCGCCACCGCGGCGCTGGTGCAGCTCGAGATGACGGGGTGATTCCCGTCGTCCCCGACAGTCAGTTCGCCCAACTCCGTTCCGGCTGAATTGAGAGAACCCGCCGCTCGGGTTCCGGCTGCTCGCTGCTGGCGGGCGCCCGATGACGAGTGGGTGGTGTTCCACGGCGCGACACCGGTAGAATCAGCCCATCTCTATCGGCCCTTGTGAAGCGACGGCCCGTTGGCGGTCATCGTTCGGGTCGATAGTTCGTTCGCATTCGGAAGGAAAGCAGGGATCGTACATGATCTGTCGTAGCGATTTGAAGCGCCTCCAGAGCCATCAGGATTATCCGTCCGTTTCTTTGCTAGCTCCCACACATCGAACGGCACCCGCGAACCAGCGAGATCGGATCGTCATCAAGAATCTCCTGGCTGAGGGACTGGATCGCCTGCACGGCGAATTCTCCAAGCGAGCGGTTGCTTCCCTGGTTCAGAACCTGAACAAGCTCGTCAAACAAATCGACTGGGACCATGCGCTCGACGGCCTGGCTCTCTTCGCGGGCCGGGATGTCGCGACCGCGATTCCGCTTCCCTTCCGAGTGAAAGCGCAGCGTCGTCGTCGACGCCACGTTCGCGACGCGCGACCTGGTCTTTACCCTCAATCGGTCCCCGCGCTACCGCGTTCTCGTCTTGAGCGAGAAGCCGACGCGACTCTTTGAGGCGACGACCAACGTCTTGACCGAATTCACCGCCAAGCCGTTCCCGATGATTCACAAGGGGGCCGGTGGTGCTTCCAAACTTCCGGGGGGTCAAGGCATCAATCGTTCTGCCGTGCGGGACGAGTCGCATCGACAGTTCTTCCGCAAAGTGGACAACGCCCTCGCCAAGATCCAGAAGGAGGATCACCTCCCGGTCGTGATCGTGGGCGTCGATCGCTACCTCGCGTTCTACCAGGAGATCACCAAGGATCCGGATGCGATCGTCGGGTTGGTGGCCGGCAGCCATGATGAACCGAAGCCCAGCGCCATCGGTAAGATGGTCTGGCCGGTTTTCAAGGCGGGCATGACCCTGAAGCGGACACGCGCCCTCGTCCGCCTCAAGGAGTCGGTGAGCGTCAACCGGCACGCGTCGGGGATCGATCAAGTGTGGCGGGCTGCCTACGAGAAGCGCTGTCAAACGCTGATGGTCGAGACCGACTTCGAGTATCCTGCCGACCTCTCCCCGCAGGGTGATCGTCTGCTCCCCTACAGCGGTCGTGGGGCCGCCGCCCTGGACGATGCCGTCGACGAGGTGATCGAACGAGTCCTCGCCGACGGGGGTGAGGTGTTTTTCTACGACCCTGGGGTCCTTGACCTCCACCAACGCATCGCGGCCGTCCTCCGTTACTGACTGACTCGGCCGGCCGGTGATCGCCGAGTTCGCTCGGTCACGGTTTGGGCGCTTTTTTCTGGAGATCGTCGTAACTCATCCTGGAGAAGAAATCCTCGGCCTCGGTGTTCCTGGTCTTGGGAGCCGCCGAGGAGGCCAGCGTTGAGGCGACCTCGGCGCGCAGTCGCACGAGCTCGGGATACAGCAAGCTGTAGGCCCGCCGCTGCTGGGGCGTGGAAGCGACGCCGAAGCGAAGATTGAACGCGTTCATGAAGCTCAGGAGATCGCCGAGAGTCGCGTCCGGGCGTTTCTCGACCCCGGCGACGATGTCGTCGATCGCTGGCGTCTTGAGCATGACAACCAGACCATGGAGGGCCTTGAAGTACTTGTCAACCTGGTTGCGTTCCAGGGTGTTCGCGGGCAGAATCCTGGCCGCTTTCTCCTCGGCCGCGTAGATCGCGGCGAGTAATTGCTTTACGGTCGCGGGGTCTGGGACCTCGTCGTCCTCGACTTGCTTGACAATCTGCTGGTCCAAGGACTTGAGGGCCTGGCGATCGGCCGCAAAATCGGGCGTGAGCAGAGCCGACGGCAAAGCGCCGGTAGCAAGCTGGTGGAAGCCGATGGTGATCGCCGCGGCGGCGTACCGGAATGGGATGTTGCGGATGTGCTCGCCGCCAATCTTCACCTTCGCGGCTTGAAGGGCTTTGGCGTAGACCCTGGGGTCATCGATCTCGTCCAGAGCCACGTTCAGCGCGTCGCCCTGGAAGATGTCGCGCGGCTCGGGGTTATCGCGCAGCCTCTTCTGGATCGCTTCCGTGGACTTGAGGTTTCGGTCCTTTTCGAGGGATCGCCTTTGCTGGCGTCAACGATTGGCGTCCAACTGCGATTCGTGGATATACTGATTCCACCTCATGACGGTGTCGACGTCAATCGAATTGGCGATGGCCGTCTGCTTGTTGTAAAAGCCGGCGCCGGCTGCGTAGACACCCATTCCTCTTGCCAGGTCGCCATCGTGGGTGTGTGCGCCACCCCAGCCTTCCCAGCCGAATCCCCCGAATCCCCCGGGGTAACCGAAGAATTGCGCCTGAGCCAGGGTCCCGTGAGCCACCGCCAGAGCGAATACCAGCGCACCGGCTGTGATGGATCGTCGAGTCATCATTGATTGCTCCAAAATGGGATCGTGAAGTGGGAAGGCCCTCAGGCCCGGCGCCTCGGGGTTGGACATGATCGCCTCTTCGGGGAAGCACGGATTCTCGCGCGTCGGCAAGGACTGGTTCAAGCGGAGCCTCCCCTCGAGGGCATCCCATGAGAAACTATGTAACTTACACTCCCATCGAGCGTGGCGCCAAGAAGGCCGTTCAAGGTAGGACGAATCATCTTCTGAAATATGTTCCCTCTCAAGAACTTCTGCTGAACCGCATAGGATCATTTCGCTCCTTCACTGGAAACTCCCCGGCGGGAGCTGTTTTGAGGTGGCGAATCGGTTTACAATCCATTCTCGTGAGGCAAGCAACCTGAATTCTGGCCGGCGAAGGACAGCATAATCCTGTGCTTCATTTCCTGCTTCGTGTGGCCTCCCCGTCTCTGCAAGGACCGGAAATGATGAAGAATAACCGGCGTCTTCCCCGGGTGCTCGGATTCTGGATGGGAGTGACCCTCGTGGTCTTGGGGCCGAGCCACGCCCAGGCTCAGTGGGGAATGGGGGGTGGCTTGGGTTGGGGTTTCGGAGGTTTTTACCAGCGCCGTCTCCGACCAACCTCTTGAACCAGCATGCGCTCACTCGTGCTGGGGCGGGCATGCAAGCGCGGCCCTCGCATGGCGCGTATGCGAACAATCCGAACTCTTATATCAATCGCGTTCGCGATAATGGATTCGTCCCGCACTATGATGTCCGGCGGCATCAGCCGCCCGCCTACCAGCCGAGACGCACGGCCTCGCTGGGTAGCTCGGGCCGCGCCGATGATAGAGTCGATGCAGCCACGGCTGCTCCCCAGCCGGTCTTACCGCTCGCGAGCTTCTTCGATGCGACGCAGCGGCTGGTGTGGCCGAACGACTCGCCCATCAACGGCGATTTGAAAGAGAAGCGTGCGGTTTCCGACCAGGCCGTCCTGGTGGTGCTCGACGAGACGAAGCGGGGGAGTGCGGCTTCCATTACCACGGTGACGGATGCGCGGCAGAAACTGCTCGACTACGGCCGGCCAGCACTCCGAGAGCTGCGTGAGACTTCCACACCGCGCATTGCGGACGCGTTCCACCTCTTCCTGCTGTCGCTCTACGATTCGCTCGCACAAGCCGGCTCGGCGCCGTAGGTGAATCCCAACCCCCCTCCCTCTCCTTGATGGGGAGGGTGATTCTCGACTCGGGTGCGGGCCGAGATCTCTCGGGCGGACCAACGTTTCATTCAACGACCGCGCGGGCGATCATCGGTTCCAGGTTCTTGCGCACCAGGTCAATGGAGACGACTTTCCCGTCCCTCGCGATGAGGATGTTCGCCGGGATTTCGGTCACGCCGTAAGCCTTGGCGTAATCCTTGTCCCTCTGACCATTGATCAGCGTGGGCCAGCGCACATTGCGGTCGAGCAAGAAGCGTCGGATGTTGGGCAGCACGGTTTCCAGCTTCTGACCGTCGTCCTGCATCGTGTCCAGATTGATGCCCACAATCTGAAGCCCCCGTCTTCCGTAGGAAGCGTCCACGTCTTGCAACGCTTCGATCTCGGCGGCACAGGGCAAGCACCAACTGGCCCAGAAGACCACCAGAACGACCTTCCCCTTCGCATCGGCGAGGTCGAACGGCTTGCCATCCAGATCGGCTCCTTGAATCGCTGGTGCGGGCCTGCCCACCAGCTCGAGTCGTCTCAGACGGCTGGACAAGAATTCCGTGAGGACCGGACGATGGGTGTGGCCAAGAACCGTCTGCAAGGCCTTGCGCGCGGTCTCGAACTGCGCATTCTGAATCAGCCGCTGATAATAGGCATCGCAAATCCCCACGATCTCGTCGGTCGGAAGTTCGGCACGAGGAGCGCCGCGTTCAGCGGCCTTCTCTCGTTCCGCGACCGCCTGCCTGAGACTCTCGAGTGACTGGTCGAAGGCCCCGCGGTCAGCCTCGGCGATCATCTTGACGAGATGAGCGAGTGCCGTCGCGTCCAACGACGGGCTCCCGGTGCTCAACACGGCCTTCGCGGCCGATTCCGCCTCACGGAACAGGTTGCCGGCCATCGCCAGGCGAAAGAGCTGTTCGTAAGTGGCCGCGGCGTCCGCGGGATTCTGTCGGGCCGCCAGACGCTCGAGACGCTCGAGTCGCCGACGGTCGAGAACGAGCAATTGCTGAACATAGTCGTTGTTGATCGATTTGATGCTCTCATCGGATGCGGACGGGCGAAGGACGTTCGGCGCCGACGGCTCCGTCGGCTGCTTGGCATCCTGTGCCAGGCCCATCGCGGTCAAGCCAAGGCTCGCCAGGATCCCGGCTCCGGCGAGGGAGCGAAGACATCTCATAATTCGGTCGATTCTCCTCAAATGGGTCGTTCCAGAAGCGGCCTGGGCACAATGCGGCGATCCTGTCGGGATCAGCGTGGTTCCCGCGAACGGTCGATCACCCTCCATCACCGGAATGCCGTGTGAGGGTCGCGACCAGCCAAGCTCACTTGAGTGCGCATTGTGACATCTCGATCGGCGCACGGGTAGCCCCAAGGTCGTTTAACCACGATCAAAAGCCAGGACCCAAGTGCAATTGTGGGAAAACGTGTTACCAGTTATCTTCCGACGCGCGATGGAGCGACCGCGTATGCGCCAGGCTGATATCGGGTCCGCCCGGTTCATGGTGCAAGCGAGGTTGACCGAAGATGATCTCATTGATGAAGAAAAACCGACAGTCAGAACCACTGTCGGAGGACGTCGAGGTGCACACGCGGGTGATACCAACCATCAGGAACGGCTGGTTTTCAGGCTCTAACGTCTCGCGGACTGCCACGAAGAAAGTGAGGCCGATCCATGTTGAAGGGCAAGAACCTCCGCTGACAGGGGATTGACACGCGTGCGATCACGCATACGCTGCCCGGGCGTTTGGAAAGCTCTGCTCGGCTTGAGCGGTGTCCTGGTCGTATTCTGTCCGAGTGCCCAGTCGCAGGATCTTCCCCCAACGACGCAGTCCTCACCCGGGGCGCCGGTGCCGAGGGTGCGGACCGGCCCGTCACCAGCCGCAACGGTATCTGTGGAGCAACTCGTCGAGCGACTTCGGGCCATGGAGGACATGAACCGGAGGCTCGCCGCGAAACTGGATGAGACCAACCGGGCGCATGAAGAGGAGATGAGGCAGTTACGCGAGCGATTTGCGGACCTGTCAAATCGGTTGGGCGCCGGCGAGATGGTCGCGGGCCGGAACAATGGCGGCGCAGGCGCGACGGCGCCGTCGGGGGTCGAGATTCCGGGGGCCGACCCCGACACTCCCGTGCCCGACTACACGGAGTCGCTGATCTTCCCCGACTCGCCCGCACCGGGATACTCTCTCTCGAAGACCTCAGATGCCAAGAATGTGGCGGTGAAGGGCGCTTTCGGGCCGGGCTTCCGGTTCGAGACCGAGGATGAGGAATTTCGGCTTCAAGTCCACCTCGGATCCCAGCTCGAGACGCGGATCTGGGGTCAGCCCGGCCAGATTCCGGCCAATAGCGGCTTCTTTTTGCCCCGCCAGCGGATCTTCTTCGTCGGCAACATCACCAAGCCGATCGAGTACGAGTTCTCGGTCAACCGAGGATTGGACGGCACGGTCAATATCCTGAACGCCTTCATCAATCTGCACTTTGACGACCGCTTCCAGTTTCGCTTTGGCCGCTTCTTCACGCCGATCACCTACGACCAGTACACGATCCCGATTTACTGGATGCCGACGCCCGAACGATCGTTGTTCACAACCAACGTCAGCCTGGGCCGCCAGATCGGCCTGATGGGCTGGGGCTACCTGTTCGACAAGCGGCTCGACTACGCGGCCGGTGTTTTCAACGGCTCACGCAACTCATTCCAGAGTCTCAACAACGGTGTGGATCTCGCCGCGTTTGTCAACGCGAGGCCATTCCAGGAGTCGGAAGCGCTGAAGTTTGCCCGGTTTCTGAACGTTGGCACATCGGTCGCATTTGGCTATCAGGACCAAGCCCCTGTGCCTGCGGCGTTTCGCCTCGGCGCGGCTCGGACCGAATGGCGACGTACCCGGCGTGGGTACGACTCCGTTCCTGATCCTCAATCGCGATGTGGTTGAGCGGGGAGACCGGTTGCTCGGCTCTATCCACGCGGCCTACTTCTACAAGAGTCTATCGCTGATCGGCGAGTGGCAATACGGCTACGGCACCTATGCGTTCCTCGACCGCCCTTCGGCGGTCCAGGTGCCTTACCTGGGCTTTTATGTTGTCGGCGGCTATTTCTTGACCGGCGAGCATGTCGAGCAACGGAGCAGGCTCTATCCGAAGCGGCCGTTGTTCCCGACCAAGCGAGGGAACCCACGCGGTCCGGGCGCTGGGAGGTCGTCGGGCGCGTCAGCGAGCTGCACCTCGGCGAGAAGATATTCACCGATGGGTTCGCGGATCCGAATCTTTGGTCCAATCAAGCGGTCACGACCGAACTCGGGCTAAACTGGTATTGGAATGAATATATAAAATTGTACGCGTTTTGGCTGCATGGCAACTTCGGCGATCCCGTCGAGTACCGCCCGGGCGGATTTCAGAAGACCGCCGATATGTTCTGGTTGAGGTTCCAGCTCTTTTTCTGAGGCGGCCAGATTCGGGTTGGAATGTCCGATAGGGCATTCTCGCGCAGGCCCGGCCGAGGTGGCGAACCGGCGCGCGCTCGGGCAATCGAAGGGTCCATGCGATCATCAAGTAGTCGTGTGACGGTACGGGTCGGAATTCACGTGCTGGTCCTCGGTCGGCTGAGACGAATTCCGAGAACCAATTCGAGGATGGGGTCCTTGACCGCGCGACTCGATCATCGATAGTATTCGCCTAAGATTGTAGGGGTATTGCCGGACAACGCGCGATTTTGTTGGCAACGTCTTGCCTGCTGCGCCGTCGTATTCCTCCATGACATCACGATTGTGTTCCGATCTCGCGGAGTAGCGGGACTCTCTGAGTCTACGATCGCGAGACGATACGTTTGGTCGAGACGGCCCAGCTAAAATCCGGTGCTTGGAGGGATAAGCCATGCGATCTCCGTATCGTTGGTCTCGGCGCGAGTTCGTGCGGCTCACCGGCCTGGCAGCCGGCTTGAGCACCGGCGTGACTGGACGGGCCGCTATCCAGCCGGCTGCGGTCCGCGAGCCGGATGCAGTGCTGGCACGGCTACTCGAGGGCAACAAACGGTTTGTCAACGGGCAACTCGTTCATCCGGGGCGGAAGCCGGAAGACTTCGCGGCGCTGGCGGAGGGGCAGGCACCGCTGGCCGCAATTGTTGCGTGTGCGGACTCGCGAGTGGCTCCCGAGCTGATCTTCGACCAGGGGGTCGGCGACCTGTTCGTGGTCCGCGTAGCAGGGAACATCGTCAGCGGGGCGGGCCCTACCGTGAAGGGGAGCATCGAGTTCGCCGTCGCGGAGTTGGGCGTCAGGCTCATCATGGTTCTCGGCCACAGTCAGTGCGGCGCGGTCAAGGCCGCCATCGAGCACATCGATGCCAACGATGCCCTGCCCGGGTCCATAGGCGACCTCATCGATCCAATCCGGCCGGCTGTCAAAGCGGTGGCGGGTCGCCCCGGCGACAAACTGACTAACGTCATCAAGGCCAACGTCGATCAGGGCGTTAAACGGCTCGCGGGCCTGGATCCGATCCTGTCGAAATTCGCCAAGTCGGGGGAATTGAAAGTGGTCGGTGCCGTCTACGAATTGCGGAACGGCAAAGTCGAAGTGTTCAGTTGATCGTCTACGACGTGAGATTCGTCGGATGTTTGGTCCTAACCTGATTGACTTTCGCGTGCCGGTGCTCGATTGTTGAGGCTCGAAGCGAATGGAATGGTCGGTGCTCAGCCCTCTCACTTCCACCATGGGTCCATAGGCCCTCAACGTCTTTCGTGAGAATTCAGATCACATGCTTTCATTGTCGGACGTAGTCATCCCCGCTTCGCTTCGTACGGTATTGCGTGGCATCGGGCAAGTCTTCTTTCAAGAGAATGCCTTCACGGGCGCCTGCTTCGCCCTGGGGATTGCCCTGAGCTCGCCCCTGATGGCGGTCGGAGCGGTTGTCGGAGCGGCGATCGGAACGGCGACGGCCTGGTTGTTGAAGTTCGACAAGGCGGAGTCGTCCGCCGGGATCTACGGCTTCAATTCCACGCTCGTCGGAATCGCCACTCTGTTCTTCTTCCGGCCCGGGGTAATGAGCGTCGGTCTGCTGGTTGTCGGCTGCGTTGTCGCGGCGCTGGTGACTTGGCTGATGCGACGATACCTGCCGTTCCCGACGTACACCACGCCGTTCATTGTCACGACATGGGCCATATTCTTCCTGGGCCACGCGATGGGCGTGCCTCGCGTCGTCCCCGGGGGAGCGACGGATGTTGTCGGCTACTTCGTAGCCGTGGCCCACGGTGTCAGCCAGGTAATGTTCCAGGCGAAGCATCTGGACGGCGATCCTCTTTCTCGCCGGCATCGCCCTGAACGATTGGCAGCACGCGTTGTGGGTCCTCGTCGGGTCGATCGTCGGCATGCTGGTAGGAAGCTACCATTCATCCGCTGTCGCAGGAGTGCTCGACCCCGAAAGCCTCTCTGAGAGCGGCCTGGCCGAGAACGTCGCGCTGGGATTGTACGGCTACAACGCAACACTGGTGGCTGTTGCCCTGTTCCTGTGGAGGCGGTCACTGATTCCGCCGTTGCTGGGCATGATCCTCTCGGTTCCGATTACCGAGTCGTTCCCTATGCTCGGGCTACCCGCGTTGACGGCACCTTTTGTCCTGGCGACGTGGGTGGTCCTGGCGCTCGGCTGGATGGATCGACGACTATTCCGGGAGCCGATACCCACGGCGCCGTGAACAAAGTCCGCAGCGCCGGATGGCGCCATGATTCGTCCGCGACTCAACGTATCCTCTGGAGTCCTCGCCCATGAACCTGTCACCGCAAGAACGTGATAAACTGCTGATCTATGTGGCCGCCCAGGTTGCGAAGGAGCGCAAACAACGCGGACTGAAGCTGAATGTCCCCGAGGCCACGGCCCTGATCACGGCCGCGCTCCTGGAAATGGCCCGCGACGGCAAGTCGGTCGCCGAGATCATGAGCGCCGGCCGCGAGATCCTGGGCCGAGGCGACGTCATGGAAGGCGTTCCGGAGATGGTCTCGATGATCCAGGTCGAGCCAACTTTTCCCGATGGCAGCAAGCTGGTCACGATCCATGAGCCGATCCACTGACGGTGGTTGCACGAATCCCCACCCTGCGCGACTTGGGAGGCCGAACATGATCCCTGGCGAATACTTCTTCGACGGGCCCGACCTCGAGCTCAATGCGGGCCGCCCCGTCGTGACGCTCACCGTCAACAACACCGGGGACCGGCCGGTCCAGATCGGTGCCCACTACCACTTCTTTGAGGTCAACAAGGCGCTCGTGTTCGATCGAGTCAAGGCGTACGGGATGCGGTTGGACCTGCCGAGCGGCACTTCCGCACGGTTCGAGCCCGGCGACGTCAAGGAGGTCAGGCTGATTCCGTACGCGGGTCGCCGGGTGGTCTACGGATTCAATGGGCTGGTGATGGGCCGGCTGGATGACCCCTACACCCGCGAGACCAGCCTGAAGCGTTGCATCGATCAGAAGTACGGCCACAAACCATCCAAGTAGCGTCCCGCGTCTCGACCCGTCACGTCACGAAGCAGTATGGGGCATCCATCGATGAGCGTGCAACTCTCCCGCAAGGCTTACGCGAAAAAGTACGGCCCGACGGTTGGCGACCGCGTCCGGCTCGCCGACTCCGAACTGATCATCGAGATCGAGCACGATTACGCGCACTACGGCGAGGAGGCCATCTTCGGCGGCGGCAAATCGATCCGGGACGGGCAGGCGCAATGCTCGCTCGAAGAGCCGATGAGCCCATCCCACTGCGACCTGGTCATCACGAACGCGGTGATCATCGACCACTGGGGAATCGTCAAGGGAGACATCGGCATCAAGGATGGCCGGATCGTGGCCGTCGGCAATGCCGGTAATCCGCTGACCCAGTCCGGCGTCGATCCCGCGGTTGGTGATCGGCCCCGCCACCGAGATCATTGCCGGCGAGGGGAAGATCGTCACGGCCGGCGGCATCGACACGCACATTCACTTCATCTGCCCGCAACAGATCGACGTGGCCATCGCTTCGGGCATCACCACGTTGATCGGCGGCGGAACGGGCTCGGCCACGGGAACATGGGCAACCACCTGCACGCCGGGGCCATGGAACATCATGCGGATGCTCCAGGCATTCGAGGGGCTGCCGATCAACGTCGGCATCCTCGGCAAGGGGAACGGCAGCCTGGCGAAGCCGCTGGTGGAGATGATCGAGGCCGGGGCCTGCGGTCTGAAGCTCCACGAAGACTGGGGCACGACCCTGTCCGTCATCGACACGAGCCTGACAGTGGCCGATGAGTACGACATCCAGATCGCCATCCATACCGACACGCTCAACGAGTGCGGGTTCATCGATGACACGATCGCGGCGATCAACGGCCGCGCGATCCACAGCTTCCACACCGAGGGTGCCGGCGGCGGTCATGCCCCGGACATCATCAAGATCGCCGGCCTGCCCAACGTCCTTCCGTCCAGCACCAACCCTACCCGGCCGTTCACCGTCAACACGATCGATGAACACCTTGATATGTTGATGGTCTGCCACCATCTGTCTCGGAGTATCCCGGAGGACGTGGCCTTCGCCGAGAGCCGCATCCGGGCCGAGACGATCGGCGCCGAGGACGTGTTCCACGATCGCGGAATCATCAGCATCATGAGCTCGGACTCGCAGGCGATGGGCCGGATTGGCGAGGCCATTGTGCGGACGTGGCAGACGGCCCACAAGATGAAGGTGCAGTTCGGCGCGCTGACCGGCGACAGTGCCCGCAACGACAACGAGCGCGTCAAGCGATACGTCGCCAAGTACACGATCAACCCGGCGATCGCCCACGGCATCGCCGACCACGTCGGCAGCATCGAGCCGGGCAAGCTGGCCGACCTCGTGCTGTACGATCCGGCCTATTTCGGTGTCAAGCCGTTCCTGGTCCTCAAGGGCGGCCTCCTGGTCTCCGCCCAGATGGGCGACCCGAACGCGAGCATCGCCACTCCGCAGCCGGTCTACATGCGCCCGCAGTTCGCCGCGTTCGGCCGGGCGCTGTCGAAGTCGTGCCTGTCGTTCGTCTCGAAGGCGGCCGTCAAGAACGGCATCGCCGAGAAGTACGGCCTCCAGCGCGAGGTGGTGGCGGTCGAGAACTGCCGGAAGATCGGCAAGAAGGACATGCGGCGCAACGAGGCGACTCCCGACATTCGGGTCGACGCGGACACCTACCAGGTCTGGGTCGACGGCGAGAAGGTCAGTAGCGAGCCGCTCGAGACCCTGCCGATGACCCAGCGTTATTTCCTCTTCTGAGGTGCCCGACAGGACCGTGGATCGGGCCGTTCCATCCCGCCCGCTCGACCCATCGACGCCGGAGAACCATGAACCTTTGCCTGCTCCAGATCGCCGATTCGGCTCTCCCGATCAGCGGCTACACGCATTCGTGGGGATTGGAAGCGGCGATCGGCCGCGGGCTGGTCCACGATCCCGAAAGCCTGGAGCGGTGGACCCGCCAGTGGCTCCGGACATCTCTCGGGCCTCTCGAGGGAGTGCTGGTCGCATCGGGCTGCCGTGCAGCCCACGCAGGGAACCAGGCTGGATTGTGGTCGCTGAACGCCCTGGCCGAAGTCTCCATCATGCCCCCGTCGATCCGCTGCGCCAGCCGCGAAATGGGCGCGCAACTGCTGGCCTTGGGAGCGACCTGGGCCTGGTGCCGCCGAGGGCTGGCGCCGTTCCTGCTGGCAGGAGCCCGAGGGCTGGCACCACTCCGTTGCTTTCGGATTGCTCGGGGCTCTTGCCCAAGGCGAGCCCGAGGACGTGCTCAGCGCCTACCTCCACCAGGCGGCCCTGGGTATGATTGGCGCGGGAGTGCGCGCGATCCCGGTTGGCCATACGCACGGCCAACAAGTGCTGGCCTATCTCCAGGATGACATCCGCAACCTGGCCGCAGATCTGGTCCACCGCGACCCCGAGACGGCTGGTGCCGGTTGCCCCTTCTACGAGGTTCTCTGCGATGAGCAAACTCGGCTTTACGCCCGGATGTTCCGGTCTTGACCCCTGGTCAGACCCACTGGATTTCGCACGCAGGACCCCGCCGCCGATGCCTGCGATGGGGCATCGCCTTCCACAAGGACCACGATCACCCCCACGATCACATGGGCCGCCCCGGACCGGCCCGATACGCCGGGCCCTCGCGACGGGTCTACACCATCGGCGTGGCCGGGCCGGTCGGCTCCGGCAAGACGGCATTGGTCGAGACGCTCTGCCGCGCCCTCTGGCCTGAGATCAATCTCGCGGTGATCACCAACGACATCTACACGCACGAGGACGCCGAGTTCCTCTCGCGACGCGAGGCCCTGCCGGTCGAGCGCATCGTCGGCGTGCAGACGGGCGGCTGCCCGCACACGGCCATCCGCGACGACGCCAGCGCCAACCTCAGCGCCATCGCCAACTTCCAACGCCAATTCCCGGGCCTCGAGCTGGTCCTGGTCGAGTCGGGCGGCGACAACCTGACGGCCGTGTTCTCGCGCGAGCTGGCCGACCGTTTCATCTTCGTCATCGACGTGGCCGAGGGGGACAAGATCCCTCGCAAGGGGGGGCCGGGCATTTGCAACAGCGACTTGCTGGTCATCAACAAGATCGACCTGGCCCCGCACGTTGGGGCCGACCTGGACGTGATGCGGCGCGACAGCCTGAAGATGCGGGGCGAGCGTCCGTTCCTGATGGTCAGCCTCCGGCAGAAGGAAGGGGTCGAGGAGGTGATCCAGTGGGTTCGCGAGCAGTTCGCATCACGCGCGACGAGCTCGTGACGCCGCCCGAGTTCCGGGGCCTTCGACCCGGCCGAGTCACCAGGCAGCCCGGGTCGGCGGCGCACGCATCGAGCTGGTCCGCGTCGGCGACGAGACCCGTCTGGGGACTTGCTACCAGCAGGTCCCGGTCCGCCTGATGCCTCCCTTCGTCTTCGACGCGGAACCGGCGTCCCTGCTCTACCTGATCAATCTCACCGCCGGACTGATGGACGGCGACGGCCATCTCGTCGAGATCACGGCGCGAGCGGGCACGCGGGCCGTCGTGACCGGCCAGTCGGCCACTCGGGTTCACCCGGCCGTGGCCAGTTACGCGACCCAGCAATGGACCGTCGAGGTCGAGGACGACGCTTGTCTGGTGGTCCTGCCCGGCCCGACGATCCCGTTCCGAGGTAGCCGCTATTATCAGCGCGGTCGCGTCGAGCTCGCCCCGCGCGCCCGGTTGATCTGGGGCGACATCTGGCTGGCTGGCCGCTACGACCGCGGCGAGCATGTCGGAGCGGTTCCAGTTCGAGCGGATCGTCCAGGACTTCGAGGTTCGTCGCGCGGGACCGGCTGGTCTACCGCGACCGCTTCCGATGGGATGGCCCCTGGACGGCCGAAGACGCGGACTGGTACTTCGGCGGGGCCCTGGCCTCGGCCAGCCTGTTCGTGGCCGGCCCGTTGCCGGAGATCCTCCCCGAGGCCGAGCCGGCCCTCCGACGCTCGGTCTTCCGGCTCGACACCGGCGAGAGTTGCATGCGATGGTGCGGCCATCCGGTCGCCGTCACGGCCGACCTCGTGCGCAACGCCCTACGCCTGGCGGCGAGCTGGACCGTCGGGCCCGAGGGCCCCCCCTGGCTCCTCGCCTCGAGCGGCCTCGCCCCTAACCACTGGTTCTCGACGCCGGAGGAATAATCGAGGTGACGATCCTGGTAGTCCGCGTCGCGTCGTCGAACCGGTCAGTCAGTCGTGGAACTGCAACGCGACCAGGTGGCGGTTCTCTACCGACCGGCCGTGTGGGGAGGCCGGGGCTTCGTTTATGAGGAGGCGAATGTGCCGATGAACTTGGAACGACGGAGCGGCGTGAGACGATGGGTCTCGCCTTTGCTGATGTTCGCTGGCATCGTGATTGGTCTTGTCGCCGTCTCGCGAGCGACGGATCCGCAAGACGGGCAGAAGGCTCAGGTGGCGACTCCAACCGCTCCGGGCGAAGTTGAGATCCGCAACTTACTGAAAGCCGTGACTGACGCCTACAACCAGGCCGACGCGAAGGGACTCGCGGCTCGATTCACCGACGACGCTGAACTCTTCGACCAGGACGGGGAAGTCGTTCGGGGGCGTGACTCGATCGGCCGACACTACGCCGAGGCGTTCGGCAAGGGACCGACGTGCAAGATCTCGGGAGAGGTCGAAGCGGTCCACTTTCTGTCCCCCGACGTCGCCTCGGCCGTGGGCCGGTTCCAACTTGAGGACGAGAAAGGCACTGCGCTCTCCTCGGGGCGTTACAGCCTGATCGCCGTTCGGAAGGGAGACCAGTGGCGGCTGGCCGAGCTTCGCGACGGCGCGACCGCGACCCGTGAGACCTCGGACAAGGGAGAACCGCTCCGAGACCTCGAATGGCTGATCGGCGACTGGGTGGACGAGGGCGAAGATGGCAAGGTCACGTCCACCGTGCGCTGGGACGAGGGTCAGAAGTTCCTGGTTCGCAAGTACTCGGTCCAGATCGACGGCGAACCCAGCAGGAGCGGGACGCAGTGGATCGGCTGGGATCCGCAAGCGAAGCAAATTCGGTCGTGGGTCTTCGATTCCGACGGGGACTTCGGCCAAGGACAATGGACCCGCTCGGGCAACGCCTGGATCGTCAAGGCGAGCGGGATCACAGGCGACGGTCTCACGACGTCGTCAACTCAGGTCATCGAGCCGATCAACAAGCACTCGCTCAAGTTGCAATCGACCGACCGCATCGTCGGTACCGAACTCCTCCCCGACATCGAGGAGGTCGTGATGGTCCGTAAGCCACCATCGCCCGATTCCGACCGGCCCACGCCCCCCTCGGAGCGAAAACCTACGGCCGGCGCATCGGCTCCAAAGAGCGATCGGCCCTGACTTCGAGCCACAACGTGTCGATTGGCATCCTGGGTTCCGGCCCCTCGGCGGCCCTCGGCTGAAATCGATCTGACGTACATCTTGTCAGCATCCTCGCGAGAGTCATTGTGATGGGCACCTATTGGAAACTGGTCCTGGCTTTCGGCTTGTGCGTGACTTGCATGGTACCTACCTACGGCCAGCGGAGGGGCGGTACGGGGGGAGGCCGTTCGGGCGGAGGCCGTTCGGGAGGGGGAGGAGCCGGCTATGGTCGATCGGGGGGACGGGCTGGAGGCGGAATGACCAGTCCGGTGACTCGCCCGAACGCGTCACGCCCGGCCGGCGGGGGCGCGGGCTACCGGCCCAACGCGGGCGGGACGAACCGGCCCGCGCAACGACCAAACACGACGCCCGGACAATACCGACCTGGATCGACGAACCGACCTGGGACGGGAGGGATGACCCGCCCCACGCCCTTGCCGGGTGGCGGCAACCGCCCCGATACGGGCGGTGGTGGCGTTGCGAGACCGGGAGGTGGTAACCGACCCGGTTCGGGCGACTATCGTCCTGGCACAGGTGGTAACCGACCCGGTTTGGGCGACTACCGTCCGGGTTCCGGTGGTAATCGTGCCTGGGCGCTACCGTCCAGTGCGGGGCAATCGGCCTGGCCTGGGCGACAATCGTCCGGGTGCTGGTGGCAATCGTCCCGGCTTGGGTGACTATCGTCCTGGCCCTGGTGGCAATCGTCCCGGCCTAGGTGATTATCGACCTGGTGCTGGCGGCAATCGACCCGGATCCGGCGGCAATCGTCCTGGCCGGCCCGACTACGGCGACAACCTCGGGATCGTCAACCGGCCGAATCCCGGAAACAACCGCCCCGGCGGAGGTTCGGGAGGCGGCTGGTTCGGCAATAACAACACCATCATCGTCAACAACGGGTGGGGTGGCCTCCGGAGGTGGCCCGGGCACGGTTGGGGGCGTTTCAACTCTCGCTTCCACGGCAACTGGTATCGAGGGAGTTGGGGACGAAACCACTTCGGCGGCTGGTTCGGCCCGGTCGGCATGGGATTCTGGCCCAGGAGAGGGCCGATCCGCGTTTTCCCCACCTGGGGCCACGCGGGCCTCGTCGGCTGGGGACTTGGCCCATGGGCCAATCGGCTGGCTCTACTCCGGCTTCATCAACCCGTATTTCATCGCTCCCGTGATCAACACGACGGTGGTCGCGAATGCGCCTCCGGTCTTTGTTCCGGATTACAGCCGTCCCCTCGACCTGACCAGCATTCCTCCTGAGCCCGAGGGCACCGAGCAGGACGATTCGACGTTCCTGGCCGCGCGGACGCCTTCAAGGCCGGAGACTTCGCACGCGCCTTGAGTCTCACCGACCTGGCCTTGCAGCCCTACCCCAACGATCCGGTCCTGCACGAGTTCCGGGCGCTCTGCCTCTTCGCTCTGGGGCGGTATGACGAGGCGGCGGCCGTGCTCTACGCCGTGCTGACCGCCGGCCCTGGCTGGGACTGGGCGACGATGATCGGCCTTTATTCTGACCTCGACACCTATACCAGTCAGCTTCGGGCGCTGGAGGCGGCCATCAAGGGGAACACGGCAGTCGCGTCGAAGCGTTTCGTGCTGGCCTACCACTACATGGTTCAGGACCACCTCGAGCAGGCACGGCAGCAATTCGAGCACGTCGTCCAGCTCCAGCCCAAAGACGGATTGGCCGCCCAGTTCGTCAAGGTGCTGACCGCTCCCTCCGAGGCTCCGACTGTGGCGGCGACCGACCCCGCTCAGGCCACCGACACGGCCGAGATGCATGAGCCATCCCCTCCCCCGGCGGCCCTACTTGGTACCTGGAAGGCCAGGCCAATGCCCGATGTGAGCATCGAACTGACCCTACGGGAGGATGGTCAGTTCACCTGGGATGTCATCGCCAACGGTCATGCCGATTCGATCACCGGCGACGCTGACTATCTTGATGGGGTCCTGACACTCACGCAGGCTGATGCCCCGGCCTTGGTTGGCAAGGTTGTCAACCTTGGCGAGAAGCAATTCGGTTTCGAGCTGCTCGGCGACCTGCAGGCCGCGACGATCCCGTTTTCTCGATCACCCGAGAAGTGACCGCTCCTTGGAGGGCGTTTGACCATGTCGGCCTGATCGGGCGGAACGCCTCGATCTCTGGCAGATTCCCCGAGCCGAGGCATCGCGGACGCTTCCGCCAGAGCCAGGCGGCCGCTCCTTCCGTCGTCAGAAATCGACCTTGAGGCGGACGCCGAACAGGAGCGCAGTCTCCACGGGCGCCAGTCCCGGATGGAGCACCTGCAGGTCCGGCGTGAGGTGGCACCCGGGCGTGATCCGCAGGTTGTAGAAGAGCTCGACCCCATACTCGTCCCGGAGCCCGGGCACCAAGTCTTGGCCTGCGCGCTGAGCCCGAGATCGTAGAACCCGACGCCGAACGTATCTCCCTCGCGGCCCGGCATCGGGCTGTTGCCGCAGACGGCTGCGCTCAGGAACCAGCGGATCGGGTTCGGATTGCCATCGCCGAGGCCCGTCTGGACGTACAGGCCCAGGCCCCGCTCCGGGTCGTCGGGGTCGACCCAGAGCCGCTGCTCGACGTTCCAGAGCAGCGTCCAGGTCCCGGTTTTCAGCGGGGCGACGGCCGCCCCGGAGGGCAGCTCGACGAACGACGCCGGGGACAGGTCAGTGAACGACCCTGTGCCGTACAGGCCGGCGACGACCTGCCGGCCCGGCAGGCCGAAAAACTCGGTCGGCTGCTTCGCCTCGGCGTAGAGGAACACGCCGTTCCGGCCCAGGGTCTCGAGGCCGCTGGTGCGGGGCGAGTTGTACGAGTTCAGCACCAGGAACGCCACCGCGGGACCCGGCTCCAGGTTGCATAGAACCCCGCACCCGGCGTCGAATAGGGGTAGCGATCCAGTGCCAGGTTGAAGTTGAACGCGGCGTTCATGAATCGCGACGTCAGCGGGTATTTCAGGAACTTCTCCCGATCGCCGTTGAGGGCGTTGAGCTTGCCGAAGAAGAGGCCGGCCTGATCGTTGATCGCCTGCGTGAACTTGAGCCCCGTGATGGCCGTGATCTGCTGGTCGGGCACGGGGAAGAACATCGCCAGGTTCGTCGGAGAGAACGTCCCCGCGTAGCTGTCCACCGACTGGCCCAGCCGCGACTCGGCGAAGAGGTCGAGCGTTCCCCCCTCCCACAGGCCGAGCTTCTCGCTGTCCAGGTGCGCCAGCATGTCGAACTTGCCGCCCCAGCGAACGCCTGCCGAATCCCGCCGGCCGCTACGCCCTGCTCGAACTGGGTGGACGACACATAGAACGACAGCCCGCGCTCCTCCAACGAAGGCCGTACGCCGAACACGTCTCCCAGCAGGAACCGGCTCGACTGCGGGCCGTCGGGATCGGGATCGGGCGCCGGCGCGGGCGTGACCGGCGGGGCGGGCGTCTCCTGGCCGGCGTCGAAGTTCGAGGAATTGCTGGGCCCAGCCGGACGATCGATGGAGGGCGATGCTTCTGACGCAGGCCCATCCTCCTGCCCGAACGTGGCCCCGCCGACGAGCATCCACCACACGAGGGCGGCCGTCGCCACGATCCCGGACCGACGAGTAGGTGAACCCATGTTAACACCGCGAAAAGCGTGACCACCCGAAACGTCTCGGCGCTGTTGGGCGCGTTGGCGAATCCCGAAACAGACAGGCCGCCGCCCTCAGGGAAAGATTCGGCAGCCGACGGCGGTGTTGAGTCGAAACATGGAG
Source organism: uncultured Isosphaeraceae bacterium (assembly GCA_963845695.1). Lineage (GTDB taxonomy): Bacteria > Planctomycetota > Planctomycetia > Isosphaerales > Isosphaeraceae > CAWJTV01. The sequence continues at coordinate 332,815 of CAWJTQ010000016.1, read as the reverse complement.
CGTCGGTGCCGGATGAGGGCCTCGAGATACTGGCGCGAGATGTCGCCGAAAGCTCGCTGCGCCTCGATGATGGCGATCGGGTCGGGCTTTTCCGACCGGGATTGCCTCAGACTGATCTCCAGGTTCTCACGGGCGGCCGGCAGGATCTCGGCCTCGATCCGTTTGATCGTGGTGAGCGTGACCTCATACGCCGCTTCGGCCCGCTGGATCTCGAGGATGACCTGCCGCTCCAGGTTGGCGACCTGGACCTCCGTCTGGACGACGGTCTCGGTAGCCCTGGCGATGTTCCCCTGGTTGCGGTTGTAGACCGGCAGGGGCACCGTCAGCCCGACCGCCCAGGAGGTCGCGGACCGCTCGCCGGGATTGAGGCCCTGTTGACTCGAGAACGGCTGATACAGCAGGAAGACGTCGTCGAGGCGATTCGCCCGGGCCAGGCGGACCTCGGATCGAGCCCGGAGGATCCCCGAGCGGAACGCGGCGAGATCGGGTCGGGTTTCCAGGCCCGTTCGGATCAGGATCTCGACCGGCGGGGGTGGAAGATCCAAGCCACGTAGCGACCCGCGGATCTTGAAGGTCTCGGCCTCGTCCAGTGGCAGCCAGAGCAGCGCCGCCAAGGTCCGTTTCGCGTCGTCGTAGGTCTCCTTGGCTTCCAGCAACGTGAGGTCCGTACTGTCTCGCTGGATCTCGACGTTGTTGACCTCGCTCCGGCTCGCGGCTCCCCGCTTGGCCAGGGCCTCGGTCGCCTGCTTCTGGTCGTCCAGGCTCTTCAGGCCGGTCTCCAGGAGTCTGATCGTTTCCTGGGCGGCGAGCACATCGACCCAGGCCGTGTAAAGGTTGTCGATCTGCAACCGCACTGCGTTTTGGTACTGGGCCTCGGTCACCTTCTGGGCGCGGACGGCGGCCTCGACCCGCCGCCTCCGCTTCTGGTTGAGGTCGATCGGATGCGTGATGTTCAGGTCATACTGGGTTGGACCGCCGCTGGTTCCCTGGAAACTGCCATAAGGCACATGCGACGAGTCCGCGTAAACGAGGGGATTCGATCGCAGTCCGGCCGTGAGGACGTCGGCGCGGGCCTTGGAGATCTCCCTCGCCTGGGCCCTCAGTTCGGGGTTGAGCCGCAAGACCCGATCGATCGCCTGGTCGATCGTCAGCCCGTCGGGGGGGCCCGCCTGCTCTTCTCCTGGCCGGATCCCGAGTTGTCCGGTGAGCGGCAGCCTGGCCTCGGGCAAGGGCGTGAGGGGTTCGATGCCGAGGTTCGAGGGCCGGGCCCCGAAGGGCTCGGGCGGGTGGGTGATGCCTCGCGGTACGCGCGGGTAGCTCGGCCCAGGGCCCACGGGGATCACCGTCTGAGCCCCCGCCGGAGCGCCGCCGAAGGACACCGCGCCGCTGGCCCCCGGGCTCTCACCCAGCGCGGAGGAGGACGGATCGCCGGGATTGACCTGGGCCGCGGCGACGGACGCCCAGCAGGCCAGGGCGCAAGCCGTCATCACCCCCGTCATCGAGCGGTTCCCAGAATGCCTCATCTTCCTCCCCAAATCATGTTCCGGAGATCACCGATCGAACCGCCTCGGCAGTCCCCCGAGTCCTTGGGTCGCGGCGGACTCTTCCCGCCGCCACCACTCGCTTCGGCAACGAATGTCGCGCCGAATCGCATCGCAACCGAAAAGCAGGACCTGCCGGCGGTGGGTCGTCCCGCCACGCCGTGCGGGAGTCCATCAGAACTTGACCAGAAAGCTAATCCCACCGCTCAACTGGCTGCGATGCGTATGCTCGCCGTTGACGCCGAACGCTGGTGCGCCGGCGAAATCGCCGCGGATCTCCGGCCGAATCTCGAAGTACTTGATGGGATGCCAGTTAATGCCCCCGGTCACCTCCGCATAGTTCGTGTTGATTCCGGTTCGCGTTCCCTTGACATCGTCGAACCACTCGGCACGAAAGTTGGTGTCAACTTTGGGGGTCAGGTGGAAGATGCCAATGGTGTAAAGCCCATACCAGGAGCCGGTGCCGACCGGAGTATTGGCGTCCCAGCCCATGTTGTTCTGGATGATCTGGGTGAACCGTGGGGTCCAGTTCTGCTGGAGGCGCAGCTCCACGATCGGTGTCGAAATCGCCTGCCATCTTCGGGGCGGCAAAGATGGCGTTCGGACCCGCGTAGACCGAGGCGGTCAATCGCGTCTTCTTCTCGTCCGTCACCCAGTAGTTGACCTGACCGATGTAGCAGATCGAGCGAGAGCTTCGCTGAACGAAGAATGTGTTGGCACCCAGGGTCATCCCGTTCCAGACGTCCAGTCGATTGGATACATGGAGGTCGGTCAGCCAGCCGGTGAAGGCACCGTCCTGCGAGTAGAAGAACTGGTAGTCGCTGGAGTAGAACGGCCGGTATGGGGCCAGGAACCCGTTGTAGCCGATGATCGTGTTCATGCGGCCGATCTTGAAGTCCATCCCGCCGTCGGTCAGGATCGGCAGGTGGGCCGAGAGGTAGAGGTCGCGGAAATCCTGACCGAAGTGTGGGTTGGGTGAAGAGTCGATGCCGCCCTTCGGCGCGCCCAGGGCCGCGTCGGCACCGGCGAAATACCGCATCATGAAGCCGAGATTGAACGTATCCTGCTGGAGTGGCTTCTCGATCACCCAGCCGATCTGGTTGAGCAAGAACTCGTTGCCGAAGCGGTTCTGACGGGTCTCGACCGAGAGGATTCCCGTGCCGGTCGACGCGCCGGTGTAGCCACCCTCGACCCAGCCGAATGATCGTATGCCGGTGTCGCCAAACAGGTCTCTCAAACGCAAGTAATCCATCAGGAAGTTTACCTGCGAGACGGGGGTCGGACCGAACCTGAGCGAGTCGGTGGCTTGAGAAATATCTTCTGCGAGCTCGCCCGGCAGCGACTCTGACTCTAATCCGTAGCCGGCGCTCGACGGCTGAGCGTCGGGGGTAGCCGGACCGGGCTGAGGCGCGTTCCGGTCCGGGCTGAGGCGGCGTCCGGTCTGGCTTCCGGTCCGGGCTGAGGCAGCGCTCCGGTCCGGGCTGCGGGACGGCCGGTCCGGGCTGCGGGACGGCCGGTCCGGGCTGCGGGGTTTCCTGGGCGTCGGCGGCGATGGTCCCCACCAGCAGGGCCGCCAGCGCCCCGCCGAGTAGATGATTCCACTTCATAATCGGGTTTCCACGAAACGTGGGGAAAGATGGCGAAGATGTGAATAGGTATGGGCATATCGGAGGACGTAGTCGGTGCGACCAGTCGGATGGGATTCTGCCAATAATATCGGTTGTGACGAATCGGATCCTTTAATGCGGCAGAGGGGATTTGATAGGATTGAGGGATGTGTAGGTGTGTTCGGAAAAAGGGAATGCTGGGTGATTGTGCAAGGATCACATCGTCTCACTGGGGCTGATTCACGGCCATGAGCAAGTTACGCACGCGGCTCTCGAAGCTCTTGTCGGTCGCGAGTATGCGTTCGAAGTCCGCCTGGCAGATGACATAAAGCTCCATCTCGGTCTTGGCCCGCACGGTCCGCTGGACAGGCCGGCCGAAGAATGAGGAGATCGTGCCGAAACCTTCACCGAAATAGAGCTCTTCCTGGTATTCACCGCCCTTGAAGGCCACCGCGACACCCGAGCCGATCAGGTAGTAGCGATCGCCGGCTTCTCCCTCGCGGACGATGATTTCGCCGGGATGGCGGTATTCGACGGTCATCACGCTGGCGATCTTCGTCAGGGTGGCCTCGCTGAGTCCCTTGAGGAGCTCGCTCTGGGCCAGTGCACGGGTGATGCGGACGGTCATCCGGGTCAGCGAATTGGTGATGATCCGGCCGCCCATCATGTTGACGACCCGGTCGGCGTGATCGATGACGCGTTGATCGTGCGTGACGATGAGGACCGTGGTCCGTTCCATGCCGTCGGCCAACTTCCGAAGCAATGCCAGCACGGTCTGGCCCGATTCGGCGTCGAGGGCTGCGGTCGGCTCGTCGGCCAGTACGAGCGCGGGGCGATTGACGAGGGCCCGGGCGATCGCCACCCGCTGACGCTGGCCGCCCGAGAGCTGGGCCGGCAGGTGGTGCAACCGCTCGCCCAGTCCGAGTTGCTCCAGCAGTCGCGCGCTGCGCTCGTTCATCTCCTGAACGCTAGACGGCCGCAGCGCGGTCGCCATCCGCACGTTCTCGAGGGCCGTCAAGGAGCTGAAGAGGTTGTGACTCTGGAAGATGAAACCGATGTCCTTGCGCAGCTCGACCGCGCCGCGACCATCGAGGGTCGAGACATCCCGATCCAGGACGATCAGCCGGCCCTGCTGAACCCGCCGGAGCGCCCCGACCAGGGTGAGGAGCGTCGTCTTGCCGGATCCGGAAGGGCCGGTCATGATCACGACCTCGCCACGACCGATCTCGATCTCGTTGTCGAAGAGCACCTGGGTCCGCGCCTCCCCCTCCCCGAACCAGTAGCTGACTCCCTCGGCGCGGATCGCCAGCTCCTTGGCCATTGGCCGGGCAACGGCAATCGTCGTGCGCGAGGAAGATTCGTGGTCGAGGGTGGAAGCCGTGCTCATGGTGGATGACTCGATGATTCGTTCAACTCAATGGAAAAGCTGGGCGGGATCGGCCGAGGCCAACCGCGCACGGCCAGGCAACCCGACGACACGCACATCAACACGGTCAGCCCGAGGATCCCCGCAGCATCCTCGATGCGTAGATCCATCGGCAAACCGGTCGCTTGGTGCACGACACCGAACAACAACACGCTGACGACCAACCCGGCCAGGTAGCCAAGCAACGCCAGGTAAACGGACTGGGCCACGATGATGGAGAACAGCCGGAAGTCCGAATACCCGATCGCCTTGAGCGTTGCGAACTCGGCCAGGCGCTCGCTGATATCCGAGAACAGGACCTGATAGCAGATCGCCAGCCCGACGATGAACCCCATGACGACGCCAATCGAGAAGACCGTCCCGATCGGCGCAACGTGATCCCAGAAGCCTTGTTCCTTGGCGATCAGTCCCGCCTTGGTGAGTACGCGAACGTCGGGCGGGAGCGCGGCCGCGATGGCCGTGCGCAGGCTCTCGACGTTAACGCCGGGTCGGACGCGCAGCAGCCCGACGGTCACCTCGTCATCGCTTCGGGTCAAGCCACGGAGGCCGGGGAGGATGTCGGCCAGGCTGGCGTCACTCATGACGAGGGTGCCGTCGCTCTGGAAGTCGGCGCCGAGGTCGAAGGTCCCGACGATGTGAATGGTCTTTCCCGACAGCTCCGAGACGATCCCGGCCCGGAGCGGCCCCAATCGCTCGGTCCGCGACAGCGCGTCGGCCATCGCCCGGCCGGGGCGTCCCCAATCTTCGCGCCGATCGATCAATTCCGGGAGGTCGAGCGCATCCTCACGAGGCGGGTACGCGACCACCCGGATCGGCCTGGGCAGGCCGTTGTCCGGATCACGCCAGAACGACCGCCGCGTCTCGATCGCGATCGGCACGCCCGATGCCACCTCCGGGAATGCCTTGGCCTGCTCGATCCGACGGCTCGGGAATCCGTAAGGAACCGAGAGCGTGTAAACGGTCCGGCTGACGATGAACAACTGGCCGTCGAGATGCCGGATCAGGCCCACCATGCTCTCGAGCAGCGCATGACGGAACCCGTTCTCCATGAACATGAGCGTCACGGCGAACGCCGCGCCCGCCACCGAGGCCAACAGGCGGAGCTTGTTCTCCGTCAGGTTGCGCCAGGCCAGTGGGATTGTGGCACGGGGTTGCATGGGCCGATTAATATCCCGGCGATGATGCGAGACGATCCGAATTCTCCCGATAACGAAGAGCCGGCAAGAAACCACCGCCCCCGGCGATGGACGGATTCGCTAGTCTTTCGTCGCTACTTGATCGGCCGGTTCCTCCCTTATAACAATAGCCAAGCCTCAGTCGAAGACCATGGGACCTCGAGGGAAGCTACCGGTTCGGGGAGGAATGACCGCGATGGTCGGCCAGGGAACGAAGTTCAGCGATGGGACGGGTCCGAACACAAAGCTCGGATCGCAGGCCGGGGCCACCATGCTCCTACCGGCCTCAGGTGGCCCCCCGGGACCGGTTCCTACGATCACGGTGGAGGCAATCGAGGTCACCCAGGCCATTCAAGACCTGGCCATGTCCGTCCCGCTGATCGCGGGCAAAGTGACGATCGTTCGGGTTTATCTGGGTTGCTCGTTTGGCCCGATCGTGGTTCGCGCAGCCCTGCGAGTCACGCGCGGATCCGACCCGTCACAGAGTCAGTCGGTCTCTCCGATCATCGACCTGGAAATCGACCCTGGCTATAACGGGCTCGTGGCGACCAAGCGGCAGGATATCGCCCGAAGCCTCAATTTCATCTGGCCAAATGACCTTTGCCTCGCGGGCGACTGGACGATCGCACTCGAGTCCTTTGAGAGGATTGACGTCGCCCAGCCCGTGCTCGCTCCCGCATTCCACGTTCCGACGGTGACGATCCAATCATCTCCGCCCTTGCGGTTGCATGTTGTCGGGCTCCGCTACAACGACGGAAACCCCGCGAACACCTTCGAACCCGCACGCTCGACTTCGAGCTGCTGCGCTCGTGGCTCGGCCGAGCTTATCCGGTCGCCGAAGTGATCTGGTCGCAGGTCACAGTCGATTTCCCCGAGTCCTGGGCATTCGTGGCGAAGGACGTGAACGACTATCTACGGGCGCTCCGCGTCGCCGATCTGGCAAGTGGGACCGACGCCCGGACGCATTATTATGGGCTGGTGGCGGACGACGGAGGCCGGAGGTTTCTGCAAGGTTTAGCTTCGGACATTCCTGGGACGGCCGATCCTTCAGTCGCCGCTTCAGGACCGACTGGCGTACCCCGCGGCCCGTTCGCGTGGGACACCGACGGCTCGTACGGCGACTGGTATGGCGGACACGAGCTGCGCGCACACTCTTCGGCGCGAGCACGCCAACTTCTGCGGGCGCCAGCGGCGGCATCGTTCCTTACCCGTATTCCAACGGACAACTGTACGACGACGATAACGGCTTCGTGGGCCTCGACGTGGGAGATGCGGCCCACGCGATTCCCATGCGGGCGCATGCCGGCCACGGCCTGGCACGATATAATGACGTACTGCGAATACCAGTGGCCCTCGGACTTCACCTACATCGGCATCCGCGACCGCCTGTTGATCGAAGATGCGCTGCCCCCAACTCCTCCGCCAGCCCCTGGAGCCGCTCCTGGCGGCGGGACGACCTCGGCCAGCGGATCGATTCCGGCCGCCACGACGAAGGTCGCAGGTGGCGAAGGACCTGACGCTATGATCCCGTCTGCATCGATCCATGTGGTCGCCCCCGTCAACCTGACGCAGGGAACCGCCAGGATCCATTTCGTCACCCCGCGTCGCGAGGCCGCCTTCCCGCCTAATGCCCGGGCGTTGGAGCTTGGTAAAGCGGCGGGTCTCGAATTGGAATTGCTCGCGGCTGACGGGGAGACGCTTTGGAAAAGACCGGCCCCGTTTGTTCCCGATGTCTGCCGTGATGAAGAGCATCCCGATGAGACCGGTACCGTCGATCTGACGGCGGCCGAATCCCCCTCGAGTGGCGCGGATCGCGTTGCTCCGACATGGAAAGAAACTGGCTCACTTCGACGTCGGCTTGCCGCCGCAACCGGTCCACGACATCCGACCCATGACGGTCGCCGCTGGACCTGGGATGACCCCCGCCTCACGTCCCGCCAACCCGGTCGTGGCTTGGTCGGACGATGTCCGTGATCAAGTAGTGGCTTCGGGCGCGAGTTCCGACCCCACCGCCGTCGCCCCGACCTATCTGGTCCAGGTCAGCACGGACGATCGCCGCTCCTGGCGGCACGCGATCGGCCTGGGCCTGAAGCGGCCCCAGGTCACGATCGACCGGAACCTGCTTCGGGGCCGCAGAAGGTCATCGTCCGCGTCACATCCACCGATGGGGTTCGCGCCGCCAGTCAGGAGAAGACCTTCAACGCGCGGGATCTTATCGCTGGGTAGGTGTCGGAGGAAGCCCCGGGATGGAGTTGTGGTCTTGTCGCGCAGCGAAGCTCAGAACAGGTCCGCCGGATTGGCACTCAAGACTTTGTTGAGCGTGAACACGGCGGAGACCAGCCCCACCAGGAGCGTCAAGACCAACGCCAGGGTCAGAATGCCGGCGGTCATTTGCATCGGGATTCCGGCCAGGGCCTCCGTGATCCGGTAGAGTCCGAAGCCGATGATTCCGGCGATGAGATAAGCAGCAACCGCATACAGGATCGCCTGAAACACGACCACACGCGCCAGGTAGCCGTTCGAATGCCCCATGGCTTTGAGCGTCGCATACTCGGGCAGGTGGTCGCGCACGTCGTTGGAGAGGACCTGATAGACCACCGCGGAAGCCACGATCGTCGCCACCAGCACGCCGAACGCGAAGAGCTGTCCGGTCGAGGTCTGGCGGACCCAGTGATCCGACTCGCGCGCGAGGATCTCGGATCGGGAATAGGGAACGACGTCGGGCGGTAGGAACGCGCGGAGTGCCTGACAGGTGGCGTCGATCGTCGCGTCATCGCGGCGGCGGAGGGTCAGGAAGCCGAACTCGATCGACTCGGTCGAGGGCCGCTCGCAGAGCCGTGCGAAGTTGACGTCGCTACAAATGGCCACGCCATCGGCCGCGAAGCCGCGAAGCAAGGAGAATCCACCCACGACTCGGACCGACGACCGGCCCATCTCCCACTCCTCAAACCGGCCGACCAGAGGCCAGCCGAAATCCAGGTTGGACAGTTCGTCGAGCAGCACGCGGCCGGATTTCTGCAACCGTGGCCGGGCGTCTTCGATCGACCGCCGGATGGTCCCTTGAAAAGGGTCGTCGTCCAGGTCGACGCCCAGCACGAGTAGCTCGCGGCGCTTGATCGGTCGGGGGAGCCGGTCGCCGAGCAGCCAGCGCCGCAAGGCACCGGGCTCGGGACGCTCGTCATCCCAGGCCACGGCCCGGTCGTCCGGTGGGTAAGGCGGGCATCGCCAGAGGTTGAACTGGGAATACAGGGGACTGGCGGTCGCGACCGCCTCCAGCGACCGGGCCTGTCGGAGCCGCTCTCGGGGAAACTCACCCGGGGCGTAGAACTGGTCATAAGTCGGGGCCAGCAGGACGATGTCGAAATCCAACTGCTCGTAGAGGTTGGTGGCCGTGATCTTGACCGCCTCGTAGAAGCCCAGTTGGAGCAGGACCATTGTCACCGCGAACGCCACGCCGGCAATCGCCACCACTGTGCGCCGGGCGCCGTGGACCACGTTGCGCAGGGCCAGAGGGGGATAAGTTCGACCTCAACGGCCACGATTCGGAGATGAAGCTCATCCGCGGCTCGGCCTCGGTTAGCGAGGTTCGCTGGAATGGGGAGTGACCCGGGACGTGGGAGATATCCCCCCGGCCGGTCGGATCGTGGCCTCGACCTCCATACTCACGTAATGCGACGCGGTGCCGGGGTCATCGAGCTGGATCGTGACCTCGACCACGCGCAGGTCGCGCAAGGCGCGCGGGTCCACGCTGGTCAGCCGGTTCTTGCCGACCATCGAGCCGATCCGGATGACTTTCCCCGCGACGCGCGTGCCGAGGATGTCGACCTCCGCCGGGTCGCCCGGATGGATTCGCGGCACGTCGCTCTGGTAGACCTCCGCCGTGGCGACCATCGACGCGACATCCCCCATCGCCAGCAAGGTGCCCGCGCTGAGCTCGCCGGGGTGGACCAGAACCTGGAGCACGCGTCCCGGTTTGGGCGCGCGGACCTCCGTCTCCTTGAGGCCGGCTTCAGCTAGCGCGACCTGGGCGTCGAGCATCTCGTCCTCGGGGCCGCGCTCGGCCGCCGCCCCTGGTGGCTGGGCAGTCTTCCGGGCTTCGGTCCCCTTCCCGGCCTCGAGTAACTTCAGGTCGAGATCGGCCTTGAGCGATTGCATCTCGACCTGATAGAGCGCCAGCTCTGCGTCGTAGCGTTCCTTGTCCTTGAGCGTGCCGCCGAATGACCTTGTAGAGCTTGCTCGCCTGGTCCAGGCGGGCCTTCGAGGTCGCGGCCGCCTTGCTGGCCGCGGCCAGGCGTGCGCTCCGCTGGCGGTCGGCAAGCGTCCTGCGGGCGATCGCCAGCGCGTGTTGATGCTCGGCCGCATCACGGCCCTCCAGGATCGCGAGAACCGCCCCCTGGGTGACCTGATCGCCTTCCTTGACTGGAATCGCGTCGATGCGGATTCCTGGCCGGGCACCCACGGAGATCAGACCGCCCGCCGGCTCCAGCCGCGCCAGGGCGACCACCGCGGACTGGCCGGAACTCCGGCCCGCAACGCCGTCCTCATTCACGGCCGACCGGCTTTCCTGCGCCGATGCCGGCTCGATCGGCCGCATCAGCCAGCCGCAGGCCAGGAACGCGGCGGCCGAGACGGCACAGAGTCCGAGAGGCCGCCACACTCGACGAGTTGCGATGAGCGGAGTTCCCGTGCGACCCATGCGGCGATCCTCGAAGCAGTAGGAAGTAGATAGCAGGAACCAGTTGCTGGCAACGAGAACACGTCTCTCGGTCTATTCTCTGGTCTTCGCTGCCGACTGCCTACTACCTACTGCCTACCGCCACAGATCAGCCGACCTTCGCCAGGGCCGGAGTGCTGCGCACGGCGGCCGCCGCGGCGACGAACGCCTCGATCAACTGCATGTCCAGCGAGATGTTCCCCTCGTTCTCGGGGTGCCATTGCACGCCGGTGACCCACCAGGACGGATCCTTCCCCTCAAAGGCTTCGATGAGGCCATCAGGAGCCAGCGCCGCCACGCGGAAGTTCGGCGCCAGCTTGCGGACCCCCTGGTGATGGTAGCTGTTGACGCGAATCTCGCCCGGGCCGTAGATGTCTTCGAGCCGGGTACCGGGCTGCATGACGACGGTGTGGCGATGCGCGCCGCCGTGGGGGTCGCGATGAGGAATGCTCTTGGGCATGTCCTCGGGAAGGTGGAGGAACAATCCGCCACCGGCGACCACGTTCAACTCCTGCATGCCCAGGCCGATGCCCAGCACGGGCATCCGGCGCTGCTGCACGACCTTGCAGAGCAGGCGATCCGCCAGCTCGCGACGTTCGGTTACCATCGTGACGGCAGGGTGAGGTGCTAACCCCATCTTGCGCAGATCCAGATCGTCACCCCCCGTCAGCATCACCCCATCCAGCCGATCGAGGATCGGCATGAGATCGGGCTCCTTCGTGAACGGAGGAATGATCACCGGCAGCGCATTGGCAGCCAACAGGCACTCAAAGTAGCCGCTGTGGATGAAGCCGTGAGGTGTGCGACCCTTCGCCGAAGCGCGATAGTCCGTGTTGATTCCGATCAGCGGACGGTATTTCATAGCAGCCATCCCTTCCTTGAAATGGTCTCGGCGAAATCCGTTCTCGGCACGCCGCCATCATCCGCGGTCCGGTCCCATTCAAGATGAAAACCCGGCCCGATGAACTCCTTTGGATCGACCCGTCAGGTCAGCTCCAGACTTTGAGAACGGTCGTCCATGGCGTACCTTCCTTGATTCCCCTCGATCACCGAGGGGACCGTCTTCCGAAACTTTCCTCCTTTTTATCGAGATGTGAGTCGTGTGGTGTCACGAAGCCGACTGATCCTTCAATCGCCCCGCCGGGGTGGCGAGGTTCGTAAGAGTCTACCGATCCGACTCGGTGGAATTCAAGAAAAATCCCGCGAATCGGCCGGTTTTTTCGCCGTTTCTTTCGTTTCGACCGATCGGGAAGCGAAGTAATCGTTGGCGAGATGGACCTGACCAGTGGATGTATCCGTCTGGCCACCCACCGACTCGCCGCCCGAGGTCCCTGGATGCAAGACGCGCAATGCCGTGCGCACTCGAAGCAGCGAGCCGTCTGCCCTCGAGATCGTCTCACATCCTCATGGCGACTTTGCCGGACCGACGGGCGCGGACGATGAGGACTTCTCGACGATCGGGCCGGTTTTGACGTAGTCGCCTTTCAAATATCGAATGATCATCTCCAAATCATTGGGTGTGATCTGATCCGGACCGAAGGTGGGCATCTTCTGCTCTTTTTCCAGGAAGCCGTACCGGTCATCGGCATTCGGCTTGCGAATCATGCGAGCCGTCCATTGGGGCGAGCCCCAGGCGAAGAGGTTGGGTGCGTCGCGCAGGCCGCCCTCGGTGAAGCCGTCGATGATGTGACAGGTCCCGCATTCCTTCTGGAACGGTGCGTATCCCGGGTGATCGGTGACTCCGGGCGTATTCTGCCACTCGACGGGGGTCGTGTCCGGATCGATCGTGGCGAACGTTGCGACGAAGTCGGCGACGTCGTCGAGGGTTTTCCCCGTCAGCTTCGAGTTCTTCTTCCATTCGACCATGCCGTCGCACTGGGGGACCTTTCCGTAGTACACCGGCGACCGGGGATTCTCGAGTAAACCACGGATCCAGGCTCGCGAACCGAATCCGGCCAGGTCGGCCGCCGTCTGCGTACCCGATCCCTGTCCGCCGTCCACGTGGCAGCTCAAACATCGCCGCGCCAGAACGGCTCGCCCCTGGGTCAGCGGATCGCGAGTCAGGATGTACGCCGCGCCATCCGGTGGGATGCCGGCCTCCAGCGACGCGGCCAGCTCGAGTACCCGCAGGCGCGCGGCATCCGCTTTCTTCCGAGCCTCCTGGAAGAGCGGGTTCTGGTAATCATCCCACAACGCCTGGACGGTCAGGAACGCGGCGCCCCCGGCGAGCACGAACACGAAGCCGCAAGCCAGGAAGTGGGCGAGCTTGCCGGGCAGGACCCGGTCGAGCAACGGCAGGAGCAGCATGACGACCAGGAGTGCCGAGGGGATCACGATCGTGCCGATCACCTCTCGGTTACCGGGGAAGTACTTGAGCATCTGGAACAGCGACAGGTAATACCACTCCGGACGCGCCGGGTAGTCGCCACTCGAGGGATCCGCCGGCGCGTCCAGGTTGGCGCCTCGCTCGAACAAGACCAGCCCCACCACCACGCCGAGCACGAGCACGACGAACGCGAAGTTCCGAAACACCTGCTCGGGCCAGTAGGGGACGGCCGGCTGTGTTTCGGCTCCAGCGGGTGGCGTCAAGCCGTGTCGACGCGCCAGCGCGATGTGAACAACCAGGCAAATCACCAGCAGCGCCGGCAACACCGCGACGTGCAAGGCGTAGAACCGGGTCAGCGTCTGGTTGCCGAACTCGTTACCGCCCACCACGATCTTCTGGAGGTACGGTCCGATGACCGGCGCCCCGCCGATGATGTTGGTCACGACCTTGGTCGACCAGTAACCCTTCTGGTCCCAGGGAAGCTGGTAGCCGGTGTGGCCGAATCCGATCGTGATGAACAGCAAGGCCACCCCGAACCACCAGGTGAACTCGCGCGGCCGACGATAGGCCCCCGCCCAGACGACCTGGAGCAGGTGCAGGCCCAGCAGCACCATCATCGCCTGCGCCGAGAAGTGGTGGACTCCACGGATGAACCAGCCGTACCAGACCTCGCGGCTGATGTAGAAGACGCTCCCCCAGGCCATCGTGGATGACGGACTGTACGAGGCCATCAGCAGGATCCCGGTGAAGGCCTGGACCAGGAACACCATGGTCAGGGCCGAGCCGAAGACGTACCTCCAGCGCGCGCCCCCTGGGATCGGTTGATCGAGGGCGCCGCGCGCCAGCGCGCGGAACCCTGTCCGGTCGTCGAGCCAGTCGGCTAGTTGCTTAAACAAGGGGAATCTTCTCCTCGGACTGGGCGCGGAAACGCTGGAACTTCACGCGGATCTCGGGATCATCCCCGGGTGTGAGCCGAACGTCGAGCCGATCCATGGAACGGGGCGGCACCTGATTCTTCGGCCTCCCGGTCAGGTCGAACGCGCTGGTATGGCACGGGCAGAGGAACCCTCTGCCGTCGGCCATCAAGTTGATCGCGCATCCCAGGTGGGGGCACTCCGACGTCAAAGCGAGGACCGGGGGATCGCGCGCCGTCCTCCTGCCGGATCAGCCAGACCGAGCCCACGGGCTCAGGCGGATACTTGACCCAGGCGTCGTGCCGCTCCTCGATGATCGCGAACGATCGCGGGACCCCGACCTCCAGCTCCTTCAAATGAATGAGCGTGCTATATTCTCCTTCCCGACCCCGCTTTCGCAAGGGTGAAAGGACATACGCCGCGCCCGGCACGGCCAGGACCAGTCCGATCAGGCCCCCCAGGGCGACGGTGAGGAAGCCGAGGAATCCCCGTCGTGATGTCTCGGAGTCGCGATCGACCGGCCGCTCAGCGGAGGACCCCGTGACTGACGTTTCGTCCATATTCAGAAACTCCCTGGGTGTTCGTCATTGCGACCGGGGTCCCCGATTGACCGACAGACCGACGATCATACCCGGCTGTTTGAATTCCTGTGAATCGTGCAGGACAACCTGGAAAACCCTGGTTCCTCGGGCGAGCTTGCTGTCAGCAGACGTCGCTGGGTCGGGGCCGAAAGCTGTCGATCTCTTGGTATTCGGTGCCAGCTCGGTCAAAGTCGGTTCTGCCTCTGGGGTGGGACGCTGTCGGCGGCGGGAACGCGATCTCTCCAAAATAGTCTAGGTAAACCTACAATCCGGCTCAAGGGGCTGGCGGACCGTCGAGATTACGGAACGGTTGTCCAGAAAGCGGAGTCAGCCAACCACGGCGGTGAACATCTTCGGCGTCAGGGAATGCCTGTTCTTGCACCGAAGGCGTTACCCAGCGAATCCGGTGGGCCTCGCCTCGATGAATCGAGGCTCGACCCACCCTACGATAATCCGTCAACCTTCTCGTACACACGTTGAGTTTCGAATAGACGCATCAAATTAGGGTGACTCGACGGGCATATTCACCCTTTATTTCTGGTAAACGTGCAGGACAATCCTTGAACGATCGCCTGCTGGCCGGAGATTCGGCGCGGTCCCCTTTTTGCCTCTGTCCCCTTTTTGCCCCCAGCTCCCGGATTGAGGATCTTGAGAACGGCCTGGCATTGCGGACACCGCGTCATCCGGCCCGCGAGCGCGTCGTCGGCTTGTAGCTTATTGCCACAGTCGCCGTGAAACAGAATCGGCATCGATCGAGCTCCCTCGAGGGTGCGGCCTCATCATCGTCGGAATTCAGAACATCTCAATCATACCGGACCCGTCGCATTCTACGAGAGGGCGGGATTGTCGCGCCGATAAGTTGGCCTCAAGTGGCTGTTTTTTCAGAGTCCCGTTGCCCAACCCTCTGGGTTGCGGCCACAATACGCCCGTTTCCCGGCGGCGAGACGATAGGCCGCCTGGAGCTCTGCGAACCCGGCCCCAAGGACGACGTCCATGCGTACTCTCGCCCCGATTGTCCTGATCTTCCTGCTCACCGCCGCGGCCACTGCCGCCGACCCCAAAACGCCGAGGCCCCCGGATCTCGCCCTGGAGTCGTATACCCTGCCGAACGGCCTGAAGATCGCTCTGCACCGCGACTCGGTCGTACCGCGCGTGACGGTCGCGGTGGCCTACCACGTCGGGTCGAAGAACGAGAAGGCGGGTCGGACCGGGTTTGCGCATTTCTTCGAGCATATGATGTTTCGCGGCACCAAGAACGTGCCGAATTACGACATCCCCCTCCAGGAGGCCGGGGCCTCGGCGAACGCCTTCACCAGCCAGGACATGACGATCTATTTCGAGACCGTGCCCAGCAACTTCCTCGAGCGAGCGCTTTACCTCGAGTCGGAGCGCCTGGCCTTTCTCCCCTCGGCACTGGATCAACGAAAGTTTGACACCGAGCGCGAGGTCGTCAAGAACGAGCGCCGGCAGAGTTATGAGAACCGGCCCTACGGACTCGACCAGGAGACCATCCTCGCCACCCTGTTTCCCAAGGGTCATCCGTATTCGTGGTCGGTGATCGGGTCGATGGACGACCTGAACCGGGCGACGCTCGACGATTTGAAGGCGTTCTTCGCCGAGTTCTACCACCCGGCCAACGCGACGCTTTGCCTTGCCGGCGACTTCGACCCGGCCGAGGCCAAGGCACTGATCCAGAAGTACTTCGGAGTTCTGGCCGCCGGCCCCAAGCCAAAGGCCGTCGCCGTGCTGAGCGCACCGGCGAGAGCCGAGAAGCTCGTGCGGTTCGACCGTGTGCAACTGCCCCGCGTCTACTGGACCTGGCCGGCCGTCGCCGCCGACCATCCTGATGCCCCGGCGCTGGACTTGCTGGCCCGCGTGTTGGCAGGCGGTGAGACGTCGCGGTTGCATCGGTCGCTCGTGCTGGAAAAGCGGTTGAGCAAGGACGTGTCGGGCGGCCGGGCCGCCTGGGAGTCAGCCGGCCGATTCGCGCTCCAGAGCACTGCGGCGAAGGGGGCCAAGCCCGAGGAAGCGCTCGTAGCGATCGAGTCGGAGTTCGCCGCCGCCGTACGAGAGATCCAAGCCCATCCGCCCAAGCCCGACGAGCTCGCCCGCGCCCTGGCGCTCTTCGAGAAGCAGTCGTACGCGCGCCTGACCAGTCCGTTCTCTCGCGCCGTCACGCTGGCCACCGGCTTCGCCCAGAAGGATGACCCGCGCCACTATCAGAAGGAATTCGCGCGGTACTACCAGATCACCCCGGCCGACCTGACCCGTGTCGCCAATGCTTATCTGACACCCGAGAAGGTCGTACGTGTGGACCATAGGAGTCCGTCCGGGACAGCCCAAGAGCGCCGTGACGAAAGCCGGGCCAAACTCGTCGGCAACGAGTGTGACGCCCGCGATCGCCTCCGACCGCGCACCGGGACCGGGTCTCGACTGGTCGAAGATGCCGGGACCGTCCCCGCCCAAGTCCTTCCGGGCGCCCCAATTCGTGCGCCGGACACTCTCAAATGGCATCGACGTCTGGTTCGCGGCGTGGAAGATCCTGCCCTTGGTCTCGGTCGAGCTGCGGATCGTCTCGGGTTCGGCCGACGACGCGTCGGGCAAGTCCGGCCTTGCGACCCTCACGACCTCCCTGCTCGACAAGGGGACGGCCCGTCTGACAGCGACCGAGCTGGGCGAAGCACTCGAAACGCTCGGCGTCACGCTCACCACGTCGGCGTCGATCGACGATACCACCGTGGGCTGGAGCACGATCGCCCGGAATCTCAAACCGTCGCTCAAGATCGTGACCGAGGTCCTGGCGTCGCCCCGGTTCGACCCGAAGGACTTCGAGCGTGAACAGGCGTTGGCGCTGGCACGTCTGGTGCAAGGGCCTGACAACATCGCTTGGCTTGCGGGCCGGGCTCTGCCCGCGCTCCTCTATGGCAAGGGACACCCGTACGCCAACCCGAGGGATGGTTACGCCGAGACGGTCCAGTCGCTGACGCTCAACGACGTCAAATCGTTCCACGCCGAACACGTCGGTCCCAAGGGGGCGACGCTGATCGTCGTCGGCGACATCGAGCCCGACGACTTGTTCGCGATGCTGGAATCGACCTTGGGACGGTGGACGGCGAAGAATGCGGGTCCCGCGCCCAGGCCTACCGCCCGCCTGAAAGCTGATCCGAGCGTGATCTATCTCGTGGACAAGCCGGTGCGCCGTGCAGTCGATCTTGAACGTTGGCCGCCCGTGGGTTGACCGCTCCGATCCGAGCTTCTATGCGACCCTCCTGGGCAATCGGATCCTGGGAGGGGACTTCCTGAGCCGGCTGAACCAGAACCTTCGCGAGAAGAATGGGTTCACCTACGGCGCGCGCTCGAGCTTCCAATTTCGACGCTCAGGCAGTCTCTGGACTGCGAGCACTTCGGTCCGAACCGACGCGACTGCGCCGCGCGCTCAAAGAAGTCCTGAGCGAGCTCGACGGTCTGGCTGGTGCCAAACCGTTCCAGGAGCAGGAGATTGCCAAGGCCCTCGGAGCGGAGGTCAAGTCGTACCCCGACCAGTTCGAATCCCCTCAATCGATCACCAACACCCTCAGCGAGATGGCCGCGTTTCATCTGCCGCCCGATTACCTCGACACATTTCTCGCCCGCCTCCAGGCGACCAAACCGGAAGTGATCGGCAAGGCCATGGCCGACGTCGTCGCCAAGAGAGACCGCGTGACCGTGATCGTCGGCGATCGCAAGGTCGTCGAGCCGAAGCTCAGGGCACTGGGATATTCCCAGATCCAGCCGGTGACCTATGACGGGCAGAATTTCAACGAGTGATCTCGCGTTGATCGACAAGGTGCCACCCGACCATAGAGGAGATGAGAAAGACCATCGCATAATGCCATTCAGCAATGTCCCCTTTCCCGCCCGTGGCATTCGCCGCCCCTCACGATTCCAATACAGGAGGTCTTGATGGGGTCAAGAAGCCTGTCGTCGGTCCCGTTCGCAGGCGCAGTGCTTGCCGGTGTCCTGTTGTCTCCGGCGCGAGCCGGGAAACCTTCCGCCCGGGAACTGATCGCCCTAGCCCTCGTCCTCAACAGCTCTGACGACGGCATCCGGAGCCTCGACGTCGGCGGGTGTGTTGGAGGCGATGAAAAGCTCCCGCTGAGTTTGAAGTTTCGAGCGCTCTACCGGGCACCGAACCGGTTTGCCCTCCTTATCAGCGACGCGTTCCCTTGGTCCCCCTTTCGATCACGGACACCCCGTTTGTCAGTGCGCGTCCTTCCAGTCGGTGCCGCCGAAAAGTTAGTGCCTTCGCTTATTTCTTCGAAAAGCGATCCGAGCCAGGTAGAATCAATGCACGTGCTCCAAAAATCCAAATTTGCAAATGTATTTAAATCTACGACAGATTCCTTTTCTTGACGCGCCGGATGACACGGCCCGCTCGAGGGACTAGACATGCCTCGCATCATGACGTGGAATTGGCGGTGGTCCCGTCCCCAACGCCCGGCTCAGGGAGCAGGAACGCCTGGCCGGCCCGTCTGCGCCCCGCGACGTCACGACACAGATTGAGTCCGACCTCACTCCGCGCATTTGACCGCGTGCCGAGCGCCGTGGTGGTACGCGCCGATCGCCTTGAGCCTCGTCCGACCGCCCCTGGTGGCTCCCTCTTCACGATCGATAGTGACTCTCATTTCAAGATCGGTCCCACCCGCAGGCCCGGGCGTTGGGCGGCTCTGGAAAGGGGAGTATCATACCGAACGCCCGCACAGTTCCCTGGGATATCAGACACCGGCCGAATTCGCAGCCACTTGTGTGAGGTATGTGCCTATCGATGAGGACCTGCCCGACTCCTCGTCTACTGAACCAATGAACATGTAATTCTCATGATCACTGGACCAAGAAATGGGGAGCAGGCCAGTCCATCCCCAAATGATAGCGCTCCGCATCGCTCCTTGCATCACTCACACGCCCTTGCATGACGACATACTTCACATCTCGTGCCGCCGAGAAAGCCGAGCACGCGGAAGGCGCAATCCTCGCGCCTTTGGTAATCTGGGCGCAGGAGCTCGCAGAACATGTCTGCATGGCGGACACCGAAGGCCGTCGGTTTCTGCTCGTTGGTTACGGGAGGGCCGGCTTCGGCCCCGGCGGAGACTCGATTGATGAAGACGCTCCTCATTCGTGCAATCGGGCTGACTTCGTTCAGCATGGTCCTGGTCGTCCTGGCTTTACCGGCCACCCTGGCCGAAAGCTTCCCCTGGCGATTCTACGCGGACAAGCCGGACGACTGGTACCGCGGCAACGACGGGACTCGGATTGCAGACAACGTCCTCTCTTACCAGTCGGAACGCGGAGACTGGCCCAAGAACATCGACACATCGAAGGCGCCCTATCGCGGCGACCGCGCTCGCCTCCACGGGACCTTCGACAACGGGGCGACGATCGGCGAGATCCAATTCCTGCGCGGGCCTATGTCGCGACCGATCGCCCACGGTATCGCGACGCATTCGACAAGGCCCTCAATCATGTCCTGTCTGCCCAGTATCCGAGTGGGGGCTGGCCCCAGACCTTTCCGCCAGGCAAGGGGTATGCGCGATATATCACCTTCAACGACAACACGATGGTGAACATCCTTCAACTCCTGCGCGACGTGTCGCGGGCGGAGGCCTTCCGATTCGTTCGACTCGCCTCGGCGGACGGCTTGTAGCCGGGCCTTCGACGCGGGAATCCGCTGCATCCTCCAGTGCCAGGTCAAGGTCGGCGGGCGGCCGACGGTCTGGTGTGCGCAGCACGACGAGAAGTCCCTCGAGCCGCGCGGAGCCCGGACATACGAACTGCCGTCGCTGAGTGGAATGGAGAGCGCGGGAATCCTGCTGCTGTTAATGAGCCTGGAGGACCCGAGTCCGGACGTCGTCCAGGCGGTCCGCGCGGGTGAGTGCTGGTTCGAGGCGTCGAAGCTCACGGGGATCCGGCAGCAGATGGTCAACGGCAACAAGGTGATCGTGCCGGACCCGAACGCCCCTCCACTGTGGGCGCGGTTCTACGAGATCGAGACCAATCGGCCGTTCTTCTGCGGACGCGACGGCGTGAAGCAGTACGACCTGGCCGAGATCGAAGCCGAACGACGCAACGGCTATGGCTGGTACGGTCCGTGGGGAAGCCGCGTCGCTGCGCGGTATGACCAGTGGAAGGCGCAGATCGGCGGCCATTGATGGGGTCGAAGCACGGCTTCTTTGCCAACCAACCTCTCAGGTCAGGGCCTGGCGGACTGCCTGAAGGACCCGCGCGACGACGTCGGGCACGGGACCGAACATCGTCGCTCCGGCGGCGGCCCGGTGACCGCCACCGCCGAACTGGCTGGCCAGGGCCGAGCAATCGAGGCCATTGCGGGCGGCGGAAGGAGACTTTGACGCCCCCGCGCATCTGCTCGATGAAGAGTAGGCCCACCTCGACCCCGCGCAGGCTGACCGTGTAATCGATCAGGTCTTCAGAGTCCTGGGGGATCGCCCCGGTGCGCAACAGGTCTTCGCGCGTGATCGTCGCGTACGCCACGCGCCCATCGAGGTCGGTCCGCATGCCGGCGAGGGTCTCGCCGATCAGTTTGAGCCGACCGAACGTGTTCCGCTCGAAGAGTTGCCGGTAGATGTCATCGATCGGCGCACCGGCCTCGATCAACTCGGCGGCCGTGCGCAAGGTGCCAGGCCGGGTGTTCGAGTGCCGGAACCAGCCGGTGTCCATCGCGATGGCCGTCAGCAGGCCAGTCGCCACCTCGGGAGTGACCGTGGCCCTCAGCGCACGGATGGCCTGCAAAACCAGGGTCCCGGTCGCCTCGGCCGTCGTATCCTTCAAGAAGACCGCGCCCAGGTCATCCTGACTGACATGATGGTCGATGACTACCTTCGTGCCGGCAAAGCCACGGATGGCCCCGGCCATGTCGCCAAGCTGGTTCCACGCTGACAGGTCCAGGATCACCACAATCTCGCGATCGGTCAAAGCGTCGGGACCCGCGGCAGTTCCAAAGTGCTCGAACAGCGTTTTGTCCGGATCGAGGAAGTCATATCGGGGGGGCGTCGGGCTGGCGTTCACCACGCGCACGTCCTTCCCCTTTTGCCGGAGCAGGCCGGCCATCCCGACCTCCGACCCCAGCGCATCGCCGTCGGGCCGAACGTGAGTCGTGACCAGAAAGCGGTCGTGAGTCTCGATCAGGTCGGCCAGCGGGGTCCAGTCGATGCTCATCGTGGTCCTTGGTTCCTAGCAGGTCCTCATCAGGCGGGGACCAGCTCCGAGTCCTCGAGGGGCCAGTCCTCGTTTGGTGAGGACCGCCTGAGTCCTTGGGTCTTCCCGTCCTTTTCAGCTTAGCGGGCGGTGAGCGCGGTTGACAACCGATCCCAGGACTCGATCGTGGAGAAACGTGAACGGTCGCCGAGTCCGACGAGTCCGACGTACGCGACCGAGAATGGGTGGGGGGTAACGCCTCATCGCTTCACTGGGCTAGGCTTTTCTGGAAGGCGTAGCGTAACCCCTGCCACTGCGATGAGTTCCAGCAATCGTGTTCCTGGACGAGGGTCATGAGGTAACTCTGTGGGAGGGCTCCTCGGGTCGCCGTGACCCGGTTTCGGCTCGCCGAGTGCCCTTCGCCCAGAAAGGTGCCACCAGTCTGCGGGCGCACCGGGGTGCCCCTACGGCGCCGGGCGCCGCACACCCCGGGTTTCACCCGGAGTGGTGTCGCCGCGGCCCCTCAGGCTGCTACGCCCTGCTCGCTCCTCACGCGAGCTTGGTCCGTGGGCAAGCGATTCGTCAGCCGCTCGAATTTGGGCGAGTCGGGACGATCATACTGGGGCGAATCTTCCCCTGCTTGCGGATCATGGGCGCTTCGGTGCTGATGTTGAAAGTCTGTGTATATGTGGGGTTCGGGCTCGCGGGTAACACGCCGTAGATACTGTTGGCGGTCTCGGCCGTGATGTAGCCCGATTCGGCGCATGTGGGCTCCTGGCTTAACACCTTGAGGTCACTCGACGCCGCGAAGATGAATGTCCCCGCGCCGGATGAGAGCACAGCGCTCTCTGAGTTGACCGGACCGACGAGGTTCAGCTCGAAGGCGATGATCGGCGACAGTTCTGTTGACGTCACTCCAGAGAGCGACAGGAGATTCACCGTCGTGTTCGCCAGTGTCTTCCCCTGATTATCGATCATGACGTACGTCGCGCCGGTGATGTTGCCGTTCGCATCGTTGCTCAGGGAAATCTTGAGCTCGGACCCGGCGGAGATCTTGGCGCTGGGCAGTGTTGCCAAATTGAAAAAGTCGTTGATGATATTGGGGCCAGTGAGAGGCCAGTTATCGACCGCGCCGATGAGTTGACTCCCGAAGAGGGCGATGACGTACTGCTGCCAGGCGCTGCGTCTCGTTCTTCGGCGAATAGGCGTTCAGTTGGAAACCGAAGCCTTTCGTCGGACCCGACGCCGATTCGCAGACGATATCTTGCGTAACCTGGATCGTGACCGAGAGGCCTGTGATTGAGTTGCAGTTGTTGTATAAGAGGTAGTTGGAATTGCTCCCCAGACCCGAGGTCGGGGCTGGCACCGTATTCAAAGAGAAGACGCCGCCCAGGTCTTCCCAGTTGGCCTGCCACGCGCTGCCCGTCCAGGCCTTGTGAAACATGGCGTCGTTGGTACCCAGGCCGAAGACGTCCAGTCGGTTCGCCGCCCAGGTGACCACAGCCGGAGCACTGTTGAAGACGCCGCCCAGGTCTTCCCAGTTGGCTTGCCACGCGCTGCCCGTCCAGGCCTTGTGAAACATGGCGTTGTTGGTGCCCAGACCGAAGACGTCCAGTCGGTTCGCGCTCCAGGCAACCACCGCCGGAGGGCTGTCGAAGATGCCACCCAGTCCCTCCCAGTTGGCCTGCCAGGCACTGCCCGTCCACGCCTTGTGAAACATGGCGTTGTTGGTGCCCAGACCGAAGACATCCAGTCGGTTCGGACCCCAGGCGACCACCGCCGGAGGACTGTTGAAGATGCCGCCCAGGTCCTCCCAGTTGGCCTGCCACGCGCTGCCCGTCCATGCCTTGTGAAACATGGCGTTGTTCGTGCCCAGGCCGAAGACGTCCAGCCGGTTCTCGCCCCACGCAACCACTGCCGGAGGGCTGTGGAATATACCGCCCAGGTCTTCCCAGTTGGCCTGCCACGCATTGCCCGTCCATGCCTTGTGAAACATGGCGTTGTTGGTACCCAGCCCGAAGACGTCCAGTCGATTTGGGCCCCAGGCGACCACCGCCGGAGCACTGTTGAAGACGCCGCCCAGGTCCTCCCAGTTGGCCTGCCACGCGCTGCCCGTCCAGGCCTTGTGGTACATGGCGTTGTTCGTGCCCAGGCCGAAGACGTCCAGTCGATTTGGGCCCCAGGCGACTACTGCCGGAGCGCTGTTGAAGACGCCGCCCAGGTCTTCCCAGTTGGCCTGCCAGGCATTGCCCGTCCATGCCTTGTGATACATGGCGTTGTTCGTGCCCAGGCCGAAGACGTCCAGTCTGTTCGCGCCCCACGACACGGCCGTAATCATCTGGAGTTGCATGTTGTGTTCCTTCGAGGTTGAGTTCGCCGGGAAGCCGGCCGAATCTCGCTACCTTAAACTTGATCAGGAATCAAGGAGCCACCCCGAAGATCCCGGGAGAACCGCGAGGTAATGCTTGTGGCTCATGGGGGGAATCTGGTGGGCGGAGAGGGAAGAGACCTTCGGTCTCGCACCCGGGCGGGGTAAGGACACCCGCGCCCATCGCAGTGGGGATGGCAGTTGGACGGCGACGATTCTGCGTGAATTGCGAGTGTACGCCCGTATCATCGTCCTCGGCATCCAGCCCGGCCTCGAAGATTCTCGGAAATCCCGTCGAACACCTTGGCCCCATCCCCGGTCATACTCTGCGTACTCCGGGCATATTGGTTCGCCCCGGGGATCCGATCGCCAACCAGAGGACGGAGCTCGCGCCGCGATATGGCCACCGACCGAGAAATCTTCCTGGGGTTGGTGGACGACCATGGGGCGGCGGTCCTGGCCCTCTTGCGGCGGCTGTGCGGCCGGGGGGACGCCGCCGAGGATCTCTTCCAGGACGTGGCAGTCCGCGTTTGGCGCAACCTGGGCTCCCGGCCAACGCTACGTAATCCGCGAGGATGGCTCATGACGATCGCGTATCGGGTCTACCTCGATCATCAGGCGCAGACACCCAAACTCGCCCCGCTGTCAGACGATGAAGCGATACCCGCTCGGGGAGGGCGGGACCAGGACCCGGCGGTGCTCACCGAACGCCGGGAGCAATGCGGGATCGTTGAGGACGCCGTGGCCGAGCTCTCGCCGGCGACGCGTTCGGTCGTGACCTTGCACTATACAGGCGGGCTTTCGCTGAGAGAGATCGCCAAGGCGCTGGGGATCTCCGTCGGGACTGTCAAGAGCCGGCTCAACTCGGGATTGGAGCAGTTACGGAGGCGATTGTCATGAAGTGCGACCGGGTTCTTTCGTTGATAGCGACCGGCGGTGCGGTCGCTCGCTGGCGGGCGCGGCGGCATGTCGCCCGTTGCCACCGTTGCGCCGAGGCGCAGATCCAGCTCCAGGCGATCGCGAGAGAGCTTGCGGAGGCACCGCCGCTCACCGCCGCGCAACGAGCCCTCTGGACAGCGGCGAGCACCGAGTCCACCGTGTCGCGGCCCTTGCCGGTGTGGGTCTATCTCGCAGGATTGGCGGCCGCCACGGTACTCCTCGGCGCGATCGGACTGAGACTCTGGGGCCCCCAGCCCGGTGGCGGCGGAGCCCGGTCACCGATCGTGAAGGTTGCTCCCCAGCCGCCGACGCCGAGTCTTGTCCAGCCGTCCGAGCGTGGCAAGCTCGCCGATGAGATGCTCGCCAAGGTCGATCGACTCGACCACGAGCTGGCCGAATTGCGGCGAGAGGGAGCTCTCCTCGACGTCCGCAAGGACGCCGATTCCCTTTGGGAGCGTTACGCCCTCCGAAAGTCATCAACACTTTGAGAAGCGAACCTGTCTCGGCGCTCCTCGGACTCTGGAGGGGCGCCCGAAGGACCGGCCGGAACGGAGAGGCATTCACATCGGCCCCACCCGTTCGCGCCGGGCGGACCCTGATGACCCTTGTCTCATTACCGAAGGAGGACGACCGTGCGACACGTGATCGAGAAGTTCCTGACCATTCTGGCGATCGTGGACGTCTTGGTACTCGGCTCGCTCGCCCTGGCCGACGATCCGGTGAAGGGGAGACCCCGGGCACCGGCCGATTACCAGATCGTGAGCTCCGACCGGGCCGGCGCGTACTTCATCGCCCGGCCGCTGAAGGACCAATACGACAAGCTCGTCGGCCGTCTCGCCAGCCTCCGGCGCGACATCGCCGAGGCGAGGATCACCTCCGACGAGGCCCGCGGCCGGGTCGATCAGCTCTCCAAGGAGCTAGAGGACCTCAAGCAGCAAATCGAACAGGCCAAGATCTACATCCCCGGTGCCACCGTCCGTACTGCCAAGACCACGGAGTCATTCCCGATCACCGCGGAGGACTTCCTGCTGGTCGACGCCAGCAACGTTGAGCTTCGCGGCTGGGATAAGCCCGAGGTTCGCTACGTGGTCGAGAAGACCATCCTCAGCCTGGATGACCAGGGCGTTGACGAGGACATCGCGGGAATCCGCGTGATTCATCGCAAGGCATCCGGCACGGAGCTCTTCGGCTTCTACAAGAACATCGCCGACAAGCCGCAGTGGAAGAAGGACTGGGATCAGTTCCGGTTCAAAGAGTACCTCGACCGGGAGTTTGACTATATCAAGATTGTTGGGCTGATCGGTCAGGAGGGGAACCGACAGATCATCGTGGAGGCCAAGAACGAGCAGGGTGCCGGCCAGATGTCGAGCCAGTGGCGACGACAGGCCAAGCTCGTCGTCTACGTGCCGAAGTGCGCGCGCGTCGGGGTGCGGGGTGGACTCGCCGGCTTCAAGATCCAGGGAGTGAACGCGCCGGTGACCGTCGTCGGCGAGGGGGACCGCGACTACGATGCCTCGAACGAGGTCTCGAAGCTCAACGGGTCGCTGTCGGCCGACAACATCACAATCCACCGCCTCGACGGCGTGAAGGGTGATGTCTCGATTGTCGCCATGGCGTACGGCGGGAACACCAGCACGGTGCACGACGACCGCGGCATCACGATCGAGCCGGGCCCGATCCGCTTGGCCGAGTATCAGAACATCGATGGCAACTTGCGCGTCCGGTTTGTCCGTGCGGATCTCACCGTGGGCCGGGTCTCGGGCCGGATCGACGTCGAGAACGACTTCGGCCCCACGACCTGGCTGGCCGAGACATCGCTGGGCAAGCACGATCATCGGATCGTCTCACTCGACGGCCCGATCGAGGTGCGGTTCGGCAAGTCGGCGCTGGGCGGGCTCCCGCTGGCTCTCTTCACCGAGTGCGGTATCGTCCATCTCGCTCCCGACATGAATCAGGGCCTGGAAGAGTCCAGCTTCTCCTCTTCGTCCGGCGACGACGTTTACCGCTCCTGGCAAGGTTTCGTTACCAATCGGGCCGGGAAACTCGGCGGGTTCGAGCTCTTCGAACACGTCGCCGCCGCCCTCCACGGCCGACCCCGCAAGGCCGGCGTGGACATCATCAGCCGCGGCGGGGTGATTCGGTTGCTGCCGGCTCGGCCGTGAGCGGGGCTGGGACGCCTTGGTGAACAGACGGAGTGTCCGAAGAGAGATTCCAGAGTCCAGATTCCGGATTCCCGTTTCAATGGGAGGAGGTTTCTGGAATCCTGAAACGAGACTCTGGAATTTCGCGTCCGGAATCTCACTTCGGAATCCTGAACCCTGGAGGCTGGCACCATGTTCTTCGTCACCTTCCACGAGACCGTTCCCAACGTCAACGCCTACGACGACGATGGCAACTTAACCGCCACGAGCGTGCTCAACCCCGCCGGCCAAACTCTGGCGGAGCTGCGGGGGCTGTACCTCGACCCGGGGACGGGCTTGCTCTACGTGGCCAACGGGGCCGCGGCGACGAGCAATGTCCTCTGCTTCCAGGGCTCGGGGACCAGCTACACCTTCCTGAGCACCTTCATCCCCTCGCCAGCCGCGGGCGGCCCGAAGTCGCTGATTCACCCCTACGCGCTCACCTTCGACGGCGCGGGGCATTGCTACGTGTCGAACCAGGATTCGAACGTGGTCGCCGCCTTCGACGTCGCCTCTGACGGCCAGACGGCCTCGCCGGCTTTCGACGAGTCACCTTACCTGTCGGGCCTGGGCTTCTCGGGCAAGTTCCTCAAGGGGACGCTCGTGGCCTCCAGCGTGGGGGATCTCCCCGACGTCGCCAAGGTGACGAAGCACCCCCCTTCCGACGTGCCAGTCGCCCAGGGTGGCCTGGGGGTCGAGGAGAAGAAGGGCAAGGTCAAGAACTCGGTACGGGGGGTGCTCTTCCATGCCGGCCTGCTATACATCGTGGACGAGCCCGGCGGGATGGTCCGCATTTACGACCCCGCCAGCGGCCAGCCGATCTTCAACAGCAACCTCTTGACTTCACCCGTCCAGGTCTTGATCCACAACGGTACGATCTACGTCGGCGCGGGCAATCAGGTCTTCTCCAGCCCGATCCCGAACCCCGCCTCGGCGATCGTGCCGCCCTGGACCCTCACGCCAATCCCCGCGCTTTCGAGCCTCTCGGGCGATGTCTCCGGCATGGCCTTCGACAGCCAGGGCAACTTCCACGTCGCCATCCGGACGCAGTCCGCCGTCTCCAAGTTCAGTCCCGACTTCTCCTCATCGACCCCCTGGCCCGCCAACCCGCTGCCCGATAATCCGGAGTATCTGCTTTACATCCCGGATTGAATCTCGAATCTTGGATCGGGAATCCCTACGGGGCTTCGGCCGAAGGCCACGTGAGGAGCTCGTCGCGCAACGCCCTCCGGGCGATCCGTGAGGAGGGTCTCAAGGCGACGGCCGGTACTTCCTCAGGTGCTCAGCCCCGCAGGCTGAGACGGATACGAATCGTCCGCGTCCGGGTTCAGAATGATGTTCGATGAACCCTCGTTGATTGGCCTCTTCCCACACCGGCAGGCGCGGACAAGACGTCCTCCACGCTTCGATGACTTCGGCGTAGGGCCGAGCATTCGAACCGATCCACTCCAGCAGGTCGAGGACCAGAGCGTCTACGGTGTTCGTCATGGTGGCCTTCCTTCGAGCAGCGCCCAGCGGTCGGTTCCATTCCTGGCTCAGGGCGGCGGCAACTGGATCTCGATGCCGTAGCGGGCCGCGACGGACAGCATCTTCTCGATCTCTTCCCGGGTGGGGGGCGGTGCGGTCTGTGCCCCCTCGGGGACCGGCTGGCCGACCTCCAGGAACATCTGCTCCAGGCCGGCAGGGGCGACCGAGATCAGCATCCGGGCCGGTCGATCCGTCTCGTTCTTGAAGGAATGCAGCGTCCCCACCGGCATGTTGGCGAAGGTCCCGGCACGGACCACAATGCGCTGGTCGCCAACCTGCAAGGTGATCTCGCCTTCGAGGATGTAGAATCCTTCTTCCTCCCGGCTGTGGACGTGCGGGGGAGGCCCGCCACCCGGAGGCACGAGGGCTTCCCACAGGGCGTACTGTCCGTTGGTGTCGTCCCCCACGGCCAGGAAGCGGTAGATGTCCCCGACCACGGCGACGGTGCGGCCCTCACCGGGCCGCTTGAGCAGGGTTCGAGTCGTTCGGTCCACAGTTACCTCCCACGCACGCCTCGACCTTCGCCACCGGCGGCCCCGGCTCGGCCAGTGGATGACGGCTGTCCCACGCCACGAGCGCCGAGGCCGGCAGGCCGCTGTTCCTGACCCTTTCCTCGCTCTCGCCCAACGGCAACACGTCGTCGGCCCTGCTGTGCAAGTCCGATCGGGTATCTTTGGTGCCGACGCCTACTTTACACGCGCCCACGGTCAGAATCGAGGCTCGGGTGGGAGAGCCGAAACGGTTGCATCAAACCTCGGTCACACGTCTTGACCCTTTTCACTGACTCTGCTGCACCGACGACAGCCGCCGCTACACCTCGAGCCCCGGGTCTTCCCACAGGGACGAGCACTCCGGACATCCACCGCGGAGATCGAGACCTCGATCCGGCTCTCGCTGTATGATAATCGCCCAAACGGACGGCGCTCCGCCTCGATCCGATTCTTGAACAAGCTGATCCGGCCCTGAGCAGGGTTGTCCCGCGCGTCGGTGAGGAAAGGATCGCAGGACAGGGCCGATGCCTCGTGGACGTACCCGGTTTTCTGAGCGACTCATTGGGCAGACCGAGAACGCCGACCGACGTCCTTTGAAGATCGATCAACGACGATGGCCTTCCCGTAGCAAAAGGACCATTATGGAAGATGCTCCATAATGGTCCTTTTGCTACGGGAAGGCTCCGTTTTCTCAACGCTTGCCCGCAACGGTGAGAACGGGCATGATGTGCATGAATAAACGGCCGTTCGCTTCACCACCGCGAATCCAACCATTGGCAAGGAGAACCATGAGCACCAACATATCTACGAGCCAGGCCATTAGCAAACTGCAAGCCGCCCTTCAACGGGCGATGGCCGGAAGGCCGACACTCGGAGGTTTCCCGTACCTGGCCGAAACCTTGCGTCGGGCGGGAGTCACACGCAATCTGTGGTACTTGCCATCGTGTCAGAGTCTCTATCTGACCGAAGCCGGGCCCGTCGTGACCCAGGGAACGCCCTTGTTCATCGATACCGCCGATGTCCCGCCTTTCGACCAAGCCGCACTGGTCAAGGCATTGCGGACAGATCAGGCCGGGGAGAGTACGTTCCCTCAATTCCTGATGGCGGCCTGGCAGGCCGGCGTCGTCAGCTATGAGGTTGATCTCACGGCACGAACCGTCGCCTATTACGGAGTCAACGAAGAGAAGTATGTCGAAGAGTATCCCACCATCGAGGTGAGCTAGCGACTTCCCATCTCTCAGAGCGGAAGCGGCCCGGTGCGGCGATTGACTAATCTCGCCTGTAACCTGACCGCTTCGCCACCCGTAAACCAAACGGCCGTTTGCTCGACAGAGCGATTCGGGCTGGCTTGCCGCTGACAAAACCGAGACGCCAGCCACCTGCGTGTGATAGTATCAGAGCTCCTCCGAGCGCTACCGCAACGGTTATTCGCCGTTCCTGGGCGGCCGGTCGGCGCAGCCCGGCCCGGACAAGGTCGCTCCCTGACTCTGGAACGACCGCGAGAGCCGGTGAGCTCTCTTCCGGCCGGAACGTAGCGGAACCTTCGAGGAAGATCCCCGCCGCGCCGTAGCGATTGCCGGGCGTTCCGCACGTAAGAGCGCAGGACCGCGACACAGGCACCGAGACCAGGCTGACCGGAGCTTCTCCATGAAAACCTGCCCGTTCTGCCGAGAAGAAATCCGGGACGATGCCGTCAAGTGTCGGTACTGTGCCTCATCCCTGCCTTCCCCTCAGACTGGCTCGGAGTCGACGGCCGCGACACCGGTCCCCGGGCCGGATCAGGTTGTGTACATCGTTGACAAGAGCCTGATCCGGTTCGGGAAGTTCGTGGGAGCAGTTCTGACGATATTCACCCTGGTCGGCGGTGTCATCTGGGGGTTCAAAATCGATACGGCCGCCGAGAAGGTCAGGGCCGCCGCCGATGTCGTCCAGAAAGCTCAAGCCGATGTTGGGTTGATTCAGTTGGCGATTCGGGAGTCCGAAGACCAGGTCCAGAGGACCAACCAGAAGATGGTCGAAACCGCTGCATCCGTCGAGGCGAACCGAAAGCTCGTGGAATCGTCGCAGCGACAGGTGCACGAGGTTCTCGCCAAGGCTCAGCGAGAGATCCAGGACTTATTGATCCGAGCCAAGAAAGACGTTGACGTGATCCACAGCATGGTGCTCGTGTCACGAAGCGGCCCCGGCTCGGGCCCGCCCCAGACGGTCCGCAGTTCGACTCCAGCGAACTCGGCGGCACCGCTTTCCGTCCCAGAAATCGCGAAGTATTACGACTTCCCGACCGAGTTCGACGGGAAAGGCCAAACGATCGGACTCATCGAGCTGGGCGGCGGCTATTCCGATGCGGACCTGGACGCTTATTTTGCGCTCCTGAAACTTCCTAAGCCCAAAATCACGTCGATCTCCGTCCAAGGGGCGCGGAATCAACCGGGCACGGAGGCGGATGCACAGGTCACCCTCGATATCGAGATCGCCGGGGCAGTCGCCCCGGGTGCCCATATCGTGATTTACTTTGCCCCTAACACCAATTCCGGTTTCGTCGAGGCGGTGGCCGCCGCCATCCACGACGTGGCCAATCGTCCGTCCGTGCTCTGTATCTCCTGGGGTTCGCCGGAAAGCACGTGGCCTCCTTCCATAACACGTACCCTCAATCATATGCTCCTGGAGGCCTCGACATTGGGCATGACTGTGGTCACCGGCACGGGCGACCAGGGCGTCACGGACGGCGTCGAGGACGGCGAGGCCCACATCGACTTCCCCGCGTCGAGTCCGTACGTCCTCGCTGTCGGCGGCACCCGCCTGGTCAGGAGCGGAGGCAAGATCACCTCGGAAATCGCCTGGAACGACCGATCTGGCGGCGCGACCGGGGGCGGCGTCAGTACGCTCTTCCGCGCCCGAACTGGCAATCGGCCGTGAACGTCCCTGCTCGAAAGGACGGTAAGCCGGGTCGAGGCATCCCGGACGTTGCGGCGAATGCCGCGCCGGAGTCGGGGTACATGGTCTATATCCACGGGCAGGTCACGCAGGTGGGTGGGACTTCGGCGAGCGGCCCGTTGTGGGCGGGACTGATCACACTGATCAATCAGGGCCTGGGACGTCATGTCGGCATCATCAATCCGCTTCTGTACAAGAAGCTCGGACCCGAAGGCGTTCTCCGCGACATCACCGAGGGGAATAACGGCACCGACAACGTGAAAGGGCATACCGCGGGCCCCGGGTGGGACGCCTGTACGGGTTGGGGCAGCCCGAATGGCCGGAAGCTCCTCGCCGCGCTCCGATCTCAATGAGCCACCTCGGCCTCGGCTCGGACGCACTCCAGCCAGGGTTGGCTTTGGTCCGACGCCGGCGATCGCCTGGAGCCGACCGGCGAGAAAGCTTGTAGCGCGATCAGGGCTGATCGTGACCCGCTGATCGTTCCGACGAGACGACTCCCGCCATGAGCGTCGAGCGGTTCCACAGACATCGGCGCCGCAGTAGGGCAGACGCTCCGGCCGATCTTTGACCCATGATGGGATCGCAACCAACGGTCGCAGGGCTCGCCGTGTGGTGTCCCTACCGCCTCGAAACCGATACAATGCAACCCGTTCCCAGCCTCGGGGACCGTGATTGGCCCCGGTCGGACCCACGTCGGTTCGAGAAATGAGCGCGGGGAATTGTTGAGGAATCGAGGGACCGATAGCATGATTCCGGATCGGAACGACGACGGCCCCGAGGAACTCACGGAGAGCGATCGGCTCTATGCCGGGTCTCGCTTCTCGGAAGTCCTGCGCAGCTCTCTTCGCCAATCCCTACTACCGAACGTGGGGAGGGCCGGGCG
This sequence comes from uncultured Isosphaeraceae bacterium, assembly GCA_963845695.1. Taxonomy (GTDB): domain Bacteria; phylum Planctomycetota; class Planctomycetia; order Isosphaerales; family Isosphaeraceae; genus CAWJTV01. The sequence goes on along the minus strand of CAWJTQ010000016.1, from coordinate 300,021 downwards.
AATCACCACTCCCCATCTATGACGTTACGCTCGGCCGCGCCTTGCGTGGCATCCTCGCGGGCGGCAACGGCTGGCGTTTCCTTCAGGCCGCCCGCAGGACCCTCGAGTCTCAGGCAGACCTGCGCTGGGGGCCCGATGGCCGCGGCTTCCGGCGGATCCTCCATCCCAACGGCGTCTGCCTGATCGGTACCTGGGAGATCGACGAGACCCCGGAGGGGACGGCGTATAGTGGCTATTTCCAGCCGGGCAGCCGGGCCCTGATCATCGGCCGATATTCCACGTGCTGTACGGAGACGCGAAGCGAGCATTATCGATCCCTCGCCCTGGTCGGAAAGCTCTACCCGACGACCGACCGCGATCATGCCCAGCCGTATCGGACCGCGAATTTCATCACGCAGGAAGACCTGGGTGGCGCATGGAGCCGGACGATCAATGATGCTGAAGTCCGCAATGCTCCCGACACGACCCCGTGGAGACGTGGTCCGGCACTCCCCGTCCTCCTGGTGACAGCACTGGTCTTTCAGCTCGTCGATAAGCAGACCACCATCCGCCAGCTCTACCCGATCGCGGAGCTCGGGAAGCCCGAAGACGAGCCGACCACGTCGCCAGAATTCCTGCGCCTGGTGGTTCATCCGGACCAGGCACGCGTGTCCGGTGATCAACTCGATTTCCGCGAGGAAATCCTGGCTCAGATCTACGACAAGGGTGAGAGCGAACCGAGAAGAACGCTCACGTTCAACATCGAGGTCTCCGACCAGAGTCACTCCCGAGGGATCCTCGTCCAGCGTCGCATCATCGAGAATTGGAAACGCATCGGCCGCATCGTGTTCGAGGAAGCAGTGGCTTCCTACAACGGAGATTTCGTCCTTCACTTCCATCACCCACCCTGGCGAAACCGCCGCGATGACTCGTCCAGCGTGGCCCGCACCCGGACTGGCCTTGGATAGAGGGCGCGAGACAACGCCAATCCCCTCGACCGCATCCATGGTGGCACGCAAGCTCGGCCAAGCCCAATCGTCGGGAGGATTCATGAGCACGCAAGCAGGAACACCGAAATGTCCAGTCTGCGGTTGTCCCGGCATCGTGCCCTATGACGATCATGGATGTACAAGCTTTGAAATATGCCCCTGTTGCGGCGTTGAATTCGGCTACGACGATATCACGAAGTCCCACGCCACACTCCGCCGCGAATGGATCGCGGCCGGCAGGCCGTGGCGGCATCCTCCCACTCCCGTAGGCTGGGAGCCTGCCCAGCAGCTCGAAACCCTCGGCCTCTCTCACGACGACGAAGGCGTGACAACCCCTTGAGCAATGCCCCGATCTCATCGAGACGAACCGCGCCGGCAACAATGCGTGCATCCAGGAAATCAGCTTGAGCCGATCGCCCGCAGAGGGGCAGAGGGGCGACATTCACGATTGCGGTTGGCAGCGGCGCGTCCGCGGCGAATAATGACGAGATCGCCATTCGTCCCTTCGCCATTCGGGATCAATCATCCATGGCCAAATTTCAGCTTGTGAGCCCGTTCCCGCCGGCCGGCGACCAGCCCCAGGCGATCGAAAGCCTGGTGAATGGATTGAACCAGGGGAAAGCCCAGCAGACACTCATGGGCGTCACTGGATCGGGCAAGACGTTCACCATGGCCAACGTGATCGCCCAGTACGGGAAACCCGCGCTGGTGATGTCGCACAACAAGACGCTGGCCGCCCAGCTTTATGCCGAGTTCAAGGAGTTCTTCCCGCACAACGCCGTGCGGTACTTCGTCAGCTACTACGACTACTACCAGCCCGAGGCCTACATCCCCCAGCGCGACATCTACATCGAAAAAGACGCCGCGATCAACGACGAGATCGAACGCCTCCGCCTGGCCTGCACCAGCGCTCTGGTCAGTCGCGAGGACGTGATCGTCGTCGCCAGCGTCTCGTGCATCTACGGGTTGGGATCGCCGGACGATTACCGCAAGATGATGGTACGGCTCCAGTTAGGCGACATCATCGACCGTGACGAGATGCTCCGGAAGTTCGTGGATATCCAGTACGACCGTAACGATGTGACGTTCGAGCGGGGGAAGTTCCGCGTGCGGGGAGACGTCGTTGAGCTCTGGCCGGCGTATGAGGAGATCGGCTACCGGATCGAGTTGTTCGGCGACGAGGTCGAGCGACTGGCGACCATCGAACCGGTCAGCGGCTCCGTGCTGGAGACGCACGAGGACATGTACGTTTACCCCGCCAAGCACTTCGTCCTCCCCGAGGAGCGTATCAAAGGGGCTGTGGAGGCCATCGGCGAAGAGCTCGAGCAGCGGCTCAAGGAAATGAAGGAGCAAGGCAAGCTTCTGGAAGCCCAGCGCCTGGGAGCCCGGACTCGTTACGACATGGAGATGCTCCTGGAAGTCGGCTATTGCTCGGGGATCGAGAATTACTCCCGGCCCCTCTCCGGCCGCAAGCCGGGCGAGACTCCCAGCACTCTCCTCGACTTCTTCCCGGCGGATAGCCTGATCCTCCTGGACGAGTCGCACGTGACCGTCCCCCAGATCCGCGGGATGTTTGCCGGCGACTTCAGCCGCAAGAGCACGCTGGTCGAGCACGGTTTTCGGCTCCCCAGCGCGCTGGATAACCGCCCCTTGCGGTTCGACGAGTGGGAGAAGAAGTTCGATCGACGGCTGTTCGTCTCGGCCACGCCGGGCGACTACGAAGTCGCGATGTCCGGCGGCGAGGTCGTCGAGCAGGTGATCCGGCCGACGGGCCTGGTCGACCCCATCGTACGCGTCGAGCCGGCGCGGGCAGGTCCCGGCGCTGCTCAACGAGATCAAGGTCCGCGCAGCGCGGGGCGAGCGGGTGCTGATCACCACCCTGACCAAGCGGTTGGCTGAGGATCTGTCCCGCTATCTCAAGGAGCAGGGCCTGCGCTGTAAGTGGTTGCACTCAGAGCTCGACGCCTTCGAACGAGTTTCCATCCTCCGCGAGCTGCGCGAAGGAGCCTTCGATGCCCTGGTGGGCGTCAACCTGCTCCGCGAGGGGCTCGACCTGCCCGAAGTCTCGATGGTCTGCATCCTTGACGCCGACAAGGAGGGCTTCCTCCGTAGCGAGACCTCGCTGATCCAGACCATCGGCCGATCCGCCCGGCACGTCAATGCCGAGGTCGTGCTCTACGCCGACAAGATCACCGGCTCGATGCAGCGCGCCATCGACGAGACCAAGCGACGGCGCACCTTACAACTGGCGTACAACAAGGAACATGGCATCACGCCCGAGACGATCAAGAAAGCGATCCGCCGCGGTATCGAGGAGCAGATCCAGGCCAAGACCATCGTGCGCAAGGCCGCGGGCCGCGACGAGGCCACCGATGCCACCGAGGAGTACCTCGCCGCGCTCGAGGCCGAGATGCTCGAGGCCGCCGACAAGCTGGAGTTCGAACGAGCCGCCGCCCTCCGGGACAAGATCCTCGAGCTCCGCTCGGCCCAGAGCGATGGTCCCCGCCGCCCCGCCGCCACTCCCCAGGCCCAGGGAGCTCGGGGACGAGCCAGGGCCAGGGCCGGACGGCGGAAGTAGTGTCAAGTCGTGTCGTAGTGGGTAGTGGCGAATGGCCAGTTGCGAGTATCATGGAAGTTGGATGAGGTAGCTCGTGGGCGAGGGACAGGCACCGTCGGCGATCGGCGTCATTTCGTTCGTATTCACTCGCCACTCGCCACTCACCATTACTGATGGGAGATCTTCATGCCGATGTGGTTTCGGTTTTCGAATTCAAGGGTATGTGTCGGAGTCGTGGCGGTGATGCTGGCACTGGGATCGAGCGGATGCGGCACGGGCGACTTCGTGCCCCCGCCGCCGGAGGAGTTCGCGGCGCCGTGGGCGTTGGCTCGCCCGGCATGCGTTCCGAGCCTGGGACGGCGAGGTCGGATCTGCTGGGCTCAGCTCCGTCGGCGGTGAAGAATATCGAAGTGATCCTGAACGCCGACGTGGACCCGGATGAGCTCAATGTGCAGGCGGCCGCCGCACGGACGCAAGCCGGCTACGACCGAGCCCATGTCCGGATCACCGTGCCCGGTGAGGTTTCCGAGAGCGCGGGAAAGTCGGTGACTCTTCCCAAGAGTCAAGCCAAGCTGGTCCGGGACGCCCTCGCTCGTCATCCCAAGCCACAGGTCCTGATCGTCGAGCCGTCCAACCCTACCGATCAGGAACTCGCCCAGGCCATTCAGGAGGCTGGGACCGCGAAAGTGCCCGTCGTCCTGGTTGGCCGCCCATTGTCCGGAGGAGTGGGCACTCAGGGGGCTTCGTCCGCACCATCGCCGATCCTTGTGACGCCCGAGCCATTCACGGCGTCCGCCCGGAAATTGGTCGCCGCGGCGATCCGCAATGCCAAGAACGCCAACCTCAAGCCCGAGAATGGCGCCATCATCTTGATCAACTCGGCGGGCGACGCCTTCCTTCCCGATCGCGTCGCGGCGATCCGCGATGCTCTCAAGGCTGCCGGAGTCAAGTCGATTCAGGAGGTCCGCTTCGTGCGGCGAGAGCCAGGCCGCCCAGAAAATCCTGAGCGAGCGGCTCAAGGCCGATCCCAAGCCGGTGCTGGTCTTCGCGCTCGATTTCATGGGCGCCACGGGCAGCAATGAAGTCGTCGGTGAAATCGGCCTGGAGCGCCCCTTTATCCAGGCTGGGTATACCTCGGAAGACCACCTCCTCAGGATGGCCGATGTGGGCGAGTTCGCGGCCATCGGGCTTTATGTACCGGTTCGCCTCATCCGCAAGGCGGTCTCCCTGGCTGTCTTGCTGGCACTCAAGAAGGATGTCCCCAAATCGGTGGAAATCCCCATCGAGATCCACGAATCGGCGGCGAATACCGGTGCACCCCAGACCCAAGCACAAGCAAAATCCAAAATGAGGTCGCGTCCCCCGACCCCTTGAATCACGCGCGCTCAGAAAAAGCGACAGAGATGTTGGCGGTCCGAGTCGCCTGCCCACGAGCGTCATGACCTGAGCATGTCGGTGGGAGCGGCCGCCGTCACCACCGCACTCCCCGCGTCGGGAAGTCCGCCGGGGCAACAGACACCAGAAAGAGAGCTGAGGCGAGCGCGCCTACCAGTTTGGCTTGCACACACAAGGTTGGCCTCGATTGGATACCAGCCCGAAGCGCCGGCGAGTGAATTCCGGCGGGTATGATCCATTCACTCGCCGGCGCTTTGGGCTGGTCTTGCGCAGTCCAAGGTTGAGGCGGTCTAGAATCCGGTGTTTTCCAGCACCTTGGCCAGTTCGCCAACGAACTGGCCGATCTCGCGGACGACCTCGGGCCGTGGGCGATTAATGGCCTCGGCCAGCCGCCGGACAATCGCGCTGCCGATGATCAATCCGTCTGCGACTGGGGCGAGCTGGCGCACCTGGTCCGGTCCGCTGATGCCGAAACCGATGCAGATGGGGAGATCCGTCTGAGTCCGCAACCAGCCGACGGTTTCGACCAGCTCCGAAGGGAGGCTTTTCCGCTCGCCGGTGATCCCGGCCACGGAGACGTAGTAGATGAAGCCTGTCGTCGATCGGGCGATCTCGACGGCACGCTCACGAGGCGTCGTCGGCGTGATGAGCTGGATCAGCTTGAGCTGGCGCTGGGTGGCCTTCTCCATCAAGGGCCGGGATTCCTCCACGGGCAAGTCGGGCACGATCACGCCGTCCAGACCGGCCGTCGCCGCGTCGTTGAGGAACCGCTCGGTGCCCACCCGGTGGATGATCGCGTAGGAGACCATTGCAACCATGGGCGCGTCGTTGAACCGCGCCGAGCCTTCGGCGCGAAGGGTGCGAAGGGTCTGGAAGATGTGCGCCACCTTGACCCCGTGCTCGACGGCCCGGTGATAGCTCGCGGCGATCACCGGCCCGTCGGCGATCGGGTCGGAATAGGGAATCCCCACTTCGACCAGATGCGCACCGCGGCTGACCAGCTCGCTGATGAGCATCCCCGTCGTCGAGAGGTCGGGATCGCCGGCAGTCACGAACGGCATGAAGGCGCGGCGTTTCTCGTTGCGGAGCCGATCGAAGAGGGCGTCGATTCTATTCATGGGTGAGTCGTCGGTCTCGATCTACTATTGAGCGGTCCCTACACCAGGGAAAACCTCATGGGATGGGGCACTATTCCAACCCAACGGCTAATCCACGCCAGGGAACCGGTCCCAGGGGATTCAATGGAGTCTCGACGCTGCGACGGCATCCCAAACCTCCCAAGACGCGTCCGGCAGCCGCTCGGACAGCCTCGGCTGGGCGGCCTCGGCCATCGCCAGGGTTGGGAAACGCAAGTCGACCGTCCCGTTTTCGAGGGCAATCCCTCCCTCATCGAGTTTGGCTTGGTTCACCTTGGCCGGATCCACCTTGTCATTAGGACGGGCCGTTGCCATGACCCGATACGGGAGAAGATCCTGTGCATCGGCTTCTTTGTGTGTCACCCCCATGACCATCCCAACACGATCGCGCCGGTCCTGGTAGGCGTCCAGAATCACTCGGTCCCGGTCGTCAACGCGGACGCCCTCGAACTGGTCCCAGACGACGATTACGTCCACCCTATCCGACTGCTCGAGAGGGATTTCGAAAACGAGCGGGCCATCAGGCGTCCCCGGGCCGGAGAGCTCAGTGGCCAGTCGCTCCTGAAGTTGGGTTCGGCACTGAGGTGTCACAGCATTGGCCGTGGGCTGGCCTTTGATTACAGGCATCAGTCCCTCCCGCATAGATCGTCTCGATGCTCGATGAACCAGATCGCAGCCCTTCGGACTTCTTGGAGCTGGTCCCAACTGACTTTCATCATCTTGTAGCGCAACTCGGGTCGCCAATGTTTGTCGGCCAGTTCTGCTCTATGGATGGCTTCCGTAAGGAGTTGGGCCTCTCGCGAAGTCAGCTCCTTGTTGATTGATCGCCGCCACTCCATGAAGCGAGGCCAGCCCACCAGGGGATGAGGATCGCTCTCCATCAGTTTGAGCTGACGTGCCTTGGCCATGTGGTGCTGTGCGGATCCCGATCGATGGGCATATTCGGAGAAAAACCAGCGTTTCAATAATACGCCGCACACGAGCTCATCTCCACGCTGTATCCGAAGAAATGGAGGGCGGCCAGGTATCGCTTCTGCTCCATTAACCGGCCGGCATCCTCGATGCGCTGCTCCGCTGCCCGCTTCAGATGATTGATGGTGTCTGGGGCAAGACGATCGGCCAGGGGGTTGACTTGGCCCATGCGAGCTGACTCCCTGACCAACCTTCGCCAGATGCCCGATGGACGAAAGGAAAGCACTCCTTCAGATCGGTTCCCCCCGGAGCCGGGCGACCTCGTAAGCATCCTTGTCGCCGCGGCCGGAGAGACAAACGAGCAGGACCTTCCCAGTCCCGAGGCGTCGGGCCTCTTTGAAGGCTTGGGCCACCGCGTGGCTCGACTCAAGGGCTGGGAGGATTCCTTCGTGCCGCGCGGTGGCGTGGTAAGCGTCGAGGGCCTCGCTATCGGTGATGTTCTCGTAACGGACGCGTCCCAGATCTTTCCAGTAGCTATGCTCCGGACCGACGCCGGGGTAATCCAGCCCCGCGGAGATCGAGTGGACATTCAGGGTCTGGCCATCATCGTCCTGGAGGACATAGCTGAAGCTGCCGTGCAGGACCCCAGGCCGCCCCTGAGTCAGGCTGGCGGCGTGCTCGCCCGCCTTGAGCCCGCGACCGCCCGCCTCGGCTCCGATCAGTTCGACCTCGGTATCCTCGATGAACGGAGCGAACATGCCTGCGGCATTCGAGCCGCCGCCGACACAGGCCACAACCGCGTCCGGCAGCCGGCCGATCTGCGCGAGGCTCTGGCCCCGCGCCTCGCGGCCGATCACCGATTGGAAGTCGCGCACGATCATCGGGAACGGATGCGGGCCGACCACGCTGCCGATCGTGTAATGCGTCGACCGCGACGAGCCCATCCAGTCGCGCATTGCTTCGTTGGTGGCGTCCCTCAGGGTTCGCGAGCCGGTCCCGACCCCCACTACCGTCGCTCCCAGCGTCTTCATGTTGAAGACGTTCAGCTTCTGACGGCGGATATCCTCCTCTCCCATGTACACCGTGCATTCTATGCCAAAAAGGGCGCAGGCCGTCGCCGTGGCCACGCCATGCTGACCGGCACCCGTCTCGGCGATCACCCGCGTCTTGTTCATCTGCTGCGCCAGCATCACCTGGCCGATCGCGTTGTTGATCTTGTGCGCCCGGTATGGTTCAAGTCCTCGCGCTTCAGGTAGATCTCCGCTCCCCCGGCGAGCTGCGTCAGCCGCTCGGCGTGGAACAAGGGCGACGGGCGGCCGACGTAATGGGTCAGATAATAGTCGAGTCGCGACTGGAACGCCGGGTCCGCCTTGGCCTGGTCGTACGCTTCCGCGAGCTGGTTGAGCGCGTCCATCAACGTCTCAGGTACGAAGCGGCCGCCGAACGAGCCATACCGACCGAGCGGATCGGGCCCCTTGAGGAGGCGGTTGAACGGGATGGTCGCGGGCGAGTTCTGAGGCGAGGTTTCCGTTGCACTCGGTAGGGACATGGACATCGGCAGGCAGTCCTTCGTCGGGTCGGATTCGTCGAGACGCTCAGGTGTTGCTGAGATACGGATCCCTCTCTGAATTGTCCCGAGCCACAACGGGTCCAGTCAAGGGGAAGCCGCAGCGTGCCTTCAGTGGCCGGCCAATTCTAGCCCGAATTCCGACCAACAATCGCATCGGGTAAGACCGGCAAGGCAGAAAGATCGGTGAGTCTGCGGCCGAGCTGCGTGTCACAAACTTGAACCGCGGCGTGTATCCTCTCGTATAATCACAAGGAGCCTGGGGACAGCGCGATGCATCCTACCTGACTTTTCTGCATTCCCTGTCACCTTCCTTCCCTCTGCCCTGCGTTTTTCGCCCCATCATCTCGGGATTCCCAAACTAAGCTTTGAGGGGAACCGGATGGCAATGAGTGTCGGTTCGTTGGACGTGCGCCCACGGTCGTGATATGCGCGCTCCGACCGATCGGATGCGGGAGATCGAAATGAATATCAGCTTGTTCGCTGTGCTGATGAAACGTCTGATGGCAGTCTGTGTGGTTTCGCTCATGATCTGGCACGTCACCCACTTCGGCACGGCGCCGCGTGGCAAGGCCATTGTGTACGCTCCTCGACAAAACGACGTCGTGATGATCGATGGTCAAGACTACCTGGTCGAATCGGTCGAGAATCCCTTGGTGTGCGATCTCGAGTCGGGCAAGCATATCCTGCGCGTGAAGCGAGGTAATCTTACGGTCGCCGAAGAGGACTTTATCATCGTACCGGACGAAAACCTCGTCCTGACCCCGCACGATCGCAGGCTGATCGTCGAGCCCACAACCCCAACTCGAGTGGATCGCGAAGCCACCAGCCCCACCGGGCTGGCGATTCGCGCCATCCGACATCGGCCGACCCGAGATTAAGAAGGAGACTCGCCAGCCTGATGAAGCCGAGCATCGCCCGTGACTCCTCAGTGGGCGATGGTCCGAGTTCAATCCGATCAAGGGCGCCATCGCAACTGGAACCTGGCGATGGAGACCCTCCCTGCACCAGCACGGCAATACGATCGTCGCGAGCGGCGAAGGATCATTGCCGATGTGCCGACGCGGGACTGTCCCGCTCGATCTCGTCTTCCTCGGGATCACCAGGATAAAAATCGAAGAACCGCTGGCCAGCAAAGTAATCGGCCATGGCCTTGCGCACGGCTCGCAACTGTTTCACGAACCGCGCATATTGCCGGATCAGTCGCTTTCGTTGCTCCTCGGGCAGCTCGAGGATGTCGGCATAGAACCGACGGCCCCGCGCCTCGTCGTGGAAGCTCCAGAGCCGCTTGATTCGCAGGCCTGAATCCTCGTCCTCATATTCGAGCATCCGGGCATATTGCCGCGCCTTCATCTTCTTGGCGTAGCCGATCAGTTCGGCCTCGGACTCGAAGCCGCCAACCTCCTCGATCCAGGCGACGATCTCTTCGGTGGTCAGTCGCGGGCCTTTCTCGGCACAGAGTTCCCTCAGGCTGGCGACGATCTCGGCGGGTCCCATGGCGTAAGCCCTCGATCGGTCCGGTCAATGGTTTCCCACGTCCCCTGTCTATGAAAACCTCATATTCTTAATCTCGGGGATTTTAGCGAAACTGTCCAGGCGTGTCGATGCACTACCGTACAATTGATCCGGATTTTTCCGAAGATCGGGGCGCTGATTCGGAAAGCTGAAGGCCATCGGCGAAATCGGAGCGGATGGTTTCAGCCTTCAACCTTTCCTGATTCGGCTGACCTTGAGCCGGGCCGGCCTTGATTCAGCCTTCAGCCTTCCGAGGAACCCCATTCCCCATCGCGTGCGGCGCGCCTATAAAGGATGATAGGAGGATTCCGGGAGGGCGAGTCAAACGGACCCGCAGAGCGATTGAGGTAATACCATGCGCTTGCGATCAATGAGCGTGGCGGGGGCCCTGAGCGGATTGTTGATCGGGGCGGCCGGTGCGTCAGAGCCGGACACGTCCAGGAGCATCGTGCCCGACCCGTCGGCCGCCGAGCGAGGCCGAATCGCCCTGACACTCACGGGCTTCCTGAAGCCCGAGTGGTCGGAAGTCGCTTATCGACGCGCCGGTGGCCTCTGGGAACAACCGGCGCCCGACCCGGACCGGGATCCTCTGGCCTACGCCGCGGCATTCCGCCACCGATATGGCCTGCACCCCGCCCCCTACCCTAATAACGGCCTACCGATGGGCCTGCGGCGCGGTCTTGGCCCGGACGGAGCCAAGTCCAGTGGGTTCCAGATCGACTGTATGTTGTGCCATGGTGGCTCGATCGGCGGCAAGAGCTACGTCGGGCTGGGCAACACCCAGCTCGACCTCCGGGCCGTGCTCCACGAACTCACCCTCGCCGACGGTCGTCGCCCGCCACCGTCCACGTTCGTCTTGAATTCGTCCCGCGGCACCAATAACGCGGGTATGGTCGCCGCGGCCCTGCTGAGCCTCCGCAATCCGGACCTCTCGTTCCGCATCTTCCCTGTGCCTCTGGCGGTCAACCTCCCCGAGATGGACACCCCGCCCTGGTGGCACCTCAAGCGCAAGGCTACCATCTACTACGACGGACGCACCGATGCCCGATCGGTCCGCACCAACATGCAGTTCCTCCTGGGAGAGAAGACCCGCGATCAACTCAAGGCCCTGGAGCCGACCTTCGGCGACGTCCAGGCGTTCCTGAGGAGCCTTGAGCCTCCGAAATACCCATTCCCGATCGATGATGCCAAGGCCGCACGCGGCAAGGTCGTCTTCAACAAGACCTGCGTCCGATGCCACGGCACCTATGGTTCCGGCGGCGAGTACCCCAACAAGATCGTCGCTCTGGAGGTGATCGGCACCGACCCGGCGCGGGCTCGGGGCCTCTCCGACCGCCTGGTCGCCCACTACAACGCGACCTGGCTCGGCGCGGAGCATCCCGTGAACACCGAGCGCAAAGGCTACCAGGCTCCGCCGCTCGATGGTATCTGGGCCACGGCCCCCTACCTGCACAACGGGACGGTCCCCACTTTATACGCTCTACTCAAGTCGTCAACCCGCCCCCAGCGGTTCAGCCGGCCGCCATCGACCGACTTCGAGCATTACGACCCGGTTCACGTCGGCTGGCAGTTCACCGAGGTCTCCGCCGAAGAGTCGGCATCGACCGCCCGCCGCTCGGCGTTCCAGGCCAAGTTCATCGTCGACACAGCGCGGTTCGGCATGGACAACCACGGTCACACCTTTGGAGATCGCCTCTCCGACGAGCAGCGAATGGATCTGATCGAGTATCTCAAGACGCTGTGAGCCTGGCTCAATAGCCACGCCCCTCCGGCTTGATGTCATCGACCTCGGGCCGGGTGGTCGCGCGGAGCCGTTTGGCAACCTGCCCGGCCTGGCGGAAGGCCCGCAGCACGTTTCCGCCGAGGATCTTGTGGACGTCCGACTCCGAGTAGCCACGGCGGAGCAGTTCGTCGGTCAGCCGGGGATAATCCGAGACGTCCTCCAAACCCACGGGCCACTGGGAGATCCCATCGAAGTCCGAGCCGATGCCAACGTGATCGATCCCTGCGACCTTGACGATGTGATCGATATGATCGGCGACGTCGCGGTAGGTCCCTCTGGCGAACTTGGCATCGTCGGACTTCATCCAGGCTTCCATCGCCTTGGTGCGCTCGGCCCGACTGGAGTACTTGGTCAGGATCTCCTCGCGGACCGCCCTCATCTTCTTGCCCGCCTCGGGAACGATGAATCCCGAGAAGAAGTTCACCATCACCACGCCGCCGTTCTGCTTCACAGCCTGGAGGATATCATCGGGCACGTTGCGGGGTGATGGGCAGAGGGCATAGGCGCTCGAGTGGCTGGCGATCACCGGGGCGACCGAGACGCGCAAGGCGTCGGCCATAGTGCCAGGGGAGACGTGCGAGATGTCCACCAGCATGCCCAGTCGGTTCATCTCCTTGACCACCCGCTCCCCGAAGGGGCTCAGGCCGTCGTGCCTGGGCGTGTCGATGGCCGCGTCGGCCCAGTCGAGGGTGGTATTGTGCGTCAGCGTCATGTAACGCGCACCAAGAATGTAGAAGGCACGGAGCTGGGCCAGGCTGTTCTCGATGGCCACGCCCCCTTCGATTCCGATCAGCGAGGCGATCTTGCCCGAGCGAGCAATGCGCTCGACATCGTCGGCGGTATACGCCATCTCGAACGAGTCGGGATAGCGCTCGACCATGCGACGCACCAGGTCGATCTGCTCGGTGACGGTGCGTGCCGGGTTCGGGTGCTCGCTGGGGATGTACACCGACCAGAACTGGGCCTTGACACCCCCCTCTCGAAGCCGCGGAATGTCCGTCTGGCCGGAGTCCAGCCGGCGAGAGAGTTCGAATTTCGTCAGGGAGAAATCTCCATCGGTGCGCAGCCGCCACGGTAGATCGTTGTGGCCGTCGAAGAGCATCCCTGCGGCATGGACCTTCCGCGCCCGTTCGGACACTGGCGGTAGACCGGGCTCTTTTGCCTGGTCCTCCTGACGCTCGGGCCCCGCGATGGCGGCCAGGGCCAGGACGGCCAGACATCCCCCGATCCAACCGGCATGGCGTAGACGCCGGATCATGACCCCGCTCGTTTTCATGACAGCACCTATGTGTCGAGAGTTCGTTTTCCTGGCGCTCCTATTCTGGTGAGGAACACACTACGCGACAATGGCACGGCGTCGACGATTCCGTTGCGGCCTGCCCGTCGGAGGGTGTACACTCAGTCCCGGCTCGATCGATCGGGCACCGCGGGTCAGGATTCCGATCCCCGCAAGCGACGTGATCGCTTGTCCGAGGGAACGGGACTGCGCCATGCATTGATCAGGTCGCCGCGCCGGGTTTCGACCCGACTCGTGCCTCGGAGCGGAAACGAATGGCGGGATCTTCGAGACCATTGATCGTCACGGCCGGCGATGTCATCCCGGTTGTTCCGAACCTCGCTGCGACGATGGCGAGCTTCCTCTTCATGTTCGCCCTCCCCTGGGCCTGCTACTGGATGACCGGTCTCGTGATTGGCGAAGAGGGGATGGCCGGAGATCTCGCGGCGATGTTCATGATGGCAACGCTCGTGGAAGATGCGGAAATCGCCCTGGGCACCGCCTTGCTGTTCCTGGTGATCGGTCTGATCCTCCAGTTCTGGCAGTTTCAAAAGCCGTTCGCGAATTGGTGGCCGGTCGCGTTGGCCTTCCCGGTGTTCTGGGTCTTGCTCTTGCCCGAATTCCTCGTCCGCCAGAGCTCAATGTTCATCTGGATTCTCCTCGGAACGACGATCCCTCTGGTCTTCTCAGTCCATTGGCTGGTGTTTGGAGCCGCACGCGAAGCCATCGAATAGCGAGCCGCCCCGCACCCAAACCCTCTGGTCGGATCGCACTGGGATCGAGTAGACTGTTAGGCATCGATCCGGCGAGCTGGGCCGGATGCATGGAAAACCGGGGCTGCCCTCGGGCCGTTCCCCAGGATCATCAAACCGTATCACGCTCCGAGGTGTCCCGTGCCGTTCCGTCCCCGGAAGAAGAAGTCGCGTCAGATGAAGTTCCACCGTTGTTCCTGGTGCGGCGCTCAGGTCCGGCGCCGCTCGGCGCGCTGCAAGCGCTGTTCCGATGCACAGAAGCACAAGTGAGCCGCGAGGTTCATCTCTGATGGAACGTGGTCGACACGTCCGGGCGATCTCTCAGCGCGCAGATTGCCGAGGCTGATGCTCCGGCTCGACCCACGCATTGGGGAACACTTTTACCGGACAGTCGCGGATCTGCGGCCTACGATCACGTTTCCGTTAGCGATCCGTGCCGGTTTGAAGCACGGTTGATCCCAGACGGAACACGGCGCGGCCTCAATCCATGGGTCGTGGGCCGGCCGGAACGCCCGCTGCCTGCGACCGATTGATCACCCGGACTTCCAGGTCGGATTCGACCCGGATCTGGCAGGAGAGCCGAATATTCGGCGAGATGTCGCCCTCGTGGGTGAGTCGCTCCTTTTCGGCCTCACCCATGGGAGGGGCCTCACCGGCGAGTACCTCCACCCGGCAGGTCGTGCACCGGGCATTGCCGCCGCAACGATGGAGGATGTCGATCCCTGCGTCTTCGATCGCCAGGACCAGCTTCTTCCCCGCTTCGACCTCGAACGCCTTCTCTCCCTCAACCGTTACGGTGGACATCAATCAAATCTCTCAGTCTTCAGGTCGTCTCGGATGGCGCGCCGGGCCGAAGGGACCGGGAAACCGCCCACCCGAGGATGGCCTCGGTCGGGGCCAGGTCGACGCCTCAGGGCGATGCGGAGGCTGCGCGGGACGTCGAGAAGCCACGATGTTACCAAGGTAAGCGCCACCAGACCATCGGTCAAGCGCCAGGCCGAGCCCTGACGGCTCGAGCGGCCATTTCCTTCGCACGCGTCATCCAAGAGCCGGAACTCGGCTCTGGTCTGGAGAATCGATCTCCTCGAATCCACTCGAGTCTCGCTGCTTGACTCTTCGGAAGATGCCGGCACCTCCAAAACACGTTCCACATTTTGGATTTTCTTGTAACCGCGTGGTCGGCTGATGACTCTCACTTCCAGGAATGGTCATCAGAAGGACCCCCCCACATTAGGGGTTCGCTCTGCCACGGGTTGCGAGCCAGTCCTCTCGGATTTCCACCTTCTTCTATATCCTTCTCACCACCACGGTCGTGCGATCCCAAGCATCCGAAGGAGCTTCGCCTACTCAAGCGGGGCCGCTTCGTGTGCGGTCCGAGGTCTTCGTGCGCCATCGTCTTAACGCCAGGACATCCATCCATGTTCCAAACCCTCCGTCGGCCACGTCGCCGTCGAATGCTTCCCTCATTGGACTCTTTGGAGGAACGGACCCTCCTCCATGCCGCTATGCCGCATCTTGAGCCCCGTTCGCTCGTGCCGGCCGCGGTCTTCGACGTGAAACGTAAGCACCCGTCCGCCCCGATTGTTCCCAGCCTCCCGGCCACGCCAACCACGTCGTTCACCACCGTGCCTTCCAGCGGCGAGGTGAACCCCTACGGACTGGCGGTCGTGCCCGCAGGGTTCCCGGGGGGCGGCCTGATTCACGCTGGGGATTTCCTGGTCGCGAACTTCAACAACAGCACGAACACGCAAGGCACCGGGACGACGATCGTGACGATCACGCCCGGTCAAACTCCTCCCGTCGCCACGGGTCAAGCTCCCTCTCAACCCGCTACGGTTTTCTTCACGTCACAAGCGCCTGGTCTGTCGGAGGCCCTGGGGGTCTTGCGGAAGGGGTTCGTGATCGTGGGCAACGTGCCCACCACGGATGGCACATTCAGTACGATCGGACCGGGCTCGATCCAGATCATCAACCGGTTCGGTGACGTGGTCCAGACATTGACCGACGCCAACACGAATTCGAATCTCTTCGATGGGCCCTGGGCTGCGACGGTCATCGACCACGGAAACACCGCCCAGTTATTCGTCTCCAACGTCGAGGGCGGCACGGTGACGCGAGTCAACCTGAAGGTGGTGAACCATCATGGTCAGGTCAACATCAAGGTCGCCAGCATGACCCAGATTGCGTCGGGTTACACGGTCCAGCCGAACGCCAACGCGGTGATCGTCGGCCCGGGTGGGTTGGCCTACAATTCCAAGAACGACACGCTCTACGTCGCCGCGACCGGCAACAACGAGGTCTTCGCCATCTCGCACGCGAGCAAGACCCGCTCAGATCGGGGGGTGGGTCGCCTCGTCTATCAAGATCCGGCGCACCTCCGCGGGCCGATCGGCCTGGCACTGGCACCCAATGGCGACCTGCTCACGACGAATGATGATGCCGTCAACTCCGATCCGAACCAGCCGAGCGAGTTGATCGAGTTCACGCCCGCAGGCCAGTTCGTGGGCCAGCTATCTCTTGACCCTGCCCAAGGTGCGGCGTTCGAGATCGTCGTGCTGAGCAGCGGCAAGACCATCACCGTCGCCTCTGTGAATGACGATACCGACACCCTCGACCTCAGGACGATCACCACGTGATGTGTCCCGAGTCATGGTCCTTTCTCGAGGAAAGACCCCAGCAGAATTCGACACGGCGACGAAATCGTCCTACATTTCCCATAGGCAGGGGGATGCTCGTCATCGGGACCGACTGCAAGTCGGGTGTTCTCCTCGCAACTAGCGAAGCCGCCGCGAGATGTTTCCCGCCGGTGCACCGTCCTCCTCGCGGCCGTGCTGGTGCTTCGCGAAGCCGGAGAAACGGACAGCCAACGGTTTGGAGCTCGTGGATCATGCATTCACGTCGATGGGTACTGGCCCTGGTGATCACCCTGATGCTGATCGATTCCTGGGTGAAGCGGGCAGAAGCGAAGTCGATCGAGCCAACCCCAGCCACCGCGGCCAGTCACGGCCTTGCCGCCCAGCTCGTGGCTCCACCCATGGTGTCACGATGAGGCGATGAGGTCGCGTGCGACGATGTCCTGGCATCCTGCGAGTCGGCCGAGTAAAGTAAGGGCCGATTGACCCACGTTTCCCGCGGACTCTGGGCGGAGCGCCCGATCGGGGATTGCGGTCGCGTCCCGCGAGGATGTCATGTCCATCAAGGTGATCGGCGCCGGCCTGGGGCGTACGGGGACGCTCTCGCTGAAGGTGGCCCTCGAGGAGCTGGGATTCGCCCGGTGCTATCACATGACCGAGGTCCTCGCTCATCCCGAGGATGCGCGAGTCTGGGATGCCGCCGTGCGCGGGGAGTCCGTCGATTGGGAGACACTCTTCCAGGGCTGCCAGGCGACCGTCGATTGGCCCAGTTGCTCATTCTATGAAGAGCTGATGCGATATTACCCCGATGCGAAGGTCGTGCTCACTGTGCGCGACCCCGAGCGTTGGTATGTCAGCGCCTGCCAGACGATCTACTTCGTCCGGCAGGCATTCCCGAGCTGGATCGCCCCGCTCCTCCCGCGGATGCGCCATTTCCGCCGTATGGTCGATCGGCTGATCTGGGACGGGACTTTTCGGGGGCGGTTCGAAGACCGGTCCTTCGCGATCGAGGTCTTCAATCAGCACAACGAACGCGTCCGCCGCATCGTTCCTGCCGAGCGACTCCTGATCTTCGAGGTCCGTGACGGCTGGGAGCCGCTCTGTGCGTTCCTGGGGGTCCCGGTCCCGGCCGGCAAGCCCTTTCCACACTTGAATGATACCGCCGAGTTCCGCTCGAGCATCCGTCGCGGCGTCCGGATCGTGCGGGCCATCGCGTTCGCGATCGTCGCCATCGTGGTCCTGATCCTCGTCTGGGTGGCGTCCCGGATCCTCCTGTGAGGCGATCCGCATTCCCACCAGAGATTCCCAAAGCCCAGTCCCGATCCGACCCTCTCAGGTCGGACTCTGCGAGTAGTTCAAAGTTTCCGATTCGTAAAGGTCCTTGCGAAGTCCCAGCAGGGCGAGCACTTCGACGGCGAGGAATAATGGGGCGTTAAAGACCTGGAAGAGGTTGTCGACCAGCGCCGGCCGACGGCCCTCGATGGCGTGGCCGACGAGCTGGATGATCCATCCCATCACGAAAGCGGCCAGGAAGATCGAGAACGACCAGGCGAACGGGATCGTGGCGACCCAGTCCGCGATCCACAGGAGCGTCAGTGTGACCGGAAGCTGCATCAGCGCGACGGCCCAGTCGAGTCTCAGGTAGTAGCCCAGGACACCCACGTAAAAGATCGTCCCCACGGTGATCGGGACTCTCGGGTCCACGAACCGGAACCAGCTCAGCGCCAGGAATAGCGAGAACGTCACGAGGGGGACGCCGAAGAAGTGGGTCAACTTGTTGCGCGGGTCCTTGTGATAGGCCCCGTAGCTCTGCATCTGCTCCTTCAAGGACATCATGGTCGAGATCCTCCTGGACAGTGTGTCGTGACGTGCCGCCGCGACCCGGGAATTCGGGATCCTGGGATTCTGAGATCATAACATCCCCGTGCGGGCTGCGCACCATGGCGGGCTGAGATTGGCCTCGGCGGGCGAACTCAGAAGGTGTACGAGAAGCCTGCTGTAGGGTGGGTCGAACACCGCAACGCGGCGTGAGGCCCACCGAAGACCGCGGCCTTGGTGGGCCTCGCCGCGATGAATCGCGGCTCGACCCACCCTACACGCTTCGCGTACACCCTTTCAGGTCTCCGTTCGCGTGGCGGTCCCCTGCCCGGCTCGCTCGGCGACACGTCGTTCCTGGAGCTCGCGGTAAAAGCGGATCTCCAGCCGGTTGGTCCGCAGCGCCTGGAGTGCCTCGAGCACCAAGTTGACGCTGGCGAACAGCAGCAGTCCCACCCCGGTGACGGCCAGGACGATCGGGAGGGCGATGAGCCGGTTGCTGACCAGGACATCGATCGCCAGAGTCAGGCTCGTCCCCACGAACGCCGCGAAGGCGATGTACAACGTCGTCAGGGCGTAACGGATGCGGTCGTTTCGCCATTCGAGCCGGCGGAGTTGGTCCTGGATATGCTCCAGGCGTTCGTCCGTGTAGTCGAGATCGGTCGTGCCGCGGCCGAGCTTGTTGACCACGTCGTTGAGGACGCGAATCCGGTCCACGACGCGCGACATCCGGTTCGAGGTCGAGATGATCAGCGACGCGTTGGCGGTCAGGAAGATCGCGGGGGTGATCATCGCCGAGAGAGTGTCGTACTGGGACAGAGCGGCAATCGGCATCGGAGCGAATCTCCCACGAGACCTGATGAAGCAGTCATACGTCGATCGGACTCGAGGCGCCGAGCATTTCCCAGGCCCTCGACTCTTCCAACGAGTCCGGAGGCGGCACCCAGGGAGGCAAGGAGATGGCGAGCCACGAAGCAAGGGCCTGAACGTAGATATCATACCGATCGCTGAGACGTACGAGCTCGGTCCCTTCGGCAGACCCGAAGGTCAGGGTAATCTCCGCATTCATCAAAGCCGCTCGGATCGAGGGAAGGTCGCCTTCAGTCAACCGCGGACGGGCCGGCGGAGCGACGGAGATCGCCAGAGCGTTCGCCAGGTCGGCCAGCAGGCGGAGGCCCATACGATAGGTGAGCCGGGCTTGCTCTCTCGGGAGCCCCTCGCCTCCGACGATCAGAAGCGTGCAGGTATCCAGCACGGTCGTCAGCGAGACCAGCCAGGATTGACCGAAGTGCTGTGCCCGATAGAACGCCAGGACCGGATGTGACATGTGACTCTGGAGCATCTCGGCCATCCACCGTTCCCCCTCGCGCAGATTGCCCCTGAGGATCTCGGTATGGTGAGTGCCCGTGTATCGGTGCAACAATCGGATCGCCGTGGGCGGACTACCGGCCCGCGAACGGATCAGCAGGTTGCCGACCTCGCGCGCGGCATAAGCCTGGTCCAGGAGCGGCATATAAGTGATGACCAGACCGAGGAAGATGAATCCGGTCGCGGCCTCGACGATCATGAGGAACCGACCGAACGGGTCCGGGGACGTGACGTCTCCCAGGCCCAGCGTCAGGAAGGTCGATCCGCTCATGTAGAGGAGCGTGCCGAAATCCAGCGGGCCGGTCGCCACCCGGAACTCGGATCCCAGGCCGTAGTAGATCATCGCGAATGCGAGAATCATGAGAAACGCCCAGAGGATCAGGAGGACCATCACGGAGACCGGCCCGAAGACGGAAACGAAGCTCAACTGTAATTCCGGTTGCCGGATCCGCCGGCTCGCGAAGCGCCCAGAGAGCCCAACTCCACTTGTAGAATCGGCCCGAGAGGCGACGCATCGGCGCCACCGTGCGCGGGAGGACGATCGTCGCGAACGCGTCCCACAGAATGCCGACCCATACGATGAAGCCGACCGAGCAACAAAGCATCTTATACATGATTCTGAGAGACCTTCTTCAAAGGAGATCTTGAGACAGTCGGTGCGTGGCCCGGAGCACCGGCGCCGCGTTCGTATCGGCGAGTCGCCATCGACTTCCAGCCCGCAGCCGAAGGCGGCGCCCCCCGACCCGGATCGAGAGCGACGGTTCAGGCTCGCCTCCGCCTCATTGGCCGATACTCGGGGAGCCACATCTTCTCATCGACCAGCCGCTCAAGGTCGTCGGATCGGGAGTTCTCGGCCAATTCTTCGCGCCGGGCGGCGGCGGCAACGGCCAGGGCGATCGCCCGGGCGACTGGGCGTGACTCCGAGAGCGGCGGCAACAAGGTGCCGGACGGGTCGCGGCGTGCTGGTGCGGCATCGGCTAGGGCCCGCGCCGCGGCCATGAACATCCCGTCGCTCACCCGTCGCGCCTTCACGGCGAGGACGCCCAGCCCGATCCCCGGGAAAATGTAGCTGTTGTTGCACTGGGCGATCGGGTAACGCCGGCCGCCAAACGGGACGTCCTCGAACGGGCTGCCGGTTGCGGTCAAGGCGCGCCCGTGGGTCCAGGTGATCAGGTCGGCTGGGGTCGCCTCGGCGCGCGAGGTTGGGTTCGAGAGCGGGAAGATGATCGGCCGCTCGACCTGTCGAGCCATGGCGGATACTGCCTCTTCCGTGAACGTTCGCGGCTGTCCCGAGACTCCGATCAGGATCGTGGGGTGGGCATTCTCGATGACCTCGAGCAGGCCGATCGGTTGATCCTCGCCCGGTCGCCAGGCGATGACCCGGTCCTTCGGTTGGGCGAGTTTCCGCTGGAACGGCCGCAGGCCGTCCATATCATCGTGAAGCAAGCCCAGCCGGTCGATGAGGAAGAACCGGCTGCGCGCGTCGGGCTCGGGCAGGCCCTCCAGGACCATCGCGGCCACGAGCTGCTCAGCGATGCCGCAGCCTGCCGAACCGGCGCCCAGGATGGCGACCCGATGGTCTCGGAGCCGCTCGCCCGTGACGTCCACCGCGGCCAGGAGGGCCCCGGTTGTCACCGCGGCCGTCCCCTGGATGTCGTCGTTGAACGTGCAGAGCTGGTCGCGATAGCGCTCCAGCAGGCGATTGGCATTGTTCTGGGCAAAGTCCTCCCACTGGAGCAAGACGTCGGGGAACTTCCGCCGGATCGCTTGCACGAATGCGTTGACGAAGTCGTCGTAGTCGGCTCCGGTGATTCGCTCATGGTTCCAGCCGATATAGAGGGGGTCGTTGAGCCGATCGGGGTTATTGGTCCCGACGTCGAGCAAGATGGGCAAGGTCGTAGCGGGGTGGATGGCTCCGCAGGCCGTATAGAGCGAGAGCTTACCGATCGGGATTCCCATCCCACCGGCTCCCTGGTCACCCAATCCAAGAATCCGCTCGCCATCAGTCACCACGATTACCTCGACTTCCGGCGATATGGCATTGTCGAGGATCGCGTCGATGTCGTCGCGCTCCGGGTAGGCGATGAACAGCCCCCGAGGGCGCCGGATGATGTGGCTGAACCGCTCGCAGGCCAGGCCCACGGTCGGCGTGTAGATGATCGGCATCAGCTCGGCGAGGTGGTCCAGCAGCAGGCGGTAGAACAGCGTCTCGTTATGATCCTGAAGCTGTCGCAGGTAGATGTGCCGCTCCAGGTCCGTCGGCTTGTCCTGATAGGCTTCATACGCCCGAGAGATCTGTTGTTCGAGTGTGTCCACGTGCGGCGGTAGCAGACCGAGCAATCCCAGCTCCCGGCGCTCACTCGCGGTGAACGCCGTCCCCTTGTTGAGCAGCGGGCGTTCGAGCAGGAGATGGCCGGTGAACGGCACCTCCAGAACCTGGGTCTCGATCGTGCCCGACTGAGCGGACTTGATGTCCATGATTGCGACTCCCAGGTCAATCCGCCGTGTGGAGACACCGTCGATTGCTTCCAACCTCTGTTACCAGCGCCTCCGTCTCGGGAGCGTTATCTTAGGAGATGGCCGCGAGTGGTGTCGACTGGCATTGGACGGCAGGCACGTCGTGGCTTACGATGGTTACGACTCGGCGAATGGGCGCCGGGCTGGCGAAACAGGGTCCGCGGCCATCTCGAAACGGGAGTCGATCAACCCTCGCAATCATGGCTTCTTCGCGCTATCGAATCCTGGCACTCGATGTGGACGGGACGCTTCTCGACCTCGATGGGACGTTGCGTCCCCGGACGGCGGAGGCCGTGACCCGAGCCGCGCGGGCTGGTATCCAACCGGTCCTTTGCACGGGTCGGCGCTATCGGCGCGCTCGGCCGATTGCCGAGCAGCTTGGCCTGGATGTACCACTGGTCTGCAACTCCGGGGCCATCGTCAAGGTGCCGGGGGACCATCGCACGCTCTGGCGCGCCGACTTCGACGCCGAACTGGCCTCGGACGTCCTCGACCTGTTCCACAGCCACGATCAGCCGGCCGTCCTCTTCACCGATCGAACTCCCGACGACTTCGACTTCATCGTCCCGGCCTTCCCCACGGGCCGTGCGGCGTTCGATGATTACGTGGGCAAGAACCTCGAGCACGCCGAGATCGACACAGCCTGGCGCCGACGGATCGCCGCAAGCGATGGCATTCCGTTTGTGGCTCGCGAAGACGAGCCATTATTCCACGTCTGCGCCGTAGGCGCTCGGGCCGAAATGCTCGCGTTCGAGCGAGTGGTCCTCGACCGGATCGGCGATCGCGTCCAGACGTTCGTCCTGCGCATGTCGCGCTACCTGGGAACGATGTGCGAGATCGTCCGCGTCGATGCCAGCAAGTGGACCGCAGTCCTCAACCTGGCCGAGCGATGGGGCGTCGAGCCCGGCGAGATCTGCGCCGTCGGAGACGACGCCAACGACATCCCCATGATCCGCAACGCCGGCCTGGGCGTGGCCATGGGACACGCGCATCCCGACGTCCAGTCGGTCGCCGACCACGTCACCGGCGCCCATGACGAGGACGGCGTGGCCATGCTTGTCAACGAGGTCTTGCTGGGTTAGAGCATTTCACGATCGCGCTGGGTACGCGCGGGAAATCCCCCTGGCCAACGCGGTAAACATCTTCAGGATCAGAGGATGCCTGGTCTTTACGACGAAGGTGTTGCACAGTAATGCCCAGACTCGCGAAGGCGCACCCTGATGACACGCAATCGTAGGGCTTCACTTCGGCCTCTTGAGAGGACAATCGCTCTCCAGGCTTCGCTGCTATGATATCGGCGATCATCTGATCCAGCGACTCCCCGGCGAAGAGCGCGTCTCGCTCCAACGTGTAATCGCCGTGGCCATTGGTGAACTGGTTGATGAACCGGATCGTATCGGCGGCTCCGAGTTCTCGACAGAGGATTTCAATGGCTCTTTGCGTGACCTCCGCGAGCGGTTTATGCTTTACGGTCATGGCCCGAGCTCCCGGATCAGTTCGAGGGGGTTGACGACTTTCGGCGGACCACTATGAACCGCCTTGGCTCGCTTGAGGAGCCGGTCGTCGCAGGTCCAGAAAGAGTCGGCCTTGGCTTCGACAGCGCACGCGAGGTGAAGGGAGTCGAGAGGCTTGAGGCCCCCTTCATGGAAAACGTGAGCGCGATTCTCAATCACGAGGGAGAGCCGGACGAACTGTTGCGCACGACTGAGCACATCGTGGGCAATCGCCTTTCGCTCCGGATTCGGGTTCCGTCCCATCTCGAATTCTCGGGCATCCGAGGATACCAGCTCGGCTTGTCCCGACTCGCACAGCGCGATAATCCCCAGAACGGCCTCACTCTCCACGAGGATCCGGAGCTGGCTTTACTCGTCGAGCGGACGATGGATGCTGCACATGTCGAGGTAGATCAGCATCCCCTCAATCTACCGCTCTCCGGCCCCGACGGCAACCGCGAGACATCGGCACCAAACCCATCAGCCGTTTGAGGGGCGAACGGTCTTGTCTCATGGTCGCGCAAGGTAGATCATGGTCAAGGGGCGAAGCGGGCTCCGTAGCGTCACGATTTTGTATCGACGAAGGTGACTCGAATGAAGACGATCCAGACGACGATCGAGGTGGATGACCAGGGGAAGGCGACGATCCAACTGCCCGCCGGCGTGACACCGGGACCGCATCAGGTGGTGGTGGTGATCGACGAACCGGCCCTGGTCCGGCGTGCGCTGAACTTTCTCGGCCCACGACGTGGGTCCCTGGCCCGAGGGTTTCACGGTCCGACGCGAGGAGATCTATGGCGACGACAGCCGCTGATCCGGTGTTTGTGGATACCAACATCCTGGTCTTTGCCAACACAGCGTCAGCTCCGCTTCATGCTACGGCCCAGGCGAGGCTCCAGTCCATTTCAGCGGCGGGGGTCGAGTTGTGGATCAGCCGGCAGACCCTCCGCGAGTACCTGGCCACCCTGTCGCGGCCCCAATCCTTCTCGACACCTGTCCCCGCCGTGACCTTGATTGCGGATGTCGTCCGCTTCCAAACTCAATTCCAGATCGCCGAGGACGGGCCCGCGGTCACGGCCAACCTCCTGGGCCTTCTGGCCTCGATCCCCATCGGCGGCAAGCAGGTCCACGACTCCAACATCGTCGCCACCATGCAGACTCACGGTCTGCGCCGGCTCTTGACGCACTATACCGCCGACTTCGTTCGATTCGGATCTTTGATCCAGATCGAGCCCTTGGTCACAACGCCGTGAGATGGAACCAAGGTTGATGCGACCGAGAATGATTGGCCCGCAGAGACAACCATTCGATAAAGCCCGCGGTCCCACGTCGGCGGTGACCCCTCGGGCGTGACTCATCTCTTCTGAAAGATGCCGATTTCGAGGTCTGGCAGGCGGTGGCTGATTTACGTGCGGTGTCGCTTCGCCAATCGCTACGCATAGGTCACCTGGGAGAGATGAGGAGCGACCCACCTCCTAGCCCTTGAGTCGGAGCGCCGTCGCGGATCAGACGCTACGGACTTCGAAGGATATGAAGCGACACCGATTCGGTTCCTAGTGATTCATATTATATTCTGTAATCATTTTGGCCTCCGTCGAAAACCGGTGAGGGTGAGGATGCCGGCACCGAGCATCACGATCGAAGTAGGTTCGGGGACCGATTGGAGTCGTTGCCGTGAAAGTTCCTGAATCAAAGGGCGGATTCAAGTACAAGGTGCCGAGTGTCGTCGCGAAACTGCCACCTCCCCCGGAAGTAGGGCCCGTGAGAGGGCCGATGGCCGACGCAAGATCGTAAGTGGACAGCGACGCGTTGACTATCGCCATGATGAGGGCGTCACCAACGACCGGCGTAAAATCCTCGAATCCTGCTTCGACGCCTGGATAATTGAAGACGACAAGGTTGTCCGTGAAGCTGGCATTCCCAATGCCAGCGATACTCACCGTCGCCATCGCGGCACTTGTATAGAATATCCCTCCCGAGAAGGTGATACCGCTCGTGTCAGCGGTCAGGGTCAGGGTCACCAGCTCGCCGGAAAAAACTTGGTTGCCGATGGTGCCCGAAGCAACGGCAGACTCGGTGTACGTGATTAATTCGGCTTGCGCCTGGGAGAGATTGGAGATCCACAGGAACACCGAGAAGACGACGATTCGTCTGATCATTGCGCCGCTCGCGTATCCCAAAAATCGTATGGGACTCGCCATGAACATCTCCTTGGTGTAAGGTCCAGATCAATCCTGCAAGGCGTAAGTCCGCAGACGCTCTTGAAAGGCCAAGAAGGGGTATAACGAATCCGATTCGGGCAATTTCTGTCGGCGCAGACGACGACGAAGCCCTCGGGACAGGTCGAACCCCGGTGCGTTCAGAGGATCCAGCCGGTTATCCGTTCCCCTAACCTTAGAGTCACGGCGGTGCGAAGAACCGGACATGGCAAATCGGATTCTTTTGGATTGCGCGGTCGCACAATGCGCACTCATAGGTAGAGACGGAGGCTGTCGCGAGACCGAGACGCTGTAACACCCGCTTGAGTTATCGGAGTCGAAGGCTCTATACTCTTTGAACCACGTCGGTGCGACGAGACCTGCATGCGAGGGGGCCTGAGGTGGAGGAAAGACTGAGCGATGCCAATATTGATGGAACGTCCATCGGACTGATACCGGCGAGTTCAACAAATGTTGGAGATCACCTCTCGGCGGGGCGGCACACGACGTTGGATAAGCACATCGAAGAGTCGAAGCCAGTCCCCTTCTTGTTGGACCCTCTGAGAGAGGGAGCCGGTCCGTTGCTAAATGGCTGCCGGCAATACCTCTTGATGGTCGCCAACGAAGTGATCGGGCCCGAGTTTCGTGCCAAGCTCGGCGCGTCGGACCTGGTGCAGGACACGTTTGTCGAAGCGCAACGGCATCTGGTCACATTCCGAGGACGGACCGAAGCCGAACTTCGCGCCTGGCTTCGCAAGATCCTGGAATGCCGGCTGTCGAATCTCCGTCGCTCGTACCTGGCGACCGAGAAGCGCAACGCGCGTCGCGAAGTCGCGATCGAGACTTTACTGGCCGGCTCGGAAGACCAACGTGACATCCTGACGAGCCGGTCGCCCTCGCCGAGCAACCATGCCGTCCGCGCCGAGCTGACCCTGGCCCTCGACCAGGCGGTCTCGCGCCTGCCGGAGAATTATCGGCAAGCCGTATCTTGGCGGCACCAGGAACAGCTCTCGTGGGACGAGATCGGCTGGCGCATGGGTTGCACAGCCGATGCGGCGCGCAAGGTCTGGAGCCGGGCCATCCAGCAATTGCGGCGGGAACTCGCGGAACATGGGTCGATGCCATGAGCGAGGATGGGAGTGAGCACCCCGAGGAACGCCTGGCCGACGCACTGGCGGCCTACGACGATCGCCTGGCTGGCGGCCAGGAGACACCAACGGATGAGCTGCAAGAGGCCATCGACCCGGAACTCCTGCCCGAGTGGAATCGGCTTGCCGCGTTCTTGACGCTCGTCGAACAAGCGTGGCCCCGAACAGGTGAGGATCCAGATGGCCGGACGGAACCGGCTCCTACGGGATCAGCCTCGGACGCGGATTCAACGGACGCGGCAATCGCTGGCCAATTCGGCCGCTTCCGGATCCTCCGGACACTCGGATCGGGGGGCTTCGGCATCGTTTTCCTCGCCTGGGACCCGGCGTTGCGGCGGCAAGTTGCACTCAAGGTCCCGCAACCCGAGGCGATGGTGACGCCCGAGGCCCGCAAGCGGTTCCTCCGCGAGGCGCACGCCGCCGCGGGACTCGACCATCCCAACATCGTCCCGGTCTATGAGACGGGGACCGTCGGCACGGTCGGGTATATCGCCGCCGCATATTGCCCGGGGCCGACGCTCGCGATCTGGCTATCGCGGCAGTCGCGGCCAGTGCCGGCTGTAGACGCGGCCCGCCTGATCACCACTCTGGCCCGCGCCGTCGATCATGCCCACGAGCGGGGCGTCCTGCACCGCGACCTCAAACCCTCCAACATCCTGCTCCAGCGCTCGCCCGACACGACCGAGCCATCGCGAGAGCAGGACGATGTCCTGACCGAGTTCCAGCCCCGGATCACCGACTTCAGCCTGGCCTGGCTCGCCGATGGCACGGGTCCCAGGACTCAAAGCGGAGTCCCGATCGGCTCGCCCCCGTATATGGCCCCCGAACAGGCCGAGGGAAAAGTCAAAGCCATCGGTCCACCGGCCGATGTCTACGGGCTGGGCTGTATCCTTTACGAGCTGTTAGTCGGGCATCCTCCGTTCCGAGGTGAGAGCCAGCTCGACACCCTCAGGCAGGTCATCAGCGATGCTCCGATCCCACTGCGGCGAACTCGGAAGGACATTCCCGCCGAGCTGGAGGCGATCGTCCTGAAATGCCTGGAAAAGGTCCCGGCTCGTCGTTACCCAACGCCCCGAGAGCTGGCCGATGACCTGGACCGGTTCCTGGCTGGCGACCCGACCCAGGCTCGGCCCCCCAGCCGCTGGCAGCGCATCCGTCGGAAGGCCGGACGTCATCCGGCGGCTGTGATCGTGTCCGCTGTCGTTGTGGTCTCTACGGTGGCCATCTTGGTAGGGAGCCGGTGGTACGAATCCCGGCTCGAAAGTGCACACCGCCTCTTTCAGCAAAAGGACGACCAAGCGCAGGCGCACGAAGTTGAGTCGCAACGCCATCGCCAGTACGACAGAGACATCCGTCAAGCCGACCAGTTGATTCGTGCGCTGCGATCACCCCTTGCGCATGAAATCCTGATGCGGTATCGTCCCCAACCCGGCGAGCAGGATCTTCGTGATTTCACCTGGCATCTCCTTTTCCGACGTTGCCATACGGAACGGCTTACGCTGCGGGGCCACCGCGACGAAGTCTATCACGTCGAGTTCTCACCGCGCGGAGACTTGCTCGCCAGCGCCAGCAAGGACGGAACCGTTCAGATCTGGGACACGAAGTCCTGGCAACAGGTCCGTAAGTTCACGGCATCTGAAACCGAGGTCAATGTCGCGGCCTTTTCACCCGACGGGAAGACTCTCGCGACAGCCGATGACGAGGGCAAGCTCAAGCTGTGGGAGGTTGCTACAGGCCATCTCGAACGAGAGATCCTTGCGCACAACGGAGACGCCGTGATCGCCCGGTTCACACCGGATGGTAAGACAATCATCACAGCGGGAAGGACCGACGGGTTCGCCGAGTTCTGGGATCGTACCACTGGTGCCTGGCTGGACGAAATCAAGGGTGCTGGTCTCATTCTTTCACCAGATGGAAACACCTTGGCAACGTTGGGAACTCGAGATGAGGTGGGTTTCTACAACTCATCTACGCGAGCGCACATCGGTTCACTCCCTGTGACTCCCGGGATCGTGGGTGGAGCATTCTCCCACGACGGGACGAAGCTGGTGACTGCGTATGAAGGGGACCGGCTGGTCCGATTGTGGGAAATCTCCAGCCGCCGCCTCCTGCGCGAGTTCCGGGGACATACCGAGGGGGTTCTTGCAGTGACCTTCTCTCCCGACGATCGCACACTCGTCTCAACAGGTGGCGATGGTACGATCCGGCTCTGGGATGTCGGCACGGGCATGCAGCGAGGTGTCCATATGGGACACGACGGTCGGATCTGGACCCTGGCGCTTTCGCGCGAAGGCCCCATGATCGCCTCCGCCAGCCGCGATGGGACGGTCAAGATCTGGGATTCGGAAACCCCTGAGGGATTGCCCAAACTTCCGCTGTCTCGGCCCATGTGTTTCAGGTTCGTCGAGGACGGTCGAGCTCTGATCACTGTGGACCGTGGCCGTCCCTGGTTCATCGCGCGCTGGGATGCCGATACAGGTTCGTTCCTGAAACGAACGCCACTCGATCTGCCTGATTCTGATCATTGGTCGAGCCTCTCTCACGACGGACACATGTTGGCGACCGTGGATGGGGAGGGCACGCTCACACTCTGGAACACCGCAACCGGCCGACAGCAAGGTAGACTTGAGCTCAATTTCGAACACCTCGTCCCTCAGTTCTCACCGGACGACCACCATCTTCTCCTGCTCTGCCAAGGAGGAAAGTCATGGTTGCTGTGGGACCTTGCAAAGCGACGCTTGGTTCCGCTCGCTTGGGCCAAGCCGGGGCTTGCCGGTTTCACGCCATCGGGGAAAGTGATCATCACGGATCACGATCGCAATCTCTTGTGGTGGGACCACAGTACTGGCCAATCGAGAACGGCTTCACTCCAGCGACCTGGGCACATGTGGGGCGCGACGGTTTCCCCGGATGGTCTTACGCTGGCTTCAAGAGATCCCGACACCCAGAAGATCCACGTCTGGTCGATGGAGACACTCGAACTGAAGTTGGAACTCCAGGGTCACCCGCGTCGTACCGACTCGCTTACGATCTCGCCAGATGGGAAAACGCTCGCCTCCTCGGGTGTGGACAGAACGGTCAAACTCTGGGACATGGCCACGGGCGCGGAGTTATTGGCCATCGAAGGGTTCCCTGGGATCGTCAGCGATCTCCAATTCTCGCCTGACGGTCGGGCTCTGGCCATGTTGAGTTTAGCTACCGAGGGTCGTTGGGAGCTCTATCTCTGGCGTACATCCAAGGATGAGTTGGAATCCGCCGTATTGCCAGTTCGTCATTTGAAATCGTCGCATTGAATCGTCTGCGACCGTCGAGACTGTGACCTGGCCCGCGGTGCCAGCCCGCCCGAAAACCGCGTATGATCGGTCGTGTAGTTCCTTCGAGTCAGACCGGCGTTCCGGAGGCCGATCCCAGGTCCGTCGAGCCGAGCGAGGCCGCGTCCAACGGCGCCATCCCCCCGCTGGAGAATGGCGACCGCCTCACCCGCGTCGAGTTCGAGCAGCGTTACGATGCGATGCCAAACCTCAAGGACGCCGAACTTCTCGAAGGGATTGTCTATCTGCGCCTCACGACCCGCCATCGTCAGCACGCCGCTGCGCATGCCAAGCTCTGCGGTTGGCTGGGGACTTACGAGGCGTTCACGCCTGGCGTGGAGGCCGGAAACAGCAGCCACGTCCGCCTCGACGGGGGGATTGGCCTGCCGGTCCGCTCCGCTCCGCTCGGCCCCTGGCGAACCGGCGACCGGCGTCCTGGCGGATCTCCGGGTGGCCGTTCCCCCCGGCCCCCGAAGATGGGGGCCGGGAGGGGCGATGGGCCGGCCCGGCACGCGAGACTCGGGACCCGGTCGCCCTGTCACGACTTGAGGTTGCCGTTGACGTTGGGGTCGCTGGTCGAGGCTTGATTGCCGGAGATGGTCGTATTGTCGAC
This sequence comes from uncultured Isosphaeraceae bacterium, assembly GCA_963845695.1. Classification (GTDB taxonomy): domain Bacteria; phylum Planctomycetota; class Planctomycetia; order Isosphaerales; family Isosphaeraceae; genus CAWJTV01. The sequence goes on along the minus strand of CAWJTQ010000016.1, from coordinate 269,064 downwards.
GAGGGCGGTGCCGACGTTGGCGATGCCGCCGCCGACGCCGGCGCTGAACAGGTCGGTCACCCCGGGCTGGCCGGGGGTGGCGACCCCATTGACCCCGTTGACCCCGAGGGAAGGCCGGCCGAGGCCGCCCGTGGCGCTGCCTCCGGCGCCCGCCTGCCCGCCCGTTGCGGCCAGGGCCTTGTTGGTCGTGATGACGTCGGTGGCCTTCGCCTGGCGGGAGCCCTTCGTCACCCCCAGCCGGGGCTTGAGCGTGAGGGTGCCGGTCGTCGCATTGAAGATCCCGCCGCCGACGCCGCTGGCGCCCTCGCCGCTGTCGCCGCCGGTGCCGCCGATGGCTCTGCCCCCGGTGCTCGGGATGCCCGCGATGCCATTGCCGCCGGCGCCGCCGCTGCCGCCGGTGCCGCCGGTGGCGACGTTCGTCGAGATCGCCAGGGTGGTCGTGCTGGTCAACGTCGCGCCGCCGCCGTTGAAGATCCCGCCGCCCTGGCCGACGCCGCCGGCACCACCGGCGCCGCCGGCGCCGCCGACGCCCTCCCCGCCGTTCCCGCCGGCATTGCCGAGGGCGCCGTTGCCGCCGTTGCCGCCGCCGAAGGAACCGACGGCGCCGACCGCCACGTTGTTCGCGACCACCACCGAGCTGAGCGACAATCGGCCACCATTATTGAGGATCCCGCCCCCATCGCTCGTGACGCGGCCGTGCTGGATCGTCACTCCCTTAATCGACACGTTGCCACCGAGGACCTCGATGACCCGATCCGTGTTGTTGCCATCGATGATCGTCTGGCCCGCGCCTTTTCCCTGGATCGTGACGTTGGCATCGATGTCGAGTTCGCCGGCGGTGCCGTTGTCCGCGCTGCTGCCGACGAGCATCAGCGTGAAGGTGCCGGCCGGCACGATGATTATGGTTGGTGCTTCCGTCCGCGTCGGCGGCCATGATCGCCGACCGCAGCGAGACGTGGCCGCTGGCGTCCCGGCCCGTCTTGAGGTTCACCGCCACGGTATCGAGGAGCGTGTTGACGCGGAAGGTGGTCGGCGTCACGCGGTCTTCGAGCCCCTCGAGCCCGGGCCGCAGCCCCCGTCGTCTCGCCTTCCCGTTTCGCATCGAGTTTCTCAGCATGATACACCTCTCGGGAAATGAGCGCGCACCCCGAACCATCGGGAAGTCGGGAACGATCCCGAACTCCGTCCGCGCAGCGCCTACGATCGAGGATCGGCGCAGTCCCCCGGGACGTCCGGCGACCTCGCGGCCATCCTCTTCCTGGATGGGTCGCGGCTTGCGCGGCGACCCCACGTCGTTCACCTCGGCTTCGCCTCCAACCCCGCGATCAGCTCGCGGACGTCGGCGCGTTGGCGCAAGGCGTCGAGATCGGGGTAGGGATAGCGAACGGACTCAAACCAACGCTTGGATGTCATCGTTCGTTCAGTCGTGAGCGATCTGCCCCCGTTGACGCATCTGCGACCTCGCTCAAGAGGTAGTACGCCGGCATTGGATGCGAAACCGCCAGCAGCCCCCGGGTCGCGATCCGCTCGACGTCGATGTCACGATGCACCGATCCCGGCCAGCGACGACAACGGGCTCCGGGTTGACGGCGGAACTGGGTGCGTGCTCCGCTGGCGAAGGCGGACTCGGCCCTCCGGCGAATTGCTCGTCGTCTTGGACGTAAACAACAGCGGCATAATAGGATACGAAAGCGGTCCTCCCCGGGCGCCGATGGTGCGCCCGATGCAAGGCCGGCCGAGGAGGGAAGATGGCGGTGGCACTCAGAGGTAGGTCACCACGCCATAGATGTTGTCGTTGCTGGTTGAGGCGCTGTTGTACGCGACGGTCGTCTTCTTGAGGCTGACCGACGCACCGGTGGCGACGTAGAGGCCGCCACCCATCCCGTCGCCGTCGCTGCCGCCCGCGCCGGCCAGGCCGCCGAGGGCCTGGTTGTAGGTAATGCTGGACTGCTGGATGAGCGCGGAGCCACTGGCTCCGACAAAGACGCCGCCGCCCCAGCCGTTGCCGCCATTGGCTCCCGAGGCGCCGCTGCCACCTTGGGCCACGTTGTCGATCAGATTGTCGTTGCTCATGGTGAGTGACGACGTGTCCGAGGTACCGAAGATGCTGCCAACGGCCACGGCGATGGCGCCACCGATGCCGTCGCCGCCGTTGCCGCCGTCGCCGCCGGCACCCCCTTCGGCGAGGTTGTCCGCGAAGCTGGTGTTGCTGACGTTCGCGGTCGCGTTATTCTCGAGAGCGAGACCGCCGCCGATGCCATCGCCACCGGGGTAGCCGCAGCACCCGCCGCCGCCGATTGCCGTGTTACCTGTGACGACGCTGTTGGCGAGCGCGACACTCCCGCCGGAGCTGAAGATGCCGCCGCCGAACGCAGCGTCAGCGGCGCCGTCGCTGACCCCGTTGTCGGTGATGTAGACGGACGAAACGGTCAGCGTGCCTTGGTTGTAAATGCCGCCGCCCTCGACGACGGCGGAGTTGCCGGACACTGTGCCGCCGCTGACCATCAGATTGCCGGAGTTCCAGAGGCCGCCGCCGTAGACGGCGGGATTGTCGGAGAAGGTGCTGCCGCTGGCCGTCAGTGTGGCGCTGTTGAAGAGGCCGCCGCCCTCGCCGGCGGAGTTCTCGCTGACGGTGCAGTTGGCCATGCTCAGCGTGGCTGCGCCTTGGTTCCAAATGCCGCCGCCGTCGAAGTGGGCGGAGTTGCCGGACAGTGTGCTGCCGCTGACCGTCAGATTGCCGGAGTTCCACATGCCGGCGCCGTAAACGGCGGAATTGTTGGAGAAGGTGCTGCCCCTCACCGTCAGTGTGGCGATGTTGAAGGTGCCGCCACCCTCGCCGGCGCCGTTGCCGCTGACGGTGCTGTTGATCAGCGTGGCTGTGGCGCTGTTGGCCAGCCCGCCGCCGAAGGCGTAGGCGCCGTTGCCGCTGACCGTGCAGTCGTTCAGCGTGGTCGTGCCGCTGTTGGCCAGTCCGCCGCCTTCCCAGCCGGCGGAGTTGCCGCTGACCGTGCAGTTGTTCAGCGTGGTCGCCCCGCCGGCGCTGGTGTACAGGCCGCCGCCGTCGTAGGCGGCGTTGCCGCTGACGGTACACTCTTTCAGCGTGATCGTCCCGCCGTAGTTGGCCAGGCCGCCGCCGTTGCCGCCGGTCGAGCCCCCGGTGATCGTCATCCCCGAAATGGACGCGGTAACACCCGCGTCGACCTCGAACACCCGGCCCAGCCCGCCGCCATTGACCGTCACGCCCACGCTCGGGCCCGTGATCGTCTGCTTGCCGGTCGTGTTGCTCAGATCGAGCAGGCTACCCGAAGCGTTGGGGGGGCCGGTCAGGTTGATCGTCTGCGGCGTGTTGAAGAGCGGCCCGAACTTGATGGTATTCGCGCCGTTGTCGGCTTCGGCCTGGGCGACCTCGTACGGCAGCGAGCCGGGTGTGCTTGGGTTCCCGCTGGTGTTGGTGACCGTAAATGTGGACAGCAGCCTGCGGTCCTCCAGCACCATCAACATCGGCCGCAACCGATGCCGATGCCGTTTCCGGCCCGCGACCGTCCCCCGCCCGCCACTCCGCTGATCCCTCAGTTCGTTGTGACTCATGGTTCTGTCCCTCCTCTGGTGTTGAAAAAACTCGGGTGATGAAGAAACTCTCAGGCCTTGACTCACACGACGCGTGGGTTGAGTGAATCACCGCCTTCAGTGCGAGTTAAGTAATCGGGGGCCGCGTCCGATCAGTCGGATCGGTCGGATCGGTCGTCCGCCTCAGGCGGATGATGCAGCCCCCCAGGCAACGACAAACGCCCGCGCGGCACACTCCCGTTCCCGGCCAATCTATGGCAAGGCTTCGAACCCGGGGATTCGCGAGAGGACCTCCCGCAGGCGCGCGAGTGCCCGCGGATAGCGCTTCCCCGCCCCGGCCTTGGACAGTCCCAGCACCCGCGCGATCTCGCTGGTGCTGAGCTGTTCGAAGTGTTTCAGGGCCAGCACTTCGCGATCGATCGGATCCATGCTGTTGAGCGCCTGCTGGACATACAGGCGGGTCTCGGCCTTGATGGCGGCCTGCGAGGGTGTCGTCAAGGTACCGAGGAGCTGCGCTGCCAGCGACGCCGAATCGGCCATCGGCAGCCCGCCGCGGTGCAGGGTGATCTCGCGGTCGACGTCGCGACACTGGAGCCCCAGATGGTGTCGGTGGACTTCGACTAGCTTCAAACCGGTCATGTGCCGCAGCCAGAGGTAGAACGACAGCCGAGGCTCCTTCACGTATTCCTCCAGGCGCTGGGCGATCTCCAGGAACGATTCCTGGACGACATCGGAATCGTCGATCCGGCCCGCCAGGCGCCGGCTGAGGCGCAGGCGGACCATCCGGCGGAGCCGGTCGCGATACCGCGAGAAGAGGTCGCGCAGCGCGTCCGGGTCGCCCTCGGCGGCCCTCCGGACTAGCACGGCGACGTCGTTGGCTTCCTCGGTCATGAGATCGCTCATACCCTGTTAAGTGCAAACGCCGTCCGATCGTCTCCCTCCGATCAGATTTTTTTCGGAATCGGTTCGACCGCGATTGCGGATCGAGAGTCCGCACGCAGCTTGGGCTTCGGACCGTCAAGGGCTCGGGCGGGCCTTCAGCCGACCGCTCGAGTCGCTGCGAGCGGCGCGGGCGGCCTGGCGCTCCGCCTCGGCCTTGGCCGACTCGCCGAGCTGGGCGTAGGTGTGGCCGCGTTCCTCGCGCAGCCAGGGATCATCGAGCGCGGGCTTGCCGGTAATCAACTCGGCCGCTTCGCGCTTCAGCGCCAGGAAGTCGGTGCGCAGCCACCAGGACTCGGGAGGTGGCCATCGCCCGATGGACCGCCAGTCCAGCCGGTTGATGTTGTCCAGCCAGCGTCTCGCCTCCTCGTGCCGGCCGAGCCGGAAGTGCGCCATGGCCAGCAGAGCCCCGTTGAGCGCGCCCAGAGGGCCGGTTTCTCCGCCGGTATCCGAGGCCAGCGATTCCCGCGCATCGCGGACGGCATCCTCATCGCGCCTCGCTCGGTACTCGGCCAGGCCCAGGCTGAAGGAGAGGAGAGCACCCGTATGCCCCAGGGCCGCGGCCCGCTGGCCGAGGGCTACGAGCTGGTCGGCGTCGAGTACGACGCCGGGCACCAGTGCGCAGCACCGAACCAATTCGCTGGTGAGGATCGGGTCGCCTCTCTTGGCGTAGCGGTCGAGCACCTCCGGGCCAAGCCGCAGGAGGGCGTCCCGCTGGCGCGTCACCGCCAGGAGACTCATGCGTCGAACCGCATCGCTGCGCTCCTCGAGCCCATGTTGGAAGGCCCGCTTCATCGCCTCGGCGGCCTCGTCCCAGAGAGCCCTCTCGGCATAGGATTGGGCCATGACGACCTCGGACTGGGCCAGTTGCTGGGCGAAGACAGGTTCGCCCGGATTCTCCGCGATGGCCGCTTCCAGCAGTTGACGCACCTCCCGCCATCGGCTCACAGCCTCGGACAACCGACCTGCCTTCCACGCCAGCCGTCCCAGCGCGGCCCGGGTCGAGGCGACTTCGGCCCGGTATCGAGCATTCTCGGGATCGTCGTGGACCAGGGCCTGGCGCGCGGCCAGGGCCTGGTCGAGGGTCGTCTTCGCTTCCTCGAGCCGGGCCAGCTCGACCTGGACGACCCCGATCGCGTGCTGGGCGGCTGGCTGAGTGTCCTCGTCCCGGAGTCGTGCCAGGCCGGCTGCTGCGACTTTCGGAGCCTGGAATGGCCTGGAAGGATCCGGGGAAAACCCCCGGGGCACGGCCGGCGATCGTCCCGGTGTCGGCGCCGGACCGGCCGATTCGAGCTCGGTCATGATGGCCTTGAAGTCGTCGCGCTCCCGAAGTGCGTCGAGTTCCTCGCACACCTTGAGGGCGACGGCGTTCCTGTAGCCCGCGACGATCGCCTGCCGCAGCGCCGCCATCGCCGCGTCGGCGTGGCGCCGGCGCTCGGCCGGCTCAAGGTCGCCGGGTGCGGAGGCTGGGTCGTTGGCCGGCCGGGCACACAGGGCGAAGAAACAAGCGAGGTTGAAGAAGTCCTGCCCGGTCTCTCTCGGCACCGCGTCGAGCAGTTCAGTGGCCTGGCGGTAGGTCCGCACCGCCTCGGCCCCCCGGCCGCGCCGCGCTGGATGTCCCCCACGCTGGTGTGATCCTGGAACAGCTCGCGCCGCAGGGAGAGGATCGCAGGGTTCTCGCGCACCAGCCGCCGCGAGACCTCCAGCGACTCGCGGAAGGCATCCAACGCCTGGTCGGCGTGGTCCAGGAGGTACTCGGAGGCCCCGATGTTGCGCAGCTCGGCGATGAGGAAACGGCCGTACTGGACGACCTCGGGCGCCGCCGCGCAGGCGATCCGGCCGTGTTCGACCGCGCGGCGGAACATCGCCAGCGTCTCCCGGTGATCCGCGCTGGTCTTCTCGAGGAGGACGCCGATATTATTCAAAGTCGCCGCCAGGGCGTTCTGGAACGACGGATCGTCGGGATGGGCGGCGACCAGCGCGCGGCGGAGGACGAAGGCCTGCTGATGGGCCTGAAGCGAATCCGCCATCCGGCCGCGCTGTTCATGCAGGACGGCGATGAGGTTGTAGGTATTCGCCAGCTCTCGCTGGTCGGGGGTACTCGACGGCTCGGCCTGCCGAATCGCCTGCCAGAGCGTGATGGCACGCTCGAATTGTCCCAGGGCCTGGTCGGACGGCATCTGGGAGATGCCCAGGCGGATGCAACACTGCGCCAATCCATCGCGGAGGTCCCGATCGTCGGGACGGTGGCGCGACTCCGTCTCGTAGAGGGCCATCGCCCGTCGCAGGGTCTCCTGGGACTGCGGCTCGGCGCCGATTTCGTGCTGGATCTTGGCCAGCCGGAGCTGCGCGGCGGCCAGGCCCGCCTTGAGGGTCGGGTCGTCGCCGCGCTCCGCGACGAAGTCCTCGTAGAACCGCAGCGCCGAGCGGAGCAGGTCGCGGCGCAGGGGCTGGAGGCCGGGCACGCTCTTGAGCTGGCTGTCGCTGATCTGGCTCAGAGTGTCGTCCACGGCGGCGCGCGCCCTCTCGAAATTGGCCTGGGCCCGGGCCGCGCTGGCGCTCGGCTTCCCGCGCACTGGCCTGGGCGGCGATCCGCCGCTCCTCGGATTGGGCCCGGAGTCGCTCGGCCTCGCCGAATCGGGACTCCGCCAGTTGTTGCAGTCCGGCCGCGATCTCTCGCTGGCGTTCGGCGCGACGCCACAAACCGGTCATCGCGATGCATCCGATCGCGAGGACCAAGAACAAGGAGGAGAGTGACGCCGCCAGTGCCGGATTGCGCCGGCTCCATCGCCAGAGCCGCTCGGCTCCGCTGATGCGCCGCGCCTTGACCGGCCTGTCGGCCAGGAACCGCCGCAGATCCTCGGCCATCGCCTCGGCGGAGGCATAACGCTGGGCCGGCTCCTTGGCGATCGCCTTCAAGACGATCGTCTCCAGGTCTCGCGGTATCCTCGGCTGCCGCTTGCGCGGTGCCGGAGGCAGCTCGTGGGTCACGCGCTTGATCAGCCTGGCCCGGTTGGATTCCTCGAACAGTGGACGGAGCGTGAGCAACTCGTAGAGTGTTACGCCCAGCGAATAGAGGTCGCTGCGAGCGTCCGACCCGCCGTCGAACCGCTCCGGCGCCATGTACCGCAGGGTTCCCACCACGTCGCCGGTCTGCGTCAAGGCGTCGCTTCCCTCCGCCTTGGCCAGCCCGAAGTCGGTGACCCAGACGGTGCCCATGGCGTCCAGGAGCAGGTTCGACGGCTTGATATCGCGGTGGAGGATGCCCTGGGAGTGCGCATACGCCAGCGCCTCGGCGACCTGGAGGCCCACCCGGGCGATCCACCGAAAATAGGGCATCCCGGCCATGTTTCTCGAGCGTTCGAAGGCATCCGAGCGGTCCGAGTCAGGGAGCTCCGAAAAGGGCTTGCGAGGAGCGGCGGAGTCGGCGCCGCCGGCCTCGCCGGCGCCGACGATCGGGCCGGTAGCGGCCGAGGGTCCACCGAGCGGAACCTCCGCTGTCGGCTGCTCGGCAACCGGGAGGTGCCCGCCGAGCAGGCCGTGGATCACCGAGATCGTGCCCGTTGGCCCCGAGGTCGCCGCGGCACGGAGGTTCGCGAAGACCGAGTCCAGCCCCTGGCCGGGGATGAACTGCATGGCGTAGTAAGGCAGCCCATCCTGTTCGCCGACCGCGAAGACCGGCACGATATTGGTGTGGTGCAGCCGCGCCGCCACGCGGGCTTCCAGGCGAAAGCGCTGGAGATGGGACGAGCCGGTCAGCGCCTGCGGCGGCAGCACCTTCAGCGCGACGTGCCGGCCGAGCGAGACCTGCTCGGCCTCGTAAACGACCCCCATCCCGCCGCGACCGATCTCCCGGATGATCCGGTAGTCTCCCACTTGACCGAGGCCCGTTAACACCTCCGCGACCGGCGCCCCGCACCGGTGCGCTGGGCAGCCGAGGAGCCGTCAACCAGGGCGAAGCTCTCCATCATCGCCATGACCGGGAAGACCTCGCGAATCCGGTCGGCCAGCTCGGGATAGTGGGCGACGTACTCCTCCAGAGACGGCCGCTCTCCCCTGCGATGCCTCTCGAGGAATTCCTCGGCCAGTCCGAGTACGACGTCCGATTCCGATGCCGGATCACACATGATTTTCTCGGCGGATGGCCCCTCCGTTGCCTCGTCTAGCCGAGCGTCGAGCGGAACGAGAGCCGATCTGTATTCTCGGCCGTGATACGAGCCGAATCAAGAGACGCCCAGATGTGCCCGTCCGGGTCGTACCGCATCGGGATTTCCGGGCTGCGCGACGGAATGAGGATGTGACGCTCGCCGTCGGCCCGGCGTCGCCGCCCGGCCCGGCAGAGTGGGAGGCGGCGGCCGCGAGGCGGGCCTGAGGAGTTGGTCGGGACTCATCGAGACGGGCAGCGATCCTTTCAGACGAGATGCCGGGACTTGTCCGGCCGGTCCCCGGAATCGGTGGGAGCGTGCCTCGGGAGGAGCCAGACCGTGAGGTCGCGGAGAAGCCCGCGGTTCCCAGCGGTCGAAGGTCATGAGTTGATCCTGATCCTGCGGACCGCGCATCCCGTCGAGGGTTGCTGCGGCCCGGGGGAGCCAACGCCGGCGAAGGATCTCAGAGTGGTCGGGTTGAGCTTGCGAGTGGTTCGTGGAGGTGCTTCCCGGACGTCGGGGCCATGGCACGCGGTCATCGACCCCACACAGCCGGGCGGCCCGACCGCAGAAACGCGACGGCACCCTGTGACCTGGCCCGCGTTGCCGGTCCGCCCGGAAACGGCGTATGAAGGGTCATGTGGTTCCTTCGAGTCAGACCGGCGTTCCGGAGGCCGATCCCATGTCCGTAGCAGCCCGATCGACCAGTTCCATCGAGGGAACTTGTCGCGGAGGTCGCCTCAAGCAGCGTCAGCTATGACCTGGGTCGGAAGCGAGACGCCTATCGCCGTAACGGCGTGCGCGAGTATGTCGTCTGGCGTGTGCTCGATAGCAAGGTCGACTGGTACGTGAACCGCGGCGGGCTCTTCGAGTTGGTCCTCCCGCCAGCCGACGGGATCTTACGCAGTGAGGTATTCCCCGGGCTGTGGCTCGACGCGGCCGCCCTGGTTCGGGGCGACGGCGTGGCCGTTCGAGCGGCCCTCCAGCGGGGGTTGGATTCCCCCGAACACGCGGACTTCGTGGCGCGACTGGATCGAGATCGCACGGCCTGAGACGGCTCGCTCGACACCACCGAAGTCCGCGGGGTGAAGATTGGTGAATCCTGAGTGGCTCATGTAGGGAACATGGTGGGTTGCCGGCGAGCTCTGCTAACGACCGTGCGCATCTCCCTGGCATTCATGGGGTTGGGACGGCGTGCGCAGAGACTATAGGAGGCCTCCACCAATCTCCCCACATGAGCCTCCTGAGTTTGAGGCAAGGACACCGGTGGCTCGCTCCCACACTCCCTTCTGGGAATGTCGCTCCTGGCCGGTTTCCGGGGCCAACCTGACCGCCAGGTCGGAGCCGGGCGCAGTCACCCGCCAGCGCGGGAAAACGGATTTTTTTTCTGCTGTAGCCGTCGAAGTTTACGACGGCCGGGGCCACGAAAACGCGCGCGATGCGTTAACGGATTCGAAAAGCTGTGGCATACTAATAATATGAGGGAGCTTGACGCCGAACCGCGATCCGCAATTCCACTGATACCCATGGTCCACGTCGCCAGCGATCACACCGATCCGACCCATTCCTCAGCTCACTCCGAAGTGCCTCATAGCTCTAGGGATCGGCGATGGTGAGCCGTCGAAATGTTGTCTACGAGTGCCAACTTGTGCCACGATCCCGGGCCCGTGCAGCCGATTGCCGACCATCGTAACGCAGGTCGAGCCCCCACTCGTGAGACCCTTCCCGGTTGACGATTTGATGGTCTGCTGGAAATCTTGGCCGCATGGCGACGAATTGGCGAGTAACCGCCGCGGGGCTTGGGGAGAGCCCGGCCACCGGCTGGCCTTGCAGGCGGGTCGCCTTCGCGGGTGAGTCGTTAACCGAGCGACCCACACGATTTCGAGCACGAACTCCTGGGCGAGCGGATCGCCCAGCCGAAGGGTCGGACGAGAGAGGAACCTCATGCTGTCCATTCGCAATCTGGTGAAGATCTATCCGGGTCCCGTCGCGGCGCTGGTCGGGGTCGACCTGGATGTACGCAATGGGATGTTCGGCCTGCTCGGTCCCAACGGGGCGGGCAAGACGACCTTGATGCGCATCCTGGCCGGCATCCTGGAACCGACTTCAGGCACGGCCACGCTCGACGGCCAATCGATGCTCGACCAACCCGAGCGGACGCGCGAACGGCTGGGTTACCTCCCGCAGGACTTCGGGTTCTTCCCTCACCTCACGGGCGAACGGATGCTCCGTTACTTGCTCCGCTTGAAGGGAGTCCGGGCACCGGCCGGCGAGAAAGCTCTGTGCCATGAGCTACTCGAACGGGTTCACCTCTCCTTCGCAGCGCGGCGCAAGGTCAAGACCTATTCGGGAGGGATGCGCCAGCGGTTGGGGATCGCCCAGGCCATCGCCGGCAATCCGCGGCTGGTCATCGTCGACGAGCCGACGGCCGGGCTCGATCCCGAGGAGCGCCTGCGATTCTACCGGCTGCTCTCCGAGCTGGCCGAGGATCGGATCGTGGTGCTGTCCACCCATATCGTCGAGGACGTGGCGGTGCTCTGCCCGCGGTTTGCCGTGATTCGCGATGGTCGGCTCATCGCCGACACGGCGCCCAGCCTGGCACGCCGTGCCATCGAGGGGACGATCTACGAGGGGACCATCCCCGCCGAGTCGTACGACCGACTGCTCGAGGATCCCGAGCGTTGCGTCACGCAGGCGTACCTCGTCGAAGGTCAGAACCGCGTCCGGCTCTACCAGCCCGACGGGAACCCGCCGCAAGACTTCTCAGCGGTCGCTCCGACCCTGGAGGACGCTTACCTCGTCTCGATCAGGACCGGCGTCCTTCGTGGTCTTTCCGAGAGCCCGGTCGAGCGACTGGCCGACGCCGCCGTCTCGACCGATGGCCTCCTTGCCGAAGCTGGCCGCTGCCGAGCGAGGTGCGCAGATGAAGGCAACCCTGAGTCCTGCCTTGAAGCGGGTGCGGACGGTCATCAATGGCGACCTGGGCTCCTTTGCCCGCCGCCCGCTGTTCGCCGTCTGGGCCTTGGTTCTGGTCCTCTGCGCATGGGGGTTCTCCACCGGCTCGGTACGGATCCAGAGCGGCGACGCGACGGTCGGGGGGACCAAATCCTACATCACCTCCGAGTTTGCCGTGGCGATGCAATTTGCCATCGTCACGACGCTCTTCTACGGCTTTTTCGTCGTCGTGGCGGCCGGGATGGCGATCATTCAGGATGAGGAGTGGCGGATCGGCGAGTTGCTCCATGCCACGCCACTCCGTGCCGGGGAGTACGTCTGGGCGAAGTTCGCCGCCGTGCTGGCGGGAAGCTTCGTCATGCTGGCCCTCCATCTGGCGGCGATGATGTTCTTCTATCATGTCCTGCCGAATTCCGATGCCAAGGAGTTCCGGGGTACGTTCCATATCCTGAACTATCTCGGGCCCGCGGTCTGGTTCTGGGTGCCGATGATCGTCTTTCTGGCGGGCCTTTCGTTCCTGGTCGGCGAGTGGACGCGACGGCCCGTCGCGGTCTTCCTGCTGCCTCTGGCGATCGTACTCTTCGATGCATTCTTCCTCTGGGAGTGGTCGCCGAGCTGGCTCGACCCACGGATCAACCGAGTGCTCATGTTGCTGGACCCGGCCGGGTTCCGTTGGCTCAATGAGACGTGGCTCAAGGTTGACCGGGGTGTCCGCTTCTACAACACCGCGTCGATCCCACCGGACCCGGCATTCCTGGTCAGCCGAGCGATGATGGTGGTGCTGGGTCTGGGCGCCGTGGTCCTTGGCCAGCGTCACTTCGCCGCGACGTCCCGCGGCTCGACCTCGCGAGCGGCACGTCGCGCGGCGGAGGCCAGCCTGGAAGCAGGGGCCCCTTCGTTTGCCGCAGGTCACCTCGCGGGCCGGGTCCGTTAGCCAGGCCCCACTGGCGTCGCTTCAGATGACCATGACCCAGCCGGGCTTGCTCCGGGGAGCCTGGCACGTCGCGCGGAGCGAGCTGGCCGAGCTGCGCTCCAGCCCCGGGCTGTACCTGTTCATCCCGCTGCTGCTGCTCCAGACGATCGTCACGGCGCTGATCGAAGTCGGCCCCTTCGACACGCCGCTCCTGGTCACACCCGTCGCCTTCGCGGTGCGCGCGATGGGGACCTTGACCACCTGCTCGTGCCTGCTCCTGCTGTTCTACACCGTGGAATCGCTGGAACGCGAGCGATCGACTCGTCTGGCGGCGATTGCCTTCGCCACGCCGATCCGGACCAGCTCCCTCCTTCTGGGCAAGCTCGTCGCGCTGGGAGCACTCGCGCTGACGATCGTCGTGGCCGTCGCCCTGGGAGGCATCATCGTGATCCTGATTCAAGGGGAGGTCGGCGTGAGCCTCCGACCGATGTTACTCCACTGGGGACTGCTCCTGCTGCCGACCATCCTGTTGTGGATCGCCTTCGTAGCGGCCGTTCATCGGCTCACACAGAGCCGCTATGCAACCTACGCGCTGGCCCTGGGAGTGATCTACTTCACGGGATACCGGCTCGGGACCAACCAGATCAACTGGGTCGGCAACTGGCCGTTGTGGCAAGCCGTCCGGGATAGCGACATGAGCGTGTTGGAGCTCGATCGTCGCGCCCTGGTCCTGAACCGCGTCATGGCCTTGGGTCTGGCGGTCTTCTTCGCCGTCGTGTCGGTACGGTTTTTTCGCCGTCGCGAGGTAGACGCGACCCAGCTCGTGCATCGGCTGCGACCTCGGGCTGCCACCTCGATGGTCTTGCGGCTTGCGCCCTGGGCCGTGGTCCCCCTGGTCGCCGGTATCTGGTTGGCGTTGGAAGTTGGCTGGGGGCCAGAGGGCGGCGCGGCCAAGAAGCAGGAGAAGGACTACTGGCGCAAGAACCTGGCCACGTACCGCGACGCCAGGATCCCTGACATCCGGCAGGTGACGCTGCACCTCGACCTCTTCCCCGAACGGTCGGGCTATCACGTGCGTGGGACCTTCGACCTGGTCAACGGCACCGACCGACCGATCCGCGAAGTCCTCCTGACGGGCGGTCTGCACTGGGAGAAGCTCGCCTGGACGATGGACGGCGAGCCCTTCTCGCCCACCGATCGGGCGCACCTCTACGTCTTCAACCCCCCTCGAGGTGCCCTCGCTCCGGGCGGAAGGATGCAGATCGGTTTCGAGCACGAAGGAATGGCTCCAAGGGGTATCGGCAAGCGAACGGCTTCCGCTCCCGAGTTCATCCTCCCATCGGCCGTGGTCCTGACGAGTTTTCGGCCCTCCTTCGTGCCGGTGCTGGGCTTCCTGGATTCCATCGGCATCGACGACGACAATCGCCAGGACTCGAGGGACTACCCCGACGACTTCTACCTGGGCCAGACGGACTCGTTCATGGGTTACCGCACGCCATTCTCAACGAAGATCACGATCACCGGCCCGGCCGAGTTCACGATCAACTCCGTGGGGATCAAGACGTCGGATACCGTCCAGGACGGCCGGCGACACGGTCGTGTGGGAGAGCGACCATCCAGTGAGCTTCTTCAACGTGGTCGCGGGCCGTTGGGCGGTCGAGCGTGGCGACGGGACGGCCGTGTTCTACCATCCCGGCCATCGCTACAACATTGCCGAGATGCGCGAGGCGCTCGACGCGGCCCGCAGCCATTTCTCTCGATGGTTCTTCCCCTACCCCTGGCGCGAGCTCAAGCTGAGCGAGTTTCCCAACCTGGCCAGCTACGCTCAGGGATTTCCCACGAACATCACCTTCTCCGAAGGGGTCGGCTTCCTCGCCCACAGCACGCCGGAGATCCACGCCCCGTTCGAGATCACCGCCCACGAGGCGGCACACCAGTGGTGGGGCAACATCTTATCAGCGGGCAAAGCTCCCGGCGGCATCTTACTCACCGAGGGTACGGCTGATTTCTCCGCGATCCTCCTGGTCGAGCAGGTCAAAGGGATCAATGCCCGGATCGACTTCTGCAAGCGGCTCGAAGCGACCTATGGGAAGTCCCGCCAGGCCGATACAGAGCGGCCCCTGGTCAAGCTCGACCAGGAGGATCGGAGGCCCGGCGATACCACGGCGATCTACGACAAGGGGGGCTGGGTCTTCTGGATGCTGCTGAATCACCTGGGGCGAGACCAGGCCCTCGCCGGCATCCAGTCGTTCTTCAAGACCTATCATGGCAATCCCGACCACCCCGTGATCCAGGACTTCGTGACCGCGATGCGCCCATTCGCCCGCGACCCCTCCGCCTTCGATGCGTTCGTCCAGCAGTGGTTCTTCGAAGTCGTCGTACCCGAGTATCAGCTCTCGGAGGCTCGAAAGTCCGGCAGCGGACCATCCTGGGACGTGACCGCGCGGATCACGAATGTCGGGACCGGAACGATTCCCGTCGAGGTCGCGGCCACGCGGGGTGAGCGGTTCGCCAAGGACGGCTCGGCCTCGCCCGAATACCACGAGGCGCGTACGACGATGACCCTCGGCAACGGCGAAACACGCGACCTCTCGATCCCCTGCCCCTTCGAGCCCGATCGGATCGTCGTTGACCCCGACGCCAAGGTCCTCCAGCTCCAGCGGAAGAATGCGATGGCCGCATTATGATCAATAAATATTTAATTGTGATCCGGTCCGGCTCAAGTGGGCAGCCCACCGTCGGGGCGTGGCAGAGCGCCCCAGCCGAGCTTCGCACGGAGGGTCCGGTAGAAGCTGTGATGCGGGAGGCGGACCATGGGGAAAGGAGTCTTGCCGCGGCGGATGGTCACGCGGTCACCGCATCGCAACGGCACCTGGACCTGGCCGTCGATCACCAGCACCGTGGAGATCCCATCCCCCAGAGGTGTGGCCTCGTAGACCTTGTGAGCACTATCGACCAGCGGACGCTGGGTCAGCGTGTGCGGACACATCGGTGTGACGACGAACATGTGGGCATTCGGGGGCAGGATCGGCCCGCCTGCCGACAGACTGTGCGCCGTCGAGCCGACCGGCGTGGCGATGATCAGCCCGTCGCCTCGGTAAGTCATCACACTCTCACCGTCGATGGACAGGCCGATCTCCACCAGGTGGAAGAACGGTGCGGCGCGGATCACCGCGTCGTTGAGACCGCGAAAGATGCGCGTCGGCCCCTGCTTCGGCGAGAGCGTGCATTCCAACGTCATGAGGTTGTCGATGGTGTACTGGCGTTTGGACAGGTCGACCAGCCGGTCGCAGAACTCGGCCGGAGTCAGGTCGGCGAGGAACCCGAGCCGGCCGACATTGACTCCCAGGGCCGGCGTGGGGCGGTCCCCCATCCGACGTGCCGTGTGCAACACTGTGCCGTCGCCGCCCAGCACGACGGCCACCTCGGCCGGCAGATCGGAGAGGTTCGAGTCGGCCGACAGGTCAACTCCCGCCAGCGCCACCTCGGGAATCCGCGACAGGGCCTCCGTCAGCGTCCTGGACGCCGTATGGACTTCGGCCTTGGTCCCGTTGCCGAGGATGACCAGGCTGAGGGGCTTTGGAGCCGGCGGCTGGGTCCGTGCGGCCGGCGCGTGGGGCATGGATCCAGGATCGGGCGTGGATTCCGCGGGTCCCATGGCTCCCTTTATCCTTCGTCCGTGGTTGTACGACGCCAGGCTCTCGTCGGTGTCCGAGGAACGATCAGGGGCTGGTTCGGACCACCGACAACGAACCACGAACCAGCTCGGGGATCGACATCCCGACGGCTCTGGCCTGTTCCAGGGCCGCGCGGGTGATGCCTTCGACGTCGAGACCGACTTCGGCGAGCTGCTCGTCCCGTTCGGCATGGAGCACGTACCGATCGGGCAGGCCGAGCCGACGGAGATGAGTCGTGGTGAGCCCCGCCTCATTGGCGGCCTCGAGCACCGCGGAGCCAAAGCCACCCATCAAGCAGCCTTCCTCGACCGTCAGGACGAAGCCGCACTCCTCGATCGCCTTGATGATCGTCTCACGGTCCAGTGGCTTGACGAATCGAGCGTTGATCACACCAACCCGCAAACCGTAGAGGTTTCGCAACCGATCGGCCACCCGCAGACACGTCCCCACCAAGGCGCCGCAGGCCAGCAGCATGCCGTCGGTCTCCCATTCGAGGATCTCGGCCTGGCCCAGCTCGACCGGCTGGACCTCGCGCTCGATCGTGTCAAGGTTGGCCCGGGGATAGCGGAGCGAGACGGGCGAGGTATGCGACAGCGCGAATTCGAACATCGGCGCGATGTCTTTCTCATCGCCCGGCACCATGACCACCATGTTCGGGAAAACGCGAAGATAGGCCAGGTCGAACGAGCCGTGGTGGGTGGGACCGTCGGCGCCGACCAGCCCGGCGCGGTCGAGACAGAAGACCACGGGCAGGTCTTGCAGGGCCACTTCCTGGAAGATCTGGTCGTAGGACCGCTGCAGGAAAGTGCTATAGATATCCACAACCGGTCTCGCGCCGGTCTTGGCCATGCCGGCGGCAAAGGCGACTGCGTGGCTCTCGCAGATCCCGACATCGAAGAACTGATCGGGAAAGGAGTCACGAATTCGCTGGAGCTTGTTCCCCTCACACATGGCGGCGGTGATCACGGCGACCTTGGGGTTCCGCCCACACGCCTCGAACAGGACGTCACTGACGGCATCCGTGTAAGTGCGGCTCGACGAGGTCTTGAGCGGAATGATGCCGTCGCCGTTCTGCTGGAACGGGGCCGGCGCATGGAACTTGACCGGGTCTTTCATCGCCGGCTCGAAGCCGTGTCCCTTGTTGGTCAGCACATGGAGCAAGACCGGGCCCTCCATCGCCTTGACCCGCTCAAGATAGCTGCGAAGCATCTTGAGGTCGTGACCGTCGATCGGCCCGATGTAAACGAACCCCAGCTCCTCGAAGAGCATCCCGTGGTGGAGCGAGGCCTTGATCCCATCCTTGACCTGCTGGAACCAACGGTCGACATGCTCGCCGACCAGGGGGATGTTGGGCAGCAGCCACTTGACCCGCTTGTTCCAGTCGTTGAAGGTGCCCGACATCCGCGGCGGTCGAGGTATTCGGCCAGTCCGCCGACCCGTGGGCAGATCGACATCTTGTTGTCGTTGAGGATCACGAGCATCTTCTTCTTCAACCCGCTGGCATGGTTGAACGCCTCGAAGACAATGCCAGAAGGGAGCGCGCCGTCGCCGATAACGGCAACCGAATGGCGATCGGCTGCGCCGGCCATCTCGTCGCCGACCTTGAGTCCCAGCGCCGTGGAGGGGCGCAGCCCGCATGCCCGGTCATGAACAGGTCGAACGGGCTCTCGGCCGGATTCGGGTAGCCCATCAGGCCGCCCTTGGTCCGGATCGTGTGCAGCCGATCAGCGCGGCCGGTGATCAGTTTATGGGGATAGATCTGATGGCCCGTGTCCCAGATCAGGCGGTCCTGCGTGAAGTCGAAGGTCAGGTGCAGCGCCAAGCACAACTCGACGACCCCGAGGTTGCTGGCGAAGTGGGCCGAGCGGCGGCCGAGCACGCCGATCAGCTCGGAGCGCATCTCCTCGGCGAGCCGCTCGAGATCCGGTTCCGACAGCGCTATCAAGTCCGCGGAGGATTTGATCCGATCGAGCACCGTGTCCGGAACGTCCATCAACGATCCCTTTCCAAAAGTGCCAGCGCCAGGTCGCGGAGCGAGTCGCCACGCGGTCCCAGGGGTTCGAGCGCCGCGACGGCCTCCTCGGCCAACTGCCGGGCGCGGCGCCGGCTGCCGTCAACGCCCAGGAACCTGGGGTACGTCCATTTGCCCAGTTCGGAATCCTTGCCGACGCGCTTGCCCAGTTTGGATTCGTCTCCCTGGACGTCCAGCAGGTCGTCGACAATCTGGAAGGCCAGGCCGACGGCCCTCCCGTATCGGTCCAAGGCCTCGGCACACGGCTCGGGAGCCTCGGCGATGGCCGCGCCCATGGTCAGCGGTGCGCGGAGCAACGCGCCAGTTTTGCGGCTGTGGATGGCTTCCAGTGCCGCGAGCGTCCCTGCCGCAGGACGCCCCTCGGCCTCGGTGCGCCCCTCGGCCTGGAGGTCGGCCATCTGGCCGGCCACCATCCCGGACGGGCCCGCCGCCTCGGCCAGAATCCGCACGCAACGCAGGGCCGCCGTCCAGGGCCGGACCTCGCGTGCCACGACCTCGAACGCCATCGTCAAAAGACCATCACCGGCCAGGATCGCCGTCGCTTCATCGAACGCCTTGTGGCAGGTCGGACGACCTCGACGCAGGTCATCGTCATCCATCGCCGGCAGGTCGTCATGGATCAAGGAATACGTGTGCACCATCTCCAGCGCACAGGCCGCCGGCAACGACGCCTCGAGCGCGCCGCCGCACGCCTCCGACGCCATCACGCAGAGCACCGGACGCAGCCGCTTCCCGCCGCCCAGCACGCTGTATCGCATCGCCATCGCCAGCCGTGCCGGACACGCCGCTTCCGGATCCGTGGCCACATCCGGGAGATAGGTTGCCAGCGCCCCTCGACCCGGCGCCGGATCCGGTCCAGATTCGCGCCCAAACCCACGTACTCGGTCGTTCTCGTCTCAGAACTCGTCATGGTCCTCGTCGTGATCATGTCCTGGCCGCGAGCCGATGGCCGGACGCCGCGATCCCTAGTCAGCCTGGGGACGCACGCCCCTATCAGGTCTTCCTCCCCGGACCACCCGGAACGCCAAGCTATTGTGGACTTTCACTCTCCGAAAGTCCACATGAGACCCCGCGAAACTTTGGATTGCAAAGTTGAGGCGGGCGCTTTACATAGGACTCTTCCGCATAATCCCACCCTCGAAGCCAGGTTTCACTCTGAGTCCGAGAGAATTCGTCGAGACGAATCCCGCAATTCGGAGCACCCCTCGGCGGGTGGGATTCCCGATTCGGGTCCTCTGTGAATCGCCGATGGCGGGAAGGAATCGAGGGCTTGGAATCGGTAAACGGCTTGATCCGAGGCTGGGCGCCGTCTCAGAACGGCGGGTCGGACGGATCGAGACGCTCGTCCGCGGAAGCCGGCCGGATCGAGGAGAGGGAGCTTCGGTCAGACGATCGGGGTCTTGACTCGACTCCGGTGGGTCCCGCCGGTGCCGCGGATTTTCCAGCGAGGGTTGCCGTTGCGTCGAACGGCGTGGTCAGTGGTTTCCCCTGGTCGTCGGTGCCGGTCAGGAGCGCGACGGCATGCTCGGCTTGCTCAAGGAGTTGGTAGCAATGGCGCAAGAGCTTGACGCCGGTCTCGTAACCGGTCAGGGCCGCACTCA
Source organism: uncultured Isosphaeraceae bacterium (assembly GCA_963845695.1). Taxonomy (GTDB): domain Bacteria; phylum Planctomycetota; class Planctomycetia; order Isosphaerales; family Isosphaeraceae; genus CAWJTV01. The sequence goes on along the minus strand of CAWJTQ010000016.1, from coordinate 249,235 downwards.
GGGAGGGCTCGCCACGCTCCAGGCTCGCCACGATCTGCTCGATCTGGGTCAACGCAACTTCAAAGCTGGGTTCGGTCTCGTCCGCCATGGGTCGAGCAGGACTCCGGCGCGGCCAGGGGATTTTACCAGGCTCCCGGTCCTACGCCGGGGATCTACGCCCAACCAAGACCCTAGCCTCCCGGAACGATCTTGACCAGTCGTCCGTTTCGTAATCGGGTTTCATGACCGCTCGGCAAACGAACACGGCCGGGACCGGCAGGAATACCGATCCGGGCCGTGCCTGGTGCCGAGCCTCGAGGAACTCGTGGCTCAAGAACGGTGCGTCTTCTTGCCACCGACCTGGTCGAGGGCGGCGTCGTGAGTGTCGATCGCTCCCATGAGGACGTAACTGGTTGCTGCCGAGTTAGTTGTGTTTCCAGCCAGCAGGCCACCGCTGGTTCGCTCGACCTTCGGCACGTGAGCGGCAACCGTGTGGACGACAGGCCTGGCGCCGACTTGCTTCACGAGCCTCCGGGCCGTGGCCCGGACGGAGTCTCTGGGCAGCTTGCTGGGGTTGAAGGTGATGGGTGAGTAGGTCTTGCTCGGGGTCGGCCGCGAGCCGGGAGGGCTGACCGGCGTCGCCCGCCCGACCACCGACGAGGGGGCGTACGTGACATGATGGATTGCGGTGAGCTGGGCGACAAAATTACCACCAGGCACGTTGTTGCCCGACGGGAAGTAACCATAGTATTCGCCGTCGAGCGCGTTGCCGGCAATGTCCTGGACTCCGGACAGGTCGCTGGTGCTCAGCGAGCGGACCGTAAAGAAGTACCAGCCGCCACGAATGTAATGCCCCTTGTTGAAGGTCAAGGTTGCCGTCTGGCCCCCGCTCGTTGTGCCCGGTGACGCGGAAATGACGTTCACCCGGTATTTCCCGACTCGGGGGTGGTGGACCGAGACCAGTTGGTAATTCGCGGCGTCACTCACCGTCGAGAGATTGAGGCCCACACCGGCGTTCCCCGGCCCGCCGTAGTCCTGGAAAGTGACCGTGATATTGCCCTGCAATCGGTTGAAGACGACATCGGTCACCTTCGGCCCGACCGTATCGATGACCAGGTCGGAGACGATGGTCGTCGTGTTGCTGATCGTCTGGCCGGCGGAGTCCACCGCGATGGCCGAGATCACGTAACTACCGTTGGCCAGCGCCTGGTCCGAAGTGATACTCCAGGCATCGTTGGCATTGGACACGCCCATGCCGATGGCGAACGGCGTACTGCTGCCCGACGCCGTGGCGTAGAGAGTGACGGTCGCGTTGGGCTGGTTGGTCGTGCCGAGGAAGTTCGGCTGGACGACGTTGGTGATATCGTCCGAGTTGGACACGCCGGAATCGCTGGCGGGGTTGAGATTCCCGGTCACCGTCAGCGCCACGTCGGCGACGTGGGCCGTATTGGTCACGGTGAGCTCGGATCCACCGACATCGTTGACGTAGATGGTGATCGGGTACGTTCCATTCTGAGGGCCGGGGATGCCCGATCCCGGCGAGCCCAGAGGTAGCGAGTAGGCATAGGTATGGGTGCCGTCCACGAGGAACGCAGTGCCCACGCCGCCCGGCTGGGAGAGCATGCCGACCGTCTCGGGGCTGCCGTCGCCCCAGTCGATGGCGACTCGGTAATCCGTGATCGGGGCTTTCGGATTGGTATCGTCAAAGGAACCGACCTCACCACTGAACAAGACGGCTTCGGTTGCATCCACGGTCGGAGGAGGGGTGACGGCGGTCAGCGGGGCGTCGGCGATGGTCGCCGACCCGTTGGCGGAGGCCGTGGAGCCTCCATCGTCGGTGATGGTCACCCTGAGCTGGTAAAATCCCTCTTCGGCGTAGGTGTGGGACGTGGTGACAGTAAAGAGGACGCCGTTGGGAGAGCCCGCGGAGGTCAGGGCCGAGGCCGGGAGCGTCTGTGGCGCCGTGCCGTCACCCCAGTTCACCACGACCGAGCCGCCGCCGGAGGTGTAGTCGGCCACGGTTGCGCCCGGGTTAGCGTCAGTGAAGGTTGCGATGACCACGCCGCCTGTACTGGTTCCCTCGATCCCCGTGATCGAGGTACCCGATGCGGTGATCGGGGCGTCGGCCACGGTGACTCCTCCACCGGCGGGGCTGGTCAGGGTGGTGGTCGCGCCACCAAGGGTCGTGATCACAACGCTCAGGGCATCGGGTGTGCCCGCGGCGGTCGCCGTGGTGTAGGTGTGGCTGCCGAGCACCTCGAAGATGGGTGCTCCCGGATTGGTTGGGCTCGTCGACGGCGTGACGCCGATCTCCTGGACCACGAGCGAGCCGGGGCCGGTCGCCGAAGTCGGCGTACCGTCGCCCCAACCTCCGACCGGTAGCGAGGCCGTAACGTCGGCAACGGTTGCCAGCGTGTTGGGATCGGTGAACGTCGCCAGGACGAACGGACCGGTGTTGATCCCCTCAACCGCGGTGAAGTTCTTGGTCGAGCCGGTCACCGCCAGGTCGGTCACGGTGATGGTGGCCGTGGCCGGGCTGGTCAGCGTGAGAGTCGAGCCGCCGGATTGAGTCAGCAGGATCGTCGGTGTGTAGGTGCCGTTCTTGGCGTAGGTGTGCGTCCCCTCGACATTGAAAGTTCCCGCAGGCGTACCTGCCACGACGGTGCCGATGCTGGTCGGTGACCCATCACCCCAGTCGATCACTGCGCTGAAGTCGCTCGCCGGTTCGGACGTGTTCGAGCTGGTGAAGGTGCCGATGACCGAGGCGGCGGCGAGCGGCACCCCCGTGTTCACGCTCAGTGCGGTCGCGGTGCCGGGTGTGATTGTCCCCACCGCGGCGGCGCTGATGACCGCCTGACCCGAGGCGATCGCCGTGGCGCCGGAGGCCGTCTTGGTGATCGTGACGGTCAGCGGATAGGTGCCGGCCGTGGCATAGGTATTGGTGCCGAAGACACTGAAGACGACGCCGTTGGGAGTGCCTTGCGAGGTGATGCTTGTCGCGGCACTGGTCGTGCCGTTGCCCCAGTCAATCGAGGCCGTGTAGTCCGAGGGCGTGCCGGGGACGCCTGTGTCCATGAAGGTCGCCACGAGTACCCCAGTCAGGGGAGCTCCCGGTGTTCCCGACACCGTTGCGCCCTGTGCCTTCAGCGGGGCTGCCGCCGTGTTGGCCGTGGACACGATCGGGTTGGGCGTCGAGCTGACCGGACCGGTCGAGGTCACGTTGATCGTGGTGCCCCCAACGACGGTGGATCCCGTGCTACCCTGGTCGGTCAGGGTGACATTGACCGTGTAGGTCCCGGCGGCGGCGTAGGTGTGGCTACCCAGGATGTCATAGGTACCTGAACCTGTGGCTGTCACCGTACCCGAAGAGACCGGGGTCCCGTCGCCCCAGTCGATCGAGGTGGTGAAATTGGCGGTCGTGTTCGCGAGGTCGGGATCGGTGAAGGTGGCCACGACGACATTGTTCAGGGCCTGCCCTTCGGTGGCGTTGAAGGTCACGGGCGTGCCGGCCGGGGCGGTTGCTGGCTTGGTGACGTTGATGGTCGCGAACTGCGTGTAATTGATCGTCGGATTGCCGGTGCCGAAGCCGAGGCTCCCGGCTGTGGCGTAGTTCAGGGTCGACAGGTTGGAGGTCACGTTGAGGATGTCCGGATTCAACGTGGTCCCGCCGTTGAGGTTGTAGGTGGAAACACCCGACTGGACTGGCCCCGTGAGGTTGACTGTGGAACCCGGTGACGTGGTCATGTTCAGCGTCGAGAATCCGCCCCCCGAGAAATTGATAAAGGAGGGGAGTGACGAGGCGACAATCTGAGATCCGAGGATCGAGTAGGTCTCAGCCGCGCCTGCGGCGGAGTCGTTGACAGCGAGGGTGTTGGTGCCGCCGGTGGATTTGACATAGAGATCGCCGACGATACCGGACAGCAGGCCGGCATTGCCGACATTGGTCGTGCTGCCGGAGACGCTGCCCGTGTCGGTGGTGGTGGTGACGCCTGTCGGCGTGGCTTCCACATCGACGGTCTCGGTGCCCGCGCCCGAGTTGAGATTCAGCGTCGAGAGGCCCGCCGCGGCGGTCGTGACATCGATCGTGGACGTGGCGCCGGCGTTGTTGACGTTGGCGGTCACTCCCGTCTTGTTGCCGAAATCCACCAGCTCGAAACTGCCGGTCCCTCCGTCATTGATCTCGTCGGTCTGGGTGACGCCTACGAGCGGGCCGTTCACGATGTTGACCGTCGTGCTCCCTGCGGGCGCATTGAAGATGAAGGTCGGTGAGGAAACCGTGTCGGTCACCGGCGAGAGGTTCGAGAAGGTGATCGGAACATTGCTCTGAAACGAATCGCTGTAAGTGATGGTACCAGCGCCGGCACCTGTCGCGTCGTAGGTCTCCGAGGAGAAAGTACCATTTTGGAGGGTCAAGGAGTTGACGGCGCCTCCGGTCGCCGGCGCGGGATCGTAGATCAGGCCGGAGCTTGGGACCGGATTGAGGTCGGAATTGGTATAATCTAGCGTCAGGCTCTGGCCGGCGTCGGTGCCACCGATCGTCATCGACGAGATCGAGGTGAAGTCGCCGAAAACGGTATTGGTACCACTCCCAAGCCAACCCGCATCCATCGCCCCCGTCGTCAAGGTGATCGTCTGGTCGGCGTCCGTGATGGTGAGGGCGCCGCCAGGCGCAATCGAGACGGTCAGGTCGCTCGCCAAGTCGGTTGCATCGTACGTCAACGCTCCGGAGGTGATGTCGAGGGTCGACAACAGCCTGCGATCCTCCAGGATCTCGATCAGCGATCCGTAAGGATTCCAGAGGAGCCGCGGGCGCCGCGTTCGGCCACGGGTCGAGCCGGCGAAACCGCGCTGGGAACGACGCTTTGTCTTCGGTGAGAGGCGACTCATCGATGTAACTCCGATCGGTGATGTCCACGAAGAAGAGTGCTCGAACCCGGCTTTCCAGACGCCTTGCGGAGTCGGAACGACATACGCCCCGCCAGGCCAGCGCTGCCCACTGCCAGGAGAAAAAGGCCCGTAACGGACGCGCCCGTATGACCAGGCGGCGTACCATCACTGTCCCCGAGTGCTGGAGGTACGACCCGCGGCTCCATCAATCGCGGCGTGGGAGATATCATGGGATCGACTCTTGCAAGGCCTAGGAATCTTGGATGAGCCTCTGCATAACGGGTGCCACCCGTCTCGACGCTAAGATCCCCCGGATTTACCTTTCTTGCCCACAATCACTCTCCCGGCTTCCCTTGACCTGCACGATCAAGGACAAGACTCCTAAAGTAGATATCCATCTCATCTTACCCAGTCAATATTTCTTCCCGAAAGGAATCGAATCAAGTGGAGGCGTTCGTCCGGCCAGACATGGATGTATTGATGACAACGAATTTACAAATTCTATCGAAGAGTGCATTTGGGTTGGTGAAGGGAAGCAAAGAAATCCAGGCGTCGTCGCAGAATCTACATACGATCCGCCAGCTTGTTCGCCATGTCCGCATAAGCGTCCTGACATGCGGATCGGCCTTCGGATCCGTGTGACCTGGAGACGTTGTCCGCCACATCCGGTTGCACCCCGCTCACGAACCCGCCTGAGAAGTCAAGCCCTCGTCTTGGAAATGGGAATCGTATCGCCGAGATGGATGGGGAGGACTTGGACATCTGCACTGGAGGAGGGTAGCGGAGGACGATGTTATGTTATAGTGGATATCAGGTGGGCGGACGTACGTTTGCACGCATCCTTGCCTATCGTCCGATCGAGACCTCGACAGCCGGCGAAGAGGATGGTGCGGCTGGTTCAGCCGGGTTGTGCCACTTCGAGAAGGTGCTGCTCCTTGGATTTCCACCGTAATCTGATCGGGAGCCTGGCTAGTCTCTTCCTGGCCCCGCTGGTCGCGCTGCCCGCCCTGGCGGCTCAAGCCCCTGGACCGCCGTCATCGACAGGCGGGGAGGTCCGTCGGCCAGCCGATCCCCTTTATATCATCCTCAGCAGCCCGGCCGACCTCGACGCTTTGCTGGAGAAGATCCTCTACCCCGATCTAGAGATCAGGCGAGTCGTGCCGCCGGTGAAAGGAGCCAAGAGCGACGCGCAGGACGGTCTCATCGCGACATCTCTCGGAGTTGTCCAATCGGTGTACCTTCGGGGACGGATCGCGGAGGATTACGCGATCCTCAAGGTCGAGCTCGCCATCGCCATCATGTCGGACGACACGACCTGGGTGCCGATCCGACTCGACGACCAGAAACTCGCCGGGGCGCGCGAGGGTAACCGAGAATTGAGCTTGAGAAGGAACGGCCAATCCCAATGGGAGGTCGAGCTAACCGGCCGGGGCGGTCATCGGATTGAGGTCGACCTCCGTGCCCAGGTGACCGCGAAGCCCGCGCCAAGGCCCTCTCGCTGGCGATCCCCTTGGCCGCCTCGACTTCCCTGGACATCGCGTTCGCCCACCGCGAGTCGGACATCATCATCGGGACGAATGAGGTCTTCCGGACGGTCGAACCCTCGGGCGGCAAGGGAACGCAGTTGAAGGCCGCTCTCACACCCCGGTCCCGGATCGAAGTGAGCTGGGCCAACGACACCGACTCGGGCGGCCAGGTTCCTCCCCTGCTGACGGCGCAGGGAGAAATCGCGATCGACATCGACCCGGAGCAGATGTCGACCCGATCGTCGTGGCAGATCTGGTGTGTCCGCGGGATGACGCGCACCCTCGAGTTCCGCATCGACGATCAGGACGTGGTGACCGAGCTGCGTCTCGACGACCAGCAAACGGAAACCGCCGACATCGAGGGGGCCCGCGCGGCCGGCCGGCTGACGATCCCGCTGGGGACTCCGCTACGGCCGGACGCACCACCCAAACGGGTGGTCATAAAAACACGGCGCTCCTACTCCAAGGCCGCCGCCCATCGGATCGGGTTCGGTGGGTTTCACCTGGGCCATGCGCGGGAGCAGTCCGGCGCCATCGGCGTCACGCAGAGCCCGAACCTCTGGATCAGCCCGGTGATGTCCCGAGGATTGCGCCGGATCGAAACCGGAGGACTGCCCGCGGATCTGCGGGAGCGGCCCTCGACTCGGCTCGCCTTCGAGTTCGTAGATCAGCCCTTCCTGCTGCAACTGGACGTCGAGGCGTCGCCGCCATTAGTCCGCGCCCGATCGAAAACCACGTTCCAGATCGATGCGGACCAGGCACGGAGCGAGGCGAACGTCGAGCTGCAATGGGTACGCGGCCAGCTCTTCGAGGTCGAGCTCGACATCGGGCCGGGGCTCGAGGTCGTCTCCGTGGGCCCGAACGATGTGGTCGAGGGATGGAGCCTGGGTGGTGAGTCGGCGGCGCGGGGCTCGGTCAGATCGGCCCCAGCGCCGCGCGTGCTGAAGATTGGGCTGACTTCCCTGGCGCGCGAACGGATGAAGGCCGGCCTCCAGCTCAAGGGATATCAGCGGATTCCCCGCGACGGTCTGGTAAACCTCGGCCTGTTCGCCCCCGACGTCTCAACGTCCGTGGCCGCCTCCTACGCCCTGTCTGCCGATCGCAGTCTCTCGGTGGAGCTCGACGACGACACCGGCCAGGTGACGCGCGATAGTGACCTCTCGTCTCAGGTCAAGACCGCTTCTCTTGACCGGCCAGCGTCGTCCACCGGCGGCGCAACGGTCTCGCCCCCACTCCTCCTGTCCGGGAGCGGAGCCGCTCGATCGCTGCCAATCCGCGTGACGCGGCACGCGCGCTCGCTCGCCCATCAGACCGTGCTCTCCGCCGATATCTCGCGACGGCTGGTCAACCTGCTCCAGGAAACGACCTTCACCGTTCGGCACGGGACCTTGGGCTCGCTGGAGATCCGCGTAGCCGCGACGATTGCGGATGGTTGGGAACTGCTCGACCGCGAGATTGTCGAGCGCGAGGAGCTGGGACGAGACGCCGACGGTACACGACATTACCGCTTAACTTTCGATCGGCCGGTACTCGACAAGACTGTCCTGCGATTCCGATGCAGGCAGTCGATCGCTCCGCATCTTGATGCGACCGCGCCGCGGGAGGTGGCAATGCCCTGGATCTCATTCCCCGAGGCTGCTGCGGGACCGGTCCGGTTGGAAGTCTCGACGGCGCCGGGAATCCTGTTCCAGGGGATCGACCCGAGCTGGATCCCCGCCAACGATGATGCGCAGGCGAATCGCGGTAACCCGTCCACCACGCTGGCCTTCACCGCAAGTCCGGACCGGCCAGGCCACCCGTTTGCTTTCAAAGCTCTGGCATTGGATCCGGTCAAGATGCCGTCCCTCGTGGTTCCCCGACTTCTGATTCGCACGGTGCAGGACTTCGACGGCACGATCCACAGTCGGGCCCAGTACTGGGTCGAGATTCACGGGCCGGTCCTCGCCTTCGCGATGCCCGAGGGAGCTCGATGGCTCGCCGCACGGGTCGATGGCCAGGTCACCGACCAGGTGGATTTCGACGCCACCCGACCCGGTTACCGATTACGACTTCCCGCCGAGGCCGTCTCCCGCCCCACTCTGGTCGAGCTGGAATACCAGCTCGATGGCCCGGTCGCAGGATCAAAATGGCGTGTCCCTCGGCTACTCGACGGGGTCGTACACGAATCGTTCTGGGATGTGCAGCTTCCGTGGGATCGGGTGATCGTGGGAGTCCCGTGGGGCTGGTCCGATGAAAACGAATGGTACTGGAGCGGGAAGCTCTGGAAGCGCCGACCCTGGAAGGACGGGGCCGCGCTGGGGCAGTGGGTAGGAGACGCCCGGCTCGCACTGTCGAGCGACGAGTCGAGCGCGGCGAGCGGCGACGACTCGCATCATTGGCTCTTCAGCCGGGCGGGTCCGCCTACCGAACTGGGCGTCTGGGTCCTTTCCCGCGCCTGGACCGTGGCGGCGTGTTCCGGCGTGACCCTGATCTTCGGCTTCCTGGCGATCTTCGCACGCATCCGGTTCCGGACGGCCTGGGCAGTCGTGGCCATTCTCACCCTGTTGGCCGCCGCGCTGTCGGAGCCGAGCGTCACGTGGCTTGGCTTGCAATCGGCCTTCATGGGGGCTGCCCTGACGCTCCTGGGCCTGTTGATCCAGCGGCTGCTGGACCGGCCGAAGCCGTCGCTCCCGGCCCGAGAGACGAGTCCCGCGGGCGGCCAGGCCATCGGCGATTCCTCGCTCAAACGACCGGCGATCGTCGGATCGGATGACTCGACGGCGATCCGCGTCCGCGTTCCCTCGACGATGGATTACATCCCATCACCAATCCCCGGTTCCGCGCCCGAGGAACCGTCGATGCGTGGCGGTTAATGACCGGGTCGAGCGAAGGGAGCGACCGTGTTACCATCATGAGCCTCCTGGGATCGGCCACGAACGGCAACGACTCGACGATTCACTGCCTGGTATCTAGTACCTACTGCCGATTAGGTTCCCCATCGACCATGATCCCTGCCGCAGACAATTCATCGGCCAAGAGCTTACTCCCCCCGCCACCGGTCCGAGTCCGGGTCGGGCGCCGAGTCCGTCTCCTGCTGGCGGCGATGACGGCTGTTGCCTTCACGGCGGCGGCGGACCCTGTCGTGGTTCGTGTTCCCGTCCCGGCGGCGGACGTCTCGAAGTGGTTTGTTCCGGGGACGGAGCTGCGTATCCTGTCCCTCGAGGAGTTCGAGTCGCGAGTCGCCGCTGCGCATCGCGGGGCCGTAGGCAAGCGGCCGACCGCCTCGCCCCGGCTGATCAGGACCCGGCATCGCGCCCGATGGGCCGCGGGCGTGTTGACCGGGCATACCGAGCTGGTCGTGGCTCCGTTCGCGCCCGGACCTTCACAATTCGCCCTTCAGCCCTGGACCCCGGCAATCCTCGGTGTGCCGAAATTGGCAAAGGCCCTCGGTGCACTCGACACAGGAACGGTGGTCTTGTGGCTCGACGGCTCGCCCGGCGAGCAGACCCTCGCCATCGACTGGGAACTCCGCGCGCGTCCCCACTCTGAGGGACGAGGCTTCACGCTCGGCCTTCCCGGAGACGAGACCACGGTCCTGAACCTGGACCTTCCCCGGGGATGGGTCGCCTCCAGCCGGCGCGGCATCCGCCGAGGGCCGCTTGCCGCCGAGGACTCGGCGCGAGCCCTCTGGGTGCTCGAGGGAGAGTCCGGCCGCTTCGATATCGAGCTGCGCGATCCGCAGGTAAAGGGCCAGTCGATACCCCGGTCAGGCGCCTGGGTGAACGGACCCACGGAGATTGACCTTCGCCGCACTTCGGGTCGCGCCGGAGAACTCGTCAACTGGACGACAGTATGGCGAGTGGAGATCGATCCGCGGTACCCGGGAAGTCTGGAAGCCGAGCTGGACGCGGGATTGGAGCTGATCGACGTGCAGGGCCCCGCCGTCCGAGGCTATCGGATCGAGCGGCCTCGCCCCACGACTCGGGTGACGGTCGCGCTCGACGGCGGATCCCAATCCGCTGAGGTGCGGTTCTTGGCCCATGCGCCGGTCCCGTCGGAAGGCGCGTGGCGGGTCCCGGCCATGCGCCCTCGGGGCGGCGCCACCTGGACCGGCGGCCGGACGACGGTCATCCTGGACGCGCTCCACTTGGTTCGAGAGTGTCGGGAGGAGGCAGGCCGGCTCGTCACTCCCGGACGCGGTGAGCCGCGCGGGGTGAACCGCCTGACCTTCGAAGCCGAATCGCCCCGAGCCGTCGCCGAGCTGGTGTTCTTCGGGCCAAGAGTGGACCTCGCTTGCACCGTACACGGGCGGCTCTTCATCAGCAACACCTCGCCCCGGATCGAGTGCCGGTTGGACTGGGACCTCCATCGCGGCGCCGCTCCGGAGCTGGAGGTTGACCTCAGCCCGGCATGGCTACCCGAGCAGGTCCACATCGAGGGCCTGGACGATCCCGTCTCGTGGCATCCCTCGATCCTCTCTTCCGGCGCGAGCCGACTGCATGTCATGATCCCCGCAACAATCCTGGCCAAGAAGAAATGGACGCTACTCATCGGGGCGAGCTCGACCGTCCCGGGCGGCCGCGGACCCCTGGAGCTCCCGCGGGTGCGCCCGTAGGGGCCGCGATCGTCGACGAGGCCTGGCTGGCGTGGGCCGACGATGACACCATGATTCGCCCCACCCGGGCCCGAGGGTTGGCGTGGATCGATCCGGCCGAAGTGACCGGGTTGTCGCCCCGGGAAGGCGGCGCAGACCTTCGTGAGGCCCTGGCATGGCGCTGGACGTCTCCATCCGCCGAGGGACGCGTTGACCGCAAACGGATCGACCAGGATCCGATGGCCTCGATCCACTCCCGAGCCCGGATCCGCCCGGACCAGCGCTCTCTTTCTCTCGATGGCACGCTTCTGCTCACCGCGGGTGCCGCGCCCCTGGAATCCATCCCGCTCTGGATCGATCTCCCGGAGGATCGCCTTGCGTCCTGGCAATTCCGCGACGAGGGTGGTTCCGAGTTGACGCTTCAGCCGATCGAGGGACCGGTCCGCGCCGGCCTCGGGTTTCCCCGCGAGGGATCGGCTCGCGCCTTGATCGTCAACCTGGGCCCTCATGCGGAAAAAGCCGTTCATTTCGACGCAGTTCTCCCGTGGGGCCTTCACGGTTCGATTCCCCTGCTCTCGGTCCCCCGCGAACAGTTCAGGGCTGGCACGATCCTGGTCGAGACTCCGGCCGGGATGCGCTCCCGTGTGGAAACCGTGGGACTCGGCCGCCTGAATCCCTCCGTGGTTGACCTGCCCAGGACCGGCCGAGGACAGGATGAGGCGGCCGGCGTTCGAGTGGATCACTCTCCCTCGAAGAACCGGGCCGTCCACGCGTTCACCTACACCGAGCCGGGCGCCAAGCTGGAGCTCTTCACCGAGCCTCTGGTGGCATCTGCGTCGCCAGGAGTCGTGCGCGAAGCCGTCCTGACAACTTCGGTCGATGCCCAGGGCTCGACTCTGAATCGCCTCCGCCTGATGGTTCATCTCGAGCAGGCCGAGTCGCTGATTCTGGCCATGCCCGCCGGGTCCTCCCTGGTCCGGGTGCATCGCGACGGCGCGGAGGTTGTCCCGATCCAGTCGGGGCCGCGCCTCCTGTTGCCGTCCCTCACCTCGGGCCCAGGCCCTCGATCCAGCACGATCCTCATCGACTATGCCACTGAGAGCCCGAATGCAATCAACCGTACGCTCTTCCATCCGGAGCTCCCCGAGATTGGTCTCCCTTGCCTCTCTTTCGTCTGGGAGATCGTGACTCCGGCGAGCTGGAAGGCCGGGGACTGCGGGCCAGCCCTGATCGCCAACGACCGGAACAATCCAGGTGACTGGCCTTGCGGCTCGCTCGGCCTGTGGAGCCAGGCCTGGAGCTCGTTCCTCATGCGGGCCGCGCCGCAGGTCAGCGAGCGGCTCCGCGCACTCGATGACCGGCTCGACCTGTCCGCCCCGACCGAACTCACCCTCGCCGAATGGTTCAGCCGCTGGGATGGAGGACCCTGGCCGATCGTGATTGACCGGTTGGCCCTCAACTCCGCGGGTCTCGGCCCGAAATCGCCGTGCGTCTCCGGCCGGTCCAAGGTCAGTCGTCAGGGGATCTCGTTGGCCACGCTCCAGCAGAACGGACTGGCGATTGTCCCATTCCCGGACGCCCTCCTGATCACGACCGATTCCGAGGCGGCGTGTCTCGCCCAGCCGGCGCGTTGGGCGGGATCGATCGCCGAGACGCTCGCGTGGGGCTCCGACCGGACGGACCGCTTCCAAACGCCGGCCCGTTGGCGTGGAGAAGCGTCGCCACGATCCCCGGCGTCCGCCGGTGATGAGGCTGTCGAACGACTCAAGTTGCCGCCGGGCCGGACGACGTGGAGGTTCTCGTCAGCAGGCTGGCCGGGAGACGATTCCTACGTCCATCTGGTTGACATCCGGGGCCGAATCGTCATGGCGTGGATCGTCGTCGTGCTGCTCGCAACAGCCTGGCTAGCCGTCGGTCACCGGCTGTCTCAAGGCCGGCCGATCGTCTTGGCCGGGTTCGCGGTCGCTTGCTCATTGATGGATCCGGCTCTACCCGAACGATACTCCGGCGTGACGTCGGCCGGTTTCGTGGCGGCCCTCTCGCTCTTGATCGTCGAGCTCGCCCGCAGGTCACGCCGGGGCACCGAGCCGGACCACTCGGAGGTTCGCCTCGAGAGCTCGATTAAACGCCGCGTGGGGCGATCCGCGGTGGGTGCAACGCTGGTCCTGCTGCTCACCGGAGCGATTCACTCGCTCCGCGCGGCGGCTCCGGATCGCGAATCTCCCATCCTGGCGCTCCTGCCCTACGAAGGGGTGTTCGATCCCAAGCGGCCGGTGGATCGGGTCATCCTCCGCCTGGAGGATTTCGAACGTCTGTCTCGCTGGGCGGGCCCGGATCCGACGCCACCTCCGACGGTCACGGCCGTGTCGGCCGTCCATCGCATCGCGAGAGTTAGCGCAGCGGACATCATCGTGGAGAGCCAGATCGAGCTGGTGACCCATGGCCGGGGGCCCTTCTCGTGGGTGGTGCCGGTCTCCTTCTCGAGGGAGATCGAAGCCACGCTGGATGGGGAATCCTGTCCGGTCGCGATTCTGCCGGGTGGGAGCCATGCCAGGGTTGTGATCCCACAAGCAGGGAGCCATGTCCTGCGCCTCCACCGTCTGGCCACCGCGACCGTGGACGAGGGTGGCTTCGAGGAGCTCGGCCTCCCCATCAATGCCATGCCGACAGCCCGCATGATCATCGAGCCGCCCCGGGACGATATCGCCCAGGAGGATCTGGCCGCGCGCGGCCGCATCGAACTCAAACCCGATCGCGCGCTCAACGGCCTGCTGGGTCCCGCCGACCGGCTCGTCATCCGCTGGGCAAGGCCCGGTCCGCTGAGGGTTCCCCGAGCCGTGGGAAGCGTTCAACGGACTGATGCTCTGGGACGTCCACCCTGCCGGCGACCGGCTTCGATCGCGGTTCACCTACCATCAACCCCGGGAACTGTCCACGATTCGCCTGGCGCACGATCCGGGCCTGATCCTCCGATCAGTACAGACTCCCGGGCGATCCGAGGTCTTCTTCGAGGACGCCCAGGACGGCCAGTGGCTGCTCAGCATCGATCCACCTCTGCTGCCCGGATCGACGATTTCCATCGACTGCTGGCGGCCGCGGGAGCCCGCGCGGGAAGGATCGGCACGGCCGCGGATGGTGCCCGGAGGCGAAGGGGAAGTCATCCGACAGCTTCCCCAAATTCAGCCCGTTGGCGTGGAGCGGTTCACGGGTTCTCTCGGGGTGCGCCGGCCCGGCGATTGGACGGGCCGGCTCGAACCGCTTCACGACACCGACCCGATCAACGACGAGTCGTTCGTCCGGGCGTGGGGTCAACTCCCCACCGAGCCGTTGACGCTCAGTGGGACCAGCCGGTTCGCGCGCGACTTGCTCGCCACGTTCCACACCGGCCTGACACCCAGCCGGGTCCAGGTCCGCCCCGCCTTACAACTCCGAATCGAATCCGGCCGGATCGCCATGATCCTGGACGCGGAAATGATCGAGCTCTCCGGCCACTCTCCCCTCTCCGAAGCGATGCTGCCCGAGGGAATCCAGGTCTCTCAGGTCTCTGGCGATGGTCTGATGGACTGGACCATTTCCGCCGACCATCACTTACACCTGACCTGGGGACGTCCGGGCTCCGGGCCGCGACGGCGCGTCCGCATTGTGGCGTGGATCCCGTTGAGCGAAGATCCTCTGGAGATCGGATCGCGCCAGCATCGAGTCCGGACTCCGTGGGTCAACTGGATCGGCACCGAGGCGGGAACGGCTTCGCTGGTGGTCTCCTCCGACTCGAAACTGGTGCTCACGGGAGCCGACGGTTTGACCCCCATGCCCCCGCCATCACCCTATCGATTGGCCTTTCAGGTGGACGACGCGAGCCGGCTCGGCGAGATTCGCTGGGAGCCGGTGCCTCCGCGCGTCGCGGTGACCATTGAGAGCCAGATGACGCTCTACTCCGACTACGCACAATGGGTAGCCGTCCTTCGCTACGACGTCATGGGAGGGGCGCTCGACGCGATCCATCTCGAGATTCCTAAAGGCTGGGCCGACCCAGCGAAGTTTCATCTCTCGGGCGAGGACTTCCAGCTAACACCCGAGATCCGGGGCCCCTCCGCACGCTGGACGATCACACCGAGGCGTCCCCTCTGGGGCTCACATCGGCTCGTGGTCCGCTCGAAGGTTCCCCTGCCCGCGGACAGAGAGATCATCTATCCCGAGGTCGTGCCGTGGGGGAACGGGGGCTTCGACGCTTTCCTGTCGATCGTGAACGCGACTGGCTCCCCGCTGACCTCGGAGGCCTCGACCGGCTTGCAGCCGATCGATCCGGCCACACACTTCCAGGCGAAAGAGTTCATCCGGGATCTTGGTACGACTGCCGGCGCCTACCGCGTGCTTCGCGCACCGTGGGTCTTGCGTCAACGATTGCCCGGCGCCATCCCCGAATCGGGCAGCTCCCAGGACGACAACGCTCGGGTCGTCCTGGAGGACCTTATGATAACGGTTATGCCCGATCGCTCGATCCTCGGCCGCGCGATCTACGAGACGGTCCCCGAGAGCGGCCGGATGCTGACCATCGAGCTTCCAACCGACAGCTCGATTCTCTGGGCTGCCGTCGAATCCAATCCCACAATCCCCCTCCGATCGGGCCCAGGCGCGTGGTCGATTGTCCTCGAAGGCCGGCGCGACGACCGTGTCTGTGTGATCTGGAAGACCGACGCTCCCGTCACTTCCTCGACGCTCCCGTCTAGCGGCTGGTCGGCCGTTCTGCCCCGGGCGGGCGTCGGGCCTTCGAGATCCTTCCTGGAGTTGTTCGCCCCGCCTGAAGTGGCCATTGCAGAGATTCCCGCGGGCTTCGAGACCGCCACGATGCCCCGACTCGAGATGGACCGCGCCGATTGGATTTTGCAGTCGATCGTGCGTTTTCTGGGACAGCTCGACCGCAGCTCCGGGCGCGATCACAAGCGGTTGGTCGGGCTCTTGATCAACCATGAGCTGACCCTCCGCATCGCCCTGAGAAGCGCCCGGTGGCGCGAGTCCGGGCAGGCCCAGTCGTCCGCCGATCCGGACCTTGAGCGCATCCCCTCGGCCCGCATCGCCCTGGCCGATGCTGTGACCTCTGCCGGGCTCGTGGACGACCTGACGGCGGCCCAGAGCTACCTCGGTGAGTCGGCAGTCGTGGACGGTCGACCGCCGGCCGGAATCCCCGAACCGACGGCCCTTACCCGGATCCGTGCCTTCGGCAAGCCAACCGCCATGATCGGAATCACCAAGGGGACCGATGACCAGTCGCCGCCGGCTGTGTTGATACTCGAGAGTCACCGGGTCGGGCTGTCCCTCGATCTGTCGTCCCTCGACCGAACCGCGATCGCCGCCCTCCTGTTGGCTGCGGCCGCGATCGCAGCAACGCTCTGCGCAGGCTATCGCACGGCCTGCGCCGCCGCGATGGCCATCGCCCTCGGAGTCGCCGCGATGACTGGCGGGCCAACACTGCTGGCTGGAGGACTGGGGCTGGCCGCGGTCGGGTGGAGTCAGGGCCGCGCGACCAGGGCGTGGGGAGCTTCGAGCCGATAAAAAAACCGAGGGCCGCCCTTTGCGGACGGCCCTACTGCCCAACCACCCAGGCGGTTGGCGGAATATCAGCTCGAGCAGGAATGACCCATCAGCCGAAGAGCTCCTGGACGGGCTTCCCACCGTTGACGATCTTGATCGGGCGGCCGAGCGGGGTGGTATACTGCTGTTCGAGGTTGATCCCCATGGACTTGGTGAGTGTGGCGATCAGGTCCATCACGCCGATCGGCTTGTTGACGATGTCAACGCCGTCCTTGTCGGTCGCGCCGACGGCCTGGCCATTCTTCATGCCACCGCCGCCGACAACGACCGACCAGCTCCGCGGCCAGTGGTCGCGCCCGGCGTTCTGATTGATCCGAGGCGTCCGCCCGAACTCGCCCATCCAGACGATCGTCGTGGTGTCGAGCAGGCGACGAGCTGCCAGGTCGGCCACCAGCGACGACATCCCCTTGTCGAGCTCGGGGAGGAGCCGTTGCGAGAGCGCGTCGAAGTTATTGGCGTGCGTGTCCCAACCGTCGAGGGAGACTTCGACATAGGTGACGCCCTGCTCCACCAGCCGCCGGGCCATCAAGCAGCCCGAGCCGAAGGAACCCCGGCCGTAGGCGTCGCGCACCTCATCCGACTCCTTGCTCAGGTTGAACGCGTCTTGGTACGTTGAGTTCATCATGCGTAGCGTCTTGCTGTAGACCGCCTTGTGATCGAGGGCAGCCTGAGCTTTACGCGTCGCCGTAAACTGGTTCTCGACCTGCGAGAGCATGCTGAGGCGCCGCTTCATCCGCCACTCATCGACATCCTTGGGCGGCTTCAGGTTGGCGATCGGGGCATTGGGATTCTGGACAACGAACGGAGCATAAGACATGCCGAGGAAGCCCGCCCCAACTCCCGGGCTGTTGATCGCGATACAATGGGGCAGAGTGAAATCGGACAGCCTCTCGCCCAGCTCCAGCGCACAGTAGGAGCCGAAACCAGGATGCACCACCGTCGGGTTGGGGACATACCCGGTATGCATGACATACCGGCCCCGGTCGTGGTTCCCCTCCTTCGAGTCGAGGGAACGGAGGATCGACAGGTGATGCATCTGCTTGGCCACCTTGGGCAGATGCTCGCTGATCTTCACCCCGGGTGCCGAGGTGTCGATCGGGCGGAAGGGGCCGCCATTCTTCTCGCTGTCAGGCTTCAGGTCCCAGATGTCCAGATGGCTGGGGCCTCCACCCATCCAGAGCACCACGATGCTCCGGTTAGTCTTGCGAAGCGCCGCCGCGTTGGCCTCAAGGGACGAGAAGAACTGAATCGCGGGAACGCCCAGCGCGGCGGAGGCCATATGGCCTAGCCAGTGGCGTCGCGTCATCGGACCGAAGAACCCCGGTAAGTCGGACATGAGAGCCTTTCTCCAGCGATCCGGCTGGCCCGCCAGTGTGCCTTGCCCGGCAGGGTAAGGCAACCCACGGGCCCCGTCCGGTCGGTCAGGTCCTTAGTGGATGAGGATGAACTCATTGGAATTCAGCAACGCCCAGAACAGGTCTTGCAAGACCTGGAGGCTATCAGGATACGCTCCGAGGTATTCCCGCGCCTGCGTCAGCTCCCTCGACGAGGGATGCCGGCTCAGGGCCGCCAGGTAAAGAGAATCGATCATGTAGTTCTCTGGAGATCGCGTCTGCCGACCGGGATGCTGGATCAAGTCGCACAAGAAGCTTCCCGGCTTGCCCGAGAGGGCCTCCTTCATCAGGTCGCCGTTCATCATCATGAGGGCCTGGGGGATCGTCCCCTGGAAGTTCGTCGATTCTTCCGACTCGTCATTGGCGAAGGCGAACAGGAACTGCTTCATCCACGCGTCGCGTCTCCGACCTCCTTCGTCACTGGCACCGGCCCGATGAGCCGAGGTTGCGGTCAGTAGTGAGTCGAACAGTTGTTCCGGGCTCATCGGCTTGAGCTGCATCGTAGTGAAGAGGCTCTCTTCCTTCTCGCCCCCCTTGGGCTTGATGCTGCTGAGCTGGTAGGCCTGGCTGGCCATGATCCACTGGATCAGCTTCTTGACGTTGTAGCCGCTCTCCCGGAAGTCCTTGCCAATCTGGTCGAGCAACTCAGGATGGCTGGGCTGATTGTGCGGACCGAAGTCGTCCACCGGATGGACAAAGCCCCGCCCAAGGAAGTGGGCCCACATTCGATTCACGAACGCCTTGGCCAGCGCCTCGTTGTTCGGGTCAGCGATCAGCTTGCCCAACTCGGCGCGCCGGATCACATCAGGACCCTGGCTGATCTTTCGGCCATCGAGGAACCTCGGAAACGCGATGCCGACCATCCCATTGCGTTTGTCGTAGCTGACGTAAGCGTCGGTCGGCTCATCACTCACCTCGGTGTGATCGTACGCCTCCATGCCAGTCGCGTTCGACTTGGTCACATCCTCGGTCTTGATTCCCTTGAAGAAGGCGTTGATCCCCCAGAAATCGAGCTGTTTCCAGTCGTTGGAAGGGTGGTCATGGCACTGGGTGCACTGGATCTGCTGACCCAGGAACAACCGCGTGGTCCGCGACGTCAATGGGACGGCCCCCGCTTCCAGATGGGCCAGTATGTAGTTCACCGCCCCGTTTTCCTTGTTGGAGCCCGTGGAGGAGACCAACTCATGAACGACCTCGTTCCAGGGTCGATCCGAGCCAAACTGCTTGCGCAGCCAGTTGGTCAATGCCACGCGGTTCACCATCCGACCCTGGTTACCACGGCCGATCAGGAGGATTGTCCATTGGGTCGCGAAGTTCTTGGCGAAATCGGGATGATTGAGCAAATAGACGACCAGCTTTCCTCGCTTGTCATGCTCCTTGGTATTCAGGAAGGCTCGAGCCTCCTGAATGTTCGGGATCCGGCCGAGCAGATCGAGATACGCGCGCCGGAGAAACTCCTCGTCCGTCGCCGGCCGTGCCGGCTTGACTCCGGCTTTTTCCCAGGCCTCGGCGATCGCCTGGTCGATGAGTGCCACCTGCGGAACCTTGGTCGTCGGCTTCCGGGTGGTGGATTGCCGGGATGGTTGATCACCGGCCCTCGCGATCTCCGAAATCCCCAGGATGGCCCCGAGGAAGACCCCCAGCACCGTCGAGAGCTGCCACCGATGGCTGAAGGCCACCCATGCTGATCGTTTTTCCATGGATAGTCACCTCGAGTGCGAGATTTGCTCCGTTAGACACCGTATTCTTCTACGAGTCGTGCGCACGGGCCGCCCAAAGAACAGCACTTCCAATGTCATGATGGCTTCGGACGATGATACATCGGCTGGTAGAAACTATGGGTGATTGCTGGGTTCGGAGCAAAGCGAGTTATTTCATTTTACGGTCGGAAATGAGGTTCGTGACTCGCGATTTCCCCAAATACCGGATGCTTGATCTTCTGCCGGAGGTGAGTCCGTCAGGCTTTCCCGCTCGACGTGTCTGGGAACTCTCGTCGGATTGCCCGACCTCCGTGCGGTGCTTTGTTGCCAAGCGCCAACTCAATCAAACCACACGACGGACGATGCATGCAAGACCTGAGCCGAGGAATAATCCGGGTCTCGGCGCGTCGGGCGATCCCAGCCGCTACTGAGAGAGAGAGATTCGGTCCGATTTTTGCCCTTTTCAAGCTCGGGTTTCTGTTTACCCTGGTGGGATCGGGCTTATCCGGATTTGTCCGAGTATGCCGATCTAACCAGCCAATGACCGTGATTTCGGTTCGTCCATGCCCAAGATCCTCGTGCGAGGTCGCTCGTTGTATTATGAGGAAGTCGGAGTCCAGGGCAATCCACTCGTATTCTTGAGTGGACTCGGGGGCGACCATCGCGCATTCGCGCGATCGCAACGCTATTTCGGGACAAGATTTCGGACGATGAGCCTCGACGCGCGGGACGCCGGTCAAAGCGATCGGGCCGACGGTCCGTACACGACGGCGGACATGGCTGATGACGTGGCGGGCTGGCTCGAAGCGGCAGCGGCGATCCCGGCGCATGTCGTCGGACAGTCGCTGGGAGGACTGGTCGCGCAGGAGTTGGCATTGCGTCATCCCAGCCTGGTGAGGAGTCTGGTCCTCGTCTCGACGCACGCCGGAGGGGACCCCTGGCGTCGGGCCGTCATCGACTCGTGGGTCGTGTTGCGGCGGATGCTCGACGCCGCGGCGTTCACGCGCGCCGTGCTCCCCTGGCTGGTCGCACCGCCGTTCTATCGCCTTCCGGGTCAGGTGGAAGGCATGATTCAGTTCGCCGAGCGAAACCCGTGGCCGCAGGAGCCTGACGCCTTTGCCCGCCAGGCGCACGCGGCGATCGCTCACGACGCCCGGGACCGGCTCGGCGCGATCCGCGTTCCTTGCCTGGTCCTTGTCGGCGAGCTGGATCTGGTGAACCCGCCTCGGATGGCTCGCGACCTGGCCGAGCGACTCGCTCGAGCACGATCGGTCGTCCTGCCTGAGGTGGGTCACATGCCGCACGTTGAGGATCAAGTCGGTTTCCGCCGGGAGGTCGAGTGGTTCCTGGATCAACCCGATGCATGACGACTCGTGCATCCCCTCATCAACTCTCGAGATGGTAACAGGAGACAACGGACATGGAGCTCCCGCGGGCCAGCGGCATCCTGTTGCATCCAACCTCGCTGCCAGGCCGATTCGGGATCGGCGACCTGGGTCCTGAGGCTCACGCCTTTGTGGACTTCTTGGCCGAGACGGGACAGACGTGGTGGCAGATGCTGCCGCTGGGGCCGACCGGTTTCGGCGGCTCGCCCTACCAGTCGCCCTCGTCGTTCGCTGGAAACCTTCTCCTGATCAGTCCGGAGGGTTTGGTCGAGAAGGGATGGCTCGACGCCCGGGAGATTACCGGGACTCCGCAGGCGCTCGCAGACTGGGTCGATTTCGATGCGGCGACCTCGGTCAAGCTCCCGTTACTTCGCCGGGCATTCGACCGGTTCCAATCGGGTGGAGCGGACCCCGCCTTCGAGCGATTTCGCGATGAGAACCGCTTCTGGCTCGACGACTATGTCCTCTACCAGTCCCTTCGAGACGCCCATGACAGCCGGCCTTGGTTCGAATGGGAGCCCGAGCTGGTGAATCGGGACCCGGCGGCCCTCGCCCGATGGCGCGAGCGACTGGACATCGGTGTCCGCTTTCACCAGTTCGTTCAGTATACATTTGAGACGCAGTGGCAGGAGCTCCGCACGGCCTGTCACGCCCGAGGAATCCGCCTCATCGGCGACATTCCGATCTTCGTGGCTCACGACAGCGCCGACGTCTGGGCCCACCCCGACTTGTATGACCTCGACACGTACGGCAGACCCCGGTTCATGGCCGGCGTTCCGCCGGACTACTTCAGCGAGACGGGGCAGCTCTGGGGGAACCCGCTTTATCGCTGGGAGCTCCATGACAGGGACGGATATTCGTGGTGGATCTCTCGGCTCCGCAGCTTGCTCAACCGGGTGGACATCATCCGGATCGATCACTTCCGTGGCTTCGCGGCTTACTGGGAGGTCCCGGCCGGATCGGAGACGGCGGCGACCGGGCGCTGGGTCCCCGGGCCGGGGCGCGACTTCTTTCATGCGGTCCGCGAGCGGCTGGGCTCGATCCCGCTCATCGCCGAGGATCTCGGCGTGATCACGCCGGACGTCGAGGAGCTACGGGACGAGTTCAACTTGCCGGGGATGCGGGTCGTCCAGTTCGGGTTCGATGCCGACCCCGGCTCGGAGAAGCACCTGCCCCACCGGTACGTGCCGCATTGCCTCACTTACACGGGGACCCACGACAATGACACGACCTACGGCTGGTTCCACTCCACGGCGGTCACGACGACCCAGCCCCGGGTGGAAGTGGAATCCGCGCGTGCTTTCGCACTCCGGTACGCCAATACGCCGGCCGACGAGATTCACTGGGGCCTGATCCGCGCGGTGTTCGCCTCGGTCGCAGACACCGCCGTCATCCCAATGCAGGACATCCTCGGGCTCGATAGCCGCGCGCGCATGAACTTCCCCGGCAAGGCCGAGGGGAACTGGCGATGGCGGTTTCGCAAGGAACAACTGGAGGCGGTTATCCGCGACCGGCTCGCGGACCTCACGGCCGTCTACAGCCGATGGAATGGAGCCACGCCCGCCCGGTGGGACCCGCGCTATCGGCCGCCAGCTTTGGAAGGATGAAGGATCAATCAAAACCGGGCCAGCCGTTCTTCAGCCTTCCGCCTTCCCCAGCGACCCTCAAACACCCCCATGGATGTAGGACATGAGATGTTGGTTTTCGGTGTGGACCTTATCGTGAAGGGCCTTGATCACGTCTCCGACGGAGACGATACCGACAAGCTGGGAGCCGGTCGTAACAGGGACCTTGGCGATATGCCGGTCGCTCATCTTGCCCATCACGTCGGCCACATCGTCATCGAGCTGGCACGTCACGGGATCGCGGGTCATCACTTCGCTGACGCGGAGCCGGCCGAACCCCTCACCTCGGTTGTGGATGATCCGGAGTACGTCGCGTTCGCTAAAGATCCCGGTCAGATGCCCGCCATCGTCCACGACGGGGAGCGAACCAATGTTATTTTGAACGAGTTTCGCGATGGCCTCGCTGATCGTCGCGTCGCAATCGATGGTGATCATGCGGCGACCCTTGGAATCCAGGACGTCTCGGACCAGCATAGGACTCTCCCTCATAGGCAAGAATCGAGCGTAGCCAGTGGCTCCGAAAGTCCACCGACCGACACTCTTGATCTGAGGATTTGGAAATGAGACGTTCCTTCATCCTGGCACGATTCCTCGGCGATTGCAAATAGTTTTTCCGCATCCCGGCGAATTCGGAGAGCGGTGAGTCTGGAAACGAGTGGCGCATCAAAATCACGAAGGAATTCGTTGCCGGCCGGAGCGCGAGCTATGGGTGTTTCTGTGAGAGCCGGGGAGTTCGAGGCGAGGGAATGGAGGGTCTGGGAATGGATGCCAGGAACGCGTGTCTTCCGACCCCGCCGGCGTCTCACAGCGGGGGGTGGTTGCTGGGCCTTCTCCTGGGGGCACTGTTCCTGATCCGGCTGGTCCAGATCGACCAGCCGATCGTCGAGAATTACGTGGGACGGCAGATCCCGACGGCCATGGCGGCGCGCAATCTCGGCCGGGGTTCGGGGTTTCTCCGGCCGCAGCTCGACACGGCACCATTCCCGAACTACTTCCTCGTCGAGCCTCCGCTGTATGAATTCGGGGTCGTGGCTCTGAGACGCCTCTCGGGCTTGACCCTGGAAGAAGCCGGGCGGGCCCTGTCGGCACTCGCGATGACCACCGCGGGCTGGGGGCTCTTCGAGCTGTTGAGGCGACGCGGGTGCCCTCGCGTAGCGCTCTTCGCCGTCGGCGCCTTTGCGATCTTCCCGCTGACGATCCGCTATGGCCGCGCCTTCCAGCCCGACGCCGCCATGCTGGGTACCACCGTGGCGGGCCTGGCTTGCTGGGATCGTGGGGAGTCCGGAGGTCGCCGCCAATGGCTCGTCGCCGGCTGGCTGCTCCTGGCGCTGAGCTTCGCGATCAAGATCATCGCCGGGTTCCTCTTGATACCCCTGATCTTCACCGTCTTCCGCACACGGCGAACTTCCCGAATCCTCATGGCCTGCACGACACTCCTGCCGGCGCTCTTGTGGTACGCCTGGGCCGACCACCTGGTCGGCGAAGGAGGCGGCTCCCTGGCATCGGCCGACAACCGTGCCATCTGGCTGGGTCTCGTCGTGCCTTCGGCCCTGGCGCGGCGCGAGACCTGGGAGCTGATCGTCCGGTTCCTGTTCATTCGAGCGTTCACACCGTTAGGAGCTGTTCTGGCCATCGTGGGACTCTTCCATCGCCGGGCCGTCGCGGACGAGGGCCGTCGGTTCTGGTGGGTCTGGGGACTCTCGGCGTCCATCACGCTCGCGATCCTGGCACAGAAGCTCCACCACGAGTACTATTTCCTGATCCTGGCGCCGGTGGCGGCCGCGGGAATCGGCTACGCACTCAATGATCTGGCCAGAGCAAGCCGCCTGCGCGGCTCCGCCACGATCGTGGTGCTGATTGTCCTGTGCGTGATCCAGGCCCGGTCAACCTGGCGAATGCCTGGCGAGTGGCAAGACCTGATCGCGGCATCCCAGGCCGTTGGGAATTCGACCCCTTCCGACGCCTGGGTCATCGCGCCGGAAGCCCTCCTGTTCCAGGCCGACCGGCGCGGCTGCCGGCTGGAGTGGACGCCTTCCGCGGCGCGGAGAGCGGCCGGGGAATGGGGTGCCGAGCGAGAGGTTCAGGATCCGCTCGATCTGGTCGAATGCTACCGGCGAAAGGGAGCTCGCTACTTCGCCGATCTGGGCGACCGTCAAGCCGACCCGCGCCGAATGGCCTTGCACGACGGGGTGCGGCGACGATACAAGGTCATTGTGGATCGTCCCGAGGTCATCATTGCTGACCTGGTCGTTACCGAGATGACTCCGCATGCCAACTGACGTCCGGCCGGTCATTATTCCCGATTTCGCAGTGTGGAAGTCTCGCCGGCGCAGGATCAGCGTCCTGACGGCCTACGACTTCCCCACGGCCCGGTTGCTCGATGGGGCGGGTGTTGACTGCCTGCTGGTCGGCGACTCACTGGGGACCGTGATCCAGGGCTGGGAGACGACCCTCCGCGTCACCCTCGACCAGGTCGTCTATCACGCGGAAATGGTCGCCCGCGCCGCGCAGGCGCCCTGGTCGTGGCCGACCTGCCATTCCTCAGCTACCAGGTCTCGTCGCGTCAGGCGGTTCCGCTCCGCCGGTCGGCTCCTCAAGGAGACGAATTGCCAGGCGGTCAAGCTGGAGGGGGGCCGCAAGATGGCAACCACCATCACGGCCCTGGTCAACGCCGGGATTCCCGTGATGGGACATATCGGGCTCCAACCGCAGACGATCCGCAGGCTGGGCGCCCACAAGGTCCAGCGTTCGACCGACGAGATCCTCGCCGACGCGCAGGCCGTGGCCGCCGCCGGGGCGTTCGCCGTCGTTCTGGAGTGCATCCCTTCGAGTCTGGCCGCGAAGATCACCGAGCAACTTCCCATTCCGACCATCGGCATCGGCGCCGGGCCGCATTGCGACGGCCAGGTCCTGGTCGTCCACGACATGCTGGGGCTGATCGAGCAGTTCCGGCCCAAGTTTGTCCGCCACTACGCCGAGCTCGGCCCGCAGATCCGCGACGCCATCGCGGCATACGTTGCCGATGTCGCCGAGGGACGCTTCCCGGGCGAGCTGGAGAGTTTCCGATAACGAGCTCGGCTCCGCAACAACAGCTCGATGAGGGAAGAGGAGACCCTGATGAATGCTCCGACCCAGGCGGAATTGACGCAAAAGACCTGCGTCCCCTGCGAGGGAGGCGTACCGCCGCTCTCCCGCGAGCAGGCCGAGGCGACCGTCCGGAACGTGGAAGGCTGGGCGCTCGACCCGGATGGGAAACGGATCTCCCGGTCCTGGACCGTGAAGAACTTCATGGCCGGGATCGACTTCTTCAACAAGGTCGCCGCGCTGGCCGAGGAGGAAGGACATCACCCCGATCTCCATCTCGAAGGTTACCGCAGCGTGACCATCGTCCTCTGGACTCATGCCGTCAACGGGCTGACCGAGAACGATTTCATCCTGGCGGCCAAGATCAACCAGGTGCCGGTTCAACTGCGGCGGTAACCGGGTGGGTTGGATCAGAACCGATCGGTCATTCTTCCTGGCAATCTGTTCCGGTTCATCGACTGGATCATGGAGCTGCCGGAGGAACGAGATCGGCTGTTCGGGCAAGAAATCACCACGTACCGGCAGGAGAAGCCTATGCCGTTCGTCACGATTGCGGAACGGGTAGGCAGGGAGAAGGGTTTGCTTGAAAGCATAGAGGCATGCCTGGAACTGAAGCTCAGCGCCGAGGGCCTGAACCTGATGCCGGAGCTGCGCGAGGTTCAAGATCACGTCTTGCTGGGCAAGGTTCTCGATGCGATTCGGACGGCGTCCGGCCCAGACGACCTGCGCCGGTTGTGGACACGGAAACGACGGTCGAAGAAAGCCAAGCCGTTGTCACCGACCGAGTGATTCCTTTTCCCCCGCGTACCCTCCTCTTGTCCACTGGAATCAGAAACCCGCCCACGTCCGCAACCGCCGCCAGATCCCGCGTGGTGCCTCGGCGACCCGCGGGTCGATTGGTCCATTTTGCAGTCGCAGAGCGCTCGTCTCGGGCCTGGGCTTGGCGGCGCCGGCGCCGGGTTGCAAGCTCTGGAGATGGGCGAGCAGCCGTTCGTTCGTGATCTTCGCCTGGGCGAGGCGCGGAGAAAGGCGGGCCTTGTCTCCGGTCCGGTCGGGTTCGTTGAGATAGCCCATCAAGATCGACCGACCCGGCTCGGGACCGTTAAGGAACAGGTGGACCCAGCCCCAGGCCTCCCGATAGTCGCGCTGGGTCATCTGGCGGATGTTGGTCATCGATTCGAGCCGCTCGAGGTTCGGGTTCCAGCCGCTGCGAAGGTCCGCGGCGATCTGTTCCAGACGCGGGCGCTCGGCGTCCGGCAGAGTCAGGTCGTTCTCGAAGTATTCGGCGAGCCCCTCATCCAACCACAGCGGCAGGTCGCCGAACGCGCCGCGGAGCTGGGCGTGGGTCGCCTCGTGGCGCAAGTCCTCCTCGAGACGTGGGTTGGAGTAGGTGTACACGACCCGGTCCTCTCCCTGAGCCAGGAAGAACGCCCGCCGCGACGGCAGCTCGGGAAAGTAGAACTTGAGGAAATGCTCGAACGCGTTCCGATCGTCCAGGACGTAGATTTCGACCGGGTCGTCGCTGACCGGCGGCCGGAATCCCAGGTGCTGGCCCACATCGCGCTCCAAAGCATTCAGACAACTGACTGCGGGTGAATCCGCCGTCATCGGGAAGTTCGAGAGCAGGATGAACTGCCCGGTCCGAACGTGGTGACGCGTCGGTACCAGCGTCTGCCCACGGTCTAGAGCCGCACAGCCGATCCAGCCGAGGACCAGCGGCAGCGCCATGGCACGCGACAGCCGGCGAATCGGTCGTTCATCCCTGGGGACTCTCACGGCTCCCCTCCTCATGCGGCCTTGCCGCGAGTTCGGATCATGTCCGGATTCAGGATTCCCGATTCGAAGTTCCGGATTCCGCGATTCGGCCACTCGATCCTCGATGCCATCGTTCGAATTCTCAGAAGATCATTATAAGGAATCTGCAATCCCGAATTTGGAGTCCCCAACGGCTCTCACGAAAGCGGCCGGCCGCGCCGCAGGTTCCGCGACCGCTTGGTCCGCTTCGCCCGCTCGATCGACCGCCAGAAGGACTTCCAATCGTTCAAGGGCGACAGGCCCCACGGGAGATACCTGCGCAGGAACTGCAAGGCGTCGGTCCGGGTTCGGCCCGGGACGTTCTCCAGGCTGATGCCCAGCCGAGCCAGGTTCTGGGCGCGCCGCCTCTGCGGGATCGGATGCCGCAGGTGGACCCCGACCAGGTCGATCAGGCTCAGTCGATCCTCTTGATCGAGCGTATCGGTGCGAATCAGGATGTTGGCGGCCTTCAGGTCCCGATGGGAGAGCGACCGCTCGTGAAGCGACCGGACCAGCCGGGCCAGCGATGCCGTGAGGCGGCGAATGCGCGCCCGACGGACCTCGGCCGGCAGCCCCGGCAGGATCTCGCTGATATAAGTCGCCAGATCGACGGCCGGCTCTTCCTTGACGGTGATCAGATAAGTCTCGTGGGGCAGGAACCAGAAGAGCGGGTCGCTGCGGAACGGCCGCCGTCTTGAGAGGAACGCGAGGTTTTGCGGCGTCGGAATCCCCCGGCTGACGAGGTCCTGACCGGCCTGCCACGACCGCCAGGCGCACGACGGCCGGAACAGGTTGAGCAGCGGATCCAACCACTTCTTGCGGTTGAACCGCTTGTAGATCACCGGAGTCGGCCGCCCCCGCACCAGCATGGTCGTTTCAGCGACTGTGGTCGTCCGCGAGTCCTTCAGTACGGTCGCACCGGGGTCCCGGAACGGGGCGTCGGGGTCCTCGATCAACGGGGCGATTGTACCGGGGTCCAGGTCGCGAGACGCCACGCACCAGCATGTCTGACCGGGAATCACCTGGAAGTACTTGTTGGTGGACCGGCAACGTCGCCCCCAACGTCTCCAGAGCCGCTCGGCCCAGGCACGTGTTGAGGCCTCGATCCGCCCGGCGAAATCCCGGATCCCAGGGGGCGACTCCGTCCGATTGTCCAGGTAAGTCTTCAAGAAACGATAGCGATCCGTCCGGCTGCTCCGCAGCCAGAAGAAATGATCGAGCAGGGCGAGGTTCTGTCGTGCGGCTTTCCATTTGACGTGCTTCCGCCGTCGAAGTGCGTCCAGGTCGATCATCACGAGGTCCGGCTCGTCGTCGATCAGAAATCGGACCAGGATGTTGCCGGGGTGAAAGTCTGCGTGGAGGAAGCCGGCGTCGTGAAGTCTTGCCGTCATCACACCCAGGGCCGAGGCCAGCTTTTGACGGACACGCGGCGCCGCGGTTCGGGCCAGAGCGGGAGCTGTTCCATTGCGAACTCGTCGAGCGGGATCGCCTCGGCGATCTCCGGGGTCACGAGGTAGTTCTCGAACAGGAACTTCCGCTTCCGCTGTTCGCCCAGCGCGATCGGCCAGATGGTGGGCACGCCGATCGTCGCCAGTTGCAGGGACCGTTTGGCCTCGTTCCGTCCCTTGCCGCGGCGGACCCACTGACGCAGGATCGCCCGCCGGTTGGGAACCAGATAGTGTTTGATGTAGATGACGCCCTTGGGAAGCTCCGCGCGGTAGACGATCCGATGGGGCCCCGACTTGACCGTAGTGATCCACCCGGCTTCGCGCCACTCTTCCAGCCGGAGTCCTTCCGGACCGAGGAGGCTGTCGCGCCATCCCGAGTTGGCCCGGACCCACCACCCAATCTTCCCGAACGAGGTCCACTCCCATTCCGGCGGCTTGAACATGCGCGGGACGACGCGGGGCCCGTTGCGCTTCGGAGGGTCGTCGCCGTCGCGGTCGCGAGGGTGGATCGTTCTCGAGGAGTGCAAATACTCATCGCTCGCCAACGGGGTTGAGACTCGGAACGTGTTTGAGCCGGGGCGCCTGGGTTTCGAACGGGGATCGTCCGCCAGACGCGTCCGGATGATCCACCCGCCGGGTCGGGCTGGAGCGTCGCCGCCAGCCGCCGGTCATCGAGCTGACAAAGGTCTCAGCCCAGGCCGACAGCGAATAATCCGCCTCCACGCGCCGACGACCTGTGTCACCCATCTGACGGCGGAGCATCGGGTCGTCGGCCAGCCGAGTCGCGGCCGCGACCCATTCGACCGGCGTTGAGGCCAGGACGCCGTTTTCGCCCGAGCGGACCATCTCACATTGGCAGCCGACCGGATTGGCCAGAATGGGCAGGCCGGCCGCTTGATATTGAAGGACCTTGAGCCCGCACTTGCCGCGGCTCCAGAGGTCATCCGGGAGCCAACTCACCCCGATCTGGCCGGTCGCGAGCTGGGACGCTTCGCTTGCCTCCTCCCAGGGAATCGAGACGATCGGCATCGGGAAATCTTCGGGGAACCGGTCGCAGATGATCCGAAGCCTCATCCAGGGCAGCGCCTTCGCCAGAGCCGACCAGATGTCGCGGGCTTGCTCCAATCCTTTCAGGGTGCTGGAGGTTCCGATCCACACCAGATCCAGATGTCCTCCGGCCGCGACCTGGCTCGCGATCGAGTAGATCCGAGGATCCACGCAGGTCGGAATCACATGGACGCGCTCGACCCCCGCACCCGCGCGGAGGGCACAATCGGCCAGGAAATCATTGCCGGCCACGACCGTGTCCGCCTGCTGGACCGTCTCGGTGAACCGCCGGAGCCGACGCGCACTCTCCGGCCTGCGTGGGTCGTTCGAATCCCGGTAGAGGATCGCGTCGTCGAAATCGAAGACCAGGTGGCGCGCGGCCTGGCGGAGGATGCGAAGCTGCCATGCCGGCAGGAGTTTACGCTGCAAGACCACCGCGTCGTAACGAGCCGCGCGGCGGAGCTGGAAGGTCCGCGCCAGCGGACCTCTCTCGAGACCTTCACAGGTCAAGGACCAGCCCGACTCCCGTAGGGGCGGGGCAAAGGCACGGATCCGGTATCGGCAACAAACGTGGTCGGGAGCCTCGACCAGGGCGAGTAGATTCATCCCGTCCTCCCTGACGGTTGGCGGCCTTCCTCCTCGCTCGTCGCGCGGCGATCGCCATACGTGTCGGCAGGATCATAACCACCAGCCCCGGGATTTCCAAGACCGACTGGCCACACACCAGGTCGCCCGCCGATCGAAGTTGAAATCGGGTTGTCACTTTTGCGCGATCGTGGTAAAGAATCCGCCGCCCGAACGTCGGGACCCGTCTGGGTTCCCGATGATGCATGGATGCTCTTTGGGTTCTCCCGTCCGCGTCATCCCAGATCTCATGAAAAACTTTGCTCGCCTGGTCCGATACGCCCTGCCCTACAAGGTTCGATTTGGCCTGTCCATTTGCTGCGCGGCAATGGTGGCCCTACTGTTCTTCGCCGAGCTGGGCGCCGTCTATCCGCTACTCCACATCCTCTTTGACGACCAGAATCCCCAGAAGTGGATCGCCAAGAAAATCGAGGCGATCGAGGATGAGGTTCAGGTTCTGGAAGCTCGCAAGGTGGAAGCCGATCGCGTCCAGGACGTGGCGCGAAGCGGGCGGCGCGACTTTGAAGACCTCAGAGAACGCGGCAGGGTCCTCCGAGCCGACCTGCTCGAGGAGGAGAAAGCGCTCCGGACCCACGAGGACCGACTGGGGGACGTCGAGGCAGTGGATTCGTCCACCACCGAGCAGGTCGCCCGGCTCGAAGCCCTGCGTCGCGAGCATCGCATGGCGGAAGCACGATCCAAGGAGCTCGCGGATTGCAGCTCGATGCTTCGCAAGGACGATAAGGTCTCCCTGAACCGACGGGTCGTCGACATCGAGGACGAGATCAAGAGCCAGGGCAAATGGCTCCGGGGATACACGCTCGTCCAGCCTTATATCAATCGCTATCTCCCCAAGGACAGCTTCAAGAGCCTGGTCTTGCTGATCGGGATGGTCATGCTGGGCGTGGCCTTCAAGGGGGTGTTCCTCTTCCTCCAGGAAACGCTCGTCGCCGACGTCATGCAGTTGACCCTGTTCCGCATCCGCAACGCCTTCTTCCGGAGTACCGTCAACCTGGACCTGGCGAGCTTTTCCGACCAGGGGTCCTCGGAACTGATGGCCCGGTTCACCAACGACATGGACTCCTTCGGGCAGGGCCTCAATACGCTCATGAGCAAGCTGATCCGCGAGCCTATGCGGATCGCGTCCTGCCTGTGCGGGCGCTCTTTCTCAACTGGCGGCTGACCCTGTTGACTCTGGTGCTGGTGCCGATCTCGGCGGCGACGACGTACCGGGTCGGCAAGATCATGAAGCGGGCCGTCCGGCGCTCGCTGGAGAGCATGTCGACGATCTACAAGATCCTCCAGGAGAGCTTTCAGGGGATCAAGATCGTCAAGGCGTTCGCCATGGAGAGGGTCGAGCGGCGCCGGTTCTTCGACGAGACCAAGAACCTATACCGCAAGAGCGTCCGCGTTGCCATGATCGACGCCATGTCCGACCCGGTCCTCGAGATGTTGACGCTGACGACCGTTGCCATCGCCCTGCTAGCCGGCTCCTACCTGGTCCTGAACCGGACGATCTACCTGGAGCTCGGGTTCTTCCAGCTCCAACTGGCGGCCCAGCCGATGGTGATACAGGACCTCTTCACGCTCTACGCCATGCTCGCGGGCGTTTCCGATCCGATCCGGAAGCTGGCCAACGTGCACTCGAAGATCCAGCGGGCTTCGGCCGCAGCCGATCGGATCTGCGCCCTGATGGACCGGACCCCACGCGTCATCGACCTCAAGCACGCGCCCCGTCTGCCGCGGCATCGTCAGACCATCGAACTGGATCAGGTGACCTTCAGCTACAACCGGACAACCCCCGTGCTCGATGGCGTGAGCCTCAGCGTCCGGCACGGCGAAACCATCGCGCTCGTGGGTCCCAACGGCTGTGGTAAGACGACGTTGATGAACTTGATCCCCCGATTCTGGGACGTCGATTCCGGGTCCGTGCGCATCGACGGCCACGATGTCCGCGACGTTCCCATTCGAAGCTTGCGTCGCCAGATCGGCATCGTCCTCCAGGAGACGATCCTCTTCCAGGACACAATCGCCAATAACATCGCCTACGGAGACCCGCGCGCCAGCCGGGATGCGATCGTCCAGGCGGCCGAACGCGCCTATGCCCACCAGTTCATCATGGCTTTACCGCAGGGGTACGACACGGTCGTCGGCGAACGCGGATACGGGCTCTCGGGCGGCCAGCGCCAGCGGATTGCCCTGGCGCGCGCCATGCTCCGCGATCCGGCCATCCTGATCCTCGACGAAGCCACCAGTGCTGTGGACATCCAGGACGAGGTCCTGATCCGCAAAGCCATCGAGGAATTCTCTCAGGGACGTACGACCTTCGTGATCTCTCACAACCTGGCTTCGATCCAGGTCGCCGACCGCATCGTCCTGCTCAACGCAGGGCGGATCGAAGCGGTCGGAACCGATCCCGAACTCAAACGCGAATCCGCCCTCTATCGGCGGCTGCACGAGATCCACTACCACATCCCGAAACCGGCGGATCCTCCCCGGGTGCTCTCTCCCGGACGTCGCCGACCCTCCATCCCGGGCTACTCGACTAGTCCGATCGGGCCGGATTCTCCATAGACACCGCGGGCGGTCCCGGGGGCAGCGCCGACTCAGCCAGCTCGAACCCCAGCCACACCGGACCACCGGAACGAGAGACGGGGTGGCTGGCGTCGGTGCCCGAAAGGCAACGCCCCCAGGGGACTCCGGGCGAAGTCACACGAAACGAAGACCCCCCTATCGCGAGTCACGGTGAGAGACGGGCCGGCTCGAGCAGCAGGTCGTGTGTCAGGTGCGAGACGCCCGGCGCCGGGTCGATCGCGTTGATGACGTGATAGCCGATGGGCGGCATCATGTTCGGATACACATGTTGATGCCAATTGCTTCGTTTGTCCTTGATCGTGTCGAGCCCGACTGCCAGCGCATAGTGGTCGCTCCGGCGCTCGACGGCAAGCAGGCCCGAACCGGGGAACGCCAGCAACTGAAATGTCCCGTCATCGCGGGTCGAAGTCCGAGGCCACCAATCGACTGGGCGTAGGTCTTTCCTGACATGCGGATTATCTTCAAAGACGAAGTATTCGACCCGCACGCTCACGGGTTTCCGCGTGGCTTTATCAAGAACACGCCCCGTGACCCAGACCCCCCGTCTCAGCTTGAAGTCGATGGGAATCGGAGCCGATCCCGGCCGATGACCAACCGGAATCCGTTCCATGAAGTAATGGAGAACCTGCTCAGGAGAACCCTGGTCCTGTGACTGGCCTGCGGGAAAGCCGAGGCTGGCGAATGATCCCAGTGGGATGCGCTCGAATGTCGCCCTCGCGCCCCAGCGGCAGGCCGACGAGTCGATAGCGTCCCAGTGAGTCGGTGGTCGTCTCGACAATCGAGGGGATGAACGGGTCCCCACGGGAGGGCCTGCTATCGATGACGACGCCGGCCAGAGGGCGCCCGGTCTCTCGGTCGCGGACCACGCCCTCGATGGGACGCGTGGGGCCCGCAATGTGTTCGAAGCTGGCCCCGTAGATCGTGATCGGCTCGTCGATCCGCCGGTTCTGGGACCCTCGGACCTGGGTCGCGGCACCAGGTCGGGTCCGGACACGGATTCGCCGGGTCTCGATATTCGCCCCTTGAATCTCCAGGATCGCCACTCGTCCACAGCCAACGCCCGTGATGCGAAACCTGCCATCGGGGCCGGTCGATGCATCCGGGATGACTGCGGCCTCGGGCCGTCCCGGGATGTGATTGGGGAGGAACGGGTATTCCAGGGTATCCAGTTCCTTTTGTCTCTCGACATTCTTGAGCCACGTATCAAGGGTCAAACCGGCGAGATCCTGGAACCAGGCATCGACCGGCCCCTTGGGCGGCATGCTGACGTTCACGATCTGGAGCGTCTTGAGCCCGGGGCCGAGCAACCCGTGTGCGGGCAGCCGGACGCTGATCACCTTCACCGTCGCCCCGACGACGGGCCGGCCTTCCAGATCGAGGATCCGGCCGGAAATGGGAACGTCGTCACGCACCAGTCTCAGAGTAGATTCTTTCGTCGCATCGCTATCGTCGGTCAGTCCGAAGGCATACCCCGGGGCACCTGCCAGCAACGTTGCCGATCTCCAGGGAGGATTCCGACTGACAAGGTAAGGATTCTCCCGGGACAGATCGAACTCCGCCTTGGGCACCAAGAACCGGAATCGGCCGTCCGCACCACTGACGGCGCGGACGGGCGGCTTGCCCGTCGTCTTCATATTGCGACGGACCAGGTACAGCTCAGCTCCCACAACGGGGCGTCCTGACGCGTCGAGGACGCGACCTCGATACGTGATGCTCCCATTCGAGTCGTCGGGTTTATCCGCTTTGACATTCCCGGAAGCCGGAGTCATCACATTCCGGGGGCCCTCCATCCGGGCGGGATCCTTCGCCTGCTCGAACGTCCCCACACCCCAGGCCAGCCCGACGAGCACCATCAGGAAGACGACCACGGCGGCTCCCGCGCTCAATTGACCCAGCAACATGGTGCGCAACGACTTGCGTGCGAGAGCAGCGGCTGTCGTCAACACGATCTCGCCGACTGCGATGCGCGCCGCGTGAGAACTCATCTGTCTGGCGGCCTTGACGGTTGCCTCGACCCAGGCGGCAGGGACCCCGGCGCAGAGCGACCGGCCGAACGCGACAGCGAGGCTTCCGGCCGACAGGGTGACTCCGCGCCGGACCAATCGGGAGCGGAGCAAGTCGCGGGCGGCCGCGAGCCGCCGTCGCACGGTCGCCTCGCCGCAGTTCAACTCCGACGCGGCCTGAGCGTAAGTCTTGCCCTCCAGGTCGCATAGCAACACGGGCAACCGATATTTCTCCGAGAGACGGGCGAGTTCCTCGCGAACGATCTGCCTCCTCTCGTCCCCCAGTTCGTCGTTCCGACGGTCTTCGACGACGCGGATCTCTCCAGCCATTCGCTCGCAGACCCGCCGCCGAGAGGTCTGGGCGCCGGCTTGGACGGCGATCCGATGCGCCACGCGATGAAGCCACGTGCCCAGCACGTCACCGACGCGAATCGAGCGGGCCTTGTCAATCAGGACGAGGAACGTGGCCTGGAACGCATCCTCGACATCATTCGGGTCGCGGAGCACCGCGCGGCAAGTGCCCAGAACCATGGGACCATGGCGCCTGACCAGCGCCGCAAACGCGGCCTCGTCGCCCTGGGTGAGGAAACGTTCCAAGAGCTGGCCGTCGGGCAGACCAGCGATCGTGCCCTCCTCGAAGAGTCGCCCGATCTGCCGAATCGCATGGCCCATCGAAGCGTCAACCATGACCAGATCCCTCCGAAACCGTCCATCGTAACCCTTACGGGAGAGGGCCGGACAGGATCCGGATGATCAACATTTGGGAAAGAGGCGAGATTTCGAGGTGATCGGGAGGGCATGCCTCGGGGTTGGTCACGGGTTTTTCCGCGGTTGGGGCACCACATCACCGATGTCTCTGACCTCACCCGGCCCGACTCTCACTTCCTTGACGACGAATCCGCCCAGCGTGGTCCCCTTCTCGAGGAGCTGAAGGGTGTAAGAAATCCCTGGGATGAGACCTTCGAGCCGGAACCGACCGTCCTTGCCGATCTTGGGGTAA
The DNA here is from genome assembly GCA_963845695.1 of uncultured Isosphaeraceae bacterium. Taxonomy (GTDB): domain Bacteria; phylum Planctomycetota; class Planctomycetia; order Isosphaerales; family Isosphaeraceae; genus CAWJTV01. The sequence goes on along the minus strand of CAWJTQ010000016.1, from coordinate 212,982 downwards.
CCCCCGGGCAGATTGAAAGGGTAAAGCCGAGCCTCCACGCTCCAGGGCTGGCCTTCGTCGTCCACGACCCGGCCGGTCAACACCCCCCAGGTCCGGAGGGTAATCGTTTGGGGCTTGGTCTCATCCCCGCGCAGGACGAGCTGACCCGTCAATCCACGCTTTGAGTTCAAGAAGGTCAGCACCCGGGCCTTACCCGGCTTGAGACTGAGGATCGTGTACGACGATGCCTCCGGTGAAGGAGTCTCCCAGTAGCCCATGTCCCTCAACCCCGCGACCTGATTGCCGGTCAGGGGTTTGCCGTCGGGGCCGAGCACGGTAACGGACAGGGACCGGCCACGCTGGAGCACGAGGTCCCGATTCATCGACACCGTGCCCGTCGCCGGGTCGATCTCGGCCACGGTATGGTGATTCGTAGGAACGGCGTTGTAGGGATGCGTGTTGAGGAACCCGTTTTCCGGCTTGTGTTTGAACGTATCGACGCCCGCACCCTGGATATAGACGTCCTTCGCCCGGGCCGCGATCACGCCGGGCCCGGGGAACGCGACGAAATGGAACACACCATCTCGCCCCGCGAATTGAGGATGAATCATCGACCATCGAAACGCGGGATAGTCGTCCAGGTGAGGGTTGTCCACGAAGACAAAATACTCGACCTGGGCCCGCACTGGCTTCCCGGTCTCCTCCTCGATGACGCGGCCCGTCACCCAGACCCCGCGTTTGAGGTTGATATCCAGCCGGATCGGCCCCGTCCCGCTGGCTTCTCCCACCTCGACGCGAGCCCGCAAGTACGGAAGATTCTCATCCCGAGGGACCTTGAGTGCGGCCTTAAGGTAGCCGTGGATCGGAAAGTCGACCGGTGCAACGGCCACAACATATCCCTCTCGCCCGCGAGGCAAGCCCACCAGGCGGTAACGGCCCTGAGCGTCGGTGATGGCCTGCACGTACTCGATGGGGTTTCCGATTGACCGCTCGCCGTGAATCATGATCCCGGCCAGTGGCTTCTGGGTATCGATGTCGCGCACGACGCCTTCGATCGGACGAGTTGGACCGGCGGCGTGCTCGAACGTGGCGCCATAGATCGTGATCAGTTCATCGGCGAGTGGTCCCGCATACCCAGGAACGCGGATCGTCGCCCCGGGTCGGGTCCGGACGACGATCTGGACCGTCTCGATAGTCTCCCCATGGATCTCCAGAGTCGCGACTCGCTCCTGGCCGATGCCGTGAATGACGAACCGTCCGTCCGCGCCGGACTTCACGGGCGGGATGATCGGCGGGTCTGGCTGGGGCGAGAGACTAGTCGGCAAGAACTCGTGTTCGAGGTTGTGGAATTCCTTCCGATCCTCGAGGGCCTTCAGCCAACCATCGAGCGAGCCTTGGGCCGGCACCCTCACACTGATGACTGTCACGGTTACGCCAACGAGAGGACGCCCTTGCAGATCGATGATCCGGCCGGATACGGGCACAGAGTCGCTTGCGAGTTGCAAAGTGATTTCACCGCGATTGTCCCGACCACGCGAGAGACCAAAGGCATAGCCTGGCCTCCGCGCGAGGACGGGCACATGCAACCAAGGATTATCAGAATAATCCCTGTTGAAAACGGACTTCGATAACGTGAAATGGAACCGACCTTCGATATTGCTGGTGGCGAGTGGGAGCGTGGGGTCCGGTTGCCACGGTCCGTACCGGACCACCGACAACGCAGCCCCGGCAAGGGGATGTCCGTACGGGTCGAGGACCCGTCCCCGATAGGTGATCAACGCATCGGGATCAACCGGCTTCTCGTCCTTGGCCCGATCCGGGGAAGTGGCGGGCGTGGTAAGGCTTTTCTCCATTCGGAGTGTCTGGCTGGCCCCGCCCTGATCCTGTCCGGGCGTTCCGATTCCCAGGGCCAGCCCCACCAATGCGATCAGAAAAACTGCGACGGCGGCACCAACTTTCAATTGACTCAATAGCATGATCCGCAATGACTTGCGCAAGGTCCGCGGCCGTTGCGGAGACGACCTCGCCGACGGCGATCCGCGCCGCGTTGGCGCTCATCGATCCGGCGGCCTTGACGGTCGCCTCCACCCAGCCCGGAGGGAGCTTCCCCAGGGCCGAGCGGCCGAGCGTCGTGGCAAGTGCGCCAGCGGAAAGGGCGACTCCTCGACGGATCAGACGCCGGCGCAACAAGTCGCGAGCACCCGACAATCGCCGCCGGACGGTCGCCTCGCCGCAATTCAACTCGACCGCGGCCTGGGCGTGGGTTTTTCCCTTTAGGTCGCAAAGCAATAAGGGAAGCCGGTACTTATCCGAAAGCCGGGCGACTTCTTCATGCAGAACCGCGCGCCACTCCTCATCGGATTCAGGTTTGTGATCGTCGGTCACGGTCAACGGACCGAGGAGCCGTTCACGATGCCGTTTCCGAGCCGCTTTGGCGCCGGCCTGGATGGCGATCCGGTGGGCGACCTGATGCAACCAGCCGCCGAGCCCGTCGCGGCTCCGGATCGACCGCGCCTTGCAGACCAGAACCAGGAACGTGGCCTGAAAGGCGTCCTCGGCATCGTCCGGATTGCGGAGCACAGCGCGGCAGGTACCCAGCACCATCGGCCCGTGCCGCTCGACTAGAGCCGCGAATGCCGATTCGTCCCCTCGCGCCAGGAACCGATCCAGGAGCTGGCCGTCGGGAAGACCCGCCACGGTCCCGTCGACGAACAGGCGGTGGATCTGTCGCAAGGCGCCACCCATCGGAGCACCGGCCATGACGATTGTCCTCCTCAGAAACCGGGGGCTTTTCCCTTTCTGAGGGCTCAGAGGTGACCGGCCGATCAACTCTTGGAGCTCGATTCATCGAGGCACGAGGAGAAGGAGACCGGCGAGAGATCGGCAGGCGGTTGGCACGGGTTTCTTCGGGACAGGCTCCAACTGCATCGAGGCGGCTTCTTGTCGGCTTTCCGCGCGCTCATCCTTTCGTCCTCTATATGCACGCGTGCTCGACCCCGATCGTGAGCCGCTCGTCAATCCAGCGTCCACCTCGTTCCGCCTGATCGAATGTAACCGGCCTCCGGTCTGTCATCCCCGCGGCGGCGGCCTCTTCAGGACGAAATCGAATGCAAGGGAGCTCGGCTTCAACTCTCGCAATGTGCTCGGGTTCCGCTGGTGGGGCGAAACCTGGAATACCATCCCTCATGAGATCGAGGCGTTTTCGGAAACGAGGCTCATCATCGGGCCGTTCAACCCAACCCGTGAGATCCACGAACGGCACCCTCGCTGCCTCGAACACCGCTACCACCAGCGTCGCGCAAGTAAGACCCACGCCCTCACCGAGGATCACCTCACCGTCCTTATTCACTCCGGTGCCTGTTGGATACCGGAAAGCGTAGGGGAGTTCTTGCCAGGTCCCGCGCTGGAGTTTCCGGGTATGGATCAAGCGGCATGTCGCCGTGAGGTCGTTGATCTCCTCGGGCTCCAGGCTCGGTATGACACAAGGATAATCCCGGTCAATCGATTCGCTCCTGAGCATCTTGTGCCAGACCTGATCGAGGACGTACAAGTGTCCGCGATTCCGGTGCAGTATCCCCGTATGCAGACCGTCGTGCGTACGCATAACCAGAATCGCAAGCTCGGCCACGTCCCGCGCCGAAAATCGAAGCCTTTCCCCGTGCATGTTGATCAGACAAGCCTACTCAAGAGCCTCTTCGTCGTTTCCTCACCTCTCTGCCGGATCATCTCGCGCTCGACTCGTGTGAAGAAATCGTCTCTTGCTTTGAGTTTCTCCTTGGCAGCCGCCGTGATTGTGAGGACCGATCGCAACAGTGAGGTAGAGAGGTTGCCCACGTCGACCCGCATCAAGATCCGGTCGCAGGTCTCGAAGGATCCCTCCGTGAGCAGACGATCGAACAATTCGTACACCTGATCGGTCGCCGCCTGGAGCTCCTTCTCGCGATCCAACTTCCGGACTGTGTCAAAGAACTGATCGATCCCCGCGACGTCGGCCTCCGCGACTTCCTTGATTTGTAGGACTCGTGTCATCGATTCTCCGCTCTTCATGGGGACCGAACGGTTTTCACACGGACTCTCTCGCTGCTTCTACTCCAAACCCGTCAAACCGTCTTGATTGCGACCCCGACCGGTGTATTATACTATTTACTTCCAAATGCCCCCATCGTCTAGCGGCCTAGGATACTTGGTTCTCAGCCAAGGGACCGGGGTTCGAGTCCCCGTGGGGGTGCTTCCATGGCAGATTCTCGTTGTGGGCGGCCGGTTGAACCGGGCCGCCTTCTTTTTGCGCGAGTCTTTCCCGTCGCCCAATCGGTTTCGACGATCGCGAGCGTGCCGGTCCCCGCCTTCCGTACGACAATCTGATTCGGCGACGGGATTACAATTCGAGTAGGATAGTTTGGCAGGACGATCTTACAGCAAGCGATGGGGCTGGACAAAGAGGCGCCGGGCTCGTACGGAATGTCGCTGTGAATGCGTAGGAAGGGGGAGTTATGGGAGCCATCAAAACGAAGGATGACAAGTCGCCCGCGAAACTCACCTCGTCTGGTACTGCTAAGACTGGAGCCAAGTCCATCTCTGTCAAAGGGATGGGGAAGACGGCGGGATCGAAGGACATCAAGAAAGTGGTGGACATCTTCAAAACAGTCCAAGATCCCATCCGTTTGAGCCTGCTGCTGATGCTAGCTGAGGGCGAACGCGGGGTAGTCGATCTTTGCACTTCTCTCAGCATAGACCAGCCGAGTATCAGCCACCACCTCGCCTTACTTCGACATAAGCGGCTCATCCAGCTCCGCCGGCTCGGCAACAAGAATCTTTACTCGCTGACGGATCAGGGCCGTCATGTTGCAAATGGCGTTGACAGTATCGTTCCGTTCAAGGAAGTCGGAATGTCTCCTAGCATGAAGACGAAGCCGATCGACCCGACGATCCTCGATGACGTTAGCGGATTTGTCGATGATGCCGAGGGTTGGTTCCACAGCCCCAACTCGGCGTTCGAGGGCGCAAGCCGGTCGAATTGTTGGGAACGCCTGAGGAGCCACGGCTGAGGAATCGTATTATGGCGGCCAAACTCGGTATGTTTTCATGAGACTATCCGCGTGCAGCCGTCTGACGCTCCGCCCGATCAATGCCGTTTGGTACCGGGCGATCGCCACCAAACACTGGAAAACGGCTCTCAAGACCGACCACACGCCACAGGTGATGACGCGGTTCAATCCCGGCAATGCGGCCACAACGCCGTTCGAGATCCTTTATCTCGGCGAGAACCAACTCGTCGCGCTCTATGAGGTTGGCGCGATCTTCGGGCCGCCCCATCAACCCGTCCCCAATCCTCATCAAAGCAAGGTGGTCCCGATTGACGTGAGCGTTGGTCTTGCAGTCCGTCGCGGACCTGACCGCTCCCTCTCAGCAGTCGTTGCTCGGCACCTCGATCCAGGAATTGACCGGGGACTGGGACACCTACACTTCCGGAGACGCCCCGACCCAGCAACTTGGCGCGGCCTTGTATGCGACCGCAGGCGTGGAAGGATTCCTGGCGATCTCGGCCAAGTTACGCCACAACAAGACGCTGATCGTCTTTCCGCAGAAGCTTCGCAAGGGGAGCGAGTTGGTCTTTCAGGACACCATGACAGGTCAGAAGAAGATTCACCGGATCGCACCGCCTTGAGCCGCAGAACAGACCTCGCCGACAACGAATGGATGCATACAATCCAAGGTGGCGGACTCCCGCACGACGGTACTACTTTAGTGACTACCGAGCGAAGGGGACACCGTAAGTCCCTATACAGCATGACTTACGGTGTCGGGTCACTTGGTTCTCAGCCAAGGGACCGGGGTTCGAGTCCCCGTGGGGGTGCTTTGACGGGTCAATGGACCTTCTCGGCGGCCGGCTGAACCGGTCCGCCTTCTTTGTGCGCAGACCTTTCCCCGGGCCGAGTGGATGTCGACGAGCGCGGGCGAGCGGGTCTCGAGCGCCGCCTCGGAACAGCCCGATAGCCAGCCGGCGATCCGCGGGTTAGACTGGAGGGTTGAACCGCCTGCCGGGAGCGAGTGTCTGGACCGGCGGGGGTGAGTCCTGGTCCCAGGTCCCAGGAAGTCCAGTCAGGGGTTCGATCCGTCGATCCATCCCCGACTGAGCGGAAGAATGGAATGGTACAACACAACACAGCGAAGAGTTTGCCCGCTTCCGAACCCGTCCCAGGCCGTCGCGCGAGTTCGCTCCGAAACCGCGACACCCATTCGATCCAAGATGACGTTCCCCATCACGCCACCGAACGTCGCGAACCGCGCCGGCTCGGTGTGGCGCTGGAGCACGCGCGAATCTGCGCCCGAATCTCCGACGATAATCGCGGCAAGGACATCCTCTTGCTCGACCTGCGGAACGCCACGCCCCTGGTCAACTTCTTCGTGATCGCCACGGCCGTCTCGCGCCGCCAAAGTCATGCGATCGCCAGCGAGATCGACCAGGAGATGAAGAAGCTCGGCGAGGCCAAGCTCGGGCTCGAAGGGTCCGAGGAAGGCCGATGGACCTTGATCGACTACGGCGACTTCGTCGTCCACATCTTCTCGCCCGACGACAGGGCATATTACGCGCTCGAAGACATCTGGGGTGATGCGCCTCAGCTCGACTGGAAAGAGTCACCGGCCGACCAGCAGGACGAAGCGGCGTCATGAACCTCCTTCAGGAATTGAGGACGATCTTCGGCTCGGCCGTGCCGGAAGGCCCCGATCGGGCCGCCTTCGCGAAGGCGGTGCGCCCGGCGACTGACTCCAAGTTCGGGGATTATCAGGCCAACGGCTGCATGGCCCTGGCCAAGTCAACCGGTCGTAAACCCCGCGACCTGGCGCAGGAGCTGGCCGGTCAGGTCGACCTGGCCCCACTAGCCGGCGCGCCCGAGGTCGCCGGGCCCGGGTTCCTCAACGTCCGCCTGAATGACTCCTGGATCGCCGCGACCCTCCGCGACTTGCTGGGCGACGATCGCCTTGGCTTGATTCCACCAGTTCAAGCCAGGACGGTCGTGATCGACTTCTCCTCGCCCAACGTCGCCAAGCCGATGCATGTGGGACATCTCCGGTCAACCGTCATCGGCGACAGCCTGGCCCGGATCCTCGCGGCCATCGGCCACCGGGTCATCCGCGACAACCATCTCGGCGACTGGGGCTCGCAGTTCGGCATGATCCTCTGGGGCTGGAAGAACGCCCGCGACGAGTCCAACTACGCCAGTGATCCCGTGGGCGAGCTGGCCCGGCTGTATCGCCTCGCCCAGGATCGGATCAAGGAGGGCGACTCGGCCGTCGAGAATGCCGCAAGGGTCGAGACCGCCAAGCTGCACGCCGGAGATCCCGAAAATCGCGCTTTGTGGACTCAGTTCATGCCCCATTGCCTCGGGGCCCTGCAAGCCATCTACGACCGACTGGGCACACGGTTCGACGTCCAACTGGGCGAGAGCTTTTACGATTCCCAACTCGGCCCGATTGTCGAAGACCTCGAGAAGAAAGGGCTCGCCGTCGAGAGCGACGGGGCCATCGTCGTCTTCGTCCAGCAGACCGAAGCACCGTTCCTCATCCGCAAGCGCGATGGGGCCTTCACCTACGCGACCACCGACCTGGCGACCATCCAGTACCGCGCTCAGACCTGGCAGCCGGATCAGGTTCTCTATGTCGTGGACCATCGTCAGGGCGACCATTTCAAGCAGCTCTTCGAGGTGGCTCGCAAGTGGGGCTACGATTCGATCGACTTTGAGCATGTGGCCTTCGGCACAATCCTGGGCCACGATCGCCGCCCGTTCAAGACGCGCCAGGGCGACGTCGTCGGCCTGGAGTCCCTGCTAGACGAGGCGATCGCCGAAGCACTCAAAGTCGTCAAGGAGAACAGCCCCGAGCTCGATCCCGACGAGCAGCGCAACGTATCGGTAGTCGTGGGACTGGGTGCCATCAAGTACGCCGATCTCTGCCAGAATCGGATCAGCGACTACGTCTTCGACTGGCAGAAGATGATGGCGATGAACGGCAATACGGCAACCTATCTCCAGTATGCCTATGCGCGGGCTCAGAACATTTTCCGCAAATGTGAGACCACCCCCAAAACGATCCAAGAACAGCGCCCCACCATCGCACTGAGCCATCCTGCCGAGCGGGCTCTGGGCGTCCGGCTGCTCCGCCTCCCCGAAGTCCTCGATCTCGCGGATTCGGAGCTGAAACCGAACATCCTGACCGACTACCTCTTCGATCTGGCCAACGCCTTCAGCACGTTCTACGTGGAATGCCCGGTTCTCAAGGCGGAGTCTCCCGAACGCCGTGACAGCCGCCTCGCCCTCTGCGACTTGACCGCAAGGACCTTGAAATTTGGTCTCGGTCTGCTTGGAATCGATGTGGTGGACCGGATGTGAGTGGCGGCCCATCATGACCGTTTTGTCGCTGATACCAAGGTTGGACCACGCGCAGCCCGCGACGTTAGCCCCAATGGACTTGCCCTGAGCCGAGCTTGAGCTTTCCCACCGAACCGAACTCGCCGACCACCTGGAGAGTGCTCCCATGTTTGATCGACGGTTTTGGTCCCAGATGGCCGACTTCAATCGGGAGCTATCTGCGCGTTTTCGCGCGATCCGGACCGGTGATTGCGATCGCGTTCCCACTCCCGATCGACGAGCTTGGATTCGCCTGTCGCTCCTGATCATCTACATGGTCACGCTCAACGTGGCTCTGGGGTTCTGGGCGATGACTCGAGGCGGCGACGCGCCGCGACCATCCGCCGACACGAGTCCTACCCCGGCATCCCCTGCGAAGGACGAGCCGCATCGCTCGCCGATCGCACTGGCCCTGTCGGCCGACGGCTCGCGCCTGCTCTCCGCCAACCAGACCGCTGGCACTGTCTCGCTGGTCGACACGAGATCATCGCGGGTGCTCCACGAGCTGAAGACGGGGGAAAAGCCCGCCGGGGTCGCCCTGTCGCGGGACGGTCGACGCGGAGTGGTCACTCACTGGTATGGCTACGATCTGGGCGTCCTCGATCTGAAGGATGACAAGATCGCTCTGGCCGGACGCATCGACGTCGGGCCTGAACCGCGTGGCGTCGCCCTGACGGCCGACGGCAAGACGGCATATGTCGCCGTGGGCGTCAGCAACGAGGTCGTCCGCGTCGACGTGACCGGACGGAAAGTCACCGGCCGGATAGAGGTCGGCCGCGAGCCGCGGGGAATCGCCTTATCGCCAGACGAATCCAGACTCCTGGTCGGCAATGCCCGTTCGCAGGACGTCTCGGTGATCGACGTCCGGGCCTGGAAGGTCGCCCGCAACATCCCCATTGACGGCGATAATCTCCGGCAGGTCGCCGTCAGCCCTGACGGCAAGATGGGCTACGTCGCCAACATGAAGAATCGTCGGTTCCCGACGACCCGGAACAACATCGACCTCGGCTGGGTGCTGGGCCAGCAGCTTGACCCGGGTCGATCTGAACAGCGCCGAGCCCTCGTTCGCGACGATCTCACTGGACCCTCAGGGCAAGGCCGCGGCCGATGCCCATGGCGTCGCCATCAGCGGGGACCAGAAGCTGATCGTCGTGAGCTGCGGGGGCACTCACGAACTCATGATCTTCCGGACCGACCGCAAGCGCCTCCCCTGGCAGGAGGATCGATCGCGCGACCTGATCGCGGCCGAGCTGCTCAAGAACGACGGCCGGTTCCGCCGAGTCCTCCTCGGCGGCCGGCCCACCGAGTTAGCCTTCGCCCCCGATAGCAAGACGCTCTACGTGGCGAACTACCTGGCCGACGCCATCCAGGTCGTCGATGCCGATGCCGCCAAGCTCGTGGGCACGATCCCTCTGGGTGGCCCCAAGACACCCTCATTAGTCCGACGCGGTGAGATCCTCTTCCACGACGCCGCGCGCTCGCACAACCAGTGGTACAGTTGCAACACCTGCCACAGCGACGGTCACACCAACGGCCTGGATTTCGACACCCTCAACGACGGCCGGCAGGATCTCAGCACGTTCCACCTGCGGAGCCGCAAGAAGGTCCCGACTCTTCGCCGGGTCACCCACACCAGCCCCTGGACCTGGCATGGCTGGCAGACCGAGCTCGACGACGCCACGGTCGAGTCCTTCACCAAGAGCATGCAAGGCCCCAGGCCGTCGGCGCAGGACGTCAAGGCGCTCGTGGCGTTCCTGGATACGCTCGATTATCCCAGGAATCCCTTCAAGGGGCCCGACGGCAGTCTCACCCCGGCCGCTCGCCGTGGCCGGGACATCTTCCGATCCGCCAAGGCCGCCTGCAATTCCTGCCATGGTGGCCCCGAGCTCACGGACGGCAAGATCCACATGGCCGGACTCGAAGAGCGCGACGATGCCTATCGCGGATACAATCCCCCCTCGCTTCGCGGCACCTATGACAAAGACCCCTATCTCCACGACGGCCGCTCCAAGACACTTCTTGACGCCCTCAAAGGACCTCACAGCCCCGAGAACGTGACCGCCCTCGGCGAGTTGACTCAGCAGGAGCTCGACGACCTGATCGCCTATCTCAAGACCTTGTAGCCTCCCTCGCCGGCCATTGCATGCTGAAAGACGGTGGGGGGTCGGGTACCCGCTCGATGCGGCACTCGACCCCGTAAGCCAGGAGCCCAGCGAGCCGGGTGCGGACTCGGAACGAACCGGCGCGCCGGATCCGCCCCCCTTCCGGCTGACCGGCCGGCCGCCTACAATGCGGGTTTGGAGCGTCGTTCCCTTCCCTCCGGGCAATGCTCCACGTGGTCACCCTCCCTGAGAGGACGTCATCATGAGAAATCGACCCGGCTGGATTCTCTCCCTGGCGTGCGTGCTGATTTCCTCCGGCCCTGCGCGATTGCGCGCCCAGGTCGTTGACAAGGGCAAGGAGGAGCCCAAGACCCTCAAGGCGATGGTGGAGGAGTCGATCGGCTGGTACCAGGTGTTTCTCGACCCGAGTGCCCCGGAAGCGATGAAGCCGTATCCCGCCTTACGCTGGCGCAACGTCACGCGCGAGTTGCAGGAATCGGACGGCGTATTCGTCCTGTGGGTCAACAAGGGCCGGCCCGAGGCTTCGGTCAGCATCTACCCGTGGAATGGGTCCATCGCCCACGAACTCGTGTCCCTGTCGCACGGCGCGAAACTGGTGGCGCGCGAGGAGGGCCGCGTGATCTGGTCGCCCAAGACCCCCGGAGTCGAATTCAAGGATATCCCCGGCGCTCCCGCACCCGCCGATACCCCGGCTGCCCGGCTCAGGCAGATGAAGGGCCTCACCGACCGCATCAAAGTCACGCTGACCGGCTGGAGAGCCGACCGATCGGACCGCGAAGAACTGCGCATACTCCCCAAACCGATCTACCGTGCTGAGCCCAGAGAGGTGCCGGTACCGGACTCCGACTGGATCGACGGTGGCGTGTTTGCCTATGTCCAGGGGACGGACCCGGAGGCCATCCTCCTGCTGGAAGCGGTGAGCCAGAACGGGCCTCCACGCTGGCAATATGCCTTCGCCCGAGCCACCTCCGGCAGCCTGGAGGCGCGGCTCGACAAGGCGGTTGTCTGGTCGGTCGAATTCCAGGTGGGCGAGACGGCACCCCTGAAGCCCCAGAGGGTCCTCAGCCGGCCGGTCGGCGCGACCGCCTCAGGGCGTTGAGCCGCTCCAGAGGACCGCTGAACCGACGCCTTCCTGGCGAGGACGCCATCGACCCAGAGATTCTTCACGCGGTTCGAGGCCGGCCCGGTGTCGCAACCACGACTCCAGCCCCAGCCGGATCGCGGTCTCCTTGGTCCAGATCTCTCCACCATACGGTCGGCCCCGTGACACCGAGTGCGGCAACCGCTAGAGGTCGCCGGCCGATAGCGGCTCGATGGCTCCCTCACCCGGCCTTCGGCCGACCTCTCCTCGGAGGGGCGAGGTGGATCCATCGCCTTTGCCCCTCCGGGGAGAGGATTGGGGTGAGGTGGTTTTCGGCGAGAAGCCTCGGAAAAACGTGCTCGGTTGAATCACCGTCATCCGGGGTAAGTCAAGAGACTTCAAGCGGTTACGACGAGAAGCCCATAAAGACTCGAAACGATTCCGCATTTTCGCGACAGGTTGAGTGTGGTCGGCGCCTTTCTGTAGTGAGAGCGGACCACAGTGCCGTGTTCCAGCAAGGCGGGATCGAGCCTCGGATCGCCAAAGCGAGGCCCACCCAGAGTCCGGGCACTCGAAATAGGAGATCGATCTGATGAGCGCTCGTCCAGACCTCCACCCGACCGACCAGACTCTGCACGCCTACGGTCTGGGCAAGCTCGACGATCCGACGGCCGAATCCGTCAACAAGCACCTGGAGTCGTGCCCGACCTGTCGCCGCCGGGTCGCCGAGCTGACCTCGGATAGCTTCCTGGGCCGACTCCGCGACGCCCAGGCCCGGCCCGAATCTCACGCCCCCCTCATCTCCTCAACCGCCGGTCGCTCCCTGCTCGACGGCGGCGGAGCCTCTCCTCAACCGCCTCCGGCCAGCACGCTGCCCCCGGGACTGGCGGACCACGCCGATTATGAAGTCATCCGCGAGCTCGGACGCGGCGGGATGGGCGTGGTTTATCTGGCCCAGAACAGGCTCATGGGGCGGCTGGAGGTGTTCAAGGTCGTCAGCAGCCACCTCGTGGACCGGAGCGGGGTGCTGGACCGCTTCCTCGCCGAGATCCGCAATGCGGCCAAGTTGCACCACCCCAACGTCGTGACCGCCTATTCGGCCCTGCGGGTTGGCGAGAGCCTCGTCCTGGCCATGGAGTACGTCGACGGCCTCGACCTGGCTCGGCTGGTCAAGTCCTACGGTGTGTTGCCGGTCGCCAACGCCTGCAACTACGTCCACCAGGCGGCGCTGGGCTTGCAGCACGCTCACGAGCACGGCATGGTCCACCGCGACATCAAGCCCGGCAACCTGATGCTGGCTCGCCAGGGCAGTCGCGCCCTGATCAAGGTGCTCGACTTCGGGTTAGCCAAGGTCAAGAGCGAGGGACCGACGGATCGGACCCTGACACACGAGGGTCAGATGCTGGGCACGCCCGACTTCATCGCCCCCGAGCAGATCGTCAACGCCCGCAAGGCCGACATCCGGGCCGACATCTACAGTCTGGGCTGCACGTTCTATTACTTACTGACCGGCGGCCCGCCCTTTCACGGCGACAGCCTCTATGAGATCCTCCAGGCGCACCACTCGATGGAGGCGACACCATTGAACCTGGCGCGTCCGGAGGTGCCGATGGAGCTGGCCGTGGTCGTGGGCAAGATGATGGCCAAGGAGCCGGAGCGGCGGTTCCAGGAGCCGAAGCAAGTGGCCCAGGCCCTGATGCCTTTCTTCAAGAAGGGGGCGACGGGATCGGTCGGATCGAAGCCGGAGATCTCTCAGGCGGGTCAGACGAACGCCGGCCGGCCGGTCTCCGTGCCGATTCAACCGGCGACGGACGCCGGGAGAGCGGCTGTCCGGGCCGAGAAAGCGGCTGAGCCCATCCCAGCCGAGACCCCGTGGAAGAGTCTGATCGAGTTCCGAGAGGAGGAACGCCCGATCCATTCAGCACCGGCCATCGATCCTGAGCAACGGCCACTGTGGAAGAAATGGGCGATCGCCCTGGCGGCTTCCCTGTTCGGCTTGATCGCGCTGGGTGTCATTATCATCACGACCCGAGACAAGAAAGGGCGTGAGATCAGCAAGACCATTCTGCCCGAGGGCTCCAAGTTTGTGCTCGAAGACTCTCCCCAGAGAGCCGAGAGCAACCCTTCGGAGACAGGCCGAGCCGACGCGGCAGGCAGCAGCCCGGTCCCCGCCGCGGGCGAGGCTAAAAGTCCACCGGTGGGCAAGTCGACGGCATCATCGACCGATCCTTTGCAACCGGGGACGTCCTGGAGGGGAACCAGCACCGCGCGGGTTGGATCGTGGTCGAACGATGTTGACAGGCCACGAGCACTCTGGCTCACCATCAAAGCCCGAGCGGGTAGTCAATTCAAGGCCGTCGTGGATTCGCCCCGTGGGTCGCATGATGCGGAAGGGACCTTCAAAGATGGCGTGATCGATTGGAAGGTCGCCAAAGAGGATTCCTCGTGGGTAGGCAAACTCGATGGGAATGAACTCGTAGGAGGTTTCAATGGCACCAATCGCGGTACTCGAGATGAAGGAATATTTTCCGGTGAGTTTCAACTCGCCTTGGCTGATGGATTGCCACCAACCGTGTCACCGGCCAGGATCCCTCCCGCGGGACCGGTACGCGGCGCTCGTTACATCAAGGGCGGCCATTGGACCGTCGAGGGCGACCAGCTCATCAAGGAAGGTCTCGGAGACGGCTTCGTCGACTTCGGCAGCACGGACTGGACCGACTACGACTTGACCTATGAGGCGCGGAAGAGCGACGGCCCTGAGGGTTTCGGTTGCGGCTTCCGCGACGGCGGCGACGGGAAGTCTTGGACGTTGCATATCGGCGGACTCGGTAACAAGCACTACCTCCACCAATGGTCGTACGCGACGCGCCAGGTGAAATTGATCCAGTCGAGTCCCGGCACAATCCAGCCGCTCGAGTGGCACCGGATCAAAGTCTCCTTGCGCGGGCAACACATCCGCATCGAGCTCGACGACCACCTGCTCGTCTCGCACACGGAGGATTTCAATCAGCGAGGAGCCGTCAACCTTCGCTTTTACGACTCCGCAGGGCGCTTCCGCAACATCAAAGTAACCGCCCCTGACGGCACCGTACTCTGGGAAGGCCCTCCCGACCTCTCCGATTTTCGCGAAGACCGTAATGTGCCTTTTTGACACCCACCTTTGCCGAGCCCGCTCGCCAGGGACGCAATCGGTGTCACGAAATTGGTGTCCGTTTATTTTTAAAATTTGAAAATATTTAAAATATTTATCCATCATATTGGATTATGACCTCAAACAGAGATGCGATTTTGTAATCATTGGGGTCCGACTGCTCAATCAGGCGTGAAAAAAGCGATAGCACTCTTTCCGTCGAGAGGACGGCTTGCTCCTTAATCACTTCTAGGTGAGAGTGGTCACGATCATTGACCGACTTCCGATCACGATCATCGATGGAAGCCGTGGTTTGCACACAGCCGAAGTACCGGTGGCCTCTTCTCTCGACTCCGGATTGTCGTTCCGTTCCCTGCTCTCTCTGGACGGCGGAACGGGAAACGCACCATGGATCTCGCTCAGACCCTCGTTGATCACGGCACATCACTGGGTGTCAACCCTCAACGATCTTGCCCCAAACCGCGCACAACGCTCCGCGCAACTCGGCCTCGGGATGGCAAACGGACAGCCACGGGCGCTCGGCTGTGAGTGTTGGTTCAGGTGTGCGCCTTTCTGCCTGCAACGACGCACTGGCTTCGAGGAAACGCCCATCAGACCGAGGATCGCCGTCCACGATCACCTCTCGGAGAGGTGCTTCGGTCGATCCGACCGACGCGCGCAAGGCGACCGTGCGACCCTTCGGTCGATCCGACCGACGCGCGCTCGTGAGAGCGTTTACCAGTTGTGTTGCAGACGATCGAAGCTCGATCCTGAAGACCCCCCCTGGCCCCCCCTTCGCAAGGGGGGGAAAGGAACCGGGGCAGTCCGCCTCAAAATCCTCCCCTTACGAAGGGGGGGCGACGCCGTCAGGCGTCGGGGGGGGTTCTGGACATCGACCTGGGACGTGCGCCATCCAACCGTTACGCGCTCTAGCCCGTCGTGACACCGAGAAACCGGTCATATTCAACACGTACAAGAAAGCCGACGACTCGATAAATCCAGTGGGCCGAACCTTAGCTCGCTGATGCCGGCGGAGCGTCAGCGGAGGCCGTACTCGGTGTATCGCCCGGTTGGGGTTTCTTTGCTCGCTTGTATATGCCAAATGCATATGGCCATTTCAGGACAAGAACCGGCTTCTCCCATGTCTCCTGATCGCTGGGCTGTCCGTTGTGCCAGACGACAAACTCACCATCGCACGTGGGACATCGAAAGCAGACACGAGGCCAGCCATCGTCGTGGAAGTGAAATCCGTCCTGAAACTTCCCGCAACACGGGCACCGAGGAAGAACCATCGGATAGAGCTTCAATCCCCTGTAGACCGGGTAGACTAAGGCAAGGTACATGCATAGCGCACCCAATAGCCCGGCAACCGGGCGAAAGTACCCAAAAAGATGGTGAGACAGTAACCCCCCGACCACCATACCGATCCATAGGGAAGCCCATAGGAAGAGCACGTCTATCAGTCCGAATCTCATGCTCGCTTTGTGCCCGAACTGGGTTATCGACGGCTGCGAACTCCTAGTTCGCCGCGGTTCAAGAGCTGCCTGTAGATCATCGTCGTACCTGCACCCGTGGTCAAGCGGTACCACAATTCTGATGGTCGATGGCCGACGAATCAAACGATCCCAACCTGCTTCGGTCCGACGACACCGAAGCTGATTGGGCCGAGGTGGCTTCGATAGAATCCGACCGAAGCGCGCAGTACCAACCTCGAAACGGGGGGAGCTTGGCCGCGCTCACAATACAACGTGAGTCACGATGTTCCCTACGCTCCGGGGTCACCACTCTAGCCCGTCGGTCCGGTTACACACGCATCGAGGTGAGTTGCGGGGGCACGGCAAATGGCAACCGGAGCGTTTAGACCTCCTTGCGCATCGCGGCACATCGATGCACACGGATCGAGTCTCTTCCTTCGCCACCGCAGATGATCGAGAATCTGCGCACTCGATTTGTACGATTTCGGATCAACGACTCCTCCTACCTCTGAACGAGGGCTCCATGACCGCTCGATCTCCTGGTCTTCTGTACGCGTTCAGGTCTCCGCTGATTGTCGGGGCGACTTTGCTACTGACATACGCGGCAACTCGCACGCCAGGCTCACAGCCGCAAAACGGAACGCGGACCGGACGTGCAAACTCGGGGAACGATCGAACCGCCTCGGGAAGTTCGTCTGTGCGAGGCGCTGCGGGGACGACCCCAGGTTTCGCTTGGCCAGCCAGTGTCAGTACCGACAATCGTCGTTTCCTCGACCAGAAAGGCAATGTGTATCTGCTCAAGACCATGTCCTCGTGGGCAATGGCACAGAACTGCACCAACGCCGAAATCACCAATGCTCTCGAAGGCTTGAAAACGCTCGGTTTCAATGCCGTGACCGTCTCGCCGTTCGGGGTCCACATGAACGACAGCTTTGGCGACAGGTACAAGAACAAGGCTGGCCAACGTTTCTTTACCGGTGCACCGTATGCTTCATCGTTCGGCCCGGCGTGGTCTTCGATGGACTGGATCATGTCAGAAGCCACCAGGCTTCGATTGACCGTGGTGTTTTCACTGTTCATGAGCTGGGGCAATACCGGCACCACTCCGGATGTGGCCAACGCTGGGGCGACGAATGCCTATAACTTTGGAAAAGCTCTGGCGACCCGCTATGCCGGTTATCCGAACATCGTCTGGCATGTGATGGGCGATTTCCGGTGGTCGTACAATCAAGGACCGGCGCAGGGACTCGATGCTATTTTCCATGGCATCAAAGATACAGAAGGGAGTACCCATAGGCTGATTATCGCCGAGCCGGCTAATGGCTCGACGTCGTTCAATCAATTCGTATCGGAAGAAGGCTCCAAAGGTTATCAATGGTTCAAACAAAGCGCTGACACGGTTTACGACTACGGCAGCAATTCTGTCGAGCAGTTTGATCAAGTCTACGACCGAGCTGGCGCCACGACCTATCCGGTCGTCGATATTGAGCCGCCGTACGTCAACGCGCCGCATTACAAAGACCAGCAGAACCAGGAGCTGCGCGAACGCAACTATTCGACGTTCATTCGCGGTGGCGCCGGGATCAACTTTGGCCACGAAAAGTGGTGGCCGTTTGGCGTCACCGGGCTGTTTGATGGTGGGCCGGACTGGCTGAAGGTCCTCACCGAACCGCCGCAACGATGTGCCCAATACGCCTGGACACTTCTCGATCCCTATGTCCAAGACAGGTCCTGGACGCGAGACAACGGAACATTCCTGAAAACCGGCCTCGGCAGCGGTGACGACAAGGCCGCATCGGGATACTCATCATCCGCAGGGGTCGTCTATTTCCCAACCCGACGCGGAATAACGGTTGATACCAGAGCGATCACCGGCGGGCGGCATGTCGGACTCCGCTGGTATGATCCGACGAACGGAACGTATACGGTAATTTCGGCATCTGAACCGAAGACTTCCAGCCGCTCGGTTTCATACCCAACTGCCCACAAAGACGGCTTTAACGATTGGGTTCTAGTGGTCGAGGGACTATGAGCGGGGGTGCTAAGACATACTCACGGCTGACGCTCGACCTGCCCACGGCGAAACCGTCGCGGGCCTCGGACAGAGAAGCTTCGAGTGGCCAAGAGGCCCTTGGAACAGAAACAGCGGGAGCGAGTCGCCTCGGCGATCGACATAGGATCGATCGGTGGGCTGCCACCGCGGTCGCTTGTGAACGCGCGTCGGAGGTACCAGTCCATCGACCTAAACCGTGGGCGGCGTCGGGTTCCAAGTTCGCTGTAGCCATCCGACGCTTCGGTCGATGCGACCCGAAGCAGGTTAGAGCGCGGAACGCTTGGGTTGCAGACGCCTGATCCGAGCCCGAAGCGCCAGCGAGTGAATGGATTGCCCCAGCCGGAATCCACTCGCTGGCGCTTTGGGCTCGGATCGGATCTCGGCGGTCATTGCGTGCGCAACCCATAAGGTAAGTGCTCTGGATCGCCTAACGCTCGCCGTGCGCACGAGGCGACCCTCACCCCAACCCTCTCCCCGTCGGGGCGAGGGCGACGGAATGAGTCCCCTTCTGCCCGTGGGCAGAAGGTGCCCGAAGGGCGGATGAGGGGTGTGCCTCGTCCGAGCCCGTCGCGTGCGCAACCCAAGCGTTACGCGCTCTAGAACCCAGCGACGGCACCGCCGGTGACGAGCGGGGGTTCAAGTCCGCGACGTGGCTCAGTTTGGGCTCGGCGTTTGTCTCGCACCCGGACACGGATCCGGGGCGAGGCCGAATCTCGGCCCGAACGAAACCTTACCACTGTCGGGCAGGACGTGGGAGGTGGTCAAATCGACTTGCGTCCCCGTTCCTGTTCCCGGTGGGGCCGCAGTGCGCCTCACACAGCGCTTCCGGCGGCGACGGGGCAACTAACATTTCCGCCCGTGACCGTCGGGGATATGATGCCGCTGGAGGTGCCCTATGCTCTCTCACGAAGCCTTGGCCCTGTTTCGCCAGCACATCGAGCGTCACGGGGATATTGAGGTGGATGATTCCAACCGCGAAACGTACCGTGAACTGGCCCGCGCCGGGCTGATGGTCGTCGGCAATAGCTTCGCCCGAGGTGAAGAGAGCGTATATCACGTGACCAAGACCGGCTTCGAGCGGAAGGCCGAGCTGCTGGCCGCTACCGCGCCCTCGCCCGGTTCAGCCGCCGCGCCTCGTCGCGGATTGGCAGTTCCGTCTTCGCGGCATTCTTGATCGCGTCGGCGTGCTCAGCGCCCGCGCGGATGTCATCATACTCATGCACGATGATTGCATCGATGCGGTCCTTCAGCTTCATCTCAGGCCAGATGCGTCCGCCCTTCTGACCCTTCAACAGCTCAAGATTCAGCACGCCGGAGTCCACCACGCCCGTCGTGTTTGCCCCACCGATTCGTCTGTAGGGATCGAACGCCCGCCAGTGGCCATCTCCCCCATAGTCCGGCTGGCCGTTCATGTCGTTCGGTATGGCGAGTTCACGATTGCGCCTGCGGACGTAGCGTTCACCGGCATCCTCCCATTCCCTGGCGATCGGCTGGGCGTGCAGGCCCGGATCGGCGGGACGGCCACCGCGCGCCGAAGGCGGCTCGCCGATCATCCCGGATGGTGGCTTCCTCCTCATGCGGGCATGTTAGCGGAATTCGAGCGTTGGCGTAAACCGCCCCTCGTGCACCGGGCAGTATGAGCAGAACGTAGGGCTACGTCCCCGTTCACGGTCCCACTGCGATCGGCCATCCCAGCCCGCTGGAGCGTTCCCCAGATTGCCCAGCCGTCAAGCTGATTGAGGAATGTCCCCGTTCCGTCCCGGATGACGAATCCCGGATTCCTGATATCGCCGAGGTTGTTCCGAAAGTTCTCCCAGCGCGGTCGGGCGCCGCGCCGATGCCGTGTTCGGGGGAGAGGGGCAGGTTCCGCTTCTGGCGCGGGTCGGACTTCGCCCGGTGTCTGACACCGACTTTCGTGACACCGACTTTCGTCTCACCCCACACCCGCTTCATTCCGAGGTGTCCCTCGAGAGGCGAGAGAGGATCTCGACGCCGTCCCCGAATGCCTTCTCGAAAGCCCCCTCGCATCAAATATCGCTTTCGGGCGGCCGGCTCTTCCCGCGCAGCCTGGACTCCAAGGGTCGCTCCGGCCGCGGCGAGGACGGCGACCAGCATCCGCACGAGTAGGCGCGTGACCCATGTCTTCGAGATGGGCTGGTCGGTCTCGTCGTTAAGGAACGCGAAAGCACCGACGGCCTCGAAGATGGTCGCCGCCAGCGCCGCGCCGAGCAGCCCACCGAGGGCGCCCCGGAGGGCTTGGCCGCGGTCCCCGAGACCGAGGCCCAGGGCCACGCCACCCGTGGCACCGACGAGAGTCCAGACGCCACCCTGGGTCAGGAGCGGCAGAATCAGGTCGCCCGAGATCGGGCTCTCGTAGCGATAGAAGACCGGCAGCAGCACCCAGGAGGAGGCGATGCCGGCCATCATGCCGAGGACCGCGCCGGCCAGCCCCGCGCGCAGGCCCGCACGAGCCATCCGCCGCGCCCAGCCTCCCGCGAAGCCCAGACCCAGACCCAGCGCCGCGCCCAGAATGGCCGCGCCCGCCGCCCCGCCGATGACACCGGCACGCTCGCGCGCCGCGACGGTGACGAGCATCTGCTCGGTCCCCAGGATCGTCTTCGCCTCCGCGCGGGGGGCGAAGTAGCCAGCCACCGCCTCCCAGACCAGCCAGGCCGCCAGCCCCGAGAGGACGCTGGCCGCGATCGCCAATAGGGCCAGGCGGCGCGGGCTGGGGTCGAGCGCCACCCCGGCGGCGCGGAGGGCTTCCGGACCCGCGGCAGGGGACGGCACGGGCGCAGGCGGAACGGACATCACGGGAACTGGGCTCGAGGCGGGCTCCGGGATCGCCATTCGTACGACCTCCTTCCGGTGGTCGACCCCTTGCGCCGGCAGGGCCGACCCACCCATCGCGTCAGGGGGCTGGTCGGCTCTCCTCAATAAGAGTCGGAGCTGATGATTTCGCCATTCAAACGCGTACCCAAGGCCCACCAGGTCATCCGATTGATTGAGTTCTTGATGAACCGCACGCTTCCGTCGCCGAAGCAGCAATTGACCCCGCCCGGGTGGGCGCTGCTGGCCGGATAGGAGAATCCGTAGCTCGGGTCGCACCCCGGGCTGCAGCCGAACCGGCAACCATTGTAGGTGTCGTTGGGCGTCTGGAGCATGTTGAACATCGTATATCCCGTCGCACCGTCGCACCAAAGGTGGCCGCGGATATCCGAGATCCCAGTCGTCGTGGTCTGGAACCCCGCGGCGCATGCTTGGAGGTCCCCGAGGATCAGTTGCGGATTCTGGAAGGCATCGAACAGGTTGTTCGACCCGTTGCTGGGCCCCGGCGGCGACATGATGAAGTTGCCCCGGTACTTGCTCGGCGGGGTGTTATTCCCGATGTATCCGTTGCCCCTGCCGTCGCCCACCAGGGCCTCGGAGTAGGCGATCGTGTTCGAGGTGCCGTCGGAGCAGTCCGAGACCCCGTACGACGCCCACTGGGTGAACAGACCGGTGCTGTTGCGGGCACCCGTCGGAACGTACGGGTCAGCGCCACCGAATCCGCCGTATCCGAAGGGGCCGTCCCAGTTGAACGCGTTGGCCGTGGTGCCGAAGGAGGCGCAATAACTGTTGATGTTGGTTGATCGTGGAGCGTTGCTGTCGGACGGGCAGAGGTAGAATGACAGGATCGTCCTCTCCACGGTCGTATTGGTGATCGAGGTGACGGGGTCCTCGCCACCCCAGCCCGGGACGAAAGCGAAGTTGATCGCATTGTACAGCGGCGACTGCTCCAGTTGGCTGAGCAGCAACCCCTGGGCGCTCCAGCCGACCCAGGAATAGTAGGTGTTCGGCGGGCTGGTCGTGAAGAGGTTGGCCGAGCAGCCCGGCGGGAACACGTTGGCCGCGGTGTGGTAGTTGTGCAAGGCCAGGCCGATCTGCTTGAGGTTGTTGGTGCACTGGGCGCGCCGCGCCGCCTCGCGGGCCGACTGGACCGCGGGCAACAGCAGCGCGATCAAGACCGCGATGATCGCGATCACGACGAGCAATTCGATCAGGGTAAAGCCGCGTCCACACGTGGATCGCATTGTAGACCTCCTCGACTGGAAGGACTCCGACGACCGATGACAATCAATGATGTCAGACCACGCTCAAAAACCCCCTGCCCTCGCTGGCTGATCGGGAACGGCTAAGCCTCCCACGATCATGTTCGGCCCCAGCGGATTCTACTTCGCCTTGGCCGTTTTGGCATTCGGATTGTCGTACATGCCTGCCTTCATGGCGCCCTTGATGCCCTCCGTCCGCTTCTGGACGTCCGCGTCGCTGACCTTGACCTGAGACCCGGTCTCCGCACCCCCACAGCCCACCATGACGGCGGCATAGCAAAGCACCATGATCCGAACCGCGGCCGAGATGATCGATCGCATAGATTTATCCTCATGTGCGCAGATGTGCTTCATTTATCAGGTACTTGGACGGTAAGTCGCCTGATCTCGCTAGAATAGCAGTCGCGCCTAGACGCCGCAACGTTTTTCTCGATAAGATTTCTTGTTTTAGTAGTCACGAGCGACGGCGTGGGGTCGGATGGGGGACGTTGATCCCACACCGGGGCCTTCCTCACCGTCTCGAAGGAGGCGTCGGCCATGCAGACGATGTCGCGGCGCGAGGTGCTTCGGGCCGGAGGACTGGGGTTCGGGCTGCATGGGCTCGCGCTGCCAACCTTGCTGCGGGCGCGCAGGCGGATGCATCGACGTCCACGACCTTCGGCCGCGCCCGCTCATGTATTCTGCTGTTCATGTGGGGCGGGCCGGCACAGCAGGAGACCTGGGACCTGAAGCCGGAGGCCCCCGAGGAGGTCCGCGGCGAGTTCAGGCCGATTCCGACGAACGTGCCCGGGCTGATGATCTCCGAGCACTTTCCCATGCTCGCCCGCAGGGCGCACCGGCTGGCCGTCGTCCGCTCGGTCCACCATGCCGACGTCAACCACCTGACCGCCACCCATGGGCTGCTGACCGGGCGCCCTGTCCCGCGCGACGAAGCGGCCCCGTTGGGCGAGGACTGGCCGCACATCGGCGCCGTGCTGGCGCGGCTTAACCGGGGCCACGAACGGTCGCCGCTGCCGCCCTTCGTCCAGATGCGGCCCGAGGTGCCCAACGGCGCGCCCCGGTTCGTGGAACAGAGCCACGGCCAGGGAGCCGGCTGGCTCGGCCAGGCGTGGAACCCGCTGACGATCGACGACGACCCGAACCTCCCGGGGTTCCGCGATCGGGGTGCGGCCTCCATCCGCCTGCCCGATGACCTCGACGCCGCCCGGCTCGACAACCGCCGGTGGCTCTTGCGGGTTGTCGACCGCCAGGCCCGCGACCTGGCCCAGTCCGCCGCCGTCGCCGCCCTCGACGCCCACTACGACCGCGCCTGTTCGCTGCTGACCGACCGCGCCGCGTTGCGGGCCTTCGACCTCGACCGCGAAGACCCCCGCCTCCGCGACCGTTATGGCCGACACACCCACGGCCAGACGGTCCTCCTCGCCCGCCGGCTGGTCGAGGCCGGCGTCCCGCTGGTGAGCGTCTTCTGGCCCAACGACGGGATCACCAACGTCAGCGTCTACTGGGACACTCACAATCGCAACTTCCTCGACCTGAAGACCCGTCTCATGCCCCCCGCCGACCAGGCCTTCAGCGCCCTGCTCGACGATCTGGCCGCCAGGGGCCTGCTCGACTCGACGCTGGTCGTCTGGACCGGCGAGTTCGGCCGGACTCCGCGGGTGGGCCAGTCGGTCGTCGGCGGGGCCGGGGCGGGGCGCGACGGCCGCGATCACTGGCCGCACTGCTTCTCCTCCGTGCTCGCCGGAGCCGGCATCCGGGGAGGGACCATCTTCGGCGCCAGCGATCGGTGGGCCGCCTATCCGGCGCGCGACCCGGTCACGCCGGCCGACGTCGTCGCCACTGTCTACCACCTGCTCGGCGTCGACCCCGCTCGGCAACTGATCGACCCCCTGGGCCGCCCTTTGCGCCTTTGCGACGGCGTCCCCATCGGCGGCGTCCTGGCTTGAGGGCGTGATCGGTCCGAGATGGCACGAGTCGTGCGCGGTGCCCGATCAAGGGGCGGGCGGCGAGGGGCGACGGCCCGGCCTCGCGGCGCGGCGGCGGCGACGAGCCCCCGGTCGCCCGGAGACCCGCCACCCTCCGCCTGCTTGATCGATGATCGATCCGCCCGAACAGGGCTCTCAATACCCGATGCCGCCGTCAACGGTGTTGGCCAGTGTGTTGTACGCGAGATAGACTCCGCGCAGGGTGAAGAGCGACGTCTTTCGCGGGAGGGCGAGCCTCCGTGCGAGCCGCATGGGCCAAGGGAGACTCGGACGGAGCCTCGCCCTCCCAAATGGCTCGATTCTGACCGCGCGAGGTATCAGAGGACAAGCCGGCCGAAAAGCCGTTCTCGGCTGAGTGTCGCATCCGAAGCCAGGATTCATCCTGCATATCGGGCTCACGACACCTCAGCAACGCGAGTCTCCACGGTTTCCCGAGGCGTCCCCAAGCTCGCCAGCCTTCGATGTAACTGTTGACTCAATAATGTGTTGTAGAAACCATCGCGGCGCCCTGCCGTCGGGATACCGCCACATGCGGCAATTCTTCGGCAACTGGGCACGACCTCGCCCGGATTATATGAGGTGTACCGTCGACAGGAACACCGTCAGGCCACTCGTCACGACCTCCGTTGCATCCACTCCCGGGGCAGACCTCCATGACCACCGCAACCGCCAAGCCCGATCGGGCCGAGATCAACCGCCGCAATGCGCAGAAGAGCACCGGACCACGGACGTCCGAGGGCAAGAACCGCTCCAGGTTCAATGCCATGAAGCACGGCATGACCGCCAAGACGCTAGTCCTGCCCGACGAGGATGCCGACGTCCTTCAGATGCGCGTCGAGACCTGGATCACCGAGATTCAGCCCCAGAACGAGGTCGAGCAATTCCTGGTCGAGCAGGCCGTGCAGTTCTCCTGGAAGCTGGAACGGGCCGATCGCGCCGAGGTCGCCCAGCTCTCCCGCATCATCGGATCCGTGCCGATCGCGGAGGCGAATCGCCAGCAGGAAGTGATCGCCGCCCTGGGCTACTGGCTCCTGAGCGACCGCAATGTGGCCGGGGACAGCTCCCTCCGGAACGATCTCCTCAACGTCCTGGTCCCGGCGCAGCAGAGCCAGGCGGGCCAACGCCACCTGGATATCCGGAACCATCCCGAGGCCATCGTCTTCCGCCTGGAAACCACGGCGGCCGGCGGCCGGTGGCTGCTCGACCGCTGGACCGAGCTCCGCGCCCACTCGACCAGGACCGCTCCTGGGGGTGGGCCGAGAAGGCCAGGGCGATCCGCCTGCTGGGGAAACGGCCGCTGGACCTGGACCCCTGGAAGTGGGAGGTGTACGTGGAGAACCGGGCCAACGGCGAGGCTCCGGACCTCGAGGAGCTCATCGAGGGCCAGCTCGACCGCCAGTTGGACGAGCGGCTCCCCGCGAAGAAACTCGCGACGATCGCCGTGCTCCGGGGCATCGCGGACCAGGCGATCGCGCGGCTGGAGGCGATCGCCGCGGGTCATGGCGCGCGGGCGGAAGCCGACGCGGCCCAGCAAGCCGCCCGGCTGTCTTTCGACGCCAGCACCGAGGGAGAACGGCTGCGTCGCTACCAGTTCGCGTGCAGCCGGTCGCTGTTCCGGAGCCTCGACACGCTGATCAAAGTCCGCCGATCCGGCCTGGGAGTACCGGGTGGAGAACGAACCGAGGGGAGGCGCGGAAGGCCCGCCATTGGCCATCGAGTCCGAGTCGGTCGCCCAGCCAGAGAACGGGAACGTCCGCGAACCGGTCAACGATCCGGCGCCGGTTGTTTGTCCCGAGATTCCCCGCGAAGTGCCGGCGATCGGAACTCTCAACGCGGAGACCGCAGAGACGAAAATGGAAATAGGAGAAGAAGGAACGGGAGAGTTCGATCTGGCCAAGGAGGCGGGTGGTATCGTCGATACGACGACCCAGAACGAACCCACCGCCCCGCCGGTCGATCGCCGAAATCGGCAGAATGGACCCACGGCCCAGGAGGCTGCGGTGATTTCTGGACCCCGGCTGCCGTTTCACCGCGCTGTGGTCTCGGCGATCATGCTCGTGGTCCTCTTCGGTGCCGCGGTCCGAAGCCATCGCAATTCGCAAAACGAACCCACGGCCGTGACCATCGATCATCGCAATCGGCAAAACGAACCCATCGCGGCACCCGGTCGGGCGACTGGGGTCGAGGTCGTCCCCGGGGCGCGACAAGAACCGAGAGATCGCCCGAGGCGATATCGACGAATCACCCCGACCTTTCATCCCGCCAGGACGAGCTCCCTCCGAGCCGGCATGGCCGGGCCATCGCCACGCCAATGCACCCACCTCGGCAGCCTGGACGAACCGCGCACTTCCAGAACTCCTTTCGCCGAGGTGATCTTGGCGTTACCGGCGGCATCCCTCTAGAATCCACCTTGCAGGGGAATGACCTCGACCCAGCCGGTCACTTGAGGAGTCTCGCCATGTCCTGCCGATACGGGATCGTTGTGCCCACGTGGGTTCTGGTTGCCGGACTCGCGATGCCTGCGACTCGAGCCGAAGAGGCGCCCGAGGCCGCGGTACAGGGTCTGCGCTCGTCGGCCTTCGAGCCCTTACCCCTGGGCAGCATCAAGCCGGCCGGCTGGCTCAAGGACCAGCTCCGCCTCCAGGCCGACGGCCTGAGCGGGCACCTCGATGAGTTCTGGCCCGATATCAAGGACAGCGCCTGGTTCGGCGGCAAGGCCGAGGGCTGGGAGCGCGTCCCCTACTGGCTCGACGGCCTCGTCCCCCTGGCCTACCTGCTCGACGACCCCGCGCTCGAGGCCAAGGTCAAGAAAGCGATCGACTCCATCCTGGAGCACCAGCAGCCCGACGGCTGGCTCGGCCCCGTGGGCGACAGCCAGAAACACAAGCCCTATGACATCTGGCCCCTATTCCCCCTTTTCAAAGCCCTGACGCAATACCAGGAAGCGACGGGAGACCCGCGCATCGTCCCGGCGATGTTGAAGTGTTGTCACAAGATCGATGAGGTCATCTCGAAACAGCCGATGTATAGCTGGGCCCGGTTCCGCGTGGCCGACCTGGCCGTCTCTCTGTACTGGCTCTACGACCGGACCAAAGAGCGCTGGCTCCTGGACCTGGCAAGGAGGGCGTTCGCCCAGAGCCACGACTCGCGCACCCAGTTCGACGACTTCAAGTTCACCGCCAGGACTCAGGGAAAGTTCGGGCTCGACACCCACGGCGTCAACACGGCCATGGCGCTCAAGTACGGCGGCATGCGGTACCGGCTGACCGGCGATCCCAAGGACAAGGATGCCATCTTCCGGATGCTCGAACTCCTGGACCGTCATCATGGCCAGGCCACCGGCATCTTCACCTGCGACGAGCATTTGGCCGGCCTCAGCCCATCGCAAGGGACCGAGCTCTGCACCGTGGTCGAGGCCATGTATTCGCTCGAAGTCCTGAGCGGCGTCCTGGGCGACGCGCGACTGGGCGATCGGCTCGAGAAGCTGGCCTTCAACGCGTTACCGGCGACGTTCAAGAAGGACATGACCGCCCATCAATACGACCAGCAGTGCAATCAGGTGATCTGTTCGGCCAAGGGCGAGCATGTCTACGTCAACAACGGTGCCGACTCGAACCTCTACGGCCTCGAACCGAACTTCGGCTGCTGCACGGCCAACCTCCATCAGGGCTGGCCCAAATTCGCCTCGCATCTCTGGATGAAGACCCTCGATGGCGGCCTGGCCGTGGTCGCTTATGCCCCATGCGTCATCGAGACGAAGATCCAGGGCAAGCCGGTCAAGGTCACTGTCGAGACGGAATATCCGTTCCGCGATAAGGTCGCGATCACGGTCACTGTCTCCGAGCCGATGACGTTTCCCCTTCGACTTCGGCTCCCGGGATGGATGGCCGAGGCCGCTCTCGATGCCCCCGAGCTGGATTATTCCGTCGATGGCAGAATCGTCCCTCTGAGAGCAACCTTCGCGATTCTCAAGGAGGATCTGCATCGATGGCGTGGACATTTCCCTCTGAACGTGCACTGGAGCGAGAGCAAGACCCTGAGACTCGAATTCTGGACGTCGGTGAGGCTCTACCAGGGTGTCAACGACACGATGGCCATCATACGGGGCCCCCTGGTCTTCGCCCTCCCGATCGAGCCGGAGTGGAGGAAGGTCAAGGACAACCCCCAGTTCGCCGACTGGGAGGTTTACCCGAAATCGCCCTGGAATTACGCGATCCAGATCGACCGCAAGGACGTCGAGCAATCGATCACATATCGTCACCCAGCCCAGAAAGGGTTTGTCTCGCGCAAAACGACCGATCGCAAGATCCTGGAGCCGTCGATCTTCTTCGAGGATCGCCCCGTCGGCCCGATGCCGTTCTCGACCAGGGGAGCCCCGATGGTTGCCAAGGTCATGGGCTGTCGACTGCCGGGCTGGGGTCTAGAACGAGGCGCCGCCGCGCCGCCGCCGCGCAGTCCCATCCAGAGCGCCGCGCCGCTGGAGGCACTGACGCTCATCCCTTATGGTTGCACCGATCTGCGGATCACCGAGTTCCCAACGCTGAGGTCGCCGTGAGATGATGTGATATCGCCTCTGCCGCCGAGAGCCGAGGCACACCCACAAGGATTCGCTCAACCTGTGTCCACGACTTATGACAGCGCCGAGTTCCCCAAGCCGGGTGCCCCGTCACAGCCGATGGCCGGCTCGTCCGTTGCGAGTCCGCGTTCGTTCTTCCGGACTTCCCTGATCTGGAAGCTCACGCTGTTCGTCGGCGTCCTGGTCGTGATCAATACGGCCTTGTTGATCGGCGCCGCCTACGTCACGACGAGTGCCATCCTGCGCGACGAGGTCGAGGATCGGCTCACGACCGTGGCCGGCGATCGGCAGGAGATCCTGCTCCATGAGCTGAATCAGCAGGTCGAGCGGGCTGTGGGGTTCGCCAACCGGTCGCCGATTCGAGCACTCCTGGTCGATCGCGCGAGCGGGACGCTACCCGCCCAGAAGTTCCGGGAGGACGCCGAGAGGTTCCTCGCGATCGTGCGAACCAATATCACATCCCTGCTGGCCATCTGGGTGGAAGACGCTTCGGGCCAGATCATCGCATCGAGTGGGCTCGCGGGTAAACTGGGCGAACTCCCCCAGGCGGAGCGAGTCCGTCTCGAGTCAAGGGCGGCGGGCGGTCTGGCGGTCCCGCCCAGACGGATCGACGACACTTATGGCGCAGCCTTCGCAGGAATCGTGCGAGGTGATGCCGATCGCGTCGTGGGGACCGTGATGCTGGTGGTCGACTTTGGAAGGGTCATGACGTTCCTGAGCGATCCGCACGGCCTGGAAGAAACGGGAGAGGTCCTGATCGGCTGGAAGAGTGGCGATCGGATCCACCTCCCCCTGCCGCCTCGCGAGGGGTCACGCTTGACGGAGGTCTCCGCGGAGCAATTCCCCTCGTTGGATGCGGCGATCGCGGGGGAGTTCAATTTCCGGCGGACGACCGACTATCGCAATCGTGACGTGCTGGTCGCCTACCGGCCGCTGGGAGCGGCCTATCCCGGCTGGGGTCTGATCGCCAAGATCGACTCCGCAGAAGCCTACGCGCCGGTCACCCGGCTCCGCCGGCTGCTGCTGGCACTCGGCGGCGGCCTGCTCCTGCTGGGGCTCGGCGCCTCCAACGCCATCGCCCGCCGGTTCGCGCGGCCGATCCGGCATCTGGCCCGGACGTCGGCCGCCGTCGCCGCGGGTGACCTGAACGCCCGCAGCCGGGTCGATTCGTCCGACGAGCTCGGCGAGCTCAGCATGGCGTTCAACCGCATGACCGACGAGCTGGCCCGATCGCATGCGACCCTCGAGGCACGGATCTCGGAGCGGACCCGCGCCCTGGAAGCCCTCCGCGACCTGCTCGACGCCTTCTTCCGCATCTCGACCTCACAGTTAGACCCGAACAACATCGACAAGACCTTTGACAGCGTGCTGCGGTTCTGCTCCGACCTGGGTTACGACCTGGCGATGATCTCGCTGGTGGACCGCGACGCGGGCGTGATCCGTGCCGTGCGGGGCACTGGCAGCATGACCGGCATCGTCGGCCTGACCGTGCGGCCGCTCGAGGGGGATGACATCCTGGCGGTCGCTGTCCGCGAGAATCGTGCGATCGTCGTACCCGACGCCACGACCGATCCGCGATGCGAACCGACCACCGTCGCCCTGTCGGGCATTCGTGGCCATGTCGTCCTGCCGATGGTCAGCGACGAGATCCTCGGCACTCTCCAGGTGGCCACGCATCAGCCGATTGATCCCGGACACCTCGATCTGCGCCCCCTGGAGACCCTCGCCTCTCACACGGCCAGGGCGCTGACGGGACTGCGACAGGTCGAGGAAATCCGCCGGCTCAACCAGAGCCTGGAGGAGCACGCCCAGGAGCTGGCGCGCTCGGAGGTGGCGTATCGCGAGCAGACCCGCATCCTCCAGTCGGTCCTGGACTGCATGGGGGACGGTGTCGTGGTCGCCGACGCCGAGCGGCAATTCCTGGTCTTCAACCCGGCCGCCGAGCGGATCCTCGGCCACGGCCGGGTCGACAGTCCGGCCGAGGACTGGTCGCGGCACTACGAGATCTTCCTCCCCGATCGGACGACCGCCTACCCCGTGGAGGACCTGCCGCTCATGCGGGCCATCCGCGGCGAGGCCGCCGACCAGGCGGAGCTCTACATCGGTTATCCCAGCCGCGACGACGGCACGTGGATCCTGGTCACCGGCCGCCCCCTGCGCGACGAGCGCGGGGCGGTCGAGGGTGGGGTCGTCGTCTTCCACGACATCACCCGGCGAAAGAAGGCCGAGCGCCGGCTGGCGGCCCAGTACGAGACCACCCGCGTACTGGCCGAGTCCGACTCACCCAGCCAGGCCGCGACCAAGATCCTCGAGACGATCTGTCTGAGCCTGGACTGGGACCTCGGTGTGTTCTGGAGAGTGGATCCCCACGCACAGCGGCTCCGTTGCGCGACCCTCTGGCGCCGGCCGGGCCTCGACCTGTCCGGCTTCATGGCCATGACGCGCAAGCTCGCCGTGGAGCGAGGGATGCGTCTTCCGGGCCTCGTCTGGTGCGACTCGATGCCCCAGTGGATCCCGGACATCACGAACGAATCCGACCCTGGGCGCGGGACTCCTGACCCCGCCCTCTACCACTCGGCCGCCGCCGCCGAGGGATTGCACGCCGCCTTCGCCGTGCCGATCCGGCTCCGGGGCGAGTGTCTCGGCGTCCTGGAGTTCTTCAGCCACCAGGTCCGGCCAGTGGACCATGCCACACTCGACATGATGGCTAGCCTGGGCAGCCAGATCGGTCAGTTCATCGAGCGCCACCAGATGCGCGGCCGCGTCGTCCAGTCGGAGAAACTCGCCTCGCTAGGCATGCTCTCGGCCGGTGTCGCGCATGAGATCAATAACCCCCTGGCGTACATCGCCAATAACCTGGCCGTCCTCGAGCGCGATGTCCGCTTCCTGCTCGACGTCCAGGGCCTCTACGAGCAGGGTCATGCCGAGCTCCAGGCCGCGCGACCCGAGCTGACCCGGCAGGTCGCCTGCCTCGCCGACGAGTGCGACCTGGTCTATGTCAAGGAGAACCTGGGCAAGCTCATCAAGAGCACGCGCCAGGGTGTCAAGCGAGTGGCCGACATCGTGCAGAACCTCCGCGGATTCGCCCGCCTGGACCACGCCGCGGTCGACCAGGCCGACGTGCACGAGGCGATCCGGACCGCGCTCGAGATGATCCGCGGCCGGCTCGATCGCCGCGGCATCACCATCGAGGAGGATTTCGGCGAGGTCCCGCCGGTCGCCGGCTCACCTGCCCAGCTCAATCAGGTCTTCCTCAATCTCCTGGTCAACGCACTCCAGGCCATCGAGACGACTCATCGCCCTGACGGCCGGATCACGATCACCACGGTGACCGAGGACGGCGAGGTCGTCGTGGAAGTCGCTGACAACGGCTGCGGCATCTCCGTCGAGGCCCTGCCCCAGATCTTCGACCCCTTCTACACCACCAAGGGGGTCGGCGACGGCACCGGGCTGGGCCTGAGCATCACTCATGGCATGGTTCAGGACCACGGCGGACGCCTCGAGGTCGAGAGCGACTCCGGTCAAGGCACTCGTTTCCGGGTCTTCCTGCCGGTGGAGGAAGCGGAGTCATGACCATGGCCCTCCCTCTTCTGATCCGAGCTTCGCGCCTCGAGGACCGATCTCGATCCGGACGGCCCCAGGTTCCCTCGTTTCCAGGACCCCGCGATGGCTCAAAGCCGCGTGTTATTATCCCACGGAACTTTCGATCCCTCCCCTTTCCGCGCCAGCGGAGATCTGCTCCCCCTTTTCACCACCGATCGCGGCGCGCTCTTTCACGGTGATTGCACCGAGCTCCTCCCGCTCTTCCGCGACGAGTGCGTCGATACGATCTTCGCCGATCCGCCTTTCAATCTCGGCAAGGAATACGGGGCAGGCGTGAACGACCTGCGGAACGAGGCCGACTATCTGGATTGGTGCCGCGGATGGATCAACGAATGCTGCCGCATTTTGAAGCCGGGTGGTGCGATGTTCCTCTATAACATCCCGCGCTGGAACATCGAGCTGGGGCATCACCTGAATAACAGGGACATGCAATTCCGTCACTGGATCACGGTCAGCATCAAGTTCGGTCTGCCGATCCCGGGCCGGCTTTATCCGGCCCATTACAGTCTGCTCTACTACACCAAGGGGAGGCCAAAGACGTTCCGGAAGATCCGCACACCGATCGAGACCTGTCGCCACTGCGGGGGCGAGATCAAGGATTACGGTGGTCATCGCGACGCGATGAACGACATGGGGGTCAACCTGATGGATGTCTGGACCGACATCCCGCCGGTGCGGCACGGGAAGTTCAAGTCGTCGAAGCGCAAGGCAAACGCCCTCTCGACCAAGATCCTCGACCGCGTGGTGGAGATGAGTACGGTGGAAGGTGAAGTCGTCCTCGATCCCTTCGGCGGCAGCGGAACGACATTCGCGGTCTGCGAACGGAAGAAGCGCCGATGGCTCGGCATCGAGATCGAGTTGACCGATGCGATTATCGAACGGCTGTCCAGCAGCGACCTGGACGACCACAAGAGTCGCGATCGTGTGGAAGGTTGAGGCGATCCCATGGTGCGACTTCGTAGACAGTTCTCACTGGCCAAGCTGATCGCCGTCACATGCGCTTTGGCGATCAACTTCGCATGGGTACCGTGTCCCGTTTGCGCAATTCTTGCGGTGGGGATCGTCATCCCCCTTTTCGTCTCGGGTCTTACCCTGATCGAGTGCATCGTGATCTACAGCATCATCGGCGTCCTCGCCGGACTCTTGACGCCGGTCATCGCAACCCACTATCCGATCAGGAAAAGGGTCCCGATCACGACCCCTCCCGCTGCAACCGTCCCAAGCGGGAGCCTTCCGTCTTCGCAAGAGTCTGATGAGCCCGAGGACTGAGACACCCGTAACTTCAAGCCGGCAGAAAGGCGGCCGGAGAGACATGAAAGAACTGTGCGAGCTTGACCACGTGCTCCTTCGTGAGCGACCGGCTGCCCTTCAAGACCGCCGAGATGGTGGACTGCGAGATGCCCACCTCTTTAGCGAGCCTCGATTGACTCAGTCGGTTGGACTCCATCAGTATGCGCAACACGTCCGCTTCGGAGGCGTTCGGGATGAGGACGTGTTTGTCCTCATAGGTTTCGACCAGGTCGGTCAGTGCATCCAGGTACTCCTCCGCACCCGCGTCGCGGTTTTCCTGAAGCAATCGGTCGATGATCGTGATGGCCGCGTCCAGGTGGTCATCGTCCCGGATGTGGGTGAGTGGGAACTGCTTCACCAACGCGAAGTAGGTGTCCGGCAGCGTTTTGGTCCGGGTCTTGTTAGCCATGGTTTACGTCCCTCTATCCCGCCCGCGAGGGGTTGGCTTACCTTGTGGGGGTGCCTTTCTCCCCACGACCGGCCTCTTCGGAGGAGGTTTGTGGCATCCACACTGATCGATCCAATGCTTCTCGTCGTACTCCGCGTGGTCCATCACCTTCAGAACGTAGATGATGCCCTTGGAATAGTTGATCCGGCCGATCAGCCGGAAGCGGTTATTGCCCACGTCGAACACGACGCAGTTGCCGACCTGATCGGCCGAACCGTATGTCTGCCTCAGCGACGCGAAATTATCCCACTCGACTTTCTTGACTGTATTGTACCAACTGGACAAGTCCCGTTCGGCCATCGGAGAATCGGTTTTTCGACCCTCCCCGAACTGCCTCAACCGCTTCTTGGAGATAACTCGCATGTCTCACTCATCGACCGGCGCAATCACCGATCTGAAAGGATAAGCGCAAATTGCGATAAGTCAAGACGGGTTCTCTCGTGATTCGATCCTGATCGATCTCCCAGCAAGAGGGTTGTGATCCGCGCCGACTCGACTACACTGGGTGTTCTCAAGGTCGAGCGGGTTTTGCTGATGGAATGAGGAGGTGAGGCGGCGTGCAACTTCAGGACATGAGCTGGCCAGCGGTGGCCGCGACGTCGAAAGACGTCCCGGTCGTGGTGCCGATCGCGGCCGTCGAGCAGCATGGGGGGCACTTGCCGGTGTTCACCGATAGCATGCTGCTCGGCGAGGTCGTCCGCCGCGCGGCCGAAACCCTCGGCGACCGGGTGATCTGGACCCCCCTGCTCTGGCTGGGGAACTCGCACCATCACCTCGACTTTCCCGGTACGCTCTCCGCCGCGCCGCGGACGTATCTCGATCTGCTGGGAGACCTGATCGACAACCTGGTCGTCCACGGCTTCCGCCGCATCGTTCTGCTCAACGGCCACGGGGGCAACATCGTACCCGGACAGCAGGCGGTCTTCGAGGCCCGCCAGCGCGACCGACAGCGCGACGACCTGCTGCTGCTGTCCGCGACTTACTGGCTCCTGGGGAGCAAGCCGCATGAGGTCGATCCCTCGATCGTCCAGGATCAGATGGGACACGCCTGCGAGTGGGAAACCTCGATGATCTTGCACCTGGCGCCCCAGCTCGTCGGTGGACTCGACGCGATCGAGCCGGTCTCACAGCACGCGTCGTTCGAGCCGGCCTCGCGGGGCTGGATCACGCAGGAGCGTAGCAGACCCGGCCATATCGGCGACCCCCGGCGTGCCAGCGCCGAAAAGGGGCAAACGCTTTTCCGGATCTTCTCCCAAGATGTCGCCACGTTCCTGGAGCGGGTGATCGCCTGGGACGGCCGCTCGTGGGAGGGCTAAATGGACTCGAACACCGCGACAACCATCGCCGAGCGTCCGGCGACGCTTCGAGCCTGGGGCATCTGCGTGCTGATGCTGCTGGCGACCATGCTCAACTACATGGACCGTCTCGCACTCTCGCAGCAGGCGACCGAGATCAGCCACGATCTGAATCTGAGTAATGAGGACTACGGCCGGATCGAGTCCCGATTCGGCCTGGCCTTCGCCACCGGGGGGATCATCACGGGACTCATCGCGGACCGGTTCAGTCCACGGTGGCTCTACCCGATCGTGCTGTTCGGCTGGTCGGCCGTGGGTTTCGCCACAGGCTGGGTGACCAGTTACACCGAGCTCCTGTACTGTCGCGTGCTCCTGGGCTTCTTCGAGGCTGGACAGTGGCCCTGCGCGCTCGTGACCGTTCAGCGGTTGCTCTCGCGCCGGGACCGGCCACTGGGCAACAGCATCCTCCAGAGTGGTGCGTCGATGGGCGCGATCGCCACGCCAGCGATCGTGCTCCTCCTGGGACGATTCGCGCCGGAGACTGGCGGTTGCCCTTTCGAGTTATCGGCGCGATGGGCGTGTTCTGGGTGATCGCCTGGCTCTCCACCATCCGGTCGAGCGACCTGAGTCTCAGTGACTCGACCTTACCCGAGCTGGCCCCGGACGATGACGAATCCGGGTCGGACGACTCGGCCCAGGGCCTCTCCAAGAGTGCATCGCGTCGAAGCACATTCATCCGGCGATTCTTCGCTCTGGCGATCGTGGTGATCGTCCTTAACGTGTGCTGGCAATACTTCCGCGCCTGGATGCCGAAGATGCTTCGCGAACAGCATCACTATGGCCCGGACGACGTCCAGTATTTCTCGATGGCCTATTACGTGGCCGCGGACGTCGGCTGTCTTCTGGTCGGGTTCTGGATCAAATGGCTGGCCAATCGGGGCTTCTCCGTCCACGGGCGCGGATGACGACATTCTTCATTTGCTCACTCCTGACCGCATTGAGCATGTTGGCCGCCGTCTTGCCCGCGTCCTGGCTGCTCCTGGGCACGCTGCTGGTCATCGGGTTCGGCTCGCTGGGATCTTTCCCGACGTACTACGCATTCACTCAGGAATTGTCGGTGCGGCGGATGGGCAACGTGACGGGCATCTTGAGCTTCCTCACCTGGATGTTTCACGCGATCGTACAACAGCCGATCGGCTACTGGATCGACCGGACCAAGACCTTCTCCCAGGTGACGTTCGTGGCCGGACTGACTCCGATGATCGGCTTCCTGGCGATCTTTGCTGCTCTGGAACGCGCCGAGGCGACGGCGGCCGAGTTCGAGCCTCGACTGACCCTCAACCCACCACCAGGTTCACGAATGATTCACCAGAAGCGTGATCAGCCCGAAGCTCACGCTGCCGACCAGCGCGGTGGCCGCCAGCCCCCGTCCGAAGCCAAGGAATCATGGGATGCGCACGTAATGCTTCTACTTGAATCCTGTGAATTTTTGTTCCCTCAACTTTATCGGGAAATGGACGTGATCTTCAAGCCGGCTTTGCGGGATTACCAGCGTAGACCGGTCCCGATCGCCGGAGAGGGTCGTGAAATGAGGATGAATCCGAACGCTACGACTTGCGTCATGCTGGTCCTTCTGGGGGCGGCCGCAGCCATTGCGGCGGACGGCCCAGGCCCAGTCGTCCCGCGCGAGGAGCTGGCGACCTTCGTGCTGGCCGACCCCGCGCTCACGATCGAGCTGGTCGCCGCCGAGCCGGAGGTGGCTAGTCCGGTGGCGATCGCCTGGGACGAGGAAGGACGGATGTATGTCGCCGAGATGCTCGACTATCCGACCGCGACAACCTCCGGAAGAATCCGCCGTCTTGAGGACCGCGACGGCGACGGCCGCTACGAGCACGCGACCATCTTCGCCGACGGGCTGCCGTTTCCCAACGGCGTATTGCCCTGCTACGGCGGCGTGCTTGTGACCGCGGCGCCGAACATCTGGTTCCTGCGCGATCGCGACGGCGACGGCCGCGCCGACGAACGCCGCGTCGTGCTCACCGGCTTCGGCGAGGGGAATACGCAGCTTCGGGTCAACGGACTCACTCGGGGCCTGGACAACAAGATCTACGTCGCCAACGG
This sequence comes from uncultured Isosphaeraceae bacterium, assembly GCA_963845695.1. GTDB lineage: Bacteria > Planctomycetota > Planctomycetia > Isosphaerales > Isosphaeraceae > CAWJTV01. The sequence continues at coordinate 175,327 of CAWJTQ010000016.1, read as the reverse complement.
CCGGAGCGACGGTGAAGTGCGCGTTCCGACCAAACCGCCCGGCCGCGAAATCTCCATCCGCCGCCGCGACCTGCGCTTCTCCTTCACGACCGGATTTGGAGAGGACGGTCGATCTCCGATCGCTTTCGAGATCGAGCCGATCGCCGGCTTCAGCCAGTTCGGACTCCCTCATGACGACTGGGGAAACCGCTTCCCGTCGTGGAACACGATACCGATCCGCCATGTGGTGCTGGAGCAGCAGGCGCTGGATCGCAACCCCTACCTGGCCGAGACCTCGTCGGTCGCGGAGATCCTCGATCCGTCCGACGGCGGTCGCATCTTCCCGATCAGCCCGCCGCAGCCGCGGTTCAATCGCGAGTCGGTCGCGTTCTTCAACGCCAGTTGCGGGCCTTTGATCGAGCGCGGCGGCCTCTTGCCGGCCGCGTATCACGGTAATGCTTTCGTCTGCGAGCCGCTCAGTAACCTGGTGCATCGGCGTGTCCTCGAACCGTCCGGCGTGACCTTCATCGCCCGTCGCGTCGAACAGGGCCGTGAGTTCCTGGCGGCGACCGACTCGGCCTTCCGTCCCGTCAACCTGGCCAACGGGCCGGACGGGGCCCTCTACGTGGTCGACATGTACCGCGAGCTGGTCGAGCATCCCCAGTTCGTGCCGGAGTCGGCGCGGGACCGTCGACTTCCGCCGCTGGCACGACCGTGGGCGGATCTGCGCATTCGGCCGAAGTCTGCGCCCGCGGTCACACCGATCCGGCCGAACTTGCGAAAAGCCGACGATCGAACGCTCGTCGCGCTGCTCGGGAATCGCAACGCCTGGCAGCGCACCACGGCGCAGCGGCTACTGGTCGAGCGAGGCATGTCCGCGATCGTGGGCGAAGGCGAGGAACCGCCGAGTATCCCTTGGCTCCGTGCAGTCCTGAAGGAGTCGCCGAATCCCCTGGCACGGCTCCATGCCGTGTGGACCCTGGCCGGGATCGGCCGGCTCGACTCGGGAATCGTACGACGGTTGGCCGTCGACCCACACCCGGGACTTCGCGAGCACGCCATGCGCGCATCGTCCGGGCTCGTCGAGATCACCACCGAGGAGCTGGTCCGCCTTGCCGACAACCCGGCGATCCGCGTCCGGTTCCAGGCCGCACTGGCTTTAGGAGATCGCTGCCACCACGAGCTGCCCGCGCTGGAGGCCCTGGGGCGGATCGCCGCTCGGGATGCGGCCGACCCCTGGATGCGACTGGCGATCCTCAGCGGATTGGTCGAATCGTCGCTCCCGTTCATCCCTTTGTGCGACCGGATCGCAAAGTCCGAAGGGCGCGGCCAGCTCCTCTACCAATGCGCCGCGATCGTCGGGGCAAGCGACCGCGAGCCGGACCATGCGCGTCTCCTCGGAATGATCGCCGACCGGAACCGCGGCGACGGAACCGACGCGATGATCCTCCTCGCGGGGATCGCCAACGGACTGGAGCGATCCGGTTTACCGCTTCATCGACTGCTTGCGGATCCGCCGCCCTTGCTGAAACCTCCGCTCGACCGGTTGGCTCCGCTGTGGCCGTTGGCGTCGACAAAGGCCACTTCGGGCGCTCCCGTCCCCGATCGGCTCATCGCCCTCGACGTCCTCGCGCGTGCACGCCCTGACCTGGCCGAGGCCATCATCCCCGGTCTGTTGGGGGCCAGCCAGCCGCGCGCGATCCAGACCGACGCCGCGCGGGCTGTCGCTCGCGTTGGGAGGCCGACGCTGGCCGATACGGTCCTTGGCCATTGGGAGGAATTCACACAGGCCACCCGACGCGAAGCTCATGACCGCCCTGGGCGGCACGCCCGCGCTGGCCGAACCGCTGATCAAGGCCCTCGAGCGCCAGGTGATCGCACCTGGCGAGCTCGACGCCGCGACGCGAGAGCGACTTCCCCACCTTGCCGACGCCACGCTACGGGCCCGCGCCACGGCCGTGCTCGCGAAGTTCGCGCCGCCCCAGCGATCGGCCGTGCTCGCGCGCTATCAGGATGCGCTCAAACTCTCTGGCGACCCCCATCGTGGCGAGACCGTCTTCGCCAAGAACTGCCAGACCTGCCACCAGCATCAAGGACACGGCCATCGCGTCGGCCCGGATCTCTCCGGCATCGCCGGCCGCGCCCCCGAGCCTTTGCTGAGCGACATCCTCGACCCGAATCGAAACATCGAGCCCGATTACGTCGTCCTCACCGCCGCCACCCGGCGCGGCCAGGTCTTTTCCGGGCTCCTCGCCGAGGAGACCGCGACCACCGTCAAGCTCCGCCGCGCCGAGGGTCTCGAAGACACCCTCCTTCGCTCCGAGATCGACCAGCTTCGCTCCACCGGACAATCTCTCATGCCCGAAGGACTCGAGCAGACCATCACCCCCCAGGACATGGCCGACCTGATCGCCTTCCTCCGTCGCGGCGGCTGAGGTCCCGACTCTGGTTCACGATGATCGCATGATCGTCATATCATAATCAATGATCCAGGCTCGTATGGGCCGGGGGTTTCACAAGCAATCCGTAGAATGGCCGCATGTCCAACGCGGCATCCCCGGTCTTCCCCGGCTGACTGAGGCCATAGACCTGATACGTCCTGGTCGATGGGCTCGTTGGCAATTCGGTGGTTTCTCCCGCCGCGATGACGCGGAACCGAGGGCCGAGATAATACCGGGCCGCTTCGAGCGGCTCGCGGGGAAAGCGACGATCGCTCGGATGGATCACGACGGTGATCGGATCGTCGGACGTTCGCCTCTGCTGCTCGATCAACCAGGTCGAGAGTGCACGCCAGTCTGCCTTGAGGCTTGGCTGGTAATCTTGGAGGAGGGACATCGAGAGGGCGAGCCCGATCCCCGCGATCGGCCAGCGAAGCCAGATGGGAAGTCGGGAAACACCGTGTGCCACCAGGATCAGGTAAGCCGGCGCACTGAAGAGGTGGTACCGAGACGGACCGAAGATCGGCTGAGCAAGCTGAGAATAGACATACATCAAGACGGGAGGCACCGCGGCCCAGACGATCAAGATCACGTTTTCGACCGGGTCTCGGATGGCCAGCCGGCGCCGGTCGTCGACCGGTTCGCGAGAGAAACATCCCCAACCGATGATCGCCAGGCAAACCAGGAGCACCAGGCGGTTCCCGCCGATGTATTCGATCGGAACGCCGACCAGGAATCGGAGCGCGTAGCGTGGCATCGGGTAATCGGTGCTGTGGTCGAGGTAACGACCGAGCCAGGGCAGGATCGCCAGGACCACGCCGGCCTGGATCAACAGCCACGCCCGGAAGCTCAGTACGAGGTTGCGACAGACCAACACGTATGCCAGGCCGTGCGCCGCGATCATGAAGAGCCCTAGCGGATGACTGTACGCCAGGGAGGTCAAGACGATGGCGTACGCCACGCATGAGGCGGGTCTCGCCGCATGACGGAACGATAGGAGCACCAGCCACGAGAGGCGCGCTCAAGAGGACCAGCCAGGCATACATCCGGGCTTCCTGCGAGTAATAGACCAGCGGTGGACAGACCGCGACCAGCCAGGCAGCCCAGAGCGCCGTCCGTTCATCGAATGCCCGCCGACCGATCCGGTAGGTGATGAACACGGTGACCAGGCCGCAGAGAGCGCTGAACGAGCGTCCTGCCAGGTCCGATGAACCCAAGAGTCTCAGCCAGGCGTGAAGGATGAGCGGATGGAGCGGTGCGCGGGTCCCGTCGATCCGATCGAGGAGACGCACCATGGCGACCGGATTGGCAGCCCGCGCGACCCGCATCGTGACGACTTCATCGTACCAGAGACTCATCCGGTCGAGGTTCCAGACTCGAAGGCCCGCCGCGACGAGCCAGATGGCGATCAGCGGCACGGTCGGACTGGCCCACGGGCCCAGCCCCGCGAGCGACCACGGTCGGCCGGTTTCCAGATCGTTCAACGTCCCATTCGAATCGCCCATGATGAAACTCCTCTGCTCTTGAGTCATAATCGCTCCGTTGCGCCGAGACCAGAGCAGAAAGTCGGTCAGGCTTTTCAGCCTGACGGGAATTCGGATTCAGGCGGGAAAGCCTGACCTACGACCGAACCTCCGAGGAACCTGTCATGAATCGATTGAGCGGGAAGGTTGCCGTGATCACGGGGGCCGGAGCGGGAATCGGCCGCGCGACGGCCGAGCTGTTCGCCGAGGAGGGCGCGGCGGTCGTGATCGCCGAGCGCGACGCGGCCACCGGCCGGGACGCCGCCGATCGGATTGAGCAATCGGGTGGCAAGGCCCTCTTCGTTCACACCGACGTGGCCGACGAGCCGAGTGTGGAACGGATGGCGGCCGAGGCCGTCGCCGCCTTCGGTGCGATTCACATCCTCGTCAACAACGCGGCGATCTTCATCCTCCGCGGGATCGAGGCCACACCCGAGGAATGGCGGCAGATGCTGGACGTCAACGTGATGGGGCCGGCGCTGGTCGCCAAGCACGTCGTACCGGCCATCAAGAAGGCCGGCGGCGGCGCAATCGTCAACCTGGCCTCGATCTCCTCGTTCATCGCCCAGCCGAACTTCGTCACCTACAACACGACCAAGACCGCCATCCTGGGCATGAACCGGTGCATGGCCATGGACCTGGCGCCCGACAACATCCGCGTCAACGCGGTTTGCCCTGGCGTCGTCTGGACCCAGGTCGTCGAGCGTCAAGCGAAGGCCATGGGGCTCGACCGCGCCGCGGCCGATGTTCATCCCCAGTGGGCCGGCGTCCAGCTGATCCAGCGCTGCGCCGAACCTCGCGAGATCGCTTATGCCATCTTGTTCCTGGCCTCCGACGAAGCCTCGTTTATCACCGGCAGCCATCTCATGGTCGATGCCGGATACACGGCCCGATGAGCGATTCCTTGGCCCGAAGGACTCGTCCTCGCCGGACGTTCGTCTCTATAATCGAGGAATCGACAAGGAGCGAGGGTGGACAATGGCCATTCAAACACGGACCGTTCAACTCCCCGATCGGCTGTATGCGCAGCTTCGACGTCGCGCCGAGCAGGCGAATCGCACGGTGGAAGCCGAGCTGGTCGATCTCGTAGCGACGGCGATGCCGGAGCAAGACGAACTCTCGGACGCGCTCAGCGTGGAGCTCGCGGGACTGGAGCACCTCGGCGACGAAGCCCTGTGGAAAGCCGCCCGGAGCCGCCTGGCCGCGACGATGTCCCGGCGCCTGGAGAAACTGCATCACAAACGGCAGCGCGACGGACTCACCGAAATGGAAGATCGAGCCCTCGCCGAACTGGTGCGGCAATATGAACGGGCCATGCTCATCCGCGCCCGGGCTGCGGCCCTGTTGAAACAGCGCGGCCATGACGTCTCGAAGCTGGTCGGCGCGGGATGAGCGGAACCTACATCTCCAAGGCCCTGCGTGCCAAGGTCGCCGCCCAAGCGCGCCACCGTTGCCGCTATTGTCTGACCCAGGAGACCGTCGTGGGTACGCCCATGGAACTCGATCACCTCATTCCGGAAGCGCTCGGCGGCCGGACCGAGGAAGGAAACCTCTGGCTCGCCTGCTCGCTGTGCAACGACGCGAAGGGCTGCCGGATCGCGGCCTTGGTCCCCGTCTCTGGGGAGGTCGTTCGCCTGTTCAATCCGCGGGACCAAGTCTGGTCGGATCACTTTCGCTGGTCGGAAGCCGGTGATCACATCCTGGGTTCGACTCCAACCGGCCGCGCCACGGTCCTCGCGCTGAATCTGAACCGCCCCACACTGGTGCGGCGCGGCAAGCCTGGGTCGCCGTGGGATGCCATCCCCCGGCGAATTGATCGGCTCGGGATTTCGTGAGCCAGCGCGGTTCCCTTCGTTGTGCGATCGAGTCGCGTCTCGGGACCCGTCAGAATACGGAATCTATAGTGCTTATATCTACACTATTATTCCAAGATGAGCGAGCTGTTCTTTCCCAAGGAGGCGGCCCATGCCGACCAGAGCGTATTATGACGTCGTCCGTGATACTATCCGTAACTTCGCGGAGACTATCGGCTACGATGCGGGGATAGGCAATAAAAGATACTTACTTGCTCCGGGCCTTGCGGGCACGAGCGAGGAGCTCGGGGCCGAGTTCGCCGGGCAATCGTCGTCGGAATCGACCAGAATCAGAATGCCTCCCTGGTTGCCGGTTTTTCGAGCGGCGAACTCGACGGCTCGCTCGAGTTCTTGACCGCGAATCAGCTTGGAGCGCGAGATTCGCAAAGGCGGTTTCACATCGATCGCGAGCGCCGGATCGATGATGGCCGCGGTCCGGCGGATCAGGATGAGAACAGCCTGGACTTCGCCGTGACCTTCCACGATGCACGCGATCGACAGGGACGGCATCAGGGCTCATCCTCTCCGGCGAACAGGGAGGGTGTTGCGGCGGGAATCCGCTCGGCCGGTATTTCAGGTCGAAGCTGGTCGAGCCTGAGAAGTTCTCCCGGTGTGTAAAGCCGATCTCGGATCGCACTCCGCCCAGCTTCATCGAGGGGGCCGATCTTGGTTTCTCCCTGCTCGGCGATGACGGGTAGGATCCACTCATCAGGGATTTCCGGGTCGTCGAGAAGGTCGGGGCTGTGGCTGGTGACCAGTACCTGGGTCGTCTCGCTGGCGTCGCGCAGGCTGTCGCGCAAGACGCCCGCCGCCGCGGGGTGGAGCGCGATCTCAGGTTCCTCAATCCCGACCAGCGGTACACGGAAAGCCTGGCCGTTGCTCGACTGAAGCAGCGCGACGAGGATGCCGAGTGCCCGCAACGTGCCGTCTGACATGTTCGCCGCGAAGAAATGCCAGGGATGCTTGCTACCGGCCACCTCCTGGCGGAACTCGATCGTTTCCTTGGGACCGACCGCCTTGGCCTTGGCCCCTCGGACACCGGGCACGACTTTCGAGAGGTATTCTTCAATGCGTGCCTTGATGCCTGGGCCATCGCGCTCCAGTCGCCCGAGCACGCTGGCCAAGTTGCCACCATCGCGGCGGAGGAATTCGCCGGCATCAGGCGCTTGCAGGTCCCGGATCCGGTCGGGATTGAGGTTATAGAACGCCATGTGAGTCAGAGCGTCGTAGAGCGGCCGGAACTCGCGGATCCCGGAAACGTTGACGAGATAGAGGCGGTCGCTCGCCGCCGCGGGGGGCGTCGCGAGGCTGGTTGCCGTCACCGTTCCTGCCTGGACTTGATAAAAGACTTTAGCCGCCAGAGCGATGGGCGGGCTCAGGCGGCATTCTTCCCATTGAACCTCATAACCACCCTGAGTTCGCGCTCCGATGCGGAATTCGTATTCCCCCACGTTTCCATTGGGAAGCTGAAATACCAGGGAGATGCTGAAGTGATTGGGATGGCCGCCCGAACGGCGGCGGACCTCCTGAATGCCTCCCCGATCGCGCAGGGCGTGGTCGAGCGACGTATTGAGGGCGTCGGAGACGAACCGCAAGGCATCGAGGAAATTGCTCTTTCCCGAGCCGTTGGGACCGACCAGGAACATCAGCGGTCGCAGGCGAACGTCGCATCGCGCGATGCTCTTGTAATTCTTGAGAACGACTCGTGTGATCAGGGTCGGATCGTCCACGAGGCTGGCTCCAGGCGGAGGAGAGCAAGGTCATGCCGGAATCATGGGATACGTCGGCCACCTGAGCCTGGAGCGGGTGCCCGAGCGCTCAGGTCAGCCGGTCGCGCGTCAGATTCCATTGTAATCGCTGAGTCGGGAAGAGGCCAACCGGCGAGCGAATCCCGTGCTAACGCATCGCATCCAGGGAACGATGGTCCGCTCGTCACCGCGCGGCATGGTGATTCAGATGGAAATCCACGACCAGCGGCGACTGGTCGGAGGCGTCGCATCCCAGTAGCGAGGATGTCCCGCTGGTCGTCTGGACGACACCCGAATACAATAGAGATGTAACCTCAGGGACGGCCTGCACTCGAGTCTCGACAGAAGTCTGTGGATGAGATTCGACGTCGTCTTTTCTCATAGTGCCGAGACCGATCTCGAATTCTACGAGGTCTTTGAACAGCGAGGGATTATCGACGGAATTAAGCTATATTTGTTGTTCGACGCAAATGTGGAGAGCAAGCGTCGCAAACGGCTGGCTGTCAATCTCCTCGCTCCGTGGGAGTTGCGAATCGGCGATTTTCGCGTGTTCTATGAGATCGAGGGCGATACTGTCGTTAAGATCGTTTCGATCGGCCACAAAGAACACAATGAGCTTTTTATCCGAGGGAAGAGAGTCGAAAGATGAAAGAAATTGACTTGAGACAAGAGCAACCGAGTATCGACGATCTGTTGCGATTCGCCGCGGTGGACTCCGTATTGATCCGAAACGAGAATGGAGTGGAATTCATTCTGGAAGCAGCCGATGCGTTCGATCGGGAGGTCGCCGAGCTTTCGCGGAACGAGCGGTTCATGTCGTTCCTGGCTGAGCGTGCCGCAGAACCCGGCAAGAGCAGCCTTGAGGAAATCGACCGACGGCTCGCTCAGGCCGAAGCAGCGATGGGAAGTCAGCCCTGATGCGGGTCTTGACGACACCGCGAGACTCATCGCGGAGCATGGTGATTCAGATGGAAATCAACGACCAGCGGCAGGTGGTCGGAGGCGTCGCGGGCCAGTCGCGACCGGACGATCCGGGCGTGTCTGACTTCCACCGGGCCGCGGAAGAATGCCTTGTCCAGTGAGGCGACCGGCAAGTAAGCCGGGAATGAGCGAAATCGCGACCGCGGCGCCGTCGCCTGCACGAAGCCATGGTGCAGGAACGGACCCTTGCCCAGCGTGTTGAGCCAGTCGTTGAAGTCGCCGACGATCAACGTCGGCAAGTGGGCCGATTCACCGAACAGCGCATGCTCGAGCAGGTGCCGGACCTGCCAGTGCCGTTCGCGCTCCGCCAGGCCCAGGTGCCAGTGCACGAGATGGATCGGGCCTTCCGGCGTCTCGACGACCGCCATCTGGGCGCCGCGAGGCTTCCGCTTCTTGAGCCGAAGCGACACATGATGGTGGTGGCGGATCGGCCAGCGCGACAGGACCAGGTTACCGTACCCGCCCGACTTGTGCCGTACGTTGAGCTGGTAGAGATGGGCCGCCGCATTCAGGGCTTCGCTCAGCTTCCTGGGCTGATCGTCGTGCCGGGTCCGTGCCACGTGGCGGTCCACCTCCTGGAGGCAGATGAGGTCCGGGTTCTCGTCCTCGATGACCCGGATGACTCCGCTCGAGGCGATAGCGGCGATCGCGTCCGCCGATTCCCTTATGAATGTTATAGCTCAGTAGTCTCATGTCCACCTGTCTCAGAACCCTTCGGACTCGGCGTTCATGGGGTTTCTCGGTGTTTCGTCTCCGGGCCGATCCTCGCCCTCGATCACGACCGATGGCTCGGACTCGGACCAGGCCACGTGCTCGTCGAGCTCTGTGGCGTCTCCATCGAGTGCGGCGTGCTTGGCCTTGCCCTCATCGTTGCGCTCGATCGGCCGATCGAGTGAGGCGATGGGATGCAGCTCGATCTGGATTCGGGCCTTCCGCACCCGCCGGATTCCCCAGACGATCAGCGAGTGATGGATCGCCCGATACGCGAACCAGTAGCCGATCAGATTGGGGCCGGGCAGGATCCAGAGAGTCGCCAGGGCGAAGGGCGCGACCAGGCCGTTGGCGGTCATCCAGAGGAGATGGCGCCACCATCGATGATTCAAGTAGTCGGCCCAGAGGGCGCGGACCTCGGTCGCCGTGCGCGAGGCGGGATGGTGCAGGTCGATGCGTCGGGCCGACCGCAACCGCACGAGCATCGATTCGTCGGGATGGGACCAGGAGTGCAGCCACTCCCAGCTTCGGCGCGTCCATCGGGCGACGCGCGAGTCGGAATGGTCCCAGGTCGACTTGAGCTGGTGATAGTGCTCCTGGAGCCGGCCCCAGATCCCGGTACTCGTGGGAAGGGATCGTTCCGAGAGGTCCTCGTCGCGGACGCCTCCGACGCATCCGCGTAGAAGAAGAACCGGCGGTTGTCGATCGACAGCAGGTAGACCTTCACTACGCGTTCCTATCTCCGCCGGTGCCGAACCCGCCCGCACACCCGATATCCCGACCCGTTACCGCGCGGGTCCTTCGACTCACGAGGAAGCATCCTGCCATTGTAACATTCGACTCGGGAACCAATCGAGATTCGACGAGCCCTCGAGAGACATTCGAGGCTGGAAATCGATGCGAGCTCACGTCAAGTGCCTCTCAAACGGCATCGCGCTGACGGTCATCGACACCCTGACGAGCAGACCGGCAGGTCTCACGGCGAGGGCTCCCGCGCCGGTTCTCCTGGCTCCTCGCGCGCGGTGTTTTCTTCTTCAGCTTTCTCACATCCTCACGGATCTCATTCACATCACGACGGATCTCATTGACGAGTTCCCGGCCCCCGCTCCGGATCTTCTCAGGAAAGCTCTTGGCCTCCTGGGCCGCCGGATTGATGAAGGGAAGATAGGCGTAAGCCAGGACCACCAACACGATCGGTAGACACGACGTGAGCAATCGGCGAAAGGTGGGTTTGAACGTTCCCCATCGCGTCCACAGGTAATAGATCCCATAGGGCGGAAACAGAAAGGCCAGCCCGTGGACCGGACCTTCCTTGAACGGACGGACGAGGATGGCCAACAGATCGGTCCAGAACCGCCCATAATTCGCCAGCACGACCACCACCGCACCGGTGTGCACCAGCCCTCGATTCTCGATGGCGATCGCGAACACGCTCAGGACGATGAAGGGGACCGAGATGAGATAAGCCCAGTCGTCGATCCAAGCGGAGCCCTCGCAGGACCAGTCCGACGCCCTTCCGCCACTTCACAAGAAGCCAGCCCGCCGGCCCGGATCGCGCGATCCCAACCGAACAGGAAACTCTGGTCCGGATCGCCGCTCAGCTGTAAGGCCGCTGGTCCTTCTGGAATTCGGCGAGCTCGCGCAGCCCGCGCCGGACCTCGGGAGCGGCGAGGGCCGCCTCGTCGGGATTGATGTCCTCGGCGACCAGCTCGAATTCGGAGAACCCCTCGGCAGTCGCATGCCGCTCGAGATGCTGCGGGTTCGACCAGGACCGGGGCGTCGCGGATGACCTCAGGTCGCGAATCCGGCGGGCTGAGGCGGAACGGCGCGTCGGATGTAGGCGTCGGTTCGTGGGCTTGAAGAGGTAAGGGCGGAGGTCCATGCGCGAGCGCGTGAGCCGGCCAGGGTGCATGCGCATCGCCCTCAATATGCGGGATCACCATGATCTGGCCGCAGTTGCTACATCGCCCCCGCTTGCCTTGAGACCGGGCATCGACCTTGATCCGCTTCCCGCAGTTTTGCACGTGAAGAGCATGAACATGGCGACCTCGTTCACAAGGGAGGGCCTGGCGTTCGTTCGATGGAGGCCTTTCCGGTTTCTTGAATCTGGAATTCCGGTCTCTTGAATGTGGAATCTCGAATCTTGAATTCCCCGTGGGTTGCGTCCAGGGCCGCGCGGGGATTTCCTGACCAAGGTCTCAACCTCTCCGCAAAGCTCGCCCAGGTGTCGCGCCGGTGGGCTCACCGTCCACCAGGACCGGCGTCCCGTTGACGAGGACGTGATCCACGCCCTCGGCGAGCGTCCGGCCCGCGGCGTAGGTCGAGCGGTCGATCACGGTGCTCGGGTCGAACACGGCGATGTCGGCGACGAAATCCGGGCCGGATGAGCCCACGATCGGTCAGGCGGAACCGGCGCGCGGCGTGGGTCGCCAGGTGGGTCACGGCCTCGGACCAGGAATAGTCGCCGAGCTGACGGGTGTGATAGCCCAGGTACCGGGCGAAGGCCCCCCAGCCGCGCGGGTGCGGGAAGCCGCCGCGGAAGATGCCGTCGGAGCCCGCCATGTGCGCCGGATGCCGCAGGATCGCGCGGACGTCGGCCTCGGTCCGATCTCCTGGGCGGAACCCCACGATGCCCACGGCCATTCCCGAGACCGAGAGGACCTCGCAGACAAAGTCGCCGGGATCGCATCTTCGCCTGTCTCGGCCGCCGCGATGACCGTTTGCCCCTCCGCCCACTGCCAGTCGGGATTCGCGACCATCGCGATCGTGATTCGCTCCAGGGGATAAGGCGTCGGGCCCGAGAACCACTCGGACTTCAGCCGGATGCGGACGGCCGGGTCGCGGAGCCGCTCGACGGTCGCCTCGATGCCGCCTTCCTGAACCCAGCCCGGCAGCGCCACCATGCCGAGGATCGTGCTCCCCGCCAGATACGGATAGGTGTCATAACGTCAGGTCGAGCCCCAGCGCACGACCCTCGTCGATCAGGGGGAGCAACGGGTCAGCCGGGCCGTTGTAGTGCGAGACATGGGCCGGGACGCCCGAGGCTCTGGCGATCTCGTAGACCTCGCGCATGCCCACGTCGGCATTCGGGCCATAGCCCCGCATGTGGGTGACGTAGACGCCGTTCTCCGCGACGATCGGCTCGCACAATGCAGCGATCTCGCGGGCGTCGGCGTAGAGGCTCGGGATATAATCCAGGCCCGTGGACAGCCCGATCGCGCCGGCGTCCATCCCTTCGCGGACGAGCGTCTGCATCGCGTGGATCTCGTCCTCGGTGGCCGGGCGAGGATCCAGCCCCATGACTTCCATCCGGATGTTGCCGTTAGGAATGAGGTACGCGACGTTGATCGCGGTCGAGCGGTCGAAGCGGGCCAGGTACTCGTTGACCGTCCGCCAGTCGTAGGCCAGTCCGGGCGGGTTGCCGTTGAACCCGGCGGTATAACGGCGCATGTAGTCGAGCGTGGCCGGAGAGGCCGGGGCGAACGAGCTGCCGTCCTGGCCGATCAGATAGGTGGTCACCCCCTGGCGTAGGGCGGGCAGTGGATCGGGTCCGCCAGGAGCATGAGGTCGCCGTGGACATGGGCGTCGATGAAGCCGGGGACGACGTACCGTCCGGTTGCGTCGAGGACGCGCGCGGCCTCCGACCCCGTCGAGCCGGCCCACGTCGGCGATCATCGATTCCAGCAATGGCGACGTCTGCCCGATACGGCGGCCCACCGGAGCCGTCGATCACCCAGCCTCCCTTGATGATCAAGTCGAAGATCATGGCGCGTTCTGGTGCTCCTGTGCTCGAGAAAACGACCTCGTCAACCCGTCCGCTTGAGGCGCGGGGACGGCGTTCGTTCCTCGACGTCGACCACGGTCGGGGTCTCGGGCGTATCGGCGCCCTTCCAGAGATACCAACTGGCGATGCTGCGATAGGGCCGCCAGTGCTCGGCCAGCGCGTGGCATTCCTTGGGCTTGGGAAGCTCGGCCAAGCCGTGACGGTTCTTGATGCCGACGCGCACGCCCATGTCGCCGACGGGGAGCACGTCGGGCCGGTTGAGCGCGAAGATCAGGAACATCTCGGCCGTCCAGACGCCGATCCCCTTGATGGTGGTGAGCGTCTGGATGATCCGAGCGTCGTCCCACGAATCGTCGATCGCATCGAGCGGCACCGAGCCGGAGTCGACCGCTTCCGACAGGTTGAGCACATACCGGGCCTTGGCCCCCGATAAGCCGACCGATCGGAGTGTCAATTCCCCGAGCGCAATCAACCGCTGAGGATGATGCGGCTCACCGCCGATGGCGATCAACCGCCGGGCAATCGAGTCGAGCGGCCTTTGACGAGATCTGCTGGCCGATGATCGAATTGACCAGCGTCCCGAACCGATCCGCGCGCGGCTCCAGCCGGCAAGGACCGATCCGGTCGATGATCGCCCGCAGGTGGGGATCCACCTTGCGGAGATGCCGCACGGCCGCGGCCCAGCGGTCGTGAGGTTGCGGTGGAGCTTTCGTAACCCGGCTTCGTGATCGCGTCGATCGGCGGCTTGTGTCCATGATCTTGCGATCAACCCCCTTTCACTGTCTTCTCGACGTCCTGCTTCTTGATCCGATTCACCTGGAATCGTCTTGCCTTCAGGATGGCCGCCGCGAGTTGCAGGCTAATCTCATCAGTGATCCCCTTGGCCTCCCGGTGCAACTCGGACAACGGGGCTTCGAGGCGAGGGTCGGGCACAGGAACGACAGTTAGTCCCAACTGCGCAAAGGTCTCCGAGGGGATCAGGAGGTAATCGACGTGGTCGGATCGACCGAGTGTGAGCGTTCGATGCACGCCGAGGCTCGTGGCAACGCGCTCACCTTCCTCCTCATTCTCGACCTCGAAGAGAGAAAGGCCCTCCTCACCAGCTCGTAGCGTCAAATCCTTCGCAGCTTCGCTGACGTGCGCGGGGTCGTCACCGCGACGGTTCTCCCAGCGATTCTTTCGGGCGGACCGCAACAGCCACATCGTTCAGGCTCGTCCGATCTCGCTGGCGGCAACAGTCTCCTCGATGGCCTGCCTGACTTCGGCATCCGGCTCCGCATCGAGTCGATTGGCGAGCAATCCCACGACCCGCTCGGGGGGAAGTAACCGACCTGCGCGGGCTGCCCCTCGCGCAGGCCGGCGTCGTCCTGGTGGAGGAACTTCGACAGGACGATCTCCAGCCGCTCCACCGACGACGGATTCGCTCGCACACCGTCCTCGCCGATCCACCCGAGGGCCTTGAGCAGGGCCTCGGCTTGATCGCGCTGGGGCTGACGTTCCAATTCTTCGAGGATCGGCAGGATGGCGGCACTTCCGGCCTGCGACAAGATGCTGGCAACCCCGTCGAGCAAGTCGATGTGCCACTCCCGGCGGAGACGATCCACGAGCCAGTAGAGACCCCGACTCCCTTGGAGCCGCCAGAAGTCGCGTACCAGCGCCCGTGCCTCGGGGGTCGCGTTCGGACCCTTCCACCAACCGATCTTCTGATATGCGTCTTCAAAACCCTCCTCGGAAGCAATTGGGGCAAGGGTCGGAACGACCTCCGCGGCGGTCCCTCCCCCCTCGCCCTGCCCCAGAAGAGCGCCGATCCCATCGATCGTCTTGTCATTCATGGCCTTTACCTCGGCCCACGCCATGTCATCCGGGCTCGTCGCCACTCACTTGTGTGTTCCGGCGGTCTGGATGGTCGCCTACGTCCGCCGCTTTCCCCGATTCTACCCGATCGTGAAAAGCTTGTCGTCGCCGGATGGTCTCCCGGCCTCCGGGGATCGACAACTGTCTACGACCGCTCTACCCTCATCGATGACGCGAATTGGTCCCGCGTTTGTGCCCCAGCAGCTCAGCGACCCCGGCGCCGACAAGTGGGAAGACCAGAAAGAAGGGCATCGCCTGGAGCATGTAGTCGCCGAAGGGCGCCTTGAGGTCGAACGCCCAGACGATCATTGCAACCGGTAGGGGAAAAAACCAAAAGCATAGCGCCACAAGGCAGCCCATGATACAGCCACGCGTGGCATAACCACTGGTTGCTCGAGCGTCCGGCAACCCAGGACCCTCTGACGAGTCTCGTCTCAGAAAACCTGGTAATCGCATGATTCTTGAGTCCGACCCCCCGTGATCGGCGGCTTCTCGCGCCTCAGGGGATGATCTTGTTCAACGGGTACTCGACGATCCCGCAGGCGCCAGCGTCCTTGAGGCGGGGGATCAGCTCGCGGACCCGCGCTTCATCGAGGATCGTGTTGACGGCAACCCACTCACCGTCGGCCAATGTCGAGATCGTCGGCGTCTGGAGCGCGGGGAGCAACGCGAGGACCGATTTCAAGTGGTCCTGCCGGACGTTCATCATCAGGCCGACCTGCCCCTCGGCGTTGATGGCGCCCCGGAGCATCGAGGAAGATGTCGTCCATCTTCCGCTTCAGCCAGGGATCGCCGCAGGCCCGGCGATTCGTGATGAAACGCGTGGTGCTCTGGAGCAAATCGCAGACGATCCGCAGGTTGTTGGCCCGGAGCGAGTTGCCGGTCTCGGTCACCTCGACGATCGCGTCGGCCAGCAGCGGCGGCTTGACCTCGGTCGCGCCCCAACTGAACTCGACGTGCGCCGTGACCCCGTGCTCGGCCAGCCATCGCTTCGTGAGGTTGACGACCTCGGTGGCGATCCGCTTCCCTTCCAGATCCTTGACCGACTGGATGGGCGAGTCAACCGGTACCGCCAGCACCCATCGGACCGGCCGCCGGCTGGCTTTGCTCAGGACCAGCTCGCCGAGCTCGATCACGTCGGCGCCACTCTCGACGATCCAGTCATACCCGGTCAGGCCGCAGTCGAGCACGCCGTCGTCGACGTAACGCGCGATTTCCTGGGCGCGGAGCAGCGTGCAGGCGATCTCGGGATCGTCGATCTGCGGGTAATAGCTCCGCGACGTCTGGCTGATCGAATACCCGGCCTTGCGGAACAACTCCATCGTGGCCTGCTGGAGACTGCCGGAAGGGAGTCCGAGCCTGAGTCGTTTCTCGGTCATTTTTGCGAAGTTTCACCTTGACGAGTAGCCAGTGGCTCAATAACTCCTCGCAATCGGGAAAGCGAGCGTGCGATCGAGGGCGCGGTTGCAGCCGATCCTTGCCCCGAAGGGGCCGAAACAAACCAGCCCGGGGCAACGCCCCGGGGACCGTGTCGCCCACCTCAAGCCCAGCCCTGAAAGGGCAACACAAACCAGGCCGGCGGCATTCACCTGTTCCGCCCTTTCAGGGCTTTTTCGAGGGGAAATTCCATTTCCCGGGGCGATGCCCCGGGCTGATCTGATTCGGCCCCTTCGGGGCGTGGAGAAGCGTTCCCCGATCCCGGCATCTCGACTTTCGCTTTCCCGCTTGCGTGGACCTCATTGAGTATAAAGACGATTCACCTTCTTGGCACTCACAACGCCATCTGTCACGGCTTCCCATACACGGCACTTGGATCGAACACACGCTCGCCGACGATGCGAACGTCCTCCCCGTTAACCTCTCGGAAGAAACAACTCTTGTACCCCTCGTGGCAGGCTGCGCCGCCGCGCTGGCGGACCTTGAGCAGCACGGTATCGGCATCACAGTCCAGATAAATCGCCTCGACGTCCTGGACGTGGCCGCTTTCCTCGCCCTTGCGCCACAAACGGTCCCGGCTGCGGCTGTAGTAGCACGCCCGGCGCGTCCGGAGGGTCTCCTCGAACGCATCCCGATTCATCCAGGCGAGCATCAACACTTCCCCGGACTCGACGTCCTGAGCAATAGCGGGGACCATCCCATTGAGCTTCTCGAAATTCGGCTGCAAGTCTGAAACTCCTCGTCGAACGCGAAACGACCGAGCGCGTCGGGTTCGGGAAACCTGGGGAATGAGGACATCCGACCACCGATGATCCCTGTTCCCTTCGGACAATTCACAATCTCGATTTTTCGCGAATTGTCGCATCATACTCTGTGGTTGAGAGTTCGGGATGGCAAACGCCAAAATCCGCGCTAGATGCATTAACGGATCTGAAAAGTTGAGGCATACTAAATAATATGGGTTCTGTGTGGCTTCTACCCCAGGTTACCAATCGCCGCGATGAACGGGTCCGTACCACCCGCGACCGGCCCAGTCCCCTCCAGTTTCGGGACTCGGCCCGAACTTGCTTCGGGCCATGGAGATAGAGGATGGCGTGGTTCCAAATAGTTGCCATTTAGTGCCAGACGAGGCCACAAGTCTCGGGAGGTGAGGCTCCTTCAAAGCCGACCCGGCCGAAAGTCCAGACCCTACCAGAACGTCCCGCACAACACCGGATAGCCCCTTGGAGCGGATCACAGCCACCGCCCAGCACCCCTGCCGTCCCGATCGCCGAAAAACCTCGCAATTCCCGCATCTCCGCGATCTCCAGGGATTGATGCAGTGATTCCCATGATGGTACTCGGTGCTCCCGACAATGACCAGATTGTTCGAGGGCTCGGGCCGATCGACCGGAATCCGGGTCCTCAGATCCATCCGGTTTGACCGACAGAAACGGGAACACCGCGGGATGGCCTCCCCACTCTCCGGAAGGCTCGTCGATCCTCAACCGCCCCGGACCACGATACAATTCAGGGAAAACCTCTTGCCATCGTCGTGTGCCAAGCCCTTATGATGGCTTGGGACGGGTGTCCAAGGCTACGAGAGCCGCTCGCGACGTTCGCGAATCGGCCGCAGCCGGTCGTTCCCACTCGGTCGCGTCTACCTCTCTACTGGGCCATATCGCCATGAGCATCCTGGAACACAAACACGGTCTGGAACCCGGGTCCGGGTCGATCCCCACCGAGACGCTGGAATTCATCCAGAAGGTGCGCGAGCGCGTGGGGACGGTCGTGGTCGGCCAGGATGTGGTCGTCGAACGGCTCCTGATCGCGTTGTTCACCGGAGGCCACCTCTTGCTCCAGGGCGTGCCCGGCCTGGCCAAGACCCTCCTGGTCGCGACGCTTTCCAAGACGATCGACCTCCAGTTCGCCCGGATCCAGTTCACCGTCAACCTGCTCCCCTCGGACATCATCGGCTCGGAGATCCTCGACCAGCGGACCAACGACTTCCGCGTCCACAAGGGGCCGATCTTCACGAACCTGCTCCTGGCCGACGAGATCAACCGTGCCGCGCCCAAGGTCCAGAGTGCCTTGCTGGAGGCCATGCAGGAGCGTCGCGTGACGATCGGCAACGAGACCTTCAAGCTGCCCGCTCCGTTCCTGGTGATCGCCACCCAGAACCCGATCGAACAGAGCGGCACGTTCGAGCTGCCCGAGGCCCAGCTCGACCGGTTCATGCTCTGCCACCGGCTGGATTACCCCGACCGCGCCGAGGAAAAGGAGATCTTGCGGCGCAACGCGGCGCTGGGCGTCCGGCGCGAGGACCGCGGGGCCGTCGCCAAGACCGAATTCGACGTCCTGGAAGGAGGTCCGATCGCCACGACCGAGGATCTCGTCCGAGCCATGGAAGCCGTGCATGAGGTCTACGTCAGCGACACCTTCACGGATCACGTCGTCGAGATCGTCACCCGGACGCGAAATCATCCCCGCATCGAGCTGGGATCCAGCCCGCGCACCGGCATCGCGTTGATCAAGGGCTCGCGGGCCAGGGCCCTGATCCATGGCCGGAACTACGTCATCCCCGAGGATCTCTTCGCCCTCGCCGACGACGTGATTCTCCACCGCATCCGACTGACCTATGAAGCCCTCGCCGACGGGTACACCGGCGCCAATATCCTCAAGGAGATCATCGGGCCTTTCGGTCCGACCGCACGAACGAAAGCATTGAGCAACGGCCGAGCTCGGTAATCGGGACTGCATCACCGGACGAACGACTTCGCCACCAGGATGAGGATCCGCTGTGCAAGGCCGAATCGAAACTCACGACGTCCTCGACTCGCGGCAGTTCTATCTCGCCGTGAAGAAGCTGGCCGACAGCCTGAGCTACGGCACGGACCACTCACCGTTCCTGGGTTCGGGGGTGGAGTACGTCCAGTCGCGGCCCTATCAGTACGGCGACCCGATCAAGCTGATCGACTGGCGGGTCACGGCGCGGACCCGCAAGGTGCACGTCAAGGAATACGAGGCGCCCAAGCGGATGCCCGTCTACCTCCTAGTGGATACTTCGGCGTCGATGACGATCAGCTCGCATCATCCGAGCAAGTACGAGACCGCGGTGTTCCTGGCCGGCGGGTTGGCACTGGCTTGCCTGGACCGGATCAGCCCGGTGGGGATGCTGGGCGTGGGCGGTCAGACCCTGCACGTGCGCCCGAGCCTGTCGAAGGACCAGATCCTCCAGTGGCTGTATCGTCTTCGGACCTATCGTTACGACGAGCCCACTTCGCTGGGCGAGCGTCTGCTGGAGCTCACTCCCAGCTTGCCGCAACGCGTACTGGTGATCGTCCTCTCCGACCTGCACGATCCCCGGGCCATGCCGGCCCTCAAACGACTGGCCCAGCAACACGACTGCGCCGTGCTGCAATTGCGCGATCCGGCCGAGGATCGGCTCCGCGGGGTGGGATTCGTCCGGGCGCGCGAGGCGGAGACCGGCCGGCCGTTCGTCATCCGCAGCCGGCTCCGCGGCTTCGATCCGGGGCATCTCGAGGACGAGTTGAAACGCGCCGGTGTCGACTACTTGCTGATCCCCACCGATCAGCCGTTCGTGTCGCGGGTCCGTCAGTTCTTCAAGCTCCGCAACCTGCTCGGACGAGGAGCCCGCTAGCCATGCGACGACCGACGCGTGATCTCCTGAGTCGAGTCCCCCTCTTGCTGGCCTTGCTCGCCGGCCAGCCGGCGCAGGGACAAGACGCCCCACCGCGCTCGACATCCACCGTCGGCATGCCTGCGCGGATCGACCAGCTCGTCTTGCCCGGACCCGAGCTCGAGGCTGCGCCGATCGAGGACCGCCGCACCCCGGTCGTTGTCCGGGTCGTGGCCACCTATCCGCACGGGTCGGCGTTCCGCTATGACCTCGTCTATTACGGCCTGGAGCCGGGCCATTACGACCTGAAAGATTACCTTCGCCGCAAGGACGGATCGCCGGCCAAGGAGCTGCCGTCGATCCCGGTCGCGGTTGAGCCAGTGCTGCCGCCTGGTCAGGTCGAACCCCACCGGCTGGAACTGGCTCCTTCACCGTTCCTGGGCGGTTATCGGCTGGTGGTCCTGATCGGGGGAATCGCCTGGAGCACCGGGCTACTCGCGATCTTGATCCTCGGCCGGCGCCGACGTGCCGCAGCGGTGACCTTCGCAAGTCGTCCGAAGACGCTGGCCGATCGCCTCCGGCCCCTCGTCGAGTCGGCGATGGCCGGCACGCTCAGCAGCGGCCAGCACGCGGAGCTCGAACGGCTGCTGATCGGTTACTGGCGCAGGCGGCTCAAGCTGGAGCAGGCCGCACCGGCCCGGTTCATGGCTGTCCTTCGCGACCATGAGGAGGCCGGCCCCCTGCTCCGCCAACTCGAGAACTGGCTGCACCGGCCCGCCGGGACCGCCGCACCGGTCGATGTCGCCGCGTTGCTCCGGCCCTATCAAACGATCCCCGCCGATCCGACGGAGGATCAGGAATGGGAGGGGGCCGACTTGAGCGCGGCGTCGATTCCGGGCACGATCCCCGCATCCTCTCAAATGACGGAGCCTCACACATGAGCTTCGCCTATCCGGCCGCGCTCGTCCTGCTGATCGTCCCTGTGATGCTGATCGCCTGGATCTGGCGGCGGACCACTGGGCGAGTCGCTCTGCCGATGGACCACGGCGGCCAGTCCTCGGGTCAGGCCTGGGCGATTGGCCTGGGACTGGCCGAGTCGGTCCCCGCCCTGATCCTGGCGGCCGTGATCGTGATCCTGGCCGGCCCGCAGCAATTGAGCGCGCCTCGGACCAAACGGGTGCTCACCAACATCGAGCTCTGCGTCGATATCTCCAGCAGCATGACCAGCCCTCTCGGGGACGGAACTGCGCTACGACGGCTCGATGAAGGCGATCGACCACTTCCTCGACATCCGCAAGGGCGATGCCTTCGGCTTGACCTTCTTCGCCAACAACGTCCTCCACTGGGTTCCCTTGACCGGCGATCCTTCGGCGATCCGCTGTGCACCGCCGTTCATGAAACCGGAGAACGCCCCGCCCTGGATGATGGGCACGATGATCGGCAAGACCCTCATGGCCTGCAAGGAGATCCTGGCGTCCCGCGAAGAGGGGGATCGCATGATCATCCTGGTCTCCGATGGTGAGAGCGCCGACCTGTACGGTGGTAAGGACATGGAGATCGCCCAGGCCCTCAAGCGAGACAACATCGCGGTCTATGCCATCCACATTTCGGATCGGAACGTGCCGGAGGAGATCACCAACATCACGGCGATGACTGGTGGTGAGGTCTTTCCCGTGGACGATCCCGAGGCGCTCAAGGCGGTGTTCCAGCGGATCGACGCCATGCGGGAGACCAAGCTGGAGAAGACCGCGTCGGAGCTGCTGGACGACTTCGTGCCGGCCTGCATCGCGGGCCTGTCGTTCTTGACCCTCTCGGGATGTGCCCTGTTCGGCCTGAGGTACACGCCATGGTGATGCATGCCGAGCTGGCCGCCGCGGCCGTGGCGATCCTGGCGGCGGCAGCCGAGACTCTCCACGCCGCGCGTTGCCGTCGCCTGGCCCGGCTGGCGTTCGGGCCGGCCCTCGGACCGGCGGCCTGGGCACGAGCCGCGCCGCTGCTGCGGATCGCGTCCTTCACCGCGCTCACGTGGGGGTTGATCACCCTGCTCGAGCTGCCTCCCAAGGTCCATGCGGCCCAGGCCATTCCCGACAACCTGCGCCGGCACGTCCTGATCGTACTCGACGTCTCGCCGAGTATGCGCCTCAAGGACGCCGGACCCAACGCCGATCAGAGCCGGATGAAGCGAGCCAGCATCGTGATGGACTCGTTCCTCGAACGGGTCCCCGTCGAGCTCTATCTGGTCAGCGTCGTCGCCTGCTACAACGGCGCCAAGCCGGTCGTGGTCGACACCAAGGACCTCGAAGTCGTGCGCAACATCTTCGGCGACCTGCCCATGCACTATGCCTTCGCATCGGGAAAGACCGACTTGTTCTCCGGGCTGGCGGCCGCGGCCAAGATCGCCCAACCCTGGCAGCCCAGAAGCACTCTGTTGATGATGATCTCCGACGGCGACACCGTCCCCTCGACCGGGATGCCCAAGATGCCGGCCTCGATCGCGGATGTCCTGATCGTCGGCGTCGGCGACCCGCGGCAAGGTTCTTTCATCGACGGCCGGATGTCGCGCCAGGATGCCTCGACCTTGCGCCAGATCGCCGTCCGCCTCGGCGGCATCTACCATGACGGCAACGCCAAGCATATCAGCACGGCGACGCTCAACCACTTGACCGTCATCCCCCGCAAGAGCGCGTTCGAGAAGCTCACGCGGCGCGAATATGCGCTGATCGCCTGTGGACTCGGGGCCTCGATCCTGGCGTTCCTGCCGGTGCTTCTCCACCGGTTTGGAACCCGATGGCGGCCGGGTGTGCATACAGTCGCTTCGTCCGTTCGGTCCAGGGACGTCTCATCAGCCGTTGTCCTGCGGGAATAGCTCCGAATGGGCTTGGCGGTAGGCTGACCAGCGCTCGGTCGCCCACTCTTGATCTTTGGGCGAGAGGCGGGGTTTGCAAGGTTCATCGTACAGTACACGGAGCACGTAATCTGCGTCATCGTACACGTGTTCCAGCGCACCTTGAATCGCCAAAGGCACGTCGTGGTCGCCTTCGGCGAGGGGAATGCCGATCGTCGGCAATGGGTCGCGAAGACGGCAGGAGTACAACTCGAAGCGATTACGGGCCGGCGAGCGATTCACGCACACCAGGTACTCGAAGGGTTTTGCACGTGCCACGAGGGTTCCTGGAACACTCATGACATGACGACCCCGCCGCAACAGGTCGATCTCAACGAGATGGCATTCACTGCCCCGGATCTCCCGCTGCTTGGCCAGGTACGAATCGCGACCAGGCCCGGCGGCCTTGTTACTGGGACTCACTAGCTCAATGACGGTCACGACTCCGAAATTGTGGTATCGATCCAGGATCTCGATGTAATGCTCGCGGACTTCCATCTCCTGGACTTCGACCACCAGAGGTGTTGCGATCATCGTGCCAACGGCGGGCTTCGTAGTCTGAGCTTCTGGCCGCGCCTTCTGGATCCAAACATCAGGGGCGCACGGCTGTTCGGCACCCTCGATGAAGACCCGATCTTCCACCGAGGCCACATAACGCGGCCTAATCTTCGGCTTGAGCTGGCTAGCCAAGGCGACGATCAACCGAGTATGCACGCTCAGCCAGAGCGCCGGATGCTCCAGGTAAGGATCCATTCCCGGAAACGGCATTATCATCGCAGGACTCCCTGGGTGGTGAGGCGGACACCTTCTCGCTCGAATTCGCCACGGCTCGCCCAAATCCTCCACCTGTCCGAAAGATTTGGTTTCCATCGCGGCGAGCGATCCGGTAGATTACAAGAGTCGTAGTCGACATTGTACAGGGGAACGAGGATCTCGTTAACGCTCGAAACCGTGGAAGGTGGACTGATGCGTACGCTCGTACTCCTCGGTTGGTTGATGGTGCCCGTGCTCTTTGGCGCGTATCACTACGGGCCAGGGCAGGAGAAGTTGCGGCTGGACGACGTGTCGCGAGTCCTGGCCGACGCCGACCGGCTGGCGGGCGGTGAGCAGTGGCAGGCCGCCTCGTCCAGGTACGAAGAGGCCCTGAAGCTGCTGCCGGAAGGCCGAGCCGAAGATGCGCGGCGCATCCGACTCCAGCGCGCCAAGGTCCAGATGTTCGACCACCAATTGCCCGAGGCCAACGTCGCACTCAGGGAACTGGTCGACCAGATGGAGGACGACAAGACCGCCGATCCCAAGGTCAGGGACGAGGCCCGCGAGACTCTGGCCAACGCCCAGTATTACATGACCTGGCTCATGCGGCTCGAAGGCCTGGGCGCCCAGGAGTGGGAGCCCGAGATCGAGAGCGCCCGCCAGACCTACCGACTCCTGGCCGAGAAGGCCGAGGCCGCCGGTGATCAGCCATCGGCCCGCAAGCATCGCGAGGACCTCGAAAGTGCGATCCGGCTGGAACGCCTGGAGCTCGCCGAATTGCAAGGCCTCGACATTCCCAAGCAGTGCTCCAATTGCAAGAGCGGCCAGTGCAAGAAGCCAGGCAAGAAGCCCGGGAACGGGAAGAAACCTGGCCAGAAGGAACAGGAGAAGAAGGACGCCCGCAAAGCCGGGGCGGGGCCGCCTCCGGATAACTCGGGGTCGTGATCGAGGAGAGTTGCCAGTGGCCCGTTCCCATTTGTGAGTGGGGACGGGCCTTGGTCTCGGGGAACTGGCAACTGGCCACGACGAGCAGAGGACCACATCGCCATGCATATCTCTCGCCGATTGAGCGCTCTTGCACTGGGCACCGCCGCGATCATCATCCTCGGGACGGCACGCGGACAGGCTCCCGTCACGGCACCGTCGGCGACACCCGCTCGAACGGCCAGAACCTCGGTGGCCGTCCAGGTCAAGTCGTCTTCAAGAACGACTGCCAAGCCCGCGCTGCCGGACCTCCCCGCCGACGTGTTCGCAACGCCTACAGCGGTCGCCAGCCAGCCGGGGACACCCGACCCGGCCCAGGCCAAGAAACAGGAGCACTTGCAGAAGATCGGCCAGTTGACTTTCGATCGCCGCCCTTCGGCCATCCTCAAGGCCTGGTCCACCCCCAGGGAAGAAGCGATCAAGCAACCCGCTAACGGAGCGGCCCAGGCCGTCCCAGGAATGCCGGTGAGGACGGCGCGGGCCTTGCGCAAGGGAGCTGTCAACACCGTGGTCATGGCGCCCAACATGAACATGGCAGTCGCCGGATCGATGCCAGCCCAGCAAGCGAACCCCCAGCTCGACGTGTTCGACCAGGAACTCCGAGGGTTCCAGTACGACGTCACAATGAGTGACTGGGCCGGCGTCACGTCGTTCCTCGCCCGGCTCCCCGAGGATGAGGGCAAGGCTGCCTATGAGCATCTGATCCAGGCCCTGGGCTTGCCGCCGGGGATGCAGGCCAATCCCCAGATGCAAATGCAAATGCAGATGCAGATGCAAATGCAGCAAATGCAGATGAACATGGGGATGCCGTTTGGTGTCAACACGAGCGCGCCGCCGAACCCCCAGCAATTCATGATGGAACGGAACGTCTTCTCGAATCGGGACGTCCTCTCCCTGGCGAAGGCGGCTCCCCACGGCCTGGACCAGGGCCCACTGGAGGGCCTCGGGCGGATCCTCCGCCTGGCTCTCGATTCGGGCAACGTAATCGAGGATTTCCTGACGAAGCTGAGGGTGGCCGTGAAGCTCCCACCCAAGGAAGCACCGCTGACCGATCGGCAGGCCGCCAAGATGCTGATCGCGGCCGACTGTACCATCGAAGCGGGCGAGTTCCTCCCCGGCGCTGAGAAGGCCGAGGCCGACCACGATCGCGACGCCCTCAACTTGCTCGCCCGCCATTACTTGGCTCTGTTCACTCGCGAGAAGAAGTCGGCGCACCTCGAGTCGGCGTGGAAGGTCACCCAGGCGGCTCTGGCCGCGGGCAAGATTGAACCCGCCCAGAAGGAGGAGGCCATCCGTCGCGCCATCGAGCTGGCTCCGAAGATCCGCGAGGCGCTGGGCCGCTCCTGGCTCGAAGAGAGTTTCTCCAGCCGTCCCGAGCGGGGTATGGAGATCCTCGCGACCATCGGTACCGCCTCATCGCAGGGCATACCCACTCACGCCTTCGATTCGGACTTCCGTCTCAAGTCGCTGGGACTTCAGAAGCTCGCCGTCGAGGCCCTGCTCCAGAAGGCCCCCCAGCGCGGCAAGGACTGGGCCAAGACCCTCGCCCTCCTGGCAAACTCCTGGCTGACGGAGGCCGAGTTCTCGTATCACTACGACTACTCGACCAGCCTCGGCCCCCGCATGTACTACGACAACTTCGGCAACGTCTTCTATAATAACTATAATCCCTTCGACCAGAACATGATGATGCGTCAGCGCGGCGGCATGCCCATGGCGCTGAAGGTCGCCGACGTCGTCAAGGAGCGGCCCGGCGACGCCTGGATGGCCTTCGTCGACGAAGGGATCAAGCCCAAGTTCGCCACCATCTTCGCCAAGCTTTACCTCAAGGTCAACGAGGAGGACGAGGCGTTCCCCTACATCGAGCAGCTTGCCCGGACCAACCCGCGCGAGGCCAAGGAGCTGGCTGAGGAATTCGTCCGGGTCTGGACCAAGAATCACAATCCCAACTCCCAGCAACTGCGCCGCAGCCGGTTCTTTTACGTCTATGGGTTCGAGAACCGGGCCGAGGGGATCCCCCTGACCCGCTCCAAGCAGGAGCGCAACCTCATCGAGCTGGCCGGACTGGTCAAGAAACTCCGTGGGTTGCCGATCGGCGAGATCGACGAAAAGCTGCTCACGGAAGCGTTCACCGCATGCCATAGCACGGCCGAGGTTTACCGTCTCGACGCCATCGAGAAAGTCTTCGGCTCGTTCGACGCCCTCAAGCCGGCCAGTCTGGCCGAGCTGATCCAGCAGATGCGCGGCAACTTGCTCGGGGTCTGGCGACAACCGGCCGAGCAGGAAAAGAACAAGACCAAGCGGCGCGAGAAGGACATCCGCGCGGAAGTGTTCCGCGGCTATGAGGTCGCCCAGTCCGTCATCGACCGCGGCCTGGTGCGACATCCCGACCACTGGGCGCTGGTCCTGGCCCGCGCCACGATGTTGCACGACGAGAACAACTACCGACAGGAGATCGAGCGCTCCGCCGACTTCGCCCCGCATCGGCAGCGAGCCTTCGCCGAATTCCGACGCGCCGCCGAGCTCTATGCCGCCGCCGTGCCCGGCATGGATCAGAACGACGAGACGACCCAGGTGTTCGACTTTTGGTACTGCGCCGGGCTGGGTGCCTGCGACCCGCAGGCCATTACTGAGGAGACCATCTCCGACCTGCGCCAGCCGAAGCTGATCCGCGAGGCGCTCCTCGCCATCAAGGGCGAGGCCGGCGAGCGGCACATGAGCAAGTTCGCCAATGCCCTGTTCGTGCGGATGAGCCAGGTCAAACCCTCGATCAAGTTCCGTTACCTCAAAGCGGGCTTCGACGTCGTCGGCGACCACCCCCAGGCCTACGAGGCCCGCAAGGTGTTCGACTACTACAAGGACCTCGTGACCGAGATCAAGCTCGAGACGAAAGTTGACGGCGCCGACGTGGTGGGCCACGAGAAGCCGTTCGGCGTGTTCGTCAACCTCCGCCACACGCGCGAGATCGAGCGCGAGTCGGGCGGCTTCGGCCGCTATCTCCAGAACCAGAACAACAATAACAATTACTACTACTACAACTTTGGCCGGCCGCTGGAAAACTATCGCGACAAGTTTCAGGACGCCGCCAAGCTGGCGTTGCAGGAGCATTACGAGGTCCTGTCGGTCACCTTCCAGGACGAGAAGGTCAACTCGAAGGCGACAGGCGAGTACGGCTGGCGGGTGACACCCTACGCTTACGTCTTGCTCAAGGCGCGCGGCCCCAAGGTTGACCAGATCCCGCCGCTTCGGCTGGACCTCGACTTCATGGATACCTCGGGCTACGTTGTGCTGCCCGTCGAATCCCCGACGATCCCCGTGGACGCGACTCCGGCCAGCGGACCCGTCCATCCTTTCGAGAAGCTCCAGATCACCCAGACGCTCGACGAGCGGCAGGCCCAAGACGGTAAACTGATCCTTGAGATCAAAGGGGTCGCCCGCGGGCTCGTCCCTGACCTCGATGCGATCCTCGCCCTCGACCACGAGGGCTTCCAGGTCGAGAAGGTCGATGACCAGGGACTCTCGGTCTCGAAATTCGACCCCGACAGCGAAGCGACAATGATCGACTCGGAACGGACCTGGCTGGTCTCCTACCGGGCCGCTCTGGACCAGCCCCGTCCTCCCGCATCCTTCCGATTCGCCTCCGCCAAGGTTGACGGCGCCGAGATGACTTATCAGCGTTACGTTGACGCCGACCTGGCCAAGGTGGGACCGGAGATCGCGCTCGAAGAGCGGTACGAACAGCCGAAGTATGCCTGGCTCTGGTGGACCGGCGGCGGGTTGCTGGGACTGGCCTTCTTGGCCGTCGCGATCTGGACAATCCGGTCCCGGCCTCAGAAAGCCGTCGCCCAGCGTTACCGGATGCCCGAACTGGTCACGCCCTTCTCCGTGCTCGGCCTCCTGCGCGAGATCCATCAGAATAACGGGCTCCCCGCGCCTCAGTTGCAAGAGCTGGCCGGCTCGATCGAGCGGGTCGAGCGCCACTACTTCGCCGAGTCCGACGGCGAGGCCGTCGACCTGCACCAGCTTGCCGAAACCTGGATCCGCCGGGCGTCGTGAAGTTGTCGAGGGTCAATCGATGTCTCCGACCGACGACTCGAGCAGGAAGCGTCCAGAACCCCAGCCGACCAGGGCGCTGCTGCTGGTAGCGCTGGTCGTCTTCATCCACCCTTACACCCTCGCCCGAGGCGAAGCCTTACCCGCCGCTGAGAATGACGTGAAGGCCACCTCCGAGTCGGCCGGCGAGCGCTTCGGTGGTGAACCCCGCACCAGAGCTTCCAAGTTCGACTCGCGCCAATCCGAGATCGAGAAGGCCGCCCGCATCCGACACGACATCGACCAGGTGCTGAGCGATCCGGTGATCGAACGGGTTCAGGAATTCTTGCAACGCAAGTCCGCGCTGGTCGCCGATGCCCTTGAGCTGGGCACGACCTTCCTGAAGCACGCGCAAACCGCGACCGATCGGAAATCGCGGAGCGCGATCTCGAAGAGGCCGAGAGACTCTTCCTGGCCGTCAGTCACGTGCCCGGCGTGAAGGACGACCCTCGGCTCAAGCTGGCCGAAGTGTATTACTGGGAGGGCAAGCATCGCGACGGACGGGCGCTCCTCGACCAGGTACTCAAGGCGCGGAACCGCGACCCCCAGTTGCTGCTGGATGTCAGCCGGTTGCTACGACAGGTCGGTAGCCTGTACGAGGCGCGCGCCCTGGCCGAGGAGGCGTATCAGACCGGTCGCACTCTCTCGTTCAAGCAGCACACTGCCGTGGTGCGCAGCCTGATCGGCATCGACCTCGACGACATGATCCTCTGGCTCCGCCGTGGCGATTTGAGCAACCCCGAGGTCAAAGCGTTACTCAACTGGGATCTCGCCGACCAGGCGATCG
This sequence comes from uncultured Isosphaeraceae bacterium, assembly GCA_963845695.1. GTDB lineage: Bacteria > Planctomycetota > Planctomycetia > Isosphaerales > Isosphaeraceae > CAWJTV01. Next base: position 145,900 of record CAWJTQ010000016.1, on the reverse strand, counting down.
ATCATGGCGATGAACCCAGGGCCGTCGCCCACCTCCGCGAGGCAATCGCGCTTTATGACTCCATGTTCGACGAAGCCGCGACGCTCAGCAACGCGGCCATGCTCTTGTTCAGACTCTCCACGTTGACCGGCGAACGGTGGGCGTTCGCCAGCGGATTTCGCAAGATTGAAGCGGCTCATGAACGCGAACCGACCAATACGATCACGATGACCAACGTCGCTCTCTTCGTCCAAGAGGCGTCCCTGCGCGAAATTATCGGCCCAGCGATCGACTTTCGGCTGTTGAAAGAGAATGCCGAACTCGATTGCCTCGCCTTCCTCTACCACGACCAGACTGGCCGCAAGGACTTCGCTCGGCGCCTCGGATGGCACGCTGGCATCAACCGTCTGATCGCCCTGAATGAGAGGGCCCTGTTGCTCTCGCCTCGCCGCGGCAACCTGTACGAGACCCTCAACGAGTTGTATGCCTACCGGGGCGAGACCGAGAAGCAGCGTGGTCTCCTACGACGACTGGAGCCCATCGACCTCGACCTGGCCGGCGAGATCGTCCAGGCAAGAGAGAACTATGCCGGTGGCCGGCAGGTCCAGGAGCGCACCGAGGCAACTGGCGCCATTCTTCGCGCCGCGGCCACCTTCAAGGCCGTGCTCGCCCGGAAACCAAAACACGACCCAACCTTCGCCTTGGCCGCAAACCATCTGGCCAGGACCCTCATGAGCGGCTCCTACGCCGGCATCGCGGCCGACCCCAACACGATCGTCGCCCTGGCCGAAGAGGCACACGCCGCATCACCCTCGTACGGAACACGTGAGCTCGTGATCTCTACTCTGTTGTTCCGGGCCGGACGAAGGATGGCCCACACCCAGCCTGTCTACGCGCGGATGGCCGAGCAGACCCGGTTCTCGACCACGGATGTTGACCTGATCGCCGTCGCCCTCAATGGACCCAACCCGCTCCGCGACGCGGCACGGCAGGACCCTGATATCCGTCGGGCCGCCGACCTGATGCGCCAGATCTACCGCGACGACCCGGAATACGAAGCGTCCCCCTGGACCTGGAGCGTTATCCACGCCCTGGATCCGGATGAGGCCGCCAAGATCGCCCAGACCTCTGTTCAGAACGAGCCCGCTCAGATAACGCGTGCGATCCAGCAGCGGGTCGAACCCGTCTCCGCAAGTGTCGCCTTATCCGTGTACTGGGCCGCCGAGATGGTCGGCAAGAACGCCGACGGCCCCTCCATCCTCGGAGCGTACGCAGCGCGGGGCGTCCCGCTGCCGATTGTATCGCCCTGAGCCCCGGACGCCCGACACGAGCAGAACTCTCCGGATTGGGCAACCGACCTGACTTGCCTTCAGTGAACGATACGAAGTTGACACTCGAGAGCAAACCCCTTGTCCTCCGAAGATCCGAACCCAGCCGACTCACCGGTTTCCGCCATCGATCCCGTAGCCTCGCGCCTGATCTTCCTGATGATGCTGGGACTGATCGCCGGAGGTTTCGTGGCGTTCCGATTCTTGAGTGAACCACCACCACCGCCGCCGCCTGAGGTCGCCAAGGATCCGCTCCTGAGTCAGGGCCGAACCATCTTCCTGGCACGATGCGCAGTCTGCCACGGCAACGAAGGCCGTGGTGACGGCCCAATCGCCGGCAACTTGCTCGGACCACCGGTCGGCAACCTGACTGACGATCAGTGGAAACACGGCGACCGGCCCGACCAGGTGGTCGCCGTGATCGGCCGGGGCGTGCCGGAGACACGTATGGAAGGCTGGAGCCGCGTTCTTGACCCGCCTGAGCTCAAGGCCGTCGCCGCCTACGTCTACTACCTGGCCAAACGACCGGTCCCCGAAGAGCTTCGCAAGCCCTGAGTAGGATACGATGTGGGACCCGCCGATCCTCCCGGTTCAGCCCTTGCTTTCCTGCTGAAGCACGGCGTCGGCCTCGATCTCCACCAGGGCTTCCGGATCGATCAGTCGGGCGACCTGGACCATCGTCGTCGCAGGACGGATCGATTCGAAGAACTCGTGATGGATCTCACCGACCTCGCGCCAGTGCTCGATGTTCGTGACGTAAATCCGCGTGCGGACAACGTCGGCGGGCTTGCCGCCCAGGGCCTCGATCGTGGCCACGATGATCTCCAGGGCACGCCGTGTCTGCGCCTTGAGGGTCGCCCCGAACCGGCCGTCGGGCTCCAGGCCCAGGGTTCCGGTTACGAAGAGGAAATCCCCCGCGCGGACCGCGCGTGAATAACCGACCACGGGCTCCCACGGCGAGCCCGTCGACGCGTACTTCCGCCCATTCCGCTCGGTGACCGTCAATTTCACGTTGGGAGTCATGATCGGTTCTCGATCCTGTAGTGCCTGGTCGGCGAATTGGCGACAATTCGGTTGGGAAATCGGGAGCGGTCAGAGGTCATCTTTCGAGTCAAGGCTTCCGCTGTCAACCAGGTCGCGTTCAGAGGATCAGCATGGCGTCGCCGTAGCTGAAGAAGCGGTAGTGGTTCCTGATGGCATCGGCGTAGGCGGCGCGGATCAGATCGATTCCGGCCAGGGCACTGACGAGCACGAGCAAACTGCTGCGCGGCAAGTGGAAGTTCGTGATGAGGGCGTCGAGGCCGCGGAAGACATGGCCGGGTCGGATGAACAAGCGGGTTTCACCGGCAAAGGGCTGGAAGGTCCCCGAAGTGGCCGCGGTCTCGAGGGTGCGGGCCGAGGTGGTGCCAACGGCGACGATCCGACCGCCATGGTGCCGACGCGAGTCGAGCCGGGCGACAGACTCCGCCGGCAATTCGGCCCATTCGGCGTGCATGACGTGGTCCTCCAGCCGATCGGCCTCGATGGGGCGGAACGTGCCCGGGCCGACGTGGAGCGTCAGGTTGACGCAAGCGATTCCCCGCCGAACCAGGTGGACGAGGACCTCGGTGGTGAAGTGGAGCCCGGCCGTCGGTGCCGCGGCCGAGCCCGGCCGATGCGCGTAGATGGTCTGATAAGCCAGCCGATCGCCGGGCCCCTCAACGCCACGGCGGATATAGGGGGGCAGCGGGGTCGTGCCGTGCTGTTCCAGCAGTGCCAGTGTGGTTGGTGGTGCGTGGTCGGGGCTCGGGACGGTCCGCGGCCGAACGATCCAGAGGCCCGACTCCCCGCGCGCCTCCAGCACCAGGCGAAGTCCATGACCGACGACCACCTGCTCGCCGGGCACAGGTCGGCCCCGCGTCCTCGCCAGGACTTCCCACATCCCGTCAGTCCGCACCCTCAAGAAAAGGCCCGCCCAGCGTCCACCCGTCGCCTCGCGGCGACCGACCAATCGCGCCGGGACCACCCGCGTGTCGTTCCGCACCAGGACGTCGCGCGGATCCAGCAGATCGGGCAGATCGGCGAAGATCCGGTGCTCCCAGGTCCCATGCCGACGGTCGACCACCATCAGTCGCGACCGGTCGCGCGGCTCGGCAGGGTACTGCGCGATCAGCTCCGGCGGAAGGTCGAAGTCGAAGTCCGAGGCAAGCACGCCGGCCTCCCCGCGATCAGGCATCAAGGGACCGGCTCCGCCGCGTTGACTTTGCGCAGCAACGTGACGGCGTCGGACCCACTGTATTTCGCATGAGCAACCACGCGGCCTTCACCGTCGATCGTGAACAACGAATCGGCATAATCCGGCCGGTTGAGGCCGATGACCACCTCGAGCGCCTCCACTGCGCCCCCGATCGTCTTGATGTTTCGGGGCCTGTCGAAGGAGACTATCAGGTATCGACCGGCGACCGTCTTTCGATAGGCGGCATGAGTCTCTTGGGGAGTCGCCTTCAAGAGATCTCGGTGTCGTTGTGAGTTGAAATTCGAGCTCTCCAAGAGACGAGTCGCGAGGATGCGGATCTGCGTCAGTGCCCGCTCCTCGGGGACACGTATCGTTCCCTTATCATGCACTTCGATCACGGAGATGTGTTCACCTTGCCCGATCACGGTCTCCAGGATGGCGATCATCAGGAATCCGGCGGCTTTCAACACGAAGGAGCTCCTTGAGAAGACCGGCCGAAGGAGACGATCGCCGCTCGCGAGAGCCAGAGCAGACCACCGGCCGAGAAGGTTGCGGACACGAGATAGACGTGGTCGGCGAATTCTCGCGCACTCAGACGGGCGACACGTCGCTCGGGCGTCTCATCCTGATCGGGCCAGAGTGGGTCGCGCGAAAAACCGAAACCCAGGATGATGAGCCCGATCGCCACGGGTATCGCCGCGACCGTACAACGCTTCAGGAAGGCCATGGTCGCGACTCGGCCTCGTCGCACGGCCAGGACGAACGAAGCGCCGACGACGAGAAGGGCGACGGCGGCGGCGAGACACAATGAGATCACCGTCACGAATAAACCCATTCCTGTCCCTCCAGTGCGTGACACACGACGACTTTTCAGATTCCAGATCACCGGACCGAATCACCGAGTAACCCGTGATGATCGTTCTCGCCGCGGTGGCTGACGCTTCACGCCCCCAGCCAGGGCGGCACCGCGCCCAGGGCCGGAAGCTTGATGACGCTGACGCTCAGGATGTCGGGATGCGCCTGGACGGCCTCCAGGCTCTTGGGCGAGGGGGCGCTGTCGAGATTGACGACGCCGATGGCCTCGCCCCCCTGCTCCTCGCGGCCGACGTTCATCTGAGCGATGTTGACTCCCTCGTCGCCGAGGGTCCGTCCGATAAAACCAATCAGACCCGGGCGGTCCCGATGCGTGAAAACCATCAGGGTCCCGTCGATGTGGGCATCAAGCAGGTAGGAGCCTAATCGGACCAGGCGGAGGAACTGCTTGCCGAAGAGGGTCCCGGAGGCGAGATACGTCTTGCGCTCGGTGCAGACCTCGGTCTGGATCAGGGTGCCGAAGTCACCGGGCGCCTCGGCCGATTGCTCTTCGATGATGATGCCGCGCTCGCGAGCCAAAGCCATCGCATTGACCAGGTTGACCTGCTCCTCCAGGGCCGACTCCATCAAACCCGCGGCGAAGGCCGCGGTGACCAATTTCGTGTTCTTGTGAGCGACCTCGCCCCGGCAGATCACGCGGGCGTTCTTGAGCGTGCCCCGATCCATCTGACAATGAAGCATGCCGAGCCTCCACGCCAGGTTGAGGTAGTGCCGCAAATCTTCGAGCTCGGCTCGGTCGAGGGTGGACATATTGACGGCGAACCGCACCTGGCCGCGTCCGAGAAACTCACCCAGGAGCCGGGCGGCCTCGACCGCGACGGAGACCTGAGCTTCTTCGGTCGAAGCGCCGAGGTGGGGCGTGACCAGGACCAGCGGGTGACCGATCAGGGGATGACCGGCCGGCGGTGGCTCCGGATCAAAGACGTCGATGGCTGCGCCGGCGACCTTGCCCGCGTTGAGCGCCTCGGCGAGCGCGGCCTCATCGATCAGGCCCCCCCGTGCGCAGTTGATGATCCGCACCGAGGGCTTCATCCGGGCAATCTCCGTCGCGCCGATCAGGTTGCGCGTCTCGGCCGTCATCGGCGTATGCAGCGTGATGAAATCGCAACGGCCCCAGATGTCGTCGAGCCGCGCGACACTCTCGATGCCCAGCTCCTGCGCCCGTTCGGCGGCCAGGAATGGGTCGAAGCCCACGATCGTCATCCCAAAACCTTGAGCCCGGCGAGCCACAGCCAGCCCCACCCGGCCCAGCCCGATCACACCCAGCGTTTTTCCCTCGAGCTGCGTGCCCGTGAACTTATTCCGATCCCACTTGCCGGATTTGAGGCTGTCGTTCGCCTTCGCGACGTTCCGCGCCAGGGCCAGCAAGAGCGCCATGGTGTGCTCCGCCGTGGAGATCGTGTTTCCTCCGGGCGTGTTCATCACGACGATCCCCCGTCGGGTCGCCGCTGCCACGTCGATGTTGTCCACTCCGACGCCCGCGCGCACGATCGCCTTGAGCCGCGACTGCCCCTCGAGCACTTCCGCCGTCAACTGCGTCCCCGATCGGATCACGATCCCGTCAGCTTCCCCCAGCGCACGCTTGAGGGCGGCGGGGTCTTGCGCCAGCTTCGTGTTGACCACCACCTCGATCCCCGGCTCGCTTCGCAGTCTCTCGAGCCCTTCCTCCGCCAGCTTGTCGGTCACCAGCACGCGATGCGCCACAATCAATAGCTCCATTGAGATAAACGCCGATACAATCTGATCTCAACCATTTGGGTTATGCCTTTTGCGGATCGCACCGGCAACGTACCACACGTAAGCATAAAGGATCCCGAGATTGGACACGAGCACGATCGCCATCAGAAGCGGCGTACCGTACCGAGATTCAGTCGCTTCGCGATCCCCGCGATAGAGGATCACGAGGACGGCGATCGTGAACGCAACGTGGATCATGAGCGATCGAAGCGTGAGACGAGTCCACCACGACTGTGATCTCATGCGGCTCATCGTCCTCGCTCCTCAGTTTCCGGTCGCATCGATCATCCGACCTCGATGGCTTTTTGCCCGATCAAGACCTGCTGGGCGGCGGTGACGGCGCGGCCGGGCTCGACCTCGAGTCCGAGGTCGGCGAGGGTCATCTCCAGGGCGGCGAGGGTGGCGATGACGTCAAGCTCGTCGGTGTAGCCCATGTGGCCGATCCGGACGATCTTGCCCTTGAGTTTGTCCTGGCCGCCGACGGCGGTGATGCCGAACCGCTCGGTCAGGGCGTTGCGGATCTGGCTATCCTTGAGCCCATCGGGCACGCAGAAGGCAGTCAGACCCTCGGCGGGCCGGGAGCTGAAGAGCTCAAGGCCCAGCGCCTGGACGCCCGCCTGGCAGGCTTCGCTCATCCGACGATGCCTTTGCCAGACGTTCTCGATCCCCTCCTCCTGGATCCGCCGCAGGGCCGTGCGCAGGGCCAGGATCAAGGTGTGGGCCGGTGTGTAGGGCGTGTCGAACTCCTTCATCTTCTTGCGGGCGGCTTTGAGGTTGAAGTAGTAGCTCGGCGAGTCGAAAGCGTCGATCCTGGCCCAGGCCTTGGGGCTGACGGCCACGAACGCCAGGCCCGGCGGGATCATCAGGGCCTTCTGCGAGCCGACGCAGAGCAGGTCGATGCCCCACTCGTCGGTCCGGCACTCCATCGCGCCGACGCCCGAGATGCCGTCGACGGCGAAGAGCGCGGGTGTCTCGGCGACGACGCGACCGATCGCCTCGACCGGGTGCCCGGTTCCGGTGGAAGTCTCGCTCAGGGTCCCCATGACGCACGCCGTATCAGGGTGCTGCCGCAGCGCCTCGGCTACGCGATCCGGGTTGACCGGCTGACCCCACTCGAAATCGACTGAGACCACACTGACACCGAACGCCTTGCAGATGTTGCCCCACCGCGCCGAGAAGACGCCCGCGTTCAGGACCAGAGCCTTGCCACCGGATGGCACCGCGTTGACCAAGGCCGCTTCCATCGCCCCCGTGCCCGAAGCGGTGAGGATCAACACGTCGTTCTGGGTCTGGAAGACTTCTTTCAACCCGGCCACCACCTCCGTGATCACCTGCTTCGCCTCGTTCGAGCGGTGGTGAATCACCGGCCGGGCCAGCTCCAGGAGCACATCTTCGGGGACCATCGCAGGACCAGGTGTCATCAATCGCGGCTTGCGCATTCTCGAATTCCTTCAGAAGGATCGTTGATACCAATCTCAAGATGAGTCTCAATCCGACTTTCACTGACTACGTCGAGTGCTCGGACCATTGTTGGGTTTGCAGTTCAAACAGAGTCACCGCGATAACGAGTGCCGGCGGATCGAAATACGATGCGTCATAGCTCGACATCAGGTGGCACCTCGATAACCTGCACGGCGAATTCGGCGGCTTGCTCGAGATGTGCCAGGCGCGGACTGTAGATGTGCGACGTCCGTGCACTCTGAATGGCGGGTATCACCACGTAGGTTTTGGTGTGCTCCGGCAGCGTCACGTCGTCAGGCAGCCGAATCTGGCCGTTTTCAACGATGCCTTCGGGCGTCAGGATGGCCATGTTGCATCTCCAAAATCACTTTAGTACGAAGATCTAGTTTAGTCTCCCGATCTCGATCTCGCGAGGCCGGTTGGTGACCGAGACGCTTTAGCACCTCATCTCGCAGCCGGCTCTCCGCCGAACAAACGTGGTCGACATTCGTTCGACTGTCCGCACTATCCACTAGGAGAATGGCCCTAATTTGGCTAACATCCTGATCTTGTAGTATATTGGAATACGCGACCGGCCGTTCACCGCACCAACCAAAGGTAGTCCGCCCCGCCTTCTGCGGAGGCGTTCAGGGGGTTCGTCCATCGATGGCTGATATCGTGTTGATCAACCCTCGGTTCGAGATTTCGTACTGGGGGATGGAGCATGCGCTGCCGTTCCTGGGCAAGCGGGCCAATCTTCCCGTGGCCTGCCTTCCGCTCTTGGCGGCGTTGACGCCGCAGGAGCACACGGTCACGCTGATCGACGAGAATGTCGAGCCAATCGACTGGGAACGTTGCCAGCGGGCCGACATCGTGGGCCTTACAGGGATGAGCGTGCAACGGTTCCGCATGAAGGAGATCCTCGCCGAGCTGAAACGGCGCGGCTGCTTCTGCGTGGTGGGCGGCCCGTGGGTGACCGTCCAGGAGGACTATTTCGAAGACCTCGTCGACACGATCTTCGTCGGCGAGGCCGAGGAGACCTGGCCGCGTTTCCTCGACGAGTGGCGGGAGGCTCGACACGCCTTCCGCTACGAACAGGCCGACAAGACCGACATGACCAAGGTGCCCACGCCGCGGTTCGACCTGCTCAAGATGAAGCATTACGGCTTCGGAAGCTTGCAATTCTCCCGAGGTTGCCCCTTCCAGTGCGAGTTCTGTGACATCATCGTCACCTTCGGTCGACGCCCTCGGATCAAGACCGGCGCCCAGGTGATCGCCGAACTCGAAGCGATCCACAAGACGCGGATCCCGATCGTCTTCATCGTCAACGACAACCTGATCGGCAACAAGAAGGCGATCAAGGAGGTCCTCCGCGATGTGATCGTCTGGCAGGAGCGGCACAACTATCCGTTGACGCTCTTCACCGAGGCGTCGATCGACCTGGCCGACGACCCGGAATTGATCGACCTGATGGTCCAGGCCAACTTCATTGCCACGTTCATCGGCATCGAGAGCCCCGACGAGGATTCGCTCCGCGAGGCCAAGAAGTTTCAAAACGTCCGCGGCGGGGGAACGCTGCTGGAAAAAGTCCATCGCATCCAGGAGGCCGGCATGGAGGTCTGGTGCGGCATGATCATGGGGTTCGATCACGACGACGAACGGATCTTCGACCGCCAGGTCCAGTTCATCCAAGACTCGCGGATCGCCTTCGCCATGAGCGGCATGCTCTCGGCGATTCCCAAGACGCCGCTGCACGACCGGCTCGCCGCGGACGGACGGCTCGACCGGGCCGACACCTGCGAATATGGCACTAACGTCATCCCACTCTTGATGACCCGCGAAGAGCTGCGCGATGGTTACATCCGCGTGATGAATGAGCTCTACGACCCCGCGGCCTACTTCGAACGCGCCGAGTCCCTGTTCCTCAAGCCCTCGTTCGACGTCGGCATCAGGAAGCGGCGCTACTGGCTCTCCTGGCCCCGCTCGTTCCCGCTCGAGGTGCTCATGACGTTCCAAGGGATCGGCCTGTTCGCCCGGCTGATGACCCGTGTCGGCGAGGCGCGTCTCCGCCGCGAGTACCGCAAGCGCCTCTGGCGATTCGTGAAAGTCCACCGGCGCCCCGGGCTCGTCCTGCTCTACCTGTTCCACATGGCGATGCATTATCATGCCTACCAGTTGGCCAAGCGGGTGGCCAACCCGGAACTGCAACTGATCAACTCTTATTGAGAATCCGGGGCTTTGAAGGATCGACCGTTGAACGGCAATCGCGAGGGCTCGTCGTCGAACAACTCTGAAAGAGGTCCGGTGCGGTTCCCAGACCTGCCGATCCTGAATCCCGGTGTTCCCGCTTCGGCGCCGGCCCCGGCGCGGAGTCAGCGGGAGAAATACGGCGGGCTCTTCTATCTCGGGATCGCCGGCCTGTTGATCCTGCTGGCGCTGATCGGTTGGTTCGGCTACGGCGTCTGGAACAATCGGGACATCTGGGCGGACGTCTACGCCCTGTCTGACCGGAATCGTCCGGAGGCCGAGCGCATCCAGGCGGCGTTCCGGCTGGGCGGGAATCCCCGATTCGCCGACACTCAAAAGATGGAGCTGAGCCTGAGGAAAGACTTGCCCGACCTGGCCCGGTACCTGCTGGCCGAGTCGGTGTCGACCGAGCTGGTCGCGCGCGACCCTCGGAGCTACGCGATGGTTGTCGCGCGCAGGCGCTGGCTGGCCCGACTGGCTCCGATTGCTTCTGTCGCGCCGTCTGGCGTACGGCGCGGGGCGTGGGTACGACATCCCGCGCGAACCGATGGAGGAGCTGAAACAGCACGCCGACCCGATGGTCGGCTTGTGGGCGACCTATGCTCTGGCATTGCTGCCGGGGTCCAGTCCCGACCCGGCAATGGTCGCCGAGCTGGAAGACTTCTCCCATTCCGTGGACGCCCGTGGCGAGCTAGCGACCAGGTTGCTCGGCGCGATCCGTGCGGAAAAAGAGCGGGAAAGCCGGCTGGATGACGCCACGATCTGGCTGCGCCAACATCACCCCCAGGCGGCGAACATCTGGCAAGGCTGGGAAGTCCACGATCAACAGATCGTCCCGTCGGGCGTACGATAGACGCTCCAGGATCGTCGCTTGGATACTGTCGCGCGCCCCGCCCAGGGGACTTCAGTCCCGAGGTGATTCTTGGATCTTTCACGCTTGCAGGAATTGAAGACGAAGCTCATTCACGACAAGGACCTGTTCCCGGTCTGGGGATTCTTCCTGGACCATTTTGGAAATAATCTGGAGTTCATGAAGCTGGGAGAACCGGTCAGTCACGAATTCATCGAGTCGGTCGTCCCCCGGACTGGTTTGCAGATGTTTCCTCAGGACGGGATGGTCTGTACGTTGCAACTGGTACGGCTGGCGGACCAGCAGTTCATCCATGGCGGCGTCAACGTGGCCGGCCGGGTCGGAGGTGTCTTCTTCTTTGAAGACGTCCAGGTGGGGCTGCTCGCGGTGTCGGATCATTTCCCATCCGACGAAACCAAGATGGCTCGGTTCTCGTGCCAACCACTACGGAGGCCGGGGACACCCTCGCGGAATTGAGGGTTTCCGAAAGTGATCGGATCCTCGGGAACGTCACAGGAAGGCTACGGACTCCTCGATGATGGCAACGCGCCGTCGTCAGGCGCCGTCGGAGGTGTTGCATTGGCAACGCAACGGATAACGGTCGCGAAGGTCGGCGGTCAGGCAGCGGAGGTGGCAATGCTTCGACTCCAGGAATGGGCCTCGGCACGGCAGACCGACGATCCGGACGTATGGTCGAGCGAGCAATGGCCTTCGAGCGTGCGCCGCCGAGCGGATGCATTTGCGGAGCAGTTGCGCACTCACGCACTCTCTCTGCCGGTGCTCTATTTCGCAGAGTGGGCGGACCTGTGGTCGATGGGTGATCTGTTTGCAAGCCTGCTCACGCCGCCTGACGGGTCACGTCCGTTGATCATCCACGCGGATCGATTCGAGCTCTATGGGTACGGCCTTCCCGATAGTGGACGCTTGGTCCACCACCTCACGGGGGCTGGCCCACAACAGTTCGTGGAATATGGCTGGTTCGTGGAGCATCTGCAAAAGGCGATACGGGCGTGGCAGGAACTGGTTGACCGGGCCACACTCGTCGTGCTTCGTGAGGTCGTCGGAGGACTCGTGACCGATGAGGAACTGAGCGATTCGCTGTCTCTCGTCCCGGATTGGCTTTCGGAGAGTTGAGTCTGGCCGTTCGACGTCAAAGTCCAGCTTCCACCATCGACTGGACTCGATGGGTGTGCCCCCAATTCAACCAGGCTTGAGCCATTCAGTCGATGTCGCCCCGCGCATCTTCGGGTACGGGATCCTCACCGGTGATTCTCTTCATCGCGACGAACCAATGGTCTGGATCGCGGCGCAACTCGTCAAGGATAAGCGGGACGGTAGCGGATCCCATGGCGATGATCCTTCGGTAGGCGGGCAACTCCGCGATCCTACTCGGCGAGGCCAGAAACCCGGCTTGCGACTTCCATTCGGCAGCCAACCGGTTGAAGTCCTCGCGCGAGACTGTGTGGTCTTCGTAGATGTTTGCCATGAGATTACCTGTGGAGTTTCCGGCGTAGAGCTGAGGTTTGCGCTCCTGGCTGTTTCACGGACTGGATGCCTCCAGCAACGCCAGTCTCGCCCAGTTGAGAGCGGCCTTGGACGCCAGGAGCTGGATGAAGTCGCGGGGTCGTTCGGCCCCCATGTCCAGTCGACGGGTCTGGGTCCCTTTCGCGGTGGACAGGCCGAGGTAGACCAACCCCACGGGTTTTTCAGGTGTGCCGCCAGCCGGTCCGGCGACGCCCGTGGTGCTGATGCCCACCGTCGCACGGAGCCGCGTTCGCACGCCCTCGGCCATGGCCGCGGCCACCTCCGGGCTGACCGCCCCGTGGGCCGCGAGCATCTCGACCGGCACGCCCAGAAGCTCGGTCTTGGCCGCGTTGGCGTAGGTGACGACCCCGCCGAGGTACGAGGAGCTGACCCCCGGAATCGCCGTGATCATTCGGGCGATCAGACCGCCGGTGCAGGACTCGGCCGTGGCCAGTGTGGAGTTAGTGCGGGCGAGCTGTGCGGCCGCGGCCTCGGCGACGTCGTCGCTGTCCTCGCCCACGACTAGACTACCGAACCGCTGGTAGATCAGCTCGGCGGTCGGCTCGATCAGGTGGCGGGCTTCTTCCTCGGTCGCGGCTTCGGCTGTGATCCGGAAACTGATGGTCGCGTCGGACGCCGTGATCCCGACCTCCGGGACACGACCCCGGGCTGTCAAGTCCATCGCCTGGGCCTCGATCTCGGATTCTCCCTTGCCGAAGAGGTTGATCTTCCGATGGAGGATCACCCGACCGCCCCATCCCAGCCGTCGCAGTCTGGGGACCACTTGATCCTGGAACATCCGCTTCATCTCGGACGGGACGCCGGGCAGGCAAGCGATTGTCGCCCGTCCGATCCGCATCCAGATGCCGGGCGCGGTCCCGATCGGGTTCTCGAGCGGCTCGGCGGACCGGGGGAATCGCGCCTGGACGCGATTCCGATCGGCCATGACCCGATTGCGCCGGGCGAACATCGCCTCGATCGCCGCCAGGGATGCCGGGTCTTCCACTAGAGGCTCCCCGGCGCATGCGGCCAGTGCGTCGCGTGTCAGGTCGTCCTGGGTGGGTCCCAGCCCACCCGTCATCATGACCAGGTCGGCCCGGTCAAAAGCAGCCCGGAACGTGGCCACGTGGTCCGCCATGTCGTCACCCAGCGTCGTATGGAACGCCACCGTGATGCCCAGCGACCCGAGCTGCTGGCTCAGCCATCGGCTATTGGTATCCAGGCTCTGCCCGCTGACCAGCTCGCTGCCGATCGAGATGATTTCGGCCCGCATCGTCGCTCCCCATCCTCCAGGATGATTCGATCCGCCCCAGGGATCACTCACACCACGGTCGAGAGACCCAATCTAACAACTTCAGGTCCCACCTGGCACCATGCGACGGCGATCGGGTAAGATAGGGTGCCATCGAGCTCTGATCCTCCCTGGCCAGGGAGCGAGTAACGGGACCCTTACCCGACCGAGCCGCGAGGTTGCAACCCATGAGTGGCTGTGTGCTGCAACGACCGACTCTCGTCTTGAACCGGCACTGGCAGCCGGTGCATGTCACGTCCGTGACGCGCGCGTTGATCATGCTGTGGAACCAGGCCGCATGCGTGATCGACCCGGACGACTTCCAGCTTTACACGTGGTCGGATTGGGCCAAGCTCGCCCCGCGCGAGGGAGAGCCTTTCATCCGGACCGTTCGGTTCCACCTGCGCGTGCCGGAGGTGCTGGCTCTGACCCGGCACGATAAGGCTCGCCACCAGACCGTAACCTTCAGCCGACGAAACCTGTTCAAGCGCGACCATTCCACCTGCCAGTATTGCAGTTGTCAGCCCGGGACCGAGGAGCTGACGATCGACCATGTGACTCCCCGATCCCAAGGAGGCCAGACGACGTGGGAGAATTGTGTGCTGGCTTGCGTCGCCTGTAACGCGAAGAAGGCCAATCGGACTCCCGAGCAGGCAGGGATGAAACTCCGTCGCGCACCGGTGCGGCCCTCGTGGAAACCCCTCTACGACACGACCGGAATCCGGATCGCAAGCTGGTCCCGTTTCCTTAGCGACGCTTACTGGAACGTCCCACTCGATCCCTCGCGATGAGCGGAGTATCGCTGAAGCGGTGCTCGCCTGAAAATCTACGATCGTCTTTTCAAGAGCGGCTCGGCGCCCTGTTCGCGGAGCGACTGGGCCGCTACTTGCCCCAGACTGTCAGGATGATTGCGCGGACCGCGCAGGGACACGGCGATGCGATCGTGACCGTCGGAGTCGAACACCGCGGCGTCGATCGCCATGTCGGGTTCGTGTGGCTTGTCAGGATCGCCCTCGACATCCCTGGCCCAGGCGCCCATCGGAAGGATGCAGCCTCCCTCCAGTTCAGCCAGGACAGCCCGCTCGGCCCGCACGGCACGGTGACTGGCCGGGTCGTCGAGCGTTGCGAGTCGTTCCCCGACCTCCAGATCATCGCGACGGCACTCGATGCCGAGCGCCCCCTGCCCGACCGCCGGCAGAAAATCCGGCGGCGCGAGCCGTTGGGTCACGTGGGTTTCCAGTCCCAGCCGGTTCAACCCGGCCCAGGCGAGCACCACGGCATCGAGCCGGCCCTCGAGGGCCTGGTTCAGACGGGTCTCGACATTGCCCCGGAGCATCACGACATCCAGGTCCGGCCGCCGGAACAGTAGCTGTGCCCGGCGCCTCGGCGAGCCGGTGCCGACCCGCGCCCCTGCGGGCAAGGCATCAAGTCGCTTGTGGTGCGGCGCGATCAGGGCGTCAGCCACGTCTTCGCGCGTCGGCACCGCAGCCAAGATTAGCTCGGCCGGCCCCTGCGTCGGCAGATCCTTGAGGCTGTGGACGGCCACGTTGACCGACCCGTCCAGGACTGCCCGCTGGATCTCTTTGGTGAACAACCCGACCCCGCCGATAGCGGCCAGTGGCGAGTTGCGGTCACGGTCCCCCTGCGTCTTGATCTCGATCAATGCGACGTCCAGGCCTGGATGCAGCGATCGCAGCCGCGCGGCCACCCAATCGGCCTGCCAGCGGGCCAGACGGCTGCCACGGGTACCGATGAGTAGAATCCGGTGACCAGCGCGCTCCAATGCCATCTTCACTCCGATCCGATGGTGTCCAGCTCCAACGACCTGGCCTCGGGACTCCTTCAGTATAGCGTCATTCGCCGGATACGACATCGGGAGCGAGCGGCCACCTCATGAAGATGCCAGTGGCAGGCCAAAGTCGGGACTCTGGACATGTCGGATGTAGGCTTCGGCCTGTCGATGACCGCTCTCGATCCCGCGCAACCGCGTGACCTGTTCCTGGAGCGCGTAATACCGGTCGGGCGACTGGCTGGCGTGCGCGTAGCACGCCCGGCGCTTTCGCGGCTCGGTTGCCGTGATGTCGACATAGTGGGTCGGAGCGAACTGGACGGTGTCCTCGCCGCTGGAGACCTCGTAGTAATAGAGGGCGAACCGCTTCTTCAACCGCAGCCAGGCATCGTAGACCAGCATCGAGATGGCGCGATGATCGGCATGGTTATCGATCGGCCAGTGGGTGAAGACGGCGTCAGGCTGCTCGGCCTCCAGGATCTTCCTGAAGCTGGCGTAGTGATCCACGTCCACGACCGCCTGGCTGTTGATCTGCCCCGCGTACAGGGGGCGTGCCTTGAGGATCTCACAGGCCGCCTTGGCCTCCGCGACGCGGCTCGCGCCTTCGGCCTTCGGCGGCCACTCGCCCTTGTTCAAGTAGAGGAGGACGACCTCATGCCCGAGGTCCGTGTAGCGAGCCACCGTGCCCCCGCAGCCATATTCGGGATCGCCGGGGTGCCCGCCGGTGACGATCACCTTGAGCCGCTTCCCTTGCGCACGCGGCCCGTCGGCCTGCGGCTCAACGCCCTTCGCCGGAGGAGATTCAGCCGCGAGCGTCCCTGCCAGAACGCCGGATTGAATCAGGAGATTGCGTCGGGAAAGGGGTTCCATTGGCCTGGATGCTCCTCTACGAAGGAAGCCCAGTCAGGTGCTCTGGGCGCACTGGACCGAGGCTGCGAATGCCAGGGGCTCGTGGACGAGGGGCCGCTTTGGTGCTCCCCGAGGACCCTACGGCGATGGTACCACCGATTCCTTCAAATCAGCCAGCTCCTGAAGAAAAACCTTGCCGGTCCGCACGCGTCGAACTCTCAATCATGGTAAAACATCGGCTCGAGGAGGACTCCGACACATGGCCATCGAGACACTGGCCGCCGCCCTGCGGCAGATCAACCGGCTGTTCGCCGAGGGAGTGGTTGCGGGACTCACTGACGCGCAACTTCTCGAACGCTTCCTCACCCAGAGCGACGCCGGGGCGTTTGAGGCGCTGGTGGCGCGGCACGGGCCGATGGTCCTGAGCGTCTGCCGCGGCATCTTGCGCGACCCGCGCGACGCCGAGGACGCCTTCCAGGCCACGTTCCTGGTCCTGGTGAAAAAGGCCGGCTCGATCCGGGGACGAGACGCCCTCGGGGGATGGCTGTATCGGGTCGCTCACCGGGTCGCGATCCAGGCCAATGCCGCCGCGTCTCGTCGGCGCGCACGGGAAAGGCAGGCGGGAGAAATGGCTGCCGTGATCTCAACGTCCGGACCGTCAGCCCCGGATGAATTGCTGCCGGCGCTCCACGAGGAGATCGCCCGGTTACCTGAGAAGTACCGTCTCGCAATCGTCCTCTGCGACCTGGAAGGCATGACTCAGGTACAGGCCGCCGGCCAATTGCACTGGAGCGAGCGGAGCGTGCGCTATCGGCTGGTCGAAGGCCGCGCGCGGCTCAAGCGCCGCCTGGCCCGCCGCGGTCTGGCACGCGACGGCGCGATGCTGGGAGCCGCGTTTTTGCGCGAGGCGCAGGCGGCCGTGCCCGCGGTCTGGCAAGCGGCGACGGTCCGGGCGGCGCTGGATCTGGTCAACCACACCATCACCGCCGGGGCGGTCTCGGCGGCGGCTGGCTCACTCACTCGCGAGGTGCTCAAGGTGATGATGTTCCAGAAGCTCGTGTGGACCTCGGCCGTCGTGTTGGCCATTGGCGCAGGGGGGATCGTGGCCGTGACATTCGCCCTCGATTCGAACGACGAGCCGAGGCGGCGAGACCCGTCGCCGAGGACTATCGCATCCAAGCCGGAGCCGAAACGGGAATCCACCGAGACGACGGGAGTGGACCGAAAACCCGTGCCGATTGCGGGTCGCGTCCTCGACCCGGACGGCAAGCCGTTCCCGGCGGCGAAGATTTACGTCCGCCACAACCATTGGTTCGACCGCGGCGAAGAGAGTCGCGCGGTCGAGCAACCCGCGGTGACCGGGCCGGACGGCCGGTTCTTGATCGACCTCGACCCATCCAGGAGCGATGCGCCCATCGGCGACGGCCCCCCATGGCACGCGGCGATGATCGCGGCGGTCGCCCCGGGCTACGGGCCAGCGTGGATCACGGCCGGCGAGGCCGCGCAGAGCGGCGCCGAGCTGCGACTGGTCCGGGATGACCTGCCGATCCGCGGGCGCATCCTTGACACCCAGGGACGCCCCGCTGCCAACGCCACCGTCCGCGTGGAATGGATGGCCACAACACGCGACGGCGTGGATCCGGATGCCTTGCTGGCATCTGGTAAGCTGGATTGGGACGGGATCACCACCCCGACGATCCAGCGTCCCGAATGGCCATGCCCGGTCTGGATCAGCCGCGACGCGGCTCTGACAACCGACGCCGAAGGCCGGTTTTCGATCAACGGCCTGGGCCGGGACCGGGCGGCCGTCCTGAGGATCGAGGGCCCCGGCCTGGAACATGCCCGCGTCGCGGTTCTGGACCGGACGGCCAGGAACCCCAATGCCAACCGGCGCCGGGCAGCGTCTTCCAAGCCCGACATGCTCTATCAGGACTCGGACCTGACGCTCTACGGGACCGAGTTCGAGCATGTCGTCGGCCCTACCAAGCCGATCACCGGCATCGTTCGTCTCAAAGGGACTGGCCGGCCCGTGGCCGGCGTCATCGTGGCCGGTCAGATCATGGGCCGACCCTGGACGACGGTCATGACCAAGACCGATGAAGCCGGGCGCTATCGCCTCGAAGGTCTACCCAAGGCCGAGTCCTACTTCTTGGATGTCCGGCCCGAGGCAGGCGCTGCCTATCTCGGAACCACTCGCCGTGACGTCACCGACACCCCGGGCCTGACGCCGATCGACGTGCCCTTCGAGTTACCCCGAGCCGTGGCGGTCCGAGGTCGGGTCCTGGACAAGCAGACGGGCCGCGCGGTGCCTTGCGAATTCATCGTATACTTCCCGTTGCCCAATAATCCCCACCAGGGGAGCTCCCACGGTCGATCGTCCGGCACGGACCATACCTTCCGGATTAGCGTCCCGCCCGGCGGGGGGATGATCGCCGTGAAAGCCCGAGGGAAGTCGGTCCCGTATCTCGGAGCACGCCTGGCCGCGGCCGACAAGGGGAAGCTCCAAATCCGTGGTGAGGACGGTTCCCAGTTCGGCATCCCCTTGTCGATCTACCATGCCTACCGTCTCGTCGAGTTTGCCGAGGGGACCGAGTCCGCGACCCTCGATCTGGAGGTGACGCCCGGCATCTCTCGCAAGCTCGAACTCGTCGGCCCCGATGGTCGGCCCGTGACCGGGGCGTCGGCCATGGGACTGACGACGGACCCCTTCGCCTCCTCGACCATCGACGGCCCTCGGTTCGAGGTTTACGGATTACGACCCGACGAAAAACGCCAGGTCGAGATCCGGCATGAGGGACTCGGCCTGGCCGGGTCGGTCACCGTCTCGGCCTCCGATCCGACAGGCCGGCCGATAGTTGTCCAGCTCACCGCCTGTGGCTCCATCACGGGCCGCCTCATCGATGAGGATGGTCTCCCCCTCAGCGGCGCCAAGGTCAGCGCCGGCTTCGGCCGGTCTTATGGTCCCTCCGACCCAATCTTCCGTTTCCGGGAGGCCGTCACCGACCGTGAGGGCCGATTCCGCATCCTGAAGATCAACCCTACACTGAGTGCGAATGTCTGGATTCAGGACCCGAACCATCCGGCGCAGAGATTTACCGCAAAGCCGGAGAAGGACCTGCGCCGTTTGACGGTCAAGCCCGGCGAGACGCTCGACATCGGCGAGGTCCCTATTCGATTCGAGCGCGTGCAATGAGGTGAAATCCGATGCTGAGTTCTCGATGCCTTTCTGTGGAATCGATCGCCATCCATGTGGCCCGACTGCTGGCGATCCTCTCGGTCTGGTCCGTCGTGGTGGCACTCGGAATGGGCTACTTCTTCTCGCCGGTAGGCGTAGAGACACAGCCTTCTTACAACGACCTCATCGGCTTCGGATGCGCTTTCGCGATCACCGGCGCTGTGGCGGCGTCGGTCGCGATGGCCCTGGGAGGCAAGAGGAAGTGGGCCGTGGAACTCGCGCTGGCCGTCGTGCTGACGATAGTGTCGACCGCCGTTCTCGCCGTTCTCGCGTTGTGGGTGGCTCCTATGACTGTCCGCAGCCGGATGGATGCCTGGTCCTTCCTGCGGCTTCAACAGGACGCCCTCCATTGGGGCGAAGCCATCATGAAGTTCTATGCACCGCTGGGAGTGGGAATGGGCAGCGTGGTGGGGGCGATCGCGGGACTATTGATCGTCTTCGCCCGCCGCCGCCCGGGATTGACGACAGGGATCTCCCTCGGCCTTCTCGTGGCCTGCGCATCGGGGCCGGTACGGCCGGTCCTCTTCGGCCTGGTGATCTTCTGGGGGCGGACAATCCTCTGGTCGGAATGGTTGATCCACAGTCAGTTCTCGACGTGGCCCATGACTCCTGACGAGGTCTGGGCGACGGCCGCGACCCTCGGCGCGATTGCCGGCGCGATCGTCGCGTTCCTCTCGACCCGCGTGGCTCGGCGGCATCGATCAGGCCCTGTTTCCCCCACGGCGGCGGCCAGGGATCCGGTCTTTCCTCTCTCCGCACGGAGCAGAGAGAGGAGCGTCGCCGGAGGCCGAGTGAAGGGTCCGCGACACGCGACGAAACTCGGAGAGCATCCCGGCCCGGCTCCTCGAGCCGTTCGTGATGGCGGGCGAGGGTCTGGAGCGCTTCACGAATGAGTTGCGCACACCATGACGCTGGTGTGGCTCGTGCATGACCCGGGCGTGAAGCGCTCGAGGACCGTGCTCCTGAGAACAGGTGGATAACAGGTGGAGCAACCGTACACTAGATGCATCGCCGTCAATATATCAAATAAAATATATTATTAGTTGCATATATCGTGAATCATGCGGAGGACGTGCCACATGGGAAGTGGTGCGAGATCGAGCGGACGATCGGGTACTGAGGCGGCAAATTCCTTCTCGGATTTCCGGCCAGTGGGGTGAATCGATGCGTGGAGGATCGAATCCGTCGCGAGCAACCCGGAACGAACGGCGGATCGGCCCGTCGAGGACGGTCGACGGATCCGCGCGGGTTTCTCTCGGCCAAAGTGAGATGGTGGGGCTCATCGCGGCGACCGTGATTACGTCGGCGTGGCCTTCTCGCCCGACGGCCGATAGGTCGCCGCAGCGGCGAGGGACGATGACCATCTCCGAATCTGGGATCTGTCCGAAGCCAGGCCGGACCACTCGAGGACCGCATCCAATCGATACGAGCCCGACGCGCCAGCGAGTGAATTCCGGCGGCGATGATCCATCCACTCGCTGGCGCGTCGGGCTCGTATCGGCCGTCCGCAACCCATGCGTTCAGCGCTCTAAATCGTGTTGCACGATTCCGGGAGGGCGAGCCTCCCGGCGAGCTCAGAAACCCGGCTCGCACGGAGGCTCGCCCTCCCGGAATCACACAAGGCCATTTAGCGAAGTCGGTGGTCATGCCTCGACGATTTGAAGTTCGACCAGCCCCTCGGCGACCTGAAGACCCCGGCGATAACCGCATCAGGAAGATGCCAGCGGCAGGGTGAAATCGGGGCTCTGGACGTGTCGGATGTACGCTTCGGCCTGCCGATGGCCGCTCTCGATCCCGCGCAGCCGGGTGACCTGCTCCTTCAGCGCATAATAACGGTCCGGCGACTGGCTGGCGTGGGCGTAGCAGGCCCGGCGCTTCCGCGGCTCGGTCTCGGCGATGTCGACGTAGTGGGTCGGGGCGAACTGGAGGGTGTCCTCGCCGCTGGAGACCTTGTAGTAATAGCGGGCGAATCGCTTCTTCAACTTCAGCCAGGCGTCATAGACCAGCATCGAGATGGCGCGATGGTCGGCGTGGTTGTCGATCGGCCAGTGGGTGAAGACGGCGTCGGGCTGCTCGGCCTCGAGGATCTTGCGGAAGGCCTCGGAGTGGGCCGCGTCCACGACCGCCTGGCTGTTGAACTGGCCGGCGTACAGGGGGCGTGCGTTGAGGATCTCGCAGGCCGCCTTGGCCTCCGCGACGCGGCCGGCGCCTTCGGCCTTCGGCGGCCATTCGCCCTTGTTCAGGTAGAAGGAGCACGACCTCGTGCCCGAGGTCTGTGTAGCGGGCCACCGTGCCTCCGCAGCCAGATTCGGGATCGCCGGGATGCCCCCCGGTGACGATCACCTTGAGCCGTTTCCTTTCACCTCGCGGCCCGTCGGGCTGCGGCGCGACGGCCCTCGCCGGTGGAGAACCGGCCGCGAGCGCCCCGCCCAGCACGCCGGATTGGATCAGCAGATTGCGTCGTGAAAGGGGATTCATAGCCCGGTTGATCCTCCTCGAAAGGCGTTCCCGACGATAGGGACTCACCACCTGGACCGCGTCAATACTGATCGGAGCTGATCACCTCGCCCTGGGCCCGAGAGCCGAGGCTCCACAGGGTCAGTTGGTTCACCGAATTCTTCAGGAACCGCGCCGAGCCGTCGGCCATCAGGACATTGCACCCGCCCGGGTGCCGGCTGCTCAGGCCGAAGTAGCCGTAATCGTCGTCGAGGTCGCCGAGGCCGTAGATGTCGGCCGTGCAATTCGGATAAGGCGGGTTGGGGCCAACCAGGGTGTTCCCGAGGGTATGGAAGAACAGCCCGACGCACCAGTCTTGACCGAGCTCATTCAACGGGTTGCCCATCGCATTCGTCGCCGGGATTTGCTGGGCACACTGCTGGAGCCAGGCGTTGAAGGCATAGCCCCCCGCGGGCATCAGCAGCGTCGCCGAGCCGGGGCTCGCACCAGCGGGGAGCGTCGCGCCGAACACGACAACATCCTGCGGAAGCGTCAGTGTACCCGTGTTGGAGCCCGTGCGCCACTCGCCCATGGCGATCGTGTTGGAGGTCCCGTCGGTGACCGATTGGATGCCGATCGGCGGGCCGAAGACCTGGAACATGCCGTTGGGTGCGGCCGAGCCGACCGTCAGCTCGGCATAGGGGCTGTTGCCGTACTGGTTCATGCCCGAGCCGACCGAAGCGAAGTAGGTGTTGCCCGGAAAGTAATACGACACCGCGGAGTATTGCGAGTAGAGCTGATTCTGATTCGATGGGCAGAGGAACGCGCTGATCGACCGCGTCGTGGCCGTCGTCTGGCACATGTCCTCGCCGTTACCCAGATCCTCGCTCGCGAGGTTGAAGTTGATGGCGTTGTAGGTGGTCGTCTGCTCCATGTACGGCAGCATCATCGACTGGCGCTCCAGCAGCCCCACCCCTGGGCGACCTGGCCCTTGAGGTTGCTGGCGTTCGTGCCGCCCGGCGGGAAGCAGTTGTTGGCCGCGTGGTAATTGTGCAGCGCCAGGCCGATCTGTTTCAGGTTGTTGGTGCACTGGGCGCGGCGGGCGGCTTCGCGGGCCGCCTGGACGGCCGGCAAGAGCAAGGCAATCAGCACCGCGATGATGGCGATCACGACGAGTAGCTCGATCAGCGTGAATCCCGCCCCGCGACGCTGGAGCGTTGCGATCTCATCACACATGGCAGAACCTCCATCAGAATCATCGAGAGTCTGAGCGGAAAGAGACATCCTCCGCGGCGTAAAGGAAGGGTCGAAGCAGACCGGGGAATGACCGCGTGGAGGTCATGAACCCGGGTTCGCGCGGGGAACCATCTCGGATCTCGGCGGCGAACCGAACTTGGGCTTGGCTTTCGGCGGCGGCTGGGCCTTGGCTTCCTCGCTGGCTCCCGGCGGGGTCGAAAGCTTGGCCAGTTCGGCTTGTCCACCCGAGTTGTCGCCGCAACCCGCGCATGCTCCGATGCACAACACCGCAATACACTGCATGAACACGATCTTACTCGATCGCATCGTGGTTTTCCTCTGCGATCCGGGGTAATGATGACACGACCCGTGAGGCCGTCGATCCGATGTGATGCGGTCTCGCGTTCGGGCGATTCTACCAGAGCCGAATCGCCGAAATCGTCGGACCGATGGAGGACTCCAACGGAATGTCATCCTTGCATTTACGCGGACATACGCATACGCTCTGAGTTGTACGCAACCTCTACGCGGAGGATTACCTTGACCACATCGGACGGACAGAGCGAGTTCTGGAAGGAGGTTCTCCTTCGACTCGGCCGGGTCAGCAAGAACGAGTCGTGGCTGGCACGACGACTCAACGTGCCGATCCAGACGCTCTCCTCGTGGAAACAACGGAACCAGTTTCGCCTCGCCTGCCTCGATTCGCTCCGAGACCTACTACATTGGGAGGGTCTCGACGAAGAGTCCGCCGCGCAACTCGGGGTCGAGCTGATTGAAAGCCGGAGTCCGGCCAGGTCGGCGTCGCATCCCACCGAGGAGGCACTGCGACGGATCAACCATGAGTATCGGGTCGCGGAGAAGACGTTCACACGCTATGCCGGCCACACGTTACGCGTGCTCCACACGCTCGGCGAGCATTGCTTCTATGCCTTCACCGCACCCACGAATACGCCTTACGAGTTCGAGAACACTCCGGACGGCCACGCCATCGCGGTGGCCATCGCCAAGGCGCTCGTCAAGGGAACGCTCTGCCTCTACATTCGCCCGAACGAGGAAGGGGTCTCCTACTATCGGGACACCTGGAATTACGGGCAGTTGGTGTATCAGAAACATGCCATCGAGGAAATCGCGGCCTTTCGCGCCCAGCTCAAGGGCTGGATGGTGCGCGGGGAAGTCGAGGGCCAGCCGAAGATGAACGCCCTCGAAGCGGATCGGATCCTTCATGAGCGGCTCGACCAGTGCTACGTCACCCGGTCGCCGATGTGGATGCCCGGAGTCAGTTTGAGCATGATCGGCTGGACCCATGACCGTGAGCTCAAGGCGCGGATGACGATCAGCCTACCGGGAGCTCGGTTCGGTGGGATGCTCGTCTACCCGCGATACCTGACGCTGGAATTCCGGTTCATGCGATTCGTGCGCGCCGTGGTTCTCGAGGCCTGCAAGGAAATCCAGGCCCGGTGTGAAGGCCGGACGGAAGGCCAGGTGCAACTGATCCCCCCGGAAGACGAGAAGAACCGGAAATATGTTGAGAGGTTCTACGAGAAGTATTCCCAACTGTTGCGCTCGGTCTATAGCATCGAGCCGGGGGAAGGGGCGCTGACCTGATGCGGCGGAGCCGCATCTCCGCTTCCCTCCCGCTGGCAAGTCTAATTAGTTTTTGAAATTATGTTCATTCAATCAGAGCCTCAATGAAAAAGATCGCTTAGGGTTCGCGGTCTGAGCGGTGCTCCGCATGACGCTCAAACTCGCTCCCCCCTCGCTCAAATGCCCTGCCTGCAACTCCCCACAGCGAAAGCCGATGCTGCGGTACCGGTAGCCGAGAGCGTTCCCGCCCCGGGACGCGGCGCACGCTCCTGGCGAGCCCGAACCACGACCCGCCCCGGACGACCCGGGCGGCAGAGAACGGCGCGCCCGGGCGAACGGAATAATGGTCCATGCACCACTCCCAGACGTTCCCCAGCATGTCGTAAAGACCCCACGCGTTTGGGGCCTTGCCGCCGACCGGATGCGTCCCTCCGGTCTGCGAGTCATATTGCTTCTCCGGCCACGACGAGACGTCGAATCCTTCGGTCAGTTCGAAATCGACGCCGCAATTCCCTCCATACCACGAGATCCCATCCAGGAGTGGCGCATGATTGTCCCCGAGGATCTCGGGATCTCCCGCGTAAGTCGCCTTCGTCGTCCCCGCGCGGCATGCGTACTCCCACTGGGCTTCCGATGGGAGTGACAGGACCAGCCCCTCTAACAACGGATTCAACCGCTCCACGAACGCGTGACAATCCTCCCAACTCACTTGCTCGACGGGTCGGGTCGGCGAGCGGAATTCGCTCGGGTTCTGGCCCATCACGGCTTCCCACAATTCCTGCGTGCATGGCGTGTCGAACAGCCAGAAGCCTGCGCAAGATCCGCACCGAGTGCTGCGGGCCTTCCGCGTCGTAACGACCGGCTTCGTTGTCGGGAGATCCCATCACAAACTCACCAGCAGGGATCCAGCGGAGTCGCTGACGAACTCCTTTCACGCGGAACGCACACCAGAACCCATATCGATCTTTCCCCCACTCCGACGCCCAAGCCGGTCGATCCGTGAAGGAATCGACCTTGATCCGTGGGTTCCCAGCCCGGATCAGACCGATCGAGCTGCCCGGGGGAGCACTGGCCGATCCTGGATCCCAGACCGGGCTGTTCCGCGCGGGGTGCAACAGAACCCCCCCTGGCCCCCCCTTCGTAGAGAGTGCTGACAAAGTCGCCTCGTGATGGTATCAATCATGGGAAGCCACGTTCTGGGGCCTGGTCACACGGGAG
Source organism: uncultured Isosphaeraceae bacterium (assembly GCA_963845695.1). GTDB lineage: Bacteria > Planctomycetota > Planctomycetia > Isosphaerales > Isosphaeraceae > CAWJTV01. The sequence continues at coordinate 120,069 of CAWJTQ010000016.1, read as the reverse complement.
CCCGCCATGCTGAAGGCTGAATCGCGGTACGTCCGGCTCACCGAGTTGGATCGCGAGATCTTCGACGCCATCGTTCCCCCCGACCATTTCCTGCGCCGGTTCAAGGAGAAGGTCGATTTCGACCGATTGTCTCCGATCCTGGCGGCCCAGTACGATCCCAACCTGGGGCGGCCACCGATTGAGCCGCTGTTGCTCCTGAAATTGGAATTCCTCCAGTACGAGTACGGCTGGTCCGACCGCGAGGTCATCCAGCAAAGCCAAGTCAACATGGCCTGCCGGTTCTTCCTCGACCTCAGCCTGCGCAGTCCTCTGCCTGACCCCAGCCTCCTGTGCTACTTCCGCCAGCGGTTGGGACCCGAGACCCATCAGCAGATTTTCCAGGATCTGACCGCCCAAGCACGGGAAAAGGGGTTGATCAAGGACCGCGTCCGGCTCAAGGATGCGACCCACGTCTTGGCCAACATCGCGGTCCCCTCGACCTTGACCTTGGTCGCGGAGGCGCGCGCCAACTCCTGGAGGCGGCCGACCTCTTGGACCCGGAACGGGTCGCCCAGGAACGCGACGAGGCCCAACGCCTGCACGCCGCCACCGCCCACTTGCCGGACCCTGAGCGGTTGGTGCACCGCGTGACCCACCTGAGCACGGTAGTGGCCTGGGCCGACGAACTGCTCGCGACGGCACAGCGGGTCGCCCCCGCGGGAAACCCGGTGCTGCCACGACTGCGACAGGCCCTGGACTTGGCCCACAAGATCCTTCACGATCGCGACCATGTCGAGGCCCCGGATAAGGTCGTCAGCGTGCACGACCCGGAGGCGCGCAAGGGGTGGCATCATCAGTGGTTCACGGGTTATTCGCTGGACATCAGTATGGACGCCGATAGCGAGCTGATCACGGCCATCGACGTGCTGCCGGCCAACGGCGATGAGGCGGCCAACGCGACCCACCTGATCGAGCAAGAAGAGCAGGCCCAGGGCAATGACATCGAAACGCTGTCGATCGATGGGATCGGCTTCCGCGGTGATCTGATCGACCCGTGGAGTGATCCCGAGGGGTTGAATCTGGAAGTGATCGTGCCGCCGACGGAGCCGGCCCCCGCGGGGGGGTTTCCGCCGGAGGCGTTCACGCTCGACGCGGCCGGGCCGACCCTGACCTGCCCGGCGGGCCAGACGACCCAGTCGCGGACGCGGAACCAGAAGGACACCGGCTGGAAATACCGGTTCAGCGCCGGGCAGTGTGCGGGTTGTCCGTTGCGGGCGCAGTGCCTGGCCAAGCCGGAGACGACCACCGGCGGCCGGACGGTGATCAAGAATGACCACGAGGCGACCTACCGGGCCGCGCGGGCGAAGGCGCAGACCCCGCGGTACCGGGAGGTGCGTGCGCAGCACCCGCGGGTCGAGCGGAAGCTGGGGGAACTGGCCCGGTGGCACGACGGCCGGCAGGCGCGGTATTGGGGCCGAGCGAAGGTATTGATTCAAGAATTGCTGATAGGATTTGTCGTAAATGTCAAACGGATGTTGAAGTTGATGGAAAGTGCCGGAGCGGCCCCTGCAGGGACAGTGCGCGCCGGCCTGAGGGGTGTGTGAGTCGGGGGCGAAAGTCGGCGCAGCCGGGCGGTCGATCCAGAAACGGCGCGGGCTGCGTAGGATAGACAAACCGTCCCATGGGGGCCTCGAAACGGGATCACAACCGGAGAAAACAAACGGAACTCATCCCCGTGACTCCATGACCCTTGGACGAGACTTTTTCAGCAGTCTCTACGAAGGGGGGGCCAGGGGGGGTTAAGGAATCCGCTACGCCTTCGTCCCGATGCACGTGGGCCATCCCGTCGTTAAATGCTCTGACTCGGGCCACGAGGCCGCTAGCTTCCTGGCGGAGCTCGATCGTTCGCACGATCTCGTCTGTCGGCGGAAGTAGCGAGGGATCCAGCCCGTCCGGCGGGCGGTCGCCCTGCGACTCGACCAGAGACCAGATCTCGTGCAAGGCCGCGCTGGCCTTACCCTGGTAGGCCGACCTGGGGAGGCGATGCAGGACCCGGCGAAACCAGGTCGCCAGGTCGCCCGTGGGGCCCTCGTCTGCGGCGATCTTACGCAGCGAGCCGGACTGGCTCTGAAACCACCACGCGGCCTGCTTGAGAGTGCTCTCGGTGAGGTCGGCCTCTGCGAGCCTCTCCTTCCAGCCCGAGGAGCTCCGCATACCAGACACCGGGATAAAGACCCTGGCGGATTCGCCGGGCCAGCTCGTACACTTTGCGGCGCAGCTCCACTGGCTGAGCCCTGATCTCTGCACGGAGCTCTTGAACCGCTTCCGGCCGGAACGATGCCGCCTCGAAATGCCGGCTCTGGAACGCCTCGTGCTGCCAGACCCTCGATTCGATGCCGGCATCCCGGCGGCCTTCGGGCAGCATTCGCCGGACCTCACGAATCAACCCCGGTTCCACGCGGAGCGCGAACGAGAGCAGTGTGAGGATTTGCCTGGCCACCTCCCCGGCTTTTTCCTCGCTCAGAGCGGCACTCCCGGATTCCACAGGTGCTTTCCCAGGGAATGATCGTCCAGTCTCGGGTCAATGCCTCCGGGACCGCCGCCGGATCGCACGGGACCAGGGCGACGGGACGATTGCCGTGCTCGCGATAGCGGCGCCCCCACTTGATCCACAGCTCCCACGCGCGGATCCCCTCGCCGGCCAGGCAGCCGAGATCGCCCAGCACGACCACGCTCGTTCCCGATTCAGGACCGGTATACACGTCTTCGCGACGAGGCCAGCGAAGGGAAGGTTCCGATGCCCCTTCTCCCAGGATCGCGACCTGAAACCCATCGCGGGGATAGACCCGACTCAGGGACCAGACCGTCTCGTCCTGATCGGTCCAGTACGGCGCCAGATGTCGATGGCGGTCGACGATGACCAGGATCGACTGGCCCCACGACTTGCGTGAACGACGAGGCAGAACCGCGAGGAAGCGACCCCGGCTGAGTTGCTCGACCACTCGCTCGACGTCGGGCTCGCCGCTGGTACGCGAGAATGCGGATACCCGGCGCAACCGCGTGAGGATCGCCGCGCCCGAAGCCAGGGGAGCGTGCACAGCGGTCTCGGTGATGTCTTCTACTACCGTGGGCTCCGGCGGGGACGACGATCTCACCGCCCGAGACAGGTGGCCCATGAGTCGCGAACGAATCCGCGTACCAGAAGGGCACGAAGGCGCGTCCGCTTGCAGCACCGGCGATTCGGCCATCGGGGCCGGGATGACGAGGATCGGCCCTCCTCGACAACAACGCGAATGGTTTCCGGTGGTTCTGGCGGCAGTGCTCCAGCCCCAGGAGTCGCGCGATGGCCTCTTGCAGCTCAGCTCCGCCGGCTGCCATCGCCCGGACCAGGTCGACTCGTCCCGTCAAGACATCCTTCATGATCCGGCCTGCTCGTACTTGCGAACGGCGTATCTCGACACCGATTCCAGGATCGTTTCCTGTCCAGCCACCGAATCGGGCTCCAGATGGAACACCGCACGAAGCAAGTCGAGAAACTCGGCCTGGCCAGGCAATGGCGACACGTTCCTTTCCCGGGCCGTTCGACGATCGGCGACCAGTAACTCGGCCGCCTTGCGGAACAAGTTCTTCGATCCCTCGGCCAGTCTGGGAAAATGGACCACCGCCCGCGCGACGAGGTGCTCGATCAGCCCGGGGTCGTCCTTGGGCAGTTTCAGCTCCAGGACCAGGCAACGGCGCACGAACGCGTTGGGAAGGACGCGCTCCTCGTTGGTCGTGATCACGACGAGCGGGGGCTCCGTTCCCTCCCGAACCTCGACCGGCTTGGACTGCCCCAGCGGGGTAAATCGGCCCGAGCCCAGCGCTTCGAGCAGCCCATTCGGGACGTCCGAGTCCGCCTTGTCGATCTCATCAATCAAAACGACGCAGCCGTTGCGAGGGTCGGCACTCAAGTCATAAATGGGGATCGGCGTCTGAGTTCGCTCGGCTTGCTGGCGAGCATCCTCCCAGTCGAACGCCCACCACAGCGGACCGGGACGGAGGTAGTTGCCGACCGCCAGGCGCATTCGCAATTCCTCACCCGTGAATCCTTGAGGCTTTCCTTCGGCCGGCATCCCAGGACCATCCCTCTCGGTGAGAAAGGCGGCGGCGACCTGGGCATCCGCCAGGCGCATGATCGCATCGAATTCCCACATGAGGTCGCGCGATTCCGTCCGCGAGTCGACGACCTTGGGTACGAGCGGTCGCTTGAGGACGTTCGCGGCCGCCGCAGCAAGCTGGGTCTTGCCCACGCCCGGTTCGCCGCGCACCAGCAGGGGCCGCCTGGCCGCCAGCGCGGCCCGAATCGCCATCGTGCTCTCGTCATCGAAGAGGTGGTACTGCTCAGCGAGTCCAGGGCGGTCGATCAGCTTGACGGGCGTTCGCCAATCGATCTCAGGCACAACCGGCATTCGGCATCTCTCCTGGCTTTGATCCCGTTCGCGAAACGCCTCGCTGAGAGTCTGTCCCGGAAGCCTCAAGGACCGTCTCGTAGGATGCCCTGTGAGCACCAAATTCGGCGAAGTCCGCCCGATCGGTGCTCACAGAGCACCCTACGAAGACCTTCCGAGACAGTCGCTGAGTGCGACCTCATCAGGGTTTCCGCTTCCGTTCCGATTCCAGTCGCGTATTCAGGCACCGAATGAAAAACAACTCTTGTTCGCGCGTCTGGCTTTCCGGAAATAATTCGATGAACACCAGAGGAGGTACCAGCTCGCGAACTTTCTTGAGAACTCTCAGGAGATTCTCCCGGTCCACAGGTGTTGCTGGCATCGCCAGAGCACAGTAAGGCGTTCGGCCGGTCATGGACTTGATCGGGTCCAGCCAGCCGCGAAGATCCTTGCTGACTTGTTCTGTCCGTGCAGCAACGTTCGTGCCCCGCCCCACTGTTGCGGCTTTGCCAATAGGGAGAACTCCCGACCCTTTCGCGAGATCTTCGAGCATCGCCAAGACCTGAGTGTCCAGGAAAGGATCTCCAATTGCGGGTAATTCGAGCGGAACCGAACTCACACCACGCGGAATCGCTTGTTCATGTTGCAGAAAACATGGACTCCTACCGTCGTAGTGGGAGATGACGACTTCCGCGCCCGTCTCGGTAGCCACTGCCCCTTCGATGAGCGCGACCGTCTGGCCTTGAAGCTGAAGCCACGCCTTGGTGATCACTTCCCGAGAAAAGTGAAGAGGAAGGATCAGGTCAACACAATTCGCGATCCTGTCGGCCAGACGATCCGAACTCTCCTTGCAGAGCTCTTCGTGAAGTCTGACGATCTTGGGAATCGCGTATTTGTCCTTGGCATCCATCAAGGAATCCACGATTCGCTTCTCAACACTGCCCCCATCGGACGGGGCAAGCTCGATGCCTAACGCTCGAGAAAGACCCATCAGGCCTGCGGTGCCGCGAAGCTCCTCGAGGAGTTTTTCCAGATTCTTCTGAATGCTGAGTCGATACTCCTCCCAACGGCGCTTGTCGTGCTCATCCGGCTCGCTTTTGTCGGATGTATCTCCACCCGTCCGGGGATCAGGTTCGGTCGAGACGGCCTCCCCGGACGGTCCATCTGCCGGGGGGGTCATCTGGGGTTTCTTTTTCCTTTTCTTTTTCCGTTTCGTAGTTCGCTTTGTCTCGTTCGGGGCATCCTTGCCAGCCGGTTTCGGGGCGGAGGGGCCAGCGGCCTTGGGCATGTCCGGCTTCACGGGAGAGGATAAAGGGCCGGGGGCTGATGGCACTTCGTCGAGCTGCAGGCAATCACCGATGAAGTCGCTTTACGGCAAGATGGATCGGATGGCGCCTCGATCCCGGCTTGCAGATCGAACTGTGGTTCTCGTCGAGTGGGTAAAGGCCCGAGTGGGGGACGCCTGGGTCGGCATCACCAAGCTCCACGACCAGACCAATGCCCGGCATCGGTTTCGTCTCTTGAAACGACAGAGTCTTGATATGACGATCTCCCGCAGACACGAAATCGCCATACCACTGTTTCAGGTCCCGCAGGTGAGACTCGTGGGGACGGAGCTCCTCAATGGCGACATTGGTGCCGAGCAGTGTCCCGAAGTAGGAGGCCCATTTCGCGAGATCGGACCCAATGTGCGGGGTCGCGATGAAGCAGACCCCCCGGGTTTGATCCAGAATCGCCTTCCATCTCAGGTTGGTGCTGTCGTTCGACGTGCGGAGCACTTGCTTGACGACCAGTCCACCCATGCTATGGGTAACGAACACCAAGGGTTTCTCACCAAGGCCTTCCAGATCCAGTTGCAGCAGGACGTTCCTGGCCCGGTCTACGAGCGGCATCGCGAAGCCGCGCTGGAGTAACCTGCTGACCAGGGAAATCTGCCGCGGCTTGAGAGCCGCGTTCTCGTAGCCCAAGGACCAGACGCCGACTTCTGGCAGTTCCTCGCCTACCCAGGCCGGCCAAAACTTATCCGACTCACCCCAATACGCACCCGGATTGCCGTTGAGCCCGTGCACGAAGATCACGTCCCCGCGTCGCTCTGGTCGGTCGCAACCACGGATTTTGATCAGCTCTGCCATCTGTTTTTCTCGCCGACACCTCGGTGACCGTCGGATCAAGATAATTCAGCATAACGGAACCGTTTTCAGGGTTCCAGCGATGAAGATCGAATCTCGTCCCTGCCCAGCCTCGATCGTTCCAACGCCCCGAATTGTCGAGCCGCTTGCCCTTCCTCTGACAACTGTGGTACGATCGCTCCAGGGATCAGGATCCGTGATGGCGACAGCCGCGGGGGTTGATGCGATGCGCAGCGTGATCGTGGGATTGCTCGCCTTGGTGCCGTCGCTGGCGGCCGGACAGGAGTCGAATCCGAAGCCCAGGCAGCGGTATGAGGCGCTGGTCAAGGAGTACGAGTCGGCGATCGACATCTGGTCGAAGATCTACAACGACGGCCCCGGGCGCGACGATCTCGTGAAACGCCATCAGGAATGGCCCGGCTGGTCGTTCGCCCCGCGCGTCTTCAAGCTGGCCGAGGAGCATCCCAAGGATCTCGCCGCCGTTCAACGCGTTGCTCTGGGTCGTCGGGCTGGGCGAGAGTGTCAACGAGAACGACCAGTCCCTCCTCCCTCTTTATGGACGCGCCCTCGAGCTCCTGGCGCGGGACCATCTCGACGACCCGCGCGTGCACAAACTCTGTCTGGAGAGCGTGGGGCACGACCTTTCCGTGCCGGCCGAGCGGTTCCTGCGGCACGGTGCTTTCGCTGGGGCCAACCCGCGAGGCGCGGGGCTATGCCTGCCTGGGATTGGCCCGGTACCTGGCGACCAAACGGGCCGTCGCCCAGGATCCCTGGTTCGATCGACCGGCGAAGTGGCCCTTCGATTCGTACAGCGTCGCCAGACTCCAGCCGAGTTTCTTCGAGTACATTCATGGCGCCGATCCCCAGACGACCTTTGACGAGTCCGAACAACTTTTCGAACGCGCGATCGCGGAATTTGGCGATCTCAAATCGCCGCGAGGCGCTCAGCCCTGGCCGAAATCGCGAAATCCGGTCTCCACGAGCTTCGCTATCTGTCTCTGGGCCGGATCGCGCCGGAGATCGCAGGGAAGGATGTCGAGGGCACCCCGTTCAAGCTGAGCGACTACCGGGGCAAGGTCGTCGTCTTGACCTTCTCGGGCAACTGGTGCGGCCCTTGTCGAGGGATGTACCCCGCAGAACGCGAACTGGTGAAACGCCTTGCGGACAAGCCGTTCGCCTTGCTGAGCGTCAACACCGACGCGGACCGGGGGACGTTACGGAAGTCGATCAAGGATGGCGAGATCACCTGGCGATGCTGGTTCGATGGCGGCCTGGAAGGACCGATCTGCAAGAACTGGAATGTCACCTCGTTCCCGAATGTTTACGTGCTGGACTCCACCGGAGCCATTCGCTTCAAGAATCTTCGAGGCCCGGGCCTGGACGACGCCGTGATGACCCTCCTGAAAGAGCTGGGGGCGTCGCAACGGAGGCCCTGAGCGTCCATCACCATCTACGAGGATCGGGAGGCCGGCCCGCCGCGCGTTTCGGCATGCCAGTTCCCTGTAACAATTCGGCCTGGATCCAACGTTGCACAGTCTCGATCGCACGGCCTTGCTTGCCAAGGAGGACCGCCTCGTCACCTCGCTCGCGCGAGACCTGCAACTCCCGACGTGTCAACCGATCAACGGCAACCAAGGCGAAGAATTCCTCCGGATCGGTCAATTTTTCCATCAGGAGGGGGAGAATCTCCCGCCCCAAGGCAATGAGATCGAGGAATTCTGTCAACTGGGTTCTGGCCGCCGGCGCGGAGCTGATGACGATCAGGGGGTGGCTCCAAGTTGACTTCCAGGCGGCGTATGCTTTCTCAAATCGCCGCCTCAAGTCCTTGTCAACGGCGGCGGCCCGGGTGTGGTCATACGCGAGTTGATCGGCGGGCAGACTCGGGACCTCATTCATGGTCTGTGCCTTCAGGAGAGTTTGTAGCCGGATGCTCGCTTGTTGCAAGTCGGCCGGCAAGTGGCCGGTCCGCCTGTACGTTGCTTTCCCAACGCGGTCCGTGACGAGGTCCGGTGACGCTGCCGTGTGTCATCTCGTTCGGGTCGAGTCCGAAGGCGGCTATCGTGCCAGAACCTGTTGGGCTGAAGCCGTACATCTGATCGAAAGCATCGAAGTCAGCCTTGTTGGGGATCCGACTTCCCCAAGGTCAAAGCCAGCTTGTCGTCATTCCCAGAATCCAGCCAAGGCAGTTGTAGCGGTTCGTGGCTTCATCGGTAACGACAGCCGCGTCGAGATTCATCCGCGACCAGACCCGTTGAGCGTGGATCTTCTCTTGAGAGGAGAGCAGTCGCGACATCGTCGTCATCCTTTGTGAGCTGATTCAACATCCCCGCCCCTCAAAAATTCGGCTCATGGGCCCAGAATTGGGGAGCCGACCACCAAGGCCAATGGCCCGAACTGCTCCGGGTAAGGACCCGCAGGGAGCTGGTCAACCGGGCACGCGTCATACAGCCAGAGAACGAGGGTTTTCACGTAGGCGCGATCTCGGCCGTTGAGGGCCCGTTCCTGGAAGTCACGGACGAAGTTCGGGTCAGAGGCCGCCCAAGAGCGAACGGCGTCCCGGGCAGGGAGGATACCACGGGGGGTCGGATAGGCGATGGATCCCGTTGAAGCGTTCGCCCCAGAGGCACCCGCCGAACCGGCGATTCCTTGTCCAGCGCGTCGTCTGCTCGTGCTGGCACGGGATTCCGAGGTCCCTGGCAATGAGTTCGGTCACCGTCGGGAACTCGCGGGTAATCCTCCGGGGGATGGCTGAGAAGAAACGCCATTCCCAGACGTCCGCGCCGTGACCGCAAACCGGGCAGTCCTCCACGAGCCAAGCCCACTCGACCGAGCTGAACCAGACGGCGACCGCGACGCTCATCGCGAGGAGTCCCCATCCTACGGGTCGGAGAAGACGCGATCGGTTCCGTCGGGCTCCGATCCCGAGGTCCGCGATGACAGCGGCCGAAACGACCGTGACGGCGATGGTCGCCACGTCCAGCCCCGCCGGAAACGGGACTCCGGTGTTCAGCCTCCAGCCCCAGAAGGCGAAGGGCACGGTGAGGATGGCAACCAGGGCGAGCATCCCTCGCACTGAGAGTCGCATGCGCGGTCTCCTCATGACGGGGAATTCCGCCGAATGGGACCGATCGGGAAATCATCAGGGTTCTTCCGCACTCTCGATGATCCGTGGCCGCCAACTCGCACAGAAGCCCCCATTTTAACGGGATTCTCGGCCGTTCCGGGTCGGAGTGGCACCATCATCATCAGGTCACCGAGCTTGGCCCATGAGCCAATCTCAAATTCCATCATCAGGAGTCATGAACTCCCAGAGTTCATTCTCGTGCAACCAGATGGGGTCGGCATTGCTGGCGATGAATTCCTCGACGGGCAAGCCTTCGATCAACTGAGGTCGTGGAACCCGCTTCTGTTTGCCATTGATGAAGATCGTCATGAACTTCCGCTTTCGCTCGCGCCTGGCCCGCTTCTCGGCGGCGGTTCGTTTGCGTTTCGGCTTGGCAGCTTTGCGTTTTTTCTTCGAGTTCGACATCGTTTCCACCCTTCGCAGCGACTATTCGTCGCGATACTGCGGCGGAGATTTGCCCACCCGCTTGATGACACGCGGGTAAGTGACGGTCGGGATGGCTTTCTCGATCCGATCAATCTGAACCTGATGATACCAGTCGTCGTCGAAGTCGAACCAGTAACCGAAGACACGCCCCGGCTTCAGATCCAGGTCGTCCAACTTTGTCGTGCGGGCGTCTCCATCCCCTTTCTTCCTTGGATTGCGGACCGGGACCTCCGTAATTGGGTCCGTCGGGATCGAACGGACGCTTGCCGAGCTGGAATTCGTACGGATGGTCGTCCCAACGGTCGTACGCCTGGAAGATGGCCTGATGCAGTTGTTCGAGTGTCTGGTCGCCGCGGATTTCGATCACGCGGCTGATTCGCTTGTTGGCGAACTTCTCACTGATCGGCCCGCTCATCAAGAAGACCGAGACGACGTACAAGTTCGCTCGGAGGCGTCGCCGGGGCCGCTGCAACGCGGCTCGGTTGGTTGTCCGGACGCGCCGGAGTCGTCGCCGTCTTGCGACTGTTCCACGGCGGAATCTCGTCCTCCGGGACCAGGATCTGAAGCGAACGGGCCTGGCCCGGCTGGCGCAGGATCAGCCCTTTCTTCTCCAGCATCTTCACCATCTGATTCACCGAAGGCGGTGAGACGCAAAGCGCCGCGCGATCTCGGATTCGGCGGGCGGATATCCGTGCAAAGGGTATAGGCGTGAATGAACGCCAGATAACGGCCCTGAGTCGGAGTGAAGTCAGCCATAACATCCCTTCCGTCATGGGTGTGGGCAGCTCGAATCGGATGCTCGCCATTAGGTGATTTAGAAGATGATAGCGACTCTCCAGACGCGATCAGGACAGGTCCTCATTGTGCACAAACCGAACGTTGAACGAGCCGGCTGAAGTCTGTTGGGGTTTGGTTCATGTCAAGGGGACGTCAAGAATACCGTGTCGCAAACTGACAGTCGCCTCACGATGCACGATCTGACGATCACACCGCAAGGGCATCTCCTCGTTCGAGAAACGCCGCTCGAAACTCCGGATCGGAAACTCTCGAAAGCGATGCTCGAGGCGTACCGTGAGAGTACGGCCCGAGGGATGCTCTACTCCGCAAGCGAAGAGATGGAAGCGGCGCTGCCGTCGTCGTTCGAGTTCGCACGCTCGATCGCCCGGCTCTATCTCACGAACCTTTGCAAGGCCGCGACGGGAGAACCCGGCGAACCCATCCCCGAACTCCCGCCTCCCGTAGCCGATCTCGAACTGGCGATACGGCAAGCGCCTCCGATGATCGGACTGGAGTATCTGACACCGGAAGTCCTCTCGAATTGGTGGCAAGACCTCGATTCGCTCACCCGGAGCGAAGTCGAAAAGCACCCGGGCGGAGCTCAAGGCTATCTGCGGGAGCGCAACCCCCAGTGGCGATTTGTCGGCCGTGTGACTTTCCACCTGGCCGAGAATAAGCGGGACCCCGAGTACCCGTTCGCGTTCCTGGCCACGTTTGCCAACGGTCTGACACCGCAGGGTAAAGTGAAGCACGAACCGCTTGGCCGGGCGCTTCAGCAGTATGCCGGCGAGCAGAACCGCGCGGCGATGCTGAATTTACTGCTCCCGATTTCGAAAGCCGCCGAATCCTCGGAACTGATTCGACAACTCGTCGATTCCGAGCAGATTTATCACCCCCTGGCGTGGACCCCGAGCGAAGCCTACGAATTCATCAAAGCGATACCCCTCTTTGAATCGAGCGGTTGATTGTACGGGTGCCAGACTGGTGGAACGCCCGGAAGCCGGTCCGGCCCCTCGTCAGCGTGAAGATCGATTCGAAGAATTCGGCGGCATCGGGGTCGATGCGATGATGCAGTTCTCGGTCGGCATGAGCCTCGAAGGAGAAACGCTCAGCCCGGATGAGATCGCTCAGTTGCTCGAATCCAGCGGGGGCCTGGTCCCCTTGAAGGGCAAGTGGGTCGAAGTGGATCCGGAGAAGTTGAAGCAAGCCCTGGAGCATTGGAAGGGCATCGAAAGTGACGTTCGCCGGGAGGGCATTTCGTTCTTTGAAGGAATGCGTCTCCTTTCCGGGGCGAATCTCGCCAAAGAGGAAGACGACCAGAGCCAGGCGGCGATTCGCGAATGGTCGGGCCTGACCGCCGGCGCCGAATTGGATGGGATCCTCAAGGGTCTACGTTCTCCGGAGACCCGGAAGGAGAAGGCCCCTCCCGATCTGAAGGCGGAGCTTCGCCCGTATCAGCAGACGGGCTATGCCTGGTTGCGATTCGTCGCCCGCCTGGGACTGGGAGGCTGCCTGGCCGACGATATGGGCCTCGGCAAGACCGTGCAGGTGATTTCGCTGCTGCTCGATCTGAAGCGCGACCAAACCGAAAAACGCCAGCCTGCTCGTCGTGCCGGCGTCGCTGATCGCGAACTGGAAATCGGAGCTGGCGAAGTTCGCGCCGAGTCTCTCCTTCGCCGTGGCCCATCCTTCGGAAGTGAACGCAAGCGCCGGTGAAATCGGACTCGCCGAATGCCGACGCGTTCGATTTGATCATCACCACGTATGGCATGCTCGTCCGTACGGACTGGATGAAGAAGTATCGCTGGCGCCTCGCGATTCTCGACGAAGCCCAGGCGATCAAGAACTCCGGCACGAAGCAGACCCGAGCCGCGAAGGAATTGACCGCCGCCAGTCGGATCGCCATGACCGGCACGCCGGTCGAGAATCGCCTGTCGGACCTCTGGTCACTCTTCGATTTCTTGAACCCCGGCCTGCTGGGCATCGGCCAGGGAATTCGGCTCGTTCGTCAATCGCCTTGCAGAACGCCGAGGTCTCTTCGTTCGAGCCGCTGCGAAATCTGGTGCGACCCTACATTCTGCGGCGTTTGAAGACCGACAAGCGGGTGATCTCCGATCTCCCGGATAAGACGGAAGTGAAAGCCTACTGCGCACTGAGCAAGCACCAGGCAGCCCTCTACCAAAAAGCGGTCGAGGATCTCGCCGAACAGTTGGACTCAAGTGAGGGAATCCAACGGCGGGGCATCGTCCTGGCCCAATTGATGCGGCTGAAGCAGATCTGCAATCATCCCGCCCAGGTGGCCGGCACGAACGACTTCGCGGCCGAGCAGAGCGGCAAGTTTCGCCGGTTGGCGGAGATCGCCGAAGAAATCGCGTCCCGGCAGGAGAAGGTCCTCGTTTTCACGCAGTTTCGAGAGATCGCCGACCCGCTGGCCGGGTTCCTCGCCACGCTTTTCGGTCGATCCGGGTTGGTGCTCCACGGGGGGACGAGCGTCAAGAAGCGGAAGCAGTTCGTCGATCAATTTCAACGTGAAGACGGGCCGCCTTTCTTCGTGTTGTCGTTGAAAGCGGGCGGCACCGGGCTGAACCTTACGGCGGCTTCGCACGTCATTCACTTCGACCGCTGGTGGAACCCGGCCATCGAGAATCAGGCGACCGACCGCGCCTTTCGGATCGGCCAGAAGAAGAACGTGCTGGTGCATAAGTTCATCTGCCGGGGAACCGTCGAGGAACGGATCGACGAGATGATCGCGCGGAAAAGCCAGGTCGCGGGCGAAGCGATCGGTGGACAAGACTCAGGGGAAGTCTTGCTGACGGAAATGGACAACGATACGTTATTGAGGTTCGTGAAGCTGGATTTGCACCAGGCAACCGACGACTGATGAGATTCGTGCAAGACAGGACACTCCCATGGGCAGGCACGACTACGATGGCTACGGATGGAGGCCTTATGTCCCCGTGGCTCAACGGCGGCGCTCAGGCCGCGAGGGAAATGGCCAAACGAATCAAGAAAGGGCAAAAAGTTTGCCCGGTCCGCATTGAGGGCCGAACCATCACCTCGACCTTCTGGGGCAAGGCGTGGTGTACGAACTTGGAGAGCTACAGCGATTTCGCCAATCGCCTGCCGCGCGGGCGGACCTACGTTCGCAATGGGTCGGTCGTGCATCTGACGATCGACAAGGGGCGGATCGAAGCCGTCGTGAGCGGGTCGGAACTGTACGAGGTCCGGATCGACATCGCCGCGCTCTCGAAGCCAGCCTGGAAAGCCTTGAAGGAACAATCCGCGGGCAAGATCGGCACGCTCGTCGAACTCCTGCAAGGTAAGTTGTCGAAAGCGGTGATGGCGTTGGTGACGGATCGGGATCGAGGGCTTTTTCCGAAGCCGAAAGAGATCACGATGCGCTGCAGTTGCCCCGACTATGCGGGGATGTGCAAACACGTGGCCGCGGTGATGTACGGAATCGGAAATCGCCTCGATTCGTCGCCGGAGCTGCTTTTCGTACTCCGGGACGTGGATCACAAGGAATTGATCGAACAGGCGATCCCCACGGCCCCGATCAAGGCCACGAGCAACGCCCCCACCATCGCGGCAGACGATCTGGGAGCCATCTTCGATATCGAAATCGGCGACGCTCCGGTTGCGAAAGCGGACACCCAGGTCCGCAAGAAGCCGGCATCGAAGAAAGGTGTCAAGAAGGCTGCGACCCCGAAGGGGAAGAAAGTCTCAGCCGCTCCCAAGAAGAAGTAGTTTGCGAGCTCGAGCCATTCTCGGGTTGTGATCGTCTCCCTAACCGACAATGGGTTCACAAATCCCGTTGAGTGGTTCTGGAACGATCGCAGGTCGTTGAGGGCGGAGAGGTTTCATGGCCGGGTGGCGCGTGTGGGTCGGAGTGTGGGCTGGCGTCGGTTTGACGCTGCTGGACGTGGCGGCCGTCGTGGCGTCGCCGCCAGGTATCGAGCAGACGACCGACGCCAAGCGCTTCCACGATCAGTTCCGGCCGCTGCTGGTTCGCCATTGCATCACCTGTCATGGTGGAGACAACCCCAAGGGGAAGTTCCGGCTGGATAACTTGACGACCGACTTCGCAGACACCCCCACCCGCGCCCATTGGACCGCGGTGATCGACCGACTCGAGGCCGGCGAGATGCCTCCCAAGGGAAAGCCGCGTCCGCCAGCGCAGGACGTTCAGGCTTTGACCGCTTGGCTTGCCTCCCGTGTGGCTGCCGCCAATACCGCTGCGCAGTCCGCTCAGGGGAGGGTCGTCCTTCGCCGCCTGAATCGTGTCGAGTACGAGAATACCGTGCGCGATCTGCTGGGCATTCCCGTCAATCTGAAGGAGCAGTTGCCCGAGGATGGCTCGGCCGACGGTTTCGACAACGCCGGCGCGGCCAATCACACGTCGTCCTTCTTGATGGAGAAGTATCTCGAAGCGGCCGACAGGGCGTTGAAGCTGGCGATCGCCAACCGTCCCAAGCCGCCGCCGTCAACCACCAAGCGATATAGTCTCAAGGACGGCTGGCCCGTTCGGGGAAGCACGGAGAACGTGCATGCCCGTCCTGCTGGCCGGCGGCGGCTTCCGGCACGGCCAGCATCTGGCCTTCGACGAGAACCACCACCCTCCGCTGTGCAATCTGTATGTCAGCATGCTTCAGCGATTGGGAATCGCCGCCGACCAGTTCGGCAGCGGCAACGGGACGCTGACCGGGTTAGAAATGCGGGGTTGACGGTCGTCCGCGATGTGGCCAGGCGGACGACGACGTCGCAGGCGCTGTCTCCATCTCACCTCGCCCGGTGAATCGGGCCAAGGTGGCGCTGGAGCACCCGGAGATGAAGACATGTTCCAATCGTCGATCATCAATTGATCGCCGAGCTTCTTGAAATCCTCGAGCCTCGCCCCGATCAGGTTCGCGGCGATGCGACGTGCACCGAATCCCAGGTGGTGTTTACATGTTCTCGAACGGCGTCCGATAATACGGATCTCCCCGTCGGGTCTGATATTCACGTCCCTTCCAACGAACCGGTCGACGTCTCGCAGCTCGAACCAACGCGTGCCACTGAATGGCGAGGAAGATCAGGATTCCTGCCGGGTGCAGAGAGGCGCCGAGCCAAGATTGACGAAATCGCCACGCCGCGGCAAATCGCGGGTAGTAGGAGGCTACTGCGGCGATAAAGGCAAGGCATGCTACCGGAGAAGGGAGCCAGGCGACGGCGGCGAGCAGACCGAGGGGCAGCACTTGACCGCCCAGAAGAAGCGCGGTGGCGGGCAGGATCATGGCCGGGGGATGCCAGCCCCTCGGTCGCGTTCTTGGCCAGGCCGCGCCAGACCTCGCCGGCGGTTCGGTACATCCGGCAGGTCGCGATTTCCGTCAAGTCGCAGAGGTCGGTCCGGAAACCAGCCGTACGGAAGGCGCGCGGCAGTGTGATTCCATCGTGGAGGGATGCGCGAATCGCTGCGTGTCCACCGGCGGCTTCGTAGGCGAAGCGCCGTGCCAGGAAGAATTGCCCACAGCCGGCGGCGTAGGCGGGATGCCGGCTGCGTCGCATCCGCGCGAGCGGCAGGAAGCCCAGCAACAGGAAATGGCTGAGAGGGATGACGAGTTTCTCGACCAGGGTACCCGTCTCTTGAAGAGGAATGCCGCTGCCAAGGTCCGCCTGGGAGTCCTCCAGAAAAGCCGCGATGCGCGCCAGGCCGTCGGGAGCCAACCGGACGTCGGCATCGAGGAACACAAGAAGCGGATGGCGGGCCACCTGTGCCAGGAGCGAGCAGGCGTATTGCTTGCCACACCAGCCCGCGGGGAGAGGTTGTCCTCGCAAGAGACGGACACGGCCGTCTCGCTCCGCGATGGCTGAAACGACATCGGCCGTGGCGTCCTCGGAGTGATCGTCCAGCACCACGACTTCCAGCTCGACGCCCCGGCTGGCGAGGACCGCTTGCACAGCAGCGCCGATTGTGTGCTCCTCGTTGCGCGCCGGTATCAGCACCGAAAGCGCCGGGACTGATTCCATCGTTGCCCGGACTCGATGCCGCAGGCGGCGGACGATACGCACGCAGGTTGGCGCGAAACAGGAGCGCAGGGATCGCGGCGAGGACGAGGACGACCGCAGTCAGACCGATCGTAATCATGATGGGCCTCGTGGTACACCGAGCACTTCCCCGGCACGAGACTCGGCGCGGAAACGCCGCCCGGAAAACGTGCCCGCAACCACCGCGCACCATCGAGGACGCCGCCCACGCCAGCCTTGCCCCCGACCAGTGTCTCGAATGCGGCGGGATCCCGGTATCGGGCTTCACAATCCAGGGCGTCCTGGGTGCGGGTCAGGGCCGCTTCGATGCAGGTACGCCACCCCTCGACGGTTCGGTCGGTGCCCCGTTCGACAACGATGGCTTGACCGAACCGGGCCAGCGCTTCGGGACGGCGCTCTTCCCAGAAGGGATACTCCAGAGCCAGAGGCAGAATGACCGCCTGCTTCAGGCGGTGTGCGAGATGAGCCACTCCCGGTTGAACGCCGGGCGGGCGTTCGCGCGCGTCGGCAAACCGGCCTTGAGGCGTGATCCAGAGCGCGGTCCGCGGTCGGGCGAGGATCGAGCGGCTGGTACGGAGGAACTCCCGTGCCCCTCGCATTGTCCTCGGCTCGACGCCAAACACACCCAGACGCTCGAAGATTCGATAGCGCCTGAGGGCGCTCCGCGTCCATCGGCGCGTAGTGGGCACGGTCCGGAAACAACTCGGTCAGCACGAGGCCGACCAGGGGTCCCACCAGGAGGGGTGATTGAGCACGACGATGAGCGGGCCGTCCGGCACGGGACCTGGTCTGCCATTCTTTGACAGCCGGACGGCATGAAAGTTACGCGCGAGGTAGAATCGCTTCACATGTCGTCTGAAGAGACGGACGAGCCACGGCGAGCGGCGCACCACCACGGGCGGAGTGCTGTCAGAAAGTACGCCGGTTCTGGTGACGCGAGTTCGAGTTCCGACCTGGTTCCTTCGCGGAGAATGCGGGGCAACGAGCCGAAGCTGCGTCTTCCGCGAGCGGTGCGGGCCGTCACGCCGTCGCGATCGAGCGCTGTCGGCGGCGATCCATCCCGACATCAGGACCATTGGCATGCCCGGACCGGGATGGGCAGCGCCACCCGCGAGGTAAAGGCCCTTGACGTCCGGACTGCGATTGGACGGCTTGAAGGCCCCCAGCCAGCGTCCGTGTGATGCAATGCCGTAGATCGCGCCATTCAGGACGCCGTAACGCTGATGGATGTCGGCCGGGGTCAGCCGGCGCTCGACGCGAATACGGTCTCGCGATGTCCGTCAATCCCGCCGTCTCGCTCAGCTTTTCCAGGATGGTCTTGCGATAGGCGGGGAACAGGCGATCCCAGTCGTGATGCGGGCGGAGGTACGGCGTATGGACCAGCACATAGAGGGCGTCGCCTCCGGGGCGGCGCGACGCCCGGCTCGGTCCGAGCCGGGGCGCAGACGTAGCAGGTTGGATCGCGAGCAGGCTCGCCCTGCCGGTAGATGGCCTCGAACTCCTCCTCCGGGTTATGGGAAAAGACGAAGTTGTGGTGCAGCAGATGGTCGTAGCGACGGTCCAGCCCGAGGTAGAGCACGACACCGGAACAGGCCGGCTCGTACCGGCGTCGGCGCTCGAAGCGTAGCGGCTGCCTTGCCTCCGAGCAACTCCCGGTGAGTCCGCACTGCATCGGCAATTGGAGACCACCGCATCGAGCGAGATGTGCTCGCCCGCCTCCGTCTCAACGCCCCGGACACCGCCGTGGCCCGCTTGCAGAATGCGCCGCACTCCCGTTCCGGTCCGGATCTCGACGCCCAGCTCTGTCGCGAGTCGGGCCAATGCCTGGGGCACAGCCCCTGTGCCTCCCAGGGGATACCAGACTCCCTCGCTGGTCTGCATGTGGGCGATGCCGCAAAGGACCGCGGGCGATGCGTCCGGAGCCGAGCCCACATACTGGGTGAAATGATCGAGCATCTGGGCAACTCGCGCGTCGGGCACATGCGAGCGCACCGTCGCGGCCACCGACCGCCCTGGGTGCAAGGCGAGAAGGTCGAACAACAGAGACGGTTCGAAAGCCGCCTTGACGCTGAACGTGTCGCGCAGACCACCAACTGGGCGCCAGAAGAAGAAGCGATCCGAGACATGATGCAACCGGGCTGAATGTTCCAGGAAACGCCGATAACCCGCGCCCGTCCCCGGGGCAAGAGCGTCGAGACCGACGCTCATCTGGTCGATGTCGGCCCGCAGGTCCAGGGTCGTGCCATCGGCGAAGAACGAGCGCCATTGCGGGTCGATTCGAACCAGCTCCAAGTAGTCGTCGAGGCGCCGGCCTGCCTCGGCGAAGATGCGGGCCAAGACCGAAGGTAGCGTGAGGATGGTCGGCCCCATATCGAAGCGGAAGCCGGCCGCTTCGAGGACTGCGGCCTTACCTCCCAGCCAGTGGCTCCTTTCGAAGAGGACGACCTTGTAACCGCGCGCCGCCAGGGTACACGCCGCCGCCAACCCGCCCAGACCGCCGCCAATGACACCGACCCGGCCGGCTCTGTTGCTGTCGATCATTCCTCCACCTTTCCTGACATCCAGGATATGCATCTAATCGATCCACACCAAAGCCGGCGCCGCGAGTTCACTCGGCGTGTGTTCGGGCAAACTCGCGGACGGACACAAGTCCGCGAGAAGAAGCCGCGAGGTAATTCGCGCCGATTCAAAAATCACCGGCAAACCGCTCCCCGGGTGGGTGCCGCCACCAACCAGATACACCCCATCCAGGTCCTCGAACCGATTCTGCGGCCTGAGATGCAGCATCTGGCCCAGATTGTGTGTGAGGCTGAACGTCGCACCCCGATAGATTTGATGCTGCTGCTCCCAATCGGCTGGAGTGACAATTCGCTCGAAACGAATACGTCTCTCAACATCGTTGATGCCCACCTGGCGAAGTTGCCGGAGAACCAGATCACGAAACCGTCCTCGCTCCTGAGTCCAGTCCACGTTCGGATGTTGGTGCGTCACAGGAACCAGAACGTAAAGCGTACTCATGCCACGCGGTGCCAGAGTGGGATCGGTGACACAAGCGTTCTGAACGTAGAAAGACGGATCCTCGGAAAGCACGTGGCGCTCTTCGATCTCCTCGAGGTTCCGCGCGTAGTCCTTGGCCATGTAGATGGTGTGGTGGTCGAGGTGATCGAAACGACCGTCGATCCCCAGGTACATCATGAATGTGGAGCAAGAATAGCGCTTGCGGGCGATCTTGTGGTCGGTCCAGCGGCGGCGAAGGTGGTTCGGTAT
The DNA here is from genome assembly GCA_963845695.1 of uncultured Isosphaeraceae bacterium. Classification (GTDB taxonomy): domain Bacteria; phylum Planctomycetota; class Planctomycetia; order Isosphaerales; family Isosphaeraceae; genus CAWJTV01. The sequence goes on along the minus strand of CAWJTQ010000016.1, from coordinate 99,916 downwards.
CAGCCGGGTCATGGCGTGTGCGAAATCCGCGTTGACAATGACCGCGTCGGCTTTGTAGCAACCCGTTCGCGTGCGAACGCCCACGGCTCGCCTGCGATCAAAGAGGACTTCTTCAACGGGTTCGTCGAGCCGGATCTCGCCGCCCAGTTCCGTCACGATCCGGGCCATGGCTTGCGTGACCGCCCCGCAGCCGCCGATCGGGTGATGCACGCCGTACTCGTATTCCAAGTACGAGAGGATGGAGAAGAGACTCGGACATTGGAAGGGCGACATGCCCAGATACTTCGACTGAAACGAAAAAGCCAGGCGGACGCGGGGATCGCGGAAGTAGCGGGCCAATTCCTGATCGAGCGAGAGCCAGGGCCGCAGCAGGGGCAAGAGCTTGAGGATCGGCCATCGCAAAATGTCCCGCCATCCGCAGAAGGGGCTCTCCAAACACGTCTTGAAGTTGGCCAGCTTCCAGCGGTTATCGGCCAGGAAAGACCGGAAGGAAGCCGCGTCGGTGGGTGAGAGGGCCGCGATGGCGCGCTCCATCTGTTCCACGGCTGGGGTCGCCAGGAGCTCTCCGCCGCCACCGAAGATCAGCCGGTACTGCGGATCAAGGCGCACCAGCTCGACCTCGTCACGCAAGTCGCGACCCACAGCCTGAAAGATCTCTGCGAGTACACGAGGGTAAAGGAAGAAAGTCGGCCCCAGGTCGAAGCGAAAGCCGTTGCTGCGGATCGAGGAGGTCCTGCCGCCCACAGTGGTCGACCGTTCGAGGACCGTGACCTGAAGACCCCTCCGAGCGAGAATCATGGCCGCCGCCAGCCCTCCTGGCCCTGCCCCAATGATGAGTACCCGCTTCGACATCAAGAGTCTCCAGCAATTCGCGACTGTACCGCGATGATCGCCCCCCGCGCAAAACCTCCAAGGATTGTGCTGCGGGCCAAGCGCATCGCGGGGGCGGACCGGGATGGCCGCCACAATAACGACCAAAACGTCCTCATTAGTCTAGGGCAAGGGCCGAGCGATGTCAATCTCAAATTGGACGTTTTGGACGTTATTGTGCGGGCAGGGAAATGCCAACACTGGGGGGATTCGGGGGGTTTTCTCGTGATTTCCTGCCGGTTCGGGAGAGTGTCGTCTAGAAATTAATTGGACGACTCGTTTCTTTTTCCGCGAGACGTCACGACGAACATGGAGTTCCCTAGCCGGGCTGAGATGTCGCAGGCGCTGGGCGTGAGCGTAGGGACGATCAAGCCTTCGATCGATACGGGCGTACTGCCAGTCCAGAACGACCGTCGGTGGCCATCGCAAGCTCTTGCTGGCCGCAGGCCCCGAAGGACCTGATTGGCCCGAAGCCATCAGTGCTTGGGCGGACGACCGCGGCGCGGGGGTTTCGGTCTGGGGTGGAGTGTCCGCGCAAAGGCTACCAAGTGATTCAAACCATCCCCGTAAGTGGTGTATGGCATTGCGGATCGGATCGGATCCACCAGCGCCTGCCCTCCCACGGCGACGGCCACCCCGCTCCGTTCCGCAGCGTGATAGAACTCCCGGTACGCGCAGAGGAACTCGACGGAATCCTCCAGGTACGAGACGGACAGCCAGACCAGTCGCGGTCGGAGCTCTCGCATGGCGTTCGTGAGGCTCTCCAGTGGAGTATTGGGGCCCAGGTTGACGGGTGCCCAACCCGCGTCCAGCAGCGAGCACTGAGCAAGAAGCGTTGCGAGCAGGTAGGGGTCACCTGTGGGAGCCCCGCCGATGGCCACCGGGCGCCGTCGCTCCGCCCGTGCTTCGAGCTCGTCTTTCAGATCGTAGATCGCCGCGGCGCAAAGCTGGGTCCCACGGTGCTCCTGCCAAACGTCGATGCGATCCGTCTCCCAATCGTGACCCACTCGCGCCATCACCGGTGCGATGACCTGATCGGCCAGGGTCTCGATCGCCACACCCGAGTGATAGGTGCGGCGGATGAGCGCACTGACCTCGATGCCGTCTCCCTGGAGCACGGCGGTGAGCAGGGCCGCTGCGATGGATTGGAGATCCCGAGGCCGATCCCCAAACGACGCGACGCTCAGTCCGGTCAGATCGCGGTTGGGCAACGCGCCCTGCCGGGCCAAGGCCAGTACTTCAGCTCGGAGCAATTTGCGGTGGCCGCCCGCGGTTCGGTGGGCGGGCAGGATCCCATCGTCCACCCACCGCTTGACGGTGCTGATGCTCACTCCGAGGGCCTCGGCCGCCTGCATGGTGCTGATGTACTGAGTCTCATCGCCGCTGTGCATGGAAACCGTCCCATTTTCGTACCCATCGATACGTCCGCAACCCAGCAGACGCCACGTTTATCTTGGACGTTGTGAATTTTATTTTCCAGACCGGATCACGTTCGGTTTAGTATTGACTGATTGACTCCTCCGGGTCTGACTAATAATATGATCGATATGAACGTTGTGCAGAGGTGGACTCTGCGCGGGAAGGATTCCGCGTTTGATTATCGGTCACGCTCGAGAGGAGTGACCTGTCAATCGTAGTCGTTCTTTCTGTTCCCGGCGTCACTTGATCCCATGCCCCTTTGTACCCGAAACAGGAATGGCTATGGTCCCAGAGAATCGACTCGTACTTCTGACAGGGGCAACCGGATATGTGGGCGGCCGATTGCTCAAAGAGTTGGAGTCGCTGCGCGTCCCTGTGCGCTGTCTGGCTCGCCGACCGGAGTACCTGCGCGAGCGCGTCGCGTGCGAAACCGAAGTCATCGGCGGTGACGTCCTCGATCCGGCATCGCTGACCGCGCCGTTCCAGGGCGTCGATACGGCCTACTACCTCATCCACTCGATGGGCTCGGCCGGCTCGTTCGAGGAAGAAGACCGTCAGGGCGCACGAAACTTCGCCCAGGCGGCGCGGGCGGCAGGTGTCCGTCGCATCATTTACCTGGGAGGGCTCGGCGTTGAGAGCGAGTTGCTCTCGGCTCATCTGAGGAGCCGGCACGAGGTCGGCGGGATCCTCCGCGCCCGCGGAGTGCCTCTGATCGAGTTTCGCGCCTCGATCGTGCTCGGCTCGGGCAGTCTGTCGTTCGAGATGATTCGGGCCCTGACGGAGCGCCTGCCCATTCTGATCACCCCCCTCTGGGTGTCCGTGCCGGCACAACCGATTGCCATTCAGGACCTGCTGCGTTACTTGATCGCAGGACAGGATCACCCGATCACGGGGAGCCGCATTTACCAAATTGGCGGCGCGGACCAGGTTTCGTACGGCGACTTGATGCGCGAATACGCCCGCCAGCGGGGCCTGCGCCGGCTCATCATTCGGGTGCCGGTGTTGACACCGCGTCTGTCGAGCCTCTGGCTGGGGCTCGTCACTCCCCTGCACGCCCGCGTCGGCCGCGCGCTGATCGAGAGCATTCGCCACCCGACGATCGTCCTCGACGATACGGCGCGGCGGGAGTTCGCGATCGAACCGATGGGGCACCGCGACGCCATCGCCGTTGCCCTGCGCAACGAGGATGAGGAGCTGATGACCACCCGCTGGTCTGACGCGCTGTCGGCGGCCGGCGTCCTTGGCCGGGAAGACGCCGGACCGACCAAGAGGTGCTTCGTGGATTCGCGGGTCGCCAAGGTGTCCCTCCCACCCGCTCAGGCCTTCGCGCCGATCCGGCGCATCGGTGGCGCGACCGGCTGGTATTACGGCAACGGGCTTTGGCGCCTCAGGGGAACAATCGATCTGTTGCTCGGCGGCGTCGGCATGCGGCGCAGGCGCCGGGACCCGGAATCACTTCGTGTCGGAGACACGGTGGACTGCTGGCGAGTCGAGGCGTTCGAGCCGGACCGGCGGCTGCTGTTGCGAGCTGAGATGAAGCTACCGGGACGTGCCTGGCTGGAATTTGCCTCAGAGCCCATGCCGACCGGGTTGCGCATCCGGCAGACGGCCATTTACGAGCCGATCGGCTTGCTGGGCCGCGCGTACTGGCACCTGGTTTACCCCTTACATCAGCTCGTGTTTGCGGGAATGCTTCGCGGCATCGTGAACGCCGGTCGGGGGCATTCGCCACGCGCAACCGCGGTGACATCGCCGGGGAACGGTAGACCATGGGCCATGCTGCTGTTCTTTCTGGCCATGTGTTTCGGTACGGCAGGCATCGGCGCGGCGCTGACGGCGGTGTCGGTCCGCGACTGGTATCCGACACTGAGCCGGCCCGCGTGGACGCCGCCGGACTGGGTATTCGGACCCGTCTGGACCATGCTTTACTTTTTGATGGCCCTTGCGGCCTGGTTGGTCTGGCGGCGCACCAGTGGGTCAGCCGGCCGCACCGCCTTGGGTCTCTTTGCCCTTCAGCTCGTGCTGAATGCGGCCTGGTCGCCCCTGTTCTTCACTCTACGCAGTCCTGGCATTGCCCTCTTGGACATCGTCCTACTGTGGGCCGCCATTGCCGCGACGCTCTGGTCCTTCCGCCGAATCTCCGCGCTGGCGGCCAGCTGCTTCGTCCCTTACCTGATGTGGGTCTCTTACGCGACACTTCTGAACTGGGCAATATGGAGGATGAACTCGTGAGGGCCGATAGGGCACGGAATCTATCGCGAAGGAGTGAAGGCTGCCTCGATGGTGAGCTTCCGGTTGCAGCGCGAGCAGTGGATTCCGCGGTCGATTGAGGAAGTGTTCGCGTTCTTCGCGGACGCGAAGAACCTCGAAGCGATTACCCCCTCCTGGTTGGGCTTCCAGGTTCTCTCCCCCCAGCCGATCGTGATGAGAGCCGGAACGCGCATCGACTACCGGCTCCGCTGGCACCGGTTTCCCCTGCGTTGGGTCACCGAGATTCGCAGATGGGATCCCTCCGCTCGTTTCATTGATGTGCAGTTACAAGGGCCGTACAGACTCTGGCACCATACCCACAGCTTTCAGCCCGTCGATGGAGGAACTCTGATGCGCGACGTGGTCCGGTACGCCCTCCCGTTTGGGCTCCTGGGGCGACTCGCGCACGCTTGGGTTGTGAAGGCGGATCTGAACGCGATCTTTGAGTATCGCGCTAGGAAGGTGTCCGACCTCTTGGAGGCTCCCGTGAAGCCATGAGCCAAGCCAGCGGTTCTCTGCTCTGGTTTCGTCAGGATCTGCGCCTGGCCTACAATCCCGCGCTGCTGGCTGCGGTCCGTCACGGCGGGCCGGTCATCCCTGTAGTCATCTGGTCGCCCGAGGAAGAGGGCCGATGGCCGCCTGGGGCGGCGTCCCGGTGGTGGCGGCACCAGTCGATGGCTCAGTTGGACGCCTCGCGGCGTCAGCGCGGCTCCCGCCTCATCATTCGCCGAGGTCCTACGCTCGAGGCGATCCGCGAGCTGCTGGACCACTCGGGCGCGACCGCAGTCTACTCGAACCGCCGGTACGAACCCACGGTCATCAATCGCGACAGCCGAGTGAAAGCAGCCCTGCATCAAGATGGGCTGATGGCGGAGAGTTTTAACGGCTGCCTGCTTTTCGAGCCATGGACCGTGCGAACTCAAAAAAGTCAGCCCTATCAAGTGTTCTCAGCGTTTTGGAAAGCCGGTCTGGAGCAGCCGGAGCCCACCCCGCCGGAGGGCGCGCCTTCTCACATCGAGATTCCGCGACGCTGGCCGGCCACACTCAAGTTGACCGACCTGGCTCTGGAGCCGATCATCGACTGGACCGGCGGACTTCGTACAAGCTGGCATCCGGGCGAGTCAGGAGCTTCCGAACAACTGAACCGCTATCTGGATGAGGCGCTGTCCGAGTACCCGACAGGAAGGGAACGGCCCGGCCGCCAGGGCACGTCGCGCCTCTCGCCCCATCTTCATTTCGGCGAAATCAGGGGGATGCAGATCTGGTACGCGGTTCGTCGACAGGGACGCGGCAGAGAGACCCACCAATGCGCTGAAGCCATCCGCCTTTACTCCAGCGAACTCGGCGGGCGGGAGTTCGCCCACCATCTCCTGTTCCACTTTCCTCACACACCGGAAGAGCCGCTCCGAAAAGAGTTTGCCCCCTTTCCCTGGGAAACCGCTCGCGAAAACTTGCGCGCATGGCAGCGTGGCCGAACCGGCTATCCGATTGTGGACGCCGGCATGCGCGAGCTTTGGCACGCTGGCTGGATGCACAACCGCGTCCGCATGATCGTGGCGTCGTTCCTGGTCAAGGACTTGCTGATTCCCTGGCAGGAGGGTGCGGCCTGGTTCTGGGACACGCTGGTGGATGGCGACCTGGGGAACAACACGCTCGGATGGCAGTGGACGGCCGGTTGCGGCGCTGACGCCGCCCCCTATTTTCGCATTCTCAACCCGGTGACCCAAGGGGAGAAATTCGACCCGAAGGGTGACTATGTCCGCCATCGGATTCCGGAACTGGATCAGTTGCCGTGCGCGTGGGTTCACAAGCCCTGGGAAGCTCCGGCTTCGGTTCTGGCCGATGCGGGGATCGAACTGGGGAGTACCTATCCGCGCCCCATCGTCGACCACCGAGAGGCTCCTTCCCGCGCGTTAGAAGCTCTCCAACGAACCAAGAAGTAACTGAAAACCGTGGCCGACTCTGGAATACATGAGGAATCATGGCGTAGAGTGCGGAAGTCGGGTTAGGGAACGGCGTACGTCCGGGCGGAACCGGGAGGCATGACGGAGCAGCCCACAACAATCGCTGGCCCCTGCCTCTTTTTCCCGGCCTTCTTTTTTCTCCCTCCCGACCCCTTTTTCCCTCTCTCCCAGCTCCACCGCCTCAAACCAAGCGGGTCTGGGACCTCCCCGTTCGCGGGCCCATTCGATATGATCGGTACAAAGGACCATCACGTCCTGCGCAAGCTCGGACGCAGGGTCGATCCGCTACTCTCGTTGAATCGCTTCAAGGTGGGCGCTGATGGCGACAGTACGACCTGGAGACACCGAACGGCCGAGCCTTGATGTCATCTTGAAGCGTCATTTCGGTTTCCAGTCCTTTCGGCCTCTTCAACGAGAGATCATCGAGAGCCTGCTCGCCGGGGAGGATGTTCTGGCGCTCCTGCCCACGGGGGGCGGCAAGTCGTTGTGCTATCAACTTCCCGCGATCGCAAGCGACAGCCTCACACTCGTCATTTCGCCTCTGATCGCTCTGATGAAGGATCAGGTCGACAGCATGGAAGAGCTCGGCGTACCCGCGACGTTCCTCAATTCGTCGTTGTCACCAGAGGAGTACCGGCGGCGCTGGAAGGATCTGAATGACCGCCGGTACAAGATCCTTTATCTGGCGCCGGAACGCCTCGTGACCGAAGAGATGCTCGGAGCCCTCCAGGCGTGGAACGTCGGTCTCATCGCCGTTGATGAAGCTCACTGTATCTCGGAATGGGGCCACGATTTTCGACCCGAGTATCGCGAGCTCGCGGTCTTGCGCCAGCGATTTCCGGGTGTGCCGCTCGTCGCTCTCACGGCCACGGCGACCGCCCGTGTTCGGGACGATATCGTCTCGCTCCTCCAGATGAAGCAACCGCGGATCCAGGTCGCGAGCTTCAATCGCCCCAACCTCTCGTACCGCATCGTGCCGCGTGTCTCGCCGCTCAAGCAGGTCCTCGCGATCCTTTCCGAGCATCGCGGAGAGAGCGGCATCATCTACTGCATGACTCGCAACCGCACCGAAGAGCTCGCAGAAGCACTGACCCAGGAGGGAGTGGTTGCGCGTGCGTACCACGCAGGGCTCGATTCCAAGGAACGCGAGCGACGACAGGATCACTTCATTCAGGACAAGATCCAGGTCATCGTGGCCACCATTGCGTTTGGCATGGGCGTCCACAAGCCCGACGTGCGATTTGTCATCCACCATGATCTCCCCAAGAACATCGAGAGTTACTACCAGGAATCCGGTCGTGCCGGACGAGACGGCCTGCCGAGTGAATGCGTGCTGCTGTACAGTCGGTCCGATTCCGCTCGACTGCACGGCCTCATCGACAGTGTCACGAATGAGCAAGAGCAGATGGTGGCTCGCAAACACCTCGTGAAGCTCATCGAGTTTTGCGAGAGTGCCCAGTGTCGCCGTGTCCAGCTCCTCCAGTACTTCGGAGAAACCTACCTGGGCGGAGGCGGGGAACCACTCACCGAATGCGGAGCCTGCGACAACTGCCTCACTCCGCGTGAACGGATCGACGGCACCCTGGAGGCGCAGAAGATCCTCTCCTGTATCTATCGAATTCAGCAGAAGAGCGGTTTTCGTGTGGGCCTTAACCATGTCGTGGACGTTCTCTGCGGCTCGGATACCGAGAAGGTTCGTAAATGGGGGCATCAGTCGCTCTCGACCTACGGGATCGGGACCGAGCATTCCCGGTACGAGTGGGCCCATTTCGCCAGGGAGTTGCTGCGACTCGGCTTGCTGCGGCAAGACACGGAGCGGTTCAATGTCCTCGAGACAACCTCGGCCGGTCGAGAGTTTCTGAAGAACCGAGCGCGGATCGAGGTGAACCGGCCGCTCGTGACGGCTCGCTTGAGTCGCGAGAAGCGGGAACAGCAACGGAAGATGACGGGAGCTGTTTCGTACGATGAAGCCCTATTCTCCCGGCTGCGAGAATGGCGCAAGACCATCGCGAGCGAGCGCGGCGTGCCCCCGTACGTGATCTTCCACGATTCCACGCTTCAGGCGATCGCGCACGAGAAGCCCACGAGCCTGGCCGGACTTTCCAGAATCGCCGGCATTGGCGAGAGGAAGCTTGCGCAATACGGAGAGCAGATTCTGACGGTAATTCGCGCTGCGGAATAATCCAACAGCCGTCCTGGCGACCCGAATCCTCGAGTTTTCTCGATCGCCCGCCCAGATCCGCGACGGTCAAGCAGGACGAGAACCAGAAGCGAGACGATGTACCGCCAGCACGTAAGGGAGCGGAAATGAACCAGGGCACCCAGGGTCAATACGCCACCGTGAACGGTCTGAAGATGTACTACGAGGTCCACGGGTCGGGGAAGCCGCTGGTGCTGCTTCATGGCGGTTTCGGTTGGGCGACCGTTTACTCGACCCTGGCCAAGGATCGGCAGGTGATCGCCGTCGAGTTGCAGGGCCACGGGCACACCGAGGACATCGATCGCCCGTTGACCTACGAGCAGATGGCCGACGACACGGCCGGCCTGCTCAGACACCTGAAGATCGAGCCGGCCGACTTTTTCGGCTACAGCATGGGCGGCAACGTGGGGCTTGCGATCGCGATCCGGCACCCAAAGCTCGTGCGCAAACTCGCCATCAACGGGTCCTATCACGGCAAGCTCGAAGACGCCTTCGATCCGGAGGGTGTCCGGCAGTTCAAGAGCCTGTCGTCCGACTTCGCGCCGGCGGTCCTCAAGGACCCTTACGACAAGGTCGCCCCCGCTCCCAAGAACTGGCCGACGCTCGTGGCCAAGATCAAGACGATGGGATTGGAGTTCCAGGGCTTCGCGCGGGAGGACCTGAAGGCGATCGAGGCCCACGTCCTGATCACCCTCGGGGATCGCGATATGGTGCGGGTCGAGCACGCCGTGGAGTTGTTTCGGCGGCTTCCCAACGCCCAACTCGCCGTGTTCCCGGGTGCCGACCATTTCCTGCTCTGGCAGAATCCCGAGAAGCTGCTCCCGACGATTGCCGCGTTTCTCGACGAACCCATGCCGGAACCGAAGAAGTCGGATGGAGAATAACCAGTCCACTCATTCAGACGTGAGGCGATTGAGCACTTGCGTAGTCGGTCCGGATGGACCTGCGCGACCTCGGCAAGCGATCACCCAGTCGACCCCGAGCGTGCGCTGCGGGCTGTGAGGGTGTACGAGAAGCCTGTTGTCGGGTGGGTCGAAAGCCGCAACGCGGAGTGAGGCCCACCGAACACCGCGGCTTTGGTGGGCCTCGCCGCGAGGAATCGCGGCTCGACCCACCCTACACACTTCTCGTACACCCTTTTAGCGTCAGCATGCCGGCCGGCACTCGACGACAAAGCGACCTGACGGTTGCCGTCCGGTTGCGTGAACCTCCAGGCCGGCCGCGCGAGCCAGGTCGCTGAACTCGGACAGGCCTCGACTCTTCCCTCCCACCATTACCATCATCAGCAGTTCCGGCGACGGGCTGCCGTCCCCGTCGGGTGACACGCCGCCGAGAATCACGACGCGACCCGCGGGACGTGCCGCCTCGGCGCATCGCGTCAGAATGGCCATCGCCTCGCGATCGGGCCAGTCGTCCAGCACCTTTTTCAGCAGATAGAGATCGGCCCCTCCTGGCAGAGGGTCGAAGAAGCTCTGGCCCACCACGGTGACGCGTGCGGCCACGCCCGCGGCCTGAAAGATCTCGCCCGATCGAGCCACCGTGGACGGAAAGTCGACCAGCGTACCCCGCACGGTGGGCCGGGCGCGGAGGATTTCCGCCAGCATCGATCCGGTACCCCCGCCGACGTCCACCACGGTGCTCACCGATTCCCAGTCGCCGTTGACCAGCACCTCCGGGTCAGGAGTTCCGTGCCCGAGGGGTCCCATCAACGCGTCGAAGCTCGCGGCGATCTCCGGATGGGCCTGGAGATCGTCCCAGAAAGGACGGCCGAAGATCGTGTGATAGGCCGGCGCGCCGGTCCTCACGGCCGTGAACAGGCTGCCCCAGGCGTACGCCATGCGACCGCCGATGCCATCGAGATCCAGACCGAGACGTCCGGATGGGCCCAGCAGTGCACGGGCGGGCTCGTTCAACGCGAAGCGGCCCAGCGCCGGCTCTGCGAACAGGCCCTTGCCGACGAGGTGTCTCAGCACTCGAGCCAGGGACTCGGCGTCGGCGCCTACCGTGGCCGCCAGGTCATCGATCTGGGTGATCCCAGCGTCCAGGTGATCGGCGATCTGGAGCGTCGCGACCACATGAACGCACCACGGAGTGCACAGATCGGTCAGGGCCCAGATGTCGGGTTGTTCGTGCTGGGGCATTGATGACTCTCCGTGTCTGGCCCAGGCAGTGCCGCCGACCGCCGATCTGAACGGCCGCTCGTACCGATAGATCACCGTACCGACTTGCCAGGCTCGAGCGGTTAACGAGTGAATTGCATAAGTGCGGGATTCTCGGGCTTCTTCGGCACAAAGATCTTGCTCATGTGCCGCCGGATGGACTCCTCTTCTTCGATGACCTCCAAGGTGTCCTGACCTTCTCCCTGTGCCTCGAGGATGTCCTTCAATGGGATTAAGGCCGAACCTCCGTCTGGGAGGTTCTTCTCCCACTCAGGGAACTCGCGCCTCAGGTCGTTGAATTCCCAATGATCTTTGTCTCGGTATCGCTCCGAGACCTCCGTCAACTTGTCGATCACATCGCCTGAAAGCCACCCCCTGCCCGGTTCACCGACCAGCTTGACCGCATAACCGCTTCGTTGGATGAAGTTTTCCCATTCCCCGCTCTTGGAGCCCTTTCCCTTAATCAGGTCCAAGACGTGGCCGAGGACCGGTCCTTCCGGCTTCGCCTTGTAGATGTCCCCGGTCAATGGGGTAGCAGTCTGGGCGAGCAGCTCTCTCTCCGCGATGTACATGAGCCTAATCACACGAACATACGGCATTCTTCCTTCCTCCAAAAGGAGGAGGTAAGCCACCGCCTGCAAACTCTTGTCGAAGTCGAATCGCAACTCCATCGATCCCTCTATGCAGGCTTTTTCCTGCCGATGAGCTTGATGATCTCCGGAACCAGCTCGGTGGGCACAACCATGACGGTCTGGCCCTCGGCCCGAAAAGCCGCTTCGTGTTCCGCGACCTGTTCGTCTTCAGTGTGATTGTCGGAGTGCTCGGCAAGCTTGCGGATTCGCTCTTCGTCCCATCCGGCGGGATACACTTGGCGGTTTTTCTGGGTCATTGGATCGATCCAGAAGCGGAGCTTCACTCGGTCGTCGTTTCCGATCAACACCTTCCGATTTTACTGGGCATCGAACCGTCCCACAAGCCGTGGGCACCGAGCCGAGGCCGTCGCCGGCGATTTTTGCGCGCCGCCTGGCCAGCTCTTAGCCCCCGGCGATGGCCCCCACGACCAGGAACGGCTCCGCTCCCGACGCGATCGCGTCGGGGAGCGGGGCGTCCGGCGGCTCGAGGGACAGGTCCTGCTCGCAGGCGAAGAACCGCAAGAACGCCCGGCGCCGTTGCGTGACGTGGTCGCGGATCGTCCCGCGCAGCATTGGATAGCGGGCTTCGAGCGCGTCGAGGACCGATCGTTGTGTGACCGGTCCCTCGACGTGCAGCTCCACCTCGCCGTCGACGCGCGCCAGCGTCCGCAGATGAAACGGGATCACGACTCGGATCATGACAGCGTCTGGACCTCGACGGAGAGAACAGCCGGAAGATCGCGGACGATGGGAGCCCATCGGTCCCCTCCGTTGGCCGATGCGTACACCTGCCCGCCCGTGGTTCCGAAGTACACGCCGCACGAATCGAGCGAGTCCACAGCCATGGCGTCGCGTAGCACATTGACGTAGCAATCGCTCTGCGGCAGACCATCCGTGAGCGGTTCCCACTCGTTTCCGCCCGTCCGGCTCCGGTACACGCGCAGTTTTCCCTCGGGCGGGAAGTGCTCGGAGTCGCTCTTGATCGGGACGACGTAGACGGTCTCCGGCTCGTGCGCATGAACGTCGATCGGGAACCCGAAATCGGTCGGCAGGTTCCCGCTGACCTCGTGCCACGACTCGCCAGCGTCGTCGCTGCGCATCACGTCCCAGTGTTTCTGCATGAACAGCACGTTCGGGCGCGACGCGTGCTTCGCGATCCGGTGGACGCAGTGGCCCACCTCCGCGGTCGGGTCGGGGATGTACTGCGAATGCAGGCCACGGTTCGTCGGCCGCCAGGTCGTTCCACCGTCGTCGGTCCGGAACACGCCCGCGGCCGAGATCGCGACGAACATTCGACCGGGATCGCTCGGGTCCAGAAGGATCGTGTGCACGCCCATCCCCCCCGCGCCCGGCGACCATCGGGGGCCGGACTCATGCTCGCGCAGTCCAGGCATCTCCTCCCACGTGCGTCCGCCGTCCACCGAGCGGAACATGGCGGCGTCTTCCACCCCGGCGTAGACGGTCTCCGGATCGCTCAGCGACGGCTCGAGATGCCAGACGCGCTTGAACTCCCAGGGGTGCTGCGTGCCGTCGTACCATTGGTGAGTGCCCGGGACTCCGTCATACTTGAACTCGTTGCCGACCGGCTCCCACGTCTTACCCCCGTCGTCGGAGGCGCTGGATCATCTGCCCGAACCAGCCGCTGGACTGCGACGCATACAGCCGGTTCGGGTCGACCGGCGAGCCCTTGACGTGGTAGATCTCCCAGCCCGCGAAGTGCGGGCCGCTGATCTCCCAGTGTTCGCGCTTGCCGTCCGACGTCAGCACGAACGCGCCCTTCCGTGTGCCCACCAAGACTCGTACTGCGCTCATCGCTTCGACTCCTTTCACCGTTCGTTCTTCAGACGCTCCGCGATTGCGCGGATCCGCTCCAGTTTGTACTCCCATCCTCCGCCGACCCGTTCCCGGACCTCATCGGGGATCGCCCCGAACGCCCGATGCATGAGCGACAGCCGCGTGCCGTCGCCTTCCGGCGTCAACCGATACTGGACGTGATTGGTGGCCGGGAACGACATGAACATCGGCCCGCAGAGCTCCAGCAGCGTCGGTGGTTTGATGACCTGAACGTTTCCCCAGAAGTGGCCGGCATCGTTGCCGAGGTCCCGGAACCAGCGCCCGCCCGGCCACGGCTCGATCACCATCGGCATGGGCTTGCCGTCCGGCATTTGACCGGCCGGGCCAAGCTCCTCCAGGAGGGCCGCGAACGCGATCTCCAGCGACGCGGCGATCGTGATGTCCTTGACGATGTGGATGGTCTGAATCTCTCGTTCGGCAATCTCCGTCGCCATGCTAGTTGACTCCTTGCCCGGTTAGAGCTACTTCACTGTTTCCTCCGCCCGCTCCTTGATCCGGTCGAGCTGGTGGTTCCAAAACCGCTCGTACGTCCGCACCCAGTCGTGGATGGGCTTGAGTCGATCCGCATTGAGCCGATAGAACCGCTGGCGACCCGAGCCCCGGACACTCACCAGACCCACCGCCTTGAGGACGCGCAGGTGCTTGGAGACCTGCGGCTGGGCCAGGCCCAGCGACGCAACCATGTCGTTCACCGGCCGCTCGCCCCGGGCCAGCAGGTCGAGAATCTCTCGCCGCCGCGGTTCGGCGACCGCGTTGAAGGCATCCGAAGTCGTCGGCGAGCGTGCCATGCCGAGATTCTATACCCTAATGGGAATATGTCAAGCACAACCAGCCGGGTGGGGTCTGGCCCGACGAAAAGTGAGCCTTGACCTCGCAAAGCGCTCGTCCTTGGTTGACGGGAGCTCGCCGAAGGCGTGCGAAAAATCGTAGCGAATCAATCTGTGGGGATCCCACGGCGCGGCGGGCGTCAGGCAGGCTGCCCGCCGGTGCCGGGCGCCGGCTTGCGCTGGAACCAGACCCCCATGGTCAAGGCGCCGAGCGAGCCCAGTCCGAGCAAGACGATTCCGGACGGCTCGGGGATGGCCTGCCCCGACACAGTCAGGGTGTCACCGGGGTAGCCGGGGTTTTGATCCGTCAAGGCCAGGCTGCCGATCGACGAGCCGTTGTCCGACAGCAAGACCTGGAACCCGATGGACTGCCCGACCGCCAGAGTGCTGATGGAGAACCCCAGCGCCATCGCAACATTCGTCCCCTCGGTCGGTGGGTTGGTCGTGCCGTTACTGTCGTCCAACGTACCGAACAGCACGTTCGTGAAGATCGTGCTGTTGCTGGAGTCTCCTACCTGGTAGGTCGACGGACCGAGCAAGGGGTTGGTCGCGGTTGACCCGGAGACCGTGGCGAAATCATCCGGGTTGGTCGTGCCGAAAAAGGGGTTGACGTACGGCATAAACTGGAACCCGGATAGACTGGAGCCCGTGTTGTTGACGAACTGGTAAGTCAACAGCAACTGGTCCGCAGTCGGCTGCGATGCGCTGAAGGTGTAGGCCAGGCCGGCGGGAGGGCCGTAGGTCAGTTGGGCGCTGGTGCCGAACCCCGAGCCGCTGTTGTTCAGGTTCTGACCGGCCACATTGATGAAACCGTCCATCTGCGCGATCATACCCTGGCCATCGCTACCGAAGGTGATCGAGAGGTCCGGAGGACTGTTGACGAACCCGACGTCGCCATTCGGCCCGAAGCTACCCGAAACCACGATGCCTGCCCGGGCCGGCGGGGAACCGGCGCAGCCGAGCACGGCCACTACCAATCCCAGCCCCAGACTCGGTATCGGGAAGATCTTCCGCGATCGGCAAGACATGATGCTCGCTCCTCAAAGCTTGGACTTCACGATCACTCAGGGGCTGGCGACACAGCAGTTCAGGACGGCGTTGTTAATGGCATACACGGCACCGTCAGGACCGATCAGCGTGGGCGTATACGCTTCCCCAGTTGGGGGGGCCAGTTGGAGACCGGCCGAGAGCGTGTTGGTGGTGAAGTTCCAGCGGTAAACGTGGCCGTCCTCGCTGTTGACCACGGCGCACTTGTTAATGGGGTCGATCGCCGTCGCGTTGATGCACCACTCGTCAACCCCCGGCAGGTTCGGGTTCTTCGTCGGGCCCAGAATGCTGATTACCACGTTCATGACGTGGGTACCCGTGACGGGGTCGACCTCGTAGGCATTGGGGTCCTGGATCGCCACCATGTTCTCGCCGTTGCCGCCCCCATTCGCATAATTGTTGTACTTGGTCAGGATCAGGTAGCTCGACTTACCAGTGTACGAGGGGACGGCACTGGCGGGAACGATCGAAGGCGAGATGTCCCAGCCGAAGGCGCCGGGAATCTTGGTGGTCGTCAGCGTGGAGTCGAAATGCAACAGCCAGCCGCGGTAGTGGTTGCTGCCCAACGAGCTCTCGAGGACCCCGTAATAGACATCGCCGTCGGGTCCGACGGTCGGCGAGGAGGTGCCGTCGTCGTCAAGCAGAGCGTTTCCGCCGTTATGGGGATCCTTGAGCAGGACCCGGTTCGTTGCGGTCATGGAGGAGGTCGCCGCGCTGCAAAGGTAGCCGGCACTCGAATAGCTGGAATTGACCGCAATGTAGGCCGTCGACCCATCCGCGGCTGATAGCGGGAGGGCAATTGTAGGCGATCTTGTTGTAGGCCGCATTGCCGGAGAGCGCCGCGGCCGAGATGAAGCTGCCGGCCCCAGTGGCCGAGATCCGCGCCAGGCCGCTGGGAATGCCGTTGGGGTAGCCCGTGAAGGGATCGCCGGTCGAAAGGTAGCCGAAGTAGAGATTGCCGGCCGCATCGCTGGTGATGGAGGTGCAAATGTAGATGATCGAGTCCGAGCTGCCGTCGTACGTGCCGAAAAAGGCCTGACGCGTCATTGTCCCGGTTTTGGAATCAGGGAAGGTGCGAACGATCACCGTTCCCCCTACCGCGGGCAAGACCACGGACTTGTCCAGGGGCCTCAGCGTCGGTCCCCAGGGGGGAATCCAGTTGTGACTGGGCAACTCGTAATCCGAGGCGTACGACCAGATCGGCGTGCCGGTGCTGCCCTTGAAGGCCTGGATCTCGAAACCACCCATCGCACCCGTCTTGACCGGGACCAGCACCGTGTTCGAGCGCGTGATCATCGGGGAGCCATAATGCGTGAGCAACTCATTACCCGAGTATTGGGGGGCGAGGTCGACCGGGGTCAACCAGCGGATCATCTGGGGTATCTGGGAGCCGCTGCCGTAGAGGCTTGTATGCTGGGCATTCAAGGCATGACCCGGCCAGGACTGGGCCTTCGCCGCGGGCGATCCCGTCGCGAACATGCCGAGCAGGACGAGCCAGAACGCCGCGCGATGGCCAGGTACCGCCCAAGTTCGGTCACGAAATCGCATGGCTTGCATTCCCTTTGGAGAAGATCAACTCAAGACGAAACCGCATGGATAACCAAAAGTCCTCACGCCTGGCCGCGCACGGGACATTCAGGCCGGCCCGAACTCCAGCGAACCCGATCACGCGAGAAATGGAGCGGTTGAGCCCTCAAGAGAATCAACTGATTGAACGATCCATCGCACCGAACCCGCAGGACAGCTTATAAACCTTCCCGCGGCTTCGCAATGGTTACCAACGAATTGGCTGACACCGTCGCGGGTCGCGCATCGAGGATGTGTAGTCCATGTTGAGTTGTGGATGCCGCATGATCGCCGTCACCAATGACTTCGACGCGACCGACGCGTCAGCGTCTTGCCGGACGTGGGAGGCTCGGCGATCGGGGAATCGATCGAAAAGGCCAACGCCCCGCGGTTCCGCGGAACCGTCGATCGACAACTCGCAACGATACAACGCCAACATCTGACGTGAACGGTTGCGCTGGCCAGAACCGCGATCCATTCCGACCGCCGTACGGTACCCGGACCCATCCTGGTTGGCTAGGCGTGTTCATTTTTATCAACAAGTCGGGGCTCACCGCCTCCGTCACGACCGAGATCTCGCGGGTCTCCCGTGACGGTTCCCGTTTTCTATAGCGTTCGATCCCTGTGAGAGTCGCGCATTCTCAGAGTAGATCGGCGCCATCGCCGCCCGAGTCACGGAGACGGGATCCTGACCCGATGAGGGACACGCTCGACATTGCCGGCCGCGTCCTGGGCGATGGCGGTGAGGGTGTTCAGGGGACTGGCGGCCGGTTGCTCGACCACGGCCTCCCATTCCAGGTAATTGGGGGCCAAGGGACGTGCCGCGCAGCCGTTGACACGAACGGACTGGACCGTGCCATCATCAGCCGTTGCCCCACGAACCACCACACTCCCACCCTTGACCGGACTGATGTGGGTGATCACGGTGACCGGCGGACGATCGTCCACCGGGTTCAGTGGCGAGGGGTAAACTCTCAGGTCGGGTCGCTGTCCATTCCCTTGAGCTTCCTTCAAACGGGTCCGGTAGAAGACCAGCCCCCGATAGGCCTGGCCTTCGTAATGACCGCGCCAGAGGCCGTAAGTACACTCGGCAACATCCAGCCCGTCAACCAGCACCCCGGGGCCGGCCGGACTCAACGCCCAGTGCGATTCCCACACCTGGAGCTTCCGGATCAAGAAGGGATGCCGCACGTCCGGGCCGACTTCCCCCACTCCGCCCGTGGATTTGAACTCTCCCACACCGCCCCCCAGGTTGACACCATAACGGCGCTGCGCGTGGGCCTCGTTCCCCTCAAAACGGAGGAACGACAGCGTGCGGATGTCAACCTTACGACGCTGGCCGTCGGAACCGCGCACCGGCAGCACCAGCTCGACTCCGGGCGCCTCGGGCGCATCGAAGCGAAACCCGTATTCATCGCATTCCACCGCGACATTGCCAATAAAAGCGTTATAGCTGTTGGCCCACCAGAACCCTGCCCCGTTGTTCCGGTCCAGGGGGAAGACCTGACCCAGCAGCGGCTTCCCCTCGAACGCCTGCACCGCCAGGTTGCCGACCAGGATGTTTTCGACCTCGGTCCCGTCCTCGAGGAAGAAACCGTGGCCCGTACTCCGGTATCCCACACAGTCACGAACGACCAAGGTATTGGTCCCGTGAATCGTGATCCAACGATTGGCGCTGTCCCAGATCGAGGCACCGATCACGGATGTCCCGCGCATCGTGTCTCCGACCCGGTGGAAATGAAGGCTGTATTTGCCAAGTTTGCCCGGTTTTCCGAGATGACGAAACTCCGCGTACGAGATCGAGCCGGCCGAATCACGATGGTACATGGTGTGGCCGCGAATGCCGTCGGGATCGGCCGACTCGATGATGACGTTCCGACTGAGGTTGGCCACTTCACCACGACGGTTCTGGAAACAGGAATGACGGAAATCCAGGGGAGCGTCGAGGGTCAGGTCCGTTCCCTGGATGGCCCGGATGATGCGTTCCTCGGTCTGGACATGTCCGCGGACGCTGGGAACTTCGATATCGTCGCGTACCCGTTGCCGTGCGGTCGCGGTGATGATGACCCGATCTCCCACCCGCCAGCCCGTGACGGGTTCGGACAGGGTCACCTGGGCCGATCCCTTCTCCGCCGGCGCGCCCAGCTTGACCCACGTACGAGCCATCGGGCTACCGTGAACTTCCCAGCGACCGCCGCAACACACGATCGCCGGACATTCCTCTGGATCAAGTCCCGGAACGGCGGTCAGCCGGATCAGGGCCGTGTGACCAGCGGCGATCGGCTGATCCGGCATGCCGATTTCCAGGGCGGCTGCGCGGTGCGTCTCGTCGGGAGCCGGTCACATGATTTTCGCAATCGAAACCCGACTCGCTGGCGTCATCGCCCGCCTGGATCTTGATCAGCCCGACGTCGAGGCGGGTGTCGCGCCCGGGGTCGAAACGCAGGGTCCCGGCGACATGAATCGATCGGATCGGGCCGTCGGTCTGGACGTTGAAGGTGACCACGTGCCCCGTGCGAACCTGAACTCTTGCCCCGATGCCGGGAACTTTGCCCCCCTCCCACGTCGTCGCGTCGGACCATCGACCGTTGGCGACAGAACGAATCAGCGGAACCGGCGGACCATCGGGCGTCTCACGCGCTACCCAGTACCGCGCCCAAGACTGCCACTGTCAACAGAGAACCCATCGACTTCGCCTCCCGTGGCCAGCAGGCAACCTCACCATCTTCCGAACTCGACCAAAAAGGCGTTCCGCGACTCATCCTCCGAATCGACCGTGTGGGTATCAGAGTAACCTCCCGGGCGATCTAGGAACACCTGGCACTCCAAGCGTGAGTCAACGAGGATTCGCGGGGAAACGAGGCGTCTCGAGTCGCCGATCTCCCACCCAGCCCCCGGGACGCCCGGCTTCCCCGTTTATCCCCTGGACGCGGGCCTTCGGTCCGTGTCCAATATTTGTTCAAGAGAATCGAACGGGGCAGGAGACAGGGAAATCAACGCTGAGATAGGGAAGTCCCGGTCTGGCGTCATTCCCGATTCTTCTCAAAACATTAACAGTCCAACGACACGAGTCCCTCGAACTGATGAAGACGATCCAGATCAAGTGCCTGCTCTATGGCATGACTGCCATCACGATGGTGGCTGCTCTCTCATCGGCCATCACGATGATCGCGAGCTTCTCTCCGGCAACTGCAAGAGAGCCGGAGCCGCGCGACGCTTTTCAAAAGGAAATCCTGCCCCTGCTCGAACATTACTGCGTCGACTGCCACATGAATGAGAGTTCGGAGGCAGGAATTGTCCTGGATCGCTTCGAGAATCAGGAGGCGGCTGTCAAGGCTGCCCGGACCTGGCTTCGCGTGCGCGATGCGCTCCAGGGACGCATCATGCCGCCGGCAGACATGCCCCAACCCTCGTTGGAGGAGTTGGACCGGATCATCGCCTGGGTCGAAAAAGACGTCCTGGCCGCTCAATGTGCGAAGCAGGTCAGTTCGACGCCAGTCGTGATCCGCCGGCTCAATCGGCAAGAGTACAACAATACGATCCGTGACCTGCTCGGAAGCGATCTCCACCTCGCGGATGCCTTCCCTCCGGATGATATCGGGTTCGGCTTCGACAATGTCGGTTCTGCGCTCAATATCTCACCCATCCATGTTGAGAAGTATCTCGACGCGGCTGAGCTGGCCTTGCAGAAGGCGATCGTCCTGCCCGACGCCGAGGCATACTCACCCGCGGAGTTGATTGGCTTGAAGACGTATCCGCTCCCACCGAACGGAGCGGTCGAGTTCAAGCATTCCCTGAAGCCGGGGCGTTACCTGGCCGATTTCAGCCTGGTGCGCGTCGGGATTCCGGAATCGGTCCCGCCGCCGCGGTTGGTGATCGGGTTCGGCAAGGATCGTCGCACCGTGGATGCCGTGCGGGTGCAGGACGAGACGGTGGTCTATCGCTACTGGCTCAAGGTCGCGGCGGGGGACAATCTGGTCCATGTCGCGCTGGCTCCCGGCCAGTCCCAGGATCCGAATGTCGTCAGAGCCCAAGGAGGTCGCCGTCAATGTGAGCGGCGACAAGCGTTACGGGGGCGAAACGGGCTTGCATGTGGACTCGATGGTCGTGCGTGGCCCCGTCTCGGTCAAGCTCAGACACGGCTTCCCGAGTCACATCGGAGGATCCTGTTTTGTACTCCCGAATACGGCGATTCCTCGCGGATCGACTGCGCCCGCCAGGTGATCGCCCGGTTCGCGGAACGGGCCTTTCGACGGCCGGTTCAGCCGGATGAAGTCGAACGCATCCTCCAGATCTTTCGACTGGCCCATGACCGGGGTGAGAGTTACGAACGCGCCGTGCAGGTCGCCCTGACGACGGTGCTGGCTTCTCCCAAGTTCTTGTTCCTGGTCGAGCCGGAAGAGGCCCACGTTGATCGCCCGTTGACCGAGTTCGAACTCGCCAGCCGGCTCTCGTATTTTCTCTGGAGCAGCATGCCCGACGACGAGTTGTTCCGCGAAGCCCGCGGGAGAACGCTCAGGACCCATCTTCGCCGACAGGTGGTCCGCATGCTGGATGACCCCAGGTCCGACGCGTTTGTGGAGAACTTCGCCGGCCAGTGGTTGCAGCTCCGCAAGCTGGCGGGGGTGGCCCGGGACAAGGACCTCTTCCCCGGCTTTGACGACACGCTTCGGGAAGCCATGCGCAGGAGACCGAGCAGTTCTTCGCGTACATCCTGCGCAACAATCGGAGCGTGCTGGAACTGCTGGACTCCAACTACACTTTTGTTAATGAGGCATTGGCGCGACATTATGGGATCGAAGGGGTCACGGGCAAGGCGTTCCGGAAAGTGGACCTGGCGGATCGGCGGCGGGGTGGCGTGCTGACGCAGGCCAGCGTCCTCACGCTGACCTCGAACCCCAACCGGACATCGCCGGTGAAACGCGGTCAGTGGATCTTGCAGCAGCTCCTCGGGACGCCGCCGCCACCGCCCCCACCCGATGTCCCCAAACTGGACGAAAGCCAGCAGGCCGCGGACGCCGCCACCTTGCGCGAGCGGATGGAGGTCCATCGGACCAGGCCGGAATGCGCCACGTGCCATCAGCAGATGGATCCCCTGGGCTTTGCCCTGGAGAACTACGATGCGGTGGGGCGATGGCGGACCAGGGACGGCCAGTTCCCCATCGATCCCTCCGGAGAGCTGATCGGGGGACGCAAGTTCTCGGATATCCAGGAGCTGAAACAACTCCTGGGCTCGACGGCCGCCAAGAAATTCACAAGATGTCTCATCGAGAACCTGCTAACCTATGGCCTGGGACGAGGGCTGGAAGCTTACGACTATTGCACGGTTGAGGACATCCGCCAGCAGCTCGCCGCCAACGACTACCGAATCCGTAACATCATTTTTGGGATCGTGGAAAGCCGAGCGTTCCAGAATCGGGGCGTGGCCCGTTGATCGTGCTCCGCCGTACTTCTCGTGTCATCAGGGGAAAGATGAGATGACGACTCGCGTGACCCGCCGAACCGTGCTCCGCGGCATGGGAGCCGCCCTGGCACTTCCGTGGCTGGAGAGTCTCCCGGCCGTCGCGCGTGCGGCCACGAAGTCCTCCAAGCCGCCCGTCCGGATGTGCTTCTGGTACGTTCCCAACGGCGTGCACCTGCCGACCTGGTTCCCGGAGCGCGAGGGACGCGCTGGTGGACTTGCCCGAGACGCTCCGGCCGCTCTCATTCGCCCGCGAGTACCTCAACTGCTTTCATGGTCTGACGCACAACACGGCTCAAACCAACGGCGATAGCGAAGGTTGCGGCCACGGCCAGGGCTCCGCGAGCTTCCTGACCGGTGCCCAGGCCTACAAGACGCAAGATGCCGTCCGCGTCGGCATCTCCGTCGACCAGCTCTATGCGCGACATGTCGGAAATGAGACCCGGTTTCCCAGCCTCGAGCTGGGCTGCGAGTCCGCCCGCTCCGGGAACGCGTTCGGTTACAGCGGGACGTACAAGACGCACATCTCCTGGCGCACGCCGACCTCGCCCGCGCCGTATGAGCTGAATCCCAAGATCGTTTTCGATCGCCTGTTCACCAAGGGGAGCAACAGCCTGACCCAGGCCACGGTCGCCGATCGCGACTTCTATCGCAAGAGCATGCTCGACTACGTGCTGGACGACGCCAATCGCCTCCGCAGTCGCGTCGCCAAGACCGATCAGCGCAAGCTGGACCAGTACCTGACCGGTGTCCGCGAAGTCGAGCGCCGCATTCAGCATGCCACGGCTGCGGTCGAGCTTCCTGGAACCGAGTTCCAGAGGCCCGCGGGGATCCCGGAAGACTTCGACGAGCACCTGCGCCTGATGTGCGACCTGATGGTGCTGGCCTTCCAGACCGACAGCACCCGGGCTTCCAGCTTCATGGTGACCAAGGAAGCCACCGACCGGAACTATCCGTGGCTGGGCTTCACCGACGGCCACCACGAGTGTTCTCACCACGGGGGCGAGGCCGAGAAGAATCGAAAGCTCCGCGAGATCGACCGTTACCATCATTGAGATCCTGGCATACATGATCGAAAAGATGATGACCGTCGAGGAAGCCGGCGGTACCACGCTGCTCGACAATTCCATGGTCCTCTACGGCAGCGGCATCAGCGACGGCGACCGTCACGACCATATCAACCTGCCGGTCATCGTGCGTGGGTAAAGGCGGAGGCACTCTGCGATCGGGACAACATCAGAAGTGCCGTCCGGAGACGCCGATGTCCAACTTGCTGCTGGCCATGTTGCAACAGGCCGGCGTCCCGGTCGATCGCTTCGGCGACAGCACGGAGCCCCTGCCGGGCCTGCTTGACCTGATCGGAGCGATTCCGGCCACATCGAATACGCATCGTGAAGGGGTATCACCGTGTGGATTCGTCACCGGAATCGGGCACTTCTGGCGGTTGCCGTCTGCGGATCGCTGGCCACGCCCGGTTCGGCCCAGTCCGGACCGCCTCCTGATCCTGCCGAATCCCTGATCGCGAATCTGCGCGCCGACAACGTGGACGTTCGCCGAAACGCGGCGACCACGATTCGTCTCGCCGACAGGAACGTCCAGCGCAAGGCGTTGCCCGTGATGATCGACCTGCTGAAGAAAGAAAAAGACGGCCAGGTGCGGCTGGCCGTTCTGGATGCGGTCACCGCATTGGGGCCACGACGCGGTCGTCGGCAATTCCCGCACTTCTCCATACGTTGCGAACCAACTACGGAGGCGACCGAGAAGAAGAGTCGCACCAGGATTACCGATCCGCCCTGGCGCTGGCGGCCATCGGCAAACCGGCCGTCGAGGGATTGCGCGGCCTGCTGAAGGAGCGGAAGGAGAATGTCCGCGCGCGGAAGTCGTCATGAGCCTGGGGCGCATTGGTCCCGACGCCAAGGCCGCCATTCCCGACCTGATCCCCTTGCTCGGTGACAAGTCGGAACGGATTCGGCAAGAAGCCGCGCTCGCGCTCGGGCGAATCGGTACGGCCGCGATCGAGCCGTTGATCGCCGCGACCGCGCACAAAGACGTCATCATTCGCGGCACGAGCCGTCGAGAGCCTGGGGTATCTGTCGGCGCCGAACGACCAGGTCCATCGGGCCGTGCTCCATGGTGCGCAGGAGGGAACCCCGGAGGTCCGGGCGGCCGCCTTGAAATCCCTGGCCCGATTCACCTTGCCCGATGATGCCTTGCTGCCGGTCCTCAAGGAGAACCTCCAGCACGAGGACGAACGCGTCCGGCTGGCCGTGGTCAACCTGCTCGTCGCGCGTCGGGGGTTGCTCCCACCGCTGGCGTCGGAGCTCGAGGCGCTCCTGACCGCGGGGAAAGAGGGAGTCTCGCGCCACGCCGCGTTCCTGCTGGGCAAGATGGGGCCAGTGGCCGCTCCGCGATTGCTCAACGCCCTCCGGCAGAAGAACAGCCGCATCGATCCGATCGCGGAGGCCCTGGCCCAGATCGGCCGGCCGGGGATTGGTGTTGCTCACGCAGGCGATCCAGGATCCAGAGCCTCGCGTCCGACAGGGTGCGGCCCTGGCACTGGGACAGATTCGCCCCCTGGCTCCCGGTACTGGGCAGAAGCTGTCGGCCGGTCTGAACGACCCCGACCACCAGGTCAAGGCCGCGTTCCTCACGGCCATCGGATACCTCGGTCCGCGAGCGAGCGAATGCGTACCGGCGGTGCGTGCCATGCTCAAGGACGAATCCGCGGGGATTCGCATCCAGGCCGTCGGCATCCTCTTTCAATCGGCACCACGCGATGACCGCCTGCTCGGTGATCTGACGGGCTTGCTCAACGACACCGAGGCTCGGGTGCAGCGACGTGCCATGGATACCATTCGTGCCCTGGGTCCACGGGGTCGCAAAGCGCTGCCAGTCGTCGATCGGGAAGTTGAACAGTCCGGACCCGGAGGTGCGCCTGGCGGCCGCGGAACTGATTGGAAGCCACGGCCCGGCGGCGGCCGAAGCCGTCCCGGCGCTCACCGCTTTGCTCGACGATCCGTCGCCGAAACTCCAGACGATCGCCGCACAAACGCTGGGAAGCCTGGGAACGGCCGCACAGCCCGCGTTCGCCCGACTGACTCCGCTGCTGGCCGCCAAGCAAGCCGAGGTCCGCGAAGCCGCGACCTCGACGCTGGGAAGCCTGGAACTGGACGCGAAGGTCATCAGACCGCATCTCGCCAGGGCGCTCCGGGACGACACGTCCGAAGTGCGCCGCGCGGCCACAAAGGCCATTCAACGCCTTGGTCCCCGAAGCGGCCATCTTCCTCCCGGACATCATCCTGCTGGCCGAGAAGAAGGAGAATCTCCGCTCGGT
Organism: uncultured Isosphaeraceae bacterium; assembly: GCA_963845695.1. Classification (GTDB taxonomy): domain Bacteria; phylum Planctomycetota; class Planctomycetia; order Isosphaerales; family Isosphaeraceae; genus CAWJTV01. Next base: position 74,333 of record CAWJTQ010000016.1, on the reverse strand, counting down.
CCAGAGACTGCTGCGCCGGTTCGAGCGAACCGGCCCCGACGTGCGGTCGCTCCCGGAGCTGATCAAGTTACTCGACCACAAGCAGGAGACCGTGCGCCTGCTGGCGATCAAGTTCCTGGGACTCGCGGGCAAGAGCGCCAAGGACGCGATACCCGCGCTGGAGAAGATGCGCGACGATCCCAGCGCCGAGGTTCGCAAGCAGGCCGAGGCGGCCTGCAAGCAGATCAAGACCAACTCGGCATCCAGCCCCCGAAAGGCCGCGCGTAATCAAGATGTCGATCGATTAGAGCGGCGATTCTGGGTGCAGCGCCGGCAAAGTCGGCGATCCCTGTCTTCCACGGCGCTACCTCGCTCGATGGGTGTCGGCCAGCACCGCCGCCACTCGCTCGTACCTGACCCGCTCCTACGCATCCGGCGGGGCCCCTTCGGACCGCCGTTCAATCGTCGCGGTCAACCAGTTCCAGGTCGAACACCGCCCGCCGGATGATGGTCCAGAATCGCGATTCCGGCTCGGACAAGGCCCCGGCCACGATGACTCGAGCGATGTCGCGCGCTGGCCGGCGCCCTTCCTCCTTGAGGTCGGGGATCACTTCGACCAGCGCGGCGGTGGCCTCGGGATCGGCCAGGGCTAGTCGACGGCAGGCTCAGACCTCCTGATTTGCGACCAGATTACGTCGCGGGGTGTAAGACGTATCTGCTTAGCGAGGATGAACGTTTGGGAGATCCTTGTCTGAGCCGGACGAGGAGTGAAAGCTGGGAAATAGAAATGGTACCTTCCGTGATTGTCGAGATCACCTGGCACTCACCAGGAGGAAGGTACCATTCCCCAAGCATTATTACCGCTCATCGCCGACGGGGCCACCCGCATCGGCGACTTAATCAGCGTCGTCCGCGCAGATGGCCAATGGATTTACTTCTGCGGTGTTCAGCCCCTGTTTCAACACCCTGAGGACGACCGCCGCTCTTTTCGGATGTTCACCGCCCAACTGATCTGCCAGGGTGCCTGCCGCCAGGTGGATATCATGCGGGCCTTCGGCGTCTCCAAGACCAGCGTCATTCGCAGCGTCAACACATATCGCACTGGCGGCGTCAACGCGTTCTACGCGCCTCGTGCGACACGCGGTGCTTCGGTGATGACGCCGGAGGTTACCACCCAAGCACAACAGTTGCTCCTGGCCGGTTGGAGCCGCCGGGAAGTCGCCGAGCAACTGGGTCTCAAGCTCGACACGCTCCGCAAGGCAATCAAACAGGGACGGCTGACCGAGCCCGTGTCCGTTCGAGCCGGCGGAGTCCGCGCCGGGAACGGCTCCAGCTCCACCAAGCCGCCCGATTGCCACCGACAAATCCGACGCGAGCAGCCGACGACCCGAGCCGCTAGCCGCGGCCGAAATGGGCACGGCATGCACCAGGCCGGACGAACGCGTCCTGGCATCCTTCGGTTTGCTCGGCGGGGCGTCGACCCGTTTTGAAACCTGCCGCGATGTCTCCTTCGGCGGCGTGCTGTGCGCCCTGCCGGCTCTGGCCGAGAATGGGTTGTTTCGACACATCCACGATGTCTGGCCCAATTACGCGGGTACTATAGCACTCTGCACGTGCTGGTCCTGCTGGCTCACATGGCGCTGTGCCGCATCAAGGTCGTCGAGCAGTTGCAGTACGAGCCCCCGGGCGAGCTGGGCAAGCTGTTGGGGCTGGACCGCGTTCCCGAAGTCCGTTGTCTGCGGTACAAGCTGGCCGCTCTGAGTATCGACGACGGCCCGGAGAAATGGGGTGGGCGGCTGTCCCGAGACTGGTTGGAGGCCGACGCCGGATGTGGCCGGCGCCCTGTATGTCGATGGGCACGTTCGCCTCTATCATGGCAGCCTGACCGACTCTGCCCAAACGCTATGTCGCGCGGCAGCGATTATGCCTGCGAGGGACCACCGACTACTGGGTCAACGACATCCTGGGCCAGCCGTTCTTCGCGGTCTCTCGGCCGATCGACCACGGGCTCTTAGAAGCGCTGAGTAGTGACATCGTGCCGCGCCTGCTCCAAGAGGTCCCTGGCCAGCCGAGTGCGGCCGAGCTGGAGATCGACCGGTATCGCGTCGCGGTTCGTGATCTTGTTCGACCGCGAAGGGTACAGCCCGGAGTTCTTCAAGGAGATGTGGCAAACCCACCGCATTGCCTGCATCACCTACCACAAGTACCCCAAGGGGGATTGGCCAACCACTGAGTTCGAGGAGCTCGAAACGACGCTGCCGGGCGGGGAGCGGGTTTCGCTCAAACTGGCCGAGCGAGGGACGTGGATCGGCCGACCGCAGGAACGGGCTCTGGGTGCGGGAGATCCGCAAGCTAACCACCAGTGGGCATCAAGTCAGCCTGATCAGCACGGCTTACGGTGACTCGGCGCGGGAGGACTCTGTCCGACTGTTCAGCCGATGGTCCCAGGAAAACTTCTTCCATTACATGATGCAACACTTTGCCATTGATCTGCTTAATGAGTACGGAACGGAGGAGATTCCTGAGACCAAGCGGCCGGTGGTCAACCCTCGGTGGCGGGAGCTGGACCGGCAGAAGCGCTCGGTCAAGACCAAGCTGACTCATCGGCAAGCTCGCTTTGCGGCCCTGACATTGCATCCCGAATCCCACGAATCGTCGCAGGGCCAACTGGGAGAAACGCAAAGCCGAATTGGTGGAAGAGATTGAACAGCTCGAACACGGATTGACGGGCATCGATAGCCAGTTGAAGACGACCGCCTAGCCACTTGGACTGGGACGAGCTGCCTGAGACCGAAAGGTTCCAGCGTCTGGCTCCCAGCCGCAAGCAACTGGTCGACACCGTGAAGATGATCGCCTACCGCGCCGAGACGGCGTTGGCGTCAATCGTGCGTGAGGAGCTCGCACGGACTGACGACGCCCGCAGCCTGCTGCGAGATCTGTTCCGCTCCGAGGCCGACTTGACCCCTGATCTGGAGAAGGGGGTGCTGCAGGTGCAAGTCCATCCGATGTCGAACCCACGAGCCAACCGCGCAATTGCTCACTTGCTGGAGCATCTCAACGCCGGCCGCGTTCACGTATCCAGGCACCAATCTACAGACTCAGTCTACTCGGTCGTCGGCCAGCCGACAGCCAAGAATTTGGCTCCAGATCAAAATCCCGCAAATCAGGACGTCTGAGGATGGCGTAGCGGTCGAGCGTACTGATTCTCGATCGGCGAGAGCGGTGCCTTCAGCCGCTCGATGATCGGCCGGGCCATCGCGCGGGCCAGGTCGTGGTCGTACGCGGGCCAGGACAGCCGCCAGGGCCGCGTTGATCCGCATCGCGTCGACGCCGCTCAGTGTCGGGGATGGTCATCGTCAGGTCGAGGACGGAGCGCGGATGCCAGCGGAGCGAGAGGACCCGGTCGACGGCCTCCGCCAGCCGGTCCGGATCGGTCCGCTCGACGCCCGGCAGGAGGGCCGCCGCCATGACCGCCGCCGACTCGGGCGCCCCACACGCCGCCGATGCCCCGCTCCACCGCCTGGCCGAACGCCCGGAACGACTCGGCCCGGAGGTCGCGGGCCGTGGCGCGGTCGGCCGCGGCGATCTCCTCGGCCATCCGCGCCCAGGGCGTAGCCGCGGAGCACGTCGCTCTTGATCCGTCCGGCGATCCGCCGCGCCCGGGGCAGGTCGACCGTCGCCATCCGCCGGCATGCCTTCACCGCGTAGGTCTCGGAGTTGTTCCACGTCATCCGGCCGATCAGCCGTTCGGCCTCGGCCGGGTGTGGCCGCGATGCTCTGGGCGATCAGGCCGCGGAGGTCGTTGATCGTCCGCTCGTCTCCCTTGTCCGGGATCAGCGCCAGGGCCGCCCGGAGGTCCAGCCGGGCCAGGCAGCCGATCAGGGCGCGGGTGTGGCCCAGGCGCGGGTCGTCCGCGTCGGACTTCCTGGCCAGCGGAAGGACTTCGTTCAGCAACTGGCGGGTCTCCTCGCTCCGGCCCAGGTCGATCAGCCGCCCTAACGCTTCCTTCAGGTGGTAGACGCGCGGTAACCTTCGTCGGTCTGCTCAGGCTCGCCTCGCGCGCGGCCTCCTCGAGCAGGCGCGATCTTGCGATCGAAAGCCTCGACCGGCAGGGAATCGACCAGCTCGATCCGGACGCTCTGGCGCCAGAAGTCGTTCTGGATCGTCGGCAGGATCGATTCGGCATCCGTGGGCTCCCTGACGGCGAGATGCCGGACGACCGCGATCCGCACCGGGTTGCTGTCCCATGGCTCTCTCGCCGGCCTGGCACTTCCGCCAGGCGCCCTCCGGATCGATCCGGGCCGCGACCTCGAGGGCACGCGAGCCGGGCCTCGGGATCGGTCCCGGGCCGGATGATCCGCTCAGCGTACGGCTTGAGGACCGTCGCGGCCAGCCAGAGCGCCCGCTCGCGCGGGATCGGCGGGCCGAGGGAGGCCACGCCCCGTTCCGGCGGCTGGTCCGTCGCGGCGGATCGTCAGCTCCGTTGTGGACTTCCCCGGGTCGGGCATCGCGCGATGGAACCGGAAGCCCGGGGCGTCAACGAAGAGCCAGGCCGTTTCCCGCGAGAAGCCGTCGAGCTGGAAGCGGCCGCTCGGGCCGGTGACGGCGTCGGTCAAGGGGGAGGGATTGCCCCAGTTGAACACGCGGGCCCCGGCCACCGGTCGGCCCTCGCTGTCAACGACCCGGCCAGCGATCGTCCGCAGCCGCACCACGCTTGATCGGCGGCAGCGTGATCGGATCGGCTCTTCTCCACCGTCACCGCCTCGCTGGCCGCGATCGCGAACTTGCCGGGAGTGACGATCGCCCGGTACCGAGTCCCCTTGACGATGGGATGCGGGTCGTGATAGGTGCCGCCGGCATCGGTGGTCAGGCTCACGTTCTTCTGCGTGTTGTTGGCCGCGATCGTCAAGGTTGATCTCGGCGCCTTCGACCGGCCGTCCGTTCTCGTCGATCACTTGCCCGCGAAGGCCGCCGGGCGTCGGGTCGCCTGGGCCGGCCGCGTGGTCGTGCCCGCCCGGAGCAGCAGCGGCTCTCGCTCGAAGATCTCGGCGTCAATCGGGCCCTCGTGGTCGTTGCGCCAGAACTCATAACGCAGCTCGAGACCGGCCGGGACCTGGGACAGGGTGAACGATCCCGACTGATCCGTCCGGCCGAAGCCGTAGCGGCGATTGCCCGAGACCGCGTTGATCCCGACGTCCGCGACGGGGCGATCCTTGGCGTCAACCAGCCGGCCCTTGATCGTGATCCCCCGGACGACCTCGATCGGCGGGAGGTCGAATGTCTCCGCGGCCTCGGGGACGCGATACCGCTCGGCCCAGGGTTCGCCGAGCTGCACGAAGCTCTCCGGCATGAAGATCACATGCATCGTCACGTCCCCGGCGAGACGTGCGCCGTGAACCGTCCCTGGGCGTCGCTCACCACCGAATCGCTCTGGCGCGGCGCCCCGTAGCCGATCGAGATCGAGGCGCCCGGCTACCGGATCGCCGCTCCCCTTGACCCGGATCACGCCTTGGACGCGCACGGCCTTCTCCAGCGGGATGTCGACGCGGGTCGTCCGTCCGAAGGGCACGTTGAGGTCGACGGGGATGCGCGGGCGGACGGGCAGGGCCGGGTCCACCTGGGTGCCGATGGTCAGCTTGCCGGACGCCATGGCCGGGATCACGAACGAGCCGTCGGGGCCGGTCCTGACCACGGCATCGCCCGCGGTCCGATCGAGGCCCATGCCGAACTGGTCGGCGGGATCGGTCGTGCTCAGATAAACCCTGAGACCTCGAGCCCACTCAGGCCGATCGGCGGTCACCCGCCCTTCGATGCGGCCCGCCGGGCGCAGGCGGATCTCGCGTTCGGCGGGCTCGGTCGCCTGGTCCCTGCAGCCTCAACTGCTGCGACCCCGCGGCCTCGGTCGTGACCTGGACCGTGAAGAATCCCTCGCGGGGGATGGCGGGGAGCCTGGCGCGGCCGCTGGCGTCGGTGACGGCCCGGACCGCAGGGCGCATCGCCTTGGGGAGGATGTCATAGGCCCGCTGTGTCTTGAAGTGGAACGGCTCGACCACGGCGCCAGCGACCGGCCGGCCGTCGGACCCCACGATCCGGAATCCGGTGTCGCTCGCCGGGCCCAGGGTCAGGTTGACGGACCCCGTCTGGCCCAGGAGGCGGCATCCTGGGCTCTGGCCGTGGCGATCCAGTGGCCCGGGGCCTGAGCCCAGACGATCCAGAATGCCGTGCGCCACATCGGCAGCCGGCTCGTGCCTTCGGGCACGGGTACGGCGAAACGCCCCTGGTCGTCGGTCGTCGCGTGGGGCGTCGTCTCGGGCGTCTCCTCGAACGTGATCGGCATCCAGACCTCGGCCCGGGGATGGGCCGACCGCGGTCGTCAAGGACCCGCCCGGTGATCGCCATCGCCGGCTTCTCAGCCTTCTGGCCGGCCGCCGTGAGGGCGAAGAACGTGAGGGCCGCGGCCGTCACCAGGCCGAAGCGTCATCCCGGCCGCGCGTCTGAGGCGGCACCAGAAGAGGGTGCGGAGTACGCCCTGGGCCAGCGCCCAGGGCGGTCGAGGCGAGCCCTCCGGCGCGCGCCGCGGCGAACTGGACCGACGCCCGGGCCGTCGATTCGGAGAGCGCCGCCGGCACCGATCCGGCCAGGAGGGCCGCCGCGGCGTCGGCCGACTCGACGCCGGCCGCCAGCAGGCCCGCGGCCGGAGCCAGCCCGCGCCGGATGAGGCGCTCGCGCAGCCTCGCCTTGCCGCGCTGGAGCCGGGTCTGCACGGTCCGCAGCGGGCAACCCAGCGCCTGGGCGGCCTGCTCCTGGGACTGGCCTTCCAGGTAACAGAGCACGATCGGGGCCCGATAGCGCTCGGGCAGCCGGTCGACCTCCTCCAGCACCTCGGGCATCGGCTCGTTCGTCCGTTCGTCCGTCGGCGGCTCGTGACGCGCATGCTCGGCGAGGTATCGCTCGAGGAGTCGACGTCGGGCGGCGTCGGCGCGGGCGTGGGCCGACACGCGGCAGGCGACGCCATAGAGCCAGCTCCCCACGGCGTCGCGCCGGCGGATCGCGCCGGCCCGGCGGGCCAGGACCAGGAACGTCGCCTGGAACGCGTCGTCGGCCTCGTGCGGGTCGCCCAGCATCGAGCGGCAGATGGATCGCACCATGGGGCCGTGCCGATCCACCAGGGCCTCGAAGGCGGCTTCCGCGGATTCCCCGGCCACGAACCGATCCAGCAGTTCTCGATCGGCCAGCCCCACCAGTGACCCGGCCTGGAACAGCGTGTCGATGTGCTTCCAGCCCGCCGGCATCGATCCTCGTCCCATGATCCTCGCACTCCACCGGTCGCCGTTGTCGATCTCCTCGGCCCGCACCGGCATAGTGCCGATCTGACGGAGCCACTACGTCAGTTTTTCCCGACGCTCGCCGATACGCCCCGGTTCGTCAATACTCGAGGAGAGCGATCCGGTCCGCTTGAGACAATCCTCATCCGGGCCGACCGTTGTCCGACTGAAGTCCCGCAAGCAAAAGATATTACGTCATAATCAGGGGACTGGCCCGAGCGCGGCAACGGCCCTGTTTCGCACGGCCGGGACGAACCGGTCTCCTGACTCCAGATTGCAGCTCCGTCGCGTTAGGATGGAAGCCAGGGGATCATCAGAACCTCTTGCGTGGGGAGGACTATCTCGATGCAAAGGTTGCATTGGTGGCAGTTCGGCCTGGCCGGGGGCTTCGCGCTCTCCGTCGCGACCCTGATCAAGGTCGTCCGGGCGATCGCCCGCGGCCTCGCGGGCCAGCCGGAGTGGGGCGAGGCGGCTGGGTTTGCCGCCGCCGTCTTCGCCATGGGGTTCGTGTGCGGGGTCGTCGTCTGGGCCGGGCGGGGGCTGTACCGGCGGTTCGGGATGGTCGGAGATGCCGTCGTCGGCGTGGCGGTCATGGTCGTGTTCTTCGTGTGCTGCATGCTCCTGTTCGAGCCGGACCTGCTCGGGGCCAAGTTCTCCTCGGGAGGCGCACCGATGCTCGGGCTCGCCATGGTCCTCGGGCTGATCTGTGGGCCATGGTTCGGTCGGGACCTCCGCAAGGAATTCGCGACCTCCGAGTCCCAGACGGATCCACCAGCCCAGGAGAGCGGAACGGAAGACGAGCCTTTCGAGATGGAGCGGCGAGCGCGAGACGAGGGGTTCCGGCTTTGAAATCAGCCATCCAGCTCCCGATAAGACTAACGACTTCGCTTTCAGTCGGATATGGATCTTCAGCTCATCTGCGTTCTGCCCTTCGCAGTGCAGCGCATGGTTCTGCGCCGCGTCGATCGCTCCGGGGACGGTCATAAGACCCGTAATTCCTCAACTTGTCGATCTTTGCGGGTTTGTTCGCGGCATCTGGTGACGATCTCTGATAGGACGGTTCACGGAGTACAACGCGGGCGGGGCGAGGAGAGGCGCTGGATTGAGGAGCCGCGACTCGTGATCAGTGTTCAAGATATCAGGAGTTCCACCGTGAGAAGCCTCGTACAACTCGGCCTCGTGGCTGCGGGAATGATCGGCGTCGTTTTCCTGGGCGTATCGTCGGGACAGCCAACTCCGGCCGCCGTGGGACATTCTCGGACGAAGTCCCGCGGCCGCAGCGTCGAAGGCGCGCCGCCGATCACCGCGCCGCCCGAGTCGGTCTTCGCGAAGTTCCGGGAGAGCGACCGCGAGGTCGCACGCCGGTTCTACAAGAAGTCCATCGATGTCAAAGGGATGCCGGTCCTGGCCTCGGCCGAGGTCGCCGATGAGGCGCTCCAGCGGACCTACGACATCGTCACCCATCTGCTGGCCGGCCGGCCCGACATCCTCGAAGCGATGGTGAAACACGGCACGCGGCTTGATCATCATCGGCAAGGACCAGGTTTACACCGATATGCCCGAGTACCGAAACCACCCGAACCCGCAGTACCAGAACGAACGGGTGCGGGGCACCGGCGGCCTGTCGGTCACCAGCTTCGGTGAGGAAAACCTGCTCAACCTCGCTCGGCGATCGTTATGACGACGAGAGCATCGGCCTGCATGAATTCTGTCACACGATCGATGCTGCGCTGGGCCGGATCGACCCAACCTGGCGTCGTCGCCTGAGCCAGACCTACCGCGGCGCGATGGACAAAGGGTTGTGGAAGAACGCCTACACCGGCTCCAATCCGGCCGAATACTGGGCGGAGATCTGCCAGTCCTACTTCAACTGCAACCGGATCAATAACTGGAACCACAACAGCATCGCCACCCGCGAGCAGCTCAAGCAGTACGATCCCGGAGGGTTACGACCTGGTCCGCACCACGTTCAAGCTGACGCCCGCGCCAGGACTGGACCCTCCCGGTGCTCCGTCGGCAGCCGAGCGTGGTTCCTCCGCCGGCCCGATTCGCGATCAACCCGTACTACACCAAGTTCACCTACGCGCGCGAGTTCCCCGTGACTGGGCTCGAAACAAGTCAGCGACGCGGCATTGCTGAAGGCCAACGACACGATCCGGAAGATGTTCGCCTACCGGCACGACATCCTGAAGGCATTGATCGCGGACGGTGCGCGCCTGGTGGTCCTGGGCCGGGACGAGACGCTGAGCGACCTGCCGGAGTTTGCGGAATCGAAGAGCGCCGCGGGCTTCGACGGCGTGCGATACCTCGATTACACGCCCCAGCTCAAGCTGATGGTCGTCCCCGAGGAGAACGTCCTGGGCCTCGAGCACGACCCCTTTGCCGGCAAGTCGCATGGTGGTCAGTGAGTTCGCCCGGGCACTCTACCGCGTGACGGGTCTACGGCCCGTGGATCCCGCCTTCGAGAAACGACGTCAGAAGCAGCAATACGAGCTGCGGGTGAAGCGCATGGATGTCGAGTTCGACCACTCGCTTCAGAAAACCTATGAGGAGGCGAAGAGGCAAGGGCCTCTGGAAGGGGACCCCCGCCGCTCGCGACCGCGACGCGTACTGGGTGGCGGGCGTCGCGGCCTACTTCGACGCCGCAGGCCCGCCGGGCCTGCCCCCAACGGCGCCGACCGGCCCATCACCACGCGCGAGGCCCTGAAATCCTACGATCCGGGCTTGTACGCCCTGGTCGATGAGACGATGGCCTACAAGGAGCATGAGGATTGGCGGTTCCGACCGTGAAGCCTTCATCCCAGCCGAAGCGGCGTCTCCCGGTCGGTCCGCGGTCCGTCCGCCTCGGAGCCGTCCAGGAGAACGCGGAGGAGACGCGGCGTTGGCCCTGCGATTGCGATCGGCGGCGTCGGCCGGGTTGAGTTGCGGGCTGGGGTGGTCCAGGCGGTCGCAGAGCCGGTTCAGCCAGTGACCGAGCCGGACCGGCGACCAGTCGCCCAGCACGTCCGCGCCGGCCAGTCGGCCTCCCGCCGCGGCGAGGAACGCTTCGACCGTGGCCACGGCCTCCGGCAGCCGGAGTAGCCCGGAGTCCCAGTTCACTGCCGCGTCCTCCGGCGTGAGGACGTCCTTGTCGATCGATATATACAGAGGATACCGGCGCAGCTCGTCGTGGAATGGCTCGAGACCGGTTCGCAACGCCGCCACGGGCGAGTTTCCGTCGGCCAGGAGGGGACGTACCGGGATCTCGGCCCATCCGCCGCGGACGAATCGCCGGCGCGCCGGGAAGACCACGACTCGGCCGTCCACGATCTCGGGCCAGGGGGCGAGCCATCGATAGGTGTTGTCGAAATCCGTTTCCCCGCCGCAGAGGAATGCCCGCCTCAAGCCCGGAAGCCGAAGTGCATGGCGAAGCCACGTCCCGCAATGGAGGAACGGGATGCCCCGCATCCAGTCCGGATGTTTGTCGAGGACGAGCAGGTTGAACGGACCGCGAATCCGACTCAGGAGGGCGAGCGTGACGTGGTGGAAGTCACCCGACCCATAGAGCGTCACCTCGGGGCCGTCGCTGGGGAGCGAGTCGCCCAGCCATCTCCGGAATCGGTCGAAGGTCCCGAACGCACACGCCAGGCGGATCCGTCTGCCCCATTCCCGGGCCGGGAGCCAGTCAACGCCCTCGGTCGGAAAGACATCGGCCTGCGGGGCCAGGCTGCCATCCAAATCGAGGATCCGGATGCGCGGCATCGGGATCGATCCTCCGCGGAAGGAAGAGCCACGAGTTCGATGCGAACGGCGAGGCTCCGCCCCGGCCTCATCAACTTCAAACCTCATGCCGGCTCGGCCGAGGGCTTGCCCGACCCGGCGGTCCGGTCCTCTCCGGCTCAAGCGAATTGCCGGAGACGACGAAATTAGTTGGGGGTTTCCCTCTCTATCGGTCAGGAGCTCAAGGATGAGCCACATTATTTTAGGAATGATCGCTACAACCCTCCTGGCCGGCTCGCCCCTGCCGGAGTCTTATGTCTATCAGCCAGCATTTTGCCTGGACGACGTTTTCCTCGGCTCGCCGCAATTCTACGTGCCGCAACCCGGCGACATTTTCCTCGCGACCGATGAGTCCTTCTTGCTCCGGCTCGGGCACGCGGGCGTCGGCGGGGCTGGAGTGCACCACTCGGGCTTCGTGTTCGCCCGGCCGGACGGGAGCCTGGGACTGATCGAAGCCGGCCCGTTCAATGAACTGGTGATTCGGGTCATGGATCCCTACCAGCACATGTCCAATCATGTGAATCACGGGACTCGGGTCTGGGTTCGCCGGCGTCGGGTTCCACTCACACCGGAGCAGTCGGCCCGCCTGACGGCGTTTGCCAGCGCCCAGGAAGGGAAGCCGTTCGCACTGGCACGGGGCCTCAACTTCATGACACCTTTCAGCCGCCGCGGCGCACTCCGCACCCCATTCGTCGGCCGAGTTCACGGCGACCGTCCCCGCTTCTTCTGCTCCGAGCTGGTCGTGGAAACCTTCGTGTTCGCCGGGCTGATGGACTGCGAGACCGCCCGGCCGTCGGCGACGCTCCCGCGCGGACCTCTTCTTCGGCCACTCCCGCGTCCCCTGGCTCGATCGCCATCTCAACATGGATGAGGGTTGGTATCCCCCGACGCGGTGGGTCCCGGGCCGCTGAAACCCGTTGCTGTCGATCGCCCGGACGCGCCCGCGTCCGCCCGATCCATCGTTGCCCTCGTCACGATCGTGCCAGGCCGTTCCGCTTGCCGGACTTTCATTGATCTTTCCGGAGGGGATCCGACGAAGTCATTTCCAGATCTCCGGGATCCACGAAGGCTTCCGCTTCCTTGCGCGAAGAGGCGAAGAGTGGCACCGACCAGGGACTTGCGACCAGGCAATAGGGGGGACCGTGATGAGGTATCGTCGGTCCGTGAGCGTTGCGATGCTGGGTGCCGTCTTGCTCGGCGGCGCGGGCTGTACTGAAGCGGACGCCACCGAACAGCTCCCGAGCGATCGTGGCCGCTCACTATCTTGAGAAGCAGCGGCTCCGGATCCAGCAAGTCCGGTCGAGCCTGAAGGCTCGTGCGTTGTCCCGGGCGCTGGCGAGCCATTGACCGTGCCCGATCATCCCCGGGGCACCACGGGTTCGTTCCGGACTCGTGCCATCATCCTGCTGTCATGCACTTCGACTCGCAAGCGGCTCCTTCCGATCCGTGATCGGAGGACAGATCGCGGCCATCTCCCGGTTCAGCGCCACGAAATCGCGCCACGGCTCTGGCACGTTGTCTTCGGAGAAGATAGCCTCGACAGGACACTCGGGAACACACGCATCGCAATTGATGCACTCCTCGGGATCAATGAACAACATCTGATCGCCCTCCCGAAAGCAGTCCATGGGGCAGACGACGACACAATCCGTGTACTTGCAGCCGAAGCACGGTTCCGTCACGACGTAGGCCATGACTTTCTCCTGAAGCAAGAGAACAGGGTTTCCGCTCGCTCTCAGGTAATGCCGTCTCGTCGGCTCCAGCGGCCAGGAATTCACCGGGATTTGTCGGAATCGGGAGAAGACGATGAGCGGGACCCCAGCCGGCTGGACGTCGCTCGTGCTGCTGGAACGATTTCGGGACGGCGATGATCGAGCTGCGGACGCGATCTTCTCCCGTTATTTCGAGCGTCTAACCCTGCTGGCCCGGAGTCGGCTCTCGCCTCGGCTGGCGCGCCGGACCGATCCCGAAGACATCGTGATGTCGGCCTACCGGAGCTTCTTCGTCGGCGTGCGACACGGCCGCTTCACGTTGGGGCGCGGCGGGGACCTCTGGCGACTCCTGGCTTCCATCACCAAGCACAAGCTGCTTCGCCAGGCCAGACATGATCGAGCAGACTGCCGGTCGGTCGACACCGAATTCCTCCTCGATCAGGTCGAGGAAGACCAGCTTCTCGGCCGGCACCCGGAACCGACTCCGGAAGAGGCCGTCGCCCTGGCTGACGAGCTGGAATGGGTTCTCGCACAACTGAGTGTTTTCGGGCGGCGCGTGCTGGAGCTTCGGTTGCAGGGAGGCGCTGCTGTCCGAGATCGTGGAGGACACCGGGCGGTCCGAGCGCACCGATCCGGCGCACACTCGGTCAAATCCGCGACATCCTGGCCGGGCGACGGGACGATGCCTGACGACGCCTTCGAATCGCGAAGTCCTCGGCTTCGAGGAAGCCTGGCAACGGAATGGCCCCGGCGAGATCGCCGATTTCCTGGACCATCCGCCTGCATCGACGCCGCATGACCGGCGCCGCCTGCTCATCGAGCTCATCTGTATCGACCTGGAATTCCGATGGCGAAATCCGCGTGCCGACGATCGGATGACGCTGGAGGGTTATGCCGCAAGGTTCCCGGAGCTCGGCTCGCTCGACGAGTTGCCGATCGAGCTCATCGGCGAAGAGTACCGGGTGCGACGGCACTGGGGCGATCGGCCCACTCATGCGGAGTTCCTGTCACGATTCCAGACCAGGCAAGAACCGATTCAGGTCGAACTCGTTCGGATCGACCGCGAGCTGGAGGAGGAGTCGGCAAGCCTTCGTGAGATCCCACGCCCTTCCGTGAGATCTTCGTCCACACCCGAAGACCAACCGGGCCAAACTCTGGACAGTCCCCTCCTCTCGCACCAGGACTTCCTCCTGCAACGCATGATCGGCGCAGGTCGGACGGGGAAAGTTTATCAGGCGTGGCAACAGAGCGAGGGCCGGTCTGTGGCCGTGAAGTTCCTGCGCAAGACGTTCCTCGATCAACCTGGGGTGGTCCATCGTTTCATCGGCGAAGCGAGCACCATCGCCCGGATGCGCCACCCCAACATCGTCGGAATCCACGGTCTGGGCCGCACTCCCGCCGGCGCGTACTTCCTCGTCATGGACCTGGTCGCCGGTCCCAACCTGGATCGCCTCGCCAGAATCAGAGTCATCACGACTGAGGAAGCCATCCACTGGGCCATCGAGGCTTGCCACGCGCTCGAACATGCCGCATGCCCGCGACATCATTCATTGCGACCTCAAACCGGCCAACCTGCTGCTCGACGAGGATGGGCATCTCCACGTGACCGACTTCGGCCTGGCGCGCTCGCTCACCGAGCAGACCCCGTGGACTGCCGAGATCGAAGGGACCGCGCCGTTCATGGCTCCTGAACAAATCGCTCGATGTTGGGGACCCATCGATGTCAGAACAGATGTGTATGGGATCGGGGCGGTCCTCTACACGTTGCTGACCGGTCGCCCGCCATGGATCGGTCGAAGGCTGCCGGACATCCTGGCGGACGTCATCAGTGCCGCGCCGGTGATCCCGCCCGACAGCCTTCGCGCCGATCTCCCGAAACCCGTCAGCGATCTTTGCCGGAAGTGTCTCTCCAAGGCGCCGGACGACCGCTTTTCTTCGGTTCACGCGGTTCGCATGGCTCTGAACGGGATCATCAGACGCCCGCGACCGTAATGTCCAGTATTGGCATGGAGGCGACGTGAAGAGACGCTTATCGTTCAAGTTCACCATAAGACGAATGATGGCCGTGGTGGAGTTTGCTCGTGACGAAGTCCTGAGCGTCCTGTTACAATTGCAGGTGTGGGACTCTGTGATTCGCCGCCGATCGTTCCGAGGGCTACCAGGTGAACAGGATCGGAGACGAGGAGATCTCAAGGCCGGGCCATGTTACCCTGTGAGTTCACTGTGCTTGGCCCGCCTATCTCACATCAATCGGGGAACAAGGCCAAGCTCTTTGCCTGGAGACAGGCCGTCCGATCGGCGGCAGCTCCAGTTTGGAAGAGTCGGTCTCCACTCAAGAGACCTTTGATCATTAAAGTGACGTCCTATCACGAAGGGACGAGCGTTCGAATCGACAACGACAACATGGTCAAGCCGATCCAAGACGCCTTGATCGGTCTCGTTTATCAGGATGATCGGTGGATTACGGACACCGAGGTCCGAAAAACAAGCCACGACGGCCTCTTCCGAGTTCGAGGCCATTCGCTGGTGCTGTTGACGGCTCTCTTCCGAGGTGCGGAGTTTCTCCACATCGTGGTCGATAGAGCACCCAGTCACGAAAATGCCTTGAAGTGATCCCATGAACAAGAACGAGATCCTGGAAAAAGTTGCAGAGCAGTATAGATCCGAGGGGTATCACGTGACGATCGCTGCGGGAGGGGCCATTCCGCCCGAGCTCTCACACCTGAGCGACCATGTCGACTTGATCGCCCGGCGGAACGGAGATTCGGTCGCAGTCGAGGTCAAGAGACGCGATCAGTTGTACCAGCTCAATCCGCCGGAAACCGCCGCTATCCAGCATCTTCCCGGGTGGAGCTACGACCTGGTGGTTTACCCTCCCCGTGGGGTTGATGAGATCCCGTTGGAAGACGGTGAACCGAGCTCGGGGTATGTCGAGTCTTGGCTCGCGGAGTCTCAGCAATTGCTCGATCTCGGTCGGCCGCGAGCCGCGTTTCTGCTGGCCTGGTCCGCCCTCGAATCGAACATGAGGACCGCGTCCCGGCGCGAAGAGCTCGACATCGAGGAAGGCGTCCCGCGGTTTGTCCTGAAGACCTTGTATTCCAACGGGGTGATCTCGTACGAGGACTACGAGCGCGGTACGATTGTGTCTTGACATGAGGAACCGGCTCGTTCACGGGCTGGCTCTCGATCGCCTGGAGCCAGACGAGATTCACTTCCTGATCGCGTTTGCCAGGCAGCTCTTGTGCGACGCACCGGAGCCCGCCGAGGCTTGAGTGCGGCGATCGCCTGGAACCGCCTCATGCGACTCCAGGGGGATTTGATCGAGCGATTCCCCCACCTCATTCCCGCACCATCGTCTCCAGAACCTGATCGACCGAGACCGTGGCAAACGTACTGGCGTAGTCCGACATGGCATAGGGGATGATCAGCTCGCGGTTGTGGATCACACCGCCGCAACTGTAGACGACGTTGGGCACGTAGCCTTCGCGCTCGTTGGCGTCGGGCTCCAGGAGCGGCACCTCCAGCCGGCCGATCACGCGCGACGGGTCGTCGAGGTCGAGCAGGAACGCACCCAGAGCGTACTTGCGCATCGGGCCGACGCCGTGCGTCAGCACCAGCCAGCCCGCCTCGGTCTCGATCGGCGAGCCGCAGTTGCCGAGCTGCACGTACTCCCACGAGTAAGTCGGCTTGGCGATCAGCTCCTTGGTGTACCAGAAGTGGAGCAGGTCCGAGTACATCAGGTAGATGTTCTCATTATCCTGTCGCGAGAGCATCGCATAGAGCCCGCGGACCTTGCGCGGGAACAGCGCGAACCCCTTGTTGCGGACCTCGGGGCCGTTCAAGGTGCTGATCTTGAACCGGAGGAAGTCGTCGGTCTCGAGGATCTGGGGCAGGATCACCTTGCCGTCGAAGGCGGTGTAGGTGGCGTAATAGCGGATCGAGCCGTCGTCCTCGATGAACTGGACGAACCGGGCGTCCTCGATGCCGTTGGCCTCGGTCGGCGACGAGGGGAAGATGATCCGCTCCGAGACGTGCTGCTCGGGGGAAAAACTGATCTCGTAATTCGCCTTGGCGAGGGTCAGCATTCCCTGGACGACCGGCTCGAGCTCGTGCTGCCGCGGCCGGCTCTGGTGCAGACTCCGGCGGATGCGCCTGCTGGAGCTCGTCGAGCGTGAACTGGTCGCCGAGCGTGGCCAGCACCTGGCCGGTGAACGGGCCGTCAACGCCCAGCTCGACCAGCTTGCGGAAGAAGAGCGTCTTGTCGTACAGGGTATTGGGCACCAGCTCCGGGGCCGTGACGAACCGGGTCGAGTCGTCCATGCGGATGCGGTTCTCCGCGTCGACCGTGCCGCTCCGGAACGTGATCGACGAGATGTGCCCCTCGCCGGTGGCGCGGAGACTGAGCAGGAACCGTCGCGAGCCGTCGGGCAGCCCCGACTGGTCGGGGTGCCAGACCATCGACGGGTTGAACAAGGCCGCCGATTCCAGCGCGTATTCCTGCGTGAAGTACGAGCCGATCAGCATCCGCCGGTTCTCGCTGAGGTGCTGGTCGGTCAGGAGGTGGCGCCGGACCTGCTCGAACCGGTGCAGGAAGAAATGGCGGGTCTTCTGGTGCCGGTTGTAAAACTCCCGCATCACGTCCTCGATGAGGGAGTCGACCTCCGGCTCCGAGAGGGACATGACGCGCGCGATGATCCGCTCGACCCGGTTCTCGTTGGCCAGCTCGAACGGCCGGATCACGACCCGGGCGTTGCTGGGCTTCAGCACGATGCCCGTGCGCCGGACATCCAGCCGCCGGCGGACCCTGGCCGTGCCGCCAGGAAGGACCGTCCGGGCCGCAGGGGCCTCGATCTCTCCGGTACTCGTCGATCCGTTCGCTTCCATGGAATTTGCCTCCTGACCTCGGTGTCAAGAGAAGGATAGGTCGCGTTTTTCGACTCAGTCAGGCGGGCCCACTCAATTCACCTGCAACTGGCGGAGGGTGGCCGGCGTGCTTTCGACCAGCTTCATTTCCCCGAGCGCCAGGAGGAAGGCGAGGGTCGACTCGGCCCCCTGGTTCAGGTTGACGCGATCCTCCTGGAGCCCGTCGCAGCAGCCACCGGTCTTGGCGTCGTAGATGTCGAGCCCCAGGTCGTTGCCGCCGAGGAACCATTCGAACGCCAGCCGGGCCTCCTGGAGCCAACCCGGCTCCTCGGTGGCATGGTAGGCCTCGAGGCAAGCCGAGACCGTCGCGTGGGCCTCGAGCGGCTGCTGGTCGAACTCGGCGCGCTCGCCGTCGCGGCGATAGAAGCCGTTGGATCCGATCGGGCGCAGGTAGCCGCTCGGCGACTTCTGCTGGTCGACCAGCCAGCGCAGGGCCTGGAGTCCGACGCTCAGGGCCTGCGGGTTCCCCCCCGATCGTGCACTGGCGATCAGGGCATGGGGCAGCTTGGCGTTGTCGTAAGCCAGGACGTCCTCGAACCAGCACCATTCCTCGGTCGCGGTCTTCTCGAACCGCTCGATCAGCCGCTCGGTCAGCGCCTCGCGCATCTGGCTGGCCGGCCGGGCGCCGGAGAACCGCTGGAGATACAGGCAAACCCCGATCAAGCCGAAGGCCCAGGCGCGGGGCGAGCTCGTCTCGGTGATCGCCGGCAGCGCCAGGTCGAAGATCTGGGACGCCCAGAATTGCAGGTCGCGGCGCTTCGACCGGCCCACGCACGCCCCCAGCGCCAGAGCGCCCGGCCGTGGCAATCGTCGGAGCCGACCTCCTCCAGCCATCGGCGGTCGAAGCCCAGGAAGTTGCGGAACCGGCCCCGCGATCGGTCGAAGGCGTGATTGAGGAACGCCGCATAAGTGGTCGCCAGCCGATGCATCTGCACCGGGACCTGGCCGAGCTGCTCCAGGAGCACGGTCAGGAGCAGAGCCCGAGCGTTGTCGTCCGTGCAATAACCTTCGCCGAAGTTGGGGATCGCCGAGCTGGCGTGTTGCAGGAGGCCGGCCGAGTCGGTCATCCGGATCAGATGGTCGAACCGCCAGCCGGGCAGGTCCATCGGCTGGTCCGCCAGCATCCGGACAGCCAGCGGCTTGTAGGGCATGTCCAGCCGGCTCCGCCGCGCCCGATGGAACGATCCCATATAC
Source organism: uncultured Isosphaeraceae bacterium (assembly GCA_963845695.1). Lineage (GTDB taxonomy): Bacteria > Planctomycetota > Planctomycetia > Isosphaerales > Isosphaeraceae > CAWJTV01. The sequence continues at coordinate 55,441 of CAWJTQ010000016.1, read as the reverse complement.
AGGTGGGCGACATGGCTCCAGATCATCTCCCGGCCCAGGAGATATGCCTTCTTCCGCATGGCGTGCCGCCTCGGCTCGTCGCGAAGCAGCTCGCAGACCTCGCGTGCCAGGGCGCCCGAATCGCCGAAGGGGACCAGCACCCCGCGGCCTTCGGCCAGCAGCTCCTCGGCGTACCAGTACGGCGTCGAGATCACCGCCTTGCCGCAGCCGAACGAATACGCCAGCGTCCCCGAGGTGATCTGCGCCGGGTTCAGGTAGGGCGTGATGTAGATGTCCGCCATCCCGATGAACTCGATCAGCTCGTTGATGTCGACGAACCGGTTGTAGAAGCTCACGTTCGGCTTGATGCCCAGGTCCTTGGCCAGCCGCTCCAGGCTGATCCGGTACCGCTCGCCTTGCTCGCGGAGCAAGTTCGGATGGGTCGCCCCCAGCACGATGTAGACGAAATTCGGGAATTCCTTGAGGATCGCCGGCATTGCCCGCAGCATCTGCTCGATCCCCTTGTTGGGCGACAACAGCCCGAACGTCAGGGCGACGAACTTCCCCTCGACCCCGAATTGATCCTTGTAAAAGTTGGGGTCCACGAACGGCATGTCGGGGATGCCGTGGGCGATCAGGTCGATCTTGGCTTCCGGGACCTGGTAAATCTCGCGGAGGAACGTGCGGGCGCGGTCGGACATCACGATCAGCCGGGCCGAGAGCTCGGCGACCTGACAGAGCACGCGATGCTGATCGGGATTGGGCTCGCGGAGCACGGTGTGGAGGGTCGTGACGATCGGCGTCCGCAGGTCGCGCATCAGCCGCAGGACGTGGCTGCCCGACGGGCCACCGAAGATGCCGTACTCATGCTGGAGGCTGACGATGTCGGTATTGGCGAAATTGAGGAAGTCGGCCGCGCACAGGTAGGAATCGACCTCCTGCTCCTCGATCTCGAACCGCACCTCCGCCGGATAGTCGTATCCCTGCGGCTGGTCGTTGACCGGGACGACGAAGCAATCGGACCCCGGATACTGGGTGGCGATCGACGTGCACAGGTCGTACGTGAAGGTCGCGATGCCGCATTTCCTCGGCAGGTAATCGCCGACGAACGCAATCTTCTGGATCTCGCTGTTTCGTTTCATAGACACGGCTACCAGAAGACAAGGCGCCCGTCGCCGGGAAGGTTCCCTCGGTGCGGAACCTTCGGGCAGGGGGGCTGGCGAGCGCTGCGCACCTCCTCGGCAGGCGCGTTGCGACCAATGCAACCCCGAATCGAGGGATCAGATGGCTCATTGATTCCTGACAATGAACCCGCCAATCGTTCGGGATGGGTTCCCGGTCGATTGCGTACGGCGGTCCACGATCTCGCAAGTCCCGCGCCGGACTCGTTTCAATCCGCTCCCGGCGGTGAGGCGGGGAGAAAACACGATCATAGCACGAGCCGGCTCAGAAACCAACGCAGTTTTTCCCCTCGGCACGATGGCCGGGTGCACCCGCGTGCTGCCCTCCGGGATTCGCCTGGTTTCTCGAGGCAATATTCAGTCTGCTCATCAGATAGGGAATCAGGTCCTGGGCCGAGATGCGTGAAAACTCCTTGCCGGCCTGTCCGGAAGTGGGTGCAATCCACCATCCATTTGAGCGTTGCGATCGACGACACTCACCCGACTCCGCGGACCTCACCCCTCGGGGCTCATGGATCATCCCCAATGATCCGTCGGGGCCGGAATCCTCAAATCTCGAATGGAGGCAAGTCGTCGTCGCCGCTCGGACTGTCCCGAATTCGATCAACCCTTGTACTTCAAGTACGAATATAGCGGATGATCTCCGCATGTTCCTACATAAAAATAATAATTATATTTTGCCGCAAGTATGCTATTCATTTCGATATTTTTCTCCTCATGCACGTAGGGATACTGGGGGTAATGAAACCGGATGAGCTCGCTCTCCAACTGGATGCTGTCCTGCGGATTGCAATCGTCGATGAACATCTGCATCCCATAGAAGAGGTCGCCCTTGCCGAGTTGTTTCCCGTGAGCCGCGACTTTTTGGGCGATCAACGTGCCCGTCGGGTTCGAGTCCTTGGCCGTGTGGTTGACCGCCTTGACGTAATCCCGGCAGGCCGTGATGTCGTCCCCCTCGCCTCTCGCAAGGCCCGTGGTGTCGGATGTGTCTTTCCAATAGACGATCAGGTACAAGTATATGCCCGAGAAGAGGAAATGGAGGCAAACCGGGTGTTTGTTGGGCCGCACATGGGCTTGGCCGTAGAAGCCCAGATCACCGTTGGAAAAGCCAATGCCCACGTCTTCCCGCTTGTACCTCTTTTGGTAGGGATGGGTATGGAACGTCCCGATGTAGGATGTGTCGCTGTTGAGGGTCTCCGGCCAGTAGACGTCCTTCTTGCCCCCCTGGATCGTCGGGCCGAGATACAACGGATTCTCATGTCCGCTCCTGCACAAGACGGGGGCCCCATATTCCAGGACATCCTTCTCCGAGATGTCCCGTAGTTTGACCAGCGAGGTCAGGAAATCCGTGTCGACTTGCAAGCTTTTCTCGGGCAACCGGCGCGATGGAAATGTGAGAGTGTCATCCAGGATTCTCGACACATAATAACTGAGCAGCATCGCAATCGACTCCCGACTCTTGAAGATTTCGTGCCGTGGAGAGCGGGGGAAAAAATATCCGCCACGAATGGCGCAACCTCAAGAGCGGACGGTCACCGGATTCCGCCTCGAAGGCAGCGTGTAACCGCCCAGAGAATCACTGCACAAACCTGTTAGAGCACCTCGCAGATGCGTTGCGCACCCGAGGTGCTCGGCGCGGGTCTCCAGACCCCGCCGCGGGCTGGACCGAAGGTCTCCTTGACGCCTGCACCCTTCTCGGGGGGACCTTCGGTCGGCCGAGTGGCAAGGTCGGGAGACCTTGCTACAGCAGCTCCGCGGCGCAGGCGCGCAAAGCAAGTGATCGGCGCTCTAATCTCGTGCCATACCATCCTGAAACCTCGTCCCCCTCATGCGTCGTCGTCCCGCTCGTGTCCTGCTTCTGGACCCGATAACGGTCAACGACAGGCACGAATGTATCCGCGACGCCGGATCTCGACAAGGGCTTGGAGCCGAAAGGCGACATACACTCATAACTCATGATTGAGCGCGGAGTACGACCTCGGTTACGAACTGACCGAGCGTCGAGACGCCGATCCCCCGACTGCCGACGCGCCGGCGCCAGCGCCCCGGGAGACCTCCAGACTTGGCCTTCGTAGAGTGTGATGGCGGGAGGATTCATACCCGCGAGCCCGGGCATGGCCTCGTCGTGCACCTCATCACCGAAGGCTGGCACGAGATGAGAGTCCCTCAAAAACGCCTGCTCGATTCGCGCCCGCCACCGGACTTTCGAGAGTGATCTGCAATCGGAGCCCCCAGAAAGCCTCCGCGATCCCCAGCACGATGACCGGGTTCAGGCCCTCGTGGCTACCGGCCCCGGCTCGAACCGGCCTGGACACGGCCCCCGCTCGAAACACCGCGCACGACATCATCCCCGTGCCCATCATCCCCATGCCTGTCCGGGCGCGGGAGACCTGAGCTCTGTTCGCGTTGACGTATTGCCCGGTCCGCATGGTGGGATAATAGTTATGCGGCGTCGATTGGACCATGACCGGCTGCCTCTGGGGCTGCCGGGGTGCCTGCAAACTCGAGCCCGCCGGGACCTCGGAAGAGGGCCGCCTTGGCTGGGTCGAATAAGGGTGAAGCGAGTCACCCCGGGATGCCATCCCAGCGGCGGTCATGCTCCCTGCCGATCCGACCGCTGGCCGCGACGGCGTGAACACCACGCTCCGCCGCGCCGTGGTCAACCGATTGAAGGATGAGCCCAGGCGGGTTGTCGCGGAGGGACTGGCTCTCCGACTGAGAGACGAGTTATCCTGCTGAGCGGTCGCGGCCCCGCCGACCGAACCAGTCGGGACACCGCCGACCAAACCGGTCGCAGCCTCGCCAACCGAGCCGGTCGTTGAAGTCCCGCTCTGGGTTGCCACGGAACTGCTGCCATCGGGAGATCCGACGCCCTGGGCATTCGCGGCGGCCGCGCTGCCCAGGATTGCCAGACCCAATGCCATGCCAAGTCGCCAGTTGCCGATCATTTGGTGCCTGCCCATCTACGATGTGTTGCGAGCGAGGCCGAAAGCTGCTCACCGGCCCGTGCCCCTTCCGATCGCCCCTATTCCTCTGATTATCCGCTCAACCGACCCGAACACAAGGAGTGAGTCGCCGGACTGACAAATTCATTGGGACAGTATGGGCGAGTCGATGATATGGATCATCCATCGATGTAGCCTCGATCGATACAGAAGTTCTCGCAATTGGCGAGGGGTTCAGCGAGAATGACTCGTCGTGGCCGCACCGGCTCCGGGGGTCGGGGAATGCGGCTTCGGGACGAGGCGCGCGAGCGCCTGGGCGCGGCGCCTCGTCCGCAGTTGGTACTGAGTCGCAGGAGCTTTCTTCTGATGAACATCAACTCGAATCGTCGATCGTTCCTGTTCGGGGCATCGGTCGCGGGCTTCGGCATCTTGGCCGAAGGTCGAAGGGGCTGGGCCAGGGGCGTCGGGCCCAACGAGACTTTGCAGATCGCCTGCATCGGCGTAGGCGGCAAGGGGTCGAGCGACACCGACCACGCCGCCCACCACGGCCGCGTCGTCGCCCTCTGCGACATCGACCAGAAGCGGCTGGAAGACAAAGCCGCGAGGCACAAGGACGCCAAGACGTACAACGATTACCGCGAGCTGCTCCACGAGCTGGGCCCGCGCATCGACGCGGTCGTCGTCTCGACGCCGGACCACCACCACGCCCCGGCCGCCGTTCGAGCCATGCGCATGGGCAAGCACGTCTACTGCCAGAAGCCACTGACGCATTCGGTCTGGGAGGCCCGGCTTGATGCGCGAGACCGCCCGCGAGAAGAAGGTCTGCACGCAGATGGGCAACCAGGGGACGGCCCATCCGGGCTTTCGTCGGGGCGTCGAGCTGGTGCGTGCGGGAGCCCTCGGCGACATCACCGAGGTCTACGTCTGGACCAATCGTCCCTTCCACTACTGGCAGCAGGCGCCCGACATCGTCGCCCGACCCAAGGAGGAACCTGTCCCGAAGCACGTCCACTGGGACCTGTTCCTGGGGGCCGCTCCCGAGCGTCCTTACCACCCGGTCTATCATCCTCACAACTGGCGCGGCTGGTGGGATTTCGGCACCGGCGCCCTGGGCGACATGGCCTGCCACACCACCAACCTGCCCTTCATGGCCTTGCAGCTTGGCCTTCCCCTGAAAGTCTCGGCCCAGAGCAGCGAGATCAACCCCGAGACCTATCCCGCCTGGTCAACGATCACCTACGAGTTCCCGGCCCGAGGCAACCTGCCCCCGGTCAAGCTGACGTGGTACGAAGGCGCCAAGGACGGCAAACGCAACCTGCCGCCGTCCCGACTCTTCCCCGACGGCAGCTTCCAGCCGTCCGACAGCGGCTCGCTGATGCTGGGCTCGAAATGGCAGATGTACTCTCCCAACGACTACGGGGCCAACCAGGTCTTCTGGCCCAGGGGCGAGTACACCGATCTCAAGGTCCCCGAGCCTTCGCTGCCTCGCCTCGCTGGGCGAGGGCGAGACATCGACAACAACCACAAGGGCGAGTGGGTCGCGGCCATCCACGCCGGCAAGCCGGAGATGGCCCTGTCGAACTTCGATTATTCCGCGACGCTCACCGAGGCCATGCTCCTGGGCAACATCGCCGTCCGCTCGGGCGAAGCCTTCGACTACAATCCCGAGACCGGCGAGATCACCGGCAGCTCCAAGGCGTCCCAGTACCTCAAGCCCTACTTCCGCAAGGGGTGGGAGATCTGAGCGATCGCCGGTCACTTGTCATCGATGCCGACGAACGCGGAACTGTTGAGAGGACTCGAGCACCTCTCGATCGAGGATGCTTATTTCGAGATCTGGGGCAGGATCGGCGGAGCCGGAAGGCTTCGCCGGACCTTTTCGCTTTACGCCGAGATCCGGCGCATGGTCGAGTTCCAGATCCAGAATAAGCACCCAGAGCTCGACGCCTGTGAACTCCAGCGCCGTACGGCCAAGCGGATGTATCTCTCGGATGACGCGGCGCAGCGGTTGCTCGATCGGTCAAGAGGAGAACCCACGCCAGATGAAGGCCTCCCGGAAACCATGGAACGAATCACGACGATCCTCGAAGAATTCGTACTGAGTTTCCACTTCACCGGAGGCATCGCGGCCACCTATTACGGTGACCCCCGGCTCACCCAGGATCTGGATCTGGTGATCCAACCGGCTACTGAGAAACCCGAAACCCAATCTCTACTCGAACGCCTCTCTTCGGGATATATCATCCACGAGCAGGCTGCGCGGGAGGCCATCGCGAGCCAGAGCCGCTTCCAGGCGATTGACGAAGTCTCGATGCTCAAGATCGATTTTCATGTTGGCGAGAAGATCCCCGGCGAGCTCGGCAGGACCACGCGCTGCGAGGTCTTGCCAGGACTGGTCACCCCACTGGTTTCCCACGAGGACGCGATTCTTTCCAAGCTCCTCGGGATGAAACTCGGGCACCACAAAGCCCATCATGATCTGACGATGATGTTGAAGCGCGACGACGAGCTGGATCGCGCCGTCCTCGAGGAACGGGCCGCGATGCTGGGGCTTCAGGATCTCCTGAACGTGATCACTGAAGCCCCCGGGACCTGCGGTTGACTTAGGTCAAATTTCTGGCGCATCCATGGAAGAGTGCGGTCTGAAAATGCAGTAGACCGGATTGACTTAAGTCGTTTTTCGGTGTAAGATCGTGACAAGCGACGAAAAACCTAGGAATTAAGTTGAGATAGCAATTGATAGAATCATACGTTGCATTAGTTCCGACATGGAGGATAGTATGGTCGAAATATTATGTCAAAGCTCACCGATCCTGTAAGCCTGCGTTGCTTTATGAACGCCCTGTCGAATTGGCGTTTCACGAACTACATTCGATTCACACGTCTGGCTGACGAATGGGTACGTTCGGAGATGGAGGGCCATACACAGAAATCATTTGGGGAATTGCTCTTCCTCTTCGTCAGTGCGGGAGGCGAGATCGACCAGATTGTCGAGAGGCGTCCGGAATGGAGTATGCATGAATACCACTACGATCTCCGTCTGATCGTTGACGGTCGTCGCCTCTATGTCGAAACACGACTGATCTTTTCGGACCCGGACGACCCGGATAACCCCCAAATTCTGGTCGCGAATATTCATGATGCTTAGATCAAAGGATCGGTTTTCCATGACCCAGAATAAGCCTGATCCTTCGGATGGACATCGGGACGAACAGTGCCCGGTCTGTCTGAGCATGAACCTTCGACGGGTCGTCATGCCTTACACGGCAAAAGTCAAGCACGATGGGGTCTTGAATGCGATCGAGATTCCCGCTTTGGAAATCTCAAAGTGTCACGCCTGTGGAGAGTTGATCTTCGATGGCCATGTTGACGATCAGATTAATGATGCTTTGCGTTCTCATTTGAAACTTCTTGCCCCGACGCAGATCCGAGCAGCCAGAAAGACTCTCGAACTCAAGCAGTCTGAACTCGCCGAAAAGTTGGGCGTCGCTGAGGCCACGATCTCGCGATGGGAGACAGGGGCCCTGATTCAGTCTCGAGCCATGGACAACCTGATGAGGGTTTACTTCGGGGTTCCTCAAGTCCGAGAGGTTCTCAGCGGCAGGGCGCAGGATCCGAACCTGGGAACCGAGGTGGTGTCGGAAGCATGTGACGATCCGCCCAATCGGATGAGCTCGCAAGCGGAAAAGCCGAGTAGTCACCGCGTGGCGTGGGAACGACGCAGAGTCTTTTCGCGCGTACTTACACTCTATGGGGAGGATGCTCTCGACGCAGTCGCGAGCAGTGTGCGCGAACGCGGATTGATTCCGATGGGTCGGGGATAGGTCAAACATGCAGACAATCACCTTCTATGCCTACAAAGGAGGAACTGGGCGAACATTGGCCCTTGCGAACGCAGCGAAGTACTTGGCTCGCCTTGGTCAGAAAGTGTTTGCCATCGACCTCGATCTCGAGGCCCCCGGCCTCCATCACAAGCTTCGGTTGAGCGGGGCTGAATCTCGTCCCTCGATTGACCGAGGCATTGTTGACGTCATATCTTCATTTGTGAAAACCGGCACGATATCCGACTCCCTTTCTCCCTATACCGTGGAAGTCCCGCGCGAAGAGGAGCGGGATGGCCAGATCATCCTGATGCCGGCGGGAAATGTCCTGGCCGCATCATATTGGCGGCAACTGGCTGGTTTGAACTGGCACCAGTTCTTCTATGAGGAAGGAGCGGAGGGGGTACCCTTCTTTCTCGAGCTGAAGGAGCGAATCCGTGCCGAGTTCGCTCCCGATTTCCTCCTGATCGACGCCCGTACGGGAATCACGGAGATCGGCGGAGTTGCGACGACTCTTTTGCCGGACATGGTCGTTTGTCTGCTTCTCAACAATCAAGAGAACCTTCAAGGAGCTCGCGAGGTTCTTAGAGGCATCAAACGCGCCACCTATCGCCGTCAAAGACCGATCGAAATCGTTCCTGTCCTTTCCAGACTTCCGAAGTTACAGCGCTTTTCAGCCAGGTTCGAGGAGCCCCTGACAAGACAGGTCCGTGACTTCCTCTGCGAACCGGCGAACGATTCGGAGGCGACCCTCGACGTTCCTCCGATCTTCATCCTCCACGCCGAGGAATCCCTCGCTTTCAGCGAGAGTTTGCACATTGGTGAGAACAAGACGGTTGATGAATCACCGCTGCTCCGCGATTACCTTCACCTCTTCGCTCAAATCATCCCCAGTGAGCGCGTAGAACCCCATCTTGATCAGCTTATCGATGTCGCTCTGAAGGACATGGTGGAGAAACCGGATCGGGTCCAGAGTGATCTGGAAGCTCTGGCGATTTACTGTCCCCATCCCAAGTCTTACCTCGCACTTCTCAAGTTTTACCGGTTGCGGAATCTCGGTGCCGCCAAGATGATGCAGACTGCCACGCGCTTTTGGGAATTGTCCGGCCAGTCCGGCCATCCGCTTTTGTGGGAGATCGTTCGAGAGCATTTTAGGCTTCGCGCGAGCCAGGGCGGCGAGATACCGAACAGTCCATCAGCACCTCGGACATGGTCGAGGCCGTCTGGGTCGCCTCGGGTACCAGCGATCCTGGTGTTGGTCTGAAGCTTATCGAACTGCTTTATAGAACCGGGCGGGAAGACCGGGCGCGATCGATTGTCTTCCAGGTACTCGACTCCCCGGATGTCCAGGTAGAAGTTGTCGTTGAATGCATTAACCGAGCGATCGATGCCAAGGATTATCGAACCGCGGATCGACTGATCGATGAGCGGGCTGCTAAACTCGCTGATAATCCGGATTTCCAGACGGCGCGGGCATCCCTTATTGTCAGCCGAGAGGATGTCTCGGGCGCGAAGGGGTTCTTCGAGAGCAGTGAGATCAGACCGGCGAGTCTCTTCGCCAAGCAACCTTCGATCTATGCGCGTTTGCTCATGCTCGCCGGACGCCGGGAGGAGTTGGAAGCCACACTTAGGAACTCGCTCGACGAAGTAATCGAAAACGGAGGGCCGGAAGCAATATTAAACTTTTACCATGTATATACTAGCATTGGAAAGTCCGATGAGTTCCGAGACATGGTCAAGAAACGACTATCGCCGAGTCGCGCCGAGCGGATCCTCGGCTGGCTTCCCGGCCAATCCCGGCCACGTGTTCGGCCAGCGTTGTCCTCGAAAACCGAGGATTTCATGACGTTCTGACCGTATTCGTCGAGGCGGGGAGGTCTGGTACCATGCCGACATCCGGCTTTGGGTTGGATCGCGCCGTCCTCCAAGAACGTGCCGCGATGCTCGGGCTTCATGATCTGCTGGCAGAGATCGAAGGAGAGATCTGAAGAAAGCCAAGGCCCTCATGTCCGATCCCGCCGCCCAGACGACCGTACTGGTCCAACTGCTCGAACGCATGCAAGGCGGCGATCGCGCGGCTCACGATGAGCTGATCCGCGCCTTCCAGACCCGGCTCGGGCACCTCGCCAGAAAGATGCTTCAGCGATATCCGAGTGTTGGCCGCTGGGTCGAGGTCGAGGACGTCCTCCAGGGCTCACTCTTGCGGCTGTTGCGTGCCTTGGAATCGGTCCACCCCGACTCGACCCGTGCCTTTTTCGGCCTGGCCGCCGAGCAGATGCGGCGCGAGTTGCTGGACCTCGGGCCGACACTTCTTCGGGCCGCAGGGCGAAGGGGCAAACCACGCCAGGGTGCAAGCCGAGCCCGACAAGAGCCAGCCGGAATTCGACCCCCCGGATCGAGGCGGCGACGACAGCGACCTGGATCGGTGGTGTCGGTTTCACCAGGAGGTGGAAAGACTTCCGGCGCAGGAGCGTGAAGTCGTGGGCCTGATCTTTTATCATGGATGGACCCAGACGCAGGTGGCCGAGTTATTTCAAGTTAACGTGCGGACCGTCCGCCGATGGTGGGAGGCGGCGCTCGTGGAATTGCACCGCGTGCTGAGCGTCGAAGACGAAGCAAACAGCGAATCGTAGCCCGTCGCCGTTGATGTCGCGGGCTGTGCTGGAGCGAAACCCATGGAGAACCAACCGACCGTCGACGATCTGCTCCGGCGCTGGCAGACCTTGCGAGAACAAGGCAAGTCCGCGACGGTCGAGGATCTCTGCGCCGATTGCCCGGAGAAAACCTCGGCCATGAGGGAACGACTCCAGGCCGTTGCTTCCATGATGTCCTTCCTGGGCCTCGAGGCCGAGTCGGCTCCGATCGGCTCCCTTTCGACCGAAAACAGCATGCCGGACAGCTCGACGCCGACGGCCGGGGGAGGGCTTCCTGGGCCGGGCATCGACTCGGACGGTCTATGGAGATCTTTGCGGATTCCGGGCTACGAGGTGCTCGCAGAGTTGGGACGTGGCGGGATGGGGGTCGTCTACGTCGCGCGCCACATGAGGCTGGGCCGACTCGTGGCCTTGAAGAAGATCCTGATCGGGAATCAGGCGAGCTCGTCCCAGATCGCTCGGTTGCGTCAAGAGGCCGCGGCGGTCGCACGGCTCAACCACCCGAATATCGTTCAGCTCTGGGACATTGACGAACACGAAGGCCTGCCGTTCCTCACGTTCGAGTACGTCCAGGGGGGCAGCCTCGACCGCAGGCTGACGGGTGAGCCGATGCCTCCGCCTTGGGCTGCCACACTGGTTGTGGCGCTGGCTCGGGCCGTGAGTGTCGCACATGAGCACGGAATCGTACACAGGGACTTGAAGCCGGGAAACGTGTTGCTCAACGAATTCCTACCGGGCGTACCGGGCCTGGGAGTTCCCAAGATCACCGACTTCGGCCTGGCCAAGCTGGTCAACGATCAATCGGGCCTGACACAGACCGACACGGTCCTGGGCTCGCCCAGCTACATGGCCCCGGAACAAGCCGAAGGGAAAACCCGAGAGGTCGGCCCGGCGGCCGATATCCACGCCTTGGGTGCGATCCTGTACGAGCTCTTGACCGGCCGCCCGCCTTTCCGCGGGGCGACGGTGCTCGACACGATCCAGCAAGTCAAGACGGCCGAGCCAGTGCCTCCGTCGCGGTTGGTGCCGGGCCTGCCGCGCGATGCCGAAACCATCGCACTCAAAGGCCTGGAGAAAGCCCCTTCGCAGCGTTACCCCACGGCCGGTGCGCTGGCCGACGACCTTGATCGCTTCCTCCGCGGCGAGCCGATCTCGGCACGCCCAATCGCTCCTTGGGAACGCGCCGGCCGCTGGTGCCGCCGCTACCCGGCGGTCGCGGGGCTCCTGGCGGCGGTCTCCGCCTCGCTGCTGCTGGGTTCTCTCGGGTCGCTCGGCTTCGCCTTACAAGCCAACGCGCAGCGCCGGCTGGCCCAACAGGCCCAGGGAAACGAGGCGAGCCAGCGGCGGGTCGCCCAGCGGCAGCTCGTCGAATTGAGCGCATCGTCCGGCCTGGCTGCTTCGCGACAGCGCGATGAGGACCGGGCGCTGCTCTGGTTCACGCGGGCCGTGGAGCTCGCCCGCGACGCCCCGGAACAGGAGAACCTTAACCGAACCCGCGTGGCCAACTGGATGCGGAATGTCGCACTCCCCGTCCGATCATTCGCGGTTCCTGGCTTCCGTTCCTTGAAAGACCATTTTCGTGTCTTTGCATTCCACCCAGGCGGCCGGCATTTGTTGACGCAGACGGACACCGACCGCTGCGACGTCTGGGACCTGGAATCCGGCGAAGCTTTCCCACTGCCGGGCGGTTCGCGACCCACCACCGCCGCGGCCTGGACTCCCAATGGCGGCCGGCTGGCCCTCGGCTTCAAGGAAGGGGCTGTCGAAGTCTAGGGCTTCCCTGCTGGCGAGCGGCTCGAACGATTCGAGACGGTCGGGCAGGCGCGGCTCCTCACGTTCGCTCCCGACGGCCGTGACCTGGCCTCTGGCGGGCCGCGGGGCCCGGATCTGGGATACCCGCAACCACAACTGGGCCGGGCCCGAGTTGAGCCACCCTCAAGAGGTCGTCTCTCTGTCTTTCAACAGTCAGGGCAACCGGCTCGTCACCGGCTGCGCGGATCGCCAGGCTCGCGTTTTCTCAGTCGTGCGAGGCAACTCTCTGCTCGTGAGTTCAGTGCCTCATGTCTTCAGGTCTCATAGCGAGTCTCACGGCGGCCTGGAACTGGCCACCCCTCAATTCATCAGCAACGACCGAGAGCTCCTGACCCTCGAGATCGAACCCACCACGAAACTGTACAACCTGCGGTGGTCTGATACCTCCAGTGGCAAGGACACCAGAGCGCATCCCGCTCGGCCTGGAGGAGATGGAGCTCACCGCCTTGCGGGTCAGCCCGGATCGCAAGCTCGTGGCGGTCAGCTCGCATAATGGCGTGCGGATGTTCGACGTGTCTTCGGGCCAGATGCTGGCCGACTTCAATCACGGGCACGAGTTTGCCGAAGATATCCGGTTCGATCCGACCGGTCGGATCATGCTCTCCTGCGGCCACGACACGACGGTCCGATTCTGGGCGGTCGAGGGGTACGAGGGCCTGCGAGCCAAGCTGTTGCACCATCCGATCCGGCATCCCGAGATCGTCGTCCGCGCCCGATTCGCCCCTGGGGGCAGCCTGATTGCGACGGCCCAGTGGGACGGCCGGATCGTTATCTGGCGTCTGCCGGCGGGGAACCGGCCGCGTTTCGAGATCCCCACCGGGGGCTACTCGCGGGTTGGCGGAAGCCCCGACCGCCGTTACGTGCTCCCGTCGTTGACCAGTTTTCGAGACAGCACGATGTTGACGACCCAGGTGCGGGAGGCGAACGATGGCCGCACGGCCGGACCCCCTCTCTCGCCCGGTGGGCTCCTCACCGATGCCCTGTTCTCGCCCGACGGGGAGACCGTGGCGACGGCGAACTCGGCCGGATCAACGATCGATGAGCGCAAGAAAGTCCGTTTCGAGCCCGACGGCCGGGCCGGTACCGTGCAACTCTGGGACTGGCGCCGAGGTGCGCAGCGGTTCGCCCCGATTCCGATGCCGACCGAGCCGCGCGGGCTCGCCTTCCGCCCCGACGGTCAGATGATCGCGGCCACCTGCGCCGACGGTTGGGTTGTGCTCCTGGACCCCACCACCGGGAGGGTGCTGCGGACCCTGGACAGCGGCATCCGATCGCGGACCTTCAACCCCAACCTCTGGTTCGCCAACGGGGAGGCCGTATTCAGCCCCGACGGTCACTATCTGGCCACCTGGGAAATGGCCCAGGAGGTCCAGCTCTGGGAAGTCGAGAGCGGCCGTTTGCTCCACCACTTGCCACACAACGGCCGCATCCACTCCGCCGCGTTCGCTCCCGAAAGTGGCACGCTCATCGCAGGCGGCCGAGATTGCCAGGTCAGCATCTGGAACGTGCGGACCGGGCGGCTTGAAGTACCTCCGCTCCGCCATCCCCGTTTAGTGGTGCGCGTGCAGTTCCTCGAAGATGGCAAGAGAATCATCAGCAGTTGTGACGACCGCCGCTTGCGGATCTGGGATCGGAAGTCGGGCCGGCTGCTCGAGGTCCTCTCTGTCGATGTGATGCCGTTCGACTTCGCCTACTCTCCGGATCGGCGGCTGATCGTGGCCGTCGGCCAGGATGGGGCGACAGTCGTCGGCGCGACGACCGGCTCGGCGCTCACTCCTGCGCCTGGCGACGGATAAGATCCCCTTCCTGTCTGTCTGTGTCTCGGCCGACGGTACCTGCGCCGTCGCGTCGGGCCTCAGCTCCGAGCTGGTGGGTCTTTCCCTGGAGGACGTCAGCCGGCCGGCGAACGCCCCGGTCGAGGACTTGCGCCTCCGAGCGGAACTGGCCTCGTCTCAGCGGGTGCACGAATCGGGGGTCCTCGTGCAACTGACCGCCGAGGAATGGCTGGAGCGCTGGCAGAAATCCGGCAGCCGCGACTGGGCTCCGTTGTTCGAGAGCCCGGGCGCTCGACAAGCGGTCGCGGAAAAACCTGGCGCAACGCCGTAGACGCCATCACGATCAGCTCACCCACATCTCCCAGCTCGGCGCAGGTCTTTTGATGTCGCGCTTTCCCCCCGCCCCGAGGGGGTAGCCACAAATCAGCCCAGGGCAACTTGAAGTTGCGCTGTCTCCCCGCCCCGAAGGGGCAGCCACAAATCAGCCCAGGGCAACGCCCTGGGATCCGTAACACGTGAATAACCCATGCCCTGAAGGGGCGAAACCGAGCGCTCAATCCCCGGGAGGTCTCGCGATGGTTCTTCGCGAGAGACTGAGGCAGAAGGCCAGGTGCTTTATCGTGTTGCGCCCTTCAGGGCTTGATCGGTTGGAATCGTTCGTAGGTCCCCAGGGCGTTGCCCTGGGCTGATCTGTCGGGCCCCTTTGGGGCAAAACCCAAAATGCGCAGCTTCAAGACGCGGGTCTCCGGACCCCGATTCGATTCCCGCCGGGAGTCTCCCAGAAGACTTCCGGTAAAAGGCCCGCTGCTCTTCGGGACCGCCTCTTCGATCTCGTTGCCCCACCGAGGCGATCTCCCATATTCCGTCGGCGCTTGAGAATTCCCCTCCATTTTCGAGCGTCGTTCATCAATCTGGTCGTCCTCAAGAAAACTTCGACGAAGAATGCCCTCTTCGCCGTTCGCCTTACGCTCTCCAAATCGGGGATGACGTCTGCCGAACGGTGCTCAACGCCTTTCGGCATCACAGAGGTCGGCACTGGTCTCGGGTATCCGGGTCTGGAGCCTGTGCGAAGTGCTCAACGCCTTTCGGCATCACAGAGGTCGGCACCCGAGTGCGGCTGTCGTTGCTGCACGTGCCCGGTGGTGCTCAACGCCTTTCGGCATCACAGAGGTCGGCACCAGTCGGGCATCGGCGTCTACCATCGACCAGTTCGAGTGCTCAACGCCTTTCGGCATCACAGAGGTCGGCACTGGGCCATCAGGACCCGTCGTGCTGGAGCGGGACCGGTGCTCAACGCCTTTCGGCATCACAGAGGTCGGCACGTCATCAGTACCGACGTCGTGATCCCGTGCTTTTCGTGCTCAACGCCTTTCGGCATCACAGAGGTCGGCACGCGGGTTGCGCTGCCATGGCCGCTCACGACGCTTCGGGTGCTCAACGCCTTTCGGCATCACAGAGGTCGGCACGATCCCGCTCCTCGAATCGGCATCGCCGGTGATCAGTCGTGCTCAACGCCTTTCGGCATCACAGAGGTCGGCACTGGCCGCATCGGGCACGAGGTCGATCGGCCAGACCTGCGTGCTCAACGCCTTTCGGCATCACAGAGGTCGGCACATCGACCGCGCCTCCGGCTGACGCAGGGACGCAGGCATGTGCTCAACGCCTTTCGGCATCACAGAGGTCGGCACGCCGCCCTCGTCGGAGGCCGAGCTCGGCCGCCAGTGGGTGCTCAACGCCTTTCGGCATCACAGAGGTCGGCACTCCTTCCACGGGCCGGACCGCGTCGGCATCCTGAGCGTGCTCAACGCCTTTCGGCATCACAGAGGTCGGCACATCAGCTTCGGTCGACCGGCTGCCGCCGTCCTGCATTGTGCTCAACGCCTTTCGGCATCACAGAGGTCGGCACTCGCGTGGACGTCAGCCAGCTGGCTCGATGGCTCAGTGCTCAACGCCTTTCGGCATCACAGAGGTCGGCACCAGCTGGCTCGTCGAGTACACCGCTGACCGTCGTCGAGTGCTCAACGCCTTTCGGCATCACAGAGGTCGGCACGACGACTGGCCGGTCGGCGTCGCGACGGTCGTCCGGAGTGCTCAACGCCTTTCGGCATCACAGAGGTCGGCACGATGGTGCGTCGCGAGCTCGGCGGCCGGCGAGTCAGGTGCTCAACGCCTTTCGGCATCACAGAGGTCGGCACGCGCGATCTCGCCGAAGCCGTCTGGCCGTGCACGATCGGTGCTCAACGCCTTTCGGCATCACAGAGGTCGGCACTGTGACGTCGGCTCCAGACCGGCAGCTGCACGATCTGGTGCTCAACGCCTTTCGGCATCACAGAGGTCGGCACGCCAGCGACGTGCGGCACGCTGCACGGCAGTGCGCATCGTGCTCAACGCCTTTCGGCATCACAGAGGTCGGCACGCCGTCGCACGCGAGTCGCTCGTCGGCCGCACAGATCGACGGTGCTCAACGCCTTTCGGCATCACAGAGGTCGGCACTGAGCTGGCACGCGGTCGATCGCGACCGCGTCGCCGGGTGCTCAACGCCTTTCGGCATCACAGAGGTCGGCACAGCTCGAGTCCGGCAGCGCGTCGGCGCGACAAGTGCAGAGTGCTCAACGCCTTTCGGCATCACAGAGGTCGGCACGACGGCACTGCATGCGCCGGTCGTGGCGTTGCGCGAATGTGCTCAACGCCTTTCGGCATCACAGAGGTCGGCACAGGCCATGGCGTGGCAAGATAGCCGTAAACTTCAGTGTGCTCAACGCCTTTCGGCATCACAGAGGTCGGCACCTGTTCCCCGGGATGGCGGAGACCGGGCTCGTACGTGTGCTCAACGCCTTTCGGCATCACAGAGGTCGGCACCAGGCAGGAGACTGACCGAGTCGACCATGCCGACCGTGTGCTCAACGCCTTTCGGCATCACAGAGGTCGGCACGTGGACTGCTCGACGCACGAGACGCGCGGCTCAAGGTGCTCAACGCCTTTCGGCATCACAGAGGTCGGCACGAGATGTCCGGCGTTCCACGGTGGATCGCTATAGACCGTGCTCAACGCCTTTCGGCATCACAGAGGTCGGCACGGGGTCGGCACGTAGCAACACCGACTCCGGTAGTCGGTGCTCAACGCCTTTCGGCATCACAGAGGTCGGCACGGTGGCGGTCGTTGACAAGCAGTATGCCCGTGCGCCGTGTGCTCAACGCCTTTCGGCATCACAGAGGTCGGCACCCAGATGCTGACTCGTCATCTGCATCTTCATCTGTGCGTGCTCAACGCCTTTCGGCATCACAGAGGTCGGCACCAGGAGCCACTGGTCCGGCTGAACGGCACTCATTTCTGTGCTCAACGCCTTTCGGCATCACAGAGGTCGGCACTCATCGCCATGAGGCCCACCGCAGAGCCGGTCTCAAGAAGTGCTCAACGCCTTTCGGCATCACAGAGGTCGGCACGCGTCAATCTGGCTATAAAGCTTGGTTATGAGTCGGGTGCTCAACGCCTTTCGGCATCACAGAGGTCGGCACTGGCGCCGTGTCGGCGTGGCTTCGGACTCCTGGGCGTGGTGCTCAACGCCTTTCGGCATCACAGAGGTCGGCACGATCGGCTTCGCCGAGCGCCTGCCGTCGATGCCTTCTGTGCTCAACGCCTTTCGGCATCACAGAGGTCGGCACGCGATTCGGTTCCGCATGCGCTCAACGCCGTCGAAGTGCTCAACGCCTTTCGGCATCACAGAGGTCGGCACGCCGCAGCCTGCACCATCATCGCCGGCGAGCTCGAGATGTGCTCAACGCCTTTCGGCATCACAGAGGTCGGCACCGGCCGGAAGCGACCGCGAGCGCGTCGATCGCGTGACGTGCTCAACGCCTTTCGGCATCACAGAGGTCGGCACGCGTCTCGGCGTCGAGCGGCACCGATGCCAGCTTCAGGTGCTCAACGCCTTTCGGCATCACAGAGGTCGGCACGTCGATCGCCACCGCTCCATCATCGACGCCCGCTGGGTGCTCAACGCCTTTCGGCATCACAGAGGTCGGCACGTCGAGCCGCTGGGCGATCCAACGGCCCAAGCAGGTAGTGCTCAACGCCTTTCGGCATCACAGAGGTCGGCACAAGCGAGTGCCTCGGCACAGCTCCGGCGCTCGATGCTGGTGCTCAACGCCTTTCGGCATCACAGAGGTCGGCACTCGGACTGCGCTGGCCGCTGGCTCTCGAGCCGCTCGCGTGCTCAACGCCTTTCGGCATCACAGAGGTCGGCACGGCTGGCGGCGGTTCGACCAGTTCCGGGCGACCCGCGAGTGCTCAACGCCTTTCGGCATCACAGAGGTCGGCACCGAATCGGCCGCGACCGCCGCGTCGCCGTCGCCAGTCGTGCTCAACGCCTTTCGGCATCACAGAGGTCGGCACGTCAGCGACCGACGGCTGACGCTGCGATCGCTCGGACAAGTGCTCAACGCCTTTCGGCATCACAGAGGTCGGCACTCGGCGGTCGTCGAGTCGCTGAAGCGTCGCAGATCGGGGTGCTCAACGCCTTTCGGCATCACAGAGGTCGGCACGCCGGCGGGCTTGGCGGGTGGCTTCGGCGCGAGCGGGTGCTCAACGCCTTTCGGCATCACAGAGGTCGGCACAACTGCTACGCAGAGCCGGGTCGACGATGACCGAACGGTGCTCAACGCCTTTCGGCATCACAGAGGTCGGCACCCGGCGACGGATCAGCCGCCGGATGTCGCTCGTCGCGATGTGCTCAACGCCTTTCGGCATCACAGAGGTCGGCACATCGAGCGGCGGCTTGCCACTCGAGTCCGACGCGAGGTGCTCAACGCCTTTCGGCATCACAGAGGTCGGCACTTGAGCCATCCGATGTCTTCGCACTGGCACGTTGCGCGGTGCTCAACGCCTTTCGGCATCACAGAGGTCGGCACGTAACCTCGACGCATTGCATCCTGACGGACGGCTGATCGTGCTCAACGCCTTTCGGCATCACAGAGGTCGGCACATGGCCACAGACGAGCGAACGTCGCGCGGCTCGGATCAGTGCTCAACGCCTTTCGGCATCACAGAGGTCGGCACCAGTCACTGTGCCGACTCGTGCCAGTAGTCGCATACATGGTGCTCAACGCCTTTCGGCATCACAGAGGTCGGCACGATCACGGCGACCGGCATCGCGGTGCCGGCGTCAGTGTGCTCAACGCCTTTCGGCATCACAGAGGTCGGCACGCTCCCAGCGCGACGACCTTGAACGTGCGACCAGCGTGCTCAACGCCTTTCGGCATCACAGAGGTCGGCACATGTCGAGTCGGCCATGCAGGTGCTCGACCGCCAGGATGTGCTCAACGCCTTTCGGCATCACAGAGGTCGGCACGCGATGTACCGACGCAGAGCGTCGACGCGTGATCCGCGTGCTCAACGCCTTTCGGCATCACAGAGGTCGGCACCGGAGGCTCGGGGATCGGCCGGCGGGGCCTCGATCATGTGCTCAACGCCTTTCGGCATCACAGAGGTCGGCACGCGCACGACGCCCGCCATCACGCTGACGCTGGGCGAGTGCTCAACGCCTTTCGGCATCACAGAGGTCGGCACCGTCGACGCCTGGGCGAACGCGATGCGGCCGAGGTGTGCTCAACGCCTTTCGGCATCACAGAGGTCGGCACGGCGATCGCGCCGTGCGGCCCGAAGCCGCGATCGCAGTGCTCAACGCCTTTCGGCATCACAGAGGTCGGCACGACGCAGTCGCGACGTTCGGCTCGCTGCCACGGCAGGTGCTCAACGCCTTTCGGCATCACAGAGGTCGGCACAGCGGATTCCGCTGACGCGGATCGCGTCGCCGACGAGCGTGCTCAACGCCTTTCGGCATCACAGAGGTCGGCACGCCGCTGCGTGCATGCGAACCGTCTCGACAGCGCACCGTGTGCTCAACGCCTTTCGGCATCACAGAGGTCGGCACAGCGCGGATCGTCATGCCGATCGAGGCATGCCGCTCAGCGTGCTCAACGCCTTTCGGCATCACAGAGGTCGGCACATCCAGGCCGATGCCCAGCGATCGAGCTCGCGGATCGGTGCTCAACGCCTTTCGGCATCACAGAGGTCGGCACGACGCGGCGCCGGCGGCTCGTCGAGCTCTGGCGATGTGCTCAACGCCTTTCGGCATCACAGAGGTCGGCACTCGTGTCGCCAGGATGCCGTCAAGGCTCGCGATTCGATGTGCTCAACGCCTTTCGGCATCACAGAGGTCGGCACGCAGTTCCGCGACGCGCCGACGAACGGCCCGGACGAGCGTGCTCAACGCCTTTCGGCATCACAGAGGTCGGCACGTCGTCACGGATCGATCTCCAGCTCTGTCCGGATATGTGCTCAACGCCTTTCGGCATCACAGAGGTCGGCACCGGGTCGAGCTGCTCGGCGTCCGGCAGTCCGTCGACGGGTGCTCAACGCCTTTCGGCATCACAGAGGTCGGCACGCTGTCGAGCCGCGACCGTGACGTCGTGCCGGTCCGAGTGCTCAACGCCTTTCGGCATCACAGAGGTCGGCACAGTCGCAGTCGGCCGACGCCATGCCAGTAGCGCACTGGTGCTCAACGCCTTTCGGCATCACAGAGGTCGGCACGCGACGCCTGCGTCGGCGACGGCCGCGATCGCGACGTGTGCTCAACGCCTTTCGGCATCACAGAGGTCGGCACTGCCGACGTCGACGAGTCCGCTGACCGCAGATCGCAGGTGCTCAACGCCTTTCGGCATCACAGAGGTCGGCACGCATGCGCAGTCGGCCTGGCGAACCGTGACGCCGCACTGGTGCTCAACGCCTTTCGGCATCACAGAGGTCGGCACGCGCGACTCGTGCAGATCGGCACCGTCCGCGATCAGGCTGTGCTCAACGCCTTTCGGCATCACAGAGGTCGGCACTCGCCCCGCTCCTAACCGTCATCGCTATTCACAACAGGTTGCGACGACGCTTTTCAAGGGGGTCATCGCATCCTAGCGTTAGGAATCGGGTGTCGGGCCGCCGGGTGAATCCTTCACGTCGTAACCGTCCATGATCCTTCAAGTTACAATCAATCATGGACCTTCCGAATTGCCAATGAGCCTTATCTTGAAGGGACAAAACGAGTTAGAGACAACGAATCGCGGAAAGCCGCGCGACAGCCGCCAGGTGCTTGAATCCCCGGCGTGGGCGACGCGGTTCGCTCTGCTGAATGCTTCTCGGCATCACAGGGCGGGCATCAAACCACGCGGAAGGGCTCCGGAGCATCGGGCCAGTCCGGGACGTTGCTGGCCGAGTGGGTCGTCTCCATGCCTTCCACGCACCGCGAGCAGAGCGGGATCATCAGGACGTCGTCTTCAGGCTTCAGCACCTCGGTCAGCTCCCATCGCAGGCGCTGCATCTGCGCCGACTCATCCAGCAGCGGAAGACCGAGTATTGCATCCGCTGGCCGGTCCCTTCCAGGATCTTCGCCGCGCGACGGAGCCGTGTCGGGTCCCGGACATCATAACAGACCAGCCACCATTTGGAATCGCTCACGCGGCGAATCTCCCCGTGCTTCCGCCGTTCTCGTCCCGTCGTCGGTGCCGTTCAGCGGAGCCTCATCCGGGCGAACAGCCCCGGCTCGCCGGTCCACTCCTTCTCCAGCAGCCGGGCCTCCAGCTCGATCGTCCGGGCGTAGGACAGCGAGTAGCCGACGACCGGGTGCTTCCAGGTCTCGTCGAGCCGGGCCTCGAACAGGCCGATCGCCTTCTTCCGCCCCGCGTCGGAGAGCCAGACCTTGGCCTTGGTCGCGACGAAGTCGGCGTCCGGGTCCCACTGGTTGCGGTTCAGCGAGCCGATCAGGACCATGTCCCAGAGCGGCACGCGGAAGAGCTCCATCAGGTCGAGGACCAGCGGATAGCGCCGCGCTGCGGGGCGTGTGGAAGAAGCCCAGCGACGGCTCCAGGCCCGCCGCCAGGATGGCCCGCGTCACGGCCGTGTGGAGAAGTCCGTAGCCGAAGCTCAGGACCGCGTTGAACCGATCCACCGGCGGCCGGCGGCTCCGGGTCGGAATAATGCAGCGACTCGGGCACCGTCGGGTTGATCAGCCGCGCCAGGCCGCGGAAGTAGCCGACGGCCGCCGAGCCCTCCAGGCCGCGGAGGCTAGTCGCGGTTCGTCGGCCGCATCGATCGACGCCAGGGCCGAGCGGAGCGGGACCAGGTGCGGCAGCATGGCGTCGCGCGACTCCTCATCGCCCCGCGAGGCCGCGGAGCAGGTACCGGTGCTGGCCCTCGACCTTGGCGCGGACCAGCGCCTTGGCCAGGCGCAGGCAGGTCGCCTCGTCGGCCAGGGCGCGGTACTGCCGCACCCGCCGCTGGACCTGGCCGGCGCTGGTCCGCGGCGCTGGTCGATGTACCGGCCCGAGGTGGTCAGCCAGTGCACGGCGACGTCGTGGTCGATGACAGAGATTGAGCGCCTGGGTCGTGATCTGGACATACCCGTGGAGCAGGACGGCATCGAGCTCGCGGATCGGGTTGCGGGACTCGGGCGCGTCGTCGGGGTAGCGGACGACGATCGCCTCGCCGCTCCGCCCGACCGTCGCGCCGGGGTTCAAGACGTGGAGGCTGGTGCCGTCGCGGTCGGGAGGAAACAGCCGCAGCGGTTCGTGCTCGGGGTCGCTCGGCCTGGCGGACCTCCTCGGGCAGGCAGACCGGCGCCAGCGAGCAGCGGACGCAGAGCCGTTCGTTCTCGGTGACCGGCGGCCGTTCGGTCGTCTCGCGCAACCGCCGCGCCGTGGCGATGGCCTCGGCCAGCTCCGCCCGCGCCGCGTCGTCGAAGGGCACCCGGACGGTGACGTTGTCGGCGTGATAGCGGATGCGCCCCTCGGCGACGGGCTGGCCGGTGCTCGACGCGATCAGCGCGGCATAGGCGATCACCTGGAGGCGGTCCGACGGCCAGGCTTCCGGGCCGTTGTCGCCGCGCCGGCAACGGCCCCGCTTGTGTTCGTAAGGCAGAATGCGACCCGTCCCGGCGCCGGATCGCGTCGACCTTGCCGAAGAGCCCCAGCTCCGGGTCGGCCAGCTCGAGCTGAGTCTGCTCGCCCTCCTCGTCGGCCGCGAGCGAGGCGTGCAGCTCGCGACCGGCGTAGATCAAGTCATTCGGCGCCTGGAGGTCTCTCGACCTCTGTCAGGTAGAACAATCGGTGACAGTAGCTCAGGTCATGGAGGGCGATGATCCGTAGCTGAGGCTCGTGGCTCTCGATCGTCATCTGTCATCCTTTCTTCCCCTTGGTCTTCCCAGGTGGCGTTGGTTCAATCGGCGGCTCGATCGTCGTCCAAGCCGACCACGAGGGATCCTCGCTGTCCTGGGAAGGATTGTCGTCCGGCGCGAAAAGGGCGGAGTTCGTCTTGGACATATCCGAACGGTCGATCCAGATCGTGAGCCGAGTCGTGCGAGGGACGACTCCCGGTTGCGTGTCCGGGCCAAGTCGCCGATACCAGAGAGCCTCAACGGGCTCCTCGCGCACTTCGATCCGGTCGATCAGGAAGGAGTTGTCGCCAAGGAACGGTAATCCGTACCGATCCCCGGAACTCGTCGATTCGCCGCTTATCCCTCGCCGAATCCTATCTTCGATTGTCGGTTCCTCAAAGAAATCGAGGCAGATGTAAGCGCGAAGATCCGCGAGGAACTCCCGCCGGACCGGAGTGATGTTGTACTTGTTCCCCTTTGCATCCTCCTTCCGTTCCTTGCCCGACGTACCTACTGGATAGTTGTGAAGCTGCTGGAACACGGTGTGGACCGTGGGATGCGGCCCATGGGGATTACAGGGGTCTGCCCCCAGCGCGATCCGCGCCGGAGGCAGATTGAAGCGAGTGAGGGTCATGGGCGACAGGCCATCATCGCGTCGGGTCTCGATCCCGGCGAGGTTCAGTGCCAGACCGTAGGCAGCCGAAGGCGTGATGAACCCGGCGGTCGGCCGATACCAGCCCGCGGTGAAGGTGCGGAACGCCGCAAAAGGCGCCTGGACATAGAGACGCAGCATGGTCACGCTCCCTTTTTCCGGAAAGCCTTCTCGCCGACGGCCGCCAGGAGCTTTCGCGGGTCACGATCCATACTCACCCCTTTGTCCTTGAGCTCCTCGACGCGCTTCGGGTCCATGTCCTTGACGATCTTTCCGCCGATGTGGATCTCACCGCCCGGGTAGTCCCCCTTGAGGATCCCTCGATGACCTCGGGGTAATTCCCTGAGGAGTCGAAGCCGTAGGTGTCGTAACCCGCGACGAGTTGCTTGGTCAGCCTCAGAACGATGCTGGCCGGGGCCATCTCGTAATAGCTTCTCGCATGGTTGCCCGCGACGCCGTTGAGCTCACCGATGGCCTTCAGGAGCGACTTGGTCCAGTCCGCCTTGCCCTTGCAGTCATCGAGGTTCAGGGCGAAGGGGTACTGGAAGGCTGTCAGGACGGTTTCACGATGGAGGAGGGCTGAGGTCTTGGCGTTTTGCCAAGGGCTGTCCGCGGAAGTGAGAGGCGACTGAGTGAAGACGGCGTTGTTGCGGTAGGGCTCAACTCCGCGGGCAAGATTCATCCGGAGGATGGAATCCCGCTTGAACTGGAAGGCCTTCTCGTCCCGGCCTTTCTCTGTGAGTGCGGCCTGTATCTTCTTGCGGTCGCTGCCACCGGCGGCAACGAGATAGCCGAAGAAAAAGTCATCGACGTACTTGTCGGGGTCGGGATAGTCGGCGAACTTGACAGCGAGTTGATCCTCATCGTTGAGCCGGGTCCGGTTGTGCGGTAGGCCGTACGAGGCAAGGATCTCGCGGAGGGCGTTTCGCATCGACTCGGGCGAGACGATCGGGTACTCGAACCGGCCGTAGGTGATCTTCTGGATCACCGAACGGTTCTCCTCGCTCTCGCCGCGGTAGTTGGCCGAGGGGGCCGGGTAGGTCAGGACGGTGGCAAAGAGGTTCACGACGGGCTCCCTTAGTTCTCGGTGTCGCGGGGACGGACCTGGAACGAACAGGCGGAAACGGCGATCATCGCCACAGCCTTGACGTCCTCCCAGGAGAGGCCTTTTTGGCCCACCGGGTTGGGGTCGGGCTTGGTCATCAGGGTTTGGATCAGGAATTGGAAGTCGTCCGGCGGTAGGAACTGCGCGACGGAGCAGATCGAGCCGGCGAAGAACTCGACGAAGTCCTGATCGTGGCGGGAACGCATGGCCAGGAAGGCGTCGGAACAGACGCGCTGCTGGGCCTCGCGGAAATCCTCAGGATAGTCGCGGACCTCCCGATCCTTGATGGGCCGTTTGGGAAAGTCCTTGACCTTCTTCCCGGTCTTTGCCTCGGCACGTCCGTCGACGTACTTCTTGACCAACCTCTGGGCAATGACACCCAGATGCTTCAGACGGTCCTCTTCGTTCATCTCGTTGAGTTTCATGTCGTGGATGTCCTGATAAGAGGCGAGCAATTGGTCCTTGGCGTCGCGCCCGAACCGGGGCAGGTACTTCGGGGTGTCGTCCCCTTCGATAAAGAAAGGGGAGGGATACTCGGCGAACAACTCGATCATTCCCGTATGCCAGGGCTCATCTCGAATCAGGGCTTGCATGAGCGTGGCCCGGAACAACGGATTGCGGAAGGTTGATTCGATGCGCTCATAGTCGTCGACGAGTCCAGGGCGGTCGGAGACGCGTGCGAATGAAAGCATCTTGACGTTATTACCGAGCTTCAGCATGTGGTACGACTCGATCGCGCGGACGCTCGCGCTCCAATCCTCCCTCAAGGCTTTTCCGGTCGCGAGGGCCTGAACGCTTCCCCGGAACGCACCCTTTCCCGTGTCGCCACGTACGGCCCGTTCGGCTCGTTTCTTGAGTGGCACTGAACTCTCTCCTCCTTTTAGCTTTCGAAGGACTTCCAGGTTAGCCTGAGCGGGGAGATCGATCCGAGCTGCGTTGGGCGTGCGTTTGGGGTCCTTGGCGGTTAGGCTCCCGAGGATTTCGGGGAATGCCCGTCGGAATTTGAGGAGATCCGCGACGTCGGGTATTGTCAGGACGTAGCCCTTCCGTTCGACCTTCGCGTCCTTCTTATTGACCTCCTGGGGCACGAAAGTCAGCACGACGATCTGCCAGAAATGGAGCAAGAGGTTATGATCGACACGCCCCGAAAATGGGACTGCCTCGGCATTGACTGCCTGAGCCCCGATCATCAGGCGCTCCGGAGATCGACTCCGTTTTGAATTGAGACTTCACGCGTAGTTCTAAGAATGCCTGAATGTGTGCCCAGGCCGCAGATCCTTCGCCGCAGGGTTTGTGATCGGCCGTCTCGTCGAACGGGGCGCGAGACCGGACGTTATTGCCACCCCGAGGAATCGACCAAACCATCTGCCGCCAGAGATCGAGCCAGGGCATGGCGCTCTCCTGGAGGTGCCTCTTCAGACATGTGCCAAGCGGTTGAACGACGTCATAGCAGAATCCCGGCGACCGCTTCACCTCTCCCGTCTTGGGGTCCTTCTTCTCGATGAAGAACTCACCTGGCTTGGGTTTGGCCTTACCCGGCCACTTCTTAGCGACAGTCACCTCAACGGGTTCCGCGGCATACAGGTCGTCGAAGACCCCCTGCATCGAGTCGCGGGTGAACGTGATCGTGACTGTTGTCGCCGTGATCTCCTCAATGACGGGGATGAGGTTCGGATTCCTCTTATTGCCGTCCGGACCCATCGAATCGATTTGGAGGATGAGCCCCGCCAAGCCGGCGCGGTGCTGCGCGGTCGGCAACTCATGGAGGTCGATCGTCAACGTGATCCGCTCGGGCGCGGTCTTCTTGCTCATGAGTCGCTGCCTCTTTCGGAGTCGGGGCGTGGTCGGTTGTCGAAGCCGATTAGCTTGTCGTATCGGTTGCTCTCCGCGATTCGTAGCCAGCGAGGAAGTTGAGACGCGCCAGGCCCCGGCTCCTTGACGAGATATGGCAAATGAGGCACGGGGAGGATAAAGCCGTCGATGGGCTTCCGGGCGGCAATCGCGGCCTTTACCTTTCGCACGTCGTCGTCGAGAATACACGGCACGGTGAAATCGTCGGTCTCGCGAAAAGACTCTTCCCGAGCCTCAGCGTACGGGCCGCTGTCCAGAAATGGGCAGAGTTTCTGGGGTTCGACTTCTCCAGGATCGCAATCTCGGTAGACCTTTTCCAACGTAGCCTGCGAGACATCCTTACCCGCGAGCTCGTCCACGAACTTTTTCGCGACGTCCAGCTCCTTTTTCTCGTAGGGCTTTTCCTTGCCGGACTCGGGGCGGATGACGTAAACCCTGCCGATCGGTCGTTCTCCTTCTCTCATTTTCTTGGAGTCGCGGTTGCAACGGCCCATCCGCTGGATGAGCGAGGCGATCGGGGCCAGTTCCGTCACGAGGATCTCCGCGTCCAAATCGAGGGACATCTCACAAACCTGGGTCGTCACACCTAGGACGGCCTGGGGCGGTGCACCCTCCTTCACAGCGTCCTTGAAGGCTTGGATCAATTCCCTGTGTCGATTCCTGCGATCGCAGAGCTTGAACCGACTGTGATAGCAGAGGGGTTTGATGTCCCCGGGGGGAATAGGTCCTTGGTCATCATCGTCCTGCAAGCTCTTGAACGCAGCCTGACAATCGCTCACCCGGTTGGCGACCCAGAGCACTCGCTTGCGACTCACAAACGCATCCTTGACCAGCTTCTCCGCTTCGCTCGCCCTCGACCCACTCGATGTGATATCGCGGGTATTCCGCGTCGATAACGAGATCGTCCGGGAGCGTCTCGGGGCAGGGCTTCAGACCGCAGGCGATCAGGTCGTTCCTTCGCTCGGCGGGGAGCGTTGCCGTCATGCAGAGGACCGGGATGGTTGGAAACTCCTTCAGGAAGCGCTTGAGCGTCGAAAACATGGACTTGTCAAAGCTATGCACTTCGTCCACCACCAGCACCGATTCGACCAGCAAGGGCAGGCGGCAAATTGGTCCGTAGCTGTATTGCATGAATGGGAAGAACTGGTCGGCCGTGGCTGAGAAGATCCGTTTCTTCCAGTGGCCCAGTGCGTAAAGACGCGGGTCCGATCGATACTCGCGGTTCTTGCGCGAGTCTGTCGTGTCGTCCGGCGTCTCGAACATGCCTTGAAGTTCGTAATCGGCCGTACCGCTCAAGAGTCCGGCCTCATCCTCGGGGGCCCACGACACGTAGTCGCGAAATCCCTCCGTTGCCGTCGCCCGCGTGGGGTAGAGGAACAGGACGCGCGCCGCGAGTTCCCGGTCGAGCTGGGCCTTGATCCAATTCCAGGCCGCCAACGTCTTGCCCGATCCGCACGGGGCCGTCAACAGGACGCGATGGCCTTGCTGCACGATCCCGACCTGGAACTCGCTGAAACCGCGCTCATCCTCGTAGGCGTGGCCCCCAGTGTCGTTCCAACGCTTTCGGTTCCGCAGTTCCGCGATCCGCTTCTTGGTGATCTTCGTCCAGACGTCATCGCCGGTCAGAACCGTCGAAAAGCATTCTCGAACCCATTGGGCAATCGTTGATTCGGCGCTTTCCCCATGTTCGTGTTTCATCCGAACTTCGGCCGAGCCGACAGCATCGGCGACTATCAGCGCCGCACGGATCGCCGCAACTCGACGCCGGGTCGCATCGTCTCGGAGTCGGGAAGCCTCCTTTTCGAACCTCGAGGTCATTGCGTCGCGCTTACCGTGTATGTCCGCCTTCCTCCAGAGCGACTGAAACGCCAGCGGGACAGGACACGGTGAGCCGACTTCGGCCTGGATCGACTGCCAAACGATCGCGAAGTCCTCATGGTTGGTAAACAGTGAGAGTGTATCTCTTTTCCCCACGTACGCCCCAAGAGCGTGTTCACCTTTCCTGCCAACCTTGAGATGGTGCGAGATCACGGCTGAAAGGAGGGCCACTTCGTCGATTCCTGAGTTGCGGAGCCAATGCAGTACGTCGCGGTTATCCATCAGTTCAACAAGCATCAGACCACTGAGGTGTTCATGGCGAAGAACCTGCTGGCCGCCGTTCGTCACAGCGTCTTGGAACCCGTCGTTGGCCTTGCCCCAGTCGTGCGCCGCGGCGCTGACGCGTAGATGGCGCAGAAAACGAACGAACTCCGAATCGGGGATGCCAAAGAATCGGAGCCATGACAAAGCGAGTCGGGTTGGCGAGCCTTCCCGGCCGAAGAGGGCGTCCGCGGCGCACAGGACATCATTCGTGTGCTCGGGAAGGGTTTTTTGCCCAGAGCCATCTCGAGCCGATTTTGCGAAGAGTGGTCTCATGAGGGGATCCCGTTTTGGCTCAGTGATGCCGCGTCACGCCTCGCTTCCACACTCACATCATCGGGCTGAACACCCCACATCCCATCCGCCTCCGACCTCCAAGGCCCTCTTCTTGCAACCGGATCGATTCCTCCGCAGTCAGTCCGAAGACTCGCAGGGCGTAGCCGACGATCCTTCGATCCTTGACCTTCATCACGCGGCGCATTCGGTTGCCCTTCGAACTTCGGCCGGGTCGCGGGCAGGAAGTGGGGCGTTGCGGCGATCCTCATGCGCTCCAGCTCGCGGCGGACATCGGCCTCGAATGCCGCCGGATCCATAGCACGCCGAAACGTCACCAGCCGGGCGCCCAGGTTCGCCACAGGCTTCAGTGGCTCGACCTGGGGAATCCCGACACGCAGATGATGACCCTCAAGGTCCAGCACCTTGCCAGCGACCGCGATATAGGGGGCAATCTGCTCCGAATGCAGCCGAATCCGGAGCCTGGACTGATTGAGCAGGCTCAAGACTCCCGGCGCGCTCTGTCGCCCCCTGATCGGCTGGACCCCGACCCCGCGATCCCCGTGCAGCTCGGGCACGATTCCGCACAGGGCCGAGAAGAGGTTGTAACCGTGGTCCAGAGGGACCGTCTTTCCCATCAGCACGAACGAAAGATCAATGATGGGCATGCCTGACGCCCTTCCTTGAAGACAATGACTCAGCCGAGGCTCATCCGCGGGACCTCTTTGGATCAGGTCTCAAACCGACAGCGGCTGCCAAGCTTCTGGCGGCTCGATCGCGAACCGGAACAACCCGATGTCGCTCCGTCGCGGATTGCATGGCATGGGCCTTCTCGCAAGCCTAAGCCATCGTTTCATCGAGTCGCGCTGGCACGATGCGATTGTTGTCGGCTTGCATTGTGCGCTACGGGACGGATGTGCACAAGAGGCTGGTCCCTCGAAATTTATGTTTTTTTGCCAGATGGCCTGAACGAACTCCCGTTCTCAAGAGTGGCCGGTGACAACATGTTCGGTTCCAGCACGCGCCGTCCCATCGCCTCCATGATAAGGACGTGGATGGACAGATCATGTCCGACGTGACGGAAGTTCACTCAAAGCAGTCCGCGCTTTCGCGGCAGTCGGGGCCAATCATCGTCCCCGGCGGCCGCTCCCATCTCGGGTTTTCCTCATCCGAGAGGCCAATCCCCCAAAAGCTTCGGCTCATGGGTCCGGATTGGTGATGGCCTCGGGTGTAGGGTGGGTGCAACCCACCATAACCCCAAGTCGGATGGTGGGTTGTACCCACCCTACAAATCCGCTGGCAGGGGCCTTTACCGATCTCGGCCCATGAGCCACCAGAGTTTCTTCGCCGAGGCGACCAGGCGATCCGGTCGGCACTCCTCGTCTCCGATGGCGATTGATCGGCTGGACCGAAAAAGCGGGGACGTCGGACCGAAGAAACGGGGACGGGGAAAAAGACACTCCGCGCCGATCACCACCGATCTCCGCGCCGGTCGTGGCGGCATCGGGGGGCAGCGCGTTGAGCCGGCGGTCGCCTCGCCCCCTTCCACTCCCCACCCGGACCGGGAGTTTGCCGAACGCAGTTTCCCGACTTTTTTTTCTTGTATTTTTTTATCTCCTGACCCAGTTCCGACTTCGGGATCGAAAATCACCAATTTCCGGACTAGGTGCATTTATTTTTTCCAATTCCTGCGGTATCCTATAGATAGATGGCCGTTAAACCACCTCGAAGCCGCGCCTGAGGCCGCCGCGATCGATGACCTGGGGAAACCGAAACTCCCGCCTTCCGCAGGCCGCCACCTGGGAGACCGGTGCGGACCGTGTCGGGCCCGAACTCGCTTCGGGCCCACGAGATCGGCGAGGGGGGCCTGCCGAATTATGGCCATCCAGTGCCATTCTGTGCCACAATCCGCGCAGGCGCAGCCCCTCGGCGGCGGGCGAGCCCAGCGCAGGGCCGTTGCGGATCATCCCGGCGGATCACTCCGGCCCTCGGAGTCGGTCACCTCACCGCCCATGATCGAGTGGCGATCGCCGAGATGTCGCGATTTTCTCAGCACGGGTGGAGAGATCGACCAGGTTGTCGAGCGGCGTCCTGAGTGGTCCATGCATGAGGACCACTACGACCTCCGACCGGTTCTCGAGGGACGTCGCCTCTTCGTCGCGACACGTCTGATCGATTCCAATCCCGACGATCCCGATGACCCACGAATCTCGATCGCCAATATCCCTGACGCATGATCCCCGCCGGAATTCACTCGCTCGCGCAGTCGGGCTCGTATGGGCTGGTCGTTGTTGCCGCGTTCCTCACGACTTCCAGAATTCACCGTCGCCCCGATTCCCATCAGCCGGGTAAGCCGGTGACGAGCACGACCCAACGAAGCGGCGGGGTACAGTCTCGAATTCATTCGGTGATTCGGCGACAATCAGACGATCGGCCTCGAGCCAATCGTAGATCGGCCGATGGCATTCGGTCTGTCCCAATCGACCCCCAGTGTGTTCCCGCCGTATTGCCCACCGGAGACCTTGTCGATGCGCGTATCCTCGAGTTGGTTCGGAGCATTCCTCGCCGCCGTGGGTATTTTCTGCCTCTCTCCCCGGATTCACGGCGACGAGCCAGTCAAGCCGACCGCCTCAGCTTCCGAGACCAACCCTGCCGTCCCCGCGCCCGGACATTCGGTGCACGGCGAGGCGTTCAACGACGGACCGCGACACGCGGCCTATCTGATGCCCGGCATGGGGAAGGTCCACTTCGCGGCCACCACCAAGAAGCCCGAGGCTCAGGCGTTCATCGATCAGGGCGTCGCCCAGCTCCATTCCTTCTATTACCTCGAATCGGAACGGTCGTTCCGTCAGGCCGCCAAGATCGACCCGGATTGTGCCATCGCCTACTGGGGGATGGCCATGTCCAACGTCAATAATCCCAAGCGGGCCAAGGAGTTCCTCAAGGATGCCACCAAGCGGGCCGCCTCGGCCTCCCGGCGCGAGCAACTCTACATCTCCGCGCTCGAGGCCTTCTACAAGGAGGGCGGCAACCAGCAGACCCGGCAGAAGAACTGGCTCCATGGACTCGAGTTGGTGCTCCAGGACTTCCCCGATGACATCGATGCCCGCGCCTGGTCGGCGATGGTCGCCTGGCAGTCGGCCGGCAGCGGGGGACCCAACCGAGTCTGGGTCGATACGATGATCGATTCGGTCTTGCAAGTCGAGGCAATGCATCCCGGCGCGCACCACTACCGCATCCACCTCTGGGACGGCGTCAAGCCGATCCGTGCCGAGAAGTCGGCCGCGCTCTTTGGCCCATCAGCGCCCGGGATCGCGCATGCCTGGCACATGCCCGGCCACACCTACACCGGACTCAAGCGTTATGCCGACGCTGCCTACCAGCAGGAGGCCTCGGCACGGGTCGACCATGCCTACATGATCCGCGATCGGGTCATGCCGTTCGAGATCCACAACTACGCCCATAACAATCAGTGGCTCTGCACCAGCTACAGCCACATCGGCCGGGTCCACGATGCCATCGCCGTGGCCCGGAATCTCGTCGAACAGCCCCGCGACCCGCAGAAGAACGGTCCCAATGATGGCGGCTCGCCGCAGCGGAACGGCCGGATCCGATGGGCGGAGGTCCTCACCCGCTACGAGCTCTGGGACGACCTGATCGAAGCCACCACCTCCGGCGCGCTCGACTGGTCGAACGTCCCCCAGGAGCAGCGGGAGAAGGCGTACACCCTGGGCCAAGCCTATGCCGCCAAGAACGACGCCAAGAAGCTGGCCGAGCAGATCGAGGCCCTCAAGAAACTGACCATCGCGTCGGCCAAGACCGCCCTCGCGGAACTGGAAGGCTACCAGCACCTGGCCCGCGGTGAGGTCGGCCCGGCGTTCGAGCAGTTCGCCAAGGCCAGTTCAATGCGCCCCGAGGCGCTGGCTCGTGCCCACCTGACGGCGCGAAACTACGGCTTTGCCGAGACTACGGCGCGGAAGGGCGTCGATCAGAACCCGAACCTGGTCGCCCCGCTGGCCGCCCTGGTCGAGATCCTCCAGGCCGCCGGTAAGGAGAAGGAGGCCCGCGACGCCTACCGTACGCTGGTCCCGATCGCCCGATGGGCCGATCGCGATCTGCCCGTCTTTCGCCGTCTCGAACCGATCGTCGCCCGCTGGAAGGCCGACAAGACCTGGACGCCGCCAGTCTCCGATCCCGCCCAGCGCACCGGCTCCGACGAGACCGCCATCAACCGGATCAACCTGACGACCCTCGGGCCCCTGGTCTGGTCCCCCACCCCCGCCCTGCCGTTCTCCGCGGCGGATACCGCCGGCAAGCCCTGGTCCCTTGCCGGTCACAAAGGAAAGAACGTCCTGGTCATCTTCTACCTCGGCGGCAAGTGCGCCCACTGCATGCAGCAACTCGAGCTCTTCGGCAAGGCGTACGAGGCCCTCAAGAAGCTGAACGTCGAGACCGTCGCCATTGGCAGCGACGACGCCGAAGCCACCAAGGCCCTCAAGAACAACAAGGACGCCGTCAAGTTCCCGATGCCGATGGTGGCCGACCCCAAGCTCGATGCTGTTCAAGCTCTACCGGTCTTACGACGACTTCGAGAGCCAGCCACTCCACGGCACGTTCCTGATCGACGCCGATGGCAACGTCCGCTTCCAGCGGATGTCGTCCGACCCGTTCCTCGAGGTCGAGTTCATCAAGGCCGAGGCCGAGCGTGTCAACCGGATCATCAAGCGGAAATGACCGGGCGCGACCCGGAAAGGAGGGCATCACGATGCCACTGCTCGACCATTTCCATGCTCCCCTGGCCCCGCGGCGGCACTGGGAATCGTTCCACGTCAACTGGGCCGGGGCCATCGCCGACTCCTTGAACGAATCGCTGCTGCCCGAAGGCTACTTCGCCGAGGAACACGCGCAGTCTCGGCCCATGGGTCGAGATCGACGTGGCCACCTTCACCGATTCCGAACCATCCCGACAGCGAGCCGGCGGAACAACCACCTTGCCTCCTCGCGTCTGGTCACCACCGGCTCCGACGATGGTCGTCCCGGCCGTGTTCCCCGACGCTTTCGAAGTCCTCATCTTCGAGAGCGAGGGCGGGGCCCGGCTCGTGGCGGCGATCGAGCTCGTCAGCCCCGGTAACAAGGACCGCGCTCGCACAACGCCAGGCGTTCTCGGTCAAGTGCGCCAGCTATCTCTGCCGAGGTATCAGCCTCATCGTGATCGATATCGTCACCAGTCGTCGCTCGAACCTGCACAACGAGATCATGCAGGTTCTTGGCCATGGTAATGCCTTCTCGATGCCGGCTGAGGCGGTCCTCTACGGAGTCGCGTATCGACCGATCGTCCGCGACGGGCAGGAACAGATCGAGATCTGGCCGTCGACGCTGACGATCGGTCAGCCCTTACCGGTGCTCCCCCTGGCGCTCAATGCCGAGTTCGCTCTCCGCATCGATCTGGAGGCGACCTACACCGCCGCCTGCCAGCGCCGCCGGCTGGGATGACAAGAAGAAGTGCTGCAAGTAAGCGGCACGAAAGGAAAGTAGAAGTGCGAAGGATGTCTTCAGACGTACCGATGACCGTAATCTTCAGCGGCGATGACGAGGTGGTCCTCGAGTTCCCTGATGAGAACCGCTGTGTCAGCGTCCCGATCGCGCAGCGTGGGTGAGAACTTATACCGGCTGGAGGCCGCGCCGATCCTCGTCGAGGGGGCTGGTTTCCGCGATGTCGTCGAGGCCGAGCCTGTGGGTGATGGAAGGCTCAAGGTGCGCCGGGTCGTCGAGCGCTCCGGCTGGCGGACCTTCACCTTCATCCTCCCGCCATGGAAGATCGACAGAGAGTGGGGCCAATTTCTGTTACGCCAGTTGGAAGAACTGGGAGGTCACTGGGAACGAGTCTTGGGCGGGCTATTGCTCGTGTGCATCCCGCCCGGCGTTGACCTCGATCCGACGGAATGGGCGGAGTCTCTGAGCCTTTCCGAGAGTCTCGGGTAAACGATCATCATTGGGTAACGCGTTTCTTGGACCGGGCTCGCTCGGCCTTGGGCGTTTCGGCGGATTCGGCGTCCAATTCCCGCCAGAAGTCCTCCGCGCTGAGCCACTCGCCATCGCGAATCTGCTGTCTCGATTTTTCCAGAATGGCCTGGAACTTGGGCGAGTGAGCGAGGACCAATCGCTCGATCTCGTCCTCATCCTGAATGCCGAGCAGGACAGCGACCGGCCGGCCCTTGCGCGTGACGATCACCGGTCCGTTTTCGCTCTCCTTCAGATACGCGCTGAACCGCGCCTTGATGTCTGCAATGGATGCGATTCTCATGAATTGACTTCCTCGCCGCCGATGTCCAAGCGGTTTTTCTCTTTCACCCCGACGGCCAAGATCTCCACTCCGCGGTTTTCCAGGTCGAGGTCGTAGAAGACAAGGAAGCGGTTATCGGGACGACACCGGAGCTCCCAACCGGCCTCGAACGGAGCGGGCGGCTTGAGCGGTTTCCGATTCCGGGTCGCGCGGTCAGGCTCGAATCGTAACTGCTCGTCGATCGTCTCGCGGATGAGAGCGTGATACTTCCGCTCGATGGCCCGGAGATGTTCTTTCACTTCCCTGGCAAACGCAATCGTGAACGGTTCCCGCGTCATGATGATCCGAATTATGGTCCCGATCTGGCACCTGGTCAATCCCGAGGCCGCCTGGCATGTCGCGGACAACGCGATGCTGCTCTGGGCGAAGCCGCGAACGCTCCGTATGATGAATTCAGGACGAATGTCGATGACTCACAACAGGCAGGCCCATGTCTTCCGGACTCTTGATTCAAGACACGACGAACGATGCACTCCCGGAACTGCCGGTAGTATCGATCCCCGCGCGCCTTCATCAGCGGCTCAAACCGCTGGAGGGCAAGCCGGCCGGGACGCTGCTGATCCACGAGATTTACCGCAGCTTACAAGGCGAGAGCACGTTCGCCGGGCTGCCCTGCATTTTTATCCGGCTGACGGCCTGTCACCTGCGCTGCGTGTACTGCGACACACCGCACGCTTTCAATCAGGGTGAGATTCTTGACGCCGACGCGATCGTGGCCCGCGTCCAGGAACTCGGCGACGACCTGGTCGAGCTGACGGGCGGCGAGCCGCTCTTGCAGCCCGAGGTTTATCCGCTCATGACCCGGCTCGCCGATGCTGGCAAGACCGTCTTGCTGGAGACCAGCGGGGCGATTGACACCACGCCGGTCGATCCCCGGGTGCGCATCATCCTCGACATCAAGACGCCCGGCTCGGGCGAGGTCGAGGCCAATGTCTGGAGCAACCTCGACCGGCTCAAGCCGATCGACGAGGTCAAGGTGGTGGTCTGCGACCGTCGCGATTTTGACTGGGCCGCCGAGATCATCCGCACAAGACGGCTGACCGAGCGATGCCCGGTCCTGCTCAGCACGTCCTTCAGTCAAGTCAACCCGACCGAGCTGGCCGCCTGGATCCTCGAATCTCGGCTGCCGGTCCGGTTACAACTCCAGCAACACAAGATCCTCTGGGACCCGCATGCTCGGGGGGTGTGACACTCGCCTCGATTCCATCGAGCCCGGCGGGGCCCCGACTCACCAGCCTAGCCCCGCACGCATGCCAATCCATTCGTGGACCACCAACATCGCGGCCACGTAGCCGAGCACCCGGACCAGGATCGCCGATAGGTTACCAACCAGCCGGCGCACGTCCTGGCGCGAGGCCAGTCGGCGGACACCGCTGGGTATGGCGATCGCGCCACCAACCAGCAAGAGCAGCAGGATCGGCACAACCTCCCAGGCCTCTTTGATCCAACTCCCCGAAGCCATGACTGATGACTCTCCCGAACGTGTTGACGTGTGAGCGAATCCGATCGGTGGAACCGTTCGGGTTTGCAAATGAGCAAACGGCGCGCACGGCCACAGCGACCGGCATTATGTCCTGGCATCTTGAAGATAAAACTACCTCATGAGTGCCCTCGAGGGGGAAAAATGCACTTTTTTCAAGAATGTCAAGGTTACTGGTGTGAAGTTTCGACGACTGGGCAAATCTTGCCGGCCATGACGGTGCGGGCCTCGCTCTCGGCGAGTGGCGTCGAGCCGCGATCGATCGCGGCGACTCCCACGGACGCGGCCCGGAGATTCCATCAGCCTAGAGGGTCTCGCCAACCGGGAGCCGGAAGAGGCTTCGCGCGTTATCGGTCGTGATCCGAGCGAGATCCTGGAGAGGGAGACCACGGATCTCGGCCAGGCGGCGGGCGGTCAGTGCGATCCGCGCCGGCTCGTTGGTCTGACCGCGGAAGGGATGAGGGCTCAGATAGGGGCTGTCGGTCTCGACGAGGATCCGGTCGAGCGGCGCGCGTGCGGCGACCTCGCGGAGAGCGTCGAGGCTCTTGTTTGTGTAGGTGAGCATGCCGGCGAACGAGAGGTGCAAACCCAGGTCGAGGAATTCCTGGGCATCCTCCCAGGTCCCGGTGAACGAGTGCTGGACCCCGCGGACCCGTCGGCCCAGCCTCTTCAACTGATCGATCAAATCGTGCTGACAGTCGCGGCAGTGGATCACCACGGGTAGGTCGAGCCGATGTGCCAGCTCCAGGTGGCGGCCGAACCACTCCTGCTGGATCGGGAACGGTGTCCGGTCCCAGTAACGGTCGAGACCGGTCTCGCCGATGGCGACAACCCCCGGCTGTCCGGCCAGCTCGACGACGAGGGGCCAGTCCGCCTCACCCGCCTCCGCCGCGTCATTGGGGTGGATTCCGACCGCCGCGTAAAGGCCCCGATGCGTCCGTGCCAGATCCAGCACCGCCCTGCTGTCAGCCGCCGTCGTGCCGATCGCCACGACCTGCACGACGCCAGCCTGCCGCGCCCGTTCCAGGACCCCGTCCCAGTCGCTCCGGAGCCGTGAGTCGTCCAGATGCGCATGGGTGTCGATGAGCGTCATACTCTCACCCTCTGGTGGGGAGTTGCATGGCGAGCTTCCACTCCCGCCCGGACTTTCGGATCACGCTCCCTCATCAGTCCACTCCCACCCGATCCTTCGGTGCACTCTCTCCCATCCAGGGGGAAGGAGACGCGTTCTCCGCAACCGCCGCGGAGCTGTCCTGGTAGCCCACGAGCTCCAGACGGTATCCGGTCACCTGGAACCCCTGGCGGCTCAGATCAGCCAGGAGCTGGGGGTCGAGCTTGTCGATCAGGCCGGGGTCGAACCGCGTGGGAAGGTCGTGCACCGCCCCGGTCCGCAGACAACGGAAGTGATAATGGAGGTCGCGGCGAGCGTCGTAGCGGGCGCTGGTGTCGCCAGCGGATCCAGCCGTGAGCTTGGCCGCCATGCCAGTGGCCACCAGAGCCTCCAGGGCCTTGTACACGGTGGCCAGGCTGATCTTCGGAATCGTCGAGCGGACGGCGTGGTAGACTTCCTCGGCCGTGGGATGGTGGGCCGCCCGCGTCAGATGGTCGTAGACGGCCAGCCGCTGGGGTGTGCAGCGCAAACCCGCGACTTCCAGCACCTTGCGCAGCGACTCGTGATCCAGCAGCACCGTCGGCATTGTTCCTGTCGAGCCCTCCATTCGGGTTCGACTCCCTCGAATGCGCCGGAACCCGCCGACTCGGGGGGTCCCGGCCGCAATCCCTTCAAGCATTCGCCCTTCCATTGTTAGGCCGCTTGACAGCCCTGTCAACCACGTGTTAGATTGAGCGCTTGGGCCGGGGTCGGAGACATTGTCGAATCGGACTCGGTCCTTTCGGGGCTTGGTTCGCTCCCTGCGCCGATAATCTTGCTTCCGGCTTGATCGCTGGGAGCGGATTGAAACGGGACCATCGCGGGTCGTTCTCCCGGTCTCACCGCTGGGAGCGGAATGAAACGCAGAGGTGATGCTCTTCCGGCACACCACAGTCAGGTTCTCCGAGCCCCACCTCATCGACGGGGCTCGGAGCTCCGACGGTTGCCGAGATCCCAAGCTGGCCGGACACGCCATTCGCCGGCATTCCCGCGTTTTGAGCACACCTCGGAGGAGATGAATGAGCGTCGATCTGGTTCGCATTGTCGATAGCATCCACCGCGATAAGAATATCTCCAAGGATATTCTTTTCGAAGGGATCCAATCGGCTCTCACCACCGCCGCACGCAAGCATTATCCCGAAGCGGGCGAGATCGAGGTCCGGATCGATCCGGATTCCGGTGCCATCGACGCAACCAAGGATGGGATCAAGATGGATCCGGCGGAACTCGGCCGGATCGCCGCCCAGACCGCCAAGCAGGTGATCATCCAGAAGATCCGGGAGGCCGAACGCGATAGCCTGTTCGACGAATTCGAGGATCAGCGCGGCGACCTGATGACCGGGACGGTGCAGCGGTTCGAGGGGGGGGCGGTCATCGTCAACCTCGGCAAGACCGACGCTATCCTGCCGCGGAGCGAGCAGATCCCCGGCGAGAGCTATCATCCCAACGAGCGAATCCGGGCGATCATCCTGGACGTGCGCAAGGTCGGCCAGCGGGTCAAGATCATCCTGAGCCGCACGCATCCCGACTTCGTCCGCCGGCTCTTCGAGCTGGAGATCCCCGAGATCGCTGACCAGATCATCGCGATCCGCGCCCTGGCCCGGGAAGCGGGTTACCGGTCGAAAGTCGCGGTCACTTCCAACGACTCCAAGGTCGATGCCGTGGGCGCCTGCGTCGGAGTGCGCGGCACGCGGATCAAGAACATCGTGGACGAGCTGGGGGGCGAACGCATCGACATCGTCCGCTGGAACGAATCGCTCCAGGTCCTGATCCCCAATGCCTTGCAACCGGCCGAGATCGACGAGGTCATGCTCTGCCATCTGCTCGGCCGGGCCATCGTCCTGGTCCGCGACGATCAACTCTCCCTGGCCATCGGCCGCCGCGGACAGAACGTCCGGCTCGCGTCCAAGCTGGTCGGCTGGGACATCGAGATCATGACGGCCGAGGAGCTCGACGAGGTGATCGAGAAGGCCGTCAAGTCTTTCGAGAAGATCGATCCCGTCGACACCGAGCTGGCCGAACGTCTCGTCGAGCAAGGAATCCTCAGTTACGACGACCTGTCGGTGATGGAGATCGCCGATTTAGTGAACACCATCGAGGGTTTGACCGAAGAACAAGCCATCGAAATCGTGGCCCGGGCGGAGGTCCTGGCCGAAGAGCAGACCGAGGAGCTCCCCCGCCGCAAGGGACAGCGGGTTGCCCCTGAGGAACCTGTCGCCACCGAAGCCAGCCGGAGCCGACCGGACGAGGACGCCAATGACGACGCGAGCGCCGACGGACAGGCCGCCGTCCTCGACGCGCGACGGCGAATCGATCGGCGCGGACTCGGACCTGGACGCCAGCGTTGACTCCGACCTGGACGCCGATTCAGCCTTGACCCGATTCGATCCCTCGGCCAGGGAACCCGGTTCGGACTCGCCTTCCGAACCGACCGACTCGGCCGCGGGCGATTTATCATCCGACGACAGCTCGGACCTGGAGCGTGACGAGGCGATCGATGAGGAGTTCCACGACCTGGCCCTGGCCGAGGAGACTTCCGGTATCTCGAGTCAGGGCCATGAAGTCACTTTCCCGCCCCGCGATGACGATCAAGGGGAGACCCTCCGGATCGTGACCGAAGCTGTCGAACAGGGCGACGGGGAACGGCCGGGCGGATCCAGCCCGACGTCCTCCAGCGAGCCTTCCGGGGCCGGGCCAGGCCGGCCGGCCCCTGCGTCCCCGCAACCGAATCGATCTCAGCAGGATCCCGACGACCAAACTGGTGAGGTGCCGTGACCCCAAAAGTGGATCGTTGAAATCGGCAGACCAGCTCGTGCCGGTGTTGACCTGACGGTCGTTTTCCCACGCAGGCGAACCGCCAGCACATCCATGGTCTCTTGGTTCTTAGAGTCCTTGGCCCGCGATTCCGGGCCTGCAAGACAACGTTCCATGTTCCGGAAAAGACATGTGACAGCGGAAGCCTGCAAAGGAGAGTGCTGGGACTGACGGTCCAGCCAGAACCGGGGAAGAACCGACGACCAAAGAAGTCAAGGACTTAAGGATCAGTGATTTCCGACCGGCTCCCAAACCCGGGCCCCACCCGACCCCGACTCAGGGCCCTGACCGGAGCCGCAGGGACGGGGCAATACCCGATGTCGCCTAAGGAAGGGAGAAATGGTTCGGCCCGTTGAGGGCCGGCTCTGCTGTCAACACCGCCAGGCCGAGTCGAGGTGCCGTCGAAGCCGGCCCGGTATGGCTGTCGTTCCTGACTCGGAACGTCTCCCGATGGGACGGCGGGCCGGGTTCCTGGTACAATGACGAGAGGGGCCGGCCTGTCGGCCTCCTTCCACTTTCGATGGGATCCCTACGAATCATCGAGAACACCAAGACACAAACCCGGGTCGAGTCCATCCCGGGAGACCGGAGCCGCGTCCGGGAGGAGTTGCCTTTGTCGATGCGCGTGCATGAGCTGGCCAAAGAGCTGGGCATGAAGAGCCAAGAGCTGCTGGATCGCATTCAGAAGGAGGGACTGGACGTCAAGCTCAGCGCCTTGGCGAGTCTGGACCCTGGCATGGTCGATCGGATCAGGTCCTTGATCAAGCCGTCAGTCGCCGGGAGGGAAGCCCGGCCATCGAGTCCGGCCCCGGCGGCAGTGGCGGGGACCGGTTCAGGCCCCGGATCCGTATCGGGCGCGGCAGCACCGGTACGCGGGGGCGGCGAGCCGATTCGGCCGGCGGTGCTCGGCCCCAGGCCGGGGGGCCTGGCCCCTTCGCACCTGGGTGCGGCCCAGGGTCCTGCTCAGGCATCCTCTCCCGCCCGCGCCGTGGTCTCGGCGCCCGGCCCGCCGAGCCCGCGCTCGGGAGCGGCCTCGGCGCCCGAGCGGCCCGCCGATGGCGTCGACCCAGCGGTTGGTCCCGGGCTCGTCCCCTGCGGGGTTGTCGCGCCCATCGGCGCCGGGCTCTCCGTCTGAGGGACCCTCGGCACCGGCCTCGGGACGTCCGGGGCCAGCCCCGTCGCCATCCTCGGGACGGCCTGGTGGCGGTTTCGAGAGGCCGGGTTCCCGGCCGGCCGGTGGCGGTCCGCTCTCGGCGCATACGCGGCATGGCCACACCGGCGGCGGCCCGCGCCCCGGCTCGTCGGGTCCTTCGTCGCATGGTCCGCGCCCCGAGCATCGGCCGGCGCAATCTTCCGGGGCCGCAAGCGGCCAGGGTCTCCAACCGATGAGTCCGGACCAGTACATGTCCCCGGGTGGGGTCCGCACGATGACGCCTCGAGGGAGCGGTCCGATGGCACCCCCGTCGGCGCCGCCGCGCCGCCCTGCCGAGGGAGCCGGCTCCGACGGAGGCCGCCGCGAGGGCCCTCGTGGGCCAAACCGCCCGCTGCCCCAGGTTGCCGCGCCTGTCGCGACCCCACCGCGATCGGGAGGTCCGCAGCGACCCTCCGCGCCCGCCGGGCCCAAGGCCCAGCGTCCCGAGAAGAAGATGACCCGGGATGAGATGATGGAGATGATGCGCACCGGGGGGCTCAAGGCGTTCCAGGCCCCCACCGGCCCGGTGCCGGGAGCCGGGCCCGGTGGCCGAGGCGGCCAGCCCCCGCGCGGCGCCGGACACGGCGGGCCCTCGCGCCCGGGTGCGCCTCCCTCGGGCTCTCCGCCACGACGCCCTGCACCAGGGCCCGGCCTCTCCTCACCCGCCGCACCGCCGGCACCTCCGGTGGATGACGAGGAGGATCGCAAGGCCAAAGGCGCGACGCCTGGGCTCTCCCGCCGATCGGGCTGGCCGCCGCGCCAAGCGGAACGAACGCGCCGGCGAACGCCGCGTCACCTCGCCGGTCCCCGCCGCCGCACTGCTCTCCGGCGATGATGACGAAACGCGGCGCTGGCGCAGCGGCAGTCGGAAACCCCGCGGCGGACATCGCACCGCGCTGGCACCCACCCGGAAGTCCCACGCCGAAATCGAGCCCCCGGTCACCGTCCGCGCCCTCTCCGAGGCGATCGGCATCAAGCACGGCGATCTGCTTCGCAAACTGATGGGCATGAACCAGCTCCTGACCATCAACTCCACCCTCGATGAAGACCTCGCCGTCATGCTCTCCATGGAGTTCGGCGTCGAACTTCAGGTGGTCCGTGAGACCACACCCGAGGAAGAGATGATCGAGGCTTTCGCCGCTTCCAGCGCCCCGGAGAACCTCCAGCCGCGGCCCCCGGTCATCACCATCCTGGGTCATGTCGACCACGGCAAGACTTCGCTGCTAGACCGGATCCGCAAGTCGAACGTCGTGGACTCCGAAAGTGGCGGCATTACCCAGCACATCGGCGCCTACCAGGTTGAGTCCAAAGGCCGGCCGATTACCTTCGTCGATACCCCCGGCCACGAGGCGTTCACCTCGATGCGCGCCCGCGGTGCCAACGTCACCGACATCGTCGTGCTCGTCGTCGCCGCCGACGACGGTGTCATGCCTCAGACCGTCGAGGCGATCGCCCACGCCAAGGCCGCCGAGGTGCCGATCGTCGTGGCCCTCAACAAGATCGACCTGCCCAACGTCGATACCGCGTCCAACATCAACAAGATCTACGGTGAGCTGTCGCAGCAGGGCCTCCACCCAATCGAGTGGGGCGGCGACATCGAGGTGGCCAAGACCTCGGCGACGACCGGTCAAGGCATCCCCGAATTGCTCGAGACCCTCGAGACCATCGCCGAACTGCATGAGCTGAGAGCCGATCCCAACCGGGCGGCCAAGGGGACCTGCCTGGAGGCCTCACTTTCCGAGGGCCGCGGCGTCGTCGCGACCGTGCTCGTTCAGGAAGGGACCCTCCACGTCGGCGAAGTCATCGTCTGCGGTGCCAGCTACGGTCGGGTCCGCTCTTTGTTCAACGACAAGGGCCGATCCATCGACCACGCCGGGCCCTCGACCCCCGTCGAAGTCTCCGGGCTCGACATCGTCCCCTCCGCCGGCGAGGACTTCGGCGTCGTCGACGACATCTCGCGTGCCCGCGAGGTCGCCGAGGCCCGCCGCAACCGTGCCCGCGACGCCGCTCACGCCGATCGTCAGGCCGTCACGCTCGAGAATCTCTACAGCAAGATGGCCGAGCAGAAGATCAAGAGCCTCAATCTCATCCTCAAGGCCGACGTCCAGGGCTCCATCGAGGCCCTCACCAAGGAACTCGAGAAGCTCCAGAACGAGGAGGTCCCCGTCCGGATCCTCCTCAAGGCCGTGGGCGGGATCAGCGAGAGCGACATCGTTCTGGCCGACGCCTCCCAGGCCATCGTCATCGGCTTCCGCGTCGCACCCGAGGACCGGGCGATCGCGATGGCCGAGGACAAGAATATCGAGATCCGCCGATACGACATCATCTACCAGGTCACCGACGACATCAAGAAGGCCGTCGAA
The DNA here is from genome assembly GCA_963845695.1 of uncultured Isosphaeraceae bacterium. GTDB lineage: Bacteria > Planctomycetota > Planctomycetia > Isosphaerales > Isosphaeraceae > CAWJTV01. Next base: position 10,719 of record CAWJTQ010000016.1, on the reverse strand, counting down.
GGGATGCTCGTCCCCGAGGTCAAGGAGGTCCACCTCGGCCGCGCTGTGGTCCGCCAGGTCTTCAAGATTTCCAGGGTCGGGGCCGTCGCCGGCTGCTTCGTCACCCAGGGAACCATCGAGCGCTCGGCCAAGGTCCGCCTCATCCGCGAAGGCCGCGAGGTCTACAAGGGCGCCATCGAGGCCCTCAAGCGGTTCAAGGAGGACGTCAAGGAGGTCCCGCAGAACTTCGAGTGCGGCATCAAGGTCGGTAACTTCGACGACATCAAGGTCGGCGACGTCATCGAAGCTTACCGGATCGATGTCATCCGCCGCACGCTCTGACCGAGTCGGCGGTAGGCAGCAGGTCGTAGGTAGTAGCCAGTAAAGATCGGACCGTACCGGCTTCTTTTCTTCCTCGACTTCACTGCCTCCGGCCTGCCGCCTACTGCCTACCGAGGTGAATTGATGCCCTCACACCGCAGCCTTCGCATGGCCGAAGCGATTCGCGAAGTGGTCGCCACGGCGATCCTGTTCGACGTGGCCGATCCGCGCGTGCGGTCCGTCACCGTGCTCCGCGTCGAGGTTTCGGGCGACCTGCGCCAGGCCAAGGCTTACGTATCGGTCATGGGAACGGAGGCCGAGCAGCGGCGGGCGCTGGAGGGCCTGAATCACGCGACGGGCTTCCTCCAGGCGCGGGTGGCGGCGCGGCTCCAGACGCGATTCACCCCGGTCCTGAGCTTCCAGTCCGATGACCGGGTGAAGAAATCGATCGAGATCGGGCGTCTGATCGACGAAGCCATCGCCTCGGATCAGAAGGCGGAGGCTTCCCCGAGTGGACTCATCCCCGCAGCCGCGATGGAGACCGGCGATGAGGGTGGAGAGTCAGAGGACTCGTAGACCGACGTCCCCCTGCCGGAATCCGGAATGTCCGGGCCGCGGGCGGGCGGCCCAATGGCCACTCCGCAGCGGTCGGGACGATTCCTGGCGGGATGACGCCGACCCTCGCTGAACCGATGGCCTCCACAATCCCGCCAGGTTTCGCCTTATCACCCAGTAGAATAGGCTCATGGCAACACAAAGCAAGGCTCAGTTCCTCACCGACGTCTACACGCTTCTCAAGCGACGCTACAAGCTCAAGGGCGACCGCAACGCCTCCCGGCTTTCGGTCCTCAAGGCAGTCGTCTATGGGATCTGCCACGAAGACACGAGTCGCGAGCACGCCAACCAGGCTCTGTCGCGATTCAAGGACGAGTTCTTCGACTGGAATGAGGTGCGGGTCAGTAGCCTCGATGAGATCCAGGAGAGCTTGGCCGGGATCCCCGAGCCTGAGGAACGGGCGCGGCGCATCCGCCGCTTCCTCCGCCAGCTCTTTAACCGGACCTACGGCTTCAACCTGGATGCTCTGGCCAAGAAACCACTCAAAGAGGCCCTCAAGGTCCTCCAGACCTACGACGCCTTCGCGTCGGACTACGTCACAGCCACCGTGATCCAGCAAGCATTGGGCGGCCACGCAATCCCGATCGACAAGCACACGCACCGAGCCCTGGAACGGCTGGGGATCAACGAGTCCACGATCCCGGATCTCCGCGCCGTGCTGGAACGGGCCGTCCCCAAGAATCGAGGCGCCGAGTTCCTCGACTTGCTCGAAGACCTCGCCAACGACACCTGCGTGGGCGGCGAGCCCGATTGCCCCCATTGCGAGCTTCGCAAGATCTGCCACTTCGTCCAGATGCGCAAACAGGAGCTCGCGGCCCCCGACTCGGCCAACCCCGCCCGGTCCGCCAAGACTCGCCCCACCAAGGAGAAGGACGAAGCCAGGACATCCCAGGCCCGACCCGATGACGCAGCATCGCCGTCGGTCCCCGCCCCGGCACCGAGTCCCGTCAAGAAAACCACCCCGCCCCGCACAGTCGCCAAGGAGCCCACTCATCCTGCCAAGCCGGCCCGCGGCAAGCCCGGCGCCAAGTAGAGTGGTCGATGGCCGGTCGAAGCAGACGCAAAGGACCTCATGCGATCCGAGAAATCGTCACGGGCGCACGTTTCGTAGCCTCACCCACGACAACAGCAACTGATCACCCTCCACGCCTTGCGGTCCACTTCGTCGTAATGGTCGCGTGAGCCACGCGGACGCTGAACTCTCTGACCACGAGAACGGCTCGCGCTTGGATTCCTCCCATGTCAGGGCCGAAGCGAAACCACCCCCCTGCCCCCTCCGTAAGGCGAGGAAACGAAGGCAAATCCCTTTTCCCCTAACGACGAGGGGCGGGCCGCGCGTGTACGGCCTAATCGTGAAGCGCTCGAGACGACCGCCGGACTCTGCCTGTAACACCCCAGGCAGATGACGGCCGGTTCACTTTCGGATCAAATTCGGCTGTCACCGTGGTTTGTCAACACGAATCGTACTTTACAAGAGAGGGAGATTCGATGCGCACCTAATCTCAGCATTTTCGCAGTTGCAGCGTTGATTTTCTCGGCGCCCGCATTGGCGGACGAGAAGAGGGACATCGTCGATACCGCTGCGGGCGCCGAGACATTCAAGACTCTCGTCGGAGCCGGTCGCGATTCCTGGTCTGCTTCGATGTAGGAACCGCCCATCTCGTTTTTCGACCGTCGCCTCGGCTGATCGGTATCCAACCGCGCGGATCGGCGGATCACGCGGCCAGCACTCTCCTACAGCCCAGATTCCGGGCCGAGCCGGCTGCGGCAACGGCGTCACAGAATCACCTCGTCACTTGAGCGCGTGATCCGATCTGGTCGTCTCGAACGCCGAGCCGGAATACCGGGCGTTGTCTCGTCCGTCCCGGATCGCGGAGTGGCGTCCCAGACATTGGAGGGTCACGTACCCCAGGAGCCCCCCGAGAGTGTTGAGGATCAAATCATCCACATCGGCAACGCGATGCCCGGAGATATACTGTCCTGACTCGATGATCGCACTGAGCAACAAACTGAATGAGGCCGCATGCCATACCGTTGTCCGCCCGGGCCGGGCCACTGACAGCAGCACCCCGATCGGCAGGAAGGCCACGATATTCCCCAGGAAATTGACCACGAATATCCAGCCACCGGTCCTCCAATCCCCAACGATCGAACGCAAAGGGATGAGATTTGGCCGCGGATGACCCGTTGGAAACTGGAACAGTGTGAGGTCGAACAGGAACAGGACGTAGATCGAAAGCAACAATAAGCTCATCATGCGCCATGGTGTCATCGGATTGCGTATCACTCCATTTCTGACAAAGGAAATCGGCTCAGACAGGACAGATCCTGTAAATCCCTACTGATCCGCCATACAACGACTCTGGAACGACCAATCCTTTCGACTGGGTCTGACGAGCAAACCGAAGGGTCTTCGCGAGTCGTCGCGCCGCGAGACAGAATCCAGGGCCCCAATCATCTCCTCCGAGTATCACAGAAGGATTCTCCCAGGATCCTACGGGATTCCTACCTCCGACCCGCCTTTTTTCGAGATTCGCACAACTCGCGCGTGGCCTGATTCTTGAACGACCTCCTCCGCGTATTCCCGCGAGACTGTATATTCTGTAGTGACTCGCACGTTATACTGCGGACAGTGAAACACACAACATGGCCACCAGGAGATGCAATCATGGCGACAGCGGCGACCGTTATTCCGCGGAACCAAGGGAAGACCGATTTTGTCAGGGATGTGTTGACAAAGAACGCACGAGCGAATGCCAAGACTGTCAAGGACGAATGGGTGAAGTCCGGACATGAAGGGACGATCAGCGAGACCTTGGTCAACAAGATGAGGTCGGAAATGGGCCTGGCGGGGAACCTGCGCGGTGGGCGTCCCAAGGGCTCCACGAAGGCAACCGCCGAGAAGCCCAAGTATACCGGGAAGAAGAGGGGGCGGAAGCCCAAGTCGGCTCAGGTGGTGGTCTTGTCGGTTCCCAGCAACGGGAGATCGGTGGAGGAGCCACGTGCAAAGGCCGGTAGCCGGCACAATCAACTGGCCGCCTTGGAGGCTGATATCGACGTCTTGCTTTTCAAAGTGATGAATCTCGGCGGCCTGGAGGAGATCGAGAACGGTCTGCGGAAGACGCGTCGACTGCTCTACGGAGCCCTCAGCGGCGGTTGAGCCCGACCGTTGCGGTCCACTCGATCGTTAATGGCCAAGAGAGTACGGCTTCCCTGTGCCACTTCTCGAAGGTAATCCGAGGGCGCTCAAGACCTCGTCTCTCGAAAACTCGACGACGGCCGTGCACGAATCGGCCGCACCATAGTAGACCAGATAGGAGTGCTCTGTCTCGACGATGCCCGTGGGGAACACGACATCAGGGACAAAGCCCTTTCGTTCGAAATCGGCTGTGGGCTCGAAAACCGACGCGGCCGTGCGGCGGAGGACCTTCGCTGGGTTGTCGGCGTCGAGGAAGAGGACACCGGTCGAATAGATTCCCACCTCACCGGGTCGGGTCGGCTGGCGGTTGCCGTGGTAAATCTCCAGCCATCCGCCATCCACCCGCACCGGCGGCGTCCCGGCGCCGACCCGGCCGGTCTCCCACTCGGCGTCGCCGCCGTGCAGGCACTCGTGCCGGCCCCAGTGGACCAGGTCGCGTGACCGCGCGACCCACATCTCGGGCCGGCAGAACGGTGTGGCCGCGTTCGGGCGATGGAGCGCGACAAACTCATCGCCGATCGGCTCAGGGAACAGAACCACGTCCTTGTTCTCGGGGCAGAAGATCACGCCATGCCGCTCGAAGTGATGGAAGTCCGTCGTCGAGGCCAGTGCCGTGGCCGCACCGTGGCGCGATACGGAAACATAAGTGAATACATAACGATTATCGAGTGCCGTGATCCGCGGGTCCTCGACCCCGAACTCCTCCATCTCCGACTCGGGCAGGAACCGGACGTCGGTCACTTCCTTCACCGACCGGCCATCGCCGCACAACACCACGCGAAGGTGGGATATGAACGTCAGCCGCACGAGGCCGTCGGCTTTGTTCTTCACGACCCGGGGATCGAGCACCTCGATCGAATCGTCGGGCAGCCAATCGATCGTCAAGCCCTCGCCCGGGGCCCATCGCGGTGACGCCGTGAAACCCGCTCGGCGCTCGCGGGGACGTTCCGCCACCCGGACCAACAGGATCACTTCGTCCCCCGCGCGGATCGCTCCCGGATTGAATACCCCGACGACTTCGAAGTCCTCGCGCGACGGCTTCAGGTCGGACGGGCGGAGCAATAAACGCTCGAACTCTCGCTTCAAGAGCATCGGAGATTCCTTTGCACAATGGCTGGAGACCTTCGGTCGAGCCATAGGCGGGGTCGGGAGACCCGCGCCCAGCGTGATTCAAGCCTGAGCCAGCCGATCCGCATCGAGGGCGACAGCCAGCGAGTCGCGGCCGTTGTCTCCGTGAATTCGTCGGGGGTGGGAATGGTCGCGGATCCAGGCGATCTGGTCGGCCATCATACTGCGCAAGAGCTCGCCGTATCGGTGCGACTTGTTCGTCCCCTCCCCGTAAGAGAGTTCGATCATCTGGTAAACGTCGAGGCTCTTGTGGCGTCCCTCGCAGGCCCGGTCCTTGGGAGAATAGGATGCCGAAACGTCGAGCCGCGCGCCCGCGAAGAGCTGGCAGAGGATACGGGTCTGGGCTTCATCGGCGATCGCGTGAATGCGGGCTCGGGTCGGGACCCAATCATAGAGCGTCACATCGCCACGTTCGAAGACCAGTCGCAGCTCCTGGCGATCCATCCGGCCGGTCTGGTGGAAGCCGTGGTAGAAGTTCACGAGGACGTCTGGCTGGTAGCGCACGGTGCATTGGACGTGCTCCTCGATCGGCGGCGAGGATCCGGGGCGGATGCCGCGCTGCGCGGCGGCGATCGTCCCGGGACCCAGCCAGCCGGTAAACAGGTCGAAGAAGTGCACGCCGTGCTCGATGAAGATCCCGCCACTCTTGGAGCGGTCCCAGAACCAGTGCTCGGGAGGGAGGTTCTCATCCGAGGCATAGTTCTCGAAAGTACCGTGCAGCACCTCGCCCAGCACCTTCGATCGAACCAGGCCGTCGACCGCGTCATAAATCGGATTGTACCGTTGCATCAGGTTGGCGACGACCAATCGGTCATGTTTACGGCCTGCGGCGATCATGGCGTCGGCCTGCTCGAGCGTCATCGCCAGCGGCTTCTCGCAGATGACGTGTTTGCCGGCTTCGAGCGCCGCGATCGCCTGGGGATGGTGGAGAAACGGCGGGGTCGCGATGTACACCAGGTCAACGTCGTCGCGCGCCAGGAGCTTGTCGACCTCCTCGATATCGGGAATGCCGAACCGTCGCGCGGCGGCGATGGCGGCCTGCCGGTGCGTACCCGCCATGCCGGTCAGCGTCACGCCGGGCACCTGGGCGAACTGCTGGAGCGCATAAAGCCCAAAGCCTCCGCAACCGATGACTCCGATTCGGATTTCAGATTGAGTCATGAACCTTCCTTTTTTCCGGTTGTCTCGTCGGTCTGTTCCCGTGCAACCGGCTCGGGATTCGAGGGTTTGTCCACACCGGTGGGTTGCAAGACTGTCTTGACCCACTTGGCCTGTTCGGGTCGCAGGGCTGGCTTGATGGGCTCCTCGCCATAGCGGATCACCTTGCGATAGGCTCCCAGGTCGTAGGTCTGGTTGAAGACCGCCTGCAAATCCAGGAGGAGTTCGGGATCCTCCGGCAACAGAGGAATCATGATCGCCGGCAGCCGCTGGTCCAGTCGGATCGGATAGACGAAATAGTCCTTGGGCCGGTCGAAGCGGTGGACCGAGACGTGATAGTCGAATGGCCCGGCCTTCTCGCGCGCGATTTGACAGGGAACCGCAGTGACGTGCGTCCCTGCGCAACAAATCAATCTCGATGAGCTGGACTTGGCCCGCAAGGAGTCGTCGTTGCTTCTTACGATACTTATCGAAGCGCGAGTGGCTCGGGGTCTTGTTGGACAGGCTGACGACCTCGATGGTGGCCACCAGTCGATCTTGCCCGCTCCCAATCGCGCGGATCTCCACAAATGTTTCGATGTGCTCATCGCCGCCGACGTCCTCGACGGCGATGAGCACCGGCTGGCTGGCTTCGGGCTCGGTCCGCACCACGGGCTCGGCAACCGCCACTCCCCCTTGATCTCGACTTCGGCGCGGCACCTCGGCCTTTCGCATCACCTTGACATCGGGTTCGACGGCGCGCCGCGTCACTCCCAACCAGACCCTTTGGCCGGAATCCGCGTAATACGTATCCGGGAGCAGGGGCTGGAGCTGCTCCTCGATGTGCGTGATCAGTTTGTTATGGAACCCGTGAAACCAGCGCGGGTGTTCAAGGTACGGGTCCATTCCGGGAAACGGGGAAGGCATCGGCTCGCTCCGTAGGTACAGAGGTCAACTGCTTCATTGTGTCCCCTGGCCCCGCGGCGGTCAATTCGGCCCGTACAAGTCGGGTCGTGCTGTTGCCGAGATTGGGGTAGAATAAGGAAGAGTCACGGTACTCGCTCGGAGTCGCATGATCCAGGTATCGAGGGATTCGCATGTCCACAGTCGCCGCAAAGACCCGTCGGCTTCAACTGGGCCCACAATCGGCCGGGCTTTTGCTCACCGCGAAGGAATTCGACCGCGCTCGCTTCCAGGAAGGCTGGCGTTACGAACTGATTAACGGAGTGTTGATTGTGTCTCCCACACCATCTCGCCAGGAGCGTCATCCCAACGAACAATTGGGCTACTGGCTCAGGCAGTACCAGGAAGGCCATACCCACGGCTCGTCGCTGGACTTAACCCTGGCCGAGGAGGACATCCAGACCAAGAAACAGCGGCGGCGAGTGGACCGTGCGATTTGGGCGGGCCTGGGTCGTCTGCCGGCGGAAAGGGAAGCGCCGACGATCGTCGTCGAGTTCGTCTCGGAGGGCAAGGTCAACCAGGAGCGTGACTACATCGCCAAGCGAGCGGAGTATCGGGAGATCAGCGTGAAGGCGTACTGGGTCATCGACCGGTTCCGCCGTTCGTTGACCGTCTACGTCTGCGGCGGCGAGAAGGACGAGGAGCACCTCATTCCGGAAGGCCAGAAGTACGAATCCCCCTTGCTTCCCGGCTTCGAGCTCGATGTCGCCCGGATCCTGTCCTTTGCCGATCTCTGGGCGAAGCAGCGGCGTAAGTCAAAGAAACCCGGACAGTCGAATTGATGGGGTAGGAACCGGTTCCAGCCGGCGATCCACGAGGCATCTTTCCCGGGAACGACATGGCCAACGAGATTCCCGAAACACCGATCGTCGGGGTGGTGATGGGCAGCAAGTCGGACTGGGACACGATGCGCCACGCTTGCGAGGTCCTGAGCGAGCTGGGCATCCCCTACGAGGCGAAGGTGGTCTCGGCACACCGGACTCCGGAACGGCTGTTCCACTACGGTCATGAGGCGGAAGGACGTGGACTGGAGGTCTTGATCGCCGGGGCCGGTGGTGCCGTGCACCTGCCGGGGATGCTGGCGGCGATCTCGATGCTGCCCGTGCTCGGCGTGCCGGTCGAGAGTAAAATTCTGCGCGGGGTTGATTCGCTCTTGTCAATTGTGCAGATGCCGCGGGGCGTACCGGTCGGCACGTTGGCCATCGGCAGCTCGGGAGCGGCCAACGCCGCCATACTGGCCGCGGCGATCCTGGCAAGGAAGTATCCCGCATCCGTGCGGCCGTTGCCCAGCTCCGCCAGGCTCAGACCGAGGCCGTGGGAGAATCGCCGGTATGAGCATGCGTCCGGATCGATCGCATCTCAACGAGACGGTCCCCCTGGTCCCCCCGGCATCGCTGGGAGTGATCGGCAGCGGCCACTGGGCCGGATGTTCATCCAGGCCGCGCAGCGAATGGGCTATCGCGCCGGGGTCTTCAGCGACGCGGAAGACAGGCCGCTGCGCAGGTGGCCGACTGGACGGTCATCGGCCGCGACGACGACGTGCACGCCCTGCGAGCGTTCGCTGATCGGGCCGAGGCGGTCACCGTCGATTCGAGAACGTCTCCGCCCCGGCGTGCGGTGGCTGGCCCGCCGCCGACCGGTACGCCCGGGCTGGCGGACTCTTTGGGTTGCCCAGAACCGGCTGCGCGAAAAGAGCTTCCTGGCTCGGACGGATCCCCCATGCGCCGCCGCCCGGTCCGGTCCGGGTTCGAGCTCGATGAGGCCATTCGGTCGCTCGGTCTGCCGATTATCCTCAAGACGGCCGCCTCGGGTTACGACGGCAAGGGGCAGATCCGTATCGATCGGGCGGACCAGGCACCCGGCGCGTGGGACGGACTGGGACGGGCTCCGTGTGTCGCCGAGGCCTGGGTTGACTTCGCCGCCGAGGTCTCGGTCGTCGTGGCCCGCGCCCATGACGGTCGAGCCGTGTGCTATCCGTCGGCCTGAATCGACATGAGCGGCATATCCTCGACAGCACCCTCATGCCGGCCCCGGTCGGTCCGATCGTCGCCCTGGAAGCCCGCAACCTGGCCCGAGCGCGGCCCAGGCGCTGGGCACCATCGGCGTGCTCACCGTCGAGTTCTTCCTCACCGCCGACGGCCGGCTACTCGTCAACGAGATCGCCCCACGCCCTCACAATTCCGGGCATTTGACTATCGAGGCGGCCTTCACCACCAGTTCGAGCAGCAGGTCCGCGCACTCTGTGGGCTGCCGCTGGGCGCGACGGATCTGGTCATGCCCGCGGCGATGGTCAACCTACTCGGCGACCTGTGGGCCCAGGCCGACGGCCAACCGCGATGGGATGCCGCCCTGCGAGCCGACCCGGACGTCTCGCTGCACCTCTATGGCAAACCAACGCCCGCTCCCGGACGGAAGATGGGCCACCTGACCGTGCTCGACCCCGATCCCCAGACTGCACTCGATCGCGTGCTCGAGGCGCGGGGCTTCGTCTCAGCGCCGAGTACAACCGGGACGTTGGCCATCCGGCGGCGGTGTAAACTGAACACGGAACACGGAAAACTAAGCGAGCGGAGCGAGCACCGGACTTTGCCGATCCCGCCTGGCTCTGGCTGATGACCCTGATGCCGCTTCCCTGGCTCCTGGAGCGATCGCGGCCCCGGATCACCTGGCCGGGCTTCGAAGGGTTCCCGAAGCGGCGGCGGATCGGTTGGATCTGGCTCGGGGGTTTGCCCGCCTGGCTGCGCGGGCTGGCCATTGCGGGGCTGGCCGTGGCGCTGCGCGGCCCCAGACCATCGGCGGCGTGACATGGATCGCTGGGCAAGGGGTCGCGATCGTCGTGATGTTGGACCAGAGCTCGAGCATGAAAGCCGTGGATTTCCCGGCGGACCGCGGTACGCGGATGATCTCGCGGCTCGATGCGGCCAAGACGACGTTCCGGAAGTTCGTCGACGGCCGGCCCGACCACCTGATCGGCCTGGTCGCCTTCGCCAACTATCCCGGCCTGGCCTGCCCGCCCACGCCCAACCACCCCTTCCTGATCGAGACCGTCGAGGCCGTACTTCCGGCACGGCCGGGCGATGATGGGACCAACATCGGCGACGCGATCATCGTGGGGCTCGATGCCGTGCTCCAGACCGCTCCCAAGAAGAAGGTTCTGGTGCTCTTGACCGACGGCAACAACGAGCCGGCCGTGTCCAACCGTTCGATCCGGTGGAGGCAGCCGACCTGACCCGCGTCTGGGGCGTGGTCCTGCACACCATCGCGATTGGCCGCGCGGGCGGGGTCCGCCATGGCATCGATCGCAAGACTAGGAGCCAGCGATCACCGAGGTCGCAGGGCCCAACTTCCTGCTCTTGAAGCAACCAGCCGAGACGACC
>CAWJTQ010000015.1:0-233317 GCA_963845695.1 uncultured Isosphaeraceae bacterium | reverse complement strand
CGGTTCATCGCGTCGTAGCTGTAGGTCGTCGAATTCCCGCGGCCGTCGGTGGTCTGGATCACGTCCCCTTGCGAATTGTAGGCGTTGAGGTTGGTCGTGCCGTCGGGGTACTGGATGGTCGTCAGGCGGTCTTGCGAATCGTACTGGTAGGTGGTTGTGTAGTCGTCGGCATTGGTGGAGGTTTCCAGTTGGCCATCGGCCGTGTAACCCATCGTCGTCCGATAGGTCATCGGGTCCTCGATGACCGTATTGTTCCCATGGGAGTCATATGTATACGTCGTCGTGTCGCCGTTTTCGTCGGTGTAGGACAGCGGCTCCGAGAAGCTGTTGTACGTGTACTCAACGGTGCTGTCGTCGGGATTGGTCTCCTCGAGGACGTTGCCCAGGGAATCGTACTCGTAAAGGGTGACGCGGTCGAGCTGGTCGATGGTGGCCGTGGCCAGGCCGTTGGAATTGAGGTCGGAGGTTGTCACGTTGCCCATCGCGTCGGTGGTCTGGGCGGTCAGGCCGAGGCCATACCAGTCGGGACGCATCTGGGTGAGGTTGCCGTTGGGATCGGTGTCGTTGGCCGCTGACGCGGCGAGCAAGGTAGCCGCCGCCGGGCTGCCGGAGGTGCCGCTGTTGGTCCAGCCCTGTTCCTGGTACGACGAAAACTCCTGCGTGCTGCTGTCGGGCTGCGTGATGGTCCCGACCCGCTCGGCGCTGTCGTAGGTGATGGTCACGAGCCGGGTCAGCGGTTCCTCGACCTGGGTCATGCGGCCGGCCGAATCGTAGGTGTACGTCAAGTGCGTACTGTCCGCTTGCTGGACCGCCTCGAGCTTGCTCCCGGACATCGTGAACGTCGTGAGCCGGCCCGCCGGGTCTTTGATGCTTTGCAAGTAGCCCGAGCTGTAGGTGAAAGTCGTGAGGTTGCCGTAGGGGTCTTCGATCGAGGAGAGCTGGTTCGAGCCGTTGTAAGAATACGTGGTGTGCAAACCATTCAAGTCGATCGTGGCCGTCTCGTAGCCCGAGGAGTTGTATGTGATCTGAGTGCCGTCAGTCAGGGTGCGGGTGTAGCCGGTCGAGGTCTTGGTCAAGGTCGAGAAGTCGCCGGCCGGGCTGGTGTAGTTGCCGCCGACGCCGGGGCTGCCGGAGAACCACTCACTCTGGCCGTTCTCGCCCAGGTTCAAGATCACGCCGCCGCTGGCCGAGGTGATCTGTTCCAGGCCCTGGAGCGTCCAGCCGTCGCCGAAGGCGCTGGTGAACTCGTTGAGCACGGTCGCCGTCCCGGTGTAGGTGAACGTCGTGTTGCTCGAGCGCTCGTCGACGACCTGAGCGGAGTAGCTGTAGCGGCCTGTGCTCAGACTGGTGGCGTTGGCCTGGAGCGCGATCTGCTCGACGTCGCCGGGATGAAGCTGCTTGTGTTGTAATACCAGGTGGTGCCGACTGTGCTGTTAAACGTCAGCGTCGCGTTAACCTTCGACGGGACGCTCAGGCTGGAGGAGAGGGGATGGTTCACGACGATGATCGGCCGGGGATCGGCGGTGAGTGAGTTGTAGGTCAGCACCAGGCCGGGGACGTTGGGGTTGTAGGTGGGTAGCGCGATCGACGTGTCGAGGGCGCCCGAGTTGGCGTCCACGCTGACGTCGTCGCTGCTCCAGGTCGCTGCGCCGGGGTTGACCGTGTCGGGCGAGAGCGTCGTGGGCCAGTCGGCGCTGCCGGTCGCGTAGGTGTTGGTCCCCTTGGTGAGCAGGAAGTAGTAGGTCTGAATCTCTTGCTGGCCACCCCCGTTGGTGGCTGTCAAGGTGACCAAGTTGACCGTCTGGGAGGTGATGCTGGCGTCCCAGGTGAACGTGAGGTCGTAGCTGCTGGTGCCGCTGATGTCGTAGGCGTTGGTCAGGCCGCTGGTGTTCCAGGAGAAGGTCACGCCGCTGGCGTTCTCGACCTGGGCGCGGAGGTCGACATTTCCGTTGGGCGTGCCGATCTCGTAGCCGTTCGGGAAGAGCACTGTGCCTTGGATGTAATCATAGCCGTAATCAAAACGCTCCAGATGTTCCACCCTATCACTCCGGCTCGGGGTCCATTACAATCGCGATTCCGGCTCTTTTGGAGCTTGCAGATTGGATCGAATCCCGACGGACTCCCCGTCAAGGAGGGTTGCCATGCAACACCGACTCTGCACCCCCGTCCCCCCCCGTCCATTCCCAGGCTGAAGCGATCGTCTCCGGCCCGGACGGACCTCCTTTGGTCCCTGCTGCCGACACCCAGTCGGCTGGGGATTCTCCACACCTTGGGTCAGATCCTGATCCGAAGGGTGTGCGCGCCGACGACGCGCGGGAGGGCGGTCATGAACGCACTTGACCACCTTCCCGACTGGGATCGAAACGCGCCGTCGGCCCCGGCCTCGGCTCCCGGCAGGGGAGCCCCAGCCATCCCGAGCCGACCCGCCAAGATCCAGTCCTGGCACCTCGAACGGCTGGCTGTTGTTTATGTGCGCCAGTCCAGCCCATATCAAGTCATCCACAACAAAGAGTCTGCTGAAGTCCAGGCCGGGTTCGGCAGCCTGGCCATCGCCTGGGGTTGGCCGGCTTCGCGGGTGGTCGTCATCGACGAAGATCAGGCCCACACGGCGACCACCACCGAGGGACGCACGGGGTTCCAGCGGCTCTTGACCGAAGTGAACCTCAATCATGTCGGGATCATTTTCGGCTTTCAGGTCAGCCGGTTGTCGCGCGCCAATTCCGACTGGTACCATCTCCTGGAGCGGTGTGCGGTCTTCCAAACCCTGCTGGCGGACATGGACGGTGTCTACGACCCGACTCAGTACAATGACCGACTGGTGCTGGGGCTCAAGGGGACCATGAGCGAGGGGGAGTTGCACTTCATCGGGCAGCGACTCCGTGAGGCGCGGCTGAACAAGGCCCGCAAAGGGGAGCAGTTCGGCTCCGCCCCCATCGGATATGTTCGCACCTCGTCCGGTAACAAGATCGTGTTGGATCCCGACGAGCAAACCCAGCACGTCGTCCGGCTGATCTTCGACACGTTCGACGAGCTGGGCTCGGCCGGGGCGGTCCTTCGCTACCTGGTGCGGAACGAGATCAAGATGCCGGTTCGGCTCCGAGGCGGGCCGGATGCGGGAAAGCTCCAATGGCGACCCCCGGCCCGCGCCACCCTCGACTACATCCTCCACCATCCCTACTACGCGGGATGCTATGTCTACGGGTTCACACGGCGCGACCCGCGGCGGAAGAAGCCGGGCCGGCCCGGCTCCGGCACGGTGCGGGTGCCGCGGTTCGAGTGGGAGGTGATGATCCCCGGCGCGGTCCCCGCCTACATCACCTGGGATCGCTACCTGGCCAATCAGCAACGGCTGGCCGCCAACCGCAACCTGCCGAGTACACCGGGCGCCCGCGCAGCGGTCCGTCGCTCTTGAGCGGCCTGGTCCATTGCGGCCGATGCGGGCGGAGGATGCTGGTTGCCTACCACGCCAAAGACGCTCCTGTCTATTATATCTGCAATCGTGGTTATCTCGAACATGCCGAGCCCACCTGCCAGAGCCTGGCGGGGAGGACCCTGGAGGATCTGGTCACTGCAGAGGTGCTGCGGGCCATCGAGCCGGCGCGGCTGGAGCTGAGCCTCCAGGCCGTCGCGGACCTGGAGGCGCGAGCGGCAACGGCTGGCACGGCACTGGCGACAGCGGTTGGAGCGGGCTCAGATCGAGACCGATCGTGCGGCCCGGCAGTACCATGCGGTCGAGCCCGAGAACCGCCTGGTGGGCCGCGAGCTGGAGCGGCGCTGGGAGCAGGCATTGCGGGATCAACGGGATCTCCAGGAACAGTACGATCGGTTCCTGGCCGAGCGACCTCGGGAACTGACCGCGGCCGATCGCCAGCGTATCGAGGCCTTGGCCTCCGACATCCCTGGACTTTGGCGGGCACCCACCACGACGACCCAGGAACGGCAGCAGATCGTCCGCTGCTTGGTGGAACGGATCACCGTGGCGATTCGGGGAGAGTCCGAGTGGGTTGACGTGACGATCCGCTGGGCCGGCGGCCTCGAGAGCCGGCATGAGATTCGCCGGCCTGTTAAGAAATATGAACAACTCAGCAACTACGAGTGCTTCGGGACCGTATGGTTGCGATGCGCCGGGCCGGCCTGACGACCACGGCCATCGCGGAGCAACTCAACCGCGAAGGCTTCTATCCCTCGCGGGGACCCGATCGGTTCTATCGCAACCTGGTCCAGCATTTTCTCGAGCGGGAAGGGCTGATGGGCTTGGGAGCGATCCGGCGTACCCGTCCGGAGGACCTTCAGCCAGCCGAGTGGACGCTGAGGGACCTGGCACGTGAGTTGGGGATGCCCGGCGTCACCCTCCGGAGCTGGATCAATCGCGGTTGGGTTCGCGCGCGGAGATCGGCCGCTGCCGGCGGCTACTGGATCCTGTCGGCCGATGCCATAGAGCTGGAACGGTTGCGTCGTCTCCGCGCATGGCACGGCGACGGCCACGTCGGCGTACCTCCCTCGGAACTGACGACACCCCGGACTCCAAAACCCCATGAGTCGCACCCCACTGCTACCACAGCACAGCGTTCAGGCGGCGACTCGCCATCGCTCAAGAGGAGGTCGCATGAGTAGACCCTGAAGATCGACCTTTGACACGATCAGGCCCTCAGTCCTCCGGTCCGGTATTGGAACTGGGCCGGAGGACCGATAACGCTGGTAACAAGGAGAGTAGTATGCATACGCATAGTCAAGCGTGTACAGTGGGAAGTACGGGAATTCGACCAGGGGATCATCCACGCCGCCGATGGTTCGCGGATCGGGAGTGGACGAGGGATTCTCAGCGATGGCCGCCGAAGTCATGGGTCCGTCACCATTGGGGACGGCCTGTGCTCTCGAGTTCTGGGCTGGTGCATTGCGGGTGATGACCGGGCCGGGGAGCGTGGACGCCGGACCGGTCGGCGGTCCGGAGGTGAGGGCGCCGGGGATCGTGGGAGGCAAGGCGGGCGGCGCCGGCGCCGTGGGACGCGGTGAGTGGCCCTGGATCGCCGCCGCCGTGGACGCCTGTGCGCCATTGCCCGACCCGCCGCGCGTTGGCAGGGCCCGCCGCCGCCGCCACCCAGTGACCGCGCCGGATGCCAGGGCGTGGAAATGGCCGTGCCGCTTGACGCGGACGAACTGGCGGAGAAGGCCAGACTTTCCGGCAGGCCATCGCTGGTCATGAGCTTCGCGGTCGGGGCTGAGGCCGTCACGTCGGACCGCCCGTACCACCCCCGCCCGTGCCGTGCGGCGGTACAACCGAAATCGTCGAAGGAGCACCCGTTGATCCCTCGCGCCGGCGGGGACCGTTGCTCGACTTGTCGGGCGAGCCGACGCGGGGTCGATCAGGGCATTACCCCCCCGATTCGGATGCAAGCCACCAATGGCTCCGAGCCCACGTAGTTGCGCCGATGGGTGTGACGGCATTGCGGCTCTCCAGCCGGTCGAGACGGTTGACCTTGAGGGCCAGGCGGCGGCGGCGACGCTCGGTGAAGCTCAGGCGGATGCGGCATGGTGTGGTCCTTGGATCCTGTCAACCGGACTTCGGTCGCTCTCTGCCCGACGGGGCGAGTCCCGCAGGTCAGGCTTTCCAGCCTGACGGCAAAGGTTGTCAGGTGGAAAGCCTGACCTGCGGGACTGCCAGATTCAGATGTTCGCCGGAGTCCTGGTGCACGAGATCTTCGGGCGGCGAGCCCGCTCCCCTCCGGGGGGGACTGGCCGCGGTCCATGGCACGGTTCCTCCGCACCGCAGGAGAACGTGATCGATGATGAGCACGAGAAAACGGTCGAGTCGGTCGTGAACAGGAAATCGTACGTCTCGCTATCTTGCGGGTTACTGCCATCGGTCGCCGTCGAGGTGACCGAGCGGACATCTCTGGGATGTGGGTTCGCATCCCAGGTGAAAGTGACGTCGGAGGTACGGAGCTGCGAGCAGAGAATCTGGTGCCCCAGGCTACGCGGGCGCTATGCGCAGTCCGGACCGGCGAACGGCCGGAGGAGGCCCGGTGAGCGGATGAGCGTCCACAGCAAAAGCGTTGGGGCGAGGGCGCGACGGGTATGGACCGCTGCACGCGGAACCGCGAGTGGCCAGACATCGAGCCCTCTGGCGCAATCAAGGCAATCCTGCAACTGAAGGAGAATTGGTGCCCAGTCCATTTTTCCACCTGGAAAAATGAACTGACACCAATTTATTCTGGAAAAATGAACTGACACGAATGCCGCGAAGTTAGTGCACAAACCCCGCCCTCTGAACACTTTGTAGCATCTTGAGCACAGGAGGGCCCTCGGGCAATCTGGTGGTAGTCCACGGTCATCCAGACCCCCAACGAGCCCTCCCGTGCTGCCACGTATCGTCACCATCCTGGGCCGCCTCAAGCAAGACCTCGCGGCCGAACTTTCTCCCGATGCCATCGAGCGGGCATGCCAGGAGGAGAAATACTCCTGGCGCAAGCGGCTGCTCGATCCCATGACCACGCTCTACCTGTTCATCCTCCAGATCCTCCACGGCAACACCGCCTGCTCGCACACCGTCCATTTCGGCCGATGGAACTTCACCGACTCCGCCTACTGTGCGGCGCGGAAGCGGCTCCCCTGGGGGTCATTCGCCGCCTCGCCGCGCGGATCGCCGACCGCGTCCGCACGTCCACGACGGCCGCGGCGACCTGGCACAACCACCGGGTCTGGCTCCTCGACGGCTCGAGCTTCTCGATGCCCGACGAGCCCGAATTGCAGGCGGCCTTCGGCCAGCCCGGCGGCCCGCGCAAAGGATGCGGCTTCCCGGTCGCCAAGTTCCTGGCGCTGTTCGACCTGGCCACCGGCATGCTCCTGCGCGTCGAGCCGGCGCCGTTGCGGTCGCACGAGATGTCGCGATCGGCCGTCGCCACCGCCGGCCTACTCCCCGGCGACATCGTGCTCGGCGACCGCGGCTTCTGCTCCTTCGCCCACATCGCCACCCTCCTTAACCGCCGGCTGCACGGGGTCTTCCGCGCTCATCAGCGGCGGATCCTCGACTTCACCCCGGGCCGACCCGGGCGGCGCGGGGGAAGGCGAAGGGGCCGCACGAGGCGACGATCCGGCCGCACTCGCGATGGGTGAGGTCGCAGGGCCAATCGGATCAAGTGGTGATCTGGCATAAGCCCAAGCGCAGGCCGATGTGGATGTCTCAGGAGGAGTACGATGCGCTGCCCGAGGAGATCACGGGTGCGCGAGCTGCGGTACAAGGTCCACACGCCGGGATATCGGGTGGGCGAGGTGACGCTGGTGACGACGCTGCTGGACGCGTCGGTGTACCCGGCGGAGGCGCTGGCGGACCTGTACTTCCGGCGGTGGCAGGTGGAGGTTTATCTGAGAGACTTGAAGATTACATTGAAGATGGATGTGTTGAAGTGCAAGACGGTGGACGGTGTGCTGAAGGAGCTGGCGGTGTTCGCGCTGGTGTACAACCTGGTGCGGTCGGTGGCGTGCGAGGCGGCCGAGGCCAAGGGTGTGGCGGCGGACCGGATGAGCGTGACGGACACGGTGCGGTGGCTGGTGGGAGCGGAAGGGGACGAGGACCTGTCGGTGATCTTGGCGGTGCCCAAGCGGAAGGGATGTGTCGAGCCCCGAGTGAAGAAGTGCCGGCCGAAGCAGTACCCTGGGATGACCAAGCCGCGCAGGGAACTACGTAACCAGTTGCTGGACAAGAACGTTGCGGCCTAACTTCGTGGCATTCTGAACTGACACCAATTTATTCTTTGGCCCCCCCGAAAAAGTGGTACCCTCCGAGAACTTTACTCACACCCGTTTCCGGTGACCCGTGAGCGTAGTTGAGAATATTAATGCAAATATTTATAGAATCATCATGTAAGTATCCTTTGCAGACCGGCTCGTGATTCCGCTCCAAGGCGCAGCCGATCCCGTACTTCGAGTAGATGATCGCCCAGCGGCCGCCTACCTTCACCCCCTCCAACCGCGGGAATCCCTTGCCGCCGCCAGCACCCTCGATGAACTGGACGTTCGACAGGTCCGCGCCCACCTCCGTCGAGTACAACTCGTCACTAGAAGGGATTGCCTCCAAGGGGTTGTTAGGAAACAAGTTGGCCGTTAACGAGCGGAATGCCGCGTCGAATTGGTGCTACCGCAGGCCGCGTCGGCGAAGAGTGTGGCCCCGCCCGGGCTCAGGTGTCGTTTCAGGGCCGCCAGATCTCCCGGCGATAGCGAGAAAGCTTCCTCTCCGTGCATATAAACCAAGGGAAAATATATCAGATTAGGATCACTTAACAGCATCCCCCCCTGATAAGATATCGTAGATCTACACTGCCTCTGCAACGCCACCATGAGATGAGGAATGGCCAGTGGATTGATGTTCGAATGCCTATGGTAGGCCAGCCTAGCACACCGCATTGTTGGCCCACCGTGCCCTTCGTCGCAAATCGGCGCACATCTAAGGAACACTTGTTTCAAATTTTTTAAACTTCGCAAGGGCCGAAGTCCAGCATCCGTAATCGATGAATACCTGATGATTAGTTTGTTGATCCGGGTGAGCCGCCCGATGTGGATCATCTCGGGGTCGGCATCGTACGCACCTCCGTTCAGACTAACCTCAGTAACATTACTGAGATAATCAATTCCAATCAGGTCCACCAGCCACTTCGGCCGCAAGAAACCATCGGATTCGCCCCCCCCGGTGTCCCAATTCCCGTCGTACACTACTTGACCACCGGACTTGATGATCGCCGCGACTGCGTCGTGCTGGACCCGCGCACAATGTGTGATCCAAGCCAACCAAATAGCCAACATGAGGACGAGCAACATTAGGGAACGGACGCTCCCTCGAAGCCACTGCCATGGGAATCGCGACGAGGCCCTTTGTGACATCCCACCGCCTCCGATTGGCAAGAGGCTCTGACGAACCCAGACAATGGCGCCTCCCAGGTTCTCCAGAGGTTTCGTCAGGGGCTGTTCCTCTGTGTATAGAAATAGGAGCCGTACGTCATAGAATCGCCGCCGGCCACGCCACCGCCGCCGGCCACGCCACCGCCGCCGGCCACGCCACCGCCGCCGGCCACGCGGGTTCCGGGTGGATCTATAGAACCTTCGACCGTTACGGGAATAAGTATAGGCGACTGGCTGAATCCTAGACTGAAAGCATTTCCCATTACCGCCGCGTAACTTGCTTCCATGGCTCTTGCCATAAACCTCATAGGACGGAGCTTTGAATTCTGGTCCAAAAACATCCCCGGTAAGAATTGTGGATGATCGTTAAACTGATACACTCCCCGTCCAATCGATTTCACCGCAACCTGACCCAAGTCTTCCCACTCGGCACCTGGGTTTGCGCCTAGGTACAACAGACTTACGCCCACAAATGCGCAGAATGGGTCAAGATTAGAAACGGTGCCGTCCACGTCGACTGGGACGAATCGACCGCGACCTTTCGGTTTCCCCGTTTGTGTTCGGACCGTGAGGTTCATGAGCCCGCTCGGGTCCGTGCCGTCGGTCGGTCCGTTCCCTACGTATCGATAAAGGTTGTCATCTGTGAACGGGGAAACGGGGAGACCGGAAACGGGGACGCAGCTAGTTTTAAGCCTCATCCAGGCTGGCCAAAACTAGCTGCGTCCCTGTTTCCGGTCCTAAGCCTCATCCAGGCTGGCCAAAACTAGCTGCGTCCCTGTTTCCGCGTCCTACTGTTACAACTAGCTGCGTCCCCGTTACCGGGCCCGCATCCCCGTTTTAAGCCCCGTTTCCGGTCCCAGGAAACGAGCTGCGGCCCCGGTCCGGTGACAAACGAGCTGCGCACCGTTTCCGGTCCCCACGTTCACTAGGACCGGAAACGGGGACGGGACCGGAAACGGGGACGCAGCTAGTTTTAAGCCTCATCCAGGCTGGCCAAAACTAGCTGCGTCCCTGTTTCCCGTCCTGTTTCCCGTCTAAGCCTCATCCAGGCTGGCCAAAACTAGCTGCGTCCCTGTTTCCCGTCCCTGTTTCCCGTCTCATCCAGGCTGGCCAAAACTAGCTGCGTCCCTGTTTCCCGTCCTAGCTGCGTCCCTGTTTCCCGTCTCCTGTTTCCCGTCTCCGCTGTATGACCCTGGCCTTCCCGGGTTCTTGACGAGGGAGGGCCACACGTCACCCTTCCTAATCTATTTCTATCGAAATTACGCTTTCGAACCCTTCAGAGGCTGGCGATTTTCTCAATGCGTGCTTGCGAATTGGTCCTTTGGCTGCGAACCGGCGTGGGTTCCTTGGTTGCCTCGCTGCGGAGAACTGTCTGCGCGAGTCCCCTCTCAACGGGTCTACGAAACGGGTCGTAGGGTGGGTTGCACGGCGCACTGCGGCGAGAGGGCCACCTCGTGGGCTCGGCGAAGCTGGTGGGCCTCGCCTCGATGAATCGAGGCTCGACCCACCCTACAACCTACGAACATCCAAGAAGGCTTCTCGTAGACCCGCTCACGGACGTGATCGTCAGGAATCGGAAGCCCGTTTTCCCTTACGCCTTGGCTTGGGGTCGTAGTCTTTCCAGATCAACCGAATCGCGAAGCCTTCGTTCCACCGTGGAGAGGGACACGCCAAGCTCCGTGGCGATCTCTTCGTTGGTGAGTCTCCTCATCGATAGGACCGCGATCCGTCGGAGTGACGAATCGCGCCGGTCCAGGAGCGTCAGCATCCATTCGGCCGCCTCGTTGGCAAGGAACTGCGCCTCTGGCTGAGGGGCGTCCGATGTGATCGCGTCGAGATCGGCGTCGATGCGCAGACGACCAGGGAGTCGCCCCTGCTTGGCCGGCCGCGAGCCGCCGCGCTTCTCCGCTCCCTGGCGTTTCTGCTCGTCCTGGATGAACCGTTCCAGCATCGCTCGGAACGCCTTCAAGAATTCGCCTCGGGTCTCAGTCTCCTGGATCGTGCCGGCCGTCAGAGCCTGGAAAAGTTTGATCAGTGCGCCGTTGACCGCACCCTCGGGTGCGAGGCCAAGCTCATCAATATGGTATTGCCACATCAGGTGTTTCGCCATCGCGACCATCTCGGATTCGCAGAGGCGAACGAACTGGTCGATCACCCGCTTCTGAGCGGGTGACAACCGCGGTTTCCTTGGAGCACCGTCCTCGCTCGATGCGTTGGTATCCATGAACGATGAATACCTCCCTGGAGACCGCGGACTTTCCGCGGTCGCGCCGAAGTTTGAGGGCTCACCTGGTGGCAAGCGCATCCACGCACGTTTTGCGTTGAGCCGTGAGACTGGCCGGTCCTGTTCCCGAGAGCGGTCGATGGGTGGAAGCGCACTCACCCAGATCAAAGTTGATCCACAAATGTCGCCCGAACCCGAAATCAAAGTCAAGCTCCGGTCGGAAAATGTCTGGTCTGGGTCGGATCGGGTCGTCAAGGTGCGCACACTCAGGAGATGGATTTCCGACCGACCTGAACATCATCGTCGCTGGGGTTATCGGACGTTGCCGGGCCGTGCTCCCGAGATGAATACCCGAGGATTCTGGGGATTCGCCATCCTGGAGCTCACCCCAGGCTATATGATGCCGCCCCTATTGGGGGTTGAGAGGCTTCCGAGATAGACTCCAAGCTGTGCATATTGCCGCATCGTTTTGTCCCTTTCGCATTCTCACAGTACCACGCATCAATGCTAGCGCGCGATCGGCCTTCGATTGACGGGGCGACACGGGGAGATCTTCGGTCGGGCGCCAGGGCCGCGTCAGGAAACCGGCCACCAAAACAACTCGTGAATCGAAGGTTCACCGTACGATCGGAATCCATCGGAGTTCAGCCCGCGCTGAGCCGATGGGACACGTTTCGAGCTTGTGGGCCCGGAGCGCTTCGGGGAGCGCCTTCAGACGATCGGCCCGGATTCCGGAAAAAGTTGTATCGGAACCCCCGACGACGTGCATCAAATAGGAAGATTCTCAGCGCGGGGGGATCTGACGATGAGATTACACCGGCTCGTTGGCCCGGACCTGGGCCGCATCTTCCGGGGAGAGACCGTCTCCGGGCTTTCGGAATGGCAGCTCCTGGAGCGTTACTTGGAGCATCGTGACGAGGCGGCCTTCGAGGCACTCGTCAGCCGTCATGGACCGATGGTCCTGGGGGTCTGCCGGCGGATGCTGGGCGATCCGGCCGACGTCGAGGACGCCTTCCAGGCGACGTTCCTGGTGCTGGTGCGTCGGGCGCGGCAACTGGGCCCGCGCGATGCGATCGGACCGTGGCTCTACGGCGTGGCCGCCCGGGTGGCGCTGCGGGCACGGTCGCAAGCGGCACGACGTCGCCGATACGAGCCGATCGCCCTGGAATACCCGGCCGTCGCGCCGGTGAGCGGGTGGGTCGATCCTGACCTGGGCGAGGTGCTGGACCAGGAATTGAGCCGGCTGCCGTCCAAGTATCGATCGCCGCTGGTCCTTTGCTACCTGGAGGGCCGGACTCATGAAGAGGCCGCGCGGGAGCTCGACTGGCCGGTGGGTACGGTCAAGGGCCGGCTGGCCCGGGCGCGGGACCTCCTGCGGTCAAGGTTGGCCCGCCGCGGCCTGGCCCCGACCGCCGGGGTTCTCGCCTCGATGTTTTTGCCGGATGCGACAGCGGCCCTCGAACGTCCCTTGATCGAACAGACCGTCACCTCGTCACTCAAAATCGCGGCGGGTCAGTCGCTCGCCCAGGTCGTTTCCAGCTCGATCACCTCTCTCGTTAAAGGAGTCCTGGCCGCCATGATTCTCAACCAATTGAAGTGGGCCGGTCTCTCGGTCCTCGTTGCCGGCTTCGCCTTGACCTCGGCCGGGGTGATGGCGCGGCAGGATACGCCGTCGAAAGGCGACCCGCCGACGGCCTCAGTGAAGGCTGTTGCCGAGCAGGTCGATCAGAAAGCCGCGCGGAAACCCTCTGACGGTCCGCTTGTGGGGAACAATGCGACCGCTTCCGAGTCCGTAGTGGATTCCCTCCAGGAACTCGTCCAGGCTGCGCGATCGGCGTATCGGTCCACCTGGGAAGCCTTCGGCAGCGGGCACGCCTCCTCCGAGCAGGTTTACCAGGCCTCGCGGAAATGGATGGAAGCCCAGGAACAGGACCTGGGCGATTCCGTAGTGAAGGTCGCTTTCGCCACCGCGCACCTCGAACGGATGCGCGACCTCCTGCGGAACCAGCCTGCCCGTCCTCATTCTCCCTCCAATCCCGCCGAACTGGCGCACATCAAAGCCTACGTCGCCGAGGCCCGCTTCCTCGTGGCCCAGGCCAAGACCAGACCGAGCGTCGAGAACGGCTCGGTGGAGGAACTGATAGCTGTCGCGGTGGGTCCCGGTCAGGCCAAGACCACACCAAGCGTCAAGAACGGCCCGATGGAGGGGGGAGCGTGGGCAGGCGAGGGCCGAGGCGAGGATCCGAAGTCGCAGCAGATCCTCGCCAAGCTCGAGGAACCGATCTCGATGTCGTTTGCCAACGAGACCCCGCTCGACGACGTCTTGAAGTACATCAAGCAGGCCACGACCACCCCAACCTACTCCGGAATCCAGATTTACGTCGATCCCCTTGGCCTACAAGAAGCGGAACGATCCCTCAACTCGACCGTCCAGCTCGACTTGGAAGGGATTCCCTTGCGAAGGACCCTGCAATTGTTGCTCACTCCACTGAGGCTGGCGTACTTCGTGGAGGATGGCATGCTCGTGATTACCTCGGAAGATTCGGCGGACAAGCCGTTGCCGCCTTCGATGCGAGAGGCCACGCCACTCGAGGAGAAGCTCCAGAAAGTCGAGCGCGGCGAGCTCACCCTGGAAGAAATGGAGGACCTGCTCAAGTTTCTGAAAGCCCGCGAGAGCGTGCTCAGCCAAGGAAGAAACATCCCGCAGCCGGGCGGCATGGGGGGTACGTTCGGTGGGACGAAGTCCAGGCAACCCCAGGGGGATCCCCTGATCAAGGAGCTGCGCGAGCTGGTCGAGCAAGTGAAGGCCGAGCGGGATAAAGTACGGGTCGTGATCGGGGAGGTTCCCCAGTTGCGCGAGCTGGTCGAGCAGTTGAAGGCCGAGCGGCAGGCGAAGAAGGCGCCGGAGAAGAAGTAGGTCGCGCGGTCGAGGTCCGTAGGTCAGGCACTGGAAGGTCTGACCTACGCGGGCAGGGCCTCGACCTCGATCGCGTCGGCCCACCGCTCCATTTCGGCGGGTTCGATGGCCCCGGCGTCCCACACCAGGGCGTTGGCGATTGCGCAGGCCAGGGCGTGGCGGATCATCGGTTGGGGATCCCTCCGCTCGAGCCAGCCGTCGACCAGGCCGGCGAGGAGTGAGTCGCCCGAGCCGATCGGGTTGACGACCTGGATCGCGGGCGGGATGGCCCGATAACGCTTCCCTCGGAACAAGATCGCGACGGGATTTGGCCCGTCAGTGATCACGCCGCAAACGACGCCGTGCCGGTGCCAGTGGTGGAGCAAGTCGGCCGCGTCGGTGTCGTTGAGGTTTGGCTTGCGGAGATGAGCGGCGGCCTCGCGGCGATTGAGCTGGATGGCCGTCGGCCAGAAGCCCCAGATCGCGTCCAGAGCCGGTCCGTAGGTATCCAGGAACACCGGGACCCTCCGCGCCTGGGCCATCGCGATCAGGTCGCTGAACAACCCGTGAGTCGCCGGGGATGGACTGGAGCCGGAGAGCGTCAGCGCCTGGACGTCACCGCGCAGGGCCTCGTCGATGCGCTGGAGCATGCCTTCGGCCTCGGCCGGCGTGAGGGCCGGGTCCGGGTCGAAGAACGCCGTCTGGTCGGCGCTCGACTCGGTTCGGACTGTCAAAATCACCCGGGTCGGCGCCGCGGTGGGGATGACCAGTGGGTCCAGGCCATCGTCTTTGCGGAGCATGGACTCGCACGAGTCGCCGACCGGCCCTCCCAGGAAGGTCACGGGCACCGGGACTCGTCCCAGCCGCCGTAGAGCCCGGGAGACGTTGTTCCCTTTTCCGCCGACGACCTCGCGGAGGATTGTGCCACGCACCAGGTCTCCCGGACGCCAGGACGGGACCGTTAAAGTCTTATCGAGACACGGGTTCAAAGTGACGCACAAGATCATGGCGATAGCCACCACACCTCGTCGATCGATGCCGAGCACCGTTTGCTGACCCAGGCCGCACGATGATTTCTTTCATTCTGCGAAGAAACGCGCAGAGCAACCATGCGGTGGGAAAAAATGGAGAGCGGCGCGTTCCTCGCCCCTCTCCATTTCCTCTTCGATGGCCTTCGTCTGAGAAGCTGTGAAAGAATGGATTCCCAATAACGAATTCAAGATTCCAACTGAATGTTAAGCCGGATCCGCCAAGGGTTTATGGTTCTGGATTTTGGAATTCGGAATCTGCAAGCCGATTCTTTCACAAGCTCTGAGTCAACCGATTCAGACGCTGGGCGGTCCGGGCTCGGCCGCCCGATTCGGGTTGGATGGCAAGGCCGTGGGCGGCTCGCGCCGCGGTAAGATTTCACGGAGTGGGCAACGGAAGCCGGGGATGATGTCCTCGCCCGAGAGCATGTCCTCTTCACGTACGCGGAGGAATGATCCGTCGCCGCGGTAAACCTTCACCGTGCGCGACTTCGGGAAAACTACCCAGACCAGTGGAATTCCCGCTCGCTCATAGTCCTCCAGCTTCTCATCCAACTCCTCGGCGGCGTCGTTGGGTGAGACGACCTCCACGGCCAGGTCGGGACGGATCTTGATCCAACCCTTGGGCAGCACTTCGCCGGGAAGGCGGCCGTATCGAACGAATGAGACATCGGGCTTACGAACCAGGCTCGAAGCGTGGGCGAAACATTGGTAGCCGTTGTCGGAAGTGAAAGTCCAACCCAGATTGTTCTCCTCACTAAACCGTTCGAGGCGCGATCAAACGAGCCCCGATCCAACTGGATTCCGCTCCCATCTTGCGCTCCACGAGTTGGCCATCGACCAGCTCATAGCTCTTTTCGTCGGGCAGGGCCAGCAGGTCTTCGGGCGTGTACTCGGTCTGGATCGCGACTGCGGTGCTCATGGTCGGGCTCTCTCGATCGATAACGTTGAGGTTGCCGGATCGGCGTCCATTGTACCACCGATCCTCGCCCCGTGGAGTCGAGACGAGGGGACAGCCCCGTTGTCGGGACGCCCTCGCGTCGGATATGGTGTACCCGGTTTTCCTTGCGTCGATATGCAACGAGGGGGTTCGGACGAAGTCGGACCGGGGCCGCCGGAGGGGAGTTTCCAGTTTATGCAAGGTTTTGCGCGCTTGTTACCGTACGCTCTGGCCTTCACGAGCAGTCTGTGCATCATGATCCTGGAGTTGGTGTCGAGTCGTCTGGTCGCGCGGCACGTCGGCTCGTCGTTGACGGTCTGGACCAGCGTGATCGGGATCATCCTCGGCGGCATCTGCTTGGGGAACGTGCTGGGCGGCCGGCTGGCCGACCGGGTCCAGCCCCGCCGGGCCATCGGGCCGCTGTTCGCCCTGGGAGCGTTGCTGACCCTCGGCACGTTGTGGATGAATGGGGCCGTTGGGAGCATCCTCCCACGTCCCGATCAGATGAACTGGGAGCTGCGGACCGTCCTGGTCGTCTTGCTCGATTTCCTGATTCCCGCGACCGTCCTGGGGATGGTCGGGCCGGTCGTTGCCAAGATGGCCGTCGAGCAGGCGGCGAAGGCGGGCAGTGCGATCGGCGACGTGTATTTCTGGGGCGCGATCGGCTCGATCGCCGGGACCTTCCTCTGCGGCTTCGTGCTGATGTACCTGGCGGCGACCTCCACCATCGTCATCCTGGTGGCCGCGGCCCTGGCCCTGGTGGGGGCGGCCCTGATGGGCACTCCCGGCGGCTGGATCGCCGGTGCCTTGACGAGCCTGCTCCTGGTCGTCGGCTCGATCACTGCGGTGGTCAACGGTCTCGGGCTCGGTGGAGTGGATCTCGGCTCGTACCAGCTCAATTACATCGTCGTGGCCGGGAATGTGCTGGCCTGCGTCCTGGCCGTCATCGGCCTGACCGGTCTGCTCGGCGCCCGCCAACTCGATGAGGGCATCACCCACAAGCCAGTTGCCGACCTCCTCAAGGGACAGGAGGAGGATCAACCGCGCCCCGGCCTCCGGGATCTGGCCGCGCTGGCCTTCGTGGCCAGCCTGGTCTTCATGGCCCTGGAGATGGTCGCCGGCCGGCTGGTCACCCGGCACCTGGGTTCGAGCATCTACGGCTGGACGAGCGTGATCGCCGTCCTGCTGGCCGGCCTGAGCTTCGGCAACTTCCTGGGCGGCAAGATCGCCGATTTCATCAAGAACGAGAAGCACGCGAGCTGGCTGTTTCTGATCGCCTCGATCCTCACGCTCGTCATCCTACCGCTGGAGAGCCCGCCCCAGAACAAATGGGTCCGCGACCATCTCCTGGGCGAGATCACGGAGAATCGGTCGGTGCTGAGCTCCGCCATCACGCTCACCGACCTGCCCCTGGCCGGCGGGGGGATTTCTCTCAACCTCAGTTGGCCGTATCGCATCCTGCTGGTCGTCACGGTCGTCTTCTTCCTGCCCGCCCTGTCGATGGGGACGGTCAGCCCGGTGGTCGCCAAGCTCGCCGTCGACCGCCTGAAACGCTACAAGCGCACCGGCACCGCCATCGGCGAGGTCTACGCCTGGGGGATGGTCGGCAGCATCCTCGGCACGTTTCTGACCGGCTTCTTCCTGATCGACACGCTCGGGAGCAAGGGAGTCATCCTGCTGCTGGGGACCATCCTTGCCTTCGGCGCGACGATGCTGGGCTCTCTCGGCCATGCCGTCTGGGCCGGTATCCCGCTGGGTCTTTGTGTCCTGGCGTTTACCCCACTGGGATGGGTGGATGCCGTCAATAAGCACATGTCCTGGTTCCCCAGCGCCGCGTCCTTCGAAAAGATTGGCCTCGAATGGGGGATCCGCGAGAAACAGGGCAACCTGGATGACAAGACGGGAGAGCTCGCCTGGGTCGATGAGAGCAAGTACTATTATATCAAGATCGAGAACGAGCTCCTCGATGGCGGCCAGAACCAGCGCCGTACACTGGTGCTCGACAACTTGATCCATGGATACTTCGTCGTCGGCCATCCCGAGCGGTTGGATTACGACTACGAACACATCTACGCGCTGGTCGCGTACCGGGCCGCCAAGGCTGGTGGCAAGGTGAAGTTCAAGCCCATGCCCGAGGTGAAGGACGCGGAAGCGCCGCCTTCGCCAGACGCGAAGCCGGAAACCCATCAGCCGTCGACGCCCGCGGAACCCAGCAAGGACGGCGGAGGTGAGACGCCGAAGCCGGCCGACACGAAGGATTCCGGTGCGCCACCCCCCAAGGCGGAGACCGGGTTGAGGAGCATCCCGGCATCGACCCAGGACGACACGGGATCTCCCAGCCAGGCCAAGCCGGACGGAGCCGCCAAGCCCGAGTCGAAGGCTCCGGCCAGCCCGCCCAAGACGGATGCCCCTCCCCAGGCCAAGACGGGAACGGCGCCGGCCGAACCGCCCAAGGCGAATGAGCCTCAGGCGGAAAAGGCGAAGACGGACTCCACTCCCACAGAGAAGACCGGCACGGGCGAAGGCGAGAAGAAGGGGGCCCCCGACGACCAGGACAAGAAAGATCTCTCGGACGATCTCTCGAAACTCAAGGGCATGGTCTTCGACGACCAGCGGCCCGAGCCGTATATCCCGCGCGGGGAGTCGACCATGAAGACCCTGTTCCTCGGGGGCGGCGCCTACTGCTTCCAGCGCCACATGCAGTACGTCTACGAGGGGACGGGGGTCAACGTCGCCGAGATCGACCCGGCCGTCACCAACGCCAACTACATGGCCACCGGCCTCCCGCGCAACACCACGATCCAGACCCACTGGGGTGATGCCCGCCAGTTCGTCGAGCTCCATCAGGACACGAACAAGTACGACCTCGTCTTCGGCGACGCGTTCAACGACTTCTCGGTCCCCTGGCATCTCACGACGCGCGAGTTCAATGAAAAGATCAAGAAAATGCTGACACCCAATGGCGTCTATATGATCAATATCATCGACGTCTACGAGTCAGACGAGGAGGCCGAGAAAAAGGCCAGGAACGAGATCGAGAAGGATGGTGTGACCGACGAGGCGAAACTGAAGCGGATCCGCAAGAAGTACATGGACCAGGCCCATCGCTATGGCGGGTTCCTCGGCGCCTGGACCAAGACCGCCAAGGAGACCTTCCCCTACGTCTACATCTTCGGGACGGACGAACCGGGAGGCGGGCCGCGGGAGACGTTCGTGGTCGTCGCGTCGATGCAGGATCTCGACCTCAAGGACCTGGGACTCCGCAAGGACGATCCCCGGTATTATACTCCCAGCGGAAAGCAGACCAAGGCGGAGGTCTATGGGCCCCACGACGAGAAGGTCGTCGTCGAGAACCGGTCGCGGAACATCACCCTGACCGACGACTATGCACCCGTGGAGAATCTCCTCGCCCCGGTCGCCGAGACCCGTGGCGACGACGACGATTGATCTCTCTTTGCAACGGTCTCGGAAGGTCTTTGTAGGGTGCTCGGTGAGCGCACGATCGGGCGGGCTTTGCCGAATTCGGTGCTCACAGAGCACCCTACGAAACGTCCTTTGAGGCTTCCGGGACAGACTGTAGTCGTTGGTCATTGGAGCGTGACGTGGAGCCTGGCTGAGTTGTCTCGGGTCTGAAACCGAATCATTTGCCCTCATGGCCTTGCGGGAACCGGGCGAGTTCTCGCGCAGGCGCATCCTGAAGATCACTCCCATGACCAATGTGAGCCGAAAACCTGGCCGGGACTGGTTGCTGGCCGCCATGGCGTTCCTGATCTTCTGGATCGGGTACCTGATCGTCCTGGCACCGCGTCCCGCGGTGGATTCCCTGGAGAAATCGGGGATCAGCCAGCCGGCCGCGTACGACTGGGCGATCCTCGATTTGAAGGACGATCCGGTATCATTCTCCCGGTTCAAAGGGAAGACGGTGTTCTTGAACATCTGGGCGACGTGGTGCCCGCCGTGCGTCAAAGAGATGCCGTCGATCGCACGGCTGGCCGAGAATCCTCGGCTGCGCGACAAGGGGATCGCGTTCGTCTGCGTCTCAGTCGATGACTCCTCCGATCCGGTCCGGCGGTTCCTCAAAGGACGGACGTGGAGCATGACGTTCTTCCGGGCGGAAAAGCTTCCCGGGGTCTTCTCGACCGAAGGAATCCCGGCGACGTTCCTCATCACGCCGAACGGCCGGATTGCCGCGGTCCAGGTCGGTGCGGACGAGTGGGATCAGCCCCAGGTCGTCGACTTCCTGGAGAAGATCGCGACGGCTTCCGATCGTCCGTAGTCCGTCCGAGGACCACCACTCATCGGGATTGACGAACCGTTGCGAAGTCCGCGACCTTCGGGACGGACGACCTCGACTGCCGCGAGATCTGAGGCTGAACGATGGCCAGGCGACTGATCGACCTCTCGCACCCGCTCGAGGCCGCCACGCCCCCGTGGCCGGGGAATCCGCCGACAGCGGTGGACAGCCTCTCGGCGATCCCCGCCGAGCGAGGGCCGGGTCAGCGCGGGGCACCGGGAACGCCGGTTTGTTGCAACACGTCGGCGTTCTACACCTGCAATCACACCGGGACCCACATGGACGCGCCGGCCCATTTCTACAACGGCGTGCCGACCATCGATCAGGTGCCGCTGGATCATTGCATCGGTCCCGCCGTGCTGATCGACGTGAGCCATCTCCGGGCTCGCGGTGAGATCGCGCCGGCCGACCTCATTCCCCACCAGGATGCGATCGCGTCGACCGGCAAGGTCGTCTTTCGGACGGGGTGGTCGAGCCACTGGGACCAGGACGACTATTTCTCGGATTACCCGGTCTTGAGCGAAGCGACGGCCGCCTGGCTGGTCGAGCGCCGAGTTCACCTGGTGGGCGTTAACACGCCCTCGGTCGATTATGAGCCGCACCCGGCGCATTACTTGCTGCTCGGGGCCGGCATGGTGATCGTCGAGAATTTGACCGGCCTGGAGTGGATCGGGACCGATATCTTCGAGCTGATCGTCGCCCCCCTGAAATTGCGGGGGTTGGAGGCGTCGGTGGTGCGCGCGGTGGCGCGGGTTGAAGTCTGAATGAGACGAGCGGACGCCAAGCCGATTCGGGATTTCACAGACATCCCGCTTCAAACGGCCCAGTTCTCGACATAGAGTCCTGGGACGGCGGGCAGGTCGGTGTCGTCGGTGATGACTGTGCAGTTTCCGAGCGAGAGTGCGACGGCTGCGACCATCATATCGATCTGTTGCATAGGTCGCCCCATACGCCTGAGCTGGGCCGCAATTCGCCCGTATTCCTCCGAAGCCTTGCGATCAAAAGGCCAGCAACGGACCCGGCTCAAGCCCCGAACCAGCCGGGGCCGGTTGAGATCGCGAGACGCACTGAATTCGACTCCAAAGAACAGTTCGGCGACCACTGGTAGACACGTACCGATCACCGCCCCTCGAATCCGGGCTTCCCGAACCCGCACATCCACGCCCCGGCGGTGGTCGAGGAGGTCTCCCATTGCGTTTGTGTCGAGGAGGTATCGGATCATTTGAACAACCCCTCGACGCTCTTGTTCATATTGGCGATGGTGTATTCCCTCACCTGACGCCGCCACGCGCCAAGCTCCGCCTTCTCCTCAGGTGTGTAGATGAGGGGTTCGAGTGAGTCGTACCATGACAGCCAGTCGGCAATGGCCTCGGGCGAGTTCGACCAGCCTTCTTCTCCCATCTCGTTCGATTCAGCTTGCTCGGTCTCCGGCTCGATTCGTAATCGACAGCCTTCCGGCCAGTCCACCGGGGCGTCCGGTACAATCTGGCCATTCTTCCAGGTCGCACGGATCGTCTCCACAGATGTCGTCCTTCTGTAAGTGGCTCCCGGCGGAGCACCGTCAGGTACCAAGACACCTTTGAGCAAATCTACTGAATGTACGTATAATACTCACGGTCAGAAACCCTGGCAAGACTCCTTGAGGAATTGCGACTTGTCACCAAACTCGGGTCTACTCGGCTCCAAGCTTTACCCATCTCATCCGATTCACCCAAGATATCAATAGCTTTGTATCGAATCGACTCCGCTCACCACACACCCGGGAACAGGCGATATCGCACTTTCTGGGCATAAGCTGCGTAGCCCTCGAGTTGTTCGTGGAGGATCCGGTCTTCCTCGGCCGTGCGGCGCAGAAATGGCAAGACCATGATCAGTCCGAGCAGGGTTGCCAGCCACGAGCCGAGCACCAGGCCGGCGCCGATAAAGATGAACGGGCAGGCTGCGTAGCCCGGGTGGCGCAGGTAGCGATAGGGGCCGGTCGCGATCACGTGATGCCCTCGCTCGGTCTGGATGCGGATCACCGGTGAGAAAAACCGGTTGACCGCCTCGGCCCAGACGATAACGGCCACGCCGGCGCCCATCGTCAGGAGTGCAATCACTTGCACGGCCAGAGGCACGGTGTCGCTCCAGTGGAACCGGCCCACGTCCAGTGCCGCGACGACGCACTGCCCCAGCCAGAGAATCGATGAGAGGATCACGGTCGCGTAATCTTTGCCACCGGGGCCGGGCCGGGTTCGCTCCTGGATCAAGGTCGGATCCACCACGCACACAGCGACCACGATCGACGCCGCCCAGACGCCGAGGAAAGCCCAGAACATGGGCAAGTCCCAGCGCCCGGCACAGCCAAAGAGGATTGCGCCGACCAACGCCACGAAGCCCGCGCCGCCCAAGATGCCGCGAACGACCGTTTTCACCAAGGTGCACCGCCTTGTTGCGTTAGGATTCGCTCATCGGAAGTTCTCGCACGGTCCGGCCGCGAGATCAAGAGGCCGACCGAGACGCCTCAATCGCTGACCTCCGCCGCGGCTCCTGGTACAATCTGTGTCGGTCCATGACGAATCAATTGGGTGGGTCGGCTTGTTTTCACCGAGAACCCCAGTGGAGGATCTCTCATGGGGGACGAGGATTCGAGATACGCCTCCGAGCTGGACGCCCTGCACGCCGAGGCGAAGGCCGCCTTCGAGCGGAAGGATCTGGCTACGTACACGAGCGTCTTTGCTCCCGGACTCCGCTATCGCCAGCGTGACGGTCGGGTCATCGGCCGGGATCAGCTCATGCGCGATGTGCAGGCCCAGTTTCGTCGATTTAACCGGGTCCATTCCTCGTATGTGCGCGAGCATCTCGAGGTCACTGATGGCCGGGCCACCGAGATCCTCGAGGGGACCGGCTCCGCGGAGGCGACGGCGTTCTTCGTGGTTCATTTCACGTGGAAGGTGACCCGACGGGGCCGTTATCTCTGGACTCGAATGGAGGGACGCTGGCAAATTGAGGAAGTGGACGTCTGGGAAGAGAAGGTCAGTCGAGGATCGTTCCGATTCGGGCTCAAGGCCCGTCCCTGCTCAGGAGGTCCTGGCGGATGATCTTCACTCATCGACGCAGCGAACGTACACGAGGAGCGCTCGCGGCCCTCATCATAGCGATCGGCTGGACGTCTCACGATTCCGCAGCCGGCGTCGTCGCGGACGCCCCCGCCACCGAGGAGTTCTTCGAGAAGGAGATCCGTCCGCTCCTGGTCGAGAAGTGTCAGAAGTGCCACGGAGGGACCAAGCCGCGCGCCGGCCTGAGTCTTACCGGGCGTGACCTCGTCCTCAAGGGCGGCGACAGCGGCCCGGCGGTCGTGCCTGGCAAGGCCGGGGAGAGCCTGATCGTCGCGGCGGTCGAGCATCACGGCGATCTGAAGATGCCGCCCAAGGGGAAGCTGTCCGAGGGCGAGATCAACCGCCTGAAGCGCTGGATCGACCTGGGCGTTCCCTGGCCCGAGGCGCATGCCGGATCTCGCGGTCCCGCCGAGACACCGCGGACTCCCAAAGCATCGCAGCCCTGGTGGTCCTTCCAGCCAGTCCGGGCCGTGACGCCTCCCGCGGTCAAGGACACGGCCTGGCCGCGCTCCGAGATCGACCGCTTCATCCTGGCCGGGCTCGAGGCGAAGGGGATGACGCCGGCCCGGCCGGCCGACCGGCGCACGCTCCTGCGCCGCGCGACGTTCGACCTCACGGGACTGCCGCCCATGCCGGAAGAGGTCGATGCCTTCCTCGCTGACGACTCGCCCGACGCCTTCGCCAGGGTCGTGGATCGACTGCTCGCCTCGCCGGCCTACGGCGAGCGCCTGGGCGCGCCACTGGCTCGACGTCGTCCGCTACGCCGACGCCCGCGACCTGATCCAGTTGCCCGCGGAGAGCGACTTCCGCGAGGCCTGGCGCTATCGGGATTGGGTCGTCGACGCCTTCAACCGCGACCTGTCGTATGCGGAGTTCGTCCGCTACCAGATCGCCGGTGACTTGCTGCCGCCACCCCGGCCCGGCGGCATCAACGCCGATGGGCTCGTCGCCACGGGCCTGCTGGCGATCGCGGACTTCGTGCCCGGCGACGTTGACAAGGACCAGATGATCGCCGACTACGTCAACGACGAGATCGACGTCGTCGGCCGGGCCTTCCTCGGGCTGACCATCGCCTGCGCCCGATGCCACGACCACAAGTTCGACCCGATCTCCACCGACGACTATTACGCCCTGGCCGGCATCTTCTTCAGCACCAGCCTGATACCCGGCCCTGTGCCGGGCAACACCCCACTGGTGCGCGCGCCGCTCCTGGCTCAGGATGAGCTAGCGAGGCTCCGAGCGCGGGACGCTGCCGACACGCGGCGACGGGCCGAGCTCGAGCAGCAATTACCCGACTCGGTCGACCGCGCGTACATCGCTCATCTGAAATCACGGATCACGGGAGACACTGCGCGGTACCTCGTAGCGGCTTGTGACTACCGGAATTCCAAGAGAGGTTCGGCGAAGATCTCCCTGGGAGAGCTGGCGCGCCATCGCACGCTCCACGAGGGCTTGCTGCGAGCGTGGGTCGATTATCTCGGCCGGGTCGCGGAGCCGTCGTCGGTCGGCCGTCATCCGACCCTGTGCCATGCGTCGGCCGGGAAGCTGGTCGGGCCCGCTCTGATCCAGTCTGCCGCCGAACTTCAGCAATCTCTCGCAGCGCTGTCCAAGCGACGGGAGACCGCGTCCACTCAATCGTCTGAAGAAGCAAGCGTGGCTCGTGACTGCGTACTCCGCGTTCGAGCCGACGATCCGTATCTGCTCACCGATTCCGAAGCTCGCGTCCTGCTGTGGCCCAATCGATCCGGCCTGCCCGCGGACGCGAGGCCGGTGGGCTCCGGCAAAGGACCCGTCAGGACAAAAGTCACGATCAACGGTCACCCCAAAGACGTGCTACGGTTCGACGGCCAGGCCCTGCTCGAATCGCGGCGCCTCGTTCCGTCCATCGGCAGTCTGTTCGTCGTTTTCCAGTCCGCGAAGACAGGCGCCGCCGGGCAACGCCTGCTCGGCTGGGAAGACTCTGACGTCGGAAAGCACGGTTTGAGCCTGATGCCCGAACCGGGTGGCGCTTTGCGTGCGATCCTGCGAAACCATGGACAGGCCGGGGACCTGGTCGATGCGCGCCCGACGAAGGGATTCGAAATCGTCTGCGTCACCTGGGGCCCGAACGGTACGACGTTGCATCGCGACGGAGTGGCAGCCGGTTCGAGCAAGGGCATCGTGACTGTGTCGTCCGACCCGAGGATCCTCGCCCTGCATCTGGGTGGGCCGGGCTCCGGGAGCAGTCCTCGGTTTCGCGGCGATGTCGCGGAGATTCGCGTCTATCAACGCCAACTGGACGACGCCGTGCGCCAGCGAATCGAGACCGAACTGCGGCGGACCTGGTTCGAACCGACCGACCCGAAATCGACCCTGCGCGACCCGCTCAACGAGCTGTTCGACGAGCTGATGTCCGCCCGGGGGCCGTTCTGGTTGCCGACGGATGCTCGCAAGGCGCTGCTCCCCGCCGAAGACCAGGCGCGACTGGCCGGCCTTAAGCATGAGCTGGATGTTCTCAAGCGCAAGGCCCCGCTGGAGGTACCCCAGGCGGTCGTCGTGCGCGAGGGCGGCCCCAAGGGCACGCGACACGAGGGCTTCAAGGATGCGCAGGTCTTCCTGCGCGGGAATCACAAGAGAGCTGGCAAGACCGTACCGCGGGGCTTTCCGCTGGTGCTGACCGGCGGTCGCCCGGTGCGGATCACCGAGGGCAGCGGGCGTCGGCAACTGGCTGAATGGCTGACACGGCCCGATCATCCCCTGACGGTGCGCGTCATGGTCAATCGGATCTGGCAGCATCACTTCGGCGAGGGACTGATCCGCACCGCCAACGACTTCGGCCAGCGCGGCGACCGGCCTTCGCACCCCGAATTGCTGGATTTCCTGGCCGCGCGGTTCGTACAGTCAGGCTGGTCCTTGAAAGCGATGCACCGGCTCATCATGTTGTCGGCGACCTATCAGCAGAGCAGTCGCGTGGATGCCGATCACCTCGCCAAAGACCCGGAGAACCGCCGGTTCGGCCGGATGGACCGGCGTCGGCTCGATGCGGAAGCCATCCGCGATAGCCTCCTGGCCGTGGCCGGCCGGCTCGACGCCCGGCGCGGAGGGCCCGCCTTCGCCGAGCTCGCCGTGCCCCGGCGGACCCTGTACCTGATATCGGTTCGCACCGGTCCAAGCTCCGTCCGACTTCGGCCGCTTGTTCGATCGCGCCGACCCGGGCTCGATCGTCGCCCAGCGCGGGCAATCGATTGTCGCGCCTCAGGCCCTCTACTTCCTCAACGACCCGTTCGTGAGCGAACTGGCCCGGGCCCTGGCCACGCGGGTGGCTCGCGAGATGCCCGGAGATCTCACCGCGCGCATCCGACGGCTCTACCTCATCGCCCTGGGCCGTCCGCCGTCTCCGCCCGAGGTCGAACTGGGCAAGCAACTGCTGGCGCCGGACCGGGACGTCGATCCCTGGGAACGCTATTGCCAGATGATCGTGAGTAGTAACGAATTCCTGTACCTCGATTGACACGGGCAGGAGGGCATCATGATCGACCGCGATCTCACCGGGACGTTGCCGAGTCGCCGCCAGGTGCTGCGACGGGCGGGTGCCGGCTTCGGCTCCCTGGCCCTGACGGCGCTCCTTGCCGAGGAGGCATCCACCGCGACGCCCGCGAATCCTCTGGCGCCCCGCCTCGGACATTTCCCGGCGCGTGCGAAGCGGGTGATCTTCTTGTTCATGCCCGGCGGCCCGTCACAGGTTAACACCTTCGATCCCAAGCCCCGGCTGACCCGGGACCACGGCAAGCCCGCGCCGAAGCTTTATCTGGGACAGCAGAGAAACTTGCTCGCCTCGCCCTGGCGGTTCCACAAACAGGGCCAGTCCGGCCTCGAAGTGAGCGAGCTCTTTCCGAACGTCGGATCGTGCATCGATCAATTGTGCGTGATCCGTTCGATGGTTGCCGACGACGTCAATCATCCTGGCGGCTGCCTCCAGATGAATACGGGCGAGCGGGTGGCCACGCGGCCCAGTCTGGCGCCTGGGTGACGTTCGGCCTGGGTACCGAGAATCAGAACCTGCCCGGCTTCGTCGCGATCGGCCCGGGGCCCCTGATCGAGGGCGCCCGCCAGTATGGCGCCGGCTTCCTGCCGGCCGCGTACCAGGGGACCTTCGTCTCCGATCTGCGGAACCCGATCCGCAACCTCAAGAACGACCGGGTAAGCCCGGAACGCCAGCGCCGGGACCTCGACGCCCTCCGTCAGCTCAACGAGATGCACCGATCGGAACGGGCCGAGGATAGCCGGCTGAGCGCGCGCATCGAATCGTTCGAGCTGGCGTTCCGAATGCAGTTGCAGGCCCCCGACGCCTTCGACTTGACCGGGGAAACCGAGGCGACGAAGCGAGTCTACGGCATCGATCAGGAAGGGACCGCGGTCTTCGGTCGCCAGTGCCTCCTGGCGCGGCGACTGGTCGAGCGCGGGGTGCGGTTCGTGCAACTCTACCACACCACGGGCGGCTTCCAGCCGTGGGACCAGCACGCCGACCTCAAGGGCGGCCATGCCCGGAACGCCCTGGCGACCGACCGGCCGATCGCCGGCTTGCTCCGGGACTTGCAAGTGCGCGGGCTCCTCGACGAGACGCTGGTGATCTGGGGCGGCGAATTCGGCCGGACCCCAACCGCCCAGGGAGCGGACGGACGCGACCATCATCCCTACGGCTTCACCATGTGGCTGGCCGGCGGCGGCGTTCGCGGCGGCCTGGCCCATGGCGCCACCGACGAGTTCGGCTGTGATGCCGTCGAGGCCCGGGTCCACGTGCACGACCTGCATGCCACGATCCTCCACCTTCTGGGGCTCGACCACGAGAAGCTGACCTACCGCTACTCGGGCCGCGATTTTCGCCTCACCGATGTCTATGGGACTGTCGTCAAGGACATCATCGTCTAGCCCTTATGGGCGTCGCGCTCGCTCAAGCAAATTACGATTCTATGCATATATCGCCTTTGAATAGAAAGTGGTTCCAAGCGACCGAGCAAGGTGACGTCGCCGGAGCCTCCGAGTTGCTCAAACAAGGGGCTGTTGTCAACGCCCGGGATTCGATCGGTACGACCGGTTTGATGCTGGCGGTCAGGAATGGCCGGCTCGAAATGATCCAGTGGCTTCTCGATCACGGGGCCGTTCTGGGTCCCGAGAACTCTCTCGGCCATTCGGCCATGACGGTCGCTCTCATCGGCTCTCGGACCTGGGATGACTATTATCGGATTTCCGAGCCCGATCCCCGGCCGCTCCAGATGCTCCAGGCCGCGGGAGGACAATTCTGCCTTCGCGAGGCCGTTCTCTTGAACGATGTCCAACTCGCCCGTTCCCGGCTCAACCAAGGCGCCGATCCGAACACCGGCCGAGATCTCTATGAAGGCCCTCTGATCAAGATCGCGGCGGAACTCGGTTACCTCGACATCGTCAAACTGCTGCTCGATCGCGGGGCCGATATCGAAGCGACGGACGACCTGGGAGGGCGAGCCCTGATGTTTGCGGCTCACTACGGCCGAATCGAGGTCGTCTCGTGCCTTCTCGATCGTGGTGCGGAGATCAACGCCGAGGACTGGGCAGGTCAGAGCGCCCTCTCTCATGCCGTGATGGAAGGCCGGGACGCGGTTTATGCCTTGCTACGAGCGCGCGGGGCTGAGCGAACCATCCTCGATGCCATCGTCAAGAATGACGTCGAAGCCCTGGAGGAGAAGCTCCGTGACGTCACGAACGTGGAAGAACTGACCGAGGGCTACGTTCGTTTCGCGATGCTCGCGGCGGCGAAAGGAAATACCTCGATCGTCCGCCTGTTGCTCGATCGTGGCGCCGTCCACCTTTGCGAATGGTCTGACGACCATACGCTCCTGGCGGAGGCCGCCCGGCATGGTCATGCCGAGGTCGTTCAGCTCTTGATCGACCGTGGTGCCGATCTTCACGCGATCGGCAAGGACGCTCTGACTCCCCTGGCCTGGGCGATCCGGGAAGGACACGACATGGTCGTCAGCGTTCTCAGGCAAGCGGGAGCGGAGCGGTAGTTTCAGCCACTCCCAATCCGGCGGACATGCTCCGGAGGGTTGTGCAGCGCATCCTTGCGTAGTACGCTGCCGAGATATCGTGCGACGGCGGGCGGGGATCACTGCGCGTCTTCTTCGTCTCCGCACATCCGAACGGCGCTGGCTTCGACGCAGAAAGGACCCGAACCGTGGCAAGACATCTCTTCCGGGTGGGGTCTCCGATCGGCACCCTGGCCGCATGCGCCGTGCTCAGCCTCGCGGCGATTGGCCGCCTCTCAACAAACGCCGTCGCGGAGCAACCTCCGCGGTTCGTCGACCTCTCGCTGCTGGTGTCGGCCGAGTACCCGTGCACCTGGCCGACCTTTCCGCGGTTCCAGCTCAACGCCGAGGAGCGCATCGGGCCGCTCAGCCCGTATCACAGCGACATCGTGATCATTGATGGGAACACAGGGACGCAGCTCGACGTCCCGCCGCACTCGGTCACGCCGGCCGATTCCGGACTGCCCAACGCCGGCTCGTTCGGCCGGTCCTATACGGACGTGGTTCCAGCCTGGCAGTTCGGTGGCGCAGGCCTGCGTCATCGATTGCCGGGATCTGGTCGAGGCGGCATCGCCGGGCCACAGCCCCTTGATCGGCAAGGAGCGCGTCATCGCCTGGGAGAAAGCGCATCGGCCGCTTGGTCCGGGCGACGTGGTGTTGTTCTTCAGCGGATACAGCGACCGGTTCTACAAACCGTTGCCGGAGGGTCGCCGCTATGGCTCCGACCCCCTCGAAGGCAAGACGCCGGCCTGGCCGGGCCCCGATCCGGACTGCATGGAATACCTCGCCAGCCGCAAGGTCATGACGCTGGGCATCGACAGCACCAGCATGGGGCCGATCCCCGACCTCGGCGAGCCGACCCACTTCGCCGGTCTCAAGCACGGCATGATCTGGGCCGAGAGCACTACCGGCCTGGGCCAGCTCCCGACGACCGGCGCGTTCTATTGCATGCTCGGCCCCAAGTACGCGGGTGGCATCTACAGCGAGCTGCGGGCTTTCGCCGTCGTCGGCGACCCGCTCGCCCGCCGCTTGATCGACTCAGCCCGCAAGCGGAACGTTGTGGACCTCTCGGTTGCACTGGCCGACGACTTGCCCGTCTCCTGGCCGGGCCGCGGGGTGGGCAACCACCGCCAGCTCTTCACGACGATCCGATGGGGCATGAACCCGAACACGAGATCGCCCTTCGAGATGCACATGCTCGACGGCCAGGCCGGCACGCATCTGGTCCCGCCCGCCTATAGTTTGCCCCCATCCGGCTTCGACAACGCGACGTACGCGCCCGAAGTGAAAGCGTGGCTGGCCGAGTACGAGGTGAAGTACGGCCCGCGCGGCACCAGCGACGTGACGACCGACAAGGTCCCGATCGCGCAGACCTGCGGCCCGACGCGGGTCATCGACGTCACCCCACTCCTCGGCACGACGAACAAGGCGAAGTGGCCGGCCTCGCCGGAGATCACTGTCGAGCTGATCCGTCGCGACGAGGTCCAGCACGGCGAGCTGAACCCGGGAGAGATCGTCATCTTCCGGAGCGGCTGGAGCGACCGATTCTTCAAGCCGCTTCCCGCGGGTAAGGCCTGTCTGGACGACCCGCTCAACGGCCGGAGCGAAGGCTGGCCGGCGCCTGGTCCCGAGGCGATCGTCTACCTGGCGAAGAAAGGAATCCGCTGCGTGGCCACCGACGCCCCGACACTGGGCGGCGTCGAACCCAAGCGCGCGCTCATGACCTACTGGGCACTCGGCAGCCGTGGGATGGTTGGCGTCGAATACTTGACCGACGTCGCGCGGATGCCCCAAGGGGCGTATTTCTTGTTCGCCGCGGTGAAGATCCACGGCGGTCACGGCGGCCATGGTCGGGCTCTTGCGCTGTATTGACGATGTAGGAGTCGGCTCCGTCTGGCGAGCCTTCGAAAGGAGTCCATCTCATGTCCTGGGACCATGCCGACGCGTTCCGCGAAAAACTTCGCCGAGGACAGCTTTGCCTGGGCACGGTCATCTCGCTGACCGATCCGACCATCACCGAGGCACTCGGCCCGCTCTTCGATTTCTTTTGGATCGACATGGAGCACAGCGTCCTGAGCCTGGAGGTGGTTCAGAGGCACGTCATGGCGACCCGGTCGACGGGCGCGGCCTCTTTGGTCCGCGTTGCGTGGAACGATCCGGTGCTGATCAAGCCGGTGCTGGACCTGGGCGCGGCGGGAGTGATCGTGCCGATGGTCCGCACGGCGGACGACGTCCGCCGCGCCGTGGCCGCGTGCCTCTATCCGCCGGAGGGCATCCGCGGGTTCGGCCCGCGCCGGCCCTCGCAATACGGCCGGCTGGGCGGTCCCGAATTCTGTCGCGAGGCCAATGCGCGGGTCTTTCCGATCGTCCAGATCGAACACGTTGACGCCGTCGCGAACATCGATCAGATCCTCGCCGTGCCGGGATTGGCGAGCATTGCCTTCGGCCCCAACGACCTGGCCGGCTCGATGGGGTTCACCGGCCAGCCACGGCACCCGGACGTGCTCCGCGCCATCGATTCGGTGATCGCCCGATGCCGAGCTGTCGGCATCCCGGTCGGGACCAGCGTTGGCGACGATCCCGAGATCCTGGCAGACTGGGTCGCGCGCGGCGTAAACTGGCTGTCGATGGGCGGCGATCTCAGCCTGATACTCCGGGCGGCAGCCCAGGCGATCGGCCACGTCCGCGAGCCGATCGGACCTCGTCAGGAGGCACCATGAAGATCACGCGGCTCGAAACCATCCGGCTCCCCGAGCACCCCCAATTGATCTGGGTGCAGATCCACACGTCCGACGGACTGGTCGGGCTGGGCGAGACTTACCACGTGCCCGGTGCCGTCGAGGCGGTCATTCACGATTACGTCGCGCCTCTGCTACTCGGTCAATCGGCCTTCGATCGCGAGCGGCACTGGCAGACCTTCTTCGCCTACGCCAACTTCTTCGGCCACGCCGGGGCCGAGATGCGCGCGCTCTCGGCCCTGGATATCGCACTCTGGGACCTATTCGGTCAGCACGTGAGCCAGCCGATCTATAACCTGATCGGCGGGCGATGTCGGGAGTCGATCCCGATCTACAACACCTGCGTCAACACGCCGAAGTACGCCGATCAAGACGCGTTCATCGAGCGGCCCGGCGAGCTGGCGCGGTCGCTGCTGGACCAAGGCATCCGGCAGATGAAGGTCTGGCCTTGGGACCGGTTCGCCCCGCAGTTACGACTGGCGCACGACACCGGCCCAGCCGGCTGGGCCGCCGTCGGTCCGCCCGGGAATACCCTCTCGCCGGACGACCTGCACGCCGGTTTATGGGTGATCAAGGAGATCCGCGAGACCGTCGGCGACCGGATGCAGATCGCCATCGAGGGCCACTCGCGCTGGGACCTGAACTGTGCCCTGCGCATCGCCCGGGCCCTCGAGCCGTATGACGTGGTCTGGATGGAAGACATCATCCAGCCCGACAGTGCCGATGACCTGGCGCGCCTGGTGCACGAGACCCGCATCCCGCAGGCCGTGAGCGAGCGCCGGATGACCCGATACGCCTATCGCGAGATCCTCCAGCGGCAGGCCGCGCACATCGTCATGCTGGACGTGACCTGGACCGGGGGAATCAGCGAGGGCCTCAAGATCGCCACCCTGGCCGATACCTATCACCTTTCCATCACCCCGCACGATTGCACCGGGCCGATCAACGTGTTCGCGTCGCTGCACCTCTGCGCCGCGGTGCAGAACGTCATGATCCAGGAGACGGTGCGGGGCTTTTATGAAGGGTATTACCTGGAGCTGCTCGACCGGCCTCTTGCCGATCCATGAAGGTCGGGCCACGTTCGAATTGGGTCCGGGCCTCGGGGTGAAGCTGCGGCCCGATGTGCTGGCTCGACCTGACCTGATCCAGCGGGTTTCCGATGAATCGACGCGCGAGAAGTCTACGTAGTCTATGTAGGGTGGGTCGAGCCTCGATTCATCGAGGTGAGGCCCACCAACCTCGCCGAGGATTACGGTGGGCCTCATGCCGCGATGCGGCGTTCGACCCACCCTACACAGCCCACGCCCCAGACGGCAAACGGAGCACCAGACCATGAACACCTCTTCCAACCCCCAAACGATCCGCCTCACGATGTCGCAGGCGGTGGTGAAGTACCTTCAATCACAATACAGCGAACGCGACGGGCGGACACGCCGCCTGATCCCCGCGATGTTCGGCATCTTCGGCCACGGCAACGTCTGCGGCATGGGGCAGGCGCTGGAGGAGTGCGGCCGGGACCTGCCCTATTACCAGCCGTGCAACGAGCAGTCGATGGTCCACACGGCGATCGGCTTCGCCAAGGCGAACCGGCGGCTGGCCACATTGGCCTGCACGGCGTCGATCGGGCCCGGCTCGACCAACATGATCACCGGCGCGGCCGCGGCGACGATCAACCGCCTGCCGGTGTTGTTGTTCCCGTCCGACTATTACGCGACCCGGCATCAAGGGCCGGTGTTGCAGCAGCTCGAGCATCCCGTCTCGGCGGACCTCAGCGTCAACGACTGCTTCCGCCCCGTCAGCCGGTTCTTCGACCGGATCACCCGCCCCGAGCAGATCCTGACCGCCTTGCCTGAGGCCATGCGCGTGCTGACCGACCCGGCCGAGACGGGTACGGTCACGATCGCGCTGCCACA
This sequence comes from uncultured Isosphaeraceae bacterium, assembly GCA_963845695.1. GTDB lineage: Bacteria > Planctomycetota > Planctomycetia > Isosphaerales > Isosphaeraceae > CAWJTV01. Next base: position 199,253 of record CAWJTQ010000015.1, on the reverse strand, counting down.
AGATATTCAGTCGCATGCCTATGACTATCCGGCCCACTTCTTCCGCGAGCGACGATGGCGAATCGAGCGCCGGCCGCCCGATTCCGAGCGGATCCGCGAGGCGGTCGGACTACTCGCGGAGTCCCAGCGGCCGGTGATCATCGCCGGCGGCGGCGTGCATTACTCCGAAGCCTGGCGCGAGCTTCAGGATGTCGCCGAGACGCTGGGCATCCCCGTGAGCGAGACCTTCGCCGGCAAAGGCGCGATGAAGGAGGCGTCGGCGATGGCGCTCGGCGGCCACGGCCTGGAGGGGACGGGCGCCTCGGCCGCGATCGTCGCGCAGGCCGACCTGGTGATCTGTGTCGGTACCCGGTTGACCGACTTCATCACCGGCTCGCAATCGTGCTTCCAGCACCCGGCGGTTCGGTTCGTCAGCATCAACGTCTGCGGACATGATGCCTACAAGCAAGGAGCTTTGCCGATCCTCGCCGATGCCCGAGAAGCCCTGAGGGCCCTGCATCAGGCTGCGGTTGCCGCCGGCCTGCGTCTCCATTCCGCCTATTTCGACGAGATCGCCGCCGCCCGCCGGACCTGGGACCAGAAAATGCAGAGCGAGGTCTACACACATCACCAAGGCGAGGCGATGAGTCAGGGCGAACTGATCGGAACGCTAAACCACCAGGCGCAACCCGGCGACACGATCATCGCCGCCGCGGGTGGACCGCCGGGGGACTTGCTCAAGCTCTGGGACGCCACCGGCGGCCGGACCTGCCACATCGAGTTCGGCTACTCGTGCATGGGCTACGAGATCCCGGCCGGACTGGGCGTCCGACTGGCCCAGCCCGAGGGTGAGGTGTTTGTCCTCGTCGGCGACGGCACCTATCTCATGAATCCCACCGAGATCGTGACCGCGGTCCAGGAGGGCCTCAAGCTCACGATCGTCCTGGCCGAGAACCACGGATATCAGTGCATCCGACGGCTCCAGATGTGGCGGACGGGCGTCAGCTTCGGCAACGAGTTCCGACGCCGCGAGCCGAAGTCGAACCGGCTCGAAGGCGAGTACCTGCCGATCGACCTGGCCGCGAACGCCGAGAGCTTCGGCGCCCGGACCTGGCACGTGGAAACCCCCGAGCAACTCCGCCAGGCGCTGCGCGAGGCTCGCACTGAGAGTCGGACGTGCGTGATCGTTGTAGAAGTCGAGAAGCACCGATTCCTGCCTGGCGGCGGAGCCTGGTGGGACGTGGCGCCTGCGGAGGTCAGTCAGGACGCCAAAACCCAAGAGCTGCGCGCGGAATTCGAACGCGATCGCCGACGGCTTCAACGTTACTATTACTGAATACACTGGAAATCAAATACGGAATTCGAACACGAAATACACGAAATACACGAAAAAATACAGGGACAGAAGACCGGCAGAAGTACACCATCTTGGATTTCCTCCCTTTTCGTGTATTTCGTGTATTTCGCGTTCAAAATTCTGATTCTCTCAGGAATTCCCAATCATGAATATCCGAATCGGCAGCGCACCGGACTCCTGGGGCGTCTGGTTCCCCAGCGATCCGAAGCAGACGCCCTGGCATCGGTTCCTCGACGAGATCGCCGAGGCCGGCTACGAGTGGACCGAGCTTGGTCCATACGGCTACATGCCCACGGACCCGGGGACCTTGCGTGCCGAGCTCGATCGCCGCGGGCTGAAGATGACGGCAGCGTTCACCATGGTCCACCTCGAGGACCCGGCCGCCTGGCCCGAGCTCGAGCGGCAGATGCTCGGCGGCGGCGAGCTGGCCGCCGCGCTGGGGGGCCGGTTCATGGTGCTGATCGACGACACGTATTCCAACCTGTTCACCGGCGAGCCCACCCGGCCGTCGCGGCTCGATGACGACGGCTGGAAACGATTGATCGACACCACCCACCGCGCGGCCGACCTGGCCAGGAGTCGCCTCGGTCTGCAACTGGTCTATCACCCGCACGCTGAGACCCACGTCGAGTACGAGGACCAGATCGAGGCGTTCCTCGAGCAGACCGACCCGGCTCGAGTCTCGCTCTGCTTCGACACGGGGCATCACGCCTATCGCGGAGGCGACCCGGTTGCCTTCTTCCGCCGCCATCACGACCGCATCCGCTACCTGCACCTCAAGAGCGTTCGACCCGCAGAAGCAGGAATGGGTCGAGCGCGAGCGGATCCCGTTCGCCATCGCCGTGGGCGATGACATGTTCTGCGAGCCCGATCACGGGGCGGTGGACTTCATCGCCTTCCGCGACGCACTCCGTGACGCCGACTACGACGGCTGGGCGACCGTCGAGCAGGACATGTACCCGGCCCCGTTCGACAAGGCGTTGCCGATCGCCAAGCGGACGCGTGCGTATCTGCGGTCGATCGGGCTGGGGTAAGCCGTGTCTCCAGGGTACGCCTTCGGCGACCCTGGGTTTATTGTGCAACGCCTTTGGCGTAGAGACTCGTGATGGCTGCCTCGTGAACCCAGGGTGCGCCTGCGCGACCCTGGGCTTTGATGCGTAACGCCTTCGGCGTAAGGAGCAGCCGTTCCCTACCCTAACGGGATTCCACATCAAAGCCCAGGGACGCCGAAGGCGCACCCTGGGTCGCAGTCGCAGCGGAGTCACACCATGAGCAAGCTAACCGTCATCTCGGATCTGGACCTCGCCGCGGACGGGGAATCCGTCCCCATCCCGGCGAGCCGGGTCCGGTACCGGGTGCTGGCCCTGGCGTGTGCGCTCGCGGTGGTGACTTACATCCAGCGAATCGGGTTCTCCGTAGGGGCGCCGGAGATCAAGCGAAGCCTCGGCCTGGATGACGCCCAAGTCGGGTACCTGATGTCGGCGTTCCTGGTGGCGTATGGCTGCTTCCAGGTGCCGGGTGGGCTGCTGGGCGACCGATTCGGAGGCCGGCGCGTCCTCACGGTCCTGGTGCTCGGCTGGTCGTTGCTGACGGGCGCCGTCGCCCTGGCCGTGCTGTTGCCCCCTGTCGCGGCGCTGCCGTTCGTTTTCCTGCTGGTGCTGCGGTTCCTGTTCGGCATGTTCCAGGCCGGCGGTTTCCCGACGGTGGGCCGCGTGATCGCTGACTGGATGCCGGTGACCGAGCGCGGCTTCGCGCAAGGAGCCATCTGGATGTTCAGCCGGTGGGGTGGCGCGCTCATCCCATTCCTGCTGGCCTGGCTGTTCGGGATCTGCGGGAGCTGGCCGGTCCCGTTCGTACTGATCGCGGTGCTCGGCGTGGTGTGGTGCGCCGTGTTCTGGCCGTGGTTCCGCAACCGGCCGGAGGAGATGCCGCAAGTCAATCGAGGCGAACGGAATCTCATCGCGGCTGGACGCTCCACGGCCCCATATGTATCGGGGCCCGTGCCCTGGTCCCGGATGGTCGGCTCGCTCAACGTCTGGTCGTTGTGCCTGATGTACGGCTTCACCGGCTTCTCGGGCAACTTCTTCACCAACATGCTGCCGCTGTACTTGAGCGAGCATCGCCATCTGCCTTCCGACGGCGCGGCCTGGCGATGGCTGTCCGCACTGCCACTGGCGGCCGGCTCGGTGGCGTGCATCCTGGGCGGGTCCGCGTCAGACGGGGCCATCCGGCGCTGGGGCAATCGCAAGTGGGGCCGCCGTTACATCGGTCTACTGGGCCTGGGGATGGCCGGCCCGGCCTTCCTGGCCACCCTCTGGACCCAGGACGTCTGGGTGCTCGGCCTGCTGTTGACCCTGACGTTCTTCGGCAACGACCTCTCGATGGGTCCGGCCTGGGCCTCTTGTGCCGATATCGGCGAGCGGTACACGGGAACGCTCTCCGGCGCCATGAACATGGTCAGCGCGCTGGCCGGCGCCTGCGGAACCGCACTGGCGGGCTACCTGTTCCGCCAGGGACACCCCGAGCTGGTCTTCATCATCTTCGCGGGCGTTTACGTGTTGGCGGCGCTCTGCTGGCTCGGGGTGGATGTCACCCGACGATTGGCCGACGCGCCGTGAAAGGATCAACTCCGAACTGGCCGTGTGTCGTAGGGTGCTCTGCGAGCACCGATCACCCGCGGACGCGGTATTCGGTGCTCGCAGAGCACCCTACTCGGCGTGGACGTTACTTCAGTTCCTTGATCGACACGTTCCGGAACTCGACCGGATCGTGATGTCCGGCGAAGCCGAAGAAGCCCGAGGTCCGATCCTTGCCCGGGTGGGCGGAGTTGGCCATGAACTCCTTGACCTGGCTCAGGTCGGTGTCCAGGATCACGGTGCCGTTGAGCTCGACCTTGATCGTCGAGCCCTTGACCGTGACTTCCTCGAAGTTCCACTGGCCGACCGGGCGCAGGTAGCCCTTGTGGGCGGCGACCATGCCATAGGCCGATCCGTGGGCCTGGCGCTTGTCGAGCGAGCCGGCATATCGCTTATCGCCGTCGTCGAGGATCTGGAGCTCGCACATCCCATGATAAGCGGTATCGCCGTGGCCGGGATAGCGGATCGCCAGCCCGTTGTTGCCGCCGGGCGGCAGCTTGAACTCGACCCGCGCCGCGAAGTCGGTGAGCTCTTGATTGTAGTAGATCGTCCCTCCTTGGTGCGGCTTGCATTTCAGGACGCCGTTGACCACTTCGTAATGCTCGATCGGGCCGGCATACTGGGCGAGGTTCTGGCCGTTGAAGATCGAGAGGAAGCCCTCGGCGCCATGCTTGGCGAGGATCGCGTTGGCCTCGTCCGGCGGGATCTCGCGAACCGAGATATTCCGCCAGTAGGTCGGATGGTCGTGCGTCTGGAGCTGGATCGGGCCGCGGGCGACCAGGGGCAGCTTGGGGGTCCAGTAGTCTTCCCACCGCGCGTGGTCGACAACCAGCTTGTCGTTGAGATAGACCGTCGTCCGCTCGCCCACCATGATGATCCGGAACGTGTTCCACTCACCGATCGGCTTGTCGGCCAGGACCAGGGGATCCTTGCCGGGTGCGCCCTGGTGGTTGTTCCACAACCCGCCCGAGCCCTTATCGGCCGCATTGCGGGTATAGCTCTTCTCAGTGAAGTCCCAGATCTGGACCTGCGGGTTCCCACGGAGATAAACCCCGCTATCCCCCTTAGGCCCGATCTTGAAGTTGACCTTGAACTCGACGTCGCCGTAGTCCTTGTCCGAGGTCAGATAGGCGCCCTGGCCGTCGTTGACGATCACGCCGTCCTCGACCCGCCAGTGCTTCTTCACGTCCGCAGCGCCCTTCTCGAGGGTCTCCGCCTTTTTCTCGGCGCTCATACCCTCGAACTTGCGCGGGTCCATGGTGGTCACGCCGTGCCAGCCGGAGAGGTCCTTGCCGTTGAAGAGGGAGACGAACTCCCCGTCGGAGGCTGCCTTTTCCGCCCGCCCCGGCGCGGCAGCCGTCGCGGCGACCATGGCCAGTGTTGAGATCATTGCGATGGAAAACTGCCTGTACATGATGTCGATCTCTCATATCGAGGATGGTTGAGTGTCGAGGCGCATCGGCGGCACCGGCCGCCCGGCCATCGCCACCATCATCGGCGGACGGCGGGTCCAGATCAACTCCCCGGTCGTCCTTGTTGGTGCTCGCAGAGCACCCTACTTCGTGGCGAACAGCTTGGGATCCGCCAGTGCCTTGCGCACGGCTTCACGATCGCTCCCTAGCAGGTCGTGTGCCACGACTCGCCCATCGGGACCGATCAGGAACGTCAGCGGAACCCTCCGTTCCTTGTGATCGGGACCGGTGATGTACATGTTCTCGAACGCTCTGGATCTTGTAACGCGGAGCGACACCGGAGGCGAGGTCGCCGATGAAACCGTGCATCCAGTTCAGTCCCTTCTGCTTGATGGACGCCTCGGCCTGGGTGGTATCCCTGGCACAGGCCAGACTGATGAGCACGAACCGCGGGTCGCTGCCGAAGGTCTGCTGAACTTCCTTGAGCAAGGTCATATCGCTCTGCCGGTCGTCGGCTCCCCAGTAGGCTTCCGAGAAGTTGAGCAGGACCAGCTTCCCTCGATAATCGCTGAGCTTGAGCCGCCGGCCCTTCTCCGGCATGCCGATCCGCTCGACGTCGAAATCCGGGGCGAGCTCGCCGATCTGGAGGGACTCGAGCTTGACCGTGATCGTCCCCAGGTCGAGCGGTTCATTCGACCGGCCGTCGGGCATCTCGGGCACGGTGAAGTCCCGCTTCGCTCGGCCGATCACGGGCCCGCCGGCTCCGTGGCTCGGCGCATTGACGCGAACGGTCAGTGTGTGCCGACCTGACGGGATATCCTCGATGCGGAACCGGCCGTCCTTCTCGATGTGTCGCGGCGCACCAGCCGAGCTCCACCGGCTCGTTTCGGGTCCAGTCGATCGGTGCTTCGGGAGTCCCGTCCAGGACGATCCGGCCGATCACCGGCCGGCCCGTGCCGCCGATCGTCACCTGGACCGTCTGGCCGGGTTTGACCTCGACAGACTGCCGCCAGCCAGGCATGTGTTGGGTGGCGCCTCCGCTGAGCTTCGTGGCGACGGTCCGCGAGACGATCCCGGGGCCCGGAATCACCCAGTCGAATCGGAAGCGGCCTCGCTCGTCGGTCCGCGTCGTGTAGCCGAAGCTCCAGAAGTAAGCCCGGTTGGGCGGGTGGGGTTGGAACAGGACTTCCTGGTCCGACCCGACCCGAGAGCCGATCCGCACGCCTCCCTCGATCCGTCCCCACGGTTGCAACACGAGCTTGCCGGACTTCGCGAACTCGTCGGACGAAACCTCGGCATAGCCGGCCTCGCTCACGGCGACCAGGAGGAACTTGTCATCCCGTGCGGGGAACGTGAACCGGCCATCGGGATCGGTCGAGGTTTTCGGGAAATCCCAGTTGCGATCGAGACGGCCCGATCGTATGGAGACCGGTTGCCCTTGCGTGGCCAGTGCGACCTCCGCACCCGGAGCGGGCTTGCCATCGGGGAGGAGGACCAGGCCGGTGTACCCCTGGGCCGGATGGAGTGCGAAGTCGAAGGTCTGCGAACCCTCATTCGCTTGGAAGGCCCGCGACACGGCCGACTTGTAATCCGGCGCGTCGATTCGGAGGAACGCGCCCGCCCGCACCTCGTCGAACGAGACCTTGTACTGACCACCCGTGCCCTCGATGGCCATCTTCTCGGACCAGTTGATTTCGTCCCGCCGTCCCCGTCCCCATTTCCAGCCCTGGACGACGCGGAACTTCGACACGGGCCGGCCCGTTCCGGCATCGGTCACGCGGCCGCTGATGACCAGCTTCGGGTGGAGGGTTACGGTCTGCTCTTGCCCGGATGCGGTCAGCTCGGGTTGGATCCCCATGAAGTCTTCCTTGCCGATGTTGTAGCGCACGACGTCCTTCGGTGCGCTCCGCCATTCGAACCGTCCGTCCCGGTCGGTCTCGGCCCGGAACTCGATCGACCGGTACTCGCGCCAGGTATTGGCGCCGACGAAGGCGCCGGCGATCGGTTTACCCTGGATGTCGACAACCCGCACACGCAGGATCGAGCCGGGCTCGGTCATCCGGATTTCGACGGGTGCGGTTTTTTCCTCGACGCGGACGTCCGCGATCTGGGGCGCGAAGCCCTCGGCCTGGACCGTGATGATCGACGGACCAGGCTCACAGTTCTCCAAGGCGAACTCGCCGCGCTCGTTCGTCGTCCCTCTCGGCAGATCGGGCCTCCGCCCACTGCGGGGCTCGAAGAGCACCCGAACTCCCCTGACCGGCCGGCCCGCGGCGTCGATAACGCGACCCGTTACCGTCAATCCCTTCTTGAGGACCGTCACGCTGGTAAGGTCGCGAGAAACGGGGGTGCCGTTAGGCTTATAATGAGGATGTTCGAGGTTCGCCCAGAGCTCGGACAGGTCCTTCGGCGCGACGTCGAGCCGCCACCGACCCTGGGCATCGGTCTTCGGAGCACCCAACGCGAAGACGTAGTTTCTCCCTTCGTTCTCGGTCGGAGGTGCGTGGACATGGACCGTGGCACCTTCGATCGGCTGGCCGGCCTCATCCTTGACGATCCCACCGATGGTGGTGCCTGGCTCGAAGCGCAGCTCCTTCTGCGGAGGCAGTTTGATCGGGTGCCGATCGTCATCCCAGTTGATGTGAATCGGCACGCGCTTCGGCGTACGGGCCGTGAACCAGAGTTTATGGACCGTCGCGGCCGCGGGCCATTCGATCACCGCCGAACCGTCTTCACCTGAGAAGATCGTCGCTTCCAAGAACTTTCCATCGTCGATGCGGATTGTATACTCGATCGACACGCCCTCGATCGGTTCGTTCGTCTCCGCCGCAACGGCTCGGAGCGAGAGTCTTTTCGAGGTCTTCTCGTCCGCCGGTTTGGCGGCGTTGCTGGGCTTGGACCTCGCCTCAGCCTGCTCAGCGCGCGTGAAGCCGAAGCCGCCGATCAGCACCAGGAGCACACTCCCGACGAGCAGCGCGGGCATGGCCAATTTCCACGAAAGTGGACTTCGGAAAACCATCCGGTTGAGGGTGTTGATCCGGTGGCGGACATCGGATGTCCGGGCCATGGCCAGACCGTGCGCCGGCACCGGCCCAACCGCACGCACCGCCAATCGTGCGAGGGTCCGGCTGTACGAGGCCACGTCGCCGAGCAAATCGGCAGCCACGGCATCGCAAACCGCGTCGCACGCCGCCGCGTGCGCCGCGCGAATCCGCCAGGCCAGCGGGTGGAACCAGAGCAGGATCGAAGCGAGGTGGATTGCGAGGTTCCAGGCGACATCGTGATTCCGCGCGTGCGCCAGTTCGTGGGCCAGGATCGACCGCAAGTCGTCGGGCCGAGCGGCGTCGCATTCCCGCTCCGGCAACAGCAACACAGGACGCCAGAGCCCCGCCAGGCAGGGTGTCGCGACGTCCCTCGTCGAGCGCACCCGGACCGGCACACGACATCCCAGCCGTTCGGCGATCTCCTGACAGTCCCGAACGATCGCCTCAGGAGCCTTCGACGCCCTTCGGACCAGCCGCGCCAGTCTCAGGCTCCCCACGATCAGTCGGGCCGTCAACACCAGGACGCCGACTAGCCAGATCGTCCACAACCCCGAGACGAGACTGGCGTTCCATCGGAATCCTTGGGCATCGCGGATCGCTGAATCGTCGGGGGACACGTCTGCGGGCGAGCCGGCCTCGCCGGCTGCGACCCCAGCCACCCCGGCCGGGATGTCCGACCTCGGGTGACTGGAGTCGGTGCCCCAAGGGCGACGCCCCCAGGAGCTTCCCGTCTGAGCCCCAACGATGTCGGCCTCCCGATTGTCACGGATCGCGACGGTCGGAGCAGTCGGTGCCGTCGGCACGACGTTGACCAGAGGCTGCTCTCCGGGCACAAGCCGATACGTGACAATCGGAGGAACCCCGGAGAGAATGGCCACCAGCGCCAGACCGACCACGGCCGATCGCCAGACCGCGACGCGCCAGCGTGGGTTCCGCCGCGCGAGCATCCCATGCACCAGCCAGGCCAGCACCAGGACGATGGTCCACTTGACGATGAGGACCGGCCCGATCGAGACATCCCACAAGCCCGTAGCGAAATTCAGCCATGTCGAGAACCGGCTCATTTTCGGCTCCTCTCGTCGGTGGGTAGGGCTGGAAGAATCGCCGCCTTCAGGTCAGCCCCGCGCAAGTTCTTCGCCAGGATCCGGCCATCCGGACCGATCAGGAATGTCGCGGGAATCGACCGGATCTTGTAGCTGAGCCCAGCGCCCATGGTGAGCTCCCCGGCGAAGCCGTGTGTCCAGATCAGCCCGTTTTCACGAATGTACTTTCTGGGCGCCTTGTCCTTCTGGTCGCAGGCCAGACTGATCAGGGCGAATCGCGGATCGGCGCCGAAGGACTTCTGGATGTCCTTGAGCGCGGGCATCTCGGCCAGGCACGGCCCGCACCACGTGGCCCAGAAGTTGACCAGGACGAGCTTGCCTCGATAGTCGGCCAGGCGGAGTTGATCGCCCTTGCCCTTGCCGGCGATCCGCGGCACGTTGAAGTTCGGCGCGAGGTCGCCGACTTTGAGGATCTCGAAGAGCTTGACCGTGAGCGACCCCAGGTCGAGCGGTTGGTCCGATCGGCCGCCGGGGATCTCGGGCACCGTGACGCTCATCCGAAGCGAGCCGAGGTCATTCCCCGGGTCAAAGACCTGGGAATCCGGCCTGGCGTTGACGGTAATCGTCAGCTCGTAGGTGCCGGGTGTGACGTCGTCGAGCCGGAATCGCCCGTCCTTGTCGAGGTTCGAGCCTGCTCCCACGTAGTCGGATGTCGCCTCATTCTCGTGTTTTGGGCGGGTCATGAACACGGGTGAATTGTGGGTCCAGTCGATCGGCGTTTCGGGTGTCCGGTCGAGCACGACCCGACCGATCACGGGCCGGCCCTTGCCGCCAATGCGCACCCTCATCGTCTGACCTGGCCGGACGTCGACGGCCGGTCCTCCACGGGTCGAGTGTATCGAAAACCGGCCCAGGTTGGTCACGAGCACGCGCGACACCGAGCCGCGACCGGGCATGACCCGCTCGAAGGTGAAGCGGCCATGGTCGTCGGTATGGGTCGCATACTGGTGAATGAGGCGTTTCGGTGCTCCGGGACGGGGCGGTCCGAGGAGCGCGTAGGAGACCTCTTCATTCGGCTTCGGCTGGCGGCCGACGATCAGCTCGCCCTCGAGACGTCCCCAGGGTTGCAGGATGAGCTTGTCCGACTTCGCGTACTCCGTGGACGTGGCATCGGCATAGCCCGCGTCGCCCGAAGCGATCAGGAGGAACTGACCTTTCACCGCGGTGAACGCGAACCGGCCGTCGGGCCCTGTCCGGGTGCGGGGCGCGGTCGTCTGGCTCGCGAATCGTCCGTTCTCGAGCAGGACCAGGTCGGCCTCGGTCGCGAGGACGACGTCGACACCCTCGGCCGGTTTACCGTCCGGAAGTCGGACGGTCCCGGAGAGCGCCTCGGCGCGTTCCAGGGCGAAGTCGAATCGCTGTCGTCCTTCGTCGGGGCGGAAGGCGCGCGACACGGCCGGCTCGTAGCCCATGGCCTCGACCCGGACGTACATGGCGTCGTTCGGTTCGTTGAACGAGGCGGTGTACTCCTCTCCGGACACCTCCGTGGCCCTCTCGCGCGACCAGAAGATCTGATCACTCCCCACGAAACCCACCCCCTCGATGATCAGACACTTCGGCAAGGGCCGGCCGGTCTCGGCGTCGGTGACGCGGCCGGCGATCGTCAGCTTCGGATGCAACGTGACGAGTTGCTCCCGGTCCGACGCGATCAGCGGCAGCTTGCGGCGCGGCATGAAGCCCGGCTTGCCGACGTCGTAGAGCACGACGTCCCGGGGTGCGCTTCGCCACGCAAAGCGGCCCTCCGCGTCGGTCTCCCCGCGCAGGGCGATCGAGTCGTACCCGCGCCAGCTCGCGGCGAAGACGAAGGCCCCGGCGACCGGCTGGCCCTGGACGTTGACGACCTTGACGCGAAGCGTTGACGCCGGCTCGAGGCGGACGACGAGATGCTCGGTTCGGTCGTCGACCTGGATGTCACGGATCTGGGGTTCGAAGCCCTCGGCCTGCACCATGACGACCGTCGGGCCCTCGGAGCACTTCTCGAGGTGGAACTCGCCCCGCGCGTCGGTTGTCGAAGCCGGGGGGCCGCCGATCCTGCGGTCGCGACCGATCACGACTTTGACACCCTTCACCGGCTGACCTCCGGCATCGACGACACGACCCCTCACGCGGAACCCTTTCTTGAGGACGATCGCGCTGTCGAGGTTACGAGACGCCGGACCACTGCCGGTTTGATAGTCCGGATGGACAGCTTCCAGAGTGACGTCGGCAAGGCTGGGGGGCGCGTCATCCATCCGCCATCGGCCCTCTCGGTCGGTCGTGGGGCCCTTGAGCATGAACACGACGCGCGCTCCCTCGCATGCCGTCGGTGGGCTGTATCGGTAGACGGTCGCACCGGCGATCGGCCTGCCGGCTTCGTCCTTCACGACACCGCCGATCGCCGTCCCACGCTCGAACCGCAGGTCTTGGGCCACCGGAATCTTCACAGGCTTACCGAACCGATCCCACCGCATGAAGACCGGCACAAACCCGGGCGCGGTGGCCGTGATCTCGAGCATCGAGACCTTCGAACCGGCTGGATACTCGATCGTCACGGTGCCGTCCTTGCCAGTCCCGACAGTCTTCTTCAGGTGTTTCCCGCCGAACGAACCGTTGTAGGATACCGAGACTCCCTCGAGCGGTTTGTTCGTCTCCGCCGAGATGGCACGAAGCGTCAGCTCTCCCGCCGTTGGCTCGTCCGCGGGACTGCCAGCGTCGCCGACCTTCGCCGTCGCCACAGCCTGCTCGGCGCGGGAGAAGCCGAAGCCGCCGATGAGCACCAGGAGCACGCTCCCAACAAAGAGGACCGGCATGATTCGGCTCCAGGAGAGTGGGGTTCGGAAGACCTTCCGGTTCAAGGCATCGAGCCGGCGGCGGACATCCGAAGTCCGGGCCATGGCCAGGCCGTGGGCGGCCTCCCGACGGACGGCCCGTACTGCCAGCCGCGCCAGCGTCCGGCTGTAAGAGCGGACATCGCCGAGCAAGTCGGCCGCCACAGCATCGCAGACGGCGTCGCACGCCGCGGCATGCACCGCGCGGATCCGCCAGGCCAACGGGTGAAACCAGAGCAAGATCGAAGCCATGTGGGCAACGAGGTTCCAGGCGGGATCGTAATTCCGCGCATGAGCCAGCTCGTGGGCGAGGATCGCCCGCAGGTCGTCGGGGCCGGCTTCTTCACACTCCCGTTCCGTCAAGAGCAGGACGGGACGCCAGAACCCCGCCAGGCAGGGCGTCGCGATGTCCTGGGTTCGAGCGCATCCGGACGGATTGGCGACATCCCAGGCGATCGGCGACCTCTCGACCTTCCCGGACGATCGCGTCGGGAGCTTCTGAAGCTCGCCGAACGATCCATGCCAGGCTCCGGCTCCCGACGATCAGCCGGGCGATGAGCACGAAGACGCCGGCCAGCCAGATCGTCCACAACCCCGAGACGAGACTGGCGTTCCATCGGAATCCTTGGGCATCGCGGATCGCTGAATCGTCGGGGGACACTTCTGCGGGCGAGCCGGCCTCGCCGGCTGCGACCCCAGCCAGCCCACCCGAGATGTCCGACCTCGGATGGCTGGGGTCGGTGCCCGAAGGGCGACGCCCCCCGGGGGTTCCCGCCCGAGACCGAATCGTGTCGATCTCCGGAGCGCCACGAACCACCTCGGCCTTGATCGAAGGCTGTTCTCGGAAAACAAGCCGATATGTGACAATCGGATGAACCCCAGAGAGAATGGCCACCAGCGCCAGCCCGACGACAGCCGATCGCCAGAGCGCAACACGCCACCGCGGGTTTCGTCGCGCAAGCAGCCGCATGCACCAACCAGGCCAGGGCCAGCACGGCGGTCCATTTGATCAGGAAGACGAGCCCGATTGATGAATCCAGCGTCGAAACGAACCGGTTCATTTTCGCCTCCTCTTCTCGGGAGGTGGTGGCGCACCATCCCCGCCGTCGGCTAGCCGCTTCAGCTCGAGTAATTCGTCCTCGCTGAGCCGCTCCGCCTGGATGATGTTCATCACCAGCGCCTGGATCGAGCCGCCGCAGTAGGCATCCACCAGCTCGCCCAGCATCGTCCGGAACGCCGACCGCGACCGCGTCACTGCCTTGTAGTAGAACGCCTTGCCCACCCGGCGCCGCGTCACGTGCCCCTTCTCGACCAGGGTCGTCAGGTACGACCGGAGCGCGGGGTTCTTGATCGGCTCGGGGAACCGCTCCTGGAGCTCGGCGGGCTTCAGCTCGCCGTGCTCCCACAGCAGTCGCATGACCTTCAGCTCTCCCGGCGTGAATCGCGACATGATGATGACCTCGGTATCCTCGTGATCGCCAACGTGCAGAATTTACTGCACTTTGGCCTCTGTGTCAACCGTCAAGTGCAGAATGCTCTACACATCGGCCTCCTGGATTGCGCATCGGACGATCGTGGGCACGGGGTTTCGTGACGGTCCGGAGGATCCCGCAGGGTGGGTGAAACCCACCAAAGAAAGCGGCCCGCGACTGGTGGGTTTCACCCACCCTACAAAGACCGAACGCCGTTCTAAGCCGACCCGGTTCACGCCGATGCCAGCGGATCGGCCCTGGTTTCAAAAGGGAATCAATCTCCGGAACCCATGCCCAAGCACCACCGGATACAAGGCCAGGTTCCGGATCATCGCTGCCGTTGTGGAGTAGGCCGGCGCCAGGCCGGGATTCCCGTCCCGCGCCTGGGCCAGTGCCGAGGCGAGCGCGCGGAGGTGGGAGGGACCGAACGGCCCGTCGTGGATCTGGGCGAGGAGATCTCCGGGCAAGGCATTCGTTCCATGCAGTGCCCCCACCCAGCCGCCGACGATCGCGCCGATGGAATCGGTATCGCCGCCGGCGTGGATCGCTTCGGAGAGCGCCCGGATCGGATCGTCGCCGTGGCGGAGGAAGATAAACGTGGCGAACGCGATGGTATGGATCACGAAGCCGGAGGTCCCGCAGACTTCCGCCGCTTCGGATGTGTCGACGCCGCTCAGGGCCAGGTCGCGGGCCCGATCGAGCGCCGAGCCGAGCTGAGGGTCATGGACCACACTGCGAGCTTCGAATTGGAGATCCTGCCGAGACCGATCGGACAGGCTCCGCACACAAGCGGCGGCCAGCTCGGCGACGTAGAGTGCCCCCTCGATGGCCCGGTCGTCGCGATGCGTCACCTGGGCGATGCCCCGTCCGAACGTCTCCCGGGCCTCGGGCCGGTCGTGGAAGAAGGCGCCGAGGATGGCCGCCCGCATCGCGGCGCCGTTACCCGCCGATCGCACTCCGCTGGGTGAAATGCCCAGCGCGATCCGGACGCAGGCGCGCAAGGTCCCCCAGCCGATTCCCCAGGGCAGCCGGCAGAACCAGCCGAGAAGCGCACGTCGGAACGCGCGGACGCACCGCTCCGCGTCGTCCGGATGCCGGATGAGGCTCTGTGCCAGCAACGCCGACTGCTCCGTGTCGTCGGAGACGAAGCCCGTCTGACCGAGCATCCGGAACCGATCGATCCGCCCGAACCGTCGCCGGATCGCCCGGGCCGACATCCCCTCGGCCGGCAAGCCCAGCGCGTCTCCCACGCGCCGTTCCCAGAAGCGTGCCGACGAGACGGTCGGCGACGCAGTCCACTTGCTGGACCGATTGACCACTCATCGTTAAGATGCCTCGACGGTCTTGGGGGGTCATGAGACGCGTGCCCGACCGAAGGGATGGGATCGGTGCCACGTTGCGATACGCAGCCCCGCGCCGGCCAGAAGGCAAATCGCACCCACGGCGATCGGCAGCCAGGACCATTGCATCAGCCGGTTCGGTGGGTTGGCGAAGGGCTCGGGCTCCGCGGCCTCGCGCACCTGGGGGCCGTCCAGGAACCGCTCGGGGTCGAAATCCTCTTCGGGCACCGGCCCGAATTGCCGATCGGTGATGGTCATCTCGATCGTCCCGTGCGAGCCGTCGGAAGCGTTCGTCGTGGTGTGCGCGGCGCGCAGGAGCGGTATCCCATCCTGGTGATCGTATTCAAAGTCGGACTGTTGCGTACCCTGGGACCACGAGACGCCTTCGAGACGCACCGACTCCGCCACGTACAGGTCGTCCGGCACCAACTTGAACGTCGCCACCCGCCATGGCGGCCTCCAATCGGGCGGCAAGCGATCCTCCAGGCGGACGCGTACGATCGGCCGGCCTTTCTCGGTGACGCGTTCGAGATCCGTCACGAAGATGCCTTCGTGGTCGCGATTGAAGAACTCTTCAGACATGCCGAGCAGGAGCGCGGTATTGTATCGAACTGTATCAATACTATCGATCCGACTGAGGGCGCGTTGGTAAGACTGGTCACGGGTGCGCTTCGATTCGTCCACAACCGTCCAGGGATCGTTCGGGCCCTGTCGGTGAGCGATAAGGGATCGCTCGGGATGGGCGAGCCTGGCGGCTTCGGAACTATCCGGCTGTCGGACACGCTCGCTGGCGAACGGGCCCGAACGGCTCAGGCGGAGGTGCCAGGAAGAGGTTTCCTTCTGGCCATGCGCATCGGTGGACGAATCCTGGGTGACGACCGTCAGCCGGACATGTTGATAGCGAGCCAGCAACCGCTCGGCTGCGGCGAAGTATTCGGCGAGGAACGCCTTCCACCGGCCGGCATCGACCCCAGCGACCAAGCTTGAGCCGTTCGAGCCGCCGGCGCGCGACCGGGATCCCTTCGGTCGCGCGCCGCTCGATGTCGGTGCGATACGCGGCGTCGAGCCCGTCGAGGTCGAGGCCGAGGATGTGCCGGCAGTCCGACTCGAAGGTCGACTTTCCGCAAGTGGTGTAGAGCTGGAGAAACCGCTCCGGCCCGAACCGATCGAGGAGGAAGTTCACCAGCGGGGCACCCTGAAAGTAGACCGGCCACTCGTGCCGGTCATACCAGTCCGGCCCGGTGAGCTGGCGAAGGCTCAGGTCGTTGCCCTGCAACCGGCCTTCCCAGGCGCGGATGGCCTGCTCGACCCGGTCGTCGCCTTGATTGGCCTGGGCCCAGCCCTCAGTCAGCACGGCGGGTGGCTCGAACCGCGCGGTGCAGTGGCTGGTGAGCACGCAGTGAGCGACCTCGTGGCGGTCGGTGGCGGCCAGACCATCGGCATCCGGAGGCTCCTCGCCCGGCCGGGTCCCCATACACATCCCGATGACGGCATGGCGCCCAATGCCCAGCAACGGCCCGCGAACCCAGTGGACCGTCCCCGTGGTCGCTCGACCCAGCCGGGTCTCGAGGGCGCGGACGTGTCGGTCCATCGCGGCCACCTGCGCGCGGGCCTCGTCGACGGGCATCGGCGCAGAAATCATGACGACCTTTTCACCGACGGTGCGCTGGGGATAGCGGAACCGGGCATCGAGGTCCATCACCGACTCGGCCAGTGGACCCAGCATCTTGACCGGAAGGTTCACGGGAATCTTCCGCCCCGTGCCGATCGCCAGTCCGTAGAGGAAATACCCAGCCAGGAACCAGAGCGGCGCCGAGCCCAGCAGCAGCCACGACAGGGCCTCGCGACGGCCCGGCCCGAAGACGATCCGCCACAAGGCACCGCCGATCAGCGCCAGACCGGCGACGATCACCAGGGCCAGCACGGACGTCATCGGTAGGAAATGCGGATGCCAGGCCAGGACGGCCAGCATCATTCCCATCAGGCCAAGGAGCGCCAGGCACGACACCCAGACCGCGATCGCCAGACCCGGAAGCGAGAGAATCCGCATGGTACAATCGCCATCGAGAAATCCGGAGGTTGAAACGCACTCCACAACGATCATTCTTACAGGCGTAACGGACCCTCGCAATCTCAGGGCCAGCTTTGACGGGATCCGGAGTCTGCATCGATGAGCCAAGCTCAGCCCAACCTCGACCCCTGGCGGCTCGTGTGGGGGCAACCCTATATCGACAGCCGGACCCTGGCCGCGGCCATCGAGCAGGACCTCCAGCGCGACCGTAGTCCCGACTTCCGCACCCGGCTCCTGGTCCGCGATGCAGCGGTGGCGCTGCGATCCTACTGGGGATCCCGAAGATTCGCGCAATGGCTCGTGGCCAGCCCCGTCGGCTCACGCATCCGCCAGATCCTGGACGAAAACCTCGGGGAAACCGGATTCCCCGCCATACGGAGACGACTCGTGGACAGCATCGACTCGACGGCGACATCGACTTCGTGGACGAGGTCCCGGCGGAGATCCGCAACCAGCGAGCCGTGTACGGAAGATCGAGACCGACTTCGGTCTGAAACTGGGCGATGTCCAGTCCCATTACTTCCCAGCCCACTGGCAAGATCGCCGGGAGTGGCTGGGCGACTTCGGCGGCCTGCGCGTCGATATTGTCGATGAATACGACATTTTCGTCAGCAAGCTCTCCAGCAAGAAGGAGAAGCACCAGAGCGACCTGGGCGTCTTGGCTCTCGCGCTGGATCAGGAAACCGCCCGGCACCGGCTGCTCACTGACGGCCACGCCTTCCTCGACGATCCCAAGCTTCGGCCCCAGATCCTGGAGAACTGGCGGTTCATCTTCCAGCAGCCGCTGTTCCCGGACGGGCCGGCATCAGCAGACGCGCCAAACACCATCAGGGCGCCGGAAGACGCCGTTTGACTGCTTTTCCTTCAGCCCCGGGCGTATGGAGCGGGAGCTAACGGTCAGGAAGCCCAGTTCTCGACAGCGAGGTTCGGGACGCGC
This sequence comes from uncultured Isosphaeraceae bacterium, assembly GCA_963845695.1. GTDB lineage: Bacteria > Planctomycetota > Planctomycetia > Isosphaerales > Isosphaeraceae > CAWJTV01. Next base: position 181,095 of record CAWJTQ010000015.1, on the reverse strand, counting down.
AGGAAATCCCGGACATTCCGCGTCACGACGATCCCGCCGCATTCCAGAACGATCCCGGCAATTCTCAGGTCCATCTTGCGCACATTCAGGTTCATGCGTTTGAGCGACTCGTACCTCATGAGGGCCGAGTGCGTCATCGGAAGTATGCACCAGCGGGCCAGGACCGGCACGGCTTTGGCAAGCCGTTCATACACTTCCGCTTGCTCCTCAAGCCGGCGGACTTTTCGGAGCTGGCTGTACCATCCCGACAACTCCTCCTCGACCGTGATGACGGTGATGGCCAACTCCTGGGACGGATAAGTTTCGAGCTTCGCAGTTAGCTCGGCATGGCCGTGCTGGTAAAGCGAGAGCATATCCGTGTCGAGGACGTAGAGACTCATGGTATCTCCGAATCATCCTCGATTTGCTGGCGATAGGCTTCGATCTCCGCCTGCCAACGATCGAAGAGCGGATCGTCGCGGTACATCCCCGCACCGGGATGCGGTCCGTACTTCGGAGCCGGCACCTCGATCGACGTGAAGATCGCCCCGGAAGCGGTGCGCGTCGCGATGAGATCTCGCAGATGGTGCAAAGCTGCGTCGACGGTCTCACCATCGGCGGCCAGGGCGAAAGGGTCCGCGCTTCGGGCACGAAAACCGCCGTCGGGCCGCGGTTCCACCAGAACGGGAATCTCCATGGCTGATCTCCACGACGTCAAATGGTTACACTGGTTGAGTTCACGACATTCTAAAGGATCGCCAGGCCCCTGAGAAGCCGAGGAGCGACGGCCGAACGATCGCATCGATAGTTCATCGTGCAGCCGCCGCGATTCCCCGCGGAGTCGGAGGAACCCAGCCATGGTGAGAGATCCCAGCGTCCCGAACGGAAACGGCGCGGGCCAACATGACCGCGCGTTGCCGATCCCCCAAGACGACCCGGAGCGGAAGCTGCTGGCCGATGTCCGGGAATACGGCTGGCACGTCCTCGCGGTCGGTGCCGGCGACGAGTATCCGCCGTTCGGCTACACCATCGGCATGTACCATTCCTTCGGTCATCCCGAGATCATCGTCTTCGGGCTCGACGTGCGCGTGATGTTCGCGATCGCCACCGGGATCGGTGAACACATCAAATCCGGCGACCGGTTCGAGGACTGGCACGAGTCCAGCAACATCCTGGAAGGCTATGCCGTGTGTTTCCGCAACGTCGAACGAAGGCACTACCGGGACCATTTCGGCTTTGCGCGCTGGTTCTACCAGGGCGACGAGTTCCCGGTCCTCCAGTGCGTCTGGCCGGATGCGGGAGGCCGATATCCGTGGCATCCCCAGTTCGTTGCGGGCCTCGCGGAACGCCAGCCAGTGCTGTCCGACGACCGTTCGTGGCCATTCCATGAGGGTAAGAATCGAGCGGTGTTCACAACCAGGCCCGTCATCCATGACAATCATCCGATCCTCCTCGTCAGCCACGATGAGGAGGGTGAGTGGCACTTTGTCTGTGGCACGACCCATCAAACAGAGGATGGTCTCACCGTCAGTCTCGTCGAGATGGTCCAGCGCGATCCTACCCTCGCCGAGCTGGCCGATCTTCCCGAAGGGTGGAAGGCGGTCAGGCCGGAGGCGGGGGCTCCCTGGGTGCGCGGGACGATCCCGCCTGGGGCTGGCGAGTGAGGCTGGCACCGTAAATTGCCCAGGACGATTCCTTGATCATCCGGCCGGCCAGACAGCCCCGGGAAGGATGGACCGCGGCCTTTCAGGAGATGGCCCGTCGCGGCGACGACGCCTTACTCGATAACACGTCGCCGAGCCTATCGACGTGGGATGAGGACGACTGGGAATGGCAATAAACCGCTTTGAGGTCTACCTGGTGAACCTCGACCCGACCGTCGGCAGCGAGATTCGGAAGACGCGTCCTTGTCTCGTCGTGTCGCTGGACGAGATCAATCAGGGACGGCAACGGGGACGGGGGACGGCAACGGGGACGCGGTTCGTTTTGGGACGGCAACGGGGACGCGGTTCGTTTTGGATTCACGGGCGTTTTGCGGAACGGAGCTCTGCGCGCTTCGGTCCTTATGTGGCCAATCTGGTTATGTGGCCTCCAACCGGTCGATGCCGAGTATTTAGAGCGCTTAGCAGTTGGCTTGCATACACGAACAGCCGATTCGCGGCGGCCTGAAGGGCCGCAGGAGCCCAGCCCGGGGGTGGAATCCCGGGAACCGGTCGCACCGCCCCGGTTGGTGCACCCTGAACGGGTGCCGGAGGGCCCTTCAGGCCGCCAGATAAGTCTGTCCCGGAAGCCTCAAAGGCCGTCTCGTAGGGTGCTCTGTGAGCACCAAACTGGGCAAAGTCCGCCGGATCGGTGCTCACAGAGCACCCTACAAGGACCTTCCGAAACCGTCACGTAGCCCTTATCTCGATCTGGAACGGCACATACCTCTCTCATCGCAGACTTGAACCAGCCCAGCGTGGCCGGGGCACGTGTCCCTTGTGACGACCACCGTGGGCGCGGTAGCCGATCGGCCGATCAGGGCCAGTTCGTGGGCGAATCGCCGAGTCGATGGCCAAGCAAGCGGCAACCGCGGGGAAGGAACACTCGAGCTTGGTGGGCTTCCGTTGGACGCGGGAACCCGATAGCTTATGTGGCGTCCGATTCTGCGCTCCGCTCGACGGAACGGGCGGTCGATCGGACCGGCGCCACATAACCAGATTGGCCACATAAGGACCGAAGCGCGCAACACGGATGAGACGATCGCCCGCCGTTCTGCCGCTCGTGAGCCCTGGCTGGCTTGACCTGGCCGTCCTTCGGCAGTTGGCAGACGAGAGAGCCAAGGACCCGCCCCCGACCGGCGTCGGCAGGGCCTGATCCGGACCTGATCCGTGGAACCTCTCGGACACCTGTGGTATGATCGATCCGCGGTTCGGGAAGCGGGTTTCGAATAGGGAGGGCCGGACGATGGGCGCTATGGGTTGGGTCGGGGTCATGACGCTGGTCAGCCTGGTCGGGGCGAGCGAACCGGCGAAGCCGACGGTCGATTTCCGACTCCAGGACCACCGGGGAGCCTGGCACACGCTCGATGAGGCCCGCGACCGAAAGGTCGTCGTCCTGGCCTTCCTCGGGATCGAGTGTCCCCTCGCCGAGACATATGCCCCGAGGCTCGCCGAGCTCGCCCGCGATCTCGGGAAGCGAGGTGTCACCTTCTTCGGCATCGACGCCAACCAGCAGGATGGGCCGGTCGCGATCGGCCGGTTCGCCGAGAAGCATGGCCTGCCATTCCCGATCCTGAAGGACGTCGGCAACGGTTTGGCCGACCGCCTCGGGGCCGAGCGGACGCCCGAGGTCTTCGTCCTGGATGCGTCGCGGGCCATCGTCTACCGAGGCCGGATCGACGACCAGTACGCCATCGGCATCCATCGATCCTCCTCCACCCGGCACGACCTGGTCAACGCCCTCGATGCCGTCCTCGGCGGGCGGCCGGTCGCGACGCCGCGGACGGACGCGGTCGGCTGCCTGATCGGCCGGGTTACGAAGTCGGCCCGGGCTGGCGCCGTGACGTACGCGAAAGACGTCGCTCGGATCCTCCAGTCGCACTGCGTTACCTGTCACCGACCCGGCGAGATCGCCCCGTTCTCCCTGACCGACTACCACCAGGCGGCCGGCTGGTCGAGCATGATCGCCGAGGTCGTCGATGAGGGTCGAATGCCCCCCTGGCACGCCTCGCCCGAGCACGGCAAGTTCGCCAACGACGCCCGGCTTTCCGCCGCCGAGAAGGAGGCGATTCGCGACTGGGCCGCCGCCGGCGCCGCCGAGGGAGACCCGGCCGACCTACCCCCGCCGCCCCAATTCGTCGAAGGATGGCAGATCCCGCGGCCCGACGTGGTCCTGGAAATGCCCCGCGCGATCGAGATCCCCGCCGAGGGATCGATGCCTTACGAGCTCGTCGAGATCGACCCGAAGATCACGCACGACGTCTGGGTCCGCGCCTCGCAGGTCCGGCCGGGGAACAAATCGGTCGTTCACCACGCGGTTGTCTTCGTCCTGCCGCCGGGCGTCGAGAAGATCGACGAGACCGGCGGCGACTTCCTCGCCGCCTACGCTCCCGGACTGCCGGCCCGCCTCCTGCCCGACGGCGTGGCCAAGCGCATCCCGGCCGGATCGAGGCTCGTCCTCCAGATGCATTACACCCCCCGGGGGACGAAGCAGGTCAACCGCAGCCGGATCGGCCTCGTTTTCGCCGACCCGGCGGCGGTCCACAAGGAACTGATGTCGGGTATGGCGCTCAACTTCCGCATCCAGATCCCGCCCGGAAAAAGCGACTACGTCTCGCGAGCCGAATTCCGGTTCTCGCAGCCCTCGCTGCTCCTGGCGCTGATGCCGCACATGCACCTGCGGGGCAAGTCGATGCGGTTCGTCGCCGAGTACCCCGACGGCCGCCGGGAAGTCCTCCTCGACGTTCCCCGGTACGAGTTCGACTGGCAGAACCTCTACACCCTCGACCGGGCCAAGCCGATGCCCGAGGGGACAATCCTCCATACTGAGGCCCACTTCGACAACTCGGCCGAGAATCCGAACAACCCGGATCCGAGGCGCGCCATCACCTTCGGCGAGCAGACCTGGGATGAGATGCACATCGGATACCTCTGCTTCGCCCTCGCCGACCAGGACCTCACCCTGGGCAGGCCCACCTCGAAGCGACTCGCGAACGGCCAGTACGAGGTCACCTTCCACCACCGCCCCGGAGCGCCGGCGAAGTCGGTCGCTCTCGTCGGCACGTTCACCGACTGGAAGGAACGGCCGCTGGCCATGACCGGTCCGGACACCCAGGGGACCTACTCGACGACCATCGCGCTCGACCCCGGGTCGCACGAGTACAAGTTCCTCATCGATGGCGAGACCTTCCGCCATGACCCCGGCAACCCCGAATCCGCCGGCTTTTTCCACAACAGCCTGATCCGGCTACCCTGAGCCGGGACGTGCCGGGTATGGGTTCACGGGCCGAGGGTGACCGTCGTGCCGCAGCGAAGAGACGCGGCAGCCTCCGAGAGAATCCGATCGCCAGACGTCCAGGGGGCAAACCCGGAGGGTGCTTCGGTGTCGTCGGACGAATGGTTGCGCCGTGGCCAAGGTTTGTCTGGTCTTGTCGGGAGAGTCCCGACCCCGCTGGAAGAAGGCGGGTCAAACGATCCGCTGACCTTCGTCCGAACGGATTGAGGGGACCACAGCATGCGGAATGAAGCGACGTGAGGCCCAGCGTCGAGGGCCGAGAGACGTTCGCGAGTTAGGCCACGCAGGGGTAAGGCGGGATTCTTTGAACTCCAGTCCCAGTGGGTGGGTTCGATCACCGCCGGAAATGACGCTGAAACACGGATTCCTGTCTCACGGGGATCTGCCATTCGCCTCCGTGATCTTCCGCCAGGACACACCCTGCAATGAGCAGGGGCAAGGGATGAACGGAGGCCCTAAGGCGACCGGTAGGAATTCTCTTCCCCGAGATCCGACCGTGGCCCTACCAGCCCGACGCGCCAGCGAGGGTCGCCGTAAGTCCTTGCAGAACCATGGGAAACACCTCGTTAGCGCGTCGGGCTAGTAGGGGGGGAGGATTCGGGTGAGTCTCCACCCGCCAGTCGCCTAAACGTGGATCGGACCAGACCGACAACCACGGGATCGCCTAAAAGCCGCAAGGCCCAAGGCGACAGAGTCCCCATAGTAGGCCTCGGCCCAAGGGGGACAGGACCCAGGGCTTCACCACGAACGGGGTGACTCGGATGAGTCATTCCGCCCTGCTCAGGCTGGAAGCACTGCGGAAGCAGATCCTGTGTCTGGAGAGCCGGATGCACGAAAACGTGCCTGTCCGGTTCGGGAGGGGCGGTTGGATTCCCTTGATATCAAGGGGCTGGCCGCCTACCTCATCACCAGCTTAGGCGTAAATCACTATAGAACTTGGATTTGCGAACACTGGTCTTACCTGCTCCTCGGGCTTGAGTCTCGGGGTCTCATCTGAAGCCCGTTGTTTCCCGACAAGCCCACTAATATTAATGCGAACACATTTATGTTTCGTCCGCGAGCAACCCGCACTCTGAAGGCCTAAATGATTTGTTAGAAACGACTTGCACCTAAGCTAGTGCCGTTCGTGTCGTAGGACCGATGCAGGATAATGTCCCCGACGACGTTACTCACGACGAGCACGAAGTGATTGTGCGAAACACGGCTGCTCTCGGTCAGGTCCGTCCTGGGTAAGGGCTCCGAGCGAAGCAGACGCTCGGCCCCGGCCTGACTGCTGCCGCTGTCAGGCGAGACGTGGCGAGAGGCTAAAACTAGCAACGTCCCCGTCTCCATCTCCCGCCGGTAAGGACCCGACCGTCGGCGTCAACGCCATGGCAACAGCGCTCGCGGTCAGGTTGAAGACGATGGCGGAAGGGGCCCGGCTGGCCCAAGCAACGATCGTAGGGATTGCGCAAGACAAGAAGACCCCAAAATACCGACTCTCTGGTCTAAGTAAGATGAACAGCTTGAAAAAGCAAGGTAGACTACACAAGAAGATGTGAGGCGGTCACCCCGGTGATGCAGCCATGTCCACGACAACGAGCGGATCGAGTCGGGCGACTTCTCGACAAGCAATGAATCTCAATTCTACTGCTCGCGTCTCTTTCAGTGGGAGGCCGTCCTATTGTGAAGGGAATGCCCTTCGGTTACAAAGCCGCCTGGTGATCCTCAGAGGAGGCGGTACCTGATGAGACTCAACAATGCGCCCGTAACTCAAACATGGATTGGATTTACGTTCGAGCAAACTCCAGAAAAACGGCTTTGGAACCCCCAGGCAGCCCGCGAGTTTTTGTCCCGGTTCGAGTCCTCGCTTCCGCGTCGAGAGGCCATCTTCGCGACTCAGTATGAGATCCAAGACATATTCCCGACTCGTCGTCCGAAAATTGTCGGCCGAGAGGAACAACTCCAGCAGGTGAAGGCTCACAACCCAGAAGGGACGCATTGGCTGCAAATGGCAGAAGACCGCATGGTGCTCAACAGAACTCGAGGAAGTGACGGCTACCTTGGGTTCGAGTCGCTGCTGGAAGAGGCGCTTAGCAAACTCTCCGAGTACGTGGAGTTCTTCCGACCTTCGGGCCTCCGATCCGCGGAGCTACATTACGTGGATCAGATCGAGATCCCTATACCCCCCGGAGGCAAACTCGATCTGCAGGAGTATTTCCGGTTGCGGGTCGAGATTCCGGACGAATATGGACCTACCTGGTACTTCTCAACACGGCTGTTCTTGCATCCACCGATTGAGGGAGATAATCTTGTGGAGGTGAGATTCCAGAGCGAGCCTCCAAATCCGGACGCCGAAGCGTACCGATTCCGGATCGACTGGCACATGGTCTGCTCCGGGGTCGCGACCTTCGATCACGAAGTGGTTAAGATGCGGCTCGCCCAAGCTCACGATTGCCTCACGGATTACTTCAAGGCGAGTGTCACAGAGCGAACCTGGGCTCTCTTCGAGCCGTCCGAAGAAGGGTGATCATGCTGTACTCTCCTCCCCTAGATCGTCCTCCGGCCCTGCACAGTGTGGCGTCCGTCTTGGCTGCCACGAAGGAGGTGGATAGCGCAAAGGTGGACTGCTTCGACGTCACGAGGCGGCTCATCCCCTCTCCGCTCGAAATCGGCGATACGGCCTATCCACTCCGCTCACAGCTCTTCGGGACCTTCTACCCCGGTCGCTCCGACGGCGACGGAGAGTTCATCGTTCCGGAACTTTTCTCCAATTTTATCGGCCGAGGGCGTTGCTTGAACGATGCGTTCCTGGACTGGCGAGATCAAGTACATCGCGAATTCCAGGCCCTTTTCGCCAAGCGCCCGTTTGAGATGACGGGACTAGAGAAGGCGACCTGGCAGCTCCTGGAAGACCACATCGACGTGTCTACGTATCGAGCAACGACCCCCCTCACAATCCGTCAGATCGGCAAAGTGGTCGGTGCCCGCCCCAACCCCGACCTGATCGAGTGGGAGGATGGCCTCAAGGAGAAAGTCCGCCTCGACCAGATGCCTGGGGAGTTCGCGACTTATAAGCCGGGCCAGCCTTTTGAAGCCGTCGTCGCCAGGGACCCGACGGATTTCCATTTGCTCAAGGCGACGCACATTCAAAGGATCAAATCCCCCCCTCGTGTGTCTCCCGACGAGATCGGCAACCTCCTGCGTCATATCCCTGCCGCCAGTTCTCTCCCGGACGCCGAGTGGGAGTGAAGTCCCGGCCAGCGGTTCCCCGTCTGCGATGTAACGGGCCGACCTGCTCCCTTCAAGGCTGACAGCGCAACTCGGATCTCCCGGCTGGGGACGGCTGCATGGAAGTGTATTTCATCGATATCGGGAGAGGGACGAGCAACCTGATCCTTTTGGGCCAGTCACGCGCAATTGTCATCGATTGCGGGGCAAACTCAGGAGTCCTGTTGCAACTGTTGGCGAGGTTCCGGATCGAGGAGATTGTCCGGCTCATACTCTCCCACAATCATGATGACCATGTGGGCGGTGCCTTGGCTGTCATGACGGCCTACGAAGGGCGAATCGAGAGAATCTGCTTCCTGGAAGACGGAAAGACCTTTTCGACCAAGTATTGGCAGAAGGTCCGCCAGCAACTCCAAGACGGAACGCTCACGCACGGCCAGCTCATACGACTAGAAGTCGCGGAGCGGCCCAAGATGATTTTCGAGGAGGCGGCCCGACGACTGTCTCTGAAACTCTTCTCGCCGCGATTCGACGAGAACCTCGAAGCGATCGAAGAAGGCAACCCCAACGCCACCAGCGGAGTGCTGCTCCTGGCGATCGAGGACAGGCGAATCGTTTTCGCGGGCGACTCCACGATTCGGCAATGGCGACGGATCAGAAAGGCCCTCGGGCGACCGGTGGATTGCGACATCCTGGCGGTCGCCCATCACGCCGGCATCGTCTGGACCCATCCGGAAGACTTGGAATGGCTCTACACGGAGGGGGTCCGACCTCGGGTTGCCATCGTATCAGTGGCCACGAGCAACAGGGACAAGCATCCCCGCCCCGAGGTCATCAAGGCACTCACGTCGAATAAAGCGACGGTCGTCTGTACGCAGATCACGAAGCAATGCTGCGACTCGCTTGAGCCGCTTCGGCCCGGTGTCCTTACCCCTCAGGTTCCCGGGTGCTCAAAGGCGACTCCCGACTACACGAAGGCGGGCAATAGCCGTAACGTCGCGTGCGGGGGGACGATGGTCGCCGAATTCACGGACGCACAACTCACGCTCCATCGCATTGCCGAACATCAGGCGGCGGTGGATCGGCTAGCCGCCGCAGACGGCGGACATCCGGTCTGCCGATAGTGAGAGGACCCGGAACGGGGCGCAGCTAGATTTGACCGCCTGCCACGTCCCGCTTGGCAGCAGTAGTGGTCCGGCCGGTCTGAGTGTCTGCTTCGCCTAGAATCCTTACCTAGTGTCCGAGGACACTAGAACCCGGACCAACGCCGGGCCCGAATTGAGCCGCGTTGCGCACCATCACCCCGCGCTCGTCGGGAGTGATGTCGTTGCCGGGTATTAACCTGCTTCGGTCGGATCGACCGACGCACCCTCAGAGCACGCTCGCGGCTCGACGTCATTCTTTACGCGTGTCACCCTCAACTCGTGAAAGGATACCGTGCAGGGTCGTACCGATCCGAATCAATCGTGCCGGAGTGCCGTGACCGGGTCGACCTTCGCGGCGCGCCGGGCCGGGTAGAGCGCCGCGACGATCGTCACGCCGACGGTGGAGAGGACAACCGTCACGCCAATCCAATTCGGGAAGGCGAAGATCGAGCCCGTGAGGTCGATGTTCATGTCTCGGTGGACCATCGAGGGGGCCGAACGGGGACATTCCTAAATCAGCGTGACGACTGGGTGATCTGGGGTGTGCTCTAACGGGCAAGACCGGCCGATCGTAGCGGCATCCGTTGACGTTCCTCACTGGCATGGTCCCGTTACGCGGCGCTTCGCCAGAGGGTCCACCCAGGCCGATCCCGCCGGGCAGCCGCGTCGGTTCTTCTGGATCGCCTGAGTCGAAGCCCGCGATCTTGGGCCCTTCGGTCGGATCGACCAAAGCCAGCTCGGGACAGGCGATACTGCCGCCACGGCTCAACGCGATCGAACATGAACCCTCATATTGGGACGTCGGTCCACCGGAGTTAGAAGGGCCGGTTACAGGCGGCACATGCGCCGAATTCTGACGCCACCGAACTAAGCCCCATTATCAGTCTTTAGTTTCTTCATCGTAATCGACGGGGCCGGAGGCCCGTGAGCTGGCTGTCGGTCCGATGACCTGACAGATCTGGTTCCATCATTCACCGTCGTTCGTGGCATCCCGGCTCAGCCGCTCGACCAACTCGATCTGCCGACGCTCGCGCTGGAGCTCGGCCGCCAGTTCCTCCTCCGTCGGCAGGTGAAGTTTGTACCGCGACGCGAAGATCTGCGTATTCCCCTCCGGCAGCGCGTAACGCACCACCGCCTCGCTCTTGTTCGTGCAGAGCACGATCCCGATCGGCGGATTCTCGTCCGGTGCGGTCAACTCGCGTTGATAGTAGTTGACGTACATCTGCATCTGGCCGAGGTCCTGCTGAGTCAGCTTTCCAACCTTGAGGTCTACCAGAACGAAGGACCGGGTGAGCCGATTGTAAAACACCAGGTCGATGAAGAAATGCTCGCCGTCGAGCGTGATCCGCTGCTGGCGGCCCATGAAGGCGAATCCCTTCCCCAGCTCCAGCAGGAAGAGCTGGAGCTTGGCGATCAAGGCTTGTTCCAGATCAGATTCGCGGAACCGCTCATCTTGACGAAGCCCGGTGAACTCGAGGACCATCGGGTCCTTCACGAGGTCGGATGGCCGGGTGATCTCGTGCCCTTTGTGGGCGAGCGCGAGGACCCCGGCCTTGTCGCGGCTCAGGGCCAGTCGCTCGAAGAGCAAGGAGTTGATCTGTGCCTCGAGCTCGCGGGTGCCCCACCGGGCGTTGACCGCCTCGGCCTCATAGAACGCCCTAGCGGTGGGATTCTCGACGCGGAGCAGGAGCCGGTAATGGGTCCAGGATAATTCGCGACGCAGTGCGTCACGAATCGGGTAGATCCTGAAGAACGCACGCATGTTGCGGAGGTTGGACGGGTCGTAACCCTTGCCGAACTCCGCCTGGAGACGCTGCGCGAGCCCCTCCAAGACCCGCTTTCCGTAGCTCGCCCTCGGCTTCCCGGCCTGCTCATCCTCGACGATGGCGCGGCCGACATCCCAGTAGGCGTCGACCATGAATGTGTTGACGGCCTGCCAAGCCTGCTCCTTGGCCGCGGCGAGGATCTCGCGGACCTGCTGGTGGAGTGCATCCAGGCGGCGCTCGTCGGCGTTCTGTTCCGTAGCGTCGGAACGGCTCGCGAGGGGCTTGGCCGGCGACTTCCTGGGGGACTTGCGTTTCCTTGCCATGCCTCCGATATAGCATGACCGCGCCCGTCGAGCGAGTGATTCTGTCCAAACGCATCCTGTCATCCCGTAATGCCCTTTGATCGGACGGAACGTCAGATCGTGTTTGTGTAGTCATCCCTGCGACCAATCTGGTGGCATACCGACGCACCTTTAGAGCACGCTCGCGGCTCGAGGTAATGCGCCGCGACGATCGTCACGCAGACAGTGGAGAGGACGACCGTCATGCCGATCCAATCCGGGAAGGCGAAGATCGAGCCCGTGACGTCGATGTCCATGTCGCGGTGGACCATTCGAGCGGACCCACCCGTCGCCCGGGAACGAGATCGACCAGGCCAGGAGAAGGCCGAGCGCCCCGCCCACCAGGCCGATCAGGCCCCTCGATGACGAAAATGGCCGGGAGTTGCCAGTTCGCCGCGTCGACGACCTGCATGATGCCGATCTCGCGGCGCCGTTCCAGGACGCTCATCAGCATCGTGTTGGCGATCCCGAGCGACGAGACGAGCAGGGCCACCCCGGCCACGCATGTCATCCCGCCGAAGCAGACCGGGGTACCCATGTTCCGAGTCTGCTACAAAGGACCGTGAACGAGGACGGGAACCGTGAGCGGGGACGCAGCTCGATTTGACCACCTCCCACGTCCCGCCCGACAGCGGTAGGGTTTCGTTCGGGCCGAGATTCGGCCTCGCCCAGGATCCGTATCCGGCTGCGAGACCAACGCCGTGCCGGGTATGGGTTCACGGGCCGAGGGTGACCGTCGTGCCGCTGCGAAGAGACGCGGCAGCATCCGAGCCGATCCAACTGCCAGAGGTCCGCGCGAAGCGTTGATTCGACCGCCCTCAGTCCGCAGGAGCAGCGAGCGGATCGGCAAACCATCGATTGCCGGGTCCGTCTCGTGCCTTGAGAGGGCGAGCAAACAAGGAACAACACTCGGCGATGAGCGTGAGTTCCGGTATGCGCGATCCGGTACCGAGCAGCCCTTCGACACGATCATCGAGTCTTGATCGGCGGGGTGGGGCGATCGGGCAGCCGCCTCGGTTGTTCACGAACCTTCTTCATCAATTCCTCGACGGCTCGTTCGAGTTGGGGGTCGCGGCCTTCGATCACCGACTTCGGGTCGTTCTCGACTTCGATGTCGGGATCGACGCCGTGGCCCTCGATGATCCAGCGGCCGTCGGCGGAGGCGAAGCCGAACTCGGGGACATTGACCACTCCGCCGTCGACCAGCGGGCCTCGATTGGTGATGCCGACCACGCCGCCCCACGATCGCTTGCCGATCAGCGGGCCGAGCCGCGCTTGCTTGAACATCGCCGGGAAGATGTCGCCGTCGGAGCCGGAATTCTGATTAAGAATGCAGACCAGATGACCATGGAACACCGTGCCGGGATAGGTCGAGGCCGTGTCGCTGGTCCGCGAGAAGCCGGTGGCCAGGAGCTCGCGCCTGAGTCGCTCAATGAGCATCTGCGACACGTTGCCGCCTCCATTGTAGCGGACATCGACGACCAGCCCCTCCTTACGGATCTGCGGGTAGAACCACTTGATGAACTCGCGAATGCCATCGGCCCGCATGTTAGGGATGTGGATGTAGCCGACCCGGCCGCCGCTCAGTCGCGTCACCCGGTCGCGGTTGCGCGTGACGTAGGCGAGATAACGCAGGTCGGTCTCGGAGGAGATCGGCTGGAACGTGACCGTGCGTGCGCCATCCGCATTCGGGCTTGGAGTTGACGGTCCATTGCACGGGCCGATCCGACTTGTTGCGGAGCAGCCGGTAAGGATTGTCGCTGTCGGCCAATTCCTCACCGTCGATGGCCAGGACGTAGTCACCCTCCTTGACGTCGACGCCGACCTCGGTCAAAGGCGAACGGTACGATCGGCTCCTCGTTCTGGCCTTTGAGTATCTTGGCGATCTTGTAGCGTCCCGCCGCCGGATCGAGGGCAAACTCGGCATCCGGGCAGGGCGACCTGGGGACGGGGTGGGACTTCCCAATCGCCGCCAGAGTTGTAAGCGTGGCCGACGTTCAGCTCGCCGATCATCTCGCCGATCACGTAGTTGAGGTCCGACCGATGGGCGACGTGCTCGAGGAGCGGCCGATAGCGGGCGCGCAGGGCCTGCCAGTCGTAGCCGTGCATGTTTTCGACGTAGAAGAAATCGCGATAGCGCCGCCAGACCTCGTCGAAGATCTGCGCCCATTCCTGCGCCGGCACGCGGTCGACGGCCAGATTAGCGATCGAGACGGTCTTCTTGCTCTCCTTGCGCCTTGGGCGAGGCGTCGTAGAGGTTAAAGGCCGGCCCTTGCCGGACCAGCACCTTCGAGCCGTCGGCCGAGAGGGCGTAGCCGCCGACGTCGTCGGCCAGCGTCGTCTCCTTGCGATCGGCGACGGAGTAGACCCGCAGCTCGGGCTTCGATTCCCCGTCGCGGCCGTAGTAGAACGGCCCTCGTGCGGATGTAGAGCAGGTGCCCCTTGATGGCCGCCAGTCCCCCGTAATTGTCGGCCGGCACCGGCACCCGGACCGACCCGCTCGGCCAGTCCGTCGAAGTCGATCGCGATCGGCTCCTCGCGGCTTTGGGCGGATCCGGCGCCGTGCGTCCTTGTCTTTCTCGCTTGTCTTTCTTTTCGTCCGACCTTCTTCCGGTCTGGAGCATCGACCTCGTCGCTCTCGGGGGGGAACGGGTTCTTGACGTCCTTGCGGAGGGCCAGGGCGAAGATACCTGTCGACGCGATTGCCCAGGAAGTTCCACTCGATGCCGCCGATCTGAGGTGCGAACTCGCGGTCGCTCAGATAGTAGAGGTAGTTCCCTTCCGGGTCCCATGCCGGATTATACTCGTCGAACATCTCGCCGGTGATCCGGTGCGGCTTCGTCTGGCCGACGCTCCAGATGAAGAGCGATCGAGTGTAATTCGGGTCGCTGAGGCTGAACGCCAGATGCGTGCCACACGGCGACCAGGCGTAGTCGTACACCTGACCGCGCAGCTTCGTCGGCCACCTGCATGAGCGACTTGTCGGCCAGGGTCAGGACAAAGACCTTGCCGTCCTTGTCGGAGAACGCCAGTCGCTTGCCGTCCGGCGACCACTCCGGGGCGTAGCGCATGGCGTGGCCATCCTTGGTGAGTTGCTCGGGCTTGCCGGTACCGTCTGGTCGATCAGGTAGAGCTCCTCCTCGCCGCTGCGCGTCTGAGATGTAAGCGACCTTGAGGCCGTCGGGCGACCAGCGGGCGCGCCTTGTCGTGAGCACCCGAGGAATCGGGTGAGGTTCCGCACGGCCCCTTTCTCGATCGGCGCCGAGAAGATGTCCCCGCGGCCAACGAACAAGGCCCGCTCGCCCTTGGGGCTCAAGGCGAAGTCTTCGATCAAGGATCGGGGCGACCACGACCCGCGACGGCCGCCTGGCCAGGGCGTCGGTGGGCACGGTGATCGGGATCGGCTGTCGACCGGCACGACTGGAGATCGAGGACATAGATTTCGCCGCCCAATTCGTAGACGATCCGGCCGGCGTCGCCGGCGCTCGGCCAGCGGACGTCGTGCTCGGTGCTCTTGGTGAGCTGCCTGACGCCCTTGGTAGCGGGTGTCGAACTCGAAGAGGTTGAGCGTGCCCGTACGGTCGGAAGCGAAATAGATCTTGTCGCCGATCCACATCGGGTCGCGCTCGGATCGAGGCGAGTGGGCAACGGGCTCGATGGCGGAAGTCGCCAGGTCGAAGATGTAGAGGTCTTGCGCCCAGCCCCCCTGATACCGCTTCCAGGTGCGGAATTCGCGGGTCAGCGGCGAATAGACGACTTGACGTCCGTCGGGCGAAAACGTCGCCGCCTCCTGAGACGGGCATCGGCAGCGCCTTGGGCAGCCCACCTTCGGCCGGTACCGTGAAGAGCCGCGTGTCGGCCATGGTCCAGCCCTCGCGCATGGAGCGGAAGAGGACCGACTTGCCATCCGGGGACCAGCCGTAAACCTGGTTGTCGAAACCCCAGCGGTCGGGCAGAGGCCCGCGTCGCGGGGTAATACGTCAGTTGCCTGGGCTCGCCACCCGATGACGGGATGACATAGACCTGCTCATCGCCATCGTACTGGGCGGTGAAGGCGATCTGCTGGCCATCGGGCGAGAACTTGGCGAACAGCTCCAGCCCCGGATGGGCCGTCAACCGCGAGGCAAGCCCTCCACCGGCCGGCGCGGTCCAGAGGTCTCCCGCATACGTGAACACGACTTTGTCGCCATGCAGGTCAGGGAAGCGAAGCAACTTGGTGTCCGCATCCGAGCGGTTACCAGTTCCCAGGGAGTACACGGATGCCAGGGCCAACACGCCCGTCCAGGTCTGAAGGCGATTCCTCATCGGTCGCATCTCCGGTCAGATCGAGGAGCAAGATGGGACGAAAGACTAGAGAGCCTCACGGTTGCATGACGGCGGGCTACGGCGAGGCCACCGAGGCGACAGCTTTACCTGGCGTCACCGCCCGCGTGCGCCGATGGTCGGGCCCCCGTACACTTGGCAGCCGAGGCCGCCCCGATGGCGAGGAAGATCGCCCCGACCGCAGCCCCAGGCACGCCGACGCGCCAGCTCACGCGACCGCCGCCTGCGACCAAGCCGACCAACCCCGTCAGGATCATCTGAAGGCCTAACCTCGACGGCGGCAATTTCATACTTGCGGTTCCCGGTCGACGGTTCTCCCCGCTTCCAACGCCCGTGGTTGGCAGACTGGCCCGCTCGTGTGAATTCCAGCATAGTTGCGGGTATCAAGCAAGGGCCTGGGACCCTCGGGTCTGGGACCTCCCGCGCCAGGCCGCGAAGCGACCTCCTTGATGCCCGCCGCAAGGCCGTGTGCAAGGTCGCGCAAGTTTCCAGTCAAACGGCCCCGACGGCCTGGTCGGCGAGGCCGCTTTTGGGCGTTGCGCCACGAGGACGCGACCGCGGGCCATTGAGGATCAAGCCGATCCAGGTGTAGCGGACGAAAAGCTGATACGACAGCAGGAGGAGCGCCGTCACGAACCCGCTGATCAGGACGAACTTGATGTACGACGGCAGCGGCCAGGGAGCGACGACCACTTGCGCAGCGATGACGAGCGGCACATGTGTGACGTACAGCCAGTACGATGAATCGGACACATAGCGGACCCACGGGCGCTCTCGCTTGAGCACTCGGCGGAAAAGGCCCATCATCCCGAAACTCATCGCCCACGCATACCCGACCTGAGCGACCGCCCTGATGGGGCGCGGCGCGAGCGGCACGAGGCCCGCCGGCAGCGCGACGATCAACGCGAGAGCCAGAAGGAACCACCAACGGCGGCCCAGGCGACCCTCGTCGTCATCGGCGTCGTAGTAGAGGGCGCCGAAGCCGAAGAAGATCCCGTAGTAGGACAGCACGTGCGGCATCGGCAGGATCCCGGTTGAACGTGTCGGGGCCGAACTGCGGCCCGTCGATGCCCATGAACCACTGCGGAATGAACGTCAGCGGTAGGAGCCACAGGTAACAGACGGGTGAGTGGAGCAACCCGCGTGGGACACGGGGAATGTGCAGCCTCTCGGCGGACCAGGCGATCAACCCGAAGATCGGCACGAGCCAGCAGAGGAACCAGAGGAACCAGAGGTGATGGAACACCGGCGTGCGGATCAGGTTGAGGCTTGTGCCGGCGACCACGACGGACCATCGGTCGGAATCGAGGAAGTGCTTGTAGGCTTTAACGATGCCACCTCCCGACTCCGCGGCGGACCCGACGGCCCCCTTCGCGTCGCCGGTCGATTGAGTGATCGGTTCGAGCAAGCGCCGGACCTCCGCGCGCCCGGCATCCACATCGGCCTCGGTACCGATGGGAATCTGTAGCAGTTTCGCGACGAATTGCGTCAAGTCCCAGTTGACCGTCGTGACATCGAGGGGCGTCTGACCCACCTGGTTCCTAACGTTGGCGTCGGCGCCGTGCTCAAGGAGCAACGCCACGACCTTGGCCCGGCCAAGGAACGCCGCCGAATGCAACGGCGTGGAGCCGTCGGGGTTCGTGACTTTCACACTGGCACCGGCCTCGATCAGGAGTTCCGCCGAAGCGACCTCGCCGAGCATCGCGGCCCAACCCAGCGGAGGCACGCCGAAACTCGCGTCCCCTTTGGCGATGTCGCGTCCCGTCCGCACGCGCTCGCGGAGCCCGGCGGAATTTCCCGACCGGACTGCCGCGGCGATCGAGCCGTCGTCAGGGGCGACGACCGGAACCGCGTTCTCGAACGCCCACGCGGACACCCAGTTCACCAGCGGGATGATTGTCACCAGGCCGGCGAGGCAGGGGACGAGGATCCGCACCGCCCTTTGCTTGAGCAACGACGCCAGGCCCCGCCTGCGCCAGAGCATCGCGGTGAAGAAGCCGCTCACCAGGAAGAAGAGCGGCATCCGAAAACCGTGCACCGCCATCATGAACACCGAGTACAGGTCGCTTTGACGGGTGTCGTGCACGATCCACGGGAGCGTCGAGAACGACAGCGAAGCGTGCACGCGCGATGCCGAGCAGCATCGCGAACGCGCGCAGCGCATCGAGGTCGTGCCGGCGCAGGCTGGCGGACGGGGTGAGGTCAGCCGAGGAAACGCTCGCGGACATCGAGAGATCTCCAGTGGAAGGAAGAGAGCCACGGAACCGGCGATCGATCCCGGCGGTCCAGCCCCCGGGCGGTAGCCGCGGCCAGGACCAAACCCGCGCAGACCGTGCTCGGCGCAATGCTCGGCGGCCGAGTCGCCAGACCATCTCGCGGGCGGCGAGGTCCGTCGCAGCGGACGGCACGAGGTGGCCTGGATCGAGGACCGTCACCCGCGCCCGGTCGTTTTTCTTGGAGTCAGCGCCACGCGTCCTTCATTGCGCCGGGCCGAAGCACGGAGTCCTTCAGGTCGTGAGCCATGGGGACCGAACACCGGACCCCGGGATGCGCCGCGACGCCCCTGTTACGGTTCACGCGGGTAATTCGCCTGGGAGTCGTTGAATATTGGTTCGAGCGGCGATTTCTGAGCGCCACCTGGTCGTTCGGCCACGCTCCGGCGTCATGGACCCGGTCCGCAGGTTCTTCCACACAGGCTGGCTCACTTCGAGGAGGCGTCGGGTCGGATACCATGTTGGTCGGCAGCGATTAACCACGGCCGGCCTTGGTCTTGTATCCGATCTCTTGGAGGGCCTTCTCGGCCGCCTGGAGGTGATCGCCCTGGAGCTCGATCCGCCCGTCCTTCACCGTGCCGCCGGCACCGCAGGCGTTCTTGAGGCGGGCGCCTAGCTCATTCAGGTCGTTCGCTTCCGGGTCAAGGCCGGCAATCACCGTGACGAGCTTCCCCTTCGCCCGGCGCTCGGTCATCAGCCGTGCGGTCTGCTGGTGTGGCGGGATCCGTTTCACCTCCGGGACCGGCGGAGGACACGAGCACTGGGACTCCAACCGACCGCAGCGGTCGCAGGTCGGGGGACGATCCCAGGAGGTTCCGGCGAACAGGCGGGGCACGCGGACGACTCCGGTTCGGGAAACGCGATCAAACGGTGGCAAGTCACGAACCAGGATACCAGGAATTCTTCCGCAAGGGACGATTCGTCGGGGTGATCGCCCGAGGAGGCGCACGGGGACGCAAGTCGATTTGACCACCTCTCACGTCCCGCCCGACAGCGGTAGGGTTTCGTTCGGGCCGAGATTCGGCCTCGCCCAGGATCCGTGTCCGGGTGCGAGACCAACGCCGAGCCCAAACTGAGCCGCATCGCGGACTTGAACCCGCGCTCCCCACCGGTGGTGCCGTCGCTGAGTTCTAACCTGCTTCGTTCGGATCGACCGATGCAGCTTCAGAGCACGCTCCCGGCTCGACGTAATTCTGCACACGTGTCACCATCGACTCGGGAACGGGTACTGCTCTGGATGCCTAATGGTTGTCTCTTTGTTTTTACATGAAAGCGAATTGATACCACATTCCCTCCCTTGGCGAGCCCATAATCCCACTACACCGTGGCCTCACGGCATCCACCCGCTGGCTTTGAGCCACGCGACCATAGCGGACAGGCTGACGAAGTAGTGAATGTCTCGTGGTGGATCAAAAACTGGTCGAATATCCGGGTGGATGGCTGCGGTTTCGCGGTCGCGAAATCGTCCGTGTTGGAACTCACGAACGCGCGGCTACCCGCGAAACCGCCCACGAGGAGCGCATCGACGAGGCTGACGGCGTGCTCCAGAATCGCCGCGTCCTTGGCCTCCCCTTCTGGCTGGCCTGACAGCGTTGATGATCCGGTCGATAGCGCGGCTCAACGCCTCGCTGTCCTTGTCCAGCAGGATCGACGCGTCGAGAAGACTCTGGGAGAGTGCTTTCAAGCGGTCAGGTAGCGTCGGCAGGTCAGCGGGCAGCGGGCCGAGAGCCGATAAGCCGAGGAAGGTGCGGCAGGCAGAGACAGCATCGACGCTGTTGACAGAATTCTCACATTCCTGGACGACCTCATCGATATGACTGCGCCACTCGGTCGGTGTCGGGCATCCGACGACCGCCGCCACCTCGACAGGACCGGCATCGGAAGAGCCATCGATCAGGTCGTACGTCCCCCCGCGGACCCTGCGTTCTGTCGCGCGATTCAAGCAGAGCAGAAGGCGCGGGCCCCCTCGGGGCCGCCCGCGAAGCAAAGCACCCTGTTGCTCTGGTAGGGGTGCCAGTTCATTTTCCTTTCCGCTCCCGCATCGCGCTCGAATCCCTTGCTCTTGAGCCTCTCCTCCAGGCCTTCGAGCATCGAGGTAATCTGCTCGGCTTTCCCGTCGATGAGGATTCGACGCCAGGAAGCGATCAGATCAACCGCTTGGACGCCGTTCATCGCAGACTCCTTCGAGAGGGCGCGGTCACGACCCAACTGTCCAAGTGTGATTGTCCCCCGCGTCCGGCTTTCCGGTCAAGCCACGTGGGTACAACCTCGCTCCGAGTTCACGGCACCTGGAGATGGCCTAGCGCTCATCGCCGTCGTAGGCCAGAGAACGGGTAGCGTGCCGTGTCGATCAGTCGTGCCGGAGTGCCGAGACCGGGTTGACCTTTGCGGTGCGCCGGGCCGGGTAGAATGCCGCGACGATCGTCACGCCGACGGTGGAGAGGACAACCGTCACGCCAATCCAATCCGGGAAGGCGAAGATCGAGCCCGTGAGGTCGATGTTCATATCTCGGTGGACCATCGAGCGGACCCAGCCGTCGCCCGGGAACGAGATCGACCAGGCCAGGAGCAGGCCAAGCGCCCCGCCCACCAGGCCGATCAGGCCCCCCTCGATGACGAAGAGGGTCTGGAGTTGCCAGTTCGCCGCGCCGACGGCCTTCATGATGCCGATCTCCCGCCGCCGTTGGAGGACGCTCATCAGCATCGTGTTGGCGATCCCGAGCGACGACACGAGCAGGGCCACCGCGGCCACGCACGTCATCCCGCCGAAGATGAGCAGGTAGGTCAGCCGCTGTCGCTCGACGAAATCGACGATCGATCGGCTCCGCAGGTCGAGGGCATCCACCTTGTCTTCGACCTCCTTGGCGTTCCTCGGGTCGTCGATAAACAGAACCGCCTCGTTGACACCCTCCTCGCGACCGGCCGGGTCGCGGAAGACCAGCTCGACCGCTGTTCGCCGGGGCAGCACCAGGTCGGTGTAGGCGGGGAATTGGCTCCAGTTTTCCTTCCTCTCATCGTCGGTCAACTCGCGGAAGATCCCCACGACCCGGAAGTCGTCGGCGACGACGACCGGGGCGACCGCCGCCGATTCCTGCCGGATCGCCTTCCGCAGGGCGGCCGTCTCCTCACCGGTCAGGCTGAACCGGTCGAGCGCCTCCGGGAGCTGCCAGGCCAGTTGGCGGAGGGCCGCCTGCTCGTCCCGGCTGCCGCTCGCTTTCGACTGGCCGGTCAGTGAGACGTTGAAGCTCGGCCCTTCCTGCTGGCCTCGGATCTCGATCCGTAGCGGCTTGCCGAGGACCTGGTCCAGGTCCGCGTCGTCGATCAGACCGATGCGGTACGCGAACATCTCGGAGAGCAGGACCGATCGCTCGTCGTCCGAGTCGAACGACCGGCCGGCGACGACCCGCTTGCGGAACTCGGGATCCTCGCCAGCGCCGGAGGAGAAACTCGCCTCTTCGGGCCGGTTGCGTAGCGTTGCGACGACCCTGCCTCCGACGATCGGGATCACCTGCCGGACGTGAGGGATTCGCGAGAGCGTTTCCAGTCGGTCTTGGGTCAGGTTGACCTGCTGGACGGAACCGCCTTGTCGGTCTTGTTGGGCGAGAACTTTGCGGATTCGCTCGCGGCGATCCGGCGACATCCGCCCGGCGACCTTCACGTCGTCCGTCTTCTTGGTCCCGGTCGCCCGCCACCCCGAATTGACCGTGACTTTCCGCAAGGCGTCTCCCTTGTTCGACTCGCGATCGATGGTCCGCTGGACCCCCTCGTCGATCGACAGGCTCGCGGCGAGGACAAACGCGCCGAAGACGACGCCCAGGGTCGTCAGGCACGTGCGCATTCTTGTGCTGGCCCAGTGAGGCCAGGGGCAACCGGAGCAGGTCGATCCAACGCACGAGGCGATCCTCCATCCACTTTCGATCAAATGTCCACGGCCGCGATCCGGCCGTTGACCAGCCGGACGACCCGGTCGGTGCAACTCGCCGCCAGCTCCTCGTCGTGGGTGACAAGCACGAGGGTGGCGGCGTGCTCGCGGACGTGGTCGATGATCAGGGCCATGACCTGCCGCGCCGTCTGGCTGTCAAGGTTCCCCGTCGGCTCGTCAGCGAGAATGATCCGAGGCTGGTTGACCAGCGCCCGCGCAATGGCGACCCGCTGGCTCTCGCCGCCGCTCAACTGAGCCGGCCGGTGATTCAGCCTCGCCCCGAGCCCGACGGCCTCCAGTGCCCCCCGCGCGGCGGCCCGCCGGTCGCGCGGCGACCGTCCCGCGAAGACCATCGGCAGTTCGACGTTCTCGACGGCCGAGCTTGAGGCGATCAGGTTGAACGACTGGAAGACCATGCCAACGGTCGTCGATCGGAACCGGGCCATCTCGCGACCCGAGAGTTGGTGGAGGTCCCGGCCACCGACCTGCAATCCGCCCGAGCTGGGCCGGTCGAGACCGCCTAGCAGGTTCAATAACGTTGACTTCCCCGATCCCGACTTGCCCAGCAGCGCCACCCGCTCGCCGCCCGCGATCTCGAACGAGATCCCCCGCAGCGCCTCGACCTGGGCGTCCTTCGTCCCGTACACCTTCCGTACCTCGACTGCCCGGATCGCCACCCCATCCCCTCCCTCGCGATCCGATCCCATCGCCGTCCCACCCTGATCCGGTCGGCCCATCTGACACCTGTCAACGGCCAATCATCCTACCAGATTACCCGACCTCCGCCAGAGCCGACCCATCACGAGAGAGGGCCGGACCGATCTGTGCCCGATCGCGATGCTGGCCGAGCGCTGATCCGTCCGTTTCTCGTGGGTCAAATGGCCTGCCGGCAGCCATCATGTCGCGCGACTGTGAATGATCAGCGGCCCCGCGCGCCACAGTGGCCGCATGTCCATCGACAAACCCCGGAAACCAGCGTCACCTCCCGGCGCAGTTGCACAACTTATTTTTCTTATCGAAAATTCTAAATGCCTATCGCATAAAAGTTTGCGCCAAGAAAAAACGGGCCGAGCCCGTCTAGGTGCATTAACGGATCTGAAAACCTGAGGCATACTATTAGTTATAGCCGTGCGCGCAGCAGTCCGGGGTCACCCGACTTGATCTTTTCTTCTCACCATTTCCTGGTCGCTGATCACAGACTCGGGACCCCGGTTCCAGGGGGAGCCGCGCCGAAAAGCTGCCATCGAGTGCCAATTCCTGTCGCCGGTGATCTGCCGGAAATCTCTGGGGCAATTGAAGTTACTGCTGGACCGCTGGACCGGACAGGAATGCCATCCGCCACCCCGGCCCGCAGGTACGCCGCACGTCTCAAGAACCCGACCGCCAGGGGTTCAGAAACCTGGCCTGGGCCGGCGGTCTCCCAGTTCGGAACCTCAATGCACTCTCATCGCGAACCGGTACGTCCCCGAGCCAACCACCAGCATGACGCGGTCGCCGTCGAGACCGGGATGATCCAGATGGGACAGCATCGGCCCTTTCACCCCCTCGGCCTCGGCCAGGGGGCGGCCGCTCTCGGTGATGCCCTGGGCGTTGGCCGTTGGCAGCCACACGACCGCGGTCGTGTTGGCCGGGATGGTCAGCTCGAGCTGGAGGCGGTCGCCGTCCCGCTTCCACGACGTGGAGATCGTGCCGCGGATGCTCTTGTACGAGGTCGTCGCCCAGCTCAACTTCGGATCGAGGTGGGGCGCGATCAGAATCTTTTTGTAATTATCAATATATGTTCTCGTGTCGTCAGCCGTGTAACCGCTCTTGATCCCTCCGATATTCTCGACCATCCATTGATAGACGGCGCCGAACGAGTAGTGGGCAAACGAGTTCATGCCCGGATCCTGGAATCCCTTTTCGGGCGTCCAGCCGTCCCATCGCTCCCAGATGCTGGTCGCCCCCTGCTTGATCGAGAAGCCCCAGGAAGGGAACGTCTCGTTATGCAAGAGGCGGAACGCCACGTCCTGCCGGCCGGTCATCGAGAGCGCATGCATCAACGACTTGGTACCGATGAAGCCGGTCGACAGGTGATTGCCGCGCTTCTCGATGTCCTCGACGAGGAATTGCGCCGCCCGCTCGAAGTTCTTGCCGTCGGAGGGATCGGGCAAGACCGGCTTGATGTCCCTGGGGGTGACGAGGTCCATGGCGATCGCCAGGACGTAGCTGGCCTGAGTATTCCCCTTGATCCGGCCGTCGGCGCCTACATAGGTCCGGATGAATGCCGACTTGATCTTGTGATAGAGCTCCCAGTACCTGGCCGCGTCCTCGGTCTTCCCCAGCGCGGCGGCGGCGTGGGCCGTCAGCAAGGTGCTGTGGGCGAAGTATGCGGTATAAATGACGTCCTTGGGTGTGTCGGCGTTGATGCTCAGCCAGTCACCGAAGCAGTGGAACTGCCGGGGCGGCAGCATCTCGGCCGTGCTCCGCTTGCGGCAGAATTCGACGAACTTGACCATCGAGGGATACTGCCGCTCCAGTACACGCCGGTCGCCATAGACCTGGAAGATCGTCCAGGGGCAGATGACCCCGGCATCGGCCCAGGCCGGGCCGCCGTCGTCGCCGGCCACCTTCACGGGCGCGACCATCGGAAACTGGCCGTCGGCACGCTGGCCGTCGGCCAGGTCCACCAGCCACTTGGTGAAGAACGCCTGGACGTCGCAGATCAAGGCCGCCGTGCCGATGTAGACCTGCGCATCCCCGGTCCAGCCGAGTCGTTCGTCGCGCTGGGGACAGTCGGTCGGGATGTCGATGAAGTTCGCCCGCTGCGTCCAGTAGATGTTGCGGAAGAGCTGGTTCAGCATCGGGTCGGAGCACGCGAACGAACCCACCACGGGCGTGTCGCTGGACTGAGCGATCCCCGTGATCGTCTCCGCCGTCGGCCGCGACTTCAGACCGGTCACCTCGACATACTGGAACCCGTGGAACGTAAACCGAGGCTCCCAGGTCTCCTCTCCTTGTCCATTGCAAATATAGGTATCCGTGACGCGGGCCTCGCGGAGGTTGGTCGTGTAGATGGTGCCGTCCGGGTTGAGCCGCTCGGCGAACTTGAGCGTGATCGCCCGGCCGGGTTCCCCCTCGGCCTTGAGCCGGACGACGCCGGCGAAGTTCTGGCCGAGGTCGAACACGAACGTGCCGGGCCTGGGCTCGGTGATCGACTTTGGCTTCAACTCGGCGAAGGCGCGGCACCGGCGGGCCGGGATGCCACGGGATGACCGGCTTGACCTCGGCACCGTGATCGACCGTGCCCCATTCGTCGTCGACGAATCGGGGCGCGTCCCAGCCGGTCAATACCTTGCGTGCGTCGTAGGTCTCGCCCATGAGGAAGTCGGCCTCGAGGATCGGGCCGGTCGACGCCTTCCAGGTCGGACCGGTCACGACGTCCGCGGTCGTCCCGTCAGCCAGCTCGAGGTGCAGCACTGCGCGGAACCGGGGTTTCGTCCCATAATGATCGCGCTTCTTGCCGAAGCCGACATAGCCGCTGTACCAGCCGTCGGCGAGGATCGCGCCAGGGCGTTCTCGCCATCGCGCACCTGTTTCGTCACGTCATAGGCACGGTAATACACCCGCTTGGTGTAGTCGGTCCAGCCGGGGTTGAACCAGTCGTCGCTGACGCGCCGGCCGTTGAGATGGACATCGAAGATCCCCAGCGCGGTGGCATACAACGTCGCGCGGCGAATGGGCTTCACGACGTGGAAACCGATGCGAAGATACGACGGCGGCGGCAGGATCAAATGGGCGAGCTTGAGCTTGCCCCAAGGAGCCATGCCGTAGTCGCCGAGCACCTCGGCCGCGGGCCAGTCCCGCGTGCCGAGCGGCCGGTCGTGCCAGTTGGCCCCGGGATTGTCCGTGGTCTTCCAGGTTCCGTCGGTGACCAGCGTCATGGTCTTGCCACCGGCCATCGCGATGTTCAGCTTGGCGATCAACCCCGCCGGACCCTTCGCACCATTCTGCACCTCGACGCGAATCGTGTTCTCCGCGCCAGGCTTGAGCTGAGCGGTGACGTCAGCGGACTTCGGATGGTCCCAACCGCCCGTGCCGGGCTGGCCGTTAATGACGAGCTGGCCGTTGATCGTGAACCGGAAGAAGTCGTCGGCCGTCGCGATCAGCTCGGACTTCTCGACCTTGGCCCCCACGGGCAATTGCAGGGTCGTGACGAAGAGCCGATGGCCCTGGGGCTTGTCGGCGCCCTTGTCGCCGGCATGCCAGAGCCACTTGGCGCCGTCGAGCGGGGCTTCCGGCAGCTCGACCTGCCGGGCCTTGTCGGAGCCGATCCACTCGGCCCGGGCCCAAGCCGACGGCTCGAGCAGTCCCATGGTCCAGAGCGGCAGGCTGGCTCCAGGCCGAGGGTCGGCCATCCTTGTCGTAGACTCGAACCTTCCAGTAGCACGGCTGGTGCGATCGGAGCGCCTTTCCGGCATAGACGATTGCCGTGGTCTCGTCACTTTCGACCTTCCCGCTGTCCCAGAGGTCTCCCTGGTCGCGGCCCAGGGTCTCGGCGTCTCCGGCGACCAGGATCTGATAGGCGGTCTGCATCTGACCGCGGGCCGACGATTCGACAATCCAGCTCAGACGCGGCGCCCGGACGTCGAGGCCCAGGGGCTCGGTGCGGTATTCCGTGCGCAGATAGCTCGGGCTCAGGCCGTCATCGGCCGCGGGCGCGGCGGCCTCTGCCAACTCCGCGCGGGCCACCGCCGTGGGGACGGATGCCGCCCAGACCAGCACGAGCATGACCACTGCCGGAACGACCGATCGGAGTGAGAAGAGCATGACGAATTCTCCTGGTCCTTGGCTCTTGGTGCGTGGCTTCGATCCTGGTGTACGGGTCTTCGACTTGATCCCGACCTTTTGCCTGCGGTGCCTCTCTCCTCACCCTTGCGAGGCTACGAAGGGCAAAGGGCGAACTAGAAATCGAACTGGTCGATATTTTCCTTGGTGAACAAGAACGGCTGACCGAGCAGGATGTTGTCGCCCTGGATCTCGACCGAGCCCAGCCGGCCGGCCTTGAGTTTGGTGTCACCGCGGTGGAGTGCGCCATCCTTGAGGGCGCGGGCTGCCTGGACAGTCAAATAGCCCAGGTCCTTGGTGTTCCAGAGGACGACGCAGTCGGTGATGCCGTCATGGACATAGCTCCGATTATCGTTCGGCAGGCCCAGGCCGATCACCTTGACGTCGGTCCGGCCGGACTGCTTGACGGCCTCGGCCGCGCCGGGGACCGCCGGCGTGCAGATAGCCATGAACAACTTGACGCCAGGCTGGGCGCTCATGACCGTATTCGCCTCGTCGAACGCCTTCTTCTGGAGGTCGTCGCAAGGGCGCAGGGCGGCCATCCGGATCTGTGGATATTTCTCCTTCCGGCGCTGCTCGATGCACTTTTGCCATTCGATCATGTTGCCGGCCGTCAGCGAGGCGGTGATGATGGCGAACTCGCCCTTGCCGCCGAGGACGCGCGCGGCGTTATCCATGAGCGTCCGGCCGATCCCCTCAGGCGTGGCCTGGTTGACGAAGAAATCCCGGGCGTCGGGCTCGGCGTCGGCGTCCCAGGTGAGGACCTTGATGCCCCGTTCGCGCGCCTTACGCAATACGGAAGAGATCCCCTGACGGTTCTCGACGGCCACGGCGATGACGTCCACACCCCGGGTGATCCAGGTATCAATGATCTCGTTCTGTCTGGCTGGATCGGGGTCGGTCGGCCCGTCCCAGATCAGCTTGACCCCCAGTTCGGCCGCGGCCTCCTCCGCCCCGTTGCGACAGGCGACGAAATAGGAGTTTCCCTTGCTCTTGGGCATCAGGGCGAGCGTGATCGGGGCACGAACCGGGACCGGTCCACCGTCGGACGCGACACTCGGAATGCCCTGGCCCCGTTGACCCGGTCCCGGCACCGCGTCTCGGGGTGCGAGTTCCTGGTGGAGCGATCGGACCAGCAGAAAGTTGCCCACGACGTTGATCAGGGCGCCGGCCAGGATCGCGGCGCAAATCACAGCGACTTGCGAGTTCTTCACGGTCATCACCTCCGAAGACAAATCGACCCGCGCAGCGATGCGGACGTGCGACCGCCGGCCGTGATGGTCCAGGCCGATCGCCACCAAGAGCAAGGCCCCGGTCAAGACACCGGCCAGCTCGCTGGGGAGATCGGCCAGCAGGAGGCCATTGCGAAGCACCGCGATGGCCAGGAGTCCCAGCAAGGTTCCCGGCACACTCCCCCGGCCGCCGAAGATCGACGTGCCACCCAGCACGACCGCCGTGATCGCCGCCAGTTCGTAGCCAGTGCCGGCGTCGGCCTTCGCTTGACCCAGGTGGGCCACGTAGATCACCGCCGCCAGGCTCGCGACCAGGCCCGACAGCCCGTAGACCAGCCCGACCAGCCGGTTGACCGGCAGTCCAGCATAGCGGGCACCCTCGGGTGAGAAACCGATCGCCACCAGACCGCGACCGATCGTGCTTCGGTGCAGTAGCACCCAGAACGCCGCCACCACCACTACGAAGATTGGGACCTGGGTCGGAATCCCACCCAGCGAATACCCCTGACCCAGGAACAAAAATGAATCCGGGAAATTGGTGTAGTTATCGACCCCTCCGGTCAAACCCTCGGCCAGTCCGCGAAACAGCGAGTACGATCCGAGGGTCACGATCAAGGCCGGAATCCTCCCGCGCGTGATCAACAGCCCATTCAAGCCCCCCGCCAGCGCACCCAGGACCAGCGTCGCCCCTCCTGCCAGTGCGATTGGAAACCCTCGGTCTCGCCAGAGGCCGCCGAAGACCACAGCCGAGAGCCCCATCAACGAACCAACCGACAGATCGATGCCTCCGCTGGTGATCACCGGCGTCAGTGCCACGGCCAGCAGGCCGATTTCGACGCTCAGCCGCAGTACCTCGAAGGCGTTGGCGATCGTGAAGAAATTCGTGCCGATCACCGAGAAGACACCGATCTCGACGACCAGGATCGCCGCCAGGATCGCCAGCGCCGGCTCGAGCCCTTTATGGGAGTCGTCGATCTCGATCGTGGCGGTCGTTGCTGACATCCCCTGATCCCTTCCCATTCCCATCCACGAATCCCGGTTGAGAGTAACTCCGCCTTTTCAACATGCCATATACTGTTCAGATTAATAACGAGAATTTAAATTTCATCAGCTTATTGATCTCTATGGCTATTGGGTTTCTTATCTCTCTTTTTCTCTTTGGTGGGTTTCGTAGATTTCGTGTTCAAGAAGAAGGCATCCGAGGCGACGGCCAGGAGGATGATCAGGCCCTGGATGGCCTTCTCCCACTGAGGTTTGGCGTGGAGAAAGACCAGGGCGGGCCTGATCGAACCAAGCATGGCGACTCCGATCAAGGTGCCCCAGAGGCTCCCGCGGCCCCCGGAGATGGCCACCCCCCCCACGACGACGGCGGCGATGACCTGGAGCTCGAGGCCGGCGCCGGCGTTGGGATCGACGGCGGGGAAGCGGGCGGCGTCGAGCAAGGCGGCCAGACCGGCCAGGGCGCCCATGACGACGAACACCATGAAGACGACACGATGGTGTCGGATGCCAGCCAGCCGCGCGGCTTCGATGTCCGACCCGGTCGCATAGATAGCCCGCCCGGCTGCCAAGTACCTCAGGCCCCAGGCGAACGTCGCGAAGACCGCCAACGCGATCGCCACGACCACCCACTGGCCGGCCGCCTGTCCCGCGCCGAACCACTGGAACGACGGCGGCAGGCCGCGGACGAACTGCCCCTCGCGTGCATAGCGCAGGGATTCACGGCCGATTTCCAGGGTGGCCAGGGTCACCACGATCGACGGCAGTCCCAGCCGTGCCACGAGTGTGCCGTTGATCGCTCCCATGCCACCACCGGCCAGGATCGTCGCCAGGCCGACCAGCGCGATCGGCAACCCCGACCGCGCCAGCAGTCCAGCGACCACGCCGCAGATGCTGAAGATCGAGCCGACCGAGATGTCGATGTGCCGGCAGAGGATCACCAGGGTCATCCCCACGGCGGCCACCAGGACCGATGCGTTGCTCACGACGAGGGGGCGGATCTGGTCGAGGTGAAAAAAGCCGGGGGTGGTCACCGCCAGGATCAGGAGCAGGACGGCATAGGCCGCCGCCACCGACAGCTCGCGACGATACGTTCGGATCATGGGATCACCAGACTTTCCTCCGCACCTGCACCACACCAGATCCCAACCGCTTTGCCACACCCGGACAGATCCCGATATTGAACACGAAATGCACGAAACACAGGAAAATTACAAGGCGAAGAATCCCAAAAATCAATGAATATATTCATGAAAACACGTATTTGTCTCTTCTGTCAAGATTCTCTTTTTCGTGTATTTCGTGCATTTCGTGTTCAAGATTCCTCTTATCCCAGCTCCGCATATCTTGTATTCCCATTCTGAGCACATTTCGGCGAAAGGTGGCCCAGGGCCAGTTCCAGGATCGCCTCCTGGGTCGCCCCGGCGCGATCCAGTTGACCGACGATCGTCCCGCCGTGCATGACGGCGATCCGGTCGCTCATGCCGAGGATCTCGGGCAGCTCGGAGGAGATCATCAGGATGGCCAGGCCGTCGTGGGCCAGCTCGTTCATCAACCGGTGGATCTCGGCCTTGGCCCCAACGTCCACGCCCTGGGTGGGTTCGTCGAGGATCAGCACGGCGGGCCGCGCCGCCAGCCAGCGCGCCAGGGCTACCTTCTGCTGGTTGCCGCCCGAGAGGTTGCCCACCGGAGTCTCGAGCGACGGGGTCTTGATCCCCAGCCGGCGGACGAACTGTCCAGCCGTGGCCCGCTCCTTGCTGGTGTCGAGGAGTCCGAACCGGGAGTGGGCTCGGAGGGTCGCCAACGTTGCGTTGGCCGCCGTCGTCATCTCAAGGATCACACCATGACGCCGGCGATCCTCAGGCACATACGCGATCCCCAATGCGACCGCCTGCGCTGGTGTCTCGACGGCCACCGTATGGCCGCGGAGCCGGACCTCGCCCGCGTCGGCGGGCGTCAGACCGAAGAGGATCCGCGCCAGCTCGGTCCGGCCGGCGCCGACGAGTCCGGCCAGGCCCAGCACCTCGCCGGCCCGAACGCTCAGGTCCACATCCCGGACACCCGACGCCCGATTCCCCAGCCCGCGCGCCTCCAGCACGACTTCACCGAGCTCCACCGGCGCCTTGGGGAAGACCGCCGACAGCTCGCGACCGACCATCATCCGGATCAGCTCGGCGCGCGAGACCTCCTCCATGCGCCGCGTGCCGATCAGCACTCCGTCGCGCAGGGCTGTCACTCGCTCAGCGATCTGCGGCAGCTCTTCGAGCCGGTGCGAGATATAGATGATCCCCACGCCGTGCCCCTTCAACTCGCCGATGACCCGGAACAGGCGCTCGACCTCCTGGTCGCTGAGCGAGGCGGTGGGCTCGTCCATGATGAGGATCCGCGCCTCGGCGCCCAGAGCGCGCGCGATCTCCACGAGCTGCTGCTCGGGCATGGACAACCCGCGGACCTCGGCCTCCGGGTCGATCGACGCCCCGATCCGTTCCAGCAGCCGCCGTGCCCGATCCCGGCGCTCGCGCCACCGGACCCGACGCCACAAGCCACCCGCCTCCAGGCCGATCGCAATGTTCTCCGCCACGGTCAGTTCCGGAAACAATGCCGGCTGCTGGTAAATCGCCGCGATCCCCAGTTCCCGCGCACGCACCGGGTCGTTGTCCTCGATCCGGTTTCCCTGAACCTCGAGCGTCCCCTCGTCGGGACAGTGCCGCACCCGTGATCACCTTGATCAGCGTTGACTTCCCCGCCCCGTTCTCACCCACCAGCGCGTGGACCTCACCGGCACGGAGGTCGAACGACGCCCCCTTGAGCGCCTGGACGCCCGCAAAGGCCTTGCTGATGCCGGTTAGCTTCAATAGAGTCGACAACGATGAAACTCCCCGGTCCCACTCGATTCTCGATTCGAGATTCAAGATTTAAAAAAAGACCCGCATCTTGAATCGGGAATTGCCAAGATATGCACAAGGTACAGAGATCTTACGGAGGAAGTCTCCGTCCCTCGAAGGTTGACAGATCACTCGCCGCGTTTCGAAAGGACCTCGAGCTCATACTGTTTCACCTCCGCCAGCCAGTCGCGGCTGACGGGAACGCTCTGGGTGCAGCAATAATGGTCCCAGACGGCGCCGATGGGAAGGGTTTTGAGCTCTTCGAGGAGGGCCAGCCGGGCGGTGTAGTCGCCCTCGGCCTCGAGCCGTCGGAGCATCTCGATCGGCTCGAGCAGGGCGAGCAACAGCGCTTTGAGCATCGAACGGGCGCCGATGACCCAGGCCGCCACCCGGTTAATGCTCGCGTCGAAGAAGTCAAGCCCGATGTGCACGCGGCCGAGGTAGTCACCCCGGACCAGTTCCTGCGCGATCGCCTCCAGCTCATCCGAGAGGATCACGACGTGATCGCTATCCCACCGGACGCCTCGGCTGACGTGCAACAGGACCTCGTCGAGGTGCTGGAGCACCGCGGAGATCTTGTCAGAGACGACCTCGGTCGGATGATAATGCCCGGCATCGAGGCACAGGAGCTTCTTCCGCGTGATGGCGTAACCATAATAGAATTCATGCGAGCCGACGACGTAACTTTCCGAGCCGATGCCGAAGAGCTTGCCCTCGACGGCGTCGCGGTGGAACTTCGGATCGATCGGCTCGGCGAAGATCGCGTCGAGGGAGTCGGCCAGCCGCCGGCGCGGGGTCTTGCGGTCGATGGGCGGCTCCTTGGAGCCGTCGGGGATCCAGACGTTCGTGACGCATGGCACACCCAGTGCCTTACCGATCTCGGCGCCGATCCGGCGGCAGACGATCCCGTGATCGATCCAGAACCGCCGGATCTTCTCGACGGGGTGGGCCAGGGTATAGCCATCGGCGGCGAGCGGGTGCGCGAAATAGGTGGGGTTGAAGTCCATTCCAATCCGTCGGGCCTTCGCCCAGTCGATCCAGCCCCGGAAGTGTTCGGGCAGGAGCGCATCCCGCTCGACTTTCTCGCCGGCCGTTTCGGCGTAGCTGGCGTGCAGGTTCAAGCGATGGCGGCTCGGCAAGAGGGAGAGGGCCTTGTCCAGGTCGGAGCGGAGCTCGTCGGCGGACCTGGCCTTGCCGGGATAGTTGCCCGTGACCGCCAGCCCGCCCCCGATCTCCTGGCCCGTATTCTCGAACCCGCCGACGTCGTCCCCCTGCCAGCAGTGCAGCGAGATCGCAATGGTCGAGAGTCGGCGGGTGGCCGACTCGACGTTGACGCCCCACTCCGCATATTGCTCCTTTGCCAGGGCGAAAGCCTTTTCCACGTGGGTCCCGGGAGAGGTCATGAGCGGGTCCTCGAGGAGAGCCGGAATTATCCGGTCTGGAGTCCAGATTCGAGATTCCGGATTCAAGATGTCCGATGCCCCATTATAAGAGCATCGACGTCGGTTCCTCCAGGAGTGTCTTCAGGGTCTGGAGGAACTCGGCGGCCATGGCGCCATCGACCGCACGGTGGTCGGCGGTGAGGGTGACGCTCATCACGGTACCGACGACCAGGTGGTCTCCCTCGACGACCGGGCGCTTGTCGGCGACGCCGACGGCGAGGATGCCGACCTCGGGCAGGTTGATGATCGCGTCGAACTGGCGGATGCCGTACATGCCGAGGTTCGAGATCGTGAACGTGCTGCCGGTGAGTTGCTCGCCGGTCAGGTTATTGGCGCGTGCCGCGGCGGCGAGCGACTTCGCTCTGCTGGCGGATCTCGCGCAAGCCCAGGGTGTCGGCTCGATGCAGCACCGGGACGATGAGACCATCCGGGAGCGCGACGGCGATGCCGATGTTGATCTCACCGTGGCGGACAATGGCGTCGGTCTCGAAGCTGGCGTTGACGCCGGGATGGGCTCGCAGGGCCAGCGCCACGGCCTTGGTGACGAAGTCGCCCAGAGAGAGCTTGATCCCCTCACGGGCCAGCCGCTTGTTCAACTCCTCGCGCGCGGCGACCAGGCGATCGGCGCGGATGTCGACCGTGAGGTGGATCTCGGGTGCGGCCTGTTTGGTCTGGAGCATCCGCTGCGCGATCGTCTTGCGCATCCGGGTGTGTGGGATGCGCTGGGCGGCGAGCGGAGCCGCCGACGGTCGAGGCGGGGTTGCCGGAGCCGGCGGCGGACTCGCGGCGGGAGCGGGCTCCGGTTCTGCCTCAGGCTCTCGGTCGAGCTCTTCTACGGCCGTCGCCGCAGCGCCGGTCTCCTGCGACCCTTCGAGCAATTCCTCGATGTCGCGGCGGACGATCCGGCCGCCGGGTCCCGATCCGCGCACCCGGGACAGGTCGATGCGCGATGACTCCGCCAGCTTCCTCGCCAGAGGACTGATCTTGAGGCGCCGGGTGTCCGCGCCGTCCTGCGGTTCCTCGTCTGCCCCTTGCCGCCCGTTGCCGGCATCGGGCTTCTGCTGGCCGTTCCCGTTGGAACGATCGGGGCCACGATCGACCGCTTCGGGTTTCGGCGACGTCGGCGCCGACGCCGCCGGCTTCCCGGCGCCTTTTCCCGCACTCGCACCCGTCGCGGCCGGGGCAGGGGGCTTCGACTTCGCCGTCCCACCCCCCAGGCTCGCAGCGACCTGCTGCGGGTCCTCGCCCTTCTTGGCCAGAACCATCACCCGCTGCCCGAGTGCAACCTCGGCACCGGCGGCATGGTCGAGCTGCACGATCGTGCCATCGTCGTACGACTTCATCGGCATGGTGGCCTTGTCCGTCTCGATCTCGGCCAGCACGTCGCCTTCCTTGATCTGATCTCCGACCTTGACCAGCCACTGCGTGATCACGCCGGTCTCCATCGTCGGGCTGAGCTTCGGCATCGTGACTTCGATCGGCATGTCTCTTCTCCCACTCAGAGGTACAGGACATCATGGACCGCGGCGACGACCCGGTCGACGGAGGGGAGCATCGAGGCCTCGAGCGCCCGGTTGTACGGGATCGGCGCATCCTTGGCGGTCACTCGGAGGATCGGCGCGTCGAGCTCGTCGAAGGCGGCCCGGGTGATCCGGTCGGAGATCCCGGCGCCGAGACCGCAATAGGGCCAATCCTCCTCGACGATCACGGCGCGATGGGTCTTGGAGACCGAGGCCAGGAGCGCATCGAGGTCGAGCGGCCGGACCGTGCGGAGGTCGATCACCTCGGCGTCGATCTCCTCCTCGGCGAGCTTGTCGGCCGCGGCGAGGGTCGCCTTGAGCGATCGCGAGTAGGTGATCAGGGTGACGTCGGATCCCGGCCGCTTGATCTCGGCCTTACCGATCGGGACCAGGTGCTCCCCTCCGGGAACCTCGCCGCGGTCGTGATAGAGGACCTCATGCTCGATGAAGACCACGGGGTCGTCGGAGCGGATGGCGCTCTTGAGCAGCCCCTTGGCGTCGGCGGGCGTGGCGGGGAGGACCACCGTCAGGCCGGGGATATGGGCGTACCACGACTCCAGTCGGTGCGAGTGGGTCGCCGCGAGGCAGCCGGCCATGCCCGAGCTGCCCCGGAAGACGATCGGCACGGCGAACTGGCCGCCGCTCATGTACCGCATGTTGGCCGCGTTGTTCACGATCTGGTCGATCGCGACCAGGCTGAAACTGAACGTCATGAACTCGATGACTGGCCGGAGCCCGGCCATCGCGGCGCCGATGCCGATGCCCGCGAACCCCGCCTCGGAGATCGGCGTGTCGACCACTCGGCGCGGGCCGAACCGCTTGAGCATGCCCTGGCTGACCTTGTAGGCCCCGTCGTACTGCGCAACCTCCTCGCCCATGAGGAAGACGTTCTCGTCGCGGTCCATCTCCTCGGTCATGGCCTGATTCAGGGCCTCACGAAACGAAATCACCGACATGTTCACTCCTGTGGGACGTACGGGGCCACTGTGATGTCTTCGTAAAGGGCATCGAGGGGCGTCGGCTCGCTCTGCTCGGCAAACTCGATGCTCTCCTCGATCTCCTGCTTGACGCCCTCCTGCATGCGGTCGATGGTTTCCTGGTCGATCCAGCCGCGCTGCTTGAGAATGGTCTGATAAACCACGATCGGGTCGTTGCGGACGGCCGAGTCGAGTTCGTCCTTGAGGCGGTACTTGCCCGGATCGCTGATCGAGTGCCCCTTGTAGCGATAGGTCTGGGCCTCGATGAAGGTGGGGCCCTCGCCGGTCCGCGCCCGGTTCACCGCCTCGCGCGTGGTTTTGGCCATGAGCTCGATGTCGTTGCCGTTGATCGAGAAGCCAGGGATGCCGTACGGCACGGCGCCGCGGACGGTCAGGTCGAGGACGGCCGAGGACCGCGCCAGCGAAGTGCCCATCGCGTACAGGTTGTTCTCGACGACGTAGATCACCGGCAGCTTCCAGAGGGCCGCCATGTTCAGGCCTTCGTGGACGGATCCCTGGTTGAGCGCACCGTCGCCGAAATAGCAGATGCAGACCCGGTCCTCGTTGCGATACTTGGCCGCGAAGGCGACGCCAGCCGCCAGCGGGATGTGGCTGCCGACGATGGCATGGCCGCCGAGGAACCCCTTCTCCACGTCGAAGAAGTGCATCGAGCCGCCCTTCCCCTTGGAGCAGCCGGTCACCTTGCCGAGCAGTTCGGCCATAGCCGCCTTGGCGGTCATGCCCCGCGCCAGGGCATGGCCGTGGTCGCGATAGGCCGTGATCACATAGTCGTCCTCCCGGAGGACCCCGATCGAGCCGACGGCCACCGGCTCCTGACCGCTGTACTGGTGGAAGAACCCGCCGATCTTGTTCCCTTTCTGGTAGAGCATCTCCGCGCGTTCTTCGAAGCGGCGGATCAGCATCATCTGGCGGAGCCACACCAGTGCCTGGGTCCGGTTGACGATCGGTTTAGCCTCGGTCTGCACTTGCGCCATAATCATCACGACTCCTGAGTTCGTGCGGAAAAGGGAAGGACGGCGTCGGGAGGGTATCGCAGGCGAAGGAGGGATCGGGGGGGCGAGCCTCCGGGGGATCTTGGTGCCTTGTGCGTGTCTTGAGAATTCCTCATTCAAAATTCCAGATTCCAAAATGGGTGGATTTCGGAATCTGGAATCTCGAATCCCTGTTCGGTTCCGGCCGAAGGCCGCATCAGGTGGAACCTCCTTGCGACTCGCCGTGTAGCAACTGCCGGAGCACGTACGGGAGGATTCCACCATGTTCATAGTAGCGGATCTCCTGGGGGGTGTCGATCCGGACACCCACCGGGAAGCGGATCAGCGGCTGGCCGTCGCGCCGGGCGGTCACGGTCAATTCTCTACCGGACGCGAATCGGCTCGAGATCGCCTCGGTCAGGCCCTCGATCGCGTAAATCTCCTCGCCAGTCAGTCCGAGGCTCTCGGCGGTCACGCCGGGGCGGAACTGGAGCGGAAGGATTCCCATACCCACCAGGTTGGACCGGTGGATTCGTTCGTAGCTCTCGGCGATCACGGCCCGGATGCCCAGGAGTCGCGGCCCCTTGGCGGCCCAGTCACGCGACGAGCCCGAGCCGTATTCCTTGCCGGCCAGGACCAGGAGCGGAACACCTTCGTCCTGGTAGCGCCGGGAGGCGTCGAAGATGGTCATCTGTTCGCCATCGGGGAGGTGGCGGGTCCAGCCGCCCTCGGTCCCCGGGGCGAGGCGGTTGCGCAGCCGGATGTTGGCGAACGTCCCGCGGACCATCACCTCGTCGTTCCCCCGCCGCGCCCCGTAGGAATTGAAGTCGGCCGCGCTCACCCCCCGCTCGATCAAGTATCGCCCGGCCGGGCTGTCCGGCTTGATCGAGCCGGCTGGCGAGATGTGGTCGGTGGTGATGCTGTCGCCCAGCACGGCCAGGACCCGGGCGTTCTCGATCGGCGCGATGGGTGCCGGCTCGACCCCCATATCGGTGAAATAGGGCGGGTTCTTGACGTAAGTCGAAGCCTCGTCCCATTGCATAGAGGTCGCCCTCCGGGACCGGCTAGCGTGCTCCACCGCTCGTCGCCGCCGAAGACCTCGGCGTACTTGGAGCGGAACATCTCCGAGCGGACCGACTTCTGGATGGCTGTTCTGGATCTCGAGCTGACTGGGCCAGATGTCCTTGAGGTAGACCGGCCGTGCCCTGGCGTGTCGGAGCCCAGCGGGTCGTTCTGGAGGTCCACGTCCATGGTGCCGGCCAGGGCGTAGGCCACGACCAGCGGCGGCGAGGCCAGGTAGTTGGCGCGGACGTCCGGATTGATCCGGCCCTCGAAGTTGCGGTTGCCGGAGAGGACGGCGACCGCCACCAGGTCATCCCGGTTGATCGCCTCGGAGATCGCCGGGGACAGTGGGCCGGAATTGCCGATGCAGGTGGTGCAGCCATAGCCGACCAGGTTGAACCGAAGCTGGTCGAGGTAGGTGTCGAGCCCGGCATCGTGGAGGTAGTCGGTGACGACCTTGGAGCCGGGCGCCAGGCTGGCCTTGACCCAGGGCTTGGTCTTCAGCCCGCGCTCGACGGCCTTCTTGGCCAGCAGCCCGGCCGCGACCATCACCGACGGGTTCGACGTGTTGGTGCAACTGGTGATCGCCGCGATCACGACCGAGCCATT
Source organism: uncultured Isosphaeraceae bacterium (assembly GCA_963845695.1). Lineage (GTDB taxonomy): Bacteria > Planctomycetota > Planctomycetia > Isosphaerales > Isosphaeraceae > CAWJTV01. The sequence continues at coordinate 142,596 of CAWJTQ010000015.1, read as the reverse complement.
GGTGACCGAGCGGGCCGCTTCTTCCGCGGCCCCGTTGTGCCCGCTCGGCTACCGCCGTGGCCGTGGCCGGGTCCCCGACCCTCGCCGGCAAATCGATCGAGGACCGGCAAGGACGCGACGCCAGCCGCGGACTTCCCCTTGGGCTTGGGCTTCGCAGCCTGCAACTCCTTGAGGGCGGCCGCGAACGACGCCTTGGCATCGTGCAGGGGGACGCGATCTTGCGGACGCCTGGGACCGGCCAGGCTGGGCTCGACGGTCGACAGGTCGAGCTCCAGAGTATCGGAGTACTCGGCCTCGGCGGCCCCGACCGCGTGGAACATGCCCTGCGCCCTGGCATACGCCTCGACCAGCCGGATCTGCGGGGCCGGGCGGCCCGAGAGCTCCAGGTAGCGGAGGGTCTCGGCGTCGATCGGGAACAGTCCGCAGGTCGCGCCGTACTCGGGGGCCATGTTGGCGATGGTGGCCCGATCCGCCAGCGGGAGACCCGCCAGGCCGTCACCGTAATACTCGACGAACTTGCCGACGACCCCCTTCTTTCGCAGCATCTGGGTGACGGTGAGCACCAGGTCGGTGGCCGTGGCCCCTTCGCGGAGGGTGCCGGTGAGCTTGAACCCGACGACCTGGGGCACCAGCATCGAGATGGCCTGCCCGAGCATGGCCGCCTCGGCCTCGATGCCACCGACTCCCCAGCCCAGCACGCCCAGCCCGTTGATCATCGTCGTATGCGAGTCGGTGCCGACCAGCGTGTCGGGATAAGCCAGCCGCGTGCCTCCCTCCTGGGCGTCGAAGACCACGCGGGCCAGGTATTCGAGGTTGACCTGATGGACGATCCCGGTGTCGGGAGGGACGACGCGGAAGTTGTCGAACGCGTTCTGCCCCCAGCGGAGGAACGCATAACGCTCGCGGTTTCGCTGAAACTCGAGGTCGGCGTTGGCCATGAAGGCATGCGGCGTGCCGGCCTCGTCCACCTGGACCGAGTGGTCGATGACCAGCTCAACCGGCTGAAGGGGATTGATCTTGCGGGGATCGCCGCCCAGTCGCTGCATGGCATCGCGCATGGCGGCCAGGTCGACGATCGCCGGCACGCCGGTGAAGTCCTGGAGGAGCACCCGGCTGGGCCGGAAGGCGATCTCGCAGTCCGGCTCCGCCCTGGGGTCCCACGACGCCAGCCCCTTGATGTCGTCGGCGGTGACCGTGACGCCGTCCTCGTGACGCAACAGGTTTTCCAGCAAGATCTTGAGGGAAAACGGCAGTCGCGCGGCGTCCAGCCCGGACCGGCTGAGGGCGTCGAGCCGGTAGTAATGGAACGTCTGACCGTCCACGGAGAGGGTTGATCGGGCGTCGAAGGAGTTCGGCATGGTTCGTCCTTTAGAGGGGCAACCCGGACTCCCCCTCACCCCAACCCTCTTCCCGAAGGGGCGAGGGCGAAAGGCGCACCCCCTCGCCTCTTCGGGGAGAGGGTGGCCGCAGGCCGGGTGAGGGGTTGGAGAAGAGCTCGGAGTCATGAGCCACCGTCTCGAAAGCCAGTCAGACAGAGTGAGTCAGCCGACAAATTGTACGTCAAGTGGTCCCGGGACTAAACCCGCTTCCGCCGCACGGTTCAGAAGGGTGCGGACGGCCTCGCGACCCTTCGGCCCGTAATCGATCGTCCAGTCGTTGACATACATTCCCACGAACCGGTCGGCCAGGGCGGGCTCGAGGTCGCGGGCGTAGCGCAGAGCGTATTCGAGGGCTTCCGCGCGATGATCGAGTGCGTAGCGGATGCTCTCCTTGATGAGCCGGGCGATCTGGGCCACCCTCGCCTCGCCCAGGTCCCTTCGGACCACATTGCCCCCAAGAGGCAGCGGAAGCCCGGTTTGCTGGTGCCACCACTCGCCCAGGTCGACGACCTTGTGCAGCCCCCGCTCACCATAGTAAAGCTGCCCCTCGTGAATCAGAAGCCCCGCAACGACCCGATCCTCCGCCACGGCCGGCAAGATCTGGTCGAACGGCATCACCACGACCGGCGCGTCCTTCCCCAGACAAAGCTGCATGGTCAGATAGGCCGTCGTCAGCTTGCCTGGAATGGCGATCGTCCGGCCGCGGAGATCGTCGAGCGTCATCGGCTGACGCGTGACCAGCGTCGGACCATACTGATCCCCCATGCTCGAACCCGATGCCAGCAGCGCATACCGCTCCGCCAGGTGGGCGAACGCATGGATGCTGACCGCCGAGACCTCCAGCTCCCCCTTGAGTGCACGCTGATTGAGTGTCTCGATGTCCTCAAGCTGATGAACGAACCGCAGCCCTCCCGTATCGAGCTTATCGTGCGTCAGGGCGTAGAACATGAATGCATCATCTGAGTCGGGACTGTGCCCGACCCGGATCGTTGTCATAGCGATATCACTCATCAATCGTGGCTCCTTGAGCACACCAAGCGCACGAACAGAACATGCGTTCTGGCTTCGTTTTGTCGTTTCTGTGCTGCCGACCGCGTCCATGCAAGCTTGAGCTTGGCTTCGTTTTGCCATTTCTGAGCGATCCCACCGCACCCGAATCGTCCGCATGCACGCTTGGACATGGCTTCGTTTCGTCGATTTCGAGTTTCCTGCCTCGTCGGCTAGCCAGCATGCACGCTTGACTCTGGCTTCGTTTCGAGGTCGTTCTTGGTGCGATGGGTCCACTTCAGGAGATCCTCCAGAACCGCGGCTCAGAATTCCTTGATGTTATGGACTGTGGGTTTGGAAGGCATTGAGTATTTGTACGCCTCTATTCTCCGTATGCTCCGGAGAAGCATCGATCCAGTTGCATAAATGGTTCTGGATTCTTGTCTCGGCGGGCTGGCGGAGGACCAGGAGTCGTCGAGGCAGGATACTGGCGGTTCGAGACCCACACCCTCACGGGCGTGATGGTGGATCGATCGTTCTCAAAAGAATAAGGTATTCACCAAGGGGCGCAAAGGCTGCGTGCCGTGTGGGTCACCGGGGAAGAAGAATGGTCTCGCCCGTCTGGAGACGAGCCCTCCTTTTCACACCGCTTGATGCAATCGGGAGAGATTGAGCTATTGTGTGGATTGGTCCTCCGGGAAAGCTTCACGGCTTTCTCCAATGCCTCCCTGTGGCACCCAGAAGACGCCTCTCCGTTGCTTTTCGAGGAATTGTGGGAAAGGCGTTACTGCGTCAGGGATCACGCGTGAGAGTGGTGACGATCGTTGACCGACTTCCGATCAGGATCATCGATGGAAGCCGTGGTTTGCACACGGCCGAAGTACCGGTGGCCTCTTCTCTCGACTCCGGATGGTCGTTGCGTTCCCTGCTCACTCTGGGCGGCGGAACGAGGAACGCACCCTGGATCTCGCTCCGACCCTGGTTGATCACGGAACATCACTTGGTGTCGACCCTCAACGATCTTGCCCCAAACCGCGCACCACGCTCCGCGCAACTCGGCCTCGGGATGGCAAACGGACAGCCACGAGCGCTGGGCTGTGAGTGTTGGTTCAGGTGTGCGCCTTCTGCCTGCAATGACGCACTGGCTTCGAGGAAACGCCCATCAGACCGATGATCGCTGACCACGGTCACCTCTCGGAGAGGTGCTTCGGTCGATCCGACCGAAGCAGGTTATGACCCGGGACGACCTCACCCCGGACGAGCGCAGGCATAAGGTGCGCAACGCGGCTCAGTTCGGACCCGACCCCGATCCCAGCCCTCGGCAAGGAGTCTGGGCAAGGCAGAACCTCGGCTTGGCGGGACTGCTCGCTTCGTCCGGCAGGAGGTGGCAGGCGACCAAATCTAGCTACATCGCGGTTTCGCTCCCCGTCCCGGTTTCCCTCCAAAATCTAGCTGCGTCCCGGTTTCCCTCCCCGGCGCACCTTTGATGCCGCCGATGAGGCCCGCCCGGCTGGCCAGTTCGTAGGCAGTTTCCTCGGCGTCCCGCCGGGTGGCCTTCGCCGGTGCAGGTTGCGTTGCGGCCGTGGCTGCCAGCTCGCGGGCAAGCCGCCGCATCTGGGCGGGCGTTAGGCTGGTGATGCTGGATAACAGATGTGGTTGAAGTCGCTATGGGTCATGCTCCGGCCCTCAGCCACGTGAATCTTTGTTGATCCTTCGTGTAAGAGACTATCCGGAAAGCCCCGGAGGGGCGTCAGGACGTAGCCAGGGGCGTCAGCCCCTGGACGACCAGTAGCAACCATGATTCGAGCCTCGGAGGGGCGACATAACCCCCTGGTGCCCCTGAGGTTCTGTTGCCCCTCCGGGGCTTTCCTCAAGGGGGACACCTGCTTCCAGGGGCTGACGCCCCTGGCTACGTTCTGACGCCCCCATTCGGGGGCTTGAGACCGCTTTCCGGAGAGCCTCTGAGGCAATCCCAGCCGTAAGTCGAGCAGCAATGAGATGCCGCCGGGCCGAACGGCCAACCCAACATCAGCCGCCTTATAGGCCATCACGAGGGCGGCATGAGCTGCGACCATAAGCTGGGATTGCCTTCGACTTAGGCTGGCCGAGGGGAGCCCGCCGGCGCTTACTTGATCGGGCCAAGCTGCGCCGCCAGGTCATCGTAAAAGGACTTCCAATCGTCATAAGGCAGGGCGCCCAGGTCGCGGTAGAGCGCCAGCCGCTCCGCTTTGAACGAGGCCCACAGACCGACCAACCGGTCCTGCGCGCTCCGGACCTGGTCCAATTGTTCGAGCAGTCCTTGGGTTGCGATCCTGGCCCCCGCGGACTGCGCTAACGCCTGCGTCCCTCCCACAGGGGGTGCCACAATCTGCTCTAACATTTGATCAATCAATCGGCTGGCCAGCTCGTAGCGCCGCCTCTCCACGACATAGGCGCGACGTGCGTCGACCAGGCGCCGGATATGCTGGCGGGTCCGCCGCTCGAGGGGCACGTCCGTGTCGCGCGCGGCCTCGCCCTTTTCCCGGCTGTTCCGATTCTTGACGACCGCGTACGTGCTGAACCGCGTCCCGAACGCGGGAGCCTCGCCCTTTTCCCGGCTGTTCCGATTCTTGACGGCCGACCGCATCATGGCCGCCAGCTCATCTTCCAGGCGGTCCGGGTTGGCCTCGATTGTGCCGAGGATCGGCCGGCCCTCGACCACGACCTCGCCCAGGGCCGGAAGCCGTGCGATGAGTTGGGGGAGCACCTTGAGTGTCCGCGTCGGATCCCGGTGCCAGTTGTGCACTTTCTCAAACACCTCACGGAACGCGGCGATGCCTTGAGGGTCCGGGACCAATAACGCACGCGGCGGGAGCCCGATCGCCGCTTTGAGCTCGTCGAGCCCGTCGCGGAATTGCGCAGTCTCGTCTGCCAATCGCTGGCGAGCGCGGACCAACGACGCTTCGACCAGGTCGCCCTGTTGCTGGCTGAGGCCCGAAGACTCTGCCCGGATCAATTCTTGAAAGAGCCTGAAACAATTCTCCCCGAGCGCGACCTCGCAGCGCGCGTTGTCAACGACCTGGAGCCGGCGCAAGAGCTCGAGGTAGTCGCCGCTGGGGTCGCGGAATGTCCCGCCCGCACCAGGGCGGCCGGCGAGAAAGTCGTGCCGGAACCGGCTGAAGTCGGCGACGCCGTGCCGTGCCGCAAGCTCGGCGAGGACTTTCGGGTCGAGCACGTCGGCGCTCGACGTGAGGCCGGTGCGAGCGCGCACCAAGGCCGGCGTGTAGACATGTTCCCATGTCAGGCGCTCGGGACGGCTACCCGAGGAGAGGCCTACGATTCCTTTGACCGAATCCAGGGACAGTGGAGGGAGCTTCGGGAAAAAGATCGTGTTGAACGACTCGGCCTCGCCCGGCTTCATGCGCCCCAGTTCGCTAAGCCGGCGCTCGTCCAGGGGAGGCGGCTGGGACGGGGCAGGGAACGAAGGGGCAACGACGGCTGACTGAGCACTGTCGGCTGACGGCTCGGATCGCGATGGGGCGGCAGCCGGCTCCTTCGGCGCCGGATCCTGTGCACCGGGCGTCGGGCTCGCCGCCGCGGCCAATCCGATGGGTTGCGCGTGACCCGCACCCTGGAACGCCAGCGTCCCTGCGCCGCCGACGGCCAGGGCCATTCCGAGTCCGGCCGCACCGATGTACGAGAGCTTTGTGATGAGCATGGTGTAAAGGAGCCTCCTGGCAATGGCGGCGGACCGTACCGACGCGATCGTGGCGGCGGCCGTCGCGGGATAGGTCGCGAAGTTCAAGGACCCACGGACGGTTGCATCGATCCAAGCGGGGGACACGGGCGGGAGAGCGAGCGCGGTCACGATCGCCGCGCCGTCGGTGGTGACGCCCCGCCGGGCCAGCCGTTGCCGCAGGACATCGCGCGCCCGGGCCATCCGACTGCGAACGGTGCCGACCGGCCACCGGAGCCGCCGGGCGGCCTCGTCGTGCGACATCCCTTCGAGGTAGCAGAGCACCACCGGGGCCCGCAACTTCGAGGGGAGCCGCGTCACTTCCTCATCGACGATCGATGCCAGCTCGCGGCGCTCGGCGACATCTGACGCCGAAACCGCGGTCCGACTCTCGATCGGCTCGTCCACCGATTGCTCGTGGACGAACCGGCGCGCGGAATGGGCCCGCGCCGAACCGCGACCCGGTGGGCGACCCCGTGAAGCCATCGGCCGACCCGTTCGCCGTCGCCGATCGCGGCGGCGCGGCGGACCAGGACCAGGAAGGTGGCCTGGAAGGCGTCCTCGACGTCTCGCTCGTCGCGAAGCACGCGGCGACAGACGCCCAGGACCATCGGCCCGTACCGCGCGACCAGAGCGGCGAACGCCGCCTCGTCGCCGCCGGCTACGAAGCGCTCCAGCAGCGCGCCCTCGCTCAGTCCCGCCACGGTTCCGCGGTTGAACAGGCGGTCCAGTTGGTCGAGGACCGCGCATGCATGAGAGTTCACGACAATCCGCCCCCTGGTGTCAACGGTCAGGTTACCCCTGTATCTGCGGCCTCGTGGAATTCCAATCTCACTTTTCCACCCAGCCACACTCATTTCGCGTTGGCCTGTTTGAGCATGGCCTCGACGTCGGTCCAAAGAGCCTGCCAGCTCTTGCGTTCGTCCTCCGACAAGTTGGCCAGTGCGTCGGGATCGCGCACGCCGGCGAAGTCTGGGGTGCTCTTCCCGTACTCGAGGGTGCGAATCAACTTGGGTGTGTTTTCGCTGGAGCCCGACGCCTGTTCCTTGGCGAAGCCGGCCAGTTCGCTCTTCAGCAAATCACGGGCCTCCGCGCGGAGCGTGTTCTTGGCCGCGTCGTCCGGCGGGCGGTTGTCCTTGCCCAGCCCGCTCGTTTTGTCAATACTGCTTTTTCCGCCTTGTCGATTCGACTGCATGCACGATTGACACCTGTCTTGTTTCGAGGTCGTCTTCCTTGCGATGTGCCCCTCGCCGGAGATCCACCAGAACCGTCGCTCGACATTCATTGATGTATGGTCTGTGGGTTTGGAAGGGAGTGGGTCATTGTCCGCATCTATACGGTATGATCCGTGAAAGAGCCGTTTCAGTTGCAGAAACTACTATGGATTCTTGTTGCGGACGGATCGGAGGAGGCGTCGGAACCCTCGAGCCAGGATTTCGGTGTTCGAGGCCCGCTATCCTGACGCGCACGATGGCAGATCGGTCGCTCTCACATAGAATAAGGTATTCCCAGAGGGGCGCGAAGGCTGCGCGCAGATGTGGCCTTTCGGCATCGAGATCCCGGCAGAACTTGTCTTCGAGTTCGACGGTGTGGGATGATAGGTGCCGTCACGATTGGCGTCAATCACGAGGGTTCATTGTTTCGATGTCTGAAGAGGCCGGGAGTGCTCCGCTGCCGCTGGAGCGATACGCCGATTATCTCCGCCTACTGGCTCGTTGTCAGATCGACCCCCGGCTGCGCAGCCGGCTCGACCCGTCGGACGTCGTGCAGCAGACCCTGCTGATCGCCCACGAAAAGTTGGCACAGTTTCGAGGCCGGACCCACGCCGAGCTGGCGGCGTGGCTTCGAACGATCCTGGCCAATCATCTGGCGCGAGCTATGCGACGGTACGACCGGGAGAAACGGAAACAGGGACGCACCTAGATTTGAACGCGTGCCGCGTCCCTCCCCTCGGCGGTACGGGTCCGGCAGGACCAACATTCCGACTCGCCCAGAACCCTTACCCGAGACCGGTACCAACGCCGTCCGAACTGAGCCGCGTTGCGGATCTTAATCCCGCGTTCTTCGGGGATGATGTCGTCGTCAGGTATTAAGAGACCTTGCGCACCACGTTGTCCTGGGCAATCGAGCAAGCCACCAAATGGGAGCGTCCTCATGAGGAGATCTTGGCTCATCTGGGATTAACCTGAATTTGCAAAACTCCAGTATTAACTTGCTTCGGTGTGATCGACCCGAAGCGCGCCTCCGGAACGATCCAGCTCACCTGCGGCGGGGGCACCGGTGCACTGTGGTCACGAGAAAGGAATCGTGCCCCCGCCGTCAGGTGCAGCGCCCGGTTCGGCTCGCTACTCCCGCAAACTGGATCACGCGCGACTGCCGCGCCAAACTCACTTGGCAGCGGAGTCGGGCTGGAACACCCCGAACGTGTTCCCGTCCGGGTCGATGAAATAACCATGCCAACATACGCCGGGCACGGCGAACTTCGGTAGCGCGACCTTGCCGCCCAGCGACAGGATGGCTTGAGTCGCTGCGTCAATGTCTGAAACTTCGATGGAACAGACGTAGGCGTTGGTCCCACACTCTGGCGGAGGAGTCTTTGCCGGACGTTGGAGGAGACCACCGCGAATTCCCCCTGTGTCAATCCTCCAGTAGGGGATGGGGAGACCTTCATCTCGCGTAAACTGCCAGCCGAACACCGCTCGATAAAACGCGATCACGGGGTCGGGCTGAGCCGCTTGAATCTCGAAGTAAGCAATGGTGTTCATGGTTGCCTCCGCTGCCGAACGACCCAGCTCAGCGGACCGGCCCGCCGAGGGTGACTCTCATGTTACCAGAAAACGCGGGGCGGGGCGGGTCTGCTACAGCGGATGGTTCGGCGTGCTTGAGCTCGGCTCAGTTACCCGGATGGAGCCGGCTCCGGCCGGAGCGTGGATCTACTTCGGCTCGTCCAGGACGAGGGCCTCAACCATCCCGGGGAACTCGCCGAATTCCGCCTTCCAATCCTCCGGGTTGGTCCCTTCGCGTTTGCGGCGCTGACGCACTGCGACCAGTCGATGGCCGGGCATCACGAAGAGATACTGGCCGAGATAACCGATCCCGGCATACCCCCGCATCGGTGCGCCAGCGTTCGGATTCGCGGGTGGCGTGTCGTTCTTCGGCCGGGCCGTTCCGTCGGGGATGGACTTCACGGGCGGCATGTCCTTGTTCAGCTCCACGAGCTTCGTCCGGAGGACCTTGTCCCGGTGGAGGATCTCGCGGATGGTCGCCCAGAAGGCTTCCCTCTCCATCGGCTTGCCCTTGAGGGCCTCGAGCTTCTCCACCGACTGCGGGGTGATACCGCGATCCTTGCAGAACTTCACGAACGCGTCGTCAACGGCGAGCAGCCACGCGACGGCGGAGGCCGACGCGCCGGCAAATGGCTTCGGGCCGGCGTATCGCCACCAGAGCAGCCCGCAATCGGGGTTCAGGGCCTGACTCGGCTCAAGCGATCGCCGCACCCACTCCTTGCTCACGACCTGCTGACCCTTCCAGGCTCCTTCGTCGAGCATCATCTGTCTGACCTTCGCCAGATCGATCGCTCGGATGTGCAGGCCAGCCATCGCGAAGGAATGGCCCGCCGTCTGCTGCACCGGCGCGGCGTGAAAAATCGGGCGAGGGAACCCGCGCTCAATTACTTGTGCCATTCTGGATGTCCCTGTCCTGACCGCTGACTCGGATGTTGACCGCCGCCGCTTTCACTGTAAACTGAATTCGTTGCGGGAGCCGGACCGCTTTCCAGGTTGATTCGCAGAAGGAGAGGAGTAGGGCTATGTCTGATGGCGCACAGAACCTTTCTCGGCGGGACATGATGCGGCTCGGGGCGACGGGTGTGGCTGCGGCAAGCATCGCCAACCTGCCGGTGATGGCGGATGAGAAGGCCGCCTCCGACAAACTGCCTAAGCGGCGATACGGCCGCACCGGTCTTGAGATCGGCTGGCTCGTCGGCGCGTCCGACTGGCCAAAGGAGCTTGTTCCCAGGGCGGTGCGCGCCGGAGTCAATTACTGGCACAAAGCCCAGAGGTGGACCGCCGATACGCTTCCGCCGGCCCTCAAGACTCAGCCGAGGGAGTCGTATTATCTCGAGTGTGTTGTGGACCGCGTGAACGGGGACCATAACCACGGCCGCATCGATGAAGAGCAGCACTACCAGTTCGTCAAGAAATGCCTGAAGGAAGCGGGCGTCGGGTATTACGACGTCTTCAAATTCCATTTCGGCTATCACTCCGTGGAGGAAGCGAAGCAGAACCCGGGCATGGTCCGGGCGTTCGAGCGGCTCAAGAAGGAGGGGCTGGTCAAACACCTGGCCATCTCACAGCATCACTACAAGTCGATCGGTGGGGACATGGCCTGGGAAATCCTGCACTACCTGGCGGACAATCAACCCTACGAGGCGGCCCAGTTCTTCTACACCTACGGCGACCGCAAGGAGATCCAGGAATGGATCGATGCGGCGAAGAAGAAAGACTTCGGGACCATCGCCATGAAGACGATGGGCGGTGTGGGACGTGCGGCGCAGGATGAAAGGATCAAAAAGCTTCTGGCGGATCCGAAATACCAGGGCAGCACCCCCGCCGCGGCGATGGTCAAGTGGCTGATGTCCAACGAGAGCCTCACCGCGGCGGTGATCGCAACCCGGAATTTTGATCAGTTCCGAGAGAATGCGGGCGCGGCCACCAGCCTGGCCATGGGCCCGCAGGACCACGCAGCGCTCACCCTGTTGTCCGGCTACAACAAGGGATTGACCTGCCTGTTGTGCGACCAGTGCGTCTCCAGTTGCCCCGAACACATTGGGATTTCGGACATCTTCCGGTACGAGCGGTATGCCCGGGATTATCACGACCTCGACCGGGCGCGGAAGGAATACGCCGCCTTGACGCGGAACGGCACGTCGTGCGTCGGCTGCGGCGACTGCCTGCCGACCTGCTCGCAGGAGATCGACATCGCCGCCAAATTGAAGGATGTGCACCGGCTGCTGGGATGAGAGACCGACGTCGTGACCGGCCCTGATCCCCTTGCGTTGATTGCGTGGACAATCCGCCACGGGTGAAGCTATCGAAGTAGAGGTGAGGTCAAGCCGGCGGGTGGCCAGGGGTTGGGTGACACGTGGTTCGGTCTTCCGAACCCGCGCGAACCGGCGACGAGCACGGGTTGAGACAACCCTTGGCACCCGGAAACCGGCGTCCGTCTGCTGTACTTGGTGACCGATAACTCGCCGCGGACCTGATGGTCGGGCGTTCATGACGGAGCCCCCCAAAGGGCCGCGTCTTGCGTGCTCCTTGTGCGCTTCGGTCGGTTCGACCGACGCACGTACGAAATATACTCGCGGCTTGATGCCAATCTGTGCGTTTGTCACCCTCGACTTGTGGTCAGTTACCCCGAATGACACGCGCCGCGACTATCAGGATTGGCGATCGGTGAGCCACCGGTCCTCCCCGAAGACCTCGACGCGACGCCAGGCCTGCCCCGGCTCCCATCCGTCTGCGAAGACCTCGAAAACGGTGCCCGGGCGCACGCCAATGCTCCGCAGAACGTCACGGAGGCGGTCGGCCCACATCCGCGGGTCCTCACCGTCGAGCAGCTCGTAGTCGAGGTTGAACCCTGCCTCGCCGCTCCCGGCGCCGACGTCCTCGGCCGACCCATCGAAGAAGTCTTCCAGCACCTCTTCCAGGTCAGAGCGGTCAAGCCCTGGCTGGCCGGATGGGCTGTAGACATAAGATCTTCGCACCCACGGATCGACTCCTCCGCCTGACACGGGCTCGGGATCACAAGGGGCGTGTCGCTTCACGCCGATCCGTCCGCAGCCACGCATCCGCATGTCATCTTGGCCGAGATTTCCAGCAGTTCGCAACAACCGAACCGAAATTGATGAATCGACGCCCGAATTGCGTTTGGCGATGGATGAGACGTCCCCTCCCCGATACCGGAGCGGAGGGCCTCGCGTGACCTGGATCATCGGGTCACGATGGTCTAGAACCGCGCCTCAAGGCATGATAGCTTTTGGGTCGGTGGAGGTGGAATCCGGCGGCGCAGCCGAAGCCACGCGGCATTGGAGAGAAGGTCATGAGTCTCGAGATGGCACGCAGTTTTTTTCTGTGGTGCACGGTGATCAACTACGGATTGCTGCTGTGGTGGGCGGTGCTCTATAAGTTCGCGCACGATCGGTTCCTCCGGATGTGGGGTTATTGGGTTCGCATGTCCGCCGAGCAGTTCGATCTGATGAACATCGCCGGCATGTCGATCTACAAGATGGGCATCATTCTGTTCAATCTGGTTCCGTGTATCGTCTTATACATTATTTCATGATCATTTGGTAGAAAGCGCGGACCCCCTGCGCCCTGAAGCCAAATTCGGTGCTCTCAGAGCACTCTACGAGACGGCCTTTGAGGTTTCAGGGACAGCGGCCTTGGTGGGCCTCTGCGCGATGAATCGCGGCTCGACCCACCGTACGCGTGTCTCGTAAACCCTTATCAGTCCCGCGCTGCGGATCCGGTTCTCTCCCGGGCGAGCATCTGATACAATCGGGATGAATCGAATCCTGGCAAGGGGAGTGACGAATGAGGCGATGCGGACGGCGGACCTGGCAGGCTCTGGGCTTGTCGACTCTCCTGGTGACGGTGCTCGGTGGGGTTGCGCTCGCCGGTGAGGGCGACCGGGCGGATCGCGTTGCGACGTCGTTCACGGCCGAGCAGGTCCGGTTCTTCGAAGAGAAGGTGCAACCGATCCTGAAAGCGCGGTGTCTCAAGTGCCATGGTGGGACGGGGAAGATCCGCGGGGGATTCCGGCTCGACGACCGGTCGGCCGTCTTGAAGGGGGGCGACCTGGGTCCCGCCGTCAGGCTCGATCAGCCGGGGGAGAGCGTGCTGCTCCAGGCGATCCGCTATGAGGAACTCGAGATGCCGCCCAGTGGCAAGCTGCCGCAGGGTGAGGTCGACGTGCTGACGCGCTGGGTGAAGGACGGTGTGCCGTGGACGTCGGGGAAGACGACGGTCCCGGCGCCGGTGAGCGTCCCGGCGACCGCCGCGTCCCCCGCTTCGGCCGAGGCGATCGCCGCGGCGCGGCGGGTGTGGTTGCACCGACCGGTGGTCCGCCCCGGGGTCCCGAACGTGAAGGACCGACGGTGGGCCGCGCAATCCGATCGACGCGTTCCTCCTGGCCCGCCTCGAGGCCGAGGGCCTGCACCCGGCGCCCGAGGCCGACCGCGTGACCCTCATCCGCCGGCTGACCTACGACCTGACCGGGCTGCCTCCCACGCCCGAGGAGGTCGACGCCTTCCTCGCCGATCGCGCGGCGGGGGCTTACGAGCGGCTGGTCAACCGGCTGCTGGCTTCGCCCCACTACGGCGAGCACTGGGCCAGACACTGGCTCGATTTGGTGCGGTTCGGCGAGACCAACGGATACGAGCGCGACTCGGCCAAGCCGTTCGCCTGGCGGTATCGCGATTACGTGATCGACGCGTTCAACCGGGACAAGCCTTATGACCGGTTCGTCCGCGAGCAACTGGACGGCGACGAGATCGACCCCGGCTCGGCCGAGGCGATGGTTGCGACGGGATACTACCGGCTGGGGATCTGGGACGACGAGCCAGCCGACCGGCCGCTGGCCCGCTACGACGAGCTCGACGGGATCGTCTCCACCACGGGACAGGTCCTGCTGGGCATGACAGTCAACTGCGCGCGATGCCACGATCACAAGGCCGATCCGATCCCCCAGCGCGATTACTACCGGCTGCTGGCCTTCTTCATCGACGTGAGCCGTCAAGACGGGAAGAACCTCCGGAAGGTCGAGGACGGAAGGGGCTCGCGGATCGAGGTGATGAGCGTTTCGGAGCGAGGCACGAGCCAGGCGCACGTGCTGCTCCGCGGCAGCCCGGCCCTGGTTGGCCCGGCCGTCGAGCCGGGCGTGCCCGAGGTGCTCGATCAGGGCACGGGCTCGTTCGGCCGGGGACGCGGCAAGCGCCGGGCGCTGGCCGACTGGCTGACCGATCCCGGCAACCCACGGACGGCGCGGGTGCTGGCCAACCGGCTCTGGCAATACCACTTTGGCCGGGGAATCGTGCCGACGCCGAACGACTTCGGCAAGCTGGGCGAGCCGGCCAGCCACCCCGAGCTGCTGGACTGGCTGGCCGCCGAGCTGGTCTCAGGCGGCTGGCGGATCAAGCCGATGCACCGCCTGATCGTGCTCTCGAACGCGTATCGGATGGCGTCGCGTGCCAGCACCGCGGAGCTGGCCGCCGACCCGTCCAATCGATGGTTCTGGCGGTTCCCCCTGCGTCGGTTGGCGGCCGAGGAAGTCAGAGACTCGATCCTGGCCGTCAGCGGCAGCTTGCGACTCAAGGCCGGCGGGCCGAGCGTCTATCCGCCGATCCCCCGCGAGGTCCTGGCTGGCCAGTCCGTACCGGGCAGCGGTTGGAACACCTCGCCGCCGGATGAAGCCGCGCGACGGAGCATCTACGTCCACGTCAAGCGATCGCTGCTGGTCCCGATTCTCGCTGTCCACGATGCGGCCGACACCGACTCCAGTTGCCCGGTCCGATACACCACGACCGTGCCGACCCAGGCCCTCGGCCTGCTCAATGGCGAGTTCACCAACGAGCAAGCGGTTGCCTTTGCCGACCGGCTCCGCCGCGAGACGCCCGGCGATTGGAATGCCCAGGTCCGCCGCGCGCTCCGGCTGACGGCCAGCCGCGAACCTGATCCCGACGAGGTGCGCCGTGATGCGGAGTTTGTCCGGAAGCTGATGAACGACGGTGGGCTCGACGATCGCACGGCTTTGTCGCAATACTGCCTGATGATGCTCAATGCCAATGCCTTCCTTTACCTTGATTAGAGCGCTTTACGCTTGGCTTGCAGACGGCTCATACGAGCCCGAACCGCCAGCGAGTGGATGGATGATCCCCGCCGGAATTCACTCGCTGGCGGTTCGGGCTCGTATCGATTCGATGCGGTCATTCTCTATGCAACCCAATCGTTAAGCGCGCTAGATCGTCAATGAAGACCGGAGACCGAGGACAAATGACCAAGGCACATTCCTCCTTCTGCGGCCGGACCCGGCGCGAGTTCCTCTGGGAGATCGGCGGCGGGTTTGGCTCGGTCGCGCTGGCCGGCCTGCTCGGCGACGGGTTCCTGAGCCGGCAGAGTGTGGCGGCCGACGGGGTCACCCCGTTCCTCAACCCGATGGCGCCCAAGACGCCGCTCTTGCCGGCGAAGGCCAAGAGCGTGATCTTCCTGTTCATGTACGGCGGGCCGAGCCATGTGGACACGTTCGACTACAAGCCCGATCTCTACCCCATGGATGGGAAGACGATCGCCGTGAAGACGTTCGGCCGGGGCGGCAAGCGGAACCAGGGACGGGTCGTCGGGCCCAAGTGGGCGTTCCGTCCGTATGGCGAGTGTGGCAAGTGGGTCTCGGATCTGTTCCCGCACCTGGGGACGTGCGTCGATGACATCGCGTTCCTTCACTCGATGTACGCCGAGTCGCCGATCCACGGCTCGGCGATGCTGATGATGAACTCCGGCCGGCTGCTCAGCGGTCACCCGTGCCTGGGCACGTGGGTCACCTACGGGCTGGGCAGCGAGAACGAGAACCTGCCGGGCTTCGTCGTGATGCTCGACCAGAAGGGAGGACCGATCAGCGGCGCCAAGAACTGGTCGAGCGGTTACATGCCGGCGGCCTACCAGGCGACCGTGTTGCGGTCCAACGGCACGCCGATCCACGACCTGACGTCTCCGAATGGGACCGACCCGGCCATCCGCCGGCTGCTCCTGGACCGGCTCCGCGAGAAGAACGAGGCCCATCTCGCCGCGCGGGCGGACAATTCCGAGTTAGCCGCGCGGATCGCGACCTACGAGCTGGCCTTCAAGATGCAGCGCTCGGCACCCGAGGCGGTCGACTTCGCCGGGGAATCGCCCGAGACCCTGGCCGCTCTACGGGATCGATCAGCCCCGCACCGCCGACTTCGGCCGCAAGTGCCTGATCGCCCGGCGATTGGTCGAACGCGGGGTCCGCTTCGTCCAGATCTATTCCGGCGGCGCCCATAACGACGATAACTGGGACGCCCACGCCGACCTGGTCGCCAACCACAACAAGCACGCCGGCCACACCGATCAGCCGATCGCCGGATTGATCAAGGACCTCAAGCGCCGGGGACTGCTCGACCAGACCCTGATCGTCTGGGGCGGCGAGTTCGGTCGCCAGCCCACCGCCGAGTACGAGAAGGGTACCGGGCGCGATCATAACTCGTACGGATTCACTATGTGGTTGGCCGGCGGCGGGATCAAGGGCGGCACCAGCGTCGGCCGGACCGACGAGATCGGCAGCGCCGCCGTCGAGGACCGGTTCCATGTCAAGCGGCTCCATGCTACGATCTTGAATCAGCTCGGCCTCGACCCCAACGGACTCAGCTATTTCTACGGTGGCCTGCACCAGAAGCTCGTCGGCGTCGAGGGTGCCGAGCCGATCCGACAGATCATCTGACCCTTCGTAGGCCAGGCTTTCCGCAAAGCCTGAACCGATGAATCAGCGCGAAATCAAGGTAAACCGATGCGCATGCCCCATTCTCGTCGGAGTTTCCTGGGTGCGATGTCAGCGGCGGCCGCAGCGGTTGGCCTGACGGAGCGTCCTGCTGCTGCCGCGGGCGACGAGCCGCTGGCGATCCTGGGCGGCAAGCCGGTCCGCCGCCAGCGGTTCACCAAGTGGCCGATCCTCGCCGACAACGACGAACGGGCCTGGATGGAGGTCCTGCGCAAGGGCAAGTGGTGCCGCATCGATGGCGACTATGCCAACCGGTTCGAGGAGACCTGGGCGCGGATGATGGGGGCCAAGCACTGCGTGGCGGTCGCCAACGGCACGAGCGCGCTGATCACGTCTCTGGCCGCGCTCGGGATCGGGCCCGGCGATGAGGTGCTGGTCCCTCCGTATACGTTCGTCGCGACGATCAACGCGGTGCTGGTCCATCATGCGCTGCCGGTCTTCGTGGACACGGACCCGGAGACGTTCCAGATCGATGCTCGCCTGATCGAATCGTCGATCAACGAGCACACGGCCTGCATCCTGCCGGTGCACATCGGTGGCTCGGCGGCCGACATGGACCATATCCTGGCGGTCGCCGCCCGGCACAAGCTGCCCGTGATCGAGGACGCCTGTCAGGCGGCCCTGGGCGAATGGAAGGGCCGCAAGCTCAGCTCGCTCGGCGACCTGGGATGCTTCAGCTTCCAGGCCTCGAAGAATCTCAACTCCGGCGAAGGAGGCGCGATCCTGACGAGTGACGATCGCCTGGCGGGTGAATGCCGAAGCTTCCAGAACAACGGGCGCGCCACCGTGGGCGGCCTCAACTACGCCCGCAACGGCGCTAATCTCCGCATGACCGAGTTCCAGGCCGCGCTGCTGGCGACGCAGCTCACCCGGCTGGAGGAGCAATCCCGGCGTCGCACGGAGAACGCCGCCTACCTCACCGGGATGCTCCGCGAGATTCCCGGCATTTCGCCGGCGCGGATGTACGATGGCTGCACCCGGAATGCCTATCACCTGTACATGCTCCGCTACGACCCTTCGCACTTCGAAAACCTGCCCCGCTCCAAGTTCCTCGAGGCTCTGAACGCCGAGGGAATTCCCTGCTCCGGCGGCTATAGCCCCCTGTACCAGGAGCCGTTCTTGAAGTCAACCCTCGAGTCGCGTCCGTTCCGTGCAGTCTATTCGCCCAAGCGATTGGCCGACTACTTCGAGCGGATCCATTGCCCCGCCAACGATCGGCTTTGCGAACAGGGCGTGTGGTTCTTCCAGACGCTGTTTCTCGGCCCTCGGTCCGACATGGACCAGATCGCCGAGGCCGTCCGCAAGCTCCAGAAACAGGCAGGGAAGCTGGTCAAGGCATGAGTTGGTGTCGAGTATCGGGGCTCTCAAGGTGGGCCTCGCCTCGATGAATCGCGGCTCGACCCACCCTACTCGTGGTCTTCGCCGCCGAGGTCCAGCCGGCCCGCGCAGTCGGGCCTCCTCGCGGTATGGGGCACCTCGGCGCGGAGCCAGGATCCAGCAGATGATCCCTCCGGTGCAGGCGGCAACGAGCGTCAGGATCGATTGGAGGATCTCATAGCGATTCCACAGGAGATTCCAGAGATCCCGGCCGCTGCTGGGCTCGGAACCGTCCTGGAAGAGCCCGACCAAGGTCACCGGCGGAATGACGGGGAAAGGGACGTTTCGAAGGGCAATCGCGAAACTCCGGCGCACGGTCGCATCGAGCACCACCGCCAAGTAGGCCCAGCCCAGGAGCGCGAAGCCGAACCACCACGCGCCGTCGCGCCCGTCCGGCGAGACCGTGCCAGGAAGGAGGCCAGGACGAGTGTGGCGATCGTCGCGTAACGGGTGACGTCCACCCACACGTCCGATCCCACGCGAAGCGCTGCCATCTCCAGGGCCACCAGGGCGATGACGGCCATAAGAACCGCAATCGGAATCCGGACCCGTTTCATCGGCCCACCTCAGATGACGATGGTCGTGCTCCCTGTTCCCGATCCTCGACGCCCAGTTCGTCCACATCGCTCAGGTGGTATCGAATGAGTGCCAGCCAGCCAGGCGGAGTGGGGTGAGTAGCTCCTGGTAGAGGGTTTCGTGATTCGCGAACTCGAATCGCGTCTTCGGTTCGTTCATGAACTCGGCCCACGAACCGCCACGCTCGCCGACGCAGCGCACATTCCAGTCCGCGGAACTCTGCTCGTCCCAGCCGGGCAATAATCGGAACTCGTGGCGATGGCTGTCGCGCCATTGACACCAGTTCCGGGCACACTCGGCAAGGTCGATGGAATGTGTCTGGCCCGCCTCATCGATATAGTCGATGCGCTCTTGAGATACGTCGACGATGCGAGCCCCGGAAACCCCAATCGCGACGGTCCCGTGTTCGGGCTGGGTCATGGTTCATTCCCCGAGGAACGCGTACCTAAACATCGCATAGTGCGACCGCCTGCCTGAGTCCCTCGACGGGATCCCGGGTGGGGATGAACTCCTGGCCGACGTGACCCTGGTAGCCAATCTCGATCAGGGCTTCCATGATCGGCGGGTAGTTGATCTCTTGCTTGTTGTCGAGCTCGCCGCGGCCGGGGTTGCCCGCGGTGTGGACGTGGGCGATATAGTCGCGGTGCTGGCGAATCCGGCTGATGACGTCGCCGTCCATGATCTGGACGTGGTAGATGTCGAAGAGCAGCTTCAGGCTCGGTGAGCCGACGCGCTTGATGATGTCGATGCAGTACTCGGTATGATCGCCCTGGTAGCCGGGATGTCCCTTCATCGGATGGCTGCTCACCCGGGAGTTGAGCATCTCGAGGCAGAGCGTGACGCCCTTCTTCTCGGCGTGGCCGACGATCTGCTTGAAGCCCTCGACGCAATTGTTGGCGCCGACGTCGTCGGGGATGCCCTCGCGCATCCCGGTGAAGCAGATCACGTTCTTGAATCCATTCTCGGCGCAGGCGTCGATGGAGTCCTTGGTGGCCTTGAGCACTCGTTCCCGGTACTTCGGGTTGTTGAACCCCTTGACAAACGGAGGGTCGGCGCCCATGTCGATGGAGCCGATCGCGCAGGTCAGCCCCGCCTCCTTGATCAGCGGGAAGAACTTGGGCGCCATCAGCTCGATGCTGAGACAGCCGAGCTGCTTGGCGACCTGGATTGCCCGGGGGAAGCCCCAGTGCGGCTCGAAGCACCAGTAGACGATCGACTGCTTGATCCGGCCGTTCTTGACCGCACGTTCGGCGGAGGGCTGCTCCAACGCCTGGGCCTCGATCCCCAGGGCGGCGACTGCCGCACCCGCGACCGCCGTCTGCTTGAGCATGCCCCGCCGACTGCTCCGCGCCGGCCCTTCATTCTTTCGGGTAGACCGACTCATCTTTGTCCCTGGTCCTTTGTCCTTGGCGGCTCTCCCCAGGTTCGGGACAGGTCCGCGACGACACATTGGCGACAAATGACAACTGACGACCATCTTGCCACTCGTCACCTTCAGCCGCAACTCACAACCTCCGCCGATGCTCGTCATTGGCCCGGGATAGGAGGTTCCACCGTTGCTTTATGAAGACTTCACCGGCCCCGTGAGCCCCGATCACCGGTTTGGTGTCGGGCTTGGCGAGCGGGGTACAATGTGAAGTTGCACCCGCCCCTCCTCCAACGAACCAGGAGTCTGGCCCAACATGGCTCAGGCGACTCGCGACGCGGAATTCGACGGAACCGACATGGGAGAAAAGCTTAGCGACTCGCCGCTGGCGGGCCGGCGCATGGTGACCGCCGCGCTCCTGGTCGCGATGACGGTCACGGCGATGGAGCAACTGGTCGTCTCTCCGGCGATGCCGACCATCATCGCCCAGCTCCGCGGCTTCGAGATCTACCCCTGGGTCATCTCGGCGTACTTGCTCGCGGCAACGGTGAGCACGCCGATCTACGGGAAGCTGGCGGATCTCTATGGCCGCAAACGGGTTCTGCTCTTCGGCCTGGTGCTCTTCAGCGTGGGCTCGATCCTTTCGGGCACGTCGCGGTCGATGGGCATGTTGATCGCGATGCGGACGCTCCAGGGGCTGGGTGCCGGGGCGGTCGGACCGATCGTGCTGACCATGCTGGGTGACCTGTTCACCCTGCACGAGCGCGCACGAGTTCAGGGACTCTTCAGTGCGGTTTGGGGGCTGTCGAGCGTGGCCGGACCGATCATCGGCGGCTATCTGACGGACAGCCCCTATTTCGGCTGGCGATGGGTCTTTCTGGTCTGTGTGCCGTTCGCCCTGGGCGCCATCGTGCTGCTGGCCTGGTACGTGAAGGAGCCCTTCGTCAATCGCAAGGTCGCGCCGATCGACTGGGCCGGCGCCGGGCTGCTCACCGCCGGCCTGACCAGCATCCTACTCCTGGTGCTGGATGGATCACAGCACGGGATCATGGTCGGGATCGGTTTATGGGTGGCGTCGATTGTGTTCCTGGTACTCTTCGTGATCCGCGAACACGTGGCGGCCGACCCGATCTTGCCGATGGATTTGATGACGCGGTCGACGATCGCGGCCTCGCTGATCGGCAGCGGGCTGATCGGCGGAATTCTGTTCGGAATCGACACGTACATCCCGCTGTACATCCAGGGGGTTGGCGGAGGCGATGCGCGGCTGGCCGGCCGGGCGCTGATGCCGCTGTTCCTGTCGTGGGCGATCAGCGTCGCGGTGGCCGCCAAGGCCGTGGTGCACCGGGGCCTGCGATTCGGCGCCTTGGTCGGCTCGATGTTCATCACGCTGGGTGCGCTCGGGCTGGTCGTCGGCGCCCTGTTCCCGGCCTGGTATCGCATCGCCTTTTTCCTGGCGCTCGTACTGGTCGGCCTGGGGATGGGGCCGACGTCGTTGAGCTTCATCCTGTCGGTGCAACACGCGGTGAAGTGGGGCCAGCGGGGGGTCGCCACCGGGGCCGTCGTCTTCCTCCGGACGATCGGCGGGGCGATCGGCGTCGGCCTGCTGGGCGCCGCGCTCGGCTGGGAGCTGGCGCATCGCCTGGGTGCCATGGGGGCCAGCGGGGTCGACGTCACCGCCGCGCTCCGGCCCGAGACCCACCACCTGCTGCGGCCGGAGCAGCTCGCCGTGGTCCAGGTTCAGTTGGGACACACGCTGCGGGACGTGTATCTCCAGATGGCCGCGCTGGGAGTCGGGTCGATGCTCTGTGCCCTCTGGCTGCCCAACAAGCACGAGACGCTCGCATCGGCCGATGCTAAAGACAAGGATGACGAGTTCGGCGATGAAGACTTCGCGATGGCGGCTTCGGAGTTGTAGCTCGTGAATGGCTTCTTCATCCCCGGTATCGGTGAAACCTCGACGGTTCCGTAGATTTCGTGGACAATCGCCGCGCGGATGTCGTCTCTGACTCATAGAGCGAGCCGATCCTGATGACACGCGACCCCGGCGAGGCCCTGGAGCCGTTCCGCAACTACTTGCAGGTGCTGGCCGAGCTGCACCTGGATCGCCGTCTGCGCGGGAAGCTGGATCCGTCGGACATCGTCCAGCAGACGATGCTCCGCGCCTATTCGGCGTTCGGAGAGGTCCGTTCGCAGGATACCGAGGTGCTGACGGCCTGGCTCCGTCGAATCCTGGCGAGCACGCTGGCCGACGCGGTGAAGCATTATGAACGGGACAAGCGGGACATTCATCGGGAACGCTCGATCGAGGCCGACCTCGACCGTTCGGCATCCGGCTTCGCGGCGTGGCTGGCGGCCGATCAGACGTCACCCAGCCGCCAGATCGAGCGGAACGAGGAGATGCTCCGGCTGGTCGACGCCCTGGCCCGCTTGCCGGACCGGATGCGCGAAGTCGTGGTGCTCAAGCACTGTCAAGGCTGGACGCTCCAGCGGATCGCCGACCATATCGGCCGCACCGTGCCCGCCGTCGCGTCGCTCCTGCGCCGCGGGCTCGCGGACCTAAGGCGGGAGCTCGAATCGAGAGAGTGAGCCATGACAACGCCAACCGACGCCACGGAATCGTTCAGCCACCTCGACCGGGTCGTTGCCGAGTATCTGCAAGCCGTCGAAGCCGGCGCGGTGCCCAATCGCCAGGAACTGCTCGACCGCCATCCCGAGCTGGCCGAACCGCTCCGCGCCTTCTTCACCGACTTCGACCGCATCGACCTCCATGCCGCGCCATTGCCCTGACCGACGCCACGTTGAGTCCCGACGCCACGTCGGCACCAAGCCCGATGCCCACGATCCGCTACTTCGGCGACTACGAACTCCTGGAAGAGATCGCTCGAGGCGGTATGGGAGTCGTGTACAAGGCGCGGCAGGCGAGCCTGAACCGGATCGTGGCCCTAAAGATGATCCTCAAAGGCATACTGGCGACCCCGATCGACGTCGCCCGCTTCCGCGCCGAGGCCGAGTCGGCCGCTGCGCTGGATCACCTGCACATCGTGCCGATCTACGAGGTGGGCGAGCACGAGAGCCACCAGTATTTCTCGATGAAGTACGTCGACGGCACGACCCTGGCCCGCGCCCGCGCGGATCGGCCCGGTCCGAAGCGGCCCGCCTGCTCGACGTGGCCCGCGCCGTCCATTTTGCCCATCGGCGCGGCATCTTGCACCGCGACTTGAAGCCGTCGAACGTGCTGATCGACCCGGCCGGCGTGGCGTTCGTGACCGACTTCGGACTGGCGAAGCGCGTGGGTGCGGAGGCGTCGCTGACCGAGTCCGGTCAAACCATCGGCACGCCGCGGTACATGGCCCCCGAACAGGCTGCGAGCCGCAAGGACCTGACCGTCGCCGCCGACGTCTACAGCCTGGGCGTGATCCTCTACGAACGCCTCACCGGCCGCCCGCCATTCGTGGGCGACAACGTGCTGGACGTCCTGCGACAGGTCCGCGAAGCCAACCCGCCTCGGCTGTCCTCGATCCTACCCGACCTGGACCGCGACCTGGAAACGATCTGCCTGAAGTGCCTGGAAAAAGACCCGGGGCGGAGATATCCGAGCGCCGAGGCGCTGGCTGAGGATCTGGACCACTGGCTCAAGGGCGAGCCGATCGCCGCGCGGCCGGTGGGACGTCTGGAAAAGGCCTGGCTCTGGGCACGTCGCAACCCGGCGCTGGCGACGGCCGGAAGCTTCGCCGCGGCGGCGTTGGTGGCTGTGGCGGTGATCTCCATGATCGCGGCCTTCCAGGCCCAGGCGCGGGCCAGGGCCGAGCGCGAATTGAAGGCAGGTTGCCGATACCTCGCGCGACAAGCTCGAACTGGCCTTCGCCCGAAGCCTGGTGAGACCTTTCGATCCACGGGCTGAATTGAACGCCTGGAGCAGAGTCAACCTTGACCGATCCTGAAGTCGTGGCCCTCTGGGAGTTGGCCGAGTCACAAGATGACAGGCTTCGAATGCGATTCCTGGATGAGGCAACTCACGATCCATTGCTCGTGCGGCAACTCTTCGCCCGATCGGAGCCAGCGTTGATTGGGGCGCTCGGCCTCGATCCGTCGAGGCGCGATTCGGCAACTCATTTCCTCTCGGCCCGAATCCACCAGGACGGGCTGGCTCCGGAACATCGGGCCGTTGTGGCACTCCTCACGCTCGCGATCCAGGAAGGTCTCGGGCCGGAGGCGCGGGGATACACCAACATCATCCGTGAGACTCTCGCAGCGGACGGTCTTCCCGGAGCTGATTATCAGGAACAGGAATCGAGAAAAGGGTTCCTGCTCGACGCGATCGGAGAGCTGGCTAGCCGAGCGGAACCTCACGTCGCCGCACACGTTTTACGCGGAATCGAATCCCAGAAGGATTTGAGTCAGGTGCTCTACTCGATGGCCGACAAATTGGAGCCGGCTGAGTCAAGCAAAGCCCTTGCCGACCTCATGGAGGAACATCTCATACCTGTCCCTCTCTATCTCTACTTGGAGAAACTGGGGCTGACTTCTCCCGAGGAATTTGCTTCCGGTCTCACGTGGATCTCCAACAAACAGGGCGCGGCCAAGGTCTCCGAGACATGTGAGAAAGTCCTTGAGGGATACATCTCTACGTTCGAGGCGCCTATTCCTGAGGATCGGCGCCAAGAGGCGATGCGGGCAATAGCCACAATGCTCGAGGGATGGGCTGAGCCGTCCGTGACCGTTCGCCTGCTGTCTTTCAGCTTGAATCAAACCAAAGGTCACAATTCTGACAAGCTATCGGACGCGGAGATATGGTTGGCATCACGGGAGAGAACTTCTGTCATCTTATCCAGTAGTTTGGTCGTCCAGGTGAAGCGATCGGCCCCACATGAGGCTGGCAAGGCTGTTGGCCAGGCTGCTCAACTGCTGCTGGATGCCCTGCAATGGGAGACCAATCCCCTCGCACGGAGAAACCTCTCCCGGGCTTTGTCGATGGTTTCGAGTTGCCTGCAACCGGTTGACGCCGCGCGGGTCTGTGGGCAGGCCGCCCGCATTCTGATCGCGGCACTCGAGAAGGAAGTGGACGGCCAAGCTCGTGGGTCCCTTGCCCACGCGATTGCATCACTCTACGTGCGTCTCTCTGAAGATGAGGCTGCCAAGGTGATTCGGTTCCTGTCGAAAGAGATGGCAGATGATTTGTTCTATTCTGAAGGTGATGGCGATTTGGATCTTCTGACCGCAAACTTGCTCCCCGCTGACGCCAATCGGGCGGCCAGAGTGCTGGTATCTGCCGTGCGGCAGGAGACCGATGCCAAGGCGCGATTGTGGCAACTGACAGGACTGGCTCTTGTTGCCGGGATCATGGCGCCCAACGAGACCGCCCACACTTGCGGGCCAGTTTTCTCGGATCTCCTCGACGTGTTCATGCGCGACCCGAAGGACAGTCTGACTGAGGGGTTGCTAGAGAACAGTCTGACTGCGGGGTTGCTAGCGGCCTCGAAGAGCCTGGATCAACCTCGCGCGATTCAAGCCGCAAGGTCGCTCGCCGACTCCCTCCGTCGAGAGCAGCAGAATCCGCCAGCAGGCAAGGAGCCGAGACAGCGTCGTGAGGCTCTGTCAAGCGTCCTGGCTTCGGTCTCCGAGCGGATGCCCCCCGCCGAGGCCGCTAAAATGTTGATCGAAGCGTTAGGGCCGGAGAAACAGGCCGAAGTGCGCCAGATACTGGCCGTGGGGCTCGCGACGAGCGCGGCACAGATGAAGCCCTCCGAGCAAGCCAAGGCCATGGCTCGAGTCACCACTGTGCTCTTCGAAGAACAAGCCCGTTCAAACGAGAGAACCTGGTTTTGAGTCTGGTTTCGCTTGCGTCTCGTATGCCCGCGGCCAAAGCCTTTCTACTGTCCGAACGTGGCACCCACGTTGTGATCGATCCTCTAGGAAGCATCCACACTCTCCCCGCCGTAACCACTCCCCTCAGCGCGCTACTCGACCTCTTGATGGAACAGCACGAGATCGCGGATGCGGTCAGACTCGGCGACCAAGCTGCTCAGAAAGTGCTGGATTCCTTGGCAGCACATGCTTATGAGGGCGACTATCTATCAAACTTTCTGCCCGAGATCGTAACTCGAATGGCCCCTGCCACCGCCGACCGTGTTTGCGAAGAAGTCCTCCGGTCGCTGCTGAAAGAGACCCGACCCGCGAACCACCCGATCTTCATGCTTTTTCCGCACCTGCAAACTACCAAGTGCAATGGTATTGCTCGTGAACAAGCCCTACTACTCTGCGCAGGGAAAGGGATCGATCCAGGGTTGCTCGACTCGATTCTGACGGATGCTGGTCGGCCCAAGCCGACGCGCCACGGCACAGTTGACACAACCGGTAGTGACGATCGCCGACCTATGAAAACACGTCCCTGCCGCCTTTCAACACAGGACCTGATGGAACTCCTCAAGATGCCGACCTGCTTCGGCGCCGCCCGTCGCGTTGTGCTCAACCACCTCGGCAACATCCACGGCCGACGGTTCACCAACCACTGGGAGTTCGTCCGCTTCGCCCGGGAGACGGGGCTGGACGTTGACCTCACGACTCCTCCGCGCCGGCCCAATCATGAGGAATCGATCCGGCGCATGCTGGCGATCCTCGACCACAAATCGTGACCGAGCCGACTGAGTGCCTTCTCCTCGCATCTCGGGGACCCCTGAGAACTCGGAGCGGCAACTGCGGAATTCGTCCGAGATTCTGGTAGGATAGGGAGGTGACAGGGCCGGAACGCTCGGAGGGAGACCAACCATGCCCATCCATGACTGGACGCGGGTGGATGCAGGAACATTCCACCATTTCCACCACTCGTGGATAGAGGAGATTGCGCGAGCGTTGAATCGCGGATTGCTCCCGCGTGACTATTATGCAATGTCCGAACAGATCACCGGAAACATGGGGCCGGACGTCTTGACGTTGAATCTGCCCGTACACGGCTCGCTCTCGGCAGAACCCGCGCCCCGTGGTGTCGCTTTGGTTGACGCCCCGCCGAAGGTTCGATTCCGCGCCCGGACCGAGATCGACATCTATGCGAGCAAAGCCAAGACGGTCGTGATCCGCCATCGTAGCGGACATAAGGTCATCGCGATGGTGGAACTCGTCTCGCCAGGAAACACGAACGGACAGACCGAGTTCAGCGCCTTCGTCCAGAAGGCCGATCAGGCGCTGCTGGCCGGCATCCATTTGTCGATCGTTCAACTTGTTCCCGCCGACTTCGCGCGACCCGTACGGCATCCACCGCGCGATCTGGGGCGAGGACCGCGAAGGAGACTTTGCGCTGCCCGACGACAAACCCCTGACTTGTGTTTCGTATATCGGGTTCCCCTGCACCGAGGTCTTCCTCGAGCCGGTCGCCGTCGGCGATAAGCTGCCGGATATGCCCCTGTTCCTCACGACGGAGGTGTATGTCCCCCTCCCACTCGAAGCCACTTACCAATCGGCCTGGGAAGCCGTCCCCGCCGTTTGGCAAGAGGTGCTCGTAGCTCCCCCTGTTAATGGTCGCAGGAAACCCGGGCGCGGCCGGAAACGGAAGAAATGACCGAGGTAGACTGACTCGCCTTCGGAGGAAACTCAGGCTCCATTACGTGAAGAGCGGCCGCCACAACCAACGACGCGTCGCTTGGAGCCAGGTCGAGCCAGTCATTGACCACAGGCTTGGCAACCGGGAAAATCGATTCGGATCGTTTTCTCTCCGTTGCCGAGACCCTTCTGGGTGAGGGTTCGGCTGAAGTTCGGACGCAACACGAGTGGGACGGTTGATTTGCCGTGGGCCGAAAAGCTGATCTTCGCCAGGTGGATACCGTCGCGCGGGAGTTCAAAATGGCTCCAGAAATCGAGCTCGATTTTCGAGAATATATCCACGAATGCAAAGAGGCTGGGTATCGAGGGACGGCGAACGAGCGCGGCGACTTCACGATGGGGGAACTCCGACAATTGGCAAGGGAGTTTCTCAACCTGGGGGATAATTAATGGTTGCTACGGTTGATCTCCGAAGCACCTGCGAACCCGCGTCCGACGACTTATCCGGGCTGTGGACTTATCTCCAGCAGCTCGTCGGGCAGCCGTTCCTGTTCTTCCGCCAGTCGTACGGTGACGAGCTGACGCTGCATTTGGGGACGCCTCGGGAGCCGATGTCTCCGAAGTTGCGCCGCCGGAATCGCGGTTCTTATGTGCTGACCCTTCGTGGTTCGATCTGGTCGCTACTGTCGGGAACACACTCGGAATTGACTTTCACCGACCCCTGCCTCAAACCGGAAACGACCCACGCGCGGCAGGTCGATCTCGCCGAGCTGGAAAAGACCCTGCCAATCGAACCGGGCACTCCAATTGAGCTGGCAAGACCGTTTCGATCGGAGGCAACCGGCGGATTTGGATTGCTCTTGGTCTTCGCCGACCAGTCTCGCTTGATGATCCGTCCGTCGCCGATTTCATCCTCGGATTCGAATGCCGTCGAACTGCCCGAGATCGCCGATTGGGAGCTGTTCACGCCCTACGGCCGCTACCTCCGGGTAGGGCCGGGGCCGACCTGGTCATACCTGCCTTCGGGGAGCGAGGAAGAGACGTGCTAGAGTATCAGCCGGCCCAACTCGACGCGATCCGATGTGTCCTTGGCATGCTCGCCGGGTTGATCGCTCTGGCCGCGAACGCCGGAGCTGCCGATCCCGATGGCACTCGCCTCTTCCGTGAGAAGATCGCGCCGGTGCTGAGGGCGGAATGTTTCCGCTGCCATTCGGCAGAGGCGGAAAAACTCCGCGGCGGGCTCCGCCTCGACGCGCGCGAGGCGATGCTCGAAGGCGGCGACTCCGGTCCCGCGGTCGTCCCCGGCAAGAGCGAAGAGAGCCCCTTGATCCAGGCGATCCGCCACGAGGATGGCCTGGCGATGCCCCCGAAGAAGCCGAAGCTCTCCAACCAGATCATCGCTGACTTCGCCAGTTGGGTCGATGCCGGCGCGCCTTACCCAATCGAAACGGAAGCGCAATCTCCGGCCACCTCACCGATCCAAGAAGCCCGCTTACACTGGGCGTTCCAGCCGGTCAAGAAGGCTGTTCCACCACGAGTCAAAGACTCCGCATGGGTGCGCAACCCGATTGACGCCTTCATCCTCGCCAGGCTCGAGGACCGTCGATGGCGACCTGCGCCGCCGGCCGAACGTGGCGACTGGCTCCGTCGCGTGACGTTCGACGTGACCGGCCTGCCCCCCTCGCCCGAGGAGCTCGCGGCGTTCGAGGGCGATCCTTCGCCCGTTGCCGAGGAGCGCGTCGTCGATCGGCTTCTGGCCAGCCCGCGATACGGCGAGCGTTGGGCACAGCACTGGCTCGATGTCGTCCGGTTCGCCGAGTCGGAGGGCTTCGAGTACGACCGGCCTATTCCCGACGCCTGGCGATACCGCGATTATGTCATCGCGTCCCTGAACCGGGACAAGCCCTTCGACCGGTTCCTGGTCGAGCAGATCGCCGGTGATGAGATCGCGGCGGACGATCGCGAGTGCCAGACGGCGTCGATCTTCCATCGCCTCGGCCCGGTGCGCCGCAATGCCGGCAACCCCGATATTGCGCTGAGCCGCAACGAGGTGCTCACCGAGCGCACCGACATCATCGGCACGGCGTTCCTCGGTCTGACCGTGGGCTGTGCCCGATGCCATAACCACAAGCTGGAGCCGATCTCGCAGAAGGATTACTACCGGCTCCAGGCCTACATGGCCGCCACCGAGGAGCACGATATCAGCCTCGGCGCACCGGCCCAGCGCAAAGCTTGGGAGGATCAGAGCAAG
Source organism: uncultured Isosphaeraceae bacterium (assembly GCA_963845695.1). Classification (GTDB taxonomy): domain Bacteria; phylum Planctomycetota; class Planctomycetia; order Isosphaerales; family Isosphaeraceae; genus CAWJTV01. The sequence continues at coordinate 112,840 of CAWJTQ010000015.1, read as the reverse complement.
AAGATCCGGAGCGCGATCCAGAAGCTCCAGGCGAAGGCACGCAGGGCCAAGGGAGCCGAGAAGGAAAAATTGACCGACGAGATCGAGGCGCTGGAGGACTCGATCCCTCCGCCGCCGGCCACGATCCCGGCCACCTGGAACGATTCCGCACACCGGACGTCAATCCACGTCCTGAAGCGCGGGGTCTGGGAGAACAAGGGGGAAGCGGTCGGTCCCCGGCCGCCGAGCGTGCTGGTCGCCGATGATCTTCCTGAGCTGCCCCAAAATGTGAACGATCCCCGTAGCTGGCTGGCGCACTGGCTGGCGTCGCCCGAGCATCCCCTGACGGCCCGGGTGATCGTCAACCGGCTCTGGCAGTATCACTTCGGCGCGGGGCTCGTGAAGACGGTCAACGACTTCGGCACCAAGGGGGATCGGCCCAGCCATCCGGAATTGCTCGACTGGCTGGCGGCCACGCTCGTCGAGAACGGCTGGCGGTTCAAACCGATCCATCGCCTGATCCTGCTCAGCGACACGTATCGGCAATCGAGCCGATCTCCCCAGAACGTCGCATTCGCGCGAGGACCCGGAGAACCGGCTGCTCTGGCGGTTCAGCCGCCGCCGACTCGAGGCGGAGGAGATCCGCGACGCCATGCTGGCGGTCTCCGGCCGGCTCAATCCGCACGCCGGTGGACCGAGCGTGATGGTTCCCGTGGACCGGGCGATCGTCCGGAGCCTCTACAAGCCGTCTCAATGGCAGGTCGCCAAGGACCCGGGCGAACATGACCGGCGCTCGATCTACCTGATCGCCAAGCGGAACCTCCGGCTCCCGTTCCTGGAAGCATTCGACGCCCCGCCGCTCCTGAACAGTTGCTCGCGGCGGGTGTCGAGCACGCACGCGCCCCAGGCGCTGGAGCTGCTCAACGGGAAACTCGCCAACGATCTGGCCAAAGCCTTCGCCGAGCGTCTGAAGACAGAAGCGAGCAGAGGACCGAATTCTGTGATCGACCGCGCCTACCGGCTGGCCCTGGGCCGGCCTCCCACGCAACGCGAGGAAGCCCTCGCGGTCGAGTTCCTCCGCGACCAGCCGCTCGACGAATTCACGCTAGCCCTGTTCAACCTCAATGGGTTCCTCTATGTTCCCTGAATCCTGCCCGCATGTCCGGCCGACGCGCACGCGCCGCGAATTCATCCGCGATGGATTCTGCGGTTTCGGGGGCCTGGCGCTGGCCTCGATGCTCCACCAGGAGCAGGCGCGCGCCGGAGCAATCGATCCCCTGGCGCCCAAGCCGCCGCATCATCCCGCCAAGGCGCGCGCCGTGATCTTCCTGTACATGGCCGGAGGCCCGAGCCATCTCGAGACGTTCGACCCCAAGCCGCTGTTGAACCAACTCAGCGGGCAGACGCGGCCCAAGGAGTTCGGCGAGGCGAAGTACCAGTTCGTTTCGAAGAACGCCAAGCTTCTGGGAACCCGGCGCACGTTCCGAAAGTACGGCGACAGCGGAATCGACGTCTCGGACCTGTTCCCGCACCTGGCCGGCTGCGTCGACGACCTGGCGGTGATCCGGTCGTGTCACGGCGACATGGTCGTGCACTCTGCCGCGCAGTACGAGCTGTTCTCCGGGCGGGTCACACCGGGCTTCCCGAGCATGGGCTCGTGGGTCTGCTACGGGCTCGGATCCGAGAGCGCCTCGCTGCCGGCCTACGTCGTGATGCCGGATCCCAAAGGCGCGCTCGAGGCCGGCCAACCGATGTACATGCACGGCTTTCTGCCGGCCGTCTATCAGCCGACGATGTTCCGACCCGGCGACCGGCCCGTGCTGAACCTCGACCTGCCCCAGGGCGTCGGTCTGGACCGGCGCCGGCGTACCTTGCGGTTGATCCATGACCTGAACGAGGCGACGCTCGACCCGGACGACCAGGAGTTCCACGCGCGGATCAATTCCTACGACCTGGCCTTCCGGATGCAGACCGAGGCGCCCGAGGTGCTCGACCTCTCGCGCGAACCGCAGGAGACGCTCGACCTCTACGGGATCGGAGCCGAGCCGACCAACGACTACGGCCGCCGCTGTCTGCTGGCGCGGAAGCTGGTCGAGAACGGCGTGCGGTTCACGTGCGTGGTCTCCGGCGGCGGCCCAGGCAACCAGCAATGGGACGCCCATAACGACATCGAGGAGAACCACCATCGCAAGGCCGCCGAGACCGACAAACCGATGGCCGGGCTGCTCAAGGACCTGAAGCGCCGGGGCTTATTGGACAGTACGCTGGTCCTCTGGGGCGGCGAGTTCGGCCGATCGCCCGAGGCCGAGTCTTCGCGCGGCCGCGACCACCACAACCTGGGCTTCACCATGTGGATGGCCGGCGGCGGCGTCAAGGGCGGCCAGGTCGTCGGCGCCACCGACGCCATCGGCCTCCACGCCATCGAACGCCCCTATCACTTCCGCGACGTGCATAACACGATCCTACACCTCATGGGCCTCGACCAGAATCGGCTGACCTATCCCCACCTAGGACGCAACGAGCGGTTGACGTTCGTCGAAGGAAAGGTCATCCAGGAGATTGTCTGAAAGGGTGAACGCGAAGCGTGTAGAGGCCCACCAAGACCGCGGTATTCGGTGGGCCTCACGCCGCAGTGCGGCGATCGACCCACCCTACGAGCCGTTTCGTACACCCTTTCACGGCACCTGACGATTGAGCTTCAGCAGTAGCCGCTCGGCGCGGAAGACGATCTCGATGTCCTTGTCCTTCAGGGCATCTTCGAGCACCGGCACGGCGACAGGCCCCATCTCGAGAAGCCGAGTCTCCGCCGAGTCTCGCGCCTTGGGGGATTGGTCGCCGAGTTGCTTCACAAGACCTCGGGCTCGATCCTGAAGCCGGGGATCGACGCCGTAGACGACCAGCAGCGCTGTGCGGACCAGCTTCTTGGGCGGCGGGAACACATCCAGGAGCACGGCTTCGTCGATGGCCGGTTGCGAGAGATGGACCAGGACGATCAGCTCCTTCGGTTCGAACAGCGCCGGACCGTATTGTTCGAGGATCAGCTTCACCACGTCTTCGCGGAGGCCCTGAGCCGCCAGGCGTCGGGCTAACGTGTCGCGGGTGACCTCCCGGAACCCGGGGTCCGACGATTTCCGGGGTTGAGGCATCACGAGCTTCACGGGCGGTCCTTCGATCGCTTTGCCCTTCTTGTCAGCCTCTTCCGCGAGCCGGGCCGCCGTGGTGATGTAGAGCCGGCCATCCTCCGCGATCCGGTAACTCAGCCCGGCGCCGCCTAGCACTTCGGCCAGCGCATCACGGGCCGCAATACTGCCGGCGTTCATCTCCATCGTGTCATTCAGATTAACCTTGTCCTTGGCGAGCGTCTTCTCGTCGAGCTCATACCGTAAGCGAGCCTGACCCGTGACCATCTCCAGGAACTGACGGCGGGGCGCTTTCGGGACGTTCACGACGATCGGTCGGTTGAGCACCTGGTCAACGCGGGCACGCACGTTCGCATCGCCCTCGGCCGGCATCGGCGCGGGTTCTTCCTCTTCGTCCTTCTTCTTCTTGGACTCCGCCTCCTCGAACACCGCTTCGGCCTTCTGGGCGGCCGTCTTCTTCGAAGCCTCCTCCTTCTTGGTGGCTCCGTCCTTCTTCTTGGTGGCGGGCGCCTCTTTCTTGGCGGCGGCTCCGTCCTTCTTCTTGGCGGCGGGTGCCTCCTTCTTGCCGTCGGCCTCGTCGGTCTTCTCGGGGGCCGCCGTTGGCAGCTCGTCGAGCCAGCCGACCCGGAATCCCGTGTCCGTCGGGGCGATCACGGCGACGTCCAGCAGGCGGCGGTTGGTCAGGTTCTGCAAGGTGTATTCATCGGGGCCGCCCCGGATCTTCACCGGGATCGGAATCGACACCTCGGCATCGTACGAGATGAACCGCTCGTAATGCGACTCGTGCTTCAGGAACAGGGCCGCGGCGTTCTGACGCAACTTCTGGAACCAATGTTCGCCCGGGAGATAGCTCTGGGGGATCTTCTCGGGCGGACTCGCGGATAAGTCCGACTTGAACCATTGCAGCCGACCGGCGCGTTCCGTGCTCGCCGGCCAGTGGGAAAGGAAGAGGCCCTTCTTTGCCCGAAGGTCAACGTCCACATCCTTGCACGCCTCGCCGAAGAATTGCACCACCGAGATCGGGGCCACTGGGAACTTGCTCTCCAGCTCCTTGTCCTCGAACTTCGGCCGGTTCGTACCGACGGTGCCGGCCATCGCGTTCTTGTAAATGCGACTGGTGTTCAGCGTCGTCTGGGCCGGGTTTCCGACCCAGATCGACCATTCGTACACCTCGATCGGCAACTGCGGGTTGTCCTTGGCTTTGGCTTTCGCTTTGGCTTTCGCTTCATCCTTGTCATCGAAACCCGAGGTGCGAAATGCGGCGCCCAGGACGAGCACAAGTGAAAGCGATAACCAGAGAGATCGACCGAACAAGATACGCATGGGTTAGCTCATCCCTCAGGAAAACGCACAGCGGTCAGGCCCACCAGGCGGCCGTTATCCTGGAATCCGGCTGGAAAGCTCGACCTACTTGGAGCTCTTGGAGGCCGTCGACGACGCCGATGGCTTGGGCGCCGCATTTCGATAGAGGCGCGCGTTCGCCCAGATCACGCGGTCGCCCGTGTCCTGTCCGCGGCCGAAATCCACCTGAAGCCGCAACTGCTCGGCGCCCGCCACCGGCAGCGACAGCTTGACCGGCGGATCGCCCGCCCGGAGGTCGGGGTTCGCATAGAGCTCCTTGCCGTCGGCGAGGACCCGACAATCGACGCGTCCCTGGCCTCGCGAGGCGTCGTCGAAGCCGACCAGGGTTTCAAAGGTGGCATACCGGCCGTTGAGGTCGTAGGTCAGGATGCATCGGGAGTGGACAGCCACCCCGCGCTCGTACGTCTGGCCCTTGATCTTCAACGGCTCGCCCAGGAGGTTGACGTCCCGTCGCCAGGAGAGCCGGCGGCCGAAGAACGGCGTCTCCTCGACCTTGCTCGGGTTCAGGTCGGACAGGTATGTCAGCTTGCCTCCCCGGAACCGCACCGACTGCACGTCGCCGGCCGGGAGCTTCAGCTCCTGGCCCCACGGCGTTTCGACCTTCCAGACGCTGGTATCGAGATCCTTCCAGTGACCGGAAACGACGACGTCAGCGGGCAAGGAGAAGCTCGTGCGGAGATCGTCCGGCTGATCCGATTCGGTCCGGGCGGCCATGACCAGGCCTTCCACTTGCTTGAGCGGCAGCGTCCGGATCCGGCCCTGATACTGGAACCGCAGCTTGTCGTCCTGGGTACCCTCGACGATCCCCGGAATCGCCAGGATCTCTCCGTTCTTGGTCTGGGCGAGCAAGAGGTCTTCCGACCCGCGTGTCTTCAGCCTTCTGGCGAACGACTCCGGGGATTCCTTGCGGTCGAGCACACCGAGATGAATCCCAATCACACGCGACAGCGGCACATCGAGATGGTCCTGCCAGGGCGTCGTGATCCGGACCGTGTCCTGGCCGATGCGTTCGAGCTTGCCGAAGAGCTTCTCCTCACCGGTCAAATGAACCCAGGCATCGAGCTGCTCGAATCCCGGCGCCTTGGGGTCAACGGCCAGGTCGGGCTTGGTGTGAGCTTCGGCCTGAACGTTGGTATTCGCGTTCTGCCCGTCCGCATACACGACAGCGATCGTGAAACTCTTCTGGAAGACGTCGCCAGGCGGTGGCTCCAGGTAGAGGTCCGCCGAGGGTTCCGTCGCGGACCGTCGCAGCACGATGGGCCAATCCTGGGAGTTGGTGGTGTCGAGTCGCCAGCTCGTCGGGCCCTTGTCCGTCTGACAGCTCACGGTGACCTGTTTGATCGCCGCGGGCCTCAGATTGAAGAGTGACAGGTTGAGGTCGCGGATGCCGTTCTTCTTCGGTTCGACCTTGGGATACTTCTCGGGCGCCGCGGTGCCCGGCGGCGGTGCGAGGACGTCGTCCGTGCCATCAGTCTTCTTGGCCTCGGTCTTCTGAGCGGCCCCGTCCTTTTTCGCGCTCAGGCCGGGCAGGGTGAAATCGAGATTGGGTTGTCCCATGAATCGAGCCGACATCGCAGGCGACCGTTCGAATCGGATACTCTCGACCTCATCGAGCGGGATCTTGGCCTTCGGGGGTGGCGGAGGCGGGGGAGGCGCAGGCGCGAATACGGCATCGGGCGCGGCATTGGGCGCGAAGGGATCTCCCGATGCGGCCTCGGCCCCGGCGGGTTTGGCGGCCTGGGCCGGTGCGGCGGCGGGTTTGGCGGTCTGAGCCGGCGCGGCCGCGGGCTGGGCGGCCGGGGCCGGTGCGGCCGCAGGTTCCGCAGCCGGCGCGGCTGCGGGTGCCACCGCGACGGCGACCTGTACCGCACCGCCGGCCGGCGCCACGGCAACAACCATTCCGGGCGCCACGGCCTGTGCGGCTGAGGGCGCTGTGGCGGGTGCAGGGCCGGGCGTGGGTGTGGGCGCGCCTCCCGGTGCGTTCGGTGCCTTCCCAGGCGGAGTCTTCGGCTGACCGCCCACGATCAGGATGCCATTCTCGATCGAGGTCGGGTCAGCATAAACGATCTGGCCGAATACGGTGCGAACGATGGTCCCCAGACCGTTGATGTGGTCGGCGTGGATCGTGATGTCGCGCAAGACGACGTCGACGGGATCGACCCCATTACGATTCGAGGCGAACAGCTTCACTGCGGCGACATCCATCGGCTGCACTTCGACCTGGCCCAGGTAGCGCGCCACGGGTTGACTTGCCGTCGAACACCTCGTAACGGATCGTGTTACCTTCGCGCTGAAGCTCCAGGCGGATCGCGTCGCCCGCGGCGGGGAATGTCTTGCGCGGCGGCTTCGGGGGCGGCTGACCCGCCCCCATCATTCCCATCCGCATTTGCATCTGCATTTGCATTTGCATCTGCATCGGGTTGGCCCCCTCCTTCTGGATGGGCCGGTAGACTTCCGAGCCGTTGGTTTCGCGGACGCGCACCAGCGTCACATCGGGCTGATTGATGTCTTGAAACGCGATCGCGATGCCGATCGCCGCTCCGTCCTCCTGGGCGGGCTTCGGCATCTTCTTGATCACGAAGTTCGCCGACAGCCGGAAATTGCCACCGAACCGCAGTTGCTGCGGCGTCTTCCAACCCGTCTCCGGAAGCCCCGCGCCTAACGTGATGTGCAGGCCGTCGGCCTCCCGCTTCAGCGCCTTCTTCTCGCCGTATCCTTCGGCATCGAGCGTGGGCTGATCGAGATCCTTGGCAACCAGCGAACGCGAGTAATCCACCGCGCCAACACTGGGGACCAGCCCGATCCATACGATCGCCGCGACATACATGGTTCGTCTAGGGATTGTCATCGAAGACCCCCTTCGTCCGCGTTTCCTTGGCTTTTTCGGTGGCCTGAAGGATTTCGTGCTGCATGCGGATGACTTCGGCGACCTGGTTCACGACGTCCACGAAGCTCTCCCACTGCGACATCTGTTCGAGAATGGCTCTCATCTTGGTAATGACTTGTTCGTGCAGTCGACGAGCCGACTCCAGACTCGCCCCGGGGGTCGTGCCGGCACCGGAGAGCGTTTGCAGCACGCCTCGCAGCTCGTTCATCGGGCCGGCGGTGAGGGCCCGCAAGGGGTCGATGACCCCCTCTTGCAGCAGCCGGTGAGATTTCGCCGTGCCGACCTGATTCAGTTTCATCTCCTGGAGGGTGTCGGTGATGCGCCCACCGATCTGCTCGATCTGCCGGTTGCCGGAATGATGGAGACGCATCATGCGAACGAGCTCCTCGGCCGAAGGCTTGCCGGCCAGCACCGGGGTCTGCTTCTCCAGGGATTCCAGCACCGCGACGAACTTCGCTCGCTCGGTCCGCTGGCGGAGCAAGATCTCGTAGAAGAGCTCCTCGGGCGGGACAACCTGAAACTGAAGTGCGCTGGATCGGCCGGTCTGGACGCCCCGGGCGCAGCGGTCGTCGGCCTCGGCGACGATCCGGATCAGGGTCCCGACGGCTGGTGGCTTGGCTTGCAGGAACACGTCGTGCCGGACCTGGTAGTCCAGGACGGCGCGATCCTTGTCCACCGACATCGGCAGGACCACAGTCTCGCGCTGGGATTGCGGCTTGCCGGTCTCCTTGCCCTTCTCCTCGTCCAGCAAGATTCGATCGAGCTGCAACCGGAGGGCCGTCAGTCCGAAGTCGTCGGTCGCGCCGATGGTGAGCGGGATCGTGGCGACCGCTGTGACGTGCCCGCCGACACCGACGGCCCGCAAGGTGACGCGCGGTTCTCGGTCCTTCAGCAATCCGATCGAGAGGAAGGCGGGCCGCGAATCCAGGCCAGTCGTCGCCGAGGTCAAGAGGATCTCCAGAGTGGTGGCCTCGTGGAGGGTCCATCGCGCGACGAACGTCCTGTCGTCCACGCGCTTCAACTCCGGCGGGCTCCCGGACTGGATCTTCAACCGGATGTCGGAGAGCGGCTCGGTGCCGACGAGGGTCACCTCAATCTCCGTATCTGGCAGGAAGACCAGATGCTGGCGGATGTCTTCCACGCTGCGAAGGCCGTTGTACACGGCCCCGGGCTCCCGGACGCGGACCTTCGTATCGGCCAGCGCCGGCCGGTCAACGCGGTCGATCGTGAGCGGCCCTAGCCAATCGTCGCCCCCAGTCAGTTCGAACGTCGATGACGCGTCCTCCGGGGGAAATTCGTAGCGGAATCGCGCTGGCTCCGCCTCGACCATCGCGCCCTCCCGGATTTTCCCCTGGGCGGTCTGTTCCCGCACGGACACTGTCCGGGGCGTCACTGACGATTTCGGCTGCCACTTGAGGGGCAGCGACCTGCCTCGCCCCCGGATGATCCAATCATCCCCGTGAGACTCGATGAACGGCAGGTCCGACCGGACCTCCATCACGAATCGTTCATCGCGCGGCGCCAGGAGGCGGCCGTCGGCATCCAGCCCCGTTACGCTGAGATACGTCCGTTGCGGCCAGCGTTCGGAAGAGCCGAGGAGCCAGCGCGCCACGCTGAGGCGAGCCGCGTTCGGTGCGAATCTGGCAAACCCCACGGGGACCAGCAGGCCGGCGATCAGAACCGCGACGTGGATGACCGTCCGTCTCTGGTTCCACAGGAACCGCCAGTCCGAAGCCGAAAGCGCTACGCAAGCCTGGCTCACCGCCAGGCGGACCATCGCGGGAGAGGCGGTCGTTCCCGGCTCGCCGAGGACGTCCAGGAGCTGGAGCACGTCCGCGATCTGCTGGCCGGTCCCGGGTCGGTAACGATCCAGGGTCATCGCCAGTGAGAGTTCGTCGATTCGCGACGACCGCCACCGCCGGACCGCGCGGACGATGAGGAACGCGAGGACCCCCACGACGGTCACGCTCAACAGGCTCCAGCGGACCGAGACGCTGAATCGGAGCCACCAATCGAGGAACACCAGCACGGACGCGATCGCCACCAGGGCGACCGACGCGTCAACCGCGAGTTCCAGGACCAACTGGCGGTGCAAGCGTCCGCGCAATCGCGCAAGCTGTTCCCGCAGAGCACGCTGCTCATCGCGGAGCGAATCCAGCGTCGGCAAATCCAGCACAGTCGCCACAGTTGAGGTTCCGATCAGGAAACAGTTGGGCTAACGACCGAGTCGAAACGATTCCGGATTTCAGATTCCAAACGCATGTTGTGGCAAGGTCTCCCATTGCGACTCCAGTCGGGAGACCTGCGGTCCTGCTCGCCGCGGGGTCAGGAGACCCGGGCCGAACCGTCGATTCCAGATTCCGGATTCGAGATCTCACACCATCCGATACACCTTCCTCAGCACCCATTCCAGGGTCAGGCTGAGCACGATCGTCACATAAATCAGCGGCGCGTCCCAGAGCTCATCACGGGTTTCCAAGGTGCGCGTGACTTCGCGCATGGGGATCGCGTCATCGAGCGTGTCGACGTCGGCAAGCTCGAAGACCCGGCCCTTGGTGAGACGGGCCAGCTCCGCGAGCAACGGCCGGTTCAACGAGGGCTCGTCGACCTCGCGCCGGGGCGGCTCGACGCGAAAGGTCGTGGTCGAGACCTTCACACCGGAGCCCGTATCGACGGCGGTCGCCGGGACGATCCTCAGCGAGTAGGCCCCAGCTTGCTCGGCGGGGAACGTGGCCGTGAGCAAGCCGGGATCGTCGGGCACCCGTTCGAACCGGAGTGGTTCCGGCGGCTGGCCGGCGATCTCGAGCTCGGCCGCGATCTCGGCGGCTTCGGCCGTCGCGGCAGGGTCCGTGTACCGGACGCCGACCGACACCCGCTCGCCAACCCGATAGACCCCCTTGCCCAGATGCACCTGGAACGGGAACCGGCCGCCCAGGGCCTTGTTTCGCCCCACGCGATCGATCAGGCGGGCCCAGAAGCCGTCGAAGTAATTCTCCGAGAGATACCGCCATCGGTACGTGCTATCGAAGCCGATGAAGACCGTCCGGCCCGGTCCGTAGAGCTGCGAGGCCAGGAGCACGTGCCGGCCGTACTGGTTCTGCATCCGGGGGTCGCCGTGGCGGGCCAGGACCGTCGCGCCAGGACGTGCCCGCGTGACGGGGAAGCTCCAGTACATACCCGGTAGGCTCGTCAGGATCGCGCGATTGCGGATCGGGTCCGCGTTGAACTCGAAGATCGGGTCGCCTCGGCCCTCGGGCGTCAATTCCAGGATGTAGGTGGACTGGGAGCTGAGCCGCACTTCCGCTTCGGTCCGGAACAAGCCGGGCTCGCGGACGACGGGCAAGATCCGCGTCCAGTTGCCTCCAGTCCTCGAGCCCTCATCGGCTTCGAAGACTTGCTGGGAATAGAGCTCGCCCGAGACGAAGATCAGCCCGCCACCCTCCTGGCCGACGAAGTTTGTGAGCATCTCGGGCCACTGGGCCCCGAGGGACCGGACATCAGGGTCGACCAGGAGGAGAGCGTCGTAGCGGCTCAGCTCGGCCGCATCGGTCGGCAGCCGGTTGATGGGCCGGTCGCCCGGCTGGCGATAACCTGGGTCGGCATGCTGGATCCAGGCGGCGAACTCGACGTGCTGGTCGCGCATCAAGGCATTGCGGAGGAACTGCACCTCGGGCGAGGGCTCGCCGGCAAGCAACAGGACGCGGATCTGCTGACGCACGACCTTCACCGCAACTGTCGCGACGTTATCGTCCTGCGTCAGCTCCGGGCCGGCGTCCTCCACCCTGGCACGAAACTCGTACTGACCGATCACCTTCGGCGTGATCCGGAACAGGGTTCGCTTGAGGATGCCGTCTTCTCCCAGCACAACCCGCTGGCTGCCGATCGGGTCCCAGCCCCCTTCGTTGATTCGCTGTTCCAGCACGATCGTCGCCTCGGCGTCCTTGAGCCCGCGCGCTTCGACCACGACCGCCAGATTCATCGGGTCCTGGACGAAGACGACCGGGCTGGCCTCGATCTCGGCGAGGCGGATGTTCCGCGGCCCCTCGTTGGCGCCCGCGGCGATGGCGAAGATCGGGATGTTCTGCCGCACGGCCGCTTCCACGGCACGGAGCGGGTCTTCCCCCGTGTTGGACCGCCCATCGGTGGCAATGACCAAGCCGGCCACCGGCTGGCCTCGATGGGCCGAGAGCACGCCCTGAATCGCGTCGCCCAGCGGCGAGATCGGACGCTTCGCCTGGATCTGCTCGAGCTTCCGCTCCCGCGCCGATTCGCCCGAGCCGTCCCGAGCCGCCGATTCCAGGTCATAGAGATAGAGCTCTCGCCCACGCTTGAGTTTGTCCAGGTTCGGGCTCAGCACGCTCTTGACCAGGTCCAGCCTCGGCGTCTCCCGTAGCCGCTCCACCGGCGATCGGCCGCCCTGAGATTCCAGCTTCAAGTCCGCCGCCAGCGCCACCGCCTTGCTATCGTCGGTGTACGGATCGGAGAACCGCATGCTCTCCGAATCGTCGAGGACCACCGCGAGATGGGACTGCACGGTCTCGCGCAGCGAGGAGACCCACACCGGCTCCAGCAGCATCGCCGTGACCGCCAGCAGGGTCAGCCCACGCAGGCCGACCAGGATGCTCCGCTTCCTCCGCGACAAGTCCCGGCGCTCCAGGCGGTAGAGTCGCCACATCAAAGCCAGGAGTACGACCGCGCTCAGGATCAGCACGATCGTGCCCGCTCCGCGCGGCATCGTCCCGAACTCGAGCCGCGAATCGCCGCTCGACACTACGCCGGGCGACCGCTCGATACCCAGAAGTGTTTGCCAGATTCGATTCATAGTCAGCCGTGGATCGCTCCAGAACAACCTCACCGGGACCGGCCGGCCCAGGTCGCGAAGATCGACTCAACAATCAGGAGGACCAGCAGTCCTCCGGCCAGGTCGCGCCAGATCTCGCGACCGGTCGACGAGAAAATGTTGGCGTCATCCGAGTGTGCGGCGATCACCTCGATGCTCATCGGTTCGAACATGGTTTTCAATTCCGCCACGGGGATCCGTTCCAGGGCGCTCTCGCGCGGATCGGGATTGGCCGCGTAAGAATCCTGCTGAGTGCCGAGCGGACCTTCGTCCCAGGCGATGCGATACAAACCGGCCCGTCGCGTGTCGGGGACCACGATCTCGACCGCCGGGGCGCCCTCGCCCTGCGGCTCGGCCAGCGGGGTAGCCGAGAGCGACCGGGGTTCAGCGCCACCCGGCGGATTCAAGCGGACGTTGGACACCTGATGGTTCGATCGGACCACCCGCCGCATCCGCTCGCCAGCCGTGACCGTGTTGACCAGTCGCGTGGGCCGCGCCGACCCGCGAACGGCCTCGCGCACCGCCAGGACGAAGCTCGGCTCGATCGGCCAGTCGTTCCCAGCGCGGTCAGCGGTGGTCGTCCAGAGGAGAACGCGCCCGTCGCCAAGGGTACGCTCGATCACCGCCGGGGACCGGGCCGGGTTGTTCCAGCGCGCCAGCACGCGGACCTGATCACCCTCGGCCGGTTCGTTGACGCTCATGAACTGTCGGACCGCGACCCGTTCCAGGGCGGAGGCCTTCAGCTCCAGCAGTTTCTCCAGCGGCGACGGACGCGCCGGCTCGATGAACAGACCACGGATGTTCTCGTCCACCAGGGCTTTCATCATGCACGGGAGTAGCCGACGATCCGCGCGGAAGAGCAGATCATTGTAGAACCCGATGTCCAGCTTCGCCCCGGTGAAGATCATCAAGCCCATGCCCTCACGGACAAGGGAATTGAGACGATCGGCTTGCTCGGCCGTGGGGGACGCGACGTTGGCCAGCACCAGCACGTCCGGGAGCTCCCGCCGCGGCGAGAGGAAATCGTTGTCCAGGGCGACCTCGACCCGCCAGGCTTCCGCCGCGCCGACCCCGACCGACAGCGGCGCCGCGAGGTAATCCACCTCGGAGCCGAACGGCTCCGACGACGGCTCGCCATCCACCAGCCGGATCAGCAACGTGTCCTTCACCGGAACCGCGGCCCAGCGCTGATTGTCGCCCGGCAACTCGTCGTCGGTGATCCGGAACGAGACATCATGCGCGCCAGACGCAGGGAACGGGACGGTCAGCGGAACGCGGGCGACTTCATGAGGCGCGATGTCCGGCAGCTCCACCTCTGTTGGCTTGTCGTCGACGCGCAGGATCGCCTTGGCGCCCGCGACCTGACGCGACGAATCGTTTCGGATCACAGCCTCCCAGTGGCTCGCCGCGCCGGCCAGGACCGTGCGGTCCACCGGGAGCAAGGATTGCAGTGCGATGTTGGTGGTGTCGTTGGCTCCCACGTCCACGATGCGGACCCGGACATCCGCCTCACGCCAGCTCCGGGCGATCGCGGAAATCCCGCCTTCCCACCCCGCCTTCCGCAAGTCGGTGAAGATCGTGACCTGCCGCGTCCGATAGGTGCAGGATCGCAACAGCTCGTTGACGCTCTGGAGCACCGCGGGCCATGCGGCGTGTGTCGCGGTCAACGGCAAGGCGAGAGCCGCGGCCCGGAGCTCATCACGCCGCGTTCCCTCGACCTCGTGGACTACCGGGGTGAGCGGTGCCGAGGTCGTCACGAGCGTGCAACGGTCCATCGATCGGACGGAGCCCATCAGTGAGGCCGCTGTCTCTCGGGCGCGCTGGAAGGCTTCCGCATCTCCCGTCGCATAGCCCATGCTCAGCGAGTCATCCACTAGCACGACCTGGCTGGAACGGCCGCCGCTGCCCAGCCAGTGCTCCAGCCCCGTAGGATTCAGCACCGGCCGCGCCAGGAAGAAGAACAATAACAGGAGCAAGCAGATCCTCAGAAACAACAGCAGGAGCTGCTCGATCTCGATCCGTCGCCGGTTACGCTGGATCGTCAACCTGAGGTAGCGCATCGGAGCCCAATCCACCCGCCGGAACCGCCGTCGGTTCAGCAGGTGGATGATGATGGGAATGGCGCCGAGCAGCATTCCCCAGGTCAGCCACGGGCTCAGAAACGTCAGCATGCTTGACATATTGGCCTTATCGCTGATTGGTCACGTAGGAATTCCAGATTCCGAATTCACGGTTTGCCTAAGGCTAGAATCTTCTATAGTTCATTAAAATTCTTGAATCTGGAATTTTGAATCTGGACTTCGGAATCCGCGCCGCTGTTATTGTGACCATAGCCGCTCCTACTGCGAAGTCCGGCCGAGTTCCTCACGGGAGTGTAAGAACAGGCTGAGCGAGGCGCCGAGCGGTTCCTTGGTCAGGAACCGCACGTGATCGTAGCCGCGTTTGCCGCACTCGCGGCGGACGCCGTCGAGAAACTCCTGCATAGCTTGCTGATACGACCTGCGGAACGCCCAGGGTTCGGCGAACAGTTCTTCCTCACCTTCGATGTCGTGGAAGATCGTTGGCCCGTCGAACGGCAATTCCAGCTCGTCGCTGTCGAGCACTTGCATCATGAGGACTTCGTGCCCGTGGAACCGCAGGCGGTTCAGGCTATCGTAGACAGCGTCCAGGTCGGTGAACAGGTCCGAGACGATGACCAGCAGGCTCCGGCGGCGCAACTGGCCGGTGAGCGAGTGGAGCAGGCCGCCCAGCTCGGTCTTCCGGGCGGGGGTGCACCGTTCGAGGAGTCCGGACATCACCACGACCTGCGACTGGGTGGCAGCCGGCGGCAGCACGGTCCCGGCCGCTTCGTCGAAGAGGACCAGGCCCACCGGGTCCTGCTGGCGAGTCAGGAGCATCGCGAGGGAGACGACCAGGGTGGCTGCGTAATCGAACTTCGACAGTGGGGCCGAGCCGCGATAATTCATCGACGCGCTGGCGTTGACGACGAACGTGACGCGAACGTTGCTCTCCTCTTCATATTGCTTGATGTAATGGCGGTCGGAGCGGGCGAAGACGCGCCAGTCCAGTCGGCGGAGGTCGTCGCCCGGGGTGTAATCGCGGTATTCGGCGAACTCGATGTTGAAGCCATGGAACGGGCTGCGATGCTGGCCGCTGATCGCCCCCTCGACGAGCCGACGTGATCGCAGCATCAAGTCCGAGATCCGCGCGATCGCGTCAGGATCGGAATATTTCTGCGACCGCAGCATCGTTGGCCCCCTTCCGGATCGGGACGTCGTTCAGGAGCTTCTTGACGATCGAGTCGCTGGTCTCGCCGGTCGCCTGCGCGTTGTAGTTGATCACAATGCGATGGCGGAGCACCGGCGGCGCGACTGCCCGGATATCCTCGACGGAGACACTCGGCCTGCCGGCGAGCGCAGCGCGGGCCTTGGCGGCGAGGATCAAGGACTGGCCGGCGCGCGGCCCCGCGCCCCAGGTCACCCACTCGCCGA
Organism: uncultured Isosphaeraceae bacterium; assembly: GCA_963845695.1. Classification (GTDB taxonomy): domain Bacteria; phylum Planctomycetota; class Planctomycetia; order Isosphaerales; family Isosphaeraceae; genus CAWJTV01. Next base: position 97,141 of record CAWJTQ010000015.1, on the reverse strand, counting down.
TGTAGGTCGGGCCGCCGTGCGCCGGTCCGCGCGTCGCCCGGACGAGGTCCATCGCGTAGTCGATGCAATGGTCCGAAACCGGGACCTTTCGCACCACCCGCTGCAAGGCCGAGATCCGGTCGCCGGTGAGCATCGGCGTGATCTCATGCTCCTCCGCGCCGGTGGTCAGCCGGTAGATCCGCCGCTCTTCCTCGGGCTTGGGATACGTGATGAAGATCTTGAACAGGAACCGGTCGAGCTGGGCCTCGGGCAAGGGATACGTCCCTTCCTGCTCGATCGGGTTCTGCGTGGCCAGCACGAAGAACGGGTCCGGCAAGGCATGACGGTGTCCTCCGGCGGTCACCTGGCGCTCCTGCATCGCCTCGAGCAGGGCGGCCTGGGTCTTGGGCGGAGTCCGGTTGATCTCGTCGGCCAGGATCAGGTTGGCGAAGATCGGACCGGGTACGAACCGCAATTCCCGCGCCCGCTGTTGCGGTCCTCGTACAGCACCTCGGTGCCGGTGATGTCGCTCGGCATCAGGTCGGGAGTGAACTGGATCCGCGTGAACTCCAGCGTCAGTGACTGCGCCAGCGAGTGCACCATCAACGTCTTCGCCAGGCCCGGGACTCCTTCGAGGATGCAATGCCCCCGCGCGAAGACGGCCATCAGGAGCTGCTCGACAACGTCGTCCTGCCCCACGATCTGGCGACTGATCTGCTGCCGGATCTGGTCGTGGGCCGAGCGCAGCTCTTCCAGCTCGGCAAGATCGAGCTCTTCGGTCGTGGTGCTCAAGATCGCGTTCCTCAAGTAGGTCAGGCTTTCCAGCCTGACATGTTCTCGAAACCAGGCTCGAAAGCCTGACCTACCGGCCTCAACGCTGAAAAATCGGGAGATACTTGAACGGTAGCTGCAAGATGATGACGGCGATGGCGGTGCCATAGACCTGGCCGATGAAGTCGCCGTTCCAGGATCCATCGGGGGCCTGCATGGCGATCAACTGATCGCGGGTCTTCGGGAAATAGGCGTCCCAGTATTGATCGCCGGCCATGTAGAAGCCCTGGGACGCATAGAGGTGCGTATAGAAGCTGTGTCCACTCCCCTTGGAAAAACCGTCCTGGGCCTTGAACTGGTCCCAGACGTACTTCAAGCAGTCGGTCGCGATCGTGCTGTCGAACTGGCCCGCGTTGTAGAGCGTCGCCACGGCGGCCGCCGAGATCGGCAGCCTTGGCGCGTTGCCGGAGATCAGGGAATACCGGATCCCGCCCTCGGGGGTCCGGCATTTCTCCAGGTATTTGACCGCCTCCTCGATCACCCCGCGCGGGACGAGGAAGCCCGCGTTGTGGGCTGCACGGAGGGCCTGCACCTGGGTAACCGTGACCGACCCCTCGTCGCCGATCCCGGGGACATAGCTCCACCCGCCGGCACCGCTCTGGCCCTGGCTGGTCAGCGTCACCGCCTTGCGGACGGCGATCTGCACCTGCTTGCGAAGCGATTCCTTGGTGATCATCCCGCAGACGCAGGCCAGGAACATCAGCGCGAAGCCGTGCCCGTGCATGGGCTGGCCGCTGTCCTGATTCGGACCCGTGATCAACCCCGTGGGCGTGGCGCAGCGCACCAGGAACTCGACGGCCCCCTTCACGTTCTTGGCATAATGCCCGCGCGTCGGCGTGTTGCCGTGGGCGAGCATCGCCGTGCCCGCCAGCCCCGCCATGGCCACAGGATAGGCCTGGCCGCCGGGGTCGCTGATCCACGAGCCGTCCTCGGCCTGCTGGGCGGCGAGGAAATCCAACCCCTTCACCACCGCCTTGAGCGTCTCCGGCGTGATGTGCTTCGGCAGCACTTCTTTGTCCGCTCCCTCGGCGAAGCGGAAGCCCGCCAGACAGCCGGCGCCGGCCAGGGATGCGACGGCCCCCATGCGGCATTGGTCCAGAAACGCGCGGCGGGTCGCGCTCGCGGTCCCCTGTTCATCGAGATAGCGCCTTGGGTTTCTCATGGTTGTCCCGTCCGTCCCTTCCCCGCGGGTGGTTTGGAATGAACCTCGAAACGCACCAATAGCTCGACCCGAACCGGAATCTCCTGAAACTTCGACATCTCCAGCCGTTTCTTCGGGGCCACGTCCTCAGCGTTCGTGTTCCGATCGCCCGGTACCACAACCTCCCGGATGGCCACGATCGACCCCAGTTCAACGTGGCTCAACCGAGCCAGCCGCTCCGCCCGGGCGCGGGCGTCGGCGATCGCCTTCTCGTAGGCCTCGTCCTGGAGTTTGTCGAAGTCCTCGAGGACGAACCGGACCAGGCCGGTCGTGTTGTTCATGCTGAATCGGTAGTAGTACCAGTTCATATTATTATTCTGAGGGCCGACATGGGCCCCGGCGTCCTGGGCGACGTCGAGCAGCTTGCCGACCAGTTGCAGCACGCTCTCCTCGTCCAGCTTGCGGAGATCGCTGGCCCGGACGACGAGCTTGCGCGAGAGCTGCACCTCGGTCTTGTTGCGCGTATTCTGCTGGTAGCCGAACCAGTAGGGGCTCTGCACCTGCGCCTTTCTGGTCGACCAGCAGCCCGCGCTCCTCCAAGGCAACGTTTCCCAGCTTCAACGCAGTGAATGCATCGTGGATCCGCTTCTTGGCATCGCGGAACTTGACGATCGCATCGGCAGTCAGCTCCGAGGAGGCGCTGACATTCATCTCGACCTCGACCAGGTTGGGCTTGGCCGCGGCATAACCCTTCCCAGAGACGGTGAACCCCTCGATATTCTGGGGCGAGGCCGTCGTCCCTCCCGTTGGATCGAAGAACTGAGCCCGGGCCGGGCAGAGGGGACCGATCAGCAGGAGCCCGATCACGATGGCCGCGATTGCGGACCGCGTGGGCTCGCGGTGTTTGGGCGTCACAGACGTGGGCATCATTTCGAAGCCTTCTCCTTTGGGATCGCGGGATCGTGGCGGGCGGCGACGGGAGCCCCGGACGACCGGCGCGGGTAGGCGGAGATCGTCCGATTGGAAACGGCCAGGAGCCAATCATCGGTCAACAGCAGGTCACCTCCCACGACGCCCAGGTCCTTGCCGCGGAAAATCCGACGGACCTGCCCCGACTTCGGATCGATCTCGAAGATGCCGCGGGGCGTCAGTTGCCACAGGCCGTCCGGCCGGACCAGGACCCGCGCTTCCATGCTGCCGTTGGGGACCCGGATCGCCCAGGAGAGTTTCCGCGTCTCAAGGTCCAGCGCGCTGATCTCCGCGCCACCGAGGAACAGGGTATGCTCGCTGATCCCGAGCAGCCGCGACGATTTCGTGATCGGCCGCTCCCAGAGGAGCTGCATCCGGTTGGGCTCGATGGCATAGAGCCGCTCCGACTGCACTCCCTTGATCAGGAAAGCCTCGCCCGCTTGCAGGGGTGGACTGCTCGCGACCGTCGGCTCCTGCCGCCGGTAATAGTAGAAGCGGTAGCCCGACTTGAACGCATCGGTGCGATAGCCATAGCCCCAATCGAGTACGCCGGAGTCGGCGTCGAGCCGTGCGAGCACCCCGATGTGAGTATCCGCATAGACCGCACCCGACTGGTAGATCAATTGCGGCTGCGGCGACGACTCGTTGCCGTAACCATAAAAGAAGTATCGTTGCGCCCCTTGCCGGAACACGCCGATCTCGGTCTTCCAGAGCAGTTTCCCGTCATGCGGCTGGATCGCCAGCACGAGCTGCTGCGGCTGGCCCTGTCGCGGCATCTGGGGATTCGCACCGGTCTTGGCCGTGATGAACAGCTTGCCGTCGGCGAGCATCGGAGGACCGACGAAGTCGAGCTGGGCATAGTCGGACAGGTCGCCCGATTTCCAGACGACCTCGCCATTATCGGCTCGTCGGCAGGTCAACTGGAACGGGGAGAAGAACTGCTGGTCCTTCAGGTCTCGGTCCAGGCACCAGACGTGTTCACCCGACGCGATGATCGCGATCCGGCTCACGTCCATGAACCGGACGTGTTGCTGCATCGCCAGGACTTCAAGGCTATGGAACGACGCAGAACGCCAGAGCAGCTTCCCGCTCTTCAGGTCCAGGGCGAAGACATGCCCGACGTAGTTGGCGAAGAGCGTCGAGCCATCAATCGTCACGGCCGGAATGGCGACGCTGATGGAATTCGATTCCCACTGAGTCAACTCCGGAGGCGCCATGCCGGCCTCGACAGATTCGGCAAACCGCATTTGCCAGGCCACATCGACCACCCCGGCGAGGTCGAGGCCCGCGTCGGCACCCTGGGATGACGACTTCTCTGCGCCCGCCGCCGGGGCGTCGCCAATAAGACGCTTCAGGAGCTCGCTCGCCGCCGCCTTCTGTCCCCCGATCGTCACCTTCTCGTCGGCGTAGCGATTCGCCAGTTCGGAGCGAACCTGCTCGAACTCGGACAACCGCCCCGCGCGGAACAGTGCCACCCCGGCTTTCACCGAGATCAGGGCCGGCGAGAGGTCCGTGTCGGGCCGTTCGCGCAGAATGGCCAGCCAGCAATCGGCGGCGCGGTCGAATCGTCCCAGCTCGAAGTAGAGATCGCCCAATCGGTCGGCGGCATTGTCGCCGACGGACGTGATGAAATAGGCGGAGAAGATCCGCTCGAGGTTCTTCAGCTCCGATGGCCCGTCGGCCTCATCGAGCAGCTTCTTCGCCTCGGCGTCGTAAAACAACCGGCAGGCCGCCTGACCGTCCGGCGGCAGGGCGGCGAGGATCTGGCGGCGTTTCCGTTCGATCGGGATGATGAAACCCTTTTCGCCGTCGACGAATCGTAGGGTCTGCGCCTCGGGAATCGTGTAGAGGGCCTTCAAGGCCCGTTCCCAGGCACCGCGCCGCTGAAAGCGATCGAAATCCTCGACCGCCTCCCTCACCTCGGTAGATGCCGGGGGCATCTGCAAGGGACGGGCTGGATCGTCGTTCGAGACTTTGTCATCCTTCTTCTCTTCCTTCACCTGCGCCAGGGCCAGCGCCGGTGCGAGCAAGAGCAGGATGATGGCCAGACGCATCACGGTCATCTCACCTCAATCGAGTAGACGGCGGTCTTCCCTACGACTCGGGATCCCTGGCGATCGCCCGACGTGCGGCGCGCACCGACGCAACAATCGTCGGAGCGACAGCGGCCTGGGACGAACTCCAGGAACCGGGAAACGATCCCCAATAAGACACTTGTAGTCGATCGCGATCCCGATATGCAAGCGAAATTATTAAAATTCCCCAACTGATTCCGGGCGCCTCCCTTGCGCCATCCGGCCGGAAGCCGATCGAGCTGAGAAGTGGGGATCTCCGCACGGTCCATGCGGTGTGACAGGGTCCCTTGACAGCCCACTGGCGTGTCCTCGAACAGGTGATCAGCCGTTTCAAGTTGACATCCCCTCGCATCGTCGGCGCCGGTCTGGCCATAATGAGGGTGGTGTTCCCTCCGTTTTCCCAGTCGTCGCAATTGGGCGATCCCATGTCCGACTTATCCGAGCCCGAGCCGCTGGCGGCGACCGGATGCACCGCACCTCGATCTGTTTATGACGGTGATCCGGGTCGCCAACTGGCAGACCACCGTCCGCTGGTACATCGACACATTGGGCCTCAGCCCGATCCTGCTGGATTCCCCGCATGAGTTCGCCCTCCTCGCAGCGGGGAACGGACGGGTGGGCTTGCAAGGGGTCAAGGACGCGCGATCCCTGGCGGGGCCAGGCAAGGTCCGGCTCGTCTTCCAGGTCGCGGACCTGGACCGCGAGCGTCAGCGGCTGATCGACCGCGGAGTCGCGGTCGGAGCACCAGTCGAGAACCATGAGGAAGGGTATCGCGAGGTACGGATTCAGGACCCCGAGGGACACGGCTTGCGGCTCTTCGCCTGGACGGATCCCGCGCGCGGCGACCCGTTCGCCCGCCCGAGGCATTGAGGCGGTAATGGAAACTGGACATGATGTCATTGGAGGCGTCATTCGTCCACAATTCGGCGGGATGCGGAATGGGTGGAGCGCCGTCGTCGAGGTAACCGAATCGGCTATAATGAATGACTGAGGCAGCCACGATTCCGGAGACGACCATGCACCTCCCCATCAAGTTCCCCAGCCAGACCGAGGTGATCCTCGACGATGTTGCCAGCTTCCGGGCGCTCTCGCCGATCGAGCGCGTCGAGACGATTCGGGTCTTGCTGGCCACCGGCGCGTTCCTGAGGAACATCTCGCCAAAGGCGGATTGGGCCCAGCAGTATTCCGAAGAGCAAAGACTCCTTGCGCAACGGAACATCCAGGAGTTCATCGCGCGTCATGCACGCTGACCCTCTTCTCTTGCCGGACGATTCCGTGCGAGCCGTCGAATCACTGGCCGAGGCGTTGGATGCCCGATCGATCGGCTACGCGCTCATCGGCGGCCTGGCGTTCGTGCTGCGCGGCCGTCCCCGGTTCACGCAGGATGCCGACTTCCTGGTCGATGTCCCGCAGATCGTCTTACCCGGACTCCTGGACGACCTCGTGGAACGAGGTTTCGCGCTCGACCCGGCGATCCTTGTCAAGGAATACGTTTGAGAGCATATGACCTCGTTCCTGTTCGGCCGTGTTCGGATCGACTGGCTCAAGCCGGTCTTCCCGCTCTACTCTCGAACGCTCGCCGACGCCGCGCCCCTGGAATGGACGGAGGGCCACACGGTCCGGGTGGCCACGGCCGAGGGCCTGATCCTGACCAAGATGGTCGCCTTTCGACCCCAGGACCAGATCGATATCGAAACCCTGCTCACCGCCAACCGTGACACGATCGACGTGCAGCTCCTTCGCCAAGAATGGTCTCCGTTTGCGGCGACCGAGGAGGAACGCACGGCCTGGCTCGAGGCCGCCATCGACCGGCGGGTGGTCCGACGGGAGTGAATCGCGGATTCGTCCTCTTCCGCTGTGTGGTGACCGCATTCGTCCGGTCCAACTTCGTCTGGTCGTCCTTCCATGGCTTCACATGGTGAGCCTAACTGGCATGGGTGACCGGGCGGTTCCGGGGCTGATTTGGCTGAAGTGAGATGGGATGAAGGAAGCTCCGGGACTTTGCCCTTGCTCTCGTCCTGATCCGTGATAGAATGCAGGGAGTTACTGTACATTAGATCGCTATTCCCGCGTGAGGCGGATTCCGGGAAGTGGGGGAATGTCCGCCAACCATGACCTTGACGTTTTGACCGCCAAAGGGGAGAAACCCGCATGAGCGGCGTTTGGCCCAAGGTCATTCGCGACCCGGTTCACGACATCATTCCCTTTGAAGACACTCCCTGTGACCGCCTCCTTCTGGACCTGATCAACGCGAGAGAATTTCAGCGTTTGCGACGGATCAAGCAGTTGGGCGTCAGTGAACTGGTCTTTCCGGCGCCAATCATAGCCGGTTCGCCCACTCCATTGGCGTGATGCAAACCGCGCGGATGTTCCTGGAGCGAATCAGCCGGCTCGTCGGTAGCGCGCTGACCGATGATCATCGGATCATCGTCCTGGCGGCGGCGTTGATCCACGACGTTGGCCATGGACCGTTCTCCCATGCCTTTGAGGCGATCACGAAGGACAAACACGAAGCGAGGACTCTCCAGATCATCCGCGATCCCTCGACCGACGTCCACCAGCGGCTCCGGGCCGCCGATCCCAGCCTGCCTGATCGAATTTCGATGTTCTTCGACGAGGAGAACGACGAGGGCGATCGGCCGGAGTCGTCGATACCCTCGTATCTGACCCAAGTGGTTTCGAGCCAGCTCGACGCCGATCGATTCGATTACCTTTTGAGGGACAGTTATGCCACCGGGACCGTTTACGGCCAGTTCGACCACAGGTGGCTGATCAACCAACTCCACCTCGAGTCGGCTGACGGGGTTCGCAGCGCGGGACAAGTCGGGGATCCCGCCTTTACCTGAGCAACCAGGCGCTCTTCGTCGCGGAAGCGTACCTGTTCGCCCGCCATCATATGTACCGGACCGTCTACTTTCACAAGACCACGCGAGCGGCTGAAGTCATGCTCCGGCTGGTCTTCAAGAGGTATAAGGAGTTGCTCGATGGAGCGACGAGCAAAGCCCAGCGTGGGAAAATCGTCCCAGGGGCACCGAGAGGGCTGCTCCAAGCCTTCTCGGCTCCGATGACTTTGGGCCAATACCTCGACCTTGACGATCACACGATCACAGAGTTCCTCAAAGCCTGTCGGTCGGCACGGGATGATCGCCTGAAGGACTTGGCCGTCGGCCTACTCGATCGCCGCTTGTACAAGGCGACGGATGTCACGGACCTCCAGGCCGATCGAATCGAGGACTTCGCCCATGCGGCTCGGGAATTGGTCCGCGAGCGTGAGCACGACCCGGAATACTGCTTCGCGCGTGATAAACCGGCCGACACACCTTACAAACCCTACGATCCGAACGTCACCAACCCAGCCGTGCAGATCTATGCCGCGACAGCCGCCGGGACGTTGCGAGAAATCAGCGAGCTATCGCGCCCCGTGGCACAGTTGAGGGAAGGATACACCTTCCTGCGATACTATTACCCGTCATCGATCCGTGACGAGATCGGCCGGATTGCGGCAAGAACCCTAAGATAGGAGCGAGACCATGAAAGTCGAGCAAGAGCGGTTGCTCGCGGCAGTCATCGCCGCGCACGAGAACCATGAGGTCGTCGGCAGGACCCGCCTCCAGAAGACCATCAAGTTGCTCCAGCGCCTTGGATTGCCCACGGACTACGGCTACACGAGCTTCTTCTACGGTCCCTACAGCGAGGCCGTTCAATCGGATATCCGGCTCTTGGAGCATCTGTGCTTGGTGCGCGAGGAAGAGCGTACTGGCCGTGATGGCCAGACTTACTACATCTTCAAGGCCGATCCTTCGGCCGCTTTGCCCCAGGTGACTCCTTGGCAGACCGCTATCGATCGGATGAGCCGCACCGATCCGATCGTCCTGGAATTGGCCGCCACTTATGATGCCTTCCGCGAGATGGGTTCCGACCATGCCGAAGCCCTGGTCCGCCTGCGCCACAAGAAGGGACGCAAGTGCGATGGAGGCAACCTCGAAGCCGCCCTCGAACTGCTCGGGGAACTCAGCCTGCCCACAAGTTGAACAACCGGGACACGCATCAGCGAGCCGGGGCTGAGATCGCCTGGATGACGCGCCAGTCAAAGGCTCCGTGACCTGGGCCTCCCGACGACTTGAGCGGATTCAGGCTCATCGTCACGACACCAACGGCTTGAGCGCAACGACCCGACGCCCTAAAACAGAGGTTGGGACGATGCCAAACCTCAGATGTCAGCGATCGGGACAAGGACCTTCTGGAGAGTTATGATGCCCATTCCGCGCGTGTTCCTGCCCGGGCTCCTCGTTGTGGCCCTTTTCAACATCGGCCCGGATGTGGTCCGCGCCCAGAAACCAGCTCCGGTTGAGAATATTTCATCCTTGCCGCACCGCACGCCGGACGAGGAGCGCAAGGCGCTCCACCTCCCACCGGGCTTCGAGATCCAACTGGTGGCGGCGGAGCCCGATATCCACAAACCGCTCAACCTGGCCTTCGACGACCTCGGCCGGCTCTGGGTGACCGACACCGTCGAATACCCCTTTCCCAAACCGGAAGGAACGCCGGGCCGCGACTCGGTCAAGATCCTCTCGGACTTCCGGCCCGACGGGCGCGCCGGCAAGATCCAGACCTTCGCCGACGGTTTGAACATCCCGATCGGTCTCTTGCCGTATCCGTCCGGCCGCGAGGCGATCGTCCATAACATCCCGAACATCTACCTCATGCGGGACACCGACGGCGACGGCCGGGCCGACGTGCGCCAGGCGCTCTACGGCATCATCGGCCATCGCGACACCCACGGCATGACCAACGCCTTCACCTGGGGCTTCGATGGCTGGATCTACGCCTGCCATGGGTTTTCCAACGACTCGAACGTGCAGGGGAGCGATCATCGGCCGATCCACATGCAATCGGGCAACACCTACCGGTTAAGGCCTGACGGCTCGCACGCCGAGTACTTCACCCATGGGCAGGTCAACCCGTTCGGCCTGGCGTTCGACCCGATAGGGAACCTCTATTCCTGCGACTGTCACAGCCGGCCGGTCTATCAGCTCCTCCGGGGCGCCTGGTATCCCAGCTTCGGCAAGCCCGACGATGGCCTGGGGTTCGGCCCTGAGATGGTGACGCACGACCACGGCTCGACCGGGATCGGCGGCATCAGCTACTACGCGGCCGACCAGTTCCCCGAGGCGTATCGCGACAACGTCTTCATCGGCAACGTTGTCACCAACCGGATCAACCGCGACCGGATCGAGTGGCACGGCTCGACTCCCAAGGGGATCGAGCAGCCGGACTTCGTCTGGAGTGAGGACAACTGGTTCCGGCCCGTCGACATCGAGCTCGGGCCCGACGGAGCCCTCTACATCGCGGACTTCTACAACCGGATCATCGGCCATTACGAAGTCGAGCTCACTCACCCGGGCCGGGACCGGACCAGCGGCCGGATCTGGCGGATCGTCTATCGGGGAACGGATGGGAAGCCGACTCCTGTTCTGTCGGCCATCGACCGGACCAGATCCTCCATCAATGACCTGATCGCCGACCTCGGCCATCCGAACCTGAGCGTCCGGATCACCGCGGCCAACCAACTCGTCGAGCATGGGAAACGGGGTGAGGATGTGGTTGCGGCGATCCGCTCAATCATGAGGCACGAGATTCCGGCCCGCCAGCGCGTCCACGGAATGTGGGTCCTACAGCGTCTGGGCGCCGTTGATGAGACCATCTGGCTCAATGCCGCGACCGATCCGGATCGTGAGCTGAGAGTCCATCACTTCAAGACGTTGATCGAGTGGAAGACTCTCCCGGAGCCGGCGCACGGTTTGGCCCTCCATGCCCTGCGGGACACCGACCCGTTCGTCCGCCGCGCCGCGGCCGAGGCGCTCGGCGCGCATCCGGCGCTGGCGAATGTCCGCCCGTTGCTGGCCCTCCGTCAGTCAACCCCGGCCGACGATACCCATCTCGTCCACGTCGCGCGTATGGCGCTGCGGGACCAGTTGAAGACCGCCGACGTCTGGAACGGCCTGGAGACGCTCGAGCTCTCCGATCGCGATCGCCGCGACATCGCCGACGTCGCGCTCGGCGTCCCGTCGCCGCAATCGGCCGCGTATCTCCTGGCCTACCTCCAGAAGTCCGACGAGTCCCCGGAGCACCAGCGTCGCTACATCCACGATATCGCGCGGTACGGGGCCCTCGACCAGCTCGGCGGCCTGACCGGGCTGATCGGCCGCGCCGACCGGCACGGCCACCGCGTCCAGGCCGAGCTGATCAAGGCGGCACATCAGGGGTTCCAGGAGCGCGGGACGCCTCCCAGCGCGGCGATGCACGAGCTGGCCGTCACACACGCGGGATCGCTCCTCGGCTCCAGCGATCCCGGGAGTCGGAACCTGGGGATCGAGCTGGCCAGCGGCCTCCACCTCAAGGAAGTCCAGGGGACTCTGAAGGACTTCGCGGAGCGGACATCGGCGCGGTCGGCACAACGCTCCTCCGCGCTGACAGCGCTGATGGCGATCGACTCCGCGGCCAACGAGCCTCTCGTTTCGAACGTGCTGCGGGACTCCGCCGCGCCGATCGAGCTTCGCGAGACAGCGGCCGGGCTCCTGGCGGCGAGCGGACGCCCGAACGCCCCGCGTGTGCTGGTTGAGATGTTCGCCCTGGCGCCCGGACCGCTCCAGACCGCGATCGCCAATGGACTGGCCCGCCGCCGCGACGGTGCCGAGGCGCTCCTGGATGCGATCGCGGCCGGCAAGGCGTCGGCGCGATTGCTCCAGGATCAACGGGTCGCCCTCGCGCTCAAGCAGGCGAAACCCCGGCGGCTGGAGGAGCGGCTCAAGTCCCTGCTCGCCGGTCTCCCTCCGGCCGACCAGAAGCTGAGCGCGCTGATCGATCGTCGGCGGGCCGGCTTCCGTACGGGGTCCCATCAACCGGAACGCGGGATCCCGGTGTTCGAGAAACATTGTGGAATCTGCCACCAGCTCGGCGGCAAGGGCGCGCGGATCGGGCCGCAGCTCGACGGCATCGGCAGCCGAGGGCTCGACCGCCTCGCCGAGGATATCCTCGACCCGAATCGCAACGTGGACCAGGCGTTCCGGGTCACCAACCTCGCCCTCAAGAACGGCCAGGTCGTCTCGGGACTGTTGTTGCGCGAAGAGGGCGAAATCCTCGTACTGGCCGACGCCCAGGGGAAGGAGGTCCGTGTACCGAAGTCATCCGTCGAAGAGCGCCAGACCTCGCAGTTGTCTCCGATGCCGGCCAACCTGGTTGATCAGATCCCGGAGGGGGATTTCTACAGATTGATTGCCTACCTACTCTCAAAGCGTGAGCCAGCCAATCCACCACCCGGGCCGGCTGGGACGAAATGAATCGAGACGGCTGCCTTGCGGATCGCCAGCAGTCCCATTCACGCTTCGTCGAGCATACGCTGAGCTTGAGTCACGATCGCTCGGACGCGCCCGATCGAGCTCTCCGATCGGGCGCGTCTGAGCAAGCGCTCGGACTCGACGATCACCTTGCGAATGGCCTGCGCGACCAATGATGGATCACCGCCAGCCTTTTTGCATCCGCGGGCGTAATCGAGCATCAGCTCCAGAAAGGCGCACCGTTCCCACAGTGCACCTTTCGGCTCGGCATGCAAAACATGATTGAGATGTCCATGGTCTGCGTGATGTTTGAGGAAGTGAAGGACGCTCCAATTGCCCTTTTGAGATAGGAGGTCCAGCTTGATCAGGGTCAGTTCTTTCAGCCACTCGGATTCGGTTTCGGGTGGAACGCCAGCTTGACGATACTGATCTTCCACACCATTCCGAGACATGTAAAAGCATGAGCCGTCGTACTCAAAGAACAGTCGCCTGGCTTCGTTCATGTCCATGATGAGGGCGTGAGGTTGGACCGAGAGGCCGAAGTTCACTCGCCGATGGCGCCCTGCTTGCGCGGGCCTTCGAAGTGGAGCTTGCCGTAATCCTCATGATGGTGAAAGCTCGGCTGGGTCAGGGGCGCGGAGCTCATCGTGACCGGCTCGGTTCCCTCGGGACCGTAGTCATACCGGCAAATGGCGAACCGCCAGACGTCGCCCGGCTTTGGCTTGCCGCCGGTGGGTTGGAACGCGGTCCAGGGAATCCGGCCTTCGACGGCCCAACCCTTGTCGCGGTCGCCTGGCTGGTCGAGAGTCCCGTTCAGGCTGACAACCGCCTTGTTACCCAGCAGTGGGGCCTTGGTGAAGTCCTTGGGAATGTCACCTCGCCTGGGAAAGAAGCACTCGAAGATGAAAGCGCGGGGATTGGCCTGGAACTCGTAGTACTCGGGCTTCTCGACGCTCGGCTTGAGGAACATCTCGAAGACGTCGCCATTCCAGAGGGTGTCATTCCGCTTGGTCCCATACGAACGGAGCTCGTTGTCGTTCATCGTACCGCCGTAGTAGAGCGCCGCGTCATCCCACATGAGGTAGGCGCGGGTCCCGGCCCGAGGGGTCTTGTCTTTATCCCAGTAGGAGGCGAACTGGGCAATCACCACCGCGTCCTGCCAGCACTTGTCGTCGAGCTTGCCGTCGAGCACCGGCGGCTGCGCCGCCCAGCGGCAGAATGCCTCTCGGGTCACGATGTCAGTCTCGACCTGTTCGGGCAGTAAGCGCGGTTTCGGTTGCCGCGCCGGCACCTGAGGTTCCCCGGGCACCGGCACTTGCTGGCTCGCTCCGACGGCCAGGAAGGACAACACGCACAGGCCGAACAGGACGGGGAGGATGCGTGGCGACGGGAGCATGGTCGGATTGTCTCCTCGACGACGAAGCGCGGGCTCGGCGGCCATCGGCAACTGGGCCGATGGTCCCGCGAGCCGAGCGATCGCTTCGCAAGATGTTGTCGAGGATAGTCCGTGCGCCAGGCCGACGCAACTCCCGTCAGGTTCCGTGCGTTACAGTCGGAGTCGGAGGAGGGCTCGGCCCGGGTGGGGGGCTTACGCCAACCTGTCGCCGGAGCTCGGCCATTTCCGCCTGAAGCTGCCCCGTGACACTCTGTGTGAATTGGTCTAACCGGTCCAGCCTCACCTCGACGGCCTTGAGCCGATCGGTGATGGAACCGGAACCCTCGACCCTCGAAAGGGGCGCCAACGCGGTTTGCAGAGCGATTGGGTCAGATGGTGCCTGGGGGGGAGCGGCCGAAGGCTGCGGCATAGGTTGCGGCTGTGGGAGTGGTGGAAGATCCCGCGTCGCTCCGGTCATTCGCTCCAGGGCCTGGAGGATCCGGTCGAGCTTCTTCTCCAGGGCAGCCGTCCGGTCGTCCTTGACGGGAGGCTGCGAAACCGCAGTCGGGGGAAGTTTATCGTCGTCCGGTCCAGGTCGGGTTCTAGGTATTTGCGCCAGCACGACCGCTCCGGAGACGACCGCGGTCATGGCACCGATTCCCAGAACGATCCCTTTCAGTTTGGCAACCAGCATGGCTTTGAGAACTCCTTCGGTGAGAGATGCGACCGAGACCGAGATGGCCACGGCCGCGGAGGGACCGGTCGCGACGGTCGTCGCGGCTTGCACGGTCGCCTCGATGAGGGAAACGGTCAACGTGATGGCCTGGGCTTCGCGGAGCATCGCGGTCGAAAGTACGGCGACCGGGACCGTCATTCCCCGGCGAGCCAGTCGGTCGCGCAACTGGGCCTTGGCCCGCGCCAGCCGGCTGGAGAGTGTCCCCTCCGGGATGCCGAGCCGCTTCGCCGCCTCCGGGCGCGACAGACCCTCGAGTTCGCAGAGTACCAACGGCCCTCGATACCGCGCCGGCAGCCGTGCGAGCTCTTCATCCAGGATCGCCCGCAGTTCCTCCGGGCATCCGTCGTCGGGAGGCTCGACATGAATCGGTGTGCTCACCCGCTCCTCCCTGGACCGGCGTCGCGCCGCGCAGGCCGAGGGCCTCCCGGGCCGTGCGGACGGCGACTCCGTAGAGCCAGTTTGCGACCTTCTCGCGCCGCACGACCGAAGACGCCTTCCGCGCCAGGACGAGGAACGTCGCCTGGAACGCGTCCTCCGCTTCGTGCGCATCGCCGAGGATGCGCCGGCAGACGCCCAGGACCATCGGGCCGTGCCGCTGCACCAGCTCGGCGAACGCCTCTTCCCCCGTCTCGTCGCGACGCGCGACGAATCGGTCCAGCAACTGCTCGTCGCTGAGCGAACCGACCACCCCGCACCGATAGAGGGTCCGCAGATGCCTGAGTACGTCCCGCGACGATTTACTGCGCATGGAGCTTCTCCTCCGCCCCTCATCTGGTCAGAATCCTCATATAGTGGGCGCCGACGGCCCGGCGCGTCCAACTTTCCGGCAAACGGATCGGGCGGGGTCGGGAGACCCGCGCCCACGCGCGAGTTCAGCGACCCTCGGTCGGGACGGAAAGCGGCCGAGGAACGGCGGGCGACGGGTCGTCAACGACCGGCGGCGGCACAGAGAATCGCGCGGGCCGAAACTCGGCCGTGCCGAAGAGCCAGCGCGCCAGCGCGCCGGACCTGAGCCCCGGGCGGATCAGCCGGGTGGGTCGATCGAGATCCTTGAGAATCTCCTGGGCAGCCAGGTAGCCACTACGGACGGCTCCTTCCATCGTGGCCGGCCAGCCCGTGTCGGTCCAATCACCGGCCAGGAAGAAGCCGTCGATGGGCGTCCGTTGCGGCGGCCGAATCGCCTCGATGCCTGGCCGAACTGCGAAGGTCGCTCCGTGCTCGGTCACGACCCACCACCGCAACAGCGTCGCCGAGGCGGCCGCCGGCCAGAGCTCGGCCAGGTCCGCCAGCACCAGGTCTCGGATCGCCAGCTTGTCGAGCGCCAACAGGTCGTACGAGGCGCTGATGACCAGTTGCAGGTACTGCCCCGCACCAGGGGACGTCGCCGGCATATCCGTCATGGCCGCCGGCGCGGTTCGGCCCTGAATCGCCGTGTGGTTGAACACCCACTGAATCAGCCGGCCCGGCGTCACGACGTGGTCGAACGGACAGACCGGCCGGTCGAACCAGAGGTGGACTCCGGTAATAGGAGAGGCTTGCATCGCACCGAGATGTGCCAGTGCCGGAATCTGATCCCTCAGCGACTCCGGGATGAGATCCAGAACCCGATCGAACGGGACCGCCAGGATGACAAAGTCGGCGGCGAGGAACTCACCCGAGCGGAGGACCACACCACCGGTTGCACCATCCTCATCCGGCTCGACCGAGCGGACCCCGGTCGTCAACCGGACGGAGACGCCATGATCGCTCAGCCAGCGCTCCAGCCGCGTGCCGTAGAGCTCGCCCAGGGGGACCAGGGGCAGCTCCAATTGAAACCCCGTCCGGTTGCGGAGGAACCCGTCGAGGAAGACCTTCCGAGCATGGCCGACATCCATCTGGTCAAGCCGTTCGTTCAGCGCCGAGACGAGCACGGCTCCCCAGAACAGATTGATGGCTCGAAGGCTCTGACGGTGCCGCAGCAGCCAGTCGGCGAACGACTCGCCGGGCCGATCGTCGCGACTCCAGGCCAGGCAAGCCAGGCCATAGGCCACGCGCAGCTTGTCGCGCAGGCCCAGGAACCGCGCCGATAGGAAGCTGCCGGCCAGGTGGAACGGGGCCGGCCCTGGACCGGTCCGAAACCGCGAGATCGCCCGATCGGGTCCCAGGAAGACCAGCGCGGGCTCGCGGCGGAGCATCTGCGTCGATCCCCACCCGCCGGCAGAAATCCGCCAGGTTCGTGCAGCAGGCCATGCTGACGTGCTGGCAGTTGTCGACCAGTTCGCCGGTGATCGGATCGGGGAACGAGCTGGCCCGACCGCCCAGCCGCGGCCGGCTCTCCAGGAGCGTGATGCGCAGACCGCGATCCACCAGGGTCGATGCGACTGCCAGCCCCGCCAGCCCGCCGCCGACGATCACGATGTGAGGAGGGGGAGGTTTGGGAATCGGGGTCATCTTCGTGGGGCAAGGCGTAGTCGATCTTTCAAGAGGTCCAGTCCTCGACCTTCAGCGCGGGAACTTTTCGGAAATCCACGAGATTGCGCGTGAGGAGCGTTGCGTCATGCACGATCGTGATGGCTGCGATCTTCAGGTCCATCGTCCCGACACGAATCCTCAATCTCCGGAAGCGCTGGAGCTCCGCGGCGGCCGATTCATCGAAGTCGAGAACGTTGATCGTCCGGTGGTCTTCGATGTGTTGCCTCAGTTTGGCGTAGGCGTCGATTTCCTGCGAGGGGTTCTTCGCACGAGCCATGTAGGCCAGCCAGCCGCGCATTTGTTCTTCATAGGTGATGATCGTCGTGGCAATCTCCCTGGAATCAATCTCATTCAAACGTGCCCGGAGTCTCGCCTTGGCCGTCGACTCCGCGCGTTGCATCAGAGTAAGGTGATCGGTATCAAGAACGACCATCCGAGGACTTGGCCTTTCGGGGTTTCTTTTGAGAAGGTCTCTTCTTGGGTCGGAACGACTCGCGCCACTCGCGTCCCAGCCGCATGGCTTCCTCGAAGGCAGGATCGTTGGCGAAGCTTCCGCTGATCTTTTGCCACCATGGCACTTCCGGCCCCCGTAGTGCTTCCAGCTCCGCTTTCAGCCGGGCGATCTGACCCTCCAAGACGTAAACGAGCCGCTCGAGTTGAGCTTTGGTCATCCTGGCCGGGCGCGGCTCTTTCGGAACCTCCTCGGCAACCGGCTCGCCATTTGTGGTCTTGGCCGGATGATGTGACTTTTTCGTGGCCATGGTCTCCGATCCCTTCCACGGGCAGAAACGACGTAGATCAAGCTTTCCCGCCCGACGAACCCTTGTCGTCAGGCTGGAAAGCCCGCCCTACGTTTGAACGGGAGTTAACTCACCGTGATTTGTCCTCCATTCTACCAACCAACGCCTTCAACGCGATGCCCACCTTGCGCCAGAGCGGGTGTGATACCCGTCCGTCGAGGACCTGGTCATCGCGCCGCGCGATCTTGTCGAGCAAGGCGCGGTCGATACCGAGGATGGTCCAGCCCACGGGGTTGTCAAGCCGAATTGCCGGGAAGGCGGCTCTCGCGGAGTTGATCGGACCTCGCCGTGAAGCCCTCGGCTCCAGTCGTGTCAACGGCCTTGATTCTTAACTCGGTAGCGTCTCTTCGAGTGTCGGGGCGAAGACGTCGGCGGGTAGATCGTCGGTGGAACCGGCCAGCACCGCCTCGGCCTCGGCACGGACCGCGGTCAATTCCTTCAAGTACGAGTCGGCCAGGCTCTTCGGCTTCCTAAGCCGCCGGATGGCTTGATCGTAGAATCCGCGGGCCGGTTCTCGGTGCCCCGATCGGTGGTGAGCCCTCGCCAGGAAGAAGAGATCGAAGGCTTCAAGCCCGCTGCGGAAATCCCCGGTTCGGGCGCGTCGCTCAGTCGGCGTGGGCGAACGGCTCAGTAGGGAACACGAGGTCCATCATTCGCGCCCGAAAGGCGGGCCGGTCGCGGAGCGGGTTGAGGGCCGACTCGGTCCGGTACGCGTCGGGGTTGCGGTAGTCCATCGTGACCGCTTTGCGTAACACGGCCATCGCCTTCTCGGCCGAGTTGGCCCCTTCCTCGGCGGACACCCCCGAGCCCGCTCGGCCCGCGAGTCCCGCCAGGCCGGCGTGACAGCAGGCCCGCAAGAACGTATGCTCTCCGTTCACGAACGTGTTCCCCTCATAGTTCGCGAGCCCTCGCTTCCAGGCGGAGCCGGCTCCGGCCAGGTTTTCGAGATCGCAGCGAACCTGGCCGAGTCGCAGGTACGTCTCGCCGAGGTTTGCGCGGTACTCCGGGACCTCCGGATGCACCTGCACCAGGTGCTCACGCACGGCCAGGGATCGCTCGCATGCGGCGAGCGCATTGTCAAGCCGCCCCGCTCGACGGAGCAGGTCCGCCGTGTTGATCTGGCAGTTCGCCAGGCGATCCCTGTCATCGGGGGTTGCCGAGCTGGCCTCGGCGAGCTTCAGTCGGATGGCCTCTTCTCGCTTGTAGTAGCCGATCGCCTCATCGGTCTTGCCAGCCTGCGCGAGCTGCCATCCGATGCGGAGCAGGCATAGTGCCAGTACCTCCTGGAATTCGGTAATGGTGGGGTTGTGGTCGGCCAGTTCCTGTTGGATCGACAGCGCCCTGCGGTACTCGGCTGTCGCCTCGACCGCCTTGCCCATATTCGACAGCACGAAGCCGAGGTTGTTGTGGCTGAGTGCCAGTCTATTGCGAAAGTGGGGGATGGCGGGGTAGTCGTCGGCCAGCTTCTGAAGAACCGCCAGCGCCTTGCGATACTCGGCCGCCGCTTCCGAGACCTTGCCCGTATTCGAAAACAGGTAGCCAAGGTTGTTGTGGCTTTGTGCGAGGTGGTTGCGGAATAGGGTGACCGCGGGGCTGTCGTCGGCCAGCTCCTGTTGAATCGCCATCGCCACACGGTACTCGGCCGCCGCTTCCGAGACCTTGCCCGTATCCTTCAGCAGGTAACCGAGACCGTTGTGGCCGAGTGCCAGGTTGTCGCGGTACTGGGTGACGGCGGGGTTGTCGTCAACCAACTGTTGCTGGATCACCAGTGCCTTACGGTACTCGGCCTCGGCTTCCGATGACCTGCCCGTTGCCGCCAGCAAAAGGGCGATACTATTGATCGTGGACGCGAGTGCCTCCCGTGACGGGGCCGTTGCCCCGGGGGCGGCGGCCATCGCCTCTTGGTCCGCGCGGGCCAGGCGGTAGACCGACAGTGCCTCGTCGTCACGGCCCGTGCTATGGAGGAGGCGGCCGAGACTCGACCGGCACTTCGCCAGGACAACCCGCGCCTCGGGGGCCTCGGCGATCGTCAAGGCCAGTTCGGCCAGCAATGTCTCTGCCTTGCGGTAAGTCAACTCCGCTTCCGCGGTCCGTCCGGTGATCTCCAGCAGACGGGCGACGGCCGTCAGGCTGCGCGCTACGTCGGCCTGGATCTCCGGGTCAGCCGGGGAACCGGCCGCCAGTACCTGGCGGGCGGCGAGGACCTGACGATGTGCCTCGAGCGCGTCCTCCGGCGTGCCGACCTTGCCCGTCAGCTCAGCCACTTCGTAATTCGCCTGCCCGATCGCCCGCCGCGAAACCACGTCCGTTTCTTTTCCCAGCAAGGCACCGAGCTTGCCGTAGAAGTCGCTGGCCGACTTCAGCAGCCGGTCGCGGACCTCCTGGAACTGGTCTTGCTTGAGCAGGAAGTCCTCGCTGACGCCCGTGTGGAAGGTCCGGATCGCCTCGACGGCCAGGTCGTACCGAGCCTGGACGGCAGCTCGCGAGTGGTCGAGCTCGGCGTTGGTCTGAATGATATGGGCGTTGGCGGTGGCCAGGGCGTCGTTCGACTTCCGCAGCGCCGGTTGGCCCGAATCTCGACCAGGAGAACCGTCACCGTTCCGAGCATCGCCACCAGCACCGCCACGGCAAGGCCTGGGTTGCGCTTGGACCACCGCCAGGTCCGCTCCACAGGCCCGACCGGCCTTGAGCGGATCGGACGGCTCTCCAGGTACCGCCGCAGTTCATCCCCCAACTCGGCTGCCGAACCGAACCGGTCCTTGGGGTCCTTGGCCAGCGCCTTGAGAACCAACGTCTCCAGGTCCCGAGGGATGCGGCGGTCGTGCTGCCGCAACGGCGCCGGCAACTCGTGCGTGATCTGGTCGATCAGCCGGGCCTGGTCCCGCTTGGCGAAAGCCGGTTTCAGGGTCAGAAGCTCGTAGAGCGTCGCGCCCAGCGAATAGACATCGCCCAGGGGGTTCGTGGTACCCCGAAACCGTTCCGGAGCCATGAAACGGAGCGTCCCGACCAGGTCGTGCGACTGAGAGAGGTCGTCTCCCTCGACGATCTTGGCCAGTCCGAAGTCGGTGACCCAGACATTCCCGCCGGTATCGAGCAGGAGGTTGGGAGGCTTGATGTCGCGGTGGACAACCCCATGGCGGTGGGCGTGGTCCAGCGCGTCGGCGACCTGGGCGCCCAGCCGGGCGACCTCGCGGAAATAGACCGACTCGGGTTGGCCAGCGAACGAACTGCTGCTCGACCCAGCATCGCCGTGGGACGGGGCGGAGGCCGAGCCGTCGGCCGCGGGCCAGGCGCCGGAGGTCGCATCCGGGATTGCGCTGTCGATGGCCGACATCACCGTCGCGGCCGGCTCCTCTCCGATGGAAGCCGTCGTTCGATCCGCGAACCGTCCCGTCAGCAGACCGCGAGAGATGGCCGTGAGCGGATTCGTACCCGCCTCAATCATCGTCCCTTGTCCCGCGCGTCCAGTCCCGGTCCCGGTGTTGCCGTTAGTCACCGCCCGAAGGCGGCGCACGTCCCCGAGAACCTGATCCAGGCCGACGCCTACGATACATTGCATCGCGTAGTAGCAGACGCCGTCCTGCTCGCCATAGTCGAAGACCGGCACGATGTTGGTGTGGTGCAGTCTTGCCGCCGACCGGGCCTCAGTCTGAAACCGCCGCACGTAGTCGCGTTCGTCGCGGAACCGCGGGTGCATGACCTTCAGCGCCACCCGGTTCTTGAGCGACTCGTGCTCGGCCTCGTAGACGATCCCCATGCCGCCTCGGCCCAGCTCGCGGAGCAGGGTGTAGTCGCCCAGCCTCTGAGTGCGACCACCCGTGCCGGCCGGTTGGCTGACGTCACCCGGATCGTCAGACAGGCCGGTGTGGTCCTCGAGCATGGGCTTGAGCCCTTCGATGAACTCCAGCGTGGGGAAGATCTCGAGGATTCGCGCGGCGAGCTCGGGATATCGCGCCACATACTCAGCGGGAGTGGGATGCTCGCCCCGGCGCCGGCGCTTCAGATACTCCTCGGCGAGGGGTTCGACCGGATCGTGGCCCGATGGGCTCGCGGCGCTGTCCATGGTCTCTCCGTTCAAGATACGTCCCACGATCGGTGACGGCCGGCCGCGTTTTTCCTCGTCTAGTTTTCGAGGAACCCGGGGATCCCTTTGAGGATCTCCTTGAGCCGCTCCAGAGCGCGGATGTACCGGTTGCTCGCCGCGGACTTCGACAGGCCCAGGACCTGCGCAGACCTCGCCGTTGCTGAGCTCCTCGAAGTGACGCAAGGCCAGGATCTCGCGGTCGAACGGCTCCAGGGCATTGAGCAACTCCTGGAGCTTCAATTGCATCTCGGCACGGCGCGGCGCGAGTGGGCGAGGTCAGCCGGCCCAGCAGCATCTCGGCCAGCGAGACCGAGTTCGCCTGGGGCGTGGCGCGATGGCGGAGCGACACTTCCTGGCCGGCGTCGCGCATGTGGACTTTCAGATGATGGCGGTGCAGGGCCTGGAGCGTTTGGGCGGTCAGGAATCGGAGCCAGAGGAACGGCGCCATGTTCGGCTGGGCGAGGTATTCCCGGGCCCGACGGGCGACCTCGAGGTAGGTGTCCTGGAGCACGTCGGAGGAGTCGATCCGCCCTTGCAGCCGCCGGTCAAGGCGGAGCCGGATCATCCGGCGCAGGCGCTCACGGTGGCGGGCGAACAGCTCGGTCAAAGCCCGCTCGTCTCCCCCCTCGATGCGGACGAGCAAGTCGTCATCATCCCGTGGGTTCTCGACGTTCATGATGTCTCCCATTTCAAGATAACTCGGCGCCGGTTCCGTTTGTCCACAGGCGCGTAGCACCACCCGGAGATGGCGGCGTACGAAAGGGACATGACGATGACGTCTCCTCGCCGGGCTTTGGCGATCTCTCATGGGTCTGCGAAGACGTCGGCGGGCAGATCGTCGGCGGAACCGGCCAGCACCGCCTCGGTCTCGGCGCGAAACCTGGCCAATTCCTTGGCGTACTTGTCGGACAGGCTCTTCTGTGCATCCAGCCAACGCACGGCTTGGTCGTAGCAGAGGCGGCCCTCTTTGCAGTGTCCCAGTTGGTGGTGGGCCATCGCCAGGAAGAACAAGTCGAATGCTTCGAACTCACCCTTCCCCGCGGCACGACTCCGCTCCAGGATCGAGGTCGCCTCGGCGTACTGCCCCGCGCGATACAGAGCCACACCCAGAGTATTGAGAATCACATGGTCGTCGGGAGCCAGTCCGACGGCTCGCTGCGCCAGCACGACAGCCCTCTCGGGGTCGCGCTGGATGAACGGGCCGGTCGCGTCAGTCCAGGCCCGACTGTTGAGCGTTCGCGGGACTTTAGGCAGCAAGGAATCAGCCTTTTCCCGATCGGCACGGGACTGCTTGTCATCGCCGAGGGCCTCGCGGGCGATGCCGCGGAGGTCGTACAGCACGAAGTTGTCCGATTCCTTCGAGATGAGGAGGTCGAGGTCGGCCAGTGCCTCGCGGTGCCGGCCAAGCTGGATCAGAGCCCGCGCCCGACGGTAGCGCGCACCGTCCCGATCCGGCTCATGGTCGAGGACGCGGCTAAAGTCGTCCGCGGCCAGGCCAGGCTGTGCAAGGGCCAGGGCGACCAGACCGCGCTGAAATCGGGCCTCGTGGTCCTCGGGCGCTTGTTCGAGCAAGCGGTTGAAGGCCGATAGCGCGCCGGCCAGTTTCCCCGTTTCCAGGTACGCCTCGGCCAGGAGCCAGGACGCGTCGGAATCGCCCGGACGCACCCGGAGCAGATGCTCGAGGTCAGCGATCGCCTCGGGCCACTTCGTCTGCTGGGTGAACAACCAGCCGCGGTGGATCAGGGCTTCCGTATCGTCAGGCTTGGCGGTGAGGCGGCGGTTCATCTCGGCTAGTTCGGCGGCTCGGCGTGACTGGGGCTCGAGGACTTCTCCGACCACCCGTACCGCCCTCGGCGAGGGCACCGGACCAGGGGCGTCGCGCGAATCCGGAGCCGTGGGATACGGTGGAGCGGCCCAGTCCAGCCCCAGCAGCCCGAGCTGGTCACGGATCTGCCGTAGGTCCCACACCCGCACGGTCTCTTGGTTAGTCCGGGCAATGAGCTTCGTGCCGTCGGGGCTGAAGACGATCGGTGTCGGGGTCACCGGCTGCAAGGTCGTCAGCCGGGCCAGCTCTCGTCCCGTGGCGGCATCGGCCAGCAAGACCTGATCGGGCGCAATTCCCAGGGCCATCAGCCGGCCGTCGCTGGTGAACGCCGGGCGGTAGAACGCGTTCCCGTTGCGCACCTGGTCGATCCGAAGATCAGGCTCCCAGGTCCCCACACGCCAGAACTCGTAAGAAAACAGGCCCGCTTCGGAGGCCATGCTCGAAACCAGCCAGCGACCGTCGGGGCTGAAGCCAACGGAGACGGACAGCACAGCGACGGGCTCCTTCCGTCTCAAGATGCGCTCGAGCCGGCGCCGGCGCAGGTCCCAAACCCGCACGCCTGCTTCCTTCACGCCGCCGACAGTCAGCCAGCGGCCGTCCGGGCTGACGGCGACCGAGGTCATGCGGTGATTATTCCCGCTGTCGAGGGCCCTTACCCGGCTCCAAGCCGGATGGGGGTGGCTGGAATCGATGAGTAAGACTCGGGCATTGTCGTTGTCGGTCAGCGCCAGCGTTCGACGATCGGGGAGCCAGCTCGCCCGGGGAAACTCCTTTGCCCGGCTCGCCGAGAGCAACTCGGGCGGTCCGATCCGCAGCACTCCATCCCCACCTTCGGAATCGGGCCGGATCGGCCAGCGATCCACGCCATAATTGCCGGTGCTAATGAGGCTTTCCCCGTCGGGGTGAAACAGCACGGTTTCGCTGGAGCCGGACTTGAGATGGGCCACCTCGTATCCCGTATCGGCCTCCCAGAGGTGGACGCCGTCCCCTGCGGTAGTCGCCACCAGCCTGCCGTCGGGGCTCACATCCGCCGCGATCCCCACAGGCTGATCCCGCGTCTCAGCGCGGTTGCCGAGCATGCCGAGGTGGAGCGTCCGACACTCTGAGGCCACGGCTACGTTCCAGACGCCGACTTTTTTACCCAAAGCGAAGGCCAGCCGACGGTCGTCCGGCGCGAATGAGCCTCGTAGGCTACCCGGCGCCATCGCCAGGGGTTCACCCGAGACGCCGTCCCAAAGTCGTGTCGTGCCATCCCAACTCGAGGTCGCCAGCAGATAACCCGAGTGCGCGAAGCGGACGTGGAGGACCGCAGCCGTATGCCCGTGAAGCACGGCAGTAAGGGCCCCGCGTCGGACATTCCAGATAAAGACGTCTCCTCCATGGCTGCCGATTGCCAGCAACTGTCCATCAGCGCTCCAGGCCAGACCGCCTTTGCCGACCTGTGACCTCCTGTCGAACAGCACGCGGCCGGTTTCGAGCTCGAGGATCTCGATGCGTGGCTCCGCCCCATTCGTGTTCTCCACATCGAAGTAGTTGACGGCGAGGCGTCGGCCTGTGGGATCGATCGCCAGACCCGTCGCCCTGAAGTCGATCGGGATCCGACGGACGACCTGGCGCTCGACGAGGTCCCAGACGGCGATGCCGCCCTCCATCGCACCGAACAGCAGACGGCGGCCATCGGCGTGGAACCTTGCACCTCCCTGGCTCGGTAGACTGCCGATCAGCTCCCGGCGTCCCAGGTGCCATACTCGCAGCAGATTACCTCCGCCTCCGATCAGGTTGTAGCCGGTAACGAGCAGCTCGCCGTTCGGGCTAAAAGTAGAATAAGCTTGCCAGAAATCGCTCCGGTCTGGCCCTGGTAGGCGGGCGAGTACGCGGTCGTCGTCCAACCGGCGCACGACGATCTCGCCAGACCTCTCGACAACGGCGTACCGCTCCAGGGCGGCATCGACGTTGACCTCGAAAACGTCTCCGCAGTCGTGCTCTCGGCTCACGCGGAGGTCGGTCAGACCCAGCGCGGCGATGGCATGATTGCGGATGTCGGGCAATCGTTTCCGACCCTCGGGGTCGGCTTCCAGGACCTTCGCGGCCTTGCCGAGCCGGTCCAGGCTGTCGAACCGCTGACCGATCAACCCCGAGCGCATCAGCGCCGCTCCTTCGGAGATAAGCGACTGGCCCAAGGCGAGCCGGGCCTGACGTTCGGCCTTCGTGGTCAGGTCGAGTTGACGGCGCACCTCCTGCTGCACTTGCTGGAGGTCGTCGCGCTGACCGCGGAATGACCACGCCGCCACCGTCGAGCCGATCGCGATCACGGTCGTCAGCGTCGCGGCCAGCGCGATCAACGACGCCAGGGCGATGTTCCGATTGCACCACCGCCAGAGGCGCTCGTGGAGCGGGGTGGGCCGCGACCGGATCGGCCGGCTCTCCAGGTATCGACGCAGTTCATCCCCCAACTCGGCTGCCGACCCGAACCGATCCTTGGGGTCCTTGGCCAGCGCCTTGAGCACCAGCGTCTCCAGGTCCCGGGGGATGCGACGGTCGTGTTGTCGCAATGGTGCCGGCGGCTGGTGCGCGATCTGGTCGCTGAGCCGGGCCTGGTCCCGCGCGGCGAAGGCCGGTTTCAGGGTCAGGAGCTCGTACAGCGTCGCGCCCAGTGAATAGACGTCGCCCATCGGGTGAGTGACGCCCCGAAACCGCTCGGGCGCCATGAACCGCATCGTCCCGACCAGGTCGTGCGACTGCGACAGGTCGTCCCCCTCGACCAGTTTTGCCAGTCCGAAGTCGGTGACCCAGACGTTTCCCCGGGTGTCCAGGAGGAGGTTCGAGGGCTTGATGTCGCGGTGGATCACCCGCTGGCGGTGAGCGTAGTCGAGCGCGTCGGCGACCTGGGCCCCCAGCCGAGCGACCTCGCGGAAGTAAACCGACTCGGGTTGGACGGCGAACGAGCTGCTTCCCGACTCCGCTCCGCTCCCGGAAGAGGCCGGGGCCAACCCGTCGGCTACGGGTGGGGCGGCGGTTGCGCTGTCGATCGCCGCGTTCATCGTCGAGTCCGACTTCGCGACGAGGGAAGCCGTCGGGGCATCGGCGAACCGTCCCGTCAGCAGGCCGCGGGAGATGGCCGTGAGCGGGTCCGTACTCGCGTCGGTCACCGTCCCTGGTCCCCCGCAGTCTGTCCCGGCCCCGCGGCCAGCCGCGGCCCGGAGGCGGCGGACGTCCTTCAGCACTCGCTCCAGCCCAACTCCGTCAATGCGTTGCATCGCGTAGTAGCAGACGCCGTCCTGCTCGCCGTAATCGAAGACCGGCACGATGTTGGTGTGGTGTAGCTTGGCCGCCGACCGCGCCTCGGTCTGGAACCGTCGCACGTAGGCCCGATCGGCGCGGAACCGCGCGTGCATCACCTTCAGCGCCACCCGGTTCTTGAGCGACTCGTGCTCGGCCTCGTAGACGATGCCCATGCCGCCGCGGCCCAGCTCGCGGAGCAGCGTGTAGTCGCCCAACCGCTGTGTGCAACCGCTGGTGCCGGCCGGTTCCCAGAGTTCGGCTCTGTCGTCGCACAGGCCGGCATGGTCCTCCGACGTGGGCTTGAGCCCTTCGATGAATTCCAGAGCGGGGAACAGCTCGAGGATCCGCGCGGCATGCTCGGGATATTGCGCGGCGTACTCCAGGTGGGTGGGGCGCTCGCCGCGCCGGCGGCGGCGCACATACTCCTCAGCGAGTTCGTTGACCGGATCGAGACGCGATGCGGATTCGTCGCTGCCCATGGTCTCTCCGTTGGCGAGGCGGCTCGTCAGGGTGACGTCCGGCAGACCCCTTTGCCCAATTCGTCGCGAAACCCGGGCATGGCCTTGACCATCGCCTTGAGCCGCTCCAGGACACGGATGTACCGATTGCTCGCCGCGGACTTCGACAGGCCCAAGACCTGCGCGGCCTCGCCGTTGCTGAGCTCCTCGAAATGACGCAAGACCAGGATCTCGCGATCGAGCGGCTCCATGGCGTTGAGGATCTCCTGAAATCTCAGTCGCTTCTCGGCGCGAACGGCCGCGCGGATGGGCAATAAGCCGGGGCGGGGTCCGCTCTCCTCCCCTCGAGGCGAAGGAGACAGTCGTCATCGTCTCGCGGGTTCGGGTCGGTCATGACTGCCCTCATTTCAGGATAACTCGCGCCGGCTCCGTTTGTCCACAGGTTCTCCCGAATTTCAAATCGCGTTTCTCGCATGAGGGCTCTCCCGCATGGACGTCTCGGGAAAGTGGTTTTTCTGAAGAAACCGCGACGGCTTGTGGACGATCTGTAGCGGCGATCAGTCCTTACGATAGGGCCGACGCCCGCGGCACACGGCCATGACTACACCTATCGATGAGAAACGCTCATGGATTATCAGAGTTGCCCGCGACGGCCCGAGAGGCTCCCGATTCCCGGTCACGACCTGGACGGATCGGAAGACATGGTCTCCACCCCGGGGCGACTCCTCTGGCTCGGGCGCGGCTATCTCGTGATGGCGATCGTTCTCGTCGCCGCGATCATTGCGTTACCCCGTCTCACCTCGCACGCGACTCGACCGGCTGACGATCTCGAGCCTGACAACCATCTCGGCGGAGGCACGGTCACTCGCTACGAATTGCTCCGACTCTGGCTACCCCGGGCGCTGACGGACCTGGCGAAACGCCAGTCCCAGTCCCAGGTGGTGCGCGACCACGGAGAATTGAAGCGTTTTCTCGAACGCGGAAAGCAGGAAGATTCGTGGTACGCGCTGACCTCGCGAGTCCATCAGGTCAACGGTGGTTTTGTCGATCTTACGGTCATTCGGCGCCCGTACCAGGAGCCCCAACACTTTCCGGAACTCCTGGCGGTTCTGGCCACGGCAGTCGGGAATCCCCCACGCGACCTTGACACGGACTTTTCGACCGCCTCGATCACGATCATCCCGGAAGACTTGAGAAAGCGCGAAGCACGTCAGGTCCTATCCGAACTGCTCAGCCACCCGCCATCACCTGCTGCTCCGGGACCAACACGGTAGCCCACGACGAACGGAAGCGACCTGGGTGTCTGGCGTACGTCAACCCGCCAAGGCTCGCAGTGCGATCGCAATCTTGCGCCAGGGCGGAAGGGAGACTCGGCCGTCAAGGACCTGGTAATCCCGCCGCGCGATCTCGTCGAGCAGGGCGCGGTAGATGCCGACGATGGTCCGGAGCACGGGCCGGCCCACCGGGTCGACCAGCCGGGACGAGCGGACGAGCGCTCCTCGTAGTATTCGTAGGCGCGGTGAGCCTTCGAAGGCCAGCAGCTCGCGGACCCGATCGCTGGGCCGGCCGATCGGCGGCCAGCTCCTCCGGCTCGACGCCGAACCGCGCCAGGTCGTCGCCGGGCAGATAGATCCGACCGTTGCGGGCGTCGTCGCCGACGTCGCGGAGGATGTTGGTCAGTTGCAGCGCGATGCCGCAATGCTCGGCGAGGCGCTCGGCCTTGCCCCCTTCCGAACGATAGCCCCAGATGTGCAGGCAACTCAGGCCGACGACCGAGGCGACGTGGTAGCAATAATCGGCCAGTTCGGCGAAGGTGGCGAAGCCGCGCGGCTGGATGTCCATCGAGACCCCTTCGATGACCTCGTGGAGCAGCTTCGCGGGGATGCCGTGCCGCGCCACGGTGTCGGCCAGGGCGGGGAGCCCCGGCCAGGCCGTCGGCCGCAACGACCGTGCCAGCGCGGCGTCGAGCGCCTGCTCGCCAGGCGTCGAGCGCCCGAGCCTTCTCCTCGGCGGTGCCGGGCTCGTCGGCCAGGTCGTCGGTATGCCGCATGAACGCGTAGAGGGCGCACATCGACTGCCGCCGCGATCGGGGCAAGAGCAGGAACGCATAGTAGAAGTTCCGCGCCTCGCGCCGCGCAGCGCGCCGCAGAACCGGTAACTCTCCTCGAGCACCCGGTCCGTCTTCACGGGGAGCTCTCCGAGTGCTGCGGCGTGGGCGTCGATTCCGCGGACGCACGCGGGCGGTCTCCGAGGGCGGAGAACCCGTCGATCAGACCGGGCCATCGTCATCGCCACGACCGCGCGCCCCAGCAGCCGGAGCTTGGTCCATCGGCTCAAGGACGGCCGGGCGCTCAAGACGTCGAACCCACGGGCCTCGATCCGGTCGAGGATGGCCAGGCCGCCGCGCGAGAACAGGTCGATGTCGACGGCGAACGCCCGCGGGACCCGCGGCACCAGGGCCCGCCCCTCGGCGAACAGGCCGCGGGTCCGCTCGACCTCGAACTTCATCAGCTCGGCGAACGCCGGCGTGAACCGCAACGCCCGCAGGTCGGACTCCGGATAGCCGAAACGGTCCCGATCCTCGCGGGGCAGGTAGATCCGACCGATGGCGAGGTCGCGCGCCACGTCCTGCCAGAAGTTGGCCAGTTGGAGCGCCGTGCAGGTGGCGTCGGAGAGCCGGGCATTCTCCGGGCTGAACGCACCGGCAACGTACAGGACCAACCGGCCCACCGGGTTGGCCGACCGCGTGCAATAGTCCAGCAATTGCTCGATAGGTGAGGTATTCGGTGACGGACTGATCCTGCTCGAAGGCCGAGATCAGGGCCTCGAACGGTTCGATCGGGATGCCGTACCGCGCGACCGTCTCGCCCAGCGCGATCATCACCGGGTGGCGGGCTTGACCCTGGTACATCGCGCGCAGCTCGCCCCGCCACCAGTCGAGGAGCTCGAGCGACCGCTGCGCGTCGCCGACCTCGTCGCCCAGGTCGTCGGACCATCGGCAGAAGGCGTAGATGCTCTGGAACGCGGGCCGATGTGCGCGCGGGGTGAGCCGGGTCACGACGCTGAAGTTCTCGTAGTGCGTCGCCGTCAACCGGGCGCAGTAGGCCATGGCCTCGTCGCGCGAGACGCGAGCCGAGGACTCCGGGCCCGAACCGGCGCAGATCGTCCGCGAAGGCCATTGCTCATCGGCCAAGCTCTGGGGTCGTTCGAGGCGTTGCTCGTCGTGGAAAGGCCACGATTCTACCGGCGGCCGGGACCTGACGCTAGCCGGCCGGCTCGGTGATTGACGGGCCGCGCCGGCACCGGCACAATCGACCGGCGACGAACCTTCCACGATCGACCCTCAGAATCGGTCCCCGAGCGCCGGCGGCCTTGATGACCGCGCCGACGCCGACAACCCGCTCGCGGGCCAGGGAGCAAGGACACTCCCGATGATTCGATCCTCTCGCCTCGCCATTGCATCTCTGTTGCTCCTGGCCGCCTGCGGCCTCGCTGCGTTGCAGGACGCACCGCGGGCCCTGGGCCAGGAGTCCAAGGGATTCCACCCGCTGTTCAACGGCAAGGACCTCACCGGCTGGGTCACGCCCGCGGACAAGTCGTTATTCACCGTCGAAGACGGCGAAATCGTCGGCCGGACGACCAAGGAAAAGCTCAAGAAGAACGAGTTCCTGGTGACCGATAAGCCGTACGGCGACTTCGTGCTCAAGGCCAAGGTCAAGTTCCGCAACGGCAACTCGGGCATCCAGTTCCGCAGCAAGCGCGCCGACGACGGCGCGGTCTCGGGCCCCCAGGCCGACGTGGCCGATGGCTACTGGGGCCTCCTCTACGAGGAGAGAGGACGTGGCTTCCTCGGACGCATCAGACGAAGAAAGCCAAGCCTCTCGTCAAGAAGGGCGACTGGAACGAGTTCGTGATCACCGCCAAGGGGTCGCACGTCACGATCGATTTCAACGGCACGCGGATCATCGATCGCGAGGACCCCAAATTCGACAAGGAGGGGATCATCGCGCTCCAGATCCACGTCGTGCCGGAGCCGATGGAAGTCCGATTCAAGGACATCGAGATCAAGGAACTGGAGCCGTAGGCGGAAACCGTCCCGTTCAACGAATTGTCAACGTCCTGAGTCAGGGCAGGGGGGACCATCACCGAGTCCCTCCCTCGTCGAGCGCAGAGAGAACCTCGACCAGGAACCCACCAGGAGCCTGGAAGTAGAACGTCCAGGATCCATGAAGTCTCGAAGGCGGCGGAACGTCGAATCCGTCCTCCTTCAAGCGCCGGTTGATCGCGTTCACCGCCTCTTCGCTCTCCTGGCCGAAGCCGATGTGGAAAGCGGCCGGATACCGGACCTCAGTTTCATTGCCAACCTTCATGCTCGTCAAGGTGAGCACGAAGCCGTTGTCGTCGGACAGAACCGAGAGGTTGTTGTTTCCGCCCATCTTCCGGAACCCAAAGTACGCTTCAAGGAAGTCGCGCGTCTGGGGCGACGTCCGTGACCGTGAGATTGAGGTGGTTCAGTTTCATAGGTCGCTGCGCTCCCGTTTTCCGTTTTCTGTGAGGGACTCCTAGGAATTCGCCTGACTGAACACCGAAATTCGATCACCGAGCCGATTCTGCTCGATCGGCCGATTTTTTCAAGACCCGCCCTGATCTGTAAAGCCTTCATCATCGCGAGATCCTGTGAGCCCCTGGACGAATCGGATCGCGGTTTGAGCCCGGATTGAAAAAGATTCTCAAGGACCGCGGGCGAAAAGCCGATAACTGATCTGGTACTCCTCGTCCACTCCTAGTAAAAGGGGCTCACCGCGGTGAACGCGAACCCCTCGGGATCTCGCACACCCCCGGCCGGAGGCCGGGGTGGTCCAGAGGCCAGGAGGGAGAACGCCGTCGCCACGGGACCGTCGCCGGGCCGTCTTCGGGGCCGTCGGGCACGCCGGTGATTGCCGGCGCTGCGCGTCGACGAACCGAAGGCTCGATCGGCGGGACGCGACACGCCATGATGATGTGTCGCGGGGCCCACAGCGCGAGGCGCGCCGTCCAAGGAAGGGTCGGGGATCGTGGTCCCCGGCATGTCGTCGGTCATCTCGTCATTCATCCACTTCTTTCGGCGAACACGTCCGCTCCCGCGGACGCGGTCCGTCCACTCGCACCCGGCGACGCCAGAGCCTGGCCCTCCGCCGAGTTGACGGTCCACCGGCCCCCCTCGCAGCCGAAGGCCCAGCCAACGGATCGTTCCTCGCCTCGTCTCGGGGCGCGTGACACCGAGCTGGTCCAGCCTGCGCACGGCGCCGCTGATGCGGCCGGCCGTGGGCACTCCCGAGGGAAAGGAGTCCTTGCCGTATGACCCTCGCCACCCTGTTGCTCGCTCTGCTCACCGCCACCAATGCCCCGTCGAGTGATCGTGATGCGGTTGACGCACCGGTCTTGCTCGACTTCCACGCGGAATGGTGCGGTCCCTGCCGGCAGGTGCGCGGGGCCGTCAAGGAACTGATCCGAAACCAGTATCCCGGTCAAGTCGATCGATATCGACAAGGACAGCGATGTGGCGGCGCGGTACGGCGTCGATCAGCGTCCCGACCTTCATCGTGGTCGACGCCGCGGGCCGGGAGCTCGACCGCACGAGCGGACCCCAGTCCGCGGCCGCCCTGGCCAGGTTCTACCTGGCGGCCAAGGCCAAGGCCCAGCCGCCGGCGACATCCAACGCCCATGTCGGGGCACGCGAGAGTCCCCGGGTCGATTCGGATGACGACGAGGACGATGAGCCAGCCCGGAGCCGCCCACAGACGACTCGCGACGACCCCGACGATCGCCCCGAGCCGGAGACCCGCCGATCCCCGAGCCTCGTCAATCCCCACCCGGCGGAGACCGTCGTCCGGATCAAGATCATCGGCCCCCACTCGACCGGCTTCGGCTCGGGGACGATCATTCACAGCACGCCCGATCAGTCGCTCATCCTGACGTGCGCCCATATCTTCAAACTCGAAGGGAGCCGCCAGGCGTCTCCGGAGCGATTCCCGCGCAAGATCGTCATCGACCTGTTCGACGGCAAGCTGCGCGGCACGAACGTGAAGCAGGTCGGCTACCTCGAGTCGGTCGAAGGGGAGGCGGTGGACTACGACTTCACGCGCGACGTCGGCCTGATCCGGATCCGGCCGGGCCGGAAGCTGCCGGCCAGCCGGGTGGTGCCGGCCCACTGGGAGCCCAAGAGCAAGCCGCTGCCGATGAAGATGCTCACCCTCGGCTGCTCGGAAGGAGACGACGCCACGGCCTGGTATACCAAGATCCTCAACCCGCGGATGCAGGGCCTGGCGGGGAACCCGGCCTACGAGGCGATCGAGTGCTGGAACGCGCCCAAGCAGGGCCGTTCCGGCGGCGGGCTGTTCACCACCGATTACTACATCGCCGGCGTCTGCAACTTCGCCGAGCCGCGGGGCAATCACGGCCTCTATGCCACGCCCCGCTCGATCTACAGCATCCTCGACCGCAACAACCTGATGGCGCTCTACGCCCCGGTGAGCCGCGGCTCCAACTCGGGCACCCTGGTAGCCGACGACCGCATCGCCGTCACATCATCACCATCCTCCCGGCCCCGGCGCACGCTGACGCCGATCGCGCGCGCCCAGTCGCCCGACTCCGACGAGCCGCAATCTCCGGCGAGCTGTCGCCGGACCAGGGAGACGTGATGCTCCCGCACCCCAGCCTGCTGGGGATCACCGACCCGGTCGCCTCGGACAACCGCGCGTCTCAGGCGGGTTCCGGCACCATCAAGCGCGATCGCCTGGCATCCGATCCCGACCGCTCCTGCCCCTGGCGTGACCCGCTCCCCTGAGCCGACCGATCTCAAGGTCGTCCCGTCCGCCGGCCTGGATTCGAGGGACGGAACGACCACCACACCGACGAAACCGCACTGGCGCCCCGTCAAGACGGCCACCGGCGTTCAGGCCCTGCCATCGCGGGGAGAATGATCGGGGTGTCTCCCCACACGCAATGCACCCTGACCGACAATCGACTGTCCAACTGAGCAGACGAGCCGGTAGACTGGGAGAATGCCTGACTTCGCGGTTGGTCGAGGAATGACAGCTCGACCCGCTCGGTAACCGTCAGGCCAGTGGCGTACCGTAGGCGGTCTTCCACTCGGTACGGCCCGCGAGATCGAGTCCGACCCGGGCGAGCTCGAGGCTCTCCTCGGGGGAGAGTGCCTGGGCGCGGGCAACCACGGCCGCGGCCTTCTCAAGCTCGGCAATGTTCTCC
This sequence comes from uncultured Isosphaeraceae bacterium, assembly GCA_963845695.1. Lineage (GTDB taxonomy): Bacteria > Planctomycetota > Planctomycetia > Isosphaerales > Isosphaeraceae > CAWJTV01. Next base: position 62,550 of record CAWJTQ010000015.1, on the reverse strand, counting down.
AAGCCGATGACGGCCACGGCGATCCCCGGGATCGATAGGGCGTAGCGGATGGCCTTCTCGTAGTACTTCTCGTCCATCTTGAACCCGCCTTCCTGCCGCACCGCGCCCCCGAGCACTTTCATGGCGACCAGGCCCACGTTCATGTGCCGGGCTCGGCTCCAGACCTTGTGCTCGAAGTCATACGTGTGCTGGACGACGAAGTTGACGGCGTTCATCAGGACATCAATCTCGCCGCCGTCGAGCGCCTCGTGGAAGCGGGTCGGGTGCAGATGGCCACTGGCACCGATGAATCGGACGACGCCCTGCCGCTTCGCCTCCCGCAGTGCGCCCAGGGCGCCTCGGTCGCCGAAGACGAGCTTGCGGTCGCCCCACAGGTTGGCATCGCCGAAGTTGTGCAGGTGGACGAGGTCGATCCGGTCGGTCCTCATCCGCTTCAGGCTCTGTTTGAGGAGCTTCCAGGTCCCCTCGTAGGTCGGCTCCTCGGTCTTGGTGACAAGGAACACCTTGTCGCGGATCTCCGCAATCGCCGGGCCCATCTTCTCCTCGGCGAAACCGGTCTCGGCGTTGCCGTAAGTCGGCGCCGTGTCCAGGTAGTTGACCCCCAGCTCCAGCGCACGGTGCAGCGTAGCGCGGACGTCGTCCGGTGTGACCGGCTTCCGCTGGAAGTACGCGCAGCCGATGCCGAGCCGCGACACCCGGACTCCCGTGCGCCCCAGCACAGTATCGGGCACCTTCCCTGACGCCGGCTCCTCCGCGGCCGCGCCGGCCGCGGCCAGTCCACCGAGCAGGACGCCACTCCCCTTGACAAAGTCGCGCCGAGAAAACGCATGGTCTTGTCGAGGCATGTTCGTCTCTCCCTGTTGACTTGAAGTTCAGAGTCTGTCCCGAAAGCCCAAAGGGGGCTGAGAGGCTTCGGGGACAGACTCTCAGAGACGCTCCTGACCTTATCACTTTACCAGACGATGGCCGTGGGACCAGACCCCAGGAAAAATGCGGTCGAAGAACTGGTCGGAAGCGAATGGCTCCTAACCTGCCGCGGTCTCGTAGTGAATCAGGTCATCGAGGGCGACCTTCGCTGCGGCCGGCTCGGCCCGCAGGCCGTCCGACGGGCTCCAGGACAAATGGAGCGAGAATCGGCAAGGCTCGCCCTCGTCCTCATCGGGCCTACCTCGATGGGCCAGCGTCATCGGCAGGTTGGCGCCGGGTTGTTTGCCTCGGATTGTGGTTGACATCACGTCCCAGCCTGCCTGAAGGTAGGCTCGCAAGACTTCGCGGTCAGGAAACGCCCTCCTCGTTCCCGCGGAGACGACAGCCGTACCCGAACCCGATCTCTTCATCTTCGGAAGATGGTGCGAGTGAGAATTGATGGAACCGTGATGAGGGATCTTGATCGCGTCGAACTCTGGGGCGAGTCCATTTTTCCCAGTGTGCTGCTTCCAGTAGTCAAGTGCCCATTCGACGCTTTCCGTACAAGCGTCGGCTCCCAAGAAGACCCCGAGACTCCGGCCGTTGATCTTGACAAGCAAAACGACAACCAGGGAAAGCTGGTTGGCAACCAACCTCGCGTCCGGTCGTCTCGCAAGCTTGCGGAGATCCGCAGTCATCAGGCGCCGCTGCTGGTCTGGGTTGGGAGCGATGGGGAAGAATTCAATCTGTTTGCCGAATTCGAGCGGAAAGAAGGGAACGTAGCGTGCCTTGAGTTCGAAGAACTTGATCTGACCGGCTTCGTCCCATCTTTCCAGGCAAGCTTGAAGGGCCTGGTACTCCTCGACTCCGGGTCGATTCTGAAGTAAATCGCGGGCGCACCGAGCAGTCAAACCCGTGTCGATATAGGATCCGATCGTCTCTCCCCGATTGAGGAAATGCTCGATCACTACTTGCATTCCATGATAATGATCGTAATCGGGGTGGGTCTGAATGATGAAGTGGAATGTCCTGATCTTCTTCGCGTCAATGAACTCGAAGAATCTTTTTCTGACGCCGTATTGCTCGGGTAGAAAGCAGTCGATCAAACCCCACCGATCATCCGGGAGCCGAATGAGGACCGTGTCACCGTGACCGCAGTGGAACAGATAGATCTCGATTGAGGGTTCGTCAGAACGCAGTGGGTCCGGTAAGTGGCCTCCGCCGGGAGACGAACTGTTCGTCACGGTGTCCATCCTCCATGTTCTCGAACACGCCGGTTGGGGGTTCGGTTTGGGCTACTGTTACGTAAACGACCAGTGGGGTATCAACCTCGGGCAAGCGTCCTTCCAAGAACTGGTTTCTCTCATACGTTTGCTCGATGATCTTCCCACTCACGTCGTAGACCACAACCACCGTGTCTCCGTGCACGTGCTCCACCACCCCTTCATAGGTTTCGACCATCCGAACTCGACTCTCGGCTCGAGCGATGAGGGCGGATTGCAATCGATCGTTGGCCCTCACCTGCTCCTCGAGGCGGCTCGCAAGTTCAAGGATCTTCTTCTCGAGCTCCATTTGGATGATCTGCGAGTCGCTATATCTAACGGCAAGATGATCGTACTCATGTGCCTTGCGCAGCGACCTTTTGCAAGTCGGCGATTTGCGACTGAAGGAGTTGATTCTGCACTGAGAGCTCATGGGCCTTGCGCATCGCCGACTTGCAACTCCAAGTCGGCGATGCGCGAACGAAGGAGTCGATTCTCTTCAGAGATCGTATCGACCCAACGCCTCAGATTCTCGAGCGCTCGCTCCTCGACGCCCTTTGCCTGCTCGTGGACTTCCTTGGGCATGGTTCACCTACGGGCATCGGGTGAGAAGGTTCTCCAACTCCTTTCCAACTTAACAAAAGGAGACCTAGCGGCCAACCACGAATCCAATCGAGAATGATGATCAGGGTTCTGACTGGATCGAAGTTCCCCTTCGTATCACTCCGCCTCGAGGTTGATCCCCAGCTCTTTCAGCGCTTTCTGAAGCGACGTCAGATTCTCGTCGGGAATCGCCACGGTCTTGGGGCCGAGCCGGTCGCCCAGCCATTGACAGGTGGCGGGGTGCTGGACCAGGCCGTCGAGCAATTGGGCGCTGGGCAGGTTGAGGACCGTCAGGCGGACTGTCTTCAGAGGCGGGATTCGCGAGGTCCGCGGCGCCAGGAGGAGCCGGACAGCCGGAGGGATCTCGCCGCCGGTCCGTCGTTCGTACCACTCGGCGAGCTGCTGCGGGTTGACGCCTCGGTTCATTCCCCGACGCAACGAAGCGACGGTGACCACGTACCGCCGCGTCTCGTGCTCACCAGGTCGCTCGAGTGCCTGTCGGGATGGCGGCAGCTCGTCGGCGAATCGGCCCAGCTCAGCGTTGACCATGAGGTCGGAGCGGGCCGGGTCGAGTGCCATCGAGACCCCGTCGGGCTCGATCGTGATGCACGCCTCGGGCGGTCGGCGATAGTCGCGCGCCCCGGTCAGGCGGAACCGATCGAACGGGATGGTCCGCTCATCATCGACCAGGAGGAACCGGTCGGCAACGGGCGTCGGCGGCTCGCGCTCATCGCGGGGCCAGGTCTCCAACGCCTGGTCGCGGTCCGCCTCCGAGCCGAACTCGATCAGCGTGGCCGCGACATGGTAGGTCACGCGCTCCCGGCGAGTGGCCCAGGTCCGGACCGCATCGACCACGCCGGCCGGCAGCGGCCTCTGAGTATGCCGCGCCAGCGTCTCGAGCATCAACTCGGGCGTCAGGCCTCCCTCCAGGCCCAGCTCGATCGATGCGCGCGTCAGTTTCAACTCCAGTGCGGCCCCGATCTGAGACCACCAGGCGAACCGGCTGAGCCGGCCCACGAGGCGGGGCGTCAGGCCCTGGCGGTAGGCGATCATCTCGAAGTTCGGCTGCACGAAGAGGAACTGATCGAACGTCGGGCGAGGCGGAGGTGTCGGACCGGCCGCCAGGGCGTAGCGTCCCAGAGAGGTCAACTGCACGACGCGACGTCCGGATCGCTCCTCTTCCGCGGCGCGGACGAGCCCGAGGGGATAGGCCGCACCCAACAGGATCGATTCCAGCAAGTTCAACCCGTGCGGCGACGGCTCGGAACCCGACACGGATCGGCCACGCGGGGTGGTGCGGCGGCGCGTCGAAAAGGACAAGCGACCCGGCTCGGGGTTCAGCGGGGTTTCCAGGTACAAGCGATCCCAATCCGGCAAGCGACCCGTCAGGTGGGTGACCAGGTCTTCCAGGGCAACCCATTCCCCATCGCCGAGCGTCGCCAGCCATAACAAGAGGGCGGGCCGGAGGTACGGCACAGCCAGGTTCGAGACGCCCCACTCGGCCGACGTATCCCGGAGTTCGTGCCAGTTCCGCAACGCCAGCCAGCCGGTCGCGATCATGTGCGGGAGATGGACCGCATTGTCAATCCAGAAGCTGGGCGGGGCCGCCATGAGCCGCTGGCCGGATGGGTCCGGCTCGATCACGCCGACATGGCCGGCCAGTTCCAGCCACAGCAGGGCCAGGTCGGGGAGCGTCACCAGATCGTCGGCGATCCGGCCGGTCAAGACGGGATCTTCGTGGATCCGTTCCCGATCGCGCTTGTAGAGGTCCCCGTGCTGGGTCCGGCGGATTGGCTCGACGCCCGCCCGCTGCCACAGCGCCCCGAGCCGCAAGATCGGCTCCAGCCCGTCCGACTCGCGGACCTGTACGACCGGGCCCGGGACCGCCGGCAGGCTCTCGTCGGGCCGCACCGTGCGGACCGCGTGCGGGACCGTGGGATGCACGAGAATCGGAAAATCGGCCGCGAACGGCCGCTTCAGAGCGGCCGGGAAATCGTCGATGGGGCCGAGCTCGGCATTCGACTCGATCACCAGCAAACCCAGCTCCAGCAGGCGGACCAGCGCCGCGGACGGCTCGGCCCCCAGCACCGCCAGGGCGTGGGACAGGCCCGAGACCGGCATCGATGTCCGCTCGGTCACGGCGAAGAGGCTCAATGCGAGCCGCGAGCCGATCGGTACGCGCGCAGCCAGTGCCTCTACGGCCGCCGGCTGGTCCAGGTGCTGCGTGATCTCCTCGGCGCTCGCCGCCGGACGGATCCGATCGCTGTCCGGCAGCAGTCCCTGAGCCAGCCGGATCGCCGCGAGCCGCGCCCCCTTGTAGCGCCCCAGCGCCGTGCGATACGCCAATCGCGGCTGATCCAACGAGGGCCCCGAAGGCGAGGGCGAAGGCGACTGCGAAGCGACGGCCATCGGCAAGGACCCTCAATAGCGGTTAAGTCGACCCGGGCCGTTGCATGCTTCGGGAGCGCGGGGGTCATGCTCCATGCTCCGGGCGCACGACGCGCGGCGTGTGCCCCATCTTGCGCAGTTCCTCGATCACAGCGTCCGATTCATCCGGCTGGACCAGAAGCACCGTGTCGGAAAGCCGGCCCAGCACCCACCGGGCTAGCGATTTCCGCGCCAGCAGCTCCTCGGCCAGCACCGGCTCGGCGGTGCGAATCAGGGTCACGTTCTTGTGGAGTTTCACCGGGATTCGGGCGTGCGGACGGGTCATGGTTTAGAGACTTCCCGATCGCTGCTCACGCGGCCGTGCCGCAACCAAGGGAGGAATTCCAGATTCGCGATTCCAGATTCAAGACTCCGGAATCATCCCCATCAGGTATCTCGAATGGGGAATCTGGAATCGCGAATCTGGAATTCCCAGATGCCCGCAAGGCGCGGAGATCTTCCAGGACGAAGATTCTCAGACGGCCGCTCCCGGCGAGGCCAGGCCGTGCTCGGCCAGGTCGGTCTCATCGAGGATCTCATAGTTGTATCCCTGCTCGGTCAGGAACAGTTGGCGGTGGTGGGCGAAGTCCATCTCTCGGGTGTCCCGGCTGACCAGGGTATAGAACCGCGCGGGCCGCTCCCCCTCCTTGGGACGGAGGATCCGCCCGAGCCGCTGAGCCTCCTCTTGACGGCTGCCGAAGGTGCCCGAGACCTGGATCATCACGTTGGCATCGGGCAAATCGATCGCGAAATTGCCGACCTTCGACAGGACCAGGCGGCGCAGGACCCCGCGACGGAACTTGTCGTAGAGCTCCTCGCGCTCGGAATTCGGGGTCTGGCCGGTGATCAGCGGGACCTCGAATCGTTCGGCGATTCGCCGCACCTGGCTCAGGTACTGACCGATGACCAGGACCCGGTCCTCCGGCGAATCGAAGCGCTCCAGCAACGTGGCGACCAGGTCATCCTTGAGCGGGTTCTCGCTGGCCAGTCGGAATTTCTCCCGCCACTCGGCCAGAGCGTATTCCATCCGCAGCGGACCGGGCAGGCTCAACCGGACCTCGTGGCACTGGGCCTCGGCGATCCAGCCCTTGGCTTCCAGGACGCGCCAGGGTACGTCGTACTTCTTGGGACCAATCAGGCTGAAGACGTCCTCCTCACGGTTGTCTTCGCGGACCAGCGTGGCGGTCAGGCCCAGCCGGCGGCGGGCCTGGATCTCGGCCGTGATCCGGAACACCGGCGCGGGGAGCAGGTGCACCTCATCGTAGATGATCAGCCCCCAATCGCGTTCTTCAAACAGGTGGAAGTGGGGGAAGTCGCCATCCTTCTTGGGCCGATAGGTCACGATCTGGTAAGTGGCCAGGGTCACCGGCGCCAGCGTCTTGGAATCGCCGGTATACGTCCCAACCAGGGCCGGGTCGAGATCGGTCTTGTCGATGATCTCTCGCTTCCACTGCTCGACGGCGGTCGTGCTGGTGGTCAGGACCAGGGTCTCGGTCTGGAGCGCCGCAATGGCCGCCAGGCCAACGATGGTCTTGCCGGCGCCACAGGGCAGCACGATCACGCCGGAGCCCCCGCGCACGTCACCGCCCGCGTAGAAAGCGGCGACGGCTCCTTCCTGATAATCGCGGACCCGAAACGGCCGCCCGGACCCCGTCACCTTCCGGACCGCCAGCGGCAAGGCCGCGCCGGTGGTATATCCGGCCAGGTCCTCGGCCGGGTAACCGACGGAGATCAGCCCTTGCTTGAGGACTCCCCGGAAGGCGTCGTCGATGGCGAAGCTGGTCTCATCGATCCGTTCGCCCAGGTAATCGCGCACGCCCGCGCTGCCGCGCCAGCTCCTCCAGGAGCGGCCGGTCCGCAGTGGTCAGCCGGAGCTGCCCGTCGAACTCGGTGCAGCCGGACCCGTCCATAACGGCCGACCAGCTCGCGGAGGTCGGGCGGTAAGTTCCCAGGTATCGGGAACTTGGAATAGGTCTCCAGCGCCTGGATCATCGCCTCGGCCGACATACCGGCCGCCGCGGCGTTCCACAGCGACAAGGGGGTCAACCGGTAGGTGTGGATGTGCTCGGGGCTCTTCTCCAGCTCGGCGAACGGCGCGATCGCGTCGCGGGCCTCGGCGTGCAGCGGGTTATCGACTTCCAGCAGGATCGTGCGATCCCCCTGCACGATCAGTGGATTGGCGGGATTGTACTGCATGGACTCCTTGCCAAATCGGGACTGGCGGAGCGATCGCGCCGGATGTCGCCGCCCGGTTCCGGCACGCCCCCACTCCGCTTGAGCGAACGCGCCATCGTAGACGGCATGCCTCCATCTCGCAAGGTTGGCTTTTGAGCAAAGACTCGTCGGCCGGTCCTCAGGATCGCGCCCTGACCTGCGAGATTCGATTCGGTGAAGGCCACGACCCAGGCTTGCACGAGATCGTCGAGAGATGGGATGATTAGTAAGAGGAGGGAAACACCGGAATGCTTGAGGGAGTGTCAACCGACACGACCAGACTTCACAGATACAGACGTTCGCTATCCGTTTTCCTCCCGAGATCTGCGAAAGATCAGCCAGGAGACGCGTCCCAATCACGAAGGGAGCGGGCTCATGCCCGGCGAGAGTGAGGGATCGGTCACGGCCTGGATCGGCGACTTGAAGACTGGCGGTGACGGAGCCGCCCAGCCGCTGTGGGAGCGTTACTTCGAACGGCTCGTGACTCTGGCCCGCAAGCGGCTTCGCGGCGCTCGAACGCGGAAGGCGATGCGGAAGACGCCGCGCTGGGAGCCTTCGATAGCTTCTGTCGCGGTGTCAAACAGGGACGGTTCCCCCGGCTGGATGACCGGAACGACCTCTGGCGAATCCTGGTGGTTCTCACCCAGCGAAAAGTCGCCGACCAGCTCCGGCACGAGATGGCCCAACGCCGTGGCCGGGGACTCGTCCACCTCGAGGCGGCCCTCGCCAAGGACGGGGGCGGGCTCGATCAACTGCCCGGCCTTGAGCCAACCCCCGAGTTTGCGGCCATGCTGGCCGAGGAATACCAGGATCGTCTGGAGTCCCTCGCCAACGAGACACTCCGGCGAATCGCAGTCTGGAAGCTCGAGGGCTATACCGCCGACGAGGTGGCGGAACGGCTTGGATGCACCCGTCGCTCCGTGCAACGCAAGCTCGCGTTGATCCGCCGTGAATGGTGCGATGAAATCGCCTGAACCCCGCGCGTCACACTTCCAGGGCCGTTCGGAGATAAGAAAGTAGAGCGACCCGCGGACGGGCCGAGCCCGCTGGGCGAGGCCGGGAGCCAATCATGAACCGCGACGATCTGCTGCAAAGTAGCTGGGAACTGTCGACCCTCTACCTGATCGACGACGCGTGCGACCGATTCGAGGTGGCCTGGCGCACTGGCAACTCGCCCAGGATCGAAGAGTACCTGGCCCGATGGCCGAGGCCGGATCGCAATATCCTCTTGGGCGAGCTGCTTGCCGTCGAGGTGGAGCTGCGACGGGGAGCCGGCGAGGATCCCACCGCCGAAGACTACCGAAGGCGTTTTCCCAAGCATGCCGACGCCATCGATGTCGCCTTGCGTGAATGCTCGACAGATTGGTCAGAAGCCATCTCCACGTCGCTCTCGATGTCTGACGGACCGCGACCTCCGCATCACGAGAGGCAATACGAGGTGCCAGGCCGGACCGGGATCGTCGCTTCCGAAGAGATCCGCCCTCGAGGGCCGTACTTCGGAGAGTCCACGACGGAATCGCTTCGGGACCTGGAGAGGCTCATCGCCGGCAGAACGACGGAATTGATGCCAAAAACCCCGGAGTCTTCCACCCTTACGGCGACCGACCTGACCGATACGCCCGGAGAGGTGACAGCGGAGATGCCCGGCTCCCAAGAGCTATTCCCGGCTCAAGGAGCAACCAGCGCCCTCATTCCGGACACCCTCTTCCAAGCGATCAGCACGGAAGATCTCGAGCGTACGGAACCAGACCTCCACGATCCGGACTCGAGCGATCCCGAGGCAACCCTCGATTCGGTTGACTCCCGGCAGTCTCCCGCGGGAATTCGGGTCGGGTCGGCTCCCTTCGCCGGAACGAGAATCCCGGGCTATGGCCCTCTCGAAAAGCTGGGTGAAGGCGGTATGGGCGTGGTCTACAAGGCCCGCCATGTGGGTCTGAATCGGCTGGTAGCGGTGAAAATGATCCGTGGCGGCTCCCGGGAGCGCCCCGATCAATTCATCCGCTTCCGCATCGAGGCCGAGACGATTGCTCAGCTTCGCCATCCCCACATCCTTCAAATCTACGACATCGGTACGGCCAACGATCGTCCCTTCCTGGCGCTGGAACTCCTCGACGGGGGAAGCCTCGCGGATCGCATCGCCAGTACGCCCCAGCCAGGAAGGGCCGCCGCGGAGCTGATGGTCACACTCGCCCGGGCCATGCACGCCGCGCATCAGGCCGGGATCATTCACCGCGACCTCAAGCCGACCAACATTCTGTTCACCTCCAACGGGATTCCCAAGATCAGCGACTTTGGCCTGGCCAAGCGAATGGAATCCCAAACCACGCCGACGGAATCCGGTGTGATCATGGGGTCGCCGAGCTATATGGCCCCCGAGCAGGCGCGGGGCCGTGCCAGGCAGGTCGGCCCGGCAACCGATGTCTACTCGCTGGGCGCGATCCTCTACGAGATGCTCACCGGACGCCCACCCTTCAAAGGCGAAACGCCCGTGGAGACGGTGCGTCAGGTGACCGACGACGATCCGGTTCCCCCGACGCGGCTGGTCCCTCGGTTGGAGCGCGACCTGGAAACCATCTGCATGAAATGCCTCTCCAAGGAGCCACTCAAGCGCTACGCCTCCGCGAGTGAGCTCGCCGACGACCTGGAGCGCTATCTCAACGGCGAGGCGATCAAGGCTCGATCCACGCGCTACTGGGAACACGGCGTGAAATGGGCAAGACGTAGACCGGCGATGGCCATGCTTGTGGCGCTGAGTCTGCTGGCGAGCCTGACGCTCGGTGCGACGGGATGGTGGCTCGTGCGGAGAGAAAACCTGCGTGTTGACCAGTTGCGCAGCGAGGTCGTTCCGTCACTCCTGATCGGCCAGGCACTCCTGGCGAAAGAAAAGTGGAGCGATGCGAAAGAGCACCTCATCAAGGCTCATACCCAGTCCCTCGATGAACCGCAGCTCGTCGAGCTGCGTCGGCAGGCCGAGGCGCTGCTCGAACAGGCCGAACAACGGCCAAACCGAGCAGGCGGCTCGAGACGCCGAGCAGGCGGCTTGGGACTCTGACCAAAAACGGTATCGCGAATTCGTGCGGCTCCGGGACGAAGCCTTGATCCACGACACTCAGTTTACGGGGCTGGACACGCTCAGCAACCTGGAGGAAACTCGCCGCGCGGCCCGGGCGGCGCTGGCCATTTTTTCGGCTCAGGGCCCGGGCGACTCCGGGACACCGGCGACCGTGCCGGCGAGCCTGTCCCCATCGCAGCGCGACGAGATCCGCGACGGTTACCATGTCCTGCTTCTGGTCCTGGCCGAGGCGGCGGAGCGGCCCGACCAGGGCCTGCGGCTCCTGGACCAGGCGGCTCGACTGCATCCTCCCACCCGGGCCTACCATCTGCGTCGCGGCGCCTGCCTGAGTCGGGGGGGGAATGCGAAGCGAGCCGAACAGGAACGCTGTGCGGCCGATCGACTCCCGCCGACGACGGCGTTCGATCATTTCCTGGCCGGACAGGAGCGATACCAGCGCCGCGATTGGATCGCAGCGAAACAGGAGTTCGACGCCGCGCTCCAGCTCAAACCGGACGATTTCTGGTCCCATTGCCTCTCGGCGATTGTCAGCTTGCAGCTCCGCCAGCCGTTGCTGGCCAAGGCCGAGCTGAACGCCTGTTTGCAAATCAGGCCCGATCTCCCCTGGCTCTACATGCTTCGCGGCCTCGCCTCCCAGCAAGCTGCCGTGCCGGCCCGCTCGGCTGCGGAAAGCTCTCCAACCGGTGGCGGCATGTCGCGGACCGAGGCGCAGGTCCAGCTCGCAGCCGCCCGAGGCCGACTTCGACAAGGCCCTGAAGCTCCTCGACGAGCACCCCAACGAGGAAGTCCGCTACCAGGTACTCGTCAACCGCGGTCTTTTCTGGCTCGAACGTCGGGACTGGGACAAAGCGGTGGCCGATCTTGAGGCGGCGATCGCCTTGAACGGAGGTCGGTACCTGGCCTATGAGGCAATGGCCCAGGTTCGCTGGCGGCAGAACCGGCTCGATGACGCGATCGCGCAGTTCAGCCGGGCCATCACGCTCCGGCCGGACTGGGCGCCGTTGTACCGCGCCCGGGCCGATGTGGAGCTGCACGCGCGAGGACCCGACTCCGGCCCAGGCGGCGCAAGCCCTGAAGGACCTGGAACAGGCGATCCGGCTCTCGGCGCCGGACGACCCCGTGCGGGCGCGCGACCACACCACGCGCGGCCGGCTGCTGCACCACGAGCATCGCGAGCTGGAGGCCCTCGACGCCTGCGAGACGGCCCTGAAGCTCGTTCCCAACTATCCCGATGCCCACCGTCTCCGCCTCGACGTGCTCCTGGCACTGAAGCGCTACGACGATGTCATCCGCTCCTGTGACGCCTTGCTGTCACGGGAGAATCCCTCGGCCGCACTCTACGAGTTACGCGGCATGGCCCGGGCCGGCCGCCAGGATTACGCCGGTGCGATCGAGGATGATACCAAGGCGCTCGGGCTGAGCCCCAACTCCGTCCCCTTGCGCATCGGCCGCGGGTCGCTCTACCTGGTGACTGACGCGCCGCGATTGGCGGGCCGGGACTTCGAGGAGGCCATCCGGCTCGACCCTTCCTCGACCGAGGCATTCCTCGGCCGAGGTTCCGCCCGGGTGCTCCAGGGCCAGCACCGCCTGGCGGTCGCCGATGTGGAGGAAGCCCTCCGACTCGGCAAGCCGACCACACGGATGCGCTACAACGCCGCTCGGGTGCTGGCTCAGGCGGCCGACGCCGCCGGCTCGGAAGTCCGAAAGAAGGGGCAGGATGCCGTGGCGCTGGTGGATCGGTACCAGGATCGCGCCGTCGAGCTGATCCAGGACGCGCTGAAGCGCCTTCCCGCCGATCAGCGAGCCCCATTTCTCGCAAAAGTCCTCAACGACCCGGACCTGGCCGGCATTCGCCGCCGGCTGAGGGCCGTGTTGCCGGCCGGGTTGTCGATTTCTCCGACGGGTTCCCGGCCGAAATCTTGATACCAAAGGTAGAGGGCTTAACGCTTGCGTTGCGGACGGCTGATACGAGCCCAAAGCGCCAGCGAGTGGATTGAGGATCTCCGCCGGTGTACCTGTGTTGGTAGAGGGCTTAACGCTTGCGTTGCGGACGGCTGATACGAGCCCGAAGCGCCAGCGAGTGGATTGAGGATCTCCGCCGGTGTACCTGTGTTTTTTCGTGGATTTCGTGTTCCAGTCTCTGGTCTCCGATCCGCTTCGATGGTCCTGTCGATCGGCGAGCGGTGAACTTGTGCGGTCCATGGGCGGTTGTTGGCGATTTCGTGGACTAGCCGGATTCCGCTCTGAGGATGGCTTGCAGCATGAACTGGAGGCCGCCCGATGTTTGCTTCCAAACCCTCTCGCCCCAACTCCGCCCGGGCCTTCCCTCGCCACCCGGGCGGGCGTTGCCGAGCCCGATATCCGTTGGGAGTCGTCGAGCTGGAGGATCGCACCCTGCTCTCGTCGGGGCCTCCCGGTCTTGCGGCCGACCTCGCACAGGCGATCCTGATCCCCCTAGCCTCCGGGGGATCGACAACCCAATCGGGACACATCGCCGGGAATGGCGACCTCGAATTCTTCCAGATCAACGCACCGGTCGACGGATTGCTGGTCGCCAAAGTCCACCCCGAACTCACGACCACAAGCCTCGCGTTGCTGGACTCTCAAGGCCAGTTGCTCATGCAGAGCGACGGTCTCGCACTCGGCAATCCCGATGACCTGATCGAGACGCATCTCGCGACGGGGACCTACTTCCTCGAAGTACAGGGCACCAGCGGCGCAGGTAATTACACCCTCACGACCTCACTCACGCCGGCGTACGACCCCTTCCAGCAGATCGGCGATCTATCCGTCTACAATACCCCCATCGCCGTGGGCGATTTCAACAGCGACGGAATCCCCGACCTCGCGACGCCCAACGACCTTTATCTGGGAGTTGGGGATGGAACGTTTCAGAATCCGCCGACTTCCTACAACCCATCGGGAAACTCGTCGGCATTGATCAGCGGCGACTTCAATGGTGACGGCAACACCGACCTGGTCGTTGCCAACTCTTACTCCGACACAATTTCCGTGTTCCTGGGCAACGGCGACGGTACCTTCCAGACCCAAGAGCAGTACGCGGTCAAAGATGGACCCGACTCTCTGGTCGCCGGTGACTTCAACGGCGACGGACACCTCGACCTGGCCGTCGCCAACCAGTTCGACGACACCGTGTCGATCCTGATGGGTAATGGCAATGGCACCTTTCAGCCCCAGGTGACCTACGCGGTGGGCCCGTCGCCGACCTCTATCGTTGCGGGTGACTTCACCGGCGACGGTCGGCTCGACCTCGCCGTCGCTAACCAGAACGATAACACCGTGTCGGTCTTGCTGAACAATGGCTATGGCACCTTCCTGTCCCAGGTGACCTACGCGGTGGGGTCATCACCGGCCTCCCTGGTGGCGGGCGACTTCAGTGGAGACGGACGCCTCGACCTCGCTGTCGCCAACTGGTCGTCCAATGACATCTCCGTACTCATGGGCAATGGCAACGGCACCTTCCAGCCGCAGGTCACGTACGCGACGGGAGGCAACCCGGTCTCTCTGGTCGCCGACGACTTCAGCGGGGACGGCCGGCTCGACCTGGCCGTCGCCAACTCGTTTTCCAATGATGTCTCCGTGCTCATGGGTAATGGCAACGGCACCTTCCAGCCGCAAGTGCGGTTTGCCGCGGGGAACGCCCCGAGCTCCCTGGCGGCGGCGGACTTCAACGGAGACGGGCGGCTCGACCTGGCCGTCGCGAATGGCTACTCCAACACGATCTCGGTGCTGCTGGGCCATGGCGACGGCAGCTTCTACGGACAGGCCGCCGACCAGATCCCGGTCGGAGCCGCTCCGAATGTTTCGGTGACGGGCGACTTCAACGGCGACGGCCGGCTCGACCTGGTAACCGCCGACGGCCTTTCGAACGAGGTCTCCGTCTTGCTGGGCAATGGCGACGGCACCTTCCAGGAGGAAGGCGAGTTCGCGGTGGGAGACGACCCGAGTGCGCTGGTGGCGGGCGACTTCAACGGCGACGGCCGGCTCGACCTCGCGGTCGCCAACCTGAACGACGGCACCGTGTCGATCCTGATGGGCAATGGCGACGGCACCTTTCAGCCTCGGTTGACCTATGCGGTCGGGTCGTTCCCGGACGCGATCGTGGCCGGCGACTTCAACGGCGACGGAGACCTCGACCTCGCCGTCGCCAACGAAGCCGACGGTACCGTCTCGATCCTGATGGGCAATGGCAACGGCACCTTTCAGCCTCAGGTCACGTATCGGGTGGGCGACTCCCCGGACGCGATCGTGGCGGGCGATTTCAAAGGGGACGGAGACCTCGACCTCGCCGTCGCCAACCTGAACGCCGGCACCGTGTCGGTCTTGATGGGCAATGGCAACGGGACGTTTCAGGCTCAGGCCACGTATGCGACAGGAAGCGGCCCGAGCTCCCTGGTGACGGGCGACTTCAATGGCGACGGACACCTCGACCTCGCCGTCGCCAACTTGTATTCCAACGACATCTCCGTGCTCCTGGGTAATGGCGACGGCACCTTTCGGCCTCAGGTCGCTTATGGGATGGGAGCCTACCAGGGGTCTCTGGTGACGGGCGACTTCAACGGCGATGGTCGGCTCGACCTGGCCATCGGCGACTCCTACCTGGACAGCGTCGCAGTCCTGCTGGGCAATAGCGACGGCACCTTCCAGGAGCCGGAACAGTTCGGGGTCGGCACCTACGTCAACAACCTGGTGGCGGGCGACTTCAATGGCGACGGGCGGCTCGACCTGGCGGCCATCAGTCCCGACCCGGCTACGGTCCCCGTCCTGCTGGGCAACAGCGACGGCACATTTGCGAGCGCCAGCACCTATGCGACCGCCCCCGATACCACGCCCCTGATGGCCGACTTCAATGGCGACGGCATTGACGACGTGCTGGTGATCGATGCGGCCGGCGACATCCTGTATCGCCAGGGGCTCGCTCGAGACTCCACCTCCTTCGCACCCCCCGTCACCATCAACCCGGGCTTTCCCTCGCGCGATATCGCATTCCTCCCGCAGACCGATCAGGGCCCCCTGATCGCCAGCGTGAACGCCCTGGACAATGCGATCTCCTTCTACGCATGGCGCAACGGCGGCTTCGTCCGGCTGAATGCCTCGCTCGCCACCGGCCAGCTCCCGGCGCAGGTCCTTTCGGCCGACCTGAACGGCGACGGGCTGGACGACCTCGTCGTCCGCAATGCCGCCGACGGTACCCTCTCCGTTTTCCTGGGCTCCGCGTTCAACCAGAGCGCGTCCGTTGGTCCCGTTAACCCCCAGTTAATTCCCCCGAGTTTCCTGGCACCCCTGATTCTCTCGACCGGCCTGGGCACCTCCGACGTGGAAGCCGTCGATACCACGGGGAACGGGATGCTCGATCTCGCGGTCACCAACCAGGTCACGGGCCAGGTCAGCATCTTTCGTTACCTGGGCAACGGGACCTTCGCCTCGCCGACGGTCTATCGCGGCGGGACCGGCATTTCCGACATCGACGACTCCAGCGGCTCATCCCAGGTGATCAGCCTGGACGACACCGCGGGTGTGGCGGCCGGACCGCTCACGCCGGGCGGGGCGACCGACCTGGTGACGATCAACCCCGGTTCGAACACGCTCGACCTGCTTGCCGGCCTGGGAGACGGCCGCTTCGCCAATCCGGTCTCCTTGCCAACCCAGCAACCCGCCCGGGTGATCCGGATGGCCGACTTCAACCAGGACGGCATCCTGGATCTGGCGATCCTCACCGCCGACGGCGTGGACATCGAGCTCGGCAACGGACATGGCGGTTTCTTGCCTCCCGTCTCGTACGATGCCGGCTCCGACCCGACCGGCTTGACGATCGCCGACATCAACGGCGACGGCAATTCCGACCTGCTCGTCAGCAACCCGTTCGGCGACCTCCTGGTGCTGCTGGGCCAGGGGAACGGCACGTTCCAGCCCTATCGCAACGCCGACCAGACCATCACTCTGGCCGTGGCCGACCTCACAGGCAACGGCTCGAAGGACATCGTCTACGCCAACTCAGGGCTTGACAACGTCGTCGTCGAGTACGGCGCGGGCGGCTCGACCGTACTGGGTGATCATGCCATGGGTTTGCTCGCCCCCGGCGCCGTGACTCTGGCCGACCTGAACGGCGACGGCATCCCCGACCTGATCGTGGCCAACAGCGGCAGTAACAATGTGCTGATCTATCCCGGCCTCGGCAACGGCCAGTTCGGGCCCGCCGTCAATGGCGGGCATGGCTACTATGTCGGCACCAACCCGGTGGGGATCACGGTGGCCGACCTCACGGGTACAAGGTTCCCCGACGGTAAACCGCGGCTCGACCTGATCGTCGCCAACGAGGGCTCCAACGACGTCTCGATTCTGCTCAATCAAGGAGTCTTTCACTTCACACAGGGCCCACGGCTGAAGCCCGGCGGCACCGGGCCGGTGTCCACGGTCGTGGGATATTTCACCGGAGACGCCTATCCCGACCTCCTGGTCACCGACAGCGTTTCGAACGACGTCCGACTCCTGCCGGGCGTGGGCGACGGGTTCTTCAATGATACCGACCCGATCATCTACGCCGTGGGGACCAACCCGGTGACCAGCTTCGTCGGCAACTTCGCCGGTGGGACCGACCTGGTGACGATCAATTCCAAGTCGAACAACCTGACGCTGATCTCTGGATTCAACGGTCCGAATCCGGTCACCACGACGATCCCCTCCGCGGGCACTGACCCGTTGTCGGCGTTCGCGTTCCCTTCGGGCAATGGCTTCGAGAACCTGGTCGTTGGTAATGCCGGCGATGGCGTCCTGGCGCTCTTCGCGGGAGGAACCGACGGCCTGGTCCTGACATCCCGAGAAACCGTGCGCGATCTCCCCAACCCCACGGACCTGTCGTTCTCGGTCCTGACCTCCGACCAAGTGCTGTTCTACGCCGCCACGGCGGGGCGGGAGGTCGCCATCCTGGTGGCCCTCAGCCTGGCCGGGACCACCGTCTCCCCAACCCTGCGCGCCGCCCTTGAATGACATCATTCAACTGGTCCCCCTCGAGGGATCGTCGCTGTCGCTGGCTGGCACTTTGCTGACCTTGACGATCGAGCCGACCAGCGACGAGCTCAGCAGGATCCCGATCGAGGCCCTGACGCTATCCGGTGGCTTGAACTCGTTCAGCACGGAGATCTCGGTAGGGCAGGGCATGAATCCATCAGGCGGCAACGACTTCGAGAACGGCTCCGGACTAGCGGCAGGCCTCCCCGAGAACTTCGCCGCCGGACCGCTCCCGACGGGCTCCTCGGCCCGGGAACGCTTCATCCTCGGCCTCGACGAAGCCCTCGACCAATTCGCCCGAGAAAAACGGGATCGGTTCTCGTCCATCAGCGAGACCCCCGCGGCAATCGATCCGCCGAGGACCGGACCCGCGGCCCAACCGCCATCGCCCGAGAGTCCATCGAGCTCCCTGCAAGTCCCCGGCCAACTCGAGGACAGCCACCAGCCGGGCACACCGCAAGGTCCGCGGCAATCTGGACGGCTCGATGCGAGCGACGTTATCATCCAAGGGTCAGGGCCCGACGACGCCCATACGTACTCATCCAATTCCATGGCAGGATTCTCGGCGACCAGGACTCGCGTTGACGTTTCTCTCGATCGGCCTCGGATGGAGACTTACCCCCACCGATTCTCGACAGGCCACTCGCTTCCGACCTGGACTGCGGTCACGACATGTCGTGCCGCTGTCCTGCTATTAGCAACCTGGACTTATGTTGGCTCGGCCAACGGCATCGCCCGGATCCCCAACCGATTCATCCCTCCCGATCGAGGCCGGCGCGAAGACCCAACCAGGGAGGGCTGCACATGACCCGTTGCTGGCATCTCCATCCAAAGGTCTCCGGCGATCGGAGACCCGAGATCACTCCTCGCAGAAAGAGCCATTCGATGACGAATCATCCGAGTCGTTTCAGAACTCATCCTTGGCGAGCCCTCATCTTTGTGGGCACCCTGGTCCTCGCCTCGGCGGGCCGAGAGTCAACGGGAGACACGGTCAACCTGACGGTATCGAACGTGCTGGGGAACGCGACAACCACCCCGTACGTCACCGTCGTCTTGACCCAGAAATCGACCAATGTGGTCGAGTTCTCAGTTACACCCAATGTGTGTCCGCAGTACTCCGGTACAGGAAAGAACTTCGGGATCGCCGGCTTCGGATTCAACACCCAGCTCAACCTGACCCCCACCGACATCGCGTTCAATCCCCCGAGTTCCGGGCTCGACTGGAAGCTCGTCAATCCGGGAACCTGCGTTGAATTCGGCACGTTCATCTGGGTCCTCTCGAGTACGAGTACCCGGGCATTGAACCCGCTCGTCTTCGATGTAACCTTTTCTGCGGCGGTGCCTGGCAATTTCGAGAGAAAGAACGCGCTGGGGAGGGAATTTGCCGCGAACGTCGTCAACTTCACGACGTCATCCGGCGTGTCGAGCCAATGGGTCACGAACGCGACGACAGCGGTGATTCTTCCTCCTCCTCCACCACCTCCTCCTCCGCACAGCTTCGATTTCTTGGTGATTTCCTTGGTGGTCCTATCCCTACTGATTCTCATCGGCCTCATGGCCTTTCGGTACGTTCGCAAGAAGCCCTCCGAAGTGTCCCCGTAGATCGATCGTTCGATCAGCTCGCTCGTTGGGCTTGCGTGGAATCTCGTTCACCAGACCCGAAATGACCATCCACCAGAACAGGAAGCGATGGGATCACTCGGGTCTGGTTCCCAAGATCTCTGTTTTCTTTCGTGTATTTCGTGTATTTCGTGTTCAAATCTCGGGTATCCGTGTTCAAATCTCGGGTATCCGTACCGCTTCGGTGGTCCTCTCGATCGGCGAACGGCGAACTCGTGCGGACTATGGGCGGTTGTTTGCGATTTCGTGGACTAGATACACGAAGACGTGCGTGTTCCCGCCTGAATCTGCAAGGTTCCCGGCCACATCGGCCCAAGTCCGCCGGGATTCCGATCAGGCTGCGACCACTGAGCCCAACCTGGCACGATGACTGATTGATATGCGCCTGCGCTTGAATCTTCCCTTGGCGATTGCCAGAATATCCGTATTCGTGTCGTGCAACGACCAAGACTTCCCGTTCTCGGCGTGTCATCAAGGCCAGCGTGTCGCCGAGGATTTCGACCACGGGCGGATAGGCAATAGGCATCTATGACGATTCCCTTACGAAATCTGCCCGTGATGCAAAACTGGGATTGTCAGAGCTGTAGCGATTGCTGCCGGATCGAGGCGGTGATCACTGACGAAGAGAAGCATCGGATCGAAGCGCTGGATCTGGCAAACGATCCCGAGGTTGCTCCCAAGCCGTGGTTCGCGCCCGCGGGTCGGGGCTCCCAGAAATGGAAGCTGACCCATCGGCCTGACGGGGGTTGCGTCTTCTTGACCACCGGCAACCGCTGCCGGCTTCAAGAGCGTTTCGGCGCCGACGTCAAACCGTTCGTATGCCGCTTGTTTCCCTTTATCCTGATACCCGCAGGCAATCACTGGCGCGTCGGCATGCGTTTCTCTTGCCCATCGGCCGCGGCGAATTCCGGTCGCCCGGTGGCCGCCGCGGAAAAAGACCTGGTGCACCTATCGCGGTTGTTGGAGCGACACGTCGGCCGGTCGGGTGACAGTGCGCCGGCTCCCTTGCTGCAAGCCGGTCAGCCGCTTGCGTGGCCGGATGTCTGCCGTGTCGTCCAGGTGCTGATGGAGATCGTGCAAGACCGCGGCGACCGTCTGGAACGGCGGCTGCGCAAATGCCTGGCGGTGGCTCGCGTTTGCAGCCAGTCGCGGTGGGACGGCCTGCGAGGCAACCGGTTGAGTGAGTATTTGCAGGCAGTGCGCACCGGCGTGGAACCGGAAGTGCCTCGCCAAGCCACGGACCTGCCGCCGCCCGACTGGCTGCTCGGCGGGGTCCTGTTCCGCGTCCTGCTGGCCATTTTTGCCCGCAGGGATCGCGACGTGTCCGGGGCCTCGAGCCTTCCGAGACGGTTGGGCCGAGTGCTCGACGGCTGGCGCTTCGTCAGGGGCCGTGGTCCCGTGCCACGCGTCAACGAATATCTTCCGGAAACCACTTTCGAAGCGGTCGAGCAAAACCTCGGGAAGCTGCCGGAACTGGATGAGACGTTGGAACGTTATTATGTAGTCAAACTGAATTCGCTGCAATTCTGCGGGCCGCCCAACTTCGACTTGACGCTCTGGGCCGGCCTGGAATCGCTCGTCCTCACGCTGCCGATGATCCTGTGGCTGAGGCGAGCCTTGACGGACCGGTCCCCGGTGAAAGCGGTCGAGCAAGCGATCCAGCTCGTAGACGATCATTTCGGGGGTAACCCGATGTTGGGCTTCCCCCACATTCAGTACTTGGTGCACACCCTGGCCCAGCGTGGCGAGCTGGAAAAACTGGTGGCCTGGTATAGCCGCTGAGACCACCCGCTTCCGCAGTGCCTGGTGAGAGCGCCGAACGCTCGTCTTGCGCATAAGCGCTCTGTGGAACCATACCCAGCGCGCGGAGTCATGACGGGCTCAACTTCACCTGATTCGAGAGCGCTCACCTGTCGGGGCCGCTTCGTGAGCGACGAACCTGGGAGAGCCTACAGGCGGCCCCGGTCAGGGGCAGCGCCCCACTGAGCGGCCTCCCACGGCCACCGTGCCAGACGGTTCCCCCTTCGCGGGGCCGGCGACCAGGCGTATCACCCCGTGCCCCGCGGCGAATCCGCCGACGTCGGCCGCGCTGAGGGCCAGGAACGTGGCGATGCCCGGTGTGTCGATGATCCGTGTCCGTCCGATAGACCTCATCCATTCGACGGGCGGGTCGGCCCCGATGATGGAAGGACATTCGTTCTCATTGGGGAGGCTCTACCATGGCAAGAATCCGCCGGCATTCGGCAATGCGGGCCGGCCCGGTCGACCGAGGCGACGACATCCCTTTCATTCCGCCCGCAGGGCCCGCCGGTCGCGGTAGCGGCTTCCCAGGGCCAGGCCGGACCCGCCTGCCAGGTTGATCCCGCCGACGACGAACGCCAGCCAGTACCAGTCGAGGAGCGTCGCGGTCGATGGCTCGACCTCCTGCTGCCGGACCGGCCGGCCCGGCCCGAGGCTGGCCAGAAACGGTTCGAGCGCAAACTCAGCCTCAGGGATCGGCCCGAACCGGCATTCTTCCACGTCGACTCGGCTGGTCAGATGCTGAGCCGGTATTGTCCTGACGGACGAGCGCAGGACGGGGCGGCCGTCCGGATGGTCGTACTCGAATTGGATATCCGAGACGCGGTTCTGGAGTGGTTCTCCGAAGTGGATCGAGCGGAGCACGAACAGGTCATCCGCGTCGAAGATGTACGTAATATCATTTCGGTCGCTGCCCTTGACCTCTGGGCCTGTCCGCAGCCGGAGCGTCACGAGGCGGTGACCGTCGACGGTCATGGCGTTGAACTGGACGACTTCGTAGTCGGTCGAGAAGCCGCTCTGCTTGAGGTTTTGAGGGTATTCCAGCAAGATCGCCCCGCCGTGAGTGGCGACGAAGTGATTATTGCCCGACGCCCACTCGACCCTGAACAGGGCTCGCCGGTAGGCTTGCAGCGGGGTGGCCTGGTAGGCGTCTTCCCGGATCGTCCAGGGTCCAATCTTGGGGATGAGTTTGCGGAAGGCGCGGAGCGAATGGTCGGGATGGGCCAGGTAGGCCCCCTCGTCGTGATCGCGATGAAACCGGACGCGGGCGAACGGGCCCGAGCGGAGCAAGGCGAGACGCTCCTCATATAAGTACGGATCGTCGCGGCCGGCCTTGGTCTCCCTCTCGATCCGAGACGTGGTCGTCATCCGGACCTGATCGTACGGGGCGACGAGGCGGGCGGCGGCGGCGAAGTAATCCGCCAGGAAGGCATCCCAGGCGGCGGGATCGATGCTCGGGTCGAGCTTCAAGCCTTTCAGCCAGTGCCGGGCGGGCGGGCCGGCACGCCGGACAATCTGCTCGGTATCCGCCCAGTAGGCGGCGTCGAGTTCGTCGAGGCCAACCCCCAGAGTGGCGCGGCAGTCGGCCTCGAACGTGTCCTGCTGGCAGGTGGTGTACAGCTTCAAGAATGGCTCAGGACCGTAGACCCGGAGCAGGTAGTTGACCAGCAGGGCACCCTGGTTATAGGCCGCCGGCCCCGAATACCAGTACCAATCCGGGGCGACCAGTTCTCGGAGGGTCAAGCTCAACCCCTTCTGGCGATCGTTCCAGGCGGTGTCGGCCAGGTCTTCGGCGGTCGTCCCCTGGTTGGCCTGCGCCACCCTTCCATCAGGACCCTCGGCGGGTCGCTCCGGGCCGTGTAGTTCCGGGTGATGACGCAGTGAGCGACCTCGTGGCGGTCCAGCTCCGTCAGGCCGTCGGCTCCGCGCTGGTACAGGCCGACAGGGGACCCGATCGCCATGTCGTAAATGGCGCAATGTCGCAAGCCGAAGATCGGCCCCCGATACCAGACGATCGGCCAGGTCGTGGACTGGTCGAGCCGGGCCATCGAGGCTTCGACATGCCGGTCCATCGCGGCCACCAGGGCTCGGGCGTCACTGGCCTTCGCCCCGACCATCGTCACCCACTTCCCCGGCGTCCGCTCCGGGTAGAACCAGCGTGCTTCCAGGTCCAGGAGGGGCCGGGCCAGCGGCGAGAAGACCTTGGACGGCCACCCGGGGGGCACATGAAGGTTGAACGCCGGTCGCATCGCCATCAGGATGTGCCCGGCCAGGAACCAGAACGGCGCCGTCCCCACGAGCAGGCCCGCCAGCGCCCGGTCGCGCCGGGGACCGCGAATCAGGCGGACGGTCGCCGCGATCACCAGGCCGAGCCCCGCCGCGAACATCAGGACCGCCAGGCCGACCGCGAGGATCGGGTTCGTCTTCCAGATCCCTGAGGCGGTCAGTGCCGCCGCCAGGCCGAGGGCCCCGAGCCAGGCACCCCAGACGGTGAAGACCCATCGAGCCAGCATCGGCGGACTCACGGCCAGGAGGTTAGCGGGCCCGACGTTCCATCGGGACGAGTCGAGTTTGCGCCCTGTCGCAGTCGAGCAGCATGGACCCTGCATCCGATTTCCAGGCGACGACCAGGGAATTAGTCTGACGAAAGTCGGAAGGGTTTGTCAATCGGGTTCGGCCGAGGGGTAAGACCCCGCTGATTCCAGCAGGCGACGATGATCAAGCTCACGAGAGTGGCATGTTTCAAATTCGCGGGAATCGTTAAGGAATGTCCCCTTTGGGACCGAGTCCACCAGATTCGAAATGACCATCCACCAGGACAGGAAGCTGCCGGCTCTCTCGGGTCTGGTTCTCACGATACCGGAATGCTTCGTGGATTTCGTGGATTTCGTGTTCCATTCTCTGGTCTCCGGACCGCTTCCGTGGTCCTGTCGATCGGCGAGCGGTGAACTCCTGCGGCCCATGAGCGGTTGTTTGTGATTTCGTGGACTAGGAATATCCCCTTTGGGACCCGCCTTTGGGACCCGGATGTTATAAGTCACTTTATGTTCTTAGGATAATCTAAGCTTAAGAGTTTTCACTTTTCCGAAATCATTGCAGATCTTGTCGTTGATCTGCTATAGTAGACGAACGAAGAAGTGTCACCCGCTCTGGTGTCAACCTCCATCTAGACACCCCGGTGGATCGCGGTGCAATTCAGGAACTCGTATTCGCGGAAAGCTTATGCACGACTTGCCTAGCCGATCCGGCCCGACCAGTAGCAAAGCTGCGATCGCGGGACGCCTGCGACTGATTCGCTCCGAAATCTTCGGGGAGCATGGGGGCCCTGAATTTGCCGATCAACTCGGGCTTCCGTTCCGGACGTGGTTCAATTACGAGACCGGGGTGACGCTTCCGGGAGAAGTCCTCCTCAAGTTCCTGGTAATCACGGGCACGGAGCCACTCTGGCTGCTCTGCGATGAGGGACCGAGATACCGGGCGACGACGTCCGACTCCTGAGTGAATGCGTGAGTCTCTTGGTCACACAGTCCCGCGAGGACCGAGCGACGTCGCTCACAATCATCGCTGGTAAGAAGCGATGACGGTGCGAACTCTGAGGAACTGTCACCTACCACGAGGCTCGCCGGTTCGAGCTTGGAGGTAGGAGACTTAATCCTCGAAGGTTTATCTATGCGCCCAGATACTCGACAGGTTGTGGTCCAACTGATGATACGTCGGTTCTCGAGATTGCCGGAAGATCTCGACGTTGGCGGCTGCTTAGCCTGCAAGGGACCTCTCGACCTCCATCAACCAGATGCCGGTTCCCCCGATCGGATGGTCGGTGTCTGTATGAAGTGCGGCCGTTGGTACCTCTTGGATGCGATTCCGGGCAGCGACGAAACATTGATGATCCTGCTACCCGACTGCGAAGCACTCCAGAAAGCCCAGGGTGGTTAACGGGCTCGGATCTCGTCCACATCGTACCGCCCCGGCTGCTCACTCCGGACGATCTCCCGCGCCACCCTCAATGGTGTCGGCGTCGTCGCGGAGATTCAAAGAGGTCAGGGAATTCAAAGGGGTCAGGAGCCAAAAGGTTGAATCGGCTACTGCCCCCTTTATCGCGCACCGACCCCTTTATCGCCCTAGCTGTGGGCGCGGATGACGGTGGATGTATCCAAGACTATGCCACCGGCGCCGATCGCCTCGACCTGGTAGAAGGGTCCTGCGGCTGTGGTTGCGATCGCCGTCTCGAAGCCGGTGCGCGATGTGACCGAGACCGGCGAGAGCGACCTCCGCGTGGGGCCGGCGAGCAACTCCCAGGCGACCGTCTGTGTCGAGCCGTTCCAGGAGGCGTACACGGTCGCTGGCCCGTCCGCACCTCTGACCGCCACCGCCGCCGGCTTCTTGAGCGGAAGCCCCACCCACGGGAGGCTGACGGCGCGGTAGGAAACGTCCTGGCCGGCCAAGACGTAATCCGCAAGGACCGACCCACTGCTGGAATACTCGCTGTAATAAGAACTCAACTCTCCGTTGGATTGAGTATCCGATCCCCAGCCGATGAACACATCGCCGTTCCCGAGAACTTGGAGGTCGCCCTGGCTGTTCGGATCGAGCGCCGGGTCGTGGTAGATCGGTGGGCTTGCGAGACTTGCTGACATGTCTTGGAGGTCCAGGTCCAAGATCAAGCCGCGGCCGGGGCCGTAGGGACCGCCGTCGGGCAGCGCGCCAAGGCCGCCGTTGTCGAAGAGGCTGATCCCTCCGGGCACGAACCGCGCCATGTGCTGGTACTGGAACGCCGAGGCGTAGGGGCCGGTGATCAGGTCGGACGGCAAACTGAACTGGTTCTGCTTGCCCCCAAGCTGCCAGAGGAGCTGCCCCGTATCGCGGCTGATGTCATAGATCCCCCACGTGTTGCGCGCGGAAACCAGAATTTGCGAGCCGTCGGGACTCACGTCGATCGAATTGGCATGGTAAGGGTCCCACGCGCGACCCGGAGTCGTGGTCATCGGGACGATCGCATCGCTCAAGGGGACGTGTGCGGCCATATTCCAGGCGAAGATCAGCTTCTTGGTCCGCAGATTGACTTCAAAGACTTCCGGGTCTACATACTCCCCGTCTCTCCGGCCGCCGTAGGGGGTCAGATTCGCCTTGACGACTTTCGTCGCGATGAAGTAGGCGTCCCCTTGCGGCGTAATCAAGAACTCGTGCTCGTCCATCGAGAATCCCTTCGGTGCTTGGACCGACATGATCTTTCGATAGTGTTCGTTGTAGATGACGAACTGGCCCCCCGGCAGCGACGTGCCGGCGGGCAGTTTGCTTGCTTTAATCCCCGAGATCGTACCCTGCCACCAGGTCAACACCGGCCTGCCGAACAAGCTCTGAGCTTCGAAGCCGATCGCTTGTTCCCGGTTGCGGCTGGAAAGGGGGTCGAACCAGATCGGATTCCCGGAGCCGTCCATGATCAGCGGGCCGTCGTCGCCAACCAATTCACTCGGGTTGGTTGATTGGTCGTAAGGCGCGACGAAGATCGGATTGAGGGACGCGCCGGGTTGGAGGCTCAGCACATTCACCTTCATCGGATGGAGCTGCGGCGCACTTACGAAATTCCAGACGCTGCCCGTGTCGCTCAGTAGGTCGCGGCCCTCGAGGGCCTCCAGGCGTGGCGGCGCGAAGCGCAGTCTGCGGACACGTGGACCGCGATTCGAATCGTCAATTGAGCACAGGAACGTCCGAGTCAGCCAGTTGGCAACGCAGGATGTCATGAACAACCCCCCTCATCGCGAACACGACGAACCGATCCGACAACCATCCACCATTCGCACCTGTACCCCAGATCGTGAAGTGGATAAGCCGGAAAACTTGGGTAGTATAACCACCCCTGCGCAAAGGAGGGCAAGCTTGTGCTTCCCGAATTTTCAGAGTTTCACACGGAAGGCAACTCGAACGCCCCGGAAACAGGGACTCCGTAGCAACGAGACCTTGGCGAGAAAATGGTATCCGAGAAAATGGCGACCGGAAAAGCGGAAAAGGCGGAAAAGAGGACACAACTAACAAATCCTGCCCATCCTCAGGCTTGGGCGGACTGCATTTATTTAGTTATGTCCTCTTTTCTGCC
This sequence comes from uncultured Isosphaeraceae bacterium, assembly GCA_963845695.1. Taxonomy (GTDB): domain Bacteria; phylum Planctomycetota; class Planctomycetia; order Isosphaerales; family Isosphaeraceae; genus CAWJTV01. The sequence goes on along the minus strand of CAWJTQ010000015.1, from coordinate 35,522 downwards.
TGTCCCCTTTTCTGCCCTGACCCCCGACCCCCATCTGAGCCGCCGAGCCGTCTCGTGCGTCCACAGACTCATCATCAAACCGTCACGCCCGCTCTGCACAAGATGTCGCAACCGACGCAAATCCCGTCGGAGCGTAGCCCGTGCGCCCGCGTCGCTCCGAGGGTGTGCGTGCCGGGTAAGGAGGCGACGTTGCCGCCGCCCCCTCCCCTCAGAACTGCCCGTGAGAGTTTCCCCTCAGGCAGCTCAAGCCTTCACAAACGCCCCTTGCGGGACGCGGCTGCTTTTGTCCGTCCTTCTGGCACGTGGATCTGCCGATGACCGTTGGCATGCAACAACTCCAAGTTGTCCGCCGTGTCCAGACCGCCGTGGCTGCGCCAGATCCGATGGTGGATGTGACCGTCTTCCTCTGCGATCCCCAGTGGTTGACCGCACACCAGGCATCGTCCCTCTTGAACCTTCCCTAAGAACTCAATCCGGCTGCGACCTTTCTGCGTTTGGGCCAGTTGCCAGCCCCATCGTGCTTCCAGGTACAGTTCCCACTCCGGGTCGTAAGGGTTGACGGCGCTACGGATCTTCACGTAACGAATGATCTTCACGTTCGCTGCGGTCATCAACGGAATCGGCCAGCCCTGGCCTTTCTGATCCAGCAGCAGTCCCGTGAAGACCCAGTGGCGGTGACCGTCTTGCCGGAAGTATTTCGTCTTGATCCACTTCCGACTCTTGTTCGGGTGCCGTCGCCGGCACCACCGCCACAACATCTGGAAGATTCGATGAGCCACGTGGGTAACGGTGCGTTTGCTCGCAGCGTAACGGTGATACATAGTCCAGCCTTGGATCTGTTGATTCAAACGCCGGATCATTTCTCCTGCCGTTTGGTCGCCCGAGTTCTTGATCGTTTCCCGGATCTTGGTCAAGAATGTCTTGACGTTACGGGCTGACGGCTTGGTCAAGACCGTGCCGCAGCGATAGCGTCGCACGGTCTGTCCCAAGAAGTCGAAGCCATGTTCCCCATGCGTGATCTGGGTTTTCGCGTGGGAACGTTCTCAGCCACGTTCCTTCAAGAAGTGAGCCACGAGAGGTTGGACTTGGTCACGGAGAAGTTCCTTGGAAATGCCCGTGATCAAGAAGTCATCCGCATATCGGACCAGGTGGACTTTGTTCTTCCGTTGTTGCGGTGTGTTGGCGAAACGTTCCGCCAGCAACCGTTGCAGTCCATCCAGGGTCCAGTTCGCCAAGACGGGGGAAATGATCCCGCCCTGAGGTGTTCCCTCCATGGTGGCGAACCAGGCATGCTTCTCCAGGAAACCCGCTTCCAACCATTGCCGCAGCACTCGGGTGTCCATAGGGACGTGCGTCAACAGCCAGGGGTGGCTGATGCGATCAAAGCCGGCTTTGATGTCCCCTTCCAGAATCCATTGGGGACCCTGCCGGTTGCTCACCAAGCGATGGACTCGGTTGAGCGCATCGGCACAACGGCGTTCCAGTCGAAAGCCATCGGAATGGCCGTCGGCTTGCGATTCCGCAATGGGATCGAGTCCCAGCAGATATAATGCTTGCATGGCTCGATCGCGCATGGTAGGAATCCTGCTTGTCTCCCTTTGTCGGTTAGCCAAGGTTCTCTCGTGACGGAACACCCGAGGGACGTCAGCCCGCTTTCGCGGCAAGGGGATCTCGTCCGTGGGCGGACTCACCCTCTATCCGGTCGACTACCGATCGGCATTGGCTTGTTCCCTCATCCCTCCGCCGCTGTCTCATCAGCGTTCTTTGCAGTTCGCCTTCCCTTGCGGGGAGACAACGGGGTTACTTCGTTCATCTTCTGGATCACCCGGGAGTTAGGTCGTGCCTATCGGCCGGTGGTGCATCATCCGCGACGGGGGATTGGCCAGCCCCCAATGCCTGACCACGTCCCTTTTGGTCCAAGCCTGACAGCATCTTTGGCTTGTTGATTATCACGGCCTTTATCGGCACTTCACCTGGGTTGACCATGTCCCGGACTGCTAGGTCCCGACCGCCGTGATGCTGGCAGTCGCCGAGTCAGCTCGCGCGTTCCCGGCCGATCCAACGATCGAGGCTCCATGGTCCCCCAGGCTTCGGACCTCGTCGTTGCCGGCGACGCCCGCTGGGGTAGCAGACCGATGGCGGAACATCGGGTAATGTCAAAAGCCCTCCTGCGCTATGCGCATTACAGATCCGTGAAGACGCGACGAGTCACAAGGCCAAGGTAATCGATGGGCGAATCTCAGTCTCTGAGCAACTTCTCCGAGGGGGTTGGCGCACCGACCGAACTGCCAGCGACGATGCCAACGGTCCAGATGAAGAGACCACTGGTACTTCCAAAGCCCGCCCACGGGACGGAGACATCCCCCATCGCTGATCTCGACCCACAAGGCATCGATGATCGTGACCACTCTCACGGCTTCGTGGACTCCAATCCTTTATGATTAGGCGTATCGCTGCCCGATGGGAAGACCGGGTCACGAGGGAAGACTTTGCTCCGGCAGCCCACCGGCGTCGAATGCAGCACTTTGTTTAGCGTGTCCGAGCTGCCCGGGATTTACCGGCCATCCGGCTTGTAAGGGAACGGAAGCGACCAATATTCAAAGAAGGATTTTGGCATCCGTTCATCGGGAAGCATGTCCTCAAATGCAGGTATCTCCTCCCATTGCCCGCGTGCAATCAACTCCTTGACGATACGCTCGTAATCCGCCGTGACCTTGTCGCGTACTGATTCATCTCTCGTGCTGCGGAACTGCATCGCCAACAGCCCGAGTTTGGTCTCGAGCGATATTTCCGGCTGTTGAAATCGTCTCATTTCCATTTCCCGTTACATGCATACTCCGAACCTGCGTCGCACCTCCGCCGCAACGCCCGCGATCGCCGTGAATTCCTCCATTCGCCCGGTAAGCAGCGGCAAGCCTAAACGCTCCATCCATGTCATGCAGTTGCAGTCGCCATCCCCATCAGGGAAGCCGTACGTGTGTCGACTATGCCTCCGTTCGGCAGACAACTTCCGGCGGAAGGTTTGAAAACTCGGTGGCGAGAGGGCGACGTCGAACCGCAGGACCGTCAAGCCATGTCCTTGGGCGGCTGTGAACACGGCTGTATCATCACGGACGAGACCAGGGTAGGCGTCCCCGCTTCTGAGCCGGTTCATCAGTCGCCAGATCGGGTCAGTTCCTCGATCCGGGTTGAAGCCCCAGATGATTCCGTCCACATCGGTCGAAACCCCAGTGTGGCCCGCAAAGAGTAAGCAATCGACTTCGGACGCCTCAGAACCACGACCTTTTCGCTCCGCGTCGAGCGATTGGAAAAGGCGTTGCCTGCATCTTATCGTCCGATCACCCCGGAATGTATGAACCGTGACAATCCGGCACGAGGGCAATGTGTTCATCCATGCACACGCTCTCGAAACTAATTCTCCCTTGATGCGCGCGAAGATAACGAACTTTCCATCGCCTATTTTCCCGCACCGAAGCTATGAGGGCAAGAGCCTACCCCGGCTCTGGTTCAGGACCGCCCCAGAATAAGGTTCAGCGGCCCGCCGACAGGGGGGTCGCTGCATCGCCTCGTTCGAAGGCCGCTACACTTGCGCGTCCGCCGCCGCGAACTCAGCAAGGATGCCGCTCACACCCGCGGCCAAGACGGCCCTCTCCGGTTCCTGCAAACGTTCCGCCCACGTGCTCGTGGGGTCCACCGGACCATACGCATTCCTCCGGGCCTTGAGCATCTTGACCCTGAGGTCAAGGACACGGGCGGCCAACCGCCGCACGGCTTTGGCCTTGGTCGCTGCCTCCGCTGGGGTCGCTGCCCTTAATGCGGCCACCGCGGTTCGGAGAGTGGCCTCCGCATCCGCTACCTTGGGCTGGTGTGAGAGGCCAGTAAACTGCCCGCCCCACTGAGCCACCGTCGGAGCCCTCCGTTGTCTAACGCCGGAGATTTATTGGTGTCAAGATTTATTGGTGTCAATATATCTATTGGTGTCAGATTTATTGGTGTCCTTCGGGAAAAATGAACTGACACCAATTTCCTGACACCAATTTCCCCCCCCAGCGCGTGCTTGGGCGGTCTAAGGTAACTCCGAAGCCTCGTAATTCCCCCCGCCCGCTTTTCCCGTCCCCTACTTCAACGCCCACAACGTGATCCGCGTAGCCAGTGCCCAGTAACGGCCGGCGTCACCGAAATCGGTGGATTTGCCGGACTCGTGGGAGAACTGCATGCCGTCCCATCGGTCGAAGTGACCGGTCGCGTCGGAGAAGTGGATGTCGAAGGCGATGATGCCCTTCATGTCCTTCAGCGTGGCCTTGTCGAAATCGACGCCCTGCTTCTTCGTGATCTCGAAGTCCGGCGCCCCGAGGGCGGTCGCCTGCGGCAACCAGAGGCGAAGCTCTCGCACGCGGAACGCGTAGTGCTTGCCGTCGGCCCCCTTGACGGTATGCATCCCGCTGAAGGCGGCCGGGACCGGCAGCTTGCTGTAGTTCAACCCGCGGCTCATGCGGACGGCACAGGTGTTGGTCACCCAATCCGCGTCCACGGCCCCGCCGATGCTTTTCTTGACGGTGGCGCTGTCATAGTTCTCGTAGTCGGGATACTCCCGGTAGAAATCCGACCACAACGGCCGCGGCATGATTGTACCCTCTTGCAGTTAGACTTGAGGTCGCGAAATTCGCCGTCGGCCACGACGCCAGGACGTACTGTCTCGGATCATCGGCCTTTGATCGACCAGGGCGGCGCGTCGCAAAGAATCACGGCCACGATCGCCACCGTAAGCACCATTGCCCGCACGTCGAAGCGAGCCCTCGGCCTTCCAATGACAAGTTGCCTCGCTCGGCACCTGGCTCACGAAAAGTTCAGCGGCCGGCGGAGCCGGTCGGCTGCAATGATGGGCTAGGCGGGCCCTTCGCCGACGCCGATAACGCGCCTCACCTGGCCGAGGTCGGGGACCACCGAATCGACGAAGAACAGGTCCTCGCTGAAACCGCGCTCATTGTCGCCGATGCCGATGACGAAGTCGAGGCCGAAAATGGCGTTCAGCTCGCCCAAGGAAGCGAGCGATCCGCTCGACATCGGAGAACCACCCCGGCGGTTCGTCGCCGGGGTCGGGCAGATCGAGGTTCAGCCCAAGCTCCCAATCCGGCAGGTCGCCGGGTTGTAGCGTGGGATCATCAGGCCGGCGTTGGTTGACGAGGGTAGGGGTTCGCTCGCACCACGCTTCGCCGCGACGAAGCGTTCAAGATGCGATTCCAACTCAGCGGCGACATCGTGGAGGTTAGAGCCATCGACATAGGCATAGAGCGTGTGCCGAGCCATCTGCCTGCCGCCTAATATAAAGATCAGCGGCCCGGGGAGCGGGTCCGCTGGATCGCTTCGTTAGGCGTTCCTCCGCCTCAGCAGGTTATCGTAACCAGGGATTTTCCACTCACATGAGCCTTCTCAATGAATGAACGCAACATCAGTCGAGCGGCTTCGATGTCCTTGTCATCATGCGACAGATCGGCGCCCTTGAGACTCGCCCACTCCTGGGCCGTCTCTTCGGGCGTCAGGAAGCCGACGCGATCCTCGAACTCCGGGAGCCTCACCGGAGGCCCGGACTTGAGCAGGCGCGTCGGGATCTCCAGGTCCTCAAGGTCCCCGAGCCGGTCATCATCGTCGAGACGCTCGCCGAGAAACTTGCACAGGATCTCGAAGGCAAGGAGGTGCTCCACCTCGCAATCGGCAGGAACATCCCCCGCGATTAGGCCGCTCAGGGCCTGCCGGAGCGTGAGCTGTCCGGGATGATGTGCCGCGACGATCTCCTCACTATGTCGGAAATCGTCCGCGAAGCGCTCCTCGATCGCGCGCCGCAGCTCGGGATCGTTCGAGCCGACGGCCGAACGGAGCCGGTCGAGGTCAATGAGATAACCGAAAGTGCCAACACTCATGAGCACACCGCTCCGCGAATGGTCCGTCGAACGCCCAAGATCAGCGGCCCGCGCAGCGGGACCGCTGGATCGCCTGGTGAGACCGCGCTCAGTAGATACAGGAGCTCGTCACCATAATGGTGCCCTGATGACACGCGGGACACGTCTGACCTACCACGAGCGATTGAATCAAAGCGCCTGGTCGGTTGCAATGCGGGCAGGCGAGGTCGGGGAGATCCAGGTATGAGATGCCGTCCCAGACCTCGCTGTCGGGGACGGCACGGACCTGGACCCTGACTCGCACGCCAGTCGGGACATCCTTCTCATCATCGGATCGAAAGAGCTGGAGTTGCTCGCCCGTTGTTGCGCGCCAGCATGATTGACCACCGCCGAGGACGAACTGGGTCGCGCAGTCACGGCACACCATCAGTTGCCCCCCGGCATGGTGGGACCACCCGGACGAGAAACTGAAGTCGCAGGAAGTACATCCAAAGACTTGCCCTAACATGGGATTCGATCGTGCCGTCTAACGCCCAAATTCAGCGGCCCGCGCAGCGGGTCCGCTGCAATGTTTCGTTAGGCTCCGCCCCCACCTCGTTTCGTAAGCCCACCTCGCGATGAGATGAGAGCCCCCAACCCACCAGTCCCGAGAGTGCCGCCGCGAGCAACGCGCAGCCGACATGACCAGGCGGGAGGAATCTGGCCTGAAGGCCGTAACGGACACCGGCGATACAGTCGTGACAAGTGCAGTATTCACGCAGCGCCACCTCCTCGATGTAACTCTCGGGGAACAGAACCGTGAAGAGGCGATCGAGTGCCGCGCTGGACGGGAGGTACGTGACTACGCTCAGATCGAGGCCCGGGCCGAAGCACAACGCGAGGTAGAGCGAGCCGACGCAGGCGAACGTGGTCCAGGCGAATCGCCGCCGGGGACGAGCGGAGGCGGCGAGTAGCTCGACGAGGCCGAACAGGCACGTTGCGGTCGCAACGAGCCAGCGAGCCGGAGGGGTAGCGCCCCGGACGGCGAGAAGGCCGAAGGCCACGACGAGGACGGCGCCCATCAGCCCGCGAATAGAGCACTGCATGTGACCCCCCGAATCAACACAAGTCGTTCGAGGACGTGCCAAGACTCCGGCTGGTCGGGTAAGGAGGTGAGGTCGCCCTCGCCCCCTCCCCTCAGAACCGTACATGCACCGTATCAACGCATACGGCTCAAGCATCGGTCAACGCCCCTGCGTGGCACGACCGGGCACAGCTCCGCCGGCCCACGACACCCCTTACGGAACGCGGTCGCCCGATTGGCCGGGACGACCTGGACGGTACTACGGCAGAGCCGGCTACCGAAGATCGGCGGAGGCCGCACCTACGGGCGTTGCCGCCCGAAACAGATCTGCCTTGCCCCCTGGGCCGGTTGGCTGTCGGTTCCCATCCGCCGACACCCGGGGGAAGTCAGCTCGCTTTCGCGCGGGGTGACCTCGCCGGGCGGCTCAACCCCGATCCGACCCGTTACCGGCCGGCATTCGCTTCCTCCCCCGTCCTCGACCCGCCGCCCCATCGGCTCGCCTTACGGCTGGCCTACCCTCGCGGGAAGACGACGGGCTTACCACGTTGCATCACAGCAATCCTGGTGGATTAGGCCCCGCCTCGACGCCGGTGGCTCGTCATCTGCGCCGGATGAGTGAGCAGCATCCGGACCTGGCCACGTACCTTTTGGTCCAAGCCTGTCAGCACCTTTGGCTGGTTCTTGGTTACGACGCTTCCGGCGGTTCACCGGGGTTGGCCATACCACGCGCCCCTGGTCCCCGACCGCCGCGGTGCTGGCAGTCGCGACCTCGGCTCGCGCTCCGGCCGCCACCCTCACGGGTGAGGATACGTTGTCCCGAGGGCTTCGCACCCCGCCGTTGCCGGCGACGCACGCCTCGGTAGGCGACTGCTGGCAGAACAGCAAGTGTCGTCACCTCCTTTGATGGAAGAGCAACACACTTCCCGCGACACCCTCGTGTCGCACGCTAACGACCAAGATCAGCGGCCCGCGCCGCGGGTCCGCTGGATCGCTTTGTTAGCCCAGTTTGCTCGCAGCCAACGCCTCCAGTGCCGCGGCCAACGACGGGTTCGCCTGCGACCCCTGCAAGTATTGCAACGAAAGCGGAGACGGCGGGCAAGTGATATCCGCGTCCGGATGCGACAATGTCAGCCACCGGCCCGCCCCCCAGTTGCCCTGCCCGTCGGCCCAGATCAGAGCGGCATCCCGACCCGCGCGGTCGACTCATGGCAGGTCGGTTGTACCCCAACGCGGTTCTCGATCGGTGTTTCCATCCGGAATCTCGGGCTCACCCTGTGACAGCAAAGCGAGCCGTGATGGTTTTTCAGCACGCCCCGATGTAACCGTTAACGCACTAACAGGTTGCACGAATGATCCCCGCGCACCGCCGTCGGAAAACCGTGACATCCATCACGCCTTATGCAACTCGGAATGACCTCGCCCGGATCATCTGGGGTGTACCGTACCGAGGAACACCGTCAAGCCAGCCGCTGGAACACCACGCTGAGGACACCTTCCGCGGCAACCACCCCCGGGGCCTCCTTCCATGACCACGACCGAGACCAAGCCCGACCGAGCCGCCATCAACCTCCGCAACGCCCAGAAGAGCACCGGGCCCCGCACGCCCGAAGGCAAGAGCCGGTCACGGTTTAACGCCGTCAAGCACGGCATGACCGCCAAGACCCTGGTCTTGCCCGACGAGGATGCCGACGTCCTCCAGATGCGGGTCGAGACCTGGATCGCCGACCTTCAGCCCCAGAACGACGTCGAGCAGTTCCTGGTCGAGCAGGCCGTGCACGCCTCCTGGAAGCTGGACCGGGCCGAGCGCGCCGAGGTGGCCCAGCTCTCCCGCATCATCGGATCCGTCCCGATCGCCGAGGCGAATCGTCAGCATGAAGTGGTCGCCGCCCTCGGCGACTGGCTCCTCAGCGACCGCAATGCGGCCGGGGATATCGCCTTTCGGGACGATCTGCTCAACGTGTTGGTCCCGCCGCGGCCCGGCCCGCCGGACCACCGCTGCCTCGACATCCGCAACCATCCCGAGGCCATCGTCTTCCGCCTCGAATCCACGGCGGCCGGCTGCCAGTGGCTGCTGGACCGCTGGACCGAGCTCCGCGGCCGACTCGACCAGGGCGCGCCCTGGTTGTGGGACGAGAAGGTCAAGGCGCTCCGCCTGCTGGGGAAGCGGCCGCTGGACCTGGATCCCCGGAAGTGGCAGGACTACCTCGAGGACCGGGACGAAATCGACAACCTGGAGCTCGAGGATCACTTCGAAGACCAGCTCGATCGGCAGTTGGACCCGCGGCTCGCGGCCAAGAAACCCGCGAGGCTCGCCGTGCTCCGGAGCCTCGCGGACCAGGCGATGGCGCGGCTGGAGACGCGGGCCGCGGGTCATCGCGCAGCAGGCGGAAGCCGACGCGGCCCAGCAAGCGGCCCGGCTGTCGTTCGACGCTAGCAATGAGGGAGAACGCCTCCGCCGCTACCAGTTTTCGTGCAGCCGGTCGCTGTTCCGGAGCCTTGACACCTTGATCAAGGTCCGCCGCTCCGGCCTGGTCGCGGCAAGCGGAGACGATCCTTTCACCGCAGAGACCGTAGAGGCCGCAGAGACGAAGACACCGACGTGTTCCATCGTGGATGTTCCGAGTTCCGTGATCCCGCCGCTCGATCGCGGGAATCCGGAAAACGAACCCACGGCCCCACTCGTAGATCGCGGGAATCCGGAAAACGAACCCACCGACCCGCCGGTTGACCGCGGGAATGTGCAAAACGAACCCACAGCCCCGCCGGTCGATCATCAGAATCCCCAAGACGAACCCAAGGCGCCACCGGTTGCGACGATCGCTCATCCCAGGCTGCCGTTTCACCGCGCTCTGATCCTGGCATTGACTCTCGTCATTCTCTTCGGGGCCGCGGTCCGAGGTCATCGAAATACGCAAAACGAACCCACCGCGGCACCCGGTCGGATGGCTGAGGTCGATTCCGACACGGTCGGCACGTCCCCAGAACGGACTCCGCAGACCCGGTTTCAAGGCGCGCCGTGTGCCGTTCCCCCCTCCTTGGGGTGGAGAAGGTGCCCGCACGGCGAGTGAGGGGGTTTTCATCAGGGGCGCAACCGCCTGAGACCGGGCCTGCCCGACTTCTCTCGCACCTTTTCGATCCCCCGTGGACTACCCATTTTGACACGACCCACGATCGGTGAGCCGACGGGTTTTGAAAAAATGGTCAGGAAGTTCGCCGGGGTGAGCGTCCCGTTGTGGGTGTTCAACCTGCGCCGTGCTTTCACGGCGGCTTCGGTCTCGTGATCGTTGTCTCCTAGAGTGAGGGCTCGCCCTGGCGGGTCGACACAGGTTTCAGGCGCTTACCCCCCTGGTGCCACCATGCCGGAAGAAACCATTGATCCTGGTCTGCTCGAGCAGACAAAGAACCAGATTCGCAAACTGGTGGCCGAGATCGCCGACCTGGCGGAATCGGACATCCAACCGGCCGAGTTTTACGTGGAGTTCCTCAACCGATCGGTGGCGGCGGTGGCCGCGACCGGCGGCGCCTTCTGGCTGATGGACGGCCGGGGCGGGCTGAGGCTGCAATATCAGGTCGAGTTCGGCGCCACCGGCCTGATGGACGGCCGGGTCAAGACCGCCCCGCACGACGCACTGCTGGGCTGCATGCTCCAGGCGTCGCAGGCCCAGATCATCCCGCCCGGCGCAGTGATCGAGGGAGTTCCCCAGGCGTTCAACCCGACCGAGTATTCGCTGATCCTCGCCCCGCTGATGGTGGACAACCAGGTCAGCGGGCTGCTGGAGATCCTCATGGATCCCACGCGGCGCGCGGCCCAGCAGAAGAGCACGCTCCGGTTCGTCAGCGACCTGTGCGACCTGGCGGCCACCTACCTGAAGAACCGGCAGATGCGGCAGATGATGTCGCAGCAACGGCTCTGGAACCAGCTCGAAGGATTCACGCACCAGATCCACGCTTCGCTGGACCTGAAAGAGGCGTCGTACTCCGTCGTTAACGACGGCAAGCGGCTGGTCGGCTGCGACCGGCTGAGCGTCGCGCTGAAGATCTCCGGCCGGACCATGGTCGAGGCCGTCAGCGGGCAGGAGGTCGTCGAGCAGCGGTCGAACCTGGTCCGGGAGCTGACCCGGCTCTGCAAGGCGGTGCTCCGCTCCGGCGAAGACCTCGTGTATACCGGCAGCACCGACGGATTCGCGCCCGACCTCCGCGATGCGCTCGAGATGTACGTCGATGAGTCAGGGTCGAAGGTCGTCAGCGTCACGCTCCTGCACAAGCCGGCCGAGACCGAAAAGGAGGCCGAGAGCAAGGAGAAGGTGCCGTTCGGCTGCCTGGTCGCCGAGCAGATCGGCGACGAGCTGGCTCCGACGGACATGCACGCCCGGACCGAAGTCGTCTCCCGGCACGCCTCGACGGCGCTGTGGAACGCCCAGGAACATCACAAGATCTTCCTCAAGCCGGTCTTGAAGGCGATGGGCTCTCCCTGGCGGATGTTCCGGGGGCGGACCCTGGCCAAGATCGGCGCGGTGCTCGCGGCCGTGCTGCTGGTCGTCGCCGGCATGGCGTTCATCCCCTGCACGTTGACCATCGAGGGGCACGGCTCGCTCCTGCCGGAGGAACGCCACAAGGTCTATTCGCCGGTACCCGCCTCCCGGGTCATCGAGGTCGACGTCGATCACGGCGATCGGGTCAAGAAGGGGGACCTCCTGGTCAAACTCGAGAGCCCCGAGCTGGAGAAGGAGCTCAGGGGACTCATGGCCGAGCAGACCAAGGCTGCCACTCAATATACCTTCCTCAAGCGGCAGGAAGACAAAGCGACCCATGCTCAGGCCGGCGGCGACACGGATATCTATCAGATCCGCGCCCAGGAGTACGAGGCGAAGATCACGGAGAAGAGCTCGCGCGAGCGGATCGAGATCATCCGCGAACAGATCGAATCGATGAATATCGTGTCACCGCAGGATGGCATCATCACGACCTGGGAGGCCAAGAAGAACCTGATGGGCCGGCCGGTCGAGATCGGTACCGAGCTGCTCCAGATCGCCTCGACCGAAGGCGAATGGATCCTCGAGGTCGAAGTCCCCGACGACGACATGGGGCCAATCCTGGCCGCCAAGCACAAGCTCGAGGAAGACATCAAGGCCGGGCGGGAGAAGCCCGACGCGACCCTGACCGCCTCCTTCGTGCCGATGACCGGCCCCGAGCACCGCTACTACGGCTTCGTGCGCAAGATCGCTCCCAACGCCGAGAACGTCGCCGAATCGGAGCAGTACAAGAACCGGCACGTCGTCAAGGTGACGATCGGTTTCCCCGACGAGGTCCGGCAGGAGTACATGAAACGCAACCAGATCACCGAGATGCGGCCCGGGGCCGAGGTCCGTGCTCGGGTCGACTGCGGCCCGACCAGCCTGGCCTACTACCTGCTCCGCAAGCCCGTCCAGGTCTTCTACGAATCGATCCTGTTCCGCTGGCCGTTCTTGCGTTGAGGAGTTTTCAGCTCTGTCGGGTGCTCGGCGAGCACCGAATTCGCCGCGTTAGAACGATCGGTGCTCGCCGAGCGCCCTACAAACGGACGACTTCTCGCACACGCTCTCACGGAACACGGCCACGGAACGCAACTTGTCTGGCCGTTCGGCGCACGATGCTGTGGACTCAAAACTGAACACGAAAAACGGAAAACTCAGGGGGAGTTCAGATATGTGGATACCCAAGCCGATTGCAGCACTGGCCGCGAGTTCCTTGATGCTATTGGGCGCCGCCGCGCTGGCCCAGAGCGGCGGGGCCACGGCACCGGCGACCCCAGGGGTCCAGACGCTGGTCCTGACGGAACTGCCGTATGTCACCTGGATCGAGAAGTCGTCGGTCGCCGCTCTGCGCGAGGGCGTCATCGAGAAGATGGAGCTTCAGATCGGCATGCCGGTCAAGAAGGGCGGAACGATCGGTATGCTGCATCGCGAGTTCGCCCGGCTGACCGTCACCAAAGCCAGGCTCCAGGCCGAGAGCATCGGCCCCAAGCAGAAGGCCCAGGCCCAGGAAGAAGTCGCCGTGTCGGTCTGTGCCCGGAACAAACGGCTCAATGAACGCAAGCCGGGAATGGTCTCGGCCGAGGACGTCGCCAAGGCCGATGGCGAGCTCAAGGTAGCCACCGCCATGATCAAAGAGGCCGAAGAGAATCAGGAGATCGCCAAGGCCGAGCAGGCCCTGGCCCAGCAGACCTACGAGGAGCACGAGATCCGCTCCCCGTTCGACGGGATCGTCATCAAGCGGATGAAGAACCCCGGCGAGAGCGTCCGCGCCAACGAGGCAGTCGTCGATATCGGCAACCTGACTCATCTGGCCGTCGATGCCTACATCCCACTCGAGTACGCCTATCGCGTCCGCGAGGACCAGATCGTCGAGATCCAACCGAGACTCTCCCTGCCGGGCGCGGAACCGTTGTCCATCGAGCGCAAGCGATTCCGGGGCAAGATCACGTTCGTCGATCCCGAGATCCAGCCGGTGGCCGAGAATGCCGTCCGCATCCGTGCCGAGTTCGACAATCCTGCCCCTTACGACCTCAAGCCGGGCCTGAAGGTGCAGATGACGATCTTCCTGACCACCGACCCCGCCGCGGCCAACACCCCGGCCACTGGGACTCGGACCGCGCGAGCCCAGTGAGGTTTTCACCGCCGCCCTTCGAGCCCCGGAGGGGCGACATCAAATGTCGTGGGTTCCTGTTCCTGAAGCTCACGCCCCAGGCTACGCTCTGATGCCCCCATTCGGGGGCTTCCCGGATAGCCTCCAAGGATCCAAGGACCAAGTGAGATGAGTTCCGCTCCCAGCCAGGTTCCCACCCAAGCCTTCGGGCAAGCCGCCGAACACCTACAGGTCCGGCTCCGGCCGGACCTGGTCGTCCAGCCTCAGTTCTACGAGGGGATGACGCACTACGTGATCAAGGACCCCCTGGCGCTCAAGTATTTCCGCTTCAAGATCGAAGAATACTTCCTCCTCCAGCAATTCGACGGCAAGCAGACGCTCCAGGATGTGAAGAAGACGTTCGAGCGCAAGTACCGGCCCCAGACGATCTCGATCGAGGACCTGACGCGGTTCGTGGCCCAGCTCCACGAGGCGGGGATCGTCCAGATCGACAGCGGCGAGCTCGCCAAGGTCCTGATCCGCCGCCGTAAGAAAAACCGGTGGCGCAAGGTCTGGAGCTTCCTCGCCAATATCCTCTTTATCAAGATCCCGGTCATCGACCCCGAGCGACTGCTGACCCGGATGTACCCGTACTTCCGCTGGATCTTCACCACCACGTTCATCACCATCAGCGTGATGTCGATGCTGCTGGCCCTCGGTCTGGTTGTGAGCAACTGGAAGACGTTCTACGACAAGCTCCCCGACTTCCAGAGCTTCTTCAACTGGTGGACCATCATGAGTTTCTGGGTCTGCCTGGGCGTCGTGAAGGTCATTCACGAGTTCGGTCACGGCCTCACGGCCAAGCACTATGGCGGTGAGGTCCACGAGATGGGGATCCTGTTCCTGGTCCTCACCCCGGCGCTGTACTGCGATGTGACCGATAGCTGGCTGCTGCCGAACAAGTGGAGCCGCATCTGGATCTCGGCCGCGGGCATCTACGTCGAATGTTTTCTGGCCAGCATCGCGACATTCGTCTGGTGGTACAGTACGCCCGGGCTGATCAACAGCCTCGCCATGGCGACGATGTTCATCTGCTCGGTCAACACCATCATGTTCAACGCCAATCCACTCCTGCGTTACGACGGCTACTACGTGATGGCCGACTGGCTGGAGATCCCGAACCTGCGGATCAAGAGCACCCAGTTCTTCGCCTACCTGATCCAGGAGAAGGTGCTGGGCCTGGAGATCCCGGTCCAGAGCTACATGCCGAAATCGCGGCGTTACCTCTTCGTAACCTACGCGGTGGCCAGCTACATCTATCGATGGTTCGTGACCTTCGCCATCCTCTGGTTCCTCTCCCAGGTCCTCAAGCCCTACAAGCTCGAGTCGATCAGCTACTTGCTGGCCGTCGGCGCGGTCGTACCGCTCCTGGGGACACCGATCTATCAGATCGGCAAGTTCCTGCGGACGCCGGGCCGGCTCCGCAAGGTCAAGAAGCTCCGGGCGAGCGCCTTCGGTTTGGCCGCGGTCGCACTGGTCACGGGTATCCTGCTGATCCCCACGCCGCTGCGCGTCCAGGGGTCGTTCGTGCTCAAGCTGGCCAAGCCCGAGATCATCTACGTGGAGACCGAAGGACGGCTCGTCGAGCTCAACGTCAAGAACGGCGAATGGATTACCAAGGACACCGTCCTGGCCAAGCTGTCCAACCCGGAGAAGCACAAAGAGCTGATCCAGCGCCAGCAGGAACACGATGTCAGCTTCTTCAAGTCCGTGTTCTTCCAGCACAGTCCGGAGCGGGAGGATCGGGCGCAGGCCCTTCAGCACCGAGAATACGCCGAGAAGCTGGAGCCGATGATCCAGAAAATCACCGACCAGCTCGGCAAGCTGACGCTGGTCGCCAACCGGGACGGCCAGGTCGTCGGTGCGCCGCCACGATCGGGCGTGGGGCGGTGGCTCAAGCCCGGCCGGCCCAGCGATCCCGACCCTCGCCCCGACAAGCCGAACGAAACCCGGTCCGACAAACCGTATTTCTGCGAGATCGGCGATCCCCATCACCTTGAGGCCCACCTGGTCCTCGACCAGACGGACATCCACCTGATCCATCCCGACGACCGGGTCTGGCTGAAAGTCTACGGCAAGGCCGAAACGACCTACAAGAGCGTCGTCGGGGAGATCGCCAAGCATACCAGCGACGAGATCCCCCTCGAGCTGTCCAGCATGGCCGAGGGCGAGATCGCCGCCAAGCCCGATCGCAAGACGGGGGCGGCCCAGCCCACCGAGGGCCACCTGGTCTACGAAATCATCATCCCGGTGGAAAACCCCAACCTCGAGCTGGAGCCGGGCCTCCGCGGATTCGCCAAGATCCACGGCGGAAACTATACCATCGCCTGGTGGCTGCTGAGGTGGTGGAACAAGGTCTTCAACTTCCAGCTTTGATCGGACTGATCCGTTCAGTGGGTATCCCATCCGGCCTGGAAAGTCGCTCGCGTTCGATCCGATGATCTCATCACGTTTCTGCGATCGCCCCGGAGGCTGCGCAAAGTGAAAAAGTTACGTGCGACCGCTTTCGTCGTGGCGGCTCTGGCGCTGGTCACGGGAATCCTGCTGATCCCCATGCCGCTGCGCGTCCAGGGGACGTTCGTGCTCAAGCTGGCCAAGCCAGAGGTCGTCTACGTCGAGACGGAAGGACGCCTCGTCGAGCTCAACGTCAAGAACGGCGAGTGGGTCACCAAGGACACCATTCTGGCCAAGCTATCCAACCCGGAGAAGCATCGAGAGCTGATCCAGCGCCAGCAGGACCACGACGTCAGCTTCACCAAGTTCCTGTTCTTGAACCAGAATCCGGACCACCGGGCGCAGGCCATGCAGAACAAGGAATACGCCGACAAGCTGGAGCCGATGATCGAGAAGATCACCGACCAGCTCGGCAAGCTGACGCTGGTGACCAACCGGGACGGCCAGGTCGTCGGCGTGCCGCATCACTCGAGCGTGGGCCAGTGGCTCAAGCCTGGCCGCCCCAGCGATCCCGAAGCCCATTCCGACAAGCCGTATTTCTGCGAGATCGGCGATCCCCATCACCTCGAAGCCCATCTGATCCTCGACCAGTCCGATATCAACCTGATCCGCCCCGACAACCGGGCCTGGCTCAAGATCTCCGGCAAGGCCGAGACCACTTATAAGAGCGTCGTCTCGGAGATCGCCAGCCGCAAGAGCGACGAGGTCCCGACCGAGCTCTCCAATCTGGCCGAAGGCGAAGTGGCTTCCAAGCCCAATCGCGAGACCGGCGCTGCCAAGCCGCTGACGGCCGTCTACGAAATCATCATCCCGGTGGAGAATCCCCATCTCGAGCTCGAACCGGGCCTGCGGATCCGCCAAGATCGAGGGTCTCCGCATTTCCTGGTATCAGGGTACGCTGGCCTGTGCGCTGCTGAGATGGTGGAACAAGGTCTTCAACTTCCAGATCTGAGAGTCTGTGAAAGAATGGATTCCAAATATTCCAAATAATGAATTCGAGATTCCAAATGAATGTTAAGCCTGATCCGCCAAGGGCTTATGATTCTAGAATTTGAAATTCGGAATCTGCAATCCGATTCGTTCACAAGCTCTGAGAGGAAGTCAGACGAGAGTGAGCACCAATCCACCCGAATCGCTCCGAGGTGTCCCGCACGAGTCACCCGCCGTTTCCGGGCTCGTCCATCTCCTCGGACCTGCCACTGGATCAGTCGATCATTGGCGCGAGTCGCTGGCAATTCGGATGACGGAATGGTGGGAGGCCTTCGCGACGGCGGTCGAGACCCTGACGGCCGAGTCACCATGCTCGACCGGCTGATCGAGCTTTGTCGGATGGACCACCTTGACGATGTGCGATCGGCGGGAGCGGGGATGCACCGCGGAATCGGAGGCGCCCGAGCCGGTCGAGGTCGAGGTGGTCAACGGCACTGAGATGTTGCTGGCCACCAAGCCGGCGATCAACAACGGGCCATCGGGTGATCCAAGACCGGTCTGGAGATTGGCACTTGCGACCACATCGCGAGGCGACGCGGGAGAAATCGTATGGAAGTCGGTCGCGGGAAGGCTGTAGAGCGTCGGGAGGGTCTGGGAGGCGCCGTCGAGACTCGCCTTGCCCTCCAGGGAGCGGCCCTGATCGGCGATGGCGATGATGGCCGCCCAGGCGGGCGTCCCCAGACTGGTCCCGCCCACGACCTGCCACGAACCCTGATCGGTACCGGGTGCGGTCTGGTAAACTTCGACCCCGGTATCCGGGTCGCCGTCAAAGGCGACGTCGGGGGTGCTCCGCTTGCCGGTCATCTGGAGGACCCGCTGATACCCCGGCTCGGCATTGAAGCGGCTCAAGCCGCCACCGCTGTCGTACCAGGCGGTCTCGTACTGGTAGGTCCCCGATCGGCTGACGATCAGGGACGTCCCGCCGACCGAGAGGACATTGGGCTCGACCGCCGGCCAGTTGGTACCGCCGACCAGGCCGTTATCCCCGCTGGCGGCAACGAACGTGATTCCTGTGTGCCCGGCGGGCGTGGTGAAATGCGAGGAGGACTGGTACTTGACTTCACTGAACCCCCAGCTCATCGAGATCACATCGACTCCCGAGAGGTGCCGCGCCGTGTCCACCGCGAACAAGAGGCTCTGGCGGCTCTGTGACTTGGCCTCAACGATCACGATATTGGCGCCGGGGGCGATCGCGTGCGCCCACTCCACATCCAGCGATTCCTCGAGCGCCCAGCCATCATTCGACTTGGCTCCTCCCAGGTTGATCACGGTGGGTGTCGTCTGGGGCAAGTTGTATCCCTGGTCGAACGTGAGGAGATCCGAGACGACGGTTGGGTCGTGGTAAGCCTCGATCAGGGCGATCGTCTCTCCCGAGCCATCCCCCTGGATCGTCGCGCCGGAGGACGACGTGAAGGTAATCGCATTCAGGCCGTAGGCGTGGGTCAATTGGCTGGGGGTTAACCCGGAGAGCAAGCAGCGGTCGTCGAGCTGATCCAAGGCCGGCCGTAGGCCGCGACGGCGAGATCGCATCAGTCACCTTCTCGTGGTGCGCATTCAGGTGGAGAATCGAGGAGTCGGACACCGATCCCGATCAGGAGATCATCTTCGCCCACTTCAGAGTTTAACGTATGGTCGCCAGGAAAACGAACGATAATTCCTGCCGTCAATCGGCCCGCCCGTGAGTTGCGTCCGGTCATGCGGCCTGTTAGGCTTCGAACCTGATGCCGGACACGCTGGTGTCCGGGGTTTGATGTTGCCTGAACAGGCCGAAGCACGTGGAGGCTGCGATGATTCGAAGTATGGTGAAGATGATCACCGCACTGGGGCTTGGGATCGGCCTGGTGCTGGTCGGCGGGTCCGGCACCGCCAGAGCCGAGCTGAAAGTTGGCGACAAGGCGCCGCCGTTCAAGCTCCAGGGATCCGACGGCAAGACCTACGCGCTCGAGGACTTCAAGGGGAAGTCGGGCGTGGTCATCGCCTGGTTCCCCAAGGCATTCACCGGCGGCTGCACCCGGGAATGCAAGTCGCTCCGCGCTCATAGCAAGGCGCTGCACGAGCTGGACGTGGCGTATTTCACGGCCAGCGTCGATACGCCCGAAGAAAACAAGAAGTTCGCCGAGTCGCTCGATCTGGACTACCCGATTCTCAGCGATCCTGACAAGAGTGTGGCCAAGGCTTACGGCGTCCTCTCGGCCCGCGGTTTTGCCAGTCGCTGGACGTTCTACATCGACAAGGACGGGACCATCAAGGAGATCGACAAGGCCGTGAAACCCGACAGCGCCGGTACGGACGTCGCCGCCAAGGTCAAGGAGCTGGGTCTCTCTTCCAAGTAGGGCCCAGGATCATCAGGATCCGTTCAAACCGCATGAGATGAATCTCAAGGGCGGCGCTGGGCTCGCAGCTCGGCCCAGTGCCGTGCCTGCAAATCGGCCCAGCGCTGTTTCAGATCTCCGAGGATCATCCAGAAGAGCCGGCTGTGCATCCGTCCAGCGACGCGGCGGCATCCTCCGGCACCGAACGATTGCGGCTCGGTGTATTCGAGATGGTGTGCGACCTCGTGGAGGAAGGTGTCGAACAGCTCGCTCAGAGGCCGACGGCCTTCCTTGCGATCGTGGGAGTAGACGCGCACCAAACGTCGGGACTTGTAATAACCCCCAAGCACGCGCGTGGTGGGCCGCGTGTTGATGTCGATGGCGAACGTCACCCGGCAGGCGTACATCTTCTCCAGGCGATTCCGGAACAGCGGGGCCAGGGCCGAGATGGGAGGCTCATACGGCCGGGGCGTTGCTGTCGGGTGAACCGCGGCCCGCTGTTGCGTCCACGTGGCGGGTTCGGCTTCGCCTCGCGGCGCGATGGACTCGCCGTGATCGTCCTCGGGGCGCGGGCCGGGGATGGGGTAGGGGGGTCTATCCATCGTCTCGTTCCGTCAAACCTGTGGGCCGGGTTCCGTGGGGACTCGTCTTCGGATCGCTCGCCTCTTCGCCGGCCGGATTTCGTCCAAAGGGGAATCGGTCAGTAAGTAGCCCGGCCGCCGCTGATGTCGTAGCATTGGCCGGTCGTGAAACTGGCTTCCGGGCTGGCCAGGTAATGGACCAGGGCCGCGACCTCGTCGATGGTCCCAGTGCGCCCCATCGGGATCTTCGAGATCATGTAATCGACAGTGGCCGGCGCGACGCCGTCGAGGATCGCCGTCTGGATGACCGCCGGAGAGATCGCGTTGACGGTGATGTCCCTCTTGCCGGCCAACTCCTTGGCCAGCGACTTCGTCAGGGCGATGACGGCGGCCTTGGAGGCCGAATACGGCATGAGCGTCGGGTTTCCCTCCTTGCCGGCGATCGAGGCCACGTTGACGATCCGCCCGTATCCGTGGGCCAGCATCCGGGGGACCGCGGCCTTGCAGAACAGGAACGGACCGATCACGTTGACCTCGAAGACCTCGCGCACCTCGCTGACCTGGAGGTTCCAGCTCTGGTCGGTCCGGCCGGTGATCCCGGCGTTATTGACCAGGATCGACAGTGGCCCCAACCGAGCCTCGGCCTGCTCGACGGCCCTGGCGACCTGTTCTTCCGAGCGGACGTCTCCGACCAGGTTAAGCCCATCGATCTCCACGGCAACGGTGCGGGCCAGATTCGGTTCGCGGTCGAACACGGCGACCCGGGCACCGGCGGCATGGAGTCTCCGGGCAATTCCCGCACCGATCCCCTGACCAGCCCCCGTCACCAGAGCGACCTGGCCGTCCAGACGAAAAAAAACTGCCATCGATCCGCCTCGTCCCGGATTCACTGGATCTCCCCACGATCTGCAACGAAACAACTTATCAAGTCCCGCGGT
The DNA here is from genome assembly GCA_963845695.1 of uncultured Isosphaeraceae bacterium. Taxonomy (GTDB): domain Bacteria; phylum Planctomycetota; class Planctomycetia; order Isosphaerales; family Isosphaeraceae; genus CAWJTV01. Next base: position 14,624 of record CAWJTQ010000015.1, on the reverse strand, counting down.
GCTTGGCCATCGGGATGAGGTCCGCAAACCACTTTGTCACAAGCAGGTCAGGCTTTCCAGCCTGACAGGACCTGACGCCCGACTGGGAAGACTGCGCGACTTCAGGTTTTGACTTTCCCAGATGGGTCGTCCACAATCCCAGAGAAGCGGGACGCCAGCCGATGCTCAGAGGCGGCGAGGTTTCGGCTGAACCGTGTGGGTCCCACACCTGCCGATCGAGGAGACCGCGTTGAGTCGCCCCCTACCGACCTGGCTCCTGACCAACGACGACGGCTGGGACGCGCCGGGCTTGGCCGCACTCTGGGAGGCGGCAGAGGGACTGGGTCGTTGCCGGCTGGTCGCTCCGATCGGCCCGGTCTCCGGGTGCGGGCACAGCGTGACGACCCACGCCCCGATCGCGATCACGCCACTTGGCGAGGACCGCGTGGCCGTCGCGGGAACTCCGGCCGATTGCGTTCGCCTGGCGCTGGATCACCTCACGCCGGGGATCGACTGGGTCCTCTCGGGGATCAACGCCGGTGGCAATCTCGGTGCGGACGTCTATCATTCGGGGACGGTCGCCGCCGTTCGGGAGGGCGTCTTCCATGGCGTGCCGGGGATCGCTCTGTCGCATTACATCGCACGCGGACGGGTCATCGACTGGCCCCGTGCCGCCCGATGGGCCGCGAGGGTCCTCCGCGAGTTGCTGGCCTTGCCCAGGGAACCTGGCACCTTCTGGAACGTCAATTTCCCCCACCCCGGTCCGCACGATCCCGATCCCCAGATTGTCTTTTGTCCGCTCGACCCCTCCCCCTTGCCCCTGACCTATCGCGTCGAGAATGGTCAGGCCGTCTACACGGGCAACTACCAGTCACGGGCACGGCGGCCGCTGAGCGATGTCGACGTCTGTTTCGGCGGCCAGATCGCCGTGACCCTGATCCGCGTCTTCGACGTCGAGCCGCCGACCCATACGGTTCACCCGGGGGCGTGAGCCACTGGTTTCCACGATCTCTTGAACCTCGGCCCATAACCCCGGCGAGACGTCGGCCGCGGCAGACTGAAGTGCGATGATTAACCCTTCGGCGGCGGGACAACCTCGAACCTGGGCGATCGCCGCCCCGGCGATGCACGGCGAGCGGCTCAGGCCCGCTCCGCAGTAGACCAGGGTGGGCGTGTCACATCGCAACAGGACAGCCACCGTCTGGATGGCTGCCCTAAGCAGCCAGCGCGGATTGCCCGTTCCGTCGATGAGCGGGAACCGGCAATAGACCAGCTCGCGGCTCACCGTTGCCGGGGGCTCATTGAGTGCCAGATCGACTAAGGCGCGAATGCCCGCCGCGTGGATGCCCTGCAAGTCGCGGACATCACCGACATGACCCAGCCAGAGGGAATAACCCGGAATCTGGTGCATGGGGCCGTGCTCTTCAGAAGCTCAGGAAGGCGTCCCGGGCGCATCCGGTGGAAGCAACCTCGTACCATGGACCACGGACAGAACCTCGATTCGCTTCTCACGAATACGATAGATAATTTGATACGGATGCTCGTACAGTTCACGGATTAACTCATTTTCGTACTCAGGCACCTCCGGCCCCAGGCGCGGAAAACGGGCAAGGGTCTTGGACCGCCGCGTGATACGATCCACCATCCCTTGCGCATACTTCAGTGAGTTCTGCGCGATATAATCGTGAACCGCACGCAACTCGCGATTGGCATTCTGAGTCCAGACAACTTTCATTCGGGTAGTCCGAATGAGCGGCGCACCTCTTCCACCGGTTCCACGCGGTCCTCGTCGGCATCCTTCAGACCGGCCTCGATCGATTGTCGGACGTAAATCCGGTAGATCAGATCCTCCCAGGATGCCGTTTCCGGAAGTTGGTCGATGATTCGCCTGGCCTCATTCTTGATCGATGACGTCTCGGCTTGCATAGTGTACTCCCCCGGAGATAGCTCGAATGGGCTTGTATCCGTTCGTGGCCAATCCGGATCCAGTGCGAGACGGGCGTCTGGAAAAAAGCGACGTCAAGCTCACTGGACTGGTCCGCTGAGCATACGTATCAGTTTACCGGATGCGGCCTTGGTGAGTCGAGTCTCTTGCATCGACGGTCAATCCGATTGATTCTCCAGCTCCTTCAGATCGCGAACTCGGCGAACTCGGGACCATACCGAACCACGCCGCCGTTCGCCGGGATGCTGCCGTTTCTCACCTCCAGCACCATGAACGCCTCATCGGCCCCGTACTCATTGCCCAGTCCTCGTCGGTCGGCCCGGGTGAAGCCGAAGCGCTGATAATACGCCGGCCCACCCAGCACGACGACGAAGCCATATCCCGCGCGCTCGCAGGCCGCCAGGCCCTCGCGGATCAGGCGGCTGCCAATGCCTTGGTATTGGGAGTCCGGGGCGACCGCGACCGGGGCCAAGCCGACGCCGATTTCCTCGCCGGCCACGCCCTCAATCTCGACCGGGCTGAAGGCGATGTGACCGACGATCTCGCCGTCCACCTCAGCCACCAGCGAAACCCAGAGATGGCCGCCCGCACGGAGCGATTCAACCAGACGGGCCTCGGCGGCCGTCGGGAAAGCGGCTTCGAGGATCCGCCAGATCGGGGCAGCATCGGCTGGCTGTTCCGGCCGAATTGATACAATCATCAGTGGGGTCTCATTTCTCAATGGGACGGGATCGGCCATTCCGCACCGCCATCGTGACCCCGCACTGGGTCAACTCACGGCGAAATCGCCGAGATCTTCCGCTATCATGGACATACTCGTCTGGCCGTGACGTCTTATCAAGAGGAGCCATCGGAGATGGCCGCCGGAGGATTTGATCCATGCCTCGCATCCTCGGTCTCGACTACGGCACGCGGCGGGTGGGAGCGGCTTTGAGCGATCCGGGCCGGACGATCGCCTTCCCGCTTGAGGTTTACGCGCTGCGCGGGGCCGAGCACGACGCGCGTCACTATCGTGAAGTCGTCGCGGAGAACGAGGTCGATCGGATCGTCATCGGCCTGCCGCTCCATACCAGCGGGCGAGAGAGTCCGCTCGCCGCGCTGGCCCGCGCATTCGGCGACTGGCTGGCCGGGATCACGGGGCGGAGGGTCGTCTATTTCGACGAACGCTATTCCACCGTCGAGGCCGAGCAGCGCCTCATCGATGCCGGCCTGACGCGTCAGAAGCGCAAGGCCCTGCGCGACCAGCTCGCCGCGCAGATCATGCTCCAGGGCTACCTCGACGCCGGTTGTCCCGAGACCGAGGCGCCGGCGGCTCCATTGGCCGATCATCCCGAGATAGGCTCCGAAGCTGGGTGATCCGCGGCCAGCTCGACCGCATCTCGCGGGATGGGATCGCTGCAATGAGTCCTTATGGTACGATAAAAAGAACCCCGGCCGGAGGGACCTCGATGCGATCGACTCGATCGAGAACGTGTCCGATATAGGTGAAACCGCAGGCAGTTGGCCATCCGATGGCGGGTGTCAGGCTGAGGAGGGGATCGTGATCAGCAGCCTTTACATCGATAACTATAAATGCTTCGTCAACTTCGAGTATCAGCCGGGACTCTTGCAGCTCCTCATAGGTGCCAACGGTACGGGGAAGACGGCCGTCTTCAATGTTTTGCAGAGGCTTAGGAAGTTCGTTGTCGCGGGGGAGCGTACGGATTCGACCTTCCCGCATCGAACGCTAACCGCCTGGGACCAGAGGCCAGAGCAAACGTTCGAGCTGGGCCTAAAAGGTAACGGAGGAGAATATCTCTACCAGCTCGTCATTGAGCACGATCGCCCCGCGCGGAAGAACCGCATCAAGAACGAAGAACTCCGGTTCGATCGGAAAACCTTGTACCAATTCGACGGCAAGGAAGCCCATCTCTTTCGGGATGACGGAAGCGCGGGGCCGGTCTTCCCGTTCGATTGGTCGCAATCGGCCATCGAGACCATCCCGGAGCAGAAAGACAACACACTTCTGAGTTGGTTCCGAGACAGCCTGAATCGCATTCTTATTCTCTCCCCCGACACCCTACGAATGAGATCCCGGAGCCAGAAGGAACAGCCCAACCCCGATCGTTGGCTCCATCAATTGCCCTCCTGGATCCGTCATCTCCAGCTCGAATTACGCGAAGCACCTCGTCAGTTGGACGAAGTGTTGCGCCCAGGTGTCATCGCCGGATGTACCGACTTCAAGTTCTTGCGTCAGGGTGCCAGCGAGTACGAGATGAAGTTCTTTTTCGGCTCTCCGGATTCGGACTCCGGCGGCGCATCGACGGGCTATTCCCTCAACCTCACGCAGCTTTCCACCGGCCAGCGCACCCTAGTCGCCCTCTACACGATTCTTCACGCGGCTATCGGAGCCGACATGACGCTATGCATTGACGAACCGGATAATTCCATCGCGCTTTGGGAGATCCAGCCCTGGCTCATCGAGCTCACCGACAAGGTGAGGAAAACCGGAGGTCAGTGTCTGCTGATCTCGCACCACCCCGAATTGATCGATTACCTCGCTGCCGATTGTGGCATACGGTTTTTCCGCGACAACGATGGACCCGTGAGGGTTGAGCCTTTCGAATGGACCGCAGACGATGCGATCCGGCCGGCCGATCTCGTGGCTCGAGGGTGGGAGGACCGTGAAAAGATGCCCAGGATTGACCTGTCCTAAGTCCGCCTCCCAACACAAATGAGGTGAACTCGATGACTTTGGTTCAAGGCTACACGCACTCTGTCCTCATCCCACAACTCCGGTCGCTGGGTCTAAGCAAACGCCAGTGGGAGATCGTAGTTGAAGATGTGAGATTAAGGCTCGAATCTCTTCTATCTCACTGGAACGATGTGCCGTTTCGACGCACGATTCTCCTTCTCGGCAACGAAGAAGCTTCTTTCTGGAGGCCACAAAGTGCCGGAAACGAAATCCGCTCGTTGGTTGTCGTTGCTGTGAGAAACAGCCTGATCGAGGATCTCGGCGCATCTCATTCATATATCAAGATTCTAAGATCAACGAGAATCTTTCTGCCAGATGAGCGAATGCCTTGGATTACGATTGAAGCAGTTAAGCACTTTCAGGCGGTCGAACTTGACGGACTTCAGGTCCAGCCAACCCGGGATGTGTTTGGCGATTTGCCCCATCGATTTCCCAATGCATGGAATGTCTTGGCTTCTCTTGGCAGTTCATCTGAAAGCGAGATCGAATGCAGGCTGCCGTTGGTGAAGGAGGAGACGAGGGGTTCTTCTACCTCTACCAGGGACGTTCAGCAACATAGCGTGGTCGTGAGCGGAATTGATCCGACTTTTGACGACGAACTTGTGTCCGTGCTGAAACAGATCGAGCAAGGAGAGGCCGATCTCTTTTTCTCGCCCTCTTTCAAGGGCATCACAAGGAACCCTGAGAAGTTGCTCTCCATTATTGATCATGTGCTGAAGTATGGCGGAAGAGTGCTGACGCCGAACTACTTCTTATCGTCTACCTATCTTGCACGTCGGAATCCGTTGCTTCGTCCGGCACATTATGTTTCTGAAATCGGGGCGCAGATTGCTAATTCGGAAGGACTTACAAAACGGCACAAAGACTCGTTGGCTTCGCTGGTGTTGCCGTAACGATGAGCGACGAAATCGACTATTTAGGCAGAAGTTATCGGCATTCGAGGTAACGAAACGGATTCAACAGGCCCTGGATCGACCATCATCAATGACGACCCTGATCATCGGTTGCGGCTACCTGGGGCGTCGTTTGGGTGCGTGGCTCCTCAAAGATGGCGGACGCGTTTTCGGTACGGTCCGATCGTCGGGTCGAGCCGCAGAGCTCGACGGACTGGGCATCGAGCCGGTCATCGCCGACGTGCTTCAGCCCGATTCGTTGCACGGGCTGCCCAGGGCCGATCGGGTCTTTTACTGTGTGGGCTTCGACCGCTCCGCGGGGGCCGCGATGCGGGCCGTCTATGTGGACGGTTTGCAGAACGTCCTGGATCATCTCCCGCCCTCGACAAGGCGAATCGTCTACGCCAGCTCGACGGGTGTGTATGGCCAGACGAGCGGCGAGTGGGTCGATGAGGACTCGCCCACTCAGCCACTGCACGAGTCGGGCCGGGTCTGCCTGGAAGCCGAGGGAGGCGTCCGCGCCTGGGTTGATTCGCATTCCCTCACCGCGGTTGTCTTGCGATTCGCGGGCCTCTATGGGCCAAACCGGATCGTGCGCCGGACGACCCTGGAACGGGGTGAGCCGATCCCTGGCGACCCGGACAAGTTCCTGAACCTGGTCCACATCGACGACGCTGCCCAGGTGTCCGCGGCTGCCCTCAACGCCGAGAAACCCCCGTCGATCTATGTGGTCGCGGACGACCGCCCGGTCACCCGTCGCGAGTATTACTCCGTGGCGGCCGGAGCGCTCGGTGCGCCTGAGCCTCGATTCACGCCTACTTCCATGGGCAGCCCCGAATCGACTCGCGACGCCACCAACAAGCGGGTTGTGAACCGTCGAATGAAGAGTGGGCTCGGCATCACATTGGTTTACCCCGACATCACGACCGGGCTACCCGCGGCGCTGGAATCGCGTTGATCCTGTGAAAAGGAAAGCTCCTGGGTTCGATCGAAACCACCCCTGGTCGGTTCCCGCAGTGCCGGCAGTAGCGAATCGACCACGGGAGCCAGGCGGCGAGCTCGCCCGGGGAATCGAGGGCTGGTTCGGAGTGGCCTGCTCTACCGGGATTCCCCGAATGTCGCGGCCAGGAGTCGCTACATGCCCATCTCGACGCATTCCTCGTCGATGCCGGAGGCGTGGCGCTCTGGCTTGCTGGGATCGCTCTTTGACTTCCACGAGAGCCCGATCTCGAATCGACAGGGATGTGTTCCCCGAGGCAATTCGATATGGCAGAAGAACTGGAACTCGGTCTGATCGAACGTGAGGAGAAACCCGGCGAGGTCCCGGCAGGTGGGCAGGAGCCGGCCCTTCTTGGCGTTCAGGATGCCGCGGAAGAGATAGCATGGAGAACCTTGCGGCTCGATCGTGAGGGCGAGGTCCATGTCGGCGAGGGCACGGTCCCAGTCATGACGGGCGAGCAGCGTCATCACGGCCCGGAAGAAGTTCGACAGAGCGATCCATATCAGACCATGCGTCCGCAAACTTCGCGCGATTGTCATTGATCCGGGAGCGGAGGAAGTACGCCTCGGCGTTATTGGAGTCCCGTCGGATCAGGTCGTCGAGATCCGATAACGCTGCCACGAACTGTCTTTGATCGTACAAGATTCGTGCTCGACCCAGTAGGGCCGGCAAGTGACCCGGATCTCGCGAGAGCGCCTGACCGAAGTACATGAGAGCCCGAGTCGTGTCCTGCTGGGAAGCGCAGGTCTGGCCCATCGCGAAGTCGCTCTCGTTCAGGCTCCGATCGTTCAGCGGGAGGATCGAGCCGTCGGAAGTCGGGGTCTGTCGTGATCCGGCCGCGGCACCGGCGGCTGGATTCTTGGTGTCGAGAGGATGCGAACTCAAATCGGGAAGACTCGGCGGGAGTGGCGCACTCTCCTGCCCAACGACCGTTGCGCCAAAACTCCACGCCAGAATGCACGTGCCGACGCACGTTCTTATCCATCGCCCACCGGTCACCGAAGATGTTAAACCCCCGCGTGTGAACATGCTCCCGACCTCCAGGGGGAGAGATGGATCGTGCATCGCCTAGCAAACGGTATCGATTCGTCAGGATTTGTCCAGGTGAGATCGAAACGAACGGCCCGTCAACCCCGATGGAGTCGGGGCGGATGGGCCGTGGGCTGTCGTGTTCGTGGCGGGAATCCCGGCGATCATGTTTACTCGACGATATGTCCGTGGGGCAGGACGTATCCCAGCTCGAGGAGCTTGTCGATGATCGTGTCGACGCACTCCTGGACCGAGAGCTTGCTGGTATCGAGAGTGACTTCGGGATTGAGCGGGGGCTCATACGGGTCATCGACGCCGGTGAAGCCCATGGGCTTGCCTTCCGCGACGGCGGCACGGGCCTTCGAGTACATCCCCTTGACATCGCGCTGCTCGCAAACTTCGATCGGGGTGCTGCAATAGACCTCGACGAAGTTACCCTTGGACATCTTGCGGGCCTCGTCGCGAATGGAGCGATAAGGGCTGATCACCGAGCAGAGCGTGGTGCCACCGTGCAGCGTCACCATGCCGGCGACATAGCCGACCCGTCGGATATTGGTGTCACGGTCTTCCTTGCTGAATCCCAGGCCCTTGGAGAGGTGGGTGCGGATCTCGTCGCCGTCGAGGAGCGAGCAGTTCCGGCCGTACTCGGCCATACGCTCGATGGTCGCGTGGGCGATCGTGCTCTTGCCCGAGCCCGAGAGACCGGTGAACCAGAGGGTCACGCCCTGGCGGAACTTGGGCGGGTTCATCTCGCCGAGGATCTCGGCCACGGCCGGCCGGCTGAACCACTCGGGGAGCTGGAGCCCCTTGGCCAGGTAGTTATCGCGGACCTGGGTGCCGGAGATATCCGCCGTCTTGGTTCCCTTGAGAACCTCGTCGACCGGGCTGTATCGATTCTCGTCCGGCAGGAAGACCATCTGCTTGAAATCGACCATCTGCATGCCGATCTCGGCGGCATGCTGGCCCATCGACTCCTGCGCAGCGTAGGGGGAATAGAACGGCTTCCCGGTCGAGTCGTTGCCTGGTCCGGCGTGGTCGCGGCCGACGATGAAGTGCGTGCAGCCGTAGTTGCGGCGGATGATCGCGTGGAGGAGGACCTCGCGCGGGCCGGCCATGCGCATCGCCAGTGGCAGGAGGCTCAACACCACGGTCCCCGGCTCGTAGTAGTTATCCACGAGAGCCCGATAACATCGGACTCGCGTGTAGTGGTCGACATCGCCGGGCTTGGTCACGCCGACGACGGGATGGATCAGCAGGCCGCCGCCGATTTGCTCCGCGGCGCGCTTGGTCAGCTCTTCATGAGCCCGGTGCAAGGGGTTGCGGGTCTGGAAGGCGACGATCTTGCTCCAGCCCAGCGATTGGAAGTGAGCGCGCAGCTCGGCCGGAGTGCGGCGGAGCTCGACGAAGTCGTAGTGCGGCGGGACCCGGATCACCTCGAGCCGCCCCGCGGCGTAATGAATGGGCTGTCGGTTGAGGTGGGCCACTGCGGGGTGCTTGGCGTCCAGCGTGCCATAGGCGTGCTTGGCCTCGTTTTCCTTGACATAGGGGTAGATCTCCTCGACGTGCAGGAAAGCCAGCAGGTTGCCGTAGACGTCGCGCAGGGCCAGCGGCTTCCCCTCGGCGATCCCATCGCCAGGCGTGACCGGCAGGGTCACTGGCAACGGCCAGAGGGTCCCGTCGACCAGCCGCATTTCGCCGACGACCCGCTCGTAGTTGGCCTTCCCGAGGAAGCTCTTCAGCGGCGAGAACCCCCCGACGGCCAGCAGCTCCAGGTCGCAGAGACCTCGCTCGTCGAGCGTCAGGCTCGCAAAGTCCTTTGCGGTCGCTTTCATTTCGGCCGCACGCTCATCACCAACGATCAGGTCGGTCAGCGGTCCGGCGTAGGGTGAATTCAGCTTGTCGCTCGCGTCGGCGGAGCTTGCTTTCAAAGTCGAGGCAGGAATGGGCGTGCTCCTTTCGAATTCAAGTAGGCGGTACACAATAGGCAGTACACAATACGCCGTGACCGAATGGAAGGCCCGTCTGGCCTTTGTCGCGAACGGGATACTGCGTACGACTCAAATGATCCATTCGCGGGGGGAAGATTGTTCGGCGAGCTGGGCGATGGTGGTGCGGTCGAGGACGGCGCGCTCGGCGGCCCGGACGCTCTCCCAGACTGGGTCCAGCACGGAGGCGGCCGTCCGCCGCGTTCCCGTGTGGTCGCGCGCGGCGGCATCGGGGCCTTCCATCGCGGTGAGGACCTCGCCCAGCGAGATGTCCGAGGCGGGGCGAGCCAGACGGTAGCCACCGGATGCCCCGCGCGTACTGACCACCAGGCCGGCCCCCTTGAGCTGGAGCAGGATCTGCACCAGGTAGCGCTCGGGGATCGCGGAGGACTCGGAGATCTCGCGGATCCGCATCGGCGGCGCCGCGGCTGCGTGCCGCGCCAGGGCCAGCACCGCCAGACACGCATATTCCGCCTTCGCCGAGATCTTCATCGAGCCGCAGGCCCCCGACCCGGTCCGTTGCCTCTCTCAGAGCTGGCTGCTATCCAGCGAATGCAACCCGCACTCCGTCTTCGCCTGCCCGGCCCAACGGCCCGCGCGCTCGTCCTGGCCCGCGGACACGGCGCGCGTGCACGGCCAGCAGCCGATCGACGAATAACCCTGGTCGTACAAGGGGTTGTAGGGCACTTTGTTCGTCACGAGGAACGCCCAGACATCGCGCCGGGTCCACGCGAGGAGCGGATTGATCTTCACCAGGCCAAACTTCGGGTCCCGTCCCACCACCTGGGCTGCCGCACGGTGCGTCGATTGCTCGGCGCGGATCGCCGTGATCCACGCGTCATAGCCAGCCAGAGCCCGTCGCAAAGGAACGATCTTACGATCATAGCAGCACTGGTCCGAATGGGACACGTACAAGGGACCGCCATGTTGCGTTTCGTATTCCTGTACCGTTGTCTCCGCACGGACCAGCTCCACCTCGATCCCATAGCGTTCCGCAAGCCGATCCCGCAGCTCCAGCGTCTCCGGAAACTGGTAACCGGTGTCCAGGTTGAAGACCCGCACCCTCGGCTCAATCTCCGCCAGCAGGTGCAAGAGAATACATCCCTCCGCCCCGAACGCGGTCGCCATGGTCAGACGGGGGTAAAACCGCTCCACCGCCCATTCCATGATCTCATGCGGCGTTGCCCCTGCCAGACGCGCGTTAGCCTCCGTCCATTCCTCCGGAGCCAGCGTTTCGACTGCCGACATGACCTGTGTCATCTCCTCGCTCCTCCCAGTACGACACAAGCTGACCACCCCGTCAAAGATTAATCTTACGCATCTTACTAATCAAAGTCAAGATTCGGATGCGAGTGTCGCCCGGCTGCCGACCCTCCCGCGGACCGATGCGATTTGGTCAATTTCGGGCTTGGGTTATCGGCACAGTCTCGTCACACCTGATCGGCTCCCTGATGTGAGCGACAAAGCGACGACTATCGCAATGAGTGCCATCCCCAGCGACCCGGGCGTGCGAGATGGGGATCGTCGAAGGCTTTCGCGAAGGCGGGCAACTCTCAACGATGCATCACTTGGGAAACTTGATCCGCGAGTCGATCTCATCCGCCTGCCAAGTCTCGAACCATAGCCTGCGAACCAAGTGGTAAGGATTGGCGCGGGTCGCGGTCCGTAGGAAGTCCCGCGGATCCTCACCCCAAGTGAAACCGACCACGATCGGCGGTCCGCTCGTCGGTACGGACCTTTCGCCCCAACCGGGCAGGTCTTGCAGGGAAGCGAGGATCTCCGTGCAGAACTCCTCGAACCCATCGGCGTTTTCACCGAGCTCGCCCGATTCGACGAGTTGATGGAGGGCAGCCTGGATCCCGAATCTCTCGGGAAAATCACCGTAGATCCAGCCGTCATCAGGGTTCGCCCAGCGGACCCAGATCCTCAACTTCTCGCAGTTGTTAACCTTTTGCCGGCGAAACGCTTTATACCGAAACCCAAGCCTCTCGTACTCCTCGGCCACCCGCCGTAATCCCTCCTCGGTCGGGATGGCATACCCAAGATAGGCACCGCCTGGGTCCCCGACCAGTGCGAACCCGTACGGGGTTTCCGACGGGTACTGCTGGCGGAATTCGTCAATCGCAGCCAGGATGGCCTGGCGGAGCGCATCGGCGAACAGGGAGCGATTCATACACCCTCAATCGCGAGCCACCAGGCCCTTTTCAGGTTGAGAGCCAGGCGGGGGCATGCTGCTCGTATCGTCGGATCTCCGGATCATGGAGCAGGGTCTCGGCGATCGCGTCGAGGCCCTGGAGCAATCGCTTGCGGTGGGATTCGGGGATCTCGAATCCGACATGCAGCTCGGATGGACCGGAACCACCCCCTTCGACGCGATGGAGGGTGACCGTCTGGTCGCGGAGGTCGATGGTCACGTCGGCCGATCCCGGGTGTACGCGCGCGGCTGCGGCGATCGCTTGCCAATCATTTGGATCTAACTCGATGACGAGCAATCCGTTATGAAAGGCGTTCGATTCGAAGATGTCGGCGAACCCTTCCCCTTTCCCGGGGGCGATGATCGCGCGGTAACCGGCTTGCATGACCGCCCAGACAGCGTGTTCGCGGCTGGATCCGCACCCGAAGTTGCGCCCGACCACCAGTACGGTCGCGCCGCGGAGGACCGGTTCGTTGAGAGGGAACTCGGAATTCTCCGGACCGTGGTGATCCGGTTCATCGATCTCGGGAGCGCCGCCGGGGACGTATCGCTTGTCGGCGAAGAGTAGGGGGCCGAAGCCGGTCCGCTCGATCCGCTTCAAGTAGCGCGCGGGGATGATGAGGTCGGTGTTGACGTCGGTCCAGTCGAGGAGGGCCAGGCGGCCTTTGTGGGTCACGAACGGTTGCATGTTTGAGATTCCAGATTCCAAATTCGAGATTCCAGATTCCCGATCCACCCACGTCGTCTCCCACCACACGTCAACCGATGAGTTTTCGCACATCTGCGAAGTGCCCCGTGACGGCGGCGGCGGCGGCCATGGCCGGGCTGACGAGGTGGGTCCGTCCGCCGGGTCCCTGGCGGCCCTCGAAATTACGGTTACTGGTGCTGGCGGAGCGCTGACCGGGCGAGAGCTTATCAGGGTTCATGGCCAGGCACATGCTGCAACCCGATTGCCGCCATTCGGCGCCGGCGTCGAGGAAGATACGGTCGAGTCCCTCGGCTTCGGCCTGATGGCGGACCTCCTCGCTACCAGGGACGACCAGGGCTCGGACGCCCGGTGCCGTCTTCCGGCCGCGGAAGATCCGGGCCGCGGCGCGGAGGTCTTCGATCCGACCGTTGGTGCAGGACCCGATGAAGACGACGTTGACCGGCACCTCGCTGATGGGCGTGCCGGGGGTCAGTCCCATGTAAGCCAGGGCGCGACGGGCATCCTCGGGTGCAGTGAAGGGAACCTCTTCCGGTCGGGGAACCACGGCGGTGACATCGACCGTCATGGCCGGATTGGTGCCCCAGGTGACCTGAGGGACCAGCGCAGAAGCGTCGATCGAGATGTGGCGATCGAACGCCCCAGGGTCTTCGGTTCGGAGGGTCCGCCAGTCGTGGATGGCCGCGTCGAGCGCCGCGGCTTTGGGAGCGAACGGCCGGTTGTCCCGGGCGATGTACTCGATCGTCACGTCGTCGGGGGCGATCAGACCAGCCCGGGCTCCGCCCTCGATCGACATGTTACAGATCGTCATCCTCCCTTCCATCGATAGGGCCGTGATGGCCGGTCCGTAATATTCGATCACGTGGCCGGTCGCCCCTCCCGTGCCGATCTTCCGGATGATGGCCAGGATGATGTCCTTCGGCTCCAGCCCCACGCCGAGCTGGCCGGTCACTTCCACCCCCAGTGAATGGGGCCGCACACCCTGCCAGAGCGTCTGTGTGGCCAGCACGTGCTCGACCTCGCTGGTCCCGATCCCGAAGGCCAGGGCACCGAAGGCGCCATGCGTACTTGTGTGGCTGTCGCCGCAGACGATCGTCGTGCCGGGCAGCGTCAGGCCGAGTTCTGGGCCGATGACGTGGACGATCCCTTGATGACCGCTCTGGATGTCGTAGAGCGTGACGCCGAACTCCCGGCAGTTGGTCCGCAACGCTTCCACCTGCCGGCGCGACAGGGGGTCGCGGATGTCGAGCTGATTATCGGTCGGGACGTTGTGATCGACCGTCGCATACGTCAAGTCAACTCGGCGAACCCCGCGCCCGGCCAGCCGGAGCCCTTCAAACGCTTGGGGGCTGGTCACCTCATGTATCAGGTGTCGGTCGATGTAAAGGAGCGTCGCATCCGCTGTCGCGACGACCACATGGCGATTCCACACTTTCTCGAACAGTGTCTCAGTCATGTTGCAATCGACCTCTTGCGCGGGGCCCGCAGTTGCGAGTCGTCAGGGGCAAGTCGCGAGAAAAGAAAACACCGATCTGGTGTTGCTCGCCACTCGCCCCTCGTCCCTGAGTGGATTGTCGCAAGCCAGGTGCCCTCCGGCAAGGTCCGTGCCGACCGCCACCACCCGCACGGGTGAGTGTCTCCAAAGCGGGTCGAAAACGCATCGCGTTCAGTTGATATGCCTGGTCGTCCTAACCCAGGCTTCCACAGCGGTTTCCGACGCGACTTCCTCCCTCCCTCGGCCGGCTCGGGGACGCTAGCGGCCGGGTAGCACCGTTGGCGATCGCCAGTTGAGGCGGGGTTTTCCGGCTCTGGGAACGCGGTTCGGCCCTGGCACAAACTGGCACTCGATGTCGACATTTTGGCGGGTCGCCGGTGCCACGCGCGGTTCGCAACTCGGGATTTGGGCTGGCCGGCGGGCCCGCGAGGGGCGAGGACGTGCGAGGGATCGACCACGGGGACTCCGACAGCGAGGACGGACGGTCTGGACCCACTGGCGCGGTGCTGCGGGCCCGACTGTCGGTCACGGATGGTGCCGCATACGGCGCTCCATAATTATCAGTATACCTCAGCTTCAGGATTTCGTTAATGCACTTACGGCAGAATCGAGCCATTTTCTCGGCGCAATCCTCGGCTCAACCACGAGATAAAAAAAACGGAAA
>CAWJTQ010000014.1:0-133659 GCA_963845695.1 uncultured Isosphaeraceae bacterium | reverse complement strand
CCCGCGAAGCCTTCCAGGCCACCCAAACCAAGGGTCTGTGACCCGGCACTGGCTTGCAAACGGCCGCAGTCCTGGATTTGGCGGTTGGTGGCTGGCGTGGCATAATTCCTCCCCATCACACCGCGGCCCGAGGACAGGTCTGAGGCACCGGCAGAGGAGCCTTCCTGGGTTGACCATGACCAGCGGTTCAAAGTGTTGTTGAAAGCCTTCTTCGCCGAATTCTTTCAGGTGTTCTTCTCCGCCTGGGCCGACCGCTTCGACTTCTCACGCGTCGATTGGCTGGAACAGGAGGTCTTCACCGATCCGCCCCGGGGCGAGCGCCGCGCCCTCGACCTGGTCGCCCGTTTGCCATTTCGTAGCCGGAGAGCATCTCCTGGGAGTGGCGTTGACGGCCCTGATGCGGGTGCCGCCGGCGCGACGTGCGGAGGTGCATGCCGAGGCATTGCGTCGGCTGGCCGAGGCGCGGGAAAATGACTATCGACGGTATCTGCTGTTGGACTGCCTGGAGGCATACGCGACGCTGGATGAGGCGCAAGCGCGAGAATTGGCGGCGCTGCTTCAAACCGAGCGCTATCAGAAGGCCCAAGCCATGACGTTGACGACATTTGAGAAGGGTTTGCAAGAAGGCCAGCGGACGACGCTCCAGGAGCTCCTCGAGGCCCGATTCGGCCCACTGAGTGCCACGGCCCAGGAGCGCCTGGAGAGCCTGAGTCTCGAGCAGCTCAAGGCGCTGACCCGGGCGCTGCTCACGGCGCAATCGCTCCAGGAATTGGGACTTGAGGACTGAGCCCAGGCGGGACAGGAACGGGGAGGGTCACGGGTTCCGAACAGTGGACCACCGTCTCGGACCAATGCATCCGTTCCGGACATCGCTCGCGACCTATTGACCCGGAATCCACAGTAAACGGGTCAGGTCGGGGCGGATATTCACGCCCTCGGTGCGATCCGCAACGAGCTACTGACCGGTCGGCCACCGATCCAGGGCAATTCGATCGCGGTGAGCCTGGAGCGGATCTGTAAGCACGAGCCGGTCGCGCCTTGCCGGCTCAACCCGCTGAGCCCTCGAGATCTTGAGACTATCTGCCTCGAGTGTCTTCAAAAAGATCCGGCGAAACGCTATGCATCAGCCGAGTCGCTGGCCGATGACCTCCGTCACTGGCAGGAAGGGCATTCCTTGTCAACGCGTTCGCGCGGTGCGAGTCTCCCTCATGCGGCTCGGACACATCCCGAGCAACTCGGGTATACAGTTGCTTCGATTGGGAGATTCGCTCACGGGACGCGGACCTGCCGTGAGCCGGTTTGAAGAGGCTCATGTCTCGCCGTCAGAACTGACGGACGTCATCGATTTGACGATCTTCGTCGCGCGAAGCTGTCCCGGTCTGCCGAGGCAGTGGCCCGTCACCGGGGCCTCAGGGACGTCAGCCGGGGAACGTATCCTTGATATTGTGGCCTCTCGTGCCGTTGGGATCATCCGAGTCCATCCCAGCCGCTTTCGAGTCATCGTCGAGCGCGGCATCGTTGGCGTTGGCCTCGCCGACGAGCTTCGATTTCTTGATCTCGAAATGGGACTCCATCCATTCCGCGGCCTTCGCGAAGCGCTTTTCTTCCTTGGCGCACTTCTCTTCCCAGTCTTGGAGTTTATCCAGTTTGCGCTTCGTCTTGAGATAACGCGATTGGTCGTTGGTCACGCCGAGGATTCGCAACTGGTTTTGCAGCGAGACCTCATCGCGCTTTGCGTCTTCGACCGCCTCTCGATAATTGATCGCCATTTGACGGTAGTAGGCGTCCACATCCTGGGTCATCGCGGCACATCCTGAAAGGAACGGACCGAGGATGAGCAGCCTCACAAGGCGCGAGCGCGCGGCGTCGTGACGGATTTGAAATACCTCTCATCACCGCGACCTCCCTGTCAACGGTTTTGTGTCCCCACGGCGGAGCCGCGGACGGGATGGCGCCGGATCCATCCAGCAACCGGATCCCGGATCGTGGGATATTACGTGTCGGGACGAAACCCGGCAATGTCAATCTTCGACGCCGAGACAGACACTCGGTGCGTGGACCACGTCCAGGTGATCGATCACAAGCAGGGCGGCATGGAGATCAGCCTGGATGGCGAGATGGGTCATGATAACCAGAGGGACCGGGCTCTGATCAGGTGCGTCGTCGCCGGGATCGTGCTGAATAACGCTGGCGATGCTGATCCCCCGGTCGCCGAGGATCTGGGCCAGTCGACCCAGGACACCGGGCCGGTCGGCGATCGTGAATCGGAGGTAATATCGGCTGCTGACCTGGCTGGGAGGAGTCATGATGGCAGGCGGAGCCGATTCGGACCAGAGATTGCGAAGTCGTGAGGGGAGGCCGGCCCGGGCGGTGACGACCTCGATCAGATCTCCCAGAATGGCGGAGGCCGTCGGTAAGCCGCCGGCACCTCGGCCGTAGAACAGGGTATCGCCTACGGCGTCGCCGACCACGCGGATGGCGTTGTACGGCCCGCTGATCTCGGCCAGTGGTGTCCCTTGCCGGACCAGGGTCGGAGCCACCCGCAACTCCAGTCCAGCCGCCGAGAGCTTCGCCAGGGCGAGGAGCTTGATCCGATAGCCGAGCTCTCCGGCGTATTTCAGGTCGGGCGGCTGGAGACGGTCGATCCCCTGGCGCGGGATGGTCTCAAGTCGGATGCTGGCTTCGAAGGCGAGATGGGCCAGGATGGCCAGCTTGTGCGCTGTGTCGGTGCCATCGACGTCGAGGGTCGGGTCGGCCTCGGCGTAGCCGAGTTTCTGGGCCTGGCGCAGGGCTTCTTCGTAGGGCAGCCCCTCGCTGGTCATGCGAGTCAGGATGAAGTTGCAGGTGCCGTTGAGGATGGCCGCCAGGCTCTGCACCTGGTTCGCCGCCAACGCGACGCTCAGGGCCTGGACGATGGGGATACCGCCGCCGACACTTCCCTCGAAGGCAACGGCTCGCCCAGAAGCGCGCGCCTGCGCGAACACCCTCGCCCCGTATTCAGCCAGAAGAGCCTTGTTGGCCGTGACGACATCTTTACCCGCCGCCAGCGCCGCCGTCACGTAACGGAGGGCCGGATCCGTGCCGCCCATGGTCTCGATGACGACGTCCACCTCGGGATCTTCCAGGATTCGTTCGACCTCGGTCGTCACGCAAACGCCGTCGAGGCGGACACCGCGCGTCTTCCTCGGGTCGCGCACGGCGGCCCATTTCCATCGGATGGGACGTCCGCAGCGCCGCTCTAACCGCTCGGGATGCTCGGTCAATAGCCGCGCCACTCCAGTACCGACAGTCCCCAGCCCGACCAACCCGATGACAACGTCTTCCATCGTGTTCCCATGCTCGTGGCTTCAATCCAGGGCCGAGGGATCATCATTTCTCCGACCGGGATCATCAAGAGTACGCCTTTCGGCATGCGACATGCAACCCGAACCAAGCTCTGCACCCACGATGAGCCGCGCATCTGCCCGCATCCTCGATCTGTTAATCCTTGGAGGACTCGACCGATCCGTGAGCGGACTGGATTCGATTGGCACGAGAATTGTCTGTAATGCAGCGGCAGGGTGATTCAGGGTACTCCCGCATCGTCGGAATTACTCCGATGAAATGGATTATCAGACATCGACAAGAGTCGGCCTCCGTTCTAATCCGAGTCGTGACGAATCCCAGGTGCGTCTACATCGTGTGTCGGCGCCGCATCACTCGGCTTGTTGAGCAAGCGGGTTCCCAGTGATGCCGCAGTGCCGCGCCCCGGATCGACGAGAGAGTAACCACTGAGGGAGGAAGTGCCCCCGCGTATTCGGCCGCATGCGCTCGGGCCGCCGCACCAGAAGACACACCGGACTAAAAGGGTGTACGAAAAGCCTTGTTGAGCCGCCGAATGGGGGCGTCAGGACATAGCCTGGGGGCGTCAGCCCCAGGAGAAGCAGTCCCTGACACCTCCCCTTCCGGGAGCCCCGAATAGCGACAGAAGCCCTGGGGCTCTTGAGGCTTCTGTCGCCCCTCCGGGGCTCGAAGGATGGTCGTGAGGGCTTCGGCCGATCGTCCTGGGGCTGACGCCCCCAGGCTATGTCCTGACGCCCTTCCAGGGCTTCTCGTACACCCTCTGAGTTCGACTTTTGCCGTTTTTCAGCGGTCGAGAACCAAACCAGGGGTTTTCTGAAATGGCGAGGATTTGGAATCCGGATCCCTGGCCATTTCGAAAACCCTGTTTTTGCTTTCGATCGCCGAAAAACGGCAAAAGTCGAACTGAGAATCCTTGATGCCGGTCCCAGCAACGGAACCCGACCGGTGCGATTGAGAAGGTTCGAGCTGCACAAACGGTGCGCCCGAATGATCTTCACCCCCTCGCCAGGGTCGTATGAGTCTTTGTTCGCTGTACCAATTTTCGCGAAAAAACGAGCCAACCAGCCCGCTCGCGAGCAATCGGTATAGTTTGTGCATTTCCTCAAGTGCAATTTGCAACGTAGGTTCACGCAAGAAGGTCCACTCGATTGCATGAGAGCGGGCTTTCCTTGTTACACAACCGGGACCATGCGGAGGTCGAAACATGTTCCGAAAGTTTGAAACACTCCTGCGAGCGATGAGAGACGGCCGTACGAAGCGTCCGAAGCGGTGCTATGCGCCGTCGCTCTCCGAATCCGCCGCCTATCTTGAAGACCGGCAGCTCCTGTCGGCGGGGGCCGGGAAGGAGGAGGTTGCGACCGCACAGGCCACAACGGTGAGCTCCAGCCCTCTGAACAGCAGTTACAATACCAGTCCCGCCGGGCTGTTCGTGATCATGCAGTACCAGTCGATCCTGTTGCGAACACCTACAGCCGCCGAGGTGGATGATTGGGTACCGCTCCTCCGCGGCGGAGAGATCAGCAAGAGTGGCTTTCGCGAGATACTCCTGAAATCCGGCGAGCGACAACAGTTGCTCCAGAACGCGGGTGTCGACCTTTCCGGTTCCTCGACTTCATTTGTGAGCTCGCTCTACGCGAACGTCTTGCACGAGACTCCCGACCAGACGGACTACAATTTGTGGGTCCGCAAGTCAAATTCGATCAAGAACCGTGAGAACGTAGCTCAATCATTCATCCGCGTTGCGGAGGCGGCTGGGATCACAATCGGACCGACGCCGACTCCAACCCCAACGCCGACACCGACACCGACGCCCACCCCGACGCCTACGCCGACGCCTACTCCGACCCCAACACCGACGCCAACTCCAACTCCGACGCCGACGCCGACGCCAACTCCGACGCCGACGCCTACTCCAACTCCGACGCCGACGCCAACTCCGACGCCGACGCCGACGCCAACTCCGACGCCGACGCCAACTCCGACGCCGACGCCAACCCCGACGCCCACTCCGACGCCGACCCCAACGCCCACACCGACGCCTACTCCGACGCCGACCCCAACACCGACACCGACCCCAACACCCACGCCGACGCCGACGCCTACTCCAACGCCCACGCCAACTCCGACTCCGACCCCAACGCCCACACCGACGCCGACGCCAACGCCCACACCGACGCCGACGCCAACGCCGACGCCCACTCCGACGCCGACGCCAACGCCAACACCAACGCCGACGCCAACTCCAACGCCGACGCCAACCCCGACGCCCACTCCGACGCCGACCCCAACGCCGACACCGACGCCGACTCCGACTCCGACTCCGACCCCAACACCGACACCGACACCGACCCCAACACCCACTCCGACACCCACGCCCACTCCAACCCCGACGCCAACGCCCACGCCAACTCCGACTCCGACCCCAACGCCCGACTCCGACGCCGACGCCAACTCCAACCCCAACGCCGACACCGACACCGACGCCAACCCCGACGCCAACGCCAACCCCGACACCAACGCCAACACCGACTCCAACCCCAACGCCAACTCCAACTCCGACTCCAACTCCGACGCCGACTCCAACGCCAACGACCAACACCGACTCCGACTCCAACACCAACGCCGACACCGACACCGACACCGACGCCAACCCCAACGCCGACACCCACTCCAACGCCAACGCCAACGCCGACACCGACACCGACGCCAACCCCAACGCCAACACCAACGCCAACGCCGACACCAACGCCAACGCCGACTCCGACTGCCAACGCCGACTCCAACGCCAACGCCGACTCCGACTCCAACGCCGACTCCAACGCCAACCCCAACTCCTACGCCAACGCCAACCCCAACGCCAACGCCGACTCCGACACCAACTCCTACGCCAACCCCGACACCCACTCCAACGCCGACTCCGACTCCAACGCCGACTCCGACTCCGACTCCAACGCCGACCCGACTCCAACGCCAACTCCGACTCCGACTCCAACGCCAACGCCGACTCCGACTCCAACGCCGACTCCGACTCCAACGCCGACACCGACACCGACGCCAACCCCAACTCCGACACCCACTCCGACTCCGACTCCAACGCCGACTCCGACTCCAACGCCAACGCCGACTCCGACTCCAACGCCAACGCCGACTCCGACTCCAACGCCAACGCCGACTCCAACGCCGACTCCGACTCCAACGCCAACCGACACCGACGCCAACCCCAACTCCGACACCCACTCCAACGCCAACGCCAACCCCAACGCCAACGCCAACCCCAACGCCGACTCCGACTCCGACGCCAACTCCGACTCCGACGCCAACTCCGACTCCGACTCCAACTCCAACACCCACTCCGACGCCAACACCGACACCAACGCCAACTCCAACTCCAACACCGACGCCTACGCCAACCCCAACACCGACACCGACACCGACGCCTACGGTGTTGTCACGGTGATGTTTGGTTCTTGAGCCGTTACGACGAGCTTCAGTCCGCGTGTCTTCGCTCTCCTCACCAGGATTCGGCGAACACGCGGATTGAAACCGTCCCAGGACAGAGGGAGTTGCGGGAGCTGGAGGAGGTTTGCATCGCTCTGTTCCGGGTCAAGTCTCCAGGAGGTTGTCAGAATCGTCCTCGGTATCGAGAGACGGTCGGGTGAGCAGGCCCCATCTCTCCGCGACTGAGTCCGTCAACCCGATTGATCGTCGGCAACCGATCGGCTACGCTAGATTCGCCAGGCGAGGGATTGCTGTGTGAAGCGGCGAGCGTCATCGAGTTGCAGATGGCGCCAAGAAACCCACTAGAGGGCTGACTCATGGATCACCCGCGGCTCGAAGTGCATATCTATCAGATCGCAGACGACAGCATGATGAAGCCGAACCGAACGGATGGAACGGGGTGGGAATGGTCGTGGGCCGACTGGCAGCGGACGTGGATGAACAACACACCACAGCGCTATGCCTACCGTTGCTTGCCCTTGACGATCGCCAATCAGACGGGATGGTGGATCAAGAATCCGGTCGGCTTCACCGCGACGTGGCGCGGGGGGACCTACCCGGGCTCGATCGAATTCCAGTTCGACGTCTCGGACCAGCTCTGGTCACAATGGATCAACAGCCAGTTCGGCGAAGGGATCATCACCTGGAACACGCCGTTCCTCTTTCGCACGAAACCTCAGGGATCTCGTCTTCTGGTCTGCGGGCCGGTGAACTACTTCAAGGCCAACGCCCATCCCCTGACCGCACTGATCGAGAGCGACTGGATTAGCATGTCGTTCACGATGAACTATAAGATTATGACACCTCACCAGCCGGTACGGTTCGATCAGGGTGAGCCGCTTTTTCAGACGATTCCCCTTGGGAGCAATATCTGCGCGGACCTCGAGCAGGCCGACGTGACGTTCCAGCATCTCACCGACGATCCCGACCTCTGTCGCGCTTACCATGAATGGGATGTGGGGCGGAGGCAATTCCACGAGCAGAAGGCCAAGGGTCAAGTCAAGCCGGACGACTGGCAGCGCGATTACTTCCAAGGACGGGACGCGATCGGTCGGGAGGCGGAGACCAGCCACATGATCAAGGTGAAGCCGCCGCAGGTTCGGCGAGGTGCACCCAAGCCTCCAAGTACGGGATGATCGCCCGACCCGACCGACAGGGCCTCGTTCGACTTCCGACCTCTCCTATTGCTTTGCTGGGAGCCCGAACATGATGGGACCTCCTTCGACTTCTGACCGTGAGGGGACGCAACCGGGAACGCGCGATCGGACTACCGGGGACCGGGCTGGACCGAGGGGCGGCGTTGCCGGATCGAGCCAATACCTGGCCGGTGGCTCGCACACCTCGGGCGAATCGGCGGCCGACGACGGTCGTCCCAGCATCGACGATGAATGGCGTCGCTGGATCGTCGAGAACCTCCTCATCGGGAATAGCCCCGACAGTATTCTGGACGTGTTGAAGTCGTCGGGCTTTTCAGCGCAGGACTCAGCGCGAAATCGGCATGGCGCGAGCAGAGCCCCTATTTTCGGGGCTGCGAGCTGCTTCGCAGTCGCCTGAGGAAGCGCGAGTGGCTCTTGTCGGTCTACCGCAAGCTCAACCGGCTGCACCCCAATTCGAGCGAGATCGAGCGCAAGCACAAACTTTCGCGTGAGGAGTTCCTCCGCGAGTATTACACGACCAACCGGCCCGTCATCATCACCGGGATGATGGAAGACTGGCCTGCGATGCGGAAGTGGAACCTCGACTACTTCGCCGAGCGGTTCGGCGACCGCGAGGTCGAGGTCCAGATGAACCGCAACTCGGGCGACCAGGCCGCCCAGTACGAGACCAGTTCCGAGCGCTTCGTCGGACGGATCAAGTTCGGCGAATTCGTTCAGAAGGTCCGAACTGCCGGCTTAACCAATGACTTCTACCTGACGGCTAACAACAATTCGTCGAACCGCAAGATCCTTCCCGAACTCTGGGACGATCTCGTGCAGATCCCCGAGTACCTCCGGAGCGACCAGCCGGGCGGCTTCTTCTGGATGGGTCCGGCCGGGACGGTCACCCCGTTCCACCACGACCTCACCAACAACTTCATGGCGCAGGTAATCGGGCGCAAGCTCCTGAGGATCGCGCCGTCCTGGGATATGCCATTGATGAGGAACTATCATCATGTGTTCTCCCAGGTTGACGGTCGGATCACACCGGCCGCACCGAGCCCGCCATTCGAGGAGCCTCAGATCCTCGAATTCGTCCTGAATCCCGGCGAGATTCTGTTCCTCCCCATCGGGTGCCTGCATTATGTCCAGGGCCTCGACATCTCGGTGACCGTGTCGTTCACGAACTTCGTGTTCGACAACGAGTTCTCCAGCTTCTACTCCTGCTATTGCCCGGTATGAGTGTGCGACTCCTCAGAGCTTGTGAAAGACTCGGATTGCAGATTCCAAATTCCAGAATCATAAGCCCTTGGCGGATCAGGACTAACATTCATTTGGAATCTTGAATTCGTTATTGGGAATCCATTTTTTCACAGCCTCTCGGTTGATTCCGTCCCTGATCTCCGCGAGTCAGGAGTTGCCATGCCGCGTCCCAAACGATTTGCGGGACCCCTTGCCCTCGTTCTCTTCGTCGGTTCTTTCGCAGGACAGGTCCAGCCCCAGGTTCCCCGTCCGATGAGCAAGTCCCCCACCAAGGCAGCATCCGATCCGTACGAGACGAGGAAAATCGAGGGCTGGACGGTTGTGGTCAACAGAGACTTCCTCCGACTACGCCGTACTCTGGCCGAGCGCACGTTGACGCTGTTGCAGTATCAACTCTATCAGATCGTCCGACGTCTCCCGGCCGAGGCCGTCAAGAAACTGAGGAAGGTCCGGATCTGGGTCGAGGAGAACGAGCCGAACACACCGTGCATGGCGTACCATCCCAATGTCGACTGGCTCAAGGCACACGGCGTGAATCCGGCGAAACAGAAGTGTGTCGAGCTCGCCAACGCCCGAAACTTCCTCGACTGGACCCTGGAACAGCCCTGGATGGTCCTGCATGAGCTATCCCACGCTTACCATCATCAGTTCCTCGAAGACGGGTTCAGCAACCCTCGCGTGAAGGCCGCCTATGATCGAGCCATGAAGTCGAAGATTTACCAGAAGGTCCTCCGCATTAATGGTCGCGAGGAGAAGGCATACGCCGCGACGAATCCCATGGAATACTTCGCCGAGGCCACCGAGGCTTTCTTCGGTACGAACGATTTCTATCCCTTTGTCCGCGCTGAGCTGAAGCGGCACGACGCATTGGCTTACGATTTGCTGACCAGCGTGTGGGGAGCGGGCAAGGCTGAAGCGTCCGTGGGAGCGACCGGTCAGGCTAGCCATCAAGGTCAACGCACGAGGAAGTCGAAGGCGTGAGCATCGGCTGCTCGTGGTTGTGCCAATCGGATCGACTCGCGAGCGAACGCACGACGGATGGACAACGGCCAAGAGACATCTTCGAGCGATGAGCACTGCGAATCACAATGCCAAGCTATTCTTCATCGTCGGTCCCTTGCGGACGGGCTCGTCGCTGATGGCGCGTTGCATCGACGATCATCCGGCGGCCATGTGTCTGTGCGAGTCCGAGATTAATCGGGCACTGTTCCTCGATTACTTCATCGAGCATCATTGTCAGAGGATGGTCGTGCATGGTCTGTCGCTGGAGCAGGCGATCCGACTGCTCGACCGGAAGAAACAGGATGATCTCGACTGTTTCAAGAGGTGGTATGAGGACGTCACTCCGCTCCTCTGCGACCTCTACGGAAAGTACGACGAACCACTCGTGGGGGACAAGAGCCCCGACTTTTACCGAAGTCCGGAACTCGTCACGTATCTGGCTTCAAGCTATCCCTTGATCTACACGGTTCGCGACCCTCGGGCGATTCTGAGCAGCATCGAAACCCAGAGCGACGCGACAACCGAAGACAAAACCTGGCGATGGGACAGTCTCCTTCAGAACTATCTGACCTGGAAACCGTTCCTCGATGATTCGAGGCTATTGGCCGTCCGCTATGAAGACCTCGTCACGATTCCAGAAACGACCATGCGTACGGTCTATGCTCACCTGGGACTCGCCTATTCCTCGCGGTTCCTGGGAAAGTTCAAACGAAGCTTTCCCGAACGGTTTCTCTGGACGACGGCCATCGACTGGGAGAGCGGAATCCGTAAAGAGTTCGACTCGAGCCGGATTTCATCCTGGATGACCAGCCTGAACGAAGAGCAGCTCCGTCGCGTCTATTCTAATGCGACCATCGTCGAGTTCATGAAGAGGTTCGGATACGAAACATGACGATAGCACGATTCGAGATTGCGTGCCGAGCCTTCCGAGAACAATGAACATTGTGGGGCACTCGGATTCCAGCCAATCAGTGCAGGATCAGCCACTGTCCTTTGGCGGAGTTCGGAAAGCGGAGGCGAACGGTCCGGGTCGCGGCGTCCCACTTCTGCGCATCGGCAGGTAGAGGATGGCCCTCAAGCGTCACGACCTTCGGGGCATTCTTCAGCCGGACGCGAACAACCGCCTCGATCTTCTCGGGCCCCTCGGCGAAGAAACGGAAACCGCCGTCGGGGGTCGATCCGGCTCCGAGCGTCTTGCAGGCCGAGGCCAGTACGGCGGGCGCGGCTGAGCTGGCGCGATCGAGGTCCAACAAGAGGTGACGGCTGCCGGGAGTGAGACTGACCGAGTCGATGGTCGGCAGTTGCGCATCGAACAGGTTGAGGAAATGGCCGCGCAGGATCAGGGGAGGGCCTTCCAGCGACTCGTCGAGGCCTGCGGCGACGACGTAAGGGCCGCGACGTAAGACCAGATGATTCGTCTCTCGGTAACCGAGACCGACCGCCTTGCAGGCCGATCGGACCAGCGTGCGGAGCGAATCATCACCGTCTGCTTGATGAGTGAGCGCGGCGGGGCTGCTCCGGTCGTACAACAGGGTTCCGTTGCCGACGGAGTGACTCCCTGGCGCCGGGTTCCGGGGCAGACCCAACTGTTCGAAGAGGTGCTGGCGAGGTGCATCGTACGACATCCCCTTGGCAGGATCGTTCCACCAGGCGCGCACGCCGTTGTAGGGGTCGGCGTCATCGTCGAGAAATACCAGCGCACCGCCGTTCTTGACCCACGCCGCCAGCGCGACGTGAACCTCAGGGGTCATGGGCTTCATTCCCTCGTAGGTCATGATGAGGACCTTGTGCGCCGCGAGGGCGCCGGGGATCACGGCATTCTCGAGCTGGACGGGTTCGGCGGGGATGCCGCGTTTGAGTAAGGGCATCGCCAGTCCGTAGAACGAACCCAGGTTCGCGTCGGACGGGTTGGGGTCTCCGCGTTGGAACATCATGCTGTCCGAGACGACCACGCCGATCCCCTGCGTCCCGCAATCCCAGGCGAGGTCCGGCTGATCCATGTCGTTGAGCGCCGTGATGACGGTCATCATCTCCGTGGCATAGGACGGGGGAATCGGCTCGCGAACCACGCGCTCGCCCGGCTTGCGATGGGCGCGGTCGACGGTCGGACGGCGTCCATGGAAGATGCGCTCGGGCCAGGGCATCACCTCGAAGCGCCAGACTTGCGGCCAGAGCAAGGAGGCCGTCAGGGTGCTCTCCCAGTTGGTTCGGTAGTCTTCCCAGGAATGATCGGCGTTGTCCTCGATGGGGTCGTTTTCGGAACCAAACTGTACCGCCGCTCGCTTTCACGACGTTCATCATTGACCCGTATTCGAAGAACGCCGCTTCGAACGTCCGCTCGCGGCGGACGCCGCGGTAGACGTTGGGTGTGCGCACGGTCCCCGTCCAGACCTGGGCGATGAACCCATCGGCACCGACCTGGATCAAGCTCGACTCCGGGCTAACGATTTTCCAGTGAGCGTAGTTGATCAGGCTGTGTGTGGGCACATAACACCGGACATGCCGCCCGGTCCGAGCGTTCTCGGCCTTGACGAAGTCGAAGACCTGTTTGAGTGCCCGGCGGTAGAGATGATACTTGAGCATCGAGGCACGGTACTGGGCGTCTGGTGAGATATGGGGCGGAATCCACTCCTCCTTGTAATAGGACTTCCATTCGCGCTTGAACCCCTCACCATATCCGCCGCGGACCCAGAATTCAGGCTCCTCGAGATGGATCGCTTCGGCGCCGGCGTCCATCGCCCGCTTGACCCCCTGGCAGAGGAACTTGCCGAAGTCCTCGCCCGGGGACATGTAGTACACGTCGCCCCCGTGCGAGATCACCCGGCCGTTTCGATCCTTCTGCGCCTCGTCCACGTGACGCTTGCCGTCGAACCGGCCGTAGAGGTAGTCCTGGTACTGTCCCCAGGAGACGCCCGTCATGAGGTGCGGGATATAGCCCTGGGCCCTCCACTGGGCGATCCGCTCAGGTAAGGATTTATCAATGCCGTAGCAGATCGCCACGTCCGACCGAAGCTGGATCATCGCGTCCCAGCGCGCATGCGTTTGGAAACAGGTGCGCTCGAGGGCTTGCTTCGGGTCGGCCGGGCGCGGGGAGGGCTTGGTCGTTGGATCCGATCCCAGAGATTCAGGTGCCATCGGGACGAGCCACGGGACCAGGATCAGGAGACACTTGCCGAAGTGACGTCGTTTCATGGTTCTGTACCCGTAGGGTGAGGATCGACAGCTATTCCAGCAAGATTCCAACCGAGGGACAAGGGCTCGCCTTCAGCGATCGTCGAGAGGGCCTCGTACATCCCGGGTGGCCGGGTCGCTCATTTTGGCTTTTCCAGCTCAAAAGGGTTGAGTGGCGGGTTCGGGGGGATGGGAAGCCAGGGGCGTCGGGCGGCCGGCTCGTAGACCTTTCGCCGGGCCGCGCTCAGCTCCATCTCGCGGAGGGACCGTTCGGCCGAGTCGACAAGCCCCTTCCTTCGCTTCGTGAGATGTGTGGGGACGTCCGCCATCTCGCCCAGGTTTTCGTCCAGTGACTGGATCTGCGCGAGCACCTCCTCGTACTGTTTCCGCATGATGCGCTCGAAGAAGGCCGCCCCGTCGGCCACTCTGCGATAGACGAGCCATCGACCCCGGATCTTGGCCGCCCAGACGCCCGCACCGAGCAGCAGGATCGCCGCGAGCAGGGCGGCCTTCGCACGCCGGACCGAGATCGCCTGGGGGCGTCCCTTGAGCATGGACTCCTGGGCCACCACCACGCCCAGTCGCGCCGCAGCCCAACCGCCGAGCAGCGCCAGCAGCAGTTGTGGTGCAGCAATTGAGAACACCTGGAACCCGAGTTTGATGCCGTCCCAGTGCTCATTGGTGAATTGCCCAGTCCAACTGATGTATTCGCTCCAAAACGCGGTGAGGCGGAGCTCCGCCCATCTCTCGTAGAAAAACATCTGCTCCTCGAAGCCCAGCATGGCGATGAATGTCGCAGCAACCGCAGGCCACCCGGCCGCCTCGAATCCGACCAGAAACGGCGCTCCCTCACCCCGAAGTGCGAGCTCGCGCACGAGCAGGTAGAGCCCGATCACCAGCGCATTGATGGACGGCAGGACCGAGAGCAGGACCACCGCATCCCAGGAAGATCGCGACGCGCCCCGTCTCAGTAACTCGACGGCTGCCAGATCGAAGGCCAGGATTGCCGTCACCAGGAGTAAGCCGGCGACAGTCATCGTTGGGAGCCTCATCGCCTTGCTCCGTCTCATTCGGTCTCGTGTCGGGTGTTCTCGGTCATCCCCATAGCCGGTGGCCCACTCGATTCCGCTTTCTTGCCTTCCAGGGCTCTCCTCTCGATTCGAACTAGCTCACGCCAGCGCGCCAATCCGGCATAGCGGCACATGGCTTATGCGTCGCTTGTGGTTTCTTTCGAGCCATCCCCAGCCGGTGATGATCGCCTCGCGAGCTGTTCACCCACCCGGCGCAGCCATTCCTCTGAGGGGATGCCATAGGGACGGAACTTCTCGAGGCGGTTCTGCTCTTCGCTGTGGAACAGCGCCGATGGTTGCCCAGCTTGCTGGCAACGGGGGTGTCGAGCATGTGACCCGAGTCGGAGGGACTCATCTGGAACAGGACCCGCATCTCGAATTCGCGGAGGATCTGGTGGGTGAAGTAGCGGTTGAGGTTGTTCACGGAGTCGCACCACGCAATGAGGTGAACGCCCAGGCCGGCACCTTCGCGGAGGATGAGGTCGAGATGATCGGCCGGTCCGGCGTCGTCATCGCGGCGCGAGAAGCTGAAATCGTCTTCTTTGCGGCGGAGGTCTCGGAACCGGGGCAGGTCGTGGACGAAGAGGAATAGCTCGGGGCCGTCACCACCGGCCTCTTGACGTCGCTGGACCTCGGCGGCCAGCTCGGAGAGGATCCGACCGGTATCGCGCCAGGCGCCGACCTCGACGCCATGCGGCAACACCGCGGCCACGCGGGCGACGACGCCGGATTGGGGATGGTCTTCGGGCGTGCCGTCGAGGATGAAGAATCGAGCCCCCGAACGGACGGTCGCGAGCCCGGCGGGCGGGAACTGGGCCGCCAGGCTGAGGAGGACCGAGGTGACGACCCCCAGCGCCGCCTCGTCGTTCTGACCGACGATCAAGAGGTGATTGCCGCCCAGCCGGCGGAACAGGGCTGAGGTCGGGTCCTTGATCGCGACAGCGTCGCCCAGCCAGGCCTGGGCGGAGCGTAGGGAGGGCGTCCACGCCGCGGGCATCCAGACGCTCGCGCAGCAGAGGATTCAGCGCCAGGTCGGCCGGTGCATCCCCTTCGAAGACGATCGGAGTGCGGGCCAGGATCGGTTTTCGCATCCGGGCCATGTCGTGGAGCTGTTCCAGGTACCACTCGCGCCGCTCGTCCGAGAGCCAGACAACCTGGAAGAAGTGATTGCCCTCCGGCGCACCGTTGGCGTCGTTGTAGATCGCCTCGCCGGGACGCGAGAGCATTTTGGGTGCGACGTTCGTCTCGCTGAGAATCAGGTGGGCGTCGGTCTCGCTGCATTGCAGAGCGACGCGGACCGCCATCTGACCGAGCGTGCTCCGTCCCAGGCTCATGGCTCCGCTCAAACTCTGAGAGCCCAGGAGGACATGGACGCCGAACGCTCGGCCCTGTCGGACCAGGCGGTCGAGCCACAACGCGGCCTCCTGGGCGAGTTTGTCCTCCTCGACGAAGAACTCCTGAAACTCGTCCACGACCAGCAGGATGCGCGGCAGGGGCGGCGTGCCGGGTGCATTCCGATAGCCGTGGATGTCTTGCACTCCGGCATCGCGGAAGCGGTCGGCGCGGAGGCGGAGCTCGGCATCCAGGCGCTGCAATACGCTGAGCCCGAACTCGCGCTCGCTCTCGATCGCCACGACGCTGGCGTGCGGTAGCTCGTGGGTCGCGTAGACCTTGAACTCGACGCCTTTTTTGAAGTCGATCAAGTAGAGGTCGATCTCGTCCGGGCTGTAGTTCAAGGCGATGTTGACGATGAGCGCGTGCATCAAGGTCGACTTGCCGGAGCCGGTTCGACCGGCGACCAGGACGTGCTGGGACGTGCCGTGGCCCAGCTCGAGGTGCTGCCGCTTGGTCGCGCCTGACTTGCCGAGTGGCACATCGATCTCGGCCCGGCTGTCCTGGGTCCACCAGGCGTCGGTGGGGGGAGCGATGAACTCGAAGGGGACCTCGACGCGCTTGGCGTCCTTGGCCGCGGCGCCGACCCTCAGGATCTCCCGGGTCGCGAACTCCGCGGGAGGAGGTTGGTCGAGCGTCAGTGGGTAGTGGCCGAATTCGGGTTCGTCCCAGACCAGGCGTGTGCTGTCCCACGTCAGGCGTTCGCAGTACGGCCGGAGGTCGGTCATCGCGAAGTCCGGTGGGAGCGGCTTGGACTGATCGACGGCGATCAAGATCAGAACCCCACACGGGACGCCCCCGGCGGCGATCGCGGCCAATCGAGCGGCGGACTTCTCGTCGAAGCGGGTGGGGAAGTCGGCGATGACGAGTACCCGGTACGGCTCGGCTACCTCGCCGGCCACGGCGTTGTATTCCTCGAGCGTGGCGTACTCGTTGCGGAGGTACTTTTGAGTGACCAGTTCCATGTGGGCCGACAGGTCGGCCAGACGCTCATCGATCTGGCGGGCGTCGGTCCAGACCTGGTTGGTTACCAGGGCACCGTCGAAGTCCGCCAGGTGCATGAAGGCCCCGAAATTACGGCCGATGCCGATCGGATCGATGATCGTGAAGCGGACCTGGCCGGGTGGCAGGCTCGTGAGCAGCCGGAACATCGACGCCTGGAGGACGCCCAGCGCCGCTTGCCGGCCTTCCGGGGGGCTTTCGATGAGCAGGTTGGCCGAGGTGGGGAACGTGCGGAGGGCGGGAAGTGCAAACCGTGTCGGTAGGCCCTCCATCAAGCGGGCGTTGGGTGACACGCCGTCCGGCAAACTGGCCAGATCGAGAGGAATCTCGCCAGAACGGAGCACAGGCGGGAGCACTCGGGGGAGCACCCGGTCGGACCAGGCGGGGTCGTCCCAGGCCGGACAGTAACCTGTCGTCTCTCGGCGCACCGCCTCAATCTCGGCCGCGGCTGCCTGCATCCCGCACCGCCAGGTCTCGGCCATCTCTCGCCAGGCCGTCTCATGGTGAGACCGGATCTGTTCCTTGAGCGCCTGGTACTTCTCATCGAGCCGTCGAGCTTTCGCTTCGGCCTGGGTCTTGAGATCGGCCATCCGTTTGTCGTGCTCATCGATGGCGTCGCGGAGGTTACGTTGCTGGGCCGTCTGGACCTCGACCATGCGCGAGGCATACACCTCGTTGATCTTGCGCAGGCGCTCATCGCGCTGGGCTTCGGCGGCTCGGAACGCCTTGGCGTAATTGGCTTCGACCTTCTTGAGATCCTCCTCCCGTCGCACCGAGAGAACCTGCCGTGCCTGCTTGAGCCGGTCGTTGACCAAGCCGCGAGAGTAGGCGGCGAGGTTATCGGAATCGGCGAGAGCCTGCATGAGGGGCACGTAGAGACGTTCGAGCTGGCCCTTGGAGAGCTTGACCAGCCAGATGCGGAGCAGGACGGCGAGGGCCGCACCGGTTGCGGCGAGACCGGCGATCACAGGCAGGCCGCCCCCAGCCATCGCGGCGATCCCGGCGATCACCAGGATGACAAAGAGGTAGATCCAGATCTCGCGCTTCCCCTTGAGCGACTTGGGGATGATCAGACCTTCGAGCAGTTTGAGGGGGGCTTCCATCCGTGATAGCCGGGTGAACAGCTCCTCGACCGGGTCCTCGAACTTGGAGTAGTTCTCCTCGGACGGGATCGGCGCCTCGGCGTTGAGGCCGAGCTTCGCGTAGTCCGTGGCGATCGTCGCGAGCCGGTCGCGGAGGGCGTCGGCCATCCGGATCAGGTTGACGATCGGCTTGACGGCCGCCGAGTGGTCCTGGGCCGCCTTGACCTGTCCGCTCTCGAAGCTCGCGGCGGCCTCGCTCTTGCCGCGATTGGCGTCGCTCCTCGTCACTTCGCGGGCGCGATCGAACTCCTGGGCGATCTTTCGGCTGGAGGTGGCGAACTCGTTCTTCGCTTCGGCCTCGCCCCGCAGGGTGGTCTCGATGATCGACCGTCGGCGTTGCTCGTCCGCCGCCCTCGCATCGCGGTCCCACTGGTCGAACTTTTCCTGTCGGTTCCGGCGTGCCTTCTGATACTCCGTGTCGGCCGTGGCGTCTCCGGACGCCCGAGTCCCGTCCACATCGGCCTCGGCGGCGGCGCGATCGCGAACCAGCCGGAGGATCTGCTGGAGGACCGTGCGCTCGCGCCTCAGCAATTCCGGCTCGGGAGCCGACGATGGAGCGGGGCCGGCATCCGGCACCGAGACGGTTTCCACGGAAGTCGTGATGCTCACGGGAATTCGCTCCGGTCAGAACAGTCGCGTCGGACCTGTTCGAGGATCTCGGCGATGTCCTGAATCCCATTGACGGCCGAATCGACCGCCGATTCCAGGGGAAGCAGATATCGCTCTTCAAACCGATGGCGAACCGAGTCGCTCCAGGTCGCCTCGGTGATCAGCCAGTGGTCGCGAAGGACACGGGCACACTGGCCCAGACGAGTCGAGCCGGCGAGGACCTTGGCATTCGGCATGTTGCGTCACCCCGATCGCAATCCAAAAGGAAGGATCGTGCCGACCTCGGCACGAAGACTCAGCCGGCCGTGTCGGAGCCGGGCGGTTGACCGTCCGCGGCCAGCGGGTCGCCATCATCAGGGGCTGGCGGCGCCTCGGCCTCCGATTCCGGTTTGGCAGGGCTCGTCGGGGCCGGAGCCTCATCGAGGATTCGCGTCGCGATCGACTCCAGCTCGGCTGAGGCCCGGTTCGGCGTCGCGTCCAGCCCCAGCCCCGAGGGCGGCTGCACGCTGAGGTAAGCCTCCAGTGCATCGATCAGCCGGCCGAGCAGATCGACTGCACCCGGAATCTCCGCGCCCGCCAGATCCTTGAGTCGCTGCACGCTTGCGTGGTATTCGAGTACGGCATGCTGGAGACGAGGCTGCCACTTCTTAACCATGGTGAGCCGTTTCTCGGCGTCTTGCAAGCTGGCCTCGGCCTTGCGGAGGTTTTCCTTCTGCTCGCTCATCGCGGGCGTGTAGTCGGGCCTCTTCTGGAGATTCTTGCGAAAGACCTCGGCCCGGGCCTGTGAAACCAGCTCGCGGCGCCGCTTGATCTGATCGGCCCAGTAAGCCGGCCGCTCCTGCTCGAGCCAGCGAACCGTGCGTCGCACCTCGCCTTCGATGGCTCCCAGAGCACCCAGCGTGTCCTCGCTGTAAAGAGCCAAGGCCACGCGAAAGTCCTTGAGAGCCTCGACTGAATGAACCGTGGCTTGGGAGCTCATCGGAGTCGTTCTCGTACCTGGCCAATGCTACTAACGGACCCGTTCCTTCTCGACATGCCTGCATGGCCGAGCCTATCAGAGACTCTTTGGACTGTAAAGGCTTATGTCCGAGCCAGGTGACAAGAAAGACGGCGAGATCGATTCATGGTGGGTTCGTTCGCGCGATTGCGATGCGGAATACTGGAGGGACGGCAAAATGGTTAGTTTCCGCATCATCAGTTGTCCGTTGTCAGTGGTCGATTCGCGGATCGCCTCGTTATCAGTTTTCAGGTCGTCAGCGCTGCCTTCCCTGGGTACCAATAACCCTATGGGGTCCTCACGGCGAACGGAACGTTCGTGCAAGCGGCTCCCCCCTTGCCGTCGTAGAGGTAGGCGAAAATCCTGTAGGCCCCGGCCCGGGTTGGTGCCCGGAAGGTGGCGTTCAGGCCCTTCGCCTCAACGAAGCATTCCGGGTGCGCCAGGGGCTCTGACTCCCGATCGCCTCCTTGCCGCCGGTCGGTGCTCTCCGAGCGGACTTCCCAGCGAACGACCAAGGGATCGCCGTCCGGGTCGGTCGCGTCTAGCCTCGCGGTGAATCTCGTTCCCGGAGTGAGTTCGGCCTCTCGTGCCTCGGTCGTGAAGGCGTTGAGTTCCGGGACGCGGTTCGCCGGCCAGTGGTCGGTCCAGGCGAAGGTCATTGCGTCCACCGATCCCAGCCGTTCACCCGAGGGGAGGAACATCCCGAACCACGTGGCCGTTGCCTCCTGTTTGTGGCCCCAGAGAAAGGCGTAGGAGCCGAGACACCGCCCGCGCTGGGCGGCGATCGAGCCGGAGTATTGGCTGAGGTAGCTCCTGGCTTTCTCGGTGCTCGTCGGTTCGACGGGCGTGCGCCCAGCTCGTCTTCCGGACCTCCCAGGGGCCGGGCGGGCCAAATTCGGTGATGACATAAGGCCGGTTCAACCCGGCGTTGGCGAGCCTCTTCGGTAGGGTCGGCAGTCCGCCGTACGCGTTGATGCCGAGCATGTTGACGTCGGGACAGAGGGACATGAACTGGGATATCTTACGGCCAGCGGCCTCGGCGATGACGGTCATCGTCGGGTGGTCCGGGTCCTCCGTCTTCGCGACCCTGGCGATCTCGTTCACGGTCCGCCAGATGACAGGGTTGTCGCCGGACCCCTCCATTTCGTTGCCCAATCCCCACATCAGGAGAGCGGGGTGGTGGCGATAGCGGCGGAAAAACGCCCGCGACTTCTCGACCTCCCCACGGACTGAACCCGCGTCGTTGTAATTGAAGCCCTGGCGCTCCTGGCCGAGCCAGATTCCCACGGTGACGGTCAGCCCGAGCTCTTGCGCTCGGTCGAGCAAAGGCTCCAGGTCGTCCTCGCCCCAAGTTCGCAACGAGTTCCCGCCCGCCTCTTTGAGAGCTTCGAGGTACACGCCGCCCCCTCCACCTTTGATCACGTAGGGTCTGCCATCGCGCAGGAGTTGGTAGCCGGTCCCATCCCTCTGGACCTTGACGACCGTGGGCATACGCCGGCCGGACTGCGCGGCGACCGGGCAGAGCCCGAAAAGGAACGCGACAATGACGGCTTGCGCGACAGTTCTTTGCGACCAGATCAAGATCCCGGTCGAACGGCTTGGGCTCATTCGCGTCCGCCTCTGGAAGTGAGTTCGGGCCCATCCCGTGCGGGAAGGACATGGTTCCGTTGGGAAACGGAGATCTGTCCGACAAGTTCGCCACGGATCCAGTGATACCGATTCATAACGGTCCGGGTTGAGGGCCAGATCCTGTGGATGGGTCGGTTGATCGAGGCGACAGACCCCCGATCCCGGCTCCAAAGCAGGCCCGCGTATCGTGGCAGCGGGTTACCGATGGGTGACAATGACCTCGACCGATTTCGGAAAGCCCTCGGGCAAGGCCAGTTGCTTGGAACCTATGGCGAACTTAAGTGCCTCCTCCCGTGTGGGGGTGACGATGCCTGCGACTCGGAATCGCGTGCCACTCGGAGTCAACTCGTCACCGAAGACGACCATCGCGGTAAACCTCCCGCCGTCGACTTGTGCGACGGGGGCCTGGCACCACCACGGCTGGCCGGGAATGTCCGCCTGGACGAAGATCACCGGCCATCCGTCGGATGCGACCCGCCCGGTGAGGTCTTCTCTCATACCGACCGTCGCTCCTTGCTTCGGGTTTTCGATCACCAGACTCGGCTGGCCAACGGTTGCCCCTCCCGCCGGAAGGATGGGACTGGTGCGGTCCTGTCTCACACCGGCCGGCGCCTCTTTCGGCGGGTTCTCGATCACCGGACTCGACTGGCTAACGTCTGCCCCCCCCGCAGGAAGGACTGGGCCGTTGCTCGTGGATAAGGTTTCCTGCTGGGATGCCGGAGGGTCTTCCGTCGGTGACCTGAAAAACATGATCGTGACGACGATCAGGGAGACCGCCGCGACTGCGACCGCGGCGAGAATCCGGCTGGCTTTCGTGCCGAGGATGGTCCCGCGTGTGCGGACCGTATCCCGCGTCGGTTTCGATGGGCGAATCCCGACCCGGACGGGTGGCGGAGGGACTTCAGGAGTTGCAATCTCCTTCGGGACGGGTACGGGTACGGAGGCGGTCGCCGTTTGGGTCGGCGCCGAACGTGCGGTGTCCGCGATCTTGGGACGCAACAAGCTCCGCAGCGCGGCGGCAGCCTCGGCGGCTGTCTGATACCGGTCGTCGGGGTTGGTCGCCATCAGTTTCTCGATCGACTCGACCACTCGTGGGGGCAGCCCCGGCACGGCCTCCGTGATTGGAATCGGCTTGCCGGTGATTCGATTGACGATACAGTCCATCGACGACTCCCCCTTGAATGGGAGTTTCCCGCTGAGCAGGTGGTACATCGTACAGCCCAGTGAGTAAAGATCGCTCCGGCCATCGAGCTTGAGCATCCGGGCCTGCTCCGGCGAGATGTAGTCGGGAGTCCCGACGGTCATCCCGGCAGTCGTCAATGCAGACTCGAGTTCCTCCTTCTCCAGCAGCGTGCCGAGGCCGAAATCGAGGACCTTGAGCTTCCGGCCATGGGTCAGCAGGAGGTTCGACGGCTTGATGTCGCGGTGCACGACGCCCCGCGCGTGGGCATGGGCCAGCCCCTCGGCGGCCTGGGAGGCATAGTAGATGACGTCCGCGGGAGGGAGGGCACCGCGTGCCTTCAACAAATCCTCGAGGGTCAGCCCTTCCGCGTACTCCATGGCGATGAAGTGGGCGTCGCCGACGCGATCGGCATCGAAGGCCCGGACCACGTTGGGGTGATCGAGACGGCCCACCAACTGCATCTCGCGCTGGAACCGGGCGAGCGACCGGGTGCTGGTGACGTATCGAGGCTCGAGAATCTTCAGGGCGACGACTCGGCCCATCATTCGGTGCGAGGCTTTGTAGACCTTGCCCATCGTACCCTTGCCGAGGAACTCGAGGATGATGTAGCTGCCGATCTTCAGGCCCTGTGCCTTACCCTTGAGGATCTGGTGCGCCTGGTATTCGGTCAGGATCCCCGCCTTGACCAGGCGGGCGGCCCGCTCAGCCGGCTCGGAGAGAGGCTCCCCCTCAGCCATGCTTGCTTCAGCTTTTTCAAACTGCCGATCGGACAAGATGTTTGAACCGCGGAGCGCCTCGACGAAGCCCGAGATCGCGTCCGTTGTCGTCTTTGACTCGTTGGGTTGCACCATAGCGACCAACTCCCTCACCCGCGGCGATCTCGATCAGCATCGGGTCGCCCTCTGAGACGCCATTCGTCGGAGGGGAGCTGTCTGACCTGCCGGTCCGACACTCCCGGATGTGCTGTTACACCATTCGAATCAAACGGATAGGGCCGTGCAAGATAATTCCGGGACGAGATGCTGTCCGCAGTTCCTTACAAGATGATCGAACGCAAAATGCTGAACCGACGGCGCTCACGGAGCCGGTTCATGGAGCGGATTTTGACGGTTGTGGGGACGTGGCGGCAGCAAGGGCGAAGATCGCTGTGAGGTATTCGGCAGTCGCCTACCGCGCCTTGCTTTGGTCGTGCGCGGGGGGTACGTGGTCGATCCGGTGACGCCGCGGGATGGCGATCTTCTCGACAGGCGGATAGCTCTTGCGGGGCTTACGCTGGGGAAACTCCGAGAGTCCTTGGCGCTCACCACCGCACCATCTGGGGCGGTGGCTTGGACCCATTGCGAGACTCCCTCCTCCGGACCGGCGGGACGTCCGGATCCGGCGTGGGTTCTGGGCGGGGCCGGCTTGGAGGAGGGCCTGACGTCCCGAGAACCGTGGCACAGATTGGCACTCGGTGAGCACTTTTGGCCGCGGCGCCCTCTCCGATCCCCATGGTCCCCAGCGAGTTCGGGCCGAGTTTCGAAATCGCGGGGACGGGCCCGGCCGCACGCGGCACAGCCCGTTGCTCGCAGCCTGGGTTTCCGGTCGGTGACGGTCACACATGGTCTCTATTATTGAGTATACCGCAGGTTTGAGAATTCGTTAATGCACCTAACGCGGATTCCAGGGCGCTTGGCTCCGGAACTCTCGACCACAGAGGGAGATGAGAAAATCCAAAAATTCGGAAAGCTGGGCCACTCGAATGACCAATTTGGCCCGAACTGAGGGGGAAGACGCGAGGGTCGGATCGTCGCCCCCAGGTTTCCCGCACCCGCCGCGCTGAGGATCGGTGGTGTTCGACGAGGAGTCTCGAAACTCTTCCCGAGTTGTCGTATAACTCGACTGGGGCCTCTCTCCATTCCTGCTGAAGCAAGACACCATAACATGGCGACGCTAAACCAAGTCCGACAGGCGATGCACGCGCAGCCGTTCCGGCCGTTCTCGTTGCAACTGGCCAAAGGCGAGTCTTACCAGGTTAAGCACCCGGACTTCCTGGCGATCCCGCCGACGCCGCGCGGCCGGGAGGTTGTCTGCTGGGTGGACGACGAGATGCACTTGATCGACCTTGGGCTCGTGCTGGAGGTGGTCAGGTCCACGGAGGCCGGCGCGGCACCGGTCCGGCCTGGGGGTCATGGGGGAGCGACTCCCGATGAGTGACATGGCCACGCGCGAACAGATCCGGGACGCGATGCACCAGCAACCGTTTCGGGGTTTGACGATCAAGCTCACGGATGGCTGGAGTTTCACCGTCCATCACCCCGACTTCATCGCCGTTCCGGCGACGGAGCGAGAGCGGGACATCATCGTGCACGACCGGGAGTGGACATACCGCATCGATCTACGGCACATCGTCGAGGTGGGGTCGCCGAATTCTGGCGAGCCGGCATCGAAGCCGAAACGAAAGGCGGGTAGGACGTGATCGACCGTAACCGAGTCCGCGAGTTGGCGGAGAAACCCCTGCCGGCGACTGATGCGCCGACGCGTCAGGCGCCGACTGCTCGAGAGGCACTGCTCGAGTACCTGGAAGAGGTCGAGCCGGACGTCGAGATGATCGAGCGGGTTGAAGCCGGGCTCATGGGAACGACCGGTCGCTCCGGGCGGCTGGCGACGGCCGACGGGATCGGCCGGCATCGAGGGCTGCAAAAACTCGCGGGGGAATATCGTGCGTTGCAGGAGCGGGCGATCGGTGCCCTCGAGCAGGCCCGGATTCACGACCAGATGGAACGAGCGCGTCGGCGAACCCGGGGGAGGAAGAGTCGCCCTGGATTGGCCAGCGAGGAACAGCGAGCGCTCTCCGATCGGCTGGCACGGGTGCTGGTGACGCTGGAGAGGTTCGTTTCCAGATTCGCGAGGATCGGAGAGGCCGGTTTTGAAGGCGGCGAAACGGTCGGCCGTAGGCCAGGCGAAAAGGCGGCCGGGAATTGACGCGGCTTGACGCGATCGAGACTCGGCGAGGCACCCATGGATGACTGCTCCCGGTCGAAGCGGAAGCGAACCGTGGCACATCCTGTTTGCCTTCGACCCGAGACGGAACGCGATCCTCTTGGTCGGCGACAACAAGACCGGCGAGAAGCGATGGTATGAGGAGACTATCCGGATCGAAGACGAGAGATACCGTCGCCACCTCAAGAGCTTGAAAAATGATGAGCGAGGAGGTTGACCTGGCGATCCAGGCGAAAGATTACATCACGAAGCTTCCGGAGTTAGAGCAGAGCGCGATCAAGGCGGAGGCGAGGCTGCTGAATGCTGAGGAGCTGAACTTGGCGGAGCTTCGGGAAGCGCGCCGGGGCTCGCAGGCGGAACTGGCCAAGAAACTTGACGTGCAGTAATCCGCCATCTCGCGGATCGAGCGCCGCACTGAGATGTATCTGAGCACGCTAGTCCACGAAATCACAAACAACCGCTCATGGACCGCACGAGTTCACCGCTCGCCGAGCGACAGGACCAGGGAAGCGGTCCGGAGGCCAGAGAATTGAACACGAAATACACGAAAAAAATCAGGTGTCTTGAGAACAAGACCCGAGAGAGCCGCTAGGTTCCTCTTCTGGTGGATGGTCATTTCGGATCTGGTGGACTAGAGCGCTTTAAGGATGGCTCGCAGACACGAATAGCCGATTCTCGGCGGCATGAAAGGCCGCAGGAGCCCAGCCCGGGGCTGGACTCCTGCGGCCTTTCATGCCGCCAGAGATCGGCCGTCATCTTGTGCGCAACCCATCTGTCAGGCGCTCTAACTCGCATCGTTGAGGCTATGGGCGGCACTCAACTCAGGATTGACGCGTAGGGTTGACCGGGTGGACTCAGGCGCCTGGAGCCCTTCGCCGCCTCAAACCGTAGCCGAACAGGCCCAGGGCGGCCGTGCAGCCAAGCACCAGGCTCGAAGGCTCGGGGACGGACGTCGTGATGATCGTCCCCGAATACGAGGTCTTGTGGTCAGAGTGGTTCGCAGTGAGTTGGGTGAGACTCTCAGCCGGGAGGAATTGGAAGCTGATCGAGGCAACGCCGCCACTGGAATTCACCTCGTTGCGAAGCTCCACCAGGTCGGCGTTTGTGCCGGTGTAGACGACGTTCGACAGATTGATGGCCCCGTCCACGTTGACCGACCCGCCCGTCCCTACAGTGTCCACGTCCACGCCGGTAATGGTGGCAGTTAACGAATGCAGGCTGCTGTCGGTGATCGTGAGGAGGCCGCCGCTCGTGGAGGCCGGCGCCATCTGCAACGGACCGAGTGTCACGATCGATGCCTTCGTGTACGAGAACGTCCCGCTGATGGACCCCAGGAGCCCCACCGAGTCACCGACCCCGGTACTTGAGGTGATGCCGAAGCCGTTACCCGAGCCGTTGTTATCGAACGTGAAGGTTGATCCGGTCCCCGACCCCTTGAATTCGACACTCGCTCCCACGAGAGAGGAGATGTCCAGGTTCAGATCGGCCCTGGCGTCGGGTCCGAAGCAGAGTCCGAGGAGGGCTGCCAGCGCCCAAGTCAGCGACCTCGCCTTTGCG
The DNA here is from genome assembly GCA_963845695.1 of uncultured Isosphaeraceae bacterium. Taxonomy (GTDB): domain Bacteria; phylum Planctomycetota; class Planctomycetia; order Isosphaerales; family Isosphaeraceae; genus CAWJTV01. The sequence goes on along the minus strand of CAWJTQ010000014.1, from coordinate 106,684 downwards.
ATCGCACAAAGAGATCTCATTAGAAGGATATGCCTTTCCGGGGTCACGTCCCAGCTCTCGGCCTCCGAGATTCGGAGTTGAGTAGAGAGAGAGCCAGGTGGAGACCATGCCCCGAACTGTACTGTATTGGTGACACCGAACGGCATCAAGCATGGCTGCAAGAAAGGGACAACGGCCTCGAGAGATGTTGAGCTCGCAGGACAGACTGTGGGCTTTCGGAAGCATGAGTCCGGGTCGATCCGGCGGCGGACGATCATCGATGACCTTGAAGTTGCAACGGAGAGCGGTTCACATTCCTCCGGATCGCTGGTCAGAATGGGCCGATTGTCGGCCGAGTCTCCGGCTGCGCCGCGGACGGGTCTCTCGTTCCTAGGAGCCGCGCGACTGGCCGCAGCACATCACGGAATGGAGCTTTGCCGCGCGTTCTCGTGCGCGGCACACTGGACGGCTCCGGCAACGGCAAGGCGGGAGTGTCGGCGGGGCCGGCTTGCTCGAGCAATGGGTACAACCTCTCCAGCAAAGGCAGCCGTTCAACCCCGCCAGCCGAGGCGGAAACCCAACCTGGTGACCGGCCTCGGCATCATTCGCCAGGCGGCTGAGTTTCTCCCGTTGGGATCTGACGATCGCGAAGAAGGCTCCATGCGACGCTTCTCGATCCGCACTCTGATGGTCTTTGTGCTCGTGTCGGCCGTTGGTCTCGCGGCGTTGAGGAACGCCAACGGAGTTTGGGCGGGGGTCAAGCTCCTGCTCGCCTTGGCCTCCGTCGGTGTTGCGGTCGTGGGAACGTGCCTTATGCGAGTCCGAGAGCGGGCGTGGTGGCTGGGCTTCGGAGTGTTCGGGGGCGGGTATCTTGCGGTCGCCATCGCACCAGTTCTCAGCAGTCCGTTCAACGCCTACCTCGGTACGACCTCTCTACTCAATTCCATGCAATCGCGGGCCGCGACCGCTTCATCGATACCGCTGGAAGTGCTGGTATCGCGTCGTACTCTGCTGGCGGCAAGACTTGAGTTCCTAGACCGAGACGATCCGAAGGTCGCAGAGAGCAGGGACCGCAGGGCCGCTGGACTCGCCAACTTGGATGCGATGATCGAACAGGAACAGACGTCGCAACTCTACGGGGAGCGTTGGCGATCGTTCCTACCGGGCGCGGCTAACGCAGGTCTTTTTCGCTGCGTCGGCCACAGTCTCTTCGTCCTCTTGGCCGGACTGGTTGGCGGCATGATCGCCGTGCGGTTTTATGCGCGGCGTGAGGCCGGTGAAAGCAATTTCGGGTCGGTGCCACCTTCAACGCGGGAGACTGCACCGGACGCCGACAAGAGCGGCAGGTAAGGGACGCTTCCATGTCCTGGATCAGCCACCAAGGCGAAGGCATCGGCGACGCCGATACCATCGAGGGTGCCAGGGAGATCGTCAGGAGCCAGCCCTGGGGCGGCCGTGCGGGACGATCCTGACTTCCATGAATCCATCCGGGGTGGTGGGCGGCCGCTTGAGCCCAAACATACGCTTCTTGGTGAGCGTTCCCCACTCCCAGGACTGTGGATTCCCTGTCGCCGGATCTACGGAGAACTCCTCGATCTGGTAGCGACCTTGCGGGATATCCCTCGTGAGTTTCACAACCCCTTCGAGGGTGTCCGCCACGCCGAGCGAGGCGCCGTCGCTTGCGATGAGCCGGAAGCGAGTAGGCATCATAGAGATTACTCCGGGAACACCTCGTTGAGCACTCTCGCTAGCCGCGCCCCAGCCTGATAGAGGCGACGCTTGGCCACAGGCAGGCTCCTCGCCTGGTAGTCATCCCCCAGCTTTGTTCCCGGCTTGATCCGTTGGCCCGTTGCCGGGTCCTGGTAGGCCGCACGAGCCGCCAGTAGGTTTCCGTCGCCCAGTTCCTCGATGGAGCCGCCCTGTGCCTTGTGAGGGGCCTCTGGCGTGTCCATGGCGATCGGGTCGTAGAGCCAACGGTTCTCATTCGTCCCGGCCCGATCGATCATCCCGGAATCCCAGACCCGATGCGGGTTGGAGCCACGGTCGAACCATCGAACCTGGAGGGTGTTCCCGCTCTTGTCATGATTCTCGCCGACGTGCATCGACATGTGGAGGTCTCCGACCAGGTGGACGACGAACCGGAGGGTGGTCCGCCGTTCCTCAATCGGGGCGTCCGGGTTCCCCAGGACGTTCAGGAACTCGATGAGCTTCGAGACGATGAACCCCTTCTTGGGGTCGTCCCCGGCGAACTTGTCGTCATATCGCGGCTCCTCGAGGGGAACGTCCACGTAATGCCACGGGCCGGTCTTGAGTCGATCCCGACGGATCTCGTCGGCTCACGTCGAAGCGTCCGCCAGTGACTCGCCCGATTCGAGCAGGGCTTTGATTTCCGCCTTCGCCCGATCGGTCAGATGCCGCTCGGCCAGCTTCGCGATGACACGATGGCCGAGGCGTCCCCATGCGAAGGCGGGCGGTGTGGCCTAGAGGGCGATGAGGAGCGTCAGGACGAGTCGAAGCACGGATCGGCGTGTCGGTCTGAGTTGGTCGTGAGGCATGGCTCGCGGTCTCTCAGGTCGGGGTGGTCGGCGATCTCGATTATCCCCGCCATGGCCGGGTGAGACAATCACCTCGATCGATCGGGAGCCGCATGCCGGTCCGCGCCAACCCGCCATGGTCGGCGACTTGTAGGCCATAACTCTCTGCCTGGCAAGAGACATCAACCTTTTATCATGGTGGATGTTTCACTTTCAAAGCAAAGCGTGCTGTTTTTTCGCAACGATGATTGTGTGCGCGCTCCGATTCATGTAAACAGAAAAGGGGATCATGGACGGCAGCGAGGCCCTTGCCGTTTCTCCTGTCCTACGTGGGGCGGGAGAGGGGCTCACTCTGCGCACCGTGACGTCGGCGATGAGGTGGCAAGATGTCTAGAAAGTCTTCGGCTTGTGTTGCCCTGCTCATCATGGTGGCAATTTCGGCGACCAGCCACGGTCAGACGACTCTTAACGGGGGGACACACACGATCAACGGACCGAGCGGGCCGCTTCTGCTCATTAACGGAGCGACGCTCAACGTGGTCTCGCCAGCCTCGGTTACGGCAACTAACACGAGCAATGCGATCTACGGCGATTCGAGCACAACGATTAACCTGCTAGGTGGACAGGTGACAGGAGGTTCGAACGGCGACTTATTACCCCGCCCGGTATACTGCTAGCTCGGGAATTGTTACGTTTGGTAGCCTTTTCGCTAGTGGTGGATATGTTCAAGCGGGCACTTACACCTTTAATGACCCGCCAAATTCTCCTTTCCCCGTCGGAGGGAATGGAGCGGCAATTCTAGGTTCAGCGCAGATTAGCGGAGGAGTCTTTCAGGGAGGGTATGGCTCTGATGGTGGCGCCGGGGCGTTCTTCTCCCAACCATTCACTTCAACAGTTCAAATCGAAGCTGGTACATTTCAAGGAGGGAATGCAAGTAATGGGGCGGGAGGTGACGGTGCGTATGTTGCCAGTGGATTTAACAATTTTAATATAACCGGAGGCTTATTTGAAGGCGGGAACGCGGGACCGACAGGTGACGGGGGAAACGGCATCACGATAGGGATGTCGTATAGTTCCAGCATGACTATCTCCGGGGGTACTTTCATGGGTGGATCGGGTGGAGAGGCAAATGGAGCCTCACTCCGAATTGGCCTTACTGGCACTTCCTTAAGTGGCTTGTCGCAGTTCAACGTGACTGGAGGCGTTTTTTCAGGCAACATTGATTTTTATGCCCAAGATATCGCTCTTAATTTCTTCGGGACAGATTTCGCATACAACCCCACGACAGGGGAGTTTAAGGGAATGTTAGAAGATGGGAATTCTATAGACGTAACCATAATTGCCATTTTTCCCCAAGTGTACCCCATCACCTATTATTCAAACCCTAGCCTCGGAGAGGCCACTTTTCTTTACGTTGCCAGTGTTCCCGAACCTACCTCGGTCGTGACGCTCGCCATCGGGCTTCTGGGACTGGCCGCCGGCCAAGCCTACCGATCCCGACAACGTCCTGACCGTAGCAAGAAGGGGGGGGGCGGGGTCAGACCTAAGGGGGGGCGGCGTCAGACCTAGTTCCTAGTTATCATGCAGCCATCGTAGACCTTATTACTGATAAAGAATAGTGGCTCTTCGCGGAATCGTGTGGGTGGTTTTCAGAGTTTTGGCAGCATACAGGTAAGTATTTTTAGCCGGAAATACTCCTCGTCACGGTAGCCGTAAGCTCGCTGTTGAAGAACACGGATCTTGCTGTTGATCCCTTCAACGAAGCCCAAAGGCACCTTGTTGTCCACCTGGCAATACGTCTCGATGCCGTCCCAGTGAGTCTCGACCATCGCGGCGAACTTGTGAACGGGTTCCAGCCGTTGCCACTTCAAGGCGTCGTTCCAGTTGTTGAAGAACCGGCGAGCCCAACCTGGGCGGTTGTAGTCCCAGAGCTGCCCGAACGACTCCTTCAGGAGGTAGGCCTTGTTCAACCGCCGGTTGGCCCCGAACCGCAGTTTCAACGCCTGCTTCCCCCTCATGGTGAGGTTCTCCCAATGGGACAGCAGGTTGTACTTCTGCCCCTTGATGAAGCGGCGTTCCTTCCCCGAGAGCCGCGCGTACTCCTGCTTGCGCACCTCGTCCATGGCCGTCCCCAAATGTTTGAGGACATGGAACTTGTCGTAGAGGATCTGGGCCGGCGGGGCATTGCCCTCCTTGAGGGTCGATTGGCGGAAGGCCTTCCCCATGTCCATGACGACCAGGCGGATCTTCCGGCATTTCTTGGGGCCGAGCCAGGCAAAGAACTCGTCCAGGCTCGCCTCGGAGCGGTCGTTGCCGCCGAACCCGATCGGTCGCCCCCGTTCCAGGTCGCTGACGACGATGCGGTAGCGGTGGTGCGTGGCGACGGCGATCTCGTCGATGCCGATGACCCGCGGGGCGGGGCAGCCAGCTCGGCGAAGTTGTTCCTGCATGTACTGCTTGTCCAACTCCTTGACGGTATGCCAGTCCAGGTGCAACTCCGCGGCAACCGCCTGGATGGTGCTCTCCCGGCAGCGCCTCCCCACGTAGAAGGCGAACCGGTTGGTGTAGAGCGGGTTGTCCGCCAACCACTCCAACTGTTCGCGTTTCACGCCGCCCCACCGAGGGCAATCGACCCGGCGAACCGAGAGCTCGAGATCGACCCGCCGGTCGCCGCACGAGATGTCGCGCACGCGGCGCGGCCGTTGGTCGTAGAAGGTGCGAGATCCGCGCCCGCACACCCCGCAGCGCGTTTTTTTCGGCGGCGGCGGAGCGTGATGACCACCGCCCAAGGGTCACCGAAGACGCCCCGAACTCCGGCCAGTGGGACGAAGCCGGGGAACCTGTAGACATCCTGGAGTCGCTTGAGTTTTCCCATCCGCTCATCGTGACGAGTTTCCGACGGTCAAGGAAGGGCGTTCTACCCCGAAGAAACCAGCCGTTCGCCGAGGCTCAAGAGCCCAAAGTTACCGACACGATTCCGCGAAGAGCCGTTATTCGTTCTCTTGGATTCATGCCAGAAGACTTGTTGGACATTGTCGTTGAGACATTCGACAGGATCCAAGCCGACCCCGATTTCGACACCTGGAACTGACCGACGTCTAGCCGCTGCTGTCTTTATTCCCGGCCGATGGATCGGTGATCCTCGGGGCTAATCGCCTTCCAGTCGGCAGCGTAGAGGGTCGGGAGGGCGGGGATTTTGCGTACCCGGGCCTCGCGCGTCAGGGTGAATCGGAAAACTCAATCCCGACTGCGCCTCAGGTACGCGATCAACCGATCGTAGGATGTCCGCTTGCCGTTCCGCGCCAGCCAGTCCAACAGTCTCGAGACTCGGGATTCCCGAGTGAATTCGGCGACGTGCCAGGGGGTTGACAAGCCGGCTCGGACATGGACCAACGGCTTCCTGAGGTTCTGGCAATCTCGATCGAGACCGCGACTCCCCGGTGAGGTCGTGTCCCCGAAGCAAACCACGGCGTAGCAGTCTTTGAGGCAAAGTCGGCGTCGAGCTCTGTAGCGTTCAGACTCGGTCTCACCGTCGGGACACTCGGCCAGTCCCCATTCCGCCAGCGAGGGGGCCGGGCCGGCTTCCGTCAGCCAACCGCGGGGCGCCCATCCCCCGGTCGGGATTCCGCCCGGTCTCGCGGCGCGCGGTCCTCGTTGATCCGCTCCGGTCTGTCCGCCGGTGATGACTCGCTCGATCATGGATGCTCCGTTTCCCCTGCTGGCGCATCGCCAGCACCGGGCGATCGATGAGACTCAGCGGGGGCCAATCGCCACGCAAAAGGCGGCGCGGGCGCTCCGGCGGACTCGGTCAATGGATCGAATGTCCCCGAGGGCGATCGCCTCACGGCGGCCAAGCCAGGCGATTCGGTGAACGTGCGGGCAACAGAGAAGGGCGCGTAAAAACGTCGCGTCAGGATCGGGCGGGCAAACCGTCCGCCAGGTTTCGGGAAGGCAGGGAGGAAAAAGAGACTGCAGCGTGGAAACCGGGCGGCTTCCTCCGGCCGCTACGGAGCCGGCCGCTCGCCGATCGACAGGACCACAGAAGCGGATCGGAGACCCGAGATTTGGAACACGAAATCCACGAAATCCACGAAACAACGACAGTGTTGCAAAGATACCTGGTGATCTCATTTCCACGCTCCGGCGTGGGAACGGCTTTCCCGGCCGCTCCTACGGCCCGAGCGCCGGGAGACGCGGAGCGTCGGGAGCGGACGCTCCCACGCGGGAGCGTGGGAGCGAGGATCTCGTAGGTGCGTCACGAGCAGATACCCCTCGCACCCGTTCCTTTGCGACAGTCGAGAAACAGGGGGGTTAGACGCTTCCTGTCTCGTCCTGACGTGTCCTGTCTTCAGAGGCGCCGGTGGGAGTCGAACCCACGTATAACGGTTTTGCAGACCGTCGCCTTACCACTTGGCTACGGCGCCGAGAAGAATCATGGTATCGGGCTTACAGCCGTGGCGGCAAGACCGTTTTCGCGAGTGCCACGTTCGCGTAAACCAACCAGGCTGGGCGACGCGAACGCAATCCTCGACTGGAACCAAGGAGGGATTCCGGATTCGAGATTCGAGATTCCAGATGCCTCTACCATCGCATCACTAACGCGCCTCGACATGCACCCACTGTGCAAACAGCATGCTACCGAAGAAGATCTACGGAGCAACATCGGGGGAACGCCGGGCCGGGGCGGCCCGGTAGTCGAGTGGGGGCTTCTGGTCGGGGCCGAGCAGCGAGCGGTACGGTCGGCCCGCCAGGCGGCGGCGATGTTCGGTCCTGGCCGCGCGGAGGAGTTCCGGCGATCGGAACAGGTCCCAGGCGGTTGCCGCCAGTACCCGCGTCGCGAGGACCATTCCCTTGCGGCCGATGCTCGTCCCTCCGGCGGCAACCGCCTGCCAGGAATGGGCCGTGGTGCCCGGTACGAAACAGGCCGTGGTGAACCCGGCCGTCGGCACCACCCAGGAGACATCCCCCACATCGGTCGAGCCCGTGCCGGTCCGGCCGGTGTGATCGGCTACGTTCGCGAGCGTGTCCAGGGACGGGATTGGCTTCGAAAGGCTCTCGCGGATTCGACCGGCGAACTCGGTCTCGCGCTCGTCGTACTTCAGATCATTCAGTCGGACGAGGTTCGACTGGACGACCCGGCTGAGTGTCGGGTTGGGGAGGATCTCCATGATGCCGCCGAGGTACTCGGTCTCCAGCCGTGTCTCGGTGGCCAGTGCGCCGGCTTCGGCGCACTTGACGAGTCGAGGATAGAGCGTTTGCACCATGTCGGCCCGCGGGTGGCGGATGTAGTAGAAGACCTCGGCGAAATCGGGGACGACGTTGGGCGCCTCGCCGCCGGCCGTGATGACGTGGTGGATCCGCGTGAAGTCCGGAGTATGCTCGCGGAGCAGCTCGGCCGCGTGGTTGGTCAGCTCGACGGCGTCGAGCGCCGATCGGCCCTTTTCGGGGGCCGCGGCGGCGTGCGCGCTGGTGCCGTGGAACCGGAACTTCGCGGCGATCCGGGCCTGGCTGGAGACGTCGCCGGCCGAGTTCTCGCTCGCGGGGTGCCAGTGTAATACAGCGTCGCAGTCGTCGAAGAGGTGGTCGCGCACCATGAACGCCTTGGCACTACCCCCTTCCTCCGCCGGGCAGCCGTAGAATCGGAGCGTTCCTTTGAGCGTCCCGGCGTGGAACTGCTCGGCCAGGGCCAGGCACGCCGAAGCGGAGGCCACGCCGAACAGGTTATGGCCGCAACCGTGGCCGGCCCCGAAGCCTGGTCGAGCTTGTCGCACCGGTACGTCCTGTTGCGATAATCCGGGTAAGGCGTCGTACTCGCCCAGGATGCCGATCACCGGCTTGCCCGAGCCGATGGTCGCGGTGAACGCCGTGGGGATGCCGGCGATCCCACGCTCGACCCGGAAGCCGCCCAACTTCATCGCATCGGCCAGGAGCGACGCGGACCGCTTCTCCTGATAGCCGAGCTCAGCCCAGTCCCAGATCTGGCGCGCCATCTTCCAGGACGAGTCGGCGTGCGCCGTGATGAACTCATCGATCGACGCCTTGCCACCAGGATCAAGATTGGCGGGGCGTTGATTCACCTCGCGTGTCTCGAATTTCAACCCGAACTCCCCCGAGATCCGTCGCCGCTGGTGCAGGTCGAACTGTTCTCCTGAACTCAGGAAATAATACCGCTTGCCGTCATGATCCTTGCCATCGTAGATGCCGACGACCGTCTTGCCGATGACCAGGAGACGGTCGCCCTTGACGACAATCGCCGACGGCTCGTCGAGCCCGATGCCGAGGAGTCCCGGCTTTGCCGCGATGACCTCGACCAGGTCGTCCTGGCGACCCCGGGTCAGGAGGTGCTGGTCGATGGCCACGCCGCGAAGGTAGCCGAAGCCTGCTTCGTAGCCTTTCGCCATCATGATCTGATTACCTTCACGCGCGCCCCGGACGAGGTACGATCCCTGGATGGTCGCCCCGGCCGAAGAGCCGCCGACAACCCCGCCCCGCGCCAGGACACCTTCGATCTCGCGCTGGGTTCGCGTACCCGTGTAGGCGTTGACCAGCCGCCACTGCCGGCCGCCGCCAAACCAGACGCCGCGGGCCGTCTTGAGCGGAGCGACGAATGCCTCCGTGTCGGCCTCGGCCCGATCGCGGGTGTGCAAGACCGTCACGTGCGTCACGCCGAAATTCCGGGCGAATGACTTCTCGATCCGGTCCAGATCCTCTTTTTCCACTTCGTTGGCCGTGGGAATCATCACGATCTCGGCGTCGTTGCCGCCCGCGAGAGCCACGAACGCTCGGACTGTCGCCGGGTTCTGGCCACCGCCGTCGATCACGAGGGACCCGGATTTCGGACCCACGAGCGGCCCGGGCTGGGCGAGCAGGATGAGGGACACGATCAACGGTGTGGTCATGTACGTCTCCTCATGCGGCGGGGCCGCAGCGGCATTCGAGATTCCGGGTTCGAGATTCCAGATTTATTCGTACGCGAGGATCGGGAGGTGTTCGGTGGGCCTCACGCCGCGTTGCGGCGTTCGACCCACCCTACAACAGGCTTCTGGCACACTCTCTCACATCTCGAATACTGTCATCGGAGCGAAGTGCAGGCCGCGAAGCTCCTACGGATGAAGAAACCGACAGCTCACCGCGCCGCCGACGCACCGCCTCGAAACATCGGGTTCTCGCGATCGCCGCGCGACAGCAGATAGGCGACCAAGTCGAGGACGTCCTCCTGATCTAGCGTGTCCAGCAGCCCATCCGGCATCATCGAGACCGGCGATGCCTTCATTTCTTCGATGTTGCCGCGCCGGACGGTCATCATCCGGTTGGGGTCGAGCATGTCGGTGTTGATCGACATTCGGTCGTCGTGCAGGTTGACGATCCGGCCCGTGATCACCCGGCCGTCGTTCGTGGCGATCACCACGGCCTGGTACTGGTCGCTGATGACCTTGCTGGGCAGGATGATCGAATCGAGCAGGTCGCGGGTATTGAAGCGACCGGCGAGGCCAGAGAGATCGGGTCCCAGTCCGCCGCCCTCGTTATTGAAGCGGTGGCAGGCGAAGCACTTGGCGGCGGCGAACATGGACCGGCCGCGGTCGTAGTTGCGGCCTTTGAGGCCACTTTCGACGGCCGGCACCAGGGCGTCGACGGTCCATTTCTTGATGAATCGTCGCTCGGGTCCGATGGCGGCCGAGGCCGACGGGGCCGGCTTGGCCTCCATGATCGGCTTGAGCCGGGCTTTCTCGGCGTCGTCCAGGTTGGCCATGGCATCGCGGCGGATGTTGGCCACGAACCCACGGAGGCTGTTGCCCCCCTTGAACTGCGCGGCCCTGGGGAACCAGGAGAAGAAGGCATCGCGGAGGGCGGGCGTCCAGCCGGCCTTGAGCACGCGGAGGTCGCGGGCATACTCGAGCTGCTCTTCCTGCGTAAGTGCCCGTCCCAGGAGGGCGACGGTCTTCGCCGCCGCGTCTGGGGCCTGGAGGAAGACAAGCACCTGGGCAAGCTCGGCGTTGAGCTCTCGACTCGGGGATGGATAGTGCGGGTCGAACCGCTGGATCAGCCGGGCTACGGTCGCGTCGTCGGGACGGCCGAAGCGGTTCAGCACGACTTGATCGACGCGCAGTAAGTCAAGGCGACTCGCATGATCGAGCTTATCCCAGTCGAGTCGGTCGAGCGCCGTGAGGATCCGGTCGCGGAGGGCCGGGTCGGGAGGTGGGTCACTCTTCCGTCGATGGGCCGGGTCCTGGGCGCTGACATGGGTCAGCGCCAGCAGGGCGTTGAGGGCCGCCTCGGGGCTCGGGGCTTCGGCCAGAGCGCGGTCGCGCCACAGGGCCGGGTCCTGGAATTCGAGGGCCACTCGCGCGGCCCATCGGATGAACCGGTCGGGGTGGCCCAGGTATCGCAAGGCGGCATCGATGGCTCTCGGCTCTTTGTGGCCGTGAAACCGTTCGAGCTCGATGGCGCAGGGCGCGGGCCTCGAAGGTGGCGGGGGTCTCGGTCGGAATGGCCAGGGCCGTCGGCTCGTCGCTGGCATACGTGACCCGGTAGAAGCCCGACTGGGTCATCCGGCCGCCGACTGTGAAGTACATCGCCCCATCGTGTGGGTTGACGACCACGTCGGTCAGCGCCAGCGGCGTGCCGGCGAGGAACTCCTCCAGCTCGCCGGTGTAGGTCGAGCCCTTCGGCTGGAGATGCAGAGCATAAAGCTTGCCATAGCTCCAGTCGCAGAGGTACAGCGCCTCCTGGTATTTCGAGGGGAACCTGGCGCCATAGCCGAACGTGACGCCGGTCGGCGATCCGGGACCGACGTCGGCCGCCGCCGGCAAACTATCGATCGTATACGCCGGCCACTTGCCAGCACCATTGCGATAGCCGAACTCGGAGCCGCTGGTGACGTGCAGGACGCGGGTCGGCCGGTACCAGGGCGTGTTGACGTCCCACTCCATGTCGGAGTCGTAGGTGAAGAGCTCGCCGTCACGATTGAAGGCGATGTCGAACGGATTGCGGAAGCCGATCGAGACCAGCTCCCACTGCTTCCCGTCTGGGCTGACGCGGCAGATGTGGCCGCCGGGGGCTTTCTCACCGGACATGAATCCGCTGCCGTCGACCATGCGAGGCAGGAGATTGTCCTCGCCCCAGACCCTCGGTACGAGCGAGCCGGAGATCTCGGTGAGGGTCGTGGCGTTGCCGGCCACGACGTAAAGCGACCGGCCGTCGGGGGCGAGGATCACCGCGTGTGGGCCGTGCTCGCCCCCGCCATTGAGCCTGCGCAGAGGCTCCACCGTGTCGAGTCGATCGTCGCCGTCGGTGTCGCGGACTCGGTAGAGGCCGCTGGCATATCTCCGGCCGCGGTTGACGACGACGTACAAGCTATCGAACGCCCAGAGCAGTCCATGAGCCTCGCCGATCGCGACGTCTATCGGCTCGACTTTGATCGTATCGGCCGGCCCACCGGCCGGCGGAGGCGTGACCCGGTACAGTTTCCCGTACTGATCCGAGACGATCAGCCGGCCCTTGGGGTCTACGGCCATGTTCACCCAGGAGCCCTGCGACTCCTTGGGCACGGAGTAGAGCAGGTCCACGCGGAACCCTTTGGGGGCCTTGATCCGCGCCGCCGGGGTTGAGGACTCCCTGGGTGCGGCTCGTTTGCCTTTCTCCGGCGGCTGTGCGGACGCCCCAGAAGGATTCGTCACCAGAAGAATTGCGCACACCCATAAACACGTCGCCGCTCTCATCCGACTCGCTCCCCTGAACTCGGGACCGCCCGGCCGCAACCCGGCTCGTAATGACCGTCGCATCGCAATCGCGAGAAGACTGGACAACGCCAACCGCCTCACGCTCGCGACGGGTGGCCAGTACCCACCCTCGCTCGAATACGCAGACATGGAGCCACTATTTGGTTGTTTCACCATCCGAGTCAAGGCTTTGAGGTGGAAATCCTCAGGGGAGCCTTCTGGTCGTATGAGTGGATGGGTACCATCACGGGTTCTGATGGGATAAGATGAGCAGCGAGCGTTCGCATCGGGGTACGAGGAGATCAGCAGAGGGTTGCAATGGATCAGGAGTCGGGATCACGCTGGAACCCGCGGCGCGTCGGCCGGCTGGCGATGCTGGCCGTGGCGGTTGTTGGGGTCTATTTGTTGGTATCGCTCGGACCGCCCTGGTTCCGTGCCTACTTCCCGACCTTCGCTGCTCAAGCGGATCGTCGTCCGACTCTTGCTGGCCGCTGAGGTGACTTATGGGGTCCTCCTCCTGACCGTGCCGCTTGTTTTGATCGCATTGACAGTCGCGCTGCTCCGCGCACGGCGTCGTGGCGCGGGGCGGATCTGGCTGATCCGTGGGCTGGCGCTGTGCGTTGCCGTGAGTGTCTCGCTGGCCATGGCCGAGGGCCTGGCCTCGGCATGGCTGGCGTGGACGCGGGTCCCGATGCCCTGGCTCAAAACCCGGTTCCCCGACCCGCCCGACCCGAGCACGGTGAACATCCTGGTGCTTGGTGCGTCGAGTGCCGTCGGCGTTCCTTATCACGACTGGCTCTCGGTGGCCGAGATCGTGGCCTGGAAGCTCCGCGAAGCCGTTCCGGACCGGCGATTCGCGATCGAATACCTGGCCCGTCCCGGGTTGACGCTGGACAAGATTCATTTCTGGATGATGAGCATGACGCGGCGTCCGGACCTGGTGATCCTCTACGCCGGGCACAACGAGTTCGATAGCCGATATAACTGGAGTCACGCGGCCATCCACTACTCGGACGAGATGCCCCCGCGCCGGGTGACTTTGGAGAGCTTCGCCCGGGAACATTCCCCCCTCTGCCGGCTGATCCAGCAGACCATCGAGATTTACCGGATCTCGATGCCGCCGCCGCGACACGTCACCCGTCAGTTGGTGGACGTCCCGGTCTACACTGGGGCCGAATACGCCGAGCGCCTGCACGATTTCCGCACCCGGCTGGACGTCATGGTGTCGTATTGCGAGCGGCTGGGAGCGATGGTCGTGCTGGTGCCTCCTCCGGGCAACGACGCCGACTTCGAACCGAACCGATCGTTCCTGCCGTCGCGGACCACCCGGGAGGAGCGTCTGGAGTTCGCCAGGGAGTTCGAAGCCGCGCGTGAGATCGAGAAAGTCGACCCTGCCCGGGGAATCGCGGCCTATCAGGCGTTGCTGGCCCGTCAGCCTGTGTTCGCCGATGCTCACTACCGGTTGGCCCGCTTGCTCGAGGCAGCCGGCCAGCGAGATGAGGCGAACCGGCACTACGTGGCGGCACGCGATTATGATGGCTTCCCGATGCGATGCGTCTCCGAGTTCCTGGCCGCCTATCATGAGGTCGCGGCCCGGCATCCCCGGGCTATCCTGGTCGATGCCCCGGAACTGCTTCGAACGCTCAGCACCCGCGGGACCCTGGGGGACGAGTTCTTCGCCGACGGCCTTCACCCGTCGCTCATCGGATTCACCGAGATGGCCCAGGCAATCCTTCAGCGTTTGCACGCGCGGGGGCGTTCGGCTGGCCCGCGACATCGCCGAAGCCGACCGTCACCCCGTCCGAGTGTGCTGCGCACTTCGGGATGGATAACCAGAAATGGGCGTCGATCTGCGAATACGTCGTCTGGTTCTATCAGATGACGTCGTACATCCGGTACGACCCATCAGAGCGGCTGGCCAAAGCATCGAGATTCCTGGATGCGAAGCATCAGATCAAGAGGGGGAGCCGTCCCGAATCGGTCCGGATCCCGGGCATCGGGACCGACTGGTCGCCGGCTCAGTCCCACACGGCCGCCCAAGGCGAGTTCGAGCCAGGATCGACGAGCCCGTGAGGCGGTCAATCGCCAAAATCGTGGAACGGTCGGAGTTCGTGTAACGGGGCGGTATTCGTTCGGAGCCGACCATCTGCGCGAAGATGGATGACGCGGCCGTGCGGCTTGGTTAAAATAATCGATGAGTCGGAGGACATCCATACGAAGGTCGCGCGGGGGGCGCCGGATGGACCAGGGGTCGAGATCAACCGGAGGCCGGCATCGCGTGCTGCGTCTGGCAAGAATGGCCACTCTCGGGCTCCTGGGCTTCGTGGTGGTGAATCTCGGGCCGCCGTGGGTTCACGCCTTGATCCCGGAATTGCTTCTCAAACGGACCATCGTCCGGCTCTTGGAGGCCGCCCAGGTCACTCATGGCGTCCTGCTGGCGAGCATACCGGTCGCACTGATCGCCCTGACGGTCGCCCTGTTCCGCGCACGACGGCGCGGCATGCGACGGACCTGGCTGGTCCGTGGTCTTGCGCTATGCCTCTCGGTCCTGTTCGCCCTGGGCACAGCCGAGGGGGGGGCGGCGGCCTGGCTGGCCTGGACGCAGGCTTCCCAGCCACGGCTCCGAACCCAGTTTCCCGACCCTCCCACCAGGATCGGGCAGCGGAACGGCAAGAATGCCCGTGTTCAGGGGCCGCTTCCGACCCGGTTCTCTGATCTCGAGGATGACGATACGCTGGACATCGTCGTGCTTGGCGGTTCCAGTGCCATGCGGCGCCCCTTATCACCAGTGGCTCTCGGTGGGCCAGATCGTCGCCTGGAAGCTTCGGGAGGCGATCCCCAGCGCGGCGATTTCGGGTCGAGAACCTGGCTCGTCTTGGCTATACGCTGGAGTTGACCCACAACCTGATGAGGGGTCTTGAGCGCCGACCTGACCTGGTGATCGTCTACTCAGGACACAACGAATTCGACGGCCGCTATAACTGGGGGCATAATCCCGTTCGCTACTATGTCGACGACGCGCCCCCCGCCCGGGTGAGGGTCGAACGCTCCATTGGCGATCATTCGCCGCTTTGCCGGCTTATCCAGCAGACCATCGGGATCTACGGAACCGCATTGCCGCCGCCGCACCGCATCACACGACCGTTGGTCGATGTTCCCGTCTACACCTCGGCCGAGTACGCCGGGCGGCTGCACGACTTCCGTACCCGCCTGGAAACGATCGTATCCTACTGCGAGCGAGTCGGCGCCCTGGTGGTCCTCATGCCGCCTCCGGGCAACGACGCCGATTTCGAGCCGAATCGATCGTTCCTCTCACCGCAGACTCCGCGGCCGGAGCGGGAGCGATTTGCCCGGGACTTCGTCGCCGCGCGGAAGCTCGAGGAGGCCGACCCCATCCGAGGAATCGCCGCCTATCGCGCATTACTTGAGCGTCAGCCCGGCTTCGCGGAGGCTCACTACCGACTGGCCCGCGCACTGGAAGCGGAGGGCCTGCATCATGAGGCGAACGAGCATTACGTGGCGGCGCGGGATTGCGACGGCTTCCCGGTACGCTGCCCGTCGGACTTCCTGAACGCCTACCATGAGGTCGAGATGCGACATCCCCGGTCGATCCTGGTTGATGCGCCGGTGATGCTCCGGAAGCTGAGCCCGCGCGAGACGGTTGGGGACGAATTCATCGCCGACGGCCACCACCCCTCGTTGATCGGATACGCGGCACTGTCTCAGACGATCCTCCAGGAACTGTACCAGCGGCAGGCTTTCGACTGGCCTGCGTCGTCCCCGGCGCCGATCGTGACGCCCTCCGGCTGTGCCGCACACTTCGAGATGAACCCGCAGAAATGGGTGACGGCTTGCCACCATCTCGAAACGTTCTTCGAGATGACGGCACACATCCGCTTCGACCCGTCTCAGCGGCTGGTCAAGGCTGGACGCTACCTGGATGCGATCCAGCGGCTCAACCACGGGATCAGCCCCGAGATGATCGAGGTCCCTGGTGTCGGAACGGCGGGATTGCCCGATCAGTCTCACACCGTCGAGGGGGC
Source organism: uncultured Isosphaeraceae bacterium (assembly GCA_963845695.1). GTDB lineage: Bacteria > Planctomycetota > Planctomycetia > Isosphaerales > Isosphaeraceae > CAWJTV01. The sequence continues at coordinate 90,409 of CAWJTQ010000014.1, read as the reverse complement.
GCCGAATTCCGGCCAGGATTGACGAGCCTGGGAAAGAAGGCGAAGGCGCCGGACCAAGCCGAGGCCGCAACTCACCGCATCGGCTCGATTCGGGATCACCTTGCGCTGACGGTGGCGCAATTGGGTCCCGACCTCGTCGGAATGGTGACGCGGCCGGAGTCGAAAGCAGTCGGGCAGAGTTCGTTCGGGGCCGGTCATCACCGTGAAGATGGGTGACGCGACCGTTCGGCTTGGTTAAAATGGTTGATGCAGGGGAAGTTAATCTCACTGGCCGCTGGTGGCGGGTATCCGATGAATCAGGGGACGGGTTCAACCAGCAACCGGCATTTCGTTGACCGGCTGGTACGGGTGATCCTACCGGTTGTCCTGCTCTTCCTGGCGGTCTCACTGGGGCCGTTGTGGTTCCATGTGTTCCTGCCGGATCCGGTGCTCCATGGCATCTATGTTCAGGTGCTGCTTTCGGCCGAGGTGACCTACGGCATCCTCGTGGTGAGCATGCCGGTCGTCTTGATCCTGTTGACCGTTGCGCAGGTGCGTGCGCGACGGAGCAGGGTGAGTCGGCCGTGGCTGATCCGTGGACTCGCGCTCTGTGCCGCGACGATCGTCGGCCTGGTGATTTCCGAGGGAGCCTGCTGGGCCTGGCTGTCGTGGACGCGGGTCCCCTCGCCCGGGTTGGCGACGGGGTTCCCCGACCTTTCCCAATCGAGCACGCGGGTCGTCGATCGTTCCGAGGTGGAGAACCGGCTCCCGACTCAGTTTGCCGACTCCCCCGGCGAGACGACGCTGGACGTCCTTGTACTCGGTGAGTCGAGCGCGCGAGGTGTCCCTTACCAGGATTGGTTCTCGGTGGGCGAGATCGTTGCCTGGAAGCTCCAGGAGGCGCGTCCCGACCGGCGGTTTCCCGTCGAGCACATGGCTCGACCCGGGCTGACGCTGGACAAGGTCCACTCCTGGATGACGAGCCTCCGGCGCAAGCCGGATCTCGTGATCCTCTACGCCGGTCATAACGAGTTCCAGATGCGGTATCACTGGGGCGAGGCGGCCGTCCATTATGACGACGAGTCGACTCCGACACGGATCACGCTGTCGAGCTTCGCCCGCGAGCATTCCCCGCTCTGCCGGCTGATCCAGCAGACCGTGGCCAAGTTCCGGATCGCCCTCCCGCCGCCCCAGGAAGTTACGCGTCATCTGGTGGATGTGCCAGCCTATACGCGCGGCCGAGTACGCGGCGCATCTGGACGATTTCCGAACCCGACTCGAGGCGATGACGGCCTACTGCGAACGAGTGGGTGCGCTGGTGGTGCTGGTGATCCCACCCGGCAATGACGCCGACTTCGAGCCTAACCGATCGTTCCTGTCACCGCAGACTCCGCGGGCGGAGCGCGAGGCGTTCGCCCATGACTTTGAGGCCACTCGTCGAGCCGAGGAGGGCGACCCTGCCCAGGGAATCTCGGCCTATCAGACATTGCTGGTGCGCCAACCCCGGTTCGCCGAGGCCCATTATCGCCTGGCTCGCCTGCTCGAGGCATCAGGACGACCCGACGAGGCGAACGAACATTATGTGGCCGCTCGCGATTGCGACGGCTTCCCGATGCGCTGCCTGACCGAGTTCCAGAATGCCTACCGCGAGGTGGCGGCGCGGCATCCTCGAGCGATCCTGGTCGACGGTCCGGAGGTGCTCCGAAGCCTGAGCCCGCGCGGCGTGGTGGGAGACAACTTCTTCACCGACGGACTCCATCCGTCCCTCATCGGCTACACGTTTCTGGCTGGCGCGATCCTCCAGGAGCTGTATTCGCGGCGGGCGTTCGATTGGCCCGAGTCGTCGCCCTCACCGGTCGTGACCCCGGCCGAATGCGCCGCGCACTTCGGGATGAATGCGGAGAGATGGGCTGAGGTCTGCGACTACGCCGGGTGGTTCTATCAGAATACCGCGTTCATCCGATTCGATCCCTCGAACCGGGTCGTCAAGGCCGATCGGTACCGCATGGCGAGCGAGCGCATCAAGGGCGGGAGCAGCCCCGATGCTCTCGGGGTCAGGGGCGTCGGCACGGAACTGGTCGACCCGGGCCATGCGGCTCGGCCCGCAGGCGACGCGGAGGATTTCGGCGCGGCGTCTCGGTGACCGGCTCAGCATTTCTCGACGGTTTTCCCCTGCCAGTTCCGCCGTTGCATCCAGACCGGTCTGGCCAGGATAATGGCATGCGCCGGGCGCCGGGCTCGTTCCATCGAGACCTGGACCATAGATTGACCTGGGCGAGTCCAGAATCCGGAATCGTCCCGATCGGGATTCTGGAATGTGGAATTGGGATCATCAAGGATCTTGGCGCCGGCCGGATCACGAGAGGGAGATGTCGCGAGTGGGACCGCTAATTCTGGCCGCAGTTGAGGGCGGGCGCTGGAAGCCCGGGATTGGCGACCCGACCGTGATGGGCTGGGTGACGGTGGCTGCCTACTTCGTCTCGGCCCTCGGTTGTTACTGGACCGCCTGGCGAGAGCCCATGCCCGACGGCACGAGACGGCCGCACTCCCGGCCATCGGCGTTCTGGCTCGTGCTCGCCGGCTTGATGGTTGCGCTGGGGGTCAACAAGCAGCTCGACCTCCAGAGCCTGGCCACGCAGATCGGGCGGGATGTGATCAAGGGATGGGACTTGTACAGGACGCGTGGCGTGCTCCAGGTCGGATTCATCCTGGTGGTGGCCCTGGTCTGTGCCGGCTCCTTCGCGGGGCTACTCTGGGTCTCGCGTGGCTCCCTGCGGCATCGATGGCTGGCGATTGTGGGAATGCTGTTCATCCTCGGCTTCGTCCTGATTCGCGCGTCGTCGTTCCACCATGTCGACGTCCTTCTCGCCGCTCGGCTGGGCGCGGTGAGGTGGAACTGGATCTTCGAGCTGGGCGGGATCTCGGTCGTCGGGGTCGCCGCGTTCCGGATCGTTCTGGCCAGGCCGCCACGTCCCCCCCGTCCCGAGAACGCCACCACCTATCGATATCGCGTCAATCGCTGAGGAGCTGGCGGGTGGGCGCCGGATCCGGAGCCATTCACAGAGCGAGTCGATCCCGCGCGAAGGCGAGGCAGTGACGGACGTTTTCGTCTTCCGCACGGAGCTGCCCCTCGCGTGGCAACTGCCTGATGCGAGGTAGCGGATGACTCGGCGGATGGTCGCGGACGCGTGTGAGCGCCCGGGCGAGGTGTCGTCCCGGCAGGTCGGGGAAGGTCGCCCAGTATCGATCGGTGAGGCACGGCACCCGGAGCGGGTCGCGAGTGATCATCTCGATGTTGAATCGGATCTCCGCGCGGGCCTTTCGGAGGATTCGCACAGCTTGGGCCAGGTCGAGGACACCGTTCCCGAGGACGACCTCGGAAAGAAGGAACCCTTCGCGGTACTCCTCCAGACCCATGTCCTTGAAGTGCGTGGTGAAGGCTCGGGGCGCGAGAGCCTCGACGACTTCCATCGGGTCTTCGAGGAGCGCGATGCTGTTTCCCGTATCGAGGCAGACCCCCACATGTTCGTTGCCGGCGCGCTTGAGCACGGAGAGCAGTTCATCGGCGCGCCAATCCTTGTGGTTCTCGACGGCCAGGAGGATGCCGTGCCTGGCGACGACGGGCGCGGCCAACTCGAGGGCGTGGATCGACGCATCGGCGAATCGCTTGAAGGCGTCGAGCGTGGCGAAGGTCTCGTACCGCCGCCCCGAAAGCATCACGGTTCGGACAATCTCGGCACCGGCGTGCTTTGCCGTCCGGATCTCGGCCTCGAACCGGTCGAGGCCGGAGTGATCGCGGGGCAGACCGACGATCCCCTCCAGATACATCGAAGCGGCCTGGGCCCGCTCGCGGAGAGTGCGGGCGCCCGATTCGTCGCGAATTCCCAGGCCGACTTGCACACCACGGGCGCCCAGCGATCGGGCATGGTCCAGAAATCGGATCGGGTCGGCGAATCGGTCCTCGGCGGGTCGGTCGCGGTCGCCGGTCGTCCTGATGGGGAACGAGTGGATGACCAGTCCGAGCGACCTCCGGTCAGCGGAGGATGCCGGGGGCGGATCGGCGAGTGCCGGGAGGACGCAGCCGGTCGCACATGAGGTAAGCATCGCGCGTCGGGTCAGTCGCATGGGTCACTCCGTACCCTTGAGGGTCTTGAGCTCGCTGTCCCAAGGAGTCCGGTAGGCGCGTTCGAGCATGGCCTGGGCTTCGCGGTCCTCGACGACCGTCTCGCGCTCGGCGTCCCAGCGAAGCTTCCGGCCGAGGCGAAGCGAGAGGTTCGCCAGGTGGCACGCAGTGACGACCCGGTGAGCGCCATCCAGGTCCGAGATCGGCTCGCGGCGCGAGCGGATGCATTCGAGGAAGTTCTGGGCGTGCCGCCGGAACTGGTCGTACTCGTTGCCAGTGCGATCCTCGACGGGCGTGGTCCATTTGACCGGTGACTCGCGGTTGCCCGTGCCGACCGGACCTCCCGTCGGATGGGCACTGCCGAACCGAGGGATCGCGTCGGCCGGGGCGATCTTCGGGTCCGGAGTGATGACGAAACCCCGGCGGGAGATCGTCAGGCTGCCGCGAGTCCCGCAGAATTCGAGACCGTTCGATGGGGACGCGCCGCGGCTGCACTCACGCTCCGACCACGTGACGGTCCATCCCGGGTATTCGAACATGGCGTCCTGCGTATCGGGCGTCTCGCCGTTATCCTCGAGGGCGAACCGTCCGCCCGAGCTGGTCACAGCCGACGGCGCCTTGGCCCCGAGGTACCAGTGCACAATATCGAGAGCGTGCTGGCCAAGGTTGGTCATCTGCCCGCCGGAATAGTCCCAGAACCATCGAAAGTGGTAAAGCGATCGGTTCGGGTTGTACGGCCGCTTCGGAGCGGGACCGAGCCAGAGGTCGTAGTCGAGACCGGGCGGCGGGTCGCCGTCCGGCGGCGACCCGAAGCCGGGCATGACGTTGCGGTAGGACCACATCCGAACCGCAACGATCTTGCCGATCTGGCCTTCGTCGACCAGCTCCCGGGCTTTCTGATAGTGCGGCCCCGACCGCTGCTGCGTGCCAACCTGCACGACCCGCTTGTTCCGCCGGGCGACGTCGACCATCCATCGCCCCTCGCGGACGAACAGGCTCAGCGGCTTCTCGACGTACACGTCCTTTCCCGCGGCGCAGGCCATCATGGTCATCAAGGCGTGCCAGTGGTCGGGCGTCGAGATCACGACCGCGTTGACGTCGCGATCGTCGAGCAGCCGGCGGAAATCGGCATAGCCCCGGGGGATGCCACCCATTACCGAGACCGCCTCGTCGCGGCGCCCGCGGTGGACCTCGGCGATGGCGACCATGTCCGTGCCCGGCTGATCGCGGAAGTCGAGGACATGCCGCTTGCCGATCAGGCCGAAGCCGATGAATCCCAGGCCCACCCGTTCGTTGGCCCCCTGGACGCGCCGATAGGCCCCGGCGGAAAGGGCCGCGGCAGCTCCGCCGCCGAGCAGTGCGCGACGGCTCAGTGCCGGTCGAGTGTGGCGCGATCCAGACATCGCATCAAGCTCCCTCTCTTGGACTTGTGGGGGAGAGACCAGCCTCGCGATCTCAGATTACAACGGCGCCGACGGTCACGCAACCCGGTCGTCGCCTCGCTTGCTCGCTCGAACGAAGGGATGGCTTCCTCGGATTTCGGCGACAAGTAGTCTGGCAAGAGCCACGTCTCTTGCGCAGGACGGGGAACCACCATCCGGACTCCGATGGTGGACTGGCACGACTTTGTCAGTGCGAGCCATCGGAACGACACAAACAGTTCCCAATCTCGGTCCATCAGGCATCTGCTGTGGACGAGAAATGCCCGAGGGATCGAAAAATGACTCGCCTCGACGCGGTCGATGGCATGATCTCCCGGTTTCACGATTCCATCTCACCCCTTGCTTTGTGGGATAGAATTAATGGATGGGTCGTATTGACGGAGTGGCGAAGGCGGTGCAGGGATGGGACCACCCTCACAGCGTGCAGGGCGGATATCGCGGAGACCAAGCGATGCGGAGTCTTTACCTGGCGGGCCTCACCGGACTGGCCCTGGCGTCTTTGAGTGCGACCTGCGGCGCGGACGATTGGCCCATCCCCCAGAACCCCGCGAAAGCACGGCAGACACGACTATTCTTGCTCATGTGGACCGATCGGACGCTCTCCGACCCGTACGAGAAGGTCGGCAAGAAAGATCCGCGCTGGGATAAACTGGTGCGCGAGCTGATGAAGGCGGCCAGCCCCCTCTTCCTGCTTCCGGACGACGCAGACACCCACGACGACGTCTACCAGCCGGCCAAGCGAGCGATCGACGCAGGATGCGACGACCCCATCGTGCTCTACATCTACGCGCGGACGTCAACCGGTCGCAACTTCCCAGGGGTTAACGAGTACGAGCGGCGGCTCCAGGCCGCGTCCACGGCACTGGAATCGAGCAAGTATCCGGCATTCCGCCGCGCCGCCGCGCTGATCCGCTTCGGGCGACATCTTTTGAATCGAGGCAACCCATCGGCTCGGAAGGAAGCGAGACGCTGTCTCGAGACTGCGCTCGCCCTGATGCCGGAGAGCTTCAGGACCGACGGGCACAGCCCCTACTCGCGACGATTCATGCTGGCCGAATTGCAGTTGTTGTTGGACGCCATGAAGCGATTGAACGGAGACAGCAAGTCGGCGTTCGACAAGATCGACGCCGCTCTCGCGAGAATCCCGGACGCGAAGGCGGTCCGTCTCGACCTCCGGGGGGAGTTCTACACCGATTACGCCTGGGAGGCGCGCGGCTCGGGATTCGCAGACTCGGTCACCGAGGATGGCTGGCGGAAGTTCGCCGAGCGCGCCTCCGAGGCCCGCAAGGCGTTCGAGGCAGCGTGGAACCTGGATCCGCTCGACGGGGACGCGGCTTCCCGGATGATCACGGTCGAGATGGCGATCGGTGAAGGAAACCGTGCCGAGATGGAGAAATGGTTCCGGCGGGCGATGGAAGCCGACAGCGACAATCTGGACGCCTGCCGTAGGAAGCTGTACTGGCTGGCGCCGAGGTGGCATGGCTCGGATGAGGATGTACTCAGCTTCGCTCGAGCCTGCCGGGACACCAAGAACTGGCGGTCTGGAATCCCCTTTATCCTGCCCCAGGTCCACCGCGATTTCGCCTCGGCTCTCGCCGTGTCGCAACGGGCGGATTTTTACCAGCAGCCCGAGATCTGGCAGGACATCCGGGGAGTGTACCTCGACTACATCGCCCACGAGCCGGAAAACGACAGTGTGCGGAGCGAGTACGCGGGTTACTGCTACCTGTGCAGTCAATATCAAGAGGCGTACGCCCAGTTCCAGAAACTCGGCGACCGCCTCACCGGAGGCTACACCTTTCCCGAAGAGATGCTGAAAGAGTTCAGGCTCTCGAGCGCTGAGCGGGTGAACGGGGAGATCAAACCAGGCTCGCCGCCGGCAAAAGGATTCGCCGTGCTTCAGGCACGTTATGGGGCGATGGACGCTTGGGGCGATGTGACCCGGCAATCCCGGATCAACGTCGCGAATGACCGGCTCAAGTTCACGACGGCCGGTCTCCCTGACCCGATCTTCGGGGTTCGCAAGGCGCTCGCCATCGTCTATTCGTTGGACGGCAAGGTCGGCCTTTCGATCACAGCCGAAAACCAGGCCGTTTCCTTGCCCCCGAAAGACGCGGTGGTCGCCAAACTGACAGGGGTCCCAGCCGAGGGATTCGCAGTACTTGCCGCACAGTACGGGGCGGATGAGAGGTGGCTGGATGTCACGGACACCTTTCGCAAGCGCATCACGAACGGGAAGCTGGACGTGTCAACGGCCGGCTTACCCGATCCGGCCTACTTCGTTCATAAGGCTCTGGTGATCGCCTACGCCTGGGAGGGGAAGGTCCTCGTGTCCATCACCTCGGAGGATCAAAAGATCTCCTTACCGGTCAGCCAGCCTTCAACCGACCGTTGAAGGAACTGGAGAAGATGGGGAGAGGCGTGATGGAGAAGCGATTGCCGAGAAGCCAGGTAACACGGGGACAGGCGCCCGGCCCGCGGTCGCCGGGCCGGAAAATGTACGGTCCGCTCCGGGCCGGGAGCCAGTCCTCAATCTTGGCGGCCTTTTCCATCCGAGCGATCACCGCTCTCTCGACGGATCGGCTGACTTCGGAGCATATTCAGGGTCTGCTTCAGGCGTTCTAGCCGGCCACGTTGCGTGGGCTCCGCGACCAGATTCCGTTCGTTCTCCGGATCGGCGAACAGGTCATACAACTCGATTCCTCTCTCGCTGGATTCGATCAGGAGATGGTCCTCGGCGATGACGGAGTCCAACGTCCGGCTCAGGTCCGATTGGACTTCGTAGCCGTCGAAGCGTTGTTCTTCCATCTGGGCCAGGATCGGGTCGGGTGGCGCGGGCCCATCGGCAGTCCAATGACGAGCGAGACTGCGACCGGGGAAGGGGTTGACGTCCCCGGGTAGGAGGAGGCTGGTCAGGGTCACGGGTAGGTCCCGGTGAGAGACGGGGACACCGATCTGTCTGCCGCGCAGCACCTCGTACGGATCGTCTATTGATGCCCGCGCCGGCAGGGGTGGGATGAGGATCAGAGGGACATGGGTCACCTGGTTGTACAGGCTGGCCCCGTGTCCGAATACACGGTGCTCGCCGAATTGCTCTCCGTGGTCGGAGGTGATGACGACCCAGGTGTCTTCGAGGAGGCCCGAGGAACGGAGGTCGCCAAGGAACCGTCCGAGCTCCTCGTCCAGCCCGCCGAGGCAATCGTCATAGAGGTTGACCAGGCGATGGGTGATCGCGTCGAGTTCCTGCTGGAGCTGGGGCCGCCGTTCGGGCGGTGCGGCATCGCGTGCCTGGATCGCCGTCCAGCCGCACTCAGGGACGCTCTGCCGGCGCGGGGGGAGCGGGGCAGTCCAGAACCGTCGGCTGTAACCGGCCGGGGGGACATAAGGACAGTGCACGTCCATGAAATTCATGAAGAGGAAGAACGGCCGGCGCGATTCCGACGCCCCGCCCTCGTTGCGATGGCGGACGCGGCCCAGCCACGCCTGCGCATGGCCGATCAGTTCCCGAGCGGGGAGACGGCCCGTCCGAGGGATCTCGCGGGGCACGGGCAGCCCGATCCCATTCGCCATCCTCAGGACACAATTCCCGAGGGTGGAGTTGAACATTGTTACCGGCAAGCTGACCTCATGATTGCAGAGCAGCTCGACGTAATGGTCGAACCCACGCCCCACGCCGTAGCTCGCGTTACACATCGCCAGGTTTCCCGCGAATCCGGCGGTCGTGTAACCGTTGGCGCCAAGGTGTTCCGCCAGCGTCGGCGACGGCCCGCAGTAAGGCCAATCGATGCGCGCGCCGTGCTCGTACGGCCAGAGCCCGGTGAACATGGTCACGTGCGAGGGCAAGGTCCACGGGGCCGCCGAACGCGCCATCGAGAACGTGATCCCTACCTTGGCCCATCCTTCCAGCGCGGGCGTGGTCGGGCGCTGGTAACCATACAAGCTCATATGTTCGGCGCTGACCGTGTCCATGACGATCCAAAGCAAGTTCGGAGCTGGGTTGGCCGGCCGGGGCCCGGACCAGGCCCGTTCCTCCGCGCGTGCGACCTGGTCCCACTGCCAGTACGAGTAGACAGGTAGGCCGACCAATACCATGGCGCCGGTCCAGCACGAGGCGCGTCGCCAGCCCGGAGTGGGCCGCACGAGAAGGCGACGCAGTCGAGTGCCCGCACCAAGCGCGAGCGCCACGGCCGCGATGGTGTGCAGCCGGCGGACGGTCAGGAGCGGGGCGAGGACAAGCACGGTCCCCAGCACCATGCCGATCCAGCGACACGCCCTGGACACTCGCCTCGACGCGACCGGGCCTCCGTCCCGACGAGCCGACCAGACGAGCGCCGGGATCCCGAACAGCAACGCCAAACCGAGCGTCACCAGGGTCTCCGCCACCGGGACCATCCACAGGACATGCCGGCTTATTCGGAACGTGCTGATGCCGACGCGGTGCAGCCCGTGGACCTGGAACATCAGCGCCGCGAGCTCGAGGAACCCCGCCGCAACACCGACCGTGAGCGCCGCCCCGATCAGGCTCGACAGTCCGGGGACCCGCGGCGCGTGCCCCGTGGATTCCGACCCTTCCGGCCGATCCTCCACGGCCGGCGTTCGATCGGCGCCGACCGCCGCAGGGCAAGACGAAACGCCGCCGAGGGATGATACGGACTCGAACGGACCGAGCCGTGGTTCGGATGCGCTTGCCGGGGATCGCCCGACACCGGCAGGGCATCGATCTGGGCGGACTGTCGGCCTTCACGATTCGTCATGACTCGCTCGTCCTCCTCAATCGTTATAAAATAGATATATAAAATTCTGATCGGCACGAATGGCGAAACGTCGCTTCCCCGAGGGCGTGGAGCGCCCTGGCGAAACCTGGTTGTCGGGGCCGGCTCCGTCGGGCGATCCCCGGCTCGGCAGAAGGCCGGCGCGGCGCAGGCCGAACCGAGCTACGCCGAGATCAGCCCTGGGAGGGTCCGATTTCGGGGGTCATCTCGCCACGCGGGCTGACTCCTCGACTGGTCCCAAGTCACCGAGACTCAAGGCTCGCAACCTCGCGATCGCGGCGAGCGCATGCGTGAGCGAACGGGAAGCTCGGTGTGGTGACGGCCTCGTCCTCGACGATCCCGAGCGCCGGCGGACTGGGTGGGGCATCCGCCTGGAACCGGAGGAATGGATGCGACGACGAATCGAGAAATCAGGACGAAGGAGGAGTTCAGCAGGCTAGACGACAGAGGGAAATGCTCAGATCGATGCCCAGCGTGGTGGGTCTGTACGAACGTTCGTGGAGGAAGGGAGCGGATTGGGGCGAACGTCGTCTCCTGTCGATCGACGTGTGTGGGGCGCTGGTCGGCTCCGGCGCATGACGGCTCAAGACGATTTCAGGCGCCGGGCTCGGTGGGATCACAGACCTCATCCGGGGCCCCGTCGTTCTCAGCGTCCTTTGAGGGTCCCGGCCGATCCTCATCGGTGGTCCGATCGCGACAAGCATCGTAGTCGTCCCCCGCGACGTAGAGGAACCCCGAACGCAGGAGCCACGGCGCGACGAGGCTCTCGGTATCCGGCGTCATCCCCTGGATCATCAATGCGCCAAGGAATGCGCAGAACCCAATTGATCGCAGGCCACGGTTCTTGGACATGGACATTCCCATCGACGCCGGGGATCGTGAAGTGCCCTGATACGCGAGGGGGCCGGTTCGAAACCTTCGAGGAGCCTGCACCCGACGCGTGTGAGGGCCTGTCCGCACCGAGTGCCTCTCGGCGCGTCTTACTTCATTTCGGCTGGAACGGTCGATCCGACGCGAGATTTTCGACAAAGTCTTGTAAAGCTACGTGAGTTGCTCGACGAAGCACGGACGGAAGGGGCAGATGCGGCGGGTTCTGGCGCCTCAAGTTGGACCGTTCGGGACTTGGTTTACGACGCCCGTCGAGTGCCTCTCAGGTCCCCCACCGACCTGGGGACCGACGCTACAGAGTCGGTCCCATCTCGATCGGGCGACGGGCGAGCGATGCGCGTTCGCGGTGTGATCTGGGACGAGTTGTCGCATTGTTTAATTCTTGCTTGACATTCACTTTGGCCCCCCTGGATAATCGCGCCGGATCACGGAGCGATGGGCGGCACGAGGCGAGTCTATGATCTCATCCATCCTGCTGGCTGTCCTCGCGGGGTCGAGCCCGGCGATCGACTACGTCCGCGACGTCAAGCCGATCCTAGCCGCGCGTTGCACCAGTTGTCACGGAGCGATCCGGCAGAAGGCGGGCCTTCGGCTGGACACGGCCGAACTGATCCGACGTGGGGGCGACAGCGGACCGGCGTTCGAACCGGGACAGAGCAGTGAAAGTCTGATCATCGAGCGGGTGACGGCCGACGCGAGCTCGGAGCGGATGCCGCCCGAGAGCGAGGGAACTCGGCTGAGTCCGGAAGAAGTGGCTGTGTTGCGGGCCTGGATCGATCAGGGAGCGCATGCACCCGCCGAGCCGATTCCCACGGACCCGCGCCGACACTGGGCCTACCAGCCACCTACGCGTCCAACCATTTCTGGCGCGGGGAACTCGTCCTCCGTACGCAATCCGGTTGACGCGACCCTCGCCGAGGCCCATCGCGCCCGCGGGCTCGAGCCAGCCCCGCCGATCGGCCGAGACCTCTGGCTCCGCCGGGTCACGCTGGACCTCATCGGCCTGCCGCCAACCCGCGCCGAGCTCCAGGCTTTCCGCGATGACCCTTCCCCGGACGCCGGAGAACGAGTTGTCGACCGGCTCCTGGCCAGCCCCCGATATGGCGAGCGCTGGGCGCGGCACTGGATGGACGTCTGGCGGTATAGCGACTGGTACGGATTGGGCCAGGAGGCCCGATACAGCCATCCCCATCTCTGGCACTGGCGCGACTGGATCGTCGCGTCGCTCAACGCCGACAAGGGCTATGACCAAATGGTTCTGGAGATGCTCGCGGGCGACGAGCTCGCGCCGGACGATCCGAAGACGATCCGCGCCACCGGCTTCCTGGTTCGCAACTGGGACATCTTCAACCGTAACGCCTGGCTGGCGAACACCGTCGAGCACACGGCCCGCGCCTTCCTGGGTCTGACGATCCAGTGTGCCCGGTGCCACGATCACAAGTACGACCCGATCTCCCAGTCCGATTATTACCGGTTCCGGGCATTCTTCGAGCCCTACCAGATCCGGATCGACCGTGTCCCCCGCCAACCCGACCGGACCAAGGCCGGCCTGCCGCGCGTCTTCGATGAGTTCCTGGATCGACCGACCTACCTGTTCCTTCGCGGCGAGGAAGCGCGGCCGGACAAGTCCCGCCCGCTCCGGCCGGCAACTCCCGCGGTCCTGGGCGGTGAGGTCCAAATCACGCCGATCTCTTTGCCGTTGTACGCATTCTGCCCTGACAAGCGGCCCTTCATCATTGACGAGGAATTGGTCGAAGTGGATCGGCGGGTCGCCGTCGCAAGGAAGACCGCCGAAGAGACAAAACGCCGCTCCGACCAGGCGGCCAAGACTCTGGCGTCCGCCCAGGACGACGACGCCAGAGCGGCGATGAACTTGATGGCCTCGGCCGGCAAGCCCGATCGACTCGCGGAGGCGCGCACAGCAGCCATCGTTGCGGTCGAGCGCCTGGCTCGCGCTCGTCGGTCCGCAGGTGATGCCCACGAGGACTGGGACGTCGCACAGGCCGCTCTGATCGTGGCTGAGGCCAAACGCTCGGCGCTTCGAGCGGTCCTGACCGCCGAGCGGATCGAGGACGAGGGCGCCAAGGACACCGGGCCTGAAGCCGCACGAGCGGCTGCCCTCGCGCAACGCGCGCTGGGGATCGCCGTCGCCAACCAAAACGTTCTCGAGGCGCGGCGCGCACCGACCGCGCCCGGCGCACCCTCGACGCCTTGCTTCTCGACGGTACGAGTCGGGACCAGGCCGCGTCCAGGGACGCCCAGGCCAAGGCCGCCGCGGCGGTGGTCGAGGCGAGAGGCCGTCTGACCGTTGCGGAGAAACAGCTCGGTCGGGCGCAGGCCGAGGTCAAGAAGCCGCTGGATACCGCCTACACGCCGCGTGCACTCGAATTCCCCCGGGCCAAGACGACCTATCGCGAGGTGCCAAACAACGCCCCGTATGCGAAGGTCAGTACCGGCCGGCGGCTCGCCCTGGCCCGCTGGATCGTCGATCGCCGCAATCCCCTGGCAGCCCGCGTGGCGGTCAACCACGTCTGGGCGCGTCACTTTGGCGAACCCCTGGTGGCCTCGATGTCCGACTTCGGACTCCGCGCGCCACGCCCCGAGCTGCACGATCTGCTCGACTGGCTCGCCGTCGAACTCATGGAATCCGGCTGGAGCCTGAAGCATCTGCACCGGCTGATCGTCACATCGAGGGCCTATCGGATGCAATCGTCGGCCAAAGGTCTGGACGACCCGAACCTGCGGATCGACGCCGACAACCATTACGTCTGGCGGATGAATCCGCGTCGCATGGAGGGCGAGGTCATCCGCGACTCGATCCTGCTCCTGGCCAGCCAGATCGACTCGACGATGGGCGGACCGGACCTGGCGATCCAGTCCGCCGAGTCCGGCACTCGCCGAACGATTTACTACCGCGTCGCACGCGACGAGCGCATCCCGCTCCTGACCCTGTTCGACGCCCCCAATGTCGAGGATTGCTACCGACGCTACGAGACGATCGTGCCGCAGCAGGCGCTGGGCATGACCAATAGCGGAATGGTCCTCACCCGCGCCGGCCAGATTGCCGAGTCGATCGACCGCGAGGTTGGTGTGGATCCGTCCCCTTCGACCCGCACGGCGTTCGTGGTCTCCGCGTTTGAGCGCATCCTGAGTCGGGCACCGACCCAGGGCGAGCAGTCCGAATGTGAGTCGGGCCTGGCGCGACTGGCCCATTCGTTTGAGGCAGAATCCGCACAGCCTGCACGAACACCGGAAGCCCGTGCCCGGGCGGCTCTCGTGCATGTGCTTCTGAATCACAACGACTTCGTCACGATCCGATGAGCAGGAGCCACGGCAATGTCGGTACACTCCACGAGCCGATCGGGCCAGCCGCGCCGGGCGTTCCTCGCCGACCTCGGCATGGGATTCGTCGGCCTGGCGTTGGGCGCGATACTCCACCGCGACGGGATCGCGCTGGCCGGCGAGGTGCCTGACCGGACCGCACCCGACCGCCGGCCCCCTCAATCGCCGCGAGCCAAACGGGTCATCTGGCTGATGATGCGCGGGGGTGTCAGCCACCTCGAAAGTTTTGACCCCAAGCCCGCACTCGACCGCCATGTGGGCAAGACGATCAGCGAGACCCCCTTCCAGTTGACGGTCTTCGACTCGCCGTACCTCAAGAACGTCCGGGAGCAGGTCGCCAACAACATCATCGACAAGCGGAAGGCCCGGATCTATCCGACCCAGATCGGATTCAAGAAAGCGGGGCAGAGCGGGATCGACGTCAGCGACTGGTGGCCGCATTTGCGCGGTTGCGTCGACGACATCGCCGTGATCCGGTCGATGTTCACGACCGACAACAACCACGGTGCCCAGATGGAGTTCCTCACTGGCAGGCACCTGCTCGATGGCTGCTATCCGACCCTCGGAGCCTGGATTCACTACGGGCTCGGTGCCCTGAGTGACGACCTGCCGCAATTCATCGCCATGGGGCCGGCACTCGAGTCGCAGTGCATGGGAGGCGTTGACGCCAACTACCTGGGTCCCGAGCACGCAGGAGTTCATCTTGAGGTGGATCCGGACCATCCCCTGCCGTTTGCCCGCCCGGGCGTGCCGATCGGGGGTTCGGAATCGGCCATCAAGGCCGGAATCCTCAGCCGGCTAAACCGCATGGCGGCGGTGGAGTATCCCGACGACGCCCGGCTGCGCGCCCGGATCCAGTCTTACGAGTTGGCCTTTCGAATGCAAACGGCCGTTCCCGAGGTCTTGCGACTGGGCGAGGAGGACCGATCGACGCAGACGCTTTATGGCCTGGACCACGATGTCACACGTCCGTTCGGGCAGCAGCTCCTGGCGGCACGGCGGCTGGCCGAGCGCGGGGTCCGCTTCATCCAGGTCTTCCATGGCGACGGGGCCGCCGGTGCCTGGGACGCCCACTCCGGGCTCCGCGCCAATCATTCCACGCTGTGTGCGCAGGTTGACCGACCGATCGCCGGTTTGTTGATCGATCTCAAACGGTGCGGGCTGCTCGACGACACGATCGTCGTCTGGGCGACCGAGTTCGGCCGGACGCCTTGCGGGCAGGGCGCCGATGGTCGCGACCATCATAACTACGGCTTTTCCGTATGGCTGGCGGGTGGCGGAATTCAGGGCGGCATCGTCCACGGCGCCACCGACGAGCTCGGGTTCCATGCCGTCGAGAATCGTCATTACGTCACTGACATTCACGCCACGATCCTCCAGCTCCTCGGCCTCGACTCCCGACGGATGGAGATTCCCGGCCGGAAGCGACTTGATGTCGAACATGGCCGGCCGATCCGGGAGATCCTGGCTTGAGCGCGCAATCCGAGACTGTCGCAAAGGAACCGGGTGCGAGCGGGATCTCATCGCGACGTAACGACGAGATCCTCGCTCACACGCTCCCGCATGGGAGCGTCCCCTCCCGAGGCTCCGCGTCTCCCGGCGCTCGGGCCGCAGGAGCGAGCGGAAAAGCCGTTCCCACGCCGGAGCGCGGCAACGAGATCGCCCGGTATCTTTGCAACACTATCCGCAATCTGCGGTATTCCTGGTAAGGTCTGATGAGACGTCCCGGCGACCGTACGCACGGGTCCGACTCCTCTCCCGGAGACACCACCATGATTCGACGATGGCTTGTCGTGTGCGCCTGCGTGGGCGCGGTTTCGCAAGTTTCCGCGGCGCGCGCCGAGATTCTGGCCGGTGCCGCTGTGCGAGTCATCACGCCGGAGAAATACCTGCCCGTCTCGGGCGGAATGGGCATTCCCAAGCCGTCGCGCGAGAAGCGCGGGGAGCTAACGGCGCGGGCGTTCGTGCTGCACAAGGGAGACACGACCGTGGCCGTGGTGGCCCTCGACTCGCTCGGGTTCCCGTCGGTGCTCGGAGATCGCGTGCGGTCGAAGGTTAGTCGCATCCCCGCGCGGAACATCATCATCGGTTCCACTCATACCCACAGCGCACCGGACTGCTACGCGTTCCCCGACGGCAGAGGCGGGCACACCGGCGATCTCGACTACATGGACTTCGTCTGCAACAAGGCCGCGGAGGCGATCAACGAGGCCCTCGATCACCTCCAGCCGGCCTGGATCCAGATCGCCACGGGCGAGGCGAAGGGAAAGATCGCCTATAACTACTACGCGCCGGACCTGTACGATCGGAGGATGAGCGTGATCCAGGCGGTCAGCCCCCAAGGCAAGACGGTTGCCACGCTCGTTAACTACGCCGTCCATCCCGAGGTTCTGGGGAACGACGTTGGCATCCTCAGCCCGGACCTGGTCGGGCCACTCTGTGAATCGATCGAGTCACGGGTGGGAGGCACGGCCCTATTCATGAACAGCGCCCAGGGCGGCATGGTCACGGCCGACAACCGCAACCTCGATCAGCCGAAGGATCCTCATCGCGGCTACTGGAACGATTCCCGAACCTGGGACGAGTGCCTGCGCATCGGGCATCTCATGGCCGACGAGGCTCTGCGGCTTGTCAAGGACGCGCCGGAGCAGAAGGACCCGACCCTGTTCTGCGACGCGATTTCCGTGCGGTTCCCGGTCGATTCGGACGCGATGTGGGCCGTGGTCCTTCACTCGCCGCTGAAGTATCCGCACAACGAGGACCACTCGATTACTGCGCACATCAACCTCATCAACCTCGGTGACGCCCAGATCCTGACGATCCCTGGCGAGGCCCTGCCGAACATCGGTTTCTATCTCAAGAGAAAGATGCACGGGAAGCACAATCTCTTGTTCGGCCTGACGAACGATGCATTCGGCTACATCTTGACCAAGGTCAACTTCAAGAGCTTTCCGCGGTATGACTATGTCTCCCGCACGTCGCTGGGCGAGATGACCGGCGAGATCCTGATCGAGAAGTCGCTCGAGTTCGTCGGCAAGTCGCCGGCGCCGGATCACTGAATCTCGGCCCTCGCCTCGGGAGAAGTCTGCGGGAAGATTGTGGTTCTGACCATCTGAACCGACGGGAAGCCCCCTGCATGTGGATTGATCGGGTCGTCAAGTGGCTGCTGCCGAGAGAAGAACACTTCTTCGACCTGCTCGAGAAAGGTGCCGGACTGGCGCAGGAGATCGGCAGCCTGCTCGCGGAATGCTGCGGAGCCCCCTCCGAGGATCGTGAAGCCCTGGTCGAGCGAATGCGCGAGGTCGAGCACCGGGCCGACCGTGTGATCGCTGAGGTCTACGAGGCCCTGAACCGGACGTTCGTGACTCCGCTGGATCGTTCGGACATCTACGAGCTCGCCTCGTGTCTGGAACGGATCGTCGATGACGTCTTCGCCACGGCCTTGCAGATCGTCGTCCACAATATGGAGGACCTGCCACCGGGCAGTTGCGATCTGTCGCGACTGATCAACGAGGCGTGTGGGGCCGTCCAGACCGCGGTCGCCGACCTTCGGAACATGAGGCACCTTGGCCGGATCCGCAACCAGTGCGAGCACCTGGAGCGGCTGGAGAGCGAGGGGGACCGGATCTATCGCACGCAGCTCGCCGCGATGTTCCGGACCGAAACCGACGCCATCCGGCTGATCAAGCACAAAGAGTTCCTGGAGGGCCTGGAGGACACGCTCGACACGTGCGACGACGTGGGCGGTGCCCTCCGGACCATCGTGATCAAGAACGCGTGAGGGCCGCTGATGAGCACGGCCTTGCTGATCCTCGCCCTGGTCCTCGTGGCCGCGCTGGCGTTTGATTACATCAACGGGTTTCACGACGCGGCCAATGCCGTGGCGACGGTCGTGAGCACCGGCGTGCTGCCGTTGCGGACGGCCATCCTCCTGGCTGCGTTGCTCAACTTCGCTGGGGCACTCACGGGCACGGCCGTCGCCGCAACCATCGGCACCGGGCTGATCGAGCCGTCGGCGGTCACGCAGGTAGTGGTCTTCTCCGCCCTGCTGGGTGCGACGTTCTGGAACCTGGTCACCTGGTACTTCGGGATTCCGTCGTCCTCCTCGCACGCGCTGGTTGGTGGCCTCGTCGGTTCCGCGATGGCTCACGCAGGCGGGCGGGCGATCCGGGTCCCTGGTCTGATCAAGGTGGTCCAGAGCCTGGTGATCAGTCCGCTGGTCGGATTTGGGATCGGATTCGCGCTGATGCTGGGACTCTTCTGGATTTGCCGCCGACGGAGGCCGTCTCGATTAAGCCGGAGCTTCCGCCGTCTCCAGGTGGTTTCCGCCGGATTCATGGCCCTCTCGCACGGCAGCAACGACGCCCAGAAGACGATGGGAATCATTGCGATGAGTCTGGCGGTCTACTCCGGCGGGTCGCACACGGCCGAACACTTCCAGGTTCCGATCTGGGTGATGATGGTCTGCGCCACGGCGATGGGCGCGGGGACGATGGCGGGCGGCGTCCGGATTATCAAGACGATGGGCACGAAGATCATCGACCTGAAGCCGATCCATGGGTTTGCGGCGGAGACCGGCGCGGCGATCACGATCCTGACCGCCTCGCACCTCGGGCTGCCGGTCTCGACGACGCACGTGATCAGCGGCGCGATCATGGGCGTCGGGTCGAGCCAGCGCGTCTCGGCGGTGCGCTGGGGCGTGACCGCGCGAATCGCCTGGGCCTGGGTGCTGACGATCCCCATCAGCGCGGCGGTGGCCTGGAGCTGCTACCACCCCATCGGCCTCGCTCTCGGTTATTGATGCGGTGTCGGAGCGATTCGATCCCCAAGGGGTCAGAACATCGCGTCAGAGGGGCGTGACGTTGAAATAGGAACTGAATAAGGAGATCGCAAACAGTGTCCCATTATAGCCGTTCATCGGCTGCGAAAGGCTGATGTTGGCGAATGGGGGCGGCGTTTGGCCACCGTCCGCCAGGCTCACATCCATCGTCATGAAGGCATCGGTCGCGGTCCCGAAATTGAAGAGCGCGATCGTACTCCCCTGGGCCGGAATGATCTCGGTGATGAACGGCTGCGGGGTATGTGGCGTCTCCAGATGGACGGTCACCTGGAGGGCCAGGCCGGTCGTGTTCTGAATCCTCACGCTGTCGAGACGGGACGCGGGCAGGGGAGTGGTGGTACCCCCCGTACCCTGGCTCGGGGGACTGGGCGTGGGCAGGGGAGTCGTCGTGACGCCCGTGCCTTGGCCGGGAGTGGGCGCAGTTGTGGAGCCCGACCCGGTCACCGGTGGTCCGCCCCCATTGACTCCATTCTGGACGTAACGGTAAAGGTCGCCGAGGACCTGCCTCTCCGTGGTGATGATCGACCTCGGAGAACCCGGGCGATAGAGTCCGATGTCGTCTTGCCATATCGGAGCCAGGTCTTCCGGTCCGGACGGAATCCGCGAGGATAGCCTGGTGAGATGGGCGCTGGCCTGGACACTGTCATTCGTCTTGGCCAGAGTGCTCATGATGCCCCGGACGTCCCGAACGACTGCACTCAACGCGTGCAGGGACAAGAAGGGTGCTCCGGTCGACAGCACCACTCTCTGCTCCATGACATCGAGGCGAGGGGAAACGTTTCTCATCGTTCTTGGCATGGCGGCATTCTCCAGGTGCGTACTTTATCTTTATACCACACGGAACGAACACCGCTGACGTGGTTGGTCAGGAGTCGTACGACTTTTTCGGCCACCCCGACCCACGCGACGGGGCACACTCTCGTCGCCGACGCGTCACATGCGGCAGAGCAGACGCACGAGTGGTCTACGCCAGTTGCGCGTCTGCACGGTGATGTGCCGCCGTTCCGGATCGAGCCACCAATCGAGGTCGTTTTCGAGAAAAAGCGGGAAGCCCGAGCAGCGGCAGTCGCGGGCCAGGAGGGACCGCATCCTGCACGTGGACAGCGATCCCGCCAGCCATCCTCAGCCGGAAAGCCGGCCGGTCGTCGGCTACATCCAGCCGGCCGGGAATGTTCGGGTATAGCCAGACCGTCGCCTTCCGGCGCGTGACAACTTGGTCGTTGATTTTGTAGGGCCCGACGAACTCCAGCAGAGCGGGGTCGATCCCGGCCCACTCGCGCAGGTGACGGTACTGTACCGAGAATCCAAAGTTGTTCCCGGTGTCAAGCAGGGCGGGGAACTTCGGGATGAACTCCTCGGGCTCGAGGACTCCGGATAGGTGGACGCTCATCCACACCAGGAGTTGGCTGCTGCGGACACTGACGTACCGGCCGCCGAACTGCACCGACGCCCTCTCCACAGAGATCGGTAATCGGTCGAGGATCTTCATGAGTCGCCAGGCGGATCATCATCGGTGACTTCGTAGAAGGTCCAGTCGCCTTCGAACGTTCCCCACGGCGGAATCCCCTCGGGATCTTCTTTCAGCCACCCGATGTAGAACTCCTCGCGTTTCAGCACCCGGCGGAAACATGCCTGGTAGGCGTTGACCTCGGATCGCGAGATGGCCACTCGTTCCTCCCCATGATAGGCCGCCCACTTCCCACGATTCCGCCGGTGCTTGAGCAGCTCGGGCAAGTCCCGCCAGAACGTCTGCATCGAGCGGAGCAACATGGGTTCGATCTCTGGTGGGGGCGGTTCCACCGGTCGCGGCAGTGCTCCGTCCAGACGTGCATAATCCATGGCCCGGAACAGAACATAGGCATCCTGAGTGACGGGATCAGTGATCCGCACCGGCTGGCCTTGGGCCATCGCCTCTCGCTGCTCGGCGTTCAATTCGATCATGGCTCGCCTCCAACACAATCCTACTGCCAGAGCGGGAGAGTGGACAAGGCTCAGAACGTCGTGACTTTCACGGCCGCGCGGAGGAATTTCGGATCAATCGTGATCCCGAAACCAGGTCCGGACGGGACCCGAACGGCACCGTTCTCGCACTTCAGCGACGAGGTCTCGCTGCTGACGGGGATGTCGGGATCGCCCTTGAACTCGGTGAACGGGACCGGGTTCGGTATACACGAGACGAAGTGCGCGGCGTCGAGGTAGCCCAACCCCGAGCCCGACATGTGCGGCGTGCAGAGCATCTCGACGGCGTGAGCCATCCGGGCGACCTGGATCGATCGGATGAAGCCCCCGTAATAGTGCAGGTCCGGCTGGACGATATCAACGCCTCGATTGGCGATCACCCAGCGGAACCGATAGTCGCTGAACTCCTGCTCGCCCGCGGCCACGGGGATCCGGAGCGCATCGGCGACCGCCTTCGTGTCCTCCAGGTGGTCGAACCGGCAAGGCTCCTCGTAGAACGCATAATCGTACTCTTCCATCAGCCGGCCGATCTCGATCGCCTTGGACACGTCGTAGGAGCTATTCGAGTCGGCGTAGAGCGTCATCTCCTTGCCGAACGCCTCGCGGACCATCGGGATGAGCTTCTCGGTCCGGCCCGGCAACGAATCCGCATTCTTGCTCATGCGGCCGCCGAGGCGAAACTTCAGGGCCTTGGCGCCGGTCTCGGCGACGAGCTGTTTCAGATAGGCGACCTCCTCCTCGGGCGGATTGCCCCGAACTCCGCTCGCGCGGTAGACCGCGATGTCGCGACGCTTCACCCCGCCGAGCAGGTCGCCGATCGATTTTCCGGTCAGCTTCCCGAGCAGGTCGAGGATCGCGAACTCGGCGGCCGCCACACACACCCAGAGGGCCAGGCCCTGGTACTTGTAGTTGTCATCGTGCCGGTACAGCTCCCAGAGTAGCGGCTCGAGCTGGCGTGCGTCCTTGCCGACGAAGAACCGGGCGACCCGGTTGAGGAAGATGGGGTACGTGTGCACCAGGTGCATGGCGTTGGGTACGCCAAGACCTTCGGCGCCGTCGCTGGTCCTCACCCGGACGACGAAGTTTCGACCGTTACGGAGCAGGTCCATCGCCGCGATCTTGACTGGCTTCTCCAACCCATCGAGTCGGAGGACCGGAGCCTCCGCAATCTCGTCAAGCCGGTGGTACGTCGCCCGGATGTCTTCATCGGCGGTCGCCCGGCGGGCTGCTGAGGCCAGCACTCCCGCACCCAGGGTGGTCCGGAGAAAAGAGCGTCGCGACCGACTCATGATCGATCTCCTTGGGTTGCGGAGTCGCGTCTCCTGGTGGGCTCCATTCAGTTCATACCGGGATCGGCCGGCATTCCACGAAGGCCGAGCACTGCCGACATCTTGAGGGCGTTGGTGGCGCGGATGGCCGCCTTCCAGAGGTCGCCGCGGCCCGTCCAGAAGACGTGCTCGTGCTGGCCGGCATCGTGAGCCACGAGTCGCGATCGATCTCGCCTTCCAGTTGACCCGGGCCCCAGCCGGAGTAATTGGCGACGATGACCGAGGGCTGCGGTTTCTTGCTGAGGACATGCTGGACTTTCGTGGCTTCGAGTGTGAGGTAAACGCCGGGTATCACCTCACGGTCGGCCATCGCCTCGATCGTATGCAGGACCGCAAGGGTGCCCGTCACCGGCCCGCCGACGTGGAGTGGCTTGTCCCACTCGAACTCGTCGTCGAAGAGTTTGCCCGAGAGGTCGGTCATGGTGGTGTTCGTCGGTTTATTCAGGATGACCCCGATCGCCCCTTCCTCGTCATGGTCGATCATCAGGACGACGCTCTGAGAGAACATGGGAGCGAGCAGGTCTGGTGTTGCAATCAAAAGCTGGCCTTCGAGAGATTGCATGGCTGTCGTGATCGATGACTGGAGATGATCCGGATGCCTCAACACGCGACACGATCTATTATATCCCCGATCTCTGGCCGGGAAGCCTGGCGTCCCTCACTCGCTTCAACGTCGAGTGACCAGTCTTCCGTCACCGGTCACCTCACGGCGACCCCTCGATACATGGTGCCGTGGGTTCTGGGAGTCCCCACCATCTCGAAGCGATTGACCAAGACCGACGCGAAGGGCTGGCCCCGAACGACTGCCTCGATATCAAGGTCGAGCCGGCAACCTTCCGCCAACCGCCGTTGGATCGGGTTGAGCCACCGCTGCCACCGCTGGACGCCTGAGTTCGCGCTCAGGCCGTGCTCCAGGAACAGGAACCGGCCGCCAGGCTTCAACACCCGGTAAACCTCGCCCAGCGCCCGCCCGACCTCGGCGATACTACAGAGAGTCCACGTGCTGACCACGCAGTCGAAAGACTTGCTCACGAATGGCAGCGCCTCGCTTCCAAGTATGCGATGATCCACCGCGATCCCAATCCGCGCGACCCGTTCCTGCGCGAGCGCATTCATCTCGGGGTTCGGATCGACCGTGGTGATCCTGCGGACGTGCAGGGGGTAGTGCGTCAGGTTCAACCCGGTGCCGAAGCCGATCTCCAAGATCTCGCCATCCACGCGAGCGAGGAACTCCTCACGCAGCGCCGCCATCCGAGGGTCGCGCATGGCCCAGTCGCAGATGCGGGGGAAGATCCGCCGAGCGTAGAAACCCATGATCGCTCTCGATGACCCGTCGATGTAGACATCACTCACCGATATCCTCATCCCAGAGTGTGGGGTGGGACCGGATGAACTCCTCCATCAATGAGACACATTCCGGATCGTCGAGAATCTCCAGCACGACGCCGCGAGACCGCAGGTGATCCTCGGGGCCGCGGAAGGTCCGGTTCTCGCCGATGACGATTCTCGGGATCCGGTACAGCAAGGCCGTGCCGGAGCACATATCGCACGGTGAGAGCGTCGAGTAGAGGACGGAGCAGTGATAGTCGGCTGCGACGAGTCGGCCGGCGTTCTCGATGGCGTCCATCTCGGCGTGAAGGATGACACTCGCTCGCTGAATCCGGCGATTGTGCCCTCGTCCCACGATCCGGCCGTCGATCACCAGGACCGACCCGATGGGAATTCCGCCCTCGGCGAGTCCTTTCCGCGCTTCGTCGATCGCGGCCTGAAAGAACGGGTCGCGGCTGGCCGATTGCATGAGATCGAGCTCCGAGGATGGGTTTCACTGAAGGCGGAAACGAGCCAGGAATCAACGGCGATCCGTCACGGTATCGCCCGGCTTCAGCTCCCGGATTCGGATGTTTCGCCAGCGAACCTCGTAGGGTCCTTCTTTTTCAGGGATCCCATGAACCTGGAGTCCGATGAAACCCTGTCCGTCCACGTCGTCGGTGAAATCGCTGGCGGGTACTCCATTGATCCACGACCGATACCGATTGCCCTGAACCACGATCCGATAGAGGTTCCAGCCATCGTCCTTGAAGGCGGCCTGGGCTTCCGGTTTGATCTCGGCGAGCCACTTGCCGCGGCGGCCTTCGTCGTAGAAACGGGCCGCTGTGCCAGTCTTCCGCCGCGCAATCTCGCATTGCGGGCCATAGACGACCCCAGCCCTGCGTCGATTCTCGGGCTTGGGATCATCCTTCTGGTAAACGTGGCTGCGGACCTGGACGCCCGAGTTGAGCTTCGGATCACACTGGACCTCCAGCTCGAGCAAGAAATCCTTGAAGTCTCCCTTGCACAAGAACGTGTTGGGGCTCCCTTTGACCGTAGTGCCGACGATAGTGCCGTCCGCGACCCTGTAGTTGGCGAACCCTCCTCGCACCGTCCAGCCGTCGAGGGTTTTACCGTCGAAGAGCGATTCCCAACCCTCGTCGTCTGCCAGGGCGGATCCGAATAGCGCCACGACGATGGTCAGGTTCAGAGCCGCGATCAACGTGGGATGACGTCGCAAGGTCGTTTCTCCGTGATCAGCGCAGCCTCGCAAGGGTTCCTGTATCGAGGTCGAAAGGTCATGTCAGCAACGCTCTGACCACCTTCCCGGCCTGATTGGTCAGGCGGACGTCGAGGCCACGGAAGCGATAGGTCAACCTCAGGTGGTCCAGGCCGAACAGGTTCAGAATCGTAGCATGGAGGTCGTGGACATGGACCGGGTCTTCCACGGCGCGCCAGCCCAGCTCGTCGGTCGCGCCGATGGCCCGGCCGCCGGTGATGCGGCCGCCGGCCAGCCAGACGCTGAAGCCCAATCGATGGTGATCGCGTCCCGCCCGCGGTCCCGGCTGGGTGTTCTGGGTGACCGGCGTCCGGCCGAACTCCGTACCCCAGACGACCAGGGTGCTGTCCAGCAGCCCCCGCGACTTCAGGTCCTTGAGTAATGCCCCGATCGGCTGGTTGACGACGCGGCAGTTCTCCTCGACCCCTTTGTGGACCTCGCTGTGGTGGTCCCAGCGGCGGTGGAAGATGCTCACGAACCGAACCCCGCGCTCGACCAGCCGGCGCGCGAGCAGGCAATTGGTGGCGAAGCTGCCCGATTCGCCATGCCGGTCGGTCCCGTACAAGGAGTGAGTTTGATACGTCTCGCCATTCAGGTCGATCAGGTCGGGCGCCCCGGCCTGCATGCGAAACGCCAGTTCGTAGGAAGCGATCCGGTCCTGGATCTCGGCGGCATGCGTCTGGTCGTGGTGCCGCGCGTTGAGCTGACGCAGGGCGTCGAGCTGGATGCGCTGCATCCGTTCAGTCACACCGGGCGGATTCGCGAGGTTCAGCACCGGCTCGCCCTTCTCCTGGAAGAGGACCCCCGCGTGAGCCGTCGGCAGGAAGCCATTGCCCCAGGTAAGCGACCGCGCCACCGGCCCGCGGCCGGTCACGAGCACCACGTAGCCGGGCAGGTCTTGCGACTCGCTCCCCAGTCCATACGTGATCCAGGCCCCGGCGCTGGGACGGCCCGGCGTGTCGAAGCCCGTGCTGAACAGGATCTCGGCGGGGCCATGATCGAACTGATCGGTGTACATCGAGCGCACCAAGGCGATGTCGTCGGCGCACGCGCCGATGTGCGGCAACAACTCCGACATCTCGAGCCCGCCACGGCCATACCGCCGGAAGCCGAAGCGGCTTCCCATCATCATCGCACGGTCGGGTTTGATGGAGAAGAACCGCTCCTTGGCGAAGAACGAGTCCGGCAGCTTCTCGCCTGTCAGCTCGGCCAGCTTCGGCTTGGGATCGAACAGCTCGACCTGGCTCGTGCCGCCCGCCAGGAAGATGAAGATGCCGTTCTTGACCCTCGGCGCAAAGTGGGGCGGGCGTGGTGCGAGCTGACTCGTCGCTGCGCCGGTGGAGTCGGCTGCCAGTAATCCGTCGCCCTGGAGTAGCGAAAGTACGGCTGCCGCCCCCAGACCGCTCGCGGTGCTGGTCAGGAAACGTCTGCGGTGGTGGGACAGGGGTTCCATGGCTCGTCAGCTCCTCCGCACAACGGTGAACCCTATCGATCAACTCTAATAATCAGATCCGTTGGTAAACAGGAAAAGATCATTGAACACGAAAGACACGAAAGACACGAAAAATTCGTATACTCAAATTTTGGAATCGTTATATCGAATCTTTGTTTTATTGAGATAACAAGTCTGCATGACGAAAATTCGAATGATTTACTTTTGTAGTTTTTCGTGCATTTCGTGTTCAAACTCTTCGTGTTGAAACTCTCCGACGCTCGTCGATTCCGTGGATCTACTCCCGCGTGATGAATTCGTCGAGGTTGAGGAGCGTTCGCGCGACGGCGACCCAGGCTGCCGCGTCTGGCGGGCTGACATCCGCCGGTAGGGGTTCGTTGCCGAGCAGCGCCGTGGTTGCCCGCCGATCGCCATGGTAAAGAGTTCGATGGGATTCGTAGACGCGAGCGAGAATCTCCGACTCGATCGGATCAGGTTGTCGAGCGAACGCGACGCGGAAGGTGTGGCGAAGTCTCGCAGCGATGCCTCCCCGGCACTCGCGCACGCCGCGAAGACCCAGTGCCCGGGCACACTCGGTGAAGGCCGGGTCGTTCCAGAGCGTAAGGGCCTGGAGCGGCGTATTAGACCGGTCGCGGCGCGGGCAGGCTGCGCTCGAATCCGCTGAGTCGAAGTCCTTGAACATCGGATACGGGAACGTCCGCTGGACGTTCACGTAGACACCCCGTCGGAAGCGTTCGGTCCCCCGGCTCGGAGCCATGAGCCGCTCGCTCTGGAATTCGGGCCGGTTGAGCAGCGACGTCGGCAACGGAGGCTGGATGCTCGGTCCGCCCATCTCCGTGTTCAAGAGCCCGCCGACGGCCAGGGCGAGGTCACGGATCACCTCGGCCTCGACCCGGAACCGGTTCTGTCGAGCCAGCAGGGTATTACCGGGGTCCCGTTCGGCCAGGTCGGGCCGATGTCGCGACGATTGCCGGTAGGCCGAGGAGGTGACGATGAGGCGGATCAGGGCTTTGCGGTTCCAGCCGGCGGAGGCGAACTCGGTCGCCAGCCAGTCGAGCAGTTCGGGATGCGACGGCGGCTCACCCTGAAGACCGAAGTTTTCCGGTGTGGCGACCAGGCCACGGCCGAAGAGCTGCTGCCAGATGGCGTTGACCGCCACGCGAGCCGTGAGCGGGTTGCCGGCTGCGACGAGCCACCGGGCCAGGTCATAGCGATCGGGCTGTGCGTGTCGAGCCTGGAGAGGCGGGAGGAATGCCGGAGTCCCGGGGTGCACCTCCTCACCCTCGGTCAGGAAGTCCCCGCGAACCTGGAGGAAGGTCCGGCGCGGCTTCGGGTTCTTGGCAACGGTCAGAGCTTTGGAGCTGGGCGGGGGCGGCCGGTTGTTGGCGATCATCTCGCCATCGAGCACGCCGGCCTTGAGCCGCT
Organism: uncultured Isosphaeraceae bacterium; assembly: GCA_963845695.1. Taxonomy (GTDB): domain Bacteria; phylum Planctomycetota; class Planctomycetia; order Isosphaerales; family Isosphaeraceae; genus CAWJTV01. The sequence goes on along the minus strand of CAWJTQ010000014.1, from coordinate 62,271 downwards.
CGTACTCGGGGTCGATCGTGCGGAAGAACTCGGTGACCTTCCTGGCCTTGGCATCGTACTTCGACGGAGGGGCGCAACGGCCAGCGCCGCGGCGACGTCCGCCGGCAGGTTCCGGGGATTGGTCGAGCGCTCCCAGGCGGCCTGCCGAGCGGGGAGCTCGGTCTTTTCGTAGTGTTTCAGTCGCGTCTTCGCCATCGCCTGCGCGTCCTCGAACTCTCGGACGGTGTCCTTGTAGGTCCGGAGCAACTCGCCGTGAGCGGTGGCGCGGGGACCTGGGTGTCGACCAGGTTATTGAAGAAGGCGTAGAACCGATAGTAGTCGCGCTGGGGGAGCGGGTCGTACTTGTGGGTGTGACACTCGGCGCAACCGAAGGTCAGTCCCAACCAGACCGTAGCTGTGGTCCCCGCGCGGTCCTTGGCCGTCTTGACGCGGAACTCCTCCTCGTTCTCCTTGCCCGCCGCCGATCGGTTGAACATCGTCATGCGATGAAAGCCCGCGGCGGTCCGATCCTCGAGCGAGGCGCCGGGCAACAGATCACCTGCGAGTTGCTCGATGGTGAACCGATCGAACGGCAGGTCCTGGTTGAAGGCCTCGATGACCCAGTCGCGATACCGCCAGGCATCGGGCCGGTACCGGTCGTCTTCGTAGCCGTCACTGTCGGCGTATCGAACCAGGTCGAGCCAGGGTCTGGCCCAGCGCTCGCCGAACTGGGGCGAGGTGAGTAGTCGATCCACCAGCCGTTCGTAGGCGTCGGGCCGCTCGTCTGTCAGGAATTGATCGACCTCCGGCAGCGTGGGAGGCAGGCCGATCAGGTCGAGCCCGAGTCGTCGAATCAGTGTGACGCGGTCGGAATCGGGCGATGGCTTGAGACCGGCAGAGTCAAGCCGCGCCAGCACCAGGCGATCGATCGGGTTGCGACACCAATCGGGATCCGATACCTCGGGGATCTCCGGTCGTCGGGGCGGAAGGAACGACCAGTGCTCGCTCCAGGACGCGCCTTCCGCCACCCATCGTTGGAGGAGATCGACCTGGCCCTTGGTCAAGCGTCGCCGTGACGCCGAGAGGCGGCATCACGTCATCCGGGTCTTCCGAGCAGATCCGGGCGATCAACTCGCTCTCCTCAGGTCGCCCCGGTACGACCAGGTGATAGCCGCCGCGATCGGCGAACACGTGCTCGCGAGCATCGAGCCGCAGGCTCGCCTTGCGGCCGCGTGGGTCGGGACCGTGACACTCGAAACAGCTCTCCGCCAGGATCGGCCGGATTTCTCGCGTGAAGTCGACCTTGCCCGGACCCGCCGCCCAGGCCGGCTCCGCGGCGAAGACGAATAGGGCCGTCAGCATCACCCGGCAGAGATGAGGTCGCAGGGGATCGGAACGAACTACGAGCACCGAGAACCATCATGATGCTCACCTGTCCTCCATCGAAGGCATGAGATGCAGGAGGGCGGGGATTCCGGTTGGGATTCCCCGTACGTCACATTATGGCAACGCGAGCGGTTCGATACTACCCAGCGGCATCCCGATCCCGCCGCTGACCCCGATGCCTCTGAGAACCCGGGTACCCCGACGTACGAGATTACGCCAAACCGACGATGTTTCAGCCCTCACGACTGAGCGTGCGCCTCGCAAATGATTATTTAGTCGAAAGTTACATTACATTGAGCCTCGGACTGAGTTCTCGCACCAAGAATCGGCGCGGCTCATGGACATGCCTCAGATTGGGTCTTGTCTGATCGTGGGAACGAACGCCGTCAACTCGGCGGGAGGCAGGGTCGGTGCTACGACCAGGCTTTGAACCGTTCGTCCGGCGCCTACTCGACAATTCCGAGAGAGTCAACCAAGATTTGAGACGCGCGATCGAGAACGCCCTCGTCCAGAGATTGCCTCGCAGGCGTGAACGATCCGCGTTGCCATTGCCGCGGTCCGACCGTTTTGGACAACATGGAGGTCTCGCGCCTGCACTCATGACCGGCCTGGTACCGCACTGCCGGTCCCGATCGGCCTGGACTTCAAGGTGAAACACGCAAACGATGGCGACCAGCAAGCCGGATTTCCTCGAAGCTCAATCATTCTCTCCAGCACCCTATGGAGAGCCACCTCGAGAACGTGGTTGCTTCTTCTACGGCTGTCTGATCAGCAGCGTGCTGGGGCTTCTGGCCCTGATCGGTGTCGGGATCTTTTCTTACGTGGTTTATCGGTCGTTCGTCCGGATCGTGGCGGAGAACACGGACACCGCACCGCGTGAACTGCCTAAGGTCGAACTGCCGGTCGCCGCGCAGCAGACTCTCAACAAGCGGATCGAATCCTTCAAGAAGGCCATCGATGCGGGAGTGGCCGCCGAGCCACTCGTTCTGACGGCCGCCGAGGTCAACGCACTCATCGAGCAAAACTCGACCTGGAAGGGCCAGGTCTTCGTGACCATCGATGGCGAGAAGCTCAGAGGGAAGCTCAGCATCTCCCTGGATAAGTTCAGCAACGTACTCGAGAAGATCGGTATCGCAGTGCTCCGGGGGCGTTACTTCAACGGAGAGGTCGAATTGAAGGCCTCCCTTAACGACGACATACTGAACGTCATGATCGAATCGCTCGAGGTGAACGGGAGGCTCCTCCCCAAGAAATTCGTAGAAGCGGTGAATAAGTCAACCGTCGAGTTTACCAACGACCCCAAGCTGGCCGACGAGACCCGGAAGATCGAAAGCCTCGAGATCAAGGACGGCACGATCATCATCAAGGGGCGAGACGCGAAAAAAGTACGAGAGCGCGCAGGATTCGCCTCCCCGAGTCGAACACCAAGATGAGGCCCTGGCCCCCGCCGACACTGGTCGCGCCGAGGGAAAGCCCTCAGATATCGCAGCGCCCACGGGCTCCGCAGGATCGACTCCGGGAGGGAAGCCTTGACTCGGACTCCGGGTCGCTGGAGGATTCCGGATTCGAGGATTGGAGATTTCAGAGCACTGACCCTCCGGTCCATCCTTAGTATCATGAATTCTCGATTCACGATGGGTTATCAGGAGCTCTCGGTTTCAGTCTACTTCGGGAGCGAAGTGACGCGAGTTTCACAACCTGATTCACAAGTGATTCCATACGTAACAGAAGGGATTCCGATGAGTTCGAGACGAAGCATTTCCCATGCTGCCTGGTTTCGTGCCGTGGCGGCGATCATGGTCTTTGGCATGGCCGCTGCCCACGCTGCCGGCCCGACGAAAGTCACGTCGGTGGAAGGGATCACCGAATACCGGCTGGATAACGGCCTCCGCGTCCTGCTGTTCCCCGATCCGACTCGCCCCAAGGTGACGGTGAACCTGACCGTCCTGGTGGGCTCGCGGCATGAGGGCTACGGCGAGACCGGGATGGCCCACCTGCTGGAGCACATGCTTTTCAAGGGGACACCGACGAACCCCGACATCCCTGCCGCAATGAAAGAGCGCGGGCGCAGTTCAACGGGTCGACCTGGGTCGATCGGACCAACTATTTCGAGACCCTGCCCGCCAGTGACGAGAATCTCGAGTTTGCCATCCGACTCGAGGCCGACCGGATGATCAATAGCCCGATCAAGGCCGAGGAACTCGCAACTGAGTTCTCGGTGGTTCGCAACGAGTTCGAGGCCGGCGAGAACTCGCCCGAACGTGTATTATCGCAACGGATGATGGCGGTGGCCTACGAGTGGCACAACTACGGCAAATCGACGATCGGCAACCGCTCCGACATTGAGCGCGTGCCCGTCGACAACTTGCGGGCCTTCTACAAGAAGTTCTACCAGCCCGACAACGCCTTGCTCGTCGTCGCTGGTAAGTTCGACGAGAAGAAGGCACTGGAGTATGTCGCGAAGTATTTCGGCTCGCTGCCCCAGCCCGGCCGCAAACTCCAGGAGACCTATACCGAGGAGCCGGCTCAGGACGGCGAGCGGGTCGTGACGCTACGGCGCGTGGGGGATATCGGGTTGGTCGGGCTGGTCTATCACGTCCCGGCCGCCTCCCATCCCGAATTCGCGGCCGTGCAGGTTCTGGCCGAGATTCTCGGCGACGAGCCCTCCGGGCGGCTCTACAAGGCATTGGTCGAGACCAAGAAGGCTACGAGCGTCTCGGTCGGTCCCGAGGCGTACCACGATCCAGGGGTCGTGGAGATCACCGCTGAGGTCAACACCAAGGAGCTGCCAGCCCTGGAGAAGGTCCGCGACACCGCGCTCGCAGCCCTGGACGAGGTGGTCAAGAATGGGGTCACTAAGGAGGAGGTGGACCGCGCCCGACAATCGCTCCTGAAGGATCGCGAGCTGGCCGCATCCGACCCCAACCGCATTGCGGTCCAGTTGAGCGAGTGGGCCGCGCAAGGAGACTGGCGGCTCTACTTCCTCGACCGCGACCGGCTCGAGCAGGTGACCCCAGCTCAGGTCAAGGAAGTGGCCGACAAGTACCTGACCACCAGCAACCGGACGGTCGGCTTCTTCGTCCCGACCAGCAAGGCCGAGCGAACGCCGGTCCCCGAGGTCCCTGACATCGCCAAACTCGTCTCAGGCTACAAGGGGCGCCCGGTGAAGGTCGCCGCGAGCGAGGCCTTCGACGCCTCGCCCACGGGGATCGAGGCCCGAGTGCGCCGGCCCGATCCGATCGAGGGGATCAAGCTGGCCTTCCTCCCCAAGAAGACGCGGGGCGAATCGGTCCAACTGCGGCTGACCCTCCGCTACGGTGACCACGAGAATCTCAAGGGATTCAACGAGGTGGCCGGTCTGCTCCCCGTGCTGATGACCCGGGGCACCCAGTCGATGACCCGACAGCAGATCAAGGACGCGCTCGACAAGAACTTCGTTCGACTCGGCACCGGCATGGGTGGGCGGATGATGAGAGGATTCGGCGGGCTCGGCGTGGGCGCCGCCACATTCACGATCGAGACGAAACGCGCTAATCTCGCCGCCGCCCTGGAGATCCTCCGCCAGATCCTCCGCGAGCCGTCCCTGCCGGCGAGCGAATTCGAGGTGCTCAAGAACGACGAGATCGCCGGGGTCGAGCAGGGCCGTTCCGATCCGATTCGCCAGGGAATCAACCACCTCATGCGCCTTCTGGGCAAGTACCCCAGCTACGACGTCCGCTACGTGCCGACCATCGACGAACAGGTCGATCGGACCAAGAAGATTTCGCTCGAGCAGGTCCGGACTCTTTATCGCGACTACCTCGGAGCCAATCACGGCGAGCTCGTGATCGTTGGCGACTTCGAGCCCTCCGAAATCCTGCCGATTCTGGCCAAGATGTTCGAGGGTTGGAAGGCTGCCAAGCCTTACGGGCGGGTCGAGCGGCCCTTCCAGGCTGACCTCAAGCCGGAGCAGGAAACCGTCCAGACCCCCGACAAGGAGAACGCCATCTATCTCGCCGCTCTCGCCTTGCCAATGAAGGACGATGATCCTGATTACCCGGCACTGGTTGCAGGTAATTTCGTCCTGGGGGGCGGTGCGCTCTCGTCGCGCATCGCCGATCGCCTCCGTCAGAAGGAAGGGCTCTCCTACACAGCCATGTCCGTCTTCGCCGCCGACTCGCTCGACCCCCACGCCGACTTGATGATCCTGGCGATCTACAAGCCGACCAACGTCGACAAGGTCGTGGCCGGCGTCGAAGAAGAAATCGCCCGGTTGCTCCGCGACGGCGTCACTCCCGCCGAGCTGAACAAGGCCAAGACCGGATATCTCCAGCAGCAGCAGATCCAACGCACCAACGACATGATGCTCACGGTCCTGCTCTCACAAGACCTGTACGTCGGCCGGACCATGAAGTTCCAGGCCGATCTGGAGCAGAAGATCAAGGCGCTGACGCCCGAAGCGGTTAACGCCGCACTCCGCAAGTACATCGACGCCAAGCGGCTATCGATCGTCAGGGCGGGGGATTTCGAGAAGAAGGACAAGCCGAAGGAGAAGAAGTAGGGCCGAGATTGCCGGCCGAAGGGACGAGGACAGGGCGTGGGGCCGGCAAGAACCTAGGGACCAACTCGCGACACGTGGGGCCGGCATTTGCCGGCCGGATCCGCTACAATTCGAGGCGGACCGGCCGGCGAGAGCCGGCTTCACGGATTTCAACAGGAGGATCTCCCCATGCTCCGACGCGACTTCTTGAAGCAGACTGGCGCGGCAGCCCTGGCTTCCAACGTCTCCGGCCCCTTCGTGCAAGCCAGCGACAAGGCGGGCAGCGAGCACCCGGTCATCGGCCAGGGTGAACACCGTTACGAGTGCCACCACAACTGGGGCAAGATTCCCAGCTCGATCCACTGGTTCGAGACCCACGGTGTGGCGATTGACAAGGCAGGATTCATCTACATCAAGCATCGGGCCGGCGGTCAGATCCCGAAGTCGCCCGATCAGGCCCAGGACACCATTGTGGTGTTCGACCCCGAAGGGGCGTTTGTCCGTTCGTTTGGCAAGGAGTACCACGGCGGGGGCCATGGCATCGACATCCGAGAGGAGAACGGCCAGGAGTTTCTCTATCTCAGTTGCATGTTCCCGGTGAACCTGGTCGTGAAGACCGACCTGAAAGGAGAGGTCGTCTGGATCAAGAAGACGCCTCAGGAGCCGCACGTCTACGACAAGCCCAACACCCCGTTCTCGCCGACCAACGTGGCCTTCGCGCCCGATGGCGGCTTCTACGTCGGCGACGGGTACGGTTCCAATTACATCCACCTTTACGACAAGGATGCTCGGTGGGTGCGGACCTTCGGCGGCACGGGAACGGGCCCCGGCCAGTTCCAGACGCCGCACGGACTCTGGCTGGACAATCGTCCGGGGCGTGAGGTCCAGCTCGTGGTCGCAGACCGTGCGAACGCCCGGCTCCAGTACATGACGCTCGAGGGAAAGCCGGTGAGCATGAACCACGACGTCAGCTTCCCTGCCCACTTCGACATCCGGGGCGACGTGTTACTCGTGCCCGACCTGCACGCGCGCGTCTCGCTCTTCGACAAGGACAACCACGTGCTCGTCCACCTCGGCTATGAGCCCGAATGGACCAAGCAAGTGCTCGACGGGTTCAAGATCCGCTCCCAGCCGTCCCGATGGCCGGCCGGGAAGTTCATCCATCCCCACGACGCTTGCTTCGATAAGGACGGGAACATCTTCGTCGCCGAGTGGGTCGCGACCGGGCGGGTCTCGATGCTTCGGCACGTCAGTTGAATCCGTTAACCGAGGAAACCCTCCGGCCGCGTACGGATCGGACCCGACGCGGGCGGAGCCGGCAGCACCCGCACTGGCGTGGGCCACGGGCCGAATCCCCGCCGGTCTCTCGACAAGCCAGCCGCCGGATGGTCTGATGGGCGTGAAGACGCGCGGACTCCTCGCCTCGGCCGTCGCCCACTCGTCCTGGCCGAACGACCGTCGCCTGGTGATGCCGACGATCTCCCGTCACCTGCAACCTGCTCGAGTCAACATGGATCGACTCCAAGGCCACGTTCTGATCGCCTCCGCGGGTCTTCTCGACCCCAACTTCGCCCGGACGGTCGTTCTGATCGCCGTCCACGGCGAGGACGGCGCGCTCGGGCTGATCCTGAACCGCGAGCTGACCATGCCGCTCGAGCAGGTCTGGTCCCAGGTCAGCGAGACACCCTGCTTGCGGGAGGGGAACGTGCGACATGGCGGTCCGGTGACCGGGAGCTTGATGGCCGTGCACGACCAGCGGGCGCTCGCCAACCTAGTGGTGACCGACGATCTCTTCGTCGCCACTGAGTTGAATGCGATGGAGCTGCTGGCGACCTCCGAGGACGGCCAGGCCGTCTTTTATGTCGGACATTCCGGCTGGGGACCGGGACAGCTCGAGAACGAGATGTCGGAGGGCTCCTGGCTGGTACTTCCCGCGACACCGGATCACGTCTTCGGCGATGTCGATACGCTGTCAGCCTGGAAGCAGTCCATGTTCGAAGTCGGGCGCCGGCAGATCCAGGCGATCATCCCGATCCGACACGTACCCGAGAATCCGAGACTCAATTAGCAAGCGGGACGTAGCGCCTATGGGATCCCGTAGCCGCTCCGGGTCAGAGCCCGGTCTGGATGCGGAAGGCCGAATGGACCTGAGCGCGGATCCGGGCCATGACCGGTGAGAGGTCGTCTCGCGCCGTGAATGCCTCGATGAGATAAGCGCCGGGGGCGTTTTCGGCCCGCCGCAGCGCCTCGCGCAGCTCAGTCGCGCTGGCGACCCGTTCGGCCTCGGCACCGAGCGAACGGGCCATCGCGGGATAATCCCAGCTCCTGCGGTCGTAATAGCGCCTGGGTCGGTCGATCGCCTCGAGCATGCCGTAGCCGCCATTGTTCAAGAGCAGCACGATGGGCCGCAGCCCCTGTTCGACATGAGTGGCCAGCTCAACCCCGGTCATCTGGAACGCGCCGTCGCCCACGATCACCAGGGGCCTCCGCGACGGTTCGGCGATCCCCGCGCCGAGGGCTGCCGGCACCGCGAAGCCCATCGACGAGTAAAAACCTGCGGCCACGAACACGTCCGCGCGAAGCTCCAGGCCGATGAACCAGCTATCCCCCACATCAGTGACGAAGCTGTAGCGTGACTGGTCCAGACTCTGAAGGGCGGCGATCACGTCGGCCACCCGGAGGATCCCCGGACTGGACGAACGGGACTCATCAAGCGGCTCGGTCAGACTCACAGCTCCTGGCCTACGACCATCGAACCGAGGTGCCGTGCGGTTGCTGGGCGGGATTCGCTCGAGCAGCGCCACGACCACGTCCGTCATGGGGAGGTCGTGAAAGCGATGATAACGCACCTGCACGCCGTCCGGTTCGATCATTACGCGCGCCTCGGGCCGGATCCGCTGACTCCAGAAGCCGGTGCCGAGGTCGGTCGGCATGACGCCGATCTCCAGCACGCAGTCGGAGCCATCGAGCAACTCGCGGATCGCCGGATCGCTGAGGGCCCCGAGGTAGACGCCCGCATACTGGGGGTGGCTCTCTGGAAAAGCGGCCTTGCCGAGAAGGTCGGTCACCACGGGAAGCCCCAGTCGTTCGGCCAGGCGAACCACGCGATCCGTCAACGCATGGCGGCGGACTCCGACACCCACGTAGAGGGCGGGACGTTGCGCGGCCGCCAGCATTGCGCCGATCTCGGCCACGGCCTCGTCGATCGCACCGGCCAGGGCCTGGCGCGCCGCGGCAGTCGGTTCGCTCAGTAATGGCCCGGACGGCTCCGCGACCGGCGCCGCGACCCGATCCCGTGGGATCTCGAGATAACCGGGCCGCTTTGACTCGACAACCCGGCGCAGGACACGGTCAATGATCTCTGGAGCCGATGCAGGATCGTCGAGAATCGCCGCGTTGACGGTAACCTCTCGGTAGATCTGCAACTGGCTCTCGAACGTCTTGATGACGTGGTGAAGGTGCAGCTCCGGCCGTCGCAGCGCCACCTCGGGACCGCCGCTGATGACCAGCAAAGGCGACTGCTCCGCGTAGGCGCACGCGACAGGATTGAGCGTATTGAGCGCACCGGGTCCATAGGTTACGACCGCCACGCCCAGGCCGCGGAACCGGGCATAGGCATCGGCTGCAAAGCCGACGCCGGGCTCGTGCGCACAGACCACCGTCGGCATCCCCACCTGCTCCTGGACCGCGTACACCGGCAACACGAAGTCGCCCGGAATGCCGAACGTGTGGCCCACGCCCAGCTCGCGCAGTCGGTGGAAGAGATACTCGGTCAGATTCATCGGCTGGCTCGGAGATTGGCGAGCGGGGAGACTCGCCCGCCCCACAGGAAGAAGGCCGGACCTCGACAGTGGGGCGGGCGTCTCGGCTCGCCGAGAAACCTGAATGACTCCCTGGAAGCCTCAGTATAGTCGCTGCGCGAGGCGATCGGCGATGGTTTCTTCGTGAGAACGGGTTCGTCCGGCGTCTCTGGGGACGCCTCAACGGCCGCGACTCTGAGCCAATTCCGCATCAGTAAATTGGATGCCCATGGTTGCGCCGGTATCGCGGAGGACCTGGGAAGCGATGGTCCGGGTTGTGGGCGCCAGGATGCTGAAATGGTCGGTCCCCTTCACTGGATGGAAGTGGATCCGAGCATTCGAAGAATCGCGTTTCATCGCGTACAGGCAATTGATATTACTCGTGCCATCGGTCCCCTCGAAGACGAAGGTCGGGCTGAGGACCGAATGCAGCCAGTACAACGGCGACCGCAGGGCGAGCTCCTTGGAATTGTTTGTATTGAAGGGGAGAAACTGTGTAGGGTAAAAGCGAACGAGATCCACGGGCCCGAACGAGAACACTGCGCGGTAGCGGTCGGACGAGGCGGCGACGAGGAAGACGAGCGTCCCACCAGTACTATGGCCTCCCAGGTAGATTCGCTTGGGGTCGACGTAGGTCTGGCGAGCGAGGAAGTCGGTCGCCGACAGCACGTCGTCCACCTCGCCGAAGAAGCCTTCCTTGAATCCGGGATTCACGTTTCCGCCCCGCAACGACGGAAACATCATGACGATACCGGCTTCTCGGAACGCACGAGCGGTCTGATCGTCGCGGGGATCGGCGTCCTCCCAGACGGGACCGATCGTGTTGCAGTCGCCCCCAGTAATCCAGACGATCGCCGGATGTCGCTTCCCATCCCCGGGATCCGGCGTCAGATAGGCCGCGAGATCGCCGACTTTCGAGCGAAACTTGACGACCTCGAAGACACCCGCAGGCGCAGGTTGAACCGGCTCTTGGGCCGTCTCGCGACGGACGAGCTGAGTTTGAAAGCCCCGCCGGGCATCGGTCAACATGACCGTCTGATACTGTGAACGGTCCGAAGTGATCACCATCCGGGCGAGTGCCATCAGGGTCCCGAGCGGACCTCCGTTCGCGAAGATGACGACAACAACGAGGAAGGCGACGAGCAACGCGACCACGACGCGGGCGTGTCGCCAGCGGCCGGTTCCTCGGATGAAGTTCTCGAAGACGAACTGAAACGACTTCATGCCCTTCGACTTCTCGTTCGAGCGTCCGGCACTGGACCGTGATCGGTCCGGGCTGCTGGCCGGCGCAGTCCTTCGCGAAAGCACCGGACCGCGGGCCGAATCGTCGCTCAGCCCAGACTGATCGGGCTCGACGCGCGAACCGGACGCAGGCAAGCTGGGAATCCGCAGGTTGCATCCACATTGTCGGCACTTTACAATTTTGCCCGCGAGTTCCTTCCCGGCCATCCCGCGGCTGCCGCATCGGCATTGGAAGACGAGGCTCATCGTGGGCCCCCTTTTTCGACTGGTCGTTTGCGACGCGTACCGAATCGCACGGGTCTTGGAGGCAACTCATCACGATCGATCACCTTCGGGCGTTCGTTGAGTGAGTTTACCACCGCTGTCGCGTTTATTGAACAGCTTCGCGAGCAATGCTCCAGGTTCGGATGTCGTGCGGGCGTCCGGACCCGGTTAGACCGGTGAACGCGCGCCGTCCGAACCAGATCCCATGGCGACTCACCCGGTCGGATTCGTGCCACCTCGTTCAACGGAGCACTGATTATGTTGATAAGCCAACGCATCGCTTGTCGCGGAATCCGTGGAGGTCCGACGTTTGCAGTAACTCTGCTGATCGGGCTCGGCATGGCTCCAGCCGCGATGGGTCAGACGCCTGGTCGCAATCTCGAACCCGCCCCCCGAGCCTCCGCGCTCCTGCCGGGTGCCGAGGAAGGATTCGTCGACTCGGGCGGGGTCAAGATCCATTATGTCAGCCTGGGACGCAGCCAGGACCCGCTGATCGTTCTGATCCATGGATTCCCCGACTTCTGGTACACCTGGCGTGCCCAGATGCCGGCCCTGGCGAAGCGGTTCCACGTGGTCGCCATCGATCAGCGCGGCTATAACCTGAGCGATCAGCCGGAGGGCGTTTCGAACTATACGATCGCCAAGTTGGTCGGCGACCTGCTTGCAGTGGTCCAGCATTTCACGGACGGCAAGGCGGTGATCGTGGGTCACGATTGGGGCGGCGCCGTGGCCTGGGCGTTTGCCATGAACCACCCCGATCGCACCGACCGGCTGATCGTGCTCAACCTGCCGCATCCACGTGGATTCCTGCGCGAGCTGGCCACCAACCCCCAGCAGAAGAAGAACAGTCAGTACGCCCGCAACTTCCAGCAGCCCGACGCGGCCAAGAAGATCTCGGTCGATCTCCTGGTCGCCTGGGTCAAGGACCCGAAGGCAAGGGAGGTCTACCGCGCGGCACTGAAGCGATCGTCCATGGAGGGTATGCTCAACTACTACAAGGCCAACTACCCGCGCATGCCCGACACAGCGAAAGCAGAGGCCGACGCCAAGCCTCCCGAATCGACTTTCCCGCCCGTCAAATGCTCCGTGCTGCTCATCCACGGACTGAAGGACCAGGCTCTCCTTGCCGCCGGACTCAACGACACCTGGAACTGGATCGAGGGAGACCTCACGCTGACGACGATCCCGGGCGCCGGCCACTTCGTCCAACAGGATGCCGCCGACCTGGTCACTCGCTCGATGGTCAGTTGGCTGGGCCGATAGGCTGCCGGAACGGATCGAACATCGATCCCATTGACGATCCTGCTCCATGGTCTCGTGAACACGGTCGCGACTCTGGAAGTGTTTTTCCAGGATAGCGACCTGATGTGAGTTCGAATCTTGGGCGGCTTGCCGAGCGGGAGACATCGGTCGCAACTTGTCCAAATCGGGTGCGTGGGATTTTGCGGGATCTTGTCACCGTCGCCTCGGTCGAGGCCGTGCCGCGATCGGGAATCGAACTCCAGCGACGGTTTTCCCTGTCGCGATCGTCCGGCTCAATCGATCGGCGAGAGATCGGGTCGAACCCAGCTCCGACGTGCCTCGTCCGACATCAAAACCTCCCGGGAGTAGAACCGGAGCAGGTAATCCTGCCTACCGCATTGATCGATTAACTCCCGGGACAGGATCGAGAGGCTTTCACTCTGTGGTCGCCTCTCGAGGAACCGGGAGATCACGGCGACCCACGCCAGAGTGATGGTCTCGTGGTAGCCGGTGTCATTCCCATAGTGGTGGTTCAGCCGTTGGATACCGCGACGAATCCGGTCCGTCGCCTCGTCGCGCCCGTGTCGGACCAGGTAGACCAGCGCCACGATCAAGTGCATGGCGTGGGTCCACTCTCCTCGTGGCAGGCTGGTTTCCTCGAAGAGGTCGAGGAACCGCTCGATCTGATCGTCGGTCATCGTCGCGGAACTCGCGGAAGGTCGGGGGAACGACTCAATCCTTTCCAACAGATGCCAGACACCGGAGAATGGTTCGGCCGTTCGGATTCCGGATCATTCCCCCACAGGATGCCTTCCATGATCGACCCAACCGCCTTCATCGCGCCGGGAGCCATCGTACTGGGCGAAGTCCACCTGGGTGCGGAGTCGAGCGTCTGGTACAACGCCGTGATCCGTGGCGACACTGACCGGATCACGATCGGTGAGCAGACCAACATCCAAGACCTCACGATGATCCATGCCGACCCGGGGATTCCGTGCACTGTTGGCTGCCGGGTCACAGTGGGCCATCGGGTCATCCTACACGGCTGCACGATCGAAGACGACTGCCTGATCGGGATGGGTGCGATCGTACTCAACGGCGCGCGGATCGGGCGTGGGTCCCTCATCGGTGCGGGGGCGCTGGTCCTGGAGAAAATGGAAGTGCCGCCCGGGTCGATGGTGCTGGGCGTTCCGGCGCAGATCCGGGGCCCGCTCGAGGAAACGATCCGGGCGCGGATGGAACACGGCTGGAGGCACTACGTCGAGCAGGCCCGGCGCCATCGGGATGGGACATTCCCGATCCAGCCACCAACTCTGTCCCGGTGATCATCAGACACCGAGAGACTGTCCCGGAAGTCTCGATGGCCGTCTCGTTGGGTGCTCTGCGAGCACCGAATTCGGGAGGGTACACCGGTTCGGTGCTCGCAGAGCACCCTACAAAGACCTTCCGAGACGATCACCAAGCTGTCGTTGAAGGGAACCATTTCCGGAAAAATGCAAGGATCGTCTCTCAGCGTGGGAGATATGGGGAAACGGAGGCCGCGATTCAAGAAGACTGGGGCTGGGAACCATGAGAGCTGGAGTTGCGAGTGAGCTCCAAGCGATCTTCGAGGGCGGGACGGTCGCGGGGTTGACCGACGGTCAGTTGCTGGATCGGTTCGCGGGCCGCCGGGACGAGGATGCCGAAAGGGCCTTCAGCGCCCTGGTGGCGCGGCATGGGCCGATGGTCCTGAGCGTCTGTCAAGGAATGCTCGGCAATGCCCACGACGCCGAGGATGCTTTCCAGGCGACCTTCCTGGTGCTCGCCTGCAAGGCTCGTGCGCTGCGGCGTCCCGAGCTGCTGGGTCCCTGGCTCCACGGGGTGGCTCACCGCACGGCGCGACGGCTGAAGGACAAGAACACGCGCCGCAGGCGCCATGAAGCGGAGGCGGCGATGTCCGGGGCAACAACTCTGGGGCACGCGAATCGGCTCGAGTCCGGGCGAGTGAATCACGACGAGATCGAAACCCTTCATGAGGAGATCGATCGGCTGCCCGAGCGATATCGGACTGCGATCGTGCTCTGCGACCTTCAAGGGCTGACGCACGACGAGGCCGCGCGGCAGTTGGGGCGGCCGGTCGGGACGATCAGCGCGCGATTGTCGCGGGCGAGGGAGCAGCTCCGGGGCCGATTGGTCCGCCGCGGACTGGCCCTGCCGGCCGGCGTGATGGCCACGCCCGTGAGTACCACCAAGGCGTCGACTGTCCCGCCTGCACTGGCGAGTTCGACGATCCAGGTTGCGATGACCGTCTCCGCGGGGTTGTCGGCCGGAGTGGTCCCGGCCTCGATCGCCACTCTCTCCCGAGGAGTCTTGAAATCCATGTTCTTCACCAAACTGAGGATCATCTCGGCCATCGTCGTCATGATCGGAGCCGGGGCTGGCAGCATGGCCGTGCTCGCACAGCAGCGCGCGCAACGACCCACGACCGGCGGGGAGAACGCCGCGCGGCTTCCTCAACCCGCGGCCAAACCGGCCACGACCGACTCTCTGGGCGACCCTCTGCCCCCGGGCGCCCGGCTGCGTCTGGGAACGCTGCGGTTTCGCCCGCCTTCAACTGTTGTGGATCTGGCGTTGTCGCCCGATGAGACGACCATCGTCACCGTCGGGGGCGAACTCATCGCGTGGGATGCGGCCACTGGAAAAGAACGGTGGCGGGTCGATGGGAGTGAATATCGGCAGCACAACCCGCCCGCCGCGGCTTACGGACAGCGCGCTGTGGCTTTCTCGGCCGACGGTGCCCGATTCTATACGCCAGGACGGATCGGGCAGAACGAAGTCATGGTTTGGGAAACCGCATCCGGCCGTCATGAACTCCTGACAATCGCCGCACCGAATCGAATACTCGGGAACATGGAGGGCGGGATTCGATCGGTTGACGTCACGCCGGACGGGCGAAAACTCACTGTCGGAGATGGTCGTGGTCTGGTCGTCTGTGACCTTCACGGGAAGGTCCTCTACGAGATCGCCAACGCTCACGGCCCACACAAGCTCGATCACAACGACCGGCTGTCGTTCTCCGGCCACTACAGCCTCGGTCGCTTCTCACCGGACGGAACGATCCTGGCTGTGGTCACGAGCGATAGGCCCGAGGAAGTCCGGCTGCATGAGGCCGAGAGCGGCCGGGAATTGCGGAAAGTTGTCCTCGCGGCGCGCCTGGTCCGATTGGCCTTCTCACCGGACGGCAAGCAGCTCGCCACGACCGAGCGCGACAATGCGGTGCGACTTTACGACGTCGCGACCGGCAACCGGGCCTGGTCGCACATCGTCAAACTCACCAATATCTATGAGAACTACACGTCCGCGGTCGCGTTCAGTCCCGACGGCAAGACGATCGCCGCGGGTGCAACCGATCATCGCATCTACCTCATGAACCCCTCGACCGGCGCGGAAGTTGGGCAACTTACCGGCCATCATTGGTATCCGTGGACATTGGCCTTCACGGCGAATAGCAAGATGCTCTACTCCTCGGGATGGGACCCGGCCATCCGCCGCTGGGACGTGGCAACTCGAAAACAACTGCCGTTACCGGCCGGGACCTACGCGAGCGGCGTGGTCGCGGCTTCACCCGACGGTCAAACGCTGGCCTATGAGGATGACTCTGGAACGATTCGACTCGTTGACGCCGAACACGGTACGGAACGACGCACGATCGCACTGTCGGGGACCGGGTATTCACAGTTGCTCTTCTCGCGGGATGGCCGCCGACTGGCCGGCGGCGGTTCCAGCGGCGATCGGGTGCACGTCGCAGTCTGGGATGTGTCCACTGGGAATCTTCTTCACCGCTGGGACTGGCCGAAAGGGTTCGATCCGCATTCGGAGGTCGACTCACTCAGCTTCACGCCAGACGGGACTCGATTGGCCTCCGCGGTCCACCGCCAATCCGCAGCCTACATTTGGAATCTGACCACCGGCCAGCAGATCGCACGAATGGCACACAATCAGGTAAGTGATCTTTCGTTCAGTCCGGATGGTAAAACGTTGGTCACTGCCGGTTGGGATTCGATCATCCGGTTCTGGGAAACGGAAACCGGCAGCCTTCGGCGCGAGATCAAAGTCGCCGATCATGCCAAGGACGGTGACCTGCGGGTGTACACCGTGTGTTACGCACCTGCGGGAGGGATCATCGCCACGGCTCACCTCGACAGGACGGTTCGGATCTGGCAGGCCGACGAGATGGTGCCGCGAACGCAGTTTCGAATTGAAATGTTTGGCCGTCTCGACTTCAAGGCCATGAGTTTTTCGCCGGACGGGCTCTGGCTGGCCACGGGGGTGGGGGACGGCCGCATCGACGTATGGGACCCGTTGACCGCCAAGACCGTGTGGAATGTCGGCCGGCATCAGGGCTATGTCTCCACGGTTGGCTTTGGTCGCGATGCCCGAACTCTCGTGAGCGGCGGTGAAGACGGCGTCTGCTACTTGTGGGATTTGCGACCACCCGGCGACCGAGCAGATAAGGATCCGGCTCGCCTCTTGCAGGATCTCGCTGGAGAACATGGTCCGGCGGCCTATCAAGCCATGTGGGCCTTATCCGAAACGCCCGACCGCGCGGTCGCCCTGCTGTCCGAGAAGCTCCGCCAGGTGAAGAGCGTCATCGACCTCGATCGCGTCGACAGCAGGAACTCCGACGAGGAGACCCAGCGCCTGCGTCGCATGAAAACGCTCCTGGTTCAGAAAGACCCGAAGGTCGAGTCGGCGGTCGCCGTCAGGCGGGCCATCTCGCTGCTGGCCCAGCTCGGCACTCCCGACGCAATCGGATGGCTCGAGGACCTGGCGAGACAAGATCCGAAGGGGGATGTGAGCCGATTTGCCACCGCCGCGCTGGAACGGCTACGAATCCCCACGAAACCATGAGTCGGGATGCGCGATCAGGTCGGATCCTGTCTCAGAACCTATCCGGAAAGGCACCCCTGAGCCCCGAATGGGGCGAAATCGTAAAGCTCGGAGCGTCAGCCCCGAGTGCCGATGATCGGAAGAACCTCCCCGCTCCAGCCGCCCCAACGCCGGGCGTTGGGGCGGCTGCGGCCGGGAGGGGATTCGTGGCGTCTGTCGTCACGGGGCTGACGCCCCGAGCTTTACGATTCCGTCTCTTCGAAACTCCCCGGATAGCCCCTCAGTGTGATGGGAGATTCTCCACCATGTCTCAAGGATGCCGGGTCCTGCTGATAGAAGGCTTTCAACTCCTCGTAGAGCTCGGGATGCCGCCTCTGAACGAGGCCGGGCTTTTCGAAGAAGGCTTCCGTCGCCACGGCGAAGAACTCGGCGGCGTTGGTTGCGCCATAGTCGTCCAGCACCGTGTAATGACCCAGGGCGCTCTGGCGCTTCAACCGCTGGAACTCGTGCTCCATGATCCGCGTCCAGGATTCGTAGCGGCTGAGTGGTGACAAAACAGGGGTACCATCGGCGGCCCCGTCCTCCATGTCCAGCAGGTGAGCAAATTCGTGGAGCACGAGGTTCTTGCCGTAGCCGTGCTCGTGGGCCAGCTCCCGCACGGTATCCCACGAGACGATGGCCACCCCGTCCTTCCAGGCTTCGCCGAGCCGGACCTGCACGCCCTCGAGGACCGCGCCGCCGCCGATCGGTTCGACGCTCTTCGCCGAGTACGCCGAGGGATAAACCAGAATCGTGATCAGCCTCGGGAACAGATCGGTCTCGCGATGCAGGAGCAACCGGCACGCATGGGCCGCGATCGTCACCTTGATTTCGTCGGTCAGCTCGAGCCCGGCGCAGCCCTCGAAGATCTTCTCGGCGAGGAAGACCTGGACGAGCCCCTGAAGCTCCCGGCGGTCGGTCTCGGGAAGGTCTGTAGAAAACTGGACGTTCTTTTCAAGGATCTCCAGCCATGCGGTCGGAAACGGTTCGGATCGCAGTTGTTCCCGGCGATGTCGCTTGAAGAAGCCAAACAAACCTGTCTCCTTGAACAGACGAACGACCGGGGCGATCCCATCTCCGCAACGCTTCAACGAGCGGGCCCACCCCGAGCCGCATCTTGCAGGCGACGGTTGCGCACGATCTGGTCGTCGATCTCCTCGAGTTTGAGCGTGCGGACCATCTCGCCGATCGTCGTGCGGGGATCGTTGGACCAGAACATCCCCAGGTCTTCGCGCGGCTCATAGTGATAGCCGGCTCGGTCGCCATACCGGTCGCGGAACGCCTGGCCATTGTGCAGATGGGCCGACCACTCGAGCACGGCGTAACTCAGATCGATCTGGTGGACCAGCGCCTTCCCCGGTGTCTCAACCCGGGCGGCAACCAGGCCCGTCGGCTCGTAAACGGTCGAATTGTTCCGCCAGCAGCTCGAGACGACGAAATAGCGATGGTGTCCCGCACGAGCGGCGGGCTGGGCCGTCGCGGGCGACTGGCTAGGCCAGACGACGATCTCCGCCCCTTTGTCCGCCAGGGCTTGCCAGCCATCGTCGAAGACGATGTCCCAGCAGATCTGGATACCCAGCTTGCCGAAGTCGCAGTCGAAGACGGGGAACTCGGAACCCGGCGTGATCCCGTTCTCCAGGTCGTCGCGATTGACCAGCGCCACGGGATGAACTTTGCGGTAGATGCCGGTCACCTCCCCGCGACGATCCAGCAAGACGGCCGCGTTCGAGTAGACCGGCCCCGACGAACCCTCCTCAACCAGGTCGAGTGGGATGACCAGGTAGGTCTTGTGCCGACTGCGCCAGGGCGGCGAAGGTTTCCAGCACCGGCCCTTTCAACGGGATTGCCCGCTGAGACGCCGGTCCCCGGGTGTCGGTGACGGTCGTCTCCGGCAGGACGGCCAGATCGAGACCACGCCCCGGAGAGGCCTTCTTCGCCTCATCGGCCATCGCGTCGACCAACCCGCAGAGTTCTTTCAGCCGCTCATCCAGTCCCGAATACTGGCCGTAAGGCCCGAAGATCACGGTGCCGACGACGACCTTGCGAGGTGGATGGTCGGCCTTGGATCTCATCGTCCCGCGAGTCGCCTGAGTCGGCTCCTCGCCCGATGCCGCGACCGCGGCGAGGGTGACTGCCGAGGCGACGACGAGCGAATTCAACAAGAGCTTGCTCATGAGCGATCCTTACCTTCCCAATCGAGCGAAGGGCATGTGCCGGTGACTCAACGGCCAGAATACCGACCCGCCGATAGAGTAACACGAAGTGCCGTTGGGAGGGAAATCGTCCATCGGAGGAATCATTCCGGCCAGGGAAGCTCGCCCTCTACGCGCTCGCCATCGGCTGTCCCCCCTTCGAGGTGGCTATCGGCCCGCGTCTGGATGACAAGGAGGTGGACCGGCTCTTCACCATCGTTACGGAACGTCCGAGCCGCCGGCGGTGCAATGCGCACGATGCTCCCTTCCGTCACATCGATGAACTCGCCGTCCACCCAGAACTGGCCCCGGCCAGACACCACGACGTAGACCTCTTCGTTCTCACGGTGCCGGTGCAAGAACGGATATCCCCCTCCGGGTGGGAAGACCGTGAGCGACATCTCCAGGCCGCTCGTCTCCAGGATCTTCTTCAAGAACAGCTTGCCCCGAACCGGAGCCGGTGCGTTGGGCCTCTTGATCTGGTAGTGCTGCCAGGTCTCCTTCGGTCCGGCATGAGCGCAGGTGAAGTTGACACCCTTGACGACGTTTGGCTCGTTCATCGATTCGTGTCCTTTCTATCGAATGGTCGAGTCTCGATCACGACGGAAAACAGCGGCCGAAGGCCAGGAGCAGCCTCGGCGAGCCTTTGATGCGGATCTTTCGGCGAAGCAGAGCCCAGACGAGGCTCCGCTCCTTCGCGACGAATCCCAGCCAGGTCTCCGTGTCGGCGATGACATGAACGCCGGGTGTCCCGTGATGCCCGTTCTCAACGGAGATCGTCTGATCCCGGATGGTGACGGTGAAATCCCGGTGTTCCGCACCCGTCAATGTGAAGTGGTACACGGCATCCAGACCGGCGGCCGGAGTCCGCTGGAAGGTCAGCGTGAGTCCGCGCAGGAAGGCCTCGATCAGGCGGGGGTGAATCCCGCTATGCACGTGCTTGACGCGCTTGGCCGGGAATCGCTTTTTCACGTGGGCCTCGGCGTCGGATCCGCGCGTGACGTAGATCGTCTCCTCCTTGTCCTGAAGGGGCCGAACGACGTCTTTCACGAAACCGGCACGGTCGTCGAGGAAGGGACCGATCACGTCTTCTCCGGCCGGACAGACCGCCAGACAATACGCGGCCTTGTAGTTGGCTCCGAACGACAAGCTCTGCCACATCGAGCTCGATTCGGAGCCGCTCACCCGACGACGATAATCGAGGGCGTTGCGACTCTCGGCGATCTGCTCGACCCAGTCGGTGAATCCGCCCAGGAACTCGCGGTAATTGTGGGTGATGCAGGCCGAGAAATCGAACCGCCCGTCGGGCGAAATGGCGCCGACCGGGCAGGCCGCCACGCAAAGCTTGCACTCGAGACAAGGGTTATAGTCGACCGGTTGGTCGTACGCGGTAACCTCGACGTCCAGGAGCACCGTCCCCAGCAGGATGAAATTGCCGAAACGGGGATGGATGACGTTGCGGTGAATGCCCATATGGCCCAGTCCCGCAGCCACCGCGACTGGCTTGTGGGCCACGACCCACGACTTGCCCGGGAACCGGTCCATCTCCATCGGGAACCCCATCGCCGGGTTCAGCGCACGGAGTCCTTCCGCTTCGAGAGCCTCGACGACCCGACGCGCGACCGTGTTCACCTCCTCCCCGGTGTGGTGAAACTCCAGATTCGCCACCGATCGCGCCGTGCTCCGGATCGGCTCCCGGTTCATCCGGGAGACGAACGATAGCAAGGTCCTGGTCCCAGGAAACACGCGCACAATGTCCGCACGCTGGTCGTCCAGGGCCGCCCGGCCGATCTCGACAAGCCCGACGTCATCCGCGCCGGCCTCCCGCGCCAGTCCTTTGAGCCATTCCGCTTCCACCAGCTCCGGACGCTCACGAGGAGGATCAACTCCGCCGCGCCGGCGAACTCGCTGCACCGTCGGGTGGTCGTCGAGACGCATCGATTGCTCCTTGTCCTTTGTAGATACAAGAATCGAGCGAGAAAAAAGGATTCACTCTGTGGGCCCGGCAGTCGGCAATCTGTGAACGGACTCGATCAGCAGGTTTGCACCGGCCTCACCCAGGATCGAGCGGGCTTTGGCCTGGGCCTGCTCCCAGGCAGGGAACGCTCGTCTCAGCAGGCTCATCCCCGCCTGGGTCATGCGGAGGGGTTGTACCCGGGCGTCGGCATCAGGAACGACTTCGAGCCACCCCTGCGCGACCATGCGCTCGGCGTTGCGGCTCAAGGTCGAGGTGTCCATGTGCAGGATCTCGCAAATCCGTCCAGGCCGGGCCACTCCCAGCTTGGCCGTCACGACCAGAATGTTCATCTGGCTGACCTTCACACCGAGTGGCCGCATCGCATCATCGTACAGGCTCGTGATCGCCCGGTTCAGAATCCGGACCCGCACCGCCAGGCATTCGCCCGCAACGCGCTCGATCAGCAACTGATCGGGTTCGTGGCTCATCTTCGTCATGGCCGAGAGTGTTGTGATCTACCGCCTTCATTGTATATGCAACGAACTGTCGAGTCAAGGATATCTTCGGTCGCCGATTCGAAGGGTATGATGAGGGGTGTTCGGAATTCAGGGCAACAACCAATGAATTCGAGTCGGTGGAGCGGACGGCCCCAGGCATGAATCGCGATCACCTGCTGGCGGCGGAGATCTTCGGGTACAGCTACGCCAATTACGAGGACCATCTCGGCATCGGTAACATTCGATACGAGCAGAGGATGCCCGACGATGCGCGGATGCTCGAGCGCGCGGAAGCCGAGCACTGGCCAATCGAGACGGTCGCAGGGAGACTGGACCTCGAGGTGGAGATCGCCCACGAATTGGTTCGGGCATTCCGGCAGGCGCGCGAGGTCGTCGATGCCGAGAACTCCGGGGAGTCCTTCCGCTGGGCGGTTCGCCAGTGCATCGAATCCGCGCTGAAGCAGGGGCTCGCGGATGAGCCGTCGATCGAACGGCTCGTGACCCAGATCTGCTATCGGGCCGCTGACCTGGCTTTCCTCCTCGACCAGAAGGGGGAAACACTGTCGCAGTATTCCGAACAGTTGCGAAGGATCGATCACGTTGAGCCGGAAGAGGACGAATGAGGATTCCTCCGGCCTAACGACTGTCGATCTGACTTCAAGTCGCAGTCCGACGATCAGAACAATCGGCTGCCGGGATACCAATCTCGGATCGCTCGCGAGCGGAGCCAGATCAACACGAGCAGATTGAGCAGCTTGGCCCAGACGAGCCAGGATTGGAGTACGAACGCTTCGCGGAAATCGGTCAGACCGAAGGTGAAGAAGGCGAGGGCATAGAGGATCTCTCGCCGCGATCGACGATACGTCACGTATCGCCGGAGGACCAGTCCGGCGAAGATAACCCAGCACGCCCCTTCGAAGAGATTGAAGATGTGATAGGGAATCGAGAACCACGGGTCAGTCGGGTCAGGATACTTCCACCAGACCCGGGACCAGAGGAAATCCGCTAACTGATGCAGGCTCATCGTGGTCGTTCCGATCCCGCTTGCGTCAGATTCGCCAGCGACGACATTCCCGCTCCGTAGTCGTACTCTGCCGGTCTCTTCCGGTTTAACATCGAAACGAGCCCTTGATACAATGCACCTCATCTTACCCGAATCTCGACGAGGCGGTCCTGTGCCAAGCTCTAATATCTGGATTGAGACGATGTCATGAGCGTGTAGGGTGGGTCGAGCCGCGATCCCTCACGGCGAGGATCACAGACGACCCGTACACCCTCGAACATCTGAAAGGAACGATGTCATGAGAAAACCCCGCGATGAGGTCATGGCCAAGCGGATGCTGGAAGCCCGTAGCGAGGGTGGTTACCGCCTGGGCACCTACCTCCGAAGAAGTGTCAAGCGATACCTGGTCATGACGGTCTTGTATGCAGTCGCCCTCGCTATTGTTGCGTCAACCGGCTCCTCGGTCGCGTTCGCGTTCTGTCTGGGGATGATCCTCGGTGCCTGGCTCCGCGACTTTGCGTGGCTCCGAAGGAACCAGCAGGCGTGGCCGTTCACCGCCAAGATCATCAACTGGGATCTCGTCGAGGAACTGGCCAATCTCGACCCGGTGAGATCCGACTCTGTACGAACCGACTGAAGTCCCGCTCGAATCCAGCGCGAGGCTCGTACGAAACTCCCCGGGATGGCGCTGGGGTCAATCACCAAGTTGACGATGGGTATCGAGATGGCCGAGGATGCTCAGCCTCCAAAGGGCGATGTTGGATTCTCGTCTCGCTTCTCACTTCTTCAGCGGAAGGAGTCGTCTGAGAGTGAGGTAGGCGGTCAGCGCGTTGCCTCTTGACGAGGTACGTTTCCAGCCGCCCCCTCCCGAACCGTGCTTGCAACGGGTTGTTAGGTAATTTTGAAGCATAAAGGGGCATTATGCAAGGAGAACCATGATGTGGGGTCGAATCGAGCCGGGCTCCTCGGATGAGGGTTGTAGTCGGGAGTTCCTCCGCATAACAGCGTTATGATAGACTGTGGACCTTCGCGCGGGTCGTGGGTGTGCCACTGACCAACCATGCTGCGGAGCGCGCCGAGCGGCACGCGGTGATCTGGCGTCGGATTCGCGTGGGCACGGCCAGCGCGCGGCGGAGTTGGTTCGTGGAGCGGATGCTGACGGTTGATCGAGACGCGTCGCGAGGACAAGGGTGAGCCGGCCTGGTTCTATGGCCTGGCCCGGATCCGTGCGGCCAGGCTTCGCGTCAAGCTCGACGACCGAGCGGTTGCCGACCTCCCCAAACCGGTCGTCGCCGGATGGAGGAATCCGTATTTCCTGTTCGACCGGCCGGCTGGATTGATCGCGTGGTCCTTTCGAGGAGTGACCCATGATGGTGAGCACATACTTCCTGGCTGTCATGCTTGCTCAGCATCGCGAACTGCGGGTGGGACCGCCGTTCTCGGAGGACGCCGCCGTGCGGCTGGCCTACATGAAGAACTCAGTGACCCCTTACCGCATCCACCGGACGGCCGCCGGATCGCCGCCGTTCCGACTCATCGCCGAACCGATCTTCCGGCTCGACAACCCGGTATCGCAGGTCAAGGACAGCGCGATCTTCCTCTGGACCGATCCCGCAACCAGCCGGCCTGAGGCGACGATCCAGATGTTCCGAGCCCCCACGGGATACTGGATCCACGACTGGACGTCGCTGTCGACTGACCCGATCGTCGCCGAGGTTGGCCCCAGAGCGATATGGCGGCCCAGACCCGGCCTCGCGTTCCGACCCGTGCCGGAGGCCCCCGCACCGGCAGCAACCCCCCAGGCCCGGCTCCGCCAGCTCCGAGCCATGGCCGAGGAATTCTCGGCGACCGATGATTTCCTGGCTGCGGGATGGAGCCAGCTCCGGCTCCTGCCGAAGCCCTGGCACCGCTACGGCAAGGCCGGTTCGGGGGTCGAGGACGGTGCCCTGTTCGCCTTCGCGATCGGGACCGACCCCGAGGTGTTCCTCATGATCGAGTCCCGCCCCAACCCGGCCGGCGGCTTCCGATGGGAGTATGCCCTGGCCCCGATGACCTCATTCGAGGTCAAGGTCTCGTGGAAGGGAAACGAGATCTGGACGCTTCCCCGGCGGAAGGATTCCTTCGACCCAAACGAACCGTTCTACGACATGTATTACTCGCAGGAGCCGTAACGATTCCCCGGGACCGCCGAGGTGGTGCAGATCGTCGTCCAGGACGAGAGGCGTTCATGAAGTCGAGTCAATGGCAACGCAACCAGGAACTCGAGCGCGGGCCGGTCGCCGGGCTGGTGTTTTCTCTCCTCCTCCTGATCACATCGTCGAGCATGGCACGGGGCGGTGAGTCGCTCTCTGCCTCGGTCCTCCCATTGCCGGCGACGGACGGCCTGGGGCGCGCGTTGCCAATGCCGGGCGAGGTGTCGGGACCTCGACCGGATCGGTTCGTGGGGATGTTCTACTTCCTCTGGCACGACAACCGCGCGGCGAAGCGACCCGAGGGAGACGGCCCTTACGATATCTCCACGATCCTGGCGCGCGATCCGGACGCGATCCACCATCCGCGCTCCGCGTTGTGGGGGCCGATCGGCATGTACCATTACTGGGGCGAGCCCCTTTACGGCTACTACCAGAGCATGGACCCCTGGGTGATCCGCCGTCATGCCCGGCTGCTGGCGGACGCCGGGGTCGACACGCTCATCTTCGATACCACCAACACCGAGACGTATCCCAATGTTTACGCCAGGCTCTGCGAGGTCTTCTGGGAGATCCGCAAATCGGGCGGGCGGACTCCCCGGATCGCGTTCATGATGAACACCAATGCGGGTGCGACCGGGCGGCAAGTCTACCGCGACCTCTACGCACCGGGCAAGTTCCGCGACCTCTGGTTTGTCTGGCGAGGCAAGCCGCTGATGATCTGCGACCCGGCCGAGGTCGATCCGGAGCTGCGTACGTTCTTTACCCTCCGCAAGGCCCACTGGCCGCACAGGCTGGTCAACACCCCCTTCGCCTGGCACTGGGAGGCGACCTACCCGCAGCCTTACGGGTATACCGACGACCCCAAGCGTGCCGAGCAGGTCAACCTCTCGGTGGCGCAGAACCTCCGTGTCAGCGACGGCCGGCCGACGAACATGAGCACCGGCACCGGCAGAGGCAGGAGCTTCCACGACGGCGCCCGCGACACGTCGCCCGGGGCGTGGGATCGAGGCGGGAACTTCCAGGAGCAATGGAAGCGGGCCTTCGAACTCGACCCGCCGTTCGCGATGGTCACCGGTTGGAACGAGTGGATCGCCGGCCGCTGGGGCAAGGCCGACACCTCGGTCGAGTTCGTCGACCAGTTCAACCGGGAGTTCAGCCGGGACATCGAGCCGATGAAGGGCGGACACGGCGACAACTACTATTATCAGCTCGCGGCCAACGTCCGTCGATATAAGGGGATCGCGGCACTCCCGAAAGCCTCGACCTCCCGGACGATCGATCTCGAAGCCGGCTTCGAATCGTGGAAGGACGTCTCGCCCGAGTTCCTCGACGACGCCGGCGACACCGCCCCCCGCGATTTCGCCGGCGCGGGCGGGACATACTACGTCAACCGCTCGGGCCGCAACGACCTGGTGGCTTGCAAGGTCGCCCGGGACGCAAGGACCCTCTTCTTTTACGCCAGGACGCGGGCCGAACTGACCCCTCGGACCGACCTGAACTGGATGGAGCTGCTGATCGACGCCGATCTCGATCCCCGGACGGGCTGGGAAGGCTTCGACTACATCATCAACCGGACGGTCGAAGCCGATGGGACGACCTGGCTGGAGCGGAACGCCGGTGGTTGGTGGTGGGAGAAGGTCGCGAAGGTCCGGGTCCGGGCCTCCGGTACCGAGCTGCACCTGGCCATCCCTCGCACGGCGATCGGCCTCCGCGAAGGCGCCGGCGGCCTGGCAATCGACTTCAAATGGGCCGACAATACCCGGCAACGGGGCGACATCCTGGACTTCTACGTGAGCGGCGATGTCGCCCCGGAAGGCCGGTACAAGTTCCGCTACGTCGCCGATTGATCGCGGTCTCTGTGACCGCTTCGTCCCTCGAGGCCAAGGCCATGGAAACGAGGTCGCTGGCTGGCTAACATGCTCTCCTGATGCCCCGGAGCCAGGAGCGGCGGGCGCGCGCAGACCCCCTGTGCTGGTATACAAGCCCTCCATCACATCGGACTTCTGCGCGGGTCGCGTTCGAGATGGGGCGGATACGGTTGGGGAACACCATCGCCTCCCCGCCGATACAACCGGACGCGGGAACGGCCCGGTCTCGTTATGTGGTCAGCAAAAGCCGGCCCTGCCGGCCCGCAGAGGAGATGACCGCGCAAACTTACACAATGCTTGACTCAGAGCTTGTGAGAGAATCGGATTGCAGATTCCGAATTCCAAAATCCAGTACCATAAACCCTTGGCGGATCAGGCTTAACATTCATTTGGAATCTTGAATTCGTTATTTGGAATCCATTCTTTCACTGCCTCTCAGCATAATGGTTGAGCACACGGCTCTCCAGTTCCCGAAAGCCTATGACTCTCGGGTGGAAAGAATGAGACTTCTCGCCGAACACCACCGGGATTTGCCCCGAAGGGGGCGAGACAAATCAGCCCGGGGCAACGCCCCGGGAACCTAGCAACCTTCACGAAAGAGCCCTGAAAGGGCGGCACAGGCGGATCGCCCCGACCCGGCTTGTAACGCCCTTTCAGGGCTCGGCTGGGGGGGCGTGATCGCTTTCCCGGGGCGTTGCCCCGGGCTGGTCTGTTTCGGCCCCTTTGGGGCGGGAATTCGCCGCGCCCTGGCCCCGACTCCGGTGGTGTTGAGCGAGGAGTCGCGTTCTTCCCCTCGCCCCGCAGACCGGGGAGAGAGAGGACGCCCATAGGGCGAGGGAGGGTCTTTCTCAGTCCGCAAACACTGTCAAAAATATTTTTTTTAAAAGAGATCTTGCAATCCGTTGACTTAATTTCTATAAAACACTTTCCAATCTGACCGAACCGATCTCTTCCCCATGCGGCTTGCGTCGAGATCATCCGATCCGTCGCGGTGATCGCCGATCCAAACCCCCTTCGGATCACGACCGACTCGGCCGTCGTGTCGCGTTCACCACCCATCATGGTCTCCTGCGGCGCTGAGGATCCGCGCCGTGGATCGCCGCCGGTCCGCTCCGGAGGGAGGGGGCTCGCTGCCGGGGATTCCTCGCGCCCAGGGCTCGGGCCATCCCAGTTCCCTCATGCCGTTGGTGAGGGAGAACGTGGCCGAAGGCCGGGTGAGGGAGATCCGAGGGACTCCTCGATGCCGCGCATCCGCCTGAGCTTCACCGAGCGTCGCCGCCGCCGATTGGCCCTCAAGGTTGACCGCCTCGATCGGCTGGAGAGCAAGAATGCCGTCACGCCCATCGGCGCCACCGCGCTGGGGCTCGGCGTAATTGGTGGCATGCATGCAAATGGGGGGGGTAATCCCCTGATCGACACCGGAACTTCGGCAGGTACGAGCGGCCCTGCGCAGCCCCTTGATCGGGGTCAGACTCACGGATCGTCGGGCGATTCCCTCGCGATCACGATCGAGCCCCAGCACGGGGCAGGGGGCGGCGGTGGGGGTGGCCAAGCGGCGATGAACCCAGCCTCGTCGGGGACGTCGAACGGTCGCCGCGGGTCTCCGGATCCCGCCGGGGACCTGACCGAGGGTCTCCACAACGCCAACCCATCCACGGAATCGGGGATCTCCGCTCCGTGGAAGCCGGCCGGCGCGGCGGGCGGCGGTGCGGCCATGGCACCCCGGGGCGGCTCGGGAAGCGGTGCGCAGTCCACCACGGTCGCCGCGGTCCAGGGTCGCTCGCCGCGGCCGGCCCGGGTGGCATCGACACCCGCAACGGCTGCCGGTGCCAGCTCCGCCGCACTTCTCGCGGCGGTCGCCAGCGCCAGTGGGCGGGGCAACGGCGCGGCGACTTCGCCGACGATCCTGTCGGGCCCGGTCAATCCTGGCGCGAGGAAGCCCGCAGCGGCACCCTCGGGCTCGACGGCACCCTCGGGCTCGACAACACCCTCGGGCTCGGACACCCCGGCGACCCACCCGGTAGACTTGGTGTCGTCCGTCGTATCTCCCAGCTCCATCCCCAACCTCGCGAGCAACAACATCTCGGGACCGAGCCAGGACGAGTTTCCGTACTTCGCGCTCTACGTCCTCGACTATGCGTATGCATACTACTCTCCTTGTTACCAGCGTTATCGGTCCTCCGGCCCAGTTCCAATACCGGACCGGAGGACTGAGGGCCTGATCGTGTCAAAGGTCGATCTTCAGGGTCTACTCATGCGACCTCCTCTTGAGCGATGGCGAGTCGCCGCCTGAACGCTGTGCTGTGGTAGCAGTGGGGTGCGACTCATGGGGTTTTGGAGTCCGGGGTGTCGTCAGTTCCGAGGGAGGTACGCCGACGTGGCCGTCGCCGTGCCATGCGCGGAGACGACGCAACCGTTCCAGCTCTATGGCATCGGCCGACAGGATCCAGTAGCCGCCGGCAGCGGCCGATCTCCGCGCGCGAACCCAACCGCGATTGATCCAGCTCCGGAGGGTGACGCCGGGCATCCCCAACTCACGTGCCAGGTCCCTCAGCGTCCACTCGGCTGGCTGAAGGTCCTCCGGACGGGTACGCCGGATCGCTCCCAAGCCCATCAGCCCTTCCCGCTCGAGAAAATGCTGGACCAGGTTGCGATAGAACCGATCGGGTCCCCGCGAGGGATAGAAGCCTTCGCGGTTGAGTTGCTCCGCGATGGCCGTGGTCGTCATGCCGGCCCGGCGCATCGCAACCATACGGTCCCGAAGCGCCTCGTAGTTGCTGAGTTGTTCATATTTCTTAACAGGCCGGCGAATCTCATGCCGGCTCTCGAGGCCGCCGGCCCAGCGGATCGTCACGTTCGACCCACTCGGACTCTCCCCGAATCGCCACGGTGATCCGTTCCACCAAGCAGCGGACGATCTGCTGCCGTTCCTGGGTCGTCGTGGTGGGTGCCCGCCAAAGTCCAGGGATGTCGGAGGCCAAGGCCTCGATACGCTGGCGATCGGCCGCGGTCAGTTCCCGAGGTCGCTCGGCCAGGAACCGATCGTACTGTTCCTGGAGATCCCGTTGATCCCGCAATGCCTGCTCCCAGCGCCGCTCCAGCTCGCGGCCCACCAGGCGGTTCTCGGGCTCGACCGCATGGTACTGCCGGGCCGCACGATCGGTCTCGATCTGAGCCCGCTCCAACCGCTGTCGCCAGTGCCGTGCCAGCCGTTGCCGCTCGCGCTCCAGGTCCGCGACGGCCTGGAGGCTCAGCTCCAGCCGCGCCGGCTCGATGGCCCGCAGCACCTCTGCAGTGACCAGATCCTCCAGGGTCCTCCCCGCCAGGCTCTGGCAGGTGGGCTCGGCATGTTCGAGATAACCACGATTGCAGATATAATAGACAGGAGCGTCTTTGGCGTGGTAGGCAACCAGCATCCTCCGCCCGCATCGGCCGCAATGGACCAGGCCGCTCAAGAGCGACGGACCGCTGCGCGGGCGCCCGGTGTACTCGGCAGGTTGCGGTTGGCGGCCAGCCGTTGCTGATTGGCCAGGTAGCGATCCCAGGTGATGTAGGCGGGGACCGCGCCGGGGATCATCACCTCCCACTCGAACCGCGGCACCCGCACCGTGCCGGAGCCGGGCCGGCCCGGCTTCTTCCGCCGCGGGTCGCGCCGTGTGAACCCGTAGACATAGCATCCCGCGTAGTAGGGATGGTGGAGGATGTAGTCGAGGGTGGCGCGGGCCGGAGGTCGCCATTGGAGCTTTCCCGCATCCGGCCCGCCTCGGAGCCGAACCGGCATCTTGATCTCGTTCCGCACCAGGTAGCGAAGGACCGCCCCGGCCGAGCCCAGCTCGTCGAACGTGTCGAAGATCAGCCGGACGACGTGCTGGGTTTGCTCGTCGGGATCCAACACGATCTTGTTACCGGACGAGGTGCGAACATATCCGATGGGGGCGGAGCCGAACTGCTCCCCTTTGCGGGCCTTGTTCAGCCGCGCCTCACGGAGTCGCTGCCCGATGAAGTGCAACTCCCCCTCGCTCATGGTCCCCTTGAGCCCCAGCACCAGTCGGTCATTGTACTGAGTCGGGTCGTAGACACCGTCCATGTCCGCCAGCAGGGTTTGGAAGACCGCACACCGCTCCAGGAGATGGTACCAGTCGGAATTGGTGCCGACAACCGGCTGACCTGAAAGCCGAAAATGATCCCGACATGATTGAGGTTCACTTCGGTCAAGAGCCGCTGGAACCCCGTGCGTCCCTCGGTGGTGGTCGCCGTGTGGGCCTGATCTTCGTCGATGACGACCACCCGCGAAGCCGGCCAACCCCAGGCGATGGCCAGGCTGCCGAACCCGGCCTGGACTTCAGCAGACTCTTTGTTGTGGATGACTTGATATGGGCTGGACTGGCGGCACATAGACAACAGCCAGCCGTTCGAGGTGCCAGGACTGGATCTTGGCGGGTCGGCTCGGGATCGCTGGGGCTCCCCTGCCGGGAGCCGAGGCCGGGGCCGACGGCGCGTTTCGATCCCAGTCGGGAAGGTGGTCAAGTGCGTTCATGACCGCCCTCCCGCGCGTCGTCGGCGCGCACCCTTCGGATCAGGATCTGACCCAAGGTGTGGAGAATCCCCAGCCGACTGGGTGTCGGCAGCAGGGACCAAAGGAGGTCCGTCCGGGCCGGAGACGATCGCTTCAGCCTGGGAATGGACGGGGGGGGACGGGGGTGCAGAGTCGGTGTTGCATGGCAACCCTCCTTGACGGGGAGTCCGTCGGGATTCGATCCAATCTGCAAGCTCCAAAAGAGCCGGAATCGCGATTGTAATGGACCCCGAGCCGGAGTGATAGGGTGGAACATCTGGAGCGTTTTGATTACGGCTATGACAACGGCAACGAACTGACCGCGGCGAGCCTGAACGGTACCCAGACCAACTCGTACGCCTACGACCTCAACGGCAACCAGACGGGAACCGGCTACAGCACCACCACCGACAACGAACAGACCGCCTCGCCGGGCTATACCTATACGTATGACAATGCCGGGAACCTGATCGCCCAGACCAACACATCCACGCATGTGATGACCACGTACACCTACGACTATCGAAATCGCTTGACGGAAGTCGAGGTCGGCGGTACGATTGTGGCTACATACACTTACGACGCCTTGGGTGACCGGATCGGCATCGACGACAACGGCACCCAGACCTGGACCGTCTACGATGGCACCAATCCCTACGCCGATTTCAACGGCTCGGGCACGCTGGAAGAGCGCTACCAGTCCGGCCCTGGCATGGTGGACGGCGCCGTGGTCGACGAACTGCTCGCGCGGACCAGCGCCAGCGGCACCACTGCCTGGTACCTGACCGACAAGCTGGACTCGGTGCGCGATATCGTCAGTTCGTCCGGGACCGAACTCGACCACATCGTCTATGACAGCTTCGGCAACATCGTCACGGAGACCAACGCGAGTGATGGTGACCGGTTCAAGTTCGCGGGGATGGAGTACGACTCCACTACGGGGCGGTATTATGACCGAGCACGAGGCTATGATCCGACGACTGGGCGGTTCATGGGACAGGATCCCGACGGCTTTGCCGCAGGCAGCCTCAATCTCTCCGAATATGTTGGCAACGACCCGACCGATCTCTTTGATCCGACGGGCTTGCAGGGAAGCGACGGCACCCAGTCGCAGCAGGCCCCTCAGGCAGCCGCCCAACAGGCGGCGGCCGCAGCAGCTCAGCAGGGAGCGGCCGCAGCAGCCCGGCAATCGGGAGCCCAGAAGGCAGCGGCCCAGCAGCAGGCCGCCCAGAAGACTCAGGAAGCCGCACAGCAGGCTCAGGAGGCTGCTCACCAGGCAGCCGTGAAGGACTATAATGCGAAAGTCCAAGCAGCCAATCTGGAGTGGATTGCGCAGCGTAAGCAGTCTGACCAAATCGCCTTGCAGCAGCAGCAGGTCGAAGAGCAGATTGATAACTTGGAAGCCAAGTTAGCGGAAAGGAAGTTTGCGGCTATTCCACATGCTGTTTCTGTTGTCACTGCGGGCTTGATCTTTAACTTCTCGGCCAGAATCGTGTCAAGGATAGGGATTCCGCTCATTACTTTTTATGCTGGCCTCAAATACAGTTCGCTCGGCGACCAGAAAGCT
Organism: uncultured Isosphaeraceae bacterium; assembly: GCA_963845695.1. Lineage (GTDB taxonomy): Bacteria > Planctomycetota > Planctomycetia > Isosphaerales > Isosphaeraceae > CAWJTV01. Next base: position 29,100 of record CAWJTQ010000014.1, on the reverse strand, counting down.
GAACTAAGAGCGCAAATCGCGGATTACAAGAGACAAATGGCTATGCTGGCTGCACAACAGGCCGTCATTCAGGCCCAGATCAGAGCCATTCAGGCAAAGATCGCAAGCATGAAGTATCCACCAATGACAACGTCAAAATCCCAATGATCACCACGTTGATGGCACAGCCTGGCTTTATTGCGCGGGGCTAGATGAGTGTGTCGCAGGTCCTAATCACTAACGGGCAAGGACTTACGATGTCGAAGGCAGGCGAAAGACTTATGCAGTCCATGTGAAGTACGGTCCGTTTTGTAAATCCTCGCCGGATTCAAGTCGTTGCCTAGAAAGCAGGAAGATTCCAAACCAAGTGCGTATTCGATCGAAACTCGCTGCTGCAGAAGGAGTTGCGACTGATGGCCGCATGAACATTAAATTGCAAACCCTTGTCGCTCAACGAGTTAAGAACTCGGTGCGCTTGCCCTGGGGAACCGGAATCTGCCTTTCGATAATCAGCAAAGTGCAGAACTCTCTGTTGTGGACAAGCAGGGAAGCAGGGAAATAATGGACACATATATAATGTGGTCTGCTATTAAACGCTTTGTTGATCCGCGAATCCGCAATTCCCGGGAGGACCGCGGGTTAGAACCTTTGGAGATCCTTGAATGGCTGGCCTGGATTATTGGTCTCTGCTGCAGAGCGGCTCACTTTGGCTGCTATTGCTGTTTCCGGTTACTTGGCTTGCATTTTCAAGCAGACGATGGTCATTTCGTATGGCCATACTTGCCATAGCGGGTATCGCGATCCTCATCGCTCAATCCGTTAATGATTCCGGATCGACCCAGCTAGTCGCGTGGATCGAGTTCAGATCGACAGACGTGGATGCCGGGGCCATTTCCCGCGAAATCCTGTCTCCGGAGGTTCTCGGCGATGCCCTCGATCGGCCGATTACAAGCACTGGTGACTTCGCGCTATCGACCTTGCCGCGATTTCGGGTCGCTCCGGACCCGCGAGCGGAATTACGCCGATTGCTGAAAATCGACGCCACCTCCTCGAAGTCCCATTCTCTCAGACTTTCTATTGATCTGGGTCCCCAGAACGACGAACACTTCATACTCAAGGCTGTTGCAGAGTCATATGAGAGGAGCCTGGGCTCCACGGGTATCGTCACTCACGGTCCGGTTAGATATTCCACCAAGAGGTCACCATCTCAGGCCAAATTTCTACTTATCATCATGTCTTGTTGGCTTATTTGTCTGTACCTGTTGAAGAAACAGGGAGGGGAAATGAAGGGGGGCAAAAAGGGGACATAACCGGGGAAGTCGGAGGGGGCCTGGGGTCACAGGGGGCCTGGGGTCAAACTTCAGGGGGCCTGAGAAAGGGAACAGGAGAATAAATGGTGTCAGTTCTTATTTCGGAGAATAAATGGTGTCAGTTCTTATTTCGGGAGAATAAATGGTGTCACGGGAGAATAAATGGTGTCAGTTCTTATTTCGGAGAACAAATGGTGTCAGGGAATAGATGGTGTCAGTTCTTTTTTCGAGGGAATAGATGGTGTCGGGAATAGATGGTGTCAGTTCTTTTTTCGGGGAGAAAAAAGAACTGACACCATTTTCTGCGTGGGCCCTCGCCCGTCTCGCCTTCCGCTGTTTCGCTAGGTGGATCAACCGCGAGGGCGATCAATTCTTGGATTCAGCAAAAGGATAACCGGCATACTCGGAGGCGTCAGCATGTCAACGATTAGGCATCCAGAGACGGGTTTTTTCATTGACGTTCCTGATATCTGCATGACGTTGGTGACCGTTGCCACCACTTTACTTGGCGCCGCTCTTCTGGCACAGGAAGCGCCGAGCAACGCACCACGAAATGAAGAATACCGCGGGCAAACCGCGTCGCGACTGGATATTCGGAAACTGCGCAAGCAGTTCGATACACTGTACTCGAACGTTATCCATGCGCGCGACGATGACCTGCGCTCGGAGGACAACCTCAAGAAGCAGGTCGCTGACAATAACCTGCGCGACGTGGATGGGGCGGCGGCAAAGATGCTGGACAGTGCCATTGAATACAGCCATCTGGCACTGAGACTCGACTGGCTTGAGTCCAGGCTTTCGAATTTAGAGTCGCTCGATCGTTGGAAATGCGATCTGGCCTCGCTCGCGCGGACGAAGAGGGGGCGGGAAGCCGATTTCAGGCGGTTGCAGACTTCTTGGGATTCCTTGCGCCAGAAGCTATTCAAGGCCAAGCTCAATCACAGGCTGGGGCAGGAAATGCTATCCAAGCTCAACCACCGGCCGAAGAGAATCATTGAGAGGATCGAAGCGGACGCTCACATGAGGTTGCCTGAACAGAAACCCAAGCCAAGTGCTAAACACGACGAGGACATCAGATCCGTCACTGCCTTGGTTAACAAGTCAAGGAAGGAGATCGACTCTTTACGCGAGCAGGCGGATAAGCTGTGGGCGGAACTGCGCAAAACTCACGAGGATCTCACCGACCTCGATGTCTCGCTGGCGGAGGTTCGAGGTCGTATCGGTTTTCTCGAGCGGATGCGCGGCATGTGGGATCTGGAATACGAAGAGAAGCTTAGGATTGAAGCGGATCCGAAGTACTGGTCGGACGAGGCGATGACGGACCGGATCAGGAAGGCCGTCGGGATGCCGACGAATGATGAGGATGGGAAGAACCGGTCGCCCGGAAGTGGAGGAACAACTGGAAGGAACACGGGCGAGCAAAGAAAGGCGAGCAAAGGGGACACCCCGAAATCACCCTGAGGAGGGAAGTTTGCCGGTCGCTCGACCGACCCCCATGGGAGATCGGGGAAGAAAGGGGGAGTTGTGAGAATAAATGGTGAGAATAAATGGTGTCAGTTCTTTTTTCGGAGAATAAATGGTGTCAGTTCTTTTTTCGGGGAGAAAGAGAATAAATGGTGTCAGTTCTTTTTTCGGGGAGAAAAAAGAACTGACACCATTTTCTGCCCCGGGGAGAAAAAAGAACTGACACCATTTTCTGCCCTAACCGGAAATATTGGTGTTCTTTACAACATTGGAGGACTGATGAGCATAGCTATCATCGTGCAGCGGGTGTCTTCTCCTGTCCTCTCGTGGACAGTGATCATACTCTCGGTTTCACTCCTCCACCTTGGGAGTTCCACGGCGGCTTCCCAGGAACAGAAGGTGACGCAACCACGGTCGCCGGATCAGAGCCACGCCTTCGATCAGCGCACAATTGCTCATCTCAGTCGCAGGTTCGATATTCTCCTTGATGAACTTCGCCAGACATCCAAGAAAACTCGGCTGGCGATCGAGGCCGCCGCGACTTTTGAGCAAGAATCACGAGCCCCCGAGGCTAACCATCGAGAGGAGCTAAGGAGGAGAGCTCTCTCGAAGCGCGACGAAGCGGCGAAATCGACCATTGATTGGATGGACCAATTTGATGTATTATTCGATCTGCATACCCGTCTTGACAATCTTAGGAGCCTCCTACGGCTTCGTGATGAAACCCGCCGCCTTCAGACCCAGCGGACGGAGCTGGATGCGAAGCTCCATTCGCTTGAGACCCAACTGTCCGCCAAACGAGACGAACTCTATGAAGAGGAGCTTTTTGCCAGGCTTGGAGAGACCTCTCTCAAGGAACTCGGAGAAGAGAGCGATTTCATGAAATTGGTACGTGGAGCGGATCATCAAACCCTCAGAGGGGTGGCAGCCGAGGAGGTTCCCGAACATCTGCGAATCCCAGATTCTAAACTCGATTTGAAAGCAACAGCCGCTTGGACCAAGGAGGCGAGGGCCAAGGCGAACTCGCTCCGCAGTGAGGCCAAAGATCTCTGGGGCAAGAAGATCCGTCTTTGGAACGAGATCCTTGATCTCGATGTCTCTCTAAGGACCGCGCAAGCAAACCTGGATTATCTCGAGAAAAGCCGAGAGTCGTGGGATAGGGACAAACCGGTCCGGAATCGACTGGAGAAACCTCAATAAATCGGAGGGGAAGTCGTGACGGGGAGTTGGGGTCGGGGAGTTGGGGTCAGACCTATTGTGCGCCGTGCAAAGGTGTTGGTCTTCAGTGGGTGCAATACCCACCCGGCAACTGGTTCGCTCCGGCCGGTAGCTATCGGAGCGGCGGGGAGAGGACCTGAAGAGGACCTGGGGTCAAACTTGGTGAGGACCTGGGGTCAAACTTTGAGGACCTGGTGAGGACCTGGGGTCTGAGGACCTGGGCCGGGTAGGCCTGGGTGGTTGCCCACCCAGGCCCCCCACAGATCCGGGCGTGCACGTTAAATGCACCCGGTTCGTCACGTTGTGGATCGCTGTCCTTCACACGAGTAGGTCGTCTCGCGGTGACACGCTGGTGAGGCACTGGTCCTCGGCGTGGTTCCAACTCCCCCTCCACAACGCGGCGCCCCCTTCGCTCCACAGGGTCCGGAAGGCCGTTCCCCCGCTTCAACACTACTATGGGGCGCTGCGACTCCTTGCCGTCCATCTCGCCGCACTTCGTTTCCTTCGCTTGGCGATACCATCGTTTCGTCCCTGATTCGTCCCCACAGGCTCGGGACGGGAGCCGTGGATCAACCTGGAGTTGGTAAGCCGGGCTCCGGCCGGCAGCCAACGATGGAGACGGCAAGGTCTCCCAAGTTCCCGGAAAACCCTTTGATCATTCGCCAGGTTCCTCCGACCCCGGTGTGACCTGGCACGCCTCTGGGTCCAGGTGTCGCTAATGCCAGGCTCGGCCCCCGCGATTGACCAAGACGAGGGCTCACGACAAGGAAATTTCGGGGCTCAATCACACAGCGTTTGATCGCGCTGTCTACGCTTCGCAGGGGCAGTCACCCACCCACCACGCAAGACTCGCTTCCGGCTGCTGGCCCGGCTCTGCCGGACGGGATTGGTTACCCGCAGGGTTTCAATGAAAGGTTTCACATTTTGAAATGATTCTCCTTTCCCGAGCAACGTGGTGCAAGGTCAAACTTTGTATTTTGTTTTTCCGAGGGAGTCGGGGGAGTCAGCGGGCAGACGTCAGAGCCGAGTTTCTCGACACGTTGACCGCACGGCTTCCCTATTGGTACTATACCGGCATTCACACTGGTCTGTTGACGGCGCCACGGGGTGTTTTCGGTAGGAGTCGGAGATGGGTGAGGTCACCTACCATCCTGAGGTCCGTTGCGAGGTCCAGGAGGTCGTGCCTCCCGCGGACCGGATCGCGAAAGTGACGGACATCGATGGTCGTTTGCACCAGATCCCGGTTCCCCACAACCTGACCCGACGGCGCGGGACTGTGGATTACCTTTCCATCGGGATCGTCAGGATGGATCGAGGGCAGCGGCGTGCGCTCATCGAGTTTCCCGTCGAGACTGGCCAAGGCACGAATCGGGCCTGGGTGGGGTTCGACGAGCTCTGGCACGATCAGGGATCGCGAAACGGAGGGACGGGCCTCGCGACCGGCCCCGACGAAATGATCGGCGACCTCACGGACAGCCCGGAGGCCGAGCGGACCGGGCCTTCCGCAGAGACACTCGTGGAACTGGCCAAACGGTTTCCGCCTCCGCAGACCTGGTGGGATGAGGAATTCGAGGGCCTCTGAGGCGTGTGGCGGCCGGGATGACGAGGGGAATGCCGACGAGTCAGGCCCATGCAATCCGGAGACATCGTCTGGGTTCGGATGGTCGACCCCCATGGAGTCAACGAGAACGTTCGTCCGGTCGTGGTGGTGACCTCTTCCGACGAGATTTCCGCAGGCGCTCCCGTGGTCGGTGCGTGCATCACCACCACGCTTCCCAACCCCCTGACCGAGGATTATGTCGAACTCCCCTGGCAGCCTCAGGGTCGAGTCCGGACGGGATTGAGACGGCGGTGCGCCGCGCTTTGCACCTGGCTGGTCCAGGTCGATCCGGCCCAGATCGAGGAGACCCGCGGCCGAGTGCCCGGCGATCAGCTGACCGAGATCCAGACCAGGATTAGCCAACTCGCCAAGGATGTTGAGGAAGAGTCCGAGGGAGACACGCCTTCGAGTGTGTAGTTTAGAGCGCTCAGGAACGGGCCGGGAATCACTTCCCGGAATGGTCGCGCCGCCTGTTGTGGCAAGGTCTCCCGACCTGGCCACTCGGCCGACCGAAGGTCTCCAGTCCCCTGGCCCATCAGGAGACCTTCGGTCCAGCTCACGGCGGGGTCAGGAGACCCGCGCCGAACGGAGGACCACGGAAGCGGATCGGAGACCAGAGATTGGAACACGAAATCCACGAAATCCACGAAAAAAAGACACTGTAGCATCGATACCGGCATCTCTGTCCGTCGCCCCGAAGATGGCATGAGAAGCGGCGGTCTCCCCCGCAGGTCGAGTACACTCGCCTGAAGAAGGCCTTGGGGGCTTTCAAGGGTTCTGGCCTGGGGGCCGAGAAGGTTTTTCTCCGGAGACCGCCATGTCCAAGGATATCACTTTGACCGTCGATTATCACGACCGGGCTTGCGTTATCCGCTGGCTCGATCACAGCACCGGAACGGATCAGGTGTTCACCGAGGTGCTCACAACCAAGGAGGCTCTCAACCGGATCGTCGATCAGGCCCGCCTGGCGGCGGGCCCCAAGGGACGCGTGGTCTGGATTCCGGAGAGCACCACGGGCTGGGCCCGAGTCCAGGAACTGCTGCTGAGTCGCGTCGACTTCCGCCTGGCGAATGTCCTGCAAATGCCGCTTCCCCCCAAAGGCAGACGGCGCAAGACCGACAAGATCGACACGGCACGAATCCAGCGCGAGCACCTCAATGGCAGCTGGCCGCTGGCCTACCAACCCCCAGCCCAGTGGCGTCAGCTCCGTCGCCTGGTGGCCTATCGCGAAGGCCTCGTGAGCCGGCGGACCGCACTGCGGAACTGGATCAACCGCTCCCTCGCTCACGAGACCTGGTTCGAGGGCCTGGGCCGCTGGTCGCCCACGGGGCAGGCTCGATTACGGACCTTGCTGAAGCACTTGCCCCGTACCGATGCCTTGGTGATCGGACAGAAGCTGGACGAATTGAGCCGATTGGAGGAGCCATTGGGGATTGCCTTGAAGGAGTTGCTGTCGGCCTATGGCGAGTATCCCGATGCGCAGCGGCTGGACGCCGTCAAGGGAATCGACGTGGTGTCGGCCATCTCGATCGTGGCGCGGATCGGTCCCGTGGAGCGGTTCCGCGACGCCGATGGCCTGATCGCCTACGCGGGGCTGGCACCCGGGATTTCTGAGTCGGACCAGACACGGCGGAACGGCCGGATCGGAGGCGGGGGGACCGATACGCACCTGAGGCACTATCTCATTGAGGCGACTGTGTGGGCGCGAAGACTTCCGAGGTACAAGCCGGCATATGAGCGCATGAGAAAACGGCGTGGTTCGAAGGTGGGCCGCCTGGTTGTGGCTCGGATGCTGTTGAGGAGTATCTACAAGATCCTCAAGGAGGGGGTGGAGTTCGACGCTGGGGCGGCGACTCCCGTCGTAGCCGCAGTCCACTGAACTGAGCCGGATCGAAGCAAGACAGGTTCCTGAAGGTCGAGTGGATCCAGGTGGCGTACCTCAGCGGCCCCATTCGGGCCGGAAACGGACCCGACTCCCGAAGAACAGGGCGCCACGTTCCTACACCATCATCGGACGACGGACCACAATGGTGCGTCGAAACCGCCAGAGAAGGATGAACCACGAGGCCAAGAGGAACACCGCGGAAGAAGGCCGAGCTCAGCCTCGGGGAGGGGGGGATTCGATGAGGGATAGGTCCAAGACGAAGACAGCCTTGAGAAGGAAGGAGGCGAATTACAGAGAATACATAAAACTCTTTCAATAATCATTATGTCTATATTACATAGACATAAAGAAACATACGATCTAGAAAGAAGGGGGGCCTTTTACTGGGGAAAACGCGGCCGCACCGATGTGACAGCCGGCATGTGCCAAGAGGAAACGAAGAGAAAGACGGCCTGGAGAAAAGGAGGCGAATTTCGGACACACCGCAACCACATGAGCTTGACAGCCCGCCGCTACTCATAGAAGGGGCCGAACAAATCAGCCCGGGGCACCGCCCCGGGAACCTAGCAACCTTCACGAAAGAGCCCTGAAAGGGCGGCACAGGCGGATCGCCCCGACCCGGCTTGTAACGCCCTTTCAGGGCTCGGCTGGGGGGGCGTGATCGCTTTCCCGGGGCGTTGCCCCGGGCTGGTCTGTTTCGGCCCCTTTGGGGCGGGAATTCGCCGCGCCTGGCCCCGACTCAGGTGGTGTTGAGCGAGGAGTCTCGAAAGAATCCTGAAGCATTTCACTTCCCTCTGCGTCCCTTGTCCCGGGCAACCTGCACTCGGGATGGCAAACGGACAGCAACCAGCGCCTGGGCTGTGAGTGTGGCTTCAGGTGTGTGCCTTTTGCCCGCAAACACGCACTGGCCTCGAGGAAACGCCCATCAGACCGATGATCGCCGTCCACGGTCTCCTCTCGGAGAAGGGCTTCGGTCGATCCGACCGACGCACGTAACGTCGCCAGTTCCGGACCCGACGCCCGGGTCGTCCGCCGCGGTGGGAATCGCCCCGGCTCGGCCACATCCCGGCAGACCGGGCCCGGCGGAGCGATCGGGACTGTGAGGCGATATGCGCTACGTCCAGGTTTTTCTCCCTCGATCGGCGTTCCGCTTCGGCCCGAGGGCGAGGATCGACTTCTCGCATCCCGGATGACGAATCCCGAATTCCTGATGGAAATCAATTCCGGTTATTTCGTCGCTCAGGAATTCGAAATCCGGCATCCTCCGACGGATTCCCTCATCCTGAGACCAGGAACCGGTCGAGCCCGGCGGCGAACGGTGCACCAGCCCGGATCGATGGCTCGGGTATCGCGGCGCCCCGACGCATCCGGCTCGATCCTTCCGCCGCCCTGCCATTGACAATTGTCAATGGCAGGCGTAACCTCGACACGATCAGCGATATCGGTCGGGGGAACCGGTCAACCGGGCGGCGGGAGTGGGTCATGTCCACGATGGCGACGAGGGGCCGTCGGACGGCCCCGGGGATGCGACAGCTCGTGCCGCTGCCCTGGCCCGGGAGCTGGCTGGCCCGGTCGCGTCGCGACCCGCTGGGGTGGGCCCTCGAGGGGATGAGGGTCTACGGCGACGTCTTTCGCGTCCGGCTCGGCCCAATGGTCTTCCACCTGGTGGCGCACCCGGACTACGTCCGGAGGGTGCTGCTGGACAACGCGCGGAACTACCCGCGGAGCCGGTTCTACGACCGCACGAAGATCGTCCTGGGCGAGGGCCTGGTGACGACTGAGGGGACGGCCTGGCGACGGCTGCGCCGGATGTCGCAGCCGGCCTTCCATCACGAGCGGATCGCGGCGCTGGCCGTCGGGATGACCAACGCCATCGCGGCGATGCTCGACCGGTGGCGGGCGCACGCCTGGGACGCGCCCGGCGAGCCGCTCGACGTCGTGGCCGAGTTCGCCGCGCTGACGCTGCGGATCGCCGGCCGGGCACTGCTGGGCATCGACCTGATCGACGAGGCCGACCGGATCACCCGGTCGGTCACGACGGCCCTGGATTTCCTCGAGCACCGGATCAATGACCTGCCGTCGTGGCCGGCGTTCGTCCCCACGCCGAGGAACCTCCGGGCCCGTCGGGCGCTGCGGGACTTCGACGAGGTGATCGCGGGGATCCTGGCCGCGCGACGCGCCGAGCCCGGTCGCGACGCGAGCGACCTGCTGGCGATGCTGCTGGCGGTCCGCGACGAGGAGACGGGCGAGAGGCTGACCGACACGGAATTGCGCGACCAGATCCTCACGTTCATGGCCGCCGGGCACGAGACCACCGCCTTGACGCTGTCGTGGACCATCTCGCTGCTGTGCCGCCACCCCGAGGCGGCCGATCGGCTCCGCGACGAGGTCGACGCCGCCCTCGGCGGCCGCACGCCCGCCGCCGACGACCTGCCGCGCCTCTCCTACACCCACCGCGTGATCGAGGAGTCGCTGCGGCTCTATCCGCCGGTCTACGCCACCCTCCGCGACGCGGTGGCCGACGACGAGATCGGCGGCTATCACATCCCGGCGCGCTCGATGATCATCCTCTGCCCGTACGTCACCCACCGGCACCCTGACTTCTGGTCCGACCCCGAGGCCTTCGACCCCGATCGCTTCCTCCCGGAACGCTCGGCCGACCGGCCCCGGTTCGCCTGGTATCCCTTCCTGGGCGGCCCGCACCAGTGCATCGGCCAGGAATTCTCCATGATGGAGATGGTCCTGGCGCTGGCCATGATCGCCCGCGCCTTCCGGTTCGACCTGGCCCCCGAGACCCGCGTGGAGCCCCGGGCGATGGTCACCCTCCGGCCCCGCGACGGCGTGCCGGTGATCCTCCGGCCCCGCGACCGAGAGGATTGAACGGACCCGTTCAGGAGTCGAGGGTGGCAAGTGGACCGAATGGCCTGGAGCCGCGAGCCTGCCTCGAACGTGCGTCGGCCGATATGACGAATGGGACTAGCTTAAGGAAGCTGTTCTTACGTAAATGGCTACAGGTCAAGACGTTGCGCCAAAACGCGGCCGGTTGGCGTAAACTCATGCAACAACCAGCGTTAGGTCAAATCGGGTTCCTCGCGCAACGGCTCGTAGACAGATCGTCACGATCCACCGTTGGTTTTTCTCCATTCGCGATCCCAAGGCCAACTCTGCCGGTGTCCGAGCCGCAGAAGCACGCAACGCCGCCTTCAAAGAGCGATGATGGCTCTCAGCTCGTTTCTTCCGTCGCTCGATCACGGCGTCCTCATTACCCTCGTACCAGGACCTGGCCCATGAGAACCACCGATGCCATCCCGAAAGAACCGCTTTCGAAACGCTCGGTTCGAGAGGAGACGGTATCCAGAAGATTCAGGGTGCCGTCAGCCGCTTTTTCCGCCACTCGTCGGCCTTCGCCGTCTTGCCCCAGGCTTCGTAGAGCCGAATCATCCGATCGTCGGCTTCGGTCAGGGACTTCCGGGATGGGACCGGGATCTTCTCCTCGCTGGGCCTTCATGCCTTCGTAGCCCTTGAGCACGTGCGGCTCGGCCTCGGCGAACTGCTTCTGGCCGAGCAGACTGCTCGCCGAGCAGGCTCTCGGTCTCGAACGTCCGCCAATCGTCGGGGTGCGTCTTCCGGCGGATCGTCAGAGCTTCGCGCAAGAGCGGCTCGGCCAGGGCGGGTTGATCCGGGAGGTAGGCTCGGGCGAGAGTAGGTCATCGAGCGGAGCGTCTGGGGATGTTCCGGACCGCGCAGGGCTCGACGCCGCTTCAGCGCCTCCTCGAACAGATGGCAACGCCTCCGCGTGTCGCCTGTCGGCCTGGTACGCCACGGCGAGGTTGCTCATCGAGACCAGGGTCTCGGGATGGTCGCGGCCGAGCTTGGCGGCACGCCGTTTCAACGCCTCCTCGAATAACGGAAGGGCTTCGGAGAGCCGGCCCGCAGCCTGGTACGACAGGGCGAGGTTGCTCATCGATAGCATCGTGTCGGGATGGTCGGGGCCGAGCTTGGCCTGCTGCCGCTCCAGTGTCGCTTTCTGAAGTGAGATGGCCTCGGGAAACCGGCCGAGCCTCCCGGTAGGCGTTGGCGAGGTTGTTCATCGACATCAACGTGTCGGGATGGTCGGGGCCGAGCGTCGCCTGTCGCCGCTTCAAGGCCTCCTCGTACAGGGGCAGGGCGTCGGTTAAACGCCCGACTTCCCGGTAGGCGCTGGCGAGGTTGTTCATCGAGAAGAGCGTATCGGGATGGTCGGGGCCGAGCTTGGCCTGGCGACGCTTCGAGAATCTCCTCGTAGAGCGGCAGGGCGTCAGCCATTCGCCCGGCGGCCTGGTAGACCACCGCCAGGTTGTTCCTCGAAGTCAGCGTCTCGGGGTGGTCGGGGCCAAGGGCGGCCTCCCGCCGCTTCAGAGTCTCGACCGAGCAGCTCGAGGGCCTCGGCGAGCCGGCCGTCGTCCATGTCCAGATGGGCGAGGTTGTCCGTCGCCGACAGGGTGTCGGGGTGGTCCAGGCCCGAGGGTCTTTCGGTGCAACGCCACGGCACGCTCGAACTGGCGGCGGGCCTGCTCCGGCACGCCCAGGTAATAGTAGGTCTCGCCGAGCGAGTCGCGGATCGATGCCTCCATCGCGGGCTGTCCGGCGAACGCTTTCTCGATGCCCGATTCGGCGGTGTCGAGTGCCGTCGCGGAGGCGTCACGCCCTTGCCCAGGCCCCCTTCCTGGTCCTTGGGCCGCGCCGCGGCCAGCACCTTGTTCTGGAAGAACTCCAGTACGGCGCGGACCTCGGCACTTCGATTGCTTGGCCTTCGTTCTCCTCGTCCTGGGCGCTGAGCAGGTTGGCCTGGGCCTTGCGCTTCGGCATCGCTGGCCCGATCGCGCTCCTTGATCGGTCTCCGCCTCCGAGCGCTGAATTCGCACCAAGTCGGCAGTGATCTGGTCGCGTTGATCGCGGAAGATCACGGCCGAAATGGTCGCCCCGATGGCGAGGACCACCGTCAGGGCCGCGGCAGTCAGGCTGGCCGTCGCCAGCCAGGGATCACGGCGACACCATCGCGCGAACCGCTCCACGAGGTCGTCCGTCGCGCCTGGATCGGCCGTCCTTCCTGGGACCGTCTCAGGTCTTCGGCCAGGTCCTCGGCGCTGGCGTAGCGGCGGGCCGGGTCCTTTTCGAGGCACTTGAGGCAGATCGTCTCGAGATCGCGCGGGATGTTGGGCCGAAGACTGCGCGGGGGCACGACGTCGTTGATGGCGACCAGCTTCAGGGTCTCGAGCTGCGATTCACCCAGGAACGGCGGCCGGCCGGTCAACCCCTGGTAGAGGATCGCGCCCGAGAGCGTAGATGTCGGCGGCGGGGCCGACGCGCTTCGAGCGGCCCTCCGCCTGCTCGGGGGCCATGTAACTGGGCGAGCCCAGCACCTGGCCGGAGACCGTGCGTGCCGAGTCGGCGTCCAGGAGCTTGGCCAGGCCGAAATCGCTGACCTTGAGGATCCCCCTCCGCGGTCAGGAGGACGTTGCTGGGCTTCAAGTCGCGGTGGACGACGCCGGCCTGGTGGGCCGCATGGATCGCGCGGGCGAGCGTTTCGACCAGTTGGGCCGCCCGGAGGGGCACCATCGGCCCGTCGGCCAATCGCTGGGGCGAGGCTACCGCCCTCGGCGAATTCAAGCGAGAGATAGGGACGCTTGTCGTGCTCGCCGATTGCGTGGATGGCGATGATGTTAGGATGGCGGAGCCGGGCGATGGCCTGGGCCTCGGCCCGGAACCGGTCGCGACTGCTCGGGCGTGGCATACTGGACCCTCGGCGATCGTCTTGAGTGCCACGATACGATTGAGCTTCTGGTCGCGCGCCTGGTAGACGACACCCATTCCGCCGCGGCCGAGCTACGCCCAGGATCTCGTGATTCCGGGAACGAGGGGCATGGCTCTTCGAACGGTCCGGCGCCTTCTTCGGATGTGGCGGCGGGGTTGATCAGCGCGAACAGCCGCTTCCGCCGCTCGATCCGCTCTCGAAGGGCTCTCCAGAGAGCCGGGTCGGCCGTGCCGGGCCACTCGGGCGGCGGCTCCTCGCCACGACGATAGAGCTCTTCCCACTGGGCCAGCAGGTCGAGCAACGAATCGGCGCAGGTCTCGTCGAGATGAGGTGCTCTGGGCACTCGTGATGGGGTCGACTGGCAAGTTGAGCCGGCTATCCGGATTCCGACCCTCCATCAAACCTCCGTCAGTGATCTTCGATAGCCTCGTGCGATTTCGCCAGTGTTGCTTCTTCCATGTTAGGCGAGAAATCCAGAACGCGAAAGAAGCGATGTGTCTGACCACGACCCGGTTTGTCCGATTGGTCGGTACCTCGCCGAACCCAGCCAGCCCGACCGGCCTCTGTTTGGCAGAAGGCGGATCGAGGGACTTGGAAAGAAGGTGAGGGATCCGATGAGCACGCTGGTTGTGGAGGTCTGCGAGGTCAAGGCGGTCTATCCGCACCCGAACGCCGACGTCCTCGAATTCATCACGGTCAAGGGCTGGCCGGTGATCGTCCAGAAGGCACTGGGCTTGAAAGTCGGCGATCGGGTGGTTTACTTCCCGCCCGACAGCGTCATGACCCCCGAGCTGGCCGATCGGCTGGGGATCACCAAGTATCTCGCACAATTGCCGGCGGAGATCGACGGCACCCGAAAGCCTGGTTATCGTGTGCGAGCGGCCCGGCTCCGGGGCGAGGCGAGCTACGGGACGATCGATCATCAGGTCGACCCGGCCTGGGAAGTCGGGCTAGACGTCAAGGATCATTATGGCGTCACGAAGTTCGAGCCGCCCGTCCGACCCACCGACGGGGATTCCTTGCGATCCGTGGCCGCCTTCCACGGATATACCGAGATCGAGAACATCCGCAACTTCCCCGACGTGCTCCGGCCGGGCGAGGAGGTCGTCATCACCGAGAAGCTCCACGGCAAGAACTGCCGGCTGGGCCTGATCCGGGTGTCGGCGCGACGTCGGCGAAATCTTCGAGTTCATGGCAGGGTCGAACGACGTGCGTCGGAAGGAGGTCGATGCCAAGGGGCGTCCGTCCGACTTCTGGCGGCCGATGACCGACGCCGTGCGCGACCTCCTGCGCCACCTCAGCAGACGGCGAACGGAACGTGATCCTGTTCGGCGAACTCTACGGCAGCGGCGTGCAGGACATGGCCTACGGACTCGCCAACGGCGCCAAGGGCTTCCGGGCGTTCGACATCGCCGTCGATGGCAAGTATCTCGACTATGACGAGAAGGTCGCGGCGCTGGAGCGGTTCGGCGTCGAGATGAGTGCCGCATCTCTACCGGGGCCCCTTCTCTTGGGAGGCGGTCGAAGAGCACACCTACGGACCGACGACCCTCTGCCCGCCCGAAGCCGCCGGACGGTTCAAAGGGCCGAGAAGGGTGCGTCGTGACCCCGGTGAAAGAGCGGTACGACGCCGATCTGGGAGGCACCGGCCGGGTGATCCTCAAATCGATCTCGGCCGATTACCTGGCGCGCAAGGGGGGCACTGACGAGCATTGAGTGCAGTGTTCCGTTGCAGCGCTTCACGAACAAGTTGAATGCAGGTCAAAATCGATATTGACCCGGCTGTATTGAGGGTTCCCTGATGAGTTTTGACTCTCAAAACCGGTAGGTGCATCGGCCAGGGCGGGTCTCGGGCTCGCAATCGGGTCCTGACAAGGGCCGCCCCATGTGTACGTCCGAATAGCATAAATTGAGAGTCAAAACCCATGAGGCACCTGTTCCTCCACCTGTTATCTGGTGCACGGCCTCCGAACACCTCCCGCTCGGGTCATGCACGCGTCACACGAACGTACAACAAGGGCGTGAATCAACGGCTCTGGCAATTCTCAAGGATGAGCCATGGTCGCGGCGGTCTCACCGGCGAGCCAGCCGGTACTCCAGGCGGCCTGAAAGTTGTAGCCGCCGATGAGGCCGTCGAGGTCCAGGACCTCGCCCGCGAAATGCAGGCCGGGGACGAGGCGGCTTTCGAGCGTCCTGGGATCGACGTCGTCCAGAGCGACGCCGCCGCTGGTGACCTCGGCCTTCTCGAATCCGAGAGTTCCCCGGATCGGCAGCGACAGACCTTTGATTGCGGCGACCAGCCGCCGGCGTTCGTCGCGCGACAGGTCGGGCCCCATCCGGTCGACGGGGATTTCCGCGACTCCTGCCACACATTCGGCCAGCCGTCGCGGGAGAACCTCGGGCAAGAGAGAGATCACGGGTCGTCGACCCTGCCGGCATGCCGCCTGGAGTGTCCGGTCCAGCTCCTCGCGGGAGACCTCGGGGACCAGGTCCAGCCGGAGGGTCAGTCGCTCGGGCTCGTCGGATCGCGCCACCGCCCGGCTGATGTCGAGGATCGCCGGTCCACTGAGCCCGAAGTGGGCGAACAGCACCGCCTCGCGGCGCTCCTGGAGCATCGCGTCATCGGCCGAGTGGACCGAGGCGACCGACGTCGGCCAGGCTGATTCCCTTCAGGTCGGAAACCCAGTCCGCACCGACCCGCAAGGGAACCAGGGCCGGCCGGGTCTCGACGATCGTGTGGCCGAATCGCTGCGCCATCGCATAGCCGTCGCCCGTGGTCCCGCACCCCGGATAAGATCGGCCCGCCCACCGTGACGATCACCCGGCGCGCCGTGATCGATCGAGTCTGGCAGCCGGACCGCGAAACCGGGTCCGCGCCGGGATCGCGTCCTCGATCGGCTCGATCTCCCGCGCGGGGCTCAGGCAGCGGAGCGAAGCTCCTGACCGTTCGAGCCGCCGCAAGAGGGCCTGCGAGCACGTCCGTCGCGCGGTCCGAGACGGGGAAGATCTTGCCGTTTCCCTCGACCTTGGTCGCGACGCCTTCTTCCTCGAACATCCGGACCGTCGCATCCACGTCCAGTCGCCGCAACGCGGGCACGAGGAACGCCCCGTTCGACCCGAACGCCTGCTGGATGGCACGGATGCCGCGGCTCTGGGCGGGATCATAGGCCGGGTCGATCGGTCCGGAGACGACGTCGAGCCGGCGCAGACCGCGGGCGTTGGTGAGATTGCACCGTGTGCCGCCGGAGATCAGGATCTTCACACCAGCCCGGCGATTCTTCTCGAGCAAGAGGACCCGAACACCGCACTCGGCCGCATGAGCAGCGGCGACCAGCCCCGCGGCCCCCGCGCCCAGGACGGCCACATCATAATCGCACTCGGCAGGTTCCAACACGGATCGAAGACGACGAAGAAATGACCCTGGGACGAGAACGGACAAGAATCCAACACGGTTAACAGGAGTATCACGGATGATCTCGAATTGCCAGGGAGTGGTTCGATCGCGGCAGGAGCGGCACAAGGTTTGTCTTCACCGGCCACTTCAGGGTCACATCACCGTGAAGTAGTTCATCGCGGCGAAGTCAAAGTATTCGGGCTTGAGTTCCAGGGGCAGTCCGTTGTAGATGCAATAGTTGCGGACCTGGAGCAGGAGGTCTCGGGGCTGGCAGCAACGGAACGGCCGGCTGACCCGCTGATAGTGATGCTGGATCAGGTAGTCCACGGCCACTGGATCGATTTCCTGGAAGCCCAGCTTCGGCGCGAAGATGTCGATCATCTTCCGGAACATCGGCTCCGTGGGGTCGGCCGCGTTGATCTTGTACGGGATGCGGCGGAGAAACGCTTCATCCACCAGGTGTTTCGGCTCGAGGTTAGTCGAGAACAGGATCAGTTGGTCGAACGGAACGCGGATCTTCTTGCCATTGGCCAGGCTCAGGAAGTCGTAGCGCTTTTCCAGCGGGACGATCCATCGATTGAGCAGCTCAACCGGCTGCATCCTCTGCCGTCCGAAGTCGTCGATCAGAAACGTGCCGAGGTTGCTCTTGAGCTGGAGCGGGGCCTCGCTGACTTTCGTCGCCGGGTCGTAATGGATCTCCAGGTCTTCCATGCGCAGCTCGCCGCCGGCCACGATCGTCGGACGCTTGATGTGGACCCATCGGCGGTCGGCGTCGAATTCATCGAGCAGCCCTCCCGAGTTCTCGACCTCGACCGGCTCGTGGTTAGCCATGTCGAAAAGCTTGATGATCTGGCCTTCCACGGACAGGACCCTGGGGATCCAGACTGTCGAGCCGAAGCATCGGGTGATGCGTTCGGCGATACTCGTCTTGCCGTTGCCGGGATATCCGTAAAGGAACATCCCGCGTCCGGAGTTGATGGCCGGGCCGAGCATCGCGAAGATCGCGTCCGAGATCAGCAGGTCGGAGAACGCCCGCCGCAGGTCGGCTTCCTGGGGATGCTCGGTCGTGATCGTCTGGGCTGCGACCGACTCGAGATAGTCGTCGAACGGCACCGGCGCGGTTCCAACGTAGCCGCACTCCTCGAAGCTCAGCCTCGCGCGCATGCGGCCCGCATCGGTCAGCGAATAGATGTAGTCGTTGGCCGTCGCCGAGTTGGCATAGGTGAGGATCTGCTGGTTCTTGAGCTGGCGAAGGAAATCCGGGAAGGGACCGAACGGCAGGCCCAGCTCCGCGGCGATCCGCCGCCCCGACGCCATCCCGGTATTGACCAGGAACTTGAGGACCAGGCTCTCGAGCATCGCGGGGCTGAGGCCGGTCTCATCGAAGTTCGAAACCGCCCTGGGGACGAAGGGCTTCTTCCCATTCAGCGCGACGTTCGACGACACGGCACCCAAGACGGACGGAGCTGAGATACCCATCAACGAGACCTCCAGAATCCTGTAGGAGGGAACGCGATTGTCCCGAGCAGGGATCGGCGGCAAGCGCTCCGGCGATTCCCGCGCAACTCTAGGTCACCCTGGTCGAGGCGTCAAAGTGGTCGAGTTGGGTCCCGATCAGGTCAGGAGGTCGGCCAGCCGGTCCTTGACTGTTCGGGCAGCGGGAGGCATCTCGATCCGCACCGAGCGGGACGTGGGTCCAGTCGGATCGAGAGTGACCGACCAGCGGTTCTCAGGGAGGAGATCGGGGACACGGTCTGCCCATTCGACCAGGGAAACACCGAGGGCCCAGTAATCGGCGACGCCCAGCTCTTCGAAGGCTTCCGCCGTCGGCAGTCGATAGGTGTCGAAGTGGTAGACTGGCAGGCGGCCGTTATACTCCTGGATCAGGACGAACGTCGGGCTCGAGATCGCTTGCGGATCGACCCCGAGGGCCTCGGCGATCGCGCGGACTAGCCGGGTCTTGCCGGCACCCAGCGGGCCGGTCAGACCGATCACCGTCCCCATCTCGGCGACGTCCGCAATCGCCCGCCCCAATCGGGCCGTCTCTTCCTCGGATGATAGCGTGACGATCAGGCCGTCGGGGATTCGCGCCACTTCCATGACAGGCTCCTCAACTTCCAGCCCGAAAGTGGTCGAACCCCTGCCGTTTGATAGAGCGCATTCCCTCGGAGGTCCGGAGTCGCAAACCCGGGGTGTCGGTGATCTCACCGATACGATGGAGGCGGGGAATCACGAGGGGCGCAGCCAGGAGGCGATCGGCGTCATCGGGCGACACGGTCAGGCAGAGCTCGAAGTCTTCGCCGTCGTTGAGCGCATGGTCGAGTGCGGAAACGCCATCAGCGAGACTCATCTCGAATGCATCCGCATGGATCGGGATCGTCGCGGCATCGAGGATTGCACCCAGGCCCCCACTCTCGTCGAGGATATGACCCAGGTCCGACGAGAGCCCGTCGGACAGGTCGATCATGGCGTGGATGGACGCGGCCTCGTGCAGTGCCAGAGCCTCGGCAATCCGCGGTTCGGGACGGAGGTGCCGGCCGGAAAACAAGCTCCCGCCGAGCGGACCGGTCACGAAGATCACATCGCCGGGCCTGGCACCCGAGCGCTGGACCGCGCCGCGCGCGGTCACCTCGCCAAGCACGGTCACGGTGACGACGAGGGGGCCGTCCCAGGCATTGGTATCCCCACCGACCAGGTCCACACCAAATCGCTCGGCCAGTGCCGACATCCCCGTATGCAGTCCCTGGGCCAATTCGACCGCTGCGACCTTCGGCAGCGCAACCGCGACAACCGCGGCGCGCGGAATCCCCGCCATCGCCGCGACGTCCGACAGGTTCACTCCCATCGCCTTGTAGCCGACCGCTTCGGGACCGTCCTTCTCGAGCCGGAAATGACGGCCTTCGATCAGCATGTCGGTCGTGACCAAGAGATCGGAGGCCGCACCGACGCCCAGAACCGCGCAGTCGTCGCCGATGCCGAGCCGCGTCCAGGTGCCGGCCGGACGCAACGCCTCCCGACGGCGGATCCAGTCGATCAGGGTGAATTCACTCGAGACTCTGCGGCTTCACCAGTCTCTTGCTCAATCGGGGATGGACGACTCGGCGACCACTCAGAGAAGACGATTCTCAACGGCTCGTGGCTTTCCCATCAGATAGGCCCGAACGGCCTGCTCCGTCGCCCTTTCAAGCCATTCGCCAGCTCGGGCCATGGCTTCCTCGAGGCTGATCGGCCCGGCACAGATGGAGAAATAGGCGTCGATGCCCTGTTCGAGGGCGGCCTCGGCGCCGGGGCCGATGGTGCCAGCGAGGGCCACCGTCGGGCAGCCGAGCGAATGCGCCAGCCTGGCAACCCCGACGGCCGTCTTGCCGAACGTGCTCTGTTCGTCGAGGGCGCCTTCGCCGGTCAGGCAGAGATCGGCACCATCGAGGCGCTTCGCCAGGTCCACCGCGTCGATCACGAGGTTCACCCCTGTCTCCAGCCGGCCTGCGGCGAACGCGACCAGTCCGCCACCCAGGCCGCCCGCGGCGCCCGAGCCGGGGATGTCCGCAATGGAGATGCCCAGGTCTCGCATCACGATCGCTGGCGAAATGAGCGAGGTTGGCGTCCAGGGTCTCGATCATCGCGGGCGTCGCACCCTTCTGGGGACCGTAGACGGCCGATGCGCCACTCGTGCCGCACAGAGGATTGGTCACGTCGCAGGCCACCGCGACCTCGATGTCCTGGAGTACGGGGTGACTCGCGGAGGGATCAATGCGACTCAGTCCGCCCAGGCTGGCCGCCGCCGGGCTCCAGCTCGCGCCCGTCAGCGTCGAGTAGACGATAGCCCAGGGCCTGGCCCATCCCGGCCCCGCCATCGTTGGTCGCGCTGCCGCCGATGCCCACGATCACGCGACGCGCGCCGGCGGCGATCGCCGCCAGGAGCAGTTCGCCGGTTCCACGCGTGGTCGCGATCAAAGGGTTGCGCCGTTCGGGCGGTACGAGCACCAATCCCGAAGCCGCTGCCATTTCGATTGCGGCCGTGCGGCCATCGCCAAGCAGGCCGAACCGCGCGGTGATCGGCTCGCCGAGGGGGCCCGTGACGCGGGACTTCGCGGTAGGAGCCGCCTGTGGCGGCGACCAGTGCGTTGACTGTGCCTTCGCCCCCGTCAGCCATCGGGACGCGGTCGATCGCGGCGCCGGGCGCCGCTCGGGCCACGCCGCGCATCATCGCTTCCGCAGCCTGGGGAGCGGTCAAGCTCCCCTTGAACTTGTCCGGGGCAATCACCACCCGCATCGATGCCGAGCCAACCCGGATGCCGGGACCAGAAACCTCACGCTGACCGAGCCCTCATTTCGACTCGTCGCTCAGCGAGCATTCATACCCACGTCACGTCCCTGCCGAGCATACTCAATCCGCATGATGCCCGTCCAACCGCCGCCCAGCACAGGATGAACGGAATCGCTCAGGCCGCCCCGGCCTCATAGGTGCGGGTCTGAGGTTCCGGTACCTCGAAAGCAATCTCCTCGCGCTGAATCGAAACCTCATCGGGAGCCTGAATCCCGATCCGGACCGAGTTTCGGTCGATCTTCACGATCGTGATGCGGACATCCTCGCCGACATGAAAACTCTGGCCGAGCTTCCTGCTCAGAACTAACATGATCCACTCCTCCCTGAGTCGTTTTCCAGAGATTCCGGGTTGAGGATCGAGATCTTCACAAAAGATCGTCGTCGTCCTCGCCCCGCTCTCAGACGCAGCTTCTGTGCCAATTACGCGGGGATCTCATCCAGTCTCGTCCGAATCCCAGGAGTTCGCCAACTGAGGGGATCTGGGCCGACCCGTCAGGCACGAGAGCCTGCCGATTCGTCTCCGCGTCCTGTAAAATCGAACTCGCTTTGAAAGAATTACCTGGAGTTGCCTCCCCAGCCTGTCTGAAGGCTCGCCTGCTGGGCGAATTTGCCTTACTGAACTGGGAGGTTGGGGAAGACAGGTCTAGCTGGGAGAACGGCATGCCGAGGAATTCCTCGATCGGGCAGTTGCGAGGGATTCCCGCGAAGCTGGCGGCCTTGCTGATGGTGCTGGCGGCCTTGCTGGCTGGCTCTGGCCGATCGGGATCGGCGGGAAGATGCCGGTCGGCGGGGATGTCACCCAGTTCTTTCTCGGACTGATGGGGTTCCTGAGCGAGTCGCTTCGTGACGGGCGGCTCCCCGTCTGGAACGACCTGTGGGGTTACGGGTTTCCGGGACTGGCGGAGAGCCAGATGGGCGTCTTCTACCCGCCTCATGCACTCTTGTATGGCCATCTCGAGACGGAGACGGCCTACGTCGTCAGTCTGGTTCTACATACCCTCTGGGGAGGGCTGGGCACGTTCTGGGCATCGCGGCGGATCGGGATCTCGCGGATCGGTTCGGCCCTGGCGGCATTCTCCTGGTCGGCGTGCGGCTTCTT
Source organism: uncultured Isosphaeraceae bacterium (assembly GCA_963845695.1). Classification (GTDB taxonomy): domain Bacteria; phylum Planctomycetota; class Planctomycetia; order Isosphaerales; family Isosphaeraceae; genus CAWJTV01. The sequence goes on along the minus strand of CAWJTQ010000014.1, from coordinate 7,030 downwards.
CGTGATCCATCTGGCCCATCGCCTGGGGATATACGACCGGCTGCTGGATGCCCTGGGCCTTCGGCCTGGCCTGGTCGATCCTCGCACCCGGGGCGCGGACCCTCCGTGCGGCGCCGCTTGCTGCTGAGCCTGGTGCTGGTCCTCCAGGTCTTGCCCGGCCATTTTCAGCTCGCGTTTCAAACGCAGGTCGTCCTCGGCCTGATGGTCCTCTGGTCGATCGCCGAACACTGGGGGCACGACCTGGGTGCCAGGCGTCGGGGCGAGGTGGGCGGAGCTGGTCCGGCCCTGAGGAAAGGTGGGGCCGTTGTTCTCGCGGTGGCTGCGATCTACCCCCTGGCGGCGATCCAGCTCTGGCCGACGGCCCGTCTCGCGGAACTAGCCGGCGCTCGCAGCGATTTCGAGTACCTCTCCGGCTTCGCCGACCACACCGTTCCATCTGGTCAATTTCGTGGCTCCGGGACTGTTCCATCGCTCGCCCACCTGGAGGCCGCTGGTCTGGGACCCGTTCCACGCCATGCCCGAGGAGATGCTTGACCTATGTCGGACTGGTCCCACTTTTCCTGGCCGTCATGACGGTGTGTGCGCGAGTTTCGCCGCGATCCGTCCGTCCGGCTCCTGACGATCCTCGCGGTGATCACCCTGATTCTCAGCCTGGGTCCCTACGCACCGGGATTTCGAGGCTTGATCAAGCTACCGGGCTTTTCCTTCTTCCGGGCTCCCGCGCGCTGGAGCCTGGCGACGGCTCTGGCGCTGGCGATGCTGGCCGGGAAGGGTTTCGATCGCTGGCCGGAGTGGCCACGGCCGGGACGCTCGCTCCGTTGGTTCGTCGGACTGGCGATGATCTGGATCGTCGTCGTGCTGGGCCTGATCGAACTGGCCGTGGCTCAGCACCGAGCGACGGCGATCGCGCGAGCTCGACGAGCGGCGAAACTGCGGTGGCCAGCGGTCGTCGGGTGGTTTGACCGTGCGTTCCGGGCCATGCCCTGGACCGATGACCCGGCTCTCCGATGGCAGATCCCACGCTTCGAGCAAGTGATGGCCGGCGCGGCGGCCCGTCGATCCCCACGTCCCTCCCGATCTCCATCGGTTTCTGGCGGTGGTGTTGCAACAGTCAGTGACCGACAAGGTCTTCACGAATCATCGCTGGTGGATCTATCTCGGGGAATTGTGGGAGACCGCCGTATTCCTGGTCTTGCTCTGGACTCGTCGCCGGGATGAACCAGATAGGCCGCACCCGGTGCGGCGCGGGTTGCTTTGGTCCTGATCACGTTCCTCGATCTGTGGGTCCTCGGGCGTCATCGGCTGATCGATGTGGCTCCGCTGGGGCCGCTCACGAGCCAGAGCCCACTCCTGGCGCGATTGGCCGAGGAGCCGCGTGGCACCCGGGTCGCCGATCCGCTCAGGAACATGCCGATGTGGGTAGGGCTGGCGCCGATCAATTCGCTATCGGACCCTCGACATTACCGGCCGTCGAGGGATTGACCGGAGCTGGCGCATGGAGCCGATGAGCGGCCCCGAGTTCGAGGCCAATGGTCAAGTCGGCGTCTGCGGGCAACCGGGGACGAGTCTGCGCGTCTTCGCTCCGCTGGAGAACCGGATCAATCACTTCTTGGGACGAAACGAGCACGCGGCCGAGACGATCGATGATCCGGCCCTGGCCCGCTGGCTCTACGGCGCATCGTGGGCGGACGAACAGGGCGATTGGGTTCAGAAGTTTTCGATCTGGCGATCCCCAGAGCCACCGGTCCGGGCCTGGTTCCTCCCCTTGACCGACGATCTCCGATGAGACCATGCTGGACGAATGGTCGGACGACCTGGACCACCTCCTGACCCTGTTCGATCGGGCCGAGCCGCTGAAGGCCGAGTCCCCGCGACCCGAGGAATGGACGATCCAGGTCTGGACGAAAGATCCGGGCTGGGTGATCGTTGTCGCAGCTCTACGACCCGCAGTGGACGGCCCGCTGGATCGGGCTGGAGGGTCAGGGTGAGTGGGACATGACGATCCTCCCGGCGTTCCGACAGTGGGGCGAACCTGGGGGATGGCAGCGTGTCGAAGTCCCTGGGGAGGGGTCGTGGTTGCTCCGTCTGGAGTATGACCCGCGCGACGCCGCGGAAGGCGCGGCGATCTCGACGATCGCCTTGACGGCGTGGCTGATCGCCGCGTTCTATCTCGGTCTGAGCGCATGGGCCAGTCGATTCCGAACGAGGCGAGGATCATTGGGAACCTGAACCGATGGCGAAAACGGGCGTGGCGATCGTGGGGGCGTCGGGATACGCGGCACGTGAGCTGTTCCGGATCCTCCTGAACCATCCGCAGGTGAAGATCACGACCGCGACCTCGCGCCAGGATGAGTCTCCCCGGCTGGAGGCGCTCCATCCCAGCCTGGCCCGTCGCATCGATTTGAACTGCGAGCCGTTCGATGCCGGTCGGATCGCCGAGAAGGCCACCGTCGCCTTCCTGGCCCTGCCGCACACGGCGAGCATGGCGGTGGTCCCCGACCTCCGCCGACACGGCGTTCGGGTCATCGACCTGAGCGCCGACTACCGACTGAACGACGCGCAGGTCTATGCGGACTGGTACGGCCATCCTCACACGGATCCCGATGGCTTGCGCGAGGCGGTCTACGGCCTCCCGGAACTCTTCCGTGATCGCATTCCCCAGTCGAACTTGATCGCCAATCCCGGCTGCTACACGTCAGCGAGCATTCTGGCCCTGGCCCCCTTGATCGCCGAGGACCTGATCGAGCGGTCCGGAATCATCATCGACGCCAAGAGCGGAGTCTCCGGGGCGGGGCGGTCGCCAAAGCTCAACTACCACTTCCCCGAGTGCAACGAGAGCCTCTCGGCTTACAGCATAGGCCGGCATCGCCACACTCCCGAGATCGACCAGGTGCTCACCGGCATCACCCGAGGCCGGGACGAACCGGTCGAGGTGATCTTCACGCCGCACCTGGTACCGATGGATCGCGGGATCTTCGCCACGATCTATGCCCAGCCGAAGCGACCGGCCGTCGAACACGACCTGCTCGAGTGTTACCGATCGTTCTACGCGAAGAGCCCGTTCGTCCGGGTCGTCGGCCACCTTCCCGCGACCAAGGACTCGGCCTTTACCAACTTTTGCGATCTGACGGTTCGGGTGGTCAGAGGCCGGATCCTCGTGCTGGCCTGTCTCGATAACCTGATCAAGGGTGCGGCAGGAGTCGCCGTGCAGAACCTCAACCTGATGCTGGGATGCGAGCAGGAGACCGCGTTATTCGGGTAAGGTGGCCGAGCACGTGTTGATGGGCGCGAGGACAGCCCAAGCGGTAGAGGTCGTGAATCTCCGGATCGGGCGTTCTCCAACTGGCTTACAGTGCGCACTCATATTCAACGACGGGCATCGTCCCAAAATGCCCATCGCCGGGTTGACAGTCCGCGCGGGACTCCACAGCCCGCCGATCGACGCCAGCCCGAAGCGCCAGCGAGGGTTTCCCATTCTGGCGCCAGCGAGGGTTTCCCATTCTGCGGCCAGGATTTGCGGCAACCCTCGCTGGCGCTTTGGGCTGGTATCGGACCCGTTCGGTCGTGTCAGGCCGGAGAGCTCGTCAATGACTCGGTTTGGGACGATCCCCAACGACGCGATCCTCATGCGATGACGTCGCGATGCTGAGGGAAGTGCTGGTTGGGGAAAACGCCATCGCTCTCGACAGGGCCTTTCAGTTCCAACTTCCAAGGCGGGGGTCGCTCCCATCTTCCGGCGAAACCTGGTCTAATGAGAGTCCGTCCGGAAGGCCCCGTTTGACAGGTGTGGGTTCTGGGTGGCATCACCCCGCGCAAACCACCACGACGGCGTGGTGAATTCCCTGGGATTGCCTGCCGCCGCGCGACACTCCGCCGGGACGGCGGGTGCGCCCTGCCCGGCCGCGCTTGCCCATGGAAAGACGGAATTCCCACTACCTTCCACGCTTCCGAGTAGCGTCGCCCATCTGTCCGGGAGACAACCGCGCGATGACCCCACACGACCTGACTCCTCCAACCGGCCCGGCCGCAATAAACCGCTTTCTGCCCGGGCTGCTTGTGCTCTTTGTCGGCAGCGGTTGCGCGGCGCTGATCTACGAGGTCGTCTGGCTTCAGCTCCTCCAACTGGTAATCGGCTCGACCGCCGTTTCTCTCGGCGTGCTGCTGGGGACGTTCATGGGCGGGATGTGCATGGGCAGTTTACTGCTGCCACGCCTTGTCTCGGACCGGTGGCACCCCCTGCGGGTCTACGCCCTTCTCGAGCTTGGCATCGGCGCCATCGGACTGTTGGTGTTGTTCGGCATGCCGTATGCCGAGCAGGTCTACACTCATTACGCCGGCCATGGTCCGCCGGGCATCCTGCTGCGCGGGGCTGTGGCCGGAGTGTGCCTGCTGCCACCCACGTTGCTGATGGGCGCGACGCTGCCGGCAATCGTGCGCTGGGTCGAGACTGGCCCTGAGGGAGTGTCGTGGCTGGGCTTCTTCTACGGCGGCAACATCGCCGGCGCCGTATTCGGCTGCCTGCTGACCGGCTTCTACTTGCTGCGCGTCTATGACATGGCCACGGCCACCTACGTCGCCTCGGCCCTCAATCTGACCGTGGCTGCACTCGCCCTGGCGATGGCGGCCGCCTCGCCCCGATACCAGGTACCAGTCGGCACCACGACGATTCCAAGCGGGGAGCCCTCGCCCGGCACCTGGTCCGTGTATCTGGCGATTGCCATCTCCGGGATGACGGCGCTGGGTGCCGAGGTGGTCTGGATCCGCCTGCTCTCCTTGATGCTGGGCGGCACCGTGTACACCTTCTCCTTGATTCTCGCCGTGTTCCTGATCGGACTGGGGATCGGCAGCGGCGTCGGGGCGTACCTGGCGCGGCAGGCTGCGTCGGCGCGGGTGGCGCTGGGCGCCTGCCAGTGGCTCCTGACCGCCGCCATCGCCTGGACCGCGGTCATGATCGCCGAGTCGCTCCCCTACTGGCCGATCGTCCCCGACCTGTCGCCGAGTCCCTGGTACACCTTCCAGGTCGACCTGGTGCGTTGCTTCTGGACCGTCCTGCCGCCGGCCTGCCTGTGGGGCGCGAGCTTCCCCCTGGCGCTGACGGCGGTCGCCTCCCGCGGCCAGGACGCCGGTCGGCTCGTGGGTGGCGTCTATGCGGCCAACACGATCGGCGCCATCGCCGGCTCCCTGGTATTCAGCCTGCTTCTCGTCCCCGCCATCGGAACGGCCGGTGCCCAGCGGGTGCTGATCGGTCTGGCCGCGTCGGCCGCGCTGGTGATCCAGATGCCCCTGCTCAGGCCGGCGCCCAGAAGCTGGCGCCTGGGTGGGGCGGCAGCAATGGCGGCCGGGATCGGGGTAGCCTTCGGGCTCGCCTGGATTGTGACGCCTGTGCCGTGGACGAGCGTCGCGTTCGGCAGAAACTCGACAAACTCGCTCGCACGGTCAGCCCCCGGCATCGTCAAGGTCGTCCCCGACGAACCCGGTCATGCGGACCTCTTTTGCACTTACGTCGGCGAGGGAACCAACGTCTCGGTCGCCGTCACCATGTCGAGAGAGGGCGTCCAGAGCTTCCACGGCGCCGGCAAGATCCAGGCGTTGACCTTGCCCGCCGACATGCGGCTCCAGCGCATGCTCGGACACATCCCGGCACTGGTGCACAAGAAGCCCGAGTCGGTGCTGGTTGTCGCCTGCGGCGCGGGCATCACCGCCGGCACCTTCGTCTTGCACCCCGACGTCAAGCGCGTCGTCATCTGCGACATCGAGCCCTTGGTGCCGACCATCGTGACACCAATGTTCGGCAAGGAGAATTACCACGTGGTTGACGGCATCGACCGTCAGAACCCACACACGGTGAATGGCAAGCAGGTTGAGGTGATCTACGACGACGGCCGGCACTTCCTTCGCACCACCCGCGAGAAGTTCGACATCATCACCTCCGACCCGATCGACCCGTGGGTCAAGGGCTGCGCCGCGATGAATACGGTCGAATATTACCAGATGTGCCGCGAGCACCTGAATCCGGGCGGGATCGTCTGCCTCTGGTTCCCTCTCAACGAGAGCAACCTGGACACGACTAAGAGCGTGATCGCCACCTTCTTCCAGGTCTTCCCCCACGGCATCCTGTGGAGCAACCACCGCGAGGGCTTCGGCAACGACGCCATCCTCTTCGGACAGGTTGAGCCGACCGTGATCAACGTCGACCAATTCCAACAGCGGCTGGACCGGCCGGACCATCAGCTCGTAAAGCAGTCGCTCCACGACGTGGGTTTCGGAGAAATCCAGACAGGAAGCGAAGGGGTGGAAGTGGTACCGGAGGAGGGGATCGACTTGCTCGGCACCTATTTCGGTCAGGCGCCCTTGCTCAAGGAATGGTCGCGAGGCGCCCAGATCAACACCGACCGTAACCTGCGGCTCCAATACCTGGCTGGAATGTGGTTGAATACCTACATGGGCGAGCACATTCTTTGCAGCATCCTTGCATACCACCGCTTCCCCGACCAGACCTTCGTCGGCTCGCCGCAGGTCATCGACACCTTGAAGCAAGCCCTCGACCGGAAGGCGAATGGGTGTCAAGGAATCCTGGCCGGTCAATGAGGCGATTGGCGGGCGGAAACTCGACCGAAACCACCTGAAACGGGAGACCGAATCCTACAAGCCCGAAGCGCGAGCGAGTGAATTCCGGCGGGGATCCTCCATTCACTCGCTCGCACTTCGGGCTCGTACGGCCACGACCCTCATCGTGGGTAAGAGAATTCGTGCCGTTCGGCTAAGAGTCGCTCAAAAAAAGGGGGACTGGCTCCGACTCTTCGAGGTGCCTGTCCCCCTTTGTTGGGGGCTCTGAGTTCTACAGCGGAAGGAGTTGACACCCGGCGGGCAGGGACGCCCGCCCCACTGGGACACTGGGGGGTTGTCAGTGGGGCGGGCGTCCCTGCCCGCCGGGTGCGATGCGGGGATCCCTCGGGATCCAGCGTCGCAAGCGCCGGCGTGGCTGGCAGGGCGGTTCCGAAAGACCACCGAACATCTTCCGCGGTAGAAT
>CAWJTQ010000013.1:0-1038979 GCA_963845695.1 uncultured Isosphaeraceae bacterium | reverse complement strand
ATATTACGATGAAGCGATCGGGAAGTTCATGGGGCTGGATCCGAAGGGGTTCGGAGCCGGCAGCATGGATCTCTTTGAGTACACCGGCAACGGGCCTACGGACGGTGTCGATCCGAGTGGCATGGAAACAGAGCAGGAGGCGCTTCAGCAGGCCGCTGCCAATGTCTTGGCTCAAGGCAATTTCGCACAGAACCAAGGCAACGCTAACGGCCAGAACCCACCGCAAGCTGCCCAAGTTCAGCAACGGGGATTTCAGAAGATTCGTCAAAACGTGCTTGCTAGTGTCAATGCAAACATCAATGAGTTTAATGGCCTCGTTAACAGTTACGAAGGCCTGCGTTCGGAAGCGAATAGCATCGTAAACAATCTCAACAAATTGTCGGATAAGATTCAAGCCGGCTTCAACGTGAAGGGCGCCGGAGGGCCGGGTCCTGTTGAGGTGGAGGCAATGATTGGCGAAGCGATGGCCTTCGGGGATATGAATCAGTTGGCCTCCGATTTAGACGAGTGGTTGGACCTGAATGTCAAGCTTGTCAAAACTCTGGCGAGCGCGGCAGTCTTGAGGGGTCAGATGCATAGCATTCGATTTAGCATACGAGTTAGCAAGGTGATGTTCGCCCTCCCGGTCAAGTTACCGGAAATGCCGACATCAATCATTGCCAACCTCAACTGGGACCCTCCCGAGGTGTTGCTCGCCTGGTGGGAAGTTATGGAGAAATTGGGCTTCCCGGACAAGCCGCCAACGAATTAATATTAAAACACCAGTCGCAAATATTAAATTTAATATATAGTATCACTCGATCCCTGGCAAGGCCGGGCCCTTCCAAATGGGTGCAAGCCCGACCCGACCCACTTGGTTGTTGCGGCCGGAAGTTCTATTGGTACAGGCGGCCGAAGCGACTTCGCACACTCCCAGGATGGGAGATTAGTCCACAAAGTGAAGGGACAGAGGTGGTCAGAGAACCAAGACGTCGAGGTTCGCGTGACGACAAGCGCCGAAACGGTCTTGGGCGTAGAATGGCTACTGCAGAGCCGCGGTGAGATCGAAGGACTCAAACCTCGTTCGGAGGGGACCGGAAAAGGGCTTCTTGAGATGTGCGTCGCCGGCCGACTACACGATCCCCAGTCTGGTTCGATTAGCGGGAAGTGGAAACGGAGCAACACCACTGCGTCATCTCTCGACTCGACAGCGTTCTAAAGTATCGCGTTGATGGGATCGTCGTCGAGGAGACAAAGGAGGATCGACCATGGAACGTACTGGACCCTGCGCAGGGGGGGACCGTCTGCTGTAGCCGAGTTTGGACGCGATGGATGACCGCGTCGATAGCCCTCGTCGGATGCTGGTTCCAGGTCCCGCCGATTCCGGCGCAGACGTGGAAAGGCGAGCAGTTGCAGGTGATCGCTCGGATCGCCGAGCTAGGGGGAAGGGTGTACCCCGGCAACGCCGGGGTGGGCAAACCCGTAACCATGGTTCTCTTTCGGGGCACGAAGGTCAATGACTCCGATCTAAAGATCTTGAGCGTTCTCACCAGCCTGAAGGTGTTGCACCTTTCTGGAAGTCAGGTCTCCGACGCGGGGTTAGTCCACCTAAAGGGTCTAAGGGAACTACAATCATTGAGCCTCTCCGGCTCGTTCGTTGGTGACCCGGGGTTAGCCGAGCTGAGGCGGATGACCAATCTCAGGGACCTGAATCTTGCCGGCACGAGGGTCACCGGCCCTGGTCTGCGTTACCTGACAGGATTACCCGAGCTGGTGACGCTCAACCTGAGCAACTCGTGGCTCGACGACCAGGGCGCCGTCCACTTGCGGTCGCTCAAACAGATCCAAGAACTGAACCTGGGGAGTACCGATATCGGCGATGATGGAGTTGCGCACTTGGAGGGTCTCGCTCGGCTTCGAAGATTGAGGCTCGCCGACACGCGAATCAGCGACGCCGGCATGGCTCACTTCAGGAATCTACCCAACCTTCAGGACATCGACCTGAGCAAGACTCGGATCGCCGATGCCGGGATCGTTCACCTCAGTGGACTGGCCAAGCTCGAGCAAATCGACTTCAGCGGAACCCGGATCAGCGATGTCGGCGTGGAGCATCTGAAGAAACTCGCTCACTTGCGGAGACTATATCTTGGGGACACAGGAATCTCCAATGCCGCGGTGGCGCACCTCAAGGGGATTTGCAGCCTCGAGGGACTTATCCTGTCCGGGACGATCATGACGAGAGCGGGCGTTCAGGAGCTTGAGAGATCACTGCCCGGAGTCACCATAGTCTATGACGAACACCGCGGTTTAGACTCTCGAAGATCGGCCAAGAGTGCAATGATCGGCATTGGGCGGGTAAGCCCGGCGATATCTGCGGATGGGAAAGCCAACCTTCGCCGGCTGGACGGGCTAATGAACCGAACGGCACTTTCTCTCAGCGGCCCAAATGTCGATGATTCTGAGCTGGACCATTTGGAGGACTTGACCAACTTGTTGAATCTGTCTCTGGCCCGTTCAGGGATCTCGAACGCCGGCTTGGCTCACGTGGGGAAGCTGGCCGGCCTCCAAGAATTGCAGCTCGACTTCACGAGAACGTCGGACATCGGCATGGATCATCTGAGACGACTCACCCATCTCCGATCTCTATCGCTTTCGAACACGAGGATCACCGATGCCGGACTGGCGCGTCTTCAGGGTTTGACCATGCTGCAAAGCCTTTCCCTCGATTCTACCTCGATCACGGATGCCGGACTGGAGTATCTCAAACGAGTACGGAACTTGCAGTATCTGAACCTCAATCACACGCGGGTAGGCGATGCAGGGTTGGCCAAACTAAAAGAGTTCACCGGGCTCGAAACCCTGTCGCTCCTGGATACACAGGTCGGAGATACCGGCATCCGATACCTCAATGGGCTGACCAGGCTCCAGACTTTGGACTTGTCGGAGACCCTTGTCACTGACGATTGTCTGAGCCTGTTGAGCGGGCTCCCGTCCTTGCGTTCTCTATCGCTGCGTCAAACGGCCGTCTCTCGCGCGGGACTTTCTCGATTTAGTATGCTACCGAGCCTTAACAGCGTGTTCCTAGACGGGACTCGTGTTGATGACCGCGGGTTGGTCCATCTGAAGGGACTGATTTCCTTGTCACTCCGAGGCACTCGCGTAACAGATGCTGGAATGACGAGCGTGAGAGAACTGATAGGTCTGCGAATGTTGGATCTGGGTAGGACTGCGGTTGAACGACGCCGGAGTGGCCAATCTCGCGCGGCTGGTCTGGCTTGAGGAGCTGGAGCTCGATGGTACCCAGGTAACCAATTCTGGATTGGTCCACTTGAAGGGACTGACCCACATCACGTCCTTGAATCTCGACAATACTCGGATCAGCGACGACGGACTCGCGAATCTGAGCGCGTTGACCAACCTTCAGGATCTCTCTCTGGCACGTACTCCCCTAACGGATGCCGGATTGATCCATCTGCGGGGATTGAGGGGGTTGAAGCGGCTGAACCTTTTTCATACGAGTGTGAGTGCACATGGTGTTAAGGAGCTGCGGGTGTATCTGAAGGGTGTCGAGGTTATTCGTTAGAGAGGAAATTGGTGTCAGTTCATTTTTCCACATGGAAAAATGAACTGACACCAATTTCTCGCCCAAAGACGCTTGCTGATGAACAGAACGGAGACCCCCGAAACATCCCGGCGGCTCCAGACCCTAACCGCTACAATATGGTCGGGTTTACTGTAACCATACCTTTGTCGTCAGCCAAGCCTAAGAAGGTGTTCGTGGATGTAGTTGCCTGGTCTTCAACAGTATTTCACTCGCCGGCTGATATGTACCTTTTAGAGTGGTATCCGGTTGCGACCGGCTCGTGGAAAGGTGTGACTTCCTCCGGCGCGGGGGGTGGCGGGGGCGGCGGAGGTGGGACTGTCGGCGGGGGCGGCGGAGGCGGAGGTGGGACTGTCGGCGGGGGCGGGGGCGGGGGCGGCGGAGGTGGGACTGTCGGTGGGGGGGGAGCTGGCGGAGGGACTGGCGGAGGGGGCGCGTCGCCTGGCGGCGGTTATGGGACGCCTGGCGGCGGAACAAGCGGGGATCCCTGGGGCTTAGGTCCGTAGCCCATTTAGCCGGTCCTTGCCTACTGTTGCGCACCTAGCACACAGGACCCGGCGGTTACCGGGATACGTTGGAATTGACAAATGATGCGGCCTGTTGCTGCTTGAGGGGCGGACATTGGGTTTGGCCCCGAGCACAGGAGATTACCAGGATCGTGATCTGACCCTCGATCCGGCTCTATTTTGCGGATTGTCGCTTCGTGGAGGGCCACCTATGACTCCTTGGCCAAGGCTCCTGTCGCAACCAGAGATACTACGTGTCCGGTTCAGTGTACGGGTCTTAGTCTTACTTGTCCTGATGGCAGGAGTAGCCTTGGGATGTATGGTTCGGTGGCGTCGCTGGATTGAGGATCGACGCTCCGCCATTCGCGCACTCAAAGGAGCTGGGTTCGTTTTTGTTAGTGAACGCCATGTCTCGATTATTGAGCCCCAGGTCTCGCGCGAGGGTCGCCCGCGCACGATCTATGGCCGGAGTGGGTCAAGGAGCTGATTGGTCGTGATGCTTTTGAAAATGTCTTATACCTTCAACTTACACATAAATTCGATAAACCATCGGACTTTCACGTGGTTGAGAGCTTCGATGAGCTGGAGACTCTGGTTGTCGCAGATTGTAATATCGAAGATGCAGACCTGGCCCACATTGACGGATTGACCCGACTTCGTACGTTAGCGCTGGGGATGCCCACCATAGGGGACTCAGGTCTCGTCCACCTGAGGCACCTTCAAAGTCTGGAGAATCTTAATCTCTCCTTCACAGCAGTCACGGACTACGGCTTAAAGCACTCAAACCGCTGACCCGACTTCGGTGTCTAAGACTCGCCGGTACCAATGTTACCGACGCCGGCTTGGGGGCCCTAGAGTTTCTCCCGAAACTTGAAATACTGGACCTGCGTCAGACGAAAGTTAGTGACTCAGGGTTATCGCGCCTGTGCCATTTTCCCAAACTCAGAGTACTGATGATCGGGGGGCCGCGCATGACGGACACGGCTCTGACATCCTTATCGAAGTGGGACAGGCTGGATGAGTTGCATCTCTTCGGTCCTCGATTCACTGACTTCGGGCTCGCCCGGCTGGCTGGCATGCAACAGCTCCGGGCTATAAGACTCGGGGCGGGGGTCGCGGTGACAGACGTGGGGCTTGATCACCTTCGCGGATTGAGTCACCTGCAAGAGTTAGACATTACTGGGGCTTCCGCGCTGAGCGAAGGAGCGCTCGAGCAATTGACGAAGGACCGTCCTTGGTTGTCCATCACCAGGGGGGGAGCGGGTCACGTCCTCCCCCTATTTCCGGGAGAATAAGCGGGGAGGGTAGAAAAAGGGGTAGGCGGGAAGAAAAGGGGGGGAGCAAAGGGGAGGGGGAGCAAAGGGGACATCCCTAAATCTGGACGGGGTTTGGGGGATCTGTGCCGATTGCGGAATCTGGGGATGAGGTGTCACGATCGGGACCGGAAACGGGGACGCAGCTAGTTTTGGCCAGCCTGGATGAGGCTTAAAACTAGCTGCGTCCCCGTTTCCGGTCTCTTATCGATACGTAGGGAACGGACCGACCGACGGCACGGACCCGAGCGGGCTCATGAACCTCACGGTCCGAACACAAACGGGGAAACCGAAAGGTCGCGGTCGATTCGTCCCAGTCAACGTGGACGGCACCGTTTCTAATCTTGACCCATTCTGCGCATTTGTGGGCGTAAGTCTGTTGTACCTAGGCGCAAACCCAGGTGCCGAGTGGGAAGACTTGGGTCAGGTTGCGGTGAAATCGATTGGACGGGGAGTGTATCAGTTTAACGATCATCCACAATTCTTACCGGGGATGTTTTTGGACCAGAATTCAAAGCTCCGTCCTATGAGGTTTATGGCAAGAGCCATGGAAGCAAGTTACGCGGCGGTAATGGGAAATGCTTTCAGTCTAGGATTCAGCCAGTCGCCTATACTTATTCCCGTAACGGTCGAAGGTTCTATAGATCCACCCGGAACCCGCGTGGCCGGCGGCGGTGGCGTGGCCGGCGGCGGTGGCGTGGCCGGCGGCGGTGGCGTGGCCGGCGGCGATTCTATGACGTACGGCTCCTATTTCTATACACAGAGGAACAGCCCCTGACGAAACCTCTGGAGAACCTGGGAGGCGCCATTGTCTGGGTTCGTCAGAGCCTCTTGCCAATTCGGAGGCGGTGGGATGTCACAAAGGGCCTCGTCGCGATTCCCATGGCAGTGGCTTCGAGGGAGCGTCCGTTCCCTAATGTTGCTCGTCCTCATGTTGGCTATTTGGTTGGCTTGGATCACACATTGTGCGCGGGTCCAGCACGACGCAGTCGCGGCGATCATCAAGTCCGGTGGTCAAGTAGTGTACGACGGGAATTGGGACACCGGGGGGGGCGAATCCGATGGTTTCTTGCGGCCGAAGTGGCTGGTGGACCTGATTGGAATTGATTATCTCAGTAATGTTACTGAGGTTAGTCTGAACGGAGGTGCGTACGATGCCGACCCCGAGATGATCCACATCGGGCGGCTCACCCGGATCAACAAACTAATCATCAGGTATTCATCGATTACGGATGCTGGACTTCGGCCCTTGCGAAGTTTAAAAAATTTGAAACAAGTGTTCCTTAGATGTGCGCCGATTTGCGACGAAGGGCACGGTGGGCCAACAATGCGGTGTGCTAGGCTGGCCTACCATAGGCATTCGAACATCAATCCACTGGCCATTCCTCATCTCATGGTGGCGTTGCAGAGGCAGTGTAGATCTACGATATCTTATCAGGGGGGGATGCTGTTAAGTGATCCTAATCTGATATATTTTCCCTTGGTTTATATGCACGGGGAGGAAGCTTTCTCGCTATCGCCGGGAGATCTGGCGGCCCTGAAACGACACCTGAGCCCGGGCGGGGCCACACTCTTCGCCGACGCGGCCTGCGGTAGCGCCAATTCGACGCGGCATTCCGCTCGTTAACGGCCAACTTGTTTCCTAACAACCCCTTGGAGGCAATCCCTTCTAGTGACGAGTTGTACTCGACGGAGGTGGGCGCGGACCTGTCGAACGTCCAGTTCATCGAGGGTGCTGGCGGCGGCAAGGGATTCCCGCGGTTGGAGGGGGTGAAGGTAGGCGGCCGCTGGGCGATCATCTACTCGAAGTACGGGATCGGCTTCGCCTTGGAGCGGAATCACGAGCCGGTCTGCAAAGGATACTTACATGATGATTCTATAAATATTTGCATTAATATTCTCAACTACGCTCACGGGTCACCGGAAACGGGTGTGAGTAAAGTTCTCGGAGGGTACCACTTTTTCGGGGGGGCCAAAGAATAAATTGGTGTCAGTTCATTTTTCCAGAATAAATTGGTGTCAGTTCATTTTTCCAGGTGGAAAAATGAACTGACACCAATTTCTCCCCGCTCACCGGGCCTCCTCCGGCCGTTCGCGGTCCGGACTGCGCGAGCGCCGCATAGCCTGGGGCACCAGATTCTCTGCTCACGCTACCGTACCTCCGACGTCACCTTCACCTGGGATGCGAACCTCACATCCCAGAGATGTCCGCTCGGTCACCTCGACGGCGACCGATGGCAGTAACCCGCAAGAGATGCAGACGTACGATTTCCTGTTCACGACCGACTCGACCGTTTTCTCGTGCTCATCATCGATCACGTTCTCCTGCGGTGCGGAGGAACCGTGCCGTGGACCGCGGCCGGTCCGCCCCGGAGGGAGTGGGCTCGCCGCCGAAGATCTCGTGCGCCCAGGACTCCGGCGATCATCTGACTCTGGCAGTCCCGCAGGTCAGGCTTTCCAGCCTGACAACCTATTGCCGTCAGGCTGGAAAGCCTGACCTACGGGACTCGCCCGGTCGGGCAGAGAGCGACCGAAGTCCGGTTGACAGGGATCCCAAGGACCGCACCATGCCGCGCATCCGCCTGAGCTTCACCGAGCGTCGTCGCCGCCGCCTGGCCCTCAAGGTCGACCGCCTCGACCGGCTGGAGAGCCGCAATGCCGTCACGCCCATCGGCGCGACTGCGCTGGGGCTCGGAGCCATTGGTGGCATGCATGTATCGGGGAGCGGTAATGCCCTGATCGACCCCGCGTCGGCTCGCCCGACAGGGGGGCAAAAGGGGAAAAAGGGGACATAACTAATATTGACAGGGGCAGGCAAAAGCAAAAAGGGGACAAAAATAACTAATATTGACAGCGTTCCGAGCCCCCGGTAGCTTTGATGGCATGCCAAGAACCGCTCGAGCATCCGTGGGAGGCCTGTGGTATCACGTCCTGAATCGGGGCAATCGCCGCGAGCCCGTCTTCCACAAGCCCGGGGACTATGACGCCTTCGTTGAGGCGATCCTGGACGCCCGAGCCCGGCTTCCGCTGGATCTGCTGGGATACTGCTTGATGCCCAACCACTTCCACCTGGTGATCCGCCCGCGAGCTGACGGCGATCTGGGCCGCTGGGTGCAAGGGTTGTTGATGGCCCATGCCCGGCGTTATCACCGCCATTACCGCACCAGCGGTCATGTCTGGCAGGGTCGGTTCAAGGCGTTCCCGATCCAGGATGATGACCATCTGCGGACAGTGCTGCGGTATGTGGAGCGCAATGCGTTGCGGGCCGAGTTGGTGGCGCGTGCGGAGGACTGGAAGTGGTCGAGCCTCCCCGGCTGGCTGCGGCGTGATCCCCTGTTGTGGCGCGGGGAGGTCGAGGTGCGGGATGAGTTGTGGCTGTCCCGGGTGAACGAGCCGCTCTCCGATGGGGATCTGCATCGGTTGCGGCTCTCGGCGGAGCGGGGCCGACCGTTTGGTGACGAGAGCTGGACGCGTGAGACTGCCCGGCGACTGGGACTGGAGTCGACGCTGCGATCGAGGGGGCGACCACTAAAAGACAGGGCGTAAATTAGTTATGTCCCCTTTTTGCCCTTCTAAATTATTATGTCCCCTTTTTGCCCTGTCCCCTTTTTGCCCCCCTGCCCGCTTTTGACCCGATCAAACCCCGCTCATGCCGCATCCCCCTCGGTTTTTCCTTCACTTCCCACCCACTCCCAGAGAAGTCGCTGGATTTCGGCCCGATGTCGCCGCATCAGCCGCTCCGCGTCCAGCACGCTCGGGCGGTCCTTGTCCGGATTCCACGGCGGTCGGAACCACCAGTCCACCTCCCCGGCCGCCTCCAGGCGGAACTGCAACAGCCGCAGCAGGCTCATCGTCACCCACTGCGCCTGGCTGGTGCGCTCGATCGGGTTCTGGGTCCACGCCCGACATTCCTCCCACCCCAGCCGCTGCTTCAGGTCGCGGAAGGCGTCTTCTTGACGGAACCGCGCCGCGAACAACTCCACCATCTGCAACCCGGTCAGTTCCACCGCCGAGGTCACCAGGGTGAACCGCTTCTTGTAGCCCTCGACACAGGCGACGATCGCCTTGACCGGCACCTCGTGTCCCAGCACGTGCCACAGGCACACCACCTCCTTCCAGCGGATCGTCCGCCGCCGGCCGTAGACGAAGGCGGTCCCGACCTGCCATTTCGCCTTCCACAGGCCGCCGCGACGGGGCGGCTCCAGTCGCGGGCCCCAGACCGGCTTGGGCCCCCGCTTCCCCACGGGGCGCTCGGCCGGGGGCAAGGCGAAGAGTCGGGCATCGCGGCGCAAGCGGGTGAGGAACTCGATCCGGGGCGAGCCGTCCTCCGGCCGGACCAGCGGTCGCACGACGTTCCTCAGGGCATAGCCGCCGTCGAAGACGCCCAGGTGCTTGCCCGGGATGATCCGCGCCTGCTCGCGGAGCAACGCCACGGCCAGCTCGCACTTGGTCCGGAACGCCAGGGAGTCGGCCAGGCCGGCCGGCATCTGCGACTTGCGGAAGTAGAGCCGGCCGGAGATCGACAGGAACCAGCCGGGCTTCTCCGGCTCCGACAGCACCGCGCCGAGGACGACCCAGTTGTGGGCTCGGACGGTGGTGGCCCGGTTGGGGCAGCGGGCGGTGTACTCATGGAAGGTGCAGGTGCCCCAGACGAATTCACTACTACGATGGACCTTGGTGTCGTCGACGGCCGAGACGTGATAGCCATACCAGATGCGGCCGGGGGCCTTCTCGATCAGTCGGGTCAAGGCGGCCGTGACCCGATCGGCGTGCCAGGCCCCGTACTCGGCGAAGGATTCCAGGGCCTTCCAGGCCGCGGGCTGTTCCAGGGCCAGGACCGATTGAGTGATGGTGTGTTCCTCAACGTTCAGCGCCATGGCGGTGATCCACTCGGCGAACCGGTGGTGGCCGGGGCGGGTGAAGGCCCAAGCGAAGGCGTTGAGCAGGGATTGCCAGATCGTCCAGGTGAGCTTAGCCTCGTTCATGGTGCGTCTCCTGTGTCGGGGCCAAATGGGTTCGGGACCACCTGGCAGGTTCCGACCAGGAGACGCCGCTTTCAATGCGGTACGTCTGGCCAGTTATTTGTGGAGTTTTTCCTGGAAACTACTGGATAAAGGCAGCGACAAAATCGGTGTCAGTTCACGACAAAATCGGCGACAAGAGGAAATTGGTGTCAGTTCATTTTTCCACATGGAAAAATGAACTGACACCAATTTCCTCTGACACCAATTTCCTCTCCAAAACTGTAGTTCTAACGCGGGCTCGAACGTCGAATCAATCCATATGTGCAGACGTATGTATTTTCCTTGTTTTCTCTCAGGGCTTGAAAAACTAGCGGAGTGGACGGGAAACGGGGACGCAGCTAGTTTTGGCCAGCCTGGATGAGGCTTAAAACTAGCTGCGTCCCCGTTTCCGGTCTACCGTCCCCGTTTCCGGTCTACGGCCTGCTCGGATGAACTTCATATTCGACATATTGAGGAGGCTTGCCACCTGCCTGTTCAGCCGTCGTGGGTAGCTTGCCTTGCCGGTTTTGGTAGACCTCGTGTCGTGGACAGCAATTCCCGGCGTCGCGAGCACGACTCAACCGATTCTTCCCATTTTAACATCCATTCCAGGTCGTGTCCTCTCGATGGAAGTTCGAGGAGCGCAGCGCGGTCTTTTCCGCGCCCGATCGCCGTGGTCTGACCCACCTTGCCGGGCCCTGTCGGACCCAATTCCGCCCTGACCACGTACCCCGATCCCGACGCAGCCTCAGCGCCTCACTCAACCACCCGACCGTTCCCCGAACACGACGCCGGACTACGACGTGTTCTGCAACACCGGCTTCTGCGGGACGATCCCACACACTAACGCCCTGAGCAACTCGGCCATCGAATCCAACCGTAGCGTGCGAAAATGGTGGCGAATCTCTTCCCAGAGATGGCACTTGGTCCTCAGCTTTTGCCAGGCCGCTTGGAACAACGGACAACACAACTGCTGCACTTGGTCCACCAGGAACGCCAGCATCATCAACAGGGCCAGCACCACCGACAGGTTCTGCTCCCCGTGTCCGTAATTGTGTTCCAGGTGATAGCCTTGGTTTTTCAAGGTGTTGAAGGTCTCATTCTCGATCTTCCAGCGAGCTCGGCCGCCGCGCATGATGTCCCAGACGTTCGCCGGAGTCAGGAGAAAGTCGGTGATCCAACTGAAATGCTGCACCGTGCCGTCGGGATGGATCTCCCAGTATTCCAGCACGTTGACCAACTCGTCGGCGTGCGACTCGTTGAGCGGCGCCGCATTGCAGAACCGAAAATGATGCAGGACACCTGTCGCCGGATCGACCCAGGTCCGGATCGTCATCTGACCCGCCTCGTCCCGGGCCTGCAAGTGCTCAAACAGAAAGGCGTGGTCGCCCGGCTTGACGCCGATGATGAAATGCGCACGGGCCTCGCGCAGGTCCTTCAAGTGAGGGGCATTGGCGGCCAGGGCGTCTTCGACGACGATGACCGGCAGATGGGGATGCGCGCGCCGGAACTGTTTGAGCCAGCGGCGGGTGGCATTGCGCTCGCAGTCGTTCTTGGTCTGGCCGTCCTGCTGGATAATCGGCTCCGGAGCCAACGGGATGACTTCCTTGAGGTCGGGATGGACCAGGGTGGCGCCCAAGAGTTGATGGGAATAGGTGACCCCACCGCCACGATGGTGCTTCTCCAGGCACGAGGGACAATGGATCTTGGCGGAGGAGAAGTAAGTCGTGCCATCGAGCGACAGGAGATAATGGCCGTCGAGGTAGGCGAAGCGTTCGAGGACCTTGCCGCGCTGGAGGCGGCGGAACACATCGGTGAAGGCGGGCCGCAGGTCGTTGGGATCCAGCGGATCGAGGATGTCCCGCATCTGTGAGTCGCAGGGGACGTTGCGGATGCCATAAATGGAGCGGAAATTGTCGAGAGGGTCGCGACGGCGATGATCGAAGGCGAGCAAGGAAGGGTCTTTTAAGGAGAACATGGCGAAGGCCGACATCAAGGCGTCGCTCAGAGAGATCTGGACCTCGCCGGCTCGCGGACGTGGATCCAGGAGCGAGTCGAAACCGGAGCGAAGCCGTGAGAAGAGGGCGTCCGCGGAGAGATCCTTGTGAGCTTTGCCAAGAGGCGGTGCCATGGAAGCCACTCCGTAGCGTAAATGGCAAGATAGAGAATCCAGGGAAGCAATGGGCGAACGGGCTTTACGAAATGAGAATCCAAACGGAGCGACCTGTCAAAGGGAAAACCCCACGCCGGGAATTGCTGTGTCGTGGAGCACGTTGCCCAGTTCTGATGTCAACCAGCGCATCTTCAGTCAGTTGGCGCGTTTCCGGATTCTTCCCAATCTTCGACAATGGCTTTTGTGGGGGAGCCTCGAACTCTGCGTTGGCGTTGTGAACCAGGATGCTGGCCCGGCCGACGGCATAGCAGTGCAAATCTTCGACGTCGAAATTGTAAACCGTGTCGAAGAACGGGTAAAGGCGTACCTGCTCGATCCGCTCGGTCCGTCCGGCGCAACAGGAGCTCGTCGCCGATTCGGAGATCGACCGCGTCGACCCAGCGACCCGGGGTCGTGGCCCCTTCCGGAACCTCGGCCAGGTGCTCCAGGCGCGGCCGGCCTTCCAGGTCCTCACCGCGCACGACGAAGTATGGGTGACGCGGGGTCGATTCGATCGTTTCCCTGGCGACCGTGACCGATGTCGCCCACCCCTTGCAGGGCGCGAATAGGTCCGCAACACGTGCCGGAGCTGCCACTGGCTCGTAATCAGGTCGTAGGCCCAGACGCGTTGGCCCGCGACGATCGATTCGATGGGCTGCAATCCCTCGGCGGGGAGAAAAGGGGACATAACTAATAAATCGGCTTCCTCATGGCCTGCCCCCTTTTCTGTCCCCCTTTTCTGCCCCTGAACGGTCAGAACAAGGAACTGGTCGACGAGCTGGTGGCCCTGAGCATGAAATACGGCCTGCTGACGCCCTACACCTCGTTCCTGGCCGATGAGCGCGTACAACTACATGCGATGGGAGAGAATGCCCAACAGGCGCGCGCAGTCGCTCCAGGCCCTCAATGAAGTCAGTGGCGAGGCGGGCGTCTCGCAACGGGGCTTCAAGCAGGAGTATCTGAACGCCGCGCGCGCACCGGCGTCGGCCGCGGCCGCGCAACAGTTCCCGGCCCAACCACTGAACACGGGCGCGGGCCAGGGACGCCTCGGTCAGGCGACTGGAAGCGGTCAGGCCGGCCAGATGGCGCAGATGATGCGCCGCAGCAAAGGAGTGATGAGCGGGATGGGCGGAGGCGGTGGGATGGGTGGTATGGGCGGCGGAGCAATGATGAAGTTTGGTAACAAGAAGAGGAGCCGCGCGGAGATTCAAACGGAGATCGCGCGGGTGCGGGACGGGCTCGCCAGGGCGGCTGCGGACCCCAGGATCCTTGTCGAGTTAGAGGCGGAGTTGCGGGAGGCCGAATCGCCCCAGTCGAACGTCCGCCAGATCGGCGCCAAGACGTTCTACTTCAAGAACGGCCGCTGGGTCGATTCGTCCGTGAAGCCAGAGGAGGACGCCAAGGCCGTCAAGGTCGTCCAGTTCAGCGACGATTACTTCCGGATCGCCCGCACCCAGAAGGCCGAGTATAACCAGTACCTCAGCCAGTCTGATCCGGTCACGGTGAAGCTGGAAGGCACGGTCTATCACATCGATCCGGTCCCGCAGGAGGCAAAGCGCTGAGCCCTTTGTCGTTCCGTAGGGTGGGTCGAGCCGCGATTCCTCGCGGTGAGGCCCACCGCAAGAGCCGTGGTTTTCGGTGGGCCTCACGACCTCCCGGTCGTTCGACCCACCCTACGACTACGACAAGACCCTCGTTCACTCTCTGAGTCGTTGACCCCGGATCGTCTCCCACCGCGGCTGGTCCTCCAGACACCTCCGCTCCGAATTCCGGAGGCGCCGGTTCGCCGTGTTGCAGCGGGACCGGCGTTGCGATAAGCTAATCAGGAGCGACTCGGACAGTTGTCTTTTGCGGCCGGGGGGCCAATCTCTTGCGAGACGACCTGATCGCCCGCTGGGCGGACCTGCTGGTCGATTATTGCCTGAAGGTCGAGCGGGGCGAGACGATCGTGATCGGTTCGGAGCTCGAGGCGAGGCCGCTGGTCGAGGCCGCGAGCAAGGCGGTGATCCTGCGCGGGCGCATCCGCTGGTGCGCGCTGGAGATCCCCGGGCTGCACGAGTTCTTCCTGGAGCATGCCGACGATGCGCAACTGGCGCAACTGCCCCCGTCGGCGATGGCCGAGGCGGAAGCGGTGGATGCTCGGATCCGGATCGCGGCCGAAAGCGACACGCGTTCGATGAGCCGGGTCGATCCTCGTCGCCAGGCGACGTTACGAGCGCGCGCGCGAGCCGATCCGCCGGGCCGCTTCGACAGAAGCGATGGGTCCTGACGCAATACCCGACAGCCGCCTACGCCGCCGAGGCCGGGATGAGCCTGGCCGATTATGAGGCGTTCGTCCAGGCGGCGTTGTTCCTCGACCGACCCGATCCGGCCGAGGAATGGAAAGCGTTGGGCCGGCGTCAGGCGGCTCTGGTGGAGTTCATGTCGCAGGTTCGATCGATCCGGATCGAGGCCGACGGCACCGACTTGACCCTCGTCGGTAGACGGCCGCACCTGGATCAATTCGGACGGCCGGCGCAACATGCCGTCGGGCGAGATCTTCACCGGGCCGATCGAAGACTCGGCCTCCGGCCGTCTCCGCTGCGGCTTTCCCGTCTGCCGCGACGGCCGCAAGCTGGAGGGGATCGCCCTGGAGTTCCGCCGGGGCGAGGTCGTCGCCGCTCGAGCCGACGCGGGCGAGGAGTATCTGCTGGCCATGCTCGATCTCGACCCGGGCGCACGGAGGCTCGGCGAGCTCGGGCTGGGGCTCAACTCCGGGATCGATCGCTTCACCGGCAGCATCCTCTTCGACGAGAAGATCGGCGGCACCGTGCATCTGGCCCTCGGCCAGAGCTACCCCGAGACCGGCGGGGTCAATGTCTCGGCCTTGCACTGGGACCTGATCGTCAACACGCGGACCCGCGGCCGGATCTGGGCCGACGATCGGCTCGTCATGGAAGACGGACGATGGCTCGTCGGTTGACTCGACTCCTCCGTCGTGGCCCGTGAAGCACACGGTCGACGGCTCACCGATTGATTTCGACGCAACACCCCGAACCGAGGGACGAAACCATGCGACGCGTTTCTGCTCGTCATCTGCCGACTCTGGGTGGTCGCCTGCGGGTTCCTGTTCGGGATCCCGGACCTGGCGGCCCGCGGCCAGTCCGAATCGACGGACGCGGCCTTGCACGACCGCGTGCTCCAGCTCGTCGACCGCCTCGACGCACCCAAGCCCGAGGCTCGCGAGGCCGCGATGGCGAGCCTGATCAAGCTGGGCCCCAAGATCCTGCCGATGCTGCCGGACCCGGCGACACTCCCCACCGGCAACCGCAAGGACCGGATCGAAAAGCTCCGCGCCGCCCTGCGCAAGGCCGAGGACGACATCAATCCCAAGGCCAGCCGGGTCACCCTCGAAGGGAAGGGAATCCGGCTGACCGAGGCGCTGCAGCAGCTCCAGAAGCAGACGGGCAATGTCATCACCGACGTGCGCGAGCAGCTCGGGGCCGAGGTGACGAACCCCGCGCTGGACCTGGAGATCCGCGACAAGCCGTTCTTCGAGGCCCTGGATCAGATCGCAAAGCAGGCCGAGGTGATGACCGAGTTCTACACCGGCGACGGCTCGGTCGGAATCACGGCCGGCGGGACCCCGGCGAAGACGCCGATCCAGTACAGCGGGCCGTTCCGGATCACGCTGAAGCAGATCGGCGAGGTCCGCGACTTCGCGGCCGGGACCGCCACCGCCACCGTGCAGCTCGAGGCCGCCTGGGAACCGAGGCTCCGCCCCATGCTCCTGAAGCTCAAGGCCGACGAGCTCAAGATCACCGACGACCACGGCAAGGAGGTCAAGGCCCAGGTCGAGATGGAGTCCGACGAGGTGGTGGTCCGGCCGGAGAACCCGGTGGCCGAGATCAACCTCAACCTCCAGGCCCCCGAACGGTCCGCCGCTCAGATCAAGAGCCTCCGCGTCAAGGCCGAGCTCACGATCCCGGCCGGGATCAAGGTCTTCCGATTCCCCAGCCTCGTCCAGGAAAACGTCACGATCAAGCAGGAGGATGTGAGCGTGACCCTCCAGGGAATCGAGGTGGACGAACAGGTCTGGAAGGTCAATGTCGAGCTGGCCTACCCGGGCGAAGGGCCGGCGTTCGAGAGCTATCGCCAGGGATTGTTCAACAACCGCATCTGGCTCCAGCGGGCCGACGGGTCGCGGTTCGAGCAGAACGGCGGCTTCAACAACACCAGCGCCGACGGCGGCAAGCTCGGCTTCGAATACCTCTTCGTCGACGCCCCGGGCAAGCCGTCGGATTATCAGCTCGTCTATGAGACGCCCAGCAAAGTGGTCACGATCCCGATGGAATTCGAGTTCAAGGACGTGCCACTGCCTTGAGGGCCGCCGGAGATCAACCGCCGGACCCTACAAGATGAACCGGCTCAGGTCCTCGTCTTGAGAGAGGGCCTCGAGCCGCTCGCGGACCAGCTCCTCATCGATGACGACATGCTTCTCGGCGCGGTCGGGGGCGTCGAAGCTGATGTCATCGAGGATGCGTTCCAGGATCGTGTGCAGCCGGCGGGCGCCGATGTTCTGGGTGGACCGGTTCACCTGGAAGGCCAGGTCGGCCATGACCTCGATGGCGGGGTCGGTGAACTCCAGCGCGATGCCTTCGGTGGAGAGCAGGGCCTGGTACTGTCGGATCAGTGAGGCGCGGGGCTCGCGGAGGATCGCGCGAAGTCGTCGCGGGTCAGGTCCTGCATCTCGACGCGGATCGGGAATCGGCCCTGGAGCTCGGGCATCAGGTCCGACGGCTTGGAGCGATGGAACGCGCCGGCGGCGATGAACAGGATGTAGTCGCTCTTGACCGGGCCGTGCTTGGTGTTGACCGTCGTCCCCTCGACGATCGGCAGCAGGTCGCGCTGGACGCCCTGACGCGAGACGTCGGGGCCGCGGCCGGAACCCTCATCGCCGGTAACCTTGTCGATCTCATCGATGAAGACGATGCCCGACTCCTCGGTGAGCGTGACGGCGGCCTGGCTGATCTTCTCCGGGTCGATCAGGTTCTCGACCTCCTGCTGGAGCAGGATCGGCCGGGCCTGTCGGATCGTCATCCGACGGGTCTGGGTGGGCTTGGGCATGATCTTCTCGAACATGTTCTGGAGGTCCATCTCCATCTGCTCGAAGTTGCCGGCGCCCAGGATCGAGACCGGCGCCATCGACCGGCCTGGGAAGGTGACCTCGACCTCGCGGTCATCGAGCGCGCCGGCGGCCAGGCGGGCGCGCATCTTCTCGCGCGAGCGCTGGCGGCGGTCGGACGCTTCGCTCGACGGAGGCGATTCCCCTTCCGGCCAGGGCGCCGAGGGGGCCTTCGGCGGCAACAGCAGGTCCAGCAGTCGCTGCTCGACGCGCGCCTTGGCCTGTTCCTCGACCCGCTGGCGCTCGGAGTTGCGCACCAGGACGATCGCCGCCTCGACCAGGTCGCGGATCAGGCCCTCGACGTCGCGGCCCACGTAGCCGACCTCGGTGTACTTGGTGGCCTCGGCCTTCACGAACGGGGCGCCCACCAGCATGGCGAGCCGGCGGGCGATCTCGGTCTTGCCCACGCCGGTCGGCCCGATCAGCATGATGTTCTTGGGTGTCACCTGCCGGCGCAGGTCCTCGGAGAGCTGCCGGCGCCGCCATCGGTTCCGCAGCGCGATCGCCACGGCGCGCTTGGCGTCGGTTTGCCCCACGATGTCGCGATCCAGCTCGGCGACGATCTGACGGGGCGTCAGCTCGCGCTCGGGTTCGTGGTCTGGCACGGCAGTTCCTCCACCGTCAGGTTGGAATTCGTGTAGATGTCGATCTCGCCCGCGATCGCCAGCGACTCGCGGACGACCTCGGCCGCCGAGAGCTCCGTGTGTTTCACCAGCGCCCGCGCGGCCGCCAGGGCATAACCACCGCCCGAGCCGGTCGCCAGGATGCCGTCGCTCGGCTGGATCACGTCGCCCGAGCCGGTCAGCAGCAGGCTGTGGCGTGAGTCAACCACGACCAGGACCGCCTCCAGCCGACGCAGCATCCGATCGGTCCGCCAGAGCTTGGCCAGCTCGGTGGCCGCTCGCGGCACGTTGTTCGGATAGTCCTTGAGCTTCCCCTCGAATCGCTCCAGGAGCGCGAACCCGTCGGCCGCCGAGCCCGCGAAACCGACCAGCACCTTGCCCTCCAGCAGCTTGCGCACCTTCACCGCATCGGCCTTCATGACCTGGGTCCCGAGCGTGACCTGGCCATCCCCCCCGATCGCCACGTGGTCCGCCTTGCGCACCGAGAGAATCGTCGTCGCGTGCCAGTCCAAGTGGAAAGCCTTTCTCAATGAAGTCGTCTCGGGATCGATCACCGGATTCCCTGTCTTCAATCGGACGACCCGATCTCGCGCGATCGCCGGTCTGCTTGCAGACCGTCTTAACCAAAAGGATAATCTCAGAGGGAGAAGCTTGCCAAGCGGGGCCACGATGACTGGATCGAGAGAGCCCAAGGCGGGCCGTCTCAGTTCATCCTCCTCGTCGAAGCCCCAACAAGCCGATTCTGGTGCCGCTTTCCTGAAGCGACGGCTGGATCCAGGGTCGAACCAGGCTGCTCTGTCTTTCAATGGACCTTTGGAAAAAGCGCGAACTGCTCGGTTCATGTGATGGAGACCAACGAATGTGCTTGACCGTCAACCTCGATCGGGAAGAGGACGGCCGGTGGATCGCTGAGGTATCGGAGCTTCCTGGTGTCCTGGTTTATGGACAAACCGAGGCCGACGCAGTGGCCAAGGTGAAAGCCTTGTCCCTCCGCGTCTTGGCCGACCGCATCGAACATGGCGAACCTGTTCCCGAGATGGATGAACTTTTCTCGGTGGCTTCATGAGCCAGTGGCCGTCGGTCAAAGCCCGCGACGTCCTGGCAGCCTTGTTGCGGATCGGCTGGACCATCAAGCGCCATAGTGGAGGTTCTCATCGAATCCTCGAGCGACCGGACTGGCCGGATTTCGTGTTTGCCTTTCACGACGGCGATGAGATTGGCCCTCGAATGCTCGCTCGGATAGCCAGGCATACCGGGCTATCTCCGAACGACCTTTGAGCTCGGGCGAGCGGACGATGCTTCCACCGCTTCCGCAGCATCGGCCTCAAGCCAGCAGCTTCGCGACCACCTGCCCGCCCACATCCGTCAGCCGGAAGTCGCGGCCCTGGAAGCGGTAGGTCAGCCGGGTGTGCTCGAGACCCAACAGGTGGAGGATCGTCGCCTGGAGGTCATGCATGTGAACGCGGTCAGAGATCGGCGCGAAGCCGAACTCGTCGGTCTCTCCCAGAGTCAGTCCCGGCTTGACCCCACCGCCGGCCAGCCAGGTCGTCATCGCGTCGATGTGATGGTTGCGGCCGACCGTCTCGCGGATCTCGCCCATCGGCGTGCGTCCGAACTCGCCGCCCCAGACGACCAACGTCGAGTCGAGCAGACCGCGGCGCTTGAGGTCCTGGATCAAGGCCGCGCACGGCTGGTCGATCTCGCGGCAGACCTGGTCGAGGTCGCGAGTGAGGGTCTGGCCGGGTACGCCGTGATGGTCCCAGTCGGTATGATAGAGCTGGACGAATCGCACGCCGCGTTCCACCAGCCGACGGGCGAGCAAGCAGTTGGTGGCGAAGCCCGGCTGACCCGGCTCGGTGCCGTAGAGCTTCAGCGTCTCGGCCGTCTCCGATCCCAGGTCGATCAACTCCGGGGCGCTGGTCTGCATCCGGAAGGCGATCTCGTAGGCGTTGATCCGCGTGGCGATCTCGGGGTCGGCCGTGACATCCAGGTGGGATCGGTTCAACGCGGCGACCGCCTCAATCGCCCGGCGCTGGCGATCGGGCGAGATTCCCGACGGTGTCGCCAGGTTCAGGATCGGACTGCCGCCGGCCCTTAGCGGCACGCCCTGATACGCCGAGGGGAGGAACCCGCTCCCCCAGTTAACCGCCCCGCCCCGCGGTCCTCTTGGGCCCGATTGCAGCACCACGAACCCGGGCAAGCTCGTGGACTCGCTGCCGATCCCATAGGTGATCCAGGAGCCCATACTGGGCCGGCCGAACTGCACGGTCCCCGTGTTGGCGAACAGCTTGGCCGGCGCGTGGTTGAAGACGTCGGTCGCCGCTGACTTGACGAACGTCAGGTCGTCCACCACGCTGGCCAAGTGGGGCAACAGCTCCGAGACCCAGGCGCCGACGCGCCGTGTCGCGCGAACTTCCGGACCGTCCCCAGCAGCTTGGGATGCTCCTTGGTGAAGATATCCATGAACGCGAATCGACGCCCCTGGATGAACGAATCGGGGATCGGCCGGCCGCTGTACTCCTGGAGCCGCGGCTTGTAGTCGAACAGCTCGAGCTGGCTCGGCCCGCCGGCCATGAACAGGTAGATGACGCTCCGCGCCCGCGCCGGGAAATGACCCGGCCGGGCGGCCATCGGATTCGCACCGGCGGCCAGCGGATTGCTTGCCATGCGGGATCGCGACGGGCTGGCGTCCCGCCCGGCTCCGGCCAGCGCAGGACGATCGCCGCCCAGCAGCGAGGACAGGGCCATCGCGCCCAGCCCGATGCCGCAGTCGGCGAAGAAATGCCGGCGTGTCCGGTCGCGCAATGCCTGGTCCCAAGCCCGCCTGGTGTCGAATTCGCCGGTCATGGCTTCGTTTCCCTCGGCAGTAGGCGGTAACCGCCTACCGCTCTCCTACTCTCGTGTCACAAACTCATCCAGGTTCAGAAGGACGCGCGCAACGGTGACCCATTCCGGAGGCGCCACGACGGCGGTCCGCAGTCCGGCCTTCCTGCACTCCGCCCGTTCCTGGACCAGCACGCGTTCCACCGTCTCCAGCTCCTGGTCCGTCGGCGGACGCGCCAGGCAGAGCAGGAAGGCATGGCGGATTCGCTCGCGATCGGTCGCCGGTTCGGGTCGATCCTGGAGGATCCGGGCCGCGAGCCCGCCGGCAATCTCGACGAACGCCGGGTCGTTGAGCAGGGTCAGCGCCTGGAGCGGGGTATCGGATCGCAGCCGTCGCGTGCAGGTCTGCACGCCTCCCGGAGCGTCGAAGGTCGTCAAGAACGGGTGCGGGGTGGCTCGCCAGAAGAAGGTATAGAGCCCGCGCCGGTAACGGTTCGCGCCGGTATCGGCCTGCCAGGGGCGTTTCATCTGGCCGAGGTTCATGACGCCCTCGGGCTGGGGTGGGAAGACGCTCGGGCCGCCGATCGTTCGCGTCAGCAGCCCGCTGCTGGACAGGGCCGCGTCGCGGATCAGCTCGGCGTCCAGGCGCAGCCGCGACTGTCGCCAGAGCAAACGGTTGTCGGGATCGATCGCCTGGGCATCAGGACGGATCCGCGATGCCTGGCGATACGTGGCCGACCCTACGATCAAACGATGGATCGCCTTGAGACTCCAGTCGCGATCCATCAGCTCGCAGGCCAGCCAGTCGAGGAGCTCGGGATGGCTGGGGGGCGAGCCCTGAGTTCCGAAGTCGTTGTCGGTCTCGACCAGTCCGCGGCCGAAATACGACTGCCAGATCCGATTGACCACCACGCTGCGCCGTCAGGGGATTGCGGCGGTTGACCAGCCATCGGGCCAGGTCCATGCGATCCGGCGGGGTTCCGGGGCTCGCGTCCGCCAGCGCGGGCAACACAGCCGGGACTCCAGGATCGACTCGATCTCCGCGCCGCGTGAAATCGCCGCCCAGATGCACGAACGTGGCCCGCGGCGGTCCCGACCGCTCCGAGACCACCATCGTTGTGACAAATTCCGGCAACTCGGCGCGAAGCTTCGTGAGTCTCGCGAATTCGGAGCGCAGTGCCGGCTCTTTCGCCATCATCAGCTCGATCATCGCGCGGCGTTGTGCGGGCGAGCGCTTCTCCCGCGGCGTATCGAAGATCAACCGCACTTCAGCAGTCTGCGCCTGGGTGAATTCGAGCGTCACCGTGGCTTCCCAACGGCGCCTCGCGTTCCTCGAGATCCGGATAGCGGCTGGCCAGCTCGCGGTGGAACTGCTCGATCCGGATGTGGACGGTCCCACGCCTGGCCAGCTCAGCCGGCGTGGCAATCTCCAGATCAGGCTCGTCCACGTTGTTGAAGAAGGCGAAGAGCCGGTAATACTCGCGCTGGCGGATCGGGTCGTACTTGTGATCGTGGCACTGGGCGCAGCCGATCGTCAGGCCGAGGAAGACCGTGCCGGTCGTGTTGACCCGATCGACGATCGACTCGACCCGGAATTGCTCGACATCGATCCCGCCCTCCTGGTTGATCTGGGTATTCCGGTGGAACCCGGTCGCGATCCGCTGCGCGAATGAGGCACCAGGCTGAAGATCGCCGGCCATCTGGTCGATTGCGAACTGGTCGTAGGGCCGATCCGCATTGAACGCGGCGATGACCCAGTCGCGGTATTTCCAGATCGCGCGAGGTGCGTCGATGTTGAAGCCGTTAGAATCGGCATACCGCGCCTGGTCCAGCCAGGGCGCGCGCCACCGCTCGCCGAAATGAGGCGAGCTCACGAGCCGATCGACGAGCCGTTGATAACGGTCGGGAGACCGATCGGTCAGGAAGGCGTCCCGCTCGACCGGCGAGGGAGGTAAGCCGATCATGTCGAGGCTCACCCGGCGTACCAACGTTGCCGGATCGGCCTCAGGCGACGGTGCCAGCCCGGCCTGTTCGAGCCGGGCCCGGATGAAGCGGTCGATCGGATGGCGCACCCCGTTCGCCGACCGCACAGCGGGCGGCACGGGCCGCCGGGGAGGCAAGAACGCCCAGTGGGTCGCCGCGGGAGGCACTCCCGGCCGTTCACCGGCAATCCCCTTGGCCCCCTGGTCGATCCAGTCTTGGAGGCGGGTGATGTCGGCCTCGCTCAACGGCGGCCGATTCAACGGCATCCGTTCACCCGTACCCTCGCCGCGCAGCGCGAGGATGAGCGGGCTGTCCTCGCCGTGGCCCGGTCGGATCACGGGACCGGTCTTGCCCCCTTGGATCGCTGCCGCGGCCGTGTCGAGCCTGAGACCCGCTCGGGGTTTGGCAGCCCCGTGGCACCTGACACAATGGCGCGTCAGGATCGGCTTGATCTCGCCCGCGTAATCGACAATCCCCCGCGTGCTGGAATCGGGCGGATCGTCCGCCGCGCAGAGCGCGGAGACGGCGAGCGCCGAGAGTCCTATCGAGACCCACCAGGCCCTCGATCGTATCCGATGCGTGATAGACATTCGTCAAGTCACCGGGGTCGCTACAGGCTTGAGTCTTGAGGGCCCTACCCACGATCAAGGGCGGGGCAGAACCTCTTGGGTCCTACCTGTAACGATACCTCAGCCCGGGGACCCAAGCCAGCGCATTCCCGTCAATAACGACCCCGGGCGCTCGGTCGGCCCGGGGTCGCGTCCGCTCTCAGCACAGGATCATACCGACATCCGCTCAGTATTGATCGGAGCTGATCACTTCGCCGCCGGCGCGAGTCGATAGCTTCTGATACACTCCTATCTGGGTGCCCAGCGCCAGGGTGTAGAGTCCATTGCCCGGGTCCGTCACGCCGACGGGATAGTGTGTGGACGGATTGTAGGGCCAGCTCTGGATCGAGTCCTTGAGGAAATGGACCGAGCCGTCGGCGAAGGCGAAGTTGGCCCCGCCCGGATGGAAGCTCGACGCCGACTCCGCCCAGGAATCGGTGTATTCGTCAGTAGTCTGGGGGATCTTCCTCATCGCGTTGATGGGGAACATGGTCGTGAAGAGCGTGTCCGACTCGACGGCGTCACCCCACCAACCCCAGTTCCCCGAGTCGCCTGTGCCCAGTAATCCGTTGGCTCGCTCGCCGTAGATCAGCGTATTGCTGGTCCCGTCGGTGATCTGCGCAATCGTCGTCGCATAATTGTATCGGTATACGCCATTGATCGACTGGGCGATCGCGACCAGGTGCGGGCTACTGGTCCAGGGCGCAGGATACCCGACCCAGCAGTCGGCGTAGTCGAGCGGCTCGGGGAAGTACGTCCCGGTGGCGCCGGCGTAGCTGGTGAACGCGTAGATCAGGGCGGGGTTATCAAAGTAGACACCTGCGTTGCCTCTCTTGCCGATGATCTGGCCATCGCTGGGGCACCAGAGCGTCGAGAGGCCGGTCCCGTAGACGGTGCTGTTGGGTCCGGAGTAAATGCTCCGGCTGAAGTTGTAAGCGTTGTAGAGCGGCATCTGCTCGAACTGGCCCAGCATCGAGACGAACGTGCTCTGGTCCTCGACATAATTCCACGCCGAGAAGCCATCCGGATCGGGCTTCATGGGGCTGCCGATCGGGAAGGTCCCAGTCTGATCGTGGTAGTTCATGGCGGCCAGAGCGATCTGCTTGAGGTTGTTGGTGCACTGCGCCCGCCGGGCGGCCTCGCGCGCCGCCTGCACAGCGGGGAGCAACAGCGCGATCAATACCGCGATGATCGCGATGACTACGAGGAGCTCGATCAGCGTAAATCCGCGGATCAGACCGGAAAAGCGGCGCGATTGGGACGACATGAGTGACTCTCCTCTCAGATGACGAATCAAGATGGAATCGAACAGGAAGACTAATGATCAGTATCGCAGGGCGATTCATGGCCGTTGGCGAACCCGGCGAGTTCGGTGGGTGGTTTCCGGGGTGCCCGAACCCGGTCGGGCCTCAGGGCCGGGCTCGCGTCGCTGAAGTCTGCTCCGTGCGAGCCACACGACCGCGACATCGGCCGAAACGATCAGGAAACGGACGAGGGCCCCGCGTCCGAGATCCTCAGGTCTGACGAATCTCGGACCTCGTCCGGACAACACAATCGGTGGGGATTCCCGTGCGCATCTTTCCGATGCCCGCGAGTCATTTCTTCGTCCCTTGGGACTTGATCTCCTCCACCTTGGACTTCATTCTCTCCAACCGCGCAGGCCCCCCTTTGTCAGGATTCGCCTTGACTGTCCCGGCGCCTTCCCCTTCGCAGCCCAAGATACCCATGCCTCCTCCGAACAGAACTGCCCCGAGAAGAACACGCCGATTGATGCTCGACCACGAACGATGCAGCATAACAGCACTCAGTTGTATTTTTATGAACAGATCGAGACGAGCCGGGAGAGGCCCGCACCACCGGTACACGGGGAGAGAGGAGAGAATCGGACCGTGCGCCGATGGATTTCTTGTGAAAGTCTGATCATCCAAACGGCTCAAGTCCGTCGGAGACCGAGATTATAACGGCCTAACCAACCGTTGTGAAGTATTGACCAAGAATCACTGGAAAAACTCCTCCGAATTCTTTCGTTCTAACCAGGAGGATCGCGGCGATCATGGGCCCTCGACCAGTCTCCTGGGAATTGAATCTTACGTAATT
This sequence comes from uncultured Isosphaeraceae bacterium, assembly GCA_963845695.1. Taxonomy (GTDB): domain Bacteria; phylum Planctomycetota; class Planctomycetia; order Isosphaerales; family Isosphaeraceae; genus CAWJTV01. The sequence continues at coordinate 1,013,127 of CAWJTQ010000013.1, read as the reverse complement.
AATCTGAATGGATTCGTACTCAGTTGCAACGCCCCTGGCCCGCAGGAAAGCCGGGGTAGGGTTCGGGTTTTCGGGCTCCGGTCAGGAGGACGTCCTGCGGGCGCGGCGATTGGCCAGCTCGCTCGCCGGTGCCGGCCGATCCCCGGCCAAGGGAGGCTGAGGTCGGTCCAGGGCCGAGACCGGCCGACTGGAGGACGGAGGGGCCGCCGTGACCGTGACCGTGAAGCCGAACGACTTCTTGGAGACCCCCTGGAACGGATCGCGCGTTCGCACCCAGTCCGGCGGCAGGATGGTATCCGGCGAGAAGTCGGCGACCGAATGAGAGTCGCAGACACCGCTGGCCCGGGTGTCGAGCACAAAGGTGGCCACCAGGGTGTAGCGGCCGACGGGGATGGCTGGCACATCCAGGGGTGGGAGGTGCTGGTTGCAAAGCTGGCCGCCGGTCCCCTCGACGGTGAGGGAGGGATAGGCCTGCACCAGCGGCGGGCCCGGCCGATCGGCAGGCGTCACGCTGACTTCCGCCCGACGCATCCAGGCACCCGCCCGCCCTTTGCTGCGCACAAAACCGACCAGGGCGGTATCGAGCGTCAGGGCGACCGTTCGGATCGACGGATCCGAGCTGTTGATCTCGAAGTCCTGCACCAGTTGGAAGGTCTCGCTGGCCGTGCCCGTGCAGCCGAGGTAGCTATTCGCCGCCGCCGTCCCGGTCATCGTCACCGCCACGGTATGGGGCACCGGCTGGACGACATCGATGAAGCCTCCCTCGGCGCGGGCGAGTTTCTGGGCATGGGGCGTCACACACGCGTGACGGGTTTTGAGCATGATGGTATACGTCGGGACGGGTGGGGGTGTCGCCTCGGCGATTGCCGGAGCGGGGAGTGCCGGCGCAGCCGGAGGTTGGGCCAACGCTCCCGAGGCCATCGCCAGGCTCAACAGCCCCGTGGCCGTCGCGATCGCCAACCGTCTCATCAGCTCGTCCTCCCGGCCTCACCCGACCATCCTGGCACGCGAGCGGAAACCCTTGTCAGAACAGGAAGATGACGTCGAACCCCATGCTCAACTGGCTGTTACGGGTCCCATCGCTGTAAGGATGGGTAAACTGTGCCCAGTCGTAGCGGATCTCGGGTCGGACCCAAAGCCACGGTTTGGGCTGAATATTCAGTCCCAGCGTGATCTCTTGGTACGTATCGGCGTTACCGGTGGCCAACCCGTAGGGATCCCAGAAGATTTCACTCCGCCAGACCCCTGTCACCTTTAACGCATCCGGTTCCTGGCTGTCGGTGATCTGGTAGAGGAACCAGTTGCCGAAGCTGTGATAGGCCGCGGAATGGGGGACATAGGGGTTGTGGCCGTAACCCAGAATCTCCGGGTCGAAGACATGATCGGTCTCCAGGACCTGGGTGAGCTTGGCCGTCCACTTGTGGGTCAGGACGCCGACGAGGTAACCCCGTTCACTGCGGTTGTAAAACGGATTGAGCCGGCCGGGCAAGAATCCCGGTCCGGGTACACCGACCGGCAGATCGGTGGCGTTGGCCGGGGGGAACCGGGGAAGCTGATCGTAGGCGTCGGCACCGCCGATCACCACGTTCGTCTCCTGATCGCGTGATGTCCAGGTGACCCCACCCATGTAGCCCCATTTGTAAGGCTCATTGGGCCAGCGATCGAAGCCGTCGATGGTCCCGCTGAAGACATTCAGCCGGTCATGCACGTGGAGGAGGGCGTAGGCGCCGAAGTAGGTGAACGGTGTATAGTTCATCATGTAAGGTACCGACAACAGGGGCCGGGCGATCGCCTGTGGGCTTTCGAACCCCGTCAAGGAGTAGAACCGACCGGCGCGGATATCCAGTCCCCTGGGGGTCAGGATGGGCAGGTGGACCTCGGCGAAGATTTGGGGCAGGTCGAGGCCCGCGAAGTGGTTGTTGGCGAAAGCGTGGTCGAAGAGGCCATAATCCTTGGTAAACTGCCAATCGTTGCCGAAGAGCATGTCGAGCCGGAAGCCGACATTCACCGTGTCGACCGCTTCGAGTGGGTTCTCCAGCACGAGATAATACTGGTTGCCCATCCACTGATCGGCCAGATGATTGGGATAGACACCGAAGTTTTCGCGGTCGCGCGGGAGGCCGTTGGCGTTGCCGGTGAAGCTGTTCTCGATCCAGCCGAAGACCCTCACGGGCGAATCTTGGAGCTGGAGTAGGCCGTTGAGTAAGAGCGGAGTGGGGGCCGGCGGGCTCGCGGGGACCTCTTGCAAGGCAACCTCCCCGGGGGGTGCGGGAAATGCCACGCCCGTTGTCCCCGGGCGCGAGGGGTGCCGGGCTGTGCGATCGCAGTAGGCGCGGTGTTGCCCCCGCCCGAGGCCGTTGACCGATTCGACCCTGCCGGCGGCGTCGATCGGCTGGACTCGGCGGCGGATTCGACGGATCAGACCCGGGCGGTGGCGTTGAGCGACTCGACCCGGTCGGTGGGGTCGAGGAATTGGCCCCCGCGGCGGGCCTCGATGGAGCCGTTCCCGCCAGCGGTGGAGGCGATGGCGGTTGCTGGACGCGCCCCATCCGCATCGCGATGACACGCCGGAGCCATGCACTGCGAGGTTGCCTTCCGGCATCCGAGACCTCGGACGCCGGCGCCGAAGCCCCGCGTTCGGCTCTCGGTTCCGACCCGCTTCCCCACCTCAACAAGCTCCATCGCGCGGAAACCGATCCGGAGGAATCAGAGCTCGATCCGTCCTCCCCAGCACGGGCCACTCGTCCGAAGCATGACAGCATCAGGACCAGCAGAATCCCGTAACCCCAGCGATCTGGGTGGACTGAATTCATGAATGTTGCCCGTTCCCCATCATCTCAATTCATAGGACTCGTCGCCGGGCAGAGTCGTAACGACATCACCCACGACGCGAGGGGAACTCGCTGAGAACCTGTTCCAAGAACCCCGGAGGGGCGGCCGGATGTAGCCAGGGGCATCAGCCCCCTGGGGTGATAATCCGGTATTGCCGATTCCCGGTTGTCGATGCCCCAGGCGCTCCCCGCCGGTTTGTCAGACTTGCTACATCTCAGATCGGCAGGCGGAATTCCCGACATTGAGGAAGATTGACGATTCGGAGGAATCCGCGGGCGGAACCGAATGGGATGGAGTCGTTCAAGCGGGTCTGCGATGCTGGCTCACCAATTGGCAACGAGCTTCCTCATCTCACCATCCCACCGGGCGCCGGCACGAGTCGCGCTGCTTGATAATATATGCACAAAAATGCATTCCATTAACTACGGCTCTCCGCGCTTCGCTCTTAGCCAGATAGACCTGGTAGTCGCGCTGATAGTGGCCCAACCGGGCACGGTATGCAGCGTCGAGCTGGGACCTCTGAGACCACTTGGGGACGGTTCTCAGGCGAGCGTGCTCCGCACGCAATTCCTGATTCTCCCGCGCGAGCCTTCCATATTCCTGCCTCAACTCGAAGGACAATTTCTGGTACAGGGGAAGAGCTTTCTGAAGGACAGCATTGGATTGGGCGACGGTATTCGCATCCCCTCGAATTCGTCTCGCCTGATCCAGGACAGCGGACGGCGACAGTGACAAGGCCTTGTTGAAACCGGCCAGTAGCTCCCCCTTCATGGTGGTCCTGGCGATTTCCTTGTACTCCAAGAGTACGAGGTCGGTGTGGTGCTGAGCGTGAATCTGGGCGTGACCATGACCACTCGTGCCCAGGAGGATGACCAGGGATACGAACGCCGTCCTGGTGCGGACCGATCGGCACATGACGACCTCCTGGAGAGACGAGCACTCACTCAGTCCCTCCTCACCATGTCCAGAATACCGGACGACCGGGAATTCGGGGTCCGGCGGGCCGACGCACTCCACGACTCGCTCGACGTCAGTGAGTGTCAGATGTATTGCCATTATTCTCTCTGCCGAACTGACGGATTTCAAGCAAAAGGCAGCAAGGGTCCCTTCGGTTTTCCCCGAGATTCAAAAGAGAAAGATGACGTCGAGACCGAGCGTGAGTTGGCTGTTCCGCGTCCCGTCGTTGTACGGGTGGTTGAACTGGGCCCAATCGTATCGCACCTCGGGTCGAAACCATAACCACGGCTTGGGCCGGATGTTCAGACCCAGGGTGATCTCGTGGTACGTGTCGGCGACGCCGGTGGCCAGCCCATAAGGGTCCCAGAAGATCTCGGTCCTGAAGACCCCGGTGACCTTGTCGGTGAACTGGTAGAGGAACCAGTGGGCGAGGATGTAAGACGCTGCGGCGTGGCCGACATAGGGATCCTGCCCATAGCCGAGGATCATGGGGTCGAAGAGGTTGTCGGTCTGCACGGCCTCGGTCAGCTTGTCGGACCATTTGTAGGTGAGCACGCCCGAGACATAGCCGCGCTTGCTTTTGTTGTAGAACGGGTTGAGCCGGCCGGCCAGAAACGGCGGTGACGGCACGCCTTCCGGCACGTAAGGCGCACCGAGAGGAGCGAATCTCGGGAGCTGATCGTACGCATCGGCGCCGCCGAGAACGATGTTCAGCTTCTGATCGCGCGAGGTCCACGTCAGCGAGCCGACGAAGCCCCATTTGTAAGGCTCGTTGGGCCAGCGATCGTAGCCGTCCACGGTCCCCAGGACGAGGTTGAGCCGGTCGCTGAGATGCAGCGAGCCGATGGCCCCGAAGAAGGTAAACGGCGTATAGGGCAAGGCATACTGCATCGACATCAAGGGACGAGAGACGGCCATCGCGCTCTCGAAGCCCGTCAACGAGTAAAATCGACCGGCTCGAAGGTCGAGTCCCCTGGGCGTCAGGATCGGCAGGTGGACCTCGCCGAAGACCTGGGGCAGGTCCAGGCCCGCGAAGTGGTTGATCGGGAATGTGCGGTCGAACAACCCGTAATCCTTGGTCACCTGCCAGTCGTTGCCGAAGAGCATGTCGAAACGAAAGCCGAAGTTGACCATGTCGTTCTGCTCGAGTGGGTTGTCGAGCACGAGGTAATACTGGTTACCCATCCACTGGTTGGACAGGTGGTCGGGGTAGATCGTGAAATTCTCGCGGTTGCGAGGCATGCCACTGGTATCCCCGTTGATGCTGTTCTCGATCCAGCCGTAGACGCGGACCTGTCGATCCTGGAGCCCGAGCGCACCGTTGAGCAGAAGTGGGGTCGGTGCTGGTGACGAGGGTGGGAGAGTCACCGTTTCGGCAGCAGGAGCGGTCGGTCCTGGCATGGGAAGGCGCACCCCCGTGACTTCCGGAGCCCCGGGCGCGCCGGGCTGGAAGATCGAGGGAGGCACGACCGTCGTGGCCGGCGTTGCATTCGCGGTCGCTTGAGATTCCTCCGGCGGCGGCTGGACGCGACGAACCCGTCTCAACCAGAAGTCCCGCAGCCGCGACGGTCGCCGCTTGCCCTCGGGCTCGGCCCGGAACGTTCCCGCCTCGGCCGACGACACCCGATTCCCCGCGCTCGACCTGGCCGGCTGCGTCGGCGTCGGCACGCTGACTGCCCCAGGCTCGGCCGGAGTCGCCCCGTCATCGGGTTCGAGGGCACCGGCTGGATTCGACGCGCACGCCCACCCGATCGCGACGGCGAGCAGGAACCAGCGCCAGCGTCTCTCCGCGCGACTGGTTCTCATAGCCGTCCTGCGCCAGGATCCGCTCCTTTCGATTCCTCTCCAGATTCTCAATGTAAGATCGGCCACGGACTCTGCCGAATTCAAATATTGTGACGATTGTGGCGATTACTCCGACGGCTTCGCGGTCGTCTCAAGCGTGATTCTTCGCGTCGAACCCTATCCGGAAGCCAGACTTACGGCATATCCCAGCCGGCCGATCGAAGCAGAGCGATATCGATGGCCGGCCGGATCGACTATGATCGGGGGATCGCGCGTTGACAGCCTGACGATCGAGCCACCACCGATGATCCAGGAGCCTTTGAGATGCGGTCTGGTCACTTGATCCTCGCCGCATTCTGCGTGCGGGGTGTCACGTCGGCCGCGATCCTCACCCTGGCTTGCGCCGGCTATCACGCCGACGCGAGGACCCTGGACCTGAGACGGACCTTCGCGCCCGGCTCTTTGGTGTGGTTGCCCTCATCCAGCGCGACGATCGAGTGGGCACCAAAGGCGTCGGGGATTGCGGGAATGGGGTCGTGCAGAACCGCCGGCTTCGGCTGCGCTGGCTGCGCTCTCCTCGGGTTGTCTCCTGCCGGCTTTTCGATCAACACCGGGGGCTTGCGGTGCTTGGTGGCCTGCTCGTACGCGAAGGCCCAGCCCAGCAAGTCGCCGTCCCTCCACGGCCGGGCTGAAAACTCGAGTCCGAACGGCAATCCCGTTGGGTAGAACCCGCCGGGCACAACGATCGCGGGCACGCCGATGGGGTTGACCCATCCCGTCTCGCTGTGCGGTCCGCTGCTCACCTGGCCGGGAATCGTCTCGTCGTTGGGAGGCATCTGGGCGGACGGATACACCAGTCCGTCAAGATGGAAGCGAGTGAACGCGTCCTCGTAGGCGGCCAGCGCCTTCTTCTGCGGACCCCAGAACGTCTTCTCGGCGTCCGGATCGCTCGCGAGCCCGCGCTGCCTCGCCGGTGTCCCGCCCGTGACCATCCCCGGCAGCGACGATCCCACCGCTTTCGCGTATTCCGCGACGGATCGATAGCCCGCCGGTCCGAAGTCCCTCAGGAAGTTCTCCAAACCTTCGCGGGCATAGGGCCGCGTATTGATCGAGTAGACGAGCGCCAGGAAGCTCTCGGGCAGCAGTGTCTCGTCGATGACGATGGTCGCGCCCGCTTTTCGCAGTTCTTCGAGCGCCCGCATGAACATCGCGCGCGCACCGGCGTGAGCAGCAGGGTGCGGGACGGTACGCCCGGCGCCGCGGTCTTCAGGATGAAGGCCGGAACGCCGAAGCGCTTGCCCTCGAGCGCGTTCCTCTTGAGGTACTTCGTGTACGGCCCGGGCTGCGCCCTGGCGGCCGAGCCGCTCGTGCGCAAGTCCTGCGGGTCTTCTCCGGCCATGACGCCCAGCGCGATGGCCGCGTCCGTCACCGTGCGCGTGATCGGTCCTGTGTTGTCGCGAAGCGAATCGAGCGGATGAATGCCCGCTATGCTCACCAGGCCACGCGTCGGCAGAACACCGACGAGATTGCTCGTTCCTGACGGCATACGGATCGAGTTGCTCGTGTCGGTGCCCGTGCCGAAGACGGCGAAGTTGGCGGCAACCGATGTCACTGTGCCGCCAGACGATCCGCCTGGGCTGAATCGCCAGTTGTAGGCATTGCCGGTGCGGCCGCCCGCGCTGCTGTTGGTCGTGTCGCCCGCGGCGAAGTCCGGCATGTTCGTCTGACCGATGATCACGGCGCCCGCCGCTCGCAGTTTCACGACGATGGGCGCGTCGGCCGGCGCGATCAACTCGTGACCGGGAATCAGGTAGCCCTTCCAGCCGTTGCTCGTGACGAGGCCCCTCACGCTGGTGTTGGCCTTGATCACGATGGGCACACCCCAAAGTGGGCCGCGCTGGAACGCCGGGCCGCCACTCCTCGCCGCCGCGTCTTCGGCGGCAGCCGTCGCGAGCGCCGCCTGCCGCGTCAACATGCAGCATGGCTTTGTAGACGCCGTCGTAGCGCGCAATGCGATCCAGGTACCACTGCGTGACCTGCGTGACGGTGTACTTGTGCAAACCGTACATCGATTCGAGCCTCGGAATCGTGACTTCGGCGAGGTCGCGATCGAGAGCAGTGGCGGTCTGCGAAGTCGTCTGCGCTGGCTGGGCGGTGCTCGGGCAGACTGATGCCGCGAGCAGGAGAGCCACAACCGCGAAGCCGTTGCAGACCCTGCGCAAAATCGAATTTGTCATGGTGATCGTTGCTCCTGATCTCCGTGCTGCGAAATGTCCAGCTTGGACCTGCCCGGATCAGACTCTGACCCAACGTAGCACAGGTACCCTTTCGAGATGGCTGCGAACTCCTGGTTCGCCGTGGTTCAAGAGGTGCCTGTCGATCATCGTCGTGCCTGCGTCCTCTGGTCAAACGGTACCACAATTCTAATGATCGATGGCCGACGATTCGAGCGATCCCAGCCTGCTTCGGTCCGACACACCGACGCGCCTTCAGGGTTGCCTCGGCTTCTATCGCGGCCAGGTCGGCTTTCCTGCTCCAACACTTGTTCGCATCTGAACAGTCGTCACCCTCGGCCCGTGAACGCGTACATTGTAAGAGCATCGCGTTCACCGAGCATAGAGCGACAGGTAAGGCACTCCAACGCCCAGGAGTACACCCAGAAAGATCAGCCCGAACACAAAGCCCAGGACCCAGAAATCCTTCCGCGGGATGAACCCGCTGCCGAAATAGACCGGCGCCGGGCCGGTGGCGTAGGGTGTGATCACGCCCATCAGCCCGATCGAGTAGGCCAGCACCATCGCGAACACTTTCACGGGCATGCCGGGGAATGCGGCCCCTGCCGCGAGCAGTGCGGGGAAGACGACCACGGTATGAGCGGTCAGGCTCGCGAACGCGTAATGGACCACGAAGAAGAACGAGACCAGGACGACCAGTGCCACGAGGGGCGGTACGCCGGTCAACTGCCGCGACACGCCGTCCGCGGCCCATTTGACGACTTCCATGCGGTTCAGACCGTCCGCCAGGGCCATGAGGGTTGCGAAGTAAATCATGGTGTCCCAGCCGGCGCGGTTGCCGACCACCTCGTCCCAGTCGAGGACGCGAAGCAGCACCATCAGCGCCACGACGGCGAGGATCGCGGTGGTCGCGTCGATCCACGCCGCGCCGAAGACCCAGAGCACGAAGGCCAGGAGGATCAAGAGCCCCATCAACCCTTCCCTGGCCGAGGGCTTCCCCATCCGGGCCAGTTCGGCCTCCGCCCAGGCGGGGACATCCGGGCTCGACCGGATCTCGGGCGGGTAGATGAGATACACCAGCAGCGGCAGGACCGCGATCACGAGCGCACCGACCGGCAGGAAGCCCAGCAGCCACTGCGACCAGGTGATGTCGAGAGCGATCTGCTTCCGCATCAACTCGAGGGCCAGGAGGTTCGGCGCCAGCGCGGTCAGGAACATCGAGCTGGTCACGGACGTGGTGGCGAACGCCGTCCACATCAGGTATGCGCCGAGCCGCCGGGCCGTCGGGCCGGGCGCCGAGCCATACAGCGCGGGGATGCCTCGGACGATCGGGAAGATCACGCCGGCGCTCCGTCCCGTGTTCGACGGCGTGAACGGCGCGATCGCCAGGTCGGCCAGCATCACGGCGTAGCCCAGTCCCAGCGTGCTCCGCCCCATCACCTTCACGAGCGATAGCGCAATCCGCCGCCCGAGCCCGGTCTTCTCGTAGCCGGTGGAGAGCGTCAGGGCGCCGAAGATGAGCCAGACGGTCTTATCCGAGAAGCCGCTCAGCCCCCATTTGATGGCGTCGGCCGGCTTCGGGGCGACGTCGCCGACGATCATGGCCAGCGTGACCCCGATCATCCCGACGGCGGCCGGCGGCAACGGCTCCAGCACCAGGGCGACGATCACGCCCGCGAACAGTCCGAGATAACTCCAGCCGTGGCGCGAGAGACCCGCCGGACGAGGCATCACGACGATCGCCAGCCACACGATCAGAGGCGCCACGGACCTCCAGGTTGAACTCATCGTGTGATCGGGCTCCCGCGTTGTGAGTCACCTCCGGACCAAAGGTCTCAGTTTATGGGATTGCGGTGCCGATGCAACCGCTCAGAACAGACGGGGCCAGCCGAACACCGGCCAATCCGCGCCTCGGACCTGGATATGCACCAGGGTCTGGCCGCTGACGATGAAGATCGGCACCGCAGCCAGGCAGACGACCGTCAGGGCGACCGTGAGCCAGAGGAACCGGACCGTCTGCGCGCGGGATTCGGTCGCCACGTGGAAGGGCGCAGGAGTTGGTGACTTCGGCATCAGTCCGATTTCGAAGACGAACATCGTCAGTCCCAGAATCGTCAGGATCCAGACGAGCCGATCCGGGGCAATCCACTGCTGGGCCTCGCCCATGATGGAATCGGGGAGCCAGCCCCAGAGCCGGGCATTGATGCTCCCGACCCCATCCACCAGACGGCCAATCAGCGGTGGAACGCCGGGTTCGAACTGCGTCGATGAAGGGACGCACTTCAGCACGGAGAACAATATGAGACTCAAGACCCCAAGTTGAAGAAGTGTCGCGAGCCGACGCAACCATCGTGGCCGTTCTCGAGCCGGACGTCCTCTGATCGATCGAGCCGCTAAACCCGCCGCGAAGAAACCGAAGCCGCAGATCAGCATCGCGGCCTCGACGGGCCCCAGCTCATTGCGGAATCCATTCGCCAGGTGATGATCGATCGACGGAATGGTCGCCAGGCCGACATAAGCCCCCGCGACCGTTGTGGTCAGCAGCCAGAACAGACGGAGGATCCCGTCGCGCCGGGTCGTCGCCCAGGGTTCACCCCGCCGCGCCCGTTCGAAGTCGTGCGCAACGATCAGTGCCAGGCGCGAGACAGCTCACGCCGGCGACGCTCGCGTCGATTCCCGCTCGCAGCAGCCGCGTCGAGAGGCTCGGTCTACCCACGAGATGGTGGTGCATCGCGTTCCAGACCACCTCCAGTGCAAGGAGGACCAGTTGCGGGACCGTCGACCACCACCCCCCCGACTGGGCCAGGAAGAGGAGGGCCGCCAGGGCCGCCAGCGGCACGAACAGCCAGTAAGGCCGGGGACGCCGTGTCTTCGGTCGATCCAGGATCGCACCCGCACCCATGCCGAGCGTCAGGCCCAACATTCCCAGCAGACCGCAGATGGGAAACAGGCTCTCGCGGAGCCGGTAAATGGGCTCCCCGCCTGACCGCCACATGGACGGATTCGTCAAGTTCGAGTAATCCACCTGGAGGACGCTCCACTCCTCCGCCACGAAACCGATCAGCAGCACGATCGCCAGCACCCGCCAGTCCATGGAGCGCATCCGGTCGATGCGACGCCCTGATCGGGATCGATCCCGGCGGTCCAGACCGAGGACACCGCGTGCCAGGATAAAGATCAGGAAGACGCCCAATACCTCGAGGACAAGTCCCGCGATGCGCTCTACGGCAATGGTCCCGCTCGGGCGCCACGCCATGGTACGAGTCCCCAAAACGTCCCGCGATCCGCGCACAACGCTCACCGCAACCCCGGCCGCCAGCACCAGGACGATCAGGTCCGCCAGGCTGACCTGCCAGCGCCCGGATCGCTCGTTCGAACCCTCTTGAGCAGCCACGGTGCTCATCAGCGTGTCCTCCGGCCCTCCCCTCTCGACCGCACTAGGACAAATGTAACAAGAGAACGGGAGCGGCGGAAGGCCGTGAGATACAAACGACCCTCAGAGCCCCTAAAACAACGAGACTCCGGGAGAGCGAGGCTCCGTCCGAGCCGCGTGTTTCCAGGCTCGGACGGAGCCTCGCTCTCCCGATCGCTGCCAAACTTTAGGGACTCTAAATAAAACCTCGGAGGGTCTCCGGTGTGAGGCATCCGATCCATCACACGGTATCCCAGGGATCGGAACTGGGTTCCCCGCGTGCTTTCGCCGCCAGTTCTGCCTTCTCGCGTTCGCGACGGGCTTGACGCCGGTCATGGAGCCCGCCTTCGACGAGCAAGACGATGACCCAGATGACGGCTACAACAATCATGGCCACGTTCGGTGCGGCCTGTTTGGGTTGCCAGGCGTCGATGAGAAAAACAGCCACAACGGCGACGATTCCCCAGAGGATCAAGAAAGCCAGGAAGTGTCTCGCCTCGGGTTCAAAGCTGTGCGAGAGCCGGCGAACGATCATCCCCTCGGCCGGAGTCGTGAGACGCAGGTATGCCCAGAGCGCCACCGGCCCCAGCGTCGGAAGCAGAAAACGGACCTCCCTCGTGATCCCCCAGACCAGGACACCCACCAGGAGCACAACAAGCGTCGTCGGCAAGAGCCATCGATCCCATCGGTCCCGGCGGAGCAGGATCTCATCCGGTCCGGGCTTTTTGGGCTGCGGCTCGGGTTCGCCGGTCGTGATCTTGTAGGCGAACAGGTTCCACCCGCTCTGGACATCAGGCTCGAGGACTGCGCGGAAGTGGCGCACGAGGCTCTCGCTCTCATCCGTCGCATAATTGCCGAAGTTCAATGTGAGCTTGGACTCCCTGGGCCGCCCGACACCGCGGCCGAGATAGTGGCCGATCCCCAGACATCGCTCGTTGAGTCTGAGCTTGGGCTCCGTCCGCAGGACGAGGCTGCCGCCAACGGGTCGGGTTCGCCATCGGCCTTCGGCGATGTCCCGCAGATTGAATTCCGTCCTGCGGAAGACGCCTCGGAATGCCAACCGATCGCCTCGGATCGTCAACGCTTCCCGCCAGTAGGCCAAGAGCATCCAGAACGCGAGCATCGCCATGAACAGCGGCACGCTCACGAAAAACAGAAGAGCGGCCATCCGATGAGGGATGTTCGAATCGGTGAGCGCGAGGTAAGCACCGAAGGCGGCCCAGGCCAAGAACACCGGGAGGCACCAGGCACCCTGGTTCCGATACGATCGCCGCATTCGGAAAGTCGCGTCCATACCAGTGCCCGCCGACGTCCACGTGATTCGAGATCGTCCGGCCTTTCGGGACGTTCTTGACACCTCCCATTGTATCGTGCGACGAAACTGGGGGTTAGCCGCCATCCCTTTCGGAGTGCAATCGCGTTCTTGTCGGTGCAGATCAAGGGCGAGGGCGACCGGTCCCATCGGCCCGTGGGTGCGGCCGCGGCCAAGACCCATCACGCTCCGCCCGACCATCTTCGCTCACGGACGCCGCTCGCACGGCAACAGGGCCTCCGTCCCTCCTCGTTCCCGAACGGCTCCGTCCCGTTCCTGCGACGGTTCATCGGCTGGATCAGGCTCTCGACCGCCGCGCTGCGGATCGGCAGGCCCAACCGGCGATCACCTGGGTCGTCCCTCCGGTACGGATGGTCCTCGACATCCCTAACGCATCGGCCGCGACCGTCTGCGGGTCGTCATCGGAGCCACTCCGTGGCAGCCCCAGGCGGGCGCAGCCCGCCGGCAAGCCTGCCCACTCCTGGCGGACATGACCCGCCCACTCCCCGCTCAGCCACCGCTCGTCTGTGGCCCGTTCACGATCCACGAGGATGAGGTGCAGGACCTGACGGTTCGCCATCCGCTCGGCAGACCCTGTGGTATGAGTTGTGAGCATGGTGAATGGCTGCAAACTGTTAACTTACCCGGTAAATGGCGCGGTTTTGTCGAAGCTATATGTGCGCGGTTGACCGATAAACGGTTCATCCATCGGCGGGCTGGTTGACCCGCCACCTTTGCGGTGCCAGAGGAGCGCTTCCGGCGATGTCGCAGGTTTCGCTCAACGGCCTCTCAGAGGCCGAACGCACCTTGGCCTTCGAGCGGTTCTAGCTCCTCCGCTTAGCCCTGGAAGAGGGGGTCCCACCGGCCCGTGTGGCCCGAGACCGGGGCATCTCCCTCCGCACCGCCCAGCGCTGGGCCGGCCAGTATCGCCTCGAAGGACTCGCCGGGCTGGCTCGCAAAGGGCGACCCGCCGCGACCGAGCACCAAGGTGACTCGCGGGCTCCCCCGAGCTTCGCCCTCTCCGCCGGCGCCGCCAGTCCACCTCGATCGTCATCTCAGCTCTCCGAGGAACCGCATGCCGGAGTCCGAGGAGGCCGGCCAGGCAGTCCACGATCCGTTCCTTGCTATACCGCCCGTGCGCCGCTCGCCCGCCAGGCCCGATCGAAGGGCGTGGCGATCGCGTCGATCCAGGTCTGGGTCCGTTGCAGACGATCGCTCATGGCATGGCCTACCACGGCCGTGAATTCGCTCTCCCGAGAACCTGGGCGGCCTCGGCCCGCAGCTTTCTAAGGTTTGGATCGTCGGGGCGGTTGACCTCCATCCAGCTCGCGGCCTTATCAAACCATCTCTTGGCCTCGCCCTGGTCGCCCGCTTTGGCGTGGGCTTCGGCCATCAAGAACCATTCGCGTGCGTCACCGCCGTTTCGCAGCGACATGGCCTTCTGGATCGCGCCGATCGCCGGTGCGGGCGTCCGGTGTTGTGCTCGAGCACCCCGAGCGTGATCCAGCATTCCGGGTTGAACCTGTCGAGTTCGGTGCTGGACTGCGCCGACCGGATGGCCTCCGCCACGTTGCGGGTCCCTCGGATCGGGGCAGGTCAACAACAGGACGGCCCTGGCGGTGCGCGTGACCGCCAGGCGTTTGTTCGCCTCTTGCTTCGCCTCTTGTCGCCATCGCGGCTCGGCGGCCAGCGCCTCGTAGATCGAGGCCGACTGACGGAACCACTCCTCCGCTTCGCCGAATCGGTTCGACTGCTCCGCCATCAATGCGAGGTTCAGCGACGCGGCCCCCATGTTGATGCGGAGAATCGGTTGGCCGGGCAACTCCTTGGCGATCTGGCCATACCTGGTCAGGGCTTCCTTGAAGGCTGATTCCGCCTCACCGGGATTCACGGTCATGTTGTTGACTCCTGCGCTGAAAGAGCGACTCGGCCTCGAGCATCTTTTCCAACTGGGACGACGAGAGGCGAGGCCCCACCAGGAACGAGGAGACCGCGATGGCCAGGATCAACAGGAGGTACACCCCTGACGAGGCACAGGCAACCCAGCCGAAGGCCCTCCGGACGTAGGGAGGTCGGCGATCCTCATCGAGCAACAACGAACGATAGTCCGAGCGGAGCCCCCAGAGCTTCTGCCCGAAGAACAAGTAGATCGCGAAGTCCGGTAGGCTCAGAAGAATATACAGGAGGGCCGTCAAGCCAACTTCGCGCTGTCCCGACCGGATCGAGCCGGCCAGATCGAGGACGTTGAGGACGACCGGCGCGGTGCCGAGGATGATGACGGCGGCGGCAGCCGGCCTGACGAGCTGCCCCCACGGGAGCCGGTGCATGCGCCACGCAGAGCACGAAGGGAATCAGACGCATCAGCCCCATCCATGCGATCAGTGTGGTCACCGGCAGGTGCGTCCCGACGAGTCGGTTGACCATCTCCTTGCCGATGCCCCAGGAGTAGAAGAGGCATATAAAGAGGAACTCGCCGAGGATGAACGCGAGGCAGAACGTCGTCCACCGCCCGACCTGGCGACCGAACCAGCGGGCCTTCAACTGCCATGCCCCTCCGAATCGACGGCGGCATGGCCGAGCCGGTTGACCGCCAAAGGGTGCGCCTTGGCCCGGGACGCGCTCCTCCTGGAGGTTGACAACGGCGTCCGCCCCCATCATCCGTGCCCGGGTGATCATCCCGGCACGCGACGATTTCTTTCGGCGATCGTGGGCCTCCACCTGGCCCAGCAGTTGATAGCGTTGAGTGGGCTGACGCTTCACCAGCACGACCGGGCCGGTAGTGACCTTTTCGAGGTCGGGATCGCCGCCCGGCGCGGCCCTCTCCCGATCCCGTCCCGAGCGAAGCCCCTCATGCCAGTTCCGACACTCCTTGCGGCTTCGGAAGTTGAACGACCGGGTGACGAAACCTCCCGGCTGCGCGGTGCGGATGAATAGCCTTCTTCCGCCAAGCGACCGGCGGACGTCGTCGATGAGCCGTAGCGGCGTCCGATCGGCCACCACACCGCGGAGGCACCAGAGGCTGTCGCGGCCCAAGACCAGGTGAACCGTGCGCCGGCCACCCATCCCCAACCGGAAGCTCTGCGCCAGGTGGAATTTACACCCGCATCGGCCTCGAGCAGGACCTCGGTTGACGGCGCCTGTCCGGAGAGGAACTGGCAGCCGAGCGCCACCGCGAACTGCTTGCAGGTCGAGTACCGAGCGTCGGGTTCCTTGCTCAGCGCGGGCGGAGCGCGGTCTCGACAGACTCCGGCACCCCGGAGACCAGCTCGCTGAGCGGGGAAGCTCGTGGCTGCGATGCATCTCCAGGAGCTCACCGACGCCGTTGGCGACGAACGGCCGCCGTCCGGCGAGTAACTCCCAGGCGATCACCGCCAGCGGATACCGGGCGAGCACGGCCATCGGCAGGAAGGCCGGAGGCCTGCTCCGGGGAGGCGTAGGCGGGGGTCCCGCAGAACGACCAACTCGCCTGGCGACGGAATTCGGTCGCCAGGCCGAGGTCGAGGATCTTGAAGTCGCCCTCGTCGGTCGCCTTGATGTTCGCCGGCTTCAAGTCGCGGTGGACCACGAACCGCGCGTGGGCGAAGTCGAGTGCCTGGGCGAGCGGCCCGACGATCAGCCGAACCTCCTCCAGCGGGAGGCGACCACGGCGCTTGATCACGTCGTACAGCGTCGGGCCGGCGACGTACTCGAAGACGGTGAACGGGGTCTCGCCGTGGTAACCGAAGTCATGGACCGTCGCGACGGCCGGGTGCGTCAGGTTGGCCCCGATCTTGGCCTCCTGGAGGAACCGGTCCTGGAACTGCTTCTCGGTGGCCTGGCCTCGAGCTCGCCAGCCGCTCTCGCTGGGGAGGATCGCCTTGATGGCCACGGGGGCGGTCGAGCCGGTTGTCGCGACCCAGGAAGACCAGGCCCATCGCGCCGCGACCGAGCTCCCGCTCCAGCACGTAACGACCTTGCAGGACCATCCCCGGGGTGAAGGTGCTGACCAGTTGTTCGAGATCCTGCGTTAGCAGTGGCTCGACCTTACCGCCCTCCCGGGCCACGGAATACGACAGCGTTACATCGGGGTCGGCGTCAGGAGCCTCGGGTTTGTACGACCGCGTCGCAGCGTCCGGGCCAGGGACGCTGGCAGATCGTAGGCGTCAGGGCGACCGCCGTCTCCGCTCGGCGGCTGGGGGGCGTCGCGGCGTCCGCCGAACTGGGCCGTCGCCAGAGATGGGCCGTCGGGCGGATCTTCTTGAGGACCTCCGAGACCCGGGGATGTTCCAGGATCCGGTCGGTGATCCATTCGCCACAACGACGGTCCTCGCAGGCGGTGCTCACCTTGCGCGGCCCACATCGCGTGGCGAAAGTCCTCGCTTTTCAGCAGCCGCTCGGCCGCCTCGGCAAACGATTCCACGCCCAACCATATCTTGAGGCCGGGAACCGCCCGGGCGACGGTGTCGTCCGGCCAGGTCGCCGGATCGCTTATCCCGAGAGCATGCGGTCCGAGCAAGATGCGGATCTTGCATGGGCGGTCGGCCCTCCTGTTGGACCAGAACCTTCCGAGGAGCCCGAGCGCCGACCGATAGGATGCTGACGAACCCGAGGAGGCTGACGAGCCAGAAGTGTCGGGCGTAGTAGACATTCGTCCCACAAGAGAGCGGCGATGGCCCCGAAGAAGAGGCCGCAGGCCAGGAAAGGCGGGACCAGCCACGAAGCCGGACCTGGGAGAACAGGGTGGCCGAGTCGCGGATCGGGATGACGGCCGCCCGCGTCTTCGTCGAGCCTTCCTTCTCTCGCCAGATGTGGACCGATTTCAACGGGACCAATGGCAGGAAGACGGTGAAACACTCGACGGCATAGTCGGTGCCCCAACCCGCATCGTAACCCGCCTTGCAGAGCCCGGTGCCGATGAAGACCGGCCGGCCCAGCCGCTCCGGCGTCGCCGGTCCGCCGAACAGGATCGCGTCGGCCGAGCCGGCGACCGGACCGTCCAGGACGGGTCGCCGGGGCCGAGCGACGGCCGCCTCGAAGAGCCGTTCGATCGTCCGGGCGTGCCCGGGGAACCGCGACTGATACTCGCCCGGCGTCGGCGCCTCTCCCGCCTCGCGCCGCCAGTCCACCTCGATCTGCACCAGCTCCCCGAGGAGCTCGGAGTGCTCTTGGGCCAGTCGCCGGCCAGGCAGTCCTCGATCCGGGGTCGCTGCCCGATACCGCCCTCGAGTACGTTCGCCCGCCAGGCCCGATCGAACGGCGTGGCGATCTTGTCGATCCAGGTCTGAGTCCCTTGGGAACGATTGCTCACGGCGTGGCCTCCCAGGGCCGTTCGTCTTCGGCGCTCGCCGCCCGCTTCCCCTCGCTTGCAGATCAGGTTCAACTTCCGCTCGGCGATCCGCTCCGAGGACGCCAACGTCTCGGCGACCTCGCAATTGGCATGGCCTTCGAGCTTCATCAGGGCCACCTGGCGGAGGTCGGGCTCGGGAAGGTCCCGGAGCCGCCGCTCCAGGTCATCCGTGCGGATCACCCATCTCGACCAGGTGTTCGACATCTGCAACGACGAGGCGGAGGCGTTGGGCCAGTGTGCCACTGACAGAGCGGACGGGCCCGCCGGCATGAGCCCCGATTCTGTCAAGAATCCATGCGGTGCGTCGGGTCCGGGCACGGCGGATAATGTGTCTCACCGAAAGCCGCCGGGCCCACCGCCTCGCCAAGTGCGTTTCGTCCGATCAGAGTCGCGCGGCGACTCGGGCGAAGAGCGTTTGGGAATCGGAGCCCTCTGGTTTTTCACGGATGCGGGGACGTTACCTATGTACCCTGTCTGGGGGAGCGGCCTCTTGTCTGCGGCGATCTTTGCTTCAGACACCGCTGGCACGCCCACAGTTGACCAGAACCAGTGAACCGCAAGGCCCCCGACCAGGCAACCCAGCACCATGGCCAAGAGCACGCCGAAGGTTTTAGGTTCAGGTGGAGGTGGAGGTGGACCGACGAGGCGCCCCCGGCTTGTCTTGAGCCTTCTCCCCGAGCGTCAACCACCGACGGAGCGCGTCGGCCAATTCCTTCCCGGTCTGGAAGCGGTCCGCGGGCCGCTTGATTAGGCACTTCATGCAGATCGCGCCGAGCATTCCAGGCACGTCCGCATGCAAGCGATCGGGCGACGGCGGGGTGCCGGAACAGATCTCCCTCAGCAGATCAGCGAGGGACCCGCCGCGGAACGGACGCTCGCCGACGAGCAGCTCATAGAAGCGACCCCCAAACTGAAGATGTCACTGCGACCGTCGAGATGAGCGACATCGCCGGTGATCTGCTCGGGGCTCATGTAGGCGGGCATGCCGGCGACCTGGCTGGCGAGCTGCACGTCCTCGGTCTTGATGGCCAGGCCGAACTCCGCGACGTACGCCTGCTCCGGCTCGAGGCCGCGCACGCCGGGCTCGTCTGATCGAGCGGCCGCGGCCAGGATGGCATGACCCGCCCGCGAGGGGTCGAGCTCGGGGTCAAACCCGAGATCCTCCCGGCTGAGCAAGATGTTCGCTGGCTTGATATCACGGTGCACGAGCCCGTGAGCATGGGCGTGGTGCATGCCGATGCGACCTGGCGCACCAGCTCCGCGACCTCCCTCGGTTTGAGCCTCCCTCGCCGCTTGAGCCGTTGACCCAGGCCCTCTCCCTCGATGTACTTCGACACGACGTAACAGCGTCCGTCCTGGGCACGGCCCACGTCGTAAACAGGCACGATCCCCCGATGGTCCAGCCGCGCGAGGTGACGGACCTCGAACAGAAAATCGGTGGCGTCCTGCTCCGAGGTGGGCCGAGGGCGCTTGGGGAGCTTGAGCGCGACCTTACGGTCGAGCTGTCGGTCCTCGGCGAGGTAGACGACTCCGAAGGCACCCTCGCCGAGCGTGCGGATGGGAGCGAGCGCCGACCCCCCACTCGTGATCCAGGAGCGGCGATCCCGATTGAGGTGGGGAAGTGGTCGAAGGTGCCGCCGCAGCCGGCGTCTGGCTACCCAAGAAGAATGACACTCCGGCATCAGGCGGGTCGGCAGTCATGCGGATGCCGGAATCGCGAGTGGTCATTGCCAGCGTCTCCCGACCAAAGTCGTCCTTCAGCCCGGGTCATCCGGGCGATCCCCTTCCTCCGATCACGATCTCGCCCTCGACCCCACATGCTCACTCCGGGACTTGAACCAAGCCCCGGTGCGTGTCGAGTCGTCAATCCTTACGGCAAGAAGTAACTTTCGGGTCAATCCCACGAGTGGCGATCGACCGCCCGAAGCGACGACCGAGAGCCTCTTCGCACGCCGCGCTGTCGGGGCGAAGACGCCGGGCTCACCCACAAGCCGAGGTGTCCAATCAATCCCTATTAGAGACGTCTTGAGCGTATACGTCAACCAGTAACTTTTGTGACTGACGGCGGCCCGAGTCCGCGAAAACGGGCGGGAGGGGGCGCCGGCCATCCGCATGATTGAGATCCGCATGAGGGGCATCCGATCGTAACGGATCCTATTGGCGAACCCGGAGGCGATCCATCGGCTGGAGCCTGGGTAAGACGCGGTGCCCGGAGAATGGTCGTCACTGACTTCCGACGGCCCCCTGACGAGTTCGCCGCTTATGGCCTCTCTTCCGATCCGATGTGCGAGCCTGATTCTCCGGGGCGTGAGTCGCGACTCCGGGAGTCCTTGGCCATCGACACGTTATACGGGCCAGGGCTCTTGGAACTTACACGGATCTTCCATGGCGGCTTCCCAGTCGCTTACGGATCAAGTTCAACTTTCGCTCGATACTCCGTTCGCCGCACCGAAGCGCTCGGCGATCTCGTGATTGGTGTAGCCTTCCAGTTTCATCAGGGCGACTTGCCGCAGATCCGGCTCGGGGAGGTCCTGGAGCCGCCGTTCCAGCGCCTCGTTCAGGGCGGTGGCCTCCGCCGGGGTCGGCCCGTCGGACTCCAGAACCGGTGCCTCGTGCGGAGCATCCGACCGACTCTCGTCGGAAGACGGGAGCGGCTGCTTGCGAAGGAGGTCCCGCTTCGCCGCGAAATGGTGATCGGCCGCGTTGCGGACCTTGTTGAGCGTGATGGTCACCAGCAGGGCCCAGAGGGCGTCGCGGTCGCCGAGGTCGAAGTCGCCGCGGCGGACCCGGTTGAAGAAGCTCCGGCCCATCGACTGGACCACGTCCTCCTCGTCCTGGAGGACCCGGATCCTCCGGTCGAGATGGCGGCGAGCCAGGGTCAGGAGGCTGGGAAGGTAGCGCTCCGAGATCCGCCGCGCCGCCTCAGCGCTGAGGCTCGGGTCCCCGGACTGGAGATGAGCGATCAGTTGCGTGACAGAGCCCGTCGGGTTTGGAACGGCTTGCATATCCACGGGGCGGGGCTCCCTCTTCATCAAGACGATGATACGTCCAACCTCTGTTACTTGGATAAAACTCTCGGCCCCCAACCCGCCATTATCCCCGAGATTCTTTCCAATACCCAGAAAAAAACGGCTCCCTGGCGGGTCTCGCCGGCTTCCTCCTATCCACTCGGTAGCCGGCCCCTGGCCGACCCTTCGGCTTGGCCGGGACCGGCGATGAGATGAGTGCGGACGGCATCTCGGTCTGCCGTCGGGGAGATGGGAAGTCACGAGATTCATCCGAAGGGCGGGTGATACGGGGACACTACAGTTTATCTAGCAAGAGAACCTTGAGCTATCCTCGTCCCCCCGGCCGTGGCGAGGATTTTCCTCCCCTTCTCGGAAGGATTTCCGTGGTTGCCTTCATTCTTCACTTTCTGCTCATCATGTCGGTGATTGCCGCGGTCACGTCGTTGGTGGATATGAACGGGCCTTGGCCGAATCCCGCGTCGCGATACGCGATGTTCGCCTCGTTCACCGTGGCGATCCTATCGTTCATCGGCCTGGTCCGAATCTTGAAGGCCCCGAATTGGAAGCCGGTCGATCTCAGCGATGAGATGCCCGGTCCCGGCCTCATCTGCCCCAAGTGTGGGCGCCCGATCTCCATCTGGGGCCGAGAGTCGTTGAGTGACCTTTGCCCGAAATGCCGGCTTGAACTCAAGCAAGAGGAAGCTCAGGCGATGTTCAGCCAACTGCGACAATTCGAAGACCGAGTCATCGGGATGATGCTCTCGATCCCTCCCCTGAGGTGGCATAAATCACTCGAAGCGGCCCTCACCAACACGCGGTTCCGCGGACTGATGAAGTTCATCGGAGGCTTAATCGCAGGCGTGGCGATGTTTCTGCTCTTGCTAGGACTCGGCAAGCTGACCGGCCATTACCACGCTTCGGCCCTGGCGGCCTTTCCCCTGGCCATTTCGATGGTGGGCGTGATAGAGATCGTCGTTGGGATCGACTTCGCCCACATCGCGTGGCAGTTCGATCAGGGCGGCTTCTTCCTCAAGCTACGCATCGCCGCCAGCGTCATCGTGTTTGCTGGAATCTATATTAGTTGTGGTTATTATGTGTACCGACAATTCTTTCGTTGAGTGGGCAATAACCAGGACGTAGCGAATACTTCCCCCAGTTCCGTCTCCCACCGTCGACCCGGCCCGGCCGTTGCTCCTCGCCCCAAACGGCGGGCGGGTCGTGGGGACCGTCAACAGTGAAGGCGGCAGGCCGTCCTCCGGTCGGTCGCGGGATCGGTCCAGGAGACCCGCGCCGCCAGGCGCGCGGTCGCCGGGCCGCCGGGGTGCGACCGCAGCCGGGCCGGCTCGCCCGCTTGCCCCGGATCCGACCGGGCCGGTACCGCCCGGGGGCTCGCTGCCCAACCAGCCTGATCGATGTCTCGCTCGCTAGCCGGCCTGAATTCCGTTTCACTGGCTTCGGCCACCTGCCCGGGGCGAGATCCTTGCTCTTGATCCCGAAGAAGATCGGCTCCAGGCCGACACCGCCGAAGTTTCGCGTTGCTTCCCGCGAGGAGGGGCGTCCCTCTGTTGCGCAGCTTCGGTCCGACGACACGAATGGCACTAGCTTAAGCGCAACTCATTTTCAGAAAACGAGTTGTGCCGTGAGATTCTTCCCGTCGATCGTACTCAGGAGGATATGAGGCTGGGTCCATGTGGCTTGATTTGAGGCAAAGTTCTCTACTAATATTACAAGCGAATATCTGCAATCGTTGCAAATCTGTCTGGCGATCCGCGCTTAAACTCCAATGGCATAAACTGTTACGCCTAAGCTAGTGCCATTCGTCCGACGACACCGACGCGCATCACCTTTTCAAAAACTCGGTATCACGGGAAAACTCGGTGTCAGATCGTCTTTTCGGTGGTCGCCCCCTCGGTCGCGGTTCCCGATGGAGATTCAACTGCTTCGCTGTCGCCTCGGACCACTCGCTGAACCCAAACGGCTGGCCGCTGCTCAGCGAGCGCCGGACGGCTTCCCGTTCCGTCCGAGACTGCGCCGCGCGCACCTTCGCTCGCCACCGCCGCCGCCGCTCCGCCTCGGTCCCGCCGAGCTCCTTCCATTCGGGGAAGCCGCTCAATCGCGGATCATCCTGCCCCAAGCCGTGACACCGATAGCTGGACCAGCGGTAATCGGCCGGATCACGGACCATCCCCGCTCGCAGGGGATTCGCCTCGATGTCGCGCAGGACCCCGAGCCGGTGCCGATCGTCCTGGATCACCGGACTCTGGAATCGCCCCTGCCAGACGTGGCCTGAGGTCCGGTGGCGGCGATGGTAGCGCCAGGTGTGTGCCACGGTGAGGGATTGGAGGATGCGGCTGATCGTCTGGCCGGGTTCGGGCCGGATCAGAAGATGGAAGTGGTTGGACATGAGGCAGTAGCCGAAGAGCCGAACGGGGTAGCGGTCCTTGGTGCGGCCCAGCGCAACGAGGAAAGCTTCGCGATCGTCGTCCTCGGCGAGGACATCGCCGCGGTTGTTGCCGCGATTGTGACACCGAGTTTTTCCCGCCGGGTAGGTCTGGGTGGTTTCCCACCTAGCCCCCCCACAAATCCGTGCTCGCGCAATTAACGCACACGGCTCCTCGTTTCAAACCTTCGCCGCCGCCGCTATCCGCCGTCGTTTCGGGGACACGTCCACGGGTTCCGATGCACCCGCCATGGTTCCCTCCGACGGTCGTTGGAAACGGCATCCCCTTCGCTCCGCGGGGTCCTTCGGTCGAGTTCCCCCGCTTCGTCGCTTCTCTGGGACGCTCCGACTCCCTGCCGCTCATTTCGCCGCACTTCGTGGCCTTCGTTTGGCGATACCACCCGTGCGTCCGGTTGGCTCCCACCGACCGGGACGCGCAGCCGGGGGCACGGGGAGTTGGTATTCCGGTTCCCGAGCCGGAGATGTCGGTGGAAACGGCAGGGTCTCTCAGGTTCCCGAGCGACCCTCATGTCCCTGCGCCCTGTTCGAGGACCCCGGTAGGACCGAGATGCGCCAAGCCATTGCGGCGCTCGGCGCGGCCCCCGCTGGTGTCAACAACGGTGGCTCCCGCGAGCGAAGATTTCGGGGCTCGATCGCACGGCATCGGGACTCGCTGTCTGTCCTTGAAAGTCAAGGGCCGGTTTTTCGACTTTTTTTGAGGGATGCTGGCGGCCTCATTGGACAACGCGATCGCTGACCGTATGGATACTATCCGTTGGTCTGATCAGTTGCCCACTAGAACCTGCTCATCTTTGCGGATCGTGCGTCTCTCAGGGCCGATCTGGGACAGAGCCAATCGGGTAACTCAAGTCTGTCACCTCGAGCGTATCGTGCCCAAAGCCCGATCGCCGAATTGGCCGTATGGGAGATTTTACCGAGCACCTCTGTCCGTGCCCCTCGAAACTACGCTGGGCATCCCCGCAGGGGCGCGAAGACAACTCGCGAAAGGTGGCAGGACAGATCGGTGGCCTCAGATAACTGCGATCCGCTCGCGGACAATCCTCCTTATCACAAAAAATAAAACTACATGTGAAATTAATAACTCAATACGTCGAACCCCGCACCACGGCGCCGATCCTCCCGGGGGCAGGGACCCTTGGACCTCCTCCTGGCACAGGCAGGCGATCCCGGGCGAATCCCTCGGCCCCGCCTCGCGAGCGGGCGACCCGGCCCGGGATTGCCGGGTGGCCGTAGCGCCGAATACACTGGAGGAGCCTGGGCGGAGGATAGGGCAACGCGGGGACGCGACCCGAGCACCGACCCAGGGGCCAAGACCGGGGCGGGCGGCACGATGCCGCCCCTCGGCATCCCGGGATTGGCCTCAATGCGATAAATCCATAAACAGTTCTCCAACAGATGCGATCTCACCACCCTCCCCGTACCATCCGCCCACGCGACGTCTTCTCCCCTCGGGAGTTGATCCATCCTCACGCACGCTGCTTGCTCGCGCCGGACCGCTGGGCCGACCGGCCGCTACGCCGTCCGATCCGGCCGAATAACCGCCGCGGTTGGAATTCCTCGTTCCGCACCCCGACGTGATACAGCGCCACGGCCAGCTTCCGCATCACGGCCACCAGCACCCGCCGTGCCTCACCTTCATGGCGGGCCTTCTTGGCCTCGTACCAGGGACGTACGCCGCACTGCTGCACCAGCCGCAAGACCGCAAAATAGAGCCATTGCCGCGTCCGCGCACTGCCCCGCTTGCTAATCCGCAACCGCCCTTGGTAAGTTCCGCTGCTCCGCTCCGCCAAGTTCAACCCCATCGCCTTGCGGTAGGCTCCCGCCGAATCAAAGTCGCGTGGGTCACCCGTGCTCACCCACAAGACACACGCCGTCGGCACACCCACCACCTTGCCTTGCGCCTGGAGCACCGGATGCCCCGCGGCCAATTGACGCAACCGCCGTTGCGCCCGATTCGCCTGCTGCCGGGCGGCCAGCGCCCGCTCGGCGTACTCCTGGATCTGACGCTGCTGCCAGGGACCTGGGCGAACACCGACACTCGATCGCGCACCGGTCAGCAACTCCTCGATCTTCGCTGGCGACCGCAGCGATCGACCCCAGCGGGCCAACTGCGTCGCGGCGTCCGCGTCCTCGGCCAACGCCTGCGGACTCCCATAACGCTTCAAGATCCGCAGCAACGTCCCTGAGGAAAGTTTCAAGACCTGCGAGGCTTCCGGCCAATGACGCGCCAAGAGGCCCTCCAAGCGTCCCTGCCAGGGCATGAGCATCTGCCGTTGGACCACCATCTCTTCCACCCAATACGCCAGTTCCTCCTCCCAGGAATCGGCGGCCTGGTACGCCCAGGGCTTGGCCTTACCCAACGCCGCCAGCTCGGCGACCACCGCCGCATCTTTGCCGTCGTGTTGCGAGGGCACGCCGTCGAAGACCTCCGCATAATCATGGGACGCCTTGGTACCGACGCGCTGGACTTCGATCCCGGTGTCCCCCAGCGCCTGTCGTAAGGCCTCTCCATACGTTCCCGAGGGTTCCAAAGCCACCACCAGCTTCCGGTCCGCCTTGACCTGCTTCAGGACGCCCACTAACGTCGGGATCTCCCAGGGGTTTTTGACCCGCCAGGGACGCTCGAACCGCCCATCGGCCCAGCGACAAATCACCAACAGATCAAACTTCCCTACGTCGATACCCACTGTCGCGCCCAAGCCCTCCTTTCCGCGGGCGATCTGCTCCCAGTTCACCTCGTTGACGCGCGTGGCACGGTATGATTTGCTACTCATGGGGATGACCTCCTGCAAGTGCGGTTGCGAGACCTCAACAGTTTCGCCTTGGCCGCCTATCGAGGCATCCCCACTTCTCTTTCTATAGCCACTACGCTTCGCAGTGACGGTCACCCGCCACCACGCAAGACTCGCTTCTGGCTGCTGGCTAAGCTCTGCCGGGCGGGATTCGTTCACCCGCAGGATTGCCATGAAAGGGTTCCGAGTTCGAGTCTCTTCCTCCCTTCTCGAGCTTGCCTGACGCTATGACACCGACTTTCCTCCGACACCGACTTTCCTCTCGCCCGAGTGGTCCACGGCCTGCTGAGCGGCGTAGCGAAGTCATGAGATGAATATCCAGATGTGTTTAACGTACACGTCTGGATCTGTGGGGGGCCTGGGTGGGTGACCACCCAGGTCTACCCGGCCCGACGGCGACCCCGACGGCCGGACCCCGACGGCCTGTGGTCTGACCCCGACGGCCTGTGGTCTGACCCCGACGGCCCGGTCTGACCCCGACGACCCCGAGGTCACCAATTACAACTCGGCCGGCCGATCGGTGGGAGGCGATTCCGCCAGATGAAGCGGATTTCACGTGCGGGGCCGCCGGTCTGGGACCGACTGCTCAGGACGACCCTCTGATTTCACGGAAACGCCCCTCAGACCGCCGATCGCCGCCCAAGGTCACCTTTCGAAAAAGCCGGCTTCGGTCGATGTGACCGAGAAAAACGGTGTCGAAAACCTCTCCGTGGCGTCCTTCGGACAAGACCATGGTCGCGACATCGGTTGCTGACGCCTCTTCGGCAACCTCGCGCCGGCGCGAGCCAACCCCATTTGCTGGGTCAACTTCAAGGTGCGCTGGTCTTCCGTTCGTTCTGCATGGTCTGGATCAAGGCTTGGAACTCGGTGCGAGAGCGAATCGGTTCGAGGTCCGGATCTTGTCTGAGCCAGACGACGTTGCGGAATCCCTTCGCGGCAGCCTGCTGGAGGGGCTCCAGCGCCTGGTCGCTTTCGGTGTGTCTCCGCGTCTCCGCGTCCGCTCCCTTGCCGGCAATGAGAGGGACATGAACGGACCGGATCACGGCCAGACTGAAGAGACGCTCGGGCAACTCATGCGGCGTCTTTTCGACGAGGGCATGGGCCCGCTCCCACGAACCCGACGCATCTGCGGTTCGTCCCAGGCTTCGTTCCAGGGCACTGATCCGGGCGAGGCAGAGGGCGAGCTGGACTCGATATTCCTCGTTCGAGGGATCCGGGGTCAAAAGCGACGTCAGGTGGGCCTCGGCACGTTGATACCATCGTAGGGCCTCGTCGATCTGCCCCTCAAGTCGAAGTCCCGCCCCGAGGGTCAGCTTGGCCGGGTAAAGCTCGCTGAGGACCATGATATGCTGCGGGTTCTTCTCCAGGAGCGGCTCCAGGATCGCCAGCGCCCGCCGCGCCGACGCGATCCCCGTCCTGGCATCGCCGCCCTCGACCTGCACGTTGCCGATCGAGCGGTGGACCATCGCCAGATTGACCTGGTTCATGAGGCTCTCCGGGTTCTTGGCGGTCAACGCTTCCTGGACTTCCAGGGACGATTTCATCGTGGTCAGCGCCGGGCCGAGATTTCCCATGATGCGATGGAGCTCTCCCGTCGAAAGGAGGATCCCGGACACCCCGGGGGACTGATAGCGCTCCTCGGTCGGATTCTCGCGCACGACCCCGCCGACGTTCTCGAGCGCACTCTGGTACGAAGCTAACGCCTCGTCGTAGCGCCCAAACCCGAAAAAGCTGGATCCCAAGACGTAATCAACCAAGCCGAGCGTGTACCGGAAGCTGCTGACACGGGGATTGTCGCGGACCAGCGGGACGAGCGTCTCGCGCCCGGATGAGTACGTTGAGCGCATCGCCGAACCGATTGAGGAAAATCAGATAATCGCCGAGGTGGAGCTGATTATTCGCCAGGTCGCTCTTCAGCCAAAAATCCCGCGGATCCCGCTCAACCAGGGCCGCGAGAATGCCGATCCCGGCCTGAAACGAATCGGTCGCGTCCTTCATGTGGCCCGCGCTCCGGGCCAGCGTGTTGCCCAGTTCCTGGTGCAGCTTCGCCAGCAAGAGGCGTGCTTTGGGATCGGGAAGGCCCGCGATGGTCTCGACGGCGAGGCGGAGCGCGGCCTCCGACTCGGTCAATCGTCCTGCGTAACTCTGTTGCTGTCCCAGCGATCGAAGACCGCGTGCCAATCCTTTACGCAGGCCCGCGTCGTCGGGATGAGCGCGAACCAGCACCTGGTAGATGGCAACCGCCTGCGCGATGGCCTGGAGGGCCTCGGCCACCTGGCGGCTCAGGAACTGAGCGTCACCGAGGGCCAGCAGGGTTTCGGCCCGGCCCGCCATCAGGTGAGCGTCTCCGGAGTGAACCTCGGCCAGAGATCGCGTGCTTTCCAGGCCCTTGAGGAAGTAAGACTTGGCCTCCTCGATCGAGCCGATGTCGCGCGTGATCGAACCGAGGCGCGTGTAGGCTTCCATCAACTCCACCCGGGACGAGGGATCCTCACCACCGACCTTGACGAACTGCTGGTAGTAGTTGAGGGCCGAGGAGAGGAGGTCTTTGCGCAGGTCTTGCAGGCCCGGCTCGGCGAAGAGTCGGTTCTCGCTGATCCGGGTCAGGGAGTCGTTGACGGCTCCGCGGGCGAGCCGGAAGTTATCCGCGGCGCGGCGTTCCTGGTCACGGGCTTCGCCGTAATTCCGCTCGGCCCGGATCCACTGGGTGGCGACTCCCAGGAAGCCGACGATGACGACCAGGGCCAAGGCCGCCGCCGGACCTTCATGGTCGTCGAACCGCTGGAAGGACGCCAGATGCTCTCGGGCACCACCTGGACCGTCACGGATTTCACAGACAACGGCACAAATAGCCTCAATTGGGCGATCACGCAATCCAACGCTTCGACCAGCACCAGTCCCCACATCATCAACTTCCAAGACACCACGAACTCAGTGGAGACGATCACCGTACCATCCGCCCTGCCGACGATCACTCACTCGGTCACAATCGAAGGACCCTCGCAGAGCGGTGCCGCTTGGGTGCAGCCGCTCATCGAGCTCCTCGGTACGGGCACAGGTTCGTCGGCAGTCGGGCTGAATATCACCGCCTCCAGCACCCAGGTCACGGGGCTGGCGATCGACGGATTCCAGAGGGGCGGCGTGTACGTCAACGGCGCCTCCGACGTCACGATCAGCAACGACTGGATTGGCATCAACCCTAACGGACAGCCAGCGGCTAACAGCAACAACGGAGTGGTCGAGTACAAGACCGTTTCTGACACTCTCCAGGACGACATCATCTCGGGGAACTCCGGCAATGGCGTCGTAATTTCCGCCTCCACAGGCGACGTGGTACAAGGCTCCTACATCGGATGCGGCGAGACAGCCACGACCGCTCTGGCCAATACCGGCGACGGCTTGCTCCTCGAGAACGGTGCCAACGGAAATACGATCGGAGGCGCATCAGATAGCAATCTCGACATCATTTCGGGGAACTCCGGTGATGGCGTCGTAATCAACCACTCTTCTCAAAACGTGGTACTCAACTCATACATCGGGTGCAGCCCGAACACCTCGAGGCCCGTGCCCAATGCCGACGACGGTGTGCTCCTCGAGGAGGGAGCCGCTCAGAACACGATCGGAGGTACGTCCGCATCCGGACTCAACGAGATCGCGGGCAACCTCGAGTACGGCGTCCAGCTCTCCACCAACGCAGACGAGAACGTCGTCGAGGACGACTACATCGGCCTGTACATCACCAGTGACTCCAGCGAGGTGCGGATGCCAAACGGTGAGTTCGGAGTCTCCATCGATAGTGGGGGCAACAGAACACAATCGGCGGGTCAAAGACCGTCATTACCGTCATCTCGGGCAATGGGCAAGGCGGGGTCCCTCCTACTCCCTCTCGCTCCACCCCAACTCCGTTTCTAGCTACACTTTCGCGCCAATGTTCTTCACTACATTGCGTCTCAGCCAACAAAGTTCTCCCGCATCTGCTTATCACGATCCGCGACTCATCCTCCCGATAGTGATATCCAGACTCCAGTGCAGTATTTTCGATCCCCCTGACTGCGACCGCGGCGTCGCTTCACGGACACCGCGGCTGCTCACGTTAGCGGACTTCGATCGTCTCCTTACCGTCACGGGCGCGACGTCACGTCCCGATCGACTTCGCCCTTTCCCCGCGACCCCGGTTTCCTCGGGCCGGTACTTGGGTAGTTCGCGTCTCCTGACGGCCTACCCTTCTCGGTGGTCACGCTCCTGTGTTCAGCTGTCTCCTCAGTTTCTCGTCGCTGTGTCGTGACCGCTTGAGCACGTCTCGTGGTTTCCTTTGTGCCGCGTTCCGCTTCGCCTCGTGTCGTCTCGCGTCGCTTTCTGGGTCCCCTGCGTCGTCGTGTGAGGCGCCTTTGATGTCCACCAGCTTCGACCTCGGTCGCCGTGATCTCGTTGGTTTCTCGCGCGGCCACTGCCCGAGCGACAGCCCGATTCGCTGGCCCGACACTCACCGTGCGGTGCCGGCCCTGCCGCGATCGTGGCTTCGCCGGCCGTCTGCCTCGACCGCCAGATCGGTTGGGTCACGCCAGCGGCCTCCGCGCCGTGGTGCGCAACGTTGCAGCCAGTTGCACAGGCTGGGCGGCCGGCTTGAGCTACGAGACGCGACGAAGACGTCCTGGCGGATCCCGTTGGCAGTCGAGCGCCTCCCGAGAACTCTTCTTCCGCCGCCCACTTGCATCGCGGTCGGCCGTCAGCCCCGGCCAACCGCCATCAGAGCGTGACCACACACTGACCGAGATGCCGTCGATTGACGGTGCAACGGGATCCTCCAACTCCTCAAAGTGCCGCGCCACCTCGTCCAAACCGATGCGATGAGTTTCGGCCATCGTTCACTCTCCAGCGGTGCCTCAGATGAAACAACACAGAGAAGAAAAGTCTCATCACGGGTAGTAACACACAAGACAACGTGGTTGTCGGCACCGAGATCGGCTGCGACGATTCCGGCACCGATCTTGAGGCCGATCAAGGCGACGGCGTCGAGCTCGCGGCCGGGGCGGTCGCGAACACCATCGGCGGAACGAGCAGCAACCAGCTTAACGTGATCTCGGGAAACACTGGCTCCGGCGTCGAGCTCACCGGCACCTTCACAAGAAACAATGTCGTCGAGGGGAATTACATCGGCCTCCAGTCTTCCGGCGTGGAATCTCTGAGCAATCAGACCGACGGCGTTGAGATCGACAGTGGGGCCTACTCTAACACCGTGGGCGGGACCGCTACCGGGTCCGACAACGTCATCTCGAGCAACAGAAGCCACAACTCTCATGGCAATCTCGTTGGGGGCGATGGCGTTCTGATCACCGGTTCCAGCACGTTTAAGAATTACGTCGAAGGCAATTACATCGGCACGGACAAGACCGGCGATTCGGCCTATGATTTGGAAGGTAACCCACTGGGCAACCTCAACGACGGCGTACTCATCCAGTCGGGCGCCAATAGCAACATCATCGGTGGGACCTCGACCGCATCCCGCAACGTCATTTCGGGAAACTTCGGCAGCGGCGTGGTGCTGACTGACGTCGCCTCGAACGTCGTCGAGGGAGACTTCATCGGCACCGATTACACCGGCACGATCGCCTTGGGCAACGCCTCAAACGGAGTGACCGTCAACGAACAAGCCACGTCCAACACGATTGGCGGGACCTCGACTGCCGACCTCAACGTCATCTCCGCCAACGGCGTCAATGGCGTGCAGATCACCGAGACCGGTACCACCAGCAACGTGGTCGAGGGCGATTACATCGGGACCAACGTGCAGGGCACCTCCGCCCTGGGCAACCTCGAAGACGGAGTGCTCATCTACGCCGGCGCCGCGGACAACACCATCGGAGGGTCTGTCACCGGATCCGGCAACGTGCTCTCGGGCAACCTGACCAACGGCGTGGAGATCAGTGGCGCCGGCACGATGAGCAATCGAGTCGAAGACAACGACATCGGCACCGATAAAACCGCTTATTACCCCCTGGGCAACGGTAACGACGATGTCGTCATCGACAACGGCGCCAGCTCCGATGTGGTCGGCCCCGGCAACGTCCTCTGCGCAAACACGTGGAACGGTGTCAGCCTCAATGACGTCTCGAACTGCGTGGTCGAGGGGAACGATATCGGCACGAACGCCGCCAGCAAGCCCGCTCTGGGCAACGGTAGTGACGGCGTGATCGTCCATAACGGTGCCACGGCTAACACGATCGGTGGGACAGCCACCGGGTCCGGCAACGTCATCGTGGCCAACGGCTTCAACGGCGTGGAGATCAGCGACTCCCCTACCAGCGGCAACGTGGTTGAGGGGAACGACATCGGCACAGACGCGAATGGATCCGCCGGCCTGGGCAACAGTAACGACGGCGTGTTGCTCGATAACGACTCGACTGAGACCCTCGTCGGGGGAATCGGGAGCACGGCCGGAAACGTCATCTCCGACAACGGGAATGACGGCGTCGAGCTCGCTTCGGGTACGAACTGGGTCGAAGGGAACGACATTGGCACGAA
This sequence comes from uncultured Isosphaeraceae bacterium, assembly GCA_963845695.1. GTDB lineage: Bacteria > Planctomycetota > Planctomycetia > Isosphaerales > Isosphaeraceae > CAWJTV01. The sequence goes on along the minus strand of CAWJTQ010000013.1, from coordinate 980,486 downwards.
CGCAGGCGGCTCGAAACCCCTTGGCAACCACTTCGATGGCGTGCAGGACGATTCTGGGGGCGATGACAACACGATCGGCGGGACTACCACCGGGTCCGGCAACGTCATCTCGAGCAACGGATTGCAAGGGGTCGAGTTTGATCCCGGCGTGCTCAACGGCTACCTGGAGGGGAACGACATCGGCACGAACGCGAGCGGCGCTTCCAACCTGGGCAACGCTAACGAAGGCGTGTGGGTCTACGGTGCCAGCTACATCTTCATCACCCGTAACACCATCGACGACAACGGTGGCGATGGCGTGGGACTGAACGGTGCCAGCGACATCTTCATCACCTATAACACCATCGATAACAACGGCGGTTACGGAGTTTACGGGTACGATGCCCAATCGATCGTCGTGTCGTCCAATACTTTCTCCGGCAACAAGAAAGGCGATGTGTTCATCCAATAAGCCGTGCCCATACCGACTCGGCTCCTCACCCCCGTCACTCGGACGGGGGATGAGGCCGTTCCGAGGAATCGGGATGATCGAGGAGGCGAAGTCGCGATTCGGAGGGCGGTGTCCCGCTGAAAGTTGACCTTCGCCTCAAAACACTTGCAGCCCGACCCCGGCCGAGCCGAGGAAAACTCGGTGCCAGAGAGGAAAACTCGGTGTCAGGAAAACTCGGTGTCAAGGAAAACTCGGGGCTGGCACTATTCCCCGTTTTTGTCCCCTTCCGGATCGGACGACGGGCTGAATTGCGTTGAGAAGTCGCCCTCGAAATTGAACGAGCCGACGTGCGTCAGCCGGCTTTGCAGGTCGATCCAAATCTCACCGCCGATGTCCGTCCAGCGGCGGCAGAAACTGTAGTCTTCACTGAGATAGTACCCGGTCTTTTCGTCGACTAAACAGTTGAACAAGGCGTACCGCCATTTGCTCTCGCTCGATTCGTTCTTCGGGCCGTGCTCGTGCTGGTATTTCAATTCCGGGTACTTCTCAATCATGCGCAACAGCGCCTCCCGTTGAATCATCAGAAATCCCGTGGCGGCATAGCTTGACTTTGCAAATCCATCTTGGACCGATATCGGCCCATCGCCAAATTGCACAGTATATGTCAGTGCGGCCGATTGCAACTGGGCCAGCCCCGCCTGGATGCACGCTGCGACCTTGTCCCAATCGAGGCGCTTCACCGGGTAGATTGCCGCCGACACCGGCGCATCGAACTGCATCAGGCGGAAAACCTGGGCTGGCTCGAAGCCGATATCGGCGTCGATGAAAAGCAGATGCGTTGCGGCTTCTTCCGCGAGAAATTGCGCGACGAGGTTCTGTCGCGCCGGGTTATCAGCGCATCGCCGCCGAGCATATGAACCTGCATGTGGATGCCACGCTCATGACATGCAGCCTGAAGTTTCAGCAGCGATCCCGCGTAATTGGTCGTCACCTGCTTGCCGTAACACGGAGTGCCGATGACGAGATATGGAACGGACGTGGAGGCTGCGCTCATCGTAGGCGTAAATCCCGGAGTTGAATTGGGGCTGCCCGCGCCGTTGCCGGCTCCATCGCTTATTCCGCCATGCACTGCATGGTATACGGGCGGCAAGGGCGCGGTCAAGCAAGTTTCCGCGCTGCGGAGCTCGGCCGGCTTGTACATCTTCAAGTGGTTGGCGGTAATTTGCAGCGGGGCGACGCCCGGGGCCTGCATATGGCGGACGAAGTCGAGGAAGTCGCGGCCGTAGGCTTTGACGGAGTGATTCGACAGCAGGGCGTCGCAGATTCAGGGGACCAGGGCGGCGGCGGCCTGGTCGGCGGCGCTGCCGGTGGCTTCCAGGGTGCGGGTGAGGAAGGCGGCAACCTTGTCGGCGGCCGGTGCGTCGCCGTCGAGGAAGTCGCTGCGCTCCGGCACCAGGGGAGGGCGGGCGGGCGCGGCCGGCGACAGGGCCGGCAGGCCGAGGCCAACAGTTTCACAAGGATTTTTTGGATTTATGGGTAGAATTTCCGGGCCCATGGTTGATCTATTGCTCGATGAAAGGTACGAACATCAAGCGGATTTTGCCCCGTCCTACCGAACGGCTCCAAGGTCAAGACGCCTCGCCCATCCAGTCAGTTAAAGCCAATCTGATCAGTGGCTTACGGCGCGAGACCCGAGTCGAGAATGGACGCAAGGTCCAGGATCGAGCCGTCGGTGTGAGGATGCCTCCCTGGCCCCTGCGCCACCAACGCTGGCCAGGGCACGGCGGGTCACCCCGGCGGGAAGACAGGCGCACAACGGATCGAGGCGAATGGACGTCACCGACCCCACACAACCCAGCGGCCCGACCGCAGAGACGCGACGGCACCCTCCCTTTCGGCTCACTCTCACACAGCATTCCGAACCAAGAGAGCGCAGAAAGTGTCGGATTGGCGGCGGAGCCGTTTGTCCCTCCTCTACAACGAAGATCGGAGTCCGACTGCGATGAACCGTGACATCATTGAATCGTTCGCCGCCAGAGGCGAGACGTTACGCCGGGCCGTGGACGGCCTGACTCGCGACGACTTGCTCGGCCGGCCCGGTCCCGGAGACTGGTCGATCCAGGAACTGGTCATCCACCTCGCCGACAGCGACGACATCGCCATCGATCGCATGAAACGAATCCTGACCGAAGACAACCCCACGCTCCTCTACGCCGACGAGTCAGCCTACGTCAGCCGCCTCCTGCCCGACGAGCAATCTCTCGAGGACGCTCTGACGCTCTTCGAAGTCGGTCGACGGCAATGGAGTCGCGTGCTCCGCAAGCTGCCCGACGAAGCCTTCTCCCGGATCGGCACGCACAACCGGAAAGGCGTCCTCACCCTCGCCGGCATGGTCGAGGGCTACACCAAGCACGTCGAGCATCACCTCGTCTTCCTGAAGGCCAAGCGCGAACGGTTGGGGAAGCCTCTCTCCTCCTGATGACTTGCGGCCCGCGCGGTCTTTCACCTGCCACCGAACCATCACCCAGAGAAAAAATCCGTCCGACCCGCGCAACACAACGTCCAATTGGGGTACAACCTGATTGGACACCACGGGGGCGCGGGGCCATTGAACGGCGACGAGCCAGAAGACGACCGGAAACCACGACTGGGCGACCGGGCCTCGCGCACGGCCTTCGTGCGCACCTCGTACGCGGAGTTGTTCCGATGGTTCTGCCGCTTGACGGGCTCCTCGGATCGGGCGGCCGACCTGACCCAGGAGACCTTCACGGCCTTCTGGGTCTCGCTGAACCGGATCCGTTCGGACGTGTCGCTCAGGACCTGGCTCTACGCGATCGGCCGGAACCTCTGGCGCAAGCAGGCTCGCGACCAGAGAAATGGTCGGGAAGAACTCCCGGAGTTTGTCGTGGACGCCAGCCCGTCCCCCGAGCGCGTCTCGGAAAACCGGGAATTCCGCGCGGCGGCCGAGCGGGCGATCCTCGAGCTACCCGACGACCTCCGCGAGGCGTTCACCCTGCGCTTCTGGCACGAGTTCGGCTACGACGAAGTCGGGCAGATTCAGGGCGTGGCCCCCGGCGTGGCGCGCTGGCGGTACTTCGCCGCGCGACGGCGATTGCAGGAGAAGCTCGCGGCCTGGAACCCGGAACGAGACCGGGCCGAGGAGGATCAACATGCGCGATGAGACATTCTCGGATGATGATTCGGCCGATCCGACGCCGCTCGATCGCCGGCTGCGAGCGATCGCGTCCGGACCGATCCCCGACGATCTGCGCGACCGCTGTCTGGCAACGATCCCCGATCCGGAAGGTCACTTTTCGCTCGGACAGAAACGTCCAGCCCGATGGCGAGCGAGGCTCACGGCCGCCGCTGCCGCCGTGTTGCTGATCGGGGCCATCGGCCTCCTCGCCCGGCCTCGCCATGCCGATGCCGCCAATCTCCTGAAGGCCGTTGAAGCGGCCTGGACCAAGGTCCCCGCGTCGCATTCCGTATTGTTGATTCGACGGTCAGGCGACATGCGGCGCGAGGAGACCTGGTTCGTCCGCGACAAGGGCCGGCGCGAAGAGGTCCGGAACGACCACGAGTTGACCGCCGTGTTCGTCCGCAACCGGCGCTGGGATTTCCGATGGGACGTCCGCGGCCGGATCGTCGCCGCCTGGTTCAACCGCGCTGGCCACGGGTCATCCCTTGCCAGAGAAGGATGGACTCGTCCAGGACAGCGAGGCCCTGCTCCGATGGGCCGAGGAGCATCACGCCGAGATCCGCGTCGAGCCGGACACAATCGACGGCCGCCGGACCCGAAAGATCGTACTGCGATGGCCCGGTCCTCCGAATGGAGGAGCCGTGCCGAGGGCGGAGACGATCTGGTTCGATCCCGACTCGCTTCGCCCGGTGAAACGTCTCGTCGAGTTCGACGATGGCCAGTCGATCGAGACCCGGATCGACTATCCCGCGCCCGATGCCGTCGCCGACGACCTCTTCACATTCCGACCGCCTCGGGACGTCTTGATCGAGATCAACGACCCCGACCTGGGGCGGCAGGTCTATTCCGAAGGCCAGCAGCGGGCGGCCGATCCGAACCCGAGCACTCATAAAGGAGGTGAGCGATGAGACCACTGATTCCGACCCGGCGAACGAAGATCATCCTGGGCACAACCCTCCTGGCGTCGGGCCTCACGGCCTGGCTCGCCGTCCGGGCTGCCGACTCACCGGAGGCCCGCGAAATCAAGGCACAGCTCTTGCGCCAGGCCCAGCGCATCCAGAGCCTCGATGTTTCCTACAAGCTCGAAGCCAAGACCCCCTTGAAACCGGACCAGTTGCTCGCGATGAATCAATTCCGGAACCAGATATCGCTCCCGCAGGACGAATGGCGGATCGCCTTCAAGGGGACCAAGCGATACTCCCGCCAGCTCCAGCCCGAGCGCATGAACCTGCTCGGGCCACCGGACGAGTTCGGCGGGATCCGCCTGCAACCGGTCAACCCCAAGGCGCCGGAATGGGTCCGCGAAAACCAGAAGAAGATGATCGAGCAGTACGAACGAGCGAAGGCCATGGTCGAGGCCCAGAAGGCACGGGGACACGCTCCACGGCCAAGAGATCCCAACATCCGTCCCCTGCTGGAACGCGACGTGACCCGAGTGTTCAACGGCCACACCCTCTGGATGCGTCGGCCGAGGTCTGAGAAGGTGATCGACTACCAGGTCTGGCCCGCCGCGTCGGAGGCCAACTGGTTCCAGGCCTCGGCCTACCAGTCGGCGACCGGGTTACACCTCCCGGACCCGACCGGGATGGCGATGGCCCGGAAAGGCCAGGCGATGTTCCAGTTGGCCGAATGGGTTGCGGACGACTCTTACGAGCTCGAGGAAAAGACCGAGGTCGTCGACGGCTCGACCTGCGTGATCCTCAAGGGCAGCCTCAACTCGCTCCTTCAGCCTGCCTTGCTGCTCGGCAAGCTGACCGACCGGATCTGGCTCGACCGCGACCACGGCCTGGTGGTGCGAAGGCGTGAATTCGCCCGGAACGGCCGCGTTCATATGCGTTGGGAGAACTCCGACCTCCGCGAAGTCGAGCCAGGCCTTTGGCTCCCCACTCACTGCCGGCACGACGCCTTCGCCGACGACGCCCCCCCCGAATGGAAGGGGAAGCCCGTGATGACCGAGGAAATCCGCGTGCAGAAAATCGAGGTCAATCACGTCCCCGATGATCTGTTCGACATGACCCCCCAGAAGGGTGACCACATCGAAGATCTGCGCGGGATTCTCCAAGGAAAGTAAATCGCGCCGGTCGGATCGGGCTGCGATGATCCAAATCCCGTGCAGCGCCGATCTGGAAATCCGGAATCTCGAATCCGGAATCTCGAATCCGGAATCCGGAATTCCTCCTTGGTTGCGATGGAAGTCCGCGTTAGGCTGAAAGACGGGGGCCGGAGTTCCGCCCCGAGCGTTGGCAGAGGATTCACCGTCTTTCGGCAGAGCGGGCATGAGCATGTCCTACACAGCCCTGGTCCAGAACTATACCGCACAGCGGAACCCGCTGTGCCGGCCGTTCGAGATCGATCGCCTGATCCATCGCTGTTTCCGCTCGGACATCCTCCCCGATCGCGCCGACTATCCCCGGTTCCACGAATCCGAGATCTTCGGGAACCTTTACCTCACGCGCCGCGGCTGGAAGGACCGGATCGAGGAGCCGCAGACCGACCACCCTCACGAAACGCTCCTCGACGCCCTGTTCTGGGACGATTCGTTCCCGCGCCGGCCGCTCTGCATCCTGGGCATGGTCGGCGCCGGCAAGTCGACGCTGATCGACTATTACCTGCGGTGCTTCTGCCCGACCAAGGGGAACCGCAATGCCGAGTTCGACAAGAAGCTGATCCTCCACTTCGACGCCCGGACCATCCGCGACAACACCGACTTCTACCACCGGTTCTTCCTGTTCCTCCAGTCCGAGATGCGGAACAAGTGCCTGGAACGCGGGTTCGACCTCGACGAGGCGGTCCGCCGCCGACCGACCCCGCCACAGAACGTCCGCCAGTGGGTGCACGCTGCGCTCGAGGAGCTGACGCGCAGCTCCGTCGAAGTCGCCGATCACGTCGTCAACCTCGCCGTTCTCGTTCGTCGTGCTGGTCGTGGACAACCTCGATCAGTCGTCGATCGACGTGCAGATCCGCGCGATCACCGAGGTCGAGCAATGGCTGAGGACGCCGTCGATCCGGCTCTCGCGCGTCATCCTGCCGATGTGGCCGAGCACCTTCCGTAAGCTCCAGAACCACCAGTTCAACCTCCTCCACGGCGCCCGGGTCTTCGAGATCGGGCCGATTGACACCCACGACCTGCTCGCCAACCGCGAGCGCGCCTCGCGCGAGTTCCTCGAGCGCCAGTCCTCCCCGGGCTCGGCCGCCGTCATCGCCTATATCGCCCACATGACGCAACTGGCGAAGGAGCGCCTCCTGCCGCGGATCAAGGCCATCGCCCACGAGAACCTCCGGCTGATGCTCGCGCTCTGGGAGTCGCTGCTCTGTGGTGACACCGCTTACAGCATCTGGAAGCAGAGCAAGCAGAACCCGGAATCCCGGCGTACGTTCGACTACGAGCTCCTCGACGCGCTCCTGGTCGGCACCAACGACGCCTTCGACCACGACGAGCATCGCATCGCCAACCTGTTCGCGATGGGCGCCGGCCGGGTCCGGCCGCGGGACCTGCTCATCGGCCACCACGCCCTCCAGCTCCTGTCGCAGGACCGGCACACCCAGGTCGACCTGCACCAGGCACTACGCAGCCTGGGATATTCCGAAACGAACATCGGCGTCGTCGAGAAATCGCTCCTGACCTTCAACTTCTTCCACGAGGAACCGGCGGGCGGCAAGAAGATCGAGTACGAGATCCACGAAGACGTCGTGCAGGAGTACCTCGCCTTGCGCTTCGAGCCGGCCTACGTGGACAACGTCGCCATGGTCACGCCGGTCAACCCGAAGTATCTCAACCGGATGTTCCGGACGCGCGGCGACCGGCCCGACGACTTCACCCGCCGGGTGGGAACGACGCTCGCGTTCCTGGAGTTCGTCCGCGAGTGCGAGGACCAGTTCCGCGACCCGAAGCTGGTCACGAACACCACGCCCGAGACCTTCGTCAAGGCGCTCGAGTCGCTCAAGCTCGTCTGCCTCTGGAAGCCCATGGCCCTGCGCTATCAGGATCGCCTGATGGGACTGAAGGAAAGCGGTTATCTCCGTACGATCGACCCCGGCTGGTGGGATTCGATGATCGGGAACCCGCTGTTTGTCCAGGCTCGGGAGGCGCCCGAATTCCTCAGTCCGTCGGAGTAAGTCCAACGGACCTCCGCTCAAGCAGGGGCTAACACCGGCGCGGGACTCAATTCTTGTACGCCGAAATACTCAGCGTAGACTTCATCGCCCCGTCGGCGCAATTCGGCGAGCACCGCCTTCGACGGTTTCGCCAGACTTGGGGGCCGGCGAATCAGTGGTCGCAGCATGATCTGGTAACGAAACGCATCGATCAACAAGTAAAAGGCATCGGGTGAGTCCGGTCCCTCGGCATGGAAATACAACGACTCGGATCTCCCCATGCGATCCCGCACTTCCTTCAAGTAGCGCCAGATCGCCAGGTAGTAGGCGAAGATCTCCGGGTCGTGGCCGTAAAGCGGGATCAGCTTGACCTGGACGACGCGGAATTGTCCTGTCGCGGCGACCAGCTCCTCGAGCGAGCGGTAAATCGTCTCCAGACGCCGTGCCTCGCGAAGGGAAGAGTCGGCGAGATTCGCCAGGGGGTCACACGATTGATCGATGATCGCCTGGTAGAAGCTTGCGCGGCTTGTACAGGCTGATGGCAAACTGGTTAATGGAATCAATCAGCTCTTCGCGCAACGTATAGCGGGCCCGCCTCCGCTGGAAAATGAAGGTGCCGAACGCCGCGGCGAGCGCGAGGGCGAGAAGCTGAAAGACGCCTTGCCAGAAGCCTTGGGCGACCGCGGTAGGATCCCCGAGCAGTTCCATGTGAGTACGCCCTCACGCGGCCTTCGGCCGCAACCAAAGAGAGATTCGAGATTCCGGGATCGACCCGTCCGGAATCTGGGATCTTGAATGTCGAATTCGGAATGATTCAACGCGCAGCATCGGGATACAGCGCCTGGAATCGTCGCAACAACTCTGCGATCTGGTCCTCTCGAAGCGGCTTCAATCGCTTACTGCTCCTCGGTGATTCCCTGGCCCACGGCTTCCCCGTGATCATCACCGACAATGTCGGCCTTTCCAATGGGCGAACATAGTGCCAGCTATCCGGGTGCACCATCTCGTACCGGAAATCCCCGCGCGCGACCATCAAGGCGGCGATGGGCGGTGTCTCCATCCCGGCCCCAAATCCGACCGCCATCTCATATTCGCCCTCGAGCACCCGCATGGCCGACGGCCAGGGATGAGGGTGAAACAGAGCCTGCTCCCGCGCGCACGGATGAATCCGATGCAGGAAGACGCGGTACTCGCCCCAGGGTCTCCACAAGCGCTCGACAGTAGGGGGGTGATAGTCAACATACAAACTCTGCCAGGCGATCTCATCCTGGAGCAACTGGGGAAGAACTCGTTCAACCTGTGAGAGTACGTCAAGCATCACTCACCACCTTTCCAGATGGCCCCGCGCCACCGTAACAGTGATTCGTCACGCTGCATGGCTTCTTCGCTCGAATCCAAAGGGAAGCTTCGGGCAAGTTGTCCGATTGCGTTCTTGCATCCACGTCAATCGATCCAGTCCATGACCGGGTCTGGGCACACTTGTCCATAAGCACTGCCGGTCGGGAGACGCCCGAATTCCCCGCATTCGTCGCGCTCGATGGCCCGCTCTCGGTGCGTTCCTCATCGAGAACGAGAAGCCCCGTATTCTCATTCTCTTTCTCTGGGATCCCGTGCCACCCGAAATCCGAATTTCCAGGCGGTCATGCTGGTATCGTTCGGTTCCCAGGCGACGCGTGCCGAGGAGTACAAGCTGGGTGCGGGGTCGTACCACGACCCGCCGCGGAGGACCCGCGTCGTGCCCCAATCCGGTCCGGTCGGATCGATGGTGGCGGCCGAGTCATAAGGCCCATACCAGTCCCAGCACCATTCCCAGACGTTCCCGTGCATGTCGTGGAGGCCGAACCGGTTGGCCGGCCATTGTCCGACCGGCTGGACCGAGTCTCGCGCGTTGTCCTGGAACCAGGCATGCTGGGGCAAGAGCGCGGGGTCATCGCCGAAGCTGTAACGTTCGGGAGATCCCGCGCGGCAGGCGTACTCCCATTGCGCCTCGGTCGGCAGATGGTAGCCGGACCCTCCCTGACAGGTGACCTGCTCGCCATCGATCCGATAATACGGCCGGAGCCCTTCGACCTCGCTCAGCGTGTTACAGAAGTGGATGGCGTCGAGCCACGTCACGTTCTCCATCGGGGCGGCGTCGATCCCGGTGAAATAGGGGACGGCCGCGTCACCCATCAGCCTGCGATACTGCCCCTGGGTCACGGGGAACACACCGAGCAGGAAATCGCGCGTCAGGGTCACCCGGCGCACCGGTGCCTCGTTCCCGAAATGATTCTCCCGCGAGCCCATCTCGAACGAACCCTGAGGGACACGCACCAGGATGAGGTCGGCCGCGCCCGGGGCCAGGACCTCGGTCGGCGTCGACTCCCCCTGGCCCCTCGGCTCGATCTGCTGGATTCGAAACGAGGACGCCGTTGACGGGATCCCCAGGATCTCACCGATCGCGTCGGCCATCGCGTTCATCGACGCGAACCGGCCGGCCGGGTCTCGCTCAGTGGCCCTCTGAAAGAGTGCGTCGATCCGGCTGTCGAGATCGGCGCGGATCATCGATGGGGCGACCGTCAGACCGACCCGGATCTCCTGGAGGATCGCCGATCGGTGCCAGTCATCGATCGGGTTCTGGTAGGGGAAACTGCCTGTGAGCAGCCGGAACGTCAAGATCCCGAGTGCGTAGACGTCGGTCGGCCTGTCGATGGCGTCCCGAGAACCGGCGATCTGCTCGGGCGACATGTAGAGCAACGAGCCGAGGATCTGATGAGCGTCCGTGATCCGCGCATCGATCGGGCGATCGGTGAGCACGGCGAGGCCGAAGTCGGTGACGCGCGGCTTGCCGTCCGAACCGAAGAGCACGTTCGAGAGCTTGATGTCCCGGTGGACGACCCCGTGCCGGTGCGGCGTGTTCGAGCCCCATCGCCAGCGTGCGCACCAGTTCCAGGACCGCTTGGGGAGGGGACTCGCGATACCCGTCGGCCCGATCTTCCAGCGAGCCCCCTTCGAGATACTCCATGGTCAGGAACGGGGGCACATGGTGGACATCGTGATCGAAGAGCTTGCAAAGGTTCTCGTGGTTGAGCCGCTCGACGGCCTCGACTTCGATGCGGAAGCGATCGGGGATCTGCGGCACCCGATGGCCTGTCTCGAGTGGGACCTTGAGCGCGACCTGGCGGTCGAGCCGGAAGTCCCAGGCGCGGAAGACCTCGCCCATCCCACCCCGCCGATCCGCTTCAACACATGGTATCGGATCGTCCGGTCGAGCTCGGCGGGGCCGAAGGGCGGCAATTGGTTCCGAACGGCCGGCGGCATGCCGGACAGATGCTGTTGACCCCGAGCCGGGCTCCGTTCGACCTCGATGTGCCGGCAGCACTGCGGATTTGGACATCGCACGCGGAACAGCATCGCGCGGAACCTGGGCGAAGGGAATGGTGCAGGGCTCGCTCGTTCGACTCGACTCGACTCGGGCTCCCTCTTCTGGAGATGATTCTCGGAGAAAGGCTCCGTAGTTGCAACGCGTTGACCGGAAAACCGGCTCGCGGAACGCGGCAAGGTCGGGCGGGTTCACCTCGATCTCATCAGGTCCCCCGCCGCCGGTCGCGTCCCCGCCCCAGCCTTCCCCCGCGCTGGGACTCCACGAACTTCACGAGCAGAAGCACCTCAGACGTGAGTTGATCCTGCTCGCCCAAGAGCGTGGCCGCCTGTTCGAGTGGCATCTTCACCACGTAGATCAGCCGGTGTGCCTCGCGGAGCGCGGCGAGGGCCTCGCCGCTCATGCCTTTCTCTTTCAGCCTCGTCCCATTGATACCCCGGACGATCGACGGATTGCCCTCGACCCGCATGTAGGGGGGAATATCTCGAGTGATCTTCGAATGGCCGCCGATGTAGCTATCTCCGCCGATCGTCACGAATTGATGGACGGCCACTTTCTCCGAGATGGCCACGTCGGACTCGACTTGGACGTGGCCGCCGAGAAGGGACCCGATACCCAGCACGATCCGGTCGGCGAGCTTGCAGTCGTGGGCAATATGCGCACCGGTGAGAAAGTGATTACGGCTGCCGATCCCGGTGATGCCGTCCTCTTTCTCGGTGGCGCGGTGGATCGTCACGCGCGCGTCGATCGTATTGTGGTCGCCAATCTCCACCCGCGTGGGCGCGCCCCAGTACGATACGTCCTGCGGCTCACCACCGATGGAGACGAACGATCCGAGCGTATTGAATGCGCCGAGCTTGGTCACACCCATCAGGCAGACGTGACTGGACAGCCGTGTCCCCCTGCCGATCTCCACCTCGGGACCGATGACGCAGTCTGGGCCGATGACCACGTCTTCGCCCAGCCGAGCACCAGGATCGACGCGCGCCGTCTCCGCGACCAGACACGCCATGAACGGGTCCCTTGTTCCTTGAGGAGGCATCTCTTGCGGAGAGCCTGCCGGGTAGGTCGATAGCGTGCGTAGTCTAAGCTAATCAGATGACGCGTGCTACCCGAAGTTAGAATGGAGATACAAAACGTAACGAGAAGAGGTTACGTTGTGAGAACGTCGCAACGGAACCAGGTTTGCGCGAGACGAGGTCTTACCGTCCACACGGACTCCTCGCTCTCACGCACTCGCGTGTAATCGGCCTGGGACGTGATGGCAAATTCGGTATCGAGTCAGGATCGCATCCCTCGGCACGAGAGGCCACACCGATCCCGAACACAGCCGGAGCGATCTTGAACCATCGAGGGCCAATGCGTGGCTCCGCTGGGGCGAGCAACGAGGTTTGATCGAAGATCATTCAGCGGCCAGTCGGAAAGAGGTCACCCTGAACTCAATCAGGTACGATATCCCAGAACCACTTCTGACGATTGAGAACCACCACTCCGCGCACCGCGGGGCGCCAACGACGACCGGCAATGAGTCCCGCGAGGTTGATATCGCCTACTTCGAGAATCGGTTCGGTGACCAGTCGATCTTTACCTTTCATCACAAGACTCACGAATCCAGAATCAGGGGAGGGGACGTCGCCTGGCAGAATGTCTATGAGGTTCGGGAGGGGCGCGTTCCCGAACGGGTCCTCGGTCAAGAGGCGGTCGCGCGGCTCCAGGCTTGCAGAAAAGCAGCCAATCACTTCTCGCATCGAATGGGAAACGATGGATTCCGTTCACCCGATCCTCGTCGATGCCTCCGGCGCTCAGCTCGCGCCGGCGGCAAGTCGTGTGATGGCGCAGATGACCGTCATGATGGGCCGTTGCGACACGTAGACCGTCGGGGTGCAGGTCCATGTCACGAGCGGTGCTCGGTAGGGTGAGACGGTGGTAGTCCTTGTCGGCGCCCGATTTCCAGAAGAGCAGGAACCCGCCACTGGTGCCGCCGCACGCGCCCATCAGGCTACCGTCGGCCAGGTAGCGGAGCCGCCAGATCACGCCGCCCGCGATGCCATCAGCCAGCAGGGTTCGCGCCAGCTTCCGACTCTTGGCATCGAAGACCAGCGCGATCGGTTCGTGGACGGCCCCGAGGGGATTCGTGGCTTTGTGCAACCCCCCGCCCGCGACGAAGTGGCCATCCCGCGTGACCGCCAGTCCGCGGACGCCGCCGAAGTCGAACCTGCTGCCCACCGTCGTAGGTATGCAGCGCCTTGGCGTCGAAGTGACCGATCGCCTTGCCCGAGCCGAGGTCCCACTCCTGCATCGCTCCCAGCAGATCACCGCTCAGCAAGGTTTTGCCGCCGGGAGGAAACTCCAGCGAGTAAACATGGCCGAGATGCCCACCAAATTCGCGGACCAGCGAACCGCTCGAGGTCTCCCACAACCGGACCATCCGATCGTTTCCACCGGTGGCCAGCAGGGTGCCGTCGGGGCTCATGCCCAGGGCGCGGACCCATCCCCGATGGGCCTCAATCTTCCGGACCGGTTTGGGCGACGAGGCGGCAGCAGTCTCCCACACGGCGACTCGTCCGTCGCCGCCGCCGCTGTAGATCGTCTCACCGTCCGGCGAGAAGGCCAGTGCGAAGACCCATGAATCGTGCCCGCCCGCGAACGGAACCGTCTTGCCATCGGTCAGGTTGAAGCGCGGAATCGTCGCGCTCTCGAGCCCGCCGAAGACGAACCGTCCCTTCGGCTCGAACCGGCAGCAGACCAGCGGCCTTCCCGCCGGCCACTGGGCCACGACGTGCGCCTGCTTGGGATCGAATCGGGCGGGGACGACCTGGGTGCTGTTGTCCATGGCGGAGCTCTCCCTCTCTCGGCTCGGTGAGCCACTCATGCCAGGACCTGCCGGATCATCTTGGAAGCCGGGTCGGCCATCGGCACGTCGCGTCCTTCGACATCGAACGAGTCGTTCGAATTCACACCAACGGCCTGAAGATACGTGTGGAACAGGTTGGCGTGATCGACCTGACCGTCAACGACCTCCGTCCCCTTGGCGTTCGTCTTGCCGTAGGCGATCCCGCGCTGGACCTTCGCCCCGGCCAGGACCACGGTCCACGCGTGTGACCAGTGATCGCGGCCGTAGAGGTGGTTGATGTTGGGTGTGCGGCCGAACTCCGAAAGGACCACGATCAGCGTGCTGTCGAGCATGCCCCGGTCCGCCAGATCGGCGACGAACGCGGCGAACGACCGGTCGAACTCGCCCAGTTGCTCGATGTGGAAGTTGAAGTTCTCATTATGAGTATCATAATTCGAGTGCGACACTTGAACGAACGTCGCGCCTTTCTCCAGGAGCCGGCGGGCCAGCAGGCAGTGCCGTCCGAAGTCGTACTTGCCGTAACGATCGTGATCCTTCGCCGGCTCCTTGGCGACGTCGAACACTTCCCGCTGCTTCATGAGCTGGATCGCCTGTTCGTACGAGTACGTGTAGGCTTCCGTGACAGCCGTGCGCCTGCGATTGAGGAACCGCTCGTTGACCCGTCGTCGAAAGTCATGGCGGGCGGCATCGATCGTCTCGTTGACCTGGCCCGGCCGGGTGGTGTACTGCGGCGGGTTGCCGTTGCCCAGGTGGATGCTCGCATACTTCGGCCCCAGGTAGGCGGAGTCGTTGCCCCGGCCACCGCCGCCGCCGGGCGTGATGACGATGTGACCGGGCAGCGAGTTCTCCTCGGACGCCAGGGCCTTGGCGCAGACCGCCCCGATATTCGGGTACTCGGCGGCGGGTGTCTGCCGGCGCCCGGTGATCATCAGGTAAGCCCCCTTGCCATGATCGTCTTCGCTCGTGTTCACCCCACGCACCAGGCAGAGGTGATGCATCTGCCTGGCGACGTTCGGCAGCAGCTCCGAGACCTGAATGCCGGGTACCGATGTGCTGATCGCGCGGAAGGGGCCGCCGGTCTCCGTGCCGGGCTTGGGATCCCAGCTCTCGAGCTGGCTCAGCCCACCGTGCATGTTGAAGACGACGATCCGCTTCTGGTCCTTGTTGAGCTGCGCGGCCGCGAGTGGCGCGAAAACACGTCCAGGCCCCCGACCATCGACCCTGCCGCCGTCGCGGCCATCCCTGCCAGAAACTTGCGCCGCGCCATCGTGTGTTCGGGAGAATGACAGGAGTATGTGCACTTCATCGAATCACCATCCTTTCGGGCGTGTTGGTGAGAATCAGTGATTGAACCGGAACTCGGCCGACGTCAGCAGTCCCCAGACCAGCTCCTGGACGGCCGCGGGTTTGTTCTTGGCATCGACGGCGAGCACGCGCACGACGTCGGCCGATTCTTCGGAGGACGGCGGCCGGGACAGGATCGTCAGGTAGAGGTCTTCGGCGACCTTGCGAGCGTCTTTCTCCCCGACCATTCGCTCGGAGATATTACCCCCCCCGGCGCGATCCAGCTATTGATCGATCCGCCGTTGGCCGCGAACAGGGCCTGCTCGGCCGTGGCGAAGAAATCGTTCTGCGGCTGACCGGCGCCGGCGGCGAAAATCGTGACGAACGGACCCACGTTCCCCTTGAGCTTGTCGAAGGTGCGCTGCTCGACATCGATCGCGCGACTGCGCCGCGCGGCGGGGTCGTTGGCGGCTGGTCCGGTCAAGGGCTTGGACTTGTTGAGCGCCGCCTCCTCGGCCTGGAGATAGCGATCGTAGACACCGGTGACTTTCAAGATGCTCCAGCACATCTGCTCGGGGGAGAGCGGCTTGAGCTGGGCCAAGGCAAACTGGTTTCCCAGTCGTTCGGTCAGGTCGTCGGTCGCCTCGGCGAGCTCCGCCCGCAGGGCATTGCCGCGCGCTTCCTCCTCCTTCAGGGCGGCCTGGGCCACGGCGACGGCCTGGTCCCGGCGGGCCTTCTCGCCCCTTGTTGCCTTGAGCGCCTGGTTCGCCGCGGCCAACACATCGTCAGCCTTTCGAAGAGTCGCGGCGGCGGAATCGAGCCGGGCTTTCAGGCCGGGGAGGACCGATTTGAGCTCGTCGGACTTGGCCTTGAGCTTCTGCGCCGCCTCGGTCAAGGTCGAGTCGCCGGCCAAGAGCTGACGCGCCGCTTCGGTGGCCGCGACTGCCGCATCGACGCTCCTCAGAATCTCCTGGTGGCGGCCCAGCGCCGATTGAGCGACGGTCTGGGCTTTTTCTGCCGCACCGCGCGCCGACTCAGCCGCCCTCGCTTCCTCCTGACGCGGCAACAGGACGGCAGCGGACTCGGCCGCCTGCTTCTTCGTCTGACCCACCGCATCGCGACGGGCGATAATCGCCCGCTGGTTCGCCGCGATCTTCTCCCGCGCCGCATTGCGTCGGGCGTACGCTTCGAGCAACCCGATGCGCTGCTCGTGTTCCTCGGCCGCGATCCGGCTTTCGGCCATCCTCCGTCGGGCTGCCAGGACGATCGTCTCTTTCGCTCGGACCGACTCGCGGACGGGCCGGATTCGTGCGCAGCACCGCTTCGACGGACTTCGCGGCCGCGGCGCGCTCCTCTTCGGTTTTCTTCAAGGCGGCCGATTTCTCGACGATCGCTTTCTCCAGTGCCGCCAGTTCGGTCGCGGCGGTCTTGGAGCGATTGACGAAGACTTGAGCGGCATCCGCGAGCGCCTTCTCCTTCGGCAGCTTCTTGACCACCTCCTGAGCCCGGCCGACGGCTTCGGCAAGGGCCTTCGCCGTCTCGCGACCGGTGGTGATCCGGGCCTGTACGTCACTCACGGCCTTCTGCGCGTCTCCCGTTTTCTTCGACGTCGCGGAGTGCTGGGCGACGGCCTTCTCCTGCTCGGCGACCAGCGGGATCAGCGCATCCTCAGCTTTATGCCAGGCTTTCACCGCGCCTCCGATAAACATCGCGAGCGCGTTCCGCGGCGGCTTCCAGCGGCTCGGATCGCGTCTTCAGCTCGGCGAGCCTGGCGGCCACCTGGGCGGGGATCGGCGAGGGCTCCGCCGGCAGGTCGATCGTGCGCTGATACGCATGGGTCAGCGCCAGCTCGCGGAGGAACGCCTTGACATCGAAGTGGACCGCGGCGATCTCGACGCCCAGCATCTTGAACAGCTCCGGCTGACTCGGCGGGTTGTCCGGGTGACGGAGGTCGACGGGATGCACGAGTCCGCGGCCCATCATCAAGGCCCAGAGACGGTTGGCGATATTCTCATTGAAGGCGCGATTGGTGCCGTCGGTCATCAGTGAGGCCAGCTTGGCCCTGCGACTGTACCTGGGCACGGGCAGGACCTCGCCCACGGGCTTCACCTGATACTCGTCACCGGGCGGGAAGACCGGCTCGTCCAGCTCGGCGTCGCCAAGGATGCGGGGACCGGTCAGATGGTGGTCCCCCTTGACGAACACCGAATCATACGCGAGATCGCTGCCCGCCTTCTCGGCGTAGAACGCGATCGTCATCCCATCTTTGCGGGTCTGCGCATATCCCGAATTGAAGAACGCGAGCAGGCCGTAGTAATCCGACTGCTGATAGTCCCTGACGAGCGGGTGGTTGTGGCACTGAGCCGCACTGCATGTCGCGGCCGAAGAAGATACGCCCCACATCCCGCGTGATCAGGTTCGGGTCACACTCACGATCCAGGTAGAACCGCGCGATGGCCCGGCGCTTGGGATCGGCGCCATCAGCCCGAAGGATCTCGCTCATGACTTGATGGAGCGGTCGGTTCTCGCGGGTCGCCGCCAGCAGGTAGTTTTGCCACTCGTCGCCATTCACATTCTTGGCGGGCCGGCGCTCCATCAACATGACGTCGAGGACCGTCGCCCAGTGACGGGCAAACCGGGGGCTCTCGAGTAACCGGTTGATGGCCCTGGCTCTCTTGTCGGCTGTCGAATCGGCGAGGAACGCCCTCAACTCCTCAACCGAGGGCGGCATGCCCGTGAGATCGAGCGAAACGCGCCTCAAGAATTCCGCATCATTCGCCAGCGGAGCCGGGGGGCTAACCCGGGCCGATTCCATCATCCGATCGATTCGGGAATGCAACGGGTCGGCGGGAGGGTCCGCCGCCGTCGCTTCATGACACAAACCGATCAAAGCGATGAGCAGTCCATAAAAGCACGCCACGACGCGTGATGTCTGATCGTTCATAAGGAGAACCTCGCGAGCGATGTCCGAACGAAGCAGGAAGGCTCGGCGATCGCTGGACTCAGGGACCGGTCGTCCCGGCGGGTGTCCATACCATGTTCAACAACGGTATAACAAAAATCGGGCGGCGCGTAAACCCTCTGGCGGCGTGTCCTGGCCGCGCGCCTGGTGAATGGGCAAACGCGATCGTCTTACGACAATGTATGGCGCGGAGGAACGCGACTCGAACAATCAGGTCGCCTCGATCCAGCCAATCCGGTGATTGGCGATCTGATGCTCGATGACCGAACTGCTGACGTTGAAGTCGGTGGCCAGGTCGTCGATCTGCTCGGTGGAGATATTGTCTCCGACCAAGGAGCGAAGAGCCGCGGCAGGCGCCAGGAGTTCCGCCGCGAAGGCCCTGGAAGCGCGTTGATCCCAGGTGTAGGCTCCCGTGACGAGCCGCAACGTCGCGGGAGCGTCCGCGGAGGGGAGAAAAAAAAGTGCCCTCGCAAGACGAAACCGTCTCGATGCCTCGCGACGGCTTTCCTTTACAACCAGTCGAGGGAAACCCTCGTGATCCTTGCCGACCATGGCCAGCCTCGATGGATTTGAACGTCCGTCCAAGTCAATCTCGGGGTCCGTCGGCCATCCACACCTCTCATGGAGCACATCGAGGAGATCGGGGAGCGGCCGATCTGGAATCTCGAAAACGCTGCGGAAGTCCTTGGCTCTTTGGTAACCGAACCGATGCGCCGAGGACGCAATCCCGCCAGGCGATTGCGGTCGCCGTCGGGACTCAGTCGCGTCGGAAACCGCCATCAACTTCGAGGAGGCCATCTTCGTCCAGTCGAGGTCGAGGCCCAGGGTTTTCCCGGAGGAGGCTTCGAGCAGGTCGGCTCTGAGCAGGACCGGTTGCGAGGCAACTCCATGCTCCAACAATTCCACGAATTCATCCGTGAGTTCTTGGGGATCATAGGGGTCGAGACCGAGCGCAGCCGACCAGGCGCACAGATCCGCTTCCGCATCGCACGATTGACGAAGAGCCTGCCAGTTGCGCGGAGCCTCTGGGTATCCTCGTCGCTAGCCTGATCGAGTCGCTCCAGCACGGTTTCCACGAAATCATGGAGCGCGATCACCAGATCGCAGGGCGCCATCCGGACCGTTCCCGCGCCACTGATGAAACGGGTCGGTCGGATCTGTTCGTCCTGTTCCGGATCGGGAAACCAACAGGCGACCACATCGGGCCCGTCCCGATAGAACGTCAGGTCGGGTAGCGCGCCTCCTTCCCGGGCCGCTAACAAATCGTGCCGTTGAGCCCATCGTCGCTGTGGGTCGTCGACAGCAACCGCTCGGCCGCCTTGATACTCGGGAACTCGGAGCGGCTCGTGGAGGAGGAACCACCAGTTCTCCACGATCCATTCCGCGAGCGAAAACACCGACCCATACACGCCACGCTGAACGCTGTTGGATCGCGTCCGAATACAAGACGTCAGCCATCGGGGAGGTGTACCCTCCGCTTGGAGGTGGATTTCGAGACGGGCCCAGGTCTTCGCCAAGACCTGGACCTTGACTCCCGGCGCGTTGGGCCACTCCACCTGAAAATCCAGCATCGGGCTACTCCCAATTCAGACGCCCGTCACGATCCTCGGGACGCTCGATGTCTTCGAGCGGATACGCCTTGTAGGTCCCTTGAGGGCCATTGACGTGTCTGGCTTCGTAGAGCTGACCATCCAGCCAACCCAGACATATTTTGGAAACTCGCCTTCCATGATCGAACCGATGCACCCTCTGCGAATCCCCTCACGAAGAACCGCGGTGATGGCCTCGAAGTCATTATAGCGCGGAGGGCACTCCGAGGCGTCCGACCTCAAGGCCGGGTTGCCCGCGGGACTCGGGTACCGCTTATGCTCCGGGCTGCTCACATACCGAACACGGGCTGCGATCGCCTCGAAATCCGGGGGGCCCGCCGGCCACACGGCAACAACACGATGTTTCGGCCGGCTGTGCCGATGCTTTCGCATGCCGATTTCTCTCTCGCGACCCCACGCCTACGACGATCTGGGAACCCTCGACGACGCCCGAATGCACCTCACGGCTTTTCATCATCTTCATTCGGTGGTCGATCCGAATGGCGGAACTCGCGACCGTACCTGAGGACTTCTTCGAAGCCCTCCACATCGCTGATCGATCAGGCCACCTTGGACAACCAGTCCTGGGAATCCGGTAGGCTGGCAAGCCGCCGTTGAATCTCGGCGACCTCTTGCTCGACCGCTTCTTCCCTGGTCATAACTTCAACCCTCGCTGCTCCTGGCTCCTCTAAGATGAACTCTATCCAACCGTTTCCTTCGGGACAAGCGACTTCGGATAACGGGGCTCTCTTGAGGTTGTAGGGTGAGTCGAGCCTCGATTCATCGAGGCGAGGCCCACCAGGATTTCGGTGGGCCTCACGCCGCAGTCAGGCGTTCGACCCACCCTACGGCCTACGGGCCGTTTCGTACATCCTTTGAGGTCGTAGCGATGGAGCCAGTCGAATCGATTACGGATCGACCATTCTCTGACCGGTTCGTTTCAGGACCAGTCGAAGCAGGGGCAGACCGATCACCGGCCACTTGCCGATCTTCGGGGCGACCAATCGCACGCTGAGGGCGCCTCCTGTTGCAGACGCTGGAAGTAATCGTCGAGCCGCTCGCCGGTCTCCGTCCAGATCACCTCGCTCTGTGAGATGTAGTTCTTACATCCACAGCAAAACGTCCGAGAGCTGTAGAGGAAGGGATTGATCAGGTAGCTTCGGATGATCTCTTCCGGCATGCCCGTGCACTGCCCGCACTTGGCGTGATAGTAGACTTTCGGCTCGTCCTCGATCGATCGTTCCGTCCTCAACTCGGGTGCGACGGTGATGTGATCCTCCATCTGACCGTCCGCCCGGCGCCGGGTGTGCCTGGCTTTGTGTGCCTCGAAAGCCCAGAAAAACACCTTCTCGTGACAGAATGGACAACGAATCCTCATGAGAAGACTCCTTCGGAAGAGATGGCTTGCCAATTCCGGCTCGTCGGGCAAACGATCAATTGGCCCTTCCACGATCCGATCCAACGAGTCACCCGTGATCGGATAATACCCCGGCCGGGTCGTGGCGTAAATCGCTTCGACGCGGTGGCGGCTGGCGGCATCTGGACGACATCGATATCACGGATCCCGGCGGGATTCCCCCAGTCTCGCCTTCTCCATGAGGATCGACCACCTTGGCGGAATGATGTTCGTCTGCTAGCGTGGAGGAAGCG
Organism: uncultured Isosphaeraceae bacterium; assembly: GCA_963845695.1. GTDB lineage: Bacteria > Planctomycetota > Planctomycetia > Isosphaerales > Isosphaeraceae > CAWJTV01. The sequence continues at coordinate 959,062 of CAWJTQ010000013.1, read as the reverse complement.
GTGTTGAGGTGGCGAGTCCCTTCGGCGGAGAAGAGATCGTGAGGCGGATGGATCCGTCGCGTTCGTTTCACCAAGGCCTCTGCCGGTCGCAGCAGGCCGTCACACGACTCGACCGGAACGGCCTGGCCATCTGGCTCGTCACGATCAAGGGGCCATGCCGTGGCAAGTCGGAGGTTATCCATGAGCCTGCGCATACCGTCTGGCCACCCGCTCTGGCTCGTTGACCGTGACCCGGAGTTTCTCGTCAAACTGAGCGATGATCTCATGGGAGAATTCCCGTTCCTGGGCGTCTCCGTCTTTGGGAGCCCGAGTTCGGTCCGGAGCGCGATTCGCTCGGTTTCGGAAGCCATCACCCCCTGGATGATCGTGACCGACCAGATCGGTGTGGTCCCCATCGGCGACGGACCGAGCGTCGTGGAGGAAGCGCGAGAGGGAACTCCTCTTTCGCTCGTCGCCTTGTACAGCCAGTCCGCTTACCAGCAACCCGGCCTGGTCCCTTGGCTCAAAGAAGGAAGGCTGATCGACGCGTATATCCAGAAGGAAGACCGCGGCAGGCTCATACAGACCATCGCGGAATGGCACGACCGCTGGGAAAGCCCCACCGAGAGAAAACTCCGCGAATATATCGCCACATGTCCTGACCCGAACAAGCCTTTCTTTCCGCGCGGCAACGGCGACTACCTCAGCGTCATCGACCTGCATCGCGAGATCATTCTGGGAACCGAGCTAGGAAAAGAGTCGGAGAAGGCGTGGGAGATGCTCTTTTCGGATCGTCCCATAAGCGAGTGGTTGCTGGAAACCCATGTCTGACGAGATCGATCAACCCACTCCCGCCGCTGTCGTATGCGCCACGAAGCACGACTGGGCAACCCAGTTCGTCTACGAGGCCGCAGTCGAGGTGGAACACCTCGTGGCGCATCGCTATAAAGTCATCTCCTTCTTGCCCTACGAGGGAGCCAAGACCGATCTGTATGTGGAGCTCCGCCAGCACAAGTCGTCCACTGTGGAAACTCCTTTGGACTTCCACTTCGGTTACTTCTCGTCCCACGGACCCCGGCTCTCCGGTGCTCCGGCCAGTCCCGGCCTGCTCGACGACGCGGGCCGACCGTTCCTCGACGAACAGACCGCCCTCCTCTTTACTCGGTCTATCCTGGTCCTCTGTGCTTGTCTCGACACAGGCACATTCCCGAGCACAATCACCGGTCACCCGAGTTCAGTGCGTGCCGTTCTCGGGTACGAGCCCCTGTTGATCGTCCCGAAGAAAGAAGCAGCGGAGGACTGGGCTGGCCCTGATTTCGAATCGTTCCAGCACCTTTTCCATCAAGCTCTGGTGCAGCCCGTGCGGTCCCTGATGGACCCAGGTTCAACCGTCCTCGAAGCTCGAAACGCCACGCTCCGCCACTGGGGTGAGATCGCGAGCCAACCTGGCCTGCGACGCGAACTGCGATTCGTCGCCGTGATGAACGGGATGAGATTGACTTGCCGGGGCGACAGGAATGCCAGTCTCGACTGATTCTCGTCAGACCAACAGCTCGCGTATCGAGGGCTGAGGCGACAGCGAAATCAGCACAGATCTAGACCAACCACAGCCAACCCCGGCAACGTTCCCTCGCTCGTAACAGTCCTGGCATCGAGTGACAGAGTATCGGGCTGGAATCACGAGCCGAGTATTTCGACAAGCCTATCACGTAGTGATTGGGTTTTCAAAGTGTCTTTATTGATCTCCGGCAAACCACCCGACTCCAGGATGTCCAAGATTTTCTGAAACTCCGTTGCTGATACGTCGGGATTGACCAATATTTCGACTATGGCTTCACAATACTTCTCGATCTGCTTGTTGAAGAGCTGCGGACAGTCGCCTGCTACTCGCTTTCTAAAGAGCATCAGGAGAAACCATCGCAGCGGCTTGAATTTGGCGTCCAATGTGCGATTTCGGAATAGGCAATCCACTCGGTAAAGTGCAAGCGCGCTCGTGTAATAGGGGATCAGCATGTGTTCGGAACGAAACATCCTGTCTCCAATCCTATTTCTCACTGTTCCGTAGTAACCCGAAACGCGGTGTGGGAGATCCAAGAACATTGAAGCAAGTGACTTGATTTGATTGGGTATAGTAACGACCCTCGTCTTCTCCACCTTCGAGGACATCCACTGCTTGGACCGCCGCTCATAGTACAGCACTCCTGCACCCGTGAACGTCCGATAGTAGACCTCAAGCTTCTTTTGAAAGTCGGTCATCGCCTCCAATTCCTCTGGCTTGACGGCATTCTGCGAGTTGGTCGCACGAATGATAGAATTAACAATCTCATCATTCTCGGTGCTAACCAACTTGAGCGGTACTAGCACCGAATCGGAATCGAACTCCAAGCGGTGATTGTATAGGACCGTGCTTGTCTGACAACCATTGACAATCTGGAAACCATTCAGCACACATTTGTTCCCCGTCAGTTGCAATGCGCGGCAGACGACCGTGATCCCGTTATTGAGGACGACGAATGTCTGAGATTTTTCGGCAGAGCGCAATGTGTCCCTTATGCCGTCATTGACACGTGTGTCTCCTTGGAAATCGCGAATGTTATCTTCTGAATACAGAGCGTCGAATGTTACCTGCGTCGTTGACGATCAATTGAAAGAGCACTGAGACCGGTACGATACCGATAAAGGCTTGCTGGACACCACTGATATCCGGCAAGGTGACTTTGCTAGGAAAATCAATTTCAACGGTGATCGTTTCTTTGCTCTGCCGATAGAGATTCTGTATCTCGGTCGCCCCGTAAGCCTCGTTCTTGACCACCGAGAAGAGGGAAGTGTTCTCCAAATCAGTCTTTCCTTGATCGAGTCGTGCCTGGAGATTCTTTTCGCGATGCCACGTCCCAGTGGTAACATAGTATAGACGGCAAGTTGGGTTGACTCGCATCTTGCTAGTATTCTGGAAGATGTATTCCGCAAGTGCGGCCTTTCGTTTCAGGTCCGAACCTCGAACCAATCGCGGGCTATCGCGAAAGAAATCGCGCACCGCTTCAATAAACGATCCGATGTCTCCTCCATCAAAAGATGAGCTGGTCTTTGCCTGCGTGAATATAAAAGATACGTCCAAGTATTTGTTTGATGAAATGAGATCGTCGATCTCATCCTGCTCGTCGACGAGGGCGCCGTTGACGATGATCGCGAGACCGTCAATACCCGGGTTGGAGTCGCTCCCGACATGGACCTCTTCCGGATCGAAACTTTCTGGGTATTCACGCGCGACAATGGCCAAGTTTACAAAATGCTCGAATTGCGTTTCAGGGGGAAAGTGTGTGAGGTTGTAGTCAGTCGCGAACTCGCTGAGAAGCTGAGCGGTTATCCGGTCCATTTTCCATCCTCGTCTGTTTACATGTAAGCAATATTGCGCGATTCCAACTCGCGTAGATGGAGACTTGGTGACTCAATGAACCATTCTCCCTCCGGATTTGAATTGAGCACCATAGGGTCCGGGGAAGCCTTTTTTCCGTCTGTCTAACTATATCTGTCCCCAGGGCTCACGTTCAATAGCGGAACCGGCGATCGTTCACTTGGCCCCCTTCAACAGCTTATCCACCGACTCGACCGTGATCGGATGATAACCCGGCCGGGCGGTGGCGTAGATCGCCTCGGCGCGCTGGCGACCCGCGGGCGTTGCGAGCAACGCTTTGTACAAGGGCAACACCAGCTTCCGCCGGCCAATCGTCGTCAGGTACGACTTGAGGCGCTCATCGGCCGGAGCATATTGGTTCCGGATCGCGATCAACAGCCACTGGTGCGCGATCTCGGAGTTACCCCGCCCGGTCAGGCCAAACTTCCGATCGAGCTCGGTCAAGCGATCGCCGGACAGCTTCTCGGGCAGGGCCTGGAGGAACCGGATCCATTCCTGGGTGGACCACTCCCCTGCCCCGAGCTTGTCGGTGGCCACCGTCCCGTCGAGCCAGCCGCGCGCGGCCTTATCGATCGCGTCGAGCCGCGCCGACTTCGGCTCGGCGAAGCCGGCTGGGAGTCCGGGACCCTCCAGCCACGCCGTCAGGTCGATGGACCTGGCGTCATCCGGATCCGCGAGCAGGTGTTCCTTGAGATAGCCCACGAAGTCGGCCGTGATGATGCTCTGGAACGTGAAGTGATCGAAGTACGAGCGGAGGAACCCGTCGAATCGGTCGCGGCCGACCCGATTCTCCAACGTTCGGAGGAACAAAGCCCCTTTCTCGTAGGGAATGCCGTTCATCCCTTCGTCCGGGTCGCGACCGGTCAGGTCGACGTGCAGCACCTGGTCCTTTGGCGGCTGGTCGTTCAACTCCGGCGCAGCTCGACCAGGCCGAGCGCCCATTCCATCTCGGCGCGATCGGCGCCGTAGAGGTCCTCGACGATCCGGTGCTCGAGATAGGTCGTGAACCCTTCATTGAGCCAGAAGTCGCGCCAGGTGGCATTCGTCACCAGGTTGCCGGACCACGAGTGGGCCAGCTCGTGCGCGATCAAGGAGACCAACGAGCGGTCTCCCGCCAGGACCGTCGGCGTGGCGAACGTGAGCCGGGGGTTCTCCATCCCTCCGAACGGGAAGCTCGGCGGCAGCACCAGGATGTCGTACCGCCCCCATCGATACGGACCGAACCGCTTCTCGATCGAGCCGACCATCGCTTCGACGTCGCCGAACTCGTATGCAGCCGCCTTGAGCACGCTCGGCTCGGCCCAGACGCCCGTGCGCTCGCCAACCTTCTGGAAAGCCAGGTCGCCCACCGCCAGGGCCATCAGATACGGCGGGATCGGCTGAGGCATCACAAATCGGAACACCCCCTGGCGGGCCTCGTCAGGCTGAACGCGCGACTCTGCCGCCATCACCGCCGTCAGCCCCTGCGGCACCCGGATCGTCGCGACGTAATTGATCCGCACGCCCGGCGAGTCTTGCAGCGGGACCCACGACCGAGCGTGAATCGCCTCCGACTGCGTGAACAGGAACGGCCTGGCCTTCCCCGCCGTCAGCGAGGGTTCCAGCCACTGGAGCGCACTCGCCGAGGGCGCGGTCCGATACCCGATGCGGACCTGCGTCGCCTCCGGCGTGAGATCGATCGTCAACCGTGAGCCCAGGATCCGGTCAGCCGGAGCGAGCTGGTGCCGCGTCGTCGTGAACGGAGCCGTCGGGGCGGTCGCCTTTCGCAGGCCGACCGTCTCGATTGTCAGTCCCCGGGTGTCGAGCACGAGGGCGCATCCGGCGGACAACCGTCCTGTCGTTGAATGTCGAGGATCGCCACCCCCTTCAGCTCGCGCCGGTCGAAATCCACGCTGAGATCGAGCTCGACCTGCCGGACCCGGACCTGTTCCGGATTGCCGTACGAATGCGCGTCGCGATGTGCGGCGGCGTCTCCTCTCGCATCCTCGGGCGCCGCCACGCTCGAGAATCCCGGGCGGATCAGGCTCAGCCCGAACCAGAGGAATGCGATCAGACCGACCGACACATGCGATGCAGTGGACATCTCGTGGCCTTTCTGGATTTCGGTGGCATCCTCTCGTCCCCGACCTTTGGTGAGTGTCGATTGTCCCTTCAGTTTTCTCAGTTAGCTAGAGCGCCTCACGCTTGTTCCGTGAAGTCGGCGACCGAGTTGGCGTGGGAGCCTGCCACGACAACCTGGGCATCTCCTATCGCGATCTCGGCGAGACGGCCCGCGCCATCGAATTCCACAAGCAGTCCATGGCCATCGTGCAACAGGCTGGCGACCGGCAGGCCGAGAGGATCGCCCACAGTTACCTGGGCCACTGCTACATAGCCTTGGGTCAGATGCCCCGCGCCATTAAACTCCACGAGCAGGCCCTGGCCATCGCGATCGAGGTAGGCGAGCGCCGCGGCGAGGGTATCGCCCGCGGTTACCTGGGCTGATGCTATGGCGACCTGGGCCAGACGGCCCTCGCCACCGAGTACCTCGAGCAAGCCCTCGACATCGCTCGTGAGGTGAGTGATCTACTCGCGGAAGGTTATCGTCTCCATCGCCTGGCGCGACTCTTGCTAGATGAAGGTCGTGATGGGGCTGCGATCCAGAAAGCGAAGGAGGCTGTGCGTATCGGCGGCGAGACGACAGACTCGAGGCTCATCAGCTTCAGCAACGAGACTATGGCCCTGGTGCATCTCAGCCTCGCCGACTTGCCCACCGCCCGCGCCGCGGCGGAGACCGCCCGCAAGCAAGATGTCCCGATGAACGATTACAACGTCCTGGCGCTGCTGGGCCTGATCGCGTTGCGCCAGAACGATCGCAGTGCCGCCGTCGAGGCGTTCCAGGCGGCGATTGCCCACGCCGATGTGATGATCGAGCGCTGCGACCAGAATTACCAGGCCCTGGATGCCAAGGGATTGGCCCTGGCCGGCCTAGCGGTGCTCGAAGGAGGCCCACGCACGGCCGAAGCCATCGCGGCGGTCCGCGCTGCCCGAGCGATCACCTCGGCCGCCGGGATCGTCGGCCGCGTGCGGCGCTTGCTTGACGCGCTGGCGCCGGTCGATGCGGCGGGCGTGTTGACTCCCATCTACGCAGCCGCCGAGGGGCGGGATGACGACGTGGAGGGACCGGCAACACCTGCCGCGGATCAGCCGACCGGCTGAGGCTGGGACCCCAGCTACGCGATCTGACGGTTCTTGCTGGACTCCCGCCTTCAATCGCGAGCTTCACCCAAAGCAAGCTCGCCAGTTGCTGTTCGAAAATCCACCGGTGGGTTGTGGCGAACCATCTCGCCATTTCCGATAATAAGAGTCGGGACCAATCCCGATTATGACCCAGGCACCACACGGACGATCCATGATGACTGCCGAACTTCGATGTCAAGTTTACCCCGGTCAATTCAGTTCCGAGTTCGCCGTGGTTGTCGAATCCTTTACTGGGCGGGCCTTCTCGCTCTTCGCCTCGCGTGAAGACGTCCAGTGCGAACGGGAACCGAGCCTGGACGAACCGACCACCGGCTGGCTGAAGGTCAAGCTCCTCGAGCAGAAGGGGAATAACTTCCTCGTTCTACTCCCGCAAACAACGCTCGAGAACGGGTCGTACCTCTCCGTTCGCCACGATCAGTTGCGCTTCGAGCGCGAGGTCGTATCCGTTTGATGGAGTGGAGGTCCGGATGATCCTCTCGAACCTGGAGTTGCATCGCGCCCTGGACTGCGGCCGGCTGATCATCACCCCCGAACCTCGACCCCGAACGACGGACCCGACCGACCCAACGCAGTATTGCCTCTATGACACTCACTCGGTTGACCTGACGCTCGGTAGTGACCTCGTGATCCCACTCTCCGGAACCTACGCCTTCGACCTCATACAGTCGGAATCCCTCAGTCCGTTCCTGACGCGAAACTCGAGGCGGATTCGGCTCGAGGAGGGGACGAGCTACATCCTGGAGCGCCATACTTTTATCCTGGCGCAGACGCACGAACGCGTGGGGTTACCGATCGAGCACGCCGATAATACCGAATGTTGTCTGGCGGCGCGGATCGAGGGGAAGAGCAGCCGCGCCCGGGTCGGGCTTCTGGTCCACTTCACCGCCCCGACAGTCCACCCCGGTTTCGAGGGTACTCTGACCCTGGAGATGATCAACCTCGGTCCGACGAGCATCGTTCTCCGGCCTGGCATGCCGATCGCCCAACTCATCATCGAGGAGGTCAAGGGCGTGTCTCGTCCCAACCCAAGCCAGTTTCAGGGGCAGACCACCCCCGAGGGCTCGACTCCATAGGCCCTGATGGGCCGGGCATCGACAAGTTGTTGTCGCTGTTGGGCGCGGGTCTCCTGACCCCGTCCGTGGCCGGACCGAAGGTCTCCCGGGCCTCGCTGCCCAGAGGGGCCACTTTTTCGGCGCGGTCCCGAAAAAGCGTCGGGTCTTCCTCGCCACGGACGCATCAACTGCTGCGACGAACCATTCCTTGTTTCAGTCCGCGCGATGGCCTTGGGCCACGCTTTGAGCCCCATCAATTCACATGATCTCCCCAACGATCACTCCTCGTCATCGTGCCAGACAAGGTATTCCACGACGGCATTGAACTTCTCCCGCATCTTCGGGCTGAACGACCTGTCCTCCGCCAAAGACGCAAAACCATCCAGAACCAGGTCCGAAGGCATGCGAGCCAGGACCTCGATGACGGTCGTCAAGTAACGCCGGGTCGTATTGGAGCTCTTGACCCGCTTCAACTCGCCGAACAGGAAATCCACGCAGGCTTTCGTTTCGAACCCTCGCAAGGATTCCACGATGGCCATGCGCTTCTCCCAATGGTCCCCGCACGTCACCAGCAGACCCAAGAGAAAGACCTCGGCCTCTTTCCGTCCCTCGCTGATCATGAGTGACAGAGTCGTCAATCCCGAACGGAATGGCTGATCGTCATCCGAGACCGCTTGTCTCAAGACATTGTCGATGGGGTACTTCGTCGAATCGAAGTAGCCCTCTTTGGTGATCCATGGGACATTGTCCAGCTGCGGCTTCGGATCCATGTGGGAATCTCCACAAGCCTCGATAGGGTGGTCAAACGAGTTGCCCTTCACCCAACGTCTTCCGGCGGGCCATTTCGTTCACCCTCCAGGCAAAGAGGGTATCGCCGGCCGCGCTCGGCTCGCAAGCAGCCCTCCAAGAGGACCTCGTGCAGCCAGCAGTTTCCGACATCGTAGTCGCGGGTGAACCGGAACCGCGGCTCTCGAACGAGACGGCAACCGAAATCCCATCCCACCCCATCTCGCGCCTCACAACAATCACGCACGGATGCAATAGATCCAAAATGAGTCGGGCCGTTCTTCAGCCCATCCGCTCGATGACGAGATGCCGCCTCGGCCGCGTTGTCTTATACTCATCGTGACAGATTCCCTCCGACGGAGACTGGCCCTCTGGAAATTGCGTGGTGGGATGCCGAAACGAGGGCTCACGCCAAATGGAAATCTCGCAAAACGAAGCCACAAATGGGAAAAATGGGCAAAATATTCCGAGCCTCGTGAGCTTCGCCGAGCACAAAACTCGGTCAAACTGACGAAACGAAGCCACAAATAGGAAGTATGGGCAGACTGCGATGACTACAACAGGGAGACGGGATTCGAGAGACCCAGGGCACTTTCCGATGACTGACCTTGACCGAATCTCGTCGAAACCTCGAAAAAGTGCGCCAGCGCGGATAGCGGCCACTCCGTATTTATTTAACAAGTGCTGTGCGATGCAGTTGGGCACCCAGGATCCTCATCGAATTGCTTTCAGACCCGAACTTCCCTCCCAATTTCAGAGATAGCAAGCACTTGCGCCCATGGAGTAACCTCGGCCCCTCGCCGTCGGAGCAAAAAGTCGAGGGAACGACGCGAGGTGTGTCCCTGAAACGCATACATCCTTGCAAGGAAAACCCACACCCGGCCACGAGGGATTCCCGCCGTCAGTTGGCCATTCTGTATCGGACGCATCTACCCTACCTTACCAACGAGTGGTGATTTCGCGGGCGGCGACGAGTGCCGCGAACCGGCCTCGGTTTTGCAGCGTCGATCCGCGAGATCCCCGAGCAGAGGAGACGAGTCGATGGCATCCGCCAGTTTCCGCAACCCGCTCAGTCGCCGAGGGTTCCTCACGGTCGGGACGATCGGGCTCGGGGGCCTGACCCTGGCCGACGTCCTGCGCATCGAGGCGCGGGCCGATCAGAAGAGTTATGCCCCGATCGCGGCGAAAGCCGACTCGGTCATCCACATCTTCCTCCCCGGTGGGATCGCGCACCAGGAGACGTTCGACCCCAAGCCGTTTGCGCCGATCGAATACCGCGGCGACATGGGCTCGATCAATACCAAGATCGACGGCGAGAAGTTCAGCGAGACGCTCCCTCGGACCGCCCAGATCGCCGACAAGCTGCTGGTCATCCGCTCGATGACGCACGGCGAGGCGGCCCACGAGCGGGGCACGCACAACATGTTCACGGGCTACCGGCCCAGCCCGGCCCTCCAGTATCCCAGCATGGGCAGCGTGGTCTCGCACGAGTACGGACCCCGGAACAATCTGCCGCCCTATGTCTGCATCCCGAACCAGCCGAACACCTACGCGGGCACGGGCTATCTCAGCTCCTCGTTCTCGCCGTTCAGCCTGGGCCGTGACCCGGCCGATCCGGGCTTCCAGGTCCAGGACCTGAACCTGCCCGGTTCGATCAACGAGCCGCGGTTCGCCTCCCGTCGCAACATGCTCGACGCGGTGAATACCTACTTCGCCCAGCGCGAGAAGAGCGACAACATCGAGGCGATGGATACCTTCTACCAGCGCGCCTACAGTCTGATCAGCTCGCAGAAGGCCCGGGAGGCGTTCAACATCAACGCCGAGCCGGCCAACGTCCGGGACGAGTACGGCCGGCACGCCGCCGGTCAGCGCATGCTCCTGGCCCGCCGGCTGGTGGCCGCGGGCGTCCGGTTCGTCACCGTCGATTACGGCGGCTGGGACTTCCACTACCAGATCGTTTCCGGCATGCGGAGCCAGATGCCGCCGTTCGACCAGGCGTTCTCGGCCCTGATTCGGGACCTCGACCGCAACGGACTCCTGAACCGGACCCTCGTCATGGTCTCCAGCGAGTTCGGCCGCACCCCGAAGATCAATAAGGATGCCGGCCGCGACCACTGGCCCAAGGTCTTCAGCGTCGTGCTGGCCGGTGGCGGCGTCAAGCGCGGGGTCATTTACGGTTCGTCCAACGCCACGGCTTCTGAGCCCGAAAACAACCCGATCGGACCCGAAGACCTCGCCACCACCGTCTACCATCAGCTCGGCATCGTCGCCGACAAGGAACTGATGGCGCCGGGCAACCGCCCCATCGAGATCGTTGATGGCGGCAAGGTGGTCAAGGAGTTGTTGGCTTGAGCCGTTTTCAGCATTCGGTTGATAAATCGTATACTGACTGAAAACCGATCACGGAAAACCGACCCGAGGTAATCCCATGGCCATCGTGAGCCTCGATCCCGGCGAACTGAAGCGCCTGATCCGACGGCGCCGCGATTCCGGCGGCGATCTCTGGGACGAGGTCTGGAATGGGGTCTATGTCATGCCGCCGCTGGCCGACAACGAACATCAGCGTCTCGGACTCGAGCTCGCGATCGACATCCGAAACGTCTTGGGACCTGATGAACGGATCCAGCTTTTCGCCGGTTGCAACATCAGCGACCAGCCGAAGCGGTGGAGACGCAATTATCGATGTCTCGATGTCGCCGTGTTCCTCCCCGGGAACCCCGCGGAGGATCGGGGATCGCACTGGTTCGGCGGGCCGGATTTCGCCGTCGAGATCACGAGCCGGTTCGATCGCTCGCGTGAAAAACTCGGTTTCTACGCGAAGGTCGGCGTCCGGGAACTGCTCTTGGTGGATCGCGATCCCTGGCAACTGGAGCTCTATCGCAGAGAAGGCGATCGTTGGGAACTGGTCGGGCGGTCCCGCCTGGACGATACCGTCGTTCTCTCGAGTCAGGCCTTGCCCCTGACCTACCGGCTGATTTCCGGTCCGAGACGGCCCAGGATCGAGGTCGGGCGGGCGAATCCTTGAAATTCAGAAATGGAGCGACTCTGAACACCAGAGCGAAGCAACTATGCGCTCATGCCTCATTGGAACGGCTCTGGCAATCCTCATGCTCTCGACGGCCGATGCCGCCACACCCAGCCTGACCGCGGTCCGTCCGGTGGGCGGCCAGCGCGGCACCGAGCTGGACGTGACCTTCTCCGGCGCGCGGCTGGGCGATGCCGTCGAGATCATCTACTACCAGCCCGGGATCACGACGCTCTCGATCAAGAAGGTGAACAACGACGCCATCACCGCCCGGCTCAAGCTCGCGCCGGATTGCACTCTGGGCCCCCACGACCTGCGGGTGCGGACGGCGACCGGGATCAGCGAGTTGCGGACGTTCAGCGTCGGTGCACTCAAGGAGACGCAGGAGAAAGAGCCCAACAACGACTTCGCGGCTCCGCAGCCGATCGCCATGAACGTGACGGTCAACGGCATCGCCGAGAACGAGGACGTGGATTATTACGTCGTCGAGGCCAAGAAAGGGGAGCGGATCACGGCGGAGGTCGAGGGGCACCGATTAGGCATCTTCGAGTTCGACCCGTACGTGGCGATCCTGAACGCGAAGCGGTTCGAGCTGGGCGCCAGCGATGACGCGGCCCTGATCCTCCGCGACGGGTTCACGTCGGTCATCGCGCCGGAGGATGGCAAGTACATCATCCAGGTGCGCGAGAGTTCCTACTCGGGCAATGGCGCGTGCCTCTACCGGCTGCACGTGGGGACCTTCCCCCGCGCGACAGCCCTGATGCCCGCCGGTGGCAAGCCCGGTGAGACCCTGGCTGTGCACTGGATTGGCGACGCCGCGGGCGAGGCCACGACGACGGTGACCCTGCCGACCTCAGCCTCGACCGATTTCGGCCTGGTGCGTCAGGACGATAAGGGGGTCTCGCCCTATCCCAACACCTTCCGGCTCACGTCGCTGGGCAACGTGATCGAGAAGGAGCCCAACGACGACCAGGCGCACGCCACGCCGTTCGAGACCACGATGGCCGTGAACGGGATCATCAACAAGCCCGGTGACGTCGATCACTTCGTCTTCAAGACGACCAAGGGCCAGGTCTTCGACGTCCACTGCTACGCGCGGCGGATTCGGTCGCCGCTGGACCCGGTCATGTACCTGGGCAAGAAGGGCGGCGGGGCGATGCTCGGCGCCGACGATTCGATCGGACCGGACAGCTACTTCCGTTTCCAGGCCCCGGAGAACGCCGAGTACGTGATCTGGCTGGTCGACCACCTCGGCAAGGGCGGTCCCGACTACGCCTACCGGATCGAGGTCACCCCGGTCGTGGCGAAGCTGGCGATGTCCACGGTCGCCGAGCAGATCCCGCTGGGCACCGGTGTGATCGCCGCCGCGGTGCCGAAGGGGAACCGGCAGGCGCTCTTGATCTATGGGTCGCGGTCGGACTTCGGCGGCGAGTTGAACGTCGGAGTTGGCGAACTTGCCGCCCGGAGTGACCGTCGAGGCGCCGATCATGGCCGCCAGCCAGCCGGTCGTGCCCGTCCTCTTCTCGGCCAAACCCGATGCGCCAAATGGGCTCTTCGCTGGCCACGGTGACCGGCAAGCCGGTCGATGAGAAGGTCAAGGTCCCCTCGGAATTCTCGGCGACATCGATCCTGGTGTTCGGCCAGAACAACGTCAACGTCTGGTCCCGGACGGTCGACCGACTGGCGGTCGCCGTGACCGAGGAATGCCCCTACACGATCGAGATCGTCGAGCCCAAGGTACCGCTGGTCCGCGGCGGCTCGATGGGCCTGAAGATTCGGGCGCATCGCAAGCCGGGCTTCAAGGCGGCCATTTCCGTCTATCTTCCCTGGAACCCGCCGGGCGTTGGCTCGGGCGGCGGGATCGCGATCCCCGAGGGCAAGGACGAAGCGATCATCCCCATGAACGCCGACGGCGGCGCCGAGCTGCGCACCTGGAAGATCGTGGTCCAGGGCGCGTCGGGCGTCGCGTCCGGGCCGATCATGGTCTCCTCGCAACTGGCCAGCCTGACGATCTCCCAGCCGTTCGTCAACTTCGCGTTCCAGTCGGCGAGCGTCGACCAGGGCAAGGAGGTCGACATGGCGATCAAGGTGGCCAAGGCCGTCGATTTCCCGGGCGAGGCCCAGGTCTCGCTGGTCGGGCTGCCCAACAAGGTCACGACCGACGTCAAGAAGATCACCAAGGACACCACCGACCTGGTCTTCCATATCAAGACCGACAAGGTCTCGCCGGCCGGCAATCATAACAGCCTGTTCTGCCAGGTCGTGGTGACGCAGAACGGCGAGCCGATCCTGCACAACCTGGGCAGCGGCACCCTCCGGATCGATGTCCCGCTGCCGCCCAAGCCGAACGCGCCGGCGCCGGCACCGGTGAAAGTCGCGGCCGCTCCCAAGCCGGCACCGGCAGCCGCACCCGCCGACCGCTCACCCGGCTGGAGAAGCTCCGGCTCGAGAGCGCGCAGGCCAAGGCCGCCGGCAAGTAAGACGCCACGTAGGTCAGGCTTTCCAGCCTGACTCAAATGAATACATGTCAGGCTGGAAAGCCTGACCTACCCGGACCGAAGAGTGACCAAGGACCCGATCACCATGAGCCATACGTTTTCCTCGATCCGACGGATGAGCGGAGTCGGTCTCCGGCTACTCGGCCTCGCCGCGATCGCGCTGGGCGCGGGTCTCCCGATCGCGCTGGCGCGGGTCTCCCGACCCCGACCACCGCGCAGGCCGATCTCCCCGCCGAGGTCTTCGCGCCATCCCCCTCGGTCCCTCTGACCGGCCTGGCGGTCTACCCGCCCGAGATCCAACTGACGACCGCCCGCGACCGGCAGTCGATCGTGGTCCAGGCGACGTTCGCCGACGGGATCACCCGCGACGTGACCCGAGAGGCCGCGCTGAGCCTGGCCGATCCGAAACCGGCCAGGCGCGTGGGCGCGACCCTCTACCCCGTTGCCGACGGGTCCACCACCTTGACCGTGAGCTATGAGGGCCGGACAGTCCCGGTACCGGTGAAGGTCAGCCCAGGCGACGGTGCAACCCCCGATCAGCTTCCGGCTCGACGTGATGCCCGTGTTCATGCGGTCCGGCTGCAACACCGGGAGCTGCCACGGCGCAGCCCGGGGCAAGGATGGGTTCCGCATCTCGCTCTTCGGCTTCGACCCCGAAGGCGATCACTACCGGATCACCCGCGAGATCGTCGAGCGCCGGATCGACCTGGCGATCCCCTCCGACAGCACCCTGCTGGAGAAGGCCACGGGTTCCGTACCGCACACCGGCGGCAAGCGGTTCGAAACGTCCAGCGAGCGGTACCAGACGCTCCATAACTGGATCGAGGCCGGTGCGCCCAATGACGACGTCACAAAGCTGCCGACGATCGTCGGCGTGGACCTCTATCCCAAACAGGGGGTCCTCGACGGCAAGGGTGCGACCCAGCAGCTCACGGTCCGGGCCCGATACTCCGACGGCACCGATCGCGACGTCACCAGCCTGGCCGTCTTCCTGACCAACAACGACGTCTCCGCACCCGTCACCCCCGACGGCCTGATCACCGCCGGCGACCGCGGCGAGGCATTCGTCATGGCCCGGTACGAGACCCACACCGTCGGCTCGCAGTTCATCGTGCTCCCCAAGGGTCTGACCTTCACGTTCCCCGCCGAGCCCGAGTTCAACTACGTGGACAAGCTGGTCAACGACAAGCTCAAGAAGCTCCGGATCGGCCCCTCGGGCCAGTGCGATGACGCCACGTTCCTCCGCCGCGCCTCGATCGACATCGTCGGCCTGCCGCCGACCGTCGAGGAGTACCACCGGTTCATGGCCTCCAGCGACCCGAAGAAGCGGTCCAAGTGGGTCGATGAGCTGCTCGAGCGCAAGGAGTTCTCCGAGATCTGGGTCTCGAAATGGGCCGAGCTCTTGCAGATCCGCACCGACCCGAACCGCAACGTCAGCCAGAAGGCCATGTTCCTCTATTACAACTGGCTGGTCGACAAGCTCTCCAAGAACATGCCGATGGACGAGATGGTCCAGGAGCTGTTGAGTGCCAGCGGCGGCACGTTCAAGAACGCGGCGACCAACTTCTACCAGCTCACGAACGAAACCCTGCCGCTGACCGAGAACGTCGCCCAGGTCTTCATGGGGATCCGGGTCCAGTGTGCCCAGTGTCACAACCACCCGTTCGACCGATGGACCCAGAACGACTATTACAGCTTCGCGGCGTTCTTCGCCCAGATCGGCCGCAAGGGTGGTGAGGACTATCGCGAGACGATCATCTTCAACTCCGGTGGCGGCGAGGTGAACCATCCGGTGGGCGGGCGGGCGATGCCGCCCAAGTTCCTGGGTGGCGAGGTCCCCGACGTCCGCGGCAAGGACCGCCGCGCCGTGCTCGCCAAGTGGCTGGCCTCGCCCCAGAATCCCTGGTTCGCCACCTCGTTCGCCAACCGGGTCTGGGCGCACTTCATGGGCGTGGGGATCGTCGAGCCGATCGACGACTTCCGGGTCAGCAACCCCGCGTCCAACCCCGAACTGCTCGATGCCCTGGGCAAGCACTTCACCGACACGAAGTACAACCTCAAGCAGTTGGTCCGCGACATCTGCAATTCACGGACCTACCAGCGCACAACCCATCGCAACGAGAGCAACGCCAGTGACGAGCGGAACTTCGCCCACGCCCTGGTCCGCCGGATCAAGGCCGAGAGCCTGCTCGACACCATCAGCTTCGTGACCGACACCAAGGACAAGTTCGACGGCCTCCCCTTGGGTGCGCGGGCCACCCAGATCGCCGACGGCGGCCGGTCCACGTATTTCCTCCGCACCTTCGGCCGCGCCACCCGGGAGACCCCCTGCTCCTGCGAGGTCAAGATGGAGCCGACCCTGTCCCAGGCCCTCCACCTGCTCAACGGCGATACCAGCAACGCCAAGATCCAGCAAGGCGGCTTGATCCCCAAGCTATTGAAGACCAAGAAGACCCCCGAGGAGCGAATCACCGAGCTCTACCTCCGTTGTTTCTCGCGCACGCCGACGAAGGACGAGCTGGCCAAGCTCGTCCCCGCCTTGACCCAGAGCAAGGACCAGTCCCAGGCCCTCGATGACCTCTTCTGGGCTTTGCTCAATAGTCGCGAGTTTTTATTCAATCACTGATTATTCCGTTGCATTCCGCAGGGTGCTCTGTGAGCACCAGAACCGCCACAACGCAGCAGTTCGGTGCTCACAGAGCACCCTACTAAGATCTTTTTAGGCGACCTCTGAGAGACCAGCGACCATGCGATCCAAGTTAGCGGCTGCCGTACTGAGCGGTGTGTTGTCTTCCCTCCTGGGCCTGGTCTCCGTCGTCCAGGCCGCCGACCCGCCGAAGGCGAAGATCACCTTCCAGGACCACGTGGCGCCGGTGTTTCGCAGCCGATGCGGTTCCTGCCACAACCCCGACAAGCAAAAGGGCGGCTTGAACCTCGACAGCTACGGCGCGGCGATGCAGGGCGGTGGCTCGGGCAAGGTCGTCGAGCCGGGCGACCCGGAGAGCAGTACGTTGCTCCAGGTCGTCACCCACCAGGAAGAGCCCAAGATGCCGCCGAAATCGGCGAAGATCCCCGACGCCGAGATCGACCTGATCCGGAAGTGGATCGAAGGCGGTGCGCTGGAGAACTCCGGCAGCGTCGCGACGGCCAAAGCCAAGCCAAAGTTCGAGTTCAAGCTGGACCCGAAGTCGGTGGGCAAGCCGTCGGGCACGCCAGCGATGCCCGAGGGCGTCACGACCGAACCGTACGTGCCCCAGGCCAGGCCAAGCGCCGTGGTGGCGATGGCGGCGAGTCCCTGGGCACCCTTGATCGCCATCGCCGGTCACAAGCAAGTGCTGCTGTACCGGACGACCGACTACCACCTGGTCGGCGTGCTACCGTTCCCGGAGGGGTTGATCTACGTCCTGAAATTCAGCCGCAACGGCGACCTGCTGCTGGCCGGCGGCGGCCGTGGCGGCCAGTCCGGACTGGCGGTCGCCTGGGATGTCAAGAAGGGCACGCGCGTCTTCGAGATCGGCAAGGAGTACGACGTCGTGCTCGCCGCCGACATCAGTCCGGACCACAGCCAGGTGGCTCTCGGCGGTCCCAGCAAGGTCGTCCGCGTTTATAACACAGCCGACGGCGCACTCGCCTTCGAGATGCGCAAGCACACGGAGTGGATCACGGCCGCCGAGTTCAGTCCCGACGGCGTCCTGCTCGCGACCGGCGACCGCAACAACGGCCTGATCGTCTGGGAGTCCCAGACCGGGCGCGAGTTCCACGACCTGCGTGGGCACGCCTCGTTCATCACCGACGTGAGCTGGCGGCTCGATTCGAACGTCCTGGCCTCCTCCAGCGAGGACGGGACGATCAAGCTCTGGGAGATGGAGAACGGCGGCAACATCAAGAACATCGGCGCCCACGGCGGCGGCGCCTCCTCGGTCCGATTCGCCAGGGACGGACGGCTGGTCTCGACCGGCCGCGATCACGTGGTCCGGCTCTGGGATCAGGGTGGCAACAAGCAACGCGACTTCGAGGCGTTTGGCGACCTCGCGCTCGAGGCCGTCATGACTCACGACGATTCCAAGGTCATCGCCGCCGACTGGTCGGGTGAAATCAGGGTCTGGGACCCGAAGGACGGGCATCGGCTGGCGAACCTCGCGGTCAACCCCGCCCCGCTGGCCGTCCGACTCGAGCGGACGAACCACGCCCTGGCCGCCGCCCTGGCCGAGGCCGATTCGTTGTCGAAGCAGTTGGCCCCCTTCCAGACTGCGATCGGCTCGGCTCAAGCCGCGCTGGCGCAAGTGCAAGGAAAAGTGTCGGCGGCCGAGCAGGCGGCGGGCCAGCAGAATGCCAAGGTCCAGCAGCTCGACCAGGCGTTGAAGACCAAGGTGACCGCGGCCCAGGACGCGCGGTCAACACTCCAGGGAGCCGAGCAGCTCTCCGCACAGACGACCGCGGCCCAGTCGTCGGCCGACGCAGCCGTCGCCCAGACCATCCAGGCCGAGAAAGCCGCAACCGATGCCCTGAATGCCGCCAAGGCCGCGGCGGACAAGGCCCTGGCGGACAAGTCGTCTCACGACCCGGCGCTGGCCGCCGCCGCCGCCGCGCTCAAGTCCGCGGCAACCCCCGAGGCGGACGCCAAGGCCGCCGCCGAGCTGAAGAAGCAGGCTCAGAAGGCCGCCGAACTGATCCAGGCGCTCGCGAGTTCAGCCGATCACCTCTCGACGTCTCGCCAGGGCGTCGCGCGCGCCACTTCCGCCAAGGCCGCCGCGCCCCAGGCTGCTGCGAATGCCCGGGCTGTCGCGAAAGCCGCGGCACTGGCCGTGCCCTCGGCGCGCGATGTCATCACCCGAGCCGACCAGGAGAAGGCCACCGCCGACAAGGCCCTCGCCGACGCCCGCGCCGCCTTCCAGACCGCCACCAACCAGCTCGCCGCCGTCAAGAAGGAGCTGGAACAGGCCACGGCAGCAAAAGCCGCCGCCGACAAGGCCCTCGCCGACCGGCGAGCCCCGCTCGACGCCGCTCTCGCCAAGGTCCAGGCCCTCAAGGCCGAGGCCGAGGCCCTCGCCGTCGAGAAGAAGCGCTTCGATGGTTCGAAGGGCGGCCTGGCCTCCACGGCCAAACCCGGGTCGTGACCAACCGTTTCCCAGCCGCTGGATTGATGGAATTCCGGTCAGGTCTCTGGTAATCTGAAGAGCTGGAAGACTGTCCATTCTCCAATCGATCACAAGGCGCTTTCCGGGACGCCTCGTCATGCCCATACACGATTGGTCGCGCGTGTTCGACGGGGCTTTCCACGCCTTCCACCACGCCTGGATCGCGGAACTCGAGAAAGCACTGAACCGCGGCATCCTGCCACCGGACTATTATGCCACGACCGAGCACGTTGACGGACCGGTTAAGCTGCGGGCGTTGACGTTGCGAAACGGTAACGGCATGGAGAACGAATGGAGGGGACAGCCGATCGAAGGTGCGATTGCCGTGGCCACCACGCCTCCGCGGGTTTGGATCCGCGACGTCATCGAGGTTGAGCCTTACACGCGTAGACAGCGGAGCGTCGTGATCTGTCATGCGAGCGACGATCGACGCATTGCCCTGATTGATGTCCTATCGGAAGGCAACAAGTCGAGCAACAGGGAGTTCCACTCATTCGTGGCCAAGGCCGTCGATAGCCTCGGCTGGAATCATCACCTGCTGCTGATCGACCTCCTCCCACGGACCGCCCGCGATCCCGAGGGGATTCACACGGTCATCTGGGCCGAGCTCGGCGGTAAGCCGAAGCCGGCACCGGCCGACAAGCCGCTGACGCTCGTCGCCTACGACGCCGGACCGCCCAAGACCTACTACGAGGAGCCGGTCGCGGTCGGCGACGTCCTCATCGACATGCCCCTGTTCCTCGCCCCAGGCTGGTACGTCTCTGTACCACTGGAAGCGACCTATCAAGCCGCCTGGCGCGGTGTCCCGCGCCGCTATCGCGACGTCCTGGAGCGTCGAGACTGAAGCATCTCTCTGAGCCTCGGCCGAGCCGAGGATCGTCACAGCCCGACGACCCCACATCACTGCGCCAATCGGCTCCGTCACGGAGCCGACCTCCGCTTCATCGAGGTTGATGACACCGTCCCCGCCAGCCGGGGAAACCGACCGGAAGGCCGGAGATGAGGGGGCCTCGACTGCTTTTTCTCCGGTCAACCTGTTGACAATCGTCGAGTTCCGTCGGTTATCCACTATAGGGGGCCGAGCATGTCGGACACGACCGATGTTGACGAAATCTTGACGCGCCGCATCCATGCAGGGGACCATCAGGCCCTTGGGGAATTCTTCGCCCGGCACCGCGAACGACTCCGCCGGATGGTGCGGCTCCGGCTCGACCGGCGTCTGCAAGGGCGGATCGATCCGGAGGACGTGCTCCAGGAGGCGTTCCTGGATGCCGCACGCCGACTGGCCGAATACGTCGCCGCTCCGAAAATGCCGCTCTTTCTCTGGCTGCGATTCTTGACCATGCAGCGGCTCCAGACGCTGCACCGCCTCCACCTCGGGGTGAAGAGTCGCGAGGCGGGGCGTGAGGTCTCGCTCTACAACGGGTCGCTGCCGGCGGCCGATTCCCGATCGCTAGCCGCACAGCTCCTCGGCCGCTTGACGACCCCCAGCCGGGCCGCCATTCGGGCCGAGATCCAGATCAAGATCCAGGAGGCGCTCAACGCCATGGAGCCGATCGACCGCGAAGTCCTGGCCCTGCGCCACTTCGAGGAGCTCAATAACGGAGAGACCGCCGCTGTGCTGGGTATCCACAAGGCCGCGGCCAGCAACCGCTACGTCCGTGCCCTGCGCCGGCTCAAAGACATCCTTTCGCCCGTGCTGGGACTTCTTGATGACTCCGGCAGTACCCCGGCGAGGAAGTCGTAGGGTGGGTCGAGCCTCGGTACGCCGAGGCGCTGGCCCACCGGAAGAAGGCCGTCGCATTCGGTGGGCCTTCACGCCTCACGGCGTTCGACCGACCCTACAGAGGACTTTTCATACACCTTTCGAATCCGAGTCGGGTGAGGGACGGACCATGAGCGAATCGACGGCGGATCGCAATCCGTTCGAGTGGTTGGCCGAGGAGTTCGCCGAACGACTCCGGCGCGGCGAGCACCCGTCAATCTCCGACTACGTTGCGCGGTATCCCGAACACGCCGAGGATATCCGCGATCTGTTCCCACAGATCGCCCTGGTCGAGTGCAATAAGCCGGCGCAATCCGGCCTCGGGATCTCATCCCCAGCTCCGACGTCGCCGTCCCGCGGCAAGCTACCCGAGTCATTGGGCGACTACCGGATCCTCCGCTATCTCGGCGAGGGCGGCATGGGCGTGGTGTATGAGGCGGTGCGCGAATCGCTCCGCAGCCACGTCGCGCTCAAGGTGATGCACGAGCAGTTCCGCAACCGCGAGCAGTACCTGCGCCGGTTCCGCAACGAGGCCCGCTCGGCGGCCCGGCTGCACCACACCAACATCGTCAGCGTCTTCGATTACGGCGTGCACGACGGCGTCTGTTTCTACGCCATGCAATACATCGCCGGCCACAGTCTGGACAAGATCCTGGTCGACCTCCGCCAGCTCCGCCAGGAGAAAGCGGGATTCGCAGATCCGTTGGCCACGTTAGCCGACGGCAATGATGGCGAGTCCGTCCTGACCGGGCGGAAGATTCCCTGCGGGGCCGGCCGTGGAACCGATTCGTTGAGACAGACCGCAACTATGGGCCTCGTGACCGGTCGCTATCCCACCGCCGTTCCGGCCGAGGCGTCAGACGATGAGGTTACACCGTTCCTGCCAGCCGGAGCCACCGGAACCGGAGGCGCGATCGACCAATCGGACCAGGTGAAGGTCTGGGCCGAGAAGCTCGCAGTGGGGATGTGCACCACCATGGGGGATGAGATCGAGCACACGGGGACGACGACGCACACGCTCGGGTTTGAGCTGGGCCAGTCTCATGCCGTAATCGATCCCGCGCAGGAGCCGCCTCGCGACTCCGGGGCAGCCGAGGGCTGCGATTCTCCCTCTCTCGACGGCTCAACCAGCACCCTGATCGGCAAGAGTGACGCTCGCTATTATCGCGAAGTCGCCCGGCTGGGCGCCCAGGTCGCCGGCGCCCTGGCTTACGCTCACAAGCGGGGCGTCCTGCATCGTGACATCAAGCCGCCGAACCTGATCCTGGATATGCTGGGGAACATCTGGATCACCGACTTCGGCCTGGCCAAGTTCGAGGAAGGGGACGACCTCTCGCAATCGGACGTCGCCGGAACCTTCCGGTACATGGCCCCCGAGCGGTTCCGCGGCGTCTCGAATCCCCAGTGCGACCTCTACGCACTCGGCGCGACGCTCTACGAGCTGTTGACCCTGCGCCCGCCGTTCGAGGGAAAGGACCAGCTCCAGTTGATTCGCCAGATCGAGAACGATGCTCCGGCGCCGCCGCGGCAGCTCGAGCGAGGCATTCCCCGCGACCTGGAGACGATCGTCCTCAAGGCCCTCGCCAAGAACCCGAGCGACCGGTTCGGGAGCGCCGAGGAGATGGCCGCCGAGTTGCAGAGGTTCGTCGAGAACCGGCCGATCCGCTCGCGACCGATCCCGTTCTACCAGCAGTTCTGGCGGTGGTGCAAGCGGAACCCCGGCCTGGCCGCGGCCAACATCGCCGCGGCCGTCCTGACGACCATCCTCGCCATCGTCTCCACCACCGCGGCCGTGAGCTTCCGCGACCAGCGTAACGAGATCGGCCACAACCTGAGCCGGATCAAGGCATCGGAGGTGGGAGCACGTCGAGCCAGGACGGAAGCGCGCGAGGAGCTCTTCAAGGCGACTCCTGGACCGGGCCCGCGCCGGCCGGTTCAGCCATCGCATGGGTCAGCGGTTCGACAGCCTGGAGGCTCTGCGTCAGGCCGCCGAGATCGGCCAGGAACTGAAACTTCCACTCGAGAAGTTCGACCCGCTCCGCGACGAAGCGATCGCCTGCATGGCGTTGCCCGACCTCAAGCCGACCGGCCGGGTCATCACTCGGCCGCCGGGCGTGATCTTGGCCGTCTTCGATCCCACGATGACCCGCTACGCGCTTCGGTTCCGCGATGGGGCGATCTCGGTCCGCCGCGTCGCCGACGACCAGGAGGTCGCCCACTTCCGGGCCCGGGGCGATCGCGACATCGGAGTGTTCGGCTTCAGCCCCAATGGCCGCTACCTGGCGGGCAGACATCGACCCGACGGTGCTCTGACGGTCTGGGACATCGACCACCCCTCGGTCTCCCTGAACGACCCGGGCATCGTCTCGGGGTCTTCGGCCAGATTCAGCCCGGACAGCCGACGGCTCGCCCTCGTTCATGATGATGGCGAGATCCTCGTCTACGACCTCGCGACCGGACACCCCAACCGGCGCTGGCGCGGACCGGGGTCGGCGCAGGATATGACCTTCCGCGGGGACGGGGCTCAGATCGCGGTCACCTACAACGAGAAGCAGCCGACCTGCCGCATTATGGATGCGGAGACGTTCCGGATCATTCAGTCGATCCCATTGCCCACGAACGGAACTGTCGCCTGGAGCCCCGACGGCGCCACGCTGGCTACGTCGTGCGCTGATACCAAGATCTACCTCTGGGACGCCGCTACCGGCGCCCGAAAGGCGACTCTCGAAGGCCATACCACTGGCGGCGTCGTTGCGGCCTTCCACCCTGCCGGCACGCTCCTGGCGAGTAGCGACTGGTCAGGGCGGCTACGGCTCTGGGACTCGGTGCTGGGCCGGCCCCTGTTGAACCTGACTGGGGGTGGGTACGAGTTCAGCCAAGATGGCCGAATCGTGATTTCGCTGGAGGACCAGTTGACCACATACCAGGTCGATCCCGCCCTGGAATACCGGACTCTTGCCCATGATTCCCGCGAGCCGATTAGTTATGGACGTCCATCGGTCCGGCCTGCCGGCCGGGTGCTGGCCGTGGGCACCAGCCAGGGCGTGATACTCTGGGACCTTGCCCGCGGCATGGAGCTCGCCTTCCTGCCGATCGGGGAGGCCCGGCACCTGATGTTCGAGCCTTCAGGTGACTTGATCACCAGCGGCTCGATCGGGGTGCAACGGTGGCCGATCCAGCTCGACACCGGCCGTGGCGAATTCCAGATCGGCCCGCCGCGCCAACTCCGGCTGCCAGCTAGTTTTGGGGGGATTGCTGAAGACCGATCGGGCCGGATCGTCGCTCTGGCCGACCATGACTTTGCCTTTGTCGCGACCCCCGAACGAACGGTCCATGTGGGTCCGCTGGACGATTGCCGCGGCGTCGCTGTCAGTCCGGACGGGCAATGGCTCGCGACCGGCACTCACTACGAGAGTCGCGGCGCCCAGGTCTCGCGCATCCCCGACTTCACAAAAGTCGCCGAGCTGCCCATCGATGGGGGAACCGGGGTGGCCTTCAGCCCCGACGGAAAGTGGCTGGTGGCGGGAAGTCCACGGCTCCGGCTCTGGGAAGTCGGCACCTGGCGCGAGGAGCGGCAGATCACGGACGTCGGTGGCTGCTTTTCCCCCGATGGCCGGCTGGTGGTGGTCGTGGAGCCGAGCCGGGTCATTCGGCTGGTTGAGATCGAAACCGGCCGCACGCTGGCGCGGCTCGAAAGCCCCGACCTTTGCGGCATCTGGCCGACGTTCAGCCCCGACGGGTCGCGGCTGGTGGTGACCACCAATGATGGCCCGGCCGTGCACGTCTGGGACCTGCGGGCCATCCGCAGGTACCTGGTCGGTATGGGCCTCGACTGGGATGCGCCGGCCTATTCCGAAGACGATCCTGCCAGCCTCTCGGCGCCGCCCCTGCCCCTGCTCCAGGTCGACCTCGGCCCGTCGCCGCTGACCTGGCGCCCCGATCCCAAATTCTACGACGGCGAGATCGCCGACCTGGAGGCCATGCTGACGCGCCAGCCGGACCAGCGCCGAATCCGAGGCTTGCTGGCCGACTTCTGCAACGAGTACGCATGGGGGCTGGCGATTGGGCCCGAATCGACGCGGGATCCCCAGCATGCCCTGGCCCTGGCCCGCCGCGCCGTCGAGCTGGCCCCGAAGGCGGGCATCTACCTCAACACGTTCGGCATCGCCCAGTACCGCGCGGGCCAGTACGCCGAGGCCGTCGCGACCCTGGAGAAGAGCTTGGGCGCCAACGGCGGCCAGTTCGCCGTCTTTGACCTGTTCTTCCTGGCCATGGCGCACCACCGGCTGGGACACCACGACCAGGCCCGCGACTGCTACGACCGGGCCGTGGTCTGGATGGGCCAGCCGCACACCCTCGATGCCCAAAGCGTTCGGGATCTGGCCGCCTTCCGCGCCGAGGCCGAGGCGGTCCTCGCCGGCGATTTGCCCGATGACGTCTTCGCGGAGTCCCGCTCGTAACAAGCGAGCGCGTCATGTTCCTGGAATTTGTGCGAATATCTGGCTAATCGACAAGTGAGTCTCCGCCGAGGACCTCGAGTTGGCCTCGTCGGTGGCCGCACCGGGAGTTCGACACCAGGAGATCCTACGATGAAGTCACTTCGCAAGTTCCATCCCGACTTGCAAGCCTGCGAACTGGAAGATCGTGTCTTGCCGGTCGTAGCCAACCTGGGTGTGATCGTGCTGACGACCGGTGGTTACGTCCTGATGATTCCCTTCCCCGGCGCCTCGCCGGGCGGCACCGCCATCCCCACGTCGTTCTCCATGACGGGCTCCGGCGGGATATCCAGTATCCAGCCGGGTAACATCACCGGCATCCCCAGCCTCGCCACCACGGGGACGGCCGGATCGAGCGGAGGTGCCGGCGCGACGATCACCGCCGGCTCGGGAGCCAATGATCCCAACTCCGCGAGCATCCCACTCGTCACCCGCAACACGATCGCCAACGACGCTCTGAATTCACCTCCCCTCATCGGCCGACCGGCCGGGGATCAATCCCCCGCCCTGCCCGCCGGTCAGTTCTATCGGGGCGGCGTCCCTGTGACCGCGCCGGCCCCACCCTCGTCTGCAACGCCTGGCGAACAGTCGAGCCGGTCCCCGAGCCAGAGTCCTGTCGATTCGCCCCCGATTCGGCCGGGCGGTTCTCCGCGCCGCCTTCCGTCCGACGTCTCGGGTCATTCCCGAGAGGCCCTCGCGGATCGGATGCCGTGATCTTCCCCGGGGGAACCGGTGTCGGATTCAAACGAAATAACCATTGATGCGAACCGGAAGGGCAGCGCATGGCCATGTTTTCCACATCGATGTTGATCCGACACTGGAGATCCGCCTTCCGAGACCGACGAATCGAGCCGAATCGCCGCCGGGACGCGTTCAAGAGGCGCCCAAGAGTTCACCCGGCATGGAACCGCTCGAGGATCGCCGGTTGCTCAGTCACACCATCACCAACTGCTCCCGGCCGGTCGCTAGACCGGACGGAAGTTTTTTTCCTTGAAAGGAGGAGGAACCGACTTGACACGAGATCTGGCAATAACCTGACTCAATTCGTCATACCCCTTCTAGAGTTCAACGATCCTGCACATGTCTGCGGCATCGAGGAGTGCTTTCCATGAAACCTGCACAAGAAGTCCACAGCACGTTGTCCGTTGTCCGTCGGACCGTGATCGGCGCTGCGCTCGGTGGAATCGTCGGGGTCACCATCGGTTGGTGGCTGGACCAGGGAGGTCGGTCAGGGATCGGTTTGGAGACCGGTATGGCTGCGTCGATCCTTTTGTTCAGCATGTCCATCGGAACCTGTATCGGAGGGGCCCTCGGGCTGGTCGTGGCCGAGGGACCTACGGGAATGCGACCGTCTCAACGCTTCCGCCCCGGCGCGATGTTGTCGTTAGAGGGGCGCATCGCCTTGAGCACCTTCGGCCACGCCGTGAAGGCGGAGCACGCCCTCGTCGCTCGGGCGACGTCCCTCCCGCCCATCTTGAGCATCTTTCCGCGGGAGGCGGCGGGCCTCGCTGCCGGCAATCCCGTTTACGAGCGGTGGACGACCACCTACTACAACGGCCTGAGCCAGACGGACGACGAGACGTTCGTACTCAACAACCAGACCCTGACGATTACCGAGAATATCACCCTGGCGGGAACGGCGGGAACGGAGACCGTGGTGGATCACTACACCGCGATGGCGGGCGCCGTCCTCTACCAGAACACGGTCACAGAACCCAACGGCCAGATCGAGACCGAGACCCGTACGGACACCTTCGAGCCTCCTCACAAGATCCTTCATGATGGGTCGTTTGTGCGGCCCGACGGTGTCACCATCACGTTTACGGGTACTTCCGTCAATCACGGGAACCGAACCGTCATCAACAATTCGTACCATGAGTCCAACGGCATCACCTACACGACTCATGAAGTGGATATCAGTCAAGGCGAGTGGCAAGCGAGCGCGACCGTGACGACCAAATGGCCCGACGGCTCGCACCAACTCGACAAGGACACGGTTTCCGGCGTCATGCTCTCTTCCCCCCCGAGCTGATGCGGCGACCGGCCCCTGGAGCCCCGGCGGCGCGGCGCTTTGCTTCCGCATTGTGCCCGGCGCGCCGGCCACGACTAACCCGATCGAGTCCGGCCAGAGCGTCACACGGGAACCGTCACTCATAGCTCGGCCTACTCTCGTTCACGCCGTCTCGATCCGCGCCGCTTCCCCGAGCCCCAGCTCGCCGATGGCGCTTTCCTTGAGCACGTGCTTGCGGATCTTCCCGGTCACCGTTCGGGGAAGATTCTCGACGATCATGATGTATTGCGGGATCTTGAAGTGAGCAATCTGTCCGTGACAGTAGTGTTTGAGCTCGGCCGGGGTGACGCTGGCGCCCGACCTGGGCACGACCCAGGCCGCGACGACCTCGCCGTACCTGACGTCAGGGAGCCCGGCCACGGCGACCTCCGCCACGGCTGGGTGATGGTGCAGGAACTCCTCGACCTCGGGGGGATAGATGTTCTCGCCGCCCCGGATGATCATCTCCTTGCTCCGGCCGACGATCCGGTAGTTGCCGTCCGGGCGGCGGCGAGCCAGATCGCCGGTATGGAGCCAGCCTTCGCCGTTGATCGCTCGTGCGGTCGCCTCAGGGTTGTTGTAATACCCGGCCATCACGCAATGCCCTCGCACGCACAGCTCGCCCGCCTGGTCGTTGCCCAGCTCATGCCCGGTCGCGGGATCGACCAGCTTGACCTCCAGCCCCGGGATCGGATGGCCGACCGTCCCGACCCGGACCTCGATCGGATCATCCACATCGGTAAACGTGATGATCGGAGAGGCTTCGGTCTGGCCGTAGCCGATGCAGACCTCGCGAATGCCCATGGAGCTCACGACCTTCTCCATCAGCGGCAAGGGGCAAGGCGCTCCCGACATGATCCCGGTGCGCAGGCTTTTCAGGTCGAAACGGGCAAAGTCGGGGTGCTCGAGTTGGGCCACATACATCGTCGGCACGCCGTAGACCGAGGTGCAGCGTTCCGCGGCGATCGCCGACAGCGTCGCTCCCGCGTCGAATGATGGGGCCGGTACGACGATCGCTGACCCATAGACCGCGCAGACCAAGGTGCCCAGCACGCAGCCGAAACAATGGTAGAACGGCACCGGCACGCAGACCCGATCGTCGGCCGAGTAGCGCAGCCGCCCGCCGGTGTAATACGCATTCATGAGCACGTTCCGGTGCGTGAGCATCGCGCCCTTGGGCAGACCGGTCGTCCCCGAGGTGAACTGGATGTTGTAGACGTCGCCGGCCCGGGCGGACTGGGCCCGATCCGCCAGCTCGGTCCGCGAAGCCTCATCGCCCTCTTCCAGCTCGGACCAGGTCGACCAGCCGGGCCCGGGACGGTCGCCCAGGGCGATCAGCCGCTTCAACCGGGGAAACCGCGACGACGACCAGGCCCGCGACGTGGCCGCAGCCACCTCGGGGCAGAGCGACTCGACCATCGCCACGAAGTTCGACCCCTTGAACGGGGCACCGACGATGAGCGTCGCCACGTCGGCCATCGCCAGGGCGTCCTTCAGCTCATGGAGCCGATAGGCGGGGTTGACATTCACGAGCACGGCGCCGATCCGTCCCGCGGCGAACTGCGTGACCACCCACTCCGGGACGTTCATCGACCAGATGCCGACGTGATCGCCGCGCCCGACTCCCCGGCCGATCAAAGACGCGGCGATCCGGTCCACCCGCTCGTCCAGCTCGCGCCACGACCAGCGCAGACCCAGCCCTGGAAAGACCAGGGCATCGCGATCGGGATAGAGGCCGGCCGTGCGTCCCAGCACGCCCCCGACCGTCTCATCGGCCACCCAGGGGAGCGACTCCGCAGGATCCCGGGCCATGATTGGTCCTCCTGTTCGATTCCAGACTCCAGATTTGAGATTCCAGGACGGAGCGGGATCGATGAGATCCGGATCATACCCTCCACAGAAAGGACTGGGAATCCGGAATCTCGAATCCGGAATCCGGATCCCCGGCTAGCGTGGAGTCGAACCGGCCCAGCGCGGCGGCCGCTTCTCGATGAATGCGCTGATGCCTTCATGGGCTTCCTCGGAAGCCCGGACGACGGCACTGATCGCCGCGGCCCCCCGGAGGTTCGGCGGCCGGCCCTCGGTCTCATCCAGCAGTCGCTTGGTCGTCGCCAGGGCAGTCGGTCCACTCTCGATCAGGCCCTCGGCCATCCGGATTGCCTCGTCCAGACAACGTTCGGCGGGAGTGACGGTATTCACGAGCCCCCAGTCTTGAGCCAGCTTGCTGGAAATGAGGTCGCCGGTCAGGAGCAGTTGGCGTGCGCGGCGGTCGCCGACCTGTCGGGTCAGGTCGTGCATCACGATGGCGGCGACCAGGCCGCGTCGGACTTCCGGGTAGCCAATACGGGCGGTCTCGGCGGCGACGGCCAGGTCGCAGGCGGCCATCAGGCCGGCACCACCGGCCAGCGCGTCACCATTGACCGCGGCGATCACCGGCTTGGGCAGCGTATGGATGCACTGGAGCAGGTCCGCGAATTCCTTGAGGACCGCGACCATCGCATATTCGCCCTCGGCCGTGGCGTGCATCTCCGCAGCCTCCTTCAGGTCCATGCCTGTGGAGAAGGCGACCCCGGCTCCCGTCAGAACGACGGCCCGGACTCCCACGTCGACGCCGACATCGTCCACGGCATCGCGGAGCTGGGCCAGCAGCGCGCGCGACAGGGCATTGCGACGCTCGGGGCGGTTGAGCGTGAGGACCGCGACCGCGCCACGGTTCTCGCAGAGGAGAGGACGTGTGCTCATGACTTCGAGACCTCCAATTCAGAAATCTGTCGATCGTCCGGAGCGGGTAGAGGAAGTTCCAGGAGCACGACGCCGAGCGCCTTGCCCTGTGTGTCCAGGCGGAGGGAGCGACTGGCTCCGCCCGCCAGGGCGTGGTCGATGACGAAGTTGAATGCGTGGAGCCGAGGCAGCTCGTATCGTCGGACGGACGCGATCCCCAGCGGCCGCAGGAACTCGGCGACGACCGCTTCCGTCAAATGGGTTTCGAGCCAGGTGTAGGCCGACTCATCGCGCGCCACGACGCCGATGTTGGACCGATCCCCCTTGTCGCCGCTACGCGTGTGCGCCAGTTCACCAAGCCGGACCCGTCGCGAGAGCGGTTCATGAACAGGTCTCATGTGATTCACCACACAGATTAACATTAGGATATTTTATGTATCATATTGCCGACGATACACCTAGTGTATCCTTGCTCCACCTGTTCTCCACCTGTTACCAGGTGGACGGCTCACAAGCGATTTCCGCCCGAGTCGCGCCTGCGCCATCCCTACGCCGGGGTGTGAGCGACTCATTCTTGAAGCACTCGAGTTCTCAAGCATTGTCGGGGCTCACCCACCATGTCATCAAGGACTTCTTCCCGATTCGCATCACGTCGACGACGACCCGATCCAGGCCGCGGCCGTCCGGACGTCGACGACGACCCGATCCTCGCCCAGCGAACGAGGTACCAGGGCCGGCCAGTATCCGAAGGCGGGGCGCGGGGTGGGCCGTCCGGAGGCATACCCGGCGATCCCGGGCGGTCCCGCCGTGACCAGGGGCGCCAGCTCTCGGCAGAATCGCTCAACGGCCTGGCGATCGGGGTCGCGGACCGTCACGCGCAAGACGACCTCGAACGACGGCACCGACGGACGGATCACGCCAGGCGCCACGTCGCCCGCTCCGAAGCACTCGACCAGCGTATCCGCCAGATCGTATCCTGCGCCGGACCCGATCGAGAACCACTGCGCCGGAGGCGCGCGCCTTGGCCTCAGCATCGCGGCCCACCACGGCCAGCATGCCGCTGGCGGTCCAGCCGTCCCGGTAGACGGCCACCAGCTTGAGCCGGTCCGAGGGCGGGTTCCCGGCGGCACCGGTCACGACCACGCGATCCGTCCCCGGCTCGGTCATTGACAGCCCCGTGAAATCCACGTCCACATCGGGTGTCCGATACCGCGACGGGTCGTCGATCTCGTAGAGGAGCTGCTCGGTGACGGTCCCGATGCTGACTTTTCCGCCGGTCCCCGCTGGCTTGGTGATCGCGAACGAGCCATCGTCAGCGATCTCGGCGATCGGGTAGCCGATCCCGGCGAGGTCCGGGAGCTCGGCCCAGTCGTTCCACAATCCGCCCGTCGCCTGGGCGCCGCACTCGATCAGGTGACCGGCGGTTGAACGCGCCAGCCAGCCGGTTCCAGTCGTCCCAGGTCCAGCCGAAATGGGCCGCCGCCGGGCCCAGGGTCAACGAGGCATCGGCGACCCGTCCGGTCAGCACCAGTCGCGACCCGCCGTGCAGACCCTCCGCGATCGGCTGTGCCCCGAGGTAGACGTTGGCCGCCACCAGCCGCCCCGCGACTCCGCTGATCGGCTCCCCGGTCTCGAGATGGGCCAGATCGATCCCCTCGTCAATCCAGCCAGGGATGCGGTCCAGCACATCATCCCCCGTGACCACCCCGATGACCGTCTCCCCGGCCCCGGCCCGCGACAGGATCTCGCCGCAGCGCGCCGCGCACGATGCTGGATTCAGCCCCCCGCCGTTGGTGACGATCCGCAGACCCGGTTGATCGAGGAGGATCGGCGCCAGCCGCTCGACCAGCTCGGGGAAGTCGGTCACATACCCCGCCGCCGGATTCTTGCTCCGCAGATGGCTCAGGATCGCCATGGTCAGCTCGGCGAGGTACTCGAGCGTGAGCACGTCGAGCCGCCCATCGCGGGCCAGTAAGTAGGGCGCGTCGAGATTATCGCCCCAGAAGCCGGCGCCGTTGCCGACACGCAAGGTTCCAGGAAGAGGATCGGCGACGCGAGATTCCATCGTTGTCAACCTTGACCAAGAGAAAGGATTGACGCAAGTTGCATGTTATCTCAGAATCCGGAAAGTCGCAATTTGTGATTCGGGGCCCTCTAAATCGATGCTCCTCTCGCGTTTCCTTCGTCGCGTTCGGATCGCCCTCATTGATTGGAAAAACCGCCGTCTCCGTCGAATGCTCCGAATCGGAGGTCAAGGTCCCAAGCTCAGATGGAAGAAGAACCAGAGCGGGTTGAAACGGACCATCGAGGAGGCCGTTGAAATCGCCAAGCAGAATGGAGTGGAAATCCCGGAAGACGTCGTATTCTTCGAGGCAGACCTGGGAGAACTGAAGGGAAGTCTCCGAGGTTTCTTCTCGGGTCAACGATGGGAAACGGCAAGGGGGCCAATGGCCCCCTTACACGACGATGGCAGAATTTACTGGGAAGATCATTTCAACAAGGATGGAAGAATCCCATTCCAGGTTCATTCAGACGTCCTGACGAGTGATGAGGCAATTGTCGCCGTCTTCCAACACGAGATGTACGAACTCTCACTGATCAGGGAGGTATTCATCGAATTGGTAGGTGGAAGTATGGATGGGTCAGACTACGGGATTCAAACCGCGGCGGGACGCCCCGGAAACTTTCACGATCAGGCGTGGGACGAAGCCGACAAGATCGTCAGGCAGATGAGGAGGCGAGGCAAATGAAACCGGCATGCAAGAAGGTATGGGATCATTACGAGGAAGGGCGGATCACTCCGACGGGGTTCATTATCGGCTTCCTGAACGCTGCCGATGAGGACGATCTGAGAGAGGCCCTGGAGGTCTTGCCGCCCGATTTGCTCGGACGGTTGAGGGATTTTGTTCAGACTTGGCGGCCAGACATGCGCGTCTTTCGCGGGCCTCCCCCCGACTCGGCCGCCGTGAAGATGGCCAGGGAAGTGCTGGCCAACACCGTGAAATCGCCGTGACCGATGGCTCCCGGGTTCAAACCGGCAACACACTCCTCCCTCATGCGACGGACGGCCTGGAGCGGCATGTTCGAGGGCGACACTCCCTGGCTGGGAAACCATCCAGCGGCCGTCGGACGGATCGATCCTGTAATCGTGGAAGCTGTCGAGGGTTAACACATGCGGTTCACGATCCGGAGGATGATGCTCGCGATTGCGGTCCTCATCGTCTCCATGTACATCGGACTATCGTACCGGCGGTCGGGGGATTACCCGCGTCAGGCCCAGTTCTACGCCCGTCTCGGGCAAGCCGCCCTGAACCGGGCTCGCAATTTCGAGTCGGGCACGGCTCGCTTGGACAGCCATACAGCCGAACAAAGTCAGAATGCGACGGATCAGGCGAGGCGATTAGCCGCCTACTGGTTTCGACTGAACTCGAAGTACGAATGGGCGGTCTACCTCCCCTGGCTCCCCGTCGATCCCGATCCGCCCCCTTTTGGATCGACTCAGCCCAACGAGGTATCCCCCTCGTACTGACGAAGCCCGGTGTGTGGAATCAGGACCTGTGCCCCGGATACGTCGAGGCGAGAAAATCATGGAAGACGAGATCGCCGAAGTTGTTCGCGAACATGGGTGGTTCGCCGCGAGCATCAGCGACCACGATCCACCGTTCCTCTACTCGATCGGGCTGATGCAGACCTGGAACCATCCCGAACTCATTGTCTTCGGCCTGGACCCCAACGACGCCCATGCCTTGTTTTCGGCGATGATCCGCGAGATTCGTGCCGGACGGCCATTCACGCAGAAGCGCATCTACACCGTAACTCTCGCCGAAGATCACCGCGTTGGCATCCGTCGCGTTCATCCCACTCAGCACCCACTCTATCTGGGCTTCGCCATGGGTTACTGCACGTACCTCGGCCGGATCGGAGAGTTGGAAGCAATCCAGGTCTTCTGGCCGGATTCCGGCGGAAGGTTCCCCTTCGAGGTCGGATGCGATCTCGGAGTCTATCAATGCCAGCCCCAGCTCGACATCGCGTTGACCCCCTCTGAAATCCGGGAGTTCGAGCGTCTTTGGGAGTAGAGATGAGCGAGGCCGCATCGCCGCGAGCAATGGATGCGGAAACCGAGTTGGCGCGGACGGGCCTGCGCGGGTCGATGTCGGCACAGGGAACGGGTGATCCAAGGTTGACCGTTTTCACTTGAGGGCCAGGTCGGCCCCCTGTGTCGGCGCGCCAGGTGGCTCTACGACCGATGAGGAAGAGACTGGCTTACAAAGTGGCCGGGACAGCCCCGGATGTCATCCGAATGGTCGTGGACGAATGAGACCTACCTTTTCAACGGTGGGTGGGATCAGCCGTCCCCCTCCCAACGAGGGAGCGTACGCCTCAAACACTCTACGCGGGAGCTCGCACCAACTCCATCCAGGAAACCCAATCGCGGACCTGCCCGGTATCGCTAGCGGAGAGGACCTTGACGTCAAGGATCTCGTTGAGCAGCCCGGTCGTCGTGACCACGAGTTCCGGCGAATCCGCTTTCGCCATCAGGTCGTTGACCGCTCGATCGGCTGTCACACGGTCCGCTTCCGTGGGGAACTTCCAGAGGGGAGCCCACATTGGCCAAGAGGGCGCCTTGAAACGCGAAAGCACTTCAATCAAGCGGGCCATCGAATCGGTTGGGAGCGGAGCAAGACGGTAAACTCGAATCCCACGATCCTCGTCCACCGCGTCGAGCATATCGAAGGGATAGACGCGATGGCAGGCTCCGCACCGTACCAAGCCATCGGTCGGTCCGTCATACCACCCCAGGACAATGGCCCGATCGAAAGGGGGAGACCTCCTCGAAGTTTGAGCCAATTCTCGACAGCACAGAGGTTCCTCACTCATGTCGTCACTCCCGAGATGGCCCGGTGGATCGCCTGACAGAACTGGCTGGTTGGCCCGTGAGACCTTCGGTCAGGCTCATGGGCGGGGTCGTGAGACCCGCGCCCAGCGCAAACTCACGCCCCCGCACCGGGCCGACCGACGACCTCGCGGACGTGCCCGCGCTCCTGGCGGGTGGCGATCGCGTTGACGGCGTTGAGATACGCCTGGGCCGAGGCTTCGATGATGTCGGTCGAGGCGGCGCGGCCGCGGTACGACCGGTCGTCGCTTTCGACTTCCAGCTCGAGGGTCACCTCGCCCTGTGCGTCCTTCCCCTGGGTGACGCTCCGGACGACGAACTGGTGCAGGTTGGCGCGGACGCCTGTGACTCGCTCTACGGCCTTGAAGATCGCGTCAACCGGCCCGTCGCCGATGGCCGCGTCCTGGACGATCTCGCCGTCGGGCCGTCGGATGGCGATCGTGGCCGTCGGCAACACGCCCACGCCGGCCGTCGTGTGCAGGCTGACGAGCTTCCAGTGCGGCGTGACATCGTCCAGGTGCTTCTCGATCAAGACGACCAGGTCCTCGTCGTACACTTCCTTCTTCTTGTCGGCCAGTGCCTTGAAGTCATCGAACAGGATCTCGAGCTGTTCGTCGGTGAGGGTATATCCCATCTCGGCGACCCGCTCGCGCAAGGCGTGGCGGCCGGAGTGCTTGCCCAGGACGAGGTCGGTCCGGGGCACACCGACGTCCTCGGGGCGCATGATCTCGTAGGTCGAGCGCTCCTTCAGCATACCGTCCTGGTGGATGCCCGCCTCGTGCGCGAAGGCATTTCGGCCCACGATCGCCTTGTTGCGTTGGACGGCCAACCCGGTGATGGTCGAGAGCATCCGGCTCATGGGATAGAGCCGCTCGGTCTTGATGCCGGTCGTCAGCCCATAGTAGTCGAACCGGGTCTTCAAGGCCATGACGACCTCTTCGAGCGAGGCATTGCCGGCCCGCTCGCCGATGCCGTTGATCGTGCATTCGACCTGCCGGGCGCCGGCCTCGCAGCCGGCCAGGCTGTTGGCGACGGCCAGGCCCAGGTCGTCATGACAGTGGACGCTGATGATCGCCCGATCGATGTTGGAAACGCGCTCCTTCAGGGTGCGGATGACCGAGGCGTACTGGAGCGGCGTCGCGTAGCCGACGGTGTCCGGGATGTTCACCGTCGTGGCCCCCGCCTCGATGGCGGCCTGGACGACGTCGCAGAGGAAGTCGAGCTCGGTCCGCGCGGCGTCCTCGGGGCTGAACTCGATGTCCGGGCAATACGCCTTGGCCCGCCGCACGCTGGCGACGGCCTTCTCGATGATCTGGGCTTTGGTCATCCGCAGCTTGTGCTCGCGGTGGATGGCCGAGGTCGCCAGGAAGACGTGGATCCGCGGCTGCTGCGCATACTGGATCGCCTCCCAGGCGCGGTCGATGTCGCGGTCGTTGCACCGCGCCAGGCCACAGACCGACGAGCCGGCCACCTCGGTGGCGATGGCCCGGACCGCTTCGAAGTCGCCGACCGAGGCGATCGGGAAGCCGGCTTCAATGATATCGACCCCCAGCGCGGCCAGCGCGGGCCATCTCGAGCTTCTCAGCAATGTTCATGCTGGCGCCCGGCGATTGCTCGCCGTCGCGGAGGGTCGTGTCGAAGATCCGCACCCGGTTCGGCTCGGGTATCGAGGATGTAGGGGTCGAATCCGGCGGCGTGGACGTACTCATGGTTCGGCTCTTTCCTGCGCGCGACCTTTGGCCGCAACCAATAAGGGATTCAAGATTCCAGATCCCGGATATCCGCCAGGCTCACCGATGGAATCGCGGAGGCTCGAAACGCACGAAGCCCCGAGATCCACCGGTCGGGGCGGGTCTCGGGGCTTCGTTGGCTGCGTTCTGTTGCGACGCGACGAACCCTAAGAGTACCTCCCCGCCCGGCCGATTAGGCCCAGGCTAAGGATCAGGCTCAGTGGAAGGTTCGCCGAAAGGATTCGCACTCAAGAACTCCAAAATGAGAGTCCGGACGCGGCCATCTACCAGAATGATAGGGCAAACGTTGATCCAGGGTCAATGGGAAAGTCCTTCCGAATCGGGTTTCCGTGAAACATCGTGCGGTCTCCACGAGTTCGCGCAGTCATTAAGATAGGACAGGCACAGCACCAGCCCATCGAATCGGGAGGCGGTATGGTATGGCAAGCGAGCCGAATCGGGCCACTCTCCGGCAAATCGACCGGTTGTTACAGCGTGGGACCGTGACCGGTCTGGACGAGGGCCAGCTCCTGGGTCGGTTCGTGTCCGATCGCGACGAATCCGCACTGGAGGCCCTGGTCGACCGGCATGGCCCGATGGTGCTGGGCGTCTGTCGGCGGCTGCTCGCCAACCCCGCCGACGTCGATGACGCCTTCCAGGCGACGTTCCTGATCCTCGTCCGCAAGGCCCGCGCGTTGCGCGATTTCCATCGGCTCGGCCCCTGGCTGCACGGGGTGGCCTATCGCGTGGCGGTGCGTGCGCGATCGGATGCGGTTCGGCGCCGGGCCGCTCGAGCAACACGGCTCCCGGCCCGAATCCGAGCCCGAGGTCCATGCTCCCGACCGTCTGGCCGCGCAGGCCGAGCTGCGCGTGGTCCTCGACCAAGAGATTGCCCGATTGTCCTCGGCCCACCGCACCGCTCTGGTGCTCTGCGATCTCGAAGGTCGATCGCCGCAGGATGCGGCGCGACTGCTGGGCTGGAGCGAAGGGGCCCTCCGGGGGCGGCTGGCCCGCGCCCGCCGGAAGCTCCGCGACCGTCTCGAACGGCGCGGGATTGCACCCGCACTCCTGCCCACTGGAGCCTCCCTGCTCCCTGACACGGTCGGTCCCGGCGTGTCGTCGGCTCTCATCGAAGCCACCACCCGCGCCGGGATGGCGACCGTTCTGGCCGGCCGCGCGACCCCGTCGGCCGGCAGCGTCATCTCGACATCCGTCGCCGCCCTCGTTCAAGGAGTGATCCACACCATGACCCTCTCCAAGGTGAAGATACTGGGTTTCATCGCGATCCTCGCGACCGTCGGCCTGCTCGCCGTCGGCGGATTCGTCCGCGGCGGCCTGGCGCGAATCGAGGCCGAACCCGTCGGCCAGCCGCCGAAGACCGTCGCGGAGCAGACCAAGCCCAGGATGCTGGATCTTCACGTCGTCCGTCGATCGGACCAACAGCCGATCCCCGGCGCGATGGTCGAGGTCGCCCGGTTCGACAAGGGTTCCTGGCACGTGACCAAGCTCACAACGGACGCCGAAGGCCGATGCGCGATCGAGTTGTCGGGAGGAACAGTCTCGATGTCGATCGCGATCGCCAAGGATGGATTTGTCCCGATTCGCCGACCGATCGATGAGAAAGACCATGCCCAGAGTCCCTCCCCGACGCTCACCCAGGAGCTCGAGCCGGGCCAGCCCATCGGCGGGTTCGTCCGGGACGAGCAGGGCCGGCCGATCGCGGGAGCCGCGGTTACCGTCGCCATCAGTCAGGGGAGGTATGATTTTCCGGACGAGGACGTCCCTGGGCCGGCCGACCCGAGACTCTACGCGGGCCTCCCCTTCATTCAGGTCAAGACCGACGATCAGGGCCGATGGCGCTGCTCGATCCTGCCGGTGAAGGCCGATCCGACCACGCGGCTCTGGTTCTTCGTCGAGCATCCCGACCACGTCAGCGACACCGGCGGCTACTCGCGACGGCTCAGCATCAAGACGGCCCGCGCCATGACCGGCGCCTTGATCATGGATTCGGGCGCGAACGTCCGCGGCCAGGTCCGCGACGGCAAGAACCAGCCCGTGGCGGGAGCCAGGGTCGTGCTGGCGTACTCGGGCAATTCGGGAGACTGGGCGAAGACGACGACCGATGCCGAAGGGCGGTATCGCTTCGACCACGCCAACGATCGTGGCGGGCTGGGGCGCTGGAGCCTCAGCGTCCAGGCGCCCGGGTTCGCACCGTCGTGGATGATGGTCGTCCCGAAAGGCGCGATTCCGCCGGCCGACTTCCGGCTCGCGCCGGGCAAACCGTTCCGAGGGAAGGTTGTCGATGCCAAAGGTCAGCCGGTCGCCGGGGTGTCCGTCTTCGCCCGATGGGAGGAATGCTACTCCCTCGACTGGAAGGCTGAGACCGACGCCGAGGGCCGGTTCGTCTGGCCCGATGCGCCGTCAGTGGGTGAGATCGCGTTCCGAATCCAGAAGCGCGGGTATAGTGTGGGCTTAGACCGTAACGCCCCCGCCCCCGCGGGCCAGGCCGAGCTGACCATCAACCCCGAGCTTCGGGCCCGCGGCACGGTGGTCGACGCCGAGTCGAAGCAACCCGTCCGCGCGTTCACGGTATTCTCGGCATCCAGCTTCCAGGACGACAGCGAGATCCACTGGCGGCGGGCTCGTGGCGTGAAAGGGAGTGAAGGTCGATACGAAGTCACCGTGAGCCGCATGGACCAGCCCCGGACGGTCTTCCACGTCCGGATCGAGGCCGAAGGTTACGCACCGGCCATCTCGCGAGCCATCAAGCCGGACGAAGGTGAGGTCACCCTCGACTTCGCCCTGAAGAAGGCCAGGGAAGTCTCGGGCGTCGTCCGTCTGCCTGACGGAACCCCCGCCGCCGGTGCGGACGTGTACATCGATGGCGACGGATATACCTTCGACCGCGCGTCGGGTCCCCCGCCAGCCCCCGGCTATCTTGCCCCGGAGCATCGCAAGACCGGCCCCGATGGTCGCTACACCTTCCCGCCGCAGGACGAGCCCTTCGGCATCCTGACCGTCCACGACAAGGGCTTCGGCGATCGCACGCGCGAGGAGATGGCGCAGTCCCCCGACGTGACCCTCAAGCCCTGGGCGGCGCATCGAGGGAACCTTCCGGATCCGGGGCAAACCGGGCATCCATCAACAGATCGACGTCAATCTCATTCGCTCGGACATCGCGCCGAGCTACGTTTGGCAGTCTTATTCGGTCACCACCGACGACCAGGGGCGATTCGTCATCGATCGGATCCTGGACGGCGAGGCCGATTTCCGCTGGTTGAACGGCAAGCGTCCCACCATGACGCAATCGATGCCGGCCCGGCGGTCGACGTGCGGCCGGGCCAGACCGTTCATGTCCACCTGGGCGGTCAGGGCCGCCCGTTGATCGGTCAGGTCGTCTTGTCCGCTCCCGACGAGGCCAAGGCCGACGATCGCGTATCAGGCGTCAACATCGCGAATGCGCACGGCTGGCTCGAAATCAAGCCGTCCCAGATGCCCATACCCCCGGACTTCCGCACCTGGGACACCCAGAAGCAGCGAGCCTACCGGAACAAGTGGTTCCACACCGAGCCAGGGAGAGCCTACATGCGCACGCGGCGGTACCACATGTTCCCCATCGGCGCCGACGGCCGATTCCGGATCGAAGACGTCGTACCGGGCTCCTATAACCTGCGCATTGGGGTGCAGAGTACACCGGGGATGACGCACGCCCTGACGCGCAACCGGCTCGGGGCAACGATCGAACGCGACGTCGAAGTCGGCGCGATCCCGGGCGGACACAGCGATGAGCCACTGGACCTCGGGAAGATCCCCCTGAAGCTCGAGCGCCAGAATTAGAGCGACGAACGATTGGGTTGCGTGCGGATCTGTAAGGTGCTCTGTACTACTAACGTCGAGAGTCTTGTTTTCTGTGAGCACTGGAGCGGGCCGGACCTGGGGATAGGTGCTCATAGAGCACCCTACGGGCCCGTGCGCAGACCGGAAGACTTCGTGCAGGCTCACGATCCCCGGATGCCGCAGGCGAGCGACGACCCGCGCCTCCCGCGAGAAGCGGGCCAGGTAGGTCTCGATACTGTTGCACCCGCTCGCGATGGAGTTCGGCAATGTTCTTCGGGTGGTTGCGGAGCGACTCGGGCTGAGTGCCGATGCACCATTCCCGATCCAAGATCATCTTGAAATCAGTGGCATAGGCGAGAGCCCGTTGCCTCGCGCTCGCGAATCCTCCGTGGCATCTTTCGCACCAGCGACATCTGGCCGTCAAACTTCTTGATGTAGCAGATCGCGTTGACAAGACATTTACGAGCCTCGGGCACCAGAACGGAGGGCGGGGAAAAGAAACCCCAGAAGAGGAAGTTCCCCTGCCGACCGATGGCGACGGCCTCCGGACTCTTCATGTTGAGCCCCCTGGCGATGAATTCGCGGTCCGGCGAATCCAAGAAGCCGCACGGGTCGGAGACCATTCCTGGCAGGTATGAGACGTCTTGCGAGTTCTCGGACGACCATCCCCTCTTCTGGATTCTCCAAACCTTCATTGTCTCACCATGTCGTTCCTCGCTTGGCCAACTGCGATAATACTTGGGGATCGGGCGGTTTTCGAAAGTGAGGCAGATCTCATTCGGCTTGTGAAAAATATCGTGAGTGGTCACGATGCCATCAGGGCCCCGCAGCACACGAGCACCGCGCCCGAAGACCACTGAGAACCAACAGGGATACGACGATGATAACGGCCAGAATCCCGATCGCCGCGGTCGCCGGGGTTGTCCTCCTCGGCGTTGTCACTCCACTGGCCTTCGGGGAGCGGCGGATGGAGCCGCTGGGCCGGGGGGTCGTGGCGATTCCCCAGGAAGGCGGCCAGGTGTTCGTGGGTTGGCGGCTGCTGGGGACCGATCCCGACGACATTGCCTTCAATGTCTACCGTTCGACCGGCGGTGCGGCGCCCGTGAAGTTGAACCCCGAGCCGCTCGAAACCGCGACGAACTTCGTCGACCGTGGCGCGAATTCGAAGGAGGCCCTCTCCTATTTCGTCCGTCCGGTGCAAGGCGGCCGGGAAGGGGATGCCAGCACACCGTTCCGACTGCCGGCCGGCGCCCCGGCACGGCCCTACATCTCGATCCCCCTTCAGACCCTCCCCGGCCATACCCCAAACGACGCCTCGGTCGGCGATCTCGACGGCGACGGCGAGTACGAGATCATCCTCAAACAAGAGATGAGGGGGCGCGACAACTCGCAGGCCGGGACGACCGGGGAAACGAAGCTCGAAGCCTACACGCTCGACGGCCGATTCCTCTGGAGGATCAACCTCGGCAAGAACATCCGGGAAGGCGCCCATTACACGCAGTTCATGGTCTACGACCTCGACGGCGACGGCAAGGCCGAGGTCGTCTGCAAGACGGCCGACGGCACGGTTGACGGCAAGGGGACACCGATCGGCGACGCCAACGCCGATCACCGCAACGCCTCGGGCTTCATCCTCGAAGGGCCGGAGTTCCTCACCGTCTTCGAAGGCGCGACCGGCAAGGCACTGGCCACGACCGATTATATCCCTCCCAGGGGAAGGGTGGCCGACTGGGGCGACAATCGCGGCAACCGGGTCGACCGCTTCCTGGCGGCCGTTGCGTACCTCGACGGGTCGCGGCCGAGTGTGGTCATGTGCCGCGGCTACTATACGAGAACGGTGCTCGCCGCGTGGAACTGGAGAGACGGCTCGCTGTCGCACATCTGGACGTTCGACAGCGACGACGGCACCCCCGGCAACCGGTCGTACCGCGGCCAGGGGAACCACAACCTGCGCGTCGGCGATGTCGACGGCGACGGCAAGGATGAGATCGTTTACGGAGCCTGCGTGATCGACGACAACGGCAAGGGGCTCTACACGACGGGCCTGGGTCACGGGGACGCCATCCACCTCTCCGACATCGATCCGGACCGCCCGGGCCTCGAAGTCTTCGACATCCATGAGCGCCCTCGCCACCCCAACGGCGCCGAGTTCCGCGATGCGCGGACCGGCGCCCTCATCTGGGGGAAACCGTCGCCGGACGTCGGTCGGGGCGTCACGCTCGACATCGATCCCCGGCATCGCGGCTACGAGATGTGGGCCTCGGGCCAGGGCTTGAACGGCCTCTGGAATGTCAAGGGTGAAACGATTTCCGAGCGGAAGCCTCGATCGTGCAACTTCGGGGTCTGGTGGGACGGCGACCTGCTCCGTGAACTCCTCAACGCGAATCGCATCTCCAAGTGGCACTGGCCAGACAGCACGGAGACCGACCTGGTCAGGGCCGAGAATTGCGCCTCCAACAATTCCACCAAATCGACCCCCTGTCTCTGCGCGGACATTCTCGGCGACTGGAGAGAGGAGGTCATCTGGAGGACGACCGACGGCAAGGAGCTGCGGATCTACACGACGACGATCCCGACGGAACATCGTCTTTATACCTTGATGCACGACCCGATCTACAGGCTGAGCGTGGCCTACCAGAACGTGGGATACAACCAGCCGACACAAACCGGCTTTTACCTGGGAGACGGCATGTCGCCGCTGCCCCGGCCCGCGATCGTGACGAAGGATTCGAGGCGCGATCCATGACGGTCGTCCCTGATGAGCCTGACGTCTGCACCTTCGGGAATTCGTAATGGGCCGGCAACGGATGCCCGTGACGATCGGCGTCTTCATCAACCCCGGCCACCGGCCCGATCAGAAGGAAGCCACTGATGGCGACTGGGGCGATCGGACCACCAACCGCCGCGTGGAATCACTCAGCCCAGTGTCTGGAGGACCGGCTCGGTTTGAGACGGGGTGCG
Organism: uncultured Isosphaeraceae bacterium; assembly: GCA_963845695.1. Classification (GTDB taxonomy): domain Bacteria; phylum Planctomycetota; class Planctomycetia; order Isosphaerales; family Isosphaeraceae; genus CAWJTV01. The sequence continues at coordinate 915,478 of CAWJTQ010000013.1, read as the reverse complement.
CGCCGCCGCGGGAAACCATCTCCGGAAGATGAAGTGCGCCGGGAGATAGAACAAAACCGGGAAGCCGGCAAGAAAGATCGTCAGCCAGAGCCAGGGCGGCATCCACGTTTGGGGGCCATCGTAACTCAACCCATGGACGTAATTGAGATTCACGGCCAGGAGGGGACGATCGCTAGGAGCCGGGGGCGCAGGGGCGAAGAAGTAGGAAGCCAGCAACACCGAAGTGCCGATGACCGTCCAGCCGGCGAACGCCCGACGATCGTAGCCCAGCCGCCAGACTCCCCAGATCAGCAGGAACGGCAGCCAGCCGTGGAATGCAGAGAGCCCCCGGACGAAGAGCGGTAGATTCGCGTCGAACATGTAGCTGGTCATCCCCGTGATCCGTGAGCCGGTCAGGAAGTCGCCCACCCAGAGCATTTGCGGGATCGTGATGCCCACTGCCGGCAGGCTCATCAGCAGAGGGCTTTCGAGCCACAACGCGGGAAGGGTCAACAGCAACGCCACGTCGCAGAAGAACAAGAAGTTCCAGGGCGAGTAGGTGACCCAGTAATACGGCACCAGGACGGCCACGAACGTCGTGTACGCGAGTTTCACCGCCATGGGTATCCGAGGCTGCTGTGACATGGACCGCCTCCCAGTCGTATCGTTTCACGGCAAGACGCTCGTCTCCTCTGGCAGGTTATGGTCATCTCTCGCGGCGACGTGCCATGAGGAATCTCATTTCCTCTCCGATCAGTTGCCAGTCCCACCGAGCTGGCAGACGGCCGCCTGGGCCTGCGCGGTGACCTGCTCCCAGCCCTCGCGACCATTCGGGGCCGAATCGAAGACCAGTGGCGAGCCGATCCGGAGCCGGATCTTCCGTGGGCGCGGCAATCGCGTGTTGGGGGGGAACGCGCGGAAGGCTCCGTCGAGATAGCAGGGGATCACGGGGACCGACGTGCCCGCGACGAGCATGCCCAGCCCCACCTTGAACGGCAGCAGCGATCCATCCCGGCTCCGGCCTCCCTCGGGGAAGAGGATCAAGCCGCACGGCTCGTCCACGAGCCGCCTGCGCAGGTCCTTCAGGGCATGCGAACCGCAATTCTTCCGCCACATCGGCAGCGCATTGAGCAGGTTGGCGGCGAACAGCGACATGGCCGGTGTGTTGAAGAAGACGTCGCCCGCGGCGACCGGGAACACACGATCGCACAGTCGGCAGGGCAGGACCGACGCCAGCACCGCCGCATCCAGGTGGCTGGTATGGTTGGCGATCATCACGAAGGGGGGCTTCGCGGGGATGGATCGGTCCGACTCCACCGACAATCGATGATAGGTCGCGAAGTACGACCGGGTAGCCAGACGCCAGGCCAGATGGCCGGCCGTTGAGAACAGACCTGACTCGCGTTTCAGGCTCTTGGCCCGCTCGATGGGCGTGAGATCGATGTCCCGCGCCGATTCGTATTTCCAGGACTCCATGGCTCATCCCCCGCCGGTGAAGAGGTTCGTCGGCTGATCGCCGCCGATGATCTGGAAATGATTGATGAAGTGGAACATCGCCGGTGCCGAGAGGAGCAAGCTGTTGGCACGATCCAGAACGCCGCCGTGACCGGGGATGATCCTCCGCGTGTCGGCGATGCCGATGTCGCGCTTGATGGCGGCGACGGTCAGGTCGCCGACCTGGCCGCCGATGCTGATCAGCAAGCCGATGACCAGCCGCTGCACCGGCTCAGCGAGCCGGCCCTCGGAGAACACATACCCACTGAGCCAGTAGACCAGAACGGTGGTGAGCAGGACCGCGCCCAGCGCGCCCGATACCGTCTTCTCGGGGCTGGTCTGGGGCGCCAGCTTCGGCCCGCCCAGCGACTTGCCCACGACGTAGGCGAACACGTCGTTCAACTGGACGCAGAAGACCAGGAGCAAGATCAGCGAGCGGTAATGGGTGTCATTGGCCATGAATCCCAGGTGGCCCAGGCACGTTCCGAACAGGATGAAGCCGAAGATCGCCAGGGCCACGCGCTGGGTGTACCCCTTGGGCCGGTCGAGCGAGGTGGCCACGGCCGTGATCACGACGATGCCCATGGGCGTCAGTGCGACGAATACGCGATACCAGTGATCGGCCACGGCGAAGGCAAGTGCCAGGATGCACACCGCCACCAGGAAACACAGGAGCTTGTCGCGGAACAGACCGGTCGCCGCGGCGAACTCGCCGAAGCAGAGCAGACTCAGCGCGGTGACTGCCAGGATCGTCCATGTCGCCCCCAGCAAGACCGGCAGCGCGACGATCGGCACCATGACCAGCCAGGAAAGGTACCGCCGCCAAAGGTCGTTCTTGAACGCGGGGTCGAGCCGGCCTATCCGACCCAGCAGGAGGATGACCAGGGGCGTGACGGCCAGGAGGAGGATCAGCAAACCCACAATCGCGACGACCGCCGGCTCGTGAAAAGCCTGGCGAAAGTCGAACAGTCGTTCCCAGGCGATCGGATTCATGGGTTCTCCGGCCAGAGGTCACGCTTGCGACCGCGCGAGCCCAGACCGCCGAATGGTCCGGGTCCAAAAGGCATCACTTCGCCTTCACGATGTTCATGGCGAACCGGCCCGAGTTTGTGCCATCGGTGCACGAGAATGGGAGCCGGCCGGCCTGCGACCCATCGAATCACCGGTGATCGCGGGTGCAGCGCATCAGGACATCGAAAGCCCTATCCGGATTCATCACCATAAGAGAGTCGAGACTGAAGTGCAATCCAGGATTGTTCCGTTCCCTGATGGCTCGGAATGATGGGCCGGAATACTACCGGGCTTCTCGACCGGGTCCGGCCGGCTCGGGCAGCCGGAAAAGCTTGCTCTGCCGGGAAACACCCGGGTAGAGTTCAATAACCGAGGAAAACGAGGCTCCGGGAGACGAATTCGTGTCTCCCCTCCAATCGCACCGAGTTCGGCTGTCCTGACCCGTCCCAGAGAGGAAAGGTGATCCCGATCATGGCTACCGCGACTCAGCGAACCCGGAAAAAGGTTCCCAAGGCGGAAATCCCTCCCCTGGAACAGGGCGACAAGCTCAGCCGCGCCGAGTTCGAGCGGCGGTATGACGCGATGCCCCAGCTCAAGAAAGCGGAACTGATCGAGGGAGAGGTTATCATGCCGTCACCTGTACGCTTGAACCATCACGGGCGACCTCACTTCCGCCTCATCACCTGGATGGGGATCTATGAAGGGTCCACGCCCGGAGTGATCGGTGCCGATAATACCAGTGCCAGGCTGGACCTGAACAACGAGCCTCAGCCGGACGCCGTGCTCTTCATTGACCCGGCTCGAGGCGGCCAGGCGAAGATTTCTCCCGACGACTACGTCGTGGGGGCGCCGGAGCTCGTCGCCGAAGTGGCGTCGAGTAGCGTCAGCTTCGATCTACACACCAAACTCGAGGTCTACCGCCGCAATGGCGTACGTGAGTACCTGGTCTGGCGCGTGCGGGATGGCGAAATCGATTGGTTTGTGCTGAAGCGGCAGAAATATGTGAAGATGCCCCTCGATAAGAACGGCCTCTATCGAAGCAAGGTCTTTCCCGGCCTCTGGCTCGACCCGGCGGCATTGATCCGCAGTGATTCCGCGACACTTCAGGCGACCATCCAGCGCGGTCTGGCCAGTCGCGAGCATGCCACGTTCGTCGCAAAACTGAATGCGTAGCCCAAGCCTTGACACACCCGCACAACCCGACTCCACGGCCTATCCCATGCGTGAAATCGACGCCACGACCACAGCCGGTTATCTCCACGATGCCGGGCGCGTCCCGCCAGGCGCCGACGTCCGCGTCCGCGAGCTGGCCGGCGGTGTCTCCAATATCGTGTTGCGCGTCGACATCGCGGGCCAGCCGCCGTTCGTGATCAAGCAGTGTCGCGAGCGGCTTCGCGTCGCCATGGAATGGCACGCCCGCCTCGACCGGATCTGGACCGAGTCCGCCACGCTCGGCGTGCTCCGCGCGGTCCTGCCCGAAGGGACCGTGCCTGACGTGTTGTTCGAGGATCGCCCGAATTACCTCTTCGCCATGACCTGCGCACCCGATGACGCGATCACCTGGAAGAGTCACTTGATGGCCGGCCGGATCGATCCCGCCATCGCCGCCCGGCTGGGCACGATCCTGGGCACGATCCACGCTGATGCCCCACAGCATCCCGGCCTGCGCGGGACTCTGGCCGACACCAGCCTGTTCGACGAGCTGCGGGTCGATCCCTACTATCGGACCACCGCCCGGCGCCATCCGGACCTGGCCCCGCGCATTCAGGACCTGATCGCCTCGATGGACCGTCCCGACGCGGAGCGCACGCTCGTCCTCGGCGACTTCAGCCCCAAGAACATCCTGATCCATGCCGGCGGCCTGATCCTGCTCGATTTCGAATGCGCCCATGCCGGCGACCCCGCCTTCGACCTCGGCTTCTTCCTGAGCCACCTCGTGCTCAAGGCGATTCACACGTCAGCCAGCGACTTTTTGAATTACAATGATTTTATTCTGCTGATTGAATCATTCTGGACGTCCTATCTCGATCGGAGGGGCCTCGCGGCCCGTGTCCAGGCCGACCTGGTTCGCCGAGCCAATCGCCACACGGCGGCCTGCTGCCTGGCGCGGGTCGACGGCAAGAGCCCGGTCGAGTACCTCGACCCCTCGGAGCAGGTCCTCGCGCGGTCCTTCGCCCGCGAGGCCCTCCGGATCGAGCCGGCGGCGTGGGAGCACCTGCTGGATATCCTCGCCGAGACTACAGAGATGTGAGGCAACCGCAATGATCGCGTTGAAGACGCTCAAGGCCCGCCAGGTGCTCGACTCGCGCGGCCGGCCGACCGTGGAAGTCGAGGCGATCACGACGACCGGCGCGATCGGACGGGCGATCGTCCCCTCGGGGGCCAGCACGGGCCGGCATGAGGCCCTCGAGCTCCGCGACACCGGAAACCCGCGTTACGGCGGGCTGGGCGTGCTGAGGGCGGTCGAGAATGTGAACCGAGAGATCGCCCCGGCGGTCGCGGGAATGGACTTGAACGACCAGGCCGGCCTCGACGCCCGGCTGATCGCGCTCGACGGGACACCGAACAAGAGCCGGCTCGGGGCCAACGCCGTGCTCGGCGTCTCCCTGGCCGCGGCCCATGCGGCGGCGGCAGCCTGGGGCGAAGACCGGTTCGTCCATCTGAATCGACTCTGGCGAAGTCGGATCGGCTCGGTAAGCTCCAAAGCCATGCCGTTCCAGCCGGCCATGCCCATGCCCATGGTCAACATGATTTCCGGCGGCCTGCATGCCGGCGGGAATCTCGATATCCAGGACGTCTTGATCGTCCCGGTCGGCGCACCCAGCTACAGCGAAGCCCTGGAGATGACCGTCGCGCTCTATCGCGCCACCGGCGCGGTCCTGAAGGAGAAAGGCTTCGAGTCGGCCCTGGTCGGTGACGAGGGAGGATATGGGCCCCGGCTTCGCGACAACGAGCAGGCTTTCGAAGTCGTGGTCGACGCGATGGTCGCCTGCGGCTTCGAGCCGGGGCGCGACGTCGCGATCGCCGTGGATGTCGCCTCGTCCCACTTCTTCGATCCAGAGCGGAAGATCTACTGTCTCGGTGCCGAAGCGGGCCAGGAGCTCGACAGCGCGGACATGATCGACCTCCTGGCCGGCTGGGTCGAGCGCTACCCGATCGTCTCCATCGAAGACGGCCTGGCCGAGGACGACTGGGACGGCTGGACCGCGCTCACGGACCGGCTCGGCGGCTCGGTGCAGCTCATCGGCGACGACCTCTTCGCCACCCAGGTCGACCGATTGCAACAGGGGATCGACCGTCGCGCGGGCAACGCGGTCCTGATCAAGCTCAACCAGGTCGGAACGCTGACCGAGACGCTCGACGCTCTGCAACTGGCCCGGCAAGCGGACTTCCGCACAGTCGTCTCGGCACGCTCCGGCGAGACCGAGGACACCACGATCGCTGACCTGGCGGTCGCCACCGCCGCCGGTCAGATCAAGATCGGCTCGGTCGCACGATCCGAGCGCCTCGCCAAGTACAACCGGCTCCTGCGCATCGAGGAAACGCTCGGAGCCAACGCCCGGCTGGCCAGACCGTTCGCCCTGTGAGCCGTCCAAGATTCCTGGTTGTGCAGCGAACACACCGTTGAGGTTTGCGTGGGATGGGCAACCCCCAGCCGACCTGAACCGCCTCTCCAACCCTCAGTAGAAGATGGGAGATCCCCAGCATGGAGTCATACGAGGAGTATCGGCGACGCGGAGGCGGTGCGATGCCGAGTGAGGCATGGCAACGCTACCTGCCGTTGTTCCCCTGGATCGTCGGGCTGCTCCTGGCCTTGTGGTTGTTGTCGGATCTCAGCTACACGGTCAAGCCCTACGAGCAGGCCGTCGTGTTGCGATTCGGCAAGAATTACGCCACGACCATGCCGGGGCTGCATCTCAAGGTCCCGCTGGTCGACCAGGTGATGAAGGTCAGCGTCGAGGAGCACGGCCTGCGGCTGCCGTTCGGCCTGGCATCGCGCACCGAGGATCCGATCAACGCTCCGTTCCGCTCGGAAGACGAGACCTTGATGCTGACCGGCGACCTGAACACGGCGTCGGTCGAGTGGACCGTGCAGTGGAAGGTGACCGAGCCGGCGCAGTTCCTGTTCCGCTTCCCGCAGGACGAGAATAACCGGTTCGCCGAGAACCTGCTGACGACCGTGGCCCGCACTGTGATGAACGGCCTGGTGGGCGACTACTCCTTCGATGAGGTGATCGGTGCCAAGCGGAGCGATATCGCCTTCAAGGCCCGCGCCGACGCGCAACAGATCCTCGACGCTTACGCCTGCGGAATCACCGTCACGGCCCTCCAGATGCAGCGGGTGATCCCGCCCGACCGCGTCAAGCCGGCCTTCGACAAGGTCAACGCCGCGATCCAGCAGAAGCAGAAGCTGGAAAATGAGGCCGAGGCGACAAGGAACCGCTTGATCCCCGAGGCCCGGGCCAGTCGCGACAAATTGATCCGGGAGGCCGAGGGTTACGCCTCACGCCGCCGCGCCGAGGCTAACGGCGAGATCGAGGCACTCCTGGCCAAGTATCACGCCTATCAGCGCGCCCCGGACATCACCCGCCAGCGCCTCTACCTCGAGGCGATGCAGGAGGTCCTCCAAGGCGTGAAGAACAAGACGATCATCGATAGCGACCTCAAGCAATTCCTACCACTCTTGAACCTCGACGCGAAGGGAGAGACCAGCCCATGAACCGCCGCCGGATTGCATCCGTCCTGGTCGGGATGGCCCTCGTGCTGGCCATCCCTCTGCTGGATTCCGTCCTCTACACGGTCAACGAGCGCGAGCTGGCCGTCCTGCTCCAGTTCGGCCAGCCCGTCGCGAGCCGCACCAATCCCGGGCTGTACTTCAAGCTCCCGATGATCCAGGAAGTCCTGCGTTTACCCAAGACCCTCCAGGTCTGGCACGGGATCAGCCCGGATGAGCGGCTCGTGGACGTCCCCACCGCCGACGGCAAGAAGGTCGAGGTCACGGTCTGGGCCGTCTGGCGGATCACCGACCCGGCCCAGTTCGTCCGGACGTTGCGCACCGTGCCGAACGCCGAGTCGCGCGTCAAGGAGTTCGTCCGGAGCACAGCGCGCGACACGATCACCACCCACAACCTGGCTGAGATCGTCCGGAGCACCAATCGCAAGATGACCTACACCTTGGGCCTGCCGCCGGAGATGGTCGCGCGGGCCGCCGAGCCGGGGAAGTCGCCCACCAAGGCCGAGCTGGACCAGGCCATGCTCGACTTCATCGTCCCGCCCGAGGCCAAGGAATCCGTCCGGCTCGGCCGGCTCAAGATCATCAGCCAGATCCGGGAGACCGCCCAGCACGCCCTGGCCGAGGATGGGCAACGTCAGGGTCAAGGCAAGGGCCGCGGCATCGAGCTGGTCGACGTCGGCCTGTCCCGGATCGAGTTCGTACCCCAGGTGCGCGAGGCCGCCTTCGACCGCGCCATCTCCCTGATGGAAGCGATCGCCGTCAAGACGACCAGCGAGGGCGAACAGCGCAAGAAGGAGATCATCAACAAGACGCAGGCCGAGGTCCAGAAGATCGAGGGCGAAGGGAAGCAGGAGGCCAGCATCCTCAAGGGCCGCGTCGATGCCGAGATCATCGACGCCTATGCCAAGGCAATCCAGGAAACCGGCGACTTCTACAACTTCACCCGCACGCTCGAGGTCTACAAGGAGGCCCTCAAAGGCGATACCCGGCTGATCCTGACCACCGACAGCGAGCTGCTCCGCCTGGTCAAGACCCTCGGCCCGGCCAAGGCGCCCACACCCAAGCCGAGCCCCGTCGCCGCCGCCGGAGAGGGCTCGAAGTGACAACGAGCCTGAAACACCGACTGGAAAACCCTGGAAGAGCGTCCGAGGGCCGGGCTCCTGAGAACAGTGAACAGGTGTATCAGCCGGGCTCTTGATTCGTCATCGTCACTAAAATAGACAATATATGTAAATATATTGCAGTCTAAATGCCAATCGTTCGCGAACCGCTCTCGCCAGGGACGTCAAGTCTCTGGCGAGCTCTGACGTCCCCATTCGGGCCTCTGACGGCTTTCCCGATCGCCTTTGAGCCGTTCGTCACTCATGCCGCAACGATGTCACCGGATCCACCCGAGCCGCGCGCGGCGGGATAGGCCGCCGCCAGCGTCGTGATCAGGCAGACCACGCCCGGCACGCCGAGGACCAGCCAGATCGGGTATGCGAACAGCGACTCCTTGACAGGCGTATGCGTCTGCGGCTCCATGATGCTCCTGGCAATCGAGTTCCCCGGGAACGAGGCCAGCCAGCCCAGAGCCAATCCCAACCCACTGCCGAAGACTCCGAGGATCATCCCTTCCACCAGGAAGATCCAGCGGATATGACCGTTCCGCGCCCCAGCGCCTTCATGATCCCGATCTCGTCCGAGCCCGACTTCCCCAGAAGTGCCACCCGCTCGCCCGCTCGCACCGCGATCGAGACGCCCCGAAGGGCCACGACCGCGGTTGACGCGCCGCCGTAACTCTTCACGACATCCTCGACCTGCACGGCCGATCCCGTAGCGACCCCCAAACCTGCGACTGCCAACGATCGCTCCTCATGCTCTTGACGGAAAGGGTGTACGGGAACCCCAACAGGCGGGTTGTCGTTGTCGTTGTAGGGTGGGTCGAACGCCGCTCGGCGGCATGAGGCCCACCGAACACTGCGGCGCACTCGGTGGCCCTCGCCGCGAGGAATCGCGGCTCGACCCACCCTACACCTGCCAACGATCGCTCCTCATGCTCTCGCCTGAACATACGCGACTCATCGCAAAAAGACACTTGTCCCAGGAAACCACACGCGACGGCCGATTTCCAGCGGGTCGCGTCGTCGAGACCGATCGCGCCAGGACTCCCGAGGCACCGGTCCCATCGCGACGAGCCACAGATTTTCTTGCGTGACCGGGCCGCTTGCTGTTAAAAGGACATCTGTTGTGAGGTCGTCTCTGATGACCGGACATCCGACGATGAGGAGTCACGATCATGAATCGTTCGATGACGATTGTACTGGGACTGTTACTAGGAGCGTGCTGGATCACCGCAACCCCAGGTCAGAATCAGGGTGCCGACGAGGCCCTGAAGCTGGCCGGGAAGCTCACGGAAGAAGGCGCCACGACATTCAATACCGCCGATGCCAAGGCGATGGCCGCCTACTATACCGACAACGCCAAGGTCTTTTTCCAGACCAGAGAGGAGGGCGAGATCTCGGTCAAGGTGTATGATGGACGCGCGGAGATCGAGAAGCTGTACGCCGACCTCTTCAAGGATCCCAGCCAGGTCCACGGGAAGAACAGCGTCGAGTATGCCAAGCTGTTAGCCTCGGACGTCCTGGTGATGGCCGGCACGTTCGTGCCCAATGAAACTGCGGCCGAGCCGCTCAAGGTGCCGTTCTACCAGGTGAGGGTCAAGAAGGACGACAAGTGGCTCATCGACAGCTTGCGGATCTTCTACGTGCCCGAGAAGAAATAGCTAAGATTCCCGATCTCAGAATCCGGATTCCACAAGAGAATACGATTGCGATATCTGGAATCTGGAATCTGAAATCCTGAATCGCCACCCAGGCCACATGTGGCCGTGGAAGTCGCTCCGAAGAACCGGGAAAGATGACTCAGCCCCGCACCATCTCCGGCGTCCGTCTGGTCAACGGCTCGACCGGAGATCCGGTTCTTTACGTCGATTATCCGGGGCGCGACGACGCATTGTTGTTCGATGCCGGCGAGCTGGCCAGCCTGGGAGCGGACCGTCTGGGCGACCTCGCCGCGGTCTTCATCACGCACCATCATGTTGACCACTTCATGGGATTCGACCGGCTCGTCCGTGCCAATCTCGACCGCGACAAGACGCTGCACGTCTTCGGTCCGGAGGGGACGATCCGCCGGGTCTACGACCGGGTCAAGAGCTACGAATACCCGTTCTTCCCGTTCCAGAAGCTGGTCATGAAGGTCCACGACGTGCTCGCCGGCCGCCTGCGCTGGGCCGACCTGGAATGCGCCCGCCAGTTCCCCGAGCCGGAAGTCACCGAGCGGGCCCTGCGCGGCCGCGTGCCAGTCCTCTATCAAAACGACGACCTCGCGGTCGAGGCCGCGCTGGTCGACCATACGGTGCCGTGCCTGTCGTTCGCCGTGGTGGAGAAGCCAGGCGCTCATCCCGACGCGGCCCGGCTCGCGGCGGGCCCGCTCCGGCCCGGCCCCTGGATCGCCCGCGTCCTCGACCTGATCCGTACCGGCGCGGCTCCCGATGTCCCCGTGGAGATCGAGGGCGGCCGATTCACGCTGAGGACGCTTGCCGACCGCTACTTCACAACCACCAAGGGGTCACGTCTCGCCTATATCACGGACACCGCCTGGAGCGAGGCGTCTCGTCCGGTGTTGCTCAAGCTGGCCCATCGGGCCAGGCGGCTCTACTGCGACTCGTACTACGCCGCCGCCCAGCTCCGCCAGGCCGAGACTTACCGGCACATGACCGCCACCCAGGCCGCCGAGCTGGCGGTTGCGGCCCGCGTCGAGGAGCTCGTCTTGATTCACTTCGCCCCGCGTTACCAGGGACGATACCAGGAGCTCCTCGAGGAAGCGCGAGCCATCTTCCCGAGGACTCGAGCCGAGTTGGGCGAGCCCGATCTGCTGGTCTCGGCCCGCTCGCCGGGCGGGCAGTGAGCGATCGGACTCATCAACCGATTCGTCGGCGAACCTGAACCCATTGGCGGCCTTCAACGTCTATCGTCCTGAGTGGGTCATCAGGATTCTGGGAAGGTCGTAGGATGGGTCGAATGCCGCACCGCGGCGTGAGGCCCACCGAGTGAATGTGGTGGGCCTCGCCTCGATGAATCGAGGCTCGACCCACCCTACATCCACCTGGATGGCCTCTCGTACACCCTTTGAGTTGGTCTTGAGGATTCTGGGAATAGGAGCGAGGTGGATCATGGCGGACAACATGGAGCGCGATGAGTTGTCTCTGGAAGTCAATGGCGTGGTGGAGTCCGGACCGATGCCCGAGCTGCATCGCGGGACGGAGACCGAGCTCGAGCCATCGACGACCCCGGAGGATGCGCCGGAGTTGCCCGACGACCACTCGGGGCCCTTCACAGCGTCCCTGGCGACGCTCACCGCGGCCGAGGCCCTGGAACGGCTGCGCCGGGGCGAGCCGCTGCGCAACGTCCGGGTCGAGCGGCTGGTGCTCAAGGGCGAGTTCGCCCAGCCGGTCCGCCTCGATCGCGTCGTCCTGGTGCGTCCCTCTCTGGATCGCGCGCGGTTCCTGGACGAGGTCGAGATGAAGAGCTGTACGCTCGACCGGCTCCAATCCAAGGGCCGCACGACATTTGCCAAGGGCTGGGACCTCAGGGGCTCGACGCTCGTTCATCCGCTCATCCGATCGGTCACGGTCGGCGGAGAATGGCGTTGCGCGAACATCCGGTCCCGTGGCCGGATGCTCGTCGTCGACTCGACCTTCGAGGCCGAGGCGAACTTTTGGGAGGCCCGGTTCGACGGCTGGGTCGAGTTCCGCGGCGTCCAGTTCGCCGCAGACGCCGACTTCCGCAGTCTGCATGCCGAGCAAGGATTCGTCCTGTCGAGCTGCCGGTTCGCCAGCGAGTTCCTGTTCCGCGGGTTGACTGTCTGTAAGAAGTGGGAGGCCGACCGGTCTCGGTTCGAGGGCTTGCTCGACCTGTCCAAGGCCAAGCTGCACGACTTCGTCTACCTGGAGAGCATCGAACAAGGGCCCGCGCAGCGGTTCGCTTTTCACAACACGGTCGCCGAACGGCTCTTGATCCGGACCGACCAGCTCGAAGGCCGCCTAGTCAGCGAGTGCGCCGGCGATCACGCCGAGGCGATGGCCGAGTACGGCCTCTTGAAGCGGATCTTCGAGGGGCTGCACCGCTACGACCAGGAAGACTGGGCGTTCTATCGGTTCAAAATCAACCAGCGGCGCTCTCGCTGCGCACTCGTGGCGCCGGCCCTGGAGCGAGCTGGCCCGGTTCTTCGACTGGCTGCTCCTGGACCGCGGCTGCGGTTACGGCACGAACCCGTTGCGGGCGGTCGTCGCCGCCTTGGTGTTGATCCTGGCCTTCGCGCTGGTCTACATGATCGGCATCGAGGGATTGTACGTCGACCGCACCCCGTTCGACGGGCCCGAGACCACCTGGCCCAACCGGATGATGATCGGCCTCACGACGAGCGTGGCGGCGTTCACCTCCGGGTTCGGCGACCTGCGCGACGTCGCACGCGGCGGGATCATGAACGTCTTCCTGATCGCCGAAACGCTCTTCGGCACCCTCCTGTGGGGCCTGTTCATCGTCGCCTTCAGCCGCAAGGTCATTCGCTGAAGCGTCGGTCGAGCCGAGTCGTGTCGTCCCACCGGCCGCTCGGCTCGCCCACCGCATCGGTCCGAATCACCCTCTCATCTTCTCACGAAGACAATAAACCGGAACCGTTGGCGGGATAGACGATCGCGACGCCGCTAGCAGACACTCGAGCGATGAATGGTGGGGGATGGTTCTTGATGAACCGCCCCATGTTCAGACGGTTCGCAATGAAGACGCGCCCCATTTCCTCGCCAGTCATGTTGCCGCTCGTCAGCGTGAACATGCGGACGTTGGCAGCTACGACCGCCTGAAGTTCCACAGAGTTCCTGCGGATCGCCTTGTCCTTGGTGAGCACGACCCATCCGCGCTGCCCCACCTCAGAGATCCACGTCGCGTCGTCCGTATCGTCAGCGAAGTGGTCCTCATGCAATTCGACTTGCAGCCCGGCTTGTCGCAGCGCAATACCGACATTCTTTCCGAAGCACCGGTTGAACAAAGAACGTGCTCGTCTCAAGAAGCAATTCGGCCTTCGTACCGGATGGCTTCCTCGATTTCTTCGGCTTTCCGGCCATAGTCTTCTGCCAGCAAGAGAATCGAATCACCGGCTTGGTGGCGCTCGACAATGATCGCCGTGGGGATTCGCGTCCCCCGAATGCATGGCTTACCGAACCGAATCTTCGGGACGTCCATGACCTGCTTCATCACCATCTGGCCTTGTCGGGAGATATTTACGATATGCTCATACTGTTCGATGAATAGATCGCTTCCATCAGTGAGCATCTTCTTTTCTAGCAGAGGGTGGTCCGATTTGAAAACCTGGCGCAGGTAGTCAATCGCCTGGCGCACGGCCGGCAATTTGACCTGGTGGTGGCGCCGGATCGAGCCCAGCACGTGTAGCTCACCGAGGTTCTTGAACGAAAGCCGGCCGCGACCGCGGTCGGCGATGTCGATGAGCGGCGAGAAGTCGGCTTCCCCGGACTGGATCGGGTAACGCCGGCCGATGGCCCACGAACGGATGGTGGCGACAGGCAGCCGGAGGTAGTGCGAGCCTCGGAGACAGAGTAGACCGGGAGGTCTCCTGGATTCTTGCCTTTATAGATGTTGACAGCTAATTCTTTATGCACGACTCCACCCCGTTCAGGCTGACGTTCTTGATGATGCGCTCTGATTGTATAAGGATATGTATTATATACCTGGACTCATGACTGGGCAAGAGCCATCGATCGGCGCATCGAGGCGGTAAGGACCGAGCCGGGAATCACTTCTTTGGAATGGTCGCGCCCCCTGTTGTGGCAAGGTCTCCCGAGCTTGCCACTCGGCCGACCGAAGGTCTCCAGTCCCCTGGCCCATCAGGAGACCTTCGGTCCGGCTCACGGCGAGGTCAGGAGACCCGTGCCGAACAGAGAAAGCTAGCGACTCAAGACTTGGAAGAGGTCGGTTTTCGCGCCTCGACAGGGACACGACCTTCGCTGTAATCGATCAATCGTACGGGCCGGTGCGGTGGCTGCTCGGCCAATCGAGCATTGGCCCGATCAGATCGTCACCGTCCGATGATCGATCGAATGCCGCCGGCCCCGGTTCGACTTGTGGTCGAACAGCCCCAGGCCCAAGGCGCCGGCCAGGGCGATGTGTTGCGGCTGGCGGACGTCAAAGCCCTCGGTCTTCAGCGGGTCGATCGCGGCCTTGCCGGACGCGGCAACGGGCGGGAGATGGTTCTGGATGCGCTGCGCATCGACCTGGTCCCACTCGACGTGGTCTAGCGCCACGGGGTCGGTCGCGAACAGGATCGCGTTGTTCTCCCAGGTCCACTTCACGTCCGGGCCGAACGGCCCTCCCTGGAACACGGCTCGGATGCCGTCCATGATCTGGAGGACGAACTTCTCGCGGATGATCGGGTGACTGACCATCTGCGGGATGAACTGGTTGCAGACGTTCGTGAACGTATTGCTGTGCGAACGGGCCACGTTGTTGACGGTGCCATGGCTCATGTTCTTCAAGGCACCGGTCACGCCCGCGGAGCCGTGGTCCTTCATGACCGGGATGGCCACGACCTTGTTGACCGTCCGGGTCACCAGCTTGCCGAGGTGCGATCGGTACCTGCTCTCGTCCTTGGGATCGTCGCCGTAGGGGACGAGATCCATCCAGACGAAGGCGTCGCGATCGAAGCCGGCGATCGGATCATCTCGGTAGGCGGGGAAGTCCAGCTTGAATTGATCTCCGTCCGGGTCCAACCCACCCCACCGGATACCGTCGGGGAGGATCTTGTCATAGCCGGCAGCCATGAACTCGCTTCGATAGCGATCGTAGACGAAGATGTCCCTGGCCTTGACGCCCACCGTCTTGAGTTTGTCGATGACCTCGAGGACGATCTCGTGCGACGAGTGAGCGTGGGGATGGCCATTGGGGACGACCTTGATACCCACCACGTCGCCCGGCTCGAAGAAGTGCTTCCAGGCCTCGACGGCGTCGGTGGCGCCAGTGAGCGACTTCATGCCGGTCTCGAGAGTCGCTCGGATCGCCGCGCGGTCCTTGGTGCCGTTGTGGATCATTCGCGGGTTCTTGACCTCGATCACCCGGCCGGGATACAAGCCGGGAGCTGCCAGCTTGCTCAGGGGCTTCCCATCGCTGCCGTGATGAGATGTCTTACCGAGAGATTGCGCGGCCTGAGCAGAGGCTGAGATTCCCGAAATCAGGGGAACCGACGCGGCGGAGGCAGCCAGAAACCGTTGACGACTCAGACCGCCACAGGGGTATCGATGCGTCATATTCTCGTCCGCTCCCGACACGGTGGCCGGAAGACGTCTCCCACGAGTTTTGTTCCAGTCTCTTCAATCCATCCTGACAAGATGGTCAAGAAAAAACACACGCGTTGCGCGGGATTCCCTTCACAGATAGAATCCGCGATCGACATCCTCCTGTCCAGTCCGCGCTGCGGAAATGCCCTCGGTCCTACCCATCACCATCCGCAGATGATACTCTCGACGATGCGCGTGTGTGAGTGACATCCATCATACGACGAGGACCAGCCGGTGAGCGGCGCCGCAGCCATTCGTTTCCAGGGTGACGTCGCGCGCCGGGCACCGCTCGGCGGCGCGGTGGACCGGGGCCACGGTGCCGGCGCTCCTGCGGGACCGATCCGCACGGGTGCGAAGGACATTCCCTTCCGGTGGGTCCCGCTGGCTCCCCTGGTCGTCGCGATGTCCCTGGGAATCGTCGCGGATCGGTTCGTCGAACCGTGGCCGACGCGTGTCTGGATCGCCATGATCCTCGCGTGTGGTGCGATTGCGGCGTTGACGTCTCGCCGCAACCTCGTTTCCAGCCTGACGCTGTTCGTGGCATTCGGGGCGATCGGGGGCGGCTGGCATCATGACCGGTGGTGGGATCGGGATCGTGACGACCTGTCCTGGTCCATCACGGAGATTCCTCGATCGGCGTGGGTCCGCGGCGTGATCCGCGATGCCTTGGGCGTGCGCCGGAGCGATCGAAATCCTTATGGATCGGGAGCCGTATCGGAGGCGGCTGATCCAGCACGGTCCAGGACCCGGTTCGTGGTCGACCTGACTGCGATCAGCGACGGCCGGCGCTGGAACCCGGTCTCCGGACGGGCGATGGTCATCGTGACGGGCGATCGGAGCGAGATTCGCGCCGGAGAAGCGATCGAGGCGGCCGGCCAGCTCGCCAGGATTCCTGGTCCGCTGAACCCGGGCGAGTTCGATTATCGCGACTATCTCCGCGGCCAGGGGATCGACCTGAGGCTGACGGTCGACGACACAGACGGGCTGGGCCGCGATCCTCAGGGTCGATCCGGAGCATTCGTCGAAACGCTGGGAAGGCTCCGGACCTGGAGCCGGTCTCACCTGGTCAACCAACTCGACCCCACGATCGAGCCGCTGGCCGCCGCCTTCCTGCTGGGCCAGCGCGAGGGGGTCGAGCCCGAGGTCAACGACGCCTTCGCGCGGACCGGCACCACGCACTTGCTGGCCATCTCCGGATTGCACTTGCAAGTGCTGGCCGTTGCGATGCTGCTCGCCGCCCGCGCGATCGGTCTGCCCCGCCGGCCCGCTCATCTGACCGTCGCTCTGTTGACGATCGGCTATGCCGCGCTGGTCGGAGCCGCGCCCTCCGTCGTGCGCTCCACCGTCATGACCGTGACGTTCTGCCTGGCCGCCATCGTGGATCGGACGGCCCGGCCCGCCAACACCCTGGCCCTGGCCGCCCTGGGAACGCTCGCCTTCAATCCGGTCTACCTCTTCGATGTCGGCTGTCAGCTCTCGTTCCTGGCGATCGCCGCGCTGTTCTGGCTGGTGCGGCCGGCGTGCGCGCGGCTGTGGTTGAACCGGGGAAGCCATCCGCAACCGGCTGTACGGGCCCCGCTCCCCGCTCGACGACCTGGAGCGACGGTTGGAGCCGCTGTGGCGCACCAGACTGCGACGGACCGGCGTTCGTTTGATCGAAGGCGTTGTAGCCTCGACCGTGGTCTGGCTGGCGGCGCTGCCGCTGGTTGCCCTGAGGTTCCACATCATCTCACCGATTGGCATCCTCTTGAACATCCCGCTGATCCCGATCACTTCCGCGGCGCTCCTGTTCGGTGGGCTGGGCCTGGGACTGTCGGCGGTGTGGGGGCCGCTGGGCGGCCCTGCGACCTGGACCGCCGGCTGGTTGCTCCAGGTGACTCAGTCGGTCGTCCTCTGGGGCGTCGCGCAGCCCTGGGGACACCGCTTCGCGGCCGGACCCTCCTCCGGATGGGTCCTGGTCTTCTATGGACTGCTTAGCCTGGCCGCCGTCGCCGCAACAGCCGCTGCACGATCCTCGCGGGTCGGACAACTGGTACGCAACGGCCCCTGGTGGCTCCTGGCGATCTGGAGCGTGACCGGTTTGATCCTGGCGGTCATCCCCGCGCCGCCTCTCAACCCCGAGGCCGAGGTCCTGGCGGTCGGGCACGGCCTGGCTGTCATCGTGCGGCACGCCCGGCGGCCAGACCCTGCTCTACGATTGCGGGCGGATGGGCGACCCGACCGTCGGCCGCCGGATCATCGCCCCGGCGCTGTGGTCGCACGGCATCAGTCGGATTGACACGGTCTTCCTCAGCCACGCGGACCAGGACCACTACAATGGCCTGTCCGACTTGCTCGACCGGTTCACCATCGGGACGGTCCGGATTCCACCCGGATTCGGCGGCCCGGCCAATCCGAGGGCCGTCCAGCTCATCCACGAAGTCCGAGCCCACCGCATCCCCGTCCGGGAGACCTCGGCGCCCGAAGCCTGGGAGTCAGGCGGCGTGCGGTTCACGATCCAGCATCCCCCTTCCGGCTGGTATCCCGACGCGTCCGACAACGCCCGCAGCCTCGTGCTCGACGTCGCTCACGGCGACCGTCACCTGCTGCTAACCGGCGACCTGGAGCAGATGGGGCTCATCGAACTGATCGCGCACCCACGTCCCGATCCACCACCCGACGTCTTTATGGCCCCCCACCACGGTGGCAAGTCGGCGAACCCGGCCTCGCTTTATCAATGGGCCAACCCGCGGAGCGTCATCGTCAGCCAGCGTCCCCTGCCCGTCGGTTCCAACGACGCCCTTGCTCCTCTCGAACGCCGCGATCTCCCCCTCTGGAGGACCTGGCGCGACGGAGCCATCCGCTTGCAATGGACCGCGGATGGGATCGTCGCGCGCGGCTTCCTGAAGAAAGCGGATGTCCCGACGGACGAGAAGCGGTCGTTTCGCACGTCGGGTTCGTCCTCGTTCTTCCCGATCGCCTCCATAGGCCCCTGGTCCTCGCCCGGCACGATCCGCCTCGCGATCGGCCTCGGCGGGTTCGCTCTCGGCGCCATCCTCTGGGCGATCCTGGCTGTCGTCGAGTACGGAGCCTGGACGCTGATTGTACCGCCCCGAGTGAAGCGAGGCCGTGACGAGGGTGGGGATGAGGCGACCCCCCAAGCCCCGGGACTGCCTTCCGAGCCGATTGCGGTCCGGGCCGCCGACGGGGCGAACCTGACGGGCCGATGGTATCCCGCACCGAGTCGGACGGCCACGGGTCGGACGGTCCTCCTGCTCCACGGATTTGCGGACAACGCGTCGGCATGGGAAGGAAGTCGTGTGTCGATGCTGAATCGACACGGGTGGAATGTCGCGGCTTTGGATTCCCGAGGTTATGGCCACAGCGAGGGTCCTTATGCGTCGTTCGGAGGCCGCGAGGCCGGCGACATCCGCGCCTGGCTCGATGCTCTGGCCGTTCGCATCGCGGGACTCCCTCCCACTGCGCCGGTCCGGCCTGCGCTCTGGGGCCGCTCGATGGGCGCGGCGATCGCCTTACGGACCGCGGCCGAGGACCACCGCATTGCGGCCCTGGTGCTCGAATCCCCCATGGTTGACCTCGACTCGTCGGTGGCCGCTCTCCTGCGCAGTCGGCGTCTCCCCTTTGCGAGACACCTCGCCCGTCTCATCACCCGACGCGCCGCCAAGCTGGCGGGGGTCTCCCTGAGCCGGCCTCGCCCGATCGAGCTGGCCTCGAATGTCCATTGCGCGACCCTGATCATCCACGGGACCGACGACGCGATCGTCCCGATCGACGATGCCCGACAGCTCGCCGATGCTCTCGCCTCAACTCCCCGCTGGTTCGATGTCCCCGGCGCCGGCCATATCAACGTCATCAGCGTCGGCGGTGACGACCTCATCGACCACATCGCGGCGTTTCTGGATGAGGCGACAAAGGATCCGGCATCCGTTCGCGCTGACTTTCTGGATCCCAAGTGACTTCGACCAATTCTGGTTTGCTGCTGGAATGCGATATGACCACCAACCAGAGGCAAGTCCCATGACTAGTCGAGATCTATTGAGTATCGAGGCGGCGGTTGACCAACTCCCCTTCTCCGACCAACTGTGGCTGATGGAGCATCTCGCGAGGCGCATTCGCGAGCGATGCCGGCCATCTCCGGATCCAAGAGAGAAAGAACTCGAAGAGATGGCGAATGACCCAGCGATTCAGCGTGAATTGCGAGAGATCGAGGTCGAGTTCGCCATCACCGCGTCCGATGGCTCTCATGACCACCCGTGAGTCTCTTCAATCCTCCATCTCCTCAACCGATCGAAACACGCCGCGGACGAGGTCGGGCAGGTTCTCCTCGCCGAGGTCGGACCACTGGCCGAAGACAAGTACGGTGCGACGGGGCGTGCGGAAGCAGCGGATGGTCGCCCCGTTGGTGACGTCGAGCGAGAAGAACTCGACGTCGTAACCAGTGACCACGTGATCGTAAAGCGGCTCCGGTGCCTCCGCGGCGTCCAGGTCCGGATACTCGGTTCGCATGGCCTCGAGCACCTCGTCGGCGACGTCGGCCGGGTCGGGGCACGATTCGTCGGTCCGGATCCAGGCGAATGCCAGGCCGCTCGGGGCTTGCACCTCGACGGTCGTCACCGAGCCATCCTCGGAGACCTCGAGCGCCCAGTCGGAGGGATATTCGAAGTGGACGCCATGGTCCTCGAAGGTGGCCGCTGCCATGTCATTCCCTCACTTCGTGAGTTCGCCGTTGTGTTCTCCCGGCCCGGTTTTCCGCGATGTTGAAGCCGACGACGATGAACGCGCAGGTCATCAGGCCATGGAGGAACAGGAAACCCGGCTCACCCCGCCCGGCGAACACGAGCGATCCGATCGCCAACGCCAGCAGCCACCCGGCACCTCCCCAGGCGATCGCCTTGCCACGGGTGACCTTGAACGCATTAACGGCAAGCGATCCGATAACGGCTCCGATGATCACGCCCGCAGGCATCACCATCAAGAGGACAAAGGGAGTGTACCACTCGTGCGCAAGTTCGTCGTTCGGGTTGACGACCGGCGCATTGATCCAGCCGATCAGGATTGCGGCAACCAGTCCCCAGACACCGCCGAAAACGCATCCGACCAGAGCCCACAGGCATCCCCATCGGCCGTTCCTCGTCATCTCTCGGATGTCCCAGCTCAGGCTTCTCGGAGACTTCCGAGCGTCGCCGGGGCCTCATTGGCCTCGGAGCGGCTCCTCGGGTCGATGGCACGATCGATCTCGATCGTAGCATCAGCCGTACGGCATGCCAAGCCGCTCCATCGACCCGTGGACTGCTCGACTTGGCCGTCTCCGGGGCGACCTGGTACAGTGTCATCGTCTCGGGATCGCGGTGCGGACCGCCGATGCCCGCGCCGGCCGGCTCGAGTTGAGGCCCGGCGAGATCCTTCCGCCTCGATCGATCCAGCGAGTTCAAGGAATCATGCGCGTTCTGTCGGGAATTCAGCCCTCGGGTGCCTTGCACATCGGCAACTATTTCGGAGCGCTGCGGCAGTTCATCGACCTTCAGCGCGAGAACGACGCCTACTACTTCGTCGCCAACTACCACGCGCTGACGAGCGTCCGGGATGCCGAGCAGCTCCGCGCCTATACCTTCGACGTGATCGTCACGATGCTCTCTCTGGGCCTCGACCCGGAGAAGGCCACCCTGTTCGTCCAGTCCGACGTGCCCGAGACCACCGAGCTGGCCTGGCTGCTCTCCACGGTGACGCCGATGGGTTGGCTGGAGAAGTGCGTGAGCTACAAGGACAAGGTCGAGCAGGGTCTGTCGGCCGAGCACGGGCTCTTCGCCTACCCGGTGCTCCAGGCGGCCGACATCCTGCTCTACGACGCCGATCTCGTGCCCGTCGGCCAGGACCAGAAGCAGCACCTGGAGATCACCCGCGACATCGCCGAGCGGTTCAACCGGGTCTACGGCGGCGGCCAGGACGTGTTCCGGTTGCCCAAGCCGTACATCCTCGAGTCGGTGTCCGTGGTCCCGGGCCTCGACGGCCGCAAGATGTCCAAGAGCTACAACAACACGATCGACATCTTCGACGAGCCGGCGACGATCCGCAAGAAAGCCAAGAAGATCGTGACCGACAGCACGCCGGTCGAAGCCCCCAAGAACCCCGACACCTGCTCGCTGTTCAACCTGTTCAAGCTCTTCGCCGTCCCCGACGAGCTGGCCGAGGTCGAGCGGCGATACCGCGAAGGGGGCATCGGCTACGGCGAGGTGAAGACCCGGCTAGCCGAGGCCATGATCGCCCGGTTCGCCCCGGCGCGCGAGCAGCGTGCCGACTGGCTGGCCCACCCCGAACGCGTCGCCGAGGTCCGCGCCGCCGCCGCCGAACGCGCCTGCGCCACCGCCCGCGTCGTCCTGGACCGCGCCCGCGCCGCCTGCGGCGTGGCATGAGAATCGGCGAATCCTATCCCGATCCCATGGCACGGATTGCCCATGAAGGAGACTTGTCATGTCCATCGAAGTGACCGAAGAAACCATCCTCGAGGCCTTGCACAAAGTCCCACAAGAGAAGTGGGGGCTCGTCCTCGAAATCCTCCACAACCTGGAGCCACGGGAGATCGAACTTCCCGAAGGGACCGATCCTACGTGTTGGACGGCCTCCCAGTTACTCGCCCTTCCCCTGCGCCGAACGTGATGCGATCATCGAAGCCCAAGCCTTGCTCGCGGTGGACGACTATCCCATTGGCCTCGATGACGATTACAGCGATTATTTCGATGACACGGACGCCCCGGCGCGGTGAGCCAGACCGCAACGCATAAGCTTTCCACAAAGGAGACTCGTCATGTCCACCGAAGTGACCGAAGAAACGATCCTCGAGGCCTTGCACAGGGTCCCACTCGAGAAGTGGGATCGGGTTCTCAAGTTTCTCTACAACCTAGAGCCGAAGACTGCCCACTCGCCGGAGGGGGCCGAGCACAAGTGCTGGACGGCCGAGGAATTGCTCGCACTGCCTCCCGCCGAGCGGAGTGCGATCCTCGCGGAGGCCGCCGCTCTCGCCGTGAACGACTACCATAACGATCGTGATTCAACGGACCTCGAAGCTCTTGGCGTGGATGAGCTCTATGGCGATGACACGGATGCCCCGACGCGGTGAGATCTGGTTGGTGAATTTCGACCCGTCTGTTGGTGCGGAGATCCGGAAGATTCGGCCAGCCGTCGTTATCGGCGAGGACGGACTTCGCCACCTCGCATTGCGGGTCGTTGTCCCGATTACCGACTGGAAACCCGCTTATGCTGCTCGTTACTGGTTCGTACAAATACCCGCGGACCAAGTCAACGGCCTGCGAAAAGATTCGGGAGCTGACGCCTTCCAGATCAAATCCGTGTCGGAGATGCGTTTCGTTCGATGCTTGGGTGTCGTGAACGCCAATCAACTTGATGGCATAGCGAAAGCGGTGGCCGCGGTCGTTGGCAAGCCGTAGAGCGTCGCCGCCGACCTTTGTGCCGATGGCATCAAAGTCTCCAATCCGTGAAACCAGCCGGTTTACGACGTCCGCCCCGGTGCTTATAATGTTCCTCTGTTTCGTGGCTGAGCGGCCGGTCCGGCCCGTGTCCGGTCCGGCGGGTTTCCTCCTCTCCCTCGGCCGAGCCGCCTCGCAGGATCGATCACACGGCACCACAGTTGTCTGGGGCCTCGACCCGCATTCGTACGACGGATCATCCATCGCCTCGCCATTCTGACTTCACGCCATGATTCTGGAGGAAGCATGAAGGACCTGTTTAGCCCGGAACAACGTCGAGACCTGCTCCATCGCGGGTTCTCCCGCCGCGATTTCGGCCGGCTCGCGGCCTTCCTCACCGCCGGAGCGGCCCTGCCGTTCTACAACGAGGCGACGCTCGCTCAGGGGCTCTCCGCAGGCCCGCGGTTGCCCGCCGACGCGGTGAAGATCAACGCCAACGAGAACCCGATGGGGCCGTGTCCGGAGGCGGCCGAGGCGATCCACAAGGTCGTCGCGCAAGGAGGCCGCTACCGCTACGAAGAGACCTCCGCGTTCGCCAACGCCATGGCCGAGATCGAGGGACTCTCCCGCGAGTACGTCATGCCGTTCGCCGGCTCGAGCGACCCGCTCCACCGGGTCGTCCTGGCCTTCACCGGCCCGGAGAAGAGCTTCGTCGTCGCCGACCCGGGCTACGAGGCCGGCGGACGCGCCGCGCACTTCGTCGGCGCCAGGACCATCAAGGTCCCGCTCCGGAAGGACTGGTCGCACGACGTCCGCGCGATGGCCGCCGCCGATCCCAATGCCGGCGTCATTTACGTGTGCAACCCGAACAACCCGACCGGCTCGCTCACGCCCAAGGACGAGATCGAATACCTCGTCGCCAACAAACCCAAGGGGGCGATCGTCCTGCTGGATGAAGCCTACATCCACCTGTCGAAGACGGCCGAGCCGGGCTCGCCGATGGTGGCCGCCGACAAGGATGTGATCATCCTCCGCACCTTCTCGAAGCTCTACGGCATGGCCGGCCTCCGCGCCGGAGCGGCGCTGGGGCGTCCCGACCTGATCGCGAAGATCCGGAACTACGGCGCGGCGGCGCTGCCGGTCACCGGCATGGTCGGCGCCATCGCGAGCCTGCAAGCCAAGGGCCTGGTGGAGGCGCGTCGCAAGATCATCGCCGACATCCGCGAGGAGACGGTCGAGTGGCTCCAGAAGAAGGGGCACGACGTGATCCCTTCCGAGGCGAATATGATCATGATCGACGTCCACCGGCCGAACCGGGAGGTCATCCAGGCCCTGCTCCGGGAGAAGGTGGCGATCGGTTCGACCCTGGTCGGCGCTGCCGAAGCACGTGCGCGTCTCGATCGGGACCCGGGAGGAGATGGCCAAGTTCCGCGCGGCGTTCGGGCGTGTCATGAATGTCTGAGCAGCCGGGTCGACGAGCCGGGCGAGTCCCCTACGGCTGGCGCCACCTCGTCGGCGACGCGGCGGGCGGCGCCATTGCCGCCCTGATCGCGCTCCCTTACGGGCTGGCGCTGGCGCGGCTGATGGGCCTGCCGCCCGAGCTGGGCCTCTTTACCTCGATCCTCACGGCGCCGATCACCGCGCTGCTAGGCCGCAACCCCGTGTTGATCGGCGGCACGGCCAGCGCCACGGTGCCGTTCTTCACCGTCGCGGTGCTGGATCAGGGGATCGGCGGCTCGGCGAAGATCGGCCTCGTCGCGTCGGTCTTCATGATGATCTTCTGCGTCCTCCGCCTGGGCCGGCATGTGGCGCGGGTGCCGCACGCGGTGATCTCCGGCTTCTCGTGCGGTGTCGGCGCGATGATGGTCATCTTTGAGCTCCCGAGGTTGCTGAGCCTTCCCGCGGCACCGGTTGGAGGCTCGAACAGCCCGATCGGGCGGCTCGTCGCGGTCGCGTCGAGCCTGGCACAGGCCCGATGGGAGCCGCTCTTCCTGGGCACGATTGTGGTGGCCACGTCCGCGGCGGCCGCTCGGCGATGGCCGCGGTCACCCGCGCCGCTGATCGGTGTCGTCCTGGCCGTCGCTGCCGCCGCCCTGCTCGGCTGGCACGAGCGCCCGCTGGGATCGTTGTCGCGGGAATGGCCGGCGTTCGTCGGCTTCACCTGGGAACCCACCGACGTACTCAAGGTGCTGCCGCCGGCGCTGGGCCTGGCACTCGTCGCGTCGGTCAACATCCTGATCACCTCCAAGGTCGTCGAACACTTCCAGGGGCGTCACCGTCACCTCCGCGCCATCGACGCCGACGGCGAGCTCGGCGCCTACGGGATCGCCAACCTCTGCGCCGGCGCCTTCGGGGCGCCGATGAGCGTGGGCATCCCCGCCCGCAGCTTGGCGAACGTCCGTTGCGGGGGAACCACGCGGCTCTCCAACCTCCTGCACGGCCTTTTCCTCCTCGGATTGCTCTGGTTCGGCGCCGGACTCATCGCCCGCATCCCGCAGGCCGCCCTCGCCGGCGTGACGGCCTTCGTCGGCCTCGGACTCCTGGAATGGAGCACCTGGCGCCGCTTGCACCGGATGCGCCGGGTCGACGCCTCGGCCTTCCTCGTGACGGTCGCCACCGTCCTGACCATCAACCCCGTCGCCGCCGTCGCGATCGGCTGCGCGCTCTACCCCATCGGTCATCTCGTCGCAAAGCTCGCCCGCTGGCAACACCTCCCCGCCATCGAGCCACGCGAAGCCGATTCGTGAAGGATGGATCGCACTGGTTGGCGGCACCACAATATGGTACTATCCTCCAAAGGATGGATCCCACTTACGGAGAGCATCGAAGTGTGAGCAAACACGATCGAACGTTGGAGGCAATCTTCGCGACTCCGACTCGCGCCAACATCCGGTGGAGCGATGCGGTCGCGTTGGTGGTCTACTTTGGTGGTGTCACCCAGGTGTCGGGAGGTTCGGCACACAGGTTCACGATGCCGAATGGCGCATGGGCAGTGATTCACAAGCCCCATCCCGGCAACCAGGTCTCCAAAGGACGTGTGGAGGCCTTCCGTGATCTCTTGATTCGTGCGGGGTTGGAGCCTGCTCCTCCCCCCGAACCGAACGAGGAGGAGAATGGCCGTGGCAACATTAACATATAAAGGTTATTATGGCATATTAGAGGTCGATCTCGACGCCGGCGAGTTATTCGGCCGGACGGTCGGCATGCGCGATCTCATCACGTTCCAGGGCCGGACGGTCGAGGAAGTGCGCCGATCGTTCGAGGAATCGATCGATTTCTATCTGGCCTGCTGCCAGAAAGACCAGAAGGAGCCCGACAGGCCTTACTCGGGTCGGTTCAACGTCAGGATTTCCCCGGAGGTCCATCGGCGTTTGGCCATCTTGTCGGAATCGCGCGGGCAGAGTCTCAACGAACTGGTCAGCGTGGCCCTCGCCCTCGCCGCGGGCGAGCCGCCCACGCCGGTCAAAGCCCCCGAGCCGACCTGGCAGGAAGTCAAGGCCAGACTGGAGGCAGGACGGCCGAAAGCGGCGCCATCACCCAACGCCAATCGTCGCTCGAGCTCAACGAATCCCTCGAAACGATCCGTCGGACCGACGACCGCTCGCGGTCGGCATCGATCGGATTGAGCCTTCGAGCTGATCGCGGTTGCGGAGGCACCGCCTCGCTCAGCTCGCGCCGTTACCTTCCGGGCGGGGAGGGGTCAACGCGTCCTTGAGCGGGGCCGGATAGACGGCCCACGCGGCTTGGTACGTCGATTCCAGCGGAGCCGGGACGTATTTCTCCGGCTCCAGGAACAGCGGCACGTCCGGCAGGTCATCGCCGACCGCAATCGGCTCGACATACGCCATCGTCTCCAGGCCGGCCGAATACGACGCCAGCGTGAGCCGCTTGTCGGGCGGTAGCTCGAACGGCCCTTCGTGGATCTCATCCCAGATCGCCTTGTGAACCCCTTGAGGATCCCACACTGATGGCGGAAACAGGTTGACCGCCAACAGTTGGATGCGCTGTCTCAGTAACTCGACGGCCGTCTCGACGAAAGTCCGGAGGGGCGCCCGACTCGCTTTATTGCCCGGTGAGACGAGCTCGATGACCGACACAAGCTGCCCGGACGGATGGCGGATCGCAATCCGGCACGCCTTCGCAACATAGGGGTCGGCTTCCGCCCGAAGGACAGCAACTTGCTCGCTCAGGGCATAATAGCCGGGAGGTAAGTCCCCCGTGTTGAGCCGATCACAGAGCGCCTGGATCCATCTCTGATGGAAGTGGTGAAACAACCCGGCGTGAACTCGCGTCCAATCGTGAACCGGCATGTGATGCCTCCCGAACAGCGGCTTGATGACGACCGTCATTCTACCAGATCGGCCGTCCGATGGGATGAACTCAGAGCTTGAGTGCGTCGCGTGCGACATCGCAAGGGCGGCATGAGCCGCCTGGCCATTTTCGGACACAGATGCCGAATCTGTATCGATGTCCGAAAACGGCCAGACAATCACGTCGCGGGAGGATACACTTCGAGCACGTGACTCGACGGTGCAATCGGTCCTCTGAGCGACTCTCGCCATGCGAATCGACGATGAGACATGTTTCCGGGCGTTGGCGGCGCGCGACGCCCGGTTCGACGGCCTGTTCTTCGTGGGCATCACGACGACGCGGATCTATTGCCGGCCGATCTGCACGGCGCGGACGGCGGGCCGCGATCGTTGCCGGTTCTATTCCAACGCCGCGCTGGCCGAGCGCGAAGGGTTCCGGCCATGCCTGCGGTGCCGGCCGGAGCTCGCTCCCGGCCATGCCCCGGTGGACGCGGTGCGGCGGACCGCGCGGGCCGCGGCCGCCCGGATCGAGGCCGGTGCGCTCAACGACGGCGGGAGCCTGGAGAAACTCGCCCGGGACCTGGGCCTCAGCTCGCGACAGCTTCGTCGAGCGGTCCGGCAGGAATACGGCGTCTCGCCGATCGAGCTGGCCCAGACCCGACGCCTGCTCCTGGCCAAGCAACTGATCACCGAGTCGGATTTGCCGATCGTCCGGGTGGCGTTCGCCAGCGGGTTCGAGAGCGTCCGGCGGTTCAACGCGCTGTTCCGGTCGCATTACCGTCTCACCCCGACGACCATGCGGCGCGCCGCACCGAGGCCGCAGGTCCGGGACGCGCTCCGCCTCACCCTGGCGTATCGGCCGCCCATGGCCTGGCATGCCCTGCTGCGCTTCCTCGCGGGCCGCTCCACGGCGGGCGTCGAGCGGGTCGAGGGCTCGGCCTATCTTCGAACGGCCGCGGTCGGGGAACATCGCGGCTGGTTGAAGGTCGAGCCGATCGCCGGGCGGAATGCGCTATCGGTCGACCTGGCCACATCGCTGACGCCGGCCTTGCCGGAGATCCTCGCGCGGATCAAGGACCTGTTCGACCTGAGCGCGCGGCCGGACGTGATCGCGTCGCACCTCCAGTCCGACCCGCGGATCGCCGGGCTCGTCGGCCGATGCCCGGGACTGCGAGTGCCCGGCGCGTTCGACGGCTTCGAGATGGCCGTGCGCGCCATCCTGGGCCAGCGGGTCTCGGTCCGGGCCGCGACGACGCTCGCCGGGCGGCTGGCCACCCGGTTCGGCGAGCCGATCGAGTCCCCGTTCCCGGGCCTGGACCGCCTCAGCCCCGACCCCGATCGCCTCGCCGACGCCGACGATTCCGATTTGACCGCGCTGGGCATCGCCGCGAACCGTGCAGCGGCCATCCGCGCGATCGCGCGGGCTGTCGCCCGCCACGAGCTCGACTTGCAGCCAGGCCCCGATCCGGAGGCCGTCGCCGACGCTCTCCGACAGTTCCCCGGACTCGGCGACTGGACCGCCCAGTACATCGCCATGCGCGCCCTGCGATGGCCCGACGGCTTCCCCGCCGCCGACCTGGGATTGCTCAAGGCCGTCGCCTTGACCTCGGCGGCACGGCTCCGCGACGCCGCCGACGCCTGGCGTCCCTGGCGTGCCTACGCAGCCATGTATCTCTGGGAAAGCCTCCATCCCGATCCGAGCGGTCAGTCTTCAGTGGTCAGTGCTCAGTAGGTCGAGTCTTCCCTCGTGGAATCACGGCCCTCTGCATGTATCCCGAAACTCTCGATTCAACAGCCCAGATTCCCGATGGAAATCATTCTTGAATCTTGAATTGGGAATCTCGAATCCCCTTCGGTTGCGGCCGACAGCCGCGTCAGGAGAACATCCATGAACGAGTCCGCATACTACAGCGAGTATTCCAGTCCAGTCGGAGACCTGTTGCTGATCTCCGACGGCGAGGCCCTGACCGGCCTCCACTTACCCCAACACGACGGCAGCCTCGCGCCGCTCCCGACCACGGGAACCGCCTCGCGGCGGGACGATCGCGTGTTCCGCGATGTCCGCAACCAGTTGCGCGCCTACTTCGACGGCGAGTTGTTCGCCTTCGATTTTCCGATGACTATGTCCGGCACGCCCTTCCAGCGCCTCGCGTGGAGCGGGTTGCTGACGATCCCGTTCGGCGAGACCGTCAGCTACGCGGAGCAGGCCCGGCGGATCGGGCGTCCGGGCTCCTCGCGCGCGGTCGGGTCCGCGAATGGACGCAACCCGATCGCCATCGTCGTCCCCTGCCACCGCGTCATCGGCTCGAACGGGTCGCTGACCGGATACGGCGGTGGCCTCGATCTCAAGCGATGGCTGATCGACCACGAGGCGAGCGTGCTGGGCGATCAGGCGCGGAGGCGGGCCAGCGCCTCGAGAGCCGGCGAAAAACGCGTCGCTTTCCGTTGATGGGTAACCCGTCAGGGTCTCTTGTCCTTCATCGACTTGAGGGCGTCCTTGGTGATGTATTGGTACCACACCCAGAGTGTCGGTGAATCGGTGCAGCGACCGTAGAGCTTCCTGGCCAGCTCGACCTGGCCGTGATTCTTGAGGAACCCGGCGACGAAGAACTCGACGAAGCTGCGCTGATTCTCCGGGCAAGCCTGGATCCGCCGCTCCACTTCCGAGGGGTCGAGTGCCTTCTTCGCATCGCCGGGATCGAGCACCGTGTCGTTCACATACAGGAGAACTTCGATCCATGGGGAATATGGCTTCTTGGCCTGGGCGACGATCTCCTTCATCAGAGTATTCCGGAGAGCGGCATCGCCGGCCTGGTCGAGGAGCACGGCCAGGCACACGCCGTCGCCCGCTTTCAGCTTCGGCTTGCAAGACCGGGTGAACGCCGCTTTGGCCTTCTCGTGCTGGCCGTCGAGCCAGTAGAAGCACCCTAAGATGGTGTCGCGTGCGCCACCGTTGTCGCCCAGGGACTGGATGTACTTTTCGGTGAACGCACGGGCGCCCGCCACGTTGCCATGACCGGTCCGCTTGCAGAAGAAGAACCAGTCCGCAAAGCTGGACTCGGGGTATCGTTCCGCATTACGAGCATGCCAGACCTCGGCTTCCTCCCAACCGCGCCGAGCCCTCGGCGCAACGCGCGGCGCAGGACATGGCCCACTGGGCCCACGACTCACCCGCGGCCTCGGCGTAGGGCGTGGCCTTGTCCCACTCCTTGCGGCCCATGAAGTACTCGGCGATCTCGACGCGGACGGTCGCGTGATTGAGGCCGATGTCCTCGACCTTGTTGAGGAAGTCGTCGAGGGTCTCGAGCCATCGGCCCATGTCGCCCTGGACCTTGTAGCTCTCGGCCACCATCCGGTAGGCCCAGAGGTCGGGCGACACCTCGTTGTAGGCGCTGGAGCAAACGGCGGGCATCGTCGTATTTCTTGGCCTCGAACGCGCGCCGGCCCAGGGCGGCCAGGATCGAGGGGTTGTCGCCCGATTGCTTCTCCCAC
This sequence comes from uncultured Isosphaeraceae bacterium, assembly GCA_963845695.1. Classification (GTDB taxonomy): domain Bacteria; phylum Planctomycetota; class Planctomycetia; order Isosphaerales; family Isosphaeraceae; genus CAWJTV01. The sequence goes on along the minus strand of CAWJTQ010000013.1, from coordinate 884,650 downwards.
TCGTCGACCTTGTCCTTGACCTTGTCCCACGCCAGCTCGATCAGCACGGCGCGGGCCTCCGGGTGATAAGGGCTGACGGACATCAGATCCTCGGCGCGCTTCAGTCGGTTTTCCTGGGCCGAGGTCCACAGGCCGTATGCCATCTCGCTCGCGGTGACCTCGGCATGGCCGTTTGCCACCGGCCAGGCGGCCTTCCCGCGTGCGGCCGGATACCGCCCGAGTAGCCCGATCATCTCGTCAGCGGTCCGCTCGATGTTCGACAGGTCGAAATGCTCCGCGAACCGCTGAAAGGCGGGAGTGCTCACTGGCGCCGGGAGGGCCAGGATCTCGAGATAGGGCCGATAGCGATGAGATGCAACGTCGGCCTTGACCTCGTTCCAGTAGTCGTCAACCGGCACCGACCACTTGTGCTTCATGAAATCGAGTCGTCGCCAGACCTGGACGAACTGGGTCTCGCGGATCAGGTGGGCCAGCGCCGACCAGGAAGGCTCACCGCGGTCGTGGTCGGCCTGGCCCGCCGTCTGAAGCAGCTCGGCCAGCTCGCGGACCGTGAGCTTTTCATTGATGCGATCGCGCACGCTGGCGGGAAGCGACTCCACGGACGCAAGGTCCTGGGCGAAGACTTGCTCGAGCACCTGCGGACCGAGCACGGTGGCGACGTGCAGAGTGCTCACCCCTTGCCCCTGGCACATGGAGTCGGCCGCCCGGAAGCAGAGCGGGTCGAGTGCCAGGACGGCCCGGCTCGTCTGGACGTTGATGGCCCGGCCCGCGGGGTACTCCAGCGTGATCATCCGCAGCAGCGCCGCCAGGTTTTCCACAGGAGCTTTCTGGCCCTGGAGCCGACGGGTGTCGCACCGCGCGTAGGCGTCGATCACGTCGAGCCACACCGGGACATCTTTCCCGGACCCAGGGAGCTTCCTGGCGGATTCGAGGTCGGCCAGCGCATCGCGATGCCGGCCGGCCAGGGCCAGTGCGAAGGCGCGGTGCCACAGGCTCCACGGGCGGTCGGGGCTTCGCGCCACCAGCCGCTGAGCGTAGAGGAGCGCCCGCGCCTTGAACGCGCGATGAGCCGGGTGCCAGTGGAACTCGCTCAGGACCCCGAGCTGGGCATACCCGCGCACCAGCGCACCCAGGGCCGCCGGCGTCTCCCCCTTGGTCCAGATCGCCTGGTGCAGGTCGCGGATCGCCGCCAGGGTTTGCGAGTATCCCAGGCTCGACAGTCGTCCCCCGGCGTGCCTGGGCAGCGCCGGCTCGGTCGTTTCCTTGAGCTCGTTCGGCTTTCCGGCAAGCCCCAGGTCCTTCAAGACCTTGGGAAACGCCTGGCGCGACCACGATTCCGCGGCGACAATCAGCCTCACCGTATCGAGGTCATCCCCAGGTGCAGTCTTGGTCTCGCGAGAGAATAGCTCCTCGATTCGATCGCCGCCGACGCGGCGGACCTGGGTGTGCCAGTTGTGGTCGCGGATGAAGGAGATGACCTCCACGCCGTTGGGCCGGCCCCCTTCGTCCTCAACCCGATCGTCGTCGATCACTTCATCCCGGATCGAGCACCCCAGCTCATCCCGCGCGGCGATCAGGATCGCCTGACGGAGCAGCTCACGAGCCAGAATGTCGAGCCGGACATCCTTGGTGAACTCCGGAATCTCTCTCGGATACGACGACCGACCGAGGACCACCATCGGTCGCGCGTCCTTCTCGGCCCCCGGACGGCGCACCACCAGCAGGCTGCGTACGGCCGCGGGGTCCAGCCCCGCCTGGCCCGGCTTCTCGGCCTTGACTGCCTGCGCACGCGCCTGCGTCCAGAGCCCGGCATGAGCGATCGCGATGCCCATCACGACGGCAACCATCACGGTCCGGAACGGGAACGGAAATCTCGCACGAGACGCCAGACGACCGCCATCCACGCGGCCGATGGCCAGCGTCCTGTGACCCGGCTTGGACCTCTCGATCCGACGTGACGGCGAATGCGGGCACGGGTCCTGAATCATGAAATCCTCCTCTTCGAAGATTCTTCGAGCTGGAGACCCAGCACGGCGATCCTCGATCGTAACACATCACTCGCGCAAGCGCCAGAGGGTGGACTCGCATTTCATGAAGGGTCGTAGGGTGGGTCGAACGCCGCACTGCGGCGTGAGGCCCACCGAAATCCTCGGTGGATCTCGAGGTCGAGAAGAAGCAGCCATGATAGCACCTTACCCGGTCGTTTTTTCTGAGAGGGCGAATGTCCGGTCAGAGTCGCGAAAGACAATGATCAACGAGGCAGGGATAGGGAGCCCGGTTTTCACACGATCTCCGGCGATACCACACCTCGACCTGAAGGAATTGCCATCAGAGTCCAGACCAATTCCAGAACGCGATCAAGCGCCTCTTCCCGGGCGTTCCCTATCCCGAACTCTATGCCAAAGCGGCGGCTGTGCTTTCCCACGAGAGGCTGGCCAAGGAGTGCTTGGCGAATCTGGACAAGCAGCTCCTCAAGATCGCCGATGAGAACGGGTTCTTCGCGAAGCCTGGAGGCGAGGTCGAGCGTCGAGCCAAGCAGGCCCCCCAGCTTCGCCTGTCGGGAAACGATAAGCGAGATGGGACCGGGAACGTCCGATTCTACAGTTTCGCGAAGCCGCTACGATCGCTGGAGGCGCGGTTCGGGTTGAGCGACATGGGTCGCACCTTCATCGGCTTCGTCCTCGACGTGACGTTCACCGAGATGGTCGGCAAGTGTGAGGTCTGGAAGGACTCAATCTCGCGGAACCATGGCGAGTACACTCATCGGCTCCAATGGATGATGATCGTTGGGATGTTGAATCTGACCAAGGATGTGACCCAGGCCCTGTATACGAACAGCGTCAAGGTCAGCGCATTCCCGATGAAGGACAATAGCGGCAAAGATCGCGCCACGACGACGCTCTGGGATTTCCTCGTCGATTGCTTCTCGATCGACGGCGCCACGCTCTTCACGCAGAACGCGAAGACGGGCGACGCCGACGGAGTGGACAACGTCGGTCCCAACGACAAGGGCGTCCGGGATGTCGTGTTCACGTCTCCCCTCGCGGGTAAGGATGCGGAGGCCATCGACGCCAGGGGAGCCGTGTTCGTCTTCAACGGTACGGCCGTCTGATCCGATGCTGATGGATTGCAGCGAGTTCGTCTCCGTGTTAACCTCGCGCTTCAGGTCGTGCACCCGGCTGACCCTACTGCGCGAGGTCCCCGTCATGAGAGTCGCAACTCGATCGATCGATCGCCGTGTGATGTTCTTGTCAGGCTTCGTGCTGCTCGTCCTGGCCACATACGGTCTGGCACAGCCACCGCAAGAGTTTCGCCAGGCGCCTCGCTTCGAAGGAGCGACGATCCCCGACCCTCCCCGACAGAGGGAGCCCTGGCAGCCTCCCGCGACCACCTTGCCCAGGTTTCTGGTCAGCGCCTCGGCCACGCTCTTCGAACAAGGGCTGGCCGACCCGCGCGGCTGTGATTACCACGCGATCGAGATCGGCGTCGGCAACGTCTGGTCGGGCGACGGTGGGGTGTTGAAGACCCATGGCTGGGTCTTGCCCGCGCCGGCCGGTGAGAAGACGCGGTTCGCCATCGCCTGGAGCGGCCTGGTCTACCCGACCGTCTCGATCGGCGAGCCGGCCGACCCGGCAGCCGACGTGCAGGTCATCGCCCAGCAGGCCCGCGCCGCTGGCGAGGCTCGTGCCAAACGTCCCAACATGGGGAACGGCGGATTCAACGGCTTCGGAACGAACAACGAAGCGTCCTCGGTTTCGTCCACGAGTCTGCTCGCGATCAAGGTCTGCCTGTTGCTCCGGGTGGGCCGGACCGACCTTGCCGAGACGGTCTGGGCCGCGGGGACGGACCGGCCGCGCGACGTTGGCAATGGCGCGGCGAAGGCGAAGATGGATCTGACCAGCTACGGCATCTCCTATGTGTCGCTGGCGAACGACCTGGCCTGGTACCTCTTCGACCGCGCCGTCTGCGCCGACATGCGCGGCGACGACGCCCTCGCGCTGGCTGATTCGCGGAAGCTCACCGCGCTCCAGAAGGCCGTCGAGACCCGGGCCGAGGCGATGGGCTTCGCTCATCCCCAAAGGCTCGTCGACCGCGGCGAGGGGCCCGCTCCCTATATCGAATTCCTCGGCCAGCTTCCGGAGCTCCTGGCCGATCACGAGCGCCGGCGCGGGAACCGAAGCGACCGCCGGTGCCACCGCCAGGGGCCGATCCCAAAGCGCGAATCACCGCCCTGATCGCCGACCTCGATCAGGTCGCCGCCCGCCAGTTCGGTCAGCCCGGAGGCGTCAGCCTGGGCGACATCGCCGATCGTCCAGGCGCTGGTCGAAGTGGGCGACGAAGCGGTCGGACCCTTGATCGAGGACCTGGAACATGACGTCCGCCTGACCCGCTCGGTCCACTTCCACCGCGACTTCTTCCGATCTCGGAGCATCATGGGGGCCCACGAGGCCGCCTACACGGCGCTCTCCGGCATCTTGAAGACGGCGTTCTTCGGCGCGGCCTCGACCGGCGACAACCTCTCGGCGCGTGGCCTGCAAGGACGGAAAGCGGTCGCCGATCGTGTCCGCGCCTACTGGGAAAAGAACCGGGGCGTCCCGCTCGTCGAACGCTGGTATCGCACCCTCGCCGACGACCGCGCCGCGCCGGGCGAATGGCTCCAGGCCGCCGGAAACATCGTCCGGCATGAGAATGTCTCGGTCATCCCCGGCAGTACGGCGTTCACCGAGACGATGACGACCCAACTCCCTCCCGGCGCCCGGCCCAGGCTCCGCGGCGAGGCGCTCCATGCGAAGCGAAACCCGAGCGTCGCCGAGCTGATGGCCAGGCGGGTGAATGAGATCGACCCGGGCGGCCCGCTCGATCCCAATTCGTCCGACCAGTTCAGGGTGGGATCGGCCAATCAGATGGCCGCGATGCTGGCGGAGTGGGACAGCAAGGCGGCCTTGCCGATCCTGAAAGCCCGAGTCGAACGCTGCGCCCGGCTCGTGCAAGCCGGACAAGAGAGAGGAGCGAGGTTCCACGGCATGGAGGAGGGGATCGCGAGGCTGACGAGCCTCCGCACCCAGGCGGGCGACCCGGAAGCGCTGAACGACTACGCCGCCTGGGTCCGCACCGTCACACCCGACCACTTCCACTTCGCCCCGATCGCGATGTTCGAGCCCTTGTGGCGCAATCCCGACCACCCGGCCATGATCGCCGCGGCGGCCGCGCTGTTCGAAGACCCGAAATCGCCCTGGAACCCCTCGATCAGGCCCCAGGACTTTGAGATTCATCTCGGGTTCTGGCGCGATGTGCTCGGCAGTTCGCTGCTCGGCTTGAACGCGTTCCGCAGCCTCGTCCTCCGGGCCCTGACCGACAAGACCCAGGTGGGCACCGTCGAGGCCGACGCCGAGGGAACGGTGACCGTGATTCAGGGCCAACACAGGACCGTGAGCACCAGCCACAGCGCGACCCATTCGGTCAAAAGCTCAGGCGAGCTCTCGCCTCGGCGCAAGAGCCCCTTCAAGCCCGGGCCATCGGCGATGCCCCTGCGACTGGCCGACCAGGTCTGCGAGAAACTCGAGCAACTCGAAGGCATCCCCCGGTTCCAGAAGCAGTGGCCTGTGGCGAAGCGCGACGAGGCCATCGCCGCCACCATGACTTACCTGAAGCAGTACGGCGGGCGGTTCCGCGAAAACGCGGCGTCGCGGGCGATCCGTGCGGCGGGGCCGGGGATTCGGCAGCAGGAAAGGGCGGTCCTCGCGTTCGACCCGCTCGACCATCCCGCGACGGCCGCCGACGTCGCCGCGGGCCGGGCCATCTTCGCGCTCGACGGTGCCGGGGCCGAGGTCCGCCGCGTCCCGATGCCGTCGTTCCCACTCGACGCCCAGTGGACGAAGCTGGAAGTCTTCCGCAACGATCGTCCGATCATGCGCACGTACGACAGGGAGGGCCATGAACTCCCGAACATCGAGCCGCTCCAAACCGGCCGGGTCTGGCAGGCCGAGGAGGTGCGTGAGGGCGACCGCTGGCGTCGCTATTACGGGTTCGTCGGCCGCCATGCCCTGACACGGGTCGCCGCCGAGGAGATCGAGTTCGTCACCCCCTGGCAAAAGGGCTGGTCGTTGCTCTCGACCGACCTGGACGCCCGGCTCGCCATCAAGGAGGCCGCGACCGCCGGCCCGCTGCCGGTCGAGCTCTCGTTCCGGAACCACCGCGGGGTCGAGACGACGGCTCCGGCCGATCTCGTCCGAGACGCCGACGGAGGCGCTCACGATCCGCGACGGGATCGCCTTCCGGCTCGTCCGCGAGTCGGACAAGTCCGAAGGCCCCAACCCGTTCGCCGAACTGCAAGGCGCTCGTGAGAAGCCATTCCCTCCCGAGGAGATTCCCGGCCGCCCCTTCCGTCGTCACCCCGGCGGAGCCTCGCCCCGGACACTCGCGCCGGCCGGGACGGTCAGCGCCTTTCAACTCGACCTCCGCACCCTCTTCTCCATCGATCGGCCCGGCCACTACCGCCTGGAGATCACCTTCGACGACCTCAAGACCCGCAACGGAATGCCGGGAAAAGTCGCGACCGCTTTCCCCGTCGTCGCACGGAAGACCGAGTGAAGGATCGGACTGTTACCACCCACAGCTTCATGTGATTGAGGAGGTCGGGAGATCGTTCCACGATGTGGAGAGTCACGCTCATTGCTCTCCTCGGCGCCGCAGTCTGTGGCATAGTGATCGGATTTCTGCTTACTATGAAGGATCGCGTGAAGCGTCGCCTCGCCAGAGGAGAACGGGTCAATCACCGAGTCCACCAGATCCGAAATGACCATCCACCACAACAGGAAGCCGCCGGCTCTCTCGAGGGTCTTGTTCTCACGATACCTGAATGTTTTCGTGGATTTCGTGGATTTCGTGTTCCATTCTCTGGTCCCCGGACCGCTTCCGTGGTCCTGTCGATCGGCGAGCGGTGAACTCGTGCGGCCCATGCGCGGTTGTTTGTGATTTCGTGGACGAGTTCGAGCCTACCTCGGCATGGGCATCTGGTCGCTCCTCTTGTGATGCCCGACCCTCTTCATCCTCGGCATCGTTCTGATCATACTCACTCATTGAGGAGCGAAAAGGGGCCTCGAGTCAATCGACACGCGTTCTGGAGAGCCCCGCGAAGAGACGACGTCATGTACATCGAACGACTGAACTTGAAAAACGTCCGGACCTTCGTTGACGAGACGCTGGAGTTCATCCATCCGGATCGGACGTTTCGATCGAAGGGGAATCCCGACACCGGCGAGTCGGACTTGCTCCCCAAGCCTCGACTCCCCAACGTCAACCTACTCCTCGGAGACAACGACTCGGGCAAGAGCACGGTCTTGATGGCGATCGCGCTGGCTTCACTCGGACCGACGGCCCAGCATTCTGTCCTTCGAACGGTGGGGATGATTCGCAGGGGTCAGGAACGGGGGAGTGTCATCGCGAGGTTATGCCTCCACCAGGACGACGTACCGGCAGGGCCAGACGCCCTGAGCAATCTTGATCAAGACGTGATTAGCTCGGAAGTCCGAATCAAGAAATATGGCGACCTGGAGTTACATGATTTCGTAAATGAACGCCCGCCCGTGTGGAAGCCAATCTACAAATCCGACAACCGATCGTTCTTCGTGGTCGGTTACGGCGCGACTCGTCGGGTTGAGCGACCGGATAACGTCGACATGGGCGCAAGGATGAAGGCTCGGTTCGGCCGTGTTCAGCGGTTCCAGGGCCTATTCGATGACTCATACTCGCTCGTTCCCTTGAGCTTCTGGCTGCCGAGGAAGAAGGACACGGCGAGAGTCCATTACAAAGAGGTCGTCGCGCTGCTCGATGCGGTTCTCAAACCCGCCAGCTACAGGTTCGCCGGACAGATGGAGAAAGCCGACTATCTCTTCGAGCGGGCCGGCAACCGGGTGCCATTCCTCTTGATGTCGGAGGGGTATCGTGCCTTCATCGGATGGGCAGCGGATCTCCTTTACCACCTCTCCGCTGTGACGCCTCCAGGCGATAAGCTCGCCGAAACCCGAGGTATCGTGATGGTCGACGAGATCGACCTGCACCTCCATCCCAGGTGGCAAATGAAAGTCATCGAGACCGTGGCGAAGGTCCTGCCTCACATGCAATTCATCCTCACGTCGCATAGCCCCCTGGTGGTCGGGAGCCTGGAGTGGATGAACATCATTACGCTCGAGTTGGGCAGCAAGTCGAACTCAACCCACGCCAGCCAGCTCAGAGAGAGCATCCACGGGCTCGACGCGGACCAGATACTGCTCTCGGACTTCTTCGGCCTGTCGACGACCCGGGCCGAGTCGAAAGCCCGGCAACTCGACAACTTGACCCTCAAACCCTCTCTCGGGGACGACCGAGCTGCGGAACTCCTGATCTCGAAGATGGCCGAGGGCATGGAGGAGTCGGAATGATCCGAGGCCGAAAAGGGGACGGAGGCCGAAAAGGGGACGGGAGGCCGAAGAGGGGACGGAACGAATGACGGGGGGACCTGGGGTCAAACTTTGGGGGACCTGGGGGCAAACTTGGAGGAACCTGGGCCGGGTAGACTTGTTTTGTGGTTCTGCCCGGGGGACCCGGGGTACCTGGGCAAACTTTGTTTTTGTTTCTCGGCCGTGTCAAAAAACAAGAAACAAAGTTTGACCCCATTACCTTTTTACCCTTACCATTACCCTTTACCCTTCTTTACTCTTCGCGACATACACCTACAACGCCCTGGGGCAACGGATCGCGATCGACGACGGCGGGACCAAGACCGGACCGTCTACAATGGCATCAGTGCCGACGCGAACCCCTACGCCGACTTCACCAGTTCCGGGACGGTGTCGGTGCGCTACCTCTTCGGCCCGGCGGTTGACCAGATTCTGGCCCGGACCAGTTCGAGTGGTACGACAGCCTGGTACCTGACCGACCAGCTCGGCTCGGTGCGGTTCATCGAGAACACTTCGGGGACGGTGCTGGACGCGATCACGTACGATGCGTTCGGCAACATCACCGGCCAGTCCGATTCGGCGTACGGCGACCGGTTCATGTTTGCGGGGATGCAATTTGACGCGACGGTTGGGATTTACTACGACCACGCGCGGTATTATGATGCCGCCATCGGTCGGTTCGTGAGCCAGGATCCGAAGGGGTTCGCGGCGGGGGATACGAATCTTTATCGTTACGTGGAGAATGTGCCGACTTCGGCCATAGACCCGTCTGGCAACGATGAATGGGGGGCGGTCGGCGGCGTCTTCGGAGGCGTGTCGGCTGGAGCCGGCGTTGGCGGTCTAATCGGCGGGCCACCGGGCGCCATCATTGGAGGACTGGCGGGAGCGATATTAGGCGGTTACCTCGGGAGTGGTCAAACAGGCTTCGGTAATGGGGCCAACGTCGGCACAGTGGTCGGCATTGTTACGGGGTTTATCGGAGGGATTGTAGGCCCGAATTTACCAACTGGCGGGTCTGGTGGGCTTCCAGTCGATCCATGGCCGCCTTGGCTCTTGAAGTGGATGGATGATAATCTGCCGATTATTTTGCCGCCTCCCCCTGTGCTACCGAATCCCGCTCCAGGACCTCAGCCGCCCAATCCCGCTCCAGCACCGGGCAATAACGGCGGTGTCTGCCCGGTTTGCGGGGAGAAGGATTGCACTTATTACGTGTTGGGTAAGTTCTTCGGTGCATTTTGATTCCTGCCTGCGACGTCGATGCCCTTTGGCCAGGTTGCTTTTCGTTCATCTATCGGTGATCAGGCTTGCACCCGCCGACAAGCGCACTCGTCGGATCGGAGATTGGGTTAACTTGACACAGACACGCCAGACGATAAGGCATGCATGTGCGGATCGTTCATGTGCAACAAATTCTAGACAACGACTGTGCGGTCGCAGCTGCGTCGATGGTTGCGGGGGTTGACTACGAAACGGCGTTAAACGCAGCATTCTCGCTACGTGAGCTTGGATCGCGTCGTATTTACCCGAACAATATTAGGGAGTTGGTCGAGCGTCTTACCAACAATTCCTGGAAGTGTTGGCAATTTCGGCCCTGGCGCTTCCATTATCTGTTTCGTAATCCCGAATTGCGAAGATTTAGCTTCTCAATGGAGTCGCCAACGATTGTGTGTATCGCTCATCCTAGGAATCTTGTTCTATGGAGCTCGCACGCCATCGTCGTTTGTAAAGGGTGCGTCTATGATGGTGCCCTTGAGGGGCCTGTGCCATTACACTCTTACCCGAATCGGGAGTGGGTGGTTTATGCTGTCATCCTCCGAAGTAGTGTTCGGATTACTCTGAAGGCAAAACAATACATTCTTTACTGTTATGCTGTCAATGCAGTTGTTACGTTGCTAATTGCAGTGGCATTGCTTACTATATGGATCTCTATCAAGAAATGGCTTTAGGCCCTTAGTTCAAGTTTCGCAGATTAAGGGATAAATGGTGTCGGGATAAATGGTGTCAGGGATAAATGGTGTCCTGCAGCCCATAATGCCGTTGGACTTGCCGGTGAAAGTCCGGTCGGAGGATAAATGGTGTCAGTTCTATTTTCCCGGGAAAAAATGACCTGACACCGGTTTCCCTCCGGGAAAAAATGAACTGCACCGGTTTCCCTCTGACACCGGTTTCCCTCGGGAAAAAATGAACTGACACCGGTTTCCCTTTTGATGAATCGATCCAAGACTATGGGAGCCAATCCTATGTGGGGTTCAACGAGCGACATTCTTGAACGAATCTCGCGAATCGAGCAAGATAATGGCAAGTTGGTCAAAGAAAGCAGGAGATTGAGGCGCATCATTGCTGCGATCGTCTGCGGCGGGCTCCTCGCAGTGTTTAACAGCGCTCACTCGGCGAACGAATCGCGCATCCTTGAAGCTGAAGGTTTTGTCTTGCGCGACACGCATGGTAAGAGGCGTGCGGAATTAACGTTGAGTCCTGATGGGATGGTTCGGTTGAGCATGACTGACATGAATGTCAAGAATCGTCTCAGCGTATACGTTCGCCCCGACGGCTCAAGTGGCCTCAGCGTCGCCGATGGTGAAGGGAAGCAACGACTTGTGTGCGGTATGCGACCTAACGGAACAGTAGGTCTGACTTGCCGAGATAGAGACATGAAACTGCGTTTGAACTTGGACGTCACTCCTGACGGTGCTGCGAGTATTGGTTTCTTCGACCAGGGCGAGGATGCTCGTCTGGGTCTTGGCACAAACTCTGAGGGCTTGCCTGGACTGAGTTTTTTCGATCAACAGGAAAAGAGTAGAATCAACGTGAGCATACAGCCGAATGGGCTAGCCGGACTGATTCTCTTAGATAGGGATCAGAGACCTTGTACGTTGCTTGCCTCATCTTCAGACCGAGATTCCAGCTTGTCTTTTTCTGACAAAGACGGGAATCGGCGAATCGGAATCGAACTCTCCAAGGATGGCAAACCCGCCTTAGTGTTTTGGAATGAGAAAGGCAACGTCATATTCCGCGTACCCTTAGCCATCCCGAAAGCCCCTCTACCCGAGAGGTGAGAGAGGCGCGTAAAGGGGAAGGAAATTGGTGTCCGGACGGGATAAATGGTGTCAGTTCTATTTTCCCGGGAAAAAAGAACTGACACCGTTTTCCCTCCCGATGTCACCCAGGCGTACGACCCGGGAGGTCAGGTGACGAGCATGGTCATCGACAACGCTGGCAGCAACACGACGACGACCTACAGCTACGACCCCAGCGGCCAGGTGACCGGCTCGACCGGGGGCAGCAACGACACGTACGCGTACGACCTCAATGGCAATCCGAACAGTACGGGTTACTCGACGGTGCCGGCAATGAATTGACCAATTCGCCAGGCGTCACCTATACCTATGACAACGACGGCAACCTCGTCACCGCGAAGACGTCGAGTGTGACGACCACCTACACCTACGACTACGAGAACCGTCTGACGAGCGTGGATCAGAACGGCACGGTGATCGCGACCTACACCTACAACGCCCTGGGGCAACGGATCGCGATCGACGACAGCGGGACTAAGACCTGGACCGTCTTCAACGGCACCAGCGCTGACGCCAATCCCTACGCCGACTTCACCAGTTCCGGGTCGGTGTCGGTGCGCTACCTGTTCGGCCCGGCGGTTCACCAGATTCTGGCCCGGACCAGTTCGAGCGGGACGACAGCCTGGTACCTGACCGACCAACTCGGCTCGGTGCGGTTCATCGAGGACACATCAGGGGATGTTCTAGACGCGATCAGCTACGACGCGTTCGGCAACATCACGAATCAGACGGATTCGTCGTACGGCGACCGCTTCATGTTTGCGGGGATGCAATTCGACTCGACGACTGGGCTTTACTACGATCACGCGCGGTATTATGATCCGGCGATTGGACGGTTCACGAGCCAGGATCCGACGGGGTTCGCGGCAGGCGATACGAATCTGTATCGGTACGTTGGGAATACGCCGACTAATGTGACCGATCCGAGTGGTCTCGGGCCGATAAGAAGGCTCCGCGAAAGGGTGAGGCGCCGTTGGGGAGGCGGGCGCAGCCGCCAGTCTCTCCGCCGGTGGCCGGACCAGCCTACGTTGGGCCTCCACCCCGTTTCCCCCCGCCAGAGGCCAATCCGCCATACGAAGTTAGTTATCCCGGATATCCGGGGCCTTACATTTCGCTCCAGCCACCCGTAAATATGTATGTCACGGTGGGAGTGCCAACTAGCTACGGGCCGAATCCATCGGGGTGGGGACCCAGGCCACCGGGGAGGCCATGGCCTCTACCATGGCCTCCACTGCTCGGAAGGCGATGGGGCGTCATGGGGACTGTTACAAGCCCTTGACGGTCCGAACGCTGGTATCGCTGGAGGATTACCTTCGTGAGGACGCGAACCGACGAGTGTGGCTGGCGCTGACCAAGACCGAGCGCCAGTCGTCTTCCGTTGTGATCTCTCGCACCTGAGACAATCATGAGGGAACCATGGGAACCACATCGAACAAGGACGTAATTGTTTCTCCAAGCAATGTCAACAACCACCGGCGATGCGTTGGTGGTGGCGCATGCACAGAAGGCAGGCCCAAGCTATTCACGATTGTAAATGCTATAATTCTATTATTTAACTTAATTGTTCTGTGCTCTTTACTCATTGGCGCTGGTCCCCCCGGCATCGGAAGGGCACCTTTGGAAGTGACGTCGCTCGTGTTGAAGGATAAAAATGGCAATACACGAGCAGTGCTTGGAGGAGAGGCTGACGGTTCGTGTTTGCTACGTTTTTGGGAGCCTGGCCGATCGTGCCGCCTTAGTCTAGGAGTTACCTCCAACGGTCTGGCGCTCGTCGAAATCTGCGATGCAAATGGCGACAGCCGCATTCGACTCGGCAGTCGTGGGGATGGATCTTCCACACTCAGCTTTCTGGACTCTAATGTTCCCGGCGGACCGCCACGTGTCCGGGCCGACTTTTCGACGGGCGCGAACGGTACACTGGGTCTATCGCTCCGCAGTACCGACGAGAGCATTCGGTTAGGTGCGTTTCTTGCCGCCGATGGAAAGGTTGGGATCGGTCTCTCTGACAAAGGCGGGCAAAAGAGGGTTGACATTCACTGTTCGAAACAAAACCAGGCAGCCATCAATCTCATCACGGCCGATGGCAGGAGTTGGCTCGGCCTAGCAGCTGGCTCGGACCAAAGGGGGTGCCGACCGCCGGCGTCGTAATCCAGAATCTCGATGGACGCAAGTATTTGGAGCTGGGGATAAGTGGCGGCTCGAAGCCCCGCCTGGAGCTCTTTGATGAAAATCAACGCGTACTGTTTTCATCTCCATAGGGCAGGAAATTGGTGTCAGTTCTTTTTTGCGCAGGAAATTGGTGTCAGTTCTTTTTTCGGGGGGCAAAAAAAGAACGCCGGGTAGGTCTGGGTGGTTTCCCACCCAGACCCCCCACAGATCCGTGCTCGCGCGATTAACGCACACGGCTCCTCGTTTCAAACTTCGCCGCCGCCGCTATCCGTCGTCGTTTCGTGGACACGTCCACGGGTTTCGAGGCACCCGCCATGTTTCCCTCCAACGGTCGTTTGAAACGGCGTCCCCTTCGCTCCACGGAGTCCTTCGGTCGAGTTCCCCCATTTCCACGCTACTATGGGACGCTCCGACTCCCTGCCGTTCGTTTCGCCGCGCTTCGTTGCCTTCGCTTGGCGATACCACCCTTGCGTCCGGTTTGCTCCCACCGGCCGGGACGCGCGACCGGGGGCACGGGGAGTTGGTATTCCGGTTCCCGAGCCGGAAATGTCAGTGGAAACGGCAGGGTCTCTCAGGTTCCCGAGCGACCCTCATGTCCCTGCGCCCTGTTCTGGGGAGGAAATTGGTGTCAGTTCTTTTTTCGGAGGGAGGAAATTGGTGTCAGTTCTTTTTTCGGAGGCAAAAAAAAGAACTGATACCAATTTCCCTCTTTATGATTAAACCTGAGACTGGACCCCTGAAGCAGAATCCATCGATCGGAATACATTACCCAATAGATGCGATTTTCACTCCAAACGGGGTCCTGAAAATCCCGGACGGCACACGAGTGTGGTTCATGATGCGGGACACCACAAATTACGAATGGTATTACATGTGGACCTGGCACGGCATTGTCGCGCCTACGTGGTATCCAGCAGGTACACCCAATCCGTTTGGCGACAATCCATTAGATCCAACGGACGACGACCTGTATAAGGTGGCTACGTGAAGCCAAGGGCGACAAATTGAGGTATAACGATCTCACATGAGAATATTTCAACTAAGCCTTGGCAGAGGGATGATCGCCGTGGCGGCCACTGCGGTGATTCTGTCATTTCCAACGTGCCTCCTCAACTTCTACATGTTCATTTGTGACACAACCCGTTACTCCTCAGGCTACTCGGAATCGAGTTTCAGCTCAGTTCATATCGGGATGCCACAGCATGAGGTACTGTGTCGTCTCGGCCAGCCACTTAGGATCGTGGACCGCCAGGCTCAAACCTTCTGGTATTACGTCAGAGCGGGTCTGTCGGTCTCGGACGACGGGGGCATATCCGGACTCTCGACCTCGTCCAGTTCCAACCTCACTATCTTTAGAGCAGATAAGAAAGGCAGGGTTGTCTGGGTGAATGGAGGACTGCTGGGTACGCGTTCCAGAGGAATGATCGGACTTACTCTGATTGAAGTGCAGCGTCTTTTCGGTGATCCAAGTAAAAAAATTATAATATCTGCAAAAACTTTCTCTTACTCGGAGTCTTGCTCGGACGGTAGCTACTACGTGCGGAGCGTTGGGATCAGCGATTGTGGCTACGTGGATAACATAAGTTCATACTATTACTTTGACTAAGAGAGGAAATTGGTGTCATAGCGTCAGGTAAGCTCGAGAAGGGAGGAAGAGACTCGAACTCGGAAACCTTTCATCGCAACCCTGCGGGTGAACGAATCCCGCCCGGCAAAGCCTAGCCAGCAGCCGGAAGCGAGTCTGGCGTGGGGGAAGGCGACTTCCCCTGCGAAGCGTAGACAGCGAGTCCCGATGCCGTGCGATCGAGCCCCGAAATCTTCGCTCGCGGGAGCCACCGTTGTTGACACCAGCGGGGGCCGCGCCGAGGCGCCGCAACGGCTTGGCGCCCTTCGGTCCTACCGGGGTCCCAGAAGGAAGGAAATTGGTGTCAGTTCTTTTTTCGGGGGCAAAAAAAGAACTGACACCAATTTCCCTTCCACCGCGAACTTGGCGAACTCGGAAGGACCCGTTCGAGGAGGTCTGGCCGGAGATCCTCTTGTGGCTCCAGCCCGATCCCGACTCGACGGCCAAGTCCTTGATGGAGCGGTTGCAGGAAGTTTACCCCAGCCGGTTCCCGGACGGGCTGCTACGGACCTTGCAGCGCCGCGTCCAAGCGTGGCGTCACGTGATGGCACAATCACTGATTCACATCGTCCAGGATGGGAACGCGGCCGGTGAGAAGCCCGGGGTCGTCGGTGCGAAAGAGAAGCAGTAAGGCAGGAGGGCGATCCCTGGTCGACGCGCGTGTGGCGGACTCGACGACGGAGACTGTCACCAAACCCGAAACTGGGAGTCGGCGAACCCGAATCGTTGCGAGCCAGACAGGGTTCGGCATGGCCGTTACCGGACACCCACGAGACGATCGAGGTCTCGCACCTGCGAGGCCAGTCAGCGTCCCAGGCCGATCGCCCCTGATCAACCGTGGCGACCCCGAGGGGCCGCCCACGACCTCAGCCGGGAGCGCGAAAGGGGACTCGGAAAGGCCATCGTCAAAGGGCGAGTCAGGCCCGTGTACAGTCGTTGTTTTGTCCAGTAAAACGGCCCGGGAGGGGCCGTTCACGGCGTGGGAGGGGGGATAGATATGGGTTCGATCCGGAGGCCCTGGACGGCCTCGGCTGAGCGAGGGAATTACAGATCATGTTCACTTGATATTTTGTTCAGTTCCGGCGACTCTGGTGGAATCTCGCGACGTCGAAGAGTGGCGAGGTCAGGACTGAGCCGGTTCGAGGGATCTCGGTCGTGAGGGAAACCGAGGGCCGAGAAAGTGGGAACTCATCAGGATTCGGATCGATTGACAAAGACCATGCCCTCAGTGGCAAGACGGCGGCAGAGTACCGCGCTTTGCCTGTCGATCAATTGGTAACATTCTTGGCTGAGGCAACACGAGGAAGTGTAGTTGTCGTCGATCAGTCCTTGATGATCCTGTAGCCGCTGATCGAAAAATTCGCCGTGGCGATATCGAGCGGCTTTCCCACGCTCTGATCGACGAGGTTCTTCAATGCGTCCGACAACCGGTGATGCGCATTGTCGATAACAAACGGGATGGCCATGGCTCGTTCCGCAGCATGAATACAAGGCAGCGGCCCCGGCGAAAAAGGAGACTTCTCGCTGGACGCCACCATGATTGGCCCCGAAGGGGCGAAACAAACCTGCCCGGGGCAACGCCCCGGGAACCGAGAAACTTCCAGAAAAAGCCCTGAAAGGGCGGCACAAGGACGGGTCCCTTGGCCAGCCGTGTGTCGCCCCTTCAGGGCTCGGCTCGGGGTGGGCGACCGAGTTCCGGGGCGGTGCCCCGGGCTGTTATGTTTCGGCCCCTTCGGGGCAAAGATCCGCCCAAGGTGGGCCCGAGCCCGGTGGTGTTGGGCGAGAAGTCTCCGAAAAAGGCTAAATACAGTAATCCATCACGAACGTCTCGGTCTCGGCTTGCTTGTTCCATTCATCACGGAGCTTCTGCGCTGCCGCACGGACCTCCTTCGGTAAATAGTATCGATACCGATCGACGGGTTCCTGGGTGAGCGGCTTGAGCCGGGGTAAGAGCCGGGACACTTCGATAGGTCTGGACTCGCCTTTCACCGTGACTCGGATGGCGTTCTTGACGCTCTGCTCGTCGCTCTCCTTCTCGGGGAAGTACGGCTGGTTGTACTTACCTTTCACTCGGTCTCGCAGGCAATAGACCTCCGGGGGAAGGCCCGACTGCTCATGGACGACCTTCCCCAAGGCTTCCTCCCAATCGGCGTGATCGAAGGCGAGAGGGTTGGCAAACATGGGGGCTTCGACCATCGCAAACCGTTTCCGATCCAAGAACCGCCTTGCCAGGTCGCTGAGTGACGGATCAGGGTGCTCGGTCCATGTCTGGATCTGCGAGAGGACTGTGAACTCCTCAATGGCGAGATATTGACGAACACTCGGCTTGGGCTTCACAGGATCGCTCTTCGCCCCGGCTTCCGCATCCCAGAAGTCCTTGATGACGGGCGCTAGCCCAATGTCCTTCCCCTGGTTGTAGAACGACCTCGCCAGTGCCCACATCGCTTCGATCATCTTCTCGAAGCCACGGGTCGTCTTGTGAAGGTAAACGTTCTGGTACATGTAGTAGCGGGAGAAGATGTATTCCTCGACCGCCAGCAAAGACTTCTCAGCCCAAACGATGTCACGCCCCGACTCCTCATCCTCGTGGATCTCGAAGGTGTTCAGGAGTCGGAACCAGTCGAAGTGTCCGTAACCAGCCCCCGTGAAAAGCGAGTCCCGCCGCAGGTAATCAATGCGGTCCATGTCGAGTTGGCTCGACAGGAGGTATTTCTGCCAGGCGGGCTGGTCGTGGTTGTCCTTGTCGATTAGCTCGGCGACGCGACGGGGGAAGGTGTGATCGAAGTGCCGCTTGAGGATCTGGTGGACCTGCGTTTCTTCGGAGAGGAGGATCGCCTTCGTCCACTCCTCGTGGTCGATACCCAGGCAAGGCTCGAATAGGTGCGAGAACGGCCCGTGCCCCACGTCGTGGATCAGGGCGGCGACAAGTACCGGCGCACGGCCGTGACTGGTCTGCGAGTCTTCGTCCGAGATCTTGGCGAGATGACGAAGGGCTTGCTGCGTGAGATGAACGACCCCGAGGCTGTGGGCCAACCTGTTGTGATCGGCACCAGGATAGGTTAGGTAGCTCACGCCAAGCTGGTGGATGCGACGGAGGCGCTGTACCTCGGGGCTGTCGAGCAGATCCAGAAGCCAGCGGTCCTTCTTGATGTCGATGCTAATGTAGTTGTAGAGCGGGTCACGGATGATTTTCGAGGACATGACCGCCCCCGCTCAGGCAACGACCTGCCGAGCCAAGGCGTCGGCTCGCTCCACGACCTGACCGCCATTCGTCAGGCCCTTGAACTGGCACATCTTGTCAATGGCCAAGGGCCAGTCGTGGCCCTGTTTGCGGAAGAAGATGATAGTGGCGGCGTACTCCAGATCCTTGAGGTCTTGCTCAAGGAGCCACCGCTTGTCGCTCAGGAAGTCAGCCAACTGCGCCGCCTGAGTCCGACCGGTCGGCGAGGACTCGAATACGGCGAGGTTGCTTCGGGCACTGCCCGAGAGGCTGTAAGAGAACTGCTGACCCACCGCATTGCGGGTCGTCATTTCTGTGAGGATGCCAGCCTGGACCATCTCGTCGGTTAGACGGGCCACTTCCTGCGAATAGGGACCGTAGTGATGCAGCGTGTAATCGGCCCCGAGGGGGCAGCCCGCCACCTGGAGTAGATAGACGATCTTCTGCATCCGCTTGCGGGTTTCAAGCGTCCCCGCCCAATCCACGATCTTCGCAAGCTGGTAGCGGTTCATCCGCAACCTCCCCGACGCAACCGAGCCAAAACCGAAGCCCTTACAAGCGAGAGACCGAGAGCTTCCGGCTCGATGACATCATGATTAATGGCGGCGTCCGAAACTCGGGTCGATTCCCAGGACGCTGGTCCTCTCGCAATAGACAGAAGTATACTATCTGTTCATCCCCCGGTCAAGAGATCTTCTCTCGACGGCCGTTAGCAGTCAACATCCAGCGCCAAAAAGGACTTGGGGGACCTGGGGTCATGGGGGATGGGGTGGGGGACCTGGGGTCATGGGGGACCTGGGCCGGGTAGACCTGGGTGGTCATCCACCCAGGCCCCCCACAGATCCAGACGTGCGCGTTAAACGCATCTGGCTCTTCATCTCATGACTTCGCTACGCCGCTCAGCAGGCCGTGGACCACGCGGGCGCGGGGAAGACTGTAACGTTTCTCCAGACGAAGGAACTCGGCCCACGTCACGTCGCCGTCTCGGCGTCGCCGTGACAGCATACGGTCGCCAGATCCCTCGCGCTTCCTCCCGAAATTCCTGGAGGCTGTAGAAGTTTCCAATGATCCCGTAGTACCCGTAGTGGCCCCGCAGCTTTTGCGTGAGCTTCTGGTGCTGCTCCCTGAGCGGAAGGTGCAGATGCTTGCGGCACCATTCCGACAGCGCGGAAGCGCGCGCTGGAGTCGGCTGTTCGCCGTCTTCCGTTTCACCACCCATGCGCCTCGCTGGGATCGGCCCCAGTAGTGGGTGAATCCCAGAAAGTCGAATGTCGTCGGTTCGGGTCGATCCCGTCCCTCGGTTTCGGCGTCGTCGGCTTGCGGCGGTTCGAACCGCACCAAGCGCGTCTTCTCCGGGTGGACCGTCAGGCCGTACTTGCTCATCCGCTTGGGTAACACCTCCAGGATTCGCTGGGCGTCGTCTTCTCGGGCCACCCCGATCACGAAGTCGTCCGCATGGCGGATCACGAAGGCTTCGCCTTTCAGACGGGGGCGAACTTCCCGCTCGAACCATTCGTCCAGCACGTAGTGCAGGAAGATGTTGGCCAGGAGTGGGCTGATCACTCCGCCTTGGGGCGTACCGTCGTCGGGGATCGTTAAGATCCCTTCCTCGAGTACCCCGGCGTTAAGCCATTTGCCGATCAGTCGCAGGATCACACCATCGCGTACCCGACGCTTGAGGAACTCCCGTAAGTGGCTATGGTCGATCGTGTCGAAGAATTTTCGCAGATCGACGTCCACGATCCAGTCGCCTCCCAGCTTCATCTCCTGGTTCCACAGGGTGTCCAGTGCTCCGTGAGCACCGCGTCCGGGGCGGAACCCGTGGGAGACGTCCAGAAAGTCCGTCTCGTACACCGGTTCCAGCACCATCAGCACCGCGCGTTGGAGGATCTTATCCTCGAACGTAGGTATCCCCAGCGGACGGGTCTCGGTGGCCGAGCCCGCCTTGGGGATGTGCACTCGCCGCACGGGCGGCGCCACGTACGTGCCGGATTTGGCGCGGTCGAGGAGGTTCTGGAGGTTGGCCTCCAGGTTCACCTCGTATTCGGCCGCGGTTTGTCCGTCCACGCCGACGGCACCGTCCTTGCGTGTCTGGGCATGGGCTCTGTGCATCCCTTCGATGTCGATGTGATGCGCCAGATTCGTGAAAGACAGATCAGGGCAGTTTCTGGCGAGTTCCGCGATCCGTTGTCGTTTCGTGGACACGAGATCAGGTCTCGGCGTACCTGGCATGTTTCCCTCCAACGGTTCATAAGATGGCGTCCCCTTCCCTCCCCAGGGTCCCTCGGGTGGTTCCCCTGGCTCAGCGGTACTACGAGACGCTCCGACTCCTTGACGCCCGTCTCGCCGCACTTCGTTTCCTTCGTTTGGCGATACCATCGTTTCGTCCCCGATTCGTCCCCACTGGCTCGGGACGAGAGCCGTGGATCAGCCTGGAGTTGGTAAGCCGGGCTCCGACCGGCAGTCACGATGGAGACGGCAAGGTCTCCCAAGTTCCCGGGAAACCCGTTTGATCATTCGCCAGGTTCCTCCGACCCCGGTGTGACCAGGCACGCGGATGGGTCCAAGTGTCGCTAATGCCTGGCGCGGCCCCCGCGACTGACCACGACGAAGGCTCACGACAAGGAAATTTCGGGACTCAATCACACAGCGTTTGATCGCGCTGTCTGTCCTTACGCTTCGCAGTGACGGTCGCCCGCCCCCACGCAAGACTCGCTTCCGGCTGCTGGCCCGGCTCTGCCGGACGGGATTGGTTACCCGCAGGGTTTCAAAGAAAGGTTTCACATTTTGAGATGATTCTCCTTTCCCGAGCTTCTTGGCGCAAGGTCAGACCGAGTTTCCACGGAAAAAACTGGAAACGAGAGGCGCTTCGCAGTGGCGTTGCGCACGCGCCGCGCTCGGCGCGGGTCTCCGACCCCGCCGCGGGCTGGACCGAAGGTCTCCTTGACGCCTGCGCCCGTCTCGGGGAGACCTTCGGTCGGCCGGGTGGCAAGGTCGGGAGACCTTGCCACAGCGCTCCGCGGCGTGCGCAATGCAAGTGATCGGCGCTCGAGGTCTGACCCCGTGGCCCCCAGGTCTGACCCCGTGGCCCCCGTTGGTCTGACCCCGTAGGGCATGCAGACGTTGAAGCCTCCTCGTCCTCGTCTTCCTCGTCGGGAGGTGGTTGTCTTCCGCGACGTCATCGTCGCGGCCCCATTGAAGCCTGTCGGTGGTCGATCACGTCCGGCGGAGGGATCCCCCGTCTTCCGCGACGTCATCGTCGCGGCCCCGCAAGTTCCGGGGACACCCGCAAGTTCCGGGGACACCATACATAACTCCCTCCCGCGGAACTCGGGCCGGAACTGCTCGGGGGAGTTATGTATGGTGTCCCCGGAACTCCCCGCGGAACTCCCCGGAACTCCCGCGGAACTCCCGACTGGAGGGCCTCCGGTCTCGGATGTGATAAGATCGTGAGACGGGAGCCTTCGCTCATTTCCCTCTTCTCTATGGATTTCTCTCGTGCACAACCAGTTCCGGCAAAACTCCGCCATCGGAGAGCTTGATATTTATCACATGGAGGACCCAGAGGCGGCCGCGAGCACGAGGTCGTTCCTCGTCGCCAGGGTTCCGGATCCGGATGCCCAACTTTTCCCCTGGGGCATCATTCCGCCCGGCGTCGACACGACCAGGGTGCTGAAGCTCTGCGTTGAACATTGTGACGCATCCGTCGTCGAACTCCCGGACGTGATTCGCACGCTCCCCAACCTGCTCTGGCTGGATATGCCCAGGCGGTTTGTACCGAACCTGACACAGGAGGCGCTCCCACCGACGGTCCGCACGCTCAGCCTCACGGGCGGGAGGAACGTGGCGCTGCCAAAGTCGCTCGTCCTTCCCGAGTTGAAACGACTCATCGCCGGCCGCGATGCCGTGCTAAAATTCTCGCGGCATCAGATCCCCAATGTCACCGACCTCGGTGTGAAGTTCGACCCGGGCGGTTCGGTGCTTCGGGAGGTGGTCGGCATGGAAAAGCTGGTCGCCCTCGCCGCCTTGCCCTTTTCGAACCGGGGCATGCTGGAGGCGGTCGTCCGCTTGCCGCTCGGCTCTCTGAAGGCCAGTCGGGGCAACCTGGATACGGTCGAGCCTCTCCGCGATTGTCCCACGCTGACCGATCTCTGGCTCGAGGATCTCACCAAGCTGACGTCGATCGCCAGCCTGGCCGACCTTCCGCGGCTGCGCGAGCTTTCGGTGACCTACTGCAGCAAGCTCCAGCTCGATCGCTCGCTGCTCCGATTCCCGGCGCTCCGCCGGCTGATGTTCTTTGCGTGCAAGGACATCGGCCTCACGCCGCTTGAGCCCGAGATCGAGCGACTCGGGCTCGATCATTTCCTGGCGTCGGGGACGACATGAGACTCATCTGGATGTCGGGCAAGTTCCGGCGACACGGCGGAATGCCACGAAGTTAATGCACAAACCCTGCCTTCCGAACACGTTGTAGCATCTTGGGGAGGAAATTGGTGTCAGTTCTTTTTTGGGGGCAAAAAAAGAACTGACACCAATTTCCCTCGACACCAATTTCCCTCCTTCCGCGAAGCCGACGGCTGTCTGCGGCAAGCCGTGGCCCAGATGAAGGCGCAAATGGAGACGGAGCTGGCCCGAGCGGATCTGGCGACACCGTGCCGAAAGGCTCTAGAAAGCCTGCGAGGCCATTGGGAAGGACTGACCCGGTTCGTGGACGATCCGCGGATCCCCATGGATAACTACGCGTCGGAACGACGTGGGCGGGGTCCGGCGGTGGCCCGCAAGAACTTCTACGGGTCGGGGTCGAACTGGAGCGGAGAACTGGCGGCGGCGGCCTTCTCGATATTGGCCACGTTGTCGATGTGCCGGCTCAATCCTCGGAAATGGCTGACGTGGTACTTCGAGCACTGCGCGGCCGCTGGGGGCAAGGTTCCAGGGGACATCTCGGCGTTCTTGCCCTGGAACCTCAGTGACGAGGAGACGAAGGAACTCAGGGACACCGGTCTGCCGGAAGGGGACGACACCTCCTAATCGCGTGTCCCCGGAATCCAGAGATCGCCCGTCATCGATGACTTCACGAAAGAGAATGACCCGCCTCGAGGAGCGGACGGGGTAGCGGTGCGCGCCCGCTCGGGCAGAAACAGGTTGGGCGAAGCTTTACAATACCTATGCCCGTTTCGGCCGCAACGCGTGCTCGTTTTTTCAAAGTTGCGGCATCCTAATTAAGAGACTTCTCGTCGAACACCACCGAGTCTCAGCGCGGCGGGTGCGGGAAACCGGGGGAGTGCGACGATCCGACCCGCGCCGCTTCCCCCTCAGTTCGGGCCAATTTGGTCATTCGAGTAGCCCACCTTTCCGAATTTTTGAATTTTTTCATCTCCCTCTGTGGTCGAGAGTTCCGGAGCCAATCGCCCCGGAATCCGCGATAGGTGCATTAACGGATCATAAAACCTGTGGCATACTGAATAATATGGACCATGTGCGACCGTCACCGACCGGAAACTATGGCTGCGAGCCACGGGGCTGTGCCGCGTGCGGCCGGGCCCGGCACAGCGATTTCGGGACTCGGCCCGAACTCGCTGGGGGCCATGGGGATCGGAGAGGGAGCCGCGGCCAAAAGTGATCACCGAGTGCCAATTCGTGCCACAATTCTCGGGAAGTCAGGCCCACCTCAAAGCTGGCCCAGCCCAGAACCCACGCCGGATCCGGACGTCCTGCCGGTCCGGAGTAGGGACTCTCGGAATCGGTCAAAGCCACCGCCCCAGACGGTGCGGTTGTGATCGCCGAGGTCTCTCGGAATTAATGTGAGAGCTTCGTCACCTAGTCCGTGTAGGTCGCGTGCTGACACAGCTCACCGCGATCGCTGTCTCGAGCCAGGACCAACACCGCGCGGTCGTGCTGAATGCACCCAGCCACACCGACGCAATCATGCACAGCATCCTCCTTGAACAGATTCGTCCATTCGTGCGGGATGACCTCGGAATCCGACGACCGAACCCGAGATCACGATGCAGGCCCGAAATCCGACAAATGAACCCACCGTCGGCGCGAGCGGCGATCGAAATCCGCAAGACGAACCCACGAACTCATGGGTCGCGGGTTCCAGAACTCGCGAAACGAACCCAACTGACGAGGTGCGTCCCCAAAATCCGCAAAACAAACCCAACCGACCGCATCGGCCGCCTTGCCGACGACCACGCTCAAGACCGGCAAAACGAACCCAACCGGGTCGAGATCTCTCCCATCAACTCGCGACGCCCTCACTACATGGATGCATTCGACCAAGGAAAAAGTTGCGGCCGCCTCGGGTAGAGAGTAGCCTGATGGAATGGCCTCTTGTGGTTCCCAGCGACCATTTTTTTGTGCCCAGCGGCGCTCGGCGCGGGTCACCTGACCCCACGACGCCAGGAACTCATCCATGATCACGCGACGCACGATCCTTCAGGCGGGTATGGTCCAGGGGTTGGCCGGATCCTTCAGCGCGGCATTGGCACAGTCGCAATCGCCGCCAAAGGGTAAGGCGGCCGTCAGGAAGAAGGCGCGGCCGTCCGGGTCGCGGTCGAGTCCGACACGCGGATCGAACGGGTGCTGGCCCCGGTTCGCGATGCCCACCATCTGCCGGGCCTGATCGGTGCGATCTTCACCGGGAATCGGCTCACGGCGATCGGGGCCATCGGCATCCGCAAGATCGGCGCCGCCCAACCAATCAAGGTCACGGACCAGGTTCATCTCGGCTCGTGCACCAAGGCGATGACGGCCACGATGATCGGCACGCTCGTTGACCAAGGGAAGCTGTCCTGGGGCTCGACCTTCGAGGACGTGTTCCCCGACGTCGCGCCGCGGCTCGATCCCGCGTTCCAGAAGGTGACCCTGTCCCAGCTCCTGACCCACCGGGCGGGTCTGCCAGACAACGTGTCGTGGTGGCATCTCCCGGGCCAGACGACCACCGAGCAACGGTATTCGGTTCTGACCACCCTGCTCGTCAACCCACCCCAGAACCGGCCCGGTTCGACCTACGTGTATTCCAACGTTGGCTATGTCCTGGCCGGACTGATGGCCGAGCAGGTCGCCGGCCAGTCGTGGGAGACCTTGATGCGGCGCCGGCTCTTCGAACCGTTGGAGATGACCAGCGCGGGGTTCGGTTCTCCGGGCCGGCCGGGGACCGTCAGCGAACCCTGGGGCCATCGCGTTTCGGGCGGTCAGGTCCGGCCCACCCAGCAGGACAATCCACCGGCGATGGGGCCGGCCGGCACCGTGCATTGCTCGATCCCGGATTGGGGCAAGTTCGCCGCGCTGCACCTGGCCGGCGCGCGCGGTCGGGCGAAGCTCTTGAAGGCCTCCACGTTCAAAGCACTCCAGACGCCTCCGGCCGGATTCGGATACGCTGGTGGTTGGCTCGCTGTCGAGCGAACCTGGGCGGGTGGTCGCGCACTGAACCACAGCGGGAGCAACACCTCCTGGTTCGTCACGGTCTGGCTGGCCCCGGCGCGGAACCTCGCCTTCCTGGTCGCGACCAACGTAGGAGGCAAGGACGCCGAGACCGCCACCGACGAGGCCGTCGTCGCGCTGATCCGGGCGGTCGAGTCACTCGGATAGAACCGCTCACGCGCTCCGATTGTCTTGCGGGATCGCCGTCGTTCCGTTCTACCCGCTTGGCCGCGAGAGGTCCGCTGGCCTAGAATGGTTGCTTGGGATTCCCGGCGCTGACCGGGTCATGTTTGACCGTTCCTGACCGATCGATTCACGAGAGGTGCCTCCCGGATGTGCAACCAACATCGGCAATCCTCGATCGGGACCCGGGTCCCGCCGTTTTATCGGCTCCTGGCCATCGGGCTGGTGGCGATGGTCGCCACGGCCACCCGCGCTGAAGACCCGCCGAAGAGCCCCCCGCCGCAACCGGTGCTGAACCTGGCCAACGGCGGATTCGCCGCCGGTGAGATCCGACCCTCGACCCACCCAGCAGTCCTGCGCTGGCAGGCCGCGTCGTTCGTCTCGCCGTTCGATTTCGCCTGGAACGAGGTCAACGCCATCCAGTGGCCGCCGCCAGCCACCCAGCCCAAACCCACCGGCGATTTCTGCTTCGAGCTGGCCGCGGGCGACGTCTTGTTCGGCTCGCTGCTGGCCCTGGACGACAAGCAGGCCGAACTGGATGTACCACGACTGGGCCGGATCCACATTCAACGATCCAACCTCCATCGCGTCTATCGATGGCGCGACGGCGCCGATTTGATCTATCTCGGTCCCAACGGCCTGGTCGGCTGGAGTGAGCCGGCGGGCCAGAAGAACTGGCGAGAGGATTCGGGCCAACCGATGACCGACCGGGAAGGCGCATCGATCCGGGGCGACTTCGGGCTTCCCGACCGCGCCAGCATCGAGTTCGAGATCTCCTGGAGGTCCAAGCCGGACTTCGTCTTCGCGCTGGGCGTGGACGACAAGGAGAACACGGTCAAGCGGGCCTTCCGGTTCGAGGCCTGGGGAGGCGACCTGGTCGTCCAGCGCGAGCTCGAGCAGGAAGCGGACCTGGCCGTCGTTCAAGAGGTCGCGCCGGGCCCCGGCCGGACCCATCTCCAGGCGTACCTCGACCAGGAAAAGGGGCGGATCCTGGTCTTCTCGCCGGGCGGTAAGCAGTTGGCCGACCTCAAGGTCGCCGGCAGCCGGCCAGCCGTGCTGCCTGGCCTGTACCTGGCGAACATCCGCGGCGACGTGCGTCTGGAGTGGCTGCGGATCGGCCGATGGAACGGCGAGATTCCCCGTGAGGTGCGCGCCGACCAGACGCGCATCCACCGCGCCGACGGCTCGATCGTCTACGGACAACTGACCGGCTTGAACGCCGCCTCGAAGGAATTCGTCTTCAAGACCGAGAAGGGCGAGTCGCGGGTCCGCGAGGATCAGGTCTCCAGCATGTTCCTCTCGTTTCCCCGGGATGAGGCGCCGCGGATGATCCGAGCCGTCTACCAGGACGGCTCGCGAGTCAGCGGCGAGCTGACCAGGGTGGAGGATGGCGTGCTGGCCATGACGGTGCCGGGCATCCAGGAACCGCTGCGACTCCCGCTGGCGGGCCTCCGTTCCGTGGTGGTCCTCCGCCACGAGAATCCAGAGCTCAAGATCACGTCGGCGGCCCGGCTCGAGATGGAGGGAATTCACCTGACCGGCCGGCTGGTCGACGGACGCGAACGCCCCGACGCGAGCTGCCTGACCTGGCATCCGGTGGGCAGCTCGACCGCCAGTGCATTACGACCGGGGACGTCCGGAAAGATCGTCTACCGAGAGCCGCCGCCGCCCCGGCGCGCGGCCGAACGTCGCGACCCGGCAGCCCGTCCAGCGCGGTGCCGGCGCCTTCGCCCTCCAGTTCGCAAAGGCGCTGGCCGAGACACCCTCGCCCGATTCCACGAGTGAACGACGGTCGCTGTTCCTGCGCAGTGGGGACGTCATCCCCTCGGTGATCACCGGCATCAACGAACAGGGCGTGACGTTCCAGACATCGATGTCCAGCAGCACGTTCGTCTCGCATGACAAGGTGAAAGCCGTGGAGCTGGCGCCCGAGTCCACCACGGTCACCGTCCGGCTGAGCCCGACGAAGCGCGGACGATTGCTCACGCTCACCCGGATGCAGAAGGCCAGCCCGCCGACCCACCTGATCCGCTCCAAGAACGGCGACTACCTGCGCGGGCGGGTCGTGCTGATGGACCAGAAGCGGCTCCTGGTCGAGACCCGGCTGGAGAACAAGGACCTGCCGCGCGACCGGATCTCGCGGATCATCTGGCTGCACGCCGACGAGACCGATCCGTCGAAGAAGCCGGCACCGACGTCGCAGGCGACCCGAGTGCAGGCCGTCCGCAACGACGGCGTCCGCGTCACGTTCTGGCCCGAACAGGTCGCCGATGACACGCTCTCGGGCAAGAGCGAGGTGCTCGGGGCCTGCCGCGTCCGCATCGGCGAGGTGGACCAGTTCCTCTTCGGCAGCGGCATCGAGGCAGCGGCCGCCCTGCTCACCTACGGGCAGTGGAAGCTCCAGAACGCCCCCGAGCCCACGCTCCCCTCCGACGGCGGTTCGGGCGGTTCCAGCGGCACCGAGTCCCCACTGGTCGGCAAGCCAGCCCCTGACTTCGAGCTCGAGCTCCTCGACGGCAAGAAGTTCCACCTGGCCGAGAGCAAGGGAAAGGTCGTCGTGCTCGACTTCTGGGCCACCTGGTGCGGCCCCTGCATCCAGGCCATGCCGCAAGTGGAGAAGGCCGCCGGGGCCTTCCCCGAGAAAGATGTCCTGCTCGTCGCCGTCAACCTCCAGGAGACGCCCGCCCAGATCAAGACCATGATGGAGCGCCACCAGCTCCACCCGCCGCGGGTCGCCCTCGACAAGGATGGCTCGATCGCCGAGAAGTACCAGGCCAACGCCATTCCCCAGACGGTCGTCATCGGCCGCGACGGGAACATCACCCGGCTGTTCGTCGGTGGCGGCCCCAACCTCGAAGACCAGCTCAAGGACGCCATCAAGGCCACGCTCTCGGGCGAGAAGCCGGAAGAGCCGAAGAAGTAGACATCATCAAGACTCACCAGAGCGCTTCCCAAATGAGCTGCGCACACCACGGCGCGTGCCTGTGGTGCGCACGCGTGTCGAGCATGAAGCGCCGGAGAGCCGTTCGCCTGAGAACAGGTGGAATAACAGGTGAGAGGCGATCCGGGGAGGGTGGGATGTCTCTGCAAAGCCTTGTGGACCAAGAAGTTGCGCCACGAACAGACGCAATCGACGCAACTCGTTACCCCACAAGGGGTTCGGGGCGTTGTACCCCCCGAGCTTCCGGATGGCCCCCGAGTCAAGCGAGCCCCCGATCCGGCATTGATTGTCTATCCAAAGTCTATCATTATTCATAAGAGTCCCTAAAAAAAGGGGGACAGGCACCTCGAAGACTCGGAGCCAGTCCCCTTTTTTTAGGGACTCTAACGCACTACGGGCAAACCCTTCGTGAACCGTCCTGGCGATGTCCCGAGACACCTCACTCCGATTCGTCCCGAGCCGCGTGGATGGACTTCCGAATGTCACGGAGGTCGTCGTCTATCCGGACCGTCTGGCGCTGCTCTCGGCGGACGAGTGGATCACCTTCCCATTCGTGGACATGGCCCGATGGACCTGGCCTGCACCACTCTGGCGATGGCTTTTCCGCAGGGAGTGGTGGCGAGGGTGGCTACCGGTCGGTGAGCGCGACTGGTTTCACCCACCCTCGGAACGCTTCTTCCTTTTTTATACAAAGCCACGTATCGTTGTCTTCATGCCGGAGGAACCGGTCGAGAGAGCCTACGGCAGCACCCTGTTCGTTCGAGTCCAAGACGTCATGCGGGAAGGCGGCTTCACGACGTGGGACATGGGATAGCTCGCCCCATTCTTGAGCGAATGGATCTCTCGGAGATTTCGCGGTTACCTCCAGGCTAAGGTTTTCTTCAGCTACGACCTTATGCTGCGGGACGGGATTCATTCGGATTCCTTCCGGTAACGCGGCCTTCCGGCCGGGCGCCTCGTGACGCTTCCAAAGCGGGCACGATGGCCCCAGGAGCCGGCTACGATCAGGGTCGCCGCCAGTTTCGCCAGACCATTGCCGGGCTCTTGTGGGGTCTCTGGGCGGGCGATCGGATCGCCAGGTCCGGCCGGACGGCCGGGCAACTCGACCGCGGAGGTGGCCCGCTCGTCGAGCACCAGGTCGGAGATCGCGTCCATCCGGATGAGACCTCGCTTGACTCGCCGGACGTGAGGCGGGACCTCGACTCGGCAGACGAAGCCGGTCGGATCGCTTCGGTCGGGCGAGATCTGCTCCGGCCCGATGCCGTCCTTCATGTCCCCCGCCCCGGGGAGGACCCGGACGCTGCTCGTTTCGCTCGCTTCCTCATCTCGCGATCGATCCGCGTCCGTGACCAGGTCCGCCAGGACCGAATCGATCACCCGGCCGGCACCAGGCCCGGTGAACGAGAGGTCGAGCCCGCTTTCGTGGTCCAGGCCCTGGACCACGAGCGTCGGTTCGGGACCGACCGGCGGGCTGGTCGGTCCGCCGGCCGCCGGCCACTGACCACTGATCACCGACCACCGACCACTTGCCGATGGCAGAGGCATCGCGGCGGCCGGGACGGCGGTCGTCGCCGAGCCGACCGCGGCGCCCGAGACGGGAAGGCCAACGGTCGGGCCGGGGCGGAATCCGGCCGCCATCGGCGGGTCGGCGCCTTCCGGCGGGTCGGGGATGTTCAGGTCCAGCGCGGTCGGCGCCCAGTCGGCCACGCCCGCCGCCAGCCTTCCGTTCCCCATCACGGCGATCGCATCGAACTGCGCTGAACACATCGATCGGACCGCCGCCATCGGTTCCCACGTTGACCAGGCTCGCATCCTGCAACGGCCCGACGCCCGGCCCCGCGTACGACGTACCGGGCCCCTGGTAGCTCACCAGGTCGGGGACCAGCACGTTGGCCACTGGCGTCCCCAGCCCGGTCACGAGGTTGTAGCCGGAGTTTGCGCTGTAACCGTTGTTACCACTACTGATGACGTTGTAGTCGCTCTGGGGCAGCATGTAGAGGGCTTGCTGGGTCTCGGTCGGACTGGAGCTGTTCAGATTCGGCTCGCCCGCAGCCGCGCGACCCTGATTGACCAGTGCCGCCAACCCCGCCCAGGCCGGCGCCGACAGGCTGGTGCCGCCGACGACCTCGAACGGATTGCTCGGGTCGAGGTTGTACGGATCGGCGATCCAGGCGCCGGTGGCCGGATCGGCGACCAGCGCGACGTCCGGCGTGGACCGGCCACCTGTGGTCTGCACGCGCTGCTGGTACGCCGGCTCCGCTTCGTAGAGACTGATCCCACCGCCCGAGCCGATCAGGGTGCCTGCGGAATCGGAATAATACCCCCATCCCGTCTCGCTGTTGTAGGAGTTATCGGCGTTGAGCGTGAGGCTGGTGCCGCCGACGGCCACGACATTGGGAGAGAAGGCGGGATATTCGGGATCGGCCGCCCCGTAGTCGCCGGTGCTGGCGACGAACGTCACGCCGGGCACGTTGAACACACTGTCGTCATTGGCCTCATCGGCGGCGAAGACGGCCTGGCCCTCAGAGAATCCCCAGCTCATCGACACCACCGACACGCCCGGCTGGGCGGCGGCGGTGGCCACACTCGCCATCAGGTCGGAGAGCGATTGGCTATTCGCTTCGACGAGGATGATCTGGGCTGCCGGGGCGATCGCATGAGCCCATTCGACGTCGAGTGCTTCCTCCACTTCCCAGTTGTCGGTGCCCGGCCCGTTCGGGTCGGTTGAGGGCAGGGACGTGGCCTGACCGTACTGGTTGAGGACCGTCAGGAACGACGACGCCGGCCCGTACTGAGCGTAGAGTGATGGCCCGGAAGCGGTCAGGCCGAACTGGGCGTCGAAAGCGTCGAGAGCCTGGTCGATGCTCGGATCGTCGTAGGCGTTGACGATGGCGATAGTCTGGCCGGTGCCGTCCTGTGTCAGCGCGTTGATGCCATAGGCATCGCGGATCTGGGCGGGCATGTAGGCGACCGTGCCTGAGGGGGCGTCGAGCGTCAGGGTATTGGCCACGCCGTTGCCGCTGATGGTCAGCGTATCGACGATGAGGGCCGCGTTGAGCGAGGCGTTGCCGCTCTCGGAAAGCTGGGCGGCCGGGGCGTAGATCGTCCCGGTCATCCCCGAGGCGTTGCCGCTGACGGTCAGGGCCTTGCTATTATCGCGGGTCTGGAAGATCACGATGCCGGCATAAGTCCCGGTGCTCGCCGGGGTGAGCTTGTACGAGCCGTTGCCACTGAGGGTGATGCTGCCGTAGGTCCCGCCCGAGCTGGGGTAGTCGCTGCCCGCGTTGACGATCAGCACCCCGGAGCCGCTGATGTTGGCATTGCCGGAGACCGAGAGGCCGCCCCCCTCGATGATGTAGGTGCCGCCATTCAGGGCGAGACTGGCATTGCCCGAGACGCTGATCGACGAATAGATGCCCGGCTGGATCGTCGCCGACGAGTTGCCGCTGAGGCTCTCGGAGCCGTGGTTGGTCAGTCCGGACGTGCTCGGCTCGGCCAGCGACGCCAGCGGATCGGCCACGGTCGCCGCTCCCGTGGTCGGCGTGGGGCTGAAGGTCGCGTTGCCGCTCTTCTGGACGCCGCCGTGCACGTCGATCACGGAAGCTTTCACCGACGCGTTGCCGCTGGCCGACAGGGCACTCGACGAGCTGGAATCGACGTAGACGCCGCCGCCGATCTTGATGCTCGCGTTCCCGGAGAGGCTGAGCGCCCCGCCGGCCGACGGGTCGAGGACGAAGATCGTCTGGCCGATGGTGACCGTGCCGGTGTTGCCGAAGCTGGTCAGGAAGTTGGTGTCTCCCGAGTACGTGGCCTTGATCGTGTGGGATCCGGCCGCCAGGCTGGTCGTCGCGAAGGTGGCCGCGCCCGCCGAGAGTGCCACCCCGCCCGGTGTCAGGTCGGTGCTGGTCGTGGTGTCGTAGAAGTCGACGGTCCCGGTCGGCGTGCCCGAGCCCGGCGCATTGGCAGTGACCGTGGCCGTGAAGGTCACGGTCTGCCCGACGTTCGCGAAGCCCGGCGAAGCTCCGGCGGCGGTCGTGGTGCTGTCCTTGTTGACCACCTGGCTGATGGCCGCCGAGGTGGGACTGGCGTTGAAGTTGGTATCGCCACTGGTGTAGGTCGCAGTGATCGATTGAGTGGCCGTGCTCAGAGAGCTGGTGGTGAATGTCGCCACATCCTGGCCGCTGACCACGCTCAGCATGCCGGTGCCGATCGACGTGCCGGTGGCGTAGAAGGTGACCGTGCCGGTGGGATACGCTACGGCTGTGCTGCCGGGGCTGACGACGCTCACCGTGGCAGTGAAGGTCACGGACTGACCGGATACGGAGGAGTTCGGCGACAATGCGACCGTCGTACTGGTGCTGGCCTTGCTGACGGTCTGTGCAAAGGTACTGGCGCTGAAGGCGAAGTTGTTATCCCCTTCGTAATCGGCTGTGATCGTGTTGATGCCGACGGGGAGCGACGAGGTGGTCAGTGCGGCAACGCCGTTAGTCACCATTGCCGTACCGAGGTTGACGCCTGTCGTGGTGTCGATGAAATCAACGGTTCCGGTGGGTGTGCCGTCGGTCGGGTTGGCGACGCTCACTGAGGCGTTGAAGGTTACTGACTGTCCACGGACAGAGGAGGCGGTCGAGCTGGCCAGGGCTGTGAAGCTCAGATACGGCGAGGACAGCGGTGTCCCGTTGACCTCCAGGGTGTTGCCGATATCGGGCACGGAGCTGGAGGTGGCGTTGGAGACAAGCTGGCCGCCGTCGTTGGCGCTGATGACGTTGTCGCCGGGGTTCGAAGCGGTGCCGAGGTTGACGCTGCCGCCATTGATCAGGATGGCCGGCTGCGCGTAGCCCGTCGATCCTTCGATGGTACTATCGCGGACGAGCAGGCTGCCTCCGTTGACGACAATGGTCGGAGAGTCCGTCGCGGTTTGGGCTCTTGCATCTTGGAGGATCACCGTGCCGGCGTTGACGGTGATTGCCGGCGAGTTCCCGGTGATGACCGTCCCGTCGGCGAGCGTCACCGTCCCGCCGTTGACGACGAAGTCGCCGGCCGAGGCGCTTCCTTCGACGACGACGTTGCCGCCGTCGACTGTCCAGTCAACGGCGGCGACGCTGGCCGTGACGACCACGGTGCCGCTCATAACCGTGGCGTCACTCACGGTTGCGCTCCCGCTGGATGAGGTCAGGTCGACCTGCACGGTGCTGGGAGGCGCTGATTGCGGTCGTGGGGGTGGTCCTCGCCCCGGCGAGATCGAGCGTAACCGTAACGGGGCTGCTGGGAGTGGCCGCGTTGATCGCCTGCACGGTCGTCGAGACTGCTGCGCTGGAGGCCGTCTGGATCGTGACCAAACCGCCGGAAGATGCTGGCGAGTCGTTGACCACAGACTGAATATTGGACACCGTGGCGGCCTCGACCGTGATGGAAGTGCTCCCGGTGCTACCACGGAAATCGACCGGTGAATCGCTCGTGTAGACCGCCGACACTGTGTGGCCGCCGATCGACAGCGAGCTGATGGCGGCGCTGGTGGCACTGCCGTCCACCAGCGGCACCAGGCCGCCGAAGTCGCTGCCGTCAATCTCGAACTGGATCGAGCCAACGGGGATAGCGCCGCCGGTTTGCGGCGTCACCGTCGCGATGAACGTCACGGACTGCCCGGAGACGGATGTCGCCGGCGACGCGATGACGGTCGTAGTCGTGGGCTCCTGCTGAGCCTCGAACGCCCCGATGTCGACAGCCCCGTTGACGACTCGCGGCTCGCCGCGTTGGTCGGTGGTCAGAGGGTTGCCATTCGCGTCGACGGCCAGGGCGACGTTTCCCGCGCCGAGGGCCGGGCTGCCGGGCAAGAGGGCCATGGTCTCGGTCGGGCCGCCATTGTCGGCCAGCGTGCCGAGCCCGGGGTTGGTGACCCCGACCTGGTTGCCGTTCATGCCATTGGTGAGGCTGCCCGTCAAGTCGACGCCGACCAGGTTGTACGCACTGGCCGGCGACACAGCATTCCCGGCGATGTCGTCGGGCCCGTTGAGGTCGGTGTTGTCGGCGACGATCGTGTTGTCCAGCAAGGCTCCTCCCCCGGGAACGTAAGTTGAATCGTACAATCCTCCACCCGCGGCTGGGCCCACAAAAACGTCATACACGTTCTCAATCTGATTACCAGCAATCGTGGAGCTTGTGATCGTCAGCGCTCCAGAGGGGACTAAAATGCCGCCGCCAAAGAACTGGGCCGAGTTGTCCGCGATCGTGCAGTCGGTGACTTTCGCTGAGCCGCCGCCCGATCGCCCGAGTTCCAAGATGCCGCCGCCGCCCACCATGTAGCTGCCGCCAATCGTTGTGAACGAACTGCCGCTCGCCGTGGCCGAGTTTTCCGCGATCGCGGAGTTGGTGATGGTCAGGCTGGCGCCCCAAAGGAAGATTCCCCCGCCGACGCCGGCCGAGTTGCCTTCGATCGTGCTGCCAGTGATCAGCGCTGCGCCGCCCCTTACGCGCGATGCCGCCGCCTGCACCGGCCGTGGCGATGCCGTAGGCTGGACCTCCATAGGCCGAGTTGTCCGAGAGGGTGGAGTCGGTCACCGTCAGGAGCCCGGATTGGTTGTCGATGCCGCCGCCGTAGTGCTCGGCGGAGTTATCCGTGATGGTGCTGTCGGAAACCGTCAAGATTCCATGGCTGTCGATGCCACCGCCGCGATTACCGGTGACGGTGCAGTCGGTCACAGTGAGCGTGCCAGAGTTCTCGATGCCACCCGCGTTGCCGCCCGAGATGGTCAGACCGGAGATGGAGGCGGTGGTCGAGCCATCGACCTGGAATACCGTAACGGCATTGTTGCCATTGACGGTCAGCACGTTCGCCCCAGGGCCTTGAATCACTTCCGGCCAGGGTGATTCGCTCAGCACCAGGGTACTGGTCAAATCAATCGTTTGCGGCGAGGAGGAGTTGAAAACGGTTGGGTCGAACTCGATCTCACTGCCGGCAGTATTCGTGTTGGCGTTGGCCTGGGTGATGCAGTAGAGCAGGTCGCCCGTGGTGCCCGACCCCGCGGCGGTGTCGCTCGTCAGGTTGACCATGTAGACCGTGGGATTCCCAAACGTGGGGCTCTCGAAGGCGCCGATGTTGACCGTTCCGTTGACGATCCGTAGGAAGCCGGCGCCGCGCTGGTCGGTGGTCAAGGAATACGCGTTGGCCACGGTGGTGCTGCCGTGGTCGATCGCTGGGCTACCGGGCAAGAGGGCGATGGTCTGGGTTGGGCCGCCGTTGTTGGCTAACCCCGCTGCGAGCCCAGGGTTGGCAACGCCGACTAAGTTGCCGTTTCGCATTGGTCAAGCCGCCAGCGCCCCCGATGCCGATCAGGTTGTTCGTGCTGGCCGGGGAGACTTGTCCGCCAGCGATGTCATGGATGTTGAAAGCAACGATCGTGTTATAGAGAGTCGTCGCGGCCCCCGGCTCGTCATCCAACCCGGCCGCATTAAAAGCGATCGTCGCATTCACGGCCGTCAGAGTCCCCGCGTTGTCGATGCCGCCGCCGGCGGCGTTGCCCACGATGGTCGAGTTGGTGAGCGTCAGAGTCCCGGTGTTGTCGATGCCGCCACCGTTGCCGGCGATGGTGCTGCCGGCGACCGTAAGCGTGCCCGAGTTGTCGATGTCGCCACCGTAGTTGTCGGCGATGGTGGTGCCGCTCACCGTCAGATTCCCAGTGTTGTCAATGCCCCCACCGTTGAGGGCACCGTTGCCGGTCATGGTGCTGTTGGCGACCGTCAGCGTGCCCGAGTTGTCGATGCCGCCACCGTCGTGGTACGCAATGGTGCCGGTGATGGTGGTGCCGCTCACCGTCAGATTCCCGGCGTTGTCGATCCCGCCACCGTCAGTGGCCGAGCCGCCCGTGATGGTGAGGCCCGAGAGACTCGCCGTCGTGCCGCTGTCGACCTCGAACACTCCCACAGCGCCAGAACCGTTGATTGTCAGTAGGTTCGCACCTGGACCTTCGAGCACTTCCGGTCCGGCCGACTCGCTCGGCACCAGAGTGTTGGGCACGGTGATCGTCTGCGGCGTGGCGAAGACCGTCGGGTCGAACGCGATGATGCTCCCAGCCGCTCCGGGGTTGGTGTTGGCCTCGAGGATGGCCTCCTGCAACGAGCCCGGGCCGAAGTCGGTCGTGTTGGTGACTGTGAGGTTGACCGGGACCGAGACGCCATTGGCCGTGAACAGCCAGTCACCGGCGATCGGGACGGGGTTGCCGGTCGTGTTCTCGATCAACTGGCTGGTGCCGTCGTCGTCGATCGTGTTGCCGCCCAGATCGGTGGAGGTACCCAGGTCGACACTGCCGCCGCTGATCTGGATGGCGGGTTGGGACGAGGTGGCCGAGTTCTGCTCGACCGTGCTATCCCGCACGATTAGGGTGCCGCCGTTGACCAGGATGGTCGGGGCATCGGTCGTGGTGACGAGCGTTATCCCATCGGCGATGGTCGCCTGCCCGGAGTTGACGACGAGTCGCCGGCGAGTTGCCGATCATGGTGATATTGCCCTGGACCGTGACCGTGCCGGAACTGACCAGATCGTAGAGTGTGGCGGTGCCACTGGGCGGGCCGTTCAGAGTCAGTGTGGTGTTCGCGGGGGCCGTGACGTTGATCGGCAGGGTGTCGCCGTTGCTGTCAGTGTTCTGGTAGGTGGTCGCGCTGAGGTCGATGAGGATGGGGACAGGGCTGCTGGCGTTGACCACCAAGGAGCCGATGGCCGTCAAATCCCAATTCAGCGTCTGGGTATCGGGGGGAGCGAAGATGATGGTATTGGGGGCGGGATTGGCGATGTTGGCCGGGTTGGCGTTGGTATTCACGCTCGCCCAGCCGATCGCCGACTGGAGCGTGCCCACATCTGTCGAGGCGGCGGTCGATGTGACCAGGTACGATGAGCTCGCCTCGTAGGCGCCGATATCGACGGCAGACCCGGCGTTGAAACTACCGATCTGACCGCCGCGCAGGGCGCCGCGCTGGTCGGTGATGGGCGCGTTCACGCCCGCGATCGAGCTGCTGCCGGCGTCGATGGCCGGGCTGCCGGGCAGCAGGGCCATCGTCTGGGTGGGACCACCGTTGCCGACGAGCGGCTCGAGGAGGGGGTTGACGTTGAGCTGGTCCCCGGTGGCGCTGAAACCGCTGCTGCCACTGGTGTTGCCGATCAGGTTGTAGCCGTCACTTGTGACCGTCGCTGAGACATCGGGGCCTGCCGGGGCCGTGTTCCCGGCGATGATCGTGTTCCCGACGGATAGCCCAAGCCCGCCAGCCCAGATACCGCCGCCCCCAATGGTGGCGGAGTTGCTGGAGATGGTGCAGTTGGTCAGCGTCAGAGTGGCTTCAAACTGAAAGATGCCGCCGCCATAAAGGTCGGCGCTGTTGCCCGCGATGGTGCAGTTGATGAGCGTCGCCACCGCGCCATCGCTCACGCTGAGGCCGCCGCCATAGCCGCTGGCCTGGCTGGTTTGAGGGTCATAACCGGCCACGTTATCGGAGATCGTGCTGTTGGTGACCGTCATCGAGCCCCCAAGAAACGTGTCGAGGCCGCCGCCGGCACCCCCGCTACCGGTGGTGCCAAGGTCTGGGCTCTGGATGGCGGAGTTGCCGGAGATGGTGCTGCTGTCAACCGTCAGCGTGCCGCCCCCGAAGTTGAGGACGCCCGTGCCGCTGGCAGCTTGATTGTTGGTGAACGTGCTGTCGATGACCGTCATCGTGGGAACCGTCTCTCCCGATGACAAAGGGCGATAAGCTCCATTTGATGAAGAGCGATAGTTGAGGATGCCGCCGCCGATGTTGCCGGTGAAGGTGCTGCCGTTGACGGTCACGATCCCGCCTTGGAGCCCGTCCTGGGAATTGTAGATGCCGCCGCCGACATAGGCGGAGGAAGAGCCGAAAGTACCCACTTCGCTATAGATGCCGCCGGTGTTGCTGTCGAAGGTACTGTTGTTGACTGCCAGCGTGCCCCCTTCGTTGTCAATGCCACCGCCGGCGCATGGGGTCTGGTCGGTAGCGAGGTCATGGGCGGGGAGATTCTGGGAGAAGGTGCTGTTGTTGACCGTCAGCGTGCCCCCTTCGTTGAAGAGGCCGCTGCCGGTGTTGCTGGTGAAGGTGCTGTTGTTGACCGTCAGCGTGCCCCCTTCGTTGAAGAGGCCGCCACCGGTGCTCGAACTCCCGCCGGTGATCGTCAGGCCGCTGATCGTCGCGTCGGCGCTGACGTCGAAGACGCAGGAGGCGTTGTTGCCGCTGACCGTGACGCCGCCGGCCCCCGGCCCCTGGATATCGACGGGATCGGTAATGGCCAGCTCGCCGGAGGTCAGCGTGATGGTCCCGCTCACCCCGGAGGCGAAGTCGATCGTGTCGGTCACGCCGGGCTGGTCCGGCGAGCCGCTGACCAGGGCTTGCTGAGCCGTCGAGAGTTGGCCTACGGTCAGGTCGCCATCCACGAGCAGGATCGCATCGCGCAGGGTCAGAATGCTGTCCGGCTCGAACGGTCGATCACACGTTGACGTTACCTGGATCGTGGCGAGCAACGCCCGCTCTTCCAGAGCGTCGAGGAAGGGGCGGAGTGCGTGGCGGCGGGCGCGGGCGGTGCGATTCCGGGTCGAGCGAGTCATGGGAGTCTCCTTTCGGGGTTGAGTCGAACCTGGGTGATGAACCGGTCTGCTTCCGATCGGGGGCATCCCCCATGCGCGCAGACCGGGCACACCGGGGACGGTGAGCCGATGAGTCGCCTCATCGGCCGCGCTCGATCCAGGGGGTCAGGTCGCCCTCGTTGATGCGTCGTCGCGGGCTCGATGCACCTGGCACGGCTGGCGACCCTGGCCGGGAAATGCCCGCCACTGGCCGCGATGTCTTGATGCGTCTCGGTCGGTGCCGGTTAGAATGCCGTCATTGCCTGGAGCGCTTAACGGTTGGTTTGCGCACACGATGCCGACCGATCTTCGGCGGCCTGAAGGGCCGCAGGTGTCCAGCCCCGGGTGAAACCCGGGGTCCGATCCGAGCCCCCCCCCATCTCGGGCGGCCGGAAGGGCCGCAGGACAGCCCGCCGGCACCCCTTCAGGATGCACCCGCAGCGCGGGGGGCGACCGATCGATCCCCGAGGTTCCACCCCCGGGCTTTGTTCCTGCGGCCGTTCAGGCCGCCGCAGAATCGCCACGACTTCGGAGCCAGTGACTTGTGCGCCACTCAAGTGAGCAGGGCCTCTCACGGCCTGGAGGAGGAAGGCTCGCTGGAATCCTCGAGCCGCGGTTGCGGGATGCGTGTCCAAGCGGGGTCATGAGAGAGCTCCTTTCCTGGGTCGGGTTGAGAGAGAATCACGGCGCGTACACCGATCTTCCGGACCGATCGTGGCCGCGAGATAGTTCGTTTGGCGGTTCGAGTTTCCCGCCCGCGTCCGGGTCGATTCCTTAAGACGAACCCTTGGCAAGAGGAAAAGCCGGTCAGTCGGGCGAGTTCTCCGTTGAAGGAACCGATTCGGGCGATACCTTGGCGTCGGGCGGTTTCACGCCCAGAAGGGCTTCCGCCTCGGCTCGGAGGCGGAAGAGCGCCCCATCATTGGGATCGTACCTCTCCATCCAGGCCACAGCCTTGTCGAACCAGGTGCGAGCCTCGTCCTGATGGCGAAGCTGCCAATGGGCCATGGCCAGGAAGAACCAATCGATGGCGTAGTAATCCCTGCCAAGCTCCATTGACTTCCTCAGCGCCGCGACGGACTCTTCCCAGTGCCCGGCGCGGTACAGGGCCACGCCCAAAGTGTTTCGGATAACTCTGTTCCCCGGCTCCTTCTCGACGGCCCTTCGGGCGTGCTGGACCGCGCGGGAAGGGTCTCGGACTTGCGGGAGGGGACAGGTCGCCAGCAACCAGGCCAGGTTGTTCTGCACGTCGGGTTGATCCTGGATCTCGGCCGAAAGGCTATCGAAATCGGCCAAGGCCTCTCGATAGGCCACCTCCGCCTCCTTGGGCCGCCCGGCTCGCGTTAATGCAGCGCCCAAGGTAGCCCGC
The DNA here is from genome assembly GCA_963845695.1 of uncultured Isosphaeraceae bacterium. GTDB lineage: Bacteria > Planctomycetota > Planctomycetia > Isosphaerales > Isosphaeraceae > CAWJTV01. The sequence goes on along the minus strand of CAWJTQ010000013.1, from coordinate 843,585 downwards.
GAGTAGGCCAGGTACTTCCGCGCGCCGGGTTGATCCCGGATCTCGGCCGAAAGGCTCTTGAGATCCGCCAAGGCCTCCCGGTAGGCCGCCTCCGCCTCCTTGAGCCGCCCGGCTCGCGTCAATGCGTCGCCCCAGGGACAACCGCCCAGGAACTTGATGAGGGGCATCAGGCCGCGCCCATCCGAGGAGCCGACCTTGACACCCTCATGATAAGCGTCGGCAGCCTCACGCCACTGCCGCATCGCCTCGAATGTGCGACCCGCTTTCATCAGATGGGTCGCCAACATGTTTCGGGCCACGCCCAGTTCCTGCCAATGGACTGTCTCGAGTGGATACTCGGCCGTCAGCGCCTCCAGGATGGCAATCTCCTGCTCGCAGGCTCCGACGAGCTGCTCTGGCTTTCCCTCCCAACCGTAAATCTCCGCCAGGTGGAAGAAAGCCTTGGCCCTCTTGAACCGAAGGACCTTGTTATCATCTTGGCCATTCACGATTCCCTGGAAGGCCCCGATGATCGCTTCGGCCAGGGCCCGCCGGGTTTCAGGAGGTAGGCCACTGGAAGCCCCGGTACTACAAAGTTTCCTGTACAGGCCGACCATCCGTTCGATCGCCTGGTCAAAGTCCTGCTGGGCGCGTCTGCGTTGGATTTCCGCATCATTCCGGGCCTGTTTCTCGTCGCTCAGCCGGCGATCCGCCAGCCGGCGGGCGCGTTGGGCTTCGTGGGCCTGCCACACGCTGATCGTCGTACCGATCAAGAGGGCAGCCGCCACGAGAATGGCTGTCACCAGCGACACGCGATTCCGCCGGGCGAATTTGCCGAACCGATACCCCGCTGACGGCGGGCACGCCTCGACCGGCTGATCGGTCAGGAACCGCATCAGGTCCGAGGCGAAGTCGTTGGCCGTCTCGTATCGACGCCTTCGATCCTTCTCCAGGGCCTTCATCACGATCCAGTCCAGCTCGCCACGGAGCGACGGTCCGAGGCGTCGAGGGTCCGCCTTGCGCCGTTCGGAGACGGTCGTCAGGGTCTCGCCCAGGCTGCTGAGCCGCGTGCTCGGCTTGGGCGGATCCTGCTCGCGGATGATCCGCCGCACCTCGTCGAACGCCGCCGTGCGGAACGTGTCCTGATCAAACGGCGTCGTGCCGGTCAGCAACTCGTAGAGGAGTACGCCGAGCGAATAGATGTCGCTGCGGGTGTCGATGTCCACGCCCGCGAGGTCGGCCTGCTCCGGGCTCATGTACAGCGGCGTGCCCACGAACTGGTGGAAGGCGGTGTAGAGCGTCCGCTCGGTGAGCGAGGCGCCGGTGGCCTTGGCCACGCCGAAGTCGATGATCTTGGGCACGGCGGACCCGTCGATGACCGTCACGAGGATGTTCGAGGGCTTGAGGTCGCGATGGATGATCCCCTTCTGGTGGGCGTGCTGCACCGCCCGGCAGACCAGGACGAGAAGTGCCAGGCGCCCGGGGATCGAGAGCCGCTCGCGGTCGCAGTACTCGGTGATCGGGATGCCGCGGACCAGCTCCATGACGAAGTACGGGCGGCCGGAATCGGTCGTCCCGCCGTCGTGGACGCGGGCGATGTTGGGATGGTCCATCATGGCCAGGGCCTGGCGCTCGGCCTCGAAGCGGGCGATGACCTGCTTCGTGTCCATGCCGGGCTTGATGATCTTCAGCGCCACCTTCCGGCGCATGGGCTTGGTCTGGTCGGCGACGTAAACGACGCCCATGCCCCCCTCGCCGATCTGCTCCATCAGCTTGTAGGGGCCGATGACCGTGCCGGGGCCCTCGGCGAGCGGCCTCGTAGCGGCGGCGCTGGGGGCCGAGCCCGGCTGGTCGATCAGACTATCGGCCCCCTGGTGGGCGTCCAGGAGCAGGCGCACACGACGCCGCAGGTCGGCATCCCCGCCGCACGCCTCCTCCAGGTAGGCGTCCCAGCGCTCGGGCGGGCAATTCTCCACCGCTTCGAGGAAGATCATCTTGGCACTATTGCGACGAGCGTTCATCTCCGATCGACTCCCGGCGACCCTCGCCATCGAGCAATGCGGAAAAGCGGCGGGTTTCGTCTCACGCCGTGGGAAAAGAATGGGAATTCGGATCGGCTGACCCGGTGCGCACGTCACCCGTGGCGCTCAGCCAGCAGCCAGGCGCGGGCATAAGTCCAGTGTCGATAAGCCGATGCGCGGGAAATGCCCAGGCAGAGCGCGGCCTCTTCGATCGACAGGCCGGCGAAGAGGCGAAGCTTGACGATCTCGGCCGAGGCGGCGTCGTCCTCGGCGAGCCGGCTCAAGGATTCATCGATGGCGACGACCTCATCCGGCGTGGCCCGCGAGAGCCAGTCGCCCTCGCAGAGCTCGACTCGCTGACGGCCACCGCCGTGGACCTCGGCCCGCTTGCGCCTGGCGTTGTCGACCAGGATTCGCCGCATCGCTTCCGCGGCCGCAGCGAAGAAGTGGCCGCGGCTCTCCCATTGCTGGTCGTCTCCCGTGCCCACAAGCCGCAGATAGGCCTCGTGGACCAGGGCTGTGGCCTGGAGCGTCTGGCCCGGCTTTTCCTGCGCCAGCTTCTGAGCGGCCAGCTTGCGCAGCTCGTCGTAGACCAGGGGTAAGAGTTGCTCGGATGCCCCGGCGTCGCCCTGCTCGACGGCGGAGAGGATGCGCGTCACGTCGTTCATCGGCACGGCTTCCCACGGCCGCCCCAGGGGGCTTCCCCAAACCGGGCCCGGGCGGCGTTGCCCGGTGCGGTCCCTTACCGACCGGCATGCATGCGGGAGCGGTTCACTCCAGCTTAACCGACTCCCCTGGCTGATACGAGGCCGAAGCGCCAGCGAGTGGATTGATGGTCCGGGGCGGGATGCACTCGCTGGCGCTTCGGGGTCGTATCCCATCGATGCTGTCCTTGTGTGTGCAACCCATCCGTTGAGCGCTCAAGGAGGGCCTCAGTCCCGGCCGCCGGGCGAACACGACGATGCCCTGGGGTCGCGTCAGTCGCTTGGGAGGCCCTCGGGCCGTCCCACGAGCGAGGTGCAGGCGGTCAGGCAGGCCCGGAGCCAGATTACCTCGTCCTTCCTCGTCAGACCGGTGAGGCGGCCCAGCGTCAGCGCGGCGTCGATCACCGGCAGCTCTGATGCCTCGGTGCGCCCGATCGCCACAATTTGCGCAGCGAGCCTTTGGGTCTCGCGGAGGGCCTCGTCCAACAGCCCGAGGGTGAACGACTTGGGATTGTCCCAGTTCAGGTCGCCGCCCGTGATCGCACCAGTCCCCGTCGCCCGGTCGAACGTCAAGACGAACTGCTCACCGAAGCGGTTCTCGAAATAGCCGTGGTCGAGGTTGGGGTTTGCCGTGTTCCGAACGCGAGGCGGCGGGCCGCAGCGCGGGTCGTGGTTGTTGTACGCGGCGAAGACGAGCCCGGCGTCGCCAGGGTCTTTTCCCTCCAGGTCCACCATCGTTGCCACTCCTTTCCATTTGTCGAGGCTGCCCACCGATTGCACACTCGAATTATCGTTCGACCCCGCGCAGCCAGCTCAGAGCGATCACGGCGGCCAGGCCGGCGGTCCCGATCACGGCCAGCATGATCAGGGCCACACCCGCGACGTCGCTCGCGACACCCGTGTGCAACAGGCTCCAGAGAAACACCGACATGGGCTCGATGCCGGGCGGATAGACCTGGTTGGTGGCGGGGAGTTCGCCCAGTCCGAGTGCCAGGGCGATCATCCAGGACGCCAGGACCGCCCGGAATGATAACGGGAACGCGACGCGGAAGATCTGACCCCCGGGGCCATATCCATCGAGCGCGGCGGCATCGAGATAGTCCTGCGGGAAGGCGCGGAGGAACGGCCAGAGCACGAGGAGAACGAACGGCAATGCCCGGAGCGACTGGGCCATCACGATGATCGCAGGGGAATCATAAAGGGCGGGCCAATCGCGATAGGCCAGGACCAACGCCCGGCCGGCAACTGGTCCCGGCGTGGCCAACGCGACGATCATCGTCGCCAGCATCACGCCGCGCCAGGTCTTCGAGCGACGGCCGGCCCAGGCCAGACCGAAGGCGATGACGGTCGTCGCCGTGGCGGCCAGCGCGGCCCAGAAGAGGCTGGCGAACAATGGGTCTCGGATCTCTTCCGCCGCGAACCGCAACGTGCCCACCAATCCCCCGAACGACCAGGTCGGAGGTTTCCCCAGGTTCGCGCGACCGCCGACGCGGCCCGCGCGCAGAGCAAACCGTAGAGAGGAAACGCGATCGTGTTTCCGACCAGGGCGAGGAGCAAGATACCACCGGGAATCCGCCAGCCGCCGATCCGCCAGACCCGGGCCTGGGAGAAGGAAGAGATCAATCGAGCCGGGTCGAGATGCGACAGCGCCTGGCTCACGATCAGGATCATGAGTCCGAGGATGACCATCGGCGGCAACGCGACGACCGCCGCGTCGGCCAGCCCGCGACCGAGGATGAATTGAACGAACGCCTCTTCGGCATAAGTGCGAATCCGAAGCAAGTCTGTGACCGTCATATCGCCGGCCGTGAGCACGGCCGCCGCCAGCGCGGCCGCCGCGATCGCTCCGATCGCCCGTCGGATCGTGACCCGGGTCCACACCCGCCACGGTCCGAACTCCAGGCGCGCGGATTCCTCCAGTTCCGGCTCGACCGCGCAGAGGCCGACGCCCGCCAGCAGGATGATCCAGGGAAGGGCCGCTAGCGCATGCACGACCGCCGCACCAAACCGGCCGACCAGGATCGGCCGGACGCCGAGGGCCTGCATTCGACCGGCGTTCCCCAACGCACCCAGCCAGGCCGTCGCATGCAACGGCAAGGGTACGAACGCCGCGAGTGCGATCAGCGCCAGCACCACCCGCCGGCCCCAGAGATCCGTCCGGAACAGGAAGATGGCCAGCAAGACGCCTACGGGCAACGCGATGGCCTCGGTGGCCAGGACCAGGCCAATCGTCTCCAGACCCAGCCGGACCGGTCGCGCCAGCCCCTGGGTCTCGCGGAGCAGCGCTGCCGTCCCGGCCGGGTCCAGCGCCGTGCTGAGATCGGCCTCGTCCGAGGACTCGACTCCCTTCCACTGGTCCAGGGCGTCGGCGAGTTTGGTCCAGCCCGATTGGTGGAGGGCCTTCTCCAATCGGGCGACGGCACCGGTCGCCTCCAGGACCGTCGCCAGGACCGGCCAGCCGACCAGGAGGATCAGCGCCATCGATAACGCGGATCCGGCCAGGATCCCCCACACCCGGCTCACGGCCGCAGTCCCGCCGCTCGCATCAGGGCGGCCGTCTTCTCATACGCCTCGCCGACCCATTCCACGATCTTCGATGGTTCCGGCGAATACTCCAGCTCGATCGAGATCGTCGCGTCGGGAATCTCCAGGTCCTTGATCGCCTTCAAGTACGGCGGGAAATCCACGACCCCGCGACCCGGCGGCAGGTCGCCATGGACCTTGCCGTCACAGTCGGAGATGTGCACGTGTGCCACGCGGCCCCGCAAGGCCTCGATCGACGCGGCCGGTTGCCGCGACAGGACCAGGTGAGAGATGTCCAGGTTGGCCTTCACCGAGGCGTGGTCCACCTCCTCCAGGAACCGGGCCATGCTCGCGACGTCGTTCAGCAGCGAAAGGTGGAACGGTTCGAGCTCCAGGGCGATCTCCAGGCCGAGGTCGCCGGCATACTGGCCCAGCTCCCGCACGTTCTTCACCCCGACCGCCCATTGCTCGGCGGGCGGGATCACCTCCTTCTGCCAGATGTATTCGCCCAGGACCAGCAGCACGTTCCTCGCCTCGAAGAGGTATGCCATGTCGAGATACGCCCGGACCCTCTCGAGGTGGAACCGCTGGACACTCGGATTGAAGTCCACCAGTCCCACGGCGACGCAGGCGACGCTGATGATCGGCAACCCCGCCACGTCGCATTCGTCCTTGATCAGCCGCTTCTCCTTAATGTCGATGTCCAGCGGGTCGGCGAAGATATCAATCGAGTCGAACCCGAGCTCCCGGGTCTTTTGGATGCCGAACGACGACCCCCGACCGGACTGCACCCAGGCGGAATTGATCAGGCCGAGTTTCATGGGCATGGGTCTCCTTCAAGAAGCTCTGTCGCAAGAGCAGGTCGATCCGAGCGGGCCGATTCCCGATTCCAGATCCAGGGATCATCTCCATCCGTATTCTGAAATTGAGGATTTGCCAGACACGTGCAAATACCAAAGATCTCAAGGAGAAAGATTCGATCTGGGATTTTGAATCCGGAATCGGGAATCTTCTTTCGGAAATCTCATCCCACACTCTGTGCGGCAGGCGACGTCGAACCGGCTCCGGACCGCTTCGGCTGCGAGGGAATTCGCACGGTGAAGCAGGATCCCTGCCCCGGGGTGGATTGGACCTCGATGGTCCCGTGGTGCTCCTGGACGATCCCGTAGCTGATCGAGAGGCCCAGCCCGGTCCCTTCGCCCAGCGGCTTGGTGGTGAAGAACGGGTCGAAGATCCGCTCGCGGATGGTCGGATCGATGCCGCTGCCGGTGTCGGCGACCTCGAACCGGATTCCACCTCCTTCGAGATCGGGCTCGGTCCGGATCGTGACCGTGCCGTTGTTTTCGCAGGCGTCGATGGCGTTCATCAACAAGTTGACCACGACCTGATGGAGCCTCGCGGCGCGGCAGCGGACCGGAGACAAGGCGCCCAGTTCCATCACAACCTTGACCCCGTGCTTGCGGGCGTAGCCCTGGACCATGTTCACCGAGGACTCGATGCCAGGATTCAGGTCGACCTCGTTCCACTCGCCTTCATCGACCCGGGCAAACAGCCGGAGGTCCTTGACGATCCGCTCGATCCGGCGCAGGCCCTCGCGGCTGCGTTCGAAGATCCGAGGCAAATTCTCCCGGCAGTAATCCAGGTCGAGCTGCTCGGAAAGCTGCGCGATCTGCTCTTCCAGAGAAGCCAACTCCGGGTCGCCGGGATTGCGAGCCCGCCGGTAGAGGCCGACCAAGGTGACGAGGTCGAGCAGGTCGCGTTCCAGCACCGCCACGTTGTTACTCACGAACGCCAATGGGTTGTTGATCTCGTGAGCCACGCCGGCCACGAGCTGCCCCAGGCTGGCGAGCTTCTCAGTTTCCACCATCCGGCTTTGTGCGGCCTTGAGCGCCTCATGGGCCTGGTGTTCCGATTCCGCCAGCTCCTGGAGCGTGACGTTCTGCTCCTTGAGCTTCTCCTCGGCGCGCATGCGTTCGGTCACGTCCCAGAAGATGCCCTGAATGCCGATCGCTTCGCCGTCGGGACCGAACAGGGGTGTCTTCATCGTCTGAACGTAGAGTTTCTCGCCCTTGGGCGTGACGTGCTGCTCGACGACGTCGAGCACTTTCCCGCTGGCGATGACCCGCTGGTCGTCGGCGCGGTATTTCTCAGCGAGCTCCGGCGGGAAGAAATCGACGTCGGTCTTTCCCTTGATATTCTCCAGCGTGGTCCCCAGTTCCGCGCAGAGCTTCTGGTTGGCGAACGTGAATCGGCCGTCGAGGTCCTTGCAGAGGATCATCTGGGGGATCGTCTCGACGAGCGAGTGGTAGAAGACCTCGGTCTGTCGCAGGGCGCGCTCGGCCCGGCGCCGCTGAGCCGCCTGGGCCCGAAGCTGGGAGAAGCGGTTGACCCGCCGAGTTCGCCACGAATGGAGCCGGACCAGAGCGAGGGCCACGAGCGCCACGCCCAGCGCCACAGCACCTGCGACGAACGGCCACGTGGCGCCGGCCGGCCCGGCCTGGGCCAACAGCGATCGGACCGCCAATCGTGAGAGGACGACGAGGATCACGTTGAGCCTACCTACCCGTTGGATTCGTCCGGCCGCGCGACGACGCCGCCGCGCCCCGCGGCCAGCACCGCCTCGCAGAGGGCGATGGTCTCGAGGTTGTCCCGGCCGGGGATGTCCGGCGTCGTGCCCCGTTCCAGGGCGCGGAGCAGTCCCCCCATCGTGCCGGCAAACGCGTCCGGGAACCAGGTCGTCGGCCCGCGCGGCCGGCGCCATGCGCCCTCGTCGCGGACGGTCGTATAATCGATCGTGCTGGGCATCCGCTCCGGCCAGGCGGGCCAGCCGATCTCGCCAAGAGCCAGTCCTTCAGTCCCCTCGAACCGCCAGCGCACCGTCGTACTCGACCCGGCCCCCTCCCGCGCCGGCCCGGCCCAGACATCGTCCCAGCCCGATGCCCTGGCACCGTTTCGAAAACTCAAGAATATACAAATTGATTCCGTCGTTGTGTGGAAATCGGGTCCGCGGGTCAGGACGGGTGCTGGCCAGCACCCGGATCGGGTCGCCCAGCCAGTATCGGAACGTATCCAGATGATGGATGCTCATGACGAACGTCGACAGGGATCGGCCCTCCCGCGCCCAGGGCATCCAGTGGGGGATCGCCCGCAGCTCGATCGTCGCCAGCACCGGCTGCCCCAGGTCGCCGCGGTCGAGCAGTGTCTTCAAGGCCCGCACCGATGGATCATACCGCATGTTCTGGTTGACTTGCAGCAGGACGCCGGCCCGCTCGCATGCCTCGACCAGCGGCGCGGCCTCGGCATACGACATCGCCAGCGGCTTCTGCGCCAGGATGCCCCGCACGCGCCGGGGATGAACGAGGATCCGTCGAATGACGCCTGGCTGCGCGTTGGGCGGCACCGCGATGTCGACGACCTCCACCGCCGGGTCGTCGAGCAACTCCTCGAGCGTCGGATACACCTTGGGGACGTTCCGCAGCGCGGCGACCTCGCGCGCGGTCTCGATCGTCCGCGAGGTGATCCCGACGACGCGGAACCCGGCATCGGCATAAGCCACCAGGTGGCAGTCGCGGACGATGAACCCCGCGCCCACCACGCCGATCCCAATGCCGCTCTCGGAGAGATCGCGTGTATCGGTTTCCTCGACAGGCATTCGGTTGTCCAATCCAAGTTCAAGCTGGAGGTCACGCCGTGGGCCGGGAGAATTCGGGATTGTCTTCGTTCGTTGATACAACGCGATCGGCGCGATGTCCAGGGGTTGCCTCGGCACGCGTCGCGGCCGGCGCGCCTCCTGGCGTCGCATCGGGTGTCCGGAACCATTTCGCGAATTCCTCCTCGACTGCCCCGCGCCGCACCGAGCGCGCGATTCGTGCGACCGCCAGCAAGGGGCTCAGAACCGCGATGGCGATCACGCCGTTCTGCCACAGGGTCAGCCAGATCGAGGGGAGCACCAATGCCAGCGCAGCCATCACCGTCAACCCGAGCAATACGACGTGAGGCTCGCACGCCTTGTAAGTCAGCCAGGTGATCGCGGCGAGTCCGCGCCGTGGCCAGGGGGCGGGCGGCTGGGGACGACCGCCGGAGCCCCCATCCACGCGGTAGCTGCCCGTCGCGGCCTTGAGCCGCTGGAAGAACGCCTTGTATCGGCAGTCGTTGTGCAGGCTCAGAAGTGTCCATCCCGTGCCGATCGCGAATCCGGCGATCGTCCAGCGCACGTCTCCCGATCGCGCCGCCAGGCCATATCCCAGCGCGAAGCCCAGTACCAGGTTCGATGCGTGATGCATCAGGTAATCCAGGTAGACTCCATCGAGGCTTGACGTGCCGCGCCATCGGGCAACCTGGCCGTCGACGTGGTCGAGCCAGAACGCCAGGTGCGCCAGTGCCACACCGACGACGAACATCGACCGTTCACCCGTGCTGATCGCGACAGCCGCCGCGAGGGATGCGATCCACGCCGCCGCCGTCACCTGGTGTGCGGAGAGACCCAACCGGACCGCCAGCCAGCAGCCGTAGACGGCGCTCGGACGAGAAACCCGCCGCGCCAGCCAGTTGCCGATCTCGCGGTGCCGGCCCTTCTGAACGCGAGCCCTTAACTCGGCGAGCGTGGGCCGGCACCGGTTGTCTAGAGCGCCTAACCGTTGGATTCGCGCACGCCCGGGGCCGATGTGAAGAACCCCCCCCGACGCCTGCCGGCGTCGCCCCCCCTTCGTAAGGGGGGGATATTCCAGGCAAACCGGCCCGTTCTTGTCCCCCCCTTACGAAGGGGGGGCCAGGGGGGGGTCTTCGGGAGAGGACTTCGAGCGTGTGCCAGCCTCCTGTTAGGCGCTCTAATATCGTCATCGTGTAGAACCTCGCGCGGGGTGGGATGCCAGACGACTCTCCGAAAGCTCGTAGATCGCATAACGCCGGAGAACGCCATCGCCGTCCGTTAAGTCTTCGCGATAGATCGGTTCCCGGCCGGCCAACCAGGGAGCCAGCAACCGGCCCAGGGTCGGGTCGAACTCGACGGCCGTCTCGGGCACCGGAGGACAGAGCATCAGATGAGTGAAACCCGAATGTCGCAGCCGCGCGACAATCTCTCCGGGGGACTCTCCATGGCGACCCAGGCCGGTCCGTCGGCGGTGGGCCAGCTCCATCGTGTAGGGGCGCGGGATGTAGAAGCCCCGATGGTCCTGGCCGATCAGGTGGGCCGTCGCGGGCAGGTTTCTCGAGGCCCATCGCCCTACCACGTAGGTCGGCTCACGACGCGCCAGCAACGACTCGGCCGAATCGCGCCCCACCACCAGGCCCAGCACATGCCGGCTCCGCGCCAGGGCCAGGCCCGCCTCCAACCCCAGGGCCGCGAGCAGGATTCCGATCATCAATCGCGCCGGCACCGTCTTACGATCGCACCAGGCGCTGGCGCCGTGCGCAACCGCGATCGCCAGCGGCCCCAGGGCGATCAGGACGAACCGCATGCTCTGACGTTGCGTCAGGCAGAGCATCATGAAAAGATACCCGAGCGCAGCCAGGCCGAGCACGCGCCGGGGCAACCGTTCCATGAGAGCGACCGGGAGGAACAGCAGGAAGATCGGTCCGAACTGGTGCGAGAAGCTATCGAAGCGATCGGGCTGGAGCGAGAGCGGCCCCAGGGCCAGCAGCAGGTTCCACGGAGTCACCGCCATCGGCCGCTTGATCGGGTCGAGCACCTCATCCAGTCCCGACCCACCGAAGGCGTGCCGGAAGAACGGATAGACCGGGTTGCCCGTATGAAGATAAGCACGAAGGTACCAGCAACCTCCCACCGCAATCGCGACTGCGGCATAGACCGCCGTCAATGTCAGCCACGACCGGCGCCGGACCATGTTCCCGGTCGACGGCCGTCGAAGGCCCTGCAACCTCGTGGCCGCGGTCAGCAGGACGAAGAGGACCAGCGCCGGGTACTTCACACCAGCCGCAAACCCGGCAAACAGTCCTGCGACGACCGCCGCCGCAACGCTCGGCCGGTCCAGCAGCCGGACCCAGGCGAAGATCGCGGCCGTCCCGAACGCGGCCAGCGCGACGTCGTTGAGCGGGGCCGACATCCCATTGGAGACCGCCGGAGCCAGCAGGACCACCACTCCGGCCCACCAGCCGCGACGGCCCAGGCTTGGGCGCGCCAGTGCCGTCACGTTGGTGAATAACACGAGTCCCAGCGCCCATTGGATCCATCGGCACGCGACCGGCCCGCGGAACTCCAGGGCCGGCAGGTAGATCAGCTCGGTCACCAGGGGATAGACGGTCTCGTGCAGGTCGGGGTCGAACCCGACCGCCTGGTGCATGAGGAACTCCTTGGGCACCTGGAGATGATAGCACAGGGCATCGCCGTCGGTCACCGGGCCGATCGCGACCAGGGCCGTCCCGAGCAGGGTCGATCCCAGGCAGAACGCCAGTATCCGACTCGCGGCCGATCGGTCGCGAGCCTCGTCTCGAGTGCGGATCCAGCCGCCCGAGCTCTCGGAGGAGCCGGAATGCGGGGCACAGCCCCATCTCCATCCACAACGCCAGGAGGACCGACAAACCCAGCCGGGTCAGCCAGCCCAGCTCACCCAGCACGAGCGTCCCCAGGGCCATCAGGCCCATGCCGAGCGGCAGCGCCAGGGCCATCGCGTCCAGCGGATGCTCCGGCGCCTGACCGAATCGGTCCAGGATCCGTTTCCCGGCCCCCAGAGAGATCAGCGCCAGAAAGGCGGCGAAGATCAGGTCGATCATGCAGTAGGTTGTTGGTAGGAGGTAGGTCGTAGGTCATGGCTGGCCACCAGCGACTCGCCATTACCCAATCACCGCGACGCAGAACCGCGAGGATCCCGGATCCGGATCCACGGGGATCGGTCCCGACTCCGCCAGGCGTATCCCTTGGCGCGATACCAGGCGGAAATATCATAGCCGTAACGGTTGTAGCTCCGGCTGGTCTCCTCGTTATGGGCCGCGAACCGCCGCGCGACGCGGAGGATCTCCTGGCGGATCCGCTCGGCGGCCGGCGGCGGATTATGGAGGATCACCGCCGAGGTGACGACCATGTCGAAGGAATCGTCGGGGAACGGCAGCGATTGGCCGCAGCCCAGGAGCAGTCCCACTTCGTCACCGCCGCCCAGATACCGGCGCGCGTGCTGCAACTGGGTCGGGCTGAAGTCGATGCCGATCAGAGGGACGTCGATCCGCTGCCGGATCTCGCCCAGGAGCTTGCCATATCCGCAGCCGACTTCCAGGATGGAGCGCGGCTGGTAGTCCGCCAATCGCTCGGCGATCCACTCGGCGCGCGGCTCCGCGCCGGCTGGCCTTCCTGTTCCCGAAAGTAATCATCCCCTCCGCGGAGTGTCCAATAATGGCGAGGGTCCGCGTAGACCCAGCGTCGTTTCCAGTCCGGCCAGCGGCCGAGGCTCCGTCTGAGCAACTTGTGCCAGGCGTATTCCGCCCCACGAGTCCGCCAGGCCCTCCAGGCGCGAGCGGGGAGGCTGGGATACAAGCGAACGTTCAGGTCCATGGTACCTTCCCTGGTAAACCGATGTTCCCGCGCGCATCGCGATCGGGTCGAGGCGAGGTGATGAGAGATGAGATCGTCGAATCGGAAAGCCCCACCGCAGATGGGCAGGCGACGAGTCGTCGCCGCCCGGAGTTTACGGGGCTGACGACTCGCGGTCAAGGCAGTCTGATCGCCTCGCGACCTGACGGGCGAGCCTGCGCGAACGAGACCGCTGGTCGGCGACCGGGTCTGATCCGGGTGACCCGAGCCGTTGCCCCATGCCGCGGGACGGGTTACGACCGATCGTCAACCCGGCCATGGGATCGGCTTACACGCGGGCTGGTCGCGACGTATAATGAAGTGGCCATGCGCGGCCCGCTCGTCGTTGGCTCGGAGGCTTGCAGGTTCGGCAGCTAATCGGCACCAGCCGGAAAGGACTTGCCTGAATATGGGCGTGAGTTCCGGGCGATCACGGGTCGCCGACCTGTTGTTCCAGGTGTTCCATCGCTCCCTGCATCCCGAATGGTTCACGACTCGGGCATTCCGTCGGATCGAGCGCCAGAGTTGGCGGGCCGACCTCCGGATCATCGAGGGAGGACATGCCGTCCTCTTTCGCTCCGGTCCGATCTGGCTCGCGGAAATCCTGTCCGGTCCCGAGACGGTCTTGCCCGAGCCCGGCTTGCTCTTCCACTGCCATCCCCGCCACGAACGATCCACCCACTTGCGGCCCGGGGGCCTGATCGATTATCAAAGCTGCGTCGAAGTTGAGCGCGTGGACCTCGAGATCTTCCGCCACCTTTGTGAGGAGATGACCCTCGACGCATCCGGCGAATCCCTCTTCCACCGCTTCCGTTCGGCCAACCGCCTGGCCCCGCCGCCGATCACTCACATCCACATCGATGTCCGAGCCCGCGGCCTTGCCATCCAGTCATTCCACACCTTTCCCGATGAGTGCGCGATCGTCCGCACACAATCCTTGTTCGAGCTGACGTCCTCGCTTTCCCAGCGTTGAACCCACCCCTCATGGCGTCGGTCAGGCTGGAAACCCTGACCGACCACACCTGGAGGCTGCTGCACCAGACCGGGGATCGAGTCGTCGCTTCGTAGCGGTCCCCCCGGTTGGACGAGGTCTGTCATGGCACCGAGTCGATTCGTCCCGCCGAAGTTGGGACCTCGCGACTCGGCGCGTCGATAAAACGTCCGTTGGCCCCGGAGAGCCCGACACCAGGAAACCACGAATCACCGGGGAGACGGGAGAATGCCAAGCCGCACTCGCGCCACCAGTCCCCGCCGAGGAGGCGACCCGATCTGTTCGGATGAATATCAAAGGCTCGTAAGGAGATCAGTTCGAGGCCGCCATGAGGTCTCCGCCGGAGAAAAATCGGTGAAAGTTTCAAAAAAATCCTACGGGGTTGGCAGCGATCCTAAGTGACGGCAGGATCACGCGCCGGTAGTGCCATACCGGCGTCGTGAATGGTGGAATGTCGGGCCGGAAGACAGATTTCGATTGGCGTCGTTGGACCAGGCGGTTATCTTCCGGTTCGTTTGGCCGAGTCGAAATCGCCCCCGCGAGCCGGGTGTGCGATTTGGCATCCGAGGAGCACTGCCACGATGCCTCATCTGTCTCGAGTTGACCGTGTTCGAGGGTGCTTGCTGGGCTTAGCCGTGGGGGACGCCCTGGGCGCCCCCCTGGAGGGTCTGAGCTCCCAGCAAATCCAATCGCACTACGGTCGCGTGAGAAACTACGTCGATGGAGTCCAAGCATGGAAACGAAAGCCGTACCGCTGGCGGTTGCGGGGACTGTATTCCGATGACACGCAACAAGCCCTGGCCCTGTGCGACGTGCTGATCGACCATCAACGGGTGGACCAGGAGCGACTGGCCGATATCTACCTGGCACTGGCGACTCCGAAAGGTTCGTTCGTGGGGGCCCACCGAGGCGTCGGCCGGAGTTTCCGCCTGGTCCTGGCCGCGCTGGAGCGTGGAGTACCCGCGCACCTGGCCGGCCAGACGACCGCCGGCATCGGAGCGGCCATGCGCATCGCGCCGGTGCCGCTCTTCTTCGGCGAGGACCTGGACGACTTGTTCCGCTCGGTGATGGCCGCCAGCCTGATGACCCACCGCGATATCCGCAGCCTCAGCGGCGCGCTGGCCGTCGCCCACGCGATCCGGCGCCTGACGGCCGGTGAGCCACGCGACCCGAGCTTGCTGCTGTGGGTGGCCTCCGACCTGATCAAAGACGAGAAAGGTATTGCGGCGGATTACGCCGACCTGGTGATCAAGTTCGGCAAGCATGCAGGCAGCCTGTCGCGGGCCATCGCCCATGCCGAGTCCCTCCTCGATTCCCCGCGGGACCGGGCCCTGGTGGCCCTGGTCGACGAGGCAAACCGCCATGGTGCGGAGCCCTCGTGCAAGCGTCCCACCCAGGGTTTCCCACCGGCTTGCATCCCGACCTGCCTCTATCTCCTCCTGACCACCGACAGCTTCGAGGAAGCGGTCATGGACGTGGTGAACCTGGGCGGCGATGCGGACACCGCCGGGGCGATCCTGGGTGCCATGGCCGGCGCCTACTACGGCGTCGAGGCCATCCCCAAGCGGTGGCTCGACGGCCTCCAGAACCGCGAGGGAATCGAGGCCCGAGCCCTGGCTCTGGCCCAGCGGTCCGGCGCCGGGCTGCAAATCCCCGACCTGATCGCCACCGAGCACGAGCTGACGCGAAAGGAAGGGGCGATTCTCGAACAGTTTATGTCGTTCGCTCGCGACGGGGGCGACCGCGGCGCCAATCACGTCCTCTGACTCGGAAGACCCCGCGATGCTCCGTCTCGGGTCGGCGATTGTTGCTCTGAAGCATCGCGGGTGCGGTGCAGACGGGGTCTCACCTTTTCGAGAGAGGGATCTTGAGGTAAACTACAAGCAATTTCCAAGAAGACATGCGTCCTACGGGAGGTCCGGCAGTCGCCGAGCTATCGCGTCTCGGGCACCCTGGGAGGCCGGTGATTCGGTTCAGTCCCACCTGCCTGCGCGGCCCGTGGCTCCGGACTTCTGGGAGACCGCTCGCCGATGAGTCCTCTCAGTCGCGACCAGGTCCGAAGGCTGCTCGACGAGGCCGAGGGCTACTTGATGCTCGAGCTTCCCGGACGATCCGTGGAGATCCTCGACAGCCGCTCGGATTGGTCGACCATGCAATTCGAGGCCAACTTCCTCAAGGGGGAAGCCCTTCGCTGCCTGGACCGTTATCGCGAGGCCCTCAAGCCGCTGGAGATCGCCGCGTCCTTGAAACCCAGCGATACACGGGTCGCTCTGGCCCTGGGCTGGTGCTACAAACGGACCAATCGGCTGGCGCAAGCCATCGACTCGCTCCAGCGCGCGCTCCGAACCCACACCGACGAGCCCCTGCTGCACTACAACCTGGCTTGCTACTGGAGCCTGGCCGGCAACAGCGCCAAGGCGCTGGACGCACTCTCCACCGCGCTCGACCTGGATCCGGATCTTCGTTCCCTCATCGTCGAGGAGACCGACTTCGATCATCTGCGCGGCAATCCGGAATTTGACCGCCTGGTCCTCGGCTCCGCGCCGTTGACCTGACGGATTCTCGATCCTCAACCGTTTCGTCAGTCAGGCTTTCGAGCCGGACGAGACGAAATCGGTTTGGGAGTTCGGGACCTTGTGTCAGGCGTCAGCGCCTGACCGACGCCGAGGATATCCTACACCTCAT
Organism: uncultured Isosphaeraceae bacterium; assembly: GCA_963845695.1. GTDB lineage: Bacteria > Planctomycetota > Planctomycetia > Isosphaerales > Isosphaeraceae > CAWJTV01. Next base: position 827,163 of record CAWJTQ010000013.1, on the reverse strand, counting down.
CCAAGATTCGCTGGGTGATCTCGCGCTCGCAAACCTTGCACCATTTCCAGTGCCGTCTGCCGACCACCTCCTCCAGGTACTTCACCGCCACGCGAATCGAGCGGAACCAGATCTTGGTCTCCGTCTCGCCGACCTTCTCCAATTTCGAGCAACGGGCGAAGTGGAGCAGGTTTACCGGGGAGCGGGAGGTGTTGCGTTTGCCGTTGGACTCCGCGAGAGTTCCGTGGAAAATGAATCCGATGGCTTCCAATCGCGACTCGGAGAATTCATCGGATGACTCGATCGTGCGAACCCCTGGAACCTCTTGCGTCAGCATGAAGGTCTCCCCCATCAATCTACCTTCTACTTTTGAATCATAAAAGTTAGTTTAACCAAATCCTCCCAGGGGTGCAAGACGAAGACCGAGAAAGTCCGCCCAGGCCCGGAAGCGTCAGATCGAGAAGACCTCGTCAATCGGGCCCTCGGGATGATGGGGTGTGCAGGACTCTCACCGCTGGAGAAGGGCGTGCCGCGTGATTCGAGAAACGGTCGGACATCTCCGCGACCTGCCACGTTACCGGCAGATTCTGACCACCCTGATGCGGTACGGCTATCAGGATGTGGTCGCGGCCCTGCACCTCGAGGGCCTGGTGCGGCCGATCGAGCGGGTGGCGCTGGGGGAAGGCGTCCCGCCTCAGGACCGTGCACGTCGGCTCCGGCTGGTCTGCGAGGACCTGGGGCCGACGTTCGTGAAGCTGGGACAACTGCTGAGCACCCGGCCGGACTTGCTCCCGGAGTCGTACGTCAACGAGCTGGCCGGCTTGCGCGACGACGTCCGTCCGTTCCCGTTTGACCAGGTCGAGAAGATCCTGAGCGAGGAGTACGGGCAGCCGGCGTCGGAAGTCTTCGCGTCGGTCGACCCGATTCCGGTGGCGTCCGCGTCGATCTCTCAGGTCCATCGGGCGGTCCTCCGGGACGGACGCACCATCGCCCTGAAGGTCCGGCGGCCGGAGATCGTCAAGGTCGTGCAGGCCGACATGGATATCATCAAGAACCTGGCGCACCTCCTGGAGCGCCGGCTGCCGGTACTGGCACCCTACCGGCCCGCCGGCCTGGCTCGCGAGTTCGAACGCACCTTGAAACGCGAGCTCGATTTCTCCGCCGAACGCCGGACCATGCAGCGCTGCCGCATCCAGTTTGCCAGCGACTCGACGGCGCACATCCCGGCGGTCTTCGAGGAGTTCTCGACCTCGCGCGTGATCGCCATGGAGTTCATCGACGGCGTCGCGATCAACGATCTGGAGGGGATCCGTGCCCTCGGAGCCAACCCGGCCGACATCGCCGTGACCGGCGCGCGGATCCTCCTCAAGCAGATCTTCGAACTGGGTTTCTTCCACGCCGATCCCCACCCGGGGAATCTCCGCGTGCTATCCGGCGGGGTCATCGCCGCCGCTGGATTACGGGATGTTCGGCCGGCTCGACGGCGTGACCCGGGAGCGGATCGCCGATCTCCTGATTGGCCTGCTCGCCCAGGACACCGATCGCGTCCTCCGGGCCCTCGATGGGCTCGACGTCCGCGGCGAGCCGATGGATCCTCGAGGGTTCCATCGCGACCTCGGCGAGCTGGTCGCCTCCTATTCCGAGCTCAACCTCAAGACGATCGCGCTGGGCCCCCTGCTCCGCGAGCTGATCGGCTTCATCCGCCACCACCACCTGCACATCCCGCCGGAACTGGTCCTGCTGGTCCGGGCGCTGGTCACCATCGAGGGGGTCGGCCGCCATCTCGATCCTCAGTTCGACATCGCCCGGGAGCTCGAGCCGTACCTGCGCCACTGGCTGTGCGACGTTTCCATCCCTATCGGATCATCAGCCAGACGATTCGCACCACCGAAGACCTCCGCCGGATCGCCACCCTCTTGCCCGATTTGCTCAGCCAGTCGCTGGACTCGATCAAGCGCGGCGGCATGAGGGTCCACTTCGACCTGCATGGCTTCGGACGGCTGGTCCGCCAGCTCACCCGGGCCAGCAATACCCTGGCGGTCGCCATCGTGATCGCGGGCCTGTTCGTCGCCTCCGCCCTGGTCCTCCGCGACGGCCCGGCCCCACTGGCTTACACCGGCTTCATCACCGCGGCTGTCCTCGGCCTCTGGCTGGTCTGGAACATGTCGCGCTCTTGAACTCGCCGCTCGCGCGCTTCAGGGAGGAGTGCCGCATGCCACGGCGCCCGTGTGGCGCGGGCACGCCGCGAGCGTGAAGCGTTCGAGAGCCGTCCACCTGTAAACAGGTGGAATAACAGGTGGAGCAACCGTACACTATATCCATCTACGCAAATATAACAGGTGGAGCAACCGTACACTATATCCATCTACGCAAATAATATACCTATAATATCCATATATTCCCATATTCCTTAAATTAACTAGCATAAATCACGAATCAAGCCTTGGGCTGGGTCGCCCGGCGGTTGCCCGCCTCGCGAGAAGCCTTGGGCCGGGTAGACCTGGGTGGTTGCCCACCCAGGCCCCCCACAGATCCGGGCGTGCACGTTAAATGCACCCGGTTCGTCACGTTGTGGATCGCTGTCCTTCACACGAGTAGGTCGTCTCGCGGTGACACGCTGGTGAGGCACTGGTCCTCGGCGTGGTTCCAACTCCCCCTCCACAACGCGGCGCCCCCTTCGCTCCACAGGGTCCGGAAGGCCGTTCCCCCGCTTCAACACTACTATGGGGCGCTGCGACTCCTTGCCGTCCATCTCGCCGCACTTCGTTTCCTTCGCTTGGCGATACCATCGTTTCGTCCCTGATTCGTCCCCACAGGCTTGGGACGGGAGCCGTGGATCAACCTGGAGTTGGTAAGCCGGGCTCCGGCCGGCAGCCAACGATGGAGACGGCAAGGTCTCCCAAGTTCCCGGAAAACCCTTTGATCATTCGCCATGTTCCTCCGACCCCGGTGTGACCTGGCACGCCTCTGGGTCCAGGTGTAGCTAATGCCAGGCTCGGCCCCCGCGATTGACCACGACGAGGGCTCACGACAAGGAAATTTCGGGGCTCAATCACACAGCGTTTGATCTCGCTGTCTACGCTTCGCAGGGGCAGTCACCCACCCACCACGCAAGACTCGCTTCCGGCTGCTGGCCCGGCTCTGCCGGACGGGATTGGTTACCCGCAGGGTTTCAATGAAAGGTTTCACATTTTGAAATGATTCTCCTTTCCCGAGCAACGTGGCGCAAGGTCAAACTCTGTTTTCTGACGCGTTTGGCGAGTGGACGCAGAAACGAATCGCAATAGCACGAGCGTTTGGGTCTTGAGGACCCCAAAATGGGGTTTGAAAGTGACCTGGGTCAATCGAGGAGAATGGCTTGGGGCAATCAGACTAATGGCACTACCTTAAGGAAGCTGTTCTTACATAAATGGTTACAGGTCAGGGAGTTGTGCAAAAGCACGCCCGCTTGCCTTAAACTCATGCAACAAAGAGCGTTAGGTCAAATCTGGCTCATTAAGCTAGTGCCATTCGCTCCTGACCCCCTTGTTCCTGCCGCCTCACTCACGGCCGGGTGCGGATCCGGGCCAGAAGAGCTCCCGCTTGCCGTCGTGATGGATCACCGAGACACGTGGGCTTGCGCCCGGCTCGATTCGCAAGAGTCTCCCCTTGCTCAGGTCGAGATCGGGGGTGCGGCTCATCCCGACGTCGATGAGGAAGATCAACCCGTCGAACTTCTGGAAAACGGTCCCTTTCTTCCGCGACGTATGGTCCGAGAAGTTGACGTGGCCGGACTGGTGCCCGATCACGAGGTGCTTGGCTCCGAGGGCTTCCACGTTGCCCCTGAGCCGGTTCCGGCTCTGCTCGGGCGTGTCTCCCGGCTGCTCCCACCAGGGGCCTGGGTCGTGCAGGCGGGCCGTCAGGATCGAGTCGGGCCTCGCGAGGATCTTCGCGCCGTAACCGTCCCGGTCGACGCCGTCACGGAGGGCGCGGTCGAGGGTGTCGAGGTTCTGCCCGTCGGTCTTACCGGCGTGGGCGAAGAACCAATCATCGACTCGGGCCGCGAAAGGCAACGATCGCAGGAATCGGCCAACATCCAGCGGGTCGGTCCCGTCGGCGACCTGCCGCGGGGCGATTCCCTTGTCCTTGAGCTCCGCGATGAACCGCACGGATTTCTTGTCGTTATCGGGGTCGGCGAGAAACTCCGCCTCATGGTTGCCCATCGTGACGATCACACGGCCGTCGCCCTTCGTGGCGTCGGCCCGGAGTGCCCGGAAGAGCGCGACGACCTTCAAGGAATGATCGCCTTTATCGATCAAGTCTCCGGTACATACGAGGACGGCGTTCCCGCCGGTCCACCTGACCTGATCCGGCTTGTCAGGTCGTTCGAGGATCAGGCCCCCGGCCATGAGGATGTTGACGAGTCGGCCGTAATCGCCGTGGACATCCCCGAGCGCGAAGATCGTCGGTGCGTGGACTACCCGGACGATCGCAGGCGCCTTATCCCAGTCGCGCATCGCCGTCGTCTGGCCGGCGACCGGACACGCCGGGCCGTATGTCAGCAGGCTGATGATCGATACGATCCGGAGTATCCCACGACTCGAGCGAGCGTCCATCGGACGGTTCTCCGTTCACCGAAATGGAATGCGATGGCCCTCGACAGGAACCAAGCCTCATCCAGGCCATCTTCTACCGGGCGGCGCGAGCGAGGGCGAGCGAGCCCGTAGGCTCCCGGCCTTCGCTTGTACCGGACATTGACGTTGATCAGGAATGAGGAGTTGGCCGCGAAAACCCGGTGAGGAATCGCACGGTGATCCTGATTCCTGATCAAGTCTCATGATGCGCGGCGAAACGATCACGGCCGTCTCAATGACGGTTAGCGGGATTGCTGATCCAGTCGAGCAGGTTCTTGACGTCGGCGGTGAAGTAAGGGCTGTATTCCATGCCGTCGTTTTCTGAGATGTGGAAGCTCTGGAGTCCGTTCACATACCTGCCCCCATTGAAACTGGTAATCCATGGGCCTCCGCTACTCCCCTGCTTCATCCCGTCGTTGTTCATCCCAATCGTGCCGGCTGTCGAGCTGGAGACGAAGGACCCGATGGTCTCGTCCATCGCGTTGCCGTTGAAAGGGGGATTGGGCTGCGCAGGGTAGCCCACGGCGTTCCAGCTCCTCCCCGCCGTGGCGGCGTTCCAGAGCAAGCCTTGCCACCCGACGGCGTCGCCGATGTTGACGTCGAACCAGATCATTCCGTAGTCGAAGGCACGGTTCCCGTTGGCGGCTCCAGGCGGACCAGGCGGCCACGTAGTTGTAGTTGAAGTGGATCGCGGGCGCGAGCGGGTAGGACGGAAAGAAGGCGACGTTGGTCGAATAGACGCCGCCGGGACCGCTGTGTACGCAGTGGCCCGCCGTCAGGACGACGTTCCGTGAGATCACGGCCGCCGACCCCGCGAAGCCGCCGCTTCCCTGGTTGAAGAACAGCTTACCGATGGTGCTGTAGGGATAAGCCTTCGGGTTCGCGACGGGGAATCCGCCCGGGCCGGCGTCGGACGTTGGACCCGCGGCCTCGTCCAGGCGCCGACCGGGGTAGGTGACCCCGGGTTCCGCAACCGGGCCCGTGACCTCCTGCGTCTGCTCCTTTGCACTCGGTCCGGGCGTCGGAACCGGCTTCGCCGCCGCCATCCTTGCCGGCGTCCAGTATTCTTGCGCCTCGGCCGTCTGCGGGGCCCTGGCCCCTTCGATCCTGTTCTGTCCTGAGTCTGCCATCTTCAGCCTCATCCTTCTTCGAAGATTTGGACCCCCGGAGCGAATCCGACGCGATCAACATGATCGATGTCGTGGCAGATACTCCGAGGAGAGATCGGCGTTGCCGCGCCCACGAGAGGAACCGGATGTTGATCACGGGTTGGAGTTCGCGGCGAAACTCGTCGGGTCGTCCAGCTCTCCCGGCGAGGCGGGACGGGGGATCTTCCGCGAGTCGGCCGCTGCCGCCAGTTGATCGAAGAAGTTCGACCCGCTCCGAGAGTCCACAAGGAAGCTGAGGCGGACCGCGTTGACCGTATCCTTGGGGTTCAGCGCGGCCGCTCCCAGGACGAGGTGTCTCGCCGCCTCGAACGCTTTGTCCTTGGACCCGAGCTTCGAAGTCAGTTGCTGGATTAGCTCCCAGGTGAATCCGCCGTAGATCTTCCCGACCTCGTGAACCTCGGGATTCGGAGGAGGAAACGTGCTGACCTTGCTGGTGTCGCGGAGGAACGTGCCCGGACCCGTGAAATCCCTGCCGATCACGGGGTCTCCCGTGATCAAGACGGCGATCGAGTCGCCGAAGCCCTCGCTGTAGCCGCCGTCGAGGATGTCGCCGAACTGGTCGTCCACGGCATGGCCGAACTCGTGGCATGCGACGTCGCAATACGCGCTGTTGACGCACTGTGCGCTCGACTTGAAGAAGTTGAGGGTATGGTCCCCCGGGTCGAAGAACGCATTGCATTCGTCATTGATATTCACATGGGTCTTCAAGCCCACCAGGCGGTCAGCATGCGCAGGCAGGAAATCGGCGACGAACGCGTGGGCGGTGGTCACCCACTTGAAGGCGCTGACCTGGGCCAGTTCCTGCTCGGTCTTGGCGTTGAAGAAGAGATTGTTGCCGGTCCTCGTCGCGACCAGGTTGCCACCCGCCTCGTTGACAACCCTGCAAAATGGCCCCACGAGGTGAGTGTTGAGAGTCATCCCCGCGGAGACGTTGAAGAACCCGTTGATGTCCGTGAGGACCGGATGCCCTCCTACGACGCCGGCCGTGAAGATATTCAGGCCCTGGTTTTCCGCCGCCGGGTCGCGCGGCGTCTTGTCGAACGCGAAGAAGTTGCCCGTGATCCGGCCTTGGTGGGTCGCTGGGCTAACGGTTCCGTCGGGCCCGGCGTGGTAGATCAGATCTTCCTTTGCGAGGATCGTCGGTTCATCCCTGGCCGAGATCCAGTAGCGTCGCGCATACGGCTGGGCTCGATCGGTTGACCTGACGACGAATACCCAGGCGAGAGTGGCCTTACCGTTGCCATCTACATGGATCTCACGGTGCGGCGGTTCGCCCTGGTCGTCGACCTTGAGCTGGGCCGTGGTTTCGGTCTTGGAATCGCCCAGTCCCGCCTTGGTGGCGTCGTCGGTCTTGACGGTGGCTTCGGTCTCGCCGATCTGGGTCGGGTTCGGCATGTTCCGTTCGCGGAAGAAGAGGGTCCGGCGACTCCCGTCCTTGACCTCGACGATCTGGGCCTGGTTGCTGTATTTCCACAGCGGTACCCCCTTGTAGTGAAAGCCGTAGCTGAATTTCGTCAGCGACGGGTGGACTCCCGTCAGGTTCACGGGACCATTCATCGGAATGAGCTGCACCCGTGTCTGAGATCGGAAGACGGGGATCATCAGTTTCTGGACGCGGCTCAGGGTCCTGGGTTGGCTCATGAGGTTGTTCATGGCCGCCAGGGAGCTCACGTGCCCCGGGCCGGCGGAAGGACCCACCAGCGCCGCGGCATTGGCATCCGGCTTTTCGAAACTCTGCGTGATACGAGCCCCGGTGGGATAGATACGCTTGGGCATGCTGATCATTGGGCTGGTGTGGTCGTCGCCACGAGCCATCCCGATGACGCAGAATCCCGAAAGGATCGCGACGGAGAAACCTGATCTGGAGAAACGATTCGACTTCATGGTGCCTGTCCTTTGCTGAAACGGGGTGACAAAACGAACAAGGTGATTCCGACGTACGACGTTCAACGGAAGCTCGACTTACCTCGCTCTCCGAGACACGACACGATCCCCCGTCCGCCCCCCTCGGAGGTGGCCTTGGCGCAGGCGTGGGCGCAGCACGAACCCTCGCGGGCATGCAGCGTGCGATCGGTCGCTCGATGAACCGGCAAACGGGGGTCAGGGCTTCTCAGGAGTCGGGCAGTGCGTTTCCACGGCCTTCGCCACCGCGGCGAACCGCTCCCAGATTCCGGCCTCGGCCTTGGGCCTGGAGGCGGCGGACTTCTTGATGTGCTCTGCGAGCGTGGACCTTCTCCTCGGCGAGAGTCCGTTCAGGCTCGCGGTCTTCTCTCCGAACTTGAGCGTGACGATATGGGCGTTAACCTTGGGTTCTGTACCGGTCCTTGCCGGCATCTCGATCAGTTTCTGGGCGTCGAGCGTCTTCGCTAGCGATTCCAGCTCGGTAGCAGTCAACACGCCGCTCCCGATGCTCGTCAGATTCTCCTGACCGTCCTTTGTATGGAGTCGAGAAATCCGCCACTTGCCCGACGGCTCGATCGTCCAGATTATGCCGATCTTGCCGGCGATGCCGTCCTGGGTCACCCGGAGGCTCAGCGGCTCCTTGAGCACCTTCCGACCGTCTTTCTCGGCGAGGTAGGCTCCCAAATCTCCTCTGGGGAAGCTGGGTTCGGTCACCATCCCCACGACAATGAGAGTCATCAGCAGCGACGCCGTTGTTGACATGGTTCCTCCCTCTCCCAGATTCCGGCCTCGGCCTTGGAGGCGGCGGACTTCTTGATGTGCTCTGCGAGCGTGGACCTTCTCCTCGGCGAGAGTCCGTTCAGGCTCGCGGTCTTCTCTCCGAACTTGAGCGTGACGATATGGGCGTTAACCTTGGGTTCTGTACCGGTCCTTGCCGGCATCTCGATCAGTTTCTGGGCGTCGAGCGTCTTCGCTAGCGATTCCAGCTCGGTAGCAGTCAACACGCCGCTCCCGATGCTCGTCAGATTCTCCTGACCGTCCTTTGTATGGAGTCGAGAAATCCGCCACTTGCCCGACGGCTCGATCGTCCAGATTATGCCGATCTTGCCGGCGATGCCATCCTGGGTCACCCGGAGGCTCAGCGGCTCCTTGAGCACCTTCCGACCGTCTTTCTCGGCGAGGTAGGCTCTCAAATCTTCTCTGGGGAAGCTGGGTTCGGTCACCATCCCCACGACAATGAGAGTCATCAGCAGCGACGCCGTTGTTGACATGATTCATCAATTAAAAATATTTTCATTATATAAATAAATAAATGTGTTGATGGCGCGAGTATCGTCGCCCGAACCTTCTATGCCCTTCCAACAGACTCGATCAGGAACCAGGAATTTGCCCCGAATAACCCGATAGATAAAATATAAATATCTTTTAATGATTAAGTTTAATCGATTCCAGATACCGGTTAGCCGCGATGAGCCTTGTCGGTTCATCCGGGTCCCGCACGCCGATATCGGCAAATCGTGGAAAGCCGACCGGAGAGCTGGTTGATTGGATGCAGGAGTCATCAAAGGACTGGCATTTTAGATTCAACCTGCTACTGATCCTGCCGCGGCGGACAAATCGTCACAGGACGGTCGTCAATTCTTGTAGTTCCTCGTGGAATCGCCTGGGTGGTTTCCACAGTTGCGGAACCGGACACTGTAGCACGGACATCGGGTGATCTCGTTCCCACGCACCCGGCGTGGGAACGGCTCTCCTGGCCGCTCCGCGGCCCGGGGGCCAGGACGACGCAGAGCGTCGGAAAGCGGACATTTCCACGCGGGAGCGTGGGAACGAGGATCTCCTGTGCTCACCGATATCCTCTGTGACGGGAACACGGTTCCTTTGCGACAGTCTCAGCTGATCCTGGATTTGTCCACTCGCCCTAGAGAAACCTGTTCACGGACTTGCCACTCGCCACGTGCCACTCACGAAGCCATTTAAGTCCGAATCTGCCCCCAGCGCAGGGTCGCGATGACCCCGAATCCCATCAACGGCGCCCAGGCTGTCATTGTCGGAGAAATGACCGCGAAACTGCCGAGATACTGGGTGAGGATCAAGGTCCCGTAGAAGATGGCCGAGTTCCCCAGGGCGAAGCCCAGGTTGATGAACATGTTGCGGCCGTAACCCCCGAGCACCAGCGGCAGGCTCATCAAGAGTAAGGTCAGGCCCAGGATCGGCCGGAGGAGCCGCAGATGAACGAAGATCGCCACATCCAGTGCCTCCGAACCATCCGTGGACGGATCCGTCAAACTCTCGAGCAGGTCGAGCGTCGGCGCGAATTGATACCAGTTCGGCTTTCGGGTCATCGCCTGAAAGGTCAGGCTGGACCTGAGGAAATACGTGCCCCGGCCGATTACCATCTTCTGATCCAGCAGGGCCTGGACCCGCCCGATCTCGAAGCTCAGGCCTAAGGGAACGGGGGGGAGTGCGGCCAGATAGGCGATCTCGGAATGAGGGGTGAGACCACCGCGCGGGGTGACTTCGGGTGTGGGTGGTCCGGCGGGGTCCGATTTGTCGGACTGACTGGTCAAGTCCAGCGGTGGCGGGAAGCCCTCGGTGTCGTCGACGCGGGTGAGAATTCCGTGGCTATCCAGCAGCGTCTCGTCATCGACGGGTGGGTTGATCGTGGCCTCGCGCACCAGCCACCCTCCTTTGAGAGGGGCCGTGGGATGGTCGGGTGGGATGTATGTGGCCTGTTGCCCATCGATCGCCAGGATCCGGCCGAAGATCGGGACATCGGTCGTGGCATAGAACGGCATGATCGTCCGCGTGGCCCGATCCGCCTGCCGGCCATGGATCATGGTCCCACCCGAGTCGTAGCGGCTGGAGACGTTGACCTTCTGCTCGCCGTCATCGTCGTGTCGCCGGGCCAGCTCCTCGCCAAAGTAGGGGATGACCGCCTCCTGGTTGACCATCGAGAGGGCACTCACGACCACCGAGGAGACCAGCACCGGCAGGATCGCGCGATGGGTACTGATACCCGCCGCGAGTATGGCGAGCTGCTCGTTGTTCCGCTGCATCCAGGTGACGGTGAAGATCGCCGCCATCATGCCGATGACCCCGCAGAGCTGGTCGAAGAACTGGCTCTGGTGGATGAGGTAGTACCGACTCATGATCTGGAAGAGCTCGACCAGGGTGTCGGCGCGCTTGGTGAACTCGTCCAGGTTCGAAAAGGCGTCGATGACGATATACAGGCCGACCAGCGACACGTAGCAGATCGCGTAGGCTTTGAAGAACGCCCAGTATCGCTGGCGATCGAGGATGCTCAGCAGCGCGATCAGTCTCCAGGCCAGAACCACGGTCAGGATCACGGCCACGATGATGAGCGGTCCGCCGAAGCTGGGCATGATCGTCCTCCTCACTCGCTATCCCCGGCGCACGCCGAACGGCTCAATGCCGGATGACCGACGGCAAGACCAGGCCCGCCAGGACGGCCAGGATGAAATTGCCAATCCAGAGCGAGAAATAGGGAGCCAGCATCCCTTCCTTGCTCATGTTCTGCCCGACCAGCATGAGCGGGTAGTACACGGTGATGATCGGCAGGAAGCAGGTCATGAATGCGCTCAAAAAGTCGCGGCGGGCGAACAAGATCCCGACGGGGGCGCCCAGCACCACGAAGATCAGGCTGCCGCAGGCCATCGAGATGCGGAGCCACCATTCGGTCTCGTATTCGTTGCAGAGCCGCCGGTTGTAGCCGTGATTGACGAAGGCGTCCTTGACATCCCACCAGTTGATCTGCTCGGTCCGACCCGTCGCGAACGCGAGACCGGCCTTGATGGCCTGTTGTCTCCGCTCGGTGACGAGCAATCGCCGCGTCGCGCGGAGTTCCCTCATGAGGTCCTGGTTGGTGTATTCCTGAATCTTGGTCTCCACCCGGAGCTGGCTATCCGGCGGGATGGGGATCACCAGGATCCGATTATCGATCAGGAAGACGTCGGCGTCGTGGTGATAATGCTGGATCTCGGCCTCGTCGAAGTAGACGCGAACGACCTTGGCGGTCAGGTCGAAGTGGAGCTCGGCCTTCTTGGCCCGGATCACGAGGTCGAAGTCGTCCTGCCCTTTGCCGTCCTGCCCTTTGACCTTGTGCTTGAAGGTCGGACCGATCATCTGCTTGTCCTTCACGTCGCGCACCTTGATCATGAACGGCCAGGCTCGACTGTTGAACTCGCGATCGCGCTTGAGCAGCTTGTAGAACGTGTCCTCAAGGTCCCGGAACAGCACCATCTTGGCGAGGTGAGTACAGTGGGGGATCCAGTTCCCGCTGAGATGGAGGAGGGTCAGGCTCAGGGCGATGGCCAGGAAGAACGTCGGCCAGAGGATGGTGAAGACGCTCAGACCGGCGGTCTTGACGGCGATGATCTCGTTGTCGCCGGCCAGCCGGCCGTAGACGACCGTGGCGGCGAAGAGCAGCGACACGGGGATCGTGTAGGGGAGCGTGCTGGGGACGACATACGGGACCAGCTCGACGATGTCCTGGGGCGAGAGGCCGATATCGCGGGCCTGGGCCGCGACCATGAACAGGACGAAGATCGCGGTCATGGTCAACAGCGCCAGCGAGAAGGCGCGGGTGACCTCGAAGATCACGTACCGCTGGAGGATTTTCAAAGCGACGGCCCCCGTGTCAGCGTCCTTGCTCGCGGTCTACCGTTCCGATCCGATCGACTATTCAAAGCCGGTCAGGCTTTCTAGCCTGACTCCCTGGACTTGTCAGGCTGGAAAGCCTGACCTGCGTGAGCCGGCCGTCAGGCGACCGGAACCCGGCAGGCACTCAGCGCCGCCGCCAGGCGGCGGGCACCCTCGACCAGCTCGGCCTCGCTGGGGACTCCGAACGTGAGGCGGATGTGATTCCTCGGCCGGGGCGTCGGCTCGGCCGCGAAGGCGAATTCGCCGGGCACGTAGAGCACCCCTTCGCGAACACACCGCGAGAACAACGGCCCATCGAAGCCCGTATCCAGGCCCTCGGGGACCGTCATCCAGACGAACAGCCCGCCCTCGGGACGGGTCCAGGAGACCTCGGAATCCCGCACTCCGACATGTTCCTCCAGCGCCGACAGAAAGACCTCGCATTTCCGCCCATACAACCCGTTCAGCCGGGCGAGGTGACGGTGGTAGCTCCCGTCGGCCAGCACCTGTTCCAGCAGGCGCTGATTCCAGTTCGCCGAGCCGAAATCGTGATTGCCCTTCAAGAATAGGATCGGATCGATCAATCCCTCGGGTAAGACGCCGTAGCCCACTTTCAGCCCGGGGCTGAAGGTCTTGCTGAAGGTGCGGGCCAGGATGACGGTGTCCGCCTCACGATCGTGGCTCCAGATGCTGGGCGGTTCGCTCGCCCCGAACGACAAGCCGCGATAAGCGGCATCCTCCAGCACGAAAATCCGATGCGTCCTCGACCATCGCCGCGCCAGGTCGACCAGGGGCCGACGCCGGTCGGCGGATAGGCTGATCCCGGTCGGATTGGCGTGCTCGGGGATGGTATAGATCAGCTTGACCCGCTCCAGCTCACCCTGGGCCTCCAGTCGCTCCAGCGTCGCTTCCAGTTCATCGAGCCGGAGTCCCTCCTCGTCGATCGGGATCCGGATCGCCCGCGCGCCGCGGGTCTCGATCGGCCCCAGGAAGACGAAATACGTCGGCGACTCCACCAGCACGATGTCGCCCGGATCCAGCAGGGCCTCGCAGACCAGATAGATCAACTGGGCCGAGCCTGTCGTGACGATGGTCCGTGATACGATCTCCTGATAGAACCCCGGCGGCTGGCCTTCTTCTCTCTCCAGTTCCTCGACCAGGCGAGCGCGCAAGCTCCGGTCGCCGATGGTCGTGCCATACTGGAGCGGCCCGACGCCCGGCGATCGGGTCCCCGAAGAGTTCGGCGGCGGCCTGTCCCGCGATCTCCACCGGCAGTGACTGCTGATCCACAAATCCTGCGGCCAGCGAAACGATCCCCGGATTCTCCAAGGCCGTCTGCATCAAGTGGCTGATCGAAGGGGGGTTGGTTCGGATGGCGAACGCGCTGAGGGGAATCCGGAGTGTCATCGTTGCGAGGGCCGATTCGAGGGGTCAGCAAGGGACTGCATGTCAGCTAGAACTTTAGCGAGGCGGCCGTGAGTGTCAAGCTGGCTTCGATCGTCTCCCGGACAATCGACCGGAACGGACCGCGGCGCGTTCGCGGGAGTCGGGTTGTCGAAACGCGTGGTGCACCCGCTCGCCTGGGTGCACGGTGAAGCGATCGGCCGAGTCCCTCCGTCATGAAGTAACCTCTGCTGTTCCCTGGACTTCGGACGGCCAAATGGCGGTCCTGGCTGGCACTCGATGACCGCATTGCGGCGGTCTCGAGCCGCCCGGCTCACGGTTCGCGACCCGCGGCGGTTCGACCGGCTTGAACAGGAGTCAGTGAAGACGAGAGGCAATCCCGGGCCCGGCAGTGAGCCGGAGGCGAGACCGACGACAGAAGCCATGGACGGTCCAAATTTTTCTGGGTCGGGGGCCAAACTTTACGGCGCGTAACACGCACGGACTGGCAACCGCCAGGATTTTTTCCGGGGTGACCAGGGAAATCCTATCCCCCACCCTGCGATGTAGTTATGATCGGGCGATCACGGGGCGGATGACCCCACGCTTGAGGATTTCGGTGGGCCTCACGCCGCGGTGCGGCGTTCGACCCACCTTAGGACCCGTTTCGTACACTTGTGGATTGCCGACCTTGAGTCAGGTCGAGTCATCTGTGGTCAGGTTGTGCGACCGGAACCGGGAGCGGTCACGACGAAGTACAATGGCGCGATTCATACGGGCTCGGGAACGTCATGGCAGCCCTGAATACCGACGTCGATCTGACAACCCGGGACGTTGCGGGCCTGACCTCGGCTGATGCCCTGACGGCGCACTCGACCGCTCTCGACCCGTTCGACAAGCCCCACGTCAACTTCGACAACGCCCGGTTCACCGGCGCGTTCTTCCGGAACCGGGGGCTTTTCTCGGGCGACTCCCTGCGGGAGCGTCTCAAGGATGACGCGGCCTGGCGGGACAACCCTTCTTCGGTGTTCCATCGAGCTCGTGAGCTTTTTCAAGGCACCCAGAATCGCTTCCTGAGCCAGTCGCGGGCGGAAATCGACCAGGGTCTTCTCAAACCGGTCTTCCAGCTCCTGGGCTTCCTGCCGGCCCCCCGGACTGGCCGCGATGCCACCGATGAATCGGAGCCGGAATACGTCCTCAAGGATCCGACCGGGACGCGGACCCTCTGCGCCGCGTTCACCTATCCGTGGGGACGCTGGCTCGATGGACCGGACTTCCAGGACCCCGACCGCCCCGATGAGAACCCCGGCGCCCGGGTCGTGGCCGCGATCGAGGACGGGCTGACCGACTGGGCGATCGTCACCAATGGACGTTGGTGGCGGCTCTACAGCCGACAGGCTCACGCCCGCGCGACCCGTTTCTATGAGGTCGACCTGGTCGCGGCATGGAACGTCTCCGGCCAGACCGACCCTAACGCGGCGTTCCGATACTGGTGGCTTTTTTTCCGCGCGACCGCCTACGAGAAGACCGGCGATGGCCGGGCCTGCTGGCTCGACGGCATCCTCCAGGCCAGCCGGGAGTCTGCGAAGCGCCTGGGCGATCGGCTCAAGGAGCGGGTCTTCCTCGACATCGTCCCGCAACTGGCCGAGGGTTTCCTCGCCGATCGCTGCGAGCGGCTCACGATCCGGGGCAAACCCACGCCCGAGGAGCTCTCGGACGTCTACGAAGCCACGCTCAGGCTGCTCTACCGCCTGTTGTTCCTGCTCTACGCCGAGAGCCGGGATCTGCTGCCCGTGCGGGAAGGCTCGTATGGCGAGGCCAGCCTCGAGACGATCCAGGAGGAGATCGCCGCGGCGGCCGGGGTTGCGCTCAGCGAGTCGGATGCCTGCATCGAGAAAGCCTACTCTCCCAGGGAGACCACACTCTACGATCGCCTCGGCATCCTGTTCCAGGCGATCGACAAGGGCAACCCGGTCCTGAACGTGCCGACTTACCACGGCGGACTGTTCAACACGTCGCCCGAATCCTTCGATGACTGGGACCATCGGATCGCCCGGTTCCTGTGCGACCATAAAGTCCCGGACTGCTTTCTGGCCAGGGCGATCGACCGGCTGGCCCGGGACCAGGACGAGACGACGCTCGGCCTGGTCTTCATCGACTACAAGTCGCTGGAAGTCCGGAACCTGGGCTCGATCTACGAGGGCCTGATGGAGTTCACGCTCGAGGTCGCCGAGGAGGACCTGACGACCCAGACTGAGAAGAACCAGGAGACGTACATCCCGCTCTCTCAGGCCAGGCCCCGGCGCGGACGGCCGGCCGAGGTCGTCGTCAAGAAGGGTGAGGTATACCTCTCGAACGACAAGGCCAGCCGCAAGGCGTCCGGCGCCTACTACACGCCCGACCCGATCGTCGAATCCCTCGTCGCCCAGACGGTCGGCCCGATCCTCGACGAGAAGCTCGAAGCCCTCAGGCCGGAGTTCCGCAAGGTCCGCAAGACGTTCGAGAACGAATGGCAGAAGGCCACCGCCTGCCCACCGACGGGTGTCTCGCCCCAAGACAGGGCGAAGCTTCGAAGCTTCGCCATCGAGAAGACCTACCACACCCACAAGGACCTGGTGGAGCGGCTCTTCGACATCACGGTGCTGGACCCGGCGATGGGGAGCGGACATTTTCTAGTCGAGGCTGTGGACTCGATCACCGACACGCTGCTCCAGTTCCTCAGCGCGTTTCCGGTGAACCCCGTCACGGTCCAGTTGGAGCAAACCCGCGCGTCGATCCTGGAATCGCTCTCGAACCAGGGCGTCACGGTCGCCCGCGATCAGCTCACAGACATCAATCTGCTCAAACGGCATGTCCTGAAGCGCTGCGTCTACGGCGTCAACCTGAACCCGATGGCCGTGGAGCTGGCCAAGATGAGTCTCTGGCTGGATGCCTTTGCACTGGGAACACCGCTGAACTTCCTGGATCACCATCTGCGCTGTGGCAACTCGCTGGTCGGAGCGACGTTGAGGGACACCGAGACGGCGACCGGAGGGCGCCTTTTGGGGCTCGACGATGAAACCCTGGGGCGATGGGGAGTTCTGTCGCCCCTCCGGGGCGCGGAGGACCGTCGAGGGGTTTCGCTCCATCGTCCAGGGGCTCGCGCCGCTGGCTACGACCTGACGCCCCTCCGGAGCTTTCCCGACAGCCTCTCGGTCAATCAGTACGCCCAGGCCAGGAAGTCGCTCTCGGGCTATCAGATCGTCCTGGACCGCCTGTGCGCCGGATACGCCGGCATGGGGGATAAGGAGAAGGCACGGGGCGCCGAAGTCGCGACGCTCGCCAAACAGGCCGCTCGCTGCTTCTTTCACTGGGAGGTCGAGTTCCCGGAGGTCTTCTTCGGTCTGGCGGAGGGGACGACGGAGCTGATCCGGCACAAGGATCGGATGGCTCCGGGCTCGGCGGGTTTCGACTGCGTCGTGGGCAATCCGCCCTATGACGTTCTGGCGGAAAAGGAGCTGGAAACCAACCTCGAGGAGCTCCTGGGTTTCTTCAAGAACGCGCCGAGCTACCAACCCGCGCGTGGGGGGAAACAGAACCTCTACAAGCTATTCATCTGCCGGGGCATTCACGTTCTTCGGGAAGGCGGACGGCTGGGCCAGATCGTGCCCATGGCCCTGCTGGGCGATGAACAGGCCGCCGGTGTCCGCAAGATGCTGCTCACGAACTGCTCGATGGCCGCCGTGGAAGCCTTTCCCCAGAAGGACGACCCCAGGAACCGCGTCTTTGAAGACGCCAAGCTGAGCACCTGCATTTTCGTCGCGGTCAAGAAGAACGAGGATGCCCCGTTCCGGTCCCGGGTTCATCCCGGCAAGACCATCGAGCCGGGTTCTCCTGCGCTCATCGTGCGCCGGAGCCAGGTGAAGCTGTACGATCCGGAAAACCAGCCCATCCTGGCGTGCAGCCAGGAGGACTGGGACCTTGCCGTGCGCATGATGAACAGCGGACGGATGAAACGCCTTGGCGCGTCTTGCGTCGCTTACCAGGGTGAAGTCAACGAAACGACGGACGGCCGCAAGGGGCACCTTTCCCGGACCGAGGGGGACGGCCCTCGGATACTCCGAGGCGCCAACGTGTGCCGTTACGTGTTGAGGAAAGCCTCTCAAGGAGAGGCAATCTTTCTTCGGAAAGACCAATACCTGAGAGGCAAGAGACTCGACGCAAAGGCATGGCACCACAAGCAGGCCCGCGTCGCGTTTCAGAGGACTTCACCGCAGAATAACTTCCGTCGCCTGATTGCCTGTTATCTCCCGGCCGGTCACTTCTGCTGTGACACGATCAGCTACTTCCCCTCGCGCGAATCGAAGATGCCCCTCTCTTTCATCGTTGGTCTTCTGAATTCCCAACTCCTGGATTGGTACTTCCGGCTCGGCAGCACGAACTCGAAGGTCAATGACTATCAGGTACGGAGCCTTCCGGTACCCCGGTTTGCAGACGGCGAGGCCGATGCCGCTTTCGTGAGGCGGTTTGAGAACTCCGTCGAGAACCGGGACGATGAGGCAGGCTTTTCTCAGATCCAGGCTCACACGGTCAACCCGCCTTTTCCCCAATCGGTGTGCACGTGCCTGACGGTCCTCGTCGAGAGGATCGTCCGGATCGAGACCGAGCGAGGCGAGATTGCCCGCGCCGATCGATCCGAGCTGGCGGCCGATGCCCAACCGATTCAGCGTCTGATCGATCGCATCCTGTTCCGCCTCGCCGGGCTGACCGATGCCGAGGCGGCTGGGCTGGAACAACGGTTATCGAAGATGCTCTGATCCGGAGACCATGAGCGATCGTTCCCTGCTGGATTCGCGCCACAGCTTCCCAGCGTTTGAGCGTGAAGATCGAGAGCCGAAGTAGACATTCTCAGATCGACAGATCGCCCTTACTTGAAACTGGCCAGATGCAAGGTCGTTTTTAGGGATAGGATCCGACGAGGGCAATGTCATTGATTTCTCGGGTAACAACCGGTTTTTCTGGCGATTTGCGCAGTTTTCTTGCGGAATGGCCCCAATAATGCTAGGGTTTTGGGAAAGGTGGAGATTCCCATGCTGATTGAATTTCGGGTTGAGAATCATCGTTCGTTGCGCGATGAGCAAGTGTTGACCATGGAAGCGGGGCGCGTCGGCGATGACGCGGACCCGCGGCCACGTCATGTTCCGGGCTATGGGGAAGGGCTGCTTCCGGCGGCAGCCTTGTATGGTGCGAATGCCAGCGGCAAGAGCAACGTTCTGGCCGCTCTTGGGTTCATGCGCGAAGCGATAAGCTTGTCGCATCGCGCCTGGGCACCCGATGAAGGAGTCCCGCGAGATCCATTTACATGGGGTCCGAAGCGAGTTGAGCCTTCATTATTCGAGGTTACCTTCCTCCACGATCAGGTTCGTTATCAGTATGGATTCCTGGCGTCCGACGAGTCCTTTCTGGAAGAGTGGCTGTACGCGTGGCCGAGCGGGAAAAAGCAAACCTGGTACACGCGAGACGGCAAGGCATTCAAGTTCGGCGAGAGCTTGAAGGGTGAGAACAAGACCATCGAGGAGGTGACCGGCCCCAACGCACTGTTCCTTTCGGCCGCGGCACAGCATCGTCACCCGCAGCTCACGCGGATCTTCTTCTGGTTTCGAGGGATTCAAACCGTAAACGTGTCGGCCGGAAGACTATTCTCCGTACGGGGATGGCCGTCCGAAAACTGGCTCGCTGGAATGCTTGAGGATGCCGCGATCAACGCACGCCAACCGCTGCTGTTCTCAGGAGGAGTTCTGGAAGAACCGCTGCTGGATCGCTTCCGCGCCCTCTTAAGGAATGCGGATATCGGAATTATGGATTTGAGGGTAAGCAAGGGTGAGTCGCATCGGCCTCCACGATCACGAAGGCTCCAATTGAAGCATCAAAGTGAAATTGATGACGCATGGCTGCCCCTCGAAGATGAGTCGCGGGGGACGCAGATGCTCTTCCGTCTCGCTTTGCCCGTCTTGGACGCCATGGATGAGGGCGGAGTTCTTCTCGTGGACGAGTTGGAATCCAGCCTCCATCCCGCACTGGCTCGGCACATCGTCCGCCAGTTCAATGATCCGGCCGCAAATCCGCGCAATGCCCAGATCATCTTCACGACACACGATACCAATCTACTCGGCACGACCGTGGGCGAACCCGCGCTGAGGCGCGACCAAGTCTGGCTCACGGAGAAAGACAATGAGGGAGCCACTGTGCTCTATCCCTTGACGGACTACAAGCCTCGCAAGGCCGAAAACCTCGAGCGGGGATACCTCCAGGGCCGTTATGGTGCCATCCCGTTTCTGGGTGGGTTCCCATGGAGCGAGGAAACGACAGCAACGGCGAAGGAGTGAGCCGAGATGGCCAGCCATCGCCGCGACCGCCAGCGCAGACCGGCTCGGCGACCGGCATTCCGCGAGCCCAAGCCCGTCATCCTCGTCGTCTGCGAGGGCGAGCGGACCGAACCCGAGTATTTCAAGGAGTTCGCAACGGCCTACCGCAAGCTGGTCGACGTCGGGATCGCCCGTGAGCACGGGGTTCCAAGGACCCTGGTGAACATCGCCAAGAAGTACAAGGAGGAGGCGGAGGACGCCGCCAGGCGGAAACGCGATGAGAACCTGGCTGATGACTCGATCTGGTGTGTCTTCGACGTGGACGATCACCCGCACGTCCCCGATGCCTTGCAGATGGCGCGAGACAACGACATTAAACTGGCGATCTCGAATCCGTGCTTCGAGCTGTGGCTCCTCTTACATTTCAGGGACAGTCCCGGCATGCAGCACCGAGGGAAGATCGTGCAGTTGTTGTCCAAGCATGTATCCGGATATGATAAGGGCGTTGAGTTCACAGTTTACTCGGTAGGATACGAGCAAGCGGTGGCGCGAGCGAAACGAATGGATCAGTCAGCCCAAAGCGCAGGTGATCTCGGACGCAATCCGACAACCCGGGTTTACAAACTCACGGAAGAGATCCGAAGGGATGATCAGAGTCGAAGTATCCGGTAGGAAACGCGGCACTTGGGGAGACGGGTTGCATGCGGCTGACCGTACGAGCCACCGCCACATACGAGCTGGCGGCCGAGACCTTTCTGTGCCTGATGGTCGAGCCCCCGCTGGTCGGGCCGGCTCACCGGGTCGAGCGGGAGCGGCTCGTGACCACGCCCACGACCTATGGCGAACTGAGCCACGACCTTTACGGCAATCCGCGCCGGCATCTCGTGGCCGGGAAAGGCCTCTTCTGGTTCGAATTCACGGGCGAGATCGAAGCGGTCCCGAACGTCGCCGTTCCCGCCGAGGCCGCCCAGCACACTCCCCAGGAGATCCCGCCCGACGTGATGATCTACACACTCCCATCCCGATACTGTCAGTCAGACCTGCTCGCTCGAATGGCCCGGAGCGAATTCGGAGACCTGCCGTCGGGAGGCGGGCGAGTCCGAGGCATCGCCGAATGGGTCCGGCGCCATGTCGAATATCGTTACGGAACGACTGACTCGCTCACCTCGGCCTTCGATACGGCGACCGAACGGATCGGCGTCTGTCGCGACTTCGCCCACCTGGTCATCGCCTGTTGTCGTGCGCTCGACATCCCGGCCCGGTACGTCTCGGGATATGCCCTGGGCCTCGAGCCGCCCGACTTCCACGGATTCGTGCAGGTCTACTTGGCCGGGGCCTGGCACAACGTCGATGCGACGTCCGAAGAGCCCCGGCCGGCACTTGTCCCGATCGCCGTGGGACGAGACGCCGCTGACGTACCGATGCTCACCTTCTGGGGTACCAGCCAACTCGTCGAGCAATCCGTCCAGGTCCAGGAGGCTGGTCTCGACGCCCGTGATGCCGGCCCACCCGCCCTGCCCGCTTCCGCTCAACCGCCACCCGTGACTTTCCCGCGCTCTTGACATGTCGGAAACTTCCGACATATTATTCCCGGCATGACGACGCCCGATGTTTTCAGCGTGCTGGCAAACCCGGTTCGCCGCCGGATCCTGGAACTCCTGATGGGCCGGCCGTATACGGTCAACCATCTGGTGAGCGAGTTCTCGTTGCGCCGCCCTGCCGTTTCGGAGCATTTGCAGGTGTTGCGAGAGGCCAGGCTGGTTCGTGACGAGCGGCGCGGCGCGAGCGCTACTACCATCTCGAGCCGGCGCGCCTGATCGAGGTGGACCAATGGCTGAAGCCCTTTGCGCACTACTCGGCGCGAGCGTATGCAGGCCCTTGACGCCATCCTGGACGAAGAGGAACCATGACGGAGCGAGGCGTGATTCGATTGTCGCAGTGGATTCATCATCCCCCTGCGAAGGTCTGGAAGGCACTGACGGATCCGGAGATTCACGCGAAATGGTGGGCGGCGGGCGACGTGAGACCGGTGGTCGGGCATCGTTTCACCCTGGATATGGGACCCTGGGGGCAACAGCCGTGTGAGGTCCTCGCGGTCGAGCGGGAACGTCTCTTGAGCGATAGCTTCGCACCCGGCACGCTCGATTCGACGATCACGTGGCGACTCGAGCCGCAACACCGCGGCACGCGTCTACACCTCGAGCACGCCGGCTTCGACCTGGAATCTCCGCTGGGCAAGAAAGCCTTCGAAGGCATGGGTGGTGGCTGGCCGACCGTCCTGGAACGCATCGCGCCGGCCATCGAGTCGCTCGTCGTGGGCTGAGGGAAAGGACCGTCAACGGGTCCGATGCGGCGACGGATCGGCCTGGTCCGGTGTCTGACCACGATGGCCAGCCGCAAGGTCGCCCGGGCTCCGCATGGGATCGTACGTGCCTTCGGCACACCGCCGGAGGAGCATGGCCGTCGGGTCGGCCCAGTAGCGTGCGCCGGCGCGCGGGGGTAGCACCCGATTGTACAGCAAGATCACCGAGGCCTTGGGACGATATCCCCGGTGTCGTTCGATCTCTTGCATGACCTCAGCCAGTGGCCGGCCCTGTACGACGAATCGGTAGATCCCCATCCAGGCGGGTGAACGATCCATGCAGCCGTGGCAATGGACGAGGATCGGCCAGGCCGATGGGTCCTGGGCCAGGGCTAACGTCTGGCTCAGGAAGGCGTTCGAGGCGGCCGGCGAGGGATCGGAGGGGCTGGCCAGGTATTGGAGCCCGTGCTCTCGAATGAACTTCAGCTCGTCTCCCAGGATCGGGCTGCGCTGTGACGTCTCTTCGGGAAAGAGGTTGATGATCGTGCGGAAGTGACGGCGATGCTGGGCGATCTCCAGGCCGTGCCGGGTGGGCATGGCGCTGATGTAGATCCGATCCGGCACGACGACCTTGAGCCGGGCCAGCGGACGGTGATACCACGTCAAGTCGATTCCCAGCACCACCAGGACCAGCCATCCCGCCGGCGCCACGGCACCCATGACCCACCGGCTCCTCCGCGATGTGAGACGAGGCATCAGCTCGATCAGGAGGCCCAGGTCGAAGGCCAGCAGCGCCCAGATCATCGCCCAGCGCGGCCAGTAGCCGCGGGGCTCGACGCCCGGGATCTCGAACGGTCTGGCCACCGCGAGCAACAGGGCCGCCACCCAGAGTCCGCCCGTTCCCCGTGCGCGGGAGGCGCGCGAGAGTTCGCCCAGGCGATCCCTCCGGCGCCAGACCGTCCCCGCGATGATCCCCGCAAGGGCCAGCGCGGCCGTCAATAAGGTCGCTCGCACGCCGATCGGCGCGCTGTCATCGAGGATCGTCCTCCAGCCCAGTCCGTGCCAGCCGTCGACCGTCGGGCCGGGCGTCGCGCCATACCAGAGGCCGGCCAGGCCGATCGCCATCGCGGCCGGCCAGCACCCGCGCCCCCGGGCCGCGGCCAGGCCGCCCGCCGCCAGGATCACGCTCGCCGCAGCGAAGTAGAGCTCGATCCGATCCAGCGTATCTCCCGGCTCCGCCAGCCGGTACGCCGCAGGAGGTGCGACGCTGAACCACGGCCGCTCGACCTGGGGAAACTCCGGGTCGATGTCTTCGTCGAAGTCCAGGACGTGCCAGACCGCGGGAATCACGGTCAGGGCCAGGACCAGCCAGGGCCATGGTTGACGCAACTGGTTCCAGCCATCCTGGCTCATACGCGTCTCCTGATGGGAAGTCCTCTGCTCTCGGGTGCTCTGCGAGCACCGATGGGTCTCGCCGGTTGCGATTGGTGCTGGAATGGGTGCTCGCAGAGCACCCGACGAGGATCAGGCCACCTCGTTGAGGTTGTTCGACGCTTCCCAGAAGAAATAGTCATTGCTGTTGGCCGGATATCGACGGACCTGGTCCTCGAGGATTTCGAGGAAGTGCCGCACCCACCGGCCGGTTTCGCCCTTCTCGGGAGCATCCTTGGGGACCTGGAAGGCGGGGCGGAACTCGATGTGGTAGCGGCCGTCGGGCTCCATCCGGCAGAAGACCATCACGACCGGCACCTCGGTCATCGCGGCGAGCACGACCCAGGTCGTCGAGAACCGCAACGTCTTGCCCAGGAACCGGGCTTCTTCCGTGAGCTGACCCGTCCATCGGACATCACCGGCGAGGTAGAGCAGCATCCCGGCCTTGAGGGTGCGGGCCGCTCGGAGGATCGAGCTGGCCGAATCCGCCGGGACCCCCTGCCGGGAAATGAACAGCTTGTCCTGACCGAGCGGTCCGTCGGTCTCGAAGTGTCGGGCCATGTACCGCGAGATGTGCCGGGGACGCTCCATGTAGAACCGGACCGGGAAGCTTTCGCGGAACAGCCAGTGCGCCGGCAGGAGATGCGCCCCGAAATGGCTCGCCAGCACGATGCAGCCGCGGCCCCGGGCGTAAGCCGCATCCAGGTGCTCGCGCCCCGACACGAGGAACATCTGGCCAGCACGGCGATCGGGGACGCCGTCGAGCAGCAGGTCCCGCGTCCGCCATAACACGTGATTCCCGGCCAGTTCCCGGCTCACGGCCGGCACGTCCCACTGGCAGCCCAGGAGGGATTGGCCGCGGCCGACTGCCTGCTGGAACGACGACCGGAGCCGGTGCGAGACGCGGTACTCCATCCGGCCAATACCCGATACGAACCGGGACGCTACCGGTAACGGCAGTCCCCGAATGATCGGCAACCACAACTTGAGAAAGCCTTTACGGATGTTGAGCCCGCGTCGTTCCATCGACGACCCCTCCCCACCCAATCACGCAGGATCTCTCGAGAGGTCGTCCGCGGACGGATTCCGTCCCCCGCGGTGCGTCTGGTCTCAAGAGCCGGCCGGTTCTCGCCGTTCCGTCAGGTAAGCCGCCAGGTCGGCGACCCGGCACAAGTTTGGCACATCATCCTCCTCGATGACAACGTCAAAATCGTCCTGGAGCTGGAGGATCACGCCGACCAGGTCGAGGGAATCGATCGCCAGGTCTTCCACCAGGCGCGAATCGCCGGTGATCGGGAGGCCGGGCGGGATCTTCGCGGCCTTCCGGATGACGTTGACCACCTGGGCGATCAGGACTGACTCGGTCATGGCCGGTGTCATGTTGTGATTCTCCTCAGGATCAGGGCGTTGTTGGTGCCACCGAATCCAAACGATGCGGTCAAGACGTGATCGAGTCGGGCGGCGCGCGCCTGGTTGGGCACATAATCGAGGTCGAGCTCCGGGTCGGGAAGATAGTTGATGGTCGGGGGAATGATCTGGTCGCGGAGTCGCCCGCACGGAGACGGCCGCCTCGATGGCCGAGGCGGCGCCGAGGCTGTGTCCGAGTGCCCCCTTGATCGAGCTGATGGGCAGCCGCCGCGCCGAGTCGCCGAAGACGTCCTTGACCACCTGGGTCTCCATCTGATCGTTGAGGATCGTGCTGGTGCCGTGAGCGTTATAGTAATCGATCGACGACGGGTCCAGCCCGCCGCGCTGCAACGCGGTGATGAGACAGCGAACGATCCGATCGCGACAGGGCATCGCCATGTGATAGCCGTCGGAATTGGTTGACCAGGCCAGGAGCTCGGCCTGGGGTTCGAGTCCCAGTCGGTGGACCGCGGTCTCCGTGGCCAGGACGAGGGCCCCTGCCCCCTCGGCCAGGACGAAGCCGGCCCGGTCCGCGCTGAACGGACGACTGGCCTGGGCCGGATCCTGCTCCGAACGATCGCCGGGTTTTCGCCCCAGCAACGCCTTCATCGTCGCGAACCCGTTGACGATCGGCGGCGTGAACGCGCTCTCCCCCGCGCCGCAGAGGGCCACGTCGGCCTCGCCCGACCGCAGGAACAGCGCGCCGAGAACCACCGCATGGCCGCCCGAGGCGCAGGCGTTGGCCGGTGCGGCACTGGGTCCGTAGAGCCGGAGGTGCTGGGAAATCTGTCCCGCCGCCTGATTGATGATCATCGCCGGGACCAGGTACGGGCTGATCGCCGGGCTCCGCCGTTTGATCATGCGTGCCTGCTCGGCCTCCAGCAGATCGAGCCCCCCGAAGGCCGATCCCATCACCACCGCCGCGCGATGCGGGTCCAGGTCGGACTCGCGACGATCCAGCCCGGACTCGGACCACGCCGACCGGGCCGCCGCCATCGCCAGATGAAGGAACCGCGCCGAGAGTTTCGAGATCGCCGGATCCTCCGAGGCCGTTCCGGGCCCCACATCCCTCACCATGCCCCCAACGTCCTGGAGGAACGATTCCGAGACCATCGCCGGGTGGCGGCCAATGCCCGACCGCCCCGCGATCAGGCCCTGCCAGGTTGAATCCAGATCGCGACCCAGGCAGGTCACCGCGGCGTGTCCCACGACGAATATCCGCTCCGCCATCCCGGCCTCCCACTCCGGCTCGCGGCTCCGATCCAGCCAGTCACGCTCTGGAACCGGCACGCCGAAAAAACCGCAAGCTTCATCATCGTCGGCAGATTCCCCGCAATCCCTTGAATCGTTTTCCCCGCCAGGCTGTTGATCTCGCGAGGTTTCTCCATTAACGAGGAATGAGCGAACGGACACAACCCCATACCTCGACCACCAGCTACAGGCGCAAATCCATGCAGCTCATCAAGTTCACCACGCAAGACATACCGACGCCCCGCGTCGGTCTCCTTCAGGATGATCGTGTCATCCCCCTCGCCTCCGGACATCAATGCCTGAGCGACGTGTTGCATGCTCCCGATCCGGAGGCGGAGATTCAACGTCACCTGTACGTCCGCCGTGCGGCGCTGGATTTGGACACGGTCGAGATCATGGCCCCTCTCGACCAGCACGAAGTTTGGGGGGCCGGGGTGACGTACGAGCGGAGCAAGGTGGCCAGGGAGGAGGAATCGGAGCGCGGCGCGACGTTTTACGATCAGGTCTACACGGCCCGACGTCCCGAGCTGTTCTTCAAGGCAACTCCTAGCCGGGTGGCCGGCCCGGGCGAGCCGATCCGCGTACGGCGCGACTCGAACTGGTCGGTGCCCGAGCCCGAGCTGGCCCTGGTCTTGAGCCCCGCGCTCAAGCTGGTCGGATTTACGATCGGTAACGATGTGAGCGCCCGGGACATCGAAGGAGAAAACCCGCTTTATCTTCCACAGGCCAAGGTCTATGACGCCTGTTGTGCCCTTGGCCCGTCGATCACGCTGGCCGGCGCGATGCCGGCGTGCGCGGAGATCGGTATCCGCCTCGAGATCGACCGAGCGGATGCACGCGTCTATTCCGGGGAGACTTCCGTGGCCCGGATGGCCCGGCGGTTCGAGGACCTGATCGACTGGCTCGGCCGGGACAATCGGTTCCCCAACGGAGTGATCCTCCTGACAGGGACCGGGATCGTGCCTCCGGACGAATTCCACCTCGAGGCTGGCGATGTGGTCCGCATCACGATCGACGGAATCGGCACGCTGGTGAACCCTGTCATCCGGGCCGATGGGCCGTGAACCGGGCGCATAACCATGCGGGGCTCAAAAGAAACCGGCCGCGCCCTCCGCTGGTGGGAGGGCACGGCCGTTGAGCTATTGCGAAGTGGTCTGCGGCCACTCCGATGACGCGTGCGGTCGATTCGCCGGTGCGCGCCTTCGAGCCGCCAGACGGCAACTTCGATCACGGCTTCTTCTCAGCCGGCTTGTCAGCGGGCTTATCGGTGGGTGTGGTCGGAAGCGGCTTGATGTTCTCACCCGGCTTCTTGGCGCCCGGCGGAGGTCCGGCAGTACCGCCCCCGGGGGCGCTTTCATCGTTGCAACCGGCAATCACGACGAGCGATAGCACCATGCTCGAAAGGATTGACAAGAGTTTGATTCCGAGCTTGATCTTCACAGTGGTTCTCCTTAGTAAAGCTCGCAGCGCGACCGGACGTCTCAATCTCGCTCTCCCGATGCGGCACACACGCCGCGGGTCCGTAACTCCTGAATGATATTACGGGAGACGCCCGAACCGCATCCCATCGCGGCCTCGGATTATAGTGAAAGACCCCTCCCGTTCGCAACGGATTACTACGTTTTTCCTTCCGAACACGCCGAGATCGCTCCCCGCTTTGCGCCAGCCGGCCCGATCCGATCGCACCCGCGCTCTCCATCATCCTGTGATGAACGTGACATCTCCGCGGCCTCCCACCGGCCCGATCGGCAGGGTCGTTGCATCGCGAAGGGGTTCTCACCACTTGGTCGGCTTCTCGGTCAAGACGATCCCGCGACGGGTTCGATGTTTATTCGGCGAGACGTGCAGTAACTCGCCGCTGCGATTCCACCGCACCGGGCCGAGACTTCCGCTCTCCGACCGGAACGATCGCGTAGGGACGTCGGGATGTCGCGACGGTCGAGTCGAGCAGCGCGGGTCCTGAACTCCCCTCTCGAACCGAGGCGTGCCATGAAATCGACCGTCAATCGAACCGCAACAGTGCCCTTCGAGATGATGGAGGTCATCACGGAGACCATCCGGAGCATTTCGGCCAGGGCGCGGGCCGCGACGATCACGGCCGATTCCCTCCTACTCGAAGACCTCGCCCTCGACTCACTCGATCTGGTTGCGGTCATCCTCCGACTTCAAGACCACTTCCAGGTCGAGATCGACCCCGACGAGATCACGTCCTTGAGATCCGTCCACGACCTCGTCGCCAGCCTGACCAAGCACTTGCGCACGGCGGCCTGAGCTGGGGTGGCTCGTCCCAGCGTCCCTGGGTCCTTGCTGGCCCGGAAGCACCGACCGAGGACACAAGGACGAATGGACAAGCCGGGATCGTTCTGGCACTCTATAGCCAGCACGGGGTGCACAGCGACGAGGTTGGTGCTCCGGCGCCGGACCGGCCGCTGTGCCGCTTCGGTCCCTGTCGCAGCCGGAACCAGAATCCTCCTATCCACAACGCTTGCTCCATGAGCCCCTGGACGCTCCTGCTCCTGTCCCTCCTGCTCCTGGTCTTCCCCCGGTATCTTCTCTCCCCGTCGCAGCGGACCCGCTACGCCGGATCCATGCCGGAGATCCATGGACCGCTGCGCTTCCTGCACTGGGCCTTCCAGCTCTATTGCGGATTGTGGCATCAGCTTCGCACCGAGGGACATGCGCCGCTTCCCGAATCCGGGCCCGCGATCTTGATCTCCAATCACACATGCGGCATCGACCACATGCTGCTTCAGGTCTCGAGCCGCCGCCTGCTGGGATTCATGATCGCCCGGGAATACTACGAGTCGCCGTGGCTCCGTGGGATCTGCTCGTATATTGGTTGCATCCCGGTGAATCGCAACGGTCATGACCATGCGGCGATCCGGGCAGCTCTGAAGGCCCTCGAGGCGGGCCGCGTCCTGCCCATCTTTCCGGAGGGTCGCATCGTACCGGCCTCGGGCCGACGGTTGGAAACCATGAAGCCGGGGAGTGCTTATCTCGCGATTCGTGCCCGGGTACCCGTCGTTCCGGCCTATATCATCGGCACTCCGCCGACCGATGAGATCATGGAATCCCTGCTCACGCCGTCAAAGGCGCGGGTGATCTTCGGTGCATCGATCGACCTTTCGGATCTCTCGCCCCGGCAGGCCGGCGATAAGGCCGTGCAGGCCGAGGTCAGCGAGCGATTCAAGAGCGCCCTCCTGGCGCTCCAGGCTCGGGCGATCGCGGATGGTGACCAGACCGGCTGAGGGGCGCGAACGTGCCGAGGCGAGCGAATCGTGAGCGCACCTGCCATCGAACAGATCCTGGCGCCCTATCCACGGCGGTACCAGCCGCTGGCCGAAGCCGAGCCCCTGGGTGGGGCCGGCGGGCTCAGCGGGGCCCGACTCTGGAGATACCACTCGACGGAGGGTGTCCTGGCGTTGCGCGCCTGGCCGCCCCATGGGCCGGGTCGCGCGCATCTCGAACAGGTCCATCGCTGGCTATCCCTGGCAGTCGGGCTGGGATTCATCCCGGATCCGATCCAGGACCGGGCCGGACGCACTCTCCAGGAGTACGAGGGCCGATTCTGGGAACTCGCTCCCTGGATGGCGGGGGTGCAGGAGACCGCCCGCCCCCCCGAGCCACGCCGCCTACGATCGGCATTCGCGGCCCTGGGCGCGTTCCATCAATGCCTGGCCGTAGAAGGGCGCGAGGATGTCTCCCCGGGGCTCGGGCATCGTTATGAGGCCCTCGTGCATCTGCTCCCAAGTGGCCTCGACGCACTCGAACGGGCCATTTTCAGCAAAATTGAACCTCAAACGGCCGAATATCGGGACGCGGCCTTGCGCTGGGTCGGTCTGGCCAGGCTCGTCGCGCCCCGGCTCCTGAATCCGCTCCGCGAGGCCGCCCGCCGAGTTGTCCCCCTCCAACCGTGCTTGCGCGATGCGCGGCCGGAGCACTTCCTCTTCGAAGGCGACCGCGTGAGCGGCCTGGTCGACTTCGGCGCCATGGGGGTCGAGTGCGTTGCCGGGGATCTTGTGCGACTGATGACCGAGTGGCTCGACGGCGACCCGCTGGCCTGCGCCGAGGCCCTGGACGCCTACGAACGAATTCGGCCACTGGACGTCGCAGAGTCCGCCCTGATCGGCGCCTTCGAGTCATCGTCGGCACTGCTCATCGGCGAGCATTGGATGCGATGGCATTATCTCGAAGGCCGGCGCTTCGAGGATCCTCGCGCTGTTGAACGAGGGATCTATCGTGGACTGGCGCGTCTCGAACGGCTGGCAAGCCAGTAGAATCGCCGTCAAGGAAACCGGCCGCAGGGCTGACGGGCGGCTGATCGAGACAAGGCACCAAGAATCTTGCGGGCCCGGCGGGCTCGGCCGGCGCCCGTGCCGACAGAGGTCTTGTGACGTTAGGTTAAAGGCTCGGCCCGGAGGTGCGATTGTCCCGGACGGCTCTTCCGGAACCACAGCCCCGCACCCGCCATTCCGATCAGGGCCAGGAGCCCACTGGCCGGCTCGGGAACAGCAGCCGTGACGCTCGCACTATCGGCGTAGAACTCATTGGTGGCATTCACGGCAAAATTATCGGAATAAATGACGATCAGGTTGGGCTCCGAGTTGGGATCAGTACTCCCGGGTTGCGTGACCGTGAGCGTCTGCCACCCGAGGATGTTGGTCGTGATATAATTGAGCAGAGTGCCACCGTTGTTGGCGTAGATGCCGAGTAAGACGCTACCCTGCAACACGTTGACATCGACCGAAGCCGTGACCGAGACGCCAACCTGAGTGGCGAAGCCCTGTTCCAGCCCGCTGAAGGCGGTGAAGTTTCCAGTTGTAGGAACCGACGTAACGTGGATCATGAAGGGGTTGCTGGGGTTGATGGGATCGGTGGTGGGCAGGAGCTCCGAGCTCGTCGTGATAGGTTGACCATTAAAAAGGGTCCAATCCGCGGCCGATGAGAACCCAGAGGCCAGCGCACCGCTGATTGAGGTGGGATAGTTGGGAGGTGAAAGTCCGGGCGTCGGCGTGTCGAACCCCCCGTTGATGAGCAGGTTCCCCGCCCTTGCGGTTACGGGTAAGCAATAAGCGGTAATCGCTGTCAGAAAGAAAACGAATCGGCGCAATGGGTGCGACATGGGTTGCCTCGCGGACTGAAATACTTGGATCGACCGGAACTTCGAGAATTTGGGGTCAGGAAGTCACTTCGCCCTGCCCACGAACCTACATAACGATCAACCTTGAAGCAAGCTCGACAAGCATCGTCCAGGTCTTTCAGGCGGACAGATTCCTCCAGACGTGGCTTTTCGGAAACATTCGGGAATTGTTGAGGCAATCGGTCCTCACCATGACGGAGAGTGCGTCGCATCGCTGGGCTCGCACGGGATCTCGCTCTCGCTGGTCCCGAGCCCCTTACGCCTCACGGCGATCTTCGGACGAATCGGTGAGCAGTCGATGGGCTTCCGTCTGATTGATGCTGACCCGGCTGATCGAGAGGGCATGGCCGGTCTGAGGATCGATCGTGAGCAGGGCTCCGTTGAGCCGCGGGTCACCGGTGGCGACATCGAAATAGTTGTGAACGAAAGTCAGCGTCGCCGACAGGACGCGGTCATAGCGTCGGCCGATGATCGAATCGTGCGGCCCCGTCATGCCGACATCGGTCTGGTAGGCTGTGCCGTTCTTGAGGATCTGCTCGTCGGCCGTGACGACGTGGGTGTGGGTGCCGAGCACGGCCGAGACCCGGCCGTCGAGGTATCGGCCCAGGAGTTGCTTGTCGCTGGTCGCCTCGGCGTGGACGTCGACGATGACGACGCGGGTGCCGCCGCCGACCCGATCGAGGATGCGATCCGCCGCCCGGAACGGACAGTCGACCGGCCGCATGAAGGTGCGACCGAGCACGGTGAACACGGCGGCCCTGGTCCCGTCGCGGGCGTTGACCAGCGAGAGCTCCGGTCCGGGCGCATCCTCGGGATAATTCGCCGGGCGGAGGACTTCACCGGCCCGTTCGAAGATCTGGAAGATTTCATCCTTGCGGTAGACGTGGTCGCCCATGGTCATGACGTCCACGCCGGCGTTGACCAGCTCTTCGTAGCAGCGGAGCGTCAGCCCGGACCCGCCGGCCGCGTTCTCGGCATTGCAAACGACCAGGCCCAGGCCCCAGCGCGGGATGAGCCGCGGTAAGACCTGGCAAAGGATCTTGCGGCCCGGCGACCCCACGACGTCGCCGATGAACAGGACTTTCAGAGGCATTTTGGAATCGGGCATCGGGCCTCGGCAGTGCGCAATCTGGAATCTGCAATCTGGAATCTGCAATCTGCAATCTGGAATCTGGAATCTGGAATCTCAAATCCGGCCGGGAGCGGTTCGCGCCCTAAGGGCTTAGCGTGCGAATTCGACGGATCGGCTCTCGCGCAACACGGTGACCTTGACCTCACCGGGATAGGTCAACTGGCGCTGGATCGAGTGGGCGATGTCGCGGCAGACCTTGGCCGAGGCGGCGTCGTCGAGCTGCTGGCTGTCGACGATCACGCGGACCTCGCGACCGGCCTGGATGGCGTACGCCTGCTCGACACCGGGGAAACCGAGGGCGAGCGATTCGAGCTCTTCGAGCCGCCGTACGTATTTCTCCAGGGTCTCGCGCGCGCGCCGGGGCGGCTGGCGCTGATGGCGTCGGCGGCCGAGACGA
The DNA here is from genome assembly GCA_963845695.1 of uncultured Isosphaeraceae bacterium. Classification (GTDB taxonomy): domain Bacteria; phylum Planctomycetota; class Planctomycetia; order Isosphaerales; family Isosphaeraceae; genus CAWJTV01. The sequence continues at coordinate 794,051 of CAWJTQ010000013.1, read as the reverse complement.
GCATGGTGTAAGGTGTCTCGACGCGAAGGTCGTCGTGGTGCCCCAGCGCGGCGTGGATGACCTCCTTCGGCTCGCCGTGGCGCCGCGCCAGCTCGGCGCCGACGACCGGGTGACCTCCTTCCATCTCATGATCCGCAGCCTTGCCGATATCGTGCAGCAGCCCGCACCGTCTCCCCAGGGCGCCGTTGAGCCCGAGCTCCTCGGCCAGGAGTCCGGTCAGGAATGCGACCTCCAGCGAATGCCTCAGGACGTTCTGCGAGTAGCTGGTGCGGAAGTGAAGCCGGCCGAGGTAGTCCAGCATCTTCTCGTGCAACCCGACGACGTTGGCCTCGAGGGCGGCCTGGTGGCCGAGCCGGCGGATGTGCCCTTCCAGCTCCTCCTGGGTCTCCTTGACGATTTCTTCGATGCGGGTCGGGTGGATGCGTCCATCCTGGATCAGCCGTTCCAGCGCGAGCTTGGCGATCTCGCGCCGAACGCTGTCGAACCCGGTGACGATGACCACGCCGGGCGTATCATCGACGATCACGTTGACCCCTGTGGCCTTCTCGAAGGCGCGGATATTCCGGCCTTCCCGGCCGATGATCCGGCCTTTCATCTCGTCATTGGGGATGTCGACCGTGCTGACGGTCACCTCGGCGGTGTGCGACGCGGCGTAGCGCTGGATCGTGGTGGTCAGGATCTCGCGCGCCTTTTGCTGACAGCTATCGCGGATCGCCGCCTGATGCTTCAAGACCATGCCGCCGACCTCGCCCCGAAGGTCCTCCTCGACGCGCTTCAGGAGCAGGTCCCGCGCCTCATCGGGAGTGAGGCGGGCGATCCGATGCAAGGACTCCATCTGGTCGCGCAGGGTTTGCTGAACCTCGGCGGTCTGCCGGCGGAGCTCCTCCTGGTGCTCGGCGATCTGTCGTTGGGCGATCTCGAAATCGCGCTCCTTCTTGTTGATGAAATCGAGTTTCTGATCCAGCAGGTCGGCCCGCTTCTCCTGGCGCTTCTCCTGCTCGCGGAGGTCGCGGCGCAGGACATCGAACTCGGCCTCGAGGTCTTCCCGGCGGCGGAGGGCTTCCTCCTTGGCCCCGAGGTCCGCCTGGCGATGAATGGTCTCCGCCTCGCGGCGGGCGTCGGCGAGGATCTGGGTGGCCAGTCCGCGCGCGAATTGAGCCCTCCGCCAGGTGCCGAGGAAGACGGCGGCCAATCCACCCAACACGCCGACGAGCACTCCCACGAACTCACTCACGGGAATCCGTCCACCTCATTCGCCCGCCGAAGCCTTCCGACCGACGACCCGGTCCGCAGCCTCTCCGCGACGGCGAAGCCGGCGTGAGGGGATCACACCGCAGGCACATGGAGGCGCCCATGGGAGGGTGGCCCAGGCGGTCCGTTCCATCGAACGGCCAATCCCGAGCCGAGCGGGCGAAAAAGGGCACGCACGCCGTCAACGTCTCAAACGAGCATTCCGCAGACTCGCCGGGGTCGGCGAGGCGGTTCGATCGGATGGCAAGGTTCCCAGCTCGGTTCCGCACCGTCGTGACAGCGCGCTCCGCGTTCGTGACGCAGCCCTCGAAGCGGGGGCATCTCGCCAAGAAATCGGGTCAAACACCGAAACGCAAGTGCCCGTCGGCGCGGCGAAAAGCTCACCGCAAAACTCGCGCGGGGATTCAGAACCTGGCCGGCGCACGACCAGCCCGGCCGGCGATCCCGATGCGCGATCCGCACCGGAAGCGAACACCGGCCAGCCAGCAGCACTCGCAGAGACACCATCGCCCAGAGGATGGTCAGTGCCCCGATGAGCGCGACCCAGGTTTCCGCCACGTGAGAGATCCTCGTCGTCGTCTCAGATCGTCGGGAATGTTGTCGGCGCCCGGCCTTCACAACCGCATCAGCTCGTACGTGGGAACGCCTCGCGGGACACGCGGTTCGGAAGTCCTGGCATCGTTCACTGTCAGTCATGAGGGCCGTTCGACCGGGCATACCGTCATCCGGCGCGCCACGATCGGCGTCCCTCGGTTGAGATCCCAGTACCGTCTCCGGCACGGGATGCTCGTCTAATGTATCAGATAGGACTTGCCGGTCAATCGGCCAGCGCCTGGGGAATCGCAACCGGCTCGGTTCCGCCAGACCGGCGATCCCCGCAGGGCGGCGACCCGCGACGCGCCAGCCCAAACCGGCCACATACGCCCGGAGCCTGTGTGATCCCGTTGCGGGACATCTACCTGATCGCGTGGGAGGGCGATACAATCCACCGCGATCCCACGGACCGGACCGGCGTTTCGGGATGGGCTCCCGGAGGGCCGGCCCGAGCGACTCGGACTCGGAGGCGGAGGAACCGGGATGCACGGCGTCGCGATTGTCGTGCTGAGCATCGCCGCGGCGGTGGTCTACGGGATCTTGCACGATCAGATCACGGCCCGCGTCTGCGTCGAGTACTTCACCATCGGCCATCCGCCGGTCTTTGACACGGAGTCTCCCACCCTGCTCGGGATCGGCTGGGGGATCATCGCGACCTGGTGGGCCGGCCTGCTGCTGGGGATCCCCCTGGCCCTCGCCGCCCGGGCCGGACGCCGCCCGAAACGCAGCGTGTCGTCACTGGTGCGGCCGATCTTCACCCTCCTGGCCGTGATGGGTGTCTCGGCCCTGCTGGCCGGCGTCGTGGGCTTCATCCTGGGTCGGATCGGTACCGTTTACCTGCTGGACCCGTTGGCCTCGCACATCCCCCACGACCGGCACGCGCGGTTCCTCGGCGACCTCTGGGCACATGACACCAGCTACTTGATCGGGTTTGTCGGCGGCACGGTCGTCATCGTTCGCGTGTGGCGCTCGCGCGGCCGTCGAGTCGCAGGCGACAGGCCGTCTCTTGAAGTTCACTCCGCAAGGAAGGGGCAGATACCGTGAAACCAACCTTTCCCGTCCGCCCGGAAGGAGCATGCACCAGCTTGTGATCGAGAACCACGTGCAGGCCATTTTATACCGCCGCGCTTTTCGCAACCAGCAGCCCATCCACTTTCTGTTGGAGCATGGAGCCATGGTTGATATTTTCACATGCGCGATTCTCGGCAAGGCGACCGACGCCGAGATTCTGCTGAAGCGAAATCCGGACTTGGCGCGGGCAACCACCCCGGATGGCATGACCGCTTTGCACTTTGCGGCGCGAGCGGGGCACCTCGACGTCGTCGACATTCTCCTCCACTATCATTCCGACGTGAACGCTCTCGATCACCGTGGCGGGACCGCTCTGATGGAAGCCTGTCATGGCGGTCCGTGGAAGTTCGAGCCGGCCGAAGAAATCATTCAACGGCTGCTCGACCACAACGCACAGATCGATCTGTTCCCGGCCGCGGCGACGGGGCGGACCGACCTCATCGCGTCGATCCTGGATCGGGACGGCAGTCGGATTGACAGTCCAGACCGTCAAGGGAAAACCGCACTGTTCCACGCCGCCCACAACAACCGCTTCGCAGCGGTGAAGCTCCTGGTCGAGCGCGGGGCGGATGTCAATCGGTCTGACGCGGTTGGCATCGCGGCACTGCACCGCACGTCGCAGCAATGCAGCGACCAACTGATTCAGTACTTGATCGACCATGGGGCCGATGCGCATCTGTGTTGCTACGTGGCCTGCGGCGACGAGGCAGGGACGCGCCAGATGCTCGCGCACCATCCTGGCGCCGCCAACGAGATCCTGTACGAATTCAATGCTGTGGGATACGCCATTCACAGTTGGCAGTTGGGCACGCTCCGCATCCTGCTCGAGCACGGCAGCATCCTGTCCAAAGAGGATCAACAGCACATCCTCCGCATCACCAAAAACGACCAGGAATTCCTCGATGAACTGATGGCGATCCGAGGCGAGTGAGCGGTGGGCGGACGTCGGCTCGATCGGCACGAACTCATAGACGACGTACTTTTCGGTGCGCGGCTTGGCCCGGGGCGCCGCCATGTCGACGACGATCGTCCGACGGTCCCGCAAGTGATAGCCCTGTTCCATGGCGTGGAGCCAGGCGGCGACCCGGGGCTCGGCCGGATCGGAGAGCGGCAGCACGCAACGGAGCGGCCGGCTCGCGGAGACCGACTCCCATCGAGGTTCGCGATGTTGCCGGCGTTGCGGAGAGTAGATCATCTGATTGCAGAGATACACGGCGACGTTCAGGTTCGTCGAATTCCAATCGCCGAGGCCGAGATCCCAGCGCAGGCAGACCGGCTCGGCATCGCGGACGAAGTCGGGCCAGAACCGCCGTGCGAACTGCCGGGCCCGCTGGGCATGGATCGCTCGGAACGGGTGGAACGCGTCGACGACCAGCGGAGTGATCCCGATCGCGGCGAGGCCGACCAGACCGGCGCGCAGGACCCGGAGCCGAAGCCGGGGATCGGTGATCCGTGCCAGGAACGCCGAGGCGCCGAGGCCGGCGAGGAGGCAGATGCTCGGCACCAGGTATTGCATGACCCGCGCGGGGGAGCCGTCGGCCACGCCGCCGTAGGGATACCGCCGCAACGCCGCCGCGGCGAGGGCCATGCCGAACGGTGCCAGGCCGGCCAGCACGATCGTCCGTTGACGCCGGCACCACAGAACGACCACCCCCACGGCGAAGACGATCAGAGTCAGGCTACTGGCCCCGCGCTCACCCCCACACGGGTAGGCGAACATGCTCCCGGTATGCACGGTGGCCAGCCATCGCATCAGGGCCACCGGGTCGTCCACCGGCGGGAACGCCGCGCCCCACTGAGCCTGCATGAGCGTCAGGGTGGCCGCCGCCTGGGCGCGGGTGAACGCGGCATACAGGGCGAGGAACACTCCGGCCGTGCTCAGGACGAATGTGGCGTAGGCGATCCCGACATCTCGTCGCCTGGCCTTCATAACCGCCGGCGCCAGCCCCAGCGCGAGCCCCCCGGCGACGAAGATCGACGGGTGCGACAGCGCGATCGCGATCGGCGCCAGCACCGCGAGGGCCCACATCCCCCCGGCCCGCTCCCGGTCTCGCAACCATTCGAAAGCTGCCACCAGCAGGCCCAGGGCCGCGAGCAGGTCCGACGCATAGGGCTTGACGTCCGCGGCGTGCCGGATCGGGTGGAAGGACACCGCGAAGATGGCCACTGCCAGGAGAAGCGGAATCCCACGCATGACCCGGCCGGCCAGATGGCGGAACAGCCCGACGCTGACCAGGGCGCAGATCAGGGGGAACAGCCGGAGCGACCACTCGGAGAAGCCCAGCAGCTTCACGACCGTCAGCTCGGCCCAGAGGAACAGCACCGGACAGACCTGCCCGTAGTCAAGCGGACGAAGCAGGTCGAGGTAGTCGCGACGGATGAAGTTGACCGCGACGAACGCCTCATCCCACCAGAGGGGAAAGTCCATCGCGTACCGCGCGATCCGCAGGAGCACCCCCAGGCCCACGAACGCCCAAGTCGCTCGTTCCACGAACCGGACGGCCGCGTCCGGGGTGGGCCCCGTCGACATCGAGGCGGCCGGCAGACCATGATAATGGCTTGAGAATGACGAGCAGGACATTCGAATCACGCGCTCCGAATGCCGCGTGGCGATCGTGATGCGAAGATGCCCTGCCCTGCGGACCACAGCGCATCGGCCAGGACACGGGACGGGATGTTAGCCTGGCCCGGGACATCGGGCAAGTTCAAGATCAACCTGAGAGGCTGTGAAAGAATCGATTCCAAGATAACGAATGCAAGATTCCAAATGAATATTAACCCTGATCCGCCAAGGGTTTATGATTCTGGAATTTGGAATTCGGAATCTGCAATCCACTTCTTTCACAAGCTCTGAGAGGAACGCAACGGATGAGGAGCCCCCGCCCAGCAAGGATCCGACGTGGGGTCGTTTTGGCGTTGATGGCCGCTGGTACGATCGGCATCGGCACGAGGGAGGGCCGCGCCGGCGAGCGATCGCTGCGCGTGCCCTGGACAAGTTCCCGGATGATCGGCACGCCCGAACCCCCACCGCCGTTTCATGTCGAGCCGGCCTTCCCTCGCGTGAAGCTCCAGTTCCCCGTCGTGCTGGTCCCGGCCAGGGGAACGAACCGGCTCTTCGTCGGCGAGCTCCCCGGGCGGATCGGCTCCTTCCCGAACGACCCTGGCGCCACCAGGGTCGATCTCGCGATCGACCTCGCCAGGGTCCACCCCGGCCTGACGGCGCTCTACGGACTCGCCTTTCATCCCAAGTTCGATGAGAATCGCTATGTCTATGTCTGTTACGTCCTCAGAAATGACGTGGAGGATGGCTCGGTCGTCGCTCGATTCGAGGCAAATCGGAGCGATCCTCCCGTCATCGACCCGAAGAGCGAGAAAGTCCTCCTGAGATTCTGGTCGGGGGGTCATAACGGCGGCTGCCTCGATTTCGGCAACGATGGGTATCTGTATATCTCCACGGGTGATGGGACCGCCCCTTCACCTCCCGACATCAAGTTGACCGGGCAGGATTGCTCGGACCTGCTCTCGAGCATCCTTCGCATCGACGTCGACCACACCGAGCCCGGCAAGCCGTACCGCATTCCGCCCGACAATCCATTTGTGAAGGTGCCGGGCGTCCGGCCCGAGATCTGGTCCTTCGGCTTCCGGAACCCCTGGCGGATGAGCTTCGACCGGGCCACCGGCGATCTGTGGGTCGGCGACGTCGGTTGGGAGCTCTGGGAGATGATCGACAAGGTCAAGCGCGGGGGCAATTATGGCTGGAGCGTCATGGAAGGGCCCCAGCCGGTGAACGTGGAAGCCCGGCGGGGACCGACGCCCATCCTGCCGCCGATGGTCGCGCATCCCCACTCCGAGGCTGCTTCGATTACCGGCGGTTATGTCTACCACGGAACGCGATTGCCCGAGCTGGCAGGCGTCTACGTCTACGGCGACTATCAGACGGGCACGGTCTGGGGGCTTCGCTGCTCGGGCGACACCGTCACCTGGCGACAGGAGCTCGCCCGGACGCCGATCCACCTGGCCGCCTTTGGTGAGTCCAACGACGGAGAGCTCTACCTGGTCAACCACGACCGGACGCACCAGATCTACCGCCTGATCCGCAACCCGGCCGCGAAGGCGAAGCACGACTTCCCGCGCCGGCTGAGCGAGACCGGCCTGTTCGCCTCGACGCGGGACCACCGGCCGGCCCCGGGGGTGATCCCCTACTCGATCAACTCCGAGCTCTGGGCCGACGGTGCGACGGCCGAGCGGTTCCTGGCCGTCCCCAACGACGGACGCGTCGGCCTCGACCCTCAAGGCAACTGGCGCTTTCCCGACGGCTCCGTGCTGGTCCGGACCGTCTACGTCGGGACCGCGGACGGAAAGCCGGTCGGCCGACGCCGGGGGGAAACCCAGGTCCTCCACCTGCTCGACGGCGCATGGCGGCCGTATTCGTACGTCTGGAATGACGACCAGTCCGACGCCGTGCTGGCCGATACCGCGGGGACGACCCGGACGATCGCGATCGACGACCCGAACGCACCCACCAGGCGCCGGGAGCGGACTCATCGCATCCACACCCGCGCCGAGTGTGTCCTCTGCCATAATCCCTGGGTCGAGAAGAAGACGACGATCTTCGGTTTCCAGTCCGCCTCGCCGCTGGGCGTCAACACGCTCCAGATGAATCGGACCCAGAACGAGAAGGGCGTCCCGGTCAACCAGTTGACGGCGTTGTCGGAAGCCGGGCTCCTGGCATGGACACCGGAGCCGGCCCGGTTGCCGAGGCTGGTCAATCCTTACGATGAGTCGGCCGGCCTCGCCGATCGGGCGCGGTCGTACCTCCAGACGAATTGCTCCCACTGCCACCAGTTCAACGCCGGGGGCACGGCGAACATCGCCCTGGGTTTCGAAGTGCCGCTCGACGCCACCAGGACCGTGGACGTCCGGCCCATCCAGGGGACGTTCCAGATCGCCGGCGCCCGGATCATCGCGCCGGGGGATCCGACGCGCTCGGTGCTGTACTATCGCGTCGCCAAGATGGGCGGGGGCCGGATGCCCCGGCTCGGCTCGGTTGAGGTCGACGTGCCGCGCGGTCCGGATGATCCACGACTGGATTGCCGCGATGCCCGTACCGAAGCCGGACTCGTCCGGCGGGGTCGCGGCGATCCCCGCCGAGGACCGCGCCGCGCTCGAATCGCTCCGTGTCGGCGACCACACGGGGCGCGGATCTCCCCGCGCTCGGCGCGGGTCTCCCGACCCCGACCGCGCTGGGCGCGGGTCTCCCGACCCCGACCAACTCGCGGCGATCCGCCGGCTGACCTCGTCAACCCGCGGGGCGCTGTCGCTGCTCGGCTGGATCGACCATGGTGGGGCTTCCGAGTCGGTTCGTCGCGAGGTCGTGGCGATCGTGCGTGCGAATCCGGACGTCGAGGTCCGCGACCTGTTCGAGCGGTTCATTCCCGAAAGCGAGCGGGTCAAGCGGCTGGGCGACGTGGTCGACCGAGCCGCGATCCTGGCAATCCGCGGTGATGCCGCGCGGGCGTTCGGTCTTCACCACGAACCCTACCGCCCAGTGCAAGAGTTGCCACAAGGTCGGCAACATCGGCGAATCGGTCGGGCCCGACCTGACCGGGATCGGACTCAAGTACGACCGTATCGCCTTGCTCGACCAGATCCTCGAACCCTCCCGGACGATCGATCCCCAGTACGTTTCCTACCTGCTCGAGACCAAGGACGGCCGAGTCCTGACCGGCCTGCTCGTTCAGAAATCAGCGAGCGAGGTGGTCCTCAAGGACGCGCAGGGCAAGACGGTGCGCGTCCCCAGCGGCCAGGTGGAGCGGCTCGTGTCCCAGCCGCGGTCACTCATGCCCGACCTGTTGCTCCGCGATCTGACGGCCCCGCAGGTGGCGGACTTGCTGGAATTCTTGTCGACATTGCGGTGAGGGGTTCGGTGGGCCTCACGCCTTGCGGCGTTCGACCCACCCTACAACGCGCATCCCAGCGGCCAGGTGGAGCGGCTTGATCCAGCCCGCAGAAGGCCAGAGGCAACCCCTGTGGGTGCTTCGGTGTCGTCGGACCGCGCGTGCAAGATACGCAGGGACGGCTGGTGTCAGGGTGACCGAAGTAGAGTCGAGGAGTGGCGCGGTAGCGAGATGCCCCGTTTCCACTCCCCGCTCATCAAACTGGACGGGCGGTTTTCCCGCATCCAGCTTTGGGACAAGGCGTTTCTCATCGTTGAGTTCACACCTTCGCTCACGAACCGGTCGCGGCTACGTTCGTTGGAGTCGGTAGAGCCCCAACTCCTGGTACAGGTAGGCGTCAGGGTATCGTGTCGTCCCCTGACCCCGGACCGTGAACTTCGCGCACAACCACGGACGCACCCGGTAGCGGATGGGGTGGTTGACTTGGCGATAGGCCGGGTTGATGGTGTCGATGCGAAAATCGTGGGACCAATCACGTAGTTTGCGGTTGATCCGACCCATCTGCGCCGCGACATCCAGCCCCGTTGTCTTTCGCGTCGTCAGGTCACTGATCTCGCTACACAGCCGATGGATCTTCGTCCGCGAGGGGCGGGGCCCGATGTAGGCCTGGCCCGTTCGTCGGTCGTCGTTCCGGCCCAGGGTGTAACCGAGAAAGTCGAACGTCTCGGTCGGCAAGCGGCAGAGCCGCGTCTTGGTCTCGTTCACCGTGAGTTTCAGCTTGGACATCATCCCCCGCATCACGGTCATGGCCTCCTCGGCCGTACCACGACAGCCGATGACGAAGTCGTCCGCGTCGTTCACGATCCGCGCGACCAGACGTCGCTCGGGTCCGCCAGACTTCCATCCCTTCACAAAGCACCGCATGTAGATGTTTGACAACAAGGGTGAGATCGGAGCCCCTTGCGGGGTCCCCATCCCCTGGTCCTTGTTCCGGGTCGTTCGACAGCGGTGCCCTTTGGCGTCGGTCTCTGCCACCGGCGTCTCCAGCCACCTCTTGATCAGCCGCAGGATGCGGCCGTCGCTGATCCGCCGGGACACCGATTTCATCAACTCGGCATGGGGGATACTATCGAAATATCCGGATAAGTCCGCGTCCACCACCTCGGTGTGCCCCGTCCTGAGCCGCCGTTCCACTTGGCCAACGGCGTCCAGGGCGCTGCGCTCCGGGCGGTAGGCGTGTTGTTCCGGTTCCAGGTCGGCCTCGAAGATCGGCTCCAAGACCAGCACTGCAGCCATCTCGACCACACGGTCTTTGATGCAAGGGATTCCCAGCGGCCTTTGCTTGCCATCCCCTTTGGGGATGTACACGCGTCGGACCGGCCGGGGTTGATACGTCTCCTCTCGAAGTTCGTCCGCCAGTTCGTCCAGCCATCGGTCCGTCCCGGACGACTCGATATCGGCGAAACTCTGGCCGTCGATCCTCGGCGCACCGCCGTTGGCACGGCAGCGTTCGTAGGCGAAGGCCAGGACGTCCCGGCGATCAATCTTGTCATACAGGGCGTAGAACCGATAATCGGGCGCGTGCTTCGCTTTGGTGTGCAACGGCGTCTGCAACGTCCCAACCTTGGGTGGAGGTGATAGGCTCACGCCAATCTCCCGGCTGTCAGCCGCTGGCTGCGTTGACCTGGAACCAAGGCCCCTTCCCTCGACCGGAGTTACCCGGCGTCGACAGTCCTACGGGCCTCTCCGCCACCCCAGGCCGCCCGGCCGGTCCCTCGCGGGCGTCCGGTTGAGAGTCACGCGCCCTCACGGCTTGGGGTTTCCCGTGTTCCGAGGAATCTCCGTGTACAGACATGCCGTCGTCATTACCCCGGTGGCCCACTGGGTCGGATCGCTCGCGGGACGGTGTATGCCCACCGTTTCCTGGCTCGCCAGCGGCTGCGGCCTTCCCCGTCGATGGGCCGGGTCGGCGTCCACATTGGTCAGTTCGAGGCCTGCTCGACGTTCACTCAGGTTACGGCCTGCCTGCTCGCCGCATCGCCACAGCGACGCGTTGGTCTCGAAGGCTCCGACGGTTTCGTTACCTCCACCGCCGCTCCGATAGCTACTGGCTGGAGCGACCCAGTTGCCAGGCGGGAATCGCACCCGCTGAAGATCCTCGACTTTGCACGGCGCACAAACAGATCTGACACCAGCGGTTCCCACCAGCGGTTCCTGACACCAGCGGTTCCACCTGACACCAGCGGTTCCACAGAGGCAATGGTCAGAACCATTTGATAATCCGAGGCGGCGGGTGCAATTCCCGCCGCCTCCACCCCATTGCTTGCAAGTCATTACAACGCAATGATTTGCGATCAGGAAGGACGCGGATTAGTTTCCCGCCGACTCGAATTTCCCGCGTAACTCACTAACGATGGAGAATGGCGGAACGCCCTCTCCCTTTTCGACTTGCAGTGATCCAGCCTCTTTGGCGGTCTGGTCATCCTTCAGAGTCCTGGGGGAAAATGACACCCTAACTCCAGCGCAGCCAGATGACCTCTGCACAGCGGGCCAGCCAGCGATTCGCGCCAATTCAGTTGCTTGGACAGAGTGGGCTACAGCGTTGAAATTCTCGCTGCGTCCCAGTTGCCTCTCCCTAACTGCGTCCCAGTTGCCTCTCCCGTCCTTGATTGCGATGCATGCTCAATCGAAGATCCTGGGTGAAACGAACGCTGTTCGAAGCTCCGTTGCCCGCGGTGATGTTTCCCTGGACCATCACCTCGACCCGGCCCTTGAAGGGCTTGGCCAGGTTGATCGTCACCGTGCTGCTGGTACTGTTGAGGCTGACGCTCCGGATCGCCAGCGCCTTGGTGAATCGCGTCTCTTCATGCTTCTTCACGATCTTCGTCACGGCCGCGAAGACCTGGTACAGGCCGGAATTGCTTGCCGAGCTCGAGCTCAGTGGCTCGTTATAGCTGACGGTGAACAAGGTCAGGCCTTTCTCGGAGGACACGTCGGCGATCGCAAGCACTTGCGGGAGTGTCGGTGTCGGCGTCGGGGTCGGGACTTGCGGGAGTGTCGGTGTCGGCGTCGGGGTCGGGATCGTCTGGGCGGCCGGAAAGCCCGTGGTTTGCGACCCGACGAGCACCTGGCCGCCCCCATCTGTCACGAATGGGACGAAGAATGTGCCGTTCACATTGTCCAGTACCACGTTTCCCAACCCGCTGTTGGCGACCGACCCGACAGCGCTATTCATGGTGGAAAGGATGCCGCTGACGCCGGCCGTGCCGCTCCCCCACGTGACCGCGCCCGCATCGTTGGACCAGTCGGGGCTGGTCACCACATAGTTGCCGTCGCTCAGGGCCGTCACGCTGCTGTTGCCGTCGCCGCCGCCGACCTGGTCATTCGCCGTACTGCCGACCCGGCTGTTCGTGGCACTGACGGGACCGCTGACGCCGGCCGTGCCGCTGCCCCACGTGACCGCGCCTGCATCACCGGCCGCGCCGTTGGTCCAGTTGGGGCTGCTCACCACGTAGTTGCCGTTGCTCAGGGCCGTCACGCCGTCGCCGCCGCCGCCGACCCTGTCATTCGCCGTACTGCCGACCAAGCTGTTCGTGGCACTGACGGCGCCGCTGACGCCGGCCGTGCCACTGCCCCACGTGACCGCGCCCGCAGAGGCGGCCGCGCCGTTGGTCCAGTTAGGGCTGCTCACCACGTAGTTGCCGTTGCTCAGGGCCGTCACGCCGTTGAAGTCGCCGCCGACCTCGTCATTCGCCGTGCTGCCGACCAGGCTGTTCGCGGCACTGACGGGACCGCTGACGCCGGCTGTGCCGCTGCCCCACGTGACCGCGCCCGCAGAGGCGGCCGCGCCGTTGGTCCAGTCGGGGCTGCTCACCACATAGTTGCCGTTGCTCAGGGCAATCACGCCGCCGAAGCCGACCTGGTCATTCGCCGTACTTCCGACCAGGCTGTTCGTGGCACTGACGGCGCCGCTGACGCCGGCTGTGCCGCTGCCCCACGTGACCGCGCCCGCAGAGGCGGCCGCGCCGTTGTTCCAGGCGGGGCTCTCCACTACGTAGTTGCCGTCGCTCAGGTCCATCACGCCGCCGTTGACGCCGCTGCCGACCTGGTCGTTCGCCATAGTGCCGACCAGGCTGTTCGCGGCACTGACGACGCCGCTGACGCCGGCCGTGCCGCTGCCCCACGTGACCGCGCCCGCATAGGCGGCCGCGCCGTTGCTCCAGCCGGGGCTGACCACCACGTAGTTGCCGTTGCTCAGGGGCGAGATCTCATCGCCGACCTCGTCATTCGCCGTAGTGCCGACCAGGCTGTTCGTGGCACTGACGGGACCGCTGACGCCGGCCGTGCCGCTGCCCCACGTGACCGCGCCCGCGCGCCCCGTTGTTCCAGTACTGGCTGCTCACCACGTAATTGCCGTTGCTCAGGGCCAACACGCTGCCGGCGTTCTCGCCGACAGAGTCACCCGCCGTACTGCCGACCAGGCTGTTCGTGGCACTGACGACGCCGCTGACGCCGGCCGTGCCGCTGCCCCACGTGACCGCGCCTGCATCACCGGCCGCGCCGTTGGCCCAGTCAGGGCTGGTGACCACGTAGTTGCCGTTGCTCAGGGGCGTCACGCTCGTGTCGCCGCCGCCGACCTGGTCATTCGCCGTACTGCCGACCAGGCTGTTCGCGACACTGACGGGGCCGCTGACACCGGCCGTGCCGCTGCCCCACGTGACCGCGCCGGCAAGGCGGCCGCGCCGTTGGTCCAGTCAGGGCTGCTCACCACGTAGTTGCCGTTGCTCAGGGCCGTCACGCCGTTGGTGGGGCCGCCGCCGACCTGGTCATTCGTCGTACTGCCAACCAGGCTGTTCGTGGCACTGACGGGACCGCTGACGCCGGCCGTGCCGCTGCCCCACGTAACCGCGCCCGCACTGGTGGCCGCGCCGTTGTTCCAGGCGGGGCTACTCACCACGTAGTTGCCGTTGCTCAGGGCCGTCACGCCGCCGTCGGTGCCGCCGCCAACCTGGTCATTCGCCGTACTGCCGACCAGGCTGTTCGCGGCACTGACGGGACCGCTGACGCCGGCCGTGCCACTGCCCCACGTGACCGCGCCGGCAGAGGCGGCCGCGCCGTTGCTCCAGTTGGGGCTGTCCACCACGTAGTTGCCGTCGCTCAGGGCCGTCACGCCGTTGTCGGAAAAACCCCAACCGGCAGTGGCAGTGTTGGTGTTGTTGATGCCGACCTGGTCATTCGCCGTACTGCCGACCAGGCTGTTCGTGGCACTGACGGCGCCGCTGACGCCGGCCGTGCCACTGCCCCACGTGACCGCGCCCGCAAAAGCGCCGCGCCGTTGGTCCAGTTGGGGCTGGTGACCACGTAGTTGCCGTCGCTCAGGGCCGTCACGCCGCGGCTGCCGACAGAGTCATTCGCTGTACTTCCGACCAGGCTGTTCGTGGCACTGACGGCGCCGCTGACGCCGGCCGTGCCGCTGCCCCACGTGACCGCGCCAAGATCGGCGGCCGGGCCGTTGGTCCAGTCGGGGCTGCTCACGACGTAGTTGCCGTCGGCGAGGGCCGTCACGCCGCCGCTGCCGATGTTGTCGCCGGCGTGCGAACCGATGAGAGTGCTGATCAGCGCGCCGGTCGTGCCTTTGAACAGATAAACAGCCCCGGCACCCGTGCCACCCGCGTTGTCGAACGGCGATGTGATGACCACGTTGCCCGTGCTGAGTGCGACCACCGCCGCGCCAAAGTGATCGCCCGGCGAAGGGTCGGGATCGACAAACGCGGTTAACCCGGCCAGCAGGATGCGATCTTCGAACACTTCCCACGATAGCCGTCTCGAGCGGATGGCCCGAACGGGCGAGCGCGATCGGTTCCACCGCGCCAACGAAGGTTCGCCTGGTGTTCTCAAGGCAAATCGTGAACGACACCGGGACACTCCTTTGCATACGTGGAAGCGAAGGGCAAAACCTTGCCAACCGGGCTCGAGTGCACTTTGTTTTCTGACGCCGGATGTCGGTAAGGATTCGTCCAAAAACACACAGGGTTAATCTCTTAACCCTTGATGTGGACAAAAGGTTTACCTTCTGGCGGTTTTCGTGGACAGGCTGTCACTGCCAGTCAGATTGCTGACACAAGGTGGATGCCAGACACGCCAGCTCCGTCGCAGCCATTTCTCCGGCCATTTCCGCAGCTTCGATCGGCTATTCCGGGTGCCAGACCTAATTTCAAGCTTTTTGCCCACCCGTTCGACGTCGAGGACGATCGGTCGGACGCACTCGGTCCGTCCGAAAAGAATTAGGAAGTAGGTCTGACATCCTGGAAGGTCTGACACCCCGGACGGGAAAGAGACCGCGGTTCCGACGTGCGAGTTTCATGTTCTGCTCCGCAGAAGAAGTGAGGAAACAGTTGCGTCCTTCATGGACGCGAAGCGGACAGACTGTGTCCCGCCTCGATCAACGGTCTTCGCGGATCACCGTAGAGGTTCCGTCGGGTGCCTTTGATTCCCGCGATATCGTGCCCATAACACCGCTGACTATCGGGTGAACAAGCGAAGCATCTCAAAGATTTTTAAGAATCTTTAACAAAATCGGGACTTGATCCAGATTCTCAGTTTCGACAAAGATACCCAGGTTCGATGCGTCATTGGACCGAACAAGTTCACTCTGCACTCTTCCATTTCACTAAGATGCGAAAAACGCCGAAACCGGACGCTTTTCTTGAGCGAGCCCGAAGGGATTCTTCGTAACCCGATCGGGCAGAGGGCATTAGAGTCAAGTGGGGCTTCGCGGTGTCAGCCTTTGTTTTTGGTTTTCGGTCGCTCAGTTACGTACCGGACGGTAGCGAAGTCCCGATCAGAGTCGGGCTACAAGATCAGCGGGCGACGGAAGCACGGTCGCGATTTTTTGGCCCGCGAACGCGGACGACAATCTAATCGCACGCTCGCGCCAAGAAGATAGGCAAAGGAGAGACCAGCGGTAGTTGGACGTTTGACCCCGGCGCAACTCTCGCCCTCACCGAATCAGATCGATGATCGCGGCCCTGACGGTAGGCGTCAGGCAGTGCCAGCTTGCGACCAACTCCCGGAGTGCCTCCGCCTCCCAGCCCATTTCCGGCCAGCGAGTAAGTGCCGTGTCGTAACCACGCTTAGGGCAAACTGTTACGTAAAATGGGCCGCGGGTGCAATTCCCGCCCCCCAGTTCTTGTGCTATAAGTCTTTTAATTTCAATGACTTGCGTCCAAGCAACATGCGGGCTTGTTTCACGGCGCCTCCAATTCCCGGCTGAATTCGCTGTCAATGGATAGCGACGGAAAGCCCTTTGGGCTATCCGTTTGCGGCGGTTTACCGCTCTGGTTAGTTGGTCAATGCTTGTCACCATGCTGGCGAGTGACACTGAGGATCGAGCGCATTCGGAGCGCGAGCATCTGACTTCCACACCGTGGGCCTGCGCAATAATTAGGAGTAACCTCGGTGTCTCAGTTCAGCACCAGCGGTAACGCCGAGAACGAGGCATGGTGTCCCCGGAACCCCCGGACCTGGACGGAAAATCGTTTGGTGAGCAACAAATCGGGAACGCGCGAGGCCGCTCGCGGCGTTTACTCGTGAGATTTGCGGAAACCTGACCGGAAGTGACGACCCATGGCGGTCAAGAACAGCGGCAATGCGCTCGTGCAACTCCGGACTCTCTTCAACGTGGGCGCCATCGGCGCGCTCTCCGACGGCCAGTTGCTCGAGCGGTTCGCCACCGACCGTGGTGAGCCGAGAGAGTTGGCCTTCGCTGCACTGGTCGAGCGCCACGGGCCGTTTGTCCTGCGCGTTTGTCGTTCCGTGCTCCGCGACGAGGACGCGGCCGAAGACGCATTTCAGGCAACATTCTTGGCCCTGGCTCGCAAGGCCGGATCGCTCTGGGCACAAGACTCACTGGCCCCCTGGCTGTACCGGGCGGCCTATCGGGCTGCGGTTCACGACCGATCGGCGACATTCCGGCGCCGCTCGCACGAACACGCGGCGGCCGCGCTCCGGCCCGAATCGGTGGCGCCGCCGCATCATGCCAATGATGACGACCTCGAGAAGATCATCCATGACGAGATCGACCGCCTGCCGGGTCGCTTCCGGGTTGTGGTGGTGCTCTGTGATCTCGAGGGCCGTACCCACGAGCAAGCCGCGCGTCATCTGGGATGCGCGGTCGGAACGGTCAAGAGCCGCCTCGCCCGGGGAAGGAAAAGGCTGCGCGGGCGGCTCGTGCGTCGGGGCGTGGCACCGGCGCTTGCGCTGGCGGCCGCATCCGCCGGCGGCGCCGCTCGAGCGGCTGTGCCGACAGGCTTGGCCGAGTTCGACGGTCGCTTACGCGGCAACGGCGAGCGCCGTTCCCACATCGGTCGCTGTCATTACCGAAGGAGTCCTGATATCCATGTTCCTGCGCAAGGTCAAACTCGTGATGACGGCCGCAGCGGTCGTGGCAGCGCTCGCCGCCGGTGCCGTCGTTCTCGCCCAATCGGGAATCGGTAGACCGAAGGATGGGACCGTCAAGCCCCAGCACGTCGGCTCACCGAGCTGGACCTACCACATTCTGGTCTCTCGCGACGGCGAGCCGCCGCGCAAGGTGGCGGTCGTCGCGATAACCGGCGACACACCGGTACGCGTCGACGCACCTGGCGCCCTCATTCTCATTCAGCCCAAGCGCCAGGGAGTTGACCCTCCGGCCAAGGCAGCTAACGGCAAGACTGTCTCTCCTCCTAAGCCGACATACATAGAAGTCCGCTCGGTGAAGCCCAGCGAAGCCCGGGCCTCGTCCGGCCGACCGACCCGGATCCTCAACTACGGGCTGAAGTACAGCGACTTCGATCGGATGGTCGAGACGATCCCGACCATCCGCAAGATCTTGCCGATTCGCGAGATCCGCAAGCAGATCCGGCGCGGCACCTATGTCCTCGAGGGCCGGGTGGTCGGCTCGACCCACGAATATGCCGAGTTCAACCTGCTGCAAATCGAGAAGGGGCGGTTCCTCACGGCGTCCGATAACGAGAATTATCAGAATTACGCCGTGCTGGCCCACGAGACCGCCAAGACGCTCTTCCCCTACGGGAACCCGCTCAACCAGTCGGTCAAGCTGGGCACCGACTACTATACGGTCGTCGGCGTCACCGCCGAGCGGGCCAGCTCGGCGGGAATCGGCGGCAACCTGGCCGCCCAGGACTTCAACAAGGACGTCTATATCCCGCTCAACACCTGCAAGCTCCGGTTCGGCGAGCGGATCGTGGACAATCGCTCGGGGTCGCAGCAGGCCGTGGAGACGCAGCTCTCGCGGCTCATCCTGGAAGTCCGCGATGATGCCGACGTCGAGGCGACTGCCGCGCGCGTCAAGTCCATCCTCGAGCCGCAGCACCCCAAGGGAGACGTCGAGGTCGTCATCCTCAAACCCGACCGCAAGACCAAGTAGGCCGGCACCGCGAGTCTCATCAAGGTTCTTGACCCCGTGATTGACTACGGCTGACGACCCCGTCAGGGTGGCGATGCCTGACCGAACCGCCGAGAACCGTCGCGGACGTCATCGGGCGGGGCGGGGTCGAGGCGCGGGCCGACCGGGGGGATCGGGGGCCTCTTGGGCGAGATTTGATTACCCTGGAGAGGAGTGCCGAAAAGGGTCGTATTTGGGATGGCGGGAAGAGGGGACAAGTTATGCGTTTGCGGCGCGTGCGGTTCACGATCGGGCGACTGATGGTCGCGGTAGCGGTCATCGCCGCTCTCCTCGCCTGGCGAGACGTACGCGTCGCGTTTGCTTTGGTCGGCCTCGGCCTCGTCGTCATCATCCCCGCCATGATCGCCGCGCCAGGGCGCCGGCTCGAAGCCGCGAGCTGGGCTTGTTCGCTTCAACCGGCGGTCGTGCTGTTTTACCTATACGCCACTTGGGCCACGGCGTGGTGCGTGCTGGGTCACTGCGCGCGACCCTCGCTCGACGATCCGAAATACATGAGTCCCGTCGTCGATGCGCCCTACGTCATGTTCGCCTTCTCGGTATCCATTGGCTCGATGATCTGTCTTTGTACCGGCATCTTGCTGTCGGTGGTCTGCTGTGTCCGTCGATCGAACGGCCGACCTCTTTTGGCCCTTTCCCTCGCGTGGCTGGCGGGTTGCCTCGCCCTGATGTGCGACCCGCTCGGTGTCCTCCATTGGTACCTGGATTGAGCTGCTGGAGCTGATTCATTTCGAGTACGGCTTGTGCCTACCGCCCTGCTCGATGGGGCTCAGCCGGCTTAGCGTTGTTTTGGGTCCGTCTGCGTGCAACACGATGGTATCGCAGGAACTGTGACGCTCTTCCATCAAAGGAGGTGACGACACCTGCTGTTCTGCCAGCAGTCCCCTACCGAGGCGTGCGTCGCCGGCAACGGCGGGGTGCGAAGCCCTCGGAACAACGTATCCTCACCCGCGAGGGTGGCGATCGGAGCGCGAGCCGAGATCGCGACTGCCAGCACCGCGGCGGTCGGGGACCAGGGGCGCGTGGTACGGCCAACCCAGGTGAACCGCCGCAAGCGTCGTAAGAGCCCCTAAAACAACGAGACTCCGGGAGAGCGAGGCTGGTGTCCCCTGGCCCGTCATGAGACCTTCGGTTCGGCTCACGGCGGCGACCCTTCGGGTGCCCGGAGACCCGCCCGAACCGAAAAGGTCCTCACCCATCTCGCGTTGTAAAGCCGGGGAGCGGACGCGGTCTCGACTCCCCTTCGCGGATCAGGTAGCCCGTGTCGGCGGGCAAGTCGCGGAATTGATCCACGCGGCCGGAGGGCCAGCGGACCTCGAGTTCGTCGATCGTACGCGCCGGGCCGAGGCCGAAATGGAGCCGCGGGTCTTCGGCCGAGGCGTAGCTGCCACCGCCGAGCCGCCAGGCGGTCTGTCGTTGGCCGCCCGCGGTCACTCTGAGCTTCGCGCCGATGGCGTCGTGGTTCGATGAGGTTCCCTCCAGCCGCACGGTGAGGAAATGGCCGGAGTGCTCGGTCTGGTTGTGGAAGTAAGCCAGCGGTGAGTTCTGCGCGACGAGCACCAGGTCGAGGCGGCCGTCGTTGTCGAGGTCGGCGCGGGCCAGCCCGCGGCCGATGCGCGGGATGGTCCAGGGGGGTCCGATCCGGTCGGTGACGTCGGTGAGTCGGCCCTCCGGATCGCCCGTCAGGAGCTGGGCGGGCATGGCATAGGGGATGTTGGGCCGGACGTCGTGGATGTGGCCATTGGTCGTGGCCAGGTCGAGGCCGCCATCGTTGTTGACGTCGAGGAACGTGATGCCGAAGCCCAGCAGGAACCGGCTGGGGGCCTTGAGCCCGACGGCCGACGTGGCGTCGGCGAACATCATCTGGCCCAGGTTGCGGTAGAACGTCGTCGATTCGCCGAAGAAGTTGGTGACGGCCAGGTCGGGCCGGCCGTCGCGGTCGAGGTCGCCGCAGGTGACGCCCATGCCGGCCAGGTAGCCGCCCTGGGCATTGCAGGCCACCCCGGCCAGGTGGCCGATCTCCTCGAACCGCAGGCCGCCCCGGTTGTGGAACAGGAGGTTGGCCGTCATGTCGTTGGCGACGAACAGATCGATTCGCCCGTCGTCGTCGAGGTCGGCGGCGACCACCCCGAGCCCCCGGCCGTTGGGGTCGACGATCCCGGCCGCCGCGGTCACGTCCACGAACCGGCCGCCGTCGTTGCGGAACAGGTGGTCCCCCATCGCGGGGAACCCAAGCGGCAGGCAGGAGACGTAATGCGTCGGCGTTCCGGGGCCGGGGCAGAGCGTGGGATGCTCGGCATCCCAAGCCAGGTAGTGGCAGACATAAAGATCGAGGTCGCCGTCGCCGTCGAGGTCAGCGAACGCCGCCGAAGTCGGCCAGTCGCGCGCACCGGCCAAACCCGCGCGCCCGGTCGCGTCCTCGAACGTACCGTCCCCTCGATTGCGCAGCAGGAGATACGACCCGAACCGGGTGACGAAGAGATCTGCTCGGCCGTCATGGTCGTAGTCGCCGGTCGTCACGCCGAAGCCATACCCGCGGCCAATCCGCGATCCCGGCGCGCTCGGTCACATCCTCGAAGGTGCCGTCGCCCCGGTTGTGGAACAGGCGATCGCCCGACTCGGGGCCGGATCGATCGGACCTGGGCGGGAAGACTCCACCCTGGACGAGATAAACGTCGAGCCAGCCATCGTCGTCGTAGTCGAGGACCGCGACGCCACCGCCGATCGTCTCGGGGATCTGATGCTGCGGCGACTGACCGTTGGAGTAGATGAAGCGGAGCCCGGCGGTCTGGGCATCGTCGCGAAAGGCGAGTGAGGAGCGATCGGGACGCCCAGCCCTTTCGGCGGGGTCGGGAGACCCGCGCCGAGCGCGATCGTTCGTTGCGGCAGCCGTCGGGTGATCGGAGCCTCTCGGCCGGTCGAGCAGGACGGTCCAGGGCGGGGTCGGAGGGGCTTTGGTGCCGGCGGGGTGGGCGAGCCGATCGAGTCCCTCGCGGGCGGCCTGGTCGGCGGAGTTGCGTTCCAGGGCCAGGGTCAGCCAGCCCTGCGCTTCGAACCAGCGCCCCAGTCGCTCGGCCAGTCGCGCGCGCTCGTGCAGCCCGTCCTGGGGAATCGGGCTGGGATCCGCGATCAGGAGGCGGCGGTAACGCTCCTTGTCGCGGAGGAATTCCTCCTGACGGCGGCGGAGCGCGGTGGCGCGGGCGGGATCGCCGGCCTCGACCGCCAGGGTGGCCAGGCGATCGAGCGCCGGGGTCTGAGCGGGCTCGATCGCGATCAGGTTCTCCAGGGCCGCGCGTTCGGCCTGGACGTCGGGCGCCGCGCGGCGAACCAGGCCAGGAGCGACCATCGCTCCGCGGCATCGACGCTCTCGGCCGGGATCTGGGCCAGCGCGTGCGCGCGGCCTCGGGCTCTCCGGCGGCCAAAGCCCATTGGAGGCGGGCACGCGGCAAGAGCGGATCATCGGGATGGCGGGCCTGGCATCGGTCGAGCCAGTCGCGCGCCTCGCGATAGCGGCCGTAACGCGTGGCGAGGTACGCCCGCGCCAGCCAGACCCGGTTGTCCTCGGGCGCGGTCTGGGCGGCCTGGTCGAGGAACGGCTGCACTTCCTCGGCGGCGACGATCACCGAGTCGAGCCGCCAGTGCTCGCGGAGTGCATCGATCCGGTCGCGGAGCGACCCGGCTCGTTCGATCTCGTGGAGCAGCCGGCGGATCTCCACGAACCGCCCCTCCCAGAGCAGCAGTTCGGCGAGCGCCCAGCGGGCTTCGATGGCCGTGGGACTGGTGCCGCGCGCCGCCGCGCGGTAGCGGGTCTCGGCGTCCGCCAGCCGGCCCAGCGCGCGGACGAGGAGCCGGCCCGCGGCGAGGTTCGTCACGGCGGCTCGCGGCGAGCCCGACGGCACCCGGCCCCAGACGGCCAGGGCCGCTTCCGGATGTCCCAGCTCCGCCTCGCACGCCCCGAGCAGATACGTCACGTCCTCCCGCTGCGGCCACCAGGTGGAGAGCCACGCCAGCCGGTCGCGCGCCAGGGCATATTGCTTCGCGTCCATCCGGCGCGTGGCCCACCGGAGACCGTCGCGAACCTGCCAACGGCCGACCAGCAGCCAGCCGACCCAGCCGAGAACCGCCGCCAGCAGACCGATGGCGATGCCGGCGACAATCCGGGATCGAACCATCGTGCCCTCAATTGGTCGAGGTCCCGCGGGAACTGGCCCGAAATGACTGGGGTCCGTCGTGGTGTGGGCGTCCCGCCCGCTGAGCCTACCGGCCGCGGAACGCCCGCACCACAAGGACCGGATACCTTCCCTGTGATTCTCGATCGATCCCGCTCGCTGTTGGGCCGGCGGTGCACCGAGCCGGGACCGATTCGGGAAGTCCCTCACTTCCCAGCCGGTTTCTCCTTGATATTCGCATTCTTCATCTGATCATTCAGCATCCCCTTTAACTCGCTGGGCGGGGCTTTCGGGGTCATATCAACCTTCGTGGGTTCCTCGCTCTCGCCACAGCCAGCGAGGAAGAAGGCCGAGAAGATGGTAGCGATCATGGCGCAACGCGTTGTCCGCACGATGAATCTCCTTGTGGTTGCCATTTGCGGGATTGACTGGTGCTGGCAACTCGCGACGTTGGAACTCAATACTGATCCGAGCCGATGACCTCGCCCCCGTTCCGGGTGCCTAAGCCCCACCACGCCTGGAGGTTGACGCTATTCTTGACGAAATGGACCGAGCCATCGGCGAAGACGATGTTGATGCCGCCAGGGTGGTTGCTCGCCGGTGGGAATGCGTCGCACACCGAGCCGTAGCCTCCCGTATTCCCGTCCGTGGTGGAGTCGCAGGCAATACTGTTGGGGGGCATGAAGTGGTTATAGGCGTCCCAAAGCATGCACGAGCCCGGGTTGCCGCCGATCCAGTAGTTTCCATTGGGCGGAGAGAGCCCGCCGAAAGCTGGAGTGAGGCCGGGGATTGACTGGCAGCTCTTGACGAACGCCAGGGCGATTGGGACTCCCAGAGGACCCAGGTCGTAACCGGTTGTCGATTGACCGCTGACGGGCCGCCACATATACGTGTCGCCCCGGCTCTGGTAGGCGGAGAGTGTCAAGCTTGGGCCGGCCGCCGGCCCGGACCCCAAATGAGTCTCGCTCACCATGCAGGTGTTGGACGTGCCGTCAGTGACCGAGGCGAGGTCGACCACCCCGCAGTTGCTGTTGCTGTAGACGCCGTTCTGGCCGAACTGGTCGGTCAAGAGCGTGGTGAACATGCCGTTCCAGGACATGATCACGGAGGGCCCACCGACGTTCGCGTGGTAGCTTTTCCAGCCGTAGGTGGAAGCGGCCCCCGGAACCTTCAGGTTTTCCGATGGGCACATCAGCGAGTTGACCTTCTGGCTCACCACGGTCCGGTTGAACACGCCGGTCGAGCCGAAATCGAAGTTCAGAGAGTTGTACATCGGCTGCTGTTCCATCTGGGGCAGGACCGACGCGGTCCAGTCCAGCGGCCAGGGGTCGAAGAGAGCACCACCTCCCCAGGCGGACGCGTAGCCGCCGTTCTGCACATGGGGTGGGAAGCAGTTCTGCTGGGAGTTGTAGTTGTGCATCGCCAGACCGATCTGCTTCAGGTTGTTGGTGCACTGCGCCCGGCGGGCCGCCTCGCGCCGGCTTGAACCGCCGGAAGCAATAAAGCGATCAACACGGCAATGATGGCGATGACGACAAGCAGTTCGATGAGGGTAAACGCGCGACGAGGTCGCGATGACTCAGCCATGACCCATCCCCTTCCCGGAAAAGCAAGTCCGGTTCGAGTGATACGCTGACAGCGAATGAGGGAAATGAACGGTATGAACGAACAGCGGCCTTCCGGCCGCAACTGGGACAACACTTGGGTCCCGAAGATCGGCCGGTCTCGCTGGCGGCCATCTCGGGATCCGGACCAAGCCCCGCATTCCATGGTGGGACCGATTGGCCCTGGTCACTTGGACAAGCGAACCGAGCACGACGATCGGATCGCGACAGACGTCAACAATGACGGCTCGCACAACCGCTCGCGATGACCGTGTCCGGCGAGAACCCGAGGGACTCCTCCATCACGGGCCGATTCTCGCTAGCCTTTCGATCGAAGACGATCACCTCCAAGATCCTCGCGCCCGAGCGACAGCATGAGGTCACACGGACATCATGCCGCCTGGCACTCGAGCCGCCGACCGATTCTGGTTGATCCCGGCGACCAAACGACCGCACGATCGTGTCGCGATGGGTCAGCATCTCCACCAGGCCGAGGCCGGCGAACTCCACCACCGGCTCTCGAACGGGGGTCGGGCTCACTGGAAAAACGTGGGTAACCTGTTACACGACAAGGCGTTGGCCGGACCCGAAAAGACCGAGGAAAATCCCCACCACGAGCCGCGACCTCACCGGGACCCTGAAAGGGCTCCGCAATACGGGCTCGACCGGAAAATCCACACGCACCGGTTGAGGAATCATTGTCACACGAGATGCACGACCGTCGGTCCTGCCAATCCCCTTCGGGCCATCGACACGATCGATGAGTTCGTGCACTATAAAACGACCGTCCCAGCCTCTGCAAGGAAATTCTATAAAAAATAGAGCAAAGCGAATCCGGATCGCCAGCCCTCGGCCCCTGGCATGCGGGGTCGGTCGATCGGCAACCTGATGAACAGGGGCGAGACCTGTCCACGGACCTCCCGGCCCGCGGTCCACACCAGCCTGGATCTCAACCTTTGTTCATGGTGCGGTAGACACCGAACCCCACGAGGCCCACGCCGACCACCGCCAGCAAGGGACCGCTGTTGGTTCCCCTCAAAGATAAGTTGCCCGTCAAGCCACCGACGATGAAGATCAGACCGATCACGATGTTGATGACGCCGCGCATCAGGCACTCCCCCCATTTGGAACCTGGAGATCGACTATCCGTCAGTCCGAAAGGTGCGCGCCAAGCCACCAGGCGGTCAGAGTCTGTTCCAGGAGCCCCGGCGGAGCGGAGGGACGCTTCCAGGGGCGTCAGAGCCCCAAGTTGATCGCCTCACGACCGTCCTTCGAGCCCCGGAGGGACGACAGAAATGTCAAACGAACCAGGACTTCTGTCGCCGCTCCGAGGCTTGAGGGAAGGGGAGATCGGGTCGGCTCCCGTTCCTCTGTCGGGCCTCTTGGGGCTTTCCGGACCGCCTCTCCGATCCGATCCGGAATGTGGGCAACCGCCGTTGGTTGGCCCGACTCTCGTCTCATCAAAAGTTATACAGGCTAGTGCAGGTGCGTGCAAGCAGAATTTGGAGACGGGAGCCACGGGATCAGAGATTCGTGGACGGCGCCGGATCGTGGGCCTGGGCGGCCGCTCCGGCATGGGAACCGCTGGGCGATCGCGAGGCTGCGCCATGCTCGAGCTCGAAGAGGGTCTGCTGGCTCTCGGCATCGAGCGGATCGCGGCTGATGGCCAGACGGAGCCAGGCCCGGGCCTCCTGGTTACGGCCGATGGCGGCGCAGGCCATGCCGAGTTCATGAGGGAGCTTGGGATCGTGCTCGCCTTCGGTGGTCGCGGCGCGCGAGACCAGTTTCCAGAGGTCGTCGTGGCGGCGGGCGGCGTCCAGGTAGGGACGGGCCTCGGCAGTCCGGCCGAGCAGGCCCAGGGCGGTTCCCAGTCCAGAGAGCGCCACGCGGTCGATCGGATCGGCGGCCAGGGCGATGCGGAATTGCTGGACGGCCGCAGTCCCATCGCGGCGCCGCAGGGCCAGTTGGCCGCGGAGCCGGGCCAACTGGGGATCGTCGGGCGGTCCCTCGGCCAGCAGCGACTCGGCCGAGGCGAGATCGCCGCGATCCATCGCGATCAGGACGCGCTTGGTCCGCACCCTGGGGTCGGAGAGCGGCAGGGGTGCCAGGGCCCGCTCGGCGTCGTCGAGCCGGTCCAGCCGTCGCAGGGCCTCGACCAGCGCCAGCCTCGACCAACGGTCCTCCGGGTCGGCCGCCGCGAACTTTTCCAGCGAGGGAAGATCGCCGTTGGGGTTCCAGACGACGTTCCGCGTCTTGGTCCAGTGGAGGACGTACTGGTAGTCCAGAGCATCCAGCTCCAGGAGCTCGCCCAGTACCGCGTCGAGCTCGGCCTGGCGATGCTGGATGTTATAGATGAACACCAGCTCCTTGCGAGGCTGCTCGCTGCGCGGCAGCAGCCGTACCGCGGCCAGCAGGGCCGCCTCGGCCGGCCGCGTCAGCCCGCGACGGATCTGGATCTGACCGGTCCTGAGCCGGGCCATCGGCGCCAGGGGATGATCGTCGGGGATCGCCGCCAATTCGGCCAGCGCCTCGACCGGACGCTCGAACGCGACGTCAACCTCGGCGCGGAGGGACCGATCGACCGGCGTGGGCGGACGGAGCCGCTCCAGCCGGCGCAGGGCCGCCTCAGCCTCGGCATAACGGCCGGCCTTGTACGCCGCATCGGCGCGCAGGAACACGCGGGTGGGATCGGCTTCCCGGACCCGCCAGAACCCCACGCTCAGGCCCAGACTCAGAAGGATCAGGGCGCCGATCCCACCGATCCAAACCGGGTGGGCGCCAGTCAATCGCATTCCGGATTCCTCTCGAGCCGGTAGTCAGGAGCCCGTGGTCCGTGGTCCGTCACTCCCGAAAAAAGACCGCCGTGCGCCCTGGTGTGGGTTTTTCTGACCACGGACCACGGATTACGGACTATTGCTTCTTCGGGCTCTCCTCCGCCTTCCCCTTGGGGGTCGGTCTCTGGGTGTAACTCCCCGATTTCTGGGCGTTCTTCATCTGATCAACCATCGAGTTAAACTGAGTGGTATCGGTCAACTTGAAGTCGCTGGGGAGTCGCCTCAGTCAAGAATCCCGTTCCCGGCGCCGTGCTCGAATCGCCACCACAGCCGACGAATGAGGCTGCCAGGACGAGGAATGCGGCGCCCACCATTGTCGCGAAAAATCGACGCATCGATATGGTCTCCCAAAGGGAAGGTAAAACATTGCAAATGGCTCGTGTCGTGCGGCCCTCCAGGGGTCGCGGTTCCGATGAGCCGCGAGTCAACAGGATCGGCGAGCGAGGGTGAACCGCCTCGCCCAGCTCCCGCTCACCCACCCTTAGCCGCGGGCTTGGCTTCGGCGGGCTTGGCTTCAGCGGGCTTGGCTTCAGCGGGCTTGGCTTCGGCAGGCTTGGCCTCGGCAGGCTTGGCCTCGTCGGCAGGCTTGGCTTCGGCAGGCTTGGCTTCCTTGGCCTTGGCCTCTTCCTCCTCCTTCTGCACCTGAGATTGCGTCTTCTTCTTCATCTGATCGGTCAGTGAGTTGAGCGAGTCGGTGGGCGTCCCTTTGAAGGGGACCTTGCCATCCTGTGGGCCCGTATCACTGCAACCAGCGACTGCCGCGACGAGGACGATACCCGCGATCCCGTAGCAAAATCGGCGCATGGTGATTTCTCCGGAGGAATTGAGGGATAGACCGGCGAGTGGAACGTGTCACAGGAACCCTCCGGCCCGCGTGGCGGAAGATCAATTTGATCCGTCGTGCGGTCCCGAGGGCAGGGACTGGGGCCGGCAAGGGGGACCTGGCCGGCTGGGTCAGCAGGTGGACGACGGCGACCGAGGGAGGATCGTGGGCGAAGCCGCCTCGCAGGCCGGCGACTGACCTCGGCGCTTCGCCGGCAAGTCCTGCGTGGGCACTCCTTCGATCGTGCGGAGTACACTCCCTTCAGGGAATGAGCCAGTGAGGTGAGGACCCAGGCCGACCGAGGCGCGCCCCGACCTGGTCCTCGGGGACCGGTCGGCGCATCCTCCCAATGGGCGGTGCGCCACCGGTTCTCCGGTCCGAGGGTCAGCCAGAAACCGCCCCCAGAATGAGTGGTTGCCCCCGAGCCATCAGTAGGAATCGGAGCTGATGGCCTCGTTGCCGTTTCGCGTGCCCAGCGCCCACCAGACCTGGTAGGCCACGTTATTCTTGAGCCAGCGGACGGACCCGTCCGCGAAACAAATATTGATTCCGCCGGGATGATTACAGCTCGGCGGCAGAGCGTCCATGAATTCACCGTAGGAGGTGGTGTAGAAATTGTTGCTGGCCGCGCAGCTCTGGGAGTTAGGGGGCATGAAGTGGTTATAGGCGGACCACAACAGGCAGGAGGCGGCGTTGCTGGCCATCCAGATGTTGCCATTGGCCGGGAAGTTGACCCCCTTGGACATCCACGTGCCGGGCAGCGACAGGCAGGTGCGGACGAACTGTAGAGCGAACAGACCGCCGGCCGGCCCCTGGTCCCAGTAATTCGGGATCGTGAGCTGCCATTGATAGGTGCCCTTGCGGTAAGTCGAGGACAGCGAGATCGGTCCGGCCGGTCCGGAGCCGAGGAGCGTCTCGCTGAACATCGCCGTGTTGGTGCTGCCGTCAGTGAACGCCTCGATCCCGAAAGTCGTACCGCTGTTGCTGTTCCAGTAGACTCCCGAGTAGTCGAACGGCGGGTGGTTCTTCAGCGGCGTCAAGGCGCCGCTCCAGGCGAAGAAGTTGGCCGGCCCGCCGATGTTGGCCACGTAGTTCCGCCGCGTCCCCGGGCCGATCGTCACCCGCGTCTGGTTCTCCGAAGGACACAGCAGCGAGGCGATCTGTGTGGACAGGACCGACGTATTCTGCGGGTCCCAACCCACCGAGCCAAACCCGGCCCACCCCGAGCTGACCGACCAGTTGAGCTGGTTGTACAGCGGAATCTGATCGAGCTGGCCCAACAGCGACGCCGTCCAGTCCAGCGGCCACGGATCGAAGTAGAACCCGTTGGTTCCGTACGTGTTCCCCCAGACGTTGTAGCTCCCGTTCTGCACCAGGGGCGGGAACGTCCCCTGCTGCGACATGTAGTTGTGCATGGCCAGGCCCAATTGCTTGAGGTTGTTCGTGCATTGGGCCCGCCTCGCCGACTCGCGGGCCTGCTGGACCGCGGGCAATAACAAGGCGATGAGGACGCCGATGATGGCGATGACGACTAGCAACTCAATAAGTGTGAAGCCTCGGCGTGCTCGCATGCGATTCCCCCTTCCGAGTGTTGACGAGATCGCAAATCGACGGCTCGTCTCGGTTCGACCCCTCGTGCGCTCACCGGGGCGCCCGTGAGTGATTGTAACGCTGGAAACCGTCCGCGGTTTCTGGCCGATCCCGCAGAACCCTCTTCCATACCCAAGCGAATTGCGACCAGTTCGCCGGTGAATGCGCTACGACCACCCTTTACCTATATAACGATTTGGTCACAAACCGCAAGCCACTTCCGGACATAAGTCGCAGGCGCCGCGAGATTTTGTACAATGTCATCCAAGCATCGATTGTGATTCTTGTCGATCGCTTGCGGGAACGCGTCTCTTCGGGGCCGGGCGATCCCAAGTGGGGATGGAACGAGCGCAGGGCATTTTCTGGGACGGTTGCATCGATGGCGTGACGGAGGTGTCCGGTCCCAAACTCGATGCAGCCGTGAGGGTTACAGATCACGGTGGGGGCGGGACGTTGCCCTCGTGGCGCGGTGGCTCAGACGGCCCCGGCTTTCTCTGGGCCGCTGGCGCGAGGCGGAACGGTGGCGCGGTCGGGTCCGGTTGGCTGGATGTCCCGGAACCGCCGTTGTGGTTGACCGGTATTCGGGGGGTCTGTCATTGAGACGCCTCGTCGAACAGCACCGATCTCACCGCGGCGGGTGCGGGAAACCTGGGGAGTGCGACGCTCCGACCCGTGCCTCTTCCCCCTCAGCTCGGGCCAAATTGGTCATTTGAGTAGCCCAGCCTTCCGATTTTTGGGATTTTTTCATCTCCCTCTGTGGTCGAGAGTTCCGGAGCCAATCGCCCCGAAATCCGCGATAGGTGCATTAACGAATTCTCAAACCTGCGGTATACTCAATAATAGAGACCATGTGTAACCGTCACCGACCGGAAACCCAGGCTGCGAGCCACGGGGCTGTGCCGCGTGCGGCCGAGCTCGTCCCCGCGATTTCGGGACTCGGCCCGAACTCGCTGGGGGCCATGGGGATCGGAGAGGGCGCCGCGGCCAATAGTGGTCACCGAGTGCCAATCTGTGCCACAATTCTCGGCAAGTCCGGCCCACCTCACATCCGGGCCCGCCCAGAACTCCCGCCGGATCAGGACGTCCCGCAAGTCATGAGTCGGGACTCTCGGAAGGGGTCAAAGCCACCGTCCCCAGACGGTGCGGTGGCGATCGCCGACGACTCTCCTATAATTGGGCCACTGCGTCATTGGTCCCGATGAACCGGCCATCGACCATGGGTCGTCGAGATTCGTCGATGGGGGGGCGCGGGTCCGCGGGTGTTTGAACGGTTTTTGTGGGGCGCGGGTCTTCGGACCTCGCCCACGGCTGAAAAGGGAACCATGGCCTACGACTATGACATTGTGGTAATCGGCGGCGGCCCCGCGGGCTACGCGGGGGCGATCCGCGCCGCTCAGCTCAAGAAGCGCGTGCTTTGCGTCGAGCGCGACAAGCTGGGCGGGATCTGTCTCAACTGGGGTTGCATCCCCACCAAGGCCCTCCTGACCAACGCCCACCTCGTGGAGCTGATCAAGAACCACGGGACGCAGTTCGGCTACGGCGGTCAGGCGACCTGGGACTTCGGCCAGATGATCCGGCGAAGCCGGAGCGTGGCAGGCCAGTTGAACAAGGGAATCGAGGGACTGTTCCGAAAGTACAAGGTGAACT
This sequence comes from uncultured Isosphaeraceae bacterium, assembly GCA_963845695.1. Lineage (GTDB taxonomy): Bacteria > Planctomycetota > Planctomycetia > Isosphaerales > Isosphaeraceae > CAWJTV01. The sequence goes on along the minus strand of CAWJTQ010000013.1, from coordinate 763,108 downwards.
CGAAGTTCGGGGTTGCCAAGGTCGTCGCGCCGCACCAGGTCCAGGTCAATGGGGAGACGGTCTCGGCCGAGTCGATCGTGATCGCCACGGGCGTTCGGGCCCGCCCACTCCCCGGCGCCGAGTTCGATGGCAAGACCATCATCTCCTACAAGGAGGCCATGTCCCTGGCGACCCAGCCGAAGTCGATGCTCATCATCGGCGCCGGGCCGATCGGGCTGGAGTTCGGCTACTTCTATAACGCGATCGGCACCAAGGTCACGGTGGTCGAGCTGCTGGACCGCATCCTGCCCGGTGAGGACGAGGAGGTGTCGGCCGCCTTGCAGCAGAGTCTCACCAAGCGCGGGCTGACTATCCTCACCAGCTCGAAGACGACCAAGGTCGAGAAGAGCGACAAGGGGGTCAAGGTCGAGGTCGAAACGCCCAAGGGCAAGACGGTGGTCGAGGCTGAGACGATGCTGGTAGCCATCGGGGTGCTGGGCAACGTCGAGGGCCTGTTCGCCCAGGACCTCAAGGTGGAGATCGTCAAGAACCACATCAAGGCCGACCCGAAGAACGGGTACGTCACCAACGTGCCGGGGATCTACGCGGTCGGTGACATCATCGGCCCGCCCTGGCTGGCCCACGTGGCCCATCATGAGGCCGTGTGCTGCATCGAGCGGCTCTGCGGATTCTCGGATCGCACGGTCAACTACACGACGATTCCCGGCTGCACGTATACCGACCCCGGCGTGGCCAGCGTCGGCATGACGGAGAAGGCCGCGCGCGAGGCCGGGCACGAAGTCCGTATCGGCAAGTTCCCCTTCCAGTTCAGCGGGCGGGCCCTGGCTTCGGACGAGACCGAGGGCTTCGTCAAGCTGGTCTTTGATGCCAAGTACGGCGAGCTCCTGGGTGCCCACCTGATCGGCTCGCAGGCCACCGAGCTGATCGCCGAATTAGTGATGGCCAAGAAGCTCGAGGCCACCGAGGAGGAGATCCTCCACGCCATGCACCCGCACCCCACGTATTCCGAGGCCGTCATGGAAGCCGCCGGGCAGGGATTGGGCGAGTCGGTGCACATTTGAAACGACGGCTGTACGAGTACCGACCCACGGTAGGATCCTCTCCGATCAGCGATCAAAGTCAACACCCATGTTGATGCGATGTCTGGCGATAACTCGAACCGTCCTCGTGACCCTGCTGCTCATCCTCGCCTGGGCGGGGGCCGTCTTCGTATTCCAACCGTTCGGGCACCGGCACTGGAGCTTCGCGGCGATCGCCGCGCTGCTGGCGTGCCTGATGTTCGGGACTCGTCTCAGGCCGCGGGTGCTGGCTCTTCCATCGCGTTCGCTTGACCGCCCCCGGGGACGATCTCTCCGGCTGGTGAGGACGGTGTTCATCGGCACTCTCTCGTGCTGGCTTGGCCTCCTCGCCTGGTCGAGCCTGAGTCCGGGAGGAGCCATGCCTCCCATCAAGCGAGATGCCGGGATCGTCCGGGTCGTGACCTGGAACATCCTCTGCGGCAGCGAGCGGGGAACACCCTGGAGTCGTCACGGATGGTGGGTGCGGAAAGACGCTCTTCGGTCTTCGTTGACGACGACGAGGCCGGATATTCTCTGCGTCCAGGAGGCCCTGCCCGGACAGGTCGAGGCGGTCGCAGGCATGCTGCCGGGTCATCGCCGTGTCGGTGTCGGCCGGGATGACGGCCGGTCGGCCGGCGAGCACTGCGCGATCTATTTCGACTCCAGCCGTTTTCAGGAACTCGATGGCGGCACGTTCTGGCTGGAAGAGCCGACGGACCAGCCGCCCTCGACGACCGTGCTGGGACCGAAACGGATCTGCACCTGGGTCCGGCTCCGCGACCAGAGCAGCGGACGCTTCTTCCGGATCTACAACCTTCACCTCTACTTGACCGAGTCCGCGCGCCTCCCGTCGGTCCGGCTGATCCTCGAGCGAATCGCTTCCGGCGATCCGACGGATGCCGTGCTGGTCGCCGGTGATTTCAATGCGACTCCGGATACCCCGAGCCGGCGGATCTTCGCCGAGTCGGGGCTCAATCCGAGCGCGGAACTGGCCGGCGAGTCGTCGCGGACCCCGACTTACCAGTTCTACGGGATCCGCTTCCGCAGCCTCGACGAGATCCTGGTGAATCCAGGCTGGCGCGTCGTTGCTCGTAGCGTCCTCGACATGAAGCCCGGCAATACCTTCCCCTCCGACCATTTCGGCGTGATGGCGGACCTGATTTTGAGAGCGGATTCGAGTACCGGGCCGTCCTTTCAGGGAAACCGATCAGCGGGAAGGGTCTCGCCTCCGGCGATCGTCGAGACGGCTTCAAGGACACGCGGGTTGATCCTGGCGCTCACCCATCGCACCGAGCCGTCGGCAAAGGCGACGTTGGTGCCGGATCGAAGGACATGGCCGAACTGCCGCCCGGGACCGATGTAAGGCAGGTCGGCGGTATCGAGGCCGCGGACCGTTGCAGGCCCTCCTTCCAGCCACGACCGGCCCACCCTCGCGGATTCGGCAACGACCATTGTGTTTGCGGCCCCGTCCTTGAGGTCCGCGAGCGTGGTCCGGCGCTCGTAGCCGAAGACGCCGGCCCGCGGATGGCCCTCTGACAAGAGCGGTGCATCGGCCCCGATGCCGGCGATGCCAATGTACTGCGTCGGCATGGGGCGATCCGGAGGAAGGCCTGGAACGTCGGGGCACCTCAAGATCCCGATGGGCGTGCCGGCAATCTGCCGATTCGCATCGCCGTCCCAGGGCTGGGTCTTGTCGAGCTGATTCCACAAGTCCTCAGCTTCCAGATAAGGGAGGATCGCGGCATACCAGCTCAATCGTTTGTCCGGAGGCAGGCTGGCGTTGGGCCATGTCCCCCTCGGAAAGGCTCCTTGGTTGTTAGCATATTGGAGGACCCCCAGGACGATGGTCCGCAGGTTCGACTGGCAGTGCGGACGACGCCAGATTTCGCGAGAGGGCATCCGACCCGGTCCCATGAAGCCTCCGAGTCCGAGGGCGACCACGGCGATGATGAGCATCAACAGATCGATGGTTAGCTTTCTCATGGCCCGGATCTCCGCACGACCCTCTGGACGTGATTCCTACGATTGTAACACACGCAGTTCCTGGAATCGATCCGTGTCCGGGGCCGTTCATACCGCGTCTCGACTTCTCTTCACACAGGTGGAAGTCCCATGCGAAGACCGGGCCCGCGATTCACGATCCGGAGCCTGATGATCGCGGTCGCGGTGGTGGCCGGGCTTCTGGCCAGGTTCCTCCATTTGCCGATGCAGCTCCTCGCGGCGCTGACCCTGGTCCCGCTCTACGGTGTCCTGATCGCCGTGATCTGGGGGATGTTTTATTGCTTCCGGCGGGTCGCCGCACTGGGCTTCGGGGTTGTGGCCACCCTGGCCGATCCCGCGAGTGCGGCCCTTTGCATCTACCTCCTGAGTCTGGCTGGGAGTGTCCTGGTGCTCCTTGTGTGGCTCTTCACTTTTCCCATCATCCTCGGTGCTGGTTCCGGCTAGGCCACTGTGGCGACGAGAGCGACCGCGACGCCACGCCGATCTCCACTCCTGATCTGGCCGCTGGTCTTTGTGCTGGCCTTCGCGCCGCTGTCGAGGCTGTTCACATTCTGGCCGCTCCGCCTGGCCTTTCTGGTCTCTCAGCCGGCGCTGGAACGCCTGGCGGATCGGGTCGCGGCGGGGCTGAGGCGTCAGTCCCGGCATTTCCGGAAGTAGGGTGGGTCGAACGCCGCTTGGCGGCGTGAGGCCCACCGAACACCGCGGCGCACTCGGTGGGCCGCGCCGCGAGGAATCGCGGCTCGACCCACCCTACAGCTACCGCGACGCCGATCTCGCCACCGGCTCGTACGCCCTACAAGGCATCCGTCCCGGCATTTCCGCGAAACACAGTTCGCTCGCGGGCGAGCGATGTCCTAGGCTTTGCTACAACCGGCGGTGTCGCAATCGGCATTCTCGGTGGAATCTACACTGGCCCAACTGAAGGAAAAGCGAGCCGTTCATGCCAAAATCCAGTCCGAACCACACATCGGAGGGAATCGACCTGGGCGGCTTCCTGGGCGGACTGACCAACTTGATCGAGAAACTCGGCGAGCTGGCGGAGACGGGCAAGGAGCTGCACGAGGTCGAGCAGCTCGGCGATGCGGGCGGAATCCAGGGCGTCTACGGATTCACGATCCGGACGGGACTGGGTGGCGAGCGGTGTGGGGGCGTCAAGGTCGAGCCGTTTGGAAACGTCCGGAAAGACGAACAGACGGGCCGGGAAGTGATTCCTGGGACAGGGGCGGACGAGGATGGGCGAGAGTTGAGGAGTTGCATGCGATGCGGGCGTCGCACCGCACGGAGTGCTGCCCGAAGGTCGCGGAGATGCGACACAGCCATCCGGACTCGCTCCGAAAGATGCAGGATGATCTTCACCAGATACTATCCGAAGCGCGGCGGGTGCGGCAGGACGTGACGAACGCGATGTTCCTCACGTTCCAGCGCTCCCGCCACGAGCTGTCCAAGGACCTGCAAGCCGCGTCCCACGCCTGCGCGCGTTCGCCGCGAGTTGGGGCGGATGGATCATCAGGGCTTCACGATCACTTCCGTCTCCGTGGTGACCGACGGCTTCGATTCGATCACCCGTGCCGCCGGCTTGGCCTTGATGACCTTGACCTCCTTCACGACCGCCAGCTCGTCGACGACGCTGGTGACGCCGATCGTATTCTCGACGATGTCCACCGCGCGCCGCTTGACCGCATCGTTGAGCACCGACCCCTGGAGAACCACCGTCCCGCCCGGCCGGACTTCGATTCGAAGCGTGGAACCGAGAAACTGCTTGTCCCACTCGATCCGTCGGGCGACGCGGTTGAGCACCTCGCGGTCCTGGATCGCGACCTGGCCGCGTGCGATCTCGGTTTCCACGCGATAGCGGATATTCTTCCCGGCGTTGTCCAGGGCCTGTCCGGCTCGCCGGAGCGGCCCGTCCTGCGCGAAGACTGCGGAAGAAACCAGGGTCGCTGCCATGAGGGAGACGAAAAGCTTACGAGACATCGTTGTACTCCGACAGGAATCACGTTTGGGGGTTGGGAATCCGGCAAGCCGGCTTGCCACGAGCGACCAAACCTCAGCATCTAGCGTGCCGAGTGCGTTGTAAGGTTTTCAATCGGACCTTCCAGGAGCCGTGGTCGCACCGGCTGGATTGCCTCGCGAGCCATTGAGCGGAGTGTACCGCTCCCACAGAATGGGTCCAGTCGAAATGGGAGTCTCTCGGTAAACCGAGTCACGGAGAACGTTTTTCAATCCGAGTAAGCCTCGAAGCCCAGCAGTGCGAAGAGCAAGAACCAACTGATCGCCTGTGCTAACGCATACCCCACGACCAGCAACAATAGGCCGAATCGACGTCGATCCACGCAGGCGATCGCCAGTACCAGAACATGCACGATCAAGCCAATGCCAGTGACAAAGCTCGGGATCATCAATCCCCATCCTGCATAATACCCCGATCGATCAAGGGGAGATCCCGTCTTCCACCGGAAGATCCCGATGGCGAGTCGCGCCCAGAGCCAGCCTCCTCCGAGAATCATAAAACCCAGCATCACGGTGAGTATCCAGAGACGCCACACAGGCCGTTGCGGCGGGACGCGCGCGAGCAGGCCCGTCAAACCGACCACGGGAAGACCCACCAGGATGAGGACGGGCAGGAACTCCCTCCAGGTCGTCAGGACGGAGAGCAGGCCGGCGATGGCGGCCACCGCGATCATCAGGCTCCGGATCGTGAAGCGAGGGTGCACCGGCCCCATCTCCTTCGAATCCTTCATCCGAAGTATTCGGGGTTCGAAGAGACTCTCCTCATTTCGGCGATGGCAGCGGTGTCCTGGTGACGACCTTGTACGTGTCCACCCCTTCGGTGATCTCGATCGCCTGGTCGGCGGCGATGTTCTGGAAGGTCTGCGTGGTCTTGCTGGTCGGCCAGGTGACGGTGATGCGGTCGACGGATTTCGCATCGTTGAGGCCGATCGACTCGACGAGGCTGTTGCCGCCGAAGCTCCCGTTGTTGCCGATCACGCGGTGGATCGAGCGCACGCCGCCGGGTCGCTCCAGGTCGACCTGGAGCTTGGCGCCCAGGGCCGACCGATTGGTCTTGGTACCGACGAGCCTGACCTTCAGCCAGTGGTGACCGTGGCCGGGATTGCGGAACAGGGCGTTGTAGCCGCGGTCGCCGGGGTAGCCGCCGCCGAGGACGACGAAGAGGTCGAGGTCGCCGTCGTCATCATAGTCGGCGAAGGAGACGCCGTGGCCTTTTTGCAAGTGGCCGGTCCCGGTCGATTCGGTCACGTCCTCGAACCGGCCGTTGACGTTGGCGTACATCAGGTCGGGGACCAGTCCCGACAGGCTCATCCAGCCCGTGCCGAGATGGAGGTCCAGGTCGCCGTCGTTGTCGAGATCACCGGCGTTCAGCGACATGACGGGCATCGGCCGCGCGAGCCCGGCCTCGCCGCTCACTTCGCGGAATCCCTCCGTGCCGAGGTTGTGATAGAGGAACGCGTGATCGTCGGAGTGCACGGGCAAGCCAAGATAATCGGCGATGACCTCGGACAGGTTGCTGCTATAGTCGCCGATGAGGATATCGAGCCAGCCATCATCGTCGTAATCCCAGAACGTGCAGGTGAAGCCGTGGGGCGGCCCGACGACGCCCAGCTCGGGTGCGACGTTGACGAACGTGCCATCGCCGTGATTGCGATACAGCCGGGCGGGCCCTTCCATGTTCGAGACGAACAGGTCGAGGTCGCCGTCGTTGTCGATGTCGCCCCAGGCCGATCCCTTCGCCCACCGATCGTTCTGGACCCCGGCCTCGGCGGCGACGTTGACGAAGGTGCCATCGCCGCGGTTGTGATACAACCGGCTGTGATTCCGAGGATCGGGCTGGTACGAGGCCGACTCGCCCGAGTCGGGGTCGGGCCGGAGCCGATACTCACCGCAGACGAACAGGTCGAGCTTGCCATCGTTGTCGTAATCGCCCCAGGCGGCTGACTCGGTGGAAATCGGCTCGGCCAGCCCCGTGGCGACAGTCACGTCCTCGAAGACCCCGTTCCCCTTGTTCCGCAAGAGCGACATCCGGGCGGGCTTCTCCCAGGCGCCGCGGAGCAGCAGGACGTCGAGCTGTCCATCGTTGTCGTAGTCGGCGCGGGTGAGGTTCAGGGCATAGACCTGCTCGTCCAGTCCGGCCGCCGCCGAACGGTCCTCGAACCGGCCATCACCGCGATTGACGTACATCCCGGCGCCTCGAACGACGTCGAACGAGGTGGTGAAGAGATCGGGGCGGCCGTCGCCGGTGAAGTCGTCGAAGATACAGCCGCCGGCCAGGTCTGGCCCTCGCGTGAGGAGGCCGACGCGGAGCGCCACGTTCTCGAACCGACCCAGGTCGCGCTTCGAGCGAAACGGGGCCACCGGGATTCGGAACCGTGCCGGGACCTTCTCCGGATAATCGCCGAGTGTCATCGCGGCGATGTTCAGCAGCCATCGGATGCGCAGGTCGCCGGGCCACTCATCCAGGTACGCGGAGAACCAATCGACCGCCTCGCGCGAGCCCGATGGCTGTGTGTGGATCGCCTCGCGCGCGATCGGGAAGATGCAGCTCGATGGACCGACGCAGCCGATGCAGTTATCTTGTTCCCCTCGGCGCAGAGCGTTGATTCCCAGCAAGGCTATCATGTGCGCCCGGACCGACGACGGCACGCCCCGCGTCCGGGCCATCTCCAGAGACCGCTCGAGCCAGGACGTCGCCTCGTCATGGTTCCCCTCGTAAAGGGCGACGAACGCGAGCTGCCGGTAGACCCAGAGCGCCCGCAATGCCTCATCCAGGGTCGGCGACTGGCCGAGGTGGAGGCCATCGAGTTGCTGCCGGAGCTGCGCCTTGGCCCGTTCGGCGCGATGCGCGATCACCTCGCGGTACTCGCGCAGTGAGCCCTCGTCCCGGACCTTGTCGGTAAACTGTGCGGTCGCGGCCAGGATGAGCGAGTCGAACGTTTGCGGGTCGACGAACACGCGGTCCGACGAACCGGCCGGCGCGGTCGGGTCCGGAAACGTGGCAACCGTCGGACTCGGGTAGGGCGGCGCCTCACTCACTCCAGAAGTCCCTCGAGGGGCCGGAGTGCCGAGAGCCGATCGCCCGACTTCATTCCCTCGCATCAGCCAGTAGGTCATCCCCACCACCACCGCAACGCACGCCAACCCCGTGAGGATCAACCGCGAGAAGGACCGCATCTTAACACCTCGCTCCAGAAAGCCGACCGAAAGCCCTCTACTCGATTATCGCATTCCTCCGATTGTTGCGATACGATTCTCTCGTGCGAACCGTCTTAGCGAGTCCCCAGATCTCTCACGACAAGGGTCTCACGAGCTCTCTCGGGAAGCCGGACGTGCCTCCCGGATCGCCACCGGAAGGGGACGGACGTCGGATCTTGAGCCCGGGTTGGGCGGCGCGGCCGTGTCAGGGGCGGCTACCGAACCGTTCATCGCAGCCGTTCGGGACCGTTCACTCCGGCGGTTCGTGCCTCCCCTGATAACAGGTGGAGAAACAGGAGACGGGCGGGAGGACCACGATTGTGTACTTTTTTTAACACGCGAAGGTCGATAATAAATATAAAAAAATTTATATATAAATTCGTGCGTATCTGAAGCGTTCGGCCGGGGCCTTGACCTTCTCGATCAACAGGACGGTGGGGAAGCCGGGGAGCAAGGCCATCGGCTCGAGCGGGCCGGGATCGGATTGTCTCGCAGGCTGCGAGAACGGCAGGTTGTGGAGCTCGGCCGGTGGAGGGGTTGACGGGTACGATATGATCCCCGACCGAAAAGAGGGACAGCGCTCGATATTCATCGGACAGGAGGCCAAGACGACCGCGAAATGTGCTACGTCCCGCTTTTGCCCTCGTGGGAATGCCGTCTTCGACGCTCTGCGTCGCGGCCTTCGGCCCCGCCTGGGGACGCGGAGCGTCCCGGACCGCATTTCCATGCGGAACGTGGGAACGAGGGGAAAACCGCCACCACGTCCCTGCCGTAGCAACGCTTACGTCAAACTGGCGGTGGTGTTGAGCGAGGACTGTCGTTTTTTTCTGCCATTGTCCGTCCCAGCCCCTCGAGGATCATCGTCCAGCCGGACTCGCCGCGGCTCGCCCATTCCGGCAGTACGCCGTCGTGAGTCAGCGTGAGATCGCATCCCGTCTCCGTCGAAGCGATGTCGATGGTGACGCGGGTCACGACCGACGAATACTTCGGGACGGTGAAAGTGAACATGAGACGGCGCGGCCGATCGATCTCGAGATACTCTCCCAGGTGTTCGACATCCTCACCGTCGCGCCGGTTGACGAATACGAACTTGCCACCGACACGCGCATCGATCTCGACGCGTACCATCCGGCCGGATGGCGCCGCAAAAAGCCACTTGCCGGCGGTGTTAGGATCGAGCCAGGCGTCGAAGACGCGTTCGGGCGCCGCCGTAAAACGGTGGGAGACGCGTACGGTAACAAGGGATTCCTCGCCCATCATCGTTGTCCTTTCTTGGGGTGCGATTGGGGGGCGCCTGCGCGGTCCTCGGCTTTGAGCAGGGCATCGAGCGCGTCCAGCCGTTTGGTCCAGAACCGTTCGTAGTAACGCAGCCATTCCTCCGCCGCTGCCAGGGGAGCTGGCTCAATGCGGCAGATATGCGATCGGCCCTGCACCCGGCGGCGGACCAGTCCGGCGCTCTCCAGCACCCTCACGTGCTTGGAGGCGGCGGCAAACGACATGCGAAACGGTGCCGCCAACTCGCCAATGTTCCGCTCGCCGGCTGCGAGGCTACGAAGCATCGCTCGCCGGGTCGGATCGGCCAGAGCATGAAACACATCGTCCAGCGAGGCACCCTGTTGTTTAACCATCTGGTTGAGTGTAGTCCGGCGCGATCAGTTAGTCAACCGTGTGGTATAATATTCAACGCCTGCAACAAGAGCCAGGAAATCGCACGATCGGTGACACCTCAACGCGGCGAATCGGCCAATCCTGGCCGTCATCGCGGTCGTTGAACTTTTTCGGCCAGCCGGACCCCCGCGCACAGGGCACGCCCTCGTCGCCGCAAACGCCCTACACCTGTGAGCCGAGGGCGCCAGCGGCGACGAGAGGCGCGACACATGGGTGTCTGCGAACGCGACGCTGCGCGATGAGCTGCGTGAGCTGCTCGGCTACCGGCTGGGCTGCATCGATTCCGTGGCCCCGCCCCTGGCCCTGCCCTTCGACGGCCCGCTGACGCTCCATGCTCCCTATACCCGCGATGAAGTCATGGCCGCGCTGGGGCATCGCACCCGTCTCAAACAGCCCGACATGCGCGAAGGCGTCCGCCACCTCCCTGACATCAAGGCGGACGTCTTCTTCGTCACCCTGCACAAGACCGAGAAGGACTACTCGCCGACGACGATGTACCAGGATTATGCCATCAACGAGCAGGTCTTCCACGGGCAGTCGCAGAGCACGACCTCGGCCGACTCCCCCACGGGGCGCCGCTACGTCGAGCACGCCGCACGGGGCTACACCGTCCTGCTCTTCGGCCGAGAGCACAAGAACCGCAATGGCCTGGCTCAACCCGTCTTCTTCCTCGGCCCGGCGCACTACATGGAAGGGTCCTCATTCGGGAAACGCGAACACGATGACGGTCGGAACCTCGTGAAACCAGTCATTCTCACGGATTAATGATACGAAGTCACTTGCGTCCGCCGGTGACGGGAGAGGAGATTGGACCAAGCATCGGCTCGCAGCGACGCGGGTCGGGGCGATGGAGATCGCTGTCCCGGCGAAACGGGGGCGGGTTTCCGGGAAGCTATGATTCGCCTTTGATGGGGGTGATTGTGCCCAGGAATCTCGTTGTGTGCTGTGACGGCACCGACAATGAAGTCGCCACCGACTCGACCAACGTCCTGCGGCTCTTCCGCATGCTGGAGCGCCGACCAGCGTCAGGTGGCTTACTACGACGCCGGCGTCGGCACGCTGGTTGATCCGACGGCCATCTCGGTGGCGCGCAAGTTTCTCAGCCGGCGGCTCGATGCGGCCATTGGCTTGCGAGTCCGCGAGAACGTGATCGCCGCCTACCGCTTCCTCGCGTCGAATTATCAACCTGGCGACCAGATCTACTTGTTCGGTTTCAGTCGTGGGGCCTACACGGTGCGGGCCGTTGCCGGTCTGATTCACTTCCTGGGCATCCTGAGACCCGAACTGGAGAACCTCGCACCGCTTGCCTGGTCGATCTATGCCAACGAGGCCAACGTTTACCAGCTCTCGCAGCGCTTTGCGGGCGGCAACCGGTTCAACCGCTGTTTCGGCGTCCCCACCAAGCCGCGGATCCACTTCGTCGGTGCGTGGGACACCGTCAGCTCGTTCGGCTGGTTCTGGAACTTCCAGACCTTGCCGCACACCGCGACGAACTCGTCGATCACCCACTTCCGCCATGCCCTGGCTATCGATGAGCGGCGCGCCTGCTTTCCGCCGAATCTGTACTTCCCCACGAAGGAGCAACAGGCGACATGCAAGCAGGTCTGGTTTGCCGGCGTCCACTCCGACGTGGGAGGCGGCTACCCGGAAAAAGAGGCGACACTCGCCAAGGTTTCGCTCGCCTGGATGATCCGCGAGACGGAAGCGTTCGGTTTGCTGGTCAACGCCGCGGAGCGCCAGTATCTGATGGATTCGAAGACCAAGCCGCCGCCGGATTCCTGCGGCCCGATCCATGAATCACTGATGGGATTCTGGAAGGGCCTGGAGTACCTCCCACGCCGGAGCTGGAACGACCAGGCGAAGCAAATGTGCTGGCAGGGCTCGCACCGCGGCCGCCGCCGGCCGATCGAGCCGGGATCCGTGTTGCATTTCTCGGTAGTGGATCGGATGAAGCAAACGGACTATTCGCCAGGAAATCTGCCGGGTGACTACCACGTCGAGTCCTGAGCGGATGCAGCGAAGAAGCCTTCGCAGGCGGCTCACGGCTTGCCGAGGACCTTGTCCCGCATCGCCCGAACGGTGACCGCCGTGAACGGCTCGCCGTTGAAGACGATCTGCTTGACCTCGCGCCCGGCGTCGTGTTCGCGCTGGAGGTAGGCCCGGACGTCCATCCAGCGAATCCGCCCGTCGGACGTGCGGATGACGAGCACAACCCTACTTCTTCCTCAGCCCGGTGGCGCTATCTCGACCACATCGGCAGCCCGCCGATGAGCATCACCTGGCGGCTGGAGCACCCGCTGCTTGCTCGGCTATTCCGCATCCTGGCCCGGCTCGCTGTGGCGTATTGATCGTTGGTATCGAACCTCAGGTGCTCGCGCGGCGACCATCCACCGATGGGTCTAAAGGGGCGCCGAGTCCTACTCGACAACCGGCGTCGTCTCATCGGCCAATTCTGCCGAGCCGTCGTCGGGCAGGCTCTCGAGATAGGTCCCGACAAGGGCTTCGTCGGAAGGTGGGTCGCTGCCGCGTTCGCGGCGATAGATCTCCGTGGCCAGGAGTACGAGCAGTTCCCGATAACCACGCTGTTCCGTCCGGCGAATGGAAGGCCATGCCAGGAAATCATACCGGAATGCCAGCCTGGCGTCGTTGGTCGATAGTAGCCAGCCCGCGATCTCCTGCGGTGGCAGCATGCTGCGCGCCCTCCGGCGCCTCGGGGCCGACGGGATATAACACGATGCTGGTCGTCCGCTGTGCAACGTGGAATCGCACTCGCACGGCCGGCTTGCGTCGCCGCAGGTCGGGATTCTGCACCTGCGCCAGCCAGTTGGCAAAGATCAGTCGAATGACGCGACGGCTGCGTTCAGGCTCGCGGGCGAGGCGGCGCTTGACGCCGTGGAGTTGGAGCCCGGGCCAGAGGGCAACTGCACATCGCCCAGACGATAGGTCAACTCCTCCTCGATCTGCTCAGCAGGGGGATTGACCGGCCCGTCCAGAAATCGCATGAGGTCCAGATATTCCAACTTGAGTGTGAACGCATCCCACTCGGGTCTCGGTCGGCACTCGATCACTTCCTCTAGAGCGCGTCGAAGCTGGGGGATCGTCGTCCTCGGATTGGCCGCCCAGGTCGCGAGCCGCTGCTTCAGCCTGGGGAACTCGAGATTGAGACGCAAGCGATCCTTCAGTCGCTCGCGCCGCCTTACGTGGGCCGACATGCGGAGGACGGCGCGATGGCAATCCCAGGCCCCGGCCATGTCACCGCTCTCTGCGCGCTGTTCACCCTCCGCCACCGTCAGCTCAAGCAGTCCCCACCCCACGCCGGCACCCTCCATGGGATACCCATGCGGGTCCTCCTCACCGGCTGGTGGCTCGCCGGGCGGCCCCGAGATCCCATCGGTTTGTTCGGCACCCTTGATGACGAGATCCACCGACGGGCGGTTTGCCTCGCGCCACGTGCGCAGCCTTGGATCCGAGATGGACACGGCGATGGGCATGGGGGTGAGCTGTTTCCCGGCCCGGAGGAAATCCGTGAGGGCGTTCTGATCGTCGGGAATGCGGAGTGCCGCGGAACGCCGCAACATCGAACGGGTCGCCGATATCCGGGAGTCCGTTCAGGCTGTTCAGCCACCAGATGGCAAGAGCCGTGGTGGCGACCGCGAGGCAGATCGTCAGGACGAGCGTGACCCTCAGCAACTGGCGGAGCCGCTTGCGCAGCAATTGAAGTGTCTTCGACGACGTGCCACTCACCGCCACGGAGCTCTCGGATCGGGTGGGCATGAACGACAACCCCAGGCGAAGGAAGAGGTCTGACTTTCGCGCCATCCTAACCACTTGATGTCGCGTCTGCAACGACAATTGTCAGAGAATCGAAAAGCGGGGAAGAAATCCAGCTCTGCCTGGCTTCGAGCCGAGAGCGAGTCGCTGACAACCGAGCCCTCAGGAGATCGTCCACACCGGCGCCTGACGGTATCTGGCCCAGGGCGGCCGGAATGGATCGCCGATGACGCGGGATTCCACCGCGTGATAGCATCAGCAGTCCTGACTCACGGCGTTCCGGTGAAGGTAGTCCACCTGACCGCCCCGAGGAATCGCTTCGGCCCGAGAGAATCAAACGCGAAAGCCGCAATGAATATGAATCCCGTGAGATTTCTCAAGGCGCAGCCGAGGTTCTTCACCGCCGCCCTGGCGGGCATCCTTCTGTGGTTCGTCCTGCCCCATGACTGGCGGGCATCGACGCGCCTGCTGGCGGCTTGGGATTGCGCCACCGGGCTGTACCTGATCCTGGCGGCCGTCATGATGGCGCGATCGAACATCGACCGAGTCCGCTACCGCGCCGCCCTGCACGACGAGGGGCAGATCGTGATCCTCATCCTGGCCGCCATCACGGCGCTGATCAGCCTGGGGGGGACCATGACGGAGATGGCCGCGGCCAAGACGTTGAAAGGCAATGGCGGATGGCAGCATATCGCGCTCGCGGGCGGTACCGTCTTACTGTCCTGGACTTTCGCCCACACGATCTTCGCGATTCATTATGCGCATGAATACTACGCGGGACCTGAGGATGAGATGGCGGAAGGGCTGGAGTTTCCGGGCCATGAGCCGCCGGATTACTGGGATTTCGTCTATTATTCGTTCGTCATCGGGACTGCGACGGCAACTGCTGATATCAATGTTACCTCGAAGAACATGCGCAGGATCACGACGCTGCATTGCGTGTTCGCCTTTTTCTTCAACACCACCATCCTGGCGCTGACGGTCAATGTGGGGGCCGGGTTCTTTTGATGGAACGAGGCTAGAGCGCTTCGCTGTTGGGCTGCACACGCAACGGCATAGTGCCGATACGAGCCCGAAGCGCCAGCGAGTGTGTTCCGACGGGGATCATCGATCCACTCACTCGCTGGCGCTTCGGGCTCGTATCGGCGGCGTGCGCAACCCAAGCGCGAGGCGCTCTAAGTGGCAGTGCACCGGGGACGAAGTCGGAGAGGCGACCTCGGAGGGGAACCGCCGGCCAAAGGCCGGATCGCCCACTCCTCTGATTTCGAAGGAGCACGTCGCTGACGGCCTTACCGCAGCCCAGGCGGGTCGCTATGATTGGACGACCTCATAAGGAGCGAAACCGGTGACGACCCTGCGCGGACAGTCCCTGACCCTCGGCATCCTCATCGCGCTATGCCTCGCGCCGGGGCGGTCTCAATCTCAGGAGGCGCCGGCATGGCGGGAGATCCGCTACCGGGAGAGCTCTCAGAACTTCCCGAACCCGGAGCGTGGCTTCTACGCGCCGCGGATGAGTCACCGCATCGGCCGGCTGGACGGGCTGCGCCAGCGCGGGATCACCCTGCTGCTGGTCGAAGTCGACCTGAAGGCCTTCAAGGAACGCGATCTCACCCCGGAAAAGCTCGATGAAGTCCGGCGATCCTTCGCGGCGGCGCGGGAGAACGGCCTGAAGACGATCGTCCGGTTCGCGTACGGGTTCACCGGCCGGGACTACCGCTCCGATCCGAAGGACATGAACCGCATCCTCGGCCACATCCGCCAGCTCGGGACGATCTTCCAGGAGAATCGCGACGTCCTTTTCGGCGTGCAGGCGGGATTCCTCGGCCCCTGGGGCGAGTGGCACGGGTCGAATTGGGGCGACCCGCCCTCGCTGCAAGCACGCCGATCGGTGCTCTTCGCTCTGCTCGACGCCGTGCCGCAACCCATCACTGTGCACGTGCGGCGCCCGATGTTCATCCGCGACATCTTTGAAGGCGTGCCCGGCGGCGCCGAGCTCACCGAGGCGACGGCCTACGGCGATTCGCGGTTATCCCGAGTCGGCTGGCACGACGACGCCCTTCTGAGCCTGCCGACCGACATGGGGACATACGCTCAACCCGGCTGGGACCGCGAGCGCGAGCTGCGGTGGTGCGCCGAGCACGGCCGCTTTACGCCCTTTGGCGGCGAGACGGTCCCCTCCTCGGCCCGCACGCCGATCGCGCAGGTCGTCCGCGAGCTGGAGCTGCTCCACGCGACCTACCTCAACAGCAGCTACCACAGGGGCACACTCGAGGGTTGGAAGAAGGCGGCATATCAGGGCGGCACCGGGTACGAGCACATCGAGCGCCGGCTCGGATATCGCCTCGTGGCGGACCGCCTGCGCATCACGGAGGTGGTCAAACCCGGCGGGACGCTCCGCATCGAGCTGGACCTGCACAATGTCGGTTTCACCTCCCTGCTCATGCCGCGCACCGGTGGCCCTCATGCTCAGGCAGGGCGATCGGACGCTCCGCGTCGCCCTCACCGACGCCGACCCTCGCCGGTGGGCCCCGGAGGCCGGCACCGTCACGCTGAGGGGTGCGATGCCGATACCGGCCGATGCCCCAGGCGGCCGATGGCGTCTGGCCTTGCAACTGGCAGACCCCTCGCCGAGCCTGAACCGTGATGGCCGGTACGCGATCCGTCTCGCCAATGAAGGGATCGCCTTCGACGAGGCCGACGGCTGGAACGTCCTGGCCGAGGACGTGGAAATCAGGGAGCAGTGATCTCGGCTCCTCTGCCGCAGGCCTGTTCCGGGAGACCGCGGGGGGGTGGAGTACGGAGGGGAGTGACCCGTCAGGGGATCGCCCAACCAGCGATCGCAGCCCGGGCCAGTCAGGGGATCGCCCGAATCTCATGAAGCGTTCTTGCGGTAGTCAACGTAAGTATTGCCTCTTCCGGCAACTTGCTCGGATGGCGGACACCTATGAACCGGGTGACGTCACCGGAAAGCTTGGTTAGCTCATCGCAGAGAGTCGTTAAGCATCCGGTGATCATGGGATTCGCCCCCCACCGGAAGCAGGCCCGTGTGTCCGTCACCAGGCCGATCACCGCCTTGCCAAGGGCAGATGCGAGCCCGAGCTCGACGCAGACGCCCTCGTCGGGAACCCGTCCGTCCAGAACGGCGACAACGCCATGGCAGTCACGGATTCGTTCCACATCACACAGCCAGACTTGCCGGGCTGCGGTGCCGGGATCAACCCCTTCCGCAACCAGCTCGGCCATACGCACGCCGTCGCGGTACGGGTAGAAAACGCTCCAGGACGGCTCGAGTTCACGGAGGACGATCTCGTTGAACGCACGTTCCCCTTCCGAAAAGAACGGCGCGGCGAGATAGAGTTCAAAGCGACGCATTGTCGTCCTCCGCGAGCCTTTGCAATTTTCCTGCCAAGTCGAATTCCTTATATGGTCCCAGATGTATGATCTTGCTGATTACGCGTACGACGCTGGCCGCAGTTCGGGACGATGTCGACAGCGTGGTGACGGCCCCGTTAGCGCCCTCAAAAAGCCGCTTGAAGGAAGCCTGCTGGGCGCGCAGATAGGTGAGGTTAGCCCCTTTATGCCGCTCCTTCGCCCGTGCCATGAGTTCTTCGGGGCTGGCAGTTAGGAGGATGACATGGCCGGGGAGCAGCCCGGCACCGCCCGGGTTGGGCTGGATGATGGTGAGATGATCCCTGGCGCGACGAGAGAGTTCGCCATCCTTCGTGAAGACAAGCGGATCAAGGGGTGTGCGGTCACATACGACAATAAGATCGTCCGAGGCCAGCAGGCGGAAGTTCTTGCTGCGAAATTGCCTGGATACCCAGTCATCGACCTGGCGGCGCTGGTCCTCGTCGAGCTCGACATGGGGCTCTTGCAGTAAATCGGGACGGGGCTCGGTCCATTCCGACAGGGTAGACATGCTCTTGAGCTTGTGAATCGCAGAGGTCTTCCCCGACCCGACCGCCCCAGAAATGTAATAGATATATTTCTTGCTCAGCCCGAGACGATCGAGGGCCTCCTGCAATTCAGCCTTGTCGCAGGAGATCAGGCGTCCGAGGCTAGCCATGCCCTCCTTTGTAAGGTGCAGGGTGACCACGCCGTAAACGTCGAAGTTGGCGAGGGTTTCGGCGTCCAACGGATCGGTCGGTATGTCGGCTTCGTTATGCCAATAACGCACGTAGTAGTGCGTGTGTCCAGGATTGAGATGAACGTTGTGCCTAAGCAGATGCTTAAGAGTGGAGTCCGACAGAGAGAGGCCCAGAAAGAGGCAGGTATGCCGAGTGAGGTGGGAAGCGAGCGTGGCATAGTGACCGGCCATAACGTCAATGAGCTGATCGGCAAACTCGCCTTCGGAGAAGACGATATTGTCGCTAAATCCTTCGACGAGGCTACGAGGAAGGAACCCATTAGGATGGTAGATCACACCGCTGGAGCGCCGGAATTGGGTGGAGGCTTCCCAGACCGTCTCGTAAACGCGTTCATTGATTCTCTCCTGCTCCTGATGGTACGTGAAGTCCAGGATTCTCTCGATGGAATCGTCAAAATTATAGTTGATTGTCAGAGGGGATTCTTTGATCAAATTGAGAAAGTGCTTCAGATAGGGATGCATTGCGAGAGTTGCGACGCATCGCGCGGGACCTGGTCGTATAGAACTTTGTGCAGTGCCTGGATCCAGCGGTACCGCACCTTGCGTTCGGCCTCTGCAGACGCAGCGAAGCGCCTGCCGGCGGTATTCTCGAGTTGCTGAGTTAGTGCTTGCGTTTTGACGGTCAGGGAAGCGTCCTCAGGGATGCTTGCACCGACGAAATCTGGATGTTGCGCCAAGCGTTCGACGAGCTGCTTCCAGCTGGGGAATCCGAGATCGAGCGACACGCCCGCGCCTAGGCCCAGCGCAAGGCGACTAACCCTTTGGCGATCACGCATATGCATGACGGCTCGGGAATAACGGCCGAGGACGGCCAGGTCTTGGTCTTTGAGAGCCGCCATTCTGGTTCCCTGCGATTGCGATATCCGATGATCGAGGTCCGCCGACCGGCGCCGTCCTCAATCTTACACCGCGCCGTGGCATCCGCCTATTCCTTCTCCTCCCCCACCACCGTCGCCCGGTACTGGACCGGATCCAACCGGCTCGTCTGCGACAACGCCCCCGTCAGCACGTAGACCATCGGCCGCCGGGAGAAGTCGAACACCCGGAGGACCCCAGGGGCCGGGTCGCCCTGGGGATCACTCCCCAGGGCTCATATATATCCAGACGTGCAAATTTACAGCATCTGGCTCGTCGCGTTGCGGGTTCGCTGTCCCTCGCACGACCCATCCGCTGTGCGGTGACACACTCGGAGGTTCGATGCCCTCGGCGTGGTTCCGGCCTCGGGTCCACAACGCGGCACCCCCTTCGCTCCACGGGGTCCTGGAGGGCCCGTTCCCCCCTTCCACGCGACTCTGAGCGGCTCCGAATCCCCGCCGTCCCTCTCGGACCGCTTCGGTGTCTTCGCGGGCCGATACCATCGGTTCGCCCGGGATTCGCTCCCCACGGCCGGGGGCGTCCCACCGAGAGGGAAATCGGTGTCAGAGAGGGAAATCGATCTGACACCGATTTCCGCTTTGAGTTGCTTGGCGCGGTTCTTGAAGCGATTCCAGCGGTGGCCAGCCGGGCCGAACTGCGCCGGTTGTGGACCCGTCGGCGGCGATCGAGGAAACGCGCGCAGACATGATCTTGGGCAAGCGGCGGTGTCCTCCGCGTCGAGATCCATTTCCACTTATTCCTACGGCGGCTCGCGCCCCCCGCGGAGCACCATCAGGTCGGTCTGTGAGTTCGGGTCATGGATCGGGTGTGCGGCGAGCAAGTCCGCCGGCTCGACCCGCGGCAGCCTCGTCTTGTCCTCGCGCAGGAACTCATAGAACTGGTAATGATAAGACTGGAGCGTCTTCAGCAGGGCGCCGGCGTCGGTGCCCATCCCCTTGAGTCCGTGCGGCCAGAACTCCATGAAGATCGTCGGGCTGTCGGGCCGGCCCTCCAGCAGCCCCGTCATCCCTTCCAGGATCAGCCCCTCGGCCCCCTGGGTGTCCATCTTGATCAGGTCGATCCCTCGCTGATGGTCCGGGAAGTACTCGTCCAGGCGGACCGCCTCGACGTCCACCGAAGGGCGGGACTCCCCTTCCGGCTGGTAGATCCGGTGGTCGCCCTTGTTCAGGGGGGCGATGAACAGTTTCAGGATCCCCTTGCGGTTCGACAGGGCTTTCTGCTCCAGCACCACGTTGGTGAGCCCATTGAGCCGGACATTTTTCTGGAGCAGCGCGAAGCTCGACGGCTCCGGCTCGAAAGCGTACACCTTCCCCGTCTCACCGACCAGCCGAGACCCGATGATCGTGTAGTAGCCCAGGTTCGCCCCGGCGTCGACGATGAGGTCTCCGGGCTTGACGACCCGGAGGAACCAGGCGGTCTCGGTCGCCTCCCAGCTCCCGAGTCGAAGGATGGCCGGAGTCATGACCAGGTCTTTCGGGTCCAGGTACATCTTGATCCCGGGCATCCCGTCGACCTTCAGCTCGAACGGCTCCGTGCCGTCGTAGGGCGGGACGATGCTCGGGTGGGGACGCGTCGAGAAGAACAGCCGGGAGGCGAGGTCGGCGGGAGATGGGACATACGGCCAGGTCAGGGCGAAGTACGCCACCAGACCGACAACGATCAGGAACACGAGCGTCAGAGCCAGGACCAGGATTCTGCGCAAGGACATGCGATTGCTCTTTCTTAGAGCGAGTCACGCTTGGATTGCAGACGCCTGATACGAGCCCGAAGCGCCAGCGAGTGAGTGCATCTCCTTATCCCTTATCCCCACGAGCCCGAACAAGCGCCAGCGAGTGAGTGCACGACCCAGCCTGGTCGCTTAGGTTGACTTGGCGATGCCCTCCATGAACTCGCGTAAACTTATGGACTCACTCGCTGGCGCTTCGGGCTCGTATCTCCGATTCGCGGAGAAGTAAACGCGCGTAAACTTATGGACTCACTCGCTGGCGGTTCGGGCTCGTAGAGAGATGGCCTACTTCCTCGGCGGTGTCCTCAAGCTGGCGAGGAACTCGACCAGGTCGCGGAGCTCGGTCCTGGAGAGTTTCTGCACCAGGTCGGCGGGCATGGCGGATGGCCCGCGGTTGCGCTCGTCGATGGACTCCTTGGCGACGGTGACCAGCTTACCCTCCGCGGTGATGAGCCGGACCTCCTTGTCGTCTTCGCCGCGGAGGACGCCCGTGATCACCTTGCCGTCGCGGGTGGCCAGCACGACCGATTCGAACCCCTGGGCGATCTGTTTGTTGGGATCGACGATCGATTCGAGGAGATACGTCCGGTTCTGACGGGCGCCGATGCCGGAGAGTTCGGGGCCGACCTCGCCGCCGGGGATCTCGTCGAAGCGAGTCCGGGCCTTGTGACAGCGCAGGCATTCGGTCGCGGTCTTGTCGGTGAAGATGGAACGGCCGCGGACGGCGTTGCCGCCGGAGAGGACTTCGCGATACGGGGCCAGCGGGTCGCCCTTGGGCTTGGAGCTCTCGTACTGCTGGAGCTTCGCGCGGATCTCGGGTTCGGAGCGTGCGGCGGCGGCCTCGATGAGGTCGAGCTGGATCTCGGGAGGGACCTTGCCGGCGAGGAGCTGGTCGAGCCGCGCGAGCAGGGCCTGGCGCCGCGCTGCCCCGCATTGCGCCCATCGCCGCGAGCGCGCCTGGCGCTCGGCCGTCGGGCCGTGGTCGATGCGGTCCTGCACGATCGGGATCGCGGCGTCGGGATCCGCCTTGGCGAGGATCTGGAGGGCCTCGGTCCGGGTCCGGCTCCCGCTAAGGGCACCGGCGCGGCGCGCGGTCTCGACCCGACGGGGATCGCTCAGTTGGTCGAGGGCCTTGAGGGCCGCGGAACGGGTGCGGTCGGTCTGGTCGCGATCGGTGGCCAGCGCCACCAGCGGGTCGCCGGCCTCCTTGATGCCCAGGGTCGCGGCGGCCAGCGCCGCGGCAACCCGGACCGAGTCCGGCGATCCCGACAGGATCGCCGCCAGCTTCGGCCGCAGCGCGGTCACAGCCGGTTCGCCGGTCCGCGGCGCGATCGGCCGCCAGAGCCCCATCACCGCGTCCCGGCCCGACGGGTTGGCCCAGTTGCCCAGCATCTCCAGAGCCTGGACGCGCACCGACGAGGCCAGCTCGGACCGGCCGGCGGCCTCCGCCACCACCGCGGCCTGCGCGGGCCCGCCCAGCCGGAGGTTCGCGTTGAGCACCCGGCGCAACATCGGCAACGGCATGTCCGTCGCGATCGGCCGCGCGGCCAGCGGCGCCAGCGCCGGCGATCGGCACGTCGTTGATCGCCCGCGCCGCCTCCAGCACCAGCCGGGGATCGCGGTCCTTCAAGAACCGGGCGACTTTCGGATCGCCGACCCGACGTAACGCCAGCAGCGCCCCCATCCGCGCCGACGGTGATTCGTCGGCGATCGCCCGCTCGAGCGCCGCCAGATCCCTCGATCCGACCAGTCCCATCACCGCAGCGTGGCGCAGGTAAGGGTCCTTATCGGCATTGGCGCGGAGCAGCCCCAGCAGCGGCCCGACCGCCTCGGGCCGTCCCAATTTGCCCAGCGCCATCGCGGCGAAAAAGCGGACTCGCGGGCTATCGTCCTCGAGCCGGCCGATCAGCCTGTCGAGCGACTTCGACTCCCGCGTGTCCCCCATCGCCCGGGCCGCTTGCGCACGGATCTCGGCATCGGGATCATCGAGCATCGGATTCAGGATGTCCCACAGGCTACGGGACGGCCCGGCGCCTTTCATCCGAACGATCTGCCCCAGACCCCAGATCGCGTGAATCCGTGCCAGGCGGTTCTCCTTCGACCCGGCGACGCGAGTCAAAATCGTGAAGCCCTCGCCACCTCGTGCGGCGAGGGTGAACTGGGCCTCTTGGCGGACCCTCATGTCCGGGTGGGCCAGCAGGCGAGCCAGCTCGTCGTCCGAGCGCGACTCCATCCCCTGGGCCAGTATCGCCTGGACCTCGCGGACCTTCGGGTCGCCGCGACGCGACGGGTCCAGAACCCGGTAGAGTCGCCCCTTGTTCGGCTTATCCCAGCCCTCGATCCAATCGCAGAAGGCCAGCGCCCCGTCGGGCGCGAAGTTGACGTCCGTCGCCAGCACCGACCAGACGAACCGCTGGGAATCCACCAGCTCGAACGACGCCCCCTTGGGCCGCAGTGCAAAACTCCGGATCCCGCTCTGGCCGCTGGAACCGCGGAAATCGACCAGGAAGAAGTGGTTCTGGTACGACTCGGGGAGCAGGCTGACGCCCGGGTGATACGCCAGGCCCGACGGTCCATCGGCGAGGTTGGCGATCGGCGGGACGAGGTACGCCGCCTGGCCGTCGAACGCCGGGTACCACAGCTTCTCTTCATTCCACGGCCCCCGGTTGTACGACCCCGCCATGAACTGGTAGCCGATCCGCCAGCCGCTGTCTCCACCCTCGACCACGTACACCCAGCGAGCCCGGTCGCCGCTATCCGAGTTATTATCACCAGTGAAGAGATTGCCGAACTCGTCGAACGCCAGCTCCTGGGGGTTGCGGAACCCGGTGGCGAAGACCTCCAGCTCGGTGCCATCCGGGTTGCAACGGAGGACCGAGCCGGTGTCGGGGACGGTCAGCCGGCGGCCGTCGAGGGTCGTCACATTGAACCCTCGGTCGCCGATGCTGAAGTACAGCCGACCATCCGGCCCGAACCGCAGGCCGTGCAGGTCGTGGCCCAGGAAGCCGACATGGACGCCGTACCCCTGGTGGAGCAAGTCGCGGCGATCGGCACGGCCGTCGCCGTCGGTGTCGCGAAGCTTCCAGAGCCAGGGGATGCACGTGTACCAGACGTCGCCCTTCCGCGCCAGGATCCCGGCGCCGATCCCGGCGGCCGGGTCGTTGAACCCGTCGGCGAAGACGGTGGACGCGTCGGCATGGCCGTCGCCGTCGCGGTCCACGACCCGACGAACCCGCTCGTGCTCGACCTCATACCTGGCAAACTCGCTGCCCAGGTACTTCTTGTACATGGCCACGCGGTCGGCGACCGTCCGAGAGGCCAGGTCGTCGTCGAGCCAGTTCATGTGATTTCGTGTATCGGTGACCCCCGCGCCGTGACGGAACGTCTCGGCGACATAGAACACTCCCTTCTCGTCGATGCCGAAGGCCACCGGGTTGGCCAGCAGCGGCTCGGCCGCGAACAGCTCGACTTCCAGTCCCTTGGGAATCCGGAACGACTTGATGGCTCGCTTCGCCTCCTCCGAAGCCGGGGCGATCCGTGGAGCATACGGTTGAGTGGGAGAGCCGGAGGGAACCCCACCCTGGGGATCCTCGGCGCGAGCCGGTTGGGAGACGATCGCGGCGATCGCAACGGCCCAGACCCAACTCGGGGCCTTGATCAAGCTATGAAGTTTCATAAAAATTATCCGCGTCTGGAGGTGTGATGGGCTCAGGTGGGTCTCTCTTCGAGGCGCGTTCTCCGCGAGGGTTCCGGAAACCTGGTCTTCTCAGGATACGATGGTTTCCCGTCGATTGGGAAGCCGTTTCCGACACAGCCGCACCCCGGGCGAAAGCTCGTCATCGCGACGGATCGTGCACAGCCGCGCGGGATCCGTAAACATCCTGGCCGAAGGACGGCGGATGGTCCTTTACCGGATCGCACCGCGCCCTTAACGCGACGACCTTTCACCACTTCTGGAGGCGAGCCTCCGCAACCATGCGGATGGACGCAACCAATTCCATCGAATCCCGGCCACTTGCCCCGATCGTCGGGCGCCCGCCATAATCGTAAGAGCCAGGATCGCGGGCAGAACGATGCCGTTACCGCGGGAGGAAAAATGCCGAAAGACCCGGTCGTTGATCACGGTGGAGGAGCCCGGTCCGTGGCGGGCTCGTCCGTGTCAACGAGCCTGCTGGACCGGTTGAAGGGGCACGACCCGGACGCCTGGTCGGCCTTCTGGTCGCTGTACGGCCGGGAGATCCATCACTGGTGCCGACTGGCCGGGCTGCGCGCTCATGATGCCGAGGACGTGACCCAGGAGGTCTTCCGCTCCGTTTCCGTGCACCTCGCCGACTTCCGCCGCGAGCGGCCCGGCGATTCTTTCCGAGGCTGGCTCTGGACGATCACGCAGAACAAGATTCGCGACCACTGGCGGCACATGGTCCGGCAGCCCGAGGCGGCCGGCGGGACCGATGCGCAACTAAGGATCGGCCAGGTCCCGTCGTCAGGGTGGGACGAGGCATCGAGCTCCGTTGCCGCCATGGGCGGGCCGGCGCCGGACCTCGTCCGGCGCGCCCTCGATTGCATCCGGTCAACCTTCGAGGAGCGGACCTGGAGGGCCTTCTGGGAGGTCGTTGTCCAGGAGCGGCCTGTCGCCGAGGTCGCCAAGGAGCTGGGGATGTCGCCCAACGCCGTTTATATCGCTCGCTCGCGCAGTCCTGAGCCGGCTGCGCTCCGAGTTCGGCGATTTACTGACCTGACGACGGGAAAGGGAGGATCGGGTATGTCGATCGCGTGTCCGGATCGCCAGAGACTCCTCGCCTGGAGTCTCGGCCTCGTCGACGCATTCCACCAGGAGGAGATCGCCAGCCATGTCAGCTCCTGCGATTCCTGCCTCTCGTCTCTCGATGCGCTGGAGATGCCCACCGACCCGATCGTTGACCAGATCCGCCGGCCCGGTCCGGTGGACTCGATCGTCGAGGAATCGGCGGATCCGGATCCGACACCCGTCACCCGGTTGCTGACGAGCGTCAGCGCGAACCCATCGTTTCCCGACGTCCCGGACTCCGCGGAGCTGCGGGCCGGGAGCGTGGTTGGGCCTTATGTGATCCACGAGGAAATCCGCCGCGGCGGGATGGGGGCCGTCTATCGGGCGCGCCATACGTTGCTCAATCGGGTCGTCGCGCTGAAGGTCTTGCCGCCGGATCGGTTCCGGGACCCGCATGCCCTGGCGCGGTTCCGCCGCGAGATGGAGTCGGCCGGCGCGATCGACCACCCGAACCTGGTGCACGCCAGCGACGCGGGCGAGTCGGGCGGCACGCATTACCTCGTCATGGAATACATCGATGGGCTCGACCTCGACCGGCTGGTCCGCGAGCACGGACCGCTCCCTGTCCCGACCGCCTGTGAGATCGTCCGCCAGGCGGCCCAGGGGTTGGAGCACGCCCGCCAGAAAGGGCTGGTCCATCGCGACGTCAAGCCCTCGAACATCATGCTGACCCGGGACGGCCGCGTGAAGCTGCTCGACCTCGGCCTGGCCCTGCTGCGCGACGGCCGCGCCCAGGGCGTGCACCTCACCGATTCCGGCGTGGTCCTCGGCACGGTGGCCTACATGGCCCCCGAGCAGGCGTCCGAGCCTCACGGGGTCGATATCCGCGCCGACCTGTACAGCCTCGGCTGCACGCTGTATTTCCTGCTCGCGGGCCGGCCGCCGTTCGGCGGCAACGGTGACCTCAGCCCCATCAAGACCTTGCTCGCCCACGCCCACGAGCCCGCCCCGCCGATCCAGGCGATTCGACCGGAGGTCCCTGAATCGCTCGCGGCCGTCCTCGAACGGCTCATGGCCAAGAGCCCCGTCGATCGCTTCCAGACCCCCAGCGAGGTCTCGGCCGTGCTCGAGCCTTATTGTGATGACGCCCCCGCCAGACCGCTTGCCGAGGAGCCCGATGCCAGCGCGGAGCGCACCGCCCCCGCGACGGCGTCGCACGGCTCGTGGCGTCGAATTCCACCCTGGACGGCCGTCGCCGCCCTCATGCTGCTCGGCGGGATGCTGATGGCCCAGCAGATCATCCTCCGCATCCGTCACAAGGATGGAACGACCACGGATATCCCGTTGAAACCGGGGGACATTCTGACCATCGCTGAGACTGACCCCGGCCGTCCCCCGGCGCCGCCCACGCCCCCGACAAAGCCGGACACGCGGCCGCCCGTTATGTCTTCTGCTCCACTCACACTCAAGTCGAACCAACCGATGAGCACAACCGCGCTGGTTCAGGCCCCGGCCACGCTTCCCGGTGTCCAGAGCTGGACCATCGAGACGCGCCGCCCGCGAGCTACAGGCCGGATGGGTGTTGTGGCGTATGACCCGCATGGTCGATGGCTCGCCGTGGGCAGTCCCGACGGCGTCATCCGGCTCTTCGACGCCCGGGATGGCCGGCTGATCCGCGTGCTGGTCGGACATGACACGCCCGTCCTGGCCCTGGCGTCCCACCCGCGCCGAGCGATACTCGCCTCAGCCTCGGATCAAGACCATTCCACGGTGCGGATCTGGGACACGGAGACGGGCCGGCTCATCCGCGAGTTCCCCGGCTTCCCGGGCGGCACGTACTGCCTGGCCTGGTCACCCGACGGCCAGACCTTGGCCCTGGGAGGGCACAACGGCCTTCGCCTGTGGGATGTTGATACCGGAAAAGGCTCGGATATCCGCGACAGCACGGCCCAGACGAACTGCCTGGCCTGGTCGCCCGACGGCGACACCCTCGCCTTCGACCTCAGCGAGAATGGCCCCTACCTCTTCGCCGTGAGGAAGTCGGAGCCGCGCCGGTTTCTCCCTCATGATCGGGGTGTCATGGCTCTGGCCTGGTCGCCCGATGGTCGAACTCTCGCGCTGGGACATCATGCGATCAGCGGGGTCTCGCTGGTGGACGCGGCCACGGGACTGGAGGTCGGCCGGCTCGAACAACAGCGTCCTTGCAAGGCGATCGCCTTCTCGCCGGATGGAAACGCCATCGCGACCTCGGAAGGCGTGTCCCTCTGGGACGCCCAGACCCGGCATGAGCGTCTTCATCGACCGTGCCAGGGATTTTCCTGGGCACACAGTCTGTCCTGGTCGCCGGATGGCAAGGCCATCGCTTCCGGGAACGACTTCTCGATCATCGCCGTCTGTAGTGTCGAGACAGGCAGCAACATCCGGATTTATGAACCTCTCTTCGACTCAAGCTATGGATACTATGGCTCCTGGTCGCTCGACGGGTCGAGGCTAGCGATGCCCGCGAAGACGGGGCTCGACGTCTGGGACGCCGTCTCTTATGAGTCGCTCGGCAATCTCTCGCTGAACAACGGCAATGCCACCCTGTCTCCCGACGGCCGGCTCGTCGCCTCCTTCGAGAAAGGTGTGCTCCGGATCCTCGATGTCCAGTCGAAGGGGGAAGTCCAGAGCATTCCGACTTCGAATACCAACGTCGATGACGGCCCATACTCCACCTGGTCACCCGATGGCCGGACCGTCGCAGTCCAGCGCGAGAAGCGGATTGCGCTCCTCGACCTGGATTCCGGCGGAATCTCGCGGACGATCGACTTTCCGGCGAAGGCCGACCTCATCTTCGCGTGGTCGCCCGACGGCAAGGTCCTGGCTGCCGCGGGGTCGAGTCCGATCCACCTCTTCGACATCGCCTCGGGCCAAAAACGGATCCTCGGAGACCCGGACAAGCCGCATGCCATCCGCTTCACGGCACTCATGTGGTCGCCCGACGGCAAGCGGTTGGCCTGCGGCGACGGGGCCGAGCTCCAGGTCTGGGACGCGGCGGAGGGCCGCCGACTCATCCATCAACTCGCCCATGCCGGCGGCATCCGGCGGCTCGTCTGGTCGGCCGACGGCAAGACGCTCTTCTCCGGCGGCGTGACCGATCGGGGAGCCGACGAGGTCAAGACCTGGGACGTGACGGCGGGCACGCTTCGGCAGACCCGGCACCGAGTCGGATACACGCTCTCACCGGATGGGACGCGGGTCGCGGATTTCGAGCCGGCCTCGATCCATCTCTACGACCTCGAATCGGGCCGGGGCCAGGGAACGATCGTCGTGATGCCCGCGCTCACGGCCTTGGCCTTCAGCCCTGACGGCCACTACCGCGGCTCGCGCGGCATCGAGGAAGAGATCGTCTACGTCATCCAGACCGACAAAGGCCAGGAGACGCTCACACCCGGCGAATTCGCCGCCCGCTTCCCGTGGAAGAACGACCCATCGCGGGTCGGGACCGTCCGATGAAACTGATCATGCCGATGATCGTGAACCCGGCGAGAACCGCCTGGACGCGTTCACCGACGTGTCGCTCGCTCTCTGAAACGTCGCACGACCGTGAGCCTTTACCGACCGTTGTACTGGAACCGGAACGTCCTGGCCGCCAGACGGCGGATGGTCCTTTACCGGATCGCGAAACGGGGCGATGATCTCTGGAGGGCAAGTCCAGAATCGGGATCGTTGGCCGGGCCGGGAGAGACACGATGGACGAGTGTGAGAGCAACACACCCGAGCAGGACATGGAGATCGCCGAGTCCGCGATGGCTGAGGGCGATCCGAAGCACGCGGTCTTCCACGTCGCCTGGGCGCTGGCGACCGATCCGCTCCGACGCGAATGGCTGGCGGTGCTGGACCGGATCATCGCGGGCGTCGACGATCCGATCCGGCTGGCCCCACTCGAGCCAGACACCTCGTTCGCCATGGCGGCCGTGCATGCCTACATCCTGGGCCGCCTCGGACGATACGACCAGGCGATCGGGCTGCTCCTGCAAGTCTTCCCGGTCCGGCCCGACCTCCCGTACCTGGCGTGGGCCAGACATTGGCTGAAGAAGCCGGAGGTCGCCCAGGGGTTCGACGTCCTGGCGCTGAATGCGGGCATCACGAGCGTCCTGAGGCGGTTCCCCGGCCGGTTTGTGGCCTCACTAGAGGAGCGGGCCGCCCTGGAGGGCCTGGTGCCTTTGATTGAACAGTTCGTCGGCCTCCGCGGCCAGCTCACGCGATCGTCTCGTTCCGTCGTCGCTCGGCTGCTCGCGCTGGCTCGTCGAGGAGAGGCAAGCCCCGACCCGAAGCGATTCGGCATGTTCCTGTTCTTCCTCTCTTCGGTCTTGCGCAAGGTCGGTCGATTCGACGAGGCCTTGCGACTCTCGGAAGAGGACTATCGTCGGATCCCTTGCTACACCACGGCGATCGCGCTGGCCATGGCCCAGTCGGCCCTGGGGAAGGTCGATGCGGCGGTGGCCTCCTATCGCGCCTCGATGCGAGAGAATCCGTCCAACCTCTCAGGACTGGTCGACGCGGCGGAACTGCTCTGGGAGCATGGCAGAAAGGACGAGGCCGAGCGACTCTATGAGGAGATCCTCCAGAAGAGCCCCGGTGATCCCCGCGCCCAGCCCAGTTACTGTTACCTGCGATACCTCTCGACAAACCTCGATGGGACGTGGCTGGAACGGCTCCGCGATTTCGTCGATGCCCATCCCGAGCATTCCTCAGCGCGTGAGCTGCTCCGGCGGGGCACTCCATATTTCGGTTATCTGCCGAGCCCCACGGATGCGTTCGTCAACCTCCTCCACCAGATCAGCTCGGAGAGTGAGAAGCGCGCGGCCCAACACCCCGTGCGACTGAAGAGCTACGCAGGTTCCTCTCTGGAGGCCCCCAGCAACTGGCTGGCCTATGCACAACTCATGCGGCGGTTCGGCGAGCCGGAGGATCTCGAAGGCGGCCCCGCGGCCATCCCCGAGCCCGACCCTCGCCTACCCCTGGGCCGGGTCTCGTATCAGCTCTGGCGCTATGAGGGGACAAGCCGATCCCGCTCCTCCCTCTACCTCCCGACGACGTCGTGCAAGCCGTGACGGCCCTCGCCACGGGTCACTACGACCTGGCCGCGTGGGCCGAGTCGGCCGCACGGCTGGGCGGCTCGCTCGGCCCGGACCGAGTGGACGACCTGCTCGGTGTGATGGTCCACCCGCCGCTGGCGCCGGATCCGTTCCTGCCCTGGGATTGGATCCAGCGCATCCAGTTCGCCGCCACCTTGGCCCTGACCGGTCTCGACGAGGGCTGGGCGGGCTCCCTGCGGCGCAAGGTCCTCATCTCGCTGGTCAACGGACCCATGGATTGGTCGGTCACGGCCGCGATCGTGACGTTGGCCCATCTCGCCACCACCGCCCCGGAGATCGCCGCGGAGACCCTCGAGGTCTTCCGCACCCGGCTCCGCAACCTGCCCGACCGGGGCTATACCTGCTATGCGATCCCGCTCGTCCTGGCGATGCTTCATCAGCCCGACGTCACCGGCGCGGAGCGGACCGAGTTGAGAACGACGCTGCGCGAGCTCGCTTGAACGCCGCGCACCGGCCGCCAGATCGGAATCACCAATCGCCTCTCTTCAAAACCATGGAGTCAGACCTCCGGATCGATTGCGGGGCTTTTCTGGAGCGAAATCTGGTGGGGAGCGTCGCCGAGCTTCCACAGGATCTTCGTCAAGATCCTTACCCTGGAACTTCTTGGCCACCGGCCAGGGGACACTCGTCATCCCGTAGCCGCCCCCAGGGCAATCGATCTCCACGATCATGCTGGCCAGGCCGGGACGCATCAGGAAGAACCCCTTGGAAGGTTGGAGCACCACGATCGCCCGGCTCGGCCGCTCGTAACGGCTCTGGAAGTCGAGATCGAGATAGCAGCGTCCCTTCACGGCATTGGCGAGCACCTTGAAACAGAAGCGATCGCGTTCCAGCGCCGGCCCCGGGACCTTCTTCAAGAAATCCGGCGCCTTGTCGCGGCGGAAGAGCGACCAGAGCAGAAGGCCAAGGCTGCTGAGCATGAGCGTGAGAAAGCCGGCAGACGCCGACCAGTTGGCCTGTAAGGGTAGGACGGCCGCCAGACTCCCTACCATGCCGATAATCACGAGCAAGGCGAGAACCGCCTGGACGCTTTCACTCATCGGGTTGGCTCCAATTTCCCGCGTTTTTCGATCCGCACCCCGATCACATGGCCCTGTCCGCCCAGCTCGGCCGGAACGACCTCGGTCTCGATCCCGCGCTCGTTCAACAAGGCGGCGACTTCGGGGTCCGCCGCCACGGCCTGGGTCAAGATCATCTCGCCGGCGCGAGCGTATTGCAAGGTTCCAGCAGCCTGGCGCGCCGTGGTTCCGAAGTAGTCGAGCTGGTCGTTGAGCGTGGCGGCCAGGGTCGGTCCGCGGTGGACGCCGATCCGCAAGAGCAGGGAGCGCGTCGCTTCGTCCCCGGCGAGTCGGGCCGGCAGCGCCAGCGCGGTCCGGACCGCCGCAGTCACGTCATTGAACGACGCGACCAACCCCTCGCCCTGAGTCTTGACCACGGCCCCACCACCTTGACGGATCGCATCGCCCAGTCTTTGGAAGTGCTCGTGGATCACGCCGAAAGCCCGGGCGTCGCCCAGGGTCTGGTACAGCTCATCGGCCTGGATGGGATCGATCGCCGTGACCAGGAACGTCACCGTCGAGACGGTGGCAAGCTGCCCCGGCGCCAGCACCTCGCCCGGGAAGAGCTCGCGGAAAAGGGCCAGCGACGCGACCCGCGCCGCGGTCAACGCATCGCCCTTCGACGCCGTCCGCTCGACGCGGATCACCAGCTCCCGGTCATGCTCGTTGTTCAGGATCAACACCTGGCCGCCCGCGCGCAGGCTGACGGCTCTCTCGGGCGTCCGCCCCGGTGACAGGTCGATCTCCCAGCGGCGGACTCCGGTCGACGCCCGGACCGGGAAGTCGACCGTCCAGGGCAATTGCGGGCCTCGGAGTCGATACGAGCCTTCGGTCAGTTCGAGCTCCAGCTCGATCCGCTCGCGCGGCGCGACGCGGACCTGGGCCGGCACGTGCGGCGAATGCGCCGGGCCGCCGATGCAGTAGGTGCCCAGATCGGCCTCGCGGATCTCCGGATGCACCCGGAAGATCAGCTCGATCGAGTTGGCGAAGTCGAGCTGGAAGTCGAGGTTGCAGGCGACACAGTGGGCATGGTCGGCGATCGCGCGGAGCGTGTCCGTGACCTGGCAGGAGATGCGACAGACCGGGCAAAGCAGGTCCCAATGAAGCTCGAGCAATCCCTCGCGTGCGCCGTGCAGGCAGGCGGCGATGACCGGGTCGGGGTCGAGCCCGAACCGTTCGGCCAGGGCGATCGGCCGGATCCGGCGCGATCTCCTGGAGCGATCCGCGGGCCAGATGCTCGCCCAGCCGATCGACCACGGCCGCGTCGACGCCCCGTTCGGACAACTGGTCCAGCAGCCGATCGAGCCGGATCTGCCGCGGGCCTGGCAACGCGGCCGGCTCCTCGAAGGGATCGTACGCGGCCGACGCGCCGCGACGGCCTTGACCCTTCACAGTCGCGTCGATGCGGCGATAGACGCTCTCCAGCCGGTTGCGGAGGCCGACCCCAACCCCCCATCGGGATCCGACCCGGATCTTCCAGTTCCTCGGCTCCAGGTGGAGGCGGTGGACCAGCGTCGTACCGCCGCCGGGCCGAGGGATCAGCTCGACGGTGCTCACCAGCCAGACGAACGGCCCCTCGCTGTACTCGCGCAGGATTCCCATTCGCCGCGGCTCAACCCATTCATACGGATGCTCCTCTCCGATCTCGACTATCCCCGCCTTGCGGCCCTCCGCGAACGTCCGCACCCCGCGGCCCTCTTCGTAACGGGTCGTGTAACGCACCGCCGGGAACCCGATCGCGCGGTCGAGCCGGTCCGTGTTGGTCACGAGCGGCCAGAGCTGCCGGGCGCGGATTCCAGATCCCATCGGAACTCGAACCGGAGGACCCGGCTCGGATCGCAGGCCGGCAGGATCGGGTGCATCGGGATGCCGGTCGGCTCGCCATGGAGCAGGGCCTCCAGGTCGCGGAGCATCGTGCCCGCGTCGATGTAGCGATCCTCGGGCTGCTTGGCGAGGGCCCGTTCCACGACCCGCACGACCCCCTCGCTGACGGCCGGATTGAGCGTCAAGAGCGACGGGGGCGGCTCGTTGCAGTGCTCGCTCCGGCAAGGTCGTCGCGCGTCTGACCCTCGAACGGCGGATGGCCCGCCAGGAGGTGGAACAGCGTGGCCCCCGTCGCGTACACATCCGTTCGCGCATCGATGGCACGCCCGGTCCATTGCTCCGGTGCCATGTAATAGGGCGTCCCCAGCAAGGCCCCGGCGGCGGTCAGCGCCATCGATTCGGTGTTGACCACCTGCCGGGCCAATCCGAAATCGGTGATCTTGATCCGAGGAGCACCCGGGCTGGTCTCGGGCGTGGGCGGGAGCAAGAGGATGTTACTCGGCTTGATGTCGCGGTGGACGATCCCGCGCTCGTGGGCCGCCATCAGGCCGCGCGCCACCTCGGCCATGATCGCCACCGCCTCGGACTCGTCGAGGCGGGCCCGTTCCGCCAGCCGGCGGCTGAGGCTCTCGCCGGCCACGAATTCCAGGACGAGGTACGGGATGCCGTCTTCCTCGTTGTACTCCAGCAGGTTGACCACCTGCGGGTTGTTGGCCTCGGCCATGAGCCGGGCCTCCTTGCGAAACCGCCGGAGGACCGTCGTATCTCTGGCCCGGTCGCTCCGCAGGACCTTGATGGCGACGATGGCCCCGTTGGCGGGGTCCTCGGCCCGATACACGATCCCCTGCCCCCCCTCGCCCAGCTTGTCCAGCAGGCGATAGCGGCCCAGCCGGGGACGACCCCCGTCGAGAACGAGCGTGCCGTGCTCCTCGAGGCCACTTTCCAGCTCGAAGCCGACGACGAGGGATTCGACCCTCCCGGGACGAGTCGGCCAGCCCGACGGGACCAGCACCGCTTCCGGTTCCGACCATTCACCCGTGGCGTCGAACGGGACCGGCGCGGCCACGGCATCCACGGCCGCCGGCTCATCGAGTCGCTCCCGGACCTCGCGCGCCGACGGGCGGTCGGCTGGCTCATCGGCGAGCAGCTCGCGAAT
This sequence comes from uncultured Isosphaeraceae bacterium, assembly GCA_963845695.1. Classification (GTDB taxonomy): domain Bacteria; phylum Planctomycetota; class Planctomycetia; order Isosphaerales; family Isosphaeraceae; genus CAWJTV01. Next base: position 728,727 of record CAWJTQ010000013.1, on the reverse strand, counting down.
CAGGTCCCCCAGCCGTGAGTCGGCACCCAGCCCGGCGATGCAAGACGCGCGCTCGGCCGGATCGGTCCCACCCGTCAGCAGCCAGACGAGCAGGACGCCCAGACCATAAAGGTCAGCCGAGCGATCAGCCGCCGGACCGCCGCCGTCGCGAGCTTGCGGATCGCGGCAGGCTGCATCGAGCCTGCGAGAGGACGTCGACCCGGCCGGGAACCCCGCATCGATCCCGGTGAAGTCCAGCTTCGGCTGGCCGTCGACGAGCCAGACCTGGCCGGGTCCGAGCCGGCCGTGAGCCAGCCCGAGGCGATGAGCGTCTTCCAGCACACCCGCCAGAGTCCGCACCAGCGCGATCGCCTCCTCACGCGGTTTCGGCCCGTCGGTACCGACCACCGCGGCCATTGTGGTGGCGCCGACCCACTCCAAAGTGAGGCAAGGAGGTCCGTCATCCAGCCTCGCATCGAGCACGCGGATCACCGAAGGATGTTCGAGCCCCGCCGCCAATCGGAGCCGATGGATCATCTCCTCCCATCGCCCGGCTTTCGCCCGCGCGCGGCTCAGATCCCGAACCTCGATCTCGCTCGCGCCATCTTCGGCCGACGCGCGATACGAGATCCCATCACAACCCGCCCCGAGCTGGGCCAGGAGGTGGTAGCGGTCCAGCCCCATCGCTTACCTCGATCCAAACTCGCCCCTGAACTCCCAGAACCCGCCGCCTCGCGACTCGAATCCATCTTACAGAACGAACACGCGTCGCGGAATCTCGCGGGAAGGATGCCCGCCAGCGCGTCCCTTTGTTCCTTGGAGGCGCGGACGGAACCCCCTTTCTCTCGGCACGGAGGCCAACCCATGAAGCGGACATGGAGTGTATTGCCGTTGACCCTGCTGCTCGTCGCCGCGACGTCGCAGGCCGCCCCGCCCGGGGACAAATCCAAGACAGACAAGCCGGCACCCCGCCCGACGACGCTCGCAGGGGAAACCGACGCGAACGAATGGCCATTGAGCCTCCCCGAGGCCATCCACTTCGCGCTCGACAACACCGAGATCGTCCGCGTCCTCTACGCTCAATTACCGCCGGGGACCGTGACCGAGCGGGATCGTCGCGATCCCGGCCCGTTCCTGACCTATCAGCCTTACTCGTGGTCCCGCTGGGCTTCTCGGACGACCCGCCGAGGCAAGCCCCGATCCCCGGGCCGCTCATGATCGAAGCGGTCAAGGCGGATACACCGGGCCCGCGGTTCCGGGCCGAGGTCATGGCACTGGTCCGCTCGGTGGAGCAGCAGTACTGGGTCCTGGCCGCGCAGCGCGTGCGGGTCTGGTGCACCGAACAAGCCATCGCAGCCGCTATGGACGTTTCCAGGAAAGAGGAAGCCGCTCTGTTGTCTGGAGTTCACGGAACACCTGTCACCGACGTCACCGACGCCGCACAGAGACTGGAGCCGTTCCGGAAAGACCTGAAGACCCAGACCGCCAAGCTGGCCGACGCCGATCGCGGGCTGCGCCGGCTACTCTGGCAGGACAAGAAAGAGTCCGACAACCGCCACATCGTCACCGTGACGCGACCGATCGACCAGCCCATCGCATGCGACCCGACGCCAGCCGCCCGGTCGGCGGACACCGCCTACCATCAGTATCAGCAGGCGAAGCAACACCGAATCGACGCCGCGCGGCGGCTCGAGGCTCAGAAAGCCTACTACGAACAAGGCCGCATCACGAGCGACGGCTACTGCGACTTCCTCAGTCAGCACGCCGACGCCGTGGCGGACGAGGCCGACCGTGCGTCGGAGTACAATACCGCGATCGCCGCGATCGGCGAGGCGAACGGCACGCTCCTGGAGGACCGGTTCATCCTGGTGATCGATCGACCCCTACGTCTGCCCAAGAACTGGGTCACGGGTCCTGACAAGCCGGATGACACCGTCAGGAAGACATCCCTCGATCACGACAAGGCCGGCAACCCGAAGCCGCGTTAATCCCGAGCGAGGAGGGGGATGGCTGGGGTCGTCGCCCGCGCAGCGATGTCCTCGGACCCGGACTCCGAGGATCCGCCAGCCCGGTCGTCTCGACCCCAGCCATCCCCTCCGCGCCCGGCTGCGCAACATCTCCGACAAAGCGGTTCACGGCGATAGACCGCATTGTGGACGTCCCTTATTATGAAAGCTGGCAAGTGATCGCCACCGCTGCATGAGGTAGAAATCGGGGAGAGTCGAACATGGGACCTGGCACGATCGATCGCCATTTTCCGACGTTCGCCCCGTGGGGTCGCCGATGGCTCGGACGGATCGAAACCGCGCGCCGCGCGGTCGTCAGGGCGTTGCGCCGGGTGAGGAGTCAAGTCGCCAAGCGGTGTTCGTTGCGCTCTGTGAGATTTTCGATGCGGGGTCTGATGATCCTGGTCCTGGTGCTCGGCGGTGGGTTGGGATGGATTGTCCGTCGTGCCCACTTCCAGCGCGATGCCGTGGCGGCCGTCCGGCAATCGGGCGGTACCGCCTGGTACGACTGGCAATGGAAGAATGGCCGGCCGGGAGCCAGCTTCCGCCCGTTGTGGCCGGCTCCCGAGCGGCCGCGCCAGCACATGATGAAAGAGGAGTTGAATGAACTCGCCCGTCAGTTCGCGCCTCTGGCGACGTCCGGGACATCGTGGCTGATGGGTCACGGAGGGGCCGACTACCTCAGCAACCTTGTCCAGATCTCCCTCAGCCCGCAGGGCGCCGACGCGGAGCTGGCCGCCATCGGCAACTTGAGCCATCTCGAGGTCCTGAACCTGGGTTCATCCGCCGTGACTGATGCCGGTCTCGCGCACCTGGAAGGGCTGTCCAGCCTCGAGCGACTGTACCTCAACGAGACACGGATCACCGACGCCGGGCTCGCTCATCTCAAAGGGCTGACCGGCTTGAAATCGCTGGACCTCAGTCGCACCCGGATCACCGACGCCGGGCTCGCTCACCTCAAGAAGCTGACCGGCCTCGAGTACCTCTATCTTGGCAATACCTCGATCACCGACGCCGGTCTGGCCCACCTGAAGGAGCTGACGGCACTCCGACAGCTCGACCTCGAAGGGACGCAGATCACCGATGCCGGCCTGGCCCAGATCGAGGGGTTAACCCAACTCGAATTGCTGGACCTCGATGGCACCCGGATCAGCGATGCGGGTCTGGCCCACCTGGGATACATGAGCGGCCTCCGGTGGCTGTCGCTGGGCCATACCCGGATCGGCGATGCGGGGATCGATCACCTGGCGGGGTTCGAGAACCTCTTACTGCTGTACCTCAACGATACGCAGGTCGGTGATATCGGGATGGGCTCCCTGATGTATCTTCGAAACCTGGGAATGCTGCACCTCGACAACACCCGCGTCGGCAATCTGGGAATGTCGTACCTGGGCAGGCTGAAGAACCTGAACTGGCTGCACCTCCGCAACACCCAGGTCGGCGACGCCGGGCTGGTTCACCTGATCGGCATGAACCACCTCCAAGGAGTGTGGCTCGATCACACGCCTGTCACTGATGCCGGGATGGCCTATCTGCGGCGAACTCGGGCCAGTTGGCTGTACCTCCGCAACACCCAGGTCAGCGACGCCGGGCTGGCGCAGTTGTATCAATCGAGTTTAAACATAAATCACCTTCGGGGGATTGGCCTCCACAACACCAAGGTGACCGATGCCGGAATCGAGGCACTCCAAGAGGCCCGGCCCAAGGTCCGGCTCATCCCCGGAATGTCCGACTGAAGCCTATCAACGCGTCAGCAATCCCGCATCGAGGACGAACTCCGAGCCGGTGATCGATCGCGCCCGGGATGAGGCCAGGAACACCACCGCCTCGGCGACGTCCTGCGGCTCGATCCAGGGCATCGGGAGCAGGTTGCCGGCGGAGCGCTCGGCGATCTCTTGAGGCGTCTTGCCTTCGAGCATCGCCAGACCGTCGTTCATGGGCGTATTCACGCCCGTCGGGCAGAGCGCGACGACCCGGATATTGTACGGGGCCAGCTCGATGGCCCACGACTTGGTCAGCCCGACGAGGCCCCACTTCGACGCCACATAATGACTGAGCCGGCCCATCCCGCGCAGGCCGGCCACCGAGGAGTTGTTGATGATCACGCCGTGCCGACGCTCGATCATGACCGGAATCACCCGGCGCGCGACCAGCCAGGCCCCCTTGAGGTTGATGTCGAGCATGGTGTCCCAGGCGGCCTCGGTCAGCTCGTGCGCCAGGCCGTATCCGCAGATGCCCGCGTTGTTGAACAGCACGTCGATGCGGCCAAACCGATCGACGGTGGCGCTCACCGCCGCGCTGACGGCGGCATCATCGCGGACGTCGGCGGCAAACGTCAGGCAGTCGGCGCCGAGCTCGCGGCACTCGTGGGCCAGGCTCTCGAGTTCATCGGACGATCCCATGGGATATCCGGGATAAGCCATCGGCCGCGCGACATCGAGCGCCACGACGCGAACTCCCTCGCGGGCCATCGCCAGGGCCGTCGCCCGCCCCTGCCCGTGCGCCGCACCCGTGATCACGGCGACCTGACCGGCCAGCTCCGACGCGGTTGGAGTCACTTCCCAGGCTCCTTTCGATATCCATGCAGATAATCATCCAGGTCGACTTGGAGCGCGTTGTTGAACAGGTTGGTCGCGACCATGAGGCCGCCGAACGCCGTCAGTACAACGATCTGCTCGGGCCGGAGCCCGGCGGCGAGGCGCGCGAAGAGATCGTCGGAGACGCCGTGCGGATCGATCGCCAGTTGCCGCCCATAATCGACGACGGTTTGCTCCCAGTCGTCCAGCCGCAGCGATTCAGGGTCCTCGCCCGACTCGATCAAGATCCGACGGAAGAAGGTCGAACAGACGAGGCAATCCGTCCCGGCTGAGATGGCGTGCGCGAAGAGCGTCGTCAACCGCTCGCCGAGGAACGGCACCACTTCGCCGCGGAGATCATACCAGGTCATCAGCGCGCAGAGCGCGACCGGCGAGCGGGCGAGCGTGCGCTTCATGTTCGTGACCCGGCCGTGGGATGCGAGGATCTCGTCCATCGCGACCCGGCCGGCCGGATCGGCGTCATCGTCCTGGAGAGGTGGGATTCGGGCCATCGGATCAAAGCTCCGCGGGACTGGGTTTCTCGACCGGCGTGTCGGAGCATTATCGCCCTTGCCTCTCCGATCGTCCAGCGATGCGATCCTGGAGCTGGACTTCACTTGGGTCGAAAACGCCATTCGGCCTGACCCGGCGAGTCGACCGCGGAGGGACCGGGCGTTATGATTAGGGAAGGCCGATACGAGGCATCATCTGATCTTGCGTCTGACGGCGCGAGGATGCCCGGCGGAGCCGGCGATACCAGTGAGAGGACCCCGGCGAGAGCCGGCCAGAGAGGACCCCTGATGTCCCCCCCCGACACATTGATCCGGCTGCTGCCGCCCTGCTTGCACTGGCACCCCGATGGTGAAATCCGCCTGGTCGGGCACCGGATCGGACTCTATCACTTCATCTACTATTACAATCAAGGCTTCACGGCCGAGATGATCCTTTGCCAGTTCCCCACCCTGGAACTGGCGACCATCCATAAGATCATCGCGTTTTATCTCGACCATCAAGCGGAAGTCGATCGTTACGTGGCCCACTATCAGGCGGAGTTAGATGACCTGCGCGGTGCCAGCCCGCATGCGCCGAGCGTGGCCGAGCTGAGGAAGCGGCTGGAAGTGCGTCCGAAGGCGACGGCTCTCGACGCTGGTTGAGCCTAATCCATGGCATTGCGATATCTCCTCGACGAGAATCTGCGCGGTCCGCTCTGGGCGGCGGTAAGACGAGCCAACGCCCGGCGCGCCCTCCCGCTTGAGATCGCTTGCGTGGGAGAGGAGACCGAACTTCCTCTCGGCATGTCCGACCCCGAGCTCCTCCTCTGGGCTGAGCAACAGGGCTTCGTCCTGATCTCGAATGACGCGCGAACCATGCCGGGACACTTCGCCGCGCACCTCGATGCAGGCCATCATTCTCCCGGCGTGTTCTTGATCGCATTGCCCGCGTCGATCCCAGAGATCCTCGAAGCCTTGGTCGATTACGCCGATGCATCGGACGACGACACCTGGTATGACCAGATCCTCTTCATCCCTTGATCCCGCACTCGTTCCCGGTTTCACTCTCTTCCCCTGTTCGCATGCCCAGCGCGCCGATTATCAGATGGGCAGCCTCTTGACCGAGCGTATCGATCGGATATGGTCACAGGACATGGGCCGTTCCGTGCGAGAGCAGTTCGTCCGGGCCTGCCGGGGAGTCCGATGCGCCTGCCAGGCCGAAGTACACGAAGCTCCTGAGAGGTCTCGCTGATCCCCATCGCGAGGGGGCACCGTTAGACCCGAATGCACCACGTGACTGTGTGTTCACTCCAAAGAGATTCGGCAGGGGTATCGGATTTCTCACCTCTGAGCGTGCAAATCGCGCCGCAGTGTCGTCTACGATATAAGGAGCCCATGAGAGAGGCCCGTGGCGAGTTCGCGCAGAGACGGAGTCCGGCGGTGACGAGCGAAGCGATTCCCGATCAGTTGATCGCCCAGGCCCGCGGCGGCGACGAAGCCGCGCTGGGCATCCTCTTGGAGCTTTATCGCAACTACCTGCGGCTGGTCGCCCGGTCGCTGATCGGCGTCGCCCTGCGGGTGAAGCTGGAGCCGTCGGACGTGGTCCAGGAGACGTTCCTCAAGGCCCACCAGGAATTCGGCGGCTTTCGCGGACAGGATGAGCGTCAACTCATCGCCTGGCTCAGGCGCATCCTGACGTCGACGCTCGCCGATCAGGACTCGCCAGGGCGCCGGAATCGAGGGTCTTGGAGCTTGCCCTGCCTTGCCAGGTTTCCCTTAGGACATGCGCGTCAGCACCAACCACCCGGGGCGCCCCGGCCCAATTCCCGCCGATCCCGCGACCCGCCTTCATCGCCTTCCGGCTTCCCTAGGATGGCGGGCAAAGTTAGACGGCACGCCGATCGCGTAGATCAACTCGTCGCTGGTCGTTGCGGCCAAGGATTTCCCATCTCGTGAGAATTCCAGGCACTCGATGAACTCGTCTTTCAGATGCAAGGACCTAAGTTTCTGTCCATCCTCATAATCCCAAAGTGTTATGACGCCGCAAGGCCCGGTGGTTGCCAGGATCTCATCGGCCGGCGAAAAGGCGACGGAATAGACGCAGCACTCGACACAGTCGGGAACCAAGCGTTTCAGCTCGCGCGCGTTCCTGATGTCCCAGATCCGCGCCGTGTTGTCGAGACCCCCTGTAGCCAGCATCCTTCCCTCCTCGTGGAACCTGACGCAACATACGCCGGCTTCCGAGTGACCGCGTAGCTCCGTAAGCAACCGTCCGCTCTTGGTGTCCCAAATCTTCGCCGTGTTGTCATCACCACCCGAAGCAAAGGCTCGGCCATCAGGTGAGAACGCCAGGCTACGGAGACGATCGGCATGCGCCGAGAAGGCTAGATGCACTGTGCCCGACTTAACATCCCAGAGCCTCACGACCCCCGCATCATCGCCTGAGGCCAACGTGAGACCATCCGGCGAGAAGGCTAACGCCACGACCCCGCCATCATGGTCTTTGGGGAAAACGCGGGCCTTCCCGGTAGCAAGGTCCCAGACCCGAAGCTTCCGGTCGGAGGAACCCGAGGCCAGCGTTTTTCCGTCCGGCGAGAACGCGACATATTGTCTTTTGTGGAAATCGACATCGCGCGGCGGGTTGCGAAACGTTGAACAAAGTCGTCCAGTCCGTGTATCCCAAATCTTAATGAATCCCTTCTCGTCAGCGGAAGCGAGGGTATAACCGTCCGGCGCGAAATTGATGGAACGGACGTAATTGCTGAGCCTCAGTCCGATCCTGAGATGCCTCCGTCCCAGCGTGCGCACCCTAAACCCCTGGGTCTCGCCAGGAACCCCATCCCAGAAGGTCGATATCGCCCTTTCGTCGATCCTCAGGTTTCGTGCCGCCGATGGGATCGGACTGGGGAATCATCTGGAAACTGTCGAGGCACTTCCGGATGACCGGAGACAAATCATTGAAGCGTCTGGACTCGATCGTGAAGCTGGCCTCATAATTGAAACCCTCGACATGAAATTGTCGCTCGAACACAGTCACCGAGAATATACTGAATATGGACTCGAGGGCATCGGTCTTGCCCTGCTTGACTAGTCCACACTTCAGGACCTTATGGGGAGGCAGGCTGTGGTTCTGAAGCTCGTCAGGTCGGGATTTGGCGAGCTTGGCAAGGTCGAGCTTCCCAGTCCTCCGGGACACCTTCAAGTCGTTGTGGGGCCACACCGCCCCATGAGCCGGCCCCGTGGCCCAGAATTGGTCACCCTCAACCGGATTGAGGACCGGAGCCCAGCCCTCGGGCAAGTCGATGGCGACATGATTGTGATGATTGAGCCAGCGGTTTCGAGCCTTATCGACGACGACAGCCCCCGTGTCGGGGGGGGTGAACTTGACCGAATCGAGCATGGCCTTGAAGGCAGCGTCGTACTCGGGCCACTGCTTCTCATCAACCGCCCAGAGGCTGAACTCGTACCTCTGACGATTCGCGATGAAGGACACATCCCTCTGGTGGCCGACGACACGCCCATCCTCGAGATACTCTCGTAAGACATCCAGCCTCCTGCCTCCGGGGGTCTCGACGATGCGGACGTCGATCTTCCGGGGGCTACCGATGTCCTTAACGTCTCGTTCATTGGCCTCGAGGGCGGTGCGCTGCCTCCAGGTTCTCCTCGGCAATCCAGACCCGACAACTAACGAGGCTCGCTTCGTCTCGGCCTGGCTGCGGGATCAGAAAAGCGAATTCCCAGGCACCGCTGTGCTGCTCGTTGACTCTCCATGATTTCGGGACCTCGACACTGACACCGTATTTTCTCGCCTCGAACGTTCGAGTTGGCTGTCCCTGGGTGTCCGCCACGGATAACCTCGCCAGGACGGCAAACCAGGACAACCCAAGCCGCACGGCCTTAGACTGTCGTGACATGGCTGCGAAAACCTCCTTGTCGGCTACTGGGCGTTTGTCCAAAGAAGGGGCTTCATCTTGCCCTCAAGATACGAGCCACCGTGATTTCCATCAATGCGAGAACAGAGGGGCGCGAGAGGGTGGGGTGAATTCCGTTTGCGGGCCCCTCTTGAAGGACTGTGTCGGACATTTAGATATCCTAAGCGTGGGGGAGGCAAAGGGGTCTGACCCCTTTGGGGGGACTTGGGGGAGGCAAAGGGGTCTGACCCGAATGCCGCGAAGTTAGTGCACAAACCCCGCCCTCTGAACACTTTGTAGCATCTTGAGCACAGGAGGGCCCTCGGGCAATCTGGTGGTAGTCCACGATCATCCGGACCCCCAACGAGCCCTCCCGTGCTGCCACGTATCGTCACCATCCTGGGCCGCCTCAAGCCAGACCTCGCGGCCGAACTTTCTCCCGATGCCATCGAGCGGGCATGCCAGGAGGAGAAATACTCCGGCGCAAGCGGCTGCTCGATCCCATGACCACGCTCTACCGGTTCATCCTCCAGATCCTCCACGGCAACACCGCCTGCTCGCACACCGTCCATTTCGGCCGATGGAACTTCACCGACTCCGCCTACTGTGCGGCGCGGAAGCGGCTCCCCCTGGGGGTCATTCGCCGCCTCGCCGCGCGGATCGCCGACCGCGTCCGCACGTCCACGACGGCCGCGGCGACCTGGCACAACCACCGGGTCTGGCTCCTCGACGGCTCGAGCTTCTCGATGCCCGACGAGCCCGAATTGCAGGCGGCCTTCGGCCAGCCCGGCGGCCCGCGCAAAGGATGCGGCTTCCCGGTCGCCAAGTTCCTGGCGCTGTTCGACCTGGCCACCGGCATGCTCCTGCGCGTCGAGCCGGCGCCGTTGCGGTCGCACGAGATGTCGCGATCGGCCGTCGCCACCGCCGGCCTACTCCCCGGCGACATCGTGCTCGGCGACCGCGGCTTCTGCTCCTTCGCCCACATCGCCACCCTCCTTAACCGCCGGCTGCACGGGGTCTTCCGCGCTCATCAGCGGCGGATCCTCGACTTCACCCCGGGCCGACCCGGGCGGCGCGGGGGAAGGCGAAGGGGCCGCACGAGGCGACGATCCGGCCGCACTCGCGATGGGTGAGGTCGCAGGGCCAATCGGATCAAGTGGTGATCTGGCATAAGCCCAAGTGCAGGCCGATGTGGATGTCTCAGGAGGAGTACGATGCGCTGCCCGAGGAGATCACGGTGCGCGAGCTGCGGTACAAGGTCCACACGCCGGGATATCGGGTGGGCGAGGTGACGCTGGTGACGACGCTGCTGGACGCGTCGGTGTACCCGGCGGAGGCGCTGGCGGACCTGTACTTCCGGCGGTGGCAGGTGGAGGTTTATCTGAGAGACTTGAAGATTACATTGAAGATGGATGTGTTGAAGTGCAAGACGGTGGACGGTGTGCTGAAGGAGCTGGCGGTGTTCGCGCTGGTGTACAACCTGGTGCGGTCGGTGGCGTGCGAGGCGGCCGAGGCCAAGGGTGTGGCGGCGGACCGGATGAGCGTGACGGACACGGTGCGGTGGCTGGTGGGAGCGGAAGGGGACGAGGACCTGTCGGTGATCTTGGCGGTGCCCAAGCGGAAGGGACGTGTCGAGCCCCGAGTGAAGAAGCGCCGGCCGAAGCAGTACCCTCGGATGACCAAGCCGCGCAGGGAACTACGTAACCAGTTGCTGGACAAGAACGTTGCGGCCTAACTTCGTGGCATTCGGGTCTGACCCCTTTGGGAGGGTCAGAATCTTCGGGGAACGGCCCGAGGCAAAGGGGTCTGCCGAGGCAAAGGGGTCTGACCCCTTTGGGAGGGTCGCGTACTCAGGCCGGTCTCAAGAATTTATCGGTCGGAGGGCATCCAACACGTATGTTCAAAGCGAGAGACCACAACATGGCCCAGACCCAACATCGCGGCTTAAGGTGCCTTCTCTACAAGCGACTGATTGCCAGACGTAGGCCCGTCCGGGTCTTCCGCCTCGACGACTGGGGCCTCCCCTGGATACGCTGCAACTTCCGCAAGAAAGACGGTGGATGGGGGTATCACACCTCGGCTTTCAACCATGATGGCTGGGTTCGAGTTCGTCCTCGTTCCTAGCCCTCGTTCCGACAAACGCGGCATTTCCGAGCCTTATTCCAGTTTTCTGTTCCGATGCTACTCACGCCCTACTGTGGCTGGCTACGGATGCGAGCGCGGATCGTCCACGGTCAGCCCTTCGGCCATGGCGGCGTCGTTGAGGGCCTGGTCGGCGGAGATCAGCGTCACTGGGCCGAAACCGGCGTCCTGGCGCTGTTGGCGGATTTCGAGGGCGGCGGCCAGTTGCACGGCGTCATAGGCGCGCAAGCCGTGCGCATTGGCCAGGCGCATGGCGTCGTCGAACAGGGCGGGCGAGAGGTCGATGAGGGTGTAGCGCCCGGCAAGATGGTGGCGGAAACGGTGGAGGATTGACGACGCCTTGGCGGCGGTGAGCTTCCGGCCTTTGCGGCGGCGGGCGACGGCTGAGGTGACCTCGACGGGGGTGATGCGGGCCAGATAGATGCGACGGCCAGCGCTCGCGTGCGGCGCACCCAGGCGGTTCCGTCCTCCCGGACGTAGCGCTTGACCAGGGCGCTGGAATCGACGAAGTAGGCTTCCGCCACCGTTACGCGCCGATCGCGAATGATGGTTTCCGACAGCGGCTCTCCCTTGATGGTGACCGGCTGGTCGTCGGGATCGTCGTCGTCGATGTCCAGGGCGGGATCGGGTAGCGAGCTGATAAGGCCGATCTTCAGCAGGTGTTGATCGAATTCCGCCTCGGTCATCTTCTTCTTCGGCGGGGCGGCCTTGGCGCTCTTGGCACGTTTGGCCGGTGCGGCTTTTGCGGGCGTGTCCTGGCGGAGCCGGGTGAGGGCGTCGCGGATCACATCGTCCTCGCGGGCGTAGCGTCCGGCGCGCACCGCTTCGTGGACGAACCGCTCCAGGTCTTTAGGTAAATGAATCGTCATAGTGTGATGCTCCTGTGACTTAGATTACCACGGCGGCGGGCTTTTGCCAAGCCGTATCGACCGGGCCGACGGTCAGGCGTCGATCGGGGGGAGGCACATCAAGGTGTCACCGCTCAACCAAACATAAAAGGGCTTATCGGCCGGTGCTCTCGGCAGGCGGGGGGTGGGAACTGGGACGTGGGTGGGAACTGGGACGTGGGTGGGAACTGTGGGTGGGAACTGGGACGGGTGGGAACTGGGACGCAGCTAGATTGGGGGTGGGAACTGGGACGCAGCTAGATTGGGGTGGGAACTGGGACGCAGCTAGGGGGTGGGAACTGGGGGGTGGGAACTGGGACGCACCTAGATTGGGGGTGGGAACTGGGTGGGAACTGGGACGCAGCTAGATTGCACGTCCCCGCCCGACAGCGGGGGGGTGGGAACTGGGACGCAGGGGAACTGGGACGCAGGTCGAGCGCCGAACTCTTGGGGCTCACGGTCGGGGGCCGGCGCCCCTCCTGCAAGAAACCGCGTCCGACCTCCTGTCGGAACCGGCCCCGGCCGGCGAGCTTCATCCATTCGTTAGCCGCTCGAGATGGCACGTCCCCGCCCGACGGCGGCCGTCGTCCGGTCCGTCCGGGCGGCGGGCTGGCTTCGCCACTGTCCCGGCCCGGCGCGGGCGGCGATGGCCCGGCCGGGGCCGCTCCCGCCGGATGCGCGAGAACTGGCAAGCCGGTCTTTGCCGCACGCTCTCCGGGAGATCAGGCAGCGACCCCCGATCGTTCCCCTGGCCTTGCTCGCGTTTGCCGCATGACAGTCGTTGATCACCAGACAATCGAGCACGCGCCGCTTGGCTTGCCTGACACGGTTTCGCGGCAGCGACCGTCCCTGCTCGGCGAATGTCCTGGCTAGTTCGTGGTCGCTCTCCGCGAGGATCGCCGTGAACGTCTCGTTGAGCAGGTCGAAACAGCGGCCCAGTTGCACGACCGCGCCGATGACCGAAGCGGCCTGACCGCCGGTGCGGTATCGTTCCCGGGCCCAGCGCAGGGCTCGTTCGGGCGAATGCTCCCAGAGGTAGATACCGCGTCCCAGCCAGTCCCACGCGTTCGTACTCGGCCGCCACGCGCTGATCGGCAGGTTGCCGAGGAGCAGTTCGCGCGCGAATTCCTCGGTGCCACCGTGGTAGCCGACGACGATCCGAGCGAACTGGTCCATGAATGTGCGGCTGGTCAGCGAGCGGCAGGAGACTTGACGGAGTCGAAAACGAACTCTGGATTATCTCTCGACACAACCACATTGACAACTGAATCGGCGTACGAACAGGGCATGGGTTAGGGTGGCCGGAGCTGAGGACAAAAATCGACAACTGTCGTATGCCCCCGGTTTTCGTTTTCGGTCCGCCGATGTACCCGACGATGCGGCCAGCTCGACCCGGACCAGACGGGCGCCGCGATCACAGACGCAGGGTCGTGGAGCGGCTGTGCCCCGCTTGCCCCGCTGTCAGGGCCAACCCTTCGTCTTGAGCGTCGCGTGCGCCCGATCCCCGTCGATCGCGACCGCACGAACGGCGGCCATCCGATCCCACCTCTGGCTGATCCATCCTTCGTAGACAATCCATGATCGTCCTCCGCCGACAACGAGTGCCGGTTGAGTGATCGCTCCAGGGAGATCGGCGGATCGAGGAAGGCGGCGGAGGCTTTTCGCCCTGCTCGGACCGGTCGCTTCGCGCCCCGCGGGAATGGACCACCGACGCGCATCTCCTATCCCCGGGCGCAGCTGCAAAATCGAAAATTCCGGAGAAATTTTTTATCACTCTGTCGAATCCCGAGTTACGTCGAGAATCCGGGCCAATCCCCCTCTAAGTGCATTAACGTTCTTCCAAAGTTGTGGTATAATAGTAAGTAAAGGGGGGGTGTTGCGCGCTTCGGGATCGGCGGGCGTTGGGGCCGCCGTCCTCCGCGGGCCGTCTTCCATCGTCACGGACCATTCCAGTCATGTCCCGTACTCACCATTCCGGAAAGACGAGACCACGTCGCGGGCCGAGGACCGTGAGCCCGGCGAGGGTGACCCGCCAAAATGTTGCCATCTTGTGCCAACCCGCGCCACCGCTGGGCCGCCCGAAGTGCATGTGGTAAAAGGCGTTACGTCCGGATCGTGGCACGCGACCGAGCGCTCCACCTGGCACCCCGTCCGGAGGGGCGCCACTCGACTCGAAAACCTGAACCCCGTGAGCCGATGGTCCCCTCTTCGCCCGTGGGAAAGTGGCGTCCCTTCACATCGAACCTCGCTCAAACCATGAGCCCTGATTGCCACGAAATCCGGTTCCTTCGATCGACGAAACCGCCTCGATGAGGTTCCCCGGCGAGGCAAGGGGACCGTTATTTGACTCCGATGCGTCGGACGACGGTATGACGTGTGACCGGATCCGCTTCATCTCCTGATCCCCCCACCTGTCCTCATGTTTCTGCCCCGTCGCGACACCGTCTCCTGCGCACACGGCTGCAACGATGATTGCACCCCGAAATCGCCCAATCGCCGGTCCCCGCTACAACATCGCGGATTTCGCGTTTAGGATGATGCCAATCTCTCGGTCGGAATGATCCCCGCCAGCCATCAAGCCAGGAGCCAACCGGCCGAACCGAACGGCATCGCATCAGTCACACCCTTGGAAAGGACCCGCCCAATGTCATCGCCAACCTCCCGAGTGACCCGCCGGGCCGCTCTTCAGAAGGTCGCCGCCACCAGCATCGCGTTTCCGTTCATCATGCGAGCGCACGCCACCGCCGCGCCGAGCGAGACCGTCTACCACGCCAGCTTCGGAGCATCGGGCATGGCCGGCGCCGACATCGGCTCGATCACCGCCAGCCCGCACGTCAAGCTCGTCGCCGTCGCCGACGTGGACCTGAGGAATACCAACGGGATCACCAGGCGCTTCCCCGGCGTGAAGGTCTATCAGGACTGGCGCGAGCTGCTCGACAAGGAGAAGAACCTCACTTCGGTCAACGTCTCCACCCCCGACCACATGCACGGTCCGATCACCATGAGCGCCTTGCACCGCGGGCTCAACGTCTACTGTCAGAAGCCGATGACCCAGACCATCTACGAGGCCCGGCAGGTGGCCAAGGTGGCGCGCGAGAAGAAGCTCGTCACCCAGATGGGGATTCAGATCCACTCCCACCCGATCCACCGGCAGATCGTCGCGACGATCCAGGCCGGGACCATCGGTAAGGTGATGGAGGTGCTGAGCTGGAGCGGCAAGCACTGGGGCGACACGAGCCTCAGGCCGAGCCGGAAAGATCCGGTCCCGGCGGGCCTCGACTGGAATATCTGGCTGGGCGTGGCAGCCGAACGGCCGTTCATCGCCCATTACTACCACCCCGGCGAATGGCGAAAGCGGCTCGACTTCGGCACCGGGACCTTCGGCGACATGGGCTGCCACATCCTCGACCCGGTCTTCACCTCGCTCGCCCTGACCGCGCCCACGTCATTGCGATCCGAGGGCGGAGCTCCCAACGCCCATAACTGGGGGCTCGACTCGAAGGTGCGTTACGTCTTCCCGGGCACGAAATACACCACCTCCACCGTGACCCTCTACTGGTACGACGGCAACGCCCGACCACCCGCCGAGATCCAGTCGCTCGTCGGCAGACGGTCCCTGCAAGATCAGGGCTCGATCTACATCGGCACCGAAGGGGTCCTCTACGCCCCCTACATCGATAGACCGATCCTCCTCCCCGCGGAGAAGTTCAAGGGGACCAAGCTGCCGGATCCGGGCGGGAATGACCATTACCTCCAGTTCGTGGAGGCCTGCCGCGGCAACGGCAAAACCTCGACGCCCTTCGACTACGCCGGCCCACTGACCGAGTCGGTCCTGCTCGGCTGCCTCGCCACCCGCTTCCCCAAGACGACCCTGGAATGGGACTCAGCGGACCTGAAGGTCAAGAACGTCTCCGAGGCCAACCAGTTCGTCAGGCGCCACTATCGCAAGGGCTGGGAGGTCGAAGGGCTCTGATCGGCCGAACCCTCCAGTCTCGGAACACGAAATTCGCGAAAAACACGAAAGGAAGGTTTGAGAGAACCAGGCCTCTTTCGACATCCGGGGATCGGTCAACCAGACGTCTCCCCTGCATTCCCTTTTTTCGTGTATTTCGTGTATTTCGTGTTCCATTGTCTTCTTGAATCGATTGAACATACTCCTGGAATTAGTGGAGTCCGGTTTCAGAGGAGCTGCCTCTTGGATTACCTGAACCTGGGAAAAACCGGCCTGAAGGTCTCTCGCCTTTGCCTGGGCTGCATGAGCTACGGGGTACCGGAGCGGGCGCCCACTCCTGGACGCTCGATGAAGCACAGAGCCGGCCATACTTCACACGCGCCCTCGAGCTCGGGATCAACTTCTTCGACACCTCCAACTCCTATTCCGACGGCACGAGCGAGGAGATCCTCGGCCGGGCGGTCCGCGACCTCACCCGGCGCGATGAGGTCGTGATCGCGACCAAGGTGTTCTACCCCTTGCGGAAGGACCCGAACGGCCGCGGCCTGTCGCGCAAGTCGATCCTCGCCGAGATCGACGCCAGCCTGCGCCGGCTGGGCACCGATTACGTCGACCTCTACCAGATCCACCGCTGGGACTCCCAGACGCCGATCGAGGAGACGCTCGAGGCGCTTCACGACGTCGTGAAAGCCGGCAAGACCCGGTACCTCGGCGCCTCGTCGATGTTCGCCTGGCAGTTCTGCAAGGCCCTCTTTACCGCCGACCTCCACGGCTGGACGCGGTTCGTCGCGATGCAGAACCACTACAATTTGCTCTATCGCGAGGAAGAGCGGGAGATGATCGGTCTCTGTGCGGCCGAGGGCGTCGGCGTGATCCCCTGGAGTCCCCTGGCCCGCGGCCGGCTGGCCCGGCCGTGGGATCAGCGGAGCAACACCGAGCGGGCCGAGTCGGACGAGTTTGGCAAGACCCTCTATGCCCGGACCGAAGAGGCCGACCGGACGGTTGTGGACCGCGTGGGCGAGATGGCCACCGCGCGGGGCGTGCCCCGCGCCAGATCGCGCTGGCCTGGATGCTCAACAAGCCCTTGGTCACCGCGCCGATCGTTCGCGCGACCAAGCCGCATCACCTCGAGGACGCCGTGGCCGCCCTCTCAATCACGCTCACTCCCGAGGAGATCGCGCGGCTCGAGGAGCCGTACGTCCCGCACCCGGTCCTCGGCTTCTCGTGATCGACCTGGCGAACTTCAGCTCAGGACTAGTTCCTGAGAAAGGGGCGCGTGGACGCCATTGCCATTGGTGGAGGGGGCCAGGAGCAGCTCGGGGGCAATCGCGGTCTCGCCGTGCTGGCTGAGGTCGAGGCCCTCGATCTCCTGCTCTTCGGACACCCGCATGGGGATGATCAGGTCGGTCACCTTGTAGAGGATCCAGGAGCCGCCGAAACTGAACACCGAGACAATCACCAGGGCACCCAGGTGTGCGAGAAACGTGCCCGTCTTCAAACTGGTCAGGCCCTCGCCTGTGGCGAAGACTCCGGTCAGCAGCATGCCGACCATGCCGCCGACACCGTGGCAGGGGAAGACGTCGAGCGTGTCATCGAGGGTCAACTTGCTCTTCCAGTGGGCGGCCATGTTGCTGACGACGCTGGCGAACAGGCCAATGAAGATACTCTCGCGGATCGTGACGTACCCGGCCGCGGGCGTGATGGCCACCAGGCCGACCACCGCGCCAATACAGGCACCCAATGCCGAGGGCTTGCGCCGCGCATCCAGTCGAAGAACATCCAGCCGAGCATCGCCGCCGCCGAGGCCGTGTTCGTGGTCGCGAAGGCCATCGCCGCCGAACCGTTGGCGGCCAGCGCCGAGCCAGCGTTGAAGCCGAACCAGCCGAACCAGAGCATCCCCGTGCCCAAGAGCACGAACGGGACATTCGCCGGCGACGTCGTTTCGTTGGAAAGATGGCTCTTCCGACGGCCGAGGATCAGCGCCACCAGCCAGGGCCGCCCAGCCCGCCGACATGTGCACCACCGTCCCACCCGCGAAATCGAGCACCCCCCACTTGTGCAGGAATCCATCGGGGTGCCAGGTCCAGTGCGCCAGCGGGGCGTAGATGAACAAGCTGAACAGCACGATGAACAGCAGGTAGGACGAGAACCGGACCCGTTCCGCGAACGAGCCCGTGATCAAGGCCGGCGTGATGATGGCGAACTTGAGTTGGAAGAAGGCGAAGAGAATCAGGGGAATCGTCTTCGCGAGTTCGGGGTGGGTCGCCTCGCCCACACCGTCGAACATCAGAAACGTCAGCGGATTGCCCACGACACCGCCCAGACTGTCTCCGAAGGCCAGGCTGAAGCCCACCGTCAGCCACACCAGGCTGATCACCCCCAAGGCCACGACGCTCTGGAGCATCGTCAACACCACATTCTTCAGACTGACCATCCCCCCGTAGAAGAAGGACAAGCCCGGCGTCATCAAGAGCACCAGCGCCGAGGCCGTCAACATCCAGGCGACGTCTCCCGGATTGATCGGCCCCCCCGTCGGAACCGCAGTCTTCGAAACCGGCGCGAACAACGCCGCCAATGCCAGAACCACCAGCAAAATAAAGGGAATCGGCGTTGCGCGTTTCATGAGCAGTCCTGACTTTTCTAAGGGCACAATCCCGTTTCCGACCACTTGAATCAGCTCCGATTCCAAGCTCAGTCCGCGCGGGATTCCCTTCACTTAACTTCGAGTGAAGAATCATTTTGCGCTGAAAGCCTTGGATCGAAGCGGGGAGTGATGATATCGACCGGGCTCTCCATAACGAATCTCGTGCCAGCCGCCGGTCACTGGTCAGGCCGGCCCCGCCACACACCACCCCAGTCTCGACATGCCGGGTAGAATATCCCGGTGGCTACAGCTTGAAACGCACGCAAGGACGATTGGCATCATGAGTTCACTCATTTCTGCGGAACGAATGAGCTGTTCCCTGGCGGCAACGCCAAAGCCGGGGCATGGGAGTCTGGGGTTCTTGGAGGGGGACTGGCAGGAGCGGTTGGCCTTCATCGACAAGATGATGCGCGACATGAGCCTGGAGGAAGACCCTCAGACGATGGTCCGGTCATACGGTAGTCGGGTACGCAAGTTGATGCCGGCGGGCCGCTGGATCTCGTTGAGCCGTCGGGGGCTGGAGTCGCCGTGGTACCGGATCACCCGGTCGAGTACCTGGACCGAGGAGGTCGATCCCTGGAAGGAGAAGGCGCGGCTGCCGCTCTTGGAGGGGGGCCTGTTCAGCGAGTTGATCTATGCGAACGAGCCCCGACTGATTGACGACATCGCGCCGCTGCTGGCCGAGAACGACCCGGCCATCGAGTACCTGTCGGGCTTCGGTTCGTTGATGGCGATCCCGCACTACGATCATGGCACGGCGCTGAACATGGTCGTCCTGCTGGAACAGGAACCCGCGGCCTTCGACCCCGAGAAGTTCCCCGAGTGGGTCTGGGTGAGCAGCCTGTTCGGCCGGCTCACGCACAATCTCCGCTTGCGGGAGGAATTGAAGCACGCCTACGAGATCGTCGAGCGCGAGCTGAAGGTCGTGGCGGACATCCAGCGGTCGCTCCTGCCCCAGGTCCTGCCCGCGATTCCCGGCCTGGAGCTGGGTGCGTATTACCAGACATCCCAGTGGGCCGGGGGCGACTATTACGACTTCTTCCCGCTGCCGGACGGACGCTGGGGTCTCCTGATCGCGGACGTGAGCGGCCACGGCACTCCGGCGGCGGTGATGATGGCGATCACGCACAGCCTGGCCCACGGCCTGCCGGGCCCCCCCGAACCGCCGGCCGTGCTGCTGGGGCACGTCAACCGGCAACTCTGCCAGCGGTACAACGCCAGCAATGAGGGGTTCGTCACGGCGTTCTACGGGGTCTTCGACCCGTCTCGTCGCACGCTCACCTACGCCTGCGCCGGGCACAACCCGCCCCGGCTGAAGCGATGCGGCGAGGATTTCGTCCGCTCTCTCGACGAGATCGGCGGCCCGCCCCTGGGCCTGGTCGACGAGCTCGAATACGATCAGACCACCTTGGTGCTCCAGCCCGACGACACCCTGGCCTTCTACACCGATGGCATCACCGAGGCCATGGACGACCGCGACGCCCAGTTCGGGGTTGATCGGCTCGACGCGGTCCTGGGCCGCTGCGACCTCGACGCGCCGGGGATCGTCCAGGCCGTCGTCGAGGCGGTCAACCAGTTCACCGGCGGCCATCCCCCGGAAGACGACCGCACCCTGCTCATCGCCCAGGTCGGCTGAGGACAACGCTCGCAAGGCCCAAAGAAACCAAAGAGATTTGAACACGAAATACGCGAAATACACGAAAAAGAAGAAAATCCGGATTCGAGTTTTCCAAGGTTTTGGGTAACTCCCGCCCGGGACATGGACGGCGACCTTGTAGTGTCCAAAGACCCGCGCCCATCTCATAGGCATTTCGCGGTTTTCTTTCGTGTCTTTCGTGTTCAATATTCGTATTCCAAGTCATTCAGTTCGAGGAGTCGCTCCATCCCATGAGCAAGCAACTGGGCACAATCAAGCTGGCCCCGTCGATCCTGGCGGCGGACGCGGCTCATCTGGCCGACCAGGTTTCGCAGGTGGTGGCCGCCGGCGCGGATCGGATCCACGTCGACGTGATGGACGGTCACTTCGTGCCGAATATCACGTTTGGGCCGGTGGTGGTGCGTTGGCTCCGGCCGGTCTCGCCGATCCCCTTGGAGGTGCACCTGATGATCGCGGAGCCGGACCGGTACCTCGAGGCATTCGCCGAGGCCGGTGCCGACACGCTGATCGTGCACCAGGAGGGTGCGATCCACCTGAACCGGACGGTGCAGGCGATCCACGCGCTGGGCAAGCACGCCGGGGTGGCGATCAACCCGGCGACGCCCGCCTCCACGCTCGAGGAGATCCTGCCGGACCTCGAGCTGGTCCTGGTGATGACCGTCAACCCGGGCTTCGGCGGGCAGGAGTTCCTGGCCGGCACTTTGCCGAAGATCGGCCGGGTGCGGCGAATGATCGACGAGGTCCGTCCGACCTGCGAGCTGGAGGTCAACGGCGGCATCGAGCCGCACACGGCGCCCCGGGTCGTCGCGGCCGGCGCGACGGTCCTCGTCGCCGGATCGGCGATCTTCAAAGCGTCGGGCGGTCCCGCGGACGGCATGGGCCGGCTCAAGGCCGGGCTGGCGAGCGGGAGTTGACCGGATGAGTGTCGAATCCAAGGGCCGCATCCTGATCGGCAAACCGGGCCTTGACGGGCACGACCGCGGTGCCAAGTACGTGGCGCGCCTGCTCCGCGAGGCCGGTTATGAGGTGATCTACACCGGCATCCGCCGCAGTCCCGAGCAGATCGTCGCGGCGGCCATCCAGGAGGATGTCAACGCCATCGGCCTGAGCTTGCTCAGTGGCGCCCACAACGTCCTGTTCAAACGGGTGATCGACCTGCTCCACGAGCACGACGCCGGGGACATCCTGGTCTGTCTTCGGCGGCGGGACCATCCCCGAAGGCGACGTCCCTTGTCTCGAGGGGCTGGGCGTCAAGGCGGTCTTCACGCCGGGCACGTCGGCGGCCGAGATCCTCTCGGCGGTCGAACCGGATGCTCCAGGAGCGGGCCAGTGCGGGAGCTGGTTGAGCAAGCGCGTCGAGGTTCGATCCGGGCGGCCAGCCGGCTGATCAGCCTGCTGGAAAACGACCCGCCGCGTCTGGCCACGTTATTCGACCGGCCGGAAGACTGGCCCGCGCCCCGGCTCGTGGTAGGGATCACGGGCCCGCCGGGCGTGGGCAAGAGCCGGCTGGTTGATGGATTGCTCGACGTCTGGCGAAAGCGGGAGCCGGAGCAGCGCGTGGGCGTGATCGCGGTGGATCCCTCGTCGCCGTTCAGCGGCGGCGCTATCCTGGGCGATCGTGTGCGGATGATGCAGCACGCCACCGACGACAAGGTCTTCATCCGGTCGCTGGGCAGCCGTGGACACCTGGGAGGGCTCACCCTGGGCACCCCGGGGCGCGGTGCGGATCATGGGCCTGGCTGGTTTGTGACGTCGTCCTGCTCGAAACCGTCGGCGTCGGGCAGGGTGAGGTTGAAGTCGCTGGCCTGGCCGACGTCATCTGCGTCGTGCTGGCCCCGGGCCTGGGAGACAATGTCCAGATGCTCAAGGCCGGCCTGCTCGAGACGGCCGATGTGTTCGTCGTCAACAAGGCCGACCGGCCGGGCGCGGACCGCCTCTGCGCCCTGCTTTCGGGCGTGCTGACCCTGTCGCCGGGACGGCCCGAGGACCGGCCTGTGATCTTCCGCACCAGCGCCGCGCGTCGCGAGGGCCTGGACGAGCTGGTCGACGGCATCGAGCGGATCGCCGCGCGCCGAGCCGCCCCGACGGTCGACCAGCGACTCGAATCGGTGCGCCGAGATGTCCGCGACGCGATCCGCGAATCGGCCCGCCGGCTCCTCGAGACCGAGCTGGCCGTCGCCCCCGACGACGCGACGGTCGACCGTGTCCTGAACCGCCAAGCCGACGTCGCCGACACTGTCCGCGAGCTGCTGCGCCGGGCGGCAGCCTCAGCCTCGTAGGGTGCTCTGTGAGCACCGAATTCTCGTGCCGAGAGCGATCGGTGCTCACAGAGCACCCTACAACTGAATACGGGAGCACAGCGACCGCCATGACCCCCAAGCCGATCGAGCAACAAGCGCGTCGCTGGGCCGAGGGACCGCTCGCCGAGGCACTCGCCCGGTTCCCCGAACGCGCGCCGAGCTTCGCGACGATCTCCGGCCTGCCCGTCGAGCGGCTCTATCTGCCCGACCAGGAAGTCATCGACCGTTATGGCGAGAAACTCGGTTTCCCCGGCGAGTTCCCCTTCACTCGTGGCGTGCATCCCACGATGTATCGCGGCCGGCTCTGGACGATGCGCGAGTACGCCGGGTACTCCACCGCGGAGGAGTCGAACCGTCGTTATCGTTATCTGATGGAACAGGGCTCGACCGGTCTGAGCGTCGCCTTCGACCTGCCTACCCAGATCGGTCTCGACTCTGACCATCCCCTCTGCCTCGGTGAGGTGGGACGAGTCGGCGTCGCGGTGAACACACTGGCCGATCTCGAGGCCCTCTTCGAAGGCATCCCGCTGGATCGGGTCTCGACCTCGATGACCATCAACGCGCCGGCGGCCGTGCTCCTGGCCATGTACATCGTCCTGGCCGAAAAGCAGGGGATTGATCCGAAGCGGCTGGAGGGGACCGTCCAGAACGATATCCTCAAGGAATACATCGCGCGCGGGACGTACATCTTCCCGCCCCGGCCGAGCCTGCGACTGGTCGAGAACCTCTTCGAGTATGGCGAGCACCATCTCCCTCACTGGAACACGATCTCGATCAGCGGCTACTACATCCGCGAGGCCGGCGCGACGGCCGTGCAAGAGGTGGCGTTTACCCTGGCCGACGCGATCTGCTACATCGAGACGGCCCTCCGCACCGGTCTGCACGTGGACGACTTTGCGCCGAGGCTGGCGTTCTTCTTCGCGGCGCACACCGATTTCTTCGAGGAGATTGCCAAGTTCCGCGCCGCGCCCGGCTCTACGCTCGGATCATGAAGGGGCGGTTCGGCGCGAAGTCGCCGCGGAGGCTGATGCTGAGGTTCCACGCCCAGACCGGCGGCGTGACCCTCACGGCACAGCAACCGGATAACAACATCGTCCGCGTCGCCCTCCAGGCGCTGGCGGCAGTGGTGCTCGGCGGCACGCAGAGCCTGCACACCAACGGCCGCGATGAGGCCCTGGCGCTGCCGACGGAGGACTCGGTCAAACTGGCGCTCCGGACCCAGCAAGTGATCGCCCATGAGAGCGGAGTCATCAACACCGTCGACCCCCTGGGCGGCAGCTTTCACCTCGAACAGCTCACCGACCGGATCGAGGCCGAGGCCGAGGCGCTCATCGCCGAGATCGACAAGCTCGGCGGAATGGTCGCGGCGATCGAGAGCGGCTACGTCAGCCGACTCATCGACCAGGCAGGCTACGAGTGGTGCATGCAGATCGAGCGCAAGGATCGGATCGTCGTCGGGGTCAACGAGTACACCGATGCCGAACCCTTGCGGATTCCCCTGTTCTCCGTTGGAGAGGACGTGCGCCAGCTCGCGATCGAGCGTCTGAACCAGGTGAAGGCCCGGCGCGACAGCGCCGCGGTGAGCCGATCGCTGTCGGCGTTGAAGCAAGCGGCCGGCGACGAGTCGCAGAACCTGATGCCGCCCATCCTCGACGCCGTCCGCGCGTAGGCTACGATTGGCGAGATCTGCGGCGTGCTCCGCGAGGTCTTCGGCGAGTACCAGGAGAATATGGATCTGTAGTGTCAACTAGCTCGTTGATCTCAAGGAGAAGCTCATGAAGTCGCCATTTCCTGGCATGGATCCCTTCATTGAGGAATGCGGTCTTTGGGCCGATTTTCACACCAAGCTCATTGGCGAGATCGAGCGCACGCTCGCGGTAACGCTGCCGGAGCGCTGACTTCATCCAGACCGGAGAGCGTTCCTACGTGGTCCTCGCCGGCGCGGATGTCAAGGAGGAGATGCCGTCTTACCCGGACGTCGGTGTCGAGGCAGCGGAGCGCCAAGGTGCTCCGCCGGCCGGTGGAGTGGCGATTGTTGAGCCGGCGACGGCGAGTGATCCCGTGACCATGCGGGCTTTCATCGACGAGCACTTTCGCGAGAACTTCATTGAGATCTGCACGGCCGACCCCGAAGTCCGCCTGGTGACGTGCATCGAGGTCTTGTCGCCGCCAAACAAGCGGCGGGGGACCGAGGGCTGGGAGCAGTATCTCCGCAAACGCAATGCGCTCTTGCTCGGCACTGCCAATCTCGTGGAGATCGACCTGCTGCGTGGTGGCCAGAGGCTGACCATGGCCGAGCCGTGGCCGAGCAGCGCGTACTACTTTCTCGTAGCCCGGCAGAGCAGCGCTCCCTATTGCCGCGTGTGGCCGGTTCACTGTCATCACGTCCTGCCGGAGATCCCCGTACCGCTTGCCAGCCCCGACCCGGACCAGCCACTGGCACTCGGGCCTCTGATCGAGGCGGTCTACGAGCGGTCGCGCTACGCCCGGCGCATCGACTACACCAAACCGCTGCATCGGCCGCTCACGCCCGAGCAAGCCGCCTGGCTCAAAGAGCCGTTCCGCGGTGAGAACCAAGCGGACGAACCTCGTCCCACGACGCGCCCGACGAAGAGGCCGGCGACGCTGACTCGAGACCGTTGTGCTGCTCAAAGTGCCTTCCCAGCGAAAGCCGGACAAACCAGCAAATCAACGAGGAGACAAGCGATATTCACGTCCGGCTCCGTCAACGAGGCCCTGCTCACCCAGCTCGTCGACGAGCTCGCCGCGCGTATCGAGCTTGGCGTTGGCTCTGACCCACGGGACCGGTATCCTGGACAATGGTCAATCCCAAGACCCAATTGGAGAAGTTCCTCATGAGACCGCCATTTCCCGGCATGGATCCCTATATCGAGGCCTGCGGGTTGTGGGGAGACTTCCACCACGGCCTCATTTCTGAGATCCAGAACGCGCTGTCTCAGGCCGCTCCCGAGCGTTACCTCGTGCGGGCTGAGGAACGCTCCTACATCGTCCTGATTGGAGAGGAAGGTAAGGAGAGCCATCCCTTCGTCCCTGATGTCAGTGTGACAACCGAGAGGCGCACGAAACCCTCGAGGAAAAAAGGCGGGACTGCCGTGGCGGAACCCGACCTCGGTTCTGAACCAGTCCTCATGCGTGCCTTTATCGAGGAGGAGCATCGCGAGGCCTTCGTCGAGATCTACGAGGCCACGCCCGAGCAGCGGCTGGTCACGAGCATCGAGGTTCTGTCACCTTCCAACAAGCGCCCGAACACGACAGGTCGGGACGTTTACCTTCGCAAGCGGCAAAGCCTGCTGCTGGGCGAAGCCAACCTGGTGGAGATCGACCTGCTCCGCGACGGCACGCGCATGCCCATGCTCGATCCCTGGCCCAACAGTCCCTACACGGTCCTGGTGGCCCGGGCGAGGACATTCTACCGTTGTCGGGCTTGGCCAGCCTACTTCCAGAAACCGTTACCCTCGGTCCCCATCCCCCTGGCGAAACCCGATCCCGACATCCCGCTTGACCTTCAGCCGATGATCGACTCCATCTACGGGCGCTCTCGCTACGAGCGCAGCATCGACTACAGCAAGCCATTGAGCCCGCCGCTCGCGCCATCCGAAGAACTGTGGTTCGAGAAGCAGTTGCGAACCAGGAGCAGCCGGCGATAGGTGCCTGGCGAAGCAGGATTCGCATATTAAAGAATCGGGGGCCAATATTCTCTGACCACTCGCCACCTTCCATCACGACGCCACCCGCGAAGGGGAATACACCATGTCACTCGTGCTCAAGGAAATCACGAAAGGCGTCGGAGTCCTGACGCTCAAACATGCCGCCAAACGGAACGCGCTGGGCGCGGCGCTGATCGAGGAACTGATCGCGGGATTGGAGGAGCTGGCGGGCGACGGCGTGCGTTCGGTGATCCTGCGTGCTGCCGCCGGTTTCGAAGGTATGGTCGGCCGGTCACGACGTGCACGAATTGCCCCTGCCCGGCCGAGACCCCCTGCCCTACGATGACCCGCTCCGCCGGGCGGTCCGGGCCATCGAGCAACACCCCGCGCCGATCATCGCGATGATCGAGGGGGGCGTCTGGGGCGGTGCCTGCGAGCTGGCGATCACCTGCGACATTCTGATCGCCACGCCCGATGCCACCTTCGCACTGACGCTCGCCCGGCTCGGCGTGCCCTACAACGTCGTCGGTGTCCTGAACATGATGAGAGCCGTGGGCTTGCCGGTGCTCAAGGAGATGCTGTTCACCGCCCGGCCGAGCGTGCGCTGCGGGTCGGCATGATCAACCACGTCGTGCCGCCGGAAGACCTCGAGCGGTTCACCTTCGAGATCGCCGGACAGGTCGCCGAGACCTCGCCGCTCTGCGTCGCCCTGATGAAGGAAGAGCTGCGCATCCTGTCGGAGGCGCGCCCCCTGAGCCCCGAGTCGTTCGAGCGACTCCAGGCCATGCGTAGAGATATCTACAACAGCCGAGATTATGAGGAAGGCATCCGCGCCTTTCTCGAACGCCGCCCGCCGGTGTTCGGATCCGGCGCCGAATCGCGCACATCCAGCCGTGCAACAGAGTCGTCGTTGGTCGTCCCCCGGCTTCGTATGAGTTAATGGCTGTGTCGATAAAACGACCAGCCCAAATCACCCGGTCGGAATTCATAGATCCCCGCGGAGAGCGAATAGCGACACTCCTCGGCGAACGCCGCCGTAGCGACCATCGACGTGAGGTCGTGGCCCGGTCGGGCACGGCCACGCAGGGCCGAGCCCTCGGAATCGACGGTGCCGACCCGGCCCGCTTTCCCTACGCCCGGAATCCCCGCCAGAATCCGTTCCTTCCCTCTCATCACTCGGGTCCCTTCCAAGAAAACGCTGAGATCGCTTGCATTTGCTCCCCCGTGTGCCACGGTTCCCAATGGTGGATTTTTGACAATTCGGTTGATTGTTTCGCCGGAGCCGAGCGATCGGGTTCGGGACGGTCGCCCATTTTTCGCAGGGCGCCACGGATGGTTCCACGCATCGTCCCTGCCCGATCGCTCGGCAGCGAGGGACTCCGGCGCCGCGAACCCGAGCGAACGAACCCAGCCCGGCCGGCCCGTGTCCCGAAACCGGGCAAACGAACCCAAGAAACCGAGCAAACGAACCCAAGAAACCGAGCAAACGAACCCAGGAAACCGAGCAAACGAACCCAGGATCGTCGGGTGGGAGCGCGTGTAGGACGGGTGCGGGTCGTGCCAAGCGATCGGCGTTCGGAGGTCGAATCGATTGTGGGAGGGAAACGAGCGACGACTGCTGTGGGTAATCGGAACGACAGCGCGGAGAGGAGCGATCCGGTCGTGCACCCGGGTGATTCAGGAGCCGCAACTTATGCCGGTCATGCCCGGAACTCCGTTTTGGTGAGGTCTCCTGATCGCGCCACCAAGTCAACCGCAGGTCTCCCACACCCACGGGGGACCTGTGGTCCAGCCCGCGGTGACGTCTGGAGACCTCGCCTGGCGCGGGGTAGGTCAGGCTTTCGAGCCTGACAGTCCCAGGCGAGTCAGGCTACGAAAAGCGTCGCGCCAACCGACGAAGTTCGACCCGACGCTCTTTCGGGACACCACCTGGAATTGGAGCCCCTGAGGCGCCATCCTGCACAAGCCGGCTCCGTCCGTCGATCTGGATCGGGGGGGACGGAATCTCCTCCCAGAACCCTCTGGCCCGGTCTCGTTCCGGGCATGATCAAGAGGCGATCAGCCCGGCGCTTGAGCGGGTTCCTCCGCTTCCGGCGCGGCCAGACCATGATGTGGATCGTTCGCGTAGAGCATCCAGTAAACGACCGGCACGAGGATCAGCGTGAACGCTGTCGAGACGACCAGGCCGAAGATCGAGCGCCCAGGCCAGTCCCGAGAACACCGGGTCCAGCGTGATCGGCCACGCGCCGAGCATCGCCGCGCCGGCGGTGAGGAAGATCGGCCGGAACCGCACG
The DNA here is from genome assembly GCA_963845695.1 of uncultured Isosphaeraceae bacterium. Lineage (GTDB taxonomy): Bacteria > Planctomycetota > Planctomycetia > Isosphaerales > Isosphaeraceae > CAWJTV01. The sequence continues at coordinate 700,220 of CAWJTQ010000013.1, read as the reverse complement.
GCGCCGCTCTCGATCAACGCCCGGCGGAGGTCGCCGCCGCGCTCGAGGACCGTGTGGATGAAGTCGATCAACAAGATCGCATTCCGGTCGGCGATGCCCGCCAGCGCGATCATGCCGATCATCGCGGTGGCCGTGAAATACACCGGGTTGGGATGGCCGCCGATCGGCTGGTTCCAGAGCGCGTTCAGCAGCCAGAAGCCCGGCATGATGCCGATGATCGTCAGCGGGATCGAGATCATCCGCACCAGTGGCATCGAGAAGCTGCCGGTCTGCCAGACCAGGAGGATGTAGATCCCCACCACCGCGCCGCCGAACGCGATGCCCAGGTCGCGGAACACGTCCAGCGTGATCTTCCACTCGCCTTCGCCGGCCCACTCGGCGCGGGTGCCGGCGGGCATCGGGTCGCGGGCCAGCTTCGACCCCATGCTGAGGATCACTTCGGCCGGCGACGTCACCGTACACATAAACCACCCGCTGGAGGTTCTTGTGATAGATCGTCTGGTCCTGCGCCGTCTCTTCGAAGTGGCCCAGCTCGGCGATCTGCACGAGCTCGCCATCCGTGCCCTTGACACTCAGCCGCGCCAGGTTGACCCGGCTGGAGCGTTCGGGTCGTGGCAGGCGTAACAGGATTGTCAGCGGGTTCAGCTCGCGGTCGAGGTGAAGGGTCCCCGCGCCGCCGGATCCCGGCGCGATCCTGACCGGGCATCATCCCGTCCAGCGCTAACCGGATCGTCGCGGCGATCGTGTCGGTACTCACCCCGTGGAGCGACGCCTTCTCCTTGTCCACGGAGAAGACGTATTTCGTCTGGTCGGCCTCGACCATCGCGTTGACGTTGACCACGCCCGGTTCGGCCTCGAGGAGCGTTCGAACATGCCGCGAGGCGTTGATGATCTCGCCATAGTTCTGGTTCGGCTGGCCGAAGACCTCGGCCACCAGCGTGGCCAGCACCGGCGGGCCGGGCGGGACCTCGACCAGCTTGATGTTTGCGCCGTCGGCGGCGCGCGATGGTCGTCAGGTCGTTGCGGAGTCGCAGCAGGATCTCGTGACTTTGTTGCTGCCGGACCTCCTTGGGTAGCAGGTTGACCCGGATGTCCCCCACGTGTGGACCACCGCGCAGATAATAATGCCGCACCATGCCGTTGAAATCGATCGGCGAGGCCGTGCCGGCAAAGGTGAGCACCTGGGTGACCTCGGGCGCGGTCCGCGGTCGCTCGGACAAGGCGCGCAAGGTCGCGTCGGTCGCCTCGACGGTCGTCCCGCGGGGCATGTCCACCACGATCTGGAACTCGTTCTTGTTGTCGAAGGGCAGCGACCAGAAGGCCGATCATGGTGAAGATCAGCAGCCAGGCCAGCGCCCGGGAGGCCAGGAACGGGCTCACGATCGCCTTGTAGACGCGATATGTCAGGCTCTTCTCCAGCTCAAACGTGTGGGCGTCCTTGCCATACTGGCTCTTGAGCACATGATAGCACGGCCAGGGAGTGACGGTGAACGCGACGACCATCGACATCAACATGGCCACCGGCACGTTCAAAGCCATCGGCCGCATGTAGGGGCCCATAGCGCCGTGCGCGACGCCTGCACGGCCATCGGGACGATCTCGCGGACCTCTCCTTCGACGTCGAGTGACGCCGCGTCGATGTGCACGGACAACTTCATCCCCGGCCGGATGAACCGGGCCAGGCCCTCGCGGACACTGGCATGCAGGTCGCGTTCCTTCGGGTCGTGCAGGGCCAGGATCGGCTTGCCCGGCGCCGCCAGGTCGCCGGGATCGGCGAAGCGGTCCGCCACGATCCCGGCCGAAGGGGCCGCGATCCGCGTGTAGCTGAGCATCGCCTCGAGCCGCCGCGCCTGTTCCTGCGCCCGATGCTGCTGGGCCACGGCGACCTGGTACGCCCCTTTGGCCCGGTCGTATTCCGAACCGGTCACCGAATTCGCCTTGAATAATTGCTGATATCGCTCGTAGTCGCGTTCGCGGGTGGCCAGGTCGGCGGATGCCGCCTCGGCCTCGTGCAACTGCGCGAGGATCTCGCGATCGTCGAGCGTCACCAGCAACTGGCCCCGCTCGACGTGGTCGCCGGCATTGACCTTGACCTCCAGGATGGTCCCCAGGAGCAGGCTGGCCACGGCGACCTTGCGGCGCGGCTCGACCGTGCCGACGGCATCGAGATGCTCGGGCGTCCGGATCGTCTCGGCGACTGCCGAGGCGATTCCCGCCATGGTCCCCCACCTCCTCGGGCGGTCAACCGGCTCGACCTTGGTCCGGAACGTCCCGGACGTCCAGGCGATCACGCCGACCAGAACGGTCATGCCCGCCAGGGCGACGAATAGCCGCCAAGCCAGATGCAGAATGGAACCGATTGAGCGACTCACGGAACACCCCCGAAGAATTCCATTCGAAGCGCGCAGAGAGACCGGGGGGTCGGTGATCTGCCTTCAAGGGCTCGACTCACCTGGCCTTTACCTTGACCAACTCGGGCGGAAGCTTGGCATCGGGCGAGAGGAGAAACGGCTCCTCACCGGTCACGGACCAGTACAGCCGCGCGGGTCCGCGGGGATAGGTCGTCCCCGAGGCCCAGGTGTGGTACACCTTGCCCCAGAGGGTCCGGACCTTGGCGAGCGTCTGCTTCTCCTCATCGCCGCTCTGAGTCAGACTCTTGAGGAGACCGGCGTCGACCTCGTGCTTGTGATCGTGCCAGTACGCCTTCTCCTCGGCCGGCATCTTCTGGTAGACGGAATCGCTGATCAGATACTCGATGCCGATCAGCTTGGCGTCGGGCCCGGTTCCGTCGTAGAGGACACATTGGTTGAGATCCTCGTTGACTGGCTTGCAGAAGTGGTAGGCGACCTGCGACCACTCGGGGAAGTCCTTGAGCAGGTGGACCCCCGCGAAGGCGAGCGGGCAATGCAGGACCTCCTGGATCGGGGCCTTGGCGCCGACCGGCGCGGCACCCGCATGACCGTCGGCGCGGGCCGTAGCCGGCCTCATCGCGGCGGCGCCGACGAGGATACCGGCGGCGGCGCTGAGCCCGCACGCCAGCATGACGGACATCGAAGGACGAAATCGCGGCAATGTCCAGGGTTGGCGATTCATGAACGACTCCTTCATTCTCTCTCAGGTTTACTCGAGATCTCACTTCCTCGCGGCCTCTCCGAGCGGGGCGACGCCTCGCAAGATCCGCTCATTCACGTTGACACGCCCATGCTGGGCAAGACCCAGCGCATCAGCACAAACCAGGCTCCCAGCATGGCCACGGGTAACAACCAGTCCCACATCGCTCCACCTCTCTTCCTGCTCATCGCCCGCCCCCATCTCGACCCGATCCCTTTTACTCCCATTCAACTATATTCCCAATCGGTCATAGAGTCAAGCCGCGGCAGACGACGGTCGGATTAGAGCGCTTAAACGATTGGGTTGGGCACGCTCGAAGTCCTCTCCCACAGAACCCCCCGCTACCCCCCTTTCGCAAGGGGACAAGAAAGGCGCCGAGGGCGCACGATTCCTTTCCCCCTTACGAAGGGGGGGGTCAGGGGGGTGTCTTCGCATCGACCCCGGGGCGTGTGCAACCCGATCGTTGAGCGCTCTAGAAAGAGCAGAGACGGCCTGGACGCGTCGAGAAAGGATGCTACAATTCTCTAGAGTCCTCAGATGACTATACTACTGACTGGATATACGGTCAACCCGATGCCCTTGACGATCCCGGACGAGTTTCTGGACCGGATGGCGGAGAAGTTCCGGATGCTGGCGGACCCGACGCGGCTGGCGATCCTCCGCGCGCTGATGGAGGGAGAGAAGAGCGTCGGCCAGGTGGTGGAGGAGACCGGTCAGAACCAGGCGAATGTCTCGAAGCACCTGAAGATGCTGGCCAGGACGGGGATCGTGGGCCGGCGCAAGGAAGGGCTTCAGGTCTTCTACGCGATCGGCGACCCGATGATCGAGCAACTCTGCGACTTGGTCTGTAGCGCGATCGTCCGGGAGGCCCAGGATCAGGCCGAGCAGAGCCGGCGGATCCTCAAGACCTGGGGTAAGCGATAAGCGGTGTCATTCATGAGAAGCATCCGTGGATCCCGTCGTCTCCTCTGGCTGGTACCGGCCGCGCTGTTGTTCGCGGGGGCCGCACACCAGTTTACCGAACACCGCGCGGTTCTGGCTCGCATCGCGCGTTCCGAGATCCCGCGTGCAAAGGTGCCGCCGACCGTGTATGGTGAGCACTCAGGCATGGCGCTGGCGTTGGCCTGCCTGGGCCTGGTGTTTGTCGTCCTGGCGTTCCGTCGTCCTGAGGCGGCCGACAACCGAACGCAGACTGGCGGCAGACCCGGCTCGTCGCGATAATGCACACCTCCGTCAAACCACGTGCTCTTCTCAGGTGGATTCCCATGATCCCCATTGGACAGCCGTATCGTCCCGCCGGCACGCTTGATGCCCGCTCGATCCTCATCACCACCATCCTCGGTACGACGGCCGGCGTCATCGGCGCAGCGTTCGTCTGGCTCTGGGAATGGAGCCCGATCCCGACTCTGGTCTTCATCACCCCATTGATCCAGGGGGCGGGCGTCGGCCTTGTCATGGCCTTCGCAGTTGGGCGGCTCCGGATGCGGAACCCTCGGATCGTGGCCGTCGTCGGTTTCGCGTGCGGTTTGCTCACCATCGTGCTGGTCCACTATGGCCATTATCTTCACATGGTTTCGGCGACTGCCAGCGAGCTGAAGAGTGAGATCGCACAGGACAAGTCGATCCCCGAGGACGATCGAAAGTCGCTTCTGGCCCGGCTCGACGACGACCCGGCCGCGTTCATCGATCCGATGCTCGTCCTGAAGACGCGGCATTCCGGGTTCGTGGGGTCCTTGTTCTTGCGGAATGAACAAGGGGTCAGAATCAAGAGCGCCGAGGTGACCGGGACGTTCCTCTGGATCCTCTGGGGCGCCGAGGCGCTGGCGGTGGCGGCGATCGCCTCGGTCATCCCCGCGGCGCCGCAGCCGAGCCGTTCTGCGAGGAGTGCGGCTACTGGTGCGAAAAGCAGCCCGACCTGTTCGTCCTGCCGGGGCCTGCGGCCGCTTCGCTGGTCGAGGCCGTGCGGGAAGATAGCCCTTTGCGAATCGCGGCGACGCGCGCCACCCCTCCCGCCGATGACGGCTCCGGCTTCGTCGGCGTGACCCTCCACGCCTGCCCCGGCTGCGACCAGAGCTTCGCCGATGTCTGGCGACGGGTCGTCAAGGGCAAGGAGACGAAGGTCAAGACCCTGCTGAAACAGCACCGTGTCTCGCCCCAGATGGCCGAGACGATGCGGACTGCGCCGGCACTCGCGCCCGCGCCTGCCGAGGTGCCGAAAGAGGACGCGCCTGACGAGGGAGAATCCCCGGTGTCCGAGTAACGGGGGGAATCCTCGAGACTCTGGACGCGGTCAGGGCTTGAAGTAGGAATAGCCGTCCCGCTGGCGGATCACGATCTCGAACGCACCCGAGGGGACTGTTCCGACGTTCGGCAGCAGGTCCTCTCGTCCCAGCGACCGCTCGCGCATCGTGTTCTCGCAGGCGACGAATCGGACGCCCTGGTTCGCCATGGCGGCGACCTCGTCGGCCAGCTCGGTCCGGGCCTTCTCGACCAGGCGGATGCCCTCGCCATGGCAGACGACCTCGATCTCGGCCTTGATCCCCTCCGCACCCGCGGTCTTCAGGATGTTCTCGACGTTCTTCAGCCCTATCTTTTGGTGCGTGGTCTGCGCGAAATTGACATGGACGACGGCCTTCAACGGCCCGTCTTGCTCCGTCCCCCCGACGCCCCGCGCCGGCTGGCTCGCCAGCATCGCCGCCAGCCCCATCACGAGGAATCCGAGGAATGCCCATCCTCCGAGCTTCCCGCTCTGCATCCGTCGTCCGTTCATATCGATCGGCCCTCCGCATCGCGGCCGCCCGACGTCACGTGGGCGGCCTGGACTCACTCGAACCTGGTGCCACGACGAACCACAACCGCAATTCACTATACTCCCGATGGCAGATACGATGAAGACGGTCATGCCAGGCCGGCCGGCACGCGACATCGCAACCCCGACGCTCCCGCAGCAGGATCTTGATGTGGTGAACCTCACCGGTGGGTCGCGGATTGACCGGGTGTTCCATTCGCTCCTGGATTCTGAAAGGGTGTACGAGAAGTGTATAGGGTGGGTCGAGCCGCGATTCCTCGTGGCGCGGCCCACCAAAGCCGCGGTGTTCGGTGGGCCTCACGCCGCGTTGCGGCGTTCGACCCACCCTACAACAGGCTTCTCGTACACCCGCTGAGGCAATCGCTCCCAACAAGACAGGACGCCTGAACGAGTTTTCGCAGTGCTCTCTCGCCAATCCGACTCGCTCCAAGCCCTTGGGTCGCGTAGAGTTGTGTAGAGTTGCGTAGAATGGCTCCTTCGCGTCGTCCGCGGCCGGAACACCGGGCCAGGCATTCGGGGCTCGTTCGGGAAGCCGGTGTCCCAATGGCGACTTCAGGAGCAACCGTTTTCGAGAACACGGGAGTCGCTTGATCGTGGCACACGAACCGCCTCTGGCTCTTGAAACAAGGGCGAGACGATCGATCCCGAACGAGCCGCGCAAGGAACGGCCCAGGATTTCGCTTCAAAGCGCCGTGGACCTCATGAAGCAGAGCCATCCGAACGCCTTGTTGCGTTCGATCACCGCGACCTATAATTGCATTGGGCTAATCGTCGCCAGCCGAAGGACCTGGGTCGATCCGGACGATCTCCTGGGCATCCTGTCACAGGATGGGTATCGACGCCTGCGAGGCCCTGAGGAAACTGAAATCGGAGATGTGGTTATTTATCGAGACGACTCGGGTGATGTCTCTCATGTGGGACTCGTATGTCGCAACCTGATCGCCGACCCACGAAATGGAACGGATTATCTCCAGGTCCTGAGCAAATGGGCGCGGACGGAGAGTATTTTCACGACGCATCCGATGTGCCCTACCTCCTCGGGAAACCGTCCGAATACTGGACTGATCGGAAAGGGCTGTGAATGCAGGAATCCTTGTTCGAGACACTCGAGAGCGATCGCTTTTCCGCCACGATGAATGTGGTCAGTGGTCTGAAGCAATTCGTGCGCGCCATCGCTTCGGCGCCCGAGGTTCAAGAACTGCTGGCGAGCACGCGATCTCATGACGACGTAATCGTCATCGCTGAGAGATTCAACCAAGTGGCAGCCCGTGCAACCGATCCGGCCTACGAGAATCCCTGGGACGTTGCCTTGGCGGCCTATCTCCTCGTCCTCGATCGAGTGGATCCCGGACAGGCCGCCCTCTGCGCCGAGCGGGTATCGATGTCTTCGAACGGCTGGTGGTCCAGATAGATCGCCGACACGATCTTATCGGGAAATCATCGGTTGCTCGTGACGTCCTGAGAGTCCCTCAAAAAACGGGGACAGGCACCTCGCAGACTCGGAGCCAGTCCCCGTTTTTTGAGGGACTCTAACGACCATCAAGGACATGAGCGCTTTTCCTCTTCGCCCCATGTAAGATCCTCCGGAGGGGCAGTTGATGCTGTCTCGATGTTTCCCGACGCGCCACTCTCCACTCGCCGCTAAAGCGAAGGCATCATGAACATCGAATACTATCCCATCCAGGATTATGGTCCTGTGATGAAGGGGATGGCGATCGGCGGCCTGGGAATCGTCCATGTCTTTCTGGCTCAGATGGCCATCGGCGGGGGAATGCTCCTGTGTTACTTCGAGTGGCTGCGGCGGCGTGGCCGGGCCCGATTCGCGGCGCGGTTCATCGACGGGTATTTTCAGGCACTCGTGCTGGTCAGCTTCGTACTGGGCGCTCTGACCGGAGTGGCGATGTGGTTCACGGCGATCCAGGTGAGCCCGCGCACGATCGGAGTGATGGTCGAGGAATTCCACTGGATCTGGGCGACCGAGTGGACGTTCTTCGTGGTCGAGGTGGTCTCGGGCTACGCGTTTCTGAGGTACAAGGACAAGCTCAGCGGCAAGGGCCGGACAATCCTGCTGGCGATCTACTCGACGGCGGCCTGGTTCAGCCTGTTCTGGATCAACGGCATCCTGTCGTGGCAGCTTACGCCCGGGCGATGGGTCGAGACGCATTCGGTTTGGTGGGGCTTCTTCAACGCGAGCTTCTGGCCGTCGCTCTTGTACCGGACGGTGGCGGCGATGGCGATCGCGGCGATCGCGGCCTGCCTGGTGATCGACGTCTCGGGGCCGCCGGAGCGCGAAGCGAAGCGGGAGCTCATGGGCCAGGCGTCGCTGTTCCTGGTCCCGATGACCCTCATGCCACTCCTGGGCGGCTGGTTCCTGCTGAGCATGCCGCCGGCTAGCCGGTCGTGGGTCCTGGGCGGCAGCATCACGATGACGATGTTCATGGGGATGGGCGTGGGCGCGTTGCTCTTGCTCGGCATCTATGCCCTGGGGGCACTCTGGTACCGGAACCTGTATATCAACGGCTTCACGGCGGCGCTGCTCGGCGCTCTGGCCTTGGCGGCGACGGCCGGTGGTGAGTTCGTCCGGGAAGGGGTGCGCAAACCGTACTCGATCCGCCAGGTGCTGTACTCGAATTCGATCCGCCAGGATGAGCTCGCGAGCCTGCGCTCCGATGGCTCGGTCGCCGGAGACCCTTACCCGCTCCGCGACGCCCAGCACTATCCCAACGACCAGCTCAAGCTCGGCGCCAGGGTCTTCCGGTTCCAGTGCAGCGTCTGTCACACCCGCGACGGCGCCAACGGGCTGCTCGACCTGACGGGGACCTGGACCCTCGACCAGAAGCGGCTGAACGTCGCGCAATTGCAGCGGACCAAGCCGTTCATGCCGCCGTTCGCCGGGACGGCCGCGGAACTCGAGGCGATCGTGCAGCTCTTGACCTGGTGGCACGCGGGCACACCACCGAGCTGGCCCGTCTCGGCCGACCCGGCCACGATCGCGCGCATCCAGGCCTGGCTCGACGAGGTCGGCACCACGCCCGGAATCGAGCTGATGCGGAGACCTTGATACGGCCACGACGTCGCGGCATTCCAGGTTCCCGATTCAAAATGAATTCCCGATTCAAAATTCAAGATTCCCGAATCGGAGGCCGTGGGATTGCCCATTCCTTGGAATCTTGAATCCGCAATCAGGCATTCGCCAACTTCCGAGCCCCCCAGACGAGGCGCTGATGGACCGACTGTTCCCCTTCGGGTTCCCCTGGCCGACTGCGATGTACCTGACCTTGTTCGTGGTCACAGCGACGATCTACGCGATCTTCATGCAATACGTGCTGGGCGGAGGGATCGTGCTCCTGGCGGGCTCCCTGGTGCCTGGGGGGCAGCGGCGGCTGGGGGAACGGCCGAATCGATCGGGCCTGGGCCTCATCGTGAAAGTGTTGCGCGACTGGATGCCGGCGATGCTCGGCCTGGCGATCACCGCCGGGGTCGCGCCGTTGCTGTTTCTCCAGGTCTTGTATCGCCACGCGTTCTATACGGCGAACCTTCTGTTGTTCCATCGCTTCATGCTGCTGCTGCCGGTTTTGATCGCGGCCTATTATCTGCTTTACCTGATCAAGAGCCGGCCGCTGGGCGAGCGGAGCCCGGCGGTGCGCGCGGCCGTGACGTCCCTGGCGCTGGCCTGTTTCGTTTACGCGATGTGGGCGTGGACGGAGAACCACGTCCTGAGCCTCCACGCCGAAACCTGGCCCGAGTTCTACGCGACCGGCCGCTGGTTCTTCCGCAACGCGGAGATCTGGCCGCGGCTGGGCTACTGGATGACCGTGTCGTTCCCCACGCTGGCAACCGTGCTGGCCTGGCAGCTTCATTGGGGCCGCCGGCTGCATGAGCGGCCCGACCTGGATCTGGTCGCGCGCCGGCTCCGCATCCTGGCGATCCTGGGCCTGGCGACCGCGGCCGCCGAGGCCTGGCTCTGGCAGCTCTGGCTCGACCCACCGGCCCGCACTGCGGTCCTCAGCGCGCTGGCGCTCCCCTATGGGCTCCTCGTCTTCGCCGGCATGGGCATCCAGGCCGCCGGCTGGCTGACGATCCGATCCGGGTCGGACCTGAATACCCGCCGGCTCGCGATCCTCTCCGCCGGGTCCGTCCTGACGACCTTCGCCACCCTGGTCGTCCGCGAAGCGCGCCGCCTGGCCGCCATCGATGTGACGACGCTTTACGACGCCCATCGCCACGCCGCGCAGGTCGGCGGCCTCGGCGTGTTCCTCCTCTTCCTCACACTCAACGCGGTCGCCATCACGACCTGCGTCCTGGTCGTCAAGCGCGCGCTGCGGCCGATGTCGTGAGGCCGTCGGTCTGGTGGCGGGCACGATCAAATCGATTCATCCTCGGCCGACTGGATGAGATCGTCGAGAAGGTCGTGCAAGTCCTGGAGTTTCCCCGGCTCGAGCCGCCGGAGGATCTGCTCGACCATGGCGTGGTGGTCGGGGACCGTCTCGGCCAGCCGTTCGCGCCCGGATTTCGTCAGGTAGAGCCGGTTGGCCCGTCGATCCTCGGGGTCGGGTCTCCGCTCGACCCAGCCCGCCGCCTCGGCGCGGTCGATCAGTCCGCAGACGTTCCCCTTCGTGACCAGCAGCCGCTCGGAGAGCTCCTGCTGCGTGATCCCGTCGCCCTGTTGCAGCGTCGCCAGCACGTCGAACTGCGCCGGCGTCAGCCCGTGCCGGGCGAACAACCGCTCCAGCCGGCGGCCGATCCGCTCGCGGGCACGGATCAGTCTCACCCACACCTGGAGCGGTAACTCCCTCGGGTCGGTCAGGACCGGTAGCTTCCACGATCTCAGATCTTTCCCTGGCCTATCACCCATGATGGTTCGCTTCTAAACCATTGTGAGACGTCCGTCAAGTCGCGTTCTGTCCGGAGGGCGAAGTCACTGGAGACGCTCTCAATAATTCTAGGCCGATGCCGAAAACCATGATAAACTCATTGCCCCTCGATCGTGGTATCGAGCAAGGCGGAGGAAGGATCGATCGGTCCGCTCCCTTTTTCGCGAGGATGTGCGATGTCGCTCGACGTGCAAGTCGGCCAGCCCGAGCTGGAACCCACCCTGCTGGATACTGAGCCGGCCTCCAACGAGTTGGGTGTCGATAACTCTGAGGTCGCGGCGGAGAAACCCGCCGTCGCGCCGGTCTCGGCGGCCGAGCGATACTTCGCGGTGGACGTGCTCCGCGGCTTCGCGCTATTGGGCATCCTGGCGATGAATATCGTCGGTTTCGGCTGGCCGTTCGCGGCCTATGACAATCCCTTCCGCGGCGGCGGTTTCGAGGGGACCGATCGCGCCGTCTGGTTCTTCAATCATCTGGTCTTCGAAGGCAAGATGATGTCGATCTTCTCCATGCTCTTCGGCGCCGGGCTGGTGCTGATGGATCAGCGTGCCGCGTCCCGGGGCGCCTCGGTGCGCGGGGTCTACTATCGCCGGGTTCTCTGGCTGCTCGTGATCGGCCTGATCCACGCTTACCTGATCTGGACCGGCGACATCCTGGTGCTCTACGCTGAGTGCGGACTGTTCCTTTACCTCTTCCGGAACAAGCGGCCCAAGACGCTCATCATCCTGGGCGTCTCGGCCTTGCTACTCCTGGTACCGATCGTTCTGGGTTTCGTCTGGGGGTTGGATCAGATGAAGACCGCGGCGGCACGGGTGGAGGCCCAGACCAAGGCTGGCGAAACGCCCAGCCAGTGGGATCGACGACTTCACCGCTGGTGGACCAATGGCGTCCAGAAGCATGTCACGCCGAACCCCGAGCAGGAGGCCAAGGAGTGGGACAAGGACATGACGATCTATCGCGGCGGGTATTTCGGGATCGTCAAGCACCGGGCGGTTCAGCTCGTGTTCGTGCAAACTCTCGGATTCCTCCTGGGAGGCGGACTCTTCGCGGGCGGCCGGATGCTCCTGGGCATGGGCCTGATGAAGCTGGGTGTCTTTTCCGCGGCACGGTCCCGGCGGTTCTACCTGGGGATGGTCGGCCTGGGCTACGGGATCGGCCTGCCGCTGATGGTCTTCGACGCGTTCCAGTTGATCGAGCATCGCTTTTCCAACGAGTATGGGCTGCATGGCGGTATGTTCTATAATGTATACGGCAGCTTGGTCGTGGTGCTGGGGCACGTGGGGCTGCTCATGCTCATCGTGCAGGCCGGCGCGATCTCCTGGCTCACGCACCGGCTGGCCGCGGTCGGCCGCATGGCCCTGAGCAACTACCTGACCCACTCGATCGTCTGCACCACGCTCTTCTACGGCTATGGCTTCGGACTGTTTGGCACGATCAACCGCACCGGGCTGGCCGCGATCGTCTTGACGATCTGGATCGCCCAACTGATCATCAGCCCGATCTGGCTCAAGCACTTCCGCTTCGGACCGGCCGAGTGGCTCTGGCGATCGCTGACCTACTGGCGGCTCCAGCCGATGCGGATCGCGCCGGCGGAGAAGCTCGCCGCCGCGGCCTGAGGCATTCTTGCCAGAGCGACCATGCTCGCTGAGGAGGTCTTGTAGGCGTTCGACCGCCGCGGCCTGCCCGATTTGTTCGGCGCCGGCGGTCTGGCATTCCTATCATGGCGCGCGCGGCGATGTGCCAACATATCGTTCAGACCATCCCGTCATGGGCTTGACCACCCCAGGAGAGCGGATCGTCGGCATCGGCGATGCCGTACGGCTACCGTACAATGAGGGAGGATCGAAATCGAACTCGGGAGAGAACGATGACCGACTCATTCACCAAGAAACCGATCCGAGTCATCCGTGAGGAGGAGGACCCGTGGCCTTACTTCGACGTGCGACTTGACCAGCTCGACGTGGTCAAGAAGCTCCTTGACGATGCAGGGTATCGCTATTCCGTGGACAAATATGCGATCTCCTACAAGGACCGACCTTATACTACGGTCGTGAGCTTGGAGCATCGCGCCGACGTCGCGGCCCTTCAAAAACTGCTCGATGACCACGAAGACCCCAAGATCACCCACCGGAGGAGATCGCAGAGTGGCCATCGCGGATGAGATCGACGCGCTGGCACGGCGCAACAAGCACGACCTTGATGACTTGTCTGATTTCGGGGAGCATATCCACCTGATCTGGTAGCACTTCAACCTTTGGGTGGACGAGGGGAATACGCTGAAATCGAGGAATACTCAAACGGGGACGAAGGTGACCGAGAGGGACCTCGTCAAACGGTACACACGCTACCGAATGACCTACCTCCAGGGCCTGGGCTTCGTGCAGCTCACGACGATGCTCGAGGCGTTCGTGTTCGACTTCCTCCGGATTCTGCTCACCAACGACACGCGTCACCTGGCCCAGAAGAAGCAGATCGAGGTGGGGGTTGTACTGTCTGCCTCGGACAAGGACGCCCTCGTATCGCTCATCGTCGAGCGCGAGCTGAACGAGCTGAAGTATGACCGGCCGAAAGCCTGGTTCGATTACATGAACAAGATTGTCAAACTGGGTTGCCCCACGGAGGATGAGATCGAACGGATCGCCGAAATGAAGGCCGCCCGCGATCTGATCATCCATAACTCCGGCATTGTCAATACGATTTATCTCGACAAGGCGGGGTCGAAGGCACGCTATCCCCTCAGCAACGAGGTGGCGATCGACCGCCCGTACTTCGATGACTGCTGGGTTCTGGCGAAAAAGCTGGTCGATGACATCTCCGCCGCGGCGAAGCGCCGCCTTTCCAAGGCGGGCTCCCGTTGATGATTCCGGGCGCGTTACCAGGCCCCCGAGCCTTGGACGACTGGGCTGAGGTCCGGCCCTTGTCAGGGCCACGACCGAGCCGCTCAACGAACTTCCGCGTCCGATCCTGCCCCGACCGTTCGGCTCGTCCCGCCCGGCGATGTTGAAAAATTGCTGAACACGCTTTTCAAACCGCGTTCGCCCTCCGTATAGTAAGAGTAGCTGGCCAGGGACCTGCATGCCATTGAGCGTGACGGGGTTATGCGGGCGGCCACCTTCCGGGGATCGGGTTCTGACCTCCTGGTCCCTCGTCAGGCCACGACGGCAAGGCCCCCCCAACATCCAGACGAGCCTGAACCTGCGGTCTAGCGACTCGTCTCGGCAATCGTGTACCCTATTTTCATACCGCCCCGAGTCCTGGATGATGGATTGGATTTCCAAAACCGTGCGCCGGCCACAACGGCCCGCTCGCAGCCGGATCGGCGTGTAGGAACGTCGAACGACGTGAAGGGGAGAAGACAGCATGGCATCTCGTTCTCGTCCGCGGATCGCGCTGATGGTCTTCGCCCTGGGCGTCATGGGGGCCGTTCGGGGATATGCCGATTTCGAAGGCATCCCCCAGTGAGACCAAGACCGAGCCCCAGTCCCAGCCACGCCCGGTGGGCTACGCACGGGACGTCCGGCCGCTCCTCTCGGATAACTGCTTCGCCTGCCACGGGCCGGATGAGAAGGCGCGCAAAGCCGGGTTCCGGCTCGACACCCAGGAGGGGGCTTTTGCCAAGCTCAAGAGCGGCGGCCGCGCGATCGTGCCGGGTCAGCCTGATGAGAGTGACCTGATCTTCCGGATCGAGAGCGACGACCCCGAGCTGCACATGCCCCCGAAGAAGAGCGGCAAGCAGTTGACCGCCGAGCAGGTCGCCGTGCTCCGGCGCTGGGTCGAGCAAGGAGCAGCCTGGACCAGGCACTGGTCGTTCAATCCACCCCGGAAGCCCGAGCTGCCCATCGTCAAGAACACCGCCTGGCCGGTCAACGAGGTCGACCGGTTCCTCCTCGCGCGCCTCGAAGCGGAGGGCCTCGCGCCCGAGTCCGAGGCCAGCAAGACCGCACTCATCCGACGGGTCACCCTCGACCTGACCGGCCTGCCTCCGACCCTCCAGGAGATTGACGCGTTCCTGAACGATCGTTCCGAGGGAGCCTATGAGCGAGTCGTTGACCGGATCCTGGAATCTCCCCATTACGGCGAGCACATCGGGCGGTTCTGGCTCGACGCCGCCCGGTACGGCGACACTCACGGCCTGCACCTCGACAACTACCGCGAGATCTGGCCCTATCGCGACTGGGTCATCCGGGCCTTCAACGAGAACAAGCCGTTCGACCAGTTCATCGTCGAGCAGCTTGCTGGCGACCTGCTCCCCAACCCGACCCCCGACCAGATCGTCGCCACCGGATTCAACCGCTGTCACGTCTCGACCAGTGAGGGCGGCTCGATCGAGGAAGAGGTCTACGTCCGCAACATCGTGGACCAGGTTGACACCAATGGGACCGTCTTCATGGGCCTCTCGACGGGCTGCGCCCGCTGCCACGACCACAAGTACGACCCGATCCGGGCGAAGGACTATTACCAGCTCTTCGCGTTCTTCAACAACATCGACGGCCCCGCCCTGGACGGCAATTCGGCCAAGTGGGAGCCGACCGTCCCCGTGCCGACCACGGCCCAGCGCAAGACCCTCGCGGCCATCGACGGCGAGATCGCGGCGATCCAGAAGTCCATCGCCACCGAGACCGCACGGGTAGCCAGCCGCGTATGATCCCAGCACCGACTGTGACTGTTGCGAGGAATCCGCACGCGCCGACTTCGTCTGGATCGACGACGCCCTGCCCCCCGGTGCCCAGCGCGAAGGCAATAGCCCCTGGGACTTCGTCGGCAAACCGGACCACCCCGTACATAGCGGCCGGCTCTCCCTCCGCGGCACCGCCGGGGGCCTCGATCAACGCGTCTTCCTGACCACCGGCGAGACGCTCAAGACCGGCGAAGGGGATACGTTTTTTGCACACATTTATCTTGATCCGAAAAAACGCCCGAAGGAAGTGATGCTCCAGTGGCACACGAAGGCGGGGTGGTCGCACCGCGCCTACTGGGGCGAGAACGCGATCGACTGGGGCAAGGACGGCACGCCGGAGCGGCTGCGGATGGGCGGCCTACCGGCAACCGGCCGTTGGGTACGGTTGGAAGTGCCGACCGCCAGTCTGAAGCTCGCGCCGGGGACCGTGATCGACGGCTGGGCGTTCACCCAGCATGGGGGCACGGTCTACTGGGACCACGCCGGCCTCACGACCATGACCCCGCAGCCGGGGCAGTTCTACGACTCGCTCACAGCCTGGGCCAAGGCCCAGCGCACCATTGGCGCCGCGGGACTGCCGGAAAAGCTCAAGGCGATCGTCCTGACCGATCGAGCGAAGTGGTCCGAGGCTCAGGCCAAGGAGATTCGCGACTACTTCGTCGCGCACGCGTACGCCAAGACGAAGGACGTCACGACCCCATTGCGAGCGAAGCTGACCGAGACCGAGGAGAAGCGGAAGGCGATCGAGAAGAAGTTCCCCACGACGCTGGTCTTCCGCGAGAAGGGCGGCGAGCCCAAGCCGGCGTACTTGCTCAAGCGGGGCGAGTACGACCAGCGGGGCGAGAAGGTAGGGCGGGCCGTGCCGGCGTTCCTGCCGCCGCTGCCCCCGGGTGAGCCGGTCAACCGCCTGGGACTGGCGCGCTGGCTGGTCGCGCCCAACCACCCGCTCACCGCGCGCGTGGCGGTCAATCGCTTCTGGCTCCAGGTCTTCGGGACCGGGATCGTCAAGACGGCCGAGGACTTCGGGGCGCAGGGCGAGCCCCCCAGCCATCCTGAGCTGCTGGACTGGCTGGCGGTCCGGTTCCGCGAGGACGGGTGGGACATCAAGCGGTTCCTGAAACGGCTAGTGATGTCGGCCGCGTACCGGCAGTCGTCGCGGGTCACACCCGAGAAGCTGGCGAAGGACCCGGGCAACCGCCTGCTCTCGCGCGGGCCGCGGTACCGGCTCGACGCCGAGATGCTCCGCGACCAGGCGATGTTCGTCAGCGGACTGCTGGTCGAGGAGGTGGGCGGCCCGAGCGTCAAGCCGCCTCAGCCGGCCGGGCTCTGGGAGGCCGTCGGCTACAGCGGGAGCAACACGGTCCGGTTCGTCGCCGACCACGGCGTGGAGAAGGTCCACCGCCGCAGTCTCTACACCTTCTGGAAACGGACCTCGGCGCCGCCCCAGATGACGACCTTCGACGCACCCTCCCGCGAGTCCTGCACCGTCCGCCGGGAGCGGACGAATACTCCCCTCCAGGCCCTGCTGCTCATGAACGAGCCACAGCTCGTCGAGGCCTCGCGAGCCCTGGCCGAGAGGACCCTCCGCGATGCGGGACCAACGAACCAGGATCGCCTGACGCACATGTTCCGCCTGGTCACCGCCCGATGCCCCGGCGCCACGGGACCTTGCCGAACTCGAGGCGGCCCTCAAAGACCTGACCGCCCACTACGCCAGCCAGCCCGAAGCCGCCCGACAGTTGATCGCGATCGGCGAGACCAAGCCCGACCCGCGCCTCAACCCCAGCGAGCTGGCCGCCTGGACCATGATCGGCAACATCGTCTTGAACCTGGATGAAGTGATCACCAAGGGATAGTTTTCAGTGTTCAGTTTTCAGTGTTCAGCTAATGAATCGTTTACATACTGAGAACTGAACACTGAAAACTGAACACTGGAGCGGAGCGACATGGACCCCATTCGCGAACAGATCGACGTGCTGACGCGCCGGCATTTCTTCGGCCGGGCCGGGATCAGCCTGGGCAGCGCCGCACTGGCCAGCCTGCTGGCCGAGGGCGGCGCGCGGGCGCGGACACATCACCGAAAGGGGTTGGAGGGGCGGTGATGCCCGTCTCGGGCGGACTCCCCGGGCTGCCCCATTTCGCGCCCAAGGCCAAGCGGGCGATTTACCTGTTCATGAACGGCGGCCCGTCGCAGATGGACCTGTTCGACTACAAGCCGGCGATGGACCCGATGTTCGACAAGGATCTGCCTGACTCGATCCGGAAGGGCCAGCGCCTGACCACGATGACCAGCGGCCAGTCCCGCTTCCCGATCGCGCCTTCGAAATACAAGTTCGCCCGGCACGGTCAGGCGGGGACCTGGGTCAGCGAGCTCTTGCCCTGGACGGCCCAGCTCGTCGACGAGTTCGCGCTGATCAAGACGGTCTGGACGGAGGCGATCAATCACGACCCGGCGGTCACGTACATTTGCACGGGACACCAGCTACCGGGCCGTCCCAGCCTGGGTTCCTGGCTGAGCTACGGCCTGGGGACGATGAACCGCGATTTGCCCGCCTTCGTGGTGATGACGGCGACCTGGACCGGCCGAAAGGAGGCTCAGGCGATCTATAACCGGCTCTGGGGCTCGGGCTACTTGCCGAGCAAGCATCAGGGCGTCGCCTTGCGCTCCCAGGGCGACCCGGTGCTGTTCCTGTCGAACCCCGCGGGAGTCGATCCGGCCATGCGGCGTCGTGCGCTCGACGCGATCAGCCGGATCAACCAGGAGGAGTACCGCCAGTTTGCCGACCCCGAGACCCAGACCCGGATCGCCCAGTACGAGATGGCCTTCCGTATGCAGACCTCGGTCCCCGAGCTGACCGACATCTCCAACGAGCCGAAGCACGTGCTGGATCTGTACGGACCTGACGTGCACAAGCCGGGCACCTTCGCGCGTTGCGCTCTGTTGGCCCGTCGCCTGGCCGAGCGCGATGTCCGGTTCGTCCAGATCTTCCACCGCGGCTGGGACCAGCACGGGAACCTCCCCGGCGACCTGCCCCACCAGTGCCGCGACGTCGATCAGGCCTGCCACGCCTTGATTACCGACTTGAAGCAGCGCGGGCTGCTCGACGACACCCTGGTCATCTGGGGCGGCGAGTTCGGCCGCACGGTCTACTGCCAGGGCCGGCTGACCCGCAACGATTACGGCCGCGACCACCATCCCAAGTGCTTCCCGACCTGGATGGCCGGCGGCGGCATCAAGCCCGGGGTCAGTTATGGCGAGACCGACGACTTCAGCTACAACGTCGTCTCCAACCCGGTCCACATCCACGACCTGAACGCCACGATCCTCCACTGCCTGGGCATCGACCACCGCCGGCTGAGCGTCCGGTTCCAGGGCCTCGACGTCCGGCTCACCGGCGTCGAAGAGCACCACCCGGTCAAGGCCATTTTGGCGTGACCGGAAGGTCTTTATAGAGTGCTCTGTGAGCACCAATCCGGCGAACATTGCCGAATTCGGTGCTCACAAAGCACCCTACGAGACAGCCATTGAAGCGGCCGGGACAGACTCTCAGACCTCTCCCCGACCGATTGGCTGAAGCAAGTTGACCCACGAACCAGGGTCAGGCGACAACGCGGCGAATTCGCGGGCCAGAGGCGGTTCGACCTGTTGGAAAACAGCCGCTGCCGGTTAATCGACTTCGGCACGACGAGCGCGGCCCTTGTCCCTCGGGAAGTTAAAGCCACGTAGAGGAAGAGCCGACGGTGATGATCCGACGCTGGTTCCTTGCTTGGGTCTTTGGCACGGTTGGCGCAACGATCGCGACCGGCCAGCAACCACCCGCCGCGCCGGCCGAACCCCTCCGCCGGATCGCGTTCGGATCGTGTGCCACCCAGGAGCGCCCGCAGCCGATCTGGGACGCGGTCCTCGCGTCTCACCCCCAATTGCTTCTGTTGCTCGGCGACAACATCTATGCCGATACCAAGAACATGGATGTGATGCGAGCGAAATATGCAAAGCTCGCCGCCATGCCCGGCTTCCAGGCGGTTCGCAAGTCCTGCCCGATCCTCGCGACCTGGGATGACCACGACCTCGGCGCCGATGATGCCGGCAGCGATTATCCCAAGAAGGCGGAATCGCAGCAGGTCTTCCTCGACTTCTTCGGAGAGCCGGCGGACTCGCCCCGGCGCCATCGGCCTGGGGTCTATGACACCCAGGTCTTCGGTCCGGAGGGGAAGCGGGTCCAGGTGATCCTGCTCGACACCCGCTACTTCCGCACCAGCCCGCTCAAGAGGAAAGCCAAACGCCTGGTCAGCCAGGGGCCCTACGAGGGTAACACCGACCCGACGACCACCATCCTCGGCGAAGACCAGTGGCACTGGCTGGCCGAGCAACTCCGCGTGCCGGCCGAGGTCCGCATCCTCGTCTCGAGTATCCAGGTCGTGCCCGAAGACCACGGCTGGGAGAAATGGATGAACTTCCCACACGAGCGTGAGCGGCTCTTCACCCTGATCCGCGACAACGGGGCCGAAGGCGTGATCCTCCTGAGCGGCGACCGGCACCTCGCGGAGCTGTCGATGATGGACGCCGGGGTCGGATACCCCCTCTACGACCTCACGTCGAGCGGACTCAACATGGCGTCCAGGTCATGGCGGTCCTTCGAGGTGAATCGCCATCGGGTCGCCACCATGAACTGGGGCGACAACTTCGGTGTGATCGCGATCGATTGGGATCGCCCCGACCCACGGATCAGCCTCCAGATCCGCGACGTGGAGGGGGACATCCGGATCCAGCAGAAGATCAACCTGAGCACGATCCGTCGGAAGCCGGCGCGGCCGCGCTGAGCGAAGGCGGATGACGTGGTGCGCGACTTCGAGCATTTCTAGAGCGCTCTACGCTTGGATTGCAGACGGCTGATCCGAGCCCGAAGCGTCCTCGAGTGGATGGAGGATCCCCGCCGGAATTCACGCGCTGGCGCTTCGGGCTCGTATCGATTCGATGCGGTCATTCTGTATGCAACCCGATCGTGAAGCGCTCTAGAAACCGGTCTATGTAGGGTGGGTGAAGCTGAGCTTTGCTCAGTGCAACCCACCAAATCGAACAAGCCTTGTGTAGGTGGGTTGCACCCGCCCTATAAGTGGCGAGAACGACCTTTCTAGACATCCTTTTCTTCCGATCGGGCGCCCGTCTCATTCACGGAACCACCACCGCCATCTCGGCCTGATCCTTGTCACGATCAATGGCAAACAGCAAGAGTCGATTCTGGATCGGGATCATGTGCGAGTGTCTTGCGGGCACGGGCATCGCGTCGAGCAAGATCGTCCATTGGCTAGTCTTCGGGTCATACACTTCGATCGACTTTGCCGGCTCGAAGTGATGTTCCTTCGAGGGGATGAACCCGCCGGACAGGTACAGTCTTCCTTCGAGCGCCGCAAGGTCGGCAAAGAGCCGTGGATACGTTGGGGCCGGGATCGTACTGAAGACTCCGCTGTCGAAGTCGAAGACATCGACCGTCTCGACCGGCTTCCCATCGTCCCCGAGACCGCCGACGAGGTAGTATTTCGAGCCCAGGACCGTTGAGGCGAACGAGCGCCGGCGCGCGGCAGCTTCTGCCCGGTCTTCTCGAATGATGAGCCCTGTCGTGAGGGGTCCCATCGCAGGACGTCCGTCACCATCGTTGTCTCATCCGGGTCTTTGCGGGGATCCCAGACATTTCCACCGAACAGCCAGATGTCTTTCTTGTAGATCGCCGCGCCGAACATCCCCCGGTTGTCGGGGATGATCCCGGGGAGTTTGGTCCACTGCCGGCCTTGGGCATCGAGTCGGAAGACGTCGCCCAACGTCCGGGTGAGGTCGCCGTCGGGGCCGATCCCACCAATCAAGTAGACGGTCTGACGGCTGCCAGTCCCTTCGACCAGTAACGACGCCGATTGGCGAGGCTCCGGCAACTCGGGGAGCGCATGGGCCGTCATCCCGCCAAGGGAGATCCGGACCCCGGAGCGCACCAGGTTAGCCACGGAGAAGGCGTGCGGCTCGGCGCTTCGGTTGCCCCCGACCGCGAGGATCGACGCGTGCGAGAATCCCATCGCCTGGCTCTGATGAGCCTCGGACTTGACCGGGACTGTCCAGGTCACCACGCTCGGGCCAGGGTTCGTGCCGCTCAGCGGGATCGACTCGATGAATCGCACGGGGGCGCCGGCGAAGTTGCCACCGACGGCCAGCAAGTCCTTCGCAATCCCCGGCAGGAGTCGATGGGTCAGTCGCGGGATGGCCAGGTTGCCGATGGCCTCCCAGCCGTCGCCGGCGCCATTCAGCTGGAGCAACCGGCCATCCACTCCGCTGACATAAAGCTTCCCGTCCACACCGAACGCCGACGGCGCGAAGCCCTCGAGCCGGGGACCGGGCAGATCGGGTCCGTGCGACCACGTGCGAGTCGTCGGGTCATAGATCTCGACCGACTGGACAACCTTGCCTCCCTCGGTCAGTCCGCCCAGGACATAGACCTTCCCCTGATGGGAAGCGACCGCCAGCGCCCGGCGTCGGAACGGAGGATTCGGCAGTTCTTCCCATCGTGGCGTCGCCTGAGCGAGGTCGCAGACCAGGGCGGTGTCCAGGAACTCGGCGTTGCTGGAATCGCCGCCGTGCATCCACCAGCCGCCCACCACGTAGACCTTGTCGCCCACCACGACCGCGTCGTGCGTCGATCGCGGCGAAGGGAGGGGCGGGAGGTCGGTCCAGGTTTTCGACTTTGGATCGAATCGTGCGAAGTCAGCGACGGACACCAAGTCGTCGGCTTCACCCGGCCGATTGTGCGCCGACATCCCGCCGATCCGGTAGACGTGATCGCCGTGCGCGACCAGCGTCACGCCCTGAAGCGCGGGACCGCAGGGGAGTTCCTCCCAGGTTGACCGATCCTCGAGGTTCAGCCGGCGAAAGTGCTTCGTCGTCGTTCCGCCGTTGTATTTATGGGTCTCGCTGGTGTGACCACTGTAGACGTAGAGCCAATCGCCCAGCACGGCGCCACCGAAGCTGTTGATCGCTTCCGGAAGCGTGGCGAACGGGAACGGGGACGAAGAACTGTTGTCCGCCGAGCGCTTCACCGCGACCTCCGGAGCCACGGTCAAGGTGGCGTAGTAACGGACCTCGTCGTAGGTCTTGCCGTCCAGCGTTCCCGAAGCCCTTTCCGACCATTTGGCCAGGAGACCGGCCTGTCCTTCGGCTGCGGCGCGGGACTCGATCCGACCCTGGGCATCGGCCTTGAGCTCGACCGGATCCCCTTTTTCCGGTAACACCTTGACCACTGCACCGGGCGCCGGCTTGCCGCGGAAACTCACGACGACGTTCGGAGTCAGACCAGGCCGGGCCAGAAGTTGGAGACGGAGATGATCGGGGGCCTCGGCCGTTCCGGCTGGCGCCGGCCGGAGCTGGACCCGTGCCGTATAGATGAGGCGGAACGGTGTCCCATTTCGTTTCATCACGCCCAGATCACAGTAACCGTCGATGACTTCGGGACAGACTTTCGGAAGGTTCACCCGATACGTGTCCTCCCCCTTGGTCCAACCCAGGGCCTTGTCGCTCGCGGTGATGGTCGCGCGTTCGATATGTTTGAGGAACTCCGGGCCCTCGGCGATCGGCGTCTCGCTCAGGAAGGCCTGAACCACCGGCTTGCCGCTTTCTCGTTCGCAGGTGAGCCAGAGGAAATGGGCATCGGCCGTACCCGGTACGAGCAAGGCGAACGCCAGCACTCCGGCGAGCGTCGATGGACGAGTTTTGGTGATCGTTCGTTTCCTGGACCGATTTCGCATGGGGTGCCTCGTTTCGAGATTCGAAGGTGGGGCCGTGTCCTTATCAGCTCCCTCCTCATCAGTATGAATCGGCCGAGTGGATCTCGCTACAGGCAACCGTCGAAAGGCTCGTGGACATCGGTCGAGAGGATCGTGGTAAACTCATTTCGGGAGTAGCCAGGTCCACAGAGACGGCCTTCATCCGGAGTGTGCATGACCCGCAACATCCTGCCGCTGACTGCGGATGACCTCTCGGAGCTGAGCCGATTCCTGACCAAGGGATTCCACGCTCCGCCGGACGCCGACTTCGCCGCGCCCGATGTGCTGCGCTGGAAGTATTTGGAGCTGGTCGGACCGGAGGGCGATGCGACGAACGTCGACACGGCTCGGAGCTATGTCGCGCGGGATGAGGCGGGTCGGATCGTCGGCCATCTCGGGTTGTGCCGGACGGAATTCGAAGGCCAGGCGCTGGCGGCCTCGGGCGGTCGCGTGCCGACGATCCACATCATCGACTGGCTGGGCTCGCCCGAGCACCGCGCCCTGGGGATGAGCCTGATGCGCCGGGCGCATCGAAGGGGTCGTGACTCAGTTCGGGCTGGGCGTCAGCCAGGCGGCGCTGGTGGTCGGCGAGCGGGCAGGCTATGAGCTGCGCAGCCTGGTGCCGGCCTGTACCCGCGTCCTCCGCACGGGGTACTGGCTCCGGACCAGTGGTCTCGGCCCCTGGCAGCGCGGGCCGCGGCTGGCCCGCGACCTGGCGAACCGGTGGATTCGCCCGCCCGCCGCGCCGATCGCCACCATCGCCATCCAGCGCGTCTCGGCGTTCGGGCTCGAGATCATGCCTATCGTCGAGCAGGCCAAGGCGCACGTCGTCTTCACGCGCCGGGACCCGGACCGGCTCAACGCGTTCCTCCGCTTTCCACGCCAGGCGATGTCGGGCTGGCACTTGCTCGATGCGACAGGCCGGCTCCGCGGGTTCGCGGTACTCAACCTCATCCCCAAGGACCAGGGACGCACCCTCACCGGGAAGTTCGTCAACTGCCTACTCGACGACGTCGATCCCGCGTCCTGGCACGCGGCGGTGACCGCGCTGACCGATGAGCTGGCTCGGCAAGGCGCCGACATCGCCTTGGCCTATGCCAGCACGCCCTGGATGGTCGAGGCTATGCGGCGGAGTGGCTACACCTCGCGGTACTCGGTGAAGTTCCACATCCGCGATCGCCAGGGGCTCATTCCGCGCGACGCGGCCTTCTACCTCACGCCGTTGGAAGGGGATTACGCCTACACGTAGGACCGGGGATTCTCCAAGCCGGTCGGATCACGACCCCTCGTCAATGCAAGGGATGTCCGAATAGAATGGAAGCTGGACCTGCTCAGGAACATGCCGATCACAGGGGCCCGAATTCTGCCGGATCGAGAGCAACTATCAATGCCAAATGGACAGTATCCTGGACCCCTCCACCCGCACAGAACGGATCGGAGCCGCCACCAGTACTTCTTCTACGACAAGCACCACAAGGCTGGATACTCGGAAGACGCGCAGTGGTTACCCGAGATGACTCACGATGAGGAGTTCGCCGTCTTCAACCTGGCTGACTCTCACGATCTCTCGAACGCGAAGGGAGATCTGTACGGTTTGCATTTGAGTGCTGAAGGGAATGTGATGATGCTGGGGACACGAGAAGAACAGGTCGCGGAGTTTCCTCTTCCACAAGGAGATCATCCCTGGCACGGCGATCCTGCATGGCCGATCATGCGGCTGGAGCGGGACAAGAAGGAACGGAAGTATCCGGCCCCGCATGAGGCTCTCAAGAAGATGACTCAGGCGGGATTGATCACCGAAAACCAGCGGAAGCGTCTGGCCAGGGGTAAGCACACCAGATAACCGGGAGCGATTAGTCATGAATCGAATCCAAGAAGAGTTTCACAAGATCGCTGGACTGGATGTCAGTTGGGTTGGCGAATGCCCCTGGACCAACAAGCTCAGCTTCGGCGGTGAGGATGGAAGGCTCGTTTTTCTTCTCGGGCACGATGCTTCCGAAGGAAGTCGATTGTTGTCCATCCAGCCCGCGACCGACACCATCAATGCCGTCGCCTTCGCGGGAGAATCCATCGCCATGAGTTCTCGAAATGAAGTGCTCGTTGGAAAGCGGACATCTCGGGATGATCCCAGACCGTACTTCTTACCTCAGTCGTTCGTCGGGGGGGCCCACGGCGTCGAGGCTTCGTATACGGGCGCGTTCCTGGCCCCGATTGGGGACCAAGGATTATTGATTCTGGCTCTCGACGATTGCCAGGTGAACGCTCAGATCGCCTGGCACCAGGACGTACCACTCAACTTCTATCGGCTCGTCCGGCTCGGAAACGGATGTGATGGGGAGGTGTTCGCCGCGGCGGCACGACGCGACGGACTCGCCGCCGTCAACTTCGCCCATGGGACGCTCTCCGGACCCATGATTCAACATCACTTCAGGGGACACGACATCGTCGATGTTTGCTCTCTGAACGACCCGCGCTATCCTCTCGCCGTAGCGTGTGTCAGTCGCAACCGTGCGATCTTCCTCATGCGCGATGTTCTCGGCAACGAGCCACCGGTAACTCTCAATTACGGAGGACTGGAGGGAACGGCCTATACGCTCCTTTCCGCGCAAGGTCACCTCCTGTTACTCACGGACCGAGAACTCATTGCTTTGCCCGATGCTGCCGTTCGATTCCTACAAGGCGAATCTTTGTGTGGTCCTCTCCAGATCGTGAGTCTCCCCGTCAATGCCGCGGAAGCCTTCCTCCTTGGCCATCACTCTGTCTTGTTGATTGAAGAAGACTCGACGGTTGCCGAAATCAGAGTGGCGGACCTGGTCGGCCAATCGGCGGAGAGCACGGCGGGGACGGGTTCGGTAGGGAATGGTCAGGCTCGTGAAGACGGCTCGATTGAGGTGACCCCCGAGATCAAGTCGCCGATGCCCATCGAATCCGGTTGGCAGCGGGAGAATCCCTTTGAGTTGACTCTCATATCCGCCGCATAACCTGACGAGTGCCTGGCGCAGGCGGCCTTACCGGCTCCGGTCGTCAAGGATCGCCCGACAGCGGCGGAAGTGCTCGGCCTGGTCCTCGGTGTAGTGGGCGTCGC
This sequence comes from uncultured Isosphaeraceae bacterium, assembly GCA_963845695.1. GTDB lineage: Bacteria > Planctomycetota > Planctomycetia > Isosphaerales > Isosphaeraceae > CAWJTV01. The sequence goes on along the minus strand of CAWJTQ010000013.1, from coordinate 673,863 downwards.
GGAGGTCGACCAGGTAGAAGTTGACGTCCGCGATATTGGCCCCGCGCAGGTCGGCGCCGCGAAGATTGGCCTTGCGGATCTCTTCGGGGGGCTTGATATCCCGGTCGTGGTAGTCGTCGGTGTAGAACCCGGTGCGGCTGCCTTCGCAAGCGATCGGACTTCCCACCAGGCCGCCTCGCGAGGAACCCAGGTGGAAGTTCACACCGCGCAAGTCGGCATGGCGGAGGCATGCGCCGGGCCAGTCCACATCGGCCAACCCGGCGTCGCGGAGGTCGGCCCCCAGGAAGTTGGCGTTCGGCATCCGCGAGCTCGTCAACAGGGCACCACGGAAGTTGGCCTCATGGAAGTCCCCATCCGGCAAATGCATCTCTTCGAGGTCGCACTTGCGAAGGTCGGCGCCGCCGAAGCGAGCTCCATTGAACCGCGCCAGCCGCAGTTTCAGCCCGGTCAAGCAAGCCTCCTCGAGATTGGCCTTGCGAAAGTCGGCGTCCTGGATCTCGGCCTCTCGCAGATTGGCGTTATACAGGTTGGCCTCGATCAATGATGCCCCGGCGAGGTTCGCCCCTCGGAACCAGGTGTGATCCGCCGTCGTCCATCGGAGATCCGCCCCGCTCAAGTCGGCCTCGTCGGCTCGCATCTTGCTCAGCGACGCCCCATGGAGATTCGCTCGCTGGAATTGCGTCCGGTCCGCACTGACTCGCCCCAGATTGGCCGCGCTCAGATCGGCGCCTCTCAGCTCCGCTTTGCGAAGATCGACTCCCTCGAGGTTCAACCCCGACCATTGAACCCCGTCGAGATAAGCGCTCTCCAGTCGAGGGCGACAAGCAGCACTCGGACGCCAGTTCGGCACCGTGGCATGGAGCAGGCTGGCGGCCAGAGGATGAAGGGCGCGGCGACTGTCGCGACTGATCCACTCGTGGAGTTTCTGCCGCGCCTCCGTGCTTTCCACGATCCGTCGGGTGGTTTCGCGTACGAGTTCGCGCGGGTGGGGATAACCCAGCAGCGATTTCTCATCCCCGCTCTCAATGATGGCCGCGAGTAGGTCGGCGGCCAGCAAGAGCGCCGTGGGACCGTGTCGGATCAGACGAGCCAGATTCATGGCGGCCGATGTGCCACCTGGAACCGTGTTGACCGGAAGGTTCTGCGTCAAATCGGAACCTCGGCGGATCGCGTCCAGGCAGAACTCTTCGGTGAGTTCCCGCAAGGCGGGACGACCGTTGAGCCGATCCGCCAGCTCGCGCCGCAGCGCCGTGCGGACATCGCCGATCGACTCATCGCCCGCCATCCGGTCGAGCACGACGATCCAGAGCTCGGGAATGCCGTTCGGAAAGTCAAGATCCTCCGCCGACCTCAATCGGGTCATGACCGAGGCACAACGATCCCAGTGGGCAGCCAGCAGGTACTCGATCAGGTCGTCCTTGGTCCAGGGCGCGAGACAATACGACGAAGACCGGAACGTCGGTGATGCCAGGATCGCGTTGACGAATGCCCGGTCCTGGTCCGTGGTGTTGACCCGAAACCGCTCCCGTTCCCCGGCCACGATGACGAGGTGGTCCGCCGCATCGGCGAACGCCTGGACCAGGTCATCGGGCTCGTCAAACAGTCGCACGCGATCCTTGGCCCAGGGAGGCAGGATGGCGGCCAGGTGCCGCAGCGCGGTGGTCTTGCCCGAGCCGGGGCCACCGGCGATCGCGACGAGTCCGCATCGTCCGGCCTGGAGCATCGGTCCGATCTCGTCTTCCAGCGGGATCGCCTCGCCGGTCTCGGGCGAGATGACGCGAGGCCGGACCCGCGCTCGTGCGGCGACCAGACCTTGGACACACTCCACGGTTTCCGACGGCTCGTCACCGACAGCGACGCGGCTCGATTTCCGTTTCCGGGCTCATCCACTCGATATCGCGGCCACTGTCGAGCCAGGGATCCCAGAGCTGCCGTTCAGGATCTTCCGGGCGCACCGGGGCCAGCTCCTGCACGGGCAGCGGCTGGTCGGACCGCCAGACCGCTCGACTCAGGCCCGCGAACAGACCCAGGATTCCACCAAGACCTGCGCCGAGAGTCCCCTGTGACACAACACTCTTGGTGCCATGCCCCAAAAGCCCGGCAACGACCACTGACGTCAACACGCCCACAAGAATCCCAGCGACAACAAACGCCCCCAGCCTGGGAAAGATCTCCCCCTGGCGATTGCTCGACCGTCCGCGACCGCCGACATGCCCCACCATGGCCATCGTCCCGCCCTCACCTTCGATCGATACAGTGATCAGTCAACCGGTGACGACCTGACCGTCCATCGCTTATTATCAACGACCTGACTGCCTACTGCCTACTGCCTACTGAGAGATGAGAAACAAACGCGAGTTCCTGGCGAGGGTCTTCGGACGTGTGGGGCTGATCGGGCTGCTCGAGCGCGTCGTGTCCGCGGCGCGGCCCGGGCTGATCGTCTTGACCTATCACCGGATCGCCGAACCGGGCGCCGACTTGTTCTATGAGCCGGTCATCTCGGCGACGCCTGAGTCATTCCGCGCAGATCGATTGGCTAAGGCGTCGGGTCCGGGTGCTGTCCCTTCCCGAGCTGATGGCCATGCAAGAGTCCGGCTCGCCCTGGCGCGAGCCTGTCGCACTGGTCACCTTCGACGACGGTTATCGCGACAACTTCGAAGTGGCCGTCCCGATCCTGCGCGAGCACCATGTCCCGGCGACGTTCTTCCTCCTCAGCGAGTTCCTCGAGGCACCGCGGCTCCCCTGGTGGGACCAGGTGGCCTACACGATCAAGCAGACTCGCCAGCGACGGCTGGTCCTGGAGCGAAGTCCGGACCGGTCCCGACCCTCGCTCTCGATCGACCTGGAAGCAATGCCGCGATCCCTGGCGATCATGGCGATCATCCGCGCTTTTCTCGATCACACGATCGCCGACGAGCGATGGTTCCTCGAGCAGCTCTCCGCGCGCGCCGAGGTCCCCATCGACGGCGAATCCCTGGGCTGCTCTCTGTTCGCGAGCTGGGACCAGGTGCGGCAGGTCGTCGACCTCGACTCAACCTTGACCATCGGCTCGCACGGACACAGCCATCAGAAGCTGGCCGGGCTCGACGAAGGGTCTCAGCGCCATGAGCTGATCGAGTCTAAGCGGATCCTGGAATCCCGGCTCGGCCGTGAGGTCGCGGCGCTGGCCTATCCTTACGGTTGGTCCGGCGCCTACACCCCACAAACCAAGGCCCTCGCCGCCGAGGCCGGCTACCGCCTGGCGTTTGCCGCCATCGAGGGCGTCAACCGACCCGATACCCTCGACCCGTACGAGATCCGCCGGCTGGGTGTTGGCTCCGGCGATTCACCGGTCCTGCTGCGCGCTCGTGCCGCACTGTTCGCCGCATTCGGGGCGTCGTTCCTGTAGGATATTTCACGCGGAGTCGCGGAGATCGCGGAGAATACAAAGATTTTCTATTCAAATGTAAAATTATTGAAGAGTGGTTGTATTGCGACGTGTCAGGTCTTCTCCGCGTCCTCCGCGCCTCCGCGTGAGACGTCTTCATTCATCATACGAGCGTGATCAGCACGACCTCGGGCCGGCAGAGGAAGCGAACCGGCGGGCCGATGGTGCCCACGCCCCGACTGATGAAGACCTGGGTGGATGGGCCCTCGACGAGTCCGTGGAGGTACTTCTGCCCATATCGGGAGGGAACGATCGGCGCGCCGAAGCCGGGCACGATGACCTGCCCACCGTGAGTATGGCCGCTCAGGACCAGCCCGACGCGGGGGTCGCGGAGGGTCTCGACGAAGTCGGGGTTATGCGAGAGGAGAAGCACGGCGTCGTCCGTGGTCGCGTCGCCGAGCGCGGCGGGAAGGTTCTGGGTATCGGTCCAGAGATCGCCCACGCCACAGATCCGCAGCCTGCCTCCTCGTCGCTCGAGCCAGACGCCGGTATTGTTCAGGTCGGGGAGCTTCGCCTCGGCCAAGGCAGCCCGCGTGGTCGGCGTGAACTCCCGGTTGTCGTGGTTGCCCCGCACCGCGAACCGCCCCAGAGGTGCCGTCAGCTTGCCCAGCTCGGCGATCCCCGGCCCGATGTAGTCGGCGGAATGGTGCATGTAGTCCCCGGCCAGCAGGACCAGGTCGGGTTTCAGCGTATTGGTCATCGCGACGACATGCCGGATATAAGCCAGCGGCACGAACGGCCCGTGGTGCACGTCGGCCAGCAGCGCGATGGTCGTCCCCCGGAACGGCGGCGGGAGGTTCGGCAAGGCAATCGTCCGCCGGGCCAACCGGCACCACTTGGCCTCCAGGAACGGATAGATCCCGCCGACCGACGCCGCCCCCACCGCGGCCAAACCCACCCTCTTCCAGAATTTCCGTCGATCCATCGATTCCTCCCGATCCGATCGCCCGCCAATGCCACGTGCATCCGGCTCGCGGCATCTTGCCCGAATTCACTCGAAAAGACCACCGCAATCACGACAGCTTCCTGACGCCTCACCGACCCTCGGGACGATGCATCGTTTCTGAGATGATTGACGCCTGGACCAGCTTATTCTAGTATACGGCGCTGAGACGATCGCCGTGAGCTAAGTTCACTTCGCGAAACAGATTTACGTTCGGGATCTCGGCGGATCGACTCAACTCGGTGGCACGCGGTGTCGCGTTTCGAGCATCTCTCGTCCAGCAATTGAATGGCTCGCTCCACGAATCGACTGACCGCTCCAGGAGCGTTCACGATGGCCGACCGCCCCTATATCTTCTTCGAGTTGACCAACAGCCTGTGCTCGACCTGTCTGCGCAAGGTCGAGGCCAAGGTGATCTTCCAGGAGGGGCGGGTCTACCTGGTCAAACACTGCCCCGAGCACAAGCAGGAAAAAGTCCTGATCTCGACGGACGTCGACTATTACCAGTTCTCGCGGCGAGCGCTCAAGCCCGGCACGATGCCGCGGAAGTTCAACACGGCGATCGAGCGCGGGTGCCCCTACGACTGCGGGCTCTGTCCCGACCACGAGCAGCACAGTTGCCTGGCCCTGGTCGAGATTACCGACCACTGCAACCTGACCTGCCCGATCTGTTACGCCGAGAGCTCGCCGCGACGACCGTTGCATCGGTCGCTGGAGCAGATCGCATTCATGCTCGACTGCGTCGTGCGGAACGAAGGCCGCCCGGATATCGTGCAGATCTCCGGCGGCGAGCCGACGATCCATCCCGAGTTCTTCGCCGTGCTCGACCTCGCCCGGCAGCGGCCGATCAAGCACCTGATGGTCAACACCAACGGCGTGCGCATCGCTCAGGACGCGGACTTCGCCCGGCGGCTCGGCGAGTACAAGCCGGGCTTCGAGGTGTACCTTCAGTTTGACTCGCTCGACGCACCGCCTCAGCTGGCATTGCGCGGCGCGGACCTCGTTGACATCCGCAACCGGGCGCTCGAGCACCTCAACGAGCACGGGATCTCGACCACGCTGGTCGTCACGCTCAAGAAAGGGCTCAACGACGACCAGGTCGGCGCGATCATCGACTTCGCGCTGGCGCAGCCCTGCGTGCGCGGGGTGACGTTCCAGCCGGTGCAGGCCGCCGGACGGATCGAGGGGTTCGACCCGGCACGCGACCGCTTGACGCTGGGCGAGGTCCGCGCGCGAATCCTCGAGCAGTCGTCCCACTTCCAGCCCAGCGACATCGTGCCGGTCCCTTGCCATCCCGATTGCCTGGCCATGGCGTATGCGTTGAAACTCGGCGGCAAGGTCGTCCCCTTGACCCAGCTTCTGGACCCCACGACCCTCCTGGAGATGCAGGGTAACACCATCCTCAACGAGCAGGACCCCGAGATGCGCCGGCTGGTGGTCGAGCTGTTCTCGACGTCGCACTCGCCCGACTCGTCGGCCTGGACGTTGCGTCAGCTCCTCTGCTGCCTGCCGGAGTTGGCCGTGCCACCGCAACTGACTTATGACAAGGTCTTTCGCATCCTGATCGTGCAGTTCCTCGACCCGTACAACTTCGACGTCCGATCGGTGAAGAAGTCGTGCATCCATATCGTCCACCCGGACGGACGAATCATCCCATTTGACACGTATAACCTGTTCTATCGCGACACGACGGCTGCGCGGATGCCCGCGATGACCTGGAACCAGAGCCTGCCGATCCTGGCCGGAGGGACGCCATGAGCGATGCTCCCCGCGCCGGACTGCCGGCACTGCGGCGCGACGAACGACTCCGGTGCCTCGGAATGCTGGCAGTGTCACCGGCGGGACTGGCGCGGGCGCCCAAGAATCCGTCAGGGCGTTCCCTCTTTGGACACGGTAATCGGTCAAGGTTCACGGGCTGCATGGTCTACCTCACGATGAGCTTGATCGCGGTCGTCGCCCTGGCCTTCCGGGCCGGGCAGGTCGTCGGCATGGTCATCATGATCCTGAGCATTGTGATCTTTGCCCTGGCGATTTCCCTGTTCACGATTTGCATGACAATCCGCGTGATTTAAATCGGCGGTTCAGTGGGTCACCATCATGAGCACCATTCCCGCATCGCTCCCGTCGGGCACATCGCCGATTCCCGGCAGTGAGGATCGCCCCTGGTACATCGTCGGTCGCTGGCAGGAATACCAGGGCGAGGCGCGGGCGAACCTGCTGCGGCTGGCGGCCGTCGCGGCGTTCTACGCCATCGAGCTGATCAACTATTACGGGGTCGATCTCGGTTTCATCCAGCTCCCGAAGGTCAGCGACCTGGCGTTTCACAAGACGGTCACGGCGATCGCCACGGCCTGGGTTTTGCTCGGCGTGGGAGTCCACGTCTGGCTGCGACTGCACCTCATGCCGGCGGCGATGAAGTACGTCTCCACGAGTCTGGACGTGGTGCTCTTGACCCTCCTCTTGATGGTGGCCGACGGACCGAGAAGCCCGATCATCGTCGGCTATTTCCTGATCCCCGCCCTGGCCGGTTTGCGGTTCCAGCTCCGGCTGGTCTGGTTCGCGACGATCGCCGCCATGCTCGGCTACGTCTGGCTGCTGGGCTGGGCAATCTGGATCGAGAGCGCGCGCAATGTCCGTGTGCCGCGGTACCACGAGCTGATCTTCTTGACGGCGCTGGCGATGAGCGGGATCATCCAGGGCCAGGTGATTCGCCGGGTGAAGGCGCTGGCCTCCGAGTATGCCCGGCGGCTGTCCTCGGCCGGGGAGCCAGCCCAGTCTGAGTCGAACCCCGTCGGAGTAACCCCATGAGCGGGATGAAGCCCAAACCCAGGCCGGAGCGGACCTGCTGGGATTGCCGCGCCCCGAACGACCCCAACGCCTCGGAATGCTGGCTCTGCGGGCGCCGGGATTGGAGCCGAGATCCCAGGTCTCGGCCGCGGTCGACTCTCGCACCGATGCCGGTCCGCGACCCGCTCACGACGGTCCGCGGCTTGCCGGGAACACCTCGACACCGAGCTGCGGACCGCACGCCGGTGCGCGACGATACCATCGGCGGATGGGCGACCCTGGTGTTCGGCTATCTGATCTTCCAGCTCATCCGCCTGTTCTTCGCGCACGGAATGAAGCCGAGACGACGATGATCGATCCACCGCCTGCTGTTCATCCTGGCCCCGACGATGCCCGACTTTGAAAGACCGCCACGTGAGGTTGCCGCCTTGAAGAGTAGGAAGAAGCGAGCGAAGCTCAACCGCCGTCAGAAAGCGAAGCGCAACCGCGATCGCCAGGGTATCGCCGCCACGAAAGCTCAGGATCCGAGGCCGGCCCATGAGAAGCCGAGACCCGCCACGATCTGCCGGGATTGCCAGGCGACGAACGACCCCGCCGCCTCGGAGTGCTGGCTCTGCGGCCGCCGCGATTGGAGAGGGAATCCGGCTTCCCCAGCAACCAAGCCCCTCGCCAAGACCGTCGGTCGCGCGCGGCTGATGTCCTGGTTCGAGACGATCCTGATCGTGCTGGCCCTGGCCGTCGTGGGGGCTGGCATCGTGCGGCTGGCCCCGGGGGTGGGTATCGCCTTTTTGATCCTCCTCGTGCCGGCCTGGGTCATCACCGAGAAGACGGCGCGGAGCCGGAAGCAGTCGATGTCGGCCCATCGCAAACTCGGAGAGATCCTGTGGTGGACGATCGTCATCCCCTCCTTGCTGGTCCTGACCCTGCCGATTCTCCTGGTCATCATCTGCACGGGCGTGATCGGAGCGCTGCTATGAGCCGGATGGAACCCAGACCGAAGCCAGTGCTCACTTGCTGGGACTGCGGCGCGACGAACGACCCCGCCGCCTCGGAGTGCTGGCTCTGCCAGCGCCGCAACTGGCGCGAACCTCCCCGCTTGTCGATGCCGCCGAAGCCCGGCTCGGAGCCGACGTCCGGCAATGCTACGGCGCGTATTGGGGCTGGTTCTGGTCCTGATGATGCTGGGCATGGCGATCGTTCCGGGACTCGTCATCGGGTTGCTGATCCTCGTCGTACCGTCCTGGGTCGGCGCCGAGATGATCGCGCACCGTCGCCAGAATCGGGGTCTGCCGACGTTGACCACGAGGAAGGTCCTGTGGATCGTCGGGCTGGCGATCCTGCTTCCCATCTTGCTGAGTGTGGCCTTGTTCATCGCTCTCTGGATGGTTTGCCTGGTGACCGGTCCCCCTAACTTCCATTAGTGAATCTGGTGGGCCTCGCCTCGATGAATCGAGGCTCGACCCACCCTACAGCGACAATCTCATCTGCCTGGTGGGAGGTCAGTTCCCTTAGACTGGGACTCGAGGAGCCTCGGATCGCCGGATGAGGACGAGGTCGGCACCGCCTCGGATGTCCGAAGCGGCCCGAAAGCTTCCCTGGAAGGTTTCCGCCATGAGCGATGGAACTCCAGAACCGGAACGGCCCTGCTGGCACTGCGGCGCGTGGAACCACCCCGGCTCCTCGGAGTGCTGGCTCTGCCAGCGCCGGGATCGGCGGAGTCGCCCGGCTTCCAACCGAGGCCGACCACTCCGCCGACGCGCGGTCCGCTCTCGACCATCGCGGGCCATATGCTCTTGATCGCGCTGATCGCCGTGTTCCTCGTCGTCTTCATGGCAGCGCCGCCTCTGGCCATCGCCCTGCTGGTTTTTGCCGTACCGGCCTGGGCGATCACGGAAGTGAAAGCGCGTCGTCGCCGTCGCCGGGGCGAGTCGATGTCTGGCCTCGAGCGAGCGTTGTCGATCGTTATTCTGACGATTGGGATCCCGATCGTGCTCGGTGTGGCTCTGGCCATCGCCTTGTTCACCTTCTGCGCGTTCATGTCGCGTTAGACGGAGTTGAGCCACCGATGACCCATCCGCCGACAACTGGGGTCTGCCTCGAATGCGGAGCGACGGATGACCAGGGTGCCCCGGAACGCTGGTCTTGTCAGCGTCGCATCCGGCGTCGGCGTTCGCGTCTTCCGATCGCATCTTCCACGGTACGGCCGGCTCGCGGTCCGCTCAAGACGATCGGGAACTGGATGATCCTGATCGCCTTGATCGGCGTGGCAGCGGCGGTCTTGCGAACAGCCCCGATGCGGCTCATCTTCGCCCTGATCCTGGTCCTGATCCCTCCGGCCCTGCTGATGACGGAGATCCGAGCGAAGCGGCGTCGGAGTCGAGGGCGACCGATGTCCGACGAGGAGCGAGTGGTCTCCGTGATCAAAATGATGCTCGTGGTCCTGCGGATCCTTGCCGTCGTCATCCTCACTCTCATCGCAGGGGCATTCCTCATTCGCTGAACGGAGCTGAGCCACTGATGATCAATCCGCCGCCTGCCCCTGGCCTGGCCTACACCGGGATCATGATCCTGTCGATCGCGACCGCGGTGATCCTGAAGCGCCGGGGCGACCGATCACTGCCGCTATCGGCCGCGCAGCGGTGGGGGATTGCGCTGGGAGCCTTCTGCGGCGCGATGATCGGGTCGAAGCTGCCGTTCGTGCTGGCCGACTGGGAGGGCCTGGTCAGTGGCCGAGCCTGGTTCGACAATGGCAAGACGATCCTGTTCGGCCTGGTCGGCGGCTATTTCGGCGTCGAGCTGGCCAAGGCGATCCTGGGGGTGACGGTCAAGACGGGTGATAGCTTCGCGGTACCGGTGGCGGCGGCAGTGGCCGTGGGCCGGCTGGCCTGTTTCGTCGGCGGCTGCTGCTTCGGCAAGCCGACGAGCCTCCCCTGGGGCGTCGTGTTCCACGACGGCGTTCCTCGCCACCCGACGCAGCTCTACGAGGCGGCATTCCATGCCTCTGCCGCGGTGTTCCTGGCCTGGACCGAGCGCCGGGGTCTGTTCCGACTCCAGCGGATCAAGCTCTATTTGATCGCCTACTTGATCTATCGCTTCTTCACGGAGTTCATCCGTCCCGAGCCGGTCATCGCGCTGGGCCTGACGGCCTATCAGTGGGGGGCCATGGCCTTGCTCCCGGTCTTCGCCTGGCTCTGGCGGCGCGACGCCAGTGCAGCGTAGGGTGCTCTGCGAGCACCGAAGTCCGGGAGATCCCGGCGAACCGTGATGCACGGCACAAACCCGGCCCGCCGGTTGACTCGGATCGGTTCATCCCGTTACGATCGCGGAAGACAAACCGCGTCGGAATGAAGCCCTCAACCCGAGATGTAAAGTCGAGCAATGCAGATCCTTTTGACGAATGATGATGGTGTTTTCGCCCCCGGCTTGCGTGCGTTGCGCAAGGAGCTGATGCGGCTGGGGGAAGTCACCGTGGTAGCCCCGGCGATGGAGCAGAGTGGCGTGGCGCATTCGATCACGCTGCTCTCGCCCCTGGTGGTCAAACAGGTCGATGACGTTGACGGCACGACCCTGGGCTGGAAGGTCGAGGGGAGCCCGGCCGACAGCGTCAAGCTGGGGATTTGCGAGCTGATGTCGCGCCCCCCGGACCTGATCGTCTCGGGGATCAATTCGGGCTCGAACGCCGGGATCAACGTCCTCTACTCCGGCACGGTCGCCGCGGCGATCGAGGGGGCGTTCTTCAAGATCACGAGCATCGCGGTCTCGCTGGAACTCTCCGAGCACTTTGACTTCCCCCACGCCGCCCGGCACGCGGTGCGGGTCATCGAGAAGATCCTGGCCAATCGGCCGGCGAATGGCTCACTGTTCAACGTCAACCTGCCGGCCCACTCGCGCGGCGAGCCCCGGGGCATCCGCGTCGTCCCCATGGGGCTGGGCCGCTACGGCGAGGGCTTCGAGCGCCGGCAAGACCCCCGCGGTCGGACCTACTACTGGATGACCTACAACCCGCCCTATCACCTGGAAGGGCCCGAGACCGACGTCACCAGCCTCTGCGAAGGTTACATCACCGTCACCCCGCTCCACTTCGACCTGACCCTCCACGATCGGATCAGCGAAGTCGGTCAGTGGAAGTGGGATTAGCCCCTTGGAAAGGCTGAAGCCTTCAGCCTTAGGAGAATCCCCATGCCCTCGCGCTCACCATCACGACCGAACGGTTCGCGACGTCAAACCCGACCGGGTACAACCCCCCTGCCCTGGCTGGGCCTGGTGGCCTGGGCCCTGGCCTGCACTGGCTGCGAGGAGGAAGTCCGACACGTCGCCGACGCCAAGCGGCCCGAGACCCGGGCGCCGGGAATCGCCGGGGTCGCCATCGACCAGGACGACATGGCTCGGCCCGCCGCCAATCCGCAAACCCCTGCCAGGCCCAAGCCGGCCGCGACGAAAACCCGGCCCATCCTCAACGAGCGGACCCAGGACATCCGCAACGCCCAGACCGAGCAACAGGGCGGGGCACGGGTCGGCTCGACCCGGATCGTCGCCAGGGATCCCATCACGCTCACGGGCAACGCCTACGTCACGATCATCGGCAAGGCGTCGATGCTCAATATCCAGCACACCGTCGACCTGTGGCAAGCCGAGAATGGACGCTATCCCCAGGATTACAACGAGTTCATGGAAGTGATCATCAAGGCGAACCACATCGCCCTGCCGAGGCTCCCTTATCACCAGGAGTACGGCTACAACGAGAAGGAACACAAGCTCATCATCCTGGAATTCCCGGACCGCAAGGAGCAGCCCCCGCAATAGCCCCTTGGTCCTTGGGGGCTCGCGCGGAGCCTTGACCACTCGTCGCCGACTCGGTTCCCGCCGACCAATTGGCGTCTTGGCAGACCTTCCAAGCACCAAGGACCTGGGAGCGTCACTCCTTACTGGACGAGTTGCTCGGAGGGTCCGTCGTGTCCACTCGGGGTACATAGGGTCGCCGGGCTCCGCTCCGACTGATCCGGTTCGAACGCGCGGGACCGGAAGGCATCGTCAGACTCCCGTAGGGGATCTGCACCGGAGAGATCCGATTGACCTTCCAGACGCCGGGCTGGGTCTCCTGGAAGCCCAGCGACCAGATCGAGTTGCCCGTGCCGAGGTTCGTCTTGGCGAGGACGCCGAACTCGGCGCTGCCCCGCCGCGACTGCTGGCCCGCATTGGTCTGGAGGTTGCGGATCGCGATGAATTCGAAGGTCATATGGCTCAACCGATCCTGGATCAGACTGCGCGTCGCCTCGCCGTCGAGGGCCATGTTCCCTCTCAAGAATTGCAGGTTCGGCGACAGGTGCGTCATCACCCGATCGATGTCCGAATCCAGGACCGCCTGCCGCAGGTCGTAGACCACGTCCTCGATCCGCTCCGTGTCCGTGACCCACATCCACTCGACCACGACCACCACCGCGGCCAACCCCGCCGCTATCAACGCCCAGATCAAGTACTTGCCCTGCTGCGTCACCTTCAGCGCAACTCCGAAGGCCGCGGCCAGCAGCAAGAGCCCTCCCGCCAGAACAGTCGGATCCTCCGAAAGATAGGTCATCGAGTTCCACTCCTCAGAGCCGGATGATTGGTCATTCGCGGGTGACTCGATCCCCGCACCGCGTCTCCGCCGGTCACTGCCGGACCGCCCCGATCGTAGCTGGGCCATCGCCACCAACGACTCGCGGTACAGGACGATTCACTCTTCTCTGACATTTGTCACAAGCCTCTCATGGGCATTGTACGCTGCGATCCGCGCTGGAAAAGGGGGTAATCCGGGATTCATAGGGACGACGACTTTGTCGGAGGTTTCCAGCCGGGCTTTCGGACCGGGCCACCTTGGCGGAAGACCTGGCTACGACCGTCCGGGCTTGGCTCGTTCGCCTGCGGGTTTCTTGGCGTCCGCGGCCTTGGGCTTGGCGAGGGGTGCGGGGGCTTCCTTGGCCTTGGCCTTGGGAGCATCTCCGGGCCGGCCGTGGCGGATCGTCTGGATGTCGGAGAACGTGACGGGGAGGAGGTTATACTGGGGCTCCCAATCGACGGCCCGGCCTCTCAAGGAGATATCGAGGAAATGGAAGATGGACGACGTGACTTTGGGCTCGAGTCGCAGGAGTTTGTAGCCGTGGAGGGCGGAGGGATACAGTTCGACCTTGTTGAGCCGGTGGCGTTCGACCAGGGCACGGCTGGCTTGCACGGCGTCCTTGGAGGCGTGATCGTTCTCGCCAGCGATGAGGAACGTCGGGATGCGCGGTGCGACGGAGGCCAGGACGTGGCGGAGCACATAGCCGGAGCCCTCGGGCATGGGGGAGATCAGGACCAGGGCGCTGAGGTCGCTGGGTCGCCCTTCGGTGGTAACGGCCGCGCCGGGATGAAAGGCCCAGGCGGCGCCGAGGTTGGACCCGTCAGCGAGGGCGATCACGCCCAGCTTGGCCAGGTTGAGCTCGCCTCGGTTATGGCGGTTGACCAGGAAGTAGTAGGCGGCTTGCAAGTCCTCGACGACGTGCGTCCGCTCGATGGCCGTCAGGACCCGCCGCGGGTTCTGGCCCTGCCCGCGCAGGTCCAGGCTGAGGACGGCGTAGTTGAGGCTCTGAAGGTGCTCGGCCAGCCCCTGTCCCTTGAGCTCGAGCACCGGCTCCTCGAAGTCCTTGCGCGATCGGCCCGCTTCATGGATGAGCATGACCACCGGCGCGGAGGAACCCAGCTTCGAGCGGTAGTACGAGGCGGCCAGAGGGCGCCGTCGAAGGAGTGGAGCCGGAAATTGAAATGGTAAGTGCCCGGGGCCAGCGCGCCGACGCCGCCACCGATGCCGCCGGCCTTGGCCAGCGGATCGGCCGCATCCGGCCGCGCGATCTTCTTCAAGGCCACGCCCCCCTGGTCCCGGACGGCGTTCCGCGCCTTCCTGCGCCGGCTGTTGCTGCGCATGAGCCTGCATCACCGCCAGGCCGACCACCCCCAACACCATGACCAGCGCCCACCACGATTTCGCCGTAATGGCTTCGCATCGTTCTCGCATCGCTTGGTCCTTTGTCCGATGGGTCATTGGTCATTGGTTCCATGGCGCGTCCGCCGGTCCTGACAGCACTGCCCGATGACTGGCGAAGAGCTGCGAAACGACCCGCGGCTCTCGCGGAGGAATCCAAGGACCAAGGACAATGCTCTCTCTTCATCGTAAGTTCCATCCTTACAATGGACAAGCGCAAAGCACCGCGAGATCGTCGGACAGGACCGGACGGAATCGCAACCATCCTCCGAAAAACCGGGAACACGGCGGGCTCGACGTGGCCACTATCCCGTAGAGTCCCTCAAAAAACGGGGACTGGCTCCGAGTCTTCGAGGTGCCTGTCCCCGTTTTTTGAGGGACTCGTCGTGACGCGAGGCGATTGGCGAGTCAGGACGAAGACGGCGGAGGGAATGTCCCCATGCGGGAATCGATGTCCACGCAACGTGTGGGAAGTCCCGGCGGAGTGGGCGAGTCGTTGCGGACGCTCTTCAGCGTCGGCACGCTGTCCGGCCTGACGGATGGACAGCTCCTGGAACGATTCGCGCAAGGACGAAACGGGATGCCGGAATCGGAGGCGGCCTTCACGGCGCTGGTGGATGCGCCATGGGCCGATGGTGCTGGGCGTCTGCCGGACGGTCCTGGGCGACCGGCACGACGCGGAGGACGCCTGCCAGGCCACGTTCCTGGTCCTGGCGCGACGAGCCGGACTGATCCGGCGGAGGGATTCGGTGGCGAGCTGGCTCTATGGCGTGGCTCGTCGGGTGGCGCTGCGGGCCCGTCGGCAAGCCGCGCGGCGTTGCGAGCTGGAGCGGCGCCGGCTGGCGCGGGTCGGGATTGCCGAGCCGGTCTCCGGGCCGCCCGCGGAGCCCTGGCCCGAGCTCTACGAGGAGCTCGACCGGCTCCCCGCGCCGTTCCGCGCGGCGGTCGTCCTCTGCGACCTCGAGGGGCATTCCTACGAGCAGGCCGCGGGGATCCTCCACTGCCCGATCGGCACAATTCAGAGCCGGCTGGCGCGGGGACGGGATCGGCTCCGGCATCGTCTCCAATGCCGAGGGCTATCGCCGGCCATCCTGATGGCCGGTTCCAGCGCGGGACCGGCGGCGCCATCGGCGACCGCGGCCATGTCGCCGCAACTCATCACGACGATCGCGCGGACCGCGATCGACACGACGACCAAGGGAGGGATCGCCGGCGCAGCCCACGCGCTGGCCGGCGCCGAGATCGGGAGACAGATCATGATCCGATTCCTGACGGGCTTGACAGCCTTGATGCTGACCGGACTGATCGCGGCCACCACGATCGGACTAGCGATCGCCGGGCGCAACGACGAGCGTCCCGAACCCCAGGTTGGTGCGGCAATGAAGAAGGCCGAAGCCGGGCCGATCCAGGTCCGCGTGGTCGATGACGAGGGCGAGGCCGCCGCAGGCCTTGCGGTCGAGGTCCATCCCTGGGACCAGCCGCGCCGCTCCTTCCCGACCGATGCCCGCGGCCGTGCGCTGATCCCCCGCGACGCCATCGGCGATGGGGCAGTCCTCGTCGCCCGTGGCGGTCGCGGCGGGCGGGCCCTGGCCTGGGCGTCCGTGGATCACAACGTACTGGACCAACCGGCTGGTACAGAGGACGATCCGTTCCTCATGAAGCTGCTCCCCCTGACCCATCGCGTCGAGGGCTCGGTCTTGGACCCGCAGAGCAGGCCGATCGCCGGCGCCACGATCCATGTCACGAGCTTCCCCTATCCGATCGAGGGAAAGCTCCACTTCCTGATCCACCGGACCAACGGGCTGATCGCCCCCGCCGTCACCGACGAGGCAGGGCGATTCGTGCTGACGCTGCCGGAAGGCGTCGGTGCCGGCGTCGAGGCCGTCCATCCCCGGTATAATGGACCGGGTGCCGGCGTCGAGGCGAATTCGCGTGTCCTCAAGCCCTTGGTTCTCGAGCCGGGCGGCGCGATCGCCGGCACGGTAACTGACGCGACCGGCAGGCCGGTGGGAGGCGTGCTCCTGGGCGCCCAGCTCCTCGAGCACCGCGTGCGAATCCTGGGCGGATTCGGTGAGGGCCTGACTGACGAACGCGGCCGATTCATTGTGGGCGGCCTGGAGCCGGGAGTTTATAACCTCTTGTTCATAGGTGTGCCCGGCCATGAACAGCTCACCGCCCACGCGGTGGAGGGTCTGCGCGTGCGGGCCGGCGCCGACACTCCCGCGGACCTGACCGTCATCCGCGGCCGGCCGTTGCGCGGCGTGGTGATCGACCGCGAGACCGAACAGCCCGTGGCCGGAATCCAGGTCGGCTGTTACGGTCCGGCGCATCCCCGATCGGGCGCGGCCGTCGAGTCGCACAAGACCGATGACCAGGGCCGGTTCACGTTCCACGTCCCGCCCGGTGAGCAGTACGTCTACATCATGGAGGTCACGTCGTCCAACCGCCTGGGTCGTCGCAATCTGGTCGTCCCCGAGCAGGGGGCGATCGAGTCCGTCCGGCTGTTGAGGACCGCGGAGAATCACCGCGGGCCCATGGAGGTGATGGTCAAGAAGGCCGAAATGCGCCCGCGGCCACCGGCCAAGACCAAGGCCAAGATCAAGGACGCGATGAAGGTCTACGCGAAGGCGGCGGTAAAGAAGGAGCTTCCGGCACGCGATCAGCCCAAGGTGAGAGTCATCGAGGAGGCGGAGAAGCCCGCACCGCAGGTCCGCACCATCACGGGCCACATCCGCGATCCCCAGGGCCGTCCCATGGTTGGGGTCAGCGTGTATGTCAATCCCGACCGCGGCGCCGAATTCGAACGCTTCAATTCCTCGGCCACCGACCGAGAGGGGTTGTTCATGCTTGACGGCCTGCCGCGCCGGCTGCTCCAGATCAACCTGAATCATGCCGGCCTCAGGATCCAGACGGAGGCCCTCCCGCCCGACCGCGACCAGGTCGAATGGACGTATCGGCCCGAGCCGGACCCTCGGGACCGCTCTCAGCCCGTCCCCGCGCACGACGAGCCGATCCCGCCGGCGCTCCGCGATCGGTTGACCTTCGTTGACCTGGACCGACGCGGTAACGATTTCCTGGCCGAGGGTCCCGGCGGGTACGGTAACGACCTCAATCGCCTGCCCCGCGGGCTCCACAAGCTCGGCGATGTTTATTTCCGCATCGGCGAGAAGATGGTCCACGTCCAGGGCCGGGAGCGACCCGACCTGCCCCGGTCGGTCAAGGGGATCCCGGTTCAGGCCCGGGCCGATCAGCTTCACTTCCTCCACTCGACCCAGGGCGGAGCCAACTCGGAGGACACGTTGATCGGTGCCTATCTCATCCACTACGCCGATGGGTCCACCGAGCGCATCCCGCTGGTCTATTCGCGCGAGATGACCAACATGTGGCACCGGGACCCGGGCCGGAAGCTGACCGGGGCCAAGGTCGCCTGGACCGGGTTGAACGATGCGGTCGCCGTGAACCCGCCTGGCCTGTTCGTCCGCGTGTTTTCCATCACCTGGACCAACTCGCACCCGGAGAAGACGATCGCCACACTCGACGTCCTCTCGGCCGGCAAGGACTGCGACCCGTTCCTCGTGGCATTAACTCTCGAACGGAATCCCTAGGAGGAGGCTTCGTCCCCCGACCGGCATCTTGCAATCGCCCGCCGTTCGGTCCATCCTGGGAGGCAGTCGTTCGAGGCGTGCGACGGCGCCTCGTCCGGCAACTGCGTACTGTGTACCGCGTACTGCCTGGGAGGGACACTCATGAGCAACACAACGATCTCCTCCGGGATCGGGCGGCCGACGCGCCGTCAGTTCGGTCGGGCTGTGGCGAGCGCGGCGGCGGGCGTCTTCGCCGCACCGGCGATCGTGCGAGGTCGCAACCTCAACGAGAAGTTGAACATCGCCGTGATCGGCGTGGGGGGCCGGGGTGGGTCCAATCTTCACGACGTCAGCTCCGAGAACATTGTGGCTCTCTGCGATGTCTCCGACTCGGCGGTTGAGCACGCGGCCCGATACCATCCGCTGGCCCGCCGCTTCCGGGACTACCGCAAGCTCTACGACCGAGCCAGCGGGTTCGACGCCGTGGTCGTGAGCACGACCGAGCATACCCACGCCTTCGCCACCTTGCCGGCCTTGCAAATGGGCAAGCACGTCTACTGCGAGAAGCCACTGACGCATAATGTCTGGGAGGCGCGGGTCATCCGCGAGGCGGCGGCGAAAGCCAAGGTCGCCACTCAGATGGGGACGCAGATCCACGCTGGCGACAATTACCGGCGCGTGGTCGAGCTGATCCAGTCCGGTGCGATCGGGCCGGTGCACGACGTGCACGTCTGGGTCGGCCGGGCCTGGGGCCGACAGTCGAAGGAGGCGTCCGATCGGAATCACGACATCGTCTACGTGACCGAGCGGCCCAAGGAAACCTCGCCGGTGCCCAAGGGCCTCGATTGGGACCTGTGGCTCGGCCCCGCGCCGGAGCGACCCTTTCACGAGGTCTATTACCCCGGTCCAAAATGGTACCGATGGTGGGACTTCGGCAACGGCACCATGAGCGACCTCGGCAGCCACTTCAACGACCTGCCGTGCTGGGCACTGAACCTCCGCGCGCCCCTGACCATCCAGGCGTTCGGTCCCCCACCGCACCCCGAGATTGCACCGGCCTCGATGCGCGTGACTTATGAATACGGACCTCGCGGAGACATGCCACCGGTCAGGCTCCACTGGTATCAGGGCGAGGAGAAGCCCGAGTTGTGGAAGACCGGCGTGATCCCCAAGCGGCAGGACAGCGGCATCCTGTTCGAAGGCACCAAGGGGATGCTCCTGGCCGACTACGGCAAGAACATCCTCCTGCCCGAGAAGGACTTCCGCGACTTCGTCCGCCCCAAGCCGTCCATCCCCAAATCGATCGGCCATCACGCCGAGTGGATCCTCGCCTGCAAGACCGGCGCGCCGACCACCTGCAACTTCGAGTATGCCGGCTGGCTCACCGAGGCCAATCACCTCGGCAATGTCGCCTATCGCACCGGCAAGAAGCTCGAATGGGACCCGTACAAGATGTGCGCGACCAACGCCTCCGAAGCCGAGGCGTTCATCCACCGCGAATATCGCAAGGGGTGGACGCTTTCGTAGATTCCAGTCGTAGAGTGGGTCGAGCCTCGATTCCTCGAGGCGAGGCCCACCGGATTAGCGCGGTGGTCCTCACGCCGCGATGCGGCGTTCGACCCACCCTACCGGGGCTTCTCGTACGGATCGAATTCATCCCCGAGGCATTCCACAATGCAGCGCCCTCTTCTCCTCGCGCTTGGCCTGGTCGTGATCCTGAACCTGACCGGCTCCGTCCCCCTCCGGGCCGCTGACGACTTCCGGCCGCTGTTCAACGGCAAGGACCTATCCGGCTGGGTGCCGGTCAACGTGGCGCCGAGACGTTCACCGGCGCGATGGGATGATCGTCTCGACCGGCAAGCCCACCGGAGTATTACGGACCGACCGTCAATATGAGAACTTCATCATGGAGCTGGAATGGCGGCACATGAAGCCGGGCGGCAATGCCGGGCTGTTCGTCTGGAGCGACGCGCTGCCGGCCGTCGGCGTGCCGTTCACCCGCTCGTTCGAGGTGCAGATATTGGACGGCCAGAATGGGCCCAATTACACCAGCCACGGCGACGTCTTCGGCATCTGGGGTGCGACGATGACGCCCGACCGGCCGCATCCAGGCGGCTGGATGCGCTGCCTGCCCAGCGAGAACCGGGCGAAGCCGTCGCCCGAGTGGAACCACTACCGCGTCACCTGCCGGGACGGTGCGCTCAAACTGGCGGTCAACGGCAAGGAGGTCTCGGGCGCCGGCCATTGCATCCCGCGCAAGGGGTACATCTGCCTGGAGTCGGAGGGCTCGGAATGCCACTTCCGCAACCTCCGCATCCAGGAATTACCCGCCAGCGGCGCGGGTCCGGCGGAGACGGCGGCGCTCGACGAAGGCTTCACCTCACTCTACTCGGGGCTCGACCTCCGCGGCTGGCGGTCCGACCCGGGCCACTCCGGGCACTGGCGAGCCGCGATTCGATCCTCGACTACGACGGCAAGAGCACGGCCCGGGACAAGGACCTCTGGACCGAGAAGGCGTATGGCGACTTCGTGCTGATCGCCGACTGGCGATTACCCGGCAAGCCGGCTCCGCGCCGCCGCCCGGTCGTCCTGCCCAACGGCGACGATGACCGGAACGCCGACGGCTCCGCAAAGACCCTTGAGATCCCCTATGCCGGCGACAGCGGCATCCTGCTCCGCGGCCAGGACAAGGCCCAGGTGAACATCACCTGCAACACGATCGGCTCGGGCGAGCTGTATGGGTACCGGGTCGACAAGAAAATGCCCGCGGAGGTCCGCGCCGGCGCCATCCCCAGGGTCAAGGCCGACAGCCCGCTGGGCAAGTGGAATCGATTCGTGATCACCCTCAAGAAGGACCGCGTGACCGTGGTTCTCAACGGTCAAACCGTGATCGACAACGTGCAGCTTCCCGGGCATCCCCGCCCGCGGCCCGATCGGACTCCAGCACCACGGCGACCCGGTGAAGTTCACGAACCTGTTCATCAAGGAGCTGGAGTGAAGCCTGCGCTGGGCGTGGGTCTCACGACCCCGCCCCGGTGCTGGCGTGCGCTCGGCGCGGGTCTCACGACCCCGCCCATGAGCCGACCGTAGGTCTCCCACGTCGCCGGGCGCTGCTCCCGCGCCTGCGCTGGCGGCGGGTCTCCTGACCACTGCGGTGAACATCTTGGGACCGACCAGAAACCGCTGGAAAATAGGGCTTTCGTGGGATCGGGCCGTCTCTCAACTAATTAATTAGGAGACGAAGATCCCGGGCGAATACCCGGAAACCCCGAGAAAACAGCAGGTTGCGTCGCTGGCAAGGGGGGTCGAAGATGTTCATCGCAGTGGTCTCCTGACCCCGCCCATGAGCCGACCGTAGGTCTCCCACGCGCCGGGCGCTGCTCCCGCGCCTGCGCTGGGCGCGGGTCTCCTGACCCCGCCCATGAGCCGACCGTAGGTCTCCCACTGCGCCACAGGTTCACGTTCATCAGGCCGATGCGGTATACTCCCTACCATGGAACGCTATCGCATCAATCCTGACAGCGCGATCTATTACATGACCTTCTCGGTCGTGGACTGGCTGCCGGTCTTCGTCTCCGAGGCCGCATGCCGCATCATCACCGACAGCCTGAACTACTGCCACCAGCACAAGGGACTGCGCACCAACGCTTACGTGATCATGCCGACGCATATCCACGGCATCTTCTTCTACAAAGCGTTCGACCCGAAGGCCCTGGAAGGCACGCTCACCGATTTCCGCAAGTTCGCGGGGCGAAAACTCTCCGACTATTGCGACCGCCATATGCCGGCCTGCTTCAGCAAGGTTCTCCGCGAAGCGTCCCCAGACGATCGAGAACGGCGGTTCTGGCAGCCGAGCCGGCATCCGATCCAGATCGAGAACGAGCCGTTCTGGGCGACGAAGCTCAACTACCTCCACAACAATCCCTGTCGCAAGGGACTGGTCAAGCGCCAGGAGCACTGGCGGTACTCGTCGGCGTCGTACTGGTCTTCCGATCAACCGATCGCCAATGATGTGATCCTGAGTGCACTCGACTGGTGAAGCCGTCATGGGGAGAGCCGCCTTGCGACCGGGGTGGGATTGGATCGGGAGAGCGGCACCCAGCCCGGCGCAGCAGAAGCCCGGCGCAGAGGAGAGGAGACCTTCGGTCCCCACCCAGGCGCGGTCGGAGACCCGCGCCCAGCGCACGGAGAATCATTTGGGCGGTGACACCAGTAACTGGCAGTTCCTTCGGTTCTCCTGGCTCAGGATCGCTGACTTCCAGCATCGTTCTAGCGTCGCCAACCAGGGAACGCCGGATCTCGTGTTCCTTCTCCGGCATCGCCTGCACAACTTCATATAGGTCTCTACCGTTGTTGCGTGCATCCCAATCCTGCTTCTCGTTGCCCAACTCGATGGTGTAGGAGCCGGGCAGCCCCTTGTCGCGGACGACGGCGAGAATGGGCAAATGCTCTTCGCGCAGATACTTGTCCGAGCGCGATTTCTGCTTGACGTAGTCAGCGTACCGTTGCAGCTCCATCCGATTGGCCGCCTCGTCATTGATCATGTCGAAGAATTCGTTGATCGTGATGTCGCCTCCTGGGGGAAGCGAGTCAGGCTTGACAGCGATGACAGGCGGCCTTGCAAGATCACGAAAAAAGCCTACCGAAGGCTCCTGGGAAGTAAAGGGCGTTTTTTGCCCCTATCCAGCGGCCCACAGCAATCACGGACCACTGGCGCGGCGCTGCCTAGCATCGTGCAACCAGGCGACGCTGCCAGCCGCCCGGTACAAGAATCGGGTTCTTCGCGGAATCGTGTGGGTAACATTGTGCTCGGAGAGGCCCGCAAACCCCTGTTTTTCAGGGTGATTCGCACGTTTGACCCCGTTGCAAACTTGTCGCGAACTCGCGCCACCCAGGGGAACGAGAATTATGTTGTTGCTGCTCAGGGAGATCGAAGAACAGCAACAAGTTCGTTCTCTCCGAAATCGCGGCCTACGGCTCGTGAACGGCATCAACGGCTCGCGAACGAGCATAGCCATCTGCCTTCAGATGCGCACCTGCGGGACCTCAAGGCCGTAAGAATCACCCACACGATTCCGCGAAGAGCCAAGAATCATTGAGACACGCAAAACGCCGCGTCGATCGGATCATGGTAGGGCACAAGCAAACAGCAAGAGAACTCCCCGCGATGCTCCCTACCCTCCTCGACCGGGCATATGGAGCCGGAATTTGAGCCCATCCAAGGCCAATCCGCAACGCCCGGCCATTCCCCGGCCCGCCCGCGTCAAATAGCAGACCCGGCACCGTGCCACTGCGAGCCACGCGGCCGGAAGGCTCCTAAAGCAGCAGGAGAGCACAGCGGCTGTCAGAACGGCCACACACCGAATCATTGATATCAAGGTACCCGCATCCCCAATCAATCCCTCTACGACGCATATTTCTTCCCTTCTTCCCCTACCACCCACTTCACTAGCCAGGCCGCCCCACCTATACTGATCACTGTCTCACTAGCGATCATCGGTACATTATGAGCATCATGCCATGCCGCCGCTCGAAAATCTCTTCCGTCTGGAGATCCAATTTCATCGCCGGCGTGTACGCAGGCCCACGAGACCGCCAACGCCCGTGCCCTGCATACCAATTACTCCCGGCAATGCGGCCACGAGCCGCTCATTCTGGCGCTCGGCACCGTCACCGCTCAGGACAAGCTCCTGCGAACACGACTGGTCAATCTCCAGCGTATAACTTCTGCCCTGGCAATACTTTCCGGGCGATCCAGGGGACATGAAAAGAATCTTCTTGGCAAGATAGGCAAGCAAGCTTAGACTAGGTGCAGTAGACTAGATTCCATGGGAGGAGCCACATGAAATCCGTCGGCAGTTACGAAGCCAAGACGCACCTACCACGGCTGCTCAGCCTGGTCGAACGAGGCGAGACCATTACGATCACCAAACGCGGCAAGCCCATCGCAGTGTTGTCGCCTGCTCAAGTTCGACCGAAGCGTAATGTCAGCGCAGTCATCCAAGAATTTCGAAAGTTCAGCAGGCAACATGCCATCAATCATGGCCCGGTCTCGAAACAAGAGATCAAAGAAATGACCGAGGAGGGCCGACCTTGACCAGGAAGAAAGAGAACGCGGTCAGACCAAAGGAAGGGTTCGTCGTTGACAGTTCCATAACCCTCGCATGGTGCTTTCCCGACGAGATAGACGATTATCCACAGGCCGTCTTGGATGCCCTGGCTACCGAGCCAGCGTTTGTACCCGATCTCTGGCACCTGGAAGTGGCAAATACCCTCGTGGTTGGCGAGCGCCGCAAACGATCTACTCAGGCGGACACTGTCGCCTGGATGAACTTTCTTTCCGACCTCCCCATTACCGTCGATGAGGAGACCAAGGATCACGTTTTCGCCGATACCACCCACTTGGCCCGTTCCAACAATCTTTCCGCCTATGATGCCGCCTATCTGGAGTTAGCCATGCGGCGTGGTTTGCCCCTAGCCACCTTGGATGAAGGACTAAGGGCCGCAGCAAGAACGGTGGGTGTAGCTCTCTACGGCATTCAGTAAATTCTTTGGTAACTATTCCAATGCACACTAACGTCCGATTGGGTGGGTAGCAGAAATAAGCGCGCCCTTCGATGAGTAGCAGAGTCTGAAACAGTCATGAATGATCGCACACAATGGCTTATTGATCTCGACAAGGGCACCAAGGCTGTAGATGGCCTAGTGCCAGTGACCGGCTACGCGCCCAAAGGCCGCCCACCTGAAGAGGTGGCTATGATGGAAAAGGCGGAGGCTTACGGTGCGGCACTCTGTCTTTTTCGAAGCAGGCCGCAACGGCCGCCCGCCGGTCGCACAGGCATTCGTCTTCGTATCCAACGGCCCCGCAGACGATACGAATTTCGCCGAGCTGCACAAGAGACTATGGAGTTGGGGCGGCGTGCCGCTAATTTATCGCAAGACCGCTGGTCTGATCCAGCTATTTCGCTGCGCTCATAAGCCTGACTTTGTATCCAAGACAGGGACGATTGTCTGCAAGCCAATCAAGACGCTGAAAATCGCCGCGGCTATCAGCAGCAGCGATGCTTGGTGGGACGCCTCCCGTCTGCGCAACGGCACCATCTGGGACGATACCGAAGTCTGCAATGTAATGTTATCTGCTGCGAAGGCTGCACATAAACGGCTCATTGACGCAGTGATCCGGCTTAACGCCGATTTGAATAAAGAGGGCATTCTAAAAAAGCATATCCGGCGTAGATTGCTAATACTGTCTTTGCTCATCGCCTATCTTGAAGAACGTGGTGTTTTCTTGCCGGACTACTTCGGCCAATTCCTCAGTGGAGCTACGAGATTCTTCCAGGTGCTAGCCGATGGGGAGGCGTTGGTCAAACTGCTGGCGGCTTTGGAAGAACGGTTCAATGGAAACGTATTTATTATAGATGAAACCGACCGTGAAATCATAAAGTCGAGCAGCCAACTATCCCGTTTCGCACGCCTTGATAGAGGCGCGCACGGAGCCGGGAGGCCAACTAACACTTTGGCAACTCTATTCATTTCAAGATCTTCCTGTCGAGCTGATCAGCCACATCTACCAGATCTTTGTAAAAGACAGCGACAGCTCTGTCTATACACCGCCATTCCTTGTCCGCCTCATGCTGGAGGAGGCACTGAGCTGGGAACGGCTCGACCGTTTGCAGCAGCGAGACGAGGTCATTCTCGATCCCTCCTGCGGCTCGGGCGTGTTTCTCGTAGAGGCTTATAAGCGTTTGGTACTGCATTGGCGCAGCCGCAATCAATGGAAGCGACCGGATGTTCCCGTCCTCTTGGAGTTGCTCAAGAAAGTCCATGGGATTGATCTGGAAGATGGCGCGTGTAGAACTCGCGGCTTTCAGCCTGTGCCTCGCGCTTTGCGACGCACTGGAACCGGAAGAGATTCGTGCCAGCATCAAGCTCTTCCCGCCATTGAAGGGAAAGTCATTACATCATTCCTGCTTCTTCGTCGCGAAGGAACAGAACTTGCTGACGAGCGCGTTGGAGTGGTTATCGGAAACCCTCCCTTTGCGTCCAGCCTTAACACCCCTGCGGCAGATACGCAGCTATCAGCAATACCAGAATACTCATGGCCCATTGCCGGACAAGCAAATCGCCTACCTCTTCCTCCACGAAGCGATGGGAATGGTTGCTGAAGGCGGCGTGCTCAGCATGCTTCAGCAATACGGCTTCCTCTATAACCAGCAATCGCTTGGCTTCCGTCGCAACTTCATTGCCAAGTGGGATGTGCGTGAGATTCTCGATTTCATCTCGGTACGTGGACTATTCCAAAAAGCTGGTGCCGACACCAAAGTACTCGTCGTTGTAGCCGACGCTGTTCCACCGACGCGTGATCGACACATTCTCCATGCTACGTTCCGCCGTAGCGGTCGCATCGATGCCGAACAGGGATTCGACATCGATTATTATGATCTGCACTGGCTGCCCCGCCAACTTGCGCTGAGCAATGATGGAGTCTGGCGCGCTGACTTGCTCGGAGGCGGGCGCGTGTTGGGCTTCGCAGACCGCCTGAAGGCGTTTCGCACGTTGCGGAAATTCGCGGAGGATCAAGGATGGGATTTCGGTGAGGGATTTATCGAAGGGGTGAAAAAAAAGCGAGGCAAATCCCGGCGAGCAGATCACATCATCGGCAAGTCAGTCCTTCCGTCGGAAGCACTGACATTGGATGGGATCGATGCTTCGGCAATTACGACGATGCCAGAGAAGCCGATTGAAGAACAGCGTTCAGCTAAGCGTTTTACGCCGCCGATGCTTCTGGTGCGAGAGCAAATGGACATTCCGCACGCTATCTGGGCAAACGAATTATCTAACGTATAAGAACAAATTGTAGGATTTGCAGCTCCAGAGGAGCATCACTCTCATCTTTCTGATGCAGATCGATGGTTGACGGCTGAAGCCTCCTCGTTGCGTGCATTCGCAGCATGTGTAAGTGTCCGACTTTTTACTCAGAAGGCCACCACGCTTTCTGGAGCCGACATCTTGGCCCTTCCCTACCCAGAAACGGGCACGCTCGATCTTAGCCCCAACGAGCAGATTCTCGTCGATGACATCGTGAACTATCAACGGGACCTCGTCAGGCTGGGCGAGGATTCTCGGGCGATGAAGGAGAGCGGCCACGTAATTCTTCCTGACTTTACTTCTGTCTTCATCGGGCAAATTAACACGATTTATAGAAAAAAGCCGCTCCAGGCCCTCGAACCTCAATCATGGCCCGGCGTTATTTGCCAGCCGTTTGTCTTCGGCAAAGGGCCAAATGGACTGGAATGGGGCGGAAGACCTCAAGGGAAAGCTAGATGCGCTCCTTCATGAACAGCAAGGCACAACGCTTCACGTTACGCGTATCGCACGCATCTACGACGGTAATTTTCATCTTCCTTCTGAAACCCGATCGCATGCGTTATTGGCTGCGGTCCGTGGCTCTGCGCGATGCGGATGAAACACTTGCCGACCTTAGAGCCCAGGGATTTTGAGATTCACGCATCATGCTGGCCAGCAACGCACATACATCCGCTCAAACAGGCACCCTAAGCGAGGATGTCCATCTTCCCGCGACGTCGCTGCATGAATTATTGGATTTCATCACGAACGAGCTTCCGGTTTGGAGAGATCGGGGTGATCGAAAAAAAGAGACTTCCGAGACTACGTTAACCTCCCAGCTATGCGCACATCTAAATAGTGCCGCCAGCCACTCCGCGGGATGGGATTTCCTTCAATTTCGGATCGAGGAACCGGACGAACTGGTAAAAGGACGAAAGATTGATTTAGTCTCTGCCCCCTGTGGCACAACGGTCTGGATCGAAGGCCGTCGCCATGTTGATTTCGATACCATCATTCCTATCGAATGCAAGCGATTGCCGACCCCCAAGGGTAAAGACAGGGATGAACGGGAATATGTTATTAGCCAGTATTCCACCACTGGTGGTATTCAACGGTTCAAAGAAGGTCATCATGGCGCTGCTCATTCGCTCTGCGGCATGATCGCGTATGTGCAAGAAAGCTCCAGCACGCATTGGCGTGCCTGCGTATGCCAATGGATCTCAGATTTAGTGCAGTCGGGCCACGCAGGTTGGACGGCCAACGATATGATCTTCACTCGAACGCGAGGATCAAGCTCAGAAGGTGACGGTTCTACGTTCTTGTCATACAAGAGTAAAGGGGCTGCCCGATATCGAAATGCGACACCTTTGGGTCCAGATGAATTGATTTCGGAATGTCTTACTTCGTGGTAGTCAGCCCACTCATGTTAGGAAAATGGTGGTGACGTGCCGCTGGGCGCGGGTCTCCTGACCCCGCCCGGGTGCCAGACCGAAGGTCTCCTCCCCTCCCCGCCCACCAGATTCCCCCCATGAGCCAATCGGTTATGGTCTTGGTCGGTACGATGGGCGGCAGGCCACCCTTGGAGGAGATGCTCCATCTCGGGTCCATTTGCCGGCTCGGCTCAGCGCGATCGAGTCTGGCCACCTGCTGCGCATCAGAGCGCATTCGAGCGCGATCCTCTCGTCTGGAAGCGCAGGCGGCGTTGCCCCGAGACCGGGGCGTTCCGCTGAGGGTCTTGATGGAGGACCTGGGGGTCCCGGAGCCGTCCGATGGCTGAGCCAGTCAGGATGCGCCGACCGCTTCGTACACTCTCCCGTGGCTCTTCAGCCAATCGACATCACCGCGAGCGCGTGCTCCTCCACCTCGCGGAGCCGTTGCACGGTCTCCGCCTCGTAGCACGGTTCGCTCGGGTCATCCGCGGGGATGACCATCTCGACCTCGACCGCGACGACGTAGCGGTCGGTTGGATCCACCGGACGCGGGAGATTCGCTTGCTTGGGATCCGCATCGCTCAATCCTCATCGAAGAAATGGACGGTGACGAGCTTGGCGACGCCGGCCTGCCGGAGATGCGACCAGACGGCCTTGATTTCCGTACCGTCGGCCAAGGATTCGCGGACCTCGACCGCCGGGTCGGGCTTGGCGTCAGGGCCCTCGACGATCAACTCGCCCTCGTCAAGGCCCCGCGACGGCCCGCCATTCCAGGATTCCCCGTTCCTCCAGCCCCTCGGACGCATGCTGACCGACCAGATAGCACTCGTCGATGACGAGCTGCCGGATCGTGTCGAACAATCGTCCCATCCCTGACCTCGACGGAACTGAGAATTCTCGGCGCAGGCTCAAGCCGCCCCGAACGAGTGCCTGCTTTACGATAGCAAAGACGCTCGTCGCCAGGAAGACCGCTCCGCTGCGCCGGCATCGTGTCCCGAGCGACACGTACCGAACAGAGGGCAAGGACCACGAGAGGTCAATCCGTGCCCGTGTGGCGGGAGGGGGTGCCGACGAGACAACTCGACCGTGTTCCGCCGTCACGGCGGGTTCTCATCCGGTCAAGCTCACGGCCTGGTACCGCCGCGGACCTTCGCCAGCAGCACACCGACCTCGGCTCAGAGGGAATTCGGAAACTTGAACAGTCTGGATAATCTCTTCTTGGTGGTGTCTCAGAGTGGCTCATCCGGGATATGCTCGCTTCGATTCCGCCGTTGGAGCCAACGACCACCATGCCCAGGAGCTACAAGAAGCGCACAGCGCCGCGCCCGCCCCGCACGGCCACGACCCAGCCCAGGCGGGCCTACGCCACGGATCTGACCGATGCTCAGTGGGAGATCCTTCGGGCCTTGCTGCCCCCCGCCCCCGGCGGGGGCCGACCCCGTGAGACGAACATGAGGGAGGTGGTCAACGCGATCCTCTATGTGCTGCGCACCGGATGGGCCTGGCACCTGTTGCCCCACGACTTTCCCCCTCCCGGCACCGTCTCTGACTACTTCAGTCAGTGGCGACGGAATGGGACGATCGCGCGGATTCATGAGGCGTTGCGGCCCGTGGTGCGGGAGGCTTCCGAACACGATCCCGAGCCGTCGGCCGCCAGCCTGGACAGCCAGTCGGTGAAGACGACCGAGATCGGTGGGATCAAGGGCTTTGACGCCGGGAAACGGGTCAAGGGCCGGAAGCGGCACATCGTGGTGGACACGCTGGGCCTGTTGATCGCGGTGGTGGTGACCTCGGCGAACGTGCAGGACTACCACGGGGCCAAGCCGGTGTTGAACAAGATCAAGGATCGCCGCCCGCGGTTGAAGGTCGTGTGGGTCGATGGCATCTATGAGAAAGAATGGTTGATCTCCTGGGCCAAGAGCGAATGCGGTTGGGAGTTGCAGGTGATCAAGCGAACCGACAATACCAAGGGTTTCAAGCTGTTGCCCAAGCGGTGGGTGGTGGAGCGGACCTTTGCCTGGTTGGGGCGGTATCGCCGACTCAGCAAGGACTACGAGAGGTTCCCGGAGACGAGTGAAGCCCTGATTCAGATGGCAATGATTCATATCATGATCCGACGATTGGAACCCACGTGCCAATATTCCCTATCTTCACAAAAGGCAGGGGATGATTCTTCGCAGGCCGCCTAAGTTTCCAAATTCCCTCTCAGATATCCTGCTTCGTCGATCAGACCGAAGGCGCAACCTATCGTGACGCGCCCCCCGAGAACCGGTCCAGCGGCCGTGGACGAGTATCATGGCCCTCGGCAATCGGCGGGATGGGCCGGGGATAGGATGATGGATAAGAAGCAACGCTGATTGGTGATCTCCTGTGCAGATGGTCGCCATGACCCTTGCTTCAATGGACACGGTTGACGCAGCCAAGTGGAGGCGAGGAGGCCTCACCGACAAGTCCAGTCCCACGGTTCTGCCACCGTTTTCGCTCCAGTCGATGATTCCAGCCATGCCTCGAATCGGCCATAATCAAGGCCAATTGGAAAATCACCAGAAAAATCGCGATCCGCCTGTCCCGAAAACAGCTCCCTCCGGAGTTCGTAGTGTATGGGAATGCTCATGGACAACAACTCTGCGGAGACCGCTCGCCTTCTAGAACAGGCTCGGGCCGGGGACAAGGAGGCGTTGAGCGCTCTGTTTAGCCGGCATCGGTCGCGCCTGCGGCGCATGGTCGAGCTGCGCCTCGATCGCCGGTTACAGGCGCGGATCGACGCATCGGACGTGATCCAGGAGGCTTACGTCGAGGTCGTCATCCGGCTGAACGAATACCTGAGCAAGCCATCCTATCCCCTGTTTCTCTGGCTGCGCCTGATCGTCGGCGAACGGCTTCTCAAATTGCATCGCCACCACCTGGGAACGCAGATGCGCGACGCTGGGCTGGAGGTATCGCTTTACCGCGGCGCCTTGCCGGAAGCGTCGTCGGCCGCCCTGGCGGCCCAGCTCCTGGGCAAGCACACGTCACCGACACAGGCGGCCGTACGCGCGGAACGGATGATTCGGCTTCAGGAAGGCCTCAACGCGCTGGACAGCATGGACCGCGAAGTTCTGTCACTGAGGCACTTCGAGGAACTGAGCCTGGCCGAGACCGCACTGTCGCTGGGCATCGAGGAGTCGGCCGCCGCCAAGCGCTACATTCGTGCTCTCAAGAGACTCAAGGCCACCCTGGCCAACATGCCGGGAGGACTCGACGGTGTCTGACACAACCTCCAGCAGCTCAGGCAACTATCTCCTGCTCACCCGGCTGGCCGACGAGTTCGCCGCACGCTATCGCGCCGGCGAACGGCCGAGTCTCCAGGAGTACATCGACCGCCATCCCGAGCTGGCCGAGGACATCCGGGAGCTGCTCCCCGCCATGGTGGAGATCGAGCAGGTCAAGGAAGATCACCAGGAAGCCGCCGAGCAAGCCGCGGCGCCCACCACGCCCGCGCTGCGGCAGCTCGGCGATTTCCGCATCCTCCGCGAGATCGGCACGGGGGGCATGGGCATCGTCTACGAGGCCGAGCAGATGTCGCTGGGACGCCACGTGGCGCTCAAGGTGCTGCCCAAGAACATGCTGCTCGACGCCCAGGCCAAGCGGCGGTTCGAGCGCGAGGCGAAGTCCGCTGCCAAGCTGCACCACACCAACATCGTCCCGGTCTTCGGCGTCGGCGAGCAGGACGGCATGCCGTATTACGTCATGCAATTCATCCAGGGCCTGGGGCTGGATGACGTGCTGGAAGAGTTGAAGAAGCTGCAACACGGCGGACCCAAGGCCGGCACGTTCATCGCAGGCGAGCTGCCGCATCCCACAACGCGGGGCCGGTCGCCGATGGGCCCTGGGAAGAGATCGATCGGAAAACCCAGACCCAGGGCGCGGTGTCGGCCGTGAGTGTAGCCCGGTCGCTCTTGACGGGCGAGTTTCAATCGCCGCTCGACCAGGACGACGCCACGGCACCAGCGACCGTGGAGGACCAGCACAAGGACGATCGCGAGGCGGCCGCTCGGCGCTCTGCGGCGTCGTCCGATTCGTTCGCGTTATCCTCGTCGTCGGTCGTGCTACCGGGCCAGAGTCGCGACGGGAGCAAATCGAAGAACAAGAAGCGGACCTACTGGCAGAGCGTCGCCGCGATCGGCGTACAAGTGGCCGAGGCGCTGGAGTACGCGCACAAGCAGGGGATCCACCACCGCGACATCAAGCCCTCGAACCTGCTCCTGGACTCGCAGGGGACGGTGTGGGTGGCCGATTTCGGCCTGGCCAAGGCGGACGACCAGCAGAACCTGACGCATACCGGCGACATCCTCGGCACGCTGCGCTACATGCCTCCGGAGGCATTCGAGGGGAAGACCGACGCCCGCAGCGATGTGTATTCGCTCGGCCTGACGCTGTACGAGATGCTGGCGTTCCGGGCGGCCTTCGACGAGAAGGAGCGGAACCGGCTGATCAAGCAGGTGACCGAGGCGGAGCCGGACCCGCTGGGCAAGCTGAACCGGCAGGTGCCGCACGATCTCGAGACGATCGTGCACAAGGCGATCGACAAGGACCCGGCGCGGCGCTATGCCTCGGCGGGAGCGCTGGCCGAGGACCTTCAGCGGTTCATCGACGATGAACCGATCCAGGCGCGGCGGGTGAGCGATGCGGAGCGGTTGTGGCGCTGGTCGCGGCGGCACAAGGCGGTCGCGGCACTCCTGGTGACGCTGGCGACCGTGCTGACTGTCGGGTGCGCCGTGATGGCCGTGCTCTGGTCCCGCGCCGAGCAAAGCGCCTCGATCGCGCGCTCGAAAGAGCAGATCGCACAGACCTTGGCGACGAAGGAAGCGGCAGCACGCGGACAGGCGCAGACCCTGGCGACGAAGGAGGCGACAGCACGCGGAGAAGCGGAGGCGCAGCAGCGGCTCGCGCTCGAAAAGGCCGAGCTGCTCGCCCGCGAGGATTACGTCAACCGTGTCAACCGCGCGTATCGCGAAGTGCAGGACGACAACGTCGCTCTGGCCGAGGACTTGTTGCACGGCTGCGACCTCAAGCGTCGCGGCTGGGAGTGGCATTTCGTCGAGCGGCTGTGCAATTCGGAACGCCGGGTCGTCGATCTCGGTAATACGAGTGTCAACGCGCTGGTATTCAGCCCCGATGGAACCTGGGCTGTTGCCGGCTCGGGAGCCCCGATCATGGGCGGAGCCTCTTCCGAGCCTCCGCTCATCTGCGTCTGGGATGTCCACTCCGGCCAGCGGCGGAAGACCTTGCCCGGGGCCAAGGGAACCGCGCTTGACGTGGCCGTGAGCCCGGACGGCAAGAAGGTCGCCGCCGGGTGCTCGGCAGGCCTCGTCCTGATCTGGGACGTGGCGACGGGACAGAGCGCGTGGACCCAGTCTGAACCGGGGCTTGACGCCATGAGCGTGTCCTTCAGCCCCGACGGCCAGTCGCTCGCCGTGGGGTACGGGGCCTACAACGGTGAACAGGTCGGGCGCGTCAAGGTTTGGGACGTGGCATCGAGAAAGGAGATCAAGTCGTTCACGGGTCCCCGCGGCGGTGTGAACAAGGTCGCGTTCCATCCTGACGGGAAACGGCTCGCCGTCGCGGGCTTGGAAGTCGTCGAGGTGTGGGATCTCGAAACCGGCCGCAAACATCGCGATCTCAAAGGTCACAAGAAATGGGTCTACTGCACGGCCTACAGCCCCGACGGCAAATGGCTGGCCACGGGCGCGTGGGATCGGACCGTCAAGCTCCGTGACGCCGCAACGGGCGTGGAGGCGCTGACGATCTTCGCGCACGAAGGTTACGTCCTGAACCTCGCCTTCAGCCCCGACAGCCGAAACCTCGCCACGACGAGCGAGGACCGGAGCGTCAGGCTCTGGGAGGTTCCTTCCGGCCGGCGTTTGGCGACGTTTCATGGGCACACCGACTTCGTCCAGGCGGTCGCTTTTCGGCCCGACGGCCGCGAGGTCGGCACGGCGAGCTTGGATGGGTCCATCTGCTTCTGGGACCTCAAGACCAGCCGACCGGTCGTTGTCGAACACACCGGCTGGGTCGTTGGCTGCGCCTTCCGGCGCGACGGCCTACGGGTCCTCTCTGAGACCTGGCTTTATGGGAGAGACACCGGGCTCCCAAAGGGCTGGAACCCTTTCACCGGTGAACTCGACACCGCGCTGACGGGCGTCCAGTATGCAACCTTGCCCAAGGAATTTGTGCCGGGCTCCCGTTACCAACCACAAATGGCCGCCACGAGTCCAGACGGCAAGCTGATCGCGCAGATCAATGCTCTCGCGGCATCGTCAGCCTCGCGGAGCAAGGATTATTCCCTCAGCTCGGTCGTCGTCCGCGAAAAGGTGAGCGGCGCGGTCCTTCACACGCTGACCGGGCATTCGGCCGATGTCGTCTCTCTCGTGTTCAGCCCTGACGGTCGCCGGCTCGCGACCGCGAGCTACGATCGGACCGTCAAGCTCTGGGACATGCAGACTGGCCAGGACGTTTTCACACTCCTTGGACACACCGCGGGAGTCGTCTCCGTGGCCTTCAGTCCCGACGGGAATCAGATCGTCACGGGTGGGATTGATTTCACCGCCCGCGTCTGGAACGCGACACCGCTCGCGTCGAACCTGACCGCGGAACACGACTGCGCGGTACCGGCAGAAGATTCAAACACTGGAGCACTTGAAAGCCGCGACCGACGACGTCGAACGCGCCAAGATTCTTGCTGATGGCGGCCAATGGACCATGGTGGCCGAGGCACTGACGAGGGCCGTGGCCAAGAAGCCGGATGACCGCCAGCTCCGCCACCAGCTCATCGATGCGCTCGTGAATTCAGGCGACACGCGCCGCGTTGGACTCGCTTGCGACGAGATGCTCAAGCGGTTCGGCAACACGGGCGATCCTCTCCAGAACCTGGGAGTCGCCGGGTTCTGCCGGCTCGCCCAGCAGGCTGTCGCCGATCCCCAGAAGCGTGAGGCCGTTCACAAGGTGGTCATGGCATCCGATGGCCTGATGCGGGTTCTGTGGTTGGGCGAACTCGGACAATGGGACCTGGTCTCTCAAGGCCTGGCCAAGATCGTAGAAGGCAAGCCCGACGACGCCTCGGCCCACTTAAACCTCGGCCTCGCCCTGCACGTGCAGGGGAAGACCGACGAGGCGATCGCCGCCTACCGGGAGGCCATTCGCCTGAAACCAGACTTCGACGGGGCCTATGGCAATCTGGGTCTCGCCCTGAGACGCCAGGGCCGGTTCGCCGAGTCCCTCGCCGCCTTCAAGAGCGGCCATGAGCGGGGAGCGAAGCAGACCGACCCGTCCTACCGCTGGGCCGAGTTGGTTCGCGAGGCCGAGAGGCTGGCCGCCCTGGAGGGCAAGCTTCCTGGGTTCCTGAAGGGTGAGTACCAGGCCAAAGACAATACGGAACGCTTCGGTCTGGCCGAGGTCTGCTTGAGCAAGAAGCTGAACCACGCCGCAGCGCGCCTGTACGCCGACGCCTTCGCGGCTGATCCCAAGGCGGCCGACGACTTCAAAGCCGGTCATCGCTACAACGCCGCCTGTGTTGCGTCGCTAGCCGCCGCCGGCCAGGGGGAGGGCGCCGCCACGCTCAACGACCATGACCGGACCCACCTACGCAAGCAGGCCCTCGACTGGCTCCGCGCCGACCTGGCTATGCGTAGCAAACAACGGGAGAGCGGCCAGCCGGCCGACCGTGCCGAGTTCCGGCGGGTGATGCAACACTGGCAACGGGACAGCGACCTCGCCGGCCTTCGCGACGAAGCCCCCCTGGCCAAGCTCCCAGAGGCCGAGCGCAAGAGCATGGCAGGCGCTCTGGGAAGAAGTCCGGGCCCTCCTCATGCGTGCCCAGTGACAACGCCCCTGAACGCCCTGCCGGCACGCTCTGGTTCCAGCACCGCCACCGACCGATCGCGCGATCGTCGTCGCACAAAGCATTCTTGTCAGAACATGTCTAAATTACAGCAACCGCCGGGGCGATCCCCTTCGGCTCATCGGCCGGGGCCAGGCCCGCCTCCCAGTCCGTCCCGTGCTTCAGCAAGGCCCACATCACCCGCACCAGGTAGTGGGCCGTCGCCACCACCGCGATCTGCTTCCGCTGCGGATCGCCCCGCCGCACCCGCTCGAAGTACGCCCGGACCGTCGGCGACCGCCGGACCGCCTGCCAGGTCGCCTCGGCGACCAGTTGGCGGACCACCGCCGACCCCTCGCGGGTGATGTGCCCGAGCCGATTGCGGTCGCCCGACTGGTCCTGGCTAGAGCGCCTAACAGTTGGATTGCGCACGCCCGGGGCCGATGTGAAGAACCCCCCCCGACGCCTGCCGGCGTCGCCCCCCCTTCGTAGAGATCGTCCCACTATGTGCGGGTTCTAGGGGTTCTAGCGAACGGGGGCTCCCTCATTTTAGGATGGCAGATTCTCACCCTGCGTCTTCGACGAGTGGAGCCCTTGAGCGATGATACTGCCACCTCGATCTCCGAACCAGCACCGGCCCGACCGACCTCGCCCCACGATCGACTTCTTCGCGACGGTCCGCCCGACACCACCCCGCAACCTTCCTGGGCTCGATCGGTTCGCCGCGCCTCCTTGGGATCGTGGCTCTCCCGAGTGGATCGCGATCGACGACACGCTGCCAGCCGACCATCTGGCCCGCGTCATCGATGAGGCGGTCGATCAACTGGATCTGACCCCTTTGTTCGCCTCTTATGCGGGCGTGGGGTCCCGAGCCCATCGCCCCGATCTGATGCTCAAGATCGTCGTGTACGAGCTCCAAACCGGTCAGCGTTCGCCCGCTCAATGGGCCCGCGACGCCGATGATCGCCGCTGCCTTCTCTGGCTGGGCTTGGGGATCGTGCCGGGCGCAGCCGTTGGTATGACTTCCGCGACCGGCTCGGGCCCTGGTTGGAGACGTTCCATCGTCAGGTCCTGGGATGGGCCCTGACCCAGGGCCTCACCACCGCCACCAAAGGCTCGTTGGACGGCACGACGATCGCCGCCAACGCCTCGCGGCATCGTCTGGTCAATCTCGCTCGGCTGCAACGGCGGTTGACGGAGTTGGACCGCGTCCTCGCGGCCGACCGGACCCGCCAGGATCCGGGTCCGATCCCCGGCTGGATGGCCCGCTTTCCCGCGACGCGACGGCGGCAACGCTACCGCTTCGCTGAGGCCCGGCGCCAGTTGTTGAAAGACGCACGCCCGCAACGCCCGCCGCCCTCGTGACAAGCGGCAAGAGCCCGAGAAGATCGTGATCAGTCTCAGTGATTTCGAGGCGGTCTTGGGCCGGGACAAGGAGAAGGTCTTCCGACCGCTGTACACCCTCCAGGTCGTTCAAGATCTCGAATCGTCTCTGGTCCTGGGCTACGAGGTGTTTGCCCAGGCGACCGACGCCGGAACCTTGATGCCGTTGCGGCAGCGGGCGCACGAACTCACCGGGGTCTGGCTCGAGCAGCTCCTCACCGATTCGGCCTATGCCTCGGCCTTGGATCTGGTCGATTGTACGAAGGCGGGCGTGGACCTGTATGCCCCCTATCAGGAGAACGACCAGACGGAGCGACGTCGCTCCGAGAAACCGCATCGTCAGATCCCAAGAGCGAATTCATCTGGCTGCCTGGGGAACAGACCTACGTCTGTCCCCAAGGCCATCGCCTCAAGCGGATCGGCCAAGAGGTGCGGGATCGTGCCGAGGGGCGTTCGGTGGAGATAGCGATCTATCGTTGTCCCAAGGAACACTGTCAGGACTGCCCCCTGGCCGGACGGTGCACACGGGGAGCGAACGGTCGGACCATCAAACGGAATGAACATGAGGATCTGATCGTAACCCATCAGGCGAAGATGGAAACCGCCGAGGCGAAGGCGATCGACAAGCAGCGTGGCCAGACGGTCGAGTTGCGGTTCGCGGATGCCAAGGCGCACCGGGGGCTGCGTCGCTTCAGCAGCCGCGGCCTGAAGCGTGTGCGAATCGAGGTGGGGCTGACGGTCTTGGCCCATAATCTCTGGGTCGTCCAGACCGCTCAGCGGCGAAAGGCCGTCGAGGGGACCGATGGAACATCTTGCCAGGACGTCGCTTAAAAGTGGGACGATCTCCGTAAGGGGGGGATCATTCAGGCGAACCGGCCCGTTCTCGTCCCCCCCTGACGAAGGGGGGTTAGGGGGGGTTCTGCGGCAGAGGACTTCGAGTGTGCGCAAGCCAACTGTGAGGCGCTGTTAGCTCATCTCGGCCGACAATGATGGATGTGATCCATCTGGCAGAGGAGCTTCGCCACTCAATCGAAACGGGGGAACCAGATCCAGGCCAGCTTGGCTCTCCAGTGGCACGAGACAAGGGACGAAACGCCTTTCGAAAAGCGCTCTGGAAGGAGACACGAGGATAGACGACAAGTCTGGTGGCTCTCCCCTGACGATCGAAACGGGCTCGGATTTCCCGATCGGTCTCAGACACGTCACTCAGTCTCCGAAGATGAGCGCAACGTCGTAGGTCGAGCGGTCCCCGGGACCGTCCGCGAAGTAGATGACCACGCCCCCGTCGGTGTGTTCCATCACGGCCATGTCACGACCTTCCTTCTTGATCAGCCGGGCCGTCGAGAAATCGACCGGGCCGTTCAGGAACCTG
This sequence comes from uncultured Isosphaeraceae bacterium, assembly GCA_963845695.1. Lineage (GTDB taxonomy): Bacteria > Planctomycetota > Planctomycetia > Isosphaerales > Isosphaeraceae > CAWJTV01. Next base: position 635,238 of record CAWJTQ010000013.1, on the reverse strand, counting down.
GTCTCGCCCTCGTTCTTGAGCGTGGGCGACTTCTCGGGGTTCCACGCGACCGTGTTCAGACGCACCTCGCCCGGCCATTGCCAGGAGCGATGGACCCAGCGGGCGCCCTGGGAGTCGATATGAAGCTCGTCGCTGCCGTCGATGTCCGCGACGATTCGCAACGTCGTGCGGTTCCCGCCGGCAGGCTTCTTTCCCACTTCGGCTTCCGCGTTCTGAGGACGGAAGGCGACCTGGAATTCATAAGTCGAGGCGCCGCCAGGGCCGTCATTCAGATAAATGACCACAGAGTCTCCGTTCTGTTCGATCGCCACGAGGTCGCGCGCTTGAATCCGCTTCAGGCGGGCGGACCGAAAATCGACAGGGCGTTTGAGGAAGCGGGTCTTGCCCTCGTTTTTCAGAGTCTCCTGCTCTCTCGGGTCCCACGAGATGCCGTTGAGCGCCACAGGCTCAGCAGGCATGTCCCAGAACATGTGATGCCAGGTGGCCTCGGTCTGGGTGATCTTGATCTGGTCGCTGCCGTCGATGTCGCCTCGGAACGTCAGGACGATCTCGTCCGAGTCGGCCGGACCGGCCTGCTTCACGCGGTCACCCCCAGTGGTCTGGCCCACGGCTGCTATGCTGATCGCCAGAGTCACCAGGATCGAGCCCAGAGTCGTCTTCATGAATGGTCTTTCAACAACAGGCTGAGGCGATCCATCGCGCGTTTCCACAGCACTCGCGTCGCGCCGGGCGAGCGGCCCATCCGCGCTGCGATCTGATCGAAAGGGATGTGCTCCAGGTTACGAAGGATGAACACCTCGCGGTAGTGAGCAGGCAGCTTCTCCAGTGCGTCGGCCAGCAGCACGGCTTGTTCGCGCCGGACCGCGTGAGCGCTGGGAGATTCCGACGATGCGGCCAGGGCCTGATGCACGGCCGCGCTCGAGCGGTCGAGCATCGCCTCCAGCGACTCCTGCCGATGGTAGTCGCGGCCCTGGCGGCGATGGTGCTTGGCCTGGTTACAGGGTGCGCACGAGGATCTGTCGCAGCCAGGCGGTCAGCTCAGGCTCGGTCGAGCCCAGGAAATGAGAGAACTCCCGAGCGGCCTTGAGGAACGTCTCCTGGACGAGGTCGGATGCATCCAGGCGGACTCGCAACGCCTGGCCGATCAAAGCGCGGGCCACCAACCGCAGGTAGTTGCGATAACGCTCCAGGAGCCGGCCCAGGGCAGCCTCGTCGCCGGTACGGGCCCGGGCCAGGAGGAGCTCGGGGACGATTTGGTTGACGGGAGGCGGGTGCGTGGTCACTCGAAACTCCTGTGCGAAGTCAGGACCTGCATGCGATAAGAGTGAGTATCTTCGAGACTCCGCGTCAACCACCCCCGATCTCAGCGCGGCGGGTGCGGGATACCTGGGGACTGAGCTCGACTTTTGCCCTTTTACAGATGCCTTCGAGGGTTCTTCACTAATCAGTTTCCGCAAACCCAATTCGTGCAGGGATTTACGAAAATATGTGTTCTTGTGATCACTATCTCCGCGAGTCTCTGGTCTCAAAAGAGTTACGGAAAGGGGCAGAAGACAAGCTGAGAGGCTGTGAAAAAATGGATTCCCAATAACGAATTCAAGATTCCAAATGAATGTTAAGCCTGATCCGCCAAGGGCTTATGATTCTGGAATTTGGAATTCGGAATCTGCAATCCGATTCTTTCACAAGCTCTGAGACGATCCGACCCGCGCCGCTTCCCCCTCAGTTCGGGCCAATTTGGTCGTTCTCGTAACCCAGTCTTCCGAATTTTTGGATTTTCTCATCTCCCTCTGTGGTCGAGAGTTCCGGAGCCAATCGCCCCGAAATCCGCGATAGGTGCATTAACGGATCATCAAACCTGTGGCATACTGAATAATATGGACCATGTGCGACCGTCACCGACCGGAAACCCAGGCTACGAGCCACGGGGCTGTGCCGTCCGCGACCGGGCCCGGCACAGCGATTTCGGGACTCGGCCCGAACTCGCTGGGGGCCATGGGGATCGGAGAGGGAGCCGCGGCCAAAAGTGATCACCGAGTGCCACTTTGTGCCACAATTCTCGGCAAGTCCGGCCCTGCTCACAGCCGGCCCCGCCCAGAACCCACGCCGGATCCGGACGTCCCGCCGGTCCTGAGTCGGGACTCTGGGAATGGGTCAAAGCCACCGTCCCCAGACGGTGCGGTGGTGATCGCCGACGACTCTCGTATCGTCTTCCCGATTCTCTCGGTTGGGCATGAAGCTGCCTACCCGTCAGTGAGGCTCAGCGGGTGGGCCGGCGAGTGCGCGCACATCGTCCGCACCGACAGCCGCCGCGTGATGTCTGGTCAGTTGGGGCGACGCCGACCTATCGGTCCTCCCTGGAGAAAGACCACATCTCGGCGGGAGTGTTACACACCTCGTGCGAATTCCCGGAAAATTGGTTATGGTTTTGGTCGGCACGATGGGCGGCAGGCAACCCTCAGAGGAGATTGCTCCATGTCGGAATCCCAACACCCGGTCGATCGTCGCGTTTTTCTTCGAAGCTCGGTGGCCATCACGGCGGCCGGGGCGCTGGGCATCTCGGCCACCGCGCCACAGGAAGCCGCCGGCTCCTCGGTCGTACCCTCGATCGAGCAGCGATCCCGCCGGTTCCTCCGCGAATATGTCGACGGCTGGCTACCGCTGGAGACCGCGGCATCGGAGGCCAACTGGGTCGCGTCGACCGACGTCAGCGAGGCTCACACCGCTTCCCAGGTCGCCCGGAACCTCGAGGTGAATCGGTACGTCGGCGCGCCACAGGTCATCGACACAGTCCGCGACTTGCTGAACCACAAGGACGCGATCCCCGACGAGCAGGTCCGCCAGCTCGAGAAGGTCCGGCTCCGCGCCGCCGAGGCGCCGGGGACGATCCCCGAGGTTGTCAAGGCCCGCGCTGAGGCCGAGGCCAGGCAGTCGGCCACCCAGGATGGGTTCGCCTTCACCCTCCGCCGCGGAGACCAAGACACCCCCGCCTCGGCCAACGACATCGATCGCGTGCTGGTCGAGTCGCGCGATCTGAACGAGCGCCGCGCGGCCTGGGAGACGTCCAAGGCGATCGGCCGTCCGCTCCGCGACGGCCTGCTGCGGCTCCGCGACATCCGGAACCGAGTCGCCCAGGCCATGGGCTTCGAAGACTTCTTCGCGCTCCAGGTCGCCGACTACGGCATGACGGTCCCCGAGATGCTGACGCTCTGCGACCGCCTGGTCGTCGAGACGAAACCGTTGTACCAGCAGCTCCACACCTGGGCCCGGCATGCCCTGGCCAAACGCTATCAGGCCGAAGTTCCCCGCGACGGCAAGATGCCCGCCCACTGGCTCCCCAACCGATGGGGCCAGAACTGGCCCGGGCTGGTCGAAGGCGTTGACATGGACGCCCCCTTCAAAGGCAAGCCCCGGGAGTACATCACCGAACAGGCCGAGCGGTTCTATACCTCGCTCGGGTTCCCCAGGCTGCCCAAGTCCTTCTGGGAGAAGTCTGACCTCTACCCGGCTGGCCCGAAATCCGGCCGCAAGAAGAACAGTCACGCCAGCGCCTGGCACATCGACCTGCGCACCGACGTCCGCAGCTTGATGTCCATCGAGCCCAACAGCCGATGGTTCACCACGGCTCACCACGAACTCGGACATATTTATTATTACATTAGCTACTCGACGCCCGCCGTCCCTTACCTCCTTCGCGCCGGGGCAAATCGCGCATTCCACGAAGGGATCGGCGACCTGATCGGCCTGGCGGCCGGTCAGCGGCCTTATCTCAAGCAGGTCGGGCTGCTGGCACCCGAGGCCGAGAAGGCCCCGGCGGTGACGTTCTTGCTCGACACGGCGCTCGATGGCTCATCGGTCGTCTTCCTGCCCTGGTCGGCCGGGGTGATGACGCACTTCGAACGCGACTTCTACGCGGGTAAGATCTCCGACGGTGCGCTCAACGGCGCATGGTGGGGATTGGTCGGCCAGTACCAGGGAATCGCCCCGCCGGGCGAACGGCCCGAGACCCTCTGCGACGCGGCGACCAAGACGCATATCAACGACGACCCCGCGCAGTATTACGATTACGCGATCGGGACCGTGATCAAGTTCCAGCTCCACGACCACATCGCGCGGGAAATCCTCAAACAGGACCCGCGCGAGTGCAACTATTACGGCGACAAGCGGGTCGGCGACTTCCTCCGCGGCATCCTCGCGGCAGGCGCCACGAAGGATTGGAACGCCGTGCTGCGCGAGGCGACCGGCGAGGGCCTCTCCGCCCGCGCCCTGGTCGCCTATTTCGCGCCGCTGGCCGAGTGGCTCGAGAACGAGAACCGCGGGCGAGGCGTCGGCTGGAGTTGACCTCAGGGAGACCCAGTACCGGGATCGGTCTTCGGCTCCGCACGTGGCGTCATGTTCGTGCCGGCCGCCGGTGGGGCGGCCATCTGGCGCCGCAGGGCATGAAGGTCCGCCTCGATGCGATCCTGGATGTTCATCAAGGAGTCGAGCTCTGAGTAAAGCCGACCGACGCGCTCGGCATCCTTCGGGTCACGGTGGGCCGCCCGCTTGAGCGCTTCGTCCTGGAGGATCTTGGCCTTGCCCCGCAACGGTCTCGGCGCCTCCACGGTATTCCCTTGGGCTTCCCTCGCGGCCCGCTCGGTGTTGGCGGCCCGCTCGAGCGCCTCCTGCGCGAGCCTTGACTGCCGGACACTCCACGCCATGGGCACGATCACGACCGCAAGAACCACCATGGCGAGGACCACTGACCGCATCGACATGCGAAACCCCACCGTCCTGGCTTCCTTAGCGTCCATGCTACCATCTCCTCAGCCCCTCCGCGGGCCGGCCTCGCGGGGGCGTTTCCCAATTCGGAAGCAGACTACGGAATCAACCTTGCCGGCGCGCGGCCATCTTAACCGGATCGAAACGATCGCTCCACCTCAACCCGGGCCGCAGCCACCCGCCGTATCGGATTTCCGATCCGCGTTCGAGACGGACCGCCGCCTTTCTCCTTTCGCCGGGAATCCGACGGGATCGAGCATGGCGGCTGGATCGTCGCGCCGTTATACTCCTCGCAAGGTGAACGGCGAGGATTTCCACAGGAAAGATCCCGTCCGTCCCGTCCGTTCCGTTCGTTCCTCCAGGAGACCACGATCATGAGCACGCCGGCCGAAGTTCGCCTGGCCCGGAGGGTCTTGCGTCATGAGCTGGAGGCGATCCGGGGGAACTGGGGTTGGATCCTCGCCCTGGGGATCGTCCTGATTGTCGTCGGCACCACGGCCGTGGCGATGCCATTTGCCGGTTCGCTGGCCTCGATCGTATTCCTCGGCGCCCTGCTCCTGATGGGCGGGATTGCTCAACTGGTCGGCGCGTTCTGGGCCCGCGACTGGAGCGGATTCTTCCTCACCTTGTTGATGGGCGTCCTCTACCTGGTCATGGGCTTGATGTTCTTCCGTCACCCTGGGGATGCCCTCATCGCTGTGACCCTGCTGCTGGCCTGCGCATTCATCGTCGGCGGCCTCTTCCGGATCATCGGATCGCTGATGTACCAGTTCCCATACTGGGGTTGGACGCTCGCTGGCGGCGTGATCAACCTGCTCCTGGGGATCTACATCTACAGCCAATGGCCTTTCGACAGCTTCATCATCCCCGGCCTGTTCGTCGGGATCGACCTGATCTTCACAGGCTGGACCTGGGTCGTACTGGCCCTGGCCATCAAGAACCTGCGGCTCCGCCCCCTTTAACCCGGGCTGCAACCACAACGACTCTCGGCTCGATCGATCAGGCGATGTTCCGTTTTTTCAACACGGGACCCTACATCCTTGCGTTTAGTCAATCCATCCAGTTAGGATATCTCATCCAATCATCGGTTCGAGATCCACGGCGGACTAACGAATCCGAATTTGGTTGGTTTCGGCGCGGATCTCAGGGAATCTTTGATCCCACATTCCTCCCGTAGGTTCTCGGCCGGCAGACCGTGTTGATCCGGAATGACCGTTCGTTACCGATCATCAATTAGGTGCAACATGAGACGAGAGATCAAACGCGGATGGCTCTGGGCAGGACTCGCCCTCGTGGGAGTCATGTTCGCCGGAAAACACGAGGCCCATGCCAAGGGAATCGTCATCACGTCGGGGGGCACGCAAAAGACCGGCGACCCTACTTATGAATATCTATTCACTGTGGACCTGCTTGCGGGGTCCACGCTGTATAACGGCGGCTACTTCACAATCTATGATCTGCCTGCTTTGACTGCCGGAGCACTGACCAGTCAACCGAGCATCAGTTGGGGTGCCTCGGTCCAGCTCGTTGGGAATACTCCAACCGGTATCGTGGTCACTGATAACCCCAACATCTATAACGTGACGTGGCAGTGGAATGGGTCGAGCCCCCTCGTGGCTGGGAGCAGCGACTTGGTTCTGGGTACGTTCATCGTCGGGTTGACGACCGAACTGAGTTCCCCGCCCTCGAAGACGGTGGTTTATGTGGGCTCGCTGGATGGCACGGCGGGCACGACGAACCAGGGGACAGTCGGGATCAATGCGGTCCCGGAACCCTCCTCGGTCATCCTGCTCTTGATCGGGGCCGGGGCGCTGCCTGTGTATGCGGTCTGCAATCGGCGGCGGGCGCGATCGGCCTGATTCGTGCGATTCGAGACTCCGGATTCCCGAAGAAGCCCAAAGCGGCAGCAGGATTGACGACCGAGGATGCCCCGGGCATCGAACGCCCTATTCTCCAAGGGATGGAGCGAGAATCGGGTGAAGCCAGGTATCGTCGCCAGCGATGCTCGGACTCCATCACATCTGCACTACTACTTTCGAGAATCTTGTTCCAGGAACAGGGCTTTATAACTCGTTGTGTGACCAGGCTTGGAGCCTTAGTGCACCGATGAGAAGGAAAGACCGGAAAACCAGAACCCCGGAAACCACCGAAGGACACGGAAGGAGAAACAGAGGCTGATTTTTTCCGTGTGAGTCCGTGATTTCCGTGGTTAAGACTCTGGCTTGCAGCTCGGCCAAGCTGAGGTTCAATCTGACCGACTGACTTGCGGTACGGCCGCGTCAGGGACTGGCGAGATCGACGAGGGTGTTCATCATCGTCTCAAACTCGGGCCGCGACTCGAGGGCCTTGATGTCGGGGTCCTGCTTGATCCGCGCGGCGAACTTGGGGTCGGCGTCGATCGCCTCACGCAGCAAGACGATCGTGCGGCCGAGCGAATTGCGGGTCAACCGGCCGCGATTGGCCGGCGTGAGCTTCTCATCGGTGCTCGCCCGGGTGACCAGCCGGGCGAGGATCCGCGCGGCGTCGAAGTAGGCTTGTCCCCGGGCGGCGTCGGGGACGACCTGGGGCATCTTGAAGGCCGTGTCCGCTGCTTCCTGAAAAGCGCCGAGGTTCAGGTTGACCTCGACCAGCGCGTTCAGGTGGCTTCCGAGCAGGGTGCGCGTATCGCCGCGATTCTTGCCGAGCTCCACGGCGCGGGTCTGCTGCGCCACGGCGCGTTGCAGAACGGCCTTGGCCTGGGTGGGCTGGCCGCTCTGGGCCAAAAGGTTGCCGTGTCGCTCCAGCACGAGCCCGAGCTGACTATGGTAATCGACCGACTTGGGAGCATCGGCCAGGAGCCTGGCGAAGCCGGCTTCGGCCTGGGTGAGGAACGGCGCCGCCTCGGGCAGTCGCTTGAGATCGATCAAGGTATCGCCCATGTTGAACTGGGCGATCGCCAGGTTATGGCGGTCTGTGGGAGTGGCAGTCGTGCGGGACGCCAGCTCCTCGAACGCGACCAGCGCCTGGCGGAGGGTCGGCTCGGCCTCGGGCCGTTCGAGATCGCGGAGCACGGCGACCAGGTCGTTGAGCAACTCCACCCTGAGCCGCATCCGCTCCAGGGTCTGCGCCTTGTCGTCTTTCGTTTCGACCTGGGCCAGGGCCTGACGATAGATCGCCTCAGCCTGTTCGAATCGCCTGGCGGAGGCCAGCAAGGCGCCCTGGTTCATGAGGGATCGAGCCCGTCCGATCTGATAATCGATCATCTCGGGATGGGCGGCGACCAGCTTGTCGAAGAGGTCGATGGCGGCTCGGTGAGTCGCCTCGGCTTCGGCCGGGGCGATCGTCTCGAGGGCGAGGGCCAGGTTGTCGAGGTTCCGCGCCAGCGCCTCGCGATAGCGCGGCTGATCGGGAAACTCCTTGACCAGCTTCTCGTTGATCGCGCGCGCCTGCTGCAACGATGCGACCGCCTCCTGCACGCTTCCCTTCAGACGCAAGACTTCGCCCAGGTTGTGGTGGTCCTTGGTCAGGTCGAGCCGGATCTGGACGTCGTCCGGCACCTTGGCAGCGATCGCACCATTCACGGCCACGGCGCGGCGGAGGATCGGTTCGGCTTCCCCGGCCCGGTCCTGGGCCAGGACCACGCTGCCGAGGTTGGACAGCGTCCGGGCCAGCTCGCGCTGATGTTCGGGACGGTCGGGGAAGTCCTTGGCCAGTCGCTCGACCAGATCGAGCTCGCGGCGTAAATGGCCCTCGGCGTCGGCCAGGCGGCTGGTGCTTTCCTCGATCAGGCCCAGACTGTTCAGCGCCCGGGCCAGAGCCTCGCGATGCCGGGGCACCGTGGGGAACTGGGCAACCAGCTTCTCAAGCAGGTCGAGCGCCCGCCGGTAATCGGCCTCGGCCTTGGTCATGTCGCCCAGCTCGCGGTGAATCCAGCCGCGGGCGTCGATGGCCAGGGCCAGCTCGTCGCGGATCACGGGGTGCTTGGCGTCGGCGGCGTGGGCCCGCTCGAGCTCGGCGATGGTCTGGTCGTAGACCGGTCTGGCCTCGGGGAACTTGCCGTTGAGCCGGAGCAAGTCGGCCTGGCTCTTCAAGGTCTGGCCCAACCTGAGGATGTCCTCGGTGGTAGACGTCGAATCCAGCTTGGCATCGGCCAGAATCTTCTGGGCCTCGAGCGCCTCCCGGTAGAGATCATCAGCCCGGCCCTTGTCGGCCCCGCGGCGGACTAGGAGGTCGGCCAGCAGGGTTCGAGACCGGGCCAGCGACTGCTTCGCCACACGCCCCACATCGGCCCTGTCGGTCAGGGGCTGGAGCATGTCGACGGCCTGGCCATAGGCTTTTTCCGATTCGCTCAGCCGGCCCAGCTTGCGATGGATGTCGCCCATCTGCTGGTAGGCCCGGCCGTGCTCCAGCCGCACCGACGGGTCGCGTGAGACCCGACTGGTGAACTGTTCGTAGTAGGCCAGCGCGTTCTTGAGGAACTCCTCCTGGAGCGGGTCGAGCTGCTCGTCGAAGCCGATGTCGGCGACCTTGGTGAGCAGATGGATGGCCTGGCGCGCCTGCTGGCCCTGGGCCTCGGCCTCGTTCCGTTCCTGGGCGACGAAGTACGTACTGATTCCCAGGGCGATCATTCCGAGGATGAGCAAGCCAGCGGCGGTGGAGACCCACGTCTTGTGCCGGCGGATCCATCGCGAGGCGCGGGTGGTCCAAGGCTCCGCGTACGCCTTGACCGGCTCGTCGGCGATCCAGCGGCGCACCTCCTGGGCCAGCTCACCCGCGGTGGCATAGCGATCGGACTTCTCTTTCTGCAACGCCTTGAGACAGACGGCCTCCAGGCCCGGCGCGATTTGCGGCACGATCTGACGCGGCGGGGTCGGGGCCTCGTTGCAGACTTTCTTGATCATCTCGGAAGTCTTCGGTGCGATGAACGGCGGCCGGCCGGTCAGGATCTCGTAGAGGATCGCACCCAGGCCGTAGATATCCGTCCGCTGATCGACCAGGTCATGACGCGCCTGGGCTTGCTCGGGGGCCATGTAGGCCGGGGTCCCTAGCAACTGGCCTTGCATGGTCCCTTCGGGCCCGGCCCCCGACTCGGGGATACCCCGATTCCCGGCATTCGAGCCGGGCCGTGCGCATGCCGTTGGAGCCGGGGCCGTGGTGTCCGCTGCCGTTGGAGCCGGGGCCGCGATCGGAGGTCCCGCCCGACTCGGATTCGGCACAGGTCGCATCGTCGGACGACCAGGGGAGTGGAACGCTGTCATCCGCGCCAGCGGCGCAGGTGACGGCGGTCCCGGCCTCGGGGAGCAGACGTTGGGCGTCGAGATCCGGCGCGGATGGACCCGCGACCGGCACGGGGACCTGGGACGGGTCGGGGCCGACGCGCTTGGCCAGGCCCCAGTCGAGGACGATGACCTCGCCGAAGTCGCCCAGCACCACGTTCTGGCCCTTGAGGTCGCGGTGGATGATGCCCCGCGAATGGGCGTAAGCCACGGCGTTGCAGACCGCGGCGAAGTCCGTGAGCAGATCGACCAGCCCGACCGAGTCCGCCTCGCCCGCGGCCCGCTTCTTGTGATAAGCCCGGATCGCCTCGCTCAAGGTGCGGCCCCTCACGAACCGCATGGTGTAATAAGGTGAATCCCCTTCGCCCAGCTCATAGACCGGCACGATCCCGGGGTGCTCGAGCTGCGCGGTGATCTTGGCCTCGTAGAGGAACCGGGAGCAGACGATTGTGTTGTCCGACTGGTCCGGCGCAGCTCCTTCAGCGCGATCTGGCGGCCCAACGAACCGTCGCGCGCCAGCCAGACCCGGCCCATGCCCCCCTTGGCGTGCAGGTGCGTGAGCGTATAGCGCTCGCGGTTCTCCGTCTCGCCGGGCAAGAGCGTCCCCAGCACGACGTGGCCGCCCTGCACCTGCGCCGGGGCCAGCTTGCCCTCCATCACACCGCCCGCGCCGGCGACCTCGCCGAGGGCCTCGAGCGAGCGGCCGTCCATGGTCGCCGCCAGCGTCGCCTCGGGATCGCCCCCGCAGGTCGCCATCTCCAGCGCCACGACCTTCTCCACCTCGGTCCTCTGCTCGTCGGTCATGAGACCGCGATCGACCATCAGATCAGCCAGCGTCTGGGTCGGCTCCGAGGCCCATGCCGCGTACGTTTCGGCTAGACCATCCGCGTCAACCGCACCGTTCTGGAAGGCGACGACGCCGAAAAGTAAATTGCGATCGGTATCCATGACAGCCTCACGATCGGGTCAGATCATCGGTCCGATGAAAACATCCCTCGAGATCCTGTCCCGGACAATCCCAAGCCTCGGCATCGAGTCCCCTACGCTGTCGATCCCGCAGATGTGACTTGTACTGATCGGGAATCTCATCAGTGAATGACCGATCCGTCGGTTCTGGACCTCTTTCAAATCACGCAGTTTAACGGATCTCCGACGAGTTGAGAAGCCTCTACCGGGCGGATCGCGGGCGAAGGGCGGAAGGGAAAATGCGGAAGGCAAGATGTGGCGACGGGATGTGATGACGTCGAGCGTGGGTGTCGCGGCTTCGGCCGGGACTGAATCCTCGGTCGGATCCTGCAGGAAGGTGGGACTCTGGCTCAGGGCGACGGGCCGGCATCCGTTCCGGCCCGGGACGGCTCGCCCTGAAGTTCAACGAGTTCCGTTGTCTTAATCCTGATCGTCCTCGGCCTTGAGGGCCTTCAGCTCCTCGGCGAGCTTGGAGATCTGGGCTTCCAGCGCCGCGATCCGACTCGCGCGCGGCGCTCCTTGGCAGCCGTGGAGTCCTTGGCCGAGTCCTTCTTGACTTTGGCCTGTTCGACCGCATGCCGCCGCTTCATGATCTCGAGCTCTTCCGCGTTCAGCGTGGCTTCCGAGACGTAGCCTCGTTCGCGCATCCGCCTGGCCCATTCGAGTTTCTTCTCGGCCTGTTTCAACGCGGCCTCGGCTTCCTCGTGTGCATCTTCGGCGACCTTCTTCGCGAACTCGGAACCCGCGCCGAACTTGGCTTCCATCTCCTTGCCCAGGGCCTTCATACTCTTCTCGAACTCGGAGCCGGGGCCAAGCTTGGCTTCCAACTCTTTGCCCAGGGCCTTCATCTTCGTCTCGAACTCAGAACCGGGGCCGAACTTGGCTTCCATCTCCTTGCCCAGAGCTTCCATCTTCTTCTCGAACTCGGGCCCGAACTTGCTCTCGATCTCCTTCTCAATCTTTTCGCCCAACTCCTCCATCTTCTTCTCGAAGTCTGGGCCGAACTTGCTCTCGATTTCGATTTCGATCTGGGAACGGTCGAGATCCCGCTTGCCTTCCTTCGCATCGGCCTTGACTTTGGTCTTGGCTTTCGCGTCAGCCTTGGCTTTGGCTTTCGCATCGGCCTGAGCCTTCTTCGCGTCAGCCTTGGCCTTCTTGGCAGCGGCCTTGGCCTTCGCCTTGGCGCGGGCATCGTCGTCGTCATCATCATCGTCATCGTCATCCACAATCGAGACGGTGGCGACCGGATCGACAGTCGCGGTCAGCGACACGGTGGCCGTTGCTTCGTTGAGGTCGTCCGCGACCGGCCTGGCCGCCGACCAGGACGGCAGAGCGAACAAGGTCAGCAGGCATGCGACCAGAAGACTGAGGGGTGAGAGCCGGCAGGGTACGTGGTCGTGCAGAATCATGGTCAATCGCCTTTCAAAGAATCGGCCCGAGCCGGCAACACCCAGCGCGGGTGCCGGCGGCTTGGCCAGGGACAAGGTCGAGCAGATATCGAAGAGAACCTCCGCATAAGTCAGTCGGTCCTTGGGGAGGGCCCAGACGACCCAGGCATCGCAGGCCAGTTCGGCTTCGGCGTCGAGTCGGGCGCGGGCCAGCCAGTAGATGGGGTTCCACCACCAGATCAGGCCGGCGGCCAACTCGAGCCGGCTGACCCAGTGGTCGCCGCGGCGGAGGTGGGCCAGTTCATGAGTCAGGATGCCGCGCCAGCGCTCCGGGTCGAGGGACTTCACGAGCGCCGCGGGCAGCAGGAGCCTGGGCCGGCCCAGGCACCAGAGCAATGGGGTGCCCAGGTCGGAGACCACCAGAACCTCGGGCGTGCGAACTCCCAACCGCTGACCAATCCGTTGCGCCTCCTCCACCAGGTCGTTTGGAGCCGGTACGGCCGATCGGAGCCGACGGTGAAACCGAATGATCCGAGACAGTTGACCGAGCCCCACGAGAAGGCTCAGGGTCAACCAGGCGAAGACCAGCCCGCGCGGCCACCAGGTCGACTCAGACGGTGGCTCCTCGACCGAGGCCGATTCGGCACGCGGCAACACCACGGCGACCACATCGGTCTCATCCACGTCGTCCTCAACCTGTTGCGGCACCCTCAGCGCGACGCCGATACCGGGCCGAGCCGGGTGAAGGGTGAAGCTCCAAGGAGCGGTCGCGGAAGTCGTCCGCTCCGAGGTTAGCGCCGTTACCATAGGACAAGGACACGGGTCCTTGCGGTTGGATGCCATGGTTGCGGCGTGAGCGGCCCTCGGCGACAGGAGAGACCCGTCAACGTTTCCCCAGTGCCCGGCCCAGGGCCAGCTCACCAGGGGCGGTGTCATCAGCTTGATCAGGACCACCAGCCACAGCGCATGCCGGGCCGTCGGACCGATCGGCCGCAACCGGCTCACCAGGGCCGCCACCACCGCCAGGCCCGACGCCACCAGAGTCGTCTCCGCGAACCATCCCAGCATCGGAGCACCTCCCGGTCAGTAGGTCGTTAGAGCACTTCACTAATGAGTTGCGAACACCACGGTGCCGGTGTGGAGCGGGCACGATCCGAGCGAAAAACGCTCGAGCGCCCTGCGCCTGAGAACAGGTGAAGGAACAGGTGGGTCAACCGAACCCACATTCCATCAGCCTCAATCTTATTAATCAATTATCTTAATATGAACACAAACTTTGTATCACGTCTAACCATTTTGAGAACCGTTCCAGGAGGTAATCCGTCGTTGAGAAACCCACCGCGAGATCGTTTTTCGATCGAGTGAGAACGGACTACTGCCTTCTCTTGGGCTTCGAATTCGTCGGCCCGGGTGATCCCTCGGTCGCGGCCTGATCCAGCAGCCGGCGCATCTGCGCCAGCTCCTCGACCGAGAAGCGGCCGCCCTGGACCAGGGCCAGGACCAGCGGCGCGGCACGGCCATCGCACAACTCGTCGGCCGCGTCCTTGAGCCGGCGTTCCAGGAGCTCGTCCCGCGAGACTGTGGCGCGAAACACGTGCGGAACCATCGACGGGTCGCTCGCGATATATTGCTTGGCGGCCAACCGCTGAAGCAACGTCGCCACCGTCGTGTACGCCCACCGCCGGCCTCGATGGGCCAGCTCGGCGTTGATCGCGCGGACCGTGCCCGGCCCCCGGTCCCAGAGCACCCGCAAGACCTCGCGCTCCGACTCGCTCAAACCCGGCTGATTTGCCGTTGCCATGTCCGCTCCTGCCGCATCGATCCGGCTTTCGACGATTGCCATCTACAATCTGTAGTAGGGAGGTTACTACAAGCTGTAGGAGAATTCAAGAGCAATTCGCAGGGGGGGCGAAAATATTTCCGGGGTGGGTGAGATGGCCGGAAAGCCGGCGCGTGAAGACTCAGCGGCCGGATAGAATCGATTCGAGAGAGCTTGGTCCGTGATCGGGAGGTAGCGATGTTCAAGGAACCCGTCATTCGCAAGCTGATCATCCAGGGCTTCCGGAGCTTTCGCTCGGAGGTCGTGGAGTTCGACAATCCCACGGTCCTCTTGGGCCAGAACGGCTCGGGGAAGAGCAACTTGATCGATGCGCTCGCGTTCCTGAGCGAGGCGATGAGGACGCCGCTCCCAGAGGTATTCGCCCGTCGCGGCGGTGGCCAGCGGGTGTGTTATGGAGCAGCGCGACTGGGTCGTCCCGGTACGAGTCTGACCCTGGGGATTGGAGCCGACTTCGGGGGGATCGACGACAAAGTAGACACGGCGCACTATGCGATCGAGATCGCGGCCATGAGATACGACCGAACCTCCTATAGGGTCGAGCGCGAACAGTGCGTGATCCATGAACGCAATGGGCGACGCAATTTCTTCGAGCGGATCAGAAACCAGCCGTTCCGATCTAGCGTCGGCGGACTCGAGCCCCAGTTCACGGATGAGTCTCTCGCGCTCCCCTTGATGGGTGCCGATCAACGTTTCGCCGGGGTGTTCGAGGTATTAGCTGGTATTCAGGCATATTCGATCAATCCCGCCAAGCTGCGGGAGTGGCAGGTCCCAGATGCCGGTTGGTTTCTGCGTTCCGACGGTGGCAACGCGGCCAGTGTCTTGCAAGCGATCGAGGACCATGATCGTGACGATCTGCAACGGATCTGTGAACTCCTGGAAGCCATCGTGCCCGCGGTGAAGCAAGTTCGTGTCAAGGACTACGGCGCTAAACTGGCCATTGAGTTCGTTCAGCGTTGGGACGACGGGCCAGTCTCGCTGACCCTGGATGCTTCGAGCATGTCCGATGGGACTTTGCGAGCCCTGGGACTGCTGGCTGCGGTCTATCAGAGATCAGATCCTCCCCTCATCGCGATCGAGGAGCCCGAGGCAACGATCCATCCGGGAGCGCTCGGGGTCATACTCGACGTGCTGAGTTTTGCCAGCGAACGGACTCAACTCATCGTCACGACCCACTACCCCGAGGTCCTCGACGCGGAATGGTTGGAGGACCGGAACATCCGGATCGTCACCTGGGAGAAGGGAGAGACACGGGTTGCGCCGCTCTCCGTCTGGTCGCGCGAGGCCCTGCGGGAACACCTGATGAGCGCGGGCGAACTCTTCCGATCCTACGCCCTGGAAGCCATGCCCCGCGGTCCGGAGACAGCCCAACCATCGGAACTCTTCGAGGATTTGGCGGTATGAACATCCAGCCCATCGTTGAGGGAGACGGTGAGGTCGCCGCAGTCCCCGTGCTGTTACGCCGGCTCATCGCCGCGGCCAATGCCTATCAACTCGGTATCCAACTTCCCATCCGGCGCTCTCGGACGGACCTCATGCGTGAAAACGGGGTCCGCGACGCGGTTCACCTGGCCCGGAACAAACCGGATTGCGCCGCGATCCTCATCATGTTCGATAGCGACGATGACTGCCCCAAAGACATAGCCCCTCGGGTGCAGGCGTGGGGAGAAGCTGAAGCCAACCCGATCCCGTGTTTCGTCGTTATGACGACTCGAGAATACGAAGCGTGGTTCCTAGCGACGATCGAATCGCTGCGCGGAGCTCGGGGCATCCGGACCGATGCGACGTCCCATCCCGACCCCGAATCTCCCCGTGGTGCCAAAGAGGAGCTTCGGAAGCGGATGACCCCGAATCGGAAGTACGCCGAGAAAGCCGATCAACCCGCGCTCACAGCTCAATTCGACATGGCGATGGCCTATCAGTGCTGCCGCTCCTTCCGGCGGATGGTCAACGTCTTCGGCCTGCTGGCCGCGGGCACCGGGATTACCCTCGAACAATGGCCGCCGTCGGATTGGGTGGGTCCATAGACAGGAATCCCATCCCGTCGCCCTCATTCCTTCGCCTTCGGCCGCCGGAATCCGAGCATCCGAGACCGCTCTGACGGCGCGCCAGCCTCGAGCCAGGTGACGGCCCCCTCTTGCGGCGTGCATGGGTTGATCCAACAGATCGACCGCACTTCGGGCAACCTGGAGAGATGGTTCTGGAGATGCTTGCGCATCCGGTCGTCGAGTGAGATGACGCGCTTTTCGGTCACCAGCGCGGCCTCGATCAGGCAACGATCTTTATCGAGCACGGGGGTAAGATCCGGAGTGAGCGCGGTGCGCTCAACCCGCTTCTCCAGTGTCAGATGGGGAGCTACCTCGACAAGTTCGATCTTCTTCCGGGCCATCATAGATGTCCGCCACTTGCGCAAAGCCGGTCTGGTGCTTGTTCCACTCCTCCCGAATGGGATCGGTCATCGCCACGCGGTGGCAGAGTTTGAGGACAGCCTGGAGGAACTCGCGGCAGTCGCGGGAAATCGGGTGCATCGACGTCTCTCCCGCCGCATGGGCAATGGAGGCGTCGATGACCAGGACGCGAGATCGAACCTTCGCCACCCCGATCACCCCTTTGCCATCCGGCTCTCCGCCGCCGACAAATAGCGATTCTCAGCTTCGAGGGCCACTTCGTCGAAATCTTCGGGCCATTCGCCGAACCGGCCGGCCTCGTCGAGCTCGGCCGTCCTAATCGTTGTGGTCCCATCCTTCTCGCTTCGGATGAACCAGTTCAATCCGATAAGGCCCTTATCGATTTTCCCCTCGGCCACCAGAGTCTGGACGCCAAGCAAGAGGAGCGAGCTGTGGGTCTCGGCCACCACGCGCACTCCACGATTCGCCGCGTTGACCAAGAGTCGCGCCATCGCGACCTGCGCCCGCGGATGCAGGTGAATCTCGGGTTGTTCGATATGAACGAGCTGTCCCGGCTGCGCGGCCTGGAGGGCAACGACGACCGGTAGTGTCTGCGAGACGCCGAACCCCACGTCGGCGATACTGACGAGGTCGTGGGCGCCGCCCTGCTTCGGCCGCGGCAGCCGTCCGACACGAAGCTCAACCTGGGTATCATTAATCGGTGTCGCCTCGATTTTCCAGGTGAGACCAAGCAACTTGAGGTCGTCGCTTAAGTCTTTGACTTTTTTCGGCGACTCGGAATTCCAGTGGGCGATCAAGCTGGCCACATAGTTATCAAACGTGCCGGGAAAGTTTGGCCCAACCGCAGTGACTGAGTAGGTGCGTGCAGGATTGCCTCGCAAACCCGGCAAATGGATCACATCGAGGATCTGGCGTGCGATCGCTTCTCGAAACTGAAGGAGATGGAATGCGAGGAGAAAGAACAGTTCTGCTTCTTCGATATCGATGTCAAGAAAGAACTTATCTCGCTTGACCTTAAGGCCGGAGCTTCGGAGTTGGCTCTCTGCTTTTTCGAGAACATGAGGGGGGAAGGTGGGTCTTAGAAACTCCATGAACACACCAACTGATAGATTTTCACTAACGATTAATTTATTATTTTTTAATTTATTAGAATTAAATTCAGCATATAAACCCTTGGTGTTCTCACGCCAACGGAATCGTACAGCGAATTCCTTCTCATCAGAGGTCCGGATCTGAACGACGAACGCGTTCGACCTGCCCATTCTTGTTGCGGAAGGGTAGAACTGTCGCGCCGAGGTGAACTTGACATTCGGCCCATTGAGCAAGAGTGGCCCCGGATCGTACGGGGCTTCCAACGTTTGCTTGAGCAAGAGCAGCGGCTGCAGCATGCTCGACTTGCCCGAGCTATTGGCGCCGGCGAGGAGCGTCAAGGGCCGGATCTCGATCGTCTGCTCGTCGACGATCGACTTGAATCCGGAGACGGACAGTGACGTGATGGCCGGCGGCGTCTTCGGCGAGTCTTCGGAAGCCCCGTTCGATTTGGGCATGTTTCGGCGAGCCTTTCATGAAGCGGAAAGCGGAGTCTCCGAGGCTCTCCGGCAAGTCTCGTAGAGACGGTATCGTAAAGCTCGAGGCGGCAGCCCCGAGACGACAGGACACCAACGATCTTCCCCCCGGCCCGCCGCCCCAATGCCCGGCGCCGCCGGGCATTGGGGCGGCGGGCCGGGAAGGTTGCTACGGACGTTGGAACTCGGGGCTGACTTTCCGAGCTTTACGATACCGCCCCATTCGGGGCTCGGAACGGCCTTGCCAGACATCTGTTGTAGGCGCCGCCCATCGTGCGCTGGTTACTCGGCCCGATTCGGGGCTCGGAACGGCCTTTCCAAGACAGCTTCTCACGACGCATTATTGCAAGATTTCGCCCGACTCGAAAGCCGTACCAGCCCGTTCCGATTCCTGCCTCAACAAACCATCTCACGGCGAGGTAGAATGCCAATGTGGATCATGGGCTTGCCGAGGGTGAGAGACGATGAACCAATCAGGGATTTTCCGGTGGACCAAGGACCAATTCCGGAGCGCAGCCGCAGCCGGTTGGTTCGCCGACCGCAAGGCCGAACTCCTAGGAGGCATCGTCTACACGATGACGACCTACCCGCCGCATATCACGACGACGCTGAACCTGGAAGACCTGTTCAAGAACCTGTTGCCGCCCGCGCAATGGTTCATCGCCCGGGAGATCACAATCGAGATGGGAACTTGGATGCCAATCCCTGACATCGCCGTGGTGCGCGGATCTCGGGATCGCTACAAGCAACAGCTCCCCACTCATGGCAATGTCGCGCTGATTACGGAGGTCTCCGATACGACCTACGCCAAGGATCGTGGCCGGAAGTACCGTCGTTATGCGAAGCGGCAGATCCCCGTCTACTGGATCGTGGACCTGAACCGGTCGCTGGTCGAGGTCTATACGAATCCGAGCCGTCTTCGCTATCACCATTGCGAGACCTACACGGTCGCGGATTCGGTACCGGTCGTGATCGACGGGCAGAACGCCGGACAATTCCTCGTTTCGAGCATCCTCCCGTGATGGGAGGAGCGCTTGGTTGATCCCTTGCCTGCGGACTCACCGCACCGAGCGTCCGATGTCGCAAGCGAACCGGGAGGAGCGGGCTCGGAGCGCCGACGATCTGTCGGCCCGACTCGACAGACTCTGCAAGAGTTGGCAGCGGAGTGCGGCCCAATTTGTCGAATTCGCCGCGAAGAAACGGGAAGAGGCTCGGCACTGGCCCGAGTCGTCGGGGCTGCGATGGATCCTCGAAGATCAGGCTCAAGGCTTGACTGAAGCCGCCGAGGACTCGACCCGACATGCCCGATGGGCCGAAGAGCTGGCCGACCGGTTTCGAGAGCGCGCGAGAAAGTCCTGGTCTCAAGCGTGAGCTCTTTCGAACCTCGCTCGCCCGGAGCGTGTCTGAAGGTTGGCCCCGGCGAGGTCCGTAGCGGGCGGTACAGTGTTGGTTCAACTCCAACCCGCGCTGCGAAGGTGGCTCGTTCGGACACGCTGACCGCACGTCCTGCACATCGACCTCGCTACGGGGCCTCCAAATCACATCAGGAATGCGCAGGCGCCGTGGAAACGGCGCGGAGGTGGCCTGTGGTTCGCCAGGAAATCATCATCAAGGACACGCATCGCGGGCTGTGGTATGAGGACGGCGTCCTGACGCAAGTGCTGGGCGCCGGGCGTTACGTGGTCCCGCGCAGCGTCAACCTGGGCTTCTATCGACGTCCGCGGGTGCAGGTCGTGCTGGTCAACGTCCGCCAGCGCGAGCTGACCATCAAGGGACAGGAGATCCTCACGGCGGACAAAGTCGCCATCCGGGTCAGCATCATCGTGCAGTTCCGCGTGGTCGATCCTCGCGCGGCCTTGCATGAGGTCGAGAACTACGAGGACCGGCTGTATGGCGACGTCCAGCTCGCGGCGCGGCGGTCGCTGGCCTCGATGCCCCTGGAAGAGATCCTGACCAACCGCAACCGCCTGAGCGACGACATCCTCCGCGACGTGGATAAGTCGGCCAGCGGTTATGGCGTGGCCATCGCGCGGGCCGACGTCAAGGACCTGATCTTCCCCGGCAACCTCCAGGAGATCATGAACCGCGTGCTGGCGGCCGAGCGCACCAGCCAGGCCCAACTGGTCGAGGCCCGAACCCGCGCCGAGGTCCAGCGGATCGAGGCGCAGACCAAGGCCACCAACCAGCGGCTGGAGGCCGAGGCGTCGGCCGAGGCCCGGCGGCTGACCGCGCTGAGCGAGGCCGAGGCCCACCGGATCACGACCAAGGCCGAGGTCGATGCCGTGCGCGAAAAGGAACAGGCCGCCGCGGCCTACTCGCGCCACCCTGTCCTGCTCCGTTTGTCCGAACTGGAGACGCTCCGCGCCCTGGCTACCTCGGCCAATGCCCGGATCTATATCGGGTTCGACAAGCACACGCGGAACGGCGATGGGCCGGCATACGGATCGGCAATCGATCACGAGTCCGATCGGGTTGACGCGGAATAAGCTCGCCGGAGGATCATTCCTTCCGCAGACTCGGTCGGACCTGGACTACCGAAGGGGTTGCCCCTCCTTCGGCTTCGATCCTCGTCGCTCCTCGATCGCCACGGCCACGCCGACCAAGGCGCGCGAGCGGTGCAGGCGATGGTCCAGTGACTCGGCCCAGCGGAGGGCTTCGTCCACCTGGCCGGCCTTCGCCTGGCGATAGGCAAGGAACTCGTAGACATCTCCCTTCTCAACTCCATCCACGTTCCATTCGGCAAGGGACGTGCGGGCTCGGGCGAAATCGCCCGTCAGAGCCTGCATCACAGCGACTTCTCCGACAAGATCCCGGCCTGGCATTTCTGGCGGCTCGACTGTGGCAAGGGCGGCTGCGAAGTCGCCGGTGTACATCTGGGCGCGGGCGATCAGGAGGTGGTCGTTCGTGAGCGGCTTGGGTCCGGCGTTGGCCGCCAGCAGCTTGCGGAAGATCTGCTGCGACTGGTCGCGTCTTCCGGCGTTGAAGTGGGCCTCGCCGAGCTGAAAGATCGCGGCGAACCGACGTTCGGGATCCGGGACCGACCTGGCGGTGCGGTAGGCGTCGTCCCAGGCGCCCGATTCCGCCTGGATCAGCGCGATCTGACCCAGCGCCGTTTCGCGCGTCTCCGGTGCGCCAGGGCCCTGACCTGTCTCAGTGCCGCCGCGACGTCGCCGAGCTGCGCCAGCGCCAACGCTATGCTCGCTTGGGCTTCTACCTTCTTCGTGTCGTCCGCGAGCGCCGCGACGAGGTTCCGCGCCTGTTCCAGGCATTTTTGGGATCCCGCCTGGTCGCCGGCGCGAGCACACGCCACCGCGAGCCCAGGATGCTCCCGGCTCCAAAGGTCCCCGACCAGAGACCGAATCCGCGCCCCCGGTGCCGCGATCGATTCCACGGTCTGAATCGCGGTGACCGTATCTCCCTGCCTCGCCTGGGTGACCGCGATCGTCAACAAGGCGTAGCCGAGCTGACCATTGTCCTGGATCCGACCGGCGGCCTCGATGGCCTTGGCCAGGTTCCCAGAACTGGCCAGGTAGAAAGTGATCAGGTACAGGGCCCTGGATCGATCCTCCTCCAGCACCGAGGCCAGCGCGATGGCCTCGTCGGCCTCACCGGCCAGGGCGAGTCGCTCGGCGAGCATCCTGGCCGCCTCAGAGCGATGCCGCCCCTCCGGCATCGCCTTGATCAACTCGCCCGCTTTGTGGAGCGCGACGACCGCACCGGGGCGGTCGTCGCGCTGACCCAGTGACGTCCCGATATCCAGCAAGGTGCGGAAGTTGTCGTTCTTGAAGCCCCGGGGTTTCCCGGCTGCTCCCGCCAGCTCGATGGCCTTCGCAATCAGCGCTCGCGAATCGATCTCATGCCCTTGTCCCTTGGGCTCGGTCTCCGCCTGCGCGTCGGCGAGATGAGCGCGGGAGATCGTGAAACCGGCGGGGACGATCAGCAGCGCGGCGGTCAAGACGATCAGTCCACGAGGCAGCTTCATGGCAGTTCCCTCCGGGTTCAAGTCGAGGATCTGTCGAATCCGCACGACGAGGTGATTGCGGGTCATGGCGACGGCGGCGCACGGCGTTCGATCCGGATCGGGGACCGCCAGGGCCAGCAACGTCTCGGCATAGGCCCGCGCCCGGCCCGTGTGCGACACCACGATCCGATCGCAGCAGTGCTCGCGCTCCTGTCGCAACCAAGCCGAGACCAGCCACACCGCCGGCTGAAAGAACAGCACCGATTCGACCAGGCGCTGCACCAAGTTGATCAGGTTGTCCCACCGGCGTACGTGTGCCAGCTCATGCAAGAGCACCATCTCGAGCTGTTCAAGGCTCCAACAACCGAGGGCCGTCGCGGGCACGAGGATCAACGGGCGGACGATGCCCACCAGCACCGGCGCGGCGATCCGGTCGCAGACGGCCACGGCCACGATGCGAGCGATGCCCAGGGCTTGGGCCAATCGCCGACAGGTTTGCGGTAGATCGCCATCGGCCAGCACAACACTTCGCTGTCGCAACCTCTCGGCGCCGGCCAGGCCGAGGGCCAGCCAGGCAAAGGTCAGCGGCGAGCCGGCCAGCCAGATCCAGGGGAGCCACGGCGCCAGCGCGTCCAGCCGAGCCGCCAGCGCCGGCCGCCTCGGTGTCAACTCGTGCCCGATCCCGACGCTCGGTGCGCCGGCGAGTGGGATCGGTGCAAGACCGTCATCCGGTCGGGCGGGCCGAATCGACTCCTCCACAGCCTGGTAGGCGACGGCCGAGTCCGCCCCCGGCGCCCGGCCCGTTCCGGCGAATGGTCGTTCCTTCCGGCCCGCATGGTTCAGTCGCCAGGCGATCGCACCGGGTGCCAGTACGAGCAGAGCCAGGCTCAACACGGCTGCCGCGTGGCGCACTTCGGGAGACGCACTTCGGATCGCTCGCCGAGCGATCGCGGCGAGGATTCCGATCGCACCGCCCACCCAGAGGAAGTGGAGCATCGTCCAGCCCACCAGTTGCCAGAGCGTCGTCATCCCGTTCATGCCCTCCCTCCTCTCTTCTTGCGAGGACGCGGCTCATCCGCCGGTCGCGCGCCGGCTTCGTCCAGCAGACGGCGGATCTCGTCGCGGTCGCGTGCGCTGAGTTTCTCGGTCTCAAGCATGTGAGTCACGAGCCGGCGGGCCGAGCCGTCGAAGACCAGGTCCATCAGCCGCCGCACCAGGCTCGTGCTGGCGGCCTCCCGGCTCACCCGCGCCGAGTAGACCGAGCCCCGCGCGGCCTCGCTCCGATCCACCAGGCCCTTTTCCTGCATCAACTTCAACATCGTCGCGACCGTCGTCGTCGCCACCGGCCGGACTTTCCGCAAGCCGTCGCAGACCGGTTTCAGCCCCGAAGGGCCCTGCTCCCAGAGCACCTTCAAGATCTCGAGCTCTCCATCCGTCGGCTGCGAACGCGGCGGCCTGGCCATGGCGAGAGCCTCCTCTGGATTCTGAATTTCGGATTCTAAATTCCAAATTTGTCAATATTATCTTGTCGAAAATCTTCCTGTCGTGATTTCCGATCCGATGGTACCGATGACTCGATACCACAACATCGCTTCGAATTCTAGCGAATTAGAATAATGGGGTCAATCGGAGACTTCTCGAAGTCGTTGCCTCGTGCGAAGGTTCCCATGGCAGCAGGCGCAACCGTTGCCATGACAGAAGTCCGATGTTAGGATGGAGACCATTCTGGATCACGCGGACGGGAAGAGACATCGAACCGCTATCGGAGCTTATCATGCTGACGACCCGAATCGCCCGCCGCTCCTCGGTCTGGCTCGTGCTGGGTCTGCTCTTCGTGGACGGACGGGCCGTGCGGGCCGGCGAGGCCCCTGCTCTGCCCCGCTACCATCTGACTCCTGGCCAGGAGCTCAGCTATCGATCGGTCACCCGGTCCGAGCGGAAGGGCGGCGAGTCCGTCTACAAGGTCGACTGGAAGGCCTGGGTCGTCGGCCGTGATGCCGACGGGGCCTGGCGGCTGGTCCTCCGTTGCGACCTCAGAATCACCCGGCCCGCGGCGAGCGGCGCGAAGAAGGCCGAGGAAGGCCCGGCCGACACGCTCGTCTGGCGATGCCGCTTGTTCGACGATGGCCGGCTTGTCGGAGCCACCACCCGAGGCAACGTCCGCGATCCGTTCCGACTGTTCCCCCGCCTTCCCGACGATGCCGGCGCACAGGAGTGGAACTGGAATTTCCAGGGCCAGGATCAACATCCGGTGCACCTCCGTTTTCGGACGGTCACCCCGCCCGACCCCAGCCATGCGATGCTGGTCTTCACCACGACCAGCGAAAATCCGATGGACAAGGTCTACGTCGAAACCCACTCGACCCGCTCGACCTTCGATCCCCGGCGCGGGCTGGTCACACGATTGGAGACCAAGGATACGTTCGACTTAAACGGTTCGGAGATCAGCAAAGGCACGATCGAGCTGGTCTCCGTCGAGGACCGAGGTTCCCCATGGGCCGAGGACTTCGGCCGCGAGGCCGACGCTTACTTCGACGCGGCTGCGGCCTACGAGTCGGCGACCCACCAGGCTGCCCGCGATCCCAAGGCGTGCAAGGCGCTGCTCGCCGAGGCCAAGGCGAAGCTCGAGAAGGTCCGCGCGGCGCTCACCGCACCCGTCTTCCGCGAGGCGATCGATCAGGACCTCACCAAGCATGACCGGATGGCTCGCTATCTCGCCGAAGAGGCGTCCCACCGCGCGGAGTTCCTGGGCAAGCCGGCGGCCGATTGGGAGGCGAAAGACCTGGACGGCAAGACCCACCGCCTGGCCGACTACCGCGGCAAGGTCGTCCTGCTCGACTTCTGGTACCGCCGCTGCGGCTGGTGTATGCACGCGATGCCCCAGGTCAAGCAACTCGCCGAGACGTTCCGAGACCAACCGGTCGCGGTGCTCGGCATGACGATCGACGAAGACGTGAAAGACGCCCGGGTCGTGGTCGAGGCGATGGACCTGCACTACCCGGTGATCTGCGCCCAAGGACTGCCGACGAAGTACGGCGTGGACGGTTACCCGACCCTGATCGTCATCGACCCGCGGGGCAAGGTCCGTGAGGTCCACGTCGGCTACTCGTCCCGGCTCTTCGAGGAGCTCTCGGAGCTGGTCCGCAACCTGCTGGCGGAGAATGCGTCACCGTGAGTCGAGTCGGTGGCCTGGGCATCGGGCCGCAATCCCGGCGAGATCCCGGTTCCCCATCCTTTGACTCGACCCGAGCCTTGATCCGCCCCACCGGACGGAGCCTCGCCCGCCGGTCTCAGGAGGCAACGGGCACACGCGAGTTCCGGAGGGCTCTCCATCGCGCCGCGGCGAGGACCAGCGCGGCGGCGGCGAGGGCGGTGAGCGTGACCGTTGCGGCCTGCGCCAGGCCGGTCGGCCGGTATCGCAGCACGACGCGGCTCGTGCCGGCGCCCTGGAGCGGGACGCCTTGGAGGCCGCCGTTGACGCGGAGGACCGGCTGCGCAGGGCCGTCGTCGACCCGATAAGACCACCCGGGGTAAAAGGCCCGCCGCAGGATCAGGATGCAGGAGCCGTCGTGCTCGACGGTTGCCGTACGACCGTCCCAGCTCAGGACGCGGGCGTCTCGAGCGGCCGGTTCCGGCAGCGGCGGAGGCAGGTCCTCGGGGAGGAACCAGGCCTGGTCGGGGTAATCGTGCATCGACAGGGAGGTATGGAGCTCGGGCCAGTTCTTCGCCGCGACAACGAGGCGCGCCACCCAGGCCGGTGGGAACGCGTAGGAATCGTGGACCAGTTTCCACGGCCCGTGACCATGCAGGTGAGGGACGCTCGCCATCACCCGATCGAGGGCCGGATCGGGAATCACGGCCATGACCAGGAACCCCCGGACGTCGTCGTCGGCCCCCCACACGCCGTGGGTGACGCCGAAGCGGACCTGCCAGCGGTGATCGGTCTGGAGGATCTCACCGGGCGGCCGCATCGCCGTCTCGAGCAGGTAGTTCGGCGGCGGCGGCGTGATCCCCAGGTTGGGGTAGGCCGTGGTCAGTCCCGCGTCCACCGGCACGTTGAGGAGCCGGCCGCCGACCAGGCCCACATCCGCCAGCTCGGCCAGTCGCTGCAGGACTGGGCTGGATTCGGGCAGGCGGATCTTCCAACCCCACCAAGACGGCCCGACAAACAGGAGCGTACCCAGCTCCAGCACCGCGACGGACACCGGCGCCCACGCGCCGAGCCGACCCAGCCTCCAGCCCACGGTCGCCAGCAACCCCAGCCCCCAGGCCATCCCCGCCGTCGCGAATCGGATGTCCATCGTGCCCGCGCCCAGACCTCGTCGGAAGTCCGCCCCCTGCGCCCAGCGAATCGACCAGGTCCACCCCGCGACGCCGAAGGCGACCGCCAGGGCCAGACCACCCCAGAACCGCCGCGGCGCGATCGAGCGGTCCAGACCCCGGCCGGCCAGCAGGGCCAGGGCCAGACTGGTCAGGAGCGTGTACCGCGCCGGGCGCGGAACCAGCCGAGGCCCGGGAGCAGCAGGATCATGTCGAAGCCAGCCGGCCACCAGCCCGCCATCGTCGCCAGGACCAGCGACACAGCCGCGACCAACCGCCAGGGGGTGAAGTTCCGATCCCGAGGCGCGGCGACCCACCCCACGAGAGCCAAGATCATCGGGACGACTCCGACGTAGGCGCACGCCTCGCCAGCGGTCGTCTTGTAACGTCCCCAATAGACATCACCCGCCCCCAAGGGCCGGCCCAGAAAGACTTCCGGCAACGCGAACTGAGCCCAGTGCTCCGGGGGGAACAGGTTATTGGACAAGAACTCCTTGGGACGGTTGAACCCCGCGACACCCGTCAACTCCCAAGTCAGCCGGAGCTGCACGCCGGCGATCGCCGCGCCCCAGGCCAGGCCCAGGATCAGCCCGAGGATCCGCCATGGGTGACGGCCGGCGTCGCCTCCCTCCCCCTTGATGGGGGAGGGCCGACGTGGGGATGAAGACGGCCCGAGCGCCCGCCACGTGCCGGCCAGCAACGCCAGCCCGCCGGTCCACATCTGGATCTGGAAATGCCCGAGCGTGATCTGGAAGCCCCAGGCCAACGCCAGCCCGGCCAGCCACGCCAGCCGGCCGGTCGCCGCGTAGCGGTCGGCCAGGAGCAGGCAGAGCGGCAAGTACGGCATCACATGATAGAACGGCTCGTGGACGGCGTGCACCGCCTGGAACCCGCACAGGGTGAAGCTCAGCGCCGCGATCGCCGAGCCCGCCGGGCTGATCCCCAGGTTGCGCGCGTAGGCGAAGGTCGCCGCCACCAGCGCGACCCAGTGCAACCACATCGTCAGGCCGTACGCCGTCCCGGCATCCCAGAGCCGGTAGAAGAACCAGTTGAGCGGATAGAACGCGGCGACGTGACTCTCGGCCACCAAAGGGATCCCCGAGCCCGAACCGGTCGCTCCAGAACGGCAGCCGGCCCGTGGCGAGCGAGCGACCCAGCTCCATCTTGATCGGCTGATACATCAGCTCCGGGTCGCCGCCCAGCGGCGCGAAGCCGACCAGCACGGGCGCCATGATGCCACCCACCACGCAAACCGCCGCGAGCAGCCAGGGATTACCGATCGTCCGGAACAGGTGAGCCACGAATGAAACACCGATGAAACACGGATCAAAACCGACATCTGACTCGGGTAAGAGGCTATCCGGGAAGGCACTACCGAGCCCCGAATGGGGCGGAATCGTCAAGCTCGGGGCGTGAGCCCCAGGTTCCGATGATCGTAAGAAACTCCCCACCCGGCCGCCCCATTGCTCGGCGGTACCGGGCAATGGGGCGGCCGGGTGGGAAGAGGGTTCGTGGCGTCCGTCGTCTCGGGGCTCACGCCCCGAGCTTTGCGATTCCGTCTCTTCGAGACTTTCCGATAAGACGATACAGGGATTCGTCGGTGGCGAAAAGCGAAGAGGCGGGAATTTTCTTGGAAAACCCTCGCCGTCGTGGCGTCATGGTAGATAGACTCAGGAAACCCCGGCGGTGGGAGACTCAAGGGTGGCACGGATCGGGCCGGAGATCCTCGGTCGCCTGTTCGACGAGCACGCCGCGGTGCTGGCGCTCTACGCCCGCCAGTGGTGCGACGCGCCGGAGGACATCGTCCAGGACGCGTTCGTCGCGCTGGCGCGGCAGGACTCGGAGCCCGACCGGGCCGTCGCCTGGTTGTACCGCGTGGTGCGCAACGGCGCGATCGCCGCGGGGCGGCAATCCCGTCGACGTCGGCGACGCGAACAGCGGGCCGCCGATCGCGAGATCATTCCCGGCGGACCCTGGTTCGCCGCCACCGACGACCAGATCGACGCCGAGCACGCCGCCAGGCTCCTCGCCGACCTGGACGCTGGAAACCCGCGAGATCATCGTCGCGCGGCTCTGGGGCGGCCTGACCTTCGAGGAGATCGCCCGGCTTCAGGGCTGCTCGCTGACCACCGCCCACCGCCGCTACCAGGCCGGGCTCGCCCGGCTGCACGAGAGGCTCGAATCCCCATGGACATCGATCAACCACGAAGACGAACGGGACCTGAAAGCGCTGGAGCATCGCCTGGCAGCCTGGCGGCCGGCCGCCGGCGCGCTCGATCGCGATCGGATGCTCTACGACGCCGGCCGGGCTGCGGCACACGTCGAAGGCCAAATCCGCGCCTGGCGGCTGTCGACGGCCGCACTCCTCGTCGTGACGATGGGATTCGGTGCGATGCTCGCGCATGAGCGGTCCGGAACGACAGGCTCTCAAGATGGCCTTGGCCGCGGGCGCGGTGCCATCGCCACCGTCGCCCTCGCCGCCGGTCGAGATCGACATCCCGTCGATCGAGCCCCCGGCTCCGAGCAGCTATTTCGCATTGACCGCGCGGCTCACGGCGAACCCTGCCGGCGCATCGTGGCTCGACGCCGAGGTTGAGCGTGAGCCAATCCGGCCGGACTCCACGCCTTCGGAAGCGCCTCCGCAGCCCAGTTCCACTTCGGCCGCAGGATATCGACCGCGTGCTGGATCTCTGATCCACCGCTCGTTCGGAATATGGAACCGCGAAAGACTCGACATACGTGAAGACGAGAAACCAAGACGGAGGAACTCGTGATGGTCCGAATGCGTCACTCTCGACTTCGAATGCGTCGTGCTGCTCCTGGCCATCTGGATATCCATGGCCGTGTTGCAGCCGGCGTGGCTCAGCCGCCAGCCAAGGCACTCCAGCCTCTCGATCCGACGCTCCTGATCGTCAGCCCCGCCGCGGCGCCGGTCCTGGCGCTGAAATACCGGCTTCTGCCGAGCTTCGCCGATCTGAATCCCGGCGATGCGGCCCCGATCTATTTGCGCATCCGGCATTCCACCTCGGATGGGCTTTGGAATCAGATCATCGAGAATTGGAAGACGTGGAGGAATGTGCCGCTCGATCAGTTCCCGGTCGCCGAGGCTCGCAAGTTCGTCGATGAGTGGAGAAAGCAACTTCAGCAGCTCGAATTCGGGGCGCACCGCCAAACGTGCACCTGGAACTATACCGTGCCCGAGCAACGGCTCGACATCATCAATGTCGCACTGGAAGACGCCCAGTCGATGCGGCAATTGGGCCTCCTCATGTCGATCAAAGCGCGCGTCGAAATCGCCGAAGGGAAGCTCGACGACGCGATCCGTACCATCGAGACCAATCTCGCCTTCGCACGTCATACCGCCGAGGGGCCGTTCTTGATCAACGGCCTGGTTGGCGTCGGAATCACGACCGTCACGCTCGATGCCGTTGATGAGTTGATCGCCCGGCCCGACGCCCCCAACCTCTACTGGGCCTTGACCGCGCTGCCGCAGCCGCTGATCGACATGCGTCACGGGCTGGAGATCGAGCGAAAGCTCTGCGAGAACCTGATTCCCGAGCTGAGGGAATCGGAGCTGGACCGACCACGGACTCCCGCGGAATGGGCGACACTCCTGACGCGGATGCACGAGGGGATCGTGAAATGGGAACGCTTTAACATGCAACAGGGAAAGAAGGGTCCCGGCCTGCTGCCGGAGCTCTCTGGCGGGAGACTGTCCCAGTTCAAGTCCCAGGCCCTTCCCGCGTCCAAGGAGTATCTGAAGAGATCGCGCGAACTGACCGACCACCAACTCGGTGCCATGTCCGAAGATCAGATCGTTGCGCTCTACATCGCCGACGGCTACCGCGAGATCTGGGACGATTGGTTCAAGGCGAGCTACCTGCCGGCACGCGAGGCGATCGCGCAACAGGCCGACGCCGTCAAGCGGCTCATGGCTGCAAAGAAGAGTCCCTTCATCCTTTTTGCCCAGTATGTGCCAGCCGTCTTCGCGGTAATCCGGACCGAACTGCGAATCGAGTCGCCACGTCGCCATTCTGCGCGTGATCGAGGCCTCGCGGATGTATGCTGCGGCGCACAATGGCGCACTGCCCGAATCTCTGAGCCAGATCACTGAGGTCCCTCTGCCCAACGATCCCGCGACGGGCGAGCCGTTCATCTACCGTGCGGCCGATTCCGCCGCGATCCTCCACAGTCTTCGCGCCGAACCGGCGCTCTGGTCGTTGTCGTACCGGATCACGATCCGGCATTGAGGACGCAAGGCATCGACGAAATCGGGGGGTGAGGAGCGGTTCACAGTTCCTCACCCTCTTGACTTCGCGCGATCTGGGAAGTCTCGAAGAGACGGTATCGTAAAGCCTCTGATCTCGGGGCTCATGCCCCGAGCTATACGATTCCGTCCCGTTGGGGCTCGATCTCGGGCTCTGCCACGGTTCGATCGGGGTAGGCGAGCGAGGCGCCGGGACGACGAGAAGCCGGCTGGGTCTGACTCCAGACGCGATTGACCGATGACTAAGGACCAACGTGCCCCGAACATCCCACAGGTTCGAGGCTGACGTCGTCGATCCACATCTCGCCGACGTCGACGTCGCCGGCGATGCAGAAGTCGATCGCCAGGGTGGTCGCCTCGGCATCCGTGGTGAAGACGTGCTCGACCTTGGTCCATCGACCGACGGTCTTGAGGCAACGTTGGGAGGCGGCCCGTTCGAGCTGCCTCCAGGACGTCGGCGTATCCTTGTACTGGGCGATCCGGAGCCGGCATTCGCCCTCGGTCCCGGCGGCAATCAGGTAAGAGAACTGCAGGCGCATCTTCGTGCTGTAGCGGACGGGTCGCTCAGGGAATCGGTAGTAATGATGGCCGGGGACGTGGGCTTCGAGGTGCAGGCTGTCGGGCCCGGAGACGGCATGCCGCGTGTCGCGGCGATCCTCCGGAGGCTCGGGCCAGGTGAATTTCGGCTGCGCCAGGTACTGCTCGTGATCCAGGGACACGCGATCGCGGGTCGTCGCCTGGCCCAGCGTCAGCTCGACGGCGCGGATCCCCAGGAGTGGGTCGTAGTCACCGTAAAGCACGTGCTGATGCTCGAGCCGGAGGCGCACATGCACAATGTCTCCCGGAGCTGCGCTTAACGGCAAGGATGAAGGATGAAGGATGAAGGATGAATCAAGACCATTGTGTTCTGACTCAGCCTTCCGCCTTCCGCCTTCCGCCTTCCCCGATGACTCAACCTTCAACTTTCCTCCATCAGCCTTTCCGGAAGCCTTCTCCGAAATCCAGACCGAGACGATCAGCTTCTCCCGGCATTTGTGGGCTTCATCGGGTGCCGCAATCACCTCACCGACCGTCGAAAACTCCGGCCCGTGCGGAATCCCCAGCGACGACCAGCGCGGTACCGCATGGCTCGCGACGCGCGAGTTCGACACCCAGCCGTCCAGCTTCACCCCGATCTCCTCGGGCGCCAGGATCACCCCGGTCGGGCTCGCGAGCCGGAGCCGGTAGTCGATGACCCAGGCCCCCTGGTCCTGCGCCACCGTGCGACCAATCGGCACCAGTGTCCAGTCCGGCGGCTTCGGGCCGGCCCCGGCGGCGAGGATCATCGCCGCAGCCACCATCGCGAGCCCCGCCTTTCTGTTCCATCGATTATATACACAAATATTCATGTTATCGCATCCTTGATCATGAACATCCGACGCCATCCTGGCGCGGCCACCCACGCGTTGATGAAGATCCGACCCCGGAAAACTGCATCGCGGCGGAAGTCATCTCCCGCCCAGGCTTGCCCACCGCCACCCTCGGAATCGAACGATCGCCTCTTCTGGCAAGCCCTTGACTCTGAGATTCCTCTCAAATCCTGTGCCCTCGGCGGTACCGATCGTCCACGGGCAACATCGCCGAGCGGCTCCACAAGAAGTATGGAACACCAAATCGATTTGGCGTTGAGAAAAATCAACATCCTTCCCAGAAGCTGGGGAGCCTCGGGAGAATCTCCTCGCCGTGTGGCGCAATCTGGGGACAACGGATTCCGAATTCCCGATTCCCAATCCGGGATCTCCGGAATCCGGAATCGCTCTGGGGTTGCGGCCGCAGGCCGCGTTGGGGAGAGGATGGGGTTTTCTGGCCCGGGCTGGGCCGTTGCGACGGCCGGGGCCTGGGATATCGGGTCGGCCCGAGGCGGCCCGTCAATCGTCGTCGTTTTCCTCGTCGAGCTCGGAACCACCTTCCCGTCGCCTTCGAGCGAGGTGAGATGGCCCGGGATGGTGGCGCAGCGGTCGAGGAAGCGCGGGAGGAAGCGGTTGACAAACACGGACACCGCGATCTGGGTCGTGGAGTTGTCCATGCCCCAGATGCTGACGTGGGGTTCCGTCAGGTCGGGATCCATCTGGATAAAGTAGCGCTCGTTGAAAGCGAGTGAGACGGGGACTTCCTCAAGCCATCGCTCTGCCAAGGCGTTGACGCCCGGACCGCCCAGAGAGATCGTCGGCAGCGCCTGGAGGGGCTCGTCGTGGATCCAACGGATGTCGGCCACGACACGGACAACATAGCCCTCCAGCCCGTCGGCGGAAGCCTCGCTCAGGGACCGCTCGATCTGCTGCTTGAGGTAGTAGGCCAGCGGCCGATCCATTTCCTCGGCGCAGCGAACTTCCGGTGACGATCAACAGCACCCGAAGCGGAGGTCCCTTCGCCATGTACGGGCCCCTTCCTCGCGATCGATCGACGCCGGGACAGAGCGGCCCCGCCGGGCCGGAGCCTGTCGATGGCCCGTTCCCCGCTGAACGTCCGACCGCAAATCCCTCCCCGGGATGATGCCCCGCGAGCATCGTCCCTCAGGTCGTCCCCGGTGCCTCGCGAGCACCGCAGTATCTTGCATTATAGTTCGTATCGTCTCGCGCGATAACCTCCTTCTTTCTGGTCATAGGTCACGGATCATTCGTAGCCCGTCCTGGGCCACTTCGAGGGCAGGTGGTCGAGGCTCGGTACCAGACATCACTGACGACTCACTCCTGCTGTGTCGCCCGCCAGAGGGCGACCCGCCGCAGTGCGGCTTGTGCCGCGTGGACCGCATCCTGGCCTTCGGCCTCGAATCGCTGGGCGACCGCCTGACGGCCCGCCAGGGGGATCAGGCAGGAGAAGACCACAGGACCGCCGGGCTGGCCTTCGATGGTGAACCGGCTCACGCCGAGGGCCTGCATCTTCCGGCCCAAGGCCGCCCAATCCTCGCCATCGGAGGCTGCTGGGCCGGATGCCGACCGTGATGGCGGCGGCTGAGCCGCCCCTGCGGGGGATTCCAGCGCCGGCGGGGGGGCCGGGGGGATCAAGGCGGCCAGCGAGTCCAGGATGGCCGGCGCCACATCCCGATCCCGAGTGGGCCGGCGGCCAGGTGCGGACGTGACCGCTGGCTTCACGCTCGGATCCAGCAATGCGGGCGGCTCGGTATCGGGGAACGCCGACTGGGGTTCCGCCCCCGTACTGGCGGTCCCCTTCGAGGGCTCCGGGGGGACCGGCGAAGCGGCCAGCGGTGCCATCAGGGGCGGAGGCGCCGGCGGCGAGGATAGTGGTGATGCTGGACCCCGCTCGCCGCTCGCCGCTCGATTCGACGGGCTCTCGGACGCATCCGCTTTGCCAGCTTCGGTTTCCGTGACCAGTGACGGGATGGGTGCCAGCGGTCCGGCGACCGTCTCGGGACCAGCTTTCGACGCCTTGGGCCCATCCCCGGTCGCGCCGGGCTGACGGCGCCCT
Organism: uncultured Isosphaeraceae bacterium; assembly: GCA_963845695.1. Classification (GTDB taxonomy): domain Bacteria; phylum Planctomycetota; class Planctomycetia; order Isosphaerales; family Isosphaeraceae; genus CAWJTV01. Next base: position 601,045 of record CAWJTQ010000013.1, on the reverse strand, counting down.
TGAGGTTGACCGAGGCGATCTCGCCCTCGTCGTTCAAGCCCAGCGAGCCGAGGAGTTGCGTCTGGGCCCAGCGCAGGCCCGGCCCGTTGACGAAGGCGCCTCCGAGGAACGCGGCGGCTACCAGAACGATGACGAGAACGACTTGACGCACGGTCGCGGCCTCCCTGCCTGGGCCCATGCCATCATCAGCATCGACTTGTCAAAATCGGATCGACCGCAATAATCCAATAGGCTCACAAAGGATTGCTTCCGGCGGCGAATACCCTTTGAGACCGTTTCTCCCCGCCACCGTGCTGGGAGCGGATAGAAACGATGGAAACGAATTTACCCTGAAGCTCGTATGAAGCAAGCCCAGTCCAGTACAACTCATGCGGGGCGAGGGTCTCCCGCCCCCGGCCACTGGTGGACTCACGGTCGCGCCGCGACACGCATCCACAAGCCGATCGACCCACGGTTCGACCCCGATTTCCACGGTATGGGGCCGGCGCCGTCGTGGACCTGGGTGGGAGCGATTCTGGGCGTCGTCCGCGCGGTCTGGTTCGTCATAGCTTTACCATTTCGCCTGCTCTACCTGATGATCGCCTTGCTGGGGCGGATCACCGGACTGGTGGTCGGCTTCCTCCTCATGGTCGTCGGCACGGCGCTACTGCCCGGTCCCCTGTTCCTCATCGGAATCCCGCTGCTGGTGATCGGGCTGGTTTTGACGTTGCGGTGTCTGGAATGAGCTTTCAGTTTTCAGTTCTCAGTTTTCAGCAAAGACTTCGATGAGTGAGCTGAACTGAAAACTGAGAACTGAACACTGAAAACTATGGACCCAATCTACCTCGACCACAACGCAACGACGCCGATGGACCCCTCGGTGCTGGAGGCGATGCGGCCGTATTTCCTGGCCGGGGGCAATGCCGAGAGCCGGCACGCCCTGGGCCGGTCGGCCCGCCGCGCCTGGGATCACGCCAGGGAGACGGTGGCGGGGATCCTCGGTGCCGACCCGTCCGAGGTCATCTTCACATCGGGGGGCACGGAGTCGAACAACCTGGCGATCTTCGGCCTGGCGGGCGCGGAGAGCTCGCCGGGACATGTCGCCAGCAGCCCGATCGAGCACCCGGCGGTTGTCGAGCCGGTGGCGCGACTGGAGGCGGCGGGCTTCGCGGTCGACCGCGTACCGGTGGACGACCAGGGCCTCGCCGACGCGGCACGCATGGCCGCGACGTTTCGCGACGAGACGCGGTTCGCCACGTTGATGCTGGCGAATAACGAGACCGGCGCGATCCAGCCGGTCGGCGAGCTGGCGGAGCTGGCCGCGGCGCGGGGGATCCCGGTGCACACCGACGCCGTCCAGGCCGTGGGCCGCATCCCGGTGGATTTCCACGCGATGGGCGTCGCGACCCTGGCGGCCAGCGCGCATAAGTTCCATGGACCGGTGGGAACGGGGTTGCTCCTGGTCCGGAGCGGAGTCCGGCTCGGCTCTCGGCTCTTCGGCGGCGGCCAGCAGCAGGGCCGGCGGCCGGGGACCGTCGCCGTCCCCCTCGCGGTCGGGCTGGCCGCGGCCCTCCAGAACTGGCACGACGAATTCACAGCCCGCACCACCCGCTGGATCGCGCTTCGCGACCGTCTCGAAGCCGGACTCCTCGCCGCGCTGGGCCCCGATCATGTGATCCGCAACGGACCGATCGACGACGACCGGCGCCTGCCCCAGACCCTCAACGTCGGCTTCCCGGGCCTCGACGGGGACGCCCTCCTCATGCAGCTCGACCTGGCCGGCATTGCGGCCTCGCTCGGCTCGGCGTGCGCCAGCGGCTCGACCCGACCCTCGCCGACCCTCATGGCCATGCGCGTCCCCGACGCCCGCCTGCGGTCCTCGGTGCGCTTCAGCCTCGGAGCTACCACCACCGAGGCCGAGATCGATGAGGCTGTGCGGCGGATTGTCGGGGTCGTTGGGCGGATTGTGGCGGCTGGGGATTAGAATAGTCATCTCGAATCCCGAGTCAGACCGGACAGGAACTACCTCGACTTCGGTTGACGTTAATTCGCAAATCTGCGAAGAATATTCGAGACGGCGAGGACCGGCGAAGGATGAAACCGCCGATGAGACGGAGTCGAGGATGCCCAAGACGCACATCATTTTCTTCAAAGAGGAGGGTGGAAAGATCCCTATCATCGACTGGCTCGACGAACTCCCGGCCAAAGCCCAGGATAAGTGTTTAGCAAGACTCCGACGTCTCGAAGACTTGGGCCACGAGTTGCGTCGGCCGGAAGCGGATTTCTTGCGCGATGGGATCCATGAGCTTCGGGTCGGACTCCAGGGAATCCATTACCGAATGCTCTACTTCTTTCATGGCGACACAGCGGTAGTGATCTCTCATGGCCTCTTGAAAGAGAGAGTCGTTCCACCGTGTGAGATCGACAGAGCTATCGAGCGAAAGACACTGTTCAAGACTAACCTGAAACGACATACCTTCTCTCCGGAGGAATGACAGCGATGGGTCGAAAGAGTCGCTTCGAGTCGAAGGGACTACAGTATGCCTTCGACCGCTATATCGGAACCGATCCTGCTCGGATCGAGTCGTTCGAGGAAGAGGTAGTCAATGCCGAACTGGCTCGGAAGGTCTACGACCTGCGAACCGAAGCAGGGTTGACCCAAAGAGAGCTCGCCAAACTGGTCGGAACGACCCCGTCTGTGATCAGCCGGCTCGAAGACGCCGATTACGAAGGCCATTCCATAGCGATGCTCCGGCGCATCGCCGCGGCGCTTGGCAAACGACTCGAAATTCGCTTCGTTACAGTCAAACGCACAACGAAGCTGCCGTGACACTGCATCAGCTTCCCGACGTCTGGAATTCATCCACAAGCAAAGCGTTTCCATCGCGGTCATCCGACGATTCGAGCGGAGGCACTGTCACAACGAGCCGGACCTCGAACCGAGCACCGTTCCCCGGCTCACTCCGGACGCTGAGACTCCCGCCGAAGGCGACCGCGATGCGCCGGGCCACGGCCAGTCCCAGCCCGACGCCGGACGTGCCCCGGCGGCGCGCCTGCGCCGAGCGATAGAACGGCTCGAAGATGTGCGGGATGTCCTCCGGAGGGATGCCTGGGCCGGCATCCTCGACGGCGAGCACCACGGCATCGCCTTCCCGGCTCGTCTCCACGCGGATCGGCGTTCCCGGCCGGCCGTGCTTTCGGGCGTTGTCCAGCAGGTTATCGAGCAACTGGCCGAGGAGCGGCGGATGGGCTCGGACCCGGGTGCCATCGCCGTGCAAGGCCTGGTGGATGACCTCGGCCGTGGGATCCGCCGCGGATCGTTCCGCCAGGTGCTCGGCGACAAAGCGATCCAGGTCCAGAAGTTCGCATTCGGGGAGCTGGGCGTCCGCCTCGGCGCGAGCCAGGAACATCAACGCCTCAACGATCCGGCCGAGCTGGACGGCACGCCCCAGCGCGGAGCCGAGGATTCGCCGGTACTCCTCGCCCGATCGCTCTTGCCGCAGCGCGACCTCGATCTGTCCGATCAGGACCGTCAGCGGCGTCCGCAATTGATGCGAGGCGTCGCCGCTGAACCGCTGCTGCCGCTCATAGGCGACGTGCAGTCGGGCCAGGAGCTCGTTGAACGCACGCCCCAACTCGTCGAGCTCGTCACCGGTCCCGGCCTCGTCCAGGCACCAGCCGGCGTCGCTGGCGTCGAGGCCGCGCGCCGACGCGACCATCCGCGTCAACGGTGTGAGCGCACGCCGGGAGAGCCGGCGACACAGCAGCGCCGCAACGAGCCAGGTCCCCACGCTCAGGGCGACAAGGAACCCGCCCAGCGTGGTGAGCGTCGCCTCGATCGGATCGAGGGGGGCCCAGGCGGTCAGGATCAGGGAGGGATGGAGCACCTCGGAGTTGTGCGTGTCGGCCCCCTTCTGACGAACTGACGCGGCACTTGAGCCGGATGCGAAGGCTGACTCGGATTGGATGCGGCGCTGAGCCACGCGCAGATGCGACCCTGCCTATCGACCAACCGGGCGGTGCTGGAGTGGTGAATCCACATATCGGTGAAATCCATAGTCACCAGGTTTCGCGAGTGATCGACACAACGGCCCTGGTCGTCGAAGACCATCCAGCGCAACCGCTCGGGCTCCGAGTCCTGGCCCAGGGGCAGCACCCGCTCCTGCGGCTCCCACTCCACGCCGTCGGGATGGATCTCGGCCGCCGCCGCCAGAATGGCCAGCGCCGCGTTCAGGCGGTCGCGGAGCTGACGATCGAGGTAAATGCTCGCCGAGACGTACAGGGCCGTCGAGAAGCCGACGAGCACCAGGGCGAGCACCGACAGGAACAAAGCCGTGAAGCGACTGGTCAGGCTCATGGCTCCCCCGACCGTGACACGGCGTCGAAGAGGTATCCCCGGCCACGCACGGTGTGGATGACCCGAGGACCGTGGGCCTCGAGCTGGCGGCGCAGCTCCATCACGTGGACCTCCAGCGTGTTGGACAGACTGTCGAAGTTCTCGTCCCAGACGTGATCGTAGATCCGCGTTCGCGAGAGCACCTGTCCGGGATGGCGCAAGAAGAACGTGAGCAACGCCAGCTCCTTGGCTGTCAGGTCGAGCGGTTGTCCCGCCCGCTGCGCTCGCTGAGTGGCGAGGTCGATGGTGACATCGCCGTACGCGACCGCCAGGTCGGGGAGCCGTTCGCGCCGGCGGAGCAACGCGCGGACGCGCGCCAGCAACTCGTCAAACGAAAATGGCTTGCAGAGGTAATCATCCGCCCCACCGTCCAGCCCCCTGACGCGGTCGGAGACCGCGTCGCGCGCTGTGAGGAACAGCACCGGGGCGACTCCGCCCGAACTGCGGAAGCGGCGAAGCACGCTCAGGCCGTCCTCGCCCGGCAGCCGCCAGTCGAGCAGGATCAGATCCCACGCGCCGGCTCGCAATGCGTCCCAGGCCGTCTCCGCATCGAGAGCATGTTCGACGGCGAAGCCCTCCTCGCGCAGCCCGCGGACGATGAAGTCGGCGAGCTCGGCCTCGTCCTCGACGATCAGGATGCGGATGCCCATCGAACCGACCTCCACCGAAGCCAGCGTCATGCCCACTGGGCGATGGATTGCCTCTGCGGGAGTTTACTCATTATCGTGCTTTTCTGTCTTCACATCATCGTCCTCGTCGTCATCGTCATCATCATCGTCCTTCTTGGACTTCTTGGCTTTCGCAGACGGCTTCTCATCATCATCTTCCTCTGCCTTGACGAACTTGCCCTTGGCGGTCAAGACGACCTCGGTCTTGATGACGACCTCGTAGTGGACCGGACCGTCTTCACCCTTGGTGATCTCCTCCACCTTCTCAATCTTCGCCTCGGGATACCTGGCTGCCAATGCCTTCTTGACCGCCTTCGGCAGCTTCGTGACAGGGACCTCTCTTTCGATCTCCAGGATGGTCCCGTCGGCCTTCAGTGTGACATCGACCGATCGGTCGTTGATCTCGAGCTCGACCTCGTAGGTCGTGGTGCCGTCCTCGACCTCCTTGGAGGCCCCTTCGATCTCGGCTTTCGGGAACTTTTGCTTGATGGTTTTCTTGACCTTCGCCGGTAACTTGTCGAAGGCCACCTTCTCCTCGCCGGCCCGCACCTCGATCGACAGGACCGAGAGACCAAGGACGGCGACCACGGTCATCGCGATTCGCTTGCGCATGAGGATTCTCCCAGGGTTGGCCGCCGAGTTCGCCCGAAACCGGCCATCGGTGTCGGACTCCCCGGCGGCGTCAAGCAGCATACCATGCGATCCTAAGCCGATCGTAAGGCGACGATAAATTCCAGCTTAACGAGTCTGGGCCGCCCGCATCCCGAGGATTCGGAGGGGATTGAACCGCCGGTCTCGCAGGGTTTCGCGATGGACGAGCTCCCTCGCCGGGTTTGAGGGAGTGGGAGTCCGGCAGTTCAAGCGATCGACGATCCCGGCGATGAGGTGCTGGACGAGGTTGTAGAAGATGATCGGGAGCATGACGCGCGGGTGGTCGGCCAGCGCCATCGACGCCAGTACCAGGCCGGTGCCGTTGTTGTTCATCCCGAGTCCGAACATCAGCGACGTTCGCTGGGCCGGGGTGGCTTTCAGCAACCACGAGATCGACCAGCCGGCGGCAAAGGCGAGTACGCACAAGGTGACAACGATTCCCAGCGTCACGACGAGGAAATCCGGGTCGGGGTCGGCCACGGCCTGGGGCAGCGAGACGGAGGCGTTGGAGTAGTTCAGAACCAGCAAGATGACAGAGTTGATCAGTTTGAGGCGCGGCTTGACGGTGCCGTACCGGGCATCGCCGACGGCGCGACGGACGCCAATGCCGATCAGCGAGGGCGCGAGCACGCAGAGCGCCAGGAACATCCCCGTCCCACCCGCCGCAAGCTCATGCAGGTCTTCGGCGTAATCCCCGGTCGCCATCAGGCCGACCGAATGGAGAGCGATCGGCGTCGTCAGCGGGCTGAGCAGGGTCGAGAACAGGACCATGCCGAGGCTCAAGGTCAGCTCCCCGTCGGCGTTCTGGGCCCAGGCGGTCGATGAGCCGGCGATCGGCATCGAGGCGACCAGGGCCAGGCCCACCAGGATGTTCTGAGCCTCTTCCCCGTTGTGCCAGCCCGCCATCAGTCGCGTGACGCCCAGGATGAAGGCGATTGGGATCAACAGGTTCGCCGTCAAACCGGCGGCCAGGAGTTTCGGACTGCGGAGCATCTCTCGGATCCGATCCCACTGGACGCCCAGTCCCGCGTTCAGGAGCAGCGCGGCCAGTATCAGCATCGAGAGGCTGATCCGCATCGTCTGACCGAACAGAGCGACCTTGCCGACCGAAACATCCCGGATCGCGAGGCCGAGCGACGGCGCGCAGGCCGCGACGGCGTAGGAGCCGACCATCAGCCACAGAAAATGCTTGTGGACGAAGTGCGACAGTTTATCCAGCAGACCTTCAGGGCCGTCCATGCGACAGGTTCCTCCGGTTTCCGAGCCCGCCTAGCCCCCGGCTTCGAGCCGCCCACAGGGGCATCCAGGCGCTGACAGGATTCTAGCCCAGGTACCTAAGCCGACCTTAAGACGAAGATAAGATCCTGTTCATCCTGATAAGTGCTTGCCCAGGGAAACCGCCGTTTGGGTTAATTCTTATTAACAATTGGGATTCCTTCTCTATTTGCGGATGACGATTCGGATACATTGACGCGCAGACTGACGGGTAGACGTTGGCACTTCCCCTTTCACCCTGGAGTCATCTCGATGAAACGGTACGCACTGGTTCTGTCGGCCGTCTTGCCGCTGGTCATGGCGGCGCAAAGTGGTGCCCAGTCGCCTTCGGCTCCTCCCACGAAAGTCCACAAGATCGGAATTGGCGGCGAGGGGGGCTGGGATTACCTGACGGTGGATGCCGCAGCGAAGCGGTTGTACGTCTCGCGCGGCAACCGCATCGTTGTCGTCGACACCGATGCCGAGAAGGTGGTCGGCGAGCTGGGGGACACGCCCGGAGTTCACGGGGTCGCCCTGGTTCCCGATCTGGGCCTTGGGTTCACCAGCAACGGCGGAGATAACACAGTGACGGCATTCGACCTGAAGACGCTCAAGGCCACGGGCAAGGTCAAGGTCGGCGGCCGGCCCGACGCCATCAGCTTCGAGCCGGAAAGCCATCGCGTCTTCACCTACAACCACGGCAGCCACGACGCCACGGCCGTCAACCCGTCCGCCATGAGCGTGGCGGGCACCGTCATGCTCGATGGCGTCCCCGAGGCGGCCGTCGCGGATGGTCGGGGTCATGTCTTCGTGAACCTCATGGACAAGAACGAGGTGGTGGAGTTCGACGCCCGCTCGCTCAAGATCCTGAACCGATGGTCGCTCGGGACCGGCCAGCGGCCCACGGGCCTAGCGTTGGACCGCGAGCATCGGCGACTGTTCAGCGTCTGTGGCGCCAGCGCGACCATGGTGGTGCTCGATGCCGACAGTGGAAAGATCCTCGCCAGCCTTCCCATCGGGCGTGGTTGCGACGGTTGTGTCTTCGACCCCGAGCGGGGACTGGCTTTCAGCTCCAACGGCCAGGATGGGACATTGACAGTCGTTCGCGAGGAGGCTCCCGATCGGTTCGCCGTCGCCGCGACCATCCCCACCCAGCAGGGTGCCCGGACCATGACGCTCGACCCGAAGACGCATCGCATCTATCTTTCGGCGGCAACCCCGGCGCCTTCCGCCGACGCCAAGACCCAGACCAAACCGGCCCCCACCGCGAAAGGGAAAGGTGGAGGCGGAGGTCGCGGGCGGCGGATGGTGCCAGGATCATTCGTAGTCCTCGTCGTGGGCGATTGACCGGCACGAGCTGCAAATCAGCGCGCGGTGACGGTCCCGCTCATCATGGCTTCCTCGCGATCGTCACCCGCCCCGTGGTCGTCCACGCGTAGCCCGGCACTTCGTTCTGAGGTGTGAGCGTATATTCGATGCCGGGCACCATCTTGGCGAGTTCCTCCGGCGGGATCGCGATGACCAGCTCGTGGTCGGTCTGGCCGACGATCGAGCCGGCCGTGGTCCGCCCGTGGACATCCGGGTGGCCTTCGGCCTGGAACAGGAACTCCTTGCCGGCTGCGAGGAGGAAGACCTTGTACTGTTGCCAGGGCTCGCCTTCGATCCACTCTTGACCGTGGATCAGGAGCTGGCCCGAGCCATCGTTGACGAAGAACCCTTGTCGTCTCGCGCACTTGACCGAATCGGGGGCATCGTCCGCATCGGCCCAGTAGGCCCGGGTGATCGTGATGAACCGGTGCTCCTTCTTGCCGTCGTCCGCGGCCGATTGCCGCGTATTCGGACGCAGAGTTTCGGCCCTCGAGGCCGGTTTTCCGGTCGTCTGCGGGTGGAGGACGATGCCTCGGATCTCGGCCACCGTGATGGGGCGGAACTGGACCAGGTATTGATCGATCTGGTCCGGTGGCAAATCGAATTCGCCATCGATCAGGTCGATCACCCATCGTTTGTCTCCGTCCGACCCCGCCGAATACCAGGAGGCGGGGTGCGGCTTGCCGTCGCGGTCGATCGCGACGATGCGCCGGTCTTGCTCGAAGAAGTTGTGAGCGACCGCGAAGACCGTCATCGATCGGCCGTGGGCGGTATAGGCACGAGCCTTGCCGAAGGCGAACTTGTGGCCGTTCACGAACATGCCGACGCCCCCGTGGCCGTCGTTGGAGACCTCGGTCTTCCACGAACCGTTGGCGAGCCTGGCCTGGATGCCGCAATGAGAGCGGTCGTCAGGGAAAGCCGCTTCGTAATAGTCCAGCTCCGGCACGTTGAGACCGTTCTTCCTGGGCCGGCCACCCCAGGAGGAGGTGGAGGGGGTCGGATGCCATCGGAACAGGTCGTCCCGGCGCACCCCGGAGGTGCGGATCAAGACCACCCGCACCGGCTCACCCTCGCGCCCGTGGGTCTTGCGCTCGATCGTGTCGAACCGGCGCCTCGGCCAGCGGTGAGCCGTCGGGCTTCCACCAGGTGTGCGGGCCGGTGGGGACCGTGGAGACGCCGACGACCTCGACGGTAACGCCTCCGTCCATGGTGAGTCGGAAGCGGTTGCTGTCCTCGGGTGGGGAGGACGCCGGCCCATCGGGTTCCGGCGGTGCCGATCGCGGCCGCATCGCCATCCCCGCGCCGCCAGCGACGGCGCCGATCACCAACAGGGCGAGGGTCCTTTTCAGCAATCGATGGACGAACATGGTTCGCGAAGCTCCTTCAGCCAGTGCAGCGACTGTGGCGGGGACGATGGCGGCCGAGGCTCCGCTCGCTGCGTAGCGGACCGCCGCCTCAATCGTGGTTTGCTTCCAGGTTTCGGAGACGACCGTCGAGACGGCGTCGGGAGCCAGCGGGAGGATCGCCGGACTCACACCGCGGCGAGTCAGCCTGTCCCGGAGCCGCTGGCGCCCCCGGGCCAGCCGGGACTGGACCGTCCGGACCGGGCAGCCGAGCTGCTGGGCGGCCTGCTCGTAGGTCAGGCCCTCCAGGTGACAGAGGACGATCGGCAGCCGGAACCGGTCGGGGAGCCGGCCGAGTTCTTCGTAGAGCTCCAGCCAAGATGTCTCCGACGCGTCTCGATCGCCGTCATCGCCGCGACGGATCGTCATGGACACCTCCGCGCTGCGGCGCTCGCGCGCCCGCCGCCGGGCGGCGTCGCGCCGCGCCCGGGCCGCGACCCGTGCGGCGACCCCGTAGAGCCAGCTCGCGACCGAGTCCGTCCGCCGGATCGACGTGCCTGCCGCGCCAGCACCAGGAACGTGGCCTGCGCGGCATCTTCGGCGTCGTGACGATCCCCCAGGATCCGCCGACAGACCTGGAGCACCATCGGCCCGTGCCGGTCGACCAGCACCGCGAACGCCGCCTCGGCCTCCTCGGCCGGCCCGCTCCGGAACCGATCCAGCAAGGAACCGTCGGTCAGCCCCGCCACCGTCCCGATGTGGAACAACGTGGTGATGTGCTTCCAGACGGCCGAAGAGGATGCGCTCGCCAAGATCCCATCTCCCGTCGGGTTGTTCGAGTCCCACGCAGATAGTGTCCGCCGAGGCTGCCGATTGCCCCAATTTTTGCGATCGTGCTTGTGGTTACGACATTTGGTATTCTTTGTTCAGTATACGACCGAGACGAACTTGCGGACTGGAGCGGTAACGGCTCTTCAGCCAGTTGGGCGTGTTTTGCTGATTGGCGAGGATTCGTCGACCAGGCGATCTGCGCGGGCGAATGGGTTCGTTTTGCGAGTTTTGGGGATCGCGCCGCCTGGGCCTGGGTTCGTTTTGCGAGTTTTGGGTCGCACCGCCTGGGTTCGTTTTGCGGATTCGGGCCTTCGCCGTGGGATGGTTGGGTTCGTTTTGCCAATCCTTGACCCCACAACCCATGGTTCTGGGGTTGGTTCGTCGGACCTCGAAGACATCAACGCCGGATTGATGATTCCATCCAAACAAGCTGTCGTGTCCCACAACGTCACCATGGCTGAGTGGACCCAACGCGACAGTGCGGGCGCTGTTCCCGACTGGGGACACCGATCTCGGCCAACCGCGCTGGCGGGTGACATCCGAAGACCCAACAACGAAGGTTCGTTTCATTCAAGACGTTTCAACTGGGAGAAAACGGGCAAGCGTCGTGGACGAAACGGGCGGGACTATTGACTGAAGTCCTTACGATCCAGGGAAAGGATTTTCGAGAGTCGTCGCCGATTGCACCCCGTGAGGATCGCGGGGTGGGTTGGCACTTTCTGGCATCTTTTTGGCGAGGCGCCATCCCTGATCTCTCTGGCTGGAAGCGAGTTGCGGCGAGCCCGCGAATCGGTCGGCGCGGTCCGACGGCCCGTCTTCGGAGTGATCGCACGTGGCTCATACTATTAGGATGCCGCAACTTTTCGAAGCCGTTAATGCACCTCACGCGGTTTCAAGGCTGCGAGCCTCCCGAACTCTCAATCTCAGCGGTAGATGCGAGAATCCAAAAAAAAAAGTTGTGCGACAGACCGGTTTCCCGGTGGACCCGAAGGGCGTGGAGCATGGCGGGGACTCATCGCCGGATCTCCTCACGAACACGAACAAACGGCGGGAAGGAAGAAGCCGTCAAGATCGCCCCACTGCAACAGGCTTATGGCACGGATGTCGAACTCATCCTTTTCCTGTGCGGCGACTTCGACAGCGAGTATCTCGGTTACGAAACCGCGGAAGGCATAGACTGGATGTGGGAACATCGCATCACCGACCTGGACCCGCTCGGGATCTCACCGTGATCGACACCGAGGCACAGCGGCAGCTCACACAGCGACGGCTCGATGAGGCCAAGACCGCCGCCGACCGCAACCGCCTCGGGCAGTTCGCCACGCCGCCCGGACTCGCTCTCGATATCGCCCGATACGCGCTGGAGCTATGGCAGGGCCGGACAGCCGCCGCGTCGTTCCTCGATCCCGCGATCGGCACCGGCTCGTTCTACTCGGCCCTTCGCCAGGTGTTCCCGTCGGAGGCGATTGCCGACGCTTGCGGCGTCGAGATCGATCCGGCCTTCGCCGCCGCCGCTCAATACCTGTGGGCCGGAGCGGGCCTGCGGGTCATCCGCGGCGACTTCACGACGCTCGCTCCCGACCGGGCCTATCACCTGGTACTCACCAACCCGCCCTATGTCCGACACCACCACCTGGAGCGCGCGGACAAGGAGCGGCTGAAGGCTCTGGTTGCCGACCGCTTCCATCTCGACATCAGCGGCCTGGCCGGGCTCTACGCGCATTTCCTCTTACTCTGCGATGCCTGGATGGCACCCGGCGGCCTCGCCATCTGGCTGATTCCGTCGGAGTTCATGGACGTCAATTACGGGGCGGCCGTGAAGACCTATCTGACCGACCACGTCAAACTCTTGCACATTCACCGATATTGCCCTTCCGATGTCCAGTTCTGTGACGCCCTGGTCACGTCGGCGATCGTGGTCTTCGAGAAAGTCGCCCCGCCGCCGGACCATCAGGTCCGCCTATCGTTCGGCGGGCCGATCACCGGCCCCATGGCATCGGAGACCGTCACCCTGGCGGCACTCCGGCAGGCCCGGAAATGGACCGGACTGACCAGGGAGCCGGCTACCGGACGCCGAAGTATCGCACACGCTGGGCGACTTCTTCGCGATCAAGCGGGGCCTGGCGACCGGGGCCAACGCGTTCTTCATCCTCGAGCGGCAGGAGGCGATGCGAAAGGGCATACCCGCCGGATTCCTGCGACCGATACTGCCCAGCTCCAGGCACCTGCCCAACGCGGTGATCGAGGCCGAGGCGGACGGCACCCCACGGCTGGAAAAGCCGATGGTCCTCATCGACTGCGATCTGCCGGAGAAGGTTATTCAAACGAAGCACCCGGAGTTCTGGAAATACCTGGAGCAGGGCCAGGCACAAGGCATCCCTTCCGGCTATCTGGCGAGCCGCCGGACGCCCTGGTACTCGCAGGAGAAACGCGACCCGGCTCCCTTCCTGTGCACCTATATGGGACGGGAGAAATGCAACGGCAATCCGTTCCGCTTCTTCTGGAACCAATCGCGGGCGACTGCGGCAAACGTCTACCTGCTGCTCTATCCCAAATGGGAGATGAAAGCCGCCCTGGCCGCACAGCCCGACCTCTACCCGATCGTGTTCTCTCACCTTCAGTCGCTCACCGGCGAGCATCTGATCAAGGAAGGGCGCGTGTACGGCGGTGGGCTTCACAAGATGGAGCCGAAAGAACTCGCCAATCTGCCCGCCGACATCCTCGCCCGGATCATCCAGTGTCGGCCGAGGCCGAAGTAAACGGATCTGGCGATCTGAGCTAACCATAAAGATCGGTTCCAGCCATGATGACCCGTCGATCGCTGGCGGTATGCGGAATAGGGTGCTCCACCGCGCCGCACTTGTTATCCCCGACACTCGAAGGTCCCCTCCGGCAGCGTGAGAAACAGCCGAGTAGAAGAGGACAGCGTGCTGGAGGTGATGGTACGGAATGGTCAAGGCGGGCCCGGCATCATTGCTGGGATTGTTGACGTAGGGCTTCCTCAGCTTTCTCAATCCCACAGACCTGCTGGTACAGGACATTGCGTCGGAAAAGTTCAGTCGCCTTTTCGGGGCTAAACGCCAGTTCCCGCAGTAGGCAAGATTTGAAGAGGAACCGCAGCTTCTGCATCATCCAATACATCTCTGCACCGTGGCGGGCCGCAAGGTCCATGTCGGTCTCGCGGAGCATGGTGTATTTCAGGGTGTTAATCACCTCGTTGACGAACCGATCCTGACGGCTCGATACCAGCGGATTCATCATATCGCTGTGTTCTTCCACCAGCCTCCGCAGCACGAGGTGCAGCGGCGGATAGAGCCGCCCCCCCAGCCGATCCACGATCCAGTCGGCATCGCCAGCCGGAAGCTCTGATAGGATCTCCTTCAATCGGCTCTCTTCTTCGACCCTCCGTGTAATGCCTTCGTCCCGGCGTGAATCGTATAAGTATAAGGCTTGGACGAGGCCCGGGAAGGCCATGTCTAGGTAGGCCGGAGGACCGTATTGAAGCCCGAAGAACACGCTGCATGCGTCCGCGTATTTCGCGGTGGCACGCAGCCATTTCTCGATAAGGTCTGCGAAATCCACGTCGGCCAGCGTGAACAGCATCGGAAAGTGTCTCACTGGCTCAGACACTTCCCCTTCTTCTTCAGGCTGCACCCTCGCCCCGATGACCCTGATCTCCGGGAGGGACGCATTGCTCGCGATCTCTCCAGCCCGCACGTTGAACTCCTCAACCTCCTGGGGGCAATCGCACACGAAGGTCATCAGGTTCTGGAGGGGGGAGACGTAATCCGCGTTGAGCTGATCCGAAGACTTCGCCTTTTCGCAGGAGATGCTAAAGCCGACGCTCTCCCGGAAGGAGCGCTCGCGGCGGCTTGAGTGACAGCGTAGCCCAACCACGAACTCCAACTGGCCGTCCGGGAGTTTGGCGAACAGTGGGTTCCGGCGCGCGTCAGCTCAGGACGGGAGCCGGCTTCTCGAATTCCACGGTTGGAGAGCCAGCGTCCACGAAGCCCGAGTAATCGTCCGCCCACTCCGAAAGCCCCGCCAAACGCAGAGTCATGCTCCTGAACATAAAATCTTCATTGCGTTTCAGATGTGCCGCCGAAAAAGGCCCGGCTGGCGCGGTAATTCTCACGAGTCTTGGCTGCCGATCCGACATTGGCCCCTCCCCACATGCATCCGGAGAGAGTAACGATGCTCCCAAAGGGGCTCTTGTCCACCGAACCGAGGATGACGGGATGTCCCTTGCTCACGAGCATTTCGGCTGGTCCTAGCGAGCCGACGAGCCACAAGCGCAGATTGCCGCTTTCCGACACCTTCAAGGTGCCCGCCGCGCATTCCTTCTCCTTGTCGGGAAGCCACCATTCGCCCGTACATTCAAATGCCTGCATTGCTCGCGGCCCCTTTCCGGGCTGTTCATCGCTTCTTGCAGTGCCAACGGATGTCCGCCGTGTCAGCCCACCAACTCCGGCTCCCGAGCATGCAAGCGGACGCGACGTCCGGGCACGAACGACATCCCCTGGTCCCTTTCCAGTGAGCGTGTCACGGTCTTCGAGACCTCTAGTGGGCTGATCTCCACGATCTCCTCAGTGGTCGGGCGCCTCTGCACAGCGAAGCCGGTTGCCCGCGCTTTCTGAATCACATCACTCACCAGGGACGCAAGAGAGGACGACTGGGTGGTGAGCTGCACCCGTCGCATCTCGCGTAGATGCGCGAGGCCCGTCCACCTTGCGAGCGTCTGAACTGCCAAGGATTTGAGCATATCCTCGGGCGACATGCTGTGCGGCATCTCCGAGGACACGGTAAGTCGCAACCGGCCCTCGAAACGGATGAGGTCAAGAAGTAGCCTCTCCGCCTCCCACGTAAGCGGCGTGGAGATCACCGGCCATAACTCCATCATCAAATCCTCCCACCGGCGCGTCCTGCCCGGACGCCGGGGTCTCGCTCATGGCGCTCCTGAAAGCCTCGAATGCAGTTGTCATCACTTCCCTCGACTAGTTTCCCCACCTGAATGTGAGTCCGTCGTTGCCGTTAACAACCTGCGGAATGTGTGCTGTCCTCACGGTCATGCCGTTGGCACGGGCTATGCCCGGCGGATTGATGAAGATCGATCTGAGCAAATCGGGCCCATTCCGTATCGATCCGAGCATGTAATCGATCGCGACATCGAAGTAGGCCTCTTTGAACGGGGCCAGATTCGCTCCTCCCTTTGCCAGGTTAACGTTATTTACCGGCAATGGCGCGTCGATTTGAATCGGACCTAAACCGAAGCATGCATCATAAAGGTATAGGTTGCCATTGTACAGCAAGAAGTTGATGCAGTGCCCGTCATAGTAGTAGTTCGGCACTCCCCAAAAGCGATATCGCCGCTCGGTGACAACCACAATGGGTACCGCTGCCCCAGCCGAGATGGGGTAGCCGGTACGGTTATCGCGGAACGTGCTGGGGACATGCGTCGGAGCCGCCTGATTCAGGCCACCTTTGGTGATCACAATCGCGCACCAGTGCTCTTCGCCATCCGCCATCTGTCGCCAGTCCACCAGGAAGCGCCGCCGATAGACGAACACGCCCTGGCAGTGCGCCATCTGCTGAAAAGCTTGATACCAGCCTCCGCACATGGCGCCTCGATTCAGCAGCATCTCACGAACGTTATAGATACCAAGTATGCCGTATTGCAGCCCCGAAGTCCCGACATTCGCGATGATGGCGTCGCAGATTGCTTTTTCATCGTTCTCCCCCGCCGCCCACTGGCACGTCCACTCCATCAGGGGGCGGTACGCCCAGTTCGGCAGGCCGTCCTCCCCTGCTGGAGCCGTGGCTAGCGTACGCCAACTCGTTGCGATGCGGTGCGTTGACGTACCCACTGGAACACGGTGTGTGGGAGTTGGCTGCGCCCGAACGTACCAGTCCAGCTTGGCTGGGTGAACCTCAATCCGGTCTGGGAGATCGACGCTGGATCGGAAGGTCGTTGCGTTTGAAAGTCCTGTCCCAGGGTCGAACGACAGGGTGACGCTTCGTGCCTGCACTTGGAATAGCGTGCCGTCGGCCTCGACCGTGTAGGTCCCGTCGGCCGCAGGTGTACCACGAAAGATGACCCGCATCTCCGGGCGGGTTGCCCGCACGTACGCGGAAAGCTCATTTCGGCCTCCTGCCATCCACTCCGCGGTGATGCCGATGATCCGATCGGTATCGGGGTCTTTGAGTTTGATTGCCTGCCCGCCAACAAAATCGAAATGGACACTGTGTACCTCGAACGGAACCACAGGAGGAACGGCGGCGGGCGTGGGTGAACTCATGCAGGCGTCCCCCTGGAGTGTTGCGAGGCGAGTATCGGAAACAATCCGTACACTCGTAATTAAACTTAACTTTCGCCACGATGTTTCGCATCCCCTGCCGATCCGCCTCCTTCACATAAGCATACAGCGTCGGCTTGGAAACGCCCACCATCTGGCAGGTTTCGCCGACCGTGTACTTCTTTCCCCGGTAGAGCTCGACGGCCATGGCCCGCTTCCTGGCATTGAGCTTCGGCGACCTACCGTACTTGCGGCCCCTCGCCCTGGCCGCTTCCAGCCCGGCCTTCGTCCGCTCGCGGATGATGTTCCGCTCGAATTCCGCCAGCGCCCCGAAGATGTGAAACACCAGCTTGCCGCCAGGCGTCGTGGTGTCGAGGGCCTCGGTCACGCGCCCCGGCACCCTTCCTGTGCACGTATATGGGGCGAGAGAAGAGCAACGGCAATCCCTTTCTCTTCTTCTGGAACCAATCGCGGGCGACCGCGGCGAACGTCTACCTGCTGCTCTACCCCAAGGGCGAGATGAAAGCCGCCCTGGCCGCACGACCTGACCTCCACCCGATCGTGTTTTCTCACCTTCAGTCGCTCACCGGCGAGCATCTCATCAAGGAGGGACGTGTGTACGGCGGCGGACTTCACAAGATGGAACCGAAAGAACTCGCCAACTTGCCCGCTGATGTGTTCGCCCGGATCATCCAGGGTCGGGCAACGGCGAAGCAAATGGATCTGGCAATCTGAGCCGACCGTAAAGATCAGTTCCAGCCCCCCCTTGGTGCCTGCGAGTCCGCGAGACTCGGTTCAGGGCCCGGGCTTGGGGGGATAAGCCATCGCGACGCCGCTCGCGGACACGCGGGCGATGAATGGCGGGGGATGGTTCTTGATGAATCGCGCCATGGTCAGGCGGTTATCCACGAAGACGCGCCCCATCTCCTCGCCCGTCATGTTTCCGCCCGACAGCGTGAACATGCGGGCGTTGGCGGCGATGACCGCTTGAAGCTCGACGGAGTTCCGGCGGATTGCCTTGTCCTTGGTGAGCACGACCCAGCCGCGCCGGCCCACCTCGGAGATCCACGTCGCGTCGTCCGCATCGTCAGCGAAGTGGTCCGCATGGAATTCCACATGCAGCCCCGACCCTCGCAGCGCGATGCCGACACTCTTTCCAAGGCACCGGTCTACGAAGAAGGTGCTCGTCTCAAGAAGCGACTCGGCCTTCGTACCGAATGGCTTCCTCGATTTCCTCGGCTTTCCGGCCATAATCCTCCGCCAGCAAGGTCATCGAGTCGCCAGCCTGGTGACGCTCCACGATGATCGCCGTGGGGATTCGCGTCCCCCTGATGCACGGCTTACCGAATCGGATCTTCGGGTCGATGGAGATGATTTCGGGCGATTCCTCGTAGCGGTCGCGGGTGAACGGGAACAGCCGGATGGGGACGCCGCTACGGTCCCACTCGATGCGCTTGAGGTAGACGTCCATGATCTCTTTCATCGCCATCTGGCCCTGCTGGGAAACGTTCACGAGGTGCTCGTACTGCTCGATGAACAGGTCTTTTCCATCCGTGAGCATCTGCCTTTCTAGCAGGGGATGGTTCGACTTGAACCGTTTGCGGAGGTACTCGATCGCCTTGCGGACCGCTGGCAATTTGACCTGGTGGGCACGTCGGATCGAGCCCAGCACGTGGAGTTCACCGAGGTCCTTGAAAGAAAGATGGCCGCGAACCGGGTCGGCGATATCGATGAGCGGGTAGAAGGCGGCGGCCCCGGCCTGGGTCGGATACCTCCGGCCGATGGCCCACGAGCGGATGGTGGCGACGGGCAGCCGGAGGTAGTGCGCAGCTTCGGAGATCGAGTAGACCGGGACATCTCCCGGATTCTTCCCTTTGTAGATATCGATCACGGCATCGCGATGCACGGCTTCACTCCGATCGGTCCGAGGCTTCTGATAATCCACACCAATTCTATACGAATGTCGATTTCATGCCAATGGGGGTCGGGAATTCCAGGCAACTTGCCCTTCAGGCGACCTCGTCGCCCCAGGGTGACAGCGGCGGGGTCTTTCTCGACCTTCGGCTCGGGTGTATCTCGGGGCTCAGTCTCACCGCTCCTAATCGAGGCAAGGGGTCGGGAACCGAAAAGCGCGAATCGGTTCCCGACCCCTTTGTCCCTCTCGACCCCTTTGTCCCACTGACCATTACGCGCCCGAGTGGTGATTCGTCAGCACGTTCCCGATGAACCTGAACGTTCTGAACCCATCTTGCAGCATCTGAACAAAAGCCCTATAGTATGCAAAAGATCAGAAAAACCAAGCCACCCAGAGAGAAAAGGCCATGCATCCTCTGGTCACACTTGCAGCCAATGCCACCCGAAACGACCGCCGTTACATCTGTCTCGCAGGAGCTGGGCTCTCGAAGGATGCTGGGCTTCCCACCGCATGGGACCTGATGCTCAAGACCGCCCGGCTTCTCCGCGAAGGACGAGGGCGACGCACCTACCGACGATGACATTCAATCATGGTTTCTCGGCAGTCCCCACGCTCACATGCGCTACGATGAATTGGTCGGTGGCCTGTTTCCAACATCAGTTGCTCAACAGAACTTCCTGCGTAAGGAACTCAACGCCGAAGAACCGGGTAAAGCCCATCGACTCGTTGCGACCCTCGCGAAACTGGGTGTGCTGCGGTGTGTCATTACCACCAATTTTGACGATCTGATCGAAAGAGCGCTTCGCGAGGAAGGATTGGAGTATCAGGTCATCACCGAAGAGAATTTGGATAGTTCCGAGCCACTCATTCAATGCCCCGTCTTTCGGGTCTACAAACCGCATGGATCCATCGGGGCCGGCCGCTTGAGGAACACGCCGGAAGATCTCAAGCAACTCCCCGACAACCTCGAGCGTGAGCTCGCCTCGGTCATCAACGATCACGGTCTGATCGTCCTTGGTTATTCAGGAAGTGACGAGGGTGTTCAGCGAGTCTTCCGGCAAAAGCGACGCTACCTCTATCCCACGTTCTGGGTCCATGTGGGGGAAGCGCCGCAGTTCGATCCTCCTCTTTTCGGCAACGAGCCGCTCCATTTCGTGCCGTGCGCGGGCGCTTCGGCCTTTCTCGACGATCTGATCGGCATGTACCGAAGGCTAGACTTGATGGCTCCGACTGGTGGACTCGGCACGATCGCCAAATCCGCCGAAGAGGCAGTGCGGGAAGAAAAGCGGGATGCCAAGGCCAAGGTTCGGAAGTTCTGGGAAGAGCTGCGCGCAGAGATCAATCGCATTGCACTTGATCTCTCCAGGTCGGTTGATGATGAATTGTTTGTTCAATCGTTAGAACCGACAATTCCCTTCGCCGTCCACTTCGCCAAGGTCGCCATCGCCATTGCCGAGATGAGTGACAAGACCGCAGCAAGCGAGCTTTATAAGGGATTCGAGCATTTGCTCAAGGGTTACTACCTGCCGAAGGGTCAAGGAGGACATTTCTCTCCATTACAATTCGATTTCCACAAGTTCCTGGGGCATGAATTCTTCGTGACTTTCTTTTCCGCGCTGATCCAAGAGGATCGTTGGGAACTCATCGGCTGGCTTTTGGATCAGGACATTTACATGGATAATCCGCCACAGGGTGACTCACGGCTTGTTTCATTTCCTAAAGTGAATGATGATGTTCAGATTCTGAAGCAGAGGGCAAGGAGACTCGATCCGTCGAGTTTTCTCCGGCCCGACATCCTGCGCGATCGCCATAGTGAGAGCGAAATGGCCCAAATTGTCCCAGCCAACCAATTCATGGAGGCTGATCTATTCCTTTTCCTGAGATCCATTGCAGATATAACCCAGCCAAATTCGAACTGGATGGAAAAGTGGTGGCCATGGAGCGCGATCTGCTCCAATCAGGTTCCGCGATTCCTACTTGAGGCGGCTGGGAGCAAGGACGTCAGTAGTCAGATACGCGAAGCTCTACGGATTCAGAGCGCCGATCTATTCAAAGAGGTCGTTTCGATCGCCCGGGACCGACTCCGGGATTTGAAGAATGAGATCGGCTTCACCAGCTCAGACGGACCACTTTCATACTTCGATCTCCAATCCTTGGTCAAACCCTGAGATCCCTTGCGATCTGAGAGGTCGCGATATTCTGCATCGTCAAACCACAGCCCGCCGCACACCGGTGGGGATCAGACCAGGTCCCAGGTATCCCTCGCGAAGAAATCGAGCCGTGTCGAGGTGAGGAGGTCGATCGTGCCAAGAGCCAAGAGAAAGACCCTGAGCGTTCCCGAGCAGATCGACCGCATGGTCAAGCGGATCGTGAGGCGGTTTCACCCCGAAACGATCATCCTGTTCGGCTCGCAGGCCCGCGGAGACGCGGGTCCGGACAGCGACGTGGACTTGCTGGTGGTCATGGACTTCGAGGGGTCGAAGCTGGACAAGACCGTGGAAGTTCGTGGCGCCCTAGGTAACCACGCGGTTCCCACGGACATCATTCTGAGCCGTCCCGCGGACTTTGCCTGGCGAAAGGAGATTGTGGGCACGATCGAATATCCGGCCACTCGAGAGGGGAAGGTTCTGTATGCGCGATCCTGACCGCGTGAATACCGTAGTGGCGGAATGGGTGCTCAAGGCGGAAAACGATTTGAAGACCGCCGCGCATACGTTGAAACTTCGCGAAGAGTGTCCGACGGACACCGTCTGTTTTCACGCGCAGCAGTGTGTGGAGAAATACCTCAAAGGGCTCATGGTGCTTCACGACATCAACTTCCCCAAGACCCATGTCATTGAGAGCCTGGTTGGCCTGTTGCCACCTCGAACAGCGGTGAGTCTGTCGTTGGAGGAGCAGAGCAGGCTGACCACCTATGCCGTGGCGTTGCGCTACCCCGAATCCCCATCCCCGTCCTTGGTCGAGGCACGCAAGGCCGTGGCCATTGCTCGCCGGGTGCGCCGCGACGTGCGCCGATTGCTGCCAAGAGCCGCCGTGCGACGGAGGAAGAACTAATGGACGCCTGGTGGAAGCTCACAACGCCGCGGAACGAAAGGTGCGGAGGCCGGTCCTTCAATCCAGACGAGTTCGCCATCGCGTTCGAGCAGGCCATGGCTGGCACCGCGCCCAGGATTACCAGAAACCGCACCAGTTCTTCTCTCACGCCGGTAGGATCGGGCCAGGTTTCCGGTGTTTCGTCGCGAAGAAATCAGGACCCCTGGCCTGAGACCGACTCTACCATCGAGCAACTTCAAGGACCCTTGCAACGGGTTTCCGTGAGGAGCCGCTACGAACTCCGCATCGATGCTCCCGAAGGATGTCGTGACATCGCTGCGTCCGGGGGACGTGCAGCTCTATCTCTCGAGCCGCGGGTGGAGGTCCAAGCCCTATGGGCCGGATGGGATCGGGCTCCAGTTCCTTCATCCGTCGTTCCCCAAGGTCGATCTCCTCCTGCCCCTCAAGCGGGACCTTGGCGACTTCGCCCTCCGGATGGGAGACATGGTCGTGGCCCTGGCGACCATCGAGCGGCGCTCGGTCCAGGAGGTCCTCAACGATCTCTCGGGGCCGGCAGGCGATGTCTTCCGGTTGCGCATCGCCGGCTCGGTCGCCGCGCTGGGGAACCTCCCCATCGATGAAGCGATCAAGCTTCTTGAAGGAGCACGGCAATTACTCTGGTCGTCGGCTTTCAGTGTGATCCGGCCCGAAGCCCTGCACCCGATACGGACCAGCAAGCCAGTCGAAGCCTTCCTCAATAGCTGTCGCGTGGGACAAACCGAACGGGGAAGTTTCGTGGCCACGATCCTCGCGCCGGTTCCTCCTGAGATCCAACCGTCGCTCACAGGTCTGGACGCGGGCCGGTTCGAGCCGGAGCAACCGTTTCCTCGCCAGGTGACCACCCGTCTGATGTCCAGCTTGGGGCTGGTCTCGCAGGCAATCCAGGCCGGCAAGGCCGAACGCCTCCTGGACGCGGTCCCGCAAGGGATCAGCGCGAACCTGTGCGACGCGCTGGTCATGATGAAGCCGCCGGGCGACGAGTCGGGCCTCGACATTCGCGTTACGTGGGCCAGGATCCGCCCTCATCTGCCGGCGGATATCCCCCAATCGGTCTCATTCCCCCAAGAGCACTTCACAGTAATTGAGGAGGTCGGCCGGCAGCTCCGCACGCGGGCGACGGCACGACCCGAACGCTATCGCGGAAGGGTGCTCAGCGTGAAAAAGGCGCTGCGCCCCCTCATGGCGGAGGTCGCCGGGTGGATGATCATGGCGGCTGATGTTGGCGGCGGTCCGGCGCGGGTCAAGGTCGATCTGCGCGCCGACGAATTCGCTGCGGCCTGTGATGCGCTCCGAGATGATCGGTCGGTCGAAGTGACGGGGACCATCCGCCACGACGTCAAGGCGGCGCGAGTATGTCCTCACCGACGCTTCTGGCTTCCATGTCGTCAAAGATTGACCGACCCCGCTGCCGATCGGCGCTGATCGGAAGCGACGGCTCGAGCCATGACCACTCTGGCGCTGGATTGGTTCCGCGACCTGTGTTACCCTGGCTGGCCCGGGGTTCCCACGGAGTCGGAATCGACTGACAATACGACCAGGAAACTTGTTAGAATTGTCGGTGCGACGATGCTCGCTTCAACCTTGACACCACGTTCGCCTGGGGTGGCGGGATGAGATCATCCGAAGACCAGCCGCAAACGGCTCCTCAGTCGAGTCAACCATCGTCTGCGACAACCTCCGCAACATCGGGACCAACCGCCGATACTCAGGCAACCGCCGCGTTGCTCGATCCAGAGGTCCCGAATCCTACGCGTGGTACTCGGTCCTCCGGCCCCCTGAGGCGAATCGATGACGTGGAACCGCCGGAGCCCGAGGGATATGAGATCCTGAGCGAGCTCGGCCGCGGCGGCATGGGCGTCGTCTACAAGGCCCGCGACCGGCAGCGCGGCGAGGTGGTGGCGCTCAAGTGCGTCCTGTCCGCCACGCCGTCCTCGCTTTACCGCTTCAAGCAAGAATTCCGCGCCTGGCCGACGTCGTCCATCTCAACCTGGTGGCCCTTCATGAACTGCGGGCGGACGGGCCGGCGCTGTACTTCACCATGGAATTCCTCGACGGCACCGACCTGCTCGGCTATGTCCGTCCGGCGCCATTCGATCCCGCGGGACAAATCACCGGGGACACTGTACCGCCCCCTCGGTCAACACCCGGCGACGCGGAGCCGGGGCCGGAGGCGGCGCGAGCCCCGGGGTTGTCCGGCCTGCAACTCGAGCGGTTGCGGGACACTCTGCGCCAGTTGGCCTCCGGACTCATCGCGTTGCACGCCGCGGGCAAACTGCATCGTGACTTGAAGCCGTCCAACGTGATGGTCACACCGCAGGGGCGCGTGGTGATCCTCGATTTCGGCCTGGCCGCCGAACTGGACCATCAGGGCCGGCATCAGGGTACGGATGGCGGCTTCCTCGGCACCCCGGCCTACGCGGCGCCGGAGCAGGCGGCGGCTTCGTCACTGTCCTCGGCCAGTGATTGGTACAGCGTGGGCGCCATCTTGTACCAACTCCTGACCGGCCGGACCCCGTTCCAGGGCGGTCTTCTCCAGGTGCTTCGGGACAAGCAGCGGCGCGATCCGCCCGCCCCGTCTTCGCTGGCCGACGGGGTCCCCGAAGACCTCGATCGGTTGTGCATGGATCTGCTCTGACGAGACCCCGGGGCCAGGCCCGAAGGGCCCGAAGTCCTGCGGCGGTTGCAGGGCGCGGGACCGGACGAGGTCGAGGGCGGAACGGGAGACCTCGCCGAGGAGCCGGCCGGATTGTGCATCCCCACCTTGCCGCGGGGCCGACTCATCGGGCGCAGTTCACATCTGGATATTCTAACAGATGCCTACCGGGTGATGTGCGGCGGGAACGCCGTGATCGCACTCGTTCACGGTCCTTCGGGGATGGGCAAGACCAGCCTGATCGAACGATTCCTCGACGGCCTGCGAGCGCGCGAACCGGCCGTGATCCTGTCTGGCCGGTGCTACGAGTCGGAATCGGTCCCGTTCAAGGCCCTCGACAGCCTGATGGACCGGTTGAGTGAGTACCTCGTCCAGGAACCCGGGGACCGCGTCCAGACCTTGTTGCCTCACGACACGGCCTCGCTGGCGCACGTGTTCCCGGTCTTCCAGCGCGTGGACGCTGTGGCGCGGATACCGGTCCGCACCGACGCCTCCGACGAACGCGAGCTGCGCCTCCGCGCCGTGGGGGTGCTGCGCGAGCTGTTGACCCGGCTCGGCCGCCGGCCGCTGGTCCTGTTCATCGATGACTTGCAATGGGGGGACATCGACAGCGCGGTCCTGTTAGCGGACCTATTACGGCCGCCGGACCCGCCCGCGCTGCTCCTGCTCGGCTCGTATCGGAGCGAGCTGGCGGAGACCAGTCCGTTCTTGCAGACCTTCCGACGGGTCAGCGACGGGCCGACGCGGGCCGTGGAACGGCGCGAGCTGGCGGTGGCTCCCTTGAGCGAGTCGGAAGCGGAGGAGCTGGCCCTGAGCCAATTGACGGCCGCTCGGCCTTCCGCCGCCCTCGAGCCGGCCACTCAGGCGCACGCCCGGGCCATCGCCCGCGAGTCGCTGGGCAGCCCATTCTTCGTTCACGAACTGGTCCAGCACGTGCAGGAGCCGGTCTCTTCGCCGGAGGAGCCTTCGGCCATCGACTCGGTTCGACTGGATGAGGTGCTGTGGGCGCGGGTGAAGAGGTTGCCGGGTCCCGCCTGCCGCCTGCTGGAGGTCGTAGCGGTGGCCGGCAAACCTTTGCCGCTGGCCCTGGCCGGGGAGGCGGTCGCATGGTCCGCCGACGAGTCGCAGGCGACGCGAACCGCCTGGACGACCCTTCGTTCGAGCCGGCTGATCCGGAGCACCCGCCGCGACGGTCAGGACGTGATCGAACCGTATCACGACCGGGTCCGCGAGACCGTCACGGGCCACCTGGCGCCGGCGGCGCTTCGCGGGCACCACGGCCGGCTGGCGGACGTGCTGGAAGCGAGCGGGCAGACCGATCCCGAGACGCTGGCCATCCATTTTCAAGGAGCGGGCAACGCGGTCCGGGCCGCTCGCTACTATGCCCTCGGGGGTGACCAGGCGACCGAAACCCTGGCCTTCGACCACG
Organism: uncultured Isosphaeraceae bacterium; assembly: GCA_963845695.1. GTDB lineage: Bacteria > Planctomycetota > Planctomycetia > Isosphaerales > Isosphaeraceae > CAWJTV01. The sequence goes on along the minus strand of CAWJTQ010000013.1, from coordinate 575,172 downwards.
CGGCGCAGCTCTATGGGCTGGCGCTGGACCTGGGGGACTGGCCGGGCGCGGAGGCCGCCGCTCTGCACGCCAGGCGCGGCGACGCGCTGGCCAACGCGGGCCGAGGGCCCGAGTCGGCCGTGACCTACCTGAGGGCGGCGGACGGCACCGACCCGGCCCGGGCGATTGACCTACGGCGTCGCGCGGCTTACCGGTATTGCGCCAGCGGTCATGTTGTCGAGGGTCGCGGCGTGCTGGAGGGGGTCCTCCGGTCGGTCGGCCTGTCGATGCCCCGGACGTTGTGGCAGACGATCCTGTTGTGGCAGTGGAATCGCTTCCGCCTCTGGCTGAGAGGACTCGAGTACCGGCAGCGGGATGCGGCTGAGGTTCCGGAGCGCGACTTGCACCGCATCGACGTCGCCTGGGCCGTCACCGCCGGCCTGAGCATGATCGAACCCGTGAGCGGAGTCGCCTTCCAGGGGCTCAATCTCCTGCTGGCCCTGCGCGCGGCGAGCCCCATCGGCTGGCCCGGGCCCTGGCGTGGGAGGCTGCACGTCCGGACTGATGCCGGGTCAGTCCGGCATGCCCTTCTCCACCCGGCTACGGGCTGTCGCCTTCGCGTTAGCGCAACGGCTCGATGATCCCTATGCCCTGGGGTTGGTGCATCTCGCGAGCGGCATGGCCGAATTGTGTGTCGGCCGATGGCCGAGTGCCTGCGTTCTCCTGAGACAGGCCATCGCGGTGTTTCAGGAGCGCTGCCGCGGCGTCTCCTGGGAGCGCAGCACCGCCGAGCTGTTTTTGTTGCGCTGCCTCCTGATGATGGGGGAGTTTGCCGAGGCCGAGCGCCTTTCCGTCCCGATGCTCAAGGATGCTCGGGAACGGGGCGACGTGTACTCCGCCATCATGAACGGGGCCTACGTGGGGGCGAATGTGTACCTGGCCGCCGATGACGTCGCCGCGGCGCGGGACCTGGTGCGCGAACTGGTGGGCGAGTGGCCGTCCCAGGAGTTCAACATTCAGCACCTGCATGCCCTGTGGGGCGTGACCTGCATTGACCTCTACTGCGAAGAGGGAACCGCGGCCTGGGACCGCCTGAACCGCGTCTGGCCGCTCACTCGGGGGCCGCAGAACGTCCAGCTCATCCATATCTGGATGCTGGCGTTTCGCGCCGCAGCGCGCTGGCTGCCGCACACCAGGCCGTGGCTCGGGACCGGAGGGTGCTGCTGGGCGCAGCGGAGGCAGACGCCCGCCGGCTCGAAGGGACGCGGACCGACTTTGCCGTCGCGCTGGCGCAACTTTTCCGCGCCGGCATTGCGTCGAGCCGGGGGGACCAGGCCGCGGCGCGACAATGGCTCATTCGGACCATCGAGAGCCTGGACGCGGTGGCCATGTACTCCTACGCCGCCGCTGCACGATGGCGCCTCGGCGCGTTGTTAGGGGGGCAGCAGGGGCAGGCACTCGTGGACCAGGCAGATTCGTGGATGCGATCGCAGGCCATTCGCAACCCGGCCCGGATGGTTGCCATGCACGCCCCAGGTTTCCGAGATTACTGAGCGTTGCGTGGAAAACTCGACTCGGCGGGCGGCGACAGGAGACCTTCGGTCGGCCGAGTGCATGACCTCGGTCACGATCGTCGGGCCATACCGAGAAAGTCCATTCGTGCCCCGGCGACATTGCGGCGCCGACGGCCGGAGCCTACGCTATCCTTTGACAATCGTGAGAGGATTCACGCCCGTCGTTGGGCTCGATTCCGGAAGAAGCGCGCAGAAGCGAGGCGATTGCATCGTCGCAGCCTCGCCGACTGAAGATCCTGGCAGCTTGCAAGGAGACCTGTGCCATGTCCGCCAAACGGGTCTCGATCGGCCAGGTGATGATGGTCGTGGCGCTGGCCGCCGCGAACTTGGCCATCATGCGCACTGTACCGTTGGGCATTGTCACATTCCCCACGCTCTGGGTTTTCGTGGGGTCTATCGACTTCGTGATCTTCTGGAAGCTGATCTTGAAGCATTCGCTTCAAGCCTTTCAGTACACGTTCCTGATCGTCTTTGTCATCGCTTTCCTCGTCATGGCAAACCTGGTCGCGACGGAGCGGCTCCATCCTCTGGGCCTGCTGGTCCGTTGGTACCAATACCTCACGGCAGAGAGGACAATCGGCATCTCGCTCGGATTCCTCTGGATCGGCGAGTACTGGATGGCTTGTTTCTTGAGCTTTATGCTGGCGTATGTGGTCGGATTGGTCGCGGCATGGCTCGAGAGGCGCCGAGATTGGGACATCGCGGCTTTCTGTCGCGGGGCGCTGGTTGGGTTGGGGATTGCAATGCTATTGGCGCTGATCGACGACGCGGCATGGGGCTGGGTGGTCGTATCGCCCGTTCGACTGATTGGCCGTATGGTCCTCTTGGGGGCCTGTCTGATCCTGGGTGGCTTGATGGGATTATCAAGGCTGAAGTCGAGCAGACCCGGCCGAGAGGATCACGGCGTATTAACGACTGAGAAAAAAGATTGTAATAAATAATTTTTATTATAAAATGATGTAATGATGTATTTTCTTGATGACGTTAATCGGTTTCGTCCCCTTTTCTCCCTCCTGAACGTTCCGAGCCCATGCGGAGGATCGCGATGTGTGGCATCTTGGGGATCTATTCGCCGACGGGTGCGGTCAACTCCGAGGAGCTGGAGCGCACCACCCGACGGCTGTCGCACCGCGGCCCGGATGGTCAACGCACCTGGCTGGACCCCGGCCATCGCGTCGGCCTGGGCCACGCGCGGCTGAGCATCATCGACCTGGCGACCGGGGACCAACCGATCGCCAGCGAGGACGGGCGCCTGCACATCGTGGTCAACGGCGAGTTCTATGACTTCGAGCGCATCCAGGATGATCTGAGGAAACGCGGCCATCGGCTCCGGACCCGATCGGACAGCGAGATCGCCCTGCACCTGTACGAGGAGCGCGGTCCCGGCTGTCTGGAGCAGCTCCGCGGCGAATTCGCCTTCCTCCTCTGGGACGGCCGCACGGACCGGCTCTTCGCGGCGCGGGACCGATTCGGGATCAAGCCGCTGTATTACGCCTGGCGGGGCGATGTGCTGGTCCTCGCCTCGGAGGCCAAGGCGCTCTTCGCGGCGGGCATCCCGGCCCGTTGGGACCGCGACACCTTCTTCCGGACCGTCCACCACCAGGCGCCGCCGCAGGACCGCACGCTGTTCGAGGGCGTGCAACAGGTCCCGCCGGGGCACTACCTGATCGCCTCGGCCGGTGAGGTCCGGCTGGTCCGCTACTGGGATTTCGACTACCCGGCCGCCGACCGGGCCGGATCGGTGCGCCCGGATGTCGAGCATGTCGAGGAGTTCCGCCGGGCGTTCGATGAGGCGGTCCGCCTCCGGCTCCGCGCCGATGTGCCGGTCGGCTGCTACCTGAGCGGCGGGCTCGACTCGTGCGCCGTGCTGGGAATGGCGGCCACCCATCGATCGGATCCGATCCGGGCGTTCACCCTGAGTTTCGACCGGCCGGAGTACGACGAGACGGCGATCGCGCGGGAGATGGCCAGTCTGGCGAATGCCGAATTCCACCCGATCCCGATCACGCAAACGGAGTTGGCCGACCATTTCGCCGACGCGGTCGCCCACGCCGAGACGCTCGCGCTCAACGCGCACGGGGTGGCCAAGTATCTGCTCAGCCGCGCCGTGCGGGATGCCGGCTACAAGGTGGTGCTCACGGGGGAGGGGTCCGATGAGATCCTCGCCGGCTACCCGCATTTCCGCCGCGATCTCTGGCTCCACGACCACGAGACCACCGGCCGCGATGCGGCGTCCGTCCCGGCGCTTCTCGAGGAGCTCCAGGAGCGCAACCTGGTCTCGCGCGGCCTCCTGCTGCCCGACGGCAAGGGGGCATCGCTGGAAGTCCTCCGCGCCGCGCTGGGCTTCGCGCCGTCCTGGCTGGAGACTGGTGCGACCCAGGCCCACAAGCTCCTCGCCCTGTTCGCGCCCGACTTCGCCGCCGAGTTTGCGGACCGCGACGCTTATCGCGACCTGCTGGATGGCCTGGACGTACCCGGACAGCTCGCCGGCCGTGCGCCCGTGAATCAGTCGCTCTACTTGTGGGCCAAGGTGATGCTGCCGAACTATGTGTTGACGTTCCTGGGCGACCGCATGGAGATGGCCCACTCCATCGAGGGCCGGCTGCCGTTCCTGGACCACCACGTGGTGGAGCTGGCCCGGGACCTGCCGTTGGACCAGAAGATCCGGGGGACAGTCGAAAAATACGTGTTGCGCGAGGCCGCCCGACCGGTCCTGACGGCGACGGTCTACGCCCGGCAAAAGCACCCGTTTTTGACGCCCCCGGCCGCTCTGTCCCCCGACGGCCGGCTCTACCAACTCATCCAGGATACGCTGCGTGGACCGACCCTGGAGTCCTTGCCATTCTTCGACCAGTCGCGGGTCGTGGCGCTGCTCGATCAGCTCCCGAAGATGGACGACGGACTCCGGACCGCTTACGACTTGCCGCTGATGGTCCTCCTGAGCGCTTGCGTGATCCATGAACGGATCGTTTCACCGGTCTTTTGACTCTGCCGATCCTGCCGCCTCCAGGACCATTCAGACCTCGGCGGACGTCCCGACGATTCTCGCCGCCGATTGGGCTGGAGTCGAATGGAACGCATGGATACGATGGATGGCTACGTACACCAGGCCAACGACCGGCCACCGGCCTCCGTTCGATTCCCAAGGAGGGCGTCCATGACCGATGCCGAGCTGCGGATCATCGCATTCCTCATGACCTCCGACGCGACGCGGCCCGCCGATCTCCCGGACTGGATGCTCGCCCTCCTCGAAGGCGACCGCCCGGAGGAGCTCAGCCACGAGCTGATCACCGCCGCCTCAGTCCTCTACGCCCGCCGCCTGCACCCGGGGATCAGCCTCGACGACGCCCAGGCCCTGATGGCCGCATATGCCGACGACCCGGCGCAACTCGAAGAGCTTTCCGGTCGGATCACGGCGTTCCGGCTGGCCTGCTGCTTCGAGCGGCTCAAGCGTTCGGGGCGGTTCGAGGACGTCTTCATCGACGACCCGTTCGACCTCGACAGCGGCGTATCCGTGAAGCTGACCGAGGCGGAATGGCAGTCCGCCAACCGGGCGTCAACTCCTCGGGACGCTTCGCACGGGCCACACGACTCCAGCCGGAATTAGCTTCGACTCGCGACCCTGTGCGATTCGCTCGGAGAACCATTCGTCACGGCTCAAACATGGCGTTTACTTCCTGGTAGCTCGCGGCCTCATCTGCGAAAGTGAACGTGCCGTGTTCGCGCATCTCGCGGGCCGCGCAAGGAAACGCGCCGAGCGCGGCCCGACTGAGCGCGCTGCCGACACTGATCCGCTTCACGCCCAGCTTGGAAAGCTCGGCGAGGCTCAATGGAACGCCGCGCAGACCCATCACGACATTCACCGGGCGATCCACGGAACGGACCACCGCCGCGATGTCTTCCTGGGTCGCGAGGCCCGGCGCATAGAGTACGTCCGCCCCTGCGTCCTGATAAGCCTGAAGGCGCTTGATGGTGTCCTTGAGGTCGGGCCGTCCCCAGAGGTAGTTTTCCGCCCGAGCCGTCAGCGTGAACGACCACGGAAGCGCCCGCGCTGCCTCCGCCGCGGCGCGAACCCGCTCCACCGCGACGCCGAGTTCGTAGATCGGATTCTCGGGGCGATTGGTCGTGTCTTCGATCGAGCCACCGACGACTCCGGCCTCGGCGGCCAGACGGATCGTCTCCGCGACGGATTCGGGGGTGTCACCGTAGCCGTTCTCGAGGTCGGCACTGACCGGCAAATCGGTGGCTGACGCGATCGCACCGACGTGGGCGACCATCTCATCGCGGCCGACCTTGTAGTCTCGCTTTCCCACGGAGAACGCGTACCCGGCGCTCGTGGTCGCCAGCGCCTTGAAGCCGAGATGAGCCAGCAGCCTTGCCGGGCCGACATCCCACGGATTGGGGATAATGAAAGTACCGTCGCCCTCGTGGAGCGCACGAAAAACTCGTCCCTTTTCCGACTGCGTCATCATGGTCGATCACCGATTCCCGCAAGTGTCGATGGTGGGTGGAACGCTCCCTCGCCGACTTCCACGAGGATTCTCGCTTCGCCGATGATAGGGCGGTTGGCCCACTGTCGCAATGTGGGATTCCGCACCCGGGCGGGGTCAGGAGACCCGCGCCCAACGCCGGGCACCCGGGCGAGGTCAGGAGACCCTGGCAAGGGCATCAAATTGGGTGATGGCCGCACGTAGGCCGCTGGGCAGGCGATGGGGCCCCGCCAGCCGAGGGGAGTTGCTCGATGCGACATCAGGGTTTGGCGATCCCGGCTGCCTCATTCTTCCCGGCGAGGTTCTCGGGATCGATCATGTGAAGGAGCGTTGCTGCGGCGAGGCGAACATCGGCGTCCTTGTGTTCGAGTTGTCGCGTCAGTTCCCGGCCGCACCGTCGTAGCGCTGACGGATTGGGCGATCCCGCGGGGAACGTGGCAGCGACGATCCCCGCGTTCCCGAACTCCGCCGATCCGGACGAATAAAACGCCGTGAGGGCGTTCTGCCGTTCCGTCAGTGAGAGAGTCGGATCGGAGACAGCGTTCTCCAGGATCGTGACGATCTGGGGGCTGGGATTCGCGTCGGCGTCCAACGCCTGCATCGCGGCCAGAGCGGCGGTGTACCGCACGGCGGGGTCGTCGGCCTTCAGCAAGACATCGAGGGCCGGCAGGAGGCGTGCGGCGCCGACTCCGAGGGCCGAGACGCAGCTCACCGCATCGCTGCGCACCGCTCCGTCCTTGTTCGCGAGCAGGCTTGCGAGCGCCTGGGCAGCCGCGTCCTGACCTGGCTCGCCGGCAAACTGCATGACCTCGATGACGGATCTACGGTCCGGTATCGGCTCCGGGTCGGCAACCACTCGGGCGAGCCCGCGGAGGGCCGGCTCCTGGAAGTCGCCGCCGATTCTCAGAAGGGCACGCGCGGCGGCGATCCGCACCTCGAGATCGTCGTCCTTCAGCGCCGCGGTCAGTTCGTCGGCCGCCGGACGAGCTAACGGCCCGAGAAGTCCCAGAGACTCAGCCGACGCCGCGCGCACCAACGCGTCCGGATCGCGAATCGCACCGCGCAGCGCCGCCAGCGCCGGCACATAGGACCCGCTCGGAGCCAATCCCTGCAACGTCTGCCCGAGCGAGTGCATCGCCGTGATGCGGCTCTCCCGATCGCCCGTCGCCACCAAGGGGACGAGAGCGGCCACCTTTGCCTCCAGGTTGACCTGTGGCGTCCCCGGCTCACCGGTGTACCACATCCTGAGCCGCACCGTGCCGACGTAGAGCACGACGCACACCCCGACGATCAGGGTGCCGTGGAGGAGAGGCCCGAACGTCTTTCGCGGGTGGGCCATGAGCGACCTTTCTTCCTCGAGAAGTCCACCATCGGCAACTTTGGTGGTGGGACTCAAAACCTTAACTCATCCTACTACTATTGTCCTCGACTTTCAACCTCTTGTGATTCCGCGGCCGGGAGCCCGAGTAACCCTCGGTGGATTTGCGGCTGCCGAGAGATGTGATATGGCTAATCGGCCAACGGGGCGCTGTGAGCACCGCGGAGGACCGGCGTCAAGCATCGGTGCTCACAGAGCACCCTACGGGCCTGTACGCGACCCAAGTGCATTCGGCTGAACGTCGGCGGAAAACGGGGAGACCGTGCGGTCACACATTGAACAGGGCGTCCACTTCCTGGTAGTTTGCGGCCTCACCTGCGGAAGTGATCGTGCCGCGTTCGCGCATTTCCCGGGCAGCGCGAAGGAATGCCCCCGTGCGGCCCGCTGCTGGATTCGCAACGGCTCAACCCGAGGATCTGTCACCATGGTCAAGAAAGTGATGGCCAACTACTATGGCCACGAGATCCTGGACGTGAACAGTTGGTTCAGCGGGGCCAAGCTGTTCATCAACGGCGAGTTCCGGGGCGAGAATAGGACCCTGTTCGCCTTGACCGGGAGGGAGCCGCTCCTGGCGACCGAACTGGAGCTGAAAGGCCAGTTTCACACGGTCGAGGTTTTCTGCCGAGCGCACTTTACGGTTGAGATCAAGATTTGCGTCGATGGCCAGCAAATCGGCGGCGAGGTATTCTGACCCGGAAACACCATCCCGGCCGGACCGGCTTCTCCCCGCCCTCCGGCGAATGACGCGCTTTCACGAGACCGACGGTGATCCGTCCAAACGGTCACCGCTCGCTGGTCGGGGAGAAACTAGCAAATCGCGAGACGGTCGGGGCGAGGTCAGCCGGCGCGGAACATGGGGACAGGCACTCGGCCCTCGGGCATTCTGCTCGGAAGTGATGGGTCTACCCAGGGTTGGAAGCCAGTCCCCATGCTCCTGGACCGCGTGCAACGCAAGCGATAACCACCCTCATCGAAACCTCACACGGACGCCACGTTGCATGCATTTCTCGCTCCGGCGATTGACAACCGGCCAACCGTCACCTTGAGGGGGCTTCCCGTCGCCGGGTACAATAATGGGCACAGCCTTCGACAATGAGAACGATCCGACCGGTGGTCTGGTAGGGAGGTGACTCTTGAGCCGCAGCGCTTGGACCGAATCCGACCCGACGCTGAACGCGCACCGCGAGCGGTTGCTGGAGACCCTGCGCGGCTATGGCCGGGTGGCGGTCGCTTTTTCCGGGGGCGTCGACAGCACGGTGGTCGCCCAGGCGGCGTTCGACGCGCTGGGGGATGCTACGATCGCCGTCACGGCGGTCTCCGACAGCCTGGCCGCGGGCGAGCTCGAGGAGGCCCAGGCGCTGGCGCGGCAGATCGGCATCCGTCACCGGGTGATCCGTACCGAGGAATTCGCGGATCCGAATTATCTGCGCAACCAGCCCGACCGCTGCTATTTCTGCAAAAGCGAGCTCTACGGGCGACTCTCCGGGATGATGGACCAACTCGAAGTTGACGCGATCGCCTCGGGAGCCAATATGGACGACCTGGGCGACCACCGCCCGGGCATGCGCGCCGCCGCGGAGCGCGGGGTGCGCCACCCGCTCCAGGAATGCGGTCTCACCAAGGATCACGTCCGGGCCCTGGCTCGCGCCTGGGGCCTCCCCACCTGGGACAAGCCGGCAACGCCGTGTCTCTCCAGCCGGATCGCCTACGGTGAGGAGGTGACCCCCGAACGCGTCCGCATGATCGATCAGGCCGAGCAGTGGCTCCGCCAGAAAGGCTTGCGCAGTCCTGCGGGTCCGTTATCACAAGGGGGACCTGGCCCGTATCGAGGTCCCACTCGACGACCTGCCCCGCCTCGCCGAGTTGAACCTCCGCGGCGAGCTGATCGCCGCCTTCCGCGCTCTGGGCTTCAAGTTCGTCACTCTCGACCTCGAAGGGTTCCGCTCCGGCAGCTTCAATAGCGTGATCCCCGTGGAGAGTTTGCTCCGAGGTGTCGGCCGGTAGGATGCGCGATCCGCACCGGACTTTCCTCCATCGGTGCTCACGGAGCACCTCACTCGAACCCCGGTGCTGACGATGGCGCGCGTAACTTGCCGCTGCGGCGAAGCGATCGACGTCAAGGCGAGTGGTCCGGATCGGATCGACTGCCCACGTTGTGGTGCGCGGATCCGGCTGCGCCGCCGGAACCGATCGGCGGGATCACTGATCGGCGGGGGTGAGTCGGAGGACGGCTTCATCCGGTTCCACTGCCCGTGTGGACGCCGGCTGAAAGTGCTGGCGTCGAGCCGTGCGGAAGCAGGCAAGTGTCCGGACTGCGGACGAGTGGTCCCGGTGCCGGACCCGGCCTGGCCGAGCGGGGCTCCGATGAGCAGTCCGATCGGCGATTCGGAGTCGCGGACCGACGAGATGGACGAAGAAGACCTGGCTCGATTGGCGGAATGGGGCGCGCGCGTCATGGAGGCCGCCCGGACCGCCCCGCGTACGATCGCGACGCCACGCCCGGCGTCGTGTCCGCCGTCTCCGGATTCCTTCCCGGACAGGCCTCCGACGGCATGCTTCCACCGTCGAAGGTCAAGTTCGAGGCCGGCTTGAGGGTCTGTCCCGGATGCGGCAAGCCCGTCCACATGAGCGCCACCACCTGCCGCGAATGCGGCTCTCCCGTCCCCCGTCGGTGAGCGGCACCAGACCGGGGATCGTCGGGCTGGCCCGACCCGAACCGCTGCCCGGAGGCAATGCTCATGAGCACCGCCGAACGATGGCCACCAGCGGACCGACCACCCCTCGTTGCCGGTCAGCGGCTCAGCCAGGCTGAGTTCATGCGCCGCTACGAACTCACGCCGCCCGACTTCACGGCCGAGCTGATCGGAGGCATTGTCCACGTGCCCAGCCCACTCAGAATCGAACACGGCGCCTCGTCCCCCGACCTGGTTGCCTGGCTCGTTCATTATCGAGCCCGGACTCCCGGCACCCAGGTTCTCGCAGATGTGACCACACTGTTGGACGAGGTCGGCGTCCCTCAGCCCGACGTGCAAATGCGCATCTTGCCCGAGTACGGCGGCCGGACCCGCTCTGAGAAGTACGTCATCGGCGCACCCGAGCTGGTCGTCGAAGTCGCCAAGTCCAGCCGGAGGATCGACCTCGGCAAGAAGAAAGCCGACTACGAGCGCGCGGGCGTCCGTGAATACATCGTCCACGCTCGCGACCCGGACGAGCTCTACTGGTTCATCCGCCGGGGCAAGAAGCTGGTGAAGAGGCGTCGCGATCGCGATGGTCTTTATCGGTCCAAGGTCTTTCCCGGCCTATGGCTCGATCCCGTCGCGCTCCTGGGTGACGACATCGCCACGGTTTTCGCTACTCTCGATCGCGGTCTGGCCTCGCCCGAGCATGCCGAGTTCGTCGCCAAGCTGGCCGCCGCGGCGGTGCGCGGCCAGAGGGGCGAGTGAACTCGCGGATCCTTGACCACCCATAGCGGAGACAAACCGATGGGCCACGACATTGCGGAAAAAGTGAACCTCACGCAAAAGCTCGCCCAGATCCACGACTCGTGGAGCCCCAAGATCGTCGGCGAGCTGAACGGCCAGCACCTCAAGCTGGTCAAGTTTCAAGGCGAGTTCGTCTGGCACCATCACGAGCATGAGGACGAGCTCTTCCTGGTGGTGAAGGGGCGATTCCGGATGGAGTTTCGGGACCGGCAGGTCTGGCTCGAGGAAGGCGAGTTCCTGATCGTTCCCCGTGGTGTCGAGCATCGGCCCGTCGCCGAAGAGGAGGCCCAAGTCCTGCTGTTCGAACCCGCTTCCACGTTGAACACCGGCAACGTGCGGAACGAACGCACCATCGGCCAGCCCGAACGGATCTGAGTTCCACCGCGACTCCGAGCGGGTCAACCCCCGGTGGTCGCGACACGCTCGGGCTCGGCGCGGGAACGAATCGGTTCCTGGGCCGGGGTCGCTGCCGACCTCGGTTTCTTGCCGGCAATCGGTCCCACCCATTGCCTGACCATCGACGCGACGTACAGCGCAGAGATGATGCCCAAGACCACGCCCGCGGTCATGTGCCAGGGGTCGTAGATCGGACTCCATGGTCCCTTTTGAAAGGTGATGCGAATCACCGCCTCCATGTAGCCGTAATAGCCGGCCAGGAAGGCGGCATCCGGCAGCCCGATGGCTACCATGGCGATGCTCGCGGCCCTTGCGAGGATGCCCGCCCGCTGCGCCGGGCTGGTCGTCAATCCTTCGGCCGTGCGCCGCGCCATCGCCTCGGCGAACCGACGGGACGCGAGGTACCAGGTACAGGCCGCGAAGACGCAGAGGCTCACCCCGGGCGCGGCGTCCACCCGGGTCAGGGCGAAGACCAGGGCGATCACCCCGATCACGATCATCAAACGGCCTATGGTCAGATGCCTTCTCCGACTCGTCTGCATGGCCTATCCTCGATCTGGCCTGATAATCCCCCGACCCTCGGGAATCCTTTGACAATTGTAGCAAAACGAGCGGACCCGTCCCAGAGCCGGAGTGCCCGCGATTCCCCGTGAGCCGCCGATCGCTCACGATTCCTCGAAGGCACCCCGTTGCGAGATCGATCGCATGCTCCAATAATGTATCGGTGTTTTCGTGTCTCTCCCGGATGGGGGACCAGACCGGGGTATCCGTCCGCGCCGGAACCACGGCCATCGTTCGGAGCACGACCGCCATGAATCCCGAACAACCGGGCGGTATCCTGATCGGCGTGCTTCTGGGCAGAGTCGCCGTTGGAGGGATTTGCGGGCTGATTCCCTTGGTGCTCGGCTTCAACCGCCATCGGCAGGACCGCGGCATCGCGGGATTCTTCATCACCGTGGTCGCCGGCCTGATCGGCGGCGTGCTCCTGGCGACACCGGTCGCAGGCGCCCTGGCCGTCTGGGCCACGAGGAGCCGCACTCCGGAGTCGCCCGAAGCCGGCGCGATGGCGGAGCCGACGGCGAAACCAGCAAGACGATTGGCTCACGGCTGGTTACTCGTCATCATCTTCTTTGTAGAGACGATCATCCTGACGACATTCTGGTCGATGTTCATGGCGATCTGGATGGGTAAGAGCTTTCTCGAGATCCTGATCCCATCGGGGGCGTTCTTCGGTCTGACGGTGGGGACCTTCCTGACGGTCGCCATGGCGATCACCACGCGCACGGGTTCGGTCACGATCCCGTTTCAGGACCGGGACGCTTTCCTGGAGCGGCTGGGCGGGCAGATCCAGAAGTTCCGTTACCATGCTCTGGAAGCCGATGAAACCTCGATGGTCTATGAGCCGAGAGCGCTTCTCCGTTCCGAAGGCACGCGGATTCACATCGCACTGGGTTCGGATGCGGCCACGATCACCGGTCCCTGGGCCAGTATCAACGCGCTGAAGAAGCACCTGGAGAAGTCATGATCCCGGCCGGCACTGGGATGATGGGGACGTCATGGTCATGAGATTTCGGATCAGGACCCTGCAAGTCGTCGTCGCAGTTGCGGCGGCGCCGATCTGGACGCTCAAGGCGGGTGTCATATACGGCTGCCCGGACCGCGTGATGTTTGTCTGGGGCGTCCTGGTCGCCGTTCCGCTGCTCATGATGGGCCTGGTCTGGCCATGGGTCAGGAGAAAGCCGGCACGGGACCAGGTCCTCGCCCTGCTCGGAGCACTCGTGATCGTCGGCTACGCGATCGCTATTCCCGGCTCCTTGCTCGCGATCGGTGTACTCGTTCCTTGAGCGGAAAGCCTTAACCGAGGATGCCATGTCGAACGATCCAGAGCGTCGTGTTGCGATCGTCACGGGGGCGAGCCGAGGGATCGGCGCGGCCATCGCGGTCCGGCTGGCCCGCGACGGGCTGAACGTGCTCTTGACTTACCAGAAGTCGCCGGAAGCCGCGCAGGCGGTGCTGGAGCAGGTTCGCGCGCTGGGTGTCGATGCGCACGCGGCGCGAATTGATGCCGCCGATCCCAAGGAGCCGGCCGAGGTCGTGAACCGGGCGATCGAGCGGTTCGGCCGGCTGGACGTCCTGGTCAACAACGCGGGGGTCTACGAGACCGCATCGCTGCTGGAGGCCACCGATGAGGAATTCGAGCGGGCCTTCTCGGTCAACGTGCGGTCGGCATTCCTATCGGCGCGGGCCGCGGCGCGGGTGCTCCCCTCCGGCGGACGGATCATCAACATCGGCAGCATCCTGGGCGAACGGGTGCCGATGCCCCGGGTCGGCATCTACAGTGCCACCAAGTTTGCCATCAACGGCTTCACCCGCGCCTGGGCCCGCGACCTCGGGCCCAAAGGCATCACGGTCAACGCCGTCCAGCCCGGACCGATCGACACCGATATGAACCCGGCCGACGGCCAATACGCCGAGAACCAGCGTGCGATGACCGCGCTCCGGCGGTTCGGCAAGCCCGCGGAGGTCGCCGAGGCGGTCGCGTTCCTGGCCTCGCCGGCGGCTCAGTACATCACCGGGGCGATTCTGAACGTCGATGGTGGATCGGTCACCTGAAGGGGATCGCTGGCAGGCGAGGTTCGGAAGCGGTGTCACCAATGACGACGGAATCGCGTAGGATGAGCGTGGCGGTTCATCGGTTGGAATGGTCGCCGATCGAGCGTCCGGGATATTGGTGAGTCGTCAAACGCGCGCCTGGTGATTATCATCGAATATCAGACTGATCGTGGTCGAGATTCCGAGGATCCGCCAGAAAGGGCCCGGTGATGTCCACCCCTGAGTTCGAACATTTCCGCCTGCGACATGTCGATGGCGTCGTGGTCATCGAGATGATGAGTAAGGATATTCAAGGCCCAGACCGGGCCAAAGAGTTCATCGCCGAGCTGATGACCGTCGCCGAACAGGCGGAGTGCAAGCCGATCCTGGTGAACTTGGGCCGGACCCACTACTTCAGCAGCATGGGATACTCGGGCCTGTTCAAGCTGGTGAAATGCGCCAAGGAACGGCAACGGGCGGTGAAGTTCTGCAACATTCACCCGGACGTGCGCGTCGGGGCCGAGATCGTTGGACTTCCTCATGTCGTGGAATTTTATGACAGCGAGGAGTCGGCGCTGAAAGCCTTTGCACAGACCTGAGTCGCGGGCCGGCCGGGAGTCGGCTCCGTCCCGGCGAGCTCGCGACTCGGGGATGGCCGCTCAACGGTGTGAGGGCTGCTTGAGCCGTTCGGCGGCCTCCTCCAGGGATTTCCGGAGCTGATCCAACTGGCGGTCGTCGATGCGTCGGCTCTGTCCCTTGACCATCGACAGGAAATGGCCGATCTCCTGGGGCTGCGCCGGATAGCCGATGTTGCCGCCGGGCCCGTCGGAGGTCGCCAGCGATTTGCCCTTGGCGTCGAGGATCGCGAACCAGGGAATCCCGCCCGAGGGGTCGGGCCGGTACCGCGACATCACGTCCTTGCCGCCGGTCATGCGGTCGACGTCGACCTGGGTGACGATGAAGTCGCGGTCGAGGATCGTCGCGATCTCGGGCTGAGCCAGCCAGTCGTGGAGCTTGTGACACCAGCCGCACCAGGGGGCGCCGAAGGTGAGCAGGACACGCTTGTCGTCGGACGACGCCCGCGATAGGGCCTCTTCAAGGACATGATTCGCGTCCTTCGCGGCGATCTTCCAGCGGTCCAGGAACGCCTGGACCCGCTTCGGGTCGTGGTGGTCGCCCTCCTCGAGTGTGTCGGTCTGCTGCGCCTTGACGACCTTGCCCTCGGCGTCGAGCACCGCCAGGAAGGGATAGCCGAAGCTCTTCTGCGACTCCTCCTTGCCCAGGGCCTTCTTGCACGTCTCGAGCAGCTCCTTGGCATTCGGCGATTCGAGATCCACCGTGACGAGGACATATTCATCGCTCAAGGTCTTGCGGATCTCGCGGTTGCTGGCGAAGAGCTCGTGGAGCTTGTGGCACCAGCCGCACCAGTCGCCGCCGAACATGAGCAGGACGCGCTGGTCGTTCTTCTTCGCCCGGGCGGTCGCCTTCTCGACCTGGACTTTCGCGTCGGCCGTCTTGTCGTAGATCGAGGCCCGCTTGGCGGACTCGGCCTTCTTGGCTGGAGGAGTCGCCGGAGTCTGCGCGAATGCGGCTCCCGCGCTCATGGCCAGGATGCAGGCAGCTCCCCACACTCTTCGAAGATCGCCATTCATGTTCGTCCCCTCCTGATGCCAGCGGATTCGACCATCACACGCTCCCCAACGACAGTGTCGTTGTGAGGCTTACTGGACCACATTACTGTTGTCGGCCTTCCGGGAGCAAGCGTCAACCGGGCTTCGCCATCGCTTCACGCGGCTCTTACCGCGATGGCATTGCCGATCAGGAAGTGCCCTCGATCGCGCCCAGGGCCTTCCGGGCCGCCTCACTCACCTTGGCATTCGGGACCTTGGCCAGCTCGCGGAGATGAGGGATCGCGCCGGCGGCTTTGGGGCCGAATGGGGCGAGCGCTGCGATGACGTCCTCGCTGCCGCGGTCTCCCCGCGACCTCTCCACGTGCACGTCCTGGAGGGCTTCGGTCAGGGCCGCGACGGCCGAGTCGGCCTGGGGGGTCTCCGGCGCGATCTCACCGAGCGCGCGAGCCGCCGCGGTGCGATACCAGAGCGGGTAACTCGGTTTCTTCCACAGCGCGATCAGGCCGGGCACGGCGTCGGCCGCGGCCGGGCCGAAGTGGCCCAGGGCCTCGGCGACGTCCTTCTCATCGATCCGGTACTTTCCCGGAGACGCCAGTGCGCCCACGAGGACGGGGATCGCCTTGGCGGCGGCCGGCGAGCGCGGGTCGATCCGGACCAGGGCCATGGTCATCCAGGCCGACGCCGGCCGATGCCCTCGGTCGACCGCTTCTTGCAGCGCTCGGGCCAGGACGGGCGCGGCGGGCGCCGCGGCCGGGCCGAAGCCGCCCAGCGCCGAGGCGACCTCTTGTTGCAACTCGGTTTCCTCGGGACGCACAACCTTCGTCAGCGCCGCGACCGCCGCAGTGGCCTGGGGCGTGCCGGGCGCGATCCGGCCCAGCATGCGGGCTGCGGACCGTTGCAGCTTCGGCTCGTCGCGGGACAGGGCCCCGATCAGCACCGGGGTGATCGCCGGGGTCACTTTCGCGGTCAACCCTCCGGAGTCCAGGCCGACAGCCGAGCAGAACATGGAGCGCGCCTCCGGGTCGGGGTCGTGCTCGGCGTGGCGGACCAGGGCGGGGAAGAAGCGATCGGCGACGTCCCCGTAGTGAAGGATGGCCGCAGCCGCCTGGGTCCGGACCTCGGGGACGGGATCCTCGATCACCCGGGCGACCGCGTCATTGAGCGCGTCGGAGGCCGCGAACCGGATCTTCTCCCCCACATCAGGGAACGCCCGGAGCGCGGCGGCGCGGACCGGCGGCTCCGGATCGCCGAGGGCCGCGGTCAAGGCCGCGATCTGATTGGGGTCGGCGTGGTCGGATCTCGAAGCGTAAACGGGGTTGGGGAATTCCGCCAGCGCCCGAGCCGCGGCGACACGAAGCGGGGCGCTGCCGGACCCGAGCACCTTCGCCAGCCTGGCGATCGCCGCGCCGGCCTGGTCGGTCCCGGGTGCGAGCTGGCCCAGCGCCTTCACGGCCTCGATCACCGCGTCCTGGCGGCTCGTCGACGCGTTCGCCATGGCGAACGGCCCTTGCGGCCTCACGGCCGCGGCCATCAATTCCTGGCTCGACGGTTCCGCACCGGCCGGGCTCGTCCCGCGCGCGTCATCCAGGCTGTGGATCAACGCCGGGATCGCCGCGATTGGCTTGTCCTTGAAGGTCACCAGCGCCGTGGTCGCCAGCAGGCGGGTTTCGGCATCGGCACTGCCCAGCATGACGATCAGGGCCGGGATGGCTTCGGCGGAAAACTGGAGCGCCCGGATCGCTCCCAGGACCTCTCGATACTTCGGGCGGAACTCCGGACGAGCTGACTCCAGCGATCGGAGCAGGGCCGGAACAAGCTGAGAGAGTCCGCGTCGGAAGTGGGCCAGCGCAAAGGCGGCCGCGGCGCGGTTCGGCTCCGACTCCTCCTCCATCGCCGCCACCAGGACCGGCGGCGGTACATCGACCACCCCGATGCCGACGGCTCCGATGCCGCGCAAGGCCGAGAGGCGAACCCCGGCATCCGGGTCGCCGGCCGCGGCCACCAGCGTGTCGAACACCTTCGACCGGTCGATCCAACCCGCTGGCCCGGACCACGTGATCGTGACCATCCAGAGTGCCTGCACGACCGCGGCCCGCACGTCAGCCCGTTCGTCCTTCAGGGATCGGTTCAAGGCGTTGATCGCGTCGCGGAACTCGTCGTAGGCGGATTCGACCGCTCCGGCGCCGTTCGTCGCCGACACCAGGGCCATGGCCGCCGCGGCGCGGACCGTGGCATCCGGATCCTCCAGGCCGACCACCAGCGCGGGGATCGCCACCTCGGGGTCGACTCGGCCGAGGCCCTCGAGCTCGTGGATCACCGCGATCCGAGCGCCGGCATCTCCTTGCTGGATCTTCCGAGCGGACACGGCGGCCGGATGCTTTCGCTCCCAGATGATACGCAAGCCCAGCCAGACCACGCCGATGCCGATCCCCAGGACGACCAGGGACCGCACCTGGATCCGTGGTCGGAGTCGTCGCGGCCTCCCGGCCGGGTCGGCTTCGTCGGAGCGCGATCCGCCTGGCTCCGGACTGTCCTCAACCTGAAGTCTGTCCATCATGAGAGCCGCCTCTCGAGCAAGGGTCCAAGACGAGCAGAGCATTCTCCGTGGGAATACCGTCTTTCGTGCGCTCGATCGTCAGAGCCTGTGTGGAAACCACCAGTCATACACGACGCACGCGAAGAAACGATGAAGAACCGCTCAGCCGGCTCTGGAATCGAGGCGATGCTGGTGGGCCTCGCCTCGATGAATCGCGGCTCGACCCACCCTACAACCCTCACGAAGGGCTTCTCGTACACCCTCTGAAATCGAGGTGCGATCGGACTACGGAGTTAATCCTTCATCCAGCGGTCGCCCGTGCCGCGCCGGGATGAAGACGGAGGCGATTGCGACCATCACAGAACAACCGATCAAGTAGGACGCCGGTGCCAGGTTGTTCCCGGTCAGTTCGATCAGGGTGGTGGCGATCAGCGGAGCCGTGCCACCGAGGATAGTCTGGCCGACATTGAATCCGATGGCGACGCCGGTATAGCGCGTGCGGCTGGGGAACAGCTCCACCATCGTGGCGGCCATACAGCCCGAGAACAGGCTGCTGCAAAGGGCGAAGACGATGCTGGCGAGCCAGACTCGCGGCAGTGAAGGGCTCGTTAATAGCAGGAAGACCGGGTAGGTCAGCAAAGCATAGCCGAGGGCCGCAGCCAGGAACATCGGCCTGCGGCCCAGGCGGTCCGAGATCAGACCCGTGAGCGGAGTGAGGACGAGCAGGAGGAACAGGGCGAACGTGTTGGCGGCGAGGACCGAGTTCGCCGGCATCGGTGGATCGTTGATCTGAGATAACCAGGTCGGGAGCCAGACGAACGGTAGGTAGAAGCCGACCGAGCTCAAGCCCGTCAGGCCGAGCGTCGTCAGGATGGCGCCTCGGTCGTTTCGCAGGGTTTCGGCGATCGGGTTGATGGCAAGGTTGCCGGCATCCCGGTTCGCCAGGAAGCTGGGGCTCTCCGCGACCCCCATCCGCAGCCACAGACCCACCAGGCCGATCAGGAGGCCGCCCAGGAACGGCAGGCGCCAGCCCCAGGTCGTCAGTTGAGACGAGGTCAACAGCCCGGCGCACAACGCCGCGGTGCCGGAGCCGAGCAGCGTGCCGAGCACCACGCTGAACGAGCACCAGCTTCCCAGAAACCCGCGATGGGTGGGCGGGGCATGCTCGGCCAGGAAGGACATGGAGCCGACGTACTCGCCGCCGATGCTGAGACCCTGGAGCAGGCGGACCACCGTGAGCAGCAGCGGGGCCGCCGTTCCTACCGAGGCGTAAGTCGGCAGCAGGCCCAGCATCGTCGTCGCCACGGCCATGAGCAGCACGGAGAGCTCCAGCGCGCGCTTGCGGCCCAGACGATCGCCGATGTGGCCGAAGATCAGACCACCCAGCGGCCTCATCAAGAACCCGGCCGCGAAGACTCCGAACGTCTCCACCAGGGAGACGAGCTTGTCTCCTTCCGGGAAGAACTGATGCGCGATGGATGGAGCGAAGAATCCGAACAGGCCAAAGTCGTACCACTCCAGCACGTTGCCGACCGCGCCGGCGGTCGTGGTGCGTGTCAAGGAGACCGGCGGGCCGGCGGGCTTCTCGAGTGATTGCGTCATCTCAGATCTGATGGTGAGATGTCGAAGGATCCAAACCTCACGGTAACGATCGTCAGACGCCCCCACGACCAGGAACATGGCGACCCAGTACACGCCCATCGCCAGCCTGAGCCAATCGATCAGCTCGGGGCGGAACCGTCGGTAGCCGGCGGACACCCAGACGATCGAGGCCGCCACGACCCCGATCCCGCAATAGCGTAAGGACTCGAACGTGAACAACCCGTAGTAAGTCCACGCGGGGGCGCCGACGATCCGGGACCCATAGAATCCGAGCGCCCAGCGGATCGCGATCAACAGCAACGTGATGGCGGCCACGCCGCACGCAGTCATGCCGGGAAATAAGGCGATGCGGCGGCGCCGGGAGCGGAAGGTACGCATCGGGACCACGATCAGGGTCAGGGTCAATGTCGATGCAACGGGCGCGGTTATCATCGAAGCTCGAAAAAGGAAGGACTCATATTGAGGGGGGATGTATGGGAATGGGATTCCCGCCACGAACCAGCGCGAGCCGACGAACCCCAGGCCGATCGCCGCGATGAGGATCATGAGGTCGGCCAGGGTGAATTGTCGCCGGGACGATTTCGGCCTGATGGGATTCCGCATCGGCATCGGTCCTTCATGATCGGCGTCACCAGATGTGGCCTCACGATTCTCCCGAAGCCTATCGTATCGACCGGACCGGTGCTCTACCACGCCCAGGCGATCCGATCCCTCGTCGCTGATCCGTTCAGATCACGCCGACGGCGCGGCGGAGCTCGAAATCGGCGAGGATTGCGTCGTAGAGGGCGTTGTAGTAATTATCGTAGCTTTGAACGCGCGCGGACTCGGCGTCCAGGACTTCGGTGTTGGTGCCGCGCTGCTGGATGTAACGGCTACGGGCGACCCGCAGGTTCTCTTCGGCCTGAGCGATTGCGGCGCCGGTCAGGGGGATGCGGCGCTGGTTTTCCTGACAGGTCAGCCAGGCCGAGCGGACCTGGAGCCTGATGCCCGCGGCGAGGTCATCGCGCCGGCTGATCTCGGCCGCCGCGCGCTGCTCCAGGGCCATTGCGTGACGTCGCGACTTGCCTCCGTCGAAGAGGGTCCAGTTGAGGACAAAGGCGGCCGCGCCGGTATCCGCTTCGGTGGGAAAGAACCGGGCGTTCTGGTAGAGGTTGGCGGCCAGGAAGCTGACCTGAGGCCGGGTGCCGGCCCGTTCGGCGGCGGCCTGGGCCAGGATCGAACGCGACTGCTCGGACAGCGAGGCTAGCTCGGAGCGATTCCGCATGGCGGCGTCGATCAGCGCATGGATCTGTGCCTCATCCGGAGTGACCGGTCCGAAATCTTGCATCAGCATGTCCTGGTCGGAGACCTCGCCCCTAGCGGGCGTGGGGGGCTCCTGGGCCAGCTCCTCGAGCGGGACGACGGTGTCCATCGGGCGGCACAGATATCGGTTATAGGTCGCCCAGGCGATGCTCAGCCGGTTGTTCGCCTGGATCTCGCTCTGCTGGGCGTTGGCGCGGGCGACCTGCGCGGCGAGCAGGTCGTTGCGGATCCCCCTGCCCTGCGTGACCAGGTTCTTCACGTCACGGGCCTGGGCCGAGAGGCTCGCGACGCTGCTGCGGGCGACGACGACGCCCCGATTCGCGCGAAGCACGTCCACATAGGCGCGAGCGACCTGGAGTTTCAGGTCCAGGGCCGTGGTCATCTCGTCGGCTTGGAACGCGCTCAACTGGGCTCGGTTGCTGGCGATCGTGTTCCGCGTCCGGCCGCCGGTATAGAGCGGGACGATCGCCGCCACCGCCGAGATCGTGAACTGCTCCTGCCCGTTGGTCGCCGCCTTGGGCTGGCCACTGCTGCTCGGGACGGAGATGGGGTTCGTGAGGAACGCCTGCCCATTGAGCGTCTGGATCTGGGGGAGCCGCACGGCCCGCGACGACGCTAACTCCTGGCCGGCGGACACGGCTGTCTGCCGGCTCGCCTGGAGCTGCGGGTTGATCCCCAGCGCGATGGACCAGGCGTCCCGAAGGTTCTCCGCCCGCGCTTCCCCGGCCATCACGAGAAGCGCAGAGTTACGATCGGCCGCAGGTTATTTCGACAAAGGCCGTGCATCGAACGAATCTCCTTTTTCGCCTGAGATGGTCTCTGCCGCTATTGAAAAGGGATTCCAGATTGCGGATTCCAGATTGCGAAAGAATTCATTTGGAATCTGACATTTGATATCTGGAATCTGTCACATGATCAATGAACCGCCAGGCTTCCGCCGTCGGATCCCGATCGCTTCATGAGGAAGACCAGGGGAACGACGGCGAACGAGAGCATGCCGAACAGCCAGAACATGTCGAGATAGGACACCGCCGCGGCCTGTTGCTGGACGATCCGGTACAACATCCCCAGGCCCTGGTGCCGCGCCACGACGGGGTCGGATCCGTGGCCCTGGAGCACTCCGGAGAGGCCCGTCAGCCAGGTCGAGGCCGTGGGATTCATGGGGTGGAGATGCTCGATCATCCGGAACTGGTGGAACTGGGTCCGGCGCTGGAGGAGCGTGTTGGTGACCGCCACGCCGATACTGGAGCCCTCGTTGCGGACCAGGCTGAACAGGCCCGAGGCGTTGTTGGTCTGCTCCTTGGGGATGAAGGCATAGGCGATCAGGTTCAGGGGCACGAACATCAGGCCTGCGCCGAGGGTCTGGAAGTTCCGCGGGGAGATTACCATGCCGGGCGACACGCCGAGGTTCAAGCCCGACATCCACATCGCCGCGAAGCCGGCGGTTACCAGACCCGCGACGATCATCTTGCGCGCGTCGACACCGCGGCTGAGCATCAGACCGATGAACGGCATCTCGAGCATCGTCACGAACCCGGCTGGCGAGAGGACCAGGCCGGCATTCAGCGCCGAGTAGCCCATCAGGGTCTGGAGCATCTGCGGCAACAGCACGTTGCTGCCGTAGAGCACGGCGAACACGAAGAAGACGCAGACCGATGCCGCCGAAAAATTGCGGTCGCGGAACAGCCGCAGGTTGATGATCGGCGCGGGGTGCCGCAGTTCCCAGAAGACTGTCGCGACCAGGCTGATCGCGGCGGTGACGCCCAGGGCGACGATGAAGTGCGAGTCGAACCAGTCGTACTCCTGCCCTTTGTCCAGCATCAGCTCCAGCGAGGCCAGGCCGATCGACAAGAGGCCGAGCCCGATGAAGTCGATCCGGAACGGCTGGCCCTTCCGCGCGGCCTGCTGCTCCTTGAGGTAGGGCGGATCCGAGAGCAACAGGCTGCTCAGGACGACCGAGATCGCACCGACGGGGAGGTTGATGTAGAAGATCCATCGCCAACTGTAGTTCTCGGTAATGTATCCCCCCAGGGTCGGCCCCAGCACGGGCGCGACGAGGATCGCCAGCGTATAGACAGCCATGGCCATGCCCCGCCTGGCGAGTGGGAAGGTGTCCATGAGGATGGCCTGCTCCGAGGGCTGCAAGCCGCCGCCGGCCAGGCCCTGGAGGACCCGGAACAGGACCAGTTGCTCGATGCTCGTGGCCATACCGCAGAGCGCGGAGCTCGCTGTGAACAGTACGACGCACGAGATGTAGAACCGCTTCCGGCCGACGATCGACGAGAGCCAGCCCGTCAGCGGCAGGATGATCGCGTTGGCAACCAGGTAGCTAGTCAGGACCCAGGTGCTCTCATGTATGGAGACCGACAGGTTGCCGGCGATGTGCGGCAGCGCGACGTTGGCGATCGACGTGTCGAGGACCTCCATGAACGTCGCCAGGGTCACCGTCAGGGCGATGATCCAGGGGTTGATCGCCGGCCGCAGGGCGGGGTCGGGAGACCCGTGCCCATCATTGTCGAGGGCGTTCGCGCTCATCGGAGGCCCTCCTGGCTCGACGATCGGCTGGTGGTGCCACTGCGGAGCCGGCTGCCGGCGTCCGGGCCGTCCGGCCGGGCTTCGATGTCGACCTCCGGCTCGACCGACATCCCGACGAGTAACGGGGTCTCGCGCGGGTTCGGTTCGACCAGGTCGATCCGCACCGGGATGCGCTGCACGACCTTGACGAAGTTCCCCGTGGCGTTCTCCGGCGGGAGCATTGACGAGGCGGCTCCGGTTGCCGGGGCGAACCCGGAGACCCGGCCGCGGACGACCCGGCCGGGATAGGCGTCCACCGAGATGGCCACCGCCTGACCGATCGTCAGGTCGGCCACCTGCGTCTCCTTGAAGTTCGCCTCGATGTAGACCTCGTCGAGGGGCTGGATCGCGAGCAAGCCCTGACCGGCCTGGACATGGTCGCCCGGATTGACTGATCGTCGGTTGATGAAGCCGGCGACGGGCGCATGGATCTCGGTATAGCCGAGCCGCAGCTCGGCCTCGTCCAGGTCTTTCCTGGCCCGGACCACGCTGGGGTGCTCGTAAGGACGGGCGGGGTCGAACGACGGGCCGCCGAGCATTGCGAGTGCCTGATCGATCTGGGTCCGCGCCGTCCGCACGGACGGCACCTCGTCGAACCACGACTCGGAGGAATTCGCCACCAGTCGATGCAGGGCCGCGTGCAAAGCTTCGGGCTCGATCGCCTGGAGGCCCGAGGCGAGTCCCAGGTTCGCCAGGATCTGCTGCCCCGCGGCCGCGGCGCCGGACCTCCGTGTTGGTGCGCTCGAGGTCCGCGGGGATCTGCTCGGGGTGGTGATAGTCCGGGGCCAGCGCCAGCAGGGCGCGAGCCTGCTGGACGGACTGCTCGGCCACCTTGTACTTCTCCTGGGCGCTCTGGAATGCCGCGAATCGCTGATCGAGCTCCTCCTGAGTGGCCGTCTGGGTCCTCACCAGGTTCTTGACGCGCTGATGATCCTTCTGCGCGAGTACCAGCTCGGCGTACGAGGCGCGGAGCGAAGCGGCCTGGGACCGCAGGCCGGCGATCCGCGACCGGACCTGCTCCTGCTGCCCCTCGACGGCCCGCCAGGCTTCCTCCAGCGCGGCGACCGACGACCGGACCTGGTCCCGGGCCTGGTCCCACTGGGCACGTGCGGTCTCCAGCGATTTCACCAACCGATCGACGTTTAACTTCGCCTGCTCCCAGTCCGATCGCATCTGCTCCACGGCGAGCTGGAATGGCCGGCGATCGAGACGGACCAGGATCGCCCCGCGCTCCACGTAGTCGTCGTTGTGCACCAGCACCTGCTCGACGATATCCGCGAGGCGGCTGGCGACCGTCGTCGCATCGCCCACCACGAAGGCATCATCGGTCGAAACGTGCGAGAAAACGTCTCGAACCCATGGCCCTCCCTTCCAGGCCCCGAGCACGATCGCCAGTCCCGCGGCGGTCGCCACAACAACCCATCGGCCCGGCCTTCGCGATCGCGCGACGGGTCGATTCTCGGTCCCCGGCTCCACCCGGTTCTCTCCATGCGGCCCGTTGCGCGACGCGTGCCCCGTCGAGGCGACCGTCCGCGCACCCGCAACCGCAACACCATCGCCGCTCGATCCGACTGGCTCTGCCATATCCGCGGCCCCCCCTCCTTGAGGTTGACCCCATGCGACATCGGCGCGATTGCGCCCTGCCCGTGCTGGAACTGACCGGTCAGTCATTCTCCAGAACTGACTAGTCAGTCATTATAGGGATCGTGGGATTTCGCACAAGAGCAGACGGGCGGTCTCTGGTAGAATTCACCCTTCGACCGGGCGAGGCGGCCGTCCGCGGTGTGTGGCGTGACGGAGGAATCGCAAGGGTTTGTCGAGGTCTGGGACGAGGTGACGCGTGCGAACGGCCGATCCCGCCAAGGTACGGCGGATCATCGATGCGGCGATCCAGCTCTTCGCGGAGCGCCCTTATCACGAGGTGAGGATGGAGGACATCGCCGCGCGGGCGAAGGTCGCCAAGGGGACGCTCTATCTTCACTACAAGGACAAGGAAGACCTGTTCGTCGGGATCATGAACGACGGACTGCAATCGCTGGTCGAGCGCATCGAGGAGAGCCTGCGCGAGGAGATGCCACCGGAGGAGAAACTCCTGGTGATGAACCGGGAGTCGTTCCGCTACTTCGAGCGGAATCACTACTTCCTGGACGTGATCCAGCGCACCGAGTTCTTCCGCGTCGGGGCGCGGTCGGCGTGTTTCGAGGAGACCCGCGCCCGGATGCAAGGTGTCCTGCTGAGGATCTTCCGCGAGTTCCCGTCACGCGCGCAATCTTCCGAACAGGATCTGGCCCTGGAGGTCGTGGCGCACTCGGGCATGATGAAGGAGATCCTCCACAGCCTACCGCGCCCGTGGCCGGAGGATCTCCCCGAGCGGGTCACGCGGCTGTTCTTGCATGGGATCGGGGCCGGGGCCAAGGCGAAGGGCCGGACGCGGTGATCGATTCGATATCCTCCATCAGCCGGCAATGCCTCGACCCCTTCGGGACCGGAAGCGACCGTGAAGGCCCTGCACCAGTCCGTGCCGCATCTCGTTTTCTACAAGGGAATGCGCTCGACCTTCAATCCGGCCCCACCGGATACTTCGTAGATCCTCGGTGTAGTGCCCCTGGCATTCTCCACGATATCCGGCCAAACCTTGATGAATTTCCATGCTTGCTCGTAAAGTTTCATATGCATCCAGGACCGCGACAAGGCGAAGAACGTCAGCCCGGCTTGTTTCAATGCGGAGAGTTCAGCCTTGTTCTTGAGGATCCTCCCATCTCCACTGATGATGATCGACGGCGGATCATCGGCGGCGAGGACTCTGATCCATTCCACGTCGGAGGTGGTATCGGTGAACCGGTCGTCGTCGTAGTACGACCGCGCGGTGTGCTCCCGTTCGAGCACATCCACCATGTGGGCAAGCTGAGGTGGGAGATTCCGGTCGAAGAAGAACCTCATGCGGCGAGGCTTCTTTCGAAATCGACCGCGGCAATGACATGCTGGGGACGGACTCGGAACCAGTCGGCGACGAGCTCGGCGTCCTGATCATTCGCTTGGTACGAGGCCGCGAGGACCGCTGTCGCGATGCCGATCCCATCGATGATCGGCTTGCCCAGGCCGATTGCGGGGTCGATGACGACCTGATCCGCAATGAGCCATCGCCTCGCCATCTTCGTAACCTCGTCGTACTCGATCTGCTCCAAGAACGGCAGGAGGACCACCGGAAAGACTCGCTGGCGCGAGAGGACGTCGATCATCTTCGCCGCGTCCGGTTCGTCCAGGCCGATGGTGAAGACTTCTGCGCCGCTGGTCAGTAGCTCGCGACGGCAGAACGGGTGCCTCGTTCCCAGGGTCGATTGCAATTCCTGATGAAGTTTCCGTAGCGTTTGCAGGGAGACGCCGCGATCTCTGAGGTGGCCCGCGACGAAAAGCTCGATGAGGTCATGAAAGCTGATGGCACGGTCGCCGTCCACGGGAGGATAGTCGCTCCGGAATACCGGCCGGGCGCTGGACCTGATGCCCCCCCGCTCAACCACTCTCGGACGCGTTGCGGCTTCAGATGGGTTAGGCTTGCTGCTTCAGCAAGGCTATAGACACCGTGACCCAAGATATCCATGATGCCACCTCGCTGGAGTTCCTGCTCTCTCACTGACCTTTGGATCGACCTGGTTCGGATCCTCACCGATTTTATACCATGGATCGCGCGGGGGTCGAGCCGTTCAGCCAGCGCATCGCGACATCGCGGATGTTCTCGGCGCGGACCGGCTCGAGCGCGACGGCGGCCATTCGTGGCTTTCGGAGAAAGGACGACACGTCATGACGCTCGTGCTCTGGTGGGGAATCGTGCTTGGATCGGTGGCCGCGGCGGCAGAAGGCGATCGCCCAGCCTTCCCGTTCTTCGAGCCGGTCCGGCCGCCCCGCGCGATCCAGGTGATGGCCCATCACGGCGCGATGGCCCCGGCGCCCATAACACCGCGCGAGAGCTGGAGCTCTCCATCGCCGACGGCGTCGAATGGGTCGCGGTTGACGTGAGGATCACCAAAGACGGCCATCATCTCCTCTTCGATAATGCCGACCTCCCGGGCAAGTCCGACGGCTCTGGGGCGGTGCGCGCTCACACCCTGGCGGAGGTCCAGGCGCTCGACGCCGGCTCCTCATTCGCCCGGCGATTTGCCGCGCGCGAATCTTGACGCTCGCGGAGGGCCTGACGCTCGCGCGCGGCCGGATCAACCTGTGCCTCAACCTCGAGGATGTGGACCCCGCCCGACTGGCTCGTGACGTCGTCGCGGCGAAGATGACTCGCCAAGTCGTTCTTGCCGGCAAGCCCGAAGTCCTCCAGGCGGTCCGCACGGCGGCGACCGAGGAGCTGGCCGTGATGATGCCGTGGCATCCGAAGACGGGCACCGACGGCTGGGTCGAGGAGGTCCGGCCGGCAGCCGTCACGATCGACGCCGACGACGTCACGCCCGGCGCTTGCCGCGAGTTCCACCGCCGCGGGATCCAGGTTCAGGCGAAGGCGCTCGGCCAGGACGACCGGCCCGAAGTCTGGGACCGCATGATCGCCGCGGGGGTCGCCTGGCTCCAGACCGACCGCCCTGAGGAGGTCCTGGCGCGACAGGCGCTCGAAGATCACCCGGGGCCGAAGGCCGAAGGTCGCTCATCACCGTGGGGCATCACGTTATGCTCCCGAGAACACGTTACCGGCCCTCGAGAACGCCATCCGTCTCGGGGCCGACTTCGTCGAGTTCGACGTACGCACGACCCGCGATCGGAAGCACATCTTGCTCCACGACGGCACGCTCAACCGCACGACAACGGGCCGGGGTGCCGTCCGCGATCAGGAGGCGTCCGCGATCGCGGCCCTCGACGCCGGATCCTGGTTCGGCCGAGCGTTCCGGGGCACCGCGGTTCCCACCCTCGATGAGTTCCTCGATGCGGCGGGCCGGCGGGTCGAGCTGTATGTCGATGCCAAAGACATCGCGCCGGAGGCCCTCGCCGAAGTCCTGGCCCGGCACGACCTGATCGAGCGGGCCGTCGTGTATCAAGGCATTGCCTACCTCGAAGAACTCCGGCGCATCGAGCCGCGAATCCGACGGATGCCGCCGCTCCGCGATCCCGCCAAGCTCGACGCCGCGGTTGACCGCGTCCAACCCTATGCCTTCGATACCGATTGGTCGATCCTCTCCAAGGATCTGATCGACCGCTGCCACGCCAGGGGCGTCAAGGTCTTCAGCGACGCGATCGGCCAGCACGAGTCGATCCCCCACTACCAGCGCGCCATCCGCGACGGCATCGACGTGATCCAGACCGATTACCCACTCCGCGTGCTTCGGGCGATCGAGCTGGAAGACGAGGCTAGACGTTGAGGGAAGCTGTCTACGGCGGATCACCTATGCCCCAGAGGAACTCTTGAACCTGGCAAACTCGGGATCGGTGACGGCGAGAGGAGACGTTCGCATTTCACGATCCCCCCGATCGAACGCATGGATCACGTACCCGGCCAACAAGACCGACCAGAGGCCGTCGCCCGGCAATCCCAGGCCACGGCGAAGTTTCTCCCGCCCTCGCACTTCAGGTCCGTAAGCGCGGACAATCTGGTCGAGTGACACTTCCGGCCAAGCCGCCGTCGGAGGCGTCTCGATGAGCGCGATACCTGCTCCATCTCGATAGCAGGCCAACACGAATCCTCCGCAGCTAAACCGACGGTATAGCCTCACCCGTTTCTCGTCCTCATGCCAGCACTCCGGAGGATCCACAACATAGGTTCGCCACGTGCCGACAAGTCCACCTGGGCGGTTCTCCTTGTCCACCTCGGCGAGCCAGTCGATCACCCCTTCTCGCTCGTCGGCCGTGAGGTTGATCCATCCCGCCACGTGGGACGGACAAGTTGGGTCCTCTCTAGCCTGCCCCCGTGACCGTTCACCTGCTACCAAAGGGGGGCCCATGTGAAACACATGGGCATTTTCGCCATAGATTAACGTGCCATCTTCTCGAAGAAGAGCGACGTGTCTTACGAACGCGGAATCTGGATCGTCGTAGATCCCAATGACTGCGAATCGGGCCAAGGATATTCCCGGCGCGTCGGGAGCAACGAGGGCGGGCACGTGCATGGCCTCCAGGGACGGTTTCTCAGACGGTGTGCCGCGCGTCTCGGGCGGATTCAAACGGGCGGGCAGACAGGCATTCACCGAGCGAGCCCGTCGTCGATATTCTTCACGGCGGGATGGTCACACGGAACTCCGCGGTCGAGCCAACTGTTTCGGATTCGGAGGAGTTCCTGTTGCAAGCGACGCGTCAAGAACCCTCGGTTCAATGCCTTGACCTGCTCGAGTGCCTGGTGCAGCCGCGGATCGCCAAGAACCGCCAAGGTGGAAACCGCAAACCGGGCAATCAATGAGGGTTCCCCTGCGGCGAAAACGTCCGGGTCGAGGAACTTGGTCGTGAATTGATAGGCACGGTCCGCCACCGAGAGGATCGGAGACTCCGGCGGTTGCGACTCGAACAGACGCGTGAGAGCCTGCAATGCGACAGCGCGGGTGTTGACTGGACCTCCTTGCAGGAACGGAAGCAGACGCTCAACCTGCTCTGGGGTTAAGAACGATGCTCCGCGCCGGAGCGCGGACCAGACCACATTGTCCAGCCCTTCGGGTTCAGATCGCACCGTTGAAGCAATCGCCAGCAGCCGCTCGCCCGCCACGGACCTCAACTCAGGTGGAAAGTGGAGATCTTCAGCAGCAAACACCATCGCGTCTCGCCATTCCGGCGGGGCATCCGTGCGACCCAGTTCGTTCACCAGGTAGCGTCGAGCGTCCTTCTGTTGAGGAGTATCTGTGAGTTGACCGAGTGCTGCGATCCGGGCTGTTGGGCTGGCTCTCTCGTCTTGCAAGGCAGTCCAATCATCGGCTGGAGTGTCATCAACGAAGTGCGAGGGATCGGGCTCTTTCGTCCTCGAAGTGAGATCACGAAGGTCGGTGGCCGTATTCTCAGACATGTCTATTCTCGCTATGGACCAAGATCGTCCACCGAATTCTCGCGGGTTAGAGCGCCGATCACTTGCATTGCGCACGCCGCGGAGCGCTGTGGCAAGGTCTTCCGAGCTTGCCACCCGGCCGACCGAACGTCTCCTCGAGAAGGGCGCAGGCGTCAAGGAGACCTTCGGTCCAGCCCGCGGCGGGGTCTGGAGACCCGCGGCGAGCGCCTTGGGTGCGCAACGCAACTGTGAGGCGCTTTAGTTCTTTAACTCCCTCTCCTCATGATATCTGCGATGCCGGCCCAGGTCATGCCGCACGCAGAGCCGAGGCGATTCTCGTCCATAGCCACAGTCAGACATCTTACGGCGTTTTCTCGATGGCGGCAACCACTTGTCCTGTCAAGACTGAGACAGACGCGAACCGAATCTGGTATATCGGGACCCATTGACATCTTAGGCCGATCGGCCACTTCACCGATCCGCTTCCTGCCGGAGGAGCGATCAGAGCAGCGCCGCCGGCAGCGGGGACGTCGCCGACCAATCGGCCCGGAACTGGTTCTGGAGCTTGGCGACCAGAGGAGCCGAGTGGAACAGGATACCGAGCTCGCGGTCCTGGCTGATCGAGGCGGTCTGGAGGTCGATCGAGCCGAGATAGGCGAGCCGGCCGTTGACGATCATCGTCTTGGCGTGCATGTACGGCATGGCGCCGACGGGTGGGTCCTGGCCGATCGTCACGTGGACCTGGACGCCGTGACTCGCGAGCAGCGCGATGCCGGCCAGGTTCGAGTCGCCATTGCGCGGCGCCTGCGGGAGGATCAGGCGGACCCGCACCCCGAACTGGGCGGCCGCGATCAGGGCGCTTTCCAGGTAGGGATCGTCGAGCAATTCGGTCGTGGCGTCGATGGTGTGACGGGCCTTCTGGATCAGCGCGGTCAACTGCGCGCTGGAGTTGACCGGGCTCCAGATCAGGTTGGGAACTCGGATCGGAGGCGTCGGGTTGTAGGGCGGTACCGGATCGCCCAGGGACGCGGAGTCATTCCAGTCGTTATCGAAGAACTGGATCACCTCTCGAATGATGTCAGGGCGCGCCAGGACCAGCCCATAGTCGCGGGTATCCGTAAACGTCGCGGTCTCCAGGCACATCGTCATGATGAGCACGCGGCGCTGGTCGATCACCAGCTCCTTCTCGTAGCTTTGCGGGAAGATCGGATTGCTCAGATGAACGGTGATGCCCGCGTCCACGAGCTTGGCGACCTCGCCCTGCTCGGCTGTGTTCGTGGCGTACTCGCCGCGGTCGACGATGATCCGAACCTGAACGCCGCGCTGGTATGCGGCGATAAGGGCATTACCAATCGTCGGATCGCTCAGGACGCAGATCCCCAGCCGGATCTGTCGGCGCGCCGAATCGATCGCCTTGAGGATCACAGCCCGGCCGGCCTGCGGCTCGATGAAGAGTTGAGGGGCCCTGGGCGGGGGTGTGCTGCGATCGAGTGAATGCACCTCGGCCGCAGGCGACATCGGCACGGCAGCCGTGAGGAGGTGCCGGGCTTCGAGGGTTTCGCCGACGAGGAGGGTCCTGACGCGTTTCCGGTTCCGGCCTGCCACCATGGGACCGTTCTCGAGAGTAGGAGTTGGCGCAGAGCGGATTCCCGGCCTGGTGGTCGGGGCGTTCTCGTGGCATGACTCGACTCGCAGTACAAACAAGTTTAATTAATCTACCTCCGAAAGCGGCACAAGGCAATTGACGTGAACGTTCACCCGTCGGAATCCTTCGAACGAACGATGGGCGTCGAGCTTCCGGGTGACTGGAAGCTCGCGCCCAACGTCGCTGGTCAACCTGTCGGGACCGCGTCCTCAATAGCCGACGCTGCCGTCGAGGTTATTGGCGATCGTGTTGTCGGTCGATAGTAGGCGGACGCCGAACGGGGAGCCCAGGACGATCAAGGCCGAGTCCCGCGGCGTGCTCGCGGACCGAATGTTCTTTCTCGAGACCGGTTATTCCGTGCACGGCCGGTAGGGTGGGAGGCCATGCACCGATCTCGCCTCGACTTGGGGATTGTCAACGGCGAGCTCGACCGGACATCCTCGGAGGAAGGGTTTTTTCGACACGCCTCGGTGAACACCCCCTGTGTGACCACGGTCGTGGTCATGGATGGCGGGGATCCCCTGGGTGCATCACCCTTCGGCTCGACCCCAGCCATCCCGAGCTTTGCGAGCCAGACCCCGGGGTGGCTGGGGTCAAGACGGCTCGGCCGGCGCTGCCCCAGGGGTGCCGTGGAGACGAAGAGGTTCACAGTACGGGTCAGAGTTTGTGAAAGAATCGGCAGAAGCATTCAATATTCAAAATTCAATGAACGCAATGGTATGTTTGATATGAGTTGCATCCATATTTAATCTTGAATTTGTGATTTTGAACCGATGCTTTCACAGCCTCTCAGGAGACCCGCCCCAAGCGCGGGCTCGATCGACTTGAAGCGATCGAGCGTGATTCACACGATCAGGGGGATGCAGGATTGTGATCGGTGTGGGATGATGTGACGTGTGTCGGGAATTCATATTGGGCCGACTCGCGCCCGAGTTCTGAAGATCGACAGCGTCTGCGGCGATGCCCGCTCGACGACCGAGGGGAAGAGATCGATGGCGATACACGCGACCGAACGTCACCTGCTCTTCGGCATCCTGGCGCTCCAGAACGGATTGATCGACCAGGCCAACCTGATCGCCGCCTTCCAGGATTGGACGCAGGACAAGTCCCGGCCCCTGGCGCAGATCCTCGTGGACCGCGGCGCGCTGGACGAAACGGATCGGCTGATGCTCGATCCGCTGCTCCGCCGCCACCTGCAAAAGCACGGCGACGACGCCGAGCGGAGCCTGGCCGCGGTCCCGAGGCTGGAGGCGATCACCGCCGGCCTGCGCCGCCTGGCCGACCCCATGTTCGACGGCACCCTCGACCGGCTCCCCGTCGGCGACAGCGGGCAGGCCACCATCCTCCCCGGTGCCTCGCAGACGGCCGACTGGGGCGTGGGGGAGGCCACCGGGGACGGGCGGTTTCGCGTGGTCCGGCCGCTGGCGAAGGGGGGCATCGGGCTGGTCTCGGTCGCCGTGGATGGCGAGCTGCATCGCGAAGTCGCGCTGAAGGAGATCCGGCCCGAGCAGGCCGACGACCCGCGCAGCCGCGCCCGTTTCCTCCTGGAGGCCGAGGTGACCGGCCGGCTGGAGCACCCGGGCATCGTGCCGGTCTACGGCCTGGGCACCGACGCGCAGGGCCGGCCGTTCTACGCCATGCGGCTCGTCCGCGGCGACAGCCTCCAGGAGGCCATCGACCGCTTCCACCGGGACGATCAGAACGCCCGCCGAGAGCCCGGCGAGCGCGCCCTGGCGTTGCGGGGACTGTTGGGCCGGTTCGTCGACGTCTGCAACGCGGTAGCCTACGCCCATGCCCGCGGCGTGATCCACCGCGACCTCAAGCCGTCGAACATCCTGCTGGGCCCCTATGGCGAGACGCTGGTGGTGGATTGGGGCCTCGCCAAGGTCGTCGGCCGCGACGAGCCCGAGCCCGGCGGGCCAGCGGCGGAGGTCACGCTCCAGCCGACTTCCGGCAGCGGCTCAAGCGAGACGGTGCCCGGCTCGGTCATCGGCACGCCGGCCTACATGAGTCCCGAGCAGGCGGAAGGCCGGCTGGGCGACATCGGGCCGTCCAGCGACGTCTACAGCCTCGGCGCCACCCTCTTCAGCTTGCTGACGGGCCAGCCGCCCGTCGCGGATCGCGAGGTGGTCGAGGTCCTCCGCAAGGTGCAGCGGGGTGATCTCATACCGGCGCGGCAGGTCAACCCGCGTGTCCCCAAGGCGCTGGAAGCGGTCGTGGGGAAGGCGATGGCCCTCCGGCCGACCGGGCGCTACGGTTCGGCCCGGTCGCTGGCCGCCGACATCGATCACTGGCTGGCGGGCGAGCCGGTGTCGGCCTGGCACGAGCCGTGGACCCTGCGGGCGCGGCGGTGGATTCGCCGGCACCAGGCCACGGCCACGGGTGTCGCCGCGGCGGTGGTCGTGGCCGTGGCCGGGCTGATGGCCGTCTCGATCGTCCAGGCCGAGGCCAACCGCGGCCTCCGTGTTTCCAACACCCGGCTGACGGATTCATTGACGCGCGAGGCCAGCACCAGCGCCGCCCTCCGTGCCGCCAACGTCCGCGAGCGGGCGTCCCGCGAGCAGGCCCAGCGCCGCTTCGGCCTGGCGCGACAGGCGATCGAGCAATATTACACCGGCGCCAGCGAAGACGTCCTGCTCAAGGAGCCGGAGCTGGAAGCCCTGCGCAAGAAGCTGCTGGGCACGTCACTGGCCTTCTACAAGCGGCTCCAGGCCGAGCTGGAAGGCTCCGACGACCCGGCCACGCGTTCCGAGCTGGCGGCGGCGTATCTGCGCGTGGGCGAGATCACGGCCCAGGTGGGCCAGACCGGCGAAGCCCTGGAGGCTTACGAGCGGGCACGGGCGATCCGCGAGGCCCTGGTCCAGGCCGACCCGTCCGCCGACGGCCCGCGCCGCGAGCTGTCCCGCAGCCTGGAGAGCAGCGGCACTCTGCTGGTCCGGATCTCCGGACGCACGATCGAAGGACTCCAGCGACTGGAATCGGCGCTCGCGTTGCGCCAGGCGTTGGCCGCGGGGCCGCGTGCCGAGGCCGACGACCGACTGGCGATCGCCCAGATCCACCGAGAGACCGCAAACGGTCACCGGGTCGCGGGCCGTGGGTCCGAGGAACTGCGTTCCCTCGAGCAAGCCCGCGACGTCGCCGAGCGGCTCGTGGCCGATCGACCCGGCGACGCCGCTGCCCGGCAGGAATTAGCCAGGATCTACCAAGAGCTCGCCTACAATCATCAGATCATGGGACGGCTGGACGTGTCGATCCAGTTGATGGAGCGAGCGTTGGCACTCCAGGAACAGCTCGCGGCCGAGCACCCCGACGACGTCGGCTACCTCGAGAGCCTGGGGCGTACCCTCGATTCCGCCGGAGTGATCCTTCGCAACGCGAGACGTCCCGCCGAGTCGCTGCCGTACAGGAAGCGCGCCCTGGAGGTCTACCGGAGGCTGGAGGCCGATTACCCCACGCACACCGGCTATCGATACGCGGTCGCTCGAGGTCATCTTTTCCTCGGGGTGACCCTCATCGATCTCGGCCGCATGGCGGAAGCCCTGCAAGATCTGGAGCCGGCCGCCGCGATCCTCGAGCGGGTGGCGGCCGAGCATCCCGGCATGACCAGCTACAGGGAAGACCTCGCGTACGCCCAGATGAACCTTGCGCGAGCCCACCAAGTCCTGGGACGCCCAGCCGAGGCGCGGTGCGCTGGAGCGGGCCCATTCGATTTACGAGCGTCAGCCCCCCGAGGTCATCAGCCTGATTAACCTGGCCTGCACGGAGTCGCTCCTCAGCGGCCTGGCCATCGGCAGCGAGCGGGAGGCGTACGCCGTCCGGGCGATGGCCACGCTCCGAAGGGCCGTCGCCGCGGGCTTTCGCGACCTCAACACGTTCCGAAACGACGAGTACCTCGACCCGCTGCGGTCGCGCCCCGACTTCCAGTCGCTCTTGCTCGACGTGGCTTTTCCGGATCAGCCGTTCGCACCCTGAAAGATGCCCTGTAGGGTGGGTCGAACGCCGCAACGCGGCGTGAGGCCCACCGGGGTCCCCGACGATTCCGGTGGGCCTCGCCGCGAGGAATCGCGGCTCGACACACCCTACTACTACGACCACGACTTGCTCGACGTGGCGTTCCCCGGCCCATCTGGGGGCTGCGCCGGCAGGGCCGGCTTGACCCCAGCCACCCGGAGGTCCCAGCCGCCAAGCCTGGGGTGGCTGGGGTCGAGCCCGAAGGGCGATGCCCCCAGGGGATCCCGCCATCGACCGATTCAAGGCCGCACCGTCTCCGCCATGATCGCGATGAGCTGTGCGCCGAAGCGGAGGCGGTCGGCGACCGTCGGCGGCCGGCCGGTGCGTGGGTCGTTGGCGATGCGCTGCTCCATCAGGAGGATCAAGATCCCGAGCTGCTCGTGCAGTACGTTGGCCGAGCTGTCCGGGACCTCGCCGAGCACCGGCCCGCGACTGGGGCGGAAGGTGGTCTCGCGCACCAGCCGATCGCTCAACTTCTCGACGACCGCGCGCGACGCCTCATCCTTCGCCCGCGTCGAGAGATATTCCGAGGTCTCGGTGTTGTGCAGGTTGATCATGAGAGGAATCTTCCGGCCCGATGCGACATGCGACGCGAGCGCCTTCTTGACGTACCAGATCTCGGGCATTCGCGTGAGGAACGGCTTCTGCCGCAAGTTCGACCTCGTCCCAGTGGCGATTGACGTCGAATCCATTGGCGTTGAATCTTACCTGGCCCGTGGCGCAGCCGTCGGGGTTGACCATCGGGGTGAAGACGAAGACGGTCCGTCGGCGCAGGTCGCGGGCCTTCGGGTCATCGGAGGTGATGAACCGCAGCGCGCCCTCCATCACGTAGGAGGTTCCGGATTCCCAGGCGTGCTGACGGGCCTGGAGCCAGACCGTGGCCTTCTTGCTGTCGTTGACGTCGGCCGCGGTGACCGTGATCAGGTGCAGGTTTCTGCCCATCGCCGACTTGCCGATGACTTCGATGCGGGCGTCGTCGCAACGATCGATTTCCTTGAGAAGCCGCGTCAATCGACTGGTCGTGTAGGGAGGTTGGTGGGCGATCCAGATCGAATCGTGCTCGGGACGGATCCGGATCGTGGCCTCCTTGGTGCGGTCGTCCCAGGTGACCTTGGAGATCGGTCGCCAGTCTTCGCCGTCCTCGCTGACGACCGGGAGGATGCCCGGCCCCATCGGGCAGGCGCCGGGCTTGCCGTTATACTCGCCCACATAGTCGGTCATGGTCAGGGTGAGGTCGCGGTGGCGCGCGCCGTCGATCCGGAAATAGAACCAGCTCGCCTGCCGGTTGCGCGCGTGCTCGTCCTGCTGGCCCTTCACGTGACAGCGGAATGTCGTCTCGTCGAGTCGCTCGATTGTGCCCAGCGAGGCGCCTTCGAAGCTGGTATTGAAGCGGATGGGAGCCGGCTCGGATGCGGCGGCGAGGCCGGCGAGGAACGCGGTCGTGGTGAGCAGCGTGCTGAGGGAGATACACGATCCCGTGGGCATGACCAGGCTCCTATTTGGGACGTTCCTGCTGTTTCGCGACGCGCGCCTTCATCTGGGTCACGAGTGCCTTGTAGCGTTCGGGCGTGATCGAGGGGATTCCTGCGTCTGCCTGCTGGAATGCACCGACGGTTTGCCCGGCCTCGTCTTGCACCTGGACGTTGGCCCCCGCCGGTATGACCACGTTGCGGAAGATAACCTCGTCCACCTTGGTGCGCCAGGGTCACCGCGTCGATCGTCGTGTCGCGCCGCCAGTTGAGCCGGAGCCAGCCCTGACCCATGTGGGCCCCCACGTCGAGGCCGAGCTCGGTGACGCGGAACGGATACCAGAGCCCCGGCACGATCTCGCGAAAGTCATCGCAGTGACCGGTGCGGGTCGGCATCAGCGGATTGGCGAAGTTGCCGGCGCACGCCTCCAGCTTGATCGGGATGTGGTTCCTATCGGCTGCCAGGTACAGGACGGTCGCAGCGTCGGATACCTTCCCGCGCGCGGAGGTGAACGTCGCCCCGAACCACGAGACACGGGTGGCCGTTGACCTCCGCCGTGCCGCCAGGGCGGAACTGGAGCGTCGTCTGTCCGACGCCATTGTGCCGCGGCGAGGCGAGCAGGTCGGCGAGAGGGCTGAAAATCAGGTCATCGCGCAGCAACAGCGTGTGTGGCCGATATACGAAGATGCCATCGCCACGGCCGTCGTCTATCCTCACGCGTCCTCGGCGCAGGAACACTCCGGCACCCTGAGGGTTGAGCGGGTGGTCCGCACTCCAGTACCTGCGTGACCAGCGCCCATCGAACGCGTTCGACCTGGTGCAGCGCGAGGTCCCAGCCGGTGCCCGAGGCTTGCATCCGTCGCGTGATGTGATAGGCCAGGTCACCCTTGACGATCGAGCGGTCCTCCCACGACTCCTCGGCCAGGGGATTCCACTGGAACAGATTCGGGATGACTCGATGCGCTTGAACGTGGACCTTGACCTCGATGTCATCGTAGCGCTTCTCCTCCTTGGCGACCTGGGCGGCGACTCGCAACAGACTCACCTGTGGGCGATCACCACCGGCCGGCTCCGGCAGCGTCGAGCCGACGAGCGCGCGATCCTTGATCGTGAAGACGGGGAGATCGGCGGGGATCGTGATGTCATGGAAGACGGCGGCCTCGTAATGCGGCGCGAGATCGACTTTCTCGACGAAGGTCTCCGTCCGTTTCGAGACGACCTTTTTCCCTGGAAGCTGTGGCTGGAACTGGGAATCGCTGGCCGTGATCTTGGTCGGGAACCAGACGCCGGGCGCCACCTCGCGCAGCTCCTCGACGTGCATGTCATGCCCCTGATCTTGTTCCTTGATGCAGTGGTAGTTTCGCTCGGGGGCTAGCCAGAGGTATTGTGCGAGCGAGTCGCCATTCACGTTGAACCAGCGGTTGACACGGACTTTCAGGCAACGCAGGCCGTCGATCTTTTCCTCGCCCTCGAAGTGGGTCGCGACCCTGGCGAACACGTCCATCGAGCCGGATTCGATGAGCTCTCGAGGGTATTTGAGATAAGCGTGGATCGTCAAGGTCCCGCTCAGGTAGACCGAGAGGGGGAAATTGAGTTTGTAGTGGGCCAGCGGCAAGCTATGCGCGGGGAAGATCTCCGGATGCAGGAAACGGCCCAGGTGGATGTTCACGCAGTTGCCCGAAGTCACCGTGCGCGTCTTTTCCCCGTCGTAGGCGGAGACCACCTCCCAACGGGTCTTGATCCCCGGCATCCGCTCGAACGCCTGGTGCCGGAAGTAGCTCCGATCGCCCTGGAGGACCACCCGGCGCGTGGCGATCGTGGTGACGTCGGCGGGCTCGGCCGGGTCCTTCCGGCTCGTGTCACGGATCACGATCCGCACAACGTATTCGAGATTCCGGTATTTCGCCTCCTCGGCCCGGACGGCCGCGACAATCGCGGCCATCCGGTCGCCCTTCGCAGTGGGTTGTGGCTCGTCCGCAGCGACAATCGCCGACCCGACCTGGCAAAGGCCGGCGACAAGTAACCCGCTCGCTGCGAATCGTCGAGGATTCATTCGCATGATCGGTGCCTCCCCTTGGGCTCTTGAGGGATGTGGACCGGTCAAACCGGTGAGAGGCGTGTGGACCATCGTGCGTCGCGCTCGCTCACTCCCAGGCCGAGCGGAGCCAGATGCCGCCGTTGACGGCCAGGGCGGTGCCTGTGATGTAGTCGGCGTCGTCGGAGCAGAGGAACACCGCGGCCTTGCCGATGTCGTCGGGCCGGCCGAGCCGGCCCCAGGGGAGGCTCGCGCCCGCCTTGGCGATCGCCGTGCTGCCGAAGGCTTCGTGCTCGCC
Source organism: uncultured Isosphaeraceae bacterium (assembly GCA_963845695.1). Classification (GTDB taxonomy): domain Bacteria; phylum Planctomycetota; class Planctomycetia; order Isosphaerales; family Isosphaeraceae; genus CAWJTV01. Next base: position 535,225 of record CAWJTQ010000013.1, on the reverse strand, counting down.
GGGTGTGTCGATCCAGCCGGGCTCGATCACGTTCACGTTGATGCGGTATTTGTACAGCTCGGCGGCGATTGTGAAGGCCATGTTGTTCAGGCCATTCTTCGCGGCGTTATAGGCGACGCTCCGCGCATACGGCGTGTGGACGTGGCAGCTCGAGATGAAGACGATCTTGCCCCCCCCGCCCCGCTCGACCATGTGCCGGGCCACGAGCTGGCTCATGTGGAACCCGCCGGTCAGCGTCCCCTCGATCACCTTGGCGAAATCGTCCGGGGCGTATTCGAGGAAATCCGCCCGGCGCTGGTAGGCCGGGTTGCTGACGAAGATGTCGATCCGCCCCAGTCCCGCGATCGCGCGCGCGACGACGTCCTCGCACGACGGCCGGCGGAACACGTCGCCTTCGACGAGGACCGTGCGCCGGCCCATCGCCTGGATCTCGGCGACGACCGATTCGCCCTGCTCGGTCTTCTCGCGGTCGTTGATCGCGACGTCGGCCCCCGCGCGGGCCAGCTCCAGGGCACAACCGCGCCCGATCCCCCGCGCCGCACCGGTCACCAGTGCCGTTTTGCCTTGGAATTTCATATTCTGATGAATCCCGATCTAGAGTGATCTTTCGGGCCTCGCCAGGAGTCGGCACATCACGGTAGAGCCAGCGCGACCTTCAGGCAAGCATCGATCCCCGCCATATACGGCGCCGATCATGAACCAATGGTGCTGAGGATTCCGGTCTGCTCGATCGTGAACAGGTTATTGCACAAGACGAGCGATGGCCCATGGAGCCCCGAGGGGGCTCCGTCTGGCGTTGACGGATCGATGAGGAGATGGCTAGGATCACCATCCATCCTGAGATTGCCGGTGATCAAGGCAATCACCGTCTTTCGCCTGCGCGTGTTGTCACGATGGTTTTGCACGACCAAGGCCGGGCGCACCTTGCTCACCCGGACGTCGGTGAACGGGAAATCAACGATCACCACGTCGCCTCGTTGGATCATGTCCTGTAGCGTTGATAGCTCTCCAAGAGGGGATCGCCCGCGTCGTCCTCTCGCATGCCGGCCTCTACGAGGGAGCCGACCTGGGCCATGTCTGGGCCATTGTCCAGGGCCGATCGCAGCCGGTCGTAGTCCTCCGCCTTGAGCAGGACGTAGTCCTCGATGTGCGCATACCCTTGCCGGTTAATGGCCTGTTCGACCGCCTCGCGCTGCTCGGGAGTCAGTAACGGCATGGTTTCCTCCGACTCGATCACGCCGACGGCATTGAGCCCCGGTGCTCCGCAATCCGGTCCGTTTGACAGGGCAGGGATGTCGGTTCGCCTTCCTCGAGATCGGCGACCTATTGTCATTGTCACGCTTAGCCTTGAAGAAGTCGAGACCGACTGGATTTCAACGATCTCCCTTGGGTAAGGGTAGACTGACCCCGCCCACGCGCGATTCCCCGAGAAGGATAATCGCCGCGCCCTCGCCGAGCAAGTAACGGGCCGATCGGCCGATCGTTCCAAAAAGCTTGCCATTTTTCCACAACCGAGTCCGGGGCGGCGGACTCTTTATTCATGTGGACGCTTGCAGTCGCTCACGGTGATCTCGAGAAGGATGACGATGATGCGATCGGATCAACCACAATCCGAGCGTGCCCCGCGGACAATTTCGCTCTGGATCGAGCCGCTCGAAGTGCGGGCGGGGTTATCACATCCATTCATTGCGCTCGACGACGGGCCTCCGAACTATGGGCCGACATCCACGCCCCTGCCCCGTTCTCCCTCCCGACCGACCAGAGCGACCGCTCCGGGGAAACGGCTGGTCACGGCGCATGTCACGACTCACTCGGTTCCTCCGCTCACCGCTTCGGGTGTCGTCGCGAAATCGCCTCAGTTCTACTCGTTTTACAGGGGGCCGAGATGGGCCGAGCTGAACGCCGTGAAGGCCAGCGCCAAGCTCAAAGTGAACGGTGATTTCACCTTTACGGGGACCAATCAAGGCCGGATCAACCGATCGCCGGCCGTCTATGTGTGGGGCATCGACCGCGATGGCAACCTGCCCACTGGGCCATTCCCGGGGCGTCCGAACATCAAGTTCGACGCGGTCGTGATCGTCCAGCTCGATGATTCGCTCAGGCCGACGGGACAGGTCGTCAACCTGGTCAGTGGCACCACGACCGACTTGCCCCCGTACGAGGTGCGAATCAAAGGCCGCAAGGTCACGGTGACGGTTTCCTCGAAGCTGCTCCCGTCGACGGGCCTGGCCCCCTCACAATATCGCTTCAACTACTGGCCGGAGGATGGCGGACCGCCCATCTCCGCCTCCGTCGCCAGCTTCGCGCCCGAGTTCACCAATGCCCAGGTGGGGATCGCGCGTCGCGGCTGACAGCGAACGAGGCCCTCCCCCTGGCGCGGAGAACCGTTGGGGTTGACAGAGCTGAGCGCTCATCCGCGATTCGTTGCGCCTCTTCGTCCCCCCCTTGCGAAGGGGGGGCGACGCCGTCCGGCGTCGGTGGGGGGGTGGTCGGCGTGGCTGGGCCCAGGGCGCGGCCACTCCCTCGGAACCCCCCCCACCGTCGCTCCGCTCCGGCCCTCCCTTCGCAAGGGGGGGACGAATTCGGCTCGGTCCGGCGCAACAAAAGATGACTCAGCCGGGCGCTCGAGAACCTCAGTCAAGACCAACTTTTCACCGCGCCACCCTCCCCCACCCTGAGCCATCTGGACTTGCCGGCTCCGTGGCCGTATCGTCGAATGGAACGATTCGGCAATTCGAAATGCGGTTGACTTCGGGTGGGGGCTTCGACCCATGTCTCTGCACGGTACGACGGCGCGGCGGACCTTCCGGTCCTCAGCCCAGGGTATGGGCGGGCACGGTCATCTTGTCGCCAGAAAAGGAATCGCCCTGACGGCCCTGGGGCTGACAATCGCGCTCATCGTCACGCCCCCGATCACGCTGCACGCCCAGACGGGCCGGAGTCCGTTCGACGACGTGCCGGGCGCACCCAGCCCGTCCCAAAAGCGGGTCGGCCCCGTTCCTCCTGGTGCGTCCCAGGAAGGGAACGCCGTGAGCGAAAGAAGCCCGTTCGACATTCCGCCTTCCGTTCAGCGGGTCGTCCAGAAGTCGCGCGATTTCATCCTCCTCGACGACAAGAAGGGTGTGATTCGGAGCGGTCCGGGAATTCCCATCTACCGCGTGGAGCGAGTTGACGGCCAGAGGCTCCGGCTCGCCGTCCCGGGGGAATCTGAAGGGTCGAGCGGATGGGTCGCGGCCGACCAGGTCATCGCGGTCGAGAAGGCCATCGATTTCTTCGCCGATCGAATTCGCACACAACCGGACGACGCCTTCGCGTACCGGATGCGGGGAATCCTCTGGCGCGATCGAGCTGACTCGTTGTCGTCCCCTTTCGAGATGGATTCATCCCAGAAAAACGGATCCGCCGCGCTGGTCAAGGCTCTCGCCGACTTGAATGAAGCCATCCGACGAGAGCCCCGGAACGCCGATACGTTCATCGAGAGGGGATGGACGTGGCAGAGGCGAGGCGACTTCGACAAGGCCATGGCCGACTTCCAGGAGGCGATTCAGCTCGGCGGCGGAACTGCGGACCTTTACAATACGATGGGGGAGTCATGGGCCTCACGAGAGAACTACGACAAGGCCATCGCCGACTACACTGAGGCCATCCGCCTCGATCCCAAGAATGCCGACAGATACACGAAGCGGGGCAACGCCTGGTACAGCAAGGCGGAGTATGACAAGGCCATTGCCGATTACAGGGAAGTCATCCGGCTCGATCCCCAGAACGCTCGTGCCTATCGCGATCGGGGTGACGCCTGGTCCATGAAGGGTGAAAACGTCAAGGCGGTTACGGATTACAACGAAGCGATCCGCCGGGATCCGTCCGACGATTTCACTTACACCAGCCGGGCTTCGATCTGGGTTGCCAACAACCAATACGATCGCGCGCTCGCCGATTATACCGAAGCGATTCGACGGAATCCCGAGAACGGCTTTGCCTATCGAAAGCGTGGCGAGACCTGGATCGAGAAACGAGAATACGACAAGGCCATTGCCGACTTCACCGAGGCGCTCGAGCGCGGTCAGAACGATGCCGATCTCTTCACCCGTCGAGGCGATGCCTGGTACACCAAAGGTGACAACGACAAGGCGATCGCCGACTTCAGCGAGGCCATCCGGATCGATCCGGAAAACGCTTCCTCCCATGCTCGGCGCGGCGATGCCTGGTTCATGAAGGAGCAGCTCGACAAGGCGAAGACGGATTACGACGCGGCGATCCGGCTAGATCCTCAGGAGGCACCCGCCTATACCAGCCGCGGCCTCGTCTGGGAACGGAAGGCGGAGTACGATCAGGCGTTTGCCGACTTCAGCCAGGCGATCCGATCGGAGCCTGACAATGTCATCGCCTATCGGAACCGGGGCATCGTCTTGAGGAACAAGGGAGAGTCCGACAAGGCGATTGTCGACTTCAGCCGAGCAATCCGGCTTGAGCCTCGAAACGCTGGGGCCTACCTGAACCGCGGCCCGTGCTGGCGTGACAAGGGGGATATCGAGAAAGCCGTTGCCGATTACGACGAGGCCATCGGCCGTGATCCCCAGCTCGTCGGGGCGTATAGCAGCCGAGGGATCGCGCGGCGAGACATGACGCAATGGGACAAGGCGATCTCCGACTTCGATACGGTGATTCGCCTCGACCCGAAAGAGACCTTTCCACACTACCATCGCGCGGTCCTCTTGTTGGCGACACACCGTGAGGGCGCGGCGGACGGAGCGCAGGCGGTGCTGGACCTCCAGGGCTGGCGCGGGAACTTTTCGATGTATGCGGTGCTCGTGGGTCACTTCGCGGCGCGGTGCGCCGACCAGGCCGACCGGGCCAGGGCGCTCCTCGACGAGGCCAAGGCCCGGTGCGATCGGTCGGCATGGCCCTATCCGATCATCGAATACCTCCTCGGGGAGATCGACGAAGCCAAGCTGCTGGCCGCTGCCATCGACAACGACAAGATGACCGAGGCGCGATGCTTCCTTGGCCTCGACGCGTTGACGACGGGCCGCAAAGAAGCGGCCGAGGCGCACTTCCACTGGGTCAAGGATCAGGGGAACCCGCGGTTCACGCAATACGCCATGAGCGTCGCCGAGCTCGATCGTCTCCTGGCGGAAGGCGCCGAGGGAGACGGGCCGTGAGGTGGCGCGAGATGGTTCCGCCGCCGGCCGGGGCGCGGAGTTCGATCGATGTCGAAATGATACGTGGATCTCAGTCAGGAGCTTTCCGTCATGTCACGACGCGACGAGGTTCCGCGGGGACATGCCAACGGTACAGCCCGGCGGTCCGCCGTTGGTGGTGGGGCCGTCGCCGGCAAAACCATCGTCTTGCTGGCGATTGCGACGGCCTTGATGGCTTCGGCATCGGTCCAGGCGCAGGCCCAGGCCCAGCCCGGCCAAGGTTGGGTCGGCAAGCAGGTCGTGCCCAGGTTCTCCAGCTTCAAGCTCCTCATCAATGACCAGGCGGACGCGCAAGGTTCGGCCGTGAGTATGACAGTCTACCGAGTCACGGAGATCCGGGGCGGATGGCTTCGGCTCGAACCGGAGCGACGCGGACTCAGCGGTTGGGCCTCGCTCAATCAGGTTGTCCCGCTCGACCAGGCCATCGCGTTCTTCACGGAACGCATCCGGACCCTTCCCCGAGAGGCCTTTTCGTACGCCATGCGCGCGCAAGATCCGGCTCGATCGGAACGAGCTCGAGGCCGCCCTGACCGACTTCGAACAGGCCATCCGGCTCGAGCCTGAAAACGCATTCAGCTATAATGGCCGTGGCCATATCCGGGCGATCCGATCCGAGTATGACCGAGCGATCGACGACTACAATCGTGCGATCCAACGCGAACCCGAAAATGCCATCCATTATGACAATCGCGGCTTGGTACTCGGTTTCCAGCGAGAATACGACAAGGCCATCGCGGATTTCAGCCGAGCCATCCAGCTCGATCCTCGGCTCGTCACGGCCTATAGCAACCGTGGCGCCACGTGGATGGAGAAGCAGCAATACAATCGGGCGATCCTCGATCTGAACCAGGCGATTCGACTCGATCCTCGATTCGCTCCGGCCGTCCGCAACCGCGGCCTGGTCTGGTTCAAGAGGCAGAAATACGACATCGCGATCGCGGATTTCAACGAAGCCATCCGTCTCGATCCCGAATATTCCTCTGCTTACGAGAATCGAGCCCGCGCCTGGCTCATCAAGACAGAATATGACAAGGCCGTCGCCGATCTCACCCGAGCCATCGAGCTCAGTCCGAAAGAGCCCGGCCTCTATGACGGCCGCGGTGCCGCCTGGTTAAACCAGAAGGCCTACGACAAGGCCCTCGCGGACTTCGAACGGGCCATTGCGCTCGATCCCCGCGATACGTACGCTTACATGAGCTGCGGACAGGTCCGTGAGATCCAGAAAGAGTACGCCAAGGCGATCGCCGCTTACAGCGAAGTCATCCGATGGGATCCCCGGGTCTCCGAAGCTTACAACAACCGCGCCTGGATCTGGGCCACATGCCCCGACCCGAAAATCCGGGACGGCCAGCGAGCCGTCGCATCGGCGACGAAGGCGTGCGAGTTGACAGATTGGCGCGAATGGTCCCTGATCGAGACCCTGGCCGCCGCCTATGCCGAGTCGGGCGACTTCGACGCAGCGGTGAAATGGCAAACCCGGGTGAACGCGCTTTATCCCGATCCCCCGAGCAAGGCCAAAGGTCACGAGCTGCTGGAGCTCTACCGGCAAAAGAAGCCCTACCGCGAGACGAAACCGTGATGGCGCAGGGCTCGTCGTCCTCTCCCGCCCCATGGCCGTGGAGCGGGATCATCTGGGTTCCGATGCGAGTGTGGATGTCTGAGTAACTTCTCGCCTTGCCTCGCTTGACGTCTCCGGGTATGGTCTCGGCCGTGTCCGGTTCCCGCGACGATTCGGGCGACCCGCTTTGGCGCAACGCGTGCCCCTCCACCTTCTGATCAACCTCAAAATCCCGCCGCGAATTCCCGCCGTCGTCGCTTCGATCGGCTAACTCGCCGGAGTCGGGCCGGGCTACCGTCGGGGTGTGATTGCGCGCCGAGGCCGAGGACCCAACCCGAAGAGAGGAGGATCGGGGCATGAGGCGTGGAGTCAGGATCGCCGTGACAGGCGGCCGGAGCCGGCTGGCCTTGCTCGTGCTGGCCGTCGGACTCATGGCGGTTCCGGCCCAGTCTGACGCCCAGGAAATCTCCGAGTTGGACTGGATCGGTCAACTCGTCGTCCCGAAACACCGAGACTTCCGGCTTCCGAAGGGACACGACCCCGTTCACGATAAGATGCTCGCGGATTACACCGTCGTGGAGGTCAAAGGGCTCTCTCTACGGATCAAGACCTCCCAAGGCGACGCCTGGATCGCAGCCGACCAGGTCGTACCGTTCGAGAAGGCGTTCGAGTTCTTCAGTGACGCCATCAAGGCCAATCCCCAGGATGCCTTCATCTTCCTTCCGGACAAGGCCCTGACCGACTTGAACGAGGCCATCCGACTCGACCCGAAGAATGCCGTCTGTTACCGCCATCCCGCCGACATCTGGGCCGCGAAGGGGGACTCGGACAAAGCCATCGCCGATTGCACTCGAGCCATCCGACTCGATCCGAAGGATGCCGACTCATACCAATGTCGAAGCGAAATCTGGGGAACCAGGAAGGACGACGACAAGGCCATTGCCGATTACGATGAGGCCGTCCGGCTCGATCCCCAGAACGCCTCGGGCTACCGATCGCGCGGCCACGTCTTCTTGAAGAAGTCGGATTATGACAAGGCACTCGCCGATTTCGACCAGGCTCTCCGGCTCGATCCTCGATGCATGGGAGCCCATGCCGGTCGCGCGTGGATCTGGGCAACGGCTCGCGATCCGAAATACCGCGACGGTCGGAGAGCTGTCGAGGCGGCCTCCAAAGCGAGCGAGCTGTCGAAGGAGAAAACGGCCTACGTCCTCGACGCGATGGCCGCGGCCTTCGCCGAGATCGGCGATTTCGAGGCGGCCGTGAAGTGGGAAATCCGTGCGATCGATCGGGAGAGCGACGAGGAAAGCAAGGCCGATTACGCCTCGCGGCTGAAGCTCTACCGGGAACGGAAGCCCTATCGCGAGACGAATCGGTGATGTGTCACGGAGATCAGGCTTTCCAGCCTGACAACGGCGAGCGCGTCGGGTGGGAAAGCCCGACCTACGAATGGAGGAGTGGGCTATGCGGAATGGAGTGAGGAACGCGGCGATGGGCGAGACGGTCCGACTGGCGGCGCTGGTGCTGGTCTTCGGACTGTCCGGCGCGATGCCGGGCCGCTCGCTGGGCGAGCCGCCGGCCGACAAGACAGGGGTCGGCCAGCGCGTCGTGCCGAAACATCGGAATCTCGCGCTCCAGAACGGTGGCGGCAAACCGGCCCGCGCGGTGAAGCCCGACATCTACCGGGTCGAGCAGGTCAATCGCGGCTGGTTCCTCCTGAAGCCCGACGGAGGACCCGCCGGCTGGGTCGGGACCGATCAGGTCGTGACCGTCGAGCAGGCCGTCGCGTTCTTCAGCAATGCGATCGGAGAGAACCCGCGCGATCCCCACAACTACGCCATGCGGGCCCTGGTCCTGTTGGCCGAGCGGGAGGATCCCCAGCACGCCCTGGCCGATTGTAACGAGGCCATCCGGCTCGATCCCAAGGACCCCACCCCCCGCAGCATCCGCGGCGCGGTCTACTCGGCCACTCAGAACTACGACAAGGCCATCACCGATTTCGACGAAGTCGTCCGGCTCCGACCCAAGGACGCGGCCTCGTACCACGATCGCGGCGCCGCCCGGATGTTCCAGCGGGATCTCGACCGGGCCATCGCCGATTTCAATCAGGCCATCCAGCTCAATCCCCGGGACGCTGCGAACTTCGTCTCCCGCGCCGCGGCCTGGCTGGAGAAGAACCAGAACGACCGGGCCATCGCCGATCTGAACGAGGCGATCCGGCTCGATCCCGAGAGTGCCGACGCCTACCTGCTGCGTGCCTCGCTCAGCGGCCAGAAGGGGGAGTTCGACCAGGCGATCGCCGACTTCACCCAGATCATCAAGCTGGACCCCCAGGCTCCCCTGCCGTATGAGGCGCGCGGGACCGCCTGGCGGAACAAGAAGGAATACGGCCGGGCGATCGCCGATTTTAACCAGGCCATCCGGCTCAATCCGAACAACGCCGCGGCCTATATCGCCCGCAGCCTCGCCTGGCGGGATCAGCACGACCTCGACAAGGCGATCGCCGACCTCGAGCAGGCGATTCGCCTCGATCCCGAGAACCCCGAGGCCTACGCCACCCGCGGCGATACGTGGGTCGAGAAGAAAGACTACAACCAGGCGATCACCGATTACACCCGGGTCATCCAGCTCGAGCCCAAGAACGCCTCAGCCTATTGCAGCCGCGGCCTCGCTCACACCCGGAAGCAGCAATACGACAAGGCGATCGCCGATCTCGACCGGGCCATCGAGCTCGACCCCAAGAATACCGATGCCCTCAACGGCCGCGCCTGGTTCCGGGCGACTTGCCCGGTCGCGACTTATCGCGACGCGGCCCAGGCCGTCGCCTCGGCCACCCAGGCGTGCGAGCTGACCGCCTGGAAGGAACCCGGGCTGATCGACACCCTCGCCGCCGCCTACGCCGAGGCCAGCGACTTCGGCGCCGCCCTGAAATGGCAGGCCAAGGCGATCGCGATGGAAACCGACGCCAACGAGAAGACCGCCTACGACGCGCGGCTCCAGCTCTATCAGGCGAAGCAGCCCTATCGGGATGCGAAACCCTGACATGAAGTTGCCCGAATCGGTCGCTCTGTACGAAGATCCGACCGGATCGGAATCGGATCAAGTCCGATCAGACACAGTGAACACGGCGTGAGCACACGGCAAGGATGACGACGGCACGACAAGGAGGATCGGGCTGATGCGGGGTAGGTGGGAAATCGCGGTGATGGGCGGCACGGTTCGGCTTCGGTTCCGGCTCCGGCAGGCCGTCGCATTCCTGGGCCTCGGCCTGGCGATGGTCATGGCGGGCGTTTCGCGAGGCGAGGAGCCTGCGGCCAAGGACTGGATCGGCAAGCGGGTCGTGCAGAAGTACAACAACTTCCCCGTGCGCGTCGATGGCCAGCCCGTGCCGGGGAGCGGAGAGCGGTTCTTGATCTACCGGGTGGAGCGGGTCGAGGGCGATCGGCTCTGGCTCAAGGCCGAGGGGGAAGGGATCCGCGGCTGGGCCGCGATCGGCCAGGTCATCCCGATCGACCAGGCCATCGCCTTCTTCAACGATCGCATCAGCGCCCATCCCGATGACGCATTCCCGCATTTCATGCGCGCCGGACTGTGGATGGATCAGAACGAGCTCGACCGTGCCGTGGAGGACTGCACCGAGATCATCCAGCTCGAGCCCGGAGCCCGCTCGTTCGTCGATCGCGGCAATCTGTGGCTGCGCATGCACAATGCCGACAAGGCCATCGCCGACTTCGACCAGGCCATCCGCCTCGATCCTCAGGCCACCCCGGCGTTCACCGGCCGCGGTGATGCCCGGCAGATGAAGAAGGAGTACGATCAGGCCATCGCCGATCACAGCGAGGCGATCCGGCTCAGTCCCGACGACCCCATCGCCCGCTACAGCCGCGGCCAGAGCCTGGGCGGAGACGGGAGACCACGACAAGGCCATCGCCGACTTCACCGAAGCCCTCAAGCTCGATCCGGAATGCATCGCCGCCCTGAATGGCCGGGGCCTTGCCTGGCACAAGAAGACGGAGTACGACAAGGCGATCGCCGACTTCAACACGGCCTTGAAGCTCGACCCCAAGAGCGCGGCGGTCTATTACAACCGCGGTCTCGCCTGGCAATTCAAGAACGAGTTCATCAAGGCGGTTGACGACTTCGACCACGCCGTGCGCCTCGACCCGCGATATGCCGCGGCCTCCCAGTTCGGACGACCGTTCACATCCATCCCCGCGGGCGCCGGCGCGGCGGCGCAGGACCAGAGCTACCGCCACTCCCACCGCTCCCACCTGCGGCCCCAGGGGCCGTCGATCCGGCGGTGGTCAAGGCGGGAGCGGACGACCCCTTCAACAATTTCAGTAAGAACCTCCAGCGCGACCTCGAATACGCCGATCTGTGCATGCAGCGCGCCTACGCCTGGGGTGGTGCGAAGGATTACGACAAGGCCATCGCCGATTTCAACGAGGCCCTCCGCTTCAACCCGCATCTGGCCGGTGCCTACATCGGCCGCGGTCACGCTCACTGCGAGAAAAAGGAGTGGGACCAGGCCATTGCCGATTACGATCAGGCGTTGAAGATCGATCCGCAAGCCGTGATCGGACTGATGGGCCGCGCCCGAGCCCGGGAAGCCCTGGGGCAGAGCGAGAAGTCGTTCTCCGACCTCGACCAGGCCATCAAGCTCGAAGCTCGATCCCCGATCGCCTATACCGGCCGTGCGTATGGGTGGCTGCGCAAGAAGGACTGCGACCAGGCCATCGCCGACTTCGATGAGGCCATCCGCCTCGATCCCCAGATGGTCGGCGCATACATCGGCCGCGGTCATACTCAGTTCGAGAAGAAAGAGTATGATAAAGCGCTGGCCGACTACGATGAAGCCGTCCGGATCAATCCGGAGATCGTCGAAACCTATCTCGGCCGCGCTCGGATCTGGTCCATCAAGAAAGAGTACGACAAGGTGCTCGCCGACTACGATGAGGCCATCCGACTCGAACCAAACCTGGCCTGGGCCTACAACAACCGCGCCTGGCTCTGGTCCACCTGCCCCGAGTCCAAGGTCCGCGACGGCAAGAAGGCCATCGAGTCGGCAACCAAGGCGTGTGAACTGGCCAACTGGAAAGAGCCCGGCATGCTCGACACCCTGGCCGCGGCCTCTGCCGAAACCGGTGATTTCGACTCGGCCGTCAAGTGGCAGACCAAGGCCAATGCACTGTTCACTGATGGCAAGGATAAGACCGATGGCGAGGCGCGGCTCAAGCTCTACCAGCAGAAGAAACCCTATCGCGAGACGACACCCTATTGGTATGAATAGCACTCACTCTGGACAGAGGATTGAGCCATGCGGCGCGAAGTGAAGAGCGCGGCGGTGAGCGACGGCAGTCGGGGGATCGCGCTGGTCCTGGCGATCGGCCTGATGGCGACAGCGCTCGACATCGCTCGCGGTGATGAGCCGGCCAGCCCGACCGTCGTCCCCGAGCCTCGTTCCGATCCTTCCATCGAACGAGCCGATGCTCCCTTGCGACACGGATTCGGCTCGGTCCTCGCCACCGCGCTCCGCCGAACCGAATCCTCGCTTCAATTCCGACGCGGTGTCCGCTCGGGCAACCGAGGGAATTTTGACCAGGCGATCGCCGATTTCACCGAGGCCATTCGACTCAACCCCCAGGATGCCTTGGCTTACAACAGTCGCGGTGCGATGTGGGGGATCAAGGGTCAGTACGAGAGTGCCATGGCCGACTGCAACGAAGCCATTCGCCTGGACCCCACTCTGGCCATGGCCTACACCAACCGGGGCAACACCTGGTTGATGAAGCGGGAGTTCGAGAAGGCCCTCGCCGACCTGAACGAAGCGATCCGGCTCGATCCCAAGGACCCCATGGCCTACACGAATCGCGGCGGGCTCTTGTTGAAGATGAAGGAATACCCCAAGGCCATCGTTGACCTGAGTGAAGCGATCCGCCTCGACCCCAAGCACGCCATGGCCTACAACAATCGCGGTGGTGCCATGTCGTACATGAAAGAATACGACAAAGCGCTAGCCGACTTCAACGAGGCGATTCACTTCGATCCTCGGATCACCCTCGCCTACCTCAATCGCGCCGAGATCTGGGGGAGGAGGAGCCTATTCGACCGGGTCATTGCCGATTGCAATGAGGCCATCCGAATCGATCCGCATCTCGCCATCGCCTACAACGCTCGGAGCCAGGCCTGGGTTGCGAAGGATCAACTCGACAAGGCCCTGACCGACCTGAATGAGGCCATCCGCCTTGATCCCCGGAATGCCGTCGCCTTCCTCAACCGCGCCGAGATCTGGGGGAGGAGGAGTCAATTCGACCAGGCCATCGTCGATTGCAACGAAGCCATCCGCCTCGATCCTCGGCTCTCCATCGCCTACTCCACCCGTGGCCAAGCCTGGGGGGAGAAGAATCAAATCGACAAGGCTTTGAGTGACGTGAATGAGGCCATCCGCCTCGATCCCCGGAATGCCGAGGCATTCCTGACGCGCAGTGCGCTCTGTGGCAGGCAATGTCGATTCGATCAGGCCATCTCCGATGGCAACGAGGCCATCCGCCTCGATCCGCACCTCCCTTCGGCCTTCACCATTCGCGGCGCGGTGAGGCTGAGTAAACACGATCTTGACAAGGGGTTGTGCGACCTGAATGAAGCGATTCGAGTCGATCCGCGCGACGCTACGGCCTACTCCAACCGCGGTGCTGGGTGGTTGGAGAAGCAGGCGTACGACAAGGCCCTCGCCGACCTGAACGAAGCGATCCGGCTCGATCCGCGAAAGGCCATGTCCTACAACAACCGTGGCGGGACCTGGATCTGTTTGGGGGCGTACGACAAAGCCCTCGCCGACCTGGACGACGCGATCCGGCTCGATCCGCGAAACGTCATGGCCTACAACAACCGCGCCAGAGCCTGGAAGAAGAAAAAAGCGTACGACAAGGCCATGACGGAGGTGAATGAAGCGATCCGCCTCGATCCCCGGAATGTCGGCGCCTATGGCGTCCGCGCGGGAGTCTGGGCGGCCAACGGTCAATTCGACAAATCGACCGCCGACCTCGACCGGGCCATCCAGATCGATCCTCGTGACGCGAACGCTCTCAACAACCGAGCCTGGTTCCTGGCGACGTGCCCCGATCTGAAATACCGCGACGGCAAGAGGGCCGTCGATTCGGCGACGAAAGCGTGCGAGCTGGCCGGCTGGCAAGTCCCGCACCAACTCGGCACCCTCGCCGCCGCCTCTGCCGAGGTGGGCGACTTCGCCGCCGCCGTCAACTGGCAGACCAGGGCGATCGCGCTCCTGAGCGACGAGAAGGAGAAAGCCGACTATCGCTCGCGCCTCCGGCTCTACCAGCAGAAGCAGCCCTATCGCGACACCAAGCCCTGAACTGCGATCGTCCGATCGTTCTCATGTAGACCGCGTTTCGGTCGATCTGGGATAATGGGAGCAGTTCGCTGGATGCCCCTTGGGTCCCATCTGGACGGAAGGCGGAGCGCTCCATGACTCGACTTGTGTGGCGGCAGGGGTTGGCCCTGGCCGCGACGGCGATGGCCGTGACCGTGGTCCTGGCCCTTGACCTCCAGGGTCTCGGCCAGGCGCCGCCGCGCGACCCGCAGATCGGCCGGTCGTTCCGGGTCCCTTATCACCTCACGGATACCAACCACTTCCTGGTGCGGGTCCGGATCAACGGCAAAGGGCCGTTCAACTTCCTGGTCGATTCGGGAGTCGCCGGCCCTGTTCCTCGCGACCGAGACGGCCAAGAAAGCCGGTGTGAAGCCGGCGGCCGACAGCTTCTTCACGCCGATCGACCAGCTCGACATCGAGGGGGCGCGCGGCTGTCCCGGATCAAGGCGCGGGTCGAGGACATCTTCCAGCTCGTGGGGATGAACGCGCTGGGCCTACCCGGCAAGTCGATCGACGGGATTCTGGGTTTCACCATTCTGGCGCGGTTCCGGTTGGAGATCGATCCGACGCAGGACCGGATGACGTGGACACGGCTCGATGCCGAACCGCGCGAGCCGCCGATTCCGGCTCGCAGGCGCGGCGATGATGCCCGGGCGCCGTCGGGGGTCCAGGCGATGAACATGCTGGGGCCGCTGGCCAAGGGGCTGGCCTTCTTCATGGGCAAGCAGCCGGAGGAGGAGCAGCACCCCCGCGGCTTCCTGGGCCTGGAGTGGGACGACGCGGTCGCGAAGAAGGCGGAGCTTTCCGGGCTCCGCGTCCGCCGCGTGCTCGACAGATCGCCCGCCGCGAGAGCTGGGCTGAAGGCTGGCGACCAGGTCCTCCGGATCCACGGCCGCGGCATCAATCGCCTCGAGGCGGCCCGCACCGCTCTGGCCGAGATCCGGGAGGGAGACACCGTTTCGCTCGTCGTCCGCCGTGGCTCGGGGGCCGAGGCCCGCGACCTCAGACTCGTCATCACCGCCGGGGAGGGACTTTGAGCCATGCACCGACGATTCATCCCGCTCGATACTGGTGACCGCTTCGGCGAGTCCTTCCCGGCTTCAATCGCACGCACCGTTCTGAGTGCTGCGATCGTCCTCACTCTGGGCGCCGGTCTGGCCTGGGCTCATTTCCGGCTCGATCCGCAACAGGCGCCGGCTCCGGCCGCGATCGCCGACAAGCCCCCGGCCGACGCCAAGGCCAAGGTGAAGAAGGCCGTGGTCCCGTTCGTGATGCTGCCGACGAACCACATGCTGGTCGAGGCGCGGATCAACGGCAAGGGGCCGTACCACCTGATCTTCGACCTGGGCGCGCCGATCACGCTCCTGAACAACACGGTGAGCGAGGCGTCAGGCGTGGTCAAGGACGATGCGCCCTGCGCGTTCCTGTTCGGGATGCGTGGCGAGGCCGAGGTCGAGAAACTTCAGGCCGGCGACCTGACCGTCACCAAGCTGCCGGTGATCGTCTTCGACCACCCGCTCCTGAAGGCGCTGGGCGACATGGTGGGCCAGAAGATCGATGGGATCATGGGCTTCACCCTGTTCGCTCGATTCAAGACGACGATCGACTACCAGGCCCACCAGATGACGTTCGAACCGGTTGACTTCGAGGTCCGCGACCTGGTCAAGGACCTCCAGGACCGGATGCTGGGTCCGAAGGTCGCGCGACACCGGGTGCTGGCGCCTCTGGGTCTATGGGGGATCCGGCTGGGGGATCCGGTCGGCGGTATCGACGCGCCGGGCGTGCCGATCACGGCCGTGATGGCCGGCTCGCCCGCCGAGAAGGGGGGCTTGAAGGCCGGCGACGTCATCACCACCCTCGACGGTCGCTGGACCGCCTCGATCACCGATGTCTACGCCGCCGCCGCGGACGCCGAGCCCGGCCACGCCGCCCAGGTCGTCATCCTCCGCGATGGCCAGGAGATGACCCTCACTGTCACGCCAGCGGAGGGGGCATGATCCTCGGTTCGCAGCAGGCGAGAGCCCCACGGTGGAGCAATACCTACGATGATCTTGACCGACCCACAAGCCGCCTACGTCCGCCGCTTTTGTTACGAAGTCTGGCACCGTATGAACGGTCCAGACACTACCATCAATCAATGCCCAGGTCACTACTACGATCTGGCGGCTCTCGCGACCTTGTCAGGCATCCAATACGAAGTGATTCAAGCCGCCGAGGAGTCAGGGGATCAAGAGCCCCCTCCGCCGGCTGTCCCCTTCCCATGGGAATCTTTGGATGCCATGCGGGAGAGAATCAAGGAGTTTTCAGGAGACTCCTCGCTCAACACCACCTGAGTCGGGGCCACGCGCGGCGAATTCCCGCCCCAAAGCTAGGTTCCCGGGGCGATGCCCCGGGCTGATTTGTCTCGCCCCCTTCGGGGCAAATCCCGGTGGTGTTCGGCGAGAAGTCTCGTTTTCAGCCCTCCCAGCGAGTTCATGACAGAATCGATCGTGAGCAAGCATCCGGTCCCGGAACACACGGGTGAGACAGAGACCAGCCCTGTACCCGTAGAACCACGGGTGCCGTCGAATCCCGGGCCATCGCCCCATCCCTGGGATGGCTACGTGACCGGCCCGGAGAACGAGCTGGCGATGGCGGGGGCGCAGGCGATCGCGCGGGGGGATCATCAGGGGATCTCGCCGCTGGTGGTGCATGGCGCATCGGGGGTGGGCAAGTCGCGGCTGATCGCGGGCCTGGTGACCGAGCGGCTGCGCCGGGAGCCGGGCACGGCCGTGGCGCATCTGGACGCCGAGACCTTTGCCGCGGCGAGTGCCGAGGGGACCGAGGGCGGGGTCGGGAGACCCGCGTCCAACGCGGGAGGCGGCTGGCCAGCGGTTCGGGATCGGCTCCGTGGCGTTCGACCTGTTCGTGCTCGAAGACCTGGAGGGCCTGGAGCGCACCCCATCGGCCCGGGATGAGCTGGCCCACACGCTCGATGCGCTCGAGACCGCCGGGGCCGCCGTAGTGGTCTCGGCCCGGTCCGCACCCGGAACGTGGCCGCGGCGGGAGTGGCCGGCCCGGCTGGTCAATCGCCTGCTAGGTGGTCTGACGGTCCGGATCGACCCGCCCGGCCTGGCCTCGAGGCGCCGGTATGTCCTGCATGCCGCAGGCCAGCATGGCGTGACCCTCCAAGCCGAGGCCGTCGAGCGACTCGCGGAGGCGGCCGATGGTTACCGTATTATCGATGGCTGGATCGCCCGGCTGGCCCTGGAAAACCGGCTGGGTCAGACTTCGCGGGACAACGGAGGGCGGGGTCAGAAGACCCCCGCCCAACGCGGGAGTCGGCCTGCTCGCGGCCAGGCTCGCGCCCTCGATGCAGAGACGGTCGCCGCGATCCTGGCGGAGGAGACCCTCCTGGCCGGGCCAGCCTTGACCATTGACGCGGTCGCCCGATCCGTGGCGGCGCGGTTCGGCGTGCGGCTCGGCGTTCTGCGAGGGCCCAGCCGTCGGGCGTCGGTCGTCGAGGCGCGCCACCTGGCCATGCACCTGGCCCGGACGCATACTCGCTCCAGCTTCGCCGTCATCGGGGCCTATTTCGGCGGTCGAGACCCGGCCACCGTCCGACATGCTTGTCAGGCCGCCGTGGTCCGCATCCATGCCGACCCCGCGCTGGCCGCGGCCGTGGCGACGATCGGCCAGGCCTGGCGGAAAAGCGAGGCGTGATCAACCGGGATGGGAATGGCACGCGGCCCTGACGCCGAGACAACGTTCAATCAAGGTCGTACAATCGCGTTGGCTCTCATCGTCAGCAAGACCCAATCCCACCGGAGTCGGAGACTCATTGGCAATGGCCAATTACGCCACCATTGCCGATCTTCTGAAGCGGCTGGGAGACATCCCACCCGAGCGCGTGCGGTTCCTGTAGACGAATGAAGCGACGGGCAGCCCACCTCGGGCTCTACTCGACGCGATGACGGAACAGCCAGGTTGCCGCCGAGAGCGTGGTCAGCGCGATCACCGCCAGCGGCCAGAGCAGTTGGAGCACGATCGTCGCGGGCATGTCCTTGAGGAACACGCCCTTGATGATCGTCATGTAATAGCGCAACGGGTTGGCCAGGGTCAGCCTCTGGAGCCATTCGGGCATGTTTTCGATCGGAGTGGCGAATCCGGATAGCAAGATGGCCGGCACCATGAACACGAACGCACCCAGGATCGCTTGCTGCTGGGTCGTGGCCAGCGACGAGATGAACAGGCCGACGCCGATCACCGCGCAGAGGAAGACCGTCATGGCCAGGTAGAGTAGCACGAAGGATCCCTGGAACGGGACGCGGAAGACGTAGATGCCGACCAGGAGCATGACGGTCCCCTCGGCCAGCCCGATGATCAGCGACGGTACCGTCTTGCCGATCACGATCTCGATCGGTTCAAGCGGCGAGACGAGGAGCTGCTCGAACGTGCCGAGCTCGCGCTCGCGGGCCACGGTCAGCGACGTGATGACCAGCCCCATCAAGGTCGTGAGGATGGCCACCAGCGCGGGCACGGTGTTCCAGGTGGTCTCCAGGTTCGGGTTGAACCAGACCCGCGCGGCGACAACGCTCGGTGGCGGCGGAGTGCGTCGCGTGGCGGCGAGCTCGCGGTCGAACGTATCGAAGATGGCCTGGGCATAGCCGGCGACGATCTGGGCCGCGTTCGAGCGCCGGCCGTCGAGGATGAGCTGGACCTCGGCCGGCATTCCGCCCTCGAGCCTCCGGGAGAAGTCCGGGCCGAGGTGCAGGACCATGAGCACGCTCCGTGAGTCGATGGCCGGGGCGATGTCGGACTCGCCGCGGAGGTAGTGGATCGCGGCGAAGTTGGTCGAGCCCTCGAACCGCGCCACGAGGTCGCGGGCAGCGGTACCGTAGTCCTCGTTCAGGACCGCCATGTGCACGTTCTTCACCTCCTGCGTGGCCGCGACCGAGAAGACGAGCATCTGGACGATCGGCGGCACGATGAGGATGTAGCGGCCCCTCGGGTCACGCAAAACCGCGAGGAGCTCCTTGATGATCAGCGAGCGAATGCGCTGCCACATGGACCTCACTCCAGCCTCATGCGGGTCGAGCGGACGAGCAACAGGTTGAGCACGGCCGCGATGGTCAGGAGGGCCAGCGTGTCCGGGATCAGAACGCTGGCCACGTCACCGGCGAGGAAGAGCGTCTGGAGGCTCGATACGAAGTAGCGGGCCGGCAGAATGCGGGTGAAGTGCCGGATCGGCGCGGGCATGCTGTCGATCTCGAAGATGAAGCCGGAGAGCTCGAATGCCGGCAAAAACGCGGCCATCAGGGCGGCCTGGCTGGCGGCGAACTGGTTCTTGGTCACGGTCGAGATCAACAGGCCCAGCGGCAGCATGGCGGCGAGGAACGCCGAGGAGACGGCCACGAGCGCCCACGCCGAGCCACGGAACGGCACCCGGAAGACAAGGATCGCCGTGATCACCGAGAGGACCATCGCGGCCATCCCCAGCACGAAGTAGGGGATGAGTTTACCGAGCAAGAAGTCGGCGACGCCCACGGGGGTCGCCATCAGCGCCTCCATCGTCCCGCGCTCCCACTCGCGGGCGACGACCAGCGCAGTCAGCAAGGTGCCGATCAGGGTCATGTTGATCGCGACGGCTCCCGGGATCAGGAAGTCGCGGCTGTCGATCTGCGGGTTGAACCAGAATCGGGGCTGGGCCACGATCCGGGACGCCGCGGCCGGACGGACGGCGAGCCCGCCGGCCGACACGGCCTCCTGCTGCAACCAGTTGGCCCAGACGCCCTGCACGTAGTTCTCGGCCAGTCCGGCGGTGTTCGGGTCGCTGCCGTTGACGATCACCTGCACCGGCGCGGTCTCCCCGCGGCCGAGCCGCGCGGTGAAGTCGGCCGCCAGCACGACCACGGCCTTCAACCGGCCGGAGACCAGGTCGTCCTCGACCTCGGTGCGGTGCCGGGCGATCCGGATCCTGAAGAACCGGGAATTGCGGAACGAGGCCACCAGGCTGTCAGCCTCGGGCGACGGCTGCTCGATCACCACGCCGACGGGAATGTTTTGCAAGTCGAGTGATACGCCGTAGCCGAAGATGAACAGGAGCAACAGCGGCAGCACGACGGCGATCAGGTAGCTGCTGGGGTCGCGGACGATCTGGAAGGTCTCCTTGCGGATCAAACCGGCGATGCGACGGAGCCGGCCGGACCGCTCAGAGCGTAGGTGAGACGTCATCGCGAAACCTCGTAGGGTGCTCTGCGAGCACCGAATCCGCGTGCCAAACACGTTCGGTGCTCACAGAGCACCCTACAATAACAACGGACATCTTCCCACAGCCGCGTTCAGGCCGCGCGGTCGTCATGGTTCCCTCCTGGCTCGTCGTAGGCTTCCACCAGCGCGATGAACGCGTCCTCGAGCGTCGGCTCCGGTGTGGCGTCGGAGCGGGCCTGGTCCTTGAGCTCGTCGGGAGAGCCTTTGGCGATAATGCGGCCCCGGTAGACCAGCCCGACGCGGTCGCAATACTCGGCCTCGTCGAGGAAGTGGGTCGTGACCATCACCGTGACCCCGCGCTCGACCAGGGCATTGATGTGCGACCAGAACTCGCGACGGGTCAACGGGTCGACGCCCGAGGTCGGCTCGTCGAGGAACAGCACGTCCGGCTCGTGCATGACCGCGCAGGCCAGGGCCAGCCGCTGCTTGAACCCCAGCGGGAGCGCGCCGGCGTTGCCGTCGAGGTAAGGACCCAGGCCGAACGACTCAACCATGCGGCCGATCATCGTGCGACGACGGCCACGAGCCAGGCCGTAGATCCCGGCGAAGAACTCGAGGTTCTGCCTCACGCTCAGGTCACCGTACAGCGAGAACTTCTGCGCCATATAGCCGATGCGCGCCCGTGCCGAGGAGGCGGCGCGGAACAGGTCGAACCCAGCCACGCGCGCCGAGCCGGCGGTCGGGCGCAGCAGGCCGCACATCATCTTGAACGTGGTCAACTTGCCGGCGCCGTTGGGGCCGAGCAGGCCGAAGATCTCGCCCCGGCCGATCCGGAAGGTGATTCGATCAGCAGCCGTGAAGTCGCCGAACTGCTTGGTCAGCTCCTGAGCTTCGACGACCGTGCCGTCCTCGGCACCGCGGCGGGCCGGGCCCGCGAGCGGCGATTCGCCTTTCACGCCGCCACCCAGGAGGTCGATGAAGGCGTCCTCGAATCGTGGCGGGACCGGTTTGAGCTCGAGCCCAGCGAGACCGAAGACCGCCGGGGCTGGCGGTGTCGCTCCTTTGCGGACGACCAGCCGGACGCTCTCCCCCTGGATGACCCCGTCGAGGACCTCCGGGAGTTTGAGGGCCGCGGTCAGGACCTTCCGGCGGGCCGCGCCCGCACCCTGGATGAGAAAGCTGCGACCCTCGACGCGCGCGGTCAGCTCGCGGGGCGGTCCGGAGTCGAGGGTCTTTCCTTCGTTCAGGAGGATCACCTCGGCGCAGCGCTCGGCCTCATCGAGGTAGGCCGTGCTCCAGACCACGCCGATGCCCTGGTCAACCAGGTCGTAGACCATCTTCCAGAGCTCGCGGCGCGAGATGGGATCGACGCCCACGCTGGGTTCGTCGAGGAGCAGGAGCCGGGGCGCACGGATCAAAGCGCAGGCCAGGCCGAGCTTCTGCTTCATGCCGCCCGAGAGTCTCCCCGCGAGACGGTCGGTGAAGCGGGCCAGGTCGGTGAAGGCGAGCAGCCGGTCGAACGCCCGGTGTCGCTCGGCGCCGGTCACGCCGCGCAGGTCGGCGTAGAGGTTGAGGTTCTCGATCACCGACAGGTCCTCGTAGAGCCCGAACCGCTGGGGCATGTAACTCACGACCTGGCGGATCTCGGTGAGCTCGCTCTCGGTGTCGAAGCCGCAGACGGTGATCCGTCCCTCGTCGGGCAGCAGGAGCCCGGCGAGCAGTCGCATCAGCGTCGTCTTGCCGGCGCCATCCGGCCCCACGAGACCCGTGACCTGACCCGGCTCGACCCGGGCGCTGAGGCGGTCGAGCGCCGGGGCCGCGTTCTCCCCGAACCACTTGGTGACGCCCTCCACTTGCACCAGGAGTTCAGCGTCCACGAGCACCTCCGCTGGCTTCGTCGAAGCGGACGGTGACGGGCATGCCCTGCCGCAAGCCGCCGTCGGGGTTGTCGACGACGATCCGGAGCCGGTAGACCAGGTCGGTGCGCAGCTCGCGGGTCTCGACGGACTTGGGCGTGAACTCGGCCGTCGGCGAGATGAACCCGACATGTCCGCGGTAGACCTTATCCGGCGCGGAGTCGGTCCCGACGTAGGCGGGCATGTCCGGCTGGACGCGCCCCAGGTCGATCTCGTTGACATAGGTCCGGACCCAGACGGGGGAGGACAGGGTGAGGGTGAAGACCGTCTCACCGGCCGAGACGATCGCGCCGCGTTCCCGAGCCCGGGTCAGGATCTCGCCGGCTCCCGGGGCGATCAGCTCGCTGTCGGCCAGCCGGCGCTCGGCCTGACTGACGGACGCCTCCTCGGCCCGAAGCTGGGCGCGGGCCGGCCTCGATGTCCTCGTGCCGGGGCCCGATCTCGGCCAGCCGCAACGACTCCTCGGTGGTCTTCAGCCGGGCCTCGGCCTCCTCGAGCGCGGTCCGCGCATTGTCGTACTCCTCGCGCGTCAGAGACCCTCGCTTCATCAGCGCCTCCCGTCGTTCGAGGGCCAATCGCGCATTGTCCCGGGTGGCCTTCCGCTCGGCGACCGCGGCTTTCGCCTCGGCGATCTCCTCCGGACGCGAGCCATGCTCGAGCCGCTCGAGGATCGCCTTCTGGTTGTCGCGCGGGCGCGCGCCAGCCGCAGTTCGTCGTCGAAGTAGCGTTTATCGAGGGTTGCCAGCACTTGACCGGCCTTCACCACGTCACCCTCATCCACGTTGAGGGTCTCGATCCGGCCCTCGACCTTGAACGCGAGGTTGACCTGGCGGACATCGATGTTCCCCTGGAGGACCAGCCGTCTGTTGTCCTCCTCGGGGTGCAAGAGGTAATACCACGTACCTCCTCCCACCGCGCCGGCGACCAGCACCATGACGACGAGCCGGGGCAGGATTCGGTGTCGGGGGCGGCGGGGTGGCTGGGCTCTGGGAGCATCCCCCGGCTCCGTTGAAAGATTGGTCATGCCGAATGGCCTTTCGTGAACGGAGGTCACGCCGGGCGGCTGAGAGGCTGAGGAAAAATAGATTTAAAATATCTAATAGCTAGTGAATCTGGAATCTGGAATTCGGAATCTGGAATTCGGAATCTGGAATTCGGAATCTGGAATTCTGGAATTCGGAATCTGGAATTCGGAATCTGGAATCTGGAATTCGGAATCTGGAATTCGGAATCTGGAATTCGGAATCTGGAATCTGGAATCCGGAATTCGGAATCTGGAATCCGGAATTCGGAATCTGGAATTCGGAATCTGGAATTGGGCGTGATCCCAAAATGCGGTCATGCGGCAGTACGCTTAGAGTGTTTCTTCGTTGATGGTTGCGTCGATTCCTCGTCCTCGTCTTCCATCGCTTTCAAGTCGGCCAGGCACTCCAGGGGCGACCAACGCCAGTCGGTTCGCCGGTCTCTCGCCATCGCCTCGCGCGTGTGGTCCACGATCTCTTCCCACCGACCCGAAACCACTGCGGCCCGGAGCTGGAACACCGCTTCCGCATTCTCTTCAGTCCAGTAAATACTCGTGCCCTTGAGACGAAGGTTGATGACTCGTCGGATCGTGCTCTCGATCGCGCCGCTTCCCAGAGGTACGCCACGGCACCGGAAACACTTCAGCGCAATCGTCCCGCCTCGGAGTGCCTGGTCAGATAGCCGATCTCGCGCCACACGGCCGAATCTTCCGGCTGGCCCGCCGACAACACCTCCAGTTCGGCGATGACGTCGCGACTCTTGCCCGCCTTGAGAAGTCGCCGAAGTCGGCTGTAAAGCTCCCCGCGCCGCTCCGCGCCCAGATCCAACGCCGCCAACGCCAGGCTCAGATGATGCACGCCGTGACACCAGTCGAGCACTTCGACCACCCGGAACGGAGCCAGCTTGACCTGGGCGATCACCCAATCCAATCGCGCCCAGATCCACGGGGCGCCGTCGGCCACGAAGGTCACCACGTTGGCCCGGGCGGCACCCAGGCGGTGCAAATGAAACGCGACCAATTCGATCAGGGCATCGGGTCCCTGGAGGGTGCCGTCGATGACGGGTCGGCTCCCCTTGACCATGCGCCCCTTCTGATCGAGTTCAAAGAGGATCACGACTTTGGGCTCGCGCCACTCGATCCGGAACTTCTTCCGTTTCCGTTTGCCGCTGACTTTCACCGTCTCGACCACAGTTCGCACACGGACCCGGCCGCCGTCGATCCCGACCCCGATACTCTGGCCCGCGAACTCGCTGCCGGCCGGGAGTTCGCCGCGACGGAACCGTAGCAGATCCCGCGTGCGGGTCGCCAGCATCTGGGCCCCCAACTCGGCCGCGATCCGCCCGATGGCTTTCTCGTCCAATTCCAGGCCGCGACGAGCCAACTCCGCCCGCGCCTGTTCGATCGGCAACAGACCGACCTGCCGGCCGACTTCCGCCTGCACGTTGGGACTGCAACCCTCGCTGAACCGGTAAGCCGCCAATTCCGGGTAAAGCCCACCGCCTTCGGGACCGCGGCCCTTGCCGGTCCGGCCGCGCGGCGAACAATACAGGGTCATCACCGTGATGGCCAGACCCCCAAGGAGCCGCACGATCAGGGGGCGCCTTTTTTTTCAACCGGGCGCAACGGGACCTCGGCCGCGGCGATGACCGTGTCGATGTGGTCAACCGTTTCCGGACGCTCACTGGCCTTGGCCAAGAGCCCGGCGACGTAGAGGTCGGCTTGCCGCCGCGCCTGCTCATGCACCTCGCGTTCCACGGCGGCGAAGCTGGCCGGGTCGGCGGTCAGCCGCCCCAGCCACTCGGGCTCGCGCTCGGTCAGCAAACGTCCCGTTTGGTCGGCGACCTCCGCCGGCGACGGCGCCAGGCGACCGGCGGGACGTCGCCGCTTCCCCGTTCCCTGGTTTGGTGCCAGGGTCGACTCGTCCAAATCCAGGTGCACTTCCATCGCTGGCCCCTTCCAGGTGAGACCCCGGTCCGTGTGGCTCCTCGTGGATGTCTCTGGCTATCTTAGCCAAGTTCAGTACATTCTGTCGCCGCTTTTTGGGATCGGACCCTCTGGAATTCGGAATCTGGAATTCGGAATCTGGAATTCGGAATTCGGAATCCGGAATCGGAATTCGGAATCTTGAACAAACTCCAAGCGTATCATTCACCCTGATGGCCGCGCACCGCCGGCCTCACTTCTTCTGGCGGCCGCGCCGTTTCGCGCCGGGCGCGTCGTGCGGCGCGCGCGCCGCGGACTTCTCAGGTGCGAGGCCACGCAGGATCAGGTCGAGGTGACAACGCACCAGGGCGGCCGCGTCGAGCGGCTTCGTGTCATACGGACCCAGCGAATGCTTCCACAGGGCCGAGATGACGAGCGGGGCGATCATGCAATACACGGTGTGCTCGACGTTGACCGCGCGGAACTCGCCGCTGGCGATCCCGCGCCGGAGCAGCGCGGTGAGCAGTCGTCGGCCACGGCCGACGACCTCCTCGAGGTAGAACCGCGCCAGCTCCGGGAAGTTGCTCGCCTCGGCGATCACCAGCTTCGGCAGCGCCGAGAACCGCGTGCTGTACACCTTCTCGAAGAACATTCTCGCGACCTTCGCCAGGAGCTCCGACACGGGCCCAGGCGCCCGGGCCGCCCCCTCGAGCTGCTCGATGGCCGGCACGAGGTAACCGCTCACCACGGCCTTGAACAGCTCCTCCTTGTTCTTGAAGTAGAGGTAAGCCGTTCCCTTGGTCACGCCTGCCCGGGCCGCCACGTCCTCCAGCCGCGTGGCGGCGTAGCCGCGCTCGGCGAAACAATCGAGCGCGGCCTCCAGGATCTCCCCAGGGCGCGCATCCTTGCGACGACGCCAGCGCACAGTTCAACTCGGCTTCCATGGAGAATCCTCCGAGCAGTAACTAACTGACCGGATAGTTATTCTATCGGTTCACGGTCGTGAAAGGAAGAGGAATGTACCCAGTTGATGTTTCGTAAGTGTCTAACCAACTGGGCCGTTCGTCCCTCCAGGCGCTCCCTGGCGGGCCCCGGGACCGTTGCGCCCGAGAAAGATGTATCAGGTTTCGTGCCGGCGCCCATAATGAAGGTAGTGAACGGGGCCCCGCCTGCCGTGGGGCCGATCTCCGGGAGGTGGCGCGCCCATGAGGAAGGCACGGGACGAAATCCATCGCGTGTTCACCGAGGGGACCCTGGCGGGCCTCTCCGACGGCCAGCTCCTGGAACGGTTCGCCGACCGGGGCGACGGCGAGGCGTTCGCGGCGATCGTGGCCCGCCACGGAGCGATGGTCTTATCCGTCTGTCGGTCGACGCTTGGGCTGCGTGACGCATCGGATGCCGAAGACGCGTTCCAGGCCACGTTCCTGGTGCTGATCCGCCGGGCCGGCACGTTCCCCCTGCATGGCTCGCTGGCGGGGTGGCTCTACCGCGTGGCGCGGCGGGTCGCGCGCCAGGCACGGGTTGAGGCATCGCGGCGGAGGGCGAGAGAGCGGGCCGCGGCCGGCCGGCGTGAAGACGGGTGCCCGCACGATCCCGACCGCGCCGACTTATGCCTCCTCGTCCATCAGGAGCTGGCCCGGCTCCCCGAGCGGTATCGGATGCCGATCCTGCTCTGCGACCTCCACGGGCTGACGCGCGACCAGGCGGCCGAGGCCATCGGCTGCCCGCCCGGCACGGTCGCGGGGCGGCTGGCCCGGGCCAGGGAGCAGCTCCGCGACCGGCTCGCCCGCCGCGGGGTTTACCCCTCGCCGGCCTGGCCCGCGGCGATGGCGATGTCGCCCGAGGACCTCTCGCGACTCTTCCGGCGTGCGACCCAGGCGGTGGTCTCGACCTCCCTCGAGGGGGCAATCGCCAGGACGGCCGCCGCGCTCCTGGCGGCGCGGGTCTCGCGCGGCCTGCTGGTAGCGCGGCTCCCGTTGGCGATGGCACTCTTGATCGCGCTGGGGGCGGCGGGCGCCGCGATGGCCGTCCCCGGCTTCTGGACCCACGACGAGCCTCCGTCGGCCCCGGCGGCCGCGACCGCACCAGCCGTGCAGACTCCAGCCGAGCCGCCGGCGCCGATCGATCCCGACGATCCCGCCACCGCCGATGTCTTCGCTGGCAAAGTCGTCGACGCCGAGGGCAAGCCGCTCGACGGCGCGAAGGTCTACATCGTGCCCCGGAGCGATTGGCCCCGCCGGAGCCCCGGACCCACCGACCCGGGGGTCGTCCGTGCGATCACCGCGGCGGGCGGCCGGTTCCGGTTCTCGGCGAAGGACCTCACGTTCACCGCGCTCGACGGCCTGCCCGCGCGCCGGCCCGGCCTGCTGATCGCCGCCGCCGCCGGCTACGGGCCGGACTGGGTGTCGACCTGGGGTCAGACCGAGTCGTGGGCCGTCTCCCACCTGGACCCGTTCAAGGCGGCCGAGTGGACGCTGACCCTCCCCCGCGACGACGTGCCGATCCGGGGCCGATTGCTCGGCCCCGAGGGTCGCCCGCTCGCCGGCGCGTTCGTCCGGCTGACGGGCCTCGACGTGCCATGGAAGCGTGACCTGAGTGCTCACCTGGAGAAGGAAAAACAGAAGGCGCGACACCACAGATGTTCTGGCGACGGATTACGACCGACGCCTCGACACGCCCGGCGTGCTCCCCGGCGTGACGACCGAGGCCGTCACCGACGCCGACGGCCGGTTCCGCCTCGCAGGGCTGGGGCGCGATCGGCTCGCCCGGCTAAACATCCGTGGGCCCGGGGTCGCCGGGACGTCGATCGTCGTGATGACCCGCGAGGCGGCGGACGTCCACGTCCGGCCCGGGGGGGCCTCTGAGGATCTCGTGACCTACGGCGCCACCTTCACGCTCGCGCTGAAACTCGGCCGGACCGTGACGGGCCTGGTGCGCGACAAAACGTCGGGCGCGCCGCTCGCGGATGTCTGGGTGAGCCCGGGGATCGAGGCGATCACCGCATTGGAGACGGGCCGCTATCCGAACCCCACCGACGCGCAAGGCCGGTTCGCCCTCGCGGGCCTGTCGGCCGGCCTCATGGAGCTCCATTACGCCGAGATGACGGCGGCAGGCTGGCGTTCGGAGCGGGTCGTGTCGGCCGTGCCGAAACCGGGCCAGCCCTATTTCCTGGCCAGGGGCCGCGTGAACGATGCGGGCGAGGCCGTCGTGGATTGTCCGCGGGGCATCCCGTTCCGCCTGACGCTCCGGGACGAGGCGGGCCGGCCGGTCGAGGCCCAGGTCACCTATTCGGCGATCGCGCCGAATCCGTTCTTCCGTAAAGTGGTCGAATACGCCCAGGCCGAGGCCGGCTCGCCCCTGTCGTGGGCTGCGCGTCAGGCCGACGGCTCCTACCTGGGGGTGGCGCTGCCGGGGCCGGGCGCCGTCCTGGCGGAGACGCCGCGAAAGGCCGGCTATCGCCCGGCGCACGTGGACCCCAAGGCGTTCTTCGCGCCGGGCAAGACGGACTGGACGCCACAGGAGCAGATCACCACCTACGGCACCCACGACATGCTCTCGGTCGCCACCTTCTACGGTGGTGCGGGACTCTACCAGGGCGACTACGCCGCGATCGTGCTCGTCAACCCGGCGGAGGGCGCAGGGCCGCTGCAACTCGCGGCGACGGTCGTGCCCGACAAGCCCCGGCAGGTCACCCTGCTCGATCCCGAGGGCCGGCCGGTCGTCGGCGCAAAGACGACCGGGCTGACGTACCCCCCCTGGTACTACGAGCCGCCGCTGCGTGCGGCGACGTTCCCAGTCGCGGGCCTCCACCCCGACCGAGCCCGGCGGATCACCTTCGTGAAGGAGGACCGCAAGCTGATCGGCTTCCTGCTGGCCCGCGGCGACGGCGACTTCACCGTACACCGTCCGGATGCGTCCCTGGGGGACGTTCACCGGCCGGGTCGTGGACGAGCAGGGCCGACCGCAGCCGGGAGCCTCACTCGCGGCGGGCACGGTGCGTGAGCTCGCCCCCCACGACGAC
This sequence comes from uncultured Isosphaeraceae bacterium, assembly GCA_963845695.1. GTDB lineage: Bacteria > Planctomycetota > Planctomycetia > Isosphaerales > Isosphaeraceae > CAWJTV01. The sequence continues at coordinate 506,003 of CAWJTQ010000013.1, read as the reverse complement.
CCCGGGCTGGGGATCTTCCCCGGGGTCCAGACCGACGAGCAGGGCTGCTTCCGCGTCGAGCGACTTGTGCCCGGCCAGTCGTACAGCGCCACCCTGTACCTGGGCATCGGCCGCCCCAGCGGGCCCGCCTTCGAAGGTCTGAAGGTCGCCCCCGGAAAGGTCCGCGACCTGGGCGACCTGCGGCTCGGAACGCCGGTCGGCGCCGATCCCTAACGCGGCCTGCGGCCGCAACCAAAGAGGATTCCAGATTCACAAATTTCCGATTCCAGATCGGAATCGAATCGGGAATTTGGAATCGGGAATTTGGAATCGGGAATTTGGAATCGGGAATTTGGAATCGGAATTTGGAATCGGGAATTTGGAATCGGGAATTTGGAATTGGTGGAATCGGGAATCGGGAATTGGAATCGGGAATTTGGAATCGGGAATTTGGAATCGGGAATTTGGAATGGGAATTGGAATCGGGAATTTGGAATCGGGAATCGGGAATCGGGAATTTGGAATCGGGAATCGGGAATTTGGAATCGGGAATTTGGAATCGGGAATCGGGAATCTGGAATCTGACATTGATCCGCGTCAATCCGCGGCCCGTCTCATGCGTTTTGAGATCAACAGAGCCGCGGATGAACGCGGATGAACGCGGATCAGATCAGCACTGTCGGCTCCCTGGGAAAACCGCGAAACCCCGCCTGGCCGCGGCTCCCCGGATGGGGTATCGTTCCGCCGCTTCAGCCTGGCATGCTGGAACGATACCAGGCCAGCCCAGCGGTCCCGATCGCCGCGACGGCGGGCTGGAGGCACGCGCGCTCCCGGTTCGCAGGAGGATGTTTGGGCATGAGGCCGCGAAAACCGCGGAAGGCCACGATCCTCGACGCCATGATCCTGGTGGCGGCCGCGGCTTGCGGTCTGGCCCTGAGCCGGGCGATGGATGGGCCCAATGAGGGCTCTCTGAATTGGTTCGGCCGGACGGCGGACGGACTGGTCCGGATCAGTGCGGTGCTGCCGTTCTTGATGACGTTCACGCCCGCGGTACTGCTCATGAGACTGCGTCGCCCGCGGCCCCGATGGCGCAAGCTGGCCCGGCAGCCGGGCGTGGCGGCCTGTTCGGCCGCGATGGTGCCGATGGTCGTCGCATGGCTTCAAATCGCTTACGCCGAGTGTCAGCCGCGATACGAATCGTTCTTCATGCAGGGTGGGGGTGGGGGCCGGTTGTTCCGGGATTGCGGGTTCCATGCCGGCCTGTGGGTACTCGCGGCCTGGCTGGCGCTGACTCTGAGCGGGCGCCGTCGCTCCGAGCGGAGCGGGATCGACCGGCTCGGCAGGGTCGTCGGCGCCGGCTGGCTCATGATGCTGGCCATCCAGATTCTGGGGACCGCATGATCAAGGCCATAACCAATGAATTCATCTGAACATCAATCCGGTTGCCGACGGGCGCAGGACCGGCGCCCGCCCGAAGGTTCGACCGTTGGGACGGTCTGATCCTGGCGACGGCGACCATGGCGGGGATTTTGGCCGCGAACGCCGTGCGTGCTCTCGAGCCCCAGCCCGTCCTTGTCCCGGTGCCGCCAGCAGTAATCGGGGGTCTTCCGGAACCCGTTCCCCGAGCGCCCTGGTCGGCGCGCGCCGCCGTCTTCCCGCGTGTGATCGCGATGTCGAGGATTGACTTGATGGCCTGGACGCTGGCGTTCCTGATCTTAAGGTGGCGCCGGCCTCGTCCGTCATGGTGGATCCTGGCCCGTCAACCGGGCCTGATGGCCTGCGGCGTCGCAACCTTGGTCCTGATCGTGCAATTCTCCGCAATCGCCTTCCGGTGGGCGGTGGCCTGGTCGTGGACGGCGATCGGCCCATCGCGGTCGCCGGGAGTGTCGTCGTTCGGCGCGACGTCTCTTACGGCCTCCGCTCTCCAGCACCTCTGGCTCTCGATCCACTCGGGTTTTCTGGATTCCGCATCAGCCGCTCACGGAATCGCCGGCGCCTGGCTGATCATGGCCTTGGGCGGCTGGTGGCGGCCCGAACGGAGCGGGATCGACCGGTTGGGAATAGCGCTCGGCGTCGCCTGGATGGCCCTCGTGGTCGCCAGCCTTGGCGAGGGTGCCTGGGCTTCTCTGTAAGAGTCTGTCCCGAAAGCCCCAAGGGGGCTGAGAGGCGTTCGGGACAGACTCCAAGACTGAGCGTTGCATCAAGAAGGTTAGCGGCGATCTCGCGCGATGAGCGATTCGAGCGCGAGCCGGACGCTGCTGTCCTTGTTCCGGAGGCTCAGGTCGTCGAGAAGGAACTTCACCCAGACTTCCAACGGCAACCGGGGTAGGCCCACTTGAGGCTTATCCCGATCCGATTGGCGGGAAAAGATCCAACACGAGTAGAAGCTCGCCCGGCGATTCGGCATGAGCGCCCTCCGGCACAGTTCTCGGAGTTCGCGATAGTCCGTACCGGAGAAATACATGCGGTCCCCCCAGGCGGTCGCCCGGTACTTCCAGGTCATCAGGGGATGAATCTCCTCGCCGGGATGCCGGATCAGTACCAGTTCGATTTCTCCGTCATGAATCTTCAAGCGACCATATGCTTGATCGTGAGATCTGCATCCAGCAGCGGACCAGGCGAACCGGCCGTCGGGTTCGATCACGAATGCGCTGCCGCCCATTCCGAGTTGGACTGAGTAAATGCCAGCGATCTCGCGGAACGGATCCTCCGGCGTCTTACCCTTGATCAGAGAGACCTTTCCCAGGCCGGTATGACCGAGGTTGACGTGCGGGCCGAGCACTTCGGGCAGCGGGGCGCGAACGGTTTGATAGCCCGATGCGAAGACCTCGAGCCATCGGCCCCAGGGCGAGAAGACGCCCATCGTCTGGAACGCGTTGCGCTGGCCTCTGGCATCGAACGCGCTGGTCAGGCGCGCGGCCGGAGGCGTCCGTGAGGGCCCTCGGAGGGATCGCGTTCCTGTCGAAAGTGAAGGCATCGGTCATGCGCAGGAACGCGGTGGCGATCGGCTGGCCCGAATCGCGATCCACAACCTGGAAGTCGATCGCGACCTCCCGATCGTCCCTGAAGGGTTGCGGCGTCAGGGCGATCGACAAGGCGACGCCCGCGAAGCCGAGCGATACCAGGCAAGTCAACGCCCGGAGCCGGCGGCGAGGCAGCGGCGCGGCGCAGCGACGCGCGAGTATCTGGCCGATCCCGGTCAGAAGCAATGGCGGGCCGGAAATGACCACGCCCAGGACCAGGAATTCGAGGACCGTTTCTGCAAACGGGTGCTCAAATAAGTCAAAGACGGCCGGCCAGGCCTCGGCCGCGTGAGTCACCAAGGACCCTACCGTGTTCAGGTAGCCGTCGATGGCATCTGGCATGAGCAGAAACAAGAGGAAGGCGAGCGCGAGAAAGTGAAGGCTGAAGAACGTCCCCGCCGCCGGTGCCGGGCGCGGATTCGCCGCGCGTCCGCAACACAAGGAGCGGAGCCGCCCAGCGGCCAAGAGCCAGGTCCCGATCAGCGCGACGTTGAGCAGGGGAAGGACGCCGATGCTCAATTCCAAAGGCACGTTCCAGAGTAGAGGCTCCCCGTGGCCGTCATCACTCTTTTCGTAGATCAGCCGAACGATCCCGCAATTCGCGGCCACAACCACAACCACGAAGAGGACTTGACCCACTGTGAATCGCATTCGCGGCAGACGCATGGCCGGGGCCTCCTGCAAGAGTCGAGACCCGTTTCCAACAGGTGCACGCGAATTACATCAGAAATCGGATGGGGAGGCAACGGAGAACGAGGTCCGCGGCCTATGAGGATGCCCGCGGGTGTCTGAGCAGACGGCATCCCTGGGGGCGTCGCCCTCCGGGAGTCGTTCCTTGTATCCCTGATAGTCGTGCGCTACGCTGAAGACGACGTTAGTTCCCATTGGGCCGCCGTGGTACACCCATCGGGCGGTCTCTTCGATCGGGAGGTCTGGACATGTCAGTATCTCTATTCCTGCGTCTTCCTGACATCCATCCCCGGACCCATACCGGCGCGGCTCGTCTGACGGTCGTCGTGCTGGGCCTGGTCGTGCTGGCGTGCGGATTCCCGGGCCAGTGCGCGGCCCAGACGGAGGACCTCTCCGGGCGGGTTGTGGATAGGGCCGGAGTGGGCGTCTCCGGGGCCAAGGTCTGGGCCATCCGCATCGATGGGGAGACGCGCGAGACGGTCGCGTCGGCGACCACCGGCGAACGGGGTTCCTTCGTGCTGCCGCGAGCCTGGGAACACGCCGGTCCCCAGGAGTTTCGTCTGCTCAACGTGTTCGCCCGCGTCGGCGACGGGCGGATCGGCTTTCGGGATAGCGTCTGGCGGAATGGCGGGGACGCGCGTGAGCTCACGATCGTCCTGGGCCCGATCAGCCAGGTCCGGGGACGGGTGAACGATCAGGAGGGCCGGCCGATCGCCGGCGCCGAGGTCGTGCCGGTCCACATGTACCGGCAATCGGAGGAACACCGCGGTACGGAAGGCATCCAGCTCAGCCCCGATCTGGCCGAGCTGATTCGAACCCAGACCGCCGCGGATGGTTCCTTCGCACTCAACGGTATCCCGCCGAACTGCGAGGTCATCGCAACGATCGCCGCTCCCGGATTCGGCAAGCCCTGGATCTCCTGGGATGTGTCCCGGCCCGTGTCGATCGTCCTCGACGGCCGCCTCGGGCGGATCGAAGGCCGGCTGAAGCCACCGGCTGATCGCGGACTCTCGGGCAAGCTCTCGGTCTCGTTGCGCCGCAAGACATCGCGCGCGGATCGCGCCTCGGTTCCGTTTCAGATGTATTACTCCCAGACCGTCCCGGCCGATCCGGATGGCGCGTTCCGGTTCGACGACGTACCACCGGGCCGCTATGAGGTCTTCCCCGCCCTCGGCCGCGATTCCCCCCCAGAGGCTCAGGAGGTCGAGGTCGGCCCGAAGGCCGTCGCCCGGGTCGGGATGCCGGCGCCGTGGTCCGTGACGATCACGGGCCGGATCCTCGACGCGCAGACCGGCCAGGGGATCGCGGGAATCGGCCTCCGCACGTCCCGGCTCAGCCCTCAGAATCAGCTCGAGTTCATCGGTCAGGCCCAGACCGACGAAGCGGGCCGATACACGATCGAGGCGTGCCCGGGGAACATCCAGGTGCAGCCGAACGTCGTACCGAAGACCTACCTGGGACTCTGGTCCAGCGAATGCCCCAGGCTGGAGGTCACGGCCGACCGGACCTGGCCCGACCTGAAGCTCCGCCACGCCGCCGAGCTCGACGGCGTGGTCGTTGACGCGGCCGGTCAACCGATCGGCGGCGCCGAGGTCATCGCGACCGCGCCCGATCCCCGGGGAGTCCCTGCGGGCGGGGCGAGGACCCGGACCGGACCCGGCGGCACGTTCCACCTCGAGCAGCTCGACCCCGACGATACGCTCCCCCTTCGCGCCCGCACCAAGGAAGCGACAACCGACGGTCTCATCGTCGTCACCCCGAAGACGGTCGAGGGGAAGCTCACGCTCACGATCGACCCGAAGTTCGCCTTCCGGATCCGAGGGCTGGTGACCGACCACTCGGGCAAGCGGATCGCGGGGGCCCGGGTCCAGCTCCAGTGGACTCGCAATTATGTCACCGCGAAGCCCGAGGCGCGGAGCCATGGGATCGGCGGCGCGCTGGAATCGTACACGACTTCCGAGGCCGGCTGGTTCGTCTTCCGGGACCTCTGGCCGGGCGACCGATACAAGGTCGTCGTCGAGGCGCCGGGCCGGGGCAGGACCGAGACGCCCGAGGTCACCGGCAAGAGCGGCGAGACCCACGACTTCGGCACGATCGTCCTGACCGGGCTCGACGGCCACCTCGCCGGCCGCGTGGTCGGCTCCGACGGCCAGCCGATCGCCGGCGCCACGGTCTTCAATCGCGGCGACGGTCCCAGGCCGGTCGAGGCGATCACCGACGACCAGGGACGGTTCCGACTCGAGACCCTGTTCCCAGGGACCAAATACGCGTTCGCGCGCAAGGACGGCTATCGCTTCACCGGCGCGAAGGCCGATGGCGATGCCGACGACCTGACCGTCACGCTGCTCAAGACGACGGAGTCACCACCCGCGTGGAAGCCCGAGGCGCCGGCGAGCTTCGAAGATCAACGAGAGTTCGCCCGACGGACCCTGATTCGTCTTTGGGAGAAATTCGGCGAGAACGCCGAACAGAACGGCGCATCGTCTTGCATCCTGAATATGGCCCGGATCGACCCGGACCTCGCCTTGCGGTGGTCGGCCGAGCACGGACATCGCTACGACGGGCGGGTCCGCCAGGCAGCGGCCGAGATGCTCGCCGACCAGGACGGCCCGGAGGCACTGGCCATGCTCACTCCTGCCGACCCGAGCGAGAGCCAGTACACCTTGCAGCGGCTGGCCGAACGGTTCGCCCCGACCGATCCCAAAAAAGCCCTGCTCTTCGCCGAGGAGGCGGTGGTCCGCGCCCGCGCGCTCAAACAACCCAACCGCGCCGCCGCCCTGGCCCAGGCCGGGACGGTACTCGTCCAGCTCGGCCGCGCCGACGCCGGTCGCAAGCTGATCGAGGAGGCCGCCGAGGCTGCCAATCGCCTGGGGACCACGGTCCACGACGGCTATACGCGCGGTGTCGTCGCCCAGGCGCTGGCTCCGTTCGATGCCAACCGCGCCCTGGCCCTCGTCGAATCGGCCGATTCCAAGGACCGTTACAACGGCTTCGTAGCCCCCGCGATCGCCGAGAAGGACCCGGCGCGGGCCGTCGCCTTGGCCGACGCAATGGCGAGCAATGGACCATATCCCGATCGGGCCAAGCTGGAGATCGCCGTCCGGATCGGCGCCGTCCGGCCCGACGAGGCGATCCGGATCATCGAGGGGATGAACAGCCACATGGCCGACCAGGCGCGCCCCGAGGCATTCGTCTGGCTGGCCATCGCGGTCGCCCCGCGCGACCGGGCCCGCGCCTTCGCCCTGATCGACCGCGCCCTGGCCGTGCCGGTCGATCAAACGCGGATCTACGACAGATGGATGAATTTCGGCGGCGCGATGACGGCCGCTGTCCCGATGGCCGCCGCCGCGCGGCACATCGGCTACCCGGACATGAATAGCGTGATCATGCGGGTGATGACGACCCGGCCCAACCCGGCCGGGCTTCGTGTCTTCGACCCCGCCATGGAGATCCGATCGGCCGCGATGGCCGCGGTCCCCCTGGCCTTGATCGACCCCGGCGCGGCTCGCGTGCTCCTCCAGCAGGTCGAGGCCCGCAGTGGACTCGATGCCGCCAAGCTCGCCGAGGTCGCCGGCCGCGACTGGCTCCGCGCCTGGGCCCTGGTCGACCTCAAGAAAGCCGAGGCCCTCTTCGAGGCCCAGCTTGCCGCCATCGAGGCGAGCAAGGACCGGAATCTCCAGAGGTCCGGGATCTTCCGGATGATCGAGATCCTGGTCCTGCCGCCTCACCGCCGCGCCGACGTGGTGTTCCAGATGATTGCCGCCGGCCGATCGTTGTTCTCTCACTGAGGATAGGCCCGCATCGCGATCCGAATGCCTGCTCCGGATATCGGCCGCGTCCGGAGCATCTCAACGCGGAGTCGGTTGTGTTCACACCTCCGGACGTTCTGATTGAGTCCAAGATGCGGGCCAGCCTCGACCACTGGCGAGGATTCTTGCTGATCGCGGCACTCTGGACGTCGATCGGGCTCGTCATACCTTTATACTTTACCCACCATTTCCATATGGAACTGTCGCGCGAGACCGAGCTCACCATCTGGACCTTGATCGCCGGCATCGGCATGATCGCTAACTGGATCTCAGTCCGAAGAATGTACTTCGTCATCATGCCCGGGCAGTTGCAGATCGGCCGGAGCCCGCACGAGACGATCGTCGAGTTCTCGGAGATCGAGTCGATCGTCGTCGGGCTCCCGGGCCAACTCTCCCGGCTGGAGCGAATCGCCCGATTCGACCACATAACGGCAGGAGCCCGTCAAGTGATCGCTCAGATGCGCCGCGAAGCTCTCTTCATCCGCCTCCGGAGTGGGCATTATCTCGCCCTGTCCTTCCCGAGGTTCTGGATCGCGAACACGGACGCCCTGAGGTCGACCGTGCTCCAACTCAATCGGAACAAGGTCGTTGGGTCGAATAGTTATACGCCGCACGATATCAAAATGCTGGCAGGCATGAACACTTTTAATAAAATCCGGATGATGAAACCCGACCCGGGATGATGGGAGAACCGTTCCGTCACGGCATGCTCGACGGCGACGGCCATTCGTCACTCCTCAGGCGAAGTGCCCGCCGCGGGTATCAAGGTAGACGGCGTACAGCGACTGGCTGGCCGCCATGAAGAGGCGGTTGCGCTTGGGGCCGCCGAAGCAGACGTTCGCACAGATTTCGGGCAGCAGGATCAGCCCGATGCGAACACCATCCGGTGCAAAGACGTGGACGCCGTCGTAGCCGGCGCCGACCCAGCCGGCCGCCGCGTAGAGGTTGCCCTCGGCATCGCAGCGGATGCCGTCGGCGAAGCCGGCACGCTCTTGACCGGCCGGCAGCGTCATCTTCATCGAAACGAACTCGCGCCCGCGCGCGAGCGTCGTGCCGTTGACCACGTCGTAGGCGCGGATATTGCGGGGCGCCTCGGGATAATGGGACGCGCCGGTGTCGGCGATGTAGAGCGTCTTGTAGTCGGGGGAGAAACAAAGGCCGTTGGGCTTGAAGAGCTCATCGGTGACCTTCGCCAGTTTGCCGCTCTGCGGGTCGATCCGGTAGACGGCCTCCTTGATCTCGAGCGTGCCCTTGTGGCCTTCGTAATCGCTGAGCGAGCCATAACCGGGATCGGTAAACCAGATGCCGCCGTCGGGGTGGACGACCGAGTCATTGGGAGCGTTGAGGCGCTTGCCGTCGATGCGGTCGGCCAGGACGGTGATCTGGCCGTCGTGCTCGTAACGAACGACCCGGCGGTTGCCGTGCTCGCAGGAGATCTGCCGGCCCTCGCGATCGAAGGTGTTCCCGTTGGAGTTACCGGCCGGGTGACGCATCACGCTGACGTGGCCGTCATCCTCGAGCCAGCGGAGCTGGACGTCGTTGGGGATGTCCGACCAGACGAGGTACTTGCCCACGCCGTTCCAGGCCGGTCCCTCGGCCCAGAGCATCCCGGTGTGCAAGCGCCGGATGGGAGAGTTGCCGATCTTGATCTTCGCGAAGCGCTGGTCGAGGACGACGATGTCGGGATCGGGGTAGCGGACCGGTTCGTCATGCGGCCCGTAATGGCGCGGGGTCTGGGCCCTGGCGGCGGTGCCAGTGGCCCAGGCCGTCGTCGCGAGCGCGGCCGCCGCACCGTTGAGAAACCTGCGACGATCGGTGATACCCTGGTCCGGGTCCGTCGTCTTGCTTCGAGACAGCATCTCGATCCGGCTCATCGGAGTCTTCCTCGTCGTTCCCTGGGTGTTGTCTGAACTGCGACACCTCTCCTTCGGTAACACGAATGTCGGGGCGTGGCAAGACCGCGGCCTCCGCCGGCCCCCAACAGCAGGGATCGTTCTTTTCACGTCACCCTTGACCCGCTGTCGCTCGCCGCTATACTGTATGAGGTAGCTAATACACTAGGGAGCCAGGGCGGATGATCATACTCGATCTGAACACGGATAACGAGCGGCCGATCTATCACCAGATCGCGGACCGGGTGAAGTTCGCGGTGGCCGGGGGTGCCTTGCGTCCGGGCGAGCTGGTGCCCTCGGTGCGGGAGCTGTCGAAGCAGTTGTTGGTGAACCCGAACACGGTGGCGCGGGCTTACCAGGACTTGCAGAGGGAGGGCCTGCTGGAAACGGTGCGCGGGCTGGGACTCCAGGTGGCCGAGGGCGCCGTGGATCGTTGCCGCGCGGCGCGCCGGGATATGGTGCGCCAGCGATTGCGGCGCGCCATCGAGGAGGCGCGGCAGAGCCGGATGGATCCGTCCGAGATCGAGATCATCTTCCGTGAGGAATGGGCGCGCGCGGGCAGCCTGGGGAACGGCGAGGCCGGCATCGCGGCACGGGACTAGGTGATAGTAGGCCTGCTTCTTGATCCCATCGCAATTCCCAAATCCAGAATCCAGAATCGATCGAGGGGGCGCGGCATGGCACACGTGGGGGCGGTGATCCGGGTCGATGGACTGACCAAGCGGTACCGGGGCCAGACGGCGGTCGACCGGCTGTCGCTGGAGGTGCCCGAGGGCTCGGTCTTCGGCCTGCTGGGAGAGAACGGGGCAGGCAAGACCACGACGATCCAGACGCTGCTGGGGATGATCCAGCCGGATGCGGGCCGGCTCGAAGTGCTGGGCCTCGACCCGTCGCGGCAGGGGTTCGAGGTACGGCGGCGGGTCGGTTTCGTGCCCGAAGCTCCGGTGCTCTACGACGGGATGACCGTGTCTCAGATCGGCTGGTTCGCCGCGGCGTTCCACCTGGACGCAATGAGATCCACCGCCAGCTACCAGACCCGCTATACCGAGCTGACGCGCGGCTTCGAGCTGCCGCCGAAGCGGAAGATCAAGGCCCTGTCCAAGGGGATGCGGGCGAAGGTCTCACTGTCCCTGGCACTGGCCTCGGACCCGTCGCTGTTGATCCTCGACGAGCCGACATCCGGGCTCGACGTCCTGGTCCGCCGCGAGTTCCTCGAGAGTATGATCGACCTGGCCGGCGCGGGCGCACGGTGCTGCTCTCCAGCCATCAGATCGGCGAGGTCGAACGAGTTGCCAGCCATGTGGCCTTGCTGCATCAGGGAAAGCTGATCCTCGCCGAGTCGCTGGATGATTTGAAAGCGCAAACCTTTGTAGTCTCGGTGATGTTCGCCAGCCGCGATCATCCCGAGGCGCCTCCGGAAGGCCGCGGCCTGGAGCTGATCGATGCCTCGGATGCCCCGCGCCAGGCGCGCTGGCTAGTCCGTGCTCCCGACCGTTCCGCGTGCGAGTCGCTGCGGGCGATGCCGGGCGTGGAGGGCCTGGAGGTCGAGACGCCCAACCTGGAGGACATCTACATCGGCTACATGCGCGCCCGGCGGCCCGAACGCCCAGCGCCGCCGCGGGTCGTGCACGTGGCGTGAACCGTAGGGTGCTCTGTGAGCACCGAACAGGCAGACGGTAGCCGGATCGGTGCTCACAGAGCGCCCTACAGGAGCGAATTCATGTATCTGCGATTATGGTGGAAAGACGCCCGGCAGTTCTGGCCGATCTGGGTCTTCCTGATCCTGGCCGCGGCCGTCACCCAGGTGTTGGTGTTGCACTACACGGATCAGAGTCCGCGGAGGGCCGGCCCGCTGATGATCGTGGCCCTGTGCTGGGCGACCCTTTATGCGTACGCGGTCGGCGCAGCAGCGTTCGCCGGGGAACGTGAGACGGGCACGCTGCGGCTGCTCGACATCTTGCCGGTCTCGCGCTGGGTCGTCTGGACGAGCAAGGTTTCCTTCGCTGTCGTCACGACCCTGGGCCTGGCCGCGACCTTTCTGTTGATCGCTGCCATGGGGACCGACGTTGCGACTTCGCCGCAACAGGGATTCTACGCATACCGCGAGGCGTTCTGGATGGCCGGCGTGATGCTCCAGGCGCTGGCCTTCGGACTCTTGTGCTCGTCGATCCTGAACACGGCTCTGCTGGCTGCACTCTTGGCGATGGGCCTCTCGGGCATCTGCTGGACGATCGTGACGGCGGGGTTCGGTCCCTTTTTCTTGGGAAGCGCCGCCTACAAACCGGGCGAACTCTTTCTGTGGCAGCTCGAGACGGTGTTGGCGGCGATCTTTGCCTCGCTCATCGCGTTCACCTGGTCCCGGCGCACCCGTCGCCTGCCGATCCAGCTCGGGCTCCGGTCGCCGATCGTGATGTCGTGGGGCGGCTCTTCCCGCGCGAATCCGAGGCGAGCGCCGGAGCGGCTCGAACCGACCTCTCGCGTTGAGGCACCCGCGCCGGCCGCTATCCCGGCTGTGGCGAGTACGGTCGGGTCCCGAGTCTGGTCGGCCGATCAGCCGCGGCCTCGTTCGTGGTTCACCGAGCTTCGGTACCTGATCAGGGAGACGATGCAGGAGGGTGCGCGCGACCTGGTTTCTCCTGCTGATCGTCGGGCTGATCTACCCGATGGGCCTGGCCCTCTACGAGAACATGCGCAACCTGTCCTTCGCGATCCCCTTGAACGCGCCGGTCGTCCTGGTCGCGGGTGTCAGCGTCTTCGGCCTGGAGAACCGGGCACGGACGTATCGCTTCCTCGTCCATCACGGGGCGCGGCCAGGGACCGTCTGGCTGGCGAAACTGCTGACCTGGTGCTTCGGACTGGCGATCATCTTGGTACCGTTATGGCAGATGCACGGCGACTGGCCAGCGCTCGCCAGGGGAGGCCACGGATTGACCTGGATCGCCCTGTCCTTTCCTCTGGTCTTCGCCGTGGGGCAGCTCTGTGGGATGGTAATCCCGCGCGGGATCACGGCGGGAGTGGTTGCCCTGGTGATCTCGATCGCTCTCGGATTCGCCCAGGCTGGGCTGGTCCAGGAGCTGATGATGCCTCTCTGGGGCCTCGCGGCGATGCCCGTGACCCTGCTGGTGGTGAGCTGGGCCTGGAGCGGCGACTGGCTGCTGGACCGTCCGGCACCCGGACGGTATGTCCGGTTGGGACTGCTCCTGGCCGCGACCTTCGGGGTGCTGTTGAGTGGATATGCCGGCATGCGCGCCTGGAGCGTTCCCGATCCCGGACCGATCGCCGAGCCGAGTATCTGGATCGCCACGGCGTCCCTCTCGCCCGACCGCAACGCGGCCGATCTCTATCGCGAGGCAGCCCGCCAGGGCGATTTCACGCTAGGGAACGTCGTGATCCGCAGCCGCGAGGTTCTGGACTTGATCCGCAAAGCCGCGGCACGGCCCGACTGCCGGTTCGCGCCAACCGAGCGGCTCACCCTCGCCCAGGGCGTGGACATGCCGGCGATGAGGCCGCTCGCCGGCTTGGTGATCATCGACGCCCAGGATCGCATCGGCCAGAAGGACCTCGCCGGCGCCTGGGACGACATCATGGTGCTGCTTCGCATGGCCCGGCACGTGAGCGAGGGAGCGACGATGACCCACGAGCTCAACGCCCTCGCGATCGAGAAGGAGGCACTGGACCTCGCGATCGATTGGGCCACGGCGCCGGGTCAGACGCCCGAGCGACTCCACTCGGCGATTGCGGCCTATCGCGACTCACCCCGAGTCATCGCGCCCGCGGAGGTCGCCCGCGCCGAGGCCATTCTCTTCGAGCGGTCGATCGATCTTCCCCTCGACGAACTCAAGAGATTGTTGCTCGAGACCATCGTTGGACCCCAGGCGTTAAAGACGGGCAACATCCTGCTCTGGCAGGCTCTGCGGGTTGACCTGATCACCACCCCGTGGGAGGCGCACCTGCGCCGGCGGCGCCAACCGACGATTCGCCGCGGCGTTCATCCAGGTCGCGGCTCTCGAACCCTGGCAAGTGTCGCCCTTGCTCGGGCATGGCGACTCGATCCTCTACGATCTGGCGAGTAGCCCACTGGCGAACCTGCTGAATGCGAATGTCGCTTCCACTCTCAATGCGGAGAACCGCAACGAGGTCGCGCGACGGGCCCTGGTGCAAGTGATGGCCATCCGGGCCTGGCAGCTCCAGCACGACGGCCAATTCCCCGCCCGCCTCGAGGATATCGTCCCCAACGAGTTGCCCAGCCTTCCCGTCAACCCGTACTCGGGCAAGCCGTTTGGCTATATCACCTACGCCCAGGCGAACCCATCCGCGCTCCAGATGGTATTCCTGTCCAGCGGGATGGGGGACTGCGCCACTTTGCCGAAGGAAACACGACTGCTTTCGAGCGTCGGGCCCAACCGATTGGATGTCCTCAGGGTGACCGCCAGCCCCGGAACTTTTCTGGACGACATCGTCTTCCCGATCCCGCCGCTAGGCAAGCCGACAACCCGTTGACAATTGATTGTAATTATATCAATTTACATGATATATTGAGTTGCGCGTGTCGAAAAATGTTCGCCACCGAGTTTCCCGGGCCTCCCACCAGTTCCTCACCTGTTCCTGAGGTGGGGCGCGGACGGGTGCGGTGAACGGTTCGGTACGTGCCACGGAGAGTTGGGTTTGCCCGACGCCCGATGACCGACGCGACATCCCCGCTGAGATCACGCCGGCACCAGCGGCGCGAACCGGCCGGCGGCGTCGGTCCAGGCGGCGGTATCTCTCGGCTCGTAGATCGTCACGGGGAACGAACGGGCGACGACGGAGCGCAGCTCGGCGATCGAACCCAGCCGGCCGCGGCCGATGGCCTGCATCAGGATATTGCCGATCGCCGTGGCCTCGACCGGCCCGGCATGCACCGGTCGGCCGCAGGCATCGGCGGTGAACTGGCAGAGCAACGCGTTCTTACTCCCGCCGCCGACCACGTGGATTGTGCGGATTGTCGTGCCCAGGATGGTCTCGAGCCGCTCGATCGCCCAGCGATACTTCAGCGCCAGGCTCTCCAGGCAGCACCGGACCAGGGCGGCCTCGTCGGCGGGGGGAGCCTGGTTAGTCCGCTTGCAGTACGCGGCCAGCCGCGCGGGCATATCGCCGGTGGCCAGGAAGGTCGTGTCGTCCGGATCGACTAAAGTGGTGAAAGGGGGGGCAACCTGAGCCCGGGCAGTGAGCTCCTCGTATGACCACTCCCGCCCGATACGGGCCCAGGTCCGGCGGCTTTCCTGAACGAGCCAGAGCCCCATGATGTTTTTCAGCAGCCGAGTCGTTCCCGCCACGCCCCCCTCGTTAGTGAAATTATACCTCATCGTTTCGGTGCTGATGACGGGTTGCGGGACCTCCACCCCCAGCAGCGACCAGGTTCCCGAGCTGAGGTAGCACCAGTCCAGTGGCGATGATGCGGATGCTGACACCGATCCGGATGACAACGATGATGCCGATGGCGCGATCACCGGCACGGCGGCCACGGCGCTGGCTGTGTCGTGAGTGGCCGGCGCGATCACGGTCAAGGGGCGGGTCAAGCCAATCTCCTCGGCGACCGACGGTCGCAACGGCCCCAGCGCCGTGCCCGGCTCGATCAGCCCGGGCAGGATCGAGCGGGGCAGGCCCAGGTCGCGGCAGAGCTCGTCGGACCACGTGCCGGTGCGCGGGTCGAGCAACTGCGTCGTCGAGGCGTCGGTCCGCTCGCCGGCTCTCCGACCGGTCAAGAGCCAGCCGAAGAGGTCCGGCATCATCAGCATCGTCTCGGCGGTCTCGAGGATCGGCGAGTTCGACCGCGCCATCGCCAGGAGCTGATAAACCGTGTTGAACGGCAGGAACTGCAAGCCGGTGATCTCGTAGATCCGCTCGCGCGGGACCGCGCTGGAACGCCGCTTCGAGCATGCCGTCGGTTCGCGAATCGCGATAGTGGACCGGGTTGCCCAGCAGCGTATCGCCCCGTCCGATCAGGCCGAAATCGACGCCCCAGGTGTCCACACCGGCACCGTCCAGGTCGCCGGAACCGGCTGCGGCCTTCTTGATCGACGTCTTGACCTCCTCAAACAGCCGGGGCAGGTCCCAATAGAGGGTATCCAGCATTCGGACCGGACCGTTGGGGAAGCGATGGACCTCCTCCAGCTCCAGGTGCTCGCCGTCGAAGCGCCCAGGAGCCCCCGGCCGCTCTCGGCCCCCAGGTCCAGCGCCAGGTAGTTGCTCGTCGTGGCCATGTGCGTCGGTTCTCCCGTCGTGCGCGATGATTGCGATGCGATGCAGTGCGGACCCTTCTCTCGGGCGGGATGATCGCCCATCATAAGAATCTGCGCACCGGCGAACAAGCAGACGTCTCGATCGAAGAGAGGGTGGGCCGCGAAAAAAGCGACGATGCTGGAAACCCGTGTGGCAAAACTCCGTACTTTCGTTATCCTGAAGTGAAAGGGGCTTGGAATCCTGGTCATTGTCCGCGAGGTGAATTCCGTGGCCACATCGTCGAAGACCGAACGCGTCGATCTGCGCGTGCCGGCCGATCAGAAGCGATTGATCGAGCAGGCGGCCAGCCTATCCGGCCAGACGGTCAGCAGTTTCATCCTGAGCTTGACCTTACGGCATGCGCGCGAAGTCGTCCACGAAAACGCCGTGATCGAGCTGTCCAACCGTGACTGGGACCGCTTCCTTGCGGCCTTGAATGACACCGAGGCCAAGCCAGGCCCCGCCTTGCGCCGAGCGGCGAAGCGTCACAAGGAACTCTTCGGGTAAAACGTGGCGCCTGACTGGAAGATCGAACCCCTGGGATCGCATCACGTCCGCAGCGAGTTCGACTGCGGCGAGCCCTCCCTCTCCGATTGGCTCAAGCATCAAGCTTCGCAATTCATCTCTCGGGATCTCGCTAAGGTTTATGTGCTCCTGCGCGGCGATGATCCTCGTGTCTGGGGTTATTACTCGATCTCGACATCCCAGGTCCGTCCCGAGGAGCTTCCCCCCAAATACGCGAAAGGACTCCCCAAGAAGATGGGAGTGCCTGCGGCCCTGATCGGCAAGTTGGCTCTCGACCAGGGTCTCCAGGGCCAAAAAATGGGCGGTGCCCTCCTGTACGATGCACTGCGCAAGATCCGGGATCTGCCCGACACGATCGGGATTCGAGCGGTCGCGGTGGATGCCATCGATCAGCGGGCTCGCGACTTCTATCTTCACCACCAGTTCATCGAGTTTACCGACCAGCCGAGCCGCCTTTTCATCCCCCTCTCCGTCTTACGTCAGCTCCCGATCTGAGCCTCTCCGCCAGATACCCTCTGCCGCCCCGGCCGGTTCCTGAGCAGACCGAGGAGGAATCCCTCCACGGCTGCGAAGACCAAGATCAGCATTCCCAGCGCCCAGGCGACGGTGTAATACTCGCCATGCAGCTGGAATGTCCCCGGAGGCACGGGCGCCGGGCTTGGAACCACCATTCGAGTGCGTTGATCCAAGGGTCGGGATACGGGACGCCACGGTCGAGGCCGGATACGAACAGAAACCTCGTACGGTAATACGCCCAGGCCAGGTAAACCATCGCCGCGAGAACGATGCCCAGGAGGACCGAAACCGTGATTCGTGCTCCGCGTCCGCGAATGCTCGGGCCGAACATCCGCGCGAAGGTGAGCGCGGCGAGGAAGCAGAGCCCCCACGCGATGACCAAGTATGGGGCCCTGTATGAGATCAACAACTAAGCGTCGCCCAGCGAACCCTGCGCCCGAACCCAGGCAAGCAAGACGCTCCAGACGATGATCACCGCGATCCACGTTCGCAGGTTCATCCGGCGGTTGCGCATGGTCGCCTCGCCTCGAATCCTGGTTGCTAGCGCGTCCCGAGTCTCGCGGTTTCCCAATCGAGGACCAGCAGCGACACCGCCTGCCGAGGCAAGTTCAGGTGGAGGGTGAGCTTGCCGGCTTCAGGATGGAGCCACCGGGGTGAACCCAGCAGGGTGAGGTCCGACGACCGCTCCAGCGCGGCATATTGCTCGGGCGTGGGCTTCTGCGGGGAGCCCATCCGCTTCCACGCCTCGAAGGCGTTGCTGTGGTCCCGATCGATGCGGAAATGCTCCAGCAAGACGGGGCCAATCGCGGGGGGCAGCTCCGCCACGGTCAGTTCGACGTCGGCCGACGGGCCCGGCACGTCGTCGTCGTGATGATGCCAGACCAGCACCCAGAGCTTGCCGTTCGCGCGGCTGGCCAGGGCCGAGACGTCGGGTTGACCACGCACGCCACCCGTTCGGATCGCCTCCAGGTCGATCGCACCTGTGCTCTCGACCATGAGCCGCCGCCCGTTCATCATTCCGAACATGCGGAAGACGTTGAGCACCGGCAGGGCGATGCCGTTGGTTGACAGCACCCGGAATCCGGCGAAGTACGGCTGATCCTCGAACTCGAACGCCCACGTCACGGCCCCTTCGAAGTTGACGCCGTGGAGCGCAGCCAGGTCATACTTGCGGGCGAAGGCGGCGGCGGTATAGCTGGCGTAGAGCGTCCCGTTGCGGTATCCGTTCTGCGGATAGACGCTCGACGGGCAGGCGGCGCAGCCGTCCGGGTCCGATTCGCCGATGATCACCGGCTTAGCCTTCAGCTCGGGGTAGCTCGCCACGACCTCGAAGCCTCGGTCGATGTCCTGGAGCTGCGCGGCGATTCCGGTTCGGACGTGCCCCTCGACGAACCGGGGATCGCCCTTGGCGTGGAAGGCGAGGAAATCGAGCGGGGAGCCCGTCTTCCCGGTGGCATGGTTCGTGCCGCGGAGACAGTGGTCGAGGAAGTCCTTGAGGAACTTCCGGGTCGCGGGGGTCCTTGGCCCGGCGACGTGCGGGCCGCCGACCCGCGCTGTGGGCAGGGCTCGCTTCACGGCGTCGGCAGCGTGGTCGTAGAGCCGGTGATACTCCTCGGGCGTGCCACGCCAGTAGAAGATGTTGGGTTCGTTCCAGACCTCCCAGTACCACGTCTGGACCTCGGCCCGCCCGTACCGCTCGACGGCGTGCCGAACCCACTGGTGGACCAGCTCGGCCCACTTCTTGTAGTCTCTGGGAGGATAGGCCCAGCCGGTCGAGATCGAGCTCCGGCCGCCCGGCGTCCAGGAATGCTGATAGGGCACGGGCTTGGTGGAGAGCGCCGCGGGCATGAAGCCGATCTGGACATAAGGCTTCACGCCCCGTTCCCGATAGGTGTCGAAGATCCGGTCGAGGATCGTCCAGTCGTACCTCGGGTTGCCGGCGGCGTCCTCGGAGTAAACCCCGGTCGATCCCCACTTCAGTGCGGGGGTGCCATCGCCGGAGGTCAGCAAGTTGTGGGTGCGGATATAGACCGGTTGAGGACTCAGGCCGGCAAGCTGCGAGAGCAGCTTCTGACCATCTTTCATGTAAGTGTAGTTCGGTTCATCGTAGCCGAAGAACCGCCAGACGGGACGCAGCTCCCCGTTCATGCGGGAGGCATGGACTCGAATGGCGACGGGGAACGGCGGTTCGCCGGCTTGCGGGCCGTCCGGTCCGTCGGCTCGGCCGGCCATCGGGCCGAACGCGATGACGAGGATCGTCAGGAGACGACGGGCCGCCGATCGAGAGGCTGCGCGGAAGGTTGTAGCCTCGGTATTCATGCTGCATGCCTTTGCAAATAACCCAGGAAATGTGCTTTCATCGTCGATCTGACTTTAAATTAATAACCATATACTATATAGCGTGTACCGGCTCTGTGGCTCAATGGGATGGATTCGCCCCGGCCGGGCCCGGTCCCCAGGATGGGGGCTGGCGAAGTTCCATCCGGTCCTCGGACGCCGGCCTCCCGATGGCGACGCCATAGAGTGGGACCGCGAACTCCTCATCGAGCCCGAGCAGTGCGGTCAGGTCGGTGTCGAAGAAGCCGCCAAGATTGCAGCTCCCGAGGCCCAGGGCCGTCGCCGTGAGGTTCAGATTCTGGGCCGCGTGGCCGGCCTCGAGGAGGATGTATCGGTAGCCCCGATCGCCGTACTTCCAGAGCGAGCGTTCGACGACGGCCGTCAGCACGACGATCGCGGCCGCCGCGGCCACGTAGGGCTGGCCCAGGAACAGCTCCGAGAGGAACCGATCTGGGAGCGAGAGGTTTCGAACCTGCTCGGCGACGTGCGAGAGCGCGGAATAGTGGAAGACACCGGCGGTGAGACCTGTGACGTTCCGCGCCAGGACGTAGAGCTCGAGCGGGTAGAGGCCGCCCCCCGACGGCACGGGGCGCTCGAAGAATTCCTGCTCCACCAGCACCACCTGTCCCCAGACGCCATAGGCGGCCGCCAGTAAAGTCGCCAGGTCTTCAACCGCGAGCGGCGCCGCGGCGAACCTCCGGCAAGAGGATCGACCTGCGATCGCGTCCTTGAGGGACATCGCCGGGAACTGAGGGGCAGGTAGGCGGACCGATGGCGCGGTGCAATCTTCCTGGAACGGCGCAACCGCCGAGGCCGTCTCGGGGGGGGCTTGCAAATTGTGTAGCCAGCGGCTGGTGTTTTTATGATACATCCAGGCCAATGGGTGGCGATCGCGAAACACCAGATCCCTCCGCTCGGTTCAGGTCAGGAGATGGGATGGGGAGCAGGATTGAGTCGTTCGGGAGTCGTCCGGGCCGGAGTGAACCCAAGCCGCCGGGGTAGCTCGTAGAGCCGCTCGCCCCCCAATCGACGCTCCTTCCAGCCGAAGTCGATCGGCTGGAAGTCGGGGATGATCACTCGCGCCGCATGCAGGCCGAAGCCCTCGAGGTCGTGCGAGGTCAGGTTGACATACAGCAGTTCGCCCCCTCCGATCCGGAAATGATCCACAAGCAGCCGGAGCTTCTCGGCGGGACCTACTGAGGTATCGACTCCCCCGCTGAGGGGGACCGGCTGAGCCCCACGTAAGAAGTCGAACGCGCCGGCCGATTCGCGGGCCGCGTAGAGCAGATCGTGATCTTGCAAGGAGGAGACGAGCCGGGGGTCGGCGACCAGTTCGGCCAGGCGTCGGCGGACGTCGGGCTGCCGGAGTCGCCGCCGCAAGGGAGGGCGGATCTGTGCGACCTCCAGGAGAGCCTTTCGCGCGGCCAGATGCAGGTCCAGGTCCGCGCCCAGGCCGACCACGACGGCCGGCCCATCCCCTTCCGCCACCTGCACCCCGAGTGCCATGCAAACCTGACAGGGGTGATCGGTCGGGAGGCGGTAGAGTTCCAGATCCACCCCGCGCCGCGCGTAGGCCTCGCACAGTTCGAGGACGTCTCGATCACGATGGCTCTGGGGTTCGAGCCGTTCTCCGGGGAGCTGGTTCAGCCAGGCGATCATCAGCGCATCACGTTCGATCACCTCGCAGGCCGCCGCGAGCACGGCGTCGCGCAGTGTTGGCCCCGCGGCCAAACCGTTCGATGTGACCGGGAAGAGGTACTCGTGTGGCGAACGGATCTCGTATCCCAGAAAGACCGCCAGCGCCGGGACGAAGACCCGACGCCCACTCACGAGCGAGCGAGCGGGGACCCAGCCCAGAACGCTCTCCTCCCGGTACGGGACATACGGCAGCCCCTCAATTTGATCCGGGCGATAGAGAACCAGCCTACGCGGGTCGAGTGCCTCGCCGTCGAGCTCGCCGCGGCGGGCGTAGACGATCTCGGACGAATCCCAGCAGCCCGCCCCGTATCGTTCGACCGACTCACCGAGCGCACTCAGCCGAGCCTGCTCGATGGTCATCCCCTTGCCCGAGCAGATGCGCTGGTCGTCGGAGTCTTTTCCGAGGAAGCGGTGGTTTGCCAGCCGGGCGCTGAAGAGATAAGGCCGCATCGGTTCGCCGATGTCCTTCGGAACGGGCTGGAACTCACGGATGAGGCCGATCCGACGACTCACCAGCTTCGGGGTAGCCGCCAGCAAGTCGCCGGCCGGCAGGTCGTTTCCGCTCAGCTCATCGAGCGTCGGGAGGAACCGCTCTCCGTTTTTTTTTTCGAGGCGGCACTCTGAGCAGTCAGGTTTCTGCAACAGGGGATGTTCGATCGTCCGGAGCGTGAACGCGTCCAGCTCCAGGACCTTACCCGCCAGAGCCGGCGGTCCCAGCGCGAGGATGTTCTTGATAACTTCCAGCCCCAGCGCCCCTGCGATCAAGGGAGGGAGCGCAGGTAGCGTCCCATGCTCATGGAGCGCGGGCTGCTTGTGCCGGTCGAGGAACTCCTCATAGCCCATCGCCTGGCTGAAGTCATCCTCGCAGGCGAGGCTACGCATCCGATAGCACATGTAGCAAGCGGTCTGGCCCGGCAGGACGAGAGGACCGAGAGTGGCGGCATGGCCACGCGACTGGGCGTAGAGCGCCGGGATGCCGCGCGCCAGGCTCGCTCGGTTGATCCAGTGGTTCGTGGCCGAGAACCCCTTGTCGAAGCAGCCAACCAGGATCCGACAGCCGTCGGCTAGCTCGGCGACAGACTCGCGCGTCACCTCGGGTCCGCCGGTCACGAACCCGGTAGGCCCCCCCTGCGCCCGCAGGGCGTCGCGAACTACATCGTGTCGAGGGCGTCCCAGCGCCCCGGGCCCGACCATCGGCATGAGTGCGAGGTTGCGCGCCTGGCAGGGATAGGGGTCGACCAGGACTAGCCCCCCAACACCAGAGCGCGCCAGGATCGCCGCCAGGTGCGCCCCGTGGCCTTCCAGGCCGAAGATCGCCACGCGCGCCCGTGCCAGCGCAGCGCGCGCCTCCGCCGAATCCACCCCGAGTTCCTGCACCAGATCGAGCAGTGGCCCCAGCGCCGCGTCGTCCCCCTCGGGCGGCTCGAAAGGATGGTCGTCGCGGCGCAGGACCCGCGACTCGACCAAAGCATCGAGGTGGCTGCGGAGTTCCTCCGGCTCGACGTTCGGCAGCGCCTCGGCGACCTGGGCCAGACCGCGTCGGCCATCGAGCAGAGGAATGACCCGGTCCGCGAGCCACCGCGATGAGGCACCCTCGATGAGGATCGCCAGCGAATCGGTCCGGAACAACACGCCCCCCTCGTCGAGCCGCACCACATGGGCACCCGGGGCGAGCCGATAGTATGTGTCGCAGGGCGTGGTCATGAGTCGTGGGTCATCCCGGGCCTCATCTTCGTTTCGATCGCCGACTCCAACGTCGGCTCGCTTCGATCCGGGAAGGGAGTCTCCGCGCGTGCCGGCCCTCGACCGAGATCGGCAGCACGCCACGAAGTCTCCCGTCCGTTCACCTGGCGGCTCAGCCGCCGAGGCCTCCGAACCTGCCCCCACCCCCGCCAAGGGGCCGGTCCTGCTGGAGGCAAGGGCCGCAGGTGCATTCGAATATGCACCGCTGAACAATGCACGGCCCGAGACACCTTGTGCACTCAGTCAGGCAGAAGCCAAAGCCGGTGATCAGGGCGTCGCGAACTTTGTGGAAGGCCTGCAGGTCCTCGGCAGTGATCTGTGGTCCGGACGTGGACGACCGCATTGCCTTCAATTGATCTTCCAACTCCTTGATCCGGAGTTCCAGTTTCTGCATTTCCGATTCGTTCGCCATCGTCGATCTCCTCGAGACGTGAGTACGGGACGGGTTCACAATCAACATCGAACCACGCTGGAGAATCACCGCTCGAAGACTCGTGCTTCTTCGGACTCGACCACGTCGCCGAACCGTGAACCCCAGCGTTGCCGACTGTTTCCGAGAGCTGACCAACCCACAGGCTCGCTCACCAGGTTGGTCCAATCGAGTATTCAAGC
This sequence comes from uncultured Isosphaeraceae bacterium, assembly GCA_963845695.1. Classification (GTDB taxonomy): domain Bacteria; phylum Planctomycetota; class Planctomycetia; order Isosphaerales; family Isosphaeraceae; genus CAWJTV01. The sequence goes on along the minus strand of CAWJTQ010000013.1, from coordinate 482,918 downwards.
CGATTGCAAGGACAGGTTCAACCAAAAACTGGCTGGACCGAAAGAAAAAGGCAACGACAGTCACTCCTCCTGTCCCTCCTGACGCGGCCTTTAGCCGCAATCTCGGAGTTCGCGAAAGATCGGCTAGCCGGTATCATATCGCATAGCCGAATGCATCACCGCTCCCGTTGTTCTGGAGTATCGCCACCATGTCGCGATCATTGAGATACTGTCTCATCCTGTTCGTGTTGATGGCTCTCGCCTTCGTGACCTACGTGAAGATCCGAGAGACGGCCTGGCAGAACTCCTACAACGCGGGACGGACGGCGCAGGGCGAAGGCCGCCACTCCGAAGCCCGGACGCAGTTTCAGGCCGCGGTCGCGATGGCCCGAACCTTCGGCGAGCGCGACCCGAGACTCGCCCGATCCCTGATCTGGCTGGGTTTCGTCTCCATCGCCGAGGGCAAGGACGACGATGCGCGGCTCGTGTTCCGGCAGGCCATGACTCTGCTCGAGAAGCTCCCGGTCCGGGAAAGCCTGGACATGGCCGATTGCCTCAACGGCCTGTCGATCGCCGCGGGACATCAGGCCAAGGACGCCGAGGCCAGAGCGTTCCTCGAGCGAGCGCTGGCCATCCGGCAGAAGATCCAGGGTCCCAACCACACCGAAGTGGCCCGATGTCTCAACGGTCTGGCCTGGGTCCAGTGCAATGGGGGTCAGTACGCCGAGGCCGAGCGTCTCTCTCGTCAGGCGCTCGCGATCCAGGAGAAAGCACAGGGAGCCGGCGGCCTCGAAGTCGGCCGCAACCTGGACGACCTGGCCTGGTTCCTGATCCGGCAGAGCCATTATGACGACGCCGAGCCTTTGCTCAAGCGGGCGTCGGCGATTCTCGAGCAGCACCCGGATCCTGGACTCCACGATCGCGCCGTCTGCCTGAACCGGATGGCGATCCTCAAGAGTGCCCTCGCCCGGTACGACGAGGCGGAGCCGTTGTTCCGAAGGGCTCTCGAGATCCGGGAGAAGGCGCTGGGACCGGACCATCCTGAAGTGGCGGAAAGCCTCGGCAACCTGGCGACCGTCCTGCGGGATCAGCATCGGTATGCGGAGGCACGACCGTTCTACGAGCGGGCGATGAGTGCGTTCGAGAAGTCGACTGGGCCGGAGAGTCCCGGACTCGCCTGGACCCTGACGAACCTCGCCCAGCTCGAATCGAAGGAAAAACATGACGCCGCGGCCGAGGCGCTGGCCCGGCGGGCGCTGGCGATCCGCGAGAAGACGTTCGGTCCGTCTCATACCGAGGTGGGATTCAGCCTTTGCCAGTTGGCTCAACTGGAACTCGAGCGCAGCCGGTACGCTGAGGCGGAGGCCTTGGTCCGGCGCGCGCTGGCGATCCTGGAGAAGACGGGGCCACCGATTGTCTCGGCCCGCTGTTACGATATCCTGGCACAAATCCTGGCGCACCAGGGTCAGGATGCCGAGGCCGAATCCAAGTTTCGGAGCGCGCTGGCTTTCCGAGCGGAGGTGTTTCACGTCGATCATCCCGATACGGCGGAGATCCTGGAGCACCTCGCCGCGCTGCTCCGCAAGACCGGCCGATCCGGCGAGGCCCAGGCGTTCGAAGACCGGGCCAAGGTGATGCGGAGCCAGACGGACCGGAAGCCTGCGGCGAAGTGACGTGGCCGCGCCGGCCGGTGGCTCGGTGGCGGATGGTCATTCGCTCGCGAGCTGTGCGCTGCATTGGGCGACGACCTGGGCGGCGACCTGGTTCGGGCTATATCCGCCGGGGAGCCGAACCAGGAGTTTGCCGTGCCGATCGCAGAACTTTTTCACATCGCCGAACGCATGGCTCGACCAGCGGATGGCCAGCAGGACCAGGGCGACGTCCGGGCGTGCGACCAGGGGCTCGAACGATCCGACGGACTGATGTTCCTTCGTCTCCAGCCAGATCAGCTCCTTGAGTCCCAGGGCTTTTCTCAGGGACTCCTGGGCTTCGCGGCGGCGGCTGCCGCCGATCAGCGCGGCGCTCTTCCCGGTCAGCAACCGGGCGGCTTCCTTCACCTCGGCCGTCGGCTCGGGGGCGGCATCGGCTTCGGTCCGACCCGCATGGGTCGCCAGGAACCGGTCGATCTCCCGGAGGGCCAGGCGGAAGCCTTGAGGCAGCTCGTCCAGGTCGGGGAGCTCGTCGATCACGGGCAGCAGCAGCTCCCGGAGCTCCCGGTTGCTGGGCGGCACGCCCTTGCCCATGATCTCCTCCACGACCTCGATCACGGCCCGCCAATCCGGCTCCGCCGACCGGCCCTCCCGGATGCCGTCCAGCAGCGAGCGGAGCCGGTTGAACCCCTCTTCGTGCTGAGGGCCCCGTCCAGGCGACGGCCCGTGCCGGGCGCGCTGCTTCTCGATGCGAGCCAGGAGGTCGGGCCATCGGGTCGGGTCCGCCGGATCATCCGCCCGCATGAATCGTTTGACGTAGATATGACTGCGTGCGCACGTGATCTTGAGCCAGTCGAAGACTTGCAATTGATCGTCATCCTCGGGCGTGGGAATTCTCTGCGTGGCGGCCCGCAGGGACGATTGCGCTTCAGCGACGAGGGGCAGTGCCTCTTCCAGTGCTCGCGGAGCGGCCTTCCTCTCGTCCAGGATAATCCGGACCAGCGCCAGCGATTCGGCGACCGCCTCGAAGCAGCCGCCCAGGTCGTCGAGCCGGGAGATGTCCGCGGATTGCGAGCGATCCTCGGCAGTGCCCCAGTAGAAGCCCTGCGTCAGGGTGTCAGCCCACCGGGTGACCTCCGGGTCCGGCAAGAGTCCCTCGTCCTCGAGGTCCGCCCCCTGTTGAAGCCAGCGCTCATGGGCGGCCGCCCAGCGCGGGCTTCCGTTTTCTTCCGGCAGCGGGCCTCGATCGGCGCGAGCTGGTCCGCGTCGATATCGGGCTCGGCGATCTTCCGGGTGTTGAGCTTGACATGATTCCGGGCAGGGGCGGACCTTCCCAGAGTTAATTCCCTGAGCGGTTCCGAAGGCCGGCGTCGAATCAAGGAGGAGGGGGCGACGGGAGCCGGTCGCTCCAGGGTCATCGCATCCGAGCGGTCCTCAGCGGCCGGATTCCCCCGGTCGGGATCGTCATCGCCTGACGGATCCGCGGTACTCTCCAGAATCCTCTCGGCCAGGGACTTCAGATCGGCGCGCAGGCCGGCATCATCGGCTGCCAGCTCGATCAGCCGGTCGGCTTCCTCGGAGATCAGCTTCATTTGCCAATCCACCTGCTCACCCTCCTCCCACATCCCTATTCTCGATCCGGGCCGCCGAAAAGGGAAGACGGAGTGAGTGCAAGAACCGTCCTCGAATGCCGGGTTTCCCGCTTGTTCGGGGCCGGCAGGGATCCGGCCTGGTGACTCCGGCGGCTCGGACCGAGACGGGCCCTCCCGAATATCGTCACAGAGAGATCGTCCCGAAAAGTCGGAACTTTCCCGGTCGCTCGTTACACTACAAGAGTTCGGTCGAGGGCCATCCGGGAAAGGCGAGGCGTGTTGTGACCACTCCCATCCAATCGTGGCAGCGGGACCTCCAGACGATCTTCAACGCGGGGACGCTGGCGGGTCTGTCCGATGGCCAGTTACTGGAACAGATCGCGGTCCACCGCGGCACCGGCCGCGAGCAGGGTCTGGAAGTGGAGTCGGCCTTCGCCCTGCTGATCGAGCGGCACGGCCCGATGGTGCTGCGAGTCTGCCGAACTGTCCTGGGCGACCCGCACGAGGCCGAGGACGCGTTCCAGGCGACGTTCTTGGTCCTGCTCCGCCAGGCCAGCTCGATCCGGAAGCGCGAGTCAGTCGGACCCTGGCTGCACGGCGTGGCCCGTCGGGTCGCGGCGTGTGCCCGGTCGGCCGAGGCCCGGCGACGCGGCCACGAACGCCGATGGTTCGAGCGCCGGAAGGGCGCGACGACCGCGGCGGATCCTCATGATGTCGATCTCACGCAGACGATCCACGCCGAGCTGGATCGGCTTCCCGAACGCTACCGCGCCCCGATCGTGCTCTGCGACCTGGAAGAGCGCTCGCTCGACGAGGCCGCCCGGCAGCTCGGCTGGCCCCTGGGAACGGTCAAGAGCCGGCTCAACCGCGGCCGGGAACGGCTCCGCGACCGCCTGGTCCGCCGCGGCGTGGCGCCAGGCCTCGCGGGCCTCGTGCTGTCGAGTTCGGCCGCGATCCGATCGGCCGGCGCCGCCATCCCCGTTTCCCCCGCGCTGGTCCAGGCGACGGCGCACCTGATCGGAGAGGCCGGGACTGTCGCCGTAGGCTCCTCCGCCTCGGTGCTGGCCCTGGCCAGAACGATGCAAAGGATGATACTGATGAGTCAATTGAAGATGGTCGCAGTCGCACTGATCATCGTGGGAGTGACGGCGCTGGGAATCGGCGCTATGGCGAGCGGCCCGAAGCAAGTCGCCCGAGATGACACCCCGGCCAGGGCCGGCGCGGGGAAGGTCGTGAGACAGGCCGAGAAAACCGCCCAGAAAGACGGCGAGAAGACGGCACAGACTCCGAAACGAAACACTCTCGGCGGTTACGATTCGCACGTCGAGACGATCGATATCTCAGGTCGCGCGACCGATCCCTCGGGCAAGCCGGTCGGCGGCGCAACCGTCTATGTGATCGACACCAATCGCCGATGGACTTCCGGCAAAAGCCCGATGCTGGTCACGGTGACGACGGGCCCCGATGGGCGATTCCTCGCTCGCGGCGTGAAGCTGCCCGTCTGGAAGCCGCTCGACAGCCCGATTCCGGTTGCCGAGGAGGGCCGGTTCCAGGTTGCCGGGACCGCGCCTGGGTTCGGATTCACCTGGCACGAGATCGCAAGCTACCGTCCGGACGACCGTCCGCGCGGCGGCGGCCAAGCCCGGCCCTTCGGATCCCGAAGCCTTCTATCGCGGTGAGCCGATCGCGGTTGACCTGGCCTTCGAGCCGGCCGCGTCTCTCACGGGCAAGCTCGTCGACGACCGCGGTCAGCCGCTGGCGGGCGTCAAGGTCGAGGTCGGCATATTCGAGAATGGCCCCGGCAAGATGTGGTCGTGCACCCGAGTCGATCCAACCGACTCCGTCCCGCGCGATCGCCGGACCTTCGACGGCATCCACTCCATGCCGGAGGACCTCTTCTTCACGCCGCACCGGCGCGGACGGCACCTATCGGATCGATGGATTGCCGCGCGAGACCGAGTTCTTGACCATGATCGATCCTGGCCCTGAGTACCAGTCGATGCAGGAGACAATCGCCACGACCACCAAGGCGGTCCCGAACGTCCGCGGCCTGGGTTACGACGGTGTGCTGGATCATGCCTTCGCGGCCCCGCGGGACGTGCGGCTGGCCGTCCGATACCCTGACACGAATCTGCCCGCCCGGAACGTCTGGGTGCGGGCCAGGAGCAAACTCGAAATGCTCCGCGCCGGGAGCGACGGCGAGACCGATGACAATGGCCGCACGACGCTGCGCCTCCGTCCCGGAGCGTACGAGCTCGCGATCGAGCCCAGGCTCGGCGCCATCTATCGTCCCGGCCGGGAGTCGGTGACCATCGGCGAGGAGGAGGTCGTGGAGTTCATGGACTTGAAGCTCGAGCCCGCGGCCCTCGTGACGCTCGAGGCCGTCGCTGCCAAGACCGGGACGGGGATCGCGGGGGTCCGCTTCCAGTACGAGACCGACTCGTCGCGACAGCGTCGGAATCTACCCAGCCAGCTCGTCTTTCCCGATCATCCGGCGACCGATGAACGCGGACAATTACGCGCGGTCGTCGAGCCAGGCCGGCGGCGGTTCTTCGTCGAATCGGTACCAGCGGGCTGGAAGTTCGAGGGCACATCCAACGAGTTCGTCGACCTGGCGGCCGGTCGGGAGAGCACGGTCCGCTTCGCCTTCCAGAAGGTCGAACAACCGGAGGAGAAGGCGACGGGAGGAAAAGCCACGGCAATCTTCCCCGAGGATCTTGTCGAGAAATGGCGACATCAGGGACAACTGATGCAAATCGGGAAATTCCGGACCCGCCAGTATAGCTTTCAGGCTGCCGAACCGATCCGATGGGCCGATCTCGAGGATTTCCTCAAGGCAACCGACCCGAGCCAGTCCAGCGACCTCCCCGCGGCGATCCGGGCCAGGTTCCCTGGGTTTGGTGATCCGGGGATCATCTTCTACCAGATCGTCGTGGATGGCCATCGGCGCCGAAATAGCTACCGGTATCCCCAGTACCCCGGAACTTCCGTCACGGTGTCCAACGGATGGGAAACCATCGATTACCGCGGTGAAAGCCGGCAGGCGGACATCTACGACGCACGCAAGGGAGGTGGGCATGTCCTGGGGATTTCCGACTTCAGCTATATGCCCAATGTGGCGGACCGGCCGGCTCGACCCGGCGCGAAGGCCCATGGGAATCCGGTGGTCCACCGCACCGTGGGAACCGACGGCCGGCTGACGATCGAAGCCGAGTCTGGAAGCTCCCGAGCGCGCATGGTGGTGGACCCGAAGACGGGGTTCGTCTACGCATACTCACATGGGACGAACCGAGGCCCCTCCGCTCAGGAAGTCCGGCAATATGGACCCAAGGTCTTCGACAACGCGGTCGTCCTGCCCACGGTCTTCGTGGAGGCGACGATTTCGAGCGATCAGGTCAGCCAGGTCTGGATCCGATTGGTTCGACGCGGTCGACCTGGCCTATCATCCCAGTCCCCTGGATTTCGTGGTTTCCGCGCCTGCCGGGACCGTGATCGTCGACCGTCGCGAGGACCGCTCGCATCCCAAGCAGGGCAGGAACCTCTACCCGGTCGTCGATGTGGTCGCCTATGCGGATGGACTGACGTCGCGCAATCGCTCGATCGATCCGGTGCTGAAGACCGGCCAGCCCGCGCCCCCGATCCAGCCCGTGAGCTGGCTCGACCGGAATGGCCGGACTGACCCTCCTGACCTGAGTGGCAAGGTCGTGCTGGTCGATTTCTGGGGGATCGATTGCGGGTTCTGCGTTATCCAGTTGCCCGAGGTTCAGGCCACGGCAGATCATTTCGCTTCTCGAAGCCAAGACTTCGTCTTGATCGGACTCCACGACAGCGGAAGCACGGTCGAACGAGTCGCCGAGTTCGCCCGCAAGCGCGGACTCACCTATCATCTGGCCATCGATCGCCCCGCGAGCGAGGAGGGTTGGTTCGGCGCGACGTCCCAGGCTTACGGCGTCCGCGGCATCCCCGCCGCCGCGGTCATCGACCGTCAGGGCAAGGTCGCCTTCGTCGGCAGGTTTCCCGAGGCCCTCCAAAAGGCCGCGGAGCTGCTCGGGCCGTAGGGATATCGCAGTGGTCCGTGGTGGGATCCTCTGGGGGCGTCGCCCTGCGGGCTCGACCCCAGCCACCCCGGTGCCGACGCGGGGTGGCTGGGGTCGAAGCCGGCTTCAGCCGGCAAGCCCCCAGGAGTGCCTGCCGATGTCCAATCCATTCTACGTCTTTGCTTAGAGGGCCATGTCATCTCATAGAGGGCCACCCCTGAGAGTGGCCCCCTATGGGGATCATGGCACTCTATGAGGATGAGGGCGGAGCCGAGCGGTCCTCGAGGAGGGACCAGAACCACTGGGCGTTCTTGCCGAATCCTTGGCGGTAGGATCGAGCCCCGGCCTGCCCCTTGACGCGTTTCAGGGTTCGGATCGCGATGCCGCAGTTGCGGGCGGCATCCTCGATCTCCTTGGCGGAAACCGGACCGGCGGCCAGGACTTCGCGGAGCCATTGCTCGGCCTCGAGGCATTCGCTGGCCTGTCGGCGGTCCTGTCCGGCCTCGACCTCGTCGGCCAGGGCCTGTTCGACGGTCAGGGCGACCGGCTCGTCGAGGAACTCGACGCGCGCCGCCGTGCTCCCGTTCCTCGATGGTGTAGGCCAGGGTCGCCGCGGCCGGGCCAAGGTTGCCGCCGTTGTCGCAGAACAAGACCCGACGGCCGGTGGGGTCGGTCCGATCGCGGACGAACAAGAAGTTGGCGCGGCATGTGCCCACATAGGCGATCGACCCCAACACCCGATGCTTGCCGTTGGTCCCGCTCCCCTTGCTCAGGTGGCTGACCAGCACGACGGCCACCCGCAACCGCTCGGCCAAGTCGTTGAGCGGCGACAGGACGCTCCGCAGGTCGGCATTGCGATGGTCATCGACCTGGCCCAGGTAGGCGGTGATGGGATCGATGAGGACCAGCCGGCAGTCGCCGACCCGTTCGATGGCAGTGACGAGGGCGGCGAGGTGGATATCGAGGCGGGGCGGGGCCTCGCGTCGGTTGTCGAGGATGACCGACTTCAGGATATGGACCCGGGGCAGGTCGGCACCGGCGGCGATGAGCCGGGGCACGATGGTCCGCGCCGGATCGTCCTCGGCACTGAGCACGATCGCGCTGGCCGGCTCCGTGGGGACGTCGTCGCCGGGCAAGGGGGCGCCGCGGGAGACGGCCGCCGCCACGGACAGCGCCACGAACGACTTGCCCAGCTTGGGATCGCCGGCAAACATCGTGAGCATGCCCAGCGGCACCCGGCCCCGCCACAGCCAATCGACCGGCCGCGGCGCGATCTCGCTGGCGCGGGTCATCCGGACGTCGAGGCCCAGCGACCGGGCCAGCGCTTCCTCGCGACTGGCCAGCGCCTCCGGCGGCGGTGCGGGGTCAGTGTGGATCACCGCCAGTTTGATCGCCTCGGCATCCGCCTCGGCATAACCGGCGAGCCAATGGTCGGTGATCACCAGGCGATCCGACAGGGGCGCGGCGAGGATTCGCGCCGCGATCGGACGGAACTCTCCGGAGGCATCCGTCAGATCGGCGTCGGTCACGGGGAGGCCGGTCCGCAGCCGTCCCAGCAGGCGGGCGTCGCGGGAGTGAACCACTCCGGACACAGGACGCCGCCGACTCGCTTGGTCCCGACACCCGTCTCCCCAAGGATACTTGCATGCATCGGCGCCGATCTCCTGGAGTGTGGTCAACCGGATCTTCGGGGTTTGTCGCGGCCTCGGACGTCCGAGAGGCCTTCCGACTCCCAGGTGTCTCTCGTGACCACACAACCATAAGATCCGGACCAGTCGCGCGCCAGTTGCATAAGACTGGGCCGATGCGTCGATTGATTCTCAGGGGTCAGGGCTCGGTTGGGGAACCCCGTTGGGATACGGTGGGTGTGTCGTGTCCGAGACCCAGGGTCGCCGCCGGCGCACCCTGAGCCCTCCCCTGGGATGCTGGATGGCTCTGTCCATCTCCTCCGTCGCGTCCGATACCACCGTGAGGGCTACTCCGTGCCGAGCGTCGAATCTCCATTCTCCTGGGTCTCATCGAGGTGGTCGCTGGCTTCGGCGTCGGACACGCCGTCGTCGATGATATGGGGCTTGTGGAGACCATCGAGCGGGGCCGCGGCGTCGACGTCGCCATTGACCTCGACCTCGCCGTTGACCTCGACCTCGCCGTCGACCTCGACCCCGGCGTCGGTGAGCTCGACCTGGGGCAGCTTGGCGAGGCTGCTGACGGTGTCGCCGTCGTCGAGCTTGATCAGCCGGACGCCCTGAGTATTGCGGCCGATGGTGCGGATGGTGTCCAATCGCGTGCGGATGACCAGGCCGCCGTTGGTGGTGAGCATGATCTCGTCCTCGTCGGTGACCTTCGCCACAGCGACGACCGGCCCGTTGCGGTCGGAGGTCTGGATATCGATGAGTCCCTTGCCGCCGCGGTTCTGGGTGCGATACTCGGTCAAGAGGGTCCGCTTGCCGTATCCCTTGGCGCAGACGGTCAGGATGCTGGCCGGGTCCTCGTCGCCGACGGCCACGATCATGCCGACAACTTCATCTCCGTCGGCCAGGTCGATTCCCTTGACACCGTAGGCCTGGCGGCCCATCGCGCGAGCCCGCGACTCGTCGAACCGGATCGCCATGCCGTCGCGAGTGCTCAGGATCACGTGATCGCCGGCCTTGGTGCGCGCCACACCGATGAGCTGATCGTTCTCATCGAGTCCCAGCGCGATGATCCCGCGGCCCAGCGGCCGCTTGAAGGCGGTAAGCTCGGTCTTCTTGACCGTGCCCCGCCGCGTGACCATGAACAGGCACTCGTCCTCGCGGAACTCGCGGACCGGGACCATGCCGGTGATCCGCTCGCCGTCGCCCAGTTGCAGCAGGTTGACGATCGCCCGGCCCCCGGCGGTCCGCGTCGCCAGCGGCAGGTCATAGACCTTGATCCAGTAGACTTTCCCCTTGTCGGTGAAGAACAGGATGTAGTCGTGCGTCAGGGCGACGAACATGTGTTCGAGGAAGTCGCCTTCCTTGGTGTTGGTCGCGGCGATGCCGCGGCCCCCCCTGCCCTGGGCGCGGTAGGTGCTCGGCGGCAGCCGCTTGATGTAGCCGTCGTGCGTGACGGTCACGACCATGTATTCCTCGCGGATCAGCGCTTCCTTGTCGTAGTCGCCGACCTCCTCGTCGGAGATCATGCTCCGGCGCGGGTTAGCGTACTTCTCCTTCAGCTCGCGGAGGTCGGCGCGGATGATGTCGAGGATCTGGTTCTCGTCGGCGAGGATCCGCTCGTAACCGGCGATGTCGGCCTTGAGCCCGATGTACTCCTGGGTCAGCTTGTCGGCCTCGAGCCCGGTGAGCCGCTGGAGCTGCATGGCGAGGATGGCGTCGGCCTGCATCCGGGTCAGGCCGGTGGACTCCTTGGCCTCGGGATCGTCGAGGGCGCGGCGGAGGATCTCGGCCGAGACCGCCATGCCCATCAGCCGGGTGCGGGCCTCGGGCGGGTTGGCCGACGAGCGGATCACGCGGATGATCTCGTCGATGTAGGCCAGCGCGATGAGCAGGCCCTCGACGATGTGCGCCCGCTGACGCGCCTGGCGGAGCTGAAACTGGGTCCGCCGCCGGATCACGTTGATCCGGTGCTCGACGTAGAGCCGTAACAGGTCTTTCAGGGGCAGGGTCTTGGGCCGGCCGTCGACCAGGGCCAGCATGATCACGCTGAAGGTGTCCTGGAGCGGCGAGTATTCGAAGAGCTGGTTGACGACGACATTCGGGTCCTCGCCCTTCTTGACGGTGACCACGACCCGCACCGGCTGGTTGCGGTCGCTGAAGTCGTCGATGTTGGACACGCCGGTGATCCGGCCGCCGTTGACCAGATCGGCAAGCTTCTTGAGCAGGATCTCCTTGGTGAGCTGATAGGGGATCTCGGTGAAGGTGATGTGGGCCCGGCCGTCCTTGAGCTCTTCGATGTCGTACTTGGCCCGGAGGATCACGCGGCCTCGGCCGGTGCGATAGGCCTCGCGCAGGCCGAACTTGTTGCAGATCGTCGCGCCCGTGGGGAAATCGGGGCCAGGGATGATTTCCAACAGTTCGTCGAGCTCGATCGCCGGGTTATCGATGTAGGCGATGAGTGCGTCGCAGACCTCGGCGAGGTTGTGCGGCGGGATCGAGGTCGCCATGCCGACGGCGATGCCCCCCGAGCCGTTGACCAGCAGGTTGGGGAACTTGCCCGGCAGCACCCGCGGCTCTTCGTTCTTGCTGTCATAGGTCGGCTGGAAGTCGACCGTGTCGAGCCGGATGTCTTCGAGCATCTCGGCGGCCACGGGGTTCAGCTTGCACTCCGTGTACCGCATCGCGGCCGGGGGCAGGCCGTGGATACTGCCGAAATTGCCCTGACCGGTCACGAGCAAGTGCCGCATGTTCCACCACTGGGCCATGCGGGTGAGCGTCGGATAGATCGAGTTATCCCCGTGCGGGTGGAACTTCTCCATCGTGCGGCCCACGACGGCGGCGCACTTGGTGGTCGAGCCGCCGGGGCTGAGGTTCATATCGAGCATCGCCGCCAGGATCCGCCGCTGCGACGGCTTGAGCCCGTCGCGGACGTCGGGCAGCGCCCGGCTGATGATCACCGACATCGCGTAATTGAGGTAACTCTCCTTGAGCTCCTCTTCGATGTCCAGTGGTTGGGGGGGCCGGGGTTCGGCGGGAGGCAGAACGGCAGTAGTCACGGTCAATCGGTCCCTCTGCAATAGGAAGGGCGGGGATCCTCGTGGGATGGCTCCGGACACCCGGAGCCCCGCGCCCGGCGCCGCGATCCCAGACCACCGGCGACGCCCGGGTTGGCTCGCCGGCGCGCGGCCGGATGATCGAAGCCTTCATTATACCGAAACCCGGGCCTTCACGCAACCAGGACCGAACCGGGTTGACACCGCGCAAACCTATTGTCATCAGAGACTTCCGGCCTGATCGCGATGCCCGTCGCGCGAATCTTCGGACGTGGATTTCGAGGCGCTCGCCGCAGGCCCCGCCCTGAAGCAGAACGGCCACACGAATCCGACGCGTCCCCGCAGGATGCCCACGTCACCGACGGCCCCGCCGCACGTTCCTGTACGGGCTGGCCTCATGCCTGCGCGGGCGGCTGAGATCGGGTTGCGCCGGCACGGGAGCGTGGAAAAAGTTGGCACGAATGGGCGCCATTTTGACGCCACGACATCGCCGATCTCCAGAATTGGCAGTCATTTCGGAGCGAGTCCCGATATGGGTGGGATCGGTCTGGCCGCCGGTGGCACGGGCCGCGGATGCAGGTTGGGGTCCGGACTACGATCGACATTCTCTTCTCCTCTATGATTTAGGATGCCTCAACTTTTCAAATCCGTTAACGCATCGCGCGCGTTTTCAGAGCATCGGCGATCTTAAGTTTCGATGGCTGCGGCAGATGAAAAATCCTCCAGAAATCGAAAATTGTGAACTCGGGTCTCATCCCGGTCACCCGTGGGCCGTGGTGAGGATGGACTGTCGGATCGGCTCCGAGTTTGGGTCTGCCAGTGCGCACGCTCAAACCGGCGGCAACGATGAGGAACATCGATGGCCACGATGTCATCCGCCGCATCACGAGCCGGTCGAACGCCGACGACACCCCAGCGTCCCGCGGCCGATCAACGAGGCCGTGGCGCCCTGGATCAGCCCCGAGGGCTCGGGGACGGTGCTGCTCCCGATGATCACCGTCCCGGACGCGCTCGTGAACGGGACGGCGGTCTGCTCGTGGACGCGGCGATCCACCACGATGAAGTACGTACTTGCACCCGAGCGGGACGACCCGGTGCCCGAAGGGGGAACGAGGCTAAGAGTCCCTCAAAAAAGGGAGACAGGCACCTCGAAGACTCGGAGCCAGTCCCCGTTTTTTGAGGGACTCTCACGATCCTCAAGGCCCCCTCGACCCGTCCCACTTCCCCGGGCGATCCCGCCAACGCTCCCCCGGTAACACCTTGCAAACCACGGGTTGCGATCTCGAAATAGATATTGAGATTCCCCATGAGTTTGCACTCAACCCGCGAGACAACATTGATGATTGACTCTCAAGTGACCGCAATCACATTCTTTTCGACCATTTTTCTGATCCTGGCGATCATCGTGATCCTGCTGCGGACGCGAACGCAGGAGATGAAGCTCATCTTGATCGGTGTCTTCATGGCGATTGCCGCCGCCGCTCAGGCCAACCTCTCCGGCGTGAGCGTCAACCCCGCGCAGGTGGCGCTGACGACCGGACTCGGGTCGGCGGCCCTCATGAAGATCGCCGTCATCTTGACACTCTCCGGCGTCGGCATGCTGCTCTTGTCCCAGGCGACTCCGCCCGCGGCCGCCGGGACCGAAAAGGAGCATTCCCATGTCGCCTGAGTCGAAGTCGCTTGATGATCCTGACAGGCATCGCTTTCGTCTATTTCGTCGGGTTCCCCGCCGATCTCACGGCCGTGCTCGTCCCGGTCCGGGAACTCGTCTCCTTGACCAACGCCTTCTCGCCGTGGGTCTACGGGGTCGTCGCAGCCGGAGTGATCGCCTGGGCGCTCGTCCGTTGCTTCGGCCGATCGCAGGATGTCGCGGCGCGGTGACGCGGCGCGAGGGTCAGTCGTGTCCGGCCTTCTCGGTGCTGATGCTCCGAGCTCGACAACTTCGTCGGTTCGCGAAGCTCCGCGCAGCCGCTCACTCGACCGAAGCCGTCGCATCCTTCGCAAGGTCGAAGCGGTACGGAGGCACGAGGGTTGGCCCCGGGGCCGCCGAATCGATACCGGCCCCGGCCCGATCGCCGCGATCGGGGCTGGGACTGGCGGCGCGGTGCGGTCGTCCGACCCATTCGTCGAACCGCTGATCGCATCGGCGCGTCAGGAACCCGGCGAATGATCCGCGCGCCGGAGAGCCAGGAGCGGTCGGTCAGGAGCGACACCGGGCTCGAGGGGGCGATCCACGAGCACAGCCGCCGCAGCTCGACGAGCAAGCCGAGTGAGGAGCGGCAAGAATACGAGCCACATCATCGTCCAGGCGATGGCTTCCCCATCGGCCGATGCGGTTCGGTCCCGCCGCGCCGAGGCCAGGATCGCCAGGCGGCCCGCGACGATCATCGTGGTGACCAGGACCGCGAGGACCTCGATGAGCACGAGTGCCGGCACGCCCGCGATCCACGCCTCCCCTGTGGAAATCCGAGACTCCTCGTTGACCACCACCGATCTCAGCGCGGCGGGTGCGGGATACCTGGGGAGTGCGACGATCCGACCCGCGCCTCTTCCCCCTCAGTTCGGGCCAATTTGGTCGTTCTCGTAACCCAGTCTTCCGAATTTTTGGATTTTTTTATCTCCCTCTGTGGTCCAGAGTTCCGGAGCCAATCGCCCCGGATTCCGCGATAGGTGCATTAACGAATTCTCAAACCTGCGGTATACTCAATAATAGAGACCATGTGTGACCGTCACCGACCGGAAACTATGGCTGCGAGCCACGGGGCTGGGCCGCGTGCGGCCGGGCCCGGCACAGCGATTTCGGGACTCGGCCCGAACTCGCTGGGGGCCATGGGGATCGGAGAGGGCGCCGCGGCCAAAAGTGATCACCGAGTGCCAATTCGTGCCACAATTCTCGGCAAGTCCGGCCCGCCTCCCAGCCGGCCCCGCCCAGAACCCAGGCCGGATCCGGACGTCCCGCCGGTCCTGAGTCGGGACTCTGGGAATGGGTCAAAGCCACCGCCCCCAGACGGTGCGGGGGCGATCGCCGAGCACTCTCGGAAATCCTCGTCATTCATCCCGCGGGAGACTCGGGCGGCCCACCCCGGCCCGTCACTGGTCGGGGACGTACTTCTGCAGCGCGATCGTACCGAAAGACTGCGGCTCCCCGCCGCGACCGTTGACCGCCGGCTGGACCTGGATCCCGGCAAAGCCGTATGCGTAAACGGTGCGGGTCTCGGCCGGCTTGCCGACGGCCGGTCCGAAGATATAGAGGCTCAAATGGTATTCGCCCGACGGCATCGGTTCGATCCGGAATGAGCCGTCGCGGCCGACCGGCAGGTTTTCGCGGACGTAGGCCCTGCCCTCGTCGCTCTTCAAGAAGGCGTTGTAGATCCTCCACTTTTCCACATCAACGGTAAGACCGTCGCTCTGCGGGATCAGCAGGCTCAGGTTGAAATGAGCCTTCGTCCAGTCGATCGGCAGGCCGAGGTCCTTCGGGGCTTCGAATCGGCCGGCCAGCGCGCGACCCGGGCCGCCGAGGCCGACGCGCGTGACTTGCTCCTCGCGGACCTCGGTGGTCGTCGTCAGGCTGTCCACGGTGTCCCCGCCGTAGCGCACCGGGAACACGCGATGGACATTCGTCTGGCCCGCGACGACCCGATCGCAGGCGAACCGGCCGTCCACGTCGGTGATCACCTCATTCAACCAGTAGCACGTCGGCCACTCGTCGCCTAAGGCCCGGCTCCGCTGGACCCAGATCATCTGACCGGCGACGGGTTTCTTGCCCGCGAGCAGCCGGCCTTCGACTCGGCACCATCGGCGGAGCTTGACGACACCCGAGGCGATGAGATCAGCCGGCCGGATCTCGGCATACCCGCGATCGTGCGCAACGACGATCGTGCCCGGGTCGCACTCGGCCGGCAGCCGGAACCGGCCCTCGGCGTCGGCGGTGACGATCTTGGTTCCGAGGCGCTCGGCGTGGGTCGGGAGGGTGATTGTCGCTCCGCGGACGGTCGCGTCCCAGGAATGCGTTGACCAGACGGCCCGCGCCCGGCGGCCGGCGTGCCCTCCGGCGTGTGGACGACGCCCGAGAGCCCCGGGTCGGCCTGCATGACGAACGTGAGCTTGACGTCGCCTTCCGACTCCTTCACGACCCGGGAGATGCTCGGCCGGTACCCCTCGGCCTCGACCCGGAACCGAGTCTCAGGCCAGGCACGCGGGTTGGGCGGCAGGTCGAACCGCCCGCCCCGATGGGTCGTGATGAAATGAAGCGCCCAGATCACTTCGGGATCCCCCGGCGGAGCGGGAATGACCCGGAACCGAGGAATCGCCCGCTTCGTCGTCGCGTCGATCACCAGGCCGTGTACGGCGAGCGCCCGCGGCTTCACCTTCACCGGCTCGTCCTTCGGGTCGGATTCGACATCGTCGAGAAGAACCTGGCTCGCGTCGTCCGTCGTCCCTTTCTGGGCTTTGCCATCATCGGCCGGCTGAGGCGACACCGGGGCACCGCTGGGCGGCGGGCTGGCGTCGCGGCGCTCGTCCGATTTCACGCTTCCTCGAGCCTCGGAGCTATTCGCGCGATCGTCGGGCCCCGTCGCGAGGAGACGTTGGGCTTCGGCGTACTCAGGACGCGCTTCGAGGCCCTCCGATTCATACTCCACAAGTTCATTGTGATTGAATATTTTAATCGTAATCAACTTGCCGTCCCGATCCCATTCGAATCGCTGACCATGATGCATCCCATGATCGAGATATCCGTAACACTCTCGTTTTCCGCTCGGATACCAGGTCTCCCAGGTGCCATGTCCCACGAATTGACCGCGCATCCCGATAACCCCGGGTCCGTTCCATCGGGTGTCCGTCCGGATAGAAGACCGTGAGAACGCGGTGATCGCCTTCGGCGTGCTCCTCGGGCATGGTTAATGCCGCGACGGTTCGGAGGAGCGGCCCCCGCTTGTTCGCGTCCAACAGATCACTCAGCCCGTCCAGGTAACGGCTGGCCGAGGAATAGCTCCCATCGAGTTGCCACAGTGCCAGGACATGAGATGCGATCTTTCGTTTGATCGGTAAATCGATGTTCCCAAGCTGCCAGAGAATCTCGAGTTCGCGAATCTGGCCGATCGCGCCGTGGAATCGGTAGTGCGGTGAATGGTGAGTACCGGGGGAGAATGTATTCACTCGCTCCCAATCGGGCTCCAGGTTCTCGATCATCTCCTGCGCGAGAACGCGAGAGAGCGCGGACTCCTCGACCGATTCCGAGACCTTACAGAGCGCGAGATACTGGGAGTGTCGGATCCTGCCCGTACGGATATCCACGTCGTCGTGCCTACAGTTGAGCGGCGTCCACGGGATAAACCAGGGGACCACGACAACAGCCGCGATCAGCACGACGATCGAGATCAAGCCCCACGAAACGACGCGTCTCAAGGTCGTCGCCCTCCTCGTCATCCTCGCCTCGCCCGTGGGTCTCCGGTGCCAGCCGATCGGGATGCGTGATCTTCAACCTCCCGCCACGGACGCCACCTGACGGACCCACTCCCGCTCGGTCGGGGAAAGCGACAGGGTCGGTGTTGCTGTGTAGTCGATCGAGCGTCTGTAGCGACCGCGCTGGAAATTCAGCGCAAAGAGCTCGGCCAGGTTGATCCAGACGTTCGGGTCGGGATCTTGAAGCGGGATCGGGAGGTTCGGCAGCCGCTGCGCGATCGCCCAGGCATACACGTTGCAATTTGGCCGGTGGTCGGCATGCGAGATCAGGGCGAAATAGTTTCCGATCGGGTAGTCCGCGCTTAGCGGGAGCCGGTGCCCGCCTAGAAGTAGATCCAGCTCGACCAGGTGGACCCGCTTGCGCAACAGGGCATTGCGCTTGTCCAGATAGGACCGGCGACCTGGCTCCTCCTTGTTGGCGGGCGAGAGCAGCTCGAGCACGGCCACGACGGTTCGATC
The DNA here is from genome assembly GCA_963845695.1 of uncultured Isosphaeraceae bacterium. Lineage (GTDB taxonomy): Bacteria > Planctomycetota > Planctomycetia > Isosphaerales > Isosphaeraceae > CAWJTV01. The sequence continues at coordinate 465,052 of CAWJTQ010000013.1, read as the reverse complement.
CGGACGACGCCGGATTTCAATGAACGTCTCCCGGGCCTCTTCCTCGATGAACAGAGGAACGGTGACAGGCTCGATGGTCTCAACGCCAGCCGGTACTGCCTGGGCTCCCGGCGACGGACCACGCCCGGTGATGATCAGATCGGGCTCGATCCGCTTGACTTTCTCAGCCGGCAACTCGACCAGGGTCAGCCGCTCGTCGATCCTGGCTTCGTAATGATCGGGCAGGACGTCATTCAGGGCTTCCCCCCAGTAGGTGATGAACCTTGCGTGGAAGTCTGGCCAAAAGCCCTGGGCTTCCAGGTAGGGATCAACGCCAGGAAATGGGCTGGTCATGACCAAGCATCTCCAGAAGACTCGAAGGCAACACTCGAATTCAGCTTACGACAACCCAGGACGCGCGAACAGATCAGCCGGGGGATCCACTCCCGGGTGCCAGGTGTCTCGATGCTGGTGTGTTTTCACGCTTCCGCAGAATTCCCTTGTCCGCCGATCGGCCCGGCCGGGCAGTACAATGAGGATGGCAAGAAGAACTCGGGCCGAGGAGACGAGATCCATGATGCACGGACGGCCGGTGCGCGCGACTCGAACCGTTGCGGATTCTGTTCGGCGTGGGGACGGCCGCCGGCTCGAGCGATGGGCAGTTGCTGGAGCGTTTCGCGGTCTGTCGGGACACCGACGCCGACGACGCCGAGGCGGCCTTTGCCGCCCTGGTCGCACGGCACGGTCCGATGGTGCGCCGGGTCTGCCGGTCGCTGCTCGCCGACTCAAACGACGCGGAGGACGTCTTCCAGGCCACGTTCCTCGTCCTGGCGCGCAAGGCCGGGACGATCCGCCGGCCGGAATTGCTAGGCAACTGGCTCTATGGGACCGCTCATCGCACAGTGCAGAAGCTCAAGGTCCGGTCGGTACGCCGGCTCAAACACGAGGCGCGGGAGGCGGCCATGGCCGGGACGCGAGTCTCGACCGATGCGGATGGAGTCGAGCGTCAGGCAGTCCGTCGTGAGGAGGCCCAGCTCGTGCACGAGGAGGTCGCCCGGCTGCCCGCGGGCTGTCGGGCGGCCGTGGTGCTCTGCGACCTGGAGGGCCAGAGTCACGAGGAAGCCGCCCGCCGGCTGCGATGCTCCGACCGGACCCTCCGCCGCCGCTTGAGTCGTGCTCGGGACCTGCTCCGGACGCGGCTGACGCGCCGGGGGCTCGACCCGTCGGCAACGGCCGGCCTGCTCGCCGCGGCGCTCGGGCCCGAGCCGGCCTCGGCCGCCATCCCCCAGATCACGGTGGACGCTGTGGCCCGTGCCGCGACCCGGTTCGCGGCCGGGCAAGCGGCGGCCGGCACAGTCTCAACCCTGGCGGAAGGAGTGATCAGAGCCATGTTCTGGACCAAGCTGAAGACAATCGCGGTGGCATCGATGATCGTGCTGGCGATCGGCGTCGGGGCCGGCATGGGCGTCCGACTGGGCTTCGCCGCCCAGGACGTGGGAAAACGCGCGACGGCGAAGGCGGGCAAAGAGCGAAGCCCCCAGGCCCGAGCCGACCCCCGCCGAGCAATACCGGGCGCTGGTGAAAGCGTACGACGAGGCCATGGCGGCTTTCAACAAGCTCGGCGAGAAGGCGAAGAACCAGGCGGAGCTCGAGACGATCTACAAGGATCATGGCATCCCGGAGAAGGAGTTCAACCCGAGATTCCTCGCCCTGGCCGAGCTCTATCCCGAACGATTCCACAGCCGTCGACGCGCTGGTCTGGATCATCGAGAAGTCCGTGAGGTACGGAGACTCTCTCTTGGCCGAGACCATCGAGCGCTCGATGAAGATCCTCGCCCGCGACCATCTCGGTGATCCACGCCTCGGTCCGCTGTGTCTCCAGTTGGTCCTCTACCCCTCACCCCGGCGCGACGTCTTCCTCCGGGCTGTCGCCGAGAAGAGTCCGGACCGCGTCGTGCGCGGGCGTGCGATGCTGGCACTGGCCCAGTATCTCAAGAACAAGGGCGAATTCGTGCGGGACTTGAAGAAGCCCGACATCAAGATCGACCAACAGTTCCTCCGCGCCATGTACAGCCCGGAGTACCTGGCACAGCTCCGCGCCACCGATCCGGATCGGCTCGGCCGCGAGGCCGACCAGCTTCTCACCCGCGTGGCTCGACGACTATGGCGAGATCGCCTACATACTCCCCTACGATCAGCCCACGCGCGAGACCCTCGCCGACGTCGTCCGTCGCGAGCGGAAGCCGCGGCCGCCGGGGCCGGCCACCGATCCCATGGTGCAGTTCCGGTCGATCGAGGAGTCGTTCAATTCTGGCGCAGGGCCGCCGATCGAGCCGAGAAGGAGGCCCAGAAGAAAGCGGGCAAGACCGAGCCGAGCGAGGAGAGCATCCGCGCTTACATCGCGGCTTATCCCAAATGGGGCGACTACGGGCCGAAGTTGTGGCGATTGGCCCAGGACTCGCCGCGACATCAGGCGGCCTTCGAAGCCCTGATATGGCTCGTCGGGCATGGTCCCTCGTTCTTCGATGCCAGGGTGGAGCGCGATGCCCTGATGTCTCAGGTGGTCGACGCACTGATTCACGACCACCTGGAAACGATCGCCGGGCACCTCACGGATCGGAACGTCGCGATGGCCCTGAATATGAGTGAACAAATCCAGACGCCTTATTTTGATCGGCTGCTGCGGGCACTTTTCGAGCGGGGCCGCGACCGGCCGGCGCGGGGCCGGATGGGCCTGGCCCTGGGCCGTTATCTCAAGGCCGAGGCCGACTGCATCGCGAGGTTGACCCGGCCCGAGACTGACTCGCGGCGCCCGCTGGACCTCTACTTTCTCGACCCGGCTTTCGCCGATCAACTCCGCAAGACGGACCGCGCAGCGATCGAGCACAAGGCCGAAGACGTCCTGAAGCGGGTCATCGACGATTACGGCGACGTCCTGTATTTCAATGGCGCGGTTACGACCCAGGAGACCCTTGCCAACATCGCCAAACGGGAGCTGGCCGAGATCCGGAGCCTGTCCGTGGGCAAGACGGCGCCGGAGATCGTCGGCGACGACGTCCAGGGCAAGCCGATGAAGCTCTCCGAGTTCCGCGGCAAGGTCGTCCTGCTCGACTTCGGCAGCCACGAACATTGCAGCGGCTGCGTGCAGGTCTATCCGCGTCTGCGCTCGACCCTCGATCGGCTGCGAGACCGGCCGTTCGCCATCCTGGGGATCAATAACCACGATCACCGCAACGCGCTCAGGCAGGCGATCGCTCGCGGCGAGATCACCTGGCGATGCTGGTGGGATGGCGACAGTGACAAGCTCGACCGCCCCGGCCCGATCGCCACGAGCTGGAATGTCCGCGGCTATCCCACGTTCTTCCTCATCGACCACCGCGGCGTGATCCGCTCCAAGGCGGATCTCCACCCTTTTGATACCCCGTCGTTCGACAATGCCATCGAGGCGCTGCTGAAGGAGGCCGAGGCCGCCGGGCCGCGACATTGAGGGGTTCTACACGCTTTCGTGCCAACCCTCAGCGCCCGGCCGCCACGCGCGCCGGAAGCATGCGGATGGGTGGGTTTGATCGAAATAGATGAGTGCGTCATACGCGTCGGGCACGACGATCGGGAAGAACTGGCGGTCCAGGGCGACCGTGCCGATGGCGCGGAAGTCGTGAAGGCGGCGGAGCCAGGATGACTCCGGGGCGTCCTTCGACGCCAGGCGCAGGTCGAGGACGAGTCGGGGCAGGCCCATCTCGTGCAGTCGCCACTCGAGGCTCCCCGGCTCCGACGGCGCCAGCTCGTTGTTGTCCACGAGTCCGAGTCCCGGCTGGATGGCCGTGTACTGGCCCGCGTGGCTCGCGAAGCCGGCGACGAAGAGCGCGTCGCCGTAGCGGTCCGCCAGGTGCGCGCCCATCCAGCCCGGCTGTTTGGCGACGTGCCCGTTGTGGGCCCAGAGCACGATCTTCGAGCCTTTCGGAGCATGATCGAGGATCCACGCCACGTTCTCGGCCATGCACTGGTCGCGGTAACCGCCGCCGCGGGCTATCAGGTCCGCCGCCTGCGCCGCGATCCGCGCGTCCTGGATCGCCCGTTTGATTCGGTCAGCATCGACCTTCTTCTGGTAAGACACGCGCGTCGCCTCGAGATGCTCGACCACCCGCCACGCCCCCCGCGCCTGCGCCGCTTTTTCCTCTTCCGGCAACTCGCGGCGCCCCCCGGACGAGATCCACGGAGCCCCAGTAGTCGTCCAGTTTCCGATAGACGTCCTCCAGGTCCTTTGTGTAGTCGGGATCGAAATCGGCAACAAAGGCCCGTGTGTTGCGCATCGCCAGCTCGCCGAACTGCATGTCGAAGCCGAGGAACTGGAGGCGTCCCCGACCCGACTGGTTGAACTGCCGCATCCACAGGATCAGATCGAGCACTTCCTGGGTATCCCAGGTCCAGAAGTACAGACCGCCGAGCAGTTGTTTCGGATTGCCCTTGCCGGTCAAGACGTACTCGTTGACGCGGTTGGCCTCGGGCATATTGGCCTCGATGGCGAACAAGGTGAAACCCTTTTCGGCGGCGAGAAACTCGGTCAGCCGGTGCTTCATCTGGAAGAACTCGCGGGTGCCGTGCGTCCCCTCGCCGAGGGCGACGATCCGCGCATCGCCGATCACCGTCTCGAGTGGCCGAAGGTCGGCAAAGCCCCGGCCGGCCTCGGCCGTGTCGAACGGGATGACGCGGGCGCGTAACCAACGCGTTTGTTCCTGGGTCAGCGGCCCGGCGGTGACCGCCGCGGCCGGCGCGACGGGCGCGCCGATCCCGTCCTCGAAGTTGAGGTTGGCCGGATGTCTGCTGCCGATCGTAAGGCGAACCTCGCCCGGCTTCTCCCGGTCGAACCGGTTCGTGGACGACACGTCCTTGCCGACGGCCTCGATCCGGACGTCGTCGATCCACACCTTGCCGTCACCGACGAGGATCAGGCCGAACGTGATGGTCTGGGCCTTCGGGGCCACGTCGAGGACGACCTCGACCTCCTGCCAGTCGCGGGTCCAACGAATGCGGCGGGAATCCATGTTGTCGAACGCGAGGATGGAGTCCGCGCCATCGACGCGCATCCAGAGCCCGGCCCCGCCATTGGCGCCCTCGGTCTTGAGGAACCCGGCTAACCGGATGCGACGGTCGCGGTAGGGCTCAGCGCGAACCGACTGGACGAGCGTGCCGAACTCGTGCGGTTTGGCACCGGTCATGCGGATGAATCCGCTGGCCGTGCCGCCGTGGACGATCTCCCGGTCGATACCCGACGCGTAAGCGACCCGGTTTGGCGAGCCGCCTGCCCAGGCTCTTGGGCAGGCCGAGCTCGAGCCCGTTCGCCCGCTTCGGCTCGTCCGCGCGCCGATTCGTGCAACAACCCTGGCGCACCCGCAAGCGCACCGGCTACCGGCAGGATCGCGGCCAACATCGCCCCGGTCATCTTCCGCTTGGCGAGCGTCATGGTGCGTGGAGCCTCACGAGGGACGAGCGAGCAAGGCGATGGATCACGTAGGTCAGGCTTTCCAGCCTGACGGCGCTAAATCGTCAGGCTGGAAAGCCTGACCTACGGGACACGGGCCCCCATCAGGCTCGATCGGTTCGAGTGGCGGCAGCCCGGCGCGCAACCGGGCGTCCTGGCACTGAGTGTCTCCCGCTGCGAAGGCCCGGCAGACATCCGGCCGGCTCGCGTAGATCGTGCATCGGGCTGCTTCGTCAAGGAAGCAGCAGGTCTCGTGGAAAGGTAGCGGGAAGAGCTGGAAGGTCCAGCTCGCGGTGGCCAAGTGGTCCGGCAGACGCCGCCCCTCGGCGGCGATCCGCGGCTCGCGCATGGCGTCATCTTCCGATGCGAAGATCAGATAGGAACGACAGCACACACCACATCCGTCGCACTCGTAACGCGGCATCACCCACTGCCTTACACGGTTGAAAATCCCTCACGGCATGACGAGAGCCGGGACACACTCCATTCTATCGCGGCGCCGAGGCTGCGCCTTGAGCCTATCGGGGCTGCGCCTTCCGGCAATCGCACATCACCCTTGCTGGTCGAAGGCCGCAGAAGAATGATTCGGCGGGAGCGCGTGCGTCCAGCGCCGGCAGGCCGTGACCCGATGGCCGCGGGTCACTCGACGTGAGACGGGGCTATCTCGTCACGGCAAGACTCTCTCGGCATACCATTCTGACCGCGAAGACGGGAACTTTCCTCGGTTGTTGAACCGGGATCGCGGAAATCAAACCAGGACGAGTCGTCGCAACCCCGCCTTCAATCTCTACGCGCATCCAGCGGCCAATCCCAGAGATGGATGGTGCTATCAAAGCCGCCGGTGGCCAGGGTGAGGCCGTCGGGAGAGAAGGCCAGCGAGCGTGCCCCGGCATGGTTGAGTCTCACCGGGCGGATCGCCAGGGTCGCGAGGTCCCAGGACGTGATCCGACCGTGCAGTCCGGCCGCGGCGAGAGTCGTGCCGTCGGGGCTGATCGCCACCGCGACGACGGGCCCGTCGGTTCCGCGCAAGGCCGCGCGCTCGATCCCAGTGGAGACATCCCAGAGCCGTACCACCGGGCTGACCGGGTCCGCCAGGGCCAGGAATCGACCGTCGGGAGAGAAGGACAGGGCGACGACTGTGTTCGACTCGCCGCGGATGGCCAGCCGCTCTCGACCGGTTGCCGGCTCCCAGATTCGCACGGTGTGGTCGCCGCCGGAGGAGGCCAGCGTGACGCCGTCGGATGTGAAGCTGAGCGCGACCACGAAGTCGCCATGTCCGGTCAGGGCCGACCGCATCCGCCCCGTGGCCACGTCCCAGAGGGTGATCCGTCCATCCTGTTGACCCACGGCCAGCGTGGCGCCGTCGGGCGCGAACGCCAGGCCCGCGGCCCCGGCGGTCACGGCCGCCTCGTCGTCGAGGGGCCGAGGTGCATTCCCGTCGAGATCGTGCAGCGCGACGGTCATGGTCCGGCTCCCCGTCGCCACGATCCTGCTGTCGGGGTTAAACGCCAAGCAGCGAACCGGGTCCGAGCCCGCAGGCTGGAGGGGATACCCCCGCAGCGCCGACGGGTCTCGGATCACGACCGAGCCGTCGCCTCCCACAGTCGCCAGCACGCTGCCATCGGGCGCATAGGCGACTGACCTGACGGCACCAACATGCTCAACCAGCGTCGTTCGAGGCCGAGCCCTCTCGCCACAAGGGCACTCCCCCAGAAGGCAGGCCGCCGTCGCCGCCGTCGCGCCCAAGAACGCCATCGCCTGCCACGTCACCAGCGACAGCCGGATCGGACGACCGGGAGCATCCCGGTGACCCCGTGGGTACGGTCTCCCACCGATCCCTTCGGTTCGCTCGGCGATCCCTCCTCGTGACATGATCATGCCTCCGTGGCTGAGGTATGCGTTCTCATCCCCAGACTCGGGGAAAAATCCACTCTTGTTCTTTCAACGACAATTGTAAAACGTCGCCCGATCCTTCTCAATTCTTGGGCCGGGCTGGATGGGCTGTACCGTGGCTGATAGATGCCTACGGGCTGGGGCTGGGCGAGGGTCGGGAGACAAATCTCGTCGCTCCTCTACCCACGTTTTCGCGGCGATCCGCACATTATTGAGCGACTTAACCCGCGGAAAGTTCGCGCAGCCCCTCGAAATCCCTCGCCCCGGTATCGCCCGCCCGAGATCCGCGCTGTCTACAATAGGGAATGCGGACCGAGACCGAATGTCCACAGGATCACTGTAAGACCTTGTGAGAATTTCAGGCGCGACAGCGCGAAGGGAGGTTGAAGACAACCCGGTCCGAGAGATTAGAATAGTTCGTGTGGTGCTGTAGCATCTTGCTCCGGAGGATCTTTGCGCCGTGCGCGTATCTGGGGAATTCCCAATTCAACATTCCCGTGTCCGTGGCCCCCACTCGTCCGAGTCCCTGCGTGAATCGCCCTGACCCCGCGCCGGATCCTGCCTCTTCTATCACTATGACAACAGTCGAAGGGAGTTATCCCAAGAAAAACGGGCAAGGAATGGGAACGATCGGAATCGCGAAACCGTCTCGAGTTGCGGCCGCAGGCCGCGTCAGAACGTCGTTGCGAAGAAAATCGTGGTTGTGGTCCGCGGCCCGTGGACGATCGGTCCCCAGCCGCATTCCTACTTGTAGGAGGACAGCGATGAATCAGGGCTCGGATGACTCCGAAGACCTGCTGTTTCGCGCCGCTTCGGGAGAAGACGCGGCCCTCGCTGCGCTCTGGGAACGGCACCGGACGCGGCTGCGACAGATGGTCCGTCTGCGACTGGACCGCCGGCTTCAGGGGCGGATCGACCCTTCCGACGTCCTCCAGGAGGCCTATCTCGACCTGGCCTCCCGGTTGCCCGACTACGCGCGCGACCGCCCCATGCCCACCTACCTCTGGCTACGGCTGGTCACCGGTCAACGACTCGCGCAGGAGCACCGCCGACACCTCGGTACCGCGATGCGCGATGCCGGCCGCGAGGTGGCCCTCCATCCCGGTCCCTGGCCCCAGGCCACTTCTGCCGCGCTGGCGGCGCAGTTGCTCGGACGACTGACCACTCCCAGCCAGGCAGCCATCCGCGCCGAGCGCCAGCTCCAGCTCCAGGAGGTGCTCAACCGCATGGACCCGATCGACCGTGAGATCCTGGCCCTCCGCCACTTCGAGGAACTCTCCAATGGCGAGGCCGCCGACGTCCTGGGCCTCTCCAAGACAGCCGCCAATAACCGCTATATTCGCGCCCTCGGCCGACTCCGCGACCTCCTGGAACAAGTCCCGGGGCTCTTCGGCGAATGATCGCACGAGCCAATCGATTTTATATCAATAATCTATTAATTATCTTATATTAGCGAATTCTCGATCGAGTTGTGGCAATTTCCGGAATCTCGAATCCGTTTGGCGGCACCGCGTCAGGTCGATTCAAAAACGAAGTGTCGATGGGAGGGTCAACGATGCGGGAGCCGATCGACTCGAAGACAGAGTGGTCCGATCCCGGACAGCCCTCGACCCAGACAGCTCGACTTGCGGCGGGCGACCGCATTGGCGAGCTGGCCGAGTCATTCCTGGCGCGTCATCGGCGAGGTGAGCATCCTACGGTCGAGGACGACGCAGCGGCCCACCCCGAGCTGGCCGGCGAGATCCGCCGCCTGTTCCCGGCCCTGTTGCTGATGGAGGAGCTCAAGCCCGCTACGACCGACGACAACTTCACCAGTGCCCCGGCACGCCTGGGCGACTACCGGATCCTCCGGGAAGTGGGCCGGGGCGGCATGGGAGTCGTCTACGAGGCTGAACAGGAGTCGCTCGGCCGTCGGGTCGCTCTGAAGGTCTTGGGCGCGCATGGCCCGCGCGATCCCAAGCACCTCTTGCGGTTCCAGCGCGAGGCCCGTGCCGCGGCCAAGCTGCACCACACCAACATCGTGCCGGTCTTCGGCGTCGGCGAGTCCGAGGGCATGCACTATTACGTCATGCAATTCATTCCTGGTCTTGGCCTCGACGCGGTGCTGGGTGAGATCCAGCGGCTCCAGGATCCGGGGCCGACGCCGGAGCGGAAGGACGGCTCCTGTTGTGTGATCCGTCGCGGTCGAGCGCGAGCCGCCCTCATGGCGCGCTCGCTGCTGTCGGGCCGATTCCCGCTCGCGTGCGTCCCTGACGAACCGTGCCAGCGGCAGGACCTCGCCTCCTCCGACCCGGCCGGGTCGGTCTCTCCGGCGACCTCCTCGACATCGGTGGTCCTGCCCGGTCCGTTCGGGCCATCGGCGACCGCGGACTCTCACCGCCGTTATACCCGAAGCGTGGCGATGATCGGCATCCAGGTGGCCGAGGCACTGGAGTACGCTCACCATCAGGGAACGCTCCACCGCGACATCAAGCCCTCGAACCTGCTGCTCGACGGCCAGGGGAGGGTCTGGGTCGCCGACTTCGGACTGGCCAAGGCGTCCGACAGCGACGACCTGACCCACCCCGGCGACATCGTGGGCACGCTCCGCTACATGGCCCCCGAACGGTTCGAAGGCCGTTGCGATGCCCGTTCCGACGTCTACTCGCTGGGCCTGACGCTCTACGAGCTACTGGCGCGTCGGCCCGCGTTCGACAGGATCGACCGGGCCGAGTTGATCCGCCAGGTGACGTGCGAGGAACCACCACGGCTGAGACGGCTCGACCCCACGGTCCCGCGCGACCTGGAGACGATCGTGCACACGGCGATCGAGCGCGAGCCGGCCCGGCGCTATGCCGGCGCCGCGGCGCTGGCGGATGACTTGCAACGGTTCCTGGACAGCCGGCCGATCCGCGCGCGGCGGATCAGCCGGGCGGAGCACGCCTGGCGCTGGTGCCGTCGCAACCCCGCGGCGGCGGCCCTGGTCGCGACCATCTGCGCCTTGTTCGCGCTGGCCGCCGCCTGGTGGACGGAATCGGCGCACCGCCAGGGCCGGGCGCGACAGTCGGTCGAGTCGGCCGTGGAACAGGCCGCGACCTGGCTGCGCCAGGGCCACTGGAATGAGGCAAAGGCTGTGCTCCTCCAGGCCGACGGCCGGCTGTACGATGCCGGCCTGCTCCGCCTGCGCAGCCAGTTCAAGCACTCACTCTACGACCTGGGCCTCGCGGCCAAGGTGGAGGACATCCGGCTCCGACGAACGGGACTGCTCGAAGGCCCGTCCCACCATCGATCCACGGCCCGGGAGTACGCCGCAGTCTTCGAGGAGGCCCGATCGAAAATCGCGGACGACCGAACCGCCGCAGAGCACATCAGGCACTCGCCGATCCGGGAGCCACTCCTCGCGGCTCTCGACGACTGGGCCCTGGGTGAAGAAGACGCGGCTTTGCAGGCGCGGCTTCTGCAAGTCGCACGCTGGGCTGATCCCGATCCATCCTGGCGCGACCGTGTCCGCGACCCGGCCGTCTGGCACGACCGCAAGACCCTTGAGCGACTGGCGGCCGAGGCGCCCGAGACCGACGCGCCGCCCCAGTTGTTGACGACCCTCGGCGTCTTGCTCAAGCAAGCCGGCGGCGATGCCGAGCCCTTGCTCCGCGCGGCCCAACACCGCCGGCCCACCGACTTCTGGCTTAACTACGAGCTCGGCCGGATGCTCACCCCGGCCAAGCCCTGGGAGGCCATCGGCTTCTTCCGCGCGGCCCTGGCCCTTCGCCCCCAGACCAGCTCGGTCTACTACAACCTCGGCCTCGCCCTCGTGGCCGTCGGCGATTGGGAGGAGGCGCGAGAATCCTATCGCCAGGCCATCGCGATCGACCCCAGCCTGGCCGCTGTCCGCACCCACCTCGGCGATCTCCTCGCCGAACACGTCAAACCGGCGCCCTCCTCGGATGACTCGAGGCGATAACCGCCTCTTGGCCTAAGTGGCCCTAAGACATGGCCGGGATGGGGAGGGCGAGGCTCCTTCCGAGCCTGGAAAAATGCGGCTCGGACGGAGCCTCGCCCTCCCGGACGTCTCGTTGCTTTTGGGCAGCTAAAGTGTTTGCTCCGCCACGTGTAACGTGTTACCCTCGACGTTGGTGCGTGTACGATGGGTGGGATCGGCGCGTGGGCTGACCTGCCCGGCCCCGGCTCTTCCGGGTCATCGATCCCTGCCCTCGACGCAACGTGACGTGACGACATCCCTCTAGTCTTTAAGTCCTCTTGTCCTTGAGAGCTTGTGTTCTTCTTGAGTTCTTGCTGGCTCCGAAGCGCGGCCAAGGACTCAAGGACGAAAGGACTCACCTGCCGCGAGCCTGCTCCATGGCGACCTCTCCCGCGACCGTCAGTGCGCTGGACCGCGCACGATCCAAGGCGTATCTCCGGATCCTGCCGCTGCTGTTCCTGAGCTACGCCATTGCCTACGTTGACCGCATTAACGTCGGCCTGGCCAAGCTCAGGATGACCGAGGACCTGGAAGGCTTCGACAACGAGGTCGTGGGCTTCGGCATGGGGATTTTCTTCATCGGTTATCTGGTCCTGGAAATCCCCGGCACGCTTCTGGTCGAGAGATGGAGCGCCAGGAAATGGATCAGCCGAATTATGATTTCATGGGGGATTGTGGCGGCTCTGACGGCCTTCGTGAAGACGCCGTTCCAGTTCTACTCCGTGCGGTTCGCGCTGGGCCTGGCCGAAGCCGGGTTCTTCCCGGGGGTCATCGTCTACCTGACCCACTGGTTCCCGGCTCGCGACCGCGGACAGGCCCTGTCGTGGTTCTTCATCGCCACTCCGGTTGCTCAGTTCGTCAGCCCCAAACTTTCCTATTTCTTGCTCCGGATCGGTACCACGGAGACGACCGGCGGCGTGACGATCCATCACCCTGCGCTCTGGGGGATGCAAGGCTGGCAGTGGATGTACATTGCCTGGGGCATCCCGGCGGTGATCCTGGGGATCCTGGTGTTCTTCGAGCTACCCGACTGGCCCAAGGATGCGCGCTGGCTCCAGCCGGATGAGCGCGACGCCCTGGAGCAGGAGTTGAAGCGCGAGAAGGCGCGGCACAAGCAGGGGCACGGCCACATGTCGGTTTTGCAGGCGCTCCAGCACCCCAAGGTGCTGATGCTGGCCGCGGCGTATTTCTTCGTCGTCTCGACGAGCTACGGCGTTGAGTTCTTTCTGCCCAGCATCCTGGAGAAGTGGTACGAACTGAACCTGAGTAACCTGACCTGGGCGGTGATCATCCCGCCGCTGGGCGGACTGGCCGGTCAGCTCCTGGTTGGCTGGAGCTCGGACCGCACGGGCGAGCGGAGGCTGCACGGCTCGATTCCGATCTACCTCGGCGCCGCCGCACTCGCCGGCGCGCTGGTGATACCCGCCTCGTTATCGTTCAACATGCGATTGGCCCTGGCCGTCCTTTTGTTCACTATAGCGCTGACCGGTCTGAAGGCCTACATGCCCGCGTTCTGGGCGTTGCCCAGCCTGATCTTGACCGAATCCGCGGCTGCGGGCAGCATCGGCCTGATCAATTCCATAGGCAACCTCGGCGGTTTCGTCGGACCGTCCTTGCTCGGCATCGTGGAGACCAAGACCGGCTCGTTCGTCTACGGTCTGATGTATCTCTGCCTCTCGATGATCATCTCGGCCACGATCATCCTCACTTTGGGCTTGGGCCACCGAGTCGCCAAGGGACAGGTTGACATCCCGGCCCAGGCACATCCCCTGTACGATGAGGAGGCCGACTCCCTCGTTGAGCCGGTCTGAGCGAGGGCATGCCTCCCGGCTCCGAGGAATCCTGCCGAACCCCAGGACATCGGTTCGCAAGCGACTCCATCCTTGCCTGCAATCGATCCCACTCACCGACCGACCCGACCGCGTTCATCAATTTCTCACAAAAACAACGCGACAATTCTCCTTTCCCGTCTTTATAATGATCGGTCTTCATGGAGCTGTCCCGGGTCTGGTACCAGGGATCGACGCCGAGACGACCAGGCTCTCGGCCGCGGCGGGCTGGCGGCCGAATCGGGCGAAGGCGGCCCGGCATGATTTCGATTCTTCATCGGAGGGATGAGAGGAAAAGCGAGATGAAACCGATGCGCAGACCTCGAGGCTTCACATTGATCGAACTGCTGGTGGTGATCGCGATCATCGCCGTATTGATCGCACTACTCCTGCCGGCCGTGCAGGCAGTGCGCGAGGCGGCCCGCCGCATGCAGTGCACCAACAACCTCAAGCAGATCACGCTCGCCATCGCCAACTACGTCGACGTGAATCAAACCACGCCGCTGCACGAGTATCGCTACACATATGACCCCGAGGCCGGTGGCAGCACGGCGCTGGGCTACTCGGGCGACCACTCTTGGTTCTGCGGCGTCATGGCATTCATGGACCAGACGACCATGTACAACGCGATGAATTTCTCCTACACCGAGGAGTGGGCCTACTCCGGCGCGATCACCGGCCCCAGCCCGACGGAGATGACCATCTACAGGGCATCCATCGCCACACTCCTCTGCCCGTCGGATGGGGTCATCAACACGTGCTCGGGGGATACCTCCGACAGCTATCCCAACGGCAACTTCAACTACGTGGGTAACACGGGGCACCCGCGGAACATCCTGCTCCCCGGCGACTCGCCCACCGGCGGCAATGTGCCCCAACTGACGGGGATCATGTCGATGTCACGGATGTACACAGGGCAAGGCGCTTGCAAGAGCGCGGCCTATGCCGCGACCACCAACGTGAACGTCACGCTGGCGAGCATCACCGACGGCACGTCGAACACGGCGGCGGTCAGCGAGTCGCTGGTCAATGACGGTTCGGGTGCCATGGGCGATCCGCGTCGCAACTTGAATTACACCAACTCGGGCCTGGTCGAGGCGACCGATGTGCCCGCGCTGGCCGTCGTTCAGGACGGCCTGGCCGGCGCGGTGAACTGGCAGCCGTGGAGCATCTACAAAGGACTGAGCTGGGCCTACACCGACGCCTGGGAGAAGCACGTCTACGCCCACTTGCTGCCCCCGAACTCAGCACCGATCATCACGTACTACACCGATACCTTCCGCTGCCTGGAAGGCGACGGCGCCATGAACCCCACGAGCAACCACCCCGGCGGTGTGAACGTCTCGTTCATGGACGGATCGGTCCATTTCATCAAGAACTCGGTCAGCCTCCAGACCTGGTGGTTCATGGGTACGCGAGGCCGGGGCGAGATCATTTCGTCCGATACCTACTGAGGCCCGGCCAGCCCCCGCGCCGGCCATCCGGCGCGGGGATACCGAACCGAGAGAGAAGAGCCCGCGATGTCCGCATTCCGAATCACCATCCCGGCCGCCCTGATCCTGGCCGTCTTGCTGCCAGTGCTCGGCCCCGGTTGCGGCCCGGCCGCGCCCGAAGTCGACCAGTCCGCCGAGTACACCCCCGAATCGCTCGCCCAGGAACTGGCGTTTCGCTTCCGATCCCTCAATCCCGAATTGAAGAAGTCCACGCGCAGACCGGTCCGCCGATCGAAGTCCGACAAGAGCGTCGCCGACCTCGAGCGCAGCGAGAAGACCAGCAAAAAGAGCCAGGGCGCTCCGGTGGCCAAGCAACGCGCCGGGCTCCCGACCGTTGACGACCTGCTGGACGACGTCGGTTTCAAGTTGGACAAGATCAAGGTGACGCCCCGCGCCGAGTCGTACCAGAAACTCATCGAGGCGATTTCGAAGGACAACTCCCTCAACGAGGCGGATAAGAAGCTCCTCTCGGAGAAGCTCAAAGAGCAGAGCGAGGCGCCGTGAACTCGCAACGAGCGTCCCAGTTCGGTGCGGGTCTTACGGCCACGATCGGGGATCGCGATTCGAGATTCTCGATTCCCTGGCGTGGAGCATTCCAGAATCTCGAATGCCGTTGCGGCTCTGACGCATGAGGGGCTATAACGGTACACATCACCTTCGCAGGGGAACGCCTCGGGTCGAGTAAGAAGACGACAGCGACGCCCATGACGAGAGTCGAGCCGTGTTGCGGGACCGCCTCAGATTTACCCTGGGGGCATCGATGACGGCCCTCGCCGCAGGCATCTTCGGTACCTTGGCGCTCGGTTCGACGGCCGAGCTGTCCAGCGCCCAGGTGGAAACCGATGTCCTCATCTTCGGATGGGCTTACGGGGCCGAGGTCGGATTGGTGGTGATCCTGGCCATGCGATGGATTCGACATCGCCCCCAGTTCCGCATCGATGCCTTGATCTCCGCCGTCTTCGCCCTCACGGCCCTGGTGATCGGGACTGTCGAGTTCCCGATCATCCGCAATTGGTCGTTCCATGCCCACTGTGAGAGTTTATACAGTCCAGCATCATCCGAAGTCGAGCCGGACGTCGCCAAACGCTGCGAACAATACCTCCTCCACTCCCGGCTGAGGCGGCAATGTCAGAGGGAGCTGCTCCGTCCCTGGGCGAATCGGCCTCCCGGATGGTAGGATCCCGATAGCTCGCAGCAAGTATCTCCCGGACATCTCGACCGGTGAAAGCGCGGAGCTTATGGACGTTCTGCTCTTCGGCATGGCCGGGTACCCCCGTGTGCTCGGGACCGTCGTCCTCGCCGTCCTCATCGTGGCGGTGGGTGCCTTCGTGGCCGCGACGACACGGAAGGATCGCGAAAAGGAGCGAGACCGCGCGCGGGACTCGGGTGCGCGGCGATCCTTTGCGGGCCACTGGTTGGGGCCTTCCTGGCAGGATTGGCCATTCATCTGGGCAACGTGCACCCCGCGGATGTTCGTTACACGTATACCCTGAACATCGTCATCGGAGCGATTGCCGGCTTCATCTCCGGATGCAGCTTCGCCGTGACCTCCCTCTTCTCGCACCGAGCAGTCCGCGGAAAAGACTCGCTGGCGAAGGCTCCCGAGCCGCGGGACGAACTCTAGGCCACCGGGCACCCCGATGCCCTGACGATCGCAGACGCGATCTCTTGCGAGAATGAACCATGGAAAAGCGGGTTTCTGCCGAAAAATTCCTCGGTTGCCTTCTGGGCCAGGCCGTGGGCGACGGCCTGGGGGCTCCCTACGAAGGACTTCCGGCGGACCACATCTATTGGTCATTCGGTATCACGAGTGACCTGGTTGCGAACCCGCGCGAGAAGACGCTCTATTACACCGACGACACCCAGATGATGATCGGCGTCGCGGAGACTCTCGTCGATCATGGCGAGATCGTCGAAGCAGCCCTCTGTACGGCGTTCGCGGGAAACTACGACCCGGATCGGTGCTATGGTCCCGGCGCGGAGAATCCTCGAAGCGATGCGCGACGGCCAAGACTGGCTCACGCTGGCCGAGACGATCTTTCCCGGCGGCTCGCTTGGCAATGGAGGCGCGATGCGGGTCGGGCCCGTCGGGCTGCTGTTTGGCGACGATCTCGATCACGTGATGGAACAGGCCGAACGCTCGGCACTGCCGACCCACCGTCACCCCCTCGGCATCGAGGGCGCGCAGCTCCTGGCCCTGGCCGTCGCACTGGCGGCCAGGCAGCCGACGTTTGATCGATCGAAATTCTACCGGGAGCTGATCGCCCGCTGCCGGAGCGAAGAGTTCGACTGGCAGCTCAAAGCGGCCTCCAAACTCAAGCGCCATTATTCCATCGACTTTCTCGGCAACAGTCTCGAGGCGCACCGCTCCGTGATCGCGGCCATCGCTTGCTTCACGACCTGTCCCAGCTCCTACGAATCCGCGATCGCCAGGGCGATTGGACTCGGCGGCGATACCGACACTCTCGCCGCCATGACCGGCGCCATCGCCGGCGCACACCTGGGAATCGAGGCGATCCCGCCTCATCTACTTGCCCGTCTCGAGGAACAGAATAAGGGGCGGAGCTACATCGAGAACCTGGCACGGCGCCTTCACGAGCGATACCAGGGAACCTGAGCCGGCGCCTGTCCGACGGCCGCGAGCTGCCTGCGTGGACCGCGTCGTGAAGATTCTCAGATGAGAGTCGCTCCCGACCTCGAGCAGATTTCCCGGGCCAATCGCGAACAACCCGCAGTTAAGGCGGGGAATGCCCTGCGGTTATACCGATAGCGACGCCGATCTGGCGTGCCTTCGAAAACCCATGGGACTCTCACTCATGACCTTACCTTGGGAACGGCTGATCATCGCCGCCGGGATCGGCGAGCTCGGGCTCGTCGCGGCCAGCCTGGCAATTCCTCGTGCCCTGCGCTGGCGGGAGGACTTGGCCAGGCTACGTCCTCTGACCCGGCAAATGTTCTGGGTCTACGCGGCCTACATCTGGTGCACGAACCTGGCCTTCGGACTGATCTCGACGTTCGCCGCGCGCTGGCTGATCGACCGTACGCCGCTGGCCGGGGCCGTTTGCTCCTATATCACGATCTACTGGGCGCCCGGCTGTTGATCCAGTTTACCTACCTCGATCGCACCCACGCACCCAAAGGGCTCATCTTCGCCCTCGGTGAGACGGTCCTGATCGGACTGTTCCTGCTCTTGACCCTGGTCTACGGAGCGGTGGCGTTGCGATCCTTCGGGAAGCTCGGGCCATGAGCGCCTACTGGCCCCATCACACCACGTCGCTCTGGGCAACCCTGGCAATTCTGGCGGCGATCCTGATGCTGGGATACGCGTTCGCCCGGGTCCGCCCGATCGAGTTGGCTCGCATCGCGGCCTGGACATTGGTGGCGATCTCGGTCGCGGGAGTCGAGCGGTTCAATGCGCACGAGCCGGCCGGTTTCCGCATGCTGGCGATCATTGGCGCCCTGCTTTACGCCATGAAAGCGGTGGTGACTGTGGAGGGCCAGGCGACAGGTGGGAGCCGGCTCTCCTGGTGGCACTGGTTGGGCTTCGCCGTGCTCTGGCCGGGCATGCGTCCAGGACCCTTAACCAGGCCCAGGCCAGAATCGTTGCCGGGCGCCGGTGACCTCGTGAAGAAGGGACTGGTCCGGCTGGCGGCCGGAGCCGCCCTGGTAGTGCTGGCGAGGCTGGCCTGGATCGGTACCGGTTCTCGACTGCTGGCCACGGCCTTATTGCTCCCGGGCCTGAGCCTGGTCGTCCACTTCGGGGTCTTCAACCTCCTGGCCGGTGCCTGGCGACGGGCGGGTGTCGAACTGCCGATCCCTGTTCCGCGCACCTCTACGATCGACGAGCTTGACGGAGTTCTGGGGTCGGCGGTGGAACCTGGCCTTCTCGGAGATGATGAACCTGGCCCTTTATCAGCCGCTGGTGCGTCGCGCGGGACGACGCCCGGCGCTGGTCGCGGCGTTCCTCGGCTCCGGGCTGCTCCACGAGCTGGCCATCAGTCTGCCGGTGGGCGCGGGCTACGGGATGCCGCTGGGCTATTTCATCCTGCACGGCGTACTGATGATAATCGAAAGCCGGCTCGCGCACGGCGGCCATCCGATCGACCGGTCATCCTGGATCGGCCTGGCCTGGACGCTCGCCTGGCTGGTCATCCCGCTCCCCATCCTGTTCCATAGGCCGTTTCTCGACGGAGTGATCTGGCCACTGATCGCAATCCCATCAGGGACATCGTGACTTTGGATTCAAAGGTTGACGGCAGCAATCTCCCGATCCAATTCGCATCCGGTCGGCCAGGTTAGCCGTGCGCCTTTTCCGATCAACCCGAATACATCACATCCGTTCGCATCACGTACTTGCGACCGCGCTCGACCTCGGCTCCTTCGTGGAGGAGCTGGTGCGTAAACAGCAGCGCCATCCCCGTCCTTGGTCGGATCACAACTCGTTCGAATCGCGTCTCACCACCCGTGAAATCTTCGTTCAGATAAACCATGAGGGTCAAGCGGCTGCACTCCCCATCGGACCGCTGGAAGTAGCCGTCTCGATGCCATCGGAAGGTTTGCCCGGGATCGTATCGATAGAACCGAAATCGCTCGTTCACACCGACCGCACGATGGCCGGCCAGCATCGTCGGGACGTAGGGCCAAGCGCGCTCCCAGATGAGCAGAGCCAACCGCGGATCATCGAGAATGACCCGCGAGTTGTTACGCACCTCCTTCGCGATCGCCGGTCCGAGAAACGTCTGGATCGGGGCGTCGCCGAAACCGAGCGACTCGCTGGAGCGGATGTAGCCTTCGCACTCGTCGGCTCCGCAGAACTCCGAGATGGTGAAGATGTCGTCCGAGATCCATTGATAGTCTGCCATCGACGTCCCCTCGAAATTCCCAGCGATTTCTGAAGGCCCGACTGACCCTGGTCGCCTTCCTGACGGACACGCTACCGGCTCACGGGGTTCGAATCCATCCTCGTGGGATGGCGACCGGCGAGTGGCTCGAAACACGTCACCGGGCGCTGACCCAGGAGACAGAGTCGCGGATTCTGAGAGAAACGTCTGGAACCATGTCAACGCTTCATGGCTTCCGGTCGCGTAGGTCAGTCCCGGCGCTCGAGCCGATAGCGAATCGTCAGTTTTCCCGCTTCCGCCTCGGCCGCTTCCAATTGCAATAACCCCACGGCGCCTTCACGTGTCTTGAAGATAAAGGTATCGGGACGTTCCCTCAGGTCGGCACCGATCATCATCCACGCGGTGTGAGATCGATCCTCCGGCACCCGTTCCAGGATTTCGCGAGCCTGTTCGACGGTCAACTCGTCGAAGGATTGCGGTAAAATGCGCGCTTCGATCATCTCGAGCCCAATGAGCGTAACAAGAGACCCCGAATCCACCGGCGCGGGTTTTGCGGGCTGGCGTCCTCGGCCTCGGGGTCGTGCCGTGGCCACGTAGCCGAATACGTCCATCCCTTGGTCCCGACACCATTTGGTGAATTGGGGATTGCGGGGAAGCGACGACGCGTTCGCAATCTCATCGGGTTTCAGAATCTTCGGCGGAACCGCCTTCCGCCCGGTCTCGAGGTCCAGCAGGAACTCCCGCCCCTCGGCTGGTAGCTCGAGCGTCGTCGTGACGATTTTCGCGAAGGGAGTTCCCGGCGATTTCGTCCCGCGTGGCCCAGCGACCGGCGGCAGGGCTATCGGCCTGGCCGGAGGGGTCAACCACATCCGGTACCGCAGGCGATACCGATCGGCATCGGGATCCTTGGGAAAGACCTGGACGATCCCGCGTCCTCCCTCTCGCGTCGTGAACAGGAACGTCGCCAGCTCGTCGTATTGGTAGTCGATCCACGTCTTCTCGAAACGGACCAGGTAACTGGTGGCCTCCCGGCCCAGTTGCAACGGCTCGTCCTTCTGAATCTCCGCCTCGAGGGTGTCCCATCGACTGTCGTCGATCAACCAGAGTTGCAGATCCTCACCGTCGAGGGGACCTTGACAACGAACGTCGATACCATTCTGCCGGTACCAATCGCTCATTCGCGATCCGAACTCGGCCGGCTGGCCCCAATCCCCCGCTCTAATTCCCTCCCACTGTTCGAAGACCCGTCCGGTATCGAAGTCGAGATGCGATCTCCCGTTCCAGTAGACCGACTGGGTGAGCCGCAACATCCGGACCGGACCGAGCCGCAAGTGTGCACCGGTGGGGAACAGCACTCCGTATCGAGCAACCCCGGCAATCTCAACGAGGTCCTTGTCGCGCTTCGGCAGCTCGACCGATTGCAGTTCCTCGGGGGTGACGAATTCCTGCCGGTGTCCCGACCACCACGCCTGCCAGCGATTCTGACGTTGCTCGAACAACGCCCGCTGTTGGGCTTGCTGCTGGGGGGTTCCCCCCAGAAAGACATGCCGCAACGGGTCATTGTCTCCGACGTCGAGGGGCTCGCGGTGCTTGGTCATCCTCTCGAGCGCACTGAGAATCTCATTGACGGGGCGGCCGCAGGCGACGTGGTTTGACTGGTCATCCTGGTAATTCTGGTGAGCCTTCATGAACCTTCGCAGATCCGGATCGGCAATGCCGACGCCGCAGTCGGAACCGGGCGGGCGCAGTGCCTTCGGGATTGCCCGGATCAGCGCCGGGACGGCCCGCGGGTCACCGATCGCGCGCAGGCTGAATGCCAGCGATCGAATCGTGGCATCCCGATCCGTGCGGTCGAGTTCCGCAACCAGCTCGGGCACGGCGTCTTTGCCGATCGTCGCGAGCTCTCGAATCGTTCGCGCCCACTCTGCGTCGCGGCAGAACACGCGATAGGTACGGAAGTGGTAAATCAGCTCTCGGACTCGCTGCGTTCGGTCGCTGGTTCGTGGCGATCGCTTCGCATCAGACGTCCCCGCGCTCTGTGTCACGACGCCTTGCGACGGATCCTTCGCCTGGTTCGTCGCTAACACAGGACCTTCCGCCTGAGCCCCACGCTGCGGCGAATCCACCGGCGGTTCCGCGGCCTGCGTCATTCGCCCCGGCAGACTGAACAACATGAAGGCCATACCGAAGAACCGAGCAATCATGAAAACCTCCTGTCAGCAAGCAGCGGGCGGATGGTCTTGACCTCGATCGTCCATACTGCCAACTTTTGATCTCTCGCTCAGCCGTTCCAGTTTCTCCCATCATCCCACGCCCGACAGTCCGTGCCAACGATCAAGCCGATGTTGCGCTCACGACTACGGTTTCCAAACCAGGAGGCAACTCTTCGCCGTCCGCGACCGCCACGACCGTTCGGCATCGGAAGAACTTCGGTCCACCGTTGCGCAACGTAAGGCGACCTGCGCCCGTCGATACCTGATGACCAATGAGCCGCCTTGACCCGGTAATCCCGTACCGTTACTCTGGTATTCGACAACTGTCGTTGACTGGGTCGTCGAGAGGGGGACCAGGGATTCGAAAAAGCGAGGTCGTATTGATGAGATGGACTGAACTGATGGCCGCGGCCATCCTGGTGTCGGCTGAGTTGCTGATCGCGACTCAGGCCCTTGCCGGCACGTTCGGAGGGTTCGAGGACACCGAGATTCCCTTTTCGATCAACTTCGACGAGGTGGCTCGGGCTGCTGAAGCGATCCCCAGCGAGTTCTTTCGCGGCAAGTTCCTCTTCGAGGTTGGAATCGCCCGGGCGCAGGCCGGCGATCGTGCAGTCGTCCCAGGCTTTGCTTCGGCAGGGCACCGAGCATATTCCGCAAGGCGATCGACGCGCAGAAAGAAGAAGGGCGTAAAGGCATTTCTCCATGTGCACCTGGCTGCGCTCCAGCGTCGGGCCGGCGACCGGTCCGCGGCCGAAGACGACCTTCGCCCAGGCCATCGCGGCTCGCGAAGACGATCGCTCCGGAGAAGGAGAATCGCAGGTTCGACCTGCTGCAATTCATCGCACGGACGCAGGCCGAGGTCGGCGACTTCGACGGGGGCTCTCGACACGGCCCAGGGCCTCACTTCTCCAGCAATATGGACATCTTCGTGCTGGAGGATATCGCGACGGTGCAGGCCCGGTCGGGAGACGCGTCGGGAGCGTTGCAGACGGCGGCCAAAGTCCGTGCCCTGGGCAGCCGGGCCAAGACACGTCAAGAAGCCGATCCGGCGGTCGTCGCCTGCCATGAGCTGGTCCACGCCGAGATGCTGGCCGAGGTCGCCCTCGCCCAGGCCAAGACCGGCGAATCCGGCGTCGCGGACGCCCGCAAGATGATCGAGGAGGCCCTCCGCCTGGTCGATCGGTCCCTCAAGCTTCGGATCGATGTCGGGGTGACCGCCCTCGCCAGGATCGCGCTGGCCCAGGCGAAGCTCGGAGAGGTGGCCCGGTCCCGCGAGACCTTCCAACGTGCCCTCATGGCCACCGAGCACATCGAAGGATTTCAGAGGCCCGAGCTCATGGCGAAGATTGCGGAGGCCCACTGGAAGGCCGGCGAGACCGCCGAGGCCCGGGTGATCCTGCGCCATGCCTTCGAGCGAGCCCGGCCATTCAAGGACCAGTTTCCCCAGGTCGACAATATCATCGTGCAAGTCCAGCTCGAGGCCGGTGACCTGGATGGGGCCATCGAGACGGCACGGACTTCGCAACAGGAGCGCGGTGAGCTGGTCCTCTATCCCGAGACGTTTCGGCAGCTCGTTCGGGCCCAGGCCACGGCGATCGGTCCCCGTCCGGCGCTGGCGGAGTGGTGGAAATCGGTGAAATCGCCAATGCTCCGAGCGTACGCGTTCCTGGGCGCGGCCGAGGCCACTGCCGATCCCAAAGCCGCCGGTGCAACCGTAGGAGAATCCGCATGTCAATCACGACCCTGGTCCTCCTCGCACTGGCCCAACTGCCGCCATCGGCGGACCCGAAGCCGGTCCCGATCCACGGTACCGTCGTGGACGGCTCGGGCTCGCCCGTCGCGTTTGCCGACGTCTGGCTGGCCGAAGCGAGCAACCCCGATGAAGGCCGCCGGTTCGGCATCGAGTTGTGGTGGTGCGCCCACCACCCGGCCGGACGAAGGGAGCACGCCCGTCCCCGACCACATCTCGGCCGATGCCGACGGTCGATTCACGTTCCGCGTCCCGGCCGACGCCGTCGCGAGGCGGTCGCCGGTGCCATTGGCCGTCTGGGCGGCCGTTGCTGGCAAGGAAGTCCGCCTCGGCTGGCAGCGCCTGCCGCGCATCGTCCTGCCCGGCGATCCGCCGATTCGCATCGTGCTCGGCGAGCCCGCCAGGACCGAGCTGACCGTCCTCAGCCCGGACGGCAAGCCGATCGCCGGCGCCCGCGTCACCCCGATCCGCGCCGGCGAGCTGCCGATCCGCAAGCGATTGACCTACGCGCTCGCAGACCACGACCGACGCCAACGGGAGAGCGGTCATCGCCGGACTGGTCGCCCGAGGTGCTCGGGGCCGTCCAGATCGAGGCCCAGGGCTTCGGCGAACAATCGCTGGAGATTCTCGATCCTGGATTCGAGATTCCAGATATCAGGAAACGCAAAGACGCCGATCGGATCATCAACCTCATGCTGGCTCCAGTCGGCCGGGTCACGGGGAGATTGGTCGCGCCGAGCCATGAGCCAATCCAGGGCGTGACCGTTCACGCGACGACGCTCGTGGGCGGTTATGCCGGTTCCGCTCGGAGCGGGTCGGCAACCGTGACCTGTGATGCTCAGGGACGGTTCGAGATCCCCGCCATCGCCGCGGGCGTGCTGACACTCGAGCTGCAATTCGACCCCGCCAGGAGTCTCCCGCTTCGTGGCGAGGCACCGAAACGCCTTATCGCGAAGGCCGGTCACGCGACCGAAGTGACGATCCCGTTGCGCGAGACGGTGAAGCTCCGAGGGCTGGTGCGCGAGAAGGGGTCGAACCGGCCTGTTCCGGGTGTGAAGGTCGTCTTGAATGGGCGATTGGGCGGTGACCATTTCGCCGTGACTGACGGCACCGGGATGTTCTCCGGCCGGATCGTCCGCGAGATGACCCAGCCCTTCGGTTGGCCGGTCCGGATTCCCGCCCCCTTCATCGAGCCGGCCGACATCACCCTCCCTAGCCAGAGGATGCCGCTGCGCGAAGTCCGCGAGTTCGAACTGACGCCGATGGTGCTGGCGCGCGGCGTGGATGTCCAGGGGACCGTTGTCGGCGAGGACAACAAGCCGGTCGCCGGCGCCGAGGTCGAGGCGATCTGGACCGGTGCGGAGGAACAGGCCTGGTCGGCACTGGCGCGGACCGACCGGACAGGCGTGTTCACGCTTCACGGGGTCGATCCGATCGCCGATCTCAAGGTTACGGCCTGGGACGGCTTCGCCGGTACGCCCGAGGTCACTGTCCGGCCCGACGCTCGTTCGATCACCCTGACCCTCAGCGCGAAGCACACGACCCCCGTCGGCGGCCGGGTCGTCGACACGGCCGGACAGCCGATCGCCGGAGCGTCGGTCCGGATCTGGCGGCAACTCCGGAACAAGGCCGGTGTCGTGATCGCCGTCGATCCAATCACTGCCGGTGACGGCTCCGTCGCGCTGCGCACCGACGCCGACGGGCGCTACCGCTCGCGACGACGATTCCCGGCCCATGCCTCCTATTACGCCGAGGCGTTCGCTCCGGGCCGGCTCACGGCGCGTTCGCCCGCCATCGACCTCGCCGAACAGTCCCGCAAGCCCCCCGTCCTGGTCCTGCGCGGCCTGCGGACAATCGAGGGCCGGGTCGTCGACCGCCAGGGCCAGCCGGTCGCTGGCGCGGTCGTGCGCCAGTCGGGCGATGGCCCGATGCCCACCGAGACACTCACCGCGGATGACGGCCGCTTCCGATTGCCCGGCGTCCTCGAGGGACCCGCCTTCGTCTTCGCTGAGAAACCGGGATACCGGCTCGCCTTCGTCGGGTGCTCGGTGAGCACCGCGCCGGCCGCGACGCCGCCCGTCTCGGTCGTGCTCGCGCGAACCAGCGAGCCGCCCGCCTTCGTTTATCACAACCTCCCGTCGGTCCTGCCGGTCGAGGAAGAGAAAGCCCTGGCACGACGGCTGATCCAGCCCTATGTCGAGAAGGTCCTGGCTCAGGGAAAAGAGGGCGAAAAGTACCGTCTCTTCGTCGACGCGGCCGAGATCGACCCGCTCGCCGCGATCGAGTGGCTGAGGTCGATCCAGTTTGCCGACGCCGATAACCTCAAGTATGCGCGGGCTGTCTTGGCCGAGGCCCTGTCGCGCGAGAACCTGGACGACGCGACGGACTTGCTCGAGGCCAGCGACACCGCGGACGCCCGTGCCTGGGGATACGCGGGGATCTGCGAACTCCGACGCGACCTGCCGCCGGCCCGACTCCGGGAATTGCTTGCGCAGGCGTCCGTGAACGCGCGGGGTATGAAGTCGTCCACGGACCGGATCCGGCTCGAGGCCAAGATCGCTGAAGGCTGGCTCGACCTGGGCGAGCCCGAACGTGCCCGGACCTTGATCAACGAGGCGCTTGCGCTCGGTCAGAACACCCCCAAAGGCATCATCGGCGGTGGCTATGACCTCGGGCTGGTCGCGGAGGCGTTGGCCCGGCTCGACCTGCCGGCCGCGCTCAAGGTCCTCGACGACCTCGAGCGCGACGCCCGCCAGAACGACAAGAGCGATCGCAGTATTCTCTTCGAGCGATTTCTCGGTCACATCGCCTACAAGCTGGCGGCCCAATCGCCGGCCGATGCCGAGCGAGTCCTGGCGCGCATCCCGATCAAGCAGACTGCGGATCGATACGTGACTGCGGTTTGCTCCCGAATGGCCCCGAGGGACCTGGCCCGCGCCCGCCGGATCGCGGAGACCCGGATCTCGCACGATGCACCGGAATGCCGGCCGCACGTGTTTGGCCTGATGGCTCGGGCGATCGCCGCGACCGATAAGCCCACCGCCATCAAGCTGATCGACGCGGCCTACTCCGCACTCGACCAGATCGCCGCCAACGGAGACACGGCCGCCTACCCGGGCGTCCAGGTGGGTGCGGGCCTGTTGCCGATCGTCGAGCAGATCGAACCGGATCGGATGGCGGATTTCCTGGCGCGCACGCTGGCGCTGCGGCCGGCCCAGGGCGACCCGACCGGCCGCGAAGGGAACGCGATCGCATCGAGCACCGCCGCTCTGGCGATGATGATCGCGCGGTACGATCGCGCCTTGGCCGCCGGGTTGCTCGAGCCCGAGCTGCAAAAGACCGGTAGCCATGCGACGACTTTCGGCACGGACTACGTGACCTGGAGGGTCCTGTCGGCCCTGGCGGTGATCGACCCGAAACGGGCGGTCGCGCAGGTCGAGGCCCTGCCGGAAGACCCCGCGCCCGGCACCGACCCCAATACCACCAAGAACCAGGCGCGAATTTACGTCGCCAAGACCCTGGCCTTCCACGGTGCCGACCGCTGGCGGTATATCTATCAATACTTCTTGTATCTGTGGACCCCCGATCATCGGTATTTGTAGAGCTGACGGACCGCCCTCTCGTGACAGGAGTCGCCCTCGATGACACTCGTACCCGCGATGCTGGCAACCCTGGCTCTGGCCCAATTGCCCGCCTCGTCCGACCCCAAGCCGATCCCGATCGTGGGCACCGTTGTCGACGGCTCGGGCGCACCGGTGGCTCATGCCAACGTCTGGCTGGCCGAGGCGACCAATCCTGATGAGGGCCGACAGGTCGGCGTCGAGCTGTACTACGCACCCCTCACGGGCCCGAGTGAGGGAGCGCCATCGATCCTCGTCCACACCCGCACCGACGCCGCCGGTCGATTCACGCTGGAGGTCCCCGCCGAAGTCGTCGCGCGACGGTCGCCGCCCGCGCTGGCCGCCTGGGCGGCGGCTGTGGGCAAGGGTGCACGCGTCGCCTGGCATCGCCTGCCGCGAGTCGTTCTGCATGACGATCCGCCCGTCCGGATCGAGTTCGGTGCGCCCGGCCAAACGCCGATCCACGTCCTCGGTCCCGATGACAAGGCGATCGCTGGTGCGAAGGTCATCCCCATCCGCGCCGGCGACGTGCTGATCCCCGAACCACTGCGCCAGGCGCTCGCTACCACGACCGATGCGAGCGGTCGAGCCGTGATCGCGGGGCTGGCGCCGGATGCGCTCGGCGCGGTCCGGGTTGAGGCGGCCGGGTTTGGCACGCAGACGATAGGGATTCCGGATTCTGAATTCAAGATTCCAGATTCCAAATTCAAAAACCCAGATGCGCGGACTCAAACACCGTCGAATCGAAGCATCACCGTTGCCCTGGCTCCCGTCGGCAGGATCCTGGGCCGTCTCGTCGCTCCGAGCGATGAACGGATCAACGAAGTCACCGTGCGAGCGACTTCGCGGGTCGGTGGCTATGCCGGGTCCGGACATCGCGGTTCGGCCACCGTGGTCTGCGACCCTCAGGGACGATTCGAGATCCCCACCATCGCCGCGGGGATGCTCCGTCTCGAGCTGGAATTCGACCCCACCCGGAGTCTTCCGCTGCGCGGGGCAGCACCGAAGCAGGTCGTCGTGAAGGCCGGTCGGACGACCGAGATCACGATCCCGTTGCGCGAGACGATCCTGGTCCGCGGGCTGCTGCGCGAGAAGGGGACGAACCGGCCGATCGTGGGCGCGAAAGCGATCCTGAACAGCTACTACGGCGGCGACCGCTTCGCCATCACCGACGCCGCGGGCCGGTATGCCGGCCGGATCCTCCGCGAGGTGAACCAGCCCTACGGCTGGCCGATCTGGGTCCCCGCTCCCTTCTTCATACCGGCGGACTTCGCCTACCCGCGCCAGAACATGCCGCAACGCGGAGTCGGCGAGCTCGAGCTGACGCCGCTCGTCCTGGCGCGGGGCGTGGATGTCCAGGGAACCGTCGCCGGCGAAGACAACCAACCCGTCGCCGGTGCCGAAGTCGAGGCGATCTGGACCACGGAGCCGACGGGATCCCAGGGGTCGCTGGCGCGCACTGACCGATCGGGCGGCTTCACGTTCCATGGCATCGATCCGATCGCCGAGCTGAGCCTCGCGGCCAGGGACGGCTTCGCCAGCATGCCCGCGGTGATCGTCCGGCCCGACGCCGCCGCGGCGCGACCCATCAGGCTCACCATCAGTCCGAAGCACACCACGCCCGTCGGCGGCCGGGTCGTTGACCCAACCGGCCAGCCGATCGCCGGCGCGTCGGTCCGGATCACGCGACAGGTCCGTGACCAAGCCGGGCGTGTGATCCTCGTCGATCCGATCGCGGGTGAGGATGGCTCCCTCGCCCTGCACACCGACGCCGAGGGGCGCTATCGCATCCCGCAACGGCTGCCGGCCCACCACGAGTATTACGCCGAGGCGTCCGCGCCGGGCCGGCTCACGGCGCGATCGCCGGCCATCGCACTGACCGAACCGTCCCGCAAGCTTCCCGTCTTGGTCCTGCGCCGCCTGCGGACCGTTGAAGGACGGGTCATCGACCGCCAGGGCCAGCCGGTCGCCGGCGCCCGGGTTCGCCAATCGGGCGACGGACCGATGCCAACCGAGACCCTCACCACGAATGACGGCCGCTTCCGGTTGCCCGGCGTGCTCGAAGGACCGGCGCTGGTCTTGGCCGAAAAAGCGGGGTTCCGGATCCGCTTCCAGCCGATCGGCAACGAACCCAAACCGGTCGAGGTCGTGCTCGCTCGGACGAGCGAGCCGCCTGCCGTCGCCTATTACACCCTGCCGCCGGCCCTGCCGGTCGAGGAAGAAAAAGCCCTGGCGCGGCGGTTGATCCAGCCCTACGTCGCGACGGTCCTGGCTCGGGGGAAAGAGTACGAAAAGTTCCGGCTGTTCGTCGAACCGGTCGAAGTCGACCCGCTCGCCGCAATCGACTGGCTGGAGTCGATCCAGTTCGCGGACGCCGATCTGGGCGGGATGGCCCGTGTCCGGCTGGCCGACGCCCTGGCGCGCGAGGACCTGGAAGAAGCGACCGAGTTGCTCGAGGCCAGCGACTCCGCCGACGTCCGGGCTCAGGGATATGTGGGGATCTGCGACGTCCGGCGCGACCTGAATCCGGATCGACGGAAAGCGCTTCTCATCCAGGCCGGAGTGAATGCGAAGAGCATGAAGGTGCCGGCGGACCGCATCCTGGTCGAGGCCCGGATTGCCGAACACTGGCTCGACCTGGGCGAGACCGAGCGCGCCCGGACCTTCATCAACGAGGCGCTCGCGCTCGGTCGGAACACGACCAAAGGCATCAAGGTCGGCGGCTACAACCTCGGCCAGGTCGCCGAGGCGCTGGCCCGGCTCGACCTGCCGGCGGGGCTGAAGGTCCTCGACGAGGCCGAGCGCGAGATCCGCACGGTTAACCGGAGCGACCGCAGCGCCTTTTTCGACCGCTGCCGCGGCCACATCGCCTACAAGCTGGCGGCCCAGTCGCCGGCCGATGCCGAGAAGGTTCTGGAACGCATCCCGATCAAGCTGACCGCGGATCGATTCGTCACCGCGGTCTGTTCCCGGATGGCCGCGAAGGACCTGGCCCGCGCCCGCCGGATCGCCGCGACCCGGATCTCGACCGAGTGCCGGAATGCCGGCCGCACGTGTTCGGCCTGATGGCCCGCTCGATCGCCGCGACCGACAAGACCACCGCGATCAAGCTGATCGACGAGGCCTACTCCGCACTCGACCAGATCGCCGCCAACGGCGAAACGGCCGCCTACCCGGTCCCCGTCGAGGTAGCGGCAGGCTTGCTGCCGATCGTCGAGCAGATTGAGCCGGACCGGCTGGCCGAATTCCTGGCTCGCACCCTGGCGCTGCGGCCGGCCCAGGGCGACCCGACCGGCCACGAAGGGAACGCGACGGCCTCGAGCACGGCCGCGCTGGCGATGATGATCGCGCGATACCGATCGCGCGCTGGCTGCCCGGTTGCTCGAGCCCGAACTGCGAAACACCGGGAGCCACGTGATGTCCTTCGGCACCGACGATACGGCGTTCCGGGTCCTGGCGGCCCTGGCCGTGATCGACCCGAAACGAGCGGTCGCGCAGGTCGAGGCCCTCCCCGACGACCCCGCGCCCGGCACCGAACCCTGGGCAACCAAGAACCGGGTGCGGGTCTCCGTCGCCAGGGCCCTGGCCTTCCACGGCGCCGACCGCTGGCGGTATTTCTATGAAGAGTTCTTGTATCTTTGGACGCCCGATCATCGATTCCTGTAGAATGGCGCGGTCGCGGGTGCCCTCGCGCCGGTTCCACCGCATCGCGGAGAGAGCGGAGACGGATTCGTTTCGTGAGGAAACCATGACGATGTTAACCTCTGAGCAACTTCAGGCGGTCGAGCAAGCCGGCGACCAGCCGGTCCCGATCGTGGACCCTCAAACGAGGGACACCTACTACCTGCTTCGCTCCTATCTTTTCCAGAAGATGAGCGAGCTCCTGGAGGACGAAGGGCAACGGGCGGCGATCGCGAAGCAGGCAAAACACAACGCCGCTGCACGGATGAACGCGCTGCGGCGCGGGTCTCCCGACCCCGCCGTAACCTGGACCGTAGGTCTCCTGGCGGGAGGGGCGACGGGAGACCTGCGGTCGGCTGGGTGGCAAGGTCCGGAGACCTTGCGACAACGTGGGGCGGGACTCCCACAAGAACACGGGATCCTTTCGGCAAGACCTGGGGTGGCTAGGGTCGAGCCCGAAGGACGATGCCCCCAGGCGAGAAACCTTGCCACAACGTATCTTTGACATCACGAGGAAGCGACGCTCATGAATCTCGTCCCGTTGACCGCCCTGGCACTGGCAATGACCCTGGCCGGCGCTCCGTCCGATGATCCCGATAAACCGTCGGCGGTGGCCTGGCACTTCGTGCTCCCGGCGCCGGGCGATCCGTTCGAGCACGCCCCGTTCCGCGCGCTGGTGCTCAACCGCGAGAAGCCCGAGGACCTGATCGAGAAGGTCCATTATCGCGGTGATTCCTCCCATCGTCGCTATGCCCAGATCCGGTTCGGCAGCCCGGGCTCGGTCCGGGTCACGGTCGTGCTCGACGAGGTCGCGCCGGGTGAGGCCGACCTCTACGTTGACGCCGACCGCAACCGGCGGATCGATGAGCGTGACCGCGTGGCCCCCACGACTGTGACGGCCGGATCGCGGCGCGAGCGTGTCTGGCGATTGCCGCTCGACGTTGCGATGGTTGATAAGGACGTGACCCGGACCATCCCCCGCGCCGTGATGTTCCGCCTGGGCGCGAGCGGTCGTACGCTCGGCTACGCCGCGGCCGGCTACCTCGAAGGGACCGTCACACTCAGCGACCCGGACACGGACGCGACCGGTTCCAAGGCTCGCCGCCTGGCCGCGCGCCGCGCCGATGGTGACGGCAATGGCCTGATGGCCGATGCCCAGGACCGCCTCTGGATCGACCTCAACGCCGACGGCCGCTTCGATCCGTCCGCCGAGCAGTTCCTCTTCGCCACGATCCTCAACCTGGACGGCGGCCGGTATATCGTACGCTCGGATGAGCTGGGGAGCCGGCTGGCCATCGAAAAGCTGATCGGCGTCGGCACGCTGCGATTGGCCTGGAAAGCCGCCGACGGTAAGAACACCGAGTCCATCGAGCTGCACGCCACGGCCCTGGGCCGCGACGGCTCGGTCTACGGCCTTTCCGGCACCGAGCCGGCCACGGTCCCGGTGGGTGAGTACCGCCTGGGCACGGTGACAATCTCCCTCGACGATCCCAGCGGCGGTCAGCGGTGGTCGTTCATCTTCTCCGACAATGGCGCCAAGGGAGCGCCCCGGTGGTACAAGGTCGAGAAGGCCGGCACGATCGCGATCGACCCCATCGGCACGCCGAGCTTCGAGATCAGCCTGAACGACAAACCGGCGCAACGGGCCAGGCCCGGCGAAGACGTGAACTTGCAGCCTTTGCTCTACACCAGCGACGGGTTGCTGATCACCGTCGGCTATCGCGGCATGCCGGCCTCGCCGGCCCTCCAGGAGACCCTGGGCGCCCAGGTCGCCCTCCAGACGGCCAGCGACCAGGTGATCGCCACCGCGCACTCGGGCTTCGCATGAGGCACCTTCTGCCCGGCCTCGGTTCGAGTGCCCCAGTCGCAAGCCCCTGGTCCTGTCAAGATCACTGTCGACTTCGATTCCGGCCCGCTCGCCGGCAGCCTCCGCGCCGAGAAGTCCCTCGAGGTGAGTCCCTGAGGAGGATCCCTTCGGAAAGCCGTCCGAGACGCGCGGCCAGATCGCGATCCGTGTCCTAGGATTGAGTGCGCGGACGGATCGCGCTCTGGATACACGGGGAGACCAAGGGAGATCCCGCGCGAGGAACGAGGCCATGGTCCGATCCGAGAGTGCGACGCCATCGGCGACCGCTGACGTATGGTCCGTCCCATCGATGCACAAGTCCGCGAGTTTCCTCCAATCGCCTCCATGCCTGCTGACGGCATCCTTCGTGGCCCTGGCCCTCTTCGCACTGCGGCTCTGGCAATCCTACGCTTTCGACGGCCTCTTCTATGTCTTCGGCCTGGATTACGCGATCTACGGTGCGTCGGCGCGCGTGGTCGTGGATTCGGGTTGGGCGCACCTTTACGACAAGGAGGCCATCACCCAGGAGTACGCCCGATGGCTGACCCCAGGTCCCTCGCACACCAGACCGCCGATGTGGGTCGCATGCCCGTATCCGGCTCCTTTCTTCCTGCTGCTCGTTGTGACCAACCTTCTGGGGCATGCCGGCGGGTTCGCCGCCTGGACTGTCCTCAATCTTCTCCTGTACGCGACGATCGTTCGGGGCCTGGCGGGTAGCGTAGGGCGGCGCGATCCGCTCATGCTGGTCGCCCCGTTCGCATTCTTGCCGTTTCTCTACAACGTGTATCTCGGCCAGTCGGCGATCCTCATGGCGTTCGGCCTGTACCGAGCGTACCGGGCGTTCCAGAGCGACCACGAGTTTGCGGCGGGATGCTGGCTGGGTCTGTTGCTGCTGAAGCCACAGCTTGCCCTGATCGTGGCGATGGTTCTGCTCGGCAAGCGGCGCTGGACCGCACTCGGAGGGCTGATTCTTTGCGGGATCGGGATTGCCGCCTCGATGCTCGCCCTGGTCGGCATCAACGGAATACGCGACGACCTCGGCATCCTTCGAGCGTTTTCCGGATTCCGCCATGTGCCCCTGGTTGTCTATCCGCAGGACATGATCAACTTCCGGGGCCTCCTGGTGAACATCCTGCCCGAGAGCTGGAGTGAGGACCAGGGCACGGCCGCCGTGCTCGGCCTGTTCACGGCGATGGCGCTCAGCCTGATCGTGGTCTGGCGCGGACCCTGGGATCCGCGCGTCGATCGCTTCCCACGGCAGATGCTGGCGACTCTGATCGTCGCGATGTTCGCTGGCTTTCACAATCATATCCATGGTGCCACGCTCCTCATTGTCCCGATGCTCGCCACGCTGGGCCGCCGCCGGGACGCCGACCCCCTGCCGGCCTTCTTCGCGCTGCTGATCTTTCGCCAACCCTCTACATGCTCTGCACATTCTTGATCACAAATTCAGCTTTAATGATCATAGTTTTGATGATCGTGATTCACGGGACGGTGCTCGTGGAGCTCTGGAAGGGCCGTGATGCAGGTCGGGCCGGCGACCGGGCTGTGATCGACGGCCGGGTGCACGGCGGCCCCGCGCCGCGGGGGCTCGGATGTCGCCTCGAGGAGGCCGTGCGATGAGCTGTCCTGGGACACGATGTGTCGGCGGGGATATGCTGCCGACCCTGCGTTCGATGAAAGTCCTCTGTCTGGTCCTGACCGCCGTGGCCTGGATCAGGCTCGGCCCGTCATACGGGAAAGTGCTGCGGCCCCCAACGAACCCCAGGCCGGATTATTTTCAAGATTGGGCGTCGGCCAGGAACTACTGGGGCGGCCTTCCCATCTATTCGGCGCACTCGACGACCCTATCGCTGTACCTGAACCGCACACAGTCAGAAGAGGAAGATGATATCGAGTACAATGCTCACCCGCCGACCTCGGTGCTGCTGGCCTTGCCGCTGGCGGGTCTCGAGCTCTCCGATGCCGTGCTGGCCTGGAACCTGATCTCGTTGGCCGCGATGGTGGCCAGCCTGCTGATCGTGGCCATGGTCCTCCCCGAGCTGAAGGGGTTGTTCCTGCCGGTGGCCGGTCTTCTGCCCTTCTGCCTGCCCATCTATGGCAACTTGCTCCAGGCCCAGCTCACCTTCTTGCTGGTCCTGCTCGTGACAGCGAGCTGGGCCCTCGACCGATCGGGGCGGCCTGCCGCCGCCGGGACATTGATCGGCGTGGCCGCGGCCATCAAGCTGTTCCCCGCCTACCTGGTGGTCTACTTCGCCGCCCAGCGACGCGGACGCGCCCTGATCGCCTTCGCCGCGTCCTTCGTGGCCCTGAACCTCGCGACGATCGCCGTGCTGGGCGGGGAGACCTATCGCGACTATGTGGGAATCGTCCTCCCCGCGGTGGAAAAGTTCCGGAGCTATGGTTTCAATTTGTCGCTCTCCGGGTTCTGGTACAAGCTGTTCGACCCGATCGGTGAACCGGGGCGGATCACGCCGCTCTGGCCGAGCCCGGCCGTCGCCCGATACGGCACGCTCGTCTCCGACCTGATCGTCACGGCCATCGTGGTGGTGCTCGCGCATCGGGCGAAGACGCCGACGGATCGCGACCTCGCTTTCGGCTCGGCCGCGACGGCCATGCTGCTGGTCTCGCCCGTCACCTGGGACTACTCGGTCCCCCTCCTGCTGGTCCCGATCGCTGCCATCACCCGCGCCGCCACGAATTCGCCGTGGATGCCGGTACTCATGGTCCTGATCCTGGCCATCTTCGGCATTCCCCAGAAAACGATGATGGAGCTGGCCCTGGGTGGGAAGCCCTTCGGCACCGCCTCGCCCGCATTCATGCTCGGCGCCCCATCGATGGAGTTCTACGCCCTGCTTGCGACCTTCGCGCTGGGACTCGCCGCCTTCCGGGCTCAAGGGAAATCCCGGCCACTCACGGTCGGCGACTGAAGACCGAACGGATCCTTTCCCGCCACCCATCCACCGCCACTTGACACCCGTCGAGGTCTGGGTTTTCCCGCCGCTCCCGTCTACAATGGATCGGGTGGGGAGAGGATGGAAGAAAGCCCGAGGAGAGGGAAACCATGCCGGGGGTGTCGGCGTGATCGATCGGTTGTCGGTCCTCTGTTTTGCAGGGACATATGCTCTAGCCCTGCTGGCTGAGCTGGCGCGGTTCGTGGTCCGTAGCGCGGTCCGGTGGTACGTGGCGGCGGGGTTGATGGCGCTGGGCTGGTTGGTCCAGACGGCGTTCCTGGCCAACATGGCGCTGAAGGACCCGATGGCACCGGTCGCGACGGCATTTGGTTCACTGATGCTGCTATCGTGGATCGTGGCCCTGATCGGTCTGTACCTGATGGTCCGCTCGCCCAAACCGGTGGCCGTGGGGATGTTCGTGCTGCCGCTGGTGCTGGGCCTGGTGATCGGGGCGGGCTGGTTCGCGCCACGGCAGTCCGACTGGATCGACTGGGGGGGCACGGTGCGCTTCTGGGGCACGGTGCACGGAATCTTCCTGCTGGGCGGTGCGGTGTTTACCTGCGTGGCGTTCCTCGCCGGGTTGATGTACCTGGCGCAGATGCGTCGGCTCAAGGCCAAGCGGCCGTCCCGCACCGGGCTGGC
Source organism: uncultured Isosphaeraceae bacterium (assembly GCA_963845695.1). Taxonomy (GTDB): domain Bacteria; phylum Planctomycetota; class Planctomycetia; order Isosphaerales; family Isosphaeraceae; genus CAWJTV01. The sequence continues at coordinate 428,874 of CAWJTQ010000013.1, read as the reverse complement.
ACTGCCGAGCCTGGAGCAATCGGAGCGGATCAACCGCGGCGCGATCACACTGGCCTTTCCCCTGCTGACCTTCGGGCTGTTGATCGGCGTGGTGTTGAGTCTGGCCACGCGGGGCGAGGGCCATCCCACCGCGACACCCGACCCCCACGTGCTCCGCTGGACCGATCCCAAGGTCGTCAGCGCGCTGGTGATGTGGGTGGTCTTCGCCGGACTGTTGCACGCCCGGTTCCGGCCGGCGATGCGCGGTCGTAGCATGATGGTGCTGACGATCGTGGCCTTCGGTTTTCTGGTCTTCACGTGGGTCGGCGTCGAGGCCTTGAGGCTGCCCACCACCCACGGTTCGGCGAAGACCGCCGGAAGGATGGCGACGCCGTGAGACTGCTGGCCCTGGGAGTCGATCACCGGTCCGCACCAGCCACGGTCCGCGAGGCGCTCGCCTTCGACGGTCCCCGGTGCGCCGACGGGTTGGAGCGGCTGTCGCAAACGTTCCCCGGCACCGAGCTGGTGATCCTGTTGACGTGCAACCGGGTCGAGCTCTACCTCGCGGGCGCCGCGGAGCAGGTTCCCGAGGTCGACGCCCTGACCGACGCCCTGGTCCAGTTCCACGGGATCGCTTCGGAGGTTTTCTCGGGACACCTGGTCAGCTATCACGGATGAGGGGGTCGTCGGCCATTTGTTCCGCGTCGCGGCGAGCCTCGAGAGCCTGGTGCTGGGCGAGGGACAGATCCTCGGCCAGGTCCGCGACGCCTATCACGCGGCCAGCGCGTGCAAGACGGTCGGCCCGATCTTCCACAACGTGTTCCAGTCGGCGCTTGCGGGTCGGCAAGGCGGTCCGCGCCCAGACCGGCATGGACCAGGGGAAGCTGTCGGTCGCCAGCGTCGCGGTGGACGTGGCCCGCGAGGTCTTCGACTCCTTCGCCGACAAGACCGTGCTGGTCATCGGCGCGGGGAAGATGGGCGAGACCACCTTGCAGCACCTCAAGGGGCTGAGCCCGGGCACGATCCTGGTGACCAACCGCAGCGCGGAGAAGTCCGAATCGGCCGCGGCGCGGTGGGGCGGCCGCGCCGTGCCGTTCGAGCGGCTGGGCCAGGCCCTGATCGAGGCCGACCTGGTCATCAGCACCACGGCCGCGAACGAGCCGGTGGTCACGCTCGAGCAGTATCAGCGGGTCCAGCGCGCGGCGGAACCGCCTGGCCCTGATCCTCGACATCGCCATCCCCCGCGACTTCGACCCGCGGATCGGCGAGCTCGATCAGGTGATGCTCTATCACGTCGATGACCTCCGCGCCCAGGCCGAGCAGAACCGGCTCCAGCGGCAGAAAGGGATCGACCCGGCGCTGGCGATCATCGAGCGCGAGACGACCGCCTGCTATGCGATGCTCCGCCACCAGCACGACGCCGGCCATATCCTCCAGGAGCTGGGCAATAGCTACGACTCGATCCGCCTCGGCGAGCTGAACAAGCTTTTCGCCGCGCATGCCGCATCTCAGCGACGCCGACCGCGAGGCCATCGCTCATACCATGATGCGCTTTCAAAACCAGTTCCTCCACCATCCGCGGGCGGCCGTCCGCTCGGCCGTGACCGAGTCGCACCACGACCATGCCCACTCGTTCTTCGACCATGTCCGCCACCTCTTCGGTCTCGGCGACCGGACGCCCAGCTCGCTCAATAAAATTTGAACAGGACGACAGGAGAGAGTCCTACGATGTGGGCGTGGGGCTCGTTCGGTTCTGAATGTGGACACCAGCCCCGAGAATCCCTGGGCGGGATGGCACTTTCTGGCACTCGTGATCACCATTTGGGCGGGACGCCATCACCGATCCCCAGGGCCAGAAACGATTTCGAGCCGAGCTCCGAAATCGGTCGGCGCAGCTCGGTGGCGGGCGGTATTCGAGAGGCGGGTGGCGGAGTTATCAGGTTTTCCCTCTTCATCCTTCAGCCTTCTTTCACAGGCCATTGCCGGTGAGGCGAGTGCGTCTGCGCGAGCTTCTAAGATTAGTATGCCTCAACCTGGAAAAACCTTAAATGCACCTATCGCGGAAATCGGGGCATCGGCCTCCCGAACTCTCGACCAGAGCGGCAGATGCGAAAAAACCAAAATCGCAATCAGAGCGACATCGACCTCACGCAGTTCCGGCCGACGGACCGCCATTAACGGCGGCATCTTCTCCAAGCCCACCTGGGAGCGATTCGCGAGGCTGGCCTCGTCCGGGCTGGCCACCCTCGACATCGGAATCGATGAGCCCGTGGGAGCCCCGGTAGAAAATCCCGCCCTGATCCCGCAAGGAGGATGATTGTGGCGCGGATCATCGAGAGTCGTCGGCGATCACCACGGCACCGTCTGGGGGCGGTGGCTTTGACCCCTTCCCAGAGTCCCGACTCAGGACCTGCGGGACGTCCGGATTCCGAACAGAAGGTCACCAAGGAAACGAAGGAAGAGGGGAGTCCCTACTCAGGACCGGCGGGACGTCCGGATCCGGCCTGGGTTCTGGGCTGGGCCGGCTCTGAGGTGGGCCGGACTTGCCGAGAATTGTGGCACAACTTGGCACTCGGTGACCACTTTTGGCCGCGGCGCCCTCTCCGATCCCCATGGCCCCCAGCGAGTTCGGGCCGAGTCCCGAAATCGCGGGGACGGGCCCGGCCGCAGGCGGCACAGCCCCGTGGCTCGCTGCCTGGGTTTCCGGTCGGTGACGGTCGCACATGGTCCATATTATTCAGTATACCGCAGGTTTGAGAGTTCGTTAATGCACCTATCGCGGATTCCGGGGCGATTGGCTCCGGAACTCTCGACCCCAGAGGGAGATAAAAAAATCCAAAAATTCGGAAAGGTGGGTTACTCGAATGACCAAATTGGCCCGAAGTGAGGGGGAAGCGGCGCGGGTCGGATCGTCGCACTCCCCAGGTTTGCCGCACCCGCCGCGCTGAGATCGGTGGTGGTCGACGCGGCGTCTCGGATCATCGTCCTGGATACAGGACCATTGGGAGACGCCTGCCGCAAACGCGGCCATCCTGATGTCGAACGCCTGACGCTTTGGCATCATCAGGCCAGGGCCAACGGAGCGCTGATCGCCATCCCCGAGATCGCCGACTACGAGGTCCGACGCGGTCTGCTTTGGGATGGAGCGCTCGATGGCATCCGTCGGCTCGACCAGTTGCGGATCGATCTCGGGCATTACATCCCGATCACCACCGCAGCGATGCGCAAGGCCGCCGAACTCTGGACCGGCCGGAGAAAAGGGCTCGGTACCGCCGACGACAGCGGGATCGACGCCGACGTCATCCTGGCCGCTCAGGCACTGCTCTTCACGGGATTTCAGGATCGCCTCGTCGTGGCAACCGACAACGTGAAGCATCTCTCGCGATCTGTCGACGCTCAACACTGGGCCCACATCATCCTGTGAGTGAGGGCGAGCTTCGACGCGAAGAGCCCGAGGTGCGGTGTCCTCGAACCTTGCTGGACTCATCGACCTTGACTTGAACTTATGACCAAACGATCACTCGTGGCACACGCGCCGGGCGACGCCGTGCCGACCCGGCTACGCCGGGTGGAACAATACCAATCCATACAAGGCACGTAAACGCCAAGAGGCGGAAGTGGCAAAACTGTAAATGCGTTCAGTAATAAGTCCTGGCGGGGCGGAAACCGCTGAAGGTGAGGCGGATCGACGGCGCGTCCCTGCTACGGTTCGCCGAGCGGACGAGCGCCGGAGGATTGGTGAACGCCCCGCCCCGAAGCAGACGAGGAGATGCATCGCGCGTCGCCCTCCCGAGACGCTCCTGGAGCACTCGCTTATTGGCGACGAGTCGTTCCAAACCGCGGATCAGCCGGTCCACCTGGCCGTGGAAATCGGGACCCGAGCGGACGGCGGCCGCGTTGCGATAGGCCAGCTCCTTCAAGCCGTCCGGCAAATCGGCCTCGCGTGGCATCGCGGGCCGGTGACCCACGAGCAAGGGCACCACGGGGATGCCCCGAGCCAGGGCCGCTCCGATCTCGGTCCGCACCCAGTCCCCGGGATGATCCAGGCGCCGCGTGCCGTTCTCCGGGTCCGTTGCATCCAGCCAGTGATCACCGATGACCGCCAGCAGGACATCGCACTGGTTGACCTCATCGGCGAGATGCTTGCGAAAATCGAGGCCCAGGGGAATGGCATCGATGTCCATGAAGACGGTGCCAGGCCCGAAGTGGCTCTCCAGTTTCTCGTGGAGCCGCCCGGTGACGTCCGCACTGTCGTCGCGCCGGTAGGCGAGGAAGAACTTGGACATGGTCGAGGTCCCACCGACCTGGCCTGAAGTGAGTTCGTCACGATCCTGGACGGCGCAACCGCTTCAGCTCGGCTTCGAGCTCGCGGATTCGTTTTTCGGCGTCGGCGCGGGCCTGGGCTTCGGCGTCGGCGCGGCGGGCTTCGGCGTCGGCGCGGTGAGCCTCGGCCTCGGCGCGGGCCTCGGCCGCGGCCAGGGCCTGCACCACGGCCGTGTAATCTCCCAGCTCCGCGGCTGTCGCCGGGTCGTAGCACGCCAGCCGCTCGCCACCACCGACACGATCCCGAGTCACACCCACCGACAACCGCAAGGCTTCCAGGTAGATCCGACCCTGGGCGTCCGGCTTGACAATCTTGTACCGCCCCGCCGCGTACTGGCGGCCGATCAACGTGATCCGACGGTCCTCATCCTGACCGGTCACGTCGGCGATCAGATAGAACGGCACCCTGGCTCGCTGATAGAACTTGACCTTGGGCCCCAGATCATTGTTCCGCGTGCTGTGCGAGGTCACCTCGACCACCAGCGCCGGCTCCGCGGCCTCCGCCGCCACGTTGAACGTGAACCATTCCCGATCCACGCCGTGATCCACCCCGAAGAAGACCGCGAGGTCCGGACAGAGCGGTCGAACGCCCCGCAGGTTCCAGTCCACCTGGCAGTCCGAGAGGACCACCGCCCTTCGATCGCCGGCCAGTTGCGCCTGGGACACCGACTTGAGGTATCCCACATCCTCGTTGTGGCGCGAGGTCTGCACGATGAAGTCTCCCACCAGGGGAAACAGGATATCCTTTTCGGTCAGGGGCACGGTCTTGAGCGTCGCGGTGCCGTCCGGGGCCGTGCCCCACATCTCCCGCCAGCCGTAGCGATACGGGTCCGGTCTCGGCTTCGGGGTCTTCGGGGGTTTGGCGAATCGGGATTTCGAGACCGTGCTCATCGGCTTACCTCGCATTCGACGCGCCTGGGATCGGTCGGGAGTCGAATCACCCTGAGTTTAGCATAAGGCTTGGATTTGGTGAACACCGGCTATCGCGGGTCGCCGACCTCGAGCCCGCTTCGGTTCGTGCCGGCCACGAGTGACGCGGCATCGTGGCTCGGCATCTCGAACCCAACCGGCGAGGATGGAGCAGCATCCTCGGAAGAGGAGGAGCAGAAGGATTGCGACGACGAACCACATCCACCCCTCGGAATCACTGTTGCGGCCTCGGGTACGATGGACCTTGATCCACTCGCCGGGTTTCGCCTGGATATGTCGAACTCGCCTTGACATCGGGATGCCCTTTCACAGGGTGAGGGAACCGGTCCGGTTCAGTCAATCGCGGGGATTGGCTATCGCGCGGCATGGCCGTACTCGCGGGTCGGCATCGACGCCGGCCCGCGAGTCGGTCATCATGGACAGGCCGATCGGATCACCAGCCGAGGCGGCTCTTTGTCAGGCCCCACAGATGGGTCGCCTGACCGCCGACCCATGTGGCGCCGTCACGCGCGGCATTTACCCCAGCGTAGAGGGCGTCGGCGCCCTGATCGACCACGACCTCGGCCAGCTTCTCGCCGCCGAAGTAGCCTCCCGCTCCACCGATGAGGCCGCCGCCCGCGGTCCCGATCGGCCCGAGCGCCGAGCCCCAGGCCGCTCCTTGTGAGCCCAGCACGAAGGCGCCACTCCACCCGGCGGCCATGCCGGCGCCATTCTTCGCGTGGGCGACCACGCGATCGCGGTCGCCGATCTCACCCCGGTGGTACTGCTCTTCGATTTCGTACGCTTGATAAACCCGGACGCCGCCATCGGCAACCGCACCCGCGACCGCCAGGGTCTTGGCGGCAACAGGGAGGGCCCTGGCGATCACACTGGTTTTGGCCGCCGCAACCTCCATGGCGGCGCCGGGGAGCGACTTCGCCGCGTTGAGGCTGGCGGTCGTTGCGGGTCGGGTCGCGGCGACAGGCGAAGGGAGCCTTGGGCCGAGGATGCTCGCCCGAATCTGGTCGAACTGCTGGAGGTGCCGGATCGCGGCCTGGCGCGTCGCCGAGCTGACATCGGCCCGGGAGATTCGTTTGAGCAGTCGCGTCACCGAGCTCTCGCTCGCCAGGCCCTTGATGTCGCCTGTCTTCGATTCGACCCGGAAGACGCGATAGGAATCCTCGCCGATCGAAAGGCTGTAGAGCTGGGGCTGGATCCTTTCCGGGTGGGCCTGCTCGAGACTCAGGACCTCGGCGGCGAGTCGGCGCAGGCGCGGATCGGGATGCTCCCGGGCCAATCGGGCGAGTCGCTTGTTGGTCCATTGGGCGGAGAGCTGCCGCCCATCCCGGGTCATTTCCAGCCGCACCTCGGAACCCCGCGAGCGCGTCTTGACCTCGACGGGCCGGACTTCGGCCAACATCCCCTGGGGATCACGCCGGACCGCTAGGAGGTCGATTCCGCGCTCGTTCAAATTGGCATCGTGGACCTCGAACCCACTGGCTCGCAGGTTCTCCCGGACGAACGACTCGCCGAACTTTCCCAACTGGTGGCTGGGGTGCATCGGCTCGGTACTCAGGGCCGGATGCGGAATCATCCGCTCCGAAGTCTGGGCGAATCCGGCCGAGGGCCAGAGCAGGACTACCAACCACGACAACCGTTCTACCACCGAACGCAACATAAGCGTACTCCAAGAGCCAACGGATGCGGCATCGCTCGACAAGAGCGATTCGCAATGGCCGTGTATTCATGAAACGCTTGTGCCCGTGAATCTCTGACATCGACTTCGCGAAAACGCGGAGCATGGAGCGAGCGGTGCGGTGCCAAAATCGGAACGAGGCTGGAATGGGCGCGAGATCGCAAGGAGCCTGAACAAGCCCGTAGTTTTGGGAATCCCAGGACTGTATCATGTAAGCGTTGATGCCAGGATGCGAGGCGTTCTCGGCCGCCAAAGAAGCCTTTGTATTTTCGCTCGACGACGGGCGTCGGCCAGAATCCCAGGAGGAGATCTTCATGCCGAAAGCGGTCGAGGGTCAGGACATCGCTCTGGACATTCTCGGCGGCGAGCCGGAACGCGGGTGGAGCGCATTCCAGGAGCGCTATGGGAATCTGTTGAGTAAGCAGGCTGAGGCGATCCTGCGGTGGGCGCCGACGCTCCGCTCGTTCGGACAGTCTGAGGACCTGGTTCAAGGGTTCCTCGCCGAGCAAGTCATCGGCCGCCGCGATGTGATGCTTACCCCGGCGGCCCGTGGTGAGCAACCGTTGTGGCCACGGTTGAGTCGCAGTTTCACCAACTACTGCAATCAGATCCTGCGGCGGCTTGCCCGGCAGCCGAGGCTGGTAAGCGAGGATGCGGCCGAACCAGAAGCGGTGACTGACTTCGGCGACGCGGGGGATCGAGACGATGTGTGGACGAGCATCGAGCGGAGGGTTCGGGAGCGACAGAACGCGATCCGCCTAGCTTTCAGCGAGCAGGAGCCGGGCATGGTCCCTCTCCTGCACCTGCTCCTGCTGAGCGAAAGGCTCTTCCTGGCTCAACTCATGGAAACGAGGTTTGCCGAGGCCGATCTTCGTCCCTCTCCGGAAGTCCCAATTCCGGAACTGGTCAGCCGGATCGCGCCGTGGAGCAATGAGGAGCAGGGGCAAGGCTTGCCACCCAGAAACCTTCCCCTGGAGAAGGCTTGGGATTCATTGACAAAGCCGGTCCTCCGGTCCGACGGCGATAGCATCGCCCAAGTGCTTGGGTCACGGCGAGATCGGTGGGATCAGTGGATTCGGCGGGCACGCGTGCGGGTGGTCACCCACAATGGACCGGACGCAAGTCGAGTCCTTTTCCCACATTGGCCCGAGCGTCTGACCGCCAACCTCGTGGGTCCGCGGAACGTCCGTGGAGGGAGCTAACACGGTCATGCTAACCCTCCGGTCCCTCGATGCGACGCCACTGCTCTCCGGTCCCGTCAGGATCTTCTCGAGTCCGACGCGGGCCTTGGAGCATGTGCGCGACCACGTTCTGACTCGCCCGGAATCGTATTACTGGTGCCTGATCGTTCCCCAGTTCCGTGAGTTGTTCAATCCAGACGATGTGAATCGGCTGGCTCGACAACTTTTCGCCCATCCGCCGCCCGAGCAGGCCCAGAAGCTGTACGACGGCTATTGCGACGCCATCAGCGAAGCGATTCAGGACGCCATCCGACAGGGTTGGTACTGGGCCGAGCAACATCCGGACGGCATGACGACCTGGCACGCGGTTGGTCGAATGGGAGTCTACGTCGTCCTTGACGACCGGGTTGTTCGGACCGCACACATTCGTGCCTTACAGTGCCCCGCCAGATCGCGGTGAGGGAAAGCATCGCGCACGCCACCCGCTCCCGAGATCATCCACTCGCGATCGCAAGGGAAAGAAGGTCGAGGCAAACTCCGTCCCCGAGGACACCCTCGGTGCTCGCTACAAGGTGTTTTCGAAATCCTGGGAGGTTGTCAGATCCGTCTTTGGAGAAGCGTGTCTTCAGAGGAGGACGGTTTCGGGGATCGGCCGGATGGAATTCTGGCGAAATAACGAGCCGGACTTCCCTTCTTGGGTTCAAGCCCGAGACCCGGCCGTATCGCAGGTTGCCGACACCCCGTCGGAGGGAGATGAAGTCATGACGTCTCGGTCTGAATACTGCTTCGAGAAGGAGATTCAAGGCGACGTGGCCAGCATCCTCTCCTTCTGGCCATTGGTCCGGGACGATTCCGAACACGGACCAGAGGAAGCGTTGCGCGTCCTCGCAACTCGGTCCCACCTGGAGAGGTTCCCGCGTGAACGGTTGGACGAGGGCGTCGTCGGGGAACTCGATGTCCTGGTCAACCGAGACGCCCTCAAGCTCGTCGGTTGCTTCTCGCGATTAACCTTCATCGAGGACTGGCTCGATGAGGCCGAGCAACTCGACGAGTCGTGGGATTGGATCGGCGATGAGGATGCAGCGGACCAGGCCAATCTGGTCGCGATCAGGCTCTTTCAGACGCTCGACGAGTTTGGCCTCGCCTGCCACGCGAGCCGGCGACTCCTGGGTACCGAGATCGAGGACACGCTGCGAACGGACCTTGACGCGATCGAAACTGAAGTCGCCGAGGGGGAGTGCTTCCTCCGCGAGCACCCAGACATCTTCCGGGGGGCGGCCGAGCTCGTCGCCGCTCGGCTCCGTCGATTCCGAGAAGACCTCCTCGAGCACGATGACCGACTCTGGGAAACCACCCTCAAGCATCGTGTCTTGGAGGAAGTTCTCGAGGAGCGCGACGCCGGGTTGACGCAGCAAGAGATCGATGAATTGCTCCAGATCGCGCGGACCGTCGAGACCCTGCCTCTTCAGAGGGAACAACCTGCCGAGATTCTGCCCCTGCTCCGGCGCTTCCGCGAGGAGGTCGAATCGCCGAATCGGACGCGGCGTGCCGCAGCAGCAACGAATGGCGATGAGCCCGGTGCAGAGATGCGCGAACAGCTCGCGAATCGGCGCGTCCCGATCGAAGGCGATCCGGCCGTGCAGGTGGCGCTGGTGCCGGAGATCAGCAAGCAGGGGCAATGGAATGGCCTCGACATCAGCCTTTTCGGAGACCAAGAAAGCGTCGGCCAGTATGTCAAAGCTGTCCTGAGTTCGGCATCGATGAACGGGCCGCGAGTGATTCCTCTCGTATCCGGTGTTGGCACGGTCTTTTTCGATGACGATCTGGGGACCGATCAAGTCGAACGCCTTGAGAATCATCCTGCAAGACAAGCAGGGCCGGGAGCGCCTTGTTCTGGCGAAGTAACCAGTGGTTTCGACGATCCTTGATGCGTGGCAAGACTTCCTCGACAAGGTGCGAGGGGACTGCTTTCCGAAGCGGGCCCTCGGTTCGCGAAACCTCGAGGAGGCCACGGAACTACTCGATCTGTGCAGACTGCTCGATTGGATCGAGGGTGTCGCCAAGGCCCGCCCCGCCATTTATCGATACAGCTACATAGATAAGCAGCATCTGACGAGGATAGCCAAGAGATGTCTTCTCGGTCGATTCCCGGATCAGATCGAGCGATTTCGGGAGTTCTGGGTCGCCAACGGCGCATCCGAGGCTGTCGTCAACCTCGCCGCCAAGGCCGCCCGATGCGGAAAAGATGGCTGGCCAGCACGGATCATCGAGGCGGGCTCACAAGAGGCCGCAAACCTTTTCTCCAGCGCTCACGCCGATTTCGTGAGGAGCCTCGAAGAAATCGAGAACGCAAAGGAGGCCGGTCCCTTCCGGGATGCGATTCGATCGTCTCGATATGCCTGCAGAGTGGTCCGGCGCGGATTCGCTCTACGAGGCGAGATCGAACCCTCGGCGGGTTTTCCGATCGTCGGGCTGTCAAAGGGGTTTCGTGGCTCCGCCTGGGTCGAGCCCACTTCGGAGTGGCCCCATTGGTTGGCCGATTATGAAAATACCCTCGCTACGGATCATCTCCAGCAGTCCCGTCGTGAGCATCTGTCTCATCTGCGGAGGTTGCTCGAAGCCCTCGAAGCGTCCATCACCAAGACAATGGGCAGTCCTCGGTCGTCTCGGGCGTTAGAAGGAAACAGGGCGATCGCTCTTCCTGAGTGGTTTACCCTGTACGCCCTGGATTTCGGCCTCGAAGGTCTCGACTCCGCCGGTCTGGCCCTCGCACTTCAGCATCTCGCGGAGATCCAAGGCCGCACCATCCCGGCCGGGGTTGGATTCACGGGGCGCTGGGAGGATGGCCAGCTTCAGAGCGTTACCGGGATTCCAGCGAAGCTTCGGGCGGCCCGCGAAGCCGGGATCTTCGTGCTCTTTGCTTGCGCCAGTCAAGATGAAGTCAGAATGCTCCCGCGACCGGTCCCTGAACCGGGCGTCACGCTCGTCCTCCTTCAGGCTGGCTCGTCACTTGATGACGTCGTCATCCGGGTCAACACGGTCTGCCACGATCTCGGCCTGACCGAATACCGCTGGCGTCACATTGTGGCGCATGGGAGGAACGCGTCCGGGGTCGTCGTGGCTCTGCGACCCAGGCTCAGTTGCTCCCCTACGCTGCCACGGCACCTGAGAAGTGCCCGGTCGGGTTCATTGGTCGGGAAAAACTGCTTCAAGAAATGGATCGGTGGAGACAGGAAGTAGAGAGGGAGGGAGAGGACAGCCATCTCGCCCTCGTTGGTAGCCCGCGGTCGGGCAAGACGACAGCGCTCAGCCATTGGGTCTTCCACCGGCCAGATACGTGGCCAAGAACGCCAATTTGGTTCAGCTTCCAACGCCAAAGACCGGGTGCAAGCACGTTGGATGATCTGCAAAGAGCGATCGGTCAACAGATTGATGCCCGATTCTGCGTCCTTCTGAAACCTGGAGCCGATCCGGAACCCACCAAAGGCGGGCCCCATTTCTCCCGCCAGCCGTAGCGATACGGGGCGCGTGCCAGCCTCGGGGGCTTCGGAGGTTTCGGAGATCGGGATTTGGAGACCGTGCTCATGGCCATACTTCCCCTTCGCCGGCGCGGGATCGGTCGGGATTCGGATTCACCGTGAGTTTAGCATGAGGACGGGCCCTGGTGAACGCCGGCTACCGGGGATCACGACGCGCCGCGCGTCAACAAGGGCCCGCGATCGCCTTGCCGGCCCGGAGTGCAGGCACGCCGGCGCGACCTCAAAACCAGGGATTCGCTGCGTCCTCTCCGGGCTCGGGCTGATCGCGCTGCTGGGGCGGCTCGCAGAGCCGGCGCAGGGTCTCGCGGATCGTTGCGAGCGGCTCGCCGGTCGGATCGGGGGCGATGGCCGTGAAGTAACCTTCGGCAACCCCGAGCTCCTTCTTCAGATGGGCGGCCAGCTCGGGCTCGGCGTCGAGGAAGAGTCCCTCCTCGTCGAAATCGCGATCCCAGAGGACGCGATCCATGAGCGCGTCCAGCAGGAAGGACCATTCGTCGAGATCGTCGCAATCGCGGCCGGGCAACGGATCGGGCCACTCCGGGCAGGCCTCGTGGAACGCGGCCAGCACCAGGTCACGGAGCAGGGGGCGATCGCGGAGCGGCTGCTCGCCGACTTTCTCCCAATCGATCTCGATCTCGATCTCGATGTGTTGACGGATCCCGGCATAGACGGCGGCGAAGGTCCCTTCGGTCAGGGCCGTCAGGGCCGGGCACGGCTCGGCCGGGTCGTGGAGCGCCTTGGCCACGAGTGCCAGCATGGCGAGTCTCGAGGCGGGCTGGAGGGCGTCGAAGGCTCCGACCTCGGTGATACGGACGTCGGCACCATCGAGCGAAAGCTCGACCATGAGCCTGAGCGACGAGAGCCCCTCGCGGAAGAGCTCCCATTCCTTTCCCCGAAGGGTTCGCTCGCCGATCGATGTCCGCCACATCGCATGGTCCCGTGACAAACACGTTGGACAGATTGGAGGCTCTCCCCGGTGCCCTTCAGAGTTTGTTCCCAAAAGACCCGGAGATCCAGGCCGGGGTCAACGGAGCGATTCTGGCCATCCCCGAGTCAAGGCAGACCGAGTGCGGCTTTCAGGCAATCGTCGATCTTCTGCATCGTCGTTGCCGGAAGGCGACCGATCACCTTGTGAATGCGCGTCAGTTCGACGGTGACCAGGTTATTGCACGATACGAGCGAGTCGTGCAGCAGACCGGATTGCTGGCCCTCGATGGTGGACGCCTCGATCAGCAGGTGGGTTGGCTCGCCCGCTCGTGCCAGGTTCGTCGTGATCTGGGCCAAGATCGTGGCCGCCATCCGCGCATTGTCGGCATCGTTTTGCACGACGAGACCCGGGCGTCTCTTGCCGCCCGATCCGGAGGCAAACGGGTAGAACGCCAGCACGACGTCGCCACGGGTCACGGCCGGTGCTTCTCGTATTCGTCGTAATCCGACATGCCGGGTGCTTCCCAGCCCTCGCGGAACGCCTCATCGGCTGCGGTATAGGCGTCCGCCCATTGCCAGTCATCCCGTTTGCCGAGGAGCTGCTGGATCCTCTCGAAAGCCGAGGCCTTCAGGAGGATGTACGTCTCGCGGTTCAATGGATCTTCGAGCCGGAGTGGCTCGTCTCCGGATCGTTCGATCGCCTGTCGGATCTCGGGCGTGATGTTCATGGGAGCTTCCGCGTTTCTAATCGAATCTCACATCTCTATTCCGCGCGCGAATCCGGCTGCCCGCGAGACAGGGCTTCCCGCCACACACCCCGGACTTGCTCACGATGTGGTTGATCGCTGTGGGTTCCATGACGGTATCCTACGCGAGTCACGCAATCGGGACAACCGTGGGCCAACCTTCGTCAGGGGGTTTTCACGTAAGTCGTGGCGGGGCGGAAACCGTAGAGGATGATGCGGAGCGCAGCGCGAGCCCGTCACGGAATGCCGAACGGACGGTCGCCGGTTGATTGGTGAACGTCCCGCCCCGAAGCCGACGACGGATTGGTCGTCGCCCACTGGAACGGCATTCTACGAAACAAGTCGGTGCGGAGGCGATCGGTATCGGCATGGCGAGCATGATCGATCCCGCTCAGGATCCGGGGCCGGTTCGCGTCGAACCCGATCCGGCCGGCGGCGAACGCGCGCGGCATCCCGCGCAGGCGGTGGCGGAAGCGGCGCAGGTTCTCCCGGATGCCGCGGCCAGCCCCACGGCGCCGGTCCAGCACGACGGATCGACGGGATCTCTGGAGACTGGCCGGCACGGCGTGAATCGCCGGCATCGACTCCCGGGCGATATCGGCTATCATGGACGCCATGGGGAAGTGGCCGGTCGATCCGTCTGGGAGGAGACTCGATCATGCTGTACGCGGTCACCATCGAGCCGCTCAACACGACTTTTTTCGTATCCGAACGCCCCGATGAATGCGAGTGGGAGGTCCAGGAAGAGGTTTCCCTTGATGCCGCACCCCTCTATGGCACCTGGACCCCGGAACGGGGGCCGTTCGAAACAAATCCTCTGCGTTTCGAGTTCGGACCCGACGTACTACAAGCTCTTCCGAAATCGCAGGGATATCGACCCGGACCAATTCCGGTCCACGGGTCGCCATTACGGCGGCCTCTTTTCCAAGCCGTCCTGGGAGCGATTCGCGCGGGAGGCACCGGCCGCACTCGCCATCCTGGAGATCCCTGACGATGAGCCGTACGAGCCTTCGGAAGCCGTCGCTTCCCACGAGCGAGGAGCCTGATCGTGGCGCGGATCATCGTGCTCGATTCCGGCCCGCTCGGCGACGCTTGCCGGCGGAGGGGCAGCCCCGAGGTCGAGAAGTTGACAGGTTGGTGGGTTCAGGCCAGGGCCAACGGAGCGATTCTGGCCATCCCCGAGATGGCGGATTATGAAGTCCGGCGCGGCTTGCTCTGGGATGGATCGACCGGAGGCATCCGCCGGCTCGACCAGTTGCGGATCGATCTCGGGCATTACATCCCGATCACGACCGCGGCGATGCGCAGGGCCGCCGAACTCTGGGCCGATGCACGGAGGCGGGGGATCGGGACCGCCGATGACCGGGCGATCGATGCCGATGTCATCGTGGCCGCACAGGCGCTGCTCTTCACCGGCCTCACCGACAGGCTGGTTGTGGCGACCCGCAACGCGAGGCATCTCTCCCGATATGTCAACGCCCAGCACTGGGAGGACATTGAGCCGTAAGGCGACCGACGGGCGGAAACCCTCCCGAAACCACCTGCAACGCGGAGACCGAATCCTACGAGCCCAAGCGCAGCGCGTGCATTCCGGCGGCGGCGATCCACTCACTCGCTGGCAGTCGGGCTCGTAAAGTTGACCTCCTCGCCGTCGGTGGTTTCGGGTGCGCCTCCACCCACCGGCCGCTTTGGGCGTGCTCGCATCACGCCCGGCGAGGCTTTCGAGTCCGGAGACCTACCAGACCCGCCGGGCGGTCGCTTCATTCGGCCGGACCGTGGATTCCAGCCCGACACGGGACGGCGACCTGGACTTGGCAGCACACTCCGAGAGGCGGAAACCGCTCCCGGACTCCGGCAAGGCAGGACTGGTGTCCCGCCGCCAAGTGCTGGCGGGGCGAAAACCGTTGTTGATGTTGCGGTTCGACGGCGCGTTCCTGTTACGGTTCGCCGAGCGGACGTTCGCCGGTTGATTGGTGAACGCCCCGCCCCGAAGCAGACGAGGGTTGGTCGTCGCCCACTGGAACGGCATTCTACGAAACAGGTCGGTGCGGAGGCGATAGGTATTGGCGTGGCGGGCGTGGCCGATCCCGCTCACGATCCGAGGACGGATCGCGTCGAAGCCGATCCGGCCGGCGGCGAACTCGCGCTGCATCCAGCGCATCCGGCGGCGGAAGCGGTGGACGTTCTCTCGAGCCAGCAGCCGATGCGTCGGGAAGACCCGGTAGCCGAGGAATGGGATGCCGTCCCGGGTCGGGAAGACCACGCTCTTGTCCTGATGGATGCGGAGCCGGAATTCTTCGAGGAATTCGCTGACCTGGTTGCGGACCGCGTGCAGCCGCCGCTTGTCGTCGGCGAAGACCAGGAAGTCGTCGACGTAGCGGACGTAGCTCAACCCCAGCCGGTCGGTGACGAAGTGGTCGAGCGGATCGAGATAGACGTTGGCGAAGAACTGGCTGGTCTGGTTGCCCAGCGGCAGGCCCCGCCGCCGCTCGGTGGGCGTGAACAGGTCGTCGCCGGGGAACCACATCAGCACCGGCTGCTGGGGATTGCTGTGGTCGATGATCCGGTTGACCAGCCCATGCACGTGCGGGTCCTTGATCTTGCGCGCGATCAGCCCCTTGAGGACTTCATGGTCGATGGAGGGGAAGAACTTCTGGACATCGGCTTTCAGGACATACCGGTAACGGCGGGCAAACTGCTGGCAGCGGTCCACCGCGGCGTGGGTCCCCTTTCCCTTGCGGCAGGCGTAGCTGTCGAAGATGAAGGAGCGCTCGAAGATCGGCTCCAGCACGCCGGTCAGCGCGTGATGCACGACCCGGTCGCGGAACGGCGCGGCGCTGATCTGGCGGGTCTTCCCCTCGTAGATCGTGAACGTGCGATAGGGACCGGGGCGATAGGTCTTGGTCGGCGAGTTCTTCGTGCAGCCGCGTCAGCTCCCGTTCCAGGTGGAAGAAGAACCGGGCCGCCGCGGGACGGAACCGCTTGCCCCGCCGCGCCGCTTCGGCGGCTTTCAGGAGGTTCTCGAAGGAGATCATCCCATCCCAGAGGAACCCGTGGCGCTTCATGCTCCACTCCCCTCGGGACGACTGCGCAGCCATCCGCCCACCATTCGTCCGATCTCGTCGATGGCCTGGCTGGCGAAGCCGTAGCTCGGGACCTTCAGGCATTGCAGGTCCTTGGCCAATCGCATCTGGAACCGCAGGACCTCCAGCGTCAGGTTGGCCTGCTCCAGCAGCCGCTGGCGGGCCTTGGTGTACTTCGCCTGGATCAACGTCTCCAGCAGGCTATACAGGTTCCGCTCGATCCGCTCGCCCAGGACAAATCGGTGATTCCGCGGAAATTTGCTGGTGTGGTTGCAAGACCAGAGGATCAGGTCATACGTCTTCGTGATCACGATTAATTCCTGATCTCGTTTCATGGACTTCTTCAGACCAGATGTTATAATTTCTTGGTGGACTTGGCTTCGATCCCTACCGGATGCTCAGCGCATGTCGCTCAGGCTGTTCCATGCACCTGACCTACGATTTCGAACTGCCAAATTGGCAGTCTCGATTTCCATTTTTGGATCCGACCCGGCTTCGCCGGGTGGGACAATACCAATCCACGCAAGTGCATGTAAATATCGAAAGGCGGAAGTGGTAAAAGTGTAAAAATGTTCAGTTGTAAGTCCTGGCGGGGCGGAAACCGTCGTTGATGATGCGGTTCGACGGGCGCGTTCCAGTTACGGTTCGCCGAGCGGACGAACGCCGGTCGATCGGTGAACGCCCCGCCCCGAAGCAGACGAGGGGTATGCATCGATGATTGCATCCAAGTTTGCCTCCTTGCGATCGGGCTCCGAACCGTACCGATCCTGGCACCATTCATACACATTCCCCAGCGTGTCGAACAATCCCAGATCGTTGGGCAGCGTTCTGCGCAGGCGTGGGGCAGGCTCGGATCGCCGGAGTTCGTCGAGATACCACGCATAGTGGCCCAGGAGGATCTTCGAGTTCCCATAATACCGGCTGGTCAGCGCCCCGGCCCGGCACGCGTATTCCCACTCGGCCTCGGTCGGGATGCGGTAGCCTTTGAGCTTCAAGGCGTCGGCCTTGATCCGCATGCCCTTGGCGTATTCCCCTGCTCATTCTTCCGGTAGCACCACTCGTTCTCGGGCAGGCCCTCCTTCTCGCTCAGCGCAGTTGCAATAGGCCGCGGCGGCGAACCAGCTCACGCCGATGATGGGATGGTCCGGCGTGAGACCATACTGTTTGATGTCCACATCCGGGAGAGCCAGCGAGCGGGTAAGGCTTGACCTTGCTCGAAGGTCACCTCCTTGGCGGCGATGGCGAAACGGTGGGGGATCGCTTGCGGATGGAGCGGCTCATTGCCGGACGCTCCGGCATCCTCCTTTGGTGAGCCCATGCGGAACTCGAGCGGGCCTTCGACGATGACGAAGGTCTGTCCCTGCTTGTTGACGAACCAGCGGCGGTCGCCCTTGTCCTTGCCTTTCAACCGGCCATCGATCTCCCGGAGCTTCGGCTGCTGGTCCCATTGCCGCAAGACCCACTCGGCCGCGCCGTGGATGCCGGCGTCGGGATCGTTCTCGTAGAGGTCGAGCAGCCTGGCGATCAGCGGGGCCCGTTCTTCCGGCGACAGGCCATTGGTCTTGTAAGTGCCCAGGGCCAGGATCAGCGCCCGCCGCTGGGAGGTCTCGGGGTGGAAGAGGATCGTGTCCATGGCCGTCGTCGGCACGGGGGACCCCTCACCCGGCCTTCGGCCACCCTCTCCCCGCTCCGCGGGGCGAGGGAGTGAATTCAGGCGGTCGAGCTCGGCGACGATGGCGTGAGGGTCGGCCCCGAGGGGACTCAGCCCGTTGACGATGAAGCTCCGCAGCCGGGGATCGGCGCTGTGCTTCAGGAGCGGCCAGAGCGCATCGGCGTGCCCCAGCCGCAGCAGGGCCACCGCGCCGCGAGCCTGACGCTCGGCCAGCGCGTCCTTGGCCGGTTCGTCCTCGGCTTGCGCCGTCTTGCGGAGCTCGGCCTGGAACACGGGCGAGGTCGCCTCCGCCAGCCCCGCGACGACGAGGAACAGCCGCGCGAACGCTTCCGGGTCGGCGTCCATGATGAGGCTGGCCAGGAGGGGGGGATCGTCTTTGGCATAATCGGCCAGGATGTTGGTCGCCTGGGTGTGCACGGCGGCGGTTCGCGTCTTGTCCCGGAAGATCCGGGACAGGTGCGGATTCAGCTTCGCATGGACCTCACGCAGGTCGTCCAGCCAGTCCTGGAGGTAGATGAAGTTGACCGTGACGAGGGTCCCGGCCACCTTGTCGCCGAGGTCCGCCCAGCGGGGGTTCTGGGGATCATAGGATGCCAAGGCAGCCGGCGGCGGGCAGGACGCGCGGGTCGTCGGGCCGGGCCGAATCCAGGACCGACCAGAGCTTCGGAGTCACGCGGTCGCGAACGTCCCGGAGCGCGGTCCGGAGGACCGGCAAGTCCTTCGGCCCGGCGTCGGGGAGCCGCTCTTCCACATACGCGGCCTGGCGTCGGATCGACGGACAACAGCGCCAGGCTGGCATGGAGCTTCGCCCGGGGATCGCGCGGGGTCCGCGACGATCCGCTTCAACGCCGGGTCGGTCCAGCGGCGGTAGCGTTCCACCGCCCGGACGAGGTCCGGGACCTGGGTCGTGTCGGCAACGAGCAGTCGCTGGACCAGGTTGTCGGCGATCGTGGCCTGCCTGTCCTCGTCGATGCGATGCCGGGCGTAGAGGACCATGGCGGCCACGATCAGGGTGGCGATGGCCACGCCCAGGCCCCGCAGGCCGTGCACCCGGCCGGCGCGCTTCATCATCGTGCGCTGGGATTCGGTCCAGTCCCGCTTCTTCGTCAGCAGCCGGATGTTCGCCCACTCAATTACCGAGGGCAGGTGCCGGTTCTCGGGCTTGGCGGTCCAGAGCGCCGCGCGGTCGGCCAGCCTCAGCTCGGCGCGGCCGCGGCGGGTCTCCGCTGCTTGCGGGTCAGCCAGTCGCGGATCGAAGGAACGAGGTAGTCGTGCGTGAGCTGGTAGAATCGGCCCGCCGGGTCGGGTCGCTCGATCGCCCTCCGATTCCGATCCCTTCGGGGTCGGTCGGGGTGATCAGCCGGACGTCACGATCGAGGGTCCGCAGCAGGCCGGCGAGGTCGCCCGGCCGCTCGGCGTATCCCGACGCCGCGGCCAGGTCTTCGTGCGAGCGCATGTGGCCCTTGATGGCGGTGCCGCTCTCCGGCAGCAACGCCTTGAGCACGCCCTGGGCGGCTTTCTGGTGACTTCGGAGTGCGGCCGATCGGAACGTCTCTTCGAGGAAGGCGACACCAATCCCCTGGGTGCCGCCGACCTCCTTGAGCGTCGCCGGGGACCAGGGCCGGCCCTTGACCATCTCGGCGAACAGGGCCAGCCGGACCGGGATGACCCGCCCATCCTGGGCCAGGCCCGTCGATAGTCTGGGTGAGGAAGCTCTCCTGGTCACCCGAGCGCGCCTCGTTGCCCGGGGCAGGCGGCCGTAGGCCCGGCCGAATTCCGCCAGGACCGTCCGCGGCGTGGATCGGGTCGAACAGGTCGATCAGGGCGGCGTTCCGGCCCTGGACGAGCTCGATGTGCAGCTCGGCCATGAACCGGCTCAGGGCGACCCAGAAGTCATCCCGCACCATCACGATGGCCTGGACGCGATCGCCGTCGCACTGCCGCAGCGCCCGGGCCAGCTCCGTGTCGCGATCGCCCCGACGGGCGTGCAGCCACTGCTCGAACTGATCGAGTACGATGAGGACCTTCTGGTCGGATCGCAGGCCCTCGCCCTGCCTGAGCGCGGCGATGGACCGGGTCAAGTCGCGATCGCCCGGGAGCCCGGGGACGCGTCTCCTCAAGGCTGTTGAGCAGCTTGGTCTCGGTCTCCTCGAGCGTTGCTTCGATGTAGACGGGGATGATCCGCCGGGCCAATCTCGGCAGCAGCCCGGCCTTCATCAGCGAGGACTTGCCGCAGCCGCTGGGGCCGTAGATCACCCCCACGGTGAACGCCGGGTCGTCCCTGGCCTCGATGCGGTTCTTCCAGAAGCGGAGGCTCTCGGGCAGGCCGTCCTTGTCGCGCGGGCCGGGGAGGAGCTGGAGGAAGAAATCGCGGTCGTCGGCATCGAACGACCGCAGGCCCTTGGGGACGACGGCGATCCGGGCGGCGCCCGACTCCGGTTCCCCGTGCAGTGCGGGCCGCCGGCCCGGCGCATCGGGCGGCTCCAGTTCCATGTACCATTTCATGACATCAGTCAGTTGAGCCAGGATGTGATGAACGTCCCCCGGGGTGGACGTCTCGCCGCGATGGGCGGTCCCCGCCTCGTCGAGCTCCCGGATCATCCCGGGGAGGTCGAACCGGTCCGGAAGACACCCCGCCTGGTCCAGGCGCTGGGTCAGGTTCTCCAGGGAACGGGTCCCGGGCGGCTCGTGGAAGACGTGTTCGTAGACGTCGCGGACCATCAGATCCAGCATCTCGTGGGCACGCCGCAGGGCCATTTTCGGGTCCTCGGCGGCGATGCGGCCGGCCTTGCCGAGGCCCTCCAGGCCCCGGATCAGCCGCTCGACCTGGCCCTGAAAATCCTCCCCGGAACGGACGGCGGTGCCGTGGCGAAAGGACAGCTCCTTCAGGTCCTCGGGCAGATCGGCCGCGCGCGGCATCGCGGCCTGGTGTCCCACGAGCAGGGGGACCACGGGGAGATCCACCCGGGCCAGGGCCGCCGCGATCTCGATCCGCACCCAGTCCTCCGGGTCGTCCAGGCGCCGGGTGCCCTTCTTCGGCCCGTCCTGATGGGTCGCATCCAGCCAGTGGTCGCCGATGACCGCCAGCAAGACATCGCACTGGTTGACGGCATCGGCGATCTGCTTGCGGAAGTCGCGGCCCAGGAGCATGGCATCGATGTCCATGAAGACGCTGCCGGGCCCGAAGTGGCCCACCAGCTTCTCATGGAGCCGGCCGGAGACGTCCGCGCTGTCGTTGCGCCGATAGGAGATGAAGAACTTGGACATGGTCGAGGTCCCACCCGCCGCGGCTGGATGAACCCGCTGGAACGGTCGTCGTTGCCGGTACGCTGAAGTCGGTCAGGCTTTCCCGCCTGACGTCTCAGGAGTGTCAGGCGGGAAAGCCTGACCAACGATGAGGATTCGATTCTACCCGGGGCGGGCGGGAGAAAGTAGCGCCGGGGTCGGACGACACCCCCCGCGGGTGGGCGTCTCGAAAGTGGGTGGAAAATTTCGTAGAACGGAGGTCTTTGATGTATCGTCTCCGATTCAGTAGTCCTTTGTTCACGGAGGGTTCCCATGTCCTTTGCCCATCTTCCCGAATATCAGGGCGCCGAGCCGAGCAGTTGCTCGAATCCCTCAAGGCATCCGCCGAACACGACCTCCAAGCCATTGCCGAATTACTGGCCAGCCAACCCGACGATCAACTCTTCGGCCCGACCGAGTTCCAACTCCGCGATCTGGTCCATCGCCTCGGCGCCCAAGCTCTTCAAACCGCTGCCGACCAGCGGAAAAAAGGGGGTACCGCGGTTCCAGCGTGACCTGCCCTCACTGCCAGGAACCGGCGCGATTCAAGGGCTATCGCCCCAAGGGCCTGCTTTCGACCTTGGGGCCTTTGACCATCGAACGCGCCTATTACCATTGTTGCCACTGTCACCAAGGCCACTGCCCCGGCGACGATGCCTTCGGCTTGGACCTCGGTGATTTGACCTCCGGTGCGGCCGAGTTGACCAGCTTGGCCGGAACCTTGGACAACTTCGCCCGCGCCGCCGACGTGGTCTTGCCCAAGATGAGCGGATTGGCGATCGCCGAATCGACTGTGGAGCGGACGACCGAAGCGATCGGCTGCGAACTAGGCCAAGCCATGGAGGCGAAAGTCGTCTTCGGTGAGGCCCGACCGTGGGACTGGCACCACGACGCCCAAGGCCAGACCTGCGCCTACGTGTCGATCGACTCGACCGGAGTCGCCAAGCAAGGGCCGGGCGCCGCGGCCGCCGAGGGGGAGATGGTCGCGGTGGGGATGGTCTACAACCCCGTCCCGGAGGATCGATTGCGGTGGGCCAAACCGAAGGGCCCGCGGCCGCCTTGGCAAGCCCGATACGTGGCCAGTCTGGAGGGCCAAGAGGCCGTGGCCGAGCCCTTGCGTCACCAGGCCGGCCCGGTCGGCATGGGCCAGGCGCAGCGGTGGATCGCCATCAGCGACGGGGGCGGGGTCTGGAGGAGTTGCTGCGGGTCCACTTCGGCCGGGTCGAGGTGGTGATCCTGGACTTCTACTACGCCTCGGAACACCTGGGGGACTTCGCCAAGGTGTGGTGCGGTGGCGACGCCGAGGCAGCCCAGGCGAAGCATGCGGAGTGGGCCCACCGGCTCAAACACGAGGGCGGTGACGTGATCCTGGAATGGCTTGAGGGCCTGGATATCGCGGAAAATCCTCGAGCGCAGTCGGCCTGGGAGAGCCTCGTGACCTACTTCCGGAACCAGCACCATCGGATGGACTATCCGAGCTATCGAGCCCAGGGTTGGCAGATCGGCTCCGGTCCGGTGGAGGCGGCTTGCAAGACGGTCATCGGTCAGAGGATGAAAGGCTCGGGGATGCGGTGGGGGCATGAAGGAGCCGACGCAGTCAGCCATCTGCGAGCCCTGCTCTTGAGCGAGAAGGGCCAATGGGAGGCGTTCTGGGCCAACCGCCGCAAGGGGGCGTAGATCTCCTACCCACTTTAAAGACGCCCACCCATTTCTCAGAGCTGGATGAGCAGCACCTCCCTGCCCAAGACCTGCGGTCGTCGGTGCAGGTGGGACAGGCCACCGAGCCGCCACCCCGATCGCCGCTTTTCCGGCCCCTGTCCGACGGGCGGATTCGCTGGATGGACGTCCGGGCCTACCTCCAGCGCGAACACGACGCCGGGCGCCGGTGAATCGAAGGATCGGCGGACGGAGCCGCCTCCTCCAGAACGGATCGCGACGCATGATCTCTGGGAGGACCCGGCTCCGACCCGCGATCTTCTCGAGCGTTCGGGGGACGGACATCGGCCGACCGAGCTCGACTCGTGTTGCCAGAGTCCAGCCGAGTGGTTACGATGTAAGCACACGGGGGACTCCGCCATGAAGACACGCATCGTACGCATCGGCAACTCACAGGGTATCCGCATCCCCAAGGCGATCCTGGAGCAAACGGGCCTGTGCGGTGAAGTTGAGCTGATTACCCACGAGGATTCCCTGATCATCCGGCCGGCCCGACGGCCCCGGGAAGGTTGGTCCGCGGCCTTTCAGGAGATGGCCCGCCGCGGCGACGACGGCTTGCTCGATGACCCATCGCCGAGCCTATCGACCTGGGATGAGGACGACTGGGAATGGCAATAAACCGCTTCGAGGTCTACCTGGTGAACCTCGACCCGACCGTCGGCAGCGAGATCCGGAAGACGCGCCCGTGCCTCGTCGTGTCGCCGGACGAGATCAATCACACGATCCGCACCGTGATCATCGCGCCGATGACCACGAAAGGGCAAACCTACCCGACCCGTATCCCCTGCCGGTTCAAAGGCAAGGACGGACAGGTCGTGCTCGATCAGATCCGAACGGTGGACCGGTCGCGGCTGATCACGAAACTCGGCCGGATCGGCGGCGCGACCGCCGCGGCCGTGCTGGACGTCCTCCGGGAAATGTTCGAACCCTAGGGGGACGGTTGTGGCGAGGTCTCCGGGATTTGCCGCCAGACGAGTGCTTCGACGCTTGCGCGGTATCCGGTATCATGAACGCCATGAGGAAGTGGCCGGCCCATCCATCCTGGAGGAGACTCGATCATGCTGTACGCCGTCACCATCGAGCCGCTCAATACCATCGTCTTCGTGTCTGAGCAGCCGGAGGGCAATCCCTGGGACGTTCAGGAAGGCGTTGCGCTCGATGCCGCGCCGCTCTATGGCACCTGGACAGCCGATCGCGGTTCACTCGAGGAGATCCTCTGCGTGTCAACCGTGGAGGCGAAGTATTTCAAGGTGTTTCGCGATCAGCGCGACATCGATCCCACGCAATTCCGGCCGACGGGCCGCCACTACGGCGGCATCTTCTCCAAGCCCACCTGGGAGCGATTCGCGAGGCTCGCCTCGACCGGGCTGGCCACCCTGGACATCGGGACCGATGAGCCGTTGGGATCCCCGGAAGACGCCGTCGCTCTGATCCGCAAGGAGGCTGATTGTGGCGCGGATCATCGTCCTGGACTCAGGACCATTGGGGGTCGCCTGCCGCAAACGCGGCCATCCTGATGTCGAACGCCTGACGCTCTGGCATCATCAGGCCAGGGCCAACGAGGCGCTGATCGCCATCCCCGAGATCGCCGACTACGAGGTCCGACGCGGTCTGCATTGGGATGGAGCGCTCGATGGCATCCGTCGGCTCGACCAGTTGCGGATCGATCTCGGGCATTACATCCCGATCACCACCGCAGCGATGCGCATGGCCGCCGAACTCTGGGCCGACGCCGGAGAAAAGGGCTCGGCACCGCCGACGACAAGGAGATCGACGCCGATGTCATCCTGGCCGCTCAGGCACTGCTTTTCACGGGGCTTCACGATCGCCTCGTCGTGGCAACCGATAACGTGAAACACCTCGCGCGATATGTTGACGCACAACACTGGGCCCACATCATCCTGTGAGCCAGCACGACCTCCAACGCCAAGAGCCCAAGGTGCGGTGTCCTCGAACCTTGCTGGACTCATCGACCTTGACTTGAACTTATGACCGCCCGATAACCCGTGGACAGGCGTCGGGCGGCGGGGTGCCGACCCGGCTACGCCGGGTGAGACAAGATTAATCAACATACAAGCACTCGAACATCGAAAGGCGGAAGTGGTAAAAATGTGAAGGTGTTCAGTTGCAAGTCCTGGCGGGGCGGAAACCGTTGTCGAAGTCACGGAACGATGGTGCGATCCAGTTGCGGAATGCTGAGCGGACGAACGCCGTAGGAACTCCGAACCCACCGCCCCGAATGAGACGAGGGTCTTCATTTATTTTTTCAGTATTATTTATATTATCATATATTGGATAATTGGCATCCTTTTTATATCGCTGGTATTTGTCATGAACCCATTCATTTCCGTTCCCGAGCAATGCGAACAGCCCAGATCGTTTGGCAGCAGACTCTCGCTCGGCCAGACATGCCCCTGGCTGTTCACCTGGAATCTCGCATACTTTTCCAGCAGGCGGTTTGTGACTCCGTAGTACCGGCTGGTGTCCGTTCCCGATCGGCAGGCGTATTCCCATTCCGCCTCGGTGGGTAGTCGATAACCCTTACGCTCCAACACGTCGGCGGGGACTGTCATCCCTGCCGTGTATTCCCCACCCTCACGGGGAACATAGCACCACTGCTCCTTGGGCAAACCCTCCTGCTCGCTGAGCCAGTTGCAATAGGCGGCGGCGATGTACCAGGTAAATCCGATCATTGGTCCGTGCGGGTCGGGATTGTATTTCTTGATCACGTCTGCGTCGAGATCCCAATCGGGATAGTGCTTCACGAAACTCTGCCACTGCTCTCTGGACACCTCCTTGGTGGCGATGGCGAAGCGGCGGGGAATGCGGACCCGGTGGGGCGTCTCGTAGGAATCACGATCTGGTTCGGTCGGCGGTGATCCCATGCGGAACTCGACCGGACCGTCGATCACGGCAAAGGTTTGTCCCTGGACGTTCACGAACCAGCGGCGGTCACCCCTGTCCTTGCCTCTCAACCGGTGCATCGATCTGTCGAAGCTTCGGCTTCTGCTCCCATCGCCGCAAGACCCACTCGGCCGCGCCATGGATGCCGGCGTCGGGATCGTTTTCGTAGAGGTCGAGCAGCTTGGCAATCAGGGCGCGCCTCCTCGGGCGACAGGCCATTGGTGTTGTAAGTACCCAGGGCTAGGATCAGCGCCCGCCGCTGGGAGGTCTCGGGGTGGAAGAGGATCGCGTCCATCCGTCTGGGTGGCGAGACCCCTCACCCGGCCTCCGGCCACCCTCTCCCCGCTCCACGTGGCGAGGGAGTGAATTCAGGTGGTCGAGCTCGGCGATGAGCGGTTTCGGGTCAGCGCCCAGGGGCCCCAGCCAGTTGACGAGGAAGCTCCGCAGCCGGGGATCGGCTCTGTGTCTCAAGAGCGGCCAGAGCTCATCGGCGTGCCCCAGCCGGAGCAGGGCCACCGCGCGCGAGCCTGGCGCTCGGCCAACGCGTCCTTGACCTGTTCATCCTCGAGTTGGGATGTCTTGCGGAGTTCCGCCTCGAACGCGGGCGAGGTTGCGTCCGCAAACCCCGCGGCCAGTGGGAAAAGCTGCTCGAATGCTTCCGGGTCGGCATCCATGACAGATCCGCCAGCAGGGGGGGATCGTCGCTGGCATAATCGGACAGGATGTTGGTCGCCTGCGCTTGCACGCGGCGGCCACTCCTTGTCCTGTCCCGGTATACCTCGGCCAGTTGCGGCTTCAGCTCAGCACGGACCTCACGAAGTGGTCCAGCCAGTCTTTGAGGTAGATAAAGTTGACGGTGAGGAGGGACTGGGCCACCTTATCGCCGTGGGCCGCCCAGCGCGGGATTCTGGGGTCGTAGAAGGCCAGCGCGCCAGCGGCGGCAAGAGGCGGGGATCGTCGGGCCTGGCCGAATCCAAGATCGACCAGAGCTTCGGGAGTCGACGTCGCCTCGCCCGGACGGCGACCAGAGCGCGGAAATCCGTTCGATCGGTCCCCAACCAGCAACTCCTTTGGCCCGGCGTCGAGGAGCCGCTCCTCCACGTACGCGGCCTGGGTCGGATCGACGGGCAGCAGCGCCAGGCTGGCGTGGAGCTTGGCCCGGGGATCGCGCCGGGGTCCGCGAGGGCTCGCTTCAACGCCGGGTCTGCCCAGCGGCGGTAGCGATCCAGCCAGGGCAGGTCCGGCACCCGGGTCGTGTCGGCAACGAGCAGTCGCTGGACCAGGCTGTCGGCGACGTGGCCTGCTTGTCCTCGTCGATGCGGATGCGGACCTGGAACACCACGACGGCCAGGACCGCCGCGGCGATGGCCAGGCCCAGCCCTCTCAGGCCATGCACCCGGCCCGCGCGCTTCATCATCGTGCGCTGGGCTTCGGTCCAGTCCCGCTTCTTCGTCAGCAGCCGGATGTTCGCCCACTCCAGCACCGAGGGCAGGTGCCGGTTCTCGGGCTTGGCGGTCCAGAGCGCGGCGCGGTCGGCCAGCCTCAGCTCGGCGCGGCCGCGGCGGGTCTCGCGCTGCTTGCGGGTCAACCACTCGCGGATCGAGGGGACCAGGTAGTCGTGCGTCAATTGATAAAATCGACCGGCCGGATCGGGTCGCTCGTCCCCCTCGGGCACCGTCCCTTCGGGGTCGGTCGGCGTGATCAGGCGGACGTCCTGATCGAGGTCCCGCAGCAATTTGTCCAGCTCATCCCGGCGCGCGGCGTATCCCGAGGCCGCGGCCAGGTCGTCGTACGAGCCGCATGTGTCCCTTGATGGCGGTGCCGCTCTCGGGGAGCAAGGCTTTGAGCACGCCCTGGGCGGCCTTCTGGTGGTTCCTCAGGCGCGGCCGAGCTGAAGGTCTCTTCGAGGAAGGCGACGCCGATCCCCTGGGTGCCGCCGACCTCCTTGAGCGTCGCCGGCGTCCACGGCCGGCCCCGGACCATGTCGGCGAACAGGGCCAGGCGGATCGGGATCAACCGCCCCTCCTGGGCCAGGCCTTCGATCGTCTGCGTGAGGAAGGTGTCCTGGTCGCGGGTCAGCGCGCCGTCGTCCTGGGGCAGATGCCCGTATGCCTTGCCGAATGCCGTGAGCACCTTCCGGGCATGGATCGTGTCGAACAGGTCGACGAGCGCGGCATTGTGGCCCTGGAGGATCTCGATGCGGAGCGCGGTCATGAACCGGGTCAGGGCGACCCAGAAGTCGTCCCGCACGGTGACGATGGCCTGGACGTGCTCGCCGTCGCACTGGCGCAGCGCCCGGGCCAGCTCTGGGTCCGGGTCGCGTCGGCGGGCGTGCAGCCACTGCTCGAACTGGTCCAGGACGATCAGCGACGTGCTGGCCCCGGGCCAGGCACTTCCCCGGGCGCAGGGCGGCGATGGATCCGGTCAAATCCAGGTCGCCGGGCAGGGTGGGGAACCGCTTGCGCAGGCCCGCGAGCAGGCGGGCCTCGGTCTCCTCGGGGGTCGTCTCGACATAGACCGAAACGACGCGATCGGCCAGTCTCGGCAGCAGCCCGGCCTTGACCAGCGACGATTTGCCGCAGCCGCTGGGACCGTAGATCACCCCCACCGTGAGCTCGCCGTCCGCGCTGGCCTCGATGCGGTGCTTCCAGAAGCGCAGGCTTTCAGGGAGGCCGTGCTCATCGCGCGGGCCGGGGAGCAGATCCAGGAAGAACCTGGCGTCGTGGGCGTCGAACGATCGCAGGCCCTTGGGAACCACCGCGATCCGGGTTTCGCGTTCGATCGGGGGCGGCGGGGGAGCCGCGGGCGACACTGGTTTTTCGACTTCCATGGACCATTTGAGGATCTCTGTCAGTTGTGCCAGCGTTTGGTGGACGTCCGCCGGTGTGAACGTCTCGCCCCGCTGGGCGGTTCCCGTCTCGCCGAGCTTCTGGATCATCCCGGCGACGTCGGGCCGGGCCGGAAGACACCCCGCCTGGTCCAGGCGCTGGACCAGGCTCTCCAGGGAACGGGTCCCGGGCGGCTCGTGGAACATCTGTTCGTAAACCTCACGGACCATCAACTCCAGCATCTCGTAGGCACGCCGCAGCGCCATTTTCGGGTCTTCGTCGGCGATGCGGCCGGCTTTGCCGAGACCCTCGAGGCCCTTGATCAGCCGGTCAACCTGGCCCGGAAAATCCTCCCCGGAACGGACGGTGGTGCCATGGCGATAGGCCAGCGCCTTCAGGTCATCGGGCAGATCGGCCGCGCGCGGCATCGCGGTCTGGCGTCCCACGAGCAAGGGCACCACGGGGACGTCCGGACGAGCCAGGGCCGCCGCGATCTCGATCCGCACCCAATCCTCCGGGTCATCCAGCCGCCGCGTGCCTTTCTTCGAAATCGCTGGCATCCAGCCAGTGGTCGCCGATGACCGCCAGCAGGACATCGCACTGGTTGACGGCATCCGTGAGCTGCTTACGGAAATCGAGGCCCAGGCGCATGGCATCGATATCCATGAAGACGCTGCCACGCCCGAAGTGGCCCTCGAGCTTCTCATGGAGCCGCCCGGCGACATCCGCGCTGTCGTCGCGCCGGTAGGAGATGAAGAGCTTGGACATGGTCGAGGTCCCACCGGCCTTGGCTGAATGAACCTGCGGGAACGATCATCGTTGCCGGCACGCCCGGGCGGTCAAGGATTTCGCGCCGAACGGGAAATCGATTTGATTCTACCCGGGCGAGCGGGAGAACGCAGCGCAGGGCTCGGACTGCATCCCCGCCGTCCCCCACCGCCAGGAGTCGCGGCCAGCCGTGGTTGCGGCCGCGGGCGAGTTTCACCGCGGATGTCGCGAACCCCGGTCAGGGGGGATGCCGCACTGGTTCGTCACGATCCGGGACGGCGGGACCGTTTCAGCTCGGCTTCGAGCTCGCGAATTCGCTTCTCGGCGTCGGCGCGGGCCTGGGCCTCGGCGTCGGCGCGCCTGCGCCTCGGCGTCGGCGCTCGCGCCTCGGCTTCGGCCCGCTTCTCGGCCGCGGTCCGAGCCCGGGCCTCGGCTCGCGCCTGCTGTTTCGCTGCCTGTTCCCGCGCCTCGGCTTCGGCGAGGGCCTCCACCACGGCCGCGTAATTCCCCAGCTCCTTCCCCGTGGCCGGGTCGTAACACGCCAGCCGCTCGCCACCACCCGGACGATCCCGCGTCACGCCTACCGACAATCGCAACGCTTCCAGGTAGATCCGACCCTGAGCGTCCGGCTTGACAATCTTGTACCGTCCCGCCGCGTACTGGCGGCCGATCAACGTGATCCGACGGTCCTCATCCTGACCGGTCACGTCGGCGATCAGATAGAACGGCACCCTGGCTCGCTGATAGAACCGAACCTTGTCCCCCAGATCATTGTTCCGCGTACTCGACGAGGTCACCTCGACCACCAGCGCCGGCTCCGCGGCCTCGGCCGCCACGTTGAACGTGAACCATTCCCGATCCACGGAGTGATCCACCCCGAAGAAGACCGCGAGGTCCGGACACAGCGGTCGGACACCCCGCAGGTTCCAGTCCACCAGGCAGTCCGAGAGGACCACCGCCCCCTTTTCGCCGGCCAGTTGCGCCTCGGACACCGACTTGAGGTAAACCACATCCTTGTTGTGGCGCGTGGTCTGCACGACGAAGTCTCCCACCAGGGGGAACAGGATATCCTTCTCGGTCAGGGGCACGGTTTTGAGCGTCTCGGTGCCGTCGGGGGCCGTGACCCACTCCTCCCGCCAGCCGTAGCGATACGGGGCGGCTGCCCGTCTTGTCGGCTTCCGGGGTCTGGACTTCGATGCGGTACTCATCCGCTCATCTCCTCCCAGGCGGGGCGATCGCCGGCAAATCCGGCTCGAATTACCCGCGATCGTACCAGAATCGTCCCGACCCGGCGATGGCGATCAATATGACGCGAATCCCACGCCTCAGCATTCGATCCTCAACCCTTCCTGCCGCGCCCACTGCTCCAGGATGCTCCGATGCCGGGCGCTGGGCCGGGCGTTGGCGCGGCGGCTGGCTTCCCAGATCGTCCGCGTGCGCGAGTCCACCTCGATCGTCAGAACGCGATGGCGCTTGCCGCCGCGCTCGAATCGCATCGACCAGATCGTGGTGGAACCATATCGGCAAGACCAGGCGTAGGTCGCCACGCAATGCCGCATCGCGGCACCTTCGCGGTAGAGCGCGCTGCTGCTGAGCAACTCCCGGATCGTCCAGCAACCCGGCTCGCCTTCATGCGGCTCGACCTCGAGGCGGAATTCGCCGATGCGTCGACCGGGGCCAGCGGAATTCCTGGTACCGCTTCGTCCGCCGCAAGTGCGCATGCCACTCGCCGACCTGCCGCAAGAGCGATCGCGGCGTGCGCCCCTTCATCGACAGGTCCGGCTGCGGAGGATCGTCCGGGACCGGACCATCCTCGGCGAATCCCTCGTGCGCCACGAACCGCTGGTTGTGCAGGTAATCGACGATCGGGCCGACGTGGATCAGCTCCAGCTCGGGGTGATTCACGAAGAAGTGGACCACGGTCCGCCAGAAGTCCTCGCGCCGAACGATCGACCCAGGCGTGTGGCCACAATCGATCGGGCCAGCTCCTTCGAGCCGCCCAGGCCGCGGACCTGCCCCCAGCGCAAGGCCATGTCGATCGAATAATGGTCCGGGGCCAGGCTGAACTCGTGGGCCATCCGCCTGGTCAGCGACAGGGGACCGTCGGCCGTGCGGATATTCCGGCCCAGGCCCAGGTGCTTGTACCAGCGCCGAGACCGCTCCTCGTCCTCACTCCCTCGGAACCAGGCCGAGGCCATGAAGACCGGCAGCGGATAGTGGGATAACAGGTGCTGGGCCAGCGAGGCGAATTGCCGGATGGACCGTTGCCGGACGGCATCCAATCGCCGGCCGGGTGCAGCCAGTCCCGGTGATCGGCCGCCAGCGTGAGCAGTCCGCAGAGCAGATTCACATGGCCCAGGTCGGAGTAACGGTTCCTGGCGGCCATGGGGCGCAAGAGGTCCGTCCGGCTCCGGACCAGGTGCAGCAAGCTCTCGAAAGCGCGCCTGCGCGGACCTGCCGACCGGCGAGCTTGAGTGCCCTGCTGATGAGTTCATCAATGCGGACCCTCGCCGCTTTCTCTCGTGGGATCGTCGTGGACATGGGATCGGCCCTCTCGAAGATGGACGTACGCGACCAGGAAGCGACGGCGAAGCGTCCTTCTACGGCTGCGCATTCCATCCCCGGCCGGTCCCAGCCCTTCAGGTGGCGAACCGAGCCGCGATGGGCCGTGATCTCGTCGGATCTAGCAATGCTGATTCGTCGCGCGGTCATCGGTCGAGCCTCCTCGTGCGGGAACGATCTCCCGAAGCCATGGACACCGCGACTGCCGCAGTGGTTCGGGAACGAGGACGCCCCAGGCCGGCGTGGCCGCGTGGCCGCGGATCGATTCGGCGGTTCTGGACAATCGGTCGAGAAATGGAGAGGATAGCCTGTAGGGCCTCAGTGCAACGATTGGCCGATTGAAGGCATTCTGTCATGAGTCGTTTGTCCACTCCACGGAAACTGAAGCTCGGCCTGGCTTCGGCGGGCATGCTGATGACGCCCGAGGAGTTCGATGCCGTAACGGCCTACGACGAGCGCTACGGCTACGAGCTGATCAACGGAGTCCTGGTCGTGACGCCGATCCCTTTGGAAGCCGAGAGCGATCCCCATGAAGAACTGGGTGTGATGTTGAGGATCTATCAGGCCAATCACCCCCAGGGAACGGCCCTGGACTTGACTCTGCCGGAGCGCTATGTGCGACTCACTGGCAGCCGCCGGCGCCACGACCGCGTGATCTGGGTGGGATTGGGACGACTCCCCGACACCGCTCGCGATGTCCCCAGCATCGTGGTCGAGTTCGTCTCCAAGAGACGGCGGGACCGAGCACGGGATTATGAGCAGAAGCGCCTTCAGTCCCTCGATCTGGGTGTGAAGGAATACTGGATCATCGATCGGTTCCAGCGCACTCTGACTGTGTTCCGCCGCGATCCTCCCATCACGGGCGCGGAAAGCGTTGTCACGGTCCCCGAGACCCAGATCTATCAGACGGATCTTTTGCCCGGCTTCGAACTCCCACTCGCCCGATTGCTGGCCGTGGCGGACCGGTGGCGCTGAGGCCGGCCCGCGGCGGCCTCGCTCGTTCGAAGGAGAGAGTGCGGCATGGCCCTCCAGCAGCGACGATCTTCGATCGGCCTGCCCCTCGCGTTCGCCATCCTGTTGCTCGCCGACTGCGCGATCGCGCTGACGCCTGCCGTCCACGATGCCCGAGAGAAGGCTCGACGGGCGGTCTGCACGCACAACTTTTTCATGCATACCGGCGCCCATGTCGGCGATATCGTCGGCCTCGACCGGGATGGGAACATTACCGAGGTTTGGAGCTGCCCCCTCTGCGCCGTTCCGGAAGGCTGCCCCTTTCTTGTCGCGGACTTCTACATCGAAGGACGTGAATCGAAACGGATTCCCCAGTCCCTGATTTCGGTAGCCATCCAGCAGGCGGCAAAAGCCCGGCTGGATGAGTATAAACGCGAGGATTGGTACCGATGGCGCAGGGACGCGTTTTCCCCTCGGTCCGCGCCCAGCCCACTGCGGTGGGCCTGACTCCGCCGGGTTGCTGAGCGCGGATTGATTGTAAGCGCATACGGGCGCGGGGGTAGCGAGTCATTCCTCAATCTTGTTCGTGGCCGCGATCTCGTCGGGCTTCAGCGTGCGGATCTCGACCTTGCGCAAGGCGCCGCTGGTGTGCCAGGTGGCGAAGCCCAGCGGTTCACTGACGCGGGTCTCGAGCCGGGTGCCGACCTTTCGGTCCTGGTAGTTGACGGCGACGATCTCCTTGTCGTCAACCCAGCAGCGGATCACCTTGCCGGTGACGTGGACACGGAACCGATACCAGGTCTTGTTCTTGTAGGTGATCGTGCAAGTGGTCTCGTTTTCCGAGGCGTCCTGGCCGTTAAGGCTGGACAGACCGGTCACGTTGCCGCCCCAGCCGCCGTTGACCAGCGTGATGTACGACTTGCCGACGGGAAACGTTGCCGCTGCGAAGAAGTCGGAGCCATCGAGCCGCATGGCCTCGTAGGTCAGCTCATAATCCACCCTGGGGAGATCCTGGCGCGTGGTCGTGACGCCGCTCATCGAGTCGCCGGGATTATTCATGAGAATCTGGCCATCTTTCACCTGAACCTCGCCGGCTCGCGGGAGGTCGCTCTTCTTCCAGCCCTCGAGGCTCTTGCCGTCGAAGAGGATGAGCTTTTTCGATGGGCCGGTGGGTTGGTCCTTCGCGGTCTGGCTCAACGCCAGCGACGAGGCGAGCAGGCAAACGGCCGCGATCGCGACGGCCCACCGGCAAGGCGGGAACAGCGTGGCCAGCGTGAACCTCAGGTCGGATCGGAGTGTCGTCATCGCGGAATCTCCTCTTGAGTAGGCGGTAGGCAGTAGGCAGCGGCTCCCACGACGCTCCATGATACCGGATGATCGGGTGCCGTTCGCCCATGCTCCGGCCGGATTGGAGCGGTGACGGTCGCACCGCGGCAGCCTGACGAGGTTGGCGATGAACGAGGAGAGCCGGATCCTGCTGATCCTGGACCTGGACGAGACGCTCGTTCATGCCGTGGAACGACCGATCGCGCGGCCGCATGACTTCCTGGTCGGTCCGTACTTCGTCTACCGACGGCCGCAGCTCGGCGCGTTCCTGATGGCCTGCGCGGCCCGGTTCCGGCTGGCGGTCTGGTCAACCGCGGGCGACGAGTACGTCCGTGAGGTCGTGGGGCGAATCCTGCCGTCGGGCGTCGAACTGGCCTTCGCCTGGGGACGCAGCCGTTGCGTGCGGACGTACAATACCGACTGGCTCGAGGACGAGTTCCTCAAGGACCTCAAGAAGGTCAAACGCGCGGGCTATTCTCTGGAGCGCGTCCTCATCGTCGAGGACACTCCTCGCAAGGTCCACCGGCACTATGGCAACGCAGTCTACGTGCCGCCGTACCTCGGTGCAACCGACGACGATGTCCTCCCCCGGCTGACCGACTACCTGGATTCCATCCATCAGGCGCCGAACGTCCGGGACCTGGAGAAGCGGGGCTGGCTCCAGCGATTCCCATGAGGCCCAATCCGGCTCAGCAGATCAACGAAAGCCCCTCCTGCTCGGCCCAGCGCTGGAGTTGGTTCCGCGACGGCTCGTCGGGATCCGCGTTGCACGCCATCTTGGCCTCCCGGATCTCTCGAGTCGTGGGGTTCAGGTCGATCGTCAGGACTCGCTGCCGCCCCTCGGGGCTCTCGATCCCCAGGGACCAGATCGTGATCGAACGCTTGTGGCATAATCCCGCATAACCGGCTACGCAGTGTTTCATCGATTGGCCTTCGGCGACGAGCGCATCACTGTCGATCAGCTCACGGATCGTCCAGGTCGTTCCGTCCTCCTCGACCTTGACATACTCACCGAATGAGGACCGATCCCACTTCAGGACTTCTCGCCGGGGTTTCGAACGATCCTCTTCTTGCTGCTTCCGCCACTGCGCGACCTGCCGGAGCATCGAGGAGGCCGTCCGTCCCTTCATCCTCAGGTCCGGCTGCTCAGGCTCCAGGGTGACATGCACATCATCGCCAATGTTCACAAAGCGCGGGGCGAACTTCTGGATGGCGAGATAATCCACGATGGAGTTGATGTCGCGCTCGTTGAGACCGGGGTTGTTGATGAAGAAGTGGATCACGGTCACCCAGAAATCCTCGGCATGGAAGCACCGGCCAAGCTGGGATCTTGCCAGCGCATGAGCCAGCGCGTCCGAGCCGCCCAAGCCGCGGACCTGCGCCCAGCGAAGGGCGTACTCGACGCGGAATTGCGGGGGAGCCTGGGCGAATTCGTGGGCCATGCGCCGGGTGAGCCGGATGGGGAGATCGGCGGTGCGGCAGACTGCCTCCGCATCCCAGATGCTTGAACCAGTTCTGATGTTGACGGGTCTCGGAGGACTGGCCCCGAAGCCAGGCGGAGAGCAATACGGGCGGGACGGGGTAATCGGCCAGGAGGTGATGGGCTAGCGATGAGAACAGGGGGATCGGATTGTCGTCCGGAGGATTCCACGTCTCGGGGGTCCTTCGCCAGTCCTTGCAGTGGAGCGCCAGGTTGTGCAGCCCGCTGACGATCCGGGGCAGCCCCGCCAGATCGATCCGGCCGCCGTCGGAACCGGGACGCAGCAACGCGGACCGTGCGCGGACGCACCAGACCAGGCGGAGGAACATGGCCTTGGCCCATCCCGCCTTCTTCAGGCACTTGCGGATGGCCGGATCGAGGACCGACTGTGTCAAATCTCGGCGCGGAACGTGTGATCATGGTTCAGCCTGATAGGGAAACCCCAGCTCCCGACCGGGAAGACGCGAGACTCCGTCCTCATCGGGCCTGGTTGGGTTTCCCTCGGCGGACCCAGGACGCTCAGGGAGCGGAGCGAAGACGTGAATGGGCTGTCGATTGAGACAGTCTGTGGACGAACATCGGCGCGACCTCCGAAATGACGGATCGATGAATCTGACAGGGAAAAGACACCGAATGATCAGGATGGGTTCGCGCGCGCGGGGACTCGCAACATAGAGACATGTGAATAATGCAAACCCGATATCGGGGATTCGATCGCGGAGCGTCATTCAAGCGAGTGGAACGTGTCGCATTCCTCAATCACAGTAACCAGCCCGTTTCAAACCAAAGCCGTCGGGCGCTCATGCGCAGTTCGTCGTTAAGATCCAGCGCCGCAATCGTTGCCCTGTCGATTGGGGTCATGCCCAGGAGATGCGGTTGGTCGCTCGACCATCGGAAGTGCTCGCTCCAGATATGCCTGCGCGGATGAAAGAGGGAGACTTCGCGACCGGTGATCGGATCGGTCCCCTTCATTTTGTCGCTCTTCGCGAGGTTGCACGACGCACAGGCCAGGGCTCGGTTCGTGAGAGAATCGGATCCGCCGTGAGCGGTGGGGCGAACATGTTCCAGATGGAATCGATAGCCGCAAACGGACTGAGGAGCGTGGCAATATTCGCAACGATGGCCGGCTCGCGTCTCGATTCGGTCCCGAAGCGTGTCGGCCGAGGACCCTTTCTGCTTGCGTCGCGCGTCAAGGCGCCTCCTCACTTCCCTGCGACGAGGACAACGAGCGGCGCTGGCTTGCTAGTCTTCGCGCGTTGCTCAGCGCGATGGCTTCAGCTTCGCGAACCAATCCCTGCAATTCCTTACGCTCAGCCGGTGTCAGACGGCCCTCGTTGTTACCGGTCATGAGCGAGTCCAGCCGTCGCTGCTTGGCCGCCGAGAGACGTCGAAGGCGAGCCTCCGTCATCTCGAAAGCGATCAATCTCGACAGCGGTACGTCGCACACCTGGCAGATCACGCCGGCAACTCGCAAGTTGAGTCGCTCAAGCGGTAGATCGTCCTTGACAAGGCGATAGAGGCTCTTCAGATTGACGCTCAAACCTTGTTCGACAAGCCGACGCCGTAATTCCGGCACGCTCATCTTGCGCTCACCGAGGACGGTTTTTAGCTGAGAAAACGCATGGACCATCGCTTTACCCCTTTCTGGGGATCCTACCAGAACGATGGTCAACGGTGAACACCCGGATCCCCGGCGCTGGCGACCGGCGCCGCCGTATCGAGGGTCGTCGCGGGCAGGATGCGGAATAGAGCATACGTCCGGTCGAAGCGCACGCTCGGCCCGCGCGCCATGACCTCCACGCGACCCAGGCTGCCGAGCGCCGGCAGGTCCCGGTCGCGGCCGATGATATAGGTGGCGGGTGGTGCGTGGTGAGTGGCGGGTGAGTGGCCATTCACCCCCCCTGGCCCCCCCTTCTCAAGGGGGGGAAAGTTATGCCTGGCGAGATCGGCGGGGTCGAGGTGCCAGTATGCCGTCCGGCCCAGGTAGAAGAAGCGGACGGCCAGGTCGTGCGGGAACGCGCCGAAGGGGCTCTCGTACGGGTTGCGGTCCCAGTCGTCGTAGAGCAGGGTCAGCGGTGCATCGGGCGGGAGATGACGTGCGGCCGATTCGTAGAAGGCCCATTCGAGGCCGCGTCGATCGAACCAGGGACCCAGGAGCCAGAAGCTCGATCCCGTGGCCAACCCCAAGCCGGCGAAGCCGGCGACCGCGAGGCGCCTCAGCCGGTTGGGCGCCCAGCCACGGCGGAGCAGCCGGCGCCCCACCGCGCCAGTCCCAGCGCCGCCCAGATCGACCATGGGACCTGGGCGGCGATCGCGTAGTGAGCGTTCTTGACCGTCGCCAGCGCCAGCAAGGCCAGAGGCGCGGCCGACCAGGCCCAGAGCAGTCGATCGCCCGCCACGACCGACGCGGGAACCGCGTTCTCGGCCTCGGAGTTCGCACCGGCGCGACTGGCGCGTCCCACGATGGCCCTTCGCAACGAGTGCCAGGCGCCAATGAAGGCCAGGGGTGTCCAGGGCATCACCTGGATCAACAGGCCCGGGGTGTACTCCCACCATCGTTCACCGGCGAACTCGCCCGGGTGCGCGGCCAGGCGATCGGTGACGTGCATGGTCCAGAGCGCCAGCGCCCCGAAGCCGTGCCAGGCCACCATCGCCAGCGGCCAGGCCGTCGCCAGCACCGTCGCTACGATCCAGCCCGCTGGGAATTGGAGCCGGCGCATCGCCGTGCCGTCGCGCCGCCAGATCACCGCGACGGCCACGACCGACAGGATCAGCACCGCGCCGAAGCCGATCCCCTTGACCAGCGAGGTCACGCCCAACAGGACGAAGAACGCCCAGCGCGCCCGGCGCCAGCCGGCGCTCTGGCTCGCGGGACCGGCGTCGGTGCTCAACCCCGGCGCCCCCCCCCTGGCCCCCCCTTCGTAAGGAGGGGATAGAAAAGACCCTTTCTCAGCGAGCGCGTCCGTTCCACTTCTCCCGGTTGCGAAGGAGGAGTCAGGAGGGGTTTTTGCGATTGGCTCAGGAACATCATCGCGCATCCGATCGAACGCGACGATCGCCCAGGTGATCAGGCAGGCCAGCAGCATATCGGCCTCGGCCAGCCGGCCGCGCAACACGGTCCAGGCCGTCGTCGCCTGGACGGCACCGGCGAGCACGCCGATGCCCGGTCCGTAATGCCGCGACGCCGCCACCGCGACGCCTAACACCAAAAGCGTCGCGGCCAGCACCGAGGGGAGCCGCGCCACGGTCTCGTCCACCCCGCCGGCCAGGCGGCCTCAGCGCGACGGTCAGCCACCAAGGCAATGGCGGCTTCTCCAGCCAGGGCAACCCGCCAATCGTCGGGTACGCCCAGACGCCCGAGTCCAGCATCTCCCGCGCACCCTGCGCGACAAATGCCTCGTGGTAGCTCAAGCGGCCCGAGCGGCCCAGTCCCGGCAAAAACACCAGGGCCGTCAGGACCAGCAGGCCGGCCAACCGTCTCATCCCCAGGCGCGCGCTCGCCATGGCGTCGGAGTCTCCTGATCCGAGAACGCTGTCAGCGACGCCGCCAGGCATGGTGAAGTGCCAGGCCGGCGGCCACCAAGCCGAAGAATGCCAGCGTGCTCGGCTCGGGTACCTCCGACCCGGCGATCGGCGTCAACAAGAAGACATCCTGGGCACCGGCCCAGCTCCCATCTGGTCCAACCCCGGTGGCGAGGATCTGACCGTTGTTGTTGATGGACATACCTCCGGTGAGGAACCAGCCCGACGAGGCCGGGATCAGGGTATTCAGGTCGGTCATCGTCCCGTTCTGGTAGAGGAAGGCACGGTTCAGAGAGCCGTAGGGGCCGACGTCGAGGAATAATCGCCGACCACCTGGCCCAGGGAATTGATGCCCATGGCCGCGCTGGTGGTTGACGTGCCCAGCAGGGCCCCCAGGTTGACCACGTGCCCATTCTGGTAGAGGAAGGCGTGCGAGATGTCAACGCCCTGTGCGTTGGGGGCCCCGAAATTCCCGACGACTTCCCCGGAGTTATTGATCGCCGTGCTACCTCCCCACCACGCGAGCCCCGTCATCTTCTGGCCGTTCAGGTAGAGAGATCCGTTCGTGTCGATCAGGAGGCCCGAATTGCTGATGGCCTGGGGCCAGTTGGATCCCAGGTTGGTCATCTGGCCGTTCTGGTAGGTGTAGCCGATGCCTCCGGCGGAGCTGTAGCCGATGCCTCCAGCGTTGCCAATGACCATCCCCGAATCATTGATCCCGGTGGCCAGGATCGACGTGGTCCCCGGCAACATCGGGATCGGGGTGACCTGCCCGCCGCTGTACAGGATCGCCTGCGTCAGATTCCCGGCAAACCCGCCCGAGCCGGGGGGCGGATTGACGTTGCCGATGATCTGATTGCCGATGATCTGGCCCGAGTCGTTGATGCCCGTGAGGGTGGTCTTCGCGCCCACGGCGGCGCTCAGGTTGGTGAAGGTGCCGGCGGCGGGCCCGGTTGACTGGTAGAGGATCGGTGTTCCATTCGCCAGGTTGCCCACGACCTCGCCGGAATCGTTCAGGCTGTATGTCCCCGGCAACTGGAGCTGGCCGAGATTGGTGACCGTATACATCGGGTCGGCCTGCGCCCGGCTGGCACCGAGTACCAGCACGGCGGCGAGTGCGAGGAATGGGCTGGAGTCGAATCGGCGTCGGTGGTGCGCTGACAAGGCTCTTCCTCCTTGAAGGGACCATGTGGTCCGGCGACTTCGTGTCACTCAAGTGCCCCGGATCATGCGTGAATCGACCCGAGGTGTCAACGGCAAGCGCCGAGGAGATCCGGTGAGGCCAGCCGACCGATGACCTGCGGACCAACCGTCAAAATCGCTCCAGGCGGACTGGCAAACGATCGACGGGCCCCGGGGGAAAACCTGTGGATAACCGGTCAATGACCGGCGCACGGCGCCGGCATCGTCAACGGACCCAGCCGCGAGCAAACCGCTTCCGGGCACACCGATACCGGCTATGCCGGAGCGAGCCACAGAGTTATCCACAACTTTCCCTCTGGCGTCCAAAGGACGTTGTGTCCGACTAAGCTCTTTGGTATCATTGGTTTGTTCGAGTGCTGTCCGAGGCTGTCCACGGCGGCGTCCCCACTCTGATTAATGTGACGGTCTATCTCCCCATTACCATACTGGGAGTGGACGGGAACATCTCGGGACAGTCAATCTCTCCTCCCTGGAATCCGACCTGAGCCCGCGGATCGACTGGGTCCCTGGCCGAGTCCGAGACAGCGGGGGGATCAACCAACCGTGCGTTCGTTTCTCCCGATCTGATAGACGGGAGCGGCTCGACACTTTGGGTTTAGGGAATGTCTGAATGAGGGCCTTGTGCAACCGTGAGGGATTGCTCACGGCGTTCGGGCTGGTCAGCGGGGTGGTTCCGGCCCGGAGCCCCAAGCCGATCCTGCAGAACGTCAAGCTGATTGCCGACGCCGACGATGGCTCGGTCCTGATGGGAACGGACCTGGAAGTCGGGATTCGCCACCGGGTGCTGGGCGTGAAAGTCGAGCGGCCCGGTGCAGTGATCTTGCCGACGTCCCAGGTGGGTTCGATTCTCCGAACCAGCAACCCCCAGACGGACTCCGAGCTCTGGATCGAGGCTGAGGACGATCGCCTGGTGATTCGGGGCTGCGCATTCCGAGTTCACCCTGCCGGTGGAAGACGCCAACCTCTTTCCGGAGGTGCCCGACTTCACCGCGGCGAGCTATCATGTCGTGGCGGCCGCGGATCTCAAGAGGTTGATCCGCCGCACGATCTTCGCCACGGACGTCGAGACCACGCGGTACGCGCTGGGCGGGGTGCTGGTGGAGCTGACTGCCGAGTCCATCGCCATGGTGGGTACCGATGGCCGCCGGCTGGCCCGGATGTCGGCCCCGGCCGACGCCGAGAACAGCCCGGCCGCTCCCATAGGCTCCCCCGTCATCCCGGTCAAAGCGCTGAAAATGATCGAGCGCCATCTGGCAGACGATGACCCACCCGTGCACCTGGCCATCCAGTCAGGCGCCGCTGTGTTGATGCGTACGGAAAACGCCGTGATCTACAGCCGGCTAGTCGAGGGCCGATTTCCCCGCTACCAGGATGTTTTCCCGACCAATATCGAGGTCAAGATCCCCCTGGAAGTCGGGTCGCTCCGGGTCGCCGTCGAGCAGGCCTCGATCGTCACCAGCGAAGAGAGCCGCGGTGTGGATTTCCGGTTCGGTTCCGGGCTGCTGAAGCTCACCAGCCAGTCGGCGGACGTGGGCAGCTCGCACGTCGAGCTGCCAATCGCCTACGACGGCAAGGCCGTCGAGATTACCTTCGATCCCCGCTACCTGGTGGACGCGGCTCAAGACCCTGGACGACACCGCCGCCATCACGGCCGAGTTGATCGACGCCAAGAACGCCGCCGTTTTCAAGACTGACGATCACTATACCTACGTGGTCATGCCCTTGACCCGCGAACGGTCATGAGCTCTGTGCGCAGTACGCGGTGCGCCGTTGGCAGCAGAGACAAAGCCCCGGCGTCCGTGGGGGAAATGTCGTGTTCTCACCGCGTGCCGAACGCCGAGGCCAGGGTCGATGTGCCGGGCGATTCTGTTTCCCGTAAGTCAAACCTTTATCGAGACTTCCGAATTCCGCAATCGACGCGCCGCCGGCCGCTACAAGCTCTGGACAGGGCCGGTAAAATGAGGATATCGGGAAAGGCGTTCACGTCGAGGATGAACGGGCCAGAAGCGCCGCAAGGGCGTGGGAATGGATCGGTCCCGTTTCCTGCCATGGGGTGGGGATGGATGTGGAGGACCGGGCGTGGCCGGACGAGAAAACGAGCGCGGAAGAGCGATCCGAAGGAATCATTCATTTATCTGGAATCCGTGACTCTCCGTGGCTCGTGGGAATCCGTGGTTTCATTGGATTGAGGGAGCATGTCGATCCCGAATCGTCGAGGGCCCAGGGCGCTGTCGGAGATTCTGGGCGAGCTGTTCACCGCGCGGGGATACGGGCGGTTCTGGGCCCAGCAGGAGCTGGAGAACGCCTGGAACGCGGCGGTGGGCGAGCCGCAGTGCCGTCAGACGCAACTGGGCGAGGTGCGGCGAGGGGTGTTGAACGTGACGGTGTCCCATCCGGCGCTGTTGGAGGAGTTGGCCGCGTTTCGCAAGCCGGCACTCCTGACTGCATTGCGTTCGTGTGCGCCGGGGACGGCGATTCACGACATCCGATTCCGTGTTGGTTTCGTCGGGCTGG
Source organism: uncultured Isosphaeraceae bacterium (assembly GCA_963845695.1). GTDB lineage: Bacteria > Planctomycetota > Planctomycetia > Isosphaerales > Isosphaeraceae > CAWJTV01. The sequence goes on along the minus strand of CAWJTQ010000013.1, from coordinate 385,760 downwards.
ATCGGTACATCGACAGCGTCGCCGGCGCCGGCGAGTCCGCAGAGCCGTCGGCGGCCGAGCCGGGTGCCCTGCCACCGCAGCGCGATCCGCGCAGGCCCGGGCCGGAACCGGGCGCGGGCCGTCGGGGTGACCGCGGCCCGGCGCAGCCCTAGCTGAGATCTTCGATTCCCGATTCCGGATTCGCGATTCCGGATTCCCGAACCTTCTTCATTCCTCATTATTTGGAATCGGAAATCTGGAATGCTCTGAACAGACCTGACCTGGACTGGACCTGCCCTGAGCTGCCCGACTTGCGGCGACGGCACGGCCACGGGAGTGGCGCGGCTCTGCGAGATGCAGTCGCCCGGCACGCCGTGACATGACCCGGCGCGGCGCGATGACTGATGACACCAAAGCCGGTGCCGCGACCTGCGGCGACCGATGATTGCCAATCTCGTCTGACCCGGCCCGGTCGGGCCCGACTCGGGACGACGAGAAGAAGGGATCAAGGGAAATCTTCGATGGTGGAACTGAGCAAGACCGAGGACGGCGTCGAAATCACGGGGCTGCTGGATGGCGAGGTGGGCGACCACCTTTCCACGGGCAATGGCCGGGAGGCTCACGAGGATTCGTCGTCGGCCTACACCGGGGCGAACATCCGTCGCCTCGAGGGGATCGAGGCGGTCCGGATGCGCCCGGGGATGTATATCGGCGACACGACAGCGCGCGGTCTGCATCACCTGGTTTACGAGGTCGTGGACAACTCGATCGACGAGGCGATGGCCGGATACTGCCGGCACATTGAGGTGACGCTCCACACCGACGGATCGGTCTCGATCGCCGATGACGGCCGGGGGATCCCGGTCGACATCCAGCCCGACATCGGTGTGAGCGCGCTGGAGGTGGTCCTGACCAACCTGCACGCCGGGGGCAAATTCGACCACGACTCCTACAAGGTCTCCGGCGGTCTGCACGGGGTGGGGGTGACGGTGGTCAATGCGCTGTCCGAGTGGCTGGAGGCCGAGATCCGCCGCGACGGGCAGATCTGGCGGCAGGGGTACGAGAAGGGGGTGCGCCAGGGCGAGGTCAGCGCGGAGGGGCTGGCCAAGACGACGGGCACGACCATCCGCTTCCTTCCCGACAGCGAGATCTTCCCGAAGACCGAGTTCGAATTCGACATCCTGGAGAAGCGGCTCCGCGAGCTGGCCTTCCTCAACAAGGGGGTGAGGATCCGCCTGACCGACGAGCGGACCGACGAGCGCAAGGATGTGGAGTTCTTCTCGTCGGAGGGACTCAGCGAGTTTGTTGCTTATTTGAATCGTGCCCAGACGGTATTGCACCCGCCGTTCGTCCTGGTAGGCCGCGACGAGGAGAGGGCAGTTGAAGTTGAGGTCGCTTTGCAGTACAACGATTCTATCAGCGAGATGGTCGTCTCGTACTGCAACAACATCAGCACGGTCGAAGGCGGCACGCACTTGACCGGGTTTCGCGCGGCCTTGACGCGTACGCTGAACCAGTATGCCAGAAGCGCGGCCCCGGCCAAGAACAAAGACCTGACGCTCCTGGGCGAGGACTTCAAGGAGGGGCTCACGGCGATCATCAACGTCCGGGTGCCGGATCCGCAGTTCGAGGGCCAGACCAAGACGAAACTGGGCAACAGTGAGGTCGAGGGGATCGTCACCCGCGTGGTCAACGAGCGACTGGGCGAGTTCCTCGAGACCAACCCGGCGGTGGCCAAGAAGGTGATCATCAAGGCGCAGCTCGCGGCCGAGGCCCGCGAAGCGGCCCGCAAGGCCCGCGAGCTGGTGCGGAACCGCAAGGGGGTTCTCTCGGGTGGGGGGCTCCCCGGCAAGCTGATGGACTGCTCCACCCACGATCAGGATTCCAGCGAGCTGTTCCTGGTCGAGGGGGACTCAGCCGGCGGGACGGCCGAGGGCGGCCGCGACCGGATCTACCAGGCGATCCTCCCCCTGCGGGGCAAGATCCTCAACGTCGAGCGCGCCCGGCTCGACCGCGTGCTGAGCAATGAGGAAATCCGCAACATCATCACGGCTGTCGGCAATGGCATCGGCGAGGAGGAGGATCCCGGCCGTCGGCGGTACGGCAAGATCGTGATGATGAGCGACGCGGATGTCGACGGTTCCCACATCCGGACTTTGCTGATGACGTTCTTCTACCGGCAAATGCCGAAACTCGTGGCCGAAGGGCACCTCTATGTGGCACAGCCCCCGCTCTACATGATCCAGAGCGGCAAGAAGGAGCGGCGGTACCTCCACGCCGATGCCCAGATGCAGTCGATCCTGATCGAGACCGGGCTGGGCGGCGCCGAGCTGCAACCGGTCGGCGTCGTCGGTCAGGAGCCGGACCCCGCGGGCGCGATCGGGGGCGATCGGCTCAAGGCGCTGCTCGATCTGGTCGCCGGCATCGAACAGGGTCTGCGCGCCTTCGGCCGCCGCAATCGCTCGCTCCGCGAGTTCCTGGCGATGGCCTATAAGCCCCAGGACACCTCGAAGCCCGACCCGCTCGATGGCCTGCTGCCCCTGTACCTGGTCGAGCACCAGGGGACCGAGCTGCGGTTCTACACCGAAAAAGAGCGCCAGGATTACATCGCGGCGCACCACTTGCGTGAAGAAGCGGGGGAATCGCTCGAGCCTGGCGCCGGAACGGCTGCCGACACCGGGTCGGCGGCGGGTATCGGGGCCGCCCACGGCCGACCCGTCCGCGAGATCGAGCTCCACGAGGTCAAGGTGCTCAACAAGCATCTGGCCCGGCTCCGCGACGAGTTCGGCCTGCGGGCCGAGGTCCTGCTGCCGCGCGAGGTGACCGGCGACGAACCCCCGCCCCGGTTCCTCCTCCAGCGCGACGGCGAGTCGTATCCCCTGCTGGACCTCCGCACCCTGGTTTCCATCGTGCGGAAGATCGGCGAGAAGGGGATGAAGATCACCCGGTTCAAGGGCCTCGGCGAGATGGATGCCGATCAGCTCTGGGAAACCACCATGGACCCGACGAGACGCACCTTGCTTCAGGTCCGGCTCGAGGACGCCGCCGCCGCCAACGACCTGTTTGCGACCCTCATGGGCGACGATGTCGAGCCCCGACGTGAGTTCATCGAGAAGCACGCGCTCGAAGTCAAGAATCTGGACGTGTGATCTCATTGGTCATTAGTCATTGGTTATTAGTCATTGGCCATTAAATCATGATGTCGATCCCCGTCAGTTTTCAGTCGCCTGGACGAACCGCGTGATTGGAAAGCTGGGCCCTCCTCTCGCGATGGAGCGAGAGACGAACTCCTGACCCCACTGACCCAGACGCCTCCAGGCCACGGTTCACGGTGAGAAGAAGCGCCCACTGCGCCCGTATCTGAGCTAATGACCAATGACTAAGGACAAACGGACAACGAACCTATGATGGGGATTGCCCAGAAAGTTGCGCGGAATTTCAGCGACGCGGTCCGGACGCGGGGCCAGTCGTATTTCGTCAAGGGCCGGGTGACCGTGATGGCAGCCCGGGCCGGCGAGGTCGTGGCGCGGGTACGCGGGACGGCGAAGTACCGGGTGCGGGTGCGGCTGCGGGGCTCGAAGCTGCTGGCCTCGTGCACCTGCCCGTATTTCAGCCCGCAGGGGGAGCCGTGCAAGCACCTCTGGGCGACCCTGCTGCTGGCCGATTCACGCGGCCTGCTCCAGTCGCCGCCGGTGTTCCCGGTGCGGCTGGTGGTGGAGGCCCCGCGGCGGCCGCCGGGGTCAGGCCCGACGTTGCCGGAGATTCGCAACGAGTCGGGGATGGAGCGTCAGCCGCCGTATCCGATCGATTCGGAGCTGGGGGTGATCGGATTGGGTTCGCCGCGGCCCTCGGGGTCGGGCCCGTCGGGCCGGGGTGCCCGGCCGTGCGCCAAGGACCGGGGGATGCGGGGTAACCCGCTGGGCGAGTCCGGGACCTGGAGCCAGGGCGAGCGGGGCCAAGCACCGCGGGACCGCCGGGCCAAGGCCAAGCCGGCCAGACCGGGCGCGGGAGTCGTGGGTGCGGGCGCGGGGCGGGCCAAGGCCGTCAACCGCAACGGCAAGCGGCTGCTGGTCTATGTCCTGGACGTGGCCGCCACGCTGGCGCAGAACCAGGTGGTCATCGACCTGGCGCGCCGCCAGCGCAAGACGACCGGCGAGTGGGGCCCACTGCGGCCCTGGTATTACGCCGCCCGGGCCGCTCACGTCAAGTACGACCCCGAGGACCGCCTGATCCTGGCCCTGCTGGATGAGGCCCAGGGGAGCTCGCCCCACGCGGGCTATCTGCCGTCAGCCGCGGGCAGCCCGGGTTCGGCAGGCGTTGGCGGCGCGGGGGCGCCGTTCGCCGCTGAGGCGAGCAATGGGTCGAGTGGGAGTGCGAGTGCCGGTGCAGGGCCGGCCTCGGCTTATGGATCGGCCGCGGCGCGGGCGGCGGCCGAGCGGGCGCTGCGGGGCACGCGTCGGTTCGTTCTGCGGAAGGACCAGGCGGGATTGGTGGAGCGTCTGGCGCGGACCGGCCGGTTGCGATTGAGGCGCACCGAAGGAGAAGACGACCCGCCGACGGTCCGATGGGATGACGGCCAGCCCTGGCGGTTCGCGCTGGATGTCCGCTCCGAGTCGGGCGGTAAGCGATGGGCCTGGCGGGGCACGCTCCGCCGCGGGGATGGCCGCATGGACCTCTCCGAGCCACTGGTCCTGCTCCCGGGCCTGCTCGTGCTGGGCGTCGGCCGTGCCGCGCGGTTCGACGACCTGGGCGTCATGCCCTGGATCCTCCGGCTCCGTTACGAGAAGGAGATCACGTTCGTTGAGCCGCAGCAGGACCTGATGCTCGGCCGGATCCTGGCCGAGACGCGGGTGCCGCCCGTGGAGCTGGTGGAGACTCTCAACCTCGAGGAGATCAAGGCCAAGCCGCGGCCCTGCCTGACGCTGCGGACCCCGCGCGAGAACTGGGGCCTGGGCTCCGACAAGCTGATCGGCGAGCTGGAGTTCGACTACGACGGCGCGGTGATCCCGGCCGGGCGGACCACACCGCTGGCGGTCTCGACCGAGCTGGGGCTGGTGATCCGCCGCGATCCGCGGACCGAGAGCGCCGCCGACGTCAAGCTCTTCGAGCTGGGCTTTCGCGAGGCGAAGGACCCGCGGCTGGATCCGGGCACGCTCGAGCTGCCCGCCAAGCGGATGCCCGTGGTGACCAAGGAGCTGGTCGCCGCCGGATGGCGGATCGAGGCCGAGGGGAAGCTGATCCGGCCGGCCGGCGAATTCAAGCTGGCCCTGTCCACGGGGATCGACTGGTTCGAGCTCGAAGGGGGCGTTCGACTACGGGGACCAGCGCGTCAGCCTCCCCGACCTGCTGGCCGCCGCGCGCCGCGGCGAGGCCATGATCGAGCTGGGCGACGGCTCGATGGGCATGCTCCCCGAGGAATGGCTCAAGAAGTATGGCATGCTCGCTGACCTCGCCACCGACGCGGAGAACGGCAACCTCCGCTTCAGCTCGGCGCAGGCCGGCATGCTCGATGCGCTGCTGGCCGCCCAGCCGGAGATCCGGGTCGACGCCGCGTTCGAGAAGGTCCGGCAGAACCTCCGCCAGTTCGAGGGGATCGTCGCGATCGACTCGCCCCCGGGCTTCCACGGTGAGCTGCGCCCTGATCAGCGCGAAGGGCTGGGCTGGCTCGACTACCTCCAGCGGTTCGGGTTCGGCGGCATCCTCGCCGACGACATGGGACTGGGCAAGACGATCCAGGTTTTGGCCCTGTTGCAGCGCCGACGGGCGCACCGTCAGGCCAAGGCGCCGACGCTGGCCGTCGTCCCCCGATCGCTCGTCTTCAACTGGCACCAGGAAGCCACCAAGTTCACGCCGAGGCTCCGCGTGCTCGACTACACCGGGCCCGGCCGCCACGCGCTCCGCGAGTCGTTCCAGGATTATGATTTGATCATCACCACGTATGGCACTGTGCGGACCGACATCGCCGAATTGACCCCGTTCGAGTTCGACTACGCGATCCTCGACGAGGCGCAGGCGATCAAGAACGCCGACAGCCAGTCGGCGAAGGCCGCCCGACTGCTGCGCAGCCGTCATAAGCTGGCGATGAGCGGTACGCCGATCGAGAACCACCTGGGCGAGCTCTGGTCGATCTTCGAGTTCTTGAACCCGGGCATGCTGGGCAGCGACACCATCTTCAAGCGGTACGCCGGCAGTGCTTCCCTCGAGGAGATCGACCGCGTTCTGCTGGCCAAGGCGCTGCGGCCGTTCATCCTCCGCCGGACCAAGCAGCAGGTCGTCCAGGACCTGCCCGAGAAGACCGAGCAGACGCTTTACTGCGACATGGAAGCCGACCAGCGGCGGTGCTACGACGAGCTGCGGATGCACTACCGCGATGCGCTCTTGCGCAAGGACTCGGCCGAGCTCAATCGCTCGAAGATCGAAGTCCTCGAGGCGCTCTTGCGACTCCGCCAGGCTGCGTGCCACCCGGCCTTGATCAGCGCCGAACTGGGAGGCGAGGCCAGCGCCAAGCTCGACCTGCTGATCCCCTCGATCGCCGAGGTCGTCGAAGAGGGACACAAGGTCCTGGTATTCTCCCAGTTCACCAGCTTCCTGGCGATCGTCCGCGAACGGCTCGACCAGGAGAAGATCGTCTACGAATACCTCGATGGCCGGACCCGCAACCGAGGCGCCAAGGTCGAGCGGTTCCAGACCGATCCTGACTGCCCGATCTTTTTGATCAGCCTCAAGGCTGGCGGCCTGGGCCTGAACCTCACCGCCGCCGAATATGTCTATTTGCTCGACCCCTGGTGGAACCCCGCCGTCGAGGCCCAGGCCATCGACCGCTCGCACCGCATCGGCCAAACCCAGCACGTCTTCGCGTATCGCCTCATCTGCCGCGACACCGTCGAGGAGAAGATCCTGGAATTGCAGCAGAAGAAGCGGGATCTGGCCGATGCAATCCTCAACGCCGACAATAAGGGCGTGATCCAGAACCTCACGCGCGAGGATCTCGAGTTCCTGCTGTCGTGAGCATACTGACGCGGCTCATGCCCCGGTGCTTTCGTTTTCCGAGGCGCAGTCAGGAACGGTATGCTGTTGAGATGAGGAGGGACCATCCGATGGCCACACTGAATATCACGTTACCTGAAGCGATGAAGGCGTTCGTCCATGAGCAGGCCGTCAAGCGCGGTTTTGGCACCGTCAGCGAATACATGAGGGCCATGATCCAAGAACATCAAGAGCGAGAAGCGGACCACCTTGAGATTCGGGAGAAGCTTCGAGAGGCGGTCCGTGGTGGCCCCGCGACCCTATTGACTCCGGCGGATTGGGACGGCATCCACCACGAGGTTCAAGAGCGCCACACCAAACGCCAGGGACGGACCAATGGCCAAGAAGGAACCAACCGTCGTTAAATCCCAGCAAGCGGTCTGGGACATCCTTGAGATTGCCGATGACCTGGCGCGAGCAAAGCAGCCTCGCGGCAGCGAACCGCTTCGTCAATGCGGCGAAGCGAACTATCGAACGGCTTTCCCGGATGCCGGGCATCGGGAACCGCTGGGAGGATGACGACCCCGATGCTGGCGAACGTCCGAGTCTGCCCGATCTCGCGGTACCGCAAGTATCTGGTCTTCTATCGCCCCATCGAGGGTGGGATCGAGGTTCTTCGCATCCTTCATGGAGCACGCGACATCACGCGCATCCTGCGAGGGGATCGAAACGGGGAATGAATCAGCCCTTCATCGACACGTCTCGCCGAAGACCACCGCGAAAACCCCCTCACCTCAACCCTCTCCCCGTTGGGGCGAAGGCGATGGAGGGTGCGCCGGTCTTCTCCACCTCGCCCCTTGGCAGAGATTTTTGAGCCCTTTGTTTATTGGACAGGCATCCCGGTATACGGACGTGATATCTTGACCACCGACCGCCAGGCGCCAAATAAATTATGGCGGTATCGTTCTTTCGTTGCGTCCGAATCGCCTTGGCCATCCGTAAGAAATCCCGGAGAAATGGCGAATGTGATAGGCGTCACATGTTATATGGCCAAGATACTTTGCGGCGATTTCCGCCAAAATTTATTTGACAAGAACTGGCGGTCTCGCGACGAACCTGGCTAATTATACCCAGGTCGCGCCAAATCGTCACCCCCGGAAAAATCCCTGCCTTGGGGAGAGGTCGGCAGGAGGCCGGGTGAGGGGATACCCCCCAATGACCTCGCTTCACCATCGCCATCTCGGTGGTGTTCGGCGAGCAGTGTCGAAGATTGGAATCTGCCTGCGGCCGAGAGGGCGCAGACTGCGAACCAGCTCCGACACGGTGGATTCGGACAATGCAGTATCCGCGGCGAGCTGCGTCTGGCTGATGCCCCGGGCTTTGATCAGGTGCGCGAGCATCGCCGTGCCGCTGACCGGCCCGCAGGATATCGGGAGATCTCATACTCCTCGATCAGCTTGGCCAGGGCCGCTCCGTTCTCATCTTCCGATTGAATCAGGCGGAGCGGGAACTTACGGACCAAGGCCAGAGACTTTGGCTTGGCGGGAGGCATGCGTCGTCAACGTCCTTTCAGCTTACGGTTCTCGCGGCCCTTCTCCTGATCGGAAATCATCACCCCTGCAACACCGGCACCGGATCGAACGCCCCGCCGAGGACCTCGCGATGGGGGACGCCCAGCCATCGATCGAGCAGGTCGCGTAGATGCTGCGGAAGTCGATGGCGTGCTTGGGGTCGCCGTCGTCGAGGTGGGTGAGGTCGGGGTATGGCCCGTGGACGCCGGACTTGACCGGCTGGCCCAGGAGGAAGACGGGGGCCGCGGTGCCGTGGTCGGTGCCGCCGCTGCCGTTCTCGCCCAGCCGGCGGCCGAACTCGGAGAAGACCAGGACCAGCACCCGGTCCGACTCGCCCGATTTCTCCAGGTCGTCGAGGAATGCCGACAGCGAGGTACCCAGCTCGCGGAGCAGGCTCGCGTGCCGCTGGAGCTGGCCGCTGTGGGTGTCGAAGCCGTCGAGATGGGTGTAATAGATCGAGGTTGAACAGGCCGGCCTTGATCAACTGGGAGATCAGGCGGAGCCGTTGGGCCAGGCCATAGAATTGGGGATAGGCCGATGCAGTGGATGTCTTGTCTTGATGCACACGTTCCAGCCGTGCACTACTGGCATAGGTGATCACGGAGCAGCGCTCGACGAACTGGAGCAGCGAGCCGGGCGCGCCGCGGTCCTGGCGGGCCAGGCGGTCGAGGGCCTGGACCTGCGCGGCGGGATCGGCGCTCTCGGGCACACCCAGCCGACGGCGGAATTGCTCCAGCCGGGCCAGCGACGGGATCACTTGCCGGCCGCCGGCCAGCGACCTTGGCAGCGGCATCGCTTCGTGGATGTGCAGACCCGGTGCGTCGCCCTCCGGGCTCGGCCGGCGGTCGATCGCCTGGGCCAGCCAGCCGGGCGCGGCCTTGTCCGGGTTGAGGCGCGCCGTCTGCCAGGTTGCCATGCTCTCGAAGTGCGACCGGTTCGGGTTGGGATAGCCCACGCTCTGCACGATCGCCAGCCGGTGTTGCTCAAGCAGCTTCGCGAAACCCTCGAGTGCGGGATGCAGGCCGACGTGGTCGTCGATCTTCTTGACCTCCCCTGCCCCGACCTGGATCCTGGGCCGTCGCTTGCGATACTCGTCATCGCGATAGGGGACCACGGTGTTGAGCCCGTCGTTGCCCCCGTCGAGCTGGACCACGACCAGGATCCGGCCCTTCGTCTTGGCCTCGGCCATGGCGTTGGCGGAGCGGGCAAGGAACAGCGGGACCGTCGGGCCGCAGGCCAGGAGCGCGGACGAACCCAGGCCCAGGCGAAGCATCTCGCGGCGTGTCGGGTGCATGGTGACCTCCGGTAAGAGAAGCGTGGAAATCACGGGAAGTAATCTTCCAAGAATACTTTATTGAACACGAAATACACGAAATACACGAAAAATTCACAGAAATCCCATTGTATTCCTTTCGTGTATTTCGTGTATTTCGTGTTCAATCTCTTTGCATTTGAGACTTTGGTGGTTCAGGCTAGCTGGAACTCCGGGCAGTTGGCGAGGCGTTGGACGGTCGTACGCAGGCCGTTGGGGCTGCCGTCGCGTCCGGCGTCGAGGGCGAGGCGGTGGGCCTCGTCGCCGAGGTCGTTCTGGAGTAGGAGGTCGATCAGGGCCTCGGTCGCACGGCTCGGTTCGAGCTTGTAGTGAGTGGCCCAGGCGGCGGGATCGAACGGCGCGAGTCCGTTCTCGGCGCGGCCCCAGACGACGTCGGCGGCCCAGTTGGTCCGTTCCAGGAGTGTGGCACTATTGATCCAGAGCGGGCCGCCGACCCAGCCCTCGACATTCGGCGGAGCGAAGAGCTCCTGGCCCTGCGCGTCGCAGGCGGCCGAGAGTGCCAGGGGGTTGATCGCGGCGCGCGGGATTTCCAGCATCCGGACGAGCCCCGCGCTGAACTCGACCGGCGACTTCATCCGCTGGCGATAGACCGACCGGGAATAGAAATGCCGCGAGCGGAGGATGACCTCCACGACCGGTCCGATGGTGAAGTCGTGTTGTTTGATCTCGGCCGCGAGCGGATCGATCAGCTCGGGCCCCGGCGTGCCAGCCTCGCTGACGAAATAGCGGTAGAGCTTGCGCGCCAGGAACGTGGCGGCCTCGGGACGTTCGAGCACGATCCTGACGATATCAGCGGGCTTCCAGAGCCCGGTCTTGCCGAAGAACGTTTTCGTTCCGTCGTCAACCTGTGTCTTGTCATGGACGAACGTCGGCGTTTCCCGGAAGCCGCCGGCCGACTCCTGCCGCACCCAGCCGGTGAATGCCCGGGCGGCCTCGCGGATATCGCGCTCGGTGTAATGACCGGGACCCAGGGTGAACAGCTCCAGGAACTCGCGGCCGAAGTTCTCGTTGGGCTTATCCTTCTTGCTGGTTCCCCCGTCGAGCCAGACGAGCATGGCCGGGTCGGGGACGATCGCCTCCAGCATCGCGGCGAAGCGGCCGAGCGCGTGGGTGCGGAGGGTCTCGTTCTGCTGATCCATCAGCGCGACCGATTCCACCTTGTGGTTGCTGGTTGCGAAGTGCCCGTGCCAGAAGAGGGTGAGTTTCTCGCGGAGCGGATCCGGCCCGTGGAGGATGCGATTGAGCCAGCAGACCTTGAGCAGATCGAGGTTGGACGAGGTCCGCGCCGTCTGGCGCAGGCCGTCGATCGCCTCGGTCTCCTCGGTGGGGAGCTGGGGCGGGTGGAATAGCCGTTCGACGCTGGCCTCGGGACCGGCCTTGAGGTCGCGGAGCAGCTCGGTCCGCGTCGCGCCGAAGCCGGCCCGGCGGTGCAGGTGCGCCACCTTGCGGAGGTCCCATGGGTCGTTGGGCTTCGGCTCGTAGCGAGACCAGGGAGAATCGTTGGCTGACCTCGGCATGGATTGCCTCCGAGTCTTGTAGGGTGGTGTCGAACGACGCTTCGCGTCGTGAGGCCCACCGAGTGCCTCGGCTCTCCCGGTGGGCCTTGACGCGAGGAATCGCGTCGCGACCCACCCTACGATTCATTGTGCTCGGCGCTTCTCGATCAGGATATCACCCAGGTCGAGGGTCTCGCCAGGCTTGACCGTGAATTCCTTACGGAGCCGGGAGACCCAATAGGTCGCGCTCGGGATCAAGCCGGGGAGCGCAATCCGTCCCTGGGCATCGGACACTGGGCCATTCCCGTAGGTGATCGGGTCGATTGCGCCCAAGTCCGCGGCATCGGCGGTCAGACGGCCATCATTCCGCTGGGCGCGGCTGGTGGGGAACGAGCCGGGCGTGACGACCATCGCGATCAGGCGCGAGCCACGATATCCGGCGATCGGCTTCCCGGTGGAGTCGACCAGCCGAGCCTTGGCCGTCCCACACGGTTCGAGTCGGATGGTGACCGGCCCGCCGGCCGCCGACTGGCCCGAAAGATGGGCCGTGGCGCCAGGCCAGCGCTTCGGATCGAGGAAGTAGACGGGCACCTCGATGTCGGGGTCGAGCCCGTGGACCTGGAAGCGGCCGTTGGGCACCGTGCCGAGACGGTAAGAAGAGCCCCAGCTCCGCCATGGGAGGGGAAACGGTTCGAGGATGATCCGGCTGAACATTCGGATGTCCCGGGTTGGCTGCCCATCCGGCGCGAGGGTTCGACCCTGCACGGTGACGCCTCGGCGGAGCACGACGTCGATTTCCAGGCCGTTGCTGCCGGACTTGGGGTTGCAAGCGATGAAGCTGTGGGAGTAATCGCGCCGGCCACCCGGCAGGCCCTCGGAAAGCATCCGCTGGCCGGTCTCCCGGAGTACGTAATCGTCGCTGGGGCCCTCGATGACGAGATAGCCCGGGGCGGCCTGGACCGCGAGCTGGAACGAGCCATCCGGCCCGGAACTGCTCGTCGAGTCGCGCGGATTCGAACGGTCGGTCGAGCTTCGGCCCACGAACTGGACGCGCAGCGTCCGCGACTGGCTTGCCGGAACCTTCCTCGGTGACCTTGCCCCGGATCACGATGCCCCGAGGCAGGGCCAGGTCGAACCGAATGCTCGACCGCTCCTTTGGGCCAGTCGAACAACTGGCGGGCGGTCAGGTAGGGCTGGCCGTCCGGGGGATAGACCGAGGCGCTGTAGCGTTCACCTGGCGAGGGATTCACACGGAATCGCCCCTCGCCGTCGGTGGCGTATTCGAGGGGTTGGGTTGTGCCCTTATGGGTCGCCCCGACCTCGAGCCGGGCATGAGGGACCGGCTGGCCGGTGTCGGCATATCTGGCGCAGGCCGGTGATGATCTGGGCCGGAGCCAGCGCCATCGTCAGTGGCCTGGAATCCACGGTGCGATCCGTGTCAACCTCAATGCGTTGCAGGGCGAACCGGGGATCATTGACGGTGAGGAGCACGCGCAGGTCCCGGCCCACGCCGCGGAGGGTGAAGCGGCCGTCGGCGTCGGTGGTCGCCGGCTTGGGCCAGGCTGGGAAGTCATGGATCTGTGTCCAACGATAAGAGAGCCCTTCGGAATCGCCCACGACGCAGGAGCGGATCTCCCGGAAGGACGCGGCCGATCGACCAGGCCGAGACGGTGACGTCCCGGGCTGGCCGGCCTTGCAGGTCGAAGAGGCGGCCGTGGATCACCTGTTCGGGGCGGAGCGTGATGTCGGCGGTGGGCTGATCGTCGTCGGGATCGAGCTCGGTCCAGCCGACGCCATAGCCGGGGGCCAAGGCGACGGCGCAGAACTGGTCATACCGCGACGATGAGATCCGGGGCGCATCGATCCGGAACCGGCCCGAGCCGTCACCGCCCGTGTGGCCGATCGGGACCGGGCTCAATCTCGCGTACGGGTCGCCACGTCCCGACAGTTTGAGCCGCGCGTGGACCATCACCGTGGCGCCCGGCACCGACTTGCCCCGAGGGTCGAGCACGCGGCCGACGACGAACATCCGGCCCGGGGCCGGGCGCGAGGCGGCCTCAGCCGGCTTCGCCGCAATCGGCGGCTGCGGCGGCTTCGGGCTCGCCCCGCATCGCCAGCGTGTGGGTCAGATACCCTGCGCCTGTGGCGACGGCGCCGAGGAAGAGCACGGTCAAGACGCTGAGTTTCAGCTTGTGGATCAGCATGGATCTCAGTACCTCCTGGGCCAGGGCCATCACGGCGGGCGCGGCGGCCTGTCCGGCCGCGAAGTTCAACGCGGCGCGGGTCGTCATGTCGCACAGGGGGGATGAGACCGACGCCCCCGCCGATCGAGGGCTCAATGCGGCGGTAAGGCCAACCGCGGGCAAGACCACACCGCGGCGCATCAATCCGCGGCGGAGCTTGTCGCAGGCGCGGGCCAATCGACTTCGCACGGTGCCGGCCGGGCACTTGAGCCGTCGGGCCGCCTCGTCGAGGGTCATGCCCTCGAGGTAGCAGAGCACGACCGGCAGGCGAAATGGTCCGGGCAGGCGGTCGATCTCGCGGTGGAGGATCTCGGCCTGCTCGCGGGCCAGGACCGCTCGTTCGGCCGGCTCGACCATCGGTTCGACCAGAGCGTCGGCACGCCTCATGGCGTCGCCCTCCTCGTGCTTGCGCCGTCGGGTATGTTGGGCTCGCGCCTTGCGGGCCGTGCGGAGCGCGACCCCATACAGCCAGTTGCCCAGCAGGTCGGGATCGCGGATCGACCGGGCCTTGCGCGCCAGCACAAGGAAGACGGCCTGGAAGGCGTCCTCGGCATGCTGATGATCGCCGAGGATCTGCCGGCAGACGTGCAGGACCATCGGCCCGTGTCGCGTAACCAGGGCGGCGAAGGCGGTCTCGCCTGCGGCATCGCGGCGGTCGTTGAACCGGTCGAGGAGCTGGCGGTCGGAGAGCCCGGCGACGGACCCGCCGTCGAACAGCGACCCAAGCTGCCGGATCACCGATGGTGTTGTCGCAGGCGACATGCCGTCAGGCCCCCCTTCCGGTTGAAGCTCGGTGCACGCTCCGCACGCTGCGTCGTTTTCATCCCCACGTTGGATACTGCCCGGATGCCGATGGTTTTCTCCCGGGTTGTGCTGGAAAAACAGATGTCCAGGCCCGTGAGTGCGTGGTTCGGACACGACCGAGTTTTCCCAGGGTGCCGCCTTGCGGCGACCCTGGGCTTTGTTGTGTAACGCCGTTGGCGTAAGGATGAGGATGGGTGCCATGCGTTGGCGGCTGACCCAGGGTGCGCCTTGCGGCGACCCTGGGCTTTGTTGTGTAACGCCGTTGGCGTAAGGACGCGGCCTTCCCCTACCCCAACGGGGTTTTACATCAGAGCCCAGGGTCGCCGCAGGCGCCCCCTGGGTCTCGTCCAGGGCATTGCCCCTACCCCAACGGGGTTGCACAACAGTCGGGGTCTTGGAAGATTCACGGCACTTGCGGCTTCTCGATCAGGATATCGCCCAGGTCGAGGGTCTCGCCAGGCTTGACCGTGAATTCCTTGCGGGTCTGGCCACCGCCCTGGATGGGGGTTCGGTCCATGAGGCGATAGGTCACGCCCGGAATCAGGGCGGGGAACACGATCCGGCCCTGGGCGTCCGATACCGGCTCTTTCCGATAGTTGATCGAGTCAATCAGCACCAGGAAATCCCCATCCGCCAGTGGGCGGTTGGCGTCGGCGGGGTCGCGAGTGGTCCGGTCGGCGCCGGGGTGATGGTCATCCGGATCAGGTACTGATCGCGGTAGCCGGCGACGGGCTGACCCTGCGGCCAACCAGCCGCGCCGTGGCCGTGCCGCAGGGCTGGAGCCGGACGGTCACCGATCCCTTAGCTGCCGACTTGCCCGAGAGCTGGGCGATCGCGCCGAGCTTGCGCTTCGGTTCGAAGAAGACGATGGGATGTTCGGTATCGGGATCGAGCCCATGCAACTCGAATCGGCTGTTGACCGCCTCGCGGTGATAGCCGCCGCGCCAGATGTTGACGGCCGTGTGGAACGGCGAGAAGATGCCCCAGCCGAAGATCCAGACGTCGGTGACCGGCCGATCGTCCGGTCCGACGAGGTGGCCGGTCACCGTGACCCCCCGGCGCAGCGTGAGGTTCACCTCCAGGGCGGTCTCGCCCGGTTTCGGGTCGCAGGCGAGGAAGGCGTGAGAATACTGGCGCCGCCGGTTGTTGGGACGGCCCCCGGCGTACTCCTGGCGTCTGATCTCTCGGAACACATAATCCACGCTGGGGGCCTTGACCGACAGATGGCCCTCGAGCGAACCGGCGGCCATCGCGAACGATCCGTCGGCGTCGGTCCACGATCCGGCGTTCCCGCCCGCGACAGCGGGGCGGGGCGCGCGGCGGGGCGCGAACTGCACCGCGGCGTTGGCGATGGGACGATTCGAGCCCTCTTCGGTGACCTTGCCGCGGATCATCACGCCCCGCGGAAGGGCCAGGTTGACCGACTGCTCGACCGCCCCCTTGGGCCAATGGATGACCTTCTCGGTGCGAAGGTACGGCTGACCGGCGGGCGGTCCCGCCATGACGGCAAAGCGATCGCCGGGCGAGGGGCTCGCGCGAAATCGACCATCGTCATCGGTCTCGAAGGCGGTGGCCGACTCGAGCCTCCCCTGTTCCGGGCCGAGGCTCCCCACGCCGATCTGCGCCTTCGGGACGGGCTGGCCCGTGTCGGCGTACGTCACGCGGCCGGTGATGGTCTGGGGCGGCACCAGCGCCATTGTCACCGACTTCGCCTCCGCGCCGTTGTCGGTCTCGACGGTCACGCTCTGGGGGGCGAATCGCGGATGGATCATGCTGAGCTCGAACCTGGAGGCCACGGCCCAGGCCATGCAGGGTGAATCGTCCCTCCGCGTCGGTGGTCGCCGGTTTGGGCCAGGCGGGCCAGTCGTTGACGCGACTCCACAAGTAGAAGGGCCCTTCGAAGCTGCGACGCCGCACATCGACATCTCCCGAATCGGGGATCAGCACGCGCTGGATCGAGTAGACCGACACCACGACGCCCGAGACGGGCCGGCCCTGAAGGTCGAAGAAGCGGCCGTGGATCGACCTGTTCGGGCCCGAGCGTGATGTCGGCCGCGGGCTGATCGGCGTCGGGGTTGATCTCGACCCAGCCGGCTCCGTAACCGGGCGCCAGGGCGATGGCCATGACTTGATCGTTGCGCGACGACGACGTGCGCGGCGCATCGAGCCGGAACCGGCCCGAGCCGTCGGCGTTCGCGTGCGAGATCACCGCCGGCACCCGGGATTCGAGACCGCCCGACTGTCGCGAATGGCATGGTCCATGCGGAGACCATCACCGTCGCGTTCGGCACCGGTTTGCCCGACGGATCGAGCACCCGGCCGAGTACGAACATCCGGCCGGGAGCGGGCTTGGAATTCACACCGTCCGGCTTCGCGGCGGTTTGACGTACTTCCGGTTTTCCCGCCTGACGAGCCGGTGCCTGACTGACGAAGCCCGCGCCGCTGGCGACGGCGCCGAGGAACAACACGGTCAACACGGTGAGCTTCAGCTTGTGAAAGAGCATGGATCTCAGCACCTCCTGGGCCATGGCCGACGCGGCGGGCGCGGCGGCCTGTCCAGCCGCGAAGTTCATCGCAGCCCGGGTCGTGGTGTCGCATAGGGGGGATGAGACGGACGCCGCGGCGGGCTTCGAATTCAAAACCGCGGCCAGAGCGGCGGCGGGCAAGACGACGCCGCGGCGCGGTGAGGCCGCGGCGGAGCTTGTCGCGCGCCCGGGCCATCCGGCTGCGGACCGTGCCGTGTGACCAGCGAAGCTGTCGTGCCGCCTCGTGGACGGTGAGGCCCTCGAGGTAGCAGAGGACAACCGGCAGGCGGAAGGTCCTGGGCAGTCGCGCGATCTCGTCGTGCAGCGCCTCGGCTTGCTCGCGGTCGATGGCCGCCTGGTCGGCCGGTACGGTCGAGCCCAGTTCCGAGCCGGTCATGGCGTCACATCTCTCACTGGCGCGACGTCGCGCGAGCCGGACTTTCGCCTTGCGAGCGGTCCGCAGCGAGACTCCGTAGAGCCAGTTGCCGAGCAGGTCGGGGTCGCGGATCGAGCCGGCCTTGCGCGCCAGCACGAGGAAGACGGCCTGGAAGGCGTCTTCGGCGTGATGCCGGTCGCCCAGGAGTTGCCGGCAGACATCCAGGACCATCGGCCCATGCCGCGCCACCAGCGCGGCGAAGGCCGCCTCGCCCGCGGTATCGCGCCGCGCGAGGAACCGGTCGATGAGCTGGCGGTCGGACCATCCCGCAACGGAGCCACTCTCGAAGAGCGACCCGAGCTGCCGGACCAGCGACCCTGATGCGACGTACGCCATGCCTGGGAGCCTTCTCGCGGAGGTCTCGGTTCCCGTTCATCCCCTCGCCAGATACTGCCTGGCCGCCAACCATCGTATCCCAGATTGTGGTCGAAATCTGCTCCGCGGGAGGGGCAGACCTCATGGGGCCGTCACAGCTCGGGCTTTTCGATCCGGACATCGCCCAGGTCCACCGTCTCGCCGGGCTTGACGGTGAATGTCTTACGGAGTTGCCGGCCGTCTTCGTCGCTGAGGTCGTGAATCTGATAAGTCGCACCCGGAATCAAAGCGGGGAATGCGACGTGGCCCTGGGCATCAGACACAGAACCCTTCGGGTAATTGATGGGGTCGATCCGGCAGAGGTAATCTTGCTCGGCCGCCAGGCGGCCCGTGTCCGCCTGATCGCGGCTCGACCAGGACGGGCCGGGAGTGACGACCATCCCGATGAGATACGGGTCGCGATGACCCGCGAGCGGCTTTCCCGTCGGAGTCGACCAGCCGCGCCCTGGCCGTGCCGCAGGACGTGAGGCGGACGGTGATCGGGCCGCCCGCGCCCGACTTGCCCGAGAGACTGACCACGGTGCCCAGCTTCCGCTTGGGTTCGAGGAAGAAGACGGGGATCTCAGGATCGGCTGCCAGGCCATGCAGCTCGAACCGGCCGTTGCGGACCTGACCGTGGTAGTCTCCCTGCCAGGAACGCCAGGCGCCCCCGACGGCATCAGGATGATCCGGCTCACCATCCGGGCATCCGGGACCGGCTGTCCGTCCGGGCCGATGACCTGGCCCTTCACGGTCATACCGCGGCGGAGCACGACCGGGACTTCCCGCGGCGTCTCCGCCGGATTTCCGGTCGAGGGCGATGAAGGCGTGCGCGTACATGC
This sequence comes from uncultured Isosphaeraceae bacterium, assembly GCA_963845695.1. Taxonomy (GTDB): domain Bacteria; phylum Planctomycetota; class Planctomycetia; order Isosphaerales; family Isosphaeraceae; genus CAWJTV01. The sequence continues at coordinate 367,211 of CAWJTQ010000013.1, read as the reverse complement.
GACGGCCGCCGGGCTTACCCTCCAGGATCATCCGCTCGCCGGTCTCCTGAAGGACGTAGTCCTCGCTCGGGCCCCGCACGATCAGGTGGTGGGATTGCGGCGGGACCGCGAGCTGGAATGACCCATCCGGCCCCGCCCACGCGTGGCCAACAGACCAGTCGAATTGTTCACCCTGGGCTGACCGGGAGAAATAGCCCAGTGTTGTCCCCGCGATGGGCTTTCCGGAGCCCTCTTCGGTCACCTTCCCGCGGATCACGATCCCCCTGGGCAAGACCACGTCAACCCGATGCTCGATGGCCCCTTTCGGCCACTGGAACTCTTTCGTCCGGACGCTCAGGTAAGGTTGTCCCCGGGGAGCATTCACCATGACGATCTGGCGGTCGGATGATTCGACCTTGGCGCGGAACCGGCCGTCGCGTCGGTCTCGACTGCGTCGCCACCGTTGGCGGCAACGACGGGCGTTCGCGATCGGTTTTCCGGTGTCGGCTGCCCGGACGCGCCCGACGATGATCCTGGCCGGTTCCACGGCCAGCGATCAGCGGCTTCGAGTTGGGGGTGTTGTCGGTATCGACCTTGATGAGCTGCCTGGCGAACCGCGGGTCATCGATCACGAGGATGACCCGGAGGCCCTGGCCCGCGCCGCGCACGGTGAAGCGGCCCTCGGCGTCGGTGGGTGCCGGCCGGGGCCAGGCCGGCAGGCTCTTCGCGTGATTCCCACCACAGAAGATGGGACCTTCGAGGCTCTCGTCCTCGGGATCGCCTTCCGGATTCGGAAGGACGCGGCCCATGGCTGCGACCGAGACCGTGACGCCCTGGACGGGCCGGCCCTGGAGATCGAACAGGCGCCCCTGGATCACCTGTTCGGGTCGGAGCGTGATGTCGGCGGTGGTTTGGTCGGCGTCGAGGTCCAGATCGACCCAGCCGGCACCGTAGCCGGGCGCGATGGCAATGGCGCCGGCCTGCTCATGGGTCGATGACGAGGTGCGTGGCACGTCGAGTCGGAACCGGCCCGATTCGTCGCTCGGCGCCTGGCCGATCGACGACGGTGCCATCATCTCCAGGCCGGTCGGCACGTCCGCGGCCGCTTGAGCGCCGCGTAGACCATCATCGTCGCGTTCGGGCACCGGTTTGCCCTGTGGGTCGAGCACGCGGCCGACGACGAACATCCGGCCCGGCGCCGGCTGCGGGCTGGTGTCATCCGGCTTGGCGCGATCTGGGGCTGAGGGCTGCGGGCGGCTTCGCTGGCTCGTCTCGCATCGCCAGGGCGTGATTCACGATACCCCGCGCCGGTGGCGACGGCGCCGAGGAACAGCAGGGTTAACAGCGGTGAATTTCAGTTTATTGATAAACATGGATCTCAGCACCTCCTGGGCCAGGGCCATCGCCAGCGGGCGAGACGGCCTGTCCGGCCGCGAAGTGGATCGCGGCCCGGGTGGTCATGTCACACAGGGGGGATGAGACGGACGCCGAGGCCGATCGTGGCTCAATGCGGCGGTCAGGGCAGCGGCGGGCAAGACGACGCCGCGGCGGGTGAGGCTGCGGCGGAGCTTGTCGCGCGCCCGGGCCAGTCGACTGTGCACGGTCCCGGCTGGACAGCCCAGCCGTCGCGCGGCTTCGTCGAGGGTGAGTCCCTCGAAGTAGCAGAGGACGACCGGCAGGCGAAAGGTCGCGGGCAATCTCTCGACCTCATCGTGCAGGGCCTCGGCCTGCTCGCGGGCGACGACCGGCTGATCGGCCGGCGGGGCCGAACCGGCGGTCGAGTCCATCGCGAAGGGTCCGCCTCGTTCCGGCGGCGCCGCGCGAGCCGTGTTCGGGCCTTGCGAGCCGTGTTGAGCGCGACGCCGTAGAGCCAGTTGCTCAGCAGGTCGGGGTTGCCGATCGACCGGGCCCGCCGCGCCAGCACCAGGAAGACGGCCTGGAAGGCGTCCTCGGCATGATGGCGGTCGCCCAGGAGCTGCCGGCAGACGCCCAGGACCATCGGTCCATGGCGCGCCACCAGCGCGGCAAAGGCCGCTTCACCGGTCGCATCGCGCCTCGTGACGAAGCGCTCGAGGAGCTGGCGGTCGGAGAACCCGGCGACCGAGCCGCCGCCGAACAGCGATTCGAGCTGCCGCACCACGGACGTTGTCAACGGATTCGCCATGCCGGTGGGCTCCCCTGACACCAAGCTGAGTTCCGACTCATCCCTCGCTGGATACTGCCCCGATGCCGATCGGCTTGTCCCGGGTTGTCCGGAAAAAGTCTTGTAGGGTGGTGTCGAACGACGCTTTGCGTCGTGAGGCCCACCGAGTGCCTCGGGTCTCCCGGTGGGCCTTGACGCGAAGAATCGCGTCGCGACCCACCCTACGATTCATGGCGCTTGCGGTTTCTCGATCCGGATATCACCCAGGTCGAGCGTCTCGCCGGGCTTGACGGTGAACTCCTTGCGGATTGTCGGGCCGGTTTGACCGGCCACGAACGTGGAGCTGTCGATGAATTGATAGGACGCGCCGGGGATCAGGACGGGGAAGGTGATACGGCCCTCGGCATCGGAGGTCGGCTCGGTCGGGTAGTTGACGGTGTCGATGCTGCTCAACGCAGCTACGTCGGCAGCGAGGCGGCCGGAGGTGTCGCCGCGAAACGTGGGTGGACCGGGGGTGACGACCATGATGATGAGCCGGGCCGAGACGACTGGCGACCGGTTTGGCGTCGGGGCCGACGATGCGGGCCCTGGCGGCGCCGCACGGTTCGAGCCGGACAGTGACCGGTCCGCCGGCCGCTGACTGGCCCGAGAGGTTGACCATACCGCCCAGCTTGCGTTTCGGGTCGAGGAAGTAGACGGGGACCTTGATCTCGGGGTCGAGGCCGTGGATCTCGAAACGACCGTTGTGCACGTTGGCGTGATAGCGCGGCGTCCAGCCTGTCCCTGCCGTTCCCTTGGGATCGAGGATGACCCGGCTGAAGATCCAGGCATCGGCGACGAGCTGGCCGTCCGGGCCGATGACCTGGCCGGCGATCGTCGCGCCGGGGCGAATCACGAGGTTCACCTCCTGGCTATCCACGCCCGGTTTCAGATCGAGCTGCCGATGGGCGTGCGCGTAGAGCCGGCGGCCGCCCGGCTGGCCTTGCAGGAGCATTTGCGAGCCGATGGCCTGGAGCACGTAATCGTCGCTGGGGCCTTTGATGAGAAGGTAGCCCGGACTGGGCTTGACGCCGAGTTGAAACGAGCCGTCGGCTGCGGTCTCGACGGTGAGACTCCCGCCATCCTGATAGACCCGAGGTCCACGCTTCCAAAAGTTGACGGTTGCCCCCGCGACTGGTTTGCCAGACCCCTCCTCGGTAACCTTGCCGTGGATCAAGACCCCGCGCGGTAAGGCGAGGTCCGCTTTCTGCTCGAGCGCACCCTTGGGCCAGTCGATCCGCGCGTAGTTGGTGAGGTAGGGCTGGCCCTGCGGAGGAAACGCAATGATGGTGTAGAGGCGGTCGGCCGGTGGCGGATTGAAATGGAATCGCCCCTCGGCGTCGGTCTCGAATTCGGAGATGATGACGGCGGCCCTTCCGTAGCTGGACCTGACCTCGAGCGCGGCGTGAGGGACCGGCTTGCCTGTGTCGGCGTAGGTGACGCGGCCGGTGAGGACCTGGGCCGGGACCAACGCCACGGTCAGGGGCTTCGATTGGGAAGCGTCATCCGCCCGGACTCCAATGTTGTGGAGTGCGAACCGCGGGTCATGCACGGTGAGGGCCGCGGCCAGCCCCTGGCCCAGGCCGCGGAGGGTGAATCGGCCCTCGGCGTCGGTCGTCATTGGTTTGGGCCAGGCCGGAAAATCATTGACGTTTGTCCCTGAGTAAAACACACCATCGGGGACGCGGCGACGGCCGGTCTGAGGCGGCGGAAGGTTCCGATGGATCGAGGTGACTGAAAGCAAGACGTTCGCGGCGGGCTGGCCCTGGACGTCGACGAGTCGCCCCTGGACGACTTGCTCGGGCCGGAGCGTGATGTCGGCGGTAGGCTCGCTGTCATCAGGATTCAACTCGACCCAGCCGGCACCATAGCCGGGCACCAGGGCGATGGCACCGAACACCTCGTAGCGCGACGAAGAGGTACGCTGCGCGTCGATGCGGAACCGGCCCGAACCGTCGGCCCGGGCGTCACCGATCGGGAGCGGGCGCCTGCTCCTCAGAAAGAGAGGAAGGTTGGACGTCAGTCTTCGCGCATAGACGGCGACCGATGCATCGGGCACTGGTTTTCCGCTGGGATCGAGCACGCGGCCGGTTACAAACATCCGGCCCGGAGCGGGCTGCGGATTGGCGTCAGCCGCAGGTCGGTCCGGCTTTCCAGCCTCACGAGGTTGGTCCGGCTTTCCAGCCTGACGCGCTTGCAGGAACCCCGCCCCACCGGCAAAGGCACCCACGACGAACAGGACCAACACGGCGAGCTTGAGCTTATTCACCAACATGGATCTCAGTACCTCCTGAGCCAGGGCCGACACGGCAGTCGCGGCGGCCTGTCCGTCCGCGAATTTCATCGCGGCGCGAGTGGTCACCTCACACAGTGGGAAAGAGACGGATGCCGACCCGGGCCTGGCTTCGAGGATCGCGGCCAGGGCGGTTGCCGGCAAAACCACGCCCCGGCGCAACAGGCCGCGGCGGAGCTTATCCGCGCCCGGGCCAGGCGGCTGCGGAGCGTGCCCTCGGGGCAGCGCAGCCGTCGCGCCGCCTCGTCGAGCGTCAGCCCTTCGAAGTAGCAGAGCACGACCGGCAGGCGGAAGGCGTTCGGTAAGCTCTCGATCTCGTCGTGCAGGATCTCGGCCTGCTCGCGCGCCATCGCCGACTGATCGGCCGGGAGGCCCGATCGCGGATTCGAGCCGTTCCCGGCGTCGTGTCTTTCCTGTTTGCGACGGCGGGCGAGCCGGCTCCTGGCCTTGCGGGCGGTCCGCAGGGCGACGCCATACAGCCAGTTACTCAGCCGGTCAGGATCGCGGACCGACCGCGCCCGGCGGGCCAGGACGAGGAAGACGGCCTGGAAGGCGTCCTCGGCATGCTGGTGATCGCCTAGGAGCTGCCGGCAGACGTGCAGGACCATCGGTCCATGGCGGGCTACCAGCGCGGCGAAGGCGGATTCGGCAGCGGCATCCCGGCGCGGTGAACCGTTCGAGGAGCTGGCGATCGGACAGTCCCGAGACGGAACCGCCATCGAACAGCGAACCGATCTGCCGGACGATGAAGCCGGATGCCGCATGCGCCATGCTCGTGGGCCCTTGCAGGAACCTCGTTGGAACTCATCCCTTGGCGGATACTGCCCCGATGGCCGACATTTTATCCCGGGTGGTGGCTATGTGACTGCTCATCTTGTCCCGGATTGCCAGGAAAACGGAGGCGCGTCATAATGTATTGGAGTACCGTCACAATTCCCGAGCTCGCCCATGGCCGAGGCGTATGCCATCAACATCGCGGATGAAGCGGCCAGTCATCTGGGCGGGCTTTCTCGATACGCCCAGCGGATCGTACTCGATGGTATCGAGCTTCATCTCCGCCATCAGCCCACCCTGGAGACGCGTCGCGTCAAACTCATGCGTCCGAACCCGGTGGCGTCGTGGGAACTGCGCCTGGGCGACTATCGTGTCTGGTACGATGTCGCGGAAGCGGACCGGACCGTGTACGTGCTGGTGGTGGGCGAGAAACGTGGGAATCGGCTCTATGTTCTGGGGAAGGAGTACACGGTCCATGACAGTGATCGACCTGAAGGAAGCGAAAGCGAACCTTGAACGCTATGCGGTCGAGTGTCAGACTTCGCCCGTGGTGGTGACCCAGGAGGGCCAACCGATTTTCGAGCTGTTGCCCATCCGTCCGGACGACTCGGGGTTCCTCGAAGATTTGATCGAACGTAATCCGTCGTTCCGGCACCTGGTGGAGCAGGCGCGCGAGGATGTCCGGAGTGGTCGCGTCGCCTCGATCGAATCGGTTCGTGAGCGACTTCTCGGATCGCAGGATTGACGAGGAGCGCCTCCTACTGTGACCGTGGATTCTCGATCCGCAGATCGCCCAGGTCGAGCGTCGCGCCGGGCTTGACGGTGAACTCCTTGCGGACTGTCGGACCGGCCTCGCCGCGCCGGACCGTCGTGTGGTCGATGAACCGATAGGTCGCGCCGGGGATCAGGACCGGGAGCGTTAGGCGTCCTTGGGCGTCCGACACCAGCACGGTCGGGTAGTTGACCGTGTCGATCTGGGTCAGGTCGCCCTCATCGGCGACCATGAGGCCGGCCTGGTCGATCGCCAAGGTGTACGGTGGGCCGGGGGTGACGACCATCTGGACGGGTCGCGCGGTGAGACGCCCCACGACCGGCTTACCGTCCGGCCCGACGACCCGCATCCTGGCCGCGCCGCACGGTTCGAGCCGGACGGTGACCGGCCCGCCGGCCGCTGACTTGCCTGAGAGCTTGACCACGCCGCCCAGCTTGCCCTTCGGGTCGAGGAAATACACGGGGACCTCGGCATCGGAGTCGAGCCCGCGGATTTCGAAGCGACCGTTGCGCACGAGGCCGTGGTAGCGACCGGTCCAGCCCACCGACGTCCTCTGCCTGGGATCGAGGATGACCCGGCTGAAGGTCCAGGCCTCGCGCACGGGCCGATCGTCCGGCCCGACGACTTGGCCGGTCACCGTGGCGCCGCGGCGGAGCACGACGTGGACCTCCTGGCTCTCGATGCCCGGTTTCAGGTCCAGCCAATGATTTGCGTGCGCGTACAGCCGTCCGACGCGTGGCTGGCGGTTCTCAAGCGTTCGCGAGCCGACGGCCTGGAATGCGTAATGGTCGCTGGGACCCATGACGAAGAGACAGCCCGGTCTGCGCTGGGCTGCGAGCTGAAACGTGCCATCCGCCGCGGTCTCGACGCGGCCGCTGTCGTTAGTCCCACTCCGTATCTGCCCCTCATAAATAAAGGCGACGGACGCCCCCGGGACGGGTCGGCCGGTGCCCGCCTCGGTGACTGTGCCGCGGATCAGGACGCCGCGCGGTAAGGCGAGGTCGAGGGACTGCTCGAGCGCGCCCTTGGGCCAGTCGATCCGCCCCTGGGCGATGAGGTAGGGCTGCCCTTCCGGGGGATAGGCGGTGATGCCGAAGACGCGGTCCGCCGGCGGCGGATTGATGCGGAACCGCCCCGTTTCGTCGGTCTCGAATTCGGAGACCAGGGCGACCCGCCCCTCGCTGGACCGCACCTCGAGCGGGGCATGAGGGACTCCCTCACCCGTGTCGGCATAGGTCACGCGTCCCGTAATGGTCTGGGGCGGCACCAGCGCCGCGGACATGGACTTCGATTCCGATGTGTCATCCGGCTCGACCTGGATCCTCTGGAGTGCGAACCGCGAGTGATGGACGGTGAGAACCGCACCCAGGCCCCGGCCCAGGTCGCGGAGGGTGAAGCGGCCCTCGGCGTTGGTGATCATCGGCCGGGGCCAGGCGGGGAAGTCGTTGACGCGGTTCGCCCCATAAGAGATCCCATCGAAGCGGCTCCGCGCCCCGGCCTGAGCCGGCGGAATCTGACGTCGGATCCACGCGACCGAAAGCGTGACGTTCGGGACGGGCTGGCCTTGCAGGTCGAACAGCCGGCCGTGGATCACTTGCTCCGGGCGGAGCGTGATGTCGGCGGTGGGCTGATCGGCGTCGGGGTCGAACTCGACCCAGCCGATCCCATGGCCGGGCGCCAGGGCGACCGCGCCGGGCCTCTCATACGCGCGTCGAGGACGTCCGCGGCGCATCGATGCGGAACCGTCCCGAGCCGTCGGCGCGGGCGTCGCCGATCGGGAGCTGGGCCCTTGTCGTCGGGGAAGGACCACGCCCGGGCGCCAGGCCTCGCGCGTAGACCGCGACTGTCGCGCCGGGCACCGGTTTTCCGTTCGGGTCGAGCACGCGGCCGGTCACGAACATCCGGCCGGGCGCGGGCTTGGGGTTGGCGTCATCGTTCCTCGCCAGGGCGGGAGGCCAATAACCTGCGGCGATGGCGACGGCGCCGAGGGACAACACGGTCAGGGCGACAAGTCTCGGCTTGGGGATCAACATGGCTGGGAATCCCTCCTGGGTAAGCGGCGGTTCGTTCGTCGCGGGTCTGCCGACCGGCGCCGAACGGTCGCCCGCGAGTGAATGGATCGTCTCGGCCGGAATCCACTCGCTGGCGCTTCGGGCTCGTATCGGATCCCGGCGGTCATTGCGTGCGCAACCCATCAGTTCATCGCTCTAGGATTTCTCTTCACGCTGGATCTCATGGGCCCAGAAATTACCGGGCTTCACGGCCCCGCGATCCATTTCACCGATCGCCGCCCGACACGCTTCGGCATCACGATCCCTCATGAACTCGCCGAAGGCGCAGAGGCTTTGAGCCAGAGTGCCAATGCCAGAGTTCATGTAGATCACCTTCATGTTATTATCGTGGTTCAGATAGACGATCGTTCCAGCGTCTTCTTCGTCGATGCAGATCATGTCCCTACTCCCGTTGGAGCCAATGATCCGATAGCGATCGAATTCCCGGAGGTCCTCAAATTCGCTCAGCCGTTGCAGGCAGCAAGAGGATGAGCCGAAATTGAGGAAGGGGAAGCGGTCCTCGGAAGACCAGAAACCTTCAAGATGAGCTTGTCTCGCTCCGTGATTTTCAGGGCATCGACATCATCTTCCGGGAAGACGACAAACGCATCGAGAGCGAGATCAAGGCCCGGTGGGATTTCTGGGAGTGTCCGGAGGAAACGCTCCTTGAATTCGTCGGGATTTATTGAATATTGCATATATATATAGAGTAAAAAGGGGTCATGACCATCTTGCGTCAGCCGGGCGGCTTCTCGATTCGCACGTCGCCCATGTCGAGCGTCCCGCCAGGCTTGACGGTGAACTCCTTGCGGATCGCCGGGCCGGTCTCACCGCGCTTGAACGTGGTAGAGTCGGTGAATCGATACGTTGCGCCGGGGATCAGGACGGGGAGCGTGATGCGGCCGTCGGCATCGGATGCGGGCGGATGCTCGTAATTGACCGGGTCAACCTCGTTCAGGTCGGCGTGGTCGGCGGCGGAGAGGCCGGTTTTGTCGTCGATCGAGAACGGTATGCCGGGAGTGACGATCATCTGGATGAAGTGACCGGGGAGACGTCCCGCGACTGGCTTGCCGTCAGGACCGACGACCCGCGCCTTGGCCGCGCCGCAGGGTTCGAGCCGGACGGTGACCGGCCCTTCGGCGGCCGATCTGCCCGAGAGTTTGACGACGGCGCCCAGTTTGCCTTTCGGCTCGAGGAAGGAGACGGGGACCTCGGTATCGGGGTCGAGCCCGTGGATTTCGAAGCGGCCGTTCCGCACGTTGCCATGATGGCTCCCGACCCAGACATGCCAGGCCCCCTGTCTCGGATTGAGGATGACCCGGCTGAAGATCCAGGCCTGGCGGACCGGCTGGCCATCCGGCCCGACGACCTGGCCGGTCACCATCGCGCCGGGGCGGAGCACGACGTGGACCTGCTGGCTGTCGGTGTCCGGTTTCAAGTCGAGGAACGGGAAGGCGTGCGAGTAAATCCGGCTCTCGCCCGGCTGGCCTCGTTCCATCATCCGACCGCTGATCTCGCGGAGCACGTAATCGTCGCTGGGGCCCTTGACGAAGAGGTGACCCGGGCCGGCCATGGCCCCGAGTCGGAAGGAGCCATCGGTCGCGGTTTCGGTGATGATGCCTTGCCCGCTCGTGGTCTGCTGCTTGCCATAAGCGACAAAGTCGACAATCGCCCCCGGGAGGGGTTTGCCAGAGCCCTCCTCGGTGACCTGGCCATGGATCAAGACGCCGCGCGGTAAGGCGAGGTCCGCTTTCTGCTCGACGGCACCCTTGGGCCAGTCGATACTCGTGTAGGCGATGAGGTAGGGCTGTCCCTCCGGAGGAAAGGCCAGGATGCTGACCCTGCGGTCCGCTGGCGCAGGAGTCACGCGGAACCGTCCCTCGGCGTCGGTCTCGAATTCCGCGGGGATCCCGGCTCTCCCGTGGCTAGAGGTCACCTCGAGCGGGGCGTGAGGAACCCCCTCGCCGGTGTCGGCATAGGTCACGCGCCCGGTGACGACCTGGGCCGGCATCAGCGCCACGGTCATCGACCTCGATTCCGAAGTGCCATCCGGCTCGATCTCAATGCGCTGGAGGGCGAATCGTGGGTGATGGACGGTGAGGACCGCATTGAGGCCCCGTCCCAGGCCGCGCAGGGTGAAGTGACCCTCGGGGTCGGTCATCACCGGCCGGGGCCAGGCCGGAACGTCATTGATTTTGGTCCACGAATAAAGGACACCATCGAGGCGGCTCCGGGCCCTGACCTGACCCGGTGGTGGAATCCGACGGATCAACGCGACCGCGAGTGTGACATTCGGGACGGGCTGGCCTTGTAGGTCGAGCAATCGCCCGTGGATCACTTGCTCGCGCCGGAGTGTGATGTCGGCGGTGGGCTGGTCGGCGTCAGGATTGAGCTCGACCCAGCCGACACCATGGCCGGGCGCCAGGGCGATGGCGCCGAAGCATATCATACCGCGACGAGGATGTCCGCGGCGCCTCGATGCGGAATCGTCCCAGGCCGTCGGCGCGGGCGTCCCCGATCATGAGCCAGGCCCTAAATGCCCGGTAGGGAAAAGGCCCGGCGCGCAGGCTGCTGCGCATAGGCCGCGACCGTTGCCCTTGGCACCGGTTTTCCGTCAGGTCGAGCACGCGGCCGGTCACGAACATCCGGCCGGGCGCGGGCTTGGGGTTGGTGTCGTCGTTCCTCGCCAGGGCGGGAGCCGGATGCGCCTGCGCCGGTGGCGACGGCGCCGAGGAATAGCACGGTCAGGGCGATGGATCTCCACTCTGGGATCGACATGGCTGGGAATCCCTCCTGGGTCAGTATCCCCAGGGTGCGCCTCCGGCGACCCTGGGTTCTGCTGTGCAACGCCCTTGGCGTAGGGACGATCGCTCGTTGGCGTGTGTCCCCAGGGTGCGCCTCCGGCGACCCTGGGCTTTGCTGTTTAACGCCGTGGGCGTAACGAACGGGCGGTCCCCGACCCCAACGGGGCCGAACAACACAGCCCGGGGTCGCCGCAGGCGCACGCTGGGTCTGAGACCCGACATACCCACCGTACCCCAACGGGGTTCCACAACAGAACTCAGGGGCGCCGCAGGCGCACGCTGGGTCGTGAAGCGCTCTATCGTATCCCAGCTTGCGACGGAAATCACGCTGGTGCAACTGGGCCGGTCTCACCGGATCAAGAGTTGGGGCTTCTCGATCCTGACATCACCCAGGTCGAGGGTCTGGCCGGGCTTGACGGTGAATTCCTTGCGGATCTGAGGGCCGATCGGATCGCGGTTGGTCGTGAAGTCGGTGAGCCGATAGGTCGCGCCCGGGATCAGGGCGGGGAGCGTGACGCGGCCGTCGGCATCGGACACGATCGGCTTCTCATAGTTGATCGGGTCAACCCCTCTCAGGGGCGCCGCGTCGGCGGCGAGGAGGCCGGCCTTCTCGTTCGCGGGCGTGTCAGGCGAACCGGGGGTGACGACCATCGTGAGAAGCCGACCTTGTGGAACTCCCGCGACCGGCTCGCCGTCAGGATCCACCAGCCGAGCCCTGGCCGAGCCACACGGTTCAAGCCGGACGGTGATGGGCCCACCGGCCGCGGACTTGTCCGAGAAATGAACGGTCGCGCCGAGCTTCGCGCTTCGGTTCGAAGAAGTGGACGGGAGTCTCGGCATCGGGGTCGAGTCCGTGGACTTCGAAACGACCGTCGTGCGCATGGCCCTGGTAGTCGCCGCGCCAGTTTTTCCACGGAATGGTCGTCGGTCCGAGGATGATCCGGCTGATCATCGAGGTATCCCGAACGGGCTGGCCCTCCGGCCCGATGACCCGGCCTTTCACGGTCGTGCCCCGGCGGAGTGCCACGTGGACTTCCTTGTCGCGGATGCCCGGCTTCAGGTCGAGCCGGATGTTGGCGTGCGAGTAGAACCGCCGGCCGCCGGGCTGACCCGTTTTAACCATCTGATCGCCGATCGTCTGGAGCACGTAATCGTCGCTGGGTCCGATAACGGAGAGATAGCCCGGGCTGGGTAAGGCCCCGAACTGGAACGAGCCATCGGCGGCCGTGTCCAGGACGGTGCTCCCGCTGTTCGAGGCGGCGTTGCCGCGCTCGGCAAAGGCGATGAATCGGACCGTCGCGGCCGCGATGGGCTGGCCGGAGCCTTCTTCGGTGACCTTGCCGTGGATCGACACGCCGCGGGGCAAGTCGAGGTCGAGGGAATGCTCGATCGCGCCCTTGGGCCACTCGAATCGCTGCATGATGCTCAAATAGGGCTGACCGGCTGGAGGATAAGCCCGGACGTTGTAACCATCACCTGATGTGGGGTTGATGCGGAACCGGCCATCGGCGTCGGTCTCGAATTCCGTGTCGCCGCGGCCGCCCCCTTCTCGCTTATAGGACTGGACCATGAGCAGCGCGCGGGGAACCGGCTTGCCGGTGTCGGCATAAGTGACGCGTCCATTGATGATCTTGGCCGGCTCCAGCGCCATCGTCAGCGGCTTCGAATCGGCGGTGTCGAGCTGGATTCGCTGTGAGGCGAATCGTAGGTCATCCACCGTGAGAAAGACCCGCGATCCCCGCCCCACGCCATGCAGGGCGAATCGGCCCTGGTCGTCGGTGGTCGCGGGCTGGGGCCAGGCGGACAGCTTTGTAGCGTCGGCCCACCAGAAGTGGACGGCTTCCAACCGGTCCCGACCCCCCGGGCCTCCACCTCGCTGAACGATGCGGAACATCGTTCGGACCGTGATCGAGACACCTCGAGCGGGCCGGCCTTGCAGGTCGAAGAGCCGGCCCTGAATGACCTGCTCGGGCCAGAGCGTGATGTCGGCGGTGGGTTGATCGGTATCGGGATCGAGCTCGATCCAGCCCGCGCCGTAACCGGGCGCGATCGCAACGGCGCCGAAGGTGTCGTATCGCGACGACGAGGTCCGCGGCGCGTCGATGCGGAACCTGCCCGAGCCGTCGGCGCGGGCGTTGCCGATTGGGATGGGGCTCATTCGCGAGATGCTCGGCGAATGCCCGATCGCCTTGCCTCGCGCGTAGACCATGGTCGTGGCGTTCGGCACCGGCTTGCCCTGGGGATCGAGCACCCGGCCGAGTACGAACATCCGGCCGGGAGCGGGCTTCGGGTTCTGTAGGTCGGGCTTTCCAGCCTGACGCTCCCGTAGGTCAGGCTTTCCAGCCTGACGTTCTGACACCTGGCCGACGAACACCGCACCGCTGGCGACGGCGCCGAGGAACAAGACGGTCAAAGCGGCGAGCTTCAGCTTATTCACGAACATGGATCTCAGCACCTCCCGAGCCAGGGCCGTCGCCAGCGGCGAGACGGCCCGTCCAGCCGCGAACTGGATCGCGGCTTTGGTCGTGATGTCGCACAGAGGGGATGAGACGGCGGCCGACGCGGGCTTCGAATCCAGGACCGCGGCCAGGACGGCGTCGGGCAAGACGACGTCGCGGCGAGTCAATCCTCGGCGGAGCTTGTCGCGTGCCCGGGCCAGGCGGCTGCGGAGCGTGCCCTCGGGCCAGCGGAGCCGTCGGGCCGCCGCTTCGAGGGTGAGGCCCTCGAAGTAGCAGAGGACGACCGGCAGGCGGAACGGGCTCGGCAGACGATCGATCTCGTCGTGCAGGATCTCGGCCAGCTCGCGATCGATCGCCGGCTGATCGGCTGGCGGGGCCATCGGCTCGACCGTTGCGCCCGCCCCCCTGCCCTGCCCGTTCATGGCGTTGCCCTCTTCTTGCCGTCGCTGACGGCCGAGCCGGGCCTTGCCCTTCCGCGCCGTGCGGAGCGCGACGCCATAGAGCCAGTTGCCGAGCAGGTCGGGATCGCGGATCGAGGCGGCCTTGCGCGCCAGCACGAGGAATACCGCCTGGAATGTATCCTCGGCATGGTGGCGGTCGCCCAGGAGCTGTCGGCAGACGCCCAGCACCATCGGGCCATGGCGCGCCACGAGGGCGGCAAAGGCCGCTTCACCGGCGGCATCGCGACGCGCGACGAACCGGTCGAGGAGCTGGCGGTCGGATAAGCCCGCGACGGAGCCGCCGTCGAAGAGCGACTCGAGCTGGTGGACCACGGACGTTGCCAAGAGATTCGCCATGCCCGCGGGCTCCCCTGCTGAGACGTTGGTTGGCCATCATCCCCTGAATGGTTCTGCCGCGATGCCGGTCAGTTTATCCCTGGTTGTGAGGAAGAACTGTAGGGTGGGTCGAACGACGCTCCGCGTCGTGAGGCCCACCAGGTGCGACTCCCGATTCCTGATCCCGAATTCCCGATTCCCAAGGTGGGCCTCGCCGCGACGAGGCGCGGCTCGACCCACCCTACGTCCTACGTCCCCATCTACGATCGAGGCTTCTCGATCCGGATGTCACCCAGGTCCACCGTCTCGCCGGGCTTGACGGTGAACTCCTTGCGGAGCTGAGGGCCTGCTGGATCGCGGACCGTCGTGCGGTCGGCGATGTGATACGTCGCGCCCGGGATCAGGGCGGGGAACACGATCCGGCCCTGCGCATCGGACGTTGGGCCTTTCTCGTAATGGATCGGGTTGACGAGTGTCAAGACGGCTTCGTCGGAGAACGAGGTGCCGTCTTTCCGTGCCTGGATGTAGGAGAATTCACCGGGTGTGACGACCATTGAGATCGGCACGGGTGGAGTGAAGCCGCCGAGCGGCTTTCCGTCGGGTCCGACCAGTCGCGCAGTGGCCTGTGCCGCAGGGCTCGAGCCGGACGGTGATCGGCTCGGTGCTGGCCGACTTGCCCGAGAAGCGGCACGGTCGCGCCCAGCTTGCGATTCGGCTCGAAGAACGAGACGGGGACCTCGGTATCGGGGTCGAGCCCATGCAGCTCGAACCGGCCGTTGGCGCGGTGCCGTGCTCATCGCCGGACCACATGCGAAGTAAGGCGTTGCGACGACTAAAATGGATCCGGCTGATCATCCAGGTATCCGGGACCGGATTGCCGTCCGGCCCGACGACCCGGCCCTTCACGGTGGCCCCCGGGCGGAGCGCGACCGTCAGATCCAGGCTCTCGCTGCCCGGCTTCGGATCGATCGCGAGGAATCCGTGGGAGTACGTCGCGCCGACCACCCGGCTGTCCCGTAAGAAGAAGCCCCCGGTCCATGGCCTGGAGTACGTAATCGTTGGACAATCCCTGCACGGTGAGATAGCCCCGTCGGGCCAGGATCGGGAACGCGAACGATCCGTCGGCGCCGGTCTCCACCGGGCCGTTCAGGCCACCGACGGCCTCATCATTCGCCGTCAGGTGAGGACGGAACGTCACGATCGCGCCCGGGCCGGGCCGGCCCGAGCCCTGCTCGACGACCTTGCCGCGCATCATCACTCCCCGAGGCAAGGCCAGGTTGACCGAATACGTGACGGCTCCCTTCGGCCAGTCGATGTTCTTGAAGGCGCGCAGGTAAGGTTGCCCATCGGGAGGGACCACGGCCACGGCGCCTTCGGCACCCGATCCGGTATTCGTGCGGAACCGCCCCTCGGCGTCCGTGTCGGTGAGGATCGAGCGAGCTCCCACACCTTTCTGGGCCTGGTCGAATCCGATGGCGACCACCAGGGCATGCGGCACCGGCTTCCCGGTATCGGCGTAGGTGACGCGACCACTGAGGGTCCTCGCTGGTTGCAGCGCAAGGGTCATCGGTTTCGCATTCGGATCGGCGTCGGTATTGATCTCAATGCCCTGGCTGATGAACCGCGGGTCGAGGACGGTCAAGAAGACCCGCAACCCCGGGCCGACGCCATGCAAGGTGAACCGGCCGTCGGCGCCGGTGGTCACGGGGCTGGGCCAGCCGGGCAGGTCATCGGGATGGGCCCACCAGAATCGGGGCCCTTCGAAGCCATCCTGGCGGCGATTCGTCACCTTGGGAAGCACACGGCGGATCGCCGTGACCGACAGCTTCACGTCCCGTGCGGGCCGGCCCTGGAGGTCGAACAGCCGGCCCTGGATGACCTGCTCGGGCTTCAGTGCGATCTCGGCGGTCGGTTGATCGGCGTCGGGGTCGAGCTCGACCCAACCGGCCCCGTAGCCGGTCGCCAGGGCGATGGCGCCGAATTCCGGATGCCGCGACGACGAGGTGCGCGGGGCATCAACCTGGAACCGGCCCGAGCCATCGCTCGTCGCCCGGCCGATCTCGGCCGGGAACGCGGCGCTGGTAGACGGTGACACTCCGCAATCCCAGGGACTGCGCGTAGATCATCACCGACGCGTTCGCCACCGGCTTGCCCGCTGGATCGAGCACCCGGCCGGTGACCGTCATCCGCGCGGTGGGTTCGGCCTGGGTCTGGGAGGATTTCGCCGCGGGCGGCTTCTTGTCCTTGGCGGGAGTGAGGATCTCGTTATCGGCCATCCAGTCGGTCAGCCGGTGCGGCCAGCTCTTGAGGGTTGCCAGCTTCGAGCGCTTGCCCATGTTGAAGCCATGGCCGCCGCGGGCGAAGATGTGGGCCTCCACGGGGGCGCGGGCATCGCGGTACTTCTGGAACAGGCTGGCGATCACGCGGGAGCGCCGCGGTCATCGTTGGCGACGATCAGGAATGCTGGGGGCGGTTTGGGCGGGAGGACGTCCGGGATCCCCAGGGGCCCCGGGTAGATCATCACGAGGAAGTCCGGCCGGCTGCTGAGCCGATCCACAGAGTCGGTCGCCTTCGGGTCGCCGTCGCCGGGACCGAACGCCACCATCGAGGCGACCTCGCCGCCCGCCGAGAAGCCCATGATCCCGATACGGGCCGGATCGATGCCCCATTCCTCGGCGCGGCTACGCACCAGGCGCATGGCGCGCACGCCATCCTCACGGGCGTGCTTCTCGACCTGGTACGGCGAGCCGCGTTCGCGGCCCAGCCGGTACTTCAGCGCCAACGCGGCCACGCCGATGCTGTTGAGGAATTGGGCCGCCTCCACGCCCTCCGCGTTGTAGACCAGCTCGCGATGCCCGCCACCCGGACAGATCAACACCGCGGCGCCCGTCGCTTTTTCCTTCGGCGGCAGGAACACCGTGATCGACGGGTTGTGGATGTTGCGAACCCAGTAACTCTTGGCGAGCTCCGCCTCGTCACGCCGGGCTTCAAAACCGGGTGCACCCTTGGGCCAGAGCGGGATCTTCTGGGGCTCCTCGGCCAGAACAGCCACGGGCAGACAAAGCGACGCGATGAGGATCCTCGTCGGATTCATGGTTGTGCTCCACCGTCCGAATGGTTGTAGGTTGTAGGGTGGGTCGAGCCTCGATTCATCGAGGCGAGGCCCACCGGATTCGCCGAGGATTTCGGTGGGCCTCACGCCGCAATGCGGCGTTCGACCCACCCTACGACTACGACCCGTTTCGTACGCCCGTTTAGATATCCCCGAGCCGCCCCGTGGAATCGCCGAATCGGTCCAGCCCGGTCATCCCGAGCCGGTCGGTCATGCTGAGGAACAGGTTCGTCGTCGGTTTGGAGCCGTGCTTGACCCATCGGCCGGGCTTGAGCGTGCCGCCGCCGCCGCCGGCCAGTACGAGCGGCAGGTTGTCGTGGGTATGGCGATTGCCGTCGGCATTGCCGCTGCCGTAGAGGATCATCGCGTTGTGCAGCAGCGAGTGGCCGTCCACATCCTTCGTCTCCTGGAGCTTGTCCAGGAACCGGGCGAACTGCTTGACGTACCACTGGTCGATGTCCGCGACCTTTTGAATCCAGTCGGCCCGGTTGCGATGGTGGGTCAGGTCGTGATGGCCCTCGGAGATCCCGATGTGTTCGAATGACCGATTGCTGCCGTCGTGGGCCAGCAACAGGGTCGCGACCCGCGTCGAATCGGTCTGGAACGCCAGCACCAGCAGGTCGTACATGAGCTGGAGGTACTCGGCGTAGTCCGTGGGGACGCCCATCGGCGTCTCGACGCGGGGGTCCGGAGCGTCGCCGAACCGTTCCGATTTCTCGATCCGCGTCTCGATCTCGCGCACGCTGGTCAGGTACTGATCGAGCTTGGCCTGGTCGTGGGGATTGAGCCGCCGTTGCATGGCCCGCGCGTCGTCGAGGACGAAATCGAGGATCGATCGCTGCTCGTGCCGCCGGCGCTCCAGGTTGGCCTTCCGTTCGCCGGGCGAGCCCGCTCCGAACAGGCGCTCGAAGACCAGGCGCGGATTGGCCTCGGGGGTCATCGGCGTTGTCGGCGTGCTCCAGGAGATGTTGTATTGATAGACGCACGAGTACCCGGAATCGCAGTTCCCGGACTTCCGCCCCACATCGCAGGCCAGCTCCAGCGAGGGGAAGCGCGTGAGATGACCGATCCGCTGCGCCATCACCTGATCGATGGAGATGCCTGCGCGGATGTCGGTCGCACTCTTCTTCAATCGAACCCCGGTCAGGAACGTGCCGTTGCCGCGCGCGTGATCGCCGGCGCCGTCCGGCCCGCCGACGGCCGTGCGATGGTTCAGACCGCCGAGGACCTGGACCAGACCCCGGCTCGACTTCAACGGCTCGAGTGTGCGGCTAAACGCGAACTCGGCCCCCTCGCTCTTGGGCCACCACTGCGCGGGAATGGCTCCGTTGGGGAAGAACACGAAGGCCGTGCGCAAGGGTGCGCCTGTGGCGGTCGTGGCCAGACCGGGGGCGGCCCCGGGTGCGGCGGCGAAGAGCCGCGATGGCGGCCAGGACGCAAAGGCCGGCAGCGCGAAGCCGGCACCCAGCCGGCCCAGGAACTGTCGGCGGTTGAAGCCGGCATCGCGCCGGTCGGCGTTCCGGTCGGGTCTCGATGTCATGGAATACTCTCCAGCTTCACGCGATTGGTCGTGTTTTGCCCGATCTTGCCTACGGCGGGATTCGTTGACTTCGCTGCGTCCGTCCGCTGACGCTTCTGGAACGGGGCCGATTCGATCACGCCCTGGATCAAGGCCATGGCGTGACCGTTGTCCTTCTCGATCCGCTCCACCAGTTGATCCACGGCGCCCACATCAGAATAACCCAGTCCGCGCCCGAGGGAATACGTGAGCAGCTTCTCGCTCAGACAGCGGTAGAAGTCGCGGCGATGGTCCTTGACCAGGATCCGCTTCAGCTCGCGGACGTTGTGGAACGATTCGCCGGTGATCAGCCGTCCCGAGGCGTCGATCGGGTCCTTGCGCTCCATCTCGCGCCAGCGGCCCAGCGCGTCGAAGTTCTCCAGCGACAAGCCCAGGGGATCCATCCGATTGTGGCAGGAGCTGCACAACGCCTGGTTGCGATGCAACGCCAGCGCCTCGCGCAGGGTCGGGCTTTTGCCCTGGATCTTCCGGACGGCGGCTTCGAGTGGAGGGATGTCCGGCGGCGGTGGGGCCGGGGGCGTGCCCAGGATGTTGTCCAGCAGGAACAAGCCGCGCTTGACGGGCGAGGTCCGGTCGGGATTCGAGGTGACGATGAGCACGGTCCCCTGCGTCAGCACACCGCCGCGCGGACTTTCCAGCGGCAGGGAGACCTTGCGCATCTCGCTCCCCTTGACGCCGCTGATCCCATACTGTTTCGCCAGCGGCTCGTTCAGGAAGGTGTAATCCGAGTCGAGCAGCTCCAGCAGTCCGCGGTCGTTGTGCACGATGTACTCGAAGAGCATCTCGGTCTCCCGGCGCATCGCGCGCCGGAGGTCGCGGGTCAGCTCGAACTGACGGAACCGGCCGAATCCGCGGAACAACGAGGAGCGAATCGTTTCGAGCTCCTTCTTCTCCGCGGCGGTGAGCTCTTCTGCGGGCTTGCGGTTCAGCTCTCGAAATCGAGTCCGACGGCGATCGGCTTCCGGGTCCGGCGCCATGTCCCGGCCGACGATGGCGAACGCGTTGATCACCACGGTCTCGATGTCGCGCGCCTGGAGCCATTGGCCCACGAAGTTCCGGGCGAACTCTGCCGACCGCGGGTCGGCGAGCATTCGCTTGACCTGGACGGAGAGGTTCTTCCTGAGCTGATGGCCGCGGGCCAGGCGGAACAACTCGTCGTCGGGCATCGACGACCAGAGGAAGTACGAGAGCCGCGACGCCAGAGCATATTCATCGATGAGCGGATAACGATCCGTCGAACCCGGTTCGATGTCTTCCTCGCGGAACAGGAACCGGGGTGACGCCAGGACCGCCGTCAACGCCTGGGCGATGCCTGATTCGAACGTCTGCCCTTTCTCGGCGGAAGCTCGCTCGGCCAGCGCCGCGAGGCGGTCGACCGTCGCCTCATCGACGGGGCGCCGGAATGCGCGGGTGGCGAAACGGTCCAACAGCTCGCGAGTGTAGCGGCGACGCTCCGTCGGGGTGGCCGGCACGGCTTGCGGGAAGAAGCGGTCGTAGCTCGGCGGCTTGGTCCAGTACCGTTCCTCCAGCGGTCCACGCACGATCACGCCATTGATCCGGATCACCAGCGATCGGACCTGTTCCTTGCCCGGCGTCAGTGGCTGCAATTCGATCGTCAGCTCGTGATTTCCGGCCGGCCAGGCGCGATCGATTTCGAAGCGGTACCCGCGGCCTTCTTGCCGCACGAAGTCGTGCCGGAGCCGTTCCTGACCATCCACGGTGAAGAGAACCCGGCACGAGTTGTAGTCGTTGACGCCGTCGACATAACGGTCGGCTGCCGTCAGGTCCAGGATCAACTGATAATGGCCGGCATGCTCGGCCGCGAACGTGGTCGAGACCTTGGCCGGTTCGTAATACGACAAGGAGAGCGGGCCTTCTTCGTTGCTGGCGGAGGCGGGGCCTCCGGCGCGTCGAAAGCGTCGGCCGGCGATCGTCGTCTCCGTGACGGCGCGTGGCGTCGTGGGCACGGCCTGCACGACGATGGACCGAGCCGCGGCGAGGTACTTCTCCAGCAAGAGGGGTGAGAGCGTGAGCACGTCGCCGATGGTGTCGAACCCGTGCCCGGTGTCATCCGGCGGGAACTCGCCCGTGGCGTCGAAGTCCACACCCATCAGGTCGCGAATCGTGTTGCGGTACTCGACCCGGTTGAGCCTGCGGACCGTGACCCGGCCGGGGTCGGGATCGTCCGGGTCGAGCCCGAACGGGCCGGACTTGATCCAGTCCTCGAGCAGGTGCCGCTCCGGGTCGGACGGCCGCGGCTTGCCGGCCGGCGGCATGATGCCGGCCCGCACGTTCTTCAGCACGGCCCACCAGAAGGTGCCGTCGTGGAGACGGGCTTCATCGGACGCCGGCCCATCGAGGACCACTCCCCCTTTTTTCATCCCATCGCCGTGACAGCCAAAGCAGTAGTCCTCCAGGATCGGACGGATCTGCTGGTCGAATCGCTCCGCGATACGGTCCGAGGCGTCCGCGATGCGCGGCCACAACACGACGAGCGCAACGAGGACGGCGATGCTCAGCCGAGGGCGAAGCCCGCAGCCTCGGACGTCGCCTTGCGGCGAGGATTCACAGGTCCGCGATAGCTTCGAATGGTTGTCGAGTCTCATCGGATCAACGCCTCCTGAGGGAAGGGCGTTCCGGAACGCTCTCGTCCCAGTATACGGTTTGTGATCGGCGACTCCACGCCCCTCCGGGAGGAAATCTGACAATCGTGCTCGAATCGGAGTTGTCCCATCAATCCTGGTTCTCATCGTCCGGGAATCGGTTGCCAATGCGGCCACATCGCCGCGTGGCCATGCGACAGATCGGTGAGCCGGCGTTCGGACCGGTCCGCGAGCCGCATGACGTAGAGTTGCCGCACTCCGCCTCGTTTCGATCCATAGGCCAGCCATTGGCCGTCGGGTGACGGCGTCGGGTGGTAGTGGAGCGACCCGTCGGGCGTTTTCGTCAGGCGTTCGCTCTGACCGTCGAGTGCGACGCGGAACAACTCCACATTCTCGCTGACCTTGGCGGTGTAATACACCGAGAGACCATCCACCGACCAGGCCGGGATGTCGCTGCTGCCGCCGTGGAAGTCGGGGACGTCGAGGAACGCGATCACACCGCGGTAACCGCCCCGGTCGGCGAGCTTGCGGAGGCCCGTGCCATCAGCATTGGCCACGTACGGGTGACAGTTATAGTGTTCTCCGGCGACGAAGAGCAGGTGCTTGCCGTCGGCCGACCACTGCGGCACGAAGTTGAAGGGATGGCCGGTGATGATCTGGCGGGCGTTCGAGCCGTCGGCATCGGCCACGTACACCTGGTAGCTCTTGTGGTAGGCGATCCGCCGTCCGTCCTTCGAGGCGCTGAAGCCGTAAGCGAACTCTTTCGAGTCGCGGGTCAGGTCGTACTTGTTCTTGCCGTCGCGATCCATCCGGAACGGGTGCGAGTTGCCGTCGATGAGCGCCTGGAACCCGAGCTTTGTCGGATCGTCCGGCCAGAAGAAGAGGCCGGTGTTGTGGAAGCTGACGCGGTCGATCGCCGTGAGGTTGGTGGTCGATCCGGTGGCCAGGTCGACGAGGTTCATGTCGTAGAGCCAGCCCTCGGCGTTGAAGCGGAACTCATGATGCTCCTCTTCCCAGCGAGCGTTCTCGGGGCTTTCCCAGCCTCGGCCGACGATCGCCAGGCGGCCGTCCGGCGACCAGCCCGCGAACTGCGTCCAGGAGTCCGGCTCTCGGCTCAACCCTTCGGCGACGAGCCGACGGCCGGTCCCGTCCGTGTGAACGACCGCTGCGCGCGTCGTGGCGACGTTGGCATGCCGGCCGCCGGGGAGATCGGTGCGGAACTCGGTGTAGCCGATGAGAGGCGTTTCGGCTCGCGCCTCGAGCGTCGCGATGAGTCCTAGCAGGATCGTCGCAATCCGGTGGAGGACGTTGAAGAGCCGACGCGGGCGATCGTGATGGGTGACTTTTTGAAAGCTGAACATGACCGCTGATTCCTCCGGATAATCTTTTGTTCGGCGCGGTTCTCCCGACCACTGCGGTGAAAATCTTGGGAGTTGGCAATCGCCCTGGAAACCAGGGGTTTGGGACGATTTCGCCACGGATCCCCTGGGGGCTTCGCCCTTCGGGCTCGACCCCAGCCACCCCCGACTTGGTGGCGCGGATCCCGGGGGGGTGGCTGGGGTCAAGCCGGCTCGGCCGGCGCAGCCCCCAGGAGTGTCGAGCCTGCGACGATGTTCACCGCAGTGGTCGAGAGACCCGCGCCGAACGGAGTGGGTGGGTCGAGCCTCGGTTTCGCACACGCGCTCAATCCGAAAAACGGTACAACGTGTACTGAGCGTCAGCAAGCACTTCCAACGGCCGTACGAGTCGTTCGAGCAGGAGTAAGATCCCTGGTTCCGGGTCATCGGTGAGGCCGCCATTCTCTTCGGAGAGTGGATCGCCTTCATCGTGAATGACGTCACCCTCCGAGACGGACCAGCGGCGCAGGAGGCTGCCGTCGCGGAACCATTCGAAACCCGCGGTGCCGGTCGCTCCCTCGAGGATCAACGTCAACGCGGCGCCACCGCTCGAGAGGCGAGCCACGGCGTCCGAGTCGGCGACGAGGAACGGCCCCCAGATCGAGACCCAGCCGTCCACACGGGCCACGGCCGCGCCCAGGCCGCCCTCCAGGTCTTCGAGGACCTCGACCGAGGTCGCTGTTTCGAAGTCGATCGGCCCGGTCTCGGTCGCGCCGGGAAACCCGAGCAGGCCGAGCAAGAACGCGTCGCCCGGCGGGCTTTCCGTCTGGATCAGGATGGCGCTACTGTGCCATGACACGATGATTCTCCTCTTGAAACGCGGCGCTCGCTGTCGTCGGATGACTCCTGCCTCGGCGTCGAATCTCTCGAGGATACCGCGCTGAGGGGCCGGTCGCACTACCCTTGAGAGACACCTTGACGTCACCAGGCTGCGGCCCAGACACTACCAACCATAGGGATCACTGTGCGCGAGATGCCAGGAGTGCTCGATCGATGCCTATCTATGTCGATGCGGACGCTTGCCCGGTCAAGGAGGAAGTGTATCGTGTCGCCCGGCGGTACGCGATCAAGGTCTACATCGTCGCCAACGCGCCGATGCGGGTGCCGGCGGAGGAGTTGATCGAGCTCGTGGTGGTGCGGGGCGGGTTCGACGTCGCCGACGATTGGATCGCCGAGCGCATCGGAGCCGGCGACATCGCCATCACGACCGACATTCCTCTCGCCGACCGATGCCTGCGCCGAGGTGCCCGGGTGCTCGGTCCCAAGGGGCTGGCCTTTACCGAAGACACCATCGGCGACGCCGTCGCCACCCGGGCGCTGCTCGACATGCTGCGACAGGCCGGAGAATTCGGTGGCGGCCCTGCCCCTTTCACCAAGTCGGACCGCTCGCGATTCCTCGCCAAGCTTGACGAGACGATCCACGCGATCCGCCGCGAAACGCAGAAGTGAATCCGCTCGGACACATCTCGATGCTAAAAATCCAGCATTGGGGTATTGACACCTCCGCCGACCCTGCTATTCTTTTAGCATGTTGCTGGTTTTCTAGCAGGAAAGGAGGTTCTGATGGGACGATTGAAGGACCAGGGGATGAGCCTGAGCCGCCGGGAGCGGCAGATCATGGACGCGATCTATCGGCGCGGCCAGGCGACGGCGGCGGAGGTCCTGGA
This sequence comes from uncultured Isosphaeraceae bacterium, assembly GCA_963845695.1. Taxonomy (GTDB): domain Bacteria; phylum Planctomycetota; class Planctomycetia; order Isosphaerales; family Isosphaeraceae; genus CAWJTV01. The sequence continues at coordinate 342,763 of CAWJTQ010000013.1, read as the reverse complement.
GGACCTGCCCGACCCGCCGAGCTATTCGGCGGTGCGGGCCATGCTGCGGGTGCTCGAGGAGAAGGGCCATCTGCGGCACGACCAGCAGGGGCCGCGGTACGTGTTCCTGCCGACGGTCCCGCGCGACACGGCGCGGCGATCGGCCCTGAAGCAACTGGTGCAGACGTTCTTCGAAGGCTCGACCGAGCAGACCGTGGCCGCGTTGCTCGACCTGTCGGCGAGCAAGCTGTCCGAGGCGGAGCTCGATCGACTCTCCCAGCTCATCGACGAGGCTCGGAAGGAGGGGCGCTGATCATGAAGGCGATCTTTGAGGTTTTGTCTCGTTCGCCGTCGGCGCTGGTGGTCGACGTCGCGGCGAAATCGACCCTGGTTCTCGCCGTGGCCGCGGTGGTGGCCTTGATGATGCGCCGGGCCCCTGCCGCGACGCGACACCTGGTCTGGTGTCTCGGGCTCTGCGGTGCGCTCGGGTTGCCGGTCATGGCTGTTGCCTTGCCGAGCTGGGCCTGGCGGGTCCTGCCGGCGAATCCGGATGGAGCCGTCTCCTCACCGGCGCCGCATGCGGCCGCATCGGCACCGCAAGCCGTCGGGCTCGAGGCACAGAGGGCGCGTCCGGATCATCGGCGGGCCACGGCTCCTGTCGAACCACCGAAAGCATTGCGGCTGCCGGAGCTTGACGCGACCGCACCGGCGCCGTCCCGGATCGGGATGCCTTCTCCCCCGACCGTGGTGCTCTCGGCGTGGTTGGCCGTGGCGATGTTGATCCTGTCCGTTCCCCTGATCGGCCGGCTCGCCTTGTGGCGGCTGGCGCGCGGGGCGGAGCCGATCGAAGACGGCGATTGGGCCGAGCTGTTGAGTGAGCTCACTGCGCGGCTGGGTCTGTCGCGGCGCGTGCGGCTGCTTCAAGGTCGTCATGCGTTGATGCCGATGACCTGGGGCTCGATCCGGCCCGTCATCCTGCTTCCTGACGGCGCGGATCAATGGCCGGCAAACCGCCGGCGCGACGTCCTGCTCCACGAGCTGGCCCACGTTCATCGGCTCGACTGTTTGACCCAAACCATCGCCCAGGCGGCGTGTGCCGTGTACTGGTTCAACCCGCTCGCCTGGATCGCGGCGCGTCGAATGCGCATCGAGCGCGAGCGCGCCTGCGACGACATCGTCCTGCTCGCGGGCTCCCGCGCTTCGGATTACGCCGCGCATCTGCTCGACCTGGCCCGGTCGCTTCGATCGCGGCATCGTCATTCGCTGGCCGCCCTGGCGATGGCGCGGCCGTCGCATCTGGAAGGGAGACTGCTGTCGATCCTCGACGCGGGCTGTCCCCGGCGCCGCCTGACCCGACCGGTGGTTGTGCTGGGCCTGATCGCGCTGGTGGTCCTGATCCTGCCGCTGTCGGTCCTGAGATTGGGCGTCCGAGCCGCCGCGGCGCCGGTGGTCGATCAGGCCCCTGCGTCAACCGCGAACGACGAGGCTCCGGCCGAACCGCGCCGGACCGTCACCGGCCGCGTGGTGGACGAGAAAAACCAGCCGATCGCCGGCGCGACCGTGGCCGTCATCTCCGAGCGGCGCAAGCAGGCCAGCGATGGAGCCGGGAGTTTCGAGCGTTACCAGCTCGCGGGCATGGCCATTTCCGGCGCTGACGGGCGATTCCGGGTCGAATACCCGACCATCCCGCCCGCCCGGCTGGCGTGGCTGAGCATCCGGGCCGTCGCGGCGGGCTATGCCTTCGACGGGAATTGGCTCAAGGCCGACGCCGCGAGCCAGGAGACGACGATCACGCTCGATCCCGAGAAGGTTGTCGAGGGTCGATTGGTTGACGTGCAGAACCAGCCCGCGGCGGGGGTCACGGTTCGAGTCAATCACCTGAAAATCCGCGATCATGACTATAATCCTTACCATACGAGCGGAGAAGAAAACCTCTGGCCCGTTTCGGCGACGACCGACGCCGATGGGCGGTTCCGGCTGGTCGGTCTGGCGCGCGGGCGGCGATTACGCTCGAGGTCGAGGACCCGCGGTTTGCTCACCAGAAGCTGGAGATCGCACCCGGGGACGAAGGGCGGAGCAAGCCCAAGACGATGTCGCTCGTTCCCGTGAAGGCGATCGACGTGCGGGTCGTCCGGGCCGACGACGGCAAGCCGATGGCCGGGGCGCTGGTCTACGTCCGGGCCGAGCGTCGCAACCCGCATTCCCGCGGCAACGAGACTAGCGCGAAGACCGACGATCAGGGCCGCGTGCGGATCGCGGCCTGGCCGGGCGATGCCTTCACGATCACCGTGTATTCCCGCGAGGGCGAGCCGTATCTCCGCCGCGAGAAGACTCTGGATTGGCCCAAGGGGGCCGTGCAGCAGGCCGTCGAGGTGAGGCTCAGGCGGGGCGCCGTGGTGCATGGGAAACTGATCGAGGAACCGTCCGGCAAGCGCGTGGCCCGCGCGCTCGTCTCCTATTACCAGACGCATCGCAACAACCCGCTCTACGCCGCCACGTACAACCGCGATACCTTCAGCGGACCCGACGGGACCTTTACCCAGGTCGTCGATTACGGCCCGGGCCACTTCCTCGTCCAGGCGCCCAGCGACGACTACATCAACGTACCCACCAGCCACAGCGAGATGGGGACCGGCTGGCAGCCCGACCTGCCGCTCTACCCGGATGCTTTGGCCCACCTGGACATCAAGCCGGGCACGGCCACGCTCGAGGTCACGATGCGGTTGAGGCGCGGGGTGACCGTCCAGGGGCGCGTGATCGGGCCCGACGGCAAGCCCAACTCCGATGCGTTCGGCCTGAGTCGGGCCTACACACCTTACCGCGAGCATGGCATGCCATTCCAGCACTTCAACCCGGGCATGGTCCCTCGGATCGGGGTCAAAGACGGGCGGTTCGAGGTCCCGGGCTGCGACCCGGAGAAAACCCTGCCGTACTACTTCCTGGACCTCAAGCATCAGCTCGGCGCCACGGCCGAGATCTCGGGCAAGTCGACCGCGGCCAATCCGGCCACGGTGCAGCTCCAGAAGTGCGGCTCGGCCCGCGTGCGCCTCGTGGACCGCGAGGGCAAGCCGCTGGCGAATCACCCGGCGCACGAGTTCCCGGAGCATCTGATCCTGATCATTACCCCGGGTGCCGACTGGGGCTCGTCGAAGGGGACCAACGCCGACCAGGAGATGATGTGGAACCTGGACAAGGAGCATAACGGGAACCTGCGCACCGGCCCCGACGGCCGCGTGACGTTCGTCAACCTGATCCCCGGCGCACCGTATCGGTACCGCGGCGTTGACTTCACAGCCGAGGCCGGCAAGACGATCGACCTGCCGGATATCACCGTCGGCGGCCGGAAATGAGCGATCGCGGAGGCTCTCCGGAGAGGCGTCTTTGTAGGGTGGGTGGAGCCGAGAATCGCTCGGCGCAACCCACCGATCGCGAGCGCCTGGCCTCGGTGGGTTGCGGCGGGCCGAGCCCGCCTCCACCCACCCTACACACCGCCAATCCCGCGCTCGAGAGAGACTCTCAGCTCGAGGTGTAGGTGCCGTAGATGTCGTTGTTGCTGGTGGAGGCCCAGTTAAGGAAGACGGCCGTCTTGGTCAACGTGGTGGAGCTCCCGGAGACGAGATAAAGGCCGCCGCCGATACCCTGTCCGTCGGTCCCGCCCTGTCCGCCGGCGCCGCCCTGGGCGAGGTTGCCGAGAACGATCGTGTTGGAGAGCGCGAGGGTCCCGCCGGGCAGTGCCGGGCTGTACGAGTCATTGGGTCCGGCATTGTAGACGGCGCCGCCTAACCCGTCGCCACCACTGCCGCCGCCGGATCCACCGTCGCCGCCCTGGGCGGCGTTGAGCGAGAGGAGGCCGTTGGAGATGCTCAGGGAAGACCCCGCATCGTTGTAAGCAGCGCCGCCGGCTCCGAGGCCACCGGAGCCGCCGCCCGCGCCGCCGTCGCCGCCCTGGGCGAGGTCGCCGAGCAGGCTGATCTTCGAGGCGGTCACGGTCGATGGGCTGATTATTTCGTCATAACCGCCGGTATTGAAGTCATAGATCTCGAAGACATCGGCGACCGCATAGAGGCCGCCGCCCTGGGCGTCTCCTCCCGCGCCGCCGACTCCACCGGAGGCGCCTGCGCCGCCTGCGCCGCCCACGGCATGATCGACGGAGATGAGGCTGCCGGAGAGCGTGACGGCCCCGCCGTCGATAAACAGGCCGCCGCCCTGGGCGAGTCCCCCCGCGCCGCCGGTCGAGCCGCCGCCGCCCGCGCCGCCGGTGGCCTGGTTGCCGGACAGGGTGAGGTTTGTGGCAATCAGGGTCACGGGAACGATCGAGTAAGTGAAGGTCCCGCTGGTGGGGTCATAGGTGGCCGTGAGGGACGCCGCGATGGCGATACCCCCACCCTGGGCGGATCCTCCGTTTCCACCGGAGACGCCGTCACCCCCCGCGCCGCCGATCGCCTGATTGCCGTTGACCAGCTCGGTGGAGAGCGTGAGCGCACCGCCAGAGGCATAGATGCCGCCGCCCTGGGCGGATCCTCCCCATCCGCCACTTCCGCCCGAGGCGCCGGAACCGCCTGCGCCGCCGATCGCCTGGTTGCCGGTGACTCGGCCGCCGGAGAGCGTGACGGTCCCGCCGAACTCCAGGCCGCCGCCAAAAGCGAATCCCCCGCTGCCGCCACTCCCGCCGGAGGCGCCATCGCCCCCCGCGCCGCCGATCGCTTCATTGTCGGAAAGGTCGGTGTGCGTCATGATGAGGACACCGCTACCGTCGATGCCGCCGCCCTGGGCCGATCCCCCCGAGCGGCCGTCACCGTCGCTGGAGGTCGAGCCGATCCCTCCGGCTCCGCCCTGGGCCAGGTTGTTCGAGATCGCCGTGTCGGTGAGCGTGAGGCTGTCTCCGTTGAACTCCAGGCCGCCGCCGGAGCCCGAGCCACTGAAGGCGCCGAGGGAGCCCGCGCCGCCGATGGCCTGGTTGTCGGTCACGGTGCTGTCCGAGATGGCGAGCGCCGCGCCAATCGCGTCGATGCCACCACCCACGCCGGACCCGGCGAAGAGGCCACCGCTGTCGTTCCCGCCCTGGGCCAGGTTGCCCTCGATCTTCGTCTGAGCGATCGTGATGGTCGGAACGCCCCCACCGGTGATGTCCAGGGCACCGCCTTCGCCCTCGCCGCTACCAGCACCCTGGCCGTCGCCGGCAATGGCCTGGTTGTTCGTGAAGACGCTGCCGGTGACGGTCAATTCGCTGTCGGTCTCCACTCCATTGATGAAGAAGACTCCCTGTTGGTAGACCAGGGCACCGCCGGTGCCGTAGCCTCCCTCCCCGAACGGATACCCTGTGCCCTGGCCGCCCTGGGCCAGGTTGCCGTTGAAGTCGCTGTCGCTGATGGTCAACAGGTCGCTCTCGCTGTCGATGGCCCCGCCGGTCGCCTCGGATCCATCGCCCGTGATCCCCGTGCCGTTCGGGCCGCCGATGGCCTGGTTGTCCGAGAGCGTGGAATGGTCGATGGTGACCGTGCTGAATTCGCTGTTGATGGCGCCGCCGAAGGCCCAGCCGAAGGTGCCGCCGGTCCCACCGATGGCCTGGTTGCCGTCGATCGTGTCGCCGCTGAAGGTCATGGTCGTGCCGCCTTCCGTGAAGACGCCGCCGCCGAAGGCGCCGCCGCCGCCGAAGATCGAGCTTCCCGTGGGAGTGCCGCCGATGGCCTGGTTGTCGCTCAGGGTGGTGTCGATCAGGCTCAGCGTCGAGGGGCCGTTGAGGGGATTGATCTGGTAGATCCCGCCGCCGTACGCCGAGCCGCCAACCACAGTCCCGCTGCCGGCCAGCGCCTGGTTGTCAATCACCGCGCTCTGGGTGATCGTCAGGACGCCGTCGTTGGCGATCCCGCCGCCGTTGCCCGGGTAGCCGGACGGGTCCCCGACCGACTCGTTGGCGGAGATGGTGCTGTCCTTGATCGTCATCGTGGCGCCGCCCAGGTTATCCATGCCGCCGCCGACGCCGTCGTCCGCCTGGTTGCTCGTCACGGTGCAGCTATCCAGCGTCAACGTGCCCGCGTTGGTGATCCCGCCGCCGTTGAACGCAACGCCGTCGGTGATCGTCAGGCTCGAGATCGTGACATCGGCGCCGCTCTCGACATCGAAGACTTCGCTGGAATCGTCGCCGCTGACGGTCAGTTTGTCGGCGCCCGGGCCGTCGATCGTGAGATTCTGGGAGATGTCGAGCTCGCCGCTGGTCAGCGTGATCGTCTGGCCGCGGAGATCGTGGGCGAACGTGATGGTGTCGCCGCTGGAGGCGTCGGCGATCGTCTGGCGGAGCGATCCCGAACCGCTGTCATTGGTGTTGGTGACAACCAGGGTGCTGAGCAGGGCGCGGACCTCGAGTGCGTCAAGCGCCGGGGCGAAGCGCCTGCGGCGCGGGCGGGTGGCGCGGCGGTCCGGGCGGACGGAATCACGTTGCGATGAAGACGCGTGTCGGAAGAACTTCATGAGAGGTACTCCTTGGCTGCAAGTCGTCGATGCGCGTTCAGCTCGGTAATAAAGACACGATACAAGGCCATGACGCGGCCAATCGGCCCCATCTCGGGAAATCGGATTCCAGATTCAATATTTCAAATTCATGAATCTACTTATTTTTTAATAGTAAACTCAGAATCGGGAATCTCTCAAAGGTCGTGAGTGGATTAATGGTGCGCAGGCTGAACGGTCCGCGGCCAGGCGATGGCTGTGGATTGCGTCAGGATGCTCGCACGGTCACCGCGTCGGTCCCGGGTTCCAGCCGGACATCCCTGGGAAATCCGGCTGGAAAGCCGGGCCTACTTTCTTGGCGGGGTCAGAGTCTCCCGTTGTTCGGACGTGGGCGAGTCGCGACGGTCCTGACCGAGGAGTTCGGCGGCCTCGGCGCGGACTCGCTGGGCGACCTCGTTCCAGGGGATGGCTTGCAGCCATCGGTCGGAGCGGTCGAAGGCGTCTTGGGCCAGGTCCTGGTGGCCGAGCCGGTGGTGGGCCATCGCCAGGAAGAAGCCGTAATAGAGGATGTCGTCGTGGTTCAGCGCGGCGGCTCGTTCGAGGGCGTCGATCGCATCGGGATCGTCGCCGGCGCGGTAATGGGCGGCGCCCAGGGTGGCCCAGGCGACCCAGGAAGTCGGGGCCCGCTCGAGGATGGCCTGGGCGATCTGGATCGCCTCGGCGGGGTCCTGGAGCTCGGCGACGGGACAGCTCACGAGGAGCCAGGCCAGGTGGTAGAATGCGGTCGGATCGCCGCCGGGCCGGGCGGCTTCGCGGAGCAGGTCGAGCGCGCGCACCGCGTACGATCGGGCGGCCGCCTCGCGGCCGTCGCGAGCCAGGGTCTCATCGTTCGCGGCCAGGGCCGCACAACTGGTCAGCCAGTTGGCGGCCAGGGCGGCGACCGCGGAGCGGTCGGTGGAGTCGCGGAGCAAGTCCTCGGCCACGGCCGCGGCCGCGGCGTGAGAACCGAGCCGGATCAGCACGCTGCTGAGGGTCTCGCGCTGACGCCGCAGACTCTCACGGATCGATGGGTCGCGAGGACTCAATCGCAGGGCCTCCCGCTGGGACGCTACGGCTTGCTGCAAGCGGTTGCGGGCCGCGGCGAAGTTGCCCCTCGCGGCCAGGAGCGAGCCCAGGTTGAACCGGGCCTGTGCCATCGCGGCGCGGTCGTCGGCGCGATCGGGCTGATCGGCGACCCGTGTCTCGTACAAGTCCCCGGATCGCTCGAAGAGGGGTTCGGCTTCGTGCCAGTGGCCGATGGTCCGGAGCACCTTCGCCAGGTTGAGCAGCGTGAGCGCTAATTCCTGGTGGAACTGGGGCACCTCCGGTGCATCGGCCGCCAGGCGGTCGTAGAGCTCCAGGGCGCGGCGGAGGGCTCGCTCGGCTTCGGTTGTTCCTTCGGGCTTCTGAGCCAGGAGATTGCCCAGGGCCAGGAGCGACCGGGCCAGTTCCTGGCGGTAGACGGGCACTCCCGGGTCGCCATGGACCAGGGCCTCGTTCCATTTCACGGCATCGCGGTAGGATTGCTCTGCCGCCAAGGACTGGCCGGTCTGGGTCAGCAAGATTCCCAGGTTGCCATGCAAGCCGGCCTCCATCTTCAAACCGACGAGTCCGCCGATCGACTCGGCCAGCTCGATCGCCTTGCGATAGGCGGTCTCCGCCTGGCGCGGCCGGCCGGTCTGGCGGAGCAGGATGCCGAGCCGGTGGTAGGAGGAGGCCAGGAGCGGGCGGTTCTGCGGAGTGTCGGCGGTGTCGTCGACGAGCGCCTGGGTCAGCTCCGCGGCACGGCGCAGGATGCGCCCGGCCTCGTCGGAGCGGTTGGTGTCGATCAACAAGCTGCCCAGCCCGCTGTAGCTCCGGCAGAGGGTCTCGCGGACGATGTCGGCGGATGCGGTGCCCTCGGGCTGGTTGCGGCCGTCGAGCACTCCGGCGGGGATGGCTTCCAGCACCGCGATGGCCTGCCGGTAGGCCCGTTCGGCCTCGTCGAGGCGCCCGAGCTTCCGCTGGATCTCCGCCACACGAAATGCGGCCTCGCCGGCCTCGGCGCGGACGGCCGGGTCCGGGTCTTTCTCGAGGGCGAAGGCCTGGTAATACTTCAGGGCCTTGAGCAGGAACTCGCGCTGGAGCGGCTGCAAGTCGGGCTGCTGGCCCAGCCAGTTCTCGGCGATGTCGGTGTACCACTCCTTGATGGCGCGTCGGGTCTCGTCCCGCTGAGTCCGGGCCGCGTCGCGCGCCCGCTCGATCTCCGCCTGCTTGGCCAGCACGACGATGATGCCGGCGCTCAGGCCGAGGACCATGATGGCCAGCATCGGGATCGCGACCACGACGGCCGCCGTATGGCGTCGAGCCCACCGCGCCGAACGTTCCAGCGGGCCGGGCGGCCGGGCCAGGATCGGGCGGTCGTCGAGGAATCGGTGGAGGTCGTCGGCCAGCTCTTGAGCCGTGATATAGCGGCCCGACGGGTCCTTGGCCATCGCCTTGACGATGATGGTCTCCAGGTCCCTCGGCACCGCGGGGTTGATCGCGCGGGGCCGGCGCGGCTCTTCCTGGGCGATCTTCCGGAACAGCTCCTGGCGGTCGGAACCGGCGAAGGCCGGCTGGAGCGTCAGCAGCTCGTAGAGGGTCGCGCCGAGGGAGTACACGTCGGTCCGCTGGTCGACGACCGCCCGGTTCGCCAGCGCCTGCTCGGGACTCATGTAGCGGAGTGTGCCCAGCAGGTCGCCGGTTGCCGTCAGGCTCCCCTCGTCCTGGAAACGGGCCAGCCCGAAGTCGGTGACCCACAGGTGGCCGCGATGATCGACGATCAGGTTCGACGGCTTGACGTCGCGATGAAGCACCCCCTGCTGGTGAGCGTGCTCAAGGGCTTCGGCGGCCTGGCGGCCCAGTCGGGCGGCCTCGAGGAAGAAGGTGCGCTGGCGCGTGGAGGTCGTCGCGAGGGACACGGTGTCGAGGAGATCTGCGGATGGCCCCTCGGCGGCGACCCTTCGGGTGTCGGGAGACGCATGCCGAACCGGGGACTCATTCTCCCCCTCTTGCGAAGGGGGGGGTTCCGGATCCACCGATCCGGAAATCGCGTCCAGAGGATCGCATCCATACACCCCCCCGAGCCCACCCTTCGCAAGGGGGGGACGAAGAGGCGCAACGGAACCAGGGGCTTGTCTGCGGAGCTCGGCGATCCGCTCGGCGAGGGTCGGTCCCTCGATGAGCTGCATGGCGTAGTAATGGACGCCGCGCTGGCAGCCGACCGAATAGACGGGCACGATGTGCGGGTGGTTCAGGTGCGAGGCCGCCTGGGCCTCAACGCGGAACCGGGCGATCTGTCGCGGGTCCATCGCGGCGGCGAACGGAAGGACCTTCAGCGCCACGCGACGGCCCAGTGAGTGCTGCTCGGCCTCGTAGACCACACCCATGCCCCCGCGGCCCAGCTCGCGGATCACCCGGAAGTCGCCGAGCCGGGGGCCGTCAGCCGCTACGACGGACGAACCGACGTCGATCCCAGCGTCGTTTTCCGCATCAGCGTGGTGCTGGTCCTGGGCGTCGAACCGGACCGGCTGCGGACTGAGGGCCAGCGCCTCGGCCGCCGCTTCGACGAGGTGGAGGCCCTTGAGGCAGGCGCGCAGCCGGGCGGCGATCTCCGGGTGTCGTCCCACCCATTCTTCCGGGTCGACCGGCCGGCCGGCCTCGACCTCGGCCAGGTAGGCGTCGAGGACCTGCGCCAGCTCGCCCTCGCCTTCCGCCTCGTGGAACCCGGTCCCGTTGACCGGGTCTCGGTCTTGCGGGATCATGACGGGTTCTCCAGTGCGGTGCTGAGCCGTTCCAGAGCCCGGGTCCAGAGCATTCGAACCGCGCCGGGCGACCGGCCCATGCGGGCGGCGACCTCTTCGAACCGGAGCCGCTCCAGGTTCCGCAGGATGATCACCTCGCGATAGTCGGGCGGCAGGCCGGCCAGGGCGTCGGCCAGCAGGACCGCTTGCTCTCGCTGAGCGGCCGCCGCGCTGGGGGAGGAGGCCGTCGCCAGCAGCGCCTGCTGCACCCGGGCGCCGGACCGCTCCAAGACCACCTCCAGCGACTCCTGCCGGCGATAATCTCGCAAACCGGCCTTCTGGTGCCGGGCCTGGTCGGCCAGGTTGCGTGCCAGGATCCGTCGCAGCCACGCCAGTAGCTCCCGCTCGGTCGAACCCTCGAACTGAGGGAAGTCCCGGTGCGCCTCGAGGAAGGTCTCCTGCACCAGGTCGGAGGGATCCAGACGCAGTCGGAGGTTGGTGCCGATCAGCGTGCGTGCCAGCAGCCGGGTGTAGTTGCGATACTGCGCCAGCAGTTGCCCGAATGCCTCGAGGTCTCCGGCCCTCGCCTGCTCCAGCAACTCCTCGGGAGTGTGGCTCGCTTCCGCCATGACTGATGATCTCCCCCTACATCTGGGCGAGAGGCACGCCGGGAATGTCACGCTTCGGTTTTCGGTTTTCAGTTTTCAGTGGGAGAAAGAAGCAATCGGGGATCGCTGAAAACTGAAAAACTGAAGTTAAAGTCTGCCGGGCTGCATGCCGATCCATCATAACAAGAAATCCCGGTTCGCTGTCGGGAGGGGTGATGGAGTTCGCCCCAACGTTGAACCACCCCGCAAGGGGTTAATAACTCCTACCCAGGGGGACCTTCCCCTCGGTAGGGGTTTTTTTTGTGCGCGCAGCCTGTGCACGGCTTGGCTGTCGGAGGGCGGATGCATGGCGAGATGTGCCGATCGCGGACGGATTCGCCGATGGCTGTCGATGGTGCTCAGCACGCTGGGCCTCGGCCTCGGCGTTCCCTGCCGCGCACCGGGGCAGTCTCCGGCCGCTCCTCCGCCGTCGGTACCCGCGGCGGCGGCGCTCCCGGCCTCCTCCGAGACGCGCACAGCGCACGAGGCCGCGCTGGAGGAGCGGCTCCGCCAGATGGAGGACCTGCTCAAGCGGATGCCCGATCCGGAGCACGTCCGCCAGTTGGAGTCGACGGTCCAGAAGCTCTCGACGCAAGTCGATCAGCTTTCGACGGAGTTGCGACAGGTGAAGGGGGCCGCGCCGACCAGCGAGCGCGAACGGGACCAGGGCCGGGGCCGGGACGTCGGGGCTGCCGGCCGGCGGCGGGACGTCGGGGCTCTCGGCCGGTGGCGGGATGTCGGGGCTGGCGGCCGACGTCGACGCCGGCGAGCCGGGCGGGACCGTCCCCGAGGAGGTGGGCTTCGGCGGCACGGCGGCCGGCTTCGGGCCGGCGGCCGAGCTGCCGTCGCCGCGCTTCGACATGCCCGCGGTGCTGCCCAACATCCCGGCGCAGACGCGGTGGGGCCCCGGGTTCCAGATCCGGACGGCCGACGACGAGTTCGACATCCAGTTCCACGACCTGACCGAGCTCGACGGACGATTCTACGGCATCCGCGACCAGACGCCTGTCTCCGATACTTTCAGCATCGCCCGTCAGTGGTTCGTCTTCAATGGTCACCTGACGCGACCTTATGAATACTATGTCTCGTTCAACGATGCCTTCGACTCGTTCGCCGCCCTGGATGTCTTCCTGAACGTGAACTACGACAAGCGAATCCAGTTCCGCTTCGGCCGGTTCAAGTCGCCGTTTTGTTACGAGTTCTACGCCCAGCCGACCGAGGCGCTGGCCAGCGGCGAGTGGTCGGTGTTCTTCAACAACTTCGGCATGAACCGCGACCTGGGCACGATGCTCTGGGGCGAGTCGGTGGCCGGGCGGATCGACTACGCCGCGGGGATCTTCAACAGCGTCCCCAACGCCCAGTTCGACCTGAGCAATCCCAAGAGCTTCATCGGGTTCCTCAACTTCGCCCCGTTCCGCCCGGTGAAGGACTCGCCGTTGGAGAACTGGAATATCGGCGGTTCGCTGGTCGCCGGCGATCAGAACCATGTGCCCGTGCCCCAGGAATTGCGGACGATCGTGCCGACGAGCGGCAGCAACGTGATCGGCGTCCCGTTCCTGACGTTCAACAACAACGTGGTGGCCTCGGGCCCGCGTAACCTCTGGTCGCTGCATACGGCCTATTTCTACCGGAGCTTGATGGTCCTGGCCGAGTGGCAGAGCGGCTTCCAGGATTATGCCCTGGCGAACCAACACGAACAGCCGGGTGCACCTGCCGATTGAGAGCTTCTACGTGCAGGCGTCGTACTTCCTGACCGGCGAGCGCCTGGCCAGTCGAGGACGAGTCACGCCGCTCCGATCGTTCGACCTCCGCCCGGGCCGGTTCGGGCTGGGCGCATGGGAAGTCCTCGGCCGGTACAGTTTCCTGAGCCTCGGCCAGCAGGTCTTCTCCGCCGGCCTGGCCGACCCCAACGACTGGACCAACCGACTCTTCGTCACCGACCTCGGCATCAACTGGTACTGGAATCCGTATATCCATGTCCTGTTCGACTGGCAGCACGCCGGGTTCGGCAGCCCCGTGGTCTACGCTCCCGGGGGCTTCGCCCGGACCAGCGACCTGTTCATGACTCGCTTCGAGATCTGGTTCTGAGCGGCACCGAGACCCCGCCCCATACTGCGATCGGCATAGGACTTCGGAACCTCATCGGGCCGCTCGCTTGACTTGTTCCCGCGCCTGGACCAAGATTCCGGTACAATGAACGTTGGCCCGCGATCACGACCAGACCCGCGAGAATCACGAGAGGCAAGCATGGGACAGGATCGAACACGCCGAACGTTCATCAAGGACTGTTCGACCTCGGCCGCCACGCTGGTGGCGCTTTCCGCGACGCAGCCGGCCGCCGGTGCCGTGGACGAGCCGCACACGGGCACACCCTATCTCTGCATCACCTGCGGGACGCAATTCGCCGAGTCGGCACGGCCCCCCGCACACTGCCCGATCTGCGAGGACGAGCGGCAGTACGTCCATCCCGACGGACAGCAGTGGACGACGCTGGACGAGCTGCGATCGTCGCACAAGAACATCATCAAGCAGGAAGAAGCCGGGCTCTACTCGATCAACACCGCGCCGAAGTTCGGCATCGGCCAGCGTGCGTTCCTGATCCAGACGGCCAAGGGGAACATTTTGTGGGATTGCGTTGCGCTCGTGGACGACGCGACGATCTCGCGGGTCAAGGAGCTGGGGGGGATCGCCGAGATCGCGGTCTCGCATCCGCACTATTACACGGCGATGGTGGAGTGGAGCCGGGCCTTCGACGGCGCGCCGATCCACCTTCACGAGGCCGAGCGTCAATGGGTGATGCGCCCGGACCCGTGCATCCGTTTCTGGAAGGGCCGGACGCTCGACCTGCGCGACGGCCTGGCGCTCGTCAGCACCGGCGGCCACTTCGAAGGCTACCAGGTGCTCCACTGGCCCGCCGGCGCCGGCGGACGCGGAGCGCTCATGGCCGGCGACCAGCCACAGATCTGCATGGACCCCAAGCAGGTCACTTTCATGTACAGCTATCCTAACTACATCCCGCTGAACGCCCCGGCGATCCGCCACATCCTGGAATGCCTCGACCCGCTCCCATATGACCGGATTTATGGTGCATTCTTCACCCGAGGTAAGGGCATCATCCCGACCCGGGGCAAGGAGGTCGTCCGCCGCTCGGCGGAGCGATACCTGCGGGCGATCCAGAGCTGAACGTTGGTCGATCCCATTCAAGGAGCCGTCCCATGGCAACCGCCGAGGCCTTGATGACCGCCGAGGAGTTCAGCCAACGGCCCGACCCCGGCCATCCCGAGGAGCTCTTTCAAGGAAGGATCGTTGCGATGCCGCCACCCGATCGACGTCATGGTCGGACTTGTCTCAAGGCTGGGCGAATCCTGGACACGTACGCCGAGGAGCACGACCTCGGGCGTGTGATGAGCAACGACTCCGGCATCATCACCGAGCGCGACCCGGACACCGTGCGCGAGGCCGACGTCGCCTATTACAGCTATGCCCGGCTACCCAAGGGGCCATTGTCGGCCGGCTATGGTCCGGAGGTCCCCGAGCTGGTCATCGAGGTCCGTTCGTCCGGAGATTCGCGGCGCGACATCCACATCAAGATTGGCGAGTATCTGAAGGCTGGGGTGTTGAAGGTCATCGTACTCGATCCCGGATCGCACAAGGCTCATATCTACAGCGTGGATGATGAGCCGTTGGTCCTGGGCCCGGAGGACGAGCTGACCGTCCCCGACCTGCTGGGCGACTTTCGGGTCGCGGTGCATCGGTTCTTCGATTGATTGCGAGGCAACTCACCCGCTCGGCACGATCTCGTCCTTCGGCCGGTGCGGTCCAACCGAGAGGTTATCGCAGAGGATCGTGACTCTAGCCGGCGCCTCGATTCCGATCCGTGCCGTATCGCCGCGCACCCCCAGGATCGTGATTCGGATGAGGTCGTCCACGATGATCTGTTCGTTCGTTCCTCGACTCAAGACGAGCATGGTCATCCTCTTCACTTCGCAAGGAATCCGCGGAAGGTCGCGGCATTTCCCGGGCCGGCAATGATCGAGGCCGGTGTTCCTCGATCGGTCCCTCGCCCCCTCCGGAAGGGGAGACTCCGTCCAAGCCGGTATCATCCCGGCCTTCGCCCACTCAGGCGCGCCCCTCAGTAGCTAGGACAGAGCCTCCCCATTCCAGAGGTCAGTGCGATGGCCGAGACGGGGCCTCGCCGTCTGGAAGAAATCACTGGTATCAATCTCGATGGACAGTCTCTCAAAGCCCCTCACAAAGAGGGGGCAGGCACTTTGAAGAATCGGAGCCCGTCCCCGTTTCTTGAGAGCCGGCTAGTGTTCCGTGAGAAGTTCCTCGGAAGGCGCGGACGCCGGGTGCGGCCCACCGTCTCGGCCACCGGCCCAGAAAGCGGGGCCTTCGATGACCTCGACGGCAAACCTTCTCCTCCAGGTACGGCGGTGAGAGACGAGGCCGTCGCAGGATGGTCCCAGGCAGGCCAGGTGTCTCCGATCGAAGACCAGGTGGTCCACCACGCTCTGGACCGGGGCTTGGCGGTCGGTCGGCGCCATCGCCGCGAGCCGATGCAGCACCGCGCGCAGGGCGCAGCATCTTCCCCGGCGAACCCCGCATCTTCCAGGGTGAGCTCCAGTGAGGCGCTTCGCCCGCGAATCCGGGCTTCGAGCACGACGTATTGTTCCCCGCCCAGCAGGCTCTCGTTCGGGGCGACGCGAGGGACCCTCATCGGGAATCCCGCGGCGACCAAGAGCGTCTCCAGCCGAAGAACGTCTTGATCCGTCACCACCGAGGTGGTGATCCAGGCCGGGGAGCATGCGGACTTTTCCCGATACAAGACCAGGTATTCCGGCGGAGACCCGGGTGGCCGCCGAGGCTGGGCTCGCAGGTGGATGTAGAGCAACAGCGTGCCGATGCTGGGGGTGGTGCTCTCAAAGACCGAGAAGCGCAGATCGAGATCGGATCGTTCCATTTCATCAAGTCCTCTGTCGTTCGGTGTTTCGAGGATCTCGGGCATTTCGAAAAAGAAAACCCCGCCGTGCTTTGGGGCACAGTGGGGCATCGTGGCCGAATCGATGGGTCTTCCGACCCGTTATATCAGATGAGTAACCCTCCCAATCTCTGGGATTGCGAAGGGCCGCGGATGAATCCCGACCAAACTGCCGACATGGGCAGATCGCCAACAACAGTTGAGGTTAAGAGGGCCGGCGAGACAAAGTCAAGTCATTTTTTCTCCGATTCCAGCCCTTTTCCAGGTGGCCTCGACGATCTACCATGAGAGCGAGTTCGCGATGGGCGCGGATGCATCCTCAACTTAGATATAAAATGTATATATGAAGTTATTTTCAATAATTAGGCGTTATGGCGCGGCCGCTTTCGCGATGATTCTGACCTTGTTCCTCAAGGCGATGGTCGAGTCGCGGGTGGGGCCGGGGCCTCCGTTGCTGGTGTATCTGCCGGCGGTGACGTTCTGCGCCTGGCTGGGAGGCCTGGGCCCAGGTCTTGCGGCCACGGTGCTGGCCGCGATGTTCTGCGCCTATATCCATCTGCCGCCGTTCAATTCGTTCCAACTCGACAGCGCGAACGACCAGTTCCGGCTCGTGGTGTTCGTGTCGGAAGGGGCGCTGGTCAGCAGCTTCATGGAGGTGCTGCACGCCGCTCGACGGCGGTCCGAGGCCAGCGTCCAGGAGGCGAGGCGATACCACGAGGAGCTGGAGCGGAGCGAGGGGCGGTTGCGTGCGATCCTGGACAACTCGCCGTCCGTGATTTTTCTCAAGGACGTCAGGGGGTGCTATCTGCTGGCCAATCGCCGGCTCGAGATGCTCACACGGTTCTCACTCGATCAGATTGTGGGGATGACGGACGCGGATCTCTTCCCCGGTGAGACTGCGGAGCGGTTCTGGATGAACGACCAGACGGTACTGGATCTGGGACGAGCGATCGAGACGGAGGAAGTCTTCGACCAGGACGACGGCGTGCACACGTATCTGTCGATCAAGTTTCCCCTTCCCGGGGCTGACGGGTCGATCTATGCAGTTGGCGGCATCGCGACCGACATCACCAAGCGGAAGCGAGTCGAGAGGGAGCTACAGGCCAGCGAGCAGCGGTTCCGCGCCTTGTGCCAGGGGTCGCCGGTCGGCATCTTCCTCACGGATGGCGAGGGCCACACGACTTACACGAACCCGCGATGCCAGGAGATCTACGGATTTCAACCCGAGGAGGGCCTGGGCGAGGGATGGTCACGGTTCATCCATCCCGAGGACCGCGATCAGGTGCTGGAGCAATGGTCGCAGTTGGCGCCGGCCGGCGGGGTGTTTTCGATGGAGTATCGGTCGCTGGGGCCTAACGGCACGGTGCGTTGGGTCTATGACCGCACGGTGCCGCTGCACTCCGATCGGGGTGAGGTGATCGGGCACGTGGGGACGGTCGAAGACGTCACCGAGCGGAGGATGGCGGAGGAGGCGGTCCGTCGGGAGCGCGACTTCGCCGAAGGATTGATCGCGACCGCGCAGGCGCTGGTGCTGGTGCTGGACCGTCAGGGACGGATCCTCCGGGTCAACCCGTTCCTGGAGCGGGTGACGGGTTGCTGCCCGGACGAGGTTCGGGGCGAGGACTGGTTCGCCACGCTGGTGCCGCCGCGCGACCGGTGCCGAGCTCGCGACGCGTTCCTCAGGGCTCTCGCCGGGGAGGGCGGCGATCCGATCACCTACCCGATCCTGACTCGGGACGGTCGTCGCCGGACGATCGAGTGGGCCAACCGGTTCCTCGAGGGCCCCGGTGGCGAGGCCTGTGTGCTGGCCATCGGACACGACCTCACGGCGCTGGAGGAGGCTCAGCAGCGGGCGTTGCAGGCCGAGCGCCTGGCTGGAATCGGCGAGATGGTCGCCGGCCTGAGCCACGAGAGCCGCAATGCGCTCCATCGCAGCCAGGTCTGCCTGGAGATGCTCGCCCTGGAGGTCGAGGATCGTCCGGAGGCCCTCAACCTCATCGCCCGGCTCCAGGCGGCCCAGGACGACTTGTACCGCCTCTTCGACGATGTGCGGACCTATGCGTCGCCGATCCTGATGGACATCCGCGCCTGCGACGTGGCGGAGGTCTGGCGTGAGGCCTGGGCGCAGCTCGAGAGTGCTCGTCAGGGTCGGGAGGACATCCTCCGCGAGGTGATCGACGGTGTGGACCTGCACTGCGCGGCGGACCCCTTCCGGCTGGGGCAGGTTTTCCGTAACATCCTGGATAACGCGCTGAGTGCCAGCGCCGGGGCCGCCTGGATCGAGATCCGTTGCCGTGCTGAGGAGCTCGACGGGCAGTCGGCGCTCCGCATCGCGGTGCGCGATCACGGGCCGGGACTCACTCCCGAGCAGAGGCAGCGGATCTTCGAACCGTTCTTCACGACCAAGACCAAGGGGACCGGCTTGGGCATGGCCATCAGCCGGCGGATCGTCGAAGCCCACGGGGGACAGATCGCCGTCGCCGAGGCCGGCGCCCCGGCGCCGAAATCATCGTCACCTTACCGCGAGGAATCCCATGACCCAGTCCCTGCGGATCGCCGTCGCCGACGATGAGAAAGATGTGCGGGATTATTACTTGCGCATCCTCCCCCGACTGGGTCACCAGCTCGTCGCCGTGGCCGAGAACGGCCGGGACCTCGTCGAGCAGTGCAAGGCCCTCCGTCCGGATCTGGTCATCACCGACATCAAGATGCCGGACCTGGACGGGATCGAGGCCGCTGAGGCGATCTCCGAGGATGAGCCGATCCCCGTCATCCTGGTGTCGGCCTATCACCGCCCCCAGCTCTTCGAACGCGCCAAGGGCGACCACATCCTGGCCTACCTGGTCAAGCCGACCAAGCAGGCCGACCTTGAAGCGGCCATCGCGATCGCGATGCAGCGGTTCGGCCAGTTCCAGGCGCTGCGCAAGGAGTCCGCGGACAAGAGTCAGGCGCTGGAGGACCGCAAGATCGTCGAGCGCGCCAAGGGGCTGCTCATGAAGAAATCCGGGCTGGACGAAGAAGAGGCCTTCCGGCGAATGCGCAAGATGGCGCGCGACCGCAACCAGAAGCTCGTCGAGATCGCTCACATCCTCCTGACGGTTGACGATGTCTTCCCGCCGCCGGGAGCATGACGGGATCGTGGTCAGGATCGCTTTCTGGACGAATTCGCGTCGCGACGTCTCGGCTCGCGTTCCGATGAGGACCGACGTCGTCGTGCTCGGACCAGGAGTTCATGGAGCTCCTTGAGCAATTTCCGGAAGGATCGCGAGTGCCGGGTCATCCCTGGCGTGAAGGGCAGGATTTCGGTCAGGGCGGGCTGATGGGTTCTTTCCTTGTATTTCTTGAGACCAAGCAGCTTGGCGACTTCCTTCTTGCAATCCGCAATCGCTTCGACATCCACACCATGAGGGAGCGATTGCCGCGTCAGGCGGTATCCTTGATCCATCAACCCTTGACGGAATCGGGTTGACGTGAAAGCCGCGAGAAACCACGCCTCATACTCTCTCTTGGCGACTACGACCCCAATCGGATAATCGGCCGGGACCAGGGTTCGTGCTCGGGCGAGTAGGCCGGTGGCGAGCATTCGCGGACAATCTTCGTCGGCATCGACAAGAATGAAAATGACATCGGGCCGACGCAGCAATGCCAAACGGACGTAGTGTTCCACTCCCCGACCGTGAGTGCTGTCGTGAGCGACCGTGACGGAGCCCTTTCCGCTTGCCCGAACGGGGCCGGCAAGATCGACCTCGACGTTTCAGTATCGCCGGAACCTCAGCCAGTTCTGGAGCAGAATCGGCGCGGCTTCCACCTCCCCGTCGCCTTCAACGATCGGCACGATGACGTACTTGGCCATGGATTATATCAACCTGAAGAAGTTTTCTTCGTCGCCGGTCGTTGATGGTTCGGCAGCAGTCCAGAGGGCGTTGGCCCGGAGCAATTGGCCGACGGTCAGCGGCGGCCTCAGATTGGCCTGGACATTCTCACTCAGGTTGTAGATTTGACTCGTCCCCTCGTTCCACTGGATAATCCGGATCCGTTCGCCCAGAGCCGTGGGATGGCTGAGGATCTCCGGACTGTGAGTCGAGACCACGACTGGGAATTCGACGCTCGCCTCGTCGATGGCCTCGAGCAGAACGCCGTGAGCATACGGATGAAGCGAGTCCTCGATCTCATCGAGCAGGACGATCGACGGGCGAGGCGTCTGCCGCAACGCCAGCAAGGTGCCCAGGCTGCGTAGCGTGCCGTCGGACATGACGGAGGCATCAAATTGTTCGACCTGACCGTCGTTGCCTTGTTGAGCGAACCCAATAACCCGCCGGCCTACCACGGTCTTAACCCAGACCTCTCGGATACCGGGAACAGCCGCGGCGAGATGCTGTTCGATCCAGGTTTTGTCTTCCAACTCGATGTGCTTCAGGATATCGCCGGCATTATCGCCGTCACCGCTCAGACGCTCTTGCCTGCCAATCTTCGGTTCGCTCCGTATGGCTTGTGGAGAAAATTGATGGACCGAGACGAGCCGGAGTGCCTCGACGATTGTCTTCCACGACGCGCTGGCTCCGGCGATCAGTGGCAGGATGAGCGTTTCCCGGTCGATGACCGGCTGGAGTGAATCCACATTGCTCCGGAAATCTCTCTTGCCTCGCTTAAATGACGGACCCCTATCCTCTTCGAGGATCTCCTGCTCGACGCGATAGCCGGCTTTGCGCGAATCCCAACCGATCGTGAAACCGTAGAGGACTGGAGGTTCGCCCTCGCCCTGGAGGCAAACGGCGACGGAGATCCCACTTCGAGCCCTTCGATGCGAGTCGCGGGGGAAGAGCCCCAGGAACCCGCCGCGACGTTCGAGCGCCGTGCCCAGAGAGTTGGTCACGGCCTCGCTGATGAAGCTGAAGGCATCCATCAGGGTGGACTTCCCGGCTCCATTGCGGCCGACCAGAAACGTGACGTCGTCGAGGACCAAACGAGCATCGGCGAACGCTCGGTAATTGCGGAGCCGGAGTTCCTTGAGAATGACGCGACTCATCGGGATGAGACCTCGAAGACCAATGCGTTTCGGGTCATCTTCATCATGAGTGGACAGAAGAGGCGCTCGAGGAGTGTTACGCTCACCCGCGGAATCTTACAATACCAGCACACCAGTGAGTCGGGAAACGTCCGTCGCCGCGTTGTATTGGAGAGGATACCAAAAGGGGGGACTCACGTCAGAGCCGGAAGAGGAATCGTCATGCTCCACAATCCCGACCCAGACACCAACGCCTCGGGGCGGTTCCCGTCAACTCACTGGAGCCTCATCATCCGAGCGGGCTCGCCGGGCTCGCCGCAGGCTCGCGCGGCCCTGGGCGAACTCTGCTCCGTTTACTGGTATCCCATCTACGCGTTCATCAGGCGAAAGGGGAACGGCCCCGATCAAGCCCTCGACCTGACCCAGGAGTTTTTCGCGCGATTGCTGGAGAAAGGCATCTTTGCGGCAGCCGAGCCGGGCAAGGGGCGATTCCGCGCGTTCCTGCGCACCGATTGCCAGCACTTCCTGATCGATCAGTTCCGCCGAATGATGGCGTGGCGCGGCAGCGCCCGACCGTTTCGATCGATGCGCACGGGGCGGAGGATCGCTATCGCTTCGAGCCGATCGACACGCTCACGCCCGACCGCCTGTTCGACCGCGCCTGGGCGCTGACCTTGCTCGAAACGGTCGTCGACCTGCTGCGCGCGAATACGCCGCCAAGGGCCGTTCCGAGCTGTTCGACCACCTCAAGATCGTCCTCACCCAAGGAAAAGGCGCGGTGCCGATCGCGACCCTGGCGGCCGAGCTCGGCAAGACCGAGGAAGCCGTGAATATGGCCGTTCACAGGCTCCGGAAGCGTTATCGCGAGATTCTCGAAGAGCAGATTGCCGCCACCCTCGACGACCCGTCCGAGATGGAAGACGAGATCCGGTCGCTGTTTGAGGCGATCACGTCCTGACCCTTGAGAAGCCTTGTAAGAATCTTCCTCCGTCGGATCACTGAGCCTTGCTCAGGTTCGCAATGAGAAGAATCTCACACGGAGGCGCGGAGGACGCGGAGGAAGACCCAGATGGCTGAGAATCGGATTCGGATTGATGACAGATTCCTCCGCGTCGCCTCCGCGTGAAATCCGGTTGGGGTCGACAGGGGTTGCCGCGCGGCCGCGTTAGATCCTTGGCTGGTTTGCGTATGAGAGAGAGGTCCCGAATCGACTTTATAGGGAGCCCTCCCATGTCCGAACCGCAACGATGTCCGAACTGCGGCCGCGAGATGCCGGCCCACGCCCCCCAGGGCCTTTGTCCGGCCTGCCTGCTCGGAGGCGTCATGGAGAGTCAGGACGATCTCCAATCGTCCCAGGACGAGCCCAAGCCGACGGCCGGCACTGCTGGAGCGCCAGCCGACCACACATTGACCGACGCCGACACCAGGGCCGCCCCCGTCTTCTCGGAGCAGTCTGATCCGCCGACCGATTCGGAACCCACCGCCAACTTCGCACCCAGCGATGGGCCGGCCGACGATGAGGGTTCGGTCGATCCCGGCACCCGGATTCGCTACTTCGGCGACTACGAGATTCGCGGGGAGCTGGGCAGCGGCGCCATGGGCGTCGTCTACGAGGCCCGCCAGATCAGCCTCAATCGTCTCGTGGCGTTGAAGATGATCCGGGCCGGCGCTGGCCGGCGAGGCGGAGCTGAGGCGGTTTCAGAACGAGGCCGAGGCGGTCGCCCGGCTCGACCACTCCCACATTGTGCCGATCCACGAAGTGGGAGAGCACGACGGTCGGCGCTATTTCTCCATGAAGCTGATCGGCGGCCCGTGCCTGAGCCGGACACTCTCTAGGTACACCACAAATCCGCAAGGCGCCACAACGTTGATGGTCACGATCGCGGAGGCCGTCCACCACGCCCACCAGCGCGGTATCCTCCATCGTGACCTCAAGCCCTCGAACATCCTCCTCGACGAGCAAGGCCAACCGCATGTGAGTGACTTCGGCCTGGCGAAGCACGTCGCGGGCGATGGCAGCCTGACCGAGTCGGGCGCCGTCCTGGGCACTCCGGCCTACATGGCCCCCGAGCAGGCCGCCGGGAGCAAGCGGCTGGTGACGACCCTGAGCGACGTCTACGGACTGGGAGCGGTCCTGTACGCCCTGCTCACGAGCAAGCCGCCTTTCAGTGGTGACTCGGTCCTGGAGACGCTCGACCGTGTGCGCCAGCAGCCGCCGGTTCCTCCCTCCAAAGTCAATCCGAAGGTTCCCCGAGATCTCGAGGTCATCTGCCTGAAGTGCCTGGATAAGGATCCCCAGCGGCGCTACCCGTCCGCGCAGGCGCTGGCCGCCGAGCTGCGGCGGTTCCTGGGTGGAGAACCCATCCAGGCCCGGCCGGTGAGCGCACTCGAGAAAGGCTGGCGGTGGTGCCGCAGGCGTCCCGTGATCGCGGGTCTCACGGCGGCATTGGTGGTGGCGGTCCTGGGAGGGCTGATCGGGACCAGCCTGGGGTTACTCGCCGCGCTCGATGCTCGTCAAGACGCCCTCAACCGCGAGCAAGACGCCCGCAAGGCCCAGGCCAGGGAACGGGAACAGACTGAACTGGCCGAACAACGTCTGTACGACGCCCGCATGAATCTCGTCCAGCGGTACTGGGAAGACCAAAACAGCGACCTCCTGCGTCAAGGGCTTGACGATCAGCTTCCGGCCAATCAGGGCGGCATCGATCGCCGAGTATCGAATGGTTTTACTGGCAACGTAAGTTCTTCTCGGGCCACCTCACCCTCGATGGTCCCGGCATTCTCGGGAGCGTGGCGTTCAGCCCGGACGGCAAGCCGTTCGCCTCTGCCGGTCAGGAGACGGTGACGGTGCGGGACGCCGGGACCTGGCTGGTAATCCTCACTCTCGAGGGGCACACCGACTGTCTCTATAGCGTGGCGTTCAGCCCCGACAGCAAGCGCCTCGCCTCCGCCGGTCAGGATATGACGGTGAAGGTGTGGGACGCCAGAACCGGGCAGGAAATCCGCACTCTCAAGGGGCACACCGGCCCGGTCTGGAGCGTGGCATTCAGCCCCGACAGCCAGCGGCTCGCCTCCGCGAGCCTCGATGAGACGGTAAAGGTGTGGGACGCCGCGACTGGCCAGGAAACCCTCACCCTCAAGGGGCACACCGGCCCGGTCTTCAGCGTGGCGTTCAGCCCCGACGGCCAACGGATCGCCTCTGCCAACTATCAAACGGTGAAGGTCTGGGACGCCAGAACCGGCCAGGAGACTCTCACCCTCAAGGGGCATGCCGCGCCGGTCGTGAGCGTGGCGTTCAGCCCGGACGGCAAGCGGCTCGCTTCCGCCAGTTGGGATCGTATGGTGAAGGTGTGGGACGCCTTGACCGGCCAGGAGACTCTCACGCTCAAGGGGCACACCGAGGGTGTCATGAGCGTTATGTTCAGTCCGGACGGTAAGCGCCTCGCCTCCGCCAGCGGTGACGAGGTGAAGGTGTGGGATGCTCGGCCCCTGGACGCCGAACCGGCGAAACCCGGCCCAGCCCATCGTTGAGGGAGCCTCGCAGCCGTCCCTCGGATTGCGACCTGGAGTCGCGGCAGGTCGCGATGCTGCCCCGCGAACCGTCAGGCCGGAGCGGGTGTCGATCGCCAAGGGCCTGGGCATGGTCGCCTTGATGGGTCACGGCGTGGTGCTCGGCGGAGGATTGGCCGGGGCTGCGATGATGGCCGGGTCGAGGATCGTCAGCCCGGGGAACCGGGCGAAGTCGGGGCCGTTAAAGGTGAGTAGCCGGGTGATACCGTAAGTCCGCATGGCGGCGACGAGCCGGGCATCATACGACACGCGGCCGTGACAAGCGTGGGTTCCGACCAGCGCTTCCCACTCGGCAAACAGCGCAGGCTGGTCCGGGAGGAAGCGGAACATTCGCTTGATTCGAGCCACGTGAGTTTGACACTCGGCGATCGATAGGCCGAGCCCATTGGCAGCAATCGGACGGGTGGCGGTGGCCCAGAACTCGTAGATGTTCTGGGGAACCATGCAGAGCACCTCACCGCTGGCATGCAGCGTGTTGATTGCCGTATCCACCGTGGCGAATAGCGGGTCCGCAGTCCGGGCCTGTCGGACCAGGATGTTGCTATCGAGGAGGATCAAAGCTGGGCATCCTCCCGCTCGCGGTAGATGGTCTCACGGCTATCGTTAACGACGAACCCCGGCGGGTATCGATCGGCCCGGCTCTCGGCGTCTCGCTTCATGGCTTCGTACTCCGCGTACCATGCGTCTCCGGTGAGCGGCAGCGGCGGCTCGGGCACGGCGGTGTCTGATGCTGCGAGCCGGTCCAGGGCCGGCTGGACGAGGTCGTCAACCGAGATATTGAGAGCGGCCGCTCGGGCGGCTAGCCGGCGGAAGGTCTCTTCCGGAACGTTGACGTGGGGCATCGGAACCTCCTTCAGGGGCGACTCCGATCATCCTAGCACGTACAGCGAGAGGCGTCCACTTGACCACCGCGGCAGTTCACGGTTGACGTCGTGACCGGAGTGTCAGTCCCGACGACCAACGACTCGCCTCCAGCAGTCAGGACGGAACGATGAAGGTGTGGGACGCCCGGCCGCTGAACGACGAACCTGCAAAACCCGGCCCAAGCCCACGTTGAGGGTGCCTTGCAGCCGCCCCCCGGATTGCGGCCTGGGGTCGCGGCAGACCCCACTCGGACCATCACACGGCGACTTCCCGGCACGATTCGGCCAGCCTCCTGGCCTTCTTCTTACGTTGGTTTTAATTAAAAGTGTGGTATCACAAGAAATAGGCATAAGTATGAGCGAGGTTGCCCGGCTGATTGGTGTCCAGCTCGTCTTTCGTCTCGAAGCCGATTGCTCTCGCCCCTGCCGCAGTTGAACTCGGCGAGACGAGTCACATTCTGAGATCGAGCGGCGGTCTGGTGCGGGCCGCTTGACATTCACCAGATCCAGAGAAATCCCGTTAGTAAATAAGCATAAATGGATTTGTGGAATTGAAGCTAATAGATCGGAATCTCGGTTGACTGAGAGACCATCCGGAAGCCGGGGTGCAACCGCCGGAAGCTGTTGTGGGCTAACGAGTTGCGGCAATTGCGCGCACACTTGACGCAACTCCCTAATCCACAAGGCTTTGCGGAGACATCCCACCCCTCCCGGATAGCCTCTCACCTGTTATTCCACCTGTTACCAGGTGGACGGCTCTCGAGCGCTTCACGCTCGACTTGCGCACACGACATACCAGCGCCGTGGCGTGCGCAGCCCATTCGTGAAGCGCTCTAGCCGCATCATCGAGAGGGGCGCGTCCTTCTTCATCGATGCCCTGGTCCGAGTCCCATTTCAAGTGGCGCGGCTGAATGACGAGCGGGGCCCGAGAACGAAAGACAGGTCACCGTCGAAGAGTTGCTGAAGGAGCTCGATTCGTGGCAACGCCGCTCCGGCCCATTGTCGAACAGCTTGCCCGACATCGGATTGATTGCTCCCCATCCTCTGCCGCGCTCTTGGCCTGGGGGCCGGCACGCGGTATGATCCGAAAGTATTATGGAACCAACCTCCTATGACTTGGTCGTGATCGGGTCGGGCCCGGCGGGCGAGAGCGCGGCGGCGGCCGCGGCGCTGTTCGGCAAGCGGGTGGCGATGATCGAAAAAAGCCCGCTGGTCGGCGGCGCGTCGGCCAATACCGGGACCCTGCCGAGCAAGACCCTGCGCGAGACGGCACTGGCCATCTCGGGACTCAAAGCGCGCGACCTCTATGGCGTGGACCTCTCGCTGCGCCGCGAGGCGACTGTGGCCGAGTTCATGTTTCATGAGCGGCGGGTCTCGGCCAACGAGCGCAAGCGGGTCGAGCGAACCCTGTCCCGCAACGGCGTGGTCCTGTACCACGGGATGGCCTCGTTCCTGGATCCTCATACCCTCCGCGTGATCACCGAGGTCCACGGCCGCGATGGAGGGTCAGGGCACGGCGGGGAGCCGGTGAGTCATCATCACGACCACGGCCACGGTCATACCCGGACCTGCGAGCTCCGCCTGCGCGGGGAGACCATCCTGATCGCCACCGGCTCTTCCCCCGTGCGGCCCCCGGGGTTTCCGTTCGATCACCCGCGGGTGCTCGACTCCGACACGATTCTTCAGCTCGATCGGCTGCCCCGGTCGCTGGCTGTCATCGGCGCGGGGGTCATCGGCAGCGAGTATGCCTGCACGTTCGCCGCGCTGGGGACCGAGGTCTGGATCGTCGACGGCCGCGAAGAGTTGCTGCCGTTCCTCGATAACGAGGTGTCGCGTGCGCTGGAAGAGGCCATGCACCGGCAGCTCGGCATCGAGTTCATGTGGAAGAATCGCGTCACCCGGTGCGAGGCGTACGAATACGGGGACATCACCCTGGAGTTCGACACGGGGGGACGGCTCTGCGTCGATGCCGTGCTCGTGGCCGCGGGTCGGTCCAGCAACACCGAGGCCCTCAACCTCGCCGCCGCCGGGATCGAGACCGGCCCGCGGGATCCTCAACGTCGATGCCCACTATGCCACCAGCGTTCCGCACATCTACGCCGCGGGCGACGTCATCGGCTTCCCCGCCCTGGCCTCCACCAGCATGGAGCAGGCCCGCGTGGCCATGTGCCATGCCTTCCACCTGAACTACAAGACCGATCTGGCCCCCATTCTGCCCACCGGGATCTACACGATTCCCGAGGTCAGCATGGTCGGCGTGGCCGAAGAGGAGCTGAAGGCCCAGTCGGTCGACTATGTCGTCGGCCGCGCCTCGTATGCCCATTGCGCGGGGTGAGATCATCGGTGACCAGACCGGGTTCCTCAAGCTGTTGTTCCGCCGCGAGGATATGAAGCTCCTGGGCGTGCACGTCATCGGCGAACAAGCCTCGGAAGTCGTGCACGTCGGCGTCGTGGCCATGCTTGCCGAAGGCACCGCCCAGCTCTTCAACCGGTCTTGCTTCAATTTTCCCACCCTGGGCGACCTCTACAAGATCGCTACCTACGACGCCATGCAGAAGCGCGGGCCTATGAGCAGTGGTCCGTAGTCTCGACCTGATCGGATACCGGCAGACCCGCGGTTCCGAGTTGACCTCGGCTTGCCCGATGTCCTCGGTAGCGCGACAATGGGACGGAACCTTGATACGGTCCGTTCCCACCAACGGGAAGAGCCTTTCGCCCATGGCCACCGCGACTGAGACCATCGCCGACCTACTGGCGCAACTGGGGGATATTCCCGCGGAGCGGGTCCGCTCCCGGCCGGCGCCCGGCACCGCCACGGAACGCGATGTCATCGAGATCCACGACCGCGAGAACCGGCTCTTCGAGCTAGTCGATGGCACGCTGGTGGAGAAAGTCATGGGATTCGATGAATCGATTTTCGCCGTGCACCTGGCAAGATCCTTGCTCAACTACCTCCAAACCCACGACTTGGGCCAGGTCGTCGGCGCGGACGGCATGATGCGGCTCTTTCCCGGCCTGGTGCGGATTCCCGACGCGGCGTTTATCTCGTGGGAGCGCTATCCCAAGAAAAAACGGAAGCGCGGGGAGATCCCGACGGTCGCCTCTGATCTGGTCGTCGAGGTACTCAGCAAGAAGAATACGCCCAGAGAGATGGAGCGCAAGCTCGACGAGTACTTCCGGGTTGGGGTCCGGCTGATCTGGTACGTCGATCCGAAGAAGCGGACCGTCCGGGTCTATACCGCGCGGGATCGCTCGGTCGTGCTCCGCGAGGACCAGATGCTCGACGGCGGTGACGTCCTGCCGGGATTCGCTCTCTCCATTCGCGACTGGTTCGCCGAGGCCGAGCGGACCGGGCCGCGGCCTGGGAAGTAGGCGGACGCCGACACTTCACGGTGCGGTTGGAGACGAAACCGTTGCGAATCCGGGCCTGCCGATTTACTGTGAGAGAGTGGTTTGTGAGACGAAATGAGAAAAAACCGCCGAGCCGCTGTGCCGCAGTGACGAGGGCGGCACTCCCGGGCCGGCCTCCCGCCGGGCCTGCAACCCCAGTGCCCAATGCCGCCGGACCAGCCTCGCGCGGACGATCGATCGACCGGAGATAATACACCATGACTCAGAATTCGAATCGCGGCTGGATTCCCCGCGCGACCCTCGCCCTGCTCATCGCAGGAGGGATGCTCGCGCTGGCCGCTACGCCCAATTTCGCCCAGGCTCAGCAGAAAAAGGACGAGAAGAAGGTCGAGGCCAAGAAGCCCGACGCCAAGCCCGAGACGCAAGAAGCCCGAGACCAAGAAGCCCGACGCCAAGCCCGAGACGAAGAAGCCCGAGGCCAAGAAGCCCGAGGCCAAGCCCGAGACGAAGAAGCCCGAGACCAAGAAACCTGAGGCCAAGCCTCAAGCCAAGCCCGAGACGAAGAAGCCCGAGGTCAAATCTCAGCCCAAGCCGGCCCCAGCTCCGGTTCCGGTTCCGGCTGCCGCGAAACCTGCGGTTGACGATCCGGCCAAGCTCAAGGCGCAGATCGCGGCCCTGGAGAAAGAGGTGGCCGCACTGAAGCTCAAGGTCTCGACGCTCGAGCTCGAGAAGCTTGGCGCGATGGTGAGCATCGACAAGGCGAAGGACGGCAAGGAGACGGCGACGGTCAACATCCTCAAGAAGTGGTCGGGCGACAAGGATGCCCTCCAGCTCCTGAAGACCGTGCCCAATCTCCACGTCGTCTACATCGACAACGAACAGATCAACGACGCGGCGGTGGCCCCGCTTAAGGACCTGCCGGGCCTCAGCGCCCTGACCCTGATGAGCCCGCAGGTCACCGATGCCGCGCTCGAGAACCTCAAGGGATTGAACGGCCTGACCATGCTGTTCTTGACCCGATCAAAGGTCGGCGACAAGGGCCTGCCGAGTCTCAAGGGGCTCAAGAACCTCCAGGTGCTGGCCTTGAGCCGCACCCAGGTGACCGACGCGGGCCTCGACGCGCTCAAGGACATCAAGAGCCTCAAGTCGATCTACCTGATCGGCACCAAGGTGACCCCGCAGGCGGTCGACAAGCTCAAGCAGGCGATTCCCGGGGTGGCGGTTTATAAGTAAGAGGATGTCTGGACAGGTTCTTGTAGGGGGCTCTATGAGCACCAATCCCCATGGCTCTGGCGGCTTTGGTGCTCGCAGAGCACCCTACGGGACCGGCAATGGCCGTTTGGTCCGCGATCGGGCGTGAAGCCCGCGCGGGCCGTGCGCGTGGCGGGACGGTTGCGGCGCACGCCGGGGCCGCTCCGGCATCCGGCCCATGCATCGGTCGAACGTCACGAGCGTCAGGCCGAGCACCAGCAGCGCGAAGAGCAACGTTGCCAGGATCACGATGACCAGCCCCAGGTAAAACGTCGGTCGGCTTTGCGAGCCCGGACCGGCCGCCGTCTCGAAGGGGAAGAGCTGGCCCCCGAGTGGGCAGGCACTCGCGAGGACGACGGTGAAGAACATTTCCGCGTTCTGATCATTCGGCCTGAACACGCCAAGCCAGACCAGTAGCGGCGTGAGGATCTCCAGCTCGAGGAGGATGAGCCAGCCGAACGCGACGAAGGCGTAGCTCGCGACGCTGACGGCCACGGCGCGGCCGAGCCGCCGCATCCAGGTCGCCAGCGCCAGGCCGACACTCGTCACCGCCGCGCCCTGGACCAATAAGAACGCCACGGGGAAGGTTGCAAACGCGATTCGGTCGAGCGCACCCAAGGGCACGGGCGGCCCCCACCGCGAGCCCGGGATCAGGTCCGGCGTTTTCAGCGCGATCACGATCGCCCCGATCATCGGCAGGAAGGCCAGCGCCGGCACGACCCGATAGGCGCCCCACCACTTGGCCAGGACGATCCGGTGGCTCGGCAAGGGGGTTGTCATCAGCACGTCGAGGCTGCCGCGCATCCGCTCCTCGGCCAGGACCGTGGCGCGCCCGAGGCTGACCAGCAGCAGGCCAAACGTCGCCTGAACGCCGGCGAACATCGCGAGGAACCTCTGCCCGTTCTGGTAATCCTCGGAGATCGTGGCGAGCCCCAGAACAGTCCCGGCCAGCGACGCGGCGAAGAACAGACCCCAGACGACCCAAGCCATCCGCGACGGCCGGCTCCGCCGCCACTCGCGCCAGAGGACCGGGTTCTTGTCCAGTGAGGGACTCGGGAACCACGCCCTCAGCCGTGTGCCCAACTGGCTCAGACGTGCCGACCAGCGTGCCAGCCGTGTGGTCGATCGGCTCTTCAGATCCGACCGGAGCCGGAGCACCGCGTAGCCGGCCAGCCCGGCCGAGAGCACGAGCACCCCGCCAAGAATCGTCGCGAGGAACGCACCACTGATATAAGTCGGCCAGGCGTAAGGAGCCCACGCCAGCACGAACGGGTTGATCCGGATGAACCACTCGGGCACTTTCGGGAGCACGCCGGGCGACCTCAACAAGTCCCAGACCACGGGACCCAGCACCCAGGCGGCCTCGATCGCGTAGACGGTCATCAAGACCTCGTGAGTCTTCCTCGCGCGGACCGAGACCGCCAAGGCCAGCGCGCAGCCGAAGACGGCCAGGGCGACCGTGATCAGCGTCAGGGCCAGGATCGCGTCGATGATCACCCCACCCAGCAGACCGGCCAGCGCCAGCACGGGGACCGTCGCGGCCACCAGGGCGAAGACGGGCACCAACCGCGCGGCCAGTTTGCCCAGTACGATCTCGGTGTTCGACAGGTCGGTGACCAGCATGTGGGTGAGGTTGCCGCGCGCGGTCCTGGCAGATCGCGCCGGCGGTCGCCGCCGGCGCGACCAGCAGCACCAGCGCGACCTGGGTCGTCGCGATGGCGTAATAGAAGAACCGTCCGAGCGCGGCCAGTTGCTGGAGCGTGGAGCCCTTGTGGAACGCCGGCGACGAGCCCAGCAGGTACCAGGCCAGCGCCATCGCGGTCAGCAAGCCCAGGACGAAGAACGATCGCAGGGCGTAGAGCTGCCATCGCCGGGTGGCGGCGATCGATTCGTGGACGAAGACCGGCCCGGGCCCCCAGCGCATCGGCATCGGCGTCCCTCCTTGTAGCCATCGATTCGCAGGATTCCCTCCCGAATGAGAGGTGTCCATCGGATGAGGAAAGATACCAGGGAGACGTGTCGGTTGACAACCTCACGACGGCGGCGCCTCCTCCTCGAAAGGTCCGTTCGCAGTGGATCTCGGCACGGAGTGCGTTGACGATTCCGATTAGGGATGGTGTTGGTGAGCCGGGCCCGCTCGATATACTCGGGGTTAGCGAATCGGGTGGAGTGGTCGTGCCCAGCGGGACGGGAGGTGATCCATGAAATCGTCGAGAACGTACCTGCTCGTGGTGGTCGCGTGGTTGGTGGTCGTTGCGTCGGTCCTGGTGGCGTTTCCGCGCGGTGAGGAAGTTCGGCCCGCTCGGCGAACGCAGTCCGACCAGGCGTCGCGGCCCCCGCAACAGGATGAACCCTGGGCGCCGCCGAAGTCCAGGCTGCCCGAGGCCGTCATCGATGCCGCGCAGGAACTGTTCGCGCAGGGGTTCGCCGACCCGCGGGAATGCGAATACCGCGAAGTGGAGCTGCCGGGCGAGTCGGAGACGTTTCGACAGGAGATCACACCACCACCGGCGACGCACGCCTGGGTGATCCCGAGCGAGGTCGTGGACGGTCCCCGGTTCGCCGTCGCCTGGAACGGGCTGGTGTACCCGGTGAAGGCAGTCGGCCCCGCAGCCGACCTGGAGGCCGACGTCCGGGCGCTCGTCAAGCCGCCCGACGCCCGCGCCGTTCGGGAGAGGGGGATCGGCGGGTTCGATCTCCGCGATCCCTGGAATGGGGTGTATCCTCGCATGGCCGAGGACGTCCGGACGGCCCGGCAGCAGGGCCTCACCGCAGCCAAGGTGGTTCTCTTGTTGCGACTCGGCCGATCGGATCTTGCCGAGGCGCTCTGGCAGGCAGGGACTGGGCTGACTCTGGAACAATCGAAGCAGGACACGACCTCGAAGGGACTGGCTTACCTGCACCTGGCGTCCGCGTGGGCCTGGGCCCTGTACCATCGAGCCGCCACGGCTCACGCCCGCGCCGACGACGGGCTGGCCCTGGCCTCGGTTCGCGAGCTGGCCCGCATCCAGCGTTTGATCGAGTCCCGGTGCGTGGCCTGGAACGCACCCCGTCGGCCGGGTGAAGACCTGTTTTCGACTCGGGACCGACCTTACCTCGACTTTCTCAGAGATTTGCCGGTGTTCCTGGCGGACCAGGAGCGCCGCGCGCGGGAGCCGAAGCGCGTCCCTGCGTTGAAGTCCGCCTTCCCCAACCCAACGGCGCGGATCGCTGCCTTGATCCGCGATTTCGACCAGGTCGCCCAGGAGCCGTTCTTTTTCGGCCGACCCAGCGTCGCGAAGGATGCCGTCGGCGAGGCCGTCATCAAGGAAGGCGAGGCCGCCGTTGAGCCGTTGCTGGAATGCCTGGAGCACGACGACCGCCTCACGCGGACCATCAACTGGGACGTTCGTCATCGCTCGCGGTCCTTCCATATCCAGGGCGTGGACGAGGCTGCCTATGACACGTTGAGCGCGATTCTGGGCACGCGGGAGTTCGGGCCGAACGTGCGGTTTTACGGCGGCACGCGCACCGACCACGCCCAGCGCACCACGGTGGCGGGCGAGATCCGAGCCCTCTGGGAGAAGACGCGTGGGCTGGGGCGAGAGGAACGTTTCTTCCAGGTCCTGGCCGATGACACCGCGACGTCCGGGCAATGGCTCGACGCGGCCGAGGCCCTGGTTCAACCGGCCAACGTGCAGGGTCGGGGCGGCCGGTACTGGGTCGCGGCTCGATCCGGCGGCAAAGTCAGCCCGGCTCGAGGCGAGCGGCTGCGGGGGCGCATGAACCCGAGCCTGACGGAGTTGATGGCCCGCCGTGCCATCGAGATCGACCCGGAGGGGGCTCCCGTGGAGCCGCACACGAACGGGGTTACCCCAAGCTGGGAAGCGGATCGGATGGCGATGCTCCTGGCCGCCTGGGACCTCAAGGGGGCGCTGCCTGCCCTCAAGGTCCGCGTGGCGCGTCGTGGGGATGTCGCCCAGCTCACCCTCCTGCGCGTCAAGGGCGGAGACGCCTCGGCCCTGGATGACTATGCCGCATGGGTTCGGACGTTCGATCGCCCGGGCCATGGCTTTTTCGCTACGGAAGTGTTCGAGCCGTTGTGGAGATATCCCGATCATCCGGCGATCGCCGCGGTGGCCGTCGCGTTGTTCGATGCCCCGGGCTCGCGGTGGGTTCCGCTGTTCGGTCCCGGCGATCCGGGATGGGCGTTCGGTTCGGAGATGATCACGAGCCCGCTGCTCGGTGTGGCCGCATTCCGCAAGCGGGTGCTCGCGGGGCTGGCCGACGATCGGCTCGCGGGATCGGTCCAATGCGACGCGGCGGGTAAGGTCTCGATCGCGTTCGATGGGGGCGGGACGATATCGCCCCGTCTCCTTGCCGACGAACCGCATCGGCCCTGCGCCGGGGCTCTCGATGACGATCCGGATGCGCGACCTCTATGCCGAGAAGCTCCAGGAGGTTGAGGGCTTCCCCCGATTCGAGCTGTACTGGCCGCCGGAGGTGCGCGATCGGACGATTGCCGCGATCGTGGCGCTGCTCACCCGTTACGGCGAGCGGTTCCAGACCACGGAGGTCAGCCAGTCGTTCTACGAGAAGGCCCCGTTCTACCCGCAGCACGTCAAGGCGGTTCTTGTCTTCCCGAAACTGGACCGCCCGGCCACGGCGGAAGATGTGGCTGCCGGGCGCGCGATCTTCTCGCTCGATCCGTCGAAGGATGTCCGCCAATGGCCGTTGCCAGCCTTCCCGCTGGAGGCGCGATGGACGGCGCTGGAGATCCCCGCGGACGACCCCGGCCTGCGGCCGTTCGACCTGTCGAAAGGGAAGCCGACCGGGCAGGTCCACCACCTTCAGGGCGGCCGGGTCTGGCAGGCTGAGGAGGTTCGGGAAGGCGATCGGTGGCATCGTTATTATGGGTTCGTGGGCCGGCACGTCGTGGTCAGGGTGCCGGCCGAAGAGATGGATTTTCCCGCTGAGTGGAATACCGGTTGGTACCCGATCTCGCGGGACCTCGAGGCCCGCTTCGTGCCGCCCGGCGGCCGGGACGATGGCCGATTGATCCTCAGCAAACCCGTGCCGATCGGCGGGTCCGCTGCCGATCGTGGTGGCGCTCCGCAACGCTCGCGGCATCGCCGTCACGATCCCGACGGATCTCGCCCGGGTGATCGGGAGCGGGGGCCTGGCGCTTCGAGGCGGGGTCTCGATCCACGTCTTCCACGCCCCGGAGCCGGTGAACGATCCGGCCGCTCGCTCGCGTCGGGGCGGCGAGGAGGCCCTTGCGTGGGCCGAGGTCGCGCTCCGGCGAGAACTCGCACGGTATTCCTCCGACGCGGTCCGGACGCTGGCGCCGACCGAGACGGCCGAGGTCCTCCGCCTGGACCTCCGCGACCTGTTCGAGCTGAACCGGCCGGGCCGCTATCGCGTCGACGTCGCGCTCGACGACATCCCGACCGAGAAGGGGAAGCCGCGTCTGACCTCCGCCCGTTTCGTGCTGGAGACGAAAGACGGTACGAGTGGTTGAGGAAGCGGCGACTGCAATTCAAGATTCAAGATTCAAGATCAGGGTGATTTCCGGAATGTGTAATCGGGAATCCGTTCTTGATTTCAGCCGAAGGCCGTGTTGAGGCTCATGCATCAGATTGACTTGATCCTGACGCTGACGGGTGGGCTGGCCGCGGCGCTGATCTGCGGTTACATCACATTTCGGATTGGACTCTCGCCGATCGTCGGCTACCTGCTGGCGGGGTTCGTCGTCGGGCCACACACGCCAGGCTTCGTGGCCGACAAGGTGGTGGCGGACCAGCTCGCCGAGATCGGGATCATCCTGTTGATGTTCGGTGTGGGATTGCAGTTCCACCTGAAGGAATTGCTGGCGGTGGGACGAGTCGCCGTACGGGGGGCGATGGGCCAGAGCCTGGTCGCGATGCTGCTCGGGATCTTGGTAGGTGTGTCGATGGGGTGGAGCTGGTCAGCCAGTTTCGTCTTCGGCCTGGCGATCTCGGTGGAGAGCACGGTGGTGCTCACGCGCGTGCTCTCGGATGCGGGTACGCTGCATACTCCGGCGGGCCACGTCGCGGTCGGCTGGCTCGTCGTCGAGGACTTGTTCACGGTGCTGGTGCTGGTGCTGTTGCCCGCGGTTTTCGGTCGCGGTGGAACGGGCGCGGCCGGCCTGGCGGTCGCCGTGTTGATGGCCCTGGTGAAGGTCGCGGCGATGGTCGGGCTGACCTTTCTGGCGGGCCGGCAATTGATCCCCTGGCTGCTCGGCGTCGTCGCGGCGACGCGCTCGCGCGAGCTGTTCACGCTCACCGTGCTGGTCGTGGCACTGGGGATTGCCGTGGGATCGGCGAAGGTCTTCGGCGTCTCGATGGCTCTGGGCGCGTTTCTCGCCGGCATGGTCGTCGGCCGATCGGAGTTCAGTCTGCGCGCGGCGACCGAGGCGTTGCCGATGCGCGACGCGTTCGCCGTGCTGTTCTTCGTCTCGGTCGGGATGCGGTTCGATCCCCATTCCCTGGCCGACTCGCCGGGCCTGGTCGCTGGTATGCTGGCCGTGATCTTCCTGGGGAAGCCCCTGACGGCGCTGGCGATCGTGCGGTGGCTCGGCTACCCCGTGCGCGTCGCGGCCGAGGTCGCCACGGCGCTGATCCAGATCGGGGAGTTCTCATTCATCCTCGCCGCCGCGGGCAAGGACCTGGGCATCCTCGACGATCGAGCCGTGAACGCGCTGATCGCCGGCGCCATCATCACCATCACCGTGAATCCCCTGATATACCGTCTCTCTCGTCCCCTGGCTTCGGCGCTGCAGCGGTTGATCAAGGAACCCGCGGACTCGGGAGCTCTTGCGCCGAGTTCCCGGCTGACGAGGAATCCGGGCGCGATCGGGCCGTGGTCGTCGGCTATGGCCCGGTGGGCCGGACGCTCGCCCGACTCCTCCGCGAGAACCAGATCGAGCCGGTGATCATCGAGCTGAACCTGGAGACTGTGCGCCGGCTGAAGACCCAGGGGATCGCGGCCGTCTACGGCGACGCGGCCCACCCGGAAACCCTGGAGCAAGCCGGGTTGCGGGATTCCCGCGCCTTGATCCTCAGCAGTTCCCAGACATCGGGGAGTCAGGAAGTGATTCGGCTCGCGCGAGCTGAATCCGAACGCCTTGATCATGGTCCGTTCGAACTACCTGCTCGAGCTGCCAGTGGTGCGCGAGGCCGGCGCCGATCTCGTGTTCTCCGGCGAGGGCGAGGTGGTCTCGTCGATGACCCAGGCGCTGCTCGAGAGGCTCGGGGCGACGCCCGACCAGATCGACCGCGAACGCGCACGGCTCCGGTCGGAGCTGTGCCAGGGCCGAGGGGATCATGATCCCTCGCGTGATGGCCGGGCCTCCTCGACGGGAGCATGCGATCCGACGGATCCGCCTCCGATCAATTCGGATCGCCCATGAGGATGAAGCCGGCCCAGTCGTGGGGATGGTCGAACGGGTGGCTTGCGGGCGACGGACTGGACTTGGTCCGGATCTCGCCCCGCGAGATCTGTTTCCATTCGCGCTCGACCTCCGCGCCGGTCAGCCCACGCAGCCACGCCTTGGCCTCGTGCAGCGCCTCGACCTTCGAGAGGGGTCTTGCCAGGTCCGGGCGCTTGCCCAGCCAGTTCTGGTAGAAGCGACTCATCAAGAGTGAAGTGGCACGGTCATCCACTTCCCAGAGGCTGACGATCACGCTGCGGCTGCCGGCCAGGAAGAACGCCTGGGCGAAGCCGACGAAGCCCTCGCCGCCACTTTGTCGTCCCAGGCCGCTGCGGCAGGCGCTCAGGGTCACGAGCTCGGCGTTGAGCTTCCAGGTACTCATGACCTCGCCGGCCGACAGGGTACCATCGTAGGCCGGCCCATCGAGCGAGGATGCGGTAGTGGGGTCGGGCAGCTTGTCCTGCGAGAGCAGGAGCCGGGAGTTCATCGGCGAGAGGTCGTCGATCTTGCCGTGGGTCGCGAGGTGGATGACGGTGAACCCGCTAAGCTGTCCGCGGGACCGCATGGTCTCCAGGGTCTGTTCGCTGGCGTCGGAGCCGAGGTAGACCTCACGCTGGTCGAAGGCCCCGGCGATGGCCTGGACCTCGCGGCGAGAGCCTGGGAGCGGGTCGAAGGTGGCGCCTCGGGAGCGGCGGAGCAAGGCGTCGCCCGCGCGCGGGCGAGGAGGGCGGCGGCTGCGGGCTGGTTGTTCAGACCGACACCCAGCGGCCCTGGCTTGAGCGTAAGGTCGAGCGTCGTGCCCTCGCGCCAGACGGCGACGGCGACGCTCTTGGCCTTGGGATCGCCGGCCTGGACTTGCTTCTGGAGGTCGTCGAGGGCCGCCAGCTTGGCGCCGGCATACTGGAGCAAGACGTCGCCGGGCCGGATGCCGGCCTGGTCGGCGTTCGAGCCGGGTTCGACCTTCTGGACGAGCAGTCCCTGATCGGGAGGCTTGGGTGCCGGTGCGTCGGCCGGCGGAGGCACCGGGTCGCCTAAGGCGAGGAGGCGGCGGGGCCGAGCCGGTCGATCCTGGTCTTCGCGTCGGCGCTCCTGGAGCCAGGCGAAGAGTGTGCCCGAGGGGGCGTAGCTGACGAAGTATCGCGGTGCGCCCGCCGGCCGGGCTTCCAGCAGGGCCTCGACGGGGATGCCCGCCAGCGCCGGAGAAGGGAGGACGATCAGGTGCCGGACGGCCGGCAGGCCATCGTGGGCGGCCAGGGCGTCTTCCAGCGGGGCCAGGCGCTGCGCCGCCAGCGCCGCCAGCGACTCTTGCCAGGTCGGCAAATCCTCGCTGCCTAGGAGCTCCCTGACTTGGCCGGACCGCTGATCGTCGGCTTGGGTCCAGGCCCGATCCGGTCCAGTGCCCGGGGTGCGGATCAACCGCGGCGCGCCGCGGTGCCGGAGGACGAAGGCCCAGTGGTCGCCGCGGGGGTCGGCGGGGTTGGGCACGGCCTGGAGGTCGAGCCAGCCGACCAGCGCCACGTCAGCGGGGAGCTGAGCTTGGATCTGATCGAGGGCATAAATCGCACCGGCGGTGACTCGGTACTTCCGGACTAGCTCGGACTCGAGCTGCGCCAGCCGGCCTTGCAGCTCCAGGCGTTGGTTCTTGAGCTCGTCCACCCGTTTCCGCTGATCGTCGGTGAGGGCCTTGATGGCCAGGGTACCGATCTGATTATCGAGCCGGTTGAGTTGGCCGATCAGATCCTCGCGGCGGCGCCGCTCGTCGGGCGTGAGGCGTTGGCTGCGGCGGGCCTCCAGGTCATCGGACAGGCCGCGCGCAAGTCCCGACTCCCAGCGTTGCCAGGCGTCTCGATCGCGTCCCTGCTGGGCCAGGATCGCGGCGACGAGAGGTAAGGGCGATTGCTTGGACGCGAACTCGGCGCGGCCGAGCCCCGCGAAACTGATGCGAAGCCGCGCCGCTTCGTAACTCCGAGCCGCCGCCAGCGCCATCGCTTCGGCCTCGGGGTACCTCCCTTGGGCGAGCAAGTTGTGGGCCAGATTGTTGTAGCTAGAGGCCGTGTCCCCGTGCCCCTCGCCCAGAATCAAGCGACGGATCGTCAACGCCTTCCGAAAGAGTGGCTCGGCTTCGGAGTGCTTCCCCCGATCATCGAGACACATGGCGAGGTTATCGTAACTCTTGGCTGTTTCGGGGTGGTCCTCGCCCAGGGCCTTGCGGCGGATCGTCAACGCCTTCTGATGGGCCGGTTCGGCCTCGGCGTGCTTGCCCTGAGAGTCGAGGCTGGTGGCCAGGTTGCCATAGCTTGTGGCTGTCTCGGGGTGGTCCTCGCCCAGGGTCTTGCGGCGGATCGCCAACGCCTTCTGAAAGAGCGGCTCGGCCTCGGCGTACTTCCTCCGGCGACGCAAGTTGACGGCCAGATTGTCGTAGCTCGAGGCCGTGACGGAGTGGTCCTCGCCCAAGGACTTGCGGCGGATCGCCAACGCCTTCTGAAAGAGTGGCTCGGCCTCGGCGTACTTCCCCCGGGCATCAAGATTGGCGGCCAGGTTGTTGTAGCTATAAGCGATGAGGTAGTGGTCCTCGCCCAGGGTCTTGCGGCGGATCGCCAGCGCCTCCTGAAACAGGGGTTCGGCTTCGGCATGCTTCCCGAGGGCATGTCGGTTGTACGCCAGGTTATCGTAGCTCGAGGCCGTGACGGAGTGGTCCTTGCCCAGGGTCTTGCGGCGGATCGCCAGCGCCTTCTGATAGAGCGGCTCGGCCGCAGTGGACTTGCCCTGAGCATCGAGGACAATGGCCAGGTTGTTGCAGCTCAAAGCCGTGTAGGGATGATCCTCGCCCAGGGTCTTGCGGCGGACCGCCAGCACCTTCTGGAGCAGCGGCTCGGCCTCAGCATACCTTCCGAGGGCGCGGAGGTTGGTGGCCAGATTGTTGGAGCGTAAGACCGTGTTGGGATGATCCTCGCCCAGGATCCGGCGGTGAACCTCCCAGATGGCGCGGACGAGATGCTCAAGCTCGGTGTAACGCCCGTTCTGGTAGAGTTGATCGGCCTCCCCCTGCTGGCGGAGAGCCGCCGCCAGCTCGGACTGGGCTTCCCGCGCCATACCGGCCACGCGCGCGAAGGTCTGTTCCGTGATGCGGGCGTTGACCGTCTGCCAATGGTCCTCGCCCTGCACGCGGCGACGGATCACCAAGACCTCCCGGGCAGGCGCGACGGCCTCGGCAAATTGGCCCTTCTTCTCGAGGTCCTCGAGCATTTTTTCCAGCGCCTCGACCCGCTTGGCGTCGTCGGCCTGGAGGACGCGCTGCCAGGGCGGTTTCGGTTCGGTTCGGGCCTCCTTCTTCGGCGGCACCTGAGCCAGCGCCGCGGTGAACGACAGCATCACGACAGAACCCACTAATGCGACGACGAGACCGGAACGAGACCGATCGTTGAAGATCTTGGTGTTCATAGCAGAAATGCCTTGAAAAGAAGGGAGAATCGCTCTGGTGATTCGTGGAACCATCGCTCGGTTGCCGGTCAATCCTTCAGCCGGACCGGGAAGGCGATGCCCCGGACTGCCTCGACGTTGGGGAGTTTCTCGAGGTATTCGCGGACCGCCCGGAACGGTGCCAGTTCTTCGGGGTCGGGGCGATGCCGGAGGTCGCCGCGCGGGACGCTGGAGAGCCGCGCGACCACGCCGTCTTCGAAGCCCCAGACGCCCTCGAGGTGGTCAGCCGCGACATGGCCCCAGCGCTGCCGGAGGCCGGCAGCCGCGGTCCAATCGGCAAACGGCGGCAACGGTGTCCGCGACGACACGACCACGAACGCCTGCAAGCCAGGCCCATCGGTCAAGCGAAACTCCACCGATGCGCCGGAGGGGACCTTCTTCGATCGGGCTGGTGGGTCGCGCTCCTCCAGCGGGTCGCACAACTGGACCGCGCCATCGGGATTCAGCGCGATCAGGTAGCTGTGAGCCGGCGCGTCGAGCTGGGCGGAGAATACCAGTACGTCGTCGAACCACCGTTGCCCGCGACGACAAGCCGATCGAGCCGAACGATTGCAGAGGGTCGCCCCGCAAGTGTTCGGACTCGAACTTGACGACTTTCAAGGGCGCGGTGATTGTCGGCGGGATCACCGCTCGTTCCACCAGTTCCGTCGGTCGCGATTGCGACCTCGTGACGAACGGCACGATCGCCATCGCGGCCAGCACGATCAGACTGGTCGTGGCAATCCAGCGCCGGGCGAGGTACCCTCGCAAGGCGCAGTTCCAGCTCGATGGCCGTTCGGTAGCGCCGTTCCGGATCGGCCGCTAGGGCTTTGTGACAGATCCGCTCCAGCGCACGGGGTACCCTGGGGTTCACCTGACGGACCGGGAGATACTCGGCCTTTAGCGCCTGCTGGATCATGGAGAGGCACGAGGCTCCCTGGTAGAGCGGCCGGCCGGTCAGCAGGTAGTAGAGCAGCCCGCCCAGGCCGAAGACGTCGGTGCGGGGACTGATCTCATCGGCGCGGCCCTGCGCCTGCTCGGGACTCATGTAGGCGGCCGTGCCGCCGGACCAGTCGGCCGCGTCGTCGGACCAGGCATGCCTCCGATGAGCCAGGCCAAAGTCGATCAGCCGGGGGCGGCCCTGGACGTCGACCAGAACGTTTCGGGGCTTGATGTCTTGATGGATGATCCCTCGGTCATGGAGGTAGGCACCGACCCGCGCCAGCTCGACCAATAGCCGGGCGACCCGACGGGAGTCAGGCCGATTCTGGTCGCCGAACTGCTCGAGCGTCAGACCGGGCACGTACTCCATGACGACGAACGGCCGGCCCTCGTGAACATCGAGATCGACGACGCGTACCAGGTTGGGATGGTCGTACTGGGCCAGGAGCCGCCCTTCATCGGTCAACCGGTCG
Source organism: uncultured Isosphaeraceae bacterium (assembly GCA_963845695.1). Classification (GTDB taxonomy): domain Bacteria; phylum Planctomycetota; class Planctomycetia; order Isosphaerales; family Isosphaeraceae; genus CAWJTV01. Next base: position 300,560 of record CAWJTQ010000013.1, on the reverse strand, counting down.
CGCCCGGGCGGTTCAGCCTGGCTCTCGATGCCTGATTCGATCGGCCGCTTGGCCAGCTTGAGCACGAAGTCCTTGCCCAGCTCGGGATGGAGCACGCGGAAGACCTGGGCCTGGCCTCCGGAGTCGAGCATCTCGATCATCAGGTACTTGCCGATCCGTCGCAGCGGCTCGGCGCCGACGGCTGGTCTCGGCTCGCCCGGCACGGACGCCCAACGGTCGACTCGCCCCGGCGACTGGCCGATTTCCCCTTCGCTGGAAACCAGCCCACCCAGCAGATTGCGATCCCCGTCCACCGCGCTCTTGCGTTCGCGTTCTCTCCGCTGGACCGGGCCCGACGCCCGCGACTCCGGGTTCCGCTCGAACGGCTCCAGGGCCCAGAGCGTCGAGTGCTGCGACCCATCACGGCTCGATCCCGACCTTTGCCGGGCTCGATGCAGCAGGTACAAGATATTCAGATCTCCGGCGATCGTCTCGTCGGAGAGGTTCCGATCGATCAGCCATTGGCGAGAGTCCGGCTCCGACTGCTGTTGCAGGTCCTTCCAGTACTCGTCCAGCAGCGCGCAATCGGCCGTCTCCAGAATCTCGTCCTCGGGCTCATCGCGGTCGGATGGTTGGCGATCCATCATGACCCGTCCTTCGCGATCTCGCGAAACAATGGCCGCGCCTCGCCGATCCAGCGCGCGACGAGCTCCTTCGGTACTTGGAGCCGATTGGCGATCTGTTCCGGATCAGCCCCTTGGAACCGATGCACGCCAATCGCGTCTTGCTGGTCGATGCGGAACCCGCGCCCCGTCATCAGCTCCTGCAACTGCATGGCCTGGCGGACGCGACGGACCGCACGGCAGTATCGCTGCCGCACCGCCGCCGGCGCGATCCCCAAATCGGCGGCGATTTGCTCGTGGCTCTGGCCGTCGAAGAGATGCAGGAAGATGACCGCCGTGTCCTCCTCGCGGCACCAGCTCGCGGCCAACATCAGCCGGTCACATTCCTCCTCCCGCGAGAGTCGATCGGGCACCGATGTCGAGGAGGCGGCAAACTCCCCCTGGTCGTTCCAGGCCGGGTTCACCGGCTTCTCTTGACCCACGTTCCGCCGCTGATTGCGCCAGTGCCGGAAGAGCTTGAGCACCAGCATGTCCTGAATGCGAGCGAGCCAAGTGGAGAATTCGCCGATGCTCTGGCCCTTGAACTTGTCGAAATGGATCGTGGCCCGAAGCAGAACCTTTTGGACCAAGTCCGAGGCGTCTTCTTTGCGGTCAAGCTCCCGGGAGAGTTGCTTCCCCGCGCACGGCGAAGCCCCGGGCGACACGCCGCCATCCACCGGTTCAGAGTGGACTCACTCCTCTGACGTGCCCGCTCCACCTGACCATTCAGCGTTCGCGCCGTCGTTGATTCCATGGGAGCATCCCCCGTCCCGCCTATAACGGCGACTCTGCCATCTATTTCGAGTACCGAGCCCTATCACGGTTGTGACGGAGCCGCTGGAAAGCCGGTGCGATCTCGACCTGACGCCAGCCTCCCCGCTCTCGCACCCGGGTGCAAATCGCACACGTGAGTGGATGAAGCCAGATCGGCAATCCATGATCTTACCTCATCTTTCCAAGTTTGGCGGCGATCACCAGGAAATCCTTCCGGCCCTGTCACACACTTGGCGAGAAGGGAGCTTACCCCAATGGAGGACGCGAATGCGAAAGTGAGTCATACCGGACGCGTCGTCTGGTCGCAAGGCGGGTCCGAAAGCCGCCTGCATCTTTGTGGCGAGTTCACCAGTCCCCTCCGGAGGATCCGAGACCAATAATATAAATTTAGCATTTTCATGTTTCAATTTGATGCGGTCACTCTCATGACCGTGGTTCCCCGTCTTCGGTTCCCCACGATCACGCATCGCGACATCACGAGCGATGCGTCGGGAAGGACGCCAGCAGCGGCGTGGGTCATGGGTTGGGTCACCACGAGACGCGGTTCGGATCGGCGCACGGCGGTCGCGCATCGGCCTCCGAGTCCGCGCGAGAGCGTACGGTGCGGGTCAGTCTGACTCCGAGTCCTCGAGTCTTTACGGTCGCCATCACCGAGCGTCGTGGGCCTGTTCAAGCCTGTGGTCTCCGAAGAGCAGACGATGAAAAAGTGGGAGGGTACGAGCGTGTTCCGAATGATGATGGGTCGAGAAGCTGCAAGGATGCCGAGGGTGGTGATCGTGGTCGCCGTGCTGCTGCACGGGGCCGGGCGCGAGGCGGTGGCGGGCAGCATCATTCTGTTCTCGGCGTCAACGGACTACACCGGGAATGTGCCGGCCGGTGGTGATAGCTATCCCAACGACCCCACCCAGCAGAATCCCAATCTTCCGCCGATCTCCAGTGGTGTGATGCTCTCGTCGGCCTCGGGCGGGCTGAGCAACACGATGGTCGGCCCTCTTCCGGACGGGACGACTTATGGCCCCTTTGGGTTCAACAGCAACGCTGGCGGGACGACGGGCTGGGTCACCTCGTGCTACACCTTCACGGTCGCGGGGAACTTCCAGATCGTCTGGGAGGTGGCCAACGTCTTCGGCAGCCAGGGCGGCGACGCCTTGGCGACCGACAATATCACGCTCAATGGCAACAAGATCGTCCAGTTCCAGCCGGGGGGCACGCTGCCATCCGGCTACACGGGGCTGGGGAACTTTGGGACCTCGGCGGATGTGACGGGGCTGCCGACATCGGGAGGAGATCCCGGCTTCGCCTGGCTCGACGTCCAACCTTCGAGCAGCACAGGCGTCGCGCCGATCTTTGACACATCCGGTGATGTCTTCTCGGCGTCTCAGCTCGACTCGGCGACGATCCACGTCAAGGCCGGGGATGAACTGTGCATAGACGTCGCCTTCATGACCAACGACGGCTCGCCGTACAACGATTACGGGATCGTGGCCCTGCAATCGGTCCCCGAGCCCTCGAGCTTGTTCCTCGTCGTCGTGGGGCTCCTGGGCGCGACCGCTCTGGCCGCGCGCCGGTGCACGCGGGCCGCACGGCACTGAGTCGACCTGTCAACCGATCCTGCCGCCCGAGGCCCGGGCGGCCGAAGTCACCCTGATCCGGCCGGGGCGGCCGGATGACCTCCGCACCCAAGTCCTATCTTCCCAGACCGAGGTTTCCGATGCGCTGGAAGTCCTCCCTCACCTCGTGGTGCCGTTCTCGGCCCGACCGTCCGCGTCCCCGGCGACCCAAGGTTCGCTTGGAGGTCATGCGCCTGGAGAGCCGACAGCTCCTCTCGACGGGCCCCGGCGTCACCGAATATCCCGCGACGTCCTCGCTCGCTCAGCCGGTGTCGGCCGCCGCCGGTGTCGATGGCAACCTCTGGGTCACCGAGTACGCCGCCAAGGAGGTCGTCGCCTTCTCCTCGACCGGTGCGATCGTCAAGACGGTCCCGGTCTCGGGGATGCCCTACGGCATCACCGCCGCGCCCGACGGCACGCTCTGGATCACGGAGAACGGAACGACTCCCTACATCGCGCACCTTTTCCACGGCCGGCTCCGGCTCCGTCCTGGCCCAGTACCCGCTGCCCGCGGGGACCAATCCCCAGGGGATTACCGCCGGTCCCGACGGCGATCCCTGGTTCGTCGGCTACGGCACCAGCGTGGTGGGGACGGTCACGCCGGGGGGCGGGATCACGACCTATTCGCTCAGTACGGGCAGCCGGCCGGTGCGGATCACGACCGGTAGCGACGGCAACCTGTGGGTGACCGAGTCGGTCGGCGACAAGATCGCGCGGGTCACTCCCGGCGGCGCCATCACCGTGTTCGCCGTCCCCACCAAGAACGCCATGCCCTGGGGCATCGCGGCCGGCCCCGACGGCAACCTCTGGTTTACCGAGAATGGCTCGAGCAAGATCGGCCGGATCACGACCAGTGGCGTGATCACCGAGTTCTCGCTCGGCCAGTCGGGCCTCTGCCCCTTCGACATCGTCGCCGGCTCCGACGGCAACCTCTGGTTCACCGAGGACACGGCCAGCATCCTGGGCCGGATCACGACCGGCGGGATCATCACGCAATACACGCTCCCGACCACCGGCTCCGGTCCCGAGGGCATCGCCCTCGGGCCGGGACACACCTCGATCTGGTGGGACGAGTCATCCGCCGGCCAGGTCGGCAACCTCCCCTGGATCCCCGGCTACCAATCCGTCACTCCGGACCCCAGCTCCGAGTCGATCCCCTTCGGCCCGGGTAGCGTCGGACCGCTCAACGGTAACCAGCAGACCGGGGTCAATCTCGACCCTGCCCCGCCTTGCAACTGCCCGCCCGACAGCGCCGCGTTCTTCGACCCGTCACCGACCTATAATTCCGACACGGTCAACGTCCAACCGATCATCCCGGCCACCTTTGCCAGCGACCCCAATGGGCCCGTCCCGACCCAGATCCAGGTCCAGCTCACCTGGGACAACGGCACGCCTCAGCCCTGGGTCACCTTCGCCACCACGGGACACAAGCCGGGTGACGTCTATCTCCTGAGCACCCAGGTGGCCAACCCGGTGACGACCTCCGGCGTCTATCCCTGGGAGGTGGAGATCCGGGCCACTCTGCCCAATGGCAATGTCATCGACAATACTATCAGCGGCTCGACCCCCGTGGTGGTCAACGGGCCGACTGACCCGATCGGTCAGGGCTGGAGCCTCAGCGGGACGGTCCAACTGGTCTCCGACGGCCAGGGCGGTTACCTGTGGGTCGATGGCGGAGGCGGCACTCGCGAGTTCCAGGCCGGAAATGGGAATACATTCGTTAGCCCGCCCAATGACTTCGGCACCCTGGTCCGGAACAGCAACGGGACGTTGACTTACACGAATCCTCAACAGATCAAGTGGAATTTCAACAGCCAGGGACTCTTGACGAGCATCGTCCTGCCCGACGGCCCTTCCGAGACCTTTGCGTACAACTCATCGGGTAATCTGACCTCCTTTACCCAACCCGGCGGCTGGACGGCCACGTTCACTTACGCGAATGGCGAGTTGTCGGAAATCGTCGAGACGGGCGACCGGGTCATGACTTTCGCCCACGATTCGGCCGATGACCTGACCGGCATCACCTACCCTGACAGCAGCCTGTGCACCTTCACCTACGACGATGCCGGCCACCAGCTCACCGACTCCTGGGGCACGGAAACCACCACCTATACGTATGATCCGACGACCGGTGTGTTGACGGGTGTCAACCAGGGACTGGGGACGACGATGGGGCTGGTGCCGGAGTCGATCCAGGGCCTCCAGACCAACCCGGCCATCTCGGTTAACCAGGCAGTGGCGGTGATGACCGACGCCCTGGACCAGTTGGCGACGTACACGCTCGACTCGCTCGGCCAGCCCACCAGGATCGAGACGCCCGACGGCGGCATCCAGACGTACCAGTACGACTTCGCCGGTCAGCCCACGGTGTACACCGATGCGATGGGCCGCGTGACGCAGTATACCTATCAGTACGGCGCGGGGGATGGCGTGCTGATCCAGGTCACCAATCCCGATGGCACCGCCGAGCGCTACCAGTACGACCCCACCTTCCACCAGGTCACGGTCGAGCAAGACGAGCTGGGACGTCTCACGACCTACACCTACAACAGCGTGGGCGACCTGACCTCGACACCGACGCGCTGGGTGGAGTGACGACCGAAGTCTGGTCCAACGGCCTGCTCCAGAGCACCACCGATCCGCTGGGCCACACGACCACCTACCAGTACAACAGCCAGCGGCTGATGGTCAACGAGATCGATCCGCTGGGCGATCGCACGACGTACACCTACGATCAGGCCGGAAATCAGATCACCGTCGAGGACCCGCTAGGCCGTGGTGACGACCTACGTGTACGACGGAATGCGGCGCGTTGATCGAGGAGATCGATCCGCTGAAGGGCGTCACCATCACGACCTACGACGCACAGGGGGACGTGACGAGCGTCACCGATCCGCTGGGCCATGTGACGCGCTATGTCTACGATCAGCGCGGGCTGGAGATCGAAGAGATTGACGCGGCGGGGACGCCGGTGCAGTCCATCACCCTGTACGGCTACGACGGTCTGGAGGAACTGATCAGCGAGACCGATCCCGACGGGAACACGACGAAATACGCCTATGACCCGGTCGGCAACCTGATTTTGACCACCGATGCCCTCGGAGGAGTGACGAGTTACGCCTATGATCTGGATAACGAGCAGATCGCGATGACCGATCCCCTCGGGCGAGTCACGACCTATTCCTACGACCTGAGGGGCCGACCGACCGGCGAAACCGACGCGGTCGGCACGCCCGTACAACGCACGACGACGACGATGTACGACGCCGTCGGCAACATCATCGAGACGATCGACGCCCTCGGGCCGCGTCACCACCTACTCGTATGACGCTCTCAACCGTTTAACGGGGGAGACTGAGGCGGTCGGCACGCCCGTGCAGCGGTCCACGACCACCGTCTATGACGCCGACGGCAACGTGACCGAGACGATCGATGCCCTGAATCATATCACCACATACTTCTACGACGCCTTGAACCGCCAGACGGGGGAGACCGAGGCGGTCGGCACGCCCGTACAGCGGACCACGACGACGATCTACGACCCCGACGGCGACGTCATCGAGACGATCGACGCCCTGGGTCACGTTGCCACCTATTCCTATGACGCGCTGAACCGACGGACAGGAGAAACCGACGCCGTCGGCACCCCCGTGCAGCGAAGTACGACCACGGTCTATGACGCCGACGGCAACGTCGTCGAGACGATCGACGCCCTGGGCCGCGGCACCACCTATTCCTATGACGCACTGAATCGGCAAACCGGTGAGACGGAGGCCGTCGGCACCCTCGTGCAGCGGACCACGACCACCGTCTATGACGCCGATGGCAACGTCATTGAGACGATCGACGCCCTCGGTCGAGTCACCACTTATTCCTATGATGCCTTGAACCGCCAGACGGGCGAGACGGAGGCCGTCGGCACGCCTGTGCAGCGATCCACGACCATAGTCTACGACGCCGACGGTAATGTCACCGAGACGATCGACGCCCTGGGCCAGGCCACGATCTACACCTACGACGGACTCAACCGCCAGGTCTCTGTCACCGATCCCCTCGTCCTGACCACGACGACGGTCTACGACGCCGACGACAACATCATTGCCACCACCGACCCCCGCGGCTTCACGACGACGCTACGTCTATGACGCGTTAAACCGGGAGATCGAGACGATCGACCCGCTGAATGAGATCACGATGACGGTCTACGACGCCGACGGCAACGTCATCGAGACCATAGATCCGCGGGGGAATGCGACCACCTACGACTACGATGCGCTCAACCGCCAAGTCTCCGATGACCGATCCTATGGGCCGGACGACGACCACGCTCTATGACGCGGACGATAACGTCATCGCGATAATCGACCCGCTGGGCTCTCCGCACGACCTACACCTACGATGCCCTGAATCGCCAAACGAGCGTCGAGCAGCTCGACAGCGGGATCACGACGACGGTCTACGACGCGGACGACGACGTGATCGCCACGATCGACCCGCTCGGAAATACCACTTCCTACGAGTACGATGCGCTCAACCGCCAGGTCGAGATGATCGACCCCCGCGGGGGCATCACCACCTATCTCTACGACGCCGACAGCAACGAGACGGGGCTGATCGATCCCGATAACAACCGGACGACGTTCGTCTATGACGCGCTGAACCGCAAGGTCGAGATCGTCGATCCCCCGACGCTGGCCGTTCCTCAGGGGGCCGTCACGACCTATGTCTACGACGCCCTGGATCGCCTGACCTCCAGTACCGACGCCTTGGGCCGCGTCATCACCTACGCCTACGACGCCGACGGCCGCCTGGTGGGTGAGACCTGGTATGATTCCAGATGGGGCCATGAGTGATGTCTTCACCTACACCTATGATGCTGACGGCAACAAACTGACGGCCAGCGACTTCAGCGGCACGTACACGATGACCTACGACGCGCTGGACCGCGTCATCTCGACCGAGGACCCGTTCGGCCTGACGCTGACGTATACGTACGACGCCGACGGTAACCGAATCGAGACGCAGGACTCGCTCGGCGGTGTGACGACCTACGTCTACGACGCCGACAACGAGCTGATCAGCGAGCAGTTCGGCGGCATGGGCCAGGTTCCGCTCCGGATCGACCTGACCTACGACGGCCGCGGCGAGCTCTCGACCGAGACCCGCTACAGCGACCTGGCCGGGACCCAGGTCGTGGTCCAGTCGTTCTACACCTATAACGCCGATGGCGACCTCACGAACCTGCTGGATCGCAACGGCGCCGGCACGATCGTGGCGAACTTCACTTACACTTACGACCTCGACGACCGCGTAACGACCGAGGATAACCTCGGGATCACCACGACCTATACTTACGACGCCGACAGCGAATTGACCAGCGAGACCTCTCTTCTCGCCACGATCGACTACTCTTACGACCTCAACGGCAACCGGATCGGCGGTAACAATGTGATGGCCCGGACAACCAGCTCCTCTCCGATGGGACCTGGAATTACACCTATGACGCCGAAGGCAACCTGATCGAGAAGGTCGGCGTTGCCACCGGACCCGATCGCGGCATCACCTGGACCTATACCTACAACAGCGTGAACCAGATGACGACGGCCGTCGAGGTACAGGAGCGGCACCACGATCGCCAGCGCCACCTACATCTACGATGCGCTGGGCAACCGGATCGAGGAGGACGTGACCGGCAGCAGCCTGCCGACCCAGGTCACACGGTTCGCCTATGACGGCCAGAACGTCTGGGCCGATCTGGATGGGAACGACAACCTGGTGACGAGGCGGCTGTTCCTCAACACGGTCGATTCCGTGACAGCGCGGATCTCGGCCAGCGGGACGGTAGCCTGGTACTCTGCTCGATCGGCTGGGCTCGGTGAACGTGATCACCGACGCAACCGGCGTCGTAATCGATCGGATCACCTACGACGGATACGGCAACATCATCGCCGAGACCAACCCCTCGGCTAGTGATCGGTATCTCTGGACCGGCCGCGAGTTCGATCGTGTGACGGGCCTGCAATACAACCGGGCGCGGTACTACGATCCGACGACGGGCCGATGGACGAGTAAAGACCCGATCGGTTTTTACGCGGGGGATACGAACCTCGACCGATATGTCAACAACGACGCGACCGACGCGACGGATCCCGACGGCGAGTGGTTCCAGATCTTGGCCGGCGCCGGGGTGGGATTCCTCGTGGGGGTGGCGTCCCAGGGCGTCAGCGATCTCCTCTCGGGGAAAGTCTCCAGTCTGACAGACTATACGGCGGCTGGAGTCGGCGGTGCCGTCGGAGGGGCCGTATTGGCGGCCACCGGCAATCCGACTCTGGCCGGGGCGGCTGGCGGCGCGGCGAGCAATCTGACGAGGCAGACAGCCAACCTGATCAGCGGAAAACAGACTCACTTCGATCCGGGAAGTCTGCTGGTTGAAACCGGATTCGGCGCCCTGGGAGGGAAGATCGGGGGGGCCGTCGGTAACCGGGTGTTCAACGCGACCGCAAGTCGGATCGGCACCCTCCCCGCAGCCACAGTCAGCGGCCTGGCCGGCGGCGCGGCCGGCGGCGGCGCGGTGGGGGGCATCAACGGGTTTATTCAGAACGGCTGGCAAGGGATCCTGCCGGGCATAGGGCACGGCGCGGTTGTGGGTGGCGCGGGTGGCGCATTGGGAGGCTACCTGTTCACTAGGTTCGTATCCAACCGCAGCACCATCCGCAATATCGCGGGCTTATACCGTAACACGCCGAACCGGAATATACCGGGGGGGCCAGGGATGCGGCGACCCGGCGTTGTCGCCCTCTTCAGGAAGGGAGCAGAGTCCTTCTCGGGTCGGAGCGGTTTCAGGGGCAACCCGATACGCTCGCTCCAGAGTTTCCTCCGAAACCTCCCTCCGAACCTCCGTTCCGCCTTTCACGGCCGCTGTGCCGAAATCGACGCGATCTCCCAGGCTATCGAAAACGGGATCAATCCCTCGGGGGGCACGCTTGAAACTGCCGCTGTCAGTACGGGAGAACCGATACCCCCCTGTGCCTCGTGTCAGCAAGTGCTGAATTACCTTGGCATTAGATACGTCTCCGGCTTCAACTATCTTTTCTTTCTCCCCCGACCGAATCTGCGGCCCAGCCGACCACGGGAAGTTCGTGCTCTGGGGGCTCTCCAGGCGAAACCGAACAACCGGATTCGATGGGACAGTCCCCGGGTGGGTAATGATGGCAGGGGAGAATTGGTCTCGGTTCTTTGTTCGCGTGGAGAATTGGTGTCGGGTAGATCTCTTCCAGCCCGCCCCCAAGGCTCCCTACCAAGTTCTCTCTTTCGGGGACGCCACCACGGGCAGGACGCCCATCACGGGGGGCGCGGGTACCTACACCACGACGATCAGCAGCGTCCCCGAGCCCTCGTCGTGGGTGATGGGTCTTCCTCGGTGCCCTGGGCCTGCTGGGTTACGCCTGGTGGGCGTGCAAGGCCGCCAGGGCCCGAGTTCCCACGGTCGCGGGGGCCTGATCGGGCCGGGTCGCGCGAGGATGGACCCCGGGGTTCACCTCGATCGGTAGGTTCGCGTTCAACTCGACCCGTTCGTCACGCGAATTCTCGCATCTTCAAGAATCGCAGTCAGAGCAGAGTGTTTATCGTTTGTTAGTTCATGACGAGAAACCAGGGGAAGCGGTCTCGCGGTGTAATCCCGACACGCATTCCCCGCAGAAAGAAGTGAGGACACCATGGTCACATGCTTCCCTTTGATGTCGAGGCTACAGCTTCTCGCGGTCCTGACCCTGTCGCTGGGATTCATCAGTCCCGGCCGACTCCTGGCCGGCTCGATCCCGGCCTGGGCCCAGAACACCGAGATCATGATGGAGACCGAGGGCGCCGAGATGACGTTTATCGGCCGCTACTTCGGCCCGGACAATTCGTCACCATTGAGCTTCACAAGCAATCAGAACATCTCCGGCCAAACTTTCAGTTTCAACCTCAATCCGGGGACGACCTATCTCGGGCAGAGCATGACCCTGAAGGCAACCGGCGAATTCAACACGACCACCGACGAGTGGGACGTCACCACGAACGGATCGCTTGGCTCGACGACCTGGAGTAGCTCCTACACCGCCGGTATTACGGGCGATCCCACATACTTCGTGGCAGGAAAGATCACCGTTCCGCTTCCCGGATTTCCGTTGCTCGACACGGAGATCAAGGGGGCTCTCTTCGTGACCTTTCCTCCCCCGCTCCCCCTCTACCTCGTGGCGAGTGTCGGGACGGCACAGGCCACGGTCCTCGGTCAGCCCGTCGGGCCGTCATTCGGAGTGTACGACCTGCTGTTCAAGGCCGGGGCCTGGAACTGGGGGACCGGGGGCGTCTTCCTGGCTGGCCTGGATGCCAATGGGGGCGGCCATGATTTCCAGGTTGCCTCGTCGGGCCAAGTCACGCCGGTCACGGGCGGCCTCGGGACATTCACGTCCCAAGTGCAAAGCGTTCCCGAGCCGACCACGGCCTCGCTTCTGTTTCTCGGATTGATCGGGATGGGCGTGATCGGTCGAAGATCGTGGTTCCGCCGCACGAGCCGTGGGCCGGCAGCGCCCCGGGCCGGGGCGCGTGGAGCCTGAGTCTTCGTGGCGGCTGGCCGTGAAACGGGAGAGGTTTGGGGCGAGCGGAGAACCGATGCCGTTTCCGCTTTTTCGCTGTGGAAGAGACGACGATGCGATCATCGGAGGCTCTCAGAGCGGCGAAGGCTCTCGTCGTCGCCGATCGAAGGGAGCGATAGGCCGGGGGGCCGTCGCTCCGAGGATTTCGCCATCGAGCGAACGCTTCTGTCAGTCCGCCGTCTCGGTGGATCCGACTCCGGTGCGAAGGCCGGCGACATGCCGCAGGATACTGGGCAACTCGTCCAGGGCGAACTGGGCCTTGATGGCCCCTTCAAGAAATGCCGCCTTGTTCATGCCGTAGACGACGGACGTGACCTCATCCTGGCCGAGGGTGAATCCTCCCGCGGCCAGGATGGCCTTGCAGCCCTCGACGCCGTCGCGGCCCATGCCGGTCATGATGATCCCGACTGCGGCCGACTGGTACACTTTCGCCGCCGCGTGGAATAGCACGTCAATCGAAGGCCGATGCCCGCTGACTTCCGGGGTGTCGAGGATCGTGGCCCGTACGCGCGGCGGATGTCCCGTCAGGGCGAGGTGTCGGCCACCCGGTGCGATCAGGATCTGATCGGGAAGCACCAGGTCGCCTTCCTGGGCCGTCTTGACCTTGATCGTGGAGGGCGTGTAGCGATCGAGCCGCTCGGCGAATGTGCGGGTGAACTCCGCCAGCATGTGCTGGACCAGGAGGATCGGCGGAAGCGGTGGAGTCAGAGTCGGGAAGACCTGGCTGAGTGCCTGAGGGCCGCCGGTCGAGATGCCGATGACGATGCAGGGGGAAGCCACTGCGACCGAGACGCGGCTCGGCGTGGTGCGAGCGGGTCGCGACGCCGTCGTGGGCGGTGTCGCGGTTGTCGCCGACGTGGCTACCCGGGCAGCGGTGGAGCGTCGTGGGCGGCGGACTCGGCTCTGGGCAGCGCCCAGCACCTTGGCGATCAGCAGGTCGCGGCCGGCACGCATCTCCGCGAGCTGGTTCCGCTCGGGCTTGGGCAGGAAGTCGACCGCGCCCAGCTCCAGGGCCTGCAAGGTCACCTCGGCCCCTTCCTGCGTCAAGGCGCTGACCATCACCACCGGCGCCTCGTGGACGGCCAGGATCGCCGGCAGCGCGTCCAGACCGGAGACCTCCGGCATCTCCACGTCGAGCGTGATCACGTCCGGCTTCAGGCGCAATGCCTGCACGACCGCTTCGCGGCCGTCGCGCGCGAAGCCGGCGATCTCGATCTCCGGCGACGAGCCCAGCAGATCCCCCAGCAGCCGGCGCATCAGCGCCGAGTCGTCCACGATCAGCACCCGGATCTTGCCGCGGACCGGTTCGCTTTCTCGCTCGTGCTCGCGATCGGGAGTTGCCATGGTGGGTCTCGTCGGAATGGGATGGGTGTCTCGTCAGTGGAACCCTTGCCTGCCAAGCCGCCGCTTCCCGCCTCAAGTCGCGGCCGCCGGGGGTGCCGCACGACCGCCCAGCTTGGCCAGCAGGTTGAGGACCCGCTGACGCTCGAACGGCTTGACGATGAAGTCGATCGCACCGTCACGGATCGAGTCCATGAGCACCTGCTTCTGGTCGAGCGCGGTGACCACGACGACCTGGGCCTCCGGGTCACTGGCGCGGATCAAGCGCAGGGCCTCCAGGCCCCCCATCTCCGGCATGACCAGGTCCATGGTCACCAGGTCAGGATGAAGCTGCTTGTATAGTGCGACAGCTTCCACCCCGTTGCCGGCCTCACCCACGACCTCCCAGCCGGCCTCGGCCGCCACGCCGGAGATCATTTTCCGCATGAACAGGGCGTCGTCGACAACCAGGAGACGTTTCATGGGTTTGGTCCTCGAGTCCTTTGGTCCTTGGTCATCTGTCGTCGATGTATCACGACCAGCTCCCACGACGTGTCTTCACTCTACCGTTATCGTCGGCAGAAAGGGTAGGAATCGGATCGGCGGTTTCTCGAGCCCGGGTCCCGTCCATCCCGGTTGCTCGGAGTGCAAAGCGATTCATGACTCATGACTCATGACCCATCCCTAAATTGAAGAGTCGGCTCCCCCGGGAACCTTGATGGCGATCATGCCCGAGGCGGTGTCCAGGGTCAACCGTCGGCCGGCCGTTCCGCCCAGATCACGGGCCAGGATCGGGATCTTCCAGTCGGCGAGGATCTGCTCGATGGCCTCCTGGTTCCTCTGGCCGATGTTGAGCGTGGAATTGGCGTCGGGGTTGACCTGGAACATGCTGGCTCCGCCCGCGAGCTTGGCGGTCAGACGCGACCGGATCTTGGTCCCGAGCCGGCGCTCGAAGTCGGCGACCAGGGCCGGTATCGCCGTATCGGCGTACTTTCCAGGGTGATCGACCGCCCCCCGCGCCGAGGGGAGCACGATGTGGGCCAGGCCCCCCATCTTTGCAATCCGATCGTAGAGCACGACGCCCACGCACGAGCCGAGGAGTGTCCGGATCCGGGTCGGCGCGGCGGCGACGGCCCAGTGGCCGATCGCCACGGAGACGATCTCGAGGGATTCCGACGGATCGGTCGGCTTGGGGATCGGCACGGTCGCTACCTCGCCTCACGTCGATTCGCGGGATTCGAGCTGGGCCAGCGACGTGGCCAGTGACTCGAGCGCCGCACGGCTCGGGATGAACAACAGCGTCCAGTTGAGGTTCAGCCCCTGCTGATCCCCCCCGAAGTCGCTACGGATCAGCAGGACCTGGTCGAGCTCCAGGGCCTGCTCCATCAGGACGAACTCGAGCAGGCTGCCGGCGAACTCGTGCAAGAACGTCGGTGGCGTGGGGACCAGCTCGTCGGCATCGGACGCGCGGCGCCGGGCAGGTGCGCCGCCAGGGCGTTGACGTAGGCGCAGCCCACGATGTTGGTCGTCTCCTTGGCGGCCGATTGCTCGAGATCGCCCCAGGACGTCGTCGTACCGATTGGCTGGTGCAACAACAGGTCGACCAGCGCCAGTCCGGAACGGTCCTCGAACACCAGGAGGATCGAGCCGGTGAGCTGGCCGGTCAGCCCCATCGCACAGGCCGCGACCAGGGCATCGGGCGGGCCCAGCAGCTCAGCCGCCCGATCCAGCTCGACGAGGTCGACCTCACTGATCGTCAGTCGGACCTCCGCGCCCAGCCACTTCGAAAGTGCCAGCGACGCGGCCTCGGCGCCCCGGTCGAAGATCATCCGCAGCAGTCGGCAGTGTGCGTCGGTCAGGACGGGTTGCATCGGTGAATCCTTGCGGCCCTTCTGCCGGGCTGGGAGACCTCGGTCGGCTTCTCGGCGGGGTCGGGAGACCCGCGCCGAACGAGTTCACAGATTCAAGAATCAAAGATTCAGAATTTAAGAAATTACTAATACAATCTGGGGCCTGGAATTCCTGGTTCCCCCTTCATTCTCGCCGTCGGGCCGGCTGGCTCGCGACCATGTCGATGACGGTGTCGAGGTCGAGGATGAGCGAAACGCGGCCGTCGCCCAGGATGCTGGCTCCGGACAGCCCGGGGATGGATCGGAAGTTCTTCTCGAGCGACTTGAGCACCACTTCCTGCATGCCGATCAACTGGTTGACCAGCAGGCCGATGGTCGTTTCTCCGTTCTGGACGACGACGACGGTGCGCTTGTCGGAGCCGTCCTCGGTCGGATGAGAGCCGTTGCGTTCCGCGGGGTGCGCCATCCCGCCCCACTGGAAGACGTCGCCGAGCGAGACCAGGGCGACGATCTTCTTGCGGATCTCGATGGCCGGCCGCCCCTGGACCCGGTAGATCTGGCCGGGCCGGATTTCGACGATCTCATCGATGTGGTCCAGGGGGATGGCGTAGATCTCGTCGTAGATGCGAACCAGCAGGCTGGACATGATCGCCAGGGTCAGGGGGAGCCGGATGGTGAACGTGGTCCCCTGCCCTTGGACGCTGCGGACGTCGACGGCGCCGCTGAGGTTCTCGATCCGGCTCTTGACGATGTCCATGCCGACGCCGCGCCCGGAGATCTCGGTGATGGTCTCGGCGGTGCTGAGCCCCGGGTGCCAAATGTAGGCGACCAGATCGCGGTCGGAGAGGTCGCGAGCCTCGGCCTGGCCGATCAGGCCCTTGGCAACGATCTTGCGACGAACCCGCTCGCAGTCGATGCCGTGGCCGTCGTCGCTGACGGTGATCACGACGCTGTTGCCCCGGTGGGAGGCCAGGAGCGAGACGGTGCCGGCGCGGGGCTTGCCGGCCGCCTCGCGCTCATCTGGTGGCTCGAGCCCGTGGTCGACCGCGTTGCGGACCATGTGGATCAAGGGGTCGGAAAGCTCGTCGATCATGCGCTTGTCCAGCTCGGTCTTCTCGCCACCAATCTGGAGGAGCACCTCCTTGCCCGAGGAGTGGCTGAGGTCGCGGATGACCCGGCGGAACCGCTCGAAGAGCGGTCCGATCGGCACCATCCGGGTGTCGAGCACACCCTTCTGCAAACCGTCGGAGACGCGGCCGAGGCTGTGGATCGCGTCGGCGAGCGCCTTGATCTGCTCTCGCGCCTCGCGGATCAGCAGCAGCTCGTCCTGGATGTCGCGGAAGTTCTCGCGGAGCCGGCGGACGTGAGCCGACCATCGGTCGGGCGTGCCCCCGGCGAACGAGGACCCGGAGCCGGCCTTGATCTCGGCCAGTCCGTCGAGACCGCGGGTGACGCTATCGAGCCGCTCGCGGGTGTCGGAGGCCAGTGACTGAGCGTTCGAGCCCCGGAACAGCTCCTCCAGCCCCCGGGTGATCGCCACGAATCGGGCCTTGGTGATGACCAGCTCCCCGGCCAGGTTCATCAGATGGTCGAGCCGGTCACTCTCGACCCGGATCGTCTCGGCGACCCGCACTTTCTTGGCCCCGCCGGCCTTCGGCTCGCCGGTTGCCGCGGCGTCGGCCGAGGTGGGCACGGCCACCTCGGAGATGGGACCGGGTAGAGCCGCCTCCGTCGCGACCGTCGTCAGTTTCACCGTACCGTTTGGCTGTGGCTCGGGCTGGGCTTGGCCCGTCGGTTCGGAAACGACCGCCGCGAGGGCCGGCACCGGCTCTGTGGTTTTCGCGGGCTCGGGGACAGGCGGAGGGACAGAGGCCCCCACGTCGCGCCCGAGCTGATCGGCCGACTGGATCCGCACCTGAGCCACTCCCTCGACATCGGCCAGGGCGCGCAGCTCTTCGATCCCACAATCGGCGACCAGGACGACGGTGAACCGCGAGAGCGGGTCGACCTCGTCGAGCCGCTCCGCGGGTGGGTCGGTGGCCAGGACCCGGCCCCGGGAGGACAGGCGGTTCAAGACCAGCCGCGCCTTCATGTCGGCCAGCGGCAGGCCGGCTTCGAAGACGACCGTCACGGCGATGCTGGCGGGCTCTTCGAACCGCCGCGTCGACGTGGCCGTCACTGGTCCTGGTACGGCGGCGGCCGTCGTGGGCGCCACCGGCGCCGTTGCGGGGATTGGCGCCGTCGGGGAAATGATCGCCGTCGCTGACGGAATCAAGGCGGCCTCGACCTGTGCCGTCAGCCCCGAGAGGTCGACGGCGCTCTGGCCCTGCGCCCGCAGGTCGCGATGATAGTCCCTCAGCTCGTCGAGGCAGCGGAACGTCAGATCCAGGGCCGGGCGATCGAGTGCGCGTTTCTTGCTCCGGAACTGTTCGAACAGGCTCTCCAGATGATGAGTCAACCGGTTGACCGGCTGGAACCCCATCACCACCGAGGCCCCCTTGATGCTGTGAAACATCCGGAAGGCTTCCTGAAGGGCCTTAGAGTCGGCCGGGTCTTGCTCCAGGCGCAGGAGGGCGTCGTTGAGCCCGGCGATGTGCTCGTCGGTCTCGTCGAGGTAGAACGGCAGGAGCTCGGCCAGGTTGAATCCGGACACTTCGTTCCCTCCCGGGTGTCGGGAGACTTTCGGGCGTTCGTAAGATGGCCTGTGTGCTTTCCGTAGGGTGCTCTGTGAGCACCGGCGACGGCCGGTCACAGGAATGGGTGCTCACAGAGCACCCTACAAACCCGTGTGCAACCCAAACGCGAGCCGCGCTAGCCACTCGGTTTCTGGTACAGCCACGGCTTGAGTTTCGTCAGCGAGTCGAGCATGGTGTAGATCCCCTCGGTAGGGCCGACAACCAGGTAACCGCCCTTGTCCAGGGCATCGATCAGGTTCCGGACGACGACCTCCTTGGAGTCCTTGTCAAAATAGATCAGCACATTTTTGATAAAGATGCAATCGAATGGATCCTCCTTGAGCGGCAAGAGCAGGTTGTGTTGCTTCCAGGTGACGAGGGCCTTGACCAGGGTCTTGACTTTCCAGCGCTCGGCCGCCTTGTCCTCGTCGAAGAAAGCCAGTCGCTGGGCGGCGCGACGAGGCGGACGGCACGGGCATCGTAGTAGCCGGTTCGGGCGTCGGCCAGGACCGAGCCGCTCAGGTCCGTTCCCAGGATCGTGGTGCGCCATCCGGCGAACAAGGCCTTCTTGTCCATGAGCTTCAGCGCGATCGAGTAGGGCTCTTCACCGGTGCTGCACGCCGCCGACCAGATGCGCAGGGTCTTGGACCGTTTTCGCAGAGCCGCCTGGTGAGCGATCTCGGGGAGGAACGTATCACCCAGCCAGTCGTAGTGCTGGTGGTCGCGGAAGAAGTAGGTCTCGTTGGTGGTGATCGCGTCGAGGAAGAGTGGCATCTCGCCATTGCCGGCCGGCGAGGTCAGGTGAGCGTAGTACTCGGCGAAGTTACCGATTCCGGTCGCGCGCAGCCGGCGCCGCACGCGGTTGCCGATCATCACCCGCTTGTTGTCGGCGATCCGGATGCCGGCAACCCGGTAGATCAGCTTGCAGAAGCGGTCGTACTCGTCGTCAGTGAGTTCTGTCATAAGTGTTCGGTAGTCAGTTTTCAGTGTTCAGTTCCCCGTTTCGGTAGTCAGTTCTCGGCCTTCAGTAGTCGCGGAGGTCCCGACCAAAGATCACGCCGCTTTCCGCTCGCCGCGATTCACTGAACACTGAAAACTGAACACTGTTCAGACCTTGAACCCCGAGATCACATTCTTGAGCGCGGCGGCCTGCGCACCGAGTTCTTCCGCGCTGGCGGAGAGCTCCTCGGAGCTGGAGGCGTTGGTCTCGGTGATGCTGGAGACGTTCTGGATCGCCTTGTTGACCTCGGTGGAGGCTTCGGTCTGCTCCTTGGTGGCCTGGGCGATCTTGGTGATGCTGGCGGCGGTCTCTTCGACGCCCTGGACGATCTTGGCGAGTGACTCGCCGGCCTTCTGGGAGAGCTGCGCGCCGTCGGCGACGCGCCGGGTCGATTCTTTGATGAGTGCCGTGATCTCCTTGGCCGCGGCGCTGGAGCGCTCGGCCAGCTTGCGGACCTCGTCGGCGACGACGGCGAAGCCCAGTCCGTGCTCGCCGGCCCGGGCGGCCTCGATCGCCGCGTTCAGGGCCAGGAGGTTGGTCTGGCTGGCGATCTCGCTGATCACCTGGATGATGTCGCTGACTTGCTCGCTCGATTTCTTGATCAAGACCATGGCCTCGATCGCCTGGTCAACCGACTCACCGCCCTGCTTGGCCAGCTTCGAGGTGGTCGTGGCCTGCGAGCTGGCGACCGAGACGTTCTGGTTGATCTCGACGATCGAGTTGGAGAGCTGCTGGATCGACGCGGACATCTCCTCGACAGTGGCCGCCTGGTTCTGGGCCGAGTCGCTGAGGTAGCTGGCGCTTTCGGCGACGACCCGCGAGCCCTCCGCGAACTGGCTGGCCGATTCGATGACCTGGCTGATGATGTGCTTGATGTCCGAGATCATCTGGGACAACGCGGCACCCAGGCGGCCCATGTCGTCGTCGCCCTTGACATCGACGCCGACGGTCAAATCGCCCTCGGAGGCGGCCTTGGCGACCTTCATGAGCTGGTTGACCTTCATCTCCAGGTCCTTCTTGGACTGGTCGAGCCGCGTTTGCTGGTCAACCCGCTCCAGGGCCGTGGAGACCAGCCGGCCGACGTTGCGCAGGGCGTCGATCCGTCCCTCAGACGGTGTGATCGACTCGTCGGTGAGGAAGTCCATGGTGCCGACGACTTGACCGCCGACGAGGATGGGGAAACCGATGCCCGACTTCAGGCCGGCGCGGCGGGCCACCGTCGCGCGCGAAAAGTTCTTCGCATCGCTCAGGTCGGGGACGAATACCAGGTCGCGCGACTGCCAGGCCTTGCCGTCGATCCCCTCTCCCTCGCGGAACTGCGTCTCGACCGTCGCGCGGCGGAACTCCTCGCCCACCGAGCCTGCGTCCTGGGCGAACCGCAGCACCTGGTCCTCGGGGTGGAGTTTCCAGAACGTCCCGTAGGTCCAGCCGAACGCCTCGCGCACGCTGGAGAGCGCCGCGGTGATCACGTCGGATAGGGATCGCGCGCCCGACCGCCACCAAGAGCTGGTTCACCGCGCGGATATCAGCCGCGGTCTCCGCATCCCGCTTCGCCAGCTCGACTTTCTCGGTCACGACCTCCCAGGTGATCATCGGCCCGATGTACTTGCCGTGCTGGTCCGTCATCCCGCTGACGCTCAGCTCGAACAGTTCGGGGCCGACGTTGATCGTCGCCGTGCGGGGCAGGTTGCGCGGGTCGGCCAGTAGCCGGCGCTGATACTCGGGCGCCTTATGGAAGACGTCGATCGTTTGCCCGATCATCTGGCTCACCTTGATCGGCAGGTGAGCTTCCAGCTTCTTGAGCGTCTGTTCGGCCCGCGGATTCATGTACTGGATTTTCAGGTCGAGGTCGGCATACATCAAGTTGATCGGCGCATTATCGACCATCTGCTTGATCCGGGCGAGGTCGCCCATCCGCGCCAGGGCGGAGAACTTATTCGAGGCCGTGCGGCCGATGATCCGCAAGGCTTCGAGCCGAAGGGGGGAGACTTCCACGTTCTGGGTCGAGAAGAAGTCGAGGGTTCCAGCGACCTGACCGTCGCGCATCACGGGCAGGGCGACGGCCGCCCGGACTCCGGCACGGCGCGCCAGCGGGGCGCGGCAGCAGTCGTGCAATTCGCTGATGTCGGCGACGTGGAACAGGTCGCGGAGCCGCCAGGCGCGGCCATTGAGGCCCTCCCCCTCCTTGAACCGCGCGGTGCGCGTCAGCCGCTGGAACTCGTCGTCCACCCGGCCGGATTCGATCGAGAAGACCAGGGCATTCTCCGCGGGGTCGACCGTCCAGTACGACGCATAGGTCCAGCCGAACTCCTTGCGGATCGTATCGAGTGTGGCGCGGACGACGTCCTCGATTGTCTCGGCGCGGATGATCGCGCCGAGCGAGTCGATCATCGCCTGGGTGTTGGCATTGGCCTCCGCCAGTAGGGCCTGGGCCTCCTCGGCAATGTCCAGCGACGCGGGCGTGGCCCGCGCGACCGGGTCGTTCACGATGCTCATAACCGCTTTCCTTCTGGCTTTCGCCTTGATCTGGGCGTCCGAGGTACGTCGCTCTGGGTCATTCACCATGGGTCATTCATCATCAGTCAAATGTAGAAACGGCTCTCTCGGTGGGCCTCACGACATCTGTGTCGTTTGACCCACCCTACCACTCACGACTCGGCTTTCTCCTGCCACTGGCCGCTGACCACGGGGCTGTGCTCGTCGAAGAGCTTCTCGATGTCAAGGATGATCAGCAGGCGTTCGTCCAGCCGGGCGAGGCCGGAGATGTATTGATGCGCGACCGCCAGTACCGATAGCGGCGGCGGCTGGATCTGGTCGCGGTTGATCCGCATGACCTGGGTGACCGCGTTGACGATGCAACCAACCGTCTTATCGTGGATATTCACCACGATGGTGCGGGTCTCGTCGTTGACGTCGCGGGGGGCCAGGCCGAATCGTTTGCGCAGGTTGATAATCGGAATGACCGAGCCGCGGAGGTTGATCAGCCCCTCGATGAAGTCGGGCACCTGGGGAATCCGCGTGATCGGCTTCATCAAGATGATTTCCTGGATCTTGGTGATGGCGATCGCGTAGTCTTCGTTGTCGAGCCGGAAGCCCACGAGCTGGATGACCGGGTTGTCGCCGCGGCGGGCGGCACCCTCCGCGGACGGGACGTTTCGTGTTCCGGCGAACATGGTTGCAAACCCTGGGGTGCCGTAATCGGTGGTCAGTCAGAACCGACCTTCGGCCGGGTCTCGATCGAACTCGGCGGATCGCTCCGACTACGTCAAGGTGACAGATGAACGACGGCGTCTGGAGGCGACTGCTCGGGGCCTTGGCGATCGGCGCCGAGACGGGCGGCTCATCGCGATGCCGCGATGCGACTTTTGTATCTTACACCCCCTTTCGCCGATTTGCATGCCAGGACCGTCGAAATGATCCGGGATCATGGTGCGGCGTGAGCTCGTGTCCGCGCCGTCCTCCGATCAGGCTTCGCGATCGTTGACATCGTCATATCGTGTCCGATCGGCCGTTCGCGCGTCCCGCCCAGGATCGCGGTCGATCAACCGGCCGTTCCCTCGGTTCGTTCGCTCGATGGATTGGGATGTGCGGCTTGTCGATCGACCGACGGATCGCGGGGGCCGCGGCAGCGGGCATCCCGGGCAAGGACCTTCACGACTCCGGTCACCTACGCGGAGGCGCCTCGGGCCGCAGGGGCGCCGGGGCGTGGCACAAGTTGGCACTCCTAGACAAGAAACCGCCGCGGCTCCGCCTCGGATCTCGTGAACTCGAAATGACTTGGAAAGCTGGCCGTGAACCGGTGGGCTCACTCGACTCATGGGCGGCCTGGTCGGAGGATCTTGGAGGTGAAAATGAGCGCTGCGATCGGACTCAATCTGCCTAATCTATTAGTATGCCCTAACTTTGCAATCTCGTTAACGCATCGCGTGGATTATTACGGATTTTTTCGACCGAAACCTTCACGGCCGTAAGGGATAAATTCTTTGGAAAAATCTTGAGGGGTGGAGACTACGGGCGGCGGCGCGTCAGTCATTCGCCCAGCCGACTCCCGGCCAGATCCCGCGATCGTTACAATCGGCGCGACACGCGCGATCGGTGCGTACGTGCGCCCCGCGAAGTTGAGGAGCGTCAGAGCGGTGGAGTCATCGTCATGGGATTCGTACCGGTGGGAGCGCGCTGGTACCTTGCCGGCCTGATCCTCGAACACACGATCGAGGGGGACCCCCGGAATGTCGTCCATGTCAACACGCACCTGATCGAAGCGGATGCCCCCGAGGAGGCCTACCAAAAGGCGAACGCCCTGGGCCGGGCCGGGGAGATGGCGTACGCCAACACGGACGGTAAGCAGGTCCGCGTCGCCTTCCGCGGCCTGCGGGATCTGGATGTGATCCACGACGATCTGGAGGACGGGGCGGAGCTGTTCTACGAGGAAAGGGTGGGCATCCCCGCGGACGCCCTGGACACGGTGGGTCAAGCCGAAGGAGGAATTGAGCGTCTTCGCGCCGAGACGGGTCAGGTTGGGTGGTCCGAATTACCTGCCCCAGGAAATCGCCGAGATGCTGGAAGCGGAAGGGGTCTCGCGTCCGGTTGACGAGGGCTGATCCCGGGGGTCTCCAATCCGGCGACTGTCCGAGAGGCTCTCCGGAAAGCCCCGTAGGAGCGGGGGTAAAGCCGATCACCGATAGGTCCTGGCGGGGCGGAAACCGTCGTAGGAGTTGCGGTTCGACGGCGCGCTCCAGAGACGGACCGCCGAGCGGACGTTCGCCGGTCGCTCGGTGAACGACCCGCCCCGAAGCAGGCGCGCATTATTACTTTTAATTTCTGATGATATTATTATACGTTCGCTTTCTTGTCCATTAGTTCTGTAACGATCCTGACACCACTCCCAAATGTTGCCATGAAGATCAAACAGGCCGAGGTCATTGGGCTTGAGCATGCCCACCGGCCGTGTTCTGTTGGGCGAGTTCGAGACATACCACCCGTATTCTTTCAGTAACCCCCAAGGCTCGCCGAAGGAATACTCCGTGGCTGCTCCGGCACGACACGAGTACTCCCATTCCGCCTCGGTCGGCAGGCGATAGCCCATTCGGTTCGGCGTATCCGAGAACAGCTTCATGCCCTCGGCGTAATCTCCCTTCTCATTTGGGCCATAGGACCATTGGTCCTCGGGGAATCCCTCCTGCTGGCTCAACCAGTTGCAGTAGGCGGCTGCCTGATACCAAGCTACCGAGTTCATCGGACAGGTCGGCGCAGGACTAACCTGCTCATTGTTCTGGACGTGGATCGCCTGGATACGGGGGTTCTCTTTCAGGAACCGCTGAAACTGCTCCACGGTGACTTCCTTGTTGGCGATGGCGAAGCTATATCCGATTCGTTCTCGACGCCCATCCCCTCGTTCCCCCATGTCGAACTCAACCGGACCTCGAACGATGACCATCGTCTCACCTTGGCTATTGACGTACCATCCCCGGCGGTTCTTGCGCGAAGGCGCTGGACTTCGGTCCCCCTCGAGCGTGGGGTGAGGGAGTTTTACCAGGTCGTTGTCGATCGCTTGGAGTTGAGGCTCACTCCGCCATTGACGGAGCAGCCAGTCGGCCGCTCCGTGGATGCCCGGGTCCGGATCATTGCGGTAGAGGTCCAGCAGCTTCTTCGTCCAAACCTCCCGCTCGGCGGTCGAAATCTGACCTTCCCCATACGCGCCAAGGCTCAGGATCACCGCCCTACGAATGGAAACATCGCCCTCCTGGTCCAGTCTGGCAATCAGGAGACCGGGTTCAACGCCCAGGGGTCCCAGACGATGGACCAGATCACTGCGCAGGCTGGGATCGGGACTGTGCTTCAACAAGGGCCATGACTTCGCCATTCGTCCCATACGGATCAAGGCAACCGCTGCGTTCGCTTGCTGCTGGTAGAGCTTCTCCCACGCCTGCTTATCCAGGTCGGTGGGTATTCCGCCTTTTGGTGAGGTCGGCTTCTTCGCGAGTTCGGCCTCGAGACGTGGAGCCGTCTGATCCGAACGACTTTCGACACTGGGATAGAGTGCGGCGAACGACTTCTCCGAAGCGTCCATGAGCAGTTCCGCCAACTCATCGGGCCGATCGCTCAGGTATTCGGCGAGCGCACTGGCCGCCAGGGTTCGCTCGGATTCCCTTCGCTTCTCGTCGTGGAAGACGGCGTTCAGAGGCTCTTTGAGCTGCCCGGCAACAGGGCGAAGGGCATCGACCCAGCGAGCCACCACGTAGGCATTCTCGGCAACGAGCCGGTTCGCCACATCGGTACGGACCTTCTCCCAGAGCGGATTCCTGGGGTCGTAGAGCGCCAGGGCGCTGGCCGCCGGGAGTGCTTTAGCTTGATCTTCCGGTCCCGGCTGCTCCAGGACCCGCCAGCATTCGGCGACGAGGGTGTCCTTTCGACCGGCCAGCGCCTGCGCAGGACCGAGATACTCTGCGCGTCGGCACGGAACAACCGGTCCTTCAGGTAGGGCAATTCCGAGATGTGGTCCACATCGAGCAGGGCCAGGGCGGCATGCAAATGCTTCTCGGATGTCCCGGCCTCCCTGGCTTCGGCATCAGCCTGTCTCAAGAGCGGATCGACCCATCGCCGGTAGGGTTTGAGCTCGACGATGATGCCCGGTACGTCCGCCAGAGGGGAACCCAGGAGTTTGTCCCGTAACCTCTGGGCTTGCAGCCGGCCATTGACCTCGTAGCCGCCCCAGGTCAGGAGCATCAGCACCATGGCCAGGGTCAGCCCTCGAACGCCATAGACTCGCCCTGCCCGTCTCATCATCTTGCGTTGCGGATCGGTCCAGTCCTTCCTCCGGGTCAGCAGCCGGATGTTCGCCCACTCCAGGGGGGATGGCAGGTGACGGTTATCGGGCTTGGCGTTCCAGAGGGAAGAGCGTTCCGCCAGCCGCAGCTCCGCCCGTCCGCGCGGGTCTCTCGCTGCTTGCGGGTCAGCCAGTCGCGCAGCGAGTGGACCAGGTAGTCGTGGGTCAGTTGGTAGTACCGGAAGGATGAAGGATGAAGGGTGAAGGATGAATCAGACCGGTCAGCCTCCGTCGGTGGATTCTCCCCATTGATCCTTCCGCCTTCCTCCTTCATCCTTCCGAAGCCTTCATCCTTTCCTGAGGGGTCCGTCGGCGTGATCAGCCGGAGCTCCGGGTCGAGGATGTGGATCAGGTCATCGAAGTCGCCGGGGCGGTTGGCATAACCGGAGGCTTCGAACAACTCCTGACGGGACCTCATCTGCCCCTTGATGTCGGTGCCACTCTCGGGCAGCAGGGCTTTCAAGACAGCCTGAGCCGCCTTCTGGTGGTAGCGATGCTCGGCAGGAGCGGTCGCGGCGCTGAAGGTCTCTTCGAGGAACGTCAGGCCGACGCCTTCCGTGCCGCCCACCTGCTTGAGAGTGGCCGGAGTCCATGGCTTCCCTTTCATCATCTCGGCGAAGAGCGCCAGGCGGACGGAGATGACCTTGCCGTCCTGGGCCAGTCCCAGGATCGCTTGATCCAGGAACGCCTCGTGATCCTTGCTGAGATCGCCCGCGTTTTCGGGCAACGCCCCATAAGCCCGCCCGAACGCCATCAGCACCTTCCGGGCATGGCGGGGATCGAAGAGATCCACCAGGGCGCTGTTCTCGCCTTCGAGCAGGCGGATGTCCAGGTCGCGCAGGAACCGGCTGGCGGCCAGCCAGAAATCATCGCGGACCAGCACCACCGCCTGGACGTGCTCGCCATCGCAATGACGGAGCGCGGCGACCAGCTCGGGATTCTCCTCACCGCGTCGGGCCTGGAGCCACTGCTCGAACTGGTCCAGGACCAGGAGCACTTTCCGCTCGGCCGGTAAGAGGCGGCCTCGTCGCAGGTTGGCCAGGGAATCGACCAGCCCCGCGGATCGGGGCAGCTCCGGACAGACCTTGCGCAGGCCACGGAGCAGCCGGGCCTCGGTCTCCTCCGGGGTTGCCTCGATGTAAACCGTCAGGACGTGCTTTCCCAGCCGGGGCAAGAGCCCCGCCTTGACCAGCGACGACTTGCCGCAGCCCGATGGTCCGTAGATCAGCCCCGCGCAAATGTCTGGTCGGGATCGATCGCCTCGATCTTGCGCTTCCAGAACCGGATGGTCTCGGGAAGTCCGTCCCGGTCGCGGGGGCCGGGGAGTAGCTCCAGGAAGAAGTCGGCATCGTGCT
Source organism: uncultured Isosphaeraceae bacterium (assembly GCA_963845695.1). Taxonomy (GTDB): domain Bacteria; phylum Planctomycetota; class Planctomycetia; order Isosphaerales; family Isosphaeraceae; genus CAWJTV01. The sequence continues at coordinate 273,873 of CAWJTQ010000013.1, read as the reverse complement.
CGTCGAAGGAGCGTAGACCCTTCGGCACGATCTTGACCACACGTTGATCGGAGTCGGATGGTCGGGAGGTGGGCGTGAACGGAGCGGCGTCCAGGGTTGATCCGGGCGGCGCGCTGATGGCGGCCGCGGTGGCGACTGGCGGGGCGGTGGCTGCCTCGGCCTGGAGGAGGAACGCGCGGAGGTCTTCCGCCATGTCCTTGGCGGTGGTGTATCGATCCGGCGCCCGCTTCATCATGGCCTTGAGGCAGATCCGTTCCAGCTCCTTGGGGATCGTGTCATCGACCTGGCGCGGTGGGCGAGCCTCCGCCTGGGTCACTTGCTCGATGATCTCTCGGAGCGAAGCACCTCGGAATGGCCGGCGACCGGTCAGCAGCTCGTAGAAGACCACGCCCAGGCTGAAGATGTCCGAGCGGCCATCGACGAGGTGTCCCTCGCCTCGGGCCTGCTCAGGGCTCATGTACGAGGGCGTTCCCGCCAGTCCGCCGCCCTTGCCGAAATCCTCGTCCTTGAGGGCCAGTCCGAAATCGGCGACCGAGGGTTGACCCGAGGCGTCGATGAGGATGTTGGCGGGCTTGATGTCGCGGTGGACCAATCCCCGGGTATGGGCGTAATGCAAGGCGTCGGCGACGGTGGCGATCAGCTCCGCCGACTCCCGGAAGGACGGTCGAGCCTGTCCGATCCGGACCGCCAGGTCGCTGCCTTCGACGAACTTGGACACGACGAAGCAGAGTCCGTCTTCCATGCGGACCACGTCGAAGACCGGGACGATGTGAGGATGGTCGAGCTTGGCCAGGATTCTGGCTTCCGCGAGAAACGTCTCAACATCGGGGGGACCTGTGATGCGTTCCCGATTCGGCACCTTGATCGCCACCAGCCGGTCGAGGTCCTTGTCGCGGGCGAGATAGACCTGTCCGAATCCGCCTTGACCCAGGAGCCGAAGGATCTCGTAACGCCCGGTCTTCGAGGGATCGCCATCCGGGGAGCCACTCGAACCCGCGACGGGCGGTTCGACGTCCACGGTTTCCGACAGGTCCTTCGTCTCATTCATCGCGCGATCCCTGGCAACGATCGACCGCTTTCCTGGCTGCAACGCGGAGCCATTGTCGCATCCCGAGCTGGGATGGAACAATGGGCTGGGCGCTTGAGCTCGCGGGGTTCCGCTGGCAAGGCAAGCCCAAAGCGCCAGCGAGTGCATTCCCAACGGTCAACGAGCCCGAAAGCGCCAGCGAGTGCATTCCCAACGGTCAACGAGCCCAAAGCGCCAGCGAGTGCATTGATAGTCACCGCCGGAATGCACTCGCTGGCGCGTCGGGCTCAATGTCGAGAAACAGAAAGCAGTTTCACGAATGAGCCGAAAATCCTTGAATACCGACGAGCCGCTGGCCTATTTTCTGACCTGGACCACGTACGGAACCTGGCTCCCCGGCGATGAGCGGGGCTGGAACCGCAGAGGCGAGGCCGGCACCCAACCTGCGAATCCCTTGTTCGTCGAGATGGCTCAATCTCGAATGAAGGAACCCGAGCTCCGCCTCTCGGCGGATGATCGGCGAATTGTGGAACAGACCATTCGCGACCATTGTCGCATCCGCAACTGGCACCTGCACGCCGTCAATTTGAGATCCAGTCATGTTCATGTCGTTGTAACCGCGGCCGGAAATGAGCCCGAGACCGTTCGCGATCAATTCAAGGCCTGGTGTACCCGCAGACTGAAAGAGGCCGGCGCCACTCGAACCCGGTTCTGGACCGAAGGCGCGAATTCTCGTCGGGTTACCCATGAGGACGATCTGGAGGCCGCCATTTATTACGTGATCGACGCTCAGGACCGAAAGGGCATCGAGGATGAATGATGGGGTGATGTAGAAGCTTGAGGAACCAGGGATTCACACGCTGGCGCGTCGGGCTCGTATCGGGTCAGGGATTCACACGCTGGCGCAGTCGGGCTCGTATCGGCCTCAGACGATCGAGCAAGCCCATCGAGTAACCCGTTGCCGATGAGATCCGGCGATCGATTGAGGCGGGATGACCGATTGGTTACAATCATACAATTGTCAGACGCTGTTCCGCTCGGTTGGTCGTTGCGCTTGTCGAACCCGAATCGACCGAGCCAGGGAGGTCTCCGATGAGATTCACGGTCCGCCACGTTCTGCTAGTTGCCTTGGCGGCATCAGTCGCCCTGCCTGTCCGGGCCGGGGAGTCGTGGTATGTCGAGTTCGAAGAGGGTCGAGCCGCGGCGCAAGCACAGGGGAAGGACCTGTTGATCGACTTCGGCGGCAGCGACTGGTGCACGGGCTGCCAATGGCTCAAGGAGCGGATCCTGTCCAAGCCCGAGTTCATCAAACGGGCGAGTCGCGAGTTCGTGCTCGTCGATATCGACCTCGTCCTGCGGAGTCCGATCCCGGCCGATCGGAAGCAGCGGTACGAGGCGCTTCAGGAGCGGTACGGGATCGCGTCGTTGCCGACGGTCGTGCTGGCGACGGCCGACGGCCGGCCGTATGCGCGGACGACGTACCGCGAGGCCTTCCAGACCCCCGAGACGTACTGGCATTATCTCTCGCCGATGCGCGAGCGGGGCCGCCGACTCCGCGCGGCGCTGGAGCGGGCGAAGGCGCTCGAGGGCCGGGCGCGGGCTGCGGCTCTGGCAGACGGGCTCTCGGAGGTCAACCCGCGGTTCATCGATCGGTTCTATGCGGATAAGGTCGCCGAGCTGAAGGCGGCGGATCCGTCGGACTCGACCGGCTATCTCGCCTTCCTGGACGGTCGCCGGGCCTCGACGCGTTCCAGGCCCCGCTGGATGTGCACAAGGGAGCGATCGACTCGGCGGCGGTCGATGCGCTGATCGCCCGGGCGAAGCTCCGCGGCGAGTTGCTCCAGGAAGCCCTGATCCTCCGCGCGGCGGGCGAGGTGCTGGCCGGTGAGGACCGCCGGGCTCTCGGCACATTCCAGGCTGTGCTCGACGCCCAGGCGTCGCGAAGCCGATTCGATCGGGGGGATTATGTCCCGCTGGACAAGGACTCGATAGCGACCGTCCGGCGGCGGATCGCCGACGGGGAAGCCGATCCGGGCAATGGCGTCGCGCTGTATTACGCCCTGCACCGGATCTTCATCTTCGACATGCCCAACGCTTATGAATGGTCGTGCCCCTCGACGTTCGCCTCGGCGTTCCGGCCAGACATCCGCGTCATCGAAATCATCGGCGACCGCTATGGCCGCGCCCTGATCCGCTCGACCGAGGGTCTCAAGGGCGAGGCTCGCGCCAAGGCCCTGGCCAAGGGCCTGGAAGGGACGTTTTTCCCTGCCCGGGGGGCGATCCGGGAAATCCTCCAGATGATTTCGGGCCTGGTCGGCAAGCCGGCCGCCAAGGCACTCCTACCTGGGGAGTTCTATCCCCGGTGGATCGACTGAAAGGGTGTACGAGAAGCCAATGTCGGGTCGGTCGAACGCCGCATCGCGGCGTGAGGCCCACCGATATCCTCGGCGAAGCTGGTGGGCCTCGACTCGATAAATCGCGTCTCGACCCACCCTACGACAATCCGTTGACCTTCTCGTACACACGCTGAGTCTGCTTGAATGGACGGTGTGGGTTGTCGAGCCGTTGATTCGAAGACCAGAGGCGCATGGGTCGCGCCGTGGTAGAAGAGGAAAAGCGAGCGATGGACGATCTCGACCGGTTATCCAACCTGAGTCCCATCGACGAGCCAGAGATCCCGCCGACGCTGGGGCGCGTTTCGACGATCGACACGGATGACCATGCCGATCGTGATGATCCTGGCCGGGATCGGCTTGATCCTGGTTTGCGGTTTCCTCGTCGTGGCCGTCTACGGGGTCGCGAGCATGGTGACTGGTGACGATCCTGAGTCTTCGTCCCGGGCGTGGGGCTGGGCGTTCGGCATCGACCGTGGCGGATGGGCGGCGATTCCCGCATCATTCGGTATCCTGCTGGGAGTCGCCTTTGTCGCGCTGGGCCTCGTCAAGGCTGTCAGGCGTCGCCGGGAACCGGATGTCTGATCGGCGGTCGAGGCGACTCGATCGACGTGGTGGATTCATGAACGGCCAGGATTCAGGGATCGGCGGGGCGTTGGTGAACGCATTCTCAGTCTCGAATCCTCGGTCAAGCCCATCGAGGCCCTGATCATGCGATGGACCCGTCTGCGGTTCACGGTGCGGCGGATGATGATCGTGGTGGCGGCGCTGGCGCTGATTCTCGGCGGTTCGCTCGAGGCGATCCGACTCAAGCGGTACCGCGACGAGTGCCTGAAGAGGGCGGGGACCCACGCCCAATGGGAGCAGACTTATTTCTCCATGGAGCAATCCTCTCGCGAGATGGTTGATCTTTATGAATCATTGTTCGTAGGAAGCCAAGACTGGTCCGAGCGGGGAGAATACGATGGCGCCCTGGCCGCATACGAGCAAGCGCTTCGGGCTGATCCGGAGGATGAAAGTGCTCTCAACGACCTCGCCTGGTTCCTGGCGACCTGCCCGGAGGCCCGGCTCCGCGACGGAAAGCGGGCGGTCGAGCTGGCGACCCGAGCTTGTGAGGTCACCGGCCGGTCGTCGCCGTCGCATCTCGATACGCTGGCCGCCGCTCATGCCGAGGCCGGGGATTTTGAGACCGCGGTTGAAGTCCAGCGCGAAGCGATCGGGATGCTTCCTCCCGGAGACCCGAACGCGAAGGGTTATCGCGAGAGGCAGGAGGCGTACAAAGCGAGCAAGCCGTACCGAGATCGGGGCCAGGTGACAGATTAGGAATCGTGCTATGGGTACTTACATGGATGCGTCTATCGAGATCGATCACAGCCGCGAAGACCTCTCTTTCGGTGACCCCATTCCGATCACGAGCCTGACGGAGGGATCTTTTGGAGACTTCTCGCCCATCACCACCGGACTCGGGCCCATATTGGGGAGATCTTTGCCCCGAAGGGGGCCGAAACCGGACAGCCCGGAGCACCGCCCCGGGACTCGGTCGCCCACCCCGAGCCGAGCCCAGAAGGGGCGACACACAGTTGGCCAGGGGACCGGTCCTTGTGCCGCCCTTTCAGGACTCTTTCTGGGAGGATTCTCGGTTCCCGTGGCGTTGCCCCGGGCTGGTTTGTTTCGCCCCGGGCGCCGGCGGCCGTCCTGGGCCGAAGACAAGGCATCAAACCGCGCCCGACACCGCTGAACTCCCTGGTAGACCGGCGATGGCCTTTGATTCACAATAGGAGCAAGCCGTCGATTCGAACCTCTCTCAGGAGCGCCATCATGATGATCCTCAGCCGCAAGCCGGGCGAATCGATTGTCTTCGGGTCGCCAGCCGTTTGGACGGTAGCCGGTGTGGCACCATTGCCGCCACTCCCCAGCGATTCCGAGCCATCGGGTCGCGGAGACGGAAGTCCCCCGGTATGTCCGGCCATCGCGGCAATTCCGCGCCCCTCGACCGGGGACGAACATCGCTCGGGACCGAACCGACGACGTCCTCGACCGACGCCTCTGGACTGTGAAGACGGTGAGGTTTGAACCGATCGAACCCCAGCGGACCCACCGGCTTCGTCCGGACCCTTCCCGGTTCGCCGCCGGCGGGGCGCGAGCCGATCGTTGGCTCGGACCGGTCTGTGGAGCTGGGATGGGGATAGTCGTACCGTGAGGAGGATTGAGAGTCGGTCCCGTAAGCCTCATCGGCCGTCTCGTAGGGTGCTCTGTGAGCACCGAATTCGGCAAAGGCCGCCGTCTCGGTGCTCACAGAGCACCCTGCAAAGACCTTCCGAGACCGTCTCTGAGATCGGATCAGAATCTCAGGAAGCCGGTCTTGCAGAATCCTCTGCGATAGGGTACAAAATTCCACGTAACGCTCGCCTGCGAAGATTGGGGACGAGACGGTGGATGGTGAAGCGTTGCGCGTCTCGCTCGGGCCGAATGAGGAGGCGGTTCTCACCCTGGCGGGGATTTCCTGAACAACTGGGTCGGCGTGGCAAGGAGGGGTTTCGATGCTGGTCCTCAGCCGTAAGCTTGGTGAACGGATTCTGGTTCCACACTGCGACTTGACGGTCACGGTCGTGGCGATCGAGGGGAACACGGTCCGGCTGGGCATCTCGGCGCCGGGAGAGATCCGGGTGTACCGCGAAGAACTCTGGCGGCAGATCTGCGACCAATCGGCGCCTTCCGAGACCGTCCCAGCGGAAGCGGTGAAGGAATAACTCGGGCATCATGGCCCTGTCCCCCTTCAGTCGCGCCCTGCATCCGCGCGTCGAGCAGTTCCGCTACGAGCGCCTCACTCATGGGTTGCGCACGCGACGACCGGATCGATCGCATACGAGCCCGACGCGCTAGCGAGTGAATTCCGGCGGGGATCAGGAATTCACTCGCTAGCGCGTCGGGCTCGTATCAGGTGTCTGCAACCCAATCGTGAGCCTCTCTGGCGTGCTTATACGACTCCCATGTCTCCGGGTTTCGCAACGAAAGTCACGACAGATCGAGCCCCAACGGATCGGCGTGCGCGGATGAGCGGCTCCGTGCTTCCGGAACCGGATCGGCCATGCTCAGCCTACCAGCCCCTTGTTGCCGGCTCAACGGGCTATTAGAGTCCATGATGTGTGGGCGAAGCTTCTTCGACCTCGCACGACCGGGGAGTCCGAAACCGACCTGAGTATAATCTTCTCGAGGGAGGTGGCGCAATGTCTCGAACCGGACCGCTCACGAAGACGATGATGAGCCGGCGAGAGTCACTCAAGACGATGGCCGCGGCCGGCGCGGCCTGCCTGGTGCCGACGATCATCCCAGCCTCCGCGCTGGGGCGGGACGGCGCCGTGGCGCCGAGCGAGCGCATCGTGCTCGGGGGCATCGGCCTCGGGCCGCGCGGCGAGCACGACCTGAAATGGATGCTGCGCGAGAAGGACGTGCAATTCGTCGCGATCTGCGACGCCCGGAAGGTGCGTCGCAATGCGATCAAGCAGATCGTCGACCGTCATTACGGCAGCTCCGACTGCCAGATGTATCCGGAGATGAAGGAGTTCCTGGCGACCCGCGACGACATCGACGCGGTACTGCTGGCCACCGGCGACCGCTGGCATGCGCTGGGGACCATCCTGGCAATGCGGGCGGGGAAGGATGTGTACTCCGAGAAGCCGTCGTGCATGACCATCGCTGAGGGCCGCGAGGTCGTGGAGACCGCTCGGCGGTATGGCCGCATCTACCAGACCGGCGTTCAGCGGCTCAGCGAGACTCCGTTTGCGACCGCCATCGAGCTGGCCCGCTCCGGTCGGCTGGGACAGATCCACACCGTCCGCGCCCACATCGCACCCTGGGACGCCGCCGAGATGAGCCACGCCTGGCTCCCCGAGGAACCCCAGCCCTCCAAGGAGGAAGTTGAACTGGGACGCCTGGCTGGGGCCCTGCCCCTGGCGGCCGTACAACTCCACGTACGTCCAGGGCGGCTGGCGCGGTCATTACGACTTCCACACGAGTTGTATCGGCGAGTGGGGCGCGCATACGTTCCCGCAATCCCAGGCCGGGATCGGTGCGCTCAATACCTCAGCCGTGGAATATCAGTATGTGAAGAATATCAGCGGCGACGGCATGGTCATCAAGTTCGGCAACGGCGTGCAGATGGTCCTGTCGCGCGGCGACAAGTACTGGCACGGGGCCTGCGGCATGCGGTTCGAGGGAACCGAGGGCTGGGTCGCCTGCGGCGACCAGTACAAGAAACCCGAGGCCTCGTCTGACTCGTTGCTTGAGGACGGCGCCAAGCTGCTGGCCGACTACATGGAACGGACCCAGCGGCCGATGAACCACGTGCGCGACTTCTTCAACTGCGTCAAGTCGCGACAGCAGACCGTGGCCAACCCGGACGTCATGCACCATTCGATGAGCACCGTCCACGGGGCGAATATCTGCATGTGGCTGAAGCGCGACCTGAAATACGACCCGGTGAAGGAAGAGTTCGTCAACGACCCCGAAGCCAACCGGCTGCGCACCCGCGCCCAGCGTGAGCCATACATCTATTGACCAATGGCAGGTGGCAAGAGAAGGGCTGTCTTTCCCAGTCGCTCTTCACCAGCCATTCCAGGAGGACTCATGATGACTCGAACGACCAAGAGACTTGCCGGCCTTGGCCTGGTCGCGCCGCTGATCCTGGGGGGCATCGCCCTGGGAGGCGGCGCCCCACCCGCCCCGAGTCTCCGCGAGGGCGAGCTGATCGGCGTCTTGATGAAAGCGGACGCGCCGCTGAAACAGAAGGCGGACGCCTGCCGCGAGCTTTCGCTCGTTGCTACCGCGGCCTCCATCGCGCCGCTGGCCGAGCTGCTGGGCGACGAAAAGCTCGCGCACATGGCCCGGTACGCGCTGGAACCGATCCCCGATCCGGCCGTCGATGTGGCGCTGTGCAATGCTCTGGGCAAATTCCAAGGTCGCGCGCTGATCGGAGTGATCGGCAGCATCGGCGTGCGGCGGGACACCAAGGCCGTCGAATCGCTGTCCAAGTTGTTGCACGACCGGGATGCCGGCGTGGTGCAGGCCGCCGCGCGGGCCCTGGGCAGCGTGGGGACCCCGGACGCCGTCAAGGCGCCGGAGTCTGCGCGGGAGGACGCCGCGATCGAGGGCCGGACCGATAACCAGTCGGCGATCGCCGAGGGCTTGTTCCGCTGCGCGGAAGCCCTGACCGCCCGCGACCGGCGCGGCGAGGCCATCGCCATTTACCAGATGTTGAGTAGTTCGAAGATGCCGCAGCCGATCCGAGACGCGGCCGCGCGCAAGGCTCGCTTCCTGGGTCAGGAAGCCGGACCGACGTTGTAAGTGTGTGTCAATGAAGGTCTTTGTAGGGTGCTCTGTGAGCACCGATCTGGTTTGCTCCGCCGAGTCTGGCGCTCACAGAGCACCCTACGCGACCCCCGCGGGAGAATCATCCTATGAAGGATTCACGATCATGACCGTGACCCGACGCGCTATGCTCCGCCTCTCGCTCGCGTCCGCTGGCCTTGGCGTTGCCGGCTCGCGCCCGCGCGGGCCGTCGCCCCGCCGCCCCGGGCGCTGCCCGACGCCACACCCCAGCATTTGCCGCGATGGCGCGGGTTCAACCTGCTCAACAAGTTCATGGTCGATCAGCAGAAGCCGTTCGAGGAGCGCGACTTCGCGGACATCGCCGAGCTGGGGTTTGACTTCGTCCGGCTGCCGCTGGATTACCGATGCTGGACCGACCGGGCGAAACCGCGGGAGCTGAAAGAGCCGATCCTCAAGGAGATCGACCAGGCGGTCGAATTCGGGCATAAGCACAATATTCACGTCCAGATCAACTTCCACCGGGCACCGGGGTTCACGGTCGCCAGGCCGCCGGAGCCGAAGTCGCTCTGGACCGACCCGGAGATCCTCGAGATCTGTGCCCACCACTGGGCGAGCTTCGCGACGCGATACCACGGCATCCCGAACAACCGGGTCAGCTTCAACCTGTTCAACGAGCCTGACGACAAGGTCAAACCGGAGGAGCACCGCCGCGCGGTCGCTCGCGTGGCCGGTGCGATCCGCGAGCGCGATCCGGACCGATTGATCGTCTGCGACGGCCGCGCCTGGGCGACCAAGCCGCCCGAGGAGCTGATCGGCCTGAAGGTCGCGGCGGCGCTGCACGACTACAACCCGATGCCGCTGACTCATTACAAGGCATCGTGGGCCAACTGGAACGAGAGCTGGCCCGAGCCGATCTGGCCGCTCAAGACGAACGAGGGCAAGTACATCACCCGCAGCACGATCGCCCGCGAGCTGTTCAAACCCTGGAAGGACTTCGAGGCCAAGGGCGTCGGCGTGATGGTCGGCGAGTTCGGCGCCCATAACATGGCGCCGCACCGGTTCGTCCTCTCGTGGATGCACGACACGCTTGTGGAGATCAAGAAGGCCGGCTGGGGCTGGGCCTTGTGGAACTTCACCGGGAGCTTCGGCATCTGCGACAGCGGCCGGTACGACATCGCCTACGAGACCTGGCACGGCCGCCAGCTCGACCGGGCGATGCTCGAGGTGCTTCAGGGGGGGTGAACTTGGCCACTCTCAGTAACACTGGAGTGTCATCCAAACTTTGGAGAAGTCACACCTGGCCAGGTCCGCCCGCCGGATCCAGTAGTAAAGCCTTCCCGCATCACCCCACATGATGTTTGCGGCATCATCGGAATCGAGTTGCAGTAACAAGGTCCATTCCTCGCACGAGGCCTCGAGCCCTTTCGCTCGCGGATCGCGATAGCCGGATGAGTTACCGCAGTAGAGACCATTCATCACGAGTTGCGCTTCGAGCTGCATGTCGCCCTGAATATTGGCGGAATAGCCGCCGAGACGATGCTTGGGACCATCGGGCGTCGGGGCATCCGTGAGGGGGAAATTGCGTCTCAGGTCCCAAAACTCAGCGTAGTCCGGCTTGGCTCCCAACGCGGTTTGCAGTTCCGCGTAGAGTCGAGCACCGCCCCGCGAACCAAAGCTCGGCAGCGATTGGGCCTCCCAGAAGCGAATCGCCGACACGTCCAACGCGTATTCCTCATCCGGGGGCCGACGCGGCTCGAGCCCGGTTCCCTCGGGGAAGAAACAGACCTTGTAACCCCCGAGGTCCTTCGGATCGTATCCCCATGGCTGATCCTTGAGGTTATAGAAGAGTGTCAAGATTCCCGCGCAGGGAAAGAGGCCCGTCGAGTCATGCGGCGCCACGTCGCGGAAATCCACCTGCAGCAGGAAGTCGAGCGGCCTGCCCTTGTCGGCCGGCCAATCGAATGACGGCGGCAAATCGGGTCCGCCTCCAAGCCTGGAGCTTCCGATCGGGTTGGATCGAGTTCCATCGAGCAAGAACCCGACACATGGCAACACGTACTTGCGCAGAAGCGAAGCCTGCGCCGGAAAGCAATCGATCATTCAGCACCCCCAACCAGTCGGGGAAAGCCGCAGCTCCCTCTCACTCGAGCGGATGTTTGGATTGGATTCCGCCTTGCAACGGAAGAAACTCAACCCAGTACACATCGCCCACATTTATGACGGTTCATCTTCCTCTTCGAAGGGGAACATCTCCCAGGTTTGCGCCACCAGGACCTGCCAGTCGGCCAGTTCCCCTGCCAGTTCCGCGCTCATCGGTTCATCGCTCAATGGGACGAGCAAGACCCCGCTGCGAGTCTCGACGATCCGGATGGGAGTCGCCGGCGCCATACCGTAACGCTGCCGCACGCTGTCCGGTAATTCGATTTCACCAGATGGGCCGACGATCAAGGTTTCCATCACCGGACCTCTTCACGAATTCCAATCAGGGGGACGCCTGGGATTCGACAGATCGATAAGCTATTGTTACGCTTTCCTACACGGAGGGGAAGACTCACTGAAGGCATGATCGAGATTGTATCATGGAACTGAAAGACGAACGCGAGGTCGAGGTCACTCGGGACAAACTTCGCTCACTCGAAGCGCGCTATCGAACGATCCAGGATGAACCGGGTGAGGACGCCCATATCCAGGAGCTGACCCTGCGATCGCTCAAGCGGATGATCAATCAAATGAAGGAAGAGATCGCACGATTCGAGGTGCACCGATCTTCAGGGGCGTCTCGCGCCCACACCACCGTTGCGAAGAGTTGAATGCCCTTCGCCTTCATAGAAAGTTAAGTCCCGCTATCGTCGCGCCAGCCGGACAATCTCCTCCTCCGGAATCTGCCGCGGATCGACGGCCGAGAGAAGCGTCTTCACGAGGCTGACCTCGCCATCACGGATGAAGCAGAACTCGCCGGGCTCTTGGGAGGGGAGCCTGGTCGCGACGTCGACGCGGCAGTCGCTGAGCATCGGCTTCATCTTGGCGATCGAGTTGGCTTCCTTGACCTGGCCGACGAGCCAGGCGCGGATATTGTCGCGGCACTTGTAATCGAAGTCGCCGGGGCTCTGGGTGGCCAGGAGCAGGCCCAGGCCGGCGGATCGCGCCCGTTTCAAGAGGTGCTCCATCGGCTCCTTGGTCGCCGGCTGACGCACCGCGGGGAGATACAGGTCGGCCTCGTCGAAGAGGACCACGGCCTGGAGCGTCCCGTCCGGGGCGGGTGACTTGCTGATCCAGCGCCCCAGGGCCATCAGGAGCTGAGAGACCCAGAACTGGACGTCCGGGTTGCTCCCCAGGAACTTGGTGCTGATGATGCTCAGCCGGGTCTTGCCGGAGGTGCCGTGTGAGCCAACGGTGCTCACAGAGCACCCTACGGGTCGCGCCCATCGGCCAGGCCCAGCAGCGCATCGATATCGAGCGGCTCGCCCTCGGCGGCCAGCAGGTCGCCGCGGATGTGCCTGAGGGTCTCGAGATCCTGAACCAGGCGGTCGAACAGCTTGACGTCGAGGTGGCCGACCGCGTTGATCAGCGCGGGGTCCTTCTCGGCAATGAAGTCGACCAGGGCCTGGATCGATACGGCGGCTTGCGGCTCCTGGCTGAGCAGCTCGATCGCGCGGATCAGGATCGCCAGGCGCGATTGATCGCCCTTGCTATCACTGTAATTCATCATGTCGGTCAGGGCCGTGGCGGCGAACTTGGCGGCCTGCTCGCGTTCGTGGGACGGCAAGGCGCCCAGGCCGGCGGGCACCGCCGCGATCGAGAGGGGGCGTCCGTCGGGCCGGCGCGGGGTGTACAGGGCGACTTCCACCGTGGTGCGGAGCTTCTCAGCCCGCGTGGCTAGCGCGCCGTCGAGCCCGGCGCAGACCCAGGTCCGGCCGGGCGTAGGCGCACAGGTCGCCCTTGCGGTCGATCAGGATCGCCGGGATTCCCTGAATCAAGAGCTGCTCGACCACCCCCAGGGCGGCCGTCGTCTTGCCGCTTCCCGGCGCACCCAGGAAGGCGGCGTGCCGGGTCAGCTCGGCCGGATCGATTGCCACCGCCTCGACGCGACGGTCGCTGGTCGTGCCGATGACGATGCGATCGGCCCGGGGTAGTCTACGGATCGGCTCCGGGTCCTTCACCGTCGTGGCGATTGACGTGGGAGCCTTGCCGGTCGTCGGCTCCTCAGGCGCCGGGGGTTGAGCCGGCTTCGGGGCGATCTTCGGTCCGGGCTCGGCCCGTCGGTCCAGGTCGAGGATCGCGCGCAAGGACGTGAGGCCGGTCAAGGGCCGGCTCCGCTTGAGCCAGGCCACGAAGGCCGGGTCGGCGTCGATGCCGCGCCCCGAACGGAACACGGCCAGCGCCATCATGGTGCGCCAGTCGGAGTCTTCGACGACCACGCGCCGGCCGCCTCGGGCGATCAACTTGCCCAGTTGCAGTGAGACGGCCGCCTTGGGGCTCGCCGGGAACGCCGTCGAGCGGACAATGACCGGCGTGTGCTCGCCGGCACGCTGCTCGACCTCCTCGATCTGACGGCCCAGCGCACCGCCCTGGGGGCCCTTGTTGCAGATGCCCACCAGCATGCCGCCGACCGAATTGTCCGCGGCATGACGCTCGACTGGAACGAAACGGCCGTCTCGCTCCGCCTCGAACGCGTTGCCCGTCTCAAGCTCGGCCGAGCACGACGCGATCGCTTCCGACAAGGTCCCCGCCAGCTCGGCCTCATCGGATGGAACCACGGTCGCCCACGTCGAGTGAAACTCGTTCCAGGCTTGCTCGATCTCGGTGATCTTCCCCTCGATGTCAGGGGAGGGCGGAGGAAGCGGTCCGTCAAAAGGGGCTTCCGCCATCTTCCCTTTCGCGATGCAGCGCTCGCGGTACAGGTAAACCTCGTTGAGCACGTCGCGGGCGCGCAGGCCCACCAGTTTGCCGATCATCGCCTCGGGAAGCGGGAACACCGGCTGATCGGGCTGGAAGGGGATATTCATCGATTCGTAGAGATATTTCAGCCGTTGCGCGATGAGCTGTTCGACCTGCTCGCGGTCGCAGGGAGTCGCCAGGCCGAGGGGTGGCGGGTCGTTCTCGACCCGGTCCTTGATCGGCTTGGTGAGCAGCTCCTTGAGTTTGGCATAGTAGTCCTCGAGGCAGGCGATGACCACGATGGCTGAGCGGAGCCGGCTGACGATGTCGCAGAGCGTGGCCATGGCGCGCCGGAACTTCACTGCGGAGTCGTCCAGGTCGAAGACGTCCTCGAGCTGGTCAACGCAGAGGATCAGTGGGACCCTCTCAACGGCCCACATCAATTGCCCCAGGCGCTCGATGATCCGGTGCGGCGCGTCCGGATAGGTGCAGGGGACGATGCCGCCCAGCAGCCGGCGGTCGTGCTCGGTGAGGTCCTCACAGCGGAGATACTTGAGGACGCGCGCCTTGATCCGGGGATCGTTGCACTGAAGATAAAGCAAGACCTGGATGAGATAGACGTCGATCGTATTGAACCGGTCGTCGAGGATGATCCGGTCGGCCATCTCGGCGACCCGTTGATCGAGGCTGGACTGGTCGAGGCCCCCCTCGCGAAGCCGGTCCAGCCAGTCGCGCGGGACGTCGCGCGACGACTCGGCCAGGGCGTTGGAGAGCCGCATCAGCCCCGTGGTCTCGGACCGGGATTCGTCGTACGGCTTGTCGAGCGAGTCGATCAGGTTATTGAGCACATAACGACCATACTGGCCCGTGAACGCGGTCATTTGCAGATAACCGCAATATCCCGACGACCGGGCATGGACCTGGTTGCGGAAGGCTCGCATGAGATGAGTCTTGCCGGCGCCGGCGTCACCCAGCAACAGGAGGATCCGGCCGGTCGGCAGGCCGGAGGTCTCGCGCACCCGGCCCACGATCCGCTGGAACGTCTCGCGGGCGCCCGGGTGGATCGACTCCACGTCGAAGGGGTCGCGCCTCCAGATATCGTTGGCGTAGGCAAAGGCGTGGAACAATTCGGGGAGCGGTTTCGAGCAGAACGCGGCGACACGGGGGTCAACCTCGACTGGACTACCCGGCGACTCGGCGCTCGTTTTCGCAATCATCGTAGCTGTCGCCATGAAAGGTCACCTTCAGATTCGGATAAAATGAAATGTCGCGTTGAGGTAGTGCACCTCGGACAGGCGGACGTCGTCGGGGTCCATGGCCTGGACCAGGTCGGCCCGGCTCAGGTCGAGGTGTCGGAAATTATTGGCCAGGGCGAGAAACTCCTTGAACTGGTCGTAGCTCATCCCGGCGAAGTCGGGGTCCGATTCGAGCATCCTCCAGACGTGCACGATGAACACCTTGTTGTCGCCGTATCGGCCGGTCGGGCAGGCCCGTGCGGCGGCCTTGACGCGCTCGGCGAGTTCTGACATCGGGATCGCCGGCTTCTCGGATGGCGGCAGTTCCGGAGGAGGTTCCATCGGCTCGAGGCCTGTCGGCTGATAAACCGACAGTTGCGGGCGGGCTTCCCGGCCGGCCCCGGCCTCGCCGGTTTCCGCCGGGCCGCTGTTCTGGTCGATCCAACTGCGGAGAACGGCGTCCCGCAGCTCCTTCGGGTCGTCGCGCCGCGCGCGGAGCGATTCGCGACCAGGCGGCTGGCGGCCTTCTTGAAGTCGGTTGCGCGGCCATCGCCCAGCTCGCGGTTCAGTACCGCGGTCTTGAGGTTCTTCACATTGAACTTTCGCGTCTCACCCTCGAAGCCGATCAGCTTCCAGGTCAGGGCGTCGATGGCGTCATCCAGCGTGGGGATGTCGTGGGTCGGGAGGTTGAATTGCTGCTTCAGCAGGGCGCCCTTGAATCCATTGTCCCTGGCGAACTGATCGGTGGATCGGTCGGTCAGTGAGGGCAGTCCCATGGCCCGGGCGACGAGCCAGATCTTCTTCAGATTGGCCCACGTGGGTTTGGGTTTCGCCGGCAGATTGGCCAATCGCAGGAATTCGAGCCCGCGCTGACGGCCCTCCGCGGTCAGCGCGATCTTCGTCGCGGCCTTCCTGGACTTGCCGGGCAGGAACCTCACCAGTTCCACCGTCTTCAGTTCTTCGACGGCGTGATTCAGCGCGACGGTCAGCGGTACGCCCGACCATCGGTGCGCCAGCAGCGGCTCGAGGTCCTTCTGGATCGTCGAGGCCGATTCTCCCTTCTCACCCGCGGCCAGCAGCCGGACCAGGACCAGGGGGCCAATCGCGGTGTGATTTGTCGTGGCGGTCATGCGCGCTCACCTCGCTTCCTGCCGATGCCGGCAAAACGCAACCGCGGAGAGCAAGGTCTCCAGTAGCTCCTCGAGTCGCTCGACGACGTCGGCGGCCAGGATCCGCAAGACCAGGTAGCCGCGCTTCTGAAGCTCCAGGTCCTTACGGCGGTCGCGGCGATAAGATTCGGGCTCCTGGAAGTGATAATATCCGTCGATCTCGATGACTAACTTCAGAGGGCGGGCGACGAGGTCAACCTCGATCGGGCGGCCGGTCCCGAAATGGAAGTCGAGCGCGGCATTGAGCTCGAAGAGCCCGGTGGTCTCGGGCAACGATTCGAGCAGGTCGAAGACAAACTGCTCGGCGGCGCTGCGGGCGGGATCATCCTGAGATTCCGGAGTCGAGATTCCGGATTCGAGATTCCGGAGTCGAGATTCCGGAGTCGAGATTCCGCTTCGTGCTTGATTTCCTGTATCCTCCACCTCGATGATCGATCCCCGAAGCAAAGCCTTGGCGCGCGAATCGGGCGGCTGGTCCAGGAAGGCATGGAACGTGTCGGGCTCGACGATCAGCCCGAGGGTGGCGCGGGGCTGGGCTTCGGCGAAGTCGGCGAGCCGCCGCGCGAGGTCCTCGAGGCGGCCCGGGTCGTGCCCGGTCGGCGCGACGAGCAGGATGGGCAGGCATTCCTGGGGAACCAGTTCGCCGACGGCCCTGTACACGCGGAGCCAGGGCCGGCCTCGTCCCTCGAGCCGATTGTTCAACTCCGGCGCGAGCCCCGGCGTGGACCGGCGTCGACCCTGGGCCGCCAGCTCGATCAAACGGCGGACCACCAGCTCGACGCCCGTCTCCGAGACCAGCGGCACGGCGGAGTCCAGGAGCATCGCGACGTCATAGGCCGTCATCCCGCGGAGCTTACGGCCGAGCAGACCGGCGGGTTGATCCAGCCGATGCGCCAGCCAGGCGACCGCGGAATCCACCAGGTCGCGCCCGGCCGCCAGCCGATCCACCCACGGCACCACCAGGCCCTCGGCATCGTCCTGGTCCGAGCGCACCAGCACCATCTCCCGCTCCAGATCCCACGCCCAGCTCCGGACCGACTCCAGCACCGGGCCGATCGGCCCGAGCAGGACCGACACCGTCGGCATTCCGGCCCGACGCCGCTCGTCGTGCCGGTCCAGTTTTTGGTCCGTGGTTCGTGGTCCGTGATCGGTGATTTCCATTGCCGAGCCCATGATTGGCGTCCCCAGCGTGGTCATCGGTCCCTTTGGCCTCTGGTTGTACGTTGCCATGCCCTTGCCTGACGTCCACGCGTCGCGATCGATTCCGAGCGGACAACGGACCAAACAACATTGTCCGCCCGCGATGTGCGACTGTCCACGCGCCAGGCCGTGGAGGTGCGGAATTTGCGGGGATGTCACCGTTGCCGTCCGAAGAATCCGTGCGTTCCGCTCCGCGGCGAAGCCCAACGGACCACGGACAACCGCCAATTGACAGCGAGAAGCCCCTTGAGAGCCGATCCCCGGCAGGCTAAGGTGCATCCGTTGTCTCTCGAACGATCCTTGAGGCTCACGATACAATCAACCAAGGAGACATGACATGGCGATCACGAAGTGCGTTGCGGCTCTGGCCGCTGGCTCGCTCGTCTGCTTCGCGGTGCTGGGATTACGAACGCAAGCCGCCGCGCCGGAGAAGTCGCACCCCGCCACGCCGATCACCAAGGCCGTCGCCCTGCTGATTCCGACCACGAAGTCACAGAGTACGGTCAAAGGCCGGGTGACGTTCACCAAGACCGGGCATGGGATGCACGTTTCTGGAGAGATCACGGGGCTGACCCCGGGCGAGCATGGCTTCCACGTCCATGAATTCGGCGTGTGGAGTGAGGATGGTATGGCCACGGGAGGCCACTTCAACCCGACGGGGGCGCCGCACTCCTCGCACAAGAGCGAGAAGCGGCACGTCGGCGATATGGGCAACGTCACGGCCAACGAACATGGCAAAGCCACCGTGGAGCTCGACGACGATCAGATGAGCTTCGAGGGCCCGACCTCGATCCTGGGCCGCGGCCTGGTCGTGCACGCGAAGGCCGACGACCTCAAGTCACAGCCATCCGGCGAGGCCGGCGGCCGGCTCGCCATAGCGACCATCGCCGTGGCCAAGCCATAGGCTTAGTTTTCCGTGTTCAGCTTTCAGTGTTCAGTTGATGAGGAACTGATCGCGAGATCGTTCTTCGATTCACTGAACACTGAATGCTGAAAACTGACTATAGTAAAACGAACTTCGTCTTGAACTCCGGCGACGCGAACAGGGTGGCATAGAGTGCGACGATGTTCCCCTTGCTGACTTGCGTCGCGTAATGGGCCTGTTCCTTGGCGGTGGCCGGGCGTTCCAGGACATTGCGGAAGATCGAGCTGACCTCGGCCCGGGCCCCGCTGGGACTGGAGATCACGCCCAGGGAGACCTGGTAGCGGGAGGTACCATGGTGGAGTTCTCGGGCGAGGCGGGCCTGGGTGGCCGGCTTGAACGCGGTTCCGAACCAGTCGTGCGCCAGGGCGTTCAGGAACCCGTCGGTCGTGCTGCCGCCCTGGGTCTGGTAGAACTCCTTGGAGCCGAAGATCCTGGCGTAAAGCTTGGTCGAGCGCTCGGTTCCGGTGGCGAGGGCCCGGCTCACCTCGCCTGAGGTCGCGGCGCGGCCCAGCAGTCCCTCGTAAGCCGATTCCACGGCGAAGACCTTCGCCTGTTCCGTCTGGAGGATGTAGGTCGCGACCCGCTTGGGAGAAAAGCCGCCGTTGATCAGGGCATTCCAGTACGCCGCGCTGTATCCGGCCGGGACACCGAGGGTATCCAGGTAGACCTGATTGACGAAGAGCTGGGTCGCGTGTCCGATCACCATGGCGAGCGGTGCGGAGGTCGCGCCGAGGAAATTGGAGTCTCCCGAATAGACGGCGATGATCGACTGCGTGCCGACCGGGATGGTGGAGACCGTGAGCGTGGCCTCGTCACTGCTGCTCAAGGTGCCGGAGCCCAGATCGTCGCCCTCGCTGTCGTAGAAGGTCACGGTCCCTGTGGGCGTGCCCGAGCCGGAGACCACCGAAACGATCGCCGTCAGCGTCACGGGCTGGAGGCCAAACGGGTTGGTGTTCGAGGCCGAGAGCGAGACCGTCGTGGCCCCTTCGGTCACGACCTGGTTGACGGCTGTCGAGGTGCTGGCGGTGAAGTTGGTATCACCCGAGTAGACGGCGGTGATCGAGTTGGTGCCGGTCGGGAGGGTCGTGGTGTTCAGCGTGGCGACGCCGTCGATCACGGTCTCGTCGCCCAGGCTGGTCGTGCCGCTTTCGAAGTTGACGGTGCCTGTGGGCGTGCCCGAACCGGGGCTGACCGCCGTGATGGTCGCCGTCAGGACCACGTTCTGGCCCGACAGCGACGGGTTGGGGCTGGCGGTCAGCGACGTGGTCGACGACGCCTGAGCGACCGACACCGTGACGGCCGGCGACGTGCTGGTGGCGTAGGTCGTGTCGCCCGAGTAGACGGCGGTGATCGAGTTGCTGCCGGTTGTCAGCTTGGTGGTTGCCAGGGTCGCGACGCCCGAGGAGTTCAGCGTCACGGGAGAACCCAGATCGGTCCCGGCGTCCATGAACTGGACGGTGCCCGTGGGCGTGCCGGTGCCGGTCGAGGGCGCGACGGTGGCCGTCAGCGTGACCGACTGGCCATAGACTGGCGAGGTGGTCACGGGACTGACCGTGGTTGTCGAGGGGGTCAGGGTGGTCAGGACCACGGAGTTGTTGTTGGCTCCCCCCGTGTAGCTGATCGAGAACTGCTGGCCCGAGATCGTGAGGATCGCCCCTTGCGCCAACCCCGCGAAGGTCCCGGAGATCGTCGCGGTACCGGTGTTGTTGATGATCGTGAACTGCTCGCCAGCCGTTGGAACGAAGGACGAGCCGAGCGTGGTGCTGAGCGTCGAACTGGCCAGGTTGATCGCACCGCCGACCGCCAACTGGCTGTACTCCGTGCCGGCCGTCGCGCCGTTGATGTTCTCGACGAACGTCGACTTGGCATCGAAGACCGCCGCGCCCGTGTCCGTCAGGATGCCGGTGGAGGTCGAGGAGTCGCCCGGGCTGACGGTAGCGCCCGCGGTGGTGATCGCCGCAACCGTCCCGGTTCCGCCCAGCGTGGTCCCGGGGTTGACTGCGACGTTGCCGATGGTCCCGCCGCTGCCCGAGTTGTTGTCGACCAACAGCGTGCCGTCGTCCACCGTGGTCCCGAGGCTGCCGCTGTCGGCCGTCAGGTCGAGGACGCCCGCGCCCTCCTTGGTCAGGCCGTCCGACCCGGTGATCGCTCCGCTGAGCACGAGCGTTGCCGCCGTGTTGTCCACCGTCACCGTTCCGACGTTGGAGAAGCTCACCGGGAGACTCGATCGTCGACATGTCCGAGGTCTGCGAGGAATCGATCCCGCCGGACAAGGTCACGGCGTTTCCGCCGATCACGTAGCCGGTGTCCTGGACCAGGATGGAGGTGAGTTGCAGGTTGGTGAGGTCGTTGTTGCTGGTCTGTTCCGCGGTGGTCAGCCCCGTCGGGAAAATGACGTCATATCCCGTGCTGGGGACGATCCCACCCTGCCAGTTGGCGGTGTCGGACCAGTTGTCGTTGCTGTTGGGACTGCCGGTGTCGCCCCCGTTCCAGGTGGCCGTGGAAACGGCCTCGGCGGTCAGGACCACCGAGTTCCCGTTGGTACCGCCCTGGTAACTGATCGTGAACTCCTGGCCCGAGACCGTGAGTGTCGCGTTATTGGGCAGCCCGGCGAAGTTCCCCGTGATCGCACCGGTGCCGGTGTTGTTGATGAGCGTGAACTGCTGGCCGGTGGCCGGGACGAACGTCGGACTGAGCGTGACGTTAAGCGTCGCATTGGCGAGGTTGATGGCGCCGCCGACCTGCAACTGGCTATAATCCGTACCGGCCGTGGTGCCGTTGATCGTCGCGTCGAAGAAGGAGTTCGAGTCGAAGGTCAGGGCGCCGTTGTCGGTCAGGATGCCGGTAGTCGAGTCGCCCGGGCTGACGGTGGCGGCCGTCGTGGAGATCGAGGCGACCGTTCCCGTGCCGGCCAGCGTCGTGTCCAGGTCGGCCGTGACGGCGCCAACGGTGCCGTCAACATGCACCGTACCCGCGCTGACCACCGTGGTCCCAGTGTAGGTGTTGTCGGCCGTCAGATCGAGGACACCCAAGCCGCTCTTGGTCAGCCCGTCCGACCCGGAAACCACTCCGCTCATCACCAGCGTCGCCGCCGCGTTGTTGACCGTCACCGCGGCCGGATTCGTGCCAAAAGCGACGGGCAGACCCAGGGTCGAGCTGCCCGAGGTCTGCGAGGAATCGATCGTGGTGGCCAGGTCCACGGCGTTGCCGTTGATCGTGTAACCGCTGTTCCCGATCGTCAACGAGTTGTAGCTCGTGTCGACGGCGGTGTCGTTGCTGTTCGTCAGGCCCGCACCCGTCACGCCGGTGGGGAAGACCAGGTCATTCCCCGCGACCGGGGCCACGTCATCCTGCCAGTTGTCCGCGTCGGACCAATTGACGTCGGTCGCCGAATTCGCCCCTGTCCATGTCGATGTCGAGAGGACCAACCGCGACTCCAGTGCCTCCAGCTTCAATCCCAACGATCGCCGCCCCCTCCGCGTACCGCCCCGTCGCCCTCGCGATAATCCTCCGAGCTTCCCGTCTTTGAAGCGCCCAGACCAGAACTCCATGGCCCATCCTCCAGTTGGGTAGAAGCAATGACTCCCTGCCTCTTAAATGCGGCCAACAACCAGAACTAAGTCCACTCAAGTTGTTCGACTTTCCCCACGCTCTCTCGCTTAACCCGTCTCCTGCGATTAATCACACCGGATAGATGCATTGTAGCATGCAATCTGAGCGAGTCAATCGTGCCGATTGGGGCGGTTCGGCGGGAGAGCGATGGGTCTGCGATGACAGGATCGGTCAGAGCGTGCGGGTACAAGCTGGCGATGGGGACGAAGGCGACGAGCGGATGGGTGGTGCGCAAGGGATGGGCCGTCGAAGCCGAGCGGAACTCTAACGTGACCTCATTTCCGTCATGCCAATGGAGCCAATCCGGCTAACGACCGCACTGCGTTTGCCAGATCCCGGAAGTCGTCTTCGCCATAAATCCTGCGGTTCGACTCGTACTCCTGGACCGCAGCGGGAATCAATTCCTCGAGCAGACGGTCATAAGAAAGCGAAACCTTGTGGGAACCGAGCCACTGAAGGAACTCCTTCCGCCGCTCGCCTGCGAGCACACTCTCGAAGCGCTTCGGCAACCTGTTCGGGATCACCGGGAAGGCTCGCAAACCAGGATGGAAGATTCCCGGGGCGTTGACGGTCGAATCGCTCCCGCAGTCGTTGGAATGCCCGAAGGATGATCTGTGGCGCCAACAGATAGTTCTCGATCGAGTGCCTTCGCCAGAGGAAACGGGGCGTCCCATCTGCGAGCGCCGATTCGGCCTCAGCCCGGGAGCGATAATCCCGATCGTTGAGAGATGCGGCCCGGCCCCCCCGTCGAGTCTGAAGGTATGTGGCCACCGCGCTCGGGTTGCTCCCACACGCCGGTTCGACCACGATCTCAGCCGCCAGCACCGTGGCGAAAACGGGTTGAAGGACCGCCACATCCACACTGGCCGGTTCGCCCTCGCATACCAGCCACAACTCGGCCATGAGGTGACCTCTTACCTCACAGCCGCAGGGTGGGATAATTCGCCGGTCGCGTAGTAGAACTGCTCTCGAATCGTGTCGCGCAGATGTGTGGAGTGGGTGGTGAAGATATGCTGGTTGTCGTCCCCCAAGCTGGTCAGCGAGGTGTACAGGCGGTCCTGCCAGAGCGGGTGCAGGTGCAGCTCCAACTCGTCGGTGAGGACAATCGAGCGGTGGATTCGCCGGGTTGCGAACTGAAGAAGCATCAGGAGGATCATCTGCTGGCCGCTGCTCAGACCGTCGAAGTAATACGTGCCCTGAGGACCACGGAATTCCATCTCTAGGCCATGCTCGGTGTTGTACAACTCGCCCATCGTGTGCGGGTGACAGACTCGATCGTAAAGCGACTTCAGACGGGCGAAGTCCTCTTTTTCGGTCGCTTCGGGGTCCTGGGCCACTTGGGCCCGCATCGCCAAACTGGTCAAGATCAGACGGGGGTCGGTCGTGTGGGCATACCCCACCGGCCGTGGGCGCCGGATGGCGACGGAATCCACGGAGCCATTCCCGCCATCGCCCTCGTAGTCCTCAGGTTGTTCCGGGTCCAGGAGTTGTCCCAGCAAGCCTCTTTCGTAAGAGG
Organism: uncultured Isosphaeraceae bacterium; assembly: GCA_963845695.1. Taxonomy (GTDB): domain Bacteria; phylum Planctomycetota; class Planctomycetia; order Isosphaerales; family Isosphaeraceae; genus CAWJTV01. The sequence goes on along the minus strand of CAWJTQ010000013.1, from coordinate 250,590 downwards.
AAAGACGCTTTGAAAGACCTGTCCGCTGCTGATCGAACATCACGAGGCTACCCGAGTGCACGGAAAAGTCTCGGTCCCAGGCCGGGGACGTGAAGGTTCCCTACGAAGACTTTCCGGCCTTTGAAGAGGAGCCAGCTCAGGGGAGGATCGCAACGGTAGCTTCCTGTCCGGTATTTTCCTCGCGGATCAGGGAACGTCTAGTGGACCGTGACGTGGTTCTCCGTTGGCAGCGGTATGCCGAAGGGATCTCCGGCACGATCCATGACTTCCTGGGTCGCCTCGATCTCATCGTCGCTGAACCAGACGGTCCCGGAAACCTCGGCCCGCACGGCGCCGGACCGAACCAGTGACGTTGGACTCAGACGCAGACCCTCGCGAAGCTGGTAGAGCTCGGTCACCGGCATCAAGCTGAGTGCGATCGCATCGAGGATCGATGTCTTCCCGCTGGTGTTCGGGCCGACGACGGGCACGCAATCGCGGATCAGATCGAGGTCGTCCTTGAGAGAGAGCTCGAGATTCTCGATCGACCGGAAGTTTCGAATGGCGATCGATTCCAGCTTCATGGACCATGACTCCGATCTCGATGAGTCCAGCGAGTTTGGCGTGTGAATTCCTTGTGATAGCGCGCGCCAGTCGTCCTGTCCAACGAGGTATGGTACCACGCTAACCTCCGCCTGGGCCACAACTTCGCCGCCGCCCTCTTGTCTCGCTGCACGAACCGAGACCTGAGCGAGCGGCTCCGGTGTTTTCCAGTATTTGACTTGCAGGATCTCAGGAAAACACGGTTGAATGAAGAGTCAGGTCGGTCCGGCCGCTCCCGCTGAGAAGGTGAGCTTTGGCTCTCTCGTTTGGTGGACGGATCGCCTGGTTCGCGGCGGCCGGCTGGTTCTGGAGTCTCCCCGCATCGAGGCTTTGCTATTTTGAACGCATCAAGTCTTTTGAGAAAATGGGAAACCAATGATCGGACGTTTCAGGGTGTATACCCTCCTCTCCACGGCCGTCATGGGTCTGGCGGCGATCGGCTGTTCCGGCGGCACCCCGATTGACGACCTGCCACGCGAGGCGATCGCGGGGAAGGTGACGATGGACGGCCAGCCTCTACCCGCGGGTGTGATCCTCTTCTCCCCCGAGGGCAGTTCGAGTGAGGCTGTGGCCTCAGCGAATGGTCAGATCGAGAACGGTGAATTCTCAATCCCTCGCGAGCGAGGACTGGTGCCGGGCAACTACAAGGTCTCGATCAGCCACACGGATCAGCCGGAGGGCCACATCAAAGTCGAGCTCAAGAAGCCTCGCCAGAAGGCCACGTCCTACAAGGAATTGATCCCGGCGAAGTACAACACCAAGACGGAACTGAAGGAGACGATCCCGAAGGGAGGCAAGAGCGACCTGAAATACGAGCTCCAATCGAAGTGAGCCGCGACTGGCCGTTTCCGGCGGGCCTGCGTGCCCGCCACCCCTCCGCGGGCCGGTCGAGCGGATTTGCCCCGGAACTCGGGGGGAGTACTCCCGCGGGAACTCGAGTTGCTTGACGCGATCCACGATGTCGCGTGCGACGTTGCCCAGGTCGCGGCCGGCGACATTGCAGGTCACGTCGATCCGCCGCGAGGCTCCTTCGCGCTTGATCTCATTCGCCGCCGGCACCAGTGCGATCTGGGCGACGTCGGAGAGCGGCACGTGCGTGCCCAGTGGGGGCGAGACCAGGGGGACGGAGCGCTTTAATCAGGAGGCTTCGAGCACAAGGGGCAAATCTTTAGGATCGCTATGTCCTTCTGGTGGCTCTGGGAGGAGGGCGGCACCCTTCAGACGACCTTCCTCAGCCGCACCGGCCACGGCGGAAACCGCCGAACGGCCGGATGGGATCCGTCAACTTTGGAAGGGTAGTTTCTGCGGCGAGCGACCACTCTGTATAATAGGCTCGACCTGAATCCTCTCCGGCTCGTGGCAGGCGAAAGCCGACTCACCGTGAGGAAGCGTGGGATACGAGCCGATCCTGAGCGATGTTCGGCGAGCCGGGGGGCGGCCTCAGGCGGGCGGAGAGCAACAGGAGTTCATTCCATCATGCCGGTCCGGATGCACGTTACGGTCAAAGCCAAGAATGATCGTGCGAGCGAGTTGAGAACCACCGCGGATGTCCGCCGGGACTTGTGGGCCCATTCGCCGGTCGAAGTTGACCCCGTCCACCCGCTGCACGGCACCCACCGAGATCAGGACGGACGAGCGTACTTTGAGTTCGCCACCGAGTTCCCCGCAGAGGTTCGCCAAGTCATCGAGAAGTACCAATATAAGGAAAACGTGGAACTGACCGAAACGTCGACTTTGCCCGGCGAGGAGTGCGCGAACTGCGGGAATGTGGCAGGTCCGATGCAACCAACGGTCTGTCCGAACTGTCAGTTCCGGGATATTTCCCCGTGCCCGTTTTGCCGGCAAGAGGTTTCGCGGCAGTCGTATACGCGCATCTCCGGCGACCTGTTCCGCTGTCCGAACTGCAAGAACCGAGTGCGACTCCGGTTCATCAGCCCGATGTTCCTCCTCGACGGAAGCTAGAACCAGCCGCTGGTCGTGGTCGAGGAGGCGACGGCCGTCCATGAAGTTGACACTCCTCGTCGAACGCCACCGTGTCGGGCGGTGAGACATTCCGCGACCGACTGAGGATGTTCCCCTCATCCGCCCTCCGGGCACTTTCTCCCCGGCGGGGAGAAGGGGACAGCCTGCGGCAGGGAGTTCACTGTCGGGTCGCGAATCTTACGCCCCCGGATCGGCGTGGACCGGCATGGAGGCCATCGGCGCCGCGACGTGGTGCGCCGACCATTCGCCGTCGAGTCAACCCACGATGTCATCTTCTTCGTCTTCGGGCCGGCCGCTACGGGTGCGGCCGAAGGCCAGGTACAAGGCCGGCATCAGGCCCAGGTTCAAGACCGTCGAGGTGACCAGCCCGCCCAGGATCACGATCGCCATCGGGTGCTCGATCTCGTGGCCCGGCTTGTTGCCGCCCCAGGCCAGCGGGACCATCGCCAGGCCCGTCGCCAGCGCGGTCATCAAGATCCGGGCCAGCCGCTCCTGCGAGCCGCGGATGACCAGGTTCAAGCCGAACGGCTCGGCCGCCTCCAGCTCCAGGTGCCGTTAGTGGCTGACCAGCATGATCCCGTTCCGCGCGGCGATGCCCATCACCATCACGAAGCCCACCAGCGAGACCGGGGGGAAGTCTAAAATCGCTATGTCTCTCTGGTGGCTGTCCCTCTGGTGGCTTCCCTTCTGGTGTTCTTCGCGGACGGGGAGATTGTCTCGACAGCATCGAGACAATTGAGTTGGAGCCACTTCAGCGAGACTTCCCCTTTTGGTCCCGACCCTTTGTTCCCGATCCCTGTCAAATGCCGTAACGCCTCACGGATCGGCTGGGCAAATCATCGACCTCTTTCCAATCGAGCAACCAGGCTTTCACCAACTCAAATGCCTGTTCCATGTTCTCGAAAGTGCCGGCCTCGCTCCATGCTCCTCGGAACGCACCGGCAGACCCCTTCAACCGGCTTGGCAACCTGGAGATGGTCCCCTGCATGTTGTAATGCAGCGTCCCGAGCGGTTCCTCGGCAGGTCCCGTTCCCGGTAGCGAGTCCTTTCGCCACACATCGATCCATCTGCGGTCCTTTTGAAACGTGAAGTCTTTTCGGAGCGGCTCCAGGTCGGTCTGTTGCTGCCGGGCAAAGGAAACGAGTTCTTGTGCCGTCGCTCGGAAGTTATCAACGGGATTCATCGCTCTTACCTTTTGGCCTCTACTCGATAAGCAACCACCTCGGGGTGGGGTTGTCCACAGTGGTGCCCCAGATCAGATTACCTCCAGCATCAGGCAGTTTGGGAAGGAAGTCCTGGAGCACCTGAGCCTTCTGGGCCAAATCCTCGGGTACGTCCGTTGGCAGCACTTTCTCTTTGACGAGGAAGCCTTGTCGGGGATCAACAGGCGCCTGGGCCTTGACCACGTTGTCTGGACGGATAGCCCGGGCATTTTCCAGATTCTGGAATTCGTTTCGGGCCTGAACCGGGCTGCCGCCCCCTTTGTGGAACTCCTTGACCACCGTCCCTGGCTGATCGAGATTCTCGTACACGACGCCCTCAGCACCCCGTCCGAGTTCGTGGCCGATCCGCGGCATCTGGACGTTCACTCCGATGCCTCCAGCCCCATGGCACAATCATGGTGTGCCCAGACCGAGAACGCCCCCAGCCAGGTATGTTTGAGGATACTCCTCGATCGTCAGGTTGTAAACTGGCGCCGAGGTCTGCGGACCGTCCACCAACGTCTCGGCGGACCGTCCACTCCTTACGGGTCCCCGGTCACACGCCCGGGTCGGCGTGGACCGGCATGGACGCCATCGGCGCCGCGGCGTGGCGCGCTGACCATTTGCCTTCGTACCGGCCCACGGTTTCGTCTCCCTCCTCGTCCTCAGGCCGGCCGGCGGTGCGGCCGAAGGCCAGGTACAAGTCCGGCATCAGGCCCAGGTTCAAGACCGTCGAGGTGACCAGCCCGCCCAGGATCACGATCGCCATCGGGTGCTCGATCTCGTGGCCCGGCTTGTTGCCGGCCCAGGCCAGCGGAACCAGCGCCAGACCCGTGGCCAGGGCCGTCATCAAGATGGGAGCCAGCCGCTCCTCCGAGCCGCGGATCACCAGGTTCAGGCCGAATGGCTCGCCTTCTTCCAGCTCCAGGTGCCGGTAGTGGCTGACCAGCATGATGCCGTTCCGCGCGGCGATCCCCAGCACCGTCACGAAGCCTACCAGCGAGCCCAGCGACAGCACGCCGCCGCCGATGATGGCGCCCACCACCCCGCCGATCAGGGCGAACGGGAGCGTCACGGCGACCAGCGCCGTCAGGCGGAGCGAGCGGAAGTCGGCGTGGATGATCAGGAGGATGCCCAAGAGCGACAGCCCCGCCAGGGCCAGGAGCCGTCGGCTCGACTCCTCGCGCGCGGCGTATTCGCCCAGGAACTCGAGGTGGTACTCCCGCGGGAACTCGAGTTGCTTGACGCGATCCTCGATGTCGCGGGCGACGCTGCCCAGGTCGCGGCCGGCGACATTGCAGGTCACGTCGATCCGCCGCGAGGCTCCTTCGCGCTTGATCTCATTCGCCGCCGGCACCAGTGCGATCTCGGCGACGTCGGAGAGCGGCACGTGCGTGCCCAGTGGGGTCTCGATCGGCAGGGAGCTCAACTTCGAGACGTCGTTGCGGACATCCTCGGTCCCCCAGATGAACACGTCGAAGATCTTCTGCTCGCGGTACAGTTCGCCGACCTTCGCGCCCTTGACCAGCGTGGTCGAACGCGCGACGGATGTCGCCAGCCGTCAGCCCCAGCCGGGCTGAGGCTTCCGGACGCAGCCGCACGTCCAGTTGCGGGACCAAGAGCTGCGGCTCGACCTTCAGGTTCGTCACACCCTCGATCGGCTCGATCACCTTGGCGACCTTCTGCGTCTCGCGCGGAGGACCGTCATGTCCGGGCCGAAGATCCGCACCACGATCGTCGCCCCGGCACCCGTCAAGATCTCCTTGATCAGTTCATTCAATTAGATCTGCACGTCATTGTACAATCCTGGATAACCGTTGACGACGTCCTGGACCTTCCCCAGAATCTCGGCGTGGTCGCCCTTGGGGTTGACGCTGATCCACAACTCGGTGAAGTACGGGCCGACGACCTCGTCGGCGACCTCCGCCCGGCCGGAAAGCCTGACCTACGGACTTGGCGTCATTGGGAATCAAGGTGTTGACGGCGAAACCGTCCTCGGGCGGGCTCTCATGGCGGAAGGTACTGAAATATTGCTGGATCATGGGAGGAAGGGACTTGTATTTCCACGGAGCCCAATAGGAGAGCGTGTACCACTGGCCGCCCCGCTGGAAGTACAGATAGTAATCGAAGAGTGGTGACACTTTGCCCCCGGAGGCTACCCCGGTACTCACCCGGGCGGGTCGCCCTTGAAACGAAGCAGGGCTGAGGTCCGGGTTGTGTGCCCCGGAGGGCTTTCGCGTCCCGGAGGTTTCCAGGCGGATCTGCGCCGGATGCCGATCCGGCACCAGTTGCCAGGCGGTCGCCGTGATCGACTCGAACGAGGATCGGCCGATCTGGGATTTCCAGCCCGGCGAGACGACGATTGAAAAGCCCCTGGGGTGAACGACGCGATGGGCCTCATCGGGCGGCCGGCTGGGGACGAAGTACCAGGAATTCCCGAACCACACCATCGGCAGCAGGAGGAACATGCTGAGGATGCCGACGTCGATCAAGATGGTCAGGAGCCATTGGCGTTTCGGCCGGCCTTTCTCCTGGCCCTTGACGGGCTCGTCGAATTCGGGATCGAACGAAACGGCGGACTTCATGGCGAATAACTCACCCACGGCTAGCATTCGGACGGAAGGGCCCATCAGGCCCCGTGGTCAACCCGGAAAGTGTTGAAATACCTCAGCATGATCGGCGGGAGTGAATCTCGATCGTCGGGGACGAAATAGATCATCTTGTACCACGCGCCGTCCCTCTGGAATATGAGCACATAGGTGAACAGCGGCGGACGAGGGTCGACGACGTCTCCGTTCCCCGGATACGTCGAGATCCTCTCATGGGCGGCCTTCCCCTGAAACACGGTCGGCTTGAAGTCGGCCAGATCGGTCGCCCGGTCTTTGGGCTGTCGTTCGACGGCGAAGCGGGGACTCCACCGTCTCGGGATGAGCTCCCGGGGCGATGCGCCGATCATCGCGAACGATTCTGAGTCGCCGATCCAGGATTCCCAGTTCGGCGGGATGACGAGCGAGAAGCCCTGGGAGTTCACCACGCGATTGGCCTCATCGGGTAGCTGGTCGGGGATCGCGCGGCCGCGTGGCTTGCCGAAGTTCGGAGACGTCAGGATCGGCGAGAGCATGCAACCGACGATCGGGCTGATGACGCAGATGAAGATCAGCCACTCCAGAAGGCGCCGGTGTTTCGGCCGGGCCTTCTTCCGGCTCTTGACGGGCTCGTCGAATTCGGGATCGAACGAAACGCGTGGCCTCATGGTTGCGCTCCACCCAAGCCGACGTCCTGGCGATCGTCTCACGACCAGCTCGGAAGTGCGGCGCGCCCCGCCGGATTCGCGCCGTAGAACGCGATGGCCTCCGCGACCTCCTGGAGCGGCCTCTTGAAATCCACCTGCTGGAAAATGATCTGATTCCCGACCGGCTCGGCCACGATCGAGGACGCATCGGGGATCGGCCGGAAGGTCCCGTCCAGGATCAGGACGCGCATCCCGGGCAACCCCGCGACCCGGGGTTTCTGGATTTCATTCCATGCGCAGCGCAACGTGTGACCCCGGAAGGATTGCGTGGACAGGACGCCCCAGGCAAACCGGGCCACCCCCGGGATTCCCGGTATCCCGTCGAGGGTCGTCCGGCCGATCACGCGCACCTCGATGCCGCCGCGGCCGATCCGCAGCAGCGGCGGCCGCCGCGCCCGGAGGTTGAACCAGGCCATCGCCGTCGCGGGCAGGAAGATGCCCGCGGTCACCGCGGTGATCCCAATCCCAGCGTCCTTCGCCGGCTCGCCATTGGTTCGTTTCATCGCGCCGGTCAGGAAAAGCGGTCCCATGATCAATCCGAAGACACAGAAAAATCCGAATAGGATCAATCGTGCCCAGAAGATCCAGGTCTTGGCCCGGAAGGCGGTTCGTGGGGACGCCATGCTTCACTCGCCTTTCTTCGTTCCCAGGATTGGAGAGAGGCCGGTCTCGATTCGTCACTGGCTACGATCCATTACTTCTGCCCCCCGAACTCGGCACCGTAGAGTTCGGCCGCACCCTGGCTGACGACCCGGGCGCCGGGCTTGAGTCCGCTGGAGAGCGCGACGCGGTCGCCGACGACGCGGTCGCCGACGACGCGACGGCGGGAGTAGGCGTGGGGTGCGATGCTCTCATAAACCCAGGTGCCGCCGAGCGCGTCGCGGATCAGGGCGGAGTGCGGGACGACCAGGCTGTCCTCATCACCGCTCAGGGAGAGGGTGACGCCGACCCGTTGGCCGGGCCGGAGGGCGTGGTCGTGGTTCTCGACCTCGTCGTAGAGGAAGACGGTCGCCGCCATCGGGTCGCCGGCCGGGGGTGCGGTGACGGGCTTCGCGGGGCGGACCTTGACGCCGGGTGCCGCGGACAGGCCGCCCAGCATCAGCAGTTGACGGCTCCAGACGCGTTTCCGCATGGGATCAATCTTCCTCTTGTATTCGAGTTCGACTGGCATGTTGCTGCTCCGAAAACCGGTCTCTCATTGTACCCTGACCGCATCGCCGGACGTCACCACACTTCCGGATGCTCACCGTCTGCGCCCACCGACGGTCGGGCGGCTCGGGAGGTTCGCGAGTGGATGCATGTAGATCATAATTAATATTAATATCCAGATATTTTATGTATTCTATAAACGCCAATGAATCGAGGGCTCGGTTGACACATCTGTTCCTCCACCTGTTACCAGGTGAACGGCTCTTGAGCGTTTCACGCTTCGGGTTGCGCACGCGATACGCCGGCGCCGTGGCGTGTGCGGCTCATTCGCGAAGCGCTCTGGCTAAAGCGCTGAACGCTTGCGTTGCGGACGACTGATACGAGCCCGAAGCGCGAGCGAGTGGATTGAGGATCTCCGCCGGAATTCACTCGCTGGCGCTTCGGGCTCGTATCGATGCGATGCGGTGATCGTGTGCAACCCGAGGGTTGAGCGCGCTAGGATCGCGGGGCACCTCCGTCGTGTCGATGAGTGGGGAGGACGAGCGTGACGCGGGTCCCGCTGCCGAAGTCGCTGTCGATCCCGAGGCGGCCGCCGTGGGCCTCGGCGATGGAGTGGCAGATGGCCAGGCCCAGTCCGCTCCCCTCGGTCTCGGGAGACCGGGCGGGATCGACGCGATAGAAGCGGTCGAAGACGTGAGGCAGGTCCTCGGCCGGGATGCCGATGCCGGTGTCAGCGACGGCGATGCGGACCTGACCGTTGGACGACTCGCCGCGTACGGCCACGGTGCCGCCGGTCGGTGTGTACTTGATGGCGTTGTCGAGCAGGTTGAAGAAGAGCTGGCGGAGCCGGTCCGCGTCCCCCTGGACCGGGAACGGGCCCGGTACGTTGACCGACAGGTCCACCCCCTTCTCCTGCGCCACGACCCCCATGTGCTCGCCCACTTCGGACACCAGGTTCTCCAGGCGAATAGTCTGGAGGTCAGCGGTGCCGATGCCCGCGTCCTCGCGGCAGAGGAACAGGAGCTGAGAGACCAGTCGAGTGAGCCGCTCCATTTCCTCGAGCAGGTTTTCGAGCACGCGCTGGTCGCGGTCGGGCGAACGGGGTGAACGGAGGGCGACCTCGGCTTCGGTGCGCATGGCGGCCAGCGGCGTGCGAAGCTCGTGGGCGGCGTCGGCGGTGAAGCGCCGGACCTCCTCGAAGGAGCGTTGGAGCCGCGCGATCATCGCGTTGAAGGTCCGGGCCAGGCCGCCGAGCTCGTCGTTGGTGTTGGGCGTTTCCAGCCGTCGGTCCAGCCGGTTGGAGGTGATCTCGGCCGCCGTGGCGGTCATCCGATCGATGGGCCCGAGCGCCTTGCGGGCCAGCCAGTATCCGCCGGCGAGGGTGCAGGCCAGGGCCAGCGGACCGATCGTCAAGAGCACGATCACCAGCTCGCGCAAGGCGCGAGTGCTCGGGGCCAGGCTGGCGGCCACCTGGAGCAACAGCGGGCCGGATGGTCCGCGAACCACCCCGCCGGCCAGGTGCACGGAACCGAGTCGCTCCAGTGTGGTATTGCGGAACAGCGGGCCGACGGCGTCGACCGGTCCAACGTCGCCAACGGCGGGGCGCGGCAGCCCCGTCGTCGCGACTCCCGGACTTCGGAACAAGGTCTTACCATCCGGGGTGTTTAGCTCGAACTCGTGGCCCTCCACGGCGGAGAAGCGCGCGCGCAAGGCTTCGGGTAGCGCGGCAAGGCTACCGGCTCGTTCGACCTCGTCGCCGAACTCGGTGAACTCGCCTCGCAGCGCGGCGTCGGTCAGGGCCAGCAGGTGGTGCTGCATCAGCCAGTAGACCGCGACGCTGGAGCCGGCGAGGATCGTCGACAGCACGGCGCCGTACCAGGCTGTCAGTCGCCAGCGGATGCTGAGGTTCTGAAGGCTCACGATCCTTCCCTCAAGACATAACCCACACCTCGAACCGTGTGGATCAGGGCCGCCCGACCGGTGCGGTCGATCTTCTTGCGGAGGGCGTTGATGTAGACGTCGATGATTCGCGTCATGGCCCCGGTCGCCTCCTTCCAGACATCCAGGGCGATCATGTGGCGCGTGACGACCTCGTTCTTGTGGCGGATGAGGTACTCCAGCAGTTCGAACTCGCGTCCGGTTAGTTCGACCTCGGATCCGGCCCGGGTCACCCGGCGTCCGACCAGGTCCACGACCAGGTCGCCGGCCCTGAGGACCAGCTCCCGACCCGAAGTGTCTCTGCGCAGCAGGGCGCGGAGGCGGGCGAGGAACTCGGCGAAGGCGAACGGCTTGACCAGGTAATCGTTGGCCCCTTCGTCCAGGCCCTGGACGCGGTCCTCGACGGCGTCCCGCGCCGAGAGGATCAGGATCGGCTTGGAGAAGCCCGTGGTCCGCAGCTCCCGCAGCAAACTCATCCCGTCCCGTCCCGGTAGCATCAGGTCCAGCACGATCGCGTCGATCGCCTGGGCGGTCGCCTTCGCCAGGCCCTCCTCCCCCGTCGAGGCCGTGACGACACCGTAGCCTTCGGCCTCCAGTCCGCGCCGGAGGCTGTCCAGGTGCCGCTTCTGATCTTCGACCACAAGGACCTGCGCCATCACCAAACCCCGCGGCCCAGACGCCGCCATCGGCATCGCCATGCTCGTCGAGAGCTGGCGCGTGGGGAGGGCGCGGCGACCTGGGGAAAACGTCGTCCTTCACCCCGCCAGTCGTAAGAATAGTCTATACGGGTGCTGGTTTAGGTAGCATGGGGACTTCGGTTAATTCTTCTTAACAATGGGGTTCCTCGGTTTCTGACGCCGATAATCAATGCACGGGCTGGAGCCGCTCCGTGCGATGGCCGAGCCTGTCAGCAGTCGGCTGACAGCGGTCGGCTGACATCGTCTTAAATCCCCGGGCAGGAAGCGATTTCCCATGCACCGATTCACGCGATACGGTACGCTGGCGTTGCTGGGCAGCCTGGCAGTTTACTCGGTTCCGGCGGCTGCCCAGGACGTGTCGCCGGCAGATTCGTCCCGGGCCGCAACGCCAGCCCCATCCACCGTCCCTCGCCAGTCGTCGACGGTCATCCGTATTCCCAGCCCCAGGAGTTTCGGCGTCCCAAAGGCCGCGCCCGGCCCTGGTTCGACCCCTCCGGCGGCGGTCACCGCGACTGGGCCAAAGCGTATCGCCTCCTCCAGTGTTGCATCGCCCTATTCGTGGGCAGCCGCTCCCGGAGGGCCAGGCGTAGCGGGCCCGAGGAATGGGGGTTGGCCGACGCGTGCACCGGCGGCGGTAGCGGCGGCGCGGCGGCCGGCGGGCGATCCCGCGCTGCGACGGACTCAGGTCGGTGGGACGGTGATGAGTCAGCCGCTGGGACCGGGGGTGATGCCGTTGGCTCCGCCCTCGAGCGATCTGTCGGCCGTGGCCGCGGCGTCGCCGCTGGGCGGCCAGTCGTTGAGTCTCCAGGCGGCCATGTACGGTGCCTTGACGGGCAACCCCGACCTGGTGACCCTTCGCCAGGGGACTCCGATGGCCGCCTCCGCTGAGGCCGTCGAGGTCGCGCGCCACTTCCCCACCACGCTCAATCCCACGCTCTGGATTGATTATCGGCCGATCACCCTGATCCCACCCACAGGGTCGATTCCCAATACCTCCAAGGGCAACGGCCACAGCTACTACCACTTCGGCCAGGATTTGATCTATATCTCGCTGCGCCAGCCGATCGAGTTGGGGCACCAGACCACCCACCGCTACCACATCGCGCAGGCCGCCTACGACCAGCAGAGATGGAACGTTTTGCAGGCCGAGCTGACCGCGCTGGTCCAGACCTACCGGTTCTTCCAGACGGCGGCTTACCGTCGCGAACGGTTTCGGCTAGCCCAGCAGTTGGCCGACTTCAACGACCGGTTGCTCGCGACGCTGCGGCGCCAGCTCGAAGCGAGTCAGCCGGGAGTGACCGTGGCGGATGTCGCCCTGGCGCGCATCGAGAGCCAGGGGACGCGCCAGCAGGTCAAGGCGGCGCGGCAGGACTACCTGACGGCCCTGGCCGACCTGCGCAACCAGATCGGCATCTCCGAGGAGGCCGGCATGGTCGAACCGTTCGGCGAGTTCACGCTGCCGGGCTACATTCCCCCCGTTGACGAGCAGACCATGATCGAGACCGCTTTGGCCAACCGCCCCGACATCCACGCCGCGCAGGCCCAGGTCGCCGGGACCGGCTCGGCGGTTCGCCTGGCCCAGGGCGATCGGATCCCGACGCCGGTGATCGGGCCGCAGTATGAGATGGACGAGGCGGGTGTGCAGTACGTCGGCATCAACATCATCTCGCAGTTGCCGATCTGGAACAACGGTAAACCGCTGGTCATCCAGCGCCAGGCCGAGCACCAGCGCGCGATCGTGGCCGTACACCAGGCCCAGCAGCGCACCGTGGCGCAGGTCCGGGCGGCCGTGGCGCGGTGGAACGGCGCCACCGACCTGGTCAACGACTCCGCCGGCCTGAGCGTGGAGCTCGGTAAGGAAGTCGCCGCGCTGGAGCGGCTCTTCGAGCTGCGGCAGGCCGATTTGACCCGGCTGATGCAGGCACGCCAGCGGCTGATCCAGCTCGAGAACTCCCGGCTGGACGCCGTCTGGGCGGCCACCCAGGCCCAGGCCGACCTGTTGCTGGCCCTGGGCGCCCCCTCACTGATCCAGGCCATGCTCAGCCAGGCCCAGCGCGACGCGGGCCCCGGAGGCGGCTCGACTCCGGCTTCGGCTCCGTCAACCTCAGCATCCCCCTCGTCCGCAACAATGCCCGTCCCGATGTCCCCTTCGACGGCACCCGGCATCCCGCGCGCCAGCACGGCCGCCGCGCTGGTCACTCCGGCTGCCGGCGCGCCGACTGCCCCCGTCCGTCGTTGAAAATGGCGAGGAACCCGCCAATCCCACGACCATCAGAACCCCTTCGCGCGCTCAACAATCAGACGACTTCGAATGTGGATTCACACGCGGGCGCACGCGCTGGTGGGGCGATTCAGATCGGCAACTCGCAGAGGAGACCCGTCGCATGCGGACCCTGAGCCAGTACGGCCTTGTGGTTGGAATCATCCTGCTCGTCCGTCCCTGGCCCGTGCGGCCGACGACGCCAAGATTCGCAGGTCGGTGGCTTACTCCTCGGGCCAGCTCGCGGCGCGGCGGAGCCAGCCGATGATCCGATCCCCCGCCGTGCACAGGCCGAAGCCCAGGAGGCCCAGGGCCATGGCTGCCCCCACCAAGGCCAGGGTGCCGACGATCCACGTCAGGACAGCCAGAACCCAAGGGCCGATGAACGGGTCGAGCAACACCCACAGCCAGATCGCCGCCAGCGCGACAACGAGCATCAGGCTCCGGATTCGGAACTGGCGTCGTCGTCGCTGAAGGTCGCTGGCGGCTGCTGGCGTTGTTGAGTCCATGGTGCGGATTCGAGGGACAAGGGATGTCTATCGCTCAACACGTCAATCCATCAGAAATCGGCCGGGCTCGGCGTCCTCGTGACGGATCTCGTCGACGGGCTCGGTCTTGCCCCAGCCGGCATAGAGGCGGTTGGGTGCATTGAAGACCAGGCCCGGGACGTCGCCGACGTTGCGGTAGGCGTGCACGACGCCTGGCGGGACCCAGACCGCCATGGGGTTCGAGGCCCCGACTTCGACTACCCATCGATGGCCGCGCGTCGTGCTGTCCGCTCGCGTGTCCCAGAGGAACAGCCGGAAGTCAGACGGGCCGAGGAACGCGAATCCGTCGGTCTGATCGACATGCTCGTGCGGGCCACGCGTCACTCCCGGCAGGGTCGCGGAGACATACGTCATCGTCGGCCACCGGGGCTCCGCCAGTTCATCCTGACGGAACAACTCGACCAGCCAGCCCCGAGCATCGTGGTGGAATCGCAAGGGCCGCATGGTCACGCCATCGATCTCTCCATCAATGAATGCGGGGGCCATGTCAACTCCCGGCTCCATCACAGCCGACCCGCCCGTGCACCAGAATCCATCCATAGCAACCTCCTTATGGTGAACTCGTCGGGTTTCCGGGCGGTCTGACTCCAGTGGATTCTCGATTCGTCCTGGAACGGATCCCGTCGAGTCGCGATCGGTCTCGTGCTGCTGGCGGTATCGGACGTTCCGAGCCCTTCTGGTCCACGTTTCCGCGAATCAGCCGTCTCGGCGCATTATACTCGGTGACGGGTTTCCTGGGAGAGTGACTCCGCACTCCGTTCCACGCCGGCCTCCCTGAGCAGATTGACAGCGCCCCATTCATCTGCCTAGACTGAGTCAGTTCATGCTAAAACCTTATGCAGGCGATGACCTGTTGCCAGGAGGACCAGGCGTGGCCCATAAGCCGTGGAGTGGTCGCTTTGCCCAGAAGACCGACCATCGCGTGGAGGCGTTCACTGAGTCGATCTCCTTCGATCGTCGAACTCTTCAAGCAAGATATCCAAGGGTCGATCGCCCATGCGCGCATGCTCCAGCACATCGGATTGCTGACTCAAGACGAATGCCGGCAAATTGAGCGGGTGCTGTCGGAAATCCAGGCTGAGATCGAGATTGGGCGATTTGCGTTCGTCCTGGAGCGCGAGGACGTCCACATGCACATCGAGGCGGCCCTGGTCGAGAAACTGGGTGATGTGGGGCGGAAGCTGCATACTGCGCGGAGCCGAAACGACCAGGTCGCGACGAGTGTGAAGCTCTGGATTCGCGAAGCCATCGATCGGGTCGATGGCGGTTTGATCGGGCTCCAGCGGACCTTGGTGGCGGCGGCGCTGAGGCATCGCACGGTGATCTTGCCGGGCTATACGCATACCCAGCGCGCGCAACCGGTGCTGGCACCGCATTACTTCCTGGCCTATGTCGAAAAGCTGGAGCGGGATCGGTCGCGGCTGGCCGATTGCCGCAAGCGGTTGAACGCGTTGCCGCTGGGCGCCGCGGCCCTGGCCGGCACCAGCCTGCCGATCGATCGCGATTTCGTGGCGCGGGAGCTGGGCTTCGAGACGGTCGCGGCTAACAGCCTGGATGTCTCGAGCGACCGGGACTTCGTGATCGAGTCGGTGTTCGTGCTGACGATGATCGCCGAGCACCTCGCCGGCTGGGCCGAGGAGTGGATCCTCTGGAGCACCCAGGAGTTCGGCTTCCTGGCCTTGCCCGATGCGATCTGCACAGGCAGCAGCATCATGCCGCAGAAGAAGAACCCCGACGTGCTGGAATTGATTCGCGGTCGCGCGGCGCGGGTCGTGGGCAGCCTGACGACTCTCCTGGTGCTGATCAAGGGTTTGCCCCTGGCCTACAACCGCGACTTGCAGGAGGACAAGGAGCCGCTCTTCGACGCGTTCGACACGGTGGAAGCCTGCCTGGAGCTGGCGGCCGTCGTGGTGGAGGGTGCATCGCTCCGTGGCGATCGGATCGCCGAACGGCTCGACGAAGGCTTCCTCGACGCCACCACATTGATGGAATACTTGATTCGCCAGGGCGTCCCCCAGCGCACGGCGCACGAGGTGATTGGCCGCCTGGTCGGCCTGTGCGAGCGCCGGGGGCTCAAATGCCTCGCCGACCTTACTGACGCCGAGCTGGTCGAGGCGCATCCCCAGCTCGGCCCCGAGGCGCGCGGCGTCCTCGGAGTCGAGAACGCCATCAAGGCGTTCCAGTCGTACGGCTCGACCGCGCCGGCGGAGGTGGAGAAACAGTTGGAGTGCTGGAAGACACGCTTACCGCTGAATTTCGATGACCTCAAGGAGAATCCTCATGGCGACTGAACTTCTCGAGGAACCGAAGACCCAATGCAGCCTCTTCGATTTCCGCCACCGGATCACCGTCGAGGAATATCATCAAATGCTTGACGCGGGGGCGTTCGGACCGGAGCCGCACATTGAACTCCTAGAGGGCGTGATCGTTGACAAGATGACCAAGAAACCACCACACGTCCTGGCCACCGATCTGCTGGAGGCGTTCCTGCATGAACTCCTCCCCCGTGGATCAGGATACTGCATATCCATGGGCAATCCGGTCACCATCGAGGATCGCGACGGTGAGCCCGAGCCCGATGTAACAGTCCTGCGCGGGAAGCTCCGGGACTACACCGGCCGGCGCCGCACACCGGCCGACGCGGCGCTGCTCATCGAGGTCTCTGACACGAGCTACCATTACGACCGCTACGTCAAGTGGGTGACCTACGCCGCGGCGCGCGTGCCGGTCTATTGGATCCTGGATCTGAAGGCCCGCCGGTTGGAGGTCCATACCGAGCCCAGGGGAGTCGGCGAGGACGCGGTCTACACCCGGACTCAGCTCTACGGCCCCGATGACGAGGTCCCGCTCGTCCTCGACGGCCGCGAGATCGCCCGGTTCGCTGTGAAGGAGATCCTGCCGTGAGTTTGGTAGCGAAGATGACGCTCCCTCAGGCGATCGATCAGCTCAGTCGTGAAGTCGAGACAAACGGCCTGACTCCCGAGATCCTGGAATCCATCCTTCGCGGTGAAGACGACAATGATTGAACAGCGGTTCATTCTCGATACGAACATGATCGCGAGCGGACTGATGTTTGAACGGTCAGGTCGGTTGGCAAGGAGAAGATGATGGCGGCGCTCATCGAACGTATCAGACAGCGCATTGCGGACCCCTGTCATGCGACCGATGATGAACAGGCAACTCGGTCCACGGTCGCGTCCCCGGCGACCGATGGTCAGGTCGATGCCGCTGAACTTTCGCTCGGTTTTCCCATACCACTGTTTCTACGCCGCTTGTACGTCGAGATCGGCAACGGTGGTTACGGCCCGGGTCATGGTCTGATTGGCGTCCCGACCGAGGAGACAGCAGCCTCCCGCCAACGATTCGTGGAGAGTTACTATCGCAACATCAAGCGACCGAGAAATGACCCCCAATGGTGGCCGGCTGAACTCGTCCCGGAAGGCGACTTCGACATTGTCGAGACGTACACACGGCTGGCTCAGATCGACCCGGACGACCCATCATGGCAATGGCCATCAAAACTGGTCCCGGTCTTTGTCTTGGGCTGCGGGATGTACGAGTGCGTGGACTTCTCTGAGCCGAATGGCCCCGTGGTCTGGTTCGAGCCGAATCCCCGTGAAAGCGGTGATCCATTGGCGGACTTCCTGATCGCGCTGGCCCCCTCGCTGGAGCAGCGCCTCGAAGCATGGCTCGGGAGCGAAGACCTGATGGAGGCGGCATACGAAACCAGTGCTCTCAAGAGAAGGCTGGACGCTCACTTCGGCCAGTCAGCGTCTGACCGGGGGACGTACCGCGTCCGGCCCATCTGGCGCTCCCTCAAGGGCTGATGCCAACTTTCTGTTCCATTGCGACTCAGAATCTGTCCAGGAAGCCTCGGCGGGCGGTGTGGTAGGGTGCTCTGTGTGCGGCGGTTTGGTGCGGAGGCCCGCGGAATAGTGCTGTCCCAGTTCATTAAGCGGCTGTTCGGGAAGCGATCGGCATCAGCGTCTCAGGTTATCGTCTTGAGTCAGGGGGATGCTAATGTCCCGATCCTGCGAAAATTGCTCCCTGGTGATGCGAGGATCGTGATGATCTCAACCGACGACCTGGATGCTCCCG
This sequence comes from uncultured Isosphaeraceae bacterium, assembly GCA_963845695.1. Lineage (GTDB taxonomy): Bacteria > Planctomycetota > Planctomycetia > Isosphaerales > Isosphaeraceae > CAWJTV01. The sequence continues at coordinate 232,840 of CAWJTQ010000013.1, read as the reverse complement.
TCTCCCGTCAGAGCGATGCGGACGTGCGCGGCGAGGTTGCGGAAGCTGCTCCGGACGGCGTCCCCACCCGCGATCTGATGGCAATCTGTGAGCGCTACTGGCGTGGTCTCGATCCGGCCCCCTCAGCGATCGATCCAGAATCGTGGCGTGCCTCGAGCCTGCGTCACAACGAATGCGTCCGGGCCATCAACGCCCTGGGTAAACGTGGTCCCGAGGTCCGCGATTGGGCCAGAGGGCTGCTCGTTCATCCCGATTACGACGCGCGCGAGACCGGCGCATGGCTCTTGGGCGAGCTGGGGAGCAAGGGGCAACTCGGCGAAGCCTTGGAAGCGGTGATCGACGAGCTAGCGGCCCTCATCGATCGGCCGTTCGAGGACGACTTTCCCAAGGGATCCCAGGCGATTGACGCGGCGATCATCGCCGTGAGCGAGATCGGGTATTCCGCGGGAATTCGGGTCCTGCGACACGTCCTATTCTCGACGCGGATGGAGCATGAAGGTGACACACAGTGGATGGCAGCCGGATCGCTGGAGAAGCTGGTCGGCGAGCCGTTCATGAAGGCCAGCGATCCCGTCGAGGCGGCGCGGGCCTGGTTGCTGGCGCTTGGGGATTCGCAGCATGCATAGTCAGAGTTCTCGATCGGACAAGATCTACACTATCGACCAGGCCCGAATCATCCCGGGCATCAGTGGATTCTGATCGTTTCCTGCAACTTCAAAATACCGAGCCCAATGGCCGGTTAACCCGACAAGCACGAGGACCCATGGAACCCTACCACTACCGCGACGGACAACTGTATTGCGAGGAAGTCTCGGCGGCCGAGCTGGCCCAGCAGTTTGGCACGCCGCTGTACGTCTACAGTCAGGCGGCGATCCTGGGCACGCTCCGCGCCCTTCAAACTGCCTTTGCCGAGCTCGATCCGCTGGTGTGCTACTCGGTCAAGGCCAACTCGAACCTGGGCATCCTCAAGGTGATGGCCGAGCACGGCAGCGGGTTCGACGTGGTCTCGGCCGGCGAGCTGTACCGCGTGGGCCTGGCCGGCGGTGAGTCGGGCAAGACCGTGTTCGCCGGCGTGGGTAAGACCGACGAGGAGATCCGCGCCGGGCTCAAGGCCGGAGTTTTGATGTTCAACGTCGAGAGCGAGGCCGAACTCGACGCAGTCGCCCGCGTGGCCGCGTCCATCGGCAAAGTCGCGCCGATCGCGCTGCGCGTCAATCCCGATGTCGATCCCAAGACCCACCGATACATCTCGACCGGCAAGAAGGAGTCGAAATTCGGTATGGACATCGCGCGGGCCGAACGGGTTGCCCAGGCCGCCGTCGCGATCCCTTCGATCCGGATGATCGGCATTCACATGCATATCGGCTCGCAGATCACCTCGACCGAACCTTATGCGGGCGCCGTGGCCAAGGGAGTTGAGCTGATCGGCCGGTTGCGCGGGCTGGGTCATCCGATCGAGTGGTACAACATGGGGGGTGGATATGGGATCAACTACAAAGGCCACGAGGCGCGGGCGATCGAGGAGTTCGCGCGGGTGATCGTGCCGGGAGTGAAGGTCGCCGGATGCCGGTTGGCGATCGAGCCGGGTCGAGTGATCGCCGGGAATGCGGGCATCTTGCTCAGCCGTGTGTTATATACCAAGCAGTCGGGTGAGAAGCGGTTCCTGATCCAGGATGCCGCGATGAATGATTTGATCCGGCCGGCCTTGTATGAGTCGTATCACCGGATCTGGCCGGTGGTCTTGCCCCCGGGGGTGCCTCCGGCGCCGGAGGACGCCGAGTCCGCGGTCGCCGGGACCGAGCTGTGGGATGTCGTCGGTCCGGTGTGCGAGAGCGGCGACTTCCTCGCCAAGGACCGCCCGCTGCCCCGGCTGGACTCCGGCGCCCTGATTGCCACCTTCTCCGCCGGCGCCTACGGAATGGTCATGGCGTCCAACTACAATACCCGTCCCCGCGCCGCCGAGATCCTCGTCGATGGCCCGAACGCCCGACTGGTCCGCCGCCGCGAGACCCTCGAGGATCTCGTTCGCCACGAGGTGGGACTCTTCTAGTGGCTGGTGGCTCGCGAAGCCGACGAGCGGTCTTGCTAGCCATTCACGACTCGTCCCCATCAACATTCATGACCACTGGACCCTGACCCATGCGATCCCACTCAACGCCTCGTCGAGCTGTGGCCGTCCGATGGCTGACCGCGAGCCTTTCGGTCCTGGTCGGAAGCTCGGTCATTCCGATCGTGCCCGGCTCAGGGTTGGGTTTGAGTCCCTTGGCCCTGGCCCAACCCGCGGGTCCAACTTCCCCGTCCTCGGACGAACCGAAAGGTCAGACTTCCCCGTCCTCGGACGAACCGAAAGGCAAGACTTCCTCGTCCTCAGCCCAACGGAAAGGTCAGACTGCCTCGTCCACGGCCCCACCGAAGAGTCCAAGTCTCCCCCCGTCCACGGCCCCACCGAAGGGTCCGGTGCTCTTTGCCACGCAGCCACAGACGCCGATGGAGACCTGGGATCGGATCGACATGCTGATCCGCAGCGGCCGGCCCGAGCAGGCGGTGCCGTACCTCGAGAAGTTCCTGAAGAGCCCCCAGGACGACTCAACCTGGATGGCGATTCGCAGCCGGTTCGGATTGAGTTCCCTGTTGCGGCTGGAAGAGGATCCGGCAACCCGGCCCTTCGCTGGGCCGGTGGCCGAGGCGTTCGCAGCGGCTGCGCAGCGGGAAGCGGCGAGGAATCCTTCGAGGGAGAGCCCGCCGCCGGGCCCCGAAATGTTCGCCAAGGAGCCCAAGACCCCGATCGAGCTCTGGGATGCCGTCGACTACCTGATCCGCACCGGCCAGGCCCCGAAGGCACTGCCGTATCTGGACAAGTTCCAGAGGAGTCAGCCCGATGATGCGACACTGGTCGCGGTCCGGGAGCGGTATGGCCCGGGGTCGTTCCTGCGCCTGGATAACGACCCGGCGACCCGCCCGTTCGCCAAGCCACTGATCGACGCGCTAACGGCGGCCTCGCGACGGTATGCAACCCGGCCGGATCGGATGGCACGGTCGATCGCCGAGCTGACGAGTTCTCCCGCGGAGCAAGACTACGCCGTGCGACGTCTTCGGGAGGCGGGTGCTTATGCGGTCCCGTTCTTGATCGACGCGTTGCGCCGGCCGGGCCTGTCGCGCCAGGAGCACGATTTCCTGGTGAAGAACATGGGCCGGCTGGAGACCTCGGCCGTCGCGCCGCTGGCCGCCGTGCTGGAGAGTTCCGAGCCGGTCCTGGCGTCCGACGCGGCCACGGCGCTCGACTCGATCGGCGATCCGGAGGCCGTGCCGTTCTTGATGTTCCCGGCGGCCGCGCCCGGCGCGGCACCGGCACTGCGGGCTGCGGCTCAGGCGGCAATCGCCCGGCTGACCGGCCGACCGTTCGCCGAACAGCCGCGCACTCCGGTCCAGGTTCTGACCAGCGCCGCTTGGAGCGAACATCGTCGTCAGCCCGAGTTTGTCCAGGAGACCGTCGTCGTCTGGGTCTGGGACCCGGCGAAGAACGCCCCGGTGCCCCGCGAGGTGTCCGCCGTCGAGGCCAGGACGATCCTCGGCCTGCGGTTCGCGAGGGAAGCGTTGCGGCTGGACCCGAGAAACCGTTCGGCCCAGGTCGCTCAGCTCAGTCTGGCCCTGGCGAAGGCCGTGGAGGGGGTGAATCCTGACGAGATACCGGCCAAGGATGCGGCCACTTTCACGGCGGCGGTTGCCGCCGGGCCCTCGCTGCTCGGCGAGGTTGTGGAGACTGCCGTTGCCGATGGCAAGAGCAACCTGGCTGCCGTCGCGGTCCTCGCCCTGGCCAAGGTGACCGACCGCGCGGCCCTCGCTGCCGGAGGCCGGCCCCACCCGCTGGTCCGGGCGCTGACGGCGCCCGGGCGCCGCGCCCAGTTCGCCGCCGCCCGGTCCCTGGTCGAGCTGGCACCCGATCGGCCCTTCCCCGGTTCCAGTCTCGTCGCCCCCATCCTCGCTCGGTTCCTCATGAACCAGCCCGAGCCCCGCGCCGTGGTCATCGATGGCAATCCCAACCGCGGCGGGGTGATGGCGGGTTATCTCGGCAACCTCGGCTATCATCCCGTCATGGAGCGGACCGGCAGTGAGGGCTTCCTCGCCGCTGCGGAGGCCGCCGACGTCGAGTTGATCGTGATCAGCTACGACCTGTTCTACGGGGACTGGAAGCTGACCGACACCTTGGCCAACCTCAAGGCCGACGCGCGCACCGCAGGGATCCCGTTGTACGTGTCGGGACCGTATGACCTGCGGATCAAGCGGCCCAACCTGGAGCAGGATTTCCCGGGGATCCGCTGGATCGTGCCGCCGCTGGATTCCGAGATGCTCGAGAAGCAGTTGAAGGGTCGGCCGGCAGTGTTCACCGAGGCCGAGCGACTCGGCTTTGCCCGCGAGGCAGCCAAGCTCCTGGCGCGGATCGCCGCGGATCACAAGACCTCGCTAGCGACCGACCTGCTGACCGTGGAGCCGGCGCTGATCCTGGCCTTGAATTCACCCGAGACGGTGCGTTCCGCGGCCGCGGTCCTCAGCGAGTTGCCCGACCCTGACGCCCAGCGCGGCCTGGCCGACCTTGTTCTCGACCCATCACGGGCGCCGGACCTCCGGAGCGAAGTGGCCGCCCTGCTGGTCCGTAGCATCCGGCGGTTCAAGCCGCTGCTCACCGCCCGGCAGGAGGCCCGGCTTGCGGATACCCTCAACGAGGAGACCGACCCCGGCGTCCAGTCCGGCCTGGCCGCCATCCTCGCCGCCCTGAAGCCGACCGTTCCCCCGGCCCGGCCTCAGACACGGACCACGATCACGCGCGGCTCTTAGTAAAAAAGGCTGAAGAGTGAAAGCTGAAGGCTGAAGAGGAAAAGTCGCTTCCGCATCCAACTTTTTCCCGATGCCTTCAGCCTTCTGTTCATCCTTCATCCTTCATCCTTTTCCCGATGCCTTCAGAACTATGGCCCTTGAACTGAGAACCGGCCCCGGCACCCCGGGACAACGACGCGGCGGCGATGATTCCGCACTGCCGGGCATCATCGGTGCCAGCGCGGCCCTCCAGGAGGTGGTCAAGACCACGCGCCGGGTCGCGCCGTCGCGCGCCTGCGTCCTGATCGTTGGGGAGACTGGCACGGGCAAGGAGCTGATCGCGCGCGCCATCCACGACCTCAGTCCCCGCTCGACCGGCCCCTACATCCGGGTCAACTGCGGCGCGCTGACCGAGAGCCTGCTCGAAAGCGAGCTGTTCGGTCACGTCAAGGGCTCGTTCACCGGCGCTGTCGACAATCGGACCGGCCGGTTCGAGGCGGCCCATGCGGGCAGCATCTTTCTCGACGAGATCAACAGCACTTCGCCCAAGCTCCAGGTCAAGCTGCTCCGCGTCTTGCAGGAGGGGGAGTTCGAGCGGGTCGGCGACAACAACACCAAGAAAGTCGACACGCGGATCATTGCCGCGACCAATCGCGACTTGCTGGAGGAGATCGATGCGAGCCGGTTCCGGGAGGACCTGTACTACCGGCTCAACGTGGTGCCGATCTACCTGGCGCCACTCCGCGAGCGCCGGGACGACATCGAGCCCCTGGTCCTCTTCTTCCTCAACCGTTACGCGGAGCAAAACCGGCGCGAGATGAGGAAGGTCCATCCCGAGGCGATGCGGCTGTTGCGCGAGCACGACTGGCCGGGGAACGTGCGGGAACTTCAGAACTATGTGGAACGGGCCGTGATCCTCGGGACCGGACCGGAACTGACGGTCGAGCACCTGCCGCCGCAGTTGCGGGGCCAGAGCGTGCCGCGGCCGATCCGGCCGCGGGGCGGTGGTACCGATCTGGCCGCGCTGACCGCCGAGCTGGTCCGCGCGGGCATCCGGGCCGCCGGGCCATCAGCCGACGATCTCTACGACCGGATCGTCGGCCGGCTCGAGCGCGAGCTGATCCAGCAGGTCCTCCAGACCTGCGACCGTGTCCAGATCAAGGCCGCCGCCCGGCTGGGAATCAACCGCAACACCCTGCACAAGAAGCTCTCCTTGTTCCGCCTCGACGACGCCACCCCCGAGCCCGCCGGCTCCATCGCCGACAACGGCGATATCCGCGACTCCGACGACGACGATTCGATCCCCGATCCCGATCACTCCCGGCCCGGAGCCGGAGTTCCGGCCCCGCCAGCACCGATCGAAACGGGTGACGAGTGACCGGTGGCGGGAGTTTTCTATTGCCAGTTGGGTGGACGAAGGAACAAGGCGATGCCGCACATAATGGAAAACGGACAAGACCTGGAATGGGACCAACTCTACGACGGCGATTGCCTGGAGCTGTTCCGCCGGGTCGGCGACGGTTCGATCGATCTGGTTTTCGCCGACCCGCCGTTCAATATCGGCTATGATTACGATATCTACGACGACCGACTGGACGCTCAGGCCTACCTGGACTGGACCCTGGCCTGGGGCCGCGAGGTGGTTCGTGTGCTCAAGCCCACCGGTACGTTCTGGCTGGCGATTGGCGACGAGTTCGCGGCCGAGTTGAAGGTCCTGTTCCACCGCGAGCTGGGCCTGTCCTTACGGAACTGGGTGGTTTGGTACTATACGTTTGGGGTTCACTGCACGAAGAAGTTCACCCGTAGTCACGCTCACTTGTTCTACTTCGTGCGTGACCCCAAACGTTTTACTTTCGACGACCAGGCGGTCCGGGTCCCCTCGGCGCGGCAACTGGTCTACTTCGACGCGCGGGCTAATCCCGAGGGACGGTTGCCGGACGACACCTGGATCCTTCGGCCGCAGGACGTCCCGAACGGCTTCGCCGCCGAGAGCGACACCTGGTACATCCCCCGCGTCTGCGGCACGTTCAAGGAGCGTGCCGGCTTCCACGGCTGCCAGATGCCCGAGCAGCTCCTGGGCCGGATCATCCGCGCCTGCTCCGAGCCCGGCGAGGTCGTCCTCGACCCGTTCGGCGGCAGCGGCACGACACTGGCCGTCGCCAAGAAGCTGCACCGACGATTCCTCGGCTTCGAGCTCTCGCCCGATTACGCCGCGGCGATCCGAACCCGGCTCGAGGCGGTGCGTCCGGGCCAGCCCCTGGAAGGCAGTCCCGAGCCCACGGCCGGGGGCAAGGGGCGAGCGAAGCCCTCGAAGAATCGATCGATCTGAAGATCGAGCCGGGGACGGATCAGAGAGCGCATCGATCTGCGGCCATGCGACGCGGCTCCGCAGGAATCACTGGACCAGGATCCCACGATCTCTCGGAATACCGGACACTCCTCACCGGTCGCCAGCGAGAGGGGGCGGAAGTCGGATTCTCGAGCCCCGGGCCCGGCGGCGCGGGTGTGCCGGGAGCGCGTACTGAAACGTTCACCCCGGCTGTCCGCGCATCACCTCAGGAACAGGTGTGGAACAGGTGGTGAGCCCGGGATTTTGGTTGTGAACATTTTTGGACAAACATGCGTCATTGCGACATGTGGTTTTATCAAAAAACAATCGAACCCGGCTCGAGGCGGTGCGTCCTGGCCTGCCTCTGGAAGAGAGCCCCGAGCCCACGGCCGGGGGCAAGGGACGAGGGGAGCCTTCGATGAATCGATCGATCTGACAATGATCAAGCCGGCGTTGGATCAAGGAGCGCATCGATCTGCGGCCGCGTCACTTCAAAATAGGTTCCATCCTTGAGTCGATAGACGTCGGTGAACTCCCGGCCGATCGCCTTGGAGCACCAGGCGAATAGCGTGCGGAGTGACGCGCAAGTCGAGGGATTCGAGAGCACGTGGACCATGTCGATCCGCTCGATGATCGATCGGCCATGCTCGACCTCATCGAATCCCGGGCTGAGCTGCTTGAGGTCGTTCTTAGGATGGCGGATCGTTTCGACATCGCCTTCGAAGTCGTCAAGCGTGGTCCCGAGGACTCCATTGATGGCAGCCGCATGGGCGAAATAGTAAGCTTCCAGCATGTTGACCAGGAAATGCACCGAGGCCCGGGCACCCAGGCCGACGGGATTCAAAATCGTGTCGAGCGCCGCGCGGTATCTCTGGAAGACAGCGTGGGCTTGGTCCCTGGAATCGTGCTCCAGATCATCAACGAGGATCACGAAATGGAAGTCGCTGGTGAGGCAACGCCGGGCGAACAGGCCGATGCGTTCCGCATCCTTGTTAGGAATCTTCTGGCCGCTCCCGACCATCTTCTGTTTCCTCCTGTTCGACGTCATGGGGCGAAGTTGCGGAATGCGGCGCCCAACTTGGAATGTGCAATGTCCTTCGGATTCGAGCGACTGAAACAACCTCGGCAAGAATCGCTCTTCACCTTGGCCGGTTACCAGCAGGGCAATCCGGCAAAAAGGCCACGTCGAGGTAGCTGTCATCGTTCGCTCGGTGTTGACTGATCAATGAGCTTGCTCTCGGGCGCAATCGTTTCACTCATATAAAGTGATCCGGACGCATACTCCTGCAGGAGATCCTGGACCCCTTCGACCTCGCTCAAGCGAGTGATTTGGGTTCGTCCGTCTTTCTGCTCAATCGTGAGCGTCTGGTTGGAGTCGAACTGACTGATCAGGACTGGTGAATGGGTCGCCACGACAACTTGTTTTCCCCATTCCTCGCCAGCCTGTTTGATCGCCTTACCGAGGACAGCAAGAGCCCAGGGATGAAGCGAAGTCTCCGGCTCGTCGATTAACATCAACGAATAGCGATCCCGGCCCTCGGAGAAGAGTGCCGTCAGCAGAACGAGCAGTTGGAGATGCCCATCGGAGATTCCGGAAGCCAAGATGGGCTTTCGTCGCCCCCGTTCCAAGAAGCTGGCATAGAGAGCATTGGGACTCGATGGCTCAATGATCAGACCATCAAAGGTTGGGAACGCTTCGGCCATGTGTTCCAAGATCGTGGCGTATCGGTCGTCGAGTTGCCGGCGGCCCTCCAGGTTTCTCAGGACGGACCAAAGGTTGTCTCCCCGCCCCCTCACCCAAGTCTCGTATCCCGCGGTCAACCCGTGCTCCTTGAGACCATACAGATTCAAGGATCGTGAATGGTAGAAATGGACGAAATGAAGGATCCGATCCAGCTCAGTCGCTTCGTCGCAATGCGGCTCGTAATCCAGATAACGACCGAGCGAGATTTTCTCGGGTTCACGAAGTTCGAACAACGCAGCCTGGTCCATGCTGAAGTGAAAGAACTCCGATTTCGATGTACCGGCCCGGCGCTCGAACAGTACCTTGCGACGATCGAGCGAGTAGAGGCGCTCCCCCGCAAACGGCTCGATCCGTCCCGCCGAAAGACTGAGGGTCAGTTCGTACTCGACTCGATCCGTCGAGAGTTTCAGACGAATCGAATCGCCCTCATCGGCTCCATCGAAGAGGAGGCCGATGCCATGATCGCGAGTGGACGACGCAAGCTCCGTGCTCCGGATCGCGCAATCGCGGACGAACCAGATCGTATCGAGGAGCGTCGACTTTCCCGCGCCGTTGGGCCCGAACAGGACATTCACGGGCTCGAGATTCAATGACACATCGGCAAGCGAACGATAGTTCTGAATGTGGATCGATTTCAGTCGGACAGGCATGGTTGGAGCACTCCTCGCGGGTCATTGATATCGCGCCCGCTTATCATCTTCGATGATACTCCGGCCGGACAGCCTGGTAAAGCTCAGCGGTTCGAGACTGGCGGAGCTGGGTCGGCACGCCGTCCTGAGTGGGATCGCATCTCGGCAACGGTTCTGCCAGAATAGAATGCACCGGGCTGGTGCGAGGGGATGCCGTCGCGACGCGGCGACTCCCTGGAAGGCGCGGCCGGGTTCGAGAGGAGAACGCCAATGCCGAAGGCCAAGAAAACCACCAAGAAAGCGAGCAAACCCACCAAAGAGCCTGGGGAGAGCCTCTACTCGCTCGAGGTCTTCCTGATCGGCGGCGGTCGGATCACTGAGGAATTCGTCAAGAAGAACCGGGTGGTCTCGCGCATGATCCAGATCCGGGGCGACCAGACCTTGCAAGACCCGCACACCGCCATCTTCGATGCCTTTGACCGCTGGGACGAACATCTGTACGAGTTCCAGTTCGGCAAGGGGCCGATGGACCCGAAAGGACCCCGGTATGTGCTGCCGAGCGACCTCGAAATCCAGCGCGACGAGCCCAATCCGCCGGCTGGTCGCGTGGACACAACCACCATCGAGTCCCTCGGCCTGAAGGTCGGTGACTGCTTCGGCTACTGGTTCGACTTCGGCGATGACTGGTGGCACCAGATCAATGTCGAGGCCATCGAGGACACGGTTCCCCGCGGCAAGTTCCCGAAGGTGACGAAGCGGGTCGGCGAGAGCCCGCCGCAGTACCCCGAGGACGATGAGTAGACACGATCTCCGTGGGATCGTTGTGCGGTGCGCGCATCCTTCGGATCACTGGATTCGCGGTTCCCAGTTGGAGATGAATCCGGAATCTCGAATCCCAACGCGCGTCGGGTTCGATCGTCAGTCAAGACAGGAACGGTTCCATGCGCTTACCCGAAGAGAAGATCCAGGAAGCCATCCTCCACCCGGACCTCATGGTTCGGGATATGGCGGCCAGGTACTTTGCCAAGTCGTACAGCCTCGATCCCTCGATCATGACGACGGTCATCAAGGCGGTCGAAACCTACGGCAGGACAGACGCCTATCAACTGATCGGGTCATCTCGGGACTTGCCGCAGACGGAGGATACCATCGCGTGGGTTCTCGACGAGCTCAACGACAGGCGTTGCGATCAGTATGCGAACTACGCCTCTAACCTGTCGATGGTCTTGGTGCAGGCCGACCCCGCCCTGCTCTTGCCCAGGGAATCGTCGATCTACGAGGCCCGCCACTTCCTTGCCGACCTGTGTGATCCGATCGAGGAGCGGCTGCAAATGACGTCGTGGGATGAAGCTACCTGTTGGAAGAGCCTGGAGGAACTCTGTGAGGCGGGCAAGGACAAGCAGTACATCAACGAATTCAATCTGGGCCGTGCCAACCATATTGTGGAAGCGCTGGCTCGACACGGCCAGCAATGCGAGGAGAAAGTCCGTGCCCTCCTGTCTCAGAAGATTGATGACTACCGTCACAACCCAATGGGCTGGCTCGAGCCGCTGGCCGTGCGACTAGCCGGACAGGCGCATCTGGAGTCCACCATCCCGCTGATCGTCGCCAAGCTCCATGAGGACGGGGGCGACCTGCTCAACGACGCGTGTCCCGAGGCCTTGAGCCGGATTGGTACGCCCGCCGTGCTGGATGCGGTCGCCGCGGCATTCCCCGGCGCCTCACACCACTTCCGGCTCTACGCCACCGGGCCGCTGGAACACATCCATTCCGACCTGGCCGTGGAGAAGTGTCTGAACCTGCTGGGCCAGGAGAAGGAAGACGATATTCGAATGCAACTGGCGCACGCCCTCCTCTCCCACTTCGCCTTCGAGGGGATCGAGGCGGCCCGGTTACTCCTCGTGAACCGGCCACTCGACTTCGACAGCCGAGGACTGCGAAACGACCTGCTGGTAACCGCCACGCTCATGGACGAGCGGTTCCCCGAATTCGAGGAGTGGCGCGCCGCGGAGAAAGCCGAAAAGGAAGAACATCAGCGGATGGTGGAGAAATTCAAGGGCGATCCGAGAGCCCTGCTACTTTACGGCTTGTCGAAGCTGACCGGCCAGCCGATGCCCGACCTGCCCCAGGCCAAGCCACCGGCCCCGCGTGCGCCTCGTCCGACCCCGCTTCTGCCTCGCCCGAGCTCTCCCGCGCCTCGTCTGACCCCGCACCGCAAGCCCGAGGGCCAGACGACGGTTGGCCGGAACGTCCTCTGCCCCTGCGGGAGCGGCAAGAAGTTCAAGAACTGCTGCATGAGGAAATAAGGGAAGGAGCACAGCCGTGTTGCCTGCGTTCGGCCCAGGAGCCGAGCGCCATGCTCTTTTGACCCGGAGGATGACCATGGATCCCAGCGAGATCATCGAATCGCAATGTGACGCCGCCCGCAACATCCTCGGCCATTTCGGCGCCGAGAAGGCCATGGGCTACCTGATCGGCGAGAAGTTCCTCAACTTCCTCGAGGTCGCCGAAACCAACGGCGAATGGCGGAAACTCATCCCGGATTTTGTGACCGAGATCCTGGCCATCTTCGAACCTCACCAACTGGCTGAGTACCTCGAGACACCGCGACGCCTGGGCGTGCTGGGCCATACCGCCAGCGAGGAAGGGCACCGCATGTTGCGAGCCGAGTTTGATGACTCGGAAAAGGCTCGAGAGGATGCCAGGAACCTGTTGCTGCTGGAATGGGCCAAGGAGTTACTCCTCGACGAGCGGAGACCATGACCGGCCGCACCTTCATGGGTTCCGTGGAAGATACGACGAGGTGATCCGCGCCGGCGCCGAGACTTCCCGGCAGAACTCGAAGATCGTACGCGTATAGAGATCCCGCGCTGCGTGGAGCAGATCGCCGTGCTCGGCGCCGGGGACAAACACCAGCCGGCCGTGAGAGGCGACCCGGCCGTGGAGCGCACGGGCCTCCTCGGGGCGAGCCCGGCGGTCGGCCGCGCCGGCGAGGATCAGGACGGGCACGTCGTCGGGGATGCCGGCGATCGCCTTGAGTGGGGAGATCTCGTCGAGATGGGGTAAGAAGACCGGAGCGACGAGCCTCAGGCCGGTGTAGGCCACATGGCTAAGCACGGGCGGCAGCGCGACGTCGACCCGGTTCCAGACGGCGGTCTTCAGGTCCTGGTAGGGGCTTTCGAGGATGTAGCCCTTGACGCGATGAGCCAGATCCCGGGCGGCGAAGACGGCCGCTGCTGCGCCCATCGAGATGCCGTCGATGATCACCGGCCGGCCGGGCCGGCGGGCCTCGAGGAACTCGACCGCGGCAATCACGTCGTGACGGGCGCCGAAGCCGATGTCGTCGAAATGGCTCGTGGAGTCGCCGTGCGCCCGGAGCGTGATCATCAGCACGGCACAGCCCTGCGCCGTCAGGACCTTGGCCCGGATCAGGCTATTCCGCCGCTGGCCCTTGTGGCCGTGGAGCACCAGCACGCTCGGCGCGTCGTCCCGGCCGTCCACGAACCACGCGCCGATCTCCTGGCCGTCGCGGGTCGCGAGGCGGTGGCTCTCCAATCGTCCCCAGTCCACGCTCGGCGCAGGCTCCGCGAACCGAGATCCCAGGCGATGCGTCAACAGGTACGCGACCGCCGCGGAGATCAACAGCCAGCCAGCGCACGCGATCATCCCTGTGACGATCAGCCGGCGCACAGCCCGACGCCTGGTGATTTGCGGCAGACGCGCGCGGATCATGCGGAACAGTTCCCTCGGGTTGACGGCGGACGATGCTCCCTCGAATCATACTCGGGGCGAGGATACAAGGTTTCGCGATTTCGAGGGAGGTCGATCTTGCGCCGGGTGGGCCCTCCGAGGATGATCTGGCGTTTCCTGACGGGGAGGCGGTCAACGCTCTCCAGAGCGCGTCACGTGTGAGTCGTGCACACCACGGCGCTCGGGTGGCGCGGGCACGACCCGAGCGTGAAGCGCTCGCGAGCCGTGCACCTGTAAACAGGTGGAGGAACACGTGTGTCAAGGGAGCTCTCGATTCATCGGCGACAATATTATAAATAATATATCTTCAGATTATATAATATATGTATCTTGATGAAATCCGTTCGTTCACCGCGCTCGGAGTCTGTCCCGTAGGCCTCATCGGCCATCTCGTCGGGTGCTCTGTGAGCACCGAATTCGGAAAAGTCCGCCGTCTCGGTGCTCACAGAGCACCCTACAAAGACCTTCCGAGACAGCCTCTAACCGAAGAACCGGAACCGCCGTCGCGTGCGGAGCTAGACGCGGCGATGCTCGCAGTCGATGGCCAGGCGGAGCCCGGTCCATTTCAGTCCGCGGAGTCCCAGGACGGGCAAGCGTGGCGCATGGGGACTGCCCGGCGGGTACAGGACGATCCCCTGAACCAGACCCAGGCGGAACGGCGGGGCATCCCCCAATTCATCGCGTCGCCCCGGCTGATTTCGATGCACCCCGACATCGGCGTCACGGCGCGAAGCGGTGATGTCGTTGACGCGGACATCGTCGAACCGCTTGAAAAACCCCCGGGTGAAGTTCATGGTGCCTGGCGGGCGACTCAGTACAATATTGCGGTGCGGTGCGTGCCGCACGCATCGGGCTGACCGCGAGTGCCAGTCGCGTGATCCGGATGCGTTGTCTCCCTGGCCGCGGCTGGTACGCCGGCTCGTTCGGCGAGAGCGATCGTCGGCATGGGGATCGGTCGGTGGTGTGCGCATCAGGTCGGAGGAACGGTCGATGTTGACGGAACTGCAAGGGCTCAGCGAGCGCTGGTACCAAGCATGGCTGGAGAAGGACGTCACGACAGTGGAACGTCTGATGTCCGACGACTACCTCTACGTCGGCCCGAACGGGTTGACCCTCGATCGCCAGGCCATCCTGGCAGTCATTGGCTCGCCGAGCTATCGGCTGGATCATGGGACGCGCACCGAGGTCGTTGTCCGGGCGTTGGGCCGAGAGGCGGCTATCGTGCGGCATCGCTGGCAGGGTGCCGGATCGTTTGAGGGCACATCATTCACGGATGACAATCGGTGCGTCCTAGTCTGGGAGAAACAGGCTGGGGAATGGCGCATCGTGCTGGATCAATGCTCGTTCAGCGGCCCATAGAGGATGCAGGTCGCCCGGCCTGGCAAAGCCGTTGCGCCGAACCGGCCGCATCTGCGCTTTTGCCGTATTGTCAGGCACTGACGTGGCCACATTGAAGCGTCTCTTTCGTCTCGGGTGCAACACGAGGAGGAAGCATGGCTTCGCTTCGCGGGCTTCTCGGCAGGCACGTCGGGGTCCTGCGGGCATTACTGGTTTTGCCACTGATTGCCCTGTTTGCCTGGGGCCAACCGCTGCGTCCCAGGGTTGTCCTCCCGGAACTTGACGGCAGGATCGTCGAGTGTTCCCCTGACGGCCGGACGCTCCTGACGGATGGGGCTTCGGGCGGCTGCGTGCGCGACGCGGCCACCGGCCGCATCCTGGCGCGTCTTCTGCGAAAGGACAACACGCGCGCGACCGATATCACCTGGCCCCGCTTCACACCCGACGGCAAGCGCCTGATTGTTCAGATCGGCGGCGCGCGGTTCGGTAACCATCAGACCCGGACCGTCGCGCTCGCCGTGTTCGACGCGGCCACCGGCCGCGAGATGGCGGCGTTCGAGCCCGTGGGGGCGGATGCCTGGCTTAATTTCGGACCGGAGTACGCCCTCTCCGCCGACGGCTCGACGCTGGCGTTCGTCCCGAAGCCGGATGACTCGCGCCGCGGCCGGATCGTCGTTTGGGACGTCGACGCCGGGAAAACCTTGGCGGAATTTCCAGGTCTCCCGCCGCTTGCACTCAGTATGGATGGCGGCATGATCGCTCACGGAGACGTCGATCAAGATGGCGTCCCGCGGAGGATTCGCGTTCTGAAGGCCGATCGGCCCGCGCGCTCAGGTCGTCCCCGTTTCCCCAAGATGCGGAGCGTGAACTGTGGGCCGCTGACGTTTTCCCACGACGACAGGAAGCTGACGACCGTGCCGATATCGCCAAGGTATCCTTCCGTCGGCCCGCCGCTCACCCTCGACGTTTGGGAGGTCCTTCGGATGGCTGTCGCGCCAGACGATAACGCCGCGAAACCGCGCGAGGTCCCCCAGATTATCCACCGCCCCATGCTTGGCGTGTACCTCAACCACGCCATCTGCTTGAGTCCCGACGCGAAGCTTCTGTTCGTGAGCATTCCCTTCGATGCGGTGGGCGAGCCGATGACCCAAGTTTGGGACGTCGCCGGGCAGACGCCGTCTCTCGCCATGAAATGTCACACCGCAGCCGTTGCACCCGATGCGAGCAGGGCCGTGACCGCGCGTTACGACATGTCCTCGCGCTGGGATCCCGGGTCGTACGACAACAGCGACGTGAAGGTGTTCGACCTTCCCTCTCCGACTCCCCGCCTCGACTTCAAGGAAACGGGCGTGCAGGTCGCCGCCATCTCCCCTGACGGCAAGCTGCTGGCCTTGCCGTCGCATCGATGGGGGGTCACGGGAAGCACTCGCCTTTCCCGGGTTCTGGTCTCGGCGTACGCCTCGCTCGGGTACACGCTGAACGGTTTCTCGGAGTCTTTGGAGATTCACGAGGTCCGGCTTTACGCCGCCGCCACCGGCCGCTTTCTGAGGGCGCTCCCTTTGCGCAAGGCACGTGCGAATCCGTTGGTGGAATTCTCCTCCGACTCGCGAACCCTGGTTGTGCGCGACTTCGCCCCCACCTACGTGAATAGCACCGACCGTCCGATGAACGACTGGTCCGTCGAATTGTGGGACGTTCCCGACGGTCTCGCTCACGGCTGGTCATCCGGCGCCTTGTTTATCCTCGCCGCCGCTTTAGTGCTCGCCGGCGCAGCCTTCGATTGGCGTCGCGGGGGATGATCGCCCGAGTCTTTCATAGGATGACGAGGGCGGCACCGACGTATGCTCGTTCGAGCCAAGCCCGCGGGCGTGGTATGCTGAAGGTTCCGCCACTCGAGACCCGAGGAGATCCCCCATGCCCGACGACCGCATCGCCACGATTCGCCCGGTCGAGGAACCCGAGGCGACCGGTAAGGTCGCTACGATCTTCGCCGACATCAAGGCCACCAAGAACATCGACTTCGTGCCGGCTTTGTGGCGGGTCATCGCCACCAACCCGGTTCAGCTCGAGGTGGTCTGGAACACGCTCAAGACGCTGATGCATCCCGAGTCGGTCGGGCGCGCGCCGCGGCTCGACCCGAAGACGCGCGAGATCATCGCGCTGGCCGTCTCGGCGACCAACGGATGTCCTTACTGCATCAACTCGCACACCGCCGCGCTGCGCAAGCTCGGCCTGGACGAGGAGACCCTCGGCGAGGTCATGGCGATCGTCGGCCTGTTCAACATGACCAACGCTCTGGCCAACGGCTATCAGGTTGAGCCGGACGTCCGGCCGAAGCTGGATTGATCGAGAATCGAGGTGTCCCATGACGCGCCGCTTCTTCGGTTGCTTCGTGCTGGTCGCTAATCTTCTCGCGCTGGGCACGGGTCTCCTGACCCCGCCCCTCCCCGGTGCCGAGCCAGGCTCGGGGTTGTCGAGTGGGACGGTCTGCCTTCCCGCCAGCCACACAGCCGACCCCGCGTAATACTCCAATCGCGACATTCGCCGCGTCGGTGACGCGATGATAGCGCTCACCGAATCGGGCAAGGTGCTGCGCCTCGACGTAGCGACGCTGAAGGTGGCCCACGAGTGGCTCGGGCCGGTGCCGACACCGCGATCGAACTGGGGGCCGCGCCGGCAGAGTCGGGTTCGACCCCAGCCACTCACCGTCTTCTTCCGCAGCCCACCACCCATCAACCTCCAGTCGTCATCCCACCGGCATCCCGGGATTGCTGGGCATCCGGATGAACGCGGACTTGTTGGGGTCGGCAGTCGGCGTGTGAGCGATCGCCACTCGCCCCAGCGCCGGACCACGTGCGCCGGGGTCTGGTAGCGCAGTTCGGGCGCTTGGCCAGCATCTTCTCCACGACGTCTTGAAGCTCGTCGGGAATCGCGTCCTGGAATCGTTTGGGAGGGATCGGGTCCTCCTGGCGGATCTTGGCGACGGTCTCCACCAGGGTCTTCCCCTCGAACGGGGGCCGGCCGGTCAGGAGCGTGTAGAGGGTCGCGCCGAGGCTGTAGATGTCCGAGCGGATGTTGACCTCCGCATCGCCGCGGGTCCGCTCGGGGGCCATGTACGTCACGTTGCCCAGCAGTTCACCGGGCCGGCTCGGTGTCTTGGCCTCGGTTCCGTCCACGACCTCGGCCAGCATGATGTCGCCGAGCTTGGCCACCTTGTCCTTGGAGCGGATCTGGATGCTCTCCGGCGCGACGTTGCGATGGATGATGTGCTTTTCATGGAGGGCTTCCAGCGCCCCGGCGATCTGCACACCCAGCGAGAGAGTGTATCGCCAACTGATCATCTTGCGCGTCCCCAGCCGCTCGATCACCTTGATGAGCGACTCGCCCTCGACGTACTCCCTGGCAAACCAGCAGGTCTCGCCCTGCTTGCCCGCGCCACAGAGGGCGACCAGGTTGGGATGGCGCAACCCGACGGCGGTCTTCATCACGCGCATGAACCGTTTGAGGTTGGCTTCGTCCTGGCTAAAATCGGGATGGAGGACGTTGATGGCCACGTCCTTACCGTCGCGGGTGTTGCGGGCTTTATAGACCGTGCCAAAGCTGCCCCGCGCCAGGATCGGCCCGAGCTCGTAATGCGAGAGGGTCGTCCCGGTCAGGACGCTCTCGTCGATTCGGATCACGCGATGGAAGGCCGACTTCTCCGCCTCCACCAGCTTCTGGGTGTCGGCGACCGCCGAGGTATAGAGCTTCATCCGGGTCTTGCCGACCTCGAACTCCTCGCCGTGCTTGAGGGCGTGCTCCTCGATCCTCTGCCCACCGACGAGCGTCCCGCCGATGCTGTCCAGGTCGGCCAGCAGGAACTCGCCTGCCGCGCAGCGCAGCTCGCAATGGAGCCGCGCGGCGGCCCCGTCCGTCAGCCGGGTGTCGGTCTTCTCACCACGGCCAATCGAGAGCGTCGTTCCTTCGACCAAGTTGAAGATGCGACCCTGATCGGGGCCGGAAACCACCCGCAGATAGGCGTACATGGAGAACCCCTCCTTCGGGACAGGCACACGGTCCGGGGTTCGTCGCCGGATTCCTCCGGGGATCCGCCGTTTCGCGAGAACGCGGGCCGTGAATCAAGAAGAAATGACGACATCGAGGCGCGGTCGATCCTTCACCGCCGCCAAGGCGAATTCACCTTTTTCGAAATGATCGATGGAAGTGACAGGTTTGCGCAACGTCGGGCCAGGCGACTATCGGAAGTGACTCCGACAACCTCGGAACGCCTCAATTGACAGAGAGAACGGCACGACAGGCTGAGACGATCGAGGTGGCTCTGACAATTCTCGAACCGTTAATCTACCAGATCAGACCCCGCGATTCCAGACCCTGATGGACCGGATTCCAGTAATCTTTGAACGATGAATTTAGTGGATGATGGCTCGCGCTTGGAGAGAACCGCGGATGATGCCCGGCCAGGTGGATTCACTCGGCTCGCGAGAGCCGATAGAATCGGTGAACCCATCAGGTAACCCATGGGACCGACCAATGCCAGGTGAGGAAGCGGGCTCGATCACCCAGTGGATCGCGAATGTGAAGGGGGGCGACCTCGCGGCGGCGCAGCCGCTCTGGGAGCGTTACTTCGCGCGGATGGTGGAGCTGGCGCGGGCACGACTGCGGGCAACCGGGCGTCGGGACGCCGCCAGCGACGAGGAAGATGCGGCGCTGACTGCCTTCGACAGCCTGTGCGCGGGGCTGGCCCGGGGGCAGTTCCCCCAACTGGCCGACCGCGATGACCTCTGGCGGCTCCTGGTGGTCATCACGACGCGGAAGGTCCAGGCGCAGAATCGTCACCAGCTCCGCCGGAAGCGCGGCGGCGGCCTCGTCCGCCCCGCCTCCGAATTCGCCGACGACGGCGATGACAACGACCTCCTGGCCCAGGCCGTCGGCTCCGAGCCGACTCCCGAGTTCGCGGCCATGGTCGCCGAGGAATATCGGAGACTCCTCGACCGACTCGACGACGATGTCCTCCGCAAGGTGGCCGTCCTCCGCATGGAGGGGTTCACCACCGACGCTATTGCCGATCAGCTCGGCTTCGCCCGTCGCACCGTGGCCCGGCAACTGGCGCTGATTCGGCGTATTCTCGATGCCGATTCGCGCTGATGCATGTCACAATCTCGGGCAGGATGGTCATCTTCCCGTGGTGCGTGCCGGCACCGCGGGCCAAGGCAGGTCTGCCCCTGATGCGACTCACAGGTCGTTCCGAACCCGGTATGCAAGAGGAGTGCCCGATGTCGATGACCAACGATCAAGACGTGATTCATACCGTGACCCGCACCATCCAGATCATTGCCGGCGCGCTCATCACGGGGGTCGCCGTCATGCTCGGGGTGTCGGTCGCGCTCGCTCCCATCGTCGGCGCCCCGCCAGACGCGGGCGGGGTTGTGGGTGTCGGCCAGGCTCCCGATGCCAATGCCGGCCCGCCGGTGGCAGCGGGGTCGATGGAGATCGACGAGATCCTCACGTGGGCCGCGGTGGCCGCTGCCGCGGCGATCCTCCCTCTGTCGTTCCTGCTCCCCGGCTGGATCACCGACCAGAACCGCCGGAGCATCGCCGCGGGGACCTGGGTACCACCGAGCCGCGTGAATCCGAACGTCCTGAACCCGCCGGCGCCGTTTGGCCCCGAGGCGCTCCAGCCCGATACGGGCAAGCTGGCTGTCCTCTACCAGACGCAGTTTATCGTGGGCGCGGCACTCAACGAGGGCGTGGCGTTCTTCGCGAGCATCGCCTACATGATCGGAAAGAATCCGATCGCCTTGGGTCTGGCCTTGCTGCTCCTGGTCGCCCTCATCGCCCGGTTCCCTACGGGCTCTCGGGTCGCCTCCTGGATCGATCGGCAGCAGGAACAGCTCATCCAGGACAGGCAAGCCGCCTTCTGAGCTGACCTGGCCGGCCGGTCCGGAGAGCGTGTGCCCTGGTCAGGATGTCGTCCCGGCGTCTGATGGGCGCGAGTGGCAATCGTCGAGCTTGTCACGGTTTCGCGACGGACGGACAGGTTTCTTTGACACTCGGAAGCGGAGCGGCGGAAGTGGGGAATCGACCGTAGGGCGGAGAGGGGGGACGATCCCATGAGCGAGCCATCCGGCTTCGGGCTGGACCATCTGGATCTGGAGCTGGCGCGGGGCATCGACGCGATCTGCCGACGGTTCGAGGCCGACTGGCGCGGGAAACCGACCGCCGATCGACGAATATCTGGTTGACGTCCCCGAGGAGGGCCGGCCCGCGCCTGCGCGGAGCTGGAGGCCCTGGAGCGCGAGCTGCGCTCGTGAAGGCGATCGGCTCGCTCAACCCTCGGGAAGGGGTTCCGACGTCATGACGGGACGGCCGGGGCCGATCTCGTCGAGCAATGCCTGGATGCGATGCTCCAGCTCGGAGGTCAAGGCTGGGACGGCGAGGCGAGGCTTCCCGGCGCCTCGGAGGTGCTCGCCGACATCGATGGGCTGGCCGATTCGCAGGACGGCCCGGCGCGGGCCGCGCGGGGCGCCGTACTCGACCCCAAGGACATCCTCCTCGAACTTCATCAGAATCTCGGCGAAGCGCTCGACCGTCGGGGCCGTCCGTGCATAGTCGCCCGGATAACTGTAAAGCTGCACGGCCAGGAACAGGTCGTTCAGGTCACGCCGCAGTGCGTAGGCCTGCTCGGGCGTTGTCTCGGGGTTGGCCAGGGCATCCAGGCAGAGCTTCCGCAGTTCCTTGACCCGGACGGTGACCGGGCCTTGTCGTCGGCTGCCGGTCCGGCGGTCCTCGATCGTCTCGATGAGGTGGGACCGCAGGGCCGCGATCCGGTCGGGCAGCGCGCCCGTTCGTGGGGATTCGAAGTACTCGAGTTCCTTGAGCGCCAGCATCGCCTCAGCGTACCGGTAGATCCGGTCGACCAGCGACCGCTCGGGATGGTGCCACCAGGTGAAGCGGCTCTCCAGCTCGTCCATCAGGTCGCCCAGAGCCGGCAGCGGGTCGAAGTCATCGAGGAAGCGATACTTGAGCGCGACGGGGACGATCCAAACCGTCGTGCCGGAGGCCGCGCGCCTCCGCGCCGCGGCGGCGGCCAGGGCGGCGGCGCCCTCGCGCAGGGGCGTGAGACGGTCGGCCAGGTGGTAGACCTCGCCCTCGGGGAAGATCAGGAGTGGATGCGCGCCGAGGTCAGCACCTCGACGCCGGCCTTGAACGCGGAGAGGTCTGCTCCCTCGCGGTCCACCGGGAAGATGCCCATGCGGGGAAACAGCCACTGCCGCAGGCCTGCACTGCCCGCGAAGATCTGGTGCGCGGCCATCGCGCAAAAAGGCCGCGTGACACGGTCGGCAAGGTCGAGCAGGACCAGCCCATCGGCGCGGTCCGAGTGGTTCGGGGCGATCAGCACCCCGTCGCCCCGACCCAGGACCGGCGTCAGGTGCTCCGTCCCGGCGACGTCGAAGGCGACGACCTTGTGCTCGGTGCGGAGCAGGTGACTTCGATACGGCCGCGTCACCCGGACCCAGAGCGGATTCATCCGCGGTGGGAGAAAACGATAGGGGAGTTGGTCCGACAAGGGAAGACGGTGCATGTGACCCCTTCTTCGTAAGCGGGGTAAGGAAGGGCGCGCCCCTCTCTCCGTTACGAGGGGTTGGGGGGGCCACGCGCGTACCCAACTCATTCGTGAAGCGCGATAACGTCACGGGCTTGGTACCTCACGTCATCGGGCGGACCTCGTCGGGCTCAGGAGGAGCGCAACGTGATTGGTTGGAGAACTCGTCTCGTAGCCCTGAGCGACGATCTGGCCGCGGTTGTTGATGTCATCGGCACCCACGATCACGAAGCCCGATTCTACGGGGATCACGCTGTTGAGGTCGACCATTCGACCGTGCCGGTCGATGAAACCGTGGGTCGCGGAGGTGCTCGTGAGCGAGGAACCGACCACAGCCCCCTTGTCATTGATGGCCGCGGCCACGGAATCTCGACCGCCGAGCGTTCCCAGGTCGGTCATTCTCCCATGGCTGTAGAGGAAGGCGTGTCGGGCCGCGTCGTTCGCGGTGTCAGAGGAACCGACCACCGCCCCGCGGTCATTGATCGAATTGGCCGCCGAATTCGTTCCTCCGAGCGTGCCAAGGTCGTGCATCGTCCCGTGGCTGTAGAGGAAGGCATGAACGATGAGGCTGGGCAGACTCGAGCCGTTTGCCGCCGGCCGGCTGGCGGCCGCCGAGAAGCCGACGACCTGTCCGCTGTCGTTGAGGTCGAGCGCGACGGAACCCAGGCCGTCGAGGGATCCCAGCTCGATGTCCGTCCCACGGCGATCGATCGATGCATCATAACCGCTCGACACTCCGGATACGACTCCGTCGGCGTTGATCGAGACCACTCCACTCACCACGAAATTGGAGTTGAGAGGACCCAGATCGGTGAGCTTGCCGTCCTTCTCGCGAAAGGCATCGACCTGCTCGTTGCCGGGGACGACGTTGGACATTCCCACGACGACGCCCTTGTCATTGATGCCCGTGGCCCCCGATGTCGTGCCGCCGAGGGTCCCCAGATCGGTCATCCTTCCGTGTCTGTAGAGGAAAGCGTGCGCTGTCGCATTGTCCGCGGTATACGAGAACCCGACCACCTCGCCGTGATTGTTCAGGTTCACAGGGACGCTGACGGTGCCGCCGAGCGAGCCCAGGTTGGTGATGGTGTAGCTGAGCAATCGACGATCCTCGAGCGGTTCCAGGCTGGGTGAACTCCGGGGGCGTCTCTTGAACGCGTCCCGGCGCGAATTCGCCTCGATTCGTCGTTTTCGGAAAGCGGATCCCCAGTGTCGGATCCACATCGATGTGGAAAGCATGGTCGTGTCCCGCCCTTCACGTTCGCATGAATAGTCATTTCGTTGGATCCGACACCCGTTCGCCCGGGGAGATCACGGCATCCGATCCGCTTGGGTCTTGATGGAATGATCCGAGATGCCGGACAGAAGGCGGGGTGGAGCACTGCCCAGCCGAAGCGGGGGCGAATTGACAGGACTCCGGCTCGACTGTTCGCCAGGCGTTTCCGACGAGGGTGGGGCAGGCGCGATCTCCGGGACGTCGCCTCGATAGAGCTGACCAGCAGGCAAGACGGGGGATCGATCCCCGGACGGCCGGCCGATGAGGGGCAGTGAATTCAGAGCGTCGTTGGCGATCGTGTTTCGAGTGACCAGAGGGATGCTCGCGGCGTTGGGATCATTGGCTGCCGAGCCGGCGGTGGTCGTCACGCCGGCACCTCCGCTCGATCCGGTTGTCCCCGTCGCGGCGAGGCTGGAGACGCCGGTGGTGTTTCCCGGCTGGATCGTGGATATCCCGCCGGACCCCGTCATGGAGAACGATGTGGGGATGGCGGTGCCGCCCGGCGATTCGCCGGGGAAGGGAATCATCAGGACATAACCACCGGTCGTCAGCACGATCACACCCAGGTTGGCGATGACCGGCAGGAGACGATCTTCCAGCTCGCAGGCTTGCAAATCAGGATGGAACTTCCAAAGCGGCTTCATCGTAGGATCTCCTGGTGTCGGGCACTCCCGTGCGGTCACCGACGAGACCGACTCGAGGCCCCCGGCGGAGACTCACTACGAGGAAGATGTCCGTTCCGCGTGCGATTGTGCCATCGCGTTCGCGATTGGGGAGTTCGCGGGTCCGAGGCTGTTTATCGCTTCCTTGTGGGACGTCGAACCTCGAAGCGATTGGACTTCTTGCCCTTTGCCGGCCCGTTCCGTCATCGAGTCACTTCCCGAAACGATGATCACATCGGGCTGGCTGAACCCACCCCCGGCCGCGCCGACTCGGGCACGGTTGACGAGGGTGACGTTGTGGTCGGGTGAATCCAGTGTCGATTGCGAGCCTCCCTTGAGATCATCAGGATTCGGCTGTCCGATGCGCAATCGTCCAAGCATTTTTCCCCTTCCGCTGGATCACCGATGCAATCCGAATCCGCGCGGACCGGTTCGTTGAGCGATAACGAGAGAGGAAATGGGGATGTGACTGTCGCCGGGTGGGGTGGCGGCCGGAGGCGACTGGCATGTCCGGTGATGGCTCGGTCTTGCGCGGGTTGGAGGGTCTGAGGACCGGCGACGCCGCCGGCATCGGGCGGTTGTGGGACCATGACTTCCATCGTCTGGTCGCCCTGGCCGGCTCCCGGTTCCCCGGCCATGACCGCCGGGTCCGCGATGAGGAAGACGTGGCGCTGAGCGCCTTCCGCAGCTTCTTTCGCCGAACTGGTCGCGACGGTCGAGGTGCTCTGTGTGTTCGAGGACGGCGATAGGGACGACTCGTACACACTCGCGCGGACTCTGACGTGGTTCGTCCCGTTCTTTGAGGACGGCTGGCTGACGGGACTGCCGGAGCCTCAGCGCTCGAAACTGAGGCGTCGCTGTACCGATCGTGCCGCGGCCGTCCCGGGCCGGGCGTGCGACTGCGGGTTTCCCGATGTCTTCCAGCAGGATGTCCAGATCGAGCTGGATCCGATCCGCCGAGCCCCGGGCTATCGGGCGCTGGTCGAGCGCCTGAAGAACCGCCAGGTCCCAGAGAATCGATGCTCGGCGGCTCATTGAAGCCGGGCGAAGCGGAAGCCCAACCGGTCATCCGCGACGCTGGCGTCTCGCCGCATCGAGTCTCGCTTGCCGGGGCATCAGGTCCCTGTCCCCTCCCCTTTTCCGAGCTTGGCCGACAGCTCGTCGATCTTGGCCTTGAGACTGGCCACCTCCTCCTTGGACGCCAGGTTGAGCCGTTTGACGACCGCCTGCACGGTCTCATCGATCTTGGACTGAAATTCATTCCGCGCCTGTTCGGACTGCTTCATCATGCTCTCGATCAGGTCCTTGCCTTCATGCTCCGAGAGCTTGGCCTGCTCGGCGAAGTCCTTGACCAGCTCCTCGGCCTTTTCCTTGGTTAACACCGCCAGACCGAGGCCCGTGTAGAACGCCTTCTTGATCAGGTTGACCATGACAATCTCCCAGGATCGAGTGAATCGGTTGGAACGAGGTCCGTTGCTGATCTGCATCATACACCAATTCGCCCGGTCGCTTCGATCGCTGTCTCACGCCTGGGCGTGGAAGGACAAGCTGCGAGGATTGTGAGAAAATCGATCATTCGTGGAAAAACCGTGGTTCGCCAGATGGGAAACGTCGTCTCTTCGGAAGAGGACGAGGTGATTTCTGATCAACGGTTGGCTGCCTGGTCAGTCTGTCCCTTCGAAGAGGACGACCGTGAAATCGTCGGGGAATTGGCCACTACGCCGGAGCCGGGCCGCTGCCTGGAGCGCCGCGACCAGGGATTCGCCGCGATGCGTGGCGACCGTCTCGAAGATCCGATCCCACCCCGCGTATTTCCAGACACCATCGGACATCGCCAGCACCGACCACCGTCCGGCCAGGGTCGCCGTGAATGGGATGAACGTTGCGACACCCGAGCCCACCGGGGGGTTCTTCAACTGATCGGCCGTGGCCTGTCGAGGACCCTGATCCTCCGAGACCACCAGCACGGCGCTGTCTCCGCAGGACGCGCCGTGGAGGACATCTCCAAGGATGCTCAGGCCGATGAGGGTCGTGAAGCCGGCCTCGTGGTCGGCGGCGACGGCGGCGTCGGCCTGCTGAAGAAGAGCTGTCCACGTTCGGGAATCCGACAACTGATGGGGCGAGAGCGAAAGGGCGGCTTCGGCCGCGACACGGCAGGCGATCCGCGCCGCCTCGGCGCCGCCGGCCTGACCGCCCTGGCCGTCGGCGAGGAAGCCGAGCCAACCATCGGGGTCGGACGGATGGCGATGGACCTCGAAGGCGTCTTCGCAGACGGCGTGTCCACCCGCTTCCGAGAATGAAGTCACGCGGATCATAGGCTGGCTGGTCCTCGATGACTAGAGAAGCAACCGCCCCGACAACCAGAACGATCCCATCAGGATTCCGCCCGTTGGGGGTGAGAACTCGATGAAGTCGGGGTCGGCGACCACGTCGAAAACGCCGCCGAGCGTCTCCACGAGCACCCACTGGAATGGCCGGTTCATCAGCTCGTTCATCCGCATTTCCGACTCGAGGATTCGCCCCGTGAAGATGGCCTGCGCTTCGGGCGGATGGATACTCTCTCCTCCCGGCTGGAACAGGCCGGAAGGGATGAACGATTCGGCTGCGAACTTCATCTCTCCCGTCTGCGAGGCCATGTACTCCTCTTCCGAGCGGAACACCGACAGTTCGTGCACGAACGCTGCGACCTGGGCCTCAACGATGGACGGTAAAGTCAGCTTGCGGTCGCACTGGAAGTCCGGCGCGTCGAAGACGAACGGGTAGCTGCCTGTTTCCGGATCGTTGTCCTGGGGGTCGGCCCAACCTTGGAAGGCACCATCAAGCGGACTGCCGTTGGAGCGTGTGACGCGTCCCGTCAATCCCGCGCGGACGCGAGACTCGCCGGAAAAATGCGGGTTCATCCCGATGAGGTCGTTATCCTCATTGACCTGGATCCACAACTCGGCCCCGCTCAGCGACGACCAGCAGAGATAATAACCGCCCGGGACATCAAAACGGACGCTCTCTCCGGCCAGCTCGTTCGCCAGGGAGATGAATTCCTCCTGGGATTGCAATGGCAGTCCGATGGTCGAGAAATGACTGGGCATGATGAGCATCCCTCCCGCATCTCGGCTGACATCCGACGAGTGATTCCCGCTTCCAGGATCGCAGAATCCGATGATCGCGGATACCCCGGCCGAAGGGATTCCCTGCACGATTCACAGCGTCCACGGATTGGCAAGCTTACTGCGGGCTCATCGTGAGCAGGCGAGGCGTCCAGGTTTCGGCGTCATAGGTGGCGTGGACGGCCAGCCCATCGACCTGCCAAAGGTCCCATTTTGCTGGTTCGTCCCGTTCGCCCCGAATTCCCGTGGGCTGGTCCATGGCGACTCATGCCGTGCGGTCCTGGCGTTCTTCCTGTTCGCCGGTCTCCTTCAGCTTTCTCCGCCGCATCGAATATCGCACGAACGACACGAGTCCCGCATATTTGTAATTCGTGTCGATGTAATGCTCAATCACGTAGAAGGCGAAGTAGTAGGCCCGCGCGAACGCCCAGATGGCGAGTGCCAGCAGCGCGGCGGTCTTCACGCTCGGATGCTCGATGAGGAGGACGGCCGAGGCCAGGACACCCAGGCCGAGGAACAGGGCGCCCTTGAGATAGAGCAGCCGGGGGTTCTGGATGTCGGCCATCGGATGTCTTTGCCCCGCAATCGAGCTCGGCGGATCAGCCCGTCGGGCAGATTGTTAGTCACATGTATGTTATTAATGAGTTTTATGACATATTACGCGTTCAGGTGTTCCTTCAATCGCTCCACGCAGTTGCGATAGTATTCCGCGTTTTCATCGGGGGGTGCTTTCTGGGAGAGCTCCGTGTAGACTTCGGCGGCCTTCTTCCACTCGCCACGCCGCTCGAGGTTGACGGCGTATCGTTCGACCAATGGGATGGTGTCGGTCGTCAGCTCACCCGACTTCAAGCGCAACCAGGCCAGCTCGCGCTCGACCGGCCATTCGATGAATGCGAAGACGGCCAGTCCGATGAAGCCCGTCAATGGGATCAACAGGGCGAACCATCGAGAGAATCCCGCCTTGCGGAGGAATTCCGCCGGGGCCCAGAAGATGAGAAAGAGGAACAGGAGCCCCGCGAGCATACCCAGGATCTGGATCGGTTCCATGAGCGATGACCTCACGATTCCTCGAACGTCTGCGTCCGGCGGCGCCGAACCCTTCCTCCCGTCGCATGATGATGTGTCTCTTCTGCCGCTAGCTTCGTCTCGATCACGTCTCGGGATCGTCCGCTCGGCGAGCCACGATGCGCAGGCGTCGGTAGTCAGCGAACCACTGGCCGTCGCGCTGAAGCGCCGGCCGGGCGACCTGTTCGAGATGCCGGAAGAACCCCTCACGGTCGTCAGCCGGCAGGTGGCCCACCAGCCCGCCCACGAACATCTCGACAAAGTGTCGGAGGCCCTCGTCGCCCTCCAGAGGAGTCGGGCGGTCGAAGAGGAACGCGGTGGTCACTTCGAGCCCGGCCCGTTCCAGCAGAGGAGCATACTCGCCGATGCCGGGGTAGTACCAGGGATGTTCCCAGGCGCCGAGGCCGACCGCTCGGGATGCCGCATCGAGGGCCGAGACGATCGTTTTGACATTGCCTCGCCCGCCGAACTCCGCCACGAATCGTCCGCCCGGCTTGAGCGCCCGTCGCACGCAGGCAATGGCCTTCTCCGGCTCCTTGACCCAGTGGAGGACAGCGTTGGAGAACACGCCGTCGAATGGCTCATCGAATGCGAAGTCCCGGGCATCGGCGACTTCGAAGCGGATGTCGGGATAGAGACGCCGTGCCTTCTCGACCATCTCGGATGAGGAATCGATGCCGACCACTTTGGCCCCGGCCTCCGCGATCTTTGCTGTCAGATGACCTGTCCCGCAGCCGAGGTCGAGGATTCGCTCGCCTGGCTGGGGTGCCAGGAGGTCGAGCAAGGCGGCTCCGTGCTTCCAGACAAACGAATGCTTGTCGTCGTAGAGGCCGGTGTTCCATTGGGTCGTCGGAGTGGAGTCCATGATGAGCGGTCCGCCAGGATGTTGTGACGTTGAAGTGTAGGGTGGGTCGAGCCGCGATTCGTCGCGGCGCGGCCCACCGCAGACGCCACGATGTCCGGTGGGCCTCACGCCGCCGAGCGGCGTTCGACCCACCCTACAACCTTCTTACCGGCATGATATGCTGGGTATCTCGACTTTTTCCAGAAACCCACGACGAGGAGGTGGGCCTCACGCCGCCGAGCGGCGTTCGACCCACCCTACAACTTTCTTACCGGCATGATATGCTGGGTATCTCGACTTTTTCCAGAAACCCACGACGAGGAGGTGGGCCTCACGCCGCCGAGCGGCGTTCGACCCACCCTACAACTACAACTTTCTTACCGGCATGATATGCTGGGTATCTCGACTTTTTCCAGAAACCCACGACGAGGAGTCTGTCGATGTCGAAGCGCGGGGGTCAGCAAGCAACCGGGAGTCGGCGTCGGTTCCTGGGCGGTGTGGCCGCAGGGACCGCCCATGCCCTGTTCCGCCGCGACGCGATGGCCCGATCGTTGGGTGCCGGTCGCGACGCCGAGGGCGAAGCGGCGGGCGGGCTGGCCGGGAACGAGGATTACTGGTCGCAGATCCAGCGCTGTTTTGACACGGATCGGACGCTGATCAACTTCAATAACGGCGGCGTCAGCCCGGCGCCGTCGCATGTACTCGACCAGATGATTCGCGACCTGCGGTTCTGCAACGAGCTGCCGGCCCATCACATGTGGCAGGTCCTCGAGCCCCGGATCGCGACGGTCCGAACGGCGCTGGCCCAGCAGTTCGGTTGCGATGCCGAAGAGCTGGCGATCACGCGGAATGCCTCCGAGGGGATGGAGACCCTGATCCTGGGAATCGACCTGAAGCGCGGGGATGAGGTGATCGTCACCGATCAGAACTATCCGCGGATGCTCAACACCTGGGACCAGCGGGTGCGCCGCGAGGGGATCGTGGTGAAGTCGGTCGCGTTTCCGGTCCCGCTCACGTCGCCCGGCGAGTTCGTCGAGCGGATTCGCCAGGCGATCTCGCCGCGGACCCGGGTCATCGAGTTCCCGCACATCACGAACCTCAGCGGGCAGATCCTGCCGGTGCGCGAGGTGGTGCGGCTGGCGCGCGAGCGCGGGATCCTCGTGTTCGTGGATGGGGCTCATTCGTTCGCGCATTTCCCGTTCACCCGCGACTTGCTCGACTGCGACTTCTTCGCCACCAGCTTGCACAAGTGGCTGCTGGCCCCGATCGGTACCGGGTTTTTGTATATCAGGAAAGCTCACATCAAGACGATCTGGCCGCTCATGTCGGCCCCGGCGAATATGGATCAGGATATCCGCAAGTATGAGGAGATCGGGACTCATCCGGCCGCGAACCACAACGCGATCGCCGCGGCGCTGGCGTTCCATCAGAGCATCGGCGACGAGCGCAAGGCGGCGCGGCTGCGGTATCTCCGCAATCGATGGGCCAGGCCGCTCCAGCAGGCCAGCAGCCGGGTCCGGATCTGGACCCCGCTGGATGACGACGCGTCGTCGTGCGGGATCACCCTGGTTCACATCGACGGCATCGAGCCGAGCAAGCTCTGCGAGCATCTGTTCGACCGGCACAAGATCGTCACCGTCGCGATCCACCACAAGGCGTTTTCCGGCATCCGGGTGACGCCGAACGTGTATACGACGCTTGCGGAGATTGACCGGTTCGCGGAGGTGTTGGGGCAGGTTGTTGCGAAGGGGATTTCCTGAGGGGTTGATTTGTGGCAAGGTCTCCTGACCCGACGGGAGACCTTCGGTCAGCTCCTGGGCGGGGTCGGGAGACCCGCGCCAACCGGTGGCGCGGCGAAATGTTGCCACGGACGGGGCCGTCGGTCCATACCGGTTCGGTTGACGTAACGCCGGTGGCTTCCTGAACTTCCGGCGGCCAACCGGTGGCACGAGTTGGCACTCCTATACCGCTTCTGGGAAGCGGCCCCTCGTCTCTGGTCAGGAAATGCCGGGAAGAATCGAGGCGAGCTGATGGCGTCGAGAAATGCGGGACCGCTCATGCACACCGTGCCTCCTCTGTCTATAGGATGCCGCAGCTTTTCAAATTCGTTAATGCACCTATGGTGGGATTGGCCTATTTTCTCGGCGTAACCTGGGACGTGACTGAGACATAAAAATTTTTGCGAAAAACTTTTTTTGGGGCGGAGATTTCGCGAACCGGTCGTGTCGGTGGATCCCTGGATTTGGGGCCGTGTCCCAGGGTGTGCCTCCGGTGACCCTGGGCATGGTTGTGCAACGCCTTTGGCGTAGGAATCCGTGAGGGGTGCTTTGTGAACCCAGGGTGCGCTGCACGACCCTGGGCTGTGATGGGTAACGCCTTTGGCGTAACAGCCCGGCGTTCCGTACCCCGAAGGGGTTCCCTAGCAGAGCCCAGGGTCGCCGCAGGCGACGCCCTGGCTTTTCCCGCTTCGCGCCTCATCCCCGCGGGGCGTCTCGGATGGGCTGTGTCAACGCCTCCAGCCACTGGCGCAGGTCGGCCGGCAGGCCGTGGGGGATCGGCGGCCGTTGGCCGGCGGCGAGCTGGCGGAGAAACGCGGCGAACTCGGGGAACGGGGCGGGGTCTTGGTCGAGCTGGGCCAGGGCTTCTTCCTCGGCGGGGCCGAGTGTGCCGTCGCCGAAGCCGGCCTGGGCGCAGGTGACGGCGAGGGCTTGCAGGGCCTTGAGCATCTCGGGCGGGCGGGCCGCCGCCACCGCCGGCGCGGCGTTTGGCCTCCTCGAGCAAGGCATCGCGCTTCTGCACCCACTCGCCGGCGGCGGCCGCGTCATCGCGGGCACGGGCGATCTCGGAGAGGGTGTGGTAGTCCCTCCAGGCGTCCAGTGAGGCCGAGAGATTCGCGGATCTGGCGGGCTTCGTGGGCGTGGCGCTCGGCGGCGGCGAGGTCGCCGAGGCAGAGGTGGATCTGGGCGAGCTGGCTCCACGCAGCCGGCTTCATCGGGCTTGTTGCCGTAGGATTGCCTGATCCGCATACCTTCTTCCACGGATCGGCGGGCAGCCTCGTAGTGCCGCCGGGCAGCCGGCTCGTCGCCGCGCCGGCGGGCGGCATCGCCTTCTTCCTGACAGACGATGCCGATGTTCTGCGCGGCCTCGCCAAGGCCGGGCTGATCCTTCAAATCCATAGCCAGCTCGCGGGACTTCTCGTACCAGGCCCGCGCCTCGGCCAGGCGGCCCACCTTCCGTTCGGCCACTCCGAGGAGGTTGTAGGTCTGCATCATCGCGCCTTGGTTGCCCGCCTCCTGAAAGCGCCGGAGCGCTTGCTGATAAAGGCGGGTGGCGCGGTCGAGTTGGTTGCGTTTGTAGGCGAGGATGCCCTGATTCTGGAGGAGCGATCCCTCCAGTTCCCTGTCCCCGACCTGACGAGCGGCGGCCAGGGCCAGGTCGTAACTGGCATCGGCCTCGTCGTAGCGGCCCGACTGCCATGAGGATGCTGGCGCAACGGCCGTCACCAGCGGCGACTCCGCGTTGGCTGCCACAACGTTTGTTGAATCCCGACAGCCTTCTCCGCCAGGGCCAGGGCCTCGTCGTGCTGGCCAGCATCGCTCAAGGCATTGGCCAGATCGCCCATCGCGGCGGAAAGGTTCCCCAGTTCGGTCGTGGCCTTGGCGTGGTCCGGCGTGGACAGCAGCGTTTCCCATGGCTGGCCTCCGGCTTTCTCCACCAGCGCCTCCCAGTGTCCGATAGACTCCCGCAGGAAGGGGATCGCCTGGGTCGAAGCACCGCAGTCGGTTCAAGATCTCTGCCCAAGTCCCCGATCGCCAGTGCCAGTTGAAACGCGGGATCGAACTCCGTGGTGTGGCGGAGGCGCTCGATGAGGGCCTGGAGCTGCTCCACCGCGCCCTGCGGATCGCCCTGGGCAAACCGCGTGTAGGCGTGCTGCCGTTCGTAGTCGGCGGCTTCCTCCGTGAAGCCCTGCTGGGTCACCGCGTCCTTCAGCCACTGCACCCAGGCATCGCGTTCGCGGAGGCGGCCGGACCTTTCCAGATACGTCGCGAAACGTATTGCCCAGCTTCGCGGCGACCCGGAACTGCCGATCGGCCACGGCCCAGTGGACGGCGGTGCGGTAGTTCGCCTCCTCGCGGTCCAGGATTTCCAGCGCGGTCCGCGATTGGGAGCCCCTCAGTGCCTGGTCCAGCGCCTGCTTGAGGGCAACATAGACGCCGATGAAGCGCTGGCGGGTCTCGGGCTGCTGCGCCAGGGCGGCGTCGGCCGCGGCGGAGGCGAGGGTGGGGTGGAAGCGCAGGAAGGGGCGATCGGCGATCTGGATGTCGTTCTCCGGCCGCACGAGGGCGATGCCTTGCAGCTCCCGGCGGATAGGTTCCCAGGCGTCCGGGTCGAGCTGGCTCACCTCGAGTAGAATGTCCTCAAACACCCCGCCGCGGAACAGGCCGAGCCAGGGCAGCGCCTGCGCGGGCGGCGGGGCTGAGGTGGCGGCGGGAGAACTCCAGGGAGGCGAGCAGCGATTGGTTGCGGCCCTCCGGCGGATCCTGCTGGAACTCCGCCAGGAGCTTGCCAAAGTCGGCCCGGATGACCTCCGGCGTGAGGGTGCGCAGGTGCGGGCCGACGCAGCTCGAGCGAGAGGGGGTGGTCCGCCAGGTCGCGCAGCAGGGGATCGAGCCGGTCGCGGCCGAACCGGGGATCGTCGAGGGTCAGGCCATCGCGTTTCAGGATGTGCGAGAGCAGCCACAGGCTGTCGGCGCGGGCGAGGCCGTGGAGCTCGTACCGCCCGGCGCCGGGCAGGCCGGTGTCGCCAGGACGGCAGGTGACGAGCAGGCGGCCCTGGCCTTTGCCGGCGGTGAGGTCGCGGAACAGCTCGGCGAGGCGGCGGCGTTCGTCGTCGGTGTAGGGGTTGGCGACGGAGCGGCCCGTCGTCGAACTGCGGCAGGGCGCTCTCGAAGTTGTCCCAGACCATGAGCACGTCGTGTTGCCGGAACAACTCGATGGCGCGGCGGCGCTGCTCGGCGGCGGGGAGCTGCTCGAACTTCGGTCCGGCGAGGTAGGTGCCGAGCACCTGCACCACGCGGTCGGCGCTGGCGAACTGCTCGAAGCTGAGGAAGCAGGCGCCATCGCGGAACAGGCCGCTGCGCGTCCACCAGTGGGCGGCCTCGGTGGCCAGCGCGGTCTTGCCCATGCCGCCCATGGCATGCAGCACGATGCCGCGCTGCGGTGCGGAATCGACGCTCCAGCTCGTAGAGCTCCCGCGCCCGGCCGTGGAAGCCGTATTGCGGCGGCGGTGGGAAACGGCCGGGTTCTCGGGCTGCCGCGACGGATTGCGGCACCCGCGACGACGGCGGGCGTCCTCGGCATCGGCACTGCGAATGAGCCGGGCGAGCATCGCGGCGTTGTCGGCGTCACTGGCGGGATCGGTGAAGTCCACCC
Organism: uncultured Isosphaeraceae bacterium; assembly: GCA_963845695.1. Taxonomy (GTDB): domain Bacteria; phylum Planctomycetota; class Planctomycetia; order Isosphaerales; family Isosphaeraceae; genus CAWJTV01. Next base: position 198,254 of record CAWJTQ010000013.1, on the reverse strand, counting down.
AGAGCAGGTCGTTCAACTCGGGCGGAGGTCCAGCGTCTCGAACTTGATCGGGATGAGCCGGTCCTCGTCGGGATTGAGCTGGTTATGCTTGTCGATCTCCCACTGCACCCATTTCGACTTCAGCGCAGTCTGCGAGCCGACGACGACCGTGAATCGGCTGTTCCTGATGCCGGTCTCGCACTGCGGCTTCAGCTTGCCGGAGACGCACTCCCACTTGTCGAGCCAGACGCGCAGCCCGTGTTTCTCCACGAGTAATCGGGCGAGCGCCTCGACGCGAGCCGGTCGTTGTGCTTGTGGCTGAGGAAGACGTCGAACTGCCGCACGGGCGGCTGTCCGGCGGCATCGGGCGGGACGAGGGCGTCATCGGCGTCGCGCTGGTAGAGGTGGGGCAGGAACCAGTCCTCCAGGGTGATGGTTCGGGCCCCGGGACCGGATTCCAGCCAGCGGGCCGGAGTGGCAAGCAAAGCGCCGCGGGACTGCGCCACGGCATGACCGATGGTGGTCCCGCGCACCAGCTCGCGATAGAAGCGGTCAAGCAGCAGTCGCGCGGCCTCGACGTGGACGGCGTGGCTCGTGGAGAGCACGCTGCCCACGCCCGCCTGGATCAATCGCGGCGCGATCGAGCGAAAGACGGCGGTCTTCCCCACTGTGCCGCTGCGGCACGCCTCCAGAACGACGAGACGAATCCGGTGTTGCGCCAGGAGGGTGCCAAGCTGTTCGGCCTCGACGAAGTCGGTCTTCGAGTTGCCGGAACCATCGTCCGGTTTCTCGAAACACAAGGCGCCGATCTGCGAATGCGGCAGGAAGGTGCCATGGCCATCGAAGTGGACGACGTCGTACGGGTCGCCGGCCTGCTGACCTTCGCGCAGCATCTCCTCCATGCGCGCCAGAGTCGGCGGGCGGCAGAAATCCATGCGCACGCTGGGGCCGAGCGGGTCGAGCGCATCGAAGAGCGCCTTGGTCGTGAACCGCGGATCGATGAAGCCCGTATCGGCTGGCCGGCTGACGATGTAGAGGATCCGCAAGGGGAGCTTCGCCGCGTCTGTCGTGGTCTTCTCCGGCTCTTCCAACTGCCGGCGCACCGACACCCGCTGCGCGAGCCGGCCCGCGCCATCGGCCATGAGCTCCCAGGGCAGCCGCAGCAGCATCGGGTCCTGGGTGGCCACGGTCAGCTCGCGCGGCTCTGGAGAGGTGAGGAGCTCTTCAGCAGGTCGCGGTTCTCTTCGGCGGTGAACAGGGCTTCGTGCAGCCTGCGGCCCCATCGGTCGAGGTCTTCTTCGATGCCCCGCGCCCGAGTGACCGCGCCGCCGTCGGGCAGGTCCATGTAGTCTTCCAGGTACCAGCGCAGGTTCTCGTAATCGTCCTCGGTCAGGAAGGGCATGAACGGGACTTCGACGCCCAGAACGCTGCCACCGGCATCGGCGAGCCGAGCGAGATAGCCCTTGTCTTTCTCAGCGGTGAAGAGGACGCGGAGTTCGTGCATCCGGGATGTCCCGACTCGTAGGGTGGGTGGAGGCGGGCTTTGCCCGCCGCAACCCACCGACGCAAAGCTCACTCGACTGGTGGGTTGCGCTCGAGCCAAGCTCAGCTCCACCCACCCTACAAAACCATCGCGGTCGCTATTCGTATCGGTCTTTCTTGGCCTTGATCACCTGAACCACATCATCGTGCTTCTGGCCCTCGATGATATCCTTGAGATGGATGCAAGTGTCCCTGCCCATTTGCACGTGCAGCCTCCAGCCCGAAATCTTGTCGATGTCGGCACGAAAGACGGCCTGCTTGATCCCAGAGACCCGGTGCAGCCTGGTCTTGGGGAACGATTTCTTCACATAACATTCGTTGTCCTCAAGTTCGCTGAGGGCGTCAAGGAGAGCGAGTCTTAAAGTGTCGTCGGGTAGGATCTTCGCGGCCTCGCGGATGATCCCGTACTCGTTCTTCAAGCATTTGATCCTGGCCATTCATTGGCCTTCCAGCGTCTGAACTTCGAGGACTTGTCCAGGATACAGCAGCTCTGCAAGTCTGTCGTATGCCGCTTTCCTCGCACGCTTCGTCACGACTCTCAGAAGGGTAACGATCACCTGGCCGAAGATGGGATCGTCGTCCACGGCCAAGATGACTCTTCGCCCCTTCCCAGCCGGAATCTCATACAGCGACGATTCCAGTCCACCGCGGAGCAGGAAACGATAAGGGCGAAGGAAGGTCTTCTCCGCTCTCGTCGATCCTTGAGCCAGAGTGGACATTTGGCGTTGATGGTATCGATGACGCGTTGACGCTCCGGGGCATCGAGTCCTTCGAGATCGCGCTCGAATGCCGCGATCGACCGGAACTCGATCGTCTTGAGGCCGGGCCAGTCGGCCGGTTCCCCTGGGATTTCGGCGTCTCGGAGGTCGCGGTTGTGCGATAACCTTCGATGAGCGTTGACTCTTGCGAAAGGACGCACCGTTGGTCAGGGCCTCCAGCCGGCTGACTCGCTGGGAGAGGTCTTTGATCTCGGCCTCTCATCTCTTGATCCCCATGGCGCGTCCCGATCCTTTCCTCGCCGGTTCTTGACGGTGTCTGACTGAATGAGGCGTGTTGGGGTTTCGTCGGGTTTTCCACGACGGATTCGTCGAGAAGTGCCTTCCGCCCGACCTCCTGGTCAGGCTTCCGATCCCTTCCGTCGGCGGGCCGGCTTGGCCCGGCCCGCAAGCCACTTCTTGAACGAACTCTGGCTTTCGGCCGAGGGTTGACCCGCGAGCAGATTATCGATTCTAATGTCTTCATCGACGTCCGCCAATGGATTCCCTGGCCGTTGGCGATCAGTCGCCAGGAATTCCGCTCCTGGGTTGTGGCATGCGACAGGCGTGGATACCAGGCCAGCGGCGCGGCGATGGTGCGGCCGTCGGCCAGCTTCACGGACAGGGTATCCTTGCTGACCACCACGCCGGTGGCCAAGGCGACCCGAGTCTCAACCACGGAAGAACTCATCCCAGCTCTCCAATAACTGCTGCCAGTGTTCGTCGACCAATCTCTGGATCCGGTTGATCTCCTTGCTGCTGAAGCCGTGGCTCCGCTCCAACCGGACCGGGTCGAGCCAGAGCTCGGTTTCGCAGTCGTCGCGCTCGACGTGGATGTGGGAGGCTCCCCGCCATCGCCCGCGTAGAAGAAGAATCGGAACGGTCCACTTCGCAGTGCAGTCGGCATACACTCATGCTACGCCGAGTCGCCCACCAGAGCAACGGCCTCATTCATCCGGCTCGATCCGTCCCTGCGAGGTGCCGATGTCGAGCGATCGTCGGGGCCCGCAACTCCGGGCCGCCGATCTCAACTCAACGAATGAGATCATCGCTTAACCCGAGCATCGTCCATCGACGCCGGCTGGACTTTCACAGACCCGTTGCCGGCTGCTCTCGCGCATTCGTCGTCACTCGATCGGTCGCGATCAGCAAACCCTTCTCCGCCAAGGAGGAAATGCAATCTACGATATACTCTTGAGCGAAACGCGGTTTGATTTCACAAACGCGTCGGCAAAGTTCCGCGACGGAGAGACAGCGACGACGTTGTGATGCTTCTCGGTCCGCGTAGATGATCGTCGAAAGCAGTTCCAGGTCGCCTGCGGTCTTACCGCCAAACTCATCCAATGCCCAGGCGATGGCGTCGCGGTATTTCGCGAGTTCGGGACCGGCGAAGGATTTGACATGATCGCGGGCAGGGCCCGGCGAAAACTCATATCCGTAGCCTTTGGGACGAGGGACGACAGACGATCTGACGGCCCTCATCGTCTCGGCCTGGGCGAGGTCATTCAGTACGTCATTCTCGTAGGGGCCATAAATGTACAGCCCAAAGCTATAGCCCAGGGGTACACCCTTGACCGTCTGGAGCAGATACACCAGTTTCATGATTGCGGTTCGGCCGAGCCTGCTTCGAGCGCGTTCGACCATCTCGGTGAGAATCCCGAGTCGAAGGCCCCACCGTTCTCGTGCGTTCATCGTATTCTCCTTCTGCTCTCCAGGGATTTAATGATGGCCCGCGCTTGATCCACATCTTCTTTTCGACAGTAAAGCATGACCTTTCCTACGGGAGATAATCCTTTTACGACCTGTGAATATGAAGACAAAGGTAGAATATCCCTCGCGGGGTTGTCACTGACGACAGGGATGTCGGACTCGCCCAGCTTGTATCCCGATGTCCCTGACAAAACTTCGTCTTTCAGGAGGTCTTTCAGTTCAATTCGAACACGAGCTAACCGACGCAAATCGTTCGCCGTCGGAGATTCTGGAGTATGGTAAACCTTCCGGTAGTGGTCCCTCCTTGCCAATCGTCGCCCATGCTCTCCTCCCGCGCCACCGGCGAGGAGTCCGAGAACCCTCCAATCGTCCCACTGTAAGAATTGATCCAACTCGGGTCCTTCGGGTGACGGAAAGACTCCACCAGGCAACATTGCAGACAGGGCATTCTTGAGGTGGATGTCGTAAGCCACTCGAGTCTTGTGAAAGTAAACTTGTGTAAACATGAAATAGCGAGCGAGCACCAGTCCCTCGGCAGCATGGAACCCCCCTTCACTCACACCCAGGCGGGGACCTCCATCTTCGTAGCCCTGAGTAATCTGGACCGAATTCACGAGTCGCCGCCAGTCGAAACGGCCATAGTGAACGCCCGTATGAAGCGAGTCACGAATGAGATAGTCGATTCGGTCGGAATCGAGTTGGCCCGAAACAAGCTCCCTCCAGAACAAGGCCCGGCCTGCCCGGGTGTTACCTTCCAAGAGATCGGCGATCGTATCAGCTTTGAGGTCGAAATTCTGATTCAGAGGATGGTTCTCGATGCAATCCCGTAACTGGGTCCGAATAATCGCGGCGGAATAGTTCTCATGTTTGAAACGTTTCCTTTTCCCCTCGGTCGATGAATCATCGAGGAACGGGAAAAGATCCTCGGAAGCGTGGGAGAAAGGGGCGTGGCCGACATCATGAAGCAAGGCAGCGAGACGGACGAGGACCCGATCGCGACGCAATCCCTCGTCGGTGTAAACAAGCTCGGACCGAAGGAGCTCACGAGACCGAGTGATTGTCGATTCATAAAGTTGGTCCGCCACGTGGAGCACGCCCAACGAGTGTTCGAAACGCGTGTGCATTGCACCCGGGTAGACCTGATCGGTCCAGGCCAATTGGCGGATTCGTCTGAGACGCTGGAACGCTGATTGTTCGATGATATCGCGCTCCCAATCATTGATCGTGATGAAGCCGTGGACCGGACAGCGGATTCGGTAAAGTCGATGCGGGTCAGACATCCTAACCCCTCCACGATCGAACCATCTCAATCAGGCCATTAATGATACGATACAAAAGATCACATTGCAAGTTGGCTGTCTGCTCTTTTTCCAGGTTGATTTCCCCCCTTCCTCGTCAAGTATCTTACTCATCCGGCTCGATCAACCCCGGCAGCGTCCCGATATCGAGTGGTCGCGTCCGGTCGTCGTCTGCACCTTCTCCCGGGCTGCCGCGATGTGACGCGCGCAAGTAGGCGATCAGGTCGGCCATCTCGGGCTTGGGGATCGTCTTTTCGAGTCCCTCGGGCATGAGCGAGAGGCCCGTGCTGGTCATCTCGTCGACCTGGGCGCGGAGGATCGTGTCCTCGGCGCCGTCGCCGCGGCGGAGGGTCAGGCTGGTCGCTGTCTGGGACGCGATGATCCCCGAATAGGTCCGGCCGTTCTGGTTGACCATCGTGTATTGAATATAGGTCGGCAGGACACTGGCATTGGGATCGAGGATGTTGGCCAGCAATGCGGCGGGATCCGCGGAAGGCGAGCCGGTCAGGTCGGGACCGAGCGCGAATCCACTCTTGCCGATCTGGTGACAGGTCTTGCATTCGCGTTCGAAGATCTTGGCGCCGCGGCCGGGGTCTCCCTTGGTTCGCAGGATCGAAGTGTAGTCAGCGATGATCGGGGAGCGGGAGCCGGTCGTCGATCGGCCGAAGACGGCTTGCGCCAGCCGAGAGATCTCCGGGTCGCGATGCTTCACCAGTGGCGCACGGTCGGACGGCTCGATCAGGCTCGGGCTGATGCCGCCCGCGGCTCCGGGCTGGATGGCACGGAGGAGGGCTTTGGTCCAATCGGCGCGGGTCAGCAGCGTGCGGATCGTCGCCGCTCGGACCGCTGGCTCGAAGGTGCGGAGGCGGGGTAACAAGACCTCGGGCAGGTCCGCCGAGCGGCCCTCGGCCAGTGTCCGCACCACGGCGACTTGCACGGACATCGGCTGTTGCGGGGCCAGCCGTTCCAGCAAATCCGCACGCGATTCGTCCGGATCCAGGGTGCTGAGCACGTCGATCGCACCCAGGAGTGCCGCCTCGGGCGTATGTGCATCGTGGACGAACTCTCTGGCACGCTGGACCAGCCGCGAGACCATTCCCGCTCCGGGCCGCGCCGCCGTCTTGTCGATCGAAAGGCGTCCGCCGGAACGCCGCATGCCCCGGGCCAGGGCCAGGACCAGTTGGTCCCTTGTGTCCCGATGAGATGCGTTCGGTCTCGCCAGATCGTCGAGAACGCGGCCGATCTCGTCGGGGCGGTTCCGCGCGCCGACGATCTCCACGAGCGGCTTCAGCAACGCCTCGACGTCCGATGTGGGCGGGGCCTGGCCCGTCCAGAGGTCCGCGAACAGCCGATCGGCCGTCGAGGCGCACGAGCTGAGCACGGCCGTGCGGATCCATTGGTTCGCGGCATCGCGTCGGGCAAGCCGGGCCAGCGCGGCGATGGCACGCGGGTCGGTCGTGTCACCGAGTGCCAGCGCGACGCGGAACCGCACGCGCGCATCGGCGTCATCGACCCGAGGCAAGAGCTGGTCGAGCAACGCCCGGGATCGATCCAGCCTCGGGGCGGCCAGAGCGACGGCCTGGGCGCGCACCTCCGGCACGGGGTCTGATAAGACCGCGGCGAGATCCTCATCGCGTGAGCGCTTTCAAGCCCTCCAGCGACCAGAGCGCATTGACCCGCGCCGGCGGGAATGAGGCTCCGGCCGGAGTCAACATCTTGCGTAAGGGCTCGATCGCGGCCGGATCCTGGCGCTCGTAGATCAGGCGATGCGCCGTGTCGCGATACCAGCCATCGGGGCGCGCGCAGCGCGGCGACCAGCTCGGTGGTCGTGGCCTGGCTCAATCGGGGCGGACGATGATGTCGAAACCCCGGCGGGGCGAGCCGGTAGATCCGGCCCTGGTCGCGCCTGCGCTTCAGGTCGAGGTGCTTGACCACGTCGAGCGGGATGTGGATTGCCTCGATGACGGCGCGGCTCATGTCGAGGACGTAGAGCGTGCCATCGGGCGCGTTCACGAAGTTCACCGGCCGGAACCAGTTGTCCGACGATCGGACGAACTCGGTGGCCTGCTCGCGCGGGCCGCGGATTGCCTGGAACGTTGGACCATCAGGGATGAGGATCCGACGGTGAATCAGGTTGTTCTGGGCGTCGCCGATGAAGACGTTCCCGTAGAACTCCGACGGGTAGGCGCTGCCGCGATAGATGGTCGCGCCGGCGCCGGCATCGACGACGTGGTGGCTGACGCCCGCCGAGCCGGGCGTTCGCACGCCGTAGGCGATCCGTCGGCTCGAACGGATCTGTCGCCAGCGCTCGACGGGGCTGATCCGGAAGATCGGCACCGAACCGCCGGCGATGTCCCGAACCACCGTCGGCACGGCGAGGTACGGGTTCCGCGCCAGCTCTCGACGAGGTAACACCGGTTGCGAAAGCGGATGCGATTCGTCGCACGTGAACCGGTTGCCCCAGTCGTCGAACGTGTTGCCGAACTGGTCGTTGCCTGAGACCAGTTCGAACGCTCCGCTCACCGGGTCGAAGCGGAAATCGCTGTGCTCGACCGAGACGGAGCGGGGAGGAGACCTTCGGTCCGCCTCCCGGGCGGGGTCTGGAGACCCGCGCCCAGCGCCTCGAATGGTCCCGCCGTTGCCCGACGATGCGCCGTAGATGAAGTGGTCCAGGCCCCAAGCCAGGTTGTTCACCATCGCCTGCTGGTTCTGAGTGCCGAATCCCGTGTAGACCTTCGTCCGCACGTCGGCGCGATCGTCGCCGTCGGTGTCCTCCAGATACCAGAGATCCGGCGGCGCGGTGACGAACACGCCACCCTTCCACGGCGCAATGCCGGCCGCCCAGAGCAGGCCGTCGGCGAAGACCGTGCTCCGGTCGAACCGGCCGTCGCCGTCGGTGTCGCGCAGCAGTCGCACCGTGCCCAGCGGCGTCTTGCCGGGCTTCGGCTTGTAGGGATAATCCCGCATCTCGGCGACGTAGAGGCTGCCATCGGCGTCGAAGGCCGCGGCGACCGGGCTCTGCACGATCGGCTCGGCCGCGACCAGCTCCATGCGGAAGCCATCCACGATCTCGAATGTCTTCAAGGCATCTTGTGGCGTGACCGACGGCTCGGCCTGGAGGAATTGTTTGAGCTGATCGTCGGCGATCGTCCGCCGGCTGGCGTCAACCGATGCGGAGGCATCGGCGATCCAGGCGTCGGGGACGCCGCTGGCGGGCAGGCCGCCATTGCGGCGGATCCTCAAGAGGATGTCGCGCGACTTCTGGAAGTAATCGAGTACGCGGGCTTTCTCGTCGAACCGTCGCTGGCGGTGCACGGCGATCTGCTCGTCGATGCGTTTCACCAGGTGGTCGAGCGAATCCTGGTCGTAGGGGGCTTTATCGTCAACATAGACATAGATCGGGTTGGTGTGTGCCTCGGCGTTGGGCGCGCCGGAGGGGGCCTTCGAGAACGTCCGCGCCACGATCCAGGACGAGCGATCCAGGTCGAGGGTGTGCTCTCGGTCGATCCAGACCCCCTTGCCCTTTTCCAGCGGCACGGCCTGCTCGTGGACGACCCTGCCATTGACGAGGATTTGCACGGTCTGGATCGGCGCGACTTCGCAGGTCGCGCGCACAGTCACCTTTACGCGATGCGGGCCTGGCCCGGTCTTGCGGATGATGCCGCCGGGACGCGCACCGTCCACTTCGAGCAGGAGCAGCGGGCCGCTAGTGACGAAGCTGCGTCCTTCGGCCGCGGCTTTGAGCCAGGCGGCGAAATCGGGCGGCCCTCCGGTGTTCGGCGCGGGTCTCCCGACACCGCCGCGCGGCGGACCTAAGGTCTCTCGTTCCCCCTGGCGTCGGGGTTGGAGACGTTCAGTCGGCCCAGTGGCAAGGTCGGGAGACCTTGCCAAAACTTGTGTAGAGCGCGGAGCTGAAGGCACCGGCGGCTTCAACCCCTCCTGGCCCCCCGTTCGCAAGGGGAGGACGAAATGCGTTCCGAGATCGACATACGTCCGGCAATCCCCCAGCTTGCGGCAGGCGGGGTAATCGCTGGCCCCGACGCAGGGGAAGCGGTAGCCGATGTTGAGGATCTGGTACCAGTCCGCCAGCTCGATCCCGCGATAGACGCCGAACTGGAGTAATTCCACGGCGTCGAACGGTCTTCTGGACGAAGTCGGCATAGATCGCCTGGGCATAACCACCATGCGCATGGATGGCGAAACCACCCTGGTCCCTCGTCTCGCGGCCGAGCGTGCCATACAGCGGCCAGTTGTTGGCGTCAACCTTCTGGCCGTTGAGCACGAGGTCATCGCGCCAGAACAGGTTGAGATGACCATAGGTCGTGCTTCGATATTCCTGACCGGAGGCGATCGCGATGTCGCCGCGGCGGACGACCGAGGCTTTGCCCAGCCCGCGGAGCTGGGGCGCGTCCATTTTCTCCATCACGCCCGTGTACGGTCCGGCCGGTTCGTTGTAGGCCAGGATCGAGCCGAAGTGGATGTCCTCGGCTTGGAGCAGGTCGAGGATGACGCGGTCGTCGGCCTCGGTCTTGCGGGGGAAATGAAGGTGCGCGTCGCCCGATTGGTAACCGAGCGGTGCCATCGCGGCGGTGTTGTCGAGCATGAGGTCAACTGGTATCGTCTGTCCAATGCCCACGTCGACGCGCTCCACCAGGGGCCGATACTCGAACCCCTTCCAGGCCTCGATGCGCACGGTCCCGGCGGGGACAGTTACCTCGACTTCTCCGGTCGTGTAGAAGAACCGGCCGAGGTAGCGGATCGGCGCCTTGCCTTCGCGGTTCCCCTTTCCGGTTCTGGGCCACTGGCCGGTGAGGCTGTACGGCGAGAGCGGATGGGGCGCGGGCTGGTAGAAGTCGCCGTCGGGTCCAACGACGTTGAGCCGGCAGGGTGTGGGCCGGCCGGTGGCATGGTCGCGAATGGTCATCCGGAGCCGGCCGGTTTTCTCACCCCATGCGGTCTTCGCCTGGCCGAGTTTCGTGAAGCCGGGCGGCGTGACGATGAACGCCTCGTCATCCCCCGGGGCACGATGTGCGGTGCACAGGACAGCGATTGCAACGGTGAACGCGATTCCGGCTGGTTGACAGGAGCCGGACGTCCCGGCCGACCGCATGGGGTTCCGATCAATCGGTTTCATCATTGCTGGATGATTTCCATTCCCACAAGGATCTGATTTCGCCCAGCGGTCCATTGTCCGCCCTTGGCGCGGAGGGCTCAAGGCACATATGGTTTTGTAGGGCGGGTCGTCCGCCGAGATTCCATGGCGCGCGGTCCCCGAATGCTTCCGAGCGGTCGGCGGTCAGTGAGGAACCGGTCTCTCACCCGTCACTCGCCACTCGCCACCCATCACGACAATCCACCGATGCCCCGACGTCCCGCAGGCCGCTCCCGCTCCCGAGCCCAGGCCACCGCCGCTGCCAAGCCGGCTGCATCGCGACCCGGCGCGGATCGATCGATCGGCCGAGGGCGCCTGAGGTGGGTCCTGCGCGGGGTGGGCGGGCTTGCGGTTCTCGGCTTGTTGGTCCTGGTCGGGAGGTTGCTCCCCGAGTCGCCCGCACGGTTGCGAGCTGAAGCGGAGTCGGCGGCCCATGCCGGCGATTGGGCCACGGCGCTGCGAGCCTTGCGGGCGCTCAACGCCACGAGTGCCGCGACGGGCGCGACCCACCTGGGTGAGGCGCGAGCCTGTCTGGCGATGGGCCGGGCGTCGCAGGCCGAGCGCAGCCTCCGGCGGGCGATCGCCGCCGATCCGGCCCAAGCTGAGGCCTGGAAACTCTTGCTGGAGATCCTGCGCGTCGAGGATCGGGTGCTCGAGGCCCAGGACCTGGGCTGGGAGGCTTACGATCAGGTGTCACTTGAGTCTCGCCGCGTCCTGCTCGGTCAGTTGACGTGGGCGATGCTCGCCGATTTGACCGATGAACGGGTGCGAACCACATTGCGGCGCTGGATCGACGCCGATGGCGACGACATCGACGCTCGCGTGGCGTTATTGCAGCGGATCGCGGCGCAGCCGCGCGCGGCGGATCCCGATCGCGACTCACGGCTGGCCGAGCTCGAGGCGATCGTGGCGGCTCATCCGGAGCACATCGGTACGCGCGAGGCCCTGGCAACCGCCCTGGCTGACGCGGGAGAGATCGATCGCGGTCGCGCCGTGCTCGACGGATGGCCGGGCTCCGAATCGGCCCGGGACGCTCGGTACTGGCGGCTTCGCGGCCGCTGGGACCTGGAATACGATCACCGGCCCGAGCAGGCGGTCAACGCCTGCCGGAAGACCGTGGCCGTGCTGCCCCAGGACTGGCGATCCTGGTCTCGGCTCGCCCGCGCCCTGCGGATCCTCGGCCGCGATGCCGCGGCCTTCCAGGCCGCCGAGACCGTCGCTCGGATCCGCGAGGTGCTGGACCCCTTGACGCTGGGACCGCGGCTCGACGCGGCCTTCACGCATCGCGACGATCCGTCGGCACTGCGCGACCTCGCCGACCTCGCCGGCCGCGCCGGGCTCGCTCGGCTGGCCGACGCCTCGCGCGCCGAGGCCCAGCTCGCGACCGGAGCGAGGAGGTGACTGACCGATCGATCAATGGGTTTCTGATCGCGAAGGTCCTGCGCGTCTCCGATGGGCGCCCTGCGGGCGTTGTCGTACAATGTTCGTAGACATCAACGGCCGGGAGACCCTCCCTCATGCGACCGGCAGACATTCGCGACTATCTCCGCAAACAGCCATTCCAGCCGTTCCGCGTGACACTGACCGACGGTCGGACCTACGAGGTCCATCACCCGGAGCTGGCAATGGTTGGTCGCAGCACAGTGATCATTGGCCTGGCCCGGCCCAATGAGCCCGAGCCGGTTTTCGATCGTCAGGTCACGGTCTCGCTCCTGCACATGATGCAGATCGAGCCACTCGTGCCAGCCACTGAAGGTGCGGCGAACGCCTCCTGACCAGCGCGGTGGACATGTTTGGGAGATCGGCCGACCGGCTGGAGCCGGGACTCTCAGACTCTCACTCGGGCATTCGTCACCGATGGGCGCCCGGCGGCTGATGGCGTACAATATCCGCGGACATCAGCGCTCTGGAGACCCTCGCCCATGCGACCGGAAGAGCTTCGAGATCACCTACGCAAACGGCCCTTCCGGCCGTTCCGCCTGATCCTGACCGATGGCCGGACTTTCGAGGTTCGCCATCCGGAGCTGGCCGTGATCGGCCGGACCACGGTGGCCGTCGGCCTGGCGGGGCGAGGCGATCCGGAACCGATGTTCGACCGGATGACCACGGTCCCGCTGGCGGACGTGTTGCGGATCGAGCCGGCCGGGTCGTCGCCGGCGCAGTCGGCGTAGGGCAGGTGTCTCGAACCTCAAGAGCCGTGAGGCCGCCACCGTGACGAGCCACACTCCGGATGAGTCGTCCAGAACCCGGCGCTTCCTGCCCGCGGCGGCAAGCGTCGTCTTCGTGATGGTCGTGTGCGGGATCGCGCTCTCCCACCAGCAGCCGCCCTCGGCGTTGCCGGCCGACGCTCCGCCGGACGTCTTCTCGTCGGCTCGGGCCATGAAGCACGTCGAGGCGATCGCCCGCGAGCGGCACCCGCTCGGCTCCGCGGCGGAAGAGCCGGTGCGCCGCTACCTCCTGGCCGAGCTGAAGGCGCTGGGACTTCGAGCCGGAGATCCAGCAGCCGCGCGATGCCCGCCCGATCGGTCCCGAGTCGAACTCCGCCCCGTCCCGGCGCGACGTGCGGAACGTCGTCGCCCGATGGCGCGGCACGGGTCCGGCCGGGAAGAAGGCGCTGTTGCTCTCGGCCCATTATGATTCGCGGACGAGCGGACCGGGGGCGGCTGATGATGGCTCGGGCGTCGCGGCGATCCTGGAATCCCTCCGCGCACTCAAGACCGGTCCGCCTCCGGATCGCGACGTGATCGCTCTCCTCACCGATGGCGAGGAGGCCGGTCTGCTCGGGGCCGACGTCTTCTCCGAGGAGCATCCCTGGGCCAAGGACGTCGGTGTCGCGCTCAATTTCGACGCCCGGGGGAATTCCGGGCCTTCGTACATGTTCGAGGCCAGCGACGGCAACGGCTGGCTGATCGAGCAGCTTGCACGAGCGCTCCCGCATCCCATGGCGACGTCGCTGACCGGCGCCGTCTATCGGATCATGCCCAACGATACCGATTTCTCGATCTACAAGAGACACGGTATGTCGGGACTGAACTTCGCTTTCATTGATGGGCTGTATTATTATCATTCGCCCGAAGACACCCCCGCGAACCTCGACCCGCGCGCACTCCAGCATCAGGGTGAAAACGTCCTGGCGATGGCCCGGCACCTGGTCCGGCTCGACCTCGACGACGTCCGGCGCGATGATGTCGTTTACCTCTCGGTACTCCAGCGATTCGTGGCGATCTATCCGATGAGCTGGGTGTCGGCCCCTGCTGGGGATCGCCGTGCTGGCGTACCTGGTCGTGATCGCGCTGGGCATGGCGCGGGGACGTGTCCGACTCGCGGAGATCGTTGTCGGGTTCGGGGTCTTCCTGGTGTCCCTGGTTGCGGCGATGATTGCGGCCGACCTGCTCTGGTTCGTCGTGCGGGACATCCTGCTCAACCTGGGCATGCCCTTCGTCGGGCTCGATTACCCGCTCCTGCCGATCTTCTCGATCGCGGCAGTGCTGGTGGCGGGGGCCGTCTTCGTCCGGGCGAGCCGGCGCGGGTCGTGGGAGGGGCTCGGCCTGGGTGTCCTGGGCTGGTGGCTGGCCGCGACCGTGGCGACGTCGCTCTGGCTTCCCGGCGCCAGCTATGCGTTCCTCTGGCCCTTGCTGGGAATCCTCACCGGCCAGGCCGTGGCATTCCTGGTGCCTCGGGGCGGGGCGGTCGCCGTGCCCGCGTCGTGGCTGGGAGCCGTCCCGCTCTTCATCCTCCACACGATGATCTTGCCCGGACTGTTCATCGGCTTGAATCTGCGGCTGACTGCCCTGTTGATGATCCCGGTCGTCCTGATCGCCGGCGCACTGGTGCCCATGGCCGGGCAGGTCGTGGGCAGTCGGGGGCGCGAGGCGGGTCGGTCAGGCGTTTCCGCCTGACGGCGCGGAGGTCGGGGGGCGGTCAGCCGCGAGATGCGTCCGGATCCCGTCAGGTGTTAAACACGGTCGCGCGATCATCAATTTTGTTGACCGAATTACATGCGATGCCTTGCGTCCCGCGAGGGATTTTGTTTTCCTATTACGGTCGTGCCCGTTCTGTGCTGAACTCGTCATTCCCCGGAGCTGGGGAAACTCTCTGAAAATGAGTCAGAACGCGCATCGCTGCTCCAACGCGCGGCCAGGTTATCCGTCTCTCTCAGAGCGTGTTTGAGAAGAAAATCCGTTGTCGGGTGCTTCGTGAGCACCGATCGACCCCACTCGCGAATTCGGTGCTCACAAAGTACACTAAAAAACATCACAATATCTTCTCGCATGGGTCTATGGAGACAGCCGGGGCGGGAGCGCAACCACTTCAAATGGATGGAACTTGCACTTTCTGATTTTGCCCTTGTCAGGCATAGTGATCATTAGTATACTTCGAAAGTCGGAATGGAGGGATCTGGGCGAGTCGAAGGAGCCTGGAGACCGGCCCGCAACCATCTCGCGGCGTTCCGAGGCGTGGGATTTCCCATGCTGAGTGTCGGCGAGTCCACGATTTCACATCGAATGACGGCGTGACGCAGGGAGCTTGCTGAGTGATGGATCCTGACCAGGAGAACACATCGATGAGCGGCAACACGAGCTGGTTGCGGCGGCGGCTGGTTACGGCGAGGGATTGCGAGCGGAAAGCGAGTGGTGGCCGAACACGAGGGCGGAGCTGGGCCGGCACTCGCCGCCAGCTCAGGCCAGCGATGTTCCTGCTGGAGGACCGGTGCCTGATGTCGACGTTCACGGTCACCAGCACGGCCGACAGCGCTCCTGCCAACAACCCCACGGCGGGGACGCTGCGCTGGGCCGTCGAGCAGGCGGACGCGGCGACGGGGGTCAGCGAGATCAATTTCAACCTGAACACCCCGGCGACGATTACCCTGGCGCAAGGTCCACTGGACCTGACCAACCAGGCCGGGACGGTCAACGTTAACGGTCCGGGCGCCGGGCTGCTGACCGTGAGCGGCAGTGGGCAGAGCCGAGTCTTTACCCTGGTCGGTGTTCCGCAGTTGGGGCAGGCGGTGTCGATCTCGGGACTGACGATCTCGGGGGGGGCGACAACCGGCAAGGGCGGCGGTGTGTACAATTTCGGATCCATGACGCTCGACAGCGTCACGATCAGCGGCAACACCGCGGCAGTCAATGGCGGCGGCGTGTACAACCGCGGCCAGTTGACCCTGTTGGATTGTACGCTCAGTGGGAATTCCGCCAGCAGCAACGGCGGCGCCTTCGACAACGTCGCCCTTGCGACCTTGATCGACACGGCGATCTCCAGCAACACCTCCGGCACGACCGGCTCGAGTCACGGCGGCGGATTGGAGAACGAGAACGGGGCAATGCTGTCGATGACCGGCTGCACCATCAGCGGCAACACCGCGGGCCACCTCGGATTTGGCGGCGGCCTGGACAACTACGGGACGGTGAACCTGGCCGATTGCGCGATCAGCAACAACACCGCCATGACCAGCGGCAGCGGTTCCGATGGCGGCGGTCTGGAGAATGAGAAGTCCGGCACGGCGAACTTGACCGATTGCACGCTGAACGGCAACACCGCCAACATCGGCGGCGGCCTCAATGGTTTCGGCACGTTGAACCTGACGGATTGTACCCTCAACGGCAACTCGGCCAATTACAGCGGCGGCCTCAACGCGTTCGGCACGTTGAACCTGACCGAGTGCACGATCACCGCTAATTCCGCCTCCGACGGGGGTGGGGGCCTGGGCACCGGTCCCGGCACGGCGACTCTGACCAACTGCACGATCACGGGCAATTCCGCCGCGCTGGGCGGCGGCCTCGCGAATTACGGCCCGGCGGCCTTGACCGCCTGCACGATCAGCGGCAATACGGCTTCCACGGCAGGCGGCCTCGCGAACGAGAGCGGCGGCGGCTACAAGGGCACGGCGACGTTGACCGACACGATCGTCGCTGGCAACATCGCCCCCGGCGGCGCCGCCAGCGACATCGGCGGCAACGATCCCGCCGACGTCACCGGAACCTATAACCTGGTCGGCACAGGCGGCGCGGGCGGGATCACTGGCGGGTCGAACGGCAACCTCGTCGGCGTGACTCAGCCGGGCCTGGCCTCGCTGGCGAACAATGGTGGGCTCACCCAGACCATGGCCCTGATGACCGGCAGCCCGGCCATCGGCGCCGGGACCGCCGTCAGCGGGGTCGCGACCGACCAGCGCGGGATGCCCCGGCCCAGCCGCGGCGCCGTCGATATTGGTGCGTTCGAGACGCAGTCGGTCGTCGAACTCCCCGCCGATCGCCGCGTATCAGGCCGCGAGCACCACCGAGAACATCGTTCTGAACGGCCAGGTCTCGGCCAACGATCCCGACGGCAACCCTCTGACCTATTCCCTGGTCGGCGGCCCGTCGAATGGGGTGCTCACGCTCCAATCCAATGCATCGTTCACGTACACCCCGACCACGAACTACGCCGGGGCCGACAGCTTCACCTTCCAGGCCTTCGACGGCATCGCCTACAGCAACGTCGCCACGGTCGCGATCGTGGTCTTTCCCGGGAACGCGGCGCCGGTGGCGACCAACGAGAGCTATGGAGTCGCCGAGAATACCACATACGCAATCGGTGCCCCGGGGGTGCTGAGCCTGGACCGGGATCAGGACGGCGACCCGCTCACCGCCGTGCTCGTGACCGGGACATCGCACGGCACGCTGACGCTCAATTCCGATGGGTCGTTCAGCTATACCCCGGCGACCAACTACCTGGGCGGCGACAGTTTCACCTACTATGCCACCGACGGCCAGCTCGACAGCAATGTGGCGACGGTGACCTTCACGGTGGCCCAGCCGCCGGTGGTCGTCAACCAGAGCTATGCGACCTCCGAAAATACGGCGCTGACGATCGCCGCCCCGGGTGTGTTGACCAATGCCACCGACCCGAACGGCAAATCGCTGACCGCCCTGCTCGTCGCCAATCCTTCGCACGGCTCGGCGACGGTCAACAGCAATGGGTCGTTCACGTACACGCCGACGACCGGTTTCCTCGGGATCGACAGTTTCAGCTACGTGGCATACGACGGCATTCTCGAGAGCAACATGGCCAGTGTGACCATCGCCGTGGGGGTCCCGCTGGCCCAGAACGATGCGTACGGGTACACGCCGAACTCGACGTTGACGACGTTCGCGGGCCAGTCGTCCTTGACGATGACCAGCCAGCCGGGCGACTTTATCGGTCAGGGGCAGACCTACAATTTCAACGCGACCAACAGCACCATCACCGCCAAGTCCCTCTGGATCGGGGGCATTCCCAGCACTGTGGAGGTCAACGTTTCGGCATCCGGCCAGTCCTGGACGCTCGACTTCGCGGCCCCGAGCCCGGACTCGCTGGTAGCGGGGATCTACACCGGCGCCACACGCTACCCGTACCAGGCGGCCGGCGTCCCGGGTCTGGACGTCAGCGGCGACGGCCGGGGGGCGAACACCCTCACCGGCCAGTTCACGGTAACCCAGGCGGTCTTCGACGCCTCCGGCAACATCGTCTCGTTCGCCGCCAGCTTCGTGCAATACAGTGATGGGTCCTCCGCCTCGCTGTCCGGCCAGGTCAACTTCAACTTCACGAACAACCTTCCCAACGGCGTGCTGGCCAACGACACCGACCCCCAACCCAGCACAAGTCTCACAGCACAACTGGTCAGCGGGGCGAGTCATGGCTCGGTCGCGCTCAATTCCGATGGGTCGTTCACCTACACTCCGACCGCCGGCTTCAAGGGGACCGACAGCTTTACCTATATGGCCAACAACGGCCTGGGCGGCTCGAACGTCGCCACGGTCACACTGACCCCCGACTACCCTCCAACCGCCCAGAACGACACGTACTCCGTCGCCGAGAACTCGGTGATCCCGGCGGGCGCGGGCTCGACCTTCGTAATCATGAATAGCCAGCCCGGCGATTTCATCGGCTCGGCGCTGCCCTACGACTACACCCCGGCCAACAGCACCATCACCGCGACAGCCTTCTCGAGCACCGTGCAGATCGGTGTCTCGGCGCCGGGTGAATTCTGGACGCTGGACTTCCAGGCTCCTTACGCGGGCCCGCTCATGCCGGGGACCTACACCGGCGCGACGATCTTCCCGTCTCAGACATCCGGCGTCCCAGGCCTGAACGTCTACGGCGACGGTCGGGACAGTAGTTCCATAACCGGCCAGTTCACGGTGACCCAGGCGGTCTACGACGCCTCCGGCAACATCGTCTCGTTCGCCGCCACCTTCGTACAGTACAGCGGTGGGGCGACCGCGGCTCTGACCGGTCAAGTGGCCTTCAACACCACGATTCAAGAGCCCAACGGCGTTCTGTCCAACGATACCGACCCCAATGCCGGCACGACTCTCACAGCGATTCTGGTCAGCAACCCGAGTCACGGTAAGCTCCTACTCAACCACAGCGGCTCGTTCCTGTACGCCCCAAACCCCGGCTTCGTGGGGACCGACAGCTTCACCTACCAGGCCAGCGACGGCAGTTTCGGCAGCAACGTGGCCACCGTGACACTCACCGTGGCCCCACCGGTGGCCAATAATGATAGCTACTCGGCGGGCGAGAACACGCCCGTGACCGTCGCCAAGCCCGGTGTGTTGGGCAACGACACCGATCCTGACACCACGGCGCTGGGCGCTGTCCTCGTCGCCGGTCCCACCCATGGCGCGCTCACGCTCAACGGCGACGGCTCGTTCACCTACACCCCGACGACGAACTTCACCGGCACGGACAGCTTCACCTATCAGGACACCGACGGGACCGCCACGAGCAATACGGCGACCGTGACGCTGACGGTCGTGCAGTCGAACGGTCAGGCCACGTTCGTCAAAACGGATACGACGACGCAGGGCACATGGATGGGGACCTACGGCGCCGATGGCTACAACGTCGTCGGTGCCACGACCAACAACCCCAAGTATCCCTCCTACGCAACCGTCACCGCCTCCGGGTATTCGACCTATACCTGGTCGGCCAACACCACCGATGTGCGCGGACTCCAGAATCCCAGCGGGTCCGGTCGGATCGCAGCCGCCTGGTACGGCAGCAGCTTCACAGTGGATGTTAACCTGACCGACGGCAACGCCCACGACCTGGCCCTCTACGCGGTGGACTGGGACAACCACGGGCGGAGCGAGAAGATCACGATCACGAACGCGAACACCGGGGCCACGCTGGATACCGAGACGCTCTCGTCGTTCGTCAACGGTATTTACGACGTCTGGAGCATCAGCGGGCACGTGAAGATCACGATCTCGACGCTGGCTGGTGGTAACGCGTTGCTCAATGGGTTGTTCTTCGGCACGCCAACACCTTCACCGACACCCACTGCCACGGCGACATTCGACGATACGGACACGGCGACACAAGGGAGCTGGATGGGAACTTATGGGAATGATGGGTACAACGTCGTCGGCGCGACGACCAAGAACCCCAATTATCCCTCGTATGCCACGGTCACCGCTTCGGGTTATCTCACCTACACGTGGTCGAGCAACACGACCGACGTACGCGGACTTCAGAATCCCAGTGGATCTGGTCGGATCGCCGCGGCGTGGTATTCGTCCTCGAGCTTCACGATCGACGTCAACATCACGGATGGCAACGCTCACAAGATCGCCTTTTACGCGGTGGACTGGGACAGCCACGGACGGAGCGAGAAGATCACGATCACGAACGCGAACACCGGGACAGTGCTGGATACCGAGACCCTCTCGTCGTTCGTCAACGGCGCCTACGAGGTCTGGACCGTCAGCGGACACGTGAAGATCACGATCACGTCGTTGACCGGAGGGAACGCGCTGCTCAATGGGCTATTTTTCACTCCCACGACCACGGCCGCGTTCCTCAAAACGGACACGACGACTGAGGGCACCTGGATGGGGGTCTATGGTACCAACGGCTACAACGTCGTTGGCGCGACGACCAAGAACCCCAATTATCCCTCGTATGCCACGGTCACCGCTTCGGGTTATCTCACCTACACGTGGTCGAGCAACACGACCGACGTACGCGGACTTCAGAATCCCAGTGGGTCCGGTCGGATCGCCGCCGCCTGGTACTCGGCCACGAGTTTCACGGTGGACCTCAACATCACCGACGGCAACTTCCACAACATCGCTCTGTACGCAGTGGACTGGGACAACCACGGACGGAGCGAGAAGATCACGATCACGAACGCGAACACCGGGGCCACGCTGGATACCGAGACGCTCTCGTCGTTCGTCCATGGCGCTTACGAGGTCTGGAGAGTCAGCGGACATGTGAAGATCACGATCACGTCGTTGACCGGCGGAAACGCGTTACTCAATGGGTTGTTCTTCGACCCCGACCCGCCCACGTTGTCAATGTCGTCATCGCCGTCGTCGATCGCCTCCGAGGTCGTCGGGCCGCAGGCAGAAGCCGCAGTCCGCGGGATCACGGCCCTTGACGACCTGATGACGAATGCGATCGGCACGGTTGATGACAGCGATGGCGAGATGACCGCGTTATCGCCGACCGTTGACACCCCCGTGAGACTTCGCGAACGGGTTTACGACCTCTCCTTCGAACAGGTTCTGAGAGAGCGATTAATGCGGCCTCATCCCTGGAAGGTCGAAGCCCGCCCGATGCCGTGATAGGTGAAGCCCAGCGAGGCCATGCGCGTGGGGTCATAGACGTTGCGGCCGTCGAAGACGACCGGCTGCCGCATCAGCCGGCGCATGACCTCGAAGTCCGGGTTGCGGAATTCGTTCCACTCGGTGACGACGGCCAGGGCGTCGGCTTGCTCGAGCGCACCATAGGGGCGGTCGCAATAGGCGAGCCGTTCGCCGTAGAGATGGCGGGCGTTGGCCAGCACTTCGGGATCGTGAAGGCGGAGCTGTGCGCCGGCGGCGAGGAGTGACTCGATCAGCACCATGGCGGGTGCCTCGCGGATGTCGTCGGTGCGGGGCTTGAACGCCAGGCCCCAGACGGCGATGGTCTTGTCCGTGAGCGTGCCGCCGAAATGGCGGTGGATCTTCTTGAAGAGTACGTCTTTCTGGGCTTCGTTGACCTCGTCAACGGCCTCCATCATCCGCGCGGGGACGCCCTTGGCCTGACCCATGTGGATCATGGCGCGGATGTCCTTGGGGAAGCAACTGCCGCCGTAGCCCACGCCGGGAAACAGGAAGTGGAAGCCGATTCGCTGGTCGTGGCCGATGCCGCGCCGCACGTCGTTGACGTCGGCACCGTAGGCCTCGCAGACGTTGGCCATCTCGTTGATGAAGCTGATCTTGGTGGCCAGCAGGCAATTGGCGACGTACTTGGTCATCTCGGCGCTCTCGGGCGTCATGACCAGGAACGGCCGGTCGGTGCGGAGGAACGGGGCATAGAGCTCGTGCAGCCGATCGGCGACCTCGTCGCGTCGGACGCCGACGACGACCCGGTCCGGCTTGTTGAAGTCGTCGATCGCGGCGCCTTCCTTGAGGAACTCGGGGTTGCTGGCGACGTCGAAGGGGACCTTGGTGACCTCGGCCATCCGCCGCGCCAGCTCGGCGTTGGTCCCGACCGGGACCGTGCTCTTGACCACGATCACCTTGGAGGCGTGGAGGTTCGCGGCGATCTGGCGGCCGACCTCCCAGACGCCGGTCAGGTCAGCGCCACCGTCGTGGCCCTGCGGCGTCCCCACCGCGACGAAGACGATCTCGGCCTCGGCGATCCCCGCGGCCAGGTCGGTCGTGAACGTCAACCGGCCGTCGCGCATGTTGCGGTGGACCAGCTCACCCAGCCCCGGCTCGTAGATCGGCACCTTCCCCTGCTTCAAGCCTTCGATTTTGGCCTCGATCTTGTCAACGCAGACCACGTCGTTGCCGCTCTCGGCCAGGCAGGTCCCTTGCACCAGGCCCACGTATCCCGTCCCGACGACTGCAATTTTCACGGTGCGAACTCTCCTCTGGATCGTCCATTCGTCCGGCGCACGCTTTCACGTCTCGACGCCCTGGCTTCATTCCGGCCGCCATGCGGTTCTGCGCCTCCGAGGGGCTGGACACCTCTCGCCGGACGGACCAAGCCCCAATTATCGAGGAATCCCGCATCATCCGGCAAGCGCAGATGCCGATCGCGTCGTGCTGGAGCAACGCGCAGCGAATGGGAGGCATCACGGGTCGAGTCGGCATGGCCGCGAATCGGAAGGACGCCGGTCACTTCTTCCGCAGGCGCTGGATGTGGCGCAACAACTCGGGGAGGGATACCGTGAAACCGGGCAGGACGTCGCCACCATCGAGCGACTGATCCTCGCGGATGGCGGCCGATCGATGAGGGGCCGTGTAAATCCGCGCCGCGCGCTTCTTGGGATCGATCAGCCAGACGAGCCGGACTCCGGCGTCGAAGTATTCGCCGACCTTGCGCTTCATCTCGGCCGGGGTGTTGCCTTCGCTGAGGATCACGACGGCGAGGTCGGGGGCCAGGTCGGGGATTGGCTCTTCCGGGAGCATCCGCCCCGGAAGCTTGTCCCAGGAGACGAACGACAAGTCGGGGATTCGCACGAGACCTGGCGCGATCCGCATCATGCCGTCGGGCGCCAGTCCGATGCCGAGGTCGTGCTGATCGAGATACTTGCCCAGGAGGTATCCAAGCTGCCAGGCCACATCGGATTCTTTCGCGCCCAAGGCTTTCTCCACCAAGGTGCCGTCAACCAATTCGCAACTCCGGTTCTCGCGCCGTTCGACCTCGATGACGTCTTTCTCCGTGGCGGTTCCGGGCGGAGGCTGGGTGCGGATCCGGTCGAGCGGGATATTTCCCAGCCGCTTCCGAAGGTCGGCCATCGTCCGGATCTTGGGAGGTTCGATCGTTGTCTGGGCCATGAGGCTTCCTCGCGTTTCGGTCCGTGGCGCCTTGGTGTCACCGATCGTCATTCTGACACCGATCGGCTTCTCCGGCAAGGCGAGGCGATTCGGAGGCTGACGATGGCACAAGCTAGGAATCATCCGATTCGGGATCATCGAAATCGGACCGTATGGTCGCCGTCCTCAGGCACGCTCGTCTCCGGCATCCGCCCCAGGCAGCGGTCGAACGTCCTGAGCGTCGCCCAGAATAGCGCCGCGGCAAACGCCCAGGCCAGCGCACACCACGCGGTCGCGCAGAGCCAGAACTTCCACGCCGAGCCCCCGCGGTGCTCCTGGAGCCATCCCAGCGTCGCGATCGGTGCCACAAAGGGGCTGATCACCACCAGGCCGTCCTGGAGCCAGCTCGCGTCGGTAACTCCTCTCATCGCCAGCCATCTCACGAGCGGCTGCCAGACGACGAATTCGATGAAGAGCGGCCAGCCGATCGCGATCAGGACGAAGATGACCACGTTGATGGCGATCGCAGGCCGAGCCGAGGGGTCCAGGTGGCCAGCGCCAGGCCCATGCTGGTGATCGCTGCACCGTAGGCGAGCAGCTCGTCGACGACCAGGCCCGGGGCCACGATGCGATCGACGAGGCTCAGCGCGCGCGACGGAGACGCCGTACCGGCCACGATCGCGGAGCCCATCGCGGGGAGAATCGCCAGTCCGAGCACGACCCGGTAGCTCCCCAGCCACTTGCCCCAGAGGATCGTCCGGGTGGAGAGCGGGGTCGTCAACAGGACGTCGAGGCTGCCTCGTACCCGCTCCTCGGCCAGCGAGGTCGGCGCCTGGATGCTCGCGATCGTCAGGCCGAAAAGGAATTGCAGGTGGATCACGATGACCAGCGTAAATGACCCGGTGGCCCGGCCCGTGCCGTAGACGAGCGCTTCGTGAATCCCGATCCCGACGCTGGCGATCGAGCTGAAGATATAGATCACCCAGATGATCCTCATCAGTCGCGACGGCTGGGTGCGATGCCATTCGCGCCAGAGGACCGGATTGCGGTCAAGCGACGGACCCGGCAGCCACCGCGCGAGGCTCAGGCGGTCGAGCCACGCGCGACCACCGACCCTCCGGGCCGGCTCGAGTACGCTCCGGCGCACCGTGGCGATCGTGAGCGCGATCAGCGCGGCCGAGAGCAGCAACATCACCGTCACGAAGACGGCGACGTCGGATGGAGTCACGTATCCCGGCCAGGCATAAGGTGCATAGACCACCAGCACCGGATTGGCTTTCTGGAACCAGTCCGGCGGCGGGATGACTCCGCTGATGCTCGACGCCCCCGACCAGATCGGCAAGCTCAGCAGCCAGAGGATCCAGAGGGCCATCACCGCGATGACGACCTCGTGCGTTTTGGCGGCCCGCAACGAGATCGCCAGCGCCAGCGAGCACCCGAGCACGGCGATCGCCACCGAGACGGCGAACAGGCTGAATAATGCCTGAGGATCGATCCCACCGAGTAGCGCGGCGAGCGCCGGCACCGGGAGTGCGCAGGTCAGTACGCCCAGGATCGGCGCCAGCCGCGAGCCCAGCTTGCCCAGCACGATCTCGGCGTTGGAGAGGTCGGTCATGGCAAGCTGGTCGAAGATCCCCCGCGCGCGGTCATGGCAGATGGCCCCGGCCGTCGCCGCCGGAGCCACCAGCAGCACCAGCGCGAGCTGGAGGCCGGCCAGGCTATCGAAGAATCGCTCTCCGGCACGGGCGAGAGCCCGGAACATTGACACGGCATCGGGCTCCGTGCTCGCATACGATTCCACGCCCGTGATCCACCAGGCCGCCGCCAGTCCCAGGAACATCAAGAATATGAAGAGGGCCCGGCCCGCGTAAACCTGCCGCCGACGCGCCAGGATCAGCGTTTCATACACGAACACCGGCCCCGGCCCGATCCGCAGTGCCATGGATCGAATCTCCCCCATGATGAGTTCCGCGACGTCCTCCGCCATCGGCACCGGAAAGGGGACGGACGTCGGATCTCAAGCCCGAGCTGGACACCGCGGGTGTGCCAGGGGAGGTGCCGAACCGTGTTCCCCGGCTGTTCAGAATCGTTCATCTGGGCGGTTCACACCTCGCCTGATAACAGGTGAAAGAACAGGTGGCGGGCGAGAGGATCACCGGTGTGAACATTTTTCGACACGCATAGTTAATATAAAATAATGGTAGTTCTTTAATTCCACAGAAGTGGTCGAAGGGCCCGCCCGTGGCACCCCCACTCGGTGGTGGGCGACGAGGAGTGGCATCATTTCCGCGACGTCCTTCGCCGTTCGGCACCGCGTCATTCTATCCGAAAAATCGGACGATTGTCAGGGGTCTCTGGACTGATCGGATTCGGACGTCCGCGATCGGGCGGGTTGACGCGTTTCGAGCGGTCTCGCGAGGCTTTCGGCGCGGTGGTACAATTCGGAAAATCGAGGGGATCTTCCGCCTCATCGATCCGGAGGGGAATCATGAGCACGGCCATTGCGACCGAGACCCGCTACACGCCCGACGACTTGCTTGCCATGCCCGATGGCAAGAGCTACGAGCTGGTCAACGGGCAATTCGTGGAGAGAAACATGGGAGCGGAGTCGAGTTTGGTGGGAGGAGAACTGCACTTTCGAATGAGGCTACATTGCCAAGACCATGGGTTGGGTCTGGTCTTCCCGGCTGACAACGGCTACCAGTGCTTCGCTCACGATCCCGGCCGCGTTCGCAAGCCCGATGTCTCCTTTGTTCGCCACGGCCGTTTGCCTGGGAACGTCGTCCCAGAGGGCTGGGTCACGATTCCACCCGATCTGGCCGTCGAGGTCATCTCGCCCAATGACTCGTATGAGGAAGTGGAAGAGAAGCTGGACGATTACGAGAAAGCCGGCGTCCCTCTGATCTGGGTGATCAGCCCCAGGTCCCGCACGGAAATGGTCTACCGCGCCAATGGCTCGGTCACCCGGTTACGCGAGGATGACGATCTCTCCGGCGAGGACGTGATCCCCCGATTCCGCTGCCCGTTGCGGGAAATCCTGCCGCCTCGCGAACCGGCGGAGGAAGCGCAACCAGCACCGACCGGGCCGAATGGATTGACCTCGTAGACACGAACACTCCCCGTTGCGTTAGTGGCTCACCCGAAGATGTCATCAACAGCCATTTGCCAGCCCGGTACGGCGGGCTCGGCTTCGGCGGTCTGGCCTCGCGCGTAGGTCGTGGCATGGTCCGGATCGGTGGACCGGTAGACGTGGATCAGCTCCGCCACGGGATCGACGTCCCAGACGACGAGCGTGCCCGCGGCGAAGTAGTCGGCGCGCTTGGCGGCGATCTCGGCCTCGGCGGCGTCACCGTAGTCATTCTCGCTGCGCACCTCGACGGCCAGGGTCGGCGGGCCCTCGACGAACCGCATCCGTCGCGCGGGGGGCGGGCCGTCGAAATAGGCCGCGTCCGGAGAAAAGGATTCGCGACCCGACGGAAGTTCGGGCACGACGAACCCCATGCCGTCGGCCGCCGCGAAACCTCGCCTCGCGGTCTTCGCATACGCTCGGAGGCTGACCGCGATCTCGAGCGCCACGACGCTTGGCTGAAATCCGCTTGCCATGAAATGTACGATCCTCCCGCCGATCAGTTCGGCCTTGCCATCCGTCTTGAGAAGGTCGTCCAGCGTCGCCCGGGACGTGACGGTTGCCATGGGATGCCCCCTTGTCTGATGACCATCCGCCTCAACTCCATCCTACCTTGATTCTAACAAATCCTGGAGCGCATAGACCTCGAGCTTTCCCGCCCGCAGCCGTTCCATGGCGGCGACAGCCGCCTTGGCGCCGGCGATCGTGGTGATGCAGGGAACCCCGTGCGAGACGGCGCTGGCGCGGATGCGTCCTTCGTCGGTGCGGGCTCCCTTGCCCTTGGGCGTGTTGACGATCAGGGCGATCGAGCCATTCGCCAGGTAATCCAGGACGTTGGGTCGTCCCTCGTGGATTTTTCGGACGGTCTCCACGATGATGCCGTGCTCGGTCATGGCCAGGGCGGTGCCCTCGGTGCAGAGCAGGCGGAAGCCCATGGCGGCCAGGCTGCGGGCGATCGGGACGACCGCCTTGCGGTCCCGTGGCGCGACGCTCACGAACGCCGTGCCACCGGCCGGTAGTCGGCTCAATGCTGCGAGCTGGCTCTTGGCGAAGGCCGCCGGGAAGTCCATCGCGATCCCCATGACCTCGCCCGTCGACCGCATCTCGGGGCCCAGCACGATGTCCACGCCCGGGAACTTCGCGAACGGGAACACCGCCTCCTTCACCGAGACATAGCGCGGCACCGGCTCCACGGTGATCCCCTGCTCTTCCAGCGTCCGGCCCACCATCACCCGCGCCGCGGCCTGCGCCAGGTTCAGGCCGGTCGCCTTCGAGACAAATGGCACCGTCCGCGACGCCCGCGGGTTCACCTCCAGCACGTAGACCTCGCCGTCCTTGACCGCGTACTGGATATTCATCAGGCCGCGGACCTTGAGCGCCTCGGCCAGCGCGTAGGTCTGCTGCTTGAGCTGGGCGACGATCTCCGGCGACAGCGAGAACGGCGGAATCGCGAGAGCGCTGTCGCCCGAGTGAATGCCGGCTTCCTCGATGTGCTCCATCACCCCGCCGACGATGGTACGGATCCCGTCGCACACGGCGTTGACGTCGACTTCCAGGGCATCCTCGAGGAACTTGTCGATCAGGATCGGGTGCTCGGGGCTGGCTTCGACCGCCTCGGCCATGTAGCGATCGAGGCTGGGCTCGTCGTAGACGATCTCCATGGCGCGGCCGCCCAGGACGAAGCTGGGCCGGACCACGACCGGGTAGCCGATCCGCTCGGCGATCCGCCGCGCCTGCTCATAATGGGTCGCTGAGGCGTTCGGCGGCTGTTTCAGCCCCAGGCGCTCGATCACCAGGCGGAACCGTTCGCGGTCCTCGGCCAGGTCGATCGACTCGGGACTGGTGCCGATGATCGGCACGCCCGCGGCCTCGAGCGCACGGGCGAGGTTCAGCGGCGTCTGGCCGCCGAACTGCACGATCACCCCCATGGGATCGATGCGCTCGGTGATGTTCAAGACATCTTCCACGGTCAGCGGCTCGAAGAAGAGCCGGTCGGAGGTATCGTAGTCGGTGCTGACCGTCTCGGGGTTGGAGTTGACCATGACCACTTCGTACCCGTCGGCCTTGAGCGCGAAGGCGGCCTGGCAGCAGCAGTAGTCGAACTCGATCCCCTGGCCGATCCGGTTCGGGCCACCGCCGAGGATCACCACTCGCGGCTTCACACCGGTGCGCGCCTCGTCCTCCTGCTCGTAGGTCGAGTAATAGTAGGGCGTGACCGCCTCGAATTCGGCGGCGCAGGTATCCACCAGCTTGAACACGGCGCTGATGCCCCGGCGCTTGCGGTCGCGGCGGACTTCGGCCTCGGACGTGGCCCAGAGCGTGGCAAGCTGCCGGTCGGAGAAGCCGTTCTGCTTGGCCTCGCGCACCAGCGCATCGCCGGCCTCCTCGAGGCTCTTCACCTGCCGGAGCCGGCCCTCCAGCTCGACCAGCTCGGCGATGTTCGAGAGGAACCACGGGTCGATCCCGGTCAGCGCGTGGATCTGCTCTTCGGAGAGGCCCGCGAGCAGGGCGTAGCGGATCGACCAGATCCGCTCGGCATTGGGCGTGGCCAGCTTCGATTTGATCTCGTCGTCGCTGGGCCGTCGCGTCGTGCCCCACAGGTCTTTCTTGTCGCAGCCCAGGCCGAACCGGCCGACCTCCAGCCCGCGCAGGGCCTTTTGCAGCGACTCCTTGAACGTCCGGCCGATCGCCATGACCTCGCCGACCGACTTCATCTGCGTCGTCAGTACCGGGTCGGCTTCGGGGAACTTCTCGAACGCCCAGCGCGGGATCTTGGTCACCACGTAGTCGATCGTCGGCTCGAAGCAGGCCGGTGTCTCGCGGGTGATGTCGTTCCGGATCTCGTCCAGGCGGAAGCCGACGGCCAGCTTGGCGGCGATCTTGGCGATCGGGAACCCGGTCGCCTTGCTGGCCAGCGCGCTGGAGCGGCTGACGCGTGGGTTCATCTCGATGACGATCATCCGACCCGTGCGGCGGATCGACGGCGAACTGGACGTTCGAGCCGCCGGTCTCGACGCCGATCTTGCGGAGGATCGCCAGCGAGGCATCGCGCATCCGCTGGTATTCCTTGTCGGTGAGCGTCTGCGCCGGGGCCACCGTGATGCTGTCGCCGGTGTGCACGCCCATCGGGTCGACGTTCTCGATCGAGCAGATGATCACGGCGTTGTCGGCGCCATCGCGCATGACCTCCATCTCGAATTCTTTCCAGCCGATGACGCTCTCCTCGACCAGGACGGAGTGCACCGGGCTGAGCTCCAGCGCGGTGGTGACCATCCGGTCGAACTCCTCGCGGTTGTAGGCGATGCCGCCTCCGGAGCCGCCGAGCGTGAAGCTGGGCCGCAGGACGCAAGGCAGCCCCACCAGGTCGCGGACCTGCCGGGCCTCGTCGAGGCTGTGCGCCAGCTCGCTGCGGCGCTCTCCAGGCCGATCTCTTCCATGCATCGTTTGAACAGATCGCGATCCTCGGCCTTGCGGATCGCTTCGGCGCTGGCGCCGATCAGGATGCAGCCGTGCCGGTCGAGCGCCCCGTTCTCGTACAGGGCCAGGCCGACGTTCAGCCCGGTCTGGCCGCCCAGGGTCGGCAGCACGGCGTCCGGCTTCTCGACGGCGAGGATCTGCTCGACGACCTCCGGGGTGATCGGCTCGATGTAGGTCCGATCGGCCATCTCGGGGTCGGTCATGATCGTGGCCGGGTTGGAGTTGACCAGCACGACCTCGAAGCCCTCCTCGCGCAGGGCCTTGCACGCCTGGGTCCCCGAGTAATCGAATTCACACGCCTGGCCGATCACGATCGGGCCGGCGCCGATGATCAAGATCTTATGGATATCAGTACGTTTGGGCACGTTGAGTCAGCCTCACGGCGGATTGGGTCCATCCCGGACCGGTTTGACATGGTTCGGCTGGTGGGACTGCTGGACCGGACATAACTCGGGCCGCGCTCGCCTCGACGATTGAGAGGCGGCGCGGCCCGGAAAATCTTCCGATCTTAGCACCCAGGGCCGAGATTCGGCAAGGGCAGGATCGGCGTGGTCCTCGACTCGGCTCTTTGGATCTCACTCCGACTCGGGCCTGAGCTGGTCCGACAGCATTTGCAACTGCTTGCGGTCGTCTTTCGTCAGTTTCAGATACTGCGTATTCGTCCCGACGAACTCGACATTCCTGAAGCTGTAAACGACACGCACCGAGTATTCCTCGGCGTTTTGACCGGCGGTCTCGGCGAGAAGCTGATCGACGAACTCGCGAACGCTGCCGATGCGCTTGTTGCCGACCATCCAGAAGACGTACCCTTCGACAAGCTCGCCGATCTTGAGGCGATCGAAATCCTTGCCCGGATCCAGGATCAACGCTCCGCGGTCATTGAAAAGGTCATAGGCCGATTTCAATTCCGGAGTCACGTCCGTGAGCTGCATGCCGAGCACGGTGTACTCCTTCAGATTGGCGGGCAATGCCATCGGTTTCAGTCGGACTTCGAGGTCGAGCTTGTCGCTGCTGAGGGCCATCGGCAGTTGAGCCTTCTGCTTGATATCCAGGGCGTGGGCGGTCACCATCGTCAGGCCGTCGCTGAGACCGCGCAAGGCGAACTTGCCGTTGGCGTCGGTCATGGCCGCCTTGCGATGAGACGAATCCTTGCGTATGGCCTCGATCATCGCATGGGGGACCGGCTTCCCGGCGATGTCGAACACCGTGCCCGTCACCTTGTGACCGGTATCGAGGATGACCCGCAGGGATGTGCGCTCATTCTCGGCAATCGGGTAAACGTCTTTAAGCCGATATTCGATATAATCCGGATGGGAGAAAAAGACGGATCCGAAGCCGAGCTCTCTTTCCGAGAGGGCCCTCTTTCCGGGGATAGTTGAACAGTTCGAACGTCCCATCCGCACGGCTCGCGGTCCGCTCGATGCCGCCCGAGCCGCGTCCGATGACGACATTGGCGGAAATCTCCACCCCCGGGATCGGCTTCCCCTGTTTGTCCACGACGGTGCCGGAGAAATAGAGTGCGGGTCTGAGGATCAGGGAGGCTTCTGCCGCCTTGCCTGGCGCGACCTCGACGTCCTTCGGATCGCCGCCGGACATCAAGGTTCCCGACTAACCGGCGATAGCCGGGCTTCATTGCATCGATCGAGATCATCGTGGGCTTCGTGATCCCGGGAATTTCCAGCCGGTAGTCGCCGCTCGCATCGGTCCGGGCTTCCAGCTGCCTGTGCGGGGTGTGGGAATCGACGAATCGCATATCCGCGGCGGGAATGGCCACGTGCACGCGGACATCGGCCAGCGGAGCACCCGCTTCGTCTTTCACGTGACCGCGAGAATTGCCGCCTGGGCCCCGGCGGCCTGCTGGCCCTTGGGGGCCGGCTGGCTCGCCTGTTGCGGATCGACGGCGAAGGCCACGGCCAGCGGAACGGCAACAAGTCCGGCGACGAGCGTGGCGCTCAGGAGACTCAACCGATTCGGTCGCCTTTGGGTCAACATGAGGATTCTCCTGGATAATGAGCCGGCGGAATCGATTGCGGTGGGCAAGGGGACGAGAGTCCGAGGTTGCTCGGAAAGGAATTCCAGCGTGTCAACCAGTGCCGCGGCATACGTCCGCGGTTGATGCGGGACCAGTTCGAGGACGCGGCCGTCGCAACACTGCTCTTCAAGTTCGCGCAACTGCCAGCTTGCCCACCACACGACGGGATGCCACCAGAAGACCGTGGTCGCCGCGAGCTCGAGGAGCCGGACGAGATGATCGCCGCGCCGGATGTGGCAGAGCTCGTGGGCGAGGATCGTGCGTTGCGCGTCGGAGCTCAGGCGGGCAAAGAGTTCGGAAGGCAGGATCACGCGCGGGTAAAGTCCGATCGACCAGACCAGGGGCGGCAGGGCACGCGAGGTCATCAGGACGTCGGGCACGCGCCAGAGGCCCAGCCGGCTCGAGAGCTGGGCGACCATCGTGCGAATGCTCGCTGGCGCCGCCTCGGACTCGCGGATGACCCCGCAAAACGGCGAATGCGGACGGCATAGGCCACGGCCGTACCGCAGGCGCCGCCAATCCAGATCGCGGCGAGGATGGCGGAGAGCGACCACGGCTCAGAACCGGCTGTCGCCGTGAAGGGATTCCCGGCGCGGGCCGCGGGGCGTCGGCGGCGATGGTCCCGCGAGAATCCATCATGGCGGCGGGAGCGGTTGCTCTCGCCTGGTCACGTGTCGGCGAGTTCAAAGTCGCTTCATGCGGATCGGCGCTGGCCGAGGGCGGCACGAAGTGTGAAGGCGAATGGTAGCTCTGTGGTGACCAGGGGTGGCGTGAACAGTTTGAGCAGCACGACGACCCAGAGGACATGAACCGCGGCGGCGTTCTTCCAGATGCGGCCCAGCAGCATGACTCCGATTGCCAGGATCGTGGCGACCATGGCATTACTGGCAATGATTTCCCAGAAGGCGTACATGGGATGCCTCTCGAATCGAGGGTTTGTCGAGGATCACTGATCTGCCGGCCAGATTTCGTCGATGAGCTGGCGGAGTTGTTCTCCGTTCTTCCTGGAAAGTCCCTTCTTCGATCGAAGCAGTGTGGTCACCAGCGGCACGATTGCTCCATCGCAGAGCCGATCGGCCAGTCCCTCGAGGCGATGGTGCAGGAAATCTTCCCGACTCACCAGCGCCTCGAAGCGATGGGCCCGTTCGCGGCGATCGCGGCTCACGTAGCCCTTGGTTTCCAGCCGCTCGAGCAGTTTTTGCACCGAGGCCATCTTGGAATCGGAAATCTTCTCGTAGATGGACGGCCGTGATCTCGCGGCTGGTCGGAGTCCCCTGCTCCCAGATGACTTCCAGGATCGAGAGTTCCCCCTCGGTGACCGGTTCGATTCTTCATGAGATCGCCCCTCCGGCTTCGGATGGTCACAGACAGACAGACTGTCTGTATTATGTCGGTGGACTCGCGATTGTCAATAGAGTTCGCGGCCAGCAAGACGGTTCGACAGGAACCGGAAACGCCGGCCGAGGCGCGTCCCTGGCATTGAGAAGGACCGGCAATTGGGGAAGCCTCACGGAGGTGGCACAGGTCACGGACGCGTTACTTGCTCTCGGTGACGACCACGAACTTGCCGGGTAGGTTCTTTTCGACCGTGGTCCAGACGGCCTGGAGCCGTGCCAGGCGGAACGATACAGGAAAGTCCCCCATCCTCAGAAGGATGACGCCATGACTGTTGAGGCGATCGCGGAAGACCAGGTCTCCGAAGTCCTTGTGTTCGGTGATGATGACGAGGCTCTGGGTCTCGGCTTCACTCAGCAGATCGACGTCGGGCGTTTGCACATGCGCCTCCGCCGCAGAGAGTACATCCCGGCCCTCACTGCGAAGCCACTGAACGATGGAGCGAGGGACGGTCTCATCAGCGAGGAATCGCATGCGCTCCGACCTCGGCAGAACTCACTGGTAAATACATTGATCCATCGCCACGACGCCAGCCGCGTACTGGAGTGCGGCCTGAATGTGTTCGGGCTTGAGGTTGGGGTAGTTGTCGAATAGCTCGTCATAGCTGATCCCCGTGCCGAGTTCGCGGAGGATATGCTCGACCGTTAATCGCGTCCCCCTGAAGACGGGTTTGCCCAGCATGACGTCCTTGCGTCCTCGATGTGGTCTTGCCATTTCAAGGCCATGATGTCGGCTCCCGATTCGGTCCTGCGCGGTGATCAGATCACTTGGAAGACGCGTTTCGTCGAGTCTCTCGCATTGATCCGCAACTTGCCTCTCCTTACCATTCTATCCCGGGACAGGACCGTGAGGCGAGTCGTCTCCGGCCGGCAGCTCATCGCCTGGGCCCGGCGCCCTCGGCCCGTTTGTCCGGCATCGGCGTGGCGTCCCAGACCTGCACCTCGGCATCGCGGCGCGACCCGCCGGGGAGATAAAACAGGCGATGGCCGTCGGGGCTGAAGGCGAAGCCGCTGTTCCCGAGGCCGTTACCCCCGACGAGGTCGACTCCGGCCGTCTTCAGGGTCAACAGCTCCCGGCCTCCGGCGAGGTCCCAGAGCTTCACCTCGGCCCACTTGCATCGGGAACGAGGCGAGCGAGGCCAGCCGCCGTCCGTCGGGGCTGAACGCCAGCTTCCAGATCATCTGGCGATGCCCGGCGAACGAGAGCCGCTCCTGGCCGCTCGCGGCGTCGAGCACCTTGATCACCCCGGCGTCGCCCACGTTGCCGACGGCCACAGCCAGCAACGTGCCATCGCCGTTGTAGGCCACGTTGTCGATCAGGCCGTGCGCGAACGTCCGCGTCAGGACCGTCTCGCCCGTCGCGGCGTCCCAGACCCGGACCTCGCTCTCCGGCCCCGGGCTCGACCAGGAGGCGGACAGCCCGCCCGCGAGCCGTCGGCCGTCGGGACTGAACGCCAGATGGTCGGGAGCGGGACGTCCAGGTGCAACCGTTCTCGACCCGTCTCGAGGTCCCAGATCGAGACCCAGTACTCCCATCGCTTTGGCTCCGGCTGGGAGTCGTTCCACACGCTCCATGCCGTGGCCAGCCGTCGCCCGTCGGGACTGAAGGCCGCGTGATACAAGAGGCCCCTTTCGAGTTCGCCCTCGCGGTGGAACACCTCCCGGCCCGTTGCGACATCCCAGACGCGCAGCCGGCCGACCGTCTTCGGCTTCCCGTCCACCTGGCGCGGATCCCAGCCGTGGTAGGCCACGCGGGTCCCGTCGCGGCTGAGCACGACCTTCTTGGGGTCCATGAGAGGCGTGCTGTAGCCCGCCGAGGCGACGTCCGCCGTGAAAAGGACCTGGCCGGCCTCGTCCCAGACCTTCAGCACGGTCGTCCCGTCGGGGGCCTCGAACGCGGCGGCGAACCGCGAGCCGGCGGCGGCCGCGGTCGCCGTAACCCGCTCGGTCTGGCCCGATCCCCTCACCGCGACATGCGGCTCGCGCGCGGCGACCGGCCACGACATGAACGTGCCGCCATTGTCACTGGACGCGACGACCTGCCGGCCATCGGCACTCCAGGCCACGTGGGTCAGCAGGGCGATCTTTCCATCCAGGATGCGGTCGGCGGCGCGGCCGCCTCCGGTCTCGACGTCCGTGACGTCCCAGATCCGCACCTTGCTGTCCTCCGAGCTGACGGCCAGCCGCGAGCCGTCGGGGCTGAAGGCGACCGCGAAGGACATCCCGGCGCTCGGCGCCGTCGTGAGCTCGAGGACCTCCTTCCCCGATCCGGCATCCCGCAGCCGGTGCGATGCCCCGCCGCCGCCGATTTCCGCCAGCCACTTGCCGTCGGGGCTATACGCCAGGGCGGCCGACGCCGGCCCGGTCTCGAACCGCAGCCGCTCCTCGCCCGAGCCGGCGTCCCAGGCGCGGACCTCGCCCGCGGACCGGGACGCTTCGGGGCCGGCGGGCTTCGTCAGGGCCGCGAGCCGGGTCCCATCGGGGCTGAACGCCACGGAGTGGAAGTGCACGGCTTGCCGGCCCGGCAACGGGATCGCCAGGCGCGGCTTGCCGTCGGCGAGGTCCCAGATCCTCAGGTCGCTCCCCGCCTTGCCTACCGCGCTGGACGGTCACCACGGCCAACCGCCCGCCCGAATGGTCGAAGGCCGCGGCGCCCGGCACGCCGCCGAGTTCGGCGAGCGTGCACACGCTCGCGACCGGTCTCCCAGTCGAAGACCTTGATCCGCCAACCGAACCGACCCGTCGTCGTCGGCCCTGTCGCGCGTCGCCGACGTTCGCCATGACGAGGAAACGCTTGCCGTCGGGGCTGAACGTGAGCGGAACATGGACGTTGCTCATCGTCTCGCCCGGGAAGGGGACGATCCGTGCGCACCGGCCGGCCCGAGGCGACGTCCAGCAGCTTCAGCCCGATCTTCAAGGCCGCCTCCGGCCCCTGCGGCGGGAAGAGCATCCCCACGTAGACGTAATGCGTCCCATCGGGACTGAGCTGTCCGAAGCTCGCGTCCTGGGCCAGCCTGGCGATGTGGACGGTCGTGCCCAGCCCGCGAGGTAATGCCACTCGAAGCCGCGGAGGTCGGGCATGCCCGGCTGCGGCCGATGCTCCTCCAGCAGGTCGCGCATCCGGGGGATATCGCCCGACTCCCAGGCTTCCTCGGCCAGTTGCATGTCCGAGGCGTACAGCGACCGCCGCAGCGATTGCCGCGCGTCCTCGGCCTCCTGACGCTGAGCCGTGGCCTGGTCCCGCTGCTGCAAGGCATTCCTCTCGGCCTGGGCGGCGTGGTGCGCCTCTGCCTCGCCCGGTCGAGTGCGACCGCTCGCTCGAGCCTCGGCCCGCGTGCTGCGCAGGAGCAGCCAGATGCCGTCGGCCGCACTGAGCACCAGCAGCGCGGCGATGACCGCCGCGGTCGCCAGCCACCGCTTGTGCTTGCGCGCGAACTTCCGCAGCCGGTAGCCGGCCGACGGCGGGCACGCCTCCACCGGCTCGTCGTGCAGGTAGTGCTCGACGTCCTTCGCCAGCCCGCTGGCCGTCTCGTACGCGCCGCGTCCGGTCCTTCTCCAGGCACTTCATCACGATCCAGTCGACCTCGCCGCGCACCAGCTTCGACAGCCGCGCCGGCTCCGTCTTCCGCGCCGCGGCGATCTTCGGCAGGTCGCCCGAGCCGGAGAGCCGCACGCTCGGCCGCGGCGGCTCCTCCTCCTTGATCAGCCGCACCAGCTCGCCCAGGGCCGCCTCGCGCAGCCGCTGCTTCTCCAGCGGCGTCGTGCCGGTCAGCAGCTCGTAGAGCAGCACGCCCAGCGAGTAGATGTCGCTCCGCGTGTCCACCCCGAAGGCGTTCATCTCGGCCTGCTCGGGGCTCATGTACTCGAACGTGCCGACCAGGGCGCCGAACTGGGTAAACAGCGTCCGCTCGGTCAGCCGCTGCTCGATCGCCTTGGCCACGCCGAAGTCGATCACCTTGGGCACCGGCCGGTCGTCGTACATCGTCACCAGGACGTTCGACGGCTTGATGTCGCGGTGGATGATCCCCTTCTGGTGCGCGTGCTGGATCGCCTGGCAGACGGGGACGAACAGTTCGAGGCGCTCGCGGGGCGTGAGCTGGTTGTCGTCGCAGAACTTGGTGATCGGCACGCCGTGGACCAGCTCCATGACGAAGTAGGGGCGGCCGGACTCGGTCGTGCCGGCGTCGAAGACCCTGGCGATGTGGGTGTGGTCCATCACGGCCAGGCGCCTGGCGCTCGGCCTCGAACCGCGCGACGACCTGGGCGCTATCCATCCCCGGCTTGATGATCTTGAGCGCCACCTTGCGCCGGACCGGCTGCTCCTGCTCGGCCATGTAGACGACGCCCATGCCCCCCTCGCCGATCTGCTGCAAGAGCTTGTAGGGGCCGATCCTCGTGCCGGGGCCTTCCAGGATCGGGGCGTGGCGAGATCGTGACCGAGCCCGTCGGCGCCGGCCGCTTCATGAAATCGCCGGCGCCGTCCATGGCGCGGAGCAGGTCCTCGACCTCCGCGCGAAGCGCGGGGTCCGCCGCGCACGCCTCGCTCAGGAAGGCGGACCGCTCGGCCGGCGATTCGATCTCCAGGGCCCGGCCGAAGATCGATTTCACGTCGGGGCTGGTGGCACTCATCGTCTGGTCCTCCGAGGGGATTCTGATGACCTCACCAACCCAGTGCGACGTCCGGGGCGAATCACTGCCACGTCAGCCGATTTTTCGGAGTTCAGTCTCCGCCCGGTCCCTCACCACCCAGGCATCGGAAGAGCCAGGCCCTGGCGTAAGCCCAGATCCGATAGCCTTTTCGGGCTGACACGCCGAGCACCTCGGCCGCTTCTTCGATGGTCAGCCCGGCGAAGTAATGCAGCTTGACCAGCTCGGCGGCCTGCGGTTCCTCGAGGGCGAGGCGTTCAAGGGCCTCGTCGACGGCCAGCAGCTCCTCCGCCGGACCGTCGATCGAGAGGACGGCCTCGTTCAGATCGACCCGACGCCGCGCACCGCCGTGCTTGAGTCGCCGCTTTCGCCGGGCGTTCTCGACGAGGATGCGCCGCATGGCCTCGGCCGCCGCGGCGAAGAAGTGGCCGCGGCCGTTCCAGGGCTTCGCGTTGGCACCACCCACCAGCCGCAGATAGGCTTCGTGGACCAGGGCCGTCGCCTGAAGCGTCTGGCCCGGCTTCTCTCGAGCGAGCCGCGCGGCGGCCAGCTTGCGCAGCTCCTCGTAGACCAGCGGCAAGCAGCCGATCGGCGGCGCCGGGGTCGCCCTGGTCGATCGCTTCGAGGATCCGCGTCACTTCGTTCATCGGTGGAGGCCGTTCCGGACCAAGCCCAAGGGCGCCGCGGCCGTGGATCGACACAAGAGCACGGGACGTCGACATCCAGGGTAATCCACCGAGTCGGTTCAGGGTAGTCGTCGCGAGGCTTCGGGCCGTTCGTCCGGCAGCGGGGTGGCGTCCCAGACCTGCACCGTGGCTTCGCGACCATAGCTCCCGAC
Organism: uncultured Isosphaeraceae bacterium; assembly: GCA_963845695.1. Classification (GTDB taxonomy): domain Bacteria; phylum Planctomycetota; class Planctomycetia; order Isosphaerales; family Isosphaeraceae; genus CAWJTV01. Next base: position 159,521 of record CAWJTQ010000013.1, on the reverse strand, counting down.
GACGTAGAACAGGCGGTTGCCGTCCGGACTGAACGAGAGGCTCCTTGTCGGAGAAGCCATAGCCCTGTCCGGAGAAGGTTGCTCGAGAGCTTTCGTCGAGAAGGTCAGCAGTTCCTTCCCCGCGGCGAGGTCCCAGAGCTTGAGCTTGACGTCGGAAACACCGAGCCTGTGACATGCCGAAGGAGGCAAGTCGCCGACTGTCGGGGCTGAAGGCCACCCTCCCGAACCCAAAGCCATGACCCGTGAGCGAGTGACGCTCCTCGCCGCTGGCGGCGTCGAGGACCTTGATCACACCGCCACCGTCTCTCTTCGTCAATGGCAATGCCAACCATCGGCCGTCTCCACTATAGGAGGGCTCGCCGGCAGAGTGCTCGTCCCACTTACGGCTCAGGACCACCTGGCCCGTCGCGACATCCCAGACTCGAAGCTCAGAAGCCTGAGACCCCATGGGTCGAGGCCAGAACGTGCCCGCGACTCGGCGGCCGTCGGGGCTGAAGACGATCGTTGTACAGGAACTCCCCATCCAGATCTCGATGGAGGCGCTCTTCGCCCGAATCGAGCTCCCAGACGGAAAGCAACGACTTTGGCGCCGATAAGGATCCTCTGGCCGCAATCGTCGCCAGAAGCCGTCCATCGGAACTGAGGGCAACGTCGTCGGACTTGAAACCAGCGTCGCGGGCATTGGTCTCTTCGCGGTCGCGATGGAACACGCTTCGACCTGTAGCGATGTCCCAGACCCGGAACTGAACGACCGTCTTTTCGGACCCATCGGCTCGAAACAGATAAGTTGCGCGGTACGCCAGTCGGGTGCCGTCGCGACTGAGCTTGACCGCTCGACCACTGGAGCTGATCCTGGGACGGTCCAGGGCGGGTTCGGTCGTCTGGAACAGCACCTGACCCGCCTGATCCCAGACCTTGATCTCGGTCTTCCCGAGCCCTCGCTGCGTCGCGAAGGCGGCGGCGAACCGATTCGCACTCGCCGCCGAGGTCGGCCCGACCCAGGTCGCCTCGTCAGTCCCCTTGAGCGTGAGGTGCTCGTCCTGGGCCAGGATCTGCCAGGTCACGATCTTGCCGCCCTGGCCCGAGGCCGAGACGAACCGGCCGTCGGCGCTCCAGGCCACTTGCGAAACGATCGCCCAGTTCCCTTTCAGGATCAGATCCGGCGATCGGCTCGCCCTGGTCTCATCCGGGGTCACGTCCCAGATCTGCACTTTCCCGCCCTCCGACACGTAGGCCACGCGCGTTCCGTCGGGACTGAAGGCGATCGAGTCGCTCACGGTCAGTTTTGATCTGGTCCTCCTCCCTCATGGTGAGTTTGAGGATCTCCTTGCCCGAGCCGGCATCCCGGATCCGATGCATCGGCCCGCCGTCGCAGGAGACCGCCAGGGTTCGCCCGTCAGGACTATAGGCCAGGCCGGTCGCCCGGGGTCCCATGCCGTGGCGGAACAGCTCCTTGCCCGTGGCGGCGTCCCAGGCGCGGAGCTCGAGCGGGGCGTCGGCGGTATAGGGTCCGGCGGGCCATAACAGGGCGGCGATGCGTGTCCCATCCGGACTGAATGTGATCGAGGACGAGCCACGGAAATGGCAGTCCGGTAGCGGGATCGCCAGGAGCTGTTTTCCGCCGTCGATGTCCCAGATGATCAGGTCGCCACCGCCTTGATCCCTCGGCCGGGCGATCCCCGTTGCCAACCGGGTGGCCGAGGGGTCGAACGCCGGCGCCGAGACCACTGTTGTGAAGTCGGAGCGCGCAAACACCTCGCGACCGGTCGACCAATCCCAGACCTTGAAACCCCATTTGACCGTACGACCCGACGCGTCGGGGGTTTGCGAGCGGTGGACGAAGCGATGGCCGTTGGGGCTAAACTGGATCGAATCCAGGGCAGATGCCTGGAGCTCGCCAGGGTAGGGATCGATCCTGCGCACTTCTCGGCCGCTCAGACCATCCACCAGCCTGAGCTCGAGTTCAGCCGCGTTGGGCGGTCCCTTCTTCGATTGCGAATACACGGTGGCGACGTAACGAGTCCCGTCGCGGCTCATCGTTCCAAATTCCAGACCGTCGGACAGTTCGACCACACGGATGGTCGAGCCCAATCTTCGAAGGTAACGCCACTCGAATCCGCGCAGGTCGTCATCGCCCGATCCCGGCCGCTGCTGTTCCAGGAGGTCGCGCATCCCGTCGCGGTTGCCGCTGTCCCAGGCCGCCTGCGCCAGTTGGATGTCCGAGACGTAGAGCGATCGCCGCAGCGATTGCCGGGCGAGCTCGGCCTCTCGCCGTTTGTCCTCCGCCTCGCGCCGGGAAACGTCGGCGACATGTTCCGCGACGACAGCTCGATCTCGTTCCACGCGAGCGATCCGCTCGGCCTGCCTGGCCCGGACCGCCTGCCAGGCGCTCACGATGGTCCCCAGGACCAGCACGGCGGCGAACGCCGAGGCCGTCGCCAGGACGGCCCGGTGCTTGCGGGCGAACTTCCTCAAGCGGTACGAAGCCGAAGGCGGACAGGCTTCGACCGCTTCGTCGGCCAGGTAACGCTCGACGTCTCTGGCCATCCCGCTGGCCGTCTCGTACCGCCGCGACCGGTCCTTCTCGAGCGCCTTCATCACGATCCAGTCCAGGTCGCCGCGCACCAGGGCCGAGAGTTTCGCCGGCTCGGTCTTCCGGTGCATCGACACCGTGGAAAGCGCCTCTCCGAGGGTGCTGAGCCGCGTGCTGGGCTTCGGCGGCTCCTCTTCCTTGATGATCCGGCGGATCTCGTCGTACGCCGCGGTCGCGAACCGCTTGCGGTCGAACGGCGTGGTGCCGGTGAGCAGCTCGTACAGGAGCACGCCGAGGCTGTACACGTCGCTGCGGGTGTCGACGTCCAGCGCGTTGATCTCCGCCTGCTCGGGGCTCATGTACAGCGGCGTGCCGATCATCTGCTGGAGGCGGGTATAGATCGTCTTGTCGGTGAGCTGCTGGCCGACGGCCTTGGCCACGCCGAAGTCGATCACCTTGACCACCGGGCACGCCGTCGTGGGGGGCCACCAGGATGTTCGACGGCTTCAGGTCGCGGTGGATGACACCCTTGGAGTGGGCGTGCTGGACCGCCTGGCAGACGTTGATGAACAGCTTCAGGCGGTCCCGGGGGGCGAGCTGGTGGACGTCGCAATACTCGATGATGGGCATCCCCTTGACCAGCTCCATCACGAAGTAGGGCAGGCCGCTCTGGGTCGTTACCGGCATCGAGGACGCGGGCGATGTTCGGGTGGTCCATCAGGGCCAGGGCCTGGCGCTCGGCCTCGAACCGGGCGATTACGTCGCGGGTATCCATCCCCGGCTTGATGATCTTGAGCGCGACCTTGCGGCGGACGGGCTGCTGCTGTTCGGCGACGAACACCAGGCCCATGCCCCCCTCGCCGATCTGCTCCATCAGCTTGTACGGGCCGACCAGGGTGCCGGGCCGCTCGGCGATCGGCTGGTGATCGCCGGTGCGGTCCCGGCCTCGGCGGTGGCATTGAGGAAGCTGCCGACCTTGGGATGCGCATTGAGCAGTCGCTCGACGTGCCGGCGGATTTCCGGGTCGGGGCAGGCGGCGTCCAGGTACGAGGCCCGGGCCTCGGGCGTCGGCCGCTCCAGGGCGGCCAGGAAGATCGACTCGATGGCGGACAGGTCGTCATGAGGGGGCTCCTTGTGCAGGGTTCTGTCTGTCCGTGCGACGGAATCCCTCGAAACCCCTCACGTCGGAGATGTTTTTTTCGGCTGAGCGTCGGACGGGGCTCTTCTTTCAGTTCGGCGAAGAGCCAGGTGCGGGCGAACGACCAGTATCGCTCGGCCGTCGCCAGCGAGACGCCCATCGCGTCGGCCGCCTCCGGCATGGTCAGCCCGGCGAAGAACCGGAGCTTCACCACCTCGGCCCGCTTCGGGTCGAGCGCGGCGAGCCGGTCGAGCGCCTCGTCGAGCGCGAGCAGGTTGTCGTCCGCCGGGGGCTCGGTCAGCGAACATGCCGCGTCGAGCTCAACTCGCCTGAGCCCGCCGCCATGCCGGCCCCGACCTTTCCGGCGGGCGTTCTCGACGAGGATCCGCCGCATGGCCTCGGCCGCGGCGCCGAAGAAGTGGCCGCGGCCGTTCCACGGCTTCGTGTCGTCACCGTCCACGAGTCGTACATAGGCTTCATGGACCAGGGCCGTCGCCTGAAGAGTCTGGCCGGGTTTTTCCCGGGCGAGCCGCGCCGCGGCGAGCTTACGCAACTTCTCATAAACCAGCGGCAAGAGCCGATCGGCGGCGCTCGGGTCGCCCTGTTCGATTGCCGCGAGAATCCGGGTCACATCGTTCATCGCCACAGATCCCCATCGAATCCCGAGGCTGACCGAGTGGGCTCTCTCCCAGAGTTCGCTCACCGACTCGCGGCGGGAATCCGACACCGGGTCGTCGGATCGAGCCCCCGAATCTCGGGTTGCATCCCGGGATTTATCCTATACCGTGACCAGGCCATGCGGCGAGATGTCTGCCACGGCACGATAACTCGTTCCACGCTCCCGCGTGGGAATGCCGTCTTCGACGCTCCGCGTCGTCTTCGATCCCGAATGGCACGTCGGTCGTCACCGAAACCCATGATGTCCTCTGCGAAGAAAACGACGCAGAGCGTCACAGACGGCATTCCCACGCAGAGCATGGGAACGAGTCATGACTCGCCGGAGGCGACACGCCCATCCTCGTAGGGTGCTCTGCGAGCACCGATTTCGGTCCCGGCCCAGATCCGGTTCTCAAAGAGCACCCTAGATATCACTCCGACTCGGGCCTGAGCTGATCCGACACCATCTGCAACTGCTTGAGGTCGTCCTTCGTGAGTTTCATGGTCGCAGTCCTGGCCCCGTCGAAATCGACCCTGTTGAAGTTGTAGACGACGCGGACCGAGGATACCTCGGCGTTCTGGCCGGCCGTTTCGGTGAGGATCTGGTTGACGAACTCGCGAACGTTGCCGATGCGCGTCCTGCCGACCATCCAGAACGTGTCGCCTTCGGCGAGCTTACCGATGCTCAGGCGATCGGAATCCTGGCCTGGATCGAGAATCACCGCTCCACGCTCGCCATAAAGATCGTACGTGTCTTTCAATCTCGGCGTCATGTCCGCGAGCTGCATGCCGAGCACGGTGTACGTCTTGAGGTCGGCGGGCAAGGATATCGGTTTCAGTCGGACTTCGAGGCCGATCTGATCGCTCTTGAGGGCCATCGGCAGGTAAAACGTCTGCCTGATATCCATGGCCCGGGCGCTCAACATCGTCAAGCCTTCGCTCAGGCCGCGCAGTGCGAACTTGCCGTTCGCGTCGGTCGCGGTCGCCTTGCGGTGCGACCCGTCCTTGCGAACGACCTTGACCATCGCCCCGCGAACCGGCTTTCCGGCGGCGTCGAACACGGTGCCCGCGATCTGGCGACCCGTCTCGAGGACAACCCGCACCGTGCCGCGCCGGTCGGGCGGCAGCGCGTAAACATCCTCCAGTTCGCGGTCGATATAATCGGGATGCTCGAACAGGACCTCTCCTCGGGTCGCTCCCTTCGGGAGGGCGATCGGCTGCGGCGGATAGTTGAAGAGTTTGAACGACCCATCGGGCTGGCTCTCGGTTCGCTCGATGCCGCGCTGGACCTGGCGGTCTTGGCAGTGGCATAGGCGGCAATCTTCACCCCTGGGATCGGCTTCCCTCGTTCGTTAACGACGATGCCGGCGAAATAGAGCCCGGGCTTGAGGATCAGAGGAACATCCGTCGTCGTACCCGGCCCGATTTCGAGCCGCTTCGCCTCGCTCCCGCTCATGAGAGGTCCCGCCAGGCTGCGATAGCCGGGTTTCACTGCATTGATGACGATCCTCGTCTGCCGGATGAGCCCGGGAAACTCCAGCCGGTATTGCCCTTTGGCATCGGTCCTGGCTTCCAGTCGCTGGATCTCCCTGGGACCGGCCGTAGGTCGAATAGTGGCAGGGAGAGGTCGAATAGTGGCAGGGAGAACGGTGACGCGCACCCGGACATCGGCCAGGGGAGCCTCCGCGTCGTCCGTCACGCGACCGAGCAGAATCGCGGCCTGGGTGGAGGAGGGTGACTGATCCTTCGGGGCGGTCTTGCTCGTCTGTCCGGGATCGTCGGCGAAAGCCACGACCACCCAAAGGCTGACAAGTCCGGCCGCGAGCGCGGCACTCAGGGCACTCAGACGATTTTTGCAGCTTTGGATTATCATATGAATTCTCTTGGACCATGAGCCTTTGAGTCAGCAGTGCGTACCGAGCGCAGCCGTAGCGACACGGGTCCGACTTCCATGATGGCGACGACCAGGACCGCGACACAATACTCATGCGATCACATCGCTTCCCTTTGCCCGGCATGGCATCGGTCGAAAACGGATCAGCGGAAACTCATCCTCGGCGGCCGGATCGCTCGTCATCATCGTCATCGTCGTCGTGCTGCCATCCCCGGCTGTTCGCCGGGCCGGCCGGGGTATTCGCGCGTCCCCTTGAAGAGGCTATACCAGGTGATCCGGTTCATCCAGTAGGGATCGGGGGCGTCGAGGTGGCTCCAGTCGAGCGACCGGGTCTTCTCCAGCCAGTAGCGATCGGCGTCGGTCATGGCTGTGCCCGAGGGGTTCCGTTCGTCGAGCGGCACGTTGCTCTTCACGGGGCGATAGGGCGTCAGGTCGAGCTGGTCGCTGAAGCAGGCGGTCATCGGCTCGGCGACCGAGTCGAACTTGTTCATCGGGTCGAGGCCCAGGATCATCTCGATCGACCGGATCATGTTCGCCTGGGTGTAGAACGTCGAGTCGACCGTCTTGCGGCGGCTGTAGGGGCTGATGGCCATGAAGACGGTGCGGTGGCCGTCGACGTGGTCGGGGCCCGACTGGGCGTCGTCCTCGACGACGAAGAGACACGTCTCCTTCCACTGCGGGCTCTTCGAAACCGCTTCCACGACCCGGCCCAATGCCAGGTCGTTATCGGCCATCATGGCGCGGGGCGTCGGATACTTCGGGTCGGTCCCCTCGGAGTGGTCGCAGGGCAGGCTCATGATCATCAACTCCGGCACCTTGTCCTGCTTGCTGAAATCCTCGTACTCGCGAATAAACACATCGGCGCGGAACTGGTCGCTCTGGAGCAGCGGCCAGTAGTGGACCTCGCGGTTGATCAATGGCTTGAGGCTGGCGACTGTGGTGTCGGCGGTGAACTTGAACCGGTGCGTCCCCTTGACGCGATCCTCCCAGAGCTCGAACCAGTCCTTCGGCTTCGGGTCGTAGGTCGCGAGCTTGTCGTCGCAGAACTCGCCCCAGACGCGGATCGAACGCCCTTTCTTGAGTGCGGCGTCCCAGAGGGCGCCGCCGTTGGAGATCGACATGGCGCAGTCGCCGTCGTCGGGATAGGTCCGGGAGTAGCCGACGTAGAAGTGCTCGAGGTAGTCGTTGGCCAGGCACTGGGTTGACCAGGCGTGCCCGTCGGCGCTGTTGGTCCCGCAGACATAGCCGTTGTCGAACAAGGTGAACTCGCGGGCGATCTTGCGGTGGTTGGGCATGACCGTCTCGCCGAGGCTGCACAGCTTCGGGTCGCCGTTGCCGATGGGCAGGTCGCCGAAGACCTCGTCGTAAGTGCGGTTCTCCTTGATGATGTAGAGAACGTGCTTGATCCCGCCGTTGTAGACCTTCAGCGCCGGCCGGCCGGGGTTGGCTTCCCATCGGTTGTTGCGCGCGACGACTTCGGTCTCCTTGGCGAGGTCGGCCGTCAGGTCGACGATGGTGACCGTGCCCTGGAAGTCGTGGGCGTTGCCCGGCTTGCCGAGGAGGACTTCGCGGACCGATCCGTTCCCCTTGGTGTTGAGCACGAAGGCCGACTTGCCGTCGCCGCTCAAGGCCACCGCCGTGGGGAAATAGCCGGCGTGGCGGAAGCCGCGGACCTGCCCGTTGGCGAGGTCGATCTCGGCCAGGGCGTTGTCGCCGCCGTCGGCGACGTAGAGCGTGCCGCCGCGCAAGGCCAGCGCATTGGGCATGCCACCGAGCACGCGGAGCGATCCCCATCGGAGCGGGAACGTCCGCGCGACCCGGCCGTCCTCCAGGTCGATCTCGCTGATCGAGTCGCTCATGGCGTTGGCGACGTAGGCGCGCCGGCCGTTGACGAGGATCGCCGTGGGATGGATGCCGACCGCGACGTGACGGGTTGCGCCGGAGGCGCGATCGATCAGGCTGACTGTTCCGGATGCCGGTGCGCCTCGGTCGTCGACCACGATGTCGAGGTTCTGGCTCTTGGCGGTCCGGTCGCCGGGCTTGGGCAGCCGGCCGCCCCAGTTGCTGACGATCAGCGTTCGCTCGTCCTCCGAGAGCCTCGGCTCATAGGGCAGGGTTTCCACCGGGTACTCGCGGACGAGCGCGCGCGTTGTGAGATCAATCTCGGCGACGGCGTTGCGGTTGGCCGCGACCACGAACAGCCGAGAGCCGTCGCGGGTGATCGCCATCCCGCCGGGTACGGGGTTGCCCCGGGCTCCCGCGGGCTGGACCGCGATCCTGTCCCCGCGCGTGAGCGTGCCGTCCTGGTAGGCAAACGCCTGGACGTAACCCCGACTGGTGCTGGCGAAGAGCCGCGTGCCGTCGGGCGACCAGACGAGCCCGTGGAACCCGGCCGAGGTCTCGCCCTCCCGGGTGAAGAGGGCGACCCGCCGCCCGACCCGGGTGCCCGCCGTGTTGGCCAGGAAGACCTCGGCCTTGTTCAGGACGGCGAAGACCTCACCGCGGGGATGGAGTGCCAGGTCGATCGGCCGGCCGTTGAAGGCGATCGAGCCCGCCTCGATCCGCTGCCCCGTGGAGACGAGGAAGCTGCCGTCGGGCTGGCGGCCCATCCAGACCGGCGCCAGACGCGCCATGCCTGCGACGAATGCCGCCAGCACCAGCAGTCCCAGCAAGGCAAACGCTCTCGATCTCGTGATGGTCATGGGCGGTCTCGCTTCCTCGTGGCTGGAAACCCGCGGATCGATCGGTCCGCGGCGTTGGGGCTCTGGATCGAGGATTTCCGTCAAAGCCAATGAGATTATCACAGGCAACTCACGTCCGCATGGAGGTCATGCGGATTTTTCTGGAAGATCCCGAGAAGTCGGGGCCGGCTCCGTCTGGTCACTCTTCGCCTCACTCCTGGGAACTCTCCGCGGCCCGGCTGCTCTCGCGCACGATGAGCTGGCCGGGGATCAGCACCTTGACCGGCGGCCCGGTGTCGCCCGCGACCCGGGCCCGGATGAGCTGGGTCGCGAGGCGCGCGACCGACTCGGACGAGAAGGCATAGGTCGTCACGCCAATCGAGTAGGCCTTGCCGATCGGCAGGTTGTCGAAGCCGGTGATCGCGACATCGCCCGGCACGCGGACGCCACGGGTGAGCAACTCGAGGATCAATCCCAGCGCGATGTAGTCTTGATAGCAGACGACGCCGTCGGCGGCCTGCGCCAGGATGCGGTCGGCCAGCTCCGCGTAGGTTTCCTTGGTGGCGAGGCCCGACGACTGCTCCAGCACGAGAGGAGCGGAGCCGTTGCCCGCGTGGTGGAGTGCGGCGAGGTAACCGGCCAGGCGGCCTTGGTGGCTGCTGGTGGGCGATCCGGTGAGAAACGCGATCCGCCGCCGGCCCTGTTCGAGCAGATGCTGGGTGCATCGCAGCCCGCCGTCGAGGTCGTCGGCCGCGACGAGGTCATATTCCAGCGGTCGGCCGAGGCCACGGAGGTTGCGCTCGATCAGCACGACGACGATCCCCGCCTCGCGGCAGGCGCGGAGGAACGCCTCGTCCTGCCGCGTGGCCTCGTCCTTGTAGCGCGAGGGCATGAAGATCATCCCCGAGATACCGGCCTCGGCCGCGCGGCGGGCCTGTCGACGCAGGTCGGCCGGGCGCGTCGCCTCGTCGAAGTGGAACCGATCGACCTCGACCGCGACACCCTCCTGGCGGCGGATGGCGGCGAACCCCGCCTGGGTGAACGCCAGGCTCGCCTGTAGCCCAGGACCGGGGGTGCTCCTCTGGACCAGCGCGAAGCGTTCCCCGCTCGCCGCCGCCGCGACCGGCGTCACGAAGCTGCCCGATCGCTCCACCGTCCGGATCAGTCCCTTGTCCCGGAGCACCTGGATCGCCCGCGACGCCGTGACCACCGAGACGCCATGGGCCGCGGCGATCTCCCGTGAGCTCGGCACCTTCGCCCCTCCCGCCCCACGACCTGCGACTCGATCGCCCGGGCAATATCCAGATATTTCGGCAATGACGCGGAAGTCATCGACCCTCCCAGCCCCCTCGGGCTCGCCCCAACCTCAAGCCCCATCACTCGAATCGAAACCGACTCAATCGTACCCGAAACCGTTCGGAGCGACAACTGTGTAGCGCAGATTGCTGTGGAGATTCCGAGACTCCTCGTCGCGATTGTCCGTCAATCGCGGTCCCTTCCCCAAAGGAACCCGGGGACTTCATCGATTATTCACTTGCAAACGAAGAAACAGCGGCGACAATCTTTCTCGTTCCGGAGCCGAATCTGTATATACAGTATGCGGCATGAGGTCAAAAAGTCCGGGCCTTTGGTTCGGCTCGGAGGGAGGCGACGTGATGATTCGTTCCCGGGTTGCTGTGATCGTGTTGCCCGCCCTGGCGCTGATGCTGTCGTCGTGCGGTGGGACGGCCGAGGGCCTGGCGTCAGCGACGGGCAAGGTCGTCTGCGACGGCCAGCCGGCGGCCGGGGCTATCCTGTATTTCCACCGCCAACCCGGCGAGCCCGCGCCTCCGCCGTCGGCGGCGGGTGTCATCCCGTCGGCGGTCGTCAGCGACGACGGGTCCTTCGTCGTCGAGAGTGCCTCGCTGGGCCGAGGGGCCGCGCCCGGCAAGTACAACGTGCTCGTCCAGTGGCCCGAGCCGGACGAATCCGTAGCGGCCGGGGCTGGCAGCAAGACCAAGACCACGAGAGTCCGGGGCAAGCAGATCGTCGTGGCCAAGCACGACAAGCTCGATCCCGTCCCTTCCGATCGCCTGAAGGGCCGGTACTCCGACTCGAGCAAGCCTCAGCTCAAGGCTGAGATCAAGCCCGGTTCCACCGACCTGGGTACCCTCGAAATCACGCTCAAGTGACGCGATTCGATCCACCAACTCACTCGATACCATGCGGCCACATTGTCGTGCCCGCATCTTCGTCTCTGCATCGAACCCTCATCCTTGGGAGTAGACACCATGACCCGCGTCCGTACCGGGCCTCGCCGGGCCTTCACACTGATCGAGCTCCTCGTGGTGATCGCGATCATCGCGGTCCTGATCGCCCTGCTGCTGCCCGCGGTGCAGTCGGCCCGCGAGGCCGCCCGCCGTGCGCAATGCGTCAACAACCTGAAACAGATCGGCCTGGGCACGCTCAACTTCGAAAGCTCTAACGGTTACATGCCGCCCGACGTCGATTATCTCGTCCCGCCCTATCTGCCCGATCCAGACCCTTCCGCGGTGGCGACCTCCAACCAGGAGAATGCGGGCAATTTCACCCGGATCCTCCCGTACATGGAGCAGCAGAACGTCTACAACATGATCAACTTCAACCTGGCCGCGCTCGACCAGATGAATGTGCCGCCGGCCGCCGGGGGCTCGGGGGGCCTGTTCCCCGGCATCGGTCAGAACTCGGCGTATTCCACCGTGATCAACGCGTTCCTCTGCCCCTCCTCACCCGCCGCCGGGCAGGATCAACTACTACAACACCTGCTGGAGCGGCTACGGCAACGGCAGTGGCAGCCCGGTCCCCAGCCCTCCCGACCAGGAGTGGGGCCGGACCGATTACTTCGCAACCCCGGGCTTCCACACGAGCTTGCTGGTGAGTCTGGGCTACCCGCAGGCTGCTGCTAACGCGCTCACGAGCAGCGACAGCGGGACCATCTGCGACATCTCGACCTCGAACCCGACGACCGGCCTGGTGAGTACCCCGATCGCGCACGTCCGGATCGCCAGCATCACGGACGGCACGTCGAACACCCTGATGATCGCCGAGGGAGCCGGACGTCCGGTCGGCTACAACCACGCGCGCACGATCTATATCCAGAACGGCGGCCCGGTCGATGGCGTGATCAACCCGGTCAGTGGTGGCGGCGGGGCCTGGGCCGACCCGTTCTCCTTCGCCCACCTCGACGGGTCATCGTCAAACGGGATCCGCGGCGCCGGCATCTGCCTGATCAACTGCACCAGCAATAACGAGATCTACGCATTCCATCCCGGCGGGGCCAACGCTCTGTTCGCCGACGGCTCGGTGCACTTCATCAAGGAGAGCATCAACCCGCTCGTCGTCGTCTACCTGATCACCCGCGCCGGCGGCGAGATCATCAGTTCGGACCAGTATTGATCGATCGAGGCGTGGGCGGCTCGGAAACTCCCCAACACCAGGGTGTTGCGGGGGGACAAATCGCGACGACCGACGAGTCTCGGGGCTGTCCGGTGCAAGCCGGCGCGGTCCCGAGATCTCGTCACGGCGCGGCCTGCTGTCGCGATCGGGACGAGTCTCCGATCCATGACGCGACGTCGTCGCCCGTCGTCTCCTGTGTTAGACTTCGGGAATGAGAGGCTCCGGCGCATGACACAGACCATGACCCACACCCCGACCACGGCACGATTGAGGACCTGGCAGCTCCTCATGGTGGGGCTGATGGTGCTGGGTTATTCGGGGTTCTACCTCTGCCGGTCGAACTTCTCGGTCACGATCTCGTTGATCATCGACGACCTGGTGGTGCGCGGGATCGACCGGGACTCGGCGAAGGTCTGGCTCGGCTGGGTGACCACGCTGGGGACGCTGGGCTACGCGCTGGGCAAGTTCCTCGCGGGGGGATTGGTTAACCGGCTGGGCGGGCGCCAGAACTATCTGATCAGCATGGCCGGTGCAGTCGCCTGCACGATGCTGTTCGCGATGGGGGGTTCGCTGCCGGTCTTCACGCTCGCCTGGGTCGCCAATCGGCTGATCCAGTCCGTGGGCTGGCCGGGGATGATCAAGATCACATCACGTTGGTTCTCCTATTCGCGATACGGCACGGTGATGGGGATCATCAGCCTGAGCTTTCTGTTTGGCGACGCGGTGGCGCACGCGTTCATGGGGCGTCTGATCAGCGCCGGGATGGGCTGGCGGGGCGTCTTCTGGGTCGCGGCGGGCGTGCTGGCCGGCATCTGGATCCTCAACGCGGTCTGGATTCGTGAGTCGCCGAAGGATCTCGGCCTCCCCGAGCCGCCGACCAACCCGGGCAACCTGTTCGGCACGCTCGGCGAGGACCCGAATCCCGATGCGGCCGGCCCGCTCTTCGCCACGATGGCGCGGAGTCCCGCCTTCTGGATCGTGTGCTTCATGTCGGTCGGTATGACCTTGTTGCGCGAGACGTTCAACACCTGGACGCCGACCTACCTGGTGGAAGGGGTCGGACTGAGCCAGGGTTCGGGCGCCGGACTGAGCAGTCTGTTTCCCCTCTTCGGCGGGATCTCGGTCATCGCCGCGGGGATTCTCGGCGACCGCTTCGGTCGCGGCGGCCGCGCGGCGGTGATCCTGGTCGGGATGACGCTCTGCGGACTGGCCTTGATCGTGCTCGGCACGGCGGACTTCTCGGGGCGGTCGCGCCACGGCCCTGATCCTGCTCTCCCTGGTGGCATTCCTGCTGATCGGACCGTATTCTTACCTGGCCGGCGCGATCTCGCTCGACCTGGGCGGCAAGCGCGGCGCCGCGACCGCCTGCGGGATCATCGACGGCCTCGGCTACCTGGGAGGCGCGCTGGCCGGCGTGGGGATCGCGAAGATCTCCGTCGCGAAGGGCTGGCAGGGCGTCTTCTGGGTGTTGGCGGGCGTTGCCGTGCTGACGAGCGTGGCGGCTGGGTTCTTCCTGGTCGACCAGCTCCGCCCGGTGCCCTCGACGAAACCGGTTTCGTTCGAGGTCAACTCGGGCCTGGGAATTGTTGATCGTATCGAAAGTTAAGGATGTCCCTAATGAATGTTGTCGAAGAGATCCTGGATTTGTTCGCGCGCCGCGGGGCGTCGGCGTATCACGGTGAGGCCGTATCGCAGGCCGAGCACGCGCTCCAGGCCGCCGACCTGGCCGAGCAGGAAGGCGCGCCGGACCGACTGGTCGTGGCAGCGCTGTTGCACGACGTGGGGCACCTGCTCGATGGTCAGGACGAGGACCTTGCCGACCGGGGCGTGGACGGCCGTCACGAGGAGGCCGGCGGCGCGTGGTTGGCCCGCCACTTCGGTCCCGAAGTCACGGCGCCGGTCCGGCTGCACGTCGCCGCCAAGCGATACCTCTGCGCCGTCGATCCCTCCTACCTCGACGGCCTTTCGCCCGCCTCGCGTCTCAGTTTGGAATTGCAGGGCGGTCCGATGGGAGCCGACGAACGCGCGCAGTTCGAGGCCAACCCATATTATCGCGACGCCCTCCGCCTGCGGCACTGGGATGACACGGCCAAGGTGCCTGGCCTGGCCGTCCCCGGCCTCGAGCATTACCGCGAACGGCTCGCGGGCGCCGTGCGGGCCAAGGCCGGGATCCCCGGATGAGCGGCGCTCCCGCGGGATTCAGAAGATGACGAGGTTTCCCTTCGGCAGGCGAATCGGAGGCTCCAGCAGGGGGAAGTTGAGCGCGCGGAGTAAAGGGTGGGGTGCCTCGGGCGCGTTCTCCGGCGGCATCCGGGCCCGTTAGACCTTGCCGCCTCGAGCTATCTTGCCCCATCCACAAGGAAACCGGCCTCTCAGGTACCAGCCGATGAGTCCGGTGAAGAAGTCCGGGCGCGGATATCGGCATACTCGCTTTCCATGCAGGCCATCAAGATGTCCCAGTCAACGCCTTTCTGGAAGTCGTCGGGGAGCCCGTGTGCCTTCACGACCGACTTGATCTTTCGCCTCACCAGGGGCATGAAAGCCGCTTTCATCTCACGCGCGATCGCGTTCCAGTGTTGATAACGCTCACGCGCGTGCTCGTGCAGGTCCATCGTCACCAGGTTTTGTTGTTCGAGTCGAAAGTCGTCCCACGCGTTCGAGCTGGAGCACTGGATCGCCTCTTCCCACGAGGAGACGGTGATGACCGCCTCCTGATGCTCCTCGGCCACAAGATCGCCGACTCCGGAGAACCACTCCACGCTCTTCAGGGCGGCCAACATCTCGCCCGTGCTCGGTTTCATGAGAGCTTCCCCTTCGTGGGAGGGAGCGACTCGCCCGCCCCGGAGAGCCGGGCGGACCACGCCACTTCACGACCCAATCGACACGGCGACCGCCGAGAGCAGCGGTTCCCGCATGCGCCTTGTCAACCGTCGCTTCCTGGAGATCTCCGCGTCTCCCTTCGCGCCGTTCCGGGGCACGCCGGGTGAAGGCTCGCCCTGCTGCCAGACCTGATAGAGACCGTGCGGCAGGGTGATCGGTCGATGCTGATGGTCGATCACGGTGGCCCGGTCGGCGAGCACGCGTAGATACAGCGTCTCGCCCCGCTCGAGCCGATCGGCCACTCCCGACTGATCCAGCCGATGACTGTGGCCTGTCGCTTCCCCTTCGACCAGGACCCACGCCGGCCGCCGGATCACATCGCCAGGGATCGCATCAATGGTGGCTATGAAGATGTCGCCATGCTTCCACGTCATCGCTGGTCTCCTTCTCGGGAAAGATCCGCGCCTTGGACAGACGTTGCCCCTCCCATCGACCGGATGGTCAGATGCCGTGGTATAGTGTAACAAAGTTCAGTATCGGAGTCAAGGAAGAAAACCGGCGTGGTCGAGAATCCGCGAATCGATGGCTCGCCATGGCGATCGCCGCCATCGGCACGGATCCGACTCCCTACGAAAGACCATCGCTTCCGCGTTCCTCGCTCTGGTTCAGCCGTGTAGCTCGGGGGCCCATCAAGGGTCGGCTTCCGGGAAGTACCGTGTGGGTGAAGGACTACCAAAGAGGAACTCGACCTTCTCCTCGTCCACGGGTGTCCATTCCTGCTCGTCGCTCTTTCGATCGGCGTCTCTGTAACTTTCGAGATAGCGATGGCATCGGTGACACTGCCCTACCCACCAGGCGCAATACGCGTTCGGCCCCGCACAAAAGAACGTCGTTGAGCCTTCGAGGACCACGGATATCCGTGATTGGCCGCAGACCGGACAGACGCCGTTGATCGTCCTCTGCGGGGTGCGATGAGCCATGCTCGAAGTTCCTCCCCGGTTCAAACGTGCGGTCGGCCTCGGCACCGATTCGATTGCCTCCTACCCACGACCCGCGGTTTTCAGGGCTTCCTTGGCCACCTTGGTGGGATGGGCGTCGGGATGGCCGGTGGCCATGTTTTGGAGGATGGCCACGGCATCGGGCGTGCCGATATGTTCCAGCAGTACGATGGCGCGGACGGCACGGGTCCACTTCTTCTTGGTGTCGCGCCGGGGATCACCCGAGTTGATGCGCTCGACCAGGTGCTCGGCCCACCACGAGCCGACGCCTCGGGCCGTCTTGCCCGAGAAGTTGAACCCGCTCCCGGTCTTTCTCAACTGGAAGTCTTCTCTCGTTTTCATCGAGTCGGCCTCGCGGCCGCTCAAGACCTCGACCAGGCGCTGTCGGGTCGGGTATTCGGTGTAGCGATCCATCAGGGTCTGGAGGTCGATCGCCAGCCGTGGATCGAAATACTCGAGCTCCTCGAACGCCGGCTTCCAGACCTTCTCATTGGCGTTGCCCAGTTTGAGAATCAGCGCCTTGATCTCTCCGGACGAGATCGTGAGCGGCTTCATCTTCTTCTTGAGGAAGGCGACCGCGTCTTTCGGGCGGCCGGCCAGGTTGAGCAAGGCCCGCGTGGCCGCGGTCTCGTCCTTCTCCAGGTCGGTCCACCAGGCTTCCATCCGTTTTTCATCGACGGTCGCCGGGTCAGCCCCGGAGGAACTCGAGGCAACCAGGATCAGCGCCGTCAGGCCGAATGCAGCGGAGGTCGGGAATCGGAAAGAGATCATGGTCCGGGATCTCCAGGGCGTGGTCTGACGGGGCCCGATCGGCTCGGCTCGACCGGGGTGCCGCTCTATCTCCGGCGGCGGCTGCCGGCATACCGATCGCGATCGCGATGGTTCACATCCTAGCCGCGGCCTCGGCCGCTGGCAACGTATCGGGAATCCGCGATTCCACCGGGTGCTCGCCCCTTTGAGGGATCGGATCATCCAGCGCGGTTGCCTGGCGGTGACAAGTGTGCGAAACTGGCTGAACGTCCGTCCGACCGGCCATCGCGGTGCGGTCGGTGACCGACGATCCTCTGGGGAATGGAGGTCGATTCGTGGCGATCTCTGAACATGTTGACGAACTGATGGGGAAGCCCGTTCGGGACTATGCCCCCGAGCAGGGCATCGAAGATCCTGTCGGCACGATCTACCGTCTGAGCCTCTCCTGGGACGACACGGAAGAGGGTGAGTCGCTGACGGGTTTGCTGGCCCAGTTCCTGGATGATCCGAAGGCGGCGGAGGTCTCGGGGCTCGTCATCGGTCCCTGGGAGGGCGTTTACGAAGCGGCCGGCGGGGCGGAGCAGATCGTCGCGGCGCTGGTCGCGGGACGCGAGCGGTTATCCGGTCTCCGAGCGCTGTTCCTCGGCGATATCACCTTCGAGGAATGTGAGATCTCCTGGATCCAGCAGACTGACGTCTCGCCCCTGCTTCACGCCTACGCCGAGCTCGAGTACTTCCGGGTGCGCGGAGGTACGGGGCTGGTGCTCGGCTCGTTACATCACGAGAGTCTGAAGGCGCTCATCATCGAATCCGGCGGCCTGGACGCGGAAGTGGTCCGCTCCGTCGGCCGGTCCGATCTGCCTCGGCTGGAGCACCTGGAGCTCTGGCTCGGCAGTGAAGGATATGGGGGGACGGCGACCGTCGCCGACCTCGAGCCGATCCTCGAGGGTGGGTGCTTTCCGCGCTTATCGTACCTGGGCCTGCGCGACTGCGAGATCGCCGACGCAGTGGCCGTCGCCGTCGCCAAGGCGCCGGTCCTCGAGCGAATCCAGGTCCTCGACCTCTCGCTGGGCAACCTGAGCGACGAGGGGGCCAAGGCGCTCCTCGAGAGCGCCGCCGTGCTTCAGAAGCTCGACATCCATCATCACTACGTCTCCCCCGAGCTTGTCGGCCAGTTGGCCGCGCTGGGCATCGAGCTCGACGCCTCGGATCCCAAGGAGCCCGACGAGTATCGCGGAGAACTTAACCGTTACATCGCCGTTTCGGAGTAGGTTCTCCCCGTGGGATCGCCGTGTCGTGCGCGCATCTGGGGAATTCCCGATTCCCGATTCCAAATTCCAGATAGACATGATTTTGGAATCTTGAATCTCGAATCTCGAATTCCTTTGGTCGCGGCCGAAGGCTGCGTCAAGGAGACATCGCGAGTGCCCGACTTCCTTGTCATTGGCAATCCCGGGAGTCGACGCGTGGTCTTGTTCCAGGAGGCGCTGGCCTCGCTCGGATCGCCGGTGGCGCAGGTTGTCTCCTACCTCGACCTCATCGCCGGACGGATCGCGCTCGACCATGTCATCCGCGAGGGGACGATCCTGCGGATCGAGTCTCCCGGGCAGGATGCCGAGGTCGAGCGCGCGCTGGTGGCCGAGGGAGCCGACGTCGAGGACGAATTCGCGCCGGCAGCGGCCCGGATCGGTCGCGAGGCGGCGTTACGCCAACCGTTCGATCGCGGATGGATCTTCTACCCGCGACAGTGGTACCTTGGGTTCCGAGCGGTCCTGCGGCGGATCGATCGCCAGTGCGAATCGTGTCCGGCTCACGACGTGATGAACCCGCCGGGTGCGATCGAGGTCATGTTCGACAAGGGGCGCTGCCACCGTTGGTTGAGCGATCGGGAGGTCCCCTGCCCTCGCGCCCTCGGCCCGGTACGGTGCTACGAGGAGCTGAGGTCCCACATGAGTCAAGCGAGGCTCGGGCGAGTCTTCGTCAAGCTCGCGCACGGCTCGTCGGCCTCGGGCGTGGTGGCGCTGGCGATTGCCCCCGGCCGCCAGGTCGCGTATTCGACCGTGGAGATGGTCCGCGAGCGCGGTGACCTCCGGTTGTACAACTCGCGGCGGATCCGGCGCTACGAGCGGTCCGAGGAGATCGCCGCGATGATCGATGCGCTGTGTCGCGAGGGAGTACACGTCGAGCAATGGGTGCCCAAGGCCGGCCTGGAGGGTCACGCGTTCGATCTGCGCGTGGTCGTGATCGGCGGCCGGGCGGAGCACGTCGTCCCGCGCCTGAGTCGCAGCCCCATGACGAACCTGCACCTGAAGAATCAGCGCGGCGACGTGGACGCCCTGCGGGCGAGGATGGAGCCGTCAGCCTGGGAGGCCGTCTTGCACACCTGCCGTCGCGCCGCGGCAGCGTTCGCCGGCTGCCTGTACGCGGGGGTCGACCTGCTGATCGCTCCGGGCTACCGGCGCCATGCTGTCCTCGAGGTTAACGCGTTCGGCGACCTGCTGCCGGGCGTCACGGTTCGCGGACTCGACACCTACGCGGCCGAGGTAGCGGCCGTCCTCGACGCGAGACGGGAGGTGGCCGGATGAATCCTGCCGCGATCGACGTCAATACACTGATTGGCACACATGACGTCTTGTTGATTACGATCGATACTCTGCGGTACGACGTGGCGCGCGACGCGATCCGGGCCGGCCGGACGCCGAACCTGGCGGCCGTTTTACCCGGTGGGGTCTGGGAACCGCGGCACACGCCGGCCAGTTTCACCTATGCCGCTCACCAGGCGTTCTTCGCCGGGTTCCTGCCGACCCCGATCGCGCCCGGCAAGCACCCGCGCCCGTTCGCCGTCCGGTTCCCCGGCAGCGAGACGATCGCCAGGCAGACGTTCGTCTTCGACGCCCCGGACATCGTTTCGGGTCTCGCGGCGCTCGGGTATCATACGCTCTGTATCGGCGGCGTCGGATTCTTCAACAAGCAGAGCGCGCTGGGGAACATCTTGCCGAGCCTGTTCTTGGAGAGCCACTGGGCTCCCGAGCTGGGCGTGACCGATCCCCGCTCGACCGAGAACCAGGTTGCCCTGGCCGTCGAGCGGCTCGACGCTCTACCGCCGGGCCGCCGCGTGTTCCTGTTCCTGAACGTGTCGGCCATTCATCAGCCCAACCGCTTCTACCTGGAAGGGGCGGTGGAAGACTCGATCGCGTCGCACGCGGCGGCCCTTGCGTACGTCGATCACCACCTCCCGCGCCTCTTCGAGGCGGTTCGCCGGCGCGGGCCGGTCTTCTGCATCCTCTGCTCGGATCACGGGACGGCCTACGGTGAGGACGGCTATCACGGCCATCGGCTGGGGCACCCGGTGGTCTGGACGGTCCCGTATGCCGAATTCATCCTGAAGGAGGCCGGGCCGTGATCGCTGATGCTGGGCATTCGGCAATCGCCGATCTCTTGCTGACCGGATCGCCCTACCAGGGTTACACCTACGCGTACCCGCACAAGACGGCCTATCGCCGGCTCGATCCGCCGGTCCCGCTGGACCGGCTCTGGGCCCTCGAAGCATCGCGATGCGCTGTTTTTGTATGTCCATGTCCCGTTCTGTGGGATGCGGTGCGGGTATTGCAACCTCTTCACGAAGGCACGGCCGGCCGACGACCTGGTGGCCGGCTATCTGAGCGCCCTGAGGCGCCAGGCGACCCGGCTTCGCGACGCGATGGGAGAGGCGGCCTTTGCCCGATTCGCGATGGGCGGCGGCACGCCCACTTACCTGGGTCTCGGCGAGCTGGAGTCGGTGCTCGACGTCGTCGAGCAGACGATGGGAGCCGACCTGTCGCGAATCCCTGGCTCGGTCGAAGTCTCGCCCGAGACGGTCGAACGTCGAGAAGCTCGAATTGCTCCGCGCGCGGGGCGTCAGCCGGATCAGTATCGGCGTCGAGACCTTCGACGAGGCGGAGGCGACGGCCGTCTTGCGGCCTCAGCGCACCGCGGTCGTCGAGCAGGCACTGGACCGGATCCGCCGATCGGGGGTCCCGACCCTGAACATCGACCTGATCTACGGCCTGCCTGGTCAGACCGTCGCGAGCTGGCTGGGCTCGGTCCGCGCGGCGCTGCGGTTCGCCCCGCAGGAGCTGTATCTCTATCCGCTCTACGTCCGGCCGCTCACGGGCCTGGGACGATCCCACCGCGATTGGGATGACCTCCGCCTGGCTTGTTACCGCGAGGCCCGCGCGTTCTTGAGGGACGAAGGCTACACTCAGGTCTCGATGCGGATGTTCCGCGCCTCCCATGCTCCCGAAGAACGCGGACCGGTCTACCGGTGCCAGGAAGACGGGATGATCGGTCTCGGTTGCGGCGCCCGGTCGTACACCCAGGCACTGCACTACAGCAGCGAGTACGCCGTCGGACAGCGGGGCGTTCGGGCGGTCCTCGACGCCTACGTGGCGCGGCCGGACGACGCGTTCGAGCGGGCCGAGCAGGGCTACCGGCTCGGGCCGGAGGATCAGAGGCGCCGATACGTCCTCCAATCCCTCCTGTCGGGCGAAGGGCTGCCTTTCGAGGCGTATGGCCGCCGGTTCGGCTCCGCGGTCCTGGACGATCTTCCCGAGCTGGACGTGCTGGAAGAGCTCGGTCTCGTGGCGCGCTCCACGGATCGAGTCACGCTGACCGACTCGGGCCTTGAGAGGTCCGACGCGATTGGTCCCTGGCTCTATTCGGAAAAGGTCCGGCGGCTGATGGAGGACTACGAATGGCGATGAGTCTCTCGATCCTCTACCGCGGCCCGCTTTCCAGTTGCAACTACGGCTGCGACTATTGCCCGTTCGCCAAGCACCACGAGACGGCGACCGAGCTGGCCCGCGACCGACGCGCCCTGGAGCGGTTCACGGACTGGGTTGCCTCGCGCCGAGTCGCGACGACCGGATCGCCATCCTGTTCACTCCCTGGGGCGAGGCGCTCACCCGCCGCTGGTATCGCGACGCGTTGGTCCGCTTGACCCGGCTCCCTCACGTCGAGCGAGCGGCGATCCAGACCAATCTCTCGTGCCCGCTCGACTGGGTCGCGGACTGCGATCGGCAGCGGCTCGCCCTCTGGACCACGTTTCACCCCACGGAAGTGGATCGCGCGGTCTTCCTTGCCCGATGCCGGGAGCTCGATCGGAGCGGGGTGAGATTCAGTGTGGGAGTCGTCGGGCTCAGGGAGCATCTCGACGAGGCGCAGGCTCTGCGCCGTGAGCTGCCGCCGCACATTTATCTCTGGATCAACGCGTACAAGCGCGTGCCCGACTATTACTCCCGTGACGAGCTGCGGCACTTCGAGGCGATCGATCCCTTGTTCCCGATCAACACGATGCGGCATCCGAGCCTCGGCCGGTCCTGCCGCGCCGGGCGTTCGGTCATCGCGGTGGATGGTGAGGGGACTATCCGACGTTGCCACTTCATCCCCGAGCCGATCGGCAACATCTATGAGCCGGGCTTCGAATCGGCCCTGGTCGACCGGCCCTGTCCCAATGATACGTGCTCCTGCCACATCGGGTACGTCCACCTGGATCACCTGGGCCTCGATCGGGTCTTCGGCCCGGGTATCCTCGAGCGGATTCCGATCCGGTAGATTCACCCTTCGTCGGGTCGCTGCGCCGTCCTCACATCTGGGGAATTCTCAATTCAAGATTCGAGATTCCACATTCCAGACGAAGACGATTCCGGAGTTTGGAATCTGGAATCTCGAATCGGGAATCCTCGCCCCTCACGCCTCGGCCACCGGCTGGTAGAGCTTCGGGTCGTCGAATCCGGCGGTCCAGGCGACGGCCTGGCGGCAGGTGGTCATGGTGGGCGGGACGCGGAGCAAGTAGCGCCCTCCTGTCGAGGGACAGTGGACCATGACGCAGACCACCGGTTCATCGCCTTCGATCGGGACGCAGAGCAGCTTGCGGACGCCACCAGCGTCGCTGTCAGTGTCGAGCACGTCGGCTTGAGCCTCGCTCAGGAACCGCTCCAGCCCGCATCGCTCGAGCAGGACGCGCTTGAGCTCGGCGTTCTCCTCGGCGAGAACCTCATCCGCGGTGATCGTTTCCGGGTGAAACGCGATCCGTTCGTCGATGGTCACACCGTGCCAGCGCAGGCGCACGCCGGCCATCGATCGCGGCAGTGCGGTGAGGCCCGAGCCGGCGATCTCGATCCAGGAGCCGACCTGGAGGCCCTCCGGCAGCGCGGTCAGACGAGAGCATCCCGAGATATCGAGCTGCGCCAGCCGTTCCCGGCCCATCAACGCCGGAAGTGCGGCGAGGCGGCCGCACCCTCTGAGGTTCAGGTGCCCCATCCGGACCCGCGCCCCCTCGGGCCAGCCGGTCAACCGCGTGCACCCCTGGAGGTCGAGGAACTGGACGTCGAGGCCCTCGGGCAGGGACTCCAGGCCCGTGCAGCCACGGAGGATCAGAGAGCCGACCTTCAGCCCGACGGGCAGCGCGGCCAGCTCGGTGCAGTCCTGAAGATCGAGCCGAGACTGGACCTCGAGACCGGCCGGCAGCGCGGTGATCCGCGTCCCTTTCAAGCGCAACTCGAAGCAACGGAGCCTCTCGGGTAGCGAGCTCAGTCCCGTGCAGCCGTCCAGGTCCAGGTGCTGGACCGTCAACGCCTCGGGCAGCCGGGTCAGTTTCGTGCAGCCGCGGAGCTCGAGGCCGCGGACCTTGAACCCCGCGGGAAGTTCGACCAGGTCGCCCGACCGCTTGCTCAGGTCGAGTCGGGCACCCGCCACCGAGGCGATCGCGTCTCCCGTGGGAGCGACCAGTCTCCCGGCCTTGATCCGCGGTTTCCATTCTTTCCGGGTCTTGTGCAGCAGGGGCATCGCACGTCCTCCTGGAAGGGTCAATCGCGGACCGTGCGGATGATCGTGGGTGAGTATTCGCGTTGCTGCCAGACCCGGTAATGACCCTGGGGAAGTGTGATCGGCCGATGTTCCTGGTGGATCACCGTGGCGGTCTCGGCGACCACCCGCAGGTAGAGCGTCCCTCCCCGTTCCAACAGCTCGGCCGTGCCGGGACGCTCGATCCGGTGGCTGTGGCCCGTCGCCTCGCCTTCCGCCAGGACGCCCCCGGGCCGATGGACCGCGTCACCAGGAATCGCATCAACCGCCGCTATGAAGACGTCACCATGCCGCCACATCATCGCTGGTCTCCTTCTCCGGAAGAATCCGCGCCCTTCGAAAGGCACTATCCCCCGCTCATAGACTGTTATCGGCCAATGCCGAGCGATAGTGTAACGAAGTTCAGTATTGGATTCAAGTGGGAAATATGGCCGGCTTCCGAATTGAGCCTTGGGGCGGCGCACCGGGAATCAGAAGCCTTCGAGGCCCATCACGCCGAAGAGGACCCGAGTGATGTACCACAAGAGCAGTCCGGCGATCGCGACGAAGGCCATCGATCCCCGGACCGAGACGATGCTCTTCCCTCGCAGGTTGAGCGACAGGAGCACGATCAGGAAGAGCCCCAGGAAGAACCCGGAGATCCCCCATCGGAGCACGCAGCCGAGCCTGGCAATCTCGTCCGGCCCCTTGGTGCTTGCCCGGAGCGCTCCCACGAAGAACCCGCCCAGCAGGCCCGTGATCGGGAAGAGGATGGCGGCTGAAGCACTCCTTGCGAGCTTCGTGGCGGGTTGATCCATGACGACGCTCCGATCGAAACGGGTGCGGCCGACGACGTCCGACAGTCGTCGTCCCCCCATTGAATCGGGCGGAGCGTCGAAGGGCAAGACCCTGGGCAGACGATCTTGCGAGCGGGCCGGCCGGGGTCGTCTTTGTCCTCCCCGGCTCGTCATTTCACCGGAGTCTGCTCCGCCTTCGCGGCCTTGACGACCAGGAGCACAGGACGGCGGCTCGCCCACTCGGCGGCCCCTTCCCGGCTGACGAGATCGTAGCCGGACCAATTAGGTCCCCTGAAATCTTCGCTGAGGAACCGAAGCAGAATGCCGTGGCTTTCGCGTTCGGCCTTGAACTGGGCGCGAACCAGGGGCGTGATGTCGAAGAGCTTCCAGCCGTCTTCTGGTTCGAATTTGTAGGTCCCGAACGGCTCCGGATCGTAGCGGGGATGTTGACTCCAGTGGGCCATCTCGTGCCAGTCGTCCAAGAGCTCGAACGCGTGGATCGGGCCGGTGGGTGGGTTCGATCTGGTCTTGCGCGAATAGAGCGCGATCAGGAACTGCCGGTCGGGGGCGGCGGCTTCATCTCGTGGGATCGCTGCCCACTCGATCAAGGCCCGGACTCCGCCGCCGTTGTTCCCCAACCCGAAGTTGTCGACGTGACCAAGATTCTGGTCGGGAAGGTAAGCCAGGATCATGCAGTCCTTGGACACGGGGACCGACCGGAGGATCGGCCCGGGCACACGTTTCGCTAGGTTCGGGTCGACCGCGGCGGTTTGTGGTTGGCTCTGCCCCTTGCCAGTCGTTTTCTTTCGCCGACCAGTGCCAGACTGTTGCGGCAAAGGAGCGGCCGGTGCCGGTGAGGGCTCTGCCGCGGTTGCGGATACGGGTTCGGGTAGGGACATCGCGAACTCGGCGGCTTCGATCTGGGATTGCGCCTTGGTCGCGCGCTGGGTCAGCGCGAGGGTTCCAACCGCTGTGAGCGTGATGGCGACCAGCGTTGCCGCGACGGTCTTGAACGATGAGAGCCACATGGTGGAGAGCACTCCGTGGGCGAGGGATTGGGCCGTCGACGAGACGGCGCCGCCGGTCGCCTGGCCTGATTTCCCGAAGAGACGGGCGGCCCGCGCCACGGACTCGACGGTGGCCTCGGACAGTCGGGCGGTGGCCGCGTCGGCGAGGGTGCCCAGCGCGAGCAGCCCGGTCGACAGCGCGACGCCCCGGAGGGTCAACCGGCGGGCGAGCAGCTTCCGCGCCCGAGCCAGCCGGCCCCGCACCGTGCTCTCGGCCAGTCGGAGCTGTCGGGCCGCCTGTTCCTGGGTCATCCCCTCGAGGTAGCAGGTCACGACGGCCGACCGGTACGATCCCGGCAGGCGGCCGATCTCCTCGTGGAGGATGCGCACCAGTTCGTCCCGGGACTCGCCCTCATCCGGCGGCCGATCCGCGATCGCGACGGACCGCCGGCAAGCCGCCTCACGATCGCCGACCAACCGTCGCGCGGCGGCGGTCCTCGCCTTCCGTGCTGTCCGCAGGGCGACCCCGTAGAGCCAGTTGCTCAGGAGCTCCCGCTCGCCGAGCGTCCGCGCCTTGCGGGCCAGCACCAGGAACGTCGCCTGAAAGGCGTCCTCCGCCGCGTGGACGTCGCGGAGCATAGTCCGGCATCCTCGCAGGACCATCGGCCCGTGCCGCCCGACAATCGCCTCGAACGCGGCCTCCGCCGCTTCGTCGTCACCGGCCACAAATTGATCCAGGAGCTGCGCATCGGTCAGCCCGCCCACGGTCCCCACGCGGAACAACCGCTCGAGCTGCCGGCTGGCTTCGGTTCGTGCACCTCTCATGGTGGCTCCGTTGCGGTGCGTTACGTCGCGTGGCTTGGGCCGCTCCGTCTCTTCAGAGAATACTGCCCGGCCCCGACATCACCCTCACGCCACTTTCCGCGAATCCAGGGAAAAGCGTGAGGGAAGCCGGCATCAAAGCGATTCCGCCGAGACGGTTTCTCCCCCGTTCCGGGTGCCCAGGGCCTGCCAGGTCGGCAGGGCGATCGTGTCTTTCACGAAGATGACGTGCCCGTCGGCGAAGAGGACGTTGGCCCCCGAGGGGTGCAGGCTCCCGGCGGTCCAGGCGCCCTGGTTGACGAGCCCACCGTTGGTGCACGTGTGGTCGTTGATCCCGAGGATGTGGTTGTACAGCGTGTACCCGAACCCAAAGGCCGTCCAGTCCATGCCCTTGCCGAGACTTGCGAGCTGCGCGACCTGGGGGTCCAGGCCATGACATGCCGCGGCGAACGGCATGAGGTTCGTCTGGCCGGTGAGCTGATTGGGGGTTGAGAAGACGGCCCGCTTGGGGTCGCGAACCAGGGGGTCGCCGTTGCCCCGGACCCACTCCGAGATGGCTGCCGTGTTGCTCAGCCCATCGGCGAAATCCCGGATCGAGGCGCCGAAGGCCCCGTTCCGTACGCGGCCGGAGCTGGTGAACCCGACGCCACCGTTGCCGGCGTAATTGTTGCCACCCGGAAGCCCCGCCAGCGCCTGGTCCGAGGGACACAAGAACACGGAAATCGTGGTCGACCGTGCGGTCAGTCCGGCGGGCGTCGCCGTCGTCGTGTCGCGAGGGAGGTTGGCCAGGGCGGTTTGCTCGATCTCTCTCAAGAGCCGGAAGAGGCTACCGGGGATGGACTCCGAGCGACTGACGTGATTGTTGATGGCGACCCCGAGCTGGTGCAGGTTGCCGGCGCACTGGGCTCGCCGCGCCGCCTCGCGCGCCGCCTGCACGGCCGGCAGCAAGAGGGCCACCAGCACGCCGATGATCGCAATGACCACCAGCACCTCGATTGCAGTGAAGCCCGCGAGTGCGGTCCCTCGGCGCATGCTCGTTTCCTCCTGTCGATCGACCGCACCGTGCCGGGCCGGGCCGGACTAAGCAGGACCGGCCGGGCGGTTGGTCATGACTCCCTCCCATCGTACCAGGCCGAGCCCGGCCCGAAACCCCCTGGGCGTCAAGGCCGGCGAGAGAGACGGACATGTCCCCGCTTGCACCGACACGCGCCCGCCGCAAAGCGGCGGTCGCTCTGGACGAACGTCGAGGGGAGTCCGGCCGAGAACTCGCGGCGAAACACTCGCTTCAGGACGCGAACTCGAACGAAGGAACGATGAGGAACCGTGACGGTCGATTACTCAACGCCCGGGTCCTTTTTCGAGACGCGGGAGAACCTCCGCGTGCCCGCGTCGGCGGTCGTGGAGGTGAAGTCAGTCGGCATGGCGGCTTGACCGTCGCTGGCGCCGAACTGAAATGTGCCGACCAGGTAGGCCGACAGACCGCCATTGCTCGCGATCCCTTGGGACGGCATCGCGGCGTACTGCTGGGACAGGGAAGCGTCCGTTATGGACTGGGGGATGGATCCGGGTGCCGGGTCGAAGAAGATCCCGTTCAGCACGGCGTTTTTCCCGCTGACCAGGTTCGTGATCGTGATCGTCACGTCGCCGCTGATGGTCCAGACCTCGTAGGCGCCGTTGACGAACGACGAGAGGGTCTCGGTGTCCAGCACGGCGCCGGTGGACGCGTTGGTGATCTGGATCTGCTCGCTTCGCCCGTGGCTGTCCCAGTCGACCGCGTAAAGGGCGATGTTATGGGCCAGGCCGTCAGTCAGGTCGATGTTCAGCGTGAAACTGGTGGACGAGTACCAGGCGGCGGCGATGCGCCCCCCGGAGCCGTTGGGATTCTGGAGGCCGCGCACGTCGGTGGTGTCTGAGGACCAGACGTAGGTCGAATAGCCGGAGGCGGTGACGGTGGCGTAGGAGGGGTAGCTGGGCGTGGCGTCAACCACGTTGTAGCCCTGCGTGCCGTAGACCCCCATCCAGGTGCCCTGCGTCGTCGTGTCCGTCTCGACGAACGTGGCCGTGGCCGTGGGTGTCGGAGTCGGAGTGGGTGTCGGAGTCGGAGTGGGTGTCGGAGTCGGAGTCGGAGCGGGATCGAAGAACAGCCCATTGAGCACGGCGTTTGGCCCGCCCAGGTCCGTCACCTTGATCTCCACGTCTCCGCTCACAGCCCACACCAGATACACCCCCTCGCTGAACGACAACAGCGTCTCACTATCCTGTACCACACCCGTGCTCGCGTTGAGGATCTCAATCTGCTCGCGCCGTCCTCGGTTGTCCCAGTTGACCGCGTAGATCGTCAGATCGTGAGTCTCGCCGTCGGTCAGGTCCACGTTCACCGTGAAGCTGGTGGACGAATACCAGGCCGCGGCGATGCGATTGGTGCTGGGGCTGGAGCTCGAGGGATTCTCGAGGCCGCGGACGTCGGTCGTGTTGGCGGACCAGACGTAGGTCGCATTACCGGTGACGGAGACGGTGGCGTAGGACGGCAACCTGGAGGGTCCGTCGACGAGGTCGTAGCCATCGGCTCCGTAGGTCCCGGTCCAGGTGCCCTGAGTCGTTGTGTCCGACTTGACGAACGTCGCCGTGGGCGTGGTCGCGGGCGCGGGGGTGAAGAACAGTCCATTGAGGACGGCGTTTGCTCCGGCCAGCGCCGAGATCGTGATCTTCACGTCGCCGCTGATGGTCCAGACCTCATAGGCGCCGTTGACGAACGACGAGAGTGTCTCGGTGGACAGCACGGCCCCGGTGGAGGCGTTGGCGATCTGGATCTGCTCGCTCCGCCCCTTTTTGTCCCAGTCGACCGCATAGAGCGCAACGTCGTAAGTTTGACTGTCGGTCAGGTCGAGGGTGACCGTGAATCTGGTGGAGGAGTACCAGGCGGCGGCGATGCGATTGGTGCTGGGGCTGGAGCTCGAGGGATTCTCGAGTCCGCGGACGTCGGTCGTGTCGGCGGACCAGACGTAGGACAGATCACCGGCGACGGAGACGGTGACGTAGGGCGGCAAGTTGGAGGGACCGTCGACCAGGTCGTAGCCATCGGTACCGTAAGTCCCCATCCAGGTGCCTTGTGTCGTGGTGTCCTTGCTGACGAACATGGCCGTGTTGGCGGCAGTCGTGTTGAGGAACAGCCCGTTGAGGATCGCGTTCATATCTGTGCCCGCGAGATTTGTGATGGTGATCACGATGCTCCCGACGACTCGCCAATCCAGGTAGATACCCTTGGAGAACGACGAGATCGTCTCGGTGTCCAACACGCTTCCCGTGACGGCGTCGCTGATCTGGATCTGCTCGATTCGGCCCTTGTTGTCCCAGTCGTCAAGGTAGAGCGCCAGGACGTGCGCCTCGCCGTCCGTCAGGTTCAATTCCACCGTGAAACTGCTGGAGGCGTACCAGCAGGCTGCGACTCGGCCGGTCCCGCTGGCGTCCTCGAGGGCGCTTCGATTGCTCGTGTCGGTCGTCCAGACATAAGTCGCCGCGCCGGCGACCGCGAGGGTCGCATAATCCGGCAGGCTGGTGTTATTGTTGACGATGTCGTAGGCTTGCATGCCGTAGGTCCCGATCCAGTTTCCCTGCGTTGTCGAGTCCGCTCCGAAGAAGGCGGCAGAACTACCGGGGGGTTCGACGATCAGACTGTCCACTCCCGAAATCGTCGGCGTGGCCACGTCGGCGACGGTGAACGACTGCGTGCCCGTCGTCGTGAGGGTGACGGAGAAGGTATGCGTGCCCTGGTCGGCAGCGGTGAAGGCGTAGTCAGACGGCAGGACGGCCGAAGGGTCGCTGCTGCTGAACTGAACCGTCCCCGTATAGCCGGTGTCGATGCCAGCTCCGTCCGCGTTCATCACGGTGACTGTGAAACTCTGAACCACGCCCGCATCGATAACCGTGGAGGTACCGTCGATCCACACGTATGGCGATTCGATGAAATTCACCAGCGCGTTGTACTTGGGTGTCAGGCTTGAGGGCTCGCCCAGGTAATCCATGGTTCCGAACTCTCCCCACGCGTTCGGGTACTCGGCGAACTGGTAATAATTGACCCCCGACACACCCTCGTTTTCGAGCATATTCAAGAAAGCCATGATCACAGGGTACTGGCCGGGATCGGTCTGGGCCGCCACGTAGGTGTTGTACCAGGGTGGCGATCCCAGGGCCGTCTGGGCCTCTCCACCCTCATACATCATCACGGGGATACTCTGGTTGAGTTGTTCCTCCCAGCTATTTCTCATCGCCATGAAATTCTGGAGTTGCTGCGCGAATTGGTCAGTCAGATTCGCCATCTCGGCCGCTTCGAACTGCTGGACGGTCGTCTGGGCGTTGAACGAGCTGGTGTCGGGGGCGAAATACGCCCCCCCGGCAATGACGTCGAACCCATGATCGGGATCGGTCGAGCTGCTGATCGCCACGAGCTGAGCGATTTCCTGGTTGTACACCGAGGGATTGGAGAATTGAGAGGCAACGACCCGGTCCATCCGGTTGGTCTGGCCGGCGAACGCCTGGAGCCAGATATTCCAGCAGTCGTAGGTGGCCAGGTCGGCCATGGCCTGGGGGAAGTCGAGATTATGGGCGGTCGCATATGAATTAACGTATTTATATTCGTGTCCAAACGTCGAGTTCCAGATCTCATTACCGTACTCGATGTACACTTTCAGCCCGGGATCGAGGTTGGCCTCGACGTACTCGGCGAAGTTGAGCTCGTAGTTGCTGTCGGCGTTGACCGGCATGTTGACCCACATATTTTCCTGGAGGCTGTTACAGAGATCGACCATGTACTCAACGCTCATGCCGGAAATTGCGGCCTGAGTGAAATAGGTCGGCGGTGTCCGCTCCGCCCAGGTCAGGCGCCGCTCTGTCCGTCGGTGGTCGTCGACGAGGTGGTGTCGGGGAGCATCGGGGCAGCGAACCGCAGGGTCGAGAACGGCTGGAGCGCGGTCAGGTATTGCGGGTTGAACGGCTGGGTCTGGTAGGTACTCTGAAGCCCCGGCATGACCAGCCGGATGTTCTGGACGTAATCGGACGCGCTCGAGCTGGTGATCGCGATCACGATCCCTTGTGGGGACGTCCCGCTGATGGTGACGTTCTGGGGCTGTCCGGTCCCGCCACTCTGAGTGAAGGTTTGAAGGGGATCGACAAAGTCGTTGATCACGATTGTTCCCGATCCGTCGAAGGTCAGCGTATAGGTCCCCGTGGGGTAGTTCTGCTTGTTATTGGTGAACACAAACGTATCCAGGGCGTAGCCTTGCGACGGCAGGTTGCCGAGGCCGATCGGGTATCCGTTCTGGTCCATGGTTGGGAGTGCGACATTGGAGATGCTCCAGGGAGTACCCGGGGTTTTCGCGGACGTGACGATCCATTGGGCGTTGGCCATCTCCATCACGTTGGCGAACGGATCGTCGGTCGCGGAAGGATTGATGAGGTCGAGGTTCATGCCGACGCCCAGGCCCGAGGTGAGCAGACTGCGCCGTTCCAGGAACTCGAAAGAGATCCCGCGGCGGCGGATGGGCACGCGCTTCGGCTTCGGCCCGATCTGACGAGACCTTGCGGAGATGAGGCGGAGCAGGTTCATCGAGGATCTCCAACTCTGGGAAGTGTATCGTCAATCGTGGTCATCTCATCTCATCGCACGCCCGCTCGCCGGCTCTGGCGGCGGACCGGATCACCCGTCGTCAAGAAATTGTGGGCCGATCAGACTTGATGGTTCGGCGTGCAGCGTCCCTGTAAACCCCGCCAGGAACCCTGACGTATTCCGGAACGGCCGCTCTCGGTCTCACTACTGCAACCTCACGGTCGATCAGTGTCGGTCACTCTCACGAAGCTCTCAACACCCGGCGACGAGCCAATTCGTGCGTGATCGCGTCCGCCACGGTCGGGACGCCAACGCGGTTCCCCCCTGGCACAATGCCATTGCCTCTGCCCGCAGACATCTTCGGGCTTCACCGGATCGGCCACGCAAGGGTCCTTCGGGTGGCCTCCATCTCCGGTGAGGTTTCTACCTACTCCCTCGAGGTAGCATCACTCAGGTGTCAGCGCTCGGCTCGCGGTTCGATATGAGCGATCGTTACTGATCGTCATCGCTTGTACAGACCCTCCCCTAGGGTGAAAGATGGAGGACGGCCCTTCACCGCCTCCACACACAATCCACCGGTTGTCGATTATTGCGTGAATGATGGTCTGACAACATCCTCGAAATTCATCGAGACCAATATTTTAACGTGAGAGCACGAAGATCCTAATCGTGGCCAGTCAGCAATGCAAGTGAAAAACAGCTTACCAAACCAAAAAGAATTGCCCTGTCGTTGTCTTCTCATGCAATCCGTCTTACGTCGATCATTGCGTGAATGGCGGATTGACTACCTTGCTTTCGCGCAAGGGATCTTAAGAGCAGATGATATATATAATATTGATAATATATTAAGTATATATAATAGTTTATCGTTATCGCGGTTTCGTACGGACGATCGGCGGTTCAAGCGGTCGATGGGCGAGCATCCTTCGTCGAGCAGCCCGAGCGATGTGCGATGGGCCTGGGGTTCGGACCATCTTCAGGGGATGAGTGGGTGTTCGGTCGTTCGTCGGAGAGGACCGGTCAGGATCCGGCATGCCAGGCGCGTCGATTCCTCATCGACCTGGCCCTCAGGTCCGCTCGCGGGTCCGCCACGCGGATTGACGAGAAGCCAAGCCGTCAATTCGGAACGGACTCTTGTCACCTAGATTGCCCAAATCCTCCATGTTGGTGAATTGCGGGAGGTGTCGAGTTTCGGATAGCCTGGATGGTGGCGGCGGTACTTGAAGAGTTGATGCACTGATCGATCGAGGTGGACATGCGGACGCGATTCCTTGGCACGGCACTGGCGATGGTGGTGGTCGGAACATCTCCGGCGTGGCTTGCGGCCCGGGCTCAGGACCGGCCGGCAGACGGAAGGGCGGAGGCGAAGAAGGACGAAACGACAGGCACGCCGAAGTCGGGGCGGGGCGAGGGGCGAATCCGGCCGTACGACCGGGTGATCACCAAGGAGGCGAAGACCTCGGCCGGTCTGTTCCTGGTCCACCGGATTGACGACAAGATCTTCTTCGAGATTCCGACGGAGGAGCTGGGCAAGGAGATGCTGTGGGTGACCCAACTCGAGCAGACGCAGGCCGGTCACAGCTATGCCGGCGAGCCGGTGGGCGACCGCGTCGTGCGCTGGGAGCAGCGCGGTGATGACATCCTGCTGCGCGACGTGAAGTACGAGATCCGCGCCGACGTGACCGACCCCATCCGCGACGCGGTGAAGGCGACCTCGCTGGAGGCGATCATCACGGTGTTTCCGATCCAGGCCTACGGCAAGGACAAGCGGCCGGTGATCGACGTGACCCCGGCCTTGACCGCCGACCTGCCCGAGTTCAGTGCCAAGGGGCGGCTCCGTGCCACCGGGGTCGACCCGCGTCGGACGTTCATCGAGAAGGTGAAGGCGTTTCCGACCAACATCGAGGCTAAGGTCCTGCTGACTTACCGCTTGCGCGGGGCGGCCGGGGCGCTGGCCGCGCCCGTGCCGATCGGGGGCGACTCTGACTCGGGCGGCGTCACCGTGATGCTGCATCACAGCTTGATCGACCTCCCCGACAAGCCGATGCAGCCTCGGCGCTACGACGATCGCATCGGCTTCTTCTTGGTCTCGTTCGAGGACTATGGCAGCCCGAAACAGGAGGTCGAGCGGGTCTCGTACATCACGCGATGGCGTCTCGAGAAGAAAGACCCCAAGGCGGCGGTCTCCGAACCGAAGAAGCCTATCGTCTTCTACATCGGCCGCGAAGTGCCGGCGAAGCTCCGCCCCTGGATCAAGAAGGGCGTCGAAGCCTGGCAGCCGGCGTTCGCGAAGGCCGGTTTCCAGAGCGCCATTCTCGCCAAGGAGCCGCCCACCCCGCGCGAGGACCCGGACTGGGACGCCGAGGACGCCCGGTACTCTTCGATCCGATGGCTCCCCTCCACCGTCGAGAACGCCTACGGGCCCCACATCCACGACCCCAGGACCGGCGAGATCCTCGAGTCGGATATCCGGATGTATCACAATATCATCAAGCTCGTGCGTGATTGGTACTATGTTCAGGCCTCGCCCAACGACTCCAGGGCCCAGACGCTCCCCTTGTCCGATGACCTGGTGGGGGAGCTGGTGGCTCAAGTCACCTCGCATGAGGTCGGCCACACGCTGGGCTTCCGGCACAACATGAAGGCCAGCTCGACCTACACGGTCGAGCAGCTCCGCGATCCCGTGTTCACCAAGAAGTATGGTGTCGAGGCGTCGATCATGGACTACGGCCGGTTCAACTACGTCGCCCAGCCCGGCGACGGTGCCCGGCTGATCCCGATCATCGGTCCTTACGACGAGTTCGCCACCGAGTGGGGTTACCGCGAGTTCCCCGACGCCAAGACGTACGACCAGGAGAAGAAGGAGCTCGACAAGATCGCCGCCCGCCAGCTCGAGGACCCGAAGCTCCGGTTCGGCGACCCCAACCCGCGCGAGGACCCCTCGCAGCAGACGGAGGACCTTGGGTCTGACCCGATCCGCGCGACCGAGCTGGGGCTCAAGAACATCGATCGGGTCGCCGGCTACCTGGTCAAGGGGACAGCCAGGTCGGGTGAGAACTACGACTTGCTGCGGACGGTCTACGACGAGCTGCTCAGTCAGCGGAACCGAGAGCTCGGCCACGTCGCCAACGTGGTCGGCGGCTTCGTGCGAAATAACCTCTGGTACCCCGAGGGGAAGAAGGTCTTCACGCCCGTCCCCGTTGAGCAGCAGAAGAAGGCGGTGCAGTTCCTTAACGAGCACGCCTTCCGCACGCCGGCCTCGCTGATCGCCCCCGACATCCTCGATCGGCTCGAGTCGCACGGAGCCGCCGAGCGCATCCTGGCGACTCAGAGGTCGCTGCTGCGGGTCCTCGTGAGTAAGCCGCGGCTGGACCGGATGAGCGAGCTGGCGACCCGGCGCCGAAGGAAGCCTATGCCCCGACCGACCTGTTCCAGGACCTGCATGCAGGCATCTGGTCCGAGTTGAAGACTTCCCCGTACGAGATCGACCTCTACCGCCGCAACCTCCAGCGCGCCTACGTCGACCTGATGGCCGGCTTCCTCGACAACCCGGGCGACGACAGTGATCTGCCCGCCCTGGCGCGGGCCGAGCTGGAGAGGCTCTCGAAGGAGATCAGGGCTATCTTCGACGCGCAGAACGAGGACGCAGCCAAGGCCAGTTCGGTCGCCCGGAAGCACCTGGTGGACATCAAGACCCGCGCCGACCACGCCCTCGATCCGATCCCCTCGGGACCGGCCCCGCAACGGCAGCCTCTCGGACTGCCGGCCCGACGCGGCGCCGGGGACCCCGATCAGCCCGACTGACCCCAGCATCCTCAGGGCCGACCGGGATCGCCGCACTTCGTGGTGGCGATCCCGAATGCCGCCAGTTATCCTCCACGAAGGAATTCCGGAGTTCCCCTCGCGGAGGAGGCCCTGATGACCCTGGCATCGCTGCTGCTCCTGGTCGGCCTTGGTACCTTCATCGAGGATCCGGAGAATCCGAAAGCCGCTCCGGTTCCGATCACCGGCACGGTCGTGAACGCCGATCGGCAGCCTGCGGCGGGCACCGGGGTGTATTACTCGAGTCTCGAGGCCGGTAACGATTGGGGAAGAGTCGTCGCCCAGACAATGACCGACGCCCAGGGTCGGTTCCGGCTGGAAGTCCCGCCGCCGCCCGCTCGCAGGGACTTTCTTCCAGTCGGTGCCTTGTGGGCGTATCGTCCCGGCTCGCTCGTCGCATCGCGACCGGTAACCCGGGAGACGCTGCCGCCCGATCTGCCGATCACGCTGGTGCTGGATCCGCCCGCCCGCGCGAAGTTCCTCATCCGCGGTCCCGACGGCCGACCCGTCGCCGGCGCCCGGATCCAGCCGCGGGTCCTCCACCGCGACTTCCTCGCGGTACCCGACGGTCTCGCCGAGCGGATCGCAGACCACACGATCACCGACTCCGACGGCCGGGCTGTGCTCTCCGTGTTCTTCTCCGAGGAGATCCGTACGGTCTTCGTCACAGCGCCGGGACTCGGGAGCCAGCAGTTCGGCTCCAATCACGACGATGACACGCTCAAGACCCAGGCGATCACGTTGAGGCCGGTCGGCCGCGTCGAGGGCCGGATCGTCTCGGATGACGCGGAGATCGTCCGGAGTCGGAAGCTCAGCGTCACGGTTTGGGACGACGAGCGGCTCGGCTCTCCGGCGCTGGGATTGTTCTCTCTCATGACGGATACCCAGGGGCGATTCGTGATCCCCGAGGTCCCTGTGGGAGGTCTGTACATCGATGGGACACCGCCGGCCGGCTCTGCCTGGTTCCTCAAGGCGCCGTCCGCCATGAGGGTCGAGGCCGGCGAGACGACCCGAGTTGAGGTCAAGCCGGTCAGGGGAGTCCGGCTGAAGGGGATCGTGCGGCGAACGGGGCACGGAGCGTCCGATCGCAGGCGTTGGAGTCGGCCTGTTGCATCCGGCCGAGGGTGAAGCGGGGATCGTCCGCACCGACGCCGAGGGTCGGTACGAGTTCTTCGGCCGGCCGGTGAGGAGCCGCGTGACGGTGTGGTCGGTCCCGGAGGGGTTCGCAAGTCCCAATTTCGTCCTGAAACAGCCACATTACCCAGCCGGTGCCCTCGCGGCTGCGGTGCCGCCGATCGAGCTCAACCGGACGGGTACCGTGCGCGGCGTGGTCGTTGACGATCGCGGCGAGCCGGTGGCCGGCGCGACCGTCCGGGCATCCTGGCTGGTCAATGAAGGGCTGAATCGCTCGGCGAGGCAGGACATCCCCACGACGACGGACCTCCGGGGCGAGTTCCGGGTCGGGCGGCGTGGTCGCGGAGGTCCTCGCCGAACTCTCGGCGATCGCGCCCGATGGCCGCCGCACGGCCCGGCCGGTCTCGGCCCACTCCGGCGCCGCGCCGGTGAAGCTCGCCCTGGAAAAGTCCGTCTCGGTCTCGCTGGCCGGCCGGGTGGTCAATCCGTCGGGCGTAAGGATCGCCGGGGCACGCGTCCGCATCCGGGTGCAGAATCGCCTTCCCAGCGGCCAGGTCGCGGGAGACGCGCTGGTCGCGATCCGGGGAGCTTACGTGATCCGGACCCGGAACGACGGCTGGTTCCGGACCCCGCCGGTCCTGGATCCCGGGCTCAATTATGCCGCGTTCGTCGAGGCCGACGAGTTCGAGCCGGGCCGGACGGGCTGGGTTTCCGGCAAGGCCCGGATGTTCCCCGAACTGGTCCTCCAACCTGAGGCTCCGGAACGCTTCGCGGCCGTCGAAGGCGGGGTCCTCGACCGCCGCAACCAACCGGTCGCGGGCGCGTCGGCCTGGATCCCCCTCAAGAAGGGTGCACCGAACCGCGCGACCACCGACCCCCAGGGCCGGTTCCGGCTCGGGGAGGTCCCGCCGAGGTGGTCGTTCCTCCTCGTCGAGGCGGCGGGCTTCCGATTTCACGGCCGGGAGATCGAGCCCGGCTCGGGGATTCTACCTCTGGGTCGTCGGCGAAGAGGATGTCTTCTGAGAGGATGTTAACCATGATCATCTCTCGCGACGCTAAAACGAACTGGCTGGATCTCGCGGTTGCCCTGTCCGGCGTGGCGATCGTCGGCTCGCTGTGTGGGATCCTCGCTCGAGCCCGCGCCGATGAGCCGGCGGCCGCGAAGAGCGAGGCATCGCCTCGACAGCGTCTCCGTCCCGGCGATCCACATGCCCACGGCCTCACCGATGCCGACCTCGAATCGTTGCGGACAGTCCTCCGCCAGGGTGTCGAGGACGGCGTGGTGCCGGGCATCTCGCTGCTCCTGGCCCACCGGGGCGAGGTCATTTTCAAGGAGGCGTTCGGCAACCTGAAGCTCGACCAGAAGGCACAGATGGCCTCGAGTTCCAAGCCGGTCACCGCGACGCTGCTGATGATCCTGGTCGATCGGGGCAAGCTGGCGCTGGATGATCCGATCGAGAAATACCTGCCCGAGTTCAAAGGGATCACTCTGCATGGCAAGCCGCCGGCCCGGCTGCCGACGGTCCGGAACGTGCTCTCGAACATGTCGGGTCTACCGGGCGATCTCCTGACCGAGTCGGTCCTCAAGCGGCTGCGGGAGCGTCGCGGCAACGCCGACCCCGCCGAGGTCGCCAAGGGGAACGGCGAAGACCTGAAGAAGGCCCGCGGCCAGTTCTTCTCGGGCCGGAACCGGTCGCTGGCCGAATCGGTGCGCGCGCTGGCCGAAGGGGGCCTGGCGACGGAGCCGGGGGCTGCGTTTCACTACTGCACCATGGGCTTCAACGTGGCGGCGCGGCTGGCCGAGTCGGCGGCGAACCGGCCGTTCGAGGACTTGGTCCGCACTGAGTTGCTGGACCCACTGGGGATGAACGACACACGGTATGTCTCCTTCGGCCTCCAGGCCCTGAGACCCGGCCCGACGCTTCCCGACGGCGAGAGCCGGTTCATCATGGCTGGCGGCGGCATGACCTCGACCCTCGACGACTTCGCCGCGTTCTACCAGATGCACCTCAACGGCGGCACCTACCGCGGGCGCCGGATCGTCTCAGAGAAGGCGATCGCCGAGATGCACACCCGCCAGGGCAAGCTCGACCTCCTGATGGCTGGCCCCTATGGCAACGACTATGGCCTGGCCTTCTTCCTCGACCGGCCCGACGATCGAGGCCGGGCCCACGTCGTCAGCCACCCGGGCTACTTCGGCACGACCCCCTGGCTCGACGAGGATCGCGAGCTGGTGGGCGTCCTGTTCGTCCAGTCCAACTTCCTGCGGATCATTCCCCTGGTTCATCGGATCCAGGACACAGTGCGTCAGGTCGTGCCGGTCCGCAAGGACCGGACGCCGCGGTCCCAGACCGTGACTCCCTAACCGGTTGACGCCGTTCGGGAGATCGCTTCGCAAGCGAGCAGCGCTCGCGTGCGGCTTTGCGGTGCCGGCGTTTATTCTGCGCACGAAAATTTCTCTTGACGGAGAGCGACCTCTGTGTCCTTTATGAGGAGAGATCGGAAAGCTCTGCACATCTCATCGAGGGCATGAAGGAGGGTCGTATGTCTGGAGCACACGTCCGGACGAGGCGCGGCGGTCCCCGCGGCGAATTCCACCGTCACCACCACGATGCCTTCCGTTTTCCACGGATTCCGAACGATCGGCCCCGCGCGGCGCGTCGGCCCCACGGGGGACGATGTCTCCGGGGTGGCCTAGTCCATGGGTCTGCCGTGAGCGGGTGAAAATCTGGCATTCATCCTCGCTCCCAAACGCTCGCTGAATGCACGCTCGCGCGCTGGTTTCCGCACTTTTTCTGTTGACAAGAATACCTACTTGACAGAGAGGGGTTCGAGTGTGCTAGATTAGGAGGGATTGAAATGCCCTCACTCATCTCATCAAAGGGTCGAAAAAGGTTCGTATGTCTGGAGCGAACGTTCCGACGGGGCGCCGGGGATTCACGTTGATCGAGCTGCTGGTCGTGATTGCCATCATCGCCGTCTTGATTGCCTTGCTCTTGCCCGCGGTCCAGGCGGCCCGCGAGGCAGCACGTCGAGCCCAGTGCACGAACAACCTCAAGCAGATTGGGTTGGGCATGCACAACTACCATTCGGCCATCGGCTGCTTCCCTCTGGGTGTTTCGCGATACGGTCTGATCACCTCGTACAACTGGGACGCCTGGAGCGGCCACGCCATGATGCTCAGCCAGCTCGCGCAGACCGCGATGTACAACGCGATCAACTTCTCGCTCGGCAATAATGCGCCGAACAGTTACGGTTACTACACCAACTCGACCGTCACCGGCCAGCGGGTGTCGGTGTTTCTGTGCCCGTCGGATCCGAACGCCGGGACTGTGTCGGTGCTTCGGACGGCGGACAACCGCAACGACATGCTCGACCTCAGCTATCTGGGCTCGGCCGGGACCACGACCATGTCACCGAACAACACGGCGCCGACCAATCTCTGGGCAACGCAGGGGAGCACGGGGTTGTTTTGGTGGTACCTGAGCTATCGGATCGCGAACATCACGGACGGCCCCTCGAACACAGTGGCGTTCTCCGAGGGGCTGGTGAGCAAAATCGGGGGATCGAACGCCGGGTTGGTCGATAATGCGGCGCTGCCCACCAACTACGGAGGGACCTCGACCACGGGGATCGTCGCTGCCAGTGGCGCGGCCCAGCAATACGACGCCAACCAGAACCCGGCGGCGGTCATCGCCGGGCTGCCGGGCTGCACGATCGCCATTCAAAGTCGCAAGGGCCTCAACAACTTCCGCGGGATCTTCTGGGAGGTGGGGTCCCTGGGGATGACGATGTTCAACACGATCGCACCGCCGAACTCGACGGTGTATCAATGGGGTGACTGCCGGTACACGGGCGGCGGTTATCCCAACGATGCCACGTTCGCCAACGCCAACAGCAACCACCCCGGTGGCTGCAACGTGCTGATGGCCGACGGCAGCGTTCACTTCATCAAGAGTTCGATCAACCAGTACACCTGGTGGAGCCTGGGCACCCGGGCCAACGGCGAGGTCATCTCCGCCGACTCCTATTGATCGGGATTCTCAGGCTCGCAAGCCCTCCCGCTCGAGTCGAGTCGAGATCTGGGGACCGGGCTGGCCAGACCGACGAGGAACGGGTGCGGACGTCCCGCACTCCGGCTTCGCGGGAGCCGCCGGCGCGACGGGTTATCACGAAGCGGAGGCCATCCATTCCCGTGATTCCGGAGCGAATCTCGATGACGGACCATACATCTCTTTCTGAACGTACCATCACATTGTATACTCGCTGAGTTGAGAGTCCCGGAGATCAGCGAGGCCGCTGAACAACCCGTCGGGACTGAGGGTGTCACCTTTTTGAGAAAAGACTCGGCATGAGCGTGCTCCAACGTCATCGACCGCGGGAATCGAAGCTGATCGCCAACAAGCACCGGATCCTCAACCGGATCTTCCGTGAGGGACGATGTTCGCGCTTCTACCTCGCCCGCAGGCTCAACATCAATGCGTCCACGATCGGGAATTACGTGGACGATTTCCTTCAGCAAGGCGTCCTGCTGGAGGATCACGTGAGGCCGACCCGGCGCGGGCGTTCGCCCGTGCCGGTGTGGCTCAATCCGGATTACGGCCAGTTCCTGGGCGTCGACTTCGAGGCCTTGCGCGTCCGCACGGTATTGACCGACTTCGCCGGCGGGATCGTGGCCCAGAAGGAGGTCGGCCTGCGCGCCGGCCTGGGCCGGGAGGCCGTATTGCAGATCGTCCTGGATGCGGCGCAGGCGACGGCGCGGGAGGCGGGCTCCCGGCGGCTGTTCGCGGTCGGCATCGCCGCGCCGGGGCTACTCGACTCGCACCAAGGCCGGATCGTGCGCTACGCCCTCCTGCCCGACTTCCAGGATGTGCCGCTGCTCGATGAGTTCCGGCCGCACTTCGACTGCCCGGTCTTCGTCGAAGAGAATATCCGTGCGCTCGACGATGGCCGAGATGCTTCGCGGGGCCGGCCGGGGTCACCGGAATTTCCTGTGCGTGGCCGCCCGATCGGGGATCGGCATGGGAATCGTGATCGATGGACGGATCTACACGGGGAATGGGGGGCTGGCCGGCCGGCTGGGCCGAACGGTCTTCCCGAGGGACGGTCAGACTCAGACCATGACGCAGCTCGTCTCGGCCAAAGGCATCGTCAGCCAAGCCATCGAACTGTTGAAATCCACTCGGAAGACGCCGATGCGCCGATCGCTGCTGGAGAAAGGGGACGACCTGTCGCTGGGAGACCTGGTCGCAGCCGCCGAATCGGGCGACCGCCCGATTCGCGATCTGCTCGAACAGGTGGGGGAAGACCTAGGACTGGTCGTGGCCAACCTGGCCAACCTGTTCGCCCCGGAGACGATCATCCTGGCCGGTGAAGTCCCGACCTGCTGCGGCCTGGTCCGCCAGCGACTTGAGCAAGGGTTCCGGCAGCACACCCAGGGCGAGATCCTGCGCGAGACGGTCCTCGCCAATGGAGCCCTGTCGGGCTTCGCGGGTGCGATGGGTGCGGCTTACCTGGGATTCCTGCGGACCTTTCCTCAGGAGGAAGTCGTCCCGACCGAGGCCGTGAACTCGCTCCTGGTCGCCCTCGGCTGAGAGCGGGCGGGGAGACAAAACGCCGTACCGGCTCGGTTTCCGCGCTGCTGATGCTGCCGCACAGACTGCCGGCTCCGCCCGGGGTGCCGCGAGCCGCGCCGGCTTCCGCCAAAAGGCGGTGAGGATTAGCATGGAGAGAACCCCCAGGGGCGCGTGCGCGACGAAGGAAGATCGATGGAGCCGAAGCTGAGGTCACGATCGATCGCTCAGAGAGGAAGTGTCCATCATGACTCGGTTCGAGCGGATTCATGTGCAGGGATTCAAACGTCTGATCGATGTCGATCTCGAACTGCGGCCGTTGAACGTCCTCATCGGAGCCAATGGAAGCGGAAAAACATCGTTGCTGGAGGTCTTCTCGTTACTGGCGGCTTCGGCGTCCGGACGGCTCAGCGCTCGGCTCAGTGAGCTCGGGGGGATGACATCGGTCTTGGCGCTCGACAAAGCCAAACAGTTGTCATTCGAGCTGATGATGACCGTAACAATGCCTCAGGTCAACCCTCTCACCTACGGATTGACGATCGCTCCCAGCGGTTTGGGCTATCAGATTATGGAGGAAAAGCTGAATCAGTATTACGGTCCCGTGCTTCATCACCACATTGATGCACGGGCAGGAGACATCGGTTATGCCAACCAGCAGGGAGAATTGGTGAGTCCGACGTGGGACTATAAGCCGCTTGAAACGGCTCTGTCTCAAGTCCCGAATCTATTCACCGACGCGGCAAAGTTTTGCAACAAATTGGCTACTTTGACCTATTATCATGCGTTGGATGTTAAGCCCCTCGCGCCGGTGAGGACGCCACAGCTATTGCGTCCGGCCGCCTTGCCGGGGAAGGACGGCGAAGATCTCGTCTCGTGCTTGTTCTATCTGAGGGAGACGGCCCGCGATCGATTCGAGGCAATCGAGGATACACTGAGAGTGGCCTTTCCAGGCTTCGTTCGACTGGAATTCCCGCCGGTCGCTGCGGGGATGCTCGCGATGGCCTGGAGGGACAGCAATTTTACTCACCCTTTCTACATGTATCAATTGTCCGAAGGCACGTTGCGCTTCCTCTGGCTGGCCACGCTGCTGCAGAGTCCCGGATTGACGCCGGTCACGCTGCTGGACGAACCGGAGGTCAGCCTCCATCCCGAGCTTCTAAGCCTCCTGGCGGGGCTTATGCGCGAAGCGTCATCGCAGGTTCAGAGGACTCAGTTAATCGTCGCCACCCATTCCGATCGGCTCATCCAGTTCCTGGAGCCAAGTGAGGTGATCGCGATGGATTTGAATGAGGATGGTTCTGTCCGCGCCACCTGGGCCGATCAACTTGATCTCGGCGAATGGCTCAAGGAGTACACCCTCGATGAAATCTGGCGTCTCGGTCTCATGGGAGGCCGTGCATGAAGATTGCTATCATCGTCGAAGGCGAGACCGAGAGGGCCTTTCTGCCTCATCTCCGGGATTTCTTGAAAACTCGACTCGCCGGCCGGATGCCGAAGATCGCCGCCGCACGGCAGAAAGGTCGAGTTCCCAAGGGCGACGCGCTGAAGCGCCTCGTTCAAGGACTTCTCACCTACGGGAAAGAGCCGGCTGATGCTGTCATTGCACTGACGGACGTCTACACGGGCACCAAGGATTTTGTCGACGCTGCCGATGCGAAAGCCAAAATGCGCAGTTGGGTTGGCCCGAACCCGAAGTTCTACCCCCACGCCGCACAGTATGATTTCGAAGCCTGGTTGCTCCCGTTCTGGAGTGAGATCCAGCGTCTGGCAGAGTCCAACCGGACCTCTCCAGGGTCATCTCCAGAACAGGTCAACCATGGCAATCCTCCCGCCCATCGGCTCAACGAGGTTTTCCTGAAAGGGAAAGCCGGACGAGCCTACGTCAAACCGCGCGACGCCAATCGGATTCTCCAGGGCAAGGACTTACTGGTCGCCGCGAAGTGTGCCCCGAACTGAAAGCGTTTCTCAACACAATCCTCACTCTCTGTCAGGCAGACCCCATTGCGTGATGCGTCGCCGGCCCGGCCTGCCTGGGACGATCTTCATCCCGATGCCTCCGAAACCACAGTTCCAGCATCAGGAGCACCCAGAGGCGGAACGAGTGTTCGTGTTTCCTTTCGACATGCTCGACGATGAGATCGAGGAAAGTCTCAAGGGTGGAACCCCCGCCGCGATGCGGGGACGCCCAGGTGAGGAGCGAAGCCACACCCTCACTCTCGGGCGAACCCATCCAGGGGAAACTGTCCCGCCCCGATCGTCCCGAACGAGCACGAAAAAAAAAGCGGCCTCCCGGGAAAAATTTGTTGACCAAGAGTTTGACCACGCGCATGATGACGATTGACACGAACCCTTTCTCTCGCAGGCTTTGTTCACCGCTCGCAGGGGCGACCAGCGGACCCCATCGATGGGCTCTGTCCGCGCACT
Organism: uncultured Isosphaeraceae bacterium; assembly: GCA_963845695.1. Lineage (GTDB taxonomy): Bacteria > Planctomycetota > Planctomycetia > Isosphaerales > Isosphaeraceae > CAWJTV01. The sequence continues at coordinate 114,633 of CAWJTQ010000013.1, read as the reverse complement.
CTACTCTTCCTCCAGGGAGCTACCTACCATGCAGAGGTCTCCGAGGCTCCGACGACATTTGTCGGATTCATCCAGCCCGACGCCGGGCTTTACGCTGATCGAGTTGCTCGTCGTCATTGCGATCATCTCTGTCCTGATCGCCTTGCTGTTGCCCGCAGTCCAGGCGGCCCGTGAAGCGGCCCGCCGCGCCCAGTGCACCAACAACATGAAGCAACTGGGAATTGCCCTCCATAACTATCATGATACCGTCGGGGCGTTTCCGACCTCCTTCTGGCGGGACACGCTGAACCCCAACGGCACGACTGACACCAGCAATCGCCATAGCTGGTTCTCGATGATCCTGCCGTACATCGAGCAGACACCGATCTACAACGCGATGAACTTCCAGCTCGCGGTGGGCGGGCCCTTGTACGCGAGCGGCACGGGCACTGTCCTCCTCGGCAATTGCGGGCCCTACAACGCGACGGCGGCCATGACGCCGATCAACATGCTCATGTGCCCGAGCGACACCGGCCCTACCTTCTCCACTCATCCTCGGGTCGATCAGGGCGTGGGCCCGAATAACAACTCCGGGCCCAAGCTCAGCTACATGGGGAACTTCGGCGATAACTACAACGACTGCCCGACCTGGTGGCTGTTCCCGAACCTGCCCTATTCGCGGCCCAACGGCTACGGCGAGGCCAGCACCGAGACCGGGATCATGTGCCGCTCGGGCGGAACCACGTCGATCCGCGACATTACCGACGGCACGAGCAACACCTTCGCCGCCGGCGAATCCCTGTTCGAGTCGTGCGATTGGTGGACCTGGCCCAACCCCAATGGGACCACCTGCGGCACGTCCTGCCCGATCTGCTACATGGGGGTGACTCAACACAATCAAAACGCCTCCTCCCCGAACGACAGCTATAACTGGCGGGTCGGATTTGGATTCCGCAGCATGCATCCGGGCATCGTCAATTTCCTCTTCTGCGACGGCTCGGTGAGGGCCATCAAGTGCTCGATCAGCCGCGTCACCTACCGGGCCTTGAGCACGCGGAGCATCGGAGAGGTGATCAGCTCGGATTCCTACTGAATCGGATTGGATTCACGGACAAATCGGCCGTTTCCGCCCTCGGTCCCGTGGTCAGCCGGTGTGTGAGTGCACCGGTTGACTGCGGGGTGTGATCCGGTCCTCGTCCTCGGTCCATCCTGATTCCGCGCTCAACGCCGCGGGAGGCTGTCGTGCGGACTCTCTTTCGTCTCACCATCGGAGTGTTCTTGGCCTGGGCCATCGCCGGGTTCTCAGGATGCGGCGGGGTGGCGCCAACCCCGGCCGGTGGGGGCGGCAAAAGTCCGCCCCCGCGTGAAATTGCATCGGAGGTATCCCAGCGGCTCGGCGAGGGTCTCAACCAGCTCATCAATGATGCCACGGTGCAGTTCCGGCCGCTGGACTACGAATACGACGAGGATCTGTTGAAGGTGCTCGATCGGCTCGAGGCCCACCTCTCCGGCAAAGCGACGGGACCGGCCCCAAACGTGATGCCGAAGCTGGATGAGAAGGAAGAGATGGACCACTTCCGCGAGACATTCCGCCGCTGGAAGGTCCAGACGGGCAAGGACCTCCGGGGCGAGATCGACAAGCTCAAGGCGGAGGTCGCCGCACGGAAGCCGGGTGGGCCGGCGTTCAACCCGGACTTCCACAAGCACTTCGCCGCGGCCTTCGACGACCTGATCCCGATCGAGGTCGCGGAGATCCGCGAACGGCGCAACCGCTATCTCCACGAGCAGGCCAAGGCACTCTTTGACCCCTATCGGGAGAAGGACCCCAATGCCGTGCACGAGTTCGAGGAGATCCTCAGCAAGCCGCCCTATAATCTGACGCCGCCGGAACCTCCTGCCGCGACGAAATCCTGATGTGTTCCCAGCGAGTTGAAGCGGGGCCGCTCGATGTGGAGTGGTCACGCGGCCCCGGGTCGTGGTTCAACGCTTGCTCTCTCCGTGCTCTGGCCTGTGCAGAGGGCCATAACTCCCATTATTACTTCGATCGCGAGGCAATCTTCATGTCTGTCAAACTCTTGCTTTCGTGCGTGACCGGACTGGGTCTTGTGTTCTCGTTCGGCGGTTGTTCTAACGACCCGAACATGCCGAAGCTCGCCAAGGCGTACGGCACGGTCACCTACAAGGGTAAGCCGCTCGACGGCGGCCACATCGTATTCACCCCCGCCGCAGGCAAGGGGGGTGAAACGGGGCAGAACGCGACCGGCGAGATCAATTCCGATGGAACCTACGAGATGACGACGTTCAACACCGGCGACGGCGCCATCCTCGGCCAGCACATCGTCACGGTCGTGGTTCGGGAAAAAGGCGAGATGCCCAAGCCCGATGCCAGCAGCCAGATCAAATACGAGTTGCCCAAGAGCCTGACCCCATCGAAATACGCCACGGCCGATAAGTCCCCCCTGCGTTGCACCGTGGTGGAAGGTGGGACGAAGTTCGACATCGAGCTCAAGGACTGAACGACCTGAGTCAACGCCGGGCCACCGGCTCGGGTGCAGCATCCGCGACCGTTTCGCGGCCGTCGAGCAATTGATTGACGATCCTCACGACGAGATCTGGTAGGGTTTCGATCACCAGCCGGAGGATCCAGCGATCCGGCAGGAATTTCGCGCCCGCAAGATCGTGAGGCGTTTGACTTTCCTCATCTCCGGATCGCATGCGAGGGAGGGTCTTCGATGAGGCGGTAGCCCTCCCCGCTACTCCGAAGGGCGATCGGGACCGGCGATACGATCGACCACGCCCCCAAGGGTGGGAGGGAGAGGCCTCTTCGAGGAGGTCGTCGAATGGGTGGCCGTCGGCTCAGCGATTCAAGTACCTTCCTGAGGTGCTGCTGGTAGACGGCAGCCACCGGGCTCGTGACGCGGCTATCACGGAGGATGTCGTCCAACGCGTTTCGGAAGCGACCCAGCGCCGGATTTTGCCCCGGATCGTTCTTGAGGTTGTGCAGCTCCTGCGGGTCGGCCGCCAAGTTGTACAGCTCTTCGGTCCCCCGGCTGTCGAGGAGGTAGTGCAGGCCCTCGGCAACCAGGGACATCGTGAACCCTCGCTGGTTCGGTCCACGGCCGCGCTGGGGGATGATCACCGCGGGGATGTCGACCTCCGAGAGCGCCGGTGCCGTGTGCGACTCGCCCGCGCCAGCCGGCGATTGCCAGTATTCCGCCAGAGAGCGACCAGCAAAGCTGGAGCTGGCGCCGAGTCCTAAGAGGGAGACAACTGTGGCCGGCAAATCGCGGCAGGCTGACCGGCTCGGAGACCGTGCGGCCTGGCGGAGCCGCCGGGGAGATGATCAGCAAGGGGACATGGACTTCGTGGCGCGTAGAGGCTGAAACCATGGTTGAACACGCCATGCTCACCAAACTGCTCCCCATGATCCGAAGTGATGATGACGAGCGTGTCTCGAAGCACTCCGCGACGCTCGAGCTCATCGAGCAGCGACCCGACCTGCCGATCTAGGGCCGCGATGCAATTGTCGTAGGAGTCGCGGGCCAGCTCCACGTCCCGCTCGCTGAGCTTGAGCTTGTCCCGATCCCAGTATTCCAGGAGCATCTTGTAGTCGCTGGGCGATTCCGGGCGGAGCCCGAATTGCCCCCGTTCGTTCTCCGGGAGGAGGAAGGGCTCGTGCGCGTCGAGATAGTTTAAGAAGGCGAAGAAGGGCCGCCCTCTTCCCCGCTCCCGGGACAACCACTCGAGGAACGATCGGTTGATCGCCGCGGCGTCCCGGGATTGGTATCGGATCCATTTAACACCGTAATAATCACCGGGATCCCGCAAGTTCTCGAGGATCCAGCGGCCCGGCACGGTGCTGCCCAGGACGATCCAGGGTGTCAGCGGATAGTCCTCGTAGTGGGCGAACCCCCGGTTCATGCCCGACTCATAGCTGCACCAGCTCGTGTTGGCGGCGAAGCCGCCGGTCAGGTAGCCGCGCCCGGCGAGGAACTCGGCCAGCGTGGGGTAAGCTGGGCTGAGGATCGTCTCCCAATGCGCGTTCAATGTCATGGGCCACTGGCCGGTGAAAAACGAGCCATGCGACGGGAAAGTCCAGGGAGCCGGCGCCAAGGCCCAGTCGAACCGCACGCCCCTCTTGGCCCAGCGCTCCAGGTGAGGCGTGGTGTTGCGGCGGTAGCCGTAGAGCCCCAAACTGTCGGCACGCACGGTATCCAGGACGATCAACAGGACATTCCCCGAGCCGGCGGGCGGTACCGGCAGCCGCGCCACCGCACGCGATTCGGCCAGCGACTGCCGGCGCAACGAGACGACGGCCGTCGTGACCACCAGTGCCACGAGCACGATCAGGCTGTACCGCGCGAACCGTCCGAAACCCGACGCGTGCCTCGCGATCCAGCCGCTGATCAGGCGAGCTGCGCCGGCGGCCAAGACCAGGCTCGCCGCCCCGAAGAGCGGTGACCTCAGGAGCGGCCCCCAGATCGCGAGCGTCGTGAAAAGAAAGGCTGCGGATCGCAGGGAGACCAATCCCGGCCGGAGCCGGTTGACCCCAGCGACCAGCAACCCGGGCACCATCAGGTTGACCAGGTTCGCCACCGGTACGACCCATCGGAAGTTCCGGCCCTGCTGGTAAAACAAGGCCGCGTGGGCCAGGTCCTTCTTGAGGAAGACCATCCCCAGATCGAGGTAGGCGCCGACGAGGCCGAACCATGCCGCCAGGACGAGGGCGGACGACCACGAGAGGGGCGACTGGGGCGTCGCCTCTCGATGCTCGATTGTGCCCCCGGCAGATTCCATCGCCGAAGCTCCTCCGGCCCGTAGACTCATCAGGCCGGACCTCGAGTAGCCCCGCCATGAGCCCAAACTCGGCCGACAGGACCAGGAGGGGAAAGAGGCCCCGCTCGGTTCGTAGTAAGATTTCCAGACGACGAGTCGGTCGGAGCGGCCTCCTCGAAAACAACGGCGAGACCTGACATCGGCATGGGTCCATCGAGATTGGCAATTGAGCGGAAATCATGTAGATTGTGGCAAGGGATGCGTGAGGCGTCAAGGCGTCCAGAGAGCGGATCGCGTTGCTGACCGCCGTCTCGATGGGACGTAACTGGATGATGCAGGCCACCGGTCGCGGCGTTCCAGGCCAGAGTCACGAAGAGTGATGGGATGAGCACTGGTGCGCGGCGATGGAGGTGGGTGCTGCTGGCGCCATTGAGGAACAAGGGTATGCCGCGCGCGGTCCAGGGGAAGCGATGGGCTCCAGGAGTTGTGATCGGTTCGGTCCTGCTGGCTCTCGTCGGGTGCGGGATCGGTTTGTGGGTGGCCTGGCCTCGCCTGTTCCCCGACCCGTGGGCGCGGGGCCGCCTCGCCTACGACCGGGGCGACTGGCCCGCGGCGGCACGGTCCGCCCGCGAGATCCTCAAGACCCGCGAGGGCGATCCGGTCGCGTTGCGGCTCCTGGCCCGGTCGTTGGTGCAGATGGGCCGCGACGAGCCGGCGCTCGCGATCTACGGCCGGCGCCTCGAGAGCCAGGCGATCCAGGCCGAGGACTACCTGCTCTGGGGCGTGGCACTGAAGCATCGGAGGCAGGTCGACCTGGCCCTTCAATTCTGGGACAAGGCGCTCGAAGCCGAGCCGGTCGCAGCCCAGACCCTCGATGAGCTCATTCAACTCTTCTGCGAGAAAGGGAGCCAGACCGGGACCTCGGAGTATCCCGAGCGGCACCCCATCGACCAGGCGGCCCGGGCTGCCGAGCGACTCCGCCAGCGGCCGGGCTGGGAGTCTCGGGGCGATCTGATGCTCGGCACGATCCGCGCCACGGTGAACGACGTACCCGGCGCCGCCAAGTCGTTTCGGCGCGTGCTGGCCCGCGATCCGAAGGAGATCGACAACTCCCACGATCCGACCCAGCTCCGCAAGCAGATCGCCCGGATCTTCCTGCGGGCGGGCCGACCCGCCGAGGCCCGGCCGCCGTTGCAGTCGATCCTGGCCCAACGGGCCGATCCGGAGGCTGCCTGGCTGCTCAGCCGAACCTACCTCCAGGAAGGGGACAAGGACCGAGCCCAGGCGGCGATGGCCCGCGCCGGCTCGTACCGAAGCGATAACCCCCTTGAGGACGAGCCCAGCCCCTACGTGGGCGAGGCCCTCTGCCAGAAGTGTCACCCGGCGATCTTCCAGGACTCGCTCGCCAGCCGGCATACCCGGACGTACTACCGCGGAGCCCAGCTTCGGCGCTACCCCGCCCGGACCGGCCACTGACCGATCCCACTGACCCCAAGGTCACTCACGCGATCAAGGAAATTGACGGCCTGCTCTGTGAGGAGACACGAGTCGGCGACGCCGTGCTTCGTTCCGTGATCGAGTATGCGTTTGGGACAAGCGACCGCTACCTGACGATGGTCAGTCACGACGCACGCGATCGGTATCACATCGTTCGGCTCTCGTATTATCACACGGCGGTGGGTGAGGGCTGGGATCGGACGATCCTCGACGTGGACGACCCGACTTACACCGAGGACTTCCAGGGCCGACCGATCGACGTGTGTGGCCAGGTCGTCAAATGCCTGCATTGCCACGTCACTTTCCCGCGCGGGGGGCCCGAACGGATCGGCCCGGAGACGGCCGACCGCGCCATCGGGTGCGAGCGGTGCCACGGCCCAGGCGGCACATCATCTCGCGGCGGTCGCGGCTGGCTTCTCCGACCCGGCGATCGTCAACCCCGCCTCCGCTTCGCCCCAGGCGGTCACGAATAAGCAGTGCAACGATTGTCACATCCTCGACCGGAACTACCGACGAGACGACCGCGAGAACCCCTACTGGATCCGCTCGCAAGGAGTTGGCTGGATCTGGAGCCGGTGCAATACGGAGAGCGGCGGGGCGTTCGGATGCGTCACCTGCCACAACCCCCACCAGAGTGCCCGAGCGACCACAGCCGCCCAGTATGAGGCCAAATGCCTCGCGTGCCACTCGGCCACGAGGGCCAAGCCCCAGGGTGGGCCAAAGTCGCTGGCTCGCGTCATAACCGAGACGGGATCTCGGGTCTGCCCCGTGGACCCGGCAAAAGGGTGTCTCCCATGCCACATGCCCGTCGTGCGGACGGATTCGTCCCACCTGGATCTGACCGACCACTATATCCGGATCCGGCGCCCCTCGACGATGCAGCAGAATGGGGCAACCTCGAAAGCCATGCCATGACTTGGTTGTTCGGACGGCCTGTCGGATCCTCGCGGTTCAGCCGAGCCCGTTCTGGTTCCGCTCGGGTTCCTGATGCAGCATCTCGAGATCTCACTGAGGGAGACAAGGGTTGCCATCGATCGGAAGGACTGAAGGAGGGGGTCAGGGCCGGGGGCTGACGGAACGGCTCTGTGGTCGAAGGGCGTTCAGCCCGAGCCGGGCGCCCACATGTCGGGAATCGCACGCGAGTGCCGCGCGGTACCATGACGCAGCCAGTTCGGGCTTACCCAGTTGGACGCAGAGCCGCCCCAGACGGTAACGGATCTCGGCGTCATGGGGGTTGTGTTCGGCCTGCCGGTTCAGGTCCGACATCTCGGCCAGAGCCTTTTTCAGCTCGTCGGCGCGGGTGGTGTCGCGCCGGGCCTCCTCGGTTCGTCCGAGCTGTCGCAGGACGACACTGCGCTGGTAGATGGTCTCCGGCCGATAGGGATCGGCCGCCACGGCGCGGTCGAGACGGTCGATTGCGTCGGCAGGGTGCCCGTCGGCCAGGTCGATCTGAGCCCGCTGGGCGAGTAAGCCCGGATGGTCGGGCGCGGCCGCGAGGCCGGAATCCACCGCGGCGCGGAACCCGGCCAGATCGCCCCGAATTCGAGCGCAGGCCGCCAGGAGCTCGGCGTGTCGGGCCTCCGGGACCCGGCCCTGACAGGCCGCCAGCTCGCGCTCGACCCCGGCCATGTCCCCCAGGTTGAGCAACGACTCCGCCAGCTCGAGCCGGACTTCTGGCTGAGATCGATCGATCGCCAGCGACCTCTCGAATGCGACGCGGGCTCGCTCATACTCCACGTTCTCCTTGAAGATCAGCCCGAGAGTACGCCAGGCCCGGGCGTCCCGGGGCTGGAGCCGCGTCACGGCCTCCAGTGCCGCCACCGCGGTCTGTCGGTTGCCCTGATCATAGGCCGCGGCCGCCAGCCATCGGTAGGTCTCGGCGTCGTTGGGCCGCTGCTTCGAAGCCGCGACCAACCAGGCGATCGCCGGGAGGGGTTGCCTCGCCGCATAGAGTGTCCGCCCCTTCCAGAAGGCGTAGTCGGCTGCGCTCGGCCCGTCCGGATTGACCTGGTCCAGGGCCCGGACCGCCGCCGGTATCTGTCCCCCTTCGACGGCAATCCGCGCCCGGAGCAACAGCGCCCGCTCGCGTGTGCCTGGCGCCGACTCGGGCACAGCCAGCCACTCCAGAGCCTTGTCGGGATCGCCCTCGCGCACGGCCTTCTCGGCCCGGGACAGGTGCCTCTCGGGTCGTCCTCGCCACCACAGCACCCCCGAACCCAGCAACACAGCCACCAACACGGCCGCGACCGCCCATCTCAGCCACTTCTTGATGAATTCGCGCACGATCGACCTTGGAAGATCTGGTGGTCTCTTGTCGTCAAGCGAACACACTCATTCCCCACCCGGTAGGCCCACCCATTTTCGAGGAGATCTCGCTGAGGCGTATCTCAGTATCGTATCATTCGCATCGCAACGGGGAGGTCATCGGCCTCTATTGGTCTGGAGTGAGCAGACCTTCTCCCCACATGGAAACCTCAAGGGATGAATCCCACGAGTTGTCGGCGATGTTCCGCCCACTCGGGGACCCATAGGATGATGTCAGTCTGATCGGCTCTCTCAATCGCCAGGAGTATCGCTTCTCGAAAGCTGCCGAAATCGGCAAAGCTGATCGTTGGCAAGTCGGCGCTGATCTGGATGAGAAGTTGCTTCCCAGAGTAGGTGTGGAGATAATCGCTCCTTCGAATCCCATTCTCCTCGAACTCGCGCAAGAGGACCTTGAACCGTCCCAGAACCTGCTTTTCGGATGAGGCGGAGCCTTGGCCGCATTCTCGCATAAGCCGTTTGAGATGTTTCCGGTAGGCGGACTTTTCCAGGTTCCTCGGGAGGCGACGCTTGTCCCATTGGCTCAGCAGAGACTTGAAGGTGATTTGATTCATGCTCAGTGCAACGCGAGCGGCTGTATAGGCGGCAAGGCGTTCGGTGGCACGGACGAGGATCTCTTGATATTGAGTTTGTGTCGGCGCGTCAAAACCGAGCGCCGAGGCGACGACATTCGGATCGATGACATAGTTCTCGACTTCCGTACGCGACCAGAGCCATCCCAGATTGACTGACTGTCCACCGGCAGTGTTCTTCACCCACTGTTGAGGCCGCTCCCGCTCCCGCGGCCATGGGCTATCCAGGTCGGCGTCGCGGAGACACGCGATCGTCGAGCCGGGTGTGGCCGCTCTCCACGCGAGGACCCGGGTATCCATTCCGTGTTTCGATCCGGAGGGTTCGATCGAACAGGTTCCCGCGAGTAACGTCCGGACGATTCGGGCGTCGGAGCTTCCTGAGACTCCCTCGCAAAGCAGCACGTCTACAGGCATGACCGTCCCCCGGGAAGCCGGTAGACCTGGTAAGGACTGACGACGGTGCTGATCGCTCGCGAATGAGTCGCGTAGAGGAATTGGCAGCCAGGCCCGAGTTGCGGCAGGAGGTTCAGCAACGCCTGAGAATGAGGGGGGTGCAGGTTCAAATCGATCTCGTCAATCAGCACGATGCTGTTCCGGATTCTCTTCTGTACGAACCTGTAAAGAATAGCGAATACCGCCTGTTCTCCCGAAGACATCTCCTCGACGTCGTAGGTCTTCCCGCTTTCCTCATCCCGCAGGAGGAAGAACGTGTTCTCGGGCGTCGGTGAAACGCCTCGGAACTCGATCTCGCCGTAATCGAAAGAGCGGCCAGGAAACACGCGCTGATAAAGCTTCTCCAGTTCGTCGATGTCTGCGATCCGCGCTTTGCCCAGCTTCGCGAGTTTCCACGAGTTGAGGAATTGGCGAAGTTCGGCGACGCCGACCAAGTAGGCCGCCAGCGCCAGACCATCGGCGTCTTCACCGAGCTTCGGAATCCACCCATTCGCACCCGATTCTCGGAGCTCGCGGACATGACCTTCGGCATGATGAGCCACAGCCAGGTTCCGGAATTGATCGAACCAAAACACGCCGGGAACCTGATCGAAACTTTTGTAGGCCCAGTATTCTCCGGCGTCGACCAGTTTGGCGGCGTAACCGCGGCCGCGGAATTGATATTTAGCATCCCGCGGCTCGGTCCAATATCGCGCTCCTTCAAGGACGACCTGAACGACCGGATGGTTCGGTGGCTCGACAAAGGGATGTCGATCCTTGTCGACGAATCGATCATAGAAAGGTCGAGCCAGCTCTCGGGTCGCTTCATTCTCCTCGGTGGAGAAGTGAACGACCATCTCCACTCGTGGGATGCCCCAGCGCATGAACCGGCCGGGAACCCATCCTAGCCAAGGGAAGTCCTCGAAGGAGCGGCACTTGGACGAGACGAGAGACAAGACCAGGGCTATTGCCTGGAGCAGAGTCGTCTTACCCGAGCCGTTATCGCCCAGGATCAAGTATTGATCGGCGATCTGATCGACGGCGCGGTTCTTGAATTCGATCGTGAGTTCATCGAATCGCTTGAATTTCTGGATATGGAGGCGTTCGATCTTCATTCGAGAGAGCTTTCAGAGTGAGTGGACATCGGTCAAGAAAGCCTCAATGATGCTTCCGGGATCCGTAGGCGTTCAGCTCGTTCGCACAATCGTCCACGGAAGACTTCGCACGTCTCTGCCGCGAATCGATCGCACCCATTATCCCAGATGCCGCCGAAACCACAATTCCAGCATCAAGAGCGCCCAGAGGCGGAACGAGTGCTCGCGCTTGCCTTCGACGTGCTCGTCGATGAGATTTCGAATCGTCTCGGGTCGGAACAGGCCGCGATTCAGGCAGACGGGGTCGAGCAAGACGTCCCGGAGCTCGTTCTTCAGCTCGTCGCGGAACCATCGGCTGATGGGGACGCCGAAGCCCATCTTCGAGCGAGTCCTGATCGCGGGAGGTAACACGTCGGCGAACGCCTGCTTGAGGATGACCTTGGAGCGGCCCGAGCCGAGGCGGATCTTGCGGTCGAGCGGCATGGCCGCGGCCAGCTCGACGACCCGGTGATCCAGGAATGGCCCGCGGCATTCGAGGCTGTGCGCCATGCTCGCCAGGTTGACCTTGACCAGAAGATCGCCAGGCAAGTACGTGAGGATATCGGCGACCATGGCGCGGGTGACCCGGTCGCGCCGGACCGCGGCGGCGAAGGCCGTGCCCAGCAGAGCGGCCGGGTCGGCCTCGGACGGGTCTTCCGTTGCCGACGTCGCCGAGGCCAGGCGGTCGAGCTGATCGTCGGAATAGAGCAGGAGTCGGGCGGTTTCGTCGAAGGTCGTCATCCAGCCGAGGTAGCGCGCTTCGGCCGGTTCGTTGATGTTCTCGAAGAGCCGCTGGATCTTGCGGAGCCGGGTTTTCGACCGGGCGGATTGGGGCAGGACGCGGACCATGGTCCCGCCGAGGACGCGGCGCGGGCCGTCAGGGATTCGCTGGAACAGCTCGGTCAGAGCCAGCGCCCGATATCGGTCGTAGCCGCCGAACAGCTCATCGCCGGCATCACCGGTGAGGGCGACCGTGACCGAGCGCCGGGTCTCGCGCGCGACGTACCAGGTCGGCAGGGCCGAGCTGTCCGCGAACGGCTCGTCGAAGTGCCAGGCTAGATGCGGCAGGGTCTCCCAGGCCTTGGGCTCGACGCGGAACGTCTGGTGCTCGGTCCCCAGGTGCTGTGCGGCGAGCTCGGCGTAATGGGTCTCATCATACTTCGGGTCGGGGAACCCGATTGCGAAGGTCTTCACCGGCCGGCTCGACGCTGCGCTGCATCAACCCCACGATGATCGTCGAGTCGATGCCTCCCGAGAGGAACGCCCCCAGCGGTACGTCCGCGAGCATCTGCTCGCGCACGGCGTCGCCCAGGGTCTGGCGCAGCTCCTCAATGTCCTCCTCGATGGGCCGTTCCCGCTCGGCGTTCCAGTTGGGCTCCCAGTAGCGCTCGATCGTCAGCGCGCCGTCGTGCCAGACGGCGTAATGGGCCGGCGGCAGCTTGCTCGTTCCTTCCAGGATCGTCCTCGGGTGCGGGACATATCCGTAGCACAGGTAATGGTCCAGCGCCAGGGGATCGATCCGGCGGGGGATGTTCGCCTCGGGCAGGGCCAGCAGGGCCTTGAGCTCGCTGGCGAAGGTGAGGCGTCCGCCCTGTTGACGATAGACCAGGGGCTTCTGGCCCATGCGGTCGCGGGCCAGGACCAGGGTGCGTCGGGGGGCGTCCCAGATCGCCAGGGCGAACATCCCGCGCAACAGGCGGAACATCCGCGTCCCTTCATCCTCGTAGAGGTGCACCAGGACCTCGCCGTCGCCCTGGGAGCGGAGCGTGTGTCCCTTGGCCTCCAGCCGTCTCCGGAGCGAGGGGTAGTTGTAGATCTCGCCGTTGAAGACTGTCCAGACGGTGCCGTCCTCATTCGAGAGCGGCTGATGGCCGCCGGCCAGGTCGATGATCGACAGCCTGCGAAACCCCAGCGCGGCATGGTTGTCGCGGTAGGTTCCGGCATCGTCCGGCCCGCGGTGGACCAGGCGGTCCATCATGGCCTGGAGCGATTCCGCCGCCAGTGCCCCGTTCGGACCGGTCCAGACCGCGCCGCAGATGCCGCACATCCTTCGAGCTCCCCTCCGTTCCGGGAGGCCATACCCGGCGAGCGACAACAGCCATCCACGCTCGTCGCGGCGGCAACGCCCGCCACTCCGAGATTGTCGCATGTGAGATGGGGTTGCGGCTATTCCGAGCGGATGATGTCGTCGTCGGGCTCGAGCCTCACGGCGGATCTTGGCCGGCCCGGACGTGGGTTGGTGTCCTCGGCTTTCGAATCCCACCGGCCGCTGCCGGGCGGTAGGTTCGTTTCACACGTTTCCACCGCGTCCGCGCTAAGTCCTTATATTCCGGGAAGTTGATCTTGTCCAACAAAAACTTACACTCGAAGGTTCCGGAATGAGGTTGGATGCAGATTCGGCAGTGAAGTGGCTCAGAATTGAGACCAGGTCTGGAGGAGCCTTGGTTCGTCTTCATTTCGCTCTGGCAACGGGTGCAGAGCCAGACCGCGATTTTAGAACTTCCGCGATGCGACCCTCTGCCCCACCTCCAAAGTCTTGCCGACCCACCCGACGGAAGCCAGGACGCAGGAGTCCGGCTCGACGGAGATCACCCTGAACTGGAAGCCGGGCGACTGGCCCGGTACGCACAATTCCATCCCCGATCGGATGCCGTTCTTCGAGCCAAGGTCAACCCTGGCCCGCAGGCCCTCCATGACGTCAAGGACCGTCCCCAGGACCGGCTCCTCGAGGAGGTAGTGCCTCCATTCCGGCGCTAGGTCGGGAAAGCCGGTGACGGGCTTCTTCCAGTCATCCGTCCGAAGATAGACCACCCCTTGAGACTGATTCCGCGGCTCAATTCCCTGGTTGACCGCATTGCAGAAGTCCAGCAGGTTTTCTCTGGGGATCAAGTACGCGGCGTTGGCCCCAGGAGATCGGCAGGAACTCGATCCGCGTCTTGAACTTCTCCGTCACGAACTCGGTATGTGTCTTGAACTCGGACTGGCCGTCTCGTTTCCAGAGAGAGAGGACCAGCCAGCCGTCGGTCCACTGGGCGTAGCCCAGGTTTGTGGCCGATGACGACCCGGAGCAACCCACCGTATAAATCCACCGGTAGGTGACCCGTCCATCCGGGAGGATCGAGAGCGTGTCCTCCAGGCCCGGGTTGTTGTCCCGAGTGTAGGAACCCGGCATGCTGCCGAGTGCAGAGGCGGGGTCGGTTCCCTCCGGGAGCGCGATCGTGATGGCCGGAGAGCGGGGGGCGTCGATGTCGCGCCGGGTTCCGGTGAACCCGGTCAGGGTCGTGATCGACGAGCGATAGCCCGCGGCCGTAACCTCCAGCCAGCAACCCTCGAAGCTCACGGAACCGAACCGGCGATAGGACCGCCACTTGCCTCGCATGGTGAAGCTGTGGCTCATCCCGGCGCGTCCGTCCCGGCCGGACCGGGCGGCCGTGTCCTTGCTGTCGCGAAACGGTTCGACGACCCGGATCAGGGCGCCTTCGATTGGCTGGCCATCCCCGGCATCGACCACGACGAATTCGAGAGGGACCTCGACTTCCCCGGCGAACCCCTCCGGCTCAGCCAGGAAGGGCCACAGGTACAAGCCCAGAGCGGCCACGCCCGGCAACGCCAGGAGCGTTCGCAACCGGAATCGATACCGGAGAGGCCGGGTTTCCACGATGGGGATGGACACGATGGACCTCTGGAACCCTCGTGATTTATAGGGCCAGCTCCTTCCGGAGATCCTCCATCGAGATCGACGCATCCTCACGGGAAAGCTGTCTCAGGAAGCTCAGGAAGTCGGGATTGTTCCTGAGCAGCTCCACCTCAACTTCGAAATCGTCCAGTTGCGAGACGGCGAACGCGGACCCGTCGGGCTGGCGCAACACAACAACCCCGTCCTTCGCCAGTCCCATCACCTCGTCGAGGCTGGGATGAGACCCGGTCAGATCGATCACCGTCATGGCTGAACCTCTCGATCACCGATGCGCAAGACGCCGTGTTCCTTATGACCCACAGCCTTGATCTTGACAATCCGCTTTTCGTCTTCGACGACGACATCGTATAAAGACCCGGAAGTCCTGGACTCGCAACTCCCAATCGGACAATTCGCTTTCTCTCAACGGCTTCCGGTTTCGGGTCTCGGTTGTCGGCTCGTGACTCAGTTGCTCATCGATAGCGTCGAAGATCATCCGTTGTTCAAACTTCCGATAGGAACGGATCTGCTCGGCCGCAGTCCGCGTGAAAGCGATTTCCAACTTCATTTTGCCGCAACCTATCTGCTCCTGCCCGAGGGCTTCTCACCTGCTCAGTATACGCAACCATGAGGAGTACGGGCAAGGGATCGGTTGAGCTCGTTGACGCCGGGTCATCTCCTGCCGGGTCACGATCGGCTCGACGGAACCCAGGAAGTCGCCGAGAGAAATGCTGGACGTGGGATGGCCGATCGGCTGGAATGGGTCGATGGCCGTTCGGATCGGGCAGGCGGCCAAAGGAGAGCCAGAGTCACCCCCACCGAGCCCAGGCCCCATTTTCCCGCCGTGTCCAGGATCACCTAACGATGCAGCAGTCCAAGGACTTACCTCCCTCGGGTTCCGGCCATGGGGTCGGAAGTTTTCGCGATTGGTTCGAACGGCTGGCCGCGCTGTGGTCGGCGCCTCGGGTCGGTCGGGTCGCGATCTGTAGTCCGGTGGTCGGCCTGGTGGCGGGGCTGGGAGCCGTGGTTTTCCTGCTGGCGCTCCAGTTCACCTACAAGGAGGTCCTGGGCGGATTGCTGCATTTCCAGAGGCCGTCGTCGGTCGAGGAGGAGCCGCATGAGATCACCTATCCCTATCCCCAGTGGCTGGTGGTACTGGTGCCGGCGGTGGGCGGGCTGATCTCGGGGCTGCTGGTCTTCAGCATGGCTCCCGAGGCGGAGGGGCACGGCACGGATGCCATGATCCGGTCGTTTCATCGGGGCGGCGGCAAGATCCGGGCCCGGGTGCCATGGATCAAGTCGGTCGCCTCGATCATCACGATGGGGACGGGCGGTTCGGCGGGCCAGGAGGGCCCGATCGCGCAGATCGGGGCCGGTTTCGGCTCGCTGCTGGGCGGGCTCTTGAAGCTGCCGCCGACCGACCGGCGGCTCTTGATGCTCGCCGGCGCCGCCGGGGGCGTCGGGGCCATCTTCCGGGCACCGCTGGGCGGCGCCCTGTTTGCCGGCGAGGTCCTCTATGCCTCCACCGCCTTCGAATCGGCGGCCCTGTTGCCCTGCCTGGCCAGCTCGATCGTGGCCTATTCCACGTTCGCGCTGTTCATCAGTCCCCGACCGATCTTTATGCTGCCCGACAACATGACCTTTCACGGTCTCCGCGACCTGCCGCTGTTCATCATCTTGACGCTGGCGTGCGCGGCCGTGGGCTGGCTCTACGTCCGAGTGTTTTACGGGCTGCGAGACTGGTTCTTCAAGCCGATGCCGATCCCCCGGCACATCAAGCCGGCGGTGGGCGGGTTGCTGCTGGGCCTGCTGGCCCTGTCGTATCCCGAGGTGATGACCGGCGGCTATGGATGGGTCCAGTGGGGCGCGATCGGCATGCCCCCCGAGCTGGCCATCCCGCCCGAGACCGCGTTTATCCCGCAGATGACCATGGGGACGCTGCTGATCCTGGCACTCTTGAAGATCGTGGCGACCGGTCTGACGATCAGCTCCGGCGGCAGCGGCGGCGTGTTCGGCCCGTCGATGCTGATCGGCGGGATGGTGGGCGGGGCGTGTGGGCAGTTCCTGAATTACTGGATGCCCAACGCCCACATCGAGCCAGCGGCGTTCGTGCTGGTCGGCATGGGCGGCTTCTTCGCCGGGGTCTCCAAGACTCCGTTGACCTCGATCGTCATGGTCAGCGAGATGACCGGCTCGTATAGCCTGCTCGTCCCCTTGATGCTGGCGTGCGGGCTGAACATGGCGATCTCGCGGCGGTGGACGATCTACGAGGAGCAGGTCCCCACCCCGATCGACAGCCCGGCGCATCAGGGCGACTTCGTGGTCGACGTGCTGGAGCAGCTCAGCGTCGGCGAGGTCGGTGTCCGGACGGAGGGCATCGAGACGGTCGCCGCCTCCACGCCGTTCCGCGAGCTGATCCACCTGGTGGCCCGGTCGGCCGAGACGCTCTTCCCCGTGGTCGACCGCAACGGGCGGCTCACGGGGATCTTCACGCTCCGCGACCTGCGGATCGCTCTGGTGGGGTCTGACTGGGGGCCCCTGGTCCTGGCCGACGACCTGGCGCATCGCCCAGTGCTCACGGTCACGCCCGAGGACAACCTGCACACGGCCCTGCGGCGGATGACCGAGCTGAATATCGACGAGCTGCCCGTCGTCGATCCCAAGGACCCCACGCACCTGATCGGCCTGCTCAGCCGGCGCCAGTTGACCCTGGCGTATACCTCGCTGATCGATTCGCTCCGCGCCCCGCCACGTTCGCACCCAAACCGAGCCCGTCCGGCGAGACCGTGGTGCGGACGTGATGATCCGGGTGAAGACCCCAGTGACAGCGACACGAACGGAACCGATCAACCCCTTACTCCGGCCTTCGGGAACCGGGCTAAGGAACAGGCCGGGAATCCGTTGCCGATTTCCGTTGGGCACGGGTCTCCTGACCCCGCCGTGAGCCGGACCGAAGGTCTCCTGATGGGCCTGGGGACTGGAGACCTTCGGTCGGCCGGGTGGCCAGGTCGGGAGACCTGGCCACAACAGGGCCGACCATTCCGGGAAGTGATTCCCGGCCTGTTCCTAGTGTCGCCGCTCACATTATCTGCAATGAATTCGGGGCATGTTTAGCGAACCACTGACGCATCTGCTGATTCGTCCAGGTCCAATCAAAGGGGTGGGCATAGCGATGGTTATATTCTGGCCAGGAAGCCAAGACATGGATCTTGAACTCTTCCTGGTTCTTCCAGGATACCCGTTTCAGATAATAATGTTTGAAGGCGTGGATGAGGATCTCCGCTTGGTCCAACCATGAGGCGTTGGCTGGCGTATAACGAGGTTTCCACCATCCTTGACTCTCGGCAAAGTAGCTCTGCGTTTCGCCCGCTATGTGGCTTGGCCCACCATCTTGGATCAAGAAGACTCCTTTCAGTTCCTTGTGGTGCTTCTGGAAGAGTTTCAATTCAGGCAAATAATGCGCACCGTCGTTTTTCGCCAGGAATGCCAACTCCATCAACCCACTATGCACCACCAAGAACACCAACATGTTCACCGTTCCGTGCCGGGTGTAGTCGAACTCCTGTTGTTCAATCGAGCCTGGGATCGCTCGACGAATCGGGTCCCGCTCCAAGACCTGGAAGGTGGGGATCTCATCGACACACACCACCCAGATCCCCTGTTTCGCAAGTCGAGCCGCATTTGCATAGCACCAAAGGACTTGCTCCGCACGCTCCTTGAATCTGGCGTCCAGCCGAGCCGTCTTCCAATACCGAGTGCGATGGGGCTGCAAATCGACCTCTTGCAAAATGCGGCGAACCGTTGCCGGGCTGATCGCCGGAACGATCTTGTCGTCCACGGCTTGGCGGGCCAGGTCCTCGCTGGACCAGTGCGTGATGTGTAACCCTTTGGCAATCGGCTCCAAACAGGCGAGTTCAACGATTTGTGCTCGTTGCACAGGGGACACCTGCTGCGGATGTCCCAAATTGTCTTGTCGGCCGTCGGCATACAAACTCGCCAAGCCACCCTGGCGATAACGCTGGCAAGCCCGCCAAACCGTGGCTTCATCGCATTCAAGGCGGCCAGCGACAGAGCACCGCCGTTCCCCAGAAGCGATAGCTAACACGATCTTGGCTCGTTGCACCTCCAACCAGGGCAAGGAACCACTGTGAGCAACGTAATGCAGACTATCCTGATCTTGCCGAGCAATTGTCAGTTTGTCTGGTCTGCGTCCACGCATAAGGCTACCTCCAATACTGTCAAGGGCCAATTGTCAGTATAGCAAGCATCTCGAATTCATTGCAGATAATGTGAGCGGCGACACTAGCTGCCCGGAGCCCAATCGACGCCTTATGTCGGTTTTCGGTTCCGTTGATACTCAAGCCCCGTCTTCATCCCGTGACCTGGACGTTGCTGATCAAGGCCGTATTGTCGCCCCCGTTCAAATTCGTGCCGGCGATTGTGATGCGATAGGTGCCGGTCTTGGCGACCTTGAAGGCGTCGCTGGTGAACAAGACATAACCATTGCTGCCGGCGCCGGTAGTACTGAAGTTGCCGACCATCTGATCGCCAACTTTGACCTGGAGGGTCTGAGAGCTCACGCTCCCATTGTCGAGCTGTTGCTGGGCCACCAGGAAGCTGACGGCATACGCCTTGTCTGCCTCGAACTCCACGGACTGGCTGATCTTGCCGTCGTTTTGTATGAACGCAACCTGTGTCCCCACGGGTGCCGGATTGTTCTTGGTGTAAATGCTACCGCTCCCCGCGATGCCAGCGGTTCCCGTGAAGTTCCAGAACGTGTCCGGGCCCGTCGGGTTGACCGTGTAGTATGGCGGAGCATTTTGTGCCGGTGCCGCAAAGTCGGCGTTCTCGACGGCGGCCCTGGGTATATCCATCTGCGCGGCATCGATCGTGACGTCGATGGTCTTGTCGGTCGATATCGCGTTCTGACTCAGAATAATCTCCGGACTGCTCACCCCGTTTGGAAAGTAGATGAGAGTCGTTCCCGGGACGATGTACCCGGGCGCCGAGATAAACGCCCCAATCTGTCCGGCGCCCGGCGTGACGATTTGATTGAGGGTCCTGACCGGATCCGGATCCGCAGGCGTGGCTTTCAGGGTGATGACCGAATACCCCTCGTATGGGCCGCTTGGCTGAACACCGATGGTTGCCTTGGCCTGGATGCTGCCCCACGGTGTGGTTGGGAACCATTCTTTCTGGTTGCCCAGAGGGGGTGCGGCGCTCTCATCGCCCGCCCCTTTGATCCCCGCGAAACCGATCTGAAGATTGCTCGGATTATGATTGGAATCGTCGTCCCTGGGCCCGGTCGCGGCGGGATTGGCCACGTCGTCGTCGATGGAGAAGGCATACCCCGACAAGCCCTCCACCTTGTGAACGAACCAAACATAGGGATCGAGGTTATACACGTTGAAGTCCTGGCCCCCCGTCGGCGTTTTGGGGTCCGGGTACCATTGCGATTGATCAGGAACCTGATAGTAATCATAAACTCCGCGCAGGATGGACTTCGCGATGTCGCGGATCTCACCGACAAGAACCGTACCCCAGCCCAGGTTGTAGGTGGGAAGATTTGCATAGAACTTGATGACGTGGTCCACGACATTCATCGTTGTGGGAAGATACGCGGACGGCGGCACGGCGACGGACTGGACCGCCATCGATTCATAAACGGACCCGGCGAACAAAGTGGCGGCCGGCGTCTGGGCAGAGCTGAACGCCAGCGTGTAAGGCTTCGTGTACGCCGCCGAAGTCGCGTCGATGGGAAGCGCCTGCGGTGCGCCGAATGTGTATTGTTGGGTCATCGGCGTGCTGGCATCGGGGATCTGGCTCAGGTAGATGGTCGTCCCCACGATCTTGAGGATCGTGGTCTGTGCAGGAACGCCCGACGGCGCGGTCACCGTCATTCCCACTGCCAAAGGCGTGGGCGGGAGGGAACTCAGAGTGATCTGGTTCGTGACGACAGTGGGCCCGTTGCCGATGCTGCTCTTGACGAGAGTGCCCTCTTCCGACTCCGGCTGAAAGTCCGTGAACTGGTCGACATAATATCGCGCCCATGAATACCAGAGGTTGGTGATATCCGTGGATGCATAATCCCTTCCCGTCCTTTTGAATACGTATGAGACGCCGACGCCGGTGGGTAGGGTACGGCCATCGTCGAGTTCCACAATGGCGGTGCCCCCCGTGATCTCGGCCGTCGCTTCCGCCCCGTGGCCTTTGCCGGTGGGGTCGATGATCTCGACCTTTGGCGGCGTGGTGTAGCCGGTGCCTGCATGATCGGGATTCAGGCCGATACTCGTAATGACGCCCTTTTCAACATGGACATCACCCAGGGCGCCGGTCCCGCCCCCGCCGACAATCTTGACATAGGTCTCCGGGCTGTAGTCCGTGCCCCCGGTCGTGACGGTATAAGCGCGTACCGAAGACGAGGGGTCGTATTTGACGAGCTTTCCCAGCACCCCCTGATAATTTGGATCACTCGTTGAGATGGTGAGCTCAATCCGCTGCTTGCTGTCCTCCATCGACTTTACGTCCTTGACGAACGCTTCTCGCTGGCCCGGACCGAATATCAGAGGAAGTTTCGTCGCGTTCGCGTCCGTCAGTGCTTCTCCGCCCGCCGTTGCCTGGATCGCTCCCCCGCCGCCACTCGAAAGAATCCAACGATTCGAGTCAAAATTGGACACATGAACGACGTTCCCGTTGACATCGATGGGGCTCAAGTCAAACAGATTGGCCCCCGAGGGTATGCCGGAGGCGAGGGACGTCGGATCGGGGTTGTAGAACTTGGGCCAGCCCTTCTCGCTGAAGTACTTTCCGATGCTGGCCTTCCCCGTGTTGTTGACAAAGTCCTTGAGCAAGGCATCGAAACTCTCCGTGTCCCGGTCGGAACCGTGCCAGCCGAAGTCCTTGTTCGGGGGGTAGTACTTGAGGTTGCCGGACGCAACAGCGCCCGAAGTGATCGGGACATTGCTGCCCTCCATGGACGCGGGAGCCGAGAGCTTATTGACATTCGTCACGTCGTAGTTAATGAGAGGGAACGTCTGAAATGGATCGTCGATGAATTGTTTCAGGTAGGGATCCCGAAACGTGACTTCCGCGGGCTGCGATGGGGCGTCATCGGAGACCGTGGCGGCCGTGGTGGCATAATAGAACATGACCAGCGGTTTATCGTCCTTGGAAAAATTGGAGCTGCCCTCCACCCATGTGCTGTTATTCACCGGAGCGGTCCCGGCGATGGCGATTCTTGCATTGGGATCGTAGCCGAACAGTGTCGAACCCGGTTTACCAGGAGGTGTGGTCAGGTACTTGCCGTCGGTCACGAGGCTGATGTTGTCTCCATCCCAGAGAACCAGCGGCACCTGAAAGGTGAGGGACGCGCCGGGCGGCAGACCCAAATACTCCTTCCCATCCTTGGCGGTGTAGCCCACGTACTCGCGAAACTCGCCGGTGTGCAAGTCTTGGGGGTCGTAGTACCCATCGTTGGAATCATTCGGGTCCTTGCCGTCATTGGCCGTTCTGAGAAACGGATAGATGGTTTCTTTGCCGTAGTTGGTGATCGTGATCGTCTTGGCCGCGCCCGCGGCCTGCGGGGAAGGGATGTTGGGCTTGCCGGTTTCCGTGTCGAGTGGGGTCGCCTCTCCGTTCCAGAAGATCGTTGACAAGGCGACCCGAGGATTACTTGCGGGGATCGGGACCAACGCACTTGGCATGGACCGGTCTTCCAGTAGAAAGAACCCGGACGCAATGTGGCGCAATCGGTTGTCGGGGCGCCGGCGCTCTCGCGAACTCGTGCGGAGACGCAAATGCCGCGTGAGACGCGACAGCCGCTCACCAGTACTCATTGCAAGGTCCTTGAGGTCGAAAGGCAGGTTCATCTGATTGTCAGGCCGGAGAAGAATGAACTACGCTCAGGCTCCCCGCGCGGGAAGTGCCGGCAAGAGCGACCAGGGCCAAGAAGGCCGCAACTCCTCCCGGAATCCAACACATCAAGCGGACCTTCATGAAAGACGCTCATGAAAAGAAGGTCGGTCTGAGAAGTATTCGGACGCGTTCGCCGCACTTCCAAAGTATCTGTCCGACAGGCTGAGACCTTTCAGAAACTCGCCGGCATCGTCAAAATGACAGCTGGTCCGACTTGCCTGCCGGCCAGTCCGTGGCCGAGGTGAATCCGCGCTCGGAGTCCCAGTAATGGCCGCGACCCGACAGAGCCTGCTCCTCCGCGCTTGCGCGGGCGATGAAGGAGCCTGGCACGATCTCTGTGAGCTTTATCGGCCTCTGATCGCCGGCTGGCTCCGCCGCCAATCGGTCCCGGAGACCGACATTGACGACCTCAGGCAAGAGATCTTCCTCGCCGTCGTGCGTGGACTGCCATCGTTCACCCACTCGGGTCGCCGTGGGGCATTTCGCGCCTGGCTCCGAACCATTGCGTATAACTACAGTTGCGATTACTGGAAATCCCCTGCGACCGCACGGCTGCCTCGGGGGATGAAGCCGCCCAATCGGCCCTCGGCGTGCTCGAAGATGCCGACAGCCCCCTGAACCGCTACTGGGACGAGGAGCACGACCGCTACGTCCTCCGCTGCTTGTTCGAAGCCGTGGAGCTGGAGTTCGAGCCGACTACTGTGCCGCACGTTCCAGCTCGTGGCGCTCGATGGAGCCTCCGGGGCCGAGGCGGCCGATCAACTGGGGATTTCCCTGACCGCGGTCTACATCGCGCAATCGCGCGTGCTGAGCCGGCTCCGCGAGCTGGCCGAAGGCCTCATCGACGACTACGCGCCGAAGTGATGAAAGGTCGGCTCGCGATCGGGAGATTCCTGAGTGTGACTCACGATCGCGAGGAGGCGCTCCTTGGCTGCCGACGCTCTCAATCACTCAGACACGCTATGCCTGCGCGGATTTGCCTCTGGCACGCTGGGCGATGACGACCGGGACCGGATTGCCGCACATCTGGAAGCGTGCCGCGCCCTGCCGGAAATCGCTCGACGGATTGCTTGGCAGCGACGCATTCCTCGACCGGCTGAGGTCCGCCAAGACCCTCAGGGGAATTTTCCCGGAGACCGACGAGCATCAACGACACCGCATCAGGAGATGGAAACAATGCGCACCGATCACGGCCCAACGTGTCCAGGCAACGCGCCCTGCGATCCCGCTCCTCGACCTACCCTTCGATGGGTCGTGGCGCGGATGGTGCGGGCCACCGCCATCCCCCTGATGGCACTCGCCGGCATCGCCCTCGCACCAACCGAGGACACCGCCGCTACCATCACCTATTTCATCCAAGATTACCCGGCGGATCAGAGCGGCTTTAACCTCACGGGAACGATCACTACGGATGGCACGACAGGCTTACTGAGCCCGAGCGACATCTTGTCATGGTCGGTCACCATCCCAGGTCAAGGGACATTCAGCGGCGGATCGAGCGGGGCCGTCTTGCAAGGACTCGAGGCAACACCGACGCAGATCACGCTCCCCCTGCCTACAGGGGACGGCGCCATGAGTTCCCTCGATCTGTTCACCACCGGCTCGGACTTGGTCTACTCTCGGAGTAGCACACAGTCAGGCTACGTATCACAATTCGACCACAGCCTGCTTTGGCAAACAGCGAACCCATCGATGGACAATGCAGGGACGAACGCATGGCTCATCGCTGCCGTTCCGGAGCCGTCATCCCTTTTTCTCGAGCTGATCGGGGCAGGGATCATCATTGCCTCCGCTATGGTTCGCAAACCGCGAACTCAGCGGCGGCGGGGCGAAGCGGGGAAGCCTCCGCGGCACGAGTGAGCGAGGCTCTGACCGCGGTCTACATCGCGCGGTCGCGCGTACTGAGCCCCGACTCCGCGAGCTGGCCGAAGGCTTCCTCGACGACGAGCGCCGAAGTGATGAAAGGTCGGCTCGCGATCAGGAGATTCCTGAGTGTGACTCACGATCGCGAGGAGGCACTCCTTGGCTGCCGACGCTCTCAATCACCCAGACACGCTTCGCCTGCGCGAATTTGCCTCTGGCACGCTGGGCGACGACGACCGGGACCGGATTGCCGCACATCTGGAAGTGTGCCGCGCCCTGCCGGAAATCGCTCGACGGATTGCTTGGCAGCGACGCATTCCTCGACCGGCTGAGGTCCGCCAAGACCCTCGGGGGCATTTTCCCAGAGACTGAGGTGGAACGGCCGCCGGGCCGCCCGCGCCTTGTGCCGCGACGCCAGGCGATCCTGCGGCACGATGTCGGAATCCGCGCAGGAGACGCCACAGCCGCCGCCCGCGGTCGTGGGAGAATACGTCATTCTCTGCGAGGTCGGCCGGGGCGGGATGGGGGTCGTCTACCAGGCGCAGCATCGCGGGCTGCGGCGGATGGTGGCCCTGAAGATGATCCTGGCCGGCGGTTTCGCCTCCGAGGCACAGCGCCAGCGGTTCCGGCGGGAGGCGGAGCTGGCCGCCCGGGTGCAGCACCCCAACATCGTCCAGGTCTACGAAGTCGGCCTTCACGATGGCCGGCCCTTCATCGCGATGGAGTGGGTCGACGGTGGCACATTGGCCGAGCGGCTCGGAGGCGAGGCACGGCCGCCGCGGGAGGACGCCCGTTTCGTGGAGACGCTCGCCCGAGCGATCGACGCGGCGCACGGCGCGGAGTCGTCCATCGCGACCTGAAGCCTTCGAACATCCTGCTCCAGCCTGATCTCGACGCGGAATCAGATGAACTGCCGGCCGAAGCGGTCCCCAAGATCGCCGACTTCGGCCTGGCACGGGCGATGGATGCCGAGGCCGGTCTGACATCGACGGGCATGGCGGTTGGGACCCCCGAGTACATGGCCCCGGAGCAAGCCGCCGGCGCACCTGCCGGTCCAGCGGCCGATATCTACGCGCTCGGTGCGATGTTGTATCAGCTCCTGACCGGACAGCCTCCGTTCCGCGGCGACACTCCGGCGGAGGTGCTCCAGGCCCTGACCTTCGCCGAGCCAGTCGCCCCGCGTCGATTTCGCCCTCGCCTGCCGCGCGACCTGGAAACGATCGCGCTGAAGGCGATTGAGAAGGAGCCCACTCGGCGTTACCCGACGGCGGAGGCGATGGCCGAGGATCTGCGCCGGTTTCTCGCCGGCGAGCCGATCTGGGCTCAACCTCTGCGAGTGTGGGAGCGGATCGCCAAGTGGGCACGCCGACGGCCCGCGCAGGCAGTGCTGTCCACCGCTTTGGCGGCGGTGATCGTCCTGTCCTTGGTTGGGATCACGGCCCTCTGGATCGAGGCGGCGGCGGCGCGAGACCATGCCAGGGTCGCTGCCGCCGTGGCCAACTCGGCGGCCACGGAAGCCAGGCGGCGCAGCGACGACGAACGCCGCGCGCGCTATCGGGCCGGAATCGCCGCCGCCGCCAGCGCCCTGGCCTTGAACAACTTCGACTCCGCTCGGCGCAACTTGAAGCGACCCCGGAGGAACACCGCAACTGGGAGTGGCGGCACTTCACCGCGCAGCTCGACAACGCCCAGACCCGGTTCCGGCCCGCTGACGGGCCCGTCGGCGCGATCGAGCTGGCGTCGGCGGGCGATCGGCTCGCCTATGTCCTGGCTGGCGGCCGTCAGCTCCGGCTCCGGGTCGCGGGTGCCAACGACGATCTCGCCCTGGTCCCGGAGCCGCGAGGGAAAGTGACGTCGATCGCATTTGACCCCGATGGCTTGCTGGTGGCGGCCGGGTCCAGCGAAGGGGAGACGCGAGTCTGGAACGTGAACGACGGCCGGCCGGCCGCAGTTCTGAACGGCCCCCGTAGCGACGTCATCGGACTCGTCTTCAGCCCACACGGCTCGCAGCTCCTTACGATCAACCGGAAGAGTGACGGTTGTCTCTGGGACATCGCCAGTGGCCGATGCCTCTCGAGCTTTCCCGCACTTCGGGCCCAGTTCAACCCGGATGGCCAGCGTCTACTCGTCACGCGCGAATCCGAGGTGCAATTTCGCGACGTCATCACGGGAGCCGCGCTCGACGATCCGCGCCTTCCCGAGCGCGGAGTCGCCTCCTCGGCCATCAGCCCCGACGGCCGGATCGTCGCCACGGGTCTCGCGTATCCGGTGAACGAGATCCTGCTCTGGGACCAGGCCCGCAAGGGCCCACCCACCGTCCTCTCCGGCCACAAGAACTCGGTGTTTTGGCTCGCCTTCAGCCCCGACGGTCGTCAGCTCGCGTCTTACTCGCGCGATCGGGTGTTGCGGATCTGGGACACCTCGACCGGCATGTCGGTCGCGGTCCTCCCGGGCCACGGTGACGTGCGCGCCGGGACCTTCAGCCCCGACGGCCGCCGGCTCGTCACGGCGGGCTGGGACCGATCCGCCCGAATCTGGGATACGGTTCGAGGAGAGCCGATCGGGATTCTTCGCTGTGGTACTCGAAATGTCGGCCAGCCGGCGGTGAGCCGCGACGGCCGCGTCGTCGCCATGGTCGATGAAAGCGGCGTCGTGAGTCTCTGGGACGTTGACCTGGCCATCCGGCGGGGACTCTTGCAAGGACACGAGGGCTATGTCTACGACGTGGCCTTCAGCCCGGATGGGCGGTTGATCGCTTCGGCGGCGTGGGACGGTTCCATCCGTCTCTGGGATACCGAGACGGGGCGGCAATGCGCGTTGCTTCGCGATCGGCAGTCGATCGTCACGACGGTGGCGTTCAGCGCCGACGGTGGGCGCATCGCCTCCGTCGGCCGACTCGGGCGGCTTCGTGTCTGGGATGTGGATTCTGGTCAGCCTCTCTGGTCGGCTGAGATTAACACCAACCTTGACTATCGCGTGGAATGCCGCGCGGCCTTCAGTCCTCGGGAAGAGCTCGTCGCGGTGACCGGTGAGAAAGATGGGGTCGTCTTGATTTATGAGTCCGCGACAGGCAAGCCTGCGGGGAGGCTCGAAGGTCACAGGACCAGGACGACCGACGCGGCTTTCAACGCGAATGGCACGCGGCTCGCCACGGCCGATCTGGACGGTGCGATTCGACTCTGGGATATGGTGACTCGGGCGCCGCTCGCAGTGGTCAAGGCCCACGACGATCTGATCTATCGGATCGCGTTCAGTCCCGACGGCCGGACGATCGCCTCCGCGTCAGTGGGCTCGTCGGTGCGACTCCACGATGCCGAGTCACTCGAGGAGATGGCATCGTGGAGGCACGGCGGCGCCGTTTTCGGCCTGGCCTTCAGCCCGGATGGCACGCGTCTGGCTTGCGCGTGCAATGACAACACCGTGCGACTCTTGGATGTCGCCACGCTGTCGGAAGTCGGCGAGTTGCGCGGCCACACGGACTACGTCCACGCCGTCGCGTTTAGCCCCGACGGCACACGCCTCATCTCCGGCTCAGGCGACTACACGGTTCGCGTCTGGGACTCGCTCACGCCGAGCGAGCGCGAACGAGCCTCGCATTAAGTCGGTGCCGGCGGACGATGGGTGGCTCAAACCCGCTTACAACGAAACCCGAAGGAGATGAGATCGGCTCCATCAATCCGATCGCCGGCGACGACGGCCGCCGCACTGTGCCGTCCTTGTCAGAGGACTTGTTCCATGCGAAGACCCAAGGCTCGACTGGCGCTTGTGGCGGCCCTGCTCTGCTGCGGAAGCGGGTGGATATCCCCGGCCTCCATCGCCGGATCCGTCCTGATGACCCCCACGGGACTCTCGCCCGGCGACGAATTCCGCTTCGTTTTTGTGACCGACGGGACGACAGCCGCGACATCCGCCAACATCAGCGACTACGACACCTTCGTTCAGTCTCAGGCGGACGGGGCGACTTACAACGGCGTGCAGGTGAACTGGCTCGCCATCGGATCGACGGCGACGGTCAACGCCATCGACCATGTCGGCGTGACCGATCTACCAGTGTTTCTGGTCGGTGGCACGGAGGTAGCCTCTTCCACGACCACGGCGGGACTTTGGTCGGGGATTCTACTAAACCCCATCAACGAGGACATCAACGGACAGACCGTCTCACCTCAAAACGTTTGGACGGGAACGGTCTCAACCGGAGCCGGGAGCCCGGGGCTTACGTTGGGCTCCGCCGTCCCATGGGTGGGCAGCACGAATTCGGCAGCCCCAACATGGGTTTCGTTCGGCCTGGTTCCGCAGTCCAACACTCTTGCCATGTACGGGATCAGTCAAATCCTTGTCGTCCCGTCATCCGTCCCGGAGCCAAGCGGCATGCTACTGCTGGGCACGGGTTTCGTTATCCTGCTGGCCTGTGGCTGGACTGCGAACTCTAGCCGGACGGCTCGAGCAGAGTTGCCACGGTGCGATCGTTGACCGCATGATTCTGCCGCGCCGGATCGCTCGCCAGCTAAGCTGAGCGCTTGCAGGTCCGGCGCAGCGGAGAATCCCTGAGGCACACCACGGAGGAGGCCGCCTAAACTCTCGGTGTCGGTCTTCTGTTCCGTTAGACGATCGCCAGGCAGAAGGAGCTCAACGCGCCTCCGGACAATGAATATTAGTATGTAAATTCGTGATATGTCCTGATATCCGCCATCATCGAGCGCGTCACCGGCAAGTCTCTACGCAAGTTCGCCGACGAGTTCGTCTTCCGCCCCCTGGGCATGACGCATTCCGTCTTTCGCGACGACCGCAGCATGATCATCGAGCGCCGTGCGGTGGGGTATGCCCCCGCGCCGACGGCTTTCGAACCGACGATCCGGATAACGAGACGACCGGTAGCGGAAACCTATGGACGACGGTGGGAGACCTGTCGTTGTGGGACCGCAATTTTTACGATAATCGCTTGGGCGCGGGCTTCATCGAACAGTTGCTGACGCCCGGTAAGCTTGCCAATGGGCAAACCCTGACCTATGCCTATGGCCTCCAGATCGACGAATATAAAGGCATCAAGCAAATCGCTCACGGCGGCGCGTTTGCGGGGTTTCGGTGCGAGATGGTGCGATTCCCCGAGAAGCGGCTGACCGTGATTTGCCTGGCCAATCTCGCCAACATCGAGCCGGACGAGTTCGCGCTGCGTGTCGCCGACCTATTTCTGGCAGGCAGCCTGTCAACGCAACCGGAGGCCCCAAAACCAACCGTCATTACGATCGCTCGAGACGCCCTCGCGGCATTCGCCGGCTCGTACCGCGATCCGCGCGATGGCGCCCTGTGCACGTTCATCGTCGACCACGATGCCTTGGCGCTCGAACGAGCGGGCGGGCTGCGCATTGCACTGCTTCCATTCGATCAAACCAGATTTCGCGACAAGGATGGGCGACGGAACATCGTCTGCGATTTCCTACTTCAGCAGGACGCCCGACCGCGTCAGGTTCGCGTGCAGATCGCCGACGGACCGGCACGCGCATTTGACGCGATCAAGGTGGCATCGCCGACGCCGAAGGAACTGGAAGACTACGTCGGCACGTATTACAGCCCCGAGGTCGAGGCAACGTTGACATTCGTGATCGACAATGGGTGGTTGCAGGTCGATCCCCCGCGGCGACCCCGGCAGGCGCTGCGCGTCGGCATGCACGATGAATTCATTGGAAGCCCGGGCACGGTGCAGTTCGAGCGAGACGCATCCAGCCGCGTGACGGGATTTCGGTACAATCTGCGACGTGCTCGCAAGGTACGGTTCGATCGACAATCGGACGGGCATTGATCCGATAGGTCATTTCAAAGGCATCGACGGATCACTCTCGTTATCGCCGCGTGTGCCGTCGTCCTCAATTTTCTCAGTCGCGCTCGCAGCCCCGCAGCAGCGAAATCCGGGCATAGACAGGGCTTGCCAGCTCCTGGAACGTCCGGTCGGCCGTGATCAGCTCGGCATCCGAGCGGCGCACCGCCGCCAGGTACAGGCAGTCTTGCAGCGGGTGCTTGAGCCCGCTCGCTAGAGCCTGTTATGAACTTTAGTCCAGGATCCGTCGTAGGATAGGGTATGATTACTCACCAATCCTACCCCAGCGATGTTTCCGATACAGAATGGGCCTCCGTTCTGCCCTATCTCTGTCTGTTGCCCGAGGATGCCGGCCAGCGCACCTACAACCTCCGCGACGTCTTCGACGCCCTGCGCTGGATCCTCCGCACCGGCTCCCAATGGCGCTATTTGCCCATGGACTTTCCCCCTTGGCCGGCGGTCTACCAGCAAAGCCGCCGCTGGCGGGCTGCCGGTTGTTTCGAGGCCATCGTCCATGACCTCCGTGCCGTGATCCGCTTCGCCGCCGGCAAAGAGCCCGAGCCGACGGCCGCCATCTTCGATGGCCGCACGATCCCGTCCACACCCGAGAGCGGAAGCCGGGCTGGTTATGAGGGTTACAAACGACGTAAGGGCTCCAAGGTCCACATGGCCGTCGACACGCTGGGGAATCTCCTGGCGTTGCAGGTCCCGCCGGCCAACGAGCAAGGGCGGGATCAGGTCGCTGTCTTGGCCGAGAAAGTCCAGGACATGACCGACGGGTCGGTTGAGTTGGCCTTCGTCGATCAGGGTTACACCGGCGAGGATGCCTACGACGAGGCGATCAGCTACGACATCCATCGGGAGGTCGTGAGTCTGTCCGAAGCGAAACGTAGGTTCGTGCTGCTGCCGCGGCGCTGGTTGGTGGAGCGGTCGTTCGGCGGGATGGCGCGCTTCCGCCGGTTGGCGCGGGACTATGAGCGGCTCAGCGAAACCCTGGAGGGGCTGCACTTATGTCGCCTTCAGCATTCTGATGCTTCACAAGGCTTCCCTCCATTTACGGTTGAGTTCATAACAGGCTCTAAGGAGGAAGTTCAAGCACTTCGCGCCAGCGGTGCGGCACACCGCGATAGGCCGCCTGGTAGGTCTCTTCCAGTGGCACCGGCACGTAGGTGAAGGGCGTCAAGAACAAGGGCATCGGGGTGAGGAGGTCCCCGACGGCCACCGGTTCCACGTAAGCCTTTTTCTTCGGACCGGCGGAGTACGCAGCCAGGGTCAGGGGCTTCTCCGGTGGCGCGACATTCGGGTTACCCCCCAGTTCGGCCCAGAGCGCGCCATGGATGCCCTGGGGGTCGCGCGAACCTGGCGGCGAGAGGTCGATCAACAGGAGATGATACCCTTGTCGCAGGGCCGCAACCGCCTTGTTCAAGAACGTTTGGAAAGCCGTCCGGCTGGATTTATTCCCCGGCGAACGGACTTCGATCAGGGCAACGCTCCGGTCGTCGCTACTTTGCCGGATCACGACTCTCCGCGCCCTGGCTGCGTAAGGATCGCTCTCGAGCTCGGCGATGAGCCGGACCTTGGGAGGAACGGCCGCCACGGCCGTTGCCAGGCCGCCCCCGTCGTCGAGGTCCGAGGTTCCGAATGCCGGCGCGGCGTGCAGCGTCAAGATATCCGCCGTCATCTCGCCCGCGACCTGTTCGACCTGGGCGTAATACGCAGGGGGAAGCAGGCCCTCGTTCAGGCGATTCTTGATCTCGGGGGTCCAGGTGCAATGGAAGTCGTGAAAGGGCCCTGCATTGACGCGCGTCCAATCGTGCACGGGCATGGCCGGTCTTCCTTTCGCAACGCCTTGATCTCCATCGGCCCCACTCCGACCAAGCCCCAACGACCCGAGCCCGTCGGAGTGGGCATCGAGCGCGTTCAGATCGGCGGGATCGAGGCGCGGATCTCGTCGAGGAGCGCGCGGGTGCCGTGTTGGTCGCACCAGCGGTGGACGTAATCCCAGTCGATCCGGTCGCCTTGTACGGCGCTCACGTCGCGGACGTCATCCCGATCTTTAGACCGCCTGCCCAGCATGGCCCAGTGGAGCTTGGTGATGATCACGTCCTCGACTGACGGAATCCAGACCTGTCGATCCAGCAGGGGTACCCGCCGTCGCCGCCGGAACCGCTCCTGGTTGTGCGGGTCATCATTGAGAAGAAAGAACTCGATCTTGAACGGCGTCCCGATCACGTCGGCCACATACCGTCTCCTCATCGTCACGGTCTCGAAGCTCATTTGAGGATCGATGCGGATCGAGGGAGCGAGCCGCCGCGCCAGCTCCAAGATGGACTTCTCGCCAATTCGATCACGAAATCGGCATCTTGCGTGGAGCGGGCAATCCCGTAGGCATTGCTAGAGTAAGAACCGACCAGCATGTACGGGATCTCGCAGGCCTCGAGAGCTTCGATGACGGGGACCGTAGCTTCGTTGTTCATCGTGATGGATACTCCAGCCGGCGAACCAAGGCCAGTCGGCGCCGAAGGAGTTCCTGGATCGTCGCTTCATCGGCTCCCGGATTCTCATGGCGGAGTCCGGCGGCCATCCTCTCGCAGACGCCCTCGAACAATTCGCCACCAGCCGAGATCTTTTGCTCGATCGGCGTTCTGCGGCGCGCAGCACGCGTTCCCGGTAGATGGCATCGGCCAGTTCTGCAATGGATTCCATGAGATTCGGCCCCCTCTGGATTGCCACCTGTTCATTGTACACACTAGGTCTGATCTCCAACCCACATTGAGATCGACCGGTGGTGTTGCGATCTTGGGGTTAGCGAGCGAGAATCTGGCGAGTGTCCCCGACGACGGATGCACGCGAGGAGCGAGGCCCGCCATGACGCACTTTAGTACCGCTGAGCAAGGCGACTGGGTCAGCAAACTGCGATTCCACCCGAGCCGGCCGCTGCTGGCGAGCGTCGGCGGGCGGCGCGCCGAGGTCTGCATCTGGCGCTGGGACGATGCCGGGACCATGGAATGTCTGGCGCGGATCGACCGGGAAACGGAGCTCCCGCTCGACGACCCGCCGCTCGGGAGCCTTCGGGCGATCGAGGACGTCGCCTGGCACCCGCATGAGGATTGGCTGGCCCTGGTCGGCGGCGGCCGACCAATCGAGCTCTGGAGCCAGGGATGTCTCCTGAAAACCCTGGGAAAGCCTCCGGAGTCCGGTCGGCGGCGGCGACTTCAAATAGGCTATAGCGCCGTCGCCTTCTCCGCGACCGCTGACCGTCTCGTTGCCAGCCGGTTCGGCGGGGGGTCTTCGGGCTCGGCGACCGAGATCTACGAGGTAGCGACCGGAGCCCTGATCGGCTCGTTCTGGCGGACCGATACGACCCTCGCCTTGCATCCTGAGGGAGAAATCGTCGCGACCCTGTCCAGCAACCAGATGGCCAGCCCAATCCGATTCGTCCGGCTGGCAGACGCGTTGCACACGTATGACGTCGCACTCGTTGCTGATGCCGACGGCTACTCGCGGCTCCTCTTCAGCCCGGCCGGCGATGCGCTCGCGATCGTCGGGCATGCCTATGCCTTCGGAGTGAAGCTCTACCAGTTCCCAGAGTGCCAACGGATTTTCCAGTGGGATCTGGAGTCCTGGGAAGAGATCTGGAAAACGTTCTGGGCGAGGCACCGCCGAAACGAACCGGATCGCGACCGGTCGGACGAGGAAAGGCCGCCCTACGATTTCATCCGCAAGCTCCCGCCCGGGAAAGATCGGATCGCGTTCAGCCCGGATGGTCGCCGGCTCCTGATCGGCGCGACCCTCGGCGGCGTGGTCGAGCTTGATGCGAAAACGGGGGAGCCGGTCGATGCCCACGACGTCTCCAACGGCCCCGTGGTGGCGCTCGATGCCTCGCCGTCCTTGCCTGTGCTGGCGACGGCCGACGCCGACGGCCGGATCAAACTATGGCGGTTGGATGGCCGGCGGGCGACCGTCGATCGGGCGAACCAGCCGATCACAGCGGCCTTCCTAGAGGCGTACTCCCCGATCGACCCGAGGACACCCGAGGATGGCTTCCGCACGACCGACGGCAACAGGTGGTACAACTTCGAGACGATCGGCGAGCAGGAGCTCGATGACGATGCCCCGCCGTGGGCCCAGATCGCCAAGTCCCTGAGCCAGTACAAGAAGAAAGGTGGGTCGGACGAGCCGAGCGGGGAGGGCGCGGATCCGGCATCGGATTGATGGCAATGCCGACGATGGCAGTCAAGTCGATCGAGCTCCCCACCAATCGGATGCTCGTCCCTTCATCGCATTCGGTTGAACCTTGGGTTTTCGACCGATCGAATCTGATGAGAGGCCGGTTCCGGGAAAGGTCTCGGTTCCCTGAAACGGAAGGCCCTTCGTTGAGAGCTGCCATGTCCGTCAAGATCCGCGTTCGAAATTATCGAGCCTTGCGGCATGTCGATTGGAACCCGCCGCCCGGCGTCAGTGTGCTGGTGGGGCCCAACGGGTCGGGCAAGTCCACGTTGTTGACGATTCTCTCGATGTTACGCATCGCCTACCTGAAGGGAATACCCGCAGCCATCAATTCTCAGGGGGGAGCCTGGGAACTCCGCCATTGGGAGTCGGAGTCGGAGGAGCCGATCTCCGTGGCTCTGGAAGTGGTTGATCACTGCTGGGAATTGCAACTCAGCGTCAGTGGCCCTTCTGTTGACGAACGGGCGGGAGAGTGGCTGACACGTGGAGAAGAAGTCATCCTCCGGCGCGAACCGTTCTCGGATCACATCGTTTACCGTGGGGAGGACTGGCCTCTGCCTTCGGGAAATGGAGATCTCGCGGCGACAGCCGGGCTGCGCTGAAGCGAGTCTATGAAGATCGCCTTGATACCAGCCTCGACCCGTTCGTCACCGTGCTGACGGAATCGAGGGTCTACCTTCTGTACAATCTGCGGAAGCTCATCACTTACGGTTCACAGTATGGAACGGATCTCTACTTGCACCCGAGCGGAGAGAACGTTTTCACCGTCCTGCGGAACTGGACCGGTCGGCGGGATTGCCGGCCGCGTTACGAGTTCGTGCTGGAAAGTCTGCGCGACGCTTTCCCGGATATCTGCGAGGACATCGAGTTCGAGGCCGCCGGGCAGACGGTGACCGCCAATGTGATCCCGCCCGGTCCCGAGAGGCGAATACCGATCCGATTTGCTCCGAATGGGTGGCTCACCGCTCTGCTTCATCTCTGCGCCGTCGCGGGAGCCAAGCCGGGGTCCGTGGTAGCGATCGACGAGATGGAGAACGCGCTCCACCCTTATGCGATCCGCAGCCTGACGGCTGCTTTCCGGGACTGGGCGCGGCAGAGGAACCTGACCATTCTTCTCGCCACGCATTCCCCCGTCCTCATCGATCAGTTCAAGGAGGAACCGTCGCGCGTCTTCATCATGGATCCGGGCCGCGAGGTCTTGCCCGTCCGATTGACCGAAGAATTCGCCCCAGACTGGTTGGCCCACTTCTCTCTCGAGGAACTGTTCGCGCACGAGGGTTTCGGCGGTCCGCGGCTCGACGTCAATTCCTGAAGGCTCGGTCCACGAGGGGACACCGCCCATGCCGCGCGTGGCGCTGATCGTCACCGGGCGACTGGAGGAAGCAGGGCTGCCTTCGGCCTTCGGCCGGCTCTTTCCGGACGTCGAATTCGTCACGGAGTATTTCGAGAGCTTCACTTCCTCTCGCCTTTCGGCTGAGCCGATCCAACGACCGGCCGGCGTCCCGACCAAAGCCGAATACATTGCCAAGGCGATGATGTTGGCACTCGATGCGACTGCGGCATCCCAAGTGGTATCTCCGATGGCTTTGTGACCCCACCGGGGAACCACGTGAGAAAGCCTATCGAGAGACGAAGGAGGGACTTGCGGCGATCCGGGAACTGGATTGGAATCGAGTGCTGGGCCAGCCCGGTCGATGCCCTTTCTTACGCTCGTTCGTGGTCGATCTCGCCGACGCACTCGAGCTTCCACTCCCCTTTCCCGACAGCGATTGCCATCCCCTCACCGCGCGACACAATCCCGGGCGGAGGGATCCCCTCTTTAGAAACATTTAGAGATCCGGCGACCCTTGGCCGGCGCCTCCGCTGGTCTCAGCGGTCGAGTCCTCACCCGAACCGCTCGAGGTCTTCGCCCTTGGCGACGACGGTGATGCCGTCGTCGGAGACGGTGAAGCCACGGGCTTTGTCGGCCTCGCGGTTCCAGCCGATCTCGAAGTTGGCGGGGACGCGGACGTCCTTGTCGATGATCGCGCGGCGGACCCGGGCGCCGCGGCCGATCACGACGCCGTCGAGCAAGATGGCGTCCTCGACCAGGGCGTAGCTGTGGACCCGCACGCCCGGCGAGACGATGCTGCGGTAGACCTGTCCTCCCGAGATGATCGCGCCCTGGCAGACGATC
Source organism: uncultured Isosphaeraceae bacterium (assembly GCA_963845695.1). Taxonomy (GTDB): domain Bacteria; phylum Planctomycetota; class Planctomycetia; order Isosphaerales; family Isosphaeraceae; genus CAWJTV01. The sequence continues at coordinate 78,251 of CAWJTQ010000013.1, read as the reverse complement.
GAATTGTACGCCGCGCCCCGGCGGTCTCCCTCAGTGTGGACGAATTTGGGCGGCGGGTACGGGGGCTGGTGGGTGTGGATCGGCCACTCCTGGTCGTAGAGGTTCAAGATCGGGTCGATCTGGATCAGGTCCATGCTGGTCTGGAAATAGGCGTCCAGGGTGCCGACGTCTCGCCAGTACGCGGCCTCCTTGCGATTCTCGTCGCGGAATGGATAGGCGATCACCCGCGAGCCCCCCACGAGCATGGCCGGGATGATGTCGCGGCCGAAGTCGTGATTGCTCGCCTCCTTCCGCGCCGCGTCCTGGAACAAGAGCTCGTACATCACGTCCGTGTTGAAGACGTAGATCCCCATCGAGGCCAGCGCCAGCTCGGGGTGGCCGGGCATGGCCGGCGGGTCCTTCGGCTTCTCCAGGAAGCTCAAGACGTGATTGGCGTCGTCGACCCCCATGACGCCGAACTCCCGCGCCTGGGCCCGCGCAGACCGGCAGACAGGCGATCGTCAGGTCGGCACGATTCGCGCGGTGCTCGTCGATCATCCGCGCGTAGTTCATCTTGTAGATATGGTCGCCGGCCAGGATCAGCGTGTCCCGGGGCGCCGCCTTCTCGATCGTGTACACGTTCTGGTAGATGGCATCGGCCGTCCCCTGGTACCACATCTCGGCGATCCGCTGCTGCGGCGGGATCACCTCGATGTACTCGCCCAGCTCGCGGCAGAGGAACCGCCACCCCTCGTCCATGTGCCGGTTCAAGCTGGTCGCCTTGTACTGCGTGAGGACCAGGATCTTGCGCAGGTCAGAATTGATGCAGTTCGAGAGCGGGAAGTCGATGATTCGGTAGATGCCGCCGAACGGGACCGCCGGCTTGGCACGGTCCCGGGTCAATGGTTCCAAGCGCGATCCCCGACCACCGGCCAGGACGATGGCCAATACGTCTCGATACACCAGAAGACCTCCGCGCGATGTTCGGCCGGGGGATCGAAGGAGTCGGTTGCACAGGCGGGCTCTACACTATTGTGCCCTCTCTCGCGGACCAAGCCAACAGCTTTTCTTTTGTCCTGGGTCCTTGGTAAAGTCTTGATTCGTCACGGCGAGAATCGACGGGCGGCTTCGGGGCCGGCTGTGGAATGGGGTCAAGGGGAGTGAACGCGCATGCCGACGGAGACGGCCGGGATTCCCTCGGGGAGACGGAAGCGGATGGCTCGACGAGCTTGGGCATCGGTATCGTGGACGTTTCGGTGGAGGGACCGGGTGGTCCTGGTCCTGGCGCCGGTGCTCGTCGCTGCGAGCCTCGTGGCCGCGGCGGCGCGAGAGGGTGAGCCGGATCGGTTGAAGGCACTCCAGACGGCCTACGTGGCCAACCGGGGCGAGAAGATGGCGCGCGCCTATCATTTCGGGTCGCAGGGCGCCGGCGACGTCTTCTCGAATCATACCAGCCATTCGAACCGTCTCGTCCCGGTCTACCTCTTCGGCAAGAAGGCCGATCTGGGCGCCGTGATGGGCGAGAACAGCCGGTATCGCGACCCAGAGAAGATCCGGGCGACCTACGGCTTCTTGCCCGAGAACACGGTCAACCCCCGCGCCGACTACGCCGACCAGAGCGACCTGTACCGGGTGCAGAAGGCGGCGGTCTCGCGGGGGGTCAAGCACCTCTTCATCGTCTGGTTCGACGGCCTCGACTGGCCCACGACCCAGGCCGCGGCGATCGTCAAGACGGGTAAAGTCTACCAGGCGGGGAAAGGCGCGGGGCTGATCTTCCAGGATTACGAGGCCGGCGGTGCAGCGCAGTATGGGTTTGTCGTGACCAGCCCGACCCACGACAAGAACACGCCGGACGTCGATGCCCAGACCGTCGTGATTCCGCCGGAGAGCCTCGGCGGCGGTTACGACGCCCGGATCGCCGGGCCGAACCCGTGGACGCTGGGGCCGCTCGGGATCCGCGCACCCGGCTATTTCAAAGGTCAATCAGCCAATGCCGCCGACAAGGCTGGGGTGCAGGCCGTCGGCGGAGTTCTGCATGCCTACACCGACTCTTCGCAGAGCGCCGGCGAGATGATCAGCGGGGTCAAGTCGTACAACAATGGTGTGAACATCACCGACGGCGGCCGGCCGGTGAAGACCTTGTTCCACGAGCTCCAGGAGCAGGGGTGGAAGGTGGGCACCGTCACGAGCGTGCCATTCGACCACGTCTCGCCCGCCGTGATGTATGCCCAGGACGTCGATCGCGACGATTATCAGGACCTCGCCCGCGAGATGCTCGGACTCCCGGGAATCCTCCAGCAGGCCCGTGGGGCCCCGCGCCTGCCGGGACTCGACGTGGTCATGGGGGTCGGCTTCGGGATCACGAGCGAAGCGAAGGTCATGGCCACTCAGGGGAAGAACTGGGCACCCGGAAATGTCTTCATTGCCGACGCTGACCTCAGGGCGATCGACGTCAAGAACGGGGGGAACTATGTGGTGGTCCACACGGAGTCATTGACCAACGGCGGCGAGGCGCTGGCCCGGGCCGCGACGACGGCTGCCCAGCGCTCCGCGCGGCTTTTCGGTTTCTTCGGTCGCGCGGGGCTTGATCATCTCCCGTATCGTACCGCCGACGGCCGATATGATCCCGCGCCGAGCATCGGCCGCGCAGGCGCGGAGGCCAAGGCGGAAGTCTACGTACCGACCGACCGTCTCGAGCAGCCGACCCTGGCCCAGATGACCGAGGCCGCCCTGACGGTCCTGGCTGTCCGGCGCGATCAGTCGTTCGCCCTGTTCATTGAGGCCGGGGACGTCGACTTTGCCCTTCACGCCAACAATCTCGATAACGCCATCGGCGCGATCTACAGCGGCGAAGAGGCCGTTCGCGCCGTCATCCGATGGGTCGAGGCCCATAGCAACTGGGACGAATCCCTCCTGCTCGTCTCGTCCGACCACGGGCATTACCTGGTCGTCGACGACCTCCAGTCTCTGGCAGGGGCCCGGTGAGAGGATTCGAGATTCGAGATCCCCGATCTCCGTTCCCGGCTATCCCCGATCCGGGCACGGCGCGGGAATCCTACGGAGGAAGAATCGAAGTGCCACCGATCCCCTTCGAGCGCGCGAGCTGCTCGTAGAGCTCGGCGAAGCGGGCAACCATGGTCGGGGCGCCGAAATGGGTCTCGGCGCGGGCTCGGCCGGCCTCGCCCAGGCGGCGGGCCAGGCCGGGGTCGCGGACGAGGTCGCGGATCGCCCGGGTCAGGACGACCGCGTCGCCGATGGGGACCAGTAGCCCGGTCTCGCCGTCGACAACGACCTCGGTGGTTCCCGGCGCGGCGGTGGCGACGACCGGCTTGCGGAACCGCATCGCCTCGAGCACCACGTTCGGCAGCCCCTCGTAGGCGCTGGGCAAGACGAGGAGGTCGGCGGCGGCCAGCAGCCGGGGGACGTCGTCGCGATGGCCCAGGAAGCGGATCCGTTCGTCGAGATGATACGCGTGGGCGGTCTGTTCCAGCCGTCCCCGCAGCGGGCCGTCGCCCGCGATGGCCGTGCAGACGCCGGGTTGCACGTGCTGGAGCAGGTCGAGCGCCTTCAAGAGGTCGTCCACGCGCTTCTGCTCGGCCAGCCGGCCTGCGAACAGGACCATCGGCGCCTCGGGCGCGAAGCCCAGCTCGGCGCGAACCGCGCGCGGGTCGAACGGCCGGCGGCTCCTCGTCACCGATGCCCGAATAAATCAGGGCCAGCCGGTCGTCGGGGACTCCGAGCTGCCGATAGAACTCGACTACGGCCTGCGAGTTGCCGACCAGTCGATCGCACCATGTCGCCAGCCGGCGGTCGACGGACCGCTCGAATCGACCCTTCCACAGGTCCACGGCCATCTCCGCCACGACGACGACCGGGATCCCCGCCAGCCGCGCCGCGACTCGCCCGTATGTGTTCGCCGCGAAGATCCAGCTCTGGACCACGTCGAACGAACCGGCTTTGAGGAACCGCGCCAGGCGGATCATCGCGATCGGGTCCAGCTTCAACGGCTTGCCGATCACCGTGACCGGGACCCCCGCGTCGTTCAGCTCGGCCTCGAGCGGGCCCGAGCGCGTCAGAGCGGCGACCTCGACACGGAACCGGTCGCGCGGCAGCCCCTTGGCCAGCAGCACCATCTGCTTCTCGGCCCCGGAGCGGTCGAGTGTCGGGATCAGTTGCAGAACCTTGAGCACGAGCATGATCCTTCAAGAGACAGTAGATGCGGTTTGCGCGGAGACGCGGAGAGAATCCGCAGAGGGTAGGCATCCGGATCGAGAGCGCTTCGCGAACGAACTGTGCACGCCACGGCGCTCGCGTGTTGCCTGCGCAACCTGAGCGTAAAGCGATCGAGAACCGCGAACCTGAGAACAGGTGGAGGAACAGGTTTGACAACCGAATCCCCGATTGATTGTCGTTTGCATATTAAATAATAGATGTAAATATTAAAACTCATAATAAACCATATGCGATCTGTTCGTAGCCCCCCCCCTCATTTGTCTCTTCACCGTGGTCTCCGCTTGAGATACGTCTTTTCGTTCAGGTCCAGCCTACCTCCTACCTCCTACTGCCTACGATCTCCCGGAACAATTCCAGATGTCGGCGCACGACGATCCGGATCGAGAATTCCTGTTCGACGCGGCTCCGTGCGGCGCGGCTCATGTGGAAGGCCCGATCGAAGTTGGCCCACTGTTCGTTGATGACGCGCGCGAGGCCGTCGGGATCGTCGGGTGGGGCGAGGCGACCGTGCTTGAAGTCGGCGATGAGCCGGCGATTGCCGGGGATCGACGAGGCGACGATCGGCACGCCCAGGGCCATGGCCTCGAGGAGGGCGATGCTCATGCCCTCCTCGCGCGAGGGGAGGACGAACAGGTTGACGTCGCGGAGCGCGGCGATCGGGTCGGGTACGGGGCCGGTCAGCTCGACGGCCTGGCCCGGCCCGAGGGTCAGTCCGCGTGCGCCGATCCGGGCCTCCAGGGAGGGCCGCTCGGGTCCTTCGCCGATCAGGATCAGCCGGGCATCGGGGTGAACGGCCCGGACGGCGGGCCAGGCGTCGATCAGCCGATCGAGCCCCTTCTCGGGTGCCAGCCGTCCGACGAAGGCCGCACGGGGTGCCGCGCGCGAGTCGGGGCGCCGCTGCCAGGTCCGTTCCGGAACCGGGACCCCGTTGGGCAACGCCACGATCCGCGGTGACGACGTCGGGCGCCGCAACATCCGATCGATTGGCGATTCACGCAAGGTCCCGCCATGCCAGGCTTGGCGCAGCTCGTCCTCGATGGCTTTTGAGATGGCCACGAAAGCGGCGGCCTGTCAACAACGCCGCCCGATCCTCCGGCCGAAGTTGCCCCAGGATTGCCAGGCGATATCGCCCGTCGCGCCGGCCCCTTCGGGCCGCAGGACGACCGGGAATCCCAGCCGTCGCCCGGCCCCGATCGTGACATAGGCATCATGCTTGAGCATCGAGACATACGCCAGGTTGACCGGGTTTTGCTCGAACCAGCGGCGGAGGTTCCGCATATAGAGCCACGTCCCCCAGAACCGCAGCCGAGAGGTCGCCAGCCGCACGACGGTCAACCGGCCTTCGGCACCCTCGGCGGGCTCCTCCTCGCGCCCGGACGACCCGATCTCCTCGATCCGCGAGGTGAGCACGGTCACCGCGGCGCCTTCGGCCGCCAGCGCTGCCGCCAGGTAGCTCAGGACCTTCTCCGCGCCGCCGATTAGCGGCGGATACCGGCGCGTCACCAGGGCTAGCTTCATTCGTCCCGTTTTCGGTCTTCAAAGGTGTACGAGAAGCCTCGAGGGTGGTTCGTAGGGTGCTCTGTGAGCACCGAGACGCCAGCCCCGGCCGTCTCGGTGCTCACAGAGCACCCTACTGAAAACTACTGCCGAAGCACTCCTACATACGGCAAGTGGCGATACTCGTCGTTGAAATCCAGGCCATAGCCGACGACGAAGGCGTCCGGGATGACAAAGCCGCAGTAGTCCGGCTCGATGGGGACGACTTGCCGGCCGATCTTGCGGAGGAGGACGGCTGTTCGCACGGTCCGGGCTCCCCGATCGAGGATATGCTGGACCAGGGCGGACAAGGTCTGTCCGGTGTCGAGGATATCGTCGAGCAACAGGACATCGCGGCCGGCGACGTCCGGCGCGAAGGCTTCGTTGATGACCAGGGTGGTTGCGGTCGTCGTCGCTCCCCGATAGCTGCTGGCCTGCACCAGGGCGATCCGGAGCGGGATGCGGATCTGGCGGACCAGGTCCGACAGGGCGATCAGGCTCCCCGTGAGCACGGCGACGATCGTGAGCGGCTTATCCCGGTAATCGTCTTCAATCTGCCGGCCCATCACCCTCAGGCGATCGCCGATCTCGGACTCGCTGATCAGAAGTTCGACGGACACGACAGGTTGATCTCGTCAGCTCGGGACGGGCGCGATCCACGCGGGCAGAGCGGGCCGCCCGATCGATCCGGCCCACAACCTCCCGGCCCCCGTCACGCCGGGGGTCCTTGTTCATCGGTCCTTGGTGGACGAGAATAGTCTAACCCATGGAATCACCGGCGCGGATACCCGGGTATTCGATCCCCGGTGCGAACCGATCAGAATCGATCCGTGTCCGGAGGAATTGGATCCGTCGAACCGACACATCCCTTCTCGGAGAACCCCGCGATGCCGCAATCGTCTCACAGCGACCTGATCGACGCCTATCTGGCCAGCCTGCCTCGGCTCCGCCGCGCCGTGGCGGACCTCAGCCCCGAACAAATGCGAGCCCGCCCGGTGCCGGGCAAATGGAGCCCGCTCGAGGTGGTCTGTCACCTGGTCGACAGCGAGCAGGCGTGGTGCCACCGGATGAAGCGCGTCATCGCCGAGGAGCGGCCGCTCTTGATCGGTTACGACGAGAGCCGGTTCACCGCGGGGCTCCCTTATCACGAGGCGAACCTGGAAGACGAGCTGGCCCTCCTGGAAGGCATGCGCCGGCAGATGGCCAGGACGCTCCGCGCCCAGCCCGAGGCCGCCTGGTCGCGCACCGGCGTGCACAGCGAGCGCGGGCTGATCACGCTCGAAGCGATGCTCCAGGCCGAGGTCGAGCACGTCCCGCATCACCTCGCACAGATCCTGGAGAAACGCAAGGCGATGGGACTGGCTGAGGAGGCGTGAGCGGGGACGAGCCTGGCCAGTTCGGGTGCGATTTCGTATGCTCTTATCAAGGGGATCGGTGTCTACAGAGGGTACAGACACCCCACCGAGTCCATGAGGGGCGTTTCGAGGTTGCCGATGACTGATCGAGGCATCCTTCTTACAGGCGCTGCCAGCAGCGCACACCTTGAAATATCTCGATGAGCTTTCGCCGGAAGACATCTTACAGGGTCTTCAGAGCGGTGGCACTGAGCCCACAAGATCGGTGTCGGCTGATCGTCGAAGCGGAGGTGATCGACTTCAAGCCCGAGCAACTCGGCCCGCTCAATACCGTGTTGCGCGACTTCATCGCCGAGTGCCGCGAGAGCAACAGCCCAGACGATCTCGTGGCTGTCAGCTCGGCGATCCGAAAGTGTGTTGCGACGTTGAAAGCCGATGAGGCTCTCTCGTATACGTCCCAGTTGCTCGAGGCCGGTCCACGGACTCCTGTCCCGCTCGAGGTCGAGCTGGAGTTGGTCAAGATGATCGTGCGGAAGCTCACGGCCAATCCGCCGGAACCGAACGACTCCTTGCCGGAACTGGGCGACCGGCTCCTGGAGATTGCCAAGATTTATCTGAATCCGCGACTCCTGGTACGCGAGAAGTACGGTGCGGTCACCCTGAATGCGATCCTCGCACTGGTGCTTCTGCGAAGTCGACACGTCGCGGAGGTCTCTCAGATCCTCTCGGAACTCAAGGTCCCTTGGTTTCGTCAGTTGGTCGCTCGCCGTGCTGAGACGTCTTCAGCAGGAATTGAAGGAAAGATCTTCGGGCGAACCCCTGGAGAGACTGGTCGGTTTGTTCGCTGCACCATGAAATCCAAGGGTAGCCAAGCGAGGCAGGCGTTCAGGTGTCGCCTCGCTTCGTCGATGGCGATTCGTCTTCGGGCTTCATGTTGTTCATGGATCAAGTGGTTGCGAACCTGCGGACCTGGTTGACCGCGACGAGGAGATCTTGATAGGACGGCTGTGCGCCGGCAATCGACGACAGAAGTTGCTACGGTCAACGCATTCGTGTCCCATCACTGCCGTCTGCCAGTAATGACTCGCAGGTGGGACGTCGAAGTAAGCGAACATCCGGACGAAATACAAGTCGTGGCCTTGCAGGCAAGGAGAAGCAACTCGTTTGGGCTCAGTTTATGCACGACGAGCATTTGGGTTGGTCTTCGGCAAGCCTGATCAAGACCTGCACCGCTGGAAGCGCAGTTGAGACCTGCACAACCTCCTTGATCCACGAGTGAAGCACGTGTTGCGACGCATCAAACCTGCGAAAGCTTGGTGATCGTACTAGCGAATGTGTCCCTGGTGAGATGGCCGCTTATGCTGCCTTCCCTGAAGTGAGACAATCTGCGAACGGCCCACTTGGAAAGTAACCGCATACACCCTCTCGAAATTGGGCGACACCTTCATGTCACGACCCCTTGCCGTCCACAGAAGCGGGCGACAGGACTGAGCATCATCTCCTTCTCCCACGTCCGGATCAGGAGCCGGGGCGCATTGTAGGTATCAAGAGGTCTCTTCGATCTGTTTCTCATCCTTCTCGACATGCCAGCCCTTCGCCTTCGTACCGCGAGCTTCTCGACATCAATCCTGCTTCGAACCGGATCAGAGGCATTGCGGACCGCCGTGACCCCTCGAGTTTCTGGTCAGGCAATATCCCTGACCTTGCAACCCTCTCGTTGACATCCCAATCGCGAAAGGTCCGCGATTCCTTTACGGCATCCTCGGGCGATGGACCCTGGCCCGTCGTACTGGCGGGGTGATGTCATCAACGCTCTGGCCCGAACCGCAGAAGAAGTTCGCCGGGAGGCCAGCACACAGCCGAGTTCGGGGAACGAATATCTTCGCCAGATTGTCGACTCCGAGCTGTTTCACCACCGTTCGATTTGCGCCGAAGGCTCTCCGTGACATTGGCCACCTTGAATTCGGAGACTCCTGATGCCTGCTCACCTCGCCCCTCGCAGATTCGCCTCGAACTCGATCGCCTGGCCCGGCACGAGTCGGTCGCAGGCGATGGTGAGCTTCGGCGCGGTTCCGCCAGATATGATCTCGTCGGTCCGGGTTTCACCCGGCAGGAGTCCCTTGAGCGACTTCTCGGCGCGGACGCCGTTGACGGCGAGATAGGCGTCGTGATAGATCGGGGCGACGCCCGTGTTGGTGACGGTGACGCGCGATCGCGACGCGCTGGCCTCGAACTTCAGGATGCGGAACTTGTAGCCGCAGGCCAGGCCGGCCGCGCGAATGCGGTCGAGCTTCTGATACTTCGGCTGGTCGTTGGCGATCATGAAGGTGATGTGGAAATCGGCCGCGGCCTTCTCGAAGGGGATGCCGTGCGGGCCATCCGCCGCCAGCGCCTCCTTCTGGTCGCGTGTCGTGTAATAGCTGATCTCGCCGCTGGCCGGGGCGCGCTTCCAGCGGTCGCGCCCGAAGAAGTTCCAGTTCGGCTCGTTCTCCTCCGCATGTTGCTGGCACAGGAACGAATCGTCGAAAACGCCGAACGGGATCTTCAAGAGGTCCGGGTGCGCGGCGAACGGTGCCCGCGACCCGGCGGCCGCGTCGACCGAGATCATCCAGGGCGTCTTCCGGAAGACCCGGCCGAGGTGGCGGGCGAACGCGGACTGGAACGACTTGTCCGGGAACGTCTTGCCCAGCGTCATCGGCCCACTGTAGATGTGATACTCGGCCCAGAGGCCGAACCCCGTCTCGACGAAGGCCAGCCGAGGGTCGTTGTCATACCGTCGCCGCCAGCTTCTCGTAGAAATCCAGCGTGAATTCCTGGAGCTCGCGGTGCGACCAGTCCGGGAAGGCGGTCGGCTTCTCCTCGCTCCGTCCGCGGGTCTCGTGATAATCGGGGAGAGCCTTGATGTAACCGGGGACCGTCGTCGGGTTCCCCGGGTAGACGAAGTAGAATCGCACGATCGCCTGATGCCGGCGCGCGGCCACCGTCTCGAGCAATCGGTCCATCACCCTCCAGTCGTACTGGCCGCGTTCGGTCACCACGTCGCCGTACTTCATGTAACGGTACTCGAGCTGGATCGAGGCCGTGCGGTTGTGCTCCGAGGTCGTCCAGAACACCAGCCCGGTCATCGGTTGCACGTGGGTGATCCGGCTCGAGAGCGGCACAGGCGCGAACTGTTCCTGGGCCCGGCACTCCGTCGAGACGAGGAGGCTCGCGAGGATCAAGGTCGAGGTTCGGAGCCGTGTTTGCGAAGTCTGCATGATCGTGATCCTGAGGCCGCCATCCCTGCTGCGATGATTCCGATGCAATCGATGCCGACGTCGGTCCAGGTACCGCCTCGGCCAGGTACGAACGTCTGATGGTACTCATCGGCCAGCGCGAAGACCACGCAAAAGGCCACGGAGATCCCGAGCACCCGCCGAGACGCCAGCCGTGCGACGCGATTCAGGACCGCCACGCATAGTACGCACAGGATCGCGAACTCCGCGGAGTGCCAGCCCTTGACGATGACGAACCAGCTATAACCCCAGAATCGGACGAACTGCCGGAATGAGGCCTCATCCGTGAAGACATGGGCCGCGAACCAGGCGAAGAAGTCGTGCGGGCGGACGACCGTGCTCGACGTCCCTGCGATCAGCAGGCACCAGCCGAGAAATGCAACGAGCGCAAGCCGTTTCATCGGCCGATTCCGTCGTGGTGGTCCTGGCGTCCCACCTGCGTCGCCCCTTCGTTCCTGTTCGGCAGTCGAGAAGGCTGTTAGAATCCAATGCGGCCCAGGGCGCATCAAACCTCATTGTACCCGGGCTGTCCGGCTGAAGCCGAGACCATCGTTCTCCCGTTGAGTCGCATGATGAGCACCGTCTTATTGATTCCGATGGGCGTGGGCGAGGCGTTCACGGCCCTGCATTACACCACGTGCCTGGCGCTGGGGATCGACGATCAGTGGCTCTTGATCGATTGTCCGCATCCGGTGCGGAAGATGCTTCGCGAGGGGTCGATGGCGGCCGGTCTCTCGCCACCGCTCGACCTCGACCGGATCCACGCCGCCGTGGTCACCCACCTGCACGCCGACCACTGCTGTGGCCTGGAAGATTTCGGCTACTACTCCTGGCTGGCGCTCGGCCGCCGGGCGCAGGTCCTGATGCATCCGGCGGCCTCGGCCCGGCTCTGGGATGGGCTCCTGGCCGCCGGGATGGAGCTCGCCCAGTTGATGACCGATGAGCCACCGCTCCGGAGGCACCTGGCGGACTACTTCGAGCTGATCGATCTGGATGCCTCGCGGCCGGTGACGTGCGGGCCGTTCTCGATCGAATGCCGCCGGACGATCCACAGCGTGCCGACCTTCGCCGTGCGGATCACGGCCGGTGGCCGCGTGCTGGGCTTCAGCGCCGATTCGGCTTATGACCCGGGCCTGATCGAGTGGCTCTCCGCCGCCGACCTGATCGTTCACGAGGCGACGACGCTCTCCCAATCCCCCGTGCACACCCCTTACGAGAAGCTGGCCGCCTTGCCGGAATCGCTCCGCTCGAAGATGCGGCTCTCGCATCTCCCCGACGACTTCGACGCGGATTCCAGCACGATCGAACCACTCCGCGAGGGGCAGATTTATGAGGTTTGACTCGGATGGAGTCGTCCCTTGGAGGTTGAGTCAGGATCGGGCCGGTCTTGAGAGCGCCTCGATCTTGGCACGGGCCGGGGAGTGCGAGGCTCCGTCCGAGCCGGAGACCACAGGGCTCGGACGGAGCCTCGCACTCCCTGACACCACGTTGTTTGAGCCGCTCCTATTCATCCTTCATCCTTCCGAAAGAGGCCGCCATGAGACGTCTTCTTCCGCCGGTCCTCGCGTTAGTGTGTTTGGCCCTGACGACTCTCATGCCGCTCCGCGCGAGGGCGCAGGAGGGCAAGCCGGCGTCCGGCGCGAAGGGGAACTTCCGCGCGGGCGCCGCCGCGGTTGACATTGCGCCGGGGAAATTCCCGGTCGTGGTCAACGGCGGGTTCCTGAAAGCTCAGGCCACGCGGCTGAACGACCCGATCCAGGCCAAATGCGTGGTCCTCGATGATGGAACGACCCGGCTGGCGATCGTGGTGGTCGATAGCTGCATGATGCCGCGCGAGCTGCTCGACCGGGCCAAGGATCTGGCGAAGGAGAAGACCGGGATCCCGACCGAGCGGATGCTGATCTCCGCGACTCATACGCATTCGGCGCCCTCGACGATGGGCGGCGCTCGGCACGCCGCCCGATGCCGACTACGTTGCGACCCTCCCAGAGCGGATCGCCGAATCGATCGAGCGCGCCAATCGCAACCTCGAGCCGGCCCGCGTCGGTTGGGGTGTTGTTGACGACTATGAACATACCTATTGCCGGCGATGGATCCGACGCCCTGATAAGCTGATCGACGATCCCTTCGGCCAGAAGACGGTGCGGGCCAATATGCACCCCGGCTACCAGAACCCCGACGCGATCGCGCCATCGGGACCAGTCGACCCGGCTCTCACCGTGCTCTCGGTCCAGTCGCGCGGCGGCGCTGGGCGCGGGTCTCCTGACCCCGCCCCCATCGCCGTCCTGGCCAATTACTCGATGCACTACTACGGCGCGTCGCCGGTCTCGGCCGACTATTACGGCCGGTTCGCCGCCGCGCTCGCCCGGCGGATCGGGGCGGCGGACAAATCCGGCGGGCGGCCGTTCGTCGCGATCATGTCGCAGGGCACCAGCGGCGACCAGATGTGGATGGACTACGGCCAGCCCCAGAAGGACCCGGGCCTTGATGCCTATGCCGACGCCGTCGCCGGGTACGCCGAGCGGGCTTATCGCAGGATCACCTATCACGACGAGGTCCCGCTGGCCATCGCCGAGACGAAGCTGGTCCTCGGCCGCCGCGTGCCGGACGAGAAGCGGCTGGCCTGGGCCCAGTCGATCGTCGCGCAGATGAAGGGCAAAGACCTCCCGCGCACCCTGCCCGAGGTCTACGCCAAGGAGGCCATCTACCTGCACGACGAGCCCCGTCGCGAGCTGAAGCTCCAGGCCGTCCGGATCGGCGAGCTGGGAATCACCGCGATCCCGAACGAGGTCTACGCCATCACCGGGTTGAAGCTCAAGGCACAAAGTCCATTCGCGACGACGATGAACATCGAGCTGGCCAACGGCTCCGAGGGCTACATCCCGCCTCCCGAGCAGCATGCGCTCGGCGGTTACACCACCTGGCCGGCGCGCACCGCCGGGCTGGAAGTCCAGGCTGAGCCGAAGATCGTCGCGGCCGTGCTGGGATTGCTCGAACAGGTCGCGGGCAAGCCGCGACGTGTGCCGAGTTTGGTTCACGGCGCGTATGCCAGGGCCGTCCTGGATTCAAAGCCGATGGCCTACTGGCGACTCGACGACATCCAGGGTCCGATCGCGTTCGATTCGTCCGGACACGGCCACCACGCCCGCTATGAGAACGGCGTCGCCTTCTTCCTGCCGGGACCGGATGTTCCGGGACTCACTGCGGGAGTGTCACCCAACCATGCCGTCCACTTCGCAGGCGGCCGACTCGAGGCCCAGCTTGACAGCCTCCCGGAAACCTACTCCGTCGAGATGTGGTTCTGGAACGGCTTGCCGAATAACGCCCGGCCTGTCACCGGTTTCCTGTTCGCGCGGGAAACGAAGGAAGAGCACGGCTCATCCCTCGACGAGTGGGGCATCTGCGGAACCCATGGAACCCACTCTTATCCGGGCGAGCTCTTCAACTTCTCCTATGACGTGCCCGACGTGCTCAGGCAGCGGTTCATGGGCCCTAAGACCCGGTTCGAGCCCAAGACCTGGTACCATCTCGCGCTGGTTCAAAGCCGTAAAGGTGTGGATATCTACGTAGATTACATGAAGTCATCGCAGGAAGGCCATCGTATCGAGGTGTTCCTGGGACCCCGCCAGGTCGACGAGGCTGCCCTGGCCAAGCTCCCCAAGCGGCTTTACGTCGGTGGCACGGCCGATGGCACCTTCAACTTCGAAGGGAAGATCGATGAGGTCGCGATCTACGACCGAGCCCTTACTGCCGACGAGATCGCCGGGCACGTCCGCGCGGCCAGGGCGCGGTGATCGCGGCCGGTTTCTCATGGGAATCGAAGGAGCTCAAGGACGGCTTCATCTTGAGCGAATCGGGATTCCGTGCGATACTCGAAGTGGGGACCGTTCACCGAGCCGTGAGGTTTGACAAGCTCATGAGTACCGCACTCCAAACCGCTCCGCCACAAACGATCTTCTATCCTGACGATGATGGGAAACCCATGTCGGATAACACCTGGCAATTCCAGTGGATCGTGACGATCGCGGGGGGACTCGAGGCGCTGTTCTTCGACAATCCCGACGTCTTCGTGGCGGGCAATCTTCTCTGGTACGCCGTCGAGGGCAACCCCAAGATCCGGACGGCTCCCGACATCCTCGTCGCCTTCGGCCGCCCCAAAGGTCGGCGCGGATCTTACAAGCAATGGGAGGAGGGGGGAATCGCTCCCCAGGTTGTCTTCGAGATCCGTTCGCCGGGTAACCGCTTCGACGAGATGCTCCGGAAGTTCCGGTTTTACCAGAAGTTCGGAGTGGAGGAATACTACATCTACAATCCGGACGACGGCTCCCTCGAAGGTTACCGCAGGGTGGGCAAAGCGCTCCGGGCAATCCCCAAGATGGATGGCTTCGTCAGTCTCCGGCTGGGGATCCGTTTCGAGCCGCGTGAAGGTCCCAACAACCTCGTGATCATCCGACCCGACGGCGATCGATTCTTGACCTACGTCGAGTTGATGGAGCAGTTCAAGGCCGAATCCCGTCGCGCCGAGGAACAGGCTCAACTCGTCCAGGCCGAACGCCAGCGGGCCGACCGCCTGGCCGACCGCCTGCGGGAACTGGGCATCGAACCGGATTGATTCCAACATTCCGAGGCCGCCACAAGAGGCATCTTGCCGCCGATCGTCGGACTCGGTTTCGGGAGATCGTCGGACCATCCTCAGAGCGGAGAAGGGCTCAGAGTTTGTGAAACAATCGGAAGAAGCATTCAAGATTCAAAATCAATGAACGTAAGCCCCTATTCAGGATGGACTTGTATCCATATTGGATCTTGAATCTGTTGTTTTGAATCGATTCTTTCACAGCCTCTCATTTCTCCTTTCCCATGGTGACGACCGGCTTGGCCTTGGCGTTCCAGATGGCCAGCACCTCGTCGCTACCCCTGCGCGGGACGCCGTTCTGGCTCATGAGCGGCTCGGTCGCATCGAGGATCGCCTGGCGGCGGAAGACCAGCGTCTCGGCGCTCTCCTCGGCGAAGCGGAAGGTCAGGAACTCGTCCTTACAGTCGCGCAGGGTCTCGACCAGGTGGCGGAGGCTCAGGATCTTGGTGCCGTTGATGGTCTCGATGACCTGGCCGAACGGCTCGCTATATCCCCTGGTGATCTTGTTGGGAAGCATGGGCGCGGTGACCACGACCAGCTCCTCGCCCGGGACCCTGGCCCGGTCGCCGCTACGCGTCACGATCGGACTGTTGCGGCTCAGGATCGAGGGATTGTAGCGGAAGTACAGAGATGCCGCGTCGGCCATGACGGAGGAAAAGACCAGGGGGCCGCAGACG
The DNA here is from genome assembly GCA_963845695.1 of uncultured Isosphaeraceae bacterium. Classification (GTDB taxonomy): domain Bacteria; phylum Planctomycetota; class Planctomycetia; order Isosphaerales; family Isosphaeraceae; genus CAWJTV01. The sequence goes on along the minus strand of CAWJTQ010000013.1, from coordinate 62,563 downwards.
AAATAGGATGGCTGCCGGCCGTCGTAACTGCGGAGCAGGCGGTCGTCGTCGCGGTCGACCGGCAGGCGGACTGTCAAGGTGCGGCCGTCGCGGACGATGCGGAGCGGCACCATACCGTCGCGAGCCAGCTTGGGCACCAGGTAGGGGAAGGAGAGCCGCAAGTTGTCGCGGATCTGGACCATCCCCTCGTTGTCGATGGGGTTATCGCCGATCGCCGTGATCACGTCGAACTCCTTGAGCGGGTAGGTCGACTCGCGCCGCCGGGGTTCGCGGATCATGATCCCGCGGACGGTCTTCGCCAGTCCGAGCCTGGTCCGGAGCGCCTCGTTCTCCAAGATCTGAAACTGTTCGAAGAGCCTCGGCTTGCCGTCGTAGCGGCCGTCGGCGACGTCGGCGAGGAAGCCGTCGATCTCCTCGACGGGGATCACGTAGCCGACGTTCTCGCCCGGCCCGACGCCGTAGACCAGGCCCACCATCTTGCCGTCGACCACGGCCGGGCTGCCGCTGTTGCCCGCACTGATCGCGGCGTCGACCTGGATGCGCAGACCGGCCGCGCCCGCGTCGTAATAGGCGTACTCGATCCGTGAGACGATCCCCTGCGTGGTCGAGAGGCTATTGCCCCCGACCGGGAAGCCTTTGACGATCACGCGGGCCGAGACCTCGGGCAACCCGGGGGCGCGGGACAGCGGGGGCCGCTTGGCGAAGAACTCGCCCTCGGACGGGTCGATCGTCAGCACGGCCAGGTCGATCCCCGGCCCGACCGCGACGACCTTCGCCTCGACCCGGTCGCCCCCCTGACCGGACTGTACGTAGACTTCCTCGGCGTAAACCACCAGGTGGGCATTGGTGAGGATCCGTTTGCCGTCGATGACCACGCCCGTGCCGCCGACCTCCGCCGGGTTCTGCTTGGTCCACGGCCGCACCGGGTTGGGCAACCGCAGCACGCTCGTGACTCGGACGATCGAGTCTTCCGGACCGGCCGCGCGCGACGCAGTCGCGGCTCCGGCCATGGTCAGCACGGCCATACTCCAACTCAAGCCGATCGTACGCGCGTTCATGGGGGATACCTTGCCTCTCTGGGTTTGACTGAGGATTGGAGTGTATTCCGAGTTTTCATCAGTGATACGCGGCGTTGCCCGAAACCTTACGCGAATGCGGGACAAGGGGCAGGAAACGAGGGATCGCGATTGCACCATTCCTTACGCCAAAGGCGTTATAGAGCTCAGCCCAGGGTCGCCGAAGGCGCACCCTGGGTTCTGAGCACCTCAGCGAAAGCGCACCCCAACGGGGTTTTCTCGCGTGGTCGCTGTGTAACGCCCTTGGCGTAAAGACCAAATGGCAAAGGGGCCTGCCGTTTCGTCCCAGGGTGCGCTGCGCGACCCTGGGCTTTGCTGTTCAACGCCTTTTGCGTAAGACCCGATCCGCCCAAGATTACCTTATGGAACAGACGCTCACGACGGGTCGCCGATCAGGAGGAACGCGGCCCAGAACCGCGGATGCTCGAACGGCCGCGGGCCGGTCGGCGCGGGCCGCGGAGTCGGCTGAGCCGGCACGGATTCACCAGACTTGGCCAGCGGGCGCACCGTACCGCGCTCCGATAACGCCGTGAGCTCGCCGATCACCTCATCCTGGGTGAGGTTCCGTAACCACCGCTTGGCCTCGTCCAGGGCCTCGGCTTTGGGTAACGGCTTGGAGAGCCCTGGCCGCTCGCCGAGCAGGTTCCGGTAGAACCGCACCATCAAGAACGCGGTGGCGACGTCGCTCACGCTCCACTGGCTCAGCACCAGGCTGCGGGCCCCCTTGATGAACAGCGCCTGGGCGAATCCCAGGTAACCCTCGCCGCTGGCCTGCCGGCCGAGTCCGGTCTCGCAGGCGGAGAACACCACCATGTCGGCATCGAGCGTCCAGGTGTTGAGGATCTGCTCGGCCGTGATCCGGCCGTCGGACTCGATCGCCGAGACTCTCGAGGGCGGGCGGCCACCCGCGTCCGGGCCCAGGATCAGGGCGGAGCTCATCGCCACATCGGGGGCGACCGACCCGTGGGTCGCGAAGTGAAGGAAGCGAAACTGCGCCAGCTCGCCCGAAGCGGCCAGATGCTGGGCTGCTCTCTCGGTCGCCTGAGCGCCGAGGAGGGTGGTCGCAGACGCCGTGGGGAAGAGCGCGGCGATCGCCTGGACTTCGCGGCGCGTGCCGGGCAATCGCGGCAGCGGGTTCGCCGACCGCGGATCATAGAGCGGGTCGCCGACGGCCAGGAGCTTCCTAGTGCGGGGACGGCTCGCGCCCGCCGTCGCGAGCTGGGCGAACAGGGTCCCGGAGGGCGCGTAGGAGACGACCAGCGGCGGATCGTCCGTCCGGGCTTCCACCAAGACCTCGATGGGAATGCCGGCCATGTCAGGTGATGGGAGTACGATCAGCCCTCGGAGGCCCTTGAGATAAGGCGCGAGCGGCGCCAGCCGCTGCCGGGCGACCTGGGCGGCCAGCTTCCGCCAGCCGGAGTCCTTGTCCAGCAGGGCAATGCGGAGCCCATCCCGGAGCCGGTCATCCGGATCCGTCCAGGCTCCATCCGCCCCACTTCCCGGGCTCCGAACCCAGATCGGATCCCCTCGGCGGCGCACCAGGCACGCCCAGTGCAGGGATACCGTTCGTTGCTGATCCTTCACATCCACCCAGCCGACCAGGGCTGCGTCGGGCGGCAGCGTGGCCTGAATCGCTTCCAGCGAAGCCCGCTTACCGCCGAACGCCCCGTACTGGGCCTCGAATGCCTGATCGAGTTCCAGCAGTCGTCCGTACAGAGTGTCCCGTTGTCGGCGCAGGCGGTCTAGCCAGACCTGGGTTTGCGAACTGGGGACGCGGTTCTCGGTCAGGTCGCCGATCTGCTCGTCGAGCTGCTGGATCTGTCGGCGGAGGCGCTCTTCCTGGGCCCGCTGCGCGGGGGTCAGCGGCCGGAGCTGACGGGCCGAGAGGTCGTCGAGCAATCCCTGGCCCAGGCTCGACTCCCACCGCTTCCAGGCCTCTCGGACTTGACCTTGCGACGCCAGGGCGGCGGCCAGCGCAGGCTGCGGGTCATACCGGACGGCCTGCGATCTCCCCAGTCCCGATCGGCTCAGCGCATGTCGGCCGCGCTCGAAGCCATTCGATGCGGCCGTCCAGGAGGTGATCGCCTCCGCGGTCCGGCCGAGCGCCTGCAAGGCATAAGCGAGATTGTTGTAGGCCAGTGCCGTCTCGGGGTGGTCCTCGCCCAGAGTCTTGCGCCGGATGTCCAGGGCCTTCTGGGACAAGGGCAAGGCGTCGGCGTACCGTCCCTGGCGGGCCAGATCGTCGGCCAGATTGTGGTAGGCCAGGCCGGTGTCGGGGTGATCCTCGCCCAGAACCTTGCGCCGGATCTCCAGGCTCCTCTGATACAAGGGCAAGGCGTCGGCATACCGACCTTGACGGGCCAGGCTGAAGGCCAGGTTGTGATAGGCTGTCGCGGTGTCGGGGTGGTCCTCGCCCAGGACCTTGCGGTAGATGTCCAGGACCTTCTGGTGCAAGGGCAAGGCGTCGGCGGGCCGCTTCTGTTGATCCAGGTTCACGGCCAGGTTGTTGGAGGTCTGAGCGGTGTCGGGGTGCTCCTCGCCCAGAACCGCGAGCCGGATCTCCAGGGCCTTCCCGTACAGGGGCAGGGCTTCCGCGTAGCGCCCCTGCTCGTCCAGGTTGTGCGCCCAGATTGTTGTAGGCCGTTGCGGTGCTGGGGTGGTCCTCGCCCGAGACCCTGCGGTAGATGTCCAGGGCCCTCTGGTGCAGGGGCAGGGCGTCGGCATGCCGCCCCTGACGATCCAGGTTGGCGGCCAGGTTGCCATAGGCCATTGCGGTGTCCGCGTGGCCCTCCCCCAGGACCTTGCGCCGGATCTCCAGGGCTTTCTGGTACAGGGGCAGCGCGTCGGCAGGCTGTCCCAGACGATCCAGGTTGGCGGCCAGATTGTTATAGGACACCGCGGTGCTGGGGTGGTCCTCACCCAGGGCCTTGCGCCGGATCTCCAGGGCCTTGCGGAAGAGGGGCAATGCGTCGGCATGTCGCCCCTGTTCACCCAGGTTGGTGGCCAGACTGTTATAGGCCATCGCGGTGCTGGGGTGGTCCTCGCCCAGGCCCTTGCGCCGGAGCTCCAGAGCCTTCTGGTACAGGGGCAGGGCGTCGGCACGCCGCCTCTGCTCATCCAGGCTGACGGCCAGATTGTTGACGGTCGTCGCCGTCGCAGGGTGGTCCGCGCCCAGCCAACGGCGGCGGGTTTCGATCACGGCGCGATAGATCTTCTCGGCCTCGCGGTACGCGTGCTTTCGTTCCAGGGCGACGGCTCGGCGCTCTTCGGAATAGGCCGTGCTCATGGCGCGTTGGCCTTCCGCGGGGAGGCTCGCAAGTTCCTTGATCAGGTCCAATCGATAACGCGAGCCGACCGTTTCCCAGTGCTCCGCACCGAGCAGCCTGGTGCGAATCTCGAGCACTTCGCGGGCGGGAGCGATGGCCTCCGTGAATCGCCCCTCATCCTCGAGCTGGCTGATCTGTCGGTTCAGGGCGGCAGCCTTCGAGGCCGCTTCCTTGGTAAGCCTTCGTGGCGCGGCGGGAGAGACGTTGTTCTTCGCTTTCTCGGTTTGCGCCACAAGCCGGGCGGCTGGAGCCAGGGTCACAACCGTTGTGATGACGACCAGGAGGCCGATGGATTTAATCGAGGATCGAGGTGTCATGAAGAGTGCTCCGGATCTGGTGCCCCTTACACGAGCGATCGGGTCGTCATCGATCTTGGACGGGAAAGGCGAGGGCCTGGATCGCCTCGACTCCGGGACCGGCCCGGAGGGCGCGGCAGGCCGCTTCCAGTGACGGCGGCAGGTCGGACAGGAGCCGAACCTCGCCGCGCGGGGTGTCGCGACCGAAGGAGCGTCCGTTGTATTGCCAGACGTTCTCGATCGGAGCCGGTTTCCAGGATAGATCGCCCAGCTTGCGAGTCCATTCGCGATAAGCCGGCAGCGGCTGTGCCGAGGCGACCAGGACGAACGCCTGCGTGCCGGCCCCGTCGGTCAGGCCGAAGCCCGTGAGCGGGTCGGACGGGTAGTCGATCGTGGACGTCGCGACCGGGGCGACCTCGGGCGATTGGGGATAACAGAGCTGGATCGTGCCGTTGGGATTCAAGGCGATCAGGAAACAGTGGGCGGGGATGCTGAGCTGGACCTGAACGCGGACATCCTGCTCGACCCGGCCCGCGAAGGCATCGGTTCCGATCCGTCCCGCAGGATCACCTTGCGACTGGCGGTGCAGCTCGACCTGGAACGATTCGACTCGCAGTGCCGCGGGCTTGGGCGAGGCCGGAGCCGGCGGCGCGGTTTGAATCACCACGAGGGGACTTTGCGAGGGGGTGGGGTCCGGCCGGGGCCACATGTGGTTGAGAACCAGAGGTCCGACCACCGCAAGAGCGCACACGCCTGACAGCACGACCTGAACAATCGGCAGGATCAGATAGCGATTGAGGGCCTTTTCGAAGGCCGCGGCCGAGGGATAGCGATCGGCCGGGTCGGCGGCCAGGGCCGTGAGGCAGATCCGCCTCAGCCCGCGCGGGACCCTGGCGAGGCGGAGGGCGTCCTTCTCGAAGTCGCAACGCTTGGCGCGGTCCCAGAGCTCGTCTGTGGTCTCTCCCACGAAGGGCGGCTGGCCGGTCAGGAGGAAGTAGAGGACCGCACCCAGGCCGAAGACATCGCTCCGCGGGCCGATCCGATCATGTTCGAGCCGGGCTTGCTCGGGGGCCATGTAGGCGAGCGTGCCGCCCCAGGTCGGGTCGGGACGGTCGGACCAGGCGTGCCGCAACCGGGCCAGGCCGAAGTCGATCAGCCGGGGCTCGCCCGATTCGTCGATCAGGATGTTCCGCGGCTTGATATCGCGGTGGATGATCCCCCGCCGGTGCACCATCGCCAGCGCCCCGGCCAGCTTGGCCACCAGCTCCGCGGCCCGGCGCGGGTCACCGGCTCGTCGCGGGCGTAGTCCTCGAGGTTCCGGCCGTGGACGTACTCCATCACCAGGAACGGCCGGTCGTTGTAGAAGTCGAGGTCGTAGATCTTCACCAGGTTGATGTGCTCGAGGTCGGCTAGCAGCCGCCCCTCGGCGACGAGCGAGGCGTGCTCGTCCTCGCCGACGGGCTGTCGGCCCAGCTTGAGCACCATGTCCCGGCCCAGCCTCGGGTGAATCACGCGGAAGACCAGACCCTGGCCGCCTTCGTCGAGCTGGTCGACGACCAGGTACTTGCCAACGGCTCCCGGTCTCTCGGTACGTTCCCGGGTCGCCGCTACTGCTTCCGGCCCGAGCGGTTCCGGAGCCGCCGTCTCGACCGGGTCGGACGTCCAGTCCAGGGTCGTCCCATCGCTCGAAGGCTTGCCGTCAGGGTTCACCGTCGGGTCGGGCTCGGTCGAAGGGGGGATCACCCCACTTTCAAAATCCCGGCGCAAGGCCGTCAGCTCGGCCCGGAGCCGCTCCACCCGGTCGCGGCAGTCCGGGCAGCCCGCCAGGTGCTGCTTCGATCCCTTCGACGGCTGGCTCGCCGGTGGCGACTGGCAGCAGCTCGTGCTCGTCAGGACAGGTCCGAATCGAAGCCATCGTCCAGCTCCTCCTCGAACTCGGCGCAGCGGCGCCGGACCTCTTGCAAGACCCGCGAGGCGTAAACATAGACGACGTTGGCCTTGATCCCCCGCTCAGCGGCGATCGCCGCGCCCGGCCGGCCCTTCACCAGGCGTCCCTCGAAGCAGGCCCAGGCCGTCGATGAGACGATCGCCCGGACCTGCGGCAGCACGACCTCGAGGATCCGTTTGCGGTGCCGCTGGATGAAGATCCCCTCCAGATCCCGGCTCTCGGACGCGTCAACCTCGCAGAACCGGCGTACCCACTCCTTTTCCGCCCGGTCCCGGACCTGCCGCCGTCGCACCCAATCGACCAGCGTGTTGTGCGTGAGCTTCCACAAATACGTGCGGAATCGACCGCGTTCCCGGTTCAGCTCGAACGTCGGTAGGATCGCCAGCAGCCGCTGAAAGACCCCCTGCGTCAACTCGTGGGCGTCGTGCTCCTTGAGACCCAGGCCGCGCAGATAGCCAACGATCAACGGACGGTAGATTTCGTCGAACTGGTTCCAGCTCGCGGCGTCGGCGAGGTTGCGCACCCGCACCAGAAGTGATAGCCGGGTGTCGGACATGGCGATCGTTCTTGTGATCATCGGATCAGGATCCCTGGGATCAACACAATTGTCGAGATGGGCGCCGACTTCCTGGCGGCGTAACCACATCAGGATACCGTGAAGCTTCGCTTTCCGTCGATAACCACGCCCGTGCCGACGACCTCCGCTGGGTTCTGCTTGGTCCACGGCCGCACCGGGTTGGTCAGCCGCAACACGCTCGTGACCCGAACAATCGAATCCTCCGAACCGGCCGCGTGCGACGATGTCGCGGCGCCGGAAAATGCCAGCACGGTCAAACTCAAACTCAAGCCGATTGTTCGCGCGTTCATGAGGGATACCTTGCCTCTCGGGGGGTGTCTTGGGATCGGAGCGTATTCCCGGTTCTCATCAATGATACGCAGTGTTGCCCGAAACCTTACGGCTTCGATCGCTTTCGGGACTCGATCGGGCTCTGGAGGCTCGCTTCACGCAACGTGATCAACATGTGACCACGGTCGTGAGACCGTGGTTCGGACGGGGAACCTCCAGCCTCGCGCATCTGTGCGATCCGCCCCAGCCCTTCGGATCGGGCTGACGCCCGAGGTTGGCGGGCTGCGCCCCGTCCGAACCACGCACTCACGTGCCGTGGTCACGGGCCTTTGTCTCCCTTCGTGGTGGTGTTCAGCAAGAAGTCTCGCAAATCCCCTCCCGATGGTTCACCACCCATCCCCGCTCAGGACGAAGGCGGCCCAGAGTGCCGGATCGCTGCGCGCCACCATGGGGCTTCGGCGCCGCCACTCGGCCGCCCTCCGGCAGCTTCTCCGGCTTCTCTTTGATCCCGCGCGGCGCAGCTCGGACCGCGCGCCTGCACCAGGCCGGGGTAGTTGAGCACAGCAAGCTGCGCCGCGCGAGAGCCTCGAGCCTCGGCATTTTCTTGATCCAGAGGTTGGTGTAGAACTGCTCCATCAACACGTATGTCGCTACGTCGTCGATTCTCCACAGGCTTGCGACGACCGTGTGCGCCCGGGCCTGGAGGAACGCACGCTGGAGTCCAAGCACACCTTCGCCTCCCGCCGTCAGGCCGAGGCCCGTCTGACACGCGGAGAGGACCACCAGGTCACAGCCTTTAAGGTTCAGAGCCGTGACCTCTTCGGCCGTCATGATCGCGGCGCCGCGATCGACCAGGCCGGTGGTCGGATCGGCGGACGGATTCGAGGCCCCGGCCCAGGCCAGCCCCGAGAGGAGGCCGGGATGGTAGCCCACCATGTCGCGACGACTCATCTCCTCCCAACTGGAGCGCGGGGCAGTCTCAGTCGGGTGGAGTGCGGACTGCACCTCGGGCGGCGCGAAGTAGCCATGTGTGGCGAGCAGCAGGTAACGTTTCCCCGGCATGGCTGCCAGCAACCGGTCCTTGGTGGCCTGCGATCCGGTTAGGAGTTGAACCGGCCCGGCTTGGCTCTTGCGGCACACGTCGGCCACGGCCCTCACCTCGTTCAAGGTCCCCGGTAGCTGGGGGAAGGCCAGTTGGCCGCTCCCGAGAGGCGCCGCTCGGGTCGCCACAACCTGCGGGGCAAGGGGACCGTTCTCCAGCGGCGGCGGGACGTTCGCGTCGCCTCGTCGGTAGTCCACTCCGCCCGCAGCCAGCAGCCCCTTCGACTTGAGCGGCAGCTCCTTCTCATCCGCGCACGGGCCTGCTCGCCAGTTGCCGAGGTGACGGGACCACTGCGAATGCATACTGGTCGAGCAGGTAGGAGCCGGGCCGATCGGCGGGGAGTGCCCCCCAGGGCAAGAAGTTCATGGCCCCATCCGGCGAGACCAGGATGGCCGTGGCACCCTGCACGAGCAGTGCCAGAGGCTCCCAGACCGCGCAGGGCGAGCTGTTTTCCGATCGGCTCGTGATCGCCGCCGCGTTCCATCGCACCGAGCCAGGCCCGGATCTCCCGTTCGATCGAGTCAGAACACCCCAGCTCGAGGCGGACCGGCGGCGAGCCGCGCCGGATCACGAACGCCGCGTAGTGGCCCTCGTCGCGGTTGCCGGCCGACGTGTTCCCGGATTTCGGCTCTGAGGCTCCGACTTGCCACCGGCCCCACGGCGAAGGGGCTGGCGCCCTCCGGAACCGCGGGACGGCCGCGCCGCTGGTAGTGATAGAGATCAATGAAGACCGCACCCGCCGGCAGTGCGGCCTGGATCTCGGGCAAGCCGATCCGGACTGGCTTCCACCCCACGGCCTGGGCCAGGCGGGTTTCCAGGTCGGCCGACCGCTCCACCAGCGCGGATCCGTCGGGAGTGCTCCTGGGATTTCTCGTCGGGAACGACGGCGTGATAGAGCCGGTTGAGCTCGTCGCGGGCCCGCGCAGCTCGTTGCGCAGGGCCACGGCCTCGCCCGTCCCCTGGGTGGTCCGCTCGACCCGGGCGGCCTCGATGGTGATCCCCTTCCAGGAGGCGAGCAAGGCATACGTCTCGGCGTCCGACCCGCCTCGAGATGCCGTGATGTCGAGCATCGTCGACACCGTTTTCGCGCAGGGCCAGCATCGCGAGCTGTTGCCGCTCGGGCAGGGTCGGCAGGGAGCGGCTGAGGTGGGCATCGCTGAGCGCCAGCAGCACAGGCCCACCGCGCACCGCGCATCGTCGTGGTTGCCGATGTCGTCATAGAGCTCGGCCATCGGCAGGAGGATCTCGACCAGGTCGTGGTGCTCGCCCATGGCCTGGCGGCGGATCGCCAGCGCCTTCTCGAACAACAGCATCGACTGGGCAAGGTCGCCGCGGGCCCGCAGGTACCCGGCCAGCCGCGCCAGGCCGGCGGCATATTCCAGGTGCCGCTCGCCGTGGGAGGCCCGGCGATGCAGGATCGACGCGACCGCCAGCGACTCGGCCAGGTTTAGCTCGCCGGATTCCTCCAAGAGCTCGACGAAGTCATCGAGGAACTCGGCGTAGTCCGGCCGGCTCTTCTCCGAGGGGTCGCTGGTCTCCAGGCCGATCGCCACCAACAGCAAGCGCATCCGCCGTGCCGAGTCGCGGTCGCCCGCCGCCTTGGTGGCCACGGCCAGGTTCCGCAGGCAACGGGCGTAGTCGAACCACGATGCGTCGCGCATGACCTCGCGCGAGTCCTCCAGATAACTCAAGAATGCATCATCCATTCCCGCATCGCCACCGGCGCCGGCCCGACCCGAGAGCCGCTCTTGGCGGAGCATCAGCCATGCGCCTCCCGGACGCTCCAGGGGTGCGTGGGTTGCTGGACCATGGCTGCCGGATCCGAGGTGGCGCAGGCCTTTCGAGACGAGGCAGGCCACCGCGTATTCGACCCAAGGGCATTCCGATGTGAGGGCGGAAGCTTCCGGGCCAGGCCCAATCATCTAGGTACTCGCCGCGACCGGATGAATTGGGCGGTCGCCGTGTGGGACCCTCTTCGGAATCATCGCTCCCCATCCCAAAGAGATGGTCGGCTCGAACTTGCGCGTTCTCGGCGAGGGACCGGCGGATGGGCGCCGCCCTCTGAAACTGGGTCGCTGCCGCCGCATGGTCGCCGATGAGCAGGAGTAGGCGACCGACCTGCTCGAGCAGGGCCGCGAATTGGGGATCCGCGGGGTCGACCGGCTGACCTTCCTGACGCTTGCGAGCGTCCGCCTTGAGGTTCTCAATGCGGATCGCCAGGGCGCGTTTCGAACAGCAACCGCGCTCGAGCGAGGTCTTCGCCGATCTCCGCGAGCCGGGCGAGCTTCAAGATCGTATCGGCGACATCGGGGTGCTGTTCCCCCAGCAGTCGCTTGCGCACGGCCAGGGCCTCCTCGAGAAAGCCGCGGGCCTTGAGAAACTCCTGGCGCCGAAGCTCGATCTGACCCAGGTCGGTCAGCAAAGCAGCGGTCGTCGTGTTGTCGCTGGGCATCTCCTGCCGCCATCGCTTCAGCGCGGCCTGATACTGGGTAAGGGCCTCGTCGAGTCGGCCTTGCTGCGCGGCGCTGGCGGCCTGATCGACCGTCTGATTGACTGCTTTTTCCAAGCTCACCCGCTGCTCGGGGGACAGCGACGTGACCCGCTCCATCAGCGCGAGACGCGCTTCGACATCCTTGACGCGCCAATCGTGAGACCCGAGCCGCTGCCGCCGCAGCTCCCGCAACTCGCGCAGGGCGCGGAGCTCGGCTGCGGAGTCCCCGCTGATGCTGTAGAATTGCCGGAGGACATGGAGCGCCTCGTCGGCCTGCTCGCTGGTTGGTCCGAATGCCCGCCGGGCGATTTCTTGCGCGCTCGAGGCTTCCCGGATGGCCTCGGCATACTTCTTCTGGTTGGCCAGATAGATCGCGTGCCGGATGGCCTGGCTGAAGGCCGCTTGATCGTTGGGCTTGGACCGGTTGCGTGGGTCGTCGGCCGGTGTTTGACCCCACGACGGCACGATGCCCCCCACCAGCACGGCCAGGCCGATGGCCCAGCCCGCGCACGCGGATCGGATTCGGATCAAGCCCGTCATCGCGTGGCCCTCCCCGTCGTCAGCAGTCGCAAGAGGAACGTCTCGGTGACGCTCCGCCCCGAATCATCGCGCACCTCCACCACCGCCTCGACCTCGTCGCCCGGCTCCCCGGCTGGCTGGTCCCAGGCGAGCTCGCCACCGGGGGAGACACGCAGCCCGGTCGGGCCCCTCGACAGGGTGAACCTGGGTTGACCCCGGCTGGACTTCACCGCGATCGTGCGTTGGAACGGCCGTCCCCGCACGACATCCATCGCCCTTGGCGAGCTGACGAACAGGTAGTCTTCCCCGAGCTGCTTCAGCGACTCATCGATGGCGATGCGGTGGAACCCGAGCCGATCGTCGGTCTGAGGGATGATGACCAGCAGGTCGGCCTCGGGGACCCAGTGGAATCGTTGATCGTCGGCCGGACGGGGTTGGGTCTCCGTGGAGGGGTTTGACGATTCATAGGTTAAGGAATGTGAATTCGACAAGGTGTTAACTCGCGATAGGTGACCTACTGGGGGACCCAGGGGGTGGTTGGGAGATTCCCAGGGGACTTCGAGAGTCGCCAACGGCCGGTCGAGCCCGAGGCGCGGAACGCCACGACCGCCTGGGACTTGGCTCCGCCGGGACCGGGCTGGCTCTCCAGCCCTTCGATCGCCAGGTAATAGGCGGGCTCGGCCGATGGGACCAGGCGGGGCGGCGCGGGTGGACGCTGGTTCGGGGCTGGGGCCGGGGCCGGCCGTGTTGCCGGTATCGCACTCCCTGGCAGAGGCCGGCCCACGAGGTCGTGCCGTTTTCCATCCCCCGTGAATACCGTCCGGCCATCCTGGCCCGGTATCAGGTGGCCGAAGTCCTCGTGTTGCTGGAAGGATTGGGCCATGCGCCCGTGGAGGGCCAACGTCGTGAAGCCTGCTGGGCTCACATCGCTCTGCCAGAGGCCGAAGACGTCACCTCGGGGCGAGGCGCGAAGGTTCAACCTGTCTCCGCCTGAGGTCGCAAGCCGCCGCGACTGCGAGACCTGGTGGCCGATGGTCGTGAATGTGGCGCCTTCCTCGCCGCTCGAGATGTATCGTGCCAACCGCAACACACCGCGCTCGGGCATCTCGCCCGGCCCGTCTCGCCTGGGCATTTCCGAAGCCTCGCGGAACGACGAACACACGAGGACCTTCAGGCTTTCCAGGTCGAGGAAGCTGAAGTCCATCCGGTTGATTCTTCCCCCGCTCTGCCGCTCGACCCAGCGGACCAGCATCGGGCCCGCCGAGTCGGCCCCGATCGCCACGGCCTTGACCTCGCCCCGGATCGGCAACGCCGCCGTCCGGTCCAGAGCCAACCGCTGAAGGTTCCATCGGTGGATGATCCGTAATCCGGGGTAGATCAGAAAGAACGCCTCGGCTCCGGCCGTCACGAGGACGTTGTCGTCCGCCAGGGGGACGTGCGCCGTGACTCGCTGGGAGAAGGCGTCGAAGACGACCAACTCCCGTCGGTCCGGGAGGGTCAGGAGCAGTAGCGTCCCCCGCCGCCCACGGCCACGGCGCCGATCTTGCCTTCCAGCGCGAGGATCCGGTCCTCGCCCAGGCGGACCGGCGGGGGTTGAGCGCCTCGGTCGCTCAACCCCGGGGCCTGGGCGACGTCCAGCACCCCGCCGAGCTCGACGAGCGGTTCGCGGAACCGGATCGGGAGCTTCTCCCGATGCAGGACCTCATTCCCGGAGCGCACGACGATCTCGCAGGACAGCGGATCGACCGATTCCGGAGGATAGACCACGTCCAGGCGCGTTGCGCGCGGAGGTCGACGGCGACCGTCGCGGCCCCTGTCTGCCCGTTAAGTCCATCGAGCCGACCCGGGTCGCCTTGCAGCAGTCGTCCGTCCGCGGCGATGCCGCGCGGCTTCCGGCCGAATTCCAGCCGGCGGAGCTCGCTCAGCCGGAGCTTCGTCGGCCCGACCGACACATCGCGGTCTTCGACGCTGGTAGCGGGTCGTCTTCTCGTGATGACTGACGATCAGGTCAACGCGGTCCACCGTCCCGGGATCGACCGGTACGGCTCGAACGGCGAACGCGTCCGGGCGTCGGCGACGCCCGTCGCGCGGAAACTGCGCCGTGAACGGCCCTGGCCGAAGGCGACTTCCACCGCGAGTTCGGGTGCCTTCGGGTCCACGATCCAGATCGGGATCGTCCAGTTGTGTTCCTGCTTCCGCCGCCGATACGAGAGGGAGGGGGGCTCTGCCACGAGGAGCACCGCCTTGCCGAGGAACGCCTCGATCGCCCGGGCGGGGATCGTGTACGAGATCCCCGTACCCGGCAGCCCCTGCACGGCAAAACCAATCAGGTGCCCCTGGCCGTCGATGACAGGGCTTTCGCTCCCACCGGGAGGGAGCGGGGCGTCGAGCTGGAAAAACCAGGGACGGTTATTCGAGAACCGAATCGCCGCGACGGTTGAGGGGCAGGCGCGGCAAGAAGATCGGTTCCGGCTCCGCCCAATCGTGATCGGATCGCGCGAGCGCGTTCCAGTGATTGAGGGCGATCGCTTCCGCGCCGACCTCGGCTACATGACCTCGGGCCAGTTCCATCGCGGCGAGTGGTCGCTTCGTGGGCGGCGGCCAGCAGCGCCAGGTCCTCCGTGGCCGCGGTGCGAACCACCTGCGCGGGCAAAACGGCCTGATCCGGGAGACCCGGGTTGAGAACGACGAGCAGCGCCATCAGCTCTTCCTGATCGCGATCGGTCCGCAGCCCGATGAGCTCGCGAGTCTGCGGATCGAACTCGAAGCGGGTCGTTGACGACCTCCAAAGATTCGCCAGGGGGCGGCGCCCGCGTCAGGAACAACCCGCGAGGGTCGATGCAGATGGCCGAGGCCAGCGCACCCTGTCCGGTCGTCACCAGGGCGGCTGTCGGCGCCAGGCGTGACACGACCTCGAGCCGATCTCCCGCCAACTTCCCGAGCCGCTCCAGGCGGCCGATCTCGCTCTGGAGTTCCTCGACCTCCCAGCTCTGGCGATCGGTCAGTCCTGTCTGCATATCGAGGGCACGACGGAGCTCCGCCGCGGCCGCCCCGAAGGATCCCTTCGACTCGTGGACCCGCGCCAGCGTCTTCACGGATTTCGACACTCGGCGGATTCGGTGGCTCGCCCAGCGTCTTCCGGACGAGCTCGAGGCATTGTTCCAGCTCTTGGACCGCCTCGCCGTGGCGCCCTTCCCTCCAGTTCTTCCGCGCCGAGGCGAGCTTCAGTCGGGCTGTCTTCCGCGCCGGGGCGAGCTTCAATAGGGCTTCCCGGGCCAAGCGCATCCCTTCCGGCTCGACCTGGGGTTGCCGGACGTGCTGGTCCACCTCGGAGCGGTTCGCATTCGGGCCTCCCTGGGGTGTCCGCAGTCGAACCATGGCGTACGACCAGACCCCGATCGCCAGGCCGAGCAGCATCAGAGGCCAATGACCCAAGATCCATCGCGATGAGCGAGTGCTCTGCATCGTTGCATCTCCCCGAAGCGAACGCCTCCCGCCTGGCCCGGACGATTCCGGCACAACCGTCATTCTCCCCGATAGGCGAACCGCACCGCCTTGATCACCTCGAACGGCCCTTGTTTTCTCAGCCGTTCCATCAGTCGCAACAACGGATCGTCGATCGCGTCGGGCTCGTCGCCGATCCCGCGGTTGAGGGCCACCTGGACCGTCTCAGTCGGCTGGTCTTCGTCGAAACCCCGCATGGCGATCTCGTGCTCGTTGTGCAGCGGCGATGGTGCAAGCGGTCCGACTAGCCCGACCAGGTCAATGCCCGTCGGCAGCGGCGTGCGGCGAGCCAGCAACAGCACAGTTTCCAGCCCGCCCGGGCCGGACATCGGGTGCCCCTCGTCCAGCGCCCCCGGGCTGTGCACCGTCTCCCGCGGCGAACCGTCCGACGGCGCGCTGCCGAACTTGCCATCGTCACGCGGGTAGAGCAGGCTCGCGTTTCCCTGTCCGTCGATCCAGAAAAGGTACGCATGCGCCGGCTGGTTGAGGCGGGCCTCCAGATGCACCATCTCGCCGGGAAGCAGCGGCAGGGCGCCGGGCTCGTCAACCTTCAATCCTCGCTTGGCCCCTCCTACTTTCGACCAGACCCGCACGGTCAGCTCGCCTGCCAGCGAGGCCGGGGCCGATGGGGCAGGTTGGAATCACCACGGTGGGGCTTTGCGAAGGGGTGGGGTCCGGCCGGGGCCGCACGTGGTTGAGAACCAGAGGTCCGGCCACCGCAAGAGCGCACACGCCCGACAGCACGCCGAGTACCTTTGGCCGGATGAGATAGAGCTTGAGTGCCTTTTCGAAGGCCTCGGCCGAGGGATAGCGCCGGCCGGGTCGGCCGCCAGGGCCGTGAGGCAGATCCTCCCGAGTCGTCGCGGGACCTTGGCGAGCCGGAGGGCGTCCTTCTCGAATTCGCAACGCTTGGCGCGGTCCCAGACCTCGTCTGTGGTCTCTCCCACGAAGGGCGGCTGGCCGGTCAGGAGGAAGTAGAGGACCGCACCCAGGCCGAAGACATCGCTCCGCGGGCCGATCCGATCATGTTCGAGCCGAGCTTGCTCGGGGGCCATGTAGGCGAGCGTGCCGCCCCAGGTCGGGTCGGGACGGTCGGACCAGGCGTGCCGCAGCCGGGCCAGGCCGAAGTCGATCAGCCGGGGCTCGCCCGCTTCGTCGATCAGGATGTTCCGCGGCTTGATGTCGCGGTGGATGATCCCCCGCCGGTGCACCATCGCCACGCCCCGGCTAGCTTGGCCACCAGCTCCGCGGCCCGGCGCGGGGTGATCGGCTCGTCGCGGGCGTAGTCCTCGAGGTTCCGGCCGTGGACGTACTCCATCACCAGGAACGGCCGGTCGTTGTAGAAGTCCAGGTCGTAGATCTTCACCAGGTTGATGTGCTCGAGGTCGGCTAGCAGCCGGCCCTCGGCGACGAGCGAGGCGTGCTCGTCCTCGCCGACGGGCTGGCGGCCCAGCTTGAGCACCATGTCCCGGCCCAGCTTCGGGTGAATCACGCGGAAGACCAGACCCTGGCCGCCTTCGTCGAGCTGGTCGACGACCAGGTACTTGCCAATGGCCGGCCGCTCGCCGGTCTCTCGGTACGTTCCCGGGTCGCCGCCACTGCTTCCGGCCCGAGCGGTTCCGGAGCCGCCGTCTCGACCGGGTCGGACGTCCAGTCCAGGGTCGTCCCGTCGCTCGAAGGCTTGCCGTCAGGGTTCACCGCCGGGTCGGGCTCGGTCGAAGGGGGGATCACCCCGCCTTCGAGATCCCGGCGCAAGGCCGTCAGCTCGGCCCGGAGTCGCTCCACCCGATCGCGACAGTCGGGACAGCCCTCCAGATGCCTTCGATCCCCTCGACGGCTGGCTCGCCGGTGGCGACTGGCAGCAGCTCGTGCTCGTCAGGACAGGTCCGAATCGAAGCCATCGTCCAGTTCCTCCTCGAACTCGGCGCAGCGGCGCCGGACCTCTTGCAAGACCCGCGAGGCGTAAACATAGACGACGTTGGCCTTGATCCCCCGCTCAGCGGCGATCGCCTCGCCCGGCCGGCCCTTCACCAGGCGTCCCTCGAAGCAGGCCCAGGCCGTCGATGAGACGATCGCCCGGACCTGCGGCAGCACGACCTCGAGGATCCGTTTGCGGTGCCGCTGGATGAAGATCCCCTCCAGATCCCGGCTCTCGGACGCGTCGACCTCGCAGAACCGGCGTACCCACTCCTTTTCCGCCCGGTCCCGGACCTGCCGCCGTCGCACCCAATCGACCAGCGTGTTGTGCGTGAGCTTCCACAAATACGTGCGGAATCGACCGCGTTCCCGATTCAGCTCGAACGTCGGTAGGATCGCCAGCAGCCGCTGAAAGACCTCCTGCGTCAACTCGTGGGCGTCGTGCTCCTTGAGACCCAGGCCGCGCAGATAGCCAACGATCAACGGACGGTAGATTTCGTCGAACTGGTTCCAGCTCGCGGCGTCGGCGAGGTTGCGCACCCGCACCAGAAGTGATAGCCGGGTGTCGGACATGGCGATCGTTCTTGTGATCATCGGATCAGGATCCCTGGGATCAACACAATTGTCGAGATGGGCGCCGACTTCCTGGCGGCGTAACCCCATGAGGTTACACGGTCCGCCGCGCCAATGCCAGGAAGTCGCTCGGACGATCCATGACCAACGGACCAACCTCAGCCGCCTGACTCCAGCCCCTCGACGTTCCTCACCCGTTGATACGCACGCCGGACGAGAACCTTACAGCTCGTTCGGTCATTGGTTATTTGGTCAATGACCAACGACCACCTCATTGACAACTGTCAGAGAAATCTTACAATTGTCATAACGAGGTCGTGGATCCCGTCGTTCTCATTTCTGTGAGGAGGTCACCGATGCGACGCTCGACGATCGCCGTGTTCTTGCTGGTGGTGCCGCCGTCTTCGGCCTTGGCGTGTGATGGCGAGCACAAGGCGGGCTGGTTTGACGTGATGCCCGCCCGATCCTGGGAGCTGCTCGAAGCCGGTGGCGAGGGGAATCCACGGGAGGAAATGAGCAGCCTGTGGGCCATCGCCGCCGGCACGGCGTCCCTGGGCTTGATCGCGGTCTCGTTCCGGGCTTATTCTCGCGCGAGGGACAAGGACCTGATGCGTGCCCTCGAGCCGGCCGCGCTACCCCTGACGGTGTTGCCGATCGACGGGACCCTCCGCGTCGACCCGGGCCATGAGCCAGGAGAGCCAACCCGAGTCATTCCGGAAAGCGTTGGCATTCTCTCGGTTGTCGCAGCCGGGGCGGAATGACAGACGGAGCCTGTCGAGAGCGCGGAACGCTCGGGTTGCACACAATCACCGCATCGAATCGATACGAGCCCGAAGCGCCAGCGAGTGAATTCCGGCGGGAATCCTCAATTCACTCGCTGGCGCTTCGGGCTCGTACCAGTCGTCCGCAACGCAAGCGTTCAGCGCAGCGCTAGCGAAAGCTCTGAAGCAGCTCAGGATGCCGCAGGTAGCCCGCGACCCAGATCAAGGCCAGGATCACCGATTGGAGAATGAACGACTCGCCATGCTGCATGTGCGTGACGATGGCTCCGCCCATGTAGCCGGACAGCAGCAGGACCCCAAGCGAATGGGTTTTCGGGATCGCGAACAGGAGGGCACTGATCAGCTCGCCCGCGCCGATCAGGAGCAAATGGTTCTCCAGGCCCCACTTCTGAAACATCTCGACGACCTGCGCCGCGCCGAGCAACTTGCCCATCGCACTGCCGAGGAATAATGCGGTCAGTAACCCCGTCAACACCCAGCCGGCAATCCGCCGGCCTCGACTCATCGTGCTCATGCAATTTCCTCTCGAATTCAACCCACTCTGCAAGCCATCATGGCGTTCGTATCGTCGATTTTCCGGGACCCGTCAAGACGACCTTGATCTCTCGACTGACCCGTCACCGCACGAAGCTGGCTCCGCGATCAACGCGACGGTCCCGGGTCCTTTAGAGCCCCTAAAACAACGAGACTCCGGGAGAGCGAGGCTCCGTCCGAGCCGCGTGTTTCCAGGCTCGGACGGAGCCTCGCTCTCCCGATCGCTGCCAAACTTTTAGGGACTCTAACAATCCTGGGCTACGGCCATCGCCCGCTCGAAGTTCGCCCGTGCCAATTCCGGCGTCTGCCCGTGATCCACGGCCAGGTCTAATCGTGCCATCTCTGTTGCTCGCCCCTTTTCAACCTTGACAAGTGTACAGAAACACCCTAGTATCCCTCGCCATGATCGGGGATGTCAAGAGTGTGATCTCGACGTGCCGATGGGATCGTGTGCTGAATTTTCTCGAACCGATGTCCCAGAAAAGGGGGATGAGATGAACCGCAAACTTGTGGGGATCGCCGGGATCGTGATGGTTGTCCTGGGTGGTGCGGGTATCCTGGTCGGGGCAAGGCTGGCGGTCGCCGAGGACGGCGGCGCAGCGAAGAAGGAGAGCGTCGAGGCCAAGGCGGCCTTCGCACGACTCAAGACGCTGGCGGGCACCTGGAAGGTCCAGTTCGGAGGCAATCATGAGGCGGCCAAGGCCAAGGAACACCAGGAAAAGCATGATGCGTCACAAGCCACGGTCACCTTCCGGCTGACCGGTGCCGGCAGCACGGTGGTCGAGACCCAGTTCCCCGGCCAGGGGCATGAGATGATTTCCATGTATCATCTGGACGGCCAGGATCTGCGGATGACGCACTATTGCGCCGCGGGGAATCAGCCGCGATTGAAGCTCGATCGGGCTCGTTCCCAGCCGGATCACCTGGTCTTCGTCTTCGACGGTGGCTCCAATCTCGACCCCAAGAAGGACCTCCACATCCACGGGGTCGAGATCACCTTTCGCGACAAGGACCATGTCACCAGCGCGTGGGAAGGCTACCAGGGCGGCAAGTCGGGCGGAGTCCACGAGTTCAACATGACACGACAATGAGTGGGGCGTGGAGAGTGAGCAGACCGTGAGGAATGCCAGGGCCTCAGAATCCATTGGGGTCTCCGACGGCCCGTCGGGTCGCTCCCTGTCCGGCTGATCCGCCGCGTCGTCGATGGTTGGACCGCGCCCTTCGCCGGCCTGTGAGTGACGGTCTCGGAAGGTCTTTGTAGGGTGCTCTGTGAGCACCGAGACGGCGTGCTTTGCCGAATTCGGTGCTCACCGAGCACCTTACAAGACGCCCATTGAGGCTTCCGGGACAAACTCTAACTGCCTGCCCTGCCCTGCCCTGCGATCTCTGAGCCGGGGGGTTACAGGGCGTGGGGGATCGGTTAGAATCAGCAAAGCAGCGGAATGGGTGTGGTCTTCCCAAGCGGAGGAGAGCGATGGTCGAACTCGAGTATTGGGACGAGCAACATAAGGCCACGATCGCGCGGGTCTCGGCGCGCGATCTGGCGATGATTCCGGGTGCGGGGGATCTGGTTTACATCCCCGACGACGAGGAGTCCGGCGTCTACAGGCACCTTAGAGTCAGCTCACGGCATTTCTATTACAGCCAGGAAGGCGCCCTGGTCTCGATCCGGCTCCATGGCGAGGTCTTGTAGCCGGAGGGCTGCCGGATCTCGGTTGTCGTGAGCGGACCGGAATCTCTCGACGCCCGGTCAGGTCTGCGGCTTCCCGGGCTTCAGGCCG
This sequence comes from uncultured Isosphaeraceae bacterium, assembly GCA_963845695.1. Classification (GTDB taxonomy): domain Bacteria; phylum Planctomycetota; class Planctomycetia; order Isosphaerales; family Isosphaeraceae; genus CAWJTV01. The sequence continues at coordinate 41,867 of CAWJTQ010000013.1, read as the reverse complement.
CGGCGGTGAATCGCGATGTCCTCGAGGATCTGTCTGACAACCAGGGGGTGCTGTCCGGCCACGTTGAATCGCTCGGACGGGTCGATGATCAGGTGGAAGAGCAGCGGGGGATCGTGGACCTCCAGCTTCGGGTGTGGGGAAGCCGGGTCGATCGTCTTGAGATGGAGCTTCCACGGCCCTCGGCGCACCGCCATCAGCTCGGTGCCGCGGTAGTAAAAGACATGGTCGCGCACCCCCGGCCCCGTGCCGCGGAGCACGGGCACGAGCGAGACGCCGTCAATCGGCCGGTCGGTGGGGAGCTGCGCCGGCCAGCTCCAGGCCGGTAGCGAACCAGTCCATCTCGCTGGCGAGGTCCAGGGCAACGCGTCCCGGGGCGATCGTGCCGGGCCACCAGGCCAGGCAGGGCTCGCGCACGCCGCCCTCCCAGGTCGAATCCTTTCCCTCGCGGAGCAGTCCGGCCGAGCCCCCGCGCGTCTTCTGGACCAGCCAGGGCCCGTTGTCGCTGGTGAACACCACCAGGGTTGACTCGGCCAGACTCCGGTCGCGGATCGCCGCCAGGATCTGCCCGACGCTCCAATCGAGCTCCTCGACGACATCGCCGTAAAGCCCGGCCGGGCTCTTGCCGCGGAACGCCTTGCTCGCGTGCAAGGGGATGTGGGGGAACGTATAAGGCACATAGAGGAAGAAGGGGTGCCCCTGCCCCGCCGGGGCCGACCGCTCGCCGATGTACCGCAGCGCCTCGCGGGTGTAGCGAAGAGTGAGCGTGTCCTGTACCGCCGGCTGTTCGATGATCGATTCGTCCCGCATCAAGGGGAGCGGTGGGTCCTTCCGCCTCTTGACTTCCATATCGTTGCTATACGGGATGCCGAAGTAATGATCGAAACCATGCCGCGTGGGGAGATATTGCGGCAAGTGGCCCAGATGCCACTTGCCGATGCACATCGTCGCATACCCGCCGCGTCTGGAGTACCTGGGCCAGGGTCATCTCGTCGTCGGGGATGCCGCCCGTCGAGTTGGGATAGAGCACGCGGTTGAGCCCGCTACGGATCGGCAGCCGGCCGGTCAAGAGCGCGGCGCGACTGGGCGTGCAGACCGGCATGGCGTAGAACTGGGTGAGCTTGAGTCCCTCGGCGGCCATCCGGTCGAGGTTCGGCGTGCGGATCGTTGGGTGCCCGTAGCAGCCCAGGTCGCCATAACCCAGGTCGTCGGCGAACAGGATAACGATGTTCGGCGCGCGGACATCGGCCGATCGGGCTGAGAGCGGAATTCCGGCCCACGCCGCCAGGAATGCCAGGACTCGGATGCGGGTCATCATAGCCAAGGAAACCACCAGATTGGGGTGTGAGGAAGGCCAAATTCGTGCAACAGCCAGTGCGCCTCGTAGAGTAAAGCCGCGATCGTCCCGACGAACACCGGCAGGACCAACGGCGGCAGGAAGGGCCGGCGTCGGGCCTGCCGCCGCTTCAGGAATAAGGTCGCCACGCACACAGCGACGATCGTCGCCAGGTAGTTCGTCAGCAGAGAGAGCGGGTCGGAGATGATGTTTCCGCAATAACCGCGGCGGGATTGGTCGTGCATCAGTTGGTGGAGACTCCACCAATGGGCCACCGAAAGGCCGAAGTACAAATAGACTGTCCCGATCAGGGCTCGGTCCATGAGAGGGTCCTCCCGCGGGCGACGACGGGTTCGTGAGGCCAATCCCTCAGGGGTCGATCATTGGCGCGGGATGTCAATTCCCAGAAGGTAAGCCAAAGCTTCACGCACGACGGCACCTCGACTGGTCAGGGAGTGCTTCGCCGCGTAGTGATCGATGGCCTCGACTACGACGGTCTCTTGATCGGTGAACACCGTCCCGACAGCCACGCGTTCCCGATCTCGGGCTGCGGTTTCCCGTCCCCATTGTTTGAGCTCCGGCATCTCCCGTTGGATCTCCTCTCGGATCGTGCGGTGCCGCTCTTTCTCTTCCGGCGTCGCCTCCCGGAGGATGCGCTGGCGAATCTCGCGAGTCATGATGGTCTTCCTCCCGATCTCATCCATCGCGGGACATTCGATCTCGCGTCCACCAAATCGCGTCCAACTCCCGGATACTACACTCGGGCCGGACGTCGTCGACGTCAAGCCCCAGGCTCTCCGCGATGATGAGTCGGACCTTCAGCTCGATCTCGTTGCGGGTCCAGCGGTATCCGCTCTCCTTGTGATCGGCGAAGTGCGTCATGAGGATCACCAGTTCCCCGACGGTCTTCGCGCCGCGGGGCAACTCTGACGCCCGACGACGATGGGCTCCGTACACGGCAACGATCAGGGGAATTGCCGCGAAGAGGGCCGACCATCGCTGCAAGCTGATGCCCGCCGAGACAACCCCCCTCAACATGGCCCAGGCCATGCCCTGGAGATCCCTCGGGGAATACTCGAGGGGTGGCGGCCGAAGGCCCTGCTGGCGCAGATTCTCCCAGACGGCCCTCCGGATCGGCTTCGGCAGGATGGATTCGAGTGGCGTCTCGGGCCGGATCGCATGGCGATCGATGTCCAGGTAGCTCAGGACGCCCGCCCGGAACTGGCAGAACGTCCGCATGATCGGGCTGTAGGCTTCGGCCATGGCTTCTCCCGATATCTCATGATGAAGCTCACTCTCCGGTCTCGATGTGCAGCCCGAAGAGCCGGAGCATGTTCTCCTCTTTTCCCGTCGCGACGCCCGGATTCTTCTCCGGATAATAGGCCAGGCCCAAGCAGCCTTCGATCATGCGGACAACCTGCCGTTGGGTCCAGACGCCCACGAGGTCGGGAGCTTTCTTGAACGTCCCCCACTGGAACGTGCTCCCCACCTTCAGGGCGAACTTCCTGTGCCTGGGATCGTCGGGGATGAAAAACGCGATATCGATCTCCTGGAAATCCTGGGTGCCGTCGATGATCACATCGGCCAGGTCTTCTCGTTTCCAGGAGCCGTCTCGCTGCCGCCGCAGCTCGCAGGGGACGACTCGGATTGCCTTGATCCGCTTGTCGAACTGGAGGTGGTAGCTCCACCAATTGACATGGAGCGCCGCGGCGAGATCCACCGCGGTAGGCTCGGTCGGAGTTGCCGCGATCTTGGGACCGCCGGGCGCCGCGAATCCGACCAGAGGGATCGCCACGATGGCGACTCCGGCCATCGGGAACACGATCGCCAGGCACCACACTGCAACGCGCATCCTGAACTGTCGCATGGTTTGGCCTCCCAGGGTGTCGTTGCGACCGACCCGATCCATCCGGGTCGGCCTTCGACAGGCGCGAGTATAGCCCCTCACCGGCCTCGGATGCGAGCACGCCAGCGGGGTTCGATCCGTTCTGACCCAAGAAGTGGTGTACTCCGCCGCCGTTTTTTGTCAGAATACAGCGCGATCAGCCTTCCTACGCGTCTTCTTCAACGAGTTTCATCCGATCGATTCGATCAGAGGTTCTCGCATGCTCTTCGCTTATATTGGCCCCGAGACCATGATGCCGGTGGCCTCGATCATCGCCGCGGTTGCGGGCGTCTTCATGATGTTCGGGCATCGAGTCGTCCATTTCGGACGGAACATCGTCCGGCGGATCCGGCCGGGGGATGGGAAGAAGTGAGGCATCCGCGCCGCACGCGGCTTTGGGCGGGGTAACACCTGCGCGACCCTCATCCCCCCTTGCGAAGGGGGGCCAGGGGGTTCTGGTAGCCACGACGGGGGCGAATCCCCCACAATGCACCCCCCCGAACCCCATAGGCGTTAACTTAAGGGCCCCATCCGAGAGACGAACGCCATTTTCCCGCGGAAATCCTACGGAAATCAGGAGACTCCGCGTCGAACACCACCGATCTCAGCGCGGCGGGTGCGGGATACCTGGGGAGGGCGACGATCCGACCCGCGCCTCTTCCCCCTCAGTTCGGGCCAATTTGGTCATTCGAGTGGCCCACCTTTCCGATTTTTTGGATTTTTTTATCTCCCTCTGTGGTCGAGAGTTCCGGAGCCAATCGCCCCGGAATCCGCGATAGGTGCATTAACGAATTCTCAAACCTGCCGTATACTCAATAATAGAGACCATGTGTGACCGTCACCGACCGGAAACCCAGGCTACGAGCCACGGGGCTGTGCCGCCAGCGGCCGCGCCCGTCCCCGCGATTTGGGGACTCGGCCCGAACTCGCTGGGGGCCATGGGGATCGGAGAGGGCGCCGCGGCCAATAGTGGTCACCGAGTGCCAATTCGTGCCACAATTCTCGGCAAGTCCGGCCCGGCTCACAGCCGGCCCCGCCCAGAACCCACGCCGGATCCGGACGTCCCGCCGGTCCTGAGTAGGGACGCTCGGAAGGGGTCAAAGCCACCGTCCCCAGACGGTGCCGTGGTGATCGCCGACGACTCTCGAAATTAGGCGGTTCTTCACAGGACCCGGTCGTTAAGTTAACGCCTATGCCCCCGAACCCTCCCTTCGCAAGGGGGGACGAAGAGGTTTCCTGTTTAGCGACGAGGACGGAGCTATTAAAAAAGTCATCGTCATCGGATTGGATGGTCTGGACCCGAAAATCGTTTCGGGTTTGATCGAGGCGGGCCAACTGCCCAACCTGGCGCGGCTGAAGGACCAGGGGGGCTTTGCCCGCGTCGCGACGACCCGCCCCGCACAGACTCCAGTGGCCTGGTCGACGTTCGCGACCGGGACCAATCCCGGCGGCCACGGGATCTTCGACTTCCTCCGCCGCAGCCCCAAGACGTATCTGCCCGACCTGGCACTGAACCGATACGAGCAGAAGAACGCGTTCCTGCCGCCGAAGGCCGTCAACCTGCGGCGCGGGACGCCGGTCTGGGAGATCCTCAAGGCGGCCGGCCGGGATGCTACCGTCTTGCGATGTCCTTGCACATATCCGCCCGACCCGATCCGCGGCCGGATGCTCTCGGGCATGGGCGTCCCCGACCTCCGGGGCGGCCTGGGTACTACCACGTTCTACACGACCGACGCCTCGGCCAGGCCGCGCGAGAGCGAGAACGTTCTGAAGCCCGAGCCGGCCGCCGATGGTGCAGGCATCTTCACCACCCACCTGGTCGGCCCGCGCAGTCCCAAGACGGGCGGCGACCTGCGCGCGGATCTCGCGATCCGGGTCAACCGGGAGAACCGCCGCGTCGTGATCAAGTCCGACGGCACGCCCAGGGAGCTGGAGGTCCGTCAGGGCGCCTGGAGCGACTGGCTGCGGGTCAAGTTCAAGCTCGGGCTGCTCCAGTCGATTCGTGGGATGGTGCGGTTCCACCTCGTCGCCTGCGAGCCGGAGCTGACCCTGTATGCCTCGCCGATCAATTTTGATCCCGATGCGCCGTTGTTCCCGATCAGCGAGCCACTCTTCTACGCCAGCGACCTCGCCCGCGAGCTGGGGTTGTTCTACACCACCGGCATGGTCGAGGACCACACGGGGCTGAACAACGAGCGGATCTCCGAATCGGCATTCCTCGATCAGTGCGCGATCGCCTGGCGCGAGCGCGAGGCCATGATGCTCCACGAGCTGGAGTCGTTCACCGACGGGCTGTTCTACGTCTTATTCGACACGCCCGACCGCATTCAGCACCTGTTCTGGCGATTCCGCGAGCCGGACCATCCGGCCAACCGCGGCGCTCCGCCCGATCCCGCGTTCGCCTCGGTGGTCGACGACGCCTACCGCCATTGCGACGCCATCGTCGGCAAGGCCATGGAACATGTCAACGACCAGACGCTCTTGATCGCGATGTCGGATCACGGGTTCAACAGCTTCCAGCGCGGCGTCAATCTCAACGCCTGGCTGCATCAGAACGGGTTCCTGACGCTCAAGGACGGCGTCGAGGCTGGTGAGGCCGCCGGCGATCTGCTCCGCCAGGTGGATTGGAGCCGGACGCGAGCTTACGCCTTGGGGCTCAGCGGGCTGTACGTGAATCTCCAGGGGCGAGAGGACCAGGGGATCGTGGCTCCCGAGGATGCCGATGCGCTCAAGGTCCAGATCGCCGAGGGCCTGGTCGGGTTGACCGACCCCGAGCGTCAGGGCCAGTGGGCCATTCGTCGCGTGTGGCCCCGCGAGGCGGTCTATCGCGGCCCGTTCGTGGCCGAGGCGCCCGACCTCCTCGTCAACTTCGCCGAGGGGTACCGCGTCTCGTGGTCCACGTCGATGGGAGGCGTCGCCGAGAGTTTCCTCGAAGACAACGTGAAGAAGTGGAGCGGCGATCATATTATCGATCCGGAACGGGTCCCCGGCATCCTGTTCATGAACCGGCCGTTCCGGGGAGACTCGGCGCGACTCACGGACCTGGCGCCGACGATCCTGGCCGAGCTGGGCGTTCCCAAGGGTCCGGCTATGGAGGGAGACTCACTCACATCATGAAGATCCTCGTCCTGGGCCTCGACTGCGCCGCGCCGGAATTGCTCCTCGGCTACGAGGACCTGCCCAACATCCGGCGCCTGATGGAAGTGGGATGCTACGGCCGGCTCGAGAGCGTGATCCCGCCGATCACGGTCCCCGCCTGGATGTGCCTGGCGACCAGCCAGGATCCCGGCTCGCTCGGCGTCTACGGGTTCCGCAACCGGACCGATCACTCCTACGCCGGCCTGGGCATCGCCTCGTCGCGGTCGATCACCGAGCCGGCCATCTGGGACCACATCGCGCGCGAAGGGAAGCGGTCGATCATCGTCGGCGTGCCTCCGGGATATCCCCCGCGCCGGATCAACGGTTTGTCCGTGAGCTGCTTCCTCACTCCAGATACGGATAAGAACGTCTTCACACACCCGCCCGAGCTCTCGGACGAGATCCGCAAGCTCGTCGGCCATTACCCGGTCAACGTCCAGGGCTTTCGCACCGAGGACAAGACCTGGCTCCGCGACGCCATCTTCGCCATGAGCCGGACCCAGTTCCAGGTCGTGCGCCATTTGATCCAGAACAAGGAGTGGGACTATTTCCAGTTCGTCGACATCGGGCTGGACCGGATGCATCACGGGTTCTGGAAGTACCACGACCCCCAGCACGTCCTGCACGAGCCGGATTCGCCGTTCCAGGAGACCGTCCACGACTATTACCGGCACCTGGACGTCGAGATTGGCCAGGTCCTGGAGCTGCTGTCCGACGACACGATCGTGCTGCTGGTCTCGGACCACGGCGCGCAGCGGCTGGACGGGGGCTTCTGCGTCAACGAGTGGCTGATTCGCGAGGGCCTGCTCGCGCTCAAGAGCTACCCCAAGGAGGTCACGCCTTTTGGGAAACTCGACGTTGACTGGGAAAAGACCCGGGTCTGGAGCGAGGGCGGCTACTACGCCCGCGTGTTCTTCAATGTGAAAGGCCGCGAGCCAAACGGGACAATCGAGCCGTCGGATTACGAGCGGTTCCGCGACGAGATCAAGGCGAAGTTCGAGGCGACCGTCGACCGTGACGGAAAACTGATGGGCACGCTGGTCTTCAAGCCCGAGGAGATCTATCACAAGGTCCAGAACGTGGCCCCGGATTTGATCGTCCATTTCGGAGCGCTGTACTGGCGATCGATCGGCAGCGTCGGCTATCCGGTCATCCACGTGCTGGAGAACGACACCGGTCCGGACGACTGCAACCACGCCCAGTTCGGGGCGTTCGTCCTGGCGGCCCCGAACAGCCCGCTCCAGGGCGAACTGACCGGGGCCAAACTCCTGGATATCGCGCCGACCTTGATGGAGCTCGCCGGCTACGAGGTCCCCGCGTCGATGCAGGGCCGGTCGCTGGTCGCGGGAGCCAGTCCGACGGCTCCCGGCGAAGCCGGCTACGACCCCGACGATGAGACCCTCATCCGCGACCGACTCAGTGGGCTGGGTTATATCGGCTGAATCCTCCACCTGACGAGCCAAGCCTGGGACCGGTGACCATCGCACGTGGGTGCGTGGTTCGGACGGGGCGCAGTCCACCAGCCTCGGGCGTCAGCCCGATCCGAGGGGCTGGGCCGATCGCACTGACGTGCGAGGTTGGAGGGTCCCCGTCCGAACCACGGTCTCACGACCCGTGGTCACATCAGGGCGATCGCCGAGAAGTCTCAAGACGAGACCCCCTTGACACCAGCACCCCGATCCCCGTATCCTCATCTCAGACAAAACGACTGAAGTTTCAGACAGAACGACTGTAGATCAGTTCTCGCAGGGCATCCTACGGGGTTGGTGCTCGCAGAGCACCCTACGATGAGGGGGTCCATGGCACGTCCGGCGCAGGACATCACGGAGTCGGAGCTCTCGGTGCTGCGGGTCCTGTGGGACCGCGGGGCCTCGACGATCCGGCAGTTGACGGAGGTGCTGTATCCGCGGGGCGGTGCGGCGCAGTATGCGACCGTGCAGAAGCTGCTGGATCGGATGGAGGCCAAGGGCTACGTGCGGCGCGACCGGACTTTGTACGTCCACGTCTTCGAGGCGGTGCTGGATCGGGACGAGTTGATCGGCCGTCGGCTCCGTTCGCTGGCCGAGACGTTGTGCGATGGCTCGCTCACGCCGCTGTTGACTCATCTGGCGCGGGCCAAGGATTTAACCGACGCCGAGCGCTCGGCGCTGCGGTCCATCATCGACGAGACCAATGACCAATGACCAGGGTCCCATCATGGAATCGCTTGTGCAAAGCCTGTTGAGCAACGCAGTGGCCGTGACGGTCCTGGCGGTTCTGATCGCCATCGTGGGGCGGATCTGCCGGCGTCCCGCCTGGATTCATAGCCTTTGCTTGCTGGCGATCCTCAAGCTGGTCACGCCGCCGCTGGTGCCGCTGGACGTGCCGATACCGTCGTGGTCGTGGTGGCGGACGCCGGCCCCACCCGTGGCGGCGCCGGTGGAGCGCGGCGCGGTCGATCTCGATCTCGATCCTGAGATGGAGCTGATCGCGGCGGGGGTACTGGCGGAGCTCGACGACATCTTTGATGGTGAGTCACTGGCTGACTTGCCGGAAGTCACTCGGAGCGCGGTGATCGTCCCTTCCGTGTGGCGGTGGGATTCCTGGATGATGGGGCTGGTCGCGGCGGGCGCGCTGGCCTGGTGGTCGCTGGCGGCGGTGCGGATCGTCCGGTTCCATCGCGTGCTGCGAGACGTCGAGCCGATGCCTGCGGACTGGCAGACGCAGCTCCACGACTTGGCTGGGCGGCTGGCCCTGCGGCGCTGTCCTGCGGTCTGCCTGGTGCCGGGCGAGGTCCCGCCCATGCTCTGGACCGTCGGGGCGCGACCTCGGCTCCTCTTGCCATCACGGCTCTGGTCGACCTTGGACGAGGACGAGCGCGCAGCACTGGTGCTCCATGAGCTGGCCCACTTGAAGCGACGCGACCACTGGGTCCGCTGGATCGAGCTGGTCGTCGCCGGGCTGTACTGGTGGCATCCGGTTGTCTGGTGGATTCGTCGCACCTTGCGCGAGGCGGAGGAGCAGTGCTGCGACGCCTGGGTCGTCTCGGCGATGCCGCGCGGAGCCAAGACGTACGCCAACGCCCTGGTGGCGGCCCTCGAATACGTTTCGGGTGCCCGAAATCAGACTGTGCCGGCCGTGGCTGCTTCGGCCACGATCGGCAACGGTCATGTCTCCTGCATGAAACGGAGGTTGCGAATGATCGTGCGCGCCAAGACCCCCAAACGCCTCTCCCTGGCCGGACGTCTCGCCATCGCGGCGCTCGCCGCCTTGCTCCTGCCCCTGGCACCGAGCTGGGGCCAGAGGGATCCCTCGGAAAGCGCATCCGCCCCAATAGATCGGGCGCTCCGCGAAGCCGGACTCGAGGATCGCTTGGAGTTGGAGGTCGCGAAACTGGACCAGGAGATCGCGAAAAAGAAGAAGGAGCTGAAGGAACGGGTCGCGAAGGGACACGGTGAACCGGGGACCGTCACCGAAGCGCAGTACACCCAGACGACCAACGCCCTGCTCCAGACCGAGATGGACTTGCTCGACGCCGAGGCGAGCCTCGAGGCGGCTCAAAGCCAGCGCGAGAAGCTCCAAGCCCCGCAAGCGCAAAAGCAGCTTGAAGCCCGCATCGAGGAAGAGTTCCTGTTGGATCCCGATGTGGTCGCACTCGCCGACGAGATCACCAAGGCAAATGAGGAGCTGGAGAAGGTCAAGAAGGTGATACGGAGCGCGAACGACCCCGCGCGGGTTACGGCTGAGAAGCATCTCAAGCGACTGAAAGAAAAGTGGGCAACGGTCTGGGAGCAGAAGCGCGAGACGATCGAGAAGCGGCTGCGGGCCGAGGACGTGAACAGGCAGTCGGATCTATGGAATGACAAGATTGCCGAGATCCAGTTCAACGTCGATATGCTGAAACGGAAGAAAACCAGCCTGGCCAAGCGGCTCGAGAGCTTGAAGGTTGAATCCAAGGGCGAGAAACGCAGCGCCCTCAACGCGACGATGATGAACCAAGAGTTGGCGAGCTTGCTGAGGATGCGGGAAATCGCCTACCGGTCCCTCGCTGAAAACCAACCCAGGCCGACCCCGTTACAGACCCACGAAGCCGACGAGGCGCTCGAGGCCCGCATCGCGGAGGCATTGAAGAAAGACCCCGAAGTGGCTGCACTCGATGAAGAAATCGATAAAGCCAGGCGCGTGTTGAATGGGATGAAGCGTGTCGTCAGGCACTTCGATGCAGAACCAGCAGCGATTGAATGGGCGTCGCGACTCAATGAGTTAACCGAGCAATCCGAGGGGCTCCGGTCTTCCAAGCGTGCCGTGCTCCTGGCCCGGTTCACCACCGATGACGAGAGGGCCAAAGCCTTCAGGCAAAAGCTCGATGAGTTGGCATACTTCCAGAAGGCTCAGCCGGCTCCGGACGAGAAGGCCAAGGCCAAGAGCGACGACGGTCGTGAAGCTGCCGAACGCATCGAGAAGCAGTTGAAGGAGCTGGTCGAGAAGCTCGGCAAGGATGTGGGCCCGGTAGGTGCTGAGGTCCGCAAGGCCCTCGAGCGGGCCGTGGACGAGATCCACCGATCGCTCCAGAAAGACGGGATGACGGCGGACGACCTGCGGCGGTCGATGGAGAAATCGCGTGAGGAGCTGCGCAAGTCGTTCCAACGGGGTGGTCCAGTCGAGAAAGAGATGCGCGAGGCAGCGGAGCGTGCCCGCAAGGAGCTGCGCGACACGATGGAGCACGGGCGTCTGGAGGCCGAGCGCGTCCGCGAGGAAATGCGCCGGCAGATGGAGGAGCTGACCAAGCGGCATCGCGAGATGGCTGCGGACGCCCGCGATCGCCAGCGCCAGATGACCGAGGAGGCTCAGAAGCGGGCCGGCGAGGGCTTTGAGCGGCAGCGCAAGGCGGCCGAGGAGCTGCGGGATCGCGCGCGCCAGCTTGCCGAATCGCGGAGGGAGCGCCCGGCTAGGGCCGAGCGCCCGAAGGCTAAGTCCAGGCCCGAAGCGGCCGAGAAGTCCGGCGATCGGTCCAGTCGTCAAGAGCTGGACGCCGCACACCGGGAGATCCGCGAGCTCCAGGAGCAGTTGAAGAGTACGAACCGACGGCTGGAGGAACTCCAGCGCCGCGATTCGCAACGGTCCGAGACCCCGCGCCGGGCCGCCGAACCCGCCAAGCCGGCCCCCGCGGCCAAGCCCGCCAGGCCGGCCCGCCCCGCCGAACCCCGGCGACCCGCGGCCCCCGCTCGTCCCGCGGCCCCGGCGACCCGTCGCGAGAACGCCCCGCCCGCCCGCGATCGCGACGCGAGCGATCGCCGGCTCCGCGATCTCGAAGAGCGAATGAACCGGCTCTTGAAGGAGCTCGAGGAGCTCAAGAGTCAGAAGTCCGAGGACGCTCGGCGCGGAGCTTCTGACCCCGCCGCCAGCGAACGACGCTCGAGGTAGCTCGGAAGACCCGCGCCCGATAGAGTCGCTCGCGAGGCCGCATCGGTGGAACGATGCGTCTCCTGGGGCCTCGGTCGGCAAGACGTCAATCCGGCTCGATGCCCAGTTCCCGCAGCCGCGCGGCCATCCGATCCGCGCGCTGGCGTTCGGCCTGGGCGAGTTGGGCCTGCTCCTCCGCACGACGGCGTTCGGCCTGGGCGAGTTGGGCCTGCTCCTCCGCACGACGGCCCTCGGTCTCGACACCCACGCTCAATTCCACATAGGTCAAGAATCGCTTTCCGTCGGGCCTGATGATCACAAGATGATTGGGCCCTGACGGTTCGAAGCGAATACCCAGCCGAGGACTGACGAAGCCTGCCATCTTGGGGATCGCTTTCAGTGCGTTCGTTGCTCTGAGGTAGCCTTCGAGAGAACCGTCATCCGGGTTGTAGAGATAGTATTCCTCCACCCCATGCTGACGATAGAATTGGAACTTCCGGAGCATTTCGCTGAAGCGGTTGCCGGGCGAGCGAATCTCGAAGACGACCTGGGGAGCGATTCCCCCTTCCTCCCACTGCTTGTAGGATCCGCGCCGGCCCTTCGGCCGGCCGAAGGCGACGAGGATGTCGGGAGCGGTCCGGATCTTGGGTTTCCCCTCGACGGCGTACCAGAGGAGATTGCCTGCCACGAAGACGTTGGGATCGTCTCGGTACAGGGCCTCGAGTCCCCCTTCGATCGTGACGATCCACTCAAATTGCCAGGTATTATCCGCCATGGGTTTCCCATCGTCGTCGGGATATGCGATCGTCTGTGGCGAATCGGTTTGGAGAACGGTGCTCATGACTGTGTCAAACCTCACAGGCCCGCGAATGACCGATGGTTTGAGTTTCGCACCAAATGCCGATTCGCTCAAGATCGAAAACCATTCCCAGGCGTGCAGCCCTTTCCTGACAAGTGGGTTATGCGGTATCACGGAGTGGATCGTCGGAAGACCCTTGGATCGGGACTCCATCGACCCCCATAAGGAACCGCGCATGACCCGTTCGTCGTCCCTCGTCTTCACCCTCATCCTGCTGACCACCCTAACGCCCGCCGCCGTCCGGGCCGGGGATCCTCCCAAGAAAGCACTGGAAGGCTTCGACGTCGTCGTCGAGAAAGCCCTCAAGGACTTCAAGGTCCCCGGCCTGGCGGTCGCCGTCGTCAAGGACGGTGAGGTCATCTACGCCAAGGGCTTCGGCCAGCGCGACGTTGACAAGAAATTGCCGGTCACGCCCAGGACCCTCTTCGCGATCGGCTCGTGTACCAAGGCGTTTACGACGTTCGTGATGGGGACCCTGGTCGAGGAAGGGAAGTTTCAGTGGGATACCCCCGTGCGGACGTATCTCCCCGGCTTCCGCATGAGCGATCCGATCGCGACCGAGTCGATCACCCCGCGCGACCTGGTGACGCATCGTTCCGGCCTGCCCCGCCACGACATGGTCTGGTACAACGCCAGGCTCACCGGCCGCGACGTCGTCAAGCGGCTGCCTCACTTCGACTTCACCGAGCCGCTTCGCAGCAAGTTCCAGTATAATAATATGATGTACATGCTCGCCGGATACCTGGTCGAAACGATCGACGGCCGCACGTGGGAGGAGGCCGTTCGCAAGCGCGTCTTCGAACTCATGGGCATGACTGCCAGCAACTTCTCCGTCCTCGATTCGCAGAAGGCCGACGATTTCGCCCGGCCGTACGACGAGCTGGAGGGCAAAGTCCGCGCCATCCCGTTCCGCGACATCAGCAACGTCGGTCCGGCCGGCTCGATCAACTCGAGTGTCGCGGAGATGGCCCGATGGGTCGCCGTCCATACCCACGGCGGCAAGCTCGACGGCAAGTCGATCATCAGTACCTCGGTGCTCGCCGAGCTGCATACGCCCCAGATGACCACGGGCCAGCCGTCGGACAAAAAGGAGATCTCTGCCGGCGCGTATGCGCTCGGCTGGGGAGTCGACACTTATCGCGGCCACCGTCGCGTCCACCACGGCGGGGCGATCGATGGATTCACGGCCGAGACCTGCTTGTTCCCAGATGATGGGATCGGCTTGGTCGTGCTGACCAACAAGGACGGGTCGCCACTGCCCGGTCTCATCGGCCAGCACGCGGCCGACCGGCTGCTCGGCCTCGCGCCGATCGACTGGCTCGCCGAGGGGCTCGACCGGCGAACCAAGGGCCTCGAGGCCGAGAAAGCCGCCAAGACGAAGAAAGACACGGTGCGACGGCCCGGCACGCATCCCGCCCACCCGCTGGAGGAATACGCCGGTGACTACGAGCACCCCGGTTACGGGCCGCTCGCGATCGAGGTCAAAGACGGACGGTTGGTGAGCGTCTATAACGGCATCCGTGCCACCCTCGATCACTGGCACTACGAAGTCTTCAACGCCCCCAAGCCCGACAACGACCCCGCGCTGGCCGACCTCAACCTGAAGTTCCAGTTCCAGACGAACCTCAAGGGCTACGTCGACGGGGTCGCCGTCCCGCTCGAGCCGAGCGTCAAGCCGATCGTCTTCACCAAGTTGCCCGACAAGAAGCTCTCCGACCCCGAATACCTCAAGCGATTCGAAGGCGCCTACGAGCTGGCCGGCGAGCCCGTGACCGTCCGGCTCCAGGGCCATGTCCTGTTCTTCGCGCAGAAGGGCGCCTCGCCCGTGGAACTGATCCCGGACCGCGACGATGAGTTCAACCTGAAACAGCTTACTGGCCTGAGCGTCCGTTTCATCACCGACGCGAAAGGAAAGGTCACCGAGGCGGCGCTCAGCACCCCTGGTGGGGTCTTCTCGGCCAGGCGCAAGCCGTGATATGATGCTCGGAAGAGAGCGTGGTAGGCTTTCCAGCCGGGCAGGACTCGGTCGGGGATTCAGGCGAGAAAGCCTGGCCGACTTCGTTGCCGGCGTAATCGATCAACATTGAGGTGATCTCATGCGTCAATCCAAGAGACACGTTCCCTTGCGAGTCGAGGCCATGGAGTCGAGGACATTGCTGTCGGCCCTTGCCCCTCTCTCGACCCCGCACCAGCTCGACACCAGCGTCACCGAGCTCCGAAAGCCTCCGCATCAGCCGCGCCCTCCCCGTGCGAGCGTGACAATCCTGGACAGGGCAATATATAAAGGCGCGGGAATTCCGATCTTCGTGAAATTGCAGGAATTCCGGGGGGGCGTACCGCACGGTCCGTCCAAGATGGACCCCATTGCTTACAATCACAAGGGCACCTTCAATTTCGGCACCGGCCCACCTGGTGATGCATGGCAAATCCAGATCGTCGTGAAACGGCATCAGGGCAACCCGCCACCCAATGAGAGCGGCTGGCTACCTTTGGTCAAGGGCCAGGATGGTTACTACGGGAAGACCTTCACGATCAAGACGCTCGGCGATTCCTTCGAAGTGAGCACCTGATCTCCCCCGGGCCCTCTCGAAACGTGCATCGCACGCCCGAAAAATCCGCCTGCTTCGGGAATCCCTCTTGACAAGATTCCCTTTGCAACGCAAAGCTATTCCAGCTTTGCATTGCAAAGTCGTCGTCCATTCCGTCTTCCCGGCCCGGGGAGAGGAGCAGAGCCACATTCCGGACGCAGGACTCGATTCATGAGGACTCGGTGGATTCCGCGCGCGCTGAGGGAGGCACCCCATCTCGATCCCGAACTTTGGCCCGGTCCGCCGCGCCCGAAGTACGCCCTGTTCATCAACCCATTCTACCCCAAGGACCCACACGCGAGCTTTGGCAAGCATGTGTTGACCCCGTCGCTGGCGCTGACGAGCGTCGCCGGGTCCACGCCGGCCGACTGGGAGGTTGCCTACTGGGACGAGAACCTGTTGCAGGGCGCTCCCCCGAGTGAGCCCTTCCCCCAGGTGGGGGGATCAGTGTGCATCTGACGTTCGCCGACCGGGCTAATGAGCTGGCGGGCTGGTATCGGCGTCGCGGGGCGAAAGTGATCCTGGGTGGTCTCCATGTCCTGTCCCGAGGAGGCCGCTCCGCACGCCGACGCGCTGGCGGTCGGAGAGGGGGTTCGGATCTGGCCGGAGGTCCTCCGCGACGTCGAGGCGGGGACGCTCCGGCCCATCTACCGCGGCAGTTACCGGCAGCCTTATCGGGATGAGCCGCCGCCGCGGCGGGACCTGCTGCCGCGCCGGGGGTTCTTGACCACCACCAGCCTGATCGCCACCCGAGGCTGCCACAACCGTTGCGGCTTCTGCTACCTGGCGACCGAGGGATTGTCGATGCCGTACCAGGTCCGGGATGTCGAGCAGGTCGTCGCCGAGTTCCGCGACGATGGCCAGCCCTACGGCGTGTTCATCGACAACAACCTCGGCTCCCGGCCCGAGTATCTGCGATCGCTCTGCCGCGCCCTGCGACCGCAGGAGGTGATCTGGAGCGCCGCGGTGACGATCGACGTGACCGATGATCCCTCGTTGGTCCGCGAGATGCCGATGGCGGGCTGCACGGGGGTCTTCGTCGGCTTCGAGTCGCTGACAGGCGAGAACCTGGTCGAGGCGAGCAAGAAGACGCCGAGCCCGGCCGACTACGCGCGGCGGGTGGGGATCCTGCATGACAATGGCATCCAGGTCAACGGCAGCTTCGTGCTGGGCTTCGACCACGATCGCCCGGACGTGTTCGAGCGGACGGTGGCCTGGATCGAGGCGGCGCGGCTGGAGTGCGCCACGTATCATATCCTGACGCCTTATCCAGGCACGCCGCTATTCGCCCGGATGGAGTCCCAGGGCCGGCTCTTGCACAAGGACTGGCAGCTCTACGACACGTCGCACGCGGTCTTCCGCCCCCGACACATGTCGCCCGAGGAGCTCGAAGCGGGCTACGCCTGGTGCTACGAGCGGCTGTTCTCGCATGCCTCGATCTGGCGACGCCGTCCGGCCGACTGGCGCGCCGTGCTCCCCTACCTGGCGATGTCGTATTTATACAAGCGTTCGAACCGGTTGTGGCACCTGTTGAACCAGCACCGGCTGACAGGACAGGTCTGGCGCCCGCTGGTCGAGTGGACACGTCGCCGACATTTACGGTTCCGGCGACGGCTGGCGGCGCGGCCTGCGGTCAGTGTGGAGATGGCCGGAGCGGTCGTCTCGGCCGGCGTGTGAGTTCAACGAGGCACGAGCCACTCCGATCGCTTGGGACCAGCCGCGGCTTCCCAGTTCGCCAGGATCTTGAACTCCCGTTCAGTCGGCAGCTCGTTGAACCGTCTCCGGACCTGGACGATCGTGCGGTCGCGATTCCGGACCTCGACGGTCGCCAGCCGGATGGTCCGGCCCGTTCCGAGGCGAAGTCTCATAGACCAGATCGAAGTCCGCCCCGATGCACAGGCGGAGGCGTAGCTGGCGACACAGTGTCGCATGGCCGCCCCCTCCTCTCGCAATTCCTCCATCGTGAGGAGTTCAACGATCTCATAGATGCGTCGTTCTTCGCCGTCCACTTCGTCCTGGACGAACCGGGCAATCGCGGATGGCTCCCACGGAGCGACGACGGGCTGCGCCATGTACACGAGTTCGTGGTGCCATTCCAGAACGGCTTTGCGCATCGCCTCGGGCGTCCGCCCTTTCATGCAGAGGTTCGGCTGGCGAGGGCTCTGCGGTGAGGCGATTGGCGGGTCCTCCCCCGGGTCGTAGGCCGGATCTCCAAACTTCTGGTGCTGGAGGTAGTTGACGATCGGTCCATAGTGGATCGGGTGGAGCGTCGGGTGGGCGATGAACCAGCGGACGACCGAGTCCCAGAAGGGTTCGTTCCCGAAGGTCGAGCCGAGCCGCGTGGTCAGCACCCGACGCGCCAGTCGGTCGTCACCCCCCAAGTCGATGACTTTCGCCCATCGGAACGCGGCCACGATGCCGATATCGCCGGGCGCCCGCAGATAGTGATGCACCTGCTTCCGGGTCAGGGAGACCGGCAGTCCTTCGGCCGTCCGGATGTTCTTCCCGCCGGCAACGTGCAGGTACCAGTCCTGGTGTTGCACTCCCTCGGGGGGTCAGCCCCTCGAACCAGGCGGCGTCCATGAAGACCGGCACGTCGTAGGCAGCCAGAAGGTGCTGGAGAAGGGATCGGAACTGTCCCTCGACGTTGTGTGTGGTCGCTCTCCAATCCTCCAGCGAGCGGATCCAGGCGCCGCGGCGGGCAGAGAGCGCAACCAGGGCGTTAGCGAACCGTGGCGCACTCCGACCGTCCGCCATGGCGGTCCGGCGACGGCAGAACATCAGGAGTTCCCGCAGCGTTTCGATATCGGGCGGGAGCGGAGCAACGAGCACTTCCGAGCGACGGAACTCACCGATGGTGTGAACGAACAGAGCGGCCTCGGACCGCATCGGGACGTTGACGGTCTCGCCCGCCTCGAGCTTCCGGAGCAGCCCCACCGGATCGTTGAGCCACCGCTCCGATTCGCGGAGCCGCCACTCGGCTTCTGCGATCTTCGCCGGGTCACGGTCCCAGGAGGACCGTCGTCGTCGTTTCTTCCGCGTGACTTCCGCGATCGGCTGCCCCTGCCTTCCTTCCGACGCCTCGTGGAAAACCCCTAAACTGGACACCAGAGTTCGGCCTGGGGTTCGCGCCTCGTCGCCAGCCGGTCAGACACTCGATGCCTCCGCGATTGGCCGCTCGCCGGGGTTGCCCGTATCCGTCGATTTCGCCATGATGGCGTCGAACCGCGAACTTTCGAGGGACAAGAATGATGGACTGTCCTGGGACGACGCATGCCTTACTGCTAGACCTGGACGGCACGATTGCCGACACCTTGCCGCACGTCTTCGAGGCCTACCGGCACGCCGTCGCCTCCTGGGTCGAGCGGCCGCCGACCGACGCGGAAGTGGAGGCTACCTTCGGACCCGCCGAACGGGAATGCATCGCGCGCATGGTCCCCAGGGCCGATCTGGATGAAGCCGAGGAACGCTTCTACACCTACTACGAGCGCGAGCTGGGCCAGAACGTGAAGGTCGTCGAGGGCATCGCCGACGTGATCGACCACGCGCGCTCACTCGGCTGGAAAGTCGGCGTCTTCACGGGCAAGGGGCGGCGGTCCGCCAAATTCACGCTCGTGGAGCTGGGCCTTTGGGAACGGATCGAGCTCCTCGTGTCCAGTGACGACGTGGCGCGGCCGAAGCCCGATCCCGAAGGGGTCTTCCAGGCCGCCGAGAAGCTGGGCGTGTCGGTCGGCCGCATCCTCCTGGCGGGAGACTCGCCGGCCGACGTGAAAGCCGGCAGGGCGGCGGGGGCGAGGACCGCGGCCGTGCTCTGGGTTGCGTTCCGGCCGGACCGCCTGCGCCGGGCCGGTGCCGACTTCACCTGTGAGCGGGTTGTCGACCTGCGCGCGGCCGTCGATACACTCCATGGCGAAACCGGCTCGATTGGCGGGACGGATTCCGCTCCCAGAGGATGAGGGGAGGAGCCGGCTTCGTCCGGCGACGCTTGGCTTGCCCATTTGTCACGGGAGCGGCGGCTCTTCGACTTTAGGAGCAGGGGCGATGATCGCATTGGCTCGGTCCGTGATCGAAGCGGCTCGATTCCTCGAACTGTCCAGCGACGAGCTCTTCGACCCGGACGCGGCGATTGAGGCTCTCGAGGGCATCGCCTACGAGCTGGGCCGCATCGACGAAGCGGAGCGAGCGGCCCTGCGAGAGGCCCTCGACGAGATGATCGGAGAGGAGCTCGCGAGACGGGATGGTTCCCCACCCCGACCGGAGGTCATCGAGTTCTACGAGTCCTTCATGGAGAACTTCGGTCTCGAGGAGGGAAACACCTGAGCCTAACGCCAAGAGTTCAGAGGGTGTACGAGAAGGTCGCCGGAAGGTCCTCGTCGTAGGGTGGGTCGAGCCTCGATCCATCGAGGCGAGGCCTACCGGATTCGCCGGGGAACGCGGTGGGCTGGGCTTCTTGTACACCCTTTCAACCGATTGCTGGAGAGTCGGCAGGCACCTCAGAATCGTCCGCCGCGATAGACGTGCTCAATCACGAGGTAGATGATGGTGGCCACCAGGAAGAGCGCGGCCATGGCGATTGCGTAGAGGATGAACAGCAGCATCGGCCCGAGGCGCGATTCGAGCCGTCGGCGTGCGAGCCACCAGCCAATCGAGCCGATGATCGCATACAGCACGAAGCCCCCAGTCGCCAGGGCAACCAGAGTGGGCTCGTGCACGCGCTGGTCCTGGATCTGGACGATGGCGATCGCGACGAACAGGACCAAGAGCGCAAGGTGCCAGATCCGCGGTTGGTACCAGCTCGCACCGCGCCTGGGGGGAAGGGACGAAGGGGCTTCGGTCATGGTGTTCTGCGTGGGTTTGCGGGATCGTGCGATTCGTGTGAGGATATCCTATCCTTTGACCGGCGGCCCGCCCAGCTCTTGCAGGCGGCGGCGGAGTTCCCAGAGGACGAGCTGGTCGATGCGGTGGATCGCGTCCCCTTCGTCGAACTCGAGCTCGGTCGCGACTCGGACCCAGCAGGCGATCCGCTCGGCGTTGCCGGCGATGGGGTCGGGGACCCGCCAGCATCGCGCCATCCCGTCGGAGCAAGCCGTCGCGAGCCGGCGGCCATTCGGGTTGAACGCCAGGGCAAGCACGGCGCCGCGGTGCTCGAGTGGAGGGCCGATCGGCAGGCCGGTGCCGGCATCCCAGAGCCGGACGGACGCGTCCCGGCTGCCGGTGGCGACGATCGACCCCTCAGGGTTGAACGCCAGGCAATCGACGCACGCCCGGTGCGCGAGCGGCTCGCCGATCGGCTTGCCCGTGCGGATGTCCCAGAGCCGGGCGGTCCCGTCATGCGAGGCCGTCGCGATCGACTGGCCCTCGGGGCTGAAGGCGACGCGGCCGACCTCGGCCCGATGGGCGAACTCCGCCACGATGGCCCATCCAGCGGCATCCCAGAGTCGGGCGCGGCCGTCGCGACAACCGCTGAGCAGCGTCCGGCCGTCGGGGCTGAACGCCAGCGCGGCGACGGCGGCCTCGTGGTGGAGCTTCGCATCGAGCTGACGACCGGTCGCCGTCTCCTGGAACCAGACCCGTCCATCCTCGCCCGCGATCGCGAGCCTGGTGCTGTCAGGATGGAAGGAGACGGCCAGCACCCGCACATCGGGCTCGGCCGGCGACGTCCCGCCGATCGGTTGACCGGTCGCGGCATCCCAGAGACTGGGGAGATCCCTCCGGCTCGCCGTCGCGATCTTCGAGCCGTCGGGACTGAAGCCCACGGCAGTGATCGGGACTCCCTGTCGGATCGATGCGCCAATGGGTGCGCCGGTCACGGCATCCCAGCACCGGAGCGTTCCGTCGTCGCCCGCGGTGGCGATCATCCGCCCGTCGGGGTTGAAGGCGATCGTCCGCACGGCCCCCTTATGATTGATGGGATCAGCGAGCGGGGCGCCCGTGGCGACGTCCCAGAGCCGGGCGGTCCGATCGGCACAGACGGTCGCCAGGCTCCGCCCGTCGGGGCTGAACGCGACGCTGTGGACGACGCCGTGATGCGAGAGGGATCGTTCCATCAGCTTCGCCGAGGCGTGCCAGCCGGCCAGGCTGGCGCGGACCAGATGCTCCAGATCCGGAGATTCCGTCGGGATGCTCTCCAGGGCACGGGCCAGCCAGAGCATCCCCTCGCCGTGTAGCTCGCGGCCGAAGAGGTTGTTGGCGCGCTCGATGCAGAGCCGGGCCAGCGACTGCTTCACGTCGTGGATCGCCTGCTCTTGTTCACTGCGGTAGCGGACATCCGCCATCCAGGCTTCGATGCCCTCCGCCAAGGCCATTGGGGTGGTGTGGCGATCCGCCGGCTGGAGTGCCATGGCCTTCAGGCAAATCGCCTCCAGCGCCGGATCGATCGACCGCCGCAGCCGTCGCGGCGAGGGGAAGACACCGCGGCGGACCCGTGGCAGCACGTCGGCGAGGCCGCCGGTCGGAAAGGGGCCATGGCCCACCAGCAAGCAATAAAGGGTCGCCCCCAGACTATACACGTCGCTGGCCGGCCCGACCCGGTCCAGTTGGCCGGCCGCTTGCTCGGGGCTCATGTATTGCGGCGTCCCGATCGCCGAGCCGGGACGGGTCAAGGATGAATCGTCCTCGCCCTCGATCGGATCGACGGAGCCACCATCGGCCGTCACATCCCCGGGTTCTGCGAATGCCTTGGCGATCCCCCAATCCACGACAAGCGTTTCTCCGAACCGCCCGAGCATGATGTTCTCGGGCTTCAGGTCGCGATGGACCACGCCGCGACTGTGTGCGTAGGCGACCGCGTTGCAGGCGTCGATGAGGCTGCGCAGCAGGCGACGGAACGCGATCTCCCGATCGCCGGGCTCGCGCACGAGCCTTCCGGGCCATGGAACCGCTCGATCGCCTGTTTGAGGGTCTCCCCTTCGATGAACCGCATCGCATAGTAGGGACGTCCGTCTGCATGGTGACCCAGACCATAGACTGGCACGATCCCCGGGTGCTCCAGCCGGCCCGTGACCTTGGCCTCCAGCAGGAACCGCGCCTGGCTGACCGGATGGTCCGCATGCTCGGCTCGCAGCGCTTTCAAAGCGACCTGGCGATCGAGTTCGGGATCGATCGCGAGGAAGACCTCGCCCAGACCGCCCTGGGCATGGGGCCGGACGATGCGGAAGCGCTCGATCGGAGGGCCATGGTCGTCGCGTTGCTGCGCGATCCGATCAGACCCGACATAAGCGACGGTGGCGGAAGGATCCTGCGGACCGATCGGGGCTGTCTCATCGCGCGGGGCGTGACCGGTCCCTTCGACGGCCTGGCTCTCGAGCGGCACATCTGAGGCACATAAAGGACAACTCGATGGCTCCCATAGGCGGTTCGGCAAGGATGCGAGGCTTTCCAGAGGGAGGCCTTCGCTCGCGGCCAACCTCGAAGCGGGGGAACCGAGGACCAGCAGGGCGCCGATCGCCACCGGCCTCGCACCGCACGACTTCAGTGCAGCAAGGGCCCCACGGACCGCGGATCCCGCGTTGATGACGTCGTCCACGACCGCGGTGATCTTGCCATGGACGATCGGTCGAAGAACCTCGGGAATCCGGTAGCCGACGGGATACAGGCCGTCGCCTTGCGTTCGGGCGAATTGCTCGGCGAAGAAGAACTCGACGCCGAGCTCCTCGGCCACCATCTGCGCCAGGAACGATCCCTCGACCAGGGGACCACAGATCGCCTCGATGTCGTGCGCCGCGAGTCGCCGGGCCAGCTCGGCCGCCAACGGCCGGAGCCGGCCGGGTCGCAGGTAGAGCCGGGGAATCTCCAGCCAGAGGTCGCCGTGGTGTCCCGACTCCAGCCGGAAGTGTCCCTTACGCGGTGCCAGGAGGCTGAGGAGTTCTTCCTGCATCGGCGTGCCTCTCGGCTTGTCTTACTGGGCCGCAGAGCATCGATTCTTAGCGGACTGGACCGCCCGAACGGACCTTCATGATTTCAACGGTTGGGGTGACCGGCAGATTCCACCCCGGCGCCGGGGCAGCTCTTAACGCCGTGTGATCAGAGCGTCGTAATCGGCATACGAGCCGATCCAGAATTAGGAGTTCGTTGAATCGGCGATGAGATGACACTAGTCCAAGCCCACCTCATCGAGACTTCAACCAGAGCGTCGTTCGGCCGACCGCACGACTTGCACCGGTGCCGACGCTGTCTCCCGCAAAGCGACCGTCTCGACTGGTCCCCAGACGCGATCCCATGATGGCTTCGCGGCCTCGATGTGGTCGGCAATCCGGTGAAGGATTGCGGGCATGGTAACCGCGAAGGTTCTGTGGCCTTGGTCAGGGGGGATCTCGAATTCGAGCCACTTCCAGCCGTCGAGACGTACGGATATGAGTCGAGGCGGAAGTACGCTGCCGCACTGGGGACACGTGGAAAGGTCTTCCACTTCCTGGTCCTCGCCCTTCTGCTCACCCATCTCGCCTTTGATGATCTTCCTGGCATAGTCACGGAGGATTTCGGGCATCCCCTGGCGGAACCGGAAATGCGCGTTGCCCGGGGCGAAGTGGTCTTCCCCTTCGGCAGGGATCTCGACCTCGAACCAGTTCTGCCCGTCGATCTCGATGGTGACCCGGCGCGGGTTGACTGCGGGGCCATCCGGCTGGCTTGATTTGCCCTCATCCGAAGCATGACGAACTGCAGACCAATCGACCAATGCGACCCATGTGGACTCCCCCTGATCGAAATGAACGACCCCCTCCGTACGAAGTTCGTCGGGTTCGCCGTGGTCGTCGGCGTCATCCATGTAGAATGTGAGGACCATTCCCTCGCGCAATTCGATGCGCTGACGTGCCAGGTCCTCTTGTGTGCCGGTACACGTCAATCTCAACCTATTGGAATCGTCAAGATTGTGGAAGTCGGCATAGACCTTCAGATTGACCATCACCGCGCTCCTACTTACCCTTGTGCCGCGTGGGATTGAGAATCGTGGGCCGGAACAAGCGACTGGCCTGCTCCGGGGTGAGCCCGCTCAAAGTCGCGTGATGGGGATTCGTTCGCGTCGGAGAAAGCACGACATCACCCCCGCATTTTCGGACCTCGCCGACCGTGGTCACACCCACCTGATTGTTCAGGATTCCTGGATAGCCCGATTGCGGAATAGGCGCAGTCAACTCTTCGACCGTCGAGCCATGGGCCGAATTCACAGACACCCCTTGAAGGGTCCCCTCCGCCTCGACTGTTACGCCCGATCCGTTCACGAAATTCTCCAAGAGGTTCTGGCCCCCTCGTACGACCAAGGCGTCATCGGGCAGCGGTTCCATCCTTTCTCCCTCACGCCGCAGGATTCTCCGAATGGATCGAGAAGAACGATTCGAGGTTGCTCACATCTGTGCCGATTCGCGGTCGTCTCTCTCCATCGTAACAACTTCCCTAGAACCATCAACGGACCTGGCCTCGTCGGGATATGCATCGGCCTGGCTCGGGCAGTCTGCACGACCTGAGAAATGTCCTTGTCTTCCTCTTATCTCCGGCGCGAATCTAATCGCTGGCCATGACGCGACCAGCGAGGTAGCATGTCCTGGCGGAGCACGGCGCCAGTTCACCATAAATCTTCCAAGGATACTAACCATGAGCGATCATCCCGGCAAAGACCATCTCTCGCGTTCGGATCGGAGAGGTTTCCTCAAGCAGGTGGGACTCGGGGCGGCGATCGGGCTGGCCGGTGGTGCGTCCACCCCGGCCTTGGCCCAAGAGGCGAAGACGGGGTCCGGCGAGCCGCCGGCGCATCCGCGGCCGAACCCCATCGGCGTCTCGACGTATTCGTTCTGGCAGTTCCGCAATCGCCGCCTCGACATCCTGGAGTGCATCGACAAGGCCGCGGCCATGGGGTTCGACGGCGTCGAGGTCCTCCACATCCAGATGGCCGACGAGTCGAACGCGACCCTCCAGAAGATCAAGCAGCACGCTCACTCGGTTGGACTGGCCTTGATGGGGTTCTCCACGCATCAAGGCTTCGTCACTCCCAACCGGCAGGAGCGGCAGACGAACGTCCAGAAGACGCTCTACCAGATCGACCTCGCCTACCGGCTCGGCATCCCGACGATGCGGATCAACACGGGCCGGTGGGGGACGACGGGATCGTTCGACGAGCTGATGGCCCACAAGGGGATCGAGCCCCCGCTGCCAGGCCATAATGATGAAGAGGCGTTCAAGTGGGTGATCGACGCACTCGAGAAGCTCCTGCCGCGCGCCCAGGAGTGTGGCGTCGTGCTCGGTCTGGAGAACCACTGGGGACTCGGGCGCACAGCCGAAGGCGTGCTGAAGATTGTGGAGACGATCAAGTCGCCCTGGCTCCAAATCACGCTCGACACCGGCAACTTCCTTGAGAACGGCTACGAGCAGATGGATCGCATGGCCTCGAGCTCGGTCCCGCTGACGCTGGTCCAGGCCAAGACTTATTACGGCGGCGGTCGATGGTACGCGCTCGACCTGGACTATCCCCGGATTGCCGGAATCCTGCGGAAGCACAACTACCATGGGTGGATCTCGCTGGAATTCGAAGGCAACGAGGACGCCCAGACCGGGGTTCCCAAGAGCCTGGAGATGTTGAGGAAGAGCTTCGGTTGAAGCGGACAGAATCAGTGAATGATCGTAAACCCGCCGTCGGGCCGGGCGACGACGGTCGCCAGGCCCCAGACCGGGACTCCGTCCTTGATCCGGCCCTCCGCACCGATCGGGCGTCCGGATCGATCGAAGACTTGCCAGGCCAAAGAGCCACCCTTCTGCCAGCCGGTGCCCTCGGTCCAGACCAGGATCGTCTCACCCCGGGCGTTGCCAGCCACGGCGGGATGCTTGCGATTCCCGCGACCACCTGCCGGAGCGATCGGCGTCGTCGTTTCGTGCGACTTCGGATCGACCCGGCAGAAGTAGACCTGTCTCTGGGTCTCCCAGCCCGCCAGGACGCCTGAGCCCGTCTCGGCGAGCGAGGCGCTGCTCATCGGGCACGCCTTCACCTTCCAGGGGTGGACCGACATACCCTGAAAATGAGCGCCATGGTCGTCGGACGTTAACAGGTAGATGTCCCGCTCGACGTCCCGCATGGCGGCTCGGTACAGGACATAGACCGTTCCACGATGGTCGGCCAGCGCGGGTGCCGCAGCAGCCGCAGGCACCTGTCTCGCGCTCCAGGGCGCGTTCTTCCGCTCCGAACGTCGCACCATCGTCCCTCGAACGCGCGACCCACATGTGCCGCCCCGACTCACCCGGACCGGAGTCCTCCGTCCGCGCCATGCCAGGCCACGTGGACGTTCCCCTCGCGATCGGCTGCGATCGTC
This sequence comes from uncultured Isosphaeraceae bacterium, assembly GCA_963845695.1. GTDB lineage: Bacteria > Planctomycetota > Planctomycetia > Isosphaerales > Isosphaeraceae > CAWJTV01. Next base: position 15,388 of record CAWJTQ010000013.1, on the reverse strand, counting down.
CCGCCCCCATCGAGGGCGGACGTCCGTTGCATCAGGTTGCGCTGGGGCTCGAAGGTTGTGCCGCGCTCTTTTGATCGCGTATAGAGCATCGGCGAACCTCCGAACGGGTTCCTGGGTTGTGCGCCGTTCGCACCGTTCCAGGCGACATGAATCCGGCCCTCGCGTCCCAAGACGATCTGACCGCCGCGGATCGTCCCGATCGCGATCGCCGAGCCAGGCTGACTGTTGACGCGCACCGGCCTGGCGAACCGATCTGCGTCCGGCTCGCAGTGGGTATAGAAGAGGTCGCCGCCGGCCGGATCTCCTTTGAAGTAGATGAGGTAGATCACGCCCTGTTCATCGATCGCCGCCTGGGGCTGGATGCCGCCATCGGGCGTCTTGAGGATCGTCACACGATCGGGTCCGCGCGCCTCATCGGCCCCGACCGGGCGCCCATCAAGGCGCCGAGCGCTGCGAGCATCAACAGGCAGAACTGAGACGGGATGGATCGCATCATGATGTCTCGTTAAATATTGTTTTATCATCATCAAAATCGGCTGGCTGATTCAAGCAACGAGCTCCTTGACCACGCGGCCGTGGACGTCGGTCAGGCGGAAGTCGCGGCCGGCATATCGATACGTGAGTTTCTCATGGTCGAAGCCCAGCAAGTGCAGGATCGTGGCGTGCAGGTCGTGGACGTGGACCTTGTCGGCGACGGCGGCGAAGCCGAGCTCGTCGGTAGCGCCGTGGACATATCCGCCGCGTGATCCGCCGCCGGCCATCCACATCGAGAACCCATAGTGGTTGTGATCGCGGCCGGAGAGCGCCGGCAGCTCGGCGACGGGCGTCCGGCCGAACTCGCCGCCCCAGATCACCAGCACCTGATCGAACAGCCCGCGCTGTTTCAAATCGGCGAGGAACGCGGCGATGGCCCGGTCCCACTCGGCGGCGAGCTGTCGATGGTGAACCGCGATGTTCTCGTGGTCGTCCCAGGGCTGGCTGGCGCCGCTCCAGACCTGGATGAATCGCACCCCGCGCTCGAGCAGCCGCCGAGTAATCAAGAGTTGGCGGGCCTGGGTGCCGGGGCCATAGAGGGCGCGGATCGATTCGGGCTCGCGGTTGATGTCGAAGGCCTCGGCCGCCTCGCCCTGCATCCGATAGGCGAGCTCGAACGACTGGATTCGCGCCTCGAGCGCCGGGTCGTGCGGCCGAATTGCGGCGTGGCGCTCGTTGAGCCGGCGCACCAGGTCGAGCTGCCGCCGCTGCTCGGACAGGGGCATTGCGTCGTTGCGGATGTTCTCGATCAGCTTGTCGACGTTCGTGTGCTGGGTGTCGATGTAGGTCCCCTGGTAAGCGCCGGGGAGGAACGCCGCGCGCCAGTTCTGGGTCGCGACGATCGGATAGCCGCCCGGGCACATCGCAATGAAGCCGGGGAGGTTCTGGTTCTCCGAGCCCAGACCGTAGGTGATCCAGGACCCCATGCTGGGGCGCTGCAATCGGCCGTCGCCGCAGTTCATCAGCATCAGCGACGGCTCATGGTTGGGCACGTCGGCGACCATCGAGCGGATGATGCACAGGTCGTCGATGTGCTGCTCGGCCGTCCGGGCGAACAGCTCGCTCACCGCGATGCCGCTCTGGCCGTACTTCTTGAAGCCGAAGGGAGAGCCCAGCACCGCGCCGGTCTTGCGCTCGGTGCGGAGGTTTGGACTTGGCAGTGGCTTCCCGTGGTATTTCGCCAGCAACGGCTTGGGGTCGAACGTATCGACATGCGATGGTCCGCCGTTCATGAACAGGTGGACGACCTGCCTGGCCTTGCCGGGGAACTGGGGCGACTTCGGAGACATCGGGCCGAGCGACCGGGACGGTGCTGGCGATCCGGCTCGCGCGGCAGGGATCCACCCCAGCGAACGGTCATCGGCCAGCACGCCCGTCAGGCCGATCAGTCCGAAACCCATACCGCACCGACCGAGCAAGTCGCGGCGGGTCAAGGCGAGGCTCGGATCGGTAAGGGTTGGTGAGTCGTCTGGCATGGCTAGTCTCCTACTGTCTCTTATCAAGGACGCAGCCCCGCAGCGCGGAGGTGCTCGTCAACCCAGGCGTCCTGTTCGGGCGAGAGAGGAACCTCGGGAGGCTTCGAATAATCGATCATGTAATTCAGCCCGCATTCCTCATAGACGACCGTCATCGCTTGTTGCAGGTCCAGCTTTGCGTCGGCATCTCCCGGAAGCAACGGAACGGGAGGCTGAGGTAAAGGTTGATCCAGAGGGATCGGGTAGATCTCGGTCAACGGCCGTTGGTGGGCGCGACTGAGGAAGACGAAGTAGGGAACGGAGGGCAGCGTTCCTTGCATCGGCACGCGCTGCCCCTTGCGTAGCAGGTCGATCTCGATCAAGTGGGCGGAGCTTCGCAGAATCCGATCGCGCTTGTCAACATACTCGTCATAGCCTTCGCCTCGCTTGTTGGTGGGAGAGAGGACTTCGATCACGGCCACGAGCTCTCGGTTCGCCACGTCGCGTATCTCGACGGTAATGTGCGGTACAGGGGTGCGCATCAGTGTCGCCATGCGAAGGGGAGCAGAGATCGTCCCGGTCGCGCCGCGGCCCCGTCCAGCCGGCTCCGACTTGACCACGGCGACATCGGGATAGATCGGCCCGACCGTGACTTCGGAATCGTCGGGCATTTCTAGTACATGCCGACGCGTGGACAAGGCGATGTAGCGCGGCAGAAGCTGGCGGTTCAATTGACGAGCGATCTCCACGGCCAGCGTTGTGTGGACGCTCATCCACAACGATCCCTCCAGATACGGATCCATTCCCGGAAATGGCGAAGGCATGATTCATCCTCCTTTGTGCTTCAGACCCTCAAGAAGATCTTGTTCCGATACAGGTGGAGCAGGAACAGCCACTCGAACACGAGTGTGCCGATCGGCACGATCGCCGGCCGGAATGAGCCTGAATACCGCGCGGCGCCACCGAGGAAGAACCGCGCGATGTCGTCGAAGGGGATGATCTCTTTGGCGATGTAGATCGTGATCGCGTTGACGCCGATCACCACGAAGACGAATGCCCAGGCGCGGAAGCCGATCACGTCGATGATCGTGTAGAAGAGGGCCAGCAGCAGCAAGCTCCAGCCGCCCGCAACCAGCACATACGAGCTGGTCCAGAGGATCTTGATGATCGGGAATTGCTGGCTCCATAACAGGCCCAAGCCCAGGCAAGCCCCTCCCGCGATCGCCAGGCCGAACGCCTTGGTCCATCGGTTGCGGCGCGAGAGCAGCCAGTGGCCGGCCAGCACGCCCAGGAGCGCGGTGGCCACCGCCGGGATCGTCGACAGCAGCCCCTCGTTGTCGCCGAAGCCGTAATAGGCCTTGAAGATCCTGCCCGGGAGATAATGCCGGTCGAGATAGCCGGCCAGGTTGGTCTGCATCGAGAGGTCGCCGGCCTTCGAATCCGGCGAAGGCACGTACATCAAGATGGCCCAGTAGCCCGCCAGGATCGCGACGAACAGGATCGCCTGGGTGCGCACCTTCGTGAACAGGAAGATCAGCGCGGCGATACCGTAACAGATGGCGATCCGCTGCAAGACCCCCGTCACCCGGAGATTCGCGAAGTTCAGCGTCAGCACTCTATTATAAATTAATCCCAACAGGAACAACAGCACGACCCGTCGCGCCGTTCGCCCCAATGCCACGCTCTTGGGATGGGCACCCGTCTGGTACTTCCGTAGCGAGAACGGCAGGACCACCCCGACCAGGAACAGGAACAGAGGGAAGATCAGGTCGTAGAACCGGAACCCCTCCCACTCGACGTGCTCGAACTGGTCGCCGAGGCGCAGGGCATCGGGCGTGCCCCACCAGTGGCACAACACCTTTGCGACTTCGTCGCCGCCGACGATCCAGAACATGTCGAAGCCGCGCAGGGCGTCGATCGACGTGAGGCGCTTGGAGGGCGCCGCTTCGGGTTTTTCAGGGAGATCGTCGGAAACCGTGGTCATGGGTCCTCCCATTGCTACAAAGTCCGGAGCGAAGACGCGTGTCTCGCGAATTCCATCATAGACGATCAAGCGCAGCTTCCAAAGATTGGAGACCCAAACCTCTTCCCTTCAATCCACGAACACGAACTCATTGGACATCAGAAGCGCCTGGGCCAACTCGCGCCAGGGGTCCGAGCCGGCGGGATGCGTCGCCGCCAGGAACTCGCGGGCCAACGCAACTTCGTCTGAGGTCGGTGAGCGGGCGTAGATCAGGCGATAGAGCTGATCGAGCCTGGCGTCGGGGTCGCACGTTGCAACGACCTCGGGGCGGGACAGGATCGCCCGTGCGGCGTCGGTCGCGAACGGGTGGTTCATGAGGAACAAGGCCTGGGGCGCGACAGTCGTCTGGTCGCGGCGAGGGCTCGTGGCGTTGGGGTCGGGGAAGTCGAACGTGCGATAGAGGCCCGGCAGGTTGAGCCGGTCGATGAATCCGTAGAGGGTCCGCCGATGGGAGTCGGCGACGGTCAGGCTGGGCATGGGCGGCCCGCCGATGCGGACGTCGAGCCGTCCGGCGACGGCGAGCAGGGCGTCGCGGGTGGCCTCGAAGTCGAGCCGGCGGCGGTTCATTCGCCAGTACAGTACGTTCTCGGGGTCGATCGCGCGGGCCTCGGGCCGATCGTCGCTCTGCTGCTGATAGACGGATGAAAGCATGATTTGACGATGGATCGACTTGATCGACCAGCCGCCGGCCATGAACCGGGCGGCCAGGTGATCGAGCAGCTCGGGATGTGTGGGCGGGTCGCTGCGCAGGCCGAAGTCGCCCGGGGTGGCGACCATCGGGGTGCCGAAGTGGTGCATCCAGACACGGTTGACCAGGGCGCGGGCGGTCAGTGGATTGTCCCTCGATGCGATCGCCCGGGCGAGCTCGAGCCGGCCACTGCCATCGTGGAAGGGCCGGCGATCGGGACCAGACAGTACGGCGAGGAACTGTCGCGGCACCCGCTCGCCCAGGTTGTTGGAATTGCCGCGGATGAAGACTCGGGGCTCGACCAGCGTGGGCGAATCTTCCAGGCTCAGCGCTCGCGACGGCGCGCCGGGGCCTGTCGTCAGCCATTTCTGGAGGGCGTTGCGCAGCTCCTGGAGTTTGGCCTGCGAGGGACGGTCGGGCAACAGCGCCAGTTCACCGAACGGGTCCATCGGGACTTCCGGTGGACAGTCCGGACCGTGGAACACCTGTCGTAGCGATTCCAGTGCCGGCACGGGGAGTGGGCCGGGCGCACGCCCCTCGATCGACGCGCGACGCGCGGCGTCTTGCCAGAGCGACTCGACGCGGTTCAGCACCTCGCCGTAGATCCGCGCCACCTCGGTCAGCGACCGGGGCGATCCCTCGGCCAGCGACCGTGCGATGATCGGATTGATCGGAAGCTCGGCAGAGTCCCCGGCATGTCCTGCACTCGCCGAGGCTGCCAACCGGGCGATCAACGGACCCGATTGGCTTGCGAACGCGCGCTTCGGGAGGACCGCCAGGGCGTGCCACGGGGCGAAGACCGGGTCGTGTCCTTTGCGGGTCCGCGACAGGTAACCTTGCCAGCGCACCAGCATCGCCGGGTTCAGGTCGGTCCCGTCGGCGATCAGCATGAAGTCCTCGGTTGTGGGCTGATCGAGCGCCTGTTGGGCGGCCAGGAGATAATCGCCGGCTCGCCGCTTCGCCGTCTCGACCAGCTCGCGATGCTTGGCCGTCACGAACTCAGCCAGCTTCTGCTGTCGCGTGCGGAGCTCCCGGACGAACGTCTCATGGACCGCGGTGTTCGGCGGTTCGGCGGCCTCGAACGGAATCATCGGCTCCCGGGCGCTGGCCATCACGCCGTAGAGCGCGTAATAGTCGCGCGTCGGGATCGGGTCGAACTTGTGATCGTGGCATCGGGCGCAGGTGACCGTCAGGCTCATGAGCCCCCGGCAGACGACGTCGATCCGGTCGTCGATCACGTCGTGAAAGTTGCCCATGAACCGCCCGCCCAGGGTGAGGAACCCCAGCGCGGCCCGCGGAGCTGGGCTCGTCCCCGTCGCTGTCGGCAGCCGGTCGGCCGCGAGCTGCTCCAGGATGAACCGGTCATAAGGCAGGTCGCGGTTGAAGGCAGAGACGACGTAGTCGCGGTAGGTATAGGCCCAGTGGAAGTCGGCGTCCTGGAAGAAGACATAGCCCTTGGTGTCGGCGTATCGGGCGACGTCGAGCCAGTATCGCCCCCAGCGCTCGCCGTATCGCGGTGACGCCAGCAGGCGATCGATCAGCCGGGCGTAGGCATCGGGCGGCACCGTCGGCTTCGAAGGCCGAGACCTCGCCGGGTGTGGGCGGCAGCCCGGTCAGGTCGAAGGTGGCGCGTCGGATCAAGGTCCGCCGGTCGGCCCGCGGCGAGGGTGCGAGCCCCCTGGCCTCGAGCCGGGCCAGGATGAACCGGTCGATGGGATTGTCGGACCAGGCGGCGTTGCGGACCACCGGCACCGGCGGGTCCTGGACCGGCCGGAACGCCCAGTGCCGCGCAGGGAGCCGTGGCGATTGTCGTTGAGCCGTCGCGTCTCTCGACTGTTGGGGTCCGTGCGGTCTCCGGCCAGGGGGACCCGATCCGGACCCAGGTCGTCAGGTCGTCGATCGCTTGCTGGGGCAGCCTGGTCTTGGGGGGCATCTTGACCGTCGCGTCGTAACGGATCGCCGCGATGAGCGGGCTCTCCTCGGGCCGGCCCGGCACCACGACCGGCCCGACGTCGTTTCCCTTCCGCACGCCCTCCCGCGAGTCGAGCCGCAGGCCCGACTCCTGCTTCCGAGATCCGTGACACCGATAGCAATGCTCGGCCAGGATCGGGCGAATCCGCGCCTCGAAGAACTCGGCGTGCGGGACCGAGTCCGGCCGCGACGGGCCTCCGGCCTTCCCCCGATCGGCCTCATCGCCGATGGCGGACACCGATCCGAGCAGGAGCGACCCGGCCGAGAGGATCAGAAAGGTCCTTACAAACCGGGCCACGGTGGGAGACTGGGGCCACCAGTTCGAAGTTGAGCCGACCACCAGGATCGCAGACTCGAGAGGTTGCGAGCATGGATTCGTTCGTCGGCTGTCGGGTTGGTCGGGTTGCGCGGGTGGGTTCGTTCGGTGCATCTGGCGATGGGAGGATCGCGAGGTTGGGTTCGTTTCGTGGATTTCCTGACCCGGGAGGCTGAGCCGTCTGCACGCATCGCAGCAGGGCTTGGGTTCGTTTGTCGCGTTTCGTGATCCACCAGTCTTGGGTTCGTTCGTCGCGTTTTCGTGACGACGAACCGGTCTGCCCTCCCGTAAATCCGGAATATTCTGCCCAGACCTCCAGAGTTTGGGTTCGTTTTGTGGATTTCGCGTCCATCGTTCGCCAGGCTTGGGTTCGTTCGGCGCGTTTCGACTGTGGTGCATGGGTCCGCAAATCCCGAATGTTTTATCCAGGCTGCCTATTTGTGGGTTCGTTTTGCGCGTTTCACCAGAACCGCATCGATCCGACTCTTCGACGAGTCCAGAATGATTTGGCCAAGCTTCCCAATTGTGGGTTCGTTCTGCGCATTTGCGCTTCGTCGTGGGAATGGCTCGGCGTCGCGGCTTCGGCGCGTTGGTGTCCTCTGAAAACAAGGATTGATGGCGGCAATCACGCGTGAATGATCGGCCGCGCTCATGGGGTCGGGTGCGACCCAGGTTGCAAGTCGGTTCGTTCTGGGTGTCTTGCGTTCGTGGTGCTCGGCTTCGCATCCCACCATCCCCCCTTTCTCCATTTCTTTGCGCACCCCGAACGCTTTTGGGCTGCCCCGACATTCTTGATTATAGAACTTCTGAGGGCTTTGCGGTGCTCGGTTTTCCGAATTTCTCTTTCACAGGAGTCCGGACGTCTGGTTGAGGATCGATCCTCATTGGCGGAAGCGCGGCGGTCGATCCCTGGCGGTCGCCCCTGTGAACGTGGGTCACCTTGGGCTAGCCGAGGTTGCGCACGATGTTGCGAAAGCAGGCCCGATTTCGCTGTTTTTCACGGGAAAACCGGGGGATTCGTGTGGTGGAAACTCGCAACCCCTTTTGCTCCAGGAGGTTGTATCAAAAAACGCCTCCGAGCGCTGCGCTGACCCTCGAAAACCACGGGTTTTTGTGCCAGGTGCGCAACATAGGCTACAATGCCAGCAACGGGCCATCACCGGGCGCCGCGGATCGGGAAAGGGCCTCATCACCGCCGCAGGGCAGAAACGGGGAGAACTTGGGAACGTACTACGCCAACGTCGGACCCGTCCGCGGATCCGCAATGTACCGCGATACTCCACCCGCCGCGGCAGTGCTGGAGTCGCCCGATAACCCGGCGCCGATCGGCCAGGCAGTCGAGGCCGGATGGACGGAGAACGGCGTGGCGATCTGGCGACTGATGGTCCGGGGGGTCGCCGTGCCGGGCCGATGGTCGATCATCGACCGGCAGTTCATCCCCCAGTTCAAATCGTCTACGGACTAGGGGAGAGATACCACGTCGGAGGCGGCATCGTGGTCGGCGGCGACTTCCTGGTCGGGACCTACGGGACCACCTGCGAGATCCTGTTCGGATTCGTCCGGGGTTCCCGGCAGAGGAGACGGGAAAACCATCAGGAATCCTACCCGTTCCGTCTGAAGGTCGATCTCGAGGCGATGGTCAATCTGATCGAGGAGGCGGCGAAGGAGCAGGAGAAGCCCGCCGGTCCGGGAGAGTGAGGGTACGGGGACAGGTCCTGAGCGGTTGACGACGAGATTTTCTCACTCATCCGGCCCGGACTCGATCCAAACATTCCCATCACGGTCCTTGACCGCGTGACCCCAGCGGCGACCGTCCGGCCCTGTCGTGGACAGCGTGTGCCGGTGCGTCTGGATGGCGTACAGCCCGGGGGGCCAACATTCGGCCATCAGCAAGACTTGGCCGACGCCTTCGGAAGGAAATTGGTGTCAGAAGGAAATTGGGGTCAGTTCTTTTTTCGGGAAGGAAATTGGGGGGAAGGAAATTGGTGTCAGTTCTTTTTTCGGGGGCAAAAAAAGAACTGACACCAATTTCCCCCCTGACACCAATTTCCCCCCTGCGGGGGCAAAAAAAGAACTGACACCAATTTCCCCCCTGACACCAATTTCCCCCTGACCTTTCCCCTCTGACACCAATTTCCCCCTGGGTCATTCGAGCGGCCGGTTCCTTGAAGAGCGGGCCTGCGTAGGCCTCAGGCTCTGATCCAGAATCCGCGAGCAGCTTCCCGTGGGGGGCTTTGTTTTGGCGGTCTGATCATCCTGTTTGTGGCCCGCGGCGGGGAATTGGCGGTGGCCCCGTCCACCATGCCGGACTCAACCAGAGCGAACACCTGGCGGCCACGTCCGTTCCAAGCTTTGCCACGCCAAATTCGTGGTTCGATTTGACTCCGCGCTTTTCGCAACGTGCCGAGCGACGCTGGCGTACGCGCCGATCACGTCCAACCCTGAAAACCACCAACCGCGCTGCCGTCCTGTTGATCGAAACGGACTCCAATTCGCTGATCGGTCCCAGAACGCGTGATGCCTGGGCTTATGATGTCGCGTCTTTTATGATTGTGCGATGAGAAGCGAAAGAAATAGGCGGGACGGTCCCGATTATTGTGCCCGAACGGGTTTCAGCGGATCGTACGGCAGAGCTAGGCGATACGTCATCCAGTACTCGTATCGCGGCGTTGATTCGCGCTCGCCCGCATCACTCATCGAGCAAGATCTTCCGCATCAACGGCAATGGCAAACCACCTTGCGCAACGAAGGCGTCGTGGAAGTCACGGAGTGTTCCCCCTTTTTTGGCCTTGTAGTCGTCGCGGAGCTTCTGGACCTCCAGCTTGCCGAAGGTGTAGTAGAGATACTTGGGTTCATAGGCGCCCCGGCGCGCTTCCTCGTAGGCGTTGGCCGGCTCCTGAAAGCCCTTCTCGACAAACAACTTGGCCCCTTGCTCGACGGTCCAGCCTTCGGTGTGCAGCTTGATTCCGACAACATAGCGGCAGTCGCGGAGCAGGGCCAACTGGAGCTGGGCCAGGCGGATCTTCGGGTCGCCTCCACCAAAGCCCTCGTCCACCATCATCTGCTCGCAATAGTGCGCCCAGCCGTCGGTGTTCGTGTCGCAAACGAACAGTTTCCGCGTCTTGGTGGGAATACGCTTGGCATTGAGGAATTGGAGGTAATGGCCGGGATACGCCTCGTGCACGTTGATTATCGCCACCACCGGCGGGTTGTAGAAGCGCAAGTGTTCCTGGATGTGGCGCACATCCCAGTCCTTCTCAACCGGCGTGATGTAATAAAAGGCCTCGGTCGCCTTGGTTTCGTACGGACCGGGGATGTACATTGACGCGAACGTTCCCGACCTCGCGTAGGGAGGAGTCTCCTCGATGGTGGGGCGGACCTCGGACGGAATCGTCACAATCCCCTTGTCGATCAGGTACCGTCGCGCGGCCTCGACCGATCGCCGTACCGATGGGATCAAGTCCGCCGCCGTCGGATGGTCGTCCGACAGCGATTTCATCACCTGGGCCGGCGGCCCGTTGGGATCGATCCGCCGCGCTGCCTCGACAAATGCGCGGTAATCCTTGTCGAGGTTTGCCTCACCTCGGGCAAGCAGTTCCGCCAGCGAAATCTCGACCAACTCCTCGGCCTTGAGCTTGGCGAGAAAAATCTGCTTGCCGATCGCGTACCGGCCCGTTGATCGAGGCAGCAAGTCAACTTCGAGCCAATTGAGAAACTGTCGAACCGCCGTGACGACTTGCGCGTTCGCGACCTCGAACGCCGCCAGAAGCTCTTTGTCCTGACCAGCGGCCTGCCGGGCCCAGGTCGCGACCGAGCCCTCGAAGAATCCGCCTGAGCCCTTGGCCATCCGGATCGCCAGGTCGGTGAACTCCTTTGGCGGCTCCTTCAGGTTTCGTTTGGCTGCCTCGAACACGGCCGGGATCGCCTTCTCCCGCGCGATCACTGAGCGGAGCCGGTCGCTGGCCGGTGCGAAGTCGAGCTTGATCAGCAGATCAACCGCATTACCCGGCACCATGACGTACCCCATCGGGTTACGTTCCCATTCGCGGATCACCTCCAGGTCGATCAGTTCCGCCTCGATCCGCCCTTCCAGATAGGTCAGGTCGATCGTGTCGTCGGCTGACAGCTTAGATTGTCCGGAAACGCTCTGGCGCTTCAGCGCGGAAAACCGTTGTTGGAACTGACGCAGCTCGTCGATCCGCCGTATCGCGCGCTCGCGCGAGAGATCCTCGAGTTGGTTGTCGTATTCGTGCAAGCCGGCCGCCGTTCCCTCGGAGGGCCGATAGGCAAACCGCGACGCCACGTAGTCGTCGACGATCTTGTCGAACTCAGGACCGGTTGCCGTTGCCCGGCTCGGACCGATCAGAAGCAGCACAAACCCCCAAACGATCGCCACCTTCGTCAAACGGTTCCCGCGAATCTTCATCATTTGCTCCCGTGGACACCATGAAGGGGACAAAGGGTTTCACGCAACATTGATTACCGAGAGCGCGCATGGTTGAGATCGGTCACGATCACCGGCCTACTTCCGAACACAATAGAAGCGGTCGTTTGCAGACGGTCGGAGTCTCGGTGGCCTGTTTTGTCTCTGTTCCGGGTTGGCGTTCCGTTCCCTCCTCTCTCTCGGTAGTGGAACGAGGAACGGAACAATGATCTGGCTCAGATCCTCATTGTTCACGGAACATCATCTCATGTCGAGCCTCAACGACCTAGGCCTGGAGGCGTTGGACGAAGCGCTAACGATGAGCCGGCCGGAGATCTTCAACAGCGACCAGGGGTCCCAGTTCACGGCGCGGGAATACACCGACCGCCTGGAAGAGGCCGGGATCGCCGTGAGCCGGGACGGGCGGGGGCGGGCGCTGGACAACGTGTTCGTCGAGCGGCTGTGGCGGAGCGTCAAATGCGAAGACATCTACATCAAGGACTATGAGGCAGTGCCGGAGCTGGAGTCGGGCCTGGCGGCCTACTTCCGGTTCTACGACGAGGAGCGTCCCCATCAGTCCCTGGGCTATCGGACTCCGGCCGAGGTCTATCGAGCCGGGGCCTGCGGAGTCTGAGGGGGGACGGCCGCGGCCATTCCTGACCGGCCGAGAGTTCGCGTCCTCCGGCTTGATCATCCTGGGCGCAGGCAGGCGGAGAGTGCCCCGCCTGTAGTTGAAATCGATGAGACGCACCGGACATTTTCACGCCGCGCCGGGTTGGTATCCAGCCCCTGGCTCTCGGATCTCTGGAGACGCCGTCCGACGACATCCCCCAGCACTCATGCAAAGAGATGGCGGACCTGCGATAATCGGCCCGATGCGACGTGATACCTGGGCCCGCCCCGGAGGCCAGGGCCTGCGCCGCTCGACCGACAACGATCGGAGCCACGCCATGACCGCCGCCGACCGCCATCTCCTCTTCGGACTGCTCGCGCTCCAGAACGGGTTGATCAACCAGGCCCAGCTCGTGGCCGCTTTCCAGGCCTGGACCCTGGATAAGGCCCGGGCCTTGGCGGATCATCTCCTCGCCCTCGGTCATCTCAACGACGCCCAGCGGGCCGTCGTCGAGGCGATGGCGGACCTGCACGTCGCCAAGCACGGTGATGTCGAGCGGAGCCTGGCCGCCATTCCGGCCGGCCGCTCGACTCAGAAGAGCCTGGCTCAACTCGGCGATCCCGACATCGAGGGGACCCTGGCTCAGGTCCGATCTCCTGCGACTGATCAGGATGGCGAGGCCGACGCCGACCGCACCGCCAGCTACTCCGTCGGCTCGGCCACCAGCGACGGCCTGCGGTTCCGGGTCCTCCGTCCTCATGCCCGGGGCGGCCTGGGCGCCGTCTTCGTGGCGCTGGACAACGAACTGCACCGCGAAGTCGCCCTCAAGCAGATCCTCGATTCCCATGCCGACCATCCGGTCAGCCGTCAGCGGTTCCTCTTGGAGGCGGAAGTCACCGGCGGGCTGGAGCACCCGGGGATCGTGCCGGTCTATGGCCTGGGGACCTACGATGGCGGCCGGCCGTATTACGGCATGCGGTTCATCCGGGGGGACAGCCTCAAGGAGGCCATCGATCGCTTCTACTAGGACGAGGCGCTGAAGTCCGACCCCGGCCGACGGTCGCTGGAACTGCGCAACCTGCTCGCGCCGTTTCACGGATGTCTGCAACGCCATCGAGTACGCGCACAGCCGCGGCGTCCTGCACCGGGACATCAAGCCGGGCAACATCATCGTGGGCAAGCATGGCGAGACCCTGGTGGTGGACTGGGGCCTGGCCAAGGCCACGGGCCGGACCGATCCCGGGGTGGACGCGGGCGAGCGGGCGCTGATCCCCTCCTCGGCCAGCGGCAGCGCCGACACGCTGCCGAGCAGCGCGTTGGGCACTCCGGCCTACATGAGTCCCGAGCAGGCCGAGGGGGACATCGAGCACCTGGGGCTCCGCTCCGACATCTACAGCCTGGGGGCGACGCTCTACTACCTGCTGACCGGCCGCCCGCCGCAGGCGGGGGACCTCGGCGAGGTGCTCCGCGCCGTGCAGCGGGGTGAGGTCACGCCGCCGCGGCGGCACGACGCGACGATCGACCCGGCCCTGGAGTCCGTCTGCCTCAAGGCGATGGCCCACAAGCCGGCGGACCGGTATCCCTCGCCGAAGGCGCTGGCGGAGGACATCGAGCGGTGGATGGCCGACGAGCCGGTAACGGCCTATCCCGAGCCTTGGACCCGCACCCTGGTCCGCTGGTTAACGCGGCACCGCACCGGAGTGACCGGTGTCGCGGCGGCCGTGCTGGCCGGGGTGGTTGGGCTGTCGGCGGTGCTCGCCGTGCAAACGCGGGCCAACGCCCAGTTGTCCGCCTCGCTCACTCGCGAAAAAAGCACCAGCGCGGCCCTGGCCGACGCCAACGGCAAGCTGGTCGACGCGCAGGCCAAGGTGCAGGCCCGATTCGAGCTGGCCCAGAAGGCCATCGCGACGTTTCACACCGGCGTCAGCGAGGATGCGTTGCTCCGGAACGACGAGCTCAAGGCGCTGCGGACAAGCTTGCTGAAGCAGGCGGCGGGGTTCTACTCCGAGCTGCGGGGCCTGATCGAGGCACAGACGGACGCGGAGTCGCGGCGGCTTCTGGCGGACGGGTATTTCCAGCTCGGCGAGCTGACCGCGAAGATCGGCGAAAGCCCCGAGGCCCTCCGGGTGCACCGTCAGGCGCTGGCCGTCCGACGGGAGCTGGCCGCGGCCGAGCCGACCCCCGCGGCGCGGCTGGACGTGGCCCGCAGCCTCGGGGCGGTTGGCGAGTTGCTGAGGGTGACCGGCGACGGGCCCGGCAGCCTGGCCGCTTTTCGGGAGCAGCGGGAACTGGCCGCGGCGGTGCTGGCGGAGTCGCCCAGCGACGAGGCCCGTGACGTGCTCGCGGCCGGCCACCGGGCCCTGGGTGCGGCCTTGTGGCCCGACGCAGAGTCCGTGCCGACTTTCCAGGAGGCGGTGGTCCTCTGGCAGGCGCTGGCGGACAGCCACCCTCGCGTCACCCGCTACGGGCGCGACCTGGGACTGAGCCTCAGCCGGCTGAGCGGCATGCTGGACATGCGGGGGGACCGCGCGGCCGCGCGGGCGGCCCTGGAGCAGGCCGTGCGCATCCAGCAGGAGCTGGCCGACGCGCACCCGGCCGACGCCGGGCTCCAGGACGACCTGACTCACACGCTCAACCGAACCGCCCTCCTGCTCGGCAAGATGGGCGAGGGTTCCGAGGGGGTCGCGCTCATGGAGCGGGCGCTGGCCATCCGTCAGCGGCTGGTGCGGGCCTACCCCGCCGTCAGCACCTTCCAGGGCAACCTGGCCCGCAGCCACCGCCTCCTTGCCGGAAGCCTTGGGCATGCAGGCCGGACGTCCGAGGAGGTCGATCACTACGAGCAGGCGCGGGTTCTCCTGAAGAAGCTGGCGGCGGACAACCCGGTCGTCACCGGGTACCGTTTCGAGCTGGCCTGGGTCCACAACCACCTGGGGCAGCTCTACGCCCGGCTGGGACGGTTCGCCGAGGCCTTCGCCGCACTGGACGAAGGCCTGTCCCTCCGCCAGAAGTTGGCGACCTCCGAGCCTGGAAACGCCCTGTACGCCAACCACGTCGGTTTCAGCTATGCCTATCGCGGCAAGGCCCACTGTCGCGCCGGCCACGCCTCCGAGGCTGCCGCCGACCTCGGGCGGGCCATCGGTCTGTGGGAGAAGGAGAAGGCCCCCAACACCGAGACGCGGTTCGAGCAGGCGCGGCGCGGGCCTTGCTGGCAGGGTTGGCCGGGAACGCGAAATCCGGCGTGACGCAGGATGAGGCCAGGACGTTCGCCGACCAATCCGTCGCCGCCCTTGCGGATGCCGTCAAGGCGGGCTGGGCCATTCCCAGCGAGCTGAAGGAGCCAGACTTCGCCGCCCTCCGCGGCCGCGC
>CAWJTQ010000012.1:0-316748 GCA_963845695.1 uncultured Isosphaeraceae bacterium | reverse complement strand
GCCGGCAATGCGGCGCCGCGGCGAAGGAGCGGCGTGGCGGGGCCGACGATGATGAGGCGACCGAGAACTTTGCGGCTCGGCGGCCCCCGGCTGGCAGGGCGATCGGGCGAAGCGAAGATTCGGACGGTTGGGCGCACTCCCGCCCCCATAGCCGGTCGAGAGATGGGCGGGGGCGGGCAGGGGGGTCGCGCTGCGCTCGCCGAGAGGGCGTCGATGAACGGCTTCCGAGGTCTGGCGCGACCCCCTTCCTTAATCCTCCCCCGCAAGGGGGAGATCGCCTTCGCCCGATTGCCTATCCAGGCTGGCCATTTTGCTTGATTTAGTTATATCAGTATGATAACTATCTGTCGTGACGGAGTTACGCGGCCCGACCCTCGATGTGCTGCTGGACCTCGACGGACAGGTTCTCGTGGTGGACCCGACGGGTGGGCACTGGGTCAGGTTCGTGGTGACGCGGGCGCCGGTGTCGTCGGAAAAGCCGCACGGGCTGGACTAATCGCTCACGCTGCACGGGCCGGCCGGCGAGCGGCTGGTCGGCTTCGACAACGCGCATCCAGTCGCGCAGCAGAAACGCGGTGAACCGCAGGACCATCGTCACCGCCTGCGGAGCATCCGACCCTACGACTACCGGGACGCGGCGACCCTGCTCGCCGACTTCTGGGAGCCCGTGGACGGTGTTGCGCGAGAGAGGAGTGATCCAATGACGACGTTGAAAGTGGGCATCGCCAGCTATGAAGACATGAAGGCCGGCGCCATGGCTGTCGCACGCGTCGAGCGTCGAATTGCAGCCGACGAACCGAAGGTCTGGTTCACCTCGACCGAGTTTTTCGCCAAGGTGCTGTCGGCCGGCAATCGCGAGCTGCTGCGCGTCATCGCGGAGAAAACGCCCGGCTCGCTCGACGAGTTGGCCCGCATCACCGGCAAGGCTAAGTCCAACCTCTCCCGCACGCTGAGGACCATGGAAGGCTACGGCCTGGTCCGCCTCGAACGGGGCGAGCGGGGCCGCATCACGCCGATCGTCATACACGACCGGGTGGAACTCGATTTGCCGCTTACACTGTCGCGCAAGGCAAGCTGAACCATGACCGCTTGGCGCGAGCAGGCCGGACCGCCATCAGCCTCAGTTTGGCTCCCGCGGCGCCCTTTTCTTTCCAACAGTTGGCCAACTCGTTGCCGCATTTACGACGGCGCGCAGGAAAGAGGGGAAGTCGCGGGGCGCGGGCAGCGTCGCGATATCTCAGACGGGAATACCTCGACAGTGGAGGCCATCTCGACGAAAGCCAGCGCCGAATGGTGGCGGCAAGGCTGTCGAACATTCCCTGGGGCGGCGACCGTAAGTCGCGTCAACATCAAGGGGTAAATTTGCCTCTTGATTGTTCGCAGCGGGCGCTGGTCGCTGCGGGGATGGCTAATCTTGCCGCCCCAGACCGCCCGACCTCGCCCCGCTCCTGCGCGCCCTAGTACCCGGAATCACGGGTCCGCGAAACATGGTCTGAGGCGCTTTTGGTGGACCTCGGACTTGGTCCAGACGAAGGGGCGAGCGGTTTGATTGTATCGTTCGATGAAGGCGTCGATGTGCGCGATGAGGTCTTTGACGCTGGCGAAGGACGCGCCGCTGAGCGACTGCCCGGTCAGGATTGAGAACCAGATTTCGATCTGACTGAGCCAGGAGGCGTGGGTCGGCGTGTAATGGAGATGAACGTTCTTGTGACGCTTGAGCCACATGTCGCGGGTGGGTTTGTGGGTGGAGAGATTGTCGAGGACGACGTGGATTTGGCGCTCCGGATAGGCGGCGACGACCCGGTTCATGAAATCGAGGAACTCGACCCGTCGGCGCCTCTTATAGTGGCGGCCGACGACTTCTCCGCTTTCGACATTCAACGCGGCGAACAGCGTGGTGGTCCCGTGACGTTTGTAGTCGTGCGACTGGCCGGTCATGGCGCGCCCGCTGGGCAGCTTGAGATAGCCTTGCGCCCGCTCAAGGGCCTGGATGGACGGTTTTTCGTCGACGGCGAGCACGACGGCGTTGTCGGGGGGAGCTATGTAGAGCCCGACGATCTCGGCCGCCTTGGCCGCGAATTCGGGATCGTTGCTGACGCACCAGGACTTGCGTCCCGAAAGATCGATCTTGTGCGCGCGCAGGAAGCGCCAGACATATTGAACGTGAACGTCGCCGAGCGCCTTGGCGATCAGCGGCCCGCTCCAGTTGGCATAGCCGTTCGGCGGCGCCGTATCGAGCACCGCCAAGATGCGCCGGCCGACCTCCTCGCCATATCTGGCTTCAGCTCCACGATTGCCGGTCTCGGAAAAGCCGGCCAGACGATCCTTCGCATAGCGCACCCGCCACTTCGACGCCGTCCCGGTCGTGCACATGAGCGCCCGGCCAATCGCCCGCGTCGCCGCGCCGTCCGCCGCCATCAGGACGATGCGCGCCTTGAAGCGCGTGCGGTGCTCCGTCTTGGCCGAACGCGCCAAGCTCTCAAGCACGGCCCGTTCCTCACTCGTCAATATGATCGGGGTCGCGTCACGAAGGCCGCTCATGCAACCTTGAATCACGACTTAACGATCAGCGATAGTGGGTACTAGATCTTGCTTTCCAACCATGTGACGATTTTCTCTCCGGCCGGCGTTCGCGAGCTCGGCATATCGCCGAACATCCGCCGAATCTCGCGCCGCTTGGCTGGGATCTCTGCACCGAGACCCACCACATGCGCATCAACCGTGCACTCGGCGCGGGCAACCGCATTTGATACGTCCGCATCAGATGCGGCAATCCGGGCAAGCTCTTCAGCGACTTGCCCGGCCTCCGTGATGACAATCTGCATATAACCCCCGGCTTCAAGCTCTCTGGCCCCGTCGGGTAGCGTTCCACTCGTCATCAGTTTGCCTTGCGGGGAATTGTAAACACGTTGCAGTAGTTCGAAATTTTCGCTTGTCAGCTTCATCTGTTTTCACCCGATTGCCGGTGCACGCCCCCTCGATTCGCGATCTCGGGGCGCGCAAACTTGCCTTGTCTTATCCAAAAGTTGTGATCGGTTACAGGGCACAGCGAGTAAGGTTTGCGCGCCCTTTTCGCATTAGACCAGAAAAATCAAAACCTTATTCGAGGCGAAGACAAGTTGTCCACAGCTTGCCCGCCGTGCGATAATCTCAGCGAGCGGCAGAGGTCGAGGTAGAAGCGGCGACGACGGAGCCAAGACAGCACGATCGCTATTGTCGTACGAGAGTTGCGTTGCCTGCCTTTGCTCGACGATAACCACGTAAGCCTCACCACCCAAGCATTCGTCGCCAGTACGGTTTCGCCCTTTCGTCGAGAATGACCAGTCTTAGCTCATTGATCATCGGATAAGCCACTTGCACCGGATCGGAAAGTCGGCTCCTTAGTTCTGGGCAGGCGGAGGTAGCAACGGCGACCGCAATGGCAGTGACATCGTCATTGACGCTGCCGCCTAAATCTTGAGCCTTCTTTACAAGACATGCCCTAAACTCTTGAACGTCACCGGCCATCGCAGGACTTACCGGCGCTAGCGCGACGACTATGGAAACAAATATTCCTCTCCGCGTGAGTTTCATCTCTACTCGCTCACTCGCAAGGTGGCCCGCGTCAACGATAGCCTTTTCTCAGTGCAAGATCCTCGAAATAACGCGTTAGGGAGGTTCCGACTGATGCAACGTCGTCAGAGCTTAGCGAGGGCGGAGGCCAGTAGATCACGGGGTATTTGATCGGCCAGATAGGTTCTAGCCTGCTTCGCGCCCGCCGGGCAGTTCTCCAATCCCAACCGTCCATCAATCCAGGAAACGGAGTGCTGACCGTGAAGAAAAACAGCTTCCCTACTACGAAACTCGTTGTTTGCCCATTAGGCCGCCTATCATCTTCGCTTACTGTTGCCGGCAATTCGTCTGCATCTAAGATTGGGAAGGCTGAGTGTATCCACCTCATGCGCGTCGGCGCACTTTCCACGCGACCAATCCAAATCCTCCACCCATGAGGTGGCAAGTGTCGATTCATCAACATCTCGCGTTCGCCCGGAGATACCCCGACAAGCGAGCGCTCGTTGTCGGAGTACTCGGCAGTCATCACGCCCATCGCAATCCACGTAGAAACGGCGGCTTGCGCTTCCTCAGTCAGCGCTATCGCCCTCGCATCGAAAAGCGGGATCAGGTGCGGTTTTGCGCGCTCCTGAAGTTGGCTCATCCAACGGGAATTGCAGTCTGAGCATACGACCCGAGCTGAGAAATCGAGCGCATCGCCGGCGCGAATCCTCGTTTCCAGCGGTAGGGGCTTCCCCGGTATTGGAACAGACACCCGCCCTGAAGTGTGCTTATTTGCGTCCCGAGGCACGTAGGGACGCGTCCATTTGCCCCAGGGGTGTTCGTCGGTCATTTTGCCGCTCTGGCCGCAATAGATGCACCGACTCTTCGAGTTCTCCGCTCGGCGATTTGTTCGCGGCCCCCTCAGGTGCGAAATTGGGCTACCCGGATGCATACCCGGTTCCGAGAATTGCTTGGTTATCGTGGCAATTAATCAACTTTGATATGACTGGCGTCCCGGAAGGGAATTGAACCCCTGACCCCAGGTTTAGGAACCACGCTGTTGTGTTGTTGAAGGCTTGCGCTCGGGTTCACGGCGCGCGTCTAGAATTCAAGGCGGTTCACGAAAGCCCCATCAGACACGCTCCCGCGCTCGCGTAGACCTTCTTGAACAAGAATGCACTTAGACGTCGCCTCGAAACTTTAACCGCGGGGTAACCGCGGGTCTAACCGCAGACTGAGCAGGGAATGCGGAAGGCCACTCTCCGGCCTTTAACCCGTCTTCGCGGATTTGCCTGTGGGTAACCTGATTTTGCGGCGTTTGACGCCATCCAAGTATTTGGATTGTTTGATGTGGCTATTGGGGCCGGGGCCAAAATCGGCTGTAGTGAAGACCAACTCAGTTTGAACCGGATTCCTCGACTCGACTTTCCGTGTCAAACTGGGTTCCGCCATGTTTCTCCGGAAGACCGAGCGGCGAAAGGACGGGAAGACGCATCTCTACTGGAGCGTTGTCGAGAACCGGCGTCTGGACAGCGGTCGGGTGGTGCAGCGTTATGTCCTATACCTCGGCGAGATCAATTCTTCTCAGGCTGAAGCTTGGCGCAGGGCGATCGAGGTGTTCGACGAGGACGCCGGCGCGCCCCGTTCGCTGTCGTTGTTTTCCGATGAGCGTTGCGATCTTCCCGCCGCCGACGCCTCGATCGTGCGTCTGCGGCTCGGCGAGATGCGGCTCTGCCGGCCGCGCCAGTGGGGCGCCTGCTGGCTCGCCGGCGTTCTGTGGCGCGAACTGCAACTCGACCGCTTCTGGGCCGATCGCCTGCCAGGAAGCCGCAAAGGGACGCGCTGGGCCGACGTGCTGCAAGTGCTGGCGACGTATCGCCTCATTTCACCCGGCAGCGAGTGGCGGCTGCATCGCCAATGGTTCCTCGATAGCGCCATGGCCGATTTGCTCGGCGCCGACTTCGGCCTTGCGGAAGCGCACAAGCTCTACGCCTGTCACGACAAGCTCATCGCCCACAAACAGGCGCTGTTCTCACATCTGACGCAGCGTTGGCGCGATCTATTCAACGCCTCCTTCGACGTGCTGCTCTACGATCTGACCAGCACCTATTTCGAGGTCAACGCCTCCGACCTGCCCGAGGGCTCGAAACGCCGCCACGGCTACAGCCGCGACAAGCGGCCCGATTGCCCGCAACTCGTCATCGCCCTCCTCGTCACCCCCGAAGGGCTGCCGCTCGCCTACGAGGTTCTGCCCGGCAACACGGCCGACAGCAAGACGCTGCGGTCCTTCCTCGAAAAGATCGAGAGCCAGTACGGCAAGGCGCGGCGGGTCTGGGTCATGGACCGCGGCGTGCCGACCGAGGAGGTTCTCGCCGAGATGCGCGCCTCCGATCCGCCTGTGCGCTATCTGGTCGGAACGCCCAAGGGACGCCTGACCCGCCTCGAAAAGCAGCTCCTCGACAACCCCTGGCGGAAGGCGCGCGAGGGGGTCGAGGTCAAGCTCCTGGCCCAGGACGAAGAGCTCTACGTCTTGGCCCAGAGCGCCGATCGCGTCAGCAAAGAGCGCGCAATGCGCAGGCGACAGCTCAAATGGCTGTGGGCGCGGTTGAAGAAGCTCGCTGAGATGGACGTCTCCCGTGAGGAAAGGCTGATGAAGCTCGGCGCGGCGCGCTCCAAGGCGCCCTGCGCCTGGCGGCTCGTCAAGACCGAGGTCGACAAGACCGGCGCGCTGACCTACGCGCTCGACCGCGACAAGTTGCGCAAAATCAGACGCCGCGAGGGCCGCTACCTGTTGCGCACCAACATGACCGACGACGATCCCGCCAAACTCTGGCAGTACTATATCCAGCTCGTTGCTGTTGAGGAGGCGTTTCGAAACCTGAAGGGCGACCTCGCGATCCGCCCGGTTTTCCATAAATGCGAGAAGCGCATCGAAGCCCACATCTTCGTCGCCTTCCTCGCCTATTGCCTGCAGATCACCCTGACCCGCCGCCTGCACAGCCTCGCCCCGGGTCTCACCGCGCGTAGCGCGCTGGCGAAATTCGCCGCCCTGCAGATGATCGACGTGCACCTGCCCACCACCGACGGCCGAGAGATCGTCCTCACCCGCTTCACCGAACCCGAGCCCGACCTGCGCCTCCTCATCGCCCGCATGAAGCTCAAGCTGCCGGCCCAGCCGCCCCCCAAAATCGCCGCCGCCGCGCTTCCCGCCCAACACCTCCTGTAGTGAAGACCTTTTCGGTCAAGATATTGATTTCCTTAACGAGCACCCCCAGAAAATGGCCGAATCCGCGAAGACGGGTTAAGGATCTCCCCGATCGGCGTTGAAGGGGCCGGGGAACTCGGCAACTCCGCCGTGGCAAAATTGTCAATCGGCCCTTTAATTGCGGGTGAGAGTCAAGCGCTTTTTGTCGACTGCAGGAGTCGAAGGATGCATGCGAGAGCGCTCGCCGAGCGGAGCCGGCGGGTTGCGTAGCTTGGCGAGCGCGGCGATGAAGACCTGGACCTCGAAGACCTGCACCTCCGTGGTTGAACTTTTGATCGTGCGACGAGTGTCGCCTAACGCCGGGGTCACGGTCCTTTCCGAGGTCGCTAAGCGCCTCATGATGATGTTCGGGGCGGGCGCCTTAACGTGTGCAACGAAGTGCGGGGCAGAACCGCCTTCAGCCGATTGACCAAGGTCACCCAACCGCCGTCCCGGCTGGGACATCGCCGGCGACGTCGTGCGCCGGAGATTGTACTAATTCAGGGAAGTCAGGCCGCCTTTGGCTGGCCCCATTCGAATGCCGTTCTGTCGACCCAGATGCAATGGAGGATGACGGCGATCTTGCGCGCGATCGCGACCTTGGCTTTCTTCATGCCGATGCGTTTGATCAGCCGCACGCCCCATGCCTTGAGGGTTGACCACTTCTTGGTCCGATGCACGAGGACGCTGGCCGCCTCGAACAGGTATGTCCGCAACAAGCGATCTCCCCATCGCGAGATCTTACCGGTGATGTCGGTTTCCCCCGATTGCTTGCGGCGCGGGGTGAGCCCGAGATAGGCGCCAACTTTCGACGCCGAGCTGAATCGCGATGGATCATCGATCGTATGGCGGAAGGTCAAAGCCGTGACGACGCCGACGCCGGGCACGCTCATGAGCCGCCGAACCGTTTCGTCGTCACGCGCACGGCGGCGCACATCCCCGTCAAGTTTGGCTTGCTCCTGGGCGACGCGCTCATGAATCGACAATAGGGACTCAACGATAGCGCGAAGCGGATGGCTGGCGTCCATCAGTTCGATGACCTGCTGACGGAATGGCGCGCCGATCGCCCGCGAAAACAACAGGCCATATTCCTTGAGCATGCTGCGGATCTGGTTTTCGATATCGCGGCGGATACTGACGAGGCGGGCGCGAGCGACCAGGACCGCCCGGATCTTCTGGCTCTCCTCGCTCTTCACGGCGACCTCACGATGCCAACCGATCCGGATGAGTTCAGCGAGGCCCCGCGCATCGTTTTTGTCGCTCTTGTTGATGCGAACTGAAAGCGCAGCATGCGCGTGACGAGCGTCTATGCACATTACCGGCAACCCGACGCGGCGGAGTTCATGCCAAAGCCAACTGGCCATCGCGCCAGTCTCAAAGCCGATGCGCTCTGCGTGAGGCGCGCGTCTGTGAATCAAGTCCGTCAGCGCGCCTGGCGTGGACTTCGCCTTTTCCTCAAACATCACGCGCCCTTGTTCATCCACAACGCAAACTGAAGTCTCTTTCTGCGAGACATCCAGACCGACATATTGCTTCATAGCTCCCTCCAGACATGCCGATGCGGCCGATCCTGAAAACAGCAGTCTCGTAGGGCAGGCTCCGGCCCGCAATTACGTCATCGTGTCCAAAATTGACCCCCATCGGCGTCCAAAATTGACCCCCCTTGTGAAGGGCTCGGACGGTAGCGCTCGCCCCGGCGGAGCTGGTCAGGGTTGCGCAGCCGGGGCGAGCGTGGTTCGGTGCAGGCGACGTTGGTCGGTCAGGCGCGGTTTTTGAAGCGCCGGCTCTCGTGCCGAGCGAACGTCGCGCGGGTCAATCCCGGCCGAAGCCGCGGGGCGGAACGATTGCCTGGAGGTCGGTGAGGTCGAGGTCGCAGATCGCCTGCAACGCCTCGGCGGTGGCGCTGTCCTCAAGGTTCTCCGGCAGAGTTTCCAGCCAAAGGGCATACTGACCCTGCAACGTGGTCAACTCGGAGACAGCGTCGCGCCAACGCTTGGCGCGACTGCGGTGATCGAGGGGTCGCCATATCCGGACTGCCGACGTCCCGGACTCCCGAGCAGCGCGACAGCGCGCCTGGCGCTCGGCATCGGTCATCGGTCGCTCGCCGATCGGCTTGCGCGGCATGGTCCACTCCGAAGCGTGACGTCACGAAATCCCGGTCATGAGACGACGCTCAAGGCGCGGTTCTTGAAGCGCCAGCTCTCGTTCCCGGTCTCGACGATGTCGCAGTGATGGGTGAGGCGATCGAGGAGCGCCGTGGTCATCTTTGGGTCTCCGAACACGCTCGGCCATTCGCCGAAGGCGAGATTGGTGGTGAGAAGGATCGAGGTGCGCTCGTAGAGCCGGCTGACGAGGTGAAAGAGAAGCTGCCCGCCGGCCTGGGCGAACGGCAGGTAGCCGAGCTCGTCGAGGACGACGAAGTCCATGCGGGCGAGATAATCGGCGATGCGGCCCTGGCGCCCGGCGCGCGTCTCGGCCTCGAGCTGGTTGACGAGATCGACGGTGGTGAAGAAGCGCCCGCGGCGTCCTGCGCGGATGCAGCTTCGCGCAATGGCGATCACGGCGTGCGTCTTGCCGGTGCCGGTTCCGCCGATGAACACGGCGTTGCGCTGCTGGGCGATGAAGCCGCCGCCGGCGAGATCGCGAACAAGGGCCTCGTTGATCGGCGTGTCCTTGAAGGCGAAGTCGTCGAGGTCCTTGGCGAGCGGCAGCTTGGAGGCCGTGATCTGATACTTGATCGACCGCGCCTGCTTCTCCGAGATCTCGGCGCGCAGGAGGTCGCCGACGAAGCGCTGCGGCTCGTGCTTGCGCTTGAGCGCGGTCGCGAGCGTCTCGTCGTAGGCGGCCTTCATGCCGTAGAGCTTCAGCGAGCCCATCATGTCGAGGACTTCGGTCCGTTCCATGGGCTACGCGCTCCTGAGTTGATCGTATCGGGCGCAGTCGGCGACTGGCGCATGGCGCAGGCTGAGCGCGGCGGGGGTGTGGATCGGGGCGGGCCGGGATCGCGCCGCCGCGCCAGAATGTTGAGGACGACGTCGGCCGAATGAACATTCTCGGCGAGCGCTTGGGCGCAGGCGGCCTCGACCGCCGGCAGACCGTCAGAGAGCACCGCGGCGAGAATTTTGACGAACTGCCGGTCGCCGTCGTCGGAGCCTGCGAGCTGCGCTGGATGCGGTCCAGCGCCGCCGGCAGCACCCAATCCTTGAACGGCGCGCCGTTGCGGAGCGCGCCTGGCTTGCGCGCCAGGACCGGCACGTAATGCCAGGGATCGTACTCGATCTTGCCGCGGCCGAACGCGCGCGGGTGCTCCGCGACAACCCGCCCGTCCTGGCGGATGACGATGCGGTCGGCGTAGGCGTGGAGGTCGACCGGACGGCCGACGGCGCTGGCGTTGACCGAATATCGGTTGTTGTCGAACCGCACGAGGCAGGTCTTCGACACCGAGGCCGGCAGCGCGTGGAATCCGTCGAAGCGTCCGCCATAAGGAATGAGCTTCGGCCGCTCCTCCTCAAAGACGTCCCAGATCGTCCGCCCGCTCTGTTCGGGATGGGCGTGCGCCTTGGCCCAGACGACACATTTGTCGAGGAGCCAGGCGTTCAGCTCGTGGTAGCTCTTGACCCTCAGACGCGGCGTGAGGAAGCGTTCACGCACCAACCCGACCTGGTTCTCGACCTGGC
Source organism: uncultured Isosphaeraceae bacterium (assembly GCA_963845695.1). Taxonomy (GTDB): domain Bacteria; phylum Planctomycetota; class Planctomycetia; order Isosphaerales; family Isosphaeraceae; genus CAWJTV01. Next base: position 306,293 of record CAWJTQ010000012.1, on the reverse strand, counting down.
CTTTCTCCCAACCCGCGGCCGGCGTGCAGGCGACCGGCTCGACGAGGTGATGCGAGCACATCTGGAGGAAACGGCGATTGTACTGGCGGTCCTTGCCCACGAAGACCGTCTCCACCGCCGTCTTCATGTTGTCATAGTTTTGTGGCGGCCGCCGTTATGTGGCGCGCCTCGCCCTGGTCGCTGATTTCTGGTCGTTTCCCTTTTTGACGCGACACAAATCGCGGCGGAAGTGACGCGCGCACCCTCCGGTTCCTTCTCATGGAATGGAGGTTGTCATGCTGGAACGGTTCTTCCTCAAGCCACAGACGGTCGACCGCATTCTGCGGTGCTGGCTCGGATCGCGGATCGAGGCGTACGTCACGATACTTTGCGATCAGGGCTATTCGACGCGCACAATTCTCCGACGGGTCCCGATCCTCGTGGAGTTCGCGTCCTTCACCGAAACCCGCGGCGTCTCGCAAATCGAGAAAGCAGAGACCCTCGTCGACGAGTTTGTCGCCGACTGGATCTCCGCCCGACGAGCCGACCCTCTTGCGAATGCATGTCGCCGCGATCGCAACCTCGCAAGCGCCACGGTCCGGCAGTTCTTCAGCCTCATCGTGTCACAGTCGGAGTATCGCCGCGCGAGGAAGCCATGGGGCGATCCATTCGCTGCCCAAGCGCCCGGATTCTTCGAGTATCTCCGGGTGGAACGCGGTCTGCGTCAAGGTTCCATTCGCGTCTACCAGCACTATCTGCGGCGATTTGAACGCTACCTCCAGCAGATCGAATGCCCGGACATTGGATCCTTGGCGTTGCCGGTCGTCACCGGATTCGTCACGACCGCGGCGCAAGAGTTCGGATCCCGAGCCATGGTGGGCCTCTGCAGCACGCTGCGGATCTTCCTGCGATACGCGTACAGAGAAGGCATCCACCAGCGCGACCTCAGCAAGCTGGTCGAAGGACCCCAGCACTACAGGTTGGCCGACATCCCTCGGTCGATCGGCTGGGACGCCGTCCAGAAAATGCTTGACCAGGTCGATCGTCGAACCGCCTGGGGCCGACGCGACTACGCCATGCTCCTGCTCATGGTCTCCTACGGGCTTCGGGCTCGCGAGGTCTCGGCCCTGACCCTCGACGACATCGACTGGAAGCGCGACCGACTGCACGTGCGCGAACGGAAGGCGGACCACACCACGGCTTACCCGTTGGCCCGCGTCGTTGGCGAAGCGATCATCGACTACCTCAAGAACGGGCGCCCCGTCGTGCAAGGCCGACAGCTTTTTTGGCGGCACGTCGCTCCCCGCGCGCCCTTGACCCACGCAGCAGTCTCCTGCGTCGCCAGCAAGTACCTGCATCGCGCCGGCATTCCCGTGGCCCGCCCAGGCTCACATACGCTCCGGCACGCTTGCGTCCAACGGCTGGTGGACTCCGGCTTCCCGCTCAAGACCGTCGGCGACTATGTGGGCCATCGCTTCCCGTCGTCCACGATGATCTACGCCAAGGTGCAGGTCGACGCATTGCGCGAAGTCGCGCTCGGAGACGGGGAGGATCTGCAATGAGGCCGCCCCTTCCCGATCCGTCGAGCCCGATCGCCCCGCACATCGTCGCGTTCGTGCGCCACAAGCGCTCCCTCAACCGCCGATACGACGTCGAGGACAAGGCGCTTCGCCTGTTCGATCGCTATCTCGTCGAGGCCGGAGTGCGAACTCTGAGCGAGATCAACACGGCCGTGCTCGACGCCTTCTTCCTGAGCCGACCGCGGAATTGGCCCAGGAGCTTCAACCACCTGATCGGCGTCGTCGGCCGGTTGTTCGAATGGATGGTCGAACACGACATCATCGACCGCTCCCCGGTCACGATGCGGCCGCGGCGGCGCGGCCAGGCCCGTCCGCCTTGCATTCTGGGGCTCGAGCACGGACAGCGCCTCGTCGACATGGCCCAGCTATTGCCGGACCGGAGCAAGGCTCCGCTGCGGGGCCCCACCTACGCGACGATATTCAGCTTGCTGTTCGGCCTTGGCCTTCGTGTCGGCGAGGCGGCCCGTTTACGGTGGGGCGACGTCGACCGCGATCGTGGCGTCCTGACGATCCGCGAGACGAAGTTCTCCAAGTCCAGGCTCGTCCCCATGGGGCCGCGACTGACGAACCGTCTATCCGCTTTCATGAGCATGCGGACGGAGCGGACATCCGGATTGACGGTCGAAGCGCCTGTCTTCTCATTCACTCGCGGCCGCCCCGTAAACCCTGGCACGATCAGCCAGGTGTTCCATGCGCTGGCCCCGCAACTGAAGATTCCGATTCCGCCTGGAGGAACGGCGCCACACGTTCACGACCTGCGCCACAGCTTTGCCGTCGGGCGGTTGCTCCGATGGTATCGCGATGGCGGCAAGCCGGCCGACAAGCTGCTCAAACTGTCGACCTTCATGGGACACGTCGATCCTGCTTCGACGGCGGTGTATTTGACGATCACGGCCGAGTTGATGGACGCCGCCGCCGACCGCTTCCAAACGTTCGCCGCCCCGATATCGATCGGAGCCAGGCCATGACGACCGTCGGCAGTCTGGTCTACCAGTTCTTCGAGCACCATCTCAAAGCAGAGAAAGGGCTCTCTCAGGCTTCCATTCACAGCTACCGCGACGGAATCCGGCTGTTTCTCCTCTTCCTCGCCAAGACGACGCGTCGGCCGATTAGCAAGCTGGCGCTGTCCGACCTCGGGGCGCACAACGTGAGGGACTTCCTCGCCCATCTCGAAGCCGAGCGCGGCAACGGCGTCCGATCACGGAACCATCGGCTGGCGATGCTGCACACGTTCTTCGTCTATGTCGGGGCGCAGACGCCGGAGCTGCTTCGCGAGGCCGAGCAGGTCGCAGCCATCCCGACGAAGCGAACGCAGCCGCCGGCGACCCGTTATCTCGAACGTGACGAGGTCGAGTTTCTTTTCGCCAGCATGCCGCGCAAGGGACGGCTCGCCGTTCGGGATCGCGCCTTGCTTCTCCTGCTGTACAACACCGGCGCGCGCGCGACCGAACTCGTCGGCTTGACCATAGGCCAGCTCGCCTTGGCTCCCCCCTCCCGCGTCAATTTGCATGGCAAAGGCGACAAGTGGCGGACCTGTCCTCTATGGCCGGAGACCGCGCGGATGCTGGATGAGATGCTCCAACTGCGGCGGACGGCTCCGCCTGCCAGCCCCGTTTTCCTGAACAGCGCCGGTCGGCCGCTGACGCGTTTCGGCCTCTACAAGCTCGTCCGGCGCCATACGAACCATATTGCGACCGAGCAAAATCAGCGCCCCGTCTCGCCCCACGTCTTCCGCCACACCACCGCGGTGCATCTCCTGGAATTGGGGGTCGACGTCAACGTCATCAGGGGTTGGCTCGGCCATGTCAGCCTCGACACGACCAATCGCTACGCCGAAATCAACATCAGGATGAAACAGGAAGCGCTCGAGGCCTGCCAGCCGCCTTCGACTTCTTCGGCGGGGCCTCCGCGAAGACCAGTTTGGCAGAGCGAACCAAAACTGCTCGAATGGCTCGCGGCCCTTTGAGCGATATGTGGCCAAGCGTCGCCGCCAGAAGAACATTCCGCGGTGACGCGCCACATAACGGCGGCCGCCACAAAATCCCGACAATCTGAAGAGCGGGGTCAACAAAGCCTCGTTCTACGACCCCGAGATCAACCGCACCTACGGCGCCATGGCGGCGCATTATTCGGTCGGAATCCTGCCGGCGCGGCCGCGGCGGCCGAGGGACAAGGCGAAAGTCGAAGCCGGAGTCAGATTCGCCCAGACTTACATTCTGGGGCGGCTGCGTGCGCTGACGTTCTTCTCGCTCGCCGAATGCAATGCGGCGATCGCCCTCGTCATGCAACGCATGAACGAGCGTCCCATGCGCAACCTCGGCCTGAGCCGTCGGGAGTTATTCGAGGCCATCGAGCGCGACGTCCTCATCGCCTTGCCCGCCGACGATTGGGAGTTCGCGGAATGGCGGCGCGGGCGGGTCAATCTCGACTATCACATCGAGGTCCATGACTTTCTCTATTCGGTCCCGCACGCGCTGATCCGCGCCGAGGTCGACGTGCGCATCACCGCGCGCACGGTCGAGATCTTCCATCGCGGCCAGCGCGTCGGCGCTCATCAGCGCCGTTATATGGGTCGCAAGCACGGCACGGACCCCGACCACATGCCCAGCTCCCACCGGCGCTACGCCGAGTGGACGCCGGATCGGTTCCGCCGTTGGGCCGGCAAGATCGGGCCAAACACCGAAGGCTTGATCAGCGCCGTGCTCGCCAGCCGGCCGCATCCCGAACAGGGGTTCCGCACCTGCCTCGGCATTCTGCGCTCCTATCGCGGCCTCGACCCAGCCCGCCTCGAGGCGGTCTCGGCCCGAGCCGTCGAACTGGGCGTCCTCACTTGCAAGGGCGTCGCGTCACTACTCGCCCGGAAGGGCGACCCGTCGGGCGCAGACAGCAGCCCCGTCACGCTCATCGACCACGCCAATGTGCGCGGTCCCCGCTACTACAACTGACAGGAAATCCCATGCTCGCTCATCCGACCCTCGACCAATTGCACGCGCTTGGCCTTCACGGCTTGGCCAAAGGATTCAAGGAACTGGAACACAGGCCCGAAGCGCGTGGCCTTGAACACGCCGAATGGCTCGGCCTGCTGCTCGAATACGAGTTGACGCTGCGTCGGCAAAAGCAGTTCGAAACGCGCGCCAGGGTCGCCAAGCTGCGCCATTCCGCCAGCGTCGAGGACGTCAACTATCAAAGTCCTCGCGGCCTCGACCGCGCGCTCTTCCTCAAACTCGCCGCCTGCGAATGGATCGCCGAGCGCCGCAATTTGCTCCTGACCGGGGCAAGCGGCCTGGGCAAAAGTTGGTTAGCTTGTGCTCTCGGCCACGAGGCGTGCCGAGAAAACCTCTCCGTCCTATATACCCGCATGCCCCGGCTCTTCGCCGATCTCGCCATCGCCCATGGCGACGCGCGCTACGCCAGGCTCCTGCGCTCCCTCGCGCGCGTCAAGCTGCTCATCCTCGACGATTGGGGCCCGGAGGCGCTCACCCCCGATCAAGCGCGCGACATGCTCGAAATCGTCGAGGATCGCTACGACAAGGGCTCGCTCATCATCACCAGCCAGGTCCCCGTGGATCGCTGGCATGACCTAGTCGGCGTTCCCACGCTCGCCGACGCCATCCTCGACCGCGTCATCCACAACGCCTATCGTATCGATCTGGCCGGCGAGAGCCTGCGCAAGCGGCCCTCTTCATCCTGAAACCGACGTACGCGCGGAGGCCGGCTCGCCGCACCCTCGGCGCGAAGGCCGTGGATAACGGCGGGCTGCGCTACGGCGCAATGGAAAGCGCGCTCCGCCCGCCGTTACCCACCGCCACCCCAGCCGCCCTTCGCAAGCCGAGCCTTCTCCTCGTTTTTGCAAAGACCGGAACCCAGACCGCTTGACCCATCCGGCCAAGCGAAACATCATCCCATCGACCCGCGGAAGCAGACGTCAGGTGGCCGACATCAAATCGGAACCCCGGCCGGCTTCAAATCGGAATCGGTGGCCGGCTTCCTATCGGAAAGCATGGCCGGCTTCGTCGGAATGCCTGAGGGTTCAAATAGGTCCCGCGGCGCAAGAGCCTACCGCGGGTGATGAAGCGGGACCTATTTGAAGCCGGATTGATCGGGATAGGGGGACGCCTCACGACGTCACCCCTCCCACACCACCGGGCACACGGGTCCGTACCACGGCGGTTCGATCGATTTAGACTTCGGCGGGCGCATAGATTTGGGGAAGACCGAGCGAGTCCAAATAGGCGTTGCGCAGGGCTTGTTGGACGGCCGGATGTCCGGACATGCGCCAGAGCCCGGTTGGTGAACCTGCGGCGACCGCGGCCGGGAACTTTGCTACGCCGCGAGGGCGTAACTCCGCGAAGCGGTTTTGCCTGGTTCGCCATTGCCGCCAAAGATACAAACGCAATCTTCGACGGATCCATGCTTCGAGGTTCGTGAGGATTTGCGGGGTCTGGCAGAAGCCGAAGTAGCCGCGCCATCCCACGATGTATGGCTTCAACTCTTTGATCAACTGTTGCAGACTGAACCCCCGCGTCCGGCGCGTCATGTCTCGGATCCGCCCTTTGAATTTGTCGAGAGCCTTTGGCGCGATGCGCCGCTCGCTCCCGTCATTCGAGATGCTGAAACCGAGAAACTTCCGCTCTTCCGGCCGCGCCACCGCGCTCTTCGCCTCGTTGACCTTGAGCCGCAGCTTGTTGGTCAAGAACCGGCTCACAGAGGCCATGACCCGTTCGCCGGCGCGACGACTGCGAACATAGATGTTGCAGTCGTCGGCGTACCTGCAAAAGCGGTGACCGCGTCGGGCCAGTTCCTTGTCGAGGTCGTCAAGCACGAGATTGCTTAGGATGGGCAAAGCGGGCCGCCCTGCGGCGTCCCCTCATCCACCGGACTGACCAAACGTCTTCCATCACCCCAGCGTTGAGAAACGCCCGGATGAGTTTGAGCACACGTTTATCGGACACTCGCGCGGCGACGCACGCCATCAGGCTGTCGTGATTGAACTCGGTCGAAGAACTTTTCGAGATCGAGATCGACCACGACGTTGTAGCCGTCGGCGATGTAACGTTGCGCCTGCGCCACTGCCTGATGGGCGGAGCGCCCCGGTCGAAAGCCGTAACTGTGCTCGGAGAACGTCGGGTCCCACCGCTCTTGGAGAACTTGCAGCATAGCCTGCTGGATCAGTCTGTCGACGGCGATCGAATCCGTAGGCCGGGGGCCGGTCGGCCGCATCTCAGCGATCGCGACCGGGGCTCCTCGACGACCTCGACAAACTCCTCGAGCCCGCCACACTGGGAGACCCCAGGCTCCCCTGCTTTGGACATCCAAGAGCACCCGTCACCTGGCGGATGCCCTCGTCGCCTCGGCCACAAGATCAGTCATGATTCAGTCGGCCGCGCCTAGGATATCGGCTATCGCCTCCAGGCCAATCGCAAGACCGAGGAAGGGGACGACCACCCCGATCGCGACGCCCAGTTCGAGTACATCAACCGGTGCGTCCGACGGTTCCAGAAGCGGCACCAACCCGTGGTCTCCGTTGACGCCAAGAAACGGGAATTGATCGGCAATTTCCGCAATCCGGGCCGCGAATGGCGGCCCGGGGGCTCGCCCCGCGTGTTCGGACTCACGACTTCCGCGACAAGGAGTTGGGCGTGGGTATCCCGTATGGGGTCTACGACCTGACGCGGAACGACGGCTGGGTCAGCGTGGAGATCGATCACAACACGGCGGAATTCGCCACCCAGTCGGTGCGGCGGTGGTGGGACCGGATGGGCTCGTTGGCGTACCCGGCCGCCGAGGAGTTGTTGATGACGGCGGATGGCGGTGGGAGCAATGGGAATCGCGCCCGGTTGTGGAAGTTGATGTTGCAACGGCTGGCCGACCGGTTAGGTTTGCGGATCGCGGTCTGCCACTTCCCGCCGGGGACGAGCAAGTGGAACAAGGTCGAGCACCGGATGTTCTGCCACATCACGGAGAATTGGCGAGGCCGCCCGTTGGTGAGCCGGGCGGTGATAGTGAACCTCATCGGGCATGTGCGGACCGGTGAAGGGTTGCGGATCAAGGCGGAGCTGGATACGAACAGCTACCCGAAGGGGATCAAGGTCAGCGACGAGGATTTGGCGGGGATAAGATTGCGGAAGGCGAAGTTCCACGGGGATTGGAACTATACAATCCTGCCCCGCAATACTACCGAAATTGACCAAGTAATTTTGCGTCAGCTCCTAAGCCACTGTGAGCTTCAACGTATCGCGCGAAAGCGTTCATGTCCGATCGAGAAACCGAGTGATTCGGATCATTTTTGAGTTCGTCGAGTTTCTTGAGGATCGCCTGTGCCTCCAGATAGGCGTGATCCGCTTCCGAGCGAGTCTCCACGCTGGCGTCGTCCATGTCATAATCCGCCAGGTGTCTCCGGCCATGGAGCCTTCGCAGGTGGTAACTCGTCTTGCGAAAGACAGGGGCATTGCAGGCACCCAGGCAATTCACCAGTTCTCCGTGGCCGGAGGCACTCTGGTGAAGTTGAATCCCAATGGTCTTGAGAGTCTCTACCCCAGCATTGAAGGCTGCATAATCGGATCGACTGACGGACGTCCTGAAAGCTGCCGGAGAAGAGAGGCCTCCCTTCAAGAGAAGCGAAAGCTCCAAGAACCGCTTCGGCTCCATTCAAACCGTTCCTTCCATGGAGTGATAGATCAGCGAAAGATATTTCTGTTTCTCCTGGGCGACGGTCGTGTGGAATGCATCAAGGAATGCTTCTCCCTGGGCAAAAACCTCATCGGGTGTACCGGCGACACGAACATGAATGCCCACGTAATGCTCCCCGGATTCCGGATCATGGACGACTCGAAACCACGGCTGACCGGAGATCGTAAAATACTTCCCGGCCAGAGCGATGGTCTTTTCCACGTCATTTTCGATCTGCTTCTGGGCGCAGTACTCGCGCACTTCCCCGACGAGGTTCGAGAAGTTGAGAGCTCCAGCAGGCGGCAGTTCCGGTGTTGCCGTCGATGACGGTTGAGTCGCTGGCTGCGTCGGCGCGATCGTGGACATGGGATTTGCTCCGTAACGCCGTTTTCTTAAGATCGTATCGGCGGCGCGATCCAAATGTACAGCCGACTTTCCGCGCGTCTTGCGCGGATCATTCGCCACAAGTCTTTTGGAGGACATAGTTTTTGATCGTAGCCCGAGGGTCGATCCGAGCTGCGGCTCCTATCCTCCCCCGAGGATCTCCATGGCGGCGTTGCGGCCGTTGATCGCGATGACGCTTCCGCCCGGATGGGTACAGGCCCCGCAAAGGAAGACGCCGGGCATGGGGGTCTTTGGCGAAAGCCGCTGGTCCCACATGTAGGGTGGGAGGCATTCGCCCTGGAAGATGTGGCCGCCGGTCAGTCCGACTTCGCGCTCGATGTCGGGCGGGCCGAGGACCTGCGCGTCGATGACCGCGCCCGGCAGGTTATCGCAGAATCGGGCGATCGAGCGTAGGGCCAGGTCTTTGACATTCTCGCGGCGGGTCTCCCAATCGCCGTGGGCGAAGGTGTGCGGCACATACTGGGCGAACACGCTCATGCTCTGCGCGCCCTCCGGCGCGACGGTCGAATCGTGAGCCGTCTGGAAATAGAGCTCCGTCCAGAGCCGGTCCGGTAATTCGCCGGCCCGCGCCGACTCGTAGCCGGACTGCCATTCCTTCTTGTTCAGCGGCGTATTGATCTGACCCAAATGATGGGTCATCCGCGTGCCCGGCCGGGCGGTGAAGCTGGGCAGCTCGCGCAGGGCGACGTTCAGCTTGACCGTGCAGCCGACCTGGGGGATCTCCTCGACTCGGGCGCGCCAGGAGGGGTCGGCGGCTTCGCCCAGGAGCCGCAGCGTCGTCCGCGGATCGGCGTTCGAGACCACGCACGACGACGCGATCCGCTCGCCCCCCTCCAGCTCGACGCCCACCCCGGGCACGATCCGGGCCACTGGAGTTCCGGTGAGCACCACGGCGCCGGCGTCCCGGGCGATGTCGCAGAGGATGAACGAGACCATCCCCATCCCGCCGTTGACGTAGCCCCACATCCCCGGCATGCCGCCCAATCGGCCCGACTGATGGTGGAAGTGGATCGACGCGGTTCCCGGGTCGTGCGGGCTCGCGAACGTGCCGATCACCCCCTGGCCGAGGTAGGCCATTTGAAGCCGTTCGTCGTCGAAGAAATGCTCGACGAACTCGACCATCGACCAGTCGAAGAGCACGTGATGCGCCTCGGTGTCATTCCCCAGGCGACGCTCGATCTCGGCGCGTGAAGGCGGTCGTCCGATCCAGAGGTCACCAGCGCCGGACGGACGCAACGCGTCCCGCAGCCGGCTCTTCACAGCGCTGAAGGCGCGCCATCCCTCCAGATCGCCCGGCGCCAGTTTCCGGATCTCCTCCTCACACGGCTCATCGTCATCCCAGAGCTGGACGCTCGTGCCATCCTCGAACGGTACGAACAGCCCGGCTCGGGCCGGCGTCCATCGGAACCCGTATTCCGCCATCCTCAGCTCGTCGATCACCAGCGGGTGGAGGAGTCCGACCAGGTAGGCACACGGCGAGATCCGATACCCCGGCCAGACTTCCCGGAGCGTGCAGGCGCCGCCAACCTGCTGCCGGGCCTCCACGACCAGCACCCGACGGCCCGCTCGCGCCAGGTAGGCCGCACACGTCAGACCGTTGTGCCCCGCGCCGACCACGATCGCATCCCACGAAGCCGCGGACAGCTCACGCAATGGTGCCGGCGCATCCACATACCCCAACGTCGCCGCGGCCGATCGATGGCCGCTCCGTGTCGTCATCATCGGCATTTTCCCCCCATTTTGACGACGAAATCTGATCAAAAGTATAGGTAATATCGTGAAAAACGGACCAAGAGCACCCGGCCCACTTGAATGGAACAAACGAACATGGTATTCCAACGAGCATCAAGGCGAGCATCTCGGGTCGGGCCGAACCCTCGCGGACCACCGTCGTGTTGTAAACTGGGAGTGGCGGATCGAGCAACGGGCGGGTGGTTTCGGGTGCGCGGGAAAGGTGGCGGGAGATGGTGGGTAACGAGCCGGTGGTCATCAAGCTCTCGGATCTGGTCGACGGGCAGGAGGCCCTCTGTTATGCGGCGCTGGTGAAGAAGACGCGCGGCATGACCAAGTCAAACCAACCGTACATGAGGTGCGTCTTCCGCGACAAGCGTGCGACGGTCGAAGCGCCCCTCTGGTCGGACAGCCGGTTTCTCCGGGATGCGGAGTCCTGGAGCGAGGGGATCGCGTATCGCCTCCAGGTCCGGAGCAAGTACGATCTCCGATTCGGGATGCAGATCGAGATCCTCGGCATCCGGGTCGCCACCGACGACGACGCACGCGACGGCTTCGACTTTGCCGACCTGTATGAAAGCAGCAAGTACCCCGCGGATGACCTCTTCAAGAAGGTGACCGACCTCATCCAGCGCGCCATCGATCAGCCGGAGTTGCGGCGACTGGTCGAAATGATTTTGCACGAACATGAGCCCCTGTTCAAGAAGATGCCCGCGGCCCAGGGCATCCATCATAGTTACACGGGTGGGCTGATCGAACATGTCTGGAGCATGACCCGGATCGCCAGCTTCCTGGCGGAGCACTACGCCAAGTATTACGACCAGTTGAATCCTCCGTTCAATCGGGGTGTGGTGATCGCGGCCACAATCTTGCATGATATCGGCAAACTGCGCGAGCTGGAGTATCACCCGGTCGAGGCCAAATACACCACGGAAGGCTGCCTGATCGGTCACATCCTGATGGGGCGTGACATGATCCGGGAGGCCGCCAGCAAGATCGAAGGATTCCCCGAAGAGACGCTGATGCTGCTGGAACATGCGATCCTGGCGCATCACGGCAGGCGGGAGTACGGCTCGCCGGTGCTGCCCCAGACCATGGAAGCCTTGCTCGTCTCGTACATCGACGAGCTGGATGCCAAGATGAACTCGGTGGCCCGCGAGCGAATGAGCAGTCAGACAGCCGACGCCTTCACCGACCGGATCTTTGCGCTGGAGAACCGCCGGTTCTACAAAGGCGTCCCCGAAGCAATGTCGCCCGACTCCGCGATGCCGCCCACGGGCGGACCGCTCTGAGGACCGCGGACCGATCGAACACGTAATCCCTGAAACGCGCAGATCCGTTGTGCGTCTTTCTCGCTTTCGTGTTCGAAGGTCTGAGAATGCTCCCGCTGGGCTCTTGCTGGTCTCCTTCTCCGTGATCCGGCCGAGCGGCAGCCTTGGGCTTTGACCTTGGAACTCAGTGAGTCAGGCAGTCGGTGCACCGCTGCCTTGGCGTGGGATCGTCATCGGGGTTAGAATTGCGATCGAATTCACGGCGCTGATGTTGGCGCCGTCGCGACTCACCATGATTCGGCCACACTTGAGATGAGAAACACCCGATGAAAGCCATCCATCGAACAGTTTGGACAGCCTTGATGCTCGCTATCGTGATTGGTTGTGCCGGCGAGGAGGACGCGACTCCACCGTCGAATCCGGCGTCGCCCGCGGCCGGCGGCATGCCGATTCCTGGCGCGACGGCGAAGCCGGCGGAACCAGGCAAGGAGACGCCGAAGAAGGACATGGCCCCGTCGACGCCGCCCGGGGATACCAAGAAGCCCGCCGAGGGGCCGAAGATGGAAGGACCCAAGGAGGGCAAGGCTGAGGCCCCGGCCGCGAAGTTGTCCGCGGAAGAGCTGGCCGAGATCAAGAAGCTTCCCGCCGCGGAGCAGGACGCGGCGATCCAGCAGGCCGTCTGCCCTGTGAGTACGCATCATCTCGGCTCGATGGAAAAGCCGGTCAAGGTCACTGCCGAAGGCCGGACGTTCTACCTGTGTTGTGCGGAGTGCGAGGATGGCTTGAAAGCCGACCCCAAGGGGGTCATCGCCAAGCTGGACGCACAGGCCAGCAAGAAATGAATCCTGGAACCCGGCTCGCATCGCCGGAACCGAGCCGGTTCGTTCAAGATCACGCCGGAGGCACCCTGGGACTCGGATGCCAAGGTCCCGGGCGCGATTCACCGAGCGCAGGGCGGCCGAGGATCGTTGCAAACCGCCCGCGGCCGCCCGCCCGGAATCGATCCACGGCCCGTTATCATTTGTGCATTTCAGTCCCCTGGGGACTGGCGGCGATGTCATGACGTCGCTATACTTTATCCCTCAAGCGAGAATGAGTCGTTCGAAGCCGCGCGCGGATATCGTGCGGTTTCCGTCGGCAAGTTCAGGATCGGCGTCTCTCCCGCGCTGATGCAATCGGACCGAGTGTGCCTTGTTCCGCTTGCAAGCCACGTCTGCTCGATTGGCGACACCACCGAATTCGCACGCCTGCCTGTCTCTTTCACGAGCTGAGGTCGTCGCGTTCGGGGGTTGCGAACGGGTGGATCGGGTTTCCGGATCGACCGGCGCTCCCCCGGCCACATCACGCTCGAACCTCATCCTGATCTGTCTGATGGAGAACTGTCATGCAAGAAACCCGCGCCCGTGATGCCGCCATGAACGCGATCACTTCGTGGCCGATCAACGGCCGGCGCGCCCCGCGGTCGAGCATGCCGATCCGGCAACTCTTCGGTATCAACGTCTTCTCCGATGAAGTCATGAAGGCTCGACTTCCGGAGAACGTGTACAAGGCGCTGCGGAACACGATCAAGAAGGGAGCCCCGCTGGACGAGTCGATCGCCGACGTCGTCGCGGCGACCATGCGGGAGTGGGCGATGGAGCGAGGGGCGACCCACTTCACCCACTGGTTCCAGCCGATGACGGGGCTGACCGCCGAGAAGCACGACTCGTTCTTGGCCCCGACCGAAGGGGGCTCGGCGGTCGCCGAGTTCAGCGGCAAGGAGTTGGTCCGGGGCGAGCCCGATGCCTCGAGCTTCCCCTCCGGCGGCATCCGAACCACTTTCGAGGCCCGGGGCTATACGGCCTGGGACCCGACGAGTCCCGCCTTCATCCTGGAGAACCCCAACGGCACGACCCTGTGCATACCCACCGCCTTCTGCTCCTGGACCGGCGAGGCCCTCGACAAGAAGACCCCCCTGCTCCGCTCGATGGAAGCCCTCTCCAAGCAGGCGCTGCGGATCCTCAAGCTGTTCGGCTCGGAGGCCACCCGCGTCTTCAGCACCGCGGGACCGGAGCAGGAATACTTCCTCATCGACAAGCACTTCTACTTCGCGCGACCCGACCTGATCAACGCCGGCCGGACCCTCTTCGGCGCCAAGCCGCCCAAGGGCCAAGAGATGGAGGACCATTACTTCGGCGCCATCCCCGAACGGGTCCTGGCCTGCATGCTCGAGACCGAGACCGAGCTCTACAAGCTCGGGGTCCCGGTCAAGACGCGTCATAACGAGGTCTCCCCCGCGCAGTACGAGATCGCGGTCACCTTCAACAACGCCAACGTCGCCACCGACCACAACATGCTGGTGATGGAGACCATGAAGCGGGTCGCCGACCGCTACGGCCTTCAGCTCCTGCTGCATGAGAAGCCGTTCGCCGGTGTCAACGGCTCGGGCAAGCACCTGAACTGGTCCCTGGCCGACGACGCGGGGAACAACCTGCTCAAGCCCGGCGATACGCCCCACGACAACGCTCAGTTCCTGCTGTTCCTGGTCGCCGTGATCCGCGCGGTGGCTCGTCATGGCGATCTCCTCCGGGCCACGGTCGCCAACGCCCACAACGACCATCGCCTCGGGGCCAACGAAGCCCCGCCGGCGATCATCTCGGTGTTCCTGGGCGACATGCTCCAGGACATCGTCGAGCAGATCGAGAAAGGCGGCGCGAAGACGGCCAAAGCCGGCGGCGAGCTGAAGATCGGCGCCTCGGTCCTGCCGACCCTGCCGCGCGACGCGGGCGACCGCAACCGGACCAGCCCGTTCGCGTTCACCGGCAACAAGTTCGAGTTCCGGGCCGTCGGCTCCAGCCAGTCGATCGCCGGCTCGATCGTGGCCCTGAACACGATCGTCGCCGAGAGCCTCGACGATTTCGCGACCCATCTGGAGACCGCCGTCGCGGCCGGGAAAACCCTCAATACGGAGATCCAGGGCCTGCTCCAGAACGCCGTGAAGGAGAGCAAGCAGGTCATCTTCAACGGCGACAATTACAGCGAGGCCTGGCACGCCGAGGCGGAACGTCGCGGGCTGCCCAACCGCCGCACCGCGATCGACAGCCTCCCCGACTTGATCGCCCCCAAGTCGATCAAGCTGTTCATGAAGTACGGGATCTTCAACGAGCGCGAGCTTCACTCGCGGTACGAGATCTTCCTGGAAAGCTACAAGAAAACGATCAATATCGAATCGCAACTGACGATCCAGATCGCCAACCGGATGATCCTCCCCGCGGCACTCCGCTACCAGTCCCTGGTCGCCGGGGCTGCGGCCAACCTCAAGGCGACCGGCGCGGTGGTCCCCAAGGCCCAGGCCGCCCTCTTGAGCGACTTGGTCAAGGCCATCGAAGACCTCCAGGAGGCGACGGATCGGCTGACCGAAGCGACCGAGGAAGCGACCGAAGGCGATTCCATGGCCCATGCCAAGCACTCCCGCGACGCCATCATCCCCGCCATGAACGCCGTCCGCTCGGCCGGCGACAAGCTCGAAGGGATCGTCGCCGACGACCTCTGGCCTCTGCCGACCTATCAGGATATGTTGTTCCTGAAGTGATTGTTGTCCCAGGCTGGATGTCTGCTCACATCGAGGCCGACCGCCGCGGGTCACTCCGTGCCGGTCGGCCTCTCGTTTTCCTGTGCGGGTGCGAGCGCGACGATCCGTGGACCGATGACGCTTACCAGAAGTCCGGCTGGGTGAGTTGTTTGGAATGTCTGCTGATCGATCCACTCACAATGCCCTCGATCACGCGTTTGTCTTCAACGGAGCGAAGGAACAACTCGACGTAGTAGCTGAGGTCCTGCGCAACCGTCGAAGTCTCGGATAAGTCGATCACGCGATTCGCGAACATCGTTGCGAGTGCAGCCACCTGAGAATCCATGAGAGACAACAGCTTCTCCTCAGCGGGCTCTCGGTTGACGACGCGACCACCTCGAGAGAGCTCCTCATGATCGGACTTCCCGAGAGTCCAGTCCCGGAATGTCTCGGCGGCGGCTTGGTACAGAACCAGCATATCGAGTGGGGAGATTGGCTCCATGTGCTCCAAACGCCCGAGCGATGACGAGTGCTCCAGCCAGGCCCCATGGATGACGCTGACGGCGCTATCTTCGCGCTCGTCAACGAGGGAATCGAAGTATTCCGAAGACTTCCCCGCATTCAGAACGTGCATGGGTCAGCCCTCCAGCAGTGCCTGCTACGGATAGATGATTTGAAAGTTGAACAATGCCTCTTGACCAGCTTGTGTGGGATGAGGGCGAATGTCTCTGGGATAAAGTCCCTGTGCGATTGCCCCGCTTCGGGTATGCAACGCGAGCGCGAAGGTATTCTGACCGGGTACGGCCGGTCGCCCCACGTAGACTCGCCATTCGCCACTCACCACCCCGTAGAAGTCGTTGACCACCGGGCCATTGCCGGGGAACTGTGCCGCCCTCTGGTAGATGACCCGCATTCCATCGACCCACACTTGCTCCGCTTCCGCAATTGTTGCCCCTTGTGCTCGAATCAAGCACAGGTGTTGAAGGAGTTCCGGGACATTGCCAGCGGGCGCGGTGCCGCCAGGACGCGGGGGTCGCGGTGTTGTGCGGCCCGGCGTCCATTGCCAGCGACCTTGGGGGATTGGAGTGCTACTGCTGATAGGCACAGCTCTCGCTCGATGGACGACCGCGAAATCCCCCGGCTCGCACCCTTGAGATCGGAGAATTTACTGGAGTAGAACAGCGAGAAGCCGCTGGACGATGTCTAGAAAGGATGCAACATCCTCTTTTGTGCACTGATCGAAGCGCGCATGCGATACTTCAGTACCTGTCCGATTCCAGGTACTCGCCGCCTGACTCTCGAACTCCGGGTACCAATTGCCCTGCCTCGGCTATCAATTCGCCAAACTTGAGGACGATGTCCTCCAGGTCCTTGGCCAACCGTTACGATGCTAACGACGACATCAGCGTTTCGGCTCCCAGGCGTGTTATCGGTGCGGTCTAATGTGAAGTTGGCGTCCAGAATATCGCGGGAGGCCATTACTGAACATTTGTGCAATACCGATATCCTGTCATCTTGACGATAGACTTGCGGATTTGCAAGCCAGGGATTGGGAAGGAGCGGCCGGATTACCAGGCCACGACCCCGGATCCATCACGGAGCAGATCGATGGGATCGCCACCAAGTCCATTAGAGAATCGCTTTCTCGCACTCCTGCGATCACGCAAGCCTCATCCGGTGATCGTCGCCCATCGAGGCGACTCGTTCCACGCGCCCGAGAACACCCTGGAGGCCGCGGGCTGGCCTGGGAGGCCGGCGCTCGGCGTGGGAGCTCGACGTCCAGTTGACCCGTGACGGCGTACCGATCGTCCTCCACGATGAATCGCTGCTGCGGACCACCAACGTCGCCACCCGGTTCGCGGGCGACCCGCGCGGTCGCGATGGGTTCCGCGTCTCCGACTTCGACTTCGACGAGATCCGGGAACTCGACGCCGGCTCCTGGTTCGTCGCGGATCAGGGAGGCCCGCGCTCGGCCCGCGATTTCGGCACTCTCGACCAGCTCGATCCGGCTCACATCGAGCATTATCGATCGAGCCAGGTCTTCATCCCGACCCTCGAGGAGGCCCTGATCTTGACCAAGGAGCAGGATTGGCTGGTGAACGTCGAGATCAAATCGTTCCCGGAACAGCCGCCAGGGCTGGTCGATCGCGTGCTGGAGGTCATCGCGGAGACCGATACAGCCGATCGCATCCTGATCTCCTCATTCGATCACAACGATATCGCCGCGGCCCGACAACCCCACCGCCGTTACGGCCTGGGAATCCTCCTGGCTACGCCGATTCATCGCCTCCCCGAATACGCCGTAAACATGGTCCGAGTCAACACGGTCCATGTCTCCACCGAGGTCCTGGGTGCCGAGTCCGTCACCTATCGCCGGGAGCCTTCCCCGCTGTCACTGCGTCACGAGGTCGTCGGGGCCTTGAGAGCACGGCACATCCCCTTGCTGGTCTACTCGGTCAACCACCAAGGGGGCGGAGACCTCGCCCGCCACCTCGCCGAGATCGGCGTCAACGGACTCTTCACGGACGACCCTCGTGGCCTGATTGCTTCAGTGGTCAGTGGTCGGAGGTGAGATACGTGGTCAGTGGTCAGTACGTAGACGAGCTATGATCTGACTACCGACCACTGACCACTGCTTTCAGGTCTTCGGCAACAGCCCCCGCAGCTTGTTCACGGCCTCCGCCGTCCGCCGGAAGCCTGGAGCTTTCAACGGCGAGCCCCCGCGCACGACGCGGCCATCGGGGTTGGCCCGGTCGCTCAGTTGCTGGTTGATGGCCTCGATATCGCGGAGGAATCGGGACAACCGCCCGGTCGATTCCCTGGCGATGGTCTGCTGGCGGAGCAGAAGGAGGTTGAGCCGCAGACGGCCGACTCCCTGTTCGAATTCCGAACCCTCTTCGGTGCTCCTCAACCCCGCACCCGCCTGGGCGAGGAACTCGTCGAGGGCGGCAACGGCCCGATCCACCTGGGCCAACAAGTTCCGCTCGACACCCTGGGCCGGTCGAGCGACCGGGCCGAGAGAGATGACCCTGGGCAGCCCGAAGTCGTCCGAGAGAACATCGAAGCGCTGGCGGACTGGTCCCCAGCGGCGGGCCAGCTCAGGCACCCCGGGAATTCGCGCGATCCGGTTCTCGACGGACCACACGCGGCTCCTCAACGGCCGTAGCGAGGCCACGAGGTCCTGGGTCGAGGGTGCGGCGGCCAACATCCGATCGAAGCCCTGGACGAGGTCGAGCAGACCATTCAAGTCCGCGACCAGGCTCTCGCGGTCCGTCGGTGCGGGTTTCGCATCCTTGACGGTTTGAACCATGTTGCGGAGACTCTCGGACAGCAGGCCCGAATGCTCGCGGATCGTCGCCAGCTCGCGCGTGCGGTCCTCAGGCGCGGCGACCGGTTCGGCGACATCGGCGTCGATGGCGTCGAACACCGAGTCCATCACCGGCAGAATACGCGAGAGGTCTCGCAAGTGGAACGCGGCGCGCTGAGAAAGGCCGGGGAGTTGCCCGAGCGTCGAATCGACCTGCTGATAAGCGGCATTGACATCCTCCAGCAGGGCCCGCGACCGGTTCAGTCCCGCCAGGTCCGGAGGCGGATAGCTGGCATTGACATAGAATAGCTCAGCGGCTTCCCAGAGCGTGCTCATCTCCCCCTCGAGGCGGCCTCCGATACTCGTGAGCCGGAGGTCGGCTCGCACGTTCTGGTACATCGCGATCGTCTCGAGGAGGGTCAACCGCGCCAGGCGCGGCAGGTCGCCGGGCTGGTATTGTTGGGTCACCGAGAGCCGGTTCAGCAACTCCTCCTCGAGCGATCCGGCCGGAGCGATCTCGAAGCTGTTGATCACGCCGTTCTCGAGGTTCTGAGCCGGCGCGGACCGAGCCCCGACTGCCAGCCAGCCAACGAACACCAGAATCCGCACGAGGCCGTGTCTTCGAGCCATTTGACATCCTTTGCGCAACAATCCGAAACCCTTCGGTGAGTCTACCACGCCGAAGCGAAACCGTCACGCCGACTTCGGGAAGGAGGCAAGCCCAGTGTTTCAACCCGCCCGCCTCGCCCTCCCGAATTCCCTGCCCTACTTCCGGATCAGCCAGACCTCAGCCACCTGGCAGCCGCGACCGTTGCCCCGGCCCGGCTCTGCGGCCCAGGTCAGGGTGAGGATGCCCTTGCGCGTGGCCTCGCGAGGGATGTCGAACTCCACGGGCGTCATGTCCCGCGGCTTGAGCAGGAAGGGGTGCACCTCGATCGAATCGTTGGCGAACAGCCGTACCTTCACCTGGAACATGTCGCCGGTGTACACGACCTTGACGGTGTACGATGCGCCCGGGTCGAGCCCGTGATACCGCATCCGCAAGGGCTCGCCGAAAAGCGTGCCGGCATGGCGGCACCAGGAGCGTCGCCACGAGGGGTCCTGGTCGAAGGCGGTCATCGGGCTGCGGAACGAGGCCGGGTCTTCGGCGTAGGACGAGCCGGGGACTAGGTGGGGCCGCCGGAGCGGATTGCCCAGGTCGTCGTAAAACCCGCCGGGTCCGGGATTCGTCCACTCGACGATGGCCTCGATCGCGCGGAGCCGCGCCGACTCGGAGGCGAGCCTCCGAGCCGACTCGAACCGTCGCGATAGCCAGAGCCGGTCGTTCAAGACGGCGTCGATCGTGTCGAGGTTGGCGCCTCGGCCCACCGAGATCGCCTTGTAGCGCGGGACACTCAATTGCATGCGAATGCTCTGGAATAATGCCTCGCCCAGCTCGAAGACCCGTGCCCGGAGGTCGGCGGCGACCGGCTCCGCGACGGCGCGGCCGAGGATCCGCTCGGCCTGATCCATCGCGGCGATCGAGCCGATCGAGCCGGCCTGGCGCAGCCGGGCGATTGCCTGCGATTCGAGGTTCGTCTCGAAGACCAGACGGCTGCGGACATAGGCGTCGTAATAGGCGCGGTAGAGCGCCTGCTGAAATCGCCAGTTGGCCAGCACGCGCGGCGCCACGCGACGCTCCAACGTCCGGAACTGCTGGAGCGTCGTCTCGACCGAGCCATTGGTCAGCAGCGGCCCGCGCCAGTTCTGCTCCAGGGCGAGGAGCCCCTGAGCGAAGCCCTCGACGTCGCGGTCGGGCAGGCCGACCAGGGTCCGCGCATAATCCCGCAGGACGTCGAGGATGTCGACGTTTGGGTCCCATCCCAGCGCACTCCAGACGATCTTGTTGACGTCGTCGTTGCAGCCCTCGGAATAGGTGATGAAGCCAATGGTCTTGTCAGCAAATGCATGAAAGATTGTCGATTCATCGCGCGGGCGGGGATTGATTACCTCCCGCCCCTCGGTCAGCGCGAACGCGACGTCCCAGTCGGGGACCGGGTACTGGCAGCGCAGGCTGTGGGTGATATCGGGGTAGTCGCGGATCGGATACTTCGACGGAATGGCCTTCCTCAGCTCGGGGAGGCTCACGCGCACCTGCGGGCCGAACACCACACCGTTGAGCCAAGCCGGCTCGGTCTTGACGAGTGCGAGGAACTCATCCAGCCACTCGCGAGAGAAGCTCTGCGGCGAGACCCACATCTGAGCGGTCGGGTGATACCGGCGGAGGTTCGCGGCCTGCTTCTCCAGCAGCGCCAGGAGGTACTTGGGTCGGGTGTGACCAGGATCGCCGCCCGGCACGAAGACGGCGTCGATCCGCGGTAGCTTCTTGAACACCTCGCCCCACTCCTGAATGGCGTGCTCGACCGTCTTGGGATCGGCATAGTCGGCATCCATCGCCGGGTACCAGATCCAGACGTCCAGGCCGTAATCGGCGCAGAGGCCGGACATCCCGGCCATCATCTCCAAGGGCGGACGAGGGAAGTGCGGGCTGTTGGCATCATCGTCGGAACGGGGCGGGATCAGCTCGATGGCATTGGTGCCGAAGAGTGCCAGCTCGCGAATATAGCGATCCCACTGAGGCAGGTCCCAGGCGTCGTAGGAATTGGTCTTGGGACGATAGCCGAGCTGGTGACCGCGGAGCGGATACTTCGGTGCCGAGGTCAGATTGAGCCCCTCCGGCAGCGTCACCTTGCCCGGGCTGAGGCGGAGCGCGCGCAGGAACCGGCCCACGCCGAAGAGGACGCCGCGGGCATCGTTACCGACGACCAGCACCGCCGGCGCGCTGCGCCCACCGTCCACGGTGCGGATCTGGAAACCCTCGCGGGGATCTCCGCCGGGTGGTTTGGGGTCGATCTGCTCCCGGACCGGGCTCGGATCCGATCGCAGCAGACGGGCCGGCCCGATCGCGACGACCGGCTCCGCGCCACTCGGCATCCGCAACGAAACCTCCCAGTGGACACCCGACCGCGCCCGCACCTCCTCGACCAGGAGCTGCACCGCCTTGTTCTCGGGGCCGGACATTCCGTCGGGCACGACGACCACGGCGCGGTTCAGGTCGATCTCCGCGGCTCCAGCCCGGCCTCGGCCATCGACGAGCCCGACGAGAGCGACCGCGATTGTCAGGGGGATGGCGAGGGTTCTCATCAGGAGCATCGACGAATCCTTTGGCTTGGGGATCATGCGCTGATCCGCGCGAACGGGGCCGGGGCGTCCACCCGTTCCAGGGTTTCCACTTTTTCACTCATGGTTCACCTCCGTCCATTTTCGTTTCTCCCTCTCATCGTAGCCGGATGAATGGGGTCACTCAAGCCGAGGGGATCGGCTGCCGCGACGCCGGGCGCGGGTCAAGTCCACGAAGTTCGGCGTTTGACAGCCGTCTGAGTTGATGGAAACAATCGATGCACCGCCCGGAGTGAATCGTCCGGAGGCGGCCGCGCGACTTCCAGAGGACAGGCTGTGCATCTGCGATTCGGACCGGGACCGGTCTTCGTCTACGAGTGGCTGACTGCCGCACGGCGGTGGCAATTCTATGCGCTGCGCGTCGCGTTCGTCGCGGCGATGCTCGTTGGCATGATCATCGTCTGGACCAACACGGTTCGCATCGATCGACCGGACCAACGGGTTTCGATCCAGCAGATGGCGTATTACGGCGAGGTCTTGTATCTCACGGTCGCCACCATCGAGCTGACGCTCGTCCTGCTGGCGGCCCCGCCCGCCACGGCCGGGTCCGTCTGCCTGGACAAGGCCCGGGGCACGCTCGATCACATGCTGGCCACCGACCTCTCCAACGCGGAGATCGTGCTGGGCAAGCTGGGCGTGCGGTTGGTGCCCGTGCTGGGCCTGATCGCCTGCGTCCTGCCGATCGTGGCCCTGTCGGGCCTGCTCGGCGGCATCGACCCGCTGGCGCTGGGCGGCTCGTTCCTGGTGGTGACCGGTTGCGCCGTGCTCGGCTGCACACTGGCGATGACCCTGTCGGTCTGGGGCCGCAAGTCCCATGAAGTGTTGATGCTCACGTATTTGATCCTGATCCTCTGGCTATTCAATCCCGTGTGGGTAATCATCGCTGCGTCCGTCTTCCGATCGGGGCCACCGATGTCCCTGTCGCCGTCCCTCTGGGATTTCGCCCTGTTCTCGAATCCGTATTACCTCGCCTACGCACCCTACGTGGAACCCAGCAGGGTTGACTGGACGAACTTCCTGGCATTTCTGGGAGGTTGCCTGGGCATTTCGGGCGTGCTCGCGGGCCTGGCGACGCTCCGGATCCGGACGGTGGTCCTGCGGCAGGCCGGCCGGCCGGCGGGCAAGTCCCGTCTCCGATATCTGCCCCGCCCCCCTCGCATCCCGTTGCTCCCCGGCCCCTCTCTCGACGGTAACCCGGTCTTGTGGCGAGAGTGGCATCGGTCGAAGCCGTCGCGGTTCCTGCGCATCGCCTGGTTCCTGTACTCGAGCCTGGGCGTGCTCGGGATCGCCTTGATCCTGCATTACGCGAGCCTCAGCCGTCTGGACCAGGAAGCCGTCGGGTTGATGAACGTGTTCCAGGTCGGGCTGGGCCTGCTGTTGGTGAGCGTCGGCGCCGCGACCAGCCTGGCCGAGGAGCGGACCCGCGGAAGCCTGGACGTACTGATGGCTACGCCCTTGTCGACGCGGTCGATCCTGGCCGGCAAGTGGTGGGGCGCCTTCCGACAGGTCCGTCACGTATTGATCTGGCCGGCCGCGACGGCTGGCATGCTGGTCGTTGTCAGCGGCCGTATCCTCGCCTACCTCGGGTTGCTGGCGCTGATCGCGGCCTATGGCGCGGCGATCATCAGCCTGGGGCTGGCGCTGGCGACCTGGGTCAGCCGGCTAGGCCGCGCGGTCACCCTGTGCGTCGTTGCGTGTGTTGGGTTTTCGATCGGCTGGCCGATCCTTGTCATCCTCATGGCTTCGCCAGGGGGGCGGGCGAATGTCTTGCCGCTCCTGATGGGAACTCCTCTCTGCGGACCGTATTTCGCCACGATCGGAGTCGCGACGCAACCGCACCTCGGGCCGGAGGGCGAGGCGGAACTTTGGAGCGGCGGCGTCCTCTGGATCATGATCCACGGCGGAGTCGCGCTGGCCCTGTTCGCGCTGACGGTCGCGAGCTTCGACGAGTGCCTGGGCCGTGTCTCGGAAACCCCGGCCTACCCGATCCCCAGATCGAGGAAAAAACCGCTCGTCGAGCTCGAGGCCGAGGATTGAGCGGGCGACCCTGGCGGAACTCCTCGCGAGCCATCGTCGAAATCGTGTCAAGAATTCACTGGCCTTAACGAACAACGATCGAGGCGCTCAACTCTCGTCTCTGGGGAGAACTTCGGCATGCTCCTCCGCGCAGGACCGGGACCGGTCTTCGTCTACGAGTGGCTGACCACGTCGCGTCGTTGGCAGGTCTACGCCGTGCGCACGGGATTCGTCGCGATCATCCTCGTCGGCATGATCATCGTCTGGAATAACGAGCGGATTTTCGGCAATTCCACCCAGACGGTCTCCCTCCAGCAACTGGCGGCTTTCGGCGAATCGCTCTATCGCGTGATCGCCTTGACCGAGCTGACGCTGGTCCTGCTGGTGGCGCCGGCGGTCACGGCCGGCGCGGTCTGCCTCGACAAGGCACGAGGTACGCTCGACCACATGCTCACGACCGACCTCTCCAACGCCGAGATCGTGCTAGGTAAGCTGGGTGTGCGGTTGGTGCCGGTGCTCAGCCTGGTCGCCTGCGTCCTGCCGATCGTCGCCCTCGCCGGGCTGCTGGGCGGTATCGACCCGCTGGCGCTGGCCGGTTCGTTCCTCGTATCGATCGGCTGCGCGGTGCTGGGCTGCTCGCTGGCGATGACCTTGTCAGTCTGGGGCCGCAAGACCCATGAAGTCTTGATGCTCGCCTATCTCATCATTCTGATCTGGATCCTCTTCCCGCTCCTGATGCTGCTGGTCTCATTGTCGCTGCAACGGCCTCTACTCTGGTCGAGCAACCGGTCACTCTGGGGATGGATTCCGGACTCGAACCCGTATGAGCTCATCCTCGCGCCCTACACCGAACCGGGACGGGTCAGCGTGACGACCTATCTGGCATTCCTCGGCGGCTGCCTCATCATCTCGGGGTTGCTTTCAGGGCTAGCGACGCTTCGGATTCGTCAAGTCGCCATGATGGAAGCGGGGCGGCCCGACACCCGGCCCAGGCCCCGCCGCCGTTGGCTCCCGCGCATTCTCCGACCCAGATGGCTCCCGCCCTTACCCGGCCCGTCACTCGACGGCAACCCCGTTCTGTGGCGGGAGTGGCACCGCATGCGACCGTCGCGGATGCTGCGCGTCGCCTGGGTGATCTACGCGGCCCTGGGCCTGTTCTTGACCGTCCTGGTGCTGAAACAATCGCTCTACCCAACCGGCGATCCGGTGTCCATCGCGGGCATGACGGCTCTCCAGGTCACGATCGGATTGCTGCTGCTGAGCGTCGCCGCCGCGACCAGCCTGGCCGAGGAGCGGGTACGCGGCAGCCTCGACGTGCTCCTCACCACGCCGATCCCGACGGCGCACGATCCTGGTCGGGAAGTGGTGGGGCAACTTCCGCGGGTTCCCGGCCTGGTTGATCTGGCCGGCCCTGATGACCAGCTTCCTGGCCTTTAGGAGCGGCGCCTGGTGGAGTTACGCCTTGTTCCTGGGCTCCCTCACTGCGAACGTGGCGGCGATCGCCAGCCTGGGCCTGGCGGTAGCCACCTGGGTCAGCCGGCTCGGCCGAGCGGTCGCAATCTGCGTCACAGTTTACCTGGCCTTCACGATCGGCTGGATGGTCTTGGTTGCCCAGCTCGGGCCGCCGGGGCCGGTAACCATTCCCCTCATCGCCGGCAGTCCGTTTTACGGGACGTTGCTCGCGACGTTCGACATCATGAACCAGCGAACTGGCCCAGGCGCCACCGTGGATCACACTCGGCTCGCGACTTTCGTCTGGAGCCTGATCCATCTCGGGTTCGCGGCCATTCTCTTCCGGGCGACGCTCTCGACCTTCAATCGGTGCCTGGGCCGGCTGTCCGACGAGCCCACGAGCCCGCTCTTACTCCCCCTCCCCATGAAACGAGCGTTTCCCACGTTCTGCCGTCTCCTCGAGAGGATCCCTCCATTCCGCGAGACCACTACGAAACGCGGCTTGCGATGGCGCCGCTCGAGCCGCAACCTCGCCGATCCGGTCCCGACCGGCATCGAAGGCCATCGCCTGGAGCTCTGACCCTCTCACGCTCGGATGCGGGCCGGCCCCCTGCACTGCGAAGGCGCTCAGCTCACGAGGTCAGGATAGTCCACGGTATCTTCTTCACCCCGCATGGCGGCTCGAATCGCCGCGTGCCGGCTGTCGGCAAACTCAACCCAATCGTCGAGCCCGATCAGGGCGCCCCCAAGCCGAAGCGTATCGTCGAGATTGCACACGCTGACCCGGCCCACCCGGCGTACGAACCTCACAACCTCACCGAAAGCGGTGCTGCCAAACGACCGTACATGGTTGAAGTCGATCACGTAGTTCCGGGGCAAATCGGACCGGATGAGCGAATGGAGCTGCTCACCCAATTCGAGAGCATGGATAGGGCTGGTGATTTCCTGGCTCAGGAACTCGATGACGACCACCTTCGGGTTATGGTCGTCAATCAGTTCGAAGGCGATGTGAGCTTGTACGGCTGCTAGCATTGACATGGCAATACGTCCTTTTGTTTGTTGGAAACACTTGGGAGCTGATGACGTGCGATGAAGAAAACTACACTGCAAAACGCATGCCAGATTGTGTCAGCTAGCTGGCGGCACGCTCTTTGCACTCTTGCCCATCCGTCGGAAATCGCCACGCCGTGGGGCGAGGCATCTCTCCAACCGAGGAAGGGAACGTCATGGCTGAGACTTTGAAAGACAAGGCGCAGCAGACTGGCCACAAGATCGCCGAGAAGGCCACCGAAGCCGGGCACAGGGCCGGCGAGAAGATGGAGGAAGCGAAAGACTGGGTCAAGGAGAAGGCCCACCAGGTCGGGAACCGGATCGAGGAGGCGACCCAGAAGGCCGAACACAAGGTCAAGGAGATGTTCGGCGAAGACGGCGCCCGGACCGGGACGGCGGCCGACATCCGCGAGCATATGGATGTGTACGCATCGTGCGGCACGCAGGTCGGACGGGTCGACCACGTCGAAGGCAGCCGGATCAAACTGACGAAGAACGACAGTCCGGACGGCCTGCACCACTTCATCCCAACGAGCTGGGTGACGGGCGTCGATGATTCTGTTCACCTGAACATGGATCACAAGGAAGTCCAGAGCCAGTGGCAGTCCGCATGATCTGAGCGAGCGAACGTTGCCCGCATCACGGACTGGGGTCATTCCCTGGCCCGTATGGTTCTGAACCCATCCGTGGCCCTCAGCCCCGCCGGTTCCTGGCGGGGCTTTCTATTGCCGCCCGGTGCCCCGCTGCCCCGGAGGTGGTACGATCTCTGATGGAAACCAACACCGCCCGGTTCGTCATCAGAGGGTGTACGAGAAGCCCTCCGGATGGTTGTAGGGTGGGTCGAGCCTCGATTCATCGAGGCGAGGCCCACCAGATTCACTACGACCCGGTTCGTACACCCTTTCAGTGATCAGGTCCAGCACCAGACAGGGAAGCCGACGATAGAGGAGACTCCCGATGAGCTACGACCCGGAGAGCACCCAGGATTTCGAAGACTTCGATAGCCCCGATGCTCTCGGTTCGAAATGGAGCGAGGGCAATCGAGTTCTACAAGGCGGCGTTCGGAGCCGGCGAATTGTTCCGCATTGACAGTGAGAGTGGAGCGGTAGTCGCTCGGCTGTCCGTGGAGACAGCCGAATTCTGGGTCGCCGACGAGTCTCCGGAGCACTTCAACTTCAGCCCCGAGACGCTGGGCGGTGGTTCGGTGCGGATGGTGATGATCGTGGCCGATCCGGATGCCGCTTTCGATCGGGCGGTCGCCGCCGGAGCCACCGTGGTCTGGCCCGTCAGCAACCAGTACGGTTGGCGCCTGGGACGCATTGTCGATCCGTTCGGACACCATTGGGAGATCGGCAAACCCTTGACGGAAGGCTCTTGATCGCAGGATGTGAACACGACGGGTCAGGCATCATGGCTCGCGTCTTCATCATCCCACCAGATGTCCGGCTTGATGTCCACGGCGCGGAGACGATCCCAGAGGTCCGCCGGGACCGCGACGGTCACGCTGCCCGGGCGCGCCTCGAACTCGGCTCCATCCAGCCGCAGATAGACCTTGCCGGGCTCGAACATCTCAAGATAGAGCTGATGACTTTCGCTATGGTCGAGCATGTATTTTGTGCTCATGCGTTCTCCTTTCTCTTCGAGAGCAGAAGCTTCCTCTGGCGGCCTGTCAAGTTGTGCCCCACCCACAACGGCGGAGTATATCCTCTGGGGAGTATGCCCCGTCTCCATTGTTCGATCAGCCCGCGGCGGTAAAAGACACCGGAGATTTACGGGTTGCGGAGCCGGGAGGCGTGGTCCCGCTTCAGGTCGGCCACGGTGACACGTCTGGTCGCTGGTGACAAAGCAAGCCGCAAGACGCTTTCGCCAGTGGGCAGTATCGGCCTCGCCCCTCAGCCGGCTCTACGGTGAATTCGTGTCGAGGAATTCCGCGAGATCTCGAAAAATCCGACGAGCCTCGTTCGGCGAATTCTCGAAGAGGAGGTTGAATGAGCGCAGACAATTCGCGAACGGTTCCTCCGGTCTCAGCATCCGAGCCACGTTCTTCCTGGCCGCGTTCACGATAACCGGATCGGAATCTTCTCGGATGGCTCTCAGGTTGAGGTACAGAAGCTGAATCGCTCTGGCGCGACCCTGATACAACGGCCTTCTCGTGTTGGGGTCACTCAGTTCGAAAATGCTGATTGTCACCAGCGCACGCAACCGGGCGAATCCCGTTTTCTTCGTGGGTTGAGGGACAACTCCTGCAACAAAGGTGATCAGCGTTTCGGGATCGGCGTCGAGCTGGCCGATTGGATAGATCAGCAATGGCTTTTCCATGGCCAATGAGGGCGGCGTCCTGGCCTTGGTCTTTCGGAGCCTGGCCACCGGGAAGAAATTCCTCTTGAGGACAGAGTTGCACAGTTTGCAAGCCACGGCGTAGTTGAGAGGATGGTAGGCTAGGAATCGATACCCCAGTTCCGTCGAGCCGTCATCCGGTTGAACGAGGCTCACACCGGCCTTGATGAAATCGGGGATCAGATCGGAAGGTACCTTCCATGGTTCAACCTCGGTCTTGGGACGAAAGTGTTCGACATCTTGCTCAATCCGCCCTTCAAGAGGTTTTTCGCAGAACGCGCACTTCGAGTGCTGCAAGTCGATGTAAATCGGTTTGAGTTGGCTCCAGAGGGCCGGAAAGTCCTCCGACTTCGGATGATCGGGAAGCTGATCGAGGACCGCTTGCGC
Organism: uncultured Isosphaeraceae bacterium; assembly: GCA_963845695.1. Classification (GTDB taxonomy): domain Bacteria; phylum Planctomycetota; class Planctomycetia; order Isosphaerales; family Isosphaeraceae; genus CAWJTV01. The sequence goes on along the minus strand of CAWJTQ010000012.1, from coordinate 277,340 downwards.
GAGCGAACCAGGTTGGGCTGATCGCCTGAATCCGAGAGCGTAAGGAGTCGAGCGTGACCTCGTGGCAGATCACTGAGGCTCCTCCATCCCCCGGCTCATCGCGAGGATGATCTTTCGTGCAGCCTCTTGATCGCCATGCCGGGCCTTCCGCTCCAACTCCTCGAGCTGACGAACCTTTCCCGGTGCTCGGGTCGTCTTGAGCCCGAAGTAGTCGGTGAGCAGCACCTGGTCGGCATCGAGACCGTGAATGCTCTCCTTGCAGCGCTCTTCGATGGTCCGGTTCGTCTTGGGTGAGAGTCTCAGGGTGATGATATTCATCCATTCCAGGCTGCTGGCGACGAGAGGACTGTGCGATGTGAAGATGAACTGCATCCGAGGAAAGGCTCTCGCCACGGTCTTGATAACCGTCATCTGCCACTTGGGGTGGAGATGCAGGTCGATCTCGTCGACCATGACGATGCCGCAGAGATCAGCCAGCTTTTCACCCGACGGGGTCCCGTAATAGGCGTGGAAGAGCATATCGGCCACCCAGCCGATGAACGCCCGATAGCCGTCGGAGAGATTCCGGAACTCGATCTCTACGCCACTGTGCTCGAACAGCGAGTCACCCTCCCTCATCCACTTCCCGGTGTACGTACAACGGGTCGGCCTCAGCAGCCGGTTCAATAGCTCCACGAACTCCGCGCGGTCTACTTCTCTCATTCCCCTCAGGCCGGGGTACCAAGCTCTCAATGGGATGAGCGAGAAAGCCTCCTGGAATAGGCTCTGGAGTCGCTGTGCCCGAACGAACGTTGACTTGGACCGGCTCACCAGGTTGATGTTCTCGGGCACCTCGACTCGTCGCGTCGCCCCATAACCGACTGCGAAAAAGGCGGGGTTCCTTGATTTCGAACACGGGCTTCCACACATCATCTCCTGCATTGAGGTGGGTCGCCCGCTCCACCTCGTCGTATCTTTCGAGGCCGAACGTGGCTCGCTCCAATTCGCCGCGCGTGGCCGATGCTAAAGGCGCTGCGAATCCGCTTTCCATGTGCGCGGTCCTGTGTGTGGAGGATGAGGTCAGCTTCGAGATGTGCGCCCGTCTCCTTTGATGACCCATTGGTCATCGCCGGGCGCCCGCCGGACCATTCCCTGGGTCGGCAGCTTCGTATCCTCGAACGCCGGCCCCAGCGTCGCCATCGCAATTGCTCGGAGGACAGTGCTCTTGCCCGAGCCGTTGTCGCCGAGGAGCAAGTTGACGTTTGGAAATCGGGGTCTCGGCAGAAGCGGAAGCCCGTTCTGATCCGCCAAGTCGCCTGTGCGAAACTTCCGATCAGGATGGACGAAATCCAGCGTGGTCTCCTGGAACATCCGAATGTTTTTGAGCCTGAGCTGTTCTATGTACATCGTCGGGCTCCTTCTCGGCACAAGTTCCCTCAATCACCTGGGACAGGTCCGGGCGAGTCGCATTCCGAAAAAAGGAAGCCGCTCATTCGGGTGCCGGATGTTCCGATTGGCGGAGCGGACATCGGCCGACGGATCCAGGAAGGACCCGCCCCGGGAATCGACGCCCTGGTCATCCTGGATCTTCAGGAGCCGAAGCAGATCTTCCCGCGGCCCCGGCTGGGTGGGGTCCCAGTTTGGGTCGAGGGTGCCCATACACCATTCCGACGCGTTCCCCATCACGTCGAACAACCCCATTTCATTAGGACGCTTGAGCCCCGGCGGGTGCGTGACCCGGCCGGCATCGCGCAGGGTCCAGGCATAGTCGATCAGCCTCGGCTCCGACAGCCCGTGGGGCCAGAGCGTCGTCGCCCCCGATCGGCAGGCGTACTCCCACTCGGCCTCCGTCGGCAGGCGATAGCCCGTGCGCTCCAGCGTGTTCGCGGGTAGGATCATCCCGGTCCCGGCCAACTTGGGATAGCACCACTGGTCCTCCGGGATCTTCTCTCGAGCGCTCAGCCAGTTGCAATAGCGGGTCGCGTCATACCAGGTCAGCGCGCCGAGGGCGCAGTCGTCCGAAGGGATTCTCATCCGGACTCCCGGTCTGTCGAAAACGGGGATGAGGTCGGGATTGTCCTTGAGGAAGAGCCGATACTCCGCCAAGGTGACCTCCCGAGTGGCGATCGCGAAGGTCCGGGGGATCGTCCGCTCTCGAGGCGTTTCGTCACCGCCGGCGTGCGGGTCCGATCCCGGCACGGTCCCCATCTGGAAAGAGACCGGTCCATGGACAATCGCGAACGTTTGACCCGAGGAGTTGATCAACCAGTTGCGGTCGGTCGGGATCGCCGGGCCGGACAGCCCGCGATCGATCGCGTTCAACGCATCGCCGGCTTTCCACCCCTGGCGCAAGACCCAGTCAACCGCGCTGTGGATGCCGGGATCGGGGTCTGAGCTGTACGAGGATAACAGCAAGACCTTCAAATCCGCGCGCAGGGGCGGCGGGATGCGATCCGGCGCGAAACCGCCCAGGGCGAGGATCAGCGCCCGGCGTATGCTGCGATTCGGCTCCTGTTTGAGACGCTCGATCAGGACTTTCGGATCGACGTCATAATCGGCCAGGATGTGGATCAGCTCCGGCGCTCAGGCTTGGGTCGTCGCGGTGCATGAGCATGGGCCAGACCAGCTCTGCCCGCGCGAACTCGAGCAAGGCCGGGGCGAGCCGAGCCTGGCGCTGCCGCCAGGGCGAGGTCGCGCTGCGCCGGCGCACTGGATCGCCGGTAGGATCGCGGCGAGGGCCCGATCGCGATCGGACGGGGAAGACAGGCGGCTCAGGATCGACCGGAACTGGTCCGAGTCGGCGTCGGGTAACAAGCCGGCCAGCGTCTCGGCACGCTGGAGCTGGTCCGGTTCTGACCCGAATTCCAGAAGTAGCGAGAAGGCCAAAGCCCGTGGTTCTCTCTGGGAGCGGTCGGAATAGATCCGGCGCAACGGTGAATTCGAGCACGCGGCTCACCGGCTGAAAGACCTCCCGCCACGCCGCGATCTCGAACGGATTGACCTGCACCAGCTTCGTGGCGAGCCGGTCGGCGAACTCCGGCCACCGGCTCCAGTCGGGTTGGGCCAGCGCCAGGACACCGAGTGCCCGGACTGCGACGTTCCCGAGCGGCTCCGAAGGGGAGGGGAGACCGGCCTTGAGCGGGCCGATGAACCGCTCCAGAGCGTGGTTCCGCAGCAGTCCGTCGCGAATGACGAGCAGTTCCTCGGGAGTCGCCTCCGGCTCCGCGAGGTGGTCGACGAGGAATTGCGCTTGCGATGGATCGTCCGGAAGCAATGCCAGCGCCGCCCCGATCCGGCCGGCGGATCTCGCCCGATTTCTCAACAGAGAATGCAGCCGCTCCTGGACGAGTGAACGGTCGGCACCGAGCCGTTCGATGATCTGCGGCATGGACCGGACCTCGGCCGTCGAGAGGGAGTTCACCTGGGCATTGGCTTCAATCTGCCGGCGGGCCCTCCTCAGGTTGAACTCGTAAGCCAGATATCCTCCGGTCACCAGGGCGACCAGGAGTGCCGCCGCGGCCGAGCTGACCAGCGTCCGGTTTCGGTTCACCCAGCGACGCAGCTTCACCCACAGAGGCTCTGTCCACGCCGTCACCGGCTCGTCGGCCAGCCAGAGCTCCAGGTCGTGCGCCAGGTTTTGGGGTGAAGCGAAGCGATCGTCGGGACGATACGCCATGGCTTTCAGGCAGATCGCTTCGAGGGGAAGCGGGACCTTGGGGTTGACCTCGCGCGGGCGAAGGAACTCACCGCGGCGCGCATGACGGAGAACCGTCGTGACCTCCCGGTCCGTGATCGGGTTCTGGCCGGTCAACAGGTAGTACAGGGTCGCTCCCAGACCATACACATCGCTGGCGAACCCAATGTGGCTCGTCTCTCCCTCCGCCTGCTCCGGGCTCATGTACGCCGGAGTCCCCACGGCGAACCCGGCGATCGTGTCGGTCGAACCGCTGTGCGACGACGGCCGGATGGTCGCCTCGTCCGCCAGGACCCGTTTCTCGTCCTTGCCGACGCACTTGGCCAGGCCCCAGTCGACGACCAGGGTTTCGCCATACTTACCCACGATGACGTTCGAAGGCTTGAGGTCACGGTGGATCACCCCGCGGCTGTGAGCATATTCGATCGTATAGCAGACGTCGACGAAACGCCGGAGCAACTGCTGGAACCGCAACGAGGACTCGCCCGACCGAAGGCCGCGGCTCTTGTGAAATTGGTGGACTGCGTCTTTGAAACTCTCGCCCTTGATGAATCGCATCACGTAGAACGGCTCACCCCGTGCGTTCAAGCCGATCCCGTAGACGGGAACAATTCCGGGGTGCTCCAGCCGCGCCGTGACCTCGGCTTCCACAAGGAATCTCACCCGGCTGTCCGGTTTCTCGAGATGCTCTTCCAGCAGCTCTTTGAGGGCGACCTCGCGGTTCAACTGCACATCGAGGGCGACCGAGACCTTGCCGATTCCCCCTTTGGCGTGAGGGCGAACCACGACGTAGCGCTCGTCCTCGCTGGCTTTCTGGCGATCCGACCAGTCGATCGTTAACTCGCCGCCACTCGACGGACCGGCCTCGGTCGTGAGTTGCGCATCGTCGTCCTCGACAGCCCCGTTCGATTCGCGCGGTTTGACTGGGATTTTGGGTCGGTCCTGGCCGTTCGGCTTGGAGAGCTGGCCCTGCCGAGCCTGGCTCTCGTGGACCATCGCGTCGAGGAGATCGCAATCCTTCGGGGAAAGCGCCTGCCGCTCGGTCAAGATCTCACCGAGGGTCTTCTGCCGGTCGAGGAACCAGATCCCCATCGCTTCGAGCAGATCGTCCTGGCGTATGAAGTTCATCTTCATCGCCAGGATGCCGAACAGCAAGTTCGTGTCGTTCTTGTCCGACTCCATCACGGAGGCCCTCGGATCGATCCCTGGACGTCAGCCTTAGGTTCAGACGGTGAGGAGTATCCAATGTCAGCAAGCGTCTGACGACGGGAGCCTGCTCCGATGCCACGGAGACTCCGCGACCCTTCAACTCGCGAGCTCGACCGATTTGGGAGACAGTCGGTCAACGATCGTCAGCCCAGGAGTATCATCCGAAGCATCGATTCGCCGAGCACCGACGAGTCATCGTACCAGGAGAAATCGTGATCGCGATACATCGTCGGACACGGTTCATGATGCGCCGATTCGCGGTCAACCGCGTGAACCGGCAGGGACCGGCGACCCAGAAGCCGGAGCGACTGGCGTTTCACTGGGCCCAGAACAGCGTGCCCGGTCAGGGACGAGCCGCATTGGACAAAGTCAAGCCCATTCAGGCGAACTTGACCAACGCTTCAACGACGTATCGATCGGGGCGATTCAACGATATTGGAATCAAGGACGCGCCATGAAGGGGGAGTCTCGAATTCAATGGCTCATCGACCAAGGTGGGTCGGGAACTCTGGTGGAGGGTGGGTGCAACCCACCATAACCCTAGGCCGGATGGTGGGTTGCACCCACCCTACTGATCCGCTGACATCGGTCATGACCAATCCCGACCCATGAGCCGAATGCAATTCCCCGATGTCGAGAATCGGCCCAAGAGCCCAGCGGCGATCTGGGCAAAACCATCTCAATGCGATCATTATGAGGACAACGCCGAGATTCATCGATCTACCACCTGGAGACCGCAGCCATGAGACAACCCTTACCCGCCACATTCGCATCGATAATCTTCCTCGCGCTGACTGGCTCTCTGGCAGGCCCTGTGCCGCGGTGACGAGCCGGCGATCTGGGGCGAGGTCATCATGAGTCAGCCGTTCGACACGGCTCCGTTCCGGCAAGTGCGGGTTCCGGCCTGGGTACAGGAAACGATCGGCTGCGGCTATACCCTCTCGGGGATGGACACCAAGGCGCGGACCGCCGCCGCTGCGCACGGCGTGACGATCAGTGAGCTGGGCTTCGTCAACCCGTTCTACCCCTATTATGACAGCAAACTCCTCAAGAAGCGCAGTCCGCATGTCCCGCTCGGCCGGGTCGAGAAGGACATCGCCGAGTATCAGAAGCTGGGCGTCCGCATCCTGGGCGTCTATCCGCCCTGCCTTCAGGGCGAGGTTTATGAGAACCATCCCGACTGGCGCCGGATCGCGACCGATACCACCGAGATCCCCCAGATCGATCTGAAGAAATATCCACACGGCGGGATGCTCTGCCTGCTCGGCCCCTACGGCGATTTCTTCATCGATGTCCTCGCGGAGATCCTCACGAAGTATCCCGCGGTCGACGCCTTCAGCTTCGATGGGCTGCACTACGGCGGCGTCTGCTATTGCCAGCACTGCCGGGCCAGTTACCGCAAGGCCACCGGCGCTGAGATCCCCAAAACGGATATGAACGATCCCGCGTTCCGCCGCTATCAGCACTGGGCCGACCGCCGCATGGAAGACCTGGTCCGTCGGATGCAGGAGCGGCTCAAGCGGATCAAGCCCGAGGTCGCGCTCGTCACCTGGACGACCAACGCCGGCCGGTTCGGCCATTTCCTCTCGATCCCGCGCAACATGCCCGCGCGAATGAATCTCTTGCTCGACGCGCCCGACCAGGAGTTCTGGCTCGACGAGACCAACCGCGGCACCACGATTCTCCCGGCGTTCGCCAACGCGTATATCTGGGCGTGCACCAACCACCGGACGGCCTTCAGCGAGCCCTATATCCTCAGCCACGGCAATCCCTACGGCAAGGATAGCTTCCCGCCGCAGGAAATCCTCCGTCGCATGCTCCTGACCCTCACCTACGGCGCAGCTCCCAGCATCGCCGTCGGCCAGCCACCCCATCTTCAAGCCGAGCTCTACGCCTGCCTCGACGAAGTCCAGCGGCGCAAGCCCTGGCTCACCCACAAGAAGCCCGAGCCCTACGCGGCGATGGTGATGAGCGACAACACCCGTAACTTCTACGGCCGCGAGGCGGGCCGGGTCGAGGAGCGTTACATGGCCAACGTCCTCGGCACCTTCCGCGCCGCCGTCGAGGAGCACCGGATGCTCACCGTGATCAACGACTGGAACCTCAATGCCGCGGACCTCGCCCCGTACAAGGTGCTCATCCTGGCGAACACCGCCTGCCTCGACGACGCACAGGTTGCCGCCATCGGGCAGTTCGTCGAGCGCGGCGGCGGCCTGGTGGCCAGCCTCGACGCCTCGTTATTCGACGAGTACGGCAACCCGCGCCCGAACTTCGCCCTGGCGCGCGTCTTCGGGGTCGAGCATCGCGGGACAATCACCACCTCCGCCAGCCGGGAAGCGCTCGACGAGAACTTCGCCAGGTCGATCGGACCCGACTACTGGGAGAAGCGAAAGGACGTCTTCGACTTCCAGCAGGACGTCGGCTCGTTCCTCAATCGAGGCCGGATGCCGACCTACGTGGGCGACACCCGCGTCACCTTCAAGGGGCCCGCAGTGCGGGTCGTGCCCACCAGCCCGGCCGCCCGGATCGTCGGCACACTTCGGGTGAAATCGGGCGAGGGTGTCGGCGATCGGCAATTCCCCGGAGTCGTCGCCCACTCGTTCGGCCGCGGCCGCGTGGTCTACTTCGCCGGTGGATTCGACGCCGCCTATTATCTTTATGCGTATCCCTATCAGCGCCTGCTGATCGCCAACTCAATCGACTGGGTCGCCTCCGGCCCCGCGCCCATCACCCTCGAAGCGCCGATGTGCGTCCATTCGACGCTGATGCGGCAATCGCAAGGTGGTTCGCAGCGACTCATCGTCCACCTGTATAGCGACCTCAATACCACCGCGTTCCACGCCCGGCCCGACGAGGACGTGCCGCTCCGCGAGGAGGTCGTACCCATCCACGACATCCGGATCACGTTCGACTCGGGCTATCGCCTGGGCCGAGTGCACCTCGAGCCGGAAGGACGCGATCTCAAGGTCGAATCCACGCCGCGCGGGCCGAGCGTCGTCGTCCCCCGGCTCGACGTTCATGCGATGGTCGTGGCCGAACTCGTGCCCGAACGACGATGACGCCATGATGACCGACCGAGAGCGACTACGAAGCATTCGGCGACGCGATCGACTCACGGGTCCAGAAGATGAAGTCCGTCCGGGCCGGCTCACCCCCGGCCGCGCGGACCAGCGAGGCGATCTGACCGCGATGGTACAACGAATGGCCGTAGAGCTGGGTGAGGACGTCCACCACGACGCTCCGGAACTTCATTCCTTCGGACGTGACGTAGTCGAAGGCCCGCGCCAGTTCAGGCTCGTCCAGGCGCCCGAAATAGTCCGACCAGTCGCGTTCCATGGTCGCGAGCTCGGCCACCAGGCCGTCGCGCGTGGCAGCCGTCGGAAACAGTTCCGCGGGCCGCTCGAACGACGAGGGCTCGAAACGATACAGCCACATGCGCCGCGCGGCGATGATGTGGCCCATGATATTCACAGCCTTCTGGAACGGCTCCGAGCTTCGCCCGTCCTCCGGGACGGTCTCCAGCGAGGCCAGAACCTGGCGATGGGTGTCCTTCTCGTATTCGAACCAGCGTGGGTATTGTTGAACCAGCGTGGGGAGCATGATCACCTCGAGGGCTGAGATCCGGCCCGTCGGTTCGAGCCGAATTGCGATTCACCACCAGACATTCCATCGATAGACGACATAAAGACACGCGATGACGCCGACGACGATCCACCAGGGCTTGCGCGCGGCGGGTACGTCTTCCTTCGAGATGTAGCTCTCGCAGTACGGACACCGTTCCGCCTCTTCGAGGATCTCGCGATGACAGTATGGGCAGGGGACCGTCGGATCCTCGTCCTCGTCTTCATGCCAATCGACATCCTCCGGGTCATACACGATCCCCGGGTCGTCGTCATCCCAGTCGTCCGAGTCCCTCCAGCGCGGCATCGTCTCGACCTCCCGCTTTCCGATCGATCTCCAGCGAGGGGGATTCGAAAACCCGGACCATCCACGCCGGAGGTCGTCTTCTGTTATAGAATAACGCAAGCCATTGGTGAACAGACCATCCAGGAATCGGGTGAGGTGACATGACTCCCATCGAGACCGTTGACATCGCCAGTTCGGCGTTCAAGGCCAACCCGTATCCGTATTACGCCCGCCTCCGCGCGGAGGCCCCGGTTCACCGCGTGTCGCTGCCGGGCAAGCAGACCACCTGGCTGGTGACGCGGTACGACGACGTGTCCGCGATGCTGAAAGACGACCGGTTCGTCAAGAACCGCTGGAGCGCGGTGTCGCCCGAACAGGCGGCAAAGCAGCCCTGGGTTCCGAAGTTCGTCAGGCCGCTGGAGCGTAACATGCTCGACGTTGACCCGCCCGATCATACCCGGCTGCGGGGCCTGGTGCACAAGGCGTTCACGCCGCGGCTGATCGAGGACCTCCGCGGGCGGATCCAGGCGCTGACCGACGAGTTGCTCGACGCCGTGGAATCTCGAGGGCAAATGGACTTGATCCGCGATTATGCCCAGCCGTTGCCCACAACGATCATCGCGGAGATGCTCGGCGTTCCGGTCCGCGACCGACATCGGTTCCAGCGCTGGTCCAACGTCGTCGTCACGTCGACGAACACGACCTGGCGCCTCTTGAAGGCGGTACCGACGCTCTGGGCGTTCCTGACCTACGTCCGCAAGCTCATCAAGACGCGGCGCGCGGATCCCCAGGATGACCTGGTGAGCGCCCTGGTCGGGGCGCACGAGGCCGGCGATCAGTTGAGCGAAGACGAGCTGGTGGCGATGATCGTCCTGCTGCTGATCGCCGGACACGAGACGACCGTGAACCTGATCGGCAACGGGATGCTCGCCCTGATGGAACATCCCGATTCGATGGAGCCATTACGGAGCGACCCGTCCTTGATCAAGTCGGCCGTCGAGGAACTGCTCCGCTACGACGGCCCGCTGTTGACGGCCACCGAGCGGTTTACACGCGAGGACGTGACGATCGAAGGGGTCACAATCCCCCGCGGCGAGCTGGTCTTCGCCGTGCTGGCCTCCGCCAATCGCGACGAGCGTCAGTTCGACGGCCCGGATACACTGGACCTGGCACGCGAGCCGAACCGGCACGTCGCCTTCGGGCTGGGTATGCATTATTGCCTGGGAGCACCGCTCGCCCGGCTCGAGGGCCAGATCGCCATCAACACCCTGCTGCGCCGGATGCCCGACCTCCGGCTGGCTGTCCCTGTCAATGCGCTGCGATGGCGGCCGGGTCTGCTGCTGCACGGGCTGAGGGCATTGCCCGTGTCCATGGCTCGGCGGTCCACACCCGCGTTCCAGAGAGAGGCGATTGGTGAGCCTCCATGATGCGAGCATCGTTCGACGCGTCCCTACGAGAATTACGGATCGGCCGCTTCAGGTTGCCTGGCGACCGACCTCGCGGGCCGCGACTGCCGGGCAGCCCTTGTAGGGTGGGTCGAACGCCGCATCGCGGCGTGAGGCCCACCGAAGATCGCTTCAGGTTGCCTGGCGACCGGCCTCGCGGGCCGCGACTGCCGGGCAGCCCTTGTAGGGTGGGTCGAACGCCGCATCGCGGCGTGAGGCCCACCGAAGATCGCTTCAGGTTGCCTGGCGACCGGCCTCGCGGGCCGCGACTGCCGGGCAGCCCTTGTAGGGTGGGTCGAACGCCGCATCGCGGCGTGAGGCCCACCGAAGATCGCGGCGCCTTCGGTGGGCTACTACACCATTCTCGTACACCCTTTGAGCTCGGAACGGCACTCGCCAGAATAAGCCCGGAGACGATTCGGAAATTGCCCCAGACTTCAACCCGGTCCCGGTGGTCGCATTCACCCAGGTCTCCGAGCGATTCCTGGACAGGAATTGTCCTTCGCTGGTGAAAGTTCCGCCACGAAACCGCGCACGCTGATGGGCAAGAATCCTCCAATCCATTGCTTCACAGAGACTTGCGCATCGTCCCGATGGTCGGCGCGGCAGTTGCTAAATGAACGCACCGGACGCGAAGATCAACCCGCGCTGCGCCATGGTTCTCGATCGGGGAGTTTCACTGATGATGCGGATCTGCTCGCGACGGACATTTCTCGCCCGGGGCGTTCAGGGCGCGGGCCTGATTGGCCTGGCAACATGGCCGGCCCGCGTTGTTGCCGCCGATGACGAAGTGCCGGATGCCGCCGCGATCGCCGGTAAGGCGGTCGCCTTCCTCCGGCCCCGGCAGGGGAGCGACGGGAGCTGGTCGGGCGATCGCGAACCGGGCATCACGGCATTGGTCGTGACGGCGATGCTCCGGTCCGGGAGCGTCACACCCGACGATCCGGCGGTCACCAAGGGCCTGGCTTTTCTCGAGCGGTACATCGGTCCCAAGGGTGGTCTGTCGGAGGCACCGCACTCGGTTTACACGACCTCGGTCGCCCTGATGGCCTTCCACGAGGCCAATCGCGCCGGTCGCTACAATCGAATCATCAAGGGCGGACAGGACTTCCTCAAATCGACCCAGCTCGACGAGGGCGAAGGCAAGCGACGCGATGATCCCGAATATGGCGGGCTGGGCTACGGCGGCGGCAACAGCCGGCCGGACCTCTCCAATACGGCGTTCTTTATCGAGGCTCTTCGCGACACCGGCCTGCCTCCCGATGACCCCGCGCTCCAGAAGGCACTGATCTTCGTCTCGCGGTGCCAGAACCTCAAAAGCGAGTTCAACGACCAGCCGAGAGCCGCGAAGGTCAACGACGGCGGGTTCGTCTACAATCCGGCCGCCGGAACGGAGAGCGGAAGTGGAGGTCCCCGGGGCAAGACGGCCAAAGGCCGCGGCCAGGCGGCGCCCAAGGGCGCCGACGGCGGCCTCCGCTCCTACGCCGGGATGACCTACGCGGGACTCAAGAGCATGATCTACGCGGGACTCACCCAGGACGATCCGCGCGTCAAGGCGGCCCTCGAATACATCAAGAAGAACTACACGCTGGACGAGAACCCCGGCCAGGGTCAGCGCGGGCTCTATTACTACTATCAGACATTCGCCAAGGCGATGGCCCTCATGGGCAAACCGACGCTCGTGGACGCCGAGGGCCACCAGCACAACTGGCGAGCCGAGCTCGTCGCGGCCCTGGCCAAGCGGCAGAATGCCAACGGAAGTTGGGTCAACCACGATGACCGATTCATGGAGGGTGACCCCCATATCGTGACCTCCTTCGCCCTGCTCGCCCTGGCCAACGCGCGGGCAACGGATTGAGCCCCCACTCGCGGGAACATCGAAGGAGAACCCACTCGACGAGCCAACTCAGAAGGTCTTTGTAGGGTGCTCTGTGAGCACCGAGACGGCGGACTTTGCCGAATTCGGTGCTCATAGAGCACCCTACGAGACAGCCTTTGAAGTTTCCGGGACAGACTCTAGTGGTACGGCTATCCGCCGAGGACGCGTAGCACCGCGCACGGCCCACACGGAGAGCACCATCCACGCCGCGATACCCAGCAGCCCAAGGGCCGCCAGCGCGTAGATCGGCCCCACCACCACGAGGCACAGCGCCGTGCCGAGCATCGAGAGCAGCGACATGCCGCGCCCGATCCGGAGGGCCAAGAAGATGCCGGCGATCCCCAGCCAGTGGCCGACGAACGCCGCATCGACCATGTCGAAGCGCGGGTGGCGCACGGCCAGCGCCGCCAGCGCCGCGACCCCGAGCGCGGTGGAGAGCGTCCCGATCGCCAGCGTGGCCAGCGATTCACGCCAGGACAGCATGGCCCCGACCGCCAGCCGGAGACCCTCGCGGACCCGAATCACAAGCTCCCGACACTCGCCGACCGGAAGCATGGCATCCCCCATCCGTCCCGCGCCCCAAGCACCGCCGTCTCCGGGCAGTTCCCGGAACCGACCTGCATTCTACTCCGGGGACACGTTTCTCGTCACCAGCCCGACGACCACCACCGCGACCATCCACGGCCGCATCGTCATCCCGGGGAGGCGCATGGATGGGGCCTCGGGGGCTCAACGTGCCCGTTTCATCGATAATTCACCCGATGCGCTCGACTCCAAGGCTCCCGAATCGCGCGAGGGTCTCCGAATCGAGCGTGTCTCGTCCCACCCACAGCACCGACAGTGCCCTCCGCAGAAGTTCGTCGTCCCGCACTCGGGGCTCGATGAGGTCGATCACTTCCCGCCCGTGCCAGGCGACGAGGTCTTCGAGTGGGCCTGCCGCCGCCAGGCCGAATGCGCTCTCGGTTGCGCGCACGATGGAGGAGATCCAGGATGACTTCCCACGCAAGGCCAGGATCTTCGTCGATGAGATCGCTCAAGACGGCGTAGGCCCAGGAGCGGTCTTCGTTCCCCGACTCGGCGTAACCCAGCCACTCCGAAATGAGTCGTTCCCGGTCGGTCGGCTCTCGGAGGTTCGGCCTGCGCATCTGCATACAGATCGCCCCGGAACGGCCCATATGTCCGGCTCAACTATCGATGACCACATACGCTGTCTTCGTGCCTCTAATCCGTCAATACTGGTCGCCGGGGATGACGAGCTCGGGCGTCGGAGGGTCGGGAGGAACGGGGTCCCAGGGGCGGGAGGCGGCGTGCTCGTACTTACCTACGAGACTCTCGTAATACTGCGCCCACTTCAGTCGCAGCGCCGGGGTAGCAGCAAACTCCGGGCCATGACCAAGCGAAAAGACGTCCGATGTCCGTTTCTCATAGACATCCCGGAACTGACAGGCGTAGATGCGGTAGATCCTAGCCCGTGACTCGAACGATTCGCGTCGCTGCTCGGTCGCTCGCTTTCGCCGATAATTCTCCTCACAGAGGGCAAGCGAGACGACTGCCACCGCGACCATGATCTGCCGCACCGTAAACCGCACACGGGGCACTCGCATGGTTCGGTCCTCGACTCGCCGGGATGACAACTGTGAGTTCTAAACGAGGCTTTACACCGGCAATTTGACGTAAGTCCCTAAACGACGTCTCGGATTTCGTCGATAAGAGGGGGATATTCACCCTTTACATATCTTACACTTGTAAGCCACCCCTCTCTCGCGGTTGTCAGACGTTCACAACACGGACGACGGCCTCTCTCAAGGATACCGCGGCGCAGGTTCGTTGCACCAGCGTCAAACCCTCGCAAGGTGAGGCATCGGTCCCGATGGCGCGAGTGCTGAATCTCTGTCGCGGATGTTCAAGATCCCTCGTCACGTTAGCCGGCTTTGCGCGCACCGTCTCCGTTTCTTGGGATCGGACCCCCGTCCGGTGGTGGGAGGGTTGTCCGACGCAAGAACTGACGCCGAGCGGAGGGTGAACCGGCCTGAGTATCAAGAGATCGAGAGTTCAGAGGGTCCCGCCGGTTGGATGCGCGACCTTCGCAGGAGGCGGACGCGCTAACTCCTGCGCAGAACGGATTCTCGCTACGGGTTCCTCGTCTCGACTCCGGGTCGGATTGAAAGTCTCGGCCACCTACAGAGCGGCTTCGGAGAGCGGCAGACTGTGGATCGCGGCCCAAGCGACGGCCCGATGTAAGGCCACACCATGCCGCCCAAAGAGCTCGTCGAAGGCGCGGGTCCCCCGCCCGGGCTCGCGAGAGCCGGCTGAGCGTCTCATCGGTCGAAGCCGCGTCACAGTCTCCTGTCATCACGATCCTCCTGGAAGAATACTTCCCAAAACGATGCGCGCTGTGACACCCGAGGGTAAAGTTTCCTGGACGCATCCCACGGGGACTCCACGAGATCCTCGGGTCGGGAGGAACCCGGTTGAATTGGTTCGCGTCATGCCTCATGCTGGTTTTCATCGTCCCCTCGGATCGCCTCCCCGCCTGGGGTCAACCGAAAGGAGCCATCGATGAAGCGGAACCGCGTGTGCTCGGCTTGCCTGATGCTCGTGATCGCCTGCGGCCTCGCCGGGGCTCCCCCGGTCGCTCGAGCCCAGAACCCCGCGCCGAGTCGAAAGCCGCCGAACATCCTTTTCATCTTCAGCGACGATCATGCCTACCAGGCCATCAGCGCCTACAACGACCCACGGCACTTGATCGAGACTCCGAACATCGATCGTCTGGCCCGGGAAGGGATGCGATTCGACCGCTGCGTCGTGCCGAACTCCATTTGCGGACCCAGCCGCGCCTCGGTCCTGACCGGGAAGTACTCTCACTGCAACGGTTTCTACAATAACACCAACAGCCGATTCGACAGCTCGCAGACCACGTTTCCGAAGCTCCTGCACGCCGCCGGCTACCAGACGGCGATCATCGGCAAGTGGCACCTCGTCACCGACCCGACCGGTTTCGACGAGTGGCATATCCTGCCGGGCCAGGGCGTGTACTACAACCCGCCCATGATCCATAACGGTCAAAAAGTGAAGCACGAAGGCTATACCACCGACCTCATCACGGATTCGAGCATCGCCTGGCTGAAGAGTCGCGACAAGTCGAAGCCATTCCTGTTGATGTGCCAGCACAAGGCGCCGCACCGCGAGTGGCTGCCGGCCCTCCGCCACCTGGGCCACGACGCCGATCGCACGTATCCCGAGCCGCCCACCCTCTTCGACGACTATTCCGGGCGCGGCCTCGCCGAGCACGACCAGGACATGACGATCGAGAAGACCATGAACGACGTCGATCTGAAGCTCACCCCGCCGAAGGTCCTGACGCCCGATCAGCGCAAGGCCTGGGACGCCTATTACGAGCCACGCAACACCGCCTTTCGCAAGGCCCAACCCCAGGGCAAAGACCTGGTGCGCTGGAAGTATCAGCGGTACATGCACGACTACGTCGGCTGCATCAAGGCCGTGGACGAATCGGTCGGCCGGCTGCTGAAGTTCCTCGACGACGAGAAGCTCGCCGACAACACGATCGTGATCTACACGGCCGATCAAGGTTTCTACCTCGGCGAGCACGGCTGGTTCGACAAGCGCCTGGATCTTCGAGGAATCGCTGCGGTCACCACTGCTGGTCCGCTGGCCCGGCGTGACGGAAGCCGGCAGCACCAGCAGGAGCCTGGTCTCGAATCTCGACTTCGCCGAGACCTTCCTGGAAGCGGCCGGACTGCCGGTCCCGGGTGAGATGCAGGGCCGGAGCCTCGTCCCATTGCTCAAGGGCCAGACGCCCGAGAATTGGAGAGACGCATTCTACTATCAATATTATGAATATCCCACACCACACCACGTCCGGCCGCATTATGGTGTGGTCACCGACCGCTACAAGCTCGTCCGCTTCGACCGGCCCGATCTGGACGGCTGGGAGCTCTTCGACCTCGAAAACGACCCGCACGAGCTGCTCAACGTGTACGGTGACCCGGCATACCGGGCGGTCCAGGACGATATGAAGTACAAGCTCGACCACCTGCGATCGGAGTTAAAGGTCCCGGAGGAGCCGCCCGCGGAGGCTTTTGGGAAACAGCCGTTGAAGTGAGCAACCCGGTGCACGCGACGGGGCGGCCGGCATCGAAGGCGACTCGGCCGACAAGCCCCGCAAGAACAACTCCCGTGAGACTCGCCAACCTTGTTCCTTTACGGCATTGCTTGTCCCCGAGTGCGCGGTCGGTATAGAGTGGATGGAAGAGGAATCAGCAGCCTCGAGGGTTGAAGCCATGACCAAGGAAGAAGAGTTCGAGCGGCGGCTCGCCGCTGTCGAGCAAGCGATCGCCGAGATTCAGCGGCGGCTCGCCAAGATGCCCGATCCCGACAACTGGTTGGAAAGAGTGATTGGGTCGGTCACCGATGTGGAGGGTTTCGAAGAGGTTCTCAAGTATGGTCGCGAATATCGCTATTCGGATCGACCGCCGGATGAGGATATTGACCTTGGGAGTTCGTCGCAATCATGAGCAAGAGCCGGGCAACATCGAAGAACCCGCGTAGTCGCCGGAAACCCGAGGGCGAGAAGAACAAGGTGCCGCAGTCCATGCCGCTGGAACTGGCCGGACGCTGGGTGGCCTGGTCGTCAGACGGCCTCCGGATCATCGGCTCGGGGAAAACCCTGGAGGAGGCCGAAGCGGTCGCGACCACAGCCGGCGAGGACGATCCTATTTTCGAGGTCGCCATGGGGGGACTCCGGCGGTGAAGTTTCCGTTCCGGCCGTTTGACGTTGAGCCCAGTCCGGCCCATCCCTTTCCCACGATCTGGCGTCCCGTGGTTCCGATCCGGGTCTCTGGGCCCGCGGGGACGAGCCGATTATTGGGTTTGCTCGATACGGGCGCAGACGAGACGACGATCCCGATGAACGTGGCGACTCGCATAGGTGTCGAGATCGATCCTCGTGAGCCGGCGCGATTCCGTGGTACCGGCGGTCAGCAAGCCAAAGGCTTCTATGGCAAGGATGTCGGCTTCGAGTTCCGGCAGGGAAAGACGTCGTACCAATGGGTCGTCCCGAAGGTCGCCTTCCTGTACCCGCCGCTGGAAGCAAATGGTGAGGAGACGATTATCATCACCTTCGGTCAGATCGGCTTCTTCCGCTACTTCAACGTCAACTTCGATAATCAGCGATCCCGCGTCGAGATCCGGCCGAATGGGCTATTCCCACCGCGCCGGAGCTGAGATCCTATGACAAGGCCGGTCCCGCATCGTCGTCCCGCCCCTCGGCGGCCGGGTAGATGGGAGTCAACACGCCCACCCCATCGGCCGGCGCCAGGGCGTCGAGCAGCCGCCGCACGCGGCCGACGATCCCGGCAGCCATGGTAATCGCCCGGGCGGCCCGGAACGCCGCGATCGCCTCGGCCGCGCGCGGCCTCCCTCGAGCACCGCCAGGCCGGTTAGGGCCAGTCCCTTGGCATCGAGGACATCGTAATTCTGGTCGCAGAGTTCGTGGATCACTTTGGCATGCGCGATCGCCGCCGAAAACGCCTCGGCGGCTGCGACGTGATCGCCCTGACGCAGTGCGATCAGGCCCAGGAGCGCCTGGACGTTGTGGTTATTCCTCGGGACATCGTGAGCGCGGGCGGCTTCCGCCGCGGCACGGGCGGCGCGTAAGTCGCCGACGAAGAGCTGCACCAAGGCCAGGCTCTCGTTGGCGGAGCTGATGAGTCTCAGATCTCCCGTCTCTCCGGCGATCTGCACAGCCTCGATCGCCTGTCGGATCGCGTCCAGATCCTGTCCCTCATCTAGGGACAGACCGCGCCAGGCGGAAGCGATGGTAGCCCTCACTGCGCCCGATTGCCGACCTCCCGCGCGATGGCCAGGGCCTGCTCATAGAAACCTATGGCGCGGGCCACCTGGCCCAGGGCGCTGTAGCACCAGCCCAGGTTGCCAAGATCGCCCCCCACGCCCCGCCGGTCGCCGACCTCGTGCCTGATTTCCAGGGCCTGCTTGTGGTAGTCGATGGCCCGGGCCACCTGGCCCAAGACCCAGTGGCAGGAGCCCAGGGTGCCGAGGGTGATCCCCTCGCCCCGCCGGTCGCCGACCTTGCGCGCGATTTCCAGGGCCTGTTTGAGGTAGTCGATGGCGAGGCTGTATGGCCCATGTCGCGGTAACAGAGGCCCAGGTTGCCTAGGTTGTCTCCTTCCTTGCCCCGATCGCCCAAACTCACGCTTGATTTCCAGAGCCTGCTCGTGGTAGTCGATGGCCCTGCGCCACTTCGCCCAGGACGCTGTAGCAGGAGCCCAAGTTGCCGAGGCTGACCCCCACTCCGTTTTGGTCACAGACCCCGCGATCGATGGCCAGGGCCTGCTCGTGGTAGTCGATGGCGCGCTTCGCCTGACCGAGTCTGCGGTAAGCTTTGCCCTGATTGTTCAGGATGATCGATCTTGAGGCGGGAATCATCGAGTTTGCTCAGCAAACGCTCGTTCAGCTCGACCACGCGGCGGTTCCAGCCCCAGAGCATGAGGCAGTTGTAGCTAATCCCAACCAGCACATTCCCCGCCGTCTCATAATCCTCACCATCACAGCGGAGGTCGAACTCGGCCAGTTGCGGCGCGAGGTCCTCGATCGTCTTCCAGTTCTCCCGGGGAAGGCGGGCTTGCTCGAAATACTCCGCGGCGCGGTGGCGGAGTCCGTAGAGCGTGAAGACCGCCTCTTCCGCCTCCCGATCCGCGACCTTGCCCTGGACGAGCCGCGCGAGCGCGTATTCCCGATCGACCGGGTGCAGGTAGAATCGCCCTGCCTCCTTGCGAGCGAAGTGCATGTTGACCAGCCGGCTGAGGACCGAGGCACTGTCCACTCCGGGCTGGTGAGGCTGGAGCAGGTAATCGACGGCGGCTGGAGGTACCGGGCGGCCATAGACGGCCAGGGCCTGCATGACCCGCTGCTGAGTGGGATCGAGCCGGCTGAATGCCTCGCCGACTAGGGCCTCGGTCACGTTCTCGGGCAGCGGGCCGGCCAGGAATTCCTCCAGGGTCGTATCGCGGTCGGCGGAGAGGATCGCGACGAGGGCCTCCAGCGCCCGGGGGAAGCCGCGGGTCCGCTCGCGGGCCAGGGCCAGCCGCTCGTCCGTAGCCGACTTGAGCCCGAGCTTGCCGTCGGCATCCATCTCACGCAGGATGGTCTCGGCGTAGGGCGATTCCAGGCCGCCGTCGAGGACAAGCGGCATCTGCCGGCCCGGATGGACCAGGTTCAGGGCAGCGGGGGGCGACGCGGGTCGTCAGGATCACCTTGACCCCGTGGTGGGGCAGTCGCACCAGCGCACGGAGGGCCTCGTCGAGCTCGGCATCGGTGAGGTTGTGCGTCGCAGGATCGATCACGTCCTCGAAGTTGTCCAGCAGCACCACCGTGCGGCCGTTGGGAAAGACTTCGAGCAGAGCCCGCATCTTGACCTCGGTAGTCGTCTTCGCGTCCCGCACGACCGCCTCGATCCGCCGGGCCACGTCCGCGGGAAGCAGCTTGAGCAAGTCTTCGTACACGTTGGGCGCGTTGACCCGTCGCGAGCCGATGGCGTTCAGGTAGATGATGCCATCGACCTCGAGCGGCCCGAGGTCTTCGGGCAGAAATCCCCGCTCCAGCGCCTTCAGAACACGACAGACCGTCGCCGTCTTGCCGATCCCGGCGCGGCCGACGATCGTCATCAGCCGTTTTGACTCGTCTTTCAAGAAGTCGCCGATCAGTTGGGTCTCGACATGACGATCTTGGAAATAGCTCGGTGCGAGGGCCGGCGGCGGGTTGAGGAACTTCGTGCGGGGTATGCCCGCGACCGGCTGCGCCGGCTGTCGCTCCCGCTCCAGGCCCCGCGCGATGCTCTCCTCGGTTCGCTTCTTGGCCGCTTCGGGGTCGGCGACGATCCGCCGCTGGGTTTCGATCTGCGCCTCCAAATCGGCAATATCGCTACGGACGCGCGCCTCCTGATCGGAACCCTCCGCACGGCGGAGGTCGCGGGTTGCGTCCGCCAGGCGGTCTTCCAGCTCTCGAAGCTGTCCTTCGGGTTCCTTGAGCCACTTCAGATGGTTCCGCAACTGGGCCAGGGCCTGGTCGAACGGGGCCTGGTCGCGCCATCGGCTGAACTCAATGTGCTGCCGGCTATCCAGCCGGAAGGGCGGGACGGCTTTCCGATCGTAGGCCAGGAGCACGATCGGCTTCTTGAATCGCAGCGCCCGGGTCCACTCGCGCTTGCAGACCGAGTGATCCTCCACGCTGTCGATCGACATCACGAACAGCAGGCTCTCACAGGTGCGGATCGCCTCGTCGATCTGCGCGTCCCAATCCCGGTCGGGCTTGAGGTCACTCTTGTCGAGCCAGGCCGGGACGTGGGGGTGACCCGCCTCCAGCGCATCATGGAGCTTGAAGGCGAAGTCCAGCGCGTCGGCCCCGGAATAACTGATGACGTGGTGATCGTTCATCGTCCCACCGATCTCGGGACCGGACCAGAGCCGTTCACAAACGAGTTTTACAAATTTATAATATATTAATGCTATAATATATTATCCATTAAGGTGACGCCGATACATCTAGTGTACGGCTGCTCCACCTGTTATCCACCTGTTACCAGGTGGACGGCCCTCGTGCACGTCCCGCCCGGATCGCGCACACGCCACACCGGCGCCGTGGTGTTCGCAACGGATTCGTGGAGCGTTCCAGGCCCGAGAACTCCGCCGGTTTCATCAAAGTGTATCGCGAGGGTCGGCCGACTCCAAGGGCGGAGGGAGTTTCGAACGATCCGGCCGGCGACGTGCTCGTCGTGTGACATCCCGTGAGCGCTGATTTCGCGAAGCCTCTCGCGTTGGTATCCGACGCTTGCGCGGGTAGAATGGGAATGAACAATCTGATGTCCCGGGTGGCCAATCCGAGGGTTCGTTCTCATGAGCGTCTTGACTCCCCCTGCCGCGCGGCCGCAGATCATCTACCCCGACAGCGATGGACAGCCCATGGCGGAAAACACGCTCCAGTTCCGTTGGATCGTGACGATCAAGGAGGGGCTGGAGCGAGTCTATCGCCACCGCCCCGACGTGTTCGTCGCCGGAGACCTGCTCTGGTATCCGGTGGTCGGACATCCCGAGATTTGCCAGGCCCCGGACTGCGCTGGTCGCATTCGGGCGGCCCATGGGGTACCGCGGCTCGTATAAACAATGGGAGGAAGGCGGGATCGCGCCCAGGTCGTCTTCGAGGTCCTCTCGCCGAACAACAGCTATCGCGAGATGCAGAAGAAGTTCGTCTTTTACGAGAAATACGGTGTGGCGGAATACTATCTTTACGACCCCGACGACGTCGTGCTGGAGGGGTGGCTTCGCAGCCACGGAGGGCTCGATAAGATTCCCCAGATCGACCGATGGACCAGCCCCCGCCTGGGCATCCGATTCGATCTCTCGGGGAATGAGCTCGCGATTCTTGGTCCCGATGGTCAGCGGTTCTTGACCTATCAAGAGCTCGCGGAAGAACGGGACCGGTTGGCCCAGGAACGCGACCAGGTGGCCCAGGAACGCGACGCCGAGCGCCGACGTGCCGAGCAGATGGCGGCCCAGTTGCGTGCGATGGGGCTCGAGCCGCCCGCGTGATCCGACGCAAACGGAGTGGCAAGCACTCGTCATCGCTGTGCCCCAATCGTCGCGGGGATTCTTCGGTGAGCATGACCGAGAATCGACAGGCTAGACGCGACCGCCCGGATGGAGAAGAATAGCTCTTCAATGAACTGTGGCTGATCCCTCCCCGGTCGGCTCCGTGAATTCGGTCTGACTCTCGGTCATTCTTCAGCGGAGGTCACGCATGAGACGGCGTTTCTGGGTTGGCTTGGTCATCGTGGGGACGGCGATATCCGTCCCATCCTTTGTCGGCGCGGGAGAGAAGGACAACGCGAAAGCCCGGAGCATGGATCTCGATCGGATCCTCTCCGCGGGGCGGGAGGATTCCCAGGTGATGGATCACCTCGACGTGTTGTGTAACCGGATCGGTCCGCGGCTGACCAGCTCGGACAATCTGACCAATGCCTGCGAGTGGGTGCGCGACCGGTTCGCGTCGTTCGGGATCGAGAACGCCCGGCTCGATCCGTGGGGCGAGTTCCCTGTCGGGTTCAATCGAGGCCCTTGGTTCGGCCGGGTCATCGAGCCGGAATCGAAGTCTCTCGAGTTCGCCACGATGGCCTGGACGGCCGGTACGAAAGGCGCGGTCCGCGGCAAGGCCGTGCTCGCACCCAAGGATCAGAAAGAACTCGATGAGGCCAAGGCGAAGGGGACACTCGCCGGCGCGTGGGTCCTGCTGCCGCTGCCGGGACCGGGTGGCGGCCCGCGGTCGGCCCCGGCCTTTCTCCGCACGATCCGGAAGGAGCTGGAAAATGCCAAGGTGGCCGGCATCGTCACCCGTGGCGCCACCTCCGAGCTGATCACCAGCGGCCAGTACAAAATCACTTGGGACAAGCTCCCGACCCTTCCCTCGGTCAGTCTTCTGCGCAAGCAGTTCGAGGAAATCGCTGGCTGGCTCAAGGACGGCAAGACAGTCACCCTCGAGTTCGATATCCGCAACTACTTCAAGAAGGGCCCGATCACGCTCTATAACGTGATCGCCGATATCCCGGGCGTCGAGCTGCCCGATGAATACGTGATCGTCGGCGGACACATCGACTCGTGGGACGGTGCCACCGGTACGACCGACAACGGCACGGGTGTCGCCACGACTCTCGAAGCCGCCCGCATCCTCATGAAGGCCGGCGCGAAGCCGAGGCGCACGATCCGGTTCATGGTCTGGAGCGGCGAGGAGCAGGGCCTGCTCGGCTCGGCCGCTTACGTCAAGGCGAATAAAGATCTCATGCCTAAGATCTCCGCTGTGCTCGTGCACGATGGCGGCACCAACTACCTCTCCGGTATCGGCGGGACCGAGGCCATGCTCAGCGACCTCGAGCAGGTCTTCGCCCCGGTTAAAGAGCTCGATCACGATTACCCGTTCGATGTGCGGAAGGTCGCCGGTCTCAGGGGCGGCGGCAGCGACCACGCCTCGTTCCTCTCCGCCAACGTGCCGGGCTTCTTCTGGGGACAGAAGGGCAAGGCGGTCTACCGGCACACCCACCATACCCAGTTCGACACCTTCGACGCGGCCGTCCCCGAGTACCAGAAGCACTCGGCGCTGGTCGTGGCGATGAGCGCTTACGGGATCGCCAACCTCGACCACCTGCTCTCGCGTGAGAAGCTCCGCGCTCCAGGCGGGATGGCCAATCGCCGGATGCTCGGCGTGGCGCTTGAAGAGCTGACCGTCTCCGAGGTGCTCGACGACAGCGTCGGCCAGAAGGGCGGTATCAAAGAGGGCGACGTGATCGTCAAGGTCGATGGGACCAAAGTCGCCGACCGCATGGAGCTGAACCGCGCCATCCGCGAGGGTGGACCGAAGAAGGTCGTGACCATCCTCCGTGATGGCAAGGAAATCGAGCTGAAACTCGACTGGACACCCGCCGCGGCGCCGGCACCAACGCCCGCGCCCGCGTTGACACCGACACCGTCGGCGCCGAAATGAACCGGAGATCGGTCGGCGCGGGGCTCTCCCCTGCCCCCGCCGACTTCGTCTCAACACCGAGGCCGGAACATGCCGCACGATCCTCCTGGCAGGGCTCTTCTCAGGGCTGTTGCTGACCTCGGCTCCCAGGGCCGAAGGAGCCGGGCGGCCCAACGTCATCCTGATGATCGCCGACGACATGGCGCGGGAGGATTGCGGGGCGTACGGCCACCCGGCGGTCCGGACGCCAAACATCGACAAGCTGGCGCGGGAGGGGATGCGATTCGACCGGGCGTTCGTGACCGCCAGTTCGTGCAGCCCCAGCCGGTCGAGCCTCATCACGGGGCGGTACCCGCACAATACCGGCGCCGCGGAACTGCATCAGCCCTTGCCGCCGGAACAAGTCACGTTCGTCGAGAAACTGAAGGCCGCCGGCTACTGGACGGCCGCGGCGGGGAAGTGGCATCTGGGCAACGCCGTCAAGGATCGGTTCGACGTCGTCCGTGAGGCCGGGACTGCGGGGTTCCAGCTCCCCAATGGACCGAACCCGGACTCCCCATCGCGCATGGTGGCCCAGGGTGCCGGCGCGATCCAGAGCGGGTGCGCTCAGTGGGTGCCCGTGCTCCGCGATCGGCCCCGCGACCAACCCTTCTTCCTCTGGCTGGCCGCCTTCGACCCACACCGGGACTACCAGGCGGGGACCATCCCCCGGCCACACCGTCCCGAGAACGCCGTCGTTCCGCCGTACCTCCCTGACCGGCCCGAGGTCCGCAAGGACCTGGCCCTGTACTACGATGAAATCGCCCGGCTCGACCATTACGTCGGCGAGGTGCTGGCCGAGCTGGAGCGTCAGGGCGAGGCCGGCAACACGCTGGTCCTGTTCCTCAGCGACAACGGCCGCCCGTTCCCGCGCTGCAAGACAACTCTCTACGATAGCGGCATCCGGATGCCCTGGATCGTCCGATGGCCGGGGCAGGTCCGGCCGGGAAGCCATTGCGAGCGCCTGGTCAGCACCGTTGACATCGCTCCGACCATGTTGAAACTGGCCGGCCTCGAGCCGGCACCAAACTTCCAGGGCAAGGATTTCTCGCCACTGCTCAAGGACCCGAAGGCGGGAATCCACGACACGATCTTCGCCGAGCGAAACTGGCACGACTACGCCGTGCGCGGCCGGTCGGTCCGCTCCGAGCGGTTCCAGTACATCCGCAACGACGACCACGAACTGCCCTTGACACCGCCCGCCGATGCCGTCCGCAGCCCGACCTTCTGGGCGATGCGCCGGCTCCGTGACGAAGGGAAGCTGACGCCAGCCCAGCGCGTTTGCTTCGTGCATCCCCGGCCGGTCGAGGAGCTCTATGACGTCGATGCCGACCCGCATGAGCTGCACAACCTCGCCGGAGACCCGAAGTTCGCCGTGGTCCTCGACGAGATGCGGCGAGCACTCGCGGATTGGGAGCGAGCGACGAACGATGTCGTGACCGGCCCGCTCAGCCCCGACGAGTTCGACCGGGAGACCGGCGAGCCGCTGCCCAACCGGGTGCGGCCACGACCGGTGAAGAGGCCGCTGAAGTCGGGGATCGATTCGAAGCCTTGATACCCACTCAGCGCTCTTCGGCATTACCCTTTTCCAAAGCGCGATTTGCTACTGTTGCGACCTCAGGATCTGGGTTTGCGACGGCCGCGCGGAGCACCGGTCTGGCGGCATCACGTTCGCCGATCGCGAGTAAGGCACGTGCGGCATAGACGCGCAAGAGGGCCTCGGCATCCTTCGTCGCTTCGATGAGAGCGGGTATGGCGCCCTGGCAGCCGGGCCGATCTCCTCCAGGGCCAGGGCCGCCAAACAGCGATCGGAAAGTATCCCGGGTATCCGGGTCCGGACCACGCCGCGACCTTCGAGGATCTTGATCAGCGCGGGAACTTCTTTTTCGCCAGCTCCCCATTTGATCACCGACTTGGACGACCGCCATGCCACCTGACGGCTTTTGTCCTCGATCGCCTCGATCAATGCCGGAATGACGATCTTCTCCACGCGTTTCGTCTTCAAGCCAGAACCCAGTCCTGTGACGGCCTCCACGCGGACTTGTTCGTCATCGTTCTTCAGCCCCTCGACGAGCGCCTCGACCGCGGATTCAGACCTCCGGCTCAGGTCGGTCAGAAGGGTCGCAACAGCCGCCCGGATTCGGGCACTCGGGTCCTTCATAGCCGCAGTCAGGGTCGGCACGGCGAGATCCGGATCGAGGCGGCCCGCGATCGAGAGAAGATGGTAGGTGGCTTGTACGCGCCGATCCTCTGAGCGATCGTTCTGCAAGGTTGCGAGCCATCGCTCGGTGTGATCTCCCCAGATCTCATGGCCGATCCGGAACAACACGGCGCAGACCGCGATCACGATGATCAATGTTCTGAGTCGGATGCGGAGTGCGGGAAGCTTCATCAGCAGGTGGCCGGGGATCATGCCTGAGGTCTTGGGAATTGAAACGATTGTACAGAACGGGAAGCCAACTTGCCCTTGCCAGGTTCGCCTCTTGTGGGTTTAATGGACCAGGAAAGGCCCCAGAACCTACCAAGCCTGATCCGGCCACGCGGACCTTTCGATCCTATCTGTCAATCGTTTCATCAGATCGATCGAACGGGTGTCCTGTCACAGTTTCGTCGTGCCGGCCGGATCGTTGGGATTCCGAGCGGAGCTTTTCCGATGCACGACCGCATCGCCTATCAAGGCATCACTTTCGACGACGTCCTGCTCGAGCCGGGTTACTCCGACCTCCTGCCTCACGAGGCGGATACGAGGTCGCAGCTCACCGCCCGGATCGGCCTGAATATCCCGATCCTCTCCTCGCCGATGGACACCGTGACCGAGGCCGAGTTGGCCATCGCGCTGGCCCAGGAGGGGGGACTCGGCGTCATCCACAAGAATATGTCCATCGAGGACCAGACGCGCGAGGTTGACAAGGTCAAGCGGTCGGAGAACGGGATCATCGTCGACCCGATCACCCTGCCGCCGGATGCGACCGTCGGCGAGGCGCGGCAGATCATGAGAGGGCACAATATCTCGGGCGTGCCCATCACGGTCGACGGCTATCTGCGCGGCATCCTCACCCGCCGCGACCTTCGCTTCCTCGAGTCCAACGACCTGCGCATCGAAGAGGTCATGACCAAGAACAACCTGGTCACAGCTCCGGCGGATACCAGCCTGGAGGAAGCTGATCGGATTTTGACGAAGAATAAGGTCGAGAAACTTTTGCTGGTTGACGATCAATATCGACTGAAAGGGCTGATTACGATCAAGGACATCGACAAGCTGCACCGCTATCCACATGCGTGCAAGGACGGGCGGGGTCGGCTGCGCGTCGGTGCGGCGGTGGGGGTTCACGATTACGAGCGGATCTCCTCGTTGCTGGACGCGGGGGTGGATGTCCTGGTGGTCGATTCGGCGCACGGGCACAGCCGGAACGTGGTTGAGACCGTGCGGCGGGTGAAGCGAAGCCACGAGATCCAGGTGGTCGCGGGCAACGTGGCCACCGGCGAGGGAGCCCGGGCCTTGATCGAGGCGGGGGCCGACGCCGTGAAGGTGGGGATCGGACCGGGGAGCATATGTACCACTCGGGTGGTCTCGGGCGTGGGTGTGCCCCAGATCACGGCGATCCACCAGACGGCCAGGGCCGCCGCTGGCCGGGTGCCGATCATCGCCGACGGCGGCATCCGCTATTCGGGCGATATCACCAAGGCGCTCGCCGCGGGAGCCCACGTCGTCATGATTGGCGGCCTGTTCGCCGGGCTGGCCGAAAGTCCCGGCGATACCATTATCTACCGCGGCCGGAGTTTCAAGAGCTATCGCGGCATGGGCTCGATCGGGGCGATGGCCAAGGGCTCACACGAACGCTATCGCCAGGAGCCCGTCGGACGGACCTCGGATAAGGACGGCAAGACCACCCCGAATCAGAAGCTCGTCCCCGAAGGGGTCGAGGGCCGCGTCCCCTACAAGGGACCGCTGGCGGAATTCGTCTTCCAGCTCGTGGGCGGCCTCCGCGCCGGCATGGGCTACTGCGGCGCCCGCACGATCGAGGAGCTTCGCACCAGGGCTCGCTTCATCCAGGTCACCTCCGCCTCGGTCCAGGAAAGCCACCCTCACGACATCGTCATTACCCAGGAAGCTCCCAATTACTCCAGCTTCAGTAACGAAAACGAGGTCATCAGTCATTAGTCATTGGTCTGTAACACATGGCCTTTCGAGGTGCTCGGGTGTGAGTGGTCACGTCCCGTCGGTCAATGGTGATGGACGCGAAGCTCCTGCGACGTGCCTTCTTTCGGCTTGGAGTCGGCGCATCGGCGCACCAGGCCTTGCGCGATCGCAAGACCACCCATGACCCATGACCCATGTCCTATGACCAAAAAGCAAGGAGGCGTGGCTTGCGACGCACGACGACGGCATGGATCGCGGGGACGCTCGGGGCCGGCCTGACGGCCTCGATCGTCTTGGCCCAGCAGTTACCCCCCCCGCGTTCCTCGGGGGCCGGCGCGTCAAACGCGTCGTCGGCCGATACCGCGCCGCTGTACGGGGCTGCCAGCACACGCGGGGCTCGGTACCTGCTGCGCAACGGGCTGGACTACCTCAACTACCAGCAATACGATCGCGCGCTCCGGTTTCTCCGGGAAGCCGAGACCCACGAGAAAGAGCTGACCGCGCCCGAGAAACTCTCCCTGAAACGGGGGATCGAGCGCGCCCAGAACGGCATGAGGGAAGCGGCGGATGCGGAATCGCCCTACGCGCTGAGCGAGCGGTCGCACTCGGGCAAGGGATTCTCCGCGGCCCTCCCGGAGACCGCGATCGCCGGCGCCCGGCGCCCCCGGAAAGCCGGGGCCGGACGCGTCGTCCGGTCCTCCCCGATGCAGACGAGAGCTCGGGTGAGCCTATCCGGCTCACCAGCGCCGAGGCGTCTGCCGCCGCTCCGCCCGCGATGCAAGCCCGCTCGACTCCGATCGGCAACGGGTCGTCGGCAACCGGCACGCAGACAGCCGCATCCGAGATCCCGACACTGACCGCGCCGGAACTTCCCACACTGACCGTGGTGCCTTCGTCGCCCGGTCCTGCGGACCCGGGTCCTGGCACGAGTTCGCCTTCGAATCCGGATCTGACCGCGGCACCGGCCAGCTTCGGCCAGCCTGCCGCGCCGTCATCGACGTCCCCCGACCCGGGATCGTTACGTCGGGATCCGCGGGATTCCCATCCCCGTCAGGACGATGCGACACAGGTCGCCGCCGATCTCCCCGAGCTCCCTTCAGACCCCGCGCCGCCGACAGGCCAGGTCAACGGCTCCGGTTCGAGCCAGCCAGTACCCCCAGGGCCGGCCGTCGCCGGGGCCCCGACGTCTCCGCCGGGCGAGATGCCAGTACCGACACAGGCCCCGGAGCCGAGCCCGTTGACCCCGCCGACGACACGGCCGACCGCGGAGACGCCGGCCGCACCGGCCACGGACGCCGGACCAGCCGCTCTCCGCGCCTCAGAGACGATGCCTCCCGCCGAGACGCCAAGCCCGTCTCCGCGGGAAGCTGCTCCGCCTCCCGTCCAGCAGCCTCCGGCCCCTATCCTGCTGGAGACTCTTTCGGCAACGGATCAACCCGCTCCCGCGTCCGGATCCGCCGCCCCGACGGCGGTGCCCGCTCCCAAGGACACGGCCCCGGCCGCGCCCCCATCGGGCGGACTGATCCCGGCGGCGATGCAGGATGCCTCCGCATCCTCCGGATCGGTGCCCCCGTCGGCCGAGTCGCCCGCGGCTCCGGCCGGGACGGGTTCCGGGGCCACGGACACGGACGCGATCCCCTTGCCACCTCTCGGTGCCGACGCGCGGGGAGTGGAGAATCCGGCGGCTCCTCCGCTCCAGGCGATTCCGCAGCCGGCCGCGGAGACAGAGGCCGCCGGCGCGACGTCCCCAGCCGGGCCGGCGCCGGGCGCGGCCCTTAGCCCCGAACCTGTCGCACCCCAGGGCACCGACGAACTGCCGGCGCTGCCGTCTGACCTGGGGCGGGAGGCGGTGGCCTCCAACCCGTCGAGTGGGCCCGCGCCCGCCGCGACTTCGGCCCCGACGCCCGCGCCCCTGGCAACCGCGCCGGCCAGCGGATCCAGCCCCACTCAGCCGGTGGACGAGCCCTTGCCCCCGCTCCCAGTCGGGATCGAGGCACCGGCTCCGATCGGGGCCGCTGCCGCACCGGCCCCAATCGGGACGGCGACGTCGACCGCGCCGGCCCTTGACCCGAGTCAGCCGGTCGTTGGGGACACCGGCTCGTCGGAGCAACCCCCGGCACAGACCCAGCCCGGTTCGACGGCGACACCGGCGGTGGACGGCCAGCCGTCTCTTCCCGCCGCGACCAATTCGACCACGGCCGGCGCCGCTGTCCTCGATTCCGGCAATGTCCCCGGCGTGAATCCGGGGGAGGACCCTTCGTCCGCCCCGGCGCCTGAGGCCGGCCCACCGCCGGCCACCGCCGCCACCCGGATGACCTCCCCTGCCCCGTCCGATCCGTTTCTCCCCGATCGCCCCAATCCGGTCTCGAAGCTCGATGCCGATCTCCAGCGACGGGTCGAGCGGATCGCGCGCAACCAGGAACGGGAAGACGCGCTGCGCATCCACGAACAGAACCGCGCTCAGCCGGAATTACCGCCCGGTGACACCAGCTTGTCCAACCTCTCGACTCAGACCCAGCTCGACATCAGCCGTGCCCCGAGCCCAGCCGAAGCCCGGCCCATCAAGGCGATCCCCGTTCCCGAGGACTGGGTCCCCCTGGCCGCTCGTCAGTGGAGCCCTCAGAGCAAGTACTGGGCCGCCGCGGCCACCTGCCACCTCCCGCTCTACTTCCAGGATCCCGTGCTGGAACGTTACGGGCACTCGGTCGAGAACTTCGTCGGTCCGGTCGGGAAGTACCTGACCTACCCCGTCGACGACCCCAAGCAGTCCACTCAGCGCAATCAGCTCATCCAGCCGTGGTTCTCCGCCGGCCTGTTCGCCTTGCAGATCATTGCCTGGCCCTACAACGGCATCATGGACCCCCCGTGGGAAGCCCAGTATGACCTGGGCTACTACCGGCCCGGCGATATGGTCCCGGTTGATACCTACTGGCTCCCGTTGCATGGCTACGGCCCGCCGCTCCGAGGAGACCGATATTGAGTGGGGTCTGAGGAGCGAGGAGAGACGAAACGGCTGGGCGAAGACGGGAAGAATTTGCGACCCCGGAGCCAATGCTCCGGGGTTCGTCGTTGACAATGACGGCGCCGGGCTCGGGTCTCCTGACCCTGGCCAGGTGCAAGGCCGAAGGTCTTCCTATCTCGCCGCCCACCAGCGAGATTCCCCACCTGGGCCAGGATCGGTATCCGCATTAACAGAAAGCGCCTTCGTTGCTAGGATTCCCGCGAGCCCATCGGTCGGACTCAACCTTCTGGTTCGGCGCATCGAAACGTTGGTTCGGGAGGGAGTCGCGTGTTCCGAAGATTGGTGGCACTCGTCGTTGCGGTCGCCTTCGGGGGCGCCGGGGCGGTTTCACTGGCAGCAGGTGATAAGCCTGGCCCGGATGGATTCATCTCCAAGGTCGGCACCTACCGGCTCTACAAAGGAAAGTTGGGGCTAAAGATCTACGAGGACAAGGGCAAGCTGAACCACGCATTCGTCACGACCATCACGTTTCGGGCGTCTCGGTTTCGAAGAAAAGAAGAGATTACGGTGAGCTCCGGGCCTTCCGAACCCTGGATCGAAAAAGAGGCGAAGTGGTTCGCATTCGCCGAGGCGACCCCAGCGAGATCGCCCAAGGCACTCTGGATCTTCAACGGACGCGATCAACTCACGCTGATCGCATACAGTCCCAGGAAGGAAAGCTCCGATCCCGGCGGAGGTTTTTTTTCCGAGTACAAGGCCGATGAGTACGACTCCGATTATGCTCTCTCGATTGTGAAGAATGCCCCCAAAGTCGTGCGAGATCGACTTCCGGAGGCGTTCAAGAAGAAGTTGCAAGACCGCCGCTCGTCGTTTTGACGGCGACCGTTTGATGGCCATCAATCTCAGCAAAGATGGGAAGCCCCGGCCATGCGGATCGAGCTTCTCTCCCCACTCCTTGCCGACGGGTTCTCCACTCACGTTAGCGGATGTTCTTGACCTCACTAATGACGCCACTGTGAATTTCTCGTGTATTTGCCGGTTTTGACGTTGTTCCCTGGGACTCGATGCCCTAAGCTGAAATATGGAGAGGCGTTCGGCGGGCGGAATCGATCCATACCGGAGAGCGCGAGGCTCGGTCCGATCCAGCAGTGGGCGAGACGATGACCGGCGACTCGATGTGCCGGATCGGCGAGGTCTCGATGAGTGGTGATGGGTCAGGAGGCTCGCAACCGAACGAATTGTAGTCAAGCGAGACAACAGGACGGGGATTCACGCGATGCTGCAGGAACCGCAGTCATCCGATTCGGGTGGCGACCATGTGCGGGTCACGGTAGGCCGCAGTTTCCTTCGAGACATGGAAGGCCTCTGGGCCGAGGTCCTGAAGCTGGCGGCGGTCGTCGAGGACACGCTGAGCCAGAGCATTCATGCCCTGTGCGACGGCCGCGTCGAGCTGGCCAGCGAGGTCAAGCGTCAGAAGCGGGTGGTTGACCGTTGGGAAGTCGAGATCGAGCGGGAGTGCGTCCGGGTGCTGGCGCTGCACCAGCCGGTGGCCTCCGACCTGCGGCGGGTCGCCGTCGTGCTCAAGATCAACGGCGACCTGCATCGGCTCTGCGACCTGGCCCGGCACATCGCCAAGCGGGTCAAGAAACTGGCCGGTGATCCCCGGGCGGTACCCATCCCTCAGCCGCTGGAGAACCTCGGGCTCGAGGCCCTGGGCCAGGTCCACGACAGCCTCGACGCCCTCACCCAGTCCGACGTCTCGCTGGCCCGGGCGGTCATCGCCGCCGATCAGCGGATCGATCACGCCTACCGGGCGGTCCAGAAGCAGCTCAAGCAGGAGATCGCCGGGAACCCCGAGCGGATCAATACCCTGCTGCGGCTGGTGAACACCGCACGGAACCTCGAGCGGATCGCCGACCACGCCGCCAACATCGCCGAGTCGGTCATCTACCTCGAACAGGGCGAGATCCTCCGCCACCGGCCCGTCGTGCTGTCGGAGAACCCCAGCTCGAGTCTCGATTCCCCCGCGCCGGCTCCTGCGGCCAACCGCATCTCCTGAACCTTCGCCGCGGCGCGATCGGAACGGGTGCCGAGCCGCCCAGGTTTCCAGGAGATCTTCGATGCTCGATTATGACACGACCTGCAAGTGGATGATCCAGCACCATGCCGACGCGATCGTCCGCAAGACCGGTTTCCGCGAGATCGAATCCTGGAAGGCGCTTCCAGGCCGAACCGGTCCACCCGCGGCGCCTCCCCGACGGCCTGATCGAGGTCTACCGACCGGGCCAGGACCAGCCCATCCTCTTCGTGCTGGAGGTCTCCAGCTACCCCTACCCGCGGCTGGCCAAGCAGGCCAGTGATGATGCCCTGCTGGTTTATCTCGAACGCCGCGTCGTGCCCGAGGTCGTGGTGCTGGTCCTTCACCCGCGCGGGAAACGACCCACCCCGCGTAAGCTGATCATCCCCAGCGCGGAGGGCTTCACGAGCATCCACGTTTACTGGAAACTCGTGGAGTTGTGGAAGGTCCCGGCCGAAGAGTTGCTGGCCGCCGGCGACTTCGGGTTGATTCCCTGGGTCCCGCTGGCCCACTTCGAAGGTCCTCCCGAGCCGGTTTTCCGGGAATGTCGGGAACGCATCGACCGGGACGCGCCTCCGGAGGAACGCGAGAACCTCCGCGTGGTCACCCACTTCCTCGCCGGGCTGAAGTACAATGACCCGAGCGTGTTCGAGTTACTGGGAGGGAAGAAAGCCATGCTCAAGACTAAATCGCCGTTGCTTCGGGAATTGTTCGAGGAAGCAGCCCAGAAAGGCGAGCGGAAAGGCAAGCGAGAGGGAGAACGGAAAGGCAAGCGGGAGGCGACCGAAGTTGCTGTTGTCACAGTTCTTGTGGCTCGCTTCGGTGCCGCGGCCGAGGCTGTGAAGACCGAGTTGAAGGCAATCCGCGACGACCGGCTCAAGGACCTCCTCGTGCTCGCCGGCACCTGCCCCGACCTCAACACCTTCCGCCAGGCGCTTGCGCCACGAACGCGCAAGCGGAGGATCTGAGAGGCGAACCGGGGATTGCCGGGGAGACCCGCGCCCCCTCCCGCGAGTTCAGACCAGGGAACACGGATCGAGCCCTCAACCGCTCCGTCGATGTCCAATGAGGTGGAACGCGACGGTCCGCGACGGCTCAGGGTGCGACGGGCGAACCGGCGGATTCTGCGGACGGCCGTGAGTGAAGAACGCGGTGAACGGCCGGGCCAACGCCGTGAGGGCCCGGTTGGTGATGCGCACCTTGGACGATGTGCTCGGGAGGAAGTGCGCGTCGCCGCGATACATGACGAAAAACGTCTCGTTCAACGCCTGCTTCGGCTTGAGCGTCAGGACGGCGATAGCATTACCGAGAGGTTGGGTCGCCAACTGTCGGCTACCAACGAAATCAGTGACCGTGCCCGTCGGCGTCCCGCTGTCCGGCGACACCGCGAGGACTTGCGAGGTCAGATTCACCTCGATGATCCGGCCGCGACGGTTCCGGACGGCCGTCGCGGTCAGGAGCAAATCCGTGCTGGCCTGATCGATGTCCTGCTGGATCGACCCCGATTGGCTGGACACAAAGTTGCTGCTGCCCGAATAAGCCGCCGTGACCGCCGTGCGCGCCCACGCCTAACCCCGAGGTGCTGAACGTTGCCTGGCCGGTGGCCGGATCGATCGTTGCGGAGCCGATCGGAGCGCCATCGACGAAGAACGTCACGCTCCCCGACGGCACGGCCATTCCGGGACGGATCGAGCTCACCTGGACCGTGAACGAGACCATCTGACCAAACACCGATGTCCCGCCCGTCGTGACCAGGGTGGACGAAGTGCTGCGCCTGAGCGACGGTCACGATGCCAGGCTCGAACGTGATCGTGTAGTTGGCCGAACTGGCCCCCGACACCTGAATCGGATAGGAGCCCACCGGGCTGGTTGAGGTTGCCGTGGTGCTCAGGGTCGGCTGGGTCGTCAGGCTGGCGGCCGTATCGCCGTTGACGAACCCGCTGAAGTGGGCCGTCAGAGCTGGCAAGGCTTGCGCCATACACCGCGCTCGCGTCGTTTGCCGTGATCGTCAGCGGGGACGGGTCGATCGTGACCATGCCGGGCGCGAAGCGGATCGCGTAATTCGCGTCGGCGGCCAGCGATCCCTGGATGATGGCGTAACTGCCGGCGTTGGAGTGAGACGAACCCGTGGTCGTCAAACTACCGGAGAGGACCAAGCCCTGGGTATCGCCGTTAACCAGCCCGACGACAGAGAACGTCAGTGCCGGTACGATCCCGCCGTAGGTAGTCACCTGATCGTTGGCCGTCACGTCGAGCACGGTGGGGACGATCGTGAGCGTCCCCGGCATGAACGTGATGGTGTAGTTGCCGTTGGAGGACAGAGTCCCCTGGGTGATGGGATAGCTGCCAACGCTCGAGCTCGATGTGCCCGTGGTCGTCAAGCTACCGGCGAGAACCGAGCCCTGGGTATCGTCATTGGCCAGCCCGCTGACGACGAAGGTCAAGGCCGGCGTAGTCCCGCCATAGGTCATTGACGTGTCGGTCGCCGTCACGTCGAGTGCGGTCGGGATGATGTAGAGCGTCCCCTGGGTGAACGCGATGCTGTAGTTGCTGTTGGAAGCAAGCGTCCCCTGAGTGATATCGTAGCTGCCGGTGTTGGAGTTCGAAGTCCCGGTCGTCGCCGGTGCGCCGGAGAGGACTGAGCTCTGCGTATCGCCATTGACCAGGCCGTTGACGCCAAAGGTCAAAGCCGGCACGGTCCCGCCGTAGGTCATCGACTGATTGTCGGCCGTGATCGTCAGAGGCGCCGGGTTGATCGTCAGCGTCCCCGGTGTGAACATCATGGTGTAGTTGCTGTCGGAGGTCAACGATCCCTGCCCGATGGTGTAGTTATCGGTGTTCGAGTGAGACGTGCCCGTCGTCGTCAAGCCGCCGGAGAGGACCGAGCTCTGCGTATCGCCATTGACCAGCCCGTTGACGTCGAACGTCAGGGTTGGGACGGTCCCGCCGTAGATCATCGATTGGTTATGGGCCGTCACGTCGAGCGTTGCCGGATTGATGGTAAGCGTGCCGAGTGTGAAGCGGAGCATGTAATTCGCATCGGCGGCCAGCGATCCCTGGGTGATGTTGTAGCTTCCTGCATTGGAGTGAGACGAGCCCGTGGTCGTCAAGCTGCCGGAGAGGACCGAGCCTGGGGTATCGCCGTTGACCAATCCCGTAGAGGTGAACGTCAGGTCCGGGACGGTCTCGCCGTAGGTCATCGATGGGTTGTGGGCCGTCACATCGAGCACAGCCGGAGTGATCGTGAGAGTGCCGGGCGTGAGCGTGATGGTGTAGTTGCTGTTGGAGACGAGCGTCCCCTGAGTGATGCCGTAGTCGCCGGTGTTGGAGCTCGAAGTCCCGGTCGTCGTCAGGCTGCCGGAGAGAACCGAGCCCTGCGTATCGCCGTTGACCAGCCCATTGACGCCAAAGGTCAAAGCGGGGACCGTCCCGCCATAGGTCATCGACTGATGGTTCGCCGTCACGACGAGCGAGGCGGCGTTGATGGTGAGCGTCCCGGTCGTGAAGCGGACCGTGTAATTCGCGTTGGAGGTCAGCGATCCCTGCGTAATGTTGTAGCTGCCGGCGTTGGAGCCCGAGGTGCCGGCCGTCGCCAGTGCGCCGGAGAGGACCGAGCCCTGCGTATCACTATTGACCAGGCCGGCGACGGCGAACGTCAAGGCCGGCACGGTCCCGCCATAGGTCATCGACCGATCGCTGGCTGTCACATCGAGTACGGCCGGGATGATGGAGAGCGTCCCCGGTGTGAGCGTGATCGTATAGTTGCTGTTGGAGGCCAGGGTTCCCTGGGTGATGGGATAGCTGCCGACGCCTGATGTCGATGAGCCCATCGTCGTCAAACTGCCGGAGAGCACCACCGCTTGCGTATCGTCATGGACCAACCCCGTGGCGGCGTACGACAAAGCCGGCACAGCCCCGCCGTAGGTCATTGACGAGTGGTTGACCGTCACATCGAGCACGGCCGGAGTGATGATGAGAGTGCCGGGTGTGAATGCGATGGTGTAGTTGCTGTTGGAGGCGAGCGTCCCCTGGTTGATGTCGTAGCTGCCGGCGTTGGAACCCGGGGTTCCAGTCGTCGTCAATGCGCCGGAGAGGACTGAGCCCTGAGTATCGCCATTGACCAGCCCGCTGACGCTAAAGGTCAAAGCCGGCACGGCCCCGCCGTAGGTCATCGATGGGTTGTTTGCGGTCACACTGAGCGCGGCGGCGTTGATGGTGAGCGTCCCGGGCGTGAAGCTGATCGTGTAGTTGGTGCTGGAGGCCAGATTCCCCTGGGTGATGCCGTAGCTGCCGGCGTTGGAATTCGAAGTCCCGGTCGTCGCCGGTGCGCCGGAGAGGACTGAGCCCTGCGTGTCGCCGTTGACCAATCCCGTGGTGGTGAACGTCAGGTCCGGGACGGTCCCGCCATAGGTCATCGATTGGTGATTGGCCGTCAGATCGAGTGTGGCCGGATCGATCGTCAAGGTGCCGGTGTGACCGATGAAGCTGTAATTGGTGGCCGATAGGCCCGAGACATCCACCGTGATGGTGTAGTCTCCCACCGAGCTGGCGCTGGTGGCCGTCGTGCTGAGCGTGGGCGTCCCCGAGATGACGCTCGCGCTGTCGCCGTTGACGAACCCGGTCATGGCGTAGGTCAGGGTCGGCACCGTGCCGCCGTAGCTCATCGACAGGTTGTTGGCGGTCACCGTCAGCGGCGCCTGGGTGATCGTCAGCGCACCGTCGACGTACAGGAAGTTGTAGTCGGCGTCAACGGCGCCCACAGGGATGATGGAGTAACCCCCCACACAGACCGGGCTGGACTGGGTTGCCGTCGTGCCGAGGACCGGCTGGGCGGTGAGGCTGGCGGCGGTGTCGCCGTTGACGAACCCGCTGAAGCTGGCCGTCAGAGTAGGGATCGGCGCACCATAGGGCTTGCTCACATCGTCCGCGGTGACGGTCAGGGTGACCGGCGTGACGGTGAGCGTGCCGTTGACATAGCTGAAGTTGTAGTCGGGGTCAACGGCGCCCGTGGGAGTGATCGGGTAGCCGTCGAGAGTGACGTGGCTGGCCGCCGTGGCGGTCGTGACGGCCGTGGGTTGCGTGGTGAAATCGGCGGCCGAATCTCCATTCTGAAGCCCCGTGTCGCTGAACGTGAAGTTCGGCAGCGGATCGCCGTAAGCCTTGTTCAAGTTGTGGGCCGTGATGGTCACCGGCGCAGGGTCGATCGTCTGGCCGATCGCGGTTGAACGTGCTGGCCATGAAGTCGGACGATGCCCAGGGATCGTACACGGCATCGATCTGGTGCGGCGAGCCCGTGACGTGGAGCGCCGCGGTCGAGAACGTCGCCTGGCCCGAGAAGTCCACTGTGCCGGTGCCGAGCAAGGTGCCGCCGCTGGTCGGATCGCCGTCGTAGAACTCGACCGAGCCTGCCGGGTTTCCGAAGCCGGCCGAGACCAACGCTGTGAAGGTGACCGTCTGACCGTAGGTCGAGGTCTGGGGCGACGTCGAAACCTGGGTCGTCGTCGCCTCCACGGCGGTCAGGACGACATCGTGGCCACTGACCCCACCCTGGTAGGAGATCCGGAAGTCGTACCCTCCGAGTGGGATGACGGCTCCCTGGGAGAGTCCGTCGAAAACCCCGCTGACGGCCGAGCCGCTGTTATTCTCGATGATCGTGAGCTGGTCGCCGGGCGCCGGGGTGTAGCTGCCCCCGAGCGTCGCGCCGAGCGTCGCGCCGCCCAGGCTCACCGCGCCGGAGGCGACGACCTGGTCATACCCGCTGGCGCCGCCCGGTGTATCGCCATCGAGCTGGACGGTGAACGTGGAGTTGCTGTCGAGCGAGAACGAGCCGGTGGTGAGGATGTTCGGGGCGTCGGCCGGCGCGACCGTCCCACCGGTCGCGATCACGTTGCCGACCGTGCCGCTACCGCCGAGGATTCCGCCGGAGTCAACGTCAACCTCGCTGCTGGCGCTGATGTTGCCTTCGACCTGGAGCGTGCCGCCCGAGACGGTGGTCACGCCGGTGTAGGTGCTGGTGCCGGTGAGGATCAGAGTGCCGGTGCCGATGGAGGTGAGCCCCAACCCATCGCCACTGTCGCTGATGACGTCGGGGATGGTGAGCGAGCCCGTCGATCCGACGTCAACCGGGCTATCGGCCGTCAGGTCGATGGTCCCATCGATCGTGTCGGCCGACCTGCTGGCGGTGCACAACGCTCCTCCATCGAGCTGAAGTCCG
Source organism: uncultured Isosphaeraceae bacterium (assembly GCA_963845695.1). Classification (GTDB taxonomy): domain Bacteria; phylum Planctomycetota; class Planctomycetia; order Isosphaerales; family Isosphaeraceae; genus CAWJTV01. Next base: position 238,251 of record CAWJTQ010000012.1, on the reverse strand, counting down.
CCGGATGGCAAATTGTAGGGGGTCGCGGAGATAAGGAGCGTCGCGCCACTATCGACGACGACCGTGCCGGCCGCGGCGGTAGCAACGGACGACGACACCTGGAGAGTGCCCGCGGTGACCGTGGTGCCGCCGCCGTAGGTATTGCTGCTGCTGAGCTGGAGCGTGCCGGCGCCCGCGAAGGTCAGGCTGTCGTTGCGGCCGCCGTCGCCGATGGCACTCGAGATGTTCAGTGCGCTCCCGGCGGCCGTATCGATGGTCGAGTTGCCGCCGAGGGTAATCGTCCCGTTGAGCGTGTTGCTCCCGCTCGTGCTCGCGACCGCGTTGCCGGCCGAGTCGAGCGCCAGGTTGTTGGCGACGGTGATGTTACCGCTGAGGTTCAGCTCGGCGCTGTCGGTGACGGCTCCCGTGCCCAGGCCGGTGTCGTTGCTGACCTGGAGGATGCCGGCGTTGATCGTCGTGCCGTTGGCGTAGGTGTTGGTGCCCGACAGGGCCATCGTGCCCGCGCCGGCCTTGGTGAGCCCGCCATCGAGGACGATCGCCGGGATCGACAGATCCACTCCGTCGGGAACGGTGCCCTGGGCGACAGTGACCGTCCGCGTGCCGGTAGCGAGGTCGAGGTTGCCGGCGATTTCGGCGGTCGTGGAGGCGGCGTTGGTCGTCACCCCGCCCAGGCCGAGGATCAGCGTACCGGTACCGGTGGTCACCGTGCCGCCGGTGAAGGTCAGCGACCTGACGATGTTCGTGTAGCCGTTGAGATTGAAAGTGGCCCCCGAACCGATCAATGTGACAAACGCGTTGATGGCTGCGACCTGGCTCGCCGCGTCGGCCTCGACTTCAGAATTGCCGCTGACGCTGGCATCGATGGTCAAGGGTCCCGAGAGCGCGGGTCCAGAGGTGCTCTCCAGCACCAGAGTACCGCCGGTCACGTCGGTGATCCCGGTGTAGGTGTTCGCGGCGGTGAGTCTCAGCGCACCGTCGCCGGCAAGGGTCACCCCGTAATCGTCCCCCCGTCGTTGATGATGCCCGTGAGCGTGAGCTGGCCGGAATTCACCCCGATCGCACTACCGCCGGCGAGCGTGATGGCGCCGGTGAGCGCGTCGGTCCCGCCGGTACTGACGATCGCCCCGGAGCCGGTGGTGCCCGCGCCCTGAACCGAAGTGATCGGTGCGCCGATCGTGAGCCCACCGCCGAGATCGAGCTCTGCGCCGTTGGCGATGGTAACGCCGCTGGTATTGCCCAGTGCATTGCTATCGGCGAGCGACAAGATCCCCGCGCTGATCGTGGTGGCGCCGGTGTACGAGTTGTTGCCGTTGAGGTCCAGGATCCCCGTGCCCGTCTTGGTGATCCCACCTGGGCCGCTGATCGCCGCTGAGAGCCCCAGGTCGATCTGTCTGACCGGGGGATCGGCGATCGAGAAGGTGTGCGCCCAGCCGTGAGGGCGAGGTTGCCGCTGATGTTGGCCACCGTCGTCGAGCTATTGACCGTCAGGCCGCTCGAGAGCGTCAGCACGCCTGTCTCGGTGGTGACGGAGCTGCCGGTGACCTCCAGCGAGCCGATCGTGTCGTTATTGTCGTTGAGGTCGAACGTACCTGACGAATTGACCGTGACCGTCGCCGATGAATTGTCGAGCTGGTTCGCAGCGGTCTCCTGGACCATCGCCGGGTCCGCGCCGTCGCCGACGACCAGGTCGCCCGGGATCGCGATCGCAGTGTTCGTCTTACTCAGAAGCAGGATGCCGGCATCGACGATCGTGGTCCCGCTATACGCGTTAGACGTCGTGCCGCTCAGGACCAGCGTACCGCCTCCGGATAACGTCAGACCGGCCGCACTCGAGACCGAGTTGTTCAGGTCGAACTGGCCGCCGGATTCGATGGAGACGGTGCCGTTGAGCAAGTCCGTGTCGATGTCGTCGGTCGTCGCGCCCGAGGAATAGCTGGCGGTGATCCCCTGGGTCAACTCCACCAGGTTGCCGCTGAGCGAGTAGCCCGGGGCCTCGACCGAGATCGAGTTGAAGATCGTACCGGCCGGGAAGTCGTTCGACGGGCTATCGTTGTTCGCGGTGACGGGAAAGACCAGGTCGTCGCCCGCGACGGGGGCGGCGTTGCCGACCCAGTTCGCCGCGTCAGTCCAGTTGTTGCCGACGGTACCCAGCCAGACGTCGGTTGAGGGCGTGATCCGAACCTCCAGGAACTCCATGATGGGCCGGTGGTCCCGGCCTCGGGATGCGTCGCGGCCGGCGCGACGGCGGTGGCGGTGACCGCGCTCGCGGGTGATTCCCAGGTCGTGGGAGGCACGGAAGAAGAGGCTGAGCACGGCTGAATCCCTTTCAGTCGAGACTCGACGAGAAGGCCGGGCGTCATTCTCGTCGAGCCGATGAGTGCCTCAGGGGCACCATCGTGAACCTCTAATCCGTTCGTCGATCGTCAAAGAGCGCAACCCGAGGCGTGAATTCGCGCGTTTGGTCGGTGCGGTCGGTCCGTGGGACGGCTCGGCGCGGGGACTTCCCGGCCATCCTCTGGACGACGGTGTCAATTCGAATCCAAGGACTCCAGAGCGCAGCCTAGGACACGAATCGAGGCGCGCCAATTCGCCCAGTGGGAGCGAAGGCGTGCTCGCCCCGGATTCAGGGCCGGACGGCGGCCCTTACCGTCTCCGGCGTGCCGAGGATGGCCAGGTAGACGGTCCGGCGGTCGCGGATGGTGAAGCCCGTGGCGCGGTAGAGCCGGACGGCGGGCGTGTTGCGGAGGTCGACGGCCAGCTCAAGCCGAGGGGTGTGGGCTCGGGCCAACTCCAACGCACGGCGGAGTACGGCGCGGCCCAGGCCGCGCCCGCGGGCGGCGGGCGTCAGGCCCAGGTAAATCACTTCCCAGGAGTCGCGGGTGGGGACCTCAGCCATCAGGAGCACGGCCGCGGCGTCGGGCTCGCCGGGAATCCGCCCCAGTTGCCAGCGCTCGGGCAGGAACAGACCGGCGGCGCGATGTCCCTCCAGGATGTCGTCGAGCCCGCGGGCTCCGTCCAGCTCGGGCATGTCCAGGCTCCCCTCGTAAGTCGCCTGTAAGACCGCTCGGAACTCGTCCTCGATCATCGGGTCGAACGGTCGCCAGTCCAAGTCCGGGCCGGGCTCGCGCGGGGTGGGAGACCTCCGGTCTGGGCCTGGGTGGGGTCGGGAGACCCACGCCCAACCGGCTCCGGAGGCAGCGGGGCTGTTGTGTCCCGCTCCATGTAGAGCAACTCGGTCACCCGGGGCATGCCGCCGCGGATCAGGTCGCGGCCCGCTTGCGGGCCGGCCGACTCATCGAGCACCGCCTGCGCCAGCCGAAACCCCCGCGCCGTCAAGTCGGACAGGGCGGCCTCCACCAGGGCCGCGGCCAGTGCCGATCGCCGCCACACCGTCCTCACCTCGGGCGCACCAGACTGCCGCCGCCTTGCCGGCCAGCGGTTGCGTCAACATCGCGCCGAGGATCCGCCCTCCCCGCGCCCGCCCCCGCACCACCCAAAGCCCTGAGAGATCGACCTCGCCCCGGCTCGCCTCCTCCAGTACCCCGGCGATCAACGGGTCCCGCAGCGCCGACGGCACCCGGCGGTACAATACCGCCAGCGCCGCCTCGCGCGCTTCCTCCGGACACGGCATCATCCGCGGACCGAATCCCCTCATCATCAACCAGGCCCCGCACACGAATCGGATCGGTCGAACTCGATGTGACACGATCCCCGGACCGACATTGGAGCCTTTGATGATAAGGTGGGCGGGCGTCGCGGCCTATCCCTGGCGGTTTTTCAGCACAGGTATGGCGGCGCCTATCCATTCGACAGCCTGGAGATTCTTGCCTCTTGCCGGCAGGTCAGCGCCCTGAAGCGAGTCGGTCGCAAGATCAATCGACCGACCTGGCAACGCGGTAGCGTTGCTGTTCCTCTGCCGTCAGGTCGCGGGGCTTGCGCTCCAGGGCGACCGCCAACGGATCGGCAGGCCAAAGCGAGCATTCGGTGTTGTGGTTTCCAATCAACACCCAGCGGCCGTCGCGGCTGAATACGGCCGAAAGCACGAAGTCGTGGGGTCCGTTCCAGACGGCGAACTGTGGGTCGGGGTCGGCGTCCCAGAGGCGTGCCGTTCCCCACATTTCGTCCGTCACGACGCACTCAGCCGGATCGCCGTCACGGGCCGCGGGAATCCGGCTCCATTGCGTCATCGGGAACGACGCACGACCGCTCGGCTCGACCCGGTCGGTGAATGAGGGTGGCGTGGCGACATCGCTCATCAGCGTCTACGCTTCCGCTATTCGCCCGTGGCTTGCTTGTCCACTGAAGCAACCTATTTCTCAAGGGCAACTGGCCTGCTATGATATCTCCCTTCGGTTCGGAAAATGAAGGCCGGAACTGGATTACCGCAAAGCGACCGACGCTGGACGCTCGAGCGCCCGCAGCCGGGATGTGATCGCATGTCTCTGTGGCTCGTGGAGGACACGCTGGAAAAAGATCCAGCGCTCGGGGGGATCTTCATCGTATCATTAAAAGAGCGTTGAGGAGGTCGCACGATGCGAAAGCCGGCTAAGCCCGGGCTCGAGCCTGGGGCCGAGGTCGAGGTCACGAGGAATACGCGTACCCCGATCCCACGGACCGGAGAGCGGCCGTCCCGCGCCGAAGGGACCTTCGGGGCGTCGGATGCAGCCGGTTGCGGCGACGAGCAACACCTCAACGACGCATGGCTGGTCGAACACGCCCGGCACGGCGACCATCAGGCGTTCGCTGTCCTGGTGCGACGTTATGAGCGGAAACTGATCCGCGTCCTGATGCGGTTGGTCCGCGAGCCCGAACAGGCCCGCGACCTGGCCCAAGAAACCTTTTGGCGCGTCTACACCCGCCTCGATCGGTTTGATACCGCGCGGCGGTTTGGTCCCTGGCTGTTTCGGGTGGGAGTCAACCTGGGTCTCGACTGGCTCCGCAGCGCCAAGACCGATCCGCCCCCGGCCGCCTCGATCGACCGGACGGACGAGGACGGTCAGGCGATCTTCGAGCTGCCAGACCCCGATCCTCGAGTCCAAGCCGACCTGGCGCAAGAAGTTCAGTTCATTCTCGGCCAGATGCCGGTCAGCTATCGCACCATCCTGGTCCTCCGCGACCTGGAGGGTTTCTCGTCGTCCGAAGTGGCGGCGATCGTAGGCCGTCGGGAGGCGACGGTGCGGTGGCGGCTGGCGAAGGCCCGCGACAAATTCCGTGAGATCTGGCAGCGCCGGCAGGATGGGGCGCAACCGGGAGCCAAGGAGGGCAAACCAACCCATGGGCACGACGATGGACAATCCCGAGTGTGAATGGGTCCGTGTGCGCTTGCCCCTCTGCGTGGGTATAAGCGATGACCCGACCGAGCGAGGCGGCGAGGGGGGTGATCTCAGCCCCGAAGACTGCCGGTCGATCGAGCGGCATCTGGGATCATGCCCTGCCTGCGCTGAGCATCAGGCCGGTCTGGAGCCGCACCTGGCGACCTTGGGACTTGCGGCTGATGCTCTGGTGGCTGCACCCGAGGCTCCCTCACTTTGGCCCGCTCTCAAGCAAAGGATTGAGGCTCATCACGCACCCAATCGTCCGCGATGGCTTCGTGCGGTGCACGGAGTCAGTGATCGCGGTTCGCGCGCCTGGACCGCCTTCGACAGCGAACGTCCCCTGCGAATGGCGTGGATGCGCGACAGCCTGAGCGAGGTCCTGAAGGGCACCGGTCTGGGTGAGGCGACGCCTCGCGGCCAGTCGGGCCGAAGACGTTGGGTTCGACGAACGGCCTGGGTCATGGGGACGAGCGTGGCGGCGGCGCTCCTGGCGCTGGTGATCGGCTTGCCGGTCGCGCAGCGCCAGCAGGAGTCCGCCCAGTCCGTCATCAGCGCCAATGCGCGGCCGCTGCCGGGCGCGGTCGTCCCGCCGCTGCCGGTTGAGGCGAAGACACCGGCGATCGCGGACTCCGCGAATGAGCCCGACACCCCCGCCAGCGAGCTGGCGCAGGCCGATCCGACCCCGGCGCCCGAGCCCCCGGCAACGGAAGCGGCGCCGGCGTCCAAGTCCGCGCCGGCAACCGGAACCGCGACGGCGACCGCGAACCCGGCTCCCGCTCCGTCCCGATGGAATTATGACCTGGAGCATGGGACCCCCATGCCCTCCTACGCACGCGATGCCAAGCCGGTGTATTAGGACAATCGGTAGCAGGCAGTGAATACGGGAGGAATCGCTTTCTCGCGACCCGCTGAACCCGAGGGAAAACCAGCCCGCCCGTCTTGCTGGGTTCTTGCGAACCACTGCCTCCGGACGACTTCTGACAAGGAATCCCATGACTTTGCCCGCTTCCCATCACCCGAGCTGGAAAACGCCGACGGCCTGGCTGGCCGGCGGGGCTGCGCTGGTGCTGGGCGGCGGGATCCTGGCGGCAGGGTTGCTGGGACTGCGGTTTGATCTGTGGGGGCGGGGCTCGGTCGGTGCGCGGGCCGGCGCCGGGCGGGGTGGCGAGTGGCCAGGCCGACCCTGGTGCCGATAGCGAGTCGCCGTCCTCGGCCGTGGACAGGGACTCGTGGCAACCGGATGGGTCAGCGGATCGACCGGACCGCGGTGCTGAGCCGCGATGGTCGGCCTCGGGTAGGGCCGGCCATTCCGTCGGTGACCACGATGGTGACAGCCCGGGCGCCCCGGCGGCGCATCCCGACGACTTGTTCGCGGCCTGGGATCGCCTGGAGCAGCGGATCGCCGCGGCGGTGTCGCTGGCCCGAGAGTCGGTTGTGGCACTGGAATACACGGCGTCGGATGCACCGGCGGACACGCGGCGGGTGGCGACCGGCGTCGTGATCAATAACCGAGGCGAGATCCTTTCGATTCGAATTGATCCGCCTCCCACGCGACCGGCGCCGGGAACAGGGAAGATCCTGGCGCCGATCGTCGCGCGTGACTTCCTGAACCGTCGTCACGCGGTTCGATGGGTGGCGGCCGACCCCGAGACCGGGTTGACGCTGCTCCGGGTCTCAGCGCCACGCCATGCGGCCGATCCAATCCGCCGCCCACGGTCCCAAGCTGGGTTGCCAGGTGTTCGTGGTCGGCAGCCCGTTTGGAATGGGCCATTCCGTGAGCCGGGGGCATGTTGCCGGTCTCGATCGCGCGCTGGAGTTGGGCACCGGCCAACTGGGCGGACTGATCCAGGTCCAGGCGCCGCTCTTTCCCGGCGACAGCGGCGCGGCGGTTGTGGATGTTCGCGGCGTTTGGCTCGGCCTGATCCGCGGCGGACTGGCGATTCCAGGATCGAGCCCGGATGGCGATACCGAACCGGCCGCGACCACCGGTCTCGCGTCGTCGCGATCCGATGGCGCCGAACCGGACGACGACCGGGACACCGATTTCGGCTTCGCCATACCAACCCGCGATGCGCTCTGGGTCGCGGACCAGCTTCGAGCCCACGGCTACGTGGATCGCGCCTACCTGGGAGTCCGGCTCGAGTCGACCACGGTCCCCGTCGTGGGACCGCCGGCCGCGGCCGAGCCGGTCGCGTTGTCGACGGGGACCGGCGATGCGGATACGGTGCCGGCAACGACCGCCGCAGGTGACGGTGCGCGGGTGCGCGAGGTGCTGGCCGGTACGCCTGCGGCCCTGGCCGGTCTCCAGCCCGGCGATCGCATCATCGCGCTTGACGGCCAGGCAATCCGGTCGCATCACGATCTGATCGACCGGCTCGATCGTATTCCGGCGCGGATAACCATCATCCTGAGCATCCTCCGCGGTGATGGTCCGCAGCGGCCGCGCGATCTCCCAATCCGAACGGCCAGCCGGCCGAACTCGACGCCGGCGGGCCTCGGTCCGGCGCCGGCAACGACGGTCACCGCGACTCAGCGAGCCAGCGTGCCCGTGACTCCCACCGCGTCGCGAGCCGCTCCCACGGCCCCGGTCTCGGCAACGACCCTGTCCAATTCCAAGCCGGCCACCGTCGCACCGGCGCCGGACTCCGTGCCGGCGGCGTCACCACCTGTGAGGCGGCCGACCTCGGAGCCCGCAACAACCCACCCGTCACCCTCGGATCGTCCGGCTCGCACCAGCCCAACCCCTGCGGTCTCTCTCCATGAGCTGCGGCACACCTTGCCGCACGGGTTCGTCGAGCGGATGGAGCGGCTCGACCAACTGGAGACCGCCTCGACCCCCGCGACCCGACCCGCCGCCACGTCCCTTCGCCCAACAGGTCCCTCGCGGACCCCTTGACTGTTGAGGAACTATCCCTCGCGCGGTCCGAATCGAGCCATTGGGGAGGGCGAGGCTCCGTCCGAGCCTCCTTTGGCCCATGCGGCTCGCACGGAGGCTCGCCCTCCCGCGAAAGACGTCGCTCTTCACCCCGCGCGGAGTCTATCCGGAAAGTCATCCTGAACCCCCCCACGGGGCGTCGCGACTGAGCCAGGGGATTCAACCCCTGGGGAACGGTCGCGCGCAACCTCAACCTCGGGTTTTCATCGCGGCAGGCCAGGCCTTCGTGCTCGCGTGTCGAAGGCCAACGGTTGAACTTTGGGGGCATGGGCCCAGAGGGGTGAGACCCGATTGCGGCGGGTGGGTGCAACCCACCACAACCCGATGTCGGATGGTGGGTTGCATCCACCCTACAAGTCCGCTCTCTGGGATCGTGACCCATTCCGGCCCATGAACCGACCTTTCGTTGCAACGACCGATCGCGACCGGCCCAAGGCTTCGTCGGTGCACCTCACTCTCGCAAAAAGAACACCACGCAGTTATAGTAAGATGATGGAAGAATTGATACGGCGCGAGGGCTGACCATGACACGGGCGAAGGTGAAGGCGAAGGCCAAGGTCATTTACAGCGTCCATCCCGGCGTGGTGATGGTGCAGTCGTGGTTGGTGAGTCTACCGGAGAAGACGGGGCGCTCGCTGGACGAGTGGATCCGGCTGGTGGAGGAAGAAGGGCCGGACTCGGACACGGAACGGCGGAATTGGCTCAAGGCCCAGCATGGTCTGGGGACGAACTCGGCCTGGTGGATTGTGGATCGGATCGCGGGCCGTGGCCGTGAGGACGGCGATCCCGCCGCCTACCTCCAGGCCGCCGAGGGCTACGTCTCCGCGATGTTCTCCGGCAAGCGGGCCGCGCTGCGGCCGATCTACGACATGCTGCTGAAGTTGGGCATGTCTCTGGGCGACGACGTGAAAGTCTGCCCGTGCCAGACGATCGTCCCGCTCTATCGCCGGCATGTCTTCGCCCAGATCAAGCCCGCGTCCCACACGCGCATCGACCTGGGCCTGTCTCTGAAGGATACGCCGACGCCCGAACGGCTCGTCGACACCGGCGGCCTGGCCAAGAAGGACCGGATCACCCACCGGATCGCGATCACCTCTCCTGCCGACATCGACGCAGAGGTCAAGCACTGGCTCAGGTTCGCCTACGACATTGATGGATGAGAGGCGATGCCGCGCTCGTTTGGGGCTCGACGTCGTCATCGTCCGGTACTTGACCATGCTGATCTGATTGCCGGTCGCGTTGAAGCTGACCTGGTCCATGAACGTGCGGATCAGCAGGAGTCCGCGCCGGCCGATCCGCGCCAGGTCTTCAGGCTGGACCGGGCGGTCGAAGAGCGATGTATCAAAGCCCGCCCCGTCGTCGCCAATGACGAACCGGGCCGCATCGCGGTCGAGCTGCATCTGCACGCGGATCCGCCGCGAGCGGTAAGGCTCCAGGCTCTGGCGTTTTTCGGCCAGATCGTCGAACTCCCGCTCGTCCTGCTGCCTCAGCTCGGTGCTGACCTCGAGGTTGCCATGGAACAGGGCATTGGTCAGCGCCTCCTGAAGCGCGATGCCGACCTGCACCCGGCCAGCCGGATCGCACAGGCTCATCCCCTCGAGCTCCTCCTGGATCAAGGTCATCAGGGCCATGATCAGATTTGGGTCGCACTCGAGCAGGAAGGCCGACTCGCGGCGGACCAGACAACGGAGGATCCGCTTCCGTTCGCGCGTCAGGGAGGCCATGTTCAGAACGCGACGGAGCGTGGACGGCAGGTCGCGAGCCAGGTCTCTCTTGGGGATGTAGTTGGCCGCGCCGGCGCGGAGGGTCCGCATGGCGACCTCCTCGCTGCCGAAGGCGGTCATCAGGATCACGGAGATCTGGGGATGCTCGGCCCGCACGCGCTGGACCAGCTCCAGGCCCTCGATCTCGGGCATGATCAGGTCCGTCAGGATGACCGACGGGGCCTCGCGCGAGGGCCTCAAGGCCCTCGCGGCCGTTACAGGCGTAGACCACCCTCACGTGGTCCAGAGTTTCCAGCAACTGGCCGACCAGGTGGCGGTCGAAGGCGGAATCATCGACGACCAGGACCGTCGCCACCTCACCCGCGGTCGGTGCCGGTTGGGAATCGCACATCACATCGGAGCCGCAAGCAATGGCGCTCATGACGTCGTCCTCTCGAGCACGACCAGCCGCAAGGTCCGCTCGCCCAGGCCGATCGCGGCGATGGCCCCGCTGTTGAAGTCGAGGCGGTCCTCCTCGACACCATCGCTGAAGATCACGCCATTCTGGGGCATGTGCGAGACGATTGCCAGAGGTGTCTTCGCATCGATGGTGCCGGAGACGATCTCGGCGCCGGAGGTCTTGCTGATGAACGGCTCGCGGACATTGAAGACCAGGCACCGGTCCTCCCAGTCGAAGCGATCGTTTTCGCGGACGGCGAGGATGTCCGCCGTATCTGTGTAGGCCGCGACGATCCCCGCGGCCTTACCGGGCTGCCAGAAAGGCGACCGAGAGGAGCTCGCCCGTCCGTGGCGTGCCCGAGCTGGCGGGATTATAATCACCGAAGAGAACCGAGTCCCGAGGACGCGGCGAGGTGAGTAGTCATGCACGCTCCGATCGACGACCAGATGGTGGACTTCTTCCACGATCGCTTCAACGCCATCTTCTCCGAGCCGTTCCGGGTTCGGATCAAGGAGCCTCTGAAGCGGAACCAGGTGATCCGCCAGGTCGATGAGACAGCCGACGCCGCCTCGCAATCGCTGACTCGCTTCTTCCGCAACGAACGGCTCACCGAGGCGCAGGTCGCCAGCGTCCTGGAGAGCCTCTCTCACCTGGCCGACCGGCTCTCGCTCGACCGCATTGCCAACGCCAACGTGACTCCCGAATCGCTCGTCGCCGAGCTGGTCCCAGAGCTTTCCTCCCGCGTGGCTGACGACCAACCCGCGGTCGGGGCGATCTACCGGGAGGCCATGCACTCGGTCGTCCAGGTCCTCCTGCTCGTCGGCCCCGTGATGGCCGAGTGGCAGAAGCTGAGCTTCTCCAGGACCTTCGAGCTACCCCGCCGCGTCGTCGCCCGCCTCAACCTGATTAGCGAACAGCTCGGAGCCCTCGGCCGATCGGGCCACGAGGCCCGCGACGAGAATTACGAGCTGACCTACCGTGACTTCCTCCTCCAGCGGTTCCACCGCATCGAGGCCGGCACTGTCCGGATGACGACCAACCTGGCCGTAGACCTCTCCGAGCTGTTCGTAATGCCGCGCATCCTGCCCCGGCGTAAGGTGAAGGATGGGTCGCCGAGTGGAGCAATCGACCCCACGGCACTCATGGACCTCGCCGCAGCCCGCAACCGCTTCACCGAGCCCTCCAAGGCCGACGAAGTAGGAGAGGATAAGTCATTGGGGCTCCCGGCCCTCGACCAGTCGAGGGCTTACCCGCGCAACATCCTCGTCGGCGCCCCGGGGAGCGGCAAATCGACGTTCATGGAATGGTTGCAACTGAAAGTGGCGTCCGGTGAGGAGGAGTTCGTCCTTGCGGGGGAGCAGGCCATTCCCCTCCTGCTGCGTGTCCGCCAGCTTGATCTGGCCAACCTCCCGCGCGGCGCAGCCTTGGTCGAGAAGGCCACGGCTAGCCACGAGCGAGCGACTCTCATGCCGCACGGGTGGATTGACCGTATGATGAAGGCTGGCCGTGTCCTCTTCATGCTCGACGGCCTGGACGAGACCGAGCTCGACCTGCGCGACGAGCGACTGATCCCCTGGCTGTCCGAGTTGATCCGCGACTTCCCCGATTGCCAATACCTCGTCTCGTCCCGCCCCGTCGGCTACCGGCCCGGACTTCTGGACTCCCTCGAGTTCGCCGAGTGCGACCTGCTCGATTTCGACTCCGCCGAGATGGTCCAGTACACGCGTCACTGGTGCACTGCTGTCCGCCTCGCCCAAAACGAGCCCGAGCAGGAGGCCCGCGACGAAGGGGCCAAGGACGGCGACAACATCATCGCCGGGTTTACGGGTCATCCCTACATCCGCGACCTCGCCCGCAATCCCTTGATGCTCTCGGCTATCTGCCTGGTCCGCTATTTCGAGGGCGGCGAGCTCCCCAAGGACCGGGCTGTCCTCTACAGGCTATGCGTGGAGGGACTTCTGCATCACTGGGACCAGCGCCGGGGCATCCACTCCGAATTCCCGATGGCGGAGAAGGTCCGGGCCTGCCGTGAAGTGGCCCTGGCCATGCAGCTCGACGACCGGGCGGAGTACGAGGCGGAGAAGGTCCGGGCGACCTTCGTCGCCGTGATCGGAGACGAGGGTCGCGGGCGGGCGCTTTTCGAGCACATTCGTTACCGGGCTGGGCTCTTGCTCGAACGTCGCGCCGGGATCTTCGCCTTCGCCCACCTCACCTTTCAGGAATACCTGGCCGCCCGCGCCGTCCATGAGGGCAACCGCCTCGGCATCGACCCCGAGGTCCTCGCTCGCCAGCACCACGACGGGCGATGGAAGGAAGTCATCGCCCTTTATTGCGGGCTGGCGCCCGCCCCAGTGGTCCGCGCGATGCTCGAGCGGCTGATGGCCCAGGACGACTCGCCGGAGATCGCCGCCGTCCTGGCGGACGCCTACTTCACCTCGGGGGTCGAGATTCACCAGGATCGGGATCTCCGCACTCGCATCGTCAATCGCTTAGCGGTGGCCACCGCAACGCTGGCGTTGAATCGCTTTCCCGTCGAGGAGGTCGCTCCTATCGCGAATTCCGCCATCGGGCCCAAAGCGTTCAGGAGCCTAGAGTCGAAATCGAATTCCGGCCCCATCGTTTTGCCCGTCATCGACGACGTGCCGCTCGAGCGCCGTCCTCGCAGGACGCTCGTACTGATCGAGGAAGTCATCGGCGACAAAGTGAGCGTCTTTGTCCCGCAGTGGGACCCCAATGAAATGATCAACCTCCCCGTGGAGATGATCCCAGAAGCGCTTCGCTCGCGATTGCAGACAGGGAACTTCCTCATCGCTTGGATCAATACGGACGCCGAGCAGGTTGGGGACCTGTTCTTCGATGATTTCCAGCTTCCGCCCGCCGACGGAGTGACCCCATGAAGCGTCCGAGCCTCACTGTGTTAGACGTCGGACACGGGAACGCCACGGTACTAATCGACACGGCTGGTGTTGTGGTAATTGACGCTGGTAAGGGCGGGATCATCCTCGACTTTCTCAAACGTCTGGGGATACGCCAAGTGGACATCCTTCTGATCTCACACGCAGACGACGATCACGTTGGCAGCACCCGCACCTCCTGATCGATCCGACCGTCGATGTGAGGAGGGTTTACTACAACTCCGATGCGAGCAAGCAAACGAGGTCCTGGAAGACATTCGCCGAGGCGATCCGGATCGCCAGGATCGAGAAGAACCTTGAGGCCCATTCCGAATTAAACACATCATTGACAGGCCACCTGGATCAAGGAGAGATCCGAATCGAGGTTCTGTTCCCGACACCCGAGATGGGCACCTCGGCCCCGGGCGGCAAGGACAAGGATGGGAAAGGCATTTCCAGTAATTCAATGAGTGCGGCAGTAAGACTTAGTAGAACAGGAAAGCCGATGGTCCTGCTCGGCGGAGACATGGAACAGGGATGCCTCGATCTTTGGAGGGACGAGGGCACGGACCCCAAGGCCGATGTGCTCATCTTCCCGCATCACGGCGGGTTACCGGGAGACTCGGAGCCGGCCTCGTTCGCAATTGATCTCTGCTCACTGGTACATCCGCGCACAGTGATCTTCTCGATTCACAGGACGAGATTCGAACTTCCCAACCCCGATATCATCCGTGCGATTCTCGGCGCCGTCCCCGGCGTGCGGATCGCCTGCACTCAGCTCTCGCGTTGGTGCGCGACCGCGGTTCCGAGCAACCGTCCGAACCATTTACTCGATCTCCCAGCACGCGGCCAGGAGACCGGTTTCTGCTGTGCGGGGACGATCGAGATCGACCTCTGTGGTGAGGAGCCGGTTATCCGACCCCTCGAGGCCGACCATCGGAAGTTCATCGATACTTCGGCCGAATCCGCACTCTGCCTCGGGCGTCGTGCATCGACTGGATGACTCGGGGGGGCGAGTTTCACTTCCCGAGGGAGAAACAAAAGGCTATTGGCTCAACGACAAGGGTCGGGTCGCCGATTCCGAGTTATCGGCTCCCGGACCCTTTCCTGGTTCCCGATCCCTTTCCTGGCTCGAAAGTCTGGGACACGACCAAGGGCAAGGATATCGACATCGCAGCCCTCGACCCGAGCCTCCATGGCGACCACCCCGCGCTGGCCAGCCGGGTCGAGGAGTTCGTCCTGATCGACCCGCTGGGGCGTCGGATCGAGGCAAAGCCGACCTTCGACGCCGGGCGGCACGGCACCCACGTCTGCGACACGATTGCCGGCGGGAAGACGCCCGAGGGCGTCGCGATCGGCGTCGCGACGGCGGCCAGCCTCTTCGTCGCGGGTGTCACCATCGGCGAAGCGACCGTGTGGACCCTTCTGGCAGGGCTCTCCTGGGCCGTCGATAAGGGGGCCGACATCATCAACATATCCCTGCGTTCGAACTTCTACGAACCCCGCTTCGCCTTGCTCTTCGAGACCCTCATCGACCATTACGGCGTCTTGCCGGTGGTCGCCATCGGCAACGAAAGCTATGGTAACAGTAGCTCGCCGGGCAATGCCTACAACGCCTTCTCCGTCGGCGCAGCCGAGAAAGTGCCGCGTCGGCGAGACCTGGAAGTGGCCGCGTTCAGCAGCGGGGTGAGCCTGGTCTCCCCGGCGACCAGGAGAACGCCTTGGTGCACAAGCCCGACGTGGTCGCCCCCGGCGTGCAGGTCTATTCGTGCATCCCGCCGGTGGAGCGGGCCGAGGGGACGTTCGAGTACAATTACATGGACGGCACCTCGATGGCGACCCCCCACGTCGCCGGTTGCGCCGCCCTACTCATGGCAGCGAAGCCCGACGCGCCGGTCGTGGAGATCGTCCGGGCCTTGAAGGAGACGGCCGCTCATCCCGGAGGCGCGGCGCTCCGGCCCGATAATCGCTGGGGATTCGGGCTGGTCCGACCGACCAAGGCCCTCGCGGCACTCTGAACGACCCGTAGCGAGCCTGACTCATGGCCCGTCAATCGACCCAGCCGCCGAAGCCCAAGATCAGCCCCGAGTTCGCCCGGCGCCTGTCTCGGATCGCGCCCGACGCGACGGTCCGTGCCATTGTCCTGCTCGACACCGGGCCAGCGCCGGCAACGGCGACGGCTCGCCCCTCGAAGGCGGCACGGAAGGAGATCGCCGAGGCGATTCAGACGGCCGCCTCGGCGGCCCTGGCCGAGGTCGATCGCCTGCTCGAACGTTCCGGTGGCCGCCGCCTGGCGCCAGGCCCCAACCCGTTCGGGGCCATCCCCGTCGAGGCGCCCGCCGCCACCCTGTTCGCCTTGGCCGGTTCCGAGCACGTGCGCGCTCCTGGAAGATCAGCCCCTCTCTCTGTTGCGTGACCCGGATCGATGACCGCCCGGCGGGCCGACGGGTCGCACCCCCGTGTACCCGGCTGTCCCCGCCGATCCGTCGAGGACCCGCAACGGGAGTGAGCAATTGCGGCTCAGGATCTGGTCCTTTCGGGCACGACCAGCCGCAAGGTCCGCTCGCCCAGGCCGATCGCGGCGATGGCGCCGCTGTTGAAGTCGAGGCGGTCCTCCTCGACACCGTCGCTAAAGATCACCCCATTCTGGGGCATGTGCGAGATGATTTCCAGAGGTTTCTGCGCATCGATGGTGCCGGAGACGATCTCGGCGCCGGAGGTCTTGCTGATGAACGGCTCGCGGACGTTGAAGACCAGTTGCCGCGCCTCCCAATCGAAGCGATATTTCTCCCGGAGGGCGCGGAGATTCGCCCTTCGGGAATGGGCCGCGACGATCTCCGCGGCGCCGGTGAGGATCGAGCGCAGCCAGCCGGTCGAGCCGGCGCCGGTGGACACGATGATCCCGCTGGACGACTGGTCCTCCTCGCGACCGTCGAACCGGATCCGGTACCGGGCCGAGGTGTGGGTCTTCTGGCCGATGAACAGGTCATTCACGGCCAGAAGCGATTGCCCGTCGTTGAGCGTGGCCCGCGCCATGGTGATGTCGCGCCAGACCTTCTCCTTGCCGCGGAGGGCCATGGTGATGGCCTGGGCCGCGTTGACGTAAGAGAACGGGAGCAGGACCCCGTCGATCCGCGATGGGTCGGGGTTGAGCGCGACGACGCGCTGGTCGTCGAGGTACTTGGCCGTGTTGACCACCAGACCATCCTGTCCGAGGACCACGACGACGCCTGCGAAATAGAAGTCGAACGTCGGCAGGAACGAGCGGTCGATCCAGTGGGATTGCACGCGAGGCGGCATCGCTTGGCGGACGTATTCGATCGCGGAGTGGTAGGCGTCATGGGCGGCCTGGTAGTCGTCGAACCGGCCGCCCATGTGCTCGATGTAGAACCGGGCCTGGTCGCGGGTGTTGAACCGCTCGACCAGCTCCTCGAGCGCCGTCTTGCGGGTGACGACCACGACCTTGTCCCGGACTATCATGGGGGCTCTCTCCGGACGCAGCCCGCAGCCGCAACCAATGAGGGATTCCAGATTCGAGATTCCAGATCCCAGATCCCGGGATCGTCTCCATCAGAAATCTCGAATCTGGAATCGAGAATTCCCCGGATGCGCGCACGGCGCGGTGATTGTACGAAGGAGGACGCTAATCGGGGCCCGCGGACTCCGCGCCTCGACCATCGGCTCCGGAGTTGAGCAGGCCGGCGAGGATCTCGGAGGTGACCGTGAGGTTGCCGATCCGTCCGGCGTTCTGGCCCAGTTCGTTGAGCGCCAGTGCCAGGACTTTTCGCGATTCGAGCCCGGCGTAGACCTGGAGTTCCATTTGCTTGGCGCAGGCGCGATACTGCGCCTCCTCCTCAAGGGCCTTGCCCCGCCCCTGGGCCTCGCGAAGGTTGTTCTCGGTCTGAAGGTCGATCAACCGTCGACGCTGTTCCTCCAGGGCGATCTCGGTGTTCAGCTCGTTCTCCTTGATCTGGCGCTCCTGCTCGACGGCGGCGGCACGTCGGGCGTAGATCGCCGTGTCAGCCTTGCGGAGCAGCGTCTCGCGATAATCGGCCTCCAGCGCTTTGGCGACCTCGGGCGTCGGCTTGGCCGCGGTGAAGTAAACGGAGAGCAGCTCCGCGCCCAGCGGCTCGAGCAAGCTCGAGCTCTTGATCCGCGTCTGCACGCCCGACGCGATCGCCTCGAACTGCGAGAGGACCTCCTCCAGCGACCGCCGCTGGATGTCGGTGCGCGTCTCCATCTGGATCACGTTGGTGATCCGCTGTGCCAGTTGGTCCGGGTCATTGGAGGCGTACCGGTGCGTGCCAGGCTCCATGGTGAAGTTCAACAGCTCGGCCGCCCGTTTGGGGTTCTGGATGCGATACGTGAACTGTCCCTGGATCGTCACCGCCTGGAAGTTGCTGGTCATCTCGTTGAACACCAGGTTCGCGTCGACGCTGCTGGTCGGCACCGCAACGACCTGGGTGTTGTGCTTGAGATAAAAGAACGCCAGGCCCTGGCCCTCCTTCGTGACCCGGCCCGAGGCGTACCGGATGATATATTCCGTCGGCTGTGCCTTGAAGTAACCGATGTTGAGCATGGTCCTGCCTCATCGCTGGATCAACCGGGCTCGTTGGTGTGGGGAAAATCGCGAGAAGAGGATTTGGCCAATGCGTCACGTCCGCCGCTTGAGACGCCGCGTCGCGAGCTTCCCGCGAAAGGCGTCGAGATCGGGGCAGGTTGCCGCGAAGCGAATGAACCTGGTGAGTCGGCGAACGTCAAGCATCTCGATCTCGTACCTCAACGCCGCGTCCATAACTCCGAATCGAGCCACAAGGATGAGGACGACCGCACGCCTGTAGGCCTCATGCCTCGCGTCTTCAATGACTGCCTGGATTAACGGTGACCCCGATTTCAACATGGATCAGCTCCTTCGCTTGCGGCTCGGTGAGGCGATCCGTTTGCGGAAGGCGTCGAGATCTGGACAAGCGCTCGCGAACACGAGAAGATCCTCGAGCCGGGCAACGCTGATCGACCTCAGCGCGGTCTTCATGGCCTCGGCCTCGGCCCCGAAGCGAGCCATAAGGACTCTGACGAGAGCACGTTCGGTCGCCTGGCGCTCGCCGTCTCGCCGGCCTTCCTGAGTCGCCTCGTCGATGATTTTCCGGAGCAACGGCGATTTCACCTTGAGCATGGCCTCTTTCCCTCCCAGCAACTGGAACACGCCCGGGTCATTGTACCTCAGCCCGGCGAGGAAGTGGGTGACCACCCGCAGGTTCTCGCGCTCCTCCTCAGGAGCGTCCCGCTCGATCCGTTCCCGGCATTCGCGGAAGATGGGTTCGGGAGGGCCGTCGAACTGGGCCAACGGAACCCAGGGGATCAACCCGATGTCGCCGGCCGCCAGCAGCTCCGCGGCCGGGACCTTCCACAGCTCCACCACCTTCCAGGAGACCTCGATGCTCGTGAAGCCCGCCTCGCTGGGGAGGATCAACGCTCGATCGATCCGCAATGGGAATCCGACCTACCTGATACGATAGCGGCGGACCTCCGACACCGAGAGTCCGCCATCCGTGGCGATGGTCCAGACACACCAGCGCATCTCGTCCGACGACATGCCGGTCAGGGCCGGCTCGGAATCGGACAGTGATCGATTCCGTGGCTCGCCGGGAAAGACCTTGATCCGGCTCATCGGCCAGCTACTGCCGCGCTCATCCAGGAGGACCTCGCCGACCTGGGCGGCGAGCGGCTCGCCTCCGTCGGGAACTTCCCAGGCAAACGACCGGCCGGCCTCCCAGAGCCTCCCACCGTCGTCGGGGTGCAAGAGCCGGGGCGTTGATGGAGCGGCGGGAGTCGCCCTCCCGGGCACGAAGATCGAGGCGACACAACTCCGGCAGGGCCCGGATGCAGAAGATATCATCTCCGACAGAGAAAGCCTTCCAGTGCGATTCTTCCCGCCACAGGACGACCAGGACAGGATCGGCGCCGATCATGGTCTTGCCGTGGAACCGCATCTGGACTTTTGCGAACCCGATCGCCTCGTTGCCCCGGACCTCGACCGAGCCGACATCGACGTCCCGACCTCGTCGCCATTCGGGGGGCCGGGTGCAACGAGTCAGTTGAGGGGACGATGACGAAGCCCACCGTTTCAGTCGCTCGGCATCGCCGGAGACATAAGCGACCACGGTGCGCCGGGCGACCGCGAACGCCTCGACCGGCATCGCCGTCCGCGGCAGTTCCGGTCCCGGCAAGGGAGGCTCCGCGCCCGGCCTGAGCAGCTCATCGACGGCTTTTCGACCCTCGGCCTCGTGCGGCGAGCCGACGACGAGGAACAGCCATCGACCCGCGAAGTCGGCACACGAGGCGACCTCGGTCATCCAGCTCAACCGCTCCGATCGCACCATGATCAGCCGGCCTTTTGTGTGCAGATCGACGAGAAGCCCCACGAGTCGATCCCCCGTGATGAGTTCGGGGAGACGATGCTGGACGATGGCGTCGTCCCATCGATCGGCGAAGTCCTCACGGGCCAGATGCTCGACCCGCGGGCGCAGTCCCGCGGATTTGAGCAACCGGAGCAACTGGACATGGCCGGTCCAATCGCCGTCCTTCCACCGCGCGACGCTCCGCGGGTCGTCCACGGACCAGATGGTGACGTCGGCGAGCTCCGCCCGTGCGCCGACTGGTGCCGGTGCCACCACCGGGCCGTCTGCCCTTGCGTGCAGAGCCGGAGCCGTCAGGAAGGACAAGACCAGCAACCTCCGCAGGAGATCCCGACCCCTGGGACCGTCGGCAAAGATCATGATGCACCCCACCGGCGATGAAGGACTCGTTGGATACAACGAAAAAGACGACATCCAGCGTCGATGATTGACAAATGTCAAAGGACGGTCAAGGGGCCAGGGTGCGGAGGCAGGAGAGATTCACCGTGGCGACCGCGGCGAGGCGTTCTCATCATCGAGGCTTCATCGGCCGTCGGGAGTGGTGAACCGGTTGGTGACACCACCCCCAACAGCTCGGGCTAACTTCACTTCGCCGCCCGCGATTGGACGGCCTTGCGGATCTCTTCCTTCACGGCCTCGAGGTTGAAGCTCGCGCCCTTCTGCATCGGTGGGAACTCGATCGCAGTCTCCGCGAGCTTCGCCACCTCCTGCTGGACGAGAACGAACCGCCAGAACTCGAACTTGAACCACTCGAAGAATTCGAGGGATCCGGCCATCCCCGTGCGCTCGAACGGATCGAGGCGGAGGTTCACGAGGAACGGCACGTCGGGTCTCACCGTGCCGCCCAGCCAGCCCGCGGGTTGATCGATGAAACGGTACTTGTAATCACCAATTCGAGCCGCACCGAGCTGGCCCTCGGCGAAGTACCACACCTCCTTCCGCTTCGAAGGCCCCTTGCCCGTGATCAGGTCCATCTGGTTGTAGCCGTCGAGATGCACCTTGTAGGTCGCGTCACCGAGAGTCTTACCCTGCTTCAACTCCGCATTTAGGTTCGAGTCACCGGCGGCGGCGACGAAGGTCGGGAACCAGTCGAGCCCGGAGATGACCCCGTTTTCAACCTTCCCGGCCGGGACTTTGCCCGGCCATCGAAGGATGGCGGGCGCACGGAAGCCGCCTTCCAGGACAGTCCCTTTGCCGCCCGCGAACGGCGTCTGGCCGCCATCGGGCCAGGTGAAGTTCTCGGTGCCGTTGTCCGTGGTGAACCTGACGATGGTGTCATCGACCACGCCCATGTCCTCGAGCTTTTTCATGACCACGCCGACGATGTCGTCGAGCTGCGCCATCCCGGCTTCCACCGTGGACCAGCCGTTCTCGGGTGTGCGTAGCTTCTCATACTTCTCCGAGAGGCGGGTGACGATGTGGATGCGGGTGGGGTTCAACCACAGGAAGAACGGCTTACCGTCGCTCTTGGCCCGGTCCAGGAACTTGAGCGAGAGTTCGAGGATCTCGTCATCCACGGTCTCCATCCGTTTCGGGTAGAGCGTTCCCGCGTCCTCGATCTTCTGCTTACCGATCTTGCCCCAGCGCGGCTGCACGGTCGGATCGTCCTGATCCGACGCCCAACTGTGGACCATGTTGCGCGGGCCGATCTTGTCCTTGAGTTCCGGCGGGTAGTTGGGATGGGCCGGGTCCTCCATCGCATCCAGGTGATAGAGATAGCCGAAGAACTCGTCGAAGCCGTGGACGGTGGGCAGGAACTCGTTGAGGTCCCCCAGGTGATTCTTGCCGAACTGGCCGGTGGCGTAGCCCATCGACTTCAGCGCCGTGGCGATCGTGGGTGCCTGGGCCGGCAGGCCGATCGTCGCGCCCGCCTGGCCCACGGTGGTCATGCCGGTACGGATGGGAAGCTGACCGGTGATGAAGTTCGCCCGGCCGGCCGTGCAGCTCGCCTCGGCGTAGTAGTCGGTGAACAGCATCCCCTGAGAGGCGAGCTTGTCGAGGTTCGGAGTCCGACCGGCCATCATACCCCGGTGATAGGCACCGATGTTCCAGATGCCAACATCGTCGCCCATGATGACGACGATATTCGGCGCCTTCCCGGACGACCCGGGTTGAGCCACGGCCGCGTCCTTCCCGATGTCGGCTCGAGCCAGCAGCAAGTCCTTCCCCACCCCTCCGAACAACAGGTGAGACGAATGCCTCCGGTGTCGGTCACTCGACTGTCGGCAGCCGGCGATCGGACTGCCGGCGCCGAGGCATCGGCCCGTGATGCCGGTGTGATGCCCCGGGATCCGGCGACGAGGCCGAGCAACGCGCCCAGGCCCACACACGCCAGCGATTGAATCGTGCCGATCTTCATGTTCATCAATCTCCTCAAAGTGTTGGAAGGCCGTTGTCGCGCCAGATCCACGCGGGGGATCGTCGAAATTCGGCGTGGGCTCCTTCATGGCTTGTCCGTTTCGTGCGGTGCCTGGCCCTTCTTCGCCTTGTGTTCCAGGTAGTTCCGGCTCGCCTCCAGCGCCTCGATCATGGGTGGGAGGGCTTCGAGGATGCTGAAGATCCCGATGATGATGATGCCATGCCCGACGCGAACATGGCCGTTCATGATGTCTTCCCGAAACGTGCGAGCGGCCTCGGTCAGGCCGATCAAGACCAGTGCGATCCCCTTCACCAGGTTGGTGACGGGATTCTCAACGAACGCATTGATGGCACGTGCGATCTTGTCCCAGCGGTCGTTCATCTTTCGACTCGTGTCCAATGAAATTCGGCGTCATCGCCATGTGGAGGACTCGGGCGAGCTCCCAAGCGGATGTGTGGAAAGTCCCGAAGGGACGGAATCGTCTAGCTCGGGGCGTGAGCCCCGAGATGGCGGCACACAATCGGTTGCTCCGCCTCCCGCCCCTCCCAAGGCCCGGCGCTGCCGGGCCTTGGGAGGGGCTTTGTTCTCAATCGGTACTCGGGGCTCACGCCCCGAGCTATACGATTCCGCCCCCATTCGAGGGCTAATACAGCTTCCCACACATCTGCTGAGAATCAATCCTCGCAAAAGGAAAAGCGATTCAGTGTTCAGTCTTCAGAAAGCCAGCGCAGTCTGCTGGTCGCTGAAAACCGAAAACTGAAAACCGCTAACGTGCGAACTTCAACCCCGAGTCATTGGGCGGACCGCCTACGAGACGGAAGCTGAAGTTGTCGGCGTCCTGCCGGGCGACCTGGCCGACCAGGGCCCCGTTCTGGCCTCCTTGAGCGGCCAGGGTCAAGATGCCGTCGGCGAAGGTTGACTTGCCGGCGATATTCGTCGGCGGCTTGCCCGGACTGGTGGCGGTCCAGGTGAACGCGCCGCCATCCTGGATCGCCAGGTTGATCTTCGCGTCCTTGGCCGGCATGGCCGACCAGTTCCCGGCCTGGTCTGACGGACAGGACGGCGTAGAGCGGAGCTGCGGCCTGCGCGTACTTGCCCTTGGCAAAGTAGGCCAGGGCCAGGAATTCGTGCATCGTCGCGTCATTGGGCGTCTGAGTAAGCGCCTGCTGATCGAGCTGAAGGGCCTGGGTGTAGTCACCCGCTTTGAACGCCTCGCGGGCCTGGTCGTACGCCGAAGTCGCCGGCGCGGCGACAGCCTGATCGGGCGCCGCGGCGGTCCTGCTGATCGGCTGCGAGTAGTTGTAAGCCTGCGCCCGGTCTGCGCAACGCCACCCGCTCCTGAAGAGCCCCCAGAGTAGGGATTGCTATAGCCCGAATAGCCCCAGCCGTACATCGGCGAGCCGGTGCCCCAGGCCCCGACCCCGCTCGGGTAACCCATGCCCATTCCCGTCGCCCCCCAGCCTGCATAATTGTTGCCGCCCCAGTAGCCATAGCCCGTGCCGGAATGGTTATTGGCATAGCCCGCCCCGGCGGCGGCTCCCGCAGCTCCCGCGTGGGGGTACTGCGAGCTCTGGTTGCGGTTGGCGTAGCCCGCGCCGGCGGCGGCGGGGGCCGCGTTGGGGTGCGCCGCGGATTGACTGCCGTACTGTGAGCGGTTGCCGTAAGCACCCGATGAGTTCGTCAACGAGTGGGGCTGGCTGAATGACGGAGAGTGGGCCATCTGGCCGCCCCCGTAGCCGCCTCCGCCGCGGTAACCGCCGCCACCCCCGCGGTAACCGCCGCCGCGTCCCGCGAGGACGTCCGTTGGGAACGACACGAGGGCCAGAGCGATGCCGAGTGCCAGCGTCGAAAGGATGCGATTCATGATGAAGGTTCTCGAGGAAATAAGATGGTCGGGGATCCGTCTGGTGGCCTTACTTGCCGACCTCGGGTGGCTTACGCACGATCGTGAACTCGTCGATCCCGGGTACCGCGGCGCCCCCGATGGTCCGGTCGACCGACCGCCAGCTTGCCCGGTCCTTGCCCAGTCTCGTGATGATGCTCGTCGCCGACGCATGCTGGACCAAGAAAGGGGGACCTGACCATGGGCAGACCCTCTTCCCACGGCGACCATGCCTACGATCCGAGCCAACGCAAGACGTTCCACAGTGTCCTATGTCACCCGCTCGAGACCGAATGCTCCGGCCTCTTTGGCCCCGCGATCGCAACCTTACGATTTCGCCGGCGAGCGGATCATGGCACGGAAGTCCTGCCGCATTTCGAGAGTCCTCGACGAAGACCACCGATCCCGGGGCAGCGGCCGCTCGCCGGCCGTTGGGTCGTGTCCCCGTCGTCCGCCGCGTTCCCGCCCCTCGGCAGGCCAGTGTCACCGCGCTGTCCGACTACAATTCTTCCTGAAAAAAAATTGGAAATTTTTAACTCCTACGGCTGTTGAGGGTTCGGGAGCGAAAATTCGGAAATCCGGACTAGGTGCATTAACGACTTCGAAAACTTGCGGCATACTAAAGAATAGACGGCCGCACAATCATTTCCCCTACCGCGTCCGAGGCGTCATCACCGATGTCAGGAGATCCCGGAACCCGCTGCCGGCGGCCGGTCGCCAGACCCGACCGGACCAGCTTGGCACAACTCGGCAGGGGCTCGTCCCGTACTTGCTTCAGGCCAACGAGTTCGGGGATGGGGGCCTTCCCAAAAGTGTGCCTTCTGTGCCATTTTGTGCCACGATCCGCGCTTCCTTTCCCCCCTTGTGAGGAAGGTGGCCGAAGGGCCGGATGGGGGGAATTGGCCTTCTCCCCCGGGGAGCAGGTGCCCAAAGGGCCGATCACGGGCCGAACCGAGGGTCACGCGCGATCGCTCCGGAGCGATACGGTGGTGTTCCGCGCGGAGTGTCCGCATTGGCCTGTTCGTCAACCCGTGGAAAGATATGTTGTGTCACAGTCGGCCTCCTTGCCGCGACGGGCCAAGGATATGCCGACACCCATGCCGCTCGCAAGAAGACCGATTTTCGTTTACACCGATTTGCACCTGGGCGTCTCGGCTGTGACCGTGCCATTCCAGTGCGGCTCGGTTTCCTCCCCGCTCCGGCTTCCTTCCCAGACCGCGCTGAAGCTTCCGGCCACCGGCAAGAAGAAGAGATAGGGCCACTGCAATGGGAGAGAACTGTCCCGCGGATCGCCCTGGCCCGTCCCCGCGATTTCGGGACTCGGCCCGAACTCGCTTGGGACCATGGGGATCGGAGAGGGAGCCGCGGCCCAAAGGTATCTACGAGTGCCAACCCGTGCCACGATTCTCGGCAAGTCATGGTCTCCTCAAAGCCGGTCCAACCCAGAACCCACGCCGGATCCGGACGTCCCGCCGGTCCTGAGTCGGGACGCTCGGAATCGGTCAAAGCCACCGCCCCCAGACGGTGCGGTGGTGATCGCCGACGACTCTCGAAAAATCGCTCCTGAGGGCGTCTGAGCCGGAGTTGTAGTTCAGGCCGGTGAGATAGGGCTCATTCACACCCTTGAGAACCGTGGCGTTGGCCGACTCGAAGTTGTGCAAGCCGAGCAGAAGCTGCTTCACGTTGTTGACGCACTGCGCTCGCCGGGCCGCCTGCACGGCCGGAAGCAACAGCGCGATGAGCACCGCGATGATCGCGATGACCACCAGCAGCTCGATCAGGGTGAACCCGCGACGGTGTCCGGACATGATGCGATGCTCCAATGGAGAGAAAAGGACGAAGTCGATCCGCGGCTCCGGTTATGTACGGGCCTAAATTGTAGGAATATTCGGATGGTCGTATCGCGTGGTTTGGATGAAGATCAGGTGATGCTGTTGATAGTTTTTCTTAACATTGCGAATGACCGATCGGGATGAAAATCCTGCCGATGAGGAATACGGACCGCCCCCTTCAGGCGACTCTTGACTCGATTGGTCCCTCGGGTCGCCAGCTTATTGACGAATGCGATTGAATCGAGGTCCCCGGGGCGGGTAGAGTGGATTCGGCCGCGGTTACATTCATTGAACTTCGGCTAAGCCGGGCGGACGAATGCCGTGCAGATCGACCCCTCCGAACACGTATCGAGGAGTTCCGAGCGATGGCCCACGACGAGACAAACCGTACCGATCGCCGCACGTTCCTCCAGGCTGGCGCGCTGGCGACGACCGGCGGCATGAGCCTGGCTGCCGGCGTGGAAGCGCAGGACGCCCCCGCGAAGGCTCAGACTTCGGCTCCGGCTCCGGTTCTCCCCAAGCGGAAGCTGGGCAAGACCGGGGTCGAGGTCACGCTCCTTGAGCAGGGTGCCGCCCGAGGTCCGAGCGCGGAACGCACTCTTCGCTTCGCCTTTGCGCGTGGCGTTCGCCTTTTCGATACCGCCAAGCTCTATGGGACGGAGATCAACTTCAAGCGGTGGTTCGAGCAGGACCCTTCGATCCGCAGGCAGATCGTCCTGGTCACCAAGGACATGCCCCGCGAACCGCGTGACTTTCTGCGGATGGTCGATGAGCGGCTGGAGTCCCTGGGGACCGACTACATCGACTTCTTTTTCATCCATGGGTTGGGCGATAATCCCATGGGCATCAACAACTCGATCAAGTTCATCAAGAGCCGCGCGTTCAAGGTGGTCGCCGATCAGATCCGAAAGGCGGGCAAGGCGCGGTTCGTCGGCTTCTCGGCCCACCACCCGCAGCGCGCCCAGCTCATCCAGGCGGCGGCCGAGAGCGGGGTCATCGACGCGATCATGCTCCAGTACCGGCCCTGGCTGGACAAGGACTCGCCGCTCAACAAGGCGATCGATGCGGCGTGGAACAAGGGGATCGGCCTGATCTCGATGAAGCAGATCGCCAGCCAGACCTTCGGTGACAAGCCCAAGGGCGACATTCTCAAAGAGGTGGTCCAGCGGGTGCCCGTCCTGGCCGAGCGGAAGCTGTCGCCGTTCCAGGGACTGTTGCACGCGATCTGGACCGACGAACGGATCAGTGCGTCCTGTGTCTCGATGAGGAATACCGAACAGATCCGCGAGAACTCCGAAGCCGCGGCCCGATTCGAGCCGCTGAAGACTGCGGACATCCACCAGCTCCGCGACGCGGTCCACGCGCAGGGCCTGACCCTCTGCGCCGATTGCGATGGCCGCTGCTCGATCGCCGCCGGGACCACGGCGGAGCTCGGCAACCTCACTCGTTTCCTGACCTACTACAAGCAATATGGCGATCGTGCCGTCGCGCGCCGAGAGTACGCCAAGCTCGCCGCGGAAGCCCGCGACTGGTCGGGCGCCGACCTGGAGGCGGCCCGTGCCGCCTGCCCCGATCGGCTCGACTTCGCCAGCCTCCTCCCCGAGGTCAACTACCGCCTGGCCTGAGCCCACCCCGTGTGGACTGACACGGGCCGGAGAATCGGTGATCCGATGATCCAGATCAATAGCCGTATCGCGATCGCCGAGGATGAGCTCGACTTCGAGTTCATCCGCGCCTCCGGCCCCGGTGGCCAGAACGTCAACAAGGTCTCGACGGCGGTCCGGCTGCGGTTCGACGCACGTGGCTCGGCCTCGCTGCCGGACGACGTCCGTGAGCGGTTGATCCGGCTGGCGGGAAAGCGCATCGGCGAGGATGGGTTCCTGGCAATTCATGCCCGGAGCCACCGGACGCAGGACTCCAACCGCCGCGAGGCCATCGATCGATTGGTCGAACTGATCCAGCGCGCCTGCGAGAAACCCAAGCCCCGGCGCACGACCCGGCCGACGGTGGCGTCCCGCAAGCGCCGGCTGGAGGCCAAGCGCCGACGCGGCGAGACGAAGCAGGGGCGGCGCGCGCAGGGCGGAGGTGAGGAATAACTCCGCTGGATCCCAGGCGCGTTATGCTCAATGGACCGTAGCCAACGGTCTGCGTGAGAGGAGGATCATGAATGGGCGCCCAACTTTGGTATCATCTCGCACCATGGCGTCCGGATCCGGCGGAGGCGCTTCACGAACTCCAGGTCGGGTTCCTGGCCGAGAACTACGATCTGCCCTCACTGGCCCAGGAGCACCTGGAGAGTGCTCGCGAAGCAGTCCGGGTGACGGAAGCCGACGGGGATGAATACGGAATCCTCGGGTTTTACAAGGAACAAGTGGAGAAGCTCGAAGGAATTGCCGGACAACCTTTGCCGCAGGATCCTCGGGAACAGATCGCGATAGTCAGGAAGGTCTACGCCGGCTACGGCGAAGGAATCGGCAACGTCCTCGATGTCGAGCGGATCTCGGACCAGCGCAGGCTTCCCGATCGCCCAGAAACTCGGGCCGGATGAGATCCGCCGGTTCTGTGGGACGGACCGGCCGACACTCCATGAAGCTCGCGACTCGGTCGGTCTGATCAATGAAGAATTGCAACGCGGAGAGAGCGTTTGTTTCCCGGTCTGGCCCGACGATCGTGCGGAGGCAGAGCCGATTGGCTGGTACTTCGTTGGCAACACGATCGATTGAGACTTGGACAGGATCACAGTCGAGGGGAAAAGGATCACATGCACACACTAACGTTGATGATTGGAATCACGTGCGGGCTCCTGATCGGTCAGGTCGATTCGGGGAACGGTCGCGGAGCCGGCCCAACGGCACCCGCGGCCGAAAACTGGACACCCCTGTTCAACGGCCGCGACCTGACCGGCTGGTACACCTTCCTCCAGAAGCACGGGAAGAACCATGACCCCGACCACGTGATCGCGATCGAGGACGGCTCGATCCATCTGTACAAGGACGCTCCCGAGGGGAGCCTCGTGGTGATGGGTTATATCTCAACCGAGAAGGAGTATGGGGACTATCACCTGCGGTTCCAGTACCGTTGGGGGGCGAAGAAGTTCCAGCCGCGGCTGGCGCTGAAGCGTGACGCCGGGCTGTACTACCACCTCACCGGCCCGGACGCGGTCTGGCCGCGTGGACTCCAGTATCAGATCGAGCAGACGAACGTGGGCGATCTGATCGCCCTCTATGGCGTTCAGCTCGACACCACGATCGACCCGAAGACTCGCTCGGAAAAGATGCCGACGTTTCTGGATCGCGAGCAGAAGGGCGAGCCCTACATGCTGGGTGGCCGGGGAATTGCTTACATGAAGCATCTCGCGGGCGAATTCGAGCGCGAGGGCTGGAACACGGTCGAGATCATCGCCCGCGGCGACACGACGACCCACATCCTCAACGGCCAAGTGATGAGCAAGGGGCGGAACATCCGGCTGGTGGATCCGGAGCATCCGGAATCCAGGCGGCCCGTCACACGCGGCCGGATCGCGCTGGAGATCGAGGCGGCTGAGCTCTACTTCCGCAAAGTTGAGTTGAGCGCTCTCAACGATCTCTCCAGCCGCGACCATTGATGCGAACGCCCACGCTCCCCGCGTTCCTACCTCAACGACAATCGGCACGGTTTCTGCTCGGAAGTCTTCCGAGCCGATGAGGTAAACTGGATTGTTCGTCGCGGTCCTTCGGACCCTGAATCACCGACAAGAGATCTCCAGTCATCCGAGGAGCGACCATGCGAGTTCCCCAACGACGGAGTATCGTCACGAGCCTGGTGCTGCTGGTGCTCGGTTTCACGTTGATAATCGGTTCGGCGCGGGCACAGTCGAACCCGACACCCAAGCCCCCGGAGCCCCAATCGCCACCGCCGCTCGATGGCCCTACGACCGATCTCGCGCCAATTCCCTCGGTAGCCGATGCGCCACGAACACCTTCGGCGACCGCTGAGGAAGAAGGTCAGGTGACGACCCGCGAGACGCTTCCGGCCTCCGGCGAGTTGGCCGATTCCAGCCGGGTGCGTGTCCGGAAAGCCCCGCCGGCTCTGATCGTCGAGCGGCCTTCCGGCCCTCGGCCCGATCGTCGAGCGCAATGGATCGCGGGCTATTGGAGCTGGGATGCCTCGAGAGATGACTTCGTCTGGGTCGGCGGAAGCTGGCAGATACCCCCGGCCGGATCGACGTGGGTGGCCGGCCGCTGGCGGCATGATGCCGCTGGCTGGTACTGGGTTCCAGGAACGTGGAGCCGCCCCCGTGATCGGTCGGCTGCCAATGCAAACGCACCCGCCTGGCGGACGACCGGGCCTCCCGAGGACCATCCCGACGATACCCCGCCGCCGGCCCCCGGGCCCGACTTCTTCTTTGTACCGGGCCATTATGCTCCAACGGCCGGGGATCGGCTCGCGTGGACGTCCGGCTTCTGGGCACGAGTGCAGCCCGGCTGGGACTGGATTCCCGCGCGCTGGGTCCGACGCCCGAATGGTTGGGATTTCCGAACGGGTTACTGGGTTCGGGACCCCGACACCGCGGTGGTCACCACCGATCCCCGAGGACGTCGGCGCCTCGCCGCTCGTCCGTTGTTTCCCGGCCGCCGCCCGGCGTTCGTCGAGTCAGAACCCGGCGAGCCCGGAGTTGACCGCATCCCGCCGCCTCCCCGCACCGTGACGGAACGCGACCCCATCGCGGAGGCCGAGGCCGCCGCCCGGCCCGATGAGCCCGATGATGCCCCGGAGATCATCGTCGGGCCGGTCACTCGCATGCCCTACTACGTCATCCGCCCGCCGGGAGCTTACCCTTACGGACCGAATGGGGTTGTGGTCCCCGGCGCGGTTCCTCCGTTCGTCCGTCCACTTCTGGATCGTGTCCTGCCGTGATGGCTGACGTGCCGATCGAACTGGCCTGTCCATGGGCGCCTAATGCGGCCTTCGCCTGCGACCAAAGAGGCGTTCAAGATTCAACATCCAATTTGAAGATCCTGAAATCGTTCGATTGAGAATTGGGGATGTTGAATCTTGGATGTTGAATCGAGAACTCCTCAGTTGCGCGCACGCCGCACGGAACCTGCGGAGTCAAACCCTAGGATGGGCGCACCTGGAGCTTCAAAATAGCCCTTCTGGGCAAAGACGGCAACTCTCTTTCACCTTGACCTTCGCCACCGGCGTTCGGCCCTATTCGAGCACGAGTGAAAGATTGAGGCTCAATATTTCCGACTAGTCTTGCGTATCGTTCGTCGGATTCTTAAAATATGCCGGTAGTCATGCTTACGTAAGCCACGCGGAAGGTGGTCGAACCGAGCATCGCGCACCGTTGATTGCCGCCAGGTTCGAGTGTTGAGGTGACCGATATCTCGAATCATTGCAAGCGTTGATGCTTGAGTGGGTGTGATGGAGCATTCCTTCGGATCGTGCCCCACAGACCCTCGGGGTAGGACGATCGTTGCCTCTTGGCCTGCTCGGAGCCGGGATGAGTACGTTTCAGATCAATCCCCAGGCTATCCCTTTCGTCCTCGCAGGAGCAACTTCCGCGGTTCTGGCCTTATTCGCCTGGCGGAGGCGGGAGATGCCGAGAGCCCCGGCCTTCGCCACAATGATGGCAGGGGAGATGGTCTGGGCGTTCGCCGAGGCGCTGGAGTTAATGGTCGTTCCCTTACCCGTCAAAATACTCTGCATCAACCTGCGTGTTCTGGGTGCGGTGATCTCGATCCTGGGCATGCTCAGCTTCGTTCTCCGTTTCACGGGCCGCACTCGCTGGCTAGAGCCCCGTCGATTCACGGCGATCTGTGCCCTGCCTCTGCTCCTGATGCCCGTCGTCTGGACCGACCCCTGGCACCACGTCTTCTGGAATTCGGTCCGGGTTGAAGAGATCGACGGGTTCCAGATGGCGATCCGCGAGTACGGGCCGGGATTCTGGACCGATTTCGGGTATTGCTACATCCTGGTCGCCGTCTCAACCTTCCTGTTAGCCGAGGCGGTGGTTCGGTCCGCCGGTGTTTATCGAGCCCAGGCCGCCGTCATGCTCTTCGGGGTGATCGTGCCCTGGGTGGTCAGCATCATCGACATGATAAAAATGTTTGGATTCTTTTATGTGGATACGGCCGCAGCGACCTTCGCCGTGACCGGGTTAGCGTTCTTCCCCGGCCTCTTGCGATTACGGCTCTTGGACGTGACACCGGTGGCGTGGGCCGCGGTTATCGAACGGATGAACGATCCTGTGGTCGTCATCGACGCCTGGGGCCGAATCGTGGTGTTGAACCCGGCCGCACTGCGGTTCGTCGAGCGGCCCTCTGGAGAGATTCTGGGCGTCGAGGCGACCCGGGCGTTTGGCACCTGGCCGGCACTCGCCGATCGGTTGGATCGGATCGAGGAATATCGGGAGGCGAGCTTCGAGCTCGAGGGATCTGACCCGGCCCTGGCCTCGTGGTTCGACGCACGGATCTCGCGGCTCGGCGACGACGCCCGTCCCTCCGGCTGGGTGCTGGTCCTCCGCGACATCACCGAACAGAAGCGCGCTGAGGAAGAGAAGGAGCGGATGTTCCGAGAACAGGTAGGCCGGGCCGAAGCCGAGGCGGTGATCCGGGCGCAGGACCGGTTCCTGGCCACCCTCAGCCACGAACTGCGCACGCCGCTGACCCCCATCCTCGCCACGGTGACGGCGATCCTCGACCAACCCGTTTCACCGGCCGAGCTCCCCGAGCTGCTGGGCATGATCCGGCGCAACGTGGTCTTGGAGGTCCGGCTAATCGACGATCTGCTGGACCTGACACGGATCCGCGGCGGGAAACTCCGCCTGATGCGCGAGGTTGTTGACGCGCACGAATTGATCCATCGTGTCATCGAGATCTGCCGGCACGACTTCCAGTCCGGGAAACTCCAGCCGGTCTTAGACCTTACGGCCCGGCGGTCTGAGGTCGACGCCGACCCGATCCGGTTGCAGCAGGTCCTCTGGAATCTGATCAAGAACGCGATCAAGTTTACCCCGCCAGGCGGGACCGTGACGGTCCGGTCCCGCGATGGGGATGCGAGTTCCCCGGGTACGGCCGGCTCCGGGCTGGTGATCGCCGTCAGCGACACGGGCATGGGTATCGAGTCCGACGATCTGTCGCGAATCTTCAACCTGTTCGAGCAAGGCGGTGCCTCGTCGTCGCAGCGATCCGGCGGGTTAGGCCTGGGCCTGACGATCAGCCGCTCGATCATCGAGCAGCACGGCGGCCGCCTCATCGCCGCCAGTGGCGGGAAGGACCTCGGGTCCACGTTCACCATCGAGATTCCCGTGGTTGACGCGCCGATCCTCGTGCCGATTCCCGTCGAGCCGCTCACTCCCCACGCGCGGATTCGCCACCAGTGCCTCACCATACTCCTCGTCGAGGACAACACGGATACCCGGAACTTCCTGTCCAAGATGCTGACCCTGCGCGGGCACACGGTCCGCACGGCCGCCGACATCACCACCGCGCTTCAGGTCGCCGCCGAGACGGAGTTCGACTTGCTCATTAGCGACATCGAGCTGCCGGATGGGACCGGGTTGCAACTCATCAGGACCCTCGGTTCCACCCGCGTGGTACCGGGGATCGCGCTGTCCGGGTTCGGTTCGTCCGACGACATCGAGATGAGCCAATCCGCGGGCTTCTCCGTCCACCTGACCAAGCCGGTCGAACTTTCGCAGGCTGGAAGAGGTCATCCAGGAGTTGGCGGCCAGGGATTGTGTCGAGCAGTTGGTGGAGAGCTGACGTCGTCCCGATCGACGATACCGGCCCTTTTCAACTTGGGGCGCGCTTGGCCACGCGGCCTCGACTTCGGCCGGAGCGGAGTCGGTCGGAGGGCCTACCGTGTGGTGACTGGAGGTGTCGTCCGGAAACTCGCGGGGACTTTCTCAGTGGTCTTGAGGCGTGTTAGGGGAACGGACGTTTCCCAGGTGATGGGACGGCAGTCTGTGAGATTGAAGGGTTTTGGCCACTGGAGTCTCGTCCAGACGCTTCAGGAGCGGAGAGGGGGGGATTCGAACCCCCGAGACCGGTTTCCCAGTCTAACGGTTTAGCAAACCGTCGCTATCGACCACTCAGCCACCTCTCCGGGCAGGCGGTGACAGTCCGGGTGATCCTCCGGATCGTCGTGTCTTCCTCGAAAAAAGTACCAGACGAAGACCCCCGTCGTCAATGTTGCCGAGATCGCGAAACGCGGCGGTCGCATTCGGTTCCTTGGTCTAACTATGGATCGCGCGGCCCTCGACGGCCAGCGCCGCCTCGCGAGTCGCTTCGGAGAGAGTCGGGTGTGCGTGGCAGGTGCGCGCGATGTCCTCGGCGCTGCCGCCGAATTCCATCACCGACACGGCCTCGGCGATCAACTCCGAGGCCCGGGGTCCCAGGATGTGGACGCCCAGCACCCGGTCGGTCTCCGCGTCGGCCAGGATCTTGACCAGCCCTTCGGTCTCGTCCATCGCCTTGGCGCGGCCGTTGGCCAGGAACGGGAACTTGCCAATCCGATAGCCGAGCCCGAATTGCTTTGCCAGCTCCTCGGTATGCCCGACGCTCGCCATCTCCGGCCAGGTGTAGATCACGCTCGGGATCGTGTGGTAATTGACGTGCCCTGGTTTCCCCGCCAGGATCTCGGCGCAGGCGATCCCCTCGTCCTCGGCCTTGTGGGCCAGCATCGGGCCGTCGATCAGGTCACCGATCGCCGAGATGGTCGGGACGTTCGTGCGGAAGTGCGGGTCAACCGAGACCTTCCCGGACTTGGGATCAACCGTGACGCCGGCCTCGGCCAACCCCAGGCCTTGCGTATAGGGTCGGCGCCCGACCGCGACCAGCACCCGATCGCAGGCGAACGTCTCCTCGGCGCCGTCCTTCTTTTGGGCGCGGACCATGACGCGGTCCCCCTCGACCGATGCCCCGATCACCTTGGTCTCCAGGTGGAACTCCAGCCCTTGCTTGGCGAGGCTCTTCTGGAGCACGGCGCCCAGCTCCTGGTCGGCCAGCGGCACGATCCGCGGCAGGAATTCGAGCACGGTGACCTTTGCGCCCAGCCGCTTCCAGACCGATCCCAGCTCCAGCCCGATATACCCGGCACCGATGACGACCAGGTGCTCGGGGACCTTGTCGAAGCTCAGCGCCCCGGTCGAATCCACGACCGCCCGGCCGTCGAACGGCAGGAACGGCAGCCCCGACGGCTCGGAACCGGTCGCGAGCAGGATGTGACTCGCCTGGAGGTCCACACTCCCCCCTTCGTTCAGGTCGACGTGCACCGAGCTCGGAGAGCTGACCCGCGCCGTGCCGAAGACCGGCTCGACCTTGTTCTTGCGAAAGAGGTAGCGGACACCGTCCGTCAGCCCCTTGACCACCTCGTCCTTGCGGGCCAGCATAGTCGGGAGGTCGAGCCTGATGCCATCGGCCACGATCCCGTGCTTCTTGAACCGCTCCTTCGCCAGGTGGAACAGCTCGCTCGAATCGAGCATCGCCTTGCTGGGGATGCACCCGACGTTCAGGCACGTTCCACCCAGTGTGCGGCCCTTCTCGACGCAGGCCACCTTCATACCGAGCTGCGCGGCACGGATCGCCGCCACGTATCCGCCCGGACCGGCACCAATCACGATCAAGTCGTACTGTGTTGCCACCATCAACTCCTTAGGCTTTCAAGTTCTCAGCATTCGATCGTGTTACGGGCGTGCGCCCGCTTTTTCCAAGATGGACACAATCTCCTTGTGTCCGTTAGATCTCGCCGCGCGGAGGGCTGTTGTGCCGTCTTCCCAATTAGCGTCAGGACTTGCCCCAGCGGATAATAGGGCCTTGACCTGGACCGTATTACCGGAGGCGGCGGCAATGAAGAGTCTCTCATCCAGCCAGTACACCTGGTACAAGTAGCGTCCGAAAAGCGCCAGAATCGCCACGCCTCCAAGCCACAGCTTGAAGCCTCGCCAACGTACAGGGGAACGCGAGGCGAAAAGCGAGGCCAGGTAAATACCTCCAGCGCTCACCCCAATTGCGAGGAGGCCGAAGAGGATCAAGCCACCGAAATCCATGTCCCACTCTCCTCGAAGCCAACGGTCAAGGATTGAGGCCGTCCTGAGCATGTCCATGACTCTCGTCGCTCTTCATCAGACCTCCAGCATCATCCGTTCGGGGTTCTCGATCGCGTCCTTGACGCGGACCAGGAAGCTGACGGCTTCGCGGCCATCGATCAAGCGATGATCGTACGAGAGTGCCAGGTACATCATGGGGCGGATGACGATCTGATCATCCACGACCACTGGGCGCTTCTTGATCGAGTGCATGCCGAGGATGCCGCTCTGGGGCGGGTTGAGGATTGGCGTTGAGAGCATCGAGCCGAAGATCCCGCCGTTGGTGATCGTGAAGGTCCCGCCACGGAGGTCGTCGACCGAGATCGTCCCCTCGCGCACCTTGGCGGCATAGCCGGCGATCGCCTTTTCGATCGCTGCAAACGAGAGCCGATCCGCATCGCGGATGACCGGGACCATGAGACCTTTCTCGGTGCTGACCGCGACGCCGATATCGTAAGAGTTCTGGTAGACGATCTCGTTCCCCTCGATGCGCGCATTCACGGCGGGGAACGCCTTGAGGGCCTCGATCGACGCCTTGACGAAGAAGGACATGAAGCCCAGCGCGGTGCCGTGCGCCTTCTGGAATGGCTCTTTGTAATGCGTGCGCAACTCCATCACCCGCGACATGTCGGCTTCATTGAAGGTGGTGAGGATCGCGGCAGTCTGCTGGGCTTCGACCAGGCGCTGGGCGATGCGCTGACGAAGCCCGCTCATGCGCTGACGCGTCTCTCGTGGTGCGGCCGACGCCGTGACGGTGGGCGTTGCCGAGGTGGGAGTTGTCGGCGCAGCGGGCGTCCGTGGCTGCTCATGCCCCGTGGGCCAGGGGGTCGAGGGGCGGGCGACTGAAGGTGCCGCAGTCGAGGCTGACGCCTGGGGTGATCCGAGGAAGGTCAGCACGTCCCCCTTGGTGACCCGGCCGCCCGGCCCGGTGCCGGCTACGCGGCGGACGTCGAGCCCCTCTTCGGCGACCAGCCGGCGCACCGACGGCGATAGCGGAAGATCGACGCTCTCCTTCGCCGGCGCGGGGGCCGGCTCCAAGGGACGCTCCTCCTGGCCATTGGGCCGCTCCGACGCCGGAGCGGCGGCCGGTGTGCCCGAGGGGTCGATCGTGCCCACGGTCGCACCGATGGCCACCGTCTGGCCCTCCGCCACGCCGATCTTCAGCACGCCCGAGCCGGGTGACGGCACAGTACTCGTCGCCTTGTCCGTCTCCAACTCCAGCAGCGGCTCCCCAGCTTGGACCGGCGAACCGTCCGGTTTGAGCCATCGCGACACGATGCCCTCGGTAATCGATTCGCCCACGCTGGGAACGGTGATCGGGACAGCGGGCATCGTTCTTTCTCCCGGTAGGTGGTCGCACAGTAGGGTGCTCTGTGAGCACCGAACCCGCGGTTGCCGCGTTCGCCACAGGCTTCTCACAGTGCTCAATCATGGTGCTCGCAGAGCACCCTACGGACTGCTACGAAACCAGATGCGGCACGGCCGCGCCGATGGCGGCCTCGACGATTTCAGCCTGCTCGCGGTCGTGGACGGCTTTCGAGCCGGTGGCCGGACTGGCGCTGGCGTTCCGGCCGACGTAGGGGATATCGACTCCCAACAGAGCCTGGAGCCGGGGAGCCACGAACGTCCAGGCTCCCATGTTCTGCGATTCTTCCTGGACCCAGACCCACTCCTGGGCCGACCGGTACCGATCCAGCACCGATTTTAACTCGTCGGCGGGCCAGGGATAGAGCTGCTCCAGGCGGATGACCGCCACATCCCGCGGGCTGCCGGCCTCGGTGCGGCGGGCGATCAGGTCGTAGTAAATCTTCCCCGAGCACAGCAAGACCCGGCGCGCGCGGTCGGGGGTTGTTGGGTCGTCGAGCACGTCGCGGAAATGCCCGACGGTCACGTGATCGACCGGTGAGACCGCCAGCTTGTGCCGCAGCAGGCTCTTGGGGGTCATGACGATCAGCGGCTTGCGGAACTCGCGACGGACCTGCCGCCTCAACAGGTGGAAGTACTGCCCCGGGGTGGTCGGGACCGTCACCTGGATGTTCTCCTCGGCACAGAGCTGGAGGAACCGCTCGAGCCGGGCGCTGGAATGCTCGGGCCCCTGCCCTTCGTAGCCGTGCGGCAGGAGCAGCACCAGCCCGCTACCACGGCCCCACTTCGACTCGGCCGAGGCAATGAACTGGTCGATGATGACCTGGGCACCGTTGACGAAGTCGCCGAACTGGGCTTCCCACATGATGAGCATGTGCGGCTCGTCGAGCGAATAGCCGTAATCGAAGCCGAGCACAGCCGCCTCAGAGAGCAGGCTATCGTACACGCAGAACTCGGGCTGGCTGTCCTTGATGTGGTTGAGGGGCACCCAGCGCTCGCCGGTCTTCATGTTGACCATCACGGCGTGCCGCTGACTGAACGTGCCGCGGCGGCTGTCCTGGCCGCTGAGGCGGACCGGCGTGTCCTGCTCGAGCAGCGATCCGATCGCCAGCATCTCACCCGTGGACCAGTCGAGTGTACCGCGCTCCTCGACTGCCTTGACGCGGCCAGCCAGCAGGCGAGCGAGCTTCGGGTTGACGGTGAATCCCTCGGGTACCCGGGTGCTGGCCGCGGCGATCTGTCGTAGCGTCTCGTAGGAAACCCCGGTTTCGACGATGTCGAAGGCGTGCTGAGAGATCAGGCCCGCCCAGGTCCCGGCGAACCCATGAGGCGCTGGCGGCTCCCCGGCCCCGCGCCGAACCTCCTCGAGGACCTCTTGCATCTTCTCGCTGAACGTCTCGGCGATCGTCTCGGCCTCCTGGCTGGACAGCTCACCGCTCATCACGAGCTGCTCGGTGTAGAGCTCGCGGATGCTGATCCGGTTCTTGATCTTCTCGTACATGATCGGCTGGGTGAACGCGGGCTCGTCCCCCTCGTTGTGCCCGTGCCGTCGATAGCAGACCATATCGATGACCACGTCGCGGCCGAAGGTCTGCCGGAAGTCGAACGCCAGCTCGCCGACGGCGATCACGGCCTCCGGGTCCTCGCCGTTGACGTGGAAAATCGGCGCCTCGATCATCTTGGCGACGTCGGTGCAATACCGGGTCGAGCGGCCCTCACTCGGTGCGGTGGTGAATCCGATCTGGTTGTTCACCACGATGTGGACCGTGCCGCCGGTCTTGTACCCGGGGAGCTGGGAGAGATTCAGGGTCTCGGCGACCAGTCCTTGGCCGGCAAAGGCGGCGTCGCCGTGGATCAGGATCGGCACGCCCAGGCGCCGGTCCTTGTCCTGGAATCGCCGTTGCTTGGCCCGCATCCGGCCCTCGACCACCGGATTGACCGCCTCGAGGTGGCTCGGGTTGGGGGTCAAGGTCAGGTGAACGGTCTTCTTGTCCGCCGTGATGTGATCGGCCGAGAAGCCCAGGTGGTACTTGACGTCCCCGTCGCCGGCCACGGTCTCGGGCAGGTTCCCCTCGAACTCGTTGAAGATCATCCCGTACGGTTTATCCAGGATATTCGCCAGTACGTTCAGCCGCCCCCGGTGCGGCATCCCCATGACGATCTCACGCACCCCCTGCGACCCGGCCCGCTCGACGATCGCGTCGAGCAGCGGGATCAGCATCTCGCCCCCCTCCAACGAGAACCGTTTCTGCCCCACGTAGTTCTTGTGGAGGAACGTCTCGAACAGCTCGGCCGCATTCAACTTATAAATGATCCGCCGCTTCTTCCGGATATCGAAGACCGGGCGGTTGCGGGTCGGCTCCATCCGTTCCAGCAGCCACCTGCGAACCTGGGTGTCGCGGATGTGCATGAACTCGACGCCGATCGTCCGGCAGTAGGTCTCGCGCAGGATGGCGATCACCTCGCGCAAGGTGGACGTCCCCCCCTCCGCCCCGCTCAGCCGGTTGAAGAAGACTCGGTCCAGGTCCGTCTCCGTCAGGCCGAACGCCGCTGGCTCCAGCAGCTCGTGCATCTGCCGGCGTGGGCTGAGCTTCAGCGGGTCCAGGTCGGCCAGGTAGTGACCGTACTCGCGGTACGCGTCGATCAGCCGGGTGACGGCCGCCTGCCCCCGCGCGGCGTCGAGATCCGCTGGACTGCTGCCGTCAGCACGTTCGTCAACACCGCCCTGCTGCCCTAACTCGTACCCCTCGAAGAAGATCCGCCAGGATTCCTCGACCGATGCCGGATCGTTCCGCCATCGGTCGTAGTAGTCCTCGATCAGGTCCACGTTCCACCGGTTCCCTACCGTCGCGCGTTCCATATTTCGTAGAGTTCCACGTCGATCGGGCGCATGAAGCCCGGCCGGGCCTTTGCGTCCGGTCCGATCGATCTGAGGTCGAGGGCCCGCTGCCCGCCGCGAGCGGCGATTCCCAATGGATATCATACGCGAAGGACAAGCGGGTGTGCCAATCCACCGCAGATCGTGTTCCATTCTCGCGATCGATACATTCCGCAACATCGTGGCTTCGTTTTCGCGGATCCGGGGCCGGGTGATGCTGGCTTCGTTCGCGCGGTTTCGAGGACGAAACTGAGGGCGCTCGCACAATCGATACATTCTGCGTCATCGTGGCTTCGTTTTCGCAGTTTCGCGGCCGTGTGAACTGAGATTGCCCGGACAATCAGGCTCAACGCGCGATGACATGCGCGCTCGCTGCCATCTTCGTCGGTAGCAGCGTCGCACGGCATCATGGATGAAACTCGGCTCATTTGGGACCTGTCCAGAGTGCTCTTGGACCTCAGAGATATCAAGCATGGATTGAAAGCGAATACTCGCCGATCGTCCCCCGGCGATGGCGAGCGAGGCGGCATCACCGGCCGCGGACCGCCTGGCCTCTCGGAACAAGCCCTCCATCCCTTGTCGGGGATTCGATTGCATAGCACGGAGTCTTCACGGGGTGCCGATCGCGGTACGGCTTGGCGCTTTTCGCCATCTTTTCGGCAGGTTGTCATCCCCGATCTCACTGGTTGAAAGCGGGTTGCGGCGGTACGGCGAATCGGACGGCGCAATCCAACGGCCGGTCTGCGGTGTGATCGCGCGTTGCTCATACTATCAGGATGCCGCAACTTTTCGAAACCGTTGATGCACCTAGCGCGGATTTGGGCCGCGAGTCTCCCGAACCCCCAGTCTCAGCGGCAGATGCGAAAATCCCAAAAAAATCGACCCTGTGTGATTAGAGTCCTGGTTCAAACCAGGGTAACACTTGGCGACGTAAAGTCCGCCAGCCTCTCGGCCGGAAAGACTTGCCCAGACATCGTTTGTGGCGAGAACAGCCCGACCGCACATCGTAAAAAGTGTTACCCTGGAGCCGAGCGAATTGAACCAGGCCGCGATGAGAACGACCAAGTTGGCCCGAACTGAGGGGGAAGACGCGAGGGTCAGATCGTCTCACTGCCCAGTTATCCCGCACCCGCCGCGCTGAGATCGGTGGTGTTCGACGCGGAGTCTCTCCGATGGCGACGTCTCGGCGATCGCCACTCCATCATCGCGGTGAGGTGACCGACTCCGAGGGCCGGAGTGATCCGCCGGAATGATCCGCAACGGCCCGCGCGCTGGGCTCGCCCGCCGCCGAGGGGGCTGCGCTGCGCGCAGGATTGTGGCACAGAATGGCACTGGATGGCCATAATTCGGCAGGCCCCCCTCGCCGATCTCGTTGGCCCGAAGCGAGTTCGGGCCCGACACGGTCCGCTCCGGTTCCCCGGGTAGCGGCCGGCGGAAGGCGAAAGTATCGGCTTCCCAGGTCATTGATCGCGGCTGCCTTCGGCGCGGATTCGAGGTGGTTCAACGGCCATCTATTTAGAGTATGCCTCAAGATTTTAGAATCTAAAATGCACCTAGTCCAAGAATGGGTGATCCGCGATCCCGAAGTCTCTGCTGGGGCAGGAGATAAATTTTTTTGGAAAAAATTAAGTCAGGACATTGCTCGCGGCAAACTCCCGGGATGGGTGGGGAGTGGAAGAGGGTGCGAGGCGACCGCCGGCTCAAGGCGCTGGCCCCCGATGCCGCCACGACCGGCGCGGAGATCGGTGGTGATCGGCGCGGCGTGTCATCCGATGCCCTGTCGAGAGGCAATGTTCTCTCGGCCGGCCGCTCGCACCCGCCACCCGGCGGTTGAGGTAGAATCTGATGGTGCCCGATGCGCGATGCCAAGAGTGCGGAACGATCGTTCCGGCCGGCGCGCGCGGGGATTATGCCCGGCCTGCTCGATGGCCGTTGCGGGCGACAGGTCGTCAGATCCTGCCTCGAAGGTCCTGGCCGTAGCGAACCGCACGGAAGGGGCGCGCCCGGGCGACGAGCCGACCATCGATTATACCGGCCCCGGCCTGCGCCTGATGGAATTCCCACACATCAATGCGATCGGGTCCGTCGGCCTCGGCAGGCCGGGCGACTCGATCGGCAACTGCGTGATCCTCGGGGAGCTGGGGCGCGGTGGAATGGGGGTCGTCTGCCGGGCGCATCAGGTCAAGCTCGACCGCCACGTGGCGCTGAAGCTGATCCGGCCCGACGTCGCCGCCGACGCGGGTTTTGCGGAGCGATTCGCCCGCGAGGCCCGTGCCATGGCCCGGCTGAACCACCCTCACATCGTCGCCGTCCACGACTTCGGCGAGTCCGCAGGGTCCTTCTACCTCGTCATGGAGCTAGTGGACGGGATGTCGTTGCGGGGCCGGCTCCGCCAGCGGCCAGTCACGGTGCTGAAATCCCTGGCCAGCATCATCCAAGTCTGCGAAGCCCTGGCCTACGCCCACGGACGGGGCGCCGTCCACCGCGACATCAAGCCAGAGAACATCCTGATCGGCCGGGACGGGGTCGTGAAGCTCGCCGACTTCGGCCTGGCCAAGCTGGTCCGTGACGGCGCCGCGGAAAGCCACCTCACCCGGACGCAGCAGGTCCTGGGCACACCCCGTTACATGGCCCCCGAGCAACTGGAATCGCCCCGCGCGGCCGACCATCGGGCCGACATCTACGCGGTGGGTGTGGTGCTCTTCGAGATGC
Source organism: uncultured Isosphaeraceae bacterium (assembly GCA_963845695.1). Taxonomy (GTDB): domain Bacteria; phylum Planctomycetota; class Planctomycetia; order Isosphaerales; family Isosphaeraceae; genus CAWJTV01. The sequence continues at coordinate 195,428 of CAWJTQ010000012.1, read as the reverse complement.
TCGTCGGGACTCCGCCGTCCGGCTCGGCCGAATTGCCGTCGGCGACCAGGCCCGGATCCGACGAGCGACTCGACGGCGTCGTCCTCCGCGCCTCGAAGCCGGACGTCCATCGACGATATCAGAAGATCGCAGACCTCAAGGGCGACCTCATCCGAATCCTCTGGGACCAACTGGTGCGGGCTCTCCGGAGTGGGGACGACGAGGCCCGCAAGGCCGAAGTCGTCCAGGGCCTCGGGGACACCGGCCTGCTCACCGAGGTCCTGGGTCTGGCTGCCCAGGAGCCGGGAGGTCGGACCCGGACCCCGGAGAAATCCGAACAAAACCCCTGGAGCGTCCCTTCCTTTATCCTCCTCGTGCAAGTCGGCCTGGTCATCCTGATGACGAACGGCGTGGTTCGGGTTCAACACGAGTCCTGGTTCGCCCTGCCCGCCTGGCTCGTCCCGGCCTCCATGATCGCGATGGCGGACCTGATGTTCGCCTTCTTGGTGGTCACCTGGAGCCTCTATTCCTGGGACGTCAAGAAGTCCCGGCCCGCGGCGGCCGAGGAGATCGAGCGCGCCCGCCGTGAGGTCCGCGGGCCGGCTCGCGCGCTGATCGCGGTCGGGCTGATTAGCAGCGCCTCCCTGCCGCTGGGGCTCTTGCTCGCGTTCCTCGGCTCACTCCACGAATCGTGGGGACTCCGACCGGCCTGGTTCTTCGGCCTTGCGGGGCTGCTGGGGTCGATCCAGGGATTAATCGTCCTCTACGCGGGACTGAGGATGGGGGCATTGGAGTCGAGGCGACTCGCGCTTTACGCGAGCGTCCTGACCCTCCTACCGATCGGACTGGGATCGCTCCTCGGCATGGCCACGGGCGTCTGGTCGCTCGCCATCCTCCAGCGACCGCACGTCGTCGCCGCGTTCCAGGCGATCGAGGACGACCCCGAGTGCGCTGCGAAGGCCCCGGAGCCCTCCGACTCCGCGATCGCGGGGTCCCCCTGAGAGGGCCCCTGTCCATTCTTCTGAGAATGGACACTCTCACATCTACACCCGGCTGACTAGTCCGCGAAATCACAAACAACCGCCCATGGGCCGGACGAGTTCACCGCTCGCCGATCGACACTTCCACGGAAGGAGGAAAACTCGGTGTCAGAGTCGAATGGTCTGCCATGGGACGCCTACCACGAGCCATCGACGAGGGGCTGGTCTACCATGCGCTCAATCGCGGCAACAATCGCGGCGATGTCCTCGCCGAGGACGACGATCGCGAAGCCTTCCTCGTTGCGCTGGACCGCACCAAGGACCGCTACCCCGTTCGGCTCTTCGGCTACTGCCTCATGTCCAACCACTTCCATCTTCTGATCCGGCCCGAACCCGGCCAGACGATCAGCCGCATCCTCCAATCCCTCACCGTGGCACACACCTGGCGCTACCATCGCCGCCACCGGACCTCAGGCCACGTCTGGCAGGGGCGATTCCAGAGTCCGGTGATCCAGGACGATCGGCACCGGCTCGGGGTCCTGCGCGACATCGAGGCGAATCCCCTGCGAGCGGGGATGGTCCGTGATCCGGCCGATTACCGCTGGTCCAGCTATCGGTGTCACGGGTTGGGGCAGGACGATCCGCTATTGAGCGGCTTCCCCGAAGGGAAGGAGCTCGGCGGGACCGAGGCGGAGCGGCGGCGGCGGTGGCGAGCGAAGGTGCGCAGCGCGCAGTCTCCGGCGGAACGGGAAGCCGTCCGGCGCTCGCTGCGCAGCGGCCAGCCGTTTGGGTCCAGCGAGTGGTCCGAGGCGACAGCGAAGCGGTTGAATCTCCATCGGGAACCGCGACCGAGGGGGCGACCACCGAAAAGATGATCTGACACCGAGTTTTTGTGCCGAAAAGATGATCTGACACCGAGTTTTTTGTGACACCGAGTTTTTTTGTGACACCGAGTTTTTGTGACACCGAGTTTTTTGTGACACCGAGTTTTTGGACACCGAGTTTTTGGGAGCGACCCAGTTGCCAGGCGGGAATCGCACCCGCTGAAGATCCTCGACTTTGCACGGCGCACAAGGTGATCTGACACCGAGTTTTCCTTGACACCGAGTTTTCCTCACACCTAGTTTTCCTGACACCGAGTTTTCCGACACCGAGTTTTCCTGTGACACCGAGTTTTCCTGAACCGAGTTTTCCTCTGAGTAGAAGATACTGATTCGAACTACCGCACCGCACGCAATACAGCTTTGACCCTGCCGGGCGGGTCTCGCAATGCGGTCGCCTGGTTGGCTCCAGCTTCCCATCGCTTTCAACTTGGGCCGGCATGCTGTGGTCCCTTGCGGCCTTTCGGCCTCCGGTGAGCCGGTCAACCCTGCCACACTGACCGAGTGGCAACTTGTCGCGCAAGTGATAACATGATATTAACGCGACGCTCTGACTGATAAGGCCCTTTATGTTCGGTTGGCCTTGGTGGCGCTCCTGCAGCATGTCTCTGGTTTAATCCTCTTGACGCTCACCCGGCGGCCGATAACCGCCATTATGTTCGGCTCGCGTGGTGCTCATGGCCGACATCACGAATCCGTTCCCCGATTGCCTGCTGGCCGATCTACGTTGCTCAGGTCGATATGGGGATCATCAAGATCTGTGGCCACGCACAGCCCGGTGTTATGGGATGATCACGGTGGAGGAGATTGTTTGGGCCGTGGAGATCTCTTGCCCCGGAGGGCGTTTGACTTCTTGAGCGCCTCAGCGGCTGGCTTCCTCCCTGAATCTGCGCCAGGCGGACTAAAACGCATCTCCAGACATTCGATTCCATCATCGCCTTGGATTGCCTGGCGGCCCGGATAGGTGATCGGGCCGATCACTGGGTACACCTGTAGCAACGCCTGATTCCAGTCACCGGGGTCAGGCAGAGGGCGGGGAGTCGGAAAGGGGCCAGCGATGACCTTGACGACCTGCATGGCGACCGTACCAAATCCAAACGTAGCCACAAGACCATTGATTAAGCCATTCTCTCCTTCCAAGAGGTGTGTCAGGTAAAGGGGGCCAGGCGAATTCATCCATAGCCCTACCCAAACGAAGATGTTGTCCGGGATTCTTTGCGTCTTCCAGAAGACGCAACGTTCGACCTCAGTGAATTGCCGGTACTTGGGTTCGGGGTTGAGGTGGTCCAGTACCATCGCAGTCATCACGCCCCAGAGGGCGAGGGACCGGCAATCGGTGAGTTCGAGTGGGGGGTACTGATCCTCCAGCAGTCGGGTGATAACCCGCTGTCCATGATCTCTCTGAATCAAGCTCATCCACCCATTGTTGCAGTCTTCGCAGAGGCACCTCACTCCGATCTTAAACTCGCCCTTGAATTCGTAGGCTTGGACTTCACCGCCAACGGTGATCTGGCGTTCCAGGATCGGAGGGTTATTTGCATTTGGGTCATTCGGTTCAATGTGCATATTATCCTTCAGCCATTCAATGAGCCATTTGGGATGGGCGTCTTCCTCGGAGTCCGCAGGGTTTCCGCAGAAGATGCAGTTTTCGGTCCAACCCAACGACTTGATTGCTGGCTTCTTCTTCATGGACATCGGATTACCCATCCCGAATGACTATCAATCTAGACCGATCCATCGAATCTACAGCGTCCTTGATCTCCGGACAATCGCAAGTAGAAGGAGGTTCACTCCCAATCGGCCATCGGACAGGTACACGCAGTTGAGGGGTCTCACAATCATTGGACCAGAAAGTCGGTTTAAGGATTGAATTGCTGGCAGGTAAATCTTTGCACCGAGCATCGCATGCTTTGACTTGGATCATAATTCTCAAAACGTCTTTCGGCGGCGAGAGAAAGTTATCGCTTCTGCTTGCCGATGGCCTTCAGGCGCGGCAGGAGCACCAAGTCGGCCGCTTCCTCGGCATCCCTGAGAAGCGTCTTGCGCGGCGTGCCCATCTGCGCACGCATGGTAAGGCCACGAGCAAAATCCGTGACTTGGATCGCGCGACGGCCACAGGAAAGTCGGACGGGATTTCTCCGGCGGTGATCCCGTCCCGGAAACGACCTTCCACCAGCGCTGCGCCGGCTGCGGCGGCGTTTTGCAGGAACTTCCGGACCTCAGCGTCGTCCACAAGCGGCGCGACGCACACGAGAAGACATCCCCGAGCTGATCCTTTCTCGGTCGCAGTTTCGACGGCGTACCTCAGGAAGCCGGCGAGCGAGTCGCGAAGAGCCTGTGGCGAGAGGAGCGCCTTCGCGGCGCGATGCGCCTTTCTTCTCCGCATAATCCTTGAGGACGCGCAAGAATAACGTCCGCTTGTCTCCGAAGACGGCATACAGGCTCGGCCGTCCCACGCCCATCCCGGCGACGAGATCGTCGATCGTCACTCCGTCGTAGCCCTTCGACCAAAATACCTGGGTCGCCTTTTCCAGCGCGTCCCTCTCGTCGAAGCTGCGCGGCCGTCCACGCGGCCTAGCGGAATTTTGAACCATTTAGTTAAAAACTCCTTGACAATTGCCATCGCACCAATATATAACCGAATCGTTCGAAATTAGCAAGCCGGCCCTGGCCTCGCGGGGCCTCACGACTCGACCTTCCCCCTTCACCACGGAGACGCCCATGGAACATTCGATCGCGCTCGTCACCGGCACCACCTCCGGGCTCGGTTATGCGGCAGCCCGCATGCTCGCCATCGAGGGCTACCGCCAGGTCATCGTCACCGGGCGCAGCCTGGCCCGGGTTCAAGAAACGGCCGCTCAACTCGCGGCTGAGACCAAGACACAGGTCTTCACGCCGCTGGAGCTGGATCTGGACACGCCGTCCAGCGTTCAGTCCGCCCTCGCCGAGCTGGTCAAGCGAGGTCAGCCGATCGATTTCCTGCTGCTCAATGCAGGGATGGTCCCATGTAAGAAGCGCGTGCTCACTGCGGCGGGCATCGAGGCGGCTCAGGCCCCGCTGATCGGCCATCATCAACTGACTGTCGGGTTGCTCCGCGCCAACCTGCTGAGCCCCAACGCGCGGATTGTTATCGCCGGCGCGGAACCTGCCCGAGGGGGCGTACCCATGTTCAGCTACACCGACGTGCCAGCCTTCGCGGCCAAATACCACCAGGGTGACCGAACCGCCGCTGTGGAAGCCCTGATTCGCAACGGGCCGAACGTGAAGTACGTGCCCAACAATGCGTATGCCGACGCGAAGCTCATTATCGCTTGGTGGGTCGCGGCGCGTCGCGCACCGGCTACCCTCCGGCATGGCCGTGTACGCTGTCTCGCCCGGTGCGGCGACCGACACCAAGGTGGTGCGAAGCGCTGGCCCGGCGTTGAAGTATCTGTTTATCCCAATCGTGAACCTCATTCCCGGCATGAATCAGACGCCGGAGACCGCGGCCCGTCGGTACCTCCAGGCGTCGGAGTTCGGAACCGACGTCTCGGGGCAATTCTTCGCCTCGGCACAAGGGAAGTTCACAGGCCCAATTGAGGCGCAGCGCCACCCGCACCTTCACGATCGCGCCAGCCAGGAAGCCGCCTGGCAGGCCGTCGTCAAGGTCTCCGGCGTCGATTTCTCTTCCCAGCATCCTTGAAGCGGTGTCCTGAAAGGCCGGTCGCGGCGAAATGGTCGCGGTGACCCGAATCAGCGGCGATTGCGGCGCTGCTGCTCGTCCACGGGGTCTTACGGTATTTTGAAATAAATAGTTCAAAAATCTCTTGACCGCAGCCTCCGCGCCTGATTATCATACCAAACAGTTCAAAATCAGCAAAGCAACCCTAACCTCGCGAGGAGAATACACATGGAACGGTACCAAGGTAAAAAAGTGGTGATTATCGGCGGCACGAGCGGCATGGGGCTCGCGACGGCGAAGATGCTCCTCGATGGGGGTGCGCGCGTTCTGGTGACGGGTCTCTCGAAGGCCGGCCTGGAATCGGCGCAGAAAGAGCTTGGGAAGGACGCCATCGTGGTTTCGAGCGACGCGCGGTCGTTGACGGAAATCGACGCCCTCGCCTCTCGGGTGAAGGCCGAGTTCGACACTTTCGACCTGCTCTTCGTCAACGCCGGGTTCAGCATCCGAGCGTCTCTTGAGAGCATGACCGAGGCTGTCTACGACGAGATGTTCAACCTGAACGCCAAGGGGCCGCTTTTCGTGATGCAGAAGCTCACGCCGCTGATCAACCGGGGAGGCTCTATCGTCCTCACGACCTCGATCGCCAACGTCAAGGGAATGCCCGGCAACGCCGCATACGGAGCCGCCAAGGCCGCGCTGCGATCCTTCGCCCGGACGCTCGCCGCCGAGCTGCTTCCTCGCGAGATTCGCGTCAACGCGGTGACGCCCGGCCCCATCGACACGCCGATCATCGGCAAAGCGTTTCCCGGCGACCAGGCCGCTCAGATCAGGGAGAAGATGATCGGCATGAGCCCGATGAAGCGTTTCGGGACGTCGGACGAAATCGCCAAGGCCGTCCTTTTCCTCGCGTTCGACGCGACCTACACGACCGGCGCCGAACTGCCGGTCGACGGGGGTTGGTCGCAGCTCTGAAATGCAATGCACTCCACACGCTTCACCAAGACGGAGGTTTCGGCGTAACAATCCTTACGCCGGTTTTCTGTTCCATTGCTACTCACGGGCCAATGAGCGCCTCCTCAGAGGAGAACTCCCGCGGGCGGCCCAGTGGATTTTTCGGCATTGTGCACGACGGGTTCAGTTTTCTTACCAAACAGTACGATATCCTCTTGACATGCGGATTTCAACCGCGTACTATTCGAACCGTTCGGTTCAAAAATCCCCATCGCAGGGGCTGGCCTTGCTGAAGTGGTAACGGATTTTCAGCAGGCAGGCTTGGTTCGCCCATGACTGTTTTTTCATCCCGTTAAGGAGGACCTTTCGATGAACCGTTTCGTCACGTTGGCGTTGGTGAGCACAGTGGCACTGTCCGGGGCCTCACACGCCTTCGGGCAAGAGAAAAAGCCCAGTGAAGCCGAGATCACCAAGCTGCTTCCGGGAAAGTGGGTCAGCAAGTTGAACACGCCCAAGGTCTCAGGCAAGCTTGAATCCGCATTCGTCAAGGACGGCACCTACACCCTGAAGGGGAAGCTCAAAATGGGGGACAAGGAGATCCCGATCGACGAAGATGGTACGTGGGAGGTGACTGAAAACCGTCTCGTTCTGACGCCCAAGAACCCACCTGACGGCAGCCCCAAGACGAAAGAGTTGACCATTGGTGAGATCAGCGACACGACCTTCAAGATGAAGGACCACCGTCAGCAGGTTGAATCGAACTGGACGAGAGTCAAGGAGTGACGTGATCGACCTCGGGCCTCTTTCCCGGCGAATGCGTTCGTTCGTGGTCGCGGCGAACGCATTCGTTTGATCAGGCCGGCCGCCAATCTGCCGCATCTATTGAATCATCATCTTCTTGGTATTGGGGCGGCGGGTTAGGACTCGTCCCGCCGGTGCATTTATCGTCGCTTGCGGGATCGCACCGGCCAACTCTCCATCGCCATGTCCACCACGCCGAAAAGTTGCTCCTGCGTCCCCCCGTGCTGAGCCTGAAGCGCGATGCCCTGGATAACCACCGAGTAGAACCGTGCGAGGTCTGGGGCCGAGACGGTGAGGGGCAACTCTCCGGCCTCAATGGCGCGGTCGAACCGGTCCCGCAGGGCCAACTCGATCGCTGCCCGTTTCTTGGCGACGTATTGGCGAGTATCCTCGGACGCGTCTGGGCCAGTTAGCGGCGATTGAGTCACGAAGCACACGCCCACACCGGCAGGGTCGGTGAACTGCGTGACGCCTTTGCGAAGCAGCCGGTCCACGCCCACCTGGGCCGTGTCGGCGGCCAGGCATCCTGCGAGAAGTTCGGCACCACCTCGCGAGTACAGGTCGATCGCCTTGCGGAACAGCTCCTCCTTGTTCCCGAACGTCGCATACATGCTCACACGGTTGATCTTCATCGCTTTAGTAAGGGCGGTCAGAGACGCGGCCTCGAAGCCCTTCTGCGCAAATACACGCATGGCCGCGATAAGCGCCTCTGTTTCGTCGAAGGCCCGAGGTCGCCCTCGGGCCTTGGTGGCAGGTTTCTTTGTCATGGGTCTGAAGGTCCGAGCTTTACTTACCTACCAGTAAAATATCCCCTTGAGCGGTGGTCCGCAACCGGGAAATTATTCTTACCGGTCGGTAAGAATTGTTTGCTGCCAGCGCAGGCCGCACGGCCCATCAAGATTGAAACGAATGATGTGTTACCAAGCGGTAAGAATTACCGATAACTCGATCAAATGGCATAGGATGGTCGACTGTCTATGCTTTTCTTACCTGCCAGTAAAAAATTCCCTTGACCGGTGGACAGCAACCGAGTAATATCTTTACCAGTCGGTAAGAAATTATTGCTGCCCGCACGCCACGGTATCGTATCGAATGGTGATCGGGTTCAGGCGTTCGCCGTTTGGTTCCCGTTGCACCTGCTGATGCGTAAGGCCCGTGAAGCCAATCCCGAAGCGATGGAGGATTGGTGTGCCGCGGATCTGGAGGTCCGCAGTTCTTATCGAGGATGAGTACGTGGAAAAAGGAGTTTCCAAGATGTTGTGGAAATGGTTCTTCGTGGCCGTGACGCTATCTCCTCTCGTGATTGCGCTCTGCCCACCCGCCGGCGCGCAGCCGCCCACCGCCGAAGCGTCGCTCATTATCGAGGTCGTCGGGTTCACCGATGCGACCGGCAACGCGACACTCGGCCTGCTCGCCTCGGAAGACGACTTCAAGTCGGTCAACCTGCGCAAGGATCGCAAAAATTGGCTGAAGTACTTTCGCTACCTTCAGGACGCGCAGATCGTGCGTGTCGGCAAGGATATGGTGGCGACGTTCAAGGTCGACAAGCTAAATCCGGGCGATTACGTCGCACTCTCGTTTCACGACAAGAACCGAAACGGCAAGGTGGACTCCAACTTCCTCGGTGTGCCCGTCGAACCGTTCGGCTTCTCGAACGATGTGCGGCCCCAGATGTTACCGATCCCCAAATCGCCCACCTGGAAGGCGACCGCGTTCACCGTCAAAGCTGGCGAGAATCGCATTCGCATGCACGTTAAAAACTGATGTGGTCAAATGTCTGTTCTGCGTCGATGCAGGAGGGTGTTCGCGATGAATCCTTGCCGGCAGCAGAAGCACCGGCAAGGACTTCGCAGCCGAATGAAGAGGCTCGGCATATCTCGACCCTTCCACGGCCCGTAGCCCACACGATAGGTCGTGAGCACTGAGATGCCGAGCTCGGACCAGATCCGTTTCCTCCCACAAATGCTCGTGATCCCCACGACACTCCGTGGCGACGATCGCTTGAAGGCGTCCGACCAAGCGGCTGGGCTTGAACAGCCGAAAAAAGCAACCCGATGCTACGACTCCCTTTGCGCCTCGCGGTGGAAATGAGCGCGTAAAAGGGGCCCACCCCGGGGCAAAATGAGCCGCGTAAAAGGGACCCACCGTAACCACCTCCGTTTAGGCTGGATGTCTTTGACGACACCCAGTCTCCCATGGAGGTCAGGATGTGCTTACGGTGGACGATTACGGAGCGATTCGCCGCGCCCGACGCGATGGCCTGTCCATCCGCGAGATCGCGCGGCAGGTTTCATCACAGTCGGCGGAAGATTCGTCAGGTCCTGGCCCAGGCCCAACCGCAGCCCTATACCCGGGCCCAGGAGCGACCCGCTCCGGTCCTGGGGACGTTCCGGGCGATCATCGACCAGATCCTCGCCGACGATGAGCAGGCCCCGCCCAAGCAGCGACACACCGCCATGCAGGTGTTCCGCCGCCTCCGCGACGAGCACGACTATCACGGCTGCTATGGCCAGGTGCGACGCTACGTCCGGCGACACCGGGCTCGACATCAAGAAACTTTCATCCCTCTGGGGCATCTCCCCGGCCAACGCCTCGAAGCCGATTTCGGCCACATCCAGGTCGACTTCCCGGACGGCCGCCGCCTGATCCCCTTCCTCGTCACCACCTGGGCCTACTCCAACGCCCCCTTCGTCCTGGCCCTGCCCTTCGAACGCACCGAGGCGATCCTCGAGGGCATGGTCGCGGCCTTCGAGTTCTTCCAACGGGTTCCTCGGGAAGTCTGGTGGGACAACCCCAAGACCGTCGCCACCTTGATCCTTCAAGGCCGCGAACGACAACTCCATCCGCGTTACGCGGCGCTGGCCAACCACTACGTCTTCGATCCGCGATTCTGCATGCCGGCTCGCGGCCAGGAGAAGCCCGATGCCGAGGGGACCGTCAAGGCCGTCCAGCGCGGATTCGCCGCGCCCGTGCCGCGGGTCGCGGACCTCGATGAATTGAACACATCTCTTCGCAAATGGTGCGAGGCCGAGCGGGTGCGGGTCGTCCAGTCGCTCTTCGGCCCGTTCACGATCGCGGACCGCCTGGCCGAGGATCTCGCCGCGGCCTTGCCCCTGCCCGGCACCGGTTCGACCCGTGCGTGATCCGTCCCGCCGTCGCCGTCAACAAGTACCAGACCGTCGCCTTCGACAACAATCGCTACAGCGTACCGCGACCGTTCGCATTCCGGGCGGTGGCGGTCAAGGGCTACGTCGGCACCGTCGCGATCGTCGCCGACGGGCAGGTCGTCGCGGCGCACCCGCGATGCTTAAGGAAACGTCAGATGCTCATAGATCCGATCCATTACCTGGCGATCCTGGATCGCAAGCCGGGCGTCCTCGACTGCTCGCCGGCGCTTCGCGACTCGGCGCTGCCGGCGTGCTTCGCCGAGTTCCGCACGGCGCTGGAGGAGCTCCACGGCGCCACGCCGGGCACGCGGCGGTTCGTGCGCGTCCTGCAACTCCTGGCCGAGCACCCGCTGGCGCGGGTCCGCCAGGCCGTCGAAGAATGCACGCGCGAACATATTATCGACGCCGAGGCCGTCGCCCAACGGACCCGATCCCTCGGCGCGATCGAGTCGCTGACGCACCCCGCGGCGCCGGAGACCCCCGCTTCGCCCACCGCGGCGGGAGTCCAGGTGCCCCTGCCGGACCTGAGCCGGTTCGATCAACTCCTCGGTGGTCATGATGATCAAGCCGAATACAATCATGAATTACATAACATGAATAACAATGATATGTACGTCGCGGAACCGGTCGGCGCGATGGCGCCGGGCCGGCCGCGCCGTGATCACAGCCGGGCTCGATCGGCGGGCCCGGATCGTTCTGGCTTTGGAGACCTCCCGAGAGGAGACCGACCGATGGCCGATGTGATGATCGACTTGCTCAAGGCCCATCTCCGGCAGTTGCACTTGCCGACGATGGGAGCCGAGGTCGAGAAACTGGCGCGGGACGCCGCCGCCACCGACCAAACCTTCGTCGAGTTCTTGCTCCGTTTGACCGAGCTGGAACTGGCGGTTCGCGATGCCGGCGCAATCGCGCGTCGGATCAAGCAAGCGGGCTTCCCCGTCTTGAAGGACTTCGACACCTACGACTTCACGGCCTTGCCGGGCCTGTCCAGGCCCAAGGTCCTGGAGATGGCGCGGCGAGAGTGGATTGAACAGAAATTCAATTGTTGCCTGATCGGTGGCCAGGGGACGGGGAAGACCCACATCGCCATTGCGTTGGGGCAAGCGGCCTGTCGTGCGGGCCTGCGGGTGGCCTTCTTCACCGCGGCGGAACTGGTCAGCGAGCTGGAGAAGGCCCAGAAGCAGTACACCTTGGATCGGCTGCTGCGCCAGTTGCAGCGGACGCCGTTGCTGATCTGCGACGAACTGGGCTACGTCAGTCTGAGCCGTGGTGGCGTCGAGCTGTTGTTCCGCGTGTTCGCCGATCGCTACGAGCGCGCCACATCCTGGTGACGAGCAACCTGCCGTTTAGCGAATGGAATCAGATCTTCCAGGGGGAGCGGATGACCGCGGCGCTGGTCGATCGCCTGACGCATCATTGCCACATCTTGGAGATGAACGGCGAGAGCTACCGGTTTCGCGAGTCGATGAAGGCCAAGAAGAGTCGGAGGTCGGAATGAAGCGAAGTTGCCGCCTTTGCCCAGAGCGGCTATCTTGAAGGCCCAGGTGGGCCCGTTTTAGGCGCTCAGGGTGGGTCCCTTTTACGCGCTCATTTCCACGCGGGATCGACCCCGTTTCGTAGCTTGGCATCGCAATCGCAATACATAGCAACGTCGAAGCGGGAGTCGCCCATGCTCATGATCAAGCAGATCGAAGCGAATGACGCGATGCCGATCCTGAAGCTTGAAGGGAAGCTACAGGGGCCGTGGGTGGAGGTACTGAGGAATGTCTGCGAAGAAGGGTCGTCCGCGTCCGATCGCCTCCGTCTGGACCTGGCAGCCGTGACGTTCGTTGACGCGGCCGGACTCGATTACCTCAAGGAGCTACTGCGCGGAGGCATCGCGATTGTCGCCAGCTCGAGGTTCGTGGCGGCTTTGCTCGAACTCGATGCTCCCTGATCTGGGGCCGGTTCAATCTGATGACGCGTCGTTGCAACTGAAGGAACCACCGGCCAATGCCGGCACCGCTCTAGCTCCTTGATCGCAACTCGTAAGGCGCGGCATCGACCTGCAGCGCGATGCCCTCCTCGCCACTGGCGTCGATCCCCGGCATCTCTACGAGGATGAACGATACGAATTCAGGAGGACATTCGTGACTCCACGGCGATTCGCGTCTACCCGATCCATACCTCGTTCACGATCAGAGCAACCCCGCCAGATGGAGGAGTTCTTCGACGACGACTCTTAACCCGGAAATCACTTTGTCCACGTCCTGCTTGGTGGCGAGATAACGCCGTGCATGGGCCGCGGTCCCCAAGCGATTTTATTTCCGGGAGAGCCCTCTTCACTTCGCGGCCAAGGTTCCATGAGCTTTTCAGCAAGGACCGCATCGACAAGCCCGCTCAGCATGAGGAATTCGCCCGAGGCATTTTTGATTTCTTCCTCCCTCCCCTTTGCTTCGTAAAGCTCGATGATGACCGTCTCAGCCAACCGACGGATCATCACCGAACAGGCATCATACCAACGATGCTCATAGCAGCCGTTCGCCTGTAGCACGACTCTCTCAATGTACTTCCGCCGCGTTGGGCGGACGACGTCGATCGGCAGCACTTGCTCGCTTTCTGGGATAGGGTTAGCCGTCAGTCCGCTCTAGGGCAGGGAGGATGGTCGCCTGACAAACCATCTGCACTGCTTTCAGAGCTTCGCTTCGTTGACGCGCTGTGACTTTGGGTGACTTCAGAGTATCGATGAAGCCTGAGAATTTCGTTGATTCGTCGCCAGCCAGTCCGGCCGCAGCCAAGATAGGACCGAGTTTCGTTTCGGCCCTCGATAGCGCAACCACCGCGTCGTGAAATCGCTTGCCGTAGGGATTGCGGCCGTCCAGCGATTTGTTGTTCCTTTTGGCAACTTTCGCGATGTCGCAGACGGCTGCACATTGCCCTTGAAGTTCCTCAAGAACCGCTCTGGCTTCCTGGGAAGTCATCATTCGTGCCTTTAACATAAGCATACTTGCCGTCTTCGTTGCGGTCGCGCAACAAGTAATTCTTTTTGACGAGCCAGAGTAAATCTGAGGCGATATTCTTCGGCTCGTAGTGGTGTCCCCGCCGCGACGACTCAGCGTGAAGTTCATTCGCGGTTCGCTGCTGGCCAAAGTATCCCTCGCGGATGAGTTGATACGTCTGGTCTCGGAATGAGGACCCGTGGGATCGCCGCTGGCGGACCACCTTGGGCGTGGCCGGATCGTCGTTCGCCAGGGACACCTCTCCCATGGGCTGGCCATTCGTGGCGGCCTTTGGCTTGCTCCGGTACCTTCGCCGAGTGGGGGCCGGGGCCGCCGGCAGTGCCACCATTGGAGGCTCCGGCGTTACGTCGATGACTCGATTTTGAGCCTCTACCAGAGAGCCGAGCGTATGGTTCATGGCCCGGTTCACGGCAAGGCCAGTATCCTGGTCGCCTTCGTACTCGAAGGTGATTTTCTCGACCGAAAACCTGAACTTCACTCTTGCCACGAGCCCAACTCCTCTACCAGGGATGGGAAGCGTTTGTGCACCAGACATTTTACGGCACGAACGGGTTCGCTCAATATCAGTTCCCACAGCAAGTTATCGACTTCAAAGAAGTTTTAAGTTTTCTCGACCTTTCCCAAGCACACAGGCCAATAGACCTGTAACAGCTCATGAACAATTCCTGACTGCCGCATTCACACGGCAAATTCGTCAAGCCCTCCTATTCATAAATATAGTACATCATTCCCCCGAAGGCGCAGTCTAGCACACATTTTGTTGAATTTTTTTGACCACCTGCCTTGGATGCCAGTTTTCGGCCAGATTTGCATCCAATCTCCCGCACTTGTTTGATCGTGAAGGACGTACCGTCTGACCAGCTATGCCGCCCGTCGGGAACGGGCATTATCTACGCCTACGATTCCAGCATCCGCCTCAGTTTGCAGCCATTCACCACGTTCACAACTCATACCACAGGGTCTGCCGAGCGGAATGGGGCGAACCGTCAGGATCTGCACCTCATCCTCGTGGATCGTGAACGGGCCACAGACGAGCGGTGGCTGCACTGGGAGTGGCCGGGTCATGTCCGCCAGGAGTGGGCAGGCTGCGCCGGCCTGGGGCCGCCACGGACTGGCTCCGATGACGACCCGCAGACGGTCGAGGCCGATGCGTCGGGGATGTCGAGGACCATCCGTACCGGATGGATGTCCCCGGTGACCGCCGGTTGGGCCTGCCGATCCGCAGCGCGGCGGTCGAGAGCCTGATCCAGCCGATGAACCGTCGCAGGAACGGGACGGAGCTGTTCGGGAAGGAGGAGGGACGGAAGCCCGGTTGCCCGTGCCAGCGGCGTAGGTGAGCGAAGATGGTCGGGCGGAGCCTGATGGGTCTTGGCCGCGGCCGCACCCACGGGCCGATGGGACCGGTCGCCTTCGCCCTTGATCTGCACCGACAAGAACGCCATTGCACCCCTCGCGCACCAGCGGCTTGACACCGCATTTTGGCCCCGATACACTAGTCTCAATTGAGACTGAATCTCAGTTTCAATACTTCTCCCTTCCGGTACGGCCCTGGTCCCGTCGGCCCGGAGATGTGCGTACATCCAGAGAAAACCTCCGTGCCGAGCATTCATCGGGACAGGTCCCACGTCCCCACGACCTGCCGCCTGCACCAGCGGTTCGTTCGGCTTTCAAACCAGCGGCTTGGCCTTGCAGCGGTGATCCGGCAACCTCGTGAACCGGATGTTGCCGGCTGATGCCGTGTTCGCCGGGGAGCGCACACGGGCGATCGTATCGCCCGGGTGCGGGACCACTCCCCGGTGGCGCAGGCGCCCAATGAGATCTAATCTCACTGCAAGAGTCGATCCCTCACACTCATCCTGGAGGAAACGTTCATGAGACATCGGCCCATCCCTCGTGGCTTCACGTTGATCGAGCTCCTGGTCGTGATCGCGATCATCGCCGTATTAGTCGCCCTATAGCTTCCCGCGGTCCAGTCGGCGCGCGAGGCGGCTCGGCGGATCCAGTGCACCAACAACCTCAAGCAGCTCGGATTGGGGATGCACAACTACGAGTCGACGCACGGCGTCTTGCCGCCGCAGCAGGTGCTGACCTTCGCGGGGACCTCGGTGTTCTGGAAATCCTCCTGGGGCGTGACCTCACGAATCGCCCCATTCCTGGAGCTGGGGCCGCTGTACAACGCGATCAACTACACCTCCAAAACGACCGACCCATCGAATGTCACGGCGGTCTCCGCGACGCTCGAAGTCTTGATCTGCCCGGGCGAGGTCCATCCGCAACCGATCACCAGCACGAACAGCTCCGGTGTGACATCGACGTACGGGGTCTCGAACTACGGATGGTGCGAGGGAGACTGGTACGTCTTCGGCGGGCCGGGCGCCACCGTACCCAATCGGAGCGCCTTTGGTCCGAATCAGAGTCGACGGTTCGCGTCGTTTACCGACGGTCTGAGCCAGTCGCTACTGGCTGCGGAAGTGAAGACCGATCAGCAAGCATTCCACGACTGCACCGGCGGGCCGGCTTCGACCCTGGCCAGTCCCTCGGTATTCCCCGACCCGGCGACGGTCCTCGCGGTGATCGGATCAGCCGCCCCGCAATGCAAGACGGCCTCCGGGCACACCCACTGGTCGAACGGTAACTCGTTCTACGATGGATTCACCACGGCGCTGCCGCCCAACACCATGGCCTGAGCCGGCACGCCGGCGCTGGACTCCGACCTGACTTCAATCGACGAAGACGATGGCGGACCGACCTACGCCGCGGTCACCGCGCGGAGCCACCACCCCGGCGGCGTGAATACGCTTCTCGGGCGATGGCAGCGTGCGGTTCATCAAGAGCACGATCCAGTGGCAGACGTGGCGAGCGCTGGGGACGATCGCCGGCGGCGAGGTCCTCTCGGCCGACTCGTATTGAAGGGTCGGCGACATTCGCCTGGAAAGATCGAGGCTCCACTTGCAGTGGGCCAGCGTCTCGAGCGATCGAGGCTCGACCCACCCAACCACGACGAGGTCTCATGACGTTCTCGTCCATTCTCACGGACTATCTTTGAGAATCACGTTCCCGTCGGATCCTGGATCCAGCGCTGATAACACGTTATGCAGAGATGCAAAATCACTTGGCGATAGACCTGGTCTCGGGCTTGCTGGGCGTCGAGCCCGCTCGCCTGTGCGATGAGGCGGCGGATCTCGGCGCCGACATCGAGGCCCAGGTCATCCTCGGTAAAGACCGGCGGCCACGGGTCAGCGACCCCGAGGATCGAGACGACATAAAGGTCGCCCCGGCCGGGATGGAGTTCCTGGCCACAGCGACGGCACTCCAGACGCGGCGGACCGGCATCGTTCGCCGGTGGCGGATCGGTCGTCATGGTGGGGTCTCCGGTTGGGATGGATGAGCGGACGGGCCGTGCGAGCAGACGACGATGAACGCGTGGCAGACGGATGACCCCTGGAGGCACGGGGCTTGCCTCTGATAGGATAATCCCGGTGGTGAACGAGAAACAATCGTAGCCGCGGATTGGGGTTTTCCGAATGGCTGGCCCGGCGGCTGGTCGAGAGGGGTGATCTCGGTGCAGGCGGCCAAGATGGCGATCTTTCTGAGCCTGGCCGTGGCAGCGGCCCTGGGCTCCTGGTATTTGCGCGTGCGAATTCCGGAGAGCCAGTGGCGCCAGCCGCACGAGGCGGGCCGGGTGTCCATGAGTCGCGGACAGTTCGGCGAAGCCGAGCGTGAGTTCGCGACCGCCGTTGAGCTGGCCAAGGCGCTGGGTGAGAACGACCCCCGCGAGGCACTTTCGCTGTTCCACCAGGCGGACGCTCTGGTCGCGCAGAATCGGTTCGACGACGCCATCCCGCTGTTCGAAACGCGCCCTGGCGATCGACGAGAAGGCTCTGGGGCCCGATCACCCGGATGTCGCCCCGGTGCTCGAACACTACGCCGTGCCCCTCCGCCGGATGGGCCGGACCGCCCAGGCCGAGGCCGCCGAGGACCGCGTCCGGATCATCCGCTCCCGATCCATCCGTGGGAGGAAACGGGGTGTGAGTTGACCGTGGGGAGTGGAGAGTGGCGGGCGAGGAGACAAGATGGGGGCCGGCTGAGCCCTACCGGGCGCGGCTGCCGAGATCCCGGAAGGGTTGGACTCCGCTCCCTTTCTCCTGAGAGCCGGTCCGCTTCACGGCGCGGTCGGGTTGGCCTTTCAAGAGCGCCGGACGGTGACGAGCCAGGCCTTGGGGCCACCGGGACTGAGACCCATCGCGTCGGCCGATTCGGCCGCCTTGAACCGCGTCGCGCGAATCGACTCCACATCCCAGCCGTCGCGGAAGGCGGAGTGGATCTCCTGCTGAGTCACGCGACGGGGGCCCTGGCCCGGTGGTTCCTGGTCGCTGAAGCAGAGGAGATGAACCACGCCGCCGGGCGAGACGGCCCGGGCCAGGCTCTGGACGTACGTCAGACGCTCCTGGTCGTGGAAAACGTGGAACAGTCCGGAGTCGATCACCGTGTCGAACGTCCGGCCGAGCCCATCGAGCTTCAGGGCATCACCGACCTGGAAGTGGACGGTGAGCCCGCGTTGCTCGGCCTTGGCCTTGGCCCGCTCGATAGGCGTGGGGATGAAGTCGATGCCCCAGACCTCATGCCCTCGCGCGGCCAGGTAGAGGGCGTTCTCGCCCGTTCCGCAGCCGACGTCGAGCACCGTGCCCGCGATCGCCCCCGACTCTGCCAACTGCACGACATCCGGCTGCGGTTCGCCAATGTCCCACGGCGCCTGACCCTGATAAGCCTTCTCGAAGATCTCGGAGTACATCGCAGAGCCCTCCGTTCTGGGCATTTGATCTGGAGAGATGGCCGATTCCGCGTTATGGTCGGTCGATCCGTCTGATCTTCACGATACCCGGACCATCGCGGCTTGACCAATGCCAGACCGCAGTCGAACTCCTCGCCATGACCGCTCGTGAGATCCGGGAACGCTTGCGTGGGCTGGGCAGTCCCGAGGCTGCCGCGATGGCCGCGCGGTTCTTCAAGACCGGGCCGGGCCAGTACGGCGAGGGAGACGTCTTCCTCGGACTCCGTGCCGCGGAGATGCACCGTCTGGCCAAGGAATTCCACGCGCTGGCGCTCGACGAGCTGCGCCTCCTTCTTCAGTCCGAGATCCATGAGGATCGCCTGCTCGCGCTGTTGATCATGGTCCGGCGCGTCCTCAAGGCCGACGAGGCCACGCGGAAGGCGATCTACGATCTCTACCTGGGCAGCACGCGTCACGTCAACAACTGGGATCTGGTTGATGCCTCGGCGCGGGAGATCGTCGGCGGCTACCTGGCCGACAAGGACCGGAAACCGCTGGACCGGCTGGCGGCCTCGCCCAGCCTCTGGGAGCGCCGGATCAGCATTGTCGCCACCCATTATTTCATCCGTCAGAACGATTTCGCCGACACGATCCGGATTGCTGAGCGGCTGCTGTCCGACTGCGAGGACCTGATCCACAAGGCCGTCGGCTGGATGCTCCGCGAGGTCGGCAAGAAGCACCAGCCGACCCTCGAGGCCTTCCTTCAGCGTCACGGCAAGGTCATGCCCCGGACCGCGCTGCGATACGCGATCGAGCGGTTCCCGGCCGATTTGCGACGGGGCTACCTCGACGGCTCAGCCTGCCAGTAACCGGCTACCTGGCCGGGTCGAAAACATCGTGACCGGACTCGGCTCGATGTTCCTCACACCAATCGTGCCAGGTGCCGGGATAGTCCTCGTTGACCCATTCCATCAAGGCATCCCACGTGGGCGAGCAGTCTTCGTCGTCAGTCCATTCTCCCAGGCGAACAAAGAGTTGTTTCGCCGCGAGTTTGTCCCCGAAGTGTTGGCATATTTGCATTTGAACGGTTCGCGACAGTCCAGTGATTGGGCCGCCGACGAAGCATCCGTACCCCCCGTACAAACCAGGAACTCCGAACCGTCGGCAGTGCGTTCGTTCGACCCAAGAATGTGCGTGCGTTGGCTCGACTTGTCGGCTATACCAAATGCTACAATCCGTTTCTTCCTGGTTGGACCAGTTCAGCCCCAAGACGCTCTTGTTGACCCTCTCCTTTCGGCACACGGCACACGTGTAGGGAATACGGGAACAGCCTGGGAAGCCAAGAAAGGATGCTCCCAGGAAGGCAGTCAGAGCCAAGCAGAGGATTTTCGGAGCGTTCCTCATGGAGAGGCCCATTGTCTATCGCATCGGCATTCATTTGGACCGCGGCTTCTCGCGGATGAATGTCCGGAGAGTGCAACCGCTCCCCTTCTCGGCCTTGAACTCGGTGGGCCGGGGCTTGTCCGGCGAGGCCATGCAGATCGTGAGCTTGTCGCCTTCGAGCTTGTAGATGCCCAGGACACGCTGGTCGCGGTTAGGTCCGCCGTCGGGAATCACGTCGATCGTCTTCGGCTCTCGTGCCGGGTCGAGTTCGATCTTCGTCCCCGCGAAGTTCTTCCCATCGCGCTTCCAGACCACGTGATCCTTCTCGACGATCCGCGTGATCGAGCGGACAATTTCCTCTGATGCCTTCTGGCCGTCATAGATCGATGAAATGACCGACCAGGTGCCCTGGTGCCGCTTCAGCTCGTCCTGGACCGCCGGGTCGTCACTGAGGGTGGCGCACCACGACCGAGCGCGACCAGTCCCAGGGCCAGCCATACAACGCGGCTCGGATACATGGCGCAAGCCTCACCCCGACAGGAGCAGGGTCGTGAACCGCCGAGAGATACGGGATGGCGCCGTGCTCCTCGGCGGCTCTGAAGCCGATGATCGAGCTTTAACCGAACAGCCGGGTAACGGCGTCAGCCTTGACCAGCTCGCGAGGCTGGTTGAGGTGGTTGAGGACCATCGTGGCCGGGTCGATGCCGAAGGCGTGGTAGATCGACGCCAGCAGCTCGCCGGGGTGTACCGGGTCAACCAGCGGGGCCGAGCCGGTCTTGTCCGACTTGCCGTGGACATGGCCGCGGCGGATGCCCGCACCGGCGAGAACGGCCGTGTAGCAATACGGCCAGTGGTCGCGGCCGTCGGGACTGTTGCCGTTGCCCGAGGTGCTGACGCCCTTCTGGGGACTGCGACCAAACTCACCGACCGCGACGACCAGCGTGTCGTTCAGCATCCCGCGGTCGTCCAGGTCGGTCAGGAGGCCCGACAGGCCCTGGTCGAGCATCGGGCCGGATTGTTTGCCCATCCGGTTGGTCAGGTCGGTGTGGTGGTCCCACGAGTGGTTGTCGGAGTTGGCGACCTTGGGCCAGATGACCTCGACGACCTTGGTGCCGGCCTCGACCAGCCGGCGAGCCAGTAGCAGGCTCTGGCCGAAGGTGTTCCGCCCATAGAGATCGCGCGTCGGGGGCGACTCGGACTGGATGTTGAACGCGTCGCGAGCCCGGCCCGAGACGATGAGGCTCAGAGCGCGGTCGTAATATTCGTTGAGCTTGAGGTCGGAGACGGCCTGATCGATATCCCGCATGCCCGCGTTGAGTGCGTCGCGGAGCTTGGCCCGCCGCTGGAGTCGCAAGGCGAAGACCTCGGGCCGGAGCTTCAGGTCGTTGACCTTGATCCGATCCATCTTGGCCATGTCCATGTCGTCGCCGTCGGGGAACAGCGTGTATGGGTCATACGCCTTGCCGAGGAAGCCCGCCGTGCCGCCCTTGCCGACTACGTTGCTTTCCTGGAGCGGTCGCGGCAGCATCACGAACGGCAGCATCGGCACGGTCTGCGGGCGGAGCCGGATGATCTGCGAGCCGAAGTTGGGGAAATCCTTCGGGCTGGGCGGTTCGAGCTGGCCCGACGGGCTGACCTTGTCGGTCGTGTACCCGGTCATCATCTGATAGATCGCCGCCGTGTGGTTGAAAAGACCATTGGGCGTGTAGCTCATCGAGCGGATGAACGTGAACTTATCGGTGATCTGCGCCAGCCGGGGCAGAACCTCGGTCACCTGGATGCCCGGGACCTTGGTCGCGATCGGCTTGAAGACGCTCTTCACGTTATCGGGGACGTTCTCCTTGGGGTCCCAGAGGTCGAGGTGACTGGGACCACCCTGGAGATAGACCATGATGATGCTCTTGGCCTTGCCCCAGCCGGGGCCCCGACTGGCTTCCGCGCCCTGGGCCGACTTCGCCTGAAGCTCCAGCATCGAGCCCAGGCTCAGGCCCAGCAGGCCCGACCCGCCCACGCGCAGGATGTCGCGCCGCGTGACGCCCAGCTCCGGATCGCACAGGTCTTTCCCAGCTCCTCCCGGTACGATAATCATGGTCTCGCTCCCTGGTCTGGTCACCTACGTGGTCTCGGTCAAGTCCATCCCGCGCTGCTCCCCGCGCATATCAAACAAATATTGTATCGCGTCGGCAGGGGCTTGTCCTGCGGAAAATGGTTTTTTTTCGAGGATCGCAGCGATGGACAACTATCCGGATGTTTCGCTGCCGGTGGGAGTGATGATCGGGACCATTTCGAAATCGGATCGCGCAGGCATTTGCGGTCAATCCTGGCGTCGGCGGGTACGAAGGGGTCGAGCGAGGACAGGGGTGAGAATTGAGTGCCGTGGAGCCTTCGCCATCGCTACCGACACCACGGCACTCGGAAGTGCTGTTTGTCCGCTCACGCGGAACAGGAGGGCGGTCGGTTCCGTCCGGTTCTGCTTCCGCAATGCCGCGGAGCTCGGGCCAGCCGCAAGCCCAGGTTGTTGTTCGTGTTGGTCGGCGTGTTCCTGTTGCGGTACGCCGCACGACAGTACTCGGCAGCGTTGTTCCAGCTACCGCCCCGGATGACTCGGTTCGAGCCATTTGACCGCTCACCAGGATTCAAGATAGCCGTTTTCGCCGAAACCTCCAACTGGAAATCCCGCTCGTGGAGGCGAAGGCGGTCAAGCTGGTGGCTCTCTGTTGGTATTCGCGTTCGTTGATATCACCGTTCGCGAGCCTGCGATCCAGGTCACGAAGCCGTCTCTGATAGCGAACGCGACTTCGGCGGTTCAAGATCATATGGCTCGGAAACAACCGCGCCCCCAAGAAATCCAGGCCGTGGGTCGTTCGGTTGATGAATGCCGTGGGCTTCAGCGCAAGCCCGAGTTCGCCCGTCAAGAATTGCGAACCGATCGTGAGGACCGCTTTCAGCCCGCTTCGACTTTCTCCCCAGATTACTATGTCATCCATATATCGCACATAGCCACGAATGCGAAGCTCTTCCTTGATGAGACGATCGAAGCGATCGAGGTAGAAGTTCGCGAAATGTTGCGATGTCAAACTGCCTATCGGTAGGCCCTTGCTGATCGCGCCTCGGTACGAATCGATGATTCGATCCAGCAACGCCAGTAACCGAACATCCTTGATTCGTCTGGAAAGGGCCGACTTCAACGTCTCATGGCAAATACTGTCGAAGTACTTTCGCACGTCCAGGCTCAAGAACCACTCATAAGTCCTTGCAAACTGGCGACCGCGATGCAATGCTGCCTGTCGCCCCTTACCCGTGCGGCCTGCGAAGGTATCCGCGATCAGCCAGCGGTCAAAATGCGGCTCGCAAACATTCATGATCGCATGATGCAGGACTCGCTCGGCGAAGCACGGCGCGGTGATGATTCGCTCTTTTGGGTCCCGGATCACGAACTGCTGGAATCGGCCAACTGGGAAAGTACCACTTCGCAACCCGTCCGATAGCTCCAAGAGCCGCGCATCGAGGTTCTGGACGTATGCGTGGGCTTCGGGCCGCCTACGCTTCCCCCGCATGGCCTTCCACACGGCCAGTTGCAGATTGGTTCGATCCGCGATCGCTTCAAACAGGTTTCCCACCCGCTTCATGGGCCACCGAGTCTTCCTTCCACGCCACGGAGAGGACATCCAACATCCGCCTGCCGTACTTCTCCAGCCTTGAGTCGCCAAGACCGTCGATCTTTGCCAATGCCGAGCGGGTTGTCGCCTTGTTCGTAACCATCTGGGCGAGCTGTTCGTTCGTAAAGATCGTATAAACAGGAACCGCTTCCGATTGTGCGATGGTCTTGCGTATCTCGCGAAGCTTGGCAAAGACGGCAAAGTCCGACTCGGATAAGATCTCCTTATAGTCCGTCTTCGCCCGGACCCCACCTTGCCGCCCTACCAATTCTCCCTGGTTCTCTCCATCCAAGTACTCCACACACAATACCCATAGCGACGATGTCCCTTGATCCACGAGCTGCCGATCGACCTTGACGATTCGATGGCTTCGCAGGAACGCATTCAAGCTCTCGGTCGGCCCATCGGTCGAGGTGATCGGGATCGTGAAAAAACGAAAAGACATGATCAACCAATTATATTTTAATAAAACAACAGCGGCCAGGGGCTTCGCCCCTGGACCCCGATCGCTCCGCCATCTCCGCTCCGGCTCCGCCTCCGCTACGAAGCTCCGCTCGACCATACTCACCCGATCCCATACCCACCCGATCATTTCCCGGACGGAACTCGGGCCAGCCGCAAGCCCAGGTTGTCGGCTCGTGCTGGTCGGCGTGCCCCTGTCGCGGTACGCCGCACGACAGTACTCGGCAGCGTTGTCCCAGCTACCGCCCCGGATGACTCGGCCCGAGCCATCAAAGGCATCCTCACACCACTCCCAGACGTTGCCGTGCATGTCGAATATACCGAGAGAGTTTGCTTCGTACAGCCCAACTTTGCAGGTGCGGCCGAGCGCCAAATCCGCGAAGTTCGCCTGTTGCACCGAAAGTACGTTCGTCGGCTCTCGCAAGTAGAAGCTCCAGCCGCACAGGGCCTGCGTATCGGCCGCGCCTCGGCAAGCGTACTCCCACTCGGCCTCTCGAGGCAGCCGATACATCCAACCCGCTTCTTTCTGGCCTTCATTCAGTTTCTTGATGAACACCTGGCAATCGTTCCACGAGACCGATTCGACCGGGAACCGTTTCAGGTCGGCGTCCGAAACTCCGGAGAGTTTGTCGGCTCCCGAGCCACCTTTCCGGAAGTGACTGGGGTTGGCGCCCATCACCTTTTGCCATTCTTCCTGAGTGACCGGGTAAACACCGATGTAGAAGTCGCGATCGATGGTCACCTTGCTGTCGCCGCACTTGCCATCCTGGCCACCCATCCAGAACGTCCCGCTGGGTACGAGAGCGAACTCCATGCCGGGGCCGTTGATGAATCGCTTACCATCGCGATGCTGGACGGCGCGGGTGTAGAGATCGTCGTCTCGCATGACGGGATGGAAGATGGTCTCGATCGTCGCCACCGCCGCCTTCCACTCGCGACGCTCGAGATGCTGGCGGGCGGCCTCGTTCTTGGCCCTGGCATCAACAACCAGGCGGTCGATCTCCTCGTAGAGCTGCTGTTTCTGATCGGCCACGCTGATGACGACCGGTTCGGCGACGAGCTTCTTGGGCAAGCGAGCGAGGGCTTCGGCGAGCTCGGCGGCGCTCGGGAAGCGGCGATCGACACGCGCCGCGACCGCTTTGGACAGCAGGTCGAGCAGTTCCTGGCAGACGTACTGTTCCTCCAGGTCGCTCCACATGTCAACGCCGAGCTCCAGGTTGAGATCGCGCAGCAGCATCTGGTAGAGCATCACGCCCAAGGCGTGTACGTCATCCGAAGGGTGCGAGTCTTCTCCTCTGCGTTGCTGGGGCGACGCATACATCGGAGTATTGGCCCAGCGCACGAGCGAAGGGGTCGTGTAACTCACGCCCGAGGCGGACGCCATCCGCGCTTCCTCGAGCGCCTGTCGGGCCTGGGTATCGCTGATGCCGAAGTCCGTGATCTTGAGCGTGCCGTTCTTGCCCACGAGGACGTTGGCCGGCTTCATGTCGCGGTGGATGACCTTCCGGGACAACTCGTTATGGCAGTGGGCCAAGGTTTCCGCCAGGATGCTGATGTTCTTGACGGCCAGGGCCGCCCGCACGTCCAGTTCTTTCGGCCAGGTGCTCAAGAGCTGCCCCAGGTCGCCGCCGGAGACGTACTCATATTGTAGCCAGGGGGCATCGCCCTCGAGGTAGGCGTCGATCAGCTTGACGATGTTCGGGTGGTCGATCAGCTCGTTCTTCACCAGCTCGATGTTTTCGAGCTCGTTCTCGAAGATGCGCTGCTGCGAAGCCGGGTCAAGGCAGAACTTGAACGCGGAGTAGCTGTTCTGCATCGTTCGGCTGCGTGCCTTCCAGACCTCGCCGAATCCGCCGATGCCGAGGCGCTCCGTGAGGATCCATCGGCTCGCTTCCGGCGGCGAATCACCTTCCCGAAACATCGGCGGACGCGGCGGCAGGAACGGTAAGATGTCCTCGGGACGCGTGGCGGACCACTTGGCGGGCGCGGTGGTGCCGGTCGGGTCCTCGGGGCGTGAGAAGCTCGCGCGGATCCGGGGCGGGATCAGCTTGACGTATTCGGTCACGGCCTTGCGATATTCGGGAGGCTTATCCGCGAGTTCGACATCAATGATGGATTCTGCTTTCTTGTCAAATTCCACCTGCGGCATCGCGGCCACCTGGACTACGACTCGCCGCAACTCCGCCTGCTGCTGGCCGTTAAGTCCCTTCTTGCCGAAACGCGCGAGGATGTTGTCGGCGAAATCCAGCATGTACCGGCCGCCCTTGGCGATCTCGCCCAGGTTCTTCATGACAGGAGCCACCGCCGCAATCGCGGCGACAACGGCAGCGACGAATTCTTGCATCGGGGGACCTCAGTCGGACCAAAGGAGCGGTTTTGATGAGTATTCGCCCCGAATCCCCATATCTTATCCCGAAGCGCGGCAATTCTCTCAGGGATTCGAGCTGCTCCATCGAATGATCGATAGCGGTGATCTCACTTGCTTCCGGAATTCTGTCGCTGGAGGGGAAGGTTGAGGAGGATGTCGTCTGGGATGAGCACGTGGGTTCAAGTTTGGACTGGTTACCCAACCACGTGCAGCGGATTTGTTATTATGGATTCACCGAGATCCTGAATAACGCGATCGATCATTCCGAGGGCAAGTTCGTCTTCTTTTCTATCCAGCGAAAGGGTGATGACGTCCGCGTTGCTATCCGGGACGACGGTATTGGCATATTCGAGAAGCTCAAGTCTCACTTCAATCTGGAAGACCATCGACAGACTATCCTAGAACTCGCGAAGGGGAAGCTGACGACCGATAAGGCCAGACATACCGGTGAGGGCATTTTCTTCACATCACGAATGTTTGATAATTTTGCGATGATTGCGAATCACCTTGAATTCCGGCACACGATCGCAGATGGGGATTGGCTCATCGAGGCAAGACTCAGCCAGCCGCTCATGCCACAGGCCGTCATGTGATCCCTCGGGGATGCAGCTAACGGGCCTGGTTACCGTCGAGGCGGGAACCTGGGTCATCATGGACATCGCCTCGCACTCAACCAGGACGCTGAAGGAGGTCTTCGACATGTTCGCCGACCCAATATCCGATGACTACAGCTTCTCCAAGACACACGTGCCGTTGAGACTGGCGCAACACGGTTCTCAGCAACTGATCTCTCGCTCGGAAGCCAAGAGGGTTCTCAACCGCTTCGATGGCTTTAGAGAGGTCTTGCTGGATTTCACGGGCATCGAGTCGATCGGCCAGGCGTTCGCCGACGAGATTTTCCGGGTCTTTCAGCAAGCTCATCCGGAAATCAAGATTGTCGCAGTCAATCCGAGCGAGGCGGTCAGCCAGATGATCAATCGGGCCAAAACTCAGGCCGATCGCCAGGAATCGGGTTAAGGCCAAACCGGCCTGTATGCTGGCCGCCAGGTGCTCTTGCCTAGCGGGACGACCGAACGGTCAGCGGGCTAAACGATCATTCTCCACCTCGAGCCTGTCATACCCGCGTCTCCATACAACCCAACCCGCGTGATCGCGAACTCTTCGAGTTGGTTCTTCAGACAGAAGCCGCGTTGGCTGAATTCGGTGCGACCGGCCTTTGTGTAGGCCCAGCGCGCCGGTTCGCTGATGTCGGGATCGACGCCGTCATTCGACAGAACTCGGGAGAAGTCGGACTCTGACCACATGGCGGCTTTCCGAATGATGAATCCCCAGGGACCACGGGAGGTATTATAGGAAACATGAGCGGAAAACCGGGTCGTCGCCAATCGCACCGCGAATTCAAGGAGATCCCGCTATGGCGAACCTTTCCCTGGAAGGACTGACTCTTCACGTCGCCGATCTAGAACGATCGCAGGCGTTCTACACCCGTCTGCCGGGAGTCGCTGTCGAGTTCCATCGGCCCGGACTCTTCGCCATGCTGCGGATCGGCAAGGGTCGGCTGGGTTTCTTGCAGCGCGCCGCAGGCCGATTCCATGTCGAGCTGGAGACTGACGACCTTGACGGGTTCTACGACGCGGTGCGGCAGACGGGGATCGAACCCAAGGGTCCGCCTGTCCGGCATCCCTGGGGTGAGCGCGACTTTCAGGAAATCGACCCGGATGGCTTCGTCCTGGAATTCGAATCGGCCGCGGAGGAAGACGACTCCAATACCGGGCCGGGGCGCACCGAGTGAGATCCCGGAATCGCACTGTGATCCTTCTCGACCTGGCCGATCTCGTGCAGATGCTGGAAGTTGGTCTCGATGTGGAACCGCATGGCCGCGGCGGCGGCTTCGGGGTCACCCACGGTGACGGCGGCGAGGATCGCCGCATGGTGCCAGTGCGCCAGCTTCGAGCCGTAACGGCCCAGCGTCCGGCGCCGGCTCTCGATCAAGAGCTCCTGGATCGGTGCGAGCACCAGGTGGAACGCCACATTCCCGGTAGCGTCGGCAAGGGTCGCGTGAAACTCCAGGTCGGCCTTGACGTGCGCCTCCAGAGACTTTGCGGGGTTGCCCAGATCCTTCTGCGTCTCCTCGAGTCGCTTCAGGTGTTCGTCGGTCCGTTTCGTCGCGGCCATTGCGGCGATCGCGGGCTCCAGCACCAGCCGGACCGCGGCGAGGTCCTCGAGGGGGAAGTCGGCCCGACATAGCAGCCGCCGGTAGCCGATCGTCACCTGCTTGCCGCTGGGCTCCTCGACGCGGGTGCCCGACCCGTGCACGCTTCGAACCAGTCCCAAACTCGCGAGCCGGCCCAGCGCCTCGCGGACCACGCTCCGGCTGACCCCCATCCGCGCGCTGATCTCCCGCTCCGACGGCAGCAGGTCCCCCGGAGCCAGCTCCCCCGACAGGATCGACTGCTCGAGCTGTTGCGCGATCTCTGAAACTCGATCGACTCTCGACATGAGTTCACGGCCGCTATCGATCCCGTCATCAACACCGCCTCAACCATTCTCCTTGCACCAGCGCGGGCCTGCTCCGTTGTCGGGCCTCTCCTGACACACCAGGTGCGATTTGATAGGATGATACAGTGATCGCTGATGGCGGCGGTTCCCGCGGTCGACGCCTGGCTCGTCGCCGATGTCCCCGTTTCGAGGTGCCCTCTTATGCTGCCCAATCCCATCACCGCCGGTACAGACGCGCAATTGTCCAAGGAAGTGCGTGCATTTTGCCAACGTCACCAGCTCCTGGATCACTTGGCGAAGGCCATCGAACTCGCGAAGTCATGCTTCACGTTAGTGGACGAGCCTTCAGTAAAGCTTGAACAAGATCCCGAAGATGGAGAATGATATCTCGTGCTGGAGGTCCTCGTCAAAGAGGAGGGAAGCGAATGCATCCAAGCTCACAAGAAATATGTCTGGTCCTGGTCCAACTCAACCTCCTGGCCAGAGGTTCACATGATAAGATTGTTAATTGATAATGCTGAAGAGTGAAATACAATTACTCTATGGAGCCAGTGCATCGGAGGGTGAGTCCGTCGTCGATTCCGTAGGATTGAAGTTCTCTGCGAGATCAGGCATTACCATGGCAGCGCGCGTCGTCGTCGGGCTGGGGATTGTGCTCGTATTATCGATGGGTTCCGGCGCCGCCGAGCCGGACCACCTCTTTCGCGAGCAGGTCGCGCCGATCTTCGAGACGCGTTGCGTCCATTGCCACGGGGTGAACGCGCCCAAGGGTGGGTTGTCGCTGACGAGCGTCGCGGCGATGCGGCGGGGGGGCAAGAACGGGCCGGCGGTCGAGCCGGGGAAGCCCGAGGAGAGCCTGCTCCTCGACATGGTTTCCGGTGACGAACCCGAAATGCCTCAGAAAGACAAGCCCCTGTCGAAGGAACAGGTGGAGGGGCTGCGGACCTGGATCCAGCAGGGGGCTCACTGGCCCGACGGCGTGACACTGAAGGATCGTCGGTTCGACGGCGAGGCGTGGTGGGCGTTCCGCCCCTTGGCCCGGCCGGCGCTGCCGGCGATTCGCGACCGGCAATGGGTCCGCACGCCGATCGATGCGTTCGTCCTGAACCGACTGGAGACCGAGCATCTTCGGCCCAGCCCCGAGGCCGATCGCCGGACCTTGATTCGCCGGTTGACCTTCGACCTGCACGGCCTGCCGCCGACGCTCGAGGAGATCGATGGGTTCCTCGGTGATCCCGCCCCCAATGCCTATGAGAAGCTGGTCGACCGGCTGCTGGCGTCGCCGCGATACGGTGAGCGCTGGGGCCGACACTGGCTCGACGTCGTCCATTATGGCGATACCCACGGTTACGACAAGGACAAGCGTCGGGATCATGCCTGGCCTTATCGCGATTATGTGATCCGATCCTTGAATGAGGATCTGCCGTACTCTCGATTCATCCGCGAGCAGGTGGCCGGCGACGTACTCGAGCCGGGCGACCCGCGCGGCGTGATCGCCACCGGGTTCATCGCCGCCGGGCCGTGGGATTTCGTCGGCCACGTTGAGCTGGGCGAGTCGACCGTCGAGAAGCTCAAGACCCGGTTGATCGACCGCGACGACATGGTCGCCAACACTATGTCCACCTTCGTCAGCCTGACGGTCCACTGCGCCCGATGTCACGACCACAAGTTCGACCCGATCCCCCAGCGCGACTACTATCGCTTGCAGGCGGTGTTCGCGGGGGTCGATCGTGGCGACCGGCCGTATGATACTCGGGAGAGCGATCGGCGCCGCGGCGTGCTGGAACAGGAGCGCCGCGCGGCGGCCAACCGACTCGAAGCGCTCGAGCGGAAGATCGCCGCGCTGGCCAGCCCGGAACTCGGCCGGCTCGATACGGGTTTGAAAGCGCTGCGTGCGGAACTGGCCGATGCCCCTCGGCCCAAGGGGAAGTCGCCCAGCCCGAGCAACGGGTATCACTCGGCAATCCACGCCACGCCTGAGGCCCCGGCGTGGGTTCAAGTGGACCTGGGCCGCTCGATGCCCATCGAGGAGATCCGGCTGGTCCCGGCCCGGCCGGTGGACTTCATCGACACGCCCGGTTTCGGATTT
Organism: uncultured Isosphaeraceae bacterium; assembly: GCA_963845695.1. Taxonomy (GTDB): domain Bacteria; phylum Planctomycetota; class Planctomycetia; order Isosphaerales; family Isosphaeraceae; genus CAWJTV01. Next base: position 164,778 of record CAWJTQ010000012.1, on the reverse strand, counting down.
CCCGTGCGGTTCCGGGTCGAACTTTCCGACGAGCTGGCCTTTGCGCAAGGCCAGGCCATCGTCGTCGCGGATGAGGAGCGGCCCGACGCGCCCAACGTCGTGGACGAACCGTACGTCCTCCGCCCCGCCGGACGATCGGCGCGGTTCATCCGGGTCACAGCCAGCCGGCTCTGGAAGCGGTCGAATGATTATGTCTTCGCGCTCTCTGAACTGGAGGTGATCTCGAGGGGCGAGAACGTGGCCCGGAGTGCGGTCGTATCCGCGCTCGACTCGATCGAGGCCGGCCTGTGGGGCCGCGCACGCCTGGTTGACGGCTTCGATAGCCGACGCGCCCGGCCGGAGCCGGCCGACCGGGCGGCGGCTCGCCGCCATGAACTCCTCGCGCGGATTCAGCAGTTGAACCGTGACCGGCGTCGGCTGGCCGACGCCCTGATCGACCCGACGCTGCGTACCGATCTCGAGACGGCCCGCAAGGAAATCGCCGAGCTGGCTGCGCGGATCAAGAACGTGCCCCCCGGCGAGATGGTCTACACCGTGAGGACCCACGCTCCGCGGTCGATCTCCGTACTCCGCCGCGGCGACGTCGAGCAGCCGGGCGAAGCGGTCCGGCCCGGGACGTTGTCCTGCGTGCCGGGGCTCGATCCCCTGTTCGCACTCTCTGATTCCCAGGATGAGGGACCGCGCCGTGCCGCGCTGGCCGATTGGATTGCCAGCCCCGCGAATCGGCTCACCTGGCGATCGATTGCCAACCGCCTCTGGCACTACCATTTCGGACGCGGACTGGTCGACACGCCCAACGACTTCGGTCGGAACGGGTCCAGGCCGACGCACCCGGACCTGCTCGATTGGCTGGCGGTCGAACTCCGCGACGGCGGCGGCCAGTCGCTCAAGTCGATCCACCGCCTGATCGTGACGAGTGCGGTCTACCGGCAATCGTCGCGCGACGACCCCGCCGCCGCCAAGGTCGACGGCGACAACCGTTGGCTCTGGCGGATGAACCGCCAGCGGCTCGACGCCGAGGAGCTGCGCGACAGCGTCCTCGCCGTCAGCGGCACGCTCGATTCCCGGATGGGCGGACCGGGCTTCGAGCTGTTCCGGTTCAAGGACGATCACTCGCCGATTTATGACCACACCGCGCCCGAGGCGATCGACAATCCTCGGGTCCGTCGGCGTACCGTCTATCGGTTCATCGTGCGGAGCGTGCCCAACCCGTTCCTCGATTGCATGGACGGCGCCGACCCGAACATCAACACGCCGGTGCGGAGCACGACGATCACGGCGCTCCAGGCGCTGGCGCTGCTCAATGACGTATTTATGATCAAGCAATCGCGTGAATTTGCACAACGGATCGCGTCTCTCGACCACGACCCGGCGCGGCAGGTCGAAACCGCGTTCGTCCGCGCTCTGGGACGATCGCCGCACCCGGCTGAGCGTGTTGCCATCATCGCGTACGTCGAGAAACACAGCCTGGCCAACGCCTGCCGTCTCCTGTTCAATACGAATGAGTTCTTGTTTATTGATTGAAAGACCCTTCGAGAACGACCCATGAGCGCGCAACGACTCGATCGCCGTCGTTTCCTCTGGAGCGCTGGGGGTGGCCTGGGAGGGATCGCGCTGGCGCAGTTGCTCGGCACCGAGGGACTGCTGGCCGGGGACAGTGCCGCACACCGGCTTCATCCGGAGTGGAACGGCGGTCTGCACCATCCAGCGCGGGCGCGGCGGGTCGTCGAGTTCTTCATGTCGGGTGCGGCCAGCCAGTGCGACCTGTTCGACTACAAACCGTTGCTGATCAAGACACACGGCGAGCGGTTCGACCCGGGCGGCAAGATCGAGCTGTTCCAGAGCACGCCGGGCGCCGTGATGAAGAGCCCCTGGAAATGGAAGCCGTATGGGCAATGCGGCAAGTGGATGAGTGACCTGGTCATCCATCTGGCTGATTGCGTTGACGACATGGCGTTCTTGCCGGCGATGGTCTCGAAGTCGAACGTGCACGGGCCGGCGACGTTCATGCAGAACACTGGCTTCGTGCTCCCGGGCTTCCCGAGCTTCGGCGCGTGGGTGTCGTACGGGCTGGGCAGCCTCAACGACAACCTGCCGACGTTCGTCGTCCTGCCCGACTCGCGCGGGTTCGCCCCGAACGGGCCGGCCAACTGGGCCGCGGGGTTCCTGCCGGCCGCCTATCAGGGGACGATGGTCAAGGCCTCGTCCCGGAACCCGATCTTCGACCTGTTCCCGCCCGAGGATCCCGAGCTGACGCCCAAGAGCCAAGAAGATGGGCTGGCTTTGCTGGGTGCGCTCAATCGCGTACATCGCGCCGAGCGTGAGGGCGACTCGCGGCTGGACTGCGCGGATCGCCTCCTACGAGCTGGCCGCCCGGCTGCAATTGAGCGCGCCCGAAGTCCTGAATCATCTCCGAGTGAATCCCGCGCAACCCGAGACCTCTACGGACTGGACGAGCCGGTCACGGCCGACTTCGGCCGCAACTGCCTGGTTGCTCGCCGACTGCTGGAGCGGGGCGTGCGGTTCGTCCAGGTCTGGAGCGGCGCCGATAACGGGTTCCCACGCCGCAACTGGGACTCGCACGAAGACATCGCCCGCGATCACGGCGACATGGGCCGGAGTATGGACCGGCCCGCCGCCGCCCTGATCAAGGACCTCAAGGTGCGCGGAATGCTCGAAGACACGCTCATCATCTGGACCACCGAGTTCGGCCGGATGCCGTGCAGTCAGGGCGGAAAGGGACGCGACCATAACCCGGCGACCTTCACCTCCTGGCTGGCCGGCGGAGGCATCAAGGGGGGCGTCACTTTTGGCGCCAGCGACGAGTGGTCGTACAAGGCCATCGAGAACCCCACTTACGGCTACGACCTCCACGCCACCGCGCTCCACCTGCTCGGCATCGACCACACCCGGCTCACCTTCCGCCACAACGGCATCGACCGCCGATTGACTGACGTCCACGGGCGCGTCATCCGGGAGATCCTGGCCTGAGGCGAGATGGTCGTAAGGCTCGGAGTTCCAGACTGGCGGGCGTCGTGTCGGCCCGCCTCATGGCAACAGATGGAATCCGACCTTAAAATCGAGGACTGGAGACAACGAACGACGAGTCCTGCACAAGGAGACCCAGCGTGGCATCGCTGAAAGAATTCCTGGAATCCGAGGCGGAGAAGCTCCGGAGCGAGCAGGCGGAAGCCTTGACCAAGCGCGAGGAGTGGATCGCGGCCGTCGGTCGTCTAGTCGCTCAGATCAAGGATTGGCTCGGCCAGGCGGATACCAAACGAATCCTGATGATCGAAGCAGCACCATTAAGGCTCAGTGAGCAGGGGCTCGGGACTTATGAGATACCCGGCCTGACGATCGGACTCGGGCCGCGGGAAGTCCGCATCAGGCCAGTGGCGCGCTATGTGGCTACGCCGTTGCGATCATCGGGCGTGATCTTTGTCCCACGGGTCCACGGACGCGTTGACATGACTAATGGATTGGACAAGTATTTGATCTTCAGGGTGGAGATGGAGCCCCGTGATCGCTGGAGCATCATCGAGCAAGACAGCTCCTTGCTCGAGCCGTTCGATCAGGATTCGTTCGCATCCGCTCTGAAGGGCTTGCTCGCTTGATGACGCTTGACGACGCGTGGAATTGGTACCATACCACCAGGAAACAGCTAGACCTCCTCGGCCGGATCGGGCGCAGACACTGGGACGACCTCCCGTGGGAGGGCGCGATCGGCAAAGACGAAAGGCTCAGGAGCATTGAGTCCCGGGACATCATCGCTGACACCGACTTGAGCCTGGAGCACCTGGACGACTTCGCCGTTCTCATCCTTTTCTCCGCATTCGAGTCGATTATCCGGGAACGAGCCCGATCGGATGTACGAAACTGCGCGAGACCGGCTGCTCCATCCGCTCGTGACGCGAATCCTCGATGAGGCGGTCCAGGATCTCGAACAAGGTAGTATCTTCCGGGTGCTCGATGTCTACAAAGGTCAAGACGTAGACATCGTCGAGGCGGTCAACCCGGTAAGACGATATAGAAACTGGGTCGCCCACGGACGGCGTGGAGAAAGTCCGTCTTCCGTAGACCCCCCCAACAGCCTACGGGCGATTGAAGCGTTTCCTCGATCGCTTCGCCCCGTCTATCCCCGATGAAGCCTGACCGCCGCCGGGCCGTTACCTGCCCGAGATGATCGGCTTTGATAAGGTCGTGACTCGTCCCATGAGGGTGGTTTCGGTCTCAGCCGTTGTTCGAGTCGGGGAGTCCTGCCACGAGTAGCCCACAGTCCGGCGCCGAGGCTTCGGCGAGACGACTGTCTTTGCTGGCCTTGATCCTCGGGTTGATCGTCCCGAGTGCGGTCTGGGCACAGGCTCCAGCGCCGGCTGGCGCCGCCCCTGAGACATACTGGGTTTACGTGGGGACCTATACCGGCGACGAAGGCAAGGATCGGAGTCAGGGAATCTCCCTGATGGAGCTGGACGTCCGAACCGGAACCCTGAGCCCACCACGCCTGGCCGGGTCCGCGACGAACCCCTCGTTCCTGGCCATCCATCCCAGCCGGTAATACCTCTATGCGGTGAACGAAGGAGGGCCTGGCGGCTGGGGCGTCACGGCATTCGCGATCGACCCGAGGCAAGGGACGCTCGAGCGGCTCAACCAGCAGCCATCGGCTGGCTCGGGACCTTGCGACCGGTAGGGCAAGAATGTGCTCGTAGCCAACTGCGGCAGCGGTAGCATCGGCTGCCTGCCCATCGAGGAGGATGGGAAGCTCCGGCCGCACTCGACGAGCATCCAGCACCGGGGCCCAAGCGCCGACCCTGGACGGCAGTCTGGCCCCCACGCGCACTCGATTAACCTCGACGCCGCCAATCGGTTCGCCAGCGTCGCCAATCTCGGGCTCGATCAGGTCCTGATCTACCGGTTCGACCCGGCCCACGGCGACCTCACGCCGAACGAGCCGGCCTTCACCAAGGTCGCGCCGGCATCCGGCCCTCGGCATTTCGCGTTTCACCCCAGCGGCCGGTTCGGCTACGTGATCAACGAGATGGCCAACACGGTGACCGCGTTCGCATACGACGCCGACCACGGAATCCTGACCGGCACCCTGAAACCCACCGGCCAGATGGTGATGGTCGGCAAGCCCGTCTGCATCCGGATGATCCCAAAGCCGGTGAGCGCGACGCGGTAGGCGCGGATCGCGGCCCTGGCGGGCGTCATGATTTCGGCTTCTCGATCGCCGGGAGGCGATACGTCTGATCGCCGGGCTTTCGGCCATGGTCGGAGTCGATCCTCCCGCCATCGTCGCGGCCGTCCTTGCCGATCGAATAGACGACCGGTTTGCCGTCAAGGAGCACCAAGCGAAGCGGTTCACCGGAATAGGGATCGATGGGGACCTTCGGCAGGCCGGCCGCCTTGACCACGGTGTCGAGGTCGGACGGCACCTGGTGCGTGCGATCCATCCACATCCTCAGGGCGATGAGACATGTGGTGCCCCGGACATACACCTTCGCACGAGCCTCGGCCTCACCAAAGGAACGAGCGGCCGGAAGAAACATGGCCGGTAGCTTCGAGTAGAACGAGCCATCCAGGAACCTTTTGACGTCGAACGGCTCCTGGGGCCAATGCGAGAATGGGCGATCCTGGAGGGCCAGCAGGTCGCGAAAGACTTGGTCGACCTTGGCATTCACTTGCTTGATCTGCTCAACGGACATGTTCTCGATCTGATGCCGCACGATCTGAGTGTAGGCCCTGGGCTTCTGCCGCGGTCCATTCTTCCCGTCAGTGAGAATCTGATCGAGCAATTCGGGAATCGATCCGTGTGGGTCCTTCACCACGTCCGCGAGGAGCTTGCGGAGGGCCAGGTATTCAAACTTGAGGCCCTCCTGGAATCCATCGATCGATGCCGCTTCGTGGTCGACGAAGAGCTCCAGGAGCCGGCGAGCGTGCGGGTCGCGAAGGGCGGGGCTGGCCAGGAGGAGAGGAGTGATCTGGACGGTGCAAGCCCCGGTCATGGCGGTGGCGACAAGCTGGCAGATCATCGGACCTCGGGGGCGGAGATCGCGAATCAGGCGCAGGACGATCGCCAGATCGTGCAACGGCTGGTCGAGGTCTCCGCGGTCGAGGCTGCGTCGTGTTCGTAATGTCACGAGGCGCGCGACCCGACGCGCCGCCTGAGCGTGAGGCAGCGGGCTCATCGAGTGAAGGCCCGTCTGGAACATGCACCGTGGCCGGTGCTGGGCCTCCTCCAGCTTGAGCATTCCCGCTTCGAGTTCCGCGACCAGCCGGTCGATTGCTTCGCCGGAGACCGAGGCCGGGTCTTTCGTGAACGCGGAGTGCAGCTCGTCCAGGGTTCGACCCCTCCGTTCGGCGAGCTGCTTCCTCCGCGACGTCTCCGAACCCGGTGGGAAACAGACAAACATTCCGGCATCGAATTCGAAGAGGGCATCGAGATAAAGGGGCGCTGCGTTGAGTTCCGCGGGCAGTGAAGTGAAGAACGCTGCGACGTCGAACGGAGCACTGGCGCCGAGCCCGTCCGGTAAGAGTTCCACGGCTCCCGGCAGCTTCGGTTCGATCCGGGCTACTGCCGGCCTCCCCTCGACGGGCTGGGTCGCCTGAAACGCCGCAGCCTGTCCCGCGGTCAGCAAGGAGGCGATGGTGACACAACATCGAACCATCGCACGAGCGTACCGGCATCTAGCCGGATCGAAGTCTACTTCCTCGGAAGCGAGTGTCGGCGTCATGGGTTGTCCTCGGCTGTGGAGAGGTGGACATGGTGCTGGCGTCCATGCTACCGTCGTCTCCAACCGTCGACCATGCACCAGGGAAGAATTCGCAGGTCGCCCCAGAGTCGATATGCGGACGATCAACGATCAAACCATGTTGGAGCAACTGATCTCTGATGAACGACGACGTGGGATACTCTATCCTACCCGGCCCGGGCCCGGAGCGGCAGGCCAAGTTGTTCGCGCTGTTGTATTCGGCCGAGGAGGTCGAGCAACGAGCGAGGCGGATCTATGAGGAGATGCTGAGCCAGTCGCCCCACATCCGCGCGGGTAACTTCACGGTGATCGGCACCGATGACCTGGAGCGGTTGTTCGCGGCTTACGACCGCGAGTACTTCCGGGGCCGGCTGGGTGAGATGCTCCACGAGGACGGGGCGCATCCCATGGCGTTCCGGCTCTCGAGGCGATTGGTCCGCGCGGCGGGTCAGACCATGCGGGAGGCCCGGCGGATCGTGCGCGGCGGCAAGCCGGCGATCCAGTTCGAATATGAGATCACGGTCTCGACGACCCTTCTCTTCAACACGTTCCAGAACGTGGATCGAAGAGTCGAGGTCGGGGGGCTGGTCTGTCGCGACCGGCTCGAAGCGCTACAACGGATCTTCGAGCATGAACTGCTGCATCTGGCCGAGTTCCTGGGCTGGGGCCGGTCGAACTGCCGGGCCGGGAACTTCCATGCTCTGTCCCGGCGGATCTTCGCCCACGAAGGGGCCTATCATGACCTGGTCACTCCGCGCGAGGAGGCCGTGGTGGCCTTCGGTATCAAGGTCGGGGATCCCGTGAGCTTCGTACTCGACGGCGTCCGGCACCTCGGACGTGTCAACCGGATTACTCGACGTGCCACCGTTCTGGTCCAGGATCCGGGCGGCCAGATGTTCTCCGACGGCCAGTGCTATCGCACGTACTACGTGCCGCTGCCGCTGCTTCGCCGGGAAAGCCAGACTGGCTGATCGCGAGGCTGCTGCCCCAGACGGCGAGGAAGCCTTGCGAACCGGATCGATTCGGGCCATCATGACGGACCGTGTTGGTTCGTCGCCTCGCGCCTCCGGGGCGCGAGGGCGAGCTTCGGATTGTCGATCGATTGAGGAACCCCCGATGTTCACCACGCCTACGATCCCGATTCTCGGCGGCCTGCTGGCTCTGGCGGCCGTCGCGCTGGCTGTCCCCTTGGCGGCCCTGGCCACCGGCGCCGCGGACGACGGCCCCCAACAGGCCCACATGGTGTACTTCAAGCTCAAGGACAACTCGGGAGCGGCCCGAGCCCGGCTCGTCGCCGCTTGCAAGCTCCTGCTCAGCAAGCACGAGGGCACCATCTCGTTCGCCGTCGGTACGCTCGCCGGTGACTTTCAGCGCGACGTCAACGACCGCGACTGGGACGTCTCGCTGCACCTGGTCTTCGTCAACAAGGCGGCCCACGACAAGTACCACGATCACCCTCGGCACCTGAAGTTCATCGAGGAGAACAAGGAGAACTGGGAGAAGGTCCGAGTCTTCGACTCGTATCTCTCGCCGGCGCCACCGGCACCATCGAGTGATTGAGCAGATGAAAACACAGAAAAGATCATCATTAGTCGAAGTGAATTTCGTTGAACTCCCTTGCTTGTAGCACTTCGATCAAGACTCCTCACCTGCCCTTCGGGCCCCCTCTCCCTGCCGCGCGGGGAGAGGGGAAGATATCGTTCGCCATCTCTTGTCAGTGGTTGAACAGAAATGCCGGGCTGTTGATGAGGGCCCAGGCGATGTCCTGGGCGGCGGTGAGCCGCCGGGCGGCGGCCTGCCCGACGCTGATCTCCAGGTCGCGGCGCAGGGCCACCAGGACCGGGTCGGGCTGGACCGGCTTCTTGGCGTATTCGAGCTGGCCGCGGAGCTCCTTGAAGTTTGGGATCGACGGGTAGCGGCGCCTTGCTGGCGGCGACCGCGGCGTTCTTGCCCCGCAGTTCCGGATCGATGGCCCGGAAGTAGGTGAGCAGGGCGGTCTTCTGGGCGTCGGTCCGCACCTCGGCGCGACCGCCAGGATGGCGCGGAAGTCCTCCGGGAGGCTCGGGCCGACCGGCTTGACGCTTCGCGTGATCGAGAGGCGGAACCGGCCCAGAGTCCAGGTGTTCTGGAACTTGTGGTGCAGCTTGATGGTCAGGACCGTGCCGCCCGGGGTGCCGAGCGGCTGGGCCGTCTCGAACGTCGCCCAGTGAGTCGTCCCGGTAGCCGGCGAGACGGCCCAGCCGTTGCCCTGATCGTTGGCGCTGCCGTCGATGGCCTTCGAGACGTCGAAGTCGTTCTGGCTGAAGTCGGCCAGGGCCTTCTCCAGCTTCACCGGCTTGGCCTGCTTCAGATCGGCCTTGGGGGCGGCGGTCAACTGGAGCTCGTTGAGCACGAAGTTGCCGTCGGACGCCCGCCCCGGTCCTCCGCTGGGCAGCCGGCTGTCGGGGAGCACCTCGAGTCGCAGCCCCGTGATCCCGGTCAACTCGGTCTCGGCGACGATCGTGACCACTCCGTTCGTGTTGCGGCCCGAGACCGACGATCGAGCCATCGGGCTGCTTGGTCAGGACCGACCGGTTGGTGGCGCTGGTGGTCTTGGGCTCGAGGACGACCCATCGGTTGACGATCGACGCGGCATGGGCCTTCTCCCAATCGGCCATCTTCTTGGCGATCGTGGTGGTCTCGTAGGTCTTCAGGTCGGCCTCGAGCTTGGCGGTCGCCTCGGCCTTCTTGCGCTCCTGTTCGGCGAGCCGGGGAGCCAGCTCCTTCTCGTAAGCGGCCAGCGCGGCCTGGGCCGAGGCGATGGCGACCAGGCGCTGGCGTTCGAGATCGGGCCGCTTGATAGCGAACTCGGTCTCGCGACGGCCAAGCTCCTCGGCCATCCGGCGGTGATCCTCGTCAACGGCCTGCATGTCCTTGTGGCAGGTCTCGATCTCCGCGGGGGTCGCCTTCCGGTTGAGGATTCGCAGGAACAACTCGTCGATCAGCTTGACGTCATCCCCCTGGGCGGAGACCAGCCGGGTCAGCTCGCTGGCCGGGTCGGCCAGCGCGTCGGCCAGGGTCGGGCCGCTGACCAGGGCCATGATCGGCCCGAGCTGCATCCCGCTGGATCGCTCGCACTCGCAGGCGCTCTCTCTCGCCGGGCGGCCGAAGGTCGTCAGGAAGCCGCTGGGCAGCTCCACGCCCGAATCGGGCAGGGCCGCCGCGCGGGTCCCCGGCGCCACGCCCGGGATCTTCGAGACCGAGCCGGTCACCCGGTACACCGCGTCGAGCAGGACCTCCGCCGGCAGCCGTCGTGCGATCGCGTGCGAGTAGTTCACCTTGTCGTCGGCGTTCCACTTGTTCGTGTCGACCGACAACTGATAGGTTCGCGATTTACAAATCAGCCGCATCACGTGCCGGACGTCGAAGCCGCTCTTGACGAACTCCTCGGTCAGCTCATCGAGCAGGTCGGGGTTCGAGGGCGGGTTGCCGGCGCGGATATCGTCCAGCGGCTCGATGATCCCGGCCCCCAGCAGGTAACCCCAGAGCCGGTTGACGTAGCTCTTGGCGAAATAGGGGTTCTCCTTCGAGGTCAACCACTCAGCCAGCTCGACCCGACGTGGGGCGCCGGCGGCCGGATGGTGGTAGGCGTTCTGATAGGGGAACTTCGGCGCGGTCACTTTCTTCGTCCGGTCGTGGACCACCTCGCTCTTGCTGGTGTCCGAGACCAGCTCGAAGAGCGGCTTGGCCGCCTCGACCTCGGTGCCGCCGATCATCCGCCCGCCTGCTGGCTGGGTCGGCCTTGAGGTCCACCTGAGCGAAGTAGGCCGCCGTCTGGTAGTACTGGTCCTGGGTCCAGCGCTCGAAGGGGTGGTCGTGGCACTTGTTGCAGTTGAACCGGACCGCCAGGAAAAGCTGCGTGGTGTTCTCCATGGTGGCCGCCGGCTCGCGGAGGATCTTGAAGTACGCTGCCGCCGGGTTCTCCCGGTTCGAGCCGGTGGCCGTCACCACGGCCCGGACGAACTTGTCGTACGGTAGGTTGGCGGCGACCTGGGCGCGGATCCAGTTGCGGAAGGCCACGGATCCCTCGACGCCCAGGAACTTACGGTTGACCTGGAGCAGGTCAGCCCACTTGTTGGTCCAGTAATCGACGAAGTCGGGATTGCCGATCAGGCGGTCGACCATCTCCTCGCGTTTCACCCGGCTGTCGCGGGAGTCGGCGAGGAACTTGCGGACGTCCTCGGCGGTTGGGGGCAACCCGGTCAGGTCGAGCGTGACGCGGCGGAGGAACTCGGCATCGGTGCAGAGGCCGGAGGGGAGGATCTTCATCCGCTCCCATTTGCGCGCGACCAGCTTGTCGATCGGGCCATAGGCCGGGGGCTCGGTCCAGGCGAACCCGGTGCGGTCGCCCATGACGGTGACCGTGGTCGAGGCATAGTTCCCCTCGAACCGCGCCATGATGGGGGCCTCGCCGCGACGGACGGCGGTGATCAGGCCGGCGCGGCCGGCCACGGCGACCTCGGAGTTGGCACTGTCGAGGAACGCCTCGCGGGTCACGTCGCGGACCTCGCCGCGGAATACGTCGCCAAGACGCGGAGCTGCTGCCGGGTGCCCAGCCGCTGCGCGACCGGGTTGATCGGAGTGACCTCGATCTTGGTCACCTTGGGCGTGGTCAGGTCGAGCCGGGCGCCGTCGGCGATCCAGGCGCGGAGGATCTCGTAGTACGGCTCGCCCGGCTGGATCAGCGCGCCACCGACATGAGGCACGGCGCCGGTGGGCTTGGAGAGGATCATGCTGTCGTCCGGCGAGGCGAGGTTGATATGCCGGGCGGCCTGATCGTCGGTGAGGGCGCGCACGTCGAAGAGCGGGTCATAACCGCGGAGCGAGAGCTTGAACCCGTTCTTCCCCTGGGCCGAGCCGTGGCAAGTCCCCGCGTTGCAACCCAGCCGCGAGAGGACCGGGGCAACATCGTGCACGAAATCGACCTTCGGCGCCGAGTGCAGGCCCAGCACGATCACCGGGATCTCGACCGACTTGCCTGCCAGGCGGAGGACCAGCGTGGCCTTACCGTCGGCACGGGGCCGCACCAGGCCCGACCGCCCGACGTCGGCGATCGCCTTCGAGAGCGACGCCTCGACCATCCGGGTCGCATCGATCGTCTCGCCCGAGCCCAGCCGCGCCGTGACCAGGAGCTGGACGTAGGCGAAGGGATTGGTCAGCCTGACTTCCTTGGGCTGGACCTCCAGTGCCGAGAGGCTCGCACCCTGGGGAAGCACTTCCGTCTCGAGCGATGTTTCCTGCTTGGGCGGGACGATCGAGACCGAGCCGTTCTGGACGACCGAGGAAGTCTTGACCGTCACTGGCGCGAATTCCTTGATCGACGAGCCGGTCTCAGGGTTGAGGAGCCGGACCATCCCATCCGCGGCGGCGGCGGCCAGGACCTTGCCATCCGGACGGAACGCGACCGCATAGACGCCGCCTTGCGGCACCTTGACCCGCGCGATCTCCTTGACCCCGTCCTTATGGTACTTGTCCAGCTCGGCGACTTCCGCGGCCGATCGTGAGGTGTTGACCTTCGAATTGATCGCCTTGATCTTGTCCGGATAGCCGGTGTCGAACTCGTAGGAATAGATGCCGATCTCACCGGCGCCGTCGAGGCTGCTGCCCGCGGCGATCCGTTTGCCGTCGGCACTGACCGCGACGCTATAGATCCGGCCCGGCAGTGCGGGGAACTCGCGGATCAGGTTGGAGTCGTCGCCGATGACGCGCACGGTCTGGCGGATGATGCGGTAGAGCTTGGGCTCGCCGTCGGAACCGCCGATGATGACCTCATCGCGCTTGGGATGACGGGCGACGGCCGCCAGGCCGCCCTTGAGCGCGCCGGGCGTGATCGAGGTGATGTTGTCGACGAACCGCTGAGTGGCGACCTCGGTCAGCTTGGCGGTCATGTCGCGGCCGACGGAGATCAGGTGGTTGCCGTCGGGCGAGAAGACGGTGTCGAGTGCCCAGTCGCTGTGCGAGCCCATGAACAGGACCTGCTGGCCGGTCTTGGCGTCGATGGCCCGGACCGTGTTATCCGACGCAGCCGAAGGCGATCTTGGTGCCGTCGGGCGACCAGCTTGCGCCGTAGACGGTGTCATAGGTGACCGGGACGGAGAGCAGGAGCTTGCGCTTGGCGACGTCCCAGACCTGGACCTCGCCCATCCGCGCGGGACGGCCGCCGGTGACGGCCAGCTTCTTGCCGTCGGGCGAGAACGCCAGCGACTCGACGCGCTCGGAGAGCCCCACCAGCCGGCCGACCAGCTCGGAGCCGTCGGCCTTCCAGAGCAACACCTCATGGAACGCGGCGACGGCCAGGAGCGATCCATCGGGCGAGAACGCCAGGGCCGGGATCACCGGCAGCCGGGTGTACTCGGGGGGATGATTCATGTCGTACCGCGCCTTGGCGGTCTGCGGCGTGTCGTCGGCGGCGCCCTGGGCGATCCAGCGGCCGATCAGCTCGATCTCGGCGGTGGAGAGCGGCGGCTTGTCCTGGGGCATCTCCGCCTTGCCGTCCTCCGGAGTGATCTTGTCGATGAGGTAGCTCTCATCCGGCTTGCCGGGCACGATCGCCGCCAGGGCGCTCTCGCCGCCCTTGAGCATCCGGTCGAAGGCCGTCATCACATAGGCGCCGCCGGCCTTGGCCGGCTGGTGGCAACCCTGGCACTGGGCCTGGAGGATCGGGCGAATCTGCTTATCGTAGCTCACCTTCGGCCCCGAGGCCGACACCGCCGGCCCCGCCGGTTTCTTGGCCTTGGCCTTCCCTTTCTCATCCGCGGCGCCCGAGGCGACCGACCCCATCAACAGGACCACCAGGGCCCCGATCCCCCAACTCCCTTTCGCCATGATCTTCGCCATCTCGGTCTGCTCCCCATGTAGCGATCTGCGAAGTCGTCGGTCGCACCCAACCCTGGAAGGCCAGTCCCCTGGCCCGGCTGATCAGCGCCTCACTCCGGGCGAGGCCCCCGGTCTCTCTGCTTCATTTCGGCGGGAATCGTCTGCGGTGTCCATCTCGGGCCGAGGGGGTGGGTCGTCTACGTTGCAGCATGACGCTCGATTCCTCCCGGTCGCCCGAAGCGGTGCGCGCCCCAAACGACCCTCGCAGGCATTCACCGGCTGCGCCGGAGGAAAGCGTCCCCATCTATATTACTCATCCCGTTGGTCCCGACGCTAGCGTGACAATTGTTGAACAACCGGGTTTCTGCCAGAAATGCGGATCGAACCACCGACGGGACGGAAGATTCCGCCATCCGAAAACCTGGGGGACCAGGATCCTCGAGATCTCGCGCGTGGGAATCCTTGCGGAATCGCTTGCCCCACCTTGAAAATCGGCCCGATTCGCCCAACCATGCAATCCTCGCAATTCGCGTTATGCCATATATTCCATTTAATCGACAAAGTCTTCCTATTCTTCGCAACTGTGGCTTCGTTTCGTAGAATTCGCGTGGGTCGGGCATGGCGGCTGGGTTCGTTTCGTCGAAATTGCCATGGTCTGTCGTGGTGGCTGGGTTCGTTTCGTCGTTTTCGAGGGTCCGGACAATCTCCATCCACCCACGGTGTCGGCTGTGGAGGCTGGGTTCGTTTCGTCGATTCTCCCGCTCAGGCTGACTGGTCATGGAGTGGTCCTTGGAATCACCCGGGTCGAAAGCGCACGAGTACATACCCCATACGATCACCAGATGGCGGCAGGGAATTGCATAAATCTTCCTGGATTCTTTCGGAGTCGTTCCTGACGGCCGCTTCCTTGGGGTGGCCATCACGGCCACACCATTTGGCTCCTTTGGCTCGATACACCGCGCACGGCGAACCTTCCTCGACGCAGCTCACCACGCGTAACTCCTGCCCGAACGCCCCGCGTAACGTCGAACCCAGATACGCCAGCAGCTCGCAGGAGCGATCGGTCCGATACTCAGCCTGATGTACGCCCAGACAGAGATGGCACTAAATGGCATGGGAAGTCTGCGAACAACTTCGTTGTCTGCTTAAGGCCAGCGGAGGGACCCGGATCCTCATACCCACCACGTCAGACTGCTAAGAACATTCCCGGTTAAAAGCGCATCAACGGGACTCTTGCCGGGATTCTCCGCGATCAGACTTCCGATTTCGACGCGGGAGGCGCAGAACGCGTAAATGCATGCGTAGGGCGAGTAGAACCCAATGCGATAAGTGCAAGAAAATCGGAAAACCCATGACAGTTGTTCCTTGCTTGAGTGGGCACTTCGTTGGAGGATAGACGCGAGCGGTCGGTGACGCCGAGCCACTCCTCTCCGGATGATACGCGTTGCCTGACCGAGACGTCGTTGCGGGTAACGGATTGTGCCAAAGAGAGGTGCCTTATGGGCAACCAAGTGGAAAGTCTTACCCGTTCGCCCGAGGTTGGCATCTTCCGTCAGATCTTGATTTGGCCGCTATTGTTAAAGTTTTGCCGCGGGAGCTTCTCGGGAGAGGAAGGTACTGAAGGAATGTGCCCGGCATAGTTGAAAGAACCATGGGAAAAAGTCGATATCGCAGTAGAGCGACGAGAAAAGCGAATCCCCTATGAGGAGATTGTCTATTTTCACCCCTTCGTTCGCGATTTTCTCTATGGTGATGCGAAAGAGAAACCACCGTCGATGCATCTCTTCAGGCGGAAGAAAGTCGAAGCGGTCTCATTCGTGCTCGAAGCTGATGACTGGAAACCGAGAACCTATGATTCCCAAGTCAAGCGTGTTGAGCTATACATCTTCGATACCGCGATTGCTCTCTTCGTGATTGAACTTGAGCATCCGGTTGGACGTCAAAATGAGGACAAGACGCGAGACCAGCTCAGCTTAGGCGAAGTCGAGACGATCCTCGACGAGTTTCGGCGGGTCTATCCCGCTTACTGGAACACTCACAAGGATTACTCGCGAGCACCTGGAAGAACGCCGTTGGAGATTAAATGGACCCTCAAAGATAAAGTCGAACATAAGGTGTTCAAGCCGATCGAGCAGGAGCTGCGCGAACTTCGTGGCGATCGGAGCAGAGCCACCGATGGCCCAGCATTGGCTCGCCCTCTCTGAGCCCCTTGGTCCCCTATCAGGGAGGATCGCCGCAAGACAATCATGAGAACTCTTTACCTGTACAACAAATCCAGGATGAACGAATTCCATCAATGTGTTTCTTGGCGTTCGACAATCCGAGGAACCTCTCGAAGGGGGACATGGTCCGGATTGCACTATTGGACGACCAAGGACCATCTGAGACCCTCCCGTATTCCCGAACCTTTCTCGAAAACTTCGACAAGGAGTACTGCTACGACGCCTTCTGGGGACCGAGAACTCCGGAAGCGCCCATGTTCGCCACGGAGATCTCAAGGAAAGACGACCTTTGGTGGACTACCCGTTACATGTGCTCTGGATATGGTTTCACAGTCCTAGGCCAGGACGACCGAGGCGCCGACTATCCCCTCTTCACAAATGAGAGCAGCGGGATTCTGTTCCACTTTAGTCACCACTATTTCAAAATCGGGCTGATTGCTCATTTCCACCGTGCGTCGTTGCTGATGTTCTCCGATCGTCTCTCCGAGGCAGTCAAGGAGCTGGAATCCAAGACGAGCCGGTCGGATCGCTACGACCGGCTCCGGAATGAAGTGCGGCACGATTCGTGAGGAGTTTCTCCGATTTCGTAGCCGCTACTGGTTCGACGAGTTGTCGAACCAGCTTCAACCCCGGTTGCTATTCGACCTGTGGTCGGGCCACCTCCAGACCCGCAAATTGTTCGCACAGGTCCTCGACGAGGTCAGCACCATCAACGCAGTGCTCGATGCCAAGCAACAGGAGGAGCAGACCGCCGCGACAGTTCGCCTGACCGTGGTCGGCACGATCGGCGTGGTCATCACACTCGGGCTAACAGTCCTACAATTGGTCGATTCCGCGTTCCGATTTTTCTGGGTATACCCCGTCGTATTTGCCATTTGTGCCCTATTCTTGACCTGGCTCATCCACGCATCCGCGCCGCTCGGGAAGGTATTCGAATGCTGGGCGGCGAAGGGGGCTTCCGCGTGGCGCTGCCTGCCGCCTGACACCGATGGATGTCCCCCCGATCCGAGAGAGTTGGATCTCAAGGAGCCGAAGTCATGACGTTCTACCTTCGGCTCGAGGCCGTCAATCTGGCCAATTTCATCTCTGATACCGAGGATTTGAGCACTGTGCGCGGGGCTAGCTTGGTCCTGCTCGATATGGTCGCGAAGCTGACGACCAAGCCCGAGTATCACGGAAAGCTCACGAAGATCTCATCAGGTGCCTCGACGGGTCTCTTTTCATTCGATGCCGACAGCGACAAAGCAGCCGAAGACCTTCGAGATCTGGTCGAATGCGATCTCAATCGAGACTATTGCATCAAGCATGCGACCTTCGTTGTTGATGTTCGTGCCGCAACCAGCGATTTCCAGGCCGACCGCGAGAGGCTCATTGCCCTGAACCGATGGAGGCAGATGAGGCAACCGTCTGTCGCGGTACCCTCCCAAAATATCAAACATCGTCTGTCCGTCGGGCAAAGGCAACGTCTATTCCGCTTGCGAGATCGATCGCGTACGGACAGGCACCGTCGAGATGGAAGGACCACAAGGGGAGACTCAGTGTGTGAGCGAATCGGTCGAATCGAGGCGTAGCTTCGGTCGCATCGAGAAGAAAGGGAGCTTCTACAAAGACCGAACTGGTATCGAAGGAAAATTTACGCGAACACCTCGAGGAACTAACCTCCGAAGACAGTCTCGATCAGGTAAACTCGGCAACCTCGACGGCAAGATGGCCGTGATCTATCTGGATGGCAATGGCTTCGGAGGGAGGCAGAGCCCGATTGCGACAAATCTGTCGGTCTGTCGAATGGGACCAGCGCAATCCAACAGAAGCGGAACGCGGTCCTAAGGGCCTGATCGAAAGGATGATCGATGAGCAGGAAGGAAAAGGCTGGCGTCGAGCGGACGGAACTCTCCGGATCGAGACGCTCCTCTGGGGTGGCGACGATCTGCTCTGGGTGGTCCCGGCCTGGAAAGGGATTGAGACCCTTATTCATTTCTTTAGTTTTAGGGAACGGGACGAGCAGCCTTTCTGGGAGTTTCAAGGAGCAGCCCCTCACCCACGCCGCAGGAGTCGTTTTTTGCCACCGGAATGCGCCGATATACCGGATTCGACGACTGGCCGAGCAGCTAGCCGGCCTCGCCAAAGAACATGGTCGGGAATCGTAATCTTGTGGCCTATGAGGTGCTGGAGTCGTTCGACCACACGGGAACCGACCTGAAGAGTCATCGACATCGCTGGTTCCGGAATGGATGGCAGGATCCAGAGGACTGGTTCGCCAAGAATTGATCCTTGAGGGAGACCAGATCAAAGCGATCGGTCGAGCCCATGCACGAGCTCAAGAAGGAGTTTCCCGCCGGCAGCTTCATCGCATCGTGCAAGAATCCCTCGACGAGCGAGAAAGATGGGAGAAAGTCGGCCGAGAGGTCGTCGCGACACTCGACGAGAAGGTGCGCGGCAGTTAATGAAACTGGCGATCCTAGCTTCGTGTACTGGTTCGAACCCTAGCCTCTGGATCCACCTAGCCGACTGTGGGATTACTTCGTGTGAGAGCGAGGCAGAGCGATGCTCCACGTCACGCTGACCATACGTCTCACTCTATCCGGACCGATCCTGACGCGATCGACGTCAGCCGGTAACCCCGGCATCGACGCTCCGATGGCTCGAACAGCCAGGGTCGCTTCTATCTTCCATTCTCGCTTGTACGCGGACACCTCCGCCAGTCGTGGGAAGAGTTGGGGTCAATCAAGTCGAGTGACTGGCTCGGAGCCAAGTCTTCCAACCAAGGAGCGGGTGGATTACGAGCCAGAGCGAGCGAGGCTCCGATTCACTGACTTTATATGCACCAAGCAGGTGGCGAGCCCCGAGATTGCCTACCGAATCAAGATCGACCCCGAGCGGCTTGCGGCCGAACAGGGCGCACTGCTGATGCTGGAGAGTCCATTCGAGCCCGAGGAGCGGGTCGACTTCGTGGGCGAGGTCCGGTTTCTGCGCAGAAGGACCAGCCGGAGGCCGACGACATCATCAAGGAAGTGAATCGCGGGCTGCGCTGGACAACCAACTTCGGCGCAGAGCGTACAGCCGGTTTCGGACGCCTCGTCGGTGTGAAGTTCAGACCCCCCAGCCTAATGCACAGATCCGCTCGATTCAGAGCGTCGTCGGCCAAAGGGTCCTTGACAACCGTCGTTGGGGGCTGATCGTCCGACCGGAGGCCCCCTTCTGCATCGCCAGGAAACTACCGATCGGCAATGTCTTCGAGTCGGAGTCTTCACATCGCGGGTGGTGTGCTGAAAGGCGCGGTGGCGATCGCCCTGAAAGCTGCGGCGGGGCTACCCATGAAGGCCACGATCGATGGCTCGATCCCGTCTCCATGGGATGCGCTCGGGCGGCAGTTTGATCACATACGCCTCACCCATGCGCTTCCCGTCGAAAAGGGTGCCGTGACCGCCCCGTCCGCCCCCCTTGTCGCTGGTCAGAGTGAAGAATCCGTCCGCTCACTTTCGGGACGTCGCCCTGTTTGCCGGCCCCGTCTTGCTCGGCGAGCCGCCCTCAGCACCTGAGTTCGCCATCGACTGGAAGGATCCCATCCAAGGTCTGGTCAGATCATGGCTGGGCCATCCCGCCGCGAGCTCCGTGTCCGGACCGCCATCGATCGCGAGCTGCGCCGCGCCGAGGATCAGCAACTCTTCGCCTACGAGATGATCGACCCGGAAGACCACGAGTGGCTGGGTCTCATCGATCTCTCAGGCGTCGACCTACGAAAGATCTGCCAAATGTGGAAGATCGGCTCCGAGATCTGTTCGGTTCCGGCTTGCTGTCGATCGGCAAGACCAAGGCCCCGATCAAGGTTGACATGATCCCAGAGAGCCAGCTTACTCCCAAGTTCTCATCGACCACAACTCCGCTGACGGTCAACGGCCGCTCCCAATGGATCGTCACCCTACAGACGCCTGCCCTGGTCTGCGATCCGTTCCAGCTCAACGAGACGAGCGGGGAAAAGCGAACTCCGCACGGCTTATTCCGACGTATGGACACAGCTCTCAGGTGGCGCGCTTTCCCTGGTTCGCTTCTTCGCGAGCCAGTCCTTGATGGGTCGCTATCTCGTCGAGCGGTTCCAGCCGAATGGAACCTTACAATCCGTTCCTGCTCACGGATGCAGGCAGCGTCTTCGTCCTCGAAGCCGAGGCCGGTCAGCAACCACTCGCCCAGACCAAAATCGACGACTGGCTCCAGTTCGGTCTGCCGCTGCCGGATTGGGCGGTGAAGCGGTATGGCGACCATGGAAGTACCTGCCCCTTCCGACGGGTCGACGGTTTCGGCGAGATTGCCGTGAATCTGCCCTGCCACACCAGCCCCGCGCCCAGGAGACGCCCTTCCATGTCATTTCGTAACCGCTGGCGGATCGAGGGAACGCTGACGACCTCATGGAGCCCCTTCATGTCGGCGACGGAGGACAGCCTCGCCCGAAGAACGGAAACGGCGCGGGATGCCGGACGTCACCGAGAGCGCAGGCGTTGAACGGCCGGTCCAAGTCTCCACGGTGGCGACGTTTCCCTGGGACGGACAACACCTCCCCTATATTCCGAGTACGACCCTCAAGGGTGTCCTTCGCTCCTGGATCAGTTCGCGTTCACGGTGGGAACAAGCATCACGTGAACCAAGTCTTCGGCAGCGAGGACCCAAAGAAGAAGGATGCCGTCGGGGGTAAGGCCGAGTTCTGGAACGCCCTGGCCGTGGGCAATCCTCCCGACCTGACTCACGTCCCTTATCCCGATACGACCCGCTGGACCGGCGTGATCGGCATCGGTCGGAATCGACCGCCGCACCCGGACCGCCAGCCCCAACAAGCTCTTCTACGAGGAATTCGTGCCCCCGGCACATCGTTCCACGTGATCGTTGTCGGCCAGAACCTCGATGAAAGCCGAGATCGACCTGCTCCTCCTGGCCCTGGAAGGATTCAATCACGACCCGGATCCCGTCCGCATCGGGGCGGAGACTCACAACGGCCGCGGCCGGATGGAGTGGGAGCTTGACGCAATCCATCGCCTGGAAGGCCATCAGCAGCAATCGAGGACCTGGCTGAACGATCCCGAGCAGACCGGTCGGTTTCGAGAAGCTGCCTCCCGTTCCTCAGCCGGAACATGGACGAATTCCGCAATCGAGCGGTAGACGCTCGAAACGCCGTTTCATCTCCGCGCGCGATCCTCTCCTTGGATCATCGAGCTCCAATTCGATGGACCGTTCCTGGTCAACGAGCCCCACCGTGCCAAGCCGAAGAAGCGCCGGCGAGGCGGACAAGAGGCCCAATCATGCTCCAAGGCTGAATCACGAGGGTCGGATCGTTCTCCCCTCACGGTCGATCCGAGGCGCCTTTCGGAGCCAGGCCGAGAAGATCATCCGCACGCTGAACCCTAATGCCGGCGGCGACCCACACCGGCCCGACGACGGCTGCGATGCGATCCAGGAGAGGAGCGAAGTTGCGTAATCTGAGCCTCGCCGCCCAGGTCTTCGGCGCCCCGGCTGGCGCAGCGCGGTCGAGTTCTCGGATTTCACGGCGGTCAGATCGATCAGTCGAATCGGCGCCAGGAGTTCGTGGCCATCGACCGCTTCACGGGAGGCGCAGCCCCTGGACTCAAATTCGACGCGGACTACGCAGACCGCCCTCGCCTTACGGGGAAGATCCGGGTCGATCTCGATCGCATCGAGCCCTGGGCTCTGGGCCTTCTCGCCCTCACGTTTCGTGACCTGATAGAGGGAGACATCACCTTCGGGTTTGGGGCGTCCAAGGGCTATGGGATATGCCAGGCGACTATCATCTCGATCGCACCTACCGCTCACTTCGGAAGATGCACCGATGGGCCGAAGATTGGGGTCTACCAGGACTGGATTGGCAGCGGCCTTTGTCCTCCGTGCTGGACACTGACGAGATCAGGTTCCGCGCTGGAATCCGCTTGAGCGACTTGCACGATCATACTGGCTTGACTTACGGAGCGACCCATGCCTGAATTCATCAATCCCTACCAGTTCGTCTCCAGTCACCATCGGCCCGGGAAACCCGCGGCCGGACGATCTAACAACGGCCGAGTTCGACCAGGGTAACCTCAGCAACGTGACCCACAATCGATTCGTCCCGGGTAGCTACTCAGGACGGATTCTGTCGTCTCGAGACTCGCGATCCGATTGTAGTAGGTGGGGAACAGGACCAGACCCAGGCCCCTCCCGTGGTCAAGCCGTTCATGCTGGCCGGCCAACCTGCGATCCCGTCCTCCTCGCTCCGGGACTCATCTCGTCCATCGTAGAAGCCGCCAGTAATTCCTCGTTTCGTGTCCTGGTCAACCGGCTCTATTCCGTGCGGGCGACGATGGAGGAGTTCTTGCCGGCCATCGGAATGATTGTCGTTCAGCCAGCGGCGAACGGACGCTCCGTCCTCTCGCCTTTGGCCCCCTCGTACCAGCCGCGAACGCAACCTCAGCCGAGATCCCCCAGAAGTTTCGGCGGATGTTCTCCCATCCCCAGGGAAACTACCTCAAGGTTTACCTCGATGGATACAGAAAGAACTCAGGTGCCCAGCCACCCGAACTGGAGTTTATTCCAGGGAGCTTTTTGGATCGCCACCAAAACCTCGACTCCTATTCCTCAGACAGTCAGGATTTCTGGTATCTTCAACTTGCGGGTCATTGTAACGTCACGAACGGGCATGTTCATTCCGCAGCTCCCAAGATCAAGCAGATTGTCAATTCTCAAGGACCTGTCACCGCCCGGCTCCTCGGCCAGCTTGCCATTCCAGGACAGGACCCCATTCCAGAGCACAAGTGGAAACAGCGAAGCGAGGTCGACCGACAATCGTTCACGCGAGGGCTGCTCCGGATACTTGGTCTGACAGGGCGAGAGACAGCCCTTCCGCCGACTCGCAAGCATGAGTTGTTCATCCCCTACCCCGAGGGGATGGAAAACGCCGGATGTTTCCCCATTCCGGACGAGGTCTGGGACATTTTCCACTCGCTGGCAAACCTCCGTACCGACGAGGATCCGTTGTTGCCATTCCACGTTCAGGGGTCGGAGCGGAACGGCCGAATCGAAGCGGAGGATCGGCGCATCGATCTGAGAGACGGTGACCTAGTCTACTTCGATGTCGAAGATACGCCACCGCACTCGATCACTGCGATTTCTCTCTCATCGATCTGGAGGAAGAGAGTCGGGACGTGCTTCGAATACTTCATCGAGGGATTTGGTCAGGAGCAACACCATTCGATCGGGTCCGAGTTGCTCCCGTATCATCCCGGCCGAAGGACCATCTCGATCGCCGAGCAGATTTTCGGTTTCGTGGAAGACCAGGCGAGCGACGTACCAGGACAGGGGACTCGCGACGGACAGGGGGCCCGGGCATTGATGGGGCGAGTTCGATTCTCCCCGGCCGTTCTTCGTCCAGATCATCCGCCGGATTGGTTCGATGTACGAATGTGCGAGGATCAACGCATTCTGAAGATCCTTTCCTCTCCCAAGCCGCCGAGTCGAAATTTCTACTTCGAGTTGAAGAACGCGACACAACACACTTATATACGCAAATCGACGCTCAAACCGGGCACGCATATTCCTAAGGGTCGCAAGGCCTACGTGCATCGCCAAGGCGTCGGGAGCAATCAGACCCCTTGGTTCACCAAACATCCCCACGATGAGCTAAAGCAAAAGCTTCGTGTCTCCCCTCTGCGAAAGGGATTGACCTTTTATTTCCACGTCGATTTTGAGAACCTCGCTCTACACGAGTTGTCGCTTCTTGTCTACGGCCTTCGCCCCGATCCCGATTTCCGTCACAAGATCGGC
The DNA here is from genome assembly GCA_963845695.1 of uncultured Isosphaeraceae bacterium. GTDB lineage: Bacteria > Planctomycetota > Planctomycetia > Isosphaerales > Isosphaeraceae > CAWJTV01. The sequence goes on along the minus strand of CAWJTQ010000012.1, from coordinate 141,152 downwards.
CTCGGAAAACCCGTGGGTCTCGGCGCGATCGATATTGAGCCTGTCGGGATCTTTTACATCGACCGAGGTCAAAGATACTCCATCGCGACACTCGATTCCACGTCTGCGCGTTATCACGCCGCGTGTGTTGACCATCCAGGTCACTTGCTGGAGGCCCTCTACCCGCGAGAGTCTCGAGAGTTGAACTCGCTCTCCCAGCCCGGTCCCGAATCGTTTCCGAGCTTGGGTCAACTCTGGGACGAATGCAAGAAGTCCGTTCCGGTTGCCATTCATCGCGCCCTGCGAGTCATCGGCAGAGAAAGCGCGGCAGTGCATCCGGTTCACACGCCACAAGTCGGCCAAGGAGACCCGGAGATTGAAACCTACCAATGGTTCGTTCGAAACGATGGGCGGGACTATCCGGACAACCAGCGAGAATGCCTGAAGCCGATCACAGGTAACCAGCTTTCGACGTTGAGGGATTGAAACGTCATGAGATCGAGAAGAGTCCAATCGAGTCCAGCTCGACTCCGCTTCTTTCTCGGAGGCCACGACTTGGAGATAGTCACGATCTGCGGCCTGCTCACCGAGCAGGCGCCTGGCCGCTGGCACGACAAAGAGTTGGGCTGGGGAGCCAAGGCATCGGCGTATCGCGATGAAATTCGGACCGCGATCGCGGAAGGTTGGGTCCCGGTCCTCATCGAGCTGGAAGACGATCTGGGTTTGACTCGAGGCGGCGAATCAATCGACCAGCCCTCCGGAGTAATCTTCATCGACCACCACAGTTCGAGTGCGGGGAAGGACCAGCCCACCTCGTTGCACCAGGTCTTCGAGCTCTTGGGGCTGGATCACGGATCGTGGACGCGCTGGTTCGATCTCGTCGCAGCGAATGATCGGGGATATATCCCGGCCATGGTCGAGCTTGGGGCCACTCGCGATGAGATCGTCCGCGTCCGCGCGGCCGACCGTGCTGCCCAGGGGATCACTGCCGAACAGGAGACCCAGGGCGAGAAGTCCCTCGAAACCGCTCAGGTTCTCGCCGGGGGGCGGTTGACCGTCGTCGGTCTCCCTCATGACCGGACCGCTGTCGTCTCGGATCGGCTCGCACTGGATCCCGCGCGGTCGGGACCCGAGAACCTGTTCATCCTCGGTCGCGAGTCCGTCCATTTCTTCGGTGAAGGCCGGCTCGTCCTCTCGATGAACGAGAGATTTCCGGGGGGATGGTACGGCGGATCCTTGCCCGATCGCGGCTTCTGGGGACACCGCGCACGCCGTTGCGCAAGCACTTGGACATCTTCTGTCGATCCTCTGATCGGCGGCCAGCCCCTTTGCTCGGATCTTTCCTTGGTCCCCTGGACCCCTGCCGGCTTGTCCGGCCGGTGAACACGTTCGGAAGTTAATCCGCTCGATAACCCAGCCCCCCCTGGCCGGCGGTCCAACGGGCTGCCGGCCAGGGGGCGGAAAACGAAGAGGTGGGAGTGTCCTCGTCTAAGCTGTGGAACGTCTTCACCTGCCGGACAAGCCGACAGGGGTCGTGCCGGTCAGACGAGGCCCTGGGCCGCGCAACCCAAGCGTTCAGCGCGCTCTAAGCAAGGACCCACCCTGGGGCAATCTGAGCGCACGGTTCAATCGGGCGCACGATTCTGCGAGAATCTGGGTGCATCTCCCCACAGCAAGACGCACAAAGAGCCGGCGAAGCCGTCGGCCGGGATTCCTGGGTGTGGGTTACTGGTCCGGGAGCCGGATCGATGTCCATCGAGACACCGTTCTTCCGCGTCCGCTGGACGCTTCGCGCGCGATCGGCGTGGACGCTGCACAGTCATCAGAACGCCATCCTTTACGCGCTCTTGTGTGATGCCGCTCGGGGGAACGACGCCGATAGGCCGTCGCACATGCCGGAGGGATTGCTCCTGGATGCCCCGGAGCAGTGTCGCGATCGCTACGAGCCCGGCGATCTTTTTGCGTTTGGCGCCACGCTCATCGAGTTCGACCCCGCGACGGCGCTTCGGCGGTTGCGCACGATCTCCGAGGGGCTCGCCAGGGTGGGGCACGTCGCGCCGCGAAAGCCCGTCGCGCTGGGGGGTAATTTCGACCTCGTCCAGGTGCAAGACCTCGTCGCGAAACGATCGCTGGCACCGGGTGAACCGTTTGCGGCACTCGGTCTGGATACGATCGACCGGGAGCTCGAACGGCTGTACGCCCTGGCCGGCCAGTCGCTGACGCTTCGATTCCACAGTCCGCTCCGGCTCGAACGGCCCGGCTCCGAAGCGCAGTCCGGACATCGCTACGCCGATGCCGCCGGCCTGCACGTCGGGCAGTTCCTTCGTACCGTCCAGAAGCGGCTCGCGGCCATCGGGCTACGTCGCCGCGATCATAACACCGATACCGATACTGGTGCCGAGGCCCCCTTTGACGATTCGGCCATCACGCTGCTGGCGAATCGCCTGACGTGGCTCGACCTCGAGTACGGGCGGCGCGACGAGCGGAAGGCGCTGGGGGCGCGCTCGGGCGGATCACCGTCGCCGTGCATGATCCGGTCGCCGTCGCTGCCCTGATGTGGGGGCAGTACGCCGCGCGTCGGGAAGAACCTGCACTTCGGCTTTGGTCGCTACCGCATCGAGGAGCTCGGTCCCGACCCCACCGAGTGCCAGCGGGCCAGGCCCCTGCTGGATCTCTGCCTCTCGCCCGCGGCCATCGCCCATTCCGCGGCCGAGCACGACCTCGAGCCCGAGGCATTCCGGCGTGTCGCCGAAGCCTTGAGGGCCGGCACGTACCAGCCGGGCCACGCTCATCGCGTGGTCTTGCGATCGGCCGACGGCGAGCCGCGCGCGCTGTGCATCCCGCCGGTCGCGGACCGGGCTTTACAGCGCCTGATCCTCGCGCGGCTGGGCCCGGCCCTGGACCGTCTCTTCGAGACCTCCTCGTTTGCCTGGCGGCGGGGACTGAATCGCGCGTCGGCGGCGCGTCGGATCGAGCGGCTGGTCAACGACGGCTGGTATTTTGCGGTGCGTGCCGATTTCGACCGGTTCTTCGATCGCGTTCCGCGTCAGCTCGCGCGCGACCGGCTGGAAGCCTGTCTCGGCGACGACCGAGCGACGGCGGCGGTGTGGTCCTTCGTCGAGGCCGAGCTGCCGGGCGATGTGGGGATACCCACCGGCGCACCCTTTCTCCGCTGCTGGGAAACCTGCTACTCGACCAGTTCGACGAAGCGATCGAGAACGAGGGAGGACGACTGGTCCGGTACGCGGACGACTTCCTGATCTTCACGCGGCGACGTAGCGACGCCGAGCGGTTGCACGTCCGCGCGCAGGAGCTGGCCGGCGACCTTCTGCTTCAGCTCAACGCCGATTCCGCCGTGATCGACCTCCGCGAGCCGTTCGACTTCCTGGGGTACCGATTTCGGCATGAGGAGCGATGGCAGTACGCAGGCCCATCGGGCCCGCGACGGGTGCAGGAGCTGGGCTGGAAAGACGCGGAGCGAACGCCGTCGGTGCTCGCGCTCGCGTTGCCCCAGGAAACGCCCTACCAGTCGGGTGCGGGGGTGATCGTGGCTGGGCCGGGGATCACGCTTCTGGACGTGGTGGGCGACTCACTCAGGATTCGCGGCCCCGACGAGAGGGACGACCGGGACGTCCCGTTGAGCACGCTGGAGCGGCTGATCGTGCTGGGGCCGGCTGGCTGGAGCCCGGATGCTCCCGGAAAGCTCCTTCGTAGCGGAGTTCCGGTTCATCTGCTCTCGGACGCGGGCTGGCCGATCGGCGATCTGGTGAGCGAGCCACCCGACAATCCCGAGGCCATCTTGCTGCAATGCCTGGCTGCCGCCGACCCGGCGAGCGCCCTGCTACTGGCGCGTCCCCTGGTTCGGGCCAAGCTGCGGAATTTCGCAGCCCTGCTGGAAGCCGCAACGGAGCCCGGCGAACCGACCGCAGTCCGGCTCCGCGAGCTGGCGGAGGAATGCATGACGGCCGGGTCGCTGGACGCGCTGCGGGGGCACGAGGGGCAGGCGCCGCAGCGTGGTACCGGCGGCTCCCCTCGCTGCTCGGCAAGGGTTTTTCGTTTCATCTGCGCGTGGCGCCCGATGCCGGCGACCCGGTAAACGTGCTGCTGAACATGGGCCACACGATGCTCTACCGTCATGCGATCGCCGCCTGCCGGGCGGCGGGACTTTCTCCGGCGGTCGGGTTCCTGCACACCAGCGACGGCCGTTATGCCTCGCTCGCCGCCGATCTTCAGGAGCCGTTCCGCCATCTTGTGGAGAGGGCCGTGATCCTGGCCACGCGCATCTTGAAGCCATCCCAGTTCGTCCCGCGGTTTGACGGTCCTTATCCGCTGGTCCTCGAGCACCACGCCGCGAAGACGTTTCACGCGCTGATGCAGCGAAGCTGGAAGACAGGCGTCATCGGCAAAGGCCAGACCGAGCCGCGGCCCTGGCTGGCGCAGTTTCTCGCCACGGCTCGCAGTTTGCGACGCCGGTTAATCGACCCCGAATCACCCTGGGAGCCGTTCGAACACCCATGAGCCTTTACGTCGCCGCCTACGATGTCACCCGCGATTCCCGTCGGGCCCGCGTCGCCGAAATCCTCCTGGAATATGGCCGCCGCGTCCAGCGGAGCGTCTTCGAGATCGAGGTCGAGCCGGAGGAACTCGACGAGCTACGGTTCCGCGTGGGCCTGCTGCTGGCCAAGACCGATGCGTTCGATCTTTTTCCCATCGACCGCCGATTCCCCAAAAGACGCATCTCCTGGCAGCGCGATCCGGTCGCCGAGGATTCCGTGATCGTGGTCTGAATTGTTCGCACTTCTGTGGGACATCCCGCGAATAACGTATCGGAGTTTATCGCTCCCCCGCGCTTCGCGTTGGTTTCTTGCCGGGGCGTGAGTTGGCCCCGCAGCCGCGAATGAGTGGGTTGCTACAGCAAGGCGGCTGGCCGCGGCTTGCGGCCTCGGTCTTGCGATGGGTCCTCTCGGGGACGCGCCGATGCCGTTTGTGCCTCTCGCTTTGGTAGGCGCCGGCGGAAACGCAAGCCGAAAAAAAACCACGTGAGGGTGGCCCAGTGGAATACGGCGCGTTAACTTGTCGGCACGTGCATCCCGGATTGGTCGGAAGTCGATATGCCAGGACGGACTGGGGCGATTTCCGGGCTGCAAGTGACCGGATGTGCAGATCGAAGTGACCCCTGATTCAGCGGGAATTGAAACATTGGGCATAAGCCTGTCTACCAGGACTTGATCGAAGTGACCCCTGATTCAGCGGGAATTGAAACGGGTGCCTTGCGCCATCAGGTGCGGGGCGATCGAAGTGACCCCTGATTCAGCGGGAATTGAAACAAGGTCACCGCGACTGGCGTTCCTTCGGGAAAACAGATCGAAGTGACCCCTGATTCAGCGGGAATTGAAACCGGGCGGACAGCCTCTGAGAGATCGATCAGCTTGACTGTTCAGCGATTCCCTTCAGATCGAAGTGACCCCTGATTCAGCGGGAATTGAAACCTGAGAATGCGAGTCACAGGATTGACCGTCGATTGACCTCGGAGATTCCGTGTATTCGATCGAAGTGACCCCTGATTCAGCGGGAATTGAAACTCACTAGCGGTCTGAACGGATCTGGCCGTCGAGGTGATCGAAGTGACCCCTGATTCAGCGGGAATTGAAACCACGCAGCTTGCGACGCACCCTGGTCGTGATCGAAGTGACCCCTGATTCAGCGGGAATTGAAACGGCTCTACGTGAGTGGTCGAATGTCAGATCGAAGTGACCCCTGATTCAGCGGGAATTGAAACGTGGGCCGTGCAGGACCGTGTCTCTGATCGAAGTGACCCCTGATTCAGCGGGAATTGAAACGCCGGTGAACGGCGATGGAATTCGCAGAGGGCGAAAAGATCGAAGTGACCCCTGATTCAGCGGGAATTGAAACGATCTGCTGCCCGCAACGTGACTGCTGAGCACGCGTTCGATCGAAGTGACCCCTGATTCAGCGGGAATTGAAACTGTAAGGCCGTCGCGGTCATCTTATGACTATAAGTGATCGAAGTGACCCCTGATTCAGCGGGAATTGAAACATGTCTCAGCTCTGGCATACTGGTAATTGCATCGATCGAAGTGACCCCTGATTCAGCGGGAATTGAAACAATGGAGTCTCGTCAGGCTGCGAGTGACCCATTCACGAATTGACAGCAATCAGCGCTTTAGATCGAAGTGACCCCTGATTCAGCGGGAATTGAAACTTTAAGTCGATCGTCCCTAAATTGGACGTCAAGGAGATCGAAGTGACCCCTGATTCAGCGGGAATTGAAACGTCTCTTGGGCAGGAGGATGGTCCATAAACCTGATCGAAGTGACCCCTGATTCAGCGGGAATTGAAACATGAAGCCGCCCGTCCAGAGGTTTGAAATCAAGATCGAAGTGACCCCTGATTCAGCGGGAATTGAAACTCGACAGGGCCTCGAAGAGTTCGTCCAGGTGATCGAAGTGACCCCTGATTCAGCGGGAATTGAAACGGGTTCGTGGTAGTCGCGAACCTTCTTCTTGGGATCGAAGTGACCCCTGATTCAGCGGGAATTGAAACAGACACGACACGCGGCATCCGTCATCCCAAATGATCGAAGTGACCCCTGATTCAGCGGGAATTGAAACCCCACTCCAGGACGGTACACGCCTCAGACGGCAGCTGTTGATCGAAGTGACCCCTGATTCAGCGGGAATTGAAACTCAGCCGTACCGGCCAGTTCCGTCACGCGGTGGTAAGTTGATCGAAGTGACCCCTGATTCAGCGGGAATTGAAACTGGTATCGATCTCCGCCTCTTGCCTGTCGCTGATCGAAGTGACCCCTGATTCAGCGGGAATTGAAACGACGTTGCGGTATTGCACCAAGTCACTCGTTTGGATCGAAGTGACCCCTGATTCAGCGGGAATTGAAACATTGCCCCGCGTGCCGCCTGGTGCATTCGAGATGATCGAAGTGACCCCTGATTCAGCGGGAATTGAAACGATGTCGGCTAGAGTACTAGCGATCTGGTAGCCCAGATCGAAGTGACCCCTGATTCAGCGGGAATTGAAACAGTTCCGTGTCAGCGTCGATGAGGGTATTACCGATCCGATCGAAGTGACCCCTGATTCAGCGGGAATTGAAACAAACCGAGCCGACATCGAGGTGCCAAACCTGATCGAAGTGACCCCTGATTCAGCGGGAATTGAAACAGTGACATCGTCGAACGTGTCATCGGCATTGTTGATCGAAGTGACCCCTGATTCAGCGGGAATTGAAACACGGCTTGCCGTGGTGCCGTGCCGGCTGTTCCGTTAGATCGAAGTGACCCCTGATTCAGCGGGAATTGAAACAAATTCACGCCGGAGATATCGACGCAGATATATTGGGATCGAAGTGACCCCTGATTCAGCGGGAATTGAAACATGGCCGCCCGAGCGGAGATCAGGTGCTCGATCGAAGTGACCCCTGATTCAGCGGGAATTGAAACTCCCCGGTTGGCCCAACTCCCCGAACCAACGTTGTTAGATCGAAGTGACCCCTGATTCAGCGGGAATTGAAACTATAAACCGCCACCATCGATGTGGAGTCGGTTTGATCGAAGTGACCCCTGATTCAGCGGGAATTGAAACCTGATGCTGGCCGTAGTGTCCGTCGTAACGCTGAGTGGATCGAAGTGACCCCTGATTCAGCGGGATCAGGCGTCAGCCCCTGGACGAGGAACTCGGTTGCGGCAAGCCCCGAAGGGGCGACAGAAACCCTGGGGTGCTGAGGAGTTCTGTCGCCCCTCTGGGGCTCAGAGAACTGTCGGGGGGGGCTTGGCGCCATCGTCCAGGGGCTCACGCCCCCTGGCTACGTTCTGCCGCCCCCTCCGGGGCTTGCCGGACAGCGTCTTGGTAAGCTAGGACCGTCGGGGGCTTCGATCCATCGTCCAAGGGCTCACGGCCTGGCTACGACCTGACGCCCCTCGGGGCTTTCCAGATAGCCTCTCATCCCTGTTGAGTCGGCCGCTTCCCAGTTCCTCAGGGAGAACGAGGAACACCACACTCTGGGACAAGAATCGAGTCCAGGCTATAATTCCATTGTTGAACTATTTGACTTCGGAACCTGGCGGGCTTACCATGTTGTCGAGCGGAGAGAAGGGCGAGCCGGATGCCTGCGGCATCCTGGCCAACCTGTGGCAGTTGATCCAGTCGGTCCTGGACGATTCGGAGCCGGCGCTGGAGGCACTGGGGCTCTCGCCCAAGGCGTTCTTCCTCCTGGAGGCGGTCGGGGTACACCCATTCCCCGCCGAGCTGGCCCGCAGGATGCACCTACCGCCGCCGACTGTGACGTATCTGGTCAAGCAACTGGAGGCCAGGGGGTTCCTGGAACGGCGGGCCGAGGCGGGTGATCTGCGGAAGTTCCGCCTGATCCAGACCCCCGCCGGCAAGGAGGCGCTCACACAAGGCGGGGAGGCCCTGGGAGGCGTCTTCGGGGAGCGGTTGCGGCGTCTCGCTCCTGATGACGTGGCCGCGTTCGACCGCACGGTGGGCCGTCTCGCAAGACCCCGCAATGGCGGGACGTGAGGGTCTCCGTCGGACGGCCTGGTATTCGGGTCTTGGTCGAAAGGGTAGCCCGCCTCGATCGTCGGGGCGGCGGCGGGGATACTCCGTAGAGCGCCTCAAATTTGGCAGGGATCGGGAGGGCGAGCCGCGTTTTTCCAGGCTCGGACGGAGCCTCGCTCTCCCGGACATCTCGTGGTTATAGGGACTCGTACCGAGGGAGCCGGACATGGGACTCAAGGGCAAAGTGGCCCTCGTGAGCGGGTGCGTCCAGCGGCCTCGGACTGGTCATGCCGGGATTCGGTCGAGGTTGATGCCGAGTCCCTCATCGGCGTTCGGGGGTGGAAAGGAAGCAAGGCGATGGCAAAGGCCGACAAGACAGTGATCGTGACTGGGGGAAACTCCGGCCTGGGGTTCGAGGCGGCCCGGGCGATCGTGCAGCAGGGAGACGGCTGGCACGTCGTCATCGCCGGACGCAGCCCGCAGCGATGCCAGGAGGCGGCGAGTCGGTTGAGACACGAGGCCGGAACCCCTCATGTTGAGGCGATCGTGCTGGAACTCGCCTCGATGGGGGCGGTCCGGCGATTTGCCTCGGATTTTTCCGCTGGCCATCGGCCGCCACTCCGGGCGCTGGTGTGCAATGCCGGGGTTCAGCACGTCGGACCGACGCAGCGGACCGAGGACGGCTTCGAGTCCACCTTCGGGGTCAACCACCTCGGCCATTTCCTGCTGGCGAACCTGATGCTGCGACACCTGGAAACCCCAGGCCGGATCGTCTTCGTCAGCAGCGGCACGCACGACCCGATTCAGAGGACAGGTATGCCCGCACCCTTGTTGAGGGAGGCCCGATCGCTGGCCGCACCCGACGACGAGGAGGACGCACGCCGCAAACCCGGCTACGTGGGACGACGGCGGTACACGACCTCGAAGCTGTGCAACGTCCTCTGCACCTACGAGATGGACAGGCGATTGAAGGAAGGGGATATGAGCACGCCTGACCGGCCGATCAGCGTGAATGCGTTCGATCCCGGTCTCCTGCCGGGGACGGGGCTGGCCCGGGGCTACGGCCCGGCGGCCCGGTTCGCATGGAACTTACTGGGGCCGCTCCTGCTTTGGACTCTGCGGCCCTTTCATGTCAATATTCACCACCCCAGGGATTCCGGGCGAGCGCTGGCCCGGCTCGTGCTCGATCCTGCCCTGGAGCGCGTGAGCGGGCGATATTTCGAGGGGCTACTCGAGATTCGATCGTCCCAAGAGTCGTATGACGAGGCGAACGCGGCGGCGCTCTGGGAACAGAGCGCCGAACTCGTCGGGCTCAGCGATGATGGGGTCTTGCGACGCCCCGATACGGCTGTGCCCGCCTGATTCCAGATCGGCGGATCGTCCGGCCATTCCGACCGCACGATTTTTTCCAAACTTCAAAAGCCCTTCAACACGAGAAGGAGCCCACATGCGATACCGACTTCTCGGCAAGTCCGGCCTGCGGGTCTCGGAGCTTTGCCTGGGGACGATGACCTTCGGCGACGACTGGGGCTGGGGCTCGTCGAAAGACGAGAGCCGGAAGGTCCTGGACGCCTTCCTGGAGGCGGGCGGCAACTTCATCGACACGGCCAACATCTACACCAACGGCACCAGCGAGACGCTCCTGGGCGAGTTCCTCCAGGGCCGAAGGGACTCGTGCTGTGCTGGCGACGAAGTACACCAACGCCATGCCCGGCACCGATCCCAACGCCGGGGGCAACCAGCGGAAGAACATGGTTCGCTCCGTCGAGGCGAGCCTGAAGCGGCTCCAGGACCGACTACATCGACCTCTACTGGCTCCACATCTGGGACCGGATCACGCCGCTGGAGGAGGTGATGCGGGCGTTCGACGACCTCGTGCGGCAGGGTAAGATCCTTCACGCCGGTGTGTCGGACATGGCGGCCTGGGCGGTCGCCAGGGCCAACACGCTGGCCGAATTGCGGGGCTGGTCGCCGTTCGTCGGCTTGCAGATCGAGTACAGCCTCGTCGAGCGGACGGTCGAGCGGGAGTTGTTGCCGATGGCCGAGGCGCTGGGGCTGGGCGTGACGGCCTGGTCACCGCTGGGCGGCGGCGTCCTGACCGGCAAGTACCAGTCGGGACAGGCCCAGGACGCCCGCTACGGCACGGAGATGATGAAGCCGCACATGCCCGCCGCCGACCGGAGCGGGCCGGTGGTCGAGGCGGTTCGGGCCGTCGCCGGTGAGGTCGGTCGATCGGCCGCCCAGGTGGCCCTGGCGTGGCTGAGGCATCGGCCGGTGCCCGTGATTCCGATCGTCGGGGCCCGTCGGCTGGAGCAATTCCAGGACAACCTGGCCTGCCTCGACCTGACCCTGGACGAGGATCAAGTCAGGCGTCTCGATGCGGCGAGCCACGTCGAGCTGGGCTTCCCGCACGACTTCTACGACAGGGACATGGTGAAGGGCCTGATCTACGGCGGGCTCCGGGATCGGCTCGACGTGTGACCGAGGTCGGGGGCGAGCGGGAGTCCCGCCCCCTTTTCGGTGGATCGAGCGATGGGAACGACGAGGCCGCAGGGTATGGTGGCCCTGGTGACGGGGGCGTCGCGGGGGATCGGCCGGACCATCGCCCTGCGGCTCGCCAGCGACGGTGCCGCCGTGGTCATCAACTACAAGGGGAATGCCGACGCTGCCCGGCGGGTCGTCGCCAAGATCGAGTCCCTCGGCGGCCGGGCGTCGGCGGTTCCGGCCGATGTGAGCAAGTGTTGCCGACGTGGAGCGACGGTTCGGGGTTCTCCCGCTCTTTCGATGTTTTAGGACCGTCAACCGAGACAGGGTGCCCGTTTTCCCCGGGCTACTCGGCCGTTTGGAAAAGGAGCCCGGCCGCTTTCATCGAAAGTGTGGGAGAGCTCCCTTTGCCCGCCACTTTTGCCCGCAGCTCGAGTCCCCGTTCCCGGTCGTAGGTGAGTCCCGGTCACCGGTGCCTCGCCCTTCCGGTCGCTACAGGCTGATTTTCCCCTCGATAAGACTCGGGATCATACTCCCATCGATCAGGGTGCATCCCACCGCGGTTGCGAGCTGGCGTGCGCTTGACGTGAACGTCGAATTTGTAATCACCGGTCAGTAGCCAGTAGTCAGGCTGAGAGTCGCGATTCGCCGAGCCGATCACCGCAAGCCCAAGCCCCCCGGCCGGGATCACCTGGCCGTGCACTGGCACGTATCGCCCCAAATCGCAAGACAGGCAATCACTCCGATAGAATGGACACGGCAAAACCGTATCGCATTCAATAGCCAGAGTCCCGCTATACATATCCTCGCGTTCCCTGTGTTTCCAGAAAAAAAGCGGCTTACCATGGCCGACGATTCAATAGCCAAGCATATCGTGTTGTTTTTTCTCAACCACCGCTTGTCTGCGCCCGCTGGTGTTTGTATGGAGGAGGAGGTTCACGGCTGATAGGCCGACTCCGCTCTCTGGTGCTCTTGCCTGATGTCGGGCTGGAGAAGGGGTTTGTTCTACGCGCCGTGAAAAGATGAGGCGACTGCTTGACCGACATGAGGGTCGTTGGCTTCGAGGATTCATGATTATGACTTGCCCAAGCGTTTTCCGGACCCTCGGATTCGGATCGGCACTTCTTTGGACCATTGCCTGGCCACTGGAATCGGCGCGAGGACAAGTCTTGACCACCATCGCCACCTTCAACGACGACGATGGAGCCCGTGTCAATAACGTGACCATCGACGCGAACGGCAACCTCTTCGGCACGACTCAAATTGGTGGGAACTACAATGACGGCACAGTGTGGGAGATCGCCAAGGGGAGCAACATCATCACCACACTCGCCTCCTTCAATGGCTCCAATGGATTGCAGCCTTTTGCTGGCGTGACCATCGACGCCAATGGCAACCTCTACGGCACGACTGGCGGTGGCGGGGCCAACAATGATGGCACGGTGTGGGAGATCGCCAAAGGAAGCAACACCATCACCACACTCGCCTCCTTCAACGGCTCCAATGGATTGGGTCCTTCTGCTGGCGTGACGATCGCCAACGGCAACCTCTACGGCACCACCTTCGGTGGCGGGGCCAACGGTGACGGCACGGTGTGGGAGATCGCCAAGGGGAGCAGCACGATCACCACACTCGCCTCCTTCAACGGCTCCAATGGAGCCAATCCTCAAGCTGGCGTGACCATCGACGCCAACGGCAACTTCTACGGCACGACCAACAATGGTGGGGCCAATGGTGACGGCGCGGTGTGGGAGATCGCCAAGGGGAGCAGCACGATCACCACGCTCGCTTCCTTCAATTATTACAATGGAGCCACACCTATCGATAATGTGACCATCGCCGCCAACGGCAATCTTTACAGTACGGCCTTCTATGGTGGGTATGGCAATAATGGCACGGTGTGGGAGATTGCCAAGGGAAGCGGCACGATCACCACACTCGCCTCCTTCAACGGTGCCAATGGAGCCAATCCTCAATCTGGCGTGACCATCGGCGCCAACGGCAACCTCTACGGCACGACCTTCCTGGGCGGTGGCTACAATAATGGCACGGTGTGGGAGATGGTCGCGGGGGACGACCTCGTCTCGACCCTTGCCACCTTCAACGGCGCCAATGGAGCCAATCCTTCTGGTGGCGTGACGCTCGATGACAATGGCAACCTCTTCGGTACGACCCTGATCGGTGGAGATGGCAATGAGGGCACAGTGTGGGAGATCCGAGCGACTTCCGCGCCCGAGCCGTCCTCAATCGTCACAGGCTTGATCGGCATGGTGCTGGCCGGTGGGCTCGCCTTGGCCAACCGGACCCGCGCGCGACGGAAAGATCACGTCACCATTCCCACCCGCTCCACTCCCTGAATGGCCTTGCGTGATTCCGGGAGGGCGAAGCTCTCGCCCTCCCAAATGGCTCGATTCTGACCGCGCGAGGTATAACTCGGATCAACTTACTGGAAAGGTCGAGGTCGTTGGCAATGAAGAGATGGATTCGTTGGGCCTGCGCGGTAAAGTTGCAATCGCTGGTACAAACGACGATTCCGCCATGCTCAGCCCGCTGGCGATGAAGCTGAATGAAGTGCTTTCGGTTGAGTGTCAAGTCGGCGCGCTGTTCGGCGCAGGCGTCCTCCAAGACCTCCGGATCACTGACACCCGGACCCGCCTTCCCTTTCTCGTCAATCGTCAGAACGTCGTGGCCCAGCGCTCGCAGCTCTTCAACCACGGGGAGCGGGAAGTTTTCGTCGGCGAAGAGCCTGGCCACTCCTCAAGCCTCTGCGTTCTCGCGGATCTGACGATCGATGTCCTGGCGGTGGGCACGGACGTAGGCCCAGGCGTTGGTCAAGTCTTCGGCGCAGACTCGGATAGCTGCGGAGCAAATCCGCTTCGCTGATGCCCAGCCGGCGCGACTGTTCCAGCACCCAGACGAGGATTCTCGTCCGAACGATGCACGGTTCTCCGCCACAGACCCCAGGTCGGCTCTCGATCCCTGGCAAGGCGTCGCCCAGGTCGCGCGCCACCTATTGCAGGATCTGAGCTTTTTCGGCCCGGCTCAGAGTTTCGAGCTGTCTTTGGAAGTCGTGAAGAGTGCTCATCGGTCACCTCGCAGTTGATTTCCAGTCTACCTCGAAATGTCCGGCCCGGCGACCCCCTGTCACCCAGCCGACTGAAGATCATCGCCCCCCTGCCGTCCACCGACCGGCCCCACCTCGTCACCGTGCAGGGCGAGGCAGTGCGGGTGTACCGGAGCCAGATGATTCTCAAATAGAGTCGCTCTGGCCCAAGCGCGGAGCTTGCCGGAACAATTCTCTTGGAAGAAGCCTGCATTTCTCCTGGCATCCGGGTATCATGATCGGTCAAATCGAGATTCCAAAACTCGACCAGGCCGTTGCTCGTGAACCCGACATCCGTCAGCTTGCTCGATCGACTCAAGGTAGCCCGGCCGGATGCCTCCGACTGGAACCGGCTGCACGGGATCTATCTGCCGCTGATTCAGCGCTGGCTGGGCCGCGTCCCTGGCCTTGGCGACGAGTCCGCCGACCTGGCTCAGGAGGTCCTCGTCGTCGTATTCCGGGAAGTCCCCCGGTTCGACCGGCAGCGTGAGGGGTCGTTCCGGGCCTGGCTTCGACAGGTGACGGTGAACAAGATCCGTAACTATCGTCGGAAGCGCCACCGCCGGCCCGCCGTCGGGCTCGATCCGGCCGACGGCTTCCTCGAACGCCTGTCCGACCCGACCGATGACCTCGCTCGCGAGTGGGATCGGGATCACGACAAGCACGTCGTTGACCAGCTGCTGGCGGTCGTGCAGCCCGACTTCACCCCGACCACCTGGGCGGCGTTCCAGCGATTCGGCGTCGATGGCGTCCCGGCCGGGCAGGTGGCCGAGGAACTGGGCCTGTCCGAGAACGCGGTCATTCTCGCCAAGTCGCGGGTTCTCAAGCGGTTAAGGGAAGAAGCCGGCGACCTCTTGTGGTAAATCCCGATTTTCGCGACCGATCGAGCCGAGTTGCCGCCTTTCTTTCTTGTTGATCGAGTTCTCGAACGTACAACCGAGTCACACTGACGTGCACCTGACCACCCACAGCCATCGACCGTGGCTGGAAACGAAACGACCCTGGAGGCACGATGAAAGCCCTCAATACGATCGGCCGGTTCCTCGCGAGCCCGCTGGCGCGGTACTGATCTGTGCCGTGGGCAGCTTCGCGATCTGGTTCGGCCTGGAGCCATACCGCAGAGGCGCACCGAAGGCGAATCAACCCGGGAAACCGGGAATCGGGGCGCCAACCACCACGAAACGCAGGTCGGAAGCCGACGGGCACAAGAGCGCCGGGCCGGCCCGGTCCGGTCAAGCTCGAACGTCGCGAAAGGCGCGCGACAGCGTCGTCGCGAATCGAGCGGGTGCCGAGCCGGGAAAGGCGACCGATCGAGTGATCATCGAACCGGAAGAATCCCCGGTGGATCCGTCGCCGGTTCCCTCGAGGGCGGTCGCGAGCTCGGATCGTCCGGACCGGCGACCCGAGGCGACCGGCGGCGAATCGACCCCAGGCAAGATCGATCCGCGTGATCCGATGGCGACGGCCTTGGTGGAGTACCGGACAAAAAAGGCCGAGGTCGCCGACTCCGCCCTCGACCAGAAGCAACTGGTGCGCTGGTGTGACACCCAAGGTCTCTGGAAGGAGGCGAAGACCCACTGGGAAGCGGTGCTCCGGCTCGACCCGAAGAGCGACGAGGCGCGAAGGCGGCTGGGCTTCCGCCTGCGCGGCGAGGGCTGGGTCCTTGACGCAGCGCGGGCCGAGGCCATGGCGCAGGAGAAAGCCGATGCCTACTGGAAGAGGGTGCTCCAGAAGTATCACACACAGATGCGATGCCGAAGTAAGGTCGCCGTGCCCAGCCGGAACGAGGCGGTCGCCCACGTCGAGGCCATCGGCGACCCGCGCGCTGCGGCCGAGATCTGGAAGGGCTTTGCCGCCGATCCCAGCCACCACGGTCTGATCGTCGGCATCCTGGGCCGGTTCCCGACCCCGGAGGCCGCGCAGATGCTGGCCGCTCTGGCCGTCTACAGCCCGGACGCCAAGGCCCAGGCGGCGGCCGTCGCGGCCCTCCGGGGACGCAAGAGGGCCGATTACGGCGAGCGACTCATCGGCCTGATGCACAACCCAATGCGCTACGAGGTGCGCGCGGTGCCGATTCCCGGCGGGGCCCCAGTGCGGGAGCTCTTCGTCGAGGGCGACACGGCCAACTACAGCTTCCTGTTCTCCCAGGCGGTGGCACCAACGTCGATCTCTCAGGTCGGGTTCTTCCAGCCCCAGCTCAGCGCGAGCCAGATCCAGTTCGCCCGGCAATTCAACGAAAACCAGGCCGCGATGGCCCGGGAGGCGCTCGACCGGCAGGTCGAGATGGCCAGGCAGATGATCGAGAAGTACAACGACTCCATCCGCGCCTTGAACGAACGGGTGGCGCGCGTCTTGAACGAGGCGTCCGGCGCGGGCATGAGGCCAGAGCCCGAGGACGGCCAGCGGTGGCTGGCGTCCGCGCTCGGGACCGCGTACACACCGGCCTCCGACCGCCCCAAGCCGACGATCACCCAGATCATCTCGCCGCTCTACAACCCGACATTCCTGCCGACCCCTTGTTCGACGTGAAGGTGATGATCCCCGACGCCCGGTCCGGGCGTCTTCAAATTTCGTTTTTCGCAACAGGTTCGCCGTGGAACCGGCCTTTCCTCTTCAGAAACCGTCGCCCGACCCGTTTCCGGAGACCTCCCGATGAACGCCCATCCCATCAGCCATCCAACCGACCAGACCCTCAGTTCATATGGACTGGGCAAGCTCGACGACGGTTTGGCGGACGCGGTCAACCGGCATCTGGAGCAGTGCCCGGAATGTCGGAAACGGGTCGCCGCGATGTCGGCCGACAGCTTCCTCGGGCGCATCCGCGACGCCCAGAGGCCGGCCCGCTCTCCCGCCCCGGTCGTTTCATCCGTCGCCGGCCTGTCGATGCTGGCCAGCGGGCATCCGGGTTCGCCAGCGCCACCCCCGGCCAGCACGCTCCCACCGGGCCTGGCCGACCACCCCGACTACGAGATCCTCCGCGAGCTCGGCCGGGGCGGCATGGGCGTCGTCTACCTCGCCGACAACACGATGATGGGCCGCGTCGAGGTGCTCAAGGTCGTCAGCAGCCAGCTCGTCAACCGCCGCGGCGTTCTTGACCGCTTCCTTCGCGAGATTCGCAACGCGGCCAAATTCCACCACCCCAACGTCGTGGCCGCCTATACGGCCCTGCGGATCGGCGAGAGCCTCGTCCTCGCCATGGAGTACGTCGAGGGCCTCGACCTGGCCCGGCTGGTCAAGGCCCGCGGCCCGCTGCCGGTCGCCAACGCCTGCAACTACATCCACCAGGCGGCGCTGGGCTTGCAGCACGCCGCACGAGCACGGTATGGTCCACCGCGACATCAAGCCCGGCAACTTGATGCTGTCTCGCCAGGGGAATCGCGACCTGATCAAGGTGCTCGACTTCGGGTTAGCCAAGGTCAAGAGCGAGGGACCGACGGATCGGACCCTGACGCACGAAGGGCAGATGCTGGGCACGCCCGATTTCATCGCACCCGAGCAGATCAGCAACGCGCGCAAGGCCGACATCCGTGCCGACATCTACAGCCTGGGCTGCACGTTCTATTACCTGTTGACCGGCGGCCCGCCCTTCCAGGGCGACAGCCTCTATGAGATCCTCCAGGCGCACCACTCGATGGAGGCGACGCCGCTCAACCTGGTGCCGCCGGAGGTGCCGATCGAGCTGGCGGCGGTCGTGGGCAAGATGATGGCCAAGGAGCCGGAGCGGCGGTTCCAGGAGCCGAAGCAGGTGGCCCAAGCCCTGTTGCCCTTCTTCAAGAAGGGATCGTCGGGGTCGGTCGGATCGAAGCCGGAAGTCTCTCGGGTGGGGCAAGCCGAGGTGAAGCAGCCAATGTTCGGCATGGATTCCATGCCGACCCAACCCGCGCCGGGCATGGCATCGACCCCAGCGTGCACGGTGAACGGGCCGCCGCAGCTAGCTCGCCCGGAGCCGATGTGGGAGAGCCTCGTCGAACTCCGGGAGACGAAACCCGTTCGAGAAGTGGCCCCAGTCGCGGCATGGCCGAGATGGAAAAGACGGTGGGACTTCTGGCGGGTGATCGTCGCGGCTTCGATGTTCGGAGCGGCCGCGCTGGGGGTGGTCCTCTACTTGTCCACCAACAAGGGCCGGATCAAGATCGAGGTCGATGATCCGGACGTCGTGGTGACGCTCGATGATCGCGAGACCTTCAGGATCGAGGGCTTGGGCGAACCCATTATGCTCAGTGTCGGAGATCATGAATTCAAGGTTAAGCGGGGCGACCTCGTGGTCAGGACCCGAAACTTTTCCGTGCGTCGTGGGGAGAACGAACCACTTCGGGTTGAACTCAAGCCCAAGGAACTCGGTTCTCATGAACCAGCGGGCTCAATACCGACGAGTGCATCGAAGAATCATGAGGCGGCTCAACCTCGGGCAAATGGAGCGGCCGCATCGCCGAACCGCCAGGCACACGTCTTCCACGGATCATGGCGAGTTGAAGGAGAGGATCTGGTGCAAGTCTCCACTGACCCGGGTGGGAAATCACTAGTTTTTGGCGACGAATGGTGGTCGAACTATGACTTCGAAGTCGAAGTCAAGGGCATCGGAGGAATCAACGTCTGGGTATTTTTTCATTTCCAGGACGGAGGCAATTCCCGAAAAGGTTCCAGGAACCGTTGATTCGACCAGAGACTGAAGTAGAAACGGTTTCAGGAGTCGCTGAGGGCCCTGGAAATCTCCGGACCTACTTTCCGAAAAGCTCGGCGTGGGTGCCAGTTCGACCCAACTCCAACTTGTCGGCCTTCACTCGGTAGATCATCACCCAGTCCGGCTCGATGTGGCAGTCTCGCCAACCCTTCCACTCGCCGGAGAGGCCATGATCCATCTGCTTTTGGTCCAACCGGCGGCGAGGGGGCCCAGAAAAGGTTCCAGGAACCGTTGATGCCCACGAGCCGAAAAACGCGATCGCGAAGAACAACAAAAACCGGCGACTGGGGTTGATTCCGATATTGCGAAACCTTATGTTGACTTCCGATATCGCGAAGCTCAGGGCTCAGCAAGCCAAGCCGGGCACCACCCATGCACATCATCTCGCGGAAGGCGCTGCGGGAGTTCTGGGAGACACACTCGGACGCCGAGTCGCCGCTTCGCCAGTGGGAGGCCATCGTCCGGCGAGCCGAGTGGCGGGATTGGGCCGACCTGAAAGTGACCTATGGGAGCGCCGATAAGGTTGAAGAATACGTCGTCTTCAACGTGGGCGGTAACAAGTATCGGCTGATTGCGATCGTCAGTTACCCGAAGGGGAAGGTCTACATCCAGCACGTGCTGACCCACGAGGAGTACGACCGTGGTACGTGGAAAGACGACTGAGGTCCGGTCCCCAGGCCAGACGAGCGACCGCTATTTCGTCCTGGTCCGGGAGCTTCCCCTGCGCCCGCTCCGCTCCGACACGGAACTGGACCAGGCCATCGCGATGATCGACCGCCTCCTGGCCCGGGGTGGGCTGGCCGGGGATGAGGAGGATTACCTCGACGTCCTCTCCGACCTGGTCGAGAAGTACGAGGACCAGCGCTACCCGATCGAGCCGGTCACCGGCCTCGACGCGCTGCGGCACCTGGTCGAGTCGAGCGGCAAGACGCGGGCGACCGTCGCCGCGGAGGCGGGGCTACCCGAGTCTACGTTGTCGGAGGTCCTCCTGGGCCGACGCCGGCTCAATACCCGGCACATCGGCATCCTGGCCCGCTACTTCCGGATTGATCCGGGCGTCTTCCTCGATGCGCCAGCCGAGTAGGATGCGACGCGCTTCCAGGCCCCCAGCCCGTCATCCACCGACACCGCGTCGCGTTGGCCAGAATACCATGCCGGGCTGACTGTCATCGCGCTGGATCTGGTATCCTCTCTTGAAGGAGGTGACCATGGTCGAGTTGACCGACGAACAAGCCTGGTTGCGAGGAGTTGCCACGCGGAAGGAGCCACGCGAATGGGCGAAGGGAAGGGAACCCATGGGCCCGCACGCGCTCTCGGGGCTGTCGGAAAAGGCGGAGCATTCGATAGACTGGTTGCATGGGTCCAGTTCCTCTGTGACTGGTACGATGCCAGGGCTTTCGTAAGGTGGGCCAAGAAAGTTGACGACCTGTTGTTGCAGTTAGGCCATTCGGAAGAGACCATTGCGAATGCCCTCGAAACAGCCGGACCTGTCCCCAGGTCGAGGCTGGGGCGGATGGCCGCATCCTGGCTTCGCGGAAAGGGCTTCTTGGTGCTTTACCGAGGACAAGCCGAGCTCCCTCCGGGGAGCGATTTTTTGTCGAGCGTCGCGGCGGGTGATGTCTCATTTCAGGGAGCGTCGGGGATGGACGCATCGATCCAGTTGGCCGAGGCGCTCGAAGCTCTCGGTGTTTCTCCGCACGAGATGAGGGCGCAGTGGCATTCGGAGCTGGTGGACCTGCCCGTGCGCCGGATCACTTGCGCGGGCAACCTCTGGGCGGTGCCGGTATTCCGTTCTCGGAACGTCTGCCAGTGGCCGCCGCTTACGCACAACGACCGGGGGAGTGGGTTTATGTGACCTTGCAGAGACTCGAGGATTCCGTTCTGGTTCATGGGCATGGGTATGCTTGGGAATTCGAGCGTGTGGCCCTCCATCGCGTGAGTCGGCGCACGATCGTCCTATCCGCGCAGGGCCGCCGGTTCCTTTCTTTCGGGCCGCCGTATTGAACAGTGAGGTGCTGGACCATGAACAGGCCCGCGGACGTCTTTCAAGAAATGCTTCGGCAGGAATTGTCCCCGTTTCGCCCCGTGGTCCAGCGTGCCGAGGTGCTCGGTTGCCTCGAAGAATACTGGAATGGTGCGCAGAGCGAACTGGTCCCGATGCGCTGGCCCGCCGATCAGAGGGCGGCGCGCGCGATCTGGGCGGGAATTGGTTTTTTGGTCTTCGGCCGGCTGGACCATCTCGAAGACACGTTGCAGACGATCGTGGCATTTCCCCAATCCGCGAATTATTCGACGTGCCGCTATTATGTCCCCGCGATCGAAAAGCTCTTGCCACTGCCGGGGCATCTACGACTGACCGATAACCCCGTGGGTGTCCTCCATTGGTTTCAATCCCATGCCGATCAAATCCAATGGAACGAGGAACAGGGTCGATTCACCTATGTCAATAGCGAGGTGCATCTCCATTGAGAGCTTTCAGGCACTGGAAGCGTCCAGTAATCCTCGTGCCCGACTGGGGACATCCCTCGAGCGGGGCCAAAGGGGTCAAGAGCTGATTGGCTGGACGACCAGCAGCAAGTAGGATGATCGGTCAAATCGAGATCCCAAATCTCGATTTGACCGCGGCTCGTGAAACCGACATCCGTCAGCCTGCTCGATCGACTCCAGATGGCCCGGCCGGATGCCTCAGACTGGTCCGGGCTGCAAGGGCTCGATCTGCCGGCTTCCTCGAACGGCTGTCTGACCCCAACGACGACCTCGCCCGCGAGTGGGACCGGGATCACGACAAGCACGTCGTCGACAAGCTCCTGGCGGTCGTGCAGCCCGACTTCACCCCGACCATCTGGGCGGCGTTCCAGCGATTCGGCGTCGATGGCGTCCCGGCCGGGCGGGTGGCCGAGGAACTGGGCCTGTCCGAGAACGCGGTCATTCTGGCCAAGTCTCGGGTTCTCAAGCGGTTACGGGAAGAAGCCGGCGACCTCTTGTGGTGAATTTCGATTTTCGCGACAGGTTCGACGCAGAACCGGCCTTTCCTGTTCAGGAACAGTCGCTCGTCCCGTTTCCGGAGACCGTCCGATGAACTCCCATCCCATCAGCCATCCGACGGACCAGACCCTGAGCTCGTATGGTCTGGGCAAGCTCGACGACCGTTCGTCTGAGGCGGTCAACCGACATCTGGAGCAGTGCCCGGATTGTCGGAAACGGGTCGCCGCGATGTCGGCCGACAGCTTCCTCGGGCGCATCCGCGACGCCCAGGGCCGGCCCGCTTCTCCCGCCCCGGTCGTTTCATCCGTCGCCGGCCTGTCGATGCTGGCCAGCGGGGATCCGGGTTCGCCAGCGCCACCCCCGGCCAGTACGCTGCCACCGGGCCTGGCCGACCACCCCGACTACCAGGTCCTCCGCGAGCTGGGCCAGGGCGGCATGGGGGTCGTCTACCTCGCCGAGAACACGCTCATGGGCCGCATGGAGGTCCTGAAGGTCGTCAGCAGCCAGCTCGTCAACCGCCGCGGCGTTCTTGACCGCTTCCTCGGCGAGATTCGCAACGCGGCCAAATTGCACCACCCCAACGTCGTGGCCGCCTATACGGCCCTGCGGATCGGCGAGAGCCTCGTCCTGGCCATGGAGTACGTCGAGGGCCTCGACCTGGCCCGGCTGGTCAAGGCCCGCGGCGCGTTGCCGGTCGCCAACGTCTGCAACTACATCCACCAGGCGGCGCTGGGCTTGCAACATGCGCACGAGCACGGTATGGTCCACCGCGACATCAAGCCCGGCAACTTGATGCTGTCTCGCCAGGGGAATCGCGCCCTGATCAAGGTGCTCGACTTCGGGTTAGCCAAGGTCAAGAGCGAGGGACCGACGGATCGGACCCTCACGCACGAAGGGCAGATGCTGGGGACGCCCGATTTCATCGCACCCGAGCAGATCAGCAACGTGCGCAAGGCCGACATCCGTGCCGACATCTACAGCCTGGGCTGCACGTTCTATTACCTGCTGACCGGCGGCCCGCCCTTCCAGGGCGACAGCCTCTATGAGATCCTCCAGGCGCACCACTCGATGGAGGCGACGCCGCTCAACCTGGCGCGGCCGGAGGTGCCGATCGAGCTGGCGGCGGTCGTGGGCAAGATGATGGCCAAGGAGCCGGAGCGGCGGTTCCAGGAGCCGAAGCAGGTGGCCCAAGCCCTGTTGCCCTTCTTCAAGAAGGGATCGTCGGGGTCGGTCGGATCGAAGCCGGAAGTCTCTCGGGTGGGGCAAGCCGAGGTGAAGCAGCCAATGTTCGGCATGGATTCCATGCCGACCCAACCCGCGCCGGGCATGGCATCGACCCCAGCGTGCACGGTGAACGGGCCGCCGCAGCTAGCTCGCCCGGAGCCGATGTGGGAGAGCCTCGTCGAACTCCGGGAGACGGAACCCGTTCGAGAAGTGGCCCCAGTCGCGGCATGGCCGAGATGGAAAAGACGGTGGGACTTCTGGCGGGTGATCGTCGCGGCTTCGATGTTCGGAGCGGCCGCGCTGGGGGTGGTCCTCTACTTGTCCACCAACAAGGGCCGGATCAAGATCGAGGTCGATGATCCGGACGTCGTGGTGACGCTCGATGATCGCGAGACCTTCAGGATCGAGGGCTTGGGCGAACCCATTATGCTCAGTGTCGGAGATCATGAATTGAAGGTTAAGCGGGGCGACCTCGTGGTCAGGACCCGAAACTTTTCCGTGCGTCGTGGGGAGAACGAACCACTTCGGGTTGAATTCAAGCCCAAGGAACTCGGTTCTCATGAACCAGCGGGCTCAATACCGACGAGTGCATCGAAGAATCATGAGGCGGCTCAACCTCGGGCAAATGGAGCGGCCGCATCGCCGAACCGCCAGGTGCACGTCTTCCACGGATCATGGCGAGTTGAAGGAGAGGATCTGGTGCAAGTCTCCACTGACCCGGGTGGGAAATCACTAGTTTTTGGCGACGAATGGTGGTCGAACTATGACTTCGAAGTCGAAGTCAAGGGCATCGGAGGAATCAACGTCTGGGTATTTTTTCATTTCCAGGACGGAGGCAATCACTATAATCTGTATCCCGGTCCGGGAAACTGGCACGGATTAGGAAAGGTGGTTGATGGACAAGTGACTCACGAGTCAGCTCCCGGTTCGCTTGAACCGGATCGATGGTACAAGGTGAGAATCGAAGTTCGCGGCCCCGAAGCTCGATGCTTCGTGAATGGTAGCGAGATATTTCATCCTGTCGATTCAAGGCTCACAAAGGGAAGGATCGGACTTGGTAGCTGGGAAACCGTGTGCCATTTCCGAAACATCGAAGTGAGGAGTCCGGACGGAGGCGTTCTTTGGAAAGGATTGCCGGAGCTGCCAGAGAAGAACTGATCGCACAAGTGAGTGGCCTCATGGCAATCGAAAGGCTCGCTCGAACTCCAGGAATCCTATCCAGAAAAGGTCTCCAGAAGCCGTCGATTCGAGCCCTGTCAACGCGATGCGATCCGCTGGTGATGTCGAGTGGCCAGCCTCGCGGTTTCCGCAAGCGACACATTCGCTTTCCCGGGCTTCGTTTCAACCACTCGACACCGGACTGGGGATGATCGACATCACGCCATCTGCTTGGCAATCTTCCTGACGGCCGGTACGGCGAACCGATGGATGATCACCGACACGAAGAGGATCTCCAGGGTCGTCCCGGTGCTCAACAAGATGCGATGGACGAACGGCCTCGGTGGAGTCAGAAAAGGTTCCTGGAGCCGTTGATTCGGATGGAACCGTTGATTCGGACAGGAGTCAGAAAAGGTTCCGAATCAGAAAAGGTTCCAGGGAACCAGAAAAGGCTCCAGGAACCGTTGATTCGGGACAAAAGCTCCAGAGAACCAGAAGAGTTCCTGGAACCGTTGAGCACTCCGTTGGAAAAGCCCCTGGCTGGAAAGGGCTCAATTATGCCAGAATTGGCATATCATGAGCACTGGCGAGACCGAGGAATCCAAGCCGCTGTTCTGGATAGGCTCAAGCCGGGATGACTTGCGAGAGTTCCCGGAGGACGTCGGCCATTCGATGGGCTTTGCCCTCTGACAAGCCCAGCTCGGCCGCAAGCACCGGGACGCGAAGGTCTTGAAGGGCTTCGGTGGGGCGGGGGCGCTCGAGCTGGTCGAGGACCACGACGGGAACACGTACCGGGCCGTCTATACGGTCAAATTTGCCGGAGCGGTCTACGTGCTCCATGCCTTTCAGAAGAAATCGAAGAAGGGCATCAAGACGCCGATGGCCGAGATGAACCTCATCCGGCAGCGGCTCAAGGTAGCGGAGGAACACCATGAGGAAAGACGAGCCCAAGAAGAAAGGCGACAAGCCGGTCCCCATTGAGCGGTCGAGCGGGAACGTGTTCGCCGACCTGGGGCTCAAGAATCCCGAAGAGCTCCTGGCGAAAGCGGCGCTGGTGCAGCGTATCGCCGACATCATCGCGGAGCGGAAGCTCACGCAGGTCCGGGCCGCGAAGCTCCTCGGCATCGACCAACCGAAGATGTCGGCACTGCTTCGGGGCAAGCTCGATGGCTTCTCGACGGACCGGCTGTTTCGGTTCTTGAACGCCCTGGGCCGTGACGTGGAGATTGTGATTCGACCGGCCAAGCACTCACACGAGGCGGAAACCCGAGTGGTCTGACCTTCGAGATGTCGGCCGGGTCATGGTCGAAGGGCCGGCGTGGCGATTGGGATCAGAAACGGTTCCATCGTGCTTGCCGCCGAGGCGATTCGCGACACCCGGCCGGCCGAGGGAGGGCCGAAGCGGTCGGCCCGGAAAAGCGCCCCGGAGCCAGTGTGGTCTGCTCCCCAGAAACTGGTCCACCTGATATGGAAGTCCCTCGGTAGACTGTGTCCAGGAGGGACTCATAGAGGAAGCGACGGAAGGCCGACGAGGTGGCGCGATTGCTCCGTGAGGCCGATCGCGACTTGGCCAAGGGATTGACGGTCGGGGACATCTGCCGCAAGCTGGGCATCGCCCAGACGACCTACCATCGCTGGCGCCACCGCCACGATCCGGCCCGGGGCGACACCGACCGCCGACGACGCGAGCTGGAAGTCGAAGTCGAGCGGCTCCAGCTCTTGGTCGCCGAGCTGATGCTCGATAAGCAAATGCTCCAGGACGTCGCAAAAAAAAGTGGTGACCCCGAACCATCAGCGGGTCGCCGCCGATTACCTGAGCGAGGAGTACGGGGTTTCGTCGCACTCCATACTCGATGCTCCGCGGGTCGCAGGGGATGGGTTTGGTGCGCGTCTTGGTGATCTGCGTTTCCAGCGCCGGTTCAGGGTTGGGACGGTAGCGATGGAGTTTTTTGGGGAAGACCATACTTTTCCACAACCCGTTCCACACTCCCCGTGCTGATGGCGAAGCCGGCCTGGCGGAGCTTTTGAGCGATGATGGCGACCGAGGCATCGGGATCGAGGAAACGGTGACGAATGACCTGTCGTTCGACCTCCTCGGTCCGGACTGAGCTGGTCTTGGGTCCGCGTTTCTGGTTCAGGAGGCCCAAGGAGCCTTCTTCCTGGAATTGTTTTCACAATTGATAATACCGCTGCCGCGAGAGACCATACTTCTGAGCGGCCTTCAGGGGTCCCAGTCCCTCGCATTCTCCCTCGATGAGCATGAGCAACCGCGGAGTGACCGGGTCGTGGGGAGGGATGATGAGGTGGCCGGTGGGTCCAACGATGCGGCGGTGGGAAAGCTCGTAGATCAGGGATCGGCTCTCGGCGAGGGGAGGGGTAGCGATGGTGCCGGAGTTGTCCGATCAAAGCATAAGGAATGTGCGCGTGGATGCCAAATAAATTATGGCGGATTTTTTCGATGCTCACGGGGAATATTCACGAAATAATGGGGATTTACGGGGAGAATACCGCCATAATTTATTTAACACGAGTGGATGATATTTTAGGGCCAAGCCTGGTGAGTGCCTGTGGAAAAGAGTCCCATCCTGCGAGAGGGCAGGAATGGTGAGGAGGATCGTGCCGGCGCGTTCGATTCGTCTGGGCCATGGCGGCAATTCCCAGCGCGACGACCCGGAGCATTCGACGCGGACAGAGCGAGAGGAGAGAGCGACGGCGCGTGCGGCAGGATGAAGAGCCGAGATGGCTCAGAGGGAGCGGACACCGGCCGATGAGAGTGGGATCTGGCTAACAACGCAGGGATGATTGAAAATCAATCGACCCGGAAAAATCGCTGTGCGAAGGGGGGGGCCAGGGGGGTGTATTCGCATCGCACTTGGGGCGTGCGCAACCCAACTGTGAAGCGCTCGAGTCATCGGTCGAGATCGATTCCTCGAGAAACCCCTGTGTCGTGAGCGGCTGGTCTGGCCGAGCGAACCGGTGGTCGTGGCCAGCCGAAAGGTCAACGGCATCACCGACGACCAGCTCTACCGGCACCTATCCACACGGTTGAAAGTTCTCGGCGATTGAGAGCCTCTCGATCAGCGACTCCGAGGACCCTGGATCGTCCCCCTTCCACTGCACCCTGAAAGCCTGCGGGAGCCGGAGAGCGAGAGCCGCTGTCACGGTCTTTTGGGCTTTCGGGGTGGCGGCGAGGGGGATATGATAGTCGGTCCGCCGTCGATTGGAGCGAATGGAGTGAACTGACCCATCCCAGGAAGGATTCCGTGAGTACGGCCAGTCCTGCCACCAGCACCATGTCCGCCTCCCACAAGAAATCGCTGCCACCGGTCCTGGGCCGCTTATTGAAGGGCACATTCTGGCTGGCGCTGAGGGTTCCGCTCCAGGCCATTTTCTCGTTGTGGTCGGTCCGGCTGGTGCTGGAGGCAATCGGACCTGACGAATCGGGAGCGTACGGGTTCGCCTGGGGATTTGGATTCTTCCAGTTCCTGTTCGAGTTCGGCGCCAGCTCGGCGTTGCAGCGGCAGATCTCCGAAGCCTGGACCCGCGGCGATCGCGACGGGGTCGACCGGGCGATCGCCAGCGGGATGAACTTTTATGCGGTGATGGCGATCGTTCAGATCGCGGCGCTGTTGGGAGTGGCCTACGGGGCGCTGCCGTATACGGCGCTCCAGGCCAGTTCGTATCCTCTGGTCATCAAGCTCCTCTGGCTCCAGGCGCTCACAGCCCCGACTTTTGGCATCTCGGTGGTCGTCTCGAGCGTGCTCCAGGCCGCCCGGCGTTACGACTTCGTGCCCCGGTACGAGCTGGCGATCATCGTGCTGCGATTCGTAGTGCTGGTGTTGGGTGTGAAAGCCGGGGTCGACTTCTTCTGGATCGTCGCGACGCAGACGGCGATCCAGGTGGGTCTGGCCCTGGGGCCGGCGCTCTGGGTGATGGTCCGCGAGCTGGATCACGTGCCGCATTTCCACGGTGCGCGGTGGGCCGACTACAAGGCGCTAGGACACATCAGCTTTTATATCGCCTTGATCCAGATCAGCGTCGTGCTGGCCGACAAGATCGACACCACAATCCTCGGCTTCATGCTCCCCAAGCCGGCCGGGGCCCACATTGCCGTTTACAAGGTAGTGAGCACGCCGTTCTTGCAGCTTCGTCAGACCGGCTGGATGCTGGCCTACCTGGTGATGCCGGCCGTCGCCAGCCTGGCGGCCGCGCGCGACGACCGCGGGCTGGAACGGGTCAAGTATGACGGCACCCGGATGCACATCGGCCTGCTACTGCCGGTCGGGCTCCTGGCCTGGTTCTATGCCGCCCCGTTCCTATCGCTGTGCTTTGGAAACCGCCTGGGCTACGATGCCTCGAAGGAGGCGCCGCTGATGCGGCTGTTCCTGATCGCCGCGCTCCCGCTGGTGCTCTCGGTAACCGCCCAGATGTCGATTGGGCTCAACAAGATCAAGGTGATCGCACTCTCGTCGCTGATCGGGTCGCTGGTCAACCTTCCGGTCAGTTGCTACCTGACGGCTCGGCTCGGCGTCGCCGGGGTGATCTGGGGCACCGTGCTGACGACGCTGTTCTCCAATCTGCTGGTGCCGGGCATCTATCTCTTCCGCGAACTTCAGATCGACCTGCGGACCTACCTGAAGCGGACCGCGAGCGCCCCGATGGTCGGCGCAGCCGCGCTGGTCGCCGTCACCGCGTTGCTGCGCGGGCTGCTGCCGATCGCCCCGAGCGGGCCGGCCAGCCTGTCGCGGGTCACGCTCTTCCTCCTGCACCTCACCGCCGAGACCCTCGCCTACATCGCAGGCTATCTGCTCGTCCCCGCCGGCCGCGGCGACTTCACGGAGCTGGCGGCCAGGCTAAGGCGGCGGTGAGGCGCGGGTGCAACGCGAATCGCTGGACAGGAAGCCTCATGGACCGGAAGATCGAGAGACACGCTTGATTGCGATGATCTCTCCCTGGGGCGACCTCGATGGCACTCGACATATTCTGGCGGCATGTCAAGGTCGCGGCGTCCGATCTCTGGATCGATGTGCAAACGGATGATCCCAGTCTCGATAGC
Source organism: uncultured Isosphaeraceae bacterium (assembly GCA_963845695.1). Taxonomy (GTDB): domain Bacteria; phylum Planctomycetota; class Planctomycetia; order Isosphaerales; family Isosphaeraceae; genus CAWJTV01. Next base: position 111,950 of record CAWJTQ010000012.1, on the reverse strand, counting down.
AATCGGCTCACTTGACTGATGAGGAACGCCGTCCCTTGGCTAACACCGGCCACGGTGGAGGGCTTCGATCCCGACGACTTCACGTTCCTGCCGCAGTCTGAGCGGGACGAGCGGAAGACGAGCGTCGAGCGTTTCCGAAAAGTCGCCGAAACGGTTCCCGACAGCGGCCCGGCGACGAAAGAACCAATCAAGGAAGCCTTGCCGAGATTTCGGCGCATTCTCGAAACCCTCCGACCGGATCGGATTCCGGATGTCGACGGTTTTCGGGCAGTTAAGATGCTGGAAAGCCTCCAGTTCCCCGAGGTCGTGAACGTGATCTGGGAGTTCGATACCGACGCCACGGGAGAGCCCGCGATCCGGGTGTGGGTCGTCATGAAGGATGAGGTCGCCAAGCGACCGGGATTCTTCGAGAAGGAGGTGAAGATTCGAGATCAGATCGACCTCGCCTTGCGCCGCCTGGGGTTGCGCTGGTGGCCCTACATCGGATTTATCACGGCCTCGGCGCAGCGCGACTTTGAGCAGGGTGTGGCACGATGAGTCTTCATGACGACCTGTTGGAGCAGGCGAAGCATCTGGCCAATCGCGAGCCGCGAAGGCCCAAGCAGGCGAGTCTCCGTCGGGCGATCTCGGCGGCCTATTATGCCCTGTTCCACCTCCTGGTGGACGAGGCAACGAAGTTGCTGGCCGTGGATTTCGAACATTGCGGAAACTCGCCGGTCGGTCCCTGGCACACGACGAGATGAAGCAAGCCTCGAATTCCTTTCGATCGACGGGACTGCCTCTTCATGTATCGGCGGTCGCGGGGACGGCCGTTCCGACGGACCTGCAACTGGTGGCGGAAGTCTTCGTCGAGCTCCAAGAGGCGCGTCATGAAGCGGATTACAACATCGGCCGGACGTTCACCCGACGTCTTGTACAATACTTTGTCAACCGAGCCGACCAGGCCTTTCAAGCCTGGAGCAACGTTCGCTCCGAGCCGATCGCCAAGGTCTACCTGGCCTCGTTGCTGCTCTGGAAGAGGTGGCGCTGACGGTGCGCTGTGCCGAGGTTTCCTGTCGTGACCTCCGACGGGCGCTCCAGGTGATGGACGCCCGGCCGCGCGTCGGTCATACTCATGCCTGAGAATCGACGGCGATCGGGGCGTCCTGGCTCTCCGAGGCGCGGCGCACCGCCGTGGCGTGGCTCATTCATCGGCTCGATTGATCGATCAAGAGGGGAGTCAAATCCGATCATGAAAGGCATTCGTTCAACGTTCGTCGTAGCGATGGTGGCATTGGGATTATCGGCCGTGGCCGTGGCCCAGGCGCCGAGGGACCCCAGAGGCCAGCCAGGGCCTGGCCGTCGGGCGGCGGAGGGTTCTGCTCCGCGGGCGACGGCGGCCGTCCCGGAACCCGGTGGCGAGGCCAAGGCGGTCACCCAGGCGATCCTGGAAGAGATCGACAAGCATTCGGAGCTGATGGCTAACATCGAGTACCTCTGCGACATGATCGGGCCTCGGCTGACCGGCTCGCCGGGCCTGGCCAAGGCCAATCACTGGACCCGCGACAAGTTCCGCCAGTACGGGATGGCCAACGCTCATCTCGAGCCGTGGATGATCGAACGGTCCTGGACCCGCGGCGAGGCCAGGGGCCGGATCGTCGCCCCGGTCGAGCAGCGGATCCTCCTCGAATCGGCCGGCTGGAGCCCGTCGACCAAGGGCCCGCAGTCTGGCCCGGTGGTCCACGTCAAGGCCCAGTCGGCCGACGAGCTGAGCCCTTACAAGGGCAAGCTCAAGGGGACCTGGGTCCTACTCGCCGAGGTCTCCGTCCAGCCCTCACCCAAGCAGGCCCAGCCCAACCTCGAAGGCGAGATGCGCCGACGGATCCGCGACTACACCCGCATGCGCGAGTTCCACCGCGAGCTGCACAAGTTCCTGGTCGCCGAGGGCGTCGCCGGGCTGCTGCGCGATTCGAACAAGGAACATGGCCTGGTCAACATGACCGGTGCCTCCGCCAACTTCACCCAGGCCGAGATCCCCGAGGCGTTTCTGACCACCGAGTCCTACGGGTTGATCTGGCGGCTGCTCAAGCGCGGGCCGGTCGAGATCGAGCTCGACCTGAAGAACACCTTCAGCACCGGCGAGGTCGAGGTGTACAACACGGTCGCCGAGATCCCCGGCGCCGAGAAGCCCGACGAGGTCGTGATCATCGGCGGCCACATCGATAGCTGGGACCTGGGCTCTGGCGCCACCGATAACGGCACTGGCATCATGGCGGTCCTCGAGGCTGCGCGGCGCTCAAGGCCGTCGGGATCAAGCCGAAGCGCACCATCCGCTTCGTCCTGTTCTCCGGCGAGGAAGAGGGCTTGCACGGATCGCGGGCTTACGTCAAGGCGCACGAGAAAGAGATGTCCAAAATCTCTGGCGTGCTGATCCATGACACCGGGACCGGCCGGGTCAAGAGCATCGGACTCCAGGGCCGATACGATCTGCGCGAGGTCATGGACAAGGTGGTCGAGCCGTTCAAGGACGCGGTCAACCTGGAAGAATTGAGCATGCGGAGCATGTACGGCACCGATCACCTGTCGTTCCTGCCGCACGGGGTGCCGGCCTTCGCCGTGGTCCAGGACATGGCCGAGTATCGCAAGACGCACCACACCGAGAGCGACACCTTCGACAAGGTGTATCCCGACGAGATCAACCAGGGTGCGAAGGTGCTGGCGGCGTGGGCATACAACATGGCGATGCTGCCGGAAGTCCTGCCACGCGATCCCAAGCCGCCCCAGCGCGGGATGTTCGATGCGCCCGAGTTCCAGCAACCGCGCGACCAGAAATCGAAGTCCGAGGAGCCCCGGAAGCCGGGCAACAACGGCCGGGCCGCCGCCGAGGCGGGACGGTGAAACCTGGGAGTGCGCCGCCAATCGAGGTGGGACGGGGTTCGCTATCCGCGCGAAATGTCTGCTGGACTTGTCGGCCTGACCGGGTTGGGCTGAACTCATGGATGTGCGGGGGTTGATGGACAGGATCCAGGCGGCGGTGAAGGCTCTGACAGGCCGGTTCCGTCGCCTCAAGCCCGCGCCGTCTCCCCGCCGTCTGACCCTCGCTCCACCGGAACCGATTCCCGCCGATCCGGCGGAGCACGCCATTCAATTCGCGGAAGCGTGGTACGACCGCCTGGAGTTCGAGCCAGAGCAATTACAGGGACTGAATGGGCCGGCAATGGCCACCCAGGAAGTGAGACGGCAGTAAGAACGCCGCCACAGGTTTCCTCTGACGTTTGTCGATACTCAGTCTGTTCCCGTTATCGTGCTCGCGCCTTTGCGCTGTTCCGGTTTTCGCGCCGCGCGAAAATCGCGTGAGGAACATCCTCGATTCGAACACTACCCCAAGGAGAGCAAACACCGACGATCCCAGAGAGGACTCCGATCATGGCGAGCGCGGGGAGATCATCGGGCGCGTGGCTCCGGCAGGTCTGCGGTTTGTTCCGCCAGGGGACGCTCGGCGGATTGTCGGACGGGCCACTTCTGGACCGGTTCGTCTCGGCGGGAGGCGACGACGCGGAGGCGGCGTTCGAAGAGCTGATGCATCGGCACGGGCCGATGGTGCTGCGCGTCTGTCGGCGGGCGCTCCGCGACCCGCAGGATGCGCAGGACGCATTTCAGGCCACGTTCCTCGTCCTGGCGCATCGCGCGGGCTCGATCCGGCGGCGAGACTCGGTGGCGAGCTGGCTCTTCGGCGTCGCGCAACGAGTGGCCGCCCAGGCCCGGCTCCGTGCTGCGCCCGGCGTCATGGCGAACGAACCCTCGCCGAGCAGACGCCGGAAGCGCGCTGGCCCATCGACAACGGCGATGAGCCTGAGGCCCTCGTCGAGGAGATCGATCGCCTGCCGGGTCGGCTCCGCGCGGTGGTGGTGCTCTGCTACCTCGAGGGCCTGAGCTACGACGCGGCCGGGCAGCGGCTGGGCTTGTCGGAGGGCTCGGTCCGGGGCCGGCTGGCGCGGGCGCGCGATCAATTACGCCGGAGGCTCATCCGACGGGGGGTGACCATCCCCGCCGGGTTCCTCGCCGCTGGTACGATCGGCCAGGGGCACGCCCAGGCCGCAACGGCGGTCCATCTCCCGGTCTCGCTGATCGATTCCACCGTTCGCATGACGCTGGGTTTCAAGGCCGGAGAGGCGGCCGCAGCCCTGGCGCGGGGAGTCTTGAAAACCATGCTTATCGGCAAACTCAAGGCGGCGATGGTCGTGCTCGTGGCCGTGCTGGGCAGCAGCCTGCTGGCCTGGCATACCTTCGCGGCTCGGGATGATGGCCAGGCTCAACCGACTTCGCAACCCCAGCCGGCGCGCTCGGCGTCCACGCCCCCGACATCGCCGAAACCCGAACCGCAGCCCGCGGCGACACCCGCCGCGGTGGCCGATACGGCGAAGACGGATTCCCGAACCGTCACCATCGAGGCCCGCGACCTCCTCACCAACGCTCCCGTCTCCGGCGTGCAGCTTCACTGGGTCGTTCATCACGCCGACAGCACGAAGTCCGAGTCGACCACCGATGCGACGGGCAACGCCCGGTTCGCTTTGCCCGACCCGACGAAGGTTCAGTATCTTCAAGTCCGGGCTTCACGCGAGGGCTTCGTCCCCGTCGCAATCAACTGGGAGCCCCATTCTGACGCGCGCACGCCACCGAGCCGATTCCTCTTCCAGATGGAGAAGGCGACGAGTCTCGGCGGACGCGTCCTCGACCAAGACAAACGTCCCATTGTCGGCGCGACCGTGGTCATCAGCACGAGAAAGGGGTATCCCAAATCCCCGCAATGGGTCAATGTCTCCTACGAATCCACTCAAACCGATGCGACCGGCCACTGGTCCTTCTCCAACGTCCCCGCGCAGCCGGATTCCGTCAGCCTCGCGGCCTATGATTACCTTCACCTTGGCGAGTGGCCAGGCTATCTTCTGGAGGAGTTCAAACCGCTCTCCGCGCTGCGCGACGGCTCGGCAGTCCTTCGCCTCCGGCGCGGGACACTCATCGAAGGGACGGTTCGCGCTCCCGACGGCCGGCCTGTAGTGGACGCCACGGTCTACTACGGAGAAGGCCGGCGATATGCCAATTCCCTACCTCCTCTGAAGTCGGACGCCCGGGGCCGGTTCACACTGGGGATCAAACCGGGCGTGATCTCGACGCTCACGGTCCAGCACGCCGGTTTCGGTCCCGTGCAGCAGATCCTCCGGGTCGGCACCGAGCCCCAGAAGATCACCCTCGCACTCCCGGCGCCACATCAACTCAGCGGCCGGGTCGTCGATGGCCACGGCAATTCCATCGCTCAAGCCCATCTCGTGGTGTCGTGGAGTGGACCGGGGGCATCGGCGCCACGATCGCGGGGCTCCGAGGCGATCGCGCGCGAGTTCACCACGGATTCCGACGGGCGATTCATCTGGAACGACGCGCCCGGCGATGGGGTTCGCGCCGAGGTCTGGGCCGCTGGCTACCTCAGCAAAGGGGTTCCGCTGACTTTGGGTGCGGACAACCGAATCGTCCTCGTGAAGACGACGACCCTCAAGGGAAAAGTCGTTGACGCCGAGACTGGCGCGCCCATTTCCCAGTTCTCGCTCGCGCATGCCGCGATCTGGAATCCCGGCGAGCGACTCATCTGGCAGCGCAGTTCCACGCCCTCCATGAACGACCGGGCGAAGAAGGCGCCCGGTGCCTTCGAGTACACGTTCGGCCGGACGGCCCATCGGTATCTCGTCCGCGTCGAGGCTGAGGGCTACCTCCCCGCGGACTCCGAACTGTTCGAGCCCACCGGCGCTTCGCGCGAGTACACGTTCCGACTCACCAGGGCCGAACCGATCCGGGGCATTCTTCTGAACCCCGACGGCTCGCCCGCGCGGGAGGGCATCGTCTATCTCGTCCCGGCCGGCGACAGTGCGAACCTCTCCAACGGCGACTTGGACGAGTATCGGCGCAAAGGGGCGATCCAGGCGAACCTGTCGTCCGGCGGCCGATTCTCGCTACCTCCACAGAAGGAGGACTACCTGCTCCTGGTCCTCGCCGATGCGGGCTTCGCCATCGTCCATCGACGAGACCTTCCTCGCGAGAACACGCTTCATCTCCAACCGTGGGCTCGAGTCTCGGGGACCGTCCTGATGGGAACCAGGCCGGCGGCGAAGCTCGACCTATTTGCGCAATCCAACAGCGAGGACTTGCCCATGAATCCCGACGAGCCCAGGATCTTCCCGCAGTATCGAGTCGCGACCGACGCCGATGGTCGATTCCTGTTCCCGCGCCTCATGCCGGGTCGTTATGACATCGTTCGCAGGGTGCCCAACGGCGTGCGCCGGATCGCCCTCGTCAACATGGCCACGCTCGACGTCGTCGCCGGCCAATCGTACGACCTGAAGATCGGCGGCAGCGGCCGACCGGTCACCGGCCGGCTCGCGCTCCCCGCGAACGTCCCCTGGATGGTGCGAAAGGCCGCGATCGAGCCCAGCACCGCGACCGGCAAGCCGGTCCAGCTCGGCGTCCAGTTGTCGGTCGACGGTCGCTTCCGCGCCGAGAATATCAAGCCGGGTGACTATCGACTGCGCGTCAGCATCCACGAGCCGCCTTCGCTCGATCAATGCGGCTGGGGCCGGCTCATTGGCGAGTTCTCCCGAGCGTTCACCGTGCCACCGATCCCGGGAACGGTGAGCGACGATCCCCTGGATCTGGGTACCCTGGAACCTGCCTCCCTCAACGCTCACCCGTTGCACATTGGCGACGCCGCGCCGGGTTTCACCGTCAAGACCCTGGACGGCAAGGACCTGGCGCTCGCCGACCTCAAGGGCAAGTTCGTCTTGCTCGACTTCTGGGCGACGTGGTGCGCTCCCTGTGTCGGCGAGATCCCGAATCTCAAGGCGGTCCACGACGCGTTCGCCGCGGACCCTCGCTTCGCGATGGTCTCGCTGAGCCTCGACGATCAGAGCACCGATGTCCGGTTCTTCATAGATGCCCAGAAGTTGAACTGGACACAGGGCTTCCTCGGTCCCGAGTCGCCCATCGCGACCGCCTACGATGCCACGGCGATCCCCGCCACGTTTCTCATCGGTCCCGATGGGAAGATCCTGGCCAAGGACCTGAGGGGTGAGAGACTCAAGACGGCCATCGCCGAGGCGCTCAAGCGGTGAAGAAGACCGCGCGGCCGCGCTCCACGGCGTTGGCATGGCACCTATTGAGTATCTCCCCGTTTTCGTGTCCGATCGCTCGCGATCGGTTCATGCTCGACGTGCAACACCGCGTTCTCCCCTCGGCGGACGACGAACTTGCGGGTCTTGACTCGACCGTCGTGCCCTTTGACCGTCAGCACGTGCTCGCCGGTGCGGAGAGTGAGGGACTCTCGCAACGTGCCGATAAGGATCCCCTGGCCATCGATCTGCACAATGGCCTTGGGGTCGTCGACAACGATCCTGACGCGACCCTGGTCGTCCATGGTCGCGTAGATGAGGATGCCCAGATTGATCAAGCCGAACACCGACGCGGCCACGATCGCCGGCCACATCCACGGTGGCCTTCGACGCGGGGGTTCCGCGAGCTTCCTCAAGGGTTCTGTCTCCGGAATCTCGATCAGGCTCTCCCACTGCGGCTCGACTCGCGCCATCGCGTTGGGCGGCTTGACCAGGGGTGAGGGAGCAGGCGCCAGACTCGGAGCAGACGGGGTCGGCGCGGAACTCGTGTCGGCCGCGGTCCGTTTCACTTCGAGTGGCCCCGTCTGGGAGACCGCGAGCCGGGTTCCCACCGATCCCCCATCCCCCTTCTTGAAGAACGGCACCAGTGCCTGCGCCACCTCACCCGGCGTCTGGAACCGGCGGGCCGGGTCCTTGGCCATCATCTTGGCAACCAGGGCGGCCAGCTCGGCCGGTACCTCGGGGCGGAGAAAGTTCAGCGGGTTGGCGTCCTGGGAGATGTGGGCCTGGTAGAGGTCGTACAGCGAATTCGCCACGAACGGCGGTCGGCCGGACAGAAGGAAATAGAGCGTGCCGCCGAGGCTGTAAATGTCGGACCGGATATCGGCCCTGGAGGAGTCGAGGATCTGTTCGGGGGCGATGTAGTCGGGGGTGCCCAGGGCTTGCCCGTGGGAGGTTAATGAAGTATCAACCGTTTCCTCGCGAGTCGCCTTGGTCAGGCCGAAGTCGAGCACCTTGACCGTCGCCTTGCCCCCCTTGCGGGAGAACATCAGGTTGCCCGGTTTGATGTCGCGGTGGACGAGCCCTTCCTCATGGGCGTGCTGGAGCCCGAGGGCCGCCTGATAGACGAAGTTGCAGGCGTAGTCAACCGGAAACGGCCCCTTGGCCTTGACGATCCGGTACAGATCGCGACCCTCGACATATTCCATGGCAAAGACGATGCTCTCGCCCAGCCGGGTCGCATGGAAGGCCGTGACGATGTTGGGGTGGCGGAGCCTGGCGATGGCCCGGATCTCGCGGAGGAAGCGATCGAGCACACCGGGGCTTTCCATGATCTGCCGCCCCATGACTTTGAGCACCTCGTCGCGACCCAGCAGCGTGTTGTGAGCCAGGTAGACCACGCCCATCGCGCCTCGGCCGAGCTCGCGCTTGATCTCGTAATCGGGGTGGTCGGCCAGGCCCGGCGGGAGCGTCTCCGGCGGCGGCGGAGCCAGGGCTTTCGTGCCCTTGTCGTGCGGTGTCCCGTCGGGTTGCGACTGGCTCAACAGCGGAGAGGTCGTAGACTGCTGGGCGTCGCGGATGCGCCCGAGGAAGGTGTCGGCCGACAACTCGGCGACCCGTTTCCGACATTCCGGGCACTGCTCCAGATGCCGGTTGACCGCGTTCGCCGCACCGTCGTCGAGCTTGCCCAGGCCGTACGAACACAAGGTCTGGTCGGTCGGATGGCTGACCGGGTGGGCGTTCATCGGACGGTCTCCGGAAACGGGTCGGGCGACGGTTTCTGAAGAGGCGAGGCCGGTTCCGCGTCGAAGCTGTCGCGGAACTCGGAGTTTACCACAAGTGGTCGCCGCCTTCCTCCGTATCCCGACACCCAAAAATACCGCGCTGTCCGCCGACGCGATCCGCTGGGTCATTCCAGGGACCGCGCAACACGGAAGCCTACGTCGGAAGCGCGATAAGTCGCCGAGTTGGGTGCCCGCTGGACGTTACGCATGTCGCGAGCCGCATGGGGATAGGCCGCGCCTCGGAAAACATGTCTTTCCTTATTATCGATGATGTGTGGATCCGATATTGAGCTTGTCCTTCCTGTTCTCGTAAGTGACGTACGTATCCCCGCACCACTCCCACACGTTTCCCAGCATGTCATACAAACCCGAATCGTTCGGTCTCAAGAGACAGACGGGGTGAGTGGTTCCCCCAGAATTGTCCTTGAACCAAGCATAACGCCCGATCACGCTCGGATCGTCTCCGAAGTAATACCGTGAAGTTGCGCCCGCGCGGCAGGCGGATTCCCATTCGGCCTCGGTCGGCAGGCGATAGCCCGTCCCACTCCAGTCCGGGACTCGCACCGTCTCACCGTCGATCTGGTAGAACGGCTTGAGGCGCTCTTTCTCGCTCAGCGTGTTGCAGAATCGCACGGCGTCGAGCCACGAGACATTCTCCACGGGATAATGGGCGGTGGAACGGCCCACGACCCGATCCTGGCCTTGGCCCTTCGCTGAGAAGACGCTCGGGTTCACGCCCATCACGCTGAGGTACTCGGCCTGTTTGACCTCGTGGACACCCAGGTAGAAGGGCCGGGTGATCCGCACGCGGTGCTGGGGCTTTTCCCAGTCGCGAGCGTCCTTGTCGTCGGCGGGTGAGCCCATCATGAACTCGCCCGCCGGGATCAAGGCGAGCTTCATCCCGAGTGTGTTCGTGACCGTTTCCGGTGGTTTGGGCACGGCTGATATTGGTGGCTTGCGAGACGGGACCGGAGGCCGACTTGCAACGTCGCTGCCAGAGTCGGCCCGCGCCACTCGGAAGCCGAGGGAGCTAAACCGGTTCTTCGCCATCGAAAAGCCCCAGCGATCCGCCGGCCGGCTCGCCCTCTGGTCGTAGTACCAGCCACCGCCCCGGATGAGCCGATACGAGCCCTTGGTCGGACCTGGCGGGTCGTTCACTGGAGACGAGGCATAGTATTCTGCATCGTGCCGGTCGCCGCACCATTCCCATACATTGCCAAGCATATCATGAAATCCCCAGGCGTTTGGTCGCTTGCGGCCGACGGGGTGAGTCCTTTGTTCCGCGTTCTTGTTGTACCAGGCATGCTCTGCGAGCGCACCGGCATCGTCGCCAAACGGGTAAACCGTCGGGCTGCCCGCGCGAGCGGCATACTCCCACTCCGCCTCCGTGGGCAGACGGTAGCCATCGCCTCCGGCAACACTGACGTCATCGCCCTCGATGCGATAGTACGGATTCCGGCTTTCCCGCTCGCTCAGCTTGTTGCAGAACTTGATCGCGTCCAGCCAGAGAATGGTCTCGACTGGCAGGTCATCCCATTCTTTGAACCAACTTGGGTTTTCGCTCATCACCGCTTGGTACTGGCCCTGCGTCACCTCGTACTTCCCCAGGTAGAACGGTCGGGTGATCCGTACGCGATGCTGGGGCTTCTCGTCCGCGTCGGCCATCTTGTCCCCCTCGGTCGAGCCCATCATGAACTCACCGGGCGGGATCAAGGTGAGCTTCATGCCAAGCGAATTGGTGATCGTTTTGAATGCCTTGGCCGCAGGCGATTTTGCCCGCGTATTCTTCACGGCCGCCGAGACTGCGTTCCTTGATCTCGATCTTGCGAAAACGCACCTCGCCGACTGCTTTCATGATGCCGATGCGACCCGAGTATCGTTTCAAGCCGGGTACGGGGAATCTCGCCGGCCGGGTCTTGTTCAGCATCACATCAAGAACGTCGCGGCCGTTGACGGCAATCCGGAGAGACAGGCCCCGCGTTTCGATTTCCATGTCATTCCACTGGCCGAGGGTTTGACTTCCGCCAGATGGTCAGGGAGCAAAGCTTCGCTGTACGCTCAACGTCGGGCGACCACCACAACGTTCCGGTTGCCATCGTATCCCTTATACAAGGATATCCCCATCCAGACCGTCAGGTGAAAAGGAGCGTCAATCTTCTGGTCCGGGTTGGCATTCCGGGTGGTCTCGTGGGCACGGCCCGCAAGGCGATTCCGCTGACGGCCGTGCTGCTGGCCCGCTGGAATTGAAAAGCGCAAGTGAAAATCCGTGTAATCCCGCTCGGTCAACAAATAGCGGCAACTGTTCCTTTACGCCTGCCGTCATCACGACCAGTTCTTCGTTCGTCGGTTGCCACGGATTACTCGTCCCCGCTATCCACCTCCCAGCCCGTCAGGTCCTTGCCGTCAAATAGAGACACCCAGCCCGCCCGCTCGGCCGCTGAACTCAGCGACTCCGTGTGTCGCCGCTGCGGAGCGGTGCGTCCGACGGCTCCACACGCGTCATTCGGTACCTTCGCCGTACCACCGTCGCCCGTCGAGGTTCGTTTCGATCTGGACGATCACTTGGACTTCTCACGCGATCGTGATCTCTCTTGATCGGTCTCCACGTAGATGATGATTGAGCAGTGCGAGGAACCCAAACAGGGAGGCCGCGGCGATTGCCAGCCGCGGTCGACCACGGAGGCCTATGCGCAGGTCCCTCGGCCGTAGCGTGGTTTCGCCTTCACGTCGTCCGACGATGGCACTCGCCTCCTTGATCTCGATCAGGCTTTCCCACCGGGGCTCGGGAACAGTCGGCTCAACTCCCTTTTTTGCCCGGACAGCTGGTCCTCCGGACGACCATGCGCCGGCTGAGTCGATGTAGAGATCGTCCCACTCACAGGCCCTCCCGCCGCCTGATGATCGGCCTGGGATACGTCCGGCTTCGCTCGTCGCCGCCGCGTTCCAGCCTTGAAGAACGGCCTCAGCGCCTGCGCCACCTCCCTGGGCTCCTGGAACCGCCGGTTCGGCTCCTTGGCCATCATCTTGCCCACCAGCGCCGCCAGTTCCACCGGCACCTCCGGACGAGCCAGGTTCAGCGGCATCGCGTCCATGCGAATGGTGCGCCTGGAAGATCTCGTAGAGGCTGGCGGCCTGGAAGGGCGGCCCGCCGGTCAGGAGGTAGTAGAACGTGCAGCCCAGACTATAGATGTCGGCCCGGATGTCGGCTCGGCGGGCGTCGACGATTTGCTCCGGCGCGATGTAGTCGGGCGTGCCCAGCATCTGGCCCTCGTGGGTCAGCGTCGCCGTCCGTCGGCCCCTCGCGGATCACCTTGGCCAGGCCGAAGTCGAGCACCTTGACCAGGGCGCGGCTGCCCTGGCGCGTCAGCATCAGGTTGCCCGGCTTGATGTCGCGATGGACCATGCCATTCTCGTGAGCGTGCTGGAGACCCAGGGCCGCCTGGTGCAGATAATTGCACGCGTGGGCCACCGGCAGCGGGCCGCGCGCCTTGACCAGCCGTGCCAGGTCCAATCCCTCGACGTACTCCATCGCCAGGACGAGGCTCTCGCCGAGGCGCAGGACCGAGTAGGCCGTGACCACGTTGGGATGGTGCAGCCGCGCCGCGTTGCGGATCTCGCCGAGGAAGCGATCGAGAACGCCGCTGCGGTTCGATGCAGGTGGCTGCTGACGACCTTGAGCACTTCCTTCCGCCCCATCAGCGTGTTCTCCGCCAGGTAGACGACGCCCATGCCGCCCTGGCCCAGCTCGCGGAGGATCTGGTAGTCGGGGTGGTCGGCCAGGCCCGGGGGCAGCGTCTGGCCGTGGGCGGAGCCGGCGAATCCGGATCCCGCTGGCCAACATCGACAGGCCCGCGAGGGAGGAGACGATCGGAGCGGGCGATTCGGGCCGGCCCTGGGCGTCGCGGATCCGGTCGAGGAAGCTGTCGGCGGGCATCTCGGCGACCCGCTTCCGACAATCCGGGCACTGCTCCAGATGCTGGTTGACCGCCTCGGCCGATCTGTCGTCGAGCTTGCCCAGGCCGTAGGAACTCAGGATCTGGTCGCTCGGATGCATGCTTCGGAGGGGCGTTCATCGTGCAGTCTCCGGGAATGGGTCGAGCGACTGGTATCTGAAGAGGAAAGGCCGGTTCCGCGTCGAACCTGTCGCGAAAATCGGGATTTGACCACAAGAGGCCGCCGGCCTCCTCCTGATCCCGGCACTCCCAGCAACACGGATGGCTCTCCACCGTCGCCATCCGTCGGCTCATTCCTTGGACCGCGCAACCCGGAAGCCTACATCATCAGCGCGATAAGTTGCCGGGTCATATGCCCGCTCGGCGTTACGCATACCGCCAGGCTCATGGGGATAAGCCGCACCGCGAAAGACGTGCAATTCATCATCATTAAGAATGTGTGGATCAATAATCAGAGGATCTTTCAGTTCATCGTAAGCAGCGGGCGTGTCTCCGCACCACTCCCACACGTTTCCCAGCATGTCGTATAAACCGAAATCGATTCGGTCTCAAGCAGACCAACGGGTTGAGTGGTTCCTCCTAGAATTATCCTTGAACCAAGCATAACGCGCCGATCACGCTGGGATCATCTCCGAAGTAATATCGAGACGTCCCGCCCGCGCGGCAGGCGAATTCCCATTCGGCCTCGGTCGGCAGGCGATAGCCCAGCCCACGTTCCAGTGCGGGACTCGCACCTATCTCACCGTCGATCTGGTAGAACGGCTTCCAGCCCTCTTTCTCGCTCAGCTGTGTTGCAGAATCTGCACGGCGTCGAGCCACGAGACGTTCTCCACGGGATAACGGGCGGTGGAACGGCCCGCGACCCGATCCTGGCCTCGGCCTTTCGCTGAGAAGAAGCTCGGGTTCTCGCCCATCACGCTCAGGTACTCCGCCTGGTTGACCTCGTGGACACCCAGGTAGAACGGCCGGGTGATCCGCACGCGATGCTGGGGCTTTTCCGAGTCGTTGCGCCTCCTTGTCATCCGCGGGCGAGCCCATCAGGAATTCACCGGGCAAGATCGGGACGAGCTTCATCCCGATGGTGTTGGTGATCCCTTCGACCCGCTTCCCCTTCTCCGGCTCCGGGCGTAACCGATCGACCTCCTTCCACAGGGCCCGGCAGGCCGTCCGCTCGTCTTCGGCGAGCCGACTCACGGCCTCCTCGACGCGAATCCCAGCCAGGTCGGCATCCTCCCTCCAGTGCTGGAGGGTTTGCACGATGCGGGCCCTGGCCTCGGCGCGGCGCTTTCAACATGCTTGGCCCAGTAGGCCAAGTCGGCCCTGAGCCAATCGAGGGCTTGTTTTCGCCATCGGGTTCTTGCCTGCTCATCCAGGGGCGGCCGATCGATGCCGTTGCCGGCGGCTGCCAGCGCGGCGGAACAGGCGGCGTTGTAACGGTTCTGGGCGGTCATGTCGTCGGCCAGCTTCGGGTCCGCGGCGAAGCCAGCGGACCAGATCGCTGCCGACGCCGCGAAGTACCCACGCTTGTAGCATTGCTCGGCCAGGCTATCCTCTGAACCCCAGGCCAGATGGAAGAACTTCGGGATCGGAGTACCGAGTTTCGAGAGCTGCTCGAACTGCTTGATCGCGAGGTCGATGGCCCGGCCCAGTTTTCCGTCGTCACGGGCCTGTTCGCGGACGCGACGGAGAGGAGCCATCGCCTCTTCGGGCCGCGCTGCCATGAGGATGGCCCGCAGCAGGCTGAACGCTTCGACCTGTGGGACCGGCTCGTGTTGACTCGCCCACCAGCCGCACCTGCCGCAGGCTGATGAGAATGCACGTGCTCGTGATGGAAGCGCACCTGTTCAATCGCCTCACGGAATGCCGTGATTGCACCTGGCACATCGCCCGACTCGGCCAGTGCCATCGCGAGACTGTATCGAGACTCGATCTCCGATCCGGGGTTCTGCTTGATGGCATCGCGGTAGGCGGCGATGGCGCCCGTCAGGTCGCCGGCGAATCGATGCGCGCTACCGTACTTGTACCCCTCGTGACCACCCATGGAAGACCTTCGTGTCCAGGATCGCGCTCGATAACAAGTCGATCACTATCGTCATCGAACGCTTCGTCGTATTCCTGGAGAGCAACATCCCGAGCCTGGATCCCTGGGGAGCCGTTCGACGCGTACCGCCTCCCGGAGCTCCGCGATCTCGCCCTCTTGATCACCGATCCGCTCCAGGGCCGCGGCGAGCTCGTAGTGATCACTTGTGCGCATTGGGTCGATCCGGATCGCGTCGCGGAATGCGGCGATGGCGCCGGGCAGATCGTCTCTGGAAGAGGAGAAGTTCAGCCAGGCGTCCCCGGCTTTCCACATCCTTGGGATCGATCCGGGCCGCCTCGCGACACGCCGCCACCGCGCTGGAGAAATCAACGGTCACAGATGCCAAGACAGCAATTCTCCAGTGAGCCAGTGCGTCGTTCGGGTCGCGTTTGACCTGTTCACGGAACGGAGCGATCATACGTTCGGGCGACGGATCGCGCTTCCTCCATCTTGCCACGGTCTCGCAGCAGCATGTAAAGGTCGAAAAGGGTGCGTGTCGGCACCGGATCGAACCCGGCGATCTCGAGGAGGAGCTCGTGCCTCGTGCGACTCGTTTCTGCTTCTGGAGGACCTCGGCGAGCTCAATGCCCGTCTCCGGCTTCAACGCGCGTGCGGCCGTGTAATAGCGAATCGACTCATCAGGCTGAGGTGGGTCCGTGTACCTGAGATGCGAAGCGAGCTCGAGGTTGGTCCACAGGTCGCCGGGATATCGGACCACCGCGGCACGAAGCACTGTGAGGGCGTTCTTCGAGTCCCCAGCTCGCGATAACAACCGTGCCAGGAGTAAAGCCGTCGAGGGGCCAGACTCAACCAGTTTCGTTTGTCGTGCCATGGCGCACAAGGGCCTGGACCTCTGATTTGAGGTCGGCCTGATTCAGAAGGGTTCGCAGCCGGTTGCGTTCAACGTCGGAGTCCAGACCCTGGGCCAGCTCGAGGATTTTCCGTAGATCGAAGGAATCTGGGTTTGCGTTCCGGTGCGTTGTCAAGCTCTTTGCTCATGAGCCAGTGGTCGAGGCCGCCGACCACTTCGCGAACGAAAGACTTCAGGTCGGGATTTCAACCGCGCGACCGCGTCCTTGATCGGAACGTTCTCGATATCCAGCCCGTAGCTCCTGAAGGCCCTGGCGAATCGACGGGCCGATATCGTCCGGCGGATGCAGGTTCCACATCGGCCCCTGGCCACGGATGTCCGGAGGCGCCAGCTCCTCGATGAGCGTCCGGTCGCGCTCGGCCTTTGCCAGCTCGTCGGCGATCTTGTCGCGGAGGGCGGCCAGGCGCCGGCCTGGCTGCGACGCGGCCAGGTCGCCGATCGAAGTAAGGGCCTGGTCAGCCGCCGCGAGCGCCTCGCGCCAGCGGGCCGGGCCGGTCCCGTCGGCCGCGGCCTGATCCCGGATCGCTTCGATCCCCGCCAGGGTCTTTTCCACGCCGGTGAGCCGGTCCTGTCTCTGCTGGACGACCCAGAAGGCTCCGCCGCCACCCAGGAGAGCAAGCCCGAGCACCGAGGCTGCCAGGGCGACGGTCAGACGCAGGCGATCGCGCTCGACGCGGGCGCGCTTGGTCGCCTCCTCGGCACGGGCTTTTTCTTCGGCCCCGGCGATCTCGGCCAGTCGCAGCCGCTCCTGCACGCCCGTCTGATAGCCGTTGATCCGGGCCGCCACCTCGCCCGCGTGCCGCGGGCGGTCTTCCTGCTCGGGGGCCAGGCAGTCCTTCGCCAGGGCGATCAGTTCCGAATCGACGCCGCTGGCATCCAGGCGATCGGTCGCCTCCCTCAATTCGCCGCGCGAGGCCTTGCGCTGGATCTCGCCCGAGGATCGGCCGGTGAATGCCGGCTCGCCGGTCAGGACCTCGCAAAGGATCGAGCCCAGGGCAAAGACGTCGCACCGCTCGTCGAGCTGATCGACTTCACCGCGCGCCTGCTCGGGGGCCATGTAAGCCGGCGTGCCCATCACGCTGCCGGCCATCGAGAGGTCGGAGTCCGCCTCACCGGCGCTTCGGGCCGTGGCGATGACCGTGTCCTCGGCCCGCGTCTTGCCGGCCGCGGCATCGTCGATCGCGCCTCCCTCGGGCAAGACTTTCGCGAGGCCCCAATCCATCACCTGCACCTCGCCGAAGGAACCGACCATGATGTTCGACGGCTTCAAGTCGCGATGAATCACGCCTCGCGCTGCGTATACGCCATCGTCTGACAGACGGACGCAAAGATCGACAGGAAACGCGGTAACTCGCGGGCCGGGTCACGACCGCTCATCGAGCAAGCTGGACAGCGTCCGCCCTTTCACGAGCTTCATGGCGAAAAAGGGACGGCGGTCGGCGAAAGTGCCCAGCTCGTAGATCGGGACGATCCCGGGGTGCTGGAGCTGGCCGCCGATCTGGGCCTCTTCGACGAACCGGCGGATCAGCTCGGGCTTGTCGCGGTGCGACTCGAGCAGGACCTTGACGGCCAGGTCGCGGCCGAGGTCGTTATCGCGCCCCTTGAGGACGGCCCCCATGCCGCCGCGGGCGATCTCACCAAACAACTGGTAGCGTTCGGGGCGCTCCGAAAGTTCGGGGATCTCGGACGACGACAGTTTGATGATCGGGGCCGGGGCCGTTCTCGATGTCGCTGTCGCGCAACAGGACGTGCGGCACCTGGCCGACGGTCGCGGCGATGCGGGCCATTACGCTGGAGGGCACCACGCCGGCCCCGCTCAGTGCGGAATGGCCCGCGGGCTTCTGAGCGTCGCGGATCCGCCGAGGAAGCTATCGGCGGACATCTCGGCGACCCGCTTCCGACACGTCGAGCACTGCTCCAGATGCTGGTTGACCGCCTCCACGGAACTGTCGTCGAGCTTGCCCAGGCCGTAGGAGCTCAGGGTCTGGTCGGTCGGATGCAGGTCTGGATGGGCGTTCATTGGGCGGTCTCCGGAAACGGGTCGAGCGACGGTTTCTGAAAAAGAGAGGCCGGTTCCGCGTCGAACCTGTCGCGAAAATCGGAATTTACCACAAGAGGTCGCCGGCTTCTTCCCGTAACCGCTTGAGAACCCGAGACTTGGCCAGAATGACCGCCTTCTCGGAAAGGCCCAGTTCCTCGGCCACAATTCCGGCCGGGACACCATTGTCGCCGAATCGCTGGAATGCCTCCCAGGTCGCCGAGTTGAAGTGGGGTTGCACGACCGCCAGGAGCTGGTTGAACGACGTGCTTGTCGTGATCCCGGTCCCATTCGCGGGCGAGGTCGTCGTTGGGATCGGACAGCCGTTCGAGAAAGCCGGCAGATCAAACCCTTGCAGCCCGTTCCAGTCTGAGGCATCCAGCCGGGCCATCTGGAGTCGATCGAGCAAGCTGACGGATGTCGGGTTCCCGAGCCACGGCCTGGTCGAGATTTGGGATCTCGATTTGACCGATCATCCTACTGGCTGCTGGCCGTCCAGCCAATCGGCTCTTGACCCCTTTGGCCCCGCTGGAGAGATGTCCCCAGTTGGATACGAGGATTACTGGACGCTTCCAGTGCCTCTCGCCGGGGAGCGGGCCGAGAATTCTCGAAATCTTGTGGCGGGAAGTCGCGAGATGTCCTTTAATCTAACCTGGCATCATGCGCGCCGGAGTCGAGAATGCTGAGCGAGAGCAGAAAGAGGCCACGAAGAGACGACTCCAGAATCGAGCAACCGAACCCAGGGCCCGGACATCGCCGATCCGACGAAACCCAGCGGAAGAGGTTCGCAAGAGCGAGAACGACTGACTGCGGACAGAGAGGAGCTGAGCCCGTGCCCAAGGCGACCTCGACCCACGCAAACGAGCCCTCCCCACCGGCAACGCCGTCCACGACGCTGCCCGGCGAGCCGGCGCGCGCCGTGCCCGCCTGGTTCCCGGTCTGGGCGCGCGAATTCGCCGAGCTCTATTTCGCCGGCACGACCTGCGTGTTTCTGCTGCACGGCAACGTCCACGACCTCGTACCGCGAACCGAGGCCGGCGGCGCGGTCGGGGGTTACGGCAGCCTGCCCGATTTCCTGGCGACCCAGGTCTTCGGCTCCTGGGACGTCGTCTTTCGGTATGACCTCAGCCAGGGGCTCCGCGTCTTCGCTGGCCACGATGCCGACCGCCTGCGCCGGATGGTCGCGAAGGCCGCCGAGCGGATCGGCGAACCCAAGTCCTGGCCCCGCGACCCGGACGCGGTCCTCGCCCTGCTCGATCAGCTCGTCCGCCAGATCCTGATGGAGGAGGACCCGGCCAAACAGATCAGCATTGGTGTGATCTTCGAGTACGCCCAGTATCTGGTCCCCTCCACCGAGTTGAGCCAGATGGCCGGGACCCAGGGCATGCGGCTGGTCCGGCTGCTGTCGTGGGCCCAGAACCCGTACATCAAGCAGCACAACATCGCCTTCTGCCTCCTCTGCGACCAACTGGCCGAGATCAACGAGCGCTTGATCGGCAGCGCGCATATCGCTTCCCTCGATGTCCCCATGCCGGACATCGCGGCGCGGGAGCGGTACGTCAAGGGATTCGACGAGCGGGATGGCCAGACGGGAAACCTCGCCGATTTCACTCCGCAACAACTGGCCGAGCTGACCAGCGGGTTGAACCTGACGAACCTCGAGCGGTTGCTGGCGGCCGCTGCGCAGTCCGGCCATAAGCTCGACGCCCAGGGACTGAAGCGGCTGAAGAAGGGGCTGATCGAGCGCCAGGCGCGCGGGCTGGTCGAGTTCGTCGAACCGCCGCACACGCTCGACGACTTCGTCGGCAGCGACGCGATCAAGCGCCGGCTCACCGAGGACGCCACGCTCCTCTCGCGGGGCCGGCTCGACGCCGCTCCCATGGGATACCTGATCTGCGGGCCCGTGGGCACCGGCAAGACCTACCTGGCCGAATGCTTCGCCGGCTCGGTCGGAATCCCCTGCGTCAAACTCCGCAACTTCCGATCGAAGTACGTCGGCGAGACGGAGGGGAACCTCGAGCAGATCCTCACGGTGCTCCGGGCGATGGGTCCGGTCGTCATCGTGATCGACGAGGCCGACGCGGCGCTGGGGAACCGCGAGGCCGGCGGGGATTCCGGCACGTCCAGCCGGGTCTTCTCGATGATTGCCGGCCAGATGGGCGATACCCGATACCGGGGCAAGCTGATCTGGATGCTCCTGACCAGCCGGCCCGATTTCCTGCCGATCGACCTGAAACGCCAGGGCCGCGCCGAGGTCCATCTGCCCCTGTTCAGCCCGCGGGGCGAGGACGAGGTGCGGTTCATGATCCAGGCGATGGCCCGCAAGAACAAGACCAGCCTGGCCCCCGACGCCTTGCCCGAAAACCTCGCGGGCCACGGACTCAGCGGCGCCGACATCGAGAGCATCGTCCTGGCCGCCAAGCGTCATGCGCTGACCCAGGGCCGTGAATCGCTGACCCTCGACGACCTCTCCGGCGCCCTCGACGATTTCATCCCCTCGGCGCAGGGGCTCGAGAAGGAGAAGCAGGAGCTGGCGGCGGTCCTGGAGTGCACGTCGATGTCCTTCCTGCCCCAGGAGTGGCAGTCGCGCATCGCCGGGCCCGACGGGCGGGCCAAGCTCCAGGAACGGATGGCCGCCATCCGGCGGCTGATCGAAGAGTGAACGGGAAGTCTTGTAGGGTGGCGTCGAACGCCGCGCAGCGGCGTGAGGCCCACCGAGAGCGAGCCACTGATCGAAGAGTGAACAAAAAGTCTTGTAGGGTGGCGTCGAACGCCGCGCAGCGGCGTGAGGCCCACCGAGAGCGAGCCACTGATCGAAGAGTGAACAAAAAGTCTTGTAGGGTGGCGTCGAACGCCGCGCAGCGGCGTGAGGCCCACCGAGAGCGAGCCACTGATCGAAGAGTGAACAAAAAGTCTTGTAGGGTGGCGTCGAACGCCGCGCAGCGGCGTGAGGCCCACCGAGAGCGAGCCACTGATCGAAGAGTGAACAAAAAGTCTTGTAGGGTGGCGTCGAACGCCGCGCAGCGGCGTGAGGCCCACCGAGAGCGAGCCACTGATCGAAGAGTGAACAAAAAGTCTTGTAGGGTGGCGTCGAACGCCGCGCAGCGGCGTGAGGCCCACCGAGAGCGAGCCACCTCGTACACCCACTAAACGAAGACCCGATCACCAAGACGAGGCAATCATCATGAGCAAGAAGACCGACACCCCCGGCAACAGTCGCACCGATTGGCTGGACGCGACGACCGACACCCCGCTGATCGGCCAGTACGCGGAACGGCTCGGGACGTTCCTGGACGCGATGGCCGACGGCCGCATCGAGGCCCATGAACTCCAGGCGCAGGAAGCCCGAGTCGTCGCCCTGATGAAGGCCGTCGAGCCCAAGCTCGGCGACGATCTTCACGAGGAGGTGACGCATCTGCTCTGCGAGCTCTCCGCTTACAACATCATGCACACCCTGCACGAGCTGGTGGAAAAGGCCCCCAAGACCAAGTTTCGGGGTTAGAGCCAGTACCGTTGAATGAGAGCGCCTCACAGTTGCGTTGCGCACGCGAGGCGCTGGGCGCGGGTCTCCCGACCCCGCCCCGAACTGGACCGCAGGTCTCCCCCGCACCAGGCGCGGGCCTCCTGACTCACACGACGCCCCTACCCCCGCGTGATCCCCCGCGCCTTCGGCAGGATCGTGAACACCCCGTCGTCGCCCGCGACGCCTGCGTCGTTCCCATCCAGCAAGACGCCCGAGGCGCTGCTCACCCCATCCGGAGGCGCGGCGATCACCGTGAATTCCCCGCCCTTCGCGAATGCCTCTTCCCGGCTCAGGAGCAAGTTCACCGAGTCGTTCGAGTCGCTGTAATGCACGTGGAACGCAACGGGATGAAGGATCGTCACGACCTTCTTCTTGACCTTCTTTGGTGGAGGTCCAACCCAACTGGTAGTTGCTCGCATTCCCCGCCGTGGCCGCGTTCATCGCCGAGCTGAACTCGAGCTCGAACCCACTCAGCACCGGCTTGCCCGTCGGCATGTGGTGGTTGTTCAAGTCATTCTCGAACAGCCCTCAGCTCATGGTGGGATCTGCGGGCCAAGAGGAGAATGGGACCCGAGGCCGAGCCTGGCTTCCTGAGCGGTCCATGGGGGTGAACCCCGACCCTCTTGGCATGGGTCGCGGGCGCTGGATCTTTGTGACGAACCTTCGAAGGTGGATCGGTCCGAATGATCTGGTTTTGGATCAGGAATCTTCGCGACACGTGGTCCAGCACCAGGTCACGCCCGGTGAGTGTGAGGTGATCGTCGCCCGGCCGACCGCCAGCGACGCTGTCGAGTTGCTGTCCGCTGGTGTTGCTCACGCCCTGCAACCCAGTGCCGATGACCGTGACCCGGTAATGATGATGGATGCTGAGCCGCTGTGCGGGATGGAGCGTGACCGTTTGTAGAGTCGCGTCGTAAACCGCGCGGAGGATCTTGATCCGATGTCCATGTAGTCCGACGATCCGGTAATTGTGGACATCCTCCGCTGTGGCCGGATCGAGCGCCTGGTCGAACGTCAGGACGAGGGTCGTCGGCATTGCGTGGTAGCCGTAGCGTTGAACCTTGACGACCTGGGGACCCGGGGTGAGCGTCGGAGATGGCTTGGGCTGCGGTTGAACCCGGACCGAGTTCAGGATCGTCACCGCATCGGGCGACGCAGTCTCGGCTTTGGTCAACGACTTGACCTGAACCGTGACGGTCCCCGTCCCCACGGCCGAGAGGTCAACCTGAAGCTCGATGGCACCGGTGGACAGGCCCGGCAGGATGAAGGTCGGGATCGATTGCGTCGGCGACCCGTCCAGGCCGACGAGCGTCGCCGTGATCGGCCCATTGGCTCCGATGATCGTCGCGCTGTAGGAGTCCTCGGTGTTGCCGGTGTTGTGGACCATCAACAGGAACGTGGCCGTGCCGGGCGCGGAGAGCGTCTGGGTCGCCGGGCTGAACTCGGCGGTCATCCCCGAAGTGGCCGGGATCGCCAGGTCGGCCGAGGCCGCGTTCTGGATCGCCGGGTTGGTCGTCGACGTGGCCATCGCGGTCAGACCCAGCATCCCCTGCACGGCGAAATCGACGGCCCCCGTACTGATCGGCACGACCTGCGAGGCTCCCGGCGCCAGGGTCACTTTCATCGTCCCCAGGCTGGCCACCAGCGCGGCCGGACCGGCCAGGGCCAGGTTGTAGGTATCCGCCACGGTGCCCGTATTGGTCACCGTTGCCTGGAATCCGCTGCCCGGCGCACCCGATCCAGGATTGAGCGTGACTTGAACACCTCCGGCTGTCATGGTGAGCGTGCCATTCGTCGCGCTGGTCACGGTGGGATCGCTGGTGGACGTCGCCGTCACGGTGAACGGATAGCTGCCGGGCGTGGTTCCCTTCGCGACGCTGAGGCTCAGACGCATGTCGCGGAAGTTGCTCGCGCCCGGCGGAATGTCGATCGTGGCCTCGCCAAACGTGGCCGTCACTCCCGTTGGTAGGCCCGTGGCGGCCAGTGAGAACGTATCCTCGGCGCTGCCCGTGTTGGTCAGTTGGACGACATATTGGGCGGACGTCCCTTGGCCCGCGGTGGCCTGCGTCGGAGTGATCGACGCGACGATTCCGTGCGACTGGTCATCAGGCACAAGGACCGGCTGGCCCGCGAGGGTGAAGCTGGCCGTCGCGGAGCCGCTGGCCCCGTCGCCGTTCTCCGCCGTGACGGTGAACGAAGTCGTGCCAAGTGGGTCGGTCACGCCGCTCGTGACTACCAGGGATACGTTGACCGATCCATCGGCTGGAACCGATACGGAGCCGGGAAGGTTCGTCGTCCAGTCCTGGGGCAATCCCGATATACCCAGTGAATAGTTGACGCCGGTGCCGGTCGGGTTGAACAGCCGCACGTCGTAGGTCGCGGTTGCACCGGGCTGAGCAGTCTGGGATGCTGGCGAAACGCCGATAATTGCCACGCCGGTTACAGTAGTGGCAGGGAGTGTCACTGTCCCGGGCGTGCCCTGGGTCGTGAAGTCGAGGGTCGTTCCCAGCGTCACATCCTGCGTCTGGCCGGCCTGAATGTTGCTCACACTCGATTGCCAGGTGAACGTGAAGCTGGTGCTGCCGTAGGCGAAATTGCGAGTCCATTCGAGCGTGTCGACGTTTCCGCTGGTCGTGATCGTCGCCGGGTCGTTGAAGGAGCCGCTCACACTGGTTCCGGTGGGCACCTGGACCGAAATCGTCACCGGATCGCTGATGAGCTGGCCGACCTGGTAGATGGACAGGCCCGACGCCGTGGTGGCATACATCAGATCGCCCGCAACGGTGATCCCGTGCACCGCGCTGGGGACCGAGATGGCACTGACGGCCAGGTTGTTCGGGTCGCTGGGATCGACGAGCAGGACGACCGGTTTGCCGTTGAGCGCGACATCGCTGACCAGGAAATCGCCGTTGCCCAGCGAGGCTGCTTCAAGTTTCCCGCCCGAGTCGCCCGGGATGTAGGAAGCTTCCTGTGTGACGAGCGTGGAACCGACGATCTGCGGGTTCTCCGGGTTGGTGATGTTGAGGACGGTCAAGGTCACGCTGCCTGTGTAATAAGAAAAGCCGGAAAAGGGGCAGGGCTAGCGCACTCTGGGCAATCTTGGTAATTTGTAATGCTTGCGCCCCGATCGCTGGATTCGTACAATGGCCTCCACGTGATCCGAAATCAGGTGACGCGCGGAGGACCGAACGATGGCGAGCTCCCGGGGTATTTCGCTCGCTGAGATCGTGGCCCACTTCCAGGACCTGGAGGACCCTCGCTCCAGCATCAACCGTCGTCATCCGTTCGTCGCGGTCCTCGTCATCGCCGTGCTGGGCGTGCTCGCCGGAGCCTCCGGCCCGACGGGGATCGCCGAGTGGGCGGCGATCAAGGAAGAGGTTCTCGTCGCGGCGCTGGGGCTGCCCGCCGGTGTTCCCGGCAAGGATGTCTTCCGCCGCGTCCTCATGGCGCTTCAGCCGGCCGCCTTCCAGAAGTGCTTCATCGGATGGCTCGAGGCGCTCTGCGCCACAGCCGCCGAGGCCAGCGGCGTCGAGCCGCCGGTTCTGGCCGTCGATGGCAAGACGCTGCGCCGCAGCCACGACCGCAAGAACGGCCTGGGCGCCTTGCACTCGGTGAGCATCTGGGCCAGCGAATTCGGCCTGACGCTCGGCCAGGTGGCCTGGGCCGAGAAGTCCAACGAGATCACGGCGATCTCCGAGTTGCTGCGGCTGGTGGACATCAAGGGGGCGATCATCACGATCGACGCCATGGGGGCGCAGAAGGCGATCGCCGAGGAGATCATCCGCGGCAAGGCCGACTACGTGCTGGCGCTGAAGGGCAACCAGGAGACGCGGCATCAGGCCGTCATCGACCACATCGACGAACGGCTCGAGGGAGACGACATCGGCACCACCGCGTTGGTCGTCCGAGAGAAGGGCCACGGCCGCGAGGAGGAGCGGACCTACCTGCAACTGCCGGTTCCCGAGGATCTGCCGGGGAAGTCGCAATGGAAGGATCTGAAGTCGATCGGCGTGGTGACATCGCGCAGGCCTTCGCGACGGCAAGGCGAGCGTCGAGGTGCGCTATGACATCAGCAGCCTGACCGTCGAAGTGAAGCGATTCGCTCACGCCGTGCGATCGCACTGGGGCATCGAGAACACGTGTCACTGGACCCTCGATGTGACCGATCGCGAGGACGAGTCGCGGATCCGCGAGCAGTCGTTGCGGGAGAACTTCGCGTGGCTGAATCGGCTGACGCTGTCGCTGCTGAAGCAGCATCCAGGCAAGGGGCGCATCGCCAAGAAACGCCGGGCCTGCGGATGGTCCGACAAGTTCTTGATGGAAGTCCTTACCGGGATAGTACGTTAGTTAGCGCTGGCCCTGTGCCGCGCCGGGACTTTGAAGTCCAGGAAGGACGTTCAGTGTCGTTACGTCGAACGGCGTTATAATAGGAGGATCAGACGGGCTGACTGAGAGGTTCTCGGGCGGAGCCATGCCTTGCCTTGCGGCGTATCCGATGCGATCAACAAGGGCTCGGCTGAAGGATTGCGAGGCAGTCCCCGGTCCACTCAAGGTGACATTCAGAAATAAACCGCTCAAGATCTGGCTGGCCAGCGGGAAGTTCGTGATCACTTCCTGGTAGGGCGTCCCCGTGATCGCCTCGGGCAACTGGGAATCGGGAAGGGCATCATTTCCGATGACGATGTAAGGGGTGTACGTATTGGTTGTTGCGGTAACAAATAATGCGCCGATGGATGAACTGTTGACGAGATTCCCGATCGTGAGAGGCCGGCCCACCAGATAATCGTCGTCGAACGTCTGATTGAGAACGGTTGTTGTCGAAAGGCCCGACCCCCCGAGGAGCTGACCGAACAGCTCGCCGATCTGATTATAGAACTCGGCATTCAGCGTGATTTCGGTTGTCGCCTCCAGGCTCTGCGACACGGCCGTGAACGTGCCGGTGGCCGTCGTGAACGTCTGACCGATCGTCGCGCCCGCCATGAGCGGGTCGGCGTCGGTCATGCCGCTGCCGGTGTCGAACTGGAACCAGTCGTGCGATTCGGTCTCGGAGAGGAGCTGCGGGTCGTTGGCCGGGTCGGAGGTCTGCGTGCCGGACGGGATGTAGCCGACCGTCTGATAGCTGGCCGGGAACATCGAGAGGATCAAGGTCTGGGCCTGGCTCTGCGAGAGCGTCCCCGAGGCGTACTGCGCCGGGATGCCCGAGCCGCGCATCAGGGCCACGCCCAGGCTGGCGACGTCGAGCGCATTGCCGGCGTTCGACCAGAGCGTCCCCCGCGCGCCGCGGACCGAGCCCAGGTACGAGTTGTAGCCGATCTGCGTGTGCAGGAAGTTGAAGATCTGAGTCGGATCGTAGCTCGAGCGCCGCGGCCTCTTCCTGGATGAACGGATCGTTCGTATCGGCATCGACCGTCGCGGCCAGCAGGCTGGGGTCGGAGACGTTCCCCGGCTGGACCGTCGCCGCCGGCGTGGTGGCCGACACGGCGCCGGCGTCGAGCATGGCGAACGCCTGCGCCGGTGTCGATTGCGAACGGGGTCGTGAGACCCGCGCCCAGCGCGGGCAGGCTGACCGTCAGCGCCGCGCTCTCGCGATCGTATCCCTGGATCGGGGCCAGGCTCCAGGCCAGGTTCTGGCCGCTCTGGTCGGGAAGTTGCGTGGTCGTTGTGCCGTCGAGGGTCACGGATGAGCTGACGACGGTCACGCCGGGCTCGAGCGTATCTGTCAGCAAGACGCCGGTCTCCGTACCGGCCTGCTCGTTGTAGACCGTGTACGTGATCGTGACCTGGTTGTTCTCGACCTCGCCGACGAAATACGACGGCGCGGGTGTGTCCGAGGCCGCCGTCGACGGCGTCGCCAGCGTCCGGCCCACCACGATCGCGGCCGGCAGTCCGCCGGTATCCAGCATCGTCCGGTCTTCCATGACCTCGAAGAAAGGCTGGAGCACCCGCTCCTTCTGCCGACGACGAGAAACGACACCCTGACGGCTCGCGGACTGCGCAGAACGGCGGTTCATGGGAGGTCTCTCCAGGTGGATCGCGATGAGTGATTCTTACGAGCCCGAAGCGCCAGCGAGTGCATGGGATGGTATCCGCCGGAATGCACTCGCTAGCGCGTCGGGCTCGTATGGGCCTTTCGGATTTGCCACGGTCATGGACGGTCACCGACACTGAACGGATCGAGACGGACGTTGAAAGCGAAACCCAGAATGGGACAATCCGACCGACGGGGACGGCATCCAGGCCGAGCCACTCTCGGGCATCCTCGCCCTGGGCTCACCTTGCCGATACTCCTCAAACCTGCGTGGTTCCCTGAATCCGATGTTGTAATCCTGCATGCGAGTCAAATCAAGTAGCAAGGTCAATGAAAGCTTGCCTAGCTTCCAGAATCCTCAGCGTTCATCACCGGTTTTGGCTCTTCAACCGTGAATCTTGCTCACGAAGACAGGGAAGGACCTACGGAGGCCCTGGTCTCTCAGAATCGAGCCTCTGCCGGCTCGCGTGGATGGTGAATCCGTTCGGCGGCGAGCGACCATCGCCCACGACGAGTACGCTTCCGAGGCAGGTTGAACGATCCGAATCGCAGATAGGGGCATCTCATGAGTCGCTCCTCCAAGTGAGATTCCGCCAACAACTTGTGGCGAGGGTCGAGACCCGGACGAGTTCTGTTGATCGCTGCGATCAACTTCGACACCACCCCGCCGACTTTCCGGTCAGAGAACCAGGTCGCTTACCTCGAGTTCCGTTCCAGTTCACCCTGCCTGCAACGCGCATCAGCCGGTCTTCCACGGCCTCGAAAGTGGACCGGAAAGGCTCCCGAAGCTGTCGCCTGCGCGAGATCGATCGCGTTCAGAACAGGCTTTTCGATCCGGGAGGGTTCACGGTTCCCTCTGTCGGTGCTCCACCGCATCCGACGCCCTGGCCGAGCAGATCTTCTCCAAAGGAAAAGTCCACCGCTGCGGTCGGGCTCTCCGCGTCCCGGCTGAAGATCGAAGCGTTCGGGGGCTCCTATTGACGTCATGAGCCGATGAGCCGAGAACCCGACAATCATCGCGCGCACCGATTCTCGTGTCGGGTGCGGAGCGCGGTTTCGCATGAGAGAATGAGGACTCCGCCCGCGGTCACGACTAACTCCTTTGCCTCATGGAGCCGCGCGGTACAATTTCATTCCCAGCTCAACCCATTACGGCTGATCTGGGGCTCAACTCCGGAGGCCCGGCCGATGACGATCGCGGACAAGGGATCCGTCACCGCGCACTCGACGACTTGAGGGCCGGAGAACATGTCGATCAAGCGGAGATTGTTGCCCGGACGGTCGGCTGCTCGCTCGCGGGATCATTGTTCTGTTCGACGATGACGACCGTCGCGGAGTTCGGCCTGCCGGGCGCCGTCGCCCGGGGAATCGAGATCCTTCCATCCGCGGATCACGGCACGTAGATCCGCCCCGTCCCGCGGACCTCGTCGATTCGCATCAGGTAGTCGAGCAACCGCTCGGCAACCGTCTGGGCATAGAGCCGATCCCGCGCAATCCGACGGGGATCCGCGATTGTCACGACGGGCAAGCTATCCGGCTGATGCTCGTTCCGGATCACCATTTCCAGCGAGTCCGGTTCATCGGCGTGCCGGTTCTCCGTGATCTGCACGAGTTGCTCCCGCTGGCAAGTCCTCCAGATCGCGGCATCCGAGGCGTTGAGGGGCAAGCCGAGCGATTCGAAGGATTCGATCGCGATGCCGAGTCCGAGCCAGAGTTCCCGCCAGGTGTCCGAACGCCGGATGTGACCGAGATGAGTCAAGATCCCTACCACGTTAGAGCACCTCACAGTTGCGTTGCGCACGCGAGGCGCTGGGCGCGGGTCTCCCGACCCCGCCGCGGGCTGGACCGAAGGTCTCCTTGAGAGGCGCTGGGCGCGGGTCTCCCGACCCCGCCGCAGGCTGGACCGAAGGTCTCCTTCACGTCTGCGCCCTTCTCGGGGAGTCGCTACCGTCGCCGGTTTCGCCGGGGAAATGGGATATGCATAGTGCACACACGAACCGCATCCCATTACAGGAGACCTTCGGTCGGCCGGGTGGCAAAGTCGGGAGACCTTGCCATAGCGCTCCGCGGCGTGCGCAATGCAAGTGATCGGCGCTCTAGCCGCAATCGATTGAGCCGGAGGAGTTTGCGAATTCGTCCCCCCCTACCCACCACGACGCTGGGCCGGCAGGTGGGTTGTGCCCACCCCTACCCATCCGCCGAGATAGGGACTTCACAATTTTCGGCCCGCATCCGAATTTTTATATCTCAGTTACATAAAGGGTTGCGCCAAAAAAATGGGCCAATCCCGCTATAGGTGCATTAACGGGTCTCAAAAGCTGAGGCATAATAAGAGTAGCAGTAGAGATCGTGTGCGCATCAGCGATTCAGGGCGCTCGAGGCTGTGTCACTGTCCCGTCTTCACCGACTACTGATCATTGACTACGGTTCGAGACCCCGCCGCAAATCGAGAACCGGGAGCCCGGTGCTGAAAACATGCCACTGAGTGCCAATCTGCGGCACCGGTTTTCCTGCCGAAGTCCCTGAAATCAAAGACGTTACACCAACACAACCAGCATGGCACGCCGTCCGGTCAGTGCCAACGTTTCGCCGAGCCCGGAACTGCCGTCTACGAAGACGCGCTCATGGCAGCCTCGCATCGCCACCGCACACTTGCCCTGCCCGCTCCGGCAGGTTACATTATTGTTTAACACGGGTCGGAGATGGGGAGACGGTCCGGGACGACACGGGACCGACGACGGTCTGGCCTCGACGCGACGTCGAAGGAAGGGAGAGATCAATCATGCTGACCTTGTGGGGACCGGGCGGGCACACGCGGTATTGCGACGGCCAGTCGCGGCGGTCGTTCCTCAAGATCGGCGGGCTGGCGATGGGGGGGCTGAGTCTCCCCGGGCTGCTCCAGGCCGAGACGCGGGGGACCAGCCGGAGTCCGTACAGGGCTGCGCGGTCGTCGCACAAATCGGTGATCATGATCTACCTCTCAGGAGGCGCATCGCACCAGGATACCTTCGACCTCAAGCCCGACGCCCCGGACGGCATCCGCGGCGAGTTCAAGCCGATCGCGACCCGACTGCCCGGCGTGCAAATCAGCGAGATGCTGCCCCAAATTGCCGGCGTCATGGACAAGGTCGCCGTGATCCGATCGATCGTCGGCCTGCGCGACGAGCACTCCAGCTTCCAGAACGTCACCGGCTTCCCCATGGGTCAGAGCCAGCGCGAGGGGAAACCCAGCTTCGGGTCGGTGATCGCCCGGACCCAGGGGCAGGCCGACCCCATCGTGCCGCCGTTCATCGACCTGTTTCCGGTCATGCAGCACAAGCCGTACAACAGCCCGGGGCCCGGGTTCCTCGGCCCTCTCTACAGGGCATCGCGGATGGAGGGAGACGACCTGGCACTCCTGAAGCCTCCGCCAGACGTCGCGCCTCCCCGGTTCGATCGCCGACGCGCTCTGCTCGGCCAGTTCGACCAGTTCCGCCGTCGGTTCGACAACGCCGAGACCGGCGGCATGGACGACGTCTACCGCCGCGCCTTCGACGTCCTGACCTCGGACAAGGTCGCCAGGGCGCTGGACGTCAGCCGCGAGGATCCGAGGCTCCGCGACCGCTACGGCATCGGCTCGAAGCAACCCCTGGGCGACGCCGCGCCCATGTGGAACGACCAGTTCCTGATCGCCCGCCGGCTGGTCGAGGCCGGCGCGCGATGCGTGACGGTCGCCTACGGATTCTGGGATACGCATGGCGGCAACTTCCCCTGGCTCCGTCAACATCTGCCACTCTTCGATCAAGGGGTCTCGGCGCTCGTCGAGGACATCCACCTCCGAGGACTGGACCGTGACGTCACCGTGGTCGTCTGGGGCGAGTTCGGCCGCACCCCCAAGATCAACAAGGCCGCCGGCCGCGACCACTGGTCCCGCGTCAACTCGGCACTCTTGTTCGGCGGCGGCATGAAAGTCGGCCAGGTCATCGGTTCGACCGACAAGCTCGGCGGCTCGGCCGCCAGCCGGCCGGTCCAGTATCAGGACGTCCTGGCCACCATCTACCACAACCTCGGCATCAACCCCCACGCTTTCATCCAGGACAAGGCCAACCGACCGGTCTCCATCCTCCCCGGGACCGCTGAGCCGATCCATGAGCTGATCTGAAGGCTCAGCAGTGGCTCGTGGCTGGAAAATACAAATGCTTGCGCCTTGACTTACCACTATGACCATCTGCGGTTTCGCGAGTGACCTGGCTTATTCGCTCACCCCAGCCAGGACATATTCGCCCCGGGCGAGTGCCCGGGCCTTGCGGGTCCAGGCGGTGAGCAGGTAGATCCCGGCCGCGGCGAGCCCCAGGGCCAGCCCGGCCCACAGGCCGAAGACGCCGAGCCCGGCGCCAAAGGCCAGCAGGTAGCCGATCGGCAGGCCGACGAACCAGTGTGCCACGAGGTTGCAGACCATGGGCGTGTGAGTATCGCCGGCCCCGCGCATGGCTCCGGTCGAGACACCTTGCAAACCGTCGAAGAGCTGGAAGGCGGCGGCGACCAGCATCAGCGAAGCCGCACTGGCGATCACGGCGGGATCGGTGGTGAACACCGAGACCAGGGCCCGGGGCATCACGGCGAACACCAGTCCGGCGCAGGCCATGAAGCCGGCCCCCAGGGCCAGCGCGGTCCAGCCGGCGTGTCCGGCCGACGACGGCTCACCCCGTCCCAGCGCCTGGCCGACCCGAACCGCTCCCGCCGCCGACAATCCCAGCGGAATCATGAACGTCACGCTGGCGATGTCGAGCACCACGTGGTGCGCCGCCAGGGCGACCGGGTCGAGCATCCCGGCCAGGGTCGTCGCCACCGCGAACACCCCGACTTCGAGCGTGATGTGGACCGCCGCCGGCAGTCCCAGCGCGACGAGTTTCCCGAGCTGCGCCGGGTGCAGGCGCAGGGACACCTGGAGCAGTCCCGTCCGATGCCGCACGTCGTAAACCAGGGCGTAGCCGATCACCACCGCGGCCATGTACGCCCGCGCGATCGCGGTCGACCACCCCGAGCCGACGACTCCCATCGCCGGCGCACCCCAGTTCCCGTAGATCAGGATCCAGTCGCCCAGCGCGTTGAACGCGTTGGCGCTGATCAGGGCGAACATCACCGGCTTCACCAGCCCCATGGCCTGCAAGTAGCGGCGAACGGCGAAGAAGAGGAGCAGCGGCAACGTGCTCCAGATCTGCACCCGGAGGAACGGGATGGCCTGCTCCAGGACCACCGGGTGCAATCCCAGCCGGCCCAGCAGCGGGATGCTCGCCATCAGCAGCCCCATGACCATCGGTGAGAGGATCAGGCAGAGGTACACCCCGTGGACCAGCCATCGATGGCACTCGACGCGACGACCGGCCCCGAACGCCTGCGAGACCAGCGTATCCAGGCCCAGGAGCAGGCCCAGCCCGAAGATCGCCACTGCGAAATACAGCATGTTCCCGATACTGACAGCCCCGATGGCCTCGGCCCCCAGCCGCCCGACGAAGATCGTGTTGACGACCCCCATCGCCATCCAGCCCAGCTCGCCGGCAATGACCGGCCAGGCCAGGCTCAGGGTGGGCCTCAACTCCATCCGGAATCCCCGCCAGATGCGCTGCATGGTATCTCCCGTCTCCCGGAAAGGCTGAAGGCTGAGGGCCGAATCAATCCGATCCGACTCAGCGTTCAGCCCCTCTGGACACCGCCCGCCGGCAGGGAGTTCGCCCCCTCTGGCCCCGCCGTCCGGGCCGACCATGTTGGACTTCGGGGACATGTTCTGTCAATCGACCTGGAAGTCAACCCTTGGCGGTCCGCGCTCATGACATCCGCTTGACACCACCCGAGGCGTCGGACCAAACTCGAAGAAGGATCCCCCTTCGTAGGAGACCCCCGGCCCACTCGAGGCCAACCGCCAGACCCGCGAGGCCCGCGATCATGATGACCCCGCAGCCGCCGCAACCGCCCGTCGAGCCCGAGCCACCCGTCGGCACCGAGACCGATCCGCGTTTCCCTTCCGGGCCCTGGCGTGGGTTCTTCCTCATGCGCCAATTGCCGGGCCGTCATCAGATGGAGTTGCACCTGAGCTTTCGGCAGGGGGTCATGACCGGCGAAGGTCGGGACATGATCGGCCCGTTCCTGATCCGCGGCAAGTACAACCTCGAGAACGGCAAATGCCACTGGACCAAGCGCTACATCGGCAAGCACGACGTGGCCTACGACGGCTACAACGAGGGGAAGGGGATCTGGGGCCTCTGGGAGATCCCCCCGTCCTGGCGGGGTGGGTTCCATATCTGGCCGACGGCCATGGGCGACCCGACGTCTCCCCACCTCGCCGAGGCCCTCGATGTCCCGGACGAGCCCGTCATCGAACCGGATCCGGCCCTCGAGGTCGGCGTGGGTGCCGGCGTCGCGGAGCCCGAACCGGTCGGTGCATCGGCGGATGCCGGGTGAGACCGCGACTCGTGTATGGGCCGACGATGAAGCGGTTCGGTTACGTTACACCGAGGGTCGAAGGGTTCCGCGAGAGATCGGAATGGCCAGGAGACATCGGTGATGTCGCCGCGAACTCGGACCCGAATCTTCACTCTCGCGTTCGTTCTCGCCGGACTCCTTGTGGTTTACTTCGTGCGACAGCCCCTGGACGTTTTCCCGCGCGAGCCGCGTTTGGTGTTCGAGAACCACAGCTCTTCCGACATCGCTCACCTGATCGTGGAAACCGCGTCGAACCTGGTTGACGTCGGGCGGGTGAGGTCGGGCGACACGGTGATACTCCCCATCAATCCACAGCCCGGGGAGCGATACGTGATCGAGGGGAATGAGTTCTCCGGCGACGAGCTGATCGATTACCTCGGAATGGCTCATCGGGATCGTACAGATGTCCGCCTTGGTATCGACGAACACGGCTGCGGTAGTCTCGAGGACGACGGGCCGCTCCACGGCGAAAGTTTCAACCTCCACCCCGATCCGATCAAACGGAGGATTGAAGTTCCCTAGAGGACCCCTCGTCGCCGCCGCCGGCTCATCTCCCGATCCGCGACCAGCCCCGGCGACAGACCAGTGGGGTCTCGCGCCGGAGCCATCGCCGGAGATCGTCGGCGAACTGCTGACAATCGGCATAGCGCTGATCGGGTCGCTTGGCCAGGGTCTTGAGGCAGATGGCGGCCATGGTGCGTGGGACCTTGGCGGCGACAGAGCGGGGTGAGGGGGGATCGTGGTGGATCGTGTGGAACAGGACGTACGAGGGAGGGCCGACGAATGGGGGCCGGCCGCAGATCAGCTCGTAGAAGACGGCTCCCAGGCTGTACTGATCGCTCGCCGGCAGGACATCGGCCCGCCCCCCTTGCGCCTGCTCGGGGGCGACGTAGGCCGGGGTGCCGAGGAGGGTGCCTGGTGGGACCGGGACCTCGTCGGAGTCGGGGCGATAGGCGATGCCGAAGTCCATCAGGTAGACGTCGCCACGGGTGTCGAGACGGACGTTGGCCGGCTTGACATCCCGGTGCACGACCCCCTGGGCGTGGGCATAGGCCAGCGCCTCGGCCAGCTCGACGACGACCTCCGCCGCGTGACGATGCGTCAGCGGGCCTTCTGCCAGGCGATCGGCCAGGCTCTGGCCCTCGATCAGGGCCATGGCGATGTAGTGCCGATCGCCGACCCGGCCGGCCTCGTAGACCGGCACGATCCGGGGATGCCGCAGCCGGGCCTGGGCCCGTGCCTCGCCCAGGAACCGCTCGAGCGACTTGGCCGTCCGGAGCACCCCCTGGCGCGGCACCTTCAGCGCCACGTCCCGATCGAGAATCGCGTCGTAGGCGCGGTAGACCGTGGCGTGCTGGCCTTCGCCCAGCACGCCCAGGACGCGGAACCGCCCGAACTGTTGCCCCTCGTCCGAGCCGACCGCCCCCGATGCACTCGACGCCGACGCCGAGCCGGAACCGAATCCCGTCGAGGCTCTCGAGGACCTGGAGGCCCTTGATGCGCTGCTCCACGCGGAAACCAGGCTCCCGGAGCGAGAGAACGGCTCGACGACCACCTCGCCGCTCTCGTCGAATCCCAGACCCGGTCCGTACTCGCTCTCCCCTTCGAGGCCGAGCCGGCCGATCGGCGTCTCACCACTTTCCGACCCCCATGGACCACCGTCCCATCCGCCAAACCCGGTCCCGGCTCCGGACCCAACCGTCGCCGGGATCATCCGGTCCTGGGCGAGGGCCCGGCTCGTCCGGAAGCTACCTTCCCGTCCACCGGTACCGGGACGAAGCGACGGCCTGATGACCGCGGTCCAGCCCGAGTCCGCCGCGGCCGCCGGCGCCGTCGGCAGCTTCGTCAGGCAACGGGGACATCGAAAGATCCGGCCCAGCGGGTCGTCCACAAGTTGCGAGACGCATCCGCAGGACGTGTTGGGACATCGTGTAGTCGTCGCCATCGGGAGCCCCCTTCCTCCTTGTCGCCGAATCCGCCGGGCCTCATTGCCATGCGGGGCCTCATTGATTCATTCCGCGTTCATCGTGCCGATCTGTCAAACATCGAGCCAACTCGTTGCGATCGCCCCGGGAAGCTTCCCGCACAACGGTCGTCCCCATCCCCATCCCTCTCGCCACTCACAGTCCTCCCTGACGATGCGATGGATGGAGCAACGCAACCGGTCCTCGCGACGCGCAAGCTCATCCACAATAAGTATTGCTATAACGTGTCGTCCGTAATACGCAAATCCGTTTGTGCCAGAAAATCGAGGGGGAATGGCGCCAATACCCGCACATCTCGCACCTCCCGATCGATTCCCCGCATCTTCCCAGGATGCGCCCTCCGCACGATCGTCTCGCCAGGCAACCCTCTCGGTCCGGCGTGTCGGACCTGGTAGAGTATGCCAGGGTGATCCGGCGAGCCCGGGACTGTGGGATCCCGTTCTTTGCGGCGGCCGAGGGCCGACTGGTTGGATTGATCGAGACACGTGATGATGATGTCCATCCTGGATGAAATTGTGGCGTCCAAGCATCAGGAAGTGGCCACGGCGCGCCGGCGGTTCCCGCTGGAGGAGCTCGAGGCGCAAGCCGCAACGGCCCCACCGGTCCGTGACTTCCGCGCGGCGCTGGAGGGTCCCGGCCCGATCCAACTGATTGCCGAGGTGAAGAAGGCCAGTCCCTCGGCCCAGGTCATCCGGGCCGATTTCGACCCGGTGGCCATTGCGCGGATCTACCAGGAGCACGGCGCCGCGTGCATAAGCATACTGACCGACGCGCCGTATTTCCAGGGACATCTGGCTCATCTGGCGCGGGTCCGGGCCTCGGTCGCGATCCCGCTCTTGCGTAAAGATTTCTTGATCGACGATTACCAGGTGGTCGAGGCGCGGCTGGCCGGCGCCGACGCCATCCTCCTGATCGCCGAGATCCTCGACGATGCGCAACTGGTTCGCTTGCGGGAACAGGCCCAGCGCCTGGGGATGGCGGCCCTGGTCGAGTTCCACGACCCGGCCAACCTGTCGCGAGTCCTGGCCTCGGGCGCCGACCTGGTCGGGGTCAACAATCGCGACCTCAAGAGTTTCGTCACCGACATCGAGCACACCCTGCGGCTCCGCGACCAGATTCCCCCCGAGGTCGTGCTGGTCAGCGAGAGCGGCATCCGCAACCGGGCTGACGTCGAACGTCTCGAAGCCGCGGGCATCTCGGCCATCCTCGTCGGCGAATCCTTGATGCGCTCACCTGACATGGGGCTGGCTGTCGAGCGTCTCTTGGGACTGACGCCGGAGGCGTAACGAGCTCGACAGGCGCTGTCCCGCTGCCCCGGCCGCCTTGTGGCGCGGGGCGATCGGCGGTGGCGCGGTTCAGGGTTTTAGTCTGAGCCACTCCGGCTCGCCGTCTTGCAACACGCTGATCTTGTTCCTCAGTCGCAACGCTTCCCGGGCCGGAAAGCTCTTCTCCAAACGGGGTATCTTCAAGAAGTCAAGAGCTCTGTCGGGCTCACCTGGCGGCGGCCTGAAGTTGGATGTTGGTCTGCAAGGTGAGCTCGATGGGGGTGGAGGTGTCCGTGCCGGCGCCCGAGGAGGTCATGTTCCCCTTGATCTTGGTCCGTTCCCGGGCCTCGACCAGGCAACCGGCTTCGCGGTCGAAGAAGATCGTCCCCTCGGAGGACTCGACCTTGAGATCGCTCTTGGTGATCTTGAGCGGCGCCGCACTGTTCGCATCGGGCGGCAGGCATTTGACTTCGAGGACCTTGGTGGTGATCTTGTCGAGCGTCTTGCCGCCGCGTTTCTCAGTGCCGACGTACTCGTATTTCTTGCGGAAGCTGAGCGGCTGGCCGCCGTGGTCGATGAGCTCGGTCCGCTCCCATGACTCGCCGGGCTTGGCCGGACCATCGGGGAAGTTCCGATGCTCCTGGTCGAACTGGGTCTTGAGCCGGTCGGCCTCGAACCGGCCGCGGACCAGCTCCCGCGTGATGGGGTCGAGCTTGCCCGCTGCCTCCCGGAGCTTGTCGGTCCCCTCGATCAACTTCACCTGGTCCTGCTTATCGAGCACGACCGTGTAGGCTACCGCACTCTCCACTTTATAGGCATCGATCAGGAGGGCGAGTTCCGGGTCGTCGATCTTGGCGTCGGGCTTCTTCGAGTCGAACTTCAGGTCGATGCCACCCTGGAGCCTCAGATCGACGCGGAGCCATTCGACCTTCATCTCGACCGGCAGGGTGGAATTACCCCGTCGCTTACCGATCGACTGCGTCTGGACGACCGTCTTGTTCTCTCGGCTCTGGATCTCCATCCCCATGAGGTTCACGGTGTGGAAGGCATTCCAGGTCGTCCGATACCGGAGCGTCTTCCCTTCGGGGAACTTGTACTGGAGCTTGACCTGGGCTTGCGCCTGGGCCGTCCGCGCCCCGGACAGCGTCAGGCAGGCCACTGCGACAACCGCCACCCCCATTCGAGCGGCACGAGGAATCTTCATGATCGATCTCCTTGAATCTCGATCAGGATACCGCGAGCGGGGACGATCGCGGAAGTGGACCGAGTCCCGGACATCGGCCCGCCGGTTGGCCGGCGCCGTGTCCGGGAGAGCGCGGTGATCACGCATCCAGCGGGATTTCGGCTCACTTCGCCGCCGGCTGGAGATGTGTGTCGGACTCCAGGGTCAGATCGAGCTCGCCGGGGAGTTCCTGGCCCTGGATCGAGAGGGTCATGCTCCCCTTGATCTGGGTCTTTCCTTTGGTCTCGACCACGCAACCCGCCTCGCGGTCGAATAACATCGTTGCGCTGGAGGACTCGACCTTCAAGTCGCTCTTGGTCACCTTGGCCGGCGAATCGGCGTCGGGATCCATGCTGTATTTGACCTCAATCGCCTTGCTCGTGATCTTATCGAGGCTCTTATCGCCTTTTTTCTCGGTTCCAGCGTACTCATACTTCTTGCGGAATGTGAGGGTCTGGCCGCCGCCGATGCCGAGGGTTTCGGTCCGTTCCCAGGTGTCGCCGGGCCGGGCCAAGACATCGGGCAGGTTTCGGTGCGACTGTTCGAAGTCCTTCTTGAGCTTGTCGGGATGGAGCTGGCCGTGGATGACGGCTTTCGCCTTGTCGTCGAGCTTGTCGGCTTTCTCCAGGAGCTTCTCGGTTCCCTCGATCGCCTTGATCTTGTTCTGGGCGTCGAGGACGACCGTGTACACGGACTCGCTAGCCAGCTTGAGGACTTCACCCAGGAAGGCGACCTGCTCGTTCTCGATCTTGGTATTGGGATCGCTCGAATCGTAGGTGACATTGATGCCACCCGCAGCCGACAACTCCAGGCGGATCGATTCGGGCTTGTGTTCCACGGGCAGGGTCCCGTCGTCCCGCCGCTTGCCGACGGTTAGCGAGGAGACCGACGTCTGATCGACATCAGTCGGAATCTCCGTCCCCATGATCGTCAAGACCTGATGGGTCTTCGTGGTCTCCTTGTACGTGAGCTTCTTCCCCTCGGGAAACTTGTACTCGAGCTTGACCTGGGCCTGAGCGGCCTGGGAAAAGGCCATCGCCAGGAACCCGGCTCCCATAACCGCCACCACACCCGCACCGGCGCGGCGAATCCTCATGACCGAACTCCTCGTTTCAAGTGCCTTCATCAAGATGAAATCGGACGGAACCCCACGCGATCGAACGGACTGCGCCGGGTCATTCCCGCCCTCAGCGACGCTCAGTGGATCCAGACGAGATCCCCCGGAAAATGGGACGGCGCCGCCGCGGAATCTCTGCGATTATTCGCCGAAGCCCCGATCTTATTCGTCCGCGGTTGCGCCTTTCCAGTGGATCTAAGGCATGGGGATGTCTTTGAACTCGAAGGGGACATTGATGGTGGCGCGCGTCAGCGTGTGATAGCGCAGCTCCTTGAGCGGAGCGGGCGCGGGCAGGTTGGTCAGCGTGAGGGTCACGCGGGACGTCTCGGAATCGACGGGGGAGGGGAACCAGGGGACCACGCGGCCTCGGGAATCGAAGATCTCCAGTTGGAGGCGCTGGGTGTCGAAGCGGTAGACGGCGTTGAAGGCATCGGACTCGCCGGCTTCCGCGATCGTCCCGCGTTCCTTGACCTTGATGGACAGCTCGATGAGCGTCTGGCGGGTCGTCGGATTGGATCGGATCTCATGGAGCGTCAGCTCGACATCAGGGTTCTCGAAGTGCTTGCCGGCGCCCTGATTCAGGGGCACAATCAGTGGGTCGGGGCGGCGCGACGAGACGGCCAGCGGGATGACACCGCGGAGTTTCTTGATCCGGGTCCCGGCCAGTTCGGGGCGATGAAGCGTGGCCTGGAGTTGCATGACCGATCCGCTGACCACCCCGAAATAGCCGGCGACGCGGTTGAAGACCGGGCCGCTGTTGCTCGAGGGGACTAACGAGTTACCGAGGTTGTCCTCGGCTTCGACCACATGGAGCGCGCCGTTCTGGCTCAGGGATAACCGCGGCTCGGCCGCCACGATGAGGTGAGCGGTGAACTGGTCGCTCGTCACGGGCTTCGGCCGGCGCACTGTGGCGGCCTGGGGACGACGGGCCCCAGCGTTCTTACCGAGCTGTGGTCGCAATCCCATCCCCGCCCCCACCATCGCGTAACTGATATGGCGTTCATAATCGAGGCTGAGCAGACTGACGCGGAACGGACCGTCATCCGAGTTCGGCATCACCGCCCGCATCGCGCCATCGGTCAGGAGAAAGGTCGGTTCACGTGGGTTAACCGCACCGTAGCTGGATGGATTGGGCTGGAGTTGAGCGGCCTCGCAGAGTTGATCGATGGCTTTCCAGAAGGGGAGTGGATCGGTCTGATGGAGTGTCACCCGCTGATACTTCCTGGAGAGGTTTTCGGGAAAGAGGACGACCTTGAAGCCGGTCTGCTGGCTGAAAGACTGGACGACCTCGGACAGCGGGGTGTTGTCGAAGTCGAGCCGGACCCGGCTGGGCTGGATCAGGAGAGCGCCTTCGATCTTCTGGATGAGGTTGAAGGCCCGGATGCGGATCTCCGGATCGCGCGCGTCGCGGACGGCGCGGAGGGCCGAGAGAGCGGGTCGTCCGAGTTGTTCCAGACTCTTGCCGGCGGCTTCGCGTTCCGCATAGCGGCTCGAGCCGAGCTGGGCCACCAGGGCGGCGGGGTCGGCCTGTCCCCCCGGCACCTGCCCGAACAACACCACCAGCCAAAGCTTTGCACCGAGCATCTCGTGTTCCCCTCCCCAGGCGCCGATCCCTCGGAATCGTCCCGACCGCGACAGTCTCGCGGCCCTTCGTCGATGGCCCCGCCCTCATCATACCCTTGGAAAGGCGGAAGGCGGAAGGCTGCGGGCGGAATCGCTGCCGGCCGGATTCTGATTCATCCTTCATCCCTTATCCTTCTGCCTTCGCGATTAATCGTTCAACTCGTCGTCGAGCTCCGTGGAGTTGCTGAGCAGGGTGAAGTTCTCGAAGGTGGCGGTGAAGGGCTGGGCTGAGATATTGGTCGCGCTGAGGCCGACCTTCACCTTGGACGGCAGGCTGAAGGCGAAGTCACGGAAGGTGAAGATCTGATTGGTCCCTTGCGGGACGAACATGCACTTGATCCGGTTCTTGCGCCTCTGAAGGACCAGGAGCAACTCGGTCTCGGGCACGTCGCGGTAGATGGGTTCCATCGCCTGCTTCCCATCCTTGACGGCTTCGATGACGAGGCGGTGGAGGGGCGTCAGCGATCGGGTGACGATGCTGCCGGCGCGTTCCAGCCGGAAGAAGTTATTCTTGTCCTGGTAGACGATCAAGCCCGCGCTCTGAAACGTGAAGGGGAAGCTGCGGACCTGCCGGTCCCGGGGCAGAGTCGAGCCCGGGTTGATCTCGCCGCTGATCTGGACAACGCTCACGAAGTCGCCGTTGACGTCCGTCAGGGTCATCGGGGCGTTGTTGATCGGTCGATTCGAGTTGTCGGTGAGCCTGGGCGAGAGGGTGTGCAACTTACCCGGGATATCGATCGTGAGCCTGAAGCGGTTGTCGTCCTTGAACATCCGGCAGTCCCTGGCCGGGTCGATCAGGGGCCCGAGTTTCTTCAAGCTGGGGCCTCGGGCCAGATTGAAGATGCGTTGAAGCCCTCCCGCGGGCCGGATCCGACCGGGCTTGTCGGGGAGCGTGACCTCCTTGGGCTTG
Source organism: uncultured Isosphaeraceae bacterium (assembly GCA_963845695.1). Lineage (GTDB taxonomy): Bacteria > Planctomycetota > Planctomycetia > Isosphaerales > Isosphaeraceae > CAWJTV01. Next base: position 69,959 of record CAWJTQ010000012.1, on the reverse strand, counting down.
GAGTAGTGTAACCGGCCCAGGAGGTCCCGATGGCCCGTCTGGACCAGGATTTTTTGGCCTTTGAGGTCCCCACTGTTGACGGCGACCTGGACTTGCCCGGATGCAGTCGGCGTCCGGGCATCGCGCTGGAGCGCGAACGGTTTGGTGTTGGGCAATGCCGGCCAGTTGCCATTGCTGTCGGGAGCGAGCTTGCCGACGGCGGAGGCGGGCGCGGCGTGGACCACCACGCCACCGACTTGCATCTTCGGGTCCATGAGGATCGCCTTGACCTGGAGGTTGGCGATCCCATGCTGGTTGGACTCTTCGAGGGCGAGGTCCATGCCGCCCACGCGGCCGGCGAGCGCCCTGCGCACCTCGTCGGCGGGTACGATGAAGCCGATCGTATCGGCCATGGACGCCTTGGCCACGGCCACCCCGAGCAGCTTGCCGGTCTTCTCGTCGATGATCGGGCCCCCGCTGTTGCCCGGCTGGACCGAGCCGTCGACCTGCAACACCAGCAGTTGCCCGAACTCGTCCCGCTTGAATGTGGAGACCCGTCCCCCGGTGATGACGACCGAAGGCTTGCCCTCGTTGTCGGCGATCTTGATGACCCCGGCGAAGGGGAAGCCTGCTCCCACGTAGGTCATGCCCTGGAAGGGTTCGATGCGGTTCATCGGGTCGATTGGCGTGGGAGGCTTGCTCACCCCCCGGACCCGGAGGAACGCCAGGTCCACGTTCATCTCACCGGAGAGATCGGCGGCGACGATCTCGGCGGGCAGGACCTGCTCCTCCGGTCCCTGGCCGCTCCGGAAGACCACCTCGAGCGACGGATTGATCCCCTGGGCCTGAAAGCGAGGGGGCAACTCCGACATGTCGACGACCGCGACATGCCGGTTGGTCGCCACCAGCACGCGATCGCCGTCCACCTCGACGACAAAGCCGCTACCGTTGCCGAGCGTGGTCTTGCCGATCTTGATGTTGACGAGGACCGTCGCGTCCTTGAGCCGGCGGAGGATCTCCTGGGGATCGGGAGGCGCGGCCGGCGTGGCGATCGAGACGGAGGGAGAGGGCGTGGTCACGGTGAGAGAGGGGGTCGAATTCGGGGCCGGTGGTTCGCCCGAGCTGGCGGTCAACCTCGTCGGGGTGAACCCCGAGACTCCGGGTGCCGCGCCCGGCGGCGCCGCGGGCTGGGCATTGGCGATCGGTGCGGGCTGTCCTCCCCCGCCGCCGCGCGACAGCACGAGGGCCAGGACCACACCCAGCAGGACCACCACGAGCCCGCTGAGTCCCAGCAGGGCGTAAAGGAGCACGTTCTTCCCGATCGTGGCACCGGCACCGGCCGGAGCGGGGACCGGCGGTCGCCGGGCCGCGGGACCGGGCGTTCTGGACGGTGCGTCGTGGACGACATCGCTCTCGTCATAACGAGCCGGGCCGGACGCGACCGACGGCGACGAGGCCGGCCGCCGGGCCCCCGCGGCCGGCACCGGCCCGGATCGGCTCGCGTCGGCGCCGACGTCGAAGATCACTCCGCACCGCGGGCAGCGGATGCGCGCGACCTTGGCGTCCTCCGGAACGGCCCCTTTCGACTGGCATGACGGGCAGATGACCACCCTGGCCACGGCGCTCTCCTGTCGGGTTGTCCGCGTAAGGTCGTGGATTGGAGATAGACAATGACTGGGATGCCCGGCCATCCACGTTGTGGTTCCGGTGTCGGGCCCGCGGTTTTCGAAGGGGCAGGCAGAACGCCCGCCTCACAATCGATGATTCCCTTCGAGTTCGTGACTCATCCATTCATTATTCGAACGACTCGGACCGCCCATTGCAAGCAAGAAAACCCAGGATCATGGGTTTTTGGGTGAGCGTCTCGAGACGGTCGAGAAAGTCCCGTGGGAGTGGCAGGCGGGTGCGCTGGAGGAAGACCCCTCACCGCGGCCTTCGGCCTCCCTCTTCCCCAGTTTGAGTCATGGGAGAAGGGACAGCCGCGCCTCGAAACCGAGACGAATGTTCAGGAACCTCAAGACCAAGCCATTTATCGTGCCCGTGTCGCCTCTCTCTCGTCGATCGACTGATCTGGGTCTCCCTGATGCACGCATTCATGCCAAAGTTGGGTTCGTTTCGAGAGATTGGGCCGGGTTGCTGCGTTCGTTCCTCGTATTTCCGTGGTCGTGCTGGGTTCGTTTCGCGGATTCTGAGGGTCGCGCTGGGTTCGTTTCGAGAGATTGGGCCGGGCCGCTGGGTTCGTTCGTCGGATTTCGTTTTCTACACGCTCGGGGACCTCCATTGTCACATGCTCTCCGGAGGACGTCTGAAGGTCGTGGTGCTCTTCTCATGGAGAGCCCATCACGGTCGATCCGAGGGTTCCTGGGCGTGGTTGGGTGAGATCCGGTGTGCACTGGGTCCGATCATCGCGACGATCGGCCGGGCCGAAAGCGAAACCCGAGGTGCGAAAGCCCCTCTCGTGTCGAGTCGTCCTCTGCCCTGACTATATTATATTATTAGGATGCCTCAAGATTTCAAAAAGCTTAACGCGTGCCGGCCTCGAGGCGCGATTCTCTCGCCCGAAGTCCAAGTGCCATTGGGTGATAAAATCTGTGCGATTTTTCGACAATGTTGCAAAGATACCGGGTGATCTCGTTGCCAGGCTCCGGCGTGGGAACGGCTTTCCCGGCCGCTCCTGCGGCCCGAGCGCCGGGGAGACGCGGAGCGTCGGGAGCGAGGATCTCGTAGGTGCGTCACGATGAGATCCCCCTCGCACCCGGTTCCTTTGCGACAGTCTCGTTTTTTCCAGGACGAGGCGGAGAGTGGCGCGTTGAAAGCGCTCCCGACCTGCCCATGACTCCCGACCATTCCGACCACGGCACCGCGTTGGCCCGCCGGGTCGCCGCCGTGGTGGACCATGGCGGGCGTCGAGAAGAGTCGAGTGTTGCCAGCCGGATGCATGAATTCGCGTTCATCAACGAGATGCGGAGGACCGAGCCATGACAATCTTGCCTCGGCGAATGCTGCGGGTTGCCGGCAGTCTGCTATGGGCCAGTTTGTCCTGGGCTGGCTGCTCACCAGAGCGATCGGACTCGACATAGGAGACGTCTACGCCCCGTCGGGCCGGAGGCGACACTCCGTCCGCTCGAAAAACCATCGCCGATGGGGGTGATCGTTCGGAGGATGAGCCGACCATTGCCCAGATCCAGAGGATCGGGGGATCGGTGGAGCGGGATGAAAACGATCCCCTCAGACCGGTTGTCGGCGCCTTCCTCGATGGTCCCCTCATCTCGGACGAGGACCTCGTTGACCTGGGCCGGTTCGGCAAGCTCCAGAGGCTATCCCTGCTCGATTCCCACATCAGCGATGCGGGAATGGACCACCTGAGGGGTTTTGGCGAACTCCGGTGGCTGTACCTCAGTCGGACCCCGGTGACGGATCGCGGTCTCGAACCGCTCAAGGGGTTGAGCAAGATCCAGGAACTGGGGCTGCACCGGACCCGCATCTCCGACGCCGGCCTGGCCATCCTGGGGGGGTTGAAGGGGTTGCGCATCCTCGACATCAAGGACACCGCCACGACGGATGCGGGCCTGGCTCATCTCCAGGGCCTGGTCGATCTCCGAAAGCTCGACCTCCGTGAGACTCGAGTCACCGATGCGGGGATGAAAAGCCTTCGAGGAATGACGCGCCTCTGGTCACTCAGCCTGGCCGCGACGCGAGTCGGCGACGCGGGCCTGGCCGACCTGGAAGGATTGACGCGCCTCCAATCCCTCGACCTCAGCGAGACCCGGATCACCGACGCGGGTCTCGAGCATCTCAAGGGATTGACCAACCTCCAGGCCCTGGACCTCAGCGGGACCGAAGTGACGGATTCTGGTCTTCGAGCGATCCGAAAGGCATTGCCCGACGCAACAATCGTCAAGCGGCCCGAGGCTTCTCAGCCGGAGTGACTTGAGCGGTCTCAGCCCATGTTCGGAGTGCCATGGGGGGGAGTGACTATGCTGGCTGCTGCCCGCCGCGCGTGGTCGGCATTGAGGGCGTCGAGCACGACAACGGCTGCCTCGGAGTCGGCCAGGGCCTGAGCGGCAATCCTCGCGGACACGAATGGACCCGACAACGACAGTGGGTCGTCCGCTGTGTTGCCCAACCGGCCGAGGGCTTCCAGCGTGAGGCCAATCCGCTTGAGTTCGGGATCGGTCGAGTAGTACGCCGACAAGAAAGTAGGTCAGGAAAGCCTGACAGCCGGTCCTGTCAGGCTGGAAAGCCTGGCCTACGTACGGAACTGACCTGCCCCAAGGCGTCGAGCCCCATCCCTGAAGGAAAGGGCCCCTGGTTCATGCATGCGAGCTTTTTTCTGCGTGCCATAATCTCCATTGAGGCTGGAATCTTTCCCAGGCTGCCAGACCTGACTCATCCTGGCTTCAGACGCTGTCTCGGGCGATTTCTTGCGTTGGTCTAGTGAGATGCCGATACCAGACTCTGGCAATCGAAACAGTCCGACCGTACCATTAGTTCAGGTTCGTTGAGCAACCGTGGATGGTGCGCGTCGTCATGGCAGGAGGACGCGAGCACCCAAGCCAAATGGAGGGGGGCGGCTCAGGCGTCGTCTGGAATGGCGGGGGGATAATGAGCGAGTTCCAGAGCGAAGCCCAGCGACGACTCTTCGACGCGGTCAAGATCCAGCTAGGTAGGCTCGGCTACGGAGGTAATCTTCTCTCCGAGGATTACCCGTTCGTTAACTGGTTCAAGCGGGGAGAGCCCCGGCGGACCGTGCCGCTGGCGGCGTTTGGCCAAGCCCCGCCCTCCTACGAGACCGCGTGCCACGCCGTTGTTCTTCCCAACGGGCTTCGGGGGATCGATTTCGTTTCGCAGTATCGAGCCCTCGGAGCATTTTTCGTATTCGAGATCGGAGAGGATTCTGTCGCCGCGTGGAGGGTTCGGAAGGACTTGAAGGCCGACGACCGCTGGCGCATCATCCGGCCCGACGAGATCGTGTCCGTCTTCTCGGAGTACGCCGAGGAGTTTTCCCCACGGTCCATCCTGCGAGCGAAGAACATCGGACCGGATGGCGGGGGAGAGGCAGCTCGATTTTTTCGACCTGGGATACATTCCCGCGCTCGAGAGCCAGATCAGGGACAAACTGCATCGTCTGCTCAACGATGCCCTCAATCAATCCCTACGAGTACTCAACAAGAACTGGACCGAGCTTTCCGTCAGTGAAGTGAGGGGGCTGTTCCGCATCGTCTTCCGGTTCCTCGCGGCCAAGGTGTTGCACGATCGAGACGTGGAGGATTTTGGCCTACTAACAAGCTATTCCAACCCGGCCGAAGTACTTCTCGAAATTGATCGATATTACGGGCAGCACGAACCAGTCCTCAATAATCCCGATGTCTGGGAGGCCGTTCGTTCCACGCTGTGGAGTCGGCTCGACTTCCAGAACCTCTCCGTTGAGATTCTTGCCTACATCTACGAGTACACCCTCGTATCAGAACCGATCCGCAGCGAGTTAGGGATCCATGGTACGCCGTCCAGCATGGCGCGCTATATCGTCCGCAACCTTCCCATCGATGAGATCCCCCAAGAGCAGCGGACGATTCTGGAGCCCTGCTCGGGGCACGGGATCTTCCTGGTGGCTGCGCTGAATCGCCTGAGGAGTCTTCTTCCGAATGGACTGACCCTCAAGGAGCGGCACGACTATTTCGTGAGGATGCTCAGAGGCATCGAGATCGACGATTTCGCCTTGGAAGTCAGTAAGCTCTGCCTGATTCTTGCGGATTTCCCGAATTCGAACAGTTGGAAGTTGGAGCAAGGCGATGTCTTCGATTCCCCCAGCTTCCCCGCCGCTGTCGGTCAGTCGAGAGTGGTCCTCTGCAATCCCCCCTTCGAGGACTTCTCACTGGGGGACCGAACTAAGTACCGTGGACTGCGCTCTGATCATAAGCCGGCCGAGCTGCTGCATCGAGTGGTCAACAACCTCCACCCGGATGCGATGCTCGGTTTCGTTCTCCCTCGCCACTTCTTGGATGGAGCAGGCTATCGGGAGATCCGCGGGAGGATCGCCGAACGCTTCGATGACATTGATGTTGTCGCCCTGCCCGACGACGTCTTCTACATCTCGAGAGTCGAAACCGCACTGTTGCTTGCCAGACGGCAGCGAGCCCATTTTGATCGGACCACCGTATCGTTCGTTGAAGTGGCGGATGAAGATCGCCGAGCCTTCCTCACGGCTCATGCCTACACGAGGAGGAACGTGGGCTCCAAGACGCCGGAAGAGGCCTCCTCCAGTCTGGTGATTCCGGCCTTAGAGGGAGTCTGGGAGTACCTGAATTCACGGCCCAAGCTTCGGACAGAACTCGATGTCCATCGAGGAATCGAATGGAAGAAGTTCGACGAGAGCGAATGCTTTTCTGATTCCCCGAGAGCCGGATTCCGGCCGGGCTTCGGTCGAATCAGGCAGTTCCTTCAGCTATTCGTCCCTCCACCAGTCGAGTACCTGAACGTGCGAGCCGACAATCTGCGTGGCGGAGCGATCAACTACGATTGGAAGCAGCCCAAGATCATCACGAACGCCGCACGGATTCGCCGTAGAGCGTGGCGGCTTGCCGCGTTCGTCGACCGTGAAGGAAACATCTGCTCCCAGCGATTCCATGCCATGTGGCCGACCGGGGCGGAACTCCCTCTCGAATGTCTTGCGTCGATTATCAACGGGCCGGTTGCCAATGCCTTCGTGACCTCGCACGAACGCGGCAGAGACATCCACATCAGAACGCTCCACGACGTGCCGTTGCCGACTCTGCCGTCAGAGGATCAGAAGGAGGTCGTTCAACTCGTTCACGATTATGCAACGCGACATTCTGCCCTGGGAGACGACATCCTTGCGGCTGAGGAGGAACTGAGAAGCATTCTCTTGAATATCGACGCAATTGTTCTCAGGGGATATGACCTTCCTCCGGAACTTGAGCGGAAGCTCCTCGATTACTTCCACGGTTCTCCCAGGCCCGTCCCCTTCGAATTCACCGCCTACCCGCTCGATGTCTTCTCCCGCATTCGAGTACTCGGGGCTACCGGCGATTTGGAAGAAGCGTGGGATCAGTTCAACGATAGGAGAGCGTTTCTCATTGACAAGGAACTGTCCGAGGGCTTGAGTGACGAGGAGGCCGCAGAACTCCAGCGGCTCCAGGATGCGGCCGATCGCTATCTGGATACAGTCTCTCCGATTCGACTCGAAGATTTAACCTGGCTCGAGGATCGGGTACGGAACAGTTGAAGGCAGGAAGAGGCATGACTCCCCAGTCAGAACCCAAGCCCTTCGCTTACCCGGCCGAGCCGCACCGTCGTCAACACGGCCCGGTCTACATAGATTACAAGTCGTACAAGCCCTGGCTGCGGGACGAGTTCGAGTTCCGTTGCGTCTTCTGCCTGAGACGAGAGGTCTGGCTGGACGGCCAGAACGACTTCAGCGTAGAGCATTTGAAGCCGTACATCTTGGCCCCGGAGCTGGACTGCGAGTATAGTAATCTCGTGTACTCATGCCTCAGATGCAACTCGTTCAAGCAGACTCAGTGGCCGGTCCTCAACCCCTGCCGCAATGCCTATGCAGGTCATTTTCGCGTCCATGAAGACGGCACGATCGAGGGGCTTACCCGGGACGGCAAACGCATGATCCGGTTCCTCCGATTGGACCACCCCAGACTGAACGAGTTCCGTCGCCAGAAGCTTTTCAAGATCAGGACCCTCTGGGCCATGCGGGACTACGCCGATCTCGCCGCGATACTTCGGGACGAGTTGAGGTACCCGACGGACCTCCCCGATTTGGCGAGATGCGTCCCCGAGCGCAACGCCCGAAGAAGCGGGCATCTACCATAGCCACTTCGAGAGCAAGAAACGGGGAGAACTGGACGAGATTTATTGAAGTCGCCAGCGATCGCCATTGGGAGATCTTCTCTTGCAGGATGCCGCGAATCTGGGTTCAGAGAGGTGAGACATGGCCGGCACACGTGGAAGGACCCATCTTGAGAGACGCGCGGTGAAGCCCAGCGTTCTCCGCGACATTGTCCGCCGCGTCGTCGAGGCGGACCAGCCTGAGAAGATCATCCTGTTCGGCTCGGCGGCGCGGGGGGAGATGGGACCCGACAGCGACGTCGATCTGTTGGTCATCAAGGGAGGCCGTTTTCAACGCGGACGGCTCGTTGAAAGGATTTACCGCCAGATGCACGGAGCCGAGGAAGCCGTCAACATCATCGTCGTCACTCCGGAAGAGGTGGAACGCTATCGCGACACGCCGTGCCTGGTGATCTATCCGGCCCTGAGAGAGGGAAAGGTCGTCTATGGGGCGTAAACGGCTGCCTCCGGACGATCCGCGCGAATGGCTCAACCGGGCCCGGAGCAGCCTGGCCTGTGCCAAGGCGGCGATTGCCGAAGAGTATCTGGAAGACCTGTGCTACCAGGCGCAACAGGCAGCGGAAAAGTCCATCAAGGCCGTGTTCCTTCATCGCGGGCTGACGGTCCCGTTCATCCACGATCTCGCCCGGCTCTTGACCTTGCTGGAGAACTCCAGGCTCAAGGTTCCCAAGTATGTCCACCGAGCGGAGCCGTCAGAGCCCCTCAAAAAAGGGGGACAGGCACCTCGAGGACTCGGAGCCAGTCCCCGTTTTTTGAGGGACTCTAACAAGAACGGGGACAGGCACCTCAAGGACTCGGAGCCAGTCCCCGTTCTTGTCAGATGATGGAGACCACCCTGGGCTTGGCGACGAGCTAGTCGCGGCCTCCCTGGGGTTTACCCGAGTCGTTCCCGACGATGATGGTGAGGCCGAGGTTGGCCCCGACGACATTCTGGATGAGCGGCTGTACCGGCAACACCGGATGTTTCAACACCCGGTCATTCCCTTGGAATTCGAAGGCGCCGATGTCCACGCGGCCGTCGACGATGCGCCGCGTAGCCCCGGCCACGCTGGTCGGTCTGAATATCACTGGGGACCGCGGCGTTGTCTCCGGCGTTGATGGCGGGACTGTTCGGAACCAGGGCCATGGTCTGAGTCGGACCCCCGTTGTTCTGGAGCGGGCCGAGTTGGGGAGCGACGCCGATCAGGGTGTCTTGAAGGGTCCCCATGTCCCCCGATCCGATCAGATCGTACCCGCCCACGAGCTGGCTGTTGTCGAGATCGCCGCTGTCGATCAGATCGTTGGTGCGAGGGTCGTTGGTGCTGAGGTTGTCGGCGACGATCGTGTTGAATACGGATGAGTACCCACCCGAGGACGCCTCGTTGTCAATGCCGCCGCCGGAGCCGGCGGCGGTGTTACCGGCGACCGTGTCGTCGGCCATCGTCAGACTGGAGGAGTTGTCGATGCCGCCGCCGTAGCCCTCATTGGCCGCGTTGCCGCTGATGGTGCTGTTGACAATCGTCAGCGTTCCCGAGTTGCTAATGCCGCCGCCGGAGGAGGCGAGCGTCAGGTTGCCGCTGATCGTACTGTTGGCGATCGTCAGGGTGCCGGCGTTGGCGATGCCGCCGCCGCCGAGATGGGCGAGATTGTCGCTGATCGTACTGTTCGTGATGGTCAGTGTGCCATATCCCTGGTTGTCGATGCCCCCACCGCCGTTGCCCAGAGCCGAGTTGCCGCTGATGGTGTCGTCGGTCATCGTGAGGTTGCCCTCGTTGGAAATGCCGCCGCCGTTCTCGCCGACACCGTCGGTGATGGTCAGCCCGCTGATCGTGACCGTCGCAACGGGCGTGATGTTGAAGACTTCGCCGTGGCCGTCGCCCGAGATGGTGAGCTGATCGGCGGCCGGTTCTCGGATTGTCAGTGTCCCGGATGCCTTGCGAATCGAGAGCATGCCGGAGGTCAAAGTGATGGTCTGGTCCGCCAGTCCTGGGCTGAACTTGATCGTGTCGTTCTTCGGGTCCTGGTTGGCCTGCGTGATGGCCCACCGCAGGGTTCCCGTACCCGAGTCGTTGAGGCTGACCACCGTATAGGTGGAGAGGAGCGTCCGTCCTTCGAGCGACTCGACTGTCCATTCGCGACGATCGCGGCGGCGCGAAGGCCGGGACGCTAACCGACCACCGCCGCGAAGGTCAGACCTTCCGTTCCTCATTCGTCGGGTGGCGAGCATGGAAGCACTCTCCTGAGGGTTAGGACCAAATCAGGACGCCGATCTCACTCCGTTGGACGGGCCAGTCGCGTCGGGAATCCAGAGATGGAATCATAACAAAAACGACGATTTCCTGGGAGAGCCCATCGGCAGGAATCTGGAAAGCGTCGCGCGGCCGGAGTGTGGGAAGATTGTTTCGACAGGTCGGGTCCCGAGATATCCGTGTGGGTGTGGCCTGGAAAAAAAACCGCCGGCGCACTCGCGCACTCCGCGGGCCACTCCGGCCAGTCCCGTCGATCCGGCGAGAGGCGATGGGGCAAGAGGAATGACCCGCGGTGTGCTGTACTAGCACATCGCGGGCCACCTTGGCTCAGCCTGATCGACCGTTCCCAAACCGACGAATCCATTCACAGGAAAGGCATGATCGCGCCTCTCAGACAGGCTGCCCCGGGTCGATTGCGAATTCATCCGGCCAAGAGTGAGAAGTCCGCTTCTCCTCGGAGTCGAGGCTGCATGCAGAAGTCGATCGTCCGCCGCGACGAGTTCCCGGTCATGATCGGACGTCTCACGCGAAGGCGCGGAGGGCGCGACGTTCCCGGGATAGGGCCTGGGATGGGGTGCGTCGCGACGGGTCCCTCGCGATCCTTCTCTCAGACCTCCGCGCGCGATCCGGTGGTGGAGCGAGCGACGGATCCTGGGGCCGGAGATGAGCAGGCTCCTTTGCTCATGTCCCTCAGCACGCACCCTTCCTGGGCACGAAGCCTTTGTCCTGAGGGCCTTTGCCGTCGGCCAGTGCGTTGTCGTGCGGGCAGACCTGCGCGTAATTCCAGACGTACAAGGAATCGCCGGCGTTGCACCCGATCTCCAGAAACTCCCTGAAATCCTCGTAGTCCTCGACGATCCGTCGCTCGGGCGCGCTTGAGCCGTAATAGATCCAGCGCTCGACGATGACCGGACCGGTGTCTTCCAAGGTCTGGCGGATCGCCTCCAGTTTCTCCGCGTCGGTGATGTCGTGCTCATCGCGCGTCCACTCGTCCCCCCAGGGCGGACACAGATCCTCATCTTGGCCCTCCCGAAGCCTCGCGCTTCTCTTGCTGGTGGATCGTCGAGTCGAGATTCCCCAGGTCTCCATCGAAGCGGTTTATCGCCATGATGCCCAGAGAACTGCCGATGCGGACGATTCGCGTCTTCCTGGTGAGATAACTTGGATTTGACTCGGTGGCATCGCTCCCTTATGGCACACCGAGTCTGGGGCTTGTGAACCCGTAGAGGCGACACAGCCAGCCCACGAAGTTCCGGGCCTCGGCCGAGTCGGCATCGAGGAATTGCTTGGTGATGGCAAGACCCATCGGGACGCCCGGCACCTCCTGCCAGGCGAGAAACGTGTGGATATGGGCCTTGATCTGGTCCTTGGGCGCGAACTTGGCCCCCTTGGAAGTTGATTCCGATGTAGACTGTCCCGCGTGGTCCCAGAGTCCTTCGTCGCCAGACTTGACCAGGCGTCGAGCGAAATCCTCCAGCTTGCCCGGAGATTGATTATCCGGCATCATCCAGACGCCAACCCAAGGCCGGTCCGCCTGATTCGCCCCGACGATCGTGCCGGTCCGATCAGGCTCATCCGGTACGCCGGTATAACCGAGGTTCTTCAGCGTCTCCTTCAATTGACCCCAGCGCCTCTGGAACCCATCGTCCGGATCCGCCGCCTGGGGATGATCGGCGTCGACCACGATCCCGAGACGGTCCTCGGCGGTCAGGTCGCGAGGTTTGAGAAATGTTTGGACATGCTCGAGGAGGAGCTGATCCTTGGCATCAACCGAGGTTCGCAAGATCCGAAGAACCGCCGCATCGCCGCCGGGGTGATCGACGACCAGCTTCTCAGGCGATTCCTTGCCTTTGTCGGCGAGAGGGAGTCCGTACCGTTTGACGAGTGCAACGAAGACGGCGACGTCATCAGGGCCTTCACCGACCAATCGAAAACGCGCCATCATCGCACCTCGATATGGTCGCGCGTCACGATCGCGAGATCGTTCTCGTCGTACACGGTGGCGACGATCTCGTCTCTCTTCCACCCCAGGCGGATCAGATAGCCCTCGCTCGATGTGTCCTCGCACGCGGCCCTCTGGAACGCCTCAATGCAGTCCCAACTGTGAGTCGTCGCAAAGACCTGGACGTTCAAATCTCTCGCCGTCTTGAACACCAGTTTCCAGAGGTTCTCGTGAACCGAGTAGTGGAGACCATTTTCGATCTCGTCCACCAGAAGAATCCCACCCTTGGAACTCACCAGGGCCAGGGCCAGGTTGAACAAGCGGACCATCCCGTCGCCCATGCTTCGCAAGGTGATCGGCTCGGACGATCCTTCCAGCCGGACGATTGGCACGAGTTTCTCCAGGGCGTTGACGTTTGCCGAGGTCTGGGCAACCAATGGCTCGATAACTCGAAGGGATCTTGTAATATCATCATGATAATTTGTCAAATTGATGTTGGCCCAGGCTCGTGCGGTCCATTCCGGATCTAATCCATTTACCCTTATATAACATGAAATAACCGTGTTTTTGGTGAGAGCCTCCGTTAGTGGTGTGACGACATGGTCGTAACGCGAGAACCTCCAGGAATCATCGACTGGCAACAGGACCTGAGGATCGCGGCCCACCTGGTAGGACAACGACGGCATACCTTCCCAGACGAGTTCATCAGGTTCTGGTGTTTTGATAGTTCTTGAGATAGATTCTCGGCTTTTCCGATACTTCTTTTCGGTCGTCAACTTGATTCGAAGAGTCTTTGATTCATTGCCGGTGGGGCCGATCGAAATCGCGGGAGTTTGGTCGGGGATTGCCTCCCTGCTGTGAAATACTGCCGCGACCGGGACCGGCGTTGGGCGATGGCCGTTCGAACGGGAGGCGTGCGGCTGGTCGAATTCATCCCGGCTGGAGACCAAATCCAGCAGGACTCTGGGAGAGCCCGGATTGGCATAGAGATGGAGCGCATCGAGAACGCTGGTCTTTCCCACGTTGTTCTTGCCGACGATCAGATTGACGCGCCCTAGTCGCTCAATTTCTAACTGCCGGAAGGCGCGAAACTGCCGGATTTCCAGGCTGGGCAAGACGAGTTTGCTGGACATACCATTTGGCTCCTTCGGAATCAACCGGCCATCCTGATCTATTATGATCGCCGCGAGGCATGAAGGGAATGAGCCGTGCGCCGTTTCTCGGGCCAAGGGTCGCGCTCGATCAGGGTAGAACCATGTCCTCGATATCACCCTCCGGGTACGCAGACCGGGGGATGGCACGACAATGCCTCGCCGGCCGAAGTCTGCGGGGAGGGGGAGACGCGATCCGGCTTCGTGGATGGATCGAGCGAGCTCCGTGGTCCGGTCGGCGGCGCATTCGGCTCGTCGCGGTGGACCATGAGGATCCGTCGCACCTCGGCGATGACCTCGGGGTCGGCCTCGCAGACGTGTGTCGCGGAGACGATGCGTTCGGAGGCGGCGCCGTCGAGGTGGGCGCTGGCGTATCGGACGAAGCCGTCGGTCATCGTCTCCCGGGGTAATCCGGGATGGATGGTAGCGATGATCGAATGATAGGCGACGCCCGGCGCGATGGGCTGGGCGTCGATGGCCGCGAGCAAGGGGCTATCGGCCTGCATGCCGTCGATGCTGCCGGGAGCCCGATCGCGGAAGAAGGGCTGGAACAGCTCGGGCCCGTTGGCGGCCCGGAGCTCGGCCCAGGCCGGACGGAGGGGGTTGTTGCGGCGGACCAGCTCCACGCCGAGCCGGACCCCCGGCTGACGGGCCAGGTTGCCACCCCGGTGCGCCGTGGTCACGAAGAGGACGCGGCGGATGTACGGCTCGGGCTCGAAAACGAGCATCTCAGCCAGCTCGGCGCGGAGGGCCGGGGAGGCGCGGACCTGTTCGATCGGCCGCGCGAAGATCGTGTCCCAGAGAGCTTCTCCGCTGGAGTGGACCAGGAGCCGGCTGGTCTGGCCGCCCGTGCTCTTACCCACGATGACCATCCGGTCGAGGGCGGGATCGATACCCTGAGGGTCGAACCGATGGCGGATCTCCCGGAGCGAGCGCCGGACGGACAGAGCCGCCGTCGGCAGCGAATAACCGGACGGATAGAGCACGACCCAGAACTGGTAAGAGGCGCAGGGCCGGATCGCCGCGGAGCGCGTCGAGCATTGGCACCCAGGCCGTGGGGCTGGACCAGAGCCCGTGGACGAAGACGACCGGCACCTTGCCGGGCTGGTACGGGTCAACGGCGTACACCCCCGCCCGGTCGTCGTAGAACTCGGGATCGAACACGCCCAGGTATTCGTAGTTCTGGATCGGGCCCTGGGCCAGGCGGCTGGCCAGCGGGGTGGTCAGGTCCGCGGCCATGGGGAAGACCCGCCCGCCTTGTTCGATGCCCTCGGTGCGGGTCGGGTCGAGGAACATCAGGTTGAACGGGCTGACTGCGCCAGGTCGCCGCCGATCCGCGGGGCCGGACCAGGGCCGTGGCGGCGAACGTCGCTCGCTCGGGGCCGAACGGCTTCCAATCGGCGAGATCCGCGTCGTGAAGGCCGCGGTGAACGATCAGGGGGACGCCCAGCCCGTCGCGTTGCCCGTGGGGCGCGATCCCGGTGACCATCAGGTTCTCGGTGGGTTCGATCGTCTCGAATCCCAGCGCGGTCCACTCGGGGACGGTCGCGGTGGGGTGGATGCCGGCCATCGCCAACCGCTCGGGCCAGTGGCTCCGGCCGGGTGGGTCCGAGGTGCGGCGCCAGCCGCAGGCACCGCGCGGCGGCGCGGTTGTGCACGGCACACGCGGTGCACCCCATCGCCTCGGCGCCCGGCATTCCTGCCGATGCCGACAGGCTCAGGACGGCGTAAACGGCGGCGTCGCGCGACCACGCCAGCGCGTCGTCCCTGGCCGAAGCGCCCAGCGAGCGCCCGACCTCGTCGGCCAGCTCCGCCAGAGCCAGCAACCGGACGGAATCGGACCGAGCCCCGTTGATGTCCGGCTCCAGCGCCGCGAAGGCGGCACAGGGATCGCGCCGGGCCAGATCGTCCAAACCCAGGTGACTCAGCAGGTGCGCCGTGGATCCGCTCCAGCTCGGACACGGCGGATGCCAGCGCTCGGCGACCGTCCGCAGGCGATGCCCGGGCACCGGGAGCACCGCGATCTGATTGCAGCCCGGAGCGATCGCCCCCAACACGATCGTCAGGAGCGCCGGCCAGACCACCCTTCCGATCCCATCCATGGTTTGATCAGATCGCCTTGGGCTCAGCGGCGGCTCAGGGTGGACCACGCCGCGCAGGGACTTCCTCCTGATTCGATCGGCCGGAATCCGTGTCGAGCTTGATGGTTTTCCGGGACATCGCGTCTGGGCCGATCACCCTTGCTGGAGCCTGAAGCAGTTCGCGACCCAATCCAGAGAGAACTCGAGATTCCCGAGTCCGTGTCGCCGACCGGCTGATGCGCTCAATCCGCCTCCTCAACACGCCTGCAGATCGCTTGCTCCGGAATGGCATACGGGGGATGGACGGTATAATGCGCCTGAAGCGACAGACGAGCGACCGTACTGCGGGAGGATCCGACGATGAAAGCCGAGAATGTCATTCAAGTGCTCGACGAGCATCGGGAGGAGCTACGGCGGCTGGGCGTGCGGCGCCTGGGCCTGTTCGGATCAACGGCCCGGAACGAAGCGACGGAAGCCAGCGACCTCGACTTCCTAGTCGAATTTCAGCAGAAGTCGTTCGATGCGTACATGGACCTGAAGTCCCTGCTCGAGAGCCTCTTCGGCCGCCATGTTGACCTGGTACTCCCCGAGACGCTCAAGCCTCGGCTCCGCGACCGGATCGCCAAGGACGTTCAGAACTATGCCACGGGATTATAAGATCTCGCTCGACGACATCCTCGACGCGGTCAATCGGATTGAGTCCTATACGGCCGGTATGGACAAAGCGCAATTCCAGGCGGACGGCAAGACGGTTGACGCCGTGATCCGCAACCTGGAAATCATCGGTGAGGCGGTCAAGAATGTACCGCCCGAGGTTCGAGTTCGGTCTCCCAACGTCCCATGGTCGAAGATCGCCGGGATGCGGGATATTCTCATTCACGTCTACTTCAACATCGACACAGATATCGTCTGGGACGTCGTTCAAACGAAGCTCGCCGAGCTCAAGGCGACCGCCGAGACTTTACTCGCCGAAAACGGGCCAGACGAAGCCCGGTCATGAGGAGCCTGCTCCAGTTCTCGAGATCATCCTCGTTCCCTGACGGTCGCGGGTTTGTGCTTCCTGGGTCATGCCGATCTCGAGGAATCCCACAGGCTAAGCCATGCAGGAATTCGCACAGATCATCAATCTCCTCGATGCTCGGTTTCCTGGTGTTTTCTCTTGCCGATGGGGAAACTACGGCCGCGCGCAGGGTCTGGAGGTGAGATGCACCGATCGCGTGGGATACGCCTTTGTCTATGAGCCTTCCCAGAATGAGAGGTTTCTTCTCGCTCTGCATGAACGCGATGACGATGAGAACCCGGAAGTTTGGAGCGAAACCGGAGCCGAGCAAGTGGTCCGGCGCGTTCTCCCCTGGGCATTCCCGCGACGATGGACGGGCCCGGAGCCGGTCAACCGGAAGCGCAGAAGAACCGGTTGGAGAAGCTCGCCAGGGGGCTATCCGCGCAAGCCGCATGTCCTGTGTCAGATTGCGGATCCGGACGAGAATCTGCTGGGTTTGCTGACCTCGGAGGGGCGCATAAGCCTCGAACGCGATCGGGATTCCTTGAGCTCGAGACGTCTCGTCCAGCATTTTCCCTGGGATCCCTCAGGCCGGCTCTCCCTGAAGACGACGATCTTGCTGAAGACCTACGAGACGGTCAGGCCCCCCGGCAAGGGCCGTGACGTGTGCCTCGTCGCGCGAGGGCCTGAGCGGCGCCGGGACGAACAACGGATTCTCGTGGAGCTGGCGGATCTGATCGTCGTCAACCAGTCCCATCGCTGGGAAAGTTGTCCGTGGTTGTGGACCCGTGTTGAGGTTCCTGGTTCCGAGCTATGGGGCGTCGAAACGGATCGGGATCCGGCGGGCGGAGAAGCCAACGAGGGCCGATTGCCCGAGGGTGCCTCCGAGAGCCGCCGCGCGGCCTTTTCCTTGCAACTGCTCGAGGAGGGGCGGATCGAAGAAGCCCTATCCCTGTATCACGTCACCCTGAGCGAAGACCTTCACCGTCTCCTGGGCGGTGAACGGATTAGGCCACCGGCCTGCTGTGCGCATCCCGACGAGACGTGGACCCGTTTACTGATTGCGACCCTGCGCCAGTCAGCTCCCTGGCTCCTACCGAAGGCCGTCCGATACGAGGCGGAACGACTGGCGAACTGGGCCGCTCAGAAGCGAGGCCGGAGGCGAGACGCCCCGTACCTAAAGCTGGTCATCTTCCCCGGCCAGTTTCACAGCCGCAAAGCCAGTCTCATGTTGACCGGGGACGGGGATGGCGGGAATCCTCGGTTCGTGATCGAGGCGACAGCCAGCAACGCACGGTTGCATGACACCGCATGGAAACGCCTCATCGCGGTCGACTTTCTGAGGTTCGGTGTCAAATACCTTCCTGTCGGCGAAAGAATCCATCCCGAGGGGTGATTCCGCCGAGACTTTGCTTGCCGAAGACGGCGCGGACGAGACTCTGTCATGACAGAGTCCTACGGATTCGTGCCGCCCTCGACGACCCGACGCAGCCGCTCGCACGTCGCTTTCGCCGTGGTGTAATCGGCCCGATCGACGAAACCAATGCTGTAGCGGGCCGGGAGCCGCTTCAGGTCGGGGATGTGCTGGATGAGCTCCTTGTACCCCTTGCGGCCGAAGCCGAAGACGGTCATGTCCTGGAACGATCCGTCCGCCTCCTTTTGGAACGGCCAGGAGACGTAGGAGTCGACCTCGGCCGGCTCGGGGTGCTGGTGGTTGACGAGGACGAACCCCACCGGCGTCTCGCGCGCGCCGAAGCAGACCCAGGGGACCACCTGCGACCAGGCGTGGTCGAGCGTGGTCTTCTGGCCGTCGGGGCGGATGACGAAGTCGTCCTTGGCGTCGAGCGCGCCGCCGGGCGTCCCCTCGTAGAGGAACCAGAAAGTGGGGAGATCGATCTTCAGGAGCGTCAGCGTAGCGTGGTCGGGGTAGAAGTCCCACCGGCAGGCGGACTTGCCGTCCTGCGTCTCGGACTCGATGCGGACGTGGCCGGATTCTCGCATCGTGACGCGGCTGGAGAACGGGTTCTCCGTCGGATACTGGCCGTAGCCGTAGCCGCAGTGGAAGAACTTGGCCGGCTGGCCGCACTTGGGCAGTCCCCGATACTCGCCGCGGGCCTTGTCGCCCGGCCGGTACGAGATCCAGTCGTGTCCGTCCTTATCGAGAATGCTCGCGAAGCCCGCGCCGCGCTTCCCGTAGACGTATGTCGCCGTGGGCGTCTCGACCTGGAAACAGTCCATGTCCTTGTGGACGGTCACTTCGGAGACGCGGACGATCGGGGTCTTCGTCCCTCGGTCGCGCACCCGCTCCGTGCCGATCCGCAGCAGCGTTCCGGTGGCCGAGCGGAAGTTCTGGTCGATGACCCAGGCGTCGCGCAGCAGGACGTAGAGCGACCCGTCCGGGCCGAAGTCGAGGTTGACCGGTCGCATCAGGCCCTCGGCGAACGTCTCCACGTTTTCCGGATGATCGGGGTTGAGGACCTTGATCCAGCCCTTGACGAAGTCCATGAAGAAGTAGCGGCCGCGATATCGGGGCGGGAAGTCGGCCGCGGGTCCGGGCGGGCAGAAGGCTCCGCCGGTGATCGAGGCGACCGGGTAGTGGTGGATCGGCCCGCGGAACCGCGCGTCGGTCGTCGGGCCCTCACTTGCGGGCCATCCGTAGTTGCCGCCACGGACCCCTTCGTCGATCTCTTCCCATTTGTCTTGCCCCACGTCGTTGATGAAGATCCGGCCGGTGCCCGGCTGGACGGCGAAGCGGAACGGGTTGCGGAGCCCCAGCGCCCAGATCGCCCGGTACTTGCCGCGGGCTGTCTTGGCGAAGGGGTTGTCCTCGGGGATCGATCCATCGGGATTGAGGCGCAGGAGCTTGCCCTGGAGGGTCGTCAACTGCTGTGCCGGGGCCCCGGCCGTTTGTTCGCCCAGGGCGATATAGAGCTTGCCATCCCTGCCGAAATGGAGCGCCCCGCCCTGGTGACCGGCGGGGATATTGCCACCGAGCTTCGCCTGGTCGTCGCCCTCGAGGAGGATGCGCTCACTGCCGCGGACGGCCACGTCGCCATCAGCGGTGAAGCGACTGATGCGGTGGTGGACGTAAGGGCGAGGCATCACGTAGCAGACATAGACGTGGCCGTTGTGGACGAAGTCGGGGTCGAGGGTCACGCCGATCAGCCCGCGCTCCCACGAACTGTCCACGTTCAGGGTCAGGAACGGCTCGGGCAGGAGCGTCCCGTCCTTGACGACCCGGAGCGTCCCGGTCTGCTCGCAGACGAAGATCCGGCCGTCGGGTGCGACGGTCAAGCCGGTCGCGCCGGTGATCCCGGTAGCGATCCGGTCGCTCGAGAAGCCGGGCGGCAGGGCGATCGGTCCGGTGACGCCGCTGCCGGGGGTGCCCATTCTCGCCGAGCGAAGCGTCTGGAGATAGGCGATCAGGTCGGCGAAGCTCGCGGTCGACAGTCCCGTGGCCAGCGAGTCGGGCATCATCGACGTCGCGCTGGGGCGACGGTCGGCGATCTCGGCCTTGGTCACGGTGAGCCGGCGGCCGGCGGCGTCGATCAGGGTCAGCGCACGGTCCGACTCGGCGCGGACCAGCCCGGAGAGGATCCGCCCGTCCGCGGTGGCGAGGATCTCCGGGCGGTAGCCCTCGACGATATGGCGCGAGGGTTCGAGCACCGACTCGATCAGCAAGGCACGTTCGTACTTGCCGCCGACCTCGGAGAGGTCCGGCCCGATGTCGCCGCCCAGGCCGCGCCGCCCGATGGCACTGCGCCAGCCGGCGCCCTTGGGCTCGAAGAAGAGGGCGCGACCATGGGCCGGATCGCCCGGGTGCTTCCGCGCGTACCGGGCAAACGTCTCGCGACGGGAGGTGGTCGCCGCCGGTGTGTTGTCAGCCTTCTCGCCGGCCGGCGCGAGGCCCGCCGCATACCGGATGCCGCCGAGCAAGTGCTGGCGCAAGGCCGGCTGGCCGTAGCCCTCCTTCGTGTGCCCCAGCCCCGTGCACCAGACGCGACCCCCCTGGGATTCGTGGTACCAGGAGATGGGGTGGTCCTTGCCCATCGTCCCGCCCCGGTATGAGGTCTCGTCGACCGTCAGCAGGACATGGGTCCGCGGCCGAGGGTTCGTGTCGAAGTTGTACCATTCGTCGGTCCACGCCCAGGAGTCGGGCAGGGCCTTCGTCGCCGGGTGATCGCGGATCTCGCGCCGACAAGTGGCTTTCTGGACCTGCGGGTGGCCGGCAAACTTCACGCCACCGACCAGTGCGACGTACCACGGCCACTTCTCCAGCGTGGTGATCCCCTGGTGCACGGCCGCCAGCCCACCGCCGCCCCGGATGAAGCCCTGAAACGCCGCCTTCTGATGCTCGTCGAACACCTCGCCCGAGGTGTTGAGAAACACGACGGCGCGGTAGCGGGCCAGGTTCTCCGGAGTGAAGACGGCAGCGTCCTCCGTGGCGTCCAGGGTGAAGCCGCCCTCGGTTCCCAATTCTCGGACGGCCGCGATGCCGGCCGGGATCGCATCGTGGCGGAACCCGGCGGTCTTGGTGAAGACCAGCACCCGCGGACGTGCCGGCTCCTGGTCCAGGGGGGCGAGGGCCAGCAAGGACGTAAGGACGATGATCGGGACTACATTCATGGGGCGACTCGCTCTTTACCGGTGGTCAGTGGCCGGTCGTCTGTGAATACCCATTGCGGAAGCCAGGGTGGAAAAGGTGCGTCCCTGAGAGTCAATACCATTGAATTAGCGTTTACCAGGAGAAACGACAAGACTTGAGATCGACGTGTTCCCACGCTCCCGCATGGGAACACGGATCCTGGACGCTCCTCGTCCTCGTGGTGTCCCATTCGTGGCGTCGCCCCAGTCGACGCGGAGCGTCGCAGCGGACGTCCCGACACGGGAGCGTGAAGACGAGAAAACGTGGGGTCGCACGCACCGGGGCTGTTCGGATGGCGACGACGGGCTCAAGTTCGCCGCTTCGCCGCCACCCGATTTCCCTTGGACGACGCCGGATTTCCATTAATCCCTTGCGCCTTCCCCTTGATCATTTC
The DNA here is from genome assembly GCA_963845695.1 of uncultured Isosphaeraceae bacterium. Taxonomy (GTDB): domain Bacteria; phylum Planctomycetota; class Planctomycetia; order Isosphaerales; family Isosphaeraceae; genus CAWJTV01. The sequence goes on along the minus strand of CAWJTQ010000012.1, from coordinate 48,658 downwards.
CATCGAGCTTTTCATCGACGCCTTGAGCGCGGGGTCGTCCCCCTTGTCGCCGGATCCGGAGGATGACGTTGTCATAGAGTCAGAGCACCCGCTCATCGAGAGAAGCCCGGCCACCAAGGCGATACGGAGGAGCACCACGGCAGGTCTTCTGGTCTTGTCGAAACGCATCATCGAACCTCCCCCGACCGAGGGGAGGGCAAGGACTACCTGCCTCGCCCCTCAGCCGGTTCCTGAGCTCCTTAGTAACTATCGGAGCTGATAACTTCGCCACCATTGCGCGTGCCGAGAGCCCACCAAGTGAGACGATTCACGCTGTCCTTGATGAAATGGACGCTGCCGTCAGTCATCAGGATATTCGCCCCCCCCGGGTGATTACTCGAGACCGCGTAGCTGAAAGAACTATCGATTCCGCTGATTCCGGTTCCGAACCTGCAACCTCCACTCGGAAGGATTGGATCTCGGTTGGGAGTCTGGATGATGTTGCAATAGGTCCAGCCGCCGTTTGCGTCAGCCCAACTGAAACCGCGCATCGAACTGTAATCCGCAGACGATCCGTTGTTCCACGCCGTGGCGCAGGCTTGCAGCGCTTGAAGCACCGCGGCCGCGTTGGCCGATGCCATCAGAAACTGGGCATTCGTGCCGTACCACCCACTGGGATCGTCCGAACCCTGACCGCCGGTGCCAGGATTGGGGGCGTTGACGATCATGTTGCCCCGATAGGCGGTGCCAGGCGCGGTGTTCTGCTGACTGCCATACCCGAAGCCGGCGTTATCCTGGCCGGTCAGCCCCTCGGCGAAGGCGATGGTGTTGGACGTGCCGTCGGTGCAGTCGCTCACTCCGTAAGAGGTCCAGACCGCGAACATCCCGGAGGTGTGGATGGGGCTCTCGAAGGTGGTCGACCCGATGCTCGCGAAGTAGCTGTTGCTGCGATCAGAATCCGCGTTGGGATCCGAGGGGCAAAGAAAGGAGTTGATCACACTGTTATAGACCGTGCTATTGGGGAAGCTTCCTAACATCCCGCCGCCAGTACCGGGGCCGAGGGCGAAATTGGCTGCATTGTAGAGCGGGTTTTGCTCCATGTAGCCCAGCAAGAGCGCCTGGCGGCTCCAGCCGGTCCAGCGGCCGTAGCCCCACTGCCCGTCGGTGTCGCCGGGCCCCCAAAGGGGGTTCTTCGAGACGCCCATGGGGAACTTGTCCATCGACGTGTGGTAGTTGTGCAGCGCCAGGCCGATCTGCTTCATGTTGTTGGTGCACTGTGCCCGCCGCGCCGCCTCGCGTGCCGCCTGCACGGCGGGTAGGAGCAGCGCAATCAGGACGGCGATGATGGCGATGACGACCAGGAGTTCGATCAGTGTGAAACCGCGACGATTCTTCTTGCTCATCAGTTTCTCCTCGCATTTTCGAAAATGAGAGCGAACGCTCGAACAGAACGGATTCTCCGACTTCGATGACGATGGCCAGGGCTTTCCATCGCCGCGGCCGTGCAGGTATCCGACCGGATTGGGGAGACGTCGTTTCAAACGGGAGGGTCTTGCAGGCGCACCATCATCGGACGGACGCGTACAGGGCCCGCGGCGAGAGGAACGGCCCTCCTCGGACCCGTCGATCAAGCCCCGGACAGCGACTCAGAAAAACGAGCAAATGGATAGCGAAGGTTCGATTGGAAAGCTCGGTTCGGATGTCAGCGACCGGGAGGTCCGCGTCAGCCTTTCCACCGGCCGCCTGATCCATCGGGCTCGCCGATCGACGGCCACATGCCGCGATCAGGTCGACGCAAGGCCAGCGGTGCCGCGTCGAGTCCCTTGGTCTTGGGCGAGCCTCGACATGGTCGATTCTGACACTCGTCGTATCGGATCTCTGCCTCGCATCCAGGGTACACGATAGGCATCTTGTCGCTCCGCGATCTATGAAACTTTGGGTCTTTTTCTTATAATCTTCGGTCACTGGGGAAGGGGTCGAAACGGCGGTTGACACACGGCGAAAACCAGCGAATCCCCGTGGGTGGCCCGCGCTGGACCGACGAGACGACCCCTCTCGTTCTTAACCGATTCGATCGGGCACTGGCCGGCCAGATCGGTCCGTGCGGTTCCGACTCGTGGGGACTCGTCGCATGAAGGCGTCCCGGAAGCGGCGGCCCAAGGGCATCCCTCACGTCGCCCTGATTATTGAGACCTCCACGGCCTATGGTCGGGCGATCATCCGTGGGGCGACGAAGTACATCCGTGAAGCGGGGCCCTGGACCGTCTACATCGAGCAGCGTTCGCTCCAGGACTCGGCCCCGCCATGGTTGGAGGGCTGGGACGGGGATGGGATCATCTCGCGCGCCTCGACGCCGCGGAGCGCCCGCGCGGTGCTCCATACCGGTATCCCGACGGTCGATCTCAACGATCAAGTGAGAGGTTTGGGGCTGCCGCAGATCCACAGCGACCACGAGGCGATCGCCCGGCTGGCGGCGGAACATCTGCTGGAGCGGGGTTTTCGTCACTTCGCTTATTTCGGGTTCCCGGTTTTCGAATGGTCCGTGCGCCGGCACGACGCGTTTGCCACGTGTGTCCGTGCGGCGGGCGGTCAGTTCCATGAGAACGAGTGCACCCCGCGGCCGACGTGGGGCCACCAGCAATCCTCCTGGGAGGGAGAAGTCGACGGGGCTGCGCTCTGGATCAAGAAGCTGCCCAAGCCTCTGGGCGTCATGACCGGCAATGATCCACGGGGGATCCAACTGCTCGACGCCTGCCGGCGGGCCGGCGTGGCAGTGCCGGAGGAGGTGGCGGTCGTCGGCGTGGACAATGACGAGCTGGTCTGCGAGCTGGCCTATCCGCCGCTCTCCAGCGTGGTCCCCGACGCGGTCCGCATCGGCTATGAGGCGGCGGCTTTGCTTGACCGGCTGATGAAGGGCGAACCCGCCCCCGCGGCGATGCAGACCGTCCCGCCCCAGGGCCTGACCATCCGCCAGTCCTCAGACGTGACCGCCATCGCCGATCCCCGCCTCGCCGACGCCCTGCGCTTCATCCGCGAGCACGCCTGCGACGGCATCGGTGTCGATGACGTGATCGACCATCTGGCCGTCTCGCGCAGCGTGCTCCAGCGTCTGTTCCGCCACCACTTCGACCGGACCATCCTCGACACCATCACCGGCGTGCGGATCGCGCGCGTCAAACAACTCCTGACCGAGACCGACCTGCCGCTGGCCGACATCGCCCGGCGCGCCGGCTTCTCCTACATGGAGTACCTCAGCACGACGTTCCGGCGCCAGACCGGCTGGACCTTAGGCGCATTCCGACGCGAGTTCGCCCGCGAGTCGAGCAGCTGAGGATCGCTCGAGCCGACGCGATCGTAACCCACCGTGTCAGCATTCCCGACCGGACCCGGAAAGAGAGCCACACGCCATGATCATCATCAGAGGAAGAGCCCTGGGCTTCATGGTGGTCGCCGCGCTGGTCGCGGCCGGCCAGGCCGCCGCGGGAGACCGTCCGACCTGGGTCCACCTTTCCAGCAAGACGGGCGATCTGCCCGTCCCCGGCACTTCGATCTGGCAAACGGCCTGCCTGGTGCTCGACATCGACAAGGACGGCCTCAACGACATCGTGGTCGGCAGCCGGCGGGAGGGAGCGGCGCTGGCCTGGTATCGGCGAGGAAAGGACGGCTGGACGCGCCACCCCATCGATCGAGGGCTCAACATCGAAGCCGGCGGGGCCTCCGCGGACCTCGACGGCGACGGTGACCTGGACCTCATCTTCGGGGAGGATTACTCCGGCACGAAACTCTACTGGTGGGAGAACCCCTGGCCGAACTATCAATCCCGGTCATTGTGGACGCGGCGCGAAATCGAATCTTCGGGCGACCATATGTACCACGATCAGATCGTCGGGGATTTCAACGGCGACGGCCGGGATGATCTGGCCTTCTGGGTCCAGCATGCGGAGGTCCTCCGGCTGGCCGAGCTCCCGCGCGACCCGCGCCGGAGCGGACCCTGGCCGGCGACCTCGATCGCGCGGGTCGGCCATGCCGAGGGGTTGGCCAAGGGCGACGTTGACGGCGACGGCAAGCTCGACCTGATCGGTGGCGGCTACTGGTTCCGGCATGAGGGCGGATCGGACTACCGGCCCATGCTGATCGATGAGGGATCCAAGCTCACGCGGGCGGCGGCCGGACAACTGATCGAGGGAGGTCCTCCCGAGGTTGTCTTCGTCGCCGGAGACGTGGTCGGACGCCTGAAGTGGTTCGAACGTCGCGGTGATTCCTGGATCGGCCACGACCTGCTCGGCGAGGACGTCGTCCACGGCCACAGCCTCCAGGTGGCCGACATCGATCAAGACGGCCATCTCGACATCTTCTGCGCCGAGATGGCCAAGTGGAGCGACGGGGCGACCCGTCCCGACCACCCGAATGCCCGGATGTGGATCTTCTACGGCGATGGCCGGGGCGGATTCGAGAAGACAACGCTCGCCACAGGGATCGAGAACCACGAGTCGCGCGTGGCCGATCTCGACGGCGACGGCGACCTCGACATCGTCGGCAAACCCTACAGCTTCGGAACGCCCCGGCTGGACATCTGGCTCAACCGGGGAACCGACTCGGGGACGAAGGCAACGAAGTGATAAGAGAGTGTCGAGAACAGACTTTGTTAGGGTGCTTTGCGAGCACCAGATTCAGCAGAGCAAGCCGGATTGGTGCTCGCAGAGCACCCTACGAGACCAGCCACCGAGCCTTGCCGCTCGGTCAGCCTGGCGATTCGAGGCGGAACAACGCCTTCTGGACCTCGGGATCGAGCGGATCGCGGGCCAGCGCCAGCCGGTACCAGGCGCAGTGCCTCGGGCCGGCGATGGAAGGCCTCGTACGCCGCCCCCAGTGCGCGGAGGATCGCCATATCTTCATGTCTCGAAGGCTGGGAGACTTGCTCGATCAGCGATTCCAGGTTGTCATAATCGTTCGCGGTTTTCTTCAGTGCCTTGGCTGCGGCCATGTCTCCGGTCAGGACCAGGGCTGTCGCGAGGTTATAGAGCGTCTCGCGGTCGGTCGGCTCGGCGTCGAGGACGATGCGGAAATAGCGGCTTGCGGCCGCGAGGTCGCGGCGGCCCAGGGCTTGGCGGCCCCGGAACCGAGCGAGTCCGGCATGGTCGTCGGGCCCGGCTTCCAGCAGGGACTCGAGCGTTCGGTCATCCCCGCGCTCCTGGGCCATCCGGATCCGGATCACCCGGGCGTCCGGGTCCGAGAGCGGCAGCTCGGCCAGTGTTCGCTCGGCCTCGTCCCGACGCGCGAGGCGCCGGTACGTGTCGGCCAGGGCGAGGCGCGAGGCCCGATCCTCGGGATCGGCCGCGACGAACGACGCAAGGACACCTTCCACCTCGCGCGGATCCCAGTCCGACATCCGCGTCAGGCACCAGAGTCGGACCTGTTCGAAGGTCAAGGGCGTGAGTTCGGAGAGGGCCTCGAACTGGGCCTGGAGTTCACGACGGCGCATCTGCATCCCGTAAATGTAGATGAGCTGCCGCCGCGCCTCGATGAGCTTGGGATCGCGCGCGAGGGCGCGGAGGAACGCGGCCTCGGCGGCCCGGGCGCAATTCCGGCGCAGCTCGATCTGGCCCTCCTGGAACCGCGCTCGCGCAGCCATCCCATCCTCGTCGGGGACGCTGCGCAGGTCGCTCAGCGCCTCGGGGATTCGCCCCATCGCCAGCTGCACCTGCGCCCGCAGCATCCGATCCGCGGGCATCAGCCGGCCCAGGCGCCGAGTCGTTCCAGCGCCGCGGTCGCTCGAGCGAACTGTCCCGCGCGCAGATCGACGAGCGCCTGCTGCCGGAGCCGGTCGGGGTCGCTCTCGGGCCATCCGTGAACGGTCACCAGGACCCCCGCGCACGCCATGGCGATCATCGAGACGATCAGGCCCAGTCGTCGCGCTCTGCGAGTCGCCAACAGTCTTTCTCCCTCACCGGTCTCCTGATGGGCCCTCGAGTCTCGACTCGCCCGTGGGAAACCCCCGTTACAATCGGCCTTGCCTCGGATACAATCGACTTTATCCGGAATAAGGTTTTTCCTCGGTTTTTCCGAGACTCCTCGTCGAACACCACCGATCTCCGCGCGGCGGTTCGGGATACCTGGGGAGTCCGACGATCCGACCCGCGCCTCTTCCCCCTCACTTCGGGCCAAATTGGTCATTCGAGTGGCCCGGTCTTCCGATTTTTTGGATTTTTTTATCTCCCTCTGTGGCCGAGAGTTCCGGAGCCAATCGCCCCGGAATCCGCGATAGGTGCATTAACGAATTCTCAAACCTGCGGTATCCTATAGAGAGAGAGACCATGTGTGACCGTCACCGACAGGGAACCCAGGCTGCGAGCCACGGGGCTGTGCCGCGTGCGGCCGGGCCCGGCACAGCGATTTCGGGACTCGGCCCGAACTCGCTGGGAACCATGGGGATCGGAGAGGGACTCGCGGCCAAAAGTGATCACAGAGTGCCAATCTGTGCCACAATTCTCGGCAAGTCCGGCCCACCTCACAGCCGGCCCCGCCCAGAACCCGCGCCGGATCCGGACGTCCCGCCGGTCCGGAGTCGGGACTCTCGGAATGGGTCCAAGCCACCGACCCCACACAGTGCGGTGGTGATCGCCGAGGACTCTCGTTCTTCCCGCAGTTTTTGGGCAGGAATCCTTATTCCGGATAAAGTCTATTGCTCCCTGGGGACCCAAAACCTTGGCCTGAGGATCCCTTCACCCACGATGGCCCGTGATCTCTCCCGGTTACTGATGGTATCGCTCACTCTCCTGGCGGTCTATGCCGGGCGAGCCTTCGCGCAAGCACCGCGTCGCTTCGAGTCGCAACTCCGGGAATTCCTCGATATGCATTGCGTCGCGTGTCATGGCCCCGAAGTGCAGAAGCGGCGGCTGAGGCTCGATCGGTTGCCCTGGACCCTCGGCGACCAGGACGTGGCGGCGACCTGGCTGAAGGTCCTCGACAAGCTTTCCCGGGGCGAGATGCCGCCGAAGGGGCAGCCACGTCCGGATGAAGGCGAGGCCCGCACGGCGATCGACGGGTTGCATCGGCAGTTGCACGACGCCTCGCTCGATCGACAGCGCCGCGAAGGGCGCGTTGCGCTCCGTCGGCTGAACCGCACCGAGTACGAGACCACGCTCCGCGACCTGCTGGCCACGCCGGTCGAGGTCAGGGACTTGCTCCCGGACGATAACATCGCGGCTGGGTTCGACAACGTCAGCGCGGTGCTGGATGTCTCGCCCGTGCACCTGCTGCGGTACCAGGACGCGGCGGAGAAGGCAATTCGGGAGGTGATTCCGAAGCGGCCACGCGTTTCGATCCAGGAGAAGCGCACGGGCCGGCAGATCACCGAGAAGCTGAAGCTCTACCAGGAGCTGCTCGGCAAATCGGCCCGGCTGGATGGCGATGTGCTGGTCCTCTACCTCCGCAATCCGGATTACATCCCGTGTGCCACCGCGCCGGCGCCGGCGGACGGCCGGTATCGCGTGCGGGTCTGCGTCTCGGCCGTGAATACCGGCGGCAAGCCGCTGCCGATGATGTGCGTCTGTCGCGCCACCGAGTATGACCGCGAGGACACGGACGTCCGCACGGTGCGCGACGCCCCGGCCGGCAAGCCCATCGTGGTTGACGAGGAGTTCGACCTCCGACAGCGGCAGGTCATGGTCTTCGCCGGCTGGTCGCTGCCCCATCCCCGGGAGTTCGAACGCGTCCACAAGAATCGCCCGCTCGACGCCAATCCCAATCTGCCAGGCCTGGCCGTGCACTGGGTCGAGATCGAAGGACCTCTTGGACCGTGGCCGACGGAAGGCTATCAGCGCCTCTTCGGCGGCGTGCCGCTCCAGCCGCAATCGGTCGCGAAGGCGGAGGCCGAAGGCCGGCCCGTCCCGCCGCAGCCGGCCAGGCGCCCGGACGGCTGGTGGCAGTACGATCCGATCGTCCCGGCACCGGCCCGTCCGCGCGAGGACGCTGAACGGCTGTTGCGCTCGTTCCTGCCTCAAGCGTTCCGCCGGCCCGTCGGCGAAGAGCTGGTGCGCTATTACGTGAAGCTGGTCCATGCGGCGCTCGACAAGGGCGTGCCGTTCGCCGAGGCGATGGTCGTGGGCTACAAGGCCGCCTTGTGCTCGCCTCATTTCCTGTTCCTCACCGAGCGGATCGACGAATCCCGAGGCGAGCGTCGCACCGAGCTGGACGACTACGCCATCGCCTCGCGGTTGTCGTATTTCCTGTGGTCGTCGCTGCCGGACCGCGCTTTGATCGAGCTGGCAGCGAAGGGTGAGTTGCGGAAGCCCGGCGTCTTGCGGGCGCAGGTCGAGCGTCTGTTGAACGATCCCAAGTCCCACCGATTCACGGCCAATTTCGCTGGCCAGTGGCTCGACCTGCGCAGCATCAACGCCACCTCTCCGGACCCGCAGACCTACGGCGAGTTCGACGACTTCCTGTTCTGGTCGATGCCGCGCGAGACGGAGCGGTTCTTCGAAGAGGTCCTGCACCATGACCGCAGCTTGACCGAGTTCGTCGACTCGGACTGGACGTTCCTGAATCAGCGGCTGGCTCAACATTACGGGATCGCGGGCGTTGACGGCGGTGAGCTGCGCAGGGTCAAACTCGCGCCGACCAGCCACCGCGGCGGTGTCTTGACGCACGCGTCGATCCTGAAGGTCACGGCGGACGGCACCCGGACCTCGCCGGTGCTCCGGGGCAAGTGGGTGCTCGACCGGATCCTCGGTCAGCCGCCGTCTCCGCCGCCGCCCGACATCCCGGTCCTCGAGCCCGACATCCGCGGCGCCACCACGATCCGCCAGCAGCTCGATAAACATCGCAACACGCCGGCCTGTGCGAGTTGCCATCGGTACATCGATCCCCCCGGGTTTGCGCTCGAGACCTTCGACGTCATCGGCGGCTGGCGTGATTTCTACCGGGCCTCCCAGCCCCATGGGCACAAGCTCGTCGACCTGGTGAACTACCCGGGGTGTCAGGTGTTCCGCGGCCTCGACGTGGAGCGCGGCGGCACCACGCCCGACGGCCAGGCATTCCAGGGCATCGACGATTACAAGCGGCTCTTGCTCGTGGACAAGGATCAGCTCGCGCGCTGCCTCGCTCGGAAGCTTCTCATCTACGCCACCGGGGCGGAGATCCAGTTCGCCGACCGCGAGGTGGTTGAAGACCTGGTTGCCAAGTGCCGCGCCCGGAATTACGGTATCCGGTCGCTCGTGCATGAGCTGGTTCAGTGCCGGGTGTTCTTGAATAAGTGAGATCCCGACATTCGCCTTGGATCGTCGGTCTCTGATAGAATCTTACCGGAGCCGGGATGACGACAGTCCGAGAAACTTCGTGCAGGAGCAATACTTGCCAGCCAGGCTTATCGAGGGCCGAGCCATGCGATTCCCACGCGTGCGTTTCACGTTGCGGAGCATGATGGTCATCGTCGCGTTGACTGGCATCCTCCTGGCCGCGGGGATCGATCAAGCAAGGCGAGGTCGTCGGCTGGTGGATTTCGAGGACATCCGTTACATCAATAACGAACCGTTAATCAACCCCATGAAGGTCCGGGCGATCGACGGAGCCTGCATCCTCGAAGACGGCTACGTTCAAGTGATCGTCAACACGCGGATCGCCCTCGAAGACGGTCGTGTCGTTCTCATTGAAGACCGACCAGCAGAGAGAGTAGACGAGCGCGCCGTGGAGGATCTGAGCCAAAGGGAATGGTTTGTCGAGATCCAAACCGAGGCTGACGGTTCCACCGCGGTCTACAAGAAAGAGCCAGCAGGTTTCTGGTGCGGTAACTGCCTGAATCGTCGTGCATCCCTCATCCACATCCCGATGTTTTCCAGAAACGCTTATCTCAATCGGAAGGTGCTCGTCGGTACCGGTAGGATCACCGAAGGGGCGGCATCCCTTTCGATGGGCGATCGGCGGGGACCCGCCATGTAACGACCCAACCCGCCGAATCCGCTTTCGCGGTCGCGGGACTTGATTCAGGAGAACTCCACTGTGCCTCACACTCCTCTGAACCGCCGCACATTCCTCCGCTCGGCCGGCGTCTGCATTGGCTTACCGCTACTTGACGCGATGCTGCCGATCGGCCTGGGGGCCGATCGCAAGGCCGCGGCGATGCGCCCCAAGCGCATGCTCCTGATCAGTCACCCGCTGGGACTGCACGCGCCCTATTTCTTCCCGCAGAAGGCCGGGATGGATTATGAGCCTTCGCGGTACTTGAAACCGCTGGCGGAGCATCGGCGCAACTTCACGGTGTTCTCGGGGCTGTCGCATGTGGGCTATCCGGGCGGCCATCACACCGAGGTCGCCCTGCTGACCGGCGTGGCGCCCGAGAGGGTGCGGTTCAACGACATCCGCAACACGATCTCGCTCGACCAGGAAGTCGCCGCGCGGCTGGGCGGCGAGACCCGGTTCCCTTATTTGTCGCTCGGCGGCGGCCCCTTGTCGTGGAACCGCAAAGGCGTGAAGGTGCCGTCCGAGGATCGGGCCACTCAGGTCTTCAAGCAACTGTTCATCGAGGGCACCCCAGAGGAGGTGTCGCGCGAGGTCGAGCGGATCAAAACGGGTCAGAGCATCCTCGACGGCGTGCGCGACCAGCGCGGTCCCTCAGTGGGACACTCGGTCCGGCCGATCGCCAGCGCCTGGACCTGATGATGACCTCGATCCGCGAGGCCGAGCAGCGTCTCCAGCAGGATCAGGCCTGGGTGATGAAGCCCAAGCCGAAGGTGCAGATCCCGCCCTTCACCGACGACTACCATACCGACTTGCGGACGCTCGATCGCGAACGGCAATGGTTCGACCTGGTGCACCTGGCTCTGCAAACCGATTCCACGCGCGTGATCGCCCTGTGGGTCTGGTCGCACGGGCGGATCGACCTGCCGGGAGTGGGCATCGCCCATCACGACGCGACGCACCACGGTCAGGACGAGGCCAAGATCCAGCAACTCGCCTTGATCGAAGAGGCCGAGATGGCGCTCTTCGCCGGTCTGCTCGGCAAGATGAAGGCGACCAACGAGAACGGCTCATCGCTGCTCGATCAGACCGTGGTGTTCTACGGCAGCAACCTGGGGAACGCCTCGGCGCACACCTGCGAGAACCTGCCGATCCTGCTCGCGGGCGGTGGCTTCCATCATGCGGGTCACGTGGCCTTCGACCGCAAGAAGAACGCGCCGCTGTCGAATCTCTTCGTCCGGATGCTGCACCAGATGGATATCGAGGCCGAGCGCTTCGGTAGCAGCACGGGGACGCTCGGTGAGGTGTGAGATCATCCGTGGGCGGTGCCGACCCTACTCGACCGGTTGCGTGTAGATATCCGACCCGCCGTCGCGCTCGGAGACAAACGTCACGCCGCAGCCGTCCGGCGTCCAGGTGGGGAAACTGTCGCCGAGCGGGTTCCGGGAGAGGTTGACGGGATGCGAACCATCGGCTCCGGCAACGTAGACCTCGAGCTGGCCGTCGCGGTTCGACACGAACGCGAGCCGTTTGCCGTCGGGCGAGTAGGCGGGATAGTCATCGAGGCCGGGGCTATGGGTCAGGCGAGTCACTCCGGTGCCGTCGGGGCGGACTCGGGCGATCTCCAAGCCCGTCCCGAAGCGATCGGTGGCGAAGGAGATGAACTTCCCGTCGGGCGACCAGCAGGGGTGGGCATCGTGGCCGGGGTGCTGGGTCAACCGGACGACGTCGGAGCCGTCGAGGGCTGCGGTGTAAATCTCCTGGTTGCCGTCGTGCGTCGAGCTGAACGCGAGCCGCTTGCCGTCCGGCGACCAGGCGGGCCACTCCTGGTGGACGAGCTTGCCCTGCTCCTCGGCAATGATCGGCTTCCGGCCGGAGCCGTCGGCGTTGATCGCGAAGATGTCGAGATTCCCCTGGGTGCCGATGAACCGGATCATGCACAAGAGTAACCGGGACTCGCCGGGCGCGAAAGTCGCGTCGAAATGAGGCTCGTCATAGTCGGGGAGCAGCCGGCGCGCGCGATCCGTCTTGCCGGGCTCGCAGACATATTGCCATATGTGAGTGCTGTCCGCTTCCTGACGCGCGAATGCCAGCCGCTTGCCGTCGGGTGACCAGGAGGGACGACGCTTGTCGAGACCGTCTCGCGTGTGGCGGGTGAGGCGATCCTCGGGCGGCGCCGCGACGCTGATGGAGAACGCCAGACCGAGTCCGAACAGGAGGGCGGCCGAACCGAGAGCTCTCATTGTTGGAATCCTGGTCACCGGTATGCGTTCAGAATAGCTCCTCGATGACCTGGCCGTCGGGTGCGAGGTTGATCCCGGTCAGGTCGGCGGCGCCGATGCCCAGGCGGGCGAAGATCGTGGCGCCCAGGTCGGCCGGGCTGAAATGACGGTCGGCCGGATGCTCGGCGCGCTTGTCGGAGGTGCCGATGATTCGGCCGCCCTGGACCCCGCCGCCGGCCAGGAGTGCCGTGTAGCACTGAGGGTGATGCTCGCGGCCTGCCCGGTCGTTGATCTTCGGCGAGCGGCCGAACTCGCCCACCGCGACGATCAATGTCGAGTCGAGCAATCCCCGCCGGTCGAGGTCCTCGATCAAGGCCGATACGCGCCCGGTCGAACATCCAGCCGTGTTGATCCTGCATGATGGCGAAATAACGATCGTGCATATCCCAGCCGCCGTCGCCGCTGTCCTCGATTGCCTCGACGTGCGTGCTCCAGTTGACCTGGACGAACGGCTGCCCCGCCTCGACCAACCGTCGGGCGATGAGGCAGCACTGGCCGAATCGGTGCGGCCCGTACCGCCGGCGCACGGCGGTTGGCTCGCGCTCGACGTCGAGGGCCGAGAGACTCTGACTCGAGCCGATGAGCGAGTGGGCCAGCTCGAAATGGCGGTCGAGTCGCGCGGCGGGACTCGCCGCGGGCGTGATCCCTCCATCGAGCTGGTGCCGCAGGTCCCACCGGGCTTCGAGGCGGGCGGCGGAGACGCTCTCGGGCAACTGGGCGTCGGGGAGCCTCACGCCGGCGCCGGGCTCGTACCGGAGGCGGAACGGGTCATGGGCCGAGCCAAGTGTCCCGCCCCCTTCGCCGACGACCCGCTTCTTCCCCTGGTGCAACGGATCGCCCAGGATCACGTAGGGCGGGATCGAGCCAGGCCGGCCCCGGTGCAGCCGGCCGACGATCGCGCCGGTGCTGGGCCGCTCGGCGCCCGCGACGCTCGCGTCGCCGAGCCCCCGCGCCCCGGCCCGGCTGCCGGTCAATCCCATCGTCCCGGCGATGCCGTGGTCGGTCTCGTCGTGGTGCATCGTCCGCACCAGCGAGAACTTGTCGGCGCATCGGGCCAGGTTCGGCAGCAGCTCGCAGATCCTCAGCCCGGGGACCCTGGTCGCGATCGGCACGAACGGCCCCCGATACTCGATCGGGGCGTCCGGTTTCATATCAAACGTGTCGAGCTGGCTCGGCGCCCCCCAGAGCCAGAGCAGGATGATCGATCGGGCCTGGCCGCCGGTCGCGCGGGCCGAGGCGCGGAGGGCCAAGTAATCGGCGAGCGTCAGCCCCAGCGGGCCGATCGCCCCGACGCGCAGGAACGACCGCCGGGAAATCCTCCCGCAGGTTCGATCCTGCTTCCGAGCGATCCTCAACATGGCTCCGACCCTCTCGAGCGCCGGCGATGAGCACGGATGAACCCAGACGATTATCTCACAATTCCCTCCGATTGTCACCAGGTCGCGATCCAGGCAATCAGCCGGCGGCCGGCCGAGCTGAAGGTCTGCTCGCCCAGGCGGTCGGGCTCGACCCATCGGGCGTTGACCAGGCCGGGGCCGGGGTCGAGCGTACCCGAGCGGGCCTCCGCGCGGTGGACGTTCAGCGTGACCCGGTGGTTCGTGACGCTGTATCGAAGGGTGGTTGACAGCGAGCCGACCTCGGCCTGGATCCCCGTCAGCCGCCGGATTCCCTCGGCCAGTTCGACCGGGCCGCCGAACGATCGGCCCGCCGGGTCGGCGCCTCCGATGTGGATAGTCGGAAACTCCCAGAAATTCTCCCAGAGTCCCCCCGGACCGCGCTGGACGATCAGGACCTGGCCCTCGCGAGAGACGACCGCGCAGGCCTCGGTGACCGCGGTCGGCGGCGGTTTCGGGGTCGTGACCGGGATCACATCCTGAAGGCCCAGTTGGCGCGCCCGGCAGAGCGTGCTCAGCGGACACAGCAGACAGCTCGGCGAACGGGGTGTGCACACCAAGGCCCCCAAATCCATGAGGGCTTGATTGAAATCGCCCGCGCCGTGTTCCGGGACCAAATGGGACGCGGCTTGCCAGATCCGTTCCCGGACCGGGGAGGCTTTCAGGTCGTCACGCAGCGCCAGCAATCGTGCTAGCACTGCGCTGGCTGTTGGCCTCGACGATCGGCTCGGGCCGGTCGAACGCGAACGATAACACTGCACCCGCGATATAACGACCCACGCCCGGAAGTGCCCGGACCGCCGCCGGATCGTTCGGGATCATGCCCTCATGCTCTCGCACTACCTGCCGCGCCGCGGCCTGAAGGTGCCGGGCGCGCCGGTAGTAGCCCAGTCCTTCCCAGGCCTTGAGCACTTCAGCCTCATCCGCCTCCGCCAGCGCCCGGATATCGGGAAACCGGCGGAGGAACTTCTCGAAGTACGGGATCACCGCCGTGACCGTCGTCTGCACTAACATCAGCTCCGAGACCAGGATCCGATACGGATCCCGGTCGGCTCGCCACGGTAAGGGCCGCCGCGCACCCTGGTACCACTCCGCCAGCCGTTGCCGCACCCCAGCCACCCACTCCCGATCCTGGTCCGGCTTTAGATCCCCACCCTCAGCCCCGAATCGCGATCCCCTCTTCCCAGATTTCCCCACGTGGTTTCGCTCCGTCCGCCTCAAATCCTCCATTCGACCAGGGCCATGCCAATCCCGAAAACGGGATTTTTTTCCTAATTTAGGAAAACGGCTACCGCAGTCGGGGGAAAATGTACGATAATCAGTTCAACAAGGCACCGTAAATTTCTAATCTTTCCTGATCGACCTCCCAGCACAATCAACGCAATCGGCAAAGTCGGGATATTCGTCAAGCCTTGGACGACTTCGAGGTCTCCGCGCGGCGCGATGCTTTCGCGGCGAGGGGCGACGAACGCCATCGCCATTGTCGGCGGTCCCGATCGATTTTCCAGGGACGACGCGAGGTTTTCCAATCGAGGCGAGGTTGACCGCAACCCGTTAGTGCCGCTGGTCCCCGGCCGGCGACAGACCCGACGAGGGGTGTCCCGGTCCATCGCAACGACGCCATCTTGTGACTTGGGTTTCTCAGAGGCGAGAAACGGTTCTGAGGAGCGATTCCTCATTCATTTGAATTACTCCTATCGCGATGAGGTGCGATGTGAACGGCGAAGTAGTGATCGAAAATCGGCGTGAGACGTGTGGAGTGCAGGCCTTCCCGGAGAAGGCCAACCCGAATCGGCCCGTGCTCGGCCCGAATGCGTCGCCGAGAACCACGGGCGACTCCAGGCCGTATCCCGAGAAATGCAAGCCGACGGGTCGTCGGAGTCCGCTGACGGAAGATCAACGCCGCCTGGTGACGCGGTATCTGCCGCTGGCGCGGTGCTGGCTCGAAGGAAGAATCACCCGAGGCTGGACCTCGATGAGTTGATCTCGGCGGCGTACCTGGGCTTGGTCGAGGCCGCCCAGTCGTTCGATCCGGCCTACAACGTGAACTTCGCCACTTTTGCCCGCCAGCCGCATTTGCGGAGCGATGAGCAACTGCCAGGAGGCCTGGTTCCGGCTGGCGATGCGGAGTGACGGTGTCCACTCGCCGGTCTTCCATCGGCTGGGTCGCCGCGATCAAGTTCGTGGGTGGGTTCTCTGCAAGAGGGCGGCGACGCATCACGACTCAGAATTCGAGCAGACTGAGGCATTGGAGTCCTACTTCCGGCGACTGCCGCGGGAGCAGGCCAAGGCCTGTCGCCTCATGTATATTGACGGCAAGACCCAGGCTGAAGCCGCAGAATTGCTCGGCTATTCCCGGGCGTACCTGTCACGGCTGCACCAGAATGCCCTCGACTCGTTGCGGCGGGATCAGAGGCTTGGCCTCGACGGCGGGGATCCGGCCTCCGGTGCGTCGAGAAATTAGAGCGTTAAGGACCGAAGCGCGGTCGAAGGGCCCGGGCGCGCTCTTGCATCTCCCGGATGCGCTGCTGCACGCGTTCGTGGAACTCCTGGGCTCGCGCGCGTGCGTCCGCGGCGGGGTCGAAGCCGCCTGTTGCTCCCGGTCCGAACGGGACTCGTGGGAACTGGCCGGGGAAGCCCTGGAGGTGCGGCTGCATCGGGGCCGGGACGATCTCGGCGAACAGGGCCGTCGGTTGGCCGACAGCCGGGCGCGATTCCAGGACGGCCAGCAGCTCAGCCGGGGCCTCAACGCCGAGATGACCCTGAATCGCCTTCACGAGCCGGAGGTGATTGGCCTTGAGGTTCTGGGCCCGCGCCGCGTACAGGTTGGCCGGCTGGCTCGGGTTGGCGTAGAGGTCCCGCATCGCCTTATAGTTGGCCGTGAGGTCCTGATAACCGCGCCGCGCCCCGTCGGACAGGGCCGGATCGGACTGGATCTGAGGGAGGTGGGTTTCCACGAGCGAGAACTGCTTCTGCTCGAGCAGGGTCAGGACCTCGTGGAGCTTCTCACTCTCCTCGTCCGGGAGAAGGCTCGACCCCGGTCCGGCCCGGCGGGTGGTCTGCAAGATGCCGGCGCGGATGTCGAGCCCGATGGCATAGAGGGCCCCGGCGGTGGTGAGCAGGCGAAAGGCCACCCGGGCGCAGTGTCGCGAGGACATCGCGTGGCGGGCCCCGGCCGGCTGGGCATCGAGCCGGTCCAGACCGGCGTGGATGTCTTCGACCGGGATGCAAAACGCCATCGCCTCGGCCCCGGTCGCCTTGAGCGTCGCCACGCCGATGACGCGCCCGGTCGAATCGAAGACGGGACCGCCCGAATTTCCCGGGTTGACCGCGATGCTCAGTTGCAGATAGTTCAACCCGTCGAGAACCGTCTTGGAGCTCATCACACCCCGGCTGATCGCGTTCTCCAGCACGACCTCGTCGCCCAGGCCCGGGTTGCCGATCACGGTGATGTCCTCGCCCTTGATGAATCGGTACGACGGCGCGACCTCCAGCGCGGGCAGTTTGCTCTCGACGGCCAGGAAGGCCAGGTCGCGCTTCGTGTCCTGATCAAGCAGTTCGACGTGGCTGGGCCCTTGCTGGCCGGCCGGTGCGGAGGGGAAGCGGACCTCGAGGTCGGAGAGAAACTCGTCTTCGATCACGTGGGCATTGGTCGCGATCACTCCTGGCCTGACGAGGAAACCGGTTCCGTTGGAGGCTTTCCCCTTGACCAGTGCGATCGAGGGCTCGCAACGCGCCACGATCTGGGCCGTCGTGAGGGGAACGCGATTGGCCGCGTCGGCGGTCGCCGGGGCTGGCTGGGGATCCCTCCGGGACGCCGCCGGGTTGCCGGCCTTCGCCGCATTCGAGGGCCGCTCCGGATTCGCGCTGACGAAGGAATGGACCAGGATCACCATCGAGACGAGGGTCAAGACCGCGGCGCTGCCCAGTGCCCCATAGATCCAAGGGGGCAAACCCTCGCGGAGGGGGCGATCCGATCGGAAGGCGTCCGGCAATTCCGGAGGATCGAGCCGCTGCGAGGGCACCGATGTTGCGCGAGGCCGGGGCGGATTTCGGTATGACTCGGCAGGAATCGCGGTCTGCCGGGACCGGGCTTCGGGCCGGGCCGGCGGAGTGATCGCGCCGGGTTTCGGGCCCGCCACGTGGAAACTGCCGCCGCAGGAAGGACACACGAGGATCTTGCCGACGATCTCTTCGGACGCGCGCTGGGATTGGCCGCACGATGGGCACTTCAGGTTGAGTAACATGCCGGCCTCCTCCGGTCCGCGGACCCTGCTCGGATCGGGACGCAATCGGCCGGATCGGATCCCGGCCGATCTCGATAGATCCAGTCTATTCCAACACGCCGCGAATTGCCAAGGCAAAGCGACAGGCGCGACGATCGTTCCAGGCGACTTACCGGTCCGGGTGTTTCCCGGCGCCCTGGTGCGCCTTCGGAAGGGCCGACGTCGGCCTGCCGACACCGTCCGTCGGCTACGGTAAGTATTCCCCGTCGGTGATTTCCTACACGGGATTGGATATCTGATTGAAGGCAGGAGACCATTACCAGTTGGTCGCGACGACGGTCGCCGATGAGAATTCCGAGGAATATGAATACCTGTCCTCGAATTCGCCATCATTGTCCTATCCGGTTTCCGATTCGGAAATCTCAGTAACTCGAGGGGTGTTCAACAACACGGGGAGTCTGGATAGCAGTGCTTGGGGTGCGTTCACGAATATTACCACCACGGCCGCCGTTCCCGAACCCGGCTCGATCGTCCTGCTCGGCATGGGCGTCGGCAGCCTGGTCGTCTACGCCCGAACCCGGCGAAGACGACTGCTGGCGTAACGGTCGAGATGGGTCGTCCGGGGTTTCGCACCATTGTCGATCGCCTCGGGATCGGGAACAGGATCGGACCGACGAGCGGTCGCGATCCCGGCCGCGAACAGGAGCAGGCTGCCGGCGGCCACGGCGATGAGGCAGGTGGCCGTACCGAGAAACGGGGGTTGGAGCTTCGCAATGCGACGGAGGGCTTCCCATCCGGATGCACCGCCGGAGTAGGTGGGGAGCATCCGGGTCCAGAGCAGGGTCTGCTCGCCGATCCAGCAAGAGCCGACGAGGACCGCGGCCAGCGCCGTGCCCAGCCGTCGCGAGGGCCAGGCCAGCGCGCCGGCGATCGTGAGGATCAGGAACCAGGGCAGAGCGGCCGCGGCGTACCACGGACCGGTCGTTGACCGGCCCCAGGCCAGCTTTGACTGCACAGCGTGGTAGTCCAGCGCAACCGTCACGCTGAAACAGAGCAGCAGACACGCCATCGGCGTCTCGATCGAGTCAAACACTGGCTCGGGTCCGTCGAGCCGTCGCCGGCCGAGCCGGAACCAACGGACCAGGAGACCGCAGAACCGCCCGTCCACGCGTTCGACCAGCCACCACACCCAGCCCAGCAGGCCGGCCAGGGCGGCGTCGAAGTAAACCGCGCGCACCTTCAACCCCGACCCGACGAAGCTCCAGCCACCCGCGATGAACGTCTGACTCAGCCAGAGCTGTTTCGCCTCCTTGAGCCACGAAAAGGTCCCGGCGGTGTGAAACAGGTCGGCCAGGTTGCGCGCGTTGACGGTTGAGCACGGCTTCTTGCATCGGCGTGGGCACGCCGTAGGCCGCCAGGTTGTGCCCGACCTCCGGGCCGGCCATCATCGACAGGCCCAGGCCCATCGCCAGCCCCGAGCCCAGCGCACGACCGGCCGGCACCCGGTGCTGGATCAGCGTGAAGACCCAGCAACCCGCCAGGAAGGGGACGAGGCTCCAGTTCGTGGCCTTGGCCAGGATCGCCGAACCCGTCAGCAGACCCAGCCCGGCGCACTGCCAGGTCAATCGACGATCGTCCAGCCCCATCGCCCCGGCCACGACGACCGTGGCCAGGAAGATCGCCGGAGCATCGTTCGAGACCCGTGCGCCGGTCATCAAGAACACGGGGTGCACCGCGATCGCCAGGCCGACCCACGCCGCGACCCGACGCGATCGCACCCGACGTGCGACCACCCCCAGGGCGACCCAGACTGCCGCCGACATGAACAGAAGGTTCACCAGTCTCAGCCCGCCCACCGAGCGCCGCAGGTCATGCACCCCCCCCATCGCCTCGAACCACGGAGCCGCCAGGCGGTAATACCACCACGAATGCTGAGCCTGGTAAAGCTTGATATGATCGGCGAGTTCCATCCCCTCGACGGGGACCGGGACGGACTCGCCGGCCATCGGCTTCGATTCGTGACGGGACCAGTACGTCGCATAACCCACGGCGCCGAGGCGCGGGTCCATCTGTTCGAGGGCCGATCGGGGCTGCGGGAACGCCGGCACCATCGCCGACAGCAGGGAGGCGCGGGACTTCCGTCTCGCCCAGGGTCGCCCGCCGTCCGGTCTCCCCTACGTGAACCACGTAGGCGACGTGCTGATACTCGTCCCAGCCCTCGAACGGCGGCATGACACACAGTTCGGCCACGCCACGCGCCAGGACCAGACCCATCAACAGGATGCGAAGCCGCCATTCGAGCGATGGGGGTGAGGCGTGGTCCGGGAACTGATCGGTCGATCCCATCGTGCACACCCCGGGCTTCCGTGGGTTTCTGTCCCGATCGGCCGATCAGCTCACCGCGTCGGGTCCGATGTCCGTGTCTATCGGCCAGAGCGCGAGTTGCGTTCACGTGTGGACGCAGCGGGGGCTGAGGGACGACCGTCGCGACCGTCGCGATCGGAAAAAGCGGCTCTTCCGGACTTCGTGGGGTTGGGTCAGACCGAACATTCACGACGCCTTCGCGTTGGATCGGGCGAAGGAACGGAGTATGCTTCAGGCGATCTGTTCAGGTGGGGCGAGTCTCAGGTCGGTCGATCGAGTCGGTCGGAAAGGGAGTCGGACCATGATCCACGGGATTTATCAGATGACCCGGCGCCAGTATCGCAAGGCGATCGACGCCGGGGTGTTTGGCGACAAGCGTGTTGAACTCCTCGGGGGGATACCATTCGTCATGACACAGAACCCGCCGCATGCCCTGGCCTCGTCTAATGTCCAGATGGCCTTGGTAGTTCTCGC
This sequence comes from uncultured Isosphaeraceae bacterium, assembly GCA_963845695.1. GTDB lineage: Bacteria > Planctomycetota > Planctomycetia > Isosphaerales > Isosphaeraceae > CAWJTV01. The sequence continues at coordinate 27,985 of CAWJTQ010000012.1, read as the reverse complement.
GCCTTTGCCTCAATGGATGGTCGCCAACGATTATGACGTCTCACTGGGGAGTTGGCAGCCGATGCCGGACGTCGTGGTCTTCCGCGGTCCGAAATCGACCTACGCCACCCGCCTTCCCCGCAGTCGCGATGTCGCGCTCTTGGTCGAAGTCTATAGTGGACCCCAAAAGGTGGACCACTCAGGCCATCTGCATTTGTTAAGGCCTTTCTCCTCTCAGCCCTCGTGAATCCCGGCCCGATGGACCTCGCCAGGGATCCGGTAATCGAGTGACTGATGGGGACGCTCCTCGTCGTAGAACCAGAAGTAGGACCTCAGGCCTGACTCTAGCTCCGGCTCACGTTCATAGTGTTTAGTATAGATGTCTTCGTATTTCACGCTCCTCCACAGCCGCTCCACGAACACGTTGTCCAACGCACGCCCCCGGCCGTCCCGGCTCACCTTGATCCGGGCCTGCTCCAGGCGGCCAGTGCACTCCTGTGCTGTAAACGGGGACCCTTGGTCGGTGTTGAAGATCTCGGCCCAGCGACAGCGCCTCGTCGAGGGCCTCCAGGCAGAACCGCCCGTCCAGCGTGTTCGACAGCCGCCACGAGAGCACGTACCGGCTGAACCAGTCGATCACCGCTGTCAGGTACATGATGCCATGCCTCATTGGAATATACGTAATGTCGGAACTCCAGACCTCGTTGACGTGGGTCAGCACCCGATCGCGGAGCAAGTAGGGGTAGACCCGCGCAGCCGATGCCGGGGTGGTGGTCCGCGGCCTGGGGAACAGTGCCTCCAGGCCCATTTTCGCCATGAGCCGCTGGACCCGCTTGCGATTGACCGTCTCCCCGGAACGCTCCAAACACGCCGTCATCCGCCGGCTGCCGTAGAACGGAGTCTTGAGGAACTGCTGGTCGATCAACCGCATCAGGCGCAGGTTCTCCTCCGACTCGGTGGCCGATGAGAGATAGTAGCTCGATCGGTTGAGACCCAGGAGTTCGCATTGTCTACTGATGTTCAAATGATGATTAAATTGTTCGATCAGGGGCCGCTTGAGGTCAGCCGCCGCGGGCAACTTTTTTTAAACCACCCGACCTCCATCTTGAGCCGGCCGATCTGCTCGTAAAGCTCGGCCTGGATCGCCTGGCTCTCGTCGTGGTCGTGGTGGCGGCCGTCGCGAAACAGGGACTCGATCCCGTCCGGGAGTTGCTTCTTCCATTGGCTGATCTGGACCGAGTGGACCTGGAACGTTCCTGAGAGCTCGGCGAGGGTCCTGGTCTGCTTGGCGGCCTCCAGTGCGACCCGAGCCCTGAAGGCTGCCGAGTGTCGCTTTCGTGTGCCCTTCATGACGCTCCTCGGAATGGAACAGTGATCTCTGATCAGTTTAGCATCCCGAGTGGTCCAGTTTTAGGGCTCCACTTCAGATTTTACTGGCCCCGACAGCTCCTCTCCTCCACAATGCACTTTGATCCAGGCAGGAGTCACCACCAACGGACAACGGACAACGCATGAAAACCGAAGACACCCGGCTCGCGGAGCTCGAGACCCGATTTCACGAGGATGGGATTTCCTACTTGCTGATCCAGTTCGTGGACATCCACGGCGCGGCCAAGGTGAAACTGGTGCCCGCGACGACGATGCGATCGGTCGCGGAAGCCGGAGCCGGTTTCGCGGGGGGCGCCGTGTGGGGTATGGGGCAAGGCCCGCATTCGCACGACATGTTCGCCCGACCGGATCCGGGGAGCTACACCCCGCTCCCGTACGAGCCCGGGGTCGCGCGATTCGCCGCGGATCTCTACGTTGACGGCCAGCCTCATCCCTATTGCCCCCGCGTGAACCTCCAGCGCGTTCTCGCCCAGGCCCAGGAGCGCGGGTATCGTTTCAACGTCGGGATCGAGCCGGAATTCTTCCTGGTGGTCAAAGGGAGCGATGGCTCCCTACGCGGCTGGGACCCGCACGCCGTCGACGATCTCGCCAAGCCGTGCTACGACTTCAAGGGCATTTCGGGCGCGTTGGGATTCCTGCGGGCGCTTAACGACGGCCTCAACCGGCTCGGCTGGGGTGTCTATCAGTCCGACCACGAGGACGCCAACTTTCAGTATGAGGTCAATTTCCAGTACGCCGAAGCGCTCGAGACCGCGGATCGCTTGATCGCTTTCCGGATGATGGCCGGTCAGTTGGCCCAGCGGGCCGGTGCGATCGCCACCTTCATGGCCAAGCCATTCTCGACGCGGACGGGCTCCGGAGCCCACATGCATTACCACCTGGCCGACGCCGCCAGCGGTGCCAACCGGTTCCGCGACGACTCCGATCCCCGCGGCCTGGGTCTCTCGGCATTGGCGTATCACTTCATCGGCGGCATCCTCGACCACGCCCCTGCCCTCTGCGCGGTGACGTCGCCGACGGTCAACTGCTACAAGCGCCTCCAGATGGGACCCGCCTTGACCGGTTCACGCTCCGGCTACACCTGGACCCCGGCCTTCATCTCCTACGGTGACAACAACCGGACGCAGATGCTGCGGATCCCCGAGGGCGGGCACGTCGAGGACCGCTCGATCTCCAGCGCGTTCAATCCCTACCTCGGCATCGCCGCTTATCTCGCCGCGGGCCTCGACGGCATCGAGCGCCTGCTCGACCCCGGCCCGCCCAACCTCAGCAACCTCTACACCGCCGACCTCATGATCACGCATGGGCTCCGAACTCTTCCGCAGAATCTTCCCGAAGCGCTCAGCCATTTCGAGAAGGACGCGGTCATTCGCGAAAGCCTCGGCCCCATCGCCAACGAGTTCCTCCGGCTCAAGCGCGACGAGTGGCGCGAGTATCATGCGCAAGTCGAGTCGTGGGAGTTGAAGCGCTACTTGACGGCGCTCTGAGCGAACGAGCGGAGCTCAGTTCTGCCACGCAATCGAATCCTCCCAAGGATGGGACCGACCTGCCTGCTATCCCGGGAACCATCCGGTCGTGCACGCTTCTCGGCCATGCCTACCTGCACGACATCTCCTAACTCATTCGTAGACATGGAGAATAATTTGGGTCAAGGGAGATCAGGTTCTTGCAATCTGAGGCAAAGATATGGTAGTGGGGATGATGAATTCTTCCTTTCCATATTCTATCAAGGGGTTTTGAGGCGGTGCGCGGAAAGACACACCGTCGTGATCTCATTCCCCCGACAAACCAGGATCAGAGACATGCCATCACTCGATAGTCACGCCATGCAGTCTCGGGATCAACAGGAGCGAGGCGTTCTCGCGAGGATGTTCTCGCCGACGGGTCAACGAAGGATCGCCCGGTGTGTGGTGCTTGTCTTGGCGCTGTGGACTGTCGGCGTCATGGCGGGCTGCGGCGGTGGGGGCGAAGCCACCGTGACCCCGGAGCAGAAGCAGAAGCAAGAGGTGGTGCAGGATAAGATGAAGGGTTACATGAAGCAGTCCAAGTTGCCCAACAGGCCTCCTCAGTGACGCGCAGGCGATCATCGACGGCCCGATGTTGGGAGTTCCGGGCGAAGCTGGAGTGACCACAGGGAACCGGACTGAGGAGAGTTTGGGGCTGAGGATGATCCGCGGACTTGGCCGGACTTCCCGTTCTCGACGGATCTTGACAGCACGCACCAGTCGTCATCGATCGTTTGTCTCATGGTTCGGATGATGTTCTTATCTCATTTCAGGAGTCGACGGATGAAGACCAAGACGCGAGGTGGATTTACCCTGATCGAGTTATTGGTGGTCATCGCGATCATCGCGGTGCTCATCGCGCTGTTGCTTCCTGCCGTCCAGGCGGCCCGCGAGGCCGCCCGGCGTGCCCAGTGTTCGAACAACCTGAAGCAGATTGGCCTGGCGATGCACAACTACCACACGGCGACCAACACGTTCCCGTTGTCCAACACGATTGCCTATTACCAGGCCCCGGCCAACCCCAACAACCAGACCTCCTGGGGCACCTGGAGCGCCCAGGCCCTTTTGCTGGGGTACATCGAGGGCCAACCGCTCTACAACGCCATCAATTTCAGTTGGACGAACTGGTACGGGACCGGGGCGAGCATCAATTCGACGGTCTTCAATACCGATCTCGCCGTGTTCATGTGCCCGTCCGACGCCATCGCGGGGATAAGCCACACCCTCTCCACGAACGCCAATGGCAACAACAACTACGTCGGCTGCTACGGCACGACGACCGACGAGTGGTGCGGTGGCACTTCCAATTGCGACGGCTCGAGCACCGGAGTCTTTGCCCACTTCCAATCCTACGGCGTCCAGGCCATCACGGATGGGACCTCGAACACGCTGGCATTCTCGGAGACGCTTGTCTCCGATAACACGCACTTCACGCCCTACCGCGACGGCCTGGCGGCCTCGGCCGCCGGAGGCCCGGCCTCCAACATCCAAAACGCCTTCTCGAACCCCCAGGCGATCCTCGCCGATCTCCAGACCTGCTCGGTGTGGTTCCAGCAGCAGCAGAACCCGCCCTGGTCCGACGATAAGGGCTTTCGCTGGGGGACCGGCTCACCCGGTGTCACTCTGTTCAATTCGATCGTGCCGCCCAACGCGCAGAACTATAAGTGGGCCGGCTGCCGGTTCAGTTGTGGAGGCTGCGGTTTCGAGTTCGGCAGCTACGAGAACACCTCCAGCAACCACCCCGGCGGCTGCAATTGCATGATGGCCGACGGCAGCGTGCGCTTCGTCAAGAGCACGGTCAACATGATGACCTGGTGGGCGCTGGGAACCAAGGCCGGCGGCGAGGTCGTCTCGTCCGATGCGTACTGAGCAGGCTTCGCGGGCGGCCTGGCAGGGGACCGAGCCTCCAGCCTGCGCCGCCCGACCGCTCCATGACTACGACGACACCTGCGGAACGGAAGGCTTTTGTGCCGGGATTAGCCCGAGGTTCGCCGAGCGCGCGCCGTCTCGGTCCGCTCGGAATCTGGGCGCTGTCGGCCTGGTGCGGCCTGGCCGCCGGCTGGCTTGAAGTCGGAACGCGTGTCCTGTGCCGGAGCATCGACTCCACCAACCGACTCTACCTGATGAGCCGGCATTTCGTCTGGCTGGTCCCACTGGCGAATCTGCTCCTTTTTGCGGTCGTGGGAGCTCTGCTGGCGCTCGCCACAAAGCTCTGCCCGAGACCAGGAGGCTGGATCAGCCCACGCCTCCTCCTGGCCGGTGCCGTCCTACCGGCGCTTCTCGTGGCGAGCCCTCGGATCCACACGGCCGCTTGGTTGCTCGTGGCGATGGGAATCGCTGTACAACTGGCTCCACGGTTTGAGCAACCTACGACCTGGTGGAGGCGCGTGTTGATCGGCGGTTTTCCAGCCATGCTGGGATTGGTCGGGGTTCTGGCCGGGCTCGTCCTTGGGGGAGATCAGCTCAAGCAGTGGCGCGAAGCCAGCCGTCCCCTGCCCCCGGCCGACATGCCCAACGTGCTCGTGATCGTGCTGGACACGGTGCGGGCGGATCACCTGAGTCTCTACGGCTATTCCCGCCTCACCAGCCCGACCCTGAAGCGACTAGCCGAGCGGGGTATCCGCTTCGACGAGGCGCGCGCCACGGCTCCCTGGACACTCCCGTCGCACGCCAGTCTGTTCACCGGCCGCTGGCCTCATGAGCTGGGCGTGAAATGGATGACTCCGCTGCGCGATCGATTCCCAACGCTCGCCGAATACCTCGGGGCTCGAGGCTATGCCACCGCGGGTTTTGTCGCCAACACCCTGTATTGTTCCGCCGACACCGGCTTGGACCGTGGCTTTACCCATTACGAAGACTACGTGCTGGATTGGGAACGACTTCAGCCCCTGCGGACGGCGTTGCTTGTAGACCGCGCCTGGGCCGAGGTTGCCAGCTTCGGGCTGACGGTGAGCCGGAATATGAATGCAGGACCCTTCCACTCCTACCTCGAATCGGCGGTGCGGTGGCTTCTGCTCACCGGTCGGAAGGAAGCTGGCTCGATCAATCGCGCATTCCTGGACTGGTTATCCCACCGGACAGAGCCGCGTCGCCCCTTCTTCGCCTTCCTCAATTACTTCGATGCCCATACCCCCTACCTTCCCCCAATGGGGACTGCGTTCCGCTTCGGACCCGGGCCCCGGAGCGACGCCGATTTCATCCTGCTCAACGAGCTTTGGACCGCGGTCGATAAACTGAGGTTGGCCCCGCACTACCGACTCCTGGTTCGAGATTCCTATGACAACTGTCTTGCTTATCTGGACGAGCGGTTGGGCGAGTTGTTCGACGCCCTGCAACGTAGCGGAGTGCTCGATCGAACCTTGGTCATTATCGCCGCCGACCATGGCGAGGAACTGGGAGAGCACACTCTCTTCGACCACGGCGAGAGTCTCTATCGCCCGGAAATCCGCGTGCCGCTCCTGATCGTCCTGCCGGCACCGACCCAAGTCGCAGGGGTCGTGAGGGAGTGCGTCAGCCTCCGTGATTTGCCGGCGACGATTGTCGATCTCGTCGGCCTTGCCGACGGCTCGCCGTTTCCAGGCCGGTCGCTGGCCAGGCTGTGGCGTTCTCCTGCCCCGGAGGCTGCTCCGGATGCCGCTGACCTCGTCGGGGCGATCTCCGAGTTGTCGGCGCCGAATCCCTCCCTGCCCAGTGCAGGGCGGTCGCCCGCTGCCCGCGGTCCACTGGTCTCCCTGGCCGAAGGGGATTTCGTCTACGTCCGCAATCAGGGGGACGGTCACGAAGAGTTATTTCACGAGCGCGACGATCCGCTCGAGTTGCACAATCGGGCCCCGGACGAGGCGATGAAGCCCGTCCTGCTGCGACTGCGCCAAGACCTCGACCGCATGCGAGCTGCTCCTTCTCGAGCCGGACACTGAACCCCGATTTCCGATTCTGGCCGCCCGATGGGCACGCGAGTGGCAGGTGCGGCGCACGACGGTCGAGTCGTTGGACCGGAAACGCCAGTTGACCGCGCTTTGAGCGGGCGAGGGGACGACCCGACGAGGGGGGCTTTGGTATGCTGGATCGAGAATCCCAGGGTCTCGCGGAGAACACGCCTTGGCCTATGCCGAGTTTGATCTCAAGACGGTCGTCCAGAAGTTCGGATTATCCGAAGATGACAAGACGGACTTGATCAAGGACATCGAGCCGATCGAGCCCAGCGATTTCTTGCGCATCTGGCTCGATCAATTCGCGCCGGTCGCCTTGGGAGTGAATTCCGAGAAGGCTCGTAGTGAATTCATTATCGCACCGATGTTGGCCGAGATGAAACTGCGGTCGGGAGACGTGGTCAACGTCTTGCCCGGTGTGACTTTCGGAGTTGACCCGGCACAGGGCTTGACGGGTTATTGCGATTATCTCATCGCCCACTCGCACAAGATTTACTACGTCCAGGCCCCGGTCCTCGCGGTCGTCGAGGCCAAGAAAGAGGACTTGGTGGCAGGACTTGGCCAATGTGCGGCGGAGATGGTGGCAATCCAGATCTTCAACGAACGGGAGGGGAAGCCATTGGCCGCCGTTCACGGGTGCGTTACCAGCGGCAGCGACTGGCGATTCCTCAGGTTGAAGGGAACGGCACTCAACATCGACGGCACAGAGTACTATCTGGGCGATGCGGCGAAAATCCTGGGAATCCTCATCAGCATCGCGCACGGTGAATGAGCACTAGAACGAAACGAGTGGTGCGGAACAAGGCTCGAAACACGGATCGATTCTCTCATGGAAACGATTGAAGCCAGGAACGTGATCATCGGCGCCGGCGCGATGGGCTCGGCGGCGGCCTATCATCTGGCGAAGCGGGGCGAGCCGGTCGTGCTGATCGAGCAGTTCGCCCTGGGTCACGACCGGGGCAGCTCGCACGGTGCGGCGCGGATCACCCGCCACTCCTACGCCGACGCGCGGTATGCCCGGCTCATGCCGGCGGCCTTCCGCGCCTGGAGGGAGCTCGAAGCCGACGCGGGCGAGGCCCTGTATATTCGCACCGGCGGCGTCTCGTTCTCACCGCCGGGCGTGGATTATGCGGCCCATGTCGCGGCGAGTCTCCAGGAGCTCGACGTGCCCCACTGGCGGACCTCCGGGCGGGAATGGAACCAGCGACGGCCGGCGTTCGGTCTGCCCGACGATTACGATGTCCTCTTCGAGCCCGACGCGGGGATGGTCGCCGCGTCGCGCGCCGTCGCGGTCCAGGTCGAGCTGGCCCGGCTGCACGGTGGCGAGCGGACCCGCGTCATCGAGCGGACTCCCGTGCGCCGGATCGACCTCGATGGAACTCATCCAATCGTCGTGACCGACGCGTCGCGGATCGTCGCCGAGCGGCTGATCGTCTCCGCGGGCGCCTGGGTCAAGCGGTTACTCCCAGGTCTCCCCGTCCCGCTCCGGGCCACGCGCCAGCAGGTCCTCTACTTCCGCCCCGGTGACCGAGCATCCTTCCAGATCGGCCGCTTCCCGATCTTCATGTTCGTGCCGGCCGCTGATCAGGACGTGTACTACGGCATGCCCGAGTTTCTGGGCCTGGGCGTGAAGGTCGCGCGGCATGCCGGCCCCGAGATCGACCCCGATCTCGAGGATCGGACCGTCGGCGAGGAATACCGATCGATCGTCCGGAACTTCCTCCACGGCCACATCCCCCTCCTGGCTGACGCGCCGATCGACCTCACCGAGGTCTGCCTGTATACCCTGGCCCCCGAGGAGCAATTCCAGCTCGACTTCCTGCCGGGCCGGTCGGATGTCATCGTGGCCAGCCCGTGCAGCGGGCATGGCTTCAAGTTCTCATGCCTGATCGGCCGCGTCCTGGCCGACCTGGCCATCACCGGGACGAGCGGGCTGGCCATGGAAACCTGGCGGATCCGCGACGTGCCACCCCTCTCCCCCGCGTGCCTGCCTTGAAAGGCGAGGCCTCGGCACCTTGGAGGCTGAGGAAGAAACGATTCGATATTCAAGATCGTTGTAAACCTCATCCAAGACGGGACTTCTATTCATTGAATCTTGAACATTGAATTTTGAATCTTCTATTCCGATTCTTTCCGAAGGCCGCTAGAACGATCGACCCATGACCGATGGCGAGGAGGCCGGATGCCCTTGCGTCTGTTGCGATTCGCGTTGAGCAAGACCTATCCCGAGCCGCGGATGTTCCGCCGGCCCGAGCGGCTCAAGGACCGTTACGACGCGGTGATCATCGGCGCGGGCGGGCACGGGCTGGCCGCGGCGTACCACCTGGCGCGCGACTACGGCATGACCGACGTCGCGGTGCTCGAGCGGGGTTACATCGGCGGGGGCAACACCGGCCGGAACACGGCGATCGTCCGTTCCAACTACCTCACCGTCGAGGGCGTGAAGTTCTACGATGAGAGCGTGCGGCTCTTCTCCAAGCTCTCGCAGGAGCTCGACTACAACCTGTTCTACTCGGAGCGCGGCCATTTCACGCTGGCCCACACGACGGCCACCCTGCGCACCATGAGGTGGCGGGCTGAGGTCAACAAGCACCTGGGCGTCAACAGCTCCGTGATCACGCCCGAGGAAGTCCACCGGCTCTGTCCGACGATCGACCTGTCCTGCGGCGGCCACGCCCCGATCGTGGGCGCGTTGTACCACCCGCCGGGCTCGGTCGTGCGGCACGATGCCGTCGCCTGGTCCTATGCGCGGGCCGCCGATCGGCTCGGTGTCGAGATCCACCAGAAGACCGCCGTCACCGGCATCGACGCCCGGGATGGACAGGTCGTCGGCATCCAGACCGACCGGGGTCCCATCACGACCAGCCGGGTGCTCTCGGCCGTGGCCGGCTACACCCCGCGAATCACCCGGATGGTCGGCCTGCGCACGCCGCTGGTCATCCATCCCCTCCAGGCCTGCGTCACCGAGCCGCTCAAGCCCTGGCTCGACCAGATCGTCGTCTCGGCGAACCTGCACATTTACGTGAGCCAATCCGCTCGGGGTGAGCTGGTCATGGGGGCCGCGCTGGACCCCTACGAGCTGCACTCCGAGCGCTCGACGCTCGACTTCGTCGAGGGCCTGGCCGATCACCTGCTCGACCTCTTCCCGTTCCTCTCGGATGTGAAGGTCAATCGCCAGTGGTCGGGCATGTCGGACATGACGCCCGACTTCTCGCCGATCATGGGGACCACGCCGATCCGGGGCTTCTACCTGGACACCGGCTGGGGGACCTGGGGCTTCAAGGCCACCCCGGTCTGCGGCACCACGATGGCCTATACCCTGGCCAAGGACCAGGACCATGAGTTAATCCGCCCGTTCAACCTCGCGCGGTTCGCGAATTACGAGCTCGTCGGCGAGAAAGGCGCCGCCTCGGTGGGACACTGAATCCGCAGATCCCCGTTCTGGAGAGGAGCGAGCCTGCGGCTGGTTTCTCAATGGGTATCTGATCATGAGTAAATAATTATAACTTTATAGATTTACGCGTGCAAGAGGCATCCTCCGATCGATCGCCGCGGCATCCCTTCCCGACCAACGACCTCCCAGGTAATATGGAGGAGTGGGACGGTGAGAAAGGAGAGAGCGGCCGTGGAAGTTTCTGTCATCATCGAGCCGATTACCGGCAGCGGGTATCGCGCGACCGGGGCCGGCGGGCTCTCGGTCGGCCTGACCGCTGACGGAGCGACGGCCGCAGAAGCCATCGACCGACTGGCCGACCAGGTCCGGCTCCGCGTGAACGCCGGGGCCAGGTTGGCCGAGTTGAACGTCGCTGGCGGCATCGCACCCTGGAAGCAGGATGCCGGATACTTGCACGACGATCCCCTCTATGAACCCTGGCGAGCCGCGATGGAAGAATACCGTCGTCAACTCGACGAAGACCCCGAGGCGCGTATGAGCCTCTTCGTCCTCGATACCGACCACCTGACTCTCTATTACCACGGCGACCCGATCGTCGTTCAGAAGGTCAACTCGAGGCTACACACGGAGTTGGCGATCTCGGTCTTGACGGTCGATGAGCAACTCACGGGTTGGTACACGCTGACGCGGCAAGCCCGCCGTCCGGAAGAAGTCGCACGGGCCTACGCCGCATCTCGGCGAAGCCGTCGTGCGTCTGGGCCGCTGGCGCATCCTGCCCTATACGGAAGCGGCCATCGCGCGGGTCGCTCAGCTCAAGGCCCTCCGGTTGAACGTTCGGCTCATGGACCTGCGGATCGCCGCCGTTGCGACGGAGAATCAAGCTGTGGTCGTCACCCGCAACCGACGCGACTTCGGCCGTGTTCCCGGCCTGAGCGTCGAGGATTGGTCGGTTTGAGCCCCCCCGTCCGGGGATTCCGGCGGGGCCCGCCACGGGCCGCCGTCGCTTCAGGCGGAGTCCCAGCCCACCGACGCAAACCATCGCGGGCGAGGTCGGGTGTCGCTGCCGAATCTCTCGGAGAGGCCACGCCGAGGAACGGCCAGCCGGTCCGACGCCACCGAAGGCCATTGAGTCGCGGTGAATTCGGTCGATCCGACCGAAGCGCGCAAGGCGACTGTCCGACGGTTCGGTCGATCCGACATGTGAGCCAATCCGCACGGGGTGAGCTGGTCATGGGGGCGGCGCTGGACCCCTACGAGCTGCACTCCGAGCGATCGACTCTCGACTTCGTCGAGGGCCTGGCCGATCACCTGCTCGACCTCTTCCCGTTCCTCTCGGATGTGAAGGTCAATCGCCAGTGGTCGGGCATGTCGGACATGACCCCCGACTTCTCGCCGATCATGGGGACCACGCCGATCCGGGGCTTCTACCTCGACACCGGCTGGGGGACCTGGGGCTTCAAGGCCACCCCAGTCTGCGGCACCACGATGGCCTACACCCTGGCCAAGGACCAGGACCATGAGTTAATCCGCCCGTTCAACCTCGCGCGGTTCGCGAATTACGAGCTCGTCGGCGAGAAAGGCGCCGCCTCGGTGGGACACTGAATCCGCAAATCCTCACTCTGGAGAGGAGCGAGCCTGCGGCCGGTTTCTCAATGGAGGAACGGATGCCGGGGACGGGTTTCTTGAACCGTAGCCTTTCACGAGTTGAGGGTGACAAACGTATAGGAGAGCATCGATCGGTGAAGTGACTTCTCGGATGCGCCGGTCGATCCGACCGACGGCGCAACGACATCCTTGGCTGCATCGGTCGATCCGACCGACGCGCGCTGCGTCACGGTGAAGGGAATCGTCACCGTCCGGTTGCTCGCCCCTCGAGCGTAAGCGTTCGGCGTAGGGCGTTCTTGACGCCCGAGAGAGTTGAACGCAAGCCGGAAAGGCCCTGATCAGGCCTGGCGGTGTGTTGTGTCCCCAGCGGACGGACTCGGCTTGTCGGTCCAGTGAATGCGATCGTTGCGAACCACCCGGGTCGCGGAGGGCGGTTGAGGTCGTCCCGACCCCGGCTATCAACGAGCCGTGATGCCGACCCTCCTGAGGCCGGGACGCCACCGCCCGACCGCCCCTCCCGCCCCCGCCTCTCTCGGGCTTCTACCGGTCGAGGAGGATGTGGCGAATCTCGGCGATAGCGGCCGGATTGGTGGGCATCTCGACGTGGCCCTCGTCGATGAAGCATTCGCTGGCAACCTCGCCGATCCGGGAGCTAGTCAGGGGCACGACGCCGTCGCCGGGAGGCTTGAGGTCGTGCTTCTGCTGGAGACCGACGATATTGTGGAAGGTCACCGCTGGCGATCGTGGCAAGTGGTCGAGGGTCATCAGTAGAGGGTGCTCCTTCCGGAGCAGGTCGATGCTGGAGACCGGCCGCGCGAACCCGGGGCGGAACGCGCCGGGGTTGTCATCGCGGACCCGGCGATAGGCCTCCCGCGTGTCGTCCGGAAGCCGGACCAGCCGATCGGCCAGCCGGCCGAGGAAGGCGTTGGCCATGTTCGCCCCGCGGTGCGGAGTCGCCAGGTAGATCACCCGTCCGATGGACGGCCGCGGCTCGAAGAAGAGGGTCTCCGCGAGCAGCCGGCGCGTCTCCGGCTCGAGGCAGAGCGACTCCAGCGGACGGGAGAATACCGTCTCCCAGACGGCCTGGCCCGACCAGGTGACCTGGGCCTTCGAGACCAGTCCGCCCATGCTGTACCCAACCAGCACCATCCGGCCGAGGGCCGGGTCGGTGCCGCCGGGGTCGAAGGTCGCCCGGGCTCGGTCGAGGTCGCGGCGCAGCAGCCGAGCGCTGCGGAGGAAGTTGTGGCCCGTCGCGTAGGAGAAGGCCCAGAACTGATAGCGCGCGTCGAGGACCGGGTCGGAGCGGAGGTCGTTGACCATCTGCGCGAAGACGAGGGGCGTGCAGTGCAGGCCATGGACCAGCACCACGGGGATCTTGCCGGGCTGGTATGGCTCGAAGACGTACAGGCCCTCGCCCTGCCCGAAGTCGCCGGGCCGTAGGAACGCGAGCGAACCGAGCCGCGACCCTCGGGTCGTCGCCCAGAACTGGGACATCGGCGCGTCGAAGTCCGCCGCCAGGCGGACCACGCGCGACCCCAGGGGCACCCCGTCGACCCGCCGGGGGTCGATCAGCTCCAGGTGATCGCCGGCCGGGCCGGGCGGCGCGGCGCTGAACCAGGCCCCCAGGTCGGGGCGGAGGACCGCCGTGGCGGCGAACGGGTGGAGCCGCGCCAGGAAGGGCGTCGTCCGGTTCAGGTCCACGCGCTGGACCACCTCGACGGCCCCCAGCCCAGGCCACGCGTGCCGCGTCTTGAGGCCCGGCATCGGCTCGATGGTCGCCGGGTCGACGAGCATCGAGAAGTCCCGCGGCGACCAGGCGAACCCCCGGTGCACGATCGGCACCACGGCCCGGTGGCCATCCCGGACGATCTCCAGCCGCGATCGCGCATCGATCCGTCCGAACGCCGAGGCGGCCTGAAGGCACCTGCGGAGCGAGTCGTTGTACAGCAACACCGCCTCCCGACCCACGGGCGAGTCGACGTCCGCCCCGCGCAGCACGAGGACGCCATACGCCTCGACGGCCGCCCCGTAGAACAGGTTGACGCCGTCGGCGCGATCCTCGGCGAGGGCCCGGCACGCCCGCTCGCGCAGGGCGACGGCCCGCTCCAGCGAGGGCGACGCCGCCGAGCCGGAGGCCTCCCGCCCCGACGCGACGCACACCGCCGCGAGGACCAGGGCGACGATGTGCCCTCCCCGGACAGACCGCCTCGCAGGCGGCACCAGAATGTCACGCATCGACGCTCGCTCCATCGAGCGGACCGGCCCGCCGGCGTGGCCGGCGGTGGCGCGACGGGCGCTCCTCGCCCCCGATCCCTCGTCCTTGATCTCCCCACCACACCGGGCTGCCGGTCGTCACGTCCGCGCAGCGACATGGCCGCCGTCTATTATCTCTAGTTTTGGCATGAATCTTGATGCTAACTGGGCGTCCCGCCGGGACGGGATTGCCGGCTACGCGAGTCGTGCGGCCTGTGCGGCCGTCTCCCCGTCGTCGAAGCGGGTGGCCCGGACAACCCGACGGCAGGGCCTCCACCGGCCAGGCCACTCGACTCAGGCGCGCCGCCAATGCGACGGATCGGGGAGCACCCAGCGATCCGGCAGCAGGTCGTCGATCCGGCTGGCCGGATGCGTGCTCACCTGGTCGAGCACGTCCCGCAGGGGACGGGGAAATGAAGACGAGGGGGAAATGGGGACGCAGGCTAGTTTCGACCTTCCGCCAGGTCTCTCCCGTCAGCGATACTGGTCCGGTTGGGCCGAGGGCCTGTTTCGCCCGAATCCTTGGCCAGGGCCGAGACCGACCGGATCAGCTTTGCGCACAATCGCCCCGCGCACCTCGGAGGGTGACGTCGTTGCGGGATATGAATCTGCTCCGGTCCGACGACACCGACGCACCCTCCGCGGTTGCCCCTGGCCCTATGTCGGCTGGATTGACGCTCGTGCTGCCGCACCTTCATTCGCTTCTGAACGAATGTCACCCTCAACCCGTGAACGCGTGCCTCAATGGAGGAACGGATGCCGGGGACGGGTCTCTTGAACCGCCCGCTGCTCGATCTCGGGTTGCCTGGGCCCGGTTCTTGCCCCATCTGAGATCACGGGTGATAATGCCCTGTGTCGCTGATCATTCCGGTACCGCTCGCGGAGGAGAATCGCTATCTACCGACGGACCGGTCCTCACTGCGTACGGCCGCCCGCGTACTCTCAAGCGGGTTTCCACCGCGGGGATTCTGATGAAGCTCTTGCGCTGCCCTCTCAACGGACCGCGGCCGCTCCAGGAATTCGTCTTCGGGGACGAGGTCCGCACCATGCCCGACCCCGCGACGGCCACCGACGCCGAATGGGCCGATTATGTGTTCAACCGACAGGGCGAGCCGGGTGTGCGGCGAGAGTGGTGGTACCACCTGCCCAGCGGAACGTGGTTCATCGCCGAGCGCGACAACCTCAAGGATGAATTCCTCCGGACCTACCTCTACGAAGATCCGACTTCGGCAAACCCATAGGTCGGGCTCTCAGCCCGACGTCTCGGAGGTCGGGCTTCCCGGCCCAGTCGGATTCTGAGTCGTGGGAGTGTCAAAGCCTGCCGAACCATCCGGGCGTCTTGAGAGAGACCACCCGCCGTTTGCCGTGGAGGTTCATCACCAGCCCGCTCCGGACCAGCGCTCGCAGCCCCAGGAGCGGCAGTCGGCATGAACCTTCCGGTGCCAGCGAGATCCCCTGATCGATCGTCAGTCGGTAGGAGCCCTCTCCCAGCTCCATGGTACCGGGCCGGTTCCGATGGATCCGCTCATCGGCCCGGTATTGCCTGAGCCGCTCCCCCTTGAGCCGGGTCGTGCCGATGAACTCGAGCCGGGCCGGGGAGAGGCCCGCGAACGCCTTGAGTTGCGACTCGGTGATCGACAGGTTGTGGCTGTGCCCCAGATCCAGCACGGCGGGGAACGGCCGCGTCTCGTCGTTGATGCTGATCCAGACGCCGATCTGATATCGCTTGATCGTGACCGCCTCGGCGCCGACGAAGAGGACCGTCGGCTCTTCTTCGATCGGTCGTCTATCGAGGATCCTCACGGGCCGGCTCGAATTGATCGATCTCAAAGAACGAGGGATCGATCTCTTCCTCCTCGCACCGCGAGTCGCAGTTGATCGTAGACCTCGGCTTTGATGATCAGGTAGGTCTGGTGTGTCTCGGGGTCGATGATCGGGACGGGCCGGTCGCCGGCCTCGCCGACAACTTGTCGCTGTTCGGGACTGAGGGTCATCATGATGGCTCTCCTCGGCTCCAGGATTGTACGATGGAAGCCGTTTCGTCGCGAGACGGATCTGCGGTGTGACCCTCGGGAGCGAGCGAAGGAAGAACAAAGCGGTCAGGAACCGTTCTCGACGTCCAAGCGGGGAGTTCCCCGGGATCCTGAGGTCTGACCCCGAGGATTCTCCCGCCGTTTCCGTGACCTCGCACTCCCACCGATCGCTTGCTCGACCAAGGATCCTTTGCGATGCATGACGCATGAGCGCATCACGAGAATGGCAACGGATCATCAGCCGCACCGGTGCAGTGGCGAAAGGGCTTGCCATCAAGCTCAACCTCTGGCGGGTTGGTGAGCCGATCCCCGCCATGATCGGCACGCCGCCCTCGCAACGGGGCATGTGGCCCGACAACGTGGCGCACGCCAGGGATTTCTCCCTGCGGTACGCCGAGGATATCGACCTTGCCGTCTCCCAGCGAATGGTTGACCTGGGGATACCACGTGAGCGAATCGGCATGCCCGACGATGATCGCGGGATCGAGTGGGCGGCCTTCCATCCCTGCGGCACGAACGGTGGCTACAATTCGCCCGACGGCAGGTTGGTCGTCGAGTCCGGTCTGTTCAACTTCGATCTGCTCAGGAAGGATTATGGCGACGAGGCGGCCAAGCTCTATGCCGCTTCCGACGTGACGTCGAGGCTGGATTCGATCATCGCCCATGAGTACGCGGAGCATCGCCACGGGGGTAGCCACGCGGAAGCCCTGAGGCACGCGCCATCGACAGAACTGTCGATCACGGATCGGGCGAGGGAGATCGGGCGCGCGATGGAGAAGGGATGGCGCGGGCGTTGACCCTCGCCCTGGAGAGACGACCCGGTTCGCAATCTCCGTCCGATCGATCACGCTTCCCTCACCGCATAATCGACCCCCGCGAGTTCGAACCGCATCCTCCAGCCCCAGTATGTCCACTTAAAGACGCACTCGTCGCCCTTGGTGAATGAACCCACCGGGATCATGATCCGCGCCGCGACGAGCTCGCGGTAGGCGGGACGGTTGGACTCGTCCCCCTCGGGACACGCTCCGACGACGCATGCCCGGAGCAATTCCCGAGCGTCATCGGAGAGGCCGCTCACGTCCGGTGGCTCGTACCGCTCGCGCTCGATGCGGTCCGCCTCCCTCCCCAGGATGGCCTCCCCATGCTCCATGCCCGCCCGGGTGAAGCGGAAATCGCGCTCCCCGTCCGGCTCCATGATCCCGGCGTTGACCAGTTCCCGGTAGCCCGGCAGGTCCGGCTCCCTGACCGGGAAATGCCAGCCCTTGACCCGGAAGCGGAGCGACGCGACGGCGCTCGCGGATAGCTTGATATCTTGCACGGCGGTTCCCTCCTGATCAGGATTGTAGCCGGGAGGGGCAGAGGGGAGGAAGGCCGGTCGCAACGAACGCCCCCGGGACGTACAACAGAAATGCCAAGCGGCTGAGAGGAGGGGCTTACCGCGCTTTCTGGCCGGAGGAGACGACCGGCGGCGGCAACGTGCCCGGCTGTCGGCTCACCGTCGATTCTGGTGAGTTCAACACCGAGCTGATGGCCAATCGGCCCGAAGCGGGGGAGGTGTGGGCAAAATCCAGGCTCCGCGATCGGATCGACGCCATCATCGCCCATGAGGACGCCGAGAGCCTGACCGGCGACCATGACCGTGCCGAGGCGATGGCCCCAGACACGACGCTCCCGATCACGCATGGGGCGCGCCAAATTCTTCGGGCGATCAGGGGGAATCCCCGGGAGCGGTGACGTGATCCATTACCTGACGGTGGGGCATCTCGACCCGGAAGCGCTCCGTCGATGCGCGGCCGTGGCGATCCGGCCGCTCGACGAGACGACGGTCCGCCGCGTGCTGGCCGAGTTCCCGGGCATCCAGGCCGAACGCAAGGATGGGTACCTGGTCCTGCCGTGGCACGGACTCGGGCCGGTGGGCGTGACCGAGGCATTCGCCCTTCGGCTCCACGAACTGACCGGCTGCTTGATCGCCGACCGGAGGAACGGACGTCTCATCGAGCCGGAGGCCTTGTCGGGGAAGACGAGGGCAGCGGTTCCGGAGTGGTCGCAAGTCAACCGTCGGATCGGATCTGCCGGACCGTGATCCATCTGAACTCGGTGCGTCATCAAGGAACGGATGCCGGGGACGGGTTTCTTGAACCGTCCGCTGCTCGATCTCGGGTTGCCTGGGCCCGGTTCTTGCCCCATCCGAGATCACCGGTGATAATGCCCGGTGTCGCTGATCATTCCGGTGCCGCTCGCGGAGGGGAATCGCTGTCTACCGACGGACCGGTCCTCACTGCGTACGGCCGCCCGCGTACTCTCGAGCGGGTTTCCACCGCGGGGTTCTTATGAAGCTCTTGCGCTGCCCTCTCAACGGACCGCGGCCGCTCCAGGAATTCGTCTTCGGGGGCGAGGTCCGCACCATGCCCGACCCCGCGACGGCAACCGACGCTGAATGGGCCGATTATGTGTTCAACCGACAGGGCGAGCCGGGTGTGCGCCGGGAGTGGTGGTACCACCTGCCCAGTGGAACGTGGTTCATCGCCGAGCGCGACAACCTCAAGGATGAATTCCTCCGGACCTACCTCTACGAGGATCCGACTTCGGCAATCCAGTAAGTGGGGCTCTCAGCCCGAAGTCTGGTAGGTCCGGCTTCCCAGCCCAGCCGGATTCTGAGCGTTTGTTCCGAAAGCGAATGCTGAATGAGGCGACGTGAGCTGGAGAGTGCGACCGTGGTTTTCCCGTTACGCCAACGGCGTTACACAGCACAGCCCAGGGTCGCCGCAGGCGCACCCTGGGACGCGACTGACGACGGTCATGGATTCGCGCTCCCACCGGCGGCCTGGAGATCGGCCTCGATATCCTCATCGGGATCATTGTAGCCGGCAAACCATGCAATCATAATTTATAAACATAACAGGATTCAAATCAAGGTCGTTTCCCAGCGCCTCTGGTCTCATCCCGTCGGCGCCGCCTCGCCCGATCGGCCGGGCCCCACCGACCGATCGGCCCGCGGGACAGGGCCGCCGAACCGGAGGGCCCGCCCCGACGGTTCGAGACAGAAGGTTCTGGCGGCTGACTAATCGCGTCCCCGCTTCCAATCGCGTCCCCGTTTCTTCGTCTGGCCCCTGCTCCGCCAGCAGCTTCCTGAAACGACTCACCCGATTTGCAGGGCGCGGCAAGTTTGTTCGTAAGTGGTTTCCAGATCAAGCGACACGGTCAAAGTTTCCGTCAGCCAGATGTACAAAGGCGGCAACGATTCACCGACGACGAGCGGCACGGCCCAGGCGTCCAACTTCGTCTTTCGGCCCGCCTGTGCTTACGACAGGTGGCCGCGTAGATCGGTGGCGGGTCGGGGGACATCGACGGGTCCATTGGTCCGAGCAGGGTCAGCAACTCCGTGTACAGGTTGAACCGGCGTACGGTAACCAGATCGACCAGGGAGACGCAAACGTCCTTCCGCAGCAAGTTTGCACATTTCGTGATGAACAGTTGGCGACTCTCCATGCGGTCCTTGTTTGCCGGGCTAACGATCTCCACGGCCGCCACTAGCCGACGGTCGCGCGTCTGATCAAAGATCAGGACTTCGTAAACATACTGATCCGGGAAATCGACGTTGACGGTGAGCGTGGGTGCGGGCGGCGCCAAGGTAGCCGTAGCAGCGCCGCCATTGGTAACGGAATGCGGATCAGAGTGCCAGTCCCTGTTGCCATCCTTGTCGAACGTGCATACGTCGATCTCGAAGTAGCTGCCCAGATGAACGCGCGGCTCGGCCACAAAGCCCTTTGGTAATTTGGGTGCGAGGTTGAGAACCATCATCATAGGCCAACCGCCGTGGAATCCTTCCCACGAAGCCTGGTTCCAAACCGGCGGCCGGAAGTGGTCTCTGAGCGGCATGAGCATGCTCCTTCGGCGCATTCTACCGTGATAGGCCAGGTCCAGCCAGCGTACTCGAAAGGGAGGCACGGTACTGTTGCTTGTTCAGCCCGTTCCGAAGTCCGAGCAATCGGAAAAGGAGATGGCAGTCGGCGGCAGCCGTCAGGGGCAAACGGAGAAGCAGCTCATGGGAAACGGGGACGTGCTCCAACGGTGCCGATACTAGCTGCGTCCCCGTTCCGGTCCCCTAGCTGCGTCCCCGTTCCGGTCCCCAATACCAGCTGCGTCCCCGTTCCGGTCCCGTTCCGGTCCTCCCCGTTCCGGTCCCCAATACTAGCTGCGTCCCCGTTCCGGTCCCGTTCCGGTCCCGTTCCGGTCGCGTCCCCGTTCCGGTCGTCCCCGTTCCGGTCCCCTAGCTGCGTCCCCGTTCCGGTCTCTAGCTGCGTCCCCGTTCCGGTCTATCTCTATACCGTCGTGCCCCACGCCCATTACCTCTGTCGCGAGTTCCGGCTGGCCGCCACCTTGCCCGATGGTCGTTCTCAGCCCTTGCTCTGGATCGACGACTGGAATCTTGACTGGCAGGACCAGTATCGCTTCGCCATTCCCGTCCGATTACCCAGGGGGACTATCGTGACCCTGGCCACCTACTTCGACAACTCCGAGGACAATCCTCGCAATCCCAACAAACCTCCACGACGCGTGCGCATGGCGTGGGCAGCAAGGACGAGATGTGCGCCTTCCACCTTGAGATCCTCCCTGACGACCCGAGCGGCTACGACGTCTATCCGAACAAGTCGCCCTTCGGCCTCTGAGCGTTTTCGCGGTCTTGACGAATCGCTTAGCGGCGTGCTTTGTACTGTATATTAGCACCCAGTGACCGCTGGCATGATATATATAGGTTCGTTCAATGCCTTATCGCCGATGTGAGAACTCTTGGAACGAATCGTTGCCGCGACCCCGTTTTGGTAGAATCATTCCTTTCGAGGGGATGCACGCGTCCAGTTGCACCCCATAGACAGATCGAAACTCTGTCGTTCCGCGAACGCAGACCAATGTGGAGAGTCGTTCGAGCATTATCGAGTGCGGGAGTCGCCTGCTCGGCCAACATCCCCCGGATTGACTCTTCCCACCGAGGTATAGCGATGGACGTTGACGGTGCCGCGACTCGCGATCATTGCTCTGCTCCGCAGTAAGGGCAAGGCGACGAATCGAGATATGATCCGGACCATCGATGGTGACGCGGAACTCTTCCTGGAAGTGCGTGAGGATCTCATCCTCAACGACTTGGCCAGGGACAAGGATGGCGTCGGCCTGATCTGGACCGGCCCGGCCGAGGAAGCGGCCTCCTCTCTGCCTTCAACTCTCTCCGCCCCGGCCCCGGCCACGCCGGGACCAGACGGCCCGACTCGGATGCCTCGGGCGAAACTCTTTCTCTAGCTACGGCCGCCGCGATACTGCGCCGTTCGCTGACCGCTTGCGGAAGGACCTGGAGGGCCACGGATTCGAGGTTTGGAAGGACAGTCGAGAAATCCGCTCCGGCACGGACTGGGGCAGGCCATTCAGGATGGCCTGCGCAGCTCGCAGTTAGTGATTGCTTTACTGAGCCCCCATGCGGTTCGTCTGTCAACGGACTCCAGCAGCCCGGACGGCCTCGATAGCTTCTGTCTCGATGAAATCAGTTTTGCCCGCTTTGGATGCAAGATCCCGATCGTTCCCGTCATGGTTGTTTCATGCATGCCACCGTTGTTGGTGTTCCGACTCGATTACGTCAACCTCGTGTCCTCGCGCGAGTCCGACGATCAATATCGGGCTGGGCTGCATCGGCTGCTCTCTGGCATCGAGGCCGCGCTTCGCGGCGAAGTGCACTTCCGGAAATGGGAAGATCGGTTACGGCCCTGGGACTTCGCCGCATTCCTGGCCGAAAAGCGCGAGAGCTTCTGCGGGCGAAAGTGGCTCTTCGACGAGATCGACCAATGGCGGCATGCCAGCGACGAGCCGGCCTTGCTGATCACAGGCGACCCTGGAGTGGGCAAGTCGGCGATCGTGGCTGAGTTGGTCCACCGCAACCCTGGCGGCCAGGTCTTGGCCTATCATTGCTGCATGGCGGATACTCCCGAGACATTGCAACCGGGTCGTTTCGTGAGGAGTTTGGCCGCCATGCTCGCTAGCCAGCTTGACGCCTACGCCGCGATGCTGGATGACCCGGTCATCGACCAGGCGCTGTCCGAACCCAATTGCGGGAACGATCCTGCCAGCGCCCTGGAACGGGGGATACTGATCCCGCTGCAATCGCTGCCGGCCCCCCGTGAGGGCGTTCGCTACCTGCTCATCGATGCACTGGATGAGGCGCTATTGCTCTGCAAGACTGCTTCGGGCTCGAGGAACATCGTTCAACGTCTTGGCCTCGCGGCTGCGACGGCTGCCCCCTGGCTGCGCATCGTGGCCACAACACGCAAGGACCGCGAAGTGCTGGCTGCGCTGAGCCAACTGCGAGCTCGTGAGTTGGATGCACGCGACCCTGCGCAACGTGACCGATCTTGTCCGCTACATCCATCTCCACCTCGAAACCGAACCCCTGGCCGAGAAGGTGATCGCGAGCGGTCTTTCCCCGTCTTCAATCGTCGAATTGCTGAAACGCAAGAGTGCCGGCAATTTTCTCTATGTGAAACAGGCGATTGAAGGCGTGAAAGTGGGAAACTATCAACTGGCACAGCTATCCGACCTGCCGGCGGGGCTCTACGGCCTGTATCGGGCCTTTTTCGCCCGCGAATTCCCCAATCCGGACGATGACTCCCTCCCGGAGTCCCAGAATTACAGCCTGACGCGGACACTCCTTGAAGTGATCATCGCGGCTCAGGAACCATTGTCGAACACAGCAACTCGCGCATGTGGCCGGCCTGGACGAACACTACCAGGTCCCTCGCTTGCTTCGCCGACTCGCCGTGTACTTGCATGAGCGGGATGGCCGCATCAGGGTCTTTCACAAGTCATTGGCGGATTGGCTGACTGACCCCGGACAGATCTATCACGTGGATGTGAAAAGCGGCCATGCCGCCCTTGGCAGAGAGTGTTGGAATGTCTATTTGAGCAGCACGAGCAAGCCCAACCCACACACCCACGGGCAGGTTCTGGAAGAGTCGCTGCCACCGGCTTACGCCTTTCGACACGGCGTTCGCCACCTCGTGGAGAGCAAGGCGTACCCACAGGCTGTGGAGCTACTCCATGGCCTTTATCAGCACCCCCACCTCGTCGGACATCCGGACGAGGCGTACTTGCAGAACATGGCACGTCTGCTGGGGGTATCACTCCAAAGCTGCCCTGCGCGCACTGCAGTCCAGATCGATCCTCGCAAACTGGCAGCCGTCCTCATGCGTCTCATGAACTATGAGCCCCTTCATGCCGGGATTAGCCTCCTGTACCACTCCCACCCCCAACACTGGCAGGAGATCCGCCACGGTTTCCTTCACTCAACCGATTGGTGGGTTTTGATGTATACCTGCTCGTTGGTCCTGGCCGATTCCTACTTGGAAAGCCCGAGCCAAACGAAGCTGTCCGAGATCCACGCCCTGATCCACGAGCAAGACATCGGGCTCCAAGATATGGGCGTCTATGCCCTGAAGATCATCTGGCTCCGCCGACCGGAACTGCTGGATATCAGGCTTCTGGGCGAACTGGCGGCAAGCGATTCCTGGACCGTACGAGGAACCCTCTACGAAATGATGTTCTATCTGGCATTCAACGGCCATAAGCCACGTGAGCTGGTTGAAGATCGGCGATTCTGGGAGCCTTTATGGGACTACCATCGAGTGATCGTGGACGATATCCTGGCCGTCGAACGCCTGGCAGAGCAAGGGCAGGCCGGACCGTGTTTTCTCCCGGATAGCGTAAGCGTGCATTTGAAGAGTTGCTCCAGACGGAGCAGATCCGCCAAGAACTTATCAATTGTGAGGCCGTCCGGCACGAAACCGCTCTCCAAGGCCTGCTCGAAGCCTATTGCACTCTGCCCATCCAGCTCGAGAGAATCCGCTTGCGCAGAACCCGCCATCGAGCGCAGCTTACACTGGAGGCCGACCCTGAGAGTCCTCTTGGCCAGCCCGTACTGGGAAGTGCGGGAAGCGATGGCTACGCTGGTGATCTCGATGGCCGAGAGCATGCCAGAGGTGATCGAACTGATCGAAGATATGCTTCAGGCCACGAACTGGCGGCTGCGTCTACGCGGCGGCTGAGGTGGCGTACGGAATTGGCCATCTCGATGGCCACAAAATGTTCCAGGACGCGGTTCGGCGATTGTATGCGGATCCTCACTGCTGGCTACGCGGAATTTGTGCGGACTATCTCGCGTCATGGATCCTGGCCTCTGACGTAGAGCATCGCCAGGTGAGGATGGCGATGTTCGATTGGGCTATACAGGCCTGGCTCCTGGACGAGGATGCCTGGACATTGAAGGAATTGCATCGTCTCTTTCACGGGCTGCACACAGCGGGAACGGACGTGACGCCCTACCTTTCGAAAGGAGTATCGCCTCTGTTGCAAGACCACGAGAGGTGGTTCGCGTTGGAGCGAGAGGCATTTCGGCGACTGGTTGAAACGGAAAAGGTGAAACGTTCGATTCGGGCCCCCGCCTTCAAGGTTGTCGAAGGACCCGAAACGGGGACGCAGCTAGGGGGACCCGAAACGGGGACGGGACCCGAAACGGACCCGAAACGGGGACGGGACCCGAAACGGGGACGCGGGACCCGAAACGACCCGAAACGGGGACGCAGCTAGATTAGGGACCCGAAACGGGGACGCAGCTAGATTGGACCCGAAACGGGGACGCAGCTAGATTAGGGACCCGAAACGGGGACGCAGCTAGATTAGGGACCCGAAACGGGGACGCAGCTAGATTAGGGACCCGAAACGGGGACGAGGACCCGAAACGGGGACGCAGCTAGATTATGGGGGCTGTCCCGACCGCTCCGGACCACCACCGGCCGCGACCGCACCGACTGCACCCGCCCGATTGCCGTCAGCTTGGCGGGCGGTTCCAACGGGACCGCGATGATCGGGCCACCGAGGTGCGACCGCGGCCGGGCCCGCGACCGCTTGATGCGTTCGTCATTCGGTTTCCGCCTGGGAGGTGAAAAGGGGCCGGATCTCGGGACCCGAAACGGGGACGGGGACCCGAAACGGGGACCCGAAACGGGGACCCGAAACGGGGACGCAGCTAGATTATGGGGGCTGTCCCGACCGCTTCGGACCACCACCGGCCGCGACCGCACCGACTGCACCCGCCCGATTGCCGTCAGCTTGGCGGGCGGTTCCAACGGGACCGCGATGATCGGGGACCCGAAACGGGGACGCAGCTAGATTATGGGGGCTGTCCCGACCGCTCCGGACCACCACCGGCCGCGACCGCACCGACTGCACCCGCCCGATTGCCGTCAGCTTGGCGGGCGGTTCCAACGGAACCGCGATGATCGGGCCACCGAGGTGCGACCGCGGCCGGGCCCGCGACCGCTTGATGCGTTCGTCATTCGGTTGCCGCCTGGGAGGTGAAAAGGGGCCGGATCTCGAGAATCGGCATCCAGTCCGCCCTTCCGCTCGACCCGGATGGACAATGCGGCCGTCGGGTGGATCCGCCACCACGCCGCCGATCGTCATGCGACCAGCGTGGGATGGCCCCGGTCACATGCTGCGCCGTATACTACGGCCAAGGGAAGGAGTCTGCAATTGCGCCATCCTGCAGCCAGGAGCTATCTCGCATGAGAAAGACCTTGGATCCCGAGAAGGCCGATGAGATCGAGACGTCATTCCACCGGCTCGCCGAGGAATGGAAGTCCGAAACCGCAGCCCTGTCGAGTATCCGCCTGAAGAAGGAGCATCCGGCGTATCGCCAGCTCGTCGCGATGGGAGAGCCGGCCATCCCCCTCATTCTCGCCGACCTCGCCCGCAAGCCATCCCACCTGTTCTGGGTCCTGCGGGATATCACTCACGTGAATCCCGCGGATCCGGGCGTCGCCAAGGATTTCCTCGATGTCATCCATTGCTGGATCGAATGGGGGGGAGCCCAGGGGTACGGCGTGTGAGAGAGGATATCGACCGGCATTATCCGAGACTGGCGGACGCCGGATACGAGATCACGAGCGAAGAGACGCCGATCTATAATTGCATCGCATGGGCGGCGGGGGATACCACTCGCTGGTGGGAATGCGGCGAGGATGGACCGATCGATGAGCCGGGCGTCTACTGGCCCGAGGGGGCCAGGCATGGCTTCGGCCTCGATGCCCTGATCAGCGCCTATGAGGCGATCGGGTATGAGCTTTGCCCCGAGGGCGGGTCTGAGCCCGAAGAGGGTTACGACAAGGTTGCCCTCTACGCGGAGGGAGGCGAGTGGAGGCACGCGGCGAGGCTGCTGGAGGATGGCCGATGGTCCAGCAAGCTGGGTGACCTGGAAGATGTGAGCCACGATTCGCCAGAGGACGTCTGCGGTCCGTTCAATGGGGAGCTCGCCTGCTTCATGCGGCGAGCGATCCGACCCTGATGAGTGAAAGGGGGCTCCGCATCCGATCATCGGATCAAGTCCGCCTTCCGCTCGATCCCAGCCGGTGACCGGACGGACCGGGCCCGTGCCGGTCATCTCCCTGCGGCCGACCGGCTCGGCCTCGATCCCGAGGGGCACGGGTCGGAATCCCGGTGGGTATGGCCCGGGTCGCAGTAGCTCGCCGACGCGAGGGTCCGGCTCGGAGTCATCTCGATCGCCCGGCCGGCCTGGCGGTCCGGACCGATCGGCCCGACACCCGCGATGATTCGCTGCTCGCGGCACTCTCGGCGGAACTGATGTGCTCAGGTACCTCCAGGCGGGAGCCCAAGACCATGAACCCCCATCACGACGCCGTCGAACTGTCGCGCCCAGGGGTACGAGATGAAACAGACATCGCGCAGCAGTTCCTAAGGCTAGTCCGCGGGTTGGGATGGCAGGCGACGGAGGTGGTGCTTGCGGTTGCCTCTGGTCCGATGTCGGCAAGATCGACGCTCGTGCTGCCGCACCTTCATTCGCTGCTGAACGACTGCCACCCTCGGCCCGAGAACACGTATCTCAATGGAGGAACGGATGCCGGGGACGGGTCTCTTGAACCGCCCGCTGCTCGATCTCGGGTTGCCTGGGCCCGGTTCTTGCCCCATCTGAGATCACGGGTGATAATGCCCTGTGTCGCTGATCATTCCGGTGCCGCTCGCGGAGGAGAATCGCTATCTACCGACGGGCCGGTCCTCACTGCGTACTGCCGCCCGAGTACTCTCGAGCGGGTTTCCACCCCCGGGATTCTGATGAAGCTCTTGCATGCCCTCTCAACGGACCGCGGCCGCTCCAGGAATTCGTCTTCGGGGGCGAGGTCCGCACCATGCCCGACCCCGCGACGGCAACCGACGCTGAATGGGCCGATTATGTGTTCAACCGACAGGGCGAGCCGGGTGTGCGCCGGGAGTGGTGGTACCACCTGCCCAGTGGAACGTGGTTCATTGCCAAGCGCGACAACCTCAAGGATGAATTCTTCCGGACCTACCTCTACGAAGATCCGACCTCGGCAAACCCGTAGATCGGGCTCTCCGGTTTCGTTCCGGAAGCCCGGTCGAGCGTTGTAGGGTGGGTGCAACCCACCGACGCAAGCCTTTGGTATTCGGTGGGTTGCACCCACCCTACAAACAGGCGGGAAAGCCCGATCTCTATCAGGACGATGCACCATGACCGATCGTCTTCCCCCGCAGCCCGGCGAATGGATCGACCGGAGCCGTCAGCTCGGCTTTACCTTTGAAGGCCAGGCCTACACGGGTCTCGCCGGGGATACGGTCACCAGCGCACTCCTGGCCAACGGGGTACGCCTCCTGGGCCGAAGCTTCAAGTTCTACGAAGATCCGACCTCGGCAAACCCGTAGATCGGGCTCTCCGGTTTCGTTCCGGAAGCCCGGTCGAGCGTTGTAGGGTGGGTGCAACCCACCGACGCAAGCCTTTGGTATTCGGTGGGTTGCACCCACCCTACAAACAGGCGGGAAAGCCCGATC
>CAWJTQ010000011.1:0-840065 GCA_963845695.1 uncultured Isosphaeraceae bacterium | reverse complement strand
TGCCGCGTTCGATGCCGCGTTCGATCCCGTCTTCGATGCCGCGGTCGTAGGTGGTCTTCATGAGGGGTTCGACCTCGCGATACGCCTCGGCGTGCAACAAGGCTTGCAGCCGCTCCTTCTGGGCCTCGTCCAGCTCCGAGTAAGCCTCCAGGCATTCGGCCAGGAGGAACTGCCGATAGTCATTCTCTCCCGAACCGGCGATCCGTTTCAACCCCTCGGCGTACAACTCGGCCCGCCGGTCGGCCGGGAGCCGCATCAGGGCGATCGCGCCACCCCCAGCAGGTTCTCGCCCGTCGCGTACGGCTCCCCCTCCAGGCCCGGCAGGCCGACGTAGGCGTACTCGAACCGGAGAACCCGCTGTTCCCAGAAGTGTTCTTCGTACGCATCCCAGCCGATCCCGTCCAGGCCGAGGCGCAGGAACAACGCGATGGGCAGCACCGGCAACCCGGTGTCGCGACGCAGTTGGATGTAGTACTCGAACATCCGCGGCCGGAACGCCAGAGTGCTGGCGCGCGACTCCACCTCGACGTGGACCAGGGCCACCAGGTCGGTCACGTCCGCACGGGGCGGCGGCGCCGGGCCGCAGCTTCAGCCGGGCCACCAGGTCGAGCTGTCGCTTCTCCCCCTGCGGCGGTGCCAGGAACAGCTCCTTGTCCAGCCAGTCGATGTCTGCGAACTCGAACCGCTCCGCCCAGTCGGGGAAGAAGCACAGGAAGAAGGCCTCGAAGAACTCCTTGAGCAGGACCTTGAGGCGCTGGTCGTGATCCGGACCGGCAGGCTGCGGCATGATCGACTCCCGTGGCACCAAATCCCGAAGGCTGGAACGGACGAACCACTTGCAAACCGTTCGGGAGCGAGACGACACGTCATGCAACCAGGATCGGTTCCTGGCAGCTTGGTTTCTCTCCGGGGTTTGGTCATCCAGGCCATCCGCGAGGCCACGATGGGGACTGCGAAGCGAACGCAGAGCCCGGCTACCATCGTGTCCGTGTCCTCAGGGTGGTCTCAGGCGCTGTGTCCGCTCTCACGGTCCGCGTTCCAGATCCTGCGTGATGATTCTGCCACCCAGACTGCCGAGCGTTCCTGCCGCGTGTCGTCGGCGAACGACTTGGGCTTCTGCCCTCCAGGCGGAGTTCCTCGAGGGCTTGTGCCTCGAGAAGATCGAGCTGGGGTTGAGCCAGCGCTTCCGTGGTGCACGGTCTCCTGATCGACGAGAGATTCTCGTACCCGCCCAGAATGAAACAGTCAACAACCCTGCCTAGGAACTCGATCGGCTTGACAAGTCTGCCATCAATGGAAATAATGAACGTTTGTCATCCTGCATGATGCGAACTCCTAAGGCAGGCGGATCAGGGGCCATGCGCATCAACCTCACGGTAAAAGCGGGCCCGCATGTAGGCCAGGTCTTCGAGTTCGAGGAACGCGCCAATTTTATCGTCGGTCGGTCGGAACGCGCCAACTTCCGGCTTGCAGTCAAGGATAACAGTATCTCGCGCATCCACTTCATGATCGAGATGAACCCGCCCCAGTGCCGTCTGACCGACATGGAAAGCACCAACGGGACCAGGGTCAACGGCCAGAAGGTCGCCATGGCCGACCTCAAGGACGGCGATCTGATCACAGCGGGCAAAACGACCCTGCTCGTCTCGGTGATCGGCCGTGATGAGCCCCTGATGTTGACCACCGAGACGATCGTGGCTCGAGGGGCCACGGCGTTCGACTCCTCCTTCCAGCCCGGTCCACACGCCGTGCCAATCACCGCCCCTTCCGGACAACCGCTTTCGACGGCGGATTATCCGTTGCGGCCACGACCGGCTGAAAAGGCCCCGCGCGGTTGCCGACTCTGTGGGGATGGCCTTGCCGAGGGCGAGATTGGGGTGGGTGGTTCGGGGGGGCAGAATGCGAATGTCAACGCGATCTCGCTCTGCCCGGCCTGCCAGGGACGGATTGGCAACCATCCCCAGCCCATCCCGGGCTACCAGGTCGTCCGCGAGCTGGGCCGGGGCGGCATGGGGGTTGTCTACCAGGCCGTTCGCACGGCCGACGGCGGGCTCGTGGCGATCAAGACGATCAAACCAGCCGTCGATCCCACTCCGGTAGAGATTGACCGCTTCCTCCGCGAGGCGCGGATATTGAGCGAACTGGATCACCCGAACATCGTCGCCTTCCATGAATTGGGCGAGTCCAACGGAATCCTGTATTTCGTCATGGACTATGTGGCGGGGACCGATGCGGCCCATCTGCTGAGCCAGCAGCGTGGCCCCTTGCCGATCGCCCGCGCCGTGGATCTGGTCTGCCAGTTACTGCGGGCGCTGGATTACGCCCACGCCAAGGGTTTCGTCCACCTCGACGTCAAGCCTTCCAACATGCTGGTGACGCAGGAAGGGGGCCGTGACGTGGTCAGGCTCTCCGATTTCGGCCTCGCCCGGATCTACCTGACGAGCAAGATGAGCGGACTGAGCTCGAATAACGAGTGCGGCGGAACGGCCCCATTCATGGCACCCGAACAGATCAACGACCCTCGCGCGACCAAGCCCTCGGCCGACCAGTACAGCACGGCAGCGACGCTTTACAATTTTCTGACCAACTGCTTTATTTACGACTTTCCCAAGAAGCTCCACGGGAAGATCATGAAGATCTTGCTCGAGGACCCGGTGCCGATCCGCGACCGCCGCCCGGACCTTCCCGAGGGGTTGGCCGCGATCATCCATCGTGCGCTGGCCCGCGATCCGCTGGCCCGATACCCCAACTTGCGGGAGATGCGCCGGGCGCTCCTCCCGTTCGCAACGTGATCGCCGCCGGCTCCGCCCACGGCTTCCCATCCCCTACTCAGGGACCAGACGAGACCAAGGCCACGCGGAAACCCATGTAGCTGGCCTGGCCCTCCGGTCTGCATTTGATCCGGCTCGCCGACCGCGCGTTCCGCGCGGTGCTGATCCAGCCTTCGGAAACGACGACACCGCCCCCGCCCCGGATCACCCGCCGCGCGGGTGTGACCCCAGTAGGTCCGCGCGGATCGTCCACGCGTGACTCCTGATAATAGCGCTCGCCGAATTCGTCCCAGCACCACTCCCCAGACGTTCCCGTGCATGTCAAAGAGGCCGAAAGCGTTGGAAGTCTTCCGACCCACCGGATGAGTCCGGCCACCCGAATTACTGCCGTCCCAGCCATGCTCACCCAGCTCCGTGGGAGCGGCGCCGAACGAATACGGAGTCTTGGTGTTCGCCCGGCAGGCATATTCCCATTCGGCCTCCGTCGGCAACCGATACCCCGGCCCGCTCCAGTCGGGGACACGCACCGTTTCACCCTCGATCTGGTAGAACGGCTTCAGACGCTCCTTTGCACTGAGGTTGTTGCAGAACTTGACCGCGTCGAACCACGAGACGCTTTCCACCGGATTCTGATTGGTAGACTGGCCCGCCCATCTCGGCCGTTCCACCTCGTTCCGCCGAGAACCAGCTCGGGTTGTGGCCCATCACCGCCTCGTACTGCGCCTGCGTCACCTCGTGAACCCCCAAATAGAAGGGCCGGGTGATTCGCACACCGTGCTGGGGCTTTTCAGAGTTGTCTGCCACCCTGTCGTCGTCGGGCGCACCCATCATGAACTCGCCGGCCGGAATCAGCTTGAGCCTCATCCCGATCGAGTTGACGATCGCCTTCGGTGGATCGCTCGCAGGGGCCCCTTTCGCGGATGGTGCGGCGGAACGCACTGCTAGCTTCCCCGCAGGTGCGGGAGCGGAGCTCTCGGTTGGGCTGTTGGCGAGCGGCCCCGAGGGCTTGCCCTCAGTGCTCCCAGCAACTCCCGGAACGGTTCCTGGGACCTTCTCCACGCCCCGCACGAAGTAGATCTCGTTCAACCCAGAAATCGAACGCGCCGGGCGGCATTCTGAACGCAAATTGCGTGATGGTCGCCAGGGTCACGGGCACCCGTCCCCCGCCAGGCACGGGATCGGAACGGAGTGCGCCGAACGGAACGACGAACCGCCTCCATACGGTACCGATGGTCACAGCCAACTTGGGGCAAATGTAACCAGAGGCGACGGTGTTCTGCTGGCCCATCTCGACCTCGATCTCCATCGGCTTGTCCGCCTTGGCGTAGAAAGAGATGCCGTCATACCGGCTGGCGTCGAAGAGGCCCTGGCCGCCGCGACGCATGTTGATTCCGAAAGCGACGTATTCTTCGATCGCCCCAGATCTCGTACCGGTCACGTGGGCGGCCGTGCCAAGGTAGCCTCCGCTCGACATGAAGAAGGTGCCCGGTCCGTGCGGCTCGATCGTCGATTTGGGACCGGCGACCGACCACCACGCACCGTCGAAGCTCTCGCCTCGCGGACCGCTGCACGAAGCGATGAGCTGTATGTCGATATAGCGCGAGGGATCGACGTTGTCGCCGCGCGTTCCGCCGCCGCTTCCCGCATCGCCCGTACCGGTACCGTTAACAAGCGGAATGGGACTGCCTACCACAGCTTGCTCACGCTGTCCACCCGTTTGTTTCACCAACGCTGACTCGGCGCTTCCGTCGTTGCTCTCCGTCAAGCCACCGGACCGAAGGGTTGGCATTCCTGATCCCGTCGCCGCGTCCTTTTCGATTGGAATAACACGAGTATCATCCACGTTGTTCTTTGTGCGGGCCTTTTCGGTGGCCACATAGATAAAGGCAGAAAGCAAGATGACACCGAGCACCCCCGCCGCGACGATCATTGGCCACACTGGCCGGCGACGTTCGGGCAACGGCGTTGCAGAAGCGACCGGCTCTGGAGTCCGGATGGAAGGAGGCGACGCCTTGTTTTCGGCCAACCCAGCGAGGAACTGGCCCACCAGAGAGTTACTCCCAGTCGGCTGAGGCCGCTCACCTGAAGCCGGCGACGGCGCGGCAGGCGAACCGGAGGGTGCCGCCGGCGCTGGACTCGCTGATGGGGATCGGAGAAATCCCGTCAAGGCCGCGGCCATCTCGGCCATTGAGGTGTAACGGTCCCCGACCGCCTTGGCCATCGCCTTCAGGCAGATCGCCTCGAGGGCCGGGTCCAGATCGCTTCGATGCCTCGAAGGGGGCAAGGGCGCCTGGGTCAGGATCTGGCCCGCCACCGCCAATCCCGAACCGTCGAACGGCAGCCGGCCGGTCAGCATTTCGTAGAGGATGACTCCCAGCGCGTAGATGTCGCACGACGGCCCGATCGCCTCCAGGTCGCCGCGGATCTGCTCCGGCGCCATGTAGCCGAGCGTGCCCATGATCTGCCCCGACCGAGTCAGGCGCTGCTCCCGGGGATCCTCCGCCGCGCCAGGCCGAAGTCGACGATCACCGGCTCTCGCCGCTGGCCGGTCGTCCTGATCATCACGTTGGCCGGCTTCAGGTCGCGGTGGATGACCCGTCGCGCGTGCGCCTCCTGCAAGGCCAGGGCGAGCTTGCCCACCAGCGCCGCGACCTGGTGTTGCGGCCAGCCCGCGTCGCCGATCAGCGCCGCCAGCGACTGGCCCTCGATGTAGGCCATCGTCAAGTAGAGCTGTCCGTCGATTTCGCCGGCGTCGTAAACGCGGCAAAGGTAGGGGTGGTGGAGCGTGGCGGCGGCGCGGGCCTCTTCCAGGAACCGTCTCCGCGCCTCGGGGGCTTCGTGGTCTCCGAAGTCGGGCACCTTCAGAGCCACCGGGCGCTCGAGATGGGTATCCTGGGCCAGGTAGACCGAGCCCATCCCGCCCTGGCCCAGCCGCTTGATGATCCGGTACCGGCCGAACTGTTCGGCGAGTCTGGGATTCAGTGCGGCCATATCAAGACTCCGAGACGAGCAGAACGCCAGCGGGCCCTACCCAAGGCCGATTCAAGGCAGGGATCGATCGCGCATAACACGTATACCTATGTTTTCTTGTTTGGAGACGGGGGCACTCGCGGCCCGATGCGCCGGCCGGCAACCCCGCGGGAGGGCGTGACAGCCCATGCCTCGGAACACTCGGGCGGCGCCCGCGGCGGGCCGAGCGGGTCGGCGGCCGACGACTTTCCGTAGGAATCGTCCCCATACCGATCCCAGCACCACTCGCCGACATTGCCGCGCATGTCGTACAGGCCCCAGGCATTCGGCAGCTTCGTACCGACCGGATGGGTCTTGCCATCCGAGTTGGCGCGGCACCAGGCAAATTCGCCGCGGCGCGCCGCGGTTTCACCGAAGCCGAACCGGGTCTCGCTCCCCGCCCGACAGGCATACTCCCATTCCGCCTCCGTCGGCAGACGGTATCCATTTCCGCCCGATTGCGCCTCGCGCCGGACTGGTAACACGGCTTCAGCCCCTCCAGCTCGCTCAGCTTGTTGCAGAACGTGATCGCGTCGTCCCAGGAGACGCTCTCCACCGGCAGGTCGTCCGACCCCTTGAAATGGCTCGGATCTTCGCCGGTGACCGCCCGATATTGACCCTGTGTCACCTCGTGGACCCCCATGTAGAACGGCCGGGTAATCCGCACCCGGTGCTGCGGCTTCTCGTGGGGAAAGGCATCCTGGTCCGAAGCGGGCGAACCCATCTCGAAGTCGCCGGCCGGGATGAGCATCAGTTTCATCCCGATGGGGTTCCTGATTTCCTTGGGCGGATCGGTCGGATCCGCTCGCAGCCGGGACCGCGAGGCGCGTGGTGCTCGTGCCTTGTCCCGAGGCGTGCGGGCGGGGCTTTCGGCGGCACGACCGGCGAGCGGCCCCGGGGGCTTGCCCTTGGTGCTCTTGGCGGCTCCCGGATTGCTTTCTGGAACCTTCTCCACACCCAGGCCAGCACCAGGAGAGAAAACAGCAATATCGCCCGCCACCGGGCTGGGCGGGGTCTCCCAGGCTTGCAAGGCGGACCGCGCGCCGGAGTAGATCCAGCGACCATCGGGGCTGAATTGGACAAGCTCGGGGTTGCCTCGGAGGCCGGTGAGGGTAGCAACCTCCCGGCCGGTCGCGGCGTCCCAGAGATGCACGGGCCTCTCCGCCCCGGCGCTTGCGATCAGACGGCCATCGGGGCTGAACTGGACGAATTTCACAAACGCCTGATGTTGTTTGAACGTGACCAGGCATTTTTTCGTCACCAGGTCCCAGACCTTCACCGTCCCGTCATTGCTGGCGCTGGCCAGCCGCTTGCCGTCGGGGCTGAATGTGACGGCGTTGACTCGCATCGAATGACCTTCGAAGACAGCGCCGGCACGGGTCTCCAGGTCCCAGATCTTCAAGTCGGAGCCCGTCCCGAACTTCGCCCCCCAATCATCTCCGGGGTCCACCCCGCTACCGCTGGCGAGCCACTTACCGTCGGGGCTGAAGGCCAGGCAATCCGTCAGGGCGGCATGGGGGCCAAGGTCGAACAACTTCTTGCCGGTCGCGGCATCCCCGACGCTGACAACTTTGGTTTGGCGTCCGGATACGGCCAGCCGCTTGCCGTCGGGACTATAGGCGAGGGACGTTCCGGCAAATAAAGAGGTCCTGCATACTTCCGTGCCGCTTGCAGTCTCCCAGATCCTGACTTGTAGTTCGTGAAGGGACGCGGCTATGTACTTGCCATCGGGGCTGAAAGCGACAGCCCAGATGTACGGAGCGTTCCCGCCCTGAGCTGGTGGTTGTCCTTTCATTTCGAACACCTTCGAGGCGTCGGGGGCCACGACGATCTTCATGTCCGTCCGGGTTGCGACGGCCAGACGCCGGCAGTCAGGGCTCATCGCGAGGATCCGCTCCCAGAGAGGTAGCACGTGACCCGCCGGGGCGAGGGCCTGGGGCCAAGGATTTGACTCGGCGACGCCTTCCGTACTTACAGATTTCTCCTCCAAAGGAGGATTCAACCCGGCGACTTTTTCCGTGTCAGCGGGTTTCTCCTTCTCAAGAGGACTTTGATCAGCAACTTTTTCCGTATCTGATGATTCCTTCTTCTCGGATCGCGGGACGTATTCAATCCGCAGGGCCTCATCGTGCCATCGCCGAACAATGAACTTGCGCGTCTCAGTCTCGGTGTTGCCCCGGATGACGGTCAAATTGTGCTCGCCTGATCGGAGCGTGATCGGCTCGCCGAGGCCGTCGATACGGACCTCGTCGTGGTCGATTTTGATGGCGAGCGTGGGACCGTCCACGGTGATCTTGATGCGGCCCTTGTCCGTGACGACATAGATGATACCAGAGAGCATAATGACACCGAGCGTACTGGCCGCGACGATTAAGGGCCATCGCGGCCGACGACGTTCGACCGGAGGGGGTCGAAGAGCGACTGGCTCCGCTGTCCGGATGGGAAAAGGCGTTTCTTTGTGCTCGGCCAACTGATCGAGGAACTGGCCGACCAGAGAGTCGCTCCCAACCGGCCGAGGACGCTCACCTGAGGTCGGCGATGGCGAGGCGGGCGAACCGACCGACGCCGTTGGCGTCGGACTCGCTGATGGGGAATGAAGAAAACCCGTCAAGGCGCCGGCCAGCTCGGCCATTGAGAAGTAACGGTCGCCGACCGCCTTGGCCATCGCCTTCAGGCAGATCGCCTCGAGGGCGGGGGCGAGGTCGCTCCGATGCCTTGAAGGGGGCAAGGGAGCCTCGGTCAGGATCTGCGCCGCCACCGCCAACTCCGAACCGATGAACGGCAGCCGGCCGGTGAGCAGTTCGTAGAGGATCACTCCCAGTGCGTAGATGTCGCAGGCCGGCCCGATCTGCTTCAGATCGCCGCGGATCTGCTCGGGGGACATGTAGCCGAGCGTGCCCATGACCTGGCCCGACCTGGTCAATCGCTGATCTTGGGGATTGTCACGGCGGGCCAGGCCGAAGTTGACGATCACCGGCTCTCGCCGCTGGCCGGACACCTTGATCATGACGTTGGCGGGCTTCAGGTCGCGGTGGATGACCTTTCGCGCATGCGCCTCCTCCAAGGCCAGGGCGAGCTTGCCCACCAGCGCCGCGACCTGGCGCTGCGGCCAGCCCTCGTCGCCGATCAGAGCCGCCAGCGACTGGCCCTCGATGTACGCCATCGTCAGGTAAGGCTGTCCTTCGATTTCCCCGGCGTCATAAACGGGGCAGAGGTAGGGGTGGTCGAGCGTCGCGGCGGTGCGAGCCTCTTCCAGGAACCGTCTCCGCGCCTCGGGACCTTCGTGGGGACCGAAGTCGGACACCTTGAGGGCCACCGGGCGCTCGAGATGGATATCTTGGGCCAGGTAGACCGAGCCCATCCCGCCCTGACCCAGCCGCTTGATGATCCGGTACCGGCCGAACTGTTCGGGGAGTGGCTCGGGCGTTTTCGCGGATCTCTGGGCCCGGGAGGCGAAGCGAGACGGAGCGGCGGCCGAAGAATGGGGCGAGAGCGCTGGGCCGCCCGAACCGATCAGGCGGGCGAGTTCCCCGGCCTGGTGCGGGAAGCGTCGGACGTAGTCTTCGAGGGCGAGCGGAGCGCCGAACTGGCGTCGGACCTCGTACTCGGCCTGGATCAGGTCGGCGGAGACGTCGCCGGGGCTACCCAGTTCAGGGAACTCCTTGAGGTAGGACTCGAGGCTCATCTGCCGGCCGCGCCGCCATTGCCGTTCCAGGTCGATCTTGACCATTTCGGCCAGCGCCGGCAGTCGCCAGGAACTCCCGGGCGGGATCTGGTCGAGACGATTTGCCAGGAGACCTTCATTCCAGCGTTGATCGAACTCGACGAGCCACGACTCGAGCACCTGGCGATCGTCGTCGGAGAGGTCTGCGAGTCTGGGATTGAGTGCGGCCATGTGGAGGCTCCGGGACCAACAGATCACCGCCGGGCCCTGGTCTCTGGCGCCATGGGAGCGATCGGTGACGCAAAATTCTTGGGTGCGATCTCGCCAGTGCCGAGGATTTCCGGAAAACCCGCGAGTTTTCTTATCGTCAGAGTTGCCGCAAGATTTCCCTCAACCGCTCAGCGACCACTGAAAAAGAGTCGCGTTACCTGTGAAATGACAGGACGGACTTCGGCCTGCCACCTCCTGGGAAAGGAGGCCCGATGGATCATGGTACGTCTCCCTCCTTCCTCTTGGCAACTCACTTCACCACTTCCGTGTTCCCGCTGACCGTTCGCTTGATTCCGGTAATCACCCAGATCGGTCAACTCTTCGCAGGGGATAGTTGGTGTCAGTCCAACTTTCGTTCAAAAAAGAACCGATACCAATTGTTTTCCGACTTTGACCATCGCCCTCGGCGATCCGAGGATGCTACGGCAGATCGACCTCGCGAACGAAATTCACGCCGGGGACCACGTTGTCCCCCTCGAGTTCCTGACCGAGGAGATTGACGATCCCGCGCGGATCGACCGTCAGCAGGATGTTGCCTCGCATTTTCGATCTCCAGGGCATGACCAGCGTAATCTCGTGCGTCTTCGCCTGATAGGCCACTCTCGACACGGCAACGTGCGGGTCGCCGCTCGTTCCCAGAGCGCCATCGGCCCCGGTCGTTTCCACGCTGTACCAGGTTTTCTCCAGGGCGCGGTTTGACACGATCCCTTGATCGAGCTGAAGAACGATCTCCGGCGTGCGGTCGACCCTCTTCGCGGCGACTCGTACGATCTTCGGCGGGGTCCGCGCGAATCCCGGCGGGAGCGGCGGAGGGGCCGGTTGAGGCATGTATGTCAGGAGTACCTTTACGATAGGTGTGGGAATGGGGGTCGGCGTCGGTGTGGGAGTGGGGGTCGGCGTCGGTGTGGGAGTGGGGGTCGGCGTGGGAGTGGGGGTCGGCGTCGGTGTGGGAGTCGGTGTCGGAGTTGGCGTTGGAGTGGGGCTGATGGTCACGGTCACCGCCGGTGCGACCGCGCGGACCACGTTGTTGTTCGCGTCGGCGATGAACAGGACGCCCGCGGAATTGACGGCGACTCGGCCGGGGTTGTTCAGCTCGGCGGCGGTCGCGGGTCCATTGTCGCCGCTGTAACCCACCTTACCGTCACCGGCGACAGTGATGATGTTGCCGGTCGCCTTGACGACCTCCCGGACCACGTTGTCGCCATTGTCGGCGATGAACAGGTCGCCCACGGAGTCGAAGGCGACGCCGAGGGGGTTCGCCATCTCGGCTGCGGTCGCGGGCCCGTTGTCGCCGCTGTATCCGGAGGTCCCGTTGCCGGCGACGGCGATAATGTCGCCGGTCGCCTTCACCACCTCCCGGACCTGGTTGTTGTTCGCGTCGCCGATGAACAGGTTGCCTGCCGAGTCGACCGCTACGAAGTTGGGCCCGTTCAGCTTGGCGGCGGTCGCGGGGCCGTTGTTGCCGCTGTAACCGGCCTTGCCGTCACCGGCGACGGTCATGATGTCGCCGCTCGCCTCGACCTCGCGGACCACGTTGTTGGGGTTATCGGCGAAGAACACGTCGCCCGCGGAGTCGACCGAGAGGCCGCGCGGGCTGTCGATCTCGGCATCGGTCGCGGGCCCCTGGTCGCCACTGTAGCCCGCTTTGCCCGTGCCGGCGATGGTGATGATGTCGCCGGTCGACTTCACCACCTCGCAGATTCGGTTGTTGCCCGCGTCGGAGATGAACAGGTCGCCCGCGGAGTCGACGGCGACGCTGTTGGGACTATCCAGTTCGGCGGAAGTCGCAGGCCCCTGGTCGCCGCTGTATCCGGCTTTGCCGTCACCGGCGACGGTGATGATGTTGCCGGTCGACTTCACCACTTCCCGGACCACGTTGTTGTCAACGTCGCAGAAGAACAGGTCGCCGGCGGAGTCGACCGCGACGCCCCAGGGGTGGTTCAGATTGGCGGTGGTCGCGGGCGCATTGTCGCCGCTATAACCGGCCTTGCCGGTGCCGACGGCGGTCACAATGGTTCCCGTCGCGCTGGCGGCGAAGTCCGCGGTGCCGTCGTAGGAAGCCGTGACCGTGATCGTCCCCGCCGCCAGGCCCGATGTCGTGTACGTCGCCACGCCGTCGACCAGCGTCTCCTTGGCGAGCACCCCGTTCTGGTCGCTGATGGTGACGGCCCCCTGGTTCGGCGTCGCCCCGCCCGCGGTCAAGCCGCTGACGGTCGCGGTGAACGTGATCGATGACCCGGCCGGCGCCGAGGAACTCAGCGCCGTGAGGGTGGGCTCGGCACTCAGGAGGGTGCCGCGGTTCGAGGAGGCCGACCTCGGGCCGGAACCGGACGCGCGATCGGAATCGCTCCGTCCATCGCGTTCGCCGGCCGCGCCGCGACGGAGTCTTGAGGAACGCGGTCGTGGTCAACTGAAGAAGGGACCCTACCGTTTGTTGGATCATCGTCAGACTCCGGTGAGGCGCGAGGTGCAAGGCGGTAGCACGGTCGTCAGAAGTTCCCTGGACCGGGACATTCCCGATGAGGAAGACACGATTTGGAGGTTTGGGGGCTGACCCCGAATCCCGCCTGGCGACTCGAAGGCCAACTCGCTCAGCGGACGGCCAATGCCAAACCGATCTCGCGAATGGCGGCGTCCACGGCGCCACGTGCTTCGCCATGACCCTTGGCTGCGGCAGTCCCGGTGGCGAACCGATTCTTGATCGTCTCCAGGCTTCCCCTGGCCTCCCGCATGATGGCGTCGGACACCGACTGCGGCGAGTTCCTGCGGCCCTGTCCGGACCGGATCGGGCGCCTCTGCTGAGGAGCCGAGATGGCCCAGGGCGGACCCGACATGCTCCAACGCCCAGTGACGATGCCCGTCGTAATCGTGATCGGATTCATGAAGCTTGTGATGGACAGCCCGCAACAGAGAGATGCTCTCGTGGTCCGGCCCGCCTTTGGTCGCTGGTGCTTTCTTCTCGGTCTTCTTGGCGTGCTTCTCCGCCTTCGCCTTTTCCTTCGCGAGGTGTTTCTTTTTCTCGTCGTGCTTCGCCTTGGCGGATTCCTTGTGCTTCTCTTTCTTCTGGGCCGGCTTTGCGATCCCTCCCTTGGCTTTCTGCTGCGACTTCGCCTTGGGCTGCACCGGGTGCGCCTTCCCCGCACCGGGCCGCGCACCACCTTTCGGTGGATGCGACACGGCAACCTTGCCTCTGCCCCCACGGTGCTGCGCCTCCGCCTGTCCGATCCAGAAAACGAAGGTCACCAGCAGCAGTCCCACCACAGTCACGACCGATACCTTCATCGCCAGGCTCCTTTCGCTCCGCGAATGGGCACGTTGCTTCATGACAGAGCGTTGCATCGAGGAGGGAAAACCGAGCGTTCAGAACCTCCTCATGTTCGAGACGACCGGCCTGACGAGAACTTGCGCAGCTTTCCGGTAAAGTCAGGAATGCCAGCCCGTTGTGCCGACGGACCCTCCATGGATAGAATGATCCGTGCCCACAAGTGCCTGGGCCTTTCATCGCCCTCTACCAGTACTACGAAGACCCTATACACGCTTTTGCCAGAATTCCGTCATTGCCGAGAGGCTCGTCGCCGTTCGACACTCAATACGCGAGAATTCAACGATGAATTCCGACGACACCACGCGGACCAGCTCGACCCTCCTGAGACGGATCGCCGACTGGCAGGACCATGCCGCCTGGCGGGATTTCGTCGCGCGATACGAACCGTACATCCGAAGTTGGTGCCGGGAATACCGACTCGATGACGAGATGGCGAAGGAGGTCTCTCAGGACTTCTGGCTCAAGCTGGCGGAGCAAGATGCGCACGTTTCGCTACGACCCGAGCCGCCGGTTCCGAGGCTGGCTCCGGAAGCTGCTTCCACTGGCACGCCGTCGATGCGCTCCGCGAGCGGAGTCGGGAGGAAACGGTCATCCGATCGCTCGATGATCCGGCCTGGTTCGATGTCGGAGGCTTGCCCCTCCCCCCCTGAGCCGCTCGACGAGGAAGACGACGAACCGGCACCGCGACGGTTACGCTTGCTGGATCTGGCGGAACAGGTCCAGGCCGCCGTCCGCGACAAGGTCCAGCCCCAGACCTGGCAAGCGTTCTGGCATATCGCGATTGATGGGTGGACCCCGAAGGAGACGGCCAAAACCCTCAACATGTCGCTACCTGGCCGTGCATGCCGCCCACCGGCGCGTGGCGGATCGGCTCGCCGAAGAGGGAGAGCGCCGGCTGACCGATCTGTTGCGTTCGGACCCAGACAGGAGGCCGAAGCGCAACCATGACGAACTGCCCTCCGGAAACGATCCTGCGGATGATCGGGACCGACGCCGTCGGCGAGGCCACCTTCGCGGGCCTGGAGTCGACACGTCGAGCAGTGTCCCGACTGCCAGAAGGTGCTGGAAGCCGCGACGAGGGCCGGCCCGCAAGCGACCCACCCCGCGCCGGCCAGGGCGCACCTGCCGAGCTGCCCGGCCTCGACATCGAGCGCGAGCTGGACCGGGGGGGGCGAGCGTGGTTTACCTCGCCTGGAACCCGGTCCTGAAGCGCCACGTCGCCGTGAAGTCCTTTCCGAGGAACTCGCTGGTCGACCCGCATGCGCGCGAGCACTGGCTGGCCGAGGCGCGGGCGCTCTCGCGGGTGCCGCACGACCATGTCGTGACGATCCATCAGCGTGGGCGAGGCCGAAGATTGGCTCTGGCTCGTCCTGGAATACGTCTCGGGAGGAACGCTCAAGGATCGATTGACGGAGCCGCTCCCGCCCCGGGATGCCGCCCGGCTGATGGAAACGATCGCCCGCGCCGTCGGAAACTTCCACGCCCGCGGGGTGGTTCACCTCGACCTGAAACCGTCGAACATCCTGCTCGACGGCGAGCGGGGAGCCCCCTGGGAAGCCGTCTCACCCAAGATTTCCGACTTCGGCATCGCCCGCCTCGAAGGCGAGCCGGGCACGACCGAGACCGGGTGCCAACGGCCCCAAGGGGACGCCGTCCTACATGGCCCCCGAGCAGGTGGCCGCCATTCCCGGCACGATCGGGCCCGCCGCCGACCTCTATGCCCTAGGCGCGCTCCTGTACCACCTGCTGACGGGCCGTCCGCCCTTCCAGGGAGCGTCGACCGCGGAGACGCTCGACCAGGTCCGCAACCAGGACCCCGTCCCCCGCGCCGGCTCAATAGCCGGATTCCCCGCGACCTCGAAACCATCTGCCTCAAGTGCCTGGAAAAAGCCCCGAGCCGACGCTACGGATCCGCCGAGGCGATGGCCGACGACTTGCGCCTCTGGCGGGAAGGCCGTCCGATCCAGGCCCGCCGCGTCTCCCCGATCGGGCAAGCGTGGTGCCTGTGCCGCCGGCACCCGGCCGTCGCGGGCCTGCTGCTCACGCTGGCAATGACTCTGGCCACCGGAGTCGTGGGGCTGTTCGTGCTCTTGAACCAAGCCGAAGCCGAACGCGCGCGGCTTGCCGAGGCACGACGCAATGCGGAGGCTTTTGAAGAGTTCTCCGCGAGCGCCGCTCGTCAACTCGCATTACTTCTCCAGACCTCCGTCCATCACAAGCAGAGTGCTACGCAAGACCAAAGGGATGCGTCACTCTTGAGGCTCCGGAATTCCACCATCGATTTGATAAACCGCGGAATCGTTCCGTCTTCCACCCTCGGCGCTCTTGAATGGGAGATTGGCTGGGCACTGGTGTCCGTCGGCAAGAACGAAGAAGCCCGGGAGCTATCGAATCAAGCGGTCGCCGACCTCAAACAAAGTTTGGCGAAGAATCCTGAGGACAAGGAGGCTCGGTTTCACCTCGGCCGTGTCCTTTTCCAGTCCGGCGAATTGGCCGGCAGCGCGGGT
The DNA here is from genome assembly GCA_963845695.1 of uncultured Isosphaeraceae bacterium. Classification (GTDB taxonomy): domain Bacteria; phylum Planctomycetota; class Planctomycetia; order Isosphaerales; family Isosphaeraceae; genus CAWJTV01. Next base: position 824,519 of record CAWJTQ010000011.1, on the reverse strand, counting down.
CAACTCGAAGACGCCCTGAACTGCTACGAACAAGCATTCGCGATCCAGAAGGATTCCGAGCCGATCGAATCGACATACACTAATCTGACACTCCTCTACATGAGGCTGCAAGATCTCGGCGATCATCTCGGCCAGCGTGGTCGAACCGGTCAGAGGGAACGTTCGCGACGCGTGAGCCAGCAGATCCTGCACCACCTCCTTGGATCGGACCTTGCACGTTCGACAGACGCGTCCCCCCCGGGGCTGGAGACGCTCGGACGGTTGTTTCATCGAGATGATCTCAAGGCCATGTCTTCCCATGAGGACAGCGGTATTCGCCGTTCCCATGAGCAATTCATCTCTCAATGGCTCGCCCTTTCGGTCGAACCGTTCTCGCCTTTCCGCTCCTCGGCGGTCGCCGCAAAGTACGACCGAGACCCCGAAGCTGGGGCCGCCGCGCTCATCGCCGCGCTTCGAGAGCGGTGTTCGAAGCTTGGACTTGCAGATTCCATGGTGTCGGCGGCGGTCTTCATCCTGTCGGACAACGCAGCCATCGCCGCCGGGGAGCAGCGAAGGCACGGCCGACTCGACGACGCCCGCGCAACCGCCGCACGTCTGATGGTGCTCGCCCGGCGACTCGTCCGGGAGTATCCCAATCATGCGATTTCTTATCTCGTGCTGAGCCACTCCCACGACCAGATCAAGAAAAATGCCATGCGAAGCGACGACGATCAACTCGTCGAGGAGGCCCTCGTCCAGGCGGTCGAAGCCGCCCAACGGGCCCTCGCCCTGGACCCTGACCGGATCGAAACACGACGCCATCTGGACAAGCTCACCCAGCAGCTCGCCAGCGTCAAAGCCGATCGGAAGGGCACCCCTGGCCGCCTGGTGCGGCCAGTGAAGGAGTCCGGAAACGGAAAGGCTGTACGAGACGGGCCGTAGGGTAGGTCGAACGTCGCGGAGCGGCGTGCGGCCGACCGGGATCCGCCGGGCAACCCGGTGGGTCTCGCTCCGCTCGACCCACACGGCACGCCTTCTCGCACACGTTCACCGACGCGTCCCGTTCTGTCAAACGATCGATCTCGCCCGGTGTCGTCGGTGAACGACCTGGAATTCAGTCGTCCAGGTGGATGTCGGCGAGGGTCTTCGCCTCGAGCAGTTCGATCTGGAGTTGCGCCGCGCGTCCTCCGACAACGCCTCGACCTGTTGCTTCACCTGGGGAGACAACGGGCCGAACTTGAATTCCATCAGCCGCAGGGTCAACCGCAGTTCGCCCTGCACGATGCCGCGTTCATAAGTGGTCTTCATGAGGGGTTCGACCTCCTGATACGCCTCCGTGTGAAGCAGTGCTTGCACCCGCGCCTTCTGAGCCGCGTCCCGTCCCGTGTCAGACGAGCCATCCTGGCCGGTGTCGTCGGCCATCGACTTGGCCTTCAACCGTCCAGGTGGATGTCAGCGAGGGTTTGCGCCTTGAGAAGATCCAGCAGGAGTTGGTCCAGCGCCTCTTGTGACAATGCCTCAACCTGTTGCTGGACTTGGGGAGACAACGGGCCGAACCTGGCTTCCAAGAGCAGGAGGGCCGACCGCCGCTCGCCCTGAACCATGCCGCGTTCGTAGGTGGTCTTCATGAGGGGTCCGACCTCCTGATACGACTCGGTGTGCAGCAACGCCTGCACCCGCGCCTTTTGACCTTCGTCCAGATCCGAGTACGCCTCCAGGCATTCGGCCAGGAGATACTGCCGATAATCATTCTCTCCCGAACCGGCGATCCGTTTCAATCCCTCCACGTACAGCTCGGCCCGACGGTCGTCGGGCAGATCCATCAAGGCGCTCGAGCGCCACGCCCAGCAGGTTCTCGCCGGTCGCGTACGGCAATCCCGGAACGCCCGGCAGGCCAATGGTGGCGTACCGGAACCGGATCACCTCCTCTTCCCAGAAGTGTTCCTCGTAGGCGTCCCAGCCGATGCCGTTCATCCCGACCCGCAGGAACACCGCGATCGGTAACACCGGCAGCTCGTAATCGCGGCGCAGTTGCACGTAGTAGTCGAACATCCGCGGCCGGAAGGGCACGGTGCTCTCGCGCGACTCCACCTCGACATGGATCAGGGCCACCAGGTCGTTCACGCCGTCGCGGGGCGGCGGCGCGCCGGGCTTCAACTTCAGCCGGGCCACCAGGTCGAGCTGCCGCCTCTCCCCCCGCGGCGGTGCGAGGAACAGCTCCTTGTCCAGCCAGTCGATCTCGCCGAAATCGAACCGATCCGCCCAGTGGGGGAAGAAGCAACGAATGAAGGCTTCGAAGAACTCCTTGAGCAACACCTTGAGGCGCTGGTCGTGATCCGGACCGGCAGGCTGCGGCATCGATCGACTCCCGGCGGAATCCCATCCCGAAGGCCGGAAGCGACGAGCCACCCGCCGGCCGTTTCCGGATCGCGATGAGACGACACGCCATGCTACCAGGATGATCGGTTCGCGACAGCCTGGTTGCGCTCCATTCCATCTGTTGTACCGGGAGCCTCTTTTGGATATCATAATATAATAATATCATAATTCAATGTGGATAATACATGATCTGAATCAGCCTTCCGAAACCCATGGCCGACTGCGTGAGCCCGAGGCGCGTCTTGTTCATTCTCGATCGAAATGATCCTGGTCTCGAGCCGGTGGAGGCGCGCCCGGCACGGCAGTCGAGCCGGCCGGCGATGTCCCGATTTTACTATACATCTGTCAATTAAAAAGCCCCGCCCCTCACCTGTTCTTCCACCTGTTCTCAGGATTTCCGCCCCCGGGACGATGCCGGGAGGAGGTGGGGCCCGGAGCGCCCGATTTGTCCGGATCGGATTCGCACCGGGAGGCGATTGGATCAGGTCGCGGCCGTGTGGCCGGCCATCTCGTCGGCGTGATAGCTCGAGCGGACGAATGGCCCGCTCGCGATGTCGGTGAATCCGAGCCCGCGCGCAGGCGGCCGAGCTCGTCGAATTCGGACGGGTGAAGATAACGGACGACCGGGAGGTGTTCGGGGGACGGCTGGAGATACTGGCCGAGCGTCAGGAGGTCGCAGCCGATCGCGCGCAGGTCGGCCATCGCCTCGATGACCTCTTCGATGGTCTCGCCCAGGCCGAGCATGAGGCCACTCTTGGTCCGCGTCTCGGGACACGACCGCTTGGCATGGGCCAGGACCGACAGACTCACATCGTATCGGCTCTTGCGCCGGACCTGCTGCTGGAGGCGGGCCACCGTCTCGAGGTTGTGGTTGAAGACCTCGGGCTGTGCCATGAGGACAGTGTCGACGAGTTCGTGGCGGCCGTTGAAGTCCGGCGTGAGCACCTCGATCGTAGCGCCGGTCCGTTCTCGAACGGCCACGACGCACTGCCGGAAATGCTCCGCGCCGCCGTCGGGCAGATCATCGCGGGTCACCGACGTGATGACCACATGACGCAACCCGAGCCGATGACAGGCCTCAGCGAGCCGCTCCGGCTCGTCGAGGGCGACGACATCCGGCCGGCCTCGTTTGACCGCGCAGAACCCACACGGCCGGGTGCACACATCGCCCAGGATCATGAAGGTGGCGGTCCGTCGCGTCCAGCACTCGGAGCGGTTGGGACATCGGGCGCTCTCGCAGACGGTCTCGAGCCCCAGCTCTTCAACGAGTTTGCGAGTAAAGGACATGCCCCCGGCCGTCGGGATCGGCCGTTTCAGCCACTCAGGGAGCCGGCGCGAAGTCGTGCGGCTCATCGCCACGTTGCCGCAGCCTTCGCCGTCCTCGGCCGGGGCCGGCCGTTCATCCAGGACTGGGAGCGTAAACATGAGCGAGAGCTTTCCGGCGTATCTGGGGGTGCTGCGTGTAAAGATGATGCCGCTCCAGCCCGAAGACCTCCTCGATCTTGCGCATCAAAGACTCGCGGACCTTCGGCATCGATGTCTGACGCTGGCGGCGGGATTCCATCGACGTGTGGCGGAGCGGGACGGTGCCGATCCCCGGCTCCTCCAGCACATGAAATAGTTCGAGATAAGGGCCAACGTTGAGCGTCAGTCCATGATAGGCGATCCAACGATTCACAGCGACGCCGACGGTGGCGATCCGTGCCGATCCCGAGAAGACCCCCGATAGCTCGGGCCGGAGGGTCCCGATGAGATCGAACTCCTCGAGCACTCCCAGGATCGTCGAATGCAATCGATCCACGTACGTCTGCACATTCAAGCCAAGCGGCTCGAGAGGCAGCGCCAGATACGCCGCGAGCTGGCCCGGAACGTGGAGCACACAGCCCCCGCCGCGATTGACATAGTAGACCTTCACGCCCAGGCCATGAAGAACCGTGTCGTCCGCGAGGATGTGGGCGCGACTACCCGATCGGCCGACGCTGATCGTCGGTGGATGCTCGCACAGGATGAGCGCCGCATCCCCGGATTCGCCCACGTCATAGACGATCCGACGCTGAAGCTGCTGGACCTCTTCGAAGTTGACCAGCCCCAACATGTAGACCTCGAGCGTCGGTGGTTTGGGGGTTGGCCTCATCGTCAATGAACACTGCGCTATGATGGATCGTTGCCCACTTCGTCGCTTCGTTCTCAAGCGAGGAAGACTAAGACACTCTACATTTCGAATGCCACCCGGGGCAAGTGGAGGCGAGGCACCGATGAAGCTTCTCTCTTGACAACGGCGAGAGGTTCTCAGGGTGCCTGAATGACGGGGCAATCGTTGAGGAGCCGATGGCCTTGTTGCTCGTCGATGTGCAATTGATCGAGCAGCCGATGGCGGATCGTGCGGAGCAGCGTTTCGACGGCTCCAGGACTGGGATCGGTCAAGACGACCGCACCTCCGGCTCGCTTGTCGTGGCCGCCAGCATTGCCCAGGCCGTCGACCACGGCGTGGAGGATCTCTCCGGCACGACCGCCAAGCTGACCCGCCCGGAGCGAAAGCTTCATCTGTCCTTCGAAAACGCCCGCGGCCAGCGACCAATTGACCTGGTCGAACCGGATGAAGAAATCCGCGATCTCGGCGACAATATCAGGCTGAGTCACGAGGCCGCACCAACTGACGACGACATGATCGTAAAGAAAGGCATTGGCCAGCGCATTGTAGAACGTGGCGAAGTGGCTCTGGGGAAGCTTGGGGTTGCGGATCTGGGCCAGGAGATCCTTATCGGCACGAGGGGACAGCCAGATGAGGGCCCCATCGTCGAGTGAGCTGGCCTCTCGCGGATAGCCCGTGGTCTCCGATTCGATCCCGTACAGCAAGGCGGTGGCCAGGGCCGGCGGCACCATCACCTTTTGTTCCAGGAGATAACCGGTCACCATGGTGCTGGTGGCACCGAGATGGGTTCGGATATCGCGGAAGAGCACTCCGTCGAGGATTCCTCCCGTCTCGTGGTGGTCAATGACGATTTGCGGCATCGCCGCCTCGCTGAACCGGCGGCCGGTGTAAGGCTGGGTGTCGACCATCACCACCGCGGTCTCCGCGTCGATGTTCACCGACTCGACCGGCACCAGCGGAATCGGGATCAACTCGACCATCGCGCGATTCTCGGAGCGGGCGATCATGCCGTCGACGGTGAGCGTGACCAACTTGCCGGGCTGAACCGCTTCGACGAGGGCCTTGATGCCCAGCATGCTGGCCAACGAATCGGGATCGGGATTGACGTGCGAGACGGTCACCACGCGCGCAAACGGCAACAACGTAGCCAGCAGGCGTTCGGAGCGGTTCCGACGGCTGAGATCGGGCTCGGGGTCGAATGCGATACTCTGGGGGTCGGCCGTCATCGTCGGCTGAGATCCCTGCGCGGGGCACGGTCGAAGGAGCACCCGGGCGTTGGAAGCATGAGGCTCCCTCGCGATCCTTCGAGTCTACGCCAAATGCGTCATGGTCCGCCAGAGTGTGTCGCCCGACTCGTCCCCGACGAATCGGGAGCCTGATCCGTCTTCACCTTCGGAGCAGGTCGCTCGGAGCTCGGTAGTCGATCATAGTAAGACTCGATTTCGCGGACGGTTGCCGCGTCGAGCACTCGGTCGGGCTCCGAGGATTCTCCGGGTTGGCGAATCCGAGCCGGGCGAATTCCATGGCGCGCCTCGACGTCCTCGATGACACGACTGACCGCCGCGTCATAGCGCGCCCGCTCCTGAGGGGTCATCTCCTCGATCCCCTGGGTTCGAGGAACGGCACGGCTCGCAAAGGCGACCAGCAAGGCCAGCCCGACGACCAGGACGAGCGCGTTCAACCGGACCGACCGGCGATGAAGCCGGCGGAACCGGTCGTGACTGGGGGGCCCCTCGTCGCGAGCCCGGTTGATCTCGGGAACCAGCGAGTTGCCGCCGTAGAGCATCACCAGGATGCATCCCAGGATCAACAAAGCCTGTACGCCGACTCGCGGTCCCCGAAACTCAGGGAAGCACAGCGGGCCAGCCACAAAGGCCGGCAATGCCACCGCCCCCGAGATCGCACCCCAGAGATAATAACGCGGGAACAACGCCCGCACGAACCTGCGCACCCGACTCCGCGCCGAGAATGCGGAAGATCAGTGGGGCGACCCCGAAGGAGAAGAACAGGATGCTACCGACCCAGGCGGTCAGTGCCACGACATAGACGGAATCGAAAACCGCAAGGAGGAACCGCGCCGACACAGGATCACCTCGGCTTGCCGGTGGAGACGATCCGCTCGCGAGCCATCGATCCCCTGCGGATCCCGCCGGCACCGGATAGATTACGTCGTCGTGCGTGTATCGACAATGCGGCGCATTCCGCTGCGGGCGTGGAGGCGGCTCGAATAAAACCTGTCCGAGTGCGGCCATGTAACAGTTGGGATCATAGCAACCGCCCCACAATGCGGTTACGGCTCAAGACTGGGAGATCGCTCGGCGTTGCGTCGAAGCAGTTTTTCCAGGATAGCCGGGTCAATCTTGACCGACTTGCCCGGCTTCTTCACCGTGTCCGCCTTCGACGACCCGGTCTTGGACGCACTCATGGAACCTGCCGGCATCGTGTCCACAATCGCGGGCGCCGCCTTGCCCTGGGTTGGCGACGGGGACGAAGCGCGATTCGCTCCATCCGCGGGGAGCCCTGATTCCGCAGGATTCCGTGGTCGGGACACGGTCTTGGCTGAAGTGGTTGGCTTGGGGCCGCCCAACAGGTAAGGGAGCGGGAATTCCTTCGGGTCGCCCTGGAGCAGGTCCTCGGGGACCATGCCCTGACCGGGCCGGTATCGGAAGGCGGGAATGGCGTTCGGGTCCATGGCCTGCGCCGACGTCCGCCCGGCTCCTCCCCGACCGGGCGTCATGCCGGAAACGACACTGTCGAGCGACGATCCGGCGGGGCGACTCCGGTCCGAGCCGAACGCCTCGACCGGATCCGAGCCCGATCGCGTCCCGGGCTTGCCGGTGGGATTGAGGTATTCGGGAGGACGCAGGCTATTCACCCAGGTCGCGAGGATCTGGTAGGCCCGGTCATTGGAACCAGTGAAGATGGGCTGCTTCTTCGCCCCGAAGCCGTGGTGGCGGAGGGTGCTGGAGAGGAGCTCGCTCTTGGCGGGATTCTCCGGATCAACCAGCCGGAGTATCGCGTCGAGGTTCGCCCGCAGTGCATCGGGGGTCTGTTGGCGCGGCGTGGCGATCGGCACGAGCTGCAAATTCCCTTCGTAGCCGGCGTTATGACACTTAGCACACTTGGCTTGAAGCACAGGCTGGATATACCGCGCGAACTCCTCGGCGCGTCGGATCGCCAACGGCCTGGGGAGGTTGAAAATGACAGGAAGGCCGGTAAGCCCCATCTCGCGCTGGGCTCCACGATAGACCGCCGAGTCAAGCGCACCCGCCTTGTCCTCGGCGACCGCCTCGGCAGCCGTCTGACGGACCTCTGGATCGAACTGGCCCGCCCGTCTCTGTTCCGTATACTCCATGTTCGCCAGCATGGCCTGGGCCGGCCCGTGGTCGGGACTGATTTCGAGCACCTTCACGAGCTGTTGCCTGGCTTCGGTTGTCAGATGATTATTCATGCACCATCGGGCCAGTTTCACGCGGCTCGCCGGGATCCTCTTCGGGAAGCTGTTCCTCCTTGTGCTGGAAGGCTTCGCGGATCGATCCGAACGACCCTTCCACCAACTTCTTGGGAAACCTCATGGTTCCCAGTCTCTGACTGACAACATACAAGGAGCCCTGTCGCGAGATCACTCCCTGGATCATCCGGCCATCGGTCAGGAGGAGGAATTTCTCCTGACGACCCGGCGCCTGGCTGGCCGCGGGCGGATCCCCGGGGGAAGGGTCCTCCGCGACCGCGCCGACGCCCATGGCCAGGGCGAGTGATGCCGCGACTGATAGTCCGGTAGCCACGAATCGTCTTTTGCTAGTCGACATATGCCCTGGCACCCCAATGCCGCCGCCGGAGAATGGATCGACCCGACGGTCGTGGGAAAGGAAATGGCTGATTCCGTTCGGAAATGGTGGCGGCACGGTAGACCAAGCCCTAGAATTCGTCAAGGCGCTTTTGCGGCGCCAGAAACGTCGCCGCGTCGTCGAGTGATTTCCGGATCGACTCCCCGTTTCCTCAGGGCCGATTCATGATATCGCGGGAGCCTTCACCCCTGCTGGAGCCGTTGCTCGGCCAGGTGATCGTCGTCGATCTCAAGTCGAGCTACGTCTGTCTCGGCACACTGACTGCTTGTGACGAGCACTATCTCGAGCTGCGCGACGCCGACCTCCACGATTTCCGTGACAGCACGGCCACTCGCGAAGTCTACGTCTATGATTCCGCGCGGTTTGGCATCCGGCGGAATCGGGAACGCGTGCTGATCCGACAGGACGATGTCGTCGCCGTCGCGCGCTTTGCCGACGTCTCGGAGTCGTGACACGCCGGATCGCAGTCAAGACATCTCCGCTGACCCATGGTGGCGTTGTGAGAGAGAAATCACCCTGAAGAACGAACACCCCTGGAGAAGCCGAGATCCGAACATACACTGTCGAGGTCCCGAGACGGGCGAATCGTGGTTAGATCGCTGGGCCGTCTCACCGAAACACTTTGCTGATCGAGATTTCCACCTTCAAAAGGAAAATTGACCATGACGACTCTTCGATGGTTGCTTGCAATACCGCTAGCGTTTGCTGTGTGGACAGTCGGCGCAACGGTTCGGGCCTCCGACATTCGCGATGAGGCGGGGATGTTCAGTTCCCAGGCCATCGAGACGGGGCGAAGTTGACTTGAGCGGCTCGAAAAATCGACCGGCGTACCCGTGGTGATCGAGACCATCAAGTCGATCCCCAGCTTGACAAAGGAATCCAGTCGGGACGAGCGAGAACTGCGCGATCAACCAACTCGCCAAGCGACGTGACCAGCAGATCCATGATGAGGGGATTTACATCCTGATTTCCCGGCGCGAACATGTCATTTCTGAGACGCTGATCCGCGAGCGCCTAGCGAGTGTGCTCCCGATCGAGAAACGAGCGGCCATTCGCGACGCGTTCATCGCGGGGTTTGAGCAAGGCGCCAAGGCGAAGAGCTTCGATGGCGGCTTGTTGCAAGGCGTGCAGGCCATCGAAGAGACGTTGAATGGAGTCAAGATGGGGACCGCGATTGCCCACGCGCCACGAGCCGTGGCTCGCGGAGTCGGCGGTCATCGGGCTGGCGGCGGGGTATCGACTCTCGGGACCTTGCTGATGATCGGGCTAGGGATTGTCGCGGTACTGCTCATTGTGCGGGTTCTGGGAGGGCTTTTCGGGCGATCGCAGGGCACGGGTTACACCAACCAGATGGGTGGCATGGGTATGCCTCGCCCGGGTATGGGACCCGGCGGCGGTCCAGGGTATTACGGCGGCCCGGGTTATGGCGGCCGGGGCGGCGGATTCTTCTCCGGACTCCTGGGTGGGTTGGGTGGCGCCATCGCCGGCAACTGGCTGTATGACCAGATGTCGGGACGACATGGTAACATGACATCCGCCGGAGCCGGCTATCCGCCCGACGACCCCTCGGCAGGCGTCCCCGACCAAGGAGATGACATCGTCGGGGCGGAGGACAACGGCGGTCGCGGCGCCTCCTGGGACGATGGCAGTGGCGGCGACACCGGCGGGGGCGACTGGGGCGGCGGCGATGGTGGCGGCGACTGGGGCGGCGGTGGAGGTGACTGGGGCGGCGGTGATGGCGGCGGCGACTGGGGCGGCGGTGGAGATTGGTGAGAGTCGCGCGAAACGTGGCTTCGTCACTGAGTCCTCGAATCCTCGATCACCGCAGTGCTTGACTTTAAAACCTAATGAGCTAAGGACTTGATGACGAAATGGATCGAATCACTGATCGGCGTGAGCGGCTCCGGCGCAAGCTCGGGGCCAGCGATGTTGACGCCTTCCTGGTGAGCGCGCCCACCAACGTTCGCTACCTGACGGGTTTCACAGGCGACTCTTCGGTGCTGCTGGTATGTCCGGACCGGGAGATCCTGGTTTCCGACGGTCGTTTCACGACGCAGGTTGCTCAGGAATGTCCTGGGCTAGAAGCGTATATACGGCCGTCGGGTCGCGAGCTGAATCAGGCCATCGCCCATGTTGTGGGCACCTTGGGGGTACGAAGGCTTGCCTTCGAGTCAACAAGCTGTACTGTGGCCGAGTACGAGTCGATCCGCGGCACGGTTGCGGGCCTGTCGATGCTCGGCGTGATGGGGTGGGTCGAGGCGCTCCGGCGGGTCAAGGACGAAGAGGAAATCCTGGCGATCCGCTGGGCCGTGCATTGTGCCGAGCGCGCCTTTGGCATGTTGCGGGCCGGCCTGCGAATTGGAGACTGCGAGAAGGACGTTGCCGACGCACTGGAAGGGTATCTGCGTCATTGCGGGGCCACCGGATCGAGCTTCCCACCGATCGTGGCCGTCGGCGCACGGGCGGCATTGCCTCATGCGCGACCGACCACCACGGCCCGGATCGGCGACGACGATTTCGTCCTCATCGACTGGGGTGCGTCCGGACAGCCCTATAAAAGTGACTTGACGCGGGTTCTCGTCACGGGTAAGGTCACTCCGACTTTCGAGACGATTTATCGGACCGTCCTGGCAGCCCAAGAGCGCGCCATTTCCGCGATCCGGCCGGGTGCAAAGGCACACGAGATCGATTCCGAAGCCCGCTCCGTCATTGAGGAAGCGGGTTTCGGTGCTTTTTTTGACCACGGGCTCGGCCACGGGCTGGGGATGGACATCCACGAGTCCCCTCGACTGCGCCGGGAGTCTCCCGATCTCCTGGAGCCGGGGAATGTGGTGACCGTCGAGCCCGGGATTTACCAGCCCGAATGGGGCGGCATCCGGATCGAGGACGATGTGCTGGTGACCCCCGATGGTTGCGAGGTACTCTCGCACATCCCCAAATCGCTCGACTCGATTCGAATCGAATAGACTTGCCGCCTCCGTCGTGGAGTCACCTGGCGGTCCTCGCCCAAGCTGAGTCCTTACCCTCGCGAGGCGGAGAGGCGAAGCGTAGCGCTTGCTTGCCCATGCGGAGTGAACGAATGGCCGAAAACCCTTCGGTACCGGCGGACCCCTTCGACGTGAAGCGGATTCATTATCTGGTCCGTCTCATGAAGCATTATGACCTGGCGCTGCTGGACTTGACGGATGGGCCAGCGCAGATCCGCCTGAGACGCCGTGGGCCCGAACCGGCTTCCTCCGCGATGGTCGCGCCTCCCCAACCGGCTCCCGGTTCAGCGGTCACGCCCCCGGCGGCTCCCGCCCCTCGTTACGAGACTGCTCCATCGGCCCCGCCCGCGGCCTCAAAGACGGTCCCGATCGAGAGCCCCATGGTCGGTACCTATTATACATCCAGCGCCCCCGATGCCCCACCGTTCGTCACCGTCGGCTCCGTGGTCCATCCAAAATCGATCGTGGGTATCATCGAGGCGATGAAAGTCTTCACTGAGATCCCGGCCGAAGTCTCGGGGACGATCGTCGAGGTCCTGGCCAAGAACGGCCAGCCGGTCGAGTTCGGCCAGCCGCTGTTCCGAGTGATTCCCGCCTGATTCTGGCTCCGCAACACGCTCGATGGCGGACGGCGTAGGATTGCGGCGGCAACCCCGCGATCCCTCGCGGGAATCCGAGACTCCAGACGGGCACCGGCGATTGTGAGGTCCTGTTCGACGATGTTTCAACGAATCCTGGTCGCCAACCGTGGAGAGATCGCGCTCCGAGTCATCCGCGCGTGTAAGGAGCTCGAGATCGAGGTCGTGGCGGTCTACTCACAGGCCGATCGCGCAGCGCCTTACCTGAGCCTGGCAGACCGAGCCATCTGCATCGGCAGGGGGCCCAGTGTCAACAGTTACCTGAAGCGTGAGCGGATCATCGCCGCCGCCGAGGTCGCCGACGTCCAGGCTATTCACCCCGGATATGGCTTTCTTAGCGAGAATCCCGACTTCGCGGAGTCGTGCCGCACCAGTGGGTTCGAATTCATCGGGCCGCCGCACGAGGCGATCCGCAAGATGGGATTGAAGACCGAAGCCAAGGAGATCGCCGCCAAGGCCCAGGTGGCGTGCGTTCCTGGCTCCGAGGGAGTGGTCTCCAACGATTCCCAGGCGATGCGGCTCGCCCGCGCGATCGGATACCCCGTGCTCATCAAGGCCGCGGCCGGCGGTGGTGGCAAGGGGATGCGGGTTTGCCAGGACGAAGCGAACCTTGTGGCCGCCCTTCAGACGGCCCGTAACGAGGCCGACGCCGCGTTCAAGAACCCCAGCGTTTACCTGGAGAAATACATCGATCGGCCCCGACACGTTGAGATCCAGATCCTCGCCGACTCCCATGGTAATACCGTGCACTGCTGGGACCGCGATTGCACGCTGCAACGGCGGCATCAGAAACTCGTCGAGGAATCGCCTGCGCCGACCCTGCCGCTGGACGTTCGCGCTCGCCTGGGAGGTGCTGCCGTTCGCCTGGCGCGGACCGCGGGCTATGTCAACGCCGGAACGTGCGAGTTCCTGGTCGATGCCGCCAACAACTTCTATTTCATCGAAGTCAACGCACGGATCCAGGTTGAGCATCCCGTGACCGAAATGGTGACGGGCATCGACTTGGTCCAGCAGCAGATTCGGATCGCCGAAGGGGACCCATTGCCGTTCCCACAGGAGGAGATCGCGATCCGCGGGCATTCGATCCAGTGTCGGATCAATTCTGAGGATCCGGACCAGGATTTCCGCCCGTCGCCGGGTCGGATCACAGGGCTGCGAATCCCCGGTGGGCCCGGAATTCGCTGGGACTCGCACATCCAGGTTGGCTACAGCGTCCCGCCCTATTACGATTCCTTGCTGGGCAAGTTGATTGTCCATGCTCCGACCCGACTCGAGGCCCTGGCCAAGATGCGTCGAGCCCTCGACGAGCTGGTCATCGAGGGAGTCCAGACGACCATCCCACTCCATAAGAGGGTTTTTCGACACCCGGACTTCATCTCGAGCAACGTTGACACCACCTGGGTCGAGCGAGTTCTGATCCCGCCGCGATCGGCGCCGAAGCCGTCGTGATTCGGAGAGTGGGCACGCGTCTCTGCCCGCTTTGTCAAACGATGATCCGCCTTCTCTCCGCCCAGGTTCGTGGGTATAACAATGTTCGGTCCCAGAGGATCGGAATCGTTTAAGAGGGCAATCGATGGGTCACCTCGCGTGTTTATGCGATCTGCCGATGGCGAGAACACGAGCCTATTCCGGTTTACGGATGTAAAGCGAAATGGCCAGAGCGATGATGGCATCTTCCAGTTCAAACCCGTGCGAGGTTGGCGGATCGACTGGAATCTTCGAGAGAAACAAGCCAGACCATAACGTATGCGAGTTCTCATCACCGGTGGCGCAGGATTCATCGGCTCTCACCTGTCCGACGCCTACCTGGCGCGCGGCGACGAGGTCTTCATCCTCGACGACCTCTCCACGGGCAGCATCGAGAACATCCGCCACCTCAAAGAGAATCCGCGGTTCCACTATACGATCGAGAGCGTACACCATGGTCCGACGGTCGCCGAGCTGGTCGATCAGTGCGACGTGGTGTTTCACCTGGCGGCGGCGGTGGGCGTGAGGCTGATCGTCGAGAGTCCAGTCCGAACCATCGAGACGAACGTGCACGGCACCGAAGTTGTCCTGGCCAAGGCGAACAAGAAGAAGAAAAAAGTCCTGATCGCTTCGACATCGGAGGTTTACGGCCTCAGCGACCAGGTTCCGTTCCGCGAGGATGGTAACCTGGTGCTCGGCCCGACCTCCAAGGGCCGATGGAGCTACGCCTGTTCCAAGGCGATCGACGAGTTCCTGGCGCTGGCCTACTGGCGGGAGCGGAAGCTTCCCACCGTGATTGTGCGGCTGTTCAATACGGTTGGGCCGCGACAGACGGGCCAGTACGGGATGGTTGTGCCGACATTCATCAAGCAGGCCATCACCGGCCGCCCGATCACCATCCACGGAACTGGTCAACAATCGCGCTGCTTTGCTCACGTCAGTGACGTGATCCGGGCCCTGGTGGGACTCATGGATCATCCGGGAGCCGTCGGCGATGTCTTCAACATCGGATCGAGCGAAGAAGTGACCATTCGCGCGCTCGCGGATAGGGTCAAAGTGCTGGCCGAATCCGACTCGGAGATCGTCACGGTCCCCTACGAGGAAGCCTACGGCGAGGGGTTCGAGGACATGCCGCGCCGAGTGCCCGACATCGGCAAGGTCGAGCGGTTGATTGGCTATCGGCCGACGAAGTCGCTCGACGAGATCCTCCAGAGCGTGATCGAATTCTTTCGGGATTCGCCCTGACCTCGTGGGCGAATCAGTCCGCCCGCTCGTGCCCCATCCACTCCACGTAAACCGGCGGCTCATTCTCCTCCATCACCTGGGCGCCCCAGTCAGGCGGCCGTAGATGCTGTTTCACCTCGTCGATGATGTAAGTCGGCCGTTGCTTCGATTCCAGGAAAATGAGCCGGATGTACTCGCCGATGACGCCCAGGCTCAAGAGCTGGGCCGCCCCCATGAACAGGACGGTGATCATCGTGGAAGCCCAGCCGAGTGGAGCGGAGTGATGATAGATCGCGTCGTTCAGCACCCAGACCGTCAAGACGAGTGCGAGGCCGGCGGCGGCCAGTCCCAGGTAAGTCACCAGCCGGAGCGGAGTGCTACTGAAGCTGATTAGGCCATCGATCGCTAGACCAGTGAGCGTCTTCAAGGTGTACTTGGGACGACCGGCTTCCCGGGCCGGCCGATCGTACGGGACCGCGATCTGGCGGAAACCGAGAAAGCTGCGGAGCCCACGAACGAACCGGCAGCGCTCGGGGAGACGATTGAGCTGGTCAACCACCCGGCGATCCATCAGGCAGAAATCGCCGCTATCCAAAGGGATCGCCTGGTCGCTGATCCGTCCCAGGAGTCGATAAAACGTTCGATAACCGAGCCGCTTGGCAAATCCCTCCTGACGACTGCGACGCACCGCGTAAACAACGTCATACCCTCCGCGCCACCTTAGGAGCAATTCGGGGACCAATTCGGGAGGGTCTTGCAGGTCGCCGTCCATCACGACGACGGCCCGGCCCCGGGCCTGAGCCAACCCCGCCGAGATTGCTGGCTGATGACCGAAGTTGCGGCTGAGGTGTACCACCACGACCCGCTCGTCTCGTGCGTGCAAGCCATCGATCATGCGCGAGGTTGCGTCCTGGCTGCCATCGTCAACGAGGACAACCTCGAACGGCGAACCTAGAGGTTCTAGCACGGCTCGCAGGCGCTGCCATAGCGCGAGGATATTCTCTTCTTCGTTGAACAACGGGATGACGATGCTGAGAAGTCCGGAGGCGGGCCGTTGTCGAATGATTGAAAAATGAGGTGATTGAGACACGACGACGTCCCTGTCGAGGCCGGATTGGTCGGTTCCTGCGCGCTCACTATAACAGAACCCCCAGGCAGCGAAAGCCGTTTTCGCGCAACGAGGCCGTGTGATCTTCGTTCGTAGAGTGTCAGGGGGGTTTCGCGATCGGCCCGCTCGGTTCAAAATGAAGAGCCGGTGGAATGGGAAGCGAATCCTGGCCGGACCCGACGCTTGCGTTGTCGAGTGAGGAGCTTTACAACGAGTCAGTTCCGTTGCCGGCAACGCGAGGCGAGGTGCGGACGACAAGCAGCGTGGGCGGCATGGCTTCCCTGCGCCGATGACCAATTACTTGAGTCTGAGGAGTGGTGCGATGGGCGAGCAGATACTCGCCGCGCGGGTCCGCGCGGCTTTGGATGGCGGTGAAGGGGTCCTCAGGCTGGCCCCGACCTGGGTGCCCCGGTCGTTCTTGATGCCTGGTGCACGGCTAAAGCTGTCGCGCGAAGACCTGTACGCTCTGGGTACGCATCGGGGCGGGATCGACGAGCGCTGGTTCTCCTCGACGACTGCGGCGGCGAACGAGGGGGCGCCTCCGGACGAAGGGCTCAGCTACGTGGTTCAGGATGGGGACCGATTCACTCTCAAGGATGCGATCGCCGAGCACGGTGCCGAGATGATCGGCGCGTCAATGTGGAATACCTACAAGCGATGGCCGGTCTACAGCAAGTTCTTCGACAATCTCGGGCCGATCCCTCACCACATGCACCAGAACCAGGAACAGGCGGCCAAGCTAGGGCTGGAAGGCAAGCCCGAGAGCTACTACTTCCCGCCGCAGCTCAACTGGACCGGCAATAACTTCCCGTACACGTTCTTCGGCCTGGAGCCCGGGACGTCCAAGCAGGAACTCCACCAATGTCTCGAGCGCTGGAACCTTGGGGACAACGGCATCTTGGACCTGTCGAAGGCGTATCGACTCAAGCCGGGGACCGGCTGGCTGGTGCCTCCCTGTGTCCTGCACGCGCCCGGGTCGCTGGTGACCTACGAGCCGCAGTGGGGCTCTGATGTCTTTGGCATGTACCAGTCGATGGTGGAAGGTCGACGCGTTCCCTGGGAGCTCTTGGTCAAGGACGTCCCGAAGGAGCACCACCAGGACCTCGACTATCTGGTCGATCAGCTCGACTGGGAGAAGAACGTCGATACTGAGTTCAAGAAGCACAACTACCTCGAGCCGATCGTCCGGTCCGGCGGACAAAGACGCGGGTTACTTCGACAAGTGGATCGTCTACGGCCGGGTCAACGGCAAGCAGCTCTTCAGCGCCTGCGAGCTGACCGTCGAGCCAGGCCACTCGGCGACGATCAAGGACCCGGGCTCCTCTGGCCTAATCGTCGTGCAGGGGAGTGGCACCATTGGCAAGCTGGCCGTCGATAGTCCGAATTTCATCCGCTACGGCGAAATGACCCAGGACGAGGTCTTCGTCACGGCCAAGCGGGCTGGCGAGGGTGTGACGTTCCAGAACACCGGCAGCGAGCCATTCGTCAGCCTCCGCTACTTCGGGCCGGATACCCATTCGGACCTGCCGAACGTGGGGGATCATCGCAAGACCGGAAAGTGAGGAGGAGTCATGACGACAACGACTATCCCGGTCCGAACCGAGGCCGACGAGCAGCCATTCGTGATCCCGGGCGTGAGTTGGGATGCCTATGTGGCCTTCATTGATGCGCTCGGTGAACGGTCCTTTCCTCGAATGATCTATTGCTCAGGTCGACTGACCTTTATGGGAAAGACCAGGAACCATGGATGGTTGTCGGACTGTCTTGGGAGTCTTGTGGTCGGCGTGGCTGCAATTACGTGGCTCGAGTGCGAACCGTCAGGCGAAGCAACCTGTCGTCGTCGCGAGAAGGAGGCTGGGCTGGAAGGAGATCGGACCTTCCATTTCGGCTCGAACGCCGAACGGATGAGAGGCGGGAGGAACTATGACTTTGACGTGGATCCTCCACCAGACCTGGCCGTTGAGGTCGAGGCGACCCACTCTACCAATGACGCAATCGAGGCGTGGGGTCGACTGGGCTTTCTGGAAGTCTGGCGTTTTGACGCGCGACGCGGCATCTGCACGTTCTGGCACCGTTGCAAGGACGGATCGTACCGGCAGGTCGCACGTAGTGCATTCCTCGGCGCGCTCGAGCCGGCCGACGTCGAGAACCAGATGCGCCGGGCGAGAGAGATTGGAACGACCAAGTGGCGTGCGCAACTTGACGATTGGGTTCGCGAGACCGTAATCCCGAGACGACGCGAGGTCGGCCCCAGGCAACGCAAAGGTGGTCAATGACTGGGGAGAGAAAGGTTGGCAACGTCGTCAACTTGGCGAGCCAGCCTGGAGGAGTCAGATGCGGACGGACGACGGCGAAGGCCGGGTCGACGACTTCAGCGAGCTGGCCGGCGAAGAGCTTGTCGGCGACCTGACCGACGAGCTGCGCGCCCGGGTCAAGAGCGAGCTCGAGCCGGGCGAGCGGTTGATCTGGGTAGGTGGCTCCTCTCCCCCGCCTGTGCCCAATCTCATCGGCTACACCACGGCGAGTACGATCGCGCTGGTCTTGCTGGTCGGGGGGACCCTCGTCATTATCTTCGCCACAGGGAAGGACCCGCTCCTGCCCAAGCGGGATAACCCCGTCCCTCTCGGGGTTATTCTCTGTGTCGGGGGACTCGTGACGACGATCGGCACGATCGCGCACTGGATCGAAGGCAGGAACGAACGACGTCGGCAATCGGGTAACTCTTATGCCGTGACCGGCCGGCGGGCAATCGCCTGGATGCCCGAGCCCAAGACCCGCGACGCGATCAGGGTGATCTCGATTCCCCGTGGTACCATCAGAAATGTTGAGCGGGTGGTGCGGCCAGACGGCTCCGGCGATCTCGATTTCTTGTGCTCCCCCGATTTCGAATATAACTGGCGGTTCTCCGGATTCAAGCGCATCGCCGATCTGCGTCGCGTCGAGCAGATCGTCCGAAATAACCTGGTAAAAGACGAGAAAACCGCCTGAGCAAGTCTTCGACCTGAATCAAGCGAATTGAGGTCCGAAATGCGGGAGGATCCGTTGGCGACGAGCATCGACGCCCGGTTGGACGCGGCCGAAGAAGAACTCGTCGGCGAGCTGACCGACGAGCTACGCTCTCGGGTCAAGAGCGAGCTCGAGCCGGGCGAGCGGCTGCTCTGGACGGGTCGAAACCGCATCGAACAGTCGGCCATCGGCTTGGGCCACTTCATCGCCGCACTCATCGCCGCCGGCCTATTCGTCTTCACTTTCCTTTGCTTGAGCTTCTTCAACAACCGGGAGAGTGTCGCCGTTCTGGCGTTGGTGACCGGGCTCATCGGGTTCCTTGTCGTGGTTGGACTCCTCGGGAGCATCGGCGACACCTCGATCAACCGCGGCAGGGACCGAAGCATCTTATACGCCCTGACGGACCGCCGGGCCATCATCTGGATGCCGGACTACCGTCCTCGCGGCATCGCGGTTCATTCGATCCAGCGCGGCGAGCTAGCACGGGTCCACCGCGTGGAATACTCAGACCGCTCGGGAGACCTGAGATTCGGCTTGGTCAACCCCATTCCGGGATTGACGACCACGGAATTCACCGGGATCCCGGAAGTCCGGCGCGTCGAGCAGATCGTTCGCAACAACTCGATCTCGGACGAAAAACGGGCCGAGCGGGTCCCCCATTCAGACACTGCGAATTGAGGTTCGGGATGCCGATGGATCGAAAGGACATGAGGATCAGCACGGAGTCAGAGGCGGTCCGGGAAGGACTTGTCGGTGACTTGACCGACGAGCAACGTGCCGCGCTCAAGGCCGAGCTCGCCCCAGGCGAGCGTATCCTCTGGGCAGAGCGCGCGGGAGCACCGCCAACACCGACAGTCGGAGTGTTTCCGGCGTTCTTTGCAGCGGTCCTCTGTGGTTCTAGTGGATTCGCGCTGATGGTCCTGTTCGGAATCTACGGTGCCCGTAATCTGCATCCCGCAGAGATGGTGTTCTTACTCTGTCTGGCGCCTTTGGCGATCGGTACCGTGACCGCGATCGGACTCATCGGACGATGGATCCAGCATGAACGGACAAAAGGGCGCCTCTCGCGGACCTTTTATGCCCTGACCGATCGCCGGGCCATCGTCGGATCAGAGTCCCGGATTCCCGGTGAGGTCGCCATCGGCTTCTTCACCCGCGAGATGGTTGACGACACCCGGTGTATCGAGTACGGCAATGGCTCGGGCGACGTGTTTTTCGTGAGCCATGACGACGTGGTCTGGCCCGAATGGGGTTTCCTCGGAGTCTCGGGCTCGAAGTATGTGGAAGGTCTTGTGAGACAGATCTTGCTGGGCAAAGATCCGGTCCACGAGTCTCGAGGAAACGGCGGACATCGACTGTGCGTGAACGATCCACTCGGCGCCGAAAGATCGCCGGATTCTCTCCTTCCTTGACAGGGGCTTTTCATGAGTAGCAGCCATCCCCACAAATACCCGAAACTGCACAACGCGATGTGGCCTGGATTGGTCGGCAAAGGGAGCCCTGGAGCCGAGCCGACCATCGACCTGGATACAATGCTCGACCTGACCGCCGCGGCGGAGGTCGACGGGGTCAAGTTCGACGGCGTCGACATCTTCCTCTACGATCCCCACATCAACATCGACATCAGCGATGAAGACCTCGTGGCCATTGCGGACAAGATCGCGACCAAAGGTTTCCTGGTCGGATCGGTGGTGGCACCAGTCTGGTTCGACGGCTCCGCGATGGGAGATGACCGCCAGCGCGCCAATTACCTCACCGCGATCCGCAAGGCGTGCCGGATCGCCAAACGGCTTCGCGAGCTGGGCGTCCGACCGTACGGCGTCGTCCGCATCGACTCTGCCTGCTCCGTCGCGGACTGGTCCAAGGATCCCGAAGCCAGTCAGAAGAAGATCGCCGCGACTTTCAAAGAGGCCGCGACCATCGCGCGGGACCATGGCGAGCGGCTTGCGGCCGAGGGCGAGATCTGCTGGGGAGGGATGCACTCCTGGCGCGTCATGGTCGATTTGCTCGAACGAGTCGGCGAGCCGGACGACCGTCGGCTTCCAGGCCGATATGGCGCATACGCTCCTCTATACCCTCGGCGAGAACGCATCCGAGGATCGCATCCTTCCCAAGGACTTCGACTGGCACGACCATGCGACGCTCGACGCCGCGCTCAAGTCGTTGACCGCCTCTCTGCGACCCTGGACGATCGACTTCCACGTCGCCCAGAACGATGCCACCGTCTTCGGCTCCGGGACTCACGACCACACCGGTCGGCATTGCCTCGCGAGCGATCCGAATGGGAAGCTGGACATCCCCCATCACGCCCGGTTCTGGCTCCGGGACGAGCACGGCAAGCTGACCAAATCCTGCCGGCACATCTGCTGGGACGGCTGCATGTTCCCCAACGCGGTCATGATGGAACCGCAGACCTGGAACGACATCCTGGGGGTGATGATCCAGGTCCAGGATGCTCACGGTTGGAGTGAATGAAAGTTCCACAATCCGCTGTCTCGAGTCTTCAGGAGTTCTCATGAGCGCACAGAAACCTTTGAACATCGGAATCGTCGGCTACGGATTCATGGGCCGGACCCATTCCAACGCCTACAAACGGGTCAACGACTTCTTCGATGTCGAGTATCGGCCGGTTCTGAAGGCGGTCTGTGGCCGGACGGCCGAAGGGGCGAAGGCCTTCGCGGACAAGTGGGGTTACGAGTCGATCGAGACCGATTGGCGTAAGCTGGTCGAACGCAAGGATATCGACGCGATCGACATCTGCACGCCCAACAACACGCACGCCGATATCGCCATCGCCGCTGCTACGGCCGGCAAGATGATCCTGTGCGAGAAGCCGCTTTCGATGAACCTCGTCGAGGGGCAGACGATGGTCGATGCCGTCGAGAAGGCCGGCGTGCCCAACACGGTCTGGTACAACTACCGGCGCATCCCGGCTGTGACCCTCGCGAAGCAACTCGTCGACGCGGGCCGCCTGGGGAAGATCTTCCACTACCGCGCCAACTTTCTCCAGGACTGGACGATCTCGGCCGACCTGCCGCAGGGTGGGACAGGGCTCTGGAGGCTCGACGTGGCCGCCGCTGGCTCTGGAGTCACGGGTGACTTGCTCGCTCACTGCATCGACACCGCACTTTGGCTCAACGGATCAATCGGTTCGGTCTGCGCCATGACCGAGACCTTCATCAAGGAGCGGAAGCACAACCTTACCGGCAAAGTCGAGCCAGTAGGTATCGACGACGCCTGCGCATTCCTCTGCCGGTTCGACAACGGCTCGCTCGGGTTGTTCGAGTCGACCCGCTATGCCCGGGGTCACAAAGCCCTCTACACCTTCGAAGTCAACGGCGAGAAGGCATCGCTCAAGTGGGACCTCGAGGACCTGCACCGGCTCGATTACTTCGACCACCGCGATGATTCGATCGTCCGCGGCTGGCATTCGGTCCACGTCACCGACGGCGACATGCCGTACATGAAGAACTGGTGGGTACCCGGCCTCCAGATCGGCTACGAGCACACCTTCGTCCACCAGGTGGCCGATTTCCTGGACAATCTCGCCAAGGGCCAACCGACGGCACCGACGTTCCGCGATGCCCTGGCGACGCAGGCCGTCTGCGACGCGGTGCTGGACTCGGCCGAGAATAGCAAATGGGAGACGGTCGTGCCGGTGTGAGGGGCGAATGCGTTGGCCGAGCGTAGAATGGATCCGGAGAAGTCGGAGATTCTCGCATCCAGCCCACACAATCGAAACGGACGAGTCATGGCCAAACTGGTCTTCTACAGGCAGAAGCGATACGACGAAGGCATTCGCACTGGCATTGAGTTGGACGATGACCGGGTTGCAAACTGGTTCGAGCCCGGGACCAATGGAACCGACTCTGCGTTGCTTTGGTACGTTGACCTCCGCTGCGAGGGTGCCGGCGTCCCTGATGATCCGGAACTCGTCCTCGACTGGCTCCAGGAACACAGCTCGATCATCCGTGATGGGTTCAGACGCTACGCGGAACAGCTCCGCAGCGGATTCGACCCCGACATCTACTCCTTGAAGTGGTCGGAATTCAAGGACGTTCCTCCGGACGTGACCATGAAGATCGTCTGCTCGGCAATCCGCCGCGTGGACGCCCTCGAAATGGGGTCGCACCTGTCGGAGATCGCGACGAACTGGGACAGTATCATTGGAAGTCTCAGGTCCGCGCAGCAGGTCGAGGAAGTGTGCTGAACCATGCCAAGGCAAACGCTGGATACGAATATTCTTATCAATCATTTCAACCGCCATCGGCCGTTGGACGGCAAGAACGAGAAGGACGCAGAGAGCTGGGCGGGTGCGTTGATCGATGATCGGGATACGAAGGCCATACTGTCCCCGGTGAAAGTCGAATTCCTCTGTGGGGTCGTGGACGAGCATGAAATGAGACTTCGCGAGGCGTTCCTGCGTCCGCTCGAGGTGGTCGACGACCATAAGACCTTGCCGGAGGATTGGAAAGAAGCCCGTCGCCTGGCCAAGCATCCGGGCTATCAGCCGCGCTCTCGAGACCTTGGGGATTGCCCGATCATCGCGATCGCCGGCCCGCTGAATCTTGAAATCAAGACGGATGACAAGGGACTGAAGCGTCAAAGAGGGCGGACGCGCCAGCGTCGTCCGTGAATCGACATGGGCACCACGGTCGAACGCAAGGACCGACTGAGTATCGGTGTGGCGATGCTGCTGGTTGCCGGTGCGACGTTCGGTCTCTGGTTGGTGACCCCCGATTTGAGGGATCCCCATCCAGGACCCTATGGATTTGGCTATTGGGATGAGGCGATCGCACTCGGAGTCGCCTACGGTTTGGGGGGAGTTTCGCTCCTCGGTCCACCGCTCTTGCTGTTGCGGGTTCGTGGACGTCCCTGGGGCCCGGGGCGGTTGCTTTGGTTCTCTTGCGGGCTCGCCACGTGGATCTTCTGGCCTCCATACATCTACTCACACGCAACTTGGGGAGCGACCCTTCTCGCCAGTAACAGGCGCAATTGTTTTTCATCGCAGGTCCGGTGATCTCCATCCTGACCCTCTGTTCATTCTGGGCAGGGGGCTGGTTCTATGCGTCTCGGCGACGTCGGTTGCGGCTCTCGTGGCAGGAAACCTTCGGAATCGTCCTTGGAGTCGCCTGGTCATGTCTCGGGTTGCATCGGATCGCTTGGTTATACTACAAAGAAGTCTTCTCACTCTGAAGCACCAGTCCGAGGGACCCCTGCATGAAAACCGGCATGAACCTGCTCCTGTGGACCACCCACGTCACCGAGCAGCACGACGCGATCCTGGACCAGATCAAGGCGCTCGGTTTCGACGCCGTCGAAGTGCCGATCTTCAACACGGCCGACCTGGCGCCATTCGAGCGACTGGGCAAGCGGCTCCAGAACCTCGGCCTGGCCGCGACGGCCGTCACCGTGATGGGTGCGGAGACCAACCCGATCTCACTTGATCCCAAGATCCGGGATGCAGCGGTGGCCCATCTTGACCGCGTCATGGAATGCGGTCAGGCGTTTGGCTGCGAGATCCTTTGTGGTCCGACCCACTCGGCCATCGGCGTCTTCTCGGGTGAGGGACCGACGGAGGATGAATTCAAGTACGGCGTCGAGACGCTCCAGCGCGCCGCCGAGAAGGCGCAGGCGCGGAACATCCGGATCGCCACCGAATATCTCAACCGATTCGAGATCTACTTCCTGACGACGGCGGCGCAGACGTCGCGGTTCGTCCGGGCCGTCAATCACCCCTACTGCAAGATGATGTACGACAGCTTCCACGCGCACATCGAGGAGAAGAACCAGGCGACGGCGATCGCCTCGTGCGCCGCCGAGACGATTCATGTCCATGTCTCGGAGAACGATCGTGGCATCCCCGGCACGGGGCAGGTCGACTGGGACGAGTTCTTTGGCGGCCTGAAGCAGAGCAGCTATGATGGCTACCTGACCATCGAGGCGTTCGGACGGGCGCTGCCGGCCTTGGCCGCCGCCACGAAAGTCTGGCGCGACCTCTTCCCCGATGCGATGGGACTGTGCCGCGACGGTCTGGCCTTCATCAAGTCGCGGCTTTGATTGAACCTCTCCGAATCCCTCGAACCGGCCACCGATGTCCGGTGTCCGACCCCTTGACCGGCAGGGCAAGCGCCTTCGCCTGGAGGATGGTATGCACGCTCGAACTCGCATCCTCGGATTGACTGTTGCGGGACTGGTCCTTGTGCCGCTCGTGATGGGCCAGGCCCCGGCTCCGCAGCCCCGCGGTGAGCGGCCCGCGGCGAAACCGCAGCCTCGTCCTCACGGTCAGCGGATACGCGTCGATCCGGCGCTCGTCACGGTCGAGGACGGTGACGGCGTGGTGATCCGCTGGAGCGATAAGGATTCCGAGATCATCCGCATCCTCGGCATCGACACGCCCGAGATCCGCCGTCTCGAGCACAACCTCCCGTACGATCAGCCGTTCGGCCCCGAGGCTAGGGCGTTCGCCCAAGGGGCATTCGCCGCAGCCACGGTGATCGAGCTGCTCCGCTCTCCGACCCTCGACCCTTACGACCGGACTCTTGCCTACCTATTCGTCAACGGACGGAACTTCTCTGTCCTGGCGATCAAGGCCGGGTACACGGGGGAAACGGTGAGCCACTACGGCGATAACGGACTGCCGCGCGAGGCCGCCGAGGTTCAGGCTGCCGCGAAGGCCGCCGCACCGCTCCCCTTCGAGCCGCCTCACCTGTATCGCTCGCGGATGCGCACCCTGACGAACTGGCTCAAGGAGAACGGACTGTATCCCAAGAACTGAGCGGTCGACGGGAAGCGACCATCCGCACGGCTCGGCGTCGGGCCAGCGGCATCGCTCCGCGGTTGAACGGAGAGCGAGAGAACCAACATGTCGATCGTCGGCTGGAAGGGCGAACGCGCCCGTTTGGTGCCCCCCGACCGCACGCTCCATCTCGAGAATGCGTTGCGGTGGCTCAACGACCCCGAAATCACGGCGACGCTCAAGCTCAACCTGGGGATCACTCGCCGGCAGGAGGAGAAGTTCTTCGACCGCATCGAGGAGGGCTCGTCAACCGATTTTGTCTGGGCGATCCTCGACGAGGCCGAACAGCACATCGGCTTCATCGCACTCCACGAGATCAACTGGCGGCACCGATGGGCCATCGGTGGCCTGGTCATCGGTGAACGCTCGGCCTGGGGCCGCGGTTATGCCTCGGACGCCGTCCGAATCCGGACGCGGTTTGCTTTCGGTCAGCTCGGTCTGCATCGAATCGAGGGTCACACCATGAACCCAGCGATGAAGCGGGTCTACGAAAAGTGTGGCTATCGCCACGAAGGCGTCGCTCGGCGCAAGTTCTGGAGCGACGGCCGATGGCACGATGCCGATCTGTACGCCTTCCTGGACGAGGATTGGCTCGCTTTCCCGGCTAGAAACTCATCGTATCGTGCCCAAACCGATTCGACACCCTCTGCATGAATAGCCAGCGACAGGTTCGGATTTCTCAGACGCTCACCTTCTTGCCACTGCCCCGCTCGGCGCGCTTACGATTCTCTTCGCCGAGGACTTTCTTGCGAAGCCGGATCTTGGACGGGGTGATCTCCACGAGCTCGTCGGACTCGATGTACTCGAGGGCCAGCTCCAGGGTCAGCTCGCGGGGCGGCTTGAGCAGGACGTTCTTGTCCGAGCCTGAGGCCCGCATGTTTGTCAGTTTCTTCTCCTTGCACGGATTGACGACCATGTCGTCGTTGGCGCATTCTCGGCGATGATCATCCCCTCGTAGATCTCGTCGCCGGGCTGGACGAACATCGTGCCGCGCTGCTGGAGGTTATCCAGCGCAAAAGCGACGGCGCGACCGCGGACCAGACTGACCATCACGCCGTTGGGACGGTGAGGAACATCTCCCCTGACTGGCCGGTAGTCGAGGAAGTTGTGGTGCATAATCGCCTCGCCCTGGGTCGCGCTCATCAGCCGGTTGCGCAGCCCGATCAGGCCTCGAGCCGGGATCGAGAACTCCAGATGAGCATAGGCTCCCTTGATGTCCATCTTGGCCATTTCTCCCCGACGGATCCCGACCTGCTCGATGACCGGTCCGATGTGACTGTGGGGAACGTCGACGACGAGGAATTCGTAGGGCTCGCAGGTCTCGCCGTGGATCGTCCGGAAGATGACTTCCGGCTTGCCCACGGCCAGCTCGTAGCCTTCCCGGCGCATGGTCTCGATGAGGACCGAGAGATGGAGCAGGCCCCGGCCCGAGACCGTGAATGAGTCGCGTTCCTCGGTCGGCTCGACCCGTAATGCGACGTTGGACTCCAGCTCGCGTTCCAGTCGCTCCTTGAGGTGTCGGGAGGTCAGATATTGGCCCTCGCCAGTCAGCGGGGAATCGTTCACCGTGAAGAGCATGCTTAGGGTCGGCTCGTCGACTTCGATCCGTGGCAAGGCCTCCGGTCGTTCCGGATCGGCGATCGTATCGCCAATATCGACCGAGCTCAGCCCGACGATCGCGACGATGTCCCCGGCTTCGGCGAGCGCGACCTCGGTGCGGCCCAGCTTGTCGAAGACCAGCAGGTTGTCGATAGAGCCGGACACGTTCACATTACCGGCCTTGATCAGAACCGACTTCTGCCCGCGCCGGACGCAACCGGCGGCGATCCGACCAATCGCGATCCGTCCCACGTATTCCGAGAAGTCGAGAGTCGTGCAGAGCATGCGGAACGGACTGTCCGGATCGACCACGGGCCCGGGAACATGCTGGACGATCATGTCGAAGAGCGGCTTGACATCCCCCGACGTCGCCACCGAATCGTGCGATGCGAAACCCGCTTTCCCCGACGCGAAAATGTAGGGAAAATCGAGCTGTTCCTCGCTGGCACCTTGCTCCACGAACGTGTCAAAGACCTCGTTGAGCACCTCGTTCGGTCGTGCATCGGGACGATCGATCTTGTTGATTACCACGATCGGCCGGATGTGACAGGCGAACGCCTTGCGGAGTACGAACTTTGTCTGGGGCATCGGCCCTTCGAAGGCGTCGACAAGGACCAGCGCCCCGTCGGCCATCTGGAGGGTACGCTCAACTTCGCCGCCGAAATCGGCGTGGCCCGGTGTGTCGATGAGGTTGATCTTGATTTCGCCGTAGTTGATCGCGATGTTCTTGGCCAGGATGGTAATGCCTCGCTCGCGTTCGAGATCATTCGAGTCGAGGATGCGCTCGCCCTGGAGCTGCGAGGCCCGGAACTGGCCGCATTGGCGCAGCATCGCATCGACCAGCGTGGTCTTGCCGTGGTCAACGTGGGCGATAATGGCTACATTTCGAATGTCGTCGCGTCGTTTCATAGGTACCCGGACGGTCGTGGTTTGGGCAGGCTGGTAGGGTTCTTCCATCGAGGACATGCAACAAAGGCGAGCTTCATCGCGTTTCTTCAAAGTCGATTAATCATATCCGTCACCACCCCCATGGACAAGGCCGGTCGACACGTCACCATGCATGATGGCGCGCACCGGCGTGAACAACGACCGCGTCCAATGTGGAATTTCGCAGCCGAACGGAGGATACTTCGAGGTTAGAGGAGCGGGGATAAGAGGCGAACGACATTCTCGGCGATCTCCCGAGCCCAGCCTGGGTGCGGCAATTCCCGATGAGAATCGGCCATGAGTCCCGTGGCCCAGGTCGCGATCGCCTCGACCTGCGACTGCGACCACACAAAGAGCGCGACCTCGTAGTTGAGGAACAAGCTCCGCATGTCCATGTTAGCCGACCCGATGACCGCGAGTTGATCGTCGAAGACGACGACTTTGGCATGAAGCATGACCGGCGCGTGAAGCATCACTTTTCCCCCCGCGTTGTGCAGGTCGCGGAGATAACTGGCGCGGGCGAGGTCCGCCGAGATATGATTCGATCGAGCGGGAACGATCAGGCGAACGTCGACTCCGCGGCGAGCCGCCAGGCTGAGGGCACGGGCCAGCATCTCATCCGGAACGAAGTAGGGTGTGACCACCCAGATCCGGCTTCGTGCCGCGAAAATCAAGGCCAGCAGTGATTCATAGAGCGGATCGCCGGCGACATCGGGGCCACTCGCCACGACCTGTACCGCCGTTCCGCTGGTGGATATCACTTCGCCGGCATCCAACGTCGCGGTCTCCGCCTCGGGTCCCGATCCGGTCGCGAACCCCCAATCCGAGGTGAAGATCGTCTCCAGGTCGGAGACCACCGGCCCTTCGATCACGACCGCAATATCGCTCCAGAGCTGTCGCGTCGTGGGTGGCCCCATGTAAGGCCACGCCAGATTCATGCCGCCGGTGATCGCGATCCGGCCATCGAACACGAGGAGTTTCCGATGATTCCTCAAATTGGCCCGGCCCCGGAACGGGACGTGGAGCACCGGCATGAAGAAGGCCACCTGCGCCCGGCCTCGATCAAGGGAGAAAGATTGCGGCGACGGAGCCGCCACGAGCCCACGTCGTCGATCAAGAGTCGCACCGCGACCCCCTGCGATGCCCGTCGTGTCAGTCGTTCCAGGATCGCTCGGCTGACGTCGTCATTGCCGAGGATGTAGCTCGTGATGTGAATCGTCGATCGCGCCTCATCGATCAGGCGGATCACCCGCTCGAAAGCATCCACCCCGTCCTTGATCAAGTCAACCCGATTGCCCATACGAGCCGGCGGCACACCGTACGAGGCCAGCAAGCGCTCGATCCCTCCTCCGCTCGAGGGCTGTCCCACCTCGGGCGACCGACTATAGATCCGGGCTTTCCGCCGTGCCAGCGGATTCATCTTCCGGCCGCCGAACATCACATAGAGCGGTACCCCAACATACGGGAGCAGCAAAATCACCAGAAGCCAAGCAATCGTGCTACTGGGAGACCGCTTCTGCCTCAGCAGGTTCGCCAGGAAGACCAGGGCCAGCAGGAACCCGAGATGGGTCAATAACTCGGACGAGATCCAGGAGTATCCCGCGTTGAACCAGCTAGACACGGGGTCTTCGGCTCCCTTGCATCACGCGCGTCAGGTCGCGATCGCGGATGGGATCATCATGTCCGGTCACTCCACACCGCCGCTCTCGAATTTCGACGGCGAGCGGGACAGGACGCATCGGAATCCCACGTGAGATGCCGCACTGTCGGTCGATCCCTTGCCCCTGGCTCCGGGGCGGTAGCTTGTACAATACTCATCCGTGCACAGGAAGGAACCGCCGCGCTGGACTTTCTTGCGGACACCCGGCTCGTTCGGATCGAAGCTCGATGCGGGACCTTGCGGATTTCGATTCTGGGTAACGTCGTACCCCGGCCGGTACCAGTCGGAGCACCATTCCCAGACGTTCCCAGCCATGTCATAGAGTCCGAAGCCGTTGGCAGGAAACGAGGCCACGGGAGCCGTGCGCGGATAGCCGTCCTCGGCAGTGTTCCGGGTCGGGAATCGACCCTGCCAGATGTTCGCAGGCCAATCGCCACGCGGCTTGAGATTGTCGCCCCAGATGAAGAGTTTACGCGACGTTCCACCCCGAGCGGCGTACTCCCATTCCGCCTCGGTCGGGAGACGCTTGCCTGCCCAATGGGCATAGGCCATCGCATCGTCCCAGCAGACTTGCACCACCGGAGATTCGTCCTTGCCTTCGATGGTCGTTTCGGGGCCCTCAGGATGACGCCAGTTGGCGCCCGGAACGTATCGCCACCAGACCAGCGGGTTGTCGAACGAGACTTCGCCAGCCGGGGGCGTGAAGACGAGCGAGCCCGGGACGAGCTTCTCCGGTGGCGCATCGGGGAAGTCTTTCGCATCCGGCTTCCGTTCAGCGACGGTCAGGTAGCCGGTCGCCTTCTCGAATCGGGCGAATTGCCGATTGGTGACCTCGGTCCGATCCATCCAGAAACCGTCCACGGTCACCTCGTGCACCGGCTTGGCGTCCACCCGCGATGCGTCATCCGCCCCCATCCAGTACGTACCTCCCGGGATCCAGACCATCCCCTCGGGTTTCGACTCCGGCGATTCCGTGCTTATCGATGCGGTGCGAACCACTCCGCTCGATGCGTCGGCAGCCGGCTCGAGGGAATCCGCCCGATCTGAGGAACCTGCGGCTCTGGTGACGCTCGAGTGGGGCGTCCCGGATGGCTGCCCAGTCCAATCGCAGCCGACCAGTGCAAGACAGACAATCGCAACCACCGCCATCGCGGGAAGAGCTCCCATGCGTGCGGATTTCAAATCAAACATAACCAAGATCTCATGCATAAAGTGACCAGGTGTGACGGTTGCCAGTATCGGGAGTGGGGCCGCGATTTGCAACACGGTCAAGGAGCGGCATCGAGGCGCCGGATGGTGACATCGAGAGGTCCTGCGGTCGCGCGATTACCTTCAATCCAGACATCGAGGCGGCCCGGACCTTCGGTGAAGGAAAGGTCTCTGAAGATGCAAGCGGACGCCTCTCGCTCGAGCTTCAGCTCGCGTTCCACGCCCCGAAGCGTGAGGTGAGCGACCGTCGGGAAGCGTCGGGGCGTGAGGCGCAGGGCCACATCGAATCGGCCCGGGCGCGCGATCAGGACCTCCCAGTGGCCCAGGTCATTGATGCCCCAGCCGGAACGAGGTCCGCGCCAGTCCTGGCGCGTCAGGATGGTCGGATTCTCCCGATCGCCGCCGACCTCGATCCGGACTGGTTCGAAGCCGCGCGACGAGGACACGTCCTTGAACCAGGCGAGGTACTCCGCGTGCAATTTCTCGACGATCTGCGGCCGTTCCGCGGCGAGATCCTGTTGCTGCCATGGGTCGGTCTCCATGTCATAGAGCTCTAACGGGGGGACCGTGCGGCTGCCGATCGGGGGCTCACGCCGCAAGAGGGTATATTTCTGAGAACGCGCGGCGAACGCGCGATCCGGCTCGGGCTGGTCCCCGCGATGCCACTGGAAGAAGAGAGTGCGCTCGGGCCATGCGACGTCGGTTCCACCGCGCAGGAGCGGCATGAGGCTTCGGCCATCAAGGTGCAGGCCTTTGGGCGGGGAGGCCCCGCAAGCCTCCAGCAAGGTCGGCACGATGTCGATGTGTGCGGCGAGCCGATCGACGGTCCGTCCCCCCGGGAAATGACCGGGCCACCGGATGAAACATGGGACGTGAATCCCGCCGTCGTAGACAGTCCCCTTCCAGCCGCGGAGACCCGCGTTGAACCGGACTCGGCCTGGGCCATTGTCAATGTGAACCGGGGCCGCGCCATTATCGGTAAGGAAGATGACGATCGTGTCCTTGGCCAACCCACGAGCCTCGAGCGCTGAGAGCACTCGGCCCACGTTCGTGTCGATGTTCGTGATCATGGCATAAACCTTGGCGATCGACTCGACGGGGCTCATCAACGATGCCGGGATGGGCTGACCGAGCTGGGGAAACGCGGCGGGAGCCAGGTCGATCGAGCGATAGGACGCCAGCTCGGCCTCGGGCGCCTCCAGCGGTTCGTGGGGGCAGTTGAACGCCAGGTAGGCGAAGAAGGGGCGGTCACTCGGAGTGCTCAGGAACTCGATCGCGGCTGTGGCGAAGACGTCGCTGCAATAACCCTGGTATTTCTGCGGCCGGCCGTTGTGTTGCAACACCGGGTCGAGATAGTGTGTGCCGTCTGGCGGGTCGGACGCCTGACCGATTCCGCCCCCTTTGATGACCAGGGCCTCCTGAAATCCCTGATCGATGGCCCGCAACGGGGCATTATCGCCCAGGTGCCATTTGCCGAAGATCCCGGTGCGATACCCTGCCGCGGCGAGCATCTCGGCCAGGGTCTGCTCATCCGGATGCATCAGAGAGCGGCCCGCATAGGTATCCACGACTCCCGTGCGGTAATGATACCGCCCCGTCATCAGGCTGGCTCGCGTCGGCGAGCAGACGGGTGAGACGTAGAACGATTTGAGCCGAACGCTCTCGCGAGCGAATCGATCCAGGTGGGGGGTCTGGATCTTGGGATTGCCATGGATTCCCAGGTCTCCGTAGCCCTGATCGTCGGTCATGATGAGGAGAATGTTGGGCCGGCCCGCCATCTCCGCCGCGCTGGCGGGCGCGACGGCTATCGATAGGAAGAGACACCCGACGAGAACCAGCCGCCCGAGGCACCCACGGATCACTTTGCCCACCACGATACTCCCTCCGCACTCTGAAACTCTGAGAGGTCGTCCAGAGTGAGACGCCTCGCTCGCCCCAAGAAACCTCCATGATACGACGCCCCCCTGGCCGGACGGAATCCGTCTTCCTTCATCGGACATGACGAGGTTCTTGATGGCTGCCCAAGACGGTGCGGAATTGCCAAAGACCACGGGTTGGAATGCGGCGATCGCCTGCGCAGTCTCAGGGTGAAAGATCTTTCGAAAACACTTAGGATTCTGAGAATCCTCGGCGATCACCACCGAACCGTCTGGGAGCGGTGGCTTTGACCCATTCCCAGAGTCCCGACTCCTGACCGGCGGGACGTCCCGATCCCGAACAGAAGGTCACCAAGGAAACGAAGGAAGAGGGGAGTCCCTAGTCATGACCTGCGGGACGTCCGGATCCGGCGTGGGTTCTGGGCGGGGCCGGCTCTGAGCAGGGCCGGACTTGCCGAGAATTGTGGCACGAATTGGCACTCGGTGATCACATTTGGCCGCGGCTCCCTCTCCGATCCCCTTGGCCCCCAGCGAGTTCGGGCCGAGTCCCCAAATCGCTGTGCCAGGGCCGGCCGCAGGCGGCACAGCCCCGTGGCTCGCAGCCTGGGTTTCCGGTCGGTGACGGTCGCACATGGTCCATATTATTCAGTATGCCACAGGTTTGATGATCCGTTAATGCACCTATCGCGGATTTCGGGGCGATTGGCTCCGGAACTCTCGGTCACAGAGGGAGATAAAAAAATCCAAAAAAAAGGAAGACTGGGTTACTCGAATGACCAAATTGGCCCGAACTGAGGGGGAAGCGGCGCGGGTCGGATCGTCGCACTCCCCAGGTTTGCCGCACCCGCCGCGCTGAGAGCGGTGGTGGTCGAACGCGGAGTCTGAAGATTATTTCAGAATCGGGATTTACATTCAGAATATTGTTGGAGTTAGCTCCAGGTGCATAAACGGTTATCCTAAGTAGCGGCATCCTTCTCAAGCAGCCGCGGCCCGGGCGCGTACGATGTTTCGGTCGACTCGTCGAACCCTGAGTGGTCCGCCTATGATGGAGTGAGGTGACCAGGCCGATCAGCTTTCCCTTGTGCGGGAGCCGCTTTTCATGAACGCCTCCATCCGCATCATGACGCCTGAAGGCCGTGGCGCGATCGCGGTCGTACGCGTTTGCGGTGAGGAGGCTGTTGAGATCGTCAACGCGGTGTTCCGGCCCTCGCGGGGGAAGCCGCTGGCGGAAACGCCGATCGGTCGGTTGCGGCTGGGACGAGCGGGGTTGGGCCTGGGTGACGAGGTGGTCGCTGTACGGATCCCCGCGATGACTCCCACTGTGGAAATTCAAACGCACGGCGGAACTGCGGCCACCCGATCGATCGTATCGACACTGGAGGCGGCCGGGGCGCTGCCTTGTTCCGGGCAGGAAGTGGAATCCAGTCCAACTGAGGATCCGATCGCCGTTCAGGCAAGAACCGACTTACCCTATGCGCCGACTCTGCGCACGGCCGAAATCTTGCTCGATCAAGCCCAGGGCGCCCTGCGGCGCGAGATCGAATGCTTACGACTTGAGACCCAGGTCGAGACCGGATCGCCCCTGGCTCGGCTCGACGCGCTGATCGACCGAGCGGCGGTCGGTCTCAAGCTGATCGCCGGCTGGAAGGTGGTCATCGGGGGCAGGCCCAACGTGGGGAAGAGCCGGCTGTTCAATGCACTCGCCGGTTTTGCGCGGACGATCGTCGACCCGACGCCGGGTGTGACCCGCGACATCGTGAACTTCCGAACAGCGATTGGCGGCTGGCCGGTGAAGCTCGTGGACACGGCGGGTCTGCGTGGGACGGAAGACCCTATCGAAGAGATCGGGATCGCGCGCGCTCGGCGCGAACAGCAGGACGCCGACCTCGTTCTTCTGGTCCTGGACCGTTCGGAGCCCCTTCAGCCTATGGACCGCGAGTTGATCGAATCGACATCAGGCGCCCTGTTGGTCGCGAACAAGTCCGACCTCCCCTCGTCCTGGGATCGCTGCGAGGGCCTCGAAGTGTCGCCCAGATTCCTTACGGTCTCCGCCGAGACCGGGGAAGGGATCGCGGCGTTGATCGATGCCATTGGTGGGAGGCTGGTGCCCAACCCTCCTGCACCGGGAGAGCCGGTCCCGTTCCGAATCGATCAGCTCCGGGGACTGGAGCAAGCTCGCGCGTGTGTCTCAGGCGGCAATCTCGGCCCGCCTCGGTTCGACTGGCCGACTGTGTCGCTCCATGGTAGGCTCGGATGAGACAGAGTCCGCGTTGGCCGAGCCATCGGGGCCCGCGGTGATGTGCGAGGACATCGTCCGGCCGCTTCGAGGTTCGTCTCCGGCCTCCGATCGGGAGGATCTCGTGCCATGAAGGTCGGCTTGCTCACCGGCGGTGGTGATTGTCCGGGGTTGAACGCCGTCATCCGCGCTGTCGTCCAGCAGCTCGCCAATGAGGGGGCCACCTGCGTCGGAATCCTGGAGGGTTGGCGAGGGCTGGTCCAGGATATGACGTGCCCCCTCACGACAGCTCTGACCGACGGCATCATTGCGCAGGGTGGGAGCATCCTCGGCGCCTCTCGGACCAATCCCTACCGCAATCCCGAAACGGATCTGGCTGCGCTTCGCGAGAACTTTCAGCGTCTGGAGCTGGATGCCCTCGTCGTCATCGGCGGCGATGACACGCTGGGCGTTGGGCTGCGGCTGCACAATGATTTCGGGTTCCCGGTGGTCGGTGTCCCCAAGACGATCGATAACGACCTGATGGTGACCGATTTTTCGTTCGGATTCGATACCGCGGTCAATATTGTCACGGAGGCCGTGGACCGACTCCGGACCACGACGGAGAGCCATCGTCGGGTCGTCGTCGTCGAGACCATGGGCCGCCACTCGGGATGGATCGCCTGCTTCTCGGGGATCGCCGTCGGTGCCGATTACATCCTCGTGCCTGAGGTGCCGATCGACCTGCCGCACCTGATCTCGGTCCTCTCCCGCCGCCGCGCCGCCGGGAAGAAATACGGGATCGTGATCGTCGCCGAGGGGGCTCGCTTCCCCGATCGCGGTCCGTTCACCCTCGATGATTCGCCGGATCCGTTCGGCAATCCCAGACTGGGCGGCATCGGAGCAGTGATCGCCGATTCCATCGAGAAACAGACCCGGATCGAGACACGTTGCGTCGTGCTGGGTCACCTCCAGCGCGGCGGTCCGCCTACGCGCCTACGACCGGATCCTCGCCACCCGTCTAGGGCTAGCCGCCAGCCGGCTGGTCCTCCAGCACCGGTACGGCACCCTCGTCACCCTGATGAAGGGCCGGATCGCCGAGGCCGCGCTGAGTGAGAGCATCGCCGCCACGAAGACCCTCGACCTGGCCTATTACGACGAAGCAGCGGCCTTCTTCCGGTGACCTCAATTTGTCGGCAGGCGGGCGAAGTACCCCGGGGAGCGAAATCGAGACGCGTCCGGAAGCTCCCTCGGGCTCAACGAAACAAGAACGGAACCGGGACAGGATCGCCATCGAACCTGGCCTCGATCTGGCCTCGGATCCCCTCCGGGTAGGGTCCCGGTTCCGAGGCATAGAGTCCGGGCTCTTTCGTTTGGTTCGAGAGGACAACGACGGAGTTGTTCTCGTCGGTCCCGAGCTTGACCTTCACCTCGCTCGGTCCGGGACTCATTGGAGTCGCGCCGTCCGGTTGGTAGAAGTAGGCCAGGATCCGCGCACCCGTGACCGGCTTGCGTCTGCTGCCGCGCGCCGCGGCTTCGCGGTCCGTCTTGAGCTCGGCGAAGCCCCGGTTCTCGGGCAGCACAAACATATGCCCACCATGAGGCGGCGAGAGGGCCGATTGCGACGGCGACGAGTTCCCTGCGCAGCCCATGAAGAGGCAGAGCGGCAACGTCCAGAGGAAGCGTCTGCTGGTCGTCCGACACATCATGCGAGACTCGCGAAGGGGACCGATGGGAGATCAAGACGGCCGAGGGGTGATCCCCCCGGCCAACTTCGAGTGAGAGTAGCCTTGCCAGCGTCAAGGGAGGCATCGAGCCGGGCGAATCAATAGCTGTCGGAACTGATCACCTCGCCGCCGGCGCGGGTCGAGAGTTGCTGGAACACACCGAGCTGTGCCGAACCGAAGGAATAGACATAATTGGCGTATAACGCGCCGTCGGGGAGGATATTGCCTCCTTGAATGTTGTTGGTGTTGAACGTCCACGAGCTGATCGTCTTCTTGATGAATCGGACCGAGCCATCGCAGAACGCGAAGTTGCAGCCGCCGGGGTGGAGGCTGGTCGCGGCCGTGATCGCGTAGTATCCGAACGGACTGTTCAGGGCCGCGGCCGGCGCCCGAGGTTGATGTCCATCGGATAGAAGGTGGACATGAGCGTGTCATACCATCGGCCGGAGTTCCAGGAGTTGTCGGAGACGTAGTAGCCTGGGTCGTTGATCACCGCGTAGGCGTGGCTGTGCTCGCCGAACATGAACGTATTGCTCGTCCCGTCGGTGACCATCGCGATCTTGACGGTGCTGTCGTTGTCGATGACCCCGTTGTATTCGGCGAACTCAGCGGCGCCGTACGTGGTGTTGTATCCGAAGTCCCACGTCCCCGCGCAGCCGGCATAGCTGCTGTAGCACTGGATCCAGTTGCCCGCGGGCGGCCCCTGATGCGTGGCGTTCCAGACGGTGTTGAAGGAGGAATTCGGGGCTCCCGGGACGAGCGGCACGGGGTCGTTCTGCGTGTCGCTGGGGCAGGTCAGGATGTTCATGCGCACCCCGGCGATCGTGAGGTTCTCGTAGTTGCCGGACGTCAGGCTGAAGTTCACCGCGTTATACATGGGCGCCTGCTCGGTGAACGGCAACATCCGGACGAAGACGCTGAAGTTCTCGGGAAAATCGCACGGGACGACGCCCTTGGAGCACCTCGAAGCCGGCGGTCCGCCGTTGTAATTCGAGTAGGAGCCTCCGGGGTAACAGCCATTGCTCGACTCGTAGTTGTTGGCCGCCAAGGCAATCTGTTTGAGATTGTTGGTGCACTGAGCGCGGCGGGCGGCCTCCCGCGCGCTCTGGACGGCGGGGAGCAACAGAGCGATCAGCACGGCGATGATCGCGATGACGACGAGTAACTCGATCAGGGTGAAGCCGGAGCGGCGACGCTGGGGCTGATTCAGCATGGATGAACTCCTGGATTGATGGACGCGGAACTCGTGGTCCGGGGAGAGGAAATCACCAGTTACTCGGCTTCTAAGATTGGCGCAGGTTTCCTGGCGCCGCCGAGCCATCCGAGCGTGCGGGGACCTGATTAGAAGGCTCGATCGAGTAGAATCAGAGTAGACATGATGAAATCTCGTTGATGGGCGGCGGCGAGCCTGGCCGAGACGGGCCGGGGCCGCGTGGTTTTCCTCTCGAGACCGGTGTGAACCACGGGTGCAGTCGCGTTTCTGCGGTCGGGCTGCCGGGTTGTGTGGGGTCGGTTACGTCCATTCGCCTCGATCCGTTGTGCGCCTGTCTTCCAGCCGGGGTGACCCGCCGTGCCCTGGCCAGCGGTGGTGGCACAGTGGCGAGGGAGACATCCTCTCACTGACGGCTCGATCCTGGACCTTGCGTCAATATCTCGACTCGGGTCCCGCGCTGTAAGCCACTGATTAGATGGTTTTAACTGACTGGATGGGCGAGGCGTCTTGGCCTTGGAGCCGTTCGGTAGGACGGGGCATCGAGACCCCATGGACTCCATCCCCTCACCCAAACTCCCGACCATCCCGCCCACGGATGTGTAGTTGGCGGCGCCCCGGCCTTCCTCTGGCCCAAGTGCGGGCGTCCGATTTCCATCTGGGGCCGAGAGTCGTTGAGTGATCTTTGCCCGAAATGTCGGCTTGAACTCAAGCAACAGGAAGCTTACGCGCTGTTCAGCCAACTGCGACAATTGGAAGACCGAGTCATCGGGATGATGCTCTCGATCCTTCTCCTGAGGTGGCAGAAATCACTCGAAGTGGCCCTCGGCAACACGCGGTTCCGCGGACTGATGAAGTTCATCGGAGGCTGAATCGTAGGTGTGGCGAGGTTTCTGCTCTGGCGAGGACTCGGCAAGTTGACTGGCCATGACCACGCTTCGGCCCTGGCGGCCTTTCCCCTGGCCATTTCGATGGTGGGCCTGATGGAGATCGGCCTTGGAATCGACTTCGCCTAGATCGCGTGGCCGTTCGATCACGGCGGCTTCTACCTCAAGCTACGCAGTTCTGCCTGCATCATCGTTTTTGCTGGAACACATATCATGTATTGCTATTACTTAGATCGACAATTCTTTCGGTGAGCCAGACGGGGTGTCGAAAGGGCCCGGTCGCCCAGGTAGGGTGGGCGGTCGGCGCGGTTGCCTTGCGGCTCCGTCTCCGCCGCCCCCCTCCGAACCGTGAGAATGAGTTTCCAGGTACACGGCTCTCCAGTAGTCACTCAAGGATACTTCCAGACCTGTGCCAGCAGCGGTCAGGAGTTGAGCCACTTTCGCGGCCAGGGAGGGCCACCCCTAGGGCGGGGTTGCGCCCTTGTGCCTCGCTCCAAGTGCCCTCAGCTTCAGATGAAGGGCACTTGGGGCGAGGCACAAGTCGAGTCTCAGGGTGGCTCAACTCTCGCCGCGATTTTGGCTCAGTTTCTGACCGCTGTTGACAAACAATCTAATGGAAATACCTATTATACTATAATATATACAATATTCCAAATAATATATAACGCTTGTTTTGGGCCTAGTCTAGGAGAAACGAGGCCAGTGAGTACCCTCGCCGCTTCCAGCCCGTCCTACCTGGCGAGGTGTTGCCAATCATCATACGTAAGAAACGGCCCCCACGGCAACGCATCCATGACGCAATTACCTTGCTTGTTTTTCGCGGCCGGTTATAGTTCGGATAAAGCGGGGTATCCGAACTGGAGCAAGCACCCTCACGGATTCCTCCTCATGCCCCCGAACATCAAGCCATCGCCAACCGCTAACTCGCTTTTTCCTTTCGGGGCGTCACGAACAGAAGCCTCGGCTGGCTCTGGGGTCAACTCGTCGGAATTCCTCCGCAGGCAAGCCTCGGTTCAGCCACGCACGACGCATCGGCATCGGCTGGAAGGCGCAATCTCTGCGCTTTCCGAGACGAAAGGCGCAAGAGGCGCGCAACATTCTCTTGAACAGGCAATCACCAACGATCGTTGGTTTTTGTCCGGCTGCTATCGCAAGGCCAATTAGCTCGGCGACCGTGCGGCCGTCTTTGGCATTGGTCATCGACGCTCACCGGCCCCAGCCACTCGGAGAATTCAAGGTCGTCCAGACAGAAACGATCGCTCCGTCACTCGAAAAGGTGCCAGGTGGACTCGCCGTTGTTCCTGGTGAAACTCGCAACATGTTCATAACCGCCGGGGATGGGTTGGCCGGTCGCGATCAGGCGGTAATGCCGTTCGACCAGGGGGCTTTCTGAGTTCACTATGGCCCAGAGGAAAGGCTGACCGTTCTGCGATCCGACCATCACGATCTTGGCGACAAAGGGCATCATGACGGTGACCTTGTCTTCGCGGGTTACATCAAGTGAGTACTTGTGGATGGTCTTCACTTCGGCCCCCTCCGGTTGAAGTTTCTTCGCCTCGAGGAATGTCTTTCCACCCTGAACTTGATGCGGAATCAACGCACTTCATCGTAGCCTCCGCATATCATTGGACATCAAATCGGAATCCGCTCGACGATGTTCCGCGTGACCTTCTTCTTCCGCCGGTCGTACAGCGTCGTCGTTCGCGGCTCCGCGTGCCCGGCGAGGTATTGCACGTCCTCCAAAGCACCGACAGACTGCACCCCAAGTGAGCGGCTATCCCGTCTCAGCCGCTCCGCCTACAATCGCCATTGCGGCGCTACTGGGACTGGCCCGGTGGTGCCGGCAGCATGGTCAACAACAAGGAGCTTCCCCATGCGCAGACACCGGTCCGAACCAGTCCCCCCCGTCCCTGAAGCGGCCGAGCCCGCACCCCAGCGGCCCACCCCTTTGGGACCAACTCAACCAGGGCCAGCGGCAACAACTCGCCCGGCTCGTCGGACGGTTACTCGCCCGGCGTCTACTGACGGCCGACCGTCGGGAGGTCAATCATGACTCCCAATAATTCCGCTCCCATCAGCCCAGTCAAGGGATCATCTCCAACCGGGCTGTCCGCCTCATCCAAGATTCAGCCGCGTCACCCCGACCGGCTCGCCGTTGTCTACGTCCGCCAGTCCACCATCCAGCAGGTCGCCGAGAATCGCGAATCCACCGACCGGCAGTATGCTCTGGTCAACCGGGCCATCGAACTCGGTTGGTCCCCAGATCGCATTCTCGTCATTGATGAGGATCAAGGCAAGAGCGGGGCCTCGGCCGACGACCGGCTTGGCTTCCAACGGTTGCTCGCGGAAGTCAGTCTGGACCACGTCGGACTGATCCTCGGCCTGGAGATGAGTCGGCTGGCCCGATCCTGCAAGGACTGGCACCAGTTGCTCGAGCTGTGCTCCCTGTTTCGCACCATCCTGGCGGATCAGGACGGGTTGTATGACCCGACCGACCACAACGATCGGCTCCTGCTGGGACTGACCGGGATCATGTCCGAGGCAGAGCTCCACCTGCTCCGTGGGCGGATGCGCCAAGGGCTGCTCAACAAGGTCCGCCGCGGGGAGGTCTTCCTGGACCCGCCGGTCGGCTACGTCCGCTCTCCAAACGGCGGGTTCGACCTCGATCCGGACGAGCAGGCGCGTGCCGTCGTCCGCCTGGTCTTCGACCAGTTCGGGCGGTTGGGCACGATCCGCAAGGTCCTCCGCCACCTGCTCGCCCACGACATCCGCATCGGCATCCGACCCCATACCGGGCCGGACCGTGGTCAGTTGCAGTGGCGGCTGCCGACTCGCGACACGATCGCCAAGCTGCTTCAGCACCCCATCTACGCGGGGTATTACTGTTACGGTCGGAAGCAGACCGACCCACGGCGGAAGAAGGCCGGGCGGCGGTGGTCGGGACGCGTCGTGGTTCCGCGGGAGAAGTACCTGGCCCTGATCCCGGACAAGTGCCCGGCGTACATCACCCGCGATCAGTTCGAGGTCAACCAACGGCGGCTTGGCGAGAACCGCGCCCGGACCGAGTCCAAGGGCGCTCCCAGAGAAGGTCCGTCGCTCCTCGCCGGGCTGGTCGTGTGCGGCCGGTGCGGCAAGAAGATGGGGGTCCACTACTCCGGCCGGTCGCAGGTCCTCCGCTACACCTGCATGACCGGCGTGGCGGATGCCCGCGGCACGTGTCGCCATTCGCTGGCCGGCCGGGTCCTCGATCAGCTCGTGGCGAACCAGGTCCTGGACGCGTTGCGGCCCGGAGCCCTGGAATTGAGTCTGGCTGCCGCCGAGGACGTGATCCGGGAGCGGTCAGTGCTCGACGAGAACTGGCGACAACGCTTGGAGCGGGCCCGCACCCAGGCGGCCCGGATTGAGCGGCAGTATCAAGCGGCGGAGCCCGAAAACCGATTGGTCCAACGGACGCTGGAGCGGCGATGGGAGGAGGCCTTACAGGAGGTCCGGCGGCTGGAGGAGGAGTATGCCCGCTTCCGACAGGCGCAGCCGATCCGGCTCACGCCGGGAGAAGTGGATCAGATTCGCCTGTTGGCGCAGGACCTCCCGACCCTCTGGGACGCCGCGACGACCCAACCGGCGGATCGCCAACGGATCATTCGGTTCCTGGTCGAACGGGTGGAGGCGACGGTCGAGGGCGTCAGTGACCGGGTGCGGGTGACGATCACCTGGGCCGGTGGCCAACAGACCAACCACGAGGTGATCCGTCCTGTCGGTCGGTACAACCAGTCCGCCGATTTCGACCGGTTGATGGCTCGAGTCCGGCAACTTCGAGCCGAGGGGTTATCTTTTGCTGTGATCGCCGACCGGCTGAACGCAGAAGGGTTTCGCCCGCCGAAAGAGGCGGAGCGGTTCCACAAGAACATCGTCAGCCGTCTCGCGCGGCGGTACATGACGGGCGACCAGTCGCCCCCACCTTCGTCTCGTGCCGCGTTGGGACGGGATGAATGGTTCGTGATCGACCTGGCCAAGCGGCTAAAGATCGGCAAGAGCACGCTGCACACCTGGCTTCACCAGGGATGGGTCCGCTACCGTCGGTTGCCG
Source organism: uncultured Isosphaeraceae bacterium (assembly GCA_963845695.1). Taxonomy (GTDB): domain Bacteria; phylum Planctomycetota; class Planctomycetia; order Isosphaerales; family Isosphaeraceae; genus CAWJTV01. The sequence continues at coordinate 781,535 of CAWJTQ010000011.1, read as the reverse complement.
GGATATCGTGGCCGATGCGTTTGCTGGGCCGACTCCGATGAGCTCGAACGGCTCGGGCAGTTGGCCCGAACGCCGAGGAGTTGGTGGGCTCCGGCACTGCCGTCGGAGCTGACGACGCCCAAGTCGCAGCCGGGCTAGTAAGCCGGAGGGGCGGCCCGCGAGCTTCGCCGGCCGCCTACCTCTGCTAACCCGGTGCAGTCAGGACCGAAGGACGTCGGCGTGACCTGCTCAGGCCACCGACCCAAGCGTTCCGAGACTGCTGGCTCCCTTGGAGTATCGGGACGTTGGCTGTGCGGCTGAAGCGGCTTGGACGGCCCATACAAGGACTCCCGATCACGGCGCCGTCGGGTACCGCACGAGTGAGTCTACTCTCCGCTGAACGAGCATTTTCCGAAAAGGGCGCGCACTCTCCCCGCTGGATTTCCGCCTTGATCTCTGGGGGACTGCCAGAGATCCTGGTGTGGCCTGGCCCTTCATCCGGCTTCGCCCGCACAGCTTCGTCGAAAGGAGGAGTCGCATGCTGGGGATCGATCTCGCTATTGGGCGGCCGAGCGTGAAACCATCGATGGCGGAGGCTTGTGCAATGCGTGACTCGAATCGACGTGGCTTCCTGGCAACCTCGGCCGCGGCGGCAGCCGTGCCACTCTTGCCGGATCTTGGCTTTCTTGCCCCCGTCAGCCGGGCGGCCGCCACCGATACGCGAATCGACCCCAATCAGGTCCGCCATAGCCCGAGCATCGGTCTGCTGATCAAGCTGATCCAAACGACGCCACGGGACAAGTGCGTTCCCGTCTTCATCGAGCAACTTCAGGCCGGGCTGTCGTACCAGGATCTCCTGTCGGCCCTGCTTCTGGCGACGATCGAGCATGGCGATCCGCACCAGGTCTTGGGGGTCTACTCGGCGCACCGCGTCAGCAGCGAAGCGCGCATCGAGGAACGGCTGCTCCCCCTGTTCTGGGCCCTGGACCGCATCGTCAGTGGATTTCAGGACGGCGATGCGCAGCCCCTCGGAGGGCTCACGGGAGAGTTGCCGAGAGCCGGCCAGGCGGCCGCGATCTTCCGGGAAGCCATGGCCAAGCTGGACCCGTCGCATGCGGAGCGTGCGATTATCGTGCTCGCACGTACCCAGGGCCATCGGCGGGCGATGTCCCTCCTCTGGGAATGTGGCGCCAGGAGGGTTTGCGGCTCGCTCGGGCATCACCCCATCATGGTGGCCAACACCTGGAGAACGCTCGAGGCCCTGGGCTGGCAACATGCCGAACAGGTGCTACGCTACCTCGCGCGGACCCTCTCCAAGGCACGAGGCGGACAGCACCTACGAGCCGAACCAGGAGCGTGCGAGCAAGACTCTGCCCAGGCTTCCGGCCGATTGGGCCACCAACGAGCCCAGTCGTGGTGCCACTCTCGAGGTCTTCCATCTCCTGCGACAGGGAAAGACCGATGCCGTGTGCGACCTCATCTGCACACAGCTTTCCTCCGGACGAGTGAAGGCCGGCGCGGTGTGGGACGCGATCCATCTCGTCGCGGCGGATCTGCTGTTTCGCTACAAGACAGGTGGAGTCGCCATCGGCGGCGTTCTCATCCACGCCGTCACCTCGACCAATGCCCTGCGATGCGGATTCGACTGCAGCGATGACGACCGCGTGCGATTGTTGATGCTGCTTCAGAGCGTGGGGGGACTCGGCAACCAGTTCGTCCTTCCCAATGAGAAGGATGGTCAACTGCGCGGCATGAATCTGCTGGATCTGAAGGCTGACGACACCAAGGCCTCTGCCACCATCACGGACGTGTTCGCGATGCTTCCCAACAAGACCAAGGACCCTTCTCCCGAAGAGGCCGAGGCGTATCGGAAGGTCAGCGATGAGGCTTGCAAGATGAGCTTCGCCTTGTTGCAGACGTCGGCCAACCTGGTGGCTTTCAAGCAGGCCGCTCGCAGCCTGCTTTGTGTCAAGGCGACGCGCGACCCGCACGACCTCAAGTATCCCGTGGCGGCATTCGAAGACACGACCCTGGCGAATCCGGAGTGGCGCCCCTACCTTCTGGCGTCGTCGGTCCATGCGCTCCACGGTACCGCGAGTGCCGACTCGACCGCCTTGGTCCAGGCGCGGAAGGCGCTGATGTAATCGGCACGACCTGCGTCAGCGGAAGCGGCGCGGCGACCACTGCGAAGATCCCCGGGCGGTTGACTGCAAGGGGACCACACGCCGTCGCATCGCCCGCGCGGCGGCCCGCTTGGCAAGTTTGGCCAGCGCCGCTGGGTGGGCCTCGTAGATCCGCAACTAAGAAACGAATTCGTTTACTCGTTGCCTCGAAAACGCCCGATCAAGAGATGCTCACACGCGACGGATCTGGCTTGGGGTCGAGCAAGCCTCGCGGAGGTAGCGAGGGGCATTGACGCCGAGTGGATTTGTTGAAAAATGACGTTCAGGCCGACACATCGTCGGCTGAACGGCTATTGGAAAGCCTGGACAGACCTGATCGAAGGAGGCAGTATGGCTGACCCTCGTCCATCGGCGCCCCCTGCTCCAGCAGGGAGGTAATCGCCGTTACCCGGAACGAATGCGGCGACAGCCCGGCGTCTTTCAGCCGCCGCTTGACCAGTTCGCAAATCCGCTCGGTACCCAGCGGTTTCGCCGTCAACTTCCGGCTCCGGCCATTGCTCGCCCGAAACCACGGCGAATCCTTGGCCTCACCCGCGATCCCCGCCGCTTCCACATAAGCCAGTATAATGCCCTCCAGTTCGTGCCGCACCGGGATTTCCCGGCACTTGCCGCCTTTTTCCTGGAACCGCAGCACGTATTGCTGACCGTCGTGCTGGAAGTCTTGCAGCCGCAGCTTGGCCACCGCCCCAGCCCGGCAGGCGGTATAGGCCAGCGTCGCCAGGATCGCCCGATCCCGCAGGCCGACGACGTGGCCGGTATCCACCGACCTCAGCAGCGCGCGGGCCTGCTCGATGGCGATCTCCGGCGTCTTGCCCTCGATCACCTGCTCCTTGACGCCCCGCACCGACGACGCCGGGTTGAGGATGCAGACGTGCCGGTTGACCAACCGGTCGAAGAAGCCGCGCAGCGCCGCCAGATGCTGATTCCGCTTGGATGGCGAACCGCTTAAGGCCACGAGGTCCTGGCCGACCATGCCCGGCGTGATCGCCGCCAGCTCCACTTCCTGCCCCTCGGCCCAACCCAGGAACGCCTTGACCGCCCGCAGATAGCCCGTTGCGTGTGCGGGTTGTGGTGCTCGGCATAGAAGAATTCCTCCCAGGCGAAGCGGGCCGCCTCTCCGGCCCGCTCGACCAGCTCCGGCAGCAGTGCCGCGTTGCCGATCGCCGCTCCGGACGCCGTTGACGCCTCGACCAGCTCGTTGCTCACCCTCTACCCCCCGACCTTTCACTTCGACGGTCGAATGTTGGCGGCCCGTCGCTTCGATGGCCACGGGGGCTCGGCCTCACCTCGTTCCGCCAACTTTGCACGTATCCGCTGTTCCATCGCTTTCATCATTAAATTCATGTCGGTATTTCGCTGGTGCTTCAGGAACACCGGCCATGACTGAGCCAGACGGGCCTGGAGGTTGGCCATCTCGGCTTGGAGTTTCGCCTCTCGGCGTGCAGCCCGCCGCTCCCGGACCACCAAGGCGACGCCCAGGGCCGCGATCGCGATCAGCAGCATGATCGTGCTCAGCCGGAACCGTCTCATGGCACCCCCTCGAATCGAACATGACTGCGTGCTTTATCATTGGCCGGATCGTACCACGGACTTTGCTGTAGATAAAGCGGATTCTCTACGCCTACCATGCCAGCATCCGCCTCAGTTTTCAGCCATTCACCATGCTCACAACTCATACCACAGGGTCTGCCGAGCGGAATGGCGAACGGTCAGGATCTGCACGTCATCCTCGGGGATCGTGAACGGGCCACAGACGAACGGTGGCTGTACTAGGAGGGGGCGGGTCATGTCCGCCTGAAGTGGGCAGGCTTGCGGGCGGGCTGCCACAGAGTGGCTCCGATGACGAGCCGCAGACGGTCGAGGCTGATGCGTCGGGGATGCCGAGGACCATCCGTACCGGAGGGACGACTCCGCGGACCGCCGGTTGGGCCTGCCGATCCGCAGCGCGGCGGTCCAGAGCCTGATCAAGCCGATGAACCGTCGCAGGAACGGGACGGAGCCGTTCGGGAAGGAGGAGGGCCGGAGGCCCGGTTGCCCGTGCGAGCGGCGTCCGTGAGCGAAGATGGTCGAGCGGAGCGTGATGGGTCTTGGCCGTGGCCGCACCCACGGGCCGATGGGACCGGTCGCCGTCGCCCTTGATCTGCACCGACAAGAACGCCATTGCACCCGTGAAGCACCAGGGTCTTGCAAACCGCGGTGGGCTGTGCCATATTCCACCTTCCAACCCCAAACCCGTATGGCGTGCGCGACGAGAAGTGATTGCGGGAGCCATCGTTGGGATCGCCGCGGGTACGAGCCAACCGGGTCGCCGATCGTGAGCCACGCCTCGCGGGCTCAGGGTGGTACGTCGGCGGGTAAACTGGTCACGACCTAGGGACGAGAGACGACAACCATGAGCTGGCAGGTGGGTCTGTACGTAGCGGCCGTGCTGATTCCGCTGGCGGCGTTTGCGGTCGAGGCGATCTTTATCCGGCAGTTGAAACGATGGAATGCCTATATCGCCACCGGCGCGATCTTCCTCTCGTTCATCCTCAGCTTCATTGGCTTCGCGCATTACTTCTTCTTGTCTGGCGAAGAAGTCCCCTGGGCCGAGGCGGAGTCGCACGGCTCGGCCGAAGCGGGCGAGGGTAAGACCTCCGAACTTCCTGGCGAGAGGCCGATCGCCAAAGAACCCGCATTTAGCTGGGAAGGCCAGTTCGATTGGATCAGCCTGGGGAGTTCGCCGGGGACGGACTCAACCGCTGAGCGGTCGGCCCTGTCCGTCCCGCTGGGTGTCCGGATCGATAATCTGGGTGCGATCATGTTCCTGATGGTCTCGTTCATCGCGACCCTGATCCACATCTATTCGATCGGATACATGCACGACGACCCGCGGTTCCCCCGGTTCTTCTGCTACTTGTCGCTGTTCTGCTTCTCCATGCTCGGCCTGGTCGCCTCGTCTAATGCGTTCATGATCTTCATCTTCTGGGAGCTGGTCGGCGTCTGCTCTTATCTGCTCATCGGTTTCTGGTACGAGGAGAAGGTCAACTCCGACGCGGCCAACAAGGCATTCGTCGTCAACCGGATCGGCGACGTGGGGATGCTCGTTGGTCTGGGCATCCTCTGGACCAACCTGGGCACCTTTGACTTCAAGGAGATCAATGAAGGGCTGCGCGGCTCCTCGGGCTCACTGCACGGCGTCGCCACGATCAAGGGCAACGATGTTGTTCAGCTCATCAATCGGGAGACCCGACTGATCGAGACCAATCCGACCACGGGTGAGCCGCGACAGATTCCTTACGGGTTGCTGACCATCGCCGGGTTGGGGATCTTCGCCGGATGCGTGGGGAAGAGCGCCAGTTTCCCCTCCAGGTGTGGCTCCCGGACGCCATGGCCGGCCCAACTCCGGTCTCAGCCTTGATCCATGCGGCTACCATGGTCGCGGCCGGGGTCTACCTGGTCGGCCGATTCTTCCCGGTGTTCACGGAGGCGGCGCTCCTCTATATTGCCTACACGGGTGGGATCACGCTGTTCATCGCGGCAACGATCGCGATGGTTCAGGTCGATTACAAGAAGGTCCTGGCCTATTCCACGGTCAGCCAGCTCGGCTTCATGATGCTGGCACTTGGGGTCGGGGGTTGGGTCGCGGGGCTCTTCCACCTGATCACTCACGCCTTCTTCAAAGCCCTTTTGTTCCTCTGTGCGGGCAGCGTTTATCACAGCGTCCATACCTACGAGATGCCGGCCCTGGGCGGTTTGCTCAAGAAGATGCCCTGGACGGCTGGCTGTATGCTGGTGGGAACGCTGGCGATCTCGGGGGTGCCGGGCTTCAGCGGGTTCTACTCGAAGGACGCGATCCTCGCCGCCGCGATGGCCCGGGTCCGGGAGAATCCCGAGCACTTCTTGCTCTTCGTGCTGCCCGCGGTGGGTGCGGTGATCACGGCATTCTATATGTTCCGGATGTGGCTCCTGGTCTTTGCCGGTGAGCCACGAGGGTTCGCCACGCCCGCCGAGCAAGCGTACGCCGAAGCACACGATGAGGAGCAGGCGCTGGACCACGGCCACGCGCATGGCCATGCCGATGGTCACGACCGCAATCCCGCGGCTCACGCCCACGAGAACGACTGGCTCATGGTCGGACCGCTGGTCGCTCTGGCGTTCTTCAGTGTCGTCGTCGGGTGGGGCGTCCTGTTCTATGTCATCCCGAATCCCCTGACCTTCCTCTGGGGGACCCCGCCGGTGCTGGAACGGATGCTCGATTACGGCGAGCCCTACCGAGCACTCAACCCGTTGGTGTTGCATCACTTGCACAATTATGCTTTCGGCGCCTCGCTGCTGATCCTGTTCGTAGGCGTCGGTCTGGGCCTGCTGTATTACGCACCGCCGGGATTCCCGTACTTCGTCCAGTCGCGCTTGAAGGCGAAACACACGGCCGAGCGGTTTGGCGGAATCTATCGCTTCCTGGTCCACAAGTGGTACTTCGACGAGCTGTACGGGGCCGTGCTCGTCCGGCCTTGCCTGGCGTTTGCCCGGCTCTGCCGCCAGATCGACCAGATCTTGATCGACGGGATCGTCAACGGCTCGGCGGCCTTGACTGCGTTCCTGAGCCGGCTGGAGGGGATCTTCGACATGATCGCCGTCAACCGACTGGTCAACCTGACGGCCCGGGCCGTCTATGTCCTCGGCGATCGGAGCCGCTTGATCCAGACCGGCCGCCTCCGCAACTACCTGATGTTCTTAACCGTCGCCCTGGTCGGGCTGTTTGCCGGCGTCTTCGCCTGGATCCGCAGTTGAATGGTCCTTGGTCCTTCGTCCCAGGCGGCTCCGTTCGGGTGCGGAGTGAGACCGGAAGGCCAAGGCGCTCTGTCTGCGGATCCGATGCGAGCCCCCAAGACCACCCACTCATTATCAAGGACCAAGGACTGAGAACCGATGAGCGACATCCTGCTGCTAAGCTCTGTCTGGCTGCTCCCCCTGATCGGTCTGGTGATCGTCCTGCTTGTTCCCAAGCGAAGTGAGGGGGCGATCAAATGGATTTCACTGGCCAGTACGGTGGCGACCTTCGTCGTGACCCTTGTGATCCTGGGGATCTACCTCTCCGACATCAATGCCCAGCAGCCGTTCTCGGAGCGGGCCAAGCACAATACTGTGTCGATCTCGGATACTGACGAAAGCGTCACCACCGCGGAGCCGCCTCTGGGCCAGAACGACCTGGTCGTGCGCCGATCCTGGATTCCGTACTTTCACATCGAGTACTACCTGGGCGTGGACGGGATCAGCCTCAGCCTGGTCGTACTCACCGGTCTGGTGAGCGTGCTGGCGTGCCTGGCATCCTGGAACATCACCAAGCAGCCCAAGGGTTACTACGCTCTCTATCTGCTGCTGGTGGCCAGCATGATGGGGGTCTTCCTCTCGCTCGATCTCTTCCTGTTCTACGTCTTCTTCGAGGTGATGTTGCTGCCGATGTATTTCCTGATCGGCATCTGGGGCGGCCCCCGGCGCGAGTACGCCGCGATCAAGTTCTTGCTCTACACCTTGTTCGGGTCGGTGTTCATCCTGGTCGCGATCCTGATCCTCTACTTCTGGTCGCCGGCGGGCGTCACGGTCCCTGGCTTTTCGGGGAACTCGTTCGACCTGGTGAAGCTCACCGAGATCGCCAGCACGACGAGCTATTACAGCCGCGATATCCAGTGGTACGTGTTCATCCTGTTCTTCATCGGCTTCATCATCAAATTGCCGTCGTTCCCGTTCCACACGTGGCTTCCCGACGCGCACGTCGAGGCGCCCACCCCGATCAGCATGATCCTGGCGGGGATCTTGCTCAAGATCGGCGGATACGGCTTGATCCGGCTGGCCTGGCCGCTGGCTCCGGCCGGCGCTTACGACTGGTCGTACTCCGTCGCCGCTCTGGGTGTCTTCAGTATCCTCTATGGTGCCTTGGTGGCGATGGCCCAGACCGATTTCAAGAAGCTGGTCGCCTACAGCTCGGTCAGCCACATGGGCTACGTGACCCTCGGCCTGGCCGTGATGAACCTGACGTCGGACCCGAGGTATTACGCGTATGGGGTCAACGGTGCGATGTTCATGATGCTGGCCCACGGGATTACCTCGGCCGGCATGTTCTTCCTGGTCGGCGTCATCTACGACCGGGCGCACACGCGTGATCTGAACAAGCTGGGTGGTTTGAACAACATCATGCCGCTTTATGGGGCGATCTCTTATGTGATCTTCTTCGGCTCGATGGGCCTGCCGGGCCTCTGCGGGTTCGTCGCCGAGGTGTTCGTCGTGCTAGCGGCGTTCAATTACAGCATCCCGCTGGCAGTCCTGGCCGCATCGGCCGTGATCCTGACGGCCGGCTACATCCTTTGGACCGTCCAACGCGTCTTCCTGGGCAAGAGTGAGGTCTGGAACGGCTTGCCCGACATGAACCTTCGCGAGATCCTCATCGCCGCGCCCCTGGTCGTCCTCACCATCGCCATGGGAGTTTTGCCCCAACCCCTGATTTTGAGCTGGATGGGACCCTCGGTCAACCATATGGTCGAACGGAGTCATGACGTCACGCGAGCTCAACGTCCAGCGCGGAAAACTGGTCCCGCCGCCCGCCCGCCGCGTCGATTCGGGCGGACGAGCTGCCGCGCCGCAACAACGACTTGCCGAGGCTGGTCCATCTCCGGGAGGAATCCCCTCGAGGTAGGGGGAGTGGAACGCGTTCGAAGAGACGGCATGGTTCTTCTTGTGAGACCCGATCCCGAAAGCCTCTCAGCCCCTGAACGATCGGCGGTCGAGCTTGGGAGGTGACGTCATCGGATTCTGGGGCTCAGGCCCCAGACTCGATGATACCGCCCCTTTCGTTTGGGGCTCACGGGACAGACGCTGAGACCCCAAAAGTCCGCCTTCTGTGGCATTGACGGCCTGGATGGGGTGCGCGCTCTTCAACGGCATCCCTTCCTCGAGCATGAGAAAGCTGCCCGTTCGTCGCCGAAAGTCGGGTTGCTGATCTTGCAGCAATCCCGGAGACGAGGTAACTTGCGGCTCACATCGGATCAACCCCGAGGCGGGAGTCGTCCGTTCGTTCCGGCCCAATCACAAGTGCAATGATCCGCGTAGTCATGACGAGTCCGTGACGCGACCCTCAGACCCGGAGGGCTCGGACCAATCCTCGATCACCGTCGCTTGAGCCGTCGAACCGTTCGAGAGGCATGGAAAGAGCCCAGGACGGGGTGGCCAACGGATTCAGGAAGGAGTCGAACTGCCATGCGAGCCAGGTCATGGATGGCCGCTCTCGCCTTGATCGGAGGGAGTTTGATCCTCATCGGACGAGGATTGTCGGCCCAGGGCCCCGGCGCAGCCCCGAAGCCGGCTCGAACGACGCATCACGAGAAACCCCAGGAGATGCCGTCGCAGACGGTCCTCCCCAAGGCGAAGGCGAAGCCATCCGACTCGCACTTCGACCGGGTTCAACTCAATTTGGTCGTCGCTGGACTGGGTAACGACGGGTGTGATGTCGAGGTCAAACCGGCCAACCCCGGCTGCAAGTTCCGCGTCTTGTCTCCCCAGCACATCGCCCAGTCAGGACAAGCGAAAATGGAGTTGACGGATGTCGAGATCCGGGGAGCCGATCATACATGCACGGTCGCGATCACGATCCGGGAATCGGGTCAGCCCGCCAAGACCGTCTATCGGGGCTACCGTTTGACAAATCAACCAACCACACCGTCACCCATCTCATCCTCCATACCGATTTTGAACTGTTATCTCAGCTCCAGGCTGGCCGATCTCGATAAACCGCGATCCCGGAGATAGGTAGTTCTCCCGCGGAAGATGTTCGGCGGCTCATCAGAACCGCCGGCCACGTCGGCGCTTGCGACGCCGGTTCCCCCCGACCCACCCGGCGGGCAGGGGCGCCCGCCCCACTGGCAACCCCCCCAGGATCCCAGTGGGGCGGGCGTTCCTGCCCGCCGTGCGTCAACTCCTTCCGCATATTGTAGGGAAACCCGATGAATTGTGGACAAGCGTATACAGATCTCCACCAATTCCTTGCGTTTCCTGGACGTTCTCGGGCTGTTCAAAGAAAATGCTTGACATGGCCACCCCGGGCCTCCACAATAGGGCCCTGGATTATCAACCCTCAAGTTGCCAGACCTTTCCACATACATACATAAAGCTTACTTTGGATTCGTGTCACGGTCACGTTGACCGTCACGGGGTTTTCGTTCGCATTCCTCGCCACAGATGGGGTTTCGAATAGCCAAATTCCATCTGTATTATGAAAGCTTCCGGACTGGAGCGCAAAGCTCGGTTCGCTGTTCGGGTGCGGAAGGAATCCGTCACGGGTTCCGGGACCGCGCCGGCACCTCCTGTTTTTTCGCCAATATCACTGATGCCGGCAATTATTCAGGTCGCTCGCCGTTCTCCTGGGATCGCCAACACAGAGGAGTCCAACTGTTGATGAATCAGAAGAGCAGAACCGCGCTGAGTGCGGTGCTAGGCACTGGGATGCTTGTGGGACTGCTTGGTCTCTCGGGCTGCTCCGATCAAGCGGAAGTTTCCGGCTCGAAGAAAGAGGCCGAGTCCAAGCGCGATTCGATCCAGAAGTCCACTCAGTCGGGGGTCCCTACCAACAAGGGTCGTGGCCCCGGCGGCAGAGTCCGATGAACGCCGCGTTCGACATGCCGTTGTTCGTTCGACTCCGGTAGAGTCGAATGCTCTCGTACCCCCATGTCCTCAATGGACCGTGGTCCGGATCCCACATCGCGGAGATCTCCACGCCGTCTCAATCGCTCTAACCATGGCAATTCACCGTCAGATTCGCGTTTCGAACGTCTGTAAACTGTGATCTTTCTTTCAGGGAGTTATTCGATGAATCGTTTATCGGATCGTCGCCGATCCTCTCGGGGTTTCACGCTGATCGAGTTGCTCGTCGTCATCGCGATCATTGCGGTCTTGATCGCCCTGCTGTTACCCGCCGTGCAGGCGGCTCGGGAAGCGGCCCGCCGCGCCCAGTGCACCAACAACCTGAAACAACTCGGCTTGGCCAACGCCAACTACGAGTCGGCCAATGGGGTCTTTCCGATCGGGACCTACATGATGACCCCGCTTCCCAGCGGGGCGGCGCCTCCGGGCGATCCATCCTCTGCTCCGTGCAGTGGTCGGCACGAGGCCAGCATCCTCATCCGCCTCCTGCCGTTCTACGAGCAGGCCCAACTCTTCAATGCGTTCAATTCGAGTGTCCATTATGACTCGGCTCCGAACTCGACGGTGACGGTCACCGGCCTCTCGGCCATCTGGTGCCCCAGCGACCCCTCGGTCTCGCAGCTCTGGTTGGGCGACGATGGTTACGGGATGCGTTTCACGAGTTACAAGGGCAACGCCGGCACGTGGTTCACACCGGGCCGTTACCAGGACCCCACATGCATGGGCGGTGCGTTCAGTACCCTGATCGGCCAGGCCGATGGGATCTTCAATTTCTACAGCAGGACCAGCATCGCCTCGATCACCGACGGCACCAGTAACACCATGCTCATGGGCGAGTATGCCTGGGGCAAGACGAACTCGGGAGAACAGGTCTGCTGGGGATGGTGGAGCTCGGGGAATTACTCCGACACCATGTACACCACGCTCTATCCGATCAACCCGTTTAACAAGGTGGCCGACGGGGGCACAGGCGCGGGAATCAATTCGGACATTTTCGTGTCAGCCGCATCGAGCTTTCATCCCGGTGGTGCGAACTTTGGGTTCTGCGACGGCTCGGTGAGGTTCATCAAGGACTCGATCAACACGGCGCCGGTTTCGGCCGCGAACAGCTATATGCCGATCAATGTCTCGTACCAGGCGGGCAACCTCTACTACTGGGTCGGGATTCCCTCGGTGTACCAGGCGCTGTCAACCCGTAACAATGGCGAAGTCATCAGTGCCGACCAGTATTGATCGTCCTCTTCTGTTGGCCAAAGCCCGCGGCGCACCCGACTCGCACTGAGGGTCGCGAGCGATGCGGCAGTCTGAGACCATGAGCTTGCGGGCGGGGCGGTGTCCCCGCCCGCTCGCATTTCCCGGAATCGCTGTCCTGGGGTGGAAGGAGGCCTCGATGCAACCCGCACTGAACCGGCGGCATTTCTTGGGCGCGACGGCGGCCGCGAGCCTCAGCTCGCTAGCCATTGGCGCGATGGAGCCAAAGCCGACAGGCTCCAGGCGTCCGATCGTCATTGCCAGCGGCAATCTCAAGACGGTCGAGATTGCGATGGAGATGATCAAAAAGGGGGCCGACCCGCTGGACGCAGCCATCGCTGGGGTGGCCATCGTGGAAGCGAACCCCAACGATCACTCCGTCGGCCTGGGCGGCACGCCCAATGAGGAGGGGGTCGTCGAACTGGATGCCGCCGTGATGCACGGACCGACCCACGGCGGTGCCGGGGTCGCCGGTCTGCGCAACATCATGCACCCGGCGGCCGTCGCCCGGACGGTGATGAAGAAGACGCGACACGTGCTCCTCGTCGGCGACAATGCCCTGAAATTCGCCAGAGAGCAGGGATTCCCGGAGACGGACCTCACGACTGAAGAGACCCGCAAGGCATGGCTCGCCTGGAAGGAGTCGCGGCTCCGGGACAACCGGTTCGCGGTCCCTCTGGCACAGCTCGACCCCGTGGTCCGCGACCTGGTCGAGAAGCCGGTCCATGGCACGATCCACTGCTCGGCCCTCGATACTCACGGCGACCTGGGCTGCGTGACGACCACCTCGGGACTCGGCTACAAGGTCCCCGGCCGGGTCGGCGACTCGCCGATCCTCGGCGCGGGGATCTATCTCGACAACACCGTCGGCTCGTGCGGATCGGTCGGGCTCGGCGAGGTGAATCTCCTCAACTGTGCCTCCTACCTGGCCGTCGAGAACATCCGGCGCGGCATGAAGCCGAAAGACGCACTGGTGGCCACTTGCAAGCGAGTTGTGGAGACGACGACCCGCGATCCTCGGTTTCGCGACGACCGGGGGCGGCCGAATTTCAACGTCGTCTTCTACTGCCTCACGAAGGACGGCAAGTACGCCGCGGCGCATATCCACGGCCCGGCCAGCCTCGCGGTTCACGACGGCGAGACGGCGCGGATGGTCAACTCCGCAAACCTGCTGGACTGACCCCTGGATTCGCCGGGCCGATCGTGCGAAAACAGTCGTCTTACTACTGCTCCACAGAAACGGGGATCGGAATCCGGGAGAGCGAGGCTCTGTCCGAGCCTCGTCTCGATGCTGGCTCGCACGGAGGCTCGCCCTCCCGAGGGAATTCCGAGCCTTTTCTCCGTGGCGCGGTACTTAGCGACTGTCCGAGATTTGTGTGGGGTGGGTGAAACCCACCGAGGACCGGCCCGATCCTGGTGGGTTTCACCCACCCTACAAAAACTGGACGCCAATGTGGGAGTCGAATCCTCATGAGGAAAGCGATGAGTCGACGTCACTTCATGTCCTCAACCGCCGCGGCGAGCCTGAGCACGCTGGCCATTGGAGCCGCACCGGTCAAGCCCGCCGGCACGAAGCGTCCGATCGCCGTCTCCAGCGCCAACGGGCTGCGTGCGGTGGAGAAGGCGATCGAGCTGGTCAAGATGGGGCACGATCCGCTCGATGCGGCGATCGAAGGGGTGGCGATCGTCGAGGCCGATCCGAAGGACCATTCGGTGGGGCTGGGTGGCCTGCCCAACGAGGACGGGGTCGTCGAGCTCGACGCCGCCGTCATGCACGGGCCGACCCATGGCGGCGGCTCGGTCGCCTCGATTCGAAACATCGTGCATCCGGCGGCCGTCGCGCGGATGGTCATGCAGCGGAGCCGCCACTGCTTGCTGGTCGGGCAGGGGGCCCTGCGGTTCGCCCGGGCGCACGGCTTCCCGGAAGTCAATTTGTTGACCGACGACGCGCGGCGGATCTGGCTCCACTGGAAAGAGACACGCGACCCCAACGACGATTGGCTCCCGCCCGCCGACGAGAAGGTCGCCGACTTCATCCGCGAGGCGCTCGAGCCCCGAGTCACCGGCACGATCCACTGCTCGGTCCTCGACACCCACGGCGATCTGGGCTGCACCACCACGACCTCCGGCCTTTCCTGGAAGATCCCCGGCCGCGTTGGCGACTCGCCGATCCTGGGCGCTGGCTTGTTCCTGGACAATGAGGTGGGTTCGGCCGGCTCGACCGGCGTGGGTGAGTTGAACCTGCTCAACCTCTCCAGCTCGATGATCGTGGAGGGGATGCGGCGGGGTCTCTCGCCCAAGGACGCGATCATGGAGGTCTGCAAGACGATCGCGGCCCGATGCATTCGCGATCCCAGGCGGCGCAGCCAGGACGGGCGTCTGAAGGGCAACGTGTTGTTCTATGCCCTGAGCAAGGACGGGACGTTCGCGGGCGGCTCGATCTACCCAGGCGCGAGGATGGCCGTGCATGACGGCGATTCGGCCAAGCTCGTCCCTTGCGACTCGCTCTACGATAAACCGGCGGAGCGCCGCCGCTGATCGTTGAGAAAAGCTCTCCCGGGGCGTTGCCCCCGGGCTGGTCTATTTCGGCCCCTTTGGGGCGGGAATTCGCCGCGCCTGGCCCCGGCTCCGGTGGTGTTGAGCGAGGAGTCTCGAAAGAAACGCAACGGACCATGTCTCGCGACATGGTCCGTTGGCCGCGGCCGTAGCGGGTTGATCGGGTTCAGGTCAGGGGAGGCCCGGTCAGTCCCACTTCTCAGAAGACCGCCGACCATCGAGTCGATCAATAACTGTCGGAGGAGATGACTTCGCCGCCGTTGGGCGTGACCAGTCCGCGCATGGTGATGGGGCTGACCGAATTCTTGAGGAATGCGACGTGGCCGTCGCCAAAGAGGACATTGGCGCCGCCCGGGTGGAACGAGGAGATCTCGTCATTGTTGCCGGCGTTGGTCCCCTGGGCGAGGAACGTAGTGATTCCATTGGACTGGGGCCAGTCCACCACCTCGTGATCCGGACGACCGGGGTTATTGGGAGTGCCGGAGACCCCGTAGCCTTCATCGGGCTCGGCCCAGCGCCAGAAGCGACGGTAATATGTGTACCCACCCGCCGGCCCCGGGTCGTTGGGGTTGATCAAAGCCATGGCGGCCTGGCGAGTGATTTGATTGTTCCAGTAGCCCTCGGTGTAAGGACTGAGATAACGGGGATCGCGGCCGGCATCCTCGGCGATGGCGATGGTGTTGCTCAACCCGTCGGTGACCTCGGCAATCCGGGTCATTCCCTGTTTGAGCATGCCGTTGGCACGGGTGGTCTTGTCTCGATAAGGAATCCAGGGCGCGGCACCTGGTCCGGGAACGAGGATCGGGCTGATATCCGTGTAGACCGTCGGCCCGTAGTCGTTGTACCCGTAACCGCCATTGATGCTGGAGAACGTGTCAGTGGGGTCGACCCCGTCGCGGCCGCCGTCCGGCGAGCGCGTCGATGAGGGGCAGAGGAAGACGGCCACCACTTGCGAGGCGCCAGTGTAATTGGCACCCGTCGCCGCGTTGTATTCGGCGAGGTTGAAGTTGAGGGCATTGAATGAGTTGCCCCCTTCCAGGAAAGGCAAGAGGCGGGCCAGCGTGCTCCACCCGCCATCGACGAACTGGCTGGCAGCGTACGGTGTGTTCTGGAAGTTGGTCGACTCCCCCCCAGACGGGAAGGCGCCGACTGAACTCTCATAGTTGTGGAGGGCCAGGCCGATTTGCTTCATGTTATTGGTGCACTGAGCCCGGCGGGCGGCCTCACGCGCCGCTTGAACGGCCGGCAGCAAGAGCGCGATCAAGACGGCAATGATGGCGATCACCACGAGAAGTTCGATCAGGGTGAAGGCCGAACGCAAGGCAGTTGATCTCGTACGAGATCTGATCATGGGACCAAGTCTCCGATCGGGAAACGAGTGGACAAATACCAGGCTGGTCACTCAGGGAAGGCTCGCTAACAAAAGACTCGGATTTCTCCATCCGTTCCATCCTCGCGCGAGCCCAGAACAGGGCGAGGCAGTCGTGGAAACCTGTCGGAAGTCCGACGTCACTTGGTGGTCAACTTGAACTCGTAATCATTGGGGCCGTCGGGCTTGACAGTAGCGGTCCAGCCCGAGCTATCCTCGTCCAGGTACTTCGTCGCGAAGGGGAGGGTCGCCCGCTTCTTCGCCGGCGCCGTATCGCCAACCTCGATGTGGACTTTGTATTCGCCCTCGGGGAGACCATCCTTGGCATCCCGGCGAAACGTCCCATCGCTTCCGACAGGGGTAGTGGTTCTTACGGTGGTCTTCGCACCCTCGAAGACGACACTGCCCGCGTTCAAGGGCTTGCCGTCTGGTAGCGTGACCTTGCCCTTGAACGGATAGAGGGTTGCATTGGCGAGCGGATTCTTCTCGCCGCAGCCAGCCAGGGCAACCAACATCGTAGCGACGATCGCCCACGCCAGCCGTCGTCGAGCAAAACTTCTGCTCATACAATCCATTTCATTCATTATTGCTCATCCGCTGGAAGGTCTTCGATCAGAGCGTGAAAAGGGAGGTCACGAAGAGCGCCACTGTTCCGTATTGGGAGCGGGACCACCGTTTCCGCGCACGGCAGCGAGCCTTCATCGGAGCAACTCAACCCCACACTCACCCGTACAAACAACACCTCGCAACACGACGGCTTATCACTCTACGGCGATTACTTCAGGTTCTCAAGTGAATTATTTATGAAGACCAAAGTTGTTAGAAAATCAAACAATTATCGAATCGGCGGATCTTCAATGGACCGTTGATCATGGACCGTCGAGAAGCGTACCTGGGAGGTAGAGTAGTGGGATGGTTCAAGCGCGTCGAGAAAGCCCCACCTAGGGTGCTCACTGAGCACCGAACTGGCCAATGCATGTCCATTCGGTGCTGAGCTGCAACGACCCGGCCGCGATCAAGACCTTTTCCAGGAACCCCGCTTGGACTCGTCGAGGCTAGGCAGAGAGACCTTGCTGCGAATTCCGCATCCTACGCCGACAACGGATGATTCGGGCGGCTCGGCGACTCAAACCTCACAGACCGAGTAGGAGCGATCCTTCAACCCTCATCACACAGAATCCTAGCCACACTGAGGTCGAAAAGTGGTGAAGTTTCCATGAAGAATTCGCGCGAATTCCACGTAGGGCGCGCATTCAGTACGCTTCATAAGGCGCATGATCCAATGCGAGTCGTGAATGACGTTCAAGAGGTTGGGATATTTCAGGGTTCGATTGACGGAGCGACGGCTTCGGAGGGTTTTCCGTGAGCAGCGCGGCACTCGTTCGCACGAGATGTTCGGGTTCAAAGATCGTCGGAATCCTCGTCCGAGAGATCATCGGGCTCGAGGTCGGTTTCCGAGGGGAAGCTCGGTGAGACGTCGGGGCGACGTGGCTCGGCGGAGACTCGGGAGCCTCCACCGATGCGCGTCGTGACGCCTCCATGACCGAGGAGGCGGACGAGGCCGGGCCCGACAGCGTTCTCCAGGTCGAGGCAGAGCCGGTCGTCGTAACGGACTCTCAAGGATGAGCCTGCCTTATAGATGGCCCGGCGCACTTGCTCCAATCCCACGATCTCGAGATAGAGATCGAGGTTGCCGGGCCGGACCCGCACCGCGCGGAGCAACCGAGCGAGATCCTCGGCCTGGTGAACTCCCTTATGCAGCCGGACAACGACGCCACGGGCCAGGTGATCGGGGCCTTGAGCCAGAGGGATGATCCGGCTGACGATCAGCTCCGCGGGGTCGCGACGGCGGTCGAGCGTCCCTTTGACGAAGGCGATCTGGTCGTTCTTCACCAGCTCGGCCAGCTTGGCGTATTCCTCGGGCCAGAGCATCGCGCCGGTCGATCCGCTGAGGTCTTCAAATGTGAACTTGGCCATGCGAGTCAGCCCGGAGCGGCTCTTCTGGACATTCTTCACCGCGACGTTGACGATCATGCCGCCAAGGGTGACCTCGGCCTTGTCCTTCAGGACGGCCAGGTCGGCCACGCGGTGCGTCGCCAGGGCGGCCAGCAGGTCAGCGTGGCGCGCCAGGGGATGACTGGACATATAAAAGCCCAGGGCTTTCTTCTCGTTGGCCAGCTTCTCCGCGTCGGACAATTCGGGGACGTCGGGGAGACTGCTTAATGGAGAAGCGTGGCCGTTGCCATTGGGCTTGCCGGCGTTCGAGGGCACGTCGAAGATGTCGAACAACCCGAGTTGCCCACGGCGGCGATCCTCCTGTTTGGCCTGCCCCGCCTGGAGTCGCCTTCGGCAGGATCGCGAGGAGCTGAGACCGCCGCGCACCCAGGCAATCGAAGGCACCGGCGTGGATCAGTGTCTCCACGCAGCCCGCACCAACCTCCTTGGTCGAGATCTGCTCGAAGAAGTCGTCCAAACTTCGGAACGGCCCGTGGTCCTGGCGCGCCTTGACGATCGCCTCGACGGCCTTGAACCCGACCCCCTTGATCGCCCCGAGTCCAAAGTGGATCTGGTTCTCATGGGCGACCTGGAAGTCGAGCCGCCCCTCATTGATATTCGGTGCCAACACCTCGATCCCCATCCGTCGGCAGTCCTCGATGTGCTCGACGAAGAACTTGTCCCGCTCCGAACCTTCCATCTCGGAGGAGAGCACCGCCGCCATGAACTCGGTCGGATAGTGGGCCTTGAGGTAGGCTGTCTGATAAGCTAATTGGGCGTAAGCGGCACTATGCGACTTGTTGAAACCGTAGCCGCCGAAGTATTCGATCAGGTCGAAGATCTTGAGTGCCCGGTCCCGATCCAACCCGCGCTCGACGGCCCCTTTGATGAACTGGTCTCGGCTCTGGGCGATGACCTCGGCCTTCTTCTTCGAGATGGCTTTGATCGTCGCGTACGCCCGCGAGAGCTCGATGCCCCCCAGACGGTTCAGGATTCTCATCACTTGCTCCTGGTAGACCATGATTCCGTAGGTCTCTTCCAGGACTTCTTTCAGGACGGGATGCAGGTAGACGGCCTGCTTGCGGCCGTTCTTGACGTTGACGAACTCGTCGACCATGCCTCCGTTCAATGGGCCGGGGCGATAGAGGGCATTGGTGGCAATGATGTCGGTGAATCGATCGGGCCTCATCTTGATCAGGAGGTCGCGGATGCCGCCCGATTCGAACTGGAAGACACCCTTGGTCTCGCCGCGCTGGAAGATCTCGAAGGTCTGGGGATCGTCGAGCGGGAGTCGGTCCAGGTCGATCGGAGCCTCGGGGTGCCGCTGGTTGATCAGCCGGACCGCGGCGTCGAGGGTGGTGAGATTACGGAGGCCGAGGAAGTCCATCTTCAGGAGCCCGACCTTCTCGATGTCGCCCATCTCCCACTGGGTGGTGACCACCTCCTTGGCCTTGTCCTTGTTGGGCAGCTTTTGCAAGGGGACGAGCTCTTCGAGCGGGCGATCGGCGATGACCACCCCTGCCGCGTGCGTGCTGATGTTGCGGTTCATCCCTTCCAGCCGCCGGGCGAAATCGAGCAGCTTGGCGACGTCCGGGTCCTCGTCGGCCATCCGACGCAGTTGCGGCTCTTGCTCGATGGCTTCCTTGAGGGTGATGTTGAGCTTGGTGGGAACCAGCTTGTTGATCTGCTCGACGCGCGCCAGCGGAATGTTCATCACCCGGCCGACGTCCTTGATCGCCGCCTTGGCCTTGAGCGTGCCGAAGGTGCCGATCTGGGCGACGTTAGCATCCCCGTACTTGTTACGCACATACTCGATCACCTGATAGCGCCGGTCCTGGCACAGGTCGATATCGATATCGGGCGCCTCCGAGCGATTGGGGTCGAGGAATCGCTCGAAGAGCAGGTCGTACTTGAGTGGGCAGATACTGCTGAGCCGGAGCAGGTAGCTGACGATCGAGCCGCAGGCCGATCCCCTGGCGAGGGCTGGAATGCCTTGCTCCCGAGCATAGCGGACGAAGTCCCAGACGATCAGGAAGTACGAGGCGAACCCCATTCGGTTGATGATGCCCAGCTCGTGGTCGAGGCGATCGAAAACTTCGGGACCAGGTTGATCGCCGTACCGTTCGTGCAGACCGGCCTCGCAGAGCTCGCGGAGGTAATCTTCAGGCGACTTGCCGGCCGGCGGACTGAACGACGGGAAGTAGCGCCGGCCCAATCCGAGACTTTCGTAGTGGGGCTCGACCATCTCGGCAATCCGAGCCGAAGCGGCGAGTGCTTCGTCCTGCCCCGGCATGGCGGCGTACATCTCCTCCGGGCTGCGGACATAAAACTCCTCCGTTTCGAACCGCATCCGGGTCGGATCGTCGAGCAGCTTGCCGGTATTGATGCAAAGCAAGACGTCGTGCGCTTTGGCATCCTCGCGCGTCAAGTAGTGGGCGTCGCTGGTGCCGACCAACGGCAGGCCCATTCGCCTGGCGATGTCGATCGCGCCGGCGGCGCAGTCACGCTGGATGGGAACTCCGTTGTCCTGGATCTCGACGAAGAAGTTCTCCGCGCCGAAGATCTTCTGATACCAGGCACAAAGCCTGTCGGCTTCCGCGGTCTTGCCGTGAAGGATGTAGTCGGAGAACTCGGCGGAGGCGCACCCGGACAGGCAGATCAGCCCTTCAGCGTGCCGTTCGAGGATCTCCTTGTCGATCCGCGGCTTGTAATAGAACCCCTCCAGGAAGGAGAGCGACGAGAGCCGCATCAGGTTCCGGAACCCCGCGGCATTCCTGGCCAGCAACGTCAGGTGGAAGGCGTGCTCTTGACCCGAGACGCCGCCGGCCGTCTTGTCGGTGCGCCGACCGGGCGCGACGTACGCTTCCAGGCCGACAATCGGGATGATGCCGGCCGACTTGGCCTCGCGGAGAAACTCCACGGCTCCGTAGAGGTTCCCGTGGTCGGTCAGCGCCAGCGCGGGCATGCCCAGCGCCTTGACCCGCTGGACCAGCTCCGGAATCTTGCTGGCCCCATCGAGGAGGCTGTAATGACTGTGACAGTGCAAATGCACAAACGGCCGGTTGAACATCGTCGGGTCACTCGCGCTAAGCTTCGACAACCGTACACAGACGCCTCCGGCGCGGGCACGGCCGCATCTGGGCCTTCGGGTCGATCCCCACACATACATCCCGGGTTGCGATCGGCGAGCCTGGGTGAACTGGCGACCAGATTGATTGTAACACAAACCCGCACGCCCGCCGATGAGTGGGCCGACGCGCCCGTGGCGGACCGGTCCCGTCCTACAGACGGGACCGGTCCGGCAATTTGTAGCGGATGTCTTGTGGTCTTCAACCTGGGAGGATACTTCCCCGTTCGCAGCGCGGGGCCACCTGCGATTCCGCAGCTGTCGCCGAGCCCAAGAAGTCGCCTCAACACTCCGAGAACCTGACGCCCTCGCCTCTCTTCCGGGCCGGCAAACCGTAAAGCCAACCAAATTCCGAGAGTCGTCGGCGATCACCACCGCACCGTCTGGGGACGGTGGCTTTGCCCCCTTCCCAGAGTCCCTACTCAAGACCGGCCGGACGTCCGGATCCCGAACAGAAGGTCACCAAGGAAACGAAGGACGAGGGGAGTCCCTACTCCGGACCGGCGGGACGTCCGGATCCGGCGGGGGTTCTGGGCGGGGCCGGATGTGAGGTGGGCCTGACTTCCCGAGAATTGTGGCACGATTTGGCACTCGGTGATCACTTTTGGCCGCGGCTCCCTCTCCGATCCCCATGGCCCCCAGCGAGTTCGGGCCGAGTCCCCAAATCGCTGTGCCGGGCCCGGCCGCACGCGGCACAGCCCCGTGGCTCGCAGCCTGGGTTTCCGGTCGGTGACGGTCGCACATGGTCCATATTATTCAGTATGCCACAGGTTTGATGATCCGTTAATGCACCTATCGCGGATTCCGGGGCGATTGGCTCCGGAACTCTCGACCACAGAGGGAGATAAAAAAATCCAAAAATTCGGAAAGGTGGGCCACTCGAATGACCAAATTGGCCCGAAGTGAGGGGGAAGAGGCGCGGGTCGGATCGTCGCACTCCCCAGGTTTACCGCACCCGCCGCGCTGAGATCGGTGGTGGTCGAACGAGGAGTCTCAATACTCAGCCCTGGGATCGACCCCGGTTGCTCCAGACCCGGCTAGGTCAGGGCGCCACCAAGCTCGTGCAAATCACGGATCTCGGCGGCCCCTCATGGTGTATGGTACGGTGCCTCAGGAATTCTTCTCGATTCAAAGCTTGGGGAATCCAGGCCCAACCCCTTGTGACATCGGAGGCTGCGAACCGTGGACTCTGTGCAGCAGCTCTTACAGTCCGCTCAGGAACTGCAAGCGTCCGGGGACGAAGAAGGCGCTATCAATGTGTACAGATCCATACTGATTCGCGAATCCAAGAATGTATCCGCTCTGCACTCTCTCGCGCCTCAATGAACCGCCGCGGGGATTATGACCAAGCTGCGTCCCTGCTCGAGCAAGCGGTGGCGATACACCCAAGCGATCCGGCTCTCCACGTGGAGCTGGGCGAGGCCTATCGAAACCTCGGAGCGTATCAGGACGCCATCGGCTGTTGCCTCATCGGATTAAAGCTGCGCCCAATCTACCCCGAGGGGTGGAACACCCTCGGGTTGGCGCTCCGCGGAAACGGCGATTTGGAGGGAGCCCTCGAGAAGTTTCTCAAGGCCATCGCGTGCAGCGAGAGTTTTTTTGCGGGCCATGCGAACGCGGGGTTGGTCCTCCAGGAACTTGGCCGGCTGGAAGACGCAATCCCGCACCTCCGGCGAGCAGAGGAATTGTCTCTCGGCCTCGCCTCGCCCGGGGGAAGGCTCACTCCTCCCCGGCCTCAGTGCCAGGAACCGGGAAGAGGTCCCACTAAAGTTCGAGGAAGTGGCTTGTCTGGGTCCTTCCGCCGGCGTCGCCAACCACAACGCGGGTGATTCGCTGCGCCTCCTCGGCGCACAGAGGAAGCGCGGACCTTGTACATGAAGGCGATCCGCCTTGAGCCCGGCCTCGCGATTTCCTACCTCCACATTGGGATGACGTTGCGCTTCGACGGCCACCTGGCAGAAGCCTTGACCTGGTACAGGATGGCTGTCGAAATGGAGCCCGAGAACTCAGGTTTTTGCGAGGAGTTGGCCGAGCTCTACCAGGTGGCGGATGAGTCGGACAAGGCCGTTGCGTGCTGGCGGCGCGTTCTCGAACTGTCGCCGACTGCGGAGACCCGCGTGCGGATTGAAATGGGCTGTGCGCTACAGCAGGATGCGCGTCCCGAAGAGGCATTAGAGCAATTCCTGGTCGCACGAGACAGCAGTCCAGACTCGGCGCTTGCCCATTTCTCGATTGGCGGCGTGTATGAGGTGCTCGGGAAGATGTCCGAGGCCGAGGCTATGCTGCGCGAGGCAATTCGGCTGCGACCGCGATTTCCCGCAGCGTACGCTCGCCTAGCCACGCTGCTCAGAGGCAAACTGCCGGACGGAGATCTGCAAATCGTCGAAGAACTACTCCACGATTCACAGCTCGAGCCTGACCCACGCGCCCGGCTGCTCTTCGCCATCGCACATGTCGAGGACGCTCGGGGGAATTATTCGCGGGCCGCGGCCTGTCTGAAGGAAGCCAATGAGTTAACTTTGCAATCGAGGCGCGCCGAGGGAGTGATCTACCGTCCGGAGGAACACGACCGGTTCGTAGCTAGGCTGATCGCGGCGTTCGACACCGACTTCTTCCATCGAACCGCCGGGCATGGGCTCGCGACGAGGCGTCCCGTCTTCGTGATCGGCATGCCGCGATCGGGCACCACACTCGTCGAACAGATACTTGCCAGCCACCCCCGGGCATACGGTGCCGGGGAACGCACGTTCGCCCGAAGGATGTTTGAAAAGCTACCGACCGTGGTCCAGGCGGGCCTCACGCCGACAGAATGCTTGGCGTCTCTGGATGGGTGCTCACTGAAACGGCTCGCTGGCGAACACCTTGGAAAGCTCAATGCGCTGGACCTCGGGCGCTTCGACAGAATCGTCGACAAGATGCCAGAAAACTATTTTTATATTGGATTACTTACGGCAAAGTTCCCAGCCGCTACGTTTATCCATTGCCGGCGTGACCCCCGCGACGTGGCGGTCTCATGCTGGATGAGCGACTTTCGCGCCGTACGCTGGGCGAACGACCTAGAGCACATCGGATTCAGATTTAAACAATATTATCGTATGATGGACCACTGGAGAAAGGTCTTCCCGGCCGCGATTTTCGAGGTTGACTACGAGAATACCGTATCTGACCTCGAAGGGATTGCGCGGAGACTCCTCGACGCCTGTGGCCTCAAATGGGACCAAGCGTGCTTGGAATTCCACAAGACGCAGCGCGCCGTCCAGACAGCCAGCCTCACGCAGGTTCGCCAGCCAATTTACAGGACCTCTGTTGCTCGATGGCGGCATTATAAGGACCAACTTGCCGATCTCTTTCATGTGCTTGAGCAATTCATGGGATGCTAATGCCTCTATGTGGACGGTCGATCTACAGCGATAACACCGGTGAAGCGGCTGCTCAGGCAAGCGGTGACTTGCTTGATGCCGTGTCGGCCGAGCCGTGGCAGCGGCGCAGGTCGAGTCGTTAGAGTCTGCTCCGACAGAGTGCGGCCAATCACAGGGTCTAGCGTAAGCCGTTAAATGCGAATAGCTTACGAATACAGACGGCCTGCACGCCATCACGCAATAGCTGACCTTTGGGCACAGGACTCTGAAAATCCTCGCGGCGGTTCCGAGAATTTACTTGACATGCTACTCGCCGTCCCAGAACATTTGCGAGATCGCGCAGAAGCATAAAGCCGAATCCAGGTGAAATGACGCGATCGAGAGACACGGGACATCGAGCTTCGTCCTAACCATCGGAGGGGGCGCCATGAGTCGGACATCCCGTCACATCCCTTCCTTCAAGCCTCATGCAGATCACCTGGAGGATCGCGCTGGGGCGTCGGTGCTCATCCCGGGCAGGTGCCCAGCGCCGCCGCTGATCATCTTCAGCCCGCGGACCATGGCCCCTCATCCGCGTCAGTCAACCAGGCCGCCCTCCCCGAAACAGAAGGGAGGGCCTACGCCGGTGGGTCACGCTCACAGCCGATCGAGGATCTGGGGTCCAAGATCGAGGCTACCGTGGACTCGGAAACGTCGGGTGCCTCGGTGTCCGACCCCTCTGCGACACCTGGAACCATCCGCCCGCTGACCCTGGCCCCCGCGCGCAGCCGGAATCGGATCCGCTCGCTGGTATTCTTTTCCAGGCGGGTGGCATCGATTCCCTTATCGGGAGCGCCCGACCGTCACCGCCGGCCGCCGCAACGGGAGGAGCCATCAGTCAGGGCAGTTCCGCCGGCGGCACCATGAACGGGTACGCTGCCGCGGGCGGCGCACCCGCCGCCGTGCCTCCGGGAGGCGGCGCGGGTGTCGTAGTTGGCGGTTATGTCGCCACGGCGCGCCCGCTGCCACACAGCCGGGAGGCGGCGGATGCCCCAATTGTCGGTTATGTCGCCCCGGGTCCCGCGCCCGCTGCCGCACAGCCGGGAGGCGGTGCGGGGGCCCCGATGAGCGGTCACGATGCGACGGGGTGCGCACCCGCTGCCGTGCACCCGGGAAGGGGTGTAGGTGCCCCAATGAGCGGTTACGTTGCCACAGGGGGCGGCGCATCCGCGACCGTACGGCCGAAAGGCGACGCCGCGTACAGCGGCGGCGGCGGTACCGGAACCCTCATTAGCACAGGCACTGATAATACCACGACGTCGGGTTCGCTCTCCTCTGCTACATGCAGCGGCGGCCACGTAGCTGGAGGCACATACACCATCACCGGGACGGGTCCGTCCGGCGGCGGCAAAGCCACAGGAACAGTCTCGGTCAGTGGATTTCCAGGTACTTACATCGGGGGCGGGACAGCCTACACAGCAACACCGGCCTCAAGAGGAGGCGGCACCCCTACGTTGTCCAATGAGCAGTGGACGGTCTCGGGGCCTACAACGGCCTACTCGAGCCAGGTCGTTCCCGACCCCTCCGCAACGCCGCCAGAGACCGCGTTTGTGAATACGCCTCTAGACACCGCGAATTACGACAATAAGTCATCAATCAACATCAAATGGGGTGCGCAACTGGCGTCAACACTTTGACCCTTAACGCCACGGTCACCGTTCTCGGTAAGAGCGCGCCAATCAAGGCATGTACACTGACCGTGGGCATCAGCCGGCCGCAACTCAACTACGAGATCCAATGGAGAACAGGCGTTTCGCTGTATCAGCAGAGTTCGGGATATTCGTATACGATCAATTTCGGAACGCTTTCCCCGATGAGCAAGAACCAGGGAATCAATTGGAGTTTCGACACGCCGAATGCTGTTGGGATGCTCGGGGTGATTCAGATTCTGACCTCCGGTAACTACGTTTATCGTACTAGTTGGTTGGGGGGGACCATCTATTCCACGTTGGGGCCGGGTACGGGGGCGACATTTCCTCTCTTGGACGCAGATAGTACTGACACCAACCCATGGATGGCTAATTATTACACAGGGGCCACGGTAGATAATCCTGTGAGTGCGTTTGATTCGCCTGGCACTCCGACTATTCCGGGCTCGGGTTGGTGGTTCCCTGCAACCTGGGCCCAAATGAGTTTGAACATGACCGATTACGTGATGTTCGACGATGGTGGGATGTGGGTTCCGTTGGCTAGTTTTACTTGGAAGGTTAACGCGGTGGCCAGCCTGGGCTCGCCGCCATCGATAAGCAATATCAACGCCCCCAATGGACAAGCCACTCCTCTGGTCACTGCGCCGACGTTGAATTCGACGTGGCCGACGTGGACCTGTTGCACAGGGGATTATACGGAATTTCAGTAATCCTAGAGTGGAGCAAAGGGAGAAAGGGGTCCCAACTCGGCTGGTACTTGCCGCCTGCTCTGACGTCGGCGAGGATGGCCCGATAGGGGAGCAAACGGGACGTGGGGCCAGGCTTTGGGGGTGAATTGATGCGTCGGCTTTGTCCACGGCACCCTTTGCGCACGGGCAAACCCCTGGCCGGCCTCAATCCGGATCTGGCGGGTCCGGCGGCACGGGGATCCAGGGGCCGAGCGCAGCGATTCGGTACTTGTCGCCGAGCTTTATGTGCCAGGGGACTCTCGCGAGATCCCGTCTCTTCAGTTCCTCGCGGACGGCGGACCTGGAGCCGATAGAAGTGTTCCTATGCCCGTGGAGTGATCCGAACCGATGCCTTCCGCGCCTCAGCAAGAAAACTTGCGAGTGGTGATGTTCCGCTATGGCGCGGTATTGAGCCGCTACGCGCGATAGGTGGACCCTTACCGCGAGTAGAGCAGCAACGATCGAAACGGCGACCATCCAACGCCGGGTTGTCATGCGCGGGAGGAGCGCGAGTAGGGCACAGAGGTAACCATGTCGTCCGACGTCAGCTCATCATTGCCCCCCTCGAAGCGCTTGACGCTGAGACGCATCATGGGTGCGATCGCGGGCTCGGCTCGCCTTCGCTTCCCTGCCCTGGTTCTTGTCGATTCCGCTGGTGGTCGCGGTCTTCGGTATCCTCGGGCTGGACGGCATCCATCCGCCCCTCGTAACGAGCGGGGGTGGCGTACGGCGGTGGGCCCCTTGGACTGTCTGGTCGCTCGGGCTAGCCGCTTGCCCCATCGCGATGGCCGTGCTCGACACCGTGTATGAGCACGGTGGCCCGCCGGCCTACGATCGTTGGGTCGCCCGCGTGCTGGAAAGTCAGCCTGGCCCACAACTACGCCGCGTGCTGGCTGGCCAAGCACAACTACGTCGAGGCGTTCCGGTCTACGATCGTTCGGTCCGCCGCGTGCTGGAAAGGCTCATCCTGGCCCATCTGGGAATCATGGTCATCGCCTCTGTCGCGGTCGTTGTCTTGACTGCGGGCTCATACCGCTGGTGGGCTTGGGCTGCCATCCTGGTGGTCGCCGTGCTGGGCTTCCTCTTGTTCCGGTCGTACCACGGGGCGACGTTCGTTGCGCGCTACTAACAGAATTGGGTTCCGACGCCTGTTTTTCAGCGGCTGCGGTCAATTCTGTTTTGACCTCACGACGGGGGCGTACCTCTGATGTTCCTGGGAGTCTCGTCGCTCTGTTAACGGTGACCAATAGTTGGCGCGGACAGGCGGGCGCGGGACAATGCGTGGACGTGGAACGGGCGACCCAGGGGGGAGGAAAAGGGTCAGGAACCGGTTTCGCATTTTGGTTCCTGACCCCTTTGGGGAGGCCCGGGGATCCAGGGGCGGAGCGCAGCGTCTTGGTACTTCTCGGAGAGTCTTTTGTGCCAGAGGACCCTCGCGAGATCTCGTCCCTTCAATTCCTCGTCGCCGGCGGACCCGCAGCCGATACAACCGATAGAAATGTTCCTATGCTCGTCGAGTGATCCGGACCAATGCCTTGCGCCCGCCAGCGCGCGACTTTGCGATTTGTGGTATTCCGCTATGGCGCGGTATTGATCCGCTACGTGCGATAGGTGTACCCCTACCGCGAGTAGGGTCGCGACAATCGCAATGGCGACCGTCCACCGCCGCGTTGTCATGCGTGGGAGGAGTGCGAGTACCACCAGAATGACAACATGGATGACGACGCCAATAACCGCCGCGGTTGCAAGGGTCTCTGAAAACCAATCCCTAACAGCCGGAGTACTGCAGTACGGATATGCATCCATGTACGCGATGTAACGTGGCGCCGCCGCCAGGCCTACCGCGGCGCTCGCCATTGCGACGAGTAGCGTCTGGATTCGAGGGCGGGCGAATCGCATGACAAGTCTCCGTTAGTCGTGCCGAATGTGTCGGCGCGAATTGGCGGACCTAAGAGGCCTGGGCAACACGGGCGGGACAGTACAGTTCTGTCTCCCTGCATTGTTCCTGTTCTAGTCCACCTGGTCAAGGCGATCCTGGCCTCGTCAGATCGAGCTGCCCTGGAGCTATCGGGATCGTCGACCCGAGCCAACTACGGTGAAGGCCACCGCCGGCGAGCGGAAATACACGCACGGGGGCACGAAATTCATACGGTCGCTGGTCTAGCGAAATAGATGACGTGGAGCATGATAGAACATAAGAATTCTGGGTATACGGAAAACAGGGAAACCCAACCCGGCAAGCCGCGCTTGGCCTTCGCATCGCATGCGTGCTACTTCGATACGTATAATGAAGCGAGCGTTGCAACGCGTTCACTCATGGAATGCCTAGCGAAGTGGGGATTCCCCACCATGGCGATGACCGGGACGGTTGTCGGGACAGGCCAGGAATTCGACGCCGGAGATTGGTTGGCCGAGCAGGGTGTGATGCCTGAGTTCTTCGATAAGCAAGCCAATTCCACGAGCAATACTGTTCTCGAGGCGAATGCATCGCATCATTATCGCTTGACCGCCGGAGGCGTGCAGGTCGTGCTTCATAGGAGCCCGACGACTCATCCACACGTGCCTGAGGAACCCGAGATTTTCGGGTTTCTCGGTTTACTTGAAGGCGTTCTGGATGAGTTTCGGCCCGATGTGCTTGTGATCTTGGGTGGCGACTCCCTGGCGGAGGAGATTCGGCGTTGCGCGGGCGAGGAGGATTGCGGTCGTCTTTGCGCTTCATGATTTCAATTTCCGGAGCCGCGCCCCTTTTCAAGAAGTGGACGCCGTGATCGTGTCGTCCGAATTCGCGGCAAGTTACTACCTCCGAACGCTGGATCTCACATGCAGCATCTTGCCATGTCCTATGCCTATCGATCGGTCCCGAGCTCTGTCACGGGAACCGCGTTACGTCACGTTTGTGAATCCGTCCTATGAAAAGGGCGTGTTCGCCTTTGCCCGGATCGCCGACGAGCTGGGCCGTCGGCGACCTGATATCCCACTCCTCGTGGTGGAAGGGGGCGGGACCGAGCGAACACTGGTCGACTGCGGCCTCGACTTAAGGGTACACGGTAACATCAGCCTGATGGCACACACGACCGATTCGCGCGTTTTCTGGGGCATCACGCGAATCTGTGTCATGCCCTCCTTGCGGTGGGAGAACCAACCACTCGTCGCCATAGAAGCGATGATCAACGGTATTCCCGTCGTGGGATCCGACCGAGGCGGCATACCTGAGGCATTAGGCGATTCCGGAATCGTGCTCGGGCTCCCATCGCGACTAGGCCCCGTGACTCGCGAATTGCCCACCGCGGAAGAGGTCGGACCTTGGGTGAAGGCGATCATTGCCCTTTGGGATGATAAAGAATGGTATTCCGAATTGAGCCGCCGCGCGATCATGGAATCGAGCCGCTGGGCGCCGGAACTGTTAGAACCGCAGTACGTCAACCTATTCGAACGTCTACGGAGGTCTCACCAGCCCGCGGTCGTGCAGCCGTCGGTGGCTGGATCTGATTCGATGTCCCCTGGGCACCCGAACGCGACAGCCACGCCCGGTCGCATCGGAGATGAGATCACGGACTGAATTCGGCGCCTGGAGCCTGTCATCACAGCCGGTATCCTGTGCCCTTTACTGTGGGAGTGCCCTACTTTGAGACGCATCCTCTTCGCGACCACCCACCCCTACCTTGACGACACCAATGGCGCCGCCGTCGCCAGCCGGGCGATGATGGAATCCTTGGGGCGCTCGGGTTTTGCCATCGAAGCGCTGTCGGGTATGGGGCCTGATGCGAGCCAGCAGGCCAACCCCGCCGCTTGGCTGACGGCTCGTGGCATCGCCTATGAAGAGGTCGCCGCGGGCGCATGGACCGTCGGCGCAAGTGGCATTCTCGGGGACCGCCCGCATCACTTTCGGCTGGATTTCGGAGGCGTGCCCGTCACGCTCGGTCCAAGCATAGGCATCCAGCCACATAGGCCCGACGAAATCGCCCGCCATGAGTTCCTGCGGCTCTTCGACGAGGTCCTGGGCAGATTCCGCCCCGATGTCCTTGTTAACTATGGCGGCAACCTACTTGCTCAACAGATCAGAGCCCGAGCCCGTGAGCAGGGCATTGCCGTGGTCTTCGCGCTCCATAACTTTAGCTACGCCAATGCCCGGCCGTTCACGACGGCGGATGCCGTGATCGTCCCGTCCCGGTTCGCCGCCGATCACTATAGCCGGTCCCTTGGCCTCGACTGCAAGGTACTGTCTAACATCATCGATCTCGGCCGAGTCCGCGCGGAGACGCGTTCTCCGCGTTACCTGACATTCGTCACTCCCTCCCATGAGAAGGGCGTATACGCGTTCGCCCGAATCGCCGACGAGTTGGGACGGCGACGTCCCGACATCCCGATCCTCGTCGTCGAGGGGCGCGGCACCGAACGGACGCTGGTTGACTGCGGGATCGACCTCCGCGTTCACGGCAACGTCAGCCTCATGGCCAACACGCCCGACCCGCGCCATTTTTGGGGCGTGACAAGGGTTTGCCTGATGCCCTCTCTGTGGCGCGAGAGCCAGCCACTGGTGGCGGTTGAGGCGATGGCGAACGGAATCCCCGTCATCGGTTCTGACCGGGGCGGTATACCCGAGGCACTCGGTAACGCGGGGATTGTGCTGTCACTGCCCAACCGGCTGACGCCGACTTCGTGCGTCCTTCCCGCCTCCGAAGAAGTTTCCCCATGGGTCGAGGCGGTCATCAAGCTCTGGGACGACGAAGCACACTACACCGAACAGTGTCGGCTGGCCTTGGGCGAGTCATTGCGGTGGGCACCTGGAGCAATAGAACCCCTGTACTCAGAGTTCTTCAGCGAGGTGAGCCCCGGGGGGTCGCCGTTTCGCAAGCGCGGCGGCTTGTGCGGACCGGCGGACAGCGAGGAACGTGCGGCGAAGACGCTCGTCAAGGAGCGCGCCTGCACGGAGCCGCTCCTCGAGTGCTGCATCGTTTTCACCCATTACCGGGACGACGCCACAACTCGAGACCATCTTGAGCTGCTCCGGCGGCTGAACCCGTTCCCGGTCGTTGCGGTTTGCAACGCGTGTTCCGATTGCGTGGATGGTGCGGTCGACGTGCATCTGCTCTCCAATCGGTGGTCTTCGGAGGACAAGTGGAGCAGCGCCGACAGTATCCTTTACCGCTGGTTCCTACACGGAGGGGTGCGGGCTCAGCGGTACCTGATGCTGGAATGGGACACCCTCGCGACGGCACCCGTCAAGGAATTCTTCGGGGAACTGTGGGATAGGGATGTGGTCGGAACTTCGGTGAAACTTCACGAGACGCACCCCGAATGGCACTGGTTCCGCGAGCAGATGCACCTGCTTCCGCCGGCGCTCCGTCAGCACGCAGCCGGCATCGTCCCGTTCAACGGGCTCCTACTCTCGCACCGCGCCCTCTCGGCCGTCGTTGACGCTGATCCGCCTCCCGGGATTTTTTGCGAATTGAGGATCGGCACGTTGCTCCGTAGCGCGGGCTTCGAATTGGCCGAGTACCCGCCAGACAAACAACGGATGAACTCCTTCCATCTTCTAAACATATCGTTCGATGGCATAACTCCGGGAATCTACCACCCGATCAAGCACAGCGGAGCCGTCTCGCCGGCCACGCAGTAGCCGTCGAGCGGAGGCGGTCGTATGGCAACGATTCTGTCCGAAATGGGCCATTCGACCACGAACGCCCAGCCCGTCAAGGACTTCCGACAAGCGGGTTCGGCCGTTCGCGATCGGACGGCCACTCCGAATCCGGTTCGTCTCCCGTGAAACGCGGGTGCGCCACCAGACGACGCCAGAATGCGCTGAAAATCGGGCGTTGTTACGGACGCCGGAGATCACTGCACGACGTCCCGCTCGTCATCGAGCTCGCGTTCCTAGTTGAGGATTTCCTGCTCGTCCGCCGTTCCGCTATCCAGGCGGGAGGCAGGACTCTATACTGGAGAGAGGTTGGCGGGACGCTCCGCATCACTGGTGGAGAGTCGTCTCGATCGATCGGATGGCTCGACGGCCGCCGACTGAACTGATGAGTCGTGTGCTTTTCCTCTCGTTGGACGGCCCTTCTATGAGCTTGCTCGTTTTCCAGCACGGACTTCGCGAGTTCTTCCTCCTCCTGACCACCACGCTGGTGGCCGGCTGGGAGGGGGCGCCGATGTCGTGGTCGCCCGACTCACAGTGGCTCAGCTACACCGTTGCGCCGGGGACCGATCGCGATGGACGCGAACCCGGCTGGCTTTTTGATACGTCGCGCGAAGGTTTGAGCCCTCGGGATCCGCGAGATCCCGGTGTTCCCAAACCGTCGTCGGACTCGCCATCTTACCGGATCTGGACCTCGCACCGAGATGCTGTGTCGTCGGCGATGATCGAGGAATCAGCCTGGCCGTTGACCGCGCCCTCCTGGAGCTTGCAGGGGCGTGCGATGGCCTTCGGCCGGTTTGTGCCAACATCGATAGGGCCCCTCAAGACGGCCCCACGAGGACGGTTGGAGCTCGTAATCCAGCAGAGTCTGAAACGGAAGCGGACCGTCGTGGCCATGCCGGACTACGAACTGGAACCCGAGGCGCGAGTGATGTTCCCCCTCGTGGCCCCTGCGTGGAGCCCGGACGGCCAGTACCTGGCCTTCCCCAGACCTGGCCGCAACCCGGCGATCCTGATCTTCAAGGTCGAGCCCCACAGACTCACGCAGACGATCGAGCACGCGGTCATGCCCGCATGGTCTCCCGACGGTTGGAAGCTCGCCTTCATTCGCGGCGATGACCTGGAAGAGAATCGTCTTCAGGTGGTCGAACGCCGGGGTCAGACCTTCGTCGCCATTCGGGAGACCTTGGCGGTCGATCGGGTCAAGGCAACGCCATCATGGAGTAGCGACGGCCGGTCGATCTATGTCGTGGTGGAGAAGGTCGGTCCACGGTCCTCAGAGCTCGATCTGGCAAAGGTATTCCTGGAGACCGGTGAGGCCCCGACCGTCCACAACCTATCCGCGCCCGAGATCCCTCGGCGCGGAGCACGGATTCGAGGCGTCGCGATCGATTTCGATCGCCAGGAGGAGCGGTGTTTTTTTTCGGTGGACATCGAAGGCCGAGACACCGACGTGGTCTGGAGTCTCCCTCGGGAACGAGGCATTCTCAAGCGGTTCCATCCCGTGGACAGCAGCATGCGGGTCGGCAGTCTGGCGGTGTCGCCGGACGGGCGGACAATCGCCCTGCGGTTCGGGCCACCAACGGCGCTCACCCTGCCAGCGATTTATGATGTCACGACTGAACAGACCTCACTGGTGATGCCCGATGAAGCCGCGCGAGGAGCGTGGCTCGCCGTACTGACCCGGACCGCCCGGAATCTTCTGCTGGACGGACTCCCCACAGCCAGTGCGGACGGACGTATTGACGGTCGTCCCACCCTGCTACCTTTGCCCGGCGAGGTTTCCCCACATCACTCCTCGCTCCCACGCCTTGCTCGACTCGGCCGGATCGGATCCGCGACCTGCAACGGTCCACCCCGCCAAGAAACCGGCGAGGCCGATCGAGACACGGGTTCCGCCGTTACCCCGGAAGATCGGCTCTTCTTCGATTACCTCCGGGGAGATTTCGCCGCGGCCGACGCGGATCTCGATGCCCTGGAACCGCGCGTGATGACGGCCCAGCAGCGGCTCGCGTTACTGAGCTTACGGACGCAAATCCTGTGGTCCAAGGGCGAGCCAGCTCGTGCCCGTGCCGTCGCCGACTATCTGGTCAAATCGGAGGGCCGCCCGATCCACCGATTCGAGGACACTCCGCTCGGTCCGGTCCTCACACCCGAGCCCGACGCGGGTCAGCGTTGGGCTCGATATCTCTCCTCACGGGCCAATGCCAGGGAGCCCGCACCACCTTCACTCCCGCCCAGTGAGCTCCTGCCGGACCATCTCCCACCCGATCTGCCCAATCCCTTCGCGCCCCCCGACCGACCGGATTTCGAGCGGGAGCGAGGCCGGGCCGCTCCATTTGTCCCTTTCGTGCCCGGAGGCGATCTCGGCCCGTTCCAGCGCGCCCCCGCTCGACCTGCCGCGCCTGCGAATCGTCTGCCACCTCAACCGCAACCCGTCGATCCGGCCCCACGGCGCCGGATGGATCCGCTGAGGACCGGAGCGTCCGAAAAACCCGACGGGAAGAGCAAAGCATCGAGCTAGAGCACGGTGAAGAGCACGATTCGGGCACCCTGGACGACTCGGGACCGCTCGTCCGGCGTGATCGTGCCCCGGGTCACGATCTCCTCGACCAGGCTGAGGGTATTGTCGATGACGAAGCGCTGGGCGATGCCGATCTCGAGGTGCGCACTGTTCTTCGCCAAGAGCCGAAGGACATCGCGGATGGTAACTGCCTCGGCCAAGGGGTTATCCGGTTTGGTCTGCCAGCGCGGAAGCTCTGGCGCGGATAGGGCGTTACCTACGACCTGTTCGATCAACCCGGCGATTGAAGTCAGCTTGGCATAGTTGAGCGTATCGGGAGTGTCTTGAGGAGTGTGATAGCGAGGATTCTCGCCGGTGGTGAAGAAGAGGAACGGGATGCTCCGGCTGCGGAAGGGACCGTAGTCGCTTCGGTTGAGGACCAGCAGGTCCGAGCCAAGCAGGCCGACGATCAGAGGACGGCCTCGGCCCGCTTCTTCGATCCAAGGGCGCAGCTTCGGTGCGTGCTCGGTGCCCATGACGAAGACATGATCGTCGCACACTCCGGCGAGGGCGCGGCCAATCATATCCGCGGTGATAAACAGCGCGATGTGCTCGAGCGGGACTGGTGAATGGGCCACGAAATAGCGCGAGCCGAACAACCCAACCTCTTCAAGATCAAAGCCCACGAACATCACACTCCGCTTCGGAGGCGATGGTGCACGAACGATGCAGCGAGCCACCTCCAACATCATGGCCACACCCGACGCATTATCATCCGCCCCTGGGAATAGCTTGCCCCCGCGCACCCCGAGGTGGTCGAAGTGAGCTGCAACGATCACCCATTGCTCGCGGAGCACAGGATCGGACCCGCGGAGCATGGCTCCGACGTTACGGCCGATTCGGCTGCCGGGTTCCTTACCGGGGATCACCTGAGTGTATTCCCCTCCGAAAAGGCCCTCGAGCTTGAGCCGACGGAACTGTTCGGTCAAGTAAGCCGCTGTCTTCTCGCCACCGGGCCCGCTCCGGCCACCGAACTCCGGCGAGGCGAGCAACTCCACCACCTCCCGGAGCCGGGCTTGCTCGGGATGGAGCGGAGCCAAGGTCCTCGGTTCTTGGGCTTTACACGTTTCCGTAGCGAGGCCAAAGGAGACACAGACCGCGAGAAACCACGGCCACGCCCAGTTCCAACCTCGATGAGTCTCCGCTCGCGACTCGCTCCGGCCCAACGGTAAGTCCCGCCGAATCCGTACGGCCGACATGACTCGTCCTCCAGGTCTGTCAGAAAATGAGAAATCCCCCGCCCACCCGCCAATCGTGTGGCATAGTAGCCACGGTTCGGGAATGGGTCTCGTTCAGGGAGGTGTATTGTGTCGCGCTACTCATGGATCAAAGTGATGGCCCTGACCCTCGCGGTCCTCGGCCTCGGCGGGGTCGGGTCGGCCAAGGCGCAGGACTGGAACGATTATCTCCACTGGCCCTACGCGCCGCCTCAAGTCCCCGGCAACGGATTCGAGTATAAGGGCCTGTACGACGGTTGGTACCGCTATCCCCGCGAACAGCGGGTCGTGCCCCAGATTCAGGGCCCGTATTATCGCAACGAATACGGAGGCTACCGGGTCTTCGGGCTCTTCCGTCATCCTCACGGCTGGCACGACTGGCAGAAGAAGAAGTTCTACCAGGGGATGCACTTCACGATGGATGTCTTCTGAGAGTCTGTCCCGGAAGCCTCGATAGCCGTCTTGTAGGGTGCTCTGTGAGCACTAACTCGGGCAAAGTACACCGGATCGGTGCTCACAGAGCACCCTACAAAGACCTTCCGAGACAGTCGGATCGGTGCTCACAGAGCACCCTACAAAGACCTTCCGACACAGTCACTGAGCCGATGACGCTCCAGGAATCCGGGTGGATCGCACTGTTGATGCGACCCACTCGTTCTTATCAGGAATTCCACCTGACCGGTCTCCGCGCCTTTTCCCGATTCCCATCACGTCTCTCTGGGATCTGGATTCTGTGACTCCTACCGACGGCCGGTACAGGTCGTACGAGGTCTGTCAGACGACCTCGCCGAGCGTCACCGCGATCTGGTAGTAAGCCTCGGCGGCGAGGTGGACCTGTTCCAGATCGATCCACTCGTCTTTGGTATGGGCCTGAGCGATATCGCCCGGTCCGAAAACGACGCAGGGTAATCCCGCTTCATTCAACGGTCCAGCGTCGGTACCGAACGGGACGCCGATGACATCCGGGCGCCGGCCCGTGGCCATCGTAATGGCGTCACCGAGGGGTTCGAGCCATTTGGAAGCGCGCGGCGAGAGTGGTGGCATGTCCACCCACGGCTCGCCGAATTCGATCCCATCGAGCCCGTCCAGGCGCTTGGCGAGCTCCCCCTTGACCTCATCCAGGCAACGTGCCGATTCCTCGCCCGGGAGCATTCGACGGTCGACCTCGATCTCGCACCAGTCCGGGACGATATTGACGCTCTGTCCGCCCTCGATCCGGCCGACGGACAGGCTCGGCGGGCCGAGAATGGCATGGGGAGCGGATCGTGAGAGCACCTCGGCGTACGACTCGATGACCTCGAGCACCCGGCCCATTCGGTAGATGGCGTTGATACCGAGATGGGGCGCCGAACTGTGGCAGGCGCGGCCGCGAGTCCGGATCTTCCACCTCAGGGCACCCTTGTGGCAGTGAACAAGGTCGAGCCGGGTCGGCTCGGCGACGATCGCCACCTCGGCGCCATGATCGGTCTCCGCGAGTCGCGACGAGCCCGTGTGGGTGAACTCCTCGTCCACCGTGCAGGCCAGAAGCACAGATGCCGAGCCGGCCGGCCGTTCCCGAACCAGCCGGGCGAACGCCGCGACCATCGCCGCCATGCTCCCCTTGACGTCGCACGAGCCGCGCCCGTAGAGCCGTCCCTCCGCAACCGTCGGCTCGAACGGAGGGATCGTCATGCCCTCAGTTGGCACGGTATCCTGGTGAACGTCAAAGAGGATCGTCCGCCGCGATCCCGGTGCCTCATAACGCACCATCAGGTTGTCGCGGCCCGGCGCGACGGTCTGCCGCTGACACGCCACACCCCGCGCCCCAAACCAGGCGTCGAGATAGGCCGTCAGCCGCGTCTCGAGGAACTCCTTGCCCGATAAGGAGCGCCCCATCGGGTTGACGCTGGGGATGGCCACCAGTTCCGACAGGAGTCGAGTCACATCATCCACGACGCGGACTCCTTCTGTTGAGCGCTCGCTCGACCCGACCCTGATTGTCCGAGTTCACTTCACGCGCTCGAGGTATTCACCCGTCCTGGTGTCGATCCGGATCCGCTCGCCATTCTTGATGAACGGGGGCACGTTGACCTTCAGGCCGGTCTCGAGAGTCGCTTCTTTGTATTGATTGGTGGCCGTGGCTCCAGCCAGCGCAGGCGGAGTCTCGGTCACGGCCAGTTCCACGACGTCGGGGATCTCGATCGAGACCGCCTTGTCGTTGATGTACTTGACCATCACCCGGCTGTTCGGCAGGAGATAGACCATCGACGTGCCGATAATCTCCTGCGAGAAGCTGAGCTGGTCGTAGGTCTCGGTGTCCATGAAGACGTGATCGTCCCCAGCCGAGTAGAGGTACTCGTATTCCTTGGTCTCGACGTAGGGAACCTCGATCTGATCGACGGAGCGGAATCGCTTGTCGATCAGCGAGCCACTGTTCATGTTCCGGAGCTTGGTCTGCACCATCGCCCGGAGGTTGCCCGGCGTGTGGTGGGCGAAGTCGAGGACGACGAAGTTCACACCCTCCATCGTAATGACCATACCTCGACGAATATCGGTCGCTTTGATCATCATGGCAATTCGTATCTCTCCTGGGTGCATGCCCGCGGCTGGTCGCGGTCTATTCAAAGGTTCCAATCCCGTGGGTGCTCACCTAAATTTAAGTTCAATGAGCCGTTTTGCCTAGAGCGGTTGAACCAAGGGCCGAGTCCCGCGCGTTGTGGTTCATCGTGGAACCGATGGAGTCCCGAGAGGACGCGAGGGCTGTTTCAGACTCGCCAGGTAGCTGATCAGGTCGGAGAACTCAGCCGCGGAAAGCGACTCGACCAGGCGGGCCGGCATGATCGAGACCTCGCTCAAGCGACGCTCTGCAATGTCGAGCTTGGGTATTCTCATGAGTCTCGCTTCGGAATCGGCCAGTTCGAGCCAGTCATCGGTCTCGACGCGGACCACTCCAGCGAAGACCTTGCCGTTGCGAGTCGCCACGATCGCCGTCTGGTATCCCGTTGCGATCCGGCTGGAGGGCTCCAGGACCGAGCGGATCAGCTCGGCCCGGTCGTATTTCGAGGCCAGGCTGGTCAGATCGGGGCCGATGGTGGATCGTCCCCGCCCGCCTGCGGAATGGCAACGGACGCAGCCAATCCCCTTGGGATCGAAGAAGAGCTCCGCACCTCGTTGAGGATCCCCTTCGTGGCGAAGGGCGACCCGACGCAGGTCATCGACCTTCGCGACGCCTGGCCGGGCGATGTCCTGACGTGTTCTCAACGAGCTCCTGGCGATCTGGACGCCGAAGCCCCAACGACCAATCCCCTGCCGGCTGACGACAAGGATCCGGTTCCGGCCCCGGGCCAGGTGAAAGCGCACCAGGTCCGCGTCTGGAGCGGATGACCTGCCCGCGAGGCTGCTGAACTCGTAGACGATCTTCTCATTGACCGTCACGATCATGGTCCCGCTCGAGCCGACGAGCATGAGGGCGGGGCCTTCGGCATCCGAATCGATCTCAGAGTATCCGAAGGCGCACAGGTTGGGCGAGCTGGTCGTGTCATAGCCGAAGCTCCCGCGATCAGGCGAGGCGTGTTTCAGGTCATCCAGGTCGACGCGGCCGGTAGCAGGGTCGGCCCGTCGGGCTGACCACTTGATCGATTGCCCGGACGCTCCGGGATGCGTCCGCGTGAAATCGATCGTGTTTTCTCCGACGAAAACCTGGGGTGTGGTCCGGGGAAATGGACCGATCACTCGCCAGTTCCGGATCGGTTCCAATCGTGCCAGCACTCGATCCAGAGATAATCCCGCAATGCTGGACAACGACGCCGACCGCGCCACTGCGGCAATCTGATCGGGAACTCGGTCGCGGATTGCGATCAGAGCCGACTCCCCTGCGCGTCGCACCTGTGGATTGCGATCCTCGATCGCCGCCAGGTAGATCGGCAGTGCCCGAGAGTCGGGTAGACGGCAAAGAGCCGCGATTGCCGAATCGTGTTCCGGAGATTTCGGCTTGTTGGCAAGAGCGAGCAAACCGGGTACGGCCTCGGTCATCCGCAAGGCGACGACCGCCAGAATCGCGGCTTCGCGGACTTCCTGAGCCGGGTCGGCGAGTTTGTCCAGCACTACCTGCTTCAGGTTGACCGGTAAGGCCTTCTTGACATTCAGGCTCAAGAGAGCAGCCGCCCGGACCGCCGGCGCCTTGTGCTCCAGGAACGAGGCAAGGTCGTACGTCGGCAAGAGTCCCGTGGCGGCCAGGCCGGGTAGTGCATCGGCCACGAGCGTCGGGGGCGAGTTCGGGTCGTAGATCAGGGCCACTCGTGCATTCAACGACCGACGATCGCGGAATGCCGACAGCCCGCGCAACGCGGCGGCGCGAACCTCTTCGGGATACCGCGCGTCGGCTAGCAGGATCGCGAGCATCGGGGCCGATGCCTCATCGCCCAGCATGCCGAGAGTCTCGGCCAGGACCGCCTGGTTGCGAGGGTCCCGCTCACGGGCCATCGCCGCACGAAGTTGAGGGACGGCGTCCGTTCCCGCCTGGCTCAGCCCCTCGATGGCCAGAGATCGAACCGAGCGATCCCGATCGGCCAGACCGAGAACCAGACCCTGACGTACCCCCGCCATGCCCTCCGGGGACCAGTTCCGCGTTTTCTCCGGAAATCGCCCAGCCAGCGGGTTGGTCCCGAACCAGGTGCCCGACCACTCCGGATAACAGCGATACAGACCCGCCAAGTTAGCGACGATCCGGCCCCGTACCGCGGGCGCCGTGGTCCGGCCCAGGGCCTCGGTCAAGGCAGCGACCACCGGGACCGACCAGGCTTCATCCGTCAAGTCCAGGGCGGGCTCCATCCGGCGCTCGTCGAGCAAGGCGGCGACCAGTGCCTCACGATCCCAGGCGCGAGGCGTCGGATCGCCCGTTGGATCGACCATGCGGCAAAGCGATCGGACTCGCCGAGAGCCGCGTAGAGAGCCGTCGCCGCCTGAGTGTCTCCCAATTTCCCCATCGCGATCGCGGCCTCCCGACGGACCGCGGCATCCCGATCTCTCAACAAGCGGGCAAGAGCCGGCAAGACCGATCGATCCCCGCGGATACCCGCCGAGCGAACGGCTTGAAGCCGAACCCGCGCCGAGGGATCGGAGAGCACTGACCCGATGGCACGCCGCGCGTCGGGACCGCCGATGGCGTCGAGTGCCCAGAGCGCATGAATCCGGCCGGATTCGGAATTGCCTCCGTTCTTCAGCCGATCAATCAGTCCCGGGACCGCCGAAGCTCCGATTCCTGACAGGATCCGCTGGGATTCCAGCCGGACCGATAGCGCTGGATGATCGAGGGCCTCGAGCCGGACCGTCGCATCCCGTCCAGTCGGA
Source organism: uncultured Isosphaeraceae bacterium (assembly GCA_963845695.1). Lineage (GTDB taxonomy): Bacteria > Planctomycetota > Planctomycetia > Isosphaerales > Isosphaeraceae > CAWJTV01. The sequence goes on along the minus strand of CAWJTQ010000011.1, from coordinate 739,884 downwards.
CGCGTAGCCGGTCGGACCGCACCCGGGCCGACGTACGACAGACGATAGAGCCGGCCCGTCTTCGCCCTGGCGTCCCGCCAGCCGTTGTAGGCCCAGTCGACCAGCCAGAGGCTCGCGCCGTCAGCCGACACGGCCAGGGAGAACGGCCGGAAATCGTTCACCTCCGCCCTTGGTGACCAGCGGGGTGCGTCGCACGATCGCGAAGGTCCCGCCTGCCTTGCGAATCTCGAAGCGATCGACAGTCTGTAGGCCCCAATCACAGAAGAACAGGTTGCCCCGATACTCCGCTGGCAGCCCATCCTCGTTGTAGCAGATCCCTTGCGCCCCGACCCCGCCGAAATGCCCGCCCATGATCGGAAGTGCGCGGCGCGGGGATGTCAGAAACTCGTACGGATAACCGTAGTGACCCCCGACGATGTGATGAGTCAGGCTGTTAGGCCATTTCTTGCTGTCGTCGTCATTGCCGAATGTGAAGACGTCGTCGCCTGCCGAGAGGGCGACCGAGAGCGGGTTGCACTCCCCAGTCGAAACGACCTCCAGGCCGGTCCCGTCCGGACGGATCCGGATCACGCCTCCGCCAAAGAGCTGAATGATCGTACCGTCGCGCCCGACTCCATGCGGTATCCCCTTGTCGCCGACGGAAATATAGAGGAACCCGTCCATCCCCAGCCGGATCCCCGAGGCGATATGGTCGTTGATCCCATTGAAACCGGGCAGCTTCGGGCCGAGTCCCGTCATCAGGTTAACCCGGGTGTCGGCCTTGCCGTCGCCGTTGATGTCGCGGAAAGCCGAGAGGAACGGTGCGTGGACGACGTAGAGCGTCCCATCCATCCACTCCAGGCCCATGACGCTCCAGAGGTTGTCGGCGAAAGTCGTGGCATTGCCTTTCCGGATCGCCACCACGCGATCGATCGGCGCCGTGGGCGGACCGGGCATATCCATTGGGTCGGAGCCGATGTAAAGCGTTCCGTCAGATGACGCGACAATCGCGGTTGGATAGAGGACTTGAGGCGCCTGGGCGACCTGCTCGACCGACCAGCCATCCGCGACCTCGGGCAACTGGCTCTGGGCCGCTGGAGCCGAGTGAGGCTGAGCCGACCAGATGGTCAGGACCGTCGCGAGAACCGTCGCGGCTGGCATGGATTCCACCTCCCTCCTTGTCGGTGAATCGATTTCCCCCGGAGGCTGGTCTTTGTCCCCGGAACGGGAGGAATACAATGACTTGGTCCCTGATCTCGTCTTCCGTCATGGACTCCGCGATGATGAAGCTATCGATGATCGAGCCGTTGGACCGTTCATGGCTCGTCCCGATGACGCCAGGGACCAGCTCCCCACAGCTCACGTTGTGACCAGTCGCAGAATCGCGTCGAGAGCTCGAGCCGAGCGCCGGGAAAGATCTATCGGACTGGAATTCCAGGCATGACTCTGCACGGGTCGTCCTCCCTGAGGGTTGCTCTGGCGATCCGAACGCCAACTGGTCAGAATTGTAGCGACCACGCCGCGAAGGCTCAACGCGAGGATCGACCGTGGGCAGGAGAGAAGGCATCTCCGACAGGCGGATCTCCTCGCACGTCGTGGATTGACTCGATCCATCGGAGGCATCATTCGTGTCTGAGACGTCTGAGAACCTGGCGATCGCAAATCCACCGGCGCACGGCTCGCCGGCACTCAATCCGTTCAAGAGCCCCACCTACCCGCCGCGGATTCATTTCGAGGAGCGAGAAGCGCTCCAGAAGAGTCTCCGTTCCTGCGAGGAGCGAATCCAGGCGATCCGGCAGAAGCTTGACACTCTGGGAAGCCACCCCCAGCGCGAAGCCTACGAGCGAATCTATCACCAGATGCTCGGGGCTCGTGACCAGATTGCCGAGACGGTCCGCCGGCTGCCTCTGGAGACGGGATCGCTATACGACGAGGACAAGGAGCGCTACGAAGAAGCGGTGGCGGCCTGCGAGCGAGCGTACGGTCGCTGGGAGGCGATCGGCAGGTAACGCCTCAACCGCCCGCGCTGTGGACCCGCCGAGCCGATCGGCTTCCAGTGATCGATCGGGCGGGCGGCCTCGCTCGCAAAGGGCAGATCGACGCGACGGCCCGAAGCGGCCGAGGCGTAGAGTGCGTGGACAACCTCGACCACGGCTCGGCCGTCCCGGCCATCTTCCCGGGGTGCGGTTCCGCGGCGGACGCAATCGACGAAGTGCTCCATCTCCTGGGGGAATCCGTAGTTCCAGATCTCTTCGTAGATCGGGAACGACCAGCCGGCTGTGGATCCGGCCTTCTCGACAGCGTAGCCGTAACCGCGCCGGGAGAACGCGCGAAGGGCGTTGCCGTAGAGCACGTCGGCATAGGCCTGGCCCTCGCTCCCGAAAACCTCCGCCCGATCGTCCATTCCTCCGGGCTTGGTCCAGCTCTCCTCGGCCAGGCCGATGGCCCCGCCTTCAAACGTCAGGATCAGGATCGCCTCGTCGTCGCCATCGGTCCTGTCGCTGTGGACAAAGGTGTTCATCTGGGCGTAGGCGCCGGTCACTCGCGCCTTGACCCCTGTCGACGAGTCCCCGAGCAGCCATCGGAAGAATTCGATCGCATGACAACCCATGTCGAACGTGACACCCCCGCCGCTCCGGCGGGTGTCGTAGAACCAGCTCGAATGGGGGCCGTCATGTTTTTCCGATTGCTTGACCAGATGGACTTTGCCCAGGGCCCCTTCATCGACCAGTTGCTTGAGGCGGAGATACTTGGGCGTAAAGCAGAGTTCCTCGGCATAGCCGAGCATGACTCCCGACCGCTCGCAAGCGGCGATCATGCGGTCGCACTCCGCCAGGCTGGGCGCCATGGGCTTCTCGACCACGATGTGCTTCCGCGCGTCGGCCGCCAGGCAGGTCACGTCGCAATGCAGGTCATTCGGTAGGCCCAGAACGACGAGGTCAACATCCTTGAGGTCGAGGATTCTGCGAGAATCCGTGAAGTGATGGGAGATCCCACGTTCGACCGCAAACCGCTCGGCATGACCCGGCGTCGGCGAGGCGACTGCGATGACCTCGGCACCGGGAACTCGCAACATCGCCTCGTGGTGGATCGCCGTGATGAATCCTGAGCCGATCAAGCCGACGCGCACCGTATCCATCGATCTGCCCTCCCGAATCAGAGACCGAGACGAGGACTCATTATTGTCGCGATCCCGCTGGTTTGAGTAGAACGGCCTTCGACGGACGTTGCAGGTTGCCGCAGGAGTTCGCAAGATCCCCAGGTGCCCGCAATCGGGAGAATCTCTGATTGTCGACTGATGGTCCGATTCTTGTCAGAGGCGCTGCGGGCCGCGTGGGTGCGGTGGACCGCATGATCGTAGAGCGGCGATGTCAACTCTAGCGACCGACCTTTTGTCCCACTGACAGCGAATCACCGGGGCGAGACCGTGAATTGGGCCCGTGGGATGTTGACTCAGCTCATCGGGATTTGAGAAAACCCGCGCGATTGTGTTACACTGGAAACCCTGCGACGATCCTGCGGATTCGAAACCCGATCGGCCCCGCGGAGTGGCCGTACACGGCACGGGGGCGGCGCGGGGTTGGGGGAAGACGGATACGTCGGGAGACGTTCTCATGCCGCGTTTTGTTAAACTAGCAACCCTGGAAGCGCTCCCTGCGGGGACGGCGACGGAGGTGGAGTTCGAAGGCCGGGTCTATGCGCTGTACAATGTAGACGGGGTAATCTCGGCGATCAACGGGATCTGTCCCCACCAGGGTGGTCCGCTCGCGGACGGACAGGTCCAGGGAACGACGGTGACCTGCCCCTGGCATGGATGGCAATTCGATATTCGGACCGGCAAGACTCCGCTGGGCTCGAAGATCAAGCAAGAGGTCTACGAAGTGAGAGTAGAAGGTCATGACGTGCTAGTCGGCGTTCCTTGAACTGAACGAACGATCAGACTCCCTAGTGGCTGCGCCTGAATCCCAAGACGACGGACGATCGCCGGGGCGGGGTTTCTCTCGCTTCGCTCGACGTCGAACGCGGCGATCCAAACCGGTGACGCGATTTCGCCCCTTTCGAAACACCGATCCCCCGGCTCTGGCGCGGATCTGGAACCAGGCGGTTCCCAGGTCTGCGACAGCCCGCCCTCTCCGCGTGCACGAGCTGAGTACGCACGCCTGGGGCTCGGTCACGTTCGACGCGGCCGGACTCATCGTCGCGGAGCGTGCCGACCGGATCGTCGGATTCGCCCATGCGGGTTTCGGACCGGGATTGCCAGTGGACCCCGGCCGACCGCTCTGTCTCGATCGCGAGCTCGGGACGATCGCGATGCTGCTCGTCGAGCCGGAGGCCGACGATCCCGAGTTGGTCGGCGGACTTCTCGACGCGGCCGAGGACTATCTCCGCGGCTGCGGTGCGAAGGTACTCTATGCGGGGAGTCTTTTTCCCATAAACCCCTTCTACTGGGGGATCTATGGAGGCAGCGAGGGATCGGGGATCCTCTCCGGCCACCTGTCGTTTGAGCGCGGAGTCATGAATCGTGGCTACGTCCCTGTCAGCTCGACCGTGCTCCTGGAGGCGGACCTCAACACACCCGAACTGCGGGATCCCCGCAGTGGCCTGATCCGCCGTCAGACCCACCTGAAGTTCGTCGAGGACGCGCCACCCGCACATTGGTGGCAGGGATTGGCTCTGGGCGAGTTTCCGGTGGCCGAGGCGAGCCTGCTGGCCAGAACCGACGGCACTGAGCTGGCGCGTGCCTCCACCTGGGACATGCGCTGGTTCGACCATGAGGATGGCCGGGCGCGCATCGGCCTGATCAACCTGGAAGTCGCCCCCGAACATCGACGAAAAGGCTATGGTCGCTTCCTCGTCAGCGAGATCTTCCGGCGCCGCCGCGAATCTGATCGAGCTCGTCGAGATCCAGACGGCCGCGGAAAACCAGCCGGCGCCTGGCGCTGTATGCCTCGCTCGGTTGCGTGCCGATCGATCAAGCGACCCTGTACCGACTTCCCCATTCATCAACGGTTATCGACAGCTCGGTGTCGGCGCCGGACAACGTTCCGAATGAAGGAGGATTGAGCTGACATGGCAAGGCGCACACTCAACCGACGGGAGCTTCGCGCCGCGGCGGAAGCCGCCGAGGCGATGGGCATCACGGATCAGCCCGAAACCGCATCGCGGCAGGCTCCTCGCACCCGCACGGAATCCGAGCGACGACCCAAGCCCGCGGCGACCGCCCGGACTCGCGTCGTATGGGCCGTCTGCGACATGGGAGGTCGTACGGTCGCGACCTTCGATTACCCGCAGAAGGCCGACGCGGAAGCCCTCATCGCCCAATTGAAGGCTCGTGGCAAGGGCATGCACTTCCTCCGTTCCATCAAGGAGCCGATCTCACGTTAGTGGATACGGCTCTCGGGTTCACGAGCCTGGGGATCGTTGGCCGGATCGCGAGACGCGCCCGGCCTGAAGCGTGCCATGACCCAATCGAACGGTACGGACAACCAACTGGCCAGGGTCACGATGGTCCAGGCACGCCACGTCGGCAGCACGAAACCACGACGGCTGTCCAGCCCCCGCACGATTCCCCGAACAACGCGATCGGTTGGCTCCTGGCCGGGCCATCCCCGCCCCTTGGCGCTCTGGCCCCGGGCGACCACCGAGAACTCACTGACCGTTCGCCCGGGACACGCGGCCCAGACCCGAACTCCCGTGCCCGATAACTCGTAACGCAGACTCTTCACCAATCCGTTCACCGCGTGCTTGCTCGCAACGTAAACCGCCGAATCGGCGACCCCAATAAACCCGAGGACGGAGGAGATCTGGAGGATCTGGCCGGACCGTCGCGATTTCATGTGTCGAAGGGCTTTCTGGCTCAGGTCGATCAGCGCGATCAGGTTCAGCTCGACGATCTGCCGGATGGCCTCCGGATCTTGTTCGGCGAACTCGGCGTAATTGCCCAGTCCGGCGTTATTGACGAGCAGGTCGAGACCTCCGGGCCGCATCAGGGCGCGGTCCCAGAGTTCCTGGCGAAAGCCGGCGTCGCCCAGGTCGCCAGGGAGCACCTCGACCCGTCCGGCGGGTAGCTCCGCAGCCAGAGACTCGAGCCGATCGAGCCGCCGAGCCGTTGCGAGAACGGTCATCCCGCGGTCCAGCACGAGCTGACGGACCAGCTCGCGGCCGAGCCCGGAGGAGGCGCCGGTGACCAGGGCATTTCTGCTGAGCATTCCCAGTCTCACCATCTCGCAGATTTCGTAGCCCGTCTTCCCCCGCTGAATCACCCGTCGTCCCCTTACTGTTTACCACAAGAGCTGAGATCAAACACCGGGGTCATTGGCTCGAGTGCATCCCGGTCAACTCTCGCCGTCCCGACGGTGGGTGTTAGCATCATCTTGAAATCTTTCCGTCGCCGGAAGGATGCCTCCGACGCCCCTCCAGCGCGGTTGCTTGCAAGACGGGCTGGTTCTCTGCTAGAGTTCACACTGTCCTGTCCAGCGAGATTGGCCTCGCGGAGGTCGTGATATGTCGAATCCGGGCAAGCGGATCGTGTGCGATGGTCCGACGATGAGTTCAACTCGTCGCGACAATGGCGCGTCAATTAACGGCTTCCCCACGGACCGACGCGCCGATCGGCCTGGTCGGAATCCGGACGCGTGGCGTCCCGCTGGCGGAACGGCTGGCCCAGGAATTGAGCCGGATCCTGGGTGTGGGCGTGGAAGTCGGCGCCGTCGACATTACCCTCTATCGCGATGACCTCGGCCAGGCGCAGCGCTGGCCGGTCCTGCATGGGACCGAGATCCCTTTCAAGATCGACGGGGCCGACGTGGTGCTGGTGGATGACGTCCTGTTCACTGGTCGTACCGTCCGAGCCGCTCTCAATGCGATCTGCGACCTCGGCCGTCCCGCTTCGGTGCGTCTGGCGGTGCTCGTCGATCGGGGGCATCGGGAGATCCCGATCCAGGCGGATGTCGTCGGCCTGAATCTGACCACGGCGCGTGCCGATCATGTGGGGGTGCGGCTATCTCCGGTCGATCCGACCGACGAAGTTGTCTGGACCGAGGCGGGCCCCGAACCGTCGCGAACCGTGGGGAGATCCGAGTCGTGAGCACCGCCGCTCCCGCCAGCGTAGGTTCCGGTCTAGCAGTCTGGAACCGTAAACACTTGCTGGGTCTCGAAGACCTCTCGCCCGAGGAAATCCTGGCCATTCTCGATACGGCTGAGGTCTTTGCGGAGATCTCGACCCGCAGCCGGAAAAAGGTCCCCACGCTCCAGGGTCGGATCGTCTTCAATTTGTTTTTCGAGAATTCGACACGAACACGAACGAGTTTCAGCCTGGCGGCCAAGCGGCTCTCGGCCGACACTCAGGACTTTTCCGCAAGCGGGTCGAGCCTCTCGAAGGGCGAGTCGTTCATCGACACGGCCAAGAACATCGAGGCCATGGGGGCGGACGTGCTGGTCATCCGGCACCCGACGCCAGGAACCCCTCACCTTCTGGCCCAGCATGTGAACTGCTCGATCATCAATGCGGGAGACGGAGCCCACGAGCATCCGACTCAAGGGCTGCTCGACCTGATGACCATCCGCCGTGCCAAAGGACGAATCGACGGGCTGACCGTCGGTCTGCTCGGGGATATCTCGCACTCGCGGGTCGCCCGCTCCAACATCTACGCCCTCAGTAAGTTGGGTGCCAAGATCATCCTCTGCGGACCGCCCACCCTCGTCCCGAAAGCGTGGGAGCGATTGGGCTGCGAGGTCGCGTACCAGCTCGACGACATCCTGCCGCGATGCGATGTGGTCAACGTCCTGCGAATCCAATTCGAGCGACAGAAGCGGGGCTTGTTCCCTTCAGTCTCCGAGTATTCCCAGTTCTACATGATGACCCAGGAGCGGCTCCGCCTCGCCAAGGACGACCTGCTGCTGCTGGCCCCTGGCCCGATCAACCGTGGCGTCGAGCTGACGCCGGAGGTCGCCGACGGTTCCCATTCGGCCATCCTCGACCAGGTGGCCAACGGGTTGGCTGTGCGGATGGCGGTCCTCTATCTACTCAGCGGCCGGATGGAAGTCCGAGGAGTCGCCGGGGTTGAGAACGAAGCCGGGTCCTGAGACATCAGCCGCCCGTTCTCTCCACTCTGTTGCATTTCAACCTCACAGGGGTCGTTTAGGACTCCCGGGGCTCCCTCATGTCCTGTATGATAGTGCGGTGGGATGACGAGACGGCCCGGGACTTCTTGACGGTGAGAACTCGACAACGACCATGCACATCCAAGACATATTCCTGGCTCGCCCCACGACGTTTAGTTTCGAATTCTTCCCCCCCAAGACCGATAAGGCTTCGGACGAGTTATTCGAGACCATCGCCCAACTCCAAACACTTCAGCCCTCATTTGTGTCGGTGACCTATGGCGCTGGGGGTTCGACGCGGGAGCGGACCCATGATTTGATCGTCCGAATCCAGCGCGAAACCAGACTGACCGCGGTTTCCCACCTGACGTGTGTCTGCCACACCGAGGAAGAACTGGCGGCGATCCTCGATCGTTATGCGGAATCGCGGATCGAGAACATCCTCGCCCTGGGCGGCGATCCACCCCGGACGCTGGCGAACCACGACCGCGCGCAAGACGCGTTTCAGTTCGCGGAGCATTTGGTCCAGTTCGTTCGTTCGCGTGCGCGGATCCCCGATCCGCGAGGGTTCGGGGTCGGTGTTGCCGGCTTCCCCGAGGGGCATCCGGGTACTCCGAACCGACTCAAGGAACTCGAGTATCTCAAGCGGAAAGTCAACGCGGGCGCCGACTACATATGCACCCAGCTCTTCTTCAATAACGCGGACTTCTACGACTTCCGGGAGCGGTGTGACCTGGCCGGCATCCGGGTTCCGATCATCGCGGGAATCATGCCGATCACCTCTCGGGAGAACCTCGCCCGGATGGCCGAGCTGGCGCTCGGCGACTCGCTTCCCGGCTCGGTTGCTCCGGGCGCTCGGGCGTTGTGCCGACGCCCCCGAGGCCGTCAGCAAGGTCGGCATCCACTGGGCGACCGAGCAGTGCCGAGACCTGCTGGACAACCAGGTCCGAGGGATTCACTTCTACACCCTCAATCGCTCGGACGCCACGCGACAGATCTACGAGAATCTCGGTGTCAAGGATTCCGGCGGATTGGAGTATCGTCCGGTCACGTAGCACGATGCACTCCGTCGATGACGGCTCTTTTTGGAAGATCGGCGGGCCCCCACGTCCGTCGAGTCCCTGCCAGGCATCCGAAGCCGCGCGAAAAATGTGGGCGAGCCCAAAGGGGTCGCACCTCGTTGCTCGTCTCGTTTTCATCATATCAAATTTCGCATAATCAAAATAATCAAACTAACAAATTTACTTATAAGAAAGACCGGTCTGGCATCAGCGAACGGTGGGTTCGTGTGCCATCCCGAAGGGGTAGAGGAAACCGTATCATCCCCAATCCGAGAATGAAACGGCCCGCGGCGACTGGCCGGTTCAACTTTACAAAAGGCGCCATCCTGGGTAATTTCACGGCCCGAAGCACAACGAAACGACGAACGATCGACTTCTTGATCGCGCGAACGCGATCCCGGCCGCCGGGAACCCCGTGCCCGCGTCCCATAGCGAACAGGGACGGGCCCACAGGTTGTTCAGTCTTGGACTTCCTAAGCGATTGACCGTGACTCTCCTGGATCCTATTGGCCTCGCCACGAGCGATCAACTCGTTCGGCGTGCCGGGCGGGGCGCGGTCATAACCCGGACGGAACCCCTTCATGAGCGGATTACGACTCAACCTTGGTTGTGGCATGAACCGTCTCGATGGCTTCGTGAACGTCGATCGCCACGGAGAGCCCGACCTCCGGCATGACCTTGAGGTGATTCCCTGGCCATGGCCAGATGACTCGGTCAGCGAGATCCTGCTCAAACATGTCTTGGAGCATCTCGGCCGCGATCCGAACGTCTACCTCGGGATCATGAAGGAATTGTACCGCGTCTGTCAGGATGGCGCGTTCATCCAAGTCATCGTACCTAATCACAGGTATGATTACTTCTTCAATCATCCCACCCATGTCCGTGCCGTGACCTCAGAGGGGATGACGCTTTTCTCGCAGCGGCTTAACCGCCGATGGATTGCGCAGGGCATCGCGAACTCGCCGTTGGGCCTCTATCTGGGGATTGACTTCGAGCTGGTCGAAGTGAGCTTGAAGCCGAGTGCGGTCTGGCAACGCCTGCCCCCGCAGCCTCGTGTGGATGCAAAGGCCTTGGTTCAGCAGAGCGCGCTCTATCGTAACCTGATCGAGGAAGTCCGGATGATCCTCCGGCCCGTGAAACCGCCTGGTAGAGCCTCGCGGATCGAGGGGCAGGTTCCGAGTCTTCTATCGGAGATTCGATCGTAGACCTTGGCACCACCGGCGCCACATCAGTCGATAGGCTTGCTCCACATGGCGAGCAAAGCGGCCGGCGTCCATGAGGGGCGATTGCGACATCCTTTGCCGTAACGTCCCGCGCAAAGCCTGGAGCCGAGGCAGATCGCCGGCCAGTTCGGCCGCTCGCGCCACGAGCAGCGCGGGGGTTTCCGCCGCCAGCTCCTTCAGGCCGAGGTTGCACAACTGGCTCCAGCCCGCTCGTCCGACCACCGTCTTGCCCGGCATCGTGAGGGTTGGTACACCCATCCAGAACGCGTCCAGGCTGGTCGTGTGTCCATTATAAGGGAAAGGGTCCAGAGCCAGGTCGATCTGGTGGTAGAGTTTCAAATACTCCGGCCGCGCCAGCTTGTCGGCAAACACCACTCGTGCCGCGGCAATCCCTTCCCCCTGGAGCCCGGCCAAGACCTTGTCCCGCGCCAGGCCTCGTGGGGCTTGCAACAAGAGGCGTGACCTCGGAACCGCCCGCAGCACCTGGGCCCACAGCTCCAGACATCCGTCGTTGACCTTGCAGAAGTTGTTCAGGCAGCCGAAGGTCACCACGCCGAGTTGCAAAGCCGGAAGCGCATTGATCGACGGTTCGTCGGTCATCGGGTCGTAACACCAGAAGGTATCCGGCAGCCGCACGGATTCTTCGGAATAGAAGGCGTCGAAAAGCCCAGGTGGATCGAGGTAACGGTCGGTAAGACGGTAGTCGATGGTCGACAGGCCGGTCGTTCCGGGGTATCCCAGCCAGGTCACTTGCACCGGCGCCGGCTTGCGGGCAAAGACGAGAAGCCGGTTGTTCGCGGTGTGCATTTTCAGGTCGACAAGGATGTCGATCTGGTCCCTGCGCACCAGGTCGTCGGTCTGAAGGTCAGAGAGGCCAACGATATCGCGCCAGACATCGGCATAGCCGCGCAATCGATCGGTCAAAATGTCAGGGTGTGCCACCTGGGCATAACAGAAAACTTCGAATTGCGCGGTGGTCATGGTTCGAAAGCAGAGGAACCATAAAGAATGAGTGAACATGATCGCGAAAATCCGGCGAGACGTAACCGATGCGCAGACGCCGATGGGGATCCGGATGATTGGTATGTGGTTGGATGCCTTTCTTGAGCGGTTCGGCATGCCAGGCGTTCCAGCGCCGCAGTTCTTCCCAGATCGCCCTTAGGTCGTAACCGGGATGAAAGTGCAGGATTCGAACCAGGTTGCTGTGAATCTGGGCAGCGTCCGGCTTGAACTGGAGTGCGGTGCGATAGGCTGCGATCGCATCATCGAGCTGGCCTTGATCCATCAGACCGTTGCCGAGATTCGCATGAGCCTCGGCATAATCTGGCTTGAGGCGAACGGCCAGCTCATTGCAAGCAGTCGCTTCCTCGACCTTCTCGAGCTTCCACAGCAAGATCCCGAGGTTGTAGGCAACCTCGGCGTTATCCGGCTTGAGACGCAGGGCTTGCCGCAAGCAGAACTCGGCTTCTTCGAACTGCCCGTTCTGGTGGAGGGCACTTCCCAGATTGCTGTATGCCTCGGCGAAGTCCGGCCTCAAGCGCAGAGCCTCCCTGAAGCTGGCTACTGCCGCGTCCAGCTCGCCTTGCTCCCTCAGGGCATTGCCCAGGTTGCTGTGCGCCAGGGCATGGTCCGGCCTGGCGCCAGGGCCTGCCTGAAGCGGCCCACAGCCTCCGCCAGCTTCCGCTGGGTCACCAACACGACCCCCAGGATGTTTTGGGCATCGGCGAAATCGGGCTTGAGCCGCACCGCGGCCTTGAGGTGATCGACAGCCTCATCGTTTCGGCCCGTTCGAGCCGCGATCAGGCCGAGAAGATACCGAGCATCGACATGGTTGCCATCCGCTTGTACGATCTGCCGGCAGAGCTGCTCCGCCTGTTGCATGCGGCCTGCTTGATAGTGCTTCCAGGCCATCTCGAACGCTTGCGGGACCGAGATCATAGCGTCAGCTCACAGGGCCATCCGGCGTCCGACTTTTCGGAGATGACACCGGCGATTCCTCTCTCAACGTAACGCGATCGCGGGCCGAAGGTCAAATCTCCTCAACAATCCGATGGATCGTGCTCGGGCTGAGAGGGTTGGTCGCTGTGCCTATGGCTCGTCGTGCTCGTGGTCTGCGGGGAACGCCCATCGGTGAGAAGAGGCCGGTGATGACTGGTCACGAGCGCCTGGCTGCTGGATACTAGAGCGCGTAACACTTGGGTTGCGCACGCGGCTGACTCGGACGAGGCACACCCCTCATCTGCCCTTCGGGCACCTTCTCCCCACGGGCAGAAGGGGACTCATTCCGTCGCCCTCGCCCCGACGGGGAGAGGGTTGGGATGTGGGGGCGCCTCGTGCGCAAGGCGAGCGTTAGGCGTCTCCAGAGCACTTACCTGATGGGTTGCGCACGCAATGAACGCCGGGATCCGATACGAGCCCGAAGCGCCAGCGAGTGGATTCCGGCTGGGTCAATCCATTCACTCGCTGGCGCTTCGGGCTCGTATCAGGCGTCTGCAACCCAAGCGTTCCGCGCTCGAGTCACTACCCCCTAGCCACTAATCACCCGCCACAACGACTCCAGATGCACCGCGAGTATCGACCGGACGATATGCACCATGGGGAGATGAGCGCCTTCGGTGTCCCGATCAGCGATGCCGCGCACGACGAGCGCGCGCTGGTCGCATTCACCGCACTGCTGGGTGGCTTGATCGGTGCCGATGTCCTTCTGAGTATCCTGGGATGGGGTGGCGTTCGATTCCCCTATGGCCTGTCGCTGACGATGATTGCGGCGCTACTGGGTAGCGTCTACATCGTCTACGGGACGCTTCGATCGTTGTTGCAACGACGGATCGGGGCCGACCTGGCGCTGGCGCAGGCGAGCCTGGCAGCCTTGATGATCGGTCAGCCGTTCGTCGCCGCGGAGGTCGTTTTCATTGCGCTCCTGGGCGAAGTTCTTGAGGCGTGGACGTTCGCTCGCACCCGGCGCGCGCCTCGGCCGGCTGGTCGACCAGACTCCGCGCACCGCACGGGTGCGTCGCGACGGCCAGGAGATCGAGGTTCTCGCGCATCAGGTTGCGATCGGCGATCGTGTGATCGTCGGGCCAGGTGAACGAATTGCCGTCGACGGTCGGATCCTGACGGGCCGCTCGACCGTCGATCAGTCCGCGTTGACCGGCGAATCGCTGCCGGTCGACAAGGGCCCGGGAGATCCCGTCTTCACAGGGACGATCAACCAATTCGGGGCGATCGAGGTCGATGCGGAGAAGGTGGGTAGCGAAACGACGTTTGGCCAGGTGCTCCGACTGGTCGCACAAGCGAAGCGCCGGAAAGCGCGGCTGGAGAAGACCGCCGACCGGCTGGCGCGCTACTTCTTACCGGTGGTCGAGCTGATCGCCGGTGCGACCCTCCTCATCGGGTACCTCGCCGGGTGGCCGGACGTCTGGTCGCGGCACGGTGGCCGTGCTGGTGGTCGCCTGCCCGTGCGGACTGGTCCTGGCGACCCCGGCCGCGATGCTCGCCAGCATGGCCTGGCTGGCACGCCACGGAGTCTTGATCAAGGGAGGCTCCGCACTCGAGAGTCTGGCGTCGTGCGACACCTTCGCGTTCGACAAGACGGGTACCCTCACTCAGGGCAAGCCTCAGTTTACCAGCCTGATCGCCGTCGCTGGTGTCGATGAGGCCAGCGTGCTGCGCCTGGCGGCGTCGGCCGAGGCCAGTAGCCACCATCCTTTGGCCGCCGTCGTCGTCGCTGAGGCACGGCGGCGATCGGTCGAGCTGGTCGATCCGATCGAAGCGACCATCTTGCCGGGCGCCGGCGTCCGGGCTCGATGTGCCGCGGGCGACGAGGAAGCTCACACCGTCCTGGTCGGGAATCGTCGTCTGCTGGCAGAGCAGGGGATCACTGTTGACCCTTCCGTCGAGGAAATCCTGGTTCAGCTCGATGGACGCGGTCAGACGTCGCTGATCGTTGCGATCGATGGCGAGGTGGTGGGCGTCATCGGAGTCCACGATGCGATCCGCCCCGAAGCTCACGATGTGATCCACGACCTTCGACACCTGAAGATCAAGGAGATCGCCGTCCTGACCGGAGACCGCGAGCCCGCCGCGCGGGCCGTCGCGAAGCGGATCCACGCCGATACGGTCGCCGCGGAACTCCTGCCTGCGGATAAGGCGCGCTGGATCGAGGAGCGACGGGCCGCCGGGCGTCGGGTCGCCATGGTCGGCGACGGGATCAACGACGCTCCGGCGCTGGCGCAAGCGGACGCCGGGATCGCGCTGGGAGGCATCGGCGCGGACCTCGCGGCGGAAGCCGGTGGGATCATCATCCTGGGCGAGCCGCTCCGCATCTTGCCAGACTTGCTGAGCCTGGCCCGCGGCACCGTCGCGATCATCCGGCAGAACATCATCGGTTTCGCCTTTGGCTTCAATGCCGTGGCGATGCTCTCGGCGACCCTCGGCATCCTCGGCCCGGTCGCCGCGGCGATCCTCCACCAGATCGGCTCGCTGCTCGTCCTGCTGAACTCGATGAGACTCCTCGTCTTCGGCGACTGGACGGAGTTACCGCCGATCCGACGGGCGCGACAGATCGGAGCCTGGATCGGTCGATTCGATGACCGAATGGATCTGGAGAAGGCGTGGGGATGGGTCTGGGGCCACCGCCGAGCCGTCCTGGCTGGCACGCTCATCGCGACGCTGACCGCCTACGCCACGAGCGGCTGGACCTCGGTCGGGCCGGGCGAGGTCGGGGTACTCCAGCGGTTCGGCCGCTATCAAGGGATGCTCGGGCCGGGTTTGCACCTGCGGTGGCCGGCGCCGATCGAGCGGGTCCGGTCCATCGCTGCCGACCGGGCTCGCAGCCTGGAAATCGGCTTCCGTGCGGCGACCAGGTCTCAGGATGGAAGCGTCGGATGGGAGGCAACCCATGGCCGTCAGCTCGGCGATCCCACCGAAGACGAAGCGCTCCTTCTGACCGGCGATGGTCGCTACGTCGAGCTGGCGGCCACGCTCGAGTACGCGATGGACGCCGAGGATCCCGAATCCGTCCGGCAATTCCTGCTCGAGATCGCGGATGGTGAAACGGCAGTGCGGTCGATGGCGGAGTCGGTCGTGCGCGAGGTCGTCAGCCGTCGCGAGCTGCTCGACCTCCTGACCACAGGGCGTCGCGAGGCCGAAGACACCGCCGCCGAACTCCTTCGCACGCGCCTTCGGCAGTATCGGTTCGGCATCGCCGTCCGACGTGTCTCGTTCCAGGACATCCATCCCCCTCTGGCGGTCCTCGACGCCTATCGCGACGTCTCGCGAGCCAACAGCGATCGCCAGCGGCGTATCAACGAAGCGAACGCCTATCGCGACCAGGTTGTGACCGAAGCCCAAGGCAAGTCTCGATCATTGAAAAACGACGCGGAAGCGACCCGAAGCCGTCAGCTTGCGATGGCCGGAGGCTCGGCCGACCGTTTCGAAGCCCTTCGAGAGGCGAGGCAGTACGCACCCGCTTTGACCGATCTCCGACTCTTCTGGAAGACGGTCGCCGAGGCGCTCGCCGGCCGGGATAAGCTCATCCTCGACGACGACCCGGGCCGGCGCCGACACGTGGTCATTCCAGGCATCCCCTGGGAACAGATGGCGCCGGCGGTGCTCCCGGGCACCTCGGCTCTCCAGGGATCCGCCCCAAGTTCCGAGATGTCATCCGGCAACATCCCCATCGATTCGCCACGGAACCCCGAGCCATGAAGCATCTCCTCCGCTGGGTCATTGCGTTGCTCCTGTTCGCCGTTGTCGCGAGCGTGACGATCGCGTCCTTCGTGATGGTGGACGAGACGGAATTCGCCGTGGTGACGAGCTTCGGGCGTATCGAGGCCGTCTACGGCGACCAGCCGTCGGAAGCGGGGCTGCATCCCAAGGCACCGTGGCAGGTGGCGATCAAGATCGACCGCCGGATCCGCGTCTTCGACCCGCCGCCGCGCGAGGTCATCACCGGCGACAAGCGAAACCTCGAGGTCGCGCCCTATGTGGTCTGGCGAGTGTCCGACCCGGTCTCGTTCTTGCGTGGTTCGGGGAGTCACGAGCTGGCCGAAGCCCGATTGAACGAACGCGTCTCGGCCGGACTGAGCGACGCGATCGGCCGGCGGGAACTCGCCGGACTCGCTTCGACCGACACGGCGAAATGGGCCATCGACGCCCTGAATCGCGACACCTTGGCCGCGGTTGCTCCCGGGGCCCGTGAGGAGCTGGGCGTCGAGGTCCTGGATGTCCGGCTACGGCGGTTCAACCATCCGGTCGAAGTCCGGCCGGCCGTCTTCGAGTTGATCCGGAGCGAGCGCCGGCAGGTCGCCGCCAAACTGCGGGCCGAGGGAGAGGCCCAGTACATCACCATCACCAGCCAGGCCGATCGGGCTCGCGACACGATCCTGGCCGAAGCCGAGGCCGAGGCCCGACGGATTCGCGGTCATGGCGAGGCCGAGGCAACCCGAATCCTCAACGACGCCCACAGCCGCGATCCCCGGTTCTTCGAGTTCCTCCACACCCTCGAATCCTATCGCTCGATCCTGGACGATCGCGCGACCGTGATCCTCTCGGCCTCCAGTCCCTTACTCAAGCTACTGGTCAAGGGGCCGGTATTCGACTCGCCCTCCGGATCGACTGCCGGCCACGCATCCGGTCCCACCCACAAACCACCGGTCGTCGAGAGCACAGCACGACAACCATGAAGAAACAGCTCGGAACCCTCGGAATCGGCCTGGTCGTCGCCCTCGGACTCTTCGTCGCGGGTGGTTGGTGCCTGGTCGCGCCGGGAGAAGTCGTCGTCGTCCGCCGCTTCGGCAGGATCGTCGATCCTCCCTGGGGACCGGGATTGCACTGGCACGTTCCTCTGGGGATCGATCACCTGGATCGAGTCCGATCGGATGCCGTGCGTCAATTCACAGTCGGACAGGCCGGTACGCCAGCGCACGACCAGGAACCGTCCGAAGGAGAAGCCCTGACCGGCGACCTGAATCTCGTGCGCATCCAGGCAACCATCCAATACCGAGTGGCGCGACCCGTTGATTACATCGCGCGAGCGGAGCAAGTCGAGCCACTGCTGATCCGGTCGACCGAGGGTAGCCTGTCACGGGCGTCTGTCCCGTCGCGGGATCGATTCCGTGCTTCGCTCAGACCGGCGTCGAATCGCCGACGAGGTGGAAACCGAGGTTCAAGCGACCTCCGACCGGCTTTCCCTCGGGGTGACCATCCTGGGTGTCAGTCTGACCGACGCGCGACCGCCCCTTGAGGTGGCCGCCGATTTCGCGGCGGCCCAGTCCGCCGAGAGTCTGCGCGACCGTCGCATCAACGAGGCAAAGACCTATGAGGCAGTGCAACTCACCGGCGCCGCGGCTCGGGGTCAGGCGGTTCAGGAAACGGCACGAGCCGATGCCGACAGGACCGTCCTCCACGCGCGGGCCGAGGCTCGACGATTCCTTGCGTTGCTCGCGGAGGTGGTCCGTTCCCGAGAATTGACGATGAAACGGCTCTACGTCGAGTCGCTCCGATCGCTCCTCGATGGTGTCAAGAAGAAGCTCATCCTGCCGGCCAGCGATGCTCCCGACTTGACCGTAATCGGGCTTGATGGCGTGGGCCAGCCCAGTCCGATGCCGGCTCCGACGTCCTCGAAAGCCGTCCCGGTCCGACCGCGTCAGAACGATCCGTGATCGTCGATCCTCATGCTTGGATGCGCGCCAGCCTTCGGTGGAACCGCTGGCAAGGATCGGGTAGATTCCAGACTGTTCGCGTTTCCAGGCGGCTCCCCTTCCCGTGGCCCGTCTCTCTGTCCATAATGGTTTCCATGGAACGACCTTCCTTTCAAATGACCCTGGGGGCGATGCTGGGCGTCGTGGCGTGCATTGCGCCTCAACTTCTGGCTGTTCCGCCTCGGTGTGCTCTGGGGCATCCTGGGCTTGAATGTGACCAAACATGTCGTGACCGCCTATCTTTGCCAGATCCTCGGCGTCGATCGACGAGCACCCGTCGAGACGCCAAACGTCGCTCCGAACCGGCCTCCCCAAGTCCCGGTCTCGTGAGTCTCGAATCGACCGCTCAGTCCGTCTTCGAATCCTGCCGTGCCTGCCCACGCGATAAAGGCCACTCCGATGTGGTGAGCTCCCGTGGTTCCCCGATTCCATGCGATCTCGCGTCTCGGAATCGCGGACCGTTCGCAGGAACATGTACAACGGGAACCGGACTATGGGGTTTTTCGTGAACAACACCGGTGAACTTTCCACGAAAACCGGCCAGTAGCTTGTTGCCAACTCACAGACGGCTTCTTATCATAGGGAATTCAATGGAGGGGCTCGCTGCAAAGCAGACCCTCCGTCAGATCTAGCCAGTTTTCTCAAGTAATCTCGATATCGATTCCTTGTCGTGCAGAGGACCAACCGGTTCAACCGGTCGGTCCTTCGATCGTGCTGTTCTGCATCGCGCAGGATGCGAAGGACCGAACGATCGACCCGTTGTCAAGAAGGATACTTCGTCCACGTGCGGCTAGAGTGCGTCAATTCGACCTCCTCTGGCGGGACGAAGTGATCGCAAGTCATTCGCGGTTCAGGGGATGCGCCGTCGATCACGCCAAACCCATCTGGGTCCGGGCGCATCTCGATCCGACCAATCCTAATTAATTCGTTATCCCACACAGCGCTTTGTCCTCGTTTTCATCAAAATGCGTGCATTCAAACCGTAATTGCCCATGGATTCTGGTCATACTTATAGTAATATCGACCGAGCCAACTTGTCTTTGGATCTGGGCGATCGCATGGTCTCGAGCGAAATGCGGTAACCGTGACTCTCCCATGAGGCTCTTTCACTGGGAGTGCAGGTGATTGAGTGACAAGGTGTGAAGAGTCCCTGCTCGTTCCACAAAAGAGTTGACCCTCGACCGGAAGATTCTCTCGACGCAGGCGTTGGCGAAGCACCCGTAGTCGCGATTTGCAGGTGTTTCGTCGGTTTTCAATCCCGATTCATTCTATCCACACCAAGGGAAGGATTGATGAGCACACGGCGAATGCCTCGCGGAAGGCGGCTGGTCTTGTCTCTGGGTTTACTGGGGTTTCTGGGCTCGATCTTCGGCTGCGGAGACGAGAACCCGGTCACTTCAGCCTCGCCGGAGGTGGGCAAGGCGAAAGGTTCGGCCCTACAGAAGGCCCGGGAGCAAGCGTACGGAAAGGGTGGTGCACCGAAGACCGAGAAAACCGCGAAAAAGGAATGACGCGAAAAGCCTCGACCGAGGCGAATGGGTCGCGAAGCAAACCAGACGCTTGGCTCGGGTGTCCTCATGTCCTTCTCGCCAGATCGGCAGGGACTGAGGTCTCGACCCGTGTCGGTTCGATGGTTGGTACGGGCCCGATGGCATGGTCGATGTGCCTTCCGTAAGCATCTCGCCGGCGCGATCATTACAATCAATCCCCTTACGGTTTCGGTAGCCGGCGAAGGACTTACGAAACAGACATCCGTTCGTTTCGATTTGAGGGAACCCTGATGGGTCGTCCCTGACATGCCTGTTCCAATTCGGTATTTCGATCCGTTCTGAGGCCAGTTCCAGTTTCGGTTAGCCGCCCGGGACCGGCAAGTGAGACCCCAAGACGTCCTTTGTTCGTGCGGACCCTTTGGGTCGTCGGTTTCTTTTCTTCATCTCTGATTGGAGCGCTCTCATGACTGCGAGACTGCGGCGAGGATTTACTCTGATCGAACTCTTGGTCGTCATCGCGATCATCGCGGTGCTCATCGCGTTGTTGCTGCCGGCGGTGCAGGCGGCCCGGGAGGCCGCCCGGCGCGCGCAATGCAGCAACAACCTCAAGCAGATCGGCCTGGCGTTGCACAACTACCACCAGACCAACAACAAGTTTCCACAGGGCCATTCGCAGTCGTTCGCCTATTACTCGCATACCGCGTACGCCGGTTGGACTGAGTGGAGTGCGCAGGCCGAGATGCTCGGTTACATGGAGGCGACTGCGATCTACAACGCGATCAATTTCAGCTACTGCGCCGGCTACGGCAACGGGGGATACATCAACGTGACCGCGTACACCGCTGTCATCAGTTCGTTCATGTGTCCTTCAGACACGAACGTGGACAAGGGCGGCCCGCCGGCCGGCATGAGCGGGCTGGCCAACTGGGGAGGCAACGGGACGTATCCGCCGAACATCAATAGTTATCGCGGCAGTGTCGGGACCACGACGTCTCCCTATGGTTGGCTCATTGGGTATGGATCCTCCCAGCCCGACCCATTCAATCTCACCGGTGGCCAGGGGGTTGCCTCGGCGAACTCCACCGGGATGTTCGCCTACTGGATCGCCAACGGCATTCAGGACTGCACCGACGGCACTTCGAATACCATCATCTTTGCCGAATCGCTGGTGGGCGACCCGGGGAACACCGGGACGGCGGCGACTCTCGCGCATGTCAACAATTCGGTGACGGGCGTCACCGCCGCCTCGGCGGCCGAAGCCCTTGACACAAGCACTCTGTCTTACCAGGGCGTTATCCTGCCGGCGATCCAGGCTTGCACGGCGGCGTACAAGTCGGGCAACAACGTCACGACGGATAACGGCAATCGCTGGGGCTGGGGTGCCGTGGGAATGACCTTGTTCAACACCGTGGTTCCTCCCAATTTCGCCCCCTGGAACGCATGCCGCGACCAGTGTGGGGGTTGCAGTCCCGATGATTCGTTGTTCTCGAACGCCCAGAGCAGCCACCCAGGCGGGGTCAACGTGCTGATGACCGACGGCAGCGCGCGGTTCATCAAGAATTCGATCAGTCCGCTGACCTGGATGCAGTTGGGCACGAAGGCCAATGGCGAAACGATCAGCGCCGACTCGTATTGACACCCCACCGCATCGGGCGCTTTGCCGCCGATTGCCGCAGAAGAAGTCCTGGTAGGGTGGGCCAAACGCCGCATTGCGGCGTGAGGCCCACCGAAATCCTCGGCGAAGCTACGAGAATCCGTCAACCTTCTCGTAAACGCTCCTAAGGGTTATGACCTATCTTGGCCCATGAAGCCGAGAGGAAATGGGCAAGGTCCGGCCGGGTCAGAGGCTCAGCCGGGATTCGCGATTCGATTACGGTTCTCGGGACGTCGATGCGTCGTCGCTCGCTGATTGTCTTCCTCGCGATGGCCGCCCTGCCTGCGGCATGGTTCGGGGTTCGCATGGTGGAAGCCAGGCAGCTCGAGGCCGAGCTGCGCCTGGTCCGCACCGAGTTGGCGGAACGCCGGTTCGCCAAGGCTCGAGAGCGATTAGCCCGTCTCGCTCTGCGCTGGCCTCGTCAGGGTGAAGTCGAGTATTTGCTGGGCACGTCTGAAAAAATTCGGGGCCGTCCCGAGGCCGCAATGGCGGCGTGGGAGCGCGTTCCCCACGATGCGAAGGAAGCGCCGGTTACGGCACTGTCACAGGGCCGGCTCGCCCTGGAGATCGGGCGCTATCGCTTCGCCGAGGGATGTCTGACCCGCCAGCCGAGTGGGGGGCGACGTCGCCGAGGAGGCGTTTCGCCTCCTCGAATGGCTGTACTGGATGACCGGGCGGCGCGACGAGAATCGTGCCATCCTCAATCGTAGGGTCGAGCGGTCGGACGATCCTTCGAAGACCCTGCGTACCCTCTGGAGCGAGGACCACGACCCGTACCCGGTCGACGGAATCGTCGCGGCGCTTTCCAAGGCCAACCAGTCGGCTCCCGACGACGATCGCGTCTGGCTGGGGCTGGCTGACGTGATGACCCGGAGCGGGCGGTTCGAGGAGGCCGACCGCTGGCTGACGAGGTGCGAGCGGGCAAGTCCCGACGATCTCGTCGTCTGGCAAGCTCGATTATCTTGGGCTCGGTCCGCTGGCCGCCCCGAGGACCTGATCCGCGCTGCGGCGCACCTGCCGCCCTCGAGTGTGTCCCAGACCACAATTCTCGAACTCCGCGCCTGGCTGGCTTCGCGGAGCGGCGACAGCGGAGCTGAGCGGGCCACGCTCGAGGCGCTGATCGCCGTCCGACCTGGCGATGATTCGGCGTTGGAGCGACTGGCCGACCTCGCCGCGCAGGCCGGCGATCGGGATCGGGTCGCCGAGTTGCGACGCCGCAAAGCGGCGATCGACACAGAGCGGGACCACTATCGGTCGTTGATCAACCTGTCCGACATGGCGCCGCACGCGGCGGAATTCGCCCGGTCGGCCGAACAGATCGGCCGATCGTTCGACGCGAAAGCGTGGTGGGGCCTGGCGGCCCGCCGGGATCCCGCCCTGACCGGCGAGGCGTCCGCCGCGATTGCCCGGTTGAACAAGGCCGAGCCCACCCCGGCACCCTCTGGCCAGTACCTGGCTGAGTTGATCGGGACGAGCCGACCGGGTTCGTCAGCCGGCGAGCCCGAACTGCCTGGCCTCGGGATCCCTCGATTCGTCGACGACGCCGAAGCCAGGGGTCTGAGGTTCACTTTCAACAATGGCCGCACGGAGCTTCGTCAGCTCGCCGAGACCATGAGCGGAGGCGCGGCTGTCCTGGACTTCGACGGCGATGGCTGGCTGGATATCTACGCCCTTCAAGGGGGACCGTTCCCGCCGTTGGAAGACAACCCTCCCTTCGGCGACCGGTTGTTTCGCAACTGCGGGGACGGCCGTTTCCAGGATGTGACGACTTCCTCCGGTCTGGGAGGGCTCCCCGGCGGGTACAGCCTGGGAGTCGCCGTGGGCGACTACGACAACGACGGCCGTCCCGACATCCTGGTGACACGCTGGAAGTCGTATGCTCTGTATCATAATCTCGGCCTGGGGCGGTTCAAGGAGGTTACAATCGAGGTGGGACTCGGCGGCGATCGCGGCTGTCCCAGCTCGGCGGCCTGGGCCGACCTGGACAACGACGGCGACCTGGACCTCTATGTCTGTCAATATGTGAAATGGGACCCGAAGCACCCGCCCCTCTGCGAGTATCCGGAGCATTCCAAGCCGGGATACTCCTACTGCGACCCCCGCGCCCTGCCCGCACTGCCCGACCAGTTGTTTCGCAACGACAACGGTCGATTCGTTAACGTGACCCAGTCGGCCGGCATCGTTGACCACGATGGTCGGGGACTTGGGATCGTGGCCGCTGATCTCGATGGCGACGGCAGGTCGGACCTGTTCGTGGCCAACGATACAACGGCCAATTTCTTCTTCCGCAATTGCGGTGGCTTCCGCTTCTCGGAGCAAGGGATCGAATCCGGTCTAGCTTCGAGCGCGGAGGGCGGTTACCTGGCCGGGATGGGTGCGGCCTGCGGTGACTTCGACGGCGACGGTCGGCCTGACGTCGCGGTGACCAACTTCTTCAACCAGGCGACCTCGCTGTATCATAATCATGGCGGTGGGGTCTTCAGCGACCGGTCCGCCGCGAGTGGTCTGGCGGCGGCGACGCGGCAGGTCCTCGGTTTCGGGATCGCCTTCCTCGACGCCAACAACGACGGCTGCCTCGACTTGGTCCAGGCCAACGGACATGTCACCGATTACCGCCCGACGATCCCTCTGGAGATGAAAGCTCAGCTCCTCCTCGGCGACGGGGCGGGGCGGTTCGTTGACGTCTCCGATCGCGCTGGACCACCCTGGCAAGTCCTCCGGCTCGCACGTGGGCTAATCGTCTGCGACCTCGACAACGACGGACGCACTGACGTGCTGCTCGTCAGTCAGAACGCTCCGCTGGCCCTGCTCCACAATCGATCCCAGGCTCCCAATCATTTCTTGACTCTGGCGTTAGAGGGCACCGCCTCCAATCGCGATGCCGTCGGCGCGCGGGTGGCCGTCACCGCCGCGGGACGCACTCAGGTCGCGGCCCGCTTCGGCGGCGGCAGCTATCTATCCGCGAGTGACCCCCGCCTCCACTTCGGGCTCGGGTCGGCCCGCATCGTCGATCGGGTGGAAGTCACCTGGCCTTCAGGTCGTCGGGACACTTATCAGGGCCTGGCGGCCGATACCGGCTACCGGCTCCGTGAGGGAGACGCGACCCCGACTCGCCTCCTTGGTTTCGGGGCCGTGGTGACGGATCGGTGATGACTTACTCCTTGAGAGCGATCGTGCGCGGACGACCGAGATTCGTGACGGTGGGAGGATCGTCTTTCGCCTCTCGGAGCCGGTCGCGGAACCGGCGCAGGACGGGGAGCATGGCGTCGGCCGTGGCGCGATTGATGAGTTCGTACGGGTCATCGCGACTCGTTGTATAATTCCTCGCTGCCGTCAGCTTCGTTTCGGATGTAAACGAAATCGCCCTCGGCCAGCGCGATCATCGGACCGCGGTAGGCCGGAGATCGCCCCTGGTTCGGATCGGTCGGGTTGGGCGACGCTAACTCGGAAAGCACCTCGGTGTCGTTGAAGGGGACATCCGAGGCAGAGGTTGTCTCGCGGCAGAACCTCGTCAGCGGCCTGCCTGGGAAGGGCCGCTTGCTCCCAGGGGATACAACATCGGCGATGGTCGCCGGGATGTCGCGGAGGCTGACGAATTCGTTGACGACTGACGAGAATCGGCCGCGACCCACGGGTAAGACCATGACCAGAGGCACCCGGATCTCCGTACGGTAGAGACTCTCACCGTGATCGAACAGATCGTGTTCACCCAATCCCTCGCCGTGATCGGCCACCACGAAGACCAAGGTTTGGTCGAGCACCCCGCGGTGCTGAAGGTCGTCGAGCAGTTCCCCCAGGCGATCATCGATATAAGCCAAGCAGTTATCGTAGGAGTCTCGAGCGAGCGTGCGCGCTGGCGGGGGTAGCCGCCGCTTGTCGGCCAGCGCCCAACCGTCTAAAAGGAACACATAATCGGCGTCTGTCTCCGGGAACGAACCGAAGCGGTATTCCACGCCCCCAGGCAGGACGTAGGGGGCGTGAGCGTCTGCGTAGTTAAGGAAAGCGAAAAACGGACGGCGTGGTTCGCGACGTCGCGATAGCCAGTCGAGGAATTCACGATTCACATCTTCCGCGCTCTTGCGGTCAGCATGATTCCAATGTCGGCTCTGCAACGGCCCCATCGGCAAGATCCAACCGATCGAGGCGATCGTATTCACCGTCAGGTCGACCAGGTGGACCGTCCGAACCGCACTGAGCCAGTCGAGGACGTAATCCTGGTAATGTGTGAAGCCGCGGTTCAGGCCGCTATCGTAGGAACAATAGAAAGTGTTCCCCACAAAACCCGCCGTCGCATACCCAAGAGAGCCCAGGAATTCGGCCAAGGTGGGAACGTCTCCGCGCAGCGGATGCATCCAGGAGCTGGCGAGGTCGCGGGGCCATCGACCTGTGAACATGCTCGCGTGCGAGGCCAGGGTCCAGGGCGCCGCGGCTCGGGCCTGGTCGAACCGGACCCCTGCGCGGCCAGTCGCTCAAGGTTGGGACTGGTCGGGCGTTCATAGCCGTAGGCGCTCAGGCGATCGGCGCGCACCGTATCCAGCACGACGAGCAGCACGTTGGGTGAGTCGGTGGGCGGCAAAGGACGACGGTCTTCCCGCGCCTGTTTGAGTCGGTCGCTCCCGAAGATCCAGGCCGCTTGGAGCGTGACAATCACCAGCAGGACCGGAACGCTCAGCGCGCACCAGCGCCGCGTTTCGGTCGAATGTCGCTCGAGCACCGGAGCCAGACAGGCCGCGAGCCCCATGGCGAAGAGCAACCAGGCTTCGATATGAATCTGGCGGCCCGCCTCCACGAGCACAGGTAGGATGGCCCAGGCGATGATGAGCCGCGGGCTCAACCAACCCGCTCGGCGCGGCCAGAGTCGCGTCGCCATCGCCAGAAGCACCCCGAACGCCACGAACAGCAAGAGATCGATCAACGGGACTAACCAGATGAAGTGACGGGTCATCAACAAGAGCCGATTGCTCGAACTGACCGCGCTGTAGGCGACCCTGGCCATCACCTCCAGTTCTCCGGCAGCCAGGCCGCACGCTGCCGAGAGCACGAACACGTCGAGCGGTCCAAGCCGGCGCGCGGCTTCGAGGGGTCGCGACGCGCTCTGAGCGGTGGAGATCATCAACGGGTGTCCTGTCTCGGAACTCCCTGGAAAGCCCCTTCAAGGGCGAGGACGACCGTCCGGCCAACCTCCCCGCGCGGTCCCAGGTCGCTTTTTGGCAACACAGATCATCGTACATCCCGTCAGCTCCGGTCGCCAAGAGGTGGAGCGTGCGGCAACCGCTCGTCCGAACGACCTGCAAGACAGATCCAGGAAATCAGTTAGGTACATCGCTTGGTCCAACGATCCGGCGCCAGATCTGATCGCAACTCCTTTCGCGAGGAACGATCGGCACACCAGCGGAACGCCCCACGAAACGATCGATAGGCGGGCCAAGTCACCCCAGAATGAACGTCTCGAGAACGACTACGATCGAGCACGAACCACCGGCATGTGGGGTCATGAGCCTCCCAGTATCCGGTAACAAAATCGCCGAATTCGGTACGCAAGAATTCTGAGTGCTTGTCAAGCCGTGGCCTATGCCTATAAGATTAGAGGATTAGAGGGGGTGGAGCGGAATTATCCGACTCTCATTCACCGCACCCAGCGTCCGAGAACCAAACCTTCGACGCGACCCTCTCCCCCCACCCGTTGGCGTGATCTCAATCTCCCAGCGGTCAGTCGTGCTTCGCCCGGTTTCATCCCAGAGATGTCCCAATTACCAAGGGAAGGATCGATGCGCATCCTGCAATTCGTCCACGTAAAGCGTTTGGCCTTGTGTCTGAGTTTGTTAGGACTGATGGCTCTTTCGAGCGGTTGTGGTGGTGAAGGTGAGGCCCCGTCTCCCCAGGTGGCCGAGGAGAATCAGAAAAACGACGCTGAGGCCCGCAAGAAGGCGTACGGCCAGGCCGGTGTGCCGGTGGGCAAGAAAGCGTCCGAGGCGGCATCGAAGCACTGACCGCGAATGGGTTCGATGGTGAGTGTGATCATTGGAACGACCTCCGAGCAGGGTAAGATCGTTGTATTCTCCACCTGTCTCGGTTTTTCGTGCAGTCGTCGGTGACCCCGATTTTCGGGGAGTGTTTTCCTTTCTTCCTCTCAGGACATCACTTATGAGTTTCGGAACCAGAATGCATCGAGGGTTTACCCTGATCGAGTTGCTGGTCGTCATCGCTATCATTGCCGTGTTGATCGCACTGCTGTTGCCCGCTGTGCAGGCCGCTCGTGAAGCGGCCCGTCGCGCGCAATGCACCAACAACTTGAAGCAGATCGGTCTGGGTATGCATAACTACCACCAGACCAACAACGTCTTCCCGCCCGGCCACTCGGAGTCATTCGCTTACTTCACCCACACGGGCTACGCCGGCTGGACGGAATGGAGCGCCCAGGCGATGATGCTCGGCTACATGGAGCAAACCGCCACCTACAACGCAATCAACTTCGATTTCTGCGGCGGCTACGGCAACGGCGCAGATCAACGGCACGGCATGGAGCCAGAAGATCTCGTCCTTCCTCTGCCCATCCGATACCAACGCCGGCTTCGGTGCCTCGGGTTTGGCCCTGATCGGCACCAATCCCCCCAACACGAACAGTTACCGGGGCAGCGTCGGCACCACCACATCGCCCTATGGTTGGGGCACGGGCTATGGTGGTTGCACGCCTGACCCACTCAACATCCAGGGTGGCACTCCCAGCGGATGCACGCCGTATTCGACAGGCATGTTCGCTTACTGGATCAGCTTTGGCATCCAGAACTGCACCGATGGCACGTCGAATACCATCCTTTACGCCGAGTCCTTGGTGGGCAATTCCTCGGGTGCTGCGATCAGCCCGTTCACCCAGCGAAACAACGGCGTCACGGGCGTCTCTGCCGCCTCAATCGCCGAGG
Organism: uncultured Isosphaeraceae bacterium; assembly: GCA_963845695.1. Lineage (GTDB taxonomy): Bacteria > Planctomycetota > Planctomycetia > Isosphaerales > Isosphaeraceae > CAWJTV01. The sequence goes on along the minus strand of CAWJTQ010000011.1, from coordinate 711,751 downwards.
CTGCGGATGCCAGCGCCATTCCGTACACGACCGTGGTCGCCGCGATGCAGGCATGCAATAATGCCTATCGCAACAGTACGAATGCCCTGTCCGCAGTCACCGGCAACCGCTGGGGCTGGGGTGCCATGACGATGACGCTGTTCAACACCGTCGTCCCACCGAGTTCAACTACGTATCTGTTCAATGCGTGCCGCGACCAGTGTAGCGGCTGCGGTCCGGATGACTCGATCTTCTCCAACGTCCAGAGCAACCACCCAGGTGGTGCGAACATATTGATGACGGATGGAAGCTCACGGTTCATCAAGAACTCGGTCAGTCCGCAGACCTGGATGGCGCTGGGCACCAAGGCCAATGGTGAAACGATCAGCGCCGACTCGTATTGATCGGACCCTGGCCTCGTGTCCGGTCGTTGTCGTTGAACGAAGTAAGGTCCGGCGGAGTCTCTGACTCCGCCGGATCTTGCTCTTGGATTGCACTTCTTTGGATTCCCTGCGCCGCGCGCGGACCTTGAGATCACGGACGTCCAATCTCGGATTTCAAAATCGGGTAAGTCGGGAATCCGGATTTCCTCTCAGGTCGCACCCTGGCCGCGTTCCGGTGTCGGGTGTTGAGACAACAATGCGCGGTCGCTTGCTGGTCGTTTTGGTTGGGCTTGGAGTCGTGTTGGCGACATGGTTCGTGGTTCGCGCAGTGGAGACCCGGCGGTTCGAGAACGATCTGACGCGGGCCCGTCGCGAGTTCGAGGCGGGGCGGTTCGCCCGGGCTCGAGAGAGTTTGGTCCGACTGGCTCAGCGCCGGCCTGGCGAGGCCGAAGTGGAGTATTTGCTGGGCGCTTGTGAGATGGTCTTGGGCCATGCCGACGCGGCCATGGAGGCTTGGGGCCGCGTCCCGGACGCATCCCCGCTGGCACCGGCGGCTGCGTTGGCACGGGGTCGCCGCGCTCTCGATCTCAGTCGCTACCGGCTCGCGGAGACCTGCCTCAGCCGCGCCCGCCGTGGAGCAGGGGATGTCGGTAACGAGGCGGGGCGTCTACTCGAATGGCTCTCGTGGATGACGGGCCAGCGCGACGAGTACCAGAACCTCCTGCACGAGAAGGTCGCGCAGCTCAACGATCCCTCCCCGATCCTGCGCACTCTCTGGGCCGCCGACCACGATCCCTATCCGGTCAACGGAATGACTCAGGCGCTGGCCAAGGCCAAACAATCTGCTCCCGACGACGATCGCGTGTGGCTCGGGCTGGCCGACCTGGCCACACGGAGCGGGCGCTACCAGGAGGCCGCAATCTGGCTGGACCGATGTGAGCAGGCGCGTCCCGACGATTCCTCGGTCTGGCACGCCCGCCTCCGATGGGCGGAGGCCGCCGGCCGCCCTAACGAGCTCCTCCGCGCCGCGAGTCATCTGGCCGCCTCGAGTGTATCCACAGCACGCTTGCTCGCGCTTTGGGCGGGCTCGCCGCCCGGAACGGTGACACCCAGAGCGAGCGCGCAGCCCTTGAAGAGCTCATCGCCGTTCAACCCGGAGCGGACTCCGCACTCGAGCGACTGGCCGATCTGGCCGCCCAGGCGGGCGAGCGCGATCGAGTCGCGGAGTTGCGGCGTCGCAAGGCGGCGATCGACGCCGCGCGCGATCACTACCGGGCGCTCATCAACTTGCCCGAGATGGCATCGCACGCGGTCGAGTTCGCTCGAGTTGCCGAGTCGATCGGACGCTGGTTCGACGCGAAGACATGGTGGACGCTCGCGGTCCGCCGAGACCGATCCCTCGCCAACGAAGCAGCCATCGCGATGGTCCGCGTGTCCCAGCCCGAGTCGGCCGCCGAAACCCTCGGATCGTCCGTCGAACCAGCCTTACCTCGAACCCTGGCCGACCGCCTCGGTCCGAATCGGCCGTCGATGGCCACCTCGAACCCGCTCCCGGGCGGTGGCGATATCCCTGTCTTCGACGAAGATGCTGAGCGGCGAGGGTTGCTCTTCCGATTCGACAATGGCTGCACGGATCTCCGCCAGATTCCGGAGACCATGAGCGGCGGGGTGGCCGTCCTGGATTTCGACGGCGATGGCTGGCTCGACGTCTATGCCGTTCAAGGCGGCCCATTTCCCCCTCCCGAACACGAACCACCCTTCGTCGACCGCCTCTTTCGCAACCGCGGTGACGGCCGGTTCGAGGACGTGACCGCCCCGTCAGGGCTGGCCGGCTGTCGCGGTGGCTACGGACACGGCGTGGCCGTAGGCGACTATGACAACGATGGCCGGCCCGACTTACTCGTCACGAGATGGCGGTCTTACGCCCTCTATCACAACCTCGGACAAGGTCGATTCGAGGACGCCACCGCCCAGGCGGGGCTCGGCGGCGATCGCGACTGGCCGACGTCGGCGGCCTGGGCCGACCTCGACAACGACGGCGATCTGGACCTCTACGTCTGCCACTACCTGAAATGGGACGCCCAGAAGCCGGAGGTCTGTGATTCCCCAGATCATCCCGGGCAAGGGCACACCTATTGCGATCCGCGCGGCTCTCCCGCACTGGCGGACCACGTGTTCCGTAACGACGGTGGCCGGTTCCTCGACGTGACGCAGGCGGCGGGCATCGTCGACCGCGACGGTCGCGGCCTCGGGGTCGTCGCCGCCGATCTGGACGGCGACGGACGTTGTGACCTGTTCGTGGCCAATGATACGACCGCCAACTACTTCTTCCATAACCGCGGCGGCTTTCGCTTCGCCGAGGAGGGTATCGAGTCGGGCCTGGCTTCGAGCGCAGAGGGCGGCTGTCTCGCCGGAATGGGTGTGGCCTGCGGAGACTTCGACCGCGACGGCCGACTCGATCTGGCCGTGACTAATTTCTTCAACCAGTCAACCACTCTCTATCACAATCACGGCGGTGGCGTGTTCAGCGACCGCTCCGCGGCCACAGGGCTCGCCGCGGCGACCCGACAGGTCCTCGGCTTCGGGCTGGCCGCTCTGGACGCCAACAACGACGGCTGGCTCGACCTGGTCCAGGCCAACGGCCATGTCTCCGATTTTCGCCCGACCATCCCCCGAGAGATGAACGCCCAGCTTTTGCTCGCCGACGCGGCCGGGCGGTTCGTCGATGCCTCCGACCGCGCCGGACCACCCTGGCAAATCCTCCGGCTTGCACGCGGGCTGGCCGTCGGCGACCTCGACAACGACGGACGCACCGACGTCTTGCTCGTCAATCAGAACGCTCCGCTGGCTCTGCTTCACAATCGATCCCAGGCTTCCAACCATTACCTGACCCTGGCACTGGTCGGCACGGTCTCGAATCGCGACGCCGTTGGCGCGAGGGTCGTGGTCACCGCCGAAGGGCACTCCCAGGTCGCGGTCCGGTTCGGCGGCGGCAGTTATCTGTCCGCGAGTGACCCCCGTCTCCACTTCGGGCTCGGCCTGGCCCGAATCGTTGACCGGGTGGAAGTCACCTGGCCTTCGGGTCGTCGGGACACTTATCAGGGCCTGACTGCCGATACCGGCTACCGGCTGCGCGAAGGCGACCCGGCCCCGACTCGACTTCCTGGTTTCGGGCCCATGGCGACGGACGATTGAGGTGCTGAGCCCGCGCCATCCGGACCTCCGAACGAACATCGGGCCTGTCTCGTTGAGGATTTCGCGGTGGGCGCCGGGAAGGCATCACGATAAGATGGTCAGCCTGTCTTCACCTGCACTTAACCCAGATCGCCCAACATCCTGGTGTACTCGGGGGCTCGGGTCGCGGTGTGCTCGGGCCGCAAAGGGGGCGGCGAGTCTCAGGTGTTCCGTGTCAGGCGGTTGAGCCAACACGATTTCACCTGTTTGGCTCCGTGATGAAACGCCGATCCCGAGTCTTATAGGGTCGTCAAGAGACCCTGGACAGGCTGGGAAAATCATCCCAGGATGGACCCTGTTTCGGCAAGGAGAATCCCATGGATGGCAAGGGGCGGGGAAAGCTGCTGGTCGTGGAAGACGAGAACCTCCTGCGGCGCTTGATCGCGGAATTCCTGCGCACTGAAGGATTCGAGGTGGTCGAGGCCGCCGACGGGCTCGAAGGCGCTGGCGCGTTCGAGGGCCAGGGACCGTTCGACCTGGTTCTGCTCGACCTCAACCTCCCCTACCTGTCGGGTGTCGATGTCTGTCGCCAGATCAAGGCCCAGCAACCACTCCAGCCAGTGTTGATCTGTAGTGCCGCGATCCTCGACAATCACGTGGCGGCACTCCATGCCTTGAACGTTCAACCAGTTCTTGACCAAACCTTATCACCCCCTCGACTTGTTGGATCGGATCACCGTCGAGATGTCGCGGGCCAACTCAACACAGTGCGAGCCCGTCCATACGGCCATGACCACGGCGAGCTGGGTCCCCAAATCCCAATGCCGGTCGATCCTCCAGCGCTCAAACTCTGGTCAAGCGACTCCCTTTGGATTAAGATGACTTCTTGTTCGTGTGCCGGTCTCTCTCGCCCCAGGCGATCGAGTCGAGGGACCCACACCGGGACCAAGCGATATCGTCTCTGCGCGAAGGACGGTTTCATGGCTGGGAAACCGCTGAATCGACTGGATCTGCGGCGACAAAGGGAGGCTGCTGAACCCCTGGACCCGATGGAAGACGAGACCGACGAGGTGGTCGAGGACGTCGAGGAAGAGGAAGTTGCCGACCGTCGCCCCAAGAAGAAACCGAAGGCGCCGCCCAAGTCCAAAGCGAAGTCTTCCCGCTCCGCCAAGCCCGCGGCTCGGATGCGCATCGTCTGGGCGGTCTTGAATGACGCGTTCAAGCCGGTCGCCACCTTCGAGTATTCCCAGAAACCCGCGGCCGAGGCCAGGGCTGCCGAGCTGACTGCCAAGGGGAAGGGGACCCATTTCGTGGTGAAGACCAAAGAGCCGATGCCTGAAGACGCTCCGGGCATCGGTGCCGCAATCCCCCGCGTGGTCACGCCACCCGCGAAAGCCGCTCGGAAAGAAGTGGAAGCCCCGATCGAAGAGGAAGAAGAGATCGAAGAAGACGAAGACAACGATATCGACATGGGGGACGACGGCGGCGACGATGACGAGTAAGGGCACCGTGCACACCCGTCACGACTGACCGTCCGCACGCGACTGGAATCCGCTCGAGTCGTTCTCGAGCGGCACCGCATCGAATTCCTTGTCCCAGCGATCAGGAGAGCCACACGGTTGTTCTCCGTGATCGCTCGACTTTCCAGGATCGTCCCAGTTGCTCGATGCGCTGGTCGTTGCACCGCATCCGGATGATGCCGAGCTCGGCATGGGCGGGACGATCATCCGGCTGATCCAGCAAGGCTGGTCCTTGGGAATTCTGGACCTGACCAGCGGCGAGCCGACGCCGCTGGGCAACCCGGAGCGCCGGGCGGCCGAGACGGCGGCGGCCAACGCCGCGCTGGGGAATCCCTGGCGGAAGAACCTCGGTCTCCCGAATCGCAGCCTCGAACCGACCCTGCTCCATCGCCGGGCCGTGGCGGCGGTATTCCGCCAGGTCCGGCCGCGGCTCTTGTTCGCCCCCTACTGGGAGGATGCCCATCCCGATCACACCGCGGCCACCAAGTTGGTGGAGGACGCGCGGTTCTGGAGCAAACTGACCAAGTCCGACATCCCCGGCGAGCCGTTCCACCCCGCACGGATCCTCTACTATTTCAGCGTGCACTTGAAGATCGTCGAGCGGCCCAGCCTGGCCATCGATATCTCCGATCAGCTCGACGCCAAGGTCGCGGCCCTGCGGTGCTATCGCTCGCAACTGGTGGATAATCAGCCCGAAGACGGGCCAGGTGTCATCGATTCGGTCTGCGATCGGACCCGATACTGGGGACATTTCATCGGCGTTCGTCATGCCGAGCCGTTCGCCAGCCGCGAGCCCATCGGCTTACGCGGCCTCGACGATCTGTTGCTATGAGCCGCGATCAGCCCGGCGAGGCGATGCGAACTCGCCGGCCGTCGAGCCTGAGCCGGCCCTGGGCATACATCGTGATCGCTTCCGGCAGCGCCTTGCATTCTTCCTGAAATACGCGGGCGGCGAGGGTCTCGGGCGTATCGTCATCCAGCACGGGTACGACCCGCTGAAGAATGATCGGCCCGCTGTCGTAGCTGTCGTCGGCGAAGTGAATCGTGCAACCGCTGACCTTTGCACCGGAATCGATCGCGGCCTTGTGGACCTTCGAACCGTAGTACCCTTCGCCCGAGAAGGCAGGGATCAGCGAGGGGTGGATGTTGAGCACGCGGCCCTTGTACTCGGGTGGGATGTACAGCAGTGAGAGGAAACCCCCCAGGATGACCAGGTCGGCCTTGCTATGGCGGATCGGCTCGAAGACCGAGGTGCTGAACTCGGTCCGGGATCGGGCGTTGCGGTTGGCAAGGGCCATGGGGATGTGGGCCGCATCGGCGCGGGCGATCGCGCCGATCCGTGGCCGGCTGGCGATCACCTGAACGATCTCCGCCTTCAGCTTCCGACCCCGAATCTGGTCGATCAGGTTTTGAAGCGTGGTTCCTTCGCCCGAGACGCAAACCGCCAGCCGAATCGGTGGATCGACGATCGGCGGGTTGCGCGGTACCTGGGCCATGGCGGATGAGCTCCCGGAAGGAGGAATGGCTCTCTTCCTATTATGAAGCCTGTCCGGGAGTTTTCAAATTCTCTGCGTGAGACTCGATTCGACGGGCGGGCTCATGCCTTGGCGGTCCGCCGGCGCGATCGGGTCAAACAAGCGATGCAGTGGCAGACGAAAACCGGGGAGGACCTCGCCGCCGTCGAGGGCGTCCGATTCGGTGATCAGTTGCATTCGGCTCGGAGACTCGTAGACGTGAGCAAAGCGATGTTTGGGAGAGATTACCCAGACCAGACGAACCCCGGCCTGGAAATACTCGAATACCTTATCCCACACGTCCTCGGCAAAGTCGGTGGGGCTGACGACTTCCACGGCGAGGTCGGGGACGACATCCCAGGCATTGTCGCCGACGGGTTGGGGACGATCCGCAGGCCATCGATCACTCGAAACGAAGGCGACGTCTGGTTTTCGGTTGCGACCGGAATCTTGTGCCAGGGGCAGTCGGAAGAGCACCTCGCCAACGACTTCTCCCAACTGCTGATCGTCCGCGAAAACACCGAGCTTCCGGACCAGCCGGGACGCGATCTTGGTGGCATAGGCGCTCATGGGCGGAATCTCGATTCGTTGTCCATCGACGATTTCGTAGGCATCGTCTTCCGAAGCAGACCGGCTCTTGTCGGACAGCGACGTCCGGACTCTCGAATAAGGCTGTAGCCGCCATGATCGTCTCCCTCTGGTCCGTACCCGCCCTACGACGATTTACCACTGTTCACAATACTGATTCTATCTGCGGGCTCATTCCGCTCCAACCCGAGAGCTCAATTCCGTGACGACCTGCACGCAACGCTCGCAGAGCGTGGGATGCTCGGCGTTCTGGCCAACGGTGGGCCGGTAATTCCAACATCGTTCACACTTGGCGTACTGCGAGCGTTCGGCGTGGACGGTCTCGGTCTCGGCGGAGGAGTCGGCGACGATCTCGACTTCGGAGACGATGCAGAGCATCGCAAGCAGATCGCGATCGGGGAGCCAACGATCCGGCTGACCGGTGGAGATCCGGACCTTGGCCTCCTGAGCACTGCCGATCACCTTGCTTTTCCGCAAGCCTTCCAGGGCGACGAGGACTTGCTCGCGGAGCCGGATCAGCTCGTCCCATCGGGCGTGGAACGCTTCGTCGTCCCAGCGAGAGTCGGCCTCGGGAAACGCGGCGAGATGTACGCTCGACCGCCCTTCGGGCGCCGGCGGGCCGGTAGTCCCATGACTCCTCGGCCGTGTGCGGGATGATCGGGGCGAGCAGTCGGGTCAGGTGGTCGTGCAGCCTGGCGAGCACGAACTGGGCGGCGCGGCGATCGGGGCCCTCGGGGAGCTCGGCATACAGACGGTCCTTGAGCACGTCGAGGTAGAAGCTCGACAGCTCCACGGAGCAGAACTGGTAGATCCGCTGATAGACCCGATAGAACTCGAACTGTTCATACGCCGCCCGGACGTCGCGAATCACCCGGTTGAGCTGGCCGAGCGCCCAGCGGTCGATCTCGTGGAGGGCCGTCGGATCGAACGAGGACGGGTCGAACCGCTGGTAGTCCTCGAGGTTCCCCAGGAGGTATCGGAACGTGTTGCGGATCTTGCGATAGGCCTCCGACATCTCCTTGATGCCGCGCTCGCTGACGGCGATGTCGTCGGCGTAGTCCATGCTGGCGGTATATAATCGCAAAACGTCGGCGCCGTAGGTGTTGGTCATCGTGTCGGCCGGGATATAGTTGCCCAGCGACTTGGAGATCTTTCGCCCCTTCTCGTCGACGACAAACCCGTGCGTGAGCACTGTCTCGAAGGGCGCGGTGCCGGTGGTCCCGACGGCCGTCAAGATCGACGACTGGAACCAGCCGCGATGCTGATCCGAGCCTTCCAGATACATGAATGTTGGGTAGGTCAGGTCGAAGTCCTTCGACAGCACGGCGCGATGGCTGGAGCCCGACTCGAACCAGACGTCGAGGATGTCTCCCTCCTTGCGGAAGGAGGTCCCACCGCACTGAGGGCAAGCGGCGCCGGGGGGAAGCAGATCCTCGACCGGCCGGCTGAACCAGGCATCGGCACCCTCCGCTCGGAAGAGATCGCGGAAGTGACGGACCGTCTCAGCGGTGAGCCATTGGGCATGACAGGCGGTGCAACCCAGGGCGGGGATCGGAACGCCCCAGGAACGCTGCCGGCTGATGCACCAATCCGGGCGAAGCGACACCATGGCCTCGATCCGCGTCTGGCCCCACCCGGGCAGCCATCGGACTTCGCCGATCGCCTTGAGAGTCCGTCCCCGCAGATCATCGTGGTCCACAGCGATGAACCACTGCTCGGTGGCCCGGAAGATCACCGGCTTCTTGCAGCGCCAGCAGTGGGGATAGCTGTGCACCAGAGGCTGCTCGTGATACAGGTGGCCCGACTCCTTCAGCCGCGCGACGATCACCGGATTCGCCGCGAAGACCTGCTGGCCGACAAGCCAATCCGGGGCCTCGGCGGTGAATCGCCCCGACTCGTCGACCGGACTCAGCACGGAGAGCTGATAGGCCCGGCCCGTCTGGTAGTCCTCGGCACCATGGCCGGGCGCGGTATGCACCAGGCCCGTCCCATCCTCGACGCTCACGTAACTCGCCAGCACGATCGGGCTGACGCGGTTGACGAACGGATGACGATACTCCAGATGCTCGAGCTCTCTGCCGCGGCACCGGCCCATCTCGGTGAAGTCAGTGACCTGGCGCAGCGCCATGACCTTGGCGACGAGGTCGGCCGCCAGGATGGTCGCGACCGTGCGTCCGGTCTCCGGTTCGGTGTACCGCACTCCGGCGTAGGTGACGTCGGGATGGACGGCGATCGCCACGTTGGCCGGCAGCGTCCACGGCGTGGTCGTCCAGATCATGACGTGCCACGGGCAGCTCTTCCCCCTTCGTCGGACAGCCAGTCCTCGGACACGCCCGAGACCATCGGGAAGTTGACGTAGATGCTCGGTGTTGTCTCTTCATGGTATTCCAGTTCCGCCTCGGCGAGCGCGGTGCGATCGGTCAGGCACCAGTGAATCGGCTTGAGCTGCCGATTCACGAAACCCCGCTCGACCAGATCGGCCAGGACGTCGAGGATGCCCGCCTCGTACCGCGGGTCGAGGGTCAGGTAGGGTCGGTCCCAATCGCCCAGGACCCCGAGCCGCCGGAACTGGGTGCGCTGGATGTCGACCCACTTCATGGCCTCCGTCTGGCACAGGGCCCGGATCTCGGCATGGCTCATCTTCGCGGCTTTCGGACCGAGGTCCTTGACCACCTTGTGCTCGATCGGCAGGCCGTGACAGTCCCAGCCGGGGACGTACGGGCTGTCGAACCCGGCCATCGTCAAGGAACGAACTACGATGTCCTTGAGCACCTTGTTGAGCAGGGTGCCCATGTGGATCTCGCCGTTGGCATACGGAGGCCCGTCGTGCAGGACTTTCCTGGGCATGCCGGCACGCGAACGACGAACCTGGCCGTACAGGTCCTGCTCCTGCCATCGTGACTGGATCAGCGGTTCGCGGACCGTCAGGTTCGCCTTCATGTCGAACCGGGTCACGGGGAGATTAAGGGTCTCTTTATAGGGCTTGGTAGAGGTCGGCATGGAAAGAGAGCTTCAAAAAATGCGGGATGTTTCATCCCTGACAAAGGAAGGACGCAAAGCCGGCGGAGTCGGATGAACCCGCATCGTGCGGAATCCGGATCGGCCCGCAACGAGAACGCAGGTTCAGTCTGGGATGAGTCTCCCCGGCTCTCGCCGCGATTCCAGGCCGCCTGGCCTAAGCCTTCCATCGCCCCAGGACGCCGCGAACAATCGTTCGCAGCTTGGACTCGGCCTCATTAGCCACGGCGATGATCTCCTCGATGCGGACCGGATGCAGGGCGTCCGGCAGGCACATGTCCGTGATGATCGAGAACCCCAGCACTTTCAGACCAGCATGGACCGCGACCAGGACTTCGGGCACCGTCGACATCCCGACCACATCGGCGCCGATGCCCCTAAGGAAGCGGTACTCGGCGCGGGTCTCGAGGTTGGGACCGACCACCGCCACGTAGACACCACGGCGAGCGACGATGTTCGACTCCAGGGCCAGTTCCAGCGCGAGATCCTGAAGTCCCCGATCGTAGGGCTCGATCAGGTCAGGGAACCGGGGACCGAGCCGCTCGTCATTGGGCCCGATGAGTGGGTTCAAGCCCATCAGGCTAATGTGGTCGTCGATGACGACGAGATCTCCCTTCTCGTACAGCGGATTGAGCCCGCCTGCGGAATTGGAGACGATGAGGAGCTGGCAACCCAGCTCTTTCATCACCCGGATCGGAAACGTCACCTGCCAGGGCGAGTAGCCTTCGTAAAGGTGGAACCGCCCTTCCATGGCCACGACACACTGGCCGGCCAGTCGACCACAGACCAGTTGCCCTTTGTGACTCTCGACGGTCGATCTGGGAAAATGGGGAATCTCGGGATAGGGAATCGTCGCTTCTGGGTCGATTTCACGGGCCAAAGCGCCGAGACCCGTTCCCAGGACAAGGCCGACTCGGGGCTCGCCTGGCCATTGCGCGCGGATCGTCCGCGACGCCTCTTGAACATGCTCCCACTCGTGTCGAGTCATGCCCCTCCCCGATCAAACGTTGAGAAATCCTCGGCCCAAAACCGACAACACCGGGCTCGACAGATGGCAATGAGTTTCCAGGCCATACTGGGGTAGGGTGCTCCGTCGCCACTCCCGGCCAGGCGGGAAGACCTACACGGGCCGGAGACCCGATCGCGGCCGGATTCTCCCGGACCGGGCCCTCGTGAGGTGATCGCCATGTCGATCAGGCCCGGAATCCGAATCGGCGCAGCAAGCGAGCAAATCGCGGATCGCGCCGGAGGGCTTTCAAGTCGGGGTCGCGCCGGAGGCGCTTCGCCCAATCGTAGCCCAGTTCCAGAGCCCGCTGAAGGGCGAAGAAGCCCGGGTCGATCATGCCGAGGACCGTGTAACTGCAAGCCAGGTTGTACCAGGCAATGGCGTCCTCGGGCATCAGCCGGACCAATCGTCGATCGAGCTGGAGCGTTCGTGCGTACTGCCCCTTGGCTGCCAGATTATTCGCCTGGACTCGGAGGGCATCGGCAAAGTAGGGGTCCCGGTCCAGGAGCCGGCCGAGGAACTCGATCTCGAAATCTAACTGGCTCTGCTCGCGCAAACGCCGCGTTGATGTCTCGGAAGAAGGGCGTTCCGAGGACGGTTCGCCCGGACGATCCACAGGTGCGGCCATCGCAGTGTGCCCCCTCCCGACCTGATTTCCGGCACCCTCTTCACCGGGCTCCGTGGAGATCCCGTAGAGAGAGTGGCTGGTGCTTTCTCGAACCAATGCTCGTAGGCGGACGCGAGACGGAGGCAGTCGGTCTATCCTTTAGTACCGCTCCACAGAAAGAGAGATCGGAGTTCGGGAGGGCGAGGCTCCGTCCGAGCCTCTTCTTGATGCCGGCTCGCACGGAGGTTCGCCCTCCCGACACAAGTCCAGACCTTCTTCTCGTGGCGCGGTACTTAGACTCCAGTCGTCTCAGAAGTTCGGGTTCGATTCCAGAACCGGTCCGGAAAAGCAACCACCTGCGTCTCAAGGGTAAACCAAAGAGGAATAGGATAGCCCGAATCCGCTGCGCCCGACAAGGTGTCAAACCCGAGAGTCCTCCGCCTTCGCTCTCGCCCACTATCCTCATCATAAGGAAAGCGTGGCACCATGACCAGCGCCCAGGGACTCTCCAAACTCTTGACCCGCTCTCCTCGAGCCGATCTCAAAGAACCAGGGGCAGGCCCCGCGTTCGCTCGCATGGTCTGCCCCTTACAATCATCCATTATTGCGTAGTCGCGTGGTGGATGCCACTGGAGTGCGGAATCGGCGACCGTCAGATTCGACGAGAGGCATCATATATCGTCCAGATCCTCGTCTTCCTCTTCATCATCCAGCTCGTCGAGATCCTCATCGTCGTCGAAATCGTCATCCTCCTCATCAATATCAATATCGTCGATTTCGTCGTCGAGCTCTTCATCAATCTCTTCGTCGTCCTCGTCGTCAAAATCCTCGTCGTCAAAATCTTCTTCGTCGTCGTCGAGGTCATCGTCGTCGTCGAGGTCATCGTCGTCGAAGGCATCTTCATCCAGTTCCCCTCCATCTTCGGGATGCCGCCCGAACAATGGGGGGGGTGAGTCCAGCCAACTCTCGGACAACACGTTGACGGCGGTAGAGTTGGCAAGCGTGTCGAGTCGTTCCACATAGTCCAGCATCGAATCAGTCCTCAGACCAAGGGAGTTCATCGGAGAATAGCCCCTGACCAACGCGTTACGGATGGCCGATTCGCCCCTTGGGTGAACCCTGAACAAGTCGAGGGGGGAGCCATAGTCGTAGTCAACCGAGGGCTTCATTGTCAAGTATCGAAATCACGAGGATTCCCACGAAGAGAGGCTTGTGTTTCCGGCGCGAGCCCGAGCGATCGAAGTCGTGAACCTTGGGTACCTTCAGGTCGCTTGCTAACCGAAATGGTCGGCATGCCCCCCGGGGGACCTTGAGAGTCTCTCGGGGGTTGTTCGATTCCGAATGGACGGGTCGTCGAGTGGCCCGGCCGGAGGGTCCCTCGGTCGGAATTGCGATCGATCGTAACGAGCCCGACGCGGGTCACCGCGCCTCCTTTCCTGTCTTGAAACTTTTCCTCGTTCAGACTAGCCGCACGACCTGTCGAGTGGTGGCAGACCTCGCGATGGCTTCAAGGAGTCGCACGGTCTCAAGGGCCTGATCGGCAGGACAGCACAACGATGTCTGATTCCTCACAGCGGCGACGAAATTGCCATCGATGGTCTCGGTGAGCGGAGGTAAAGGGATCTCCTGTGAGGGGGAGCCCGGTCGTTCCTCCTCCAGAGCCTGGTCAGAAGCACGGAGTTGTCCGAGTTCGCCGAAATACTCCAGGACGAACCGGGTGCCGGGCGAGATGCCGGAGATCGCCATCGTGACAGGCGTCCCGTCAGCCAGACGGATGGCGGCGGCGGTGACCAGGTCGATGTCAGGGTCGCGCCGACTCTGGATGGCGCCGACTTCGTGGGCGACCTGGCCAGTTGTCCAGAGCAGTGCATCGACCAGATGGTCGCCGGCATCAGCGAGGATTCCCCCGCCGGTCGCCGACGGATCGAATCGCCAGGCGTTCTCGGTCTGTCCCAGGGTGGTCAGCCAGGGCCGCGCAAGGATGGCGGTCACCAGCCGTAAAGGACCAATCGCGCCGGCGGCCAGCCGGCGCCGGGCTTCGACCAGGCTGGGGGCCAGCCGATATTGATGCCCGACCCCGACCTTGAGATTACGGCCACGAGCCAGCCCGACGATGTCAACGGCTTCCTGGACATTCGTGGACAAAGGTTTCTCGATGAACACATGGCAGCCCGCCTGGAGGGTGTCCATGGCCAGCCGATAGTGCGTCAGGTGAGGGCTGAAGATCGCCAGAGCTTCAGGGGCCGTCTGCCGGAGCAGGTCGCGATGGTCGGTGAACGCCAGCACGGGTTCGGCCCGCGAGCCCTGAAGTGTGGCCGCACGATCGGCCAGCGCCCGAGACGCTGCCAGATCGGAGTCCATGCAGCCGACAATCGCGACCCCTTCTCGGGCCAGCAGCCGATCCAGGTGGATCTGTGCGGCCGCACCGCAGCCGGCGATCCCCATTCGCAGCGCTGATTTCCCCATGGTTGCCGATTCACCCCTTACCATTGTCCGCATCCAGGTCTCCGTTTGGCCCTCCCACGCGCGACGAACGAACTCCCTCCAAACCGATCCCTGGACGCGACATACTGCGGCTTCATCCCAGCAATATCACGGCCTGACGTCAAGAGTCTATCCTGACGTGTCAAGCCCCTATTTTCGAATTTTCCACCTCCTGATCGGACAACCACTCCACACACACATTCGTTGTCGCTCCAGGGAGCTCCGCGGACCGTCTCGCCCCCAGTCGCCACGAGCCGTCTGCCTGCCCGCCGAACCGGGCCCGGCGATTGCCTTGACGCGAACCTAAAGAACGGTTTATCGTGTCAAAATGATGGTGGGTGTGGCCTAGCGGTTAAGGCACCAGATTGTGGATCTGGATATCGCGGGTTCGAATCCCGTCACCCACCCCTTCGCCACCTCGCTCCTCTTGATCCCTCGCCGCTGTTCGGGCGCTCACCGACCGGCCTCCGGTCCGCGAATCTCGACCTCAACCCGTTGACCCAGTTTGAGGGGGTTTGCCTCGCGGAAAGCGATCTTCACGATCAGGACTCGGGTATCGGCGGGTCGGCCAGGGTCCGCGGGTCGGGTCTGGCGGGGGACGACCACGAGAGGGATTTCCTCGACTTGGCCGCGCCATCTGAGCCCACGATAGCCCTCGGCGGTAATCGTCGCCGGAGCTTGACGGGTGATCCGGGGGATGTCGAATTCGTCCACCTCGGCCTCGACCCGGAGCCGGGTCGGGTCAATGATCGTGACCAGGGAACTGGCTGGCCCGACCGTCTCGCCGGGATCCGCATGACGCGCGACGACGACGCCGTCCATCGGGGCGAGAATACGGTACTTGGCAGCCTCGGCCTCGAGTCGGTCAACGGCCGCGCGGGCGGCATCGCGGTGGGCCGTGGCGCCGTTGAGGTTCTCACGGCGGGATTCCGGCGAAAGGACTGGCTGTCCTTTGAGCCTGGGCATGATCCGGTCGAGTCCGGAACGCGCCTGCTCGAGCCGCAAGCCGACTTCAGCCACGGTCAAGCGCAACCGCGCCTCTCGAAGAGTGGCCCGAACCTCGTCGGACCGCAACTCCACGAGCAGGTCTCCTTTGTGGACGGCCCCGTTCTCCGTCGCCGGCATGCTCAGGATCGTGCCGAGAACTTCCGTCCCCACCGTTACCTCAGCGCCGGGGTAAGCGGAAACCCGCCCCTCGGCCGTCACTTGGCCAGGTGGATCTCCCGGCTCAGACAGCCGCTTGTCGCCGTCTTCCGCGGTCACGATCCGGGTCAAGCCCGACCCGTTTCGGACCGAGGCATCCTGTACCCAGTGCCAGGCCATCGCGAGTATTAGGAGCACAGCGGTGGCCGGGAGCACGACCCGGCCCAGAAGCATCGATAGGGACATCGGTTCGATGAATTCCTCGTCGGTGTAATCCCATGCACTCCGGCATGAGCGCGGTCGCGACGCCGCGTGTCCATTCCGAACGACCACATCATAATCGCGATGTGGCTCGAAGACACTCCGCGAGTCCTGTCGAGCCGTTCAAGGGTCGCCATGGATCAATCGGCCGTCACGGATCGTCACGACGCGATCAGCGATCGTTCGGACCCTCGTGTCGTGGGTGACGATCACCAGGGCGCGACCCTGGGACCGAGCCACGTCGCGGAACAGGTTCAGGACGCGGGTGCCGCTCTCGGTGTCGAGGTTCCCGGTCGGCTCGTCGGCGAGGAGCAGGGAGGATGGGCCAGCCAGCGCGCGCGCCACGGCGACCCGCTGGCGCTGGCCACCCGAGAGGTCTCGGGGCCGGAAGTCCTTGCGATCGCCCAGGCCAACCGCGTCGAGGACCCGATCGGCCTCCTGCCGGGCTTTCGAGCCGGTCCAGCCTTTCAGATTCAATCCGTACTGGACATTCTCTGATGCCGTCAACGCTCCGAAGAGGTTGAATTGCTGGAAAACAAAGCCGATCGAGCGCTGGCGAAGCTGACGCAGTTGCTCGGGCCGCTCCGGATCGACTTCCCGGCCCTCGATCACGATCCGGCCCTCGCTGGGGGTCAACAGGCAGCCCAGGACACACAGCAGGGTCGTCTTACCCGAGCCCGACGGCCCCTCGATCGCCACGATCTCGCCCCGCACTACCGTGATCGAGACCCCGCGAAGCGCCGGCACCTCGTGACGACCCTCGCGGTAGACCTTCGTCACGTCGTAGGCTTCGAGCACGGTCATGGAATCGTCCGCTCCCTCCTCCGTTCGGCTCAACCCCGGAATACGATCGCCGGGTCAAGCGACGCCACCTTCCGGAACGACAGCGACGCGGCGCCCAGGCACAGCGCCTGGGTGCCTACGAACACCAGGGCCGCCAGCGTCGGTGAGACGGTCATCCTCATGTCAAGCCGGGCCAGGGCCGGCCCCAGCCCCAGCGCCAGGGCCAGGGCCAGCCCGTAGCCCAGCGCCGCGGCGAATGATGCCTGCTCGGCGATAATCCCATAGACTGTGAGATTCCCGCCTCCCAGAGCCTTGACCGTGCCAAATTCGGTCAGGTGCTCGGTCGTTGAAGCGTAGAGCGTCTGAGCCACGATAACCACGCCCACGAGCGCACCGAGGGATACGGTCAAGAAGAGGGTCAGCCCCAGCCCGGTGCTCTCGATCCAGTAGCCGCGCGACCGCGACGCCCACTCATCCCTCGAATAGACGTCGTTGTACGGCAGCCGATGGCGAATCTCGCGACGGACAGCCGTCACATCGGCACCCGGCTCCAGGCGGACGACGATGAACGTGGTCCGGCCGCCCAGGTCATAGGGCGAGAGCGACTGGGCCAGCCGATAGTCGAGGAACGCGATCGGGCTGGTCGTGAAGGAGAGCGCCTGGCGAGTCCGGCCGATGATCTTGAGTCGTTGGCCGGAAAACTCCCGGTAGTCGCCAACCTGGAACGAGCCGAACCGCCGCTCGGCGGAGGCGTCAAGCATCACGTAGCGCCCGCGCCGGAGGTCGGCCGGATTGCCCGAAGCGATGTCCCAAGGGAAGCTCCAACCGGGGAAATCTTCCAGCCCGTAATAAACCACCGACTCCTTCGCGCCGGTCGGTCAGCGCGACGATGGCGTACCAGACGATCAGGTTGTCGGCCCGCGCCACTCCGGGAATCGATCGAACTCGCTGAACATAGCCCTCGGGGAACGGATTGCCGAAGTTGACGTTCGGTGCGTTCCGCGACGTGATCCACAGATCGGCGTCGAGCCGATCGATGGTGATGCTCGCGTTCTCGAGCAAGCCGAAGAAGATCCCGACCTGAATCAGGACCAGCGCGGCGGCGAACCCGACGCCGAGTACCGTGGCTGCGAACCGGGCCTTCTCGTCGAGCAGCATCTTGAGGGCGAGGTCGATCATCGAGTGCGCTCCCACGGGCCTGAATGAGACTCCGGCTCAACGAGGACCAGTCGGGCGACGATCGCATCGGGGAGCCGGGCGATCAGCGCCATGAGCATCGTCATTGGCCAGGGGAAGCGTACGACACCGCCACGTCGTCGACCGATCACCCGGGCGATGCGGCGGGCGGCCTCGTCAGCCGACATGAGGAACGGTATCGCCGTGTTCATGGTCGTCATGGGCGTCTGGACGAAGCCCGGGCAGACGGTGGTCACCACCACACCGCGAGTCCGCAGGGCGATTCGCAGGCCCTCCATATAGACGTTCACGGCCGCCTTGCTGGCGCAATAAGCCGACTCGCCCGGCAAGCCCTTGAAGGCGGCGAGGCTGGAGATCGCCAGCAGGTGACCGCGACCGCGACCTAGCATGCCCGGCAAGACCGCCTCGATCGAATAGATCACCCCCATGACGTTCACGCGAAATGTCTCCTCGACATCGGCGGTATTGAGGGGGTCGAGCTGGGTCGGCGTGCCATAACCCGCATTGGCCACCATCACGTCGGTTGGCCCGAGTTGACGTTCCACCTCCTCGATCGCCGCGCGCAATGCGGAGCGGTCGCCGACGTCGGCGACGCCGGCCACGGCCGAACCGCCGGCTTTGACGATCGTGGACGCCGCTTCATCGAGCGCTTCTCGTCGCCGAGCGACCAGCCCGACGCGATAGCCCTCGGCACCCAGGCGCAATGCCAGCGCGCGGCCGATCCCGCTCGAGGCACCCGTCACGATCGCAACAGGTCCTTCCGTTGCGCTGGGCGCGGGTCTCCAGACCCCGCCCGGGTGCGGGACCGAAGGTCTCCTCCCTCCGCGCCCACCAGACTCCCCACATGGGTCGAATGCTCTTGTCGATTCCATCAGCGTGCTCATTCTTCCTGCGGCCTTCAGTTCAACCCGAGCGCCTTGAACGCCGCCGTCTTCGGATCGCCATAGAACACGGGATCGACGTGTTCCATGATGTCCGCCGCGACGTCAAGGAACGCACGTTTGTTCTCGATAGGGATCAGTGACCGCTTAGCTCCGTTGTCCTTGGCCACTTGCAGAGGCTCGCTCAACGAGCGCAAAGGCTTCAAGTTCCCCTGGATGCTCATCAGATGTCCCCTTTTTTGAGTCGCCCCTGTTGAACGTACCTCACGAGCAATGAATGGTGCACCTCGTTCCAAATAATCGAGCTTGATGCGCTTCCTTTTGTAGCTCTCGACAGACTCTTGTCGGTCCAGGCAGCGGCAGCAAATGCCATCTGTAGATCGACCAGTGAGCGGCTGGGCCTTTGTCGGCGAAGATGCAGCCGATTGGCATCGCCCGCAATGCGAGGCCGCTCTGCGTTCGCCGTGGCCACGTGAGGCCAGGGCGAAAGTAATGTTCGGGGTTCCTGATCGGCGCTCCTGCAAGGCCAATCGGTATTCCATTGAAGACGTACACTTCGCGGCCTCAGTCCAACCAATTCTCGACAAGGTAGACGTCACTGTAATAGCTTGAATGGTAGCCACCCTCTGCAAAAGGAATGAAGCCGCTCGATTGGTCGCCTTTGGAGACGCATTGCTGCACAAGCCCGCGAGCCTCGAGCATCTTGAGCGCGGCGAACCGGTTCAGGACGGTGAACGCGGCCTCGCGGCGATAATCGTCGATCGCCTGGGCATTCGTCTTGCTCGCCTCCTTGGCGCGGATGTGCGCGATGGCCTCGACGACTTCACGCCGGATCAGCCGCTGCCGGTCGTCCAGGTGCGCACCCGGCTCGGGGAGGATCCGGCCGTCGGGCAGGATGTCGAAGGTCCGCTCCGATTGCGCGGCGAACTCGGCCTCCAGGAGCCGGCGGGCGTCCTGGGTTGCGCGCTGGAGAGAGTTGCGGGTCGATTGGTCCATGCTTGGTAAGAGTCCGATGAAGAGCGATCCCGGGATCGGGTCGATCGATCACCAGAGACGGGTTACTCCATAGGCATCGAGAATGACATCGGCGGAGACTAACCTCATCTGCTCAACCAGCGAGGTGGCTGCAAGCAGCCGCTCGAAGGGATCTTTGTGGTGAAACGGCATGGTGGTCAAGGGCTCGATGTGACGGGGTTCGATCGGCAGCAGGTGGATATCCTCCGCAACCAGAACATCGGGAAAGAGCGTTCCGAACGGGGAGGGGAGCGGCAGTTTCCCGATGCGATTCTTAAGGGCGATCTCCAGTAGCGTGATCGGCGAAACCCATCGCTCGTTCGCCGGGTCCTCAATGGCGGCTTTCGCGGTCGAACTCAACTGCGGATCAGAAGATACTCCTGCCCCGTCCGAGGATCGACCACAACGGGGGGTTGTTCCTGTGTGTCGACAGCCTTCTGCTGATGTTCGGTCAGTTCGATCATCGCCTTTCTCCTATTTCCTCAAAGGGTTCACCCTGGGCCGCGGGGCGAAGCCCTGCCAATTGATCCTTCGATTGCGCCTCGCCCTTCTGCATCCATCCTCGCGCCGGGTCAATGCTGTGTCGCCATAGAGAACCCTCCCTTTGCGCATCGCGACGGTCTCAAAGGCATTGGGCACGCCAGACCACTCGTGCACCTCCTCGGGCGTGTAGACCAGGATGTCGATAGCGGGGAACAGGCCGGACAGGGCATCGTAGTAGCGCGGGCTGCGCCGGTAACCCGGCAGCTCCGAATCCTCTAGGATGAGCAAGTCCAGGTCGCGGTCCGGTCGAGCGTCCCCCGCGCACGGGAACCGAAGAGCACGATCTTGTGTGGCGATCCCGCGCGACGCACCCGCCGGACGACCTCGTCGAGCAACTCCTCCGTGACCGGCGGGTATTCGATGGTCTGGTTCATTATCGCCCCCGATGCCTCAGGGCCGTATTTCACATTCAGTCGATCTTCGGGCATTCTACCAGGCGACAGGCCGCTATCTCCAGCATGGCTGTGTGGTGCAGGCCGCAACCGACTCATTGAATCAGCACCTTCTTACCCGAACCCAGGTGGTGCAGGCATTCGTCGCGGAGGGCGTTCAGCGAGGCGTCGATCTCCATCGGGCACTCCGCCTGAGCCAGCAGGACGAGAGCTCGGTTGTGGCTGTTGGGCACGAACCGGCGGTGGTGGACCTTGATCACGTAGAGAAGCCAGTTAGCGCGCTCAGGGCACCGATCGCGTTAGTCTTCTTGATTCGTTCGAAGTTCTCGTCGTCGTTGGCCTGGAAATCCCAGACTCGGAGCGCCGCATAAGTCTCCGGGATCAGCGAGCCTTTGACGATCGTGAAGGTCGAGATCTCCGTGGAGCGGGCTCGGCGCATCGGGGTCAGCCTCCCATCCGCGCATAAGGGATCGCAGGTGTGCCGGCCTCGCTTCGAAAGAAACTCAGCGCGAGCAGGGAGAAGATCCGGTCGCTCGGCTGGTGATCTCCGGGGAGCGGCACACCTCGATTCTCCGCGGAGCGTCGGAGCAGCCGGACGTCCTGAAGAATCCGATCGTCCGCGACCTCGAGGCGACCTGCCTCTTCCAGGAGGTTGTCGCTTTGTGGGCTCTGAATCTCCACGAAGAAGGAAGACCACGATTCGGCGTGCTCAAGCCACATGGGCCACTGGGAATCGAACCGGTCTTCGATCTCGGCCGGCAGGGTCCAGAGCGTCATCGCCCGTGGTGGGTCGAAGACGTCTCGACATCGTTTCGCGGCGACTGCAAAGACGAGCCCCGCCTGGGCGAAGAAGTGGGTCGTGGCGAATCCTCGCTTCAGGGCCGTTTCACCGAGTCGGCCCAGAACGCCTCGTGTATTCCACCAGCGGGCCCGGTCCATCTCGCCGAAACGCGCAACGAGGAGTCGCAGTTTCAGCAGACGGTCGAGGTCCAATTCAGCGTGAGGAGCGGCCTGGGAACTCATTGTTCCTCAATGCGACCGAGACGTCATGAGTACGAGATCGCCTGAGCTATCAGATCGATCACGCTCGCAAGGCTCGATCAAGAGGCTGCATGGCTTTGGACCGCATGGTCATGCGGGAATTAGGATTGGCGGGGCACGATTTACAATACATATATAAACAATTTATTTATATTTTTTCAGAACCGATGCAACCAGTGTACGGATGATCCGAATCCACCTGTTATTCCACCTGTTCTCAGGCGCACGGCTGGCGAGCGCTTCAGGCTCAGGTCGTGCCCGCGCCCGACGATCGCCGTGGTGTACGCACCTCATTCCTGACGCGCTCTACACCGCGCGGAGGACCAGGCTGGTATTGCTCCCGCCGAAGCCGAACGAGTTGGAGACAGCCACCCGCACCCTGTGCGCGCGGGCCTCGTTGGCGACCAAGCAGAGGTCAACATCGGGCTCGTCGAGGTTGATGGTCGGAGGGATGGTCTGGTGTCGCAAAGCCGTCAGGCAAGCCAGAGCCTCGAAGGCGCCCGCGGCGGTCAGCATGTGGCCGGTGAGGCTCTTGGTCGAGGAGACGGGTATTCGATCGGCGTCGTCGCCCAGGACGATACGGAGGACGGCCGCCTCGGAGGCGTCACCCACGGGAGTCCCCGTGGCATGGGCATTGACGTGGTCGACCTCGTCGGGCTCGATGCGCGCATCGGCCAAGGCCTGGCGCACGGCGGCGACGGCCGGGGCCGGGTCGGGGCTGGGGATGACGTGGTGGTGGGCGTCGCTGCTGGAGCCGTAGCCGGCAACCTCGGCGTAGACACTGGCCGATCGTCGACGGGCGTCTGCGGCTCGCTCCAGGACGAACGCCACGCCACCCTCACCCAGGACGAACCCATCGCGCGCCCGGTCGAACGGGCGCGATGCCCGGGCGGGGTCCGAGTTCCGTCGGGACAGCGCCCGGAGATTGCCGAACGTCGCCAGACCGATCGGCGTGACGGCCAGGTCACAGGCGCCCGCTACGCAGACGTCCACCAGTCCGAGCCGTAGCCAGTGGCGGCCGATCTCCAGCGCGTGATTACCGCTGGCACACGCAGCCGACAGTGCCAGCGCCGGCCCGGAAAGCTCCAGCTCGCGGCGGGTCCGCTCGATCGTCGATTCCGTATCCTGTTGCGGGTCGTTGACCCGTGTTCCTCCGCGTAAGTGATCGATTTCCCAGAGGTACATCAGCTCGGCACCCAGTCCCAGCACCAGCCCGACCCGCGCCTGGCGGTGAGCCCCCCAGAGGCCGGCGTCGCGAAGCGCCGACACGACGCACCAATGGGCGAGCTGGTCCAGCAAGCCCTTCGCCGCGAAGGCCGACGGATGACAGCCTGGGGGAATGGGGATCGTCCCGACCTGGGCGGCGATCCGACTCGGGTAGTCCTCGGTCGGAAATGCCGTCACCGTCGAGACGCCCGACCGCCCAGCCAGCAGGTTCGACTCGATCTCGGCAAGCTCACAACCGAGCGGGGTCGCGGCCCCGACTCCCGTGATCCAGATCGGTTCATCCTTGTCCATCGCGCGTTACCCCCGGCCCGCGGGCCCCTCCAGCAGCTCGACCCGGATCCCACCACTCGAATCGGTCGCGATCGTCCGCGGCGAGGGACCTCCCCGACTCTCGAGGCTCCCGGCCAGGCCAACCAGGTCGACGGGGGCGGCCCGCGGGTCTGATGCCTCCCCGGTAATGACGCGGATGGCTGGCCGCCCGGGCTCTGTCGTTCCTGGCGTTAACGCCAGGGCAAGTGCCTGGCATTCGCGAGTGGGGGAAACGTCGATCTGCTGATCCGGGATGAGTTCCGGAGACCAACCGCTGAGGACCAGCCAGACCCCCGGCACGACGCCTGCGGCCAGCCAGGTCAGGGCGACCAGGACTCCTTCCGCCGTTGCGCGCGCCCCGCCCCCGACTCCCAGGTTCGGCCCATGTAGCCCTAATGCCAGGCTGATCGTCCCCGATGAGGAGTGCATCGCATAGTGGGGAATCAGGTGCGGCGAGATTCCCCAGACGCCCTCGGCGTGAAAGGTCTGCAAGGCCGCCGCCAGGTACGCGCGCCCCAGGTAGCGGGACGCGGACACCACGCCCCAGCCCTCGAATCGATCCGGCGAGACACCCATGCCCGCGATTGCCGTGAAGACCGCGGCAGTCCCGGCGACCGTCTGCTCGTCGGAGTAACGAAGCAGCGAAGGCGGCGTGCGACGCCAACCTTCGGGCACTGGGCCTGGCTTACGCCGCAGGGCCACTACGTCGCTGGGCGAGACCTGGAGCAGACCAGATCCCATCACGACTCCGATGAGGGACCGGCCGCCCGGCGCCCCCGCGCCCGACGCACCTCGCTCTTTCGTGACTTCCACCACGTGAGTGGGCCTCCCTTGAATCGGCCAGCAATTGGCCGTACTCAACGCCCAGGGCATGCCCCACGCCCAGGGACGCGGACCGCGAGCCCAGGCGATATTCGCCGAATTGGTCGAATTGAGCTAGCTTGGTTTTCGCGCGTATTTTATAGAATGATGACGTTCCCCGTGTTCCACAACAGGGCTTTGGACGCGAAGCCCTGGATTTTCCTTTCCCATCTTCCCCAGGACACCGGCGCCCCCGACGTCGAGCCCATCAACTTTGGACCACGCTGGTTCGTTGAGGAGCGTTCATGATTGCGCCTTCGCCGATGGATAAGTTGGGTCAAGCCCTGCGACAGAATATGCTCGTGAAGATCCTCGAGCAGTTCGGCGAAAACCATGCCGATTCGCACTTGAAAGACCTGGTCATCGACGAGATGGGCCCCGGCCGTGAGATCGTGATCAACGGCCGGCGTGTCATCAACTTCGGATCGGACAGTTTTCTCGGGTTAGATCGGGACTCGAGGGTGCAAGAGGCGGTACGGCGCGGGCTCAGGCGTTGGGGCACTCATAACGGTTCTTCGCGGGCGTTTTCCAGCGTACGAGCCAATATCGAGGCCGAACGGAAGCTCGCGGATTGGCTGGGGATCGAGGCGGTCCTGATCCTTCCATCGGTGATGCTGGCGAATCTGGGGGCGATTCCTGGTCTGGCCGGGCGTCAGGATGCCATCGCCATGGACGAGCTGGCGCATAGCTCGATGCAAGAGGCGGCCAAGATCGCGCGGGCCAACGGCACGAAGGTGGCGACCTTTGCGCATAGCGACCCGCACGCGCTGGGGCAAACGCTCCAGGGTCTCCGACCGTACCGATGCGCCCTGGTCTGCATCGACGGTGTCTACAGCATGAGCGGCCGGATCCCCCCGATGATCGAGTTGAACGAAGTGGCGCGCGAACACGACGCCGTGCTGTATATCGACGACGCCCATGGCACGGGCGTCCTGGGAGAGCAGGGGCGGGGGACGGTGCTCGAGGTTCTGGGCAGCTATGAGAACACGTTCGTCATCGGCTCGCTCTCCAAGGCGTTCTCCTGCGCCGGGGGCTTCATCGGCTGCCCGGAGTCGTTCCACCGGCTCCTCAAGATCCGTTGCACTCCTTATGTCTTCGGCGGGCCGGTGGTCCCCTCGTACCTCGAGGCCATCGGGACGGTCATCGACATCCTCCGTTCCACGGAGTATCCTGCGCTCAAGGCCCGCCTGGACGCCGCCATTCTTCGACTCGCCCGGGGACTCTCCGACCTCGGCCTGACCGTCATGGGCGGAGCCACGCCGATTATCTCGATCCTGATCGGCGACGAGTCGCTGACCCTCAACGCCGGCAAGTTCCTGTTCGATCGGGGTTATTACGTCCAGTCGGTCCTCTTCCCGGCCGTCCCGTATCACGCGGGAGTCCTCCGGGTCCAGTGCAATGCCAATCACGATGATGCTTCAATCGACGGCCTGGTTGCGGCATTCGCAGCCCTGGCTCGGACCATGAACTTGCCGGTACGTCGGGCCGGTCGCGAGCTGCAAGGTGCGGGAGCCTTTTCTCAGATGTGAATCGCACGGAAGACTCGCCAGCCATGCAACATCGTCGGGAGTCATAGCCTTTTCGAGGAGCCGAGCTCGCCCCGTGTTGACAGACGACCGAAGAGGAGTCCTCCTGATCATGCTGGTGGCCGTAGTGGCCCTGAGTCTGGGGGAAACTGCGCTGGCGAGAGGTATGAAGCAAACCGCACATGCGAAGGAGAGTTGGGCAGCCCAGGTCATTGCGGTGGTCAGCAACCGATGGGTCCTGGTGGGCACAGGCCTTCTCGCCATCCATCTCGCGCTCTATCTCCAAGCACTGCGGCATGCAGATCTGAGTTTCGCCCTGCCGTTGACCGCGGCCGCCTACCCACTCTCAGCCCTCCTGGCACGGTTCTATCTCCGTGAAGACGTCGGGACCACTCGATGGCTTGGGACGTTCTTGATCTCGGCCGGAGTCGTGATCGTCCTCCTGGGGGAGCGGGCGGGCGATCATTGATCCGGTCGCCAGCTCACAGGGGTCCGGATGCCGGGTCCGAGGGGACCGTGGTTGTCGGCGAATCGTCCGGCGGCGCTGCCAGTTTCGTCTCCATCAAGTCGAGCAGGTCGCCGACGCACTTCACGCTGGCCAGCTCCTCGGTCGCGAGCCGGATCCGAAACTCCCGCTCGATCCGCATCACCAACCCGACGACGTCCACCGAGTCGAGATTCAAGGATTCGCGCAAGTCTTGATCGTCCGTAAGCTCGGGATACGACTCGCCCATCTCTTCCACGAGCAAGTTCGAGAGCGTCGTTCGGAGCCTCTCGCGGGTTGACATTCGTGGCAATCCCCGATCTAGGCCACAGAGACAGATTTGCGAGTTAACAGGAGGATACCAATGTCGATTAACTTCAACCAGGCCAAAGGTTTGGCGACGGACAGAATGGTTGTCTCCGCTGTCTCTCAGGGCTTTCCGGACTGCGCCTCACTCCACGAGACGGACATGCTGAATCGCGTGTTTGTCGAGCCAGGTGAGCAGTGACTCTTGCTCTTCCGTCAGCTCGACCTCGGTCGCATTGGCCGAATCGAGGGGCGACACCAGGTAGAAGACCCCCTCGGCGAGCCAGTGAGCCACCTCGTGGCGAGCGATCCAGTATTCGTTCTCTCCCAGGGCAGGGATTCCTACCGAGCCAGGCGGGGTCATGAAGTAGACTAACTGACCGCGCAGCGCTCGGATATCGTCAGAGGCGAGACCTGGGGCTGGTCGACCGGCAGCAACCTGGGTTGGGACATCGCTCACCCCGGGCGGGTTTCGCCCTGTTTGTCGTTCGCTCGAGCCGGATCGCCGCAATCGCGATTCTGACTCAGGAGAACGGGATCGTCAAGTTTCGGAGTTCGCTCAATCCAGAGTGAGCAGCTTGCCGTCCGGCTCGCGGAGGTTGAGATACTCTACCCGCGGGATGACCCGAGAAATACGCGGGAAGAGCGGGTTGACTCGCTCGAGACGAGCGGCCAACTGGCGGTCGGCACCGATGGGCAGCGAGGCACTCTTGAGCAGGACGAGGGACCCGGCTTCCAGGTGGGCCGCGATCCAGGCCGCGATCGAATCCGAGGTCGTCTCCCACCTTCGAGGCAATGGGGCCACTCCGGTCCGCTCGATGTCCTTTAGGATCGGAGTCGGGACGAGGACCGGAATCCGGCCGGCACTCCACACCTGGAAACGCTCCTCAAGCGAATCGACCACGACCGAGCCGGGCAAGATGGCCTCGAGGAACCTGGCGGTGAGGTCCATCGCACGGATCGCAAGCCGATGGGCGGCCTCGTCACCCAGGTGATGATCCCGGTCCAGGCGCCGTACGAGATCGGCTGCCGAACCGCCCCCCGCGATCAGGAGCAAACGCCCGTTGGAGATCCGGGTTCGCTGGCTTGTCAGAAAAACCGACAGGTGATCGGGCAGCTCGGGCCAGTCGAGAAGGCTGCCGCCGACCTTGATCACGGAGACGTTTGCATTCATCACAACGGTCTCTATTGTGGACTGAGTTCTGCGCATTGCGAACCGAGTTCCGAGACGAGCTGGACCAGCGCGAAGGCACAGCCGGCGGCGGAGACCAGCTCACCCCAGGCTTCCTTGAGGCTGATCACCTGCCCATCCGGTGCGATCAGACGATGGGCCAGTCGTCGAGCGATGAAGTCGCCCGAGCCGGCGATGACGACAGCAGAGGGTCGCCCGATCGTCGGCCGACAGGCCCGGTCGGCCGCTTGC
Organism: uncultured Isosphaeraceae bacterium; assembly: GCA_963845695.1. GTDB lineage: Bacteria > Planctomycetota > Planctomycetia > Isosphaerales > Isosphaeraceae > CAWJTV01. The sequence goes on along the minus strand of CAWJTQ010000011.1, from coordinate 684,087 downwards.
TCGAGCCGATTCATCAAGCAGGCGTCGGCGGCCTGGGAAAGCGCCAGGGCATCGTCACGGGAGAAACCATCTCGATCGGCGCCGATCATTCTTGCCAGCCGATCTCGCGCGGCGTCGGCCGTGGACGGTTGACCGTCGGCGGTGGACAGATCGAGGGGGTTGGATTCGATGTCGCCGAGGGTCAGGTAGACATCGAGCGTGGAGGCGAACAGCTCGGCCGCGAGGCCGGTGGGAATTCCGCGGAACGGGAGCTCGGTCGCCAGTGCACAGACGGGCGTACGGCGGACCCCGGCGTACACCAGCTCACCGGACTGGAGGCGTTCCGTGTCGCTCCGTCCTCGGGCCGCGACGATCCCGTGGTCCAGCGGGATCAAGTCGGTCGTAGTCGAACCGATGTCGATCAACAGGGCGCGGTCCCGCGGGAGCAGACGGGCGGCGAGCGTCGCCAATGCGAGCCAGTTGGCCGCCGCGACAAGGCGCGGTGCCTCCCGGGCATCGTTCACCGTGTGAAACGCTCCGTCGACACCCCAGACCGCGATCGAACGACCCGGCAGCGCCTCGACCATGGCGTCGAGGATCGCCTTGACTCCCACCTCCTTGGTCGGATAACAATCACAGAGCTCGGCCGTCATCGTGACCGCGGCGCCCGAGCTCGGCGGAAATGTGGCGGCAACCGCCGCGATCGTTCGACCCAGATCGTCGGGCCGTTTCCAGACCTCGAAGGGGACCGTTCGAGCCATCCCGGCGCCGTGCGCTGCCTTGATGTTGGCGCCACCGATATCGAGCCCGATCCAGGAGGTGCGCCGGACGTCCGCGCGTTCGTTCATTCGAAATCTCCCCCATCAAAGCTCACGACGCCCGAGGCATCAAACGACAGAGATCTGCTGCCGTGAGCCTGATCCGCGAGGCGATGCAGCAACTCGGCGTCGCCCCACTGGCAATCGAAAGCGCCCAGCCAGGCGCTCGCGAGTTGCCCGGGGGGCAAAAGACGAGTCAGGCCGACGCAGGACGTGGTCGGTCGCGGGTTGATTTCCAGGATCGTTGCGTGTCGACGGGCCTCATCCCACAGGAAATCGACCCCCACGAACCCCTGAAGTCCCGGGATCGATTCCACGATCGCCCGGAGCCGCGGCACGGCCGAGGGACACGGAGTGGGTAAGCGACCTCCTCGGTATTTGAAACGGCCGTCGTGGACGGTGACCTGCTGAGTTCCCACACCGATGAGCCAGGCCATCGCATGGACGTTGACGAGGAAACTCGCACTCATCGGTACTCCGGACACGAATGGCTGCACCAGCGCGCGCGGCATCTCGCAGGCCGCAGCGGGGAGACTTCTTGAGTCGCTCAAGTAAAACGTGTTGACCGCCCCCGCTCCGTCGATCGGTTTGAGAACGGCAGGATACTCCAGATCGGCGGGCAAACCCTCCCTGGGATTAATCGCGCGACTGGGCGGAGTGGCGATCCCGCGCGCTTCGAACCATCGACAAAGCCCTTCCTTGTTGGCGGTGAGGTCGATGGCGTAGTCCAACGATCCCAGTACGCGAGCCCCGACCGACTGAATCGTCCTCGTGAGCCGCGCCAGGATCCCCGTGGTCTCGGGGGCGACGAGGACGGTAAAATCGAGCCGCGCGAGCCAGTTCGGCGACCTGGAACTCCGCCCGGCCCGGAGCGATCCGTTCGATGGTCCAGGGGCCGGGGTCATCGGGGAGTCGCTCATCCAGCGTCACGATCGTGCGGGCCGTTTGCCCTGCGGCGGCAGCGAAATCCGCTGCGAGTGTACGGCGCATGGCGCGTCCCTCGTCTGCCCACGACGAAGGCATTGGCGAGCCAGCCAGTCCTCCGCCGGTTACCCATTCGTGAATCAGGATCGTCAACGATCGTCCGGAGATCATCACGCGGATGCCATTTCGAGTTGTGCCAGTCATCGACTTGAAAGGAGGCCGGGCCGTTCACGCCGTGGGCGGCCACCGAAATCAGTATCAACCGCTCCGCAGTATTTGGCAAGCGGATGCTCATCCCGAACGACTGGCCTGCGCCCTGCGCGACGAACTGGGTCTAGACGCCCTTTATCTTGCAGACCTCGACGCGATCTCGGGGTACCCACATTGTATGGACTTCTATCGACGCCTGGGCGCGAGGTCTGGACTTGTGGATCGATGCTGGTCTGCGAGACACGAGAGATCTGGCTCGATGGCTCGATTTCGGTATTCGCAATCTGAATGCCATTTTCGGTCTGGAAAGCCTGGCGAGTCCACGCGATCTGGCCGGTATTGTCGATCGGGTCGGATCCGAACGAACGATCTTCAGTCTCGACCTGTTCGACGGTTGTCCCCGGATCGCGCATGAAGCAGACTGGGGCACTGGCGATCCGATCGCGATCGCCCACCGGGCGATCGATGAAGGCGTTCGCCGCGTGATCATCCTCGACCTGGCACGGGTCGGTACGGGCCGAGGGCCGGAAACACATGGAGTGCTGGATGGCATCCGGCAGGCTGATCCGCAAGTCGAGATCACTGTGGGCGGCGGGATCTCGGGCGTTGAAGAGATCCTGGAGTTGCGAAAGGCCGGTGCGACGGCAGTCCTGGTCGGCTCGGCGATTCATGACGGGCGGATCGGCCGTCGGGAGTTGCAGTGGATCGCCGGGAAAGCCGAGGGCGTTTGAGGAATCTCCCAGATTGGGCACTATCCGTCTCTGCCGTGCTCGTCGCGACACCATTCGACCTCGGCCGACTGGCCGAAACTCTCCTCGACCTCGACACGGAGCACGCGCGGCAAGCTCCAGCCCCGGTCGAGCATGGCCGTGCGAAGCCGGCCAGCGATGTAGTCGGCCAGCAGCTCGGCTGTCGTATTGGCGATCGGGACCAGGGCACATTCCTCGCGAGGGAAGCTCCAGTACCGATCGCGATAGGTCACTCGAATGTTCGGGCCCTCTTCGTGCAGGAGGATGTGCCGGCTCCTTGAGGGCAGAAGCATCCGGTGGTCGAGCTCGTTGACAATCGACTTGGTCATATCCTTCAGTGCGATGAAGTCGATCACATAATGATTCTCATCCAGGTCGCCTTCGGCCTCGACCGCCGTCCGGTAGTTATGCCCATGGATTCGCTCGCACTGGTCGCCCTCGTAGGTGATGAAATGCCCCGAGCAGAAGACCAGGTAATCCTTCGTGACGCGGACTTTGAAGTGAGAGGCGGACATGGTGCACGAATCCTCGAGAAGTTGGAACCGCAGACTCGGCTCGTTCGCTCGATCCTTTGAGGCCGGCAAGATCCGTCCAGAAGAAACGCCTCGCCTGGTCAGAACGTTGCTATTCGGATGGAGAAACCACTTTGCCGACACGCGCGAGAAGCCCCTCGATCTCGTGCAGAACAGCGTTTCGATCGAGTTCGTCGTCACCCGAATCCATAGATTGGTATCGGTACTCGACTGCGAAGGGATTCAAATCGACGAGGGAGTCGAGCGTCGAAGTATCTTCCCCTGCCTCGAATAACTCCTCGATCATCACCATCAGATCGTAAGTACGAGGATACCGTCTGCCGAGGCCTGCGATCCACGCTTTGAGGCATTTCTTGGCTGCTTGCTGGGCATCGAAACCGAATATTTCATCGGAGAAGAATGTCTCCGGAGAAGGAAGGGCGGGGTTCAGCATCCCTCGGACCGAGTTGAGGTCGACTTGTGCCATCCGGAGAAGTGACCTGGCGTGTTCAAGGTCGCTCATAGAGAACCTGCCCTTCACGCAGGGCTTCGCTCACGATGTGATTGGTTGTATGCCGCCATCTCTCGACCTCTTCAGGAGTGAAGAGCAGGATATCGATAGGGACCCCCAGGTGAGGAAGGCCCCGTCGTATTCGACCGATCTCACGACGCCGGCTGCCGGATTCTCCCGTCGGATGATCCCCGACGATCCAGAGATCGATATCGGAGTCTTCTTTGGCAGTTCCCTTCGCCTGCGATCCGAACAGAATGACTCGTTGAGGATTGGCGATGTCGATGATTCGCCGTGACAGAGAGGCAAGTTGGTCCTTGGAGAGCGTGACCATGACTCGAGACCACTTGACCAGGAACGATTTGGAGGTTAAGCCCCGTTGACCCACGCATCATATCGAGACTCTGAATAGGCTCAGTGCCAGAACACTGGAAAGCCATGGGTGAGAGGCAATCGAATTATCTCATTTCCCAGGGCGACGTACAAGCCGGCCACGATGAGGTCGGCGGTGGTGCCGGGGTTGAGCTGGCGGCTGGGTTCACGGAGCCAGTTGTCGAAGTCCTCACACTTCTGTCGGGCGTCGTCTCGCTCCGGCCACCCAGCGTCAAGGATTTCCGCCGCCCGGCTAGAGACTTCAACGGCCCGCTCGATCCCGGCCTTCCGCACGATCAGCGAATCCGGATACCTCGCGAGGATTCTTAGATAAGCACCCACGATCGCAGTTTCCAGATCCCGTCCGCTTTCCAGGAAACCTCGGAGTGCCGGCAAGACCTCTCTCAGGACCTCTTGGAATCCGTTTGCATACTGCCGGGCGATCAGGTCGCGATCCGAAGCGAATCGCATGACGTCGCGGAGGTTCATCGTCGGCTCGTGGGCGATATCCTGATCGGGGACAGTCCCCATCCCACCGGGCTGGGCCAGCCGGATCGCGCGGAAGACGAGCCTCGCGTCCTCGACCGTTGTGGAATCGAGGACGGCTTCGATACCCTCTTCCAATCGGACCTGGTCGGGCACGGTTGCGAGTGGCGCCAGAAGGAGCACCATTCCGAGGTTGGTATTGGTCGAGACCAGACGCCGCGTGGCCTCGATGGCCCCGTAGATCGCTTCACCGACGCCCGAACTCACCGCCCGATTCAGCGGTTCGACGATCGCCCCGGCGCTCAGGATGAAATCGATGAACGACAAGTCTGGAAAGTCTCTCAGCCGGTGGACGTTTCCCGGCTTCCGGGCGTTCACTTCCAGCACACATGCGATCTGGGCCAGCCGGCCAGGACTCAGGACGGGGCTCCGCGGCTTCGCAGGTTGCGACGATCGATCCAGGTAGGTCATGACTTTCGAGAGTCCTCGGCGATCACCACCGCACCGACTGGGGGGCGGTCGCTTTGACCCCTTCCGAGAGTCCCGACTCCGGACCGGCGGGACGTCCGGATCCGGCGTGGGTTCGGGGCGGGGCCGGCTCTGAGCAGGGCCGGACTTGCCGAGAATTGTGGCACAAAGTGGCACTCGGTGATCACTTTTGGCCGCGGCGCCCTCTCCGATCCCCTTGGCCCCCAGCGAGTTCGGGCCGAGTCCCGAAATCGCTGTGCCGGGCCCGGCCGCAGCCGGCACAGCCCCGTGGCTCGCAGCCGGGGTTTCCTGGCGGTGACGGTCGCACATGGTCCATATTATTCAGTATGCCACAGGTTTGATGATCCGTTAATGCACCTATCGCGGAATCCGGGGCGATTGGCTCCGGAACTCTCGGTCACAGAGGGAGATAAAAAAATCCAAAAATTCGGAAGACTGGGTTACTCGAATGACCAAATTGGCCCGAACGGAGGGGGAAGCGGCGCGGGTCGGATCGTCGCACTCCCCAGGTTTCCCGCACCGGCCGCGCTGAGATCGGTGGTGTTCGACGCGGAGTCTCTGACTTTCATTCTACGGTCGCGAATCTCTCAGTGCCTCGAGCACGGCCGCGGCAACGTCGATGCCGGTCACGCGTGAGAGGGCACGCCAGCCTGGAACCGCGTTGACTTCTAGCAGAGTCAAGCCACCTTGGTCGGGGTCAGGAATCACGTCAACGCCGGCCATCTCGGCCCCGAGCACGCGGGCGGCGGCGATGGCCAGTTGCTCGGCGACGGGGTCCAAGCGACACGGCTCAGCTCGCCCGCCGAGAGAGACATTCGTCCTCCACTCGCCAGGCGTCGCGTGACGCCGCATCGAGCCCAGCACCGATCCTCTGAGCACAAACACGCGGAGATCATAACCTGGATGCCGGATGAATCGCTGAAGGTACAGGACCGCGCCCAGCCGTTCCAGGGCATGGAAGGTCCGCCAGGCCAGTTCCCGGTCGCTGATCCGGACCAGGCCCCGCCCTTCCGACCCGAACAGCGGCTTGACCACGACGTCGCCACCCAGTTCCTCGAACGCGTTGAGGGCCGCGGTTGCCGATTGACCGGCCCAGGTCGAGGGAACCGGAAGCCTGGACGCCGCGAGCAGGGCCAGAGTCAGATACTTGTCGACCGCCGCCTCGACGGCTCGAGGAGGATTGAGCACCGGCACACCCGACGCCGCAACCCGGTGCAGGGCGTCCATCCGAAAAACCACCTGCTCCAGACTGCCGGGCGGCATCATCCGCACGAGCACGCCATCGGTGCTCAGCAGGTCGATCCCACCAGCCCTGACCGACGGTCCACCGCCGTCCGATCTCACTAAGGCCGAGACGTCGGGAAACGGGATCGCGTGCAGGGCGACGTCGAGCCGCTCCGCCGCCCGATGCAGGTCGGCGACGTGCCAGCCGAAGCCGGAGATCAAGGCCGCGAGCGTTTTCATGAGCTTGTGGGCTCGTCCAGCCCGAACGAGCGTACGAGGACCTCGGGATTGAGGCGTCCGAAGGTATGGACCCTTCCCGAATCCAGGTTCTGGAACGAGACTTCCGCGGGGCTGAATAAGTGCGGATCCACCTTGTAAAAATCATTGTGATAGCGCGCGAAGATCGCAGCGAACGGCTCGCCGTAGTCGTGCGAGTCCGAAGAAGGGACATGGGGACCGATCGACTCCAGGCTGGCATCGTCGCCGGTGACGTAGAGGAGAACGCGTGCACCGTAGAGTATGGAGTCATTGGTCCAGCCGATCGCGGCGAGGTCGTTTTCGGCAACCGGGGGCAGGGGGGCGGTGCCGTAGGCCGAGACGATTCGCGTCAGGTCGAACTTCAGCTCGGTGAGTTTGTGAAGAGCCGTCTCGACCGAACGGGCCACGATCTGGACGCCCCCCGCCAGGCTGGCCGTCGGAGCGGCCAGCAGCGTGACCGCCGCCGGTTCGACCCGGCAGGCGGCGGCGATCTTGGCGAAGATCGTGGGAGGCGGCGGCTTGCGCGTTTCCAGCACGCCGACAATCGCCGAGGCCGATTCGCGATAGCCGATCGTGTCATAGATCGCTTCGTTCCCGGCAGCCGCCCGCATGGGACCGGAGCCCATCGCGAAGTATTTCCCCTCCTGGATCGCCCACCCCGCGTACTGACTGGCGAGACAGGCGCGGACCGGATGGTCCGTCACCACCTGGATGATCGGGATCGTCCGGCCGCCCAACTCGCCCGGTACCGTCGAGACCTGGGCGAGGTCCGACAGGCAAACTCCCGCGAGATCGATCCCGGCCAAGAGCCCGCCTCGAGACTGGATGCCACAGTCGACGAACCGTCCGCCTCCCTCGATGGGATGGACGGCGACCTTCAGTTCCTCGGCCCGGGCCACGAGCATCTCGACGATCGACAAGGCACGATGATTCAGAGACATCGTCATGATTCCCTCCGCCATTTACACAAGAACCGCGAGGATTCTTCGCATCGCGGTCAGACGCAATGCCATCAAGCCGGCGACGAATATCGATCCAGAATGTCGTGGAGTCGGATATGGAACGGTCCGAGCTTACCGCCGTAGTTGCCGGCGGTCACTCCCAGGATCGAATGACCGGGCTGGGTTGCGGCGTACAAACCGGCGACCGTGGCGCGCTCGACGGCCTCAAGGCTCAGCCCGTCGATGACGATCTCGTAAACACAGCGGGCCTCGGGTGACAGCACGCTCGGAACCACGCCCTGGAGTATCGGCGCGAAGGCGGTGTTCGTGCTCGCGCGCAGTCCCTGGTACTTGCTGCCGACTTTCGATCCTGAGCGAGCGATGCCACCGGGAAACGGGAGGATGATGTCGGGACACAGGCGCATCGCGGTAGCGGCCCGTTCGGTGGCCTGGAGCGTCGCGGCCGGCTCTGCCCCCATCAGGATGATATTGCCGCCCGCGACGCCTTTGATCGTCCCGAAGGTCTCTTCGCAGAGGAACTCGCCGTCCATCACGGGAATTCGCCAGTACCGCCGGCCGCCGATGCGCTTGGAGATCTGCCAGCCATCGCCGAAGTACCGCAACCGACCCCCGACATTGATCGTCTTCTCGCCGACCGGCAGACCGTTGTAGCAGGCGGTGGTCGGACAGGTCATCACGCATTGCCCGACCCGGTTCGAAACGGCTTTCTCGAGGGCATCTCGACTGAATCCGAACACCAGGATACTCACGCCGGGCCGGTCGTCCGGGGTCTCGGTCTCGGCAAGCTCACGCTCGATGGCAGCTTCGGCATCGCACGCGATGACGCTGGTGGCGTAGCCGGTCAGGGTCTGGCCGGCGATCATCGCCCAGGCTCGCGTCGCGGCCGTCACGATGACGCGCGCGGCGGTCATCGGGAATGCCTCGGCGAAAGTGTCCGCCACCAGCGAGCGGCGGATGCCCGTCCCAGGACCTGTCGGCGATTCACCGGGATGATTCATGATGACGCAACCACTTCACGGTTGGGGATCACACTGTCTTCAACAGGGTAGTTCCGCCACTGAATCGAGTAGGACGCCTCGAACCATTTCTGGACATCGGCCTCCACGCCGCGATCATAGTCGGGCGCGACGTGCAGTGTCTTACCGAAGGCTTCTTCGCGGATCTCTCCCTGCTCGACGATCAGCCGGCCACCCTTGATCACGTGCCGCGGCAGCTCGAACATGGTCTCGCGATTGCTGTTGGGCGTGTAGATGGTGACGTCGGCATCGGCCCCAGGGCCCAGATGCCCCTTGTGCTTCAACCCCAGGATCCGGGCCGGGCCCGCGCGGGTGATGACGGCGATTTCCGACAGGGAATACTCCCGATCCAGCTCCTTCAGGAGACTGCGTTCGCGTACCGCAGACGGCACGGTCTTGAAGACATCCTGGCGATAGGTTCGATCCATCAAGAGTCGGATGATCTGCGGATAGGCCAGGAACGAGCCGCCGTTGGGGTGATCCGTCGTCATCACGACGCGCCACGGATCCTCGACGAGTAAATACCACTCCAGCCCGATCGCCCACTGCCAGGCATGGATCAGGCTCGTGTTCTTGTAGTCGATCGGCACGACGCCGCACCCTTCCTCCTGCTCGGTGTCGGCACTGAACCACTTGGATTTGTACAGCTTGCTCAGGTAGTAGCCGACCGGCCCATCGGCGGTCATGCTCATGGTGGGTCCGAAGACGACCTGGCCAACGTCCACCGTGAGGTTGGGATGCCCATTCACAAACTCGGCCAGTGCGGCGACCTTCGAGCTGAAGGTCTCCTCGTCCTGGTTGCCTCCTCCGTAGCTATGGAACTGGATATGAGTGAGGTGACCACGATGGCCCTCCAGGAGCTTCATGGTCTCGAGCGTGGTCGTCCAGTTGCCGGGAAGGCCGAGGTTGTTGGTGTGGACGTGCACCGAATGGGGCAACCGCAATTCGTTCGACCGCCTGCGCGATCGACCGGATGATCTGTCGCGGAGTCACTCCGAAGTGATCGACAGGGGTATCGAGGTCCTTCACATTACCGGCCTGACGATCCTTCCAGTTCTCCCCACCGCCCGGATTGACGATCTTGGCCGCATATCCTTTCGCCGAGCCTAGCAGCCAGCCGACGAACGCCCGAAGCTTCTCGAACTCCCCGCGCTGAATCGATCGCATGACGTAATGATTGTTGCCCATCAGGGCAAAGAAGCCCTTGTCGATGCAAGGCGTATCGTCAAACTCCTGGTGAGCCTGACGCGCGAACAATGGCGGGATGGCGGCGTCGAACGCCGTCGTATAACCCATTCCGGCATATTTGTAGCCGGTGGCGAACGTGCTGGGGACGCTCCCCATCGTGCCACTGCGCGTCAGGCCGGTGCGGACGACCGGCTGGGCATACCGCTTGTGCTCGGGACTGAGCTTGCGGCCGGTGTTGACCTTGGGCCCGACGATGTGACAGTGCATGTCGACCCCGCCGGGCATGACGACCATCCCGGACGCATCCAGGACGCGCGTCGGCCGCACCTCGGGATCAGCCGGCCGCTCGACGATCCGGCCGTCCGCGATCCAGATGTCGCGGACTTCTCCATCAATGCCGTTGGCGGGGTCGTAGAGAGTCCCGCCAGCAATCTTGAAATACTCTGGGATCATAATTCCCCGCGCATCCAGACCTCGCCCTTGCCCAGGGCCAGAAGATCTCCATGATAGAGCGATAGATCGCCGTCCAGCAGCCCCGGGTCGACGGGAAAACCCAGCCCCGCGAATTCGCGGAAGATCAGCCGGAGAAACAGCGGCCGGAACGCCCCGGCCCGTCGAAACGTCGGGAGCAGCTTCAAGGGCGCCCCGCCAAATAGTGCGATCGTCCCGCGCCGCATGCCGGCCCCGATGCGGATCCCGCACTCCCCAAACACCAGGATGCTGCCGGCGATCATGTTAAAGCCGGCCGCGTCTCCGCAGCAACCACGCACGGCCAGTATCCCGCGCCGCATGGCTGAACCGACCTCGTTCCCGGCGTTCCCGCCGATCAGGATGGTGCCGTCGGTCATGCCCCGCTTGCTGCCGCGATACGCCGCTCCGACCAGGTCGCCGGCGTGCCCTTGAATCTGGATCGACCCTCCGTGCATCTCAGCGCCCACCCAGTCACCGGCATTCCCCTCGACCCGGATCGTCCCGCCGGTCATCTCCCCACCAAGATGGCGGCCGGCGTTGCCCATGACCCGGATTTCGCCGCCGGTCATCCCGTAACCGATGAAGTGCACTCCGTTCAAATCCCCTTCGTAATCGAGCCGGCCGTCGGAAGGATCGCCCGACAGCGTAAACAGATCAGCCAGACGGACCTTGCGGTTGCCGTGGTGAATCAACAGTCGCTCGATCTCGGCGAGCGACTTGTCTCGCACTCGATCCGGAGTGATCCCTTCAACCTCGACAGGAACCATCGTATCCGGGTGGTAACGCAAGCTCAGTGTCATGAGGGTAATTCCGGCCGCCGCGATCGCAGAGAACTTCACGTCGATCGAGGTTGATTCTACCGGGTCCGGTCGTTGATATGAACTTCCTGGTAGAATGGGTGGGGGCTGCGCCAAGATTGGCGTAGTCCTTTGATGCAGAAGAGGATGAAACCCACCACGACCCCAGGCCGGATGGTCGATTGCACCCACGCTTCAGATTCAACGACGTGGGTCATGATCCCTCTCGGCCCATCAGGCACTGAAGAGATTCTGGTGTTCTGGGCCGATTCTTGCGATCGGGAAAAGCGGCATCCGCATCCTCCTTTCTCTGAGTCACTTACGTTGAATTTCGACAATAGAGATCGACTTTCGCCCTTTCCTGTCGAATACTATATACGCCGGGGACACTTAGACATGAAGTAAGCCATGGGGCGGACGACGAAAAGGGAATTCAGCGATATGCAGACAACGCTCGAGGACACGTTCGTACACGATGCCAGTGGTCGTGAGCGTGTTCGACGAAGGGGCGTTCGGCGCGACCGCGAACCGGCTGATCGGCCGGAGGATGGGGTTCTATCGCATCGAGTCGATCCTGGGCCAAGGCTCGATGGCGTGCGTCTACAAGGCGAAGCATCTCGGCCTGCACCGGCCGTGTGCCTTGAAGATCCTGGATACGCAGTTGGTGGGAGAGCAGAGGGAGAACCGCGAGCAATTCTGGGCGGAAGCACGCGCTGCCGCGAACCTGCTCCATCCCCACGTGGTGACGATCCATAACCTGGGGAGCGTCAACGGTTACCATTTCATCGAGATGGAATATGTCCCTGGCGGCCGGACGTTGCGCGAGACCCTGGTGCGCGAAGGCCCCCTCGAGCCGGCTCGGGCTTCGTTCTTGACCCGCCAGGTTGTCCTGGCGCTCGGCGCCGCCCACGACTCGGGGATGGTGCATCGGGACATCAAGCCGGCGAATGTCCTGTTGACTCCGAACGGCGATGCCAAGCTGGCCGATTTCGGCCTGGTCCGGAAGCTCGTTGACCTGGCCCAGGGGGCGCGCCGCTGGCGGGCACGCCGACGTTCATGGCCCCCGAATTGTTCCAGGGCACCCCGGCCAGCCCGCGATCCGACATCTACGCGGTCGGGGTCCTGCTGTTCCACAGCCTCTCGGGCCGGCTGCCGCTGGTGGCCGATAGCGTCGGCCAGTTGATCCAGCTCCATCGAACTCGGCCGATCCCCGATATCCGGGAGTTCGTGCCGTCGATCCCCGACGCACTGGCCGAAATCCTGTCCCGATGTCTCGCCAAATCGCCCGACGATCGTTATGCGAACGCCGACGAGCTGGCCGAGGCGCTCCAGGTGGCCATCTATCATCTCCGCGATACCGAGAGCCTGGTCCGAGAGAGCGCGGAGGGGCTAGACTGTTTCATCCAGGGCTATCGCGACACTTTCCGGCTGATTCTCTCGCTCCCCGGCGACCGGCTTCAGGAAGTGATCGTCGAGTCGTCCGAAGGCAAGAATCAGGAGCGCCTCCTCTCGGTATTCTCCGTGTGCGGCCCCGCGGATCCGACGTACTACGAGTATGCTCTGAGGCTGAATTCGCACCTCACCTACGGCAGCATCTCGGTGCACGATGTGCTTGGGACGCCGATGTTTGTCATGTCCCGTACCTTCTTGCGTGACACGGTGAGTCCGGAGGACCTTCGTCACGCCGTCGTCGAAATCGCGCGCCGTTCCGATCGGATCGAGAAGCAGCTCACACGTATGGATCAGTATTGACCCGATGCCGACTCGGGTCTCGCACCGCATCGACCCTTGGAGTCGCAGGCCATGCCGATCGCCGATAGCCTGGCCTTGATCAGCCTGGTCTTGTCGGTCGCCATCGCCGCGATTGCGGTGCTGCTTGGCCTGAGCCAGTGGTGGGAATACCATGTGCGCGACACCGATCTCTCGGATGCCGATCACCACCACTTCTTCTGGCAGGATCTGCGGCGGACCCTCGGTGTTCTCTTGATGTTGATCCTCGCCGCGGGGATCTACATCGGTTCGCGAACTCCACCCAGGATTGCCGACTTCCCGCTCGATGCCGACGTCAAGCAAGCCATCCGGGCGGTCGCCGGCACGTGGGTTGATACCTGGATCAATGGACAGATCAATCCGCGATTCGTCGTGCTCTGGTTCGTCGTCATCGTCGTCCTGATGACTCTGCTCGCCCTGGCGCTGTTCGACTGGCGGGCCACGCGACGATATGCCCGTCGCCAGCGCAAGACGCTGGCCGGCGAACGCCTGGCGATCCTCCGTGACACCTTTCGGCGAGCCGATACCCAGCGCAACGGTCATCCCCAGGAACCGGAGCCGGGCTTGTCGTGACAGATCGCTTTCCGCGGACCCGCCCCAGCGAAGATGGTCCGCAATTCCTGCTCCGCGTTTCGTGTTGAGCAGAGCTCGGCTGTGCCGTAAGCTTGCTTACTGCAAATCCTATCCCACGTGAGCGGAGTCCTACCGTGCGGAAGTCGTCCCTCCGAATCCTCATGAGCCTGACGGCGCTGACGGCCTTCGCGATGATCGCCTCGGGGTGCAACCACACCCCCGGAGCCAGGGCCGATGAGGCAGCCGGCGCGGCGGTCAGGCGCGTGGAGGTTGTTAGCCCCGAGCGTGCGACCATCCGCCGGTCCATCGAGGAGCCGGGACAGATCGAGGCATACGAGGTGACGGAGCTCCACGCCAAAGTCTCGGGCTTTGTCCAGAAGTGGACTGCGGACATCGGCGCCAAGGTCACCAAGGGTCAGGTGCTGGCAGTCCTGAGTGTGCCCGAACTGGACGCCGAGACCGAGCAGAAGGCCGCCCTGGTCGAGGAGTCCGAGGCCAAGCTCGCCCAGGCCAGGGCATCTGAGGATGTCGCCCAGGCGAACCTCCTCAGCACTCAGGCGAAGCTGGAGGAAGTCCGGGCCGGCATCAAGCGGGCCGACGGCGACCTCGCTCGCTGGAAGGCCGAGTACCATCGCATCGAGGAGCTCTTCCATCAACGGGCTCAGACCGGCAGCCTTCTCGATGAAACCCGAAGCAAGCTCAGGTCGTCCGAGTCGGCTCGCGAGGAGGTCGAGGCCCAGATTCATACGGGCGAAGCGGCGGTCCGGCAAGGTACGGCTATGCTGGAGAAGGCCCGCGCCGACATGATCGCTGCCAGGGCGAGCATCAAGGTCGCCAAGGCCGACGCCCGGCGCATCCAGGCCCTCCGCGATTATGGCACAATCGTGGCTCCCTACGATGGGGTGATCACCGGGCGACACATCGATGTCGGCGACCTCACCGAGGCCGGCCCGCACGGCCAGCCCCTGTTCATTGTCGTTCGCGACGATGTTGTACGGATCACCGTGAGCGTGCCTGAGATGTATGCTCCGGCGGTCGACCCCGGCGACCGGGTCCTTATTCGCCTGCAAGCCCTAGGCGGCACGCAGTTCGATGGCAAGGTGACGCGGACCTCCTGGACGCTCGACGCCAAGAACCGGACGCTCCGCACCGAGATCGATGTCCCCAACCCCAAGGCCACCCTCCGGCCGGGCCTGTATGCCTACGCCACGGTCATCGTGGGGGAGCATCCCGACGCCTTGACCGTGCCCAGCACCGCGCTGGTCCGCGAGGATGAAAAGACGTACTGCGTCGTCGTCGTCGAGGGGAAGGCCGTCCGGAAACCGGTCGCCGTGGGCCTCGAGGCCAACTCTCGGGCCGAGATCCTCTCCGGCCTCCACGGAGACGAAGCCGTCATCAAAGCTTACGCATCTTCGTTGGCCGACGGCGAAGCGGTCCAGATCGTACAGCCCGCGGCAAAATGACGCGCGGTCGCGAACATTCCTCTTGCGGAACTAACGCCTCGTCCGATACGGCCTGCCCGCCTTGTAGAGGTTCAGCCGTTCCGGATTGGGCTTCGAAAGGTTCCCCATCCCCCCCATACCCGACCGGTTCTTCCGCTCGGCGGCGATTCGATCCAGCCAGAATTGCTCCTTTTCCAGGGCGCGTTGCTCCCACCGCACGGCGCTGGCGAAGTCGCCGGCCTCGGCGCAGGCGGCGGCGAGTGTGGAGAGGACATAAGAAGCGTTGCCCCTGGTCAACTCATAGGCTCGGGTCGCCTCGGCCAAGGCAAGCTTGCCATCACGGATTTTCGGATCGGGGCAAGTCGCCAGGATCCAGGCGCGGTGCTCATGAGCCTGGACCAGATCCGGATACTGCCGGATCAGCATCTGAGCTTTGGTGAGCGCTCGGGCGGAGGTACCCCCGTAATTCTCGTACTCGGATTCGAAGAGTTGCCTACGCCCTGGTGGGTCCGGAGGAACCGGCCCTGTGGGGTTCATGGCGGCGCGCTCATATTTTTGCCTCAGCTCGCCGGAGGCTGCGGCCAAGCGGGCCAATTGCGCGGCTTCCCGTATCCAGGTATCTCGGCGATAGGCCCTTTGGGCGGCGAGCGCGGCGGGCGTCAAGGCGACCTCCGACGATGCCCAGTTGGACGTGTCGAGATCGGCGAGTCGACCCTCGAGATTCTGAAGCAGAGCCTTGTACTGGTTTTCCCCCTGCGCATGCACCGCCGCCTGTCGGCGGTACCGCTCGCTCAACCGCCAATTCCTCCACGCGACGATTTCCCACCCGAGAACCAGGGCCAGGATAGCGATCAGAGCCATCATCGCTCGGACGCGCATCCGGATGTCCGGACGCCGGAACAGTGTGATGCGAGTCGTCAGCCAGGTTCCAGACCGCCCAGCTCGCCACTCGGCTTGAAACAGAACGGCAAGAATGAACAGGGCGATGAGCAAGGCGACGAGAACGGCAAGATCTGCGGCCGGGAAGAGCGTGACGAATCCCGTCGGCGTCATCGGCGCAAGACGCCCCTGAGTCCAGTCCTTCAGGATCTCGAGCGGGGTCGTGCCCAGAAGACCCGCGAGGCTCAGCCATTGTCCGATCGGACCTGGCCGGATCGTCCAGATCCCCATCGCAATGAGGATCCCGACAATCGACAGTCCGCTGATCCACCACGGTAGCATTAACTTGGCCGGTCGCATCGCTCTGATCTCCTCGCCGGCGAGCGTACCGATGCCGATGATAGCGGACACTCAGGGAGGGGTCCAGCGTCTGGCGCGCGCTGCAAGAACCATCATCAGATCTACCTGGAGAATGAACGCCGCCGGCTTCCCCCCTTGACAGGAGCGCCAGGTTTCCCACACTGAGGAGCAGGGATCTCTGGTCGGGTCACACTCCAGGAGAATCCCATGCGACTGAAGTTGGCAATGGGCATCTCCGCGGTTGTGGTCTCCATCATGTCGGTGGGGGCTATACTCGCGGGAGATCCCGTCGAGTCGGGGTTGAAGGTTGGCGAAGCCGTCAACCCGTTCCAGGTGGACGATATCACCGGACCGAACAAGGGCACGACCCTCTGCTATCGGTGAATGTATGGCTCGTGCCCGGTGGTCTGCGTATTCGTCCGCAAGACTTCCGAGCCCTTGGCCAGTTTGGTCAAGCAGATCGATCGCAAAGTTGAAGGAAACGACCAGCTCAAGAGTTTCGTCGTGGTCATGAGCAAAGAGTCCGGCAAGACTCCCGAAGAACTCCGAAAGCTGGCCCAGGACAGTCGAATCCAGAACATTCCCCTCACGATGTACGGAGAACCTGGCGGACCTCCCGATTACGAGCTGTCAAAGGATGCGGACATCACGGTTCTGATGTGGAAAAAGGGTAAGGTCAAGGTCAAGCGCGCCTACAAGGGCGAGCTGACCGAGAAAGACATCGGGGCCATCGTGGCCGACATTCCCAAGCTCCTCGGCGATTAAACCGAGGTGCCCTCCTGTCGGGGGGCGAGCCGGTACACCACTACCGACCCGACCACTGAATCTCTCGCGACCCGGGTGTGTATCCGGGTCGCGTCGTTTTGCACTCGAGCCCAGCCGACCCTCCTCGAGCAACTTATTCACCGGCTCGATCGGACCAGCCAGTCGCCGGCAACGAGGAAAATCAGTGGATCCCGCGTAAGCCCAGCGCGACAGCCTCGGGATTGGTCGCCAGACGCAAGGCCTCGGTGCCTGAGATCACCTTCTGGTTGTACAGGTCGATGAGGTGCTGATCGAACCGCTGCATGCCGAGTTCTCGATTGCTGATGTAGTCGCTGAGCTCGCCGAGCCGGTGTTCCAGGATGAACTTCGAGGTCACCGGGCCTCCGCGAAGGATCTCCATGACGGCGCGTCGATGATTATCGCGGGTGACGGCCAGTCGCTGCGAGATGACGGCCGCGAGCGAGCCAGCCAGTTGGGATGTGGCGATCTCGCGCTCCGCGGGGGGGATCATCGCCAGGATCCGCTCGATGGTCTGGGCGGCATTCGAGCTGTGGACGGTGGTGAAGACTTGATGGCCGGTGTCGGCGGCGCGGATCGCCATGCGCATCGTCTCGCTGTCGCGGACCTCGCCGACCAGGATCACGTCCGGGTCCTGCCGCATCGCTTGCCGCAGTCCGTGCTCGAACGATGGCGTGTCCCGGCCCAGCTCGAGTTGCGAGATCATGGCTTTCTGGTTGGTATGAACGTATTCGATCGGGTCTTCGATGGTGACGATCTTGCATCGAAACGTCGTATTGATCAGGTTGACCATCGCCGCCAGTGTCGTGGACTTGCCGCTCCCGGTCGTCCCGGTGAGGAGGGTCAATCCACGCAGCCCGAGGGTGATGTCCTTGATGACGGGGGGAAGCTGGAGCTCCTCGAGGGTGCGAATCCTCAGTTGGATCACCCGCATGACCAGCGCCGGGGTCCCCATGTGGCTGTAGACGTTACAGCGAAACCGGGACAAACCGGGAATCCCGTACGAGAAATCGAGACCCTCGACCATACCCTCGGGCAGTGATTCATTGGTCAGGCCCGGCTTGATCGACAGGATGAACTGGCGCAGGTCCTGATCGGTGACCGGCGGCGCCTCGACGGCTCGGATCAGGCCGTTGATGCGCAGGAGCGGGGAGGCACCGATCTGGAAATGGAGGTCCGATGCGCCTTGCTCCACGGCGAATCTGATCAACTGGTCGAAATTCATGGCGGCTCCGATCCCCAGGAACCCCGGAAGCGACGAATGCATCACCTTAGCACAGTCTGATGACGGGACCAAGCCCCGACAGCGGAACCGCCCGCCGAGCCGGCGAACACCGCCAGATGCCGCATCGATCGGCTCAGGGGCTGGTCTCGGTCTCGGGGCCGGTCTGGGTCTCGGTCTCGGGATTTGAATCGAGCCCGAGGAGGTATCGTGCGGCGATGACTCGGCGCTGGGCGTCGCCGAGCGCGGCACGTTCGCGACGGATCCGGATCGCCTCTTCCGGTGCGTTGGTGACCAGTCCACCAACGCCGCGCTCGATCAGCCGATTCATGGACCGGGGATCGTTGACCGTCCAGGCGTAGAGTCGCTTGCCGCGTCGCCGCGAGTTTCGGATGAGCCGGTCGTTGAGCACCTCGAGATTGACGCTCAGCCCATCGACCTCCAGCCGGCCGGGGTCGCCGAGGGCATAGGTCACGAGCGCCACGACGGTGAGGCGCGGATTGCCGCCGTTTGGCCGCCATCAGGCCGTCATAATCGAGGGAGGTGACTTCGCATTCCGATTCGAAGCCCTCGTGGTGGATCAGGTCGGCGACCTTGGCCGCCAGCCCGCGGTCCTTGCCGTAGTACTTCAGCTCGATCTGGAGCTTGATCTTGCCGCGGGCCAGCGCGATCACCTCCGCGAGTGTGGGGATCCGTTCACCCGCGTACTCCGGGCTAAATTGGCGGCCGAGGTCCACCTTTCTCGCCTCGTCGAACGTGAGGTCGGCGATCCGGCGCGGGTCACCCGCAACCCGCATCAGGTCGCGGTCGTGGAGCACGACCACGACGCCGTCGGCGGTCTCCTGGACGTCGAGCTCGGCGAAGTCGGCTCCGACCTCGATCGCCTTGCGGAACGCGCTCAGCGTGTTCTCCGGAGCGAGCCGCTCGCAGCCGCGATGAGCCACGACGACGATCGGCACATCGACGGCGATCTTGCTGGGGAGGCTGAGGCCCAGATAGCCGACGAAGCCCAGCAGGGCGATTCCGATCGCCACCCTCCGTTGGAGAAGCCGCCGCAGGCGTGGTCCCGCGGCATCGACCAGTTTCATGCCCCGAGTGGCAATCGCCCAGGGTTCGCCGGGAGACCACGTGCCCAGTGTCCCTCCCCGCTCGAGATAAAGATGGAGGATCAACAGACAGTGGATCACGACCAGGACAAATGATAAGGCCGCGATGAGCATCGCCTGGCACGCCAGCAGACCGGCCACCAGCGGGACCAGGACCATCGGCCGGGCCTCGACCGGCGCCAGCAGGTAGGCGCACGTGCGGCCGAAGCCCCAGACGGCCGCCACGCTCAGGAGCGAGCCGACAGCCTGCCAGCCCAGCAGGGCCCCACCGATCCGCATTCGCGCGCCTGCGGCCCGCTCGCGACTCTCGGCGATCGCCGCCCATCCCCGTCGGTCACCGAACAGGAGGATCGGCATCACGAAGATCGTGTCCACATAGATCCTGGCCAGCCGGGCCGCAAGCACTGCAACCAGGAGTCCGCCGATCCCCAGCGCCACATACCAGCGCGGGGGTCGATTCGCAAGGTAGTAGTTGATGTCCTGCCGCGAGAGTAGCATGAGATACGCGACACTCCCCAGGACCACGAACGGCGCAGAGGAGAGCCAGCGAGGCCAGGCTGCGTATGCCAAATGTGATCAGCCGGAGGAAGACCGCCGCCAGGTCTGTCAGCGTGCCCGAGAGGGTCGTACCGTGTCCTCGGAGATGAGCGGCCGCGATCGCGATCACACCGACGTGCTCGATCATCGTCGCCAGCATCAGCGACAGCGCGACGAGGACCAGGTACAGCAATCCCGACGGCGACAACAGGAACCGCGCGATCTCGGTATTGGTCACGGCGAGTTTGCCGGTGCGCGCGATTAGGGGCTCAATCACCCAGCCGGCGCCGATCGCGCCGATGAGGAACGCCGCGCACTTGAAGGCCCCTTCGAATACGACCAATGGTACGAGGGCGCGCCACAGGTCGCGCGCAACATCAGCGGCCAGCCGGCGCAGCTTCGGAGGATCAATCTGGCCCGTTGATGGATCGTCTGACACGGTCGTTTTCATGTTGAGAGAGCCCTCGAGGATGATACCACGCTTCAACCGTCAACGGGAGGGATGCGTTCGATTCGGCGTCCAGGACCGGCTGGGATCTTGCGAAATCCTACCTGATCGGTGACGATCGACCCCGATTCACTGTCGCGGGACGATCAAATCCGTGAGCCCGAAACACCAGACGCTTGGGCTGCGGCGCCACGCCTGATGAACGTTGTGGAGAGGACATCGCATCCCCATGTCCCAACCCCGTCCGATCGATATCGCCGCACTGGAGTCCCGCTTGGCTCGGGCGTTCGACTTCGCCGCGGGACAGGTCCACGTGACCATCGAGCGCTATCCCGACTACTTCCCGATCTACACGGAAGCCGGCCGCTGGAAGCATTCCGGCGAGTTATGGACCGACTGGTGCGGCGGGTTCCACGCGGGAATGATGTGGCTGATCGCCCGTCGGACGGGTGACGCCTGGTGGCGGGCGACCGCAGAGCACTACTCCCGGCTGCTCGAACACCGGCAGCACGACCGCAACGTCCATGACCTGGGATTCATCTTCCTCAACACGTATCTTCCCTGGTACCGGCTGACCGGCGACGAAGGACTCCAACAGGTCCTGATCACAGCCGGTCGGACTCTCGCCCTGCGGTTCAACCCCCACGGGCAGTATCTTCGTTCGTTCATGGGGCCCGAGAGCCTGTTCATCGATATCATGATGAACGTGCCGTTGATCTTCTATGCCGCCCGCGAGGCCGGCGACCATTCCCTGTTCGAGCTGGCCGTCGCGCATTGCCGGACGACCGAGCGAACGCTGGTCCGTACCGATGGCTCGACGGCACACGAGGGGATCTTCGACCCGGAGACCGGTGTCTTCTTGCGGCAGTCAACTCAACAGGGACTGCGCGCCGACTCCACCTGGGCGCGTGGCCTGGCCTGGTCGCTCTACGGATTCAGCACGGTCTTCACCTACACCGACGACCCTGCCGATCTCGACGTCGCCCGCCGCAATGCCGATGCTTTCCTCGAGCGATGCCCCGAGAGTCTGGTCCCCCCCTGGGATTTCGACGTGCCGGACGGGATCGATGACAGCTCGGCCGCCGCCATTGCGGCGTCGGGCCTGTGGGACCTCGCGGCACTCACAGCTCCTGGCGACCCGGAGCGCACCGACGATACCACGACGCCTCATTGAGGATTCTCGACACGCTCTGCTCGGACCGATACCTGGCCTGGACCACCCCCGGCTGGGAAGGAGTTCTGAAACATGGCGTCTATCACATCCACAAAAATCTGGGCGTCGATGAGTCCGTGATGTGGGGTGACTTCTTCTTCCTCGAGGCCGTGGACAAGGTCCTTTCGTCGGCGAGCCGAAAACCAGCAGGCGAGGCCGACTCTCGAGCGCTTAACGATTGAGTTGCATACAGAATGATCGCGTCGAATCGATACGAGCCCGAAGCGCCAGCGAGTGAATTCCGGCGGGGATCTTCAATCCAGTCGCTGGCGCTTCGGGCTCGTAACAGGTGTCTGCAACCCAATCGTGACTTGCACTCATCCGGGAGGCCGAGCGACGGTCGAGGCCTCACGTGGCGAAACGGAGATCACCCACAAAGATTGGATCAAATCCGCTCGTGCGAGGTATAACAGTCCCCAGGGCGGAAGGGTCGTGCGCGTCGCGTGAGTGCTAACCGGTGAGGAGGGCCTGGAGATGCATCCCAATCAACCTGCCGATCATGATGAGGAGCATGAGCCCGGCGGAGCCCGCAGGCCGCCGCAGTTCGACTTGCCCATCGCCAACCGAGAGGAACTGGAAATCGATCCCGAGGCCGCTGAGTTCGACGGGATCTCGGACGAGGACGAGGACGAGGAGGAGGAAGAGGAAGGGGCGATGCCCGATGAGGATCTCCTCTCCCAGGAGATCGATGAGGAGCCCCGCACGGTCTTGATCACCGGCGCCTGCGGCAACATCGGCCGCAAGCTCCGTGCGGCCTGGACCGACGTCTACGACCTTGTCCTGATCGACAGGGAAGCTGGGAAGGACGATCCCGAGATCATCGAAGCGGACCTCGCGATCCTGGACGATGATTGGATCACGCACTTTCACGGCGTCAACACCGTGGTTCACCTGGCAGCGAATCCCGACTCCGAGGCAGCCTGGGAGGACCTCATCGACCCGAACCTCGACGCCATGGCCAACGTCTTCCACGCCGCGGCCCTGGCCGGGGTCGAGCGGATCATCTTCGCCAGCTCCAACCACGTCATGGGAAAATACCGCGACTTCGGGGATGGCCCGATTACCGCGGATATGGACCCACGTCCCGACGGCCCCTATGGCGTGACCAAGCTGGTGGGCGAGCGGATGGGCCAGAGCTTGGCCCGCGCCTTCG
This sequence comes from uncultured Isosphaeraceae bacterium, assembly GCA_963845695.1. Taxonomy (GTDB): domain Bacteria; phylum Planctomycetota; class Planctomycetia; order Isosphaerales; family Isosphaeraceae; genus CAWJTV01. The sequence continues at coordinate 661,635 of CAWJTQ010000011.1, read as the reverse complement.
ACCTGACATTCATCGCGTTACGGCTGGGTTGGGTCCAGCGCGGGAAGAATCGGCGCGAGACCCTCCCCGACGACTGGTCGCGCAAATTATGGCTGTCCAACACTGACCTGATCCGCCTATTTGATGCGGCGGTCGAGACCGAGATCGAGGATCGCTCGTTCGTCGTGGTCAACGCGATGTCGAGAAACCACGGCATGCGCTGGGATCTCTCCGAGGCTGCCGAGCTACTCGGGTTCCTCCCGGTAGACGACGCCTTCGCCACGGAGCACACGAGCCATCAACTCGATGAGTCCCGGTAGACCTGCGAAGATCTCTCGGCGACCGGCACGCGGTTCCGAGTCCTTCCCTCCAGTTGACGGTTCCGGACGATCGAACGATCGTGCGGCCAGAGCTGATCGGTCCAATACGGTGGTCGGCTTTTTATAGGGTGCGTGCAACCAGACCTTAACACTAAGCGGGATAGTGGTTTGCACCCACACTAGGGACTTTCTATCTGGCGTATCTACGAATCCGGACCTATGAGCCATGATTTCGAGTGGACACAGAGAACACCAAATGGCATCCTGAGAACGATGAAGCGCCAGACGTCCGGCTTCCAGTACATGGTGTTCTTCGTACAGAAGGTCCTGACGATCGATGAGAGAAACTACGCTCCCTGGAGTGAATCGTCGGCTCATGAGTACACAATGGCTTGCGTCGATGGCGACTTGCAGATGCAATCTCCATGTGAATCGGTTCTTGTGCCTCCAGACCTGTGAACGCCTACGAATTCGTTGCGTATGTACAGAAAGTCATCAGGCATTGGCCAGTCCTTAATTAAGGAATAGTCCGATTGAAAAGGCCAGATAAAACGCTTATTCTTCTGGTCGTCCGCATGTCGTTGATCCAGAAGTAAGATCGCCATGAGACGATGGATTCCATGGCCCATCCATCAAGGATGGCACTGGTGGAAAACCGCATGTGATCGACCCACGATGCCGACATCGGCGAGAAGAAGCCCTACTCGACGTCAGTTCGACGAGCCTTCGGAACTACTGACTACGGCCCTCGGAGTCGCCACTGGCTCAGTGCTGGGGTCCTCGGTTCGAGTTTACTAAGAAACCACCCGAGAACCGATCATTTGGCCAGCAACCTGCTAGGCTTTCGTCCCAATTGCCTCGGGATCTGAATCCCATAAGGCCAGAAAAACGGCAACGACCTGCGACCGATCCGACTGGCCTGCGCGTTGATTTGAGTACCGACAGTTCGCCCGCCTGGGTCAGTGTCACGCAAACCAACATCCCAAATGAGCATCAGAAATTCTCTCGGATAGTCTCTTAGGAGCGTTTTCATTTCCGGGCCGTTTCCACCCTTCGCACGCCCGGGGTGCGCGCCTGCATATCGATGAGGGAGTTCGCAGATGGGTTTGCCCGCAGAGAGGAGTCACCGACGCCCGAGTCCCGCCCAGGACTTGGCTCACGAGGTCACCCGCAGTGTCGGGCTCGCCCGTGACGAGGATCACGAGCTGGCCGCCAGGATCGCTGCCGGCGACCGCGAGGCCCGCAACCGCATGGTCCAGGCCAACCTCGGCCTGGTTGTCAGCATCGCCCGCAAATACCTGAGACACGGATTGCCGCTCGACGACTTGGTCGGTGAGGGGAACCTCGGGTTGATCCGGGCGGTCAAAGAGTTCGATCCCCGGTTCGGGACGCGTTTCAGTTCCTACGCCGCCTACTGGATCAGGGAAGCGATCCAGCGCGCCCTGGTCAACACCGCCTCGACCATCCGCCTCCCCGCACATATGGTCAAACTCTTGACGAAGTGGCGGCGGGCCGAGCAGACGCTTCGTCATCAGAAGAAAAGGTCCCCCGACTTCGAGGAGGTCGCCAGGTTCCTGGGTCTCAGCGAAACCCAGAGGTCCCACGTAATCGAAGCCCGACGAGCCCTCCGGCTCACCTGGGGAAGCGGCTCCGACGATGATGCTGGGGATCGTTTGTCCCAGGCCTCCTGGGACAATCGGAATCCGATGGAGGAGCCTCTAGACGCCGACGAGCGCGACACCCTCCAGCGCGGCCTGGAGCGTCTCGACGTCCGCGAGCGGACCGTCCTGGCATTGCGCTATGGCCTGGGAGGCGAAGTCTTGCCGCTCAGAGAGATCGGTCGCCGACTGGGCCTCAGCGGTGAAGGAGTGCGAAAGATCGAGCGGGTCTCGCTCCGTAAGCTGGGCCGCACTCGCGCACATCCAGTAGAGGACTACCAAATAGGTCTTCACCAGAGCGAGAATGGCTCCAGCCTGTGACCATCGCACCTCAGATTGACGCTGATGAATCGAAGGTCGCCTTGGCCCACCGGTTCCCAGATTCAAGGCTCCCGGGCGTTTCGCGCCCGGATTGCGCACGCGCCACAGGAGCGCCCTGGTGTGCGCAACGCCTTCGTGAGGCGCTCTTAGGACCGGGCCATGTCCGTAGCCGTGGAACGACTGCCCCTGAACCTGACGCCGGACCCCAGCCGAGTGATCATGAGGTTCTTCGGCACGGGGAACGACAAGCGCGTGCGGGAGATCATCGGCCGCGTGATGGCGTTTCCCGAATCCCAGGTGGAGAGCTTGCTGGATGAGATCGGTCGAAACTTCCGCCCCAAGCACGAGCGCCTGGATGAAGCCCTCGTCGAGCACTTTGAGATGATCCAAGGAGCCGTCCCCGACGGTTCGGAACTGACCGAGTCGCGCCGATTGCTACTGGGCGCCTGCTTCACGATGGAGTACGCGCTGGAGTCCGTGGCCCTCTTCAATCCGTCGATCGTGCCGGCTCTCCGACAGGAGGGCGTGCCCGCAGGCTCGCTCCGCTTCCTCATGAGCCTTCGAGCCACCGGCGAGGGCCACGTCTCTTCCATCGTCTTTCGTGTCGGGATCCTGGATGCGAATGGTGACATGCACCTCGAGCCGGTTGAGAAGAATACTCGACCGCTGAAGGCGACGGTTCCCGACGAATTCGCCAAGCCGACGTTTCGGCGCGACCTGGCCACCCTGGAGGTTACGGACGAACACTCCAGCACGATCCTCGGTCGATTGGGTGATCGGTTCACGCGCCAGGAGCTCTTCCAGGCCATCGACGAGGCCCAGCGAGATCAACAGAAATCAGGGTTCCGGGAGCAGACGGCGGATAGCCTCGTCGTTGCGACGCAGGTCAACTACCAGCTCCACCTGCGAAATCCTCCGTTCACGCAGGAGTCGGAGATCGTGGTCTTCCCATTCTCCGACATCGAGCGCCACGGGATCGAAGATCTCCGGCTCGTGCAGTTCAACGACGACGATGGATCGCAAGTCTACTACGGCACCTTCACCGCCTATAACGGCGTGCGGGTCTTTCCCCAGTTGATGGAGTACCGTGGCGAGAGCACGATCGACGTGCGACTGATCACCGGCGATTGCGCCCAGAACAAGGGGATGGCCCTGTTCCCACGTCGGATCGGGGGCAACTACGCGATGATCTCACGGCTCGACAACGAGAATCTCTACTATATGGAATCCGACGACGTCACCATCTGGAACGAGGCGCGGCTCCTCCAGGTGCCGGAGTATCCCTGGCAGGTGATCCAGATCGGCAATTGTGGCTCGCCGCTCGAGACCGAGCAGGGCTGGCTCCTGATGACCCACGGCGTCGGGCCCATGCGCCAGTACTGCATCGGCGCCACACTGCTCGATCGGGACGATCCGACGCGAATCCTCGGCCAAACCCGCGAACCCTTGCTCATGCCCACGGAGGAAGGCCGAACGTCCGGCTACGTCCCCAACGTGGTGTATTCGTGTGGCGCGATGATTCACGATCGCCAGCTCATCGTGCCCTATGCCATCAGCGATCTGACGACCAGCGCGGTCCGGATCGACCTGGATGAGCTGCTGGCGTCCCTGCATCGCAAGTGACCGGGCTCATCTGGCCCGACGCGCGCAGGCTACAGATCCTCTTCGGATGTCCGGCAACAGGCTCCCTGATTGTCGGCCCGTGTGATGACGATGTCAGCAGGATCGATCGCAAATCGCCGGCTGAGTCGATCGGCCTGGTCAGCGATCTCATCGGGAGCTCGATCCGAGAAGGCATAAAGCGTGGGTCCCCACGAGCTCTGGCCGATCCCGACGAATCCGGATCGTCCGAGGTGCTCAACGATGGCACGGCCCTGGGGCGAGGCGTAGGTGCCTCCCTGTGCCGGGGCGAAGACGGCTCCGACGTGGGCCTGAAGCTCCATGATGGCGCCTCCCAGGGCCGGTAGATCGCGCTCGACGACGGCCGGCATCAGGTCCAGGAGCACGATCCGACAGAGACGCTCGGTCACTCGTTCCGCAATCGCCGGCACCCGGGCGAAGGCGCGCGTTTCCTCGTCGCCGTGCAAGCCATGCCAGCCGGGAGGCTGCACCAGCAGGATGGACCATTCTTCCGGGAAGGCGAGGTGGGCCAACAGCGGCGGGATTCCTGTCCCCTCCTTGCGGCCGCCATCGACGATCAGGCCTCCGAGGTGGAACCCGTGCAGGCCGATCCCCGAGCGATTCCCGCGCCCTGTCAGTCGGGCCAGATCTTCAATACTCGGGTTGGCCTGGCCGGACAGTCGCAACAGAGCCATCGCCACCGCCAGGCTCATCTGAGTGCCGACGCCCAGTCCTCTATGCTCGGGAGGCGCTCGGTGGACGCGAATTCGCGACGGCGGTAGTCGGACACCCACCGCCGCCAGGCGATCTTGCAGACAGGCGACGAGTCGCTGAACCCGTTGCCCAAGCGGACCTTCGACCTGCGATCGACTCGCCGCCTCGGCGTCGAGTTCGATGCCGGGAGACTGGATCATCAGGCCAAGCCCGCCGAACTGCCGGCGCGAGCCAGGTCCCCATCCCAGCAAGCCGAAATGAAGACGGCTCGGTGTTCGGACGCTTACACGGAACTCCATCATGGCGGACCTGGCCTCGGCTCCGGGTCGAGACCGCGCCGGGCGGCAGCCTCCCGGAGGTGCTCGTACAACAACTGAAACGCGGCATGCTCCGAGGGTCCGCCGGTTTTCTGGACGAGGACCTCGAGCCTGCGGAATTCGACCCAGAGGTCCTCGAGCGGCAGAAACGCCGTGCGCGTGGCCAGGATTGCCGCCTCCAAGACCGCGTGCTTCGCCCGGTTGAACCCGAAGAAGTCGCGATGCCGGCCTCGAGCGACCGTCTCGACGAGAATCCTCGTGCGCTCCTCGTGGTCGTCGAGCTCGATGACCCGAAACTCATAAAACCGGCAGGCGTCCAGCAGGATCACTCCTGAGACCTTGTCAGCCGGCCGTGTGGCCGGCGGTGGCTCGACGACCGGCCCGATCGCTGTCCGGGCCAGCAGCAAGACGTCATCCGTGACGTGGAAGACTCCCTCTCCGCGCACTTTGAGATTGGCATAGGTCGTCGAGGTTCGGTAGGGACGGAGAACGAACCGTTCCATGTTCAACCTTGTGTCAACCGCCGGGCCCATGGGTGCCACGTTCAGGACATCTTCTCGGCTCAAGGTTGTCACGATCCCTTCAAGTATCACGCGGCTCCTCGCCAGAGTCTTCGAGATCGTCATTCTCGGTCGGTTCGGGCTTCGGTTGCTCGGGCCGCCCCGGCTGGGACAGAGCCTCGCCTGCCCGCTTGCCGGCCTGACGCCTTGCGAGGTGACTGACCTCGGGCACGGTCAGGAAGCCCCATTCCAATGCTTGATCCTGCCGATAGGTCTTGCTCAGAGTCAAGGCGGTTCTCGCCTTCATCATCTCGTAACCGAGGTAGAACGCATGCGAAGCGTCATCGACCTCCATCTGGTCGAACAGACGGAACGGGTCCGTATCGCTCAAGAAGTGTTGATTGTTGAGAGCATGAATCATGCCCGCCTCGGCGAAGATCCGCCAGTTGGGATCGCGGATCCTCTGCTGGAGCTCGCGGAGATTGTCGTTGCCGAACGCGACGACCCGCGGATCGCGCAAGGCGATCAGGCGGGGCTCGAGGTGCTTGGGCAGGGTCCTCCGCTCCACGGCGTGATGGACCAGTCTGCGAGCCAGGTCGATCTCGCGGACCGACGACCGCGCCCAGTTGATCACGGCCGTCGTGAGGACGCTCCGGATCTTCAGCTCTTCGCAGAACCCCATGAGGATCGTGTTGACCCCGGCCGAATCGACGTCCGTTAGCTCAGTCAGGTTGCCGACGCCCATCATCATCGCGGCGTCGGGGTAGCGCCGGCGGACTTCGAGATAACGGCCGAGCGAGGCCGCGAAGCCGAAACCGATCGGCTCGATGATCGGGTCAATCCGGAACGGCACACCGTTCTTACAGAGGTAGTCGATGGTCTCCTCGAGGCCCTCCAGCGATCCAGGATGGTCGGGGATAGCGACGACCTCGACCCCCCAATCGGGCGCCTGTGCCCGGTTGTCAGCATTGACACTGAGCACCAGTTCCGCCCCGGCGGCCGTGGCCGTCGCGACTTCCTGACGATCAAAGCTATCGATCGAGACGCGCAAACCCTCCTGGGCGAGTGCGGAGACAGCGTCTCCGACGCCCGTCCATCGCATGGAAGGGTCGCAGCCCAGGTCGATGACATCGGCACCTTCCGCGCGCAACCGATGGGCCTCGGCGATCAATGCCTCCCGCGTCAATCGAGGGGCATGATTGATCTCGGCCAGTATCTCGATCGAATAATCTCCATAGCCGGCGAAAGACTCGGAAGTCAGGCCGAAATGGTCCGGCAAGTCGCGGAGATCGGCAGGACCTCGCACAACGGGGACCCCGCGCGCTTTCGTGACGATCGGATCCAGATCGCCACCACAATAGCCCGGCAGGATGATCCGGTCGACATCTTCGGGAATATCCAGGTGTCGGGCGACCCATTTCGGCGTCAAGAGCGCGGCGACGGAGATCGGCAACACAGCCACTTCGGCCGCGAAGCCGGCCCGAGGCGCCAGGTCTTCCAGGACCTGCCGAAGCGCGAATTCGGCGAGCCGGCCGGTGACGAACAGGTATCGCGGCTGATTCCTCATGATCGGGTGAACCTCGCCGGATCTCCGCCAGCCGAATGCGAGCGAACTTCCGGATTACGAGCGTACCGCGCCGCCATTGACCCGCAGAATTTGCCCGGTGAGGAACGCGGCGGCCGGGCTGACCAGGAAGCAGGCGACCTGGGCGACGTCTTTGGGCGTGCCCCACCGAGCGAGCGGGGTCTCTTTCAGCACGCGGTCGTGCCACGCCTGTGACGCCCCTCGCCCCCATTCGGTCTTGATCCACCCCGGCGCCAGTGCGTTGACGCGAACGGTCGGCGCCAGGCTGAGGGCCAGGCTGCGGGTGAAAGCCATGACCGCGCCCTTGGTTGCCGCGAAGAGTTCGCCGGAGTCGCCCTCCATCCCGGTTTCCGCTTGATCCCAGCCCATGGTCACGATCGCCCCGTGTCCTTGCTGCTTCATGCGCTGACCGACCGCGCGGCAAAGACGGATCGTCGCCGCGACGTCAACGGCCCAGAGGAGATCGAGCTTGGCGTCAAAGGGAAGGCCGGCGGCCTCACCGGTCAGGGTGTCGGCACCGGCGATGTGCAGCCAGGCGTCCAGGCCGTCCCAGAGAGACCATGCCTCCTCGACCAGCCGATCGCCGGCCTCGCGATCGGCGAGGTCGGCGATCAGGGACGCGGAGCGGCTCCGTTTGCGAATGACGTCCGCGACCTCCTCGGCCGCGGCCCACGACCGCCCGTGCACGATTACGTCGGCGCCGGCCTCGCCCAGGGCGAGGGCCACGGCCCGGCCGATTCCGGAGGTCGAGCCCAACACGATGGTCCGATACCCGCTCAGGTCCACGACGCGATCCTCTCCTCGCCGGTCCGCCAAGGGCGGCTGGCCTGTTGCTCCCCGTTTGCGTAGAGTGTTCCCGATCCTCAATCACGTTATCCCGCCGATCTTCGGCGAAACAAGTCGAGTCCGCAAGATGGCCATCGTGCTCCGACTTATCAAGCGTTTCGTGGTCCGGCTGCAAATGGTCTGGTCCATCATCGGGATCACGTTGATCCTACTCGCCTTGACGGAAGCTGGTTTTCGCCTGGGCTTCGCCTTGAAAGACCGCTTCAGACGTCAACCCCAGCCCGATCGACGGGTGCTCGCAGAAGGTTATGGCGGCGCGTCCTGGCCAATGCGGCATTATCGCGAGATCGAATCGCTACAGGAACGCTGGGAGCCATACGTCTACTTTCGGCCGGAAGCGTTCCACGGAGAAACGATCTCGATCGGCGCCGATGGTTTGCGGGCGACATGGCAACCCCGATCCTCGAGCTCACCAGATGCCCACGATCTGGAGCCGGTGGAGATCCTCATGTTCGGTGGTTCTTCGCTCTGGGGGTTCGGCGCGAGACGATCGGACGATCCCTTCGGTCTTCGCGCGCGAGCTTTTCCAGCGAAAACAGAATGTTCGGATCCGAAACCTCGCCGAGATCGGTTATGTGAGCACCCAGGAAGTCGTGGCCCTGGTGCGAGAGATCCAGTCGGGCTATCGCCCCGACCTCGTCATTTTCTACGACGGGGTCAACGACACGACCTCGGCCCTGCTGGAACGAGAGGCCGGTTTGACCACCAACGAAATCAACCGGCGCCGGGAGTTCAACCTGTTGCAATCTCCCAGCCGGCTGGCCGGCGCCTTTCTCGGCAAGGTCGTCCAGGATTCTGGTTCGTACCGGTTCGCCCAGGCGGTCAGTCGAATGTTCACCAGACGGGATAGCCGGATCGGCCAACCCGTCCCTGACTCGGCCCGCGCTCGGCTCGCCGAAGACGTCGTCCGCCGTTACGAGGCCAACGTGGAGATGGTCGAACGGCTAGGACGGGAATACTCTTTCCGTGCCCTGTTCTACTGGCAGCCGCTCGTCTTCACCAAGCAGGCTCTGGCGCCCACAGAACGCGAGGAAGCCGCGAGATATGCCTGGGCCGAACCCCTGTTCCGGAACGTTCTGCGACTAGTTCGCGAGTCGGCAACGTCAGGGACCCATCCGGCATTTCACGACTTGAGCGGTATCTTCGACGATACCGACGGCTTGGTGTTCATCGACTACTGCCACACGACCGAATTGGCCAATGAGCGGATCGCCAAAGCGATTGCCGACGATGTGACGCGGCTGCTTCACATCCCGCCCGGAAGCCCGGAATGCAGGAGATGCCGGTGGCGATCCCAGTGGGGTAAGTGTAGATTGACAGCATCCCGAACCGGTCGTCATCCTTCTTCATGATCCATGATGCCGAACCCTCCGCAAGACCCCTCGAAGCCTGATCAGCGCGTCGTCGAGGATGCGACCTGCACGTTCTGCGGCTGCCTCTGCGATGACATCTCCTTGAGAATTGAAGGAGATCGCGTTGTCGGGGCGGGGAATGCATGCAGTCTCGGCGAGTCCTGGTTCCTGAACCGCCCGTCTGATGATCGGCCGACTTGCCTGGTCGAGGGCCAGCCCGCCACCGCGGAGGAGGGCATCGAACGCTCCGCGCGAATCCTGCTGGACGCGAAGTATCCCCTCATCTTCGGATTTGACAGAGACGACCACGGAAGCCCAGCGGCTGGCGGTGGCGATCGCGGACCGGATTGGAGGCTGCATTGATTTGACGGCTGGTGTCGACTCCGAGGCGTCGCAGATCGCATTCCAGGAGGTCGGGGCGGTGACCTGCACGCTCGGCGAGGTCAAGAACCGAGGCGACCTGATCATCATCTGGGGTTGCGACCCGGCCGAAACCCATCCGAGGTTCTTCGAACGGTATAGCCTGACGTCCCGAGGCGAGTTCGTCCCTCGCGGCCGGAAAGACCGGCTATTGCGTAGTCGTGGACCGTCGAAGACCTCGACTGCCGCGAGCGGCTGACCAGTTCATCCCCATCAAGCCGCAGACGCGATTTCGAGGCATTGTGGACGTTGCGGGCGCTCGCCAAGGGGATCGAGCTCGGGTCCCGCGGAGATCGAGGCCGAAACCGGAGTACCGCTCTCCACCTGGCGGGCCCTGCTGGATCGGATGAATCAGGCGAAGTACGGGGTCATCCTCTACGGCGGAGCATCAAACGAAACCGGATCGGCTCACCTCGTTCATCACGCGATTCTGGCCCTGGTCCGCGACTTGAACGACGTGACGCGGTTCGTCTGCCTACCCATGGGGGGCGGGGGAAACCTCACCGGTGCGGAGAACGCCATCACGTCGCAGACCGGATATCCGCCCCCTGTGAACCTGGCGCGGGCATATCCCCGCTATGGTCCCGGCGAGTACAGCGCGAGCATCAGCCTGGAACGTGGCGAGCCCGACGCCGCATTGATCGTCGCCGGCGATCCGACGGCCGGCCTGAGCCCGGCGGCCCGCCACCACCTGGCGCGGATTCCTTCCATTGTGCTCGACCCGAACGACACGCCGCACAGCCCGGGACATGACCGTGGTGTTCCACACCGCGACTTACGGAATCAACACAGCCGGTACGGTCTATCGCATGGACGGGGTGCCGATTCCGCTCAGGCCAGCAATCGCGTCGCCGTTGCCGAGCGATGCGGAGATCCTGCACGGGATCGCGGACCGCTTGCGAGCCATCACTCGAACTGACGCTTTGAAGGAAACTCGGACAACGTCGGCGATCACATCCCGATCGTCGGGTTGATCGTCTACGCGGTCCCGAGAGTCGTCGCGAAATGCCCGGGCGCGGGTTATCCGGAGAATGGCCGTGGCATAGACATCACGCCCCCCGGGTCCGATCAGACATTGTAGGACGACGAGGCGGTCGAACCACCGCGACCCGTCCAGTTCGTGTGGAAGAACTGACCGCGAGGCCGGTCGACGCGCTCGTAGGTATGGGCGCCGAAATAGTCGCGCTGGGCCTGGAGCAGGTTGGCCGGGAGCCGCTCGCTACGATAGCCATCGTAGTACGCCAGAGCGGATGTCATCGCCGGCAGAGGGATGCCGTGGGTGACTGCCGCGGCGCAGGTCTGCCGCCAGCCCTGCTGACACCGCTCGACCTCATCGCGGAAATAAGGGTCGAGCAAGAGGTTCATCAGCCTCGGATCGCGATCGAACGCCTCCTTGATCTTGCCCAGGAACGCGCTGCGGATGATGCAGCCGCCACGCCACATCAGTGCAACGCCGCCACGATTGATCTCCCACTTCGACTCCCGCGCCTGGGCGTCCATCAAGGCGAACCCTTGCGCATAGGAAATGATCTTGCTGGCGTAAAGAGCCTGCTCGATGCCGTCCACCATAGTCTCGCGGTCGATCCCTGAGGAGGGTGCCGGACCATTGAGAACCTTCGACGCGACCACCCGTTCGTCCTTCTGGGCCGAGAGACACCGGGCGAAGACAGCCTCGCCGATCAAGGTCAGAGGTACGCCCTGGTGACAGGCGGTGATCACGGTCCACTTCCCCGTGCCTTTCTGACCGGCCGTGTCGAGGATCAGGTCGATCATCGGTTGGCCGGACTCGGGATCCTTGAACCCAAGGATGTCGCGCGTGATCTCGATCAGGTAACTATCGAGCTTTCCCGTGTTCCAGCGGGCGAAGACGTCGTGGATCGCGTCCGGTTCCATGTGCAGCAGCTCACGCATCACGTGATAGGCTTCGCAGATGAGCTGCATGTCGCCATACTCGATGCCGTTGTGCACCATCTTGACGAAATGGCCGGCACCCTCGGGGCCGACCCAATCGCAGCATGGCGTACCGTCGGCGACCTTGGCCGCAATGGCCTGGAAGATCGGCTTGACGTGTGGCCAGGCCTTGGGGTTACCACCGGGCATGATCGACGGACCCTTGAGCGCACCCTCCTCACCGCCGGATACGCCGGTGCCGATGTAGAGCAGTCCCTTGGCCTGGAGTTCCCGGGTGCGCCGGGTCGAGTCGGCGAATTCCGAGTTGCCGCCATCGATGAGGATGTCGCCGGTCTCGAGGAGCGGCACGAGCTCGTTGATCACAGCGTCCACCGCGGCACCCGCCTTGACCATGATCATGATCTTGCGCGGGGTCTTCAGAGCCGCAACCAGTTCTTCGGGCGAGTGGGTGCCGATGATCTTTTTCCCCTTGGCTCGCCCCTCGACGAAAGCGTTGACCTTCGACGTCGTCCGGTTGAAGACGGCGACGGTGAACCCATGACTCTCCATGTTCAGGACCAGGTTCTCTCCCATCACGGCCAGGCCGATCAGGCCGATGTCGGCGCTCTTTGGGTTCGTCGCCATGCTCGTTTTCCTCGATAAACGGGTTTTCGGGGACGCTGCGAAACCGGATTGTAACACTCCCACGATGCGATTTCGACAGGCCGAAAGATCCGTGAACGGGCTCGTCGGCTCCGGGCAGGAGATCCGCGACCGAAGAGCACCGGCCCGCTCAGGTATATCGCCAGGTCGGCCGTTCGGGGAGGAGTTGCTCGAATCGCGCGAGCTGGGCGTGCATGTAGTCGCCGCAATAAGTCCCTGTGAAGAATCGAGGCAGGGCCTCCTCGAAGAACCGCTGCCAGGAGGAGTCCTCGTTTCCGGGCTCGATGGGGTAGAAGAGTGCGCCATTGGCCTGGGCGGCCTTCCAGTCGCCGGGGGCGTCCCCCACCATGAGGATCTTCTCCGGCGGGTATCGGCCAGCCGCCGCCAAGGCGAGGTGCTCCTGCTTGCTCCCCATCTCCTGGCCGGCGATCAACGAGACCCAGGGGCGGAGCCCATGCTCCTCCCACTCTCGTACCAGGGCCTCAACGGGCGTTGCCGAGACCACCATCACGTCGGCCTTACCCATCATGCTCTCCAGGGACTCCCGCACAAACGGGAACGGCGGCACGTGTGTCACCGTTTCGCCGATCGATCGATTGACCGCCTCGCTCCATTCCAGGGCCAGGGCCAGGTCCGAGTCTCCGGTCGACTGGACCTCGGCCTTCAACGCAGGATTGGACAGCTTCGTCTCCCGCTCGATCCAGCGACGCAGCCCGAGCAGGGCTGGGAGCCGCGGACGCCTTCGCAAGACCTCGGGGCGCTCGGATACCAGGTCGATGGTCAGCACCAAGCCGGGGAACCGATTGATCCCGCGATGTTTCGAGTAGAGGTTGACGAACTCGGCCGTCTCGCGCACATACTTGGAAATCGCGGCGAGCTGATAAGACCGGATGATGTTCGGTATGAAGCACTCCTTGTGCTTCACCTCCATGGTGTCGAACGCGCATCCATCACTGTCGATGCCGATGAAGAAATCGTGGGACTGGACGAACTCCCTCAGTGGAGACCGGGGATCGATCGGCGCGGTCATGCAAGGCCCCTCCCCAATCATGCGACGAAGCAAGGACCGGGCGGTCGGAGATCGCGAGGATTGGTGGCGTAATGCAGTTTTCAGGAATGAGTTTGGGGCGGATCGGCTGAGTCCGATTCGTCGCAACAGCTTGAGCGAATGGTAGTGCGTAGGGATGATCTTGTCCAGTCAATGCTGGAGTCGCGGGTAGGCGTGCTGTCAGGAACGGTTCTCGGGCGAGAGTCAGACAACCGCATGTCGTTGCGTGGCTTTCGTCGATCCGAGAGCCGTGAGGATCATCGCGATCATGCAGGCACCTCGCTGCGATTGAGTGTCCTTGCGTGATCTGGTATCGTCAAGGTCACGAGCGGATCGGGACCGCGTACGCATTTCGGTATCTTCGTACCACGTTGCGACTTAGTAGACATCTTCCACTGTGCAAATCGCATCTCGAGCCAGTCCGGGGAGGCCCTCATGGCGACCTTCGAACGACCGAAGTCGGCGGATGGCGTCCCGCTCGACCTGCTCGCGGTTATCCGCAACTCCGGCGTTCTTTCCGAGAAGATGCTCGCCGAGATCCGGACAAAGGTCCTACAAGGCGACTACCCGATGGACTCGGTCGACCTGGCCGAGCGGCTGGTGCGAGAGAAGATCCTCACGTCCTATCAGACCAAGCGGTTCTTGAGTAATCGTTCCAACGGCCTGATCGTCGGCCGCTATATTATCCTGGACCGGATCGGGTCCGGCTCGATGGGCCGGGTCTACAAGGCCCACCACGTCATGATGGACCGCCTGGTCGCACTCAAGATCATCTCGCCGGAAATCGCGTCGAACGAACGGGTAGTCGCCCGGTTCCAGCGGGAGATGAAGCTGGTTGGGCGGCTCGATCATCCCAACGTGGTGCGTGCCTATGATGCGGATCAGATCCAGAAAGTCTTGTACATCGTCATGGAATACGTGCCGGGTTACAGCCTCGGTGAACGGCTCAAGAAAGGCCCGATTCCCATCGCGGAGATGATCGGCTACGCGGCACAGGCCGCGCAGGGACTGGCCCACGCGCACGAGCAAGGGATCGTACACCGAGATATCAAGCCCTCGAACATCCTGCTGAACAAGGAGGGGCGGATCAAGATCCTGGATCTGGGCCTGGGCGTCCTGATGGAAGCCGACCATTCGGCGACGTTCGCGACGGCCGATGGCATCGCCGTTGGAACGGTCGACTACATGTCGCCCGAGCAGGCGTGTGGCCGCGACGTGGATGGCCGGAGCGACGTTTATGGATTAGGGTGCGCGATGTATCACTTGATGACGGGCAAACTGCCGTTCCCCGGTTCGTCGCCGATTGAGCGTTTGGGGAAGCGAATCAGCGGCCGCCATGTGCCGATTACGGAGTATCTTCCGGACATCCCTTCGCATTTCGTCCGTGTCCTCGACAAGATGATGGCGCACAAGCCCCATGAGCGGTTCTCCAGTGCGGCCGAACTGTCCGAGGTGCTGCAATCCTTGATCCGGCCCAAGGCCAAGAGCATCGGCTCGGCTGCGGGAGCGCGCGCCGCCGAGGCCCCAGCACCGTCTTCCGGACGGACCCCTCCGACCGAGGCCCAGCCCGCCCGTGAGGTCAGGGCTGCCACTCCTGAGCCGCAACCGCCCACCATTGTGAAAGTCCAGCCCAAGTATCCCTCATGGTTTGCGCCCTTGCCCGCTTTGCCGAGCAACGGCCACGCAGCGCGCTGGCTGGTGCGATCCTGACGGCAGCACTTACGTTCGTCGCGGGACTCGTGCTAGGGCTGACCCTCAAGTAAGAAGGCCGGGCGGTCCGTGATTCAGTGGTGCGAGCCCGCACCGGCCGGGACGGAGTGAGTGGGTGCTTTGGAGTACTTTGGCTTACGCGTGAAGATCTCGCGCAGGCGCCAGCCAGTTCGGGATACCGGAAAGAGTACCCGAGCTGGAGGGCCTTCGTGGGTAAGACCTTTTGACCGGTCGCAATCACCTGGGCGACCTCGCCCAGGAAGAGCTGGAGCATCGCGTCGGGCGGCCCGAATGGAAAAAAGAATCTCCACGGTGTGGCCCGATTCCGGAGCACGGCCGATAAGGTCTTGGCGAACTCGGCGTTGCGCACGGGATGGGATGCCGTACCGTTGATGGGGCCGACGGCCTCCGGGTTTTCGATGGCGAGTCGGAGGATGCCGACGATATCTTCGATGTGGATCCAGCTCATCCATTGCTGGCCCTCCGCCGCCCCCAACCGGCCGTTGCTGCCGATGGGTACGCCGGGAAGGAACTTGAACATGGGGGTCATGATTCGGAGCGCGCCGTCGTTCGGCGCCAGCACGATCCCGGTTCGGACGACGGCACGACGCACGCCCAGGCCCTCGAGCGACTCGGAGGCCTCCTCCGTCTCTCGACAGACGACCGCCAGGAAATCGGAGCCTGAGGGGCTGGCCTCGGTCAGTTCCTCATCGCGGTGGGGTCCGTAGTAACCGATCGCCGAACCCTGGATGAAGACCTGGGGACGGGAATGGGCCTGCTTCATCGCCGAAACGACCTGTTCGGCACTGTGGACTCGACTGTCGCGGATCTTGGCCTTGACCGTCGCGCTCCAACGCTCGGCGAACAGGTTGTGTCCGGCCAGGTTGACGACCGCGTCGCAGCCGTCGACCTCCTCCTGCCAGCGGCCCGGCGAGGTCGGATCGCCCGGCACCACCTGATAGGCCCACATCTCCGGGTCGCGACGGACATGGTCCGCATTCCGCGACAGGATCACCGGCTGGTGTCCCTGCTCGAGCAACGTGCGAGCCAGATGGCGGCCGATCAAACCCGACCCGCCAGTGATCAATACACGCATGGTCTTCACCTTCGTCGATCTCTAGTGCGCTATAGTAAGCTCCAACGTCCAGTCCTGAATTCGGTCCGGACGAAGAACGACCGCTCTTGATGGACCGGCGCGATGACTGATCCACATCGCGGCAGCCCAACGCTGGAGCGCGTCGACCGTTCTCGATGGAACATCATGGTGCGCCGGTGGGGCGATCGTCAAGGAGCGTGAAGGAACCTCGAGCCCGGCTCGACCCTCCCGTTTCAAGAAGGACTGATAATCGCGGATTGAAACATCCATGAAGTTCGTTCGGACGCGTTGGACTGCCGGCTCGTCCGTGATAACATCCTGGAGTAACGAGCGAAACGACCTGTGCCGGAACTTCTCGACTGCGATCGATCCAGACCCTGACGCGCTCATCCGGGAGACGGGTTGACACCCGGGAGATAGGCAAGCCATGGATCCCAATGTCGGAAAGTGGTTCGATCTGCCAGGCATGTTGCACCGCTACAAGCGTCGTATGCCTTTGATCCTGGTCAACGGCCTCGCGGAGCAATCGGAAAGCTGGTTCCAGAACCGGATCGACCTGACGCGCCACTTCGACGTCAAGGTCCCGGAAATCCTGGTCTACGACGGTGAAGTGCTTCACAATCGGATTGACGGGGGCGGCGACGTGACGGTCGACTACCTGGCTGACCGTCTGAGCCGGTTCCTGGACGAGTTCGTCCAGCGCCCACCTTACCACTTCGTGGGATCGAGCCTCGGTTGTCAGGTGATCCTGACTTACGCGGTCCGCAACCCGGAAAAAGTCTCCAAACTGGTGCTAATCTGCCCCTCGGGTCTCCACGGTGACGAGAACCTGCCGATGATCGAAGGAGTTCGCCGCAGCAATTACGATGCGCTGGTCAAGTCCGTGTTCCATCACGGTCATTTCGCGACCGAAGGACTGGTCGCAGCCATCCGGGGCAAGTTCCAGGACCGTCGATGGAAGATGGGAGTCCTGCGGACCTTGAGGGGCACGGTCGGCCACTCGGTGGCACCGTTGCTCCCGCAGGTGACGCAACCGACCCTGGTGATCTGGGGAGCCGACGATCGCGTGCTCTCCGATGTGCCCGGATCGATCCGCGCGGCTGATCGGCTGAGGCGCGTCCGTCAGGTTGTGATTCCCAAGTGCGGCCATGCCCCGCAGATCGAGAAACCCCGGCTGGTCAATCACCTGATCTCACGGTATCTCCGCGACAGACTCAAGACGATTCCCCCCGCGCTGGAACCCCAGCGTGTGATGGCCCGGAAGCAAAAGTCGTTCGGGCAGCGCGCGGGTTCCCTCACCACCTCCTTGCTCAGTTTCCTGTGATTCCATGAACGACTTCACATTGTTCCTCGGCAAGTTCCTCATACAGATCCCTCGAGGGAACCCCATTGCCAGTATCGCACCGAGCAGTCGATGGCTGTCGCGGACGACTGTCCGGAACATCGAGTGGGACCGGGTGAAGGTGCTCCTCGAGGTGGGTGCGGGCACGGGGCCGATCACGCGGGTGATCGTCGAACGGGCGAGGCCCGATTGCCGAGTTGTGGTCGTCGAGCGCGACCGCGACTTCGCTCGCCTCTTGCGAGAGCGATTCGGAGACCGTCCGAACGTCGAAGTTGTTGAAGCGGATGTACGCGACCTGAGCTCGATACTCAACGACCTCGGGGTGGATCAGGTCGATCACGTGATCTCGGGGCTTCCGGTGCCCTCCTTTCCCGAGGGCTTACAGCACGGCCTTTTTCACGAGGTCCGGAGAATCCTCCATCCGGAGGGGACTTTCAACCAGATCACCGAGCTGGCCTGGGTGTACTGGAAGTTCTATCGTCGATTCTTCGATCGCGTGGATTTCGTGTTCGAACCCCGCAACCTGCCTCCCGCCGGGGCCTACTTCTGCCGCGGCGCCAAAGCCCTCTCCTGATCGGCCATGCATACGATCGCCGGATCCTCGACGGGCTGGGCTCGGCTTTCAAGCCATGCCGCGGTCCGCAATCTGGTCAACCTGGGTCTCCACTTCGATGCGCGGCTCCGGGTCGCAGCGTTGGAGGATGCAGACCCAGCCCGGATCCAGGCCCGGACGCTCCGGCGTCTGATTCATCGAGCGCGGGGGACGCGATTCGGCCGCGACCACCAGTTCGATCGGATCGACTCGATCGCACACTTTCAGGACGCGGTTCCGATCCGAACCTACGAATCCCTCTGGAACGATTACCTGGGGGATCGATACCCGGTCTTCGAGGACCTGACCTGGCCGGGCCGCATTCCGTTCCTGGCCCTCACGAGCGGGACGACGCAGGGAGCGACCAAGTACATCCCGGTGTCGGCCGAGATGGTCGCGTCCAATCGGAAGGCTGCCCGCACGATGCTGGCTTTCCATCTCCGGTCAAACCCGGAATCCCGATTGTTCCAGGGCCGTTTGTTCTTCCTGGGTGGATCCGCGGAACTGCGGCAGGCCGCCCCGGGGGTCTCGGAAGGGGACTTGAGCGGGATTGTGACGGTCGAGCTCAAGCCATTCTTTCGCCCTTACACGTTTCCACCATTAGAATTCGCGCTGATGACCGATTGGGATCGGAAACTCTCCCAGCTCGCCGACCAGAGCTGTCGCGAGCGGATCACGCTGGTGAGCGGGGTCCCGAGCTGGCTGTTGATGCTCTTTCAGCGGATCCTCGACCAGACTGGCAAGTCGTCGATCGCCGAAGTCTGGCCCGAGCTGGAGGTGGTCGTCCATGGTGGGGTGAAGTTCGATCCCTATCGGGAGTCGTTTCGATCGATCCTGGGATCTCCGCAGATTCGATTGATCGAGACTTATGCGTGTTCCGAAGGATTCGTCGCTGTCGGCGACCCGCGAACCGAACTTCTGCGCCTGATCTTCGATCACGGCGTCTTCTATGAATTCGTCCCGGTCGCCGAACTGGATGCCCCTCGGCCGACGCGGCACTGGCTCGGCACGGTCGAGCGCGGGGTGAACTATGCGTTGATCGTCTCGACCTGCGCCGGAATGTGGGGTCATGTCGTTGGGGACACGGTGCGGTTCGAATCAGTCGATCCACCTCTGCTGACCTTCACGGGGCGGACCCGCCAGACCCTCTCCGCCTTCGGGGAGCACCTGACCGTCGAGGAGCTGGAGGGGGCCGTCGCCCAGGCGGCAAGAACGACCGGCTCGTTCGTCCGAGACTGGCACGTCGGCCCGATCTTCTCCGGTGCGATGGGATACCACCAGTACCTCGTCGAATTCCTCGCCGAACCGCCGGATCCGTGGCGATTCCGTGACGTCCTCGACGCGGAGCTCTCCCGGAGGAATGCCGACTACCAGGCGCACCGCGCCCCGGGCGTTGGCCTACCGTCCCCGGCCCTGTTGGTGACCCTTCCGGGTGCATTCGAAGGTTGGATGCGCCGGCGCGGCAAGCTTGGCGGACAGAACAAGGTCCCGAGGGTTGACAACACCGGGACCATCACCCGGGATCTGCTCGCCTACATCGAGGATACCCGACTGGCCGGAGTCCGGGTGATCAACGGTGAAACCGTCGCCTTGCCTGGAGAGCCGCAGGCGTGACGGATCGGATCGTCGGAACCTCTAACACGACAACGGGAATCACGCAGCGAATTTTTGTTTCCTGGCGACCAGCTCGGCAATCTGACCGATCGAGTCGAGATGCTCGACGCCCGCCTCGAACGCCTCAATGGTGATCCCGAAGTGCTCCTCCAGGAAGACGACCAGCTTCAGCGTGCTGATCGAATCCAGGACACCGCCGGTGATCAGGGGAGTCTGGAGCGTCAGCTCGGCCGGATCCTCGCCCGGGAGGAATTCTCGCAAGATGAAGTGATGGACGACCTTGGCGATATCTTCCATGATGGGCCTCGAGCGACTCCTTCATCCGGGACGAGTCTTCGTGAAACCGGTCTTCGAGGACCATCCAAATCCCATCGATCCTCGAGGCCGCACGTTCACGGCTGGCAGGCTAACCTCTGGACGGGTTTCGGTCAATCTCCACTTTTTCCTCAAGTTCGATCGAAACCTCAGCCGATGCTCCCCACAGAAGCCCCTCCCGCGCAGAATCCTCGCGCACAATACTTAAGTCGAACATTCGCGACAACTTAAGTTGACAATTCGGCCCTGATGCCTTACACACGGGGCTCATGAGATGTGATACGGCTCATCGTCCCCAACGCCAGGGGGTCGATCTGATCGGGCCTTCACGCCCTATTCGCCAACGGAATCGTTAAGGTGGCATGCCCATGACTGCAAGGACGCGTTTCGCGGCAGGCGGCCGAGGTGCACTGGGAATGGGTGTTCTGGTGCTCTTGACCGTCACGGGCTGCCAGTCGATCAGCCGGGATCACGAGGCGAAACGCATCCCGCAGTACGGGGTGATTGACCCGAACCAACCGAGGGAGCTTCTGAAGGCTCCGCTGCCGCCCTATGTCATCGAACCGCCCGATGAGCTGGAGATCGCCATCAAGCCTCCGATGGAGGATCCCGCCCCCGCGACCATCGTCGTCCAGCCCGACGGGTTCATCGACCTGGGGTTCCCCGGTAACGTTTACGTGGTCGGCTTGACCTTGGAGGAGGCTGAGGACCGGATCGCGCAACAACTGGCTTCCCTACCGAAGAGGAACGGTGAGCCAAAGGAGAACTACGAGGTCTCGGTCCGGCTGGCGAACAACCAGAGCAAGTTTTATTACGTACTCGGATCGGTCGGCAACCAGGGCCGGTTCAAGTTGACCGGGAATGAGACCGTGCTGGATGCGATCCTCCTCGCCCAGCTCCGCTCGAACAGCCTGCCCGAGAAGGCCTATCTGACGAGGCCCCATCCGGCCGGAGGCCACGACTGCATCCTGAAGATCGACTGGTTTGGGATCCGGGACCGCGGTGATACTCTGACCAACTACCAGATCCAGCCGGGCGATCGGATCATCGTCCCGGGCACCAAGCCACCGGGGCTGCTCGGCAGCCTGCTGGGACAGTGATGTGCAAGAGCTCTCTGATCACGGACCTGCCGAGAATCGTGGCACGGGTTGGCACTCGTAGCTCCCTTTCGGCCGCGGCTCCCTCTCCGATCCCCATGGCCCGACGCGAGTTCGGGCCGAGTCCCGAAATCGCGGGGACGGGGCCGGCCGCAGGCGGCACAGCCCCGTGGCTCGCAGCCTGGGTTTCCTGGCGGTGACGGTCGCACATGGTCCAGATTATTCAGTATACCGCAGGTTTGAGAATTCGTTAATGCACCTATCGCGGATTCCGGGGCGATTGGCTCCGGAACTCTCGACCACAGAGGGAGATGCGAAAATTCCAAGAATTCGGAAAGTTTTGCAGTGAGAACGACAGAGTTGGCCCGAACTGAGGGGGAAGAGGCGATGGTCGGATCATCGCACTCCCCAGGTATCCCGTACCCGCCGCGCTGAGATCGGTGGTGTTCGACGCGGAGTCTCGGTAGACCCGATTTCTTCGTCGGCCTCAGAGTTCAGAGAACATCCGCGCAATCAGGAACGCGGCCGCGGCTGCCAAGCCGCCGATGAGCGTCGTGTGAAGTGCGCTGCGGGCGGGGTGCGTGCCGGTGAACCGCCCCTTGATGTAGCCGAAGACGGCCAGCGCAATGGCCGTCACGGTAATCGAGATCATCAAGGCTTTGCGAGGGTACCCGACGAACATGTAAGGGGCCAGGGGAATCATGCCGCCGGCAATGTACGCCGCCGCGATGGTCATCGCGCTGCGGAGCGCACGCCTGGGGTCGGGCTCCTCCAGGCCCAGTTCGAACCGCATCATGAAATCGACCCACGCCGTGGGATTCCGCTCGAACGCTTGAAGGATCGGTTCGATCTCGGCCTCGCCCAGACCATAGTCGCGAAAGACGACGGCGACTTCCTCGCGCTCGATGTCGGGTTTCTCGACGACCTCGATCTCCTCGCGACGTTTTTCACTGACGTAGTGCTCGGCATCGCTCTTGGCGGCGAGATAGCCGCCCAACCCCATGGCGATGGAGCCGGCGGCAACCTCGGCCAGCCCCGCGATCACAACCACCGTGGTCGTGACGTCCGTACCGGTCAGGCCCGCTGCCAGGGCGAACGGCACAGTCAGGCCGTCGGACATGCCGATCACGATGTCTCGGACCAACTCGCTGGACGTGAAGTGCCGCTCGACATGGAGGCTCTGATGCATTGATTCTCCTTGCTGGTAACCGTCGTCTGGACACGCGGCCAGACTGTCAGATCAATCGGGTTCACCGCAGGCGCGTCGCGCGTCGCGTTCGAACCAGTTGTCGCGATAGTAATGCTCGCCCCGTCGCCACGCCAAGAGACTGGCAAGCAGGTAAGCGGGGATGAATGCCGGGCCCCAGCGCTCCACTTGACGGACGTGGGCCTGCTCGTGGTCGCGGCAGAACTCGAGACAATAGGCGTCGCGGCCGTGGATCGCATGGCCGAGGGTGATGGCCATGAAACCGATTTTCTCCCCAGCCCACCGCGAGAAGCCGCCATGGAACTCCAGCGCCCCGCGACGCCGCTGAACCCGGCCTCCCGTACAAAGGGTCAGGACACCGGCAACCAGCCCAACCATGGTGGTCGGCGCAGCCCATGTATACCGCAGGATCCGAGACACGGCATGATCTCCGGCGACGCGATTCGACCCCTTACAACCGGCCGATCTCGAAGCGTCGAAGCGACTAACCCCTGGCAAACTCTCCGCTACTCGGTTATCTAAAAACAATTCGCGACATTTTCCAATCCCCCCGGCACGATGATAGACCGCCCGCTCCGGAGACCGAGTGCATGAATCCGCGTCGACTGTTCGTGGCCAGTTGCATCGCCCTGGTGGCCTCGGCGTTCTCGTTCATCATGCGACAAGACGTCTTGCCGGCGTGGGGGCGATCCTTCGATTTGAACGCGACCCAACTCGGTTTCATCGGGGGGATTGCGTTCTGGGGGATGGCCACCGCCATGGCCGTCGGCTCCTTTGTGGTCGACTTTCTGGGGATGAAGCGGATGCTGGGCTTGGCGTTCTTCTGTCACCTGGTCGGGACGGTCGGGATCTTGACAAGCCCGTATCTCTCCGGCCTGGGACTCTCGCCCTATCTCGTCCTCTGCATCGCCAATTTCCTTGTCGGCAGCGCCAACGGCTTGGTCGAGATCGGCATCAACCCGCTGGCGGCAACGCTCTACCCCACCGAGAAGACGCATAAGCTGAATATCCTTCACGCGTGGTGGCCGGGAGGGTTGATGATCGGGGGGCTCCTCGCGCTGGCCATTTCCTGGTTACTAGGCTTAGAGGTTGGCGGGGCCGGCTCCACGTCCCAGGCGACCATCTTCGGCTGGCAAGCCAAGACGGCACTGATCCTGGTGCCGATGTTAATTTATGGAGCCTTGTTCCTGTTCGAGCCGTTGCCTGTGACGGAGCGAGTGGCCTCGGGAATCTCGACGCGCGAGATGCTCTCGCAAGTGTGGCGGCCGATGTTCCTGCTGTGGGCATTCTGCATGGTCTTGACGGCGGCGACTGAGCTGGCACCCCAGGGCATGCAGAGCCTCGTGCTCGAGAAGACGGCCGGCATGAACGGAACTTACATCCTGATCTATACCAGTTCGTTGATGTTCGTTCTGAGGCACTTTGCCGGTCCGATCGCCCATCGGCTGTCCCCTGTTGGAATGCTGACTGGTTCGGCGGTGCTCTCGGCCATCGGCTTGTTCCTCTTGAGCTTCGCCTACGACTTCAAGACCGCCATCGCGGCGGCAACGATTTTTGGGCTGGGGATCGTTTACTTCTGGCCGACTATGCTCGGAGTGACGGCCGAACGGTTCCCGCGCGGGGGGGCATTCCTGCTCGGGTTGATGGGCTGCATCGGCAATCTTTCCGTCGGAATGGTCCAACCGTGGATGGGGCGCGTCAACGACCAGATTACCTTGGCGGCCATCCCGACGGAGATTCAGACCCGAATCTTCGTCAACCAGGCCATCGATGCGGAGAAGATCAAGGGCCTCCCGCCGGACGAGCGAACCCTCGTCGTTAACGCCCAGAAGGAAGGGGCGAAGTGGTCGTTTCGGTACGTCTCGGCCCTGCCGGTCCTCCTGATCATCATCTTCGGTGGGATCGCGCTCTTCGATCGCGCCCGTGGCGGCTATAAACCGGAATTGCTCACGGGGAAGGAAATGTCGCCCGTAGAACTGGCCTCGGACTATTAGAGTGGCAACGGGTGTGTCCGATTCCTGCCAAGCGATCGAATCACAGTCCCCCCGAACAGAAGCACTCCCCCTTACTCCCAGAAGAGCCTTGAATGATCGTGGGGAACAGCCTCCGGAGTCGAGCATGGCGCTGCCGCCGACTCTCCGCGCCGAACGGGAGGGCTCGCCGATCCCGAAGCGACCATGGTACCTCGGTATCGGACCGGCCTACCTGACCATCTTCGTCTGGGCACCGTTCTTCGACCCGCTCTGGGCACATGACCTGCCGCGTGCCGGTCTTCCCTGGCTCGTCGGTACGCGCCGTGATGGCATCGATTCTCTGCTACCTGTTGTTCTACTTCCCCACGGCGATCTGGGGATTTCGGACCGGTCACGGGCTGGGGCTCCTGGCGACCTCGACCTTCGGAACGTGGGGATCGGAGTGGATTACCGGCATCGGGATCGGGGCCGCGCAACTCGTCTGGTTTGCCGTCGCGATCGATTATGGGGTCGAATCGACGTTCGCGGGGCTGATGACCCGCGGAATGGTCCCGCCCGAAGTGCTGAGCCGCTGGCAGCTCGGCCCGCTCAGCCTGCGCAGCCCGGTCTTTCTGGCCACGGCCGCGTTCTGGATCTTCATCACGAGTTCGGCGAGCCTGCTGCGCCTGGTGGCGGTTGTCGCGGCCCTGATGAGAGTTTACGCACCGGTCGCGCTGCTGTTGCTCACGGCAACGGCACTCTGGATGGTCCCGAGCCTGATCGATTATCGAGTCGAGGACGCCGTCGCCGTGGCGCGAGCATCCGGCTTCGCCGATGTCGGAGCCCCGGGCGATTCGGCGCTCCCGCTGTTCACGGGCTTCTTCGCGATGCTGGGATTACTCAGCGTGGACTGGGGTGCCGCGTCCGCTCGGCGGCGCGACCTGACGGTCGGGGGCCTGGTTGGCATCGTCCTGGCCGGCGCCTGGACGGCGATCATGGCTCTTCTCGTGGTTGCAGGAGCAGTAGGCCGGGCCCGAGTGGCCGATCCGGCTCTGATGGAAACGATCGCCGACCCGCCGCCGCTCTCGTTTCGGTGGGGCGTTGTTCATGGGATCGGAGGTTACCCGGCGAGTCTCATCCTGATCCTCTTCGGCCTGGCGGCGCTGGCGCCGGCCTGCTATTCCACATGGGTCTTTTCGCACCGGTTCGCTGCCCACTGGCCAAGGATTCGCCGCCTCAGATGGACCTGGATCGGGGATGGGATCGCCCTGTTCCTGATCGCCCTGAGCTGGTCGAGCTGGCTCAGCACGATCGACCGAGCCATGGGATTGCTATTCGCACCGGCGGTGGGTGCGATGACCGGGGATTTCCTGAACCAGCGGGGACGCTGGACCGGTGTGCGTCGCGGACTCAATCTCGCCGGAATCCTCGCCTGGTCGGCCGGCATGGCGCTTCAAGGGAGGCGCTGAGTTCCTGGCGAGCCGCAACGCGGAGAGCGTCGTCCGCGCGATTCCGTCGCCAATCCTCGGATTCGCGACGGCGGCGATTCTGTACGGGATCCTGGCGCGGATCGGTTTCGAACGGCCTTCGGTTTCTCTGGCTGAGTTCGAGGATCCGAGCGCACCGACTCCGACTCGCCCCAGTCCGGAAGTTCTCGCGGCGATTTACGCCCCGATGGAACCGTCTGACTCCGAACCGACGTCGCCGGACGCTTGTCGAGACGGATAACCTTTTGCTAGGGCGCATTGGCCGTTGCCGATGGTGCCAGGCTCCGCTTCGTCGATCTCGACCGGTCCAGAGTCAGACGCGATGACCAGATCCAGTTCGTCCTCCCGATCCTTTCGCGCGGTCCGTGCCCGGACCTTCGCCGCGCTGGGCCATCCCGGATTTCGACGCTACTACATGGGGCAGGGGGTCAGCCTGGTGGGGACCTGGCTCCAGGCCGCGGCCGTGCGCTGGCTGGTCTTCGACCAGACCCAGTCCGAGTTCATGCTGGGGGTGGTCGAGGTCGCCTCACTGCTACCCGGCCTGTTCGTCGGCCTGGTGGCCGGGGCCCTGGCCGACCGGGTCGTACCGCTGACCATGATCGTGCTGATGGAATGTGGCCAGATGCTGCTGACAATCCTGCTGGCTCTGCTGGTCGGGCTGGGGATCGTGCAGATCTGGCACATGGCCGCGATCCTGGCGCTGACGCGGATCTGCGTTACGTTCGAGCTGCCCAGCCGTCAGGTGTTCTTCTACGAGCTGGTGGGTGCGGATATCCTGCCCAATGCGATCGCGCTCAACTCGGGGTTGTTCAACGCGACCCGCGTTCTCGGGCCGGCGCTGGCGGGCGTCTGTCTGACGTTCCTCGGCGCCACGGGTTGCTTCGCGCTGAACGGGCTCAGCTACCTGGCCGCGATCGCCGCACTGTTATCGATCCGAGTGGAACGGCGGACGACTTCCCAGCCGCACGCCAACTTCACGCTCAAGGAAGTCCTGGGCGGTCTCCATTACTTGCGAACCGATCTGAGGATCCTCGCCTTCTTCTTGCTGGTGACGTTCTTCGGCGTCGTCGGCATGGGCTACGAGGCGATGGTGCCGGCCTATACCCGGCGGATTGTCCGATCGAGCGTTGAGGGCTACAGTATCCTGCTGGCCTTTAGCGGGGTCGGTGCGACCCTGGGAGCCGTCGTCGTCGCTTCGCTCGGCGCGCAACGGCGGAAAGATCGCTGGGCGATTGGCGGAATGATCGTGTTCGCCGCCTTCCTGGCTGGAGCGGCCCTCTTGCCTCTGGCAATCGAGACGAAAGCGTGGGGTTCTGCTAGGCTCTGGGCCGCCTCGGTCTGTCTACTGGGCATGGGATTCGGTGCCGTGGTCTTTTATGCCTGCTGCCTGACGGTGATCCAGTTGGGTGTCCCCGATCATCTCCGAGGCCGGATCATGGGCATCTGGATGATCGTCTATTCGGGATCGGTCCCCCTGGGCGCGCTCTGGACCGGCCGGGCCGCCGTTTCGTGGGGCGTCGCCGCTGTCATGGCGGTCTCGGCCTTGCTCTGCATCGTCGTGGGGTTGATCGTGCTGGCTTCGGGCGTCTTGAACCCGCGCTACATGGGCAAGGATTCGCTGGACAAGATCGAATCGGGATCAAATTTCTGAGGATTCGTTCGAGCAACGAACTGATGGATTACGCACGCAATGACCGCCGGGATTCGATACGAGCCCGAAGCGCCAGCGAGTGGATTCTGGCGGGGACGATCCATTCACTCGGTGGCGCTTCGGGCTGGTGTGCGCAATGTGTGATGTCGGCCACGCCCCCTGATCTGGAAGTCAGTCATTTTTCAGACTGAACTTACGCCAGAAAACTAGCCTGAGTTCTCGGCGCAACCAGATATGATACGAGGAGATAGGAAATCGCGCCGCGTTTATCGGCCAGTCAACTGCGCCCGGGTCATGGGAAAGGCGGGTCGGTGGTCCATCGCCGCGCAAAACGGATGAGGGAAGACGGTCGGACCTTTCATCAATTAGAGATAAATCGATGGAAAAAATGACGTTTACAGATCGCTGACATCCCAGACCAGCGCGGTGGCATCGTCGCTTCCGGAAACGACCGAACGGCCGTCTGGTGTGAAGGCGACGGCATTGACGGCCTCGCTGTGCCCCGAAAACCGGCGCAGCTCATGGCCCGTCGCGACCTCCCAGACGCTGACCGATCCGCCGCGGCTTGCGTCATCGCTTCGGCTCCCCGAGGCGAGGAGACGGCGATCGGATGAAAAGCCGACGCCATTGAAGGCACTACCGGGAGCGGCGTTCAGCGTCACGAGCTTTCGGCCCGACGACAGGTCCCAGATGTGGATCGACCGGTCGATTTCTCCGGCGTTGTTGCCACCACCTGCGCCACACGTGGCCACGAGCTGACGGTCGGCTGAGAAGGCCGTCTGATGACCGAAACCGCGGGATGGGACGAGCTTCGTTCGGACGGCCCAGCGCACGGCTCGACCGGAGGCGATATCCCAGATCTGGATTCCTTCGGTTTGCACCGTGATGATCCGTCTCCCGTCTGGAGAATAAGCGAGCGGGCAATCGTCGAGGATCGGCGGTTCGGGCTTGGGCTCTGGCTGGGGGCCGATCCGGGGATTCACCACTCTGGGCATGCCGATATTGAGCGCGTTCGTCTCGGGCCCAGGAATCGGGCCCCGGAGGGTCAACAGGACCTTTCCGGTGGTGACGTCCCAGACCCGTCCTGCCGCGGCCACCGTCTTGCCATCTGGGGAATACGCGACGTGGCACCAGCGATCGATAACGTGAGAGGACAGTTGGCGAATCTCCCGCCGATCGGCCACGTTCCACAACCCGACCCCTCGGTACCAGCCGGCGAGCAGGGTCTTGCCATCGGGAGAAAAAGCCATCGTGCAGGCTGGTAGGTCGAGCCGGGCCACGATACCGAGTTCGCGACCCGAGGTCGGATCCCAGCGCCGAACCGTGCGGTCGCCTCCGGCGGTGTAAACCGTCCCATCCGACGGAGCGATAGCCAGGCACCAGATCGAACGCTGGTGACCCACATGGGGGATCAACTCGCGCCCGGTGGAGACCTCCCAGAGCCGGATCGCTGGCTCGTGGAGCCCGACCGACGCCAGTGACTTTCCATCGGGCGCAAACGACAACGATCGGACCAGATCCGGGTGGCGCGGGGAAGTGACGCAGCTCCTTTCCCGAGGCGAGGTCCCAGAGATGGATCGGGCTGAGGGAGTTGGTCGTGGGAGCTCCTCGGAAACCACCCACGGCGAGAATCGATCCGTCCGGAGAAAATGTCAAGCAACACTTCTGATCCCAGGCATTGGTCGTTGGCTCGGATTCCCCTCCGGGCCGGGGGCGTGGATCGTGACCGAGTTTCGGACCACGTTCCTGTCCTGAGGCAACGTCAAGGATCCGGATCGAGCCGTCGTCGGCGCCACTGGTCAGGAGGGTGCCATCGGGGGAGAAGGCGAACGGCATGACCAGGTTTTTCGGGAGCTCGATCCGCTCCCTTTCCTCACCCGTCGCGACGTCGAGACTGCGCAGGGTGAGGTGCTCGCGATCCGGCGGAGAGGGAAAGACCGCGGCAGGAGGTTGAACCGCGGCGGGAGGTTGGCGAAAAACCTCTTGCAGGAAAACCACGGACTTGCCGTCGGCGGAGAACCTGAGACACGTGGAGGACGAGAAGTCCGCTCGCAAACGGCGCCGGAACTCGGTACGGCTGGTGAGGTCCCAGAGCGTGAGGAAATCCCGAGTGTGGCCAGTCTCATCGATCTTCCGGGTCCATGCCGCCAGGGTCCGGCCGTCGGGAGAGAAAGTCAGTCCGCCGTGGGTTTCTCCCTGGATCGCGTGCCATCGCCGGCGGACGCGCCCGGAGGGCAAATCCCGGAGTATCAACCGATGATCGGCGTCAAGACTGACGAGGACCGCCGCGTCGGGCGAGAGTGCGATCTCTCCGGAGATATCCGTGATCTTGTGAATGAGTCGGCCCGTGGTTGCATCCCAGACGCAGGCCGTTTCCCCGCTCGATGTGACCAGGACCTTGCCGTCGCGCGCGTGAAGAACCTGAGCGAACTGGTTAGGGAAATCGAGTCCCGGCCCCTTTGCCAGGAACTCGAGAGTCCCGAGGCGCGCCCGAGCATGCTCGGGAAGTGGATAGGCGGGACGATCGCGGGGCGTCGTCTCGGACGTTCTCGCCGCGACCGGGCCGGGCGCCGGGCGAGGCGATGGCGGCACCGCGGGTGCACTCCCCACGACGAGTGCGGCGCCCCCGGCGAGCAGGGCCATCGTCAACGCTGTCGCTGTCGTGATCCTCAGGCGGGTCATGAACAGGCTTCTGAACACGCGCAACGCAAGTGACGCGAGGCCCGCCACGGTCGGGACGCCCTCGCTGGCGAGTTCGACCGTAACGTGGAGCAAGGCGGCAGGAATCTCGGCCTGGGCGACTGGCTCGAGCAGGGCCGCTCCGATCATCCCGGCCGGCGCCAGTCCGCGGCGGATCAATCGGGTTCTGAGGAGATCCCTGGCCCGTGCCAGCCGTCCGCGGACGGTCCCGACGGGCCATTGGAGCACGGCGGCAGCCTGGTCGTGGGTCCGGCCTTCGAGATAGCAAAGCACAACCGGATCGCGATAATTGGCCGGCAGCCGGTTGATTTCTTCGTGCAATGCGCCGCGGAGTTCGTCGAGCTCGGCCGCGGGAGCAATCGGATCCGTCGAGGTTTCGCGCACGGCTCTACGCCGCTCTCGCGCCGATCGTCGGACCTCGCCGCGCCTCACCTTCGAGGCGGTCCGGTAGGCAACGCCATAAAGCC
Source organism: uncultured Isosphaeraceae bacterium (assembly GCA_963845695.1). Taxonomy (GTDB): domain Bacteria; phylum Planctomycetota; class Planctomycetia; order Isosphaerales; family Isosphaeraceae; genus CAWJTV01. The sequence goes on along the minus strand of CAWJTQ010000011.1, from coordinate 631,172 downwards.
AGGGGGCCAATGACTCGGGCCCCTTCAACCGGATCGCGCCAGACCGGTGGAGCAAGACCAGGAACGTGGCCTGGAATGCGTCCTCGGCTGCGTGATGCTCGCCGAGGACCTGCCGGCAGACGTTCAAGACCATCGACCCATGCCGGGTCAGGATCGTCTCAAACGCAGCCTCCGCGGACTCCCGGTCGCGGTTCGCCAATTGATGGATGAGGTGGCTGTCAGACAGGCCGGTCGCACTCCCCCGCCCGAAGAGCCGGATCAAGTGACGGCCGATCTTGCCTTTCACTCCGTTTGGCATCTTGCTCGATCCTCCTGCTCGAGAACGTTGCGATCTCGCACTCCTCCCTATACTCCCCGCGGCGGGAGGTCTCAATACACTTTCCTTCCCACGATCGAGCTCACGGCTCTGCGTAGGCCCAACGATCTCAGGTCCAGCGCCCGCGGGCCGGGTGCCTATCCCCATTTTTTGCGCAGTCCAGGCGTGAAGTGCTCTCTGGCGTTAGACTTGGCGACGTCGGACCGATTCGGTTACCGAGAACGCGTGATAACTCGAACATCGGGTTGGGACGTGCAGAATCAGCCGGTTGTTTCCGAGACAGTCAGAGGCCATGTGCGTCGCGATCCGTAGGATAGAGCCGGAAACTACTGGTTAACAGTCAGCCTCAGAATTTGCGACAGAACACCTGAAGACCGCGAGGGGCTCATGCCATGAAGCGACTTGGGGCTCGTTTCACAACTCGGTCGCTCATGATCGCCGTGGCGCTGGTGGGCCTGAACCTCGGGGGGGCCATTGCGACCGCGAGAATCCATCACGCCTGGACGAACCGCCCACGGGTCTGGTTTCTTTATCGCATGCACCGGGGCAGCAGAACGTGGGAGGACATCCTGTCAAAGGAAGGACACGGATTGAAACACTGGAGCGCGAACGAGCCCGACAAAGCTTCTTATGTATTTTCATACCATAATGGAATGATTGAGATTGGTCGGGGGCACGGCACCCCACGACAAGAAATCAAGCGGATCGTGCTCGCGCCCCGCCCACGACTGCGCTCCAGGTCTGTTCGCCTCTGCTCGCCAGCATGTTGTTGACAATCCTGGTGCTCGTCGTCCCTCGAGGGCATCCGGGCCGACAGCGGCGGGGCATCGACGCGACCAGCGACTCCCTTCCTCCGGTCCGGCCGCGTCGACTGTGGCTTGCGGCGAGGTGGCTGATGGCTGTGTTGGCGCTGATCCGCGCTGAACCTCGTCGCCGCTCTTTATCGGCCGAATCCGGCCTCCTACGACGACAAGCTCGAGAGCCCCCTTCGAAGTGCTGCGGAACTTTTCGTCAAGCCGGATGGTGGCATCGAACCCCGACCCGTCGGGGGAGCTTTTCTGGTAATGAAGCCCGATGGATTCCACGGGCTACAGTCCTTTGGTGGGAGGCTCGAAGTCGCCGCCGATGGAACCGTTGTCTCCTATGACGACCATGGTCGGCCCGTGCGCTACGTTGTCTCCTATGACGACCATGGTCGGCCCGTGCACTACGGAGACGATCGGAGCCGAACCTTGGGAACGATCGTTTACAAAGCCGATGGCAGCATCGCGGGTTACGAGGGAAGACCCGGGGAGATGCGGGCTCCGCCACATGTGATCCGACCGCCCCTCCGGTCGTTACTGGAAGTGTGGTGGCCCGTGATGGCTGGCGCGGCGATCACGATCCTGGTCCTCGCCATCTTGGGGCGCCAACTCCGTCGAGAATCGATCGATTGCGTCTTTGTAGTCGTTTGGCGAGAGTACAGCCTCCTCGCATCGATCCGGACCGCTGTGCCATGTCCACTCCTGATAGGCGAGTGACCTAAACTGTGGAGCAATGCTCGGTAAGTCGCCGGAAGAAGCTCACGAATTGAGACTCGACCGTGGAGGGATGCCAACGCTCGGACTCAGACGATGCTCGCTGGCGGAGATCTTCATAGAATCCAGCGTCATCCCACAACCGGATGACCGCTTCGACCCACGGCATCACCTCCGCAAGCGTGGAAAGGATTTCGGAGGTCGGCGTCAGTCGATCGAGGAGCGAGAGCACGATGCCCGAGGCGCCCAAGGTTTCCGGCAGTGCCTCGCAGTCGCCGGCGAGGACGGGAATCCCATCGCAGATCGCCTCGGCCGCTACTCGTCCAACGGTCTCGGAGCCGAGCGAGGAGACCATCACTGCCCGGCTGATGCGGTAGAATCGGCGCGGGTCGGAAACATGGCTCATGAAGAACACGTTGCCATGAGTCCTCAGGTCGAGCCCGCAGGCGGCCACATCTACTTCGGTTCCCCATCCTTCCACGACCAGGAGGGGGATATCGGGCCTGCGCCGGCCGGGCGCTTTCGCGACGTTTCGTTTTCGTCTGACTGGGCCGTTGACAACCGGACCGATTACTGGCCATATTGTGCTCGTTCTCTTTCTCCTCTGAACCCGACTCCGGGAAACGTCCGCTGGCTCTGCGCGCCACCCATTGGGGCAGCATCATGAACATACCATCGCGGCGACTTTGCCTGTTCCGTCCGGAGTTGGTAACCCTTGAATCGTTCAACCTCGTGTCCGCTCTCACCACGTTCGGGGCCTTGGACGCATGGATGGATGTGACGGGGGGGGGTAATTCCCATCGATGTGGCTAGGATCGAACGGCCATCGCCGGAATCCCGCTCGGTTCCCACCGCTTCGAGCAACCGAAACAGCACGTCGGATGACACGCCGAATCCCACCACTCGCATGAGCTCGGGAAGAGCCAGCCCCGCCCCGGAGGCCTCAGTTGTATCGCCAATGTCGAATCGATCTCCCGACCCGGCACTCTCGGACACACCTGTGATAGCCTCCATCTCGTTCTCGGATGGCAATCCCGGGAATCCCGAATCGGGAATCGGAAACCTCCCCGACTCCGATTACACGGGCTCTCTCCTGGGTGGCTCCCAACTCGGAGGACTCTACGCGACCCCCGCCCCAGCCGCACAGGCGGTGTCCTCTCAGGCTGGAGCGATCTCGCATGGCTCTACGGCCCCAGCCCCTAAGACCGGTGCGCCGGCAACGGCGACTCCGGCAACAGAGAACCTGCCAGGCCCGGGTTCCTCTACTGCGTCCCCTGTCACGACGCTGTCATACGCGGTGGCGCAGTCGCTGGGGGATGGCGTTCGCGCGATGACGATGCCCCCTGCACAGCCTCGGACCGTGCCGCCAGGGGTCGCGCGGAAGTCGGGAGTTATCCGTCCCGATGCGAGTAGCGGCGGCTCTGGAGGCGGCGTGTCACCGCCGACCCTCGACAGCGGGAACTTTGGTATCTATGAGCCGTTTCCCGATACCCAGCCGGGGACATACAGTGCGGATGATGGTAACCCGATACCGATCGGCGCCACGGTGCAACTCACGGCGAGCAGTCCCTATGGAGAGGAAAACCCGATCACGTCGTGGAGTTGGTCTGGAGGATCGGAGTGGGGGGGCTACTTCGGTACACCGGCGGGCGAAGCGATACCCAGCCAGTCCGCCCCGCCGGCGCCCAACACAACAGGGAGGACATACCAGTTCATCGTCGATCCAACACCTCAGGTATACGATGTCATCGTCGAAGTGACCTACTCATACGGGGGCGATAGCTCGGCTGAGCTCTTGTTCCAGTCGGATGCTCCTACCGGCAGCATCTCGGCCACCAAGCCACTGGGGTCTCAGACCTGGTCTTATGTTCCTGGCGAGGACGGCGGCATCAAGGTCATGCTGAACCCCAAGATCAATCTCAATTTCACGGCAACCACGGATGGTTACACAGCCGGGCAGTTCGCGCTCCTGCAGATCGTCACCAATACCAAGCAAACGTACACTGCCGCCAATACGACCTGGTATGTCCAGAACAATATCAACTACCCGCCCAATGGCCCGAACTTTAACGGCAATCTCATCGATAACGGACAGTCTGGCTCCTGGGACCATCAGTTTGATTATAACGGGGCCCAGAAGGATAGTTTGACGGTCGGAGCCTCCCAGTCGATTCCAGCAACTGGAGTGAACGCTCCGACCACGAGCGATGGACCCAGTTTAACGTTACCGAACACCATTAATGGGAATACCGTCACATCGGTATCGCGTTCGGACAATTTCTCGATTTATCTGATGTATCAGTCGGACATGGAGAATTCCGTTTGGATTGCCGTGAGCCAGCTCAACTGGTCGTGGTCGGTGTCCGTGAGCCAGCAAAACTACGGGCAACCCAACCCCACGCCTCAACCGGACCCCGGAAACTCCTCACCGCCCTCCGGCGCCTCGGCCTTTCCCACATGGGTGAACACGATAACAGCATTCACAAATTATTATGCTGTTGTCAACGGAGTACCTCAGAATTGGCGACAGGGAACCTGACGACCACGAGGTGCTCATGCCGTGATCCGATTCCGCGTGCGATTCGCGACTCGATCGCTAATGATCGCCGTGGCGCTGGTGGGCCTGAACCTCGCCGGGGCCATCGCGACCGCGAAACTCCATCACGGCCGGCTGAACCTTCCCGGCCGTGGCTGGTCATGGTTACGCTGGAACCAGGGCAGCTATACCTGGGAGGAAGTCCCGTCAAAGGAAGGACATGGCTTGAAGCACAGCAGTTTGTACGATCCCGACAAAGCTTCATACATATTCTCATATTATAATGGAATGATTGAGATCGGCCGGGGGCATGGAACCCCGCAAAAAGTGATCAGGAGGATTGTGCTCGCGCCCCGCCCAGACCACACTCCAGATCTGGTCCCCGCTGATCGCCAGCGTGTTGTTGACAATCTTGGTGCTCGTCGTCCCTCGGGGATATCCAGGCCGGCAGCGACGGGGCGTCGATCCGGCTGGCGACTCGCGCTCACTCGTGCAGCCGCGGAGATCGTGGCTTGTTGCGAGGTGGCTCAGCGCTCTGTCGCTGCTTGTCGGGTTGAATCTCGTGGCCGCCCTTTACCGGCCGTCTCCCGATCCCTACGACGACCATCTCGAGACTCTTCTTCGAAGCACTGCGGATCTTTTCGTCAAGCCGGATGGTGGCATCGAGCCTCGACCCTGGGGATCTTTCTTGGTGATCAAGCCCGATGGATTCCATGGGCCGGTTCGGTTCGGTGGGAGGCGCGAAACCACTGCCGATGGAACTGTCTTCTCCTATGACGAGCATGGAGTGCGCGTCCGCTACGCTTACGATCCGAGTCGAGTCGTGGGAATGATCGTTTACAATCTCGATGGCAGCATCGTGAGCTATGTGGGAAAGCCCGGGGAGATGCGGGCTCCGCCACACATGATTCGACCGCCACTCCGATCTTTCGTAGAAGTGTGGTGGCCCATGATGGCTAGCGCATCGATCACGATGGTGGTACTCGGCATCCTCGGGCGCAACTCCTTCGAGAATCGACCGATTCCATTTTGTAGTCGTTTGGCGAGAGACAAGCCCGGTGGAGCAAGACCAGGAACGTGGCCTGGAATGCGTCCTCGGCTGCGTGATGCTCGCCGAGGACCTGCCGGCAGACGTTCAAGACCATCGACCCATGCCGTGTCAGGAAAACGCAGCCTCCGCGGACTCCCGGTCGCTGTTCGCCAATTGATGGATGAGGTGGCTGTCGGACAGGCCGGTCGCACTCCCCCGCCCGAAGAGCCGGATCAAGTGACGGCCGATCTTGCCCTTCACTCCGTTTGGCATCTTGCTCGATCCTCCTGCTCGAGAACGTTGCGATCTCGCACTCCTCCCTATACTCCCCGCGGCGGGAGGTCTCAATACACTTTCCTTCCCACGATCGAGCTCACGGCTCTGCGTAGGCCCAACGATCTCAGGTCCAGCGCCCGCGGGCCGGGTGCCTATCCCCTTTTCTTGCGTGCGCAGTCCAGGCGTGAAGTGCTCTCGGGTGTCAGACCTGGCGACGTCGGACCGATTCGGTTACCGAGAACGCGTGATAACTCGAACATCGAGTTCGATCGTGCAGAATCAGCCGGTTGTTTCCGAGACAGTCAGAGGCAATGTGCGTCGCGATCCGCAGGATAGCGCCGGAAACGGCTCGAATTGATAAGCCTTCCTTGTGTGTTTTTCGCGGAGTTTCGTTTTCTACATGACTGACGCGTTGACAACAGGACCCATTACTGGCCATATTGTGCCGGTTCTCTTTCTCTTCTGAACCCGACTCCGAGATAGATCCACTAGCTCCGCGACACGCATCGGGGACCGATTATGACGACACCATCGCGGCGACTTCGCCTGTTCCGACCCGATACTGGGCACGCTCGAATCGTTCAACCTCGTTTCCGCACTGACCACATTTGTGGGCCTGGGCGAGTGGATGGATGTGCGGGAGGGGGTAGTCCCCATTGAGGTGGCTCGGATGGAACCGCCTTCGCTAACACCCAACTCCGTTCTCAGTTCCCCGAACATCACGGGCTCGGACACGCCGAAACCCACAAGTTATAGGAACGCAGGAGGAGCCAACCCCGCCCCCGAAACCTCAGCCACATCGCCGAATTCGAATCGATCCACAGACCCGTGGAAATGAGCGCGTAAAAGGGACCCACCCTGAGCGCTTAAAACGGGCCCACCTGGGCCTTCAAGATAGCCGCTCTGGGCAAAGGCGGCAACTTCGCTTCATTCCGACCTCCGACTCTTCTTGGCCTTCATCGACTCGCGAAACCGGTAGCTCTCGCCGTTCATCTCCAAGATGTGGCAATGATGCGTCAGGCGATCGACCAGCGCCGCGGTCATCCGCTCCCCCTGGAAGATCTGATTCCATTCGCTAAACGGCAGGTTGCTCGTCACCAGGATGCTGGCGCGCTCGTAGCGATCGGCGAACACGCGGAACAACAGCTCGACGCCACCACGGCTCAGACTGACGTAGCCCAGTTCGTCGCAGATCAGCAACGGCGTCCGCTGCAACTGGCGCAGCAGCCGATCCAAGGTGTACTGCTTCTGGGCCTTCTCCAGCTCGCTGACCAGTTCCGCCGCGGTGAAGAAGGCCACCCGCAGGCCCGCACGACAGGCCGCTTGCCCCAACGCAATGGCGATGTGGGTCTTCCCCGTCCCCTGGCCACCGATCAGGCAACAATTGAATTTCTGTTCAATCCACTCGCGCCGCGCCATCTCCAGGACCTTGGGCCTGGACAGGCCCGGCAAGGCCGTGAAGTCGTAGGTGTCGAAGTCCTTCAAGACGGGGAAGCCCGCTTGCTTGATCCGACGCGCGATCGCGCCGGCATCGCGAACCGCCAGTTCCAGCTCGGTCAAACGGAGCAAGAACTCGACGAAGGTTTGGTCGGTGGCGGCGGCGTCCCGCGCCAGTTTCTCGACCTCGGCTCCCATCGTCGGCAAGTGCAACTGCCGGAGATGGGCCTTGAGCAAGTCGATCATCACATCGGCCATCGGTCGGTCTCCTCTCGGGAGGTCTCCAAAGCCAGAACGATCCGGGCCCGCCGATCGAGCCCGGCTGTGATCACGGCGCGGCCGGCCCGGCGCCGATCGCGCCGACCGGTTCCGCGACGTACATATCATTGTTATTCATGTTATGTAATTCATGATTGTATTCGGCTTGATCATCATGACCACCGAGGAGTTGATCGAACCGGCTCAGGTCCGGCAGGGGCACCTGGACTCCCGCCGCGGTGGGCGAAGCGGGGGTCTCCGGCGCCGCGGGGTGCGTCAGCGACTCGATCGCGCCGAGGGATCGGGTCCGTTGGGCGACGGCCTCGGCGTCGATAATATGTTCGCGCGTGCATTCTTCGACGGCCTGGCGGACCCGCGCCAGCGGGTGCTCGGCCAGGAGTTGCAGGACGCGCACGAACCGCCGCGTGCCCGGCGTGGCGCCGTGGAGCTCCTCCAGCGCCGTGCGGAACTCGGCGAAGCACGCCGGCAGCGCCCAGTCGCGAAGCGCCGGCGCAGTCGAGGACGCCCGGCTTGCGATCCAGGATCGCCAGGTAATGGATCGGATCTATGAGCATCTGACGTTTCCTTAAGCATCGCGGGTGCGCCGCGACGACCTGCCCGTCGGCGACGATCGCGACGGTGCCGACGTAGCCCTTGACCGCCACCGCCCGGAATGCGAACGGTCGCGGTACGCTGTAGCGATTGTTGTCGAAGGCGACGGTCTGGTACTTGTTGACGGCGACGGCGGGACGGATCACGCACGGGTCGAACCGGTGCCGGGGCAGGGGCAAGGCCGCGGCGAGATCCTCGGCCAGGCGGTCCGCGATCGTGAACGGGCCGAAGAGCGACTGGACGACCCGCACCCGCTCGGCCTCGCACCATTTGCGAAGAGATGTGTTCAATTCATCGAGGTCCGCGACCCGCGGCACGGGCGCGGCGAATCGGCGCTGGACGGCCTTGACGGTCCCCTCGGCATCGGGCTTCTCCTGGCCGCGAGCCGGCATGCAGAATCGCGGATCGAAGACGTAGTGGTTGGCCAGCGCCGCGTAACGCGGATGGAGTTGTCGTTCGCGGCCTTGAAGGATCAAGGTGGCGACGGTCTTGGGGTTGTCCCACCAGACTTCCCGAGGAACCCGTTGGAAGAACTCGAAGGCCGCGACCATGCCCTCGAGGATCGCCTCGGTGCGTTCGAAGGGCAGGGCCAGGACGAAGGGGGCGTTGGAGTAGGCCCAGGTGGTGACGAGGAAGGGGATCAGGCGGCGGCCGTCCGGGAAGTCGACCTGGATGTGGCCGAAATCGGCTTCGAGGCGTTGGCCGGGGAGATGCCCCAGAGGGATGAAAGTTTCTTGATGTCGAGCCCGGTGTCGCCGGACGTAGCGTCGCACCTGGCCATAGCAGCCGTGATAGTCGTGCTCGTCGCGGAGGCGGCGGAACACCTGCATGGCGGTGTGTCGCTGCTTGGGCGGGGCCTGCTCATCGTCGGCGAGGATCTGGTCGATGATCGCCCGGAACGTCCCCAGGACCGGAGCGGGTCGCTCCTGGGCCCGGGTATAGGGCTGCGGTTGGGCCTGGGCCAGGACCTGACGAATCTTCCGCCGACTGTGATGAAACCTGCCGCGATCTCGCGGATGGACAGGCCATCGCGTCGGGCGCGGCGAATCGCTCCGTAATCGTCCACCGTAAGCACATCCTGACCTCCATGGGAGACTGGGTGTCGTCAAAGACATCCAGCCTAAACGGAGGTGGTTACGGTGGGTCCCTTTTACGCGCTCATTTTGCCCCGGGGTGGGCCCCTTTTACGCGCTCATTTCCAGACCCGAGACTCTCGGACACGAACTCCGCCTCGTTCTGGGATACCTACCTCTTGAATTTGAGATCGGGAATCGGGAATCTCCCCGACTCCGATTCCACGGGCTCTCTCCTGGGTGGCTCCCAACTCGGACGCCTTGACACGACCCCCGCCCCAACCGCGCAAGCCAAGTACTCTCAAGCCGGAGCGATCACGCATGGCTCGACTGCGCCCGTCCACAAGGGCGGAGCGCCGGCCACGCCGCCGCCTACAACAAACCTGCCGACCCCGGCTACCACGACTCCGGCCGCTGCTTCGGCGCTGGCCTCCGCGGTAGCGCAATCGCTGGGCGACGGCGTCCGCCCGATGACGGTCGCGCCACCACGAACCGTCGCGCGAATTCCCTCGCCCCATCGAATAAGCGATGCCTCCCCGGAGAGCAGCGGTGGGGGTCCACCTCCTCCCAATGCGCCGCCCGTCCTCAGTTTTTCTGGCGGCAACACCCAGTTAATCAAGGCCGGAGCATACAACGTTCCCACCCCGATCCCAATCGGTAAGATCGCCGACATCATAGCCACTAGTCCTATGCCTAATGACCCAGGCTACACGATCACGAGCTACTCTTGGTCTGGAGGCACAGAGTTCTCGAGCTACGTCTCGACACCATCGGGGAAGGCCCCTCCCGCCAGTCAGAAACTCGGGCAGAACGTTCTTGCGAATCAGCCTACCTATCAATTCATCATTACTGCGGATGCCCAGGCTTACACGATCACCTTGAATGTGACTTACCAGAACAATGCGACGGGCGAATCGACGTTGGACTTCAATTCCGATACGCCTCCCGGGAGCCTTGGTGTCGTGGCACTGGGTAACGTCACGACATCGACATCCGCGACCCAGGTGACGGTCGGTATTAGCACAAGCGTGCCGTTGGTGATCCAATTCACTGCGAGCACGGATACTTACACCGCCGGTCAGTTCATGCTCATGCAGATAGTCAATTCTAGCTACGGGCAGTACACGGACGCCACAGGCCAGAGTTGGTACCTCACCAATGGTCCGGCTTTTCCGGGATTCAGTGGTCCATTGCATGACGATAGTAGCTCCTTCCTTTCCCTTGGCTACCCAGTTGTTTACGGTCCCGCACCGCCGCTCGAACCCCAAATCATATACTATAGCTTGAACACCCCCGCGAATACATCGATTCCGGGGCCTCTGTATGTGCCTCCATGGACGGCAGATAATCCAGGTCTAAGTGTGGGCCTTACGAACGAAACCGTGACCAGGAGTGGCACTTTTTCAGATTATCTTATGTAAATGCCTAATATATCAAACTCCGTCTGGATCGCCCTGAGTCAGCTCACCTGGAACTTCTCCGCGACGGCGGTCAACATAGATGGGACGTGGAGTGGCCCCAATAACGTACAACAGCAGCCCCCGACTGGACCGACGACGCCCACCGAAGCTGCGGCATTTCCTACGTGGGTGAATACGAGCACCGCATTCGTCCAGCAGGCATTCATAGAGGGGTCATGACCCCGGAGGTGTGAAGCAGGTCATGTTTCGATCCAGCATGCGGTTCACGATGCAATCCATGATCCTCGCGGTGGCCTTGATGGGATTGAATCTCGCTGCGGCGATCGCGACATGGAGATGCTACCCGACGAAGTATCAGGGCCGCCTGGTGAGGATGGAGGAAGGTTTCGGTTCTTGGTCTTTCTTCTTTTACGACGTGGACGGCAACATCCGCTTTGACCTGGCAAGGCTAGAGACCGGAGAACGCTTGGTGCGAGTTGTGATACCTCTACAGCCGCTGAACCACCTACAGGTCTGGTCGCCGGTCCTTGCCGGTTTGTCGCTTACCTTCTTGGTCCTCGCTCTCCCATCACACCTCCGTGCCTCGAGAAATCGTAGCATTCAGCCGAACGCCGGCAGTGATCCCCGAACACGCCTCTCCCGTCTATGCCCCAGTGTACGATGGACTACGATCGCAGCGGCCCTGATCGGTCTCAACCTCTCTGGAGCCGCCTATCGACCTGTCTCGAATGAGACGGGACCGCGTCCTAACCCACACAGTATCTCCGACGCCTACAGATTACTTGATACAGTTGGATGTAATTTTCTGTTCAAACAAGAAGATGATAGCTTCTTTGTCGAGATGCCGAATGGCAGCATCGAGCGTTTGGTCAAGGAGGACAGACGCCAACTGCCTCTGCAGCATGGCGATGGTCCGAGCCGCGTCCTGGAGACGATCGTCTACAAGGACGATGGCAGTATCGTCGCCTTCGAGGGTAGCCCTGGGTTCCTGGGCCGCATCCTGAGTCGTCCGCGGGTCATTCAGCCGTCGGTGCGGTTTCTCCTGGAGATGTGGTGGCCGCTAATGGCCAGCACGACAATCACGATCCTGGTTCTCGGCATCTTGAGGCGCGACATCCGACAAAGTTCGAGCGATTATGTATTGTAGTGCTTTCGATTAGGTATTGCCTCCGCCCATCGTTTAGGATTGTTTGGCCATGCCGTTCTACGAATGCAAGTCACTTGAACGGTCAAGGCGATACTCGGGAAGTCGCCCGAAGAAGCTCACGAATTGAGACTCGACCGTAGCGGGATCCCGGCGCTGCGACTCAGTCAACGCTCGCTGACAGAGATCCTCGTAGAATCCATCGTCATCCCACAGCCGGATGACCGCTTCAACCCACGGCATCACTTCCTCGGCGGTGGGAAGGGCTTCGAAGGTCGGCGTGAGTCGATCGGGGATCGGGAGCACGATGCCCGAGGAGCCCAGGGTTTCCGGCAGTGCGCCTCGATCGCCGGCGAGGACGGGAATGCCGTTGCAGATCGCCTCGACCGCGACTCGGCCAAACGTCTCGGGGATGAGCGAGGGGACCATCACCGCCCGGCTGACTCGGTAGAATCGGCGCGGGTCGGAAGTGTGGCTCATGAAGAACACGTTGCCGTGAGTCCTCAAATCGATCCCACAGGCGGCCACATCCACCTCGGTGCCCCGTCCTTCCACGACCAGGAGAGGGATGTCAGGACGGCGACGGCCCAGCTCGTCGGCGATCCGCGCGAAGACGAATACTCCTTTCTCCAGCGAAGGATTGACGAACGTCAGGCACCTTGGCTCGTGATCCGATACCTCGATCCGGTCCCTTCGGATCGGGGTGGGGCGAACCAGGCACTCGAGTCCGAGCGTACGGCGATAGAATTCGGCTGCGAAGCCTGAGGGAACGGTGATCGCGTCAACGTCCTGGAATGGCTCGACCAAGCGGTATCGGCAATTGTGCAGGTTGAAGACCGTGGTGGCACCCCGCCTGCGCGCGGGCGAAGACCTGGCATTGCAAAGGATCGCCGCCATAGCCGAGGACCACGTCGGGCTGGAACCGGTCCATGATCGTATCGAAGAGCCGGAGGAAACCGCGGCGTTCGGCTTCGTCGGGGGCGTGGAACCGGGTGGTCGCGGACTGGAGTAGCGTGACCGGGACCCCATGAGCCGTGAGGCGCAGGTGCGGCGGAGCTTCGCCGTCTATACCCAGGGCGCTGAAGCTCAGGGATTGGCTGGCAATGTCGTCGAGGGACCATCCCCGCTCGGCGAAATAGGCGGCCGGGTTGACCTCGATATCGAGGTCGAGCGCCGTCGTGGAGAGGACCTCGACGGCAAATCCATGCCGTGCCAGTGCCTCGATCATCTCGCGGCTGGAAATCGCGGCGCCGTTGGAATCGTCCAGGTAACAGAACCGCGACACGAAGAAGACCTTCATCGAAACTGGAGCCTCCTCAGACAGCATTCGGCCGCAACCTGAGCGGGATCTCCGATTCAAGATTCAAGATTCCCACTTCCAGATCATTCGGAAAGGCCCGATTCGGGGTGGGGTGTCTCCAGGCTGGCGCATGGTGCAGAATCCTCCGGCGGTCAACACCAATGCCGACTCACGGACGGACGCTCGATCCCGTGGAATGCTCCCGCCTGACTGCGTTGGTCACCCTGCTGACCGCCTCGATGATCGATTCCTCCACCTGCTCCGACCACGGCGAGGGCTGGCCGTAATAGATCATCGCGGTCGCTCCCTCGTAGCCCCCTTCTTTCAAGACCCGTTTCGAGGGGATATAGGCCATCACGTCGTTGCAATAGGCCGAGACCCAGGTGTGCGAGGAGCCGAGGTTGCGCTTGAGTCGCAGCGCATAATCGACGACGACCTCGCCGCCGAGGAAGATCCAGGTCAGCCCGTCGAGCCGCCAGGCCTGGACCGGGTAGGGATAGGCCGGTTCGAGATGACCGCGGGCCTCGATCTTCTTGAGGAGATGCTTGGCCCGGCTGGCGACGTAGAAGTTGTCGGACTGGGTGTCGCGCTCGATCTGCTCGCGAGCGGGAAGGCTGGCGAACGCGAGCGGGATCTCCTCGTAGGCCGACTTCATCGGCCCGTCGATCGGCTGCATCGATGTGGCCAGGACGCTCGCCACGCTCAGACCGAGCTGCTTCCCGTAGGTCTCGGCCAGCTCGAGCGAGCGCCGGGGGATCGGGTTCTGATCGCCGCCGCAGCCTGCGACGAACAGAGCCGTCGCGCCCGGGTAGCGTGTCTCGAGGTCAACCTGGGCGAACCCTGCGTAATCGCCGCAGAACTGGTAGAGGTCCAGCACCGTGCAGTGGCAGGCATAACCGAAAACCACCGCGGTGAGGGAACCATCCAGCCGGGACACGCGGAGCACGGGCACGTCGTGGTCGTCAGGACCTTGGAGAGAGAGATTCTGCCTCAACCTGGGGACTTCGCCTTCGCGGTTGGTCCGACGATTGACGGCGAAGTCGCAGTGGCCGTTGCCCCAGGAGACCCGCGATTCCTGGAGCCGGCTCAGTGCCTCTCCGGCGACGTTCACCACGTTGGCCTCGAGCGTATTCGCATATTCGGCGATACGCTTGCGCTCGGCGTCGTCGATCTTGTACATCGTGAGCAGGTTGGTGCCAACGACCGGCCCGGAATGGGTGTGAGAGCAGGCCAGTACGATGCGATCGCGGCCCAGCTTGTGGCGATTCTGAAGCGTGTCCCTGATCCGGCTCGACAGGTCGCGGTCGATGCCGCAGACGTCGAGAGTGATCAGCACGGCACGACGACCCGCCGGGTCCTGGAGAGCCAGAGCCTTGGCCCAGAGGTCATGGACCGCTCCTTCCGAGGGCCGGGTCCGCGAGGCGTAACCCGCCATCCACATCGGTTGTTTGGGTGTGATCGCGACCCGCGCCGTACCTGCCTGCCAACCGGCCCGCGCCTCGGATGGTCCCATCGCGAGGATGCCGGTCGAGGTCATGATCAGCCACAACTCTAGCGCAGATCGGTATCGCAGTTTCCCCATGGCTGAATTCCTCGCGAAGCCTTCTCATCGCTCACAATCGACCGCGACGGCAAGCATCCTCGTAGGCGGCTTCGAGGTCAAGCGGTACGGGGCGAAATCTCTTCAGGGACAAGGGCAGGAGGGGAAGGGGTGCTCCGACCGAGAGGGCCACCGGCCAGAGGTCGATCTGATCCGCCTCTCCGCGGCGGATTGGCCGATAGGCGACGGCGTAGGTATGTGCGTCTTCCGCCATGGCGAAGCTCTCATCCACACAGAGGAGCGGAAGCAGCTCGTTATGAAGGTTGAAGTGCCGTGTGGTCACGATGTTGACGGTGATCAGACCAATGCCTCGCTGGAGATACGCGGCACTCTTGGCGGCGAACGCGCGCCGCTTCTCGGGCCGGTCCTTGTTTGCCGGGCTGACCAATTCGACCACGGCCACGACGCGCGCGTCAAAAAGCTCGTCGCGGACGTGGATCTCGATGTTGTCGGGGAAGACTGCCGGCATGGTGAGCGTCGCCACCGGAGGCGCCCAGACCGCGACGGCTACCCCACCGCCTTCGCCGTTGTCGGGTGTCTCCTCCGATTCATCCAGCGATTCGTTGAGGCTCTCGAACTCGATGACGTCGCCCTCCACCTGACTTCCCAGATGCATCTGCGGTTCGGCGAAGAATCGCTTGGGGAGCCGGGCGTTGAGAAGATCCGCGATCGAGTTCGCCAGGCGAGAATGAAACGGTTCCCAGGACCGATGGAGAGACAACGGCGGTTGAAAGTGGTCGCGCAATGGCATGATTTGTCCTCGACATCGCTGAGTTTCGGCCAGGATTCACGGAACTGGGTCGAAGAGATCAGCGCCTATGGACCTGCGGCGCTCATCAGCATCTGGGCGTAGGCCATGAGGACCGCGATGCAGACAAAGCCCACGAATCCACCGAGAATGATCATCAACAGCGGCTGGACGAGCTGACCGAGGTTCTTGACCATGGTCTGGACCTGTTCCTCGTAGTCGTCGGCCAGATGCGCGAGACTTTCGGGCAGCTTCCCGGTTTCCTCGCCGGACGAGACGATGGCGATGACGTCGGGATAGAACTGCCGGCTGCGGGCCAGGGTCCCGCTCAGCTCCCCACCCGCCAGGACCGCCTGGCGACACGAGCGGACCGCCTGGCGGATCGGGCTCATCATGAGCACGTCGGCGGTCAGGTCGATGGATCGGCCGTAGTCGAGACCCGCATCGAGCAGCACGGAGAGGGTCCGGGCGAATCGCGTGGTGTCCACCTTTCGGCAGAGCGACCCGAACACGGGCATCATCAGCACCAGGCGATCGATGAGGTCCTTGCCCATCGGCGTCTTGTAGAATCGGAGGAGAGCGAAACCGGATCCGACGAAGACCGCCGGGACCAGCCACCAGCCGAGCGTTGCCATGAATCGGCTGAAGGTGATCAGGGCGAGCGTCATCCCTGGCAATTGTTTGTGGCCGGGTGAATCCTGAATGATCGCCAGGATCTTCGGGAGGACGAAGACCGTGATCAGTCCGATCGCGCCCGCGGCCACGGTGAGAACGGCGATCGGATAGATCATGGCCGAACGCGCCTGGCGGATCAGGCGCTGGCGGGCCTCGTAATGGCGTCCCAGCATCTTCAAGGTCTCGGGTGCGCCTCCGCGCGCCTCGGCGACCCTGATCATGCTCACGAACATCGGGTCGAACGTCTGCGGTTCGGCGGCCACCGCGTCTTCCAGGGTCGACCCTTGACGGATGGCGTCCTGGAGGCGACCGATCACGGGCCCGAGCGCCGTCCTGGCAAACTGCTTCTCCAGGCTGGAGAGCGACCGCGAGAAATCCACGCCCGACTGGAGATACGTCCCAAACTGGCGGCAGAACTGCGCGAGCTGGCCCGAGCTGACCCGGCCGAAGAGGATGCGCTCGTACCAGCTCGGGCCGGCCGCGGGGATCTCCGATTTCTTCTCCGAACGATCCCGGCTGCCCCCGGATTTCGGTTTCGCCCCGCGCGGCTTGGTGGACTCGCCGGATCCGACCGGATTCGGGCGAAACGTCGAGGGTCCCGTTCCCGACCCGTTCGCTCCGGAATCCGGCAGCGGTGGTGGAGTGGACGCCGGCTTCTTGCGACGCGGTGGACGCGGTCCGGAGTCTTCGAATTCTCGACTCATCACCAGATTCCTCTGAGGATTAGCGGGACGAAGCCTCTCGGGTGGCCGCCGCGCGCGAGCGTCCTTCAGCCCGATGGCTCATATCCTTATCGTCGCGAGTGGCGCACCCGCGGTCAAGCCGGCTGGCTTGACAGTTGTCGTGGGAGGGATCTTGCGATCGGGCGACGGAGGCCCGTGTTGCCATTCCGACCGAGTGGCGTCCAGACTTTGCTATCTTCGTTCCCTGGCGAATTTCCCCTGGAGCCGGTAGATATTGAGCAAGGCCCTGTCCATCATGCGCTCGCCTGCTCCGAGTTCGGCCAGCGAGACGCCAGGGTCGGCGCCGTATCCCCCTTCCGAGGCGGCCTCGATCGTCGGGAAGTACATCGAGTGGCCGTTGCAGTAGCCGAAGAAGAGGGTGTGCTTGACGTACGACCGTGCCTTGAGCCGGTTGGCATGATTACAGAAAAACTCGCCCGAGCCGCCCACCAAGGCGATCTCATCGTTCAAGAGTACCGTGTTCAGCTCGGCGGCGAGGGATTCGCCGTAAAGGTGGACGTAGGCGTGGGTAATCTCGGGAAAGTAGCTCCGTTCGAAGACGCCCGCGACCCTCGGGTCCTTGAGGTCGAACGCGCGTCTTGAAGTGGAACGTATCGACCATGCCCTTGATTGATGGGTGCGGCGGGGTCTCGGTCTTGATCGCATGGGCCAACGTAATCACGCGTTCGGCGAGGATCTGGCCGAAGTTCCTGGGTTCCCAGGGGCCAGTCGTCGGGTTGGGACTCATGTCGCCCGCAGCCCCTTGCATGAAGATGCACTGGGTGGATAGCTCGGTCTCGACCTTGTTCTTGAGGAACCCCGGGTAATCGGCCGAGTACTTGAGGATCTTGGCGTCGGTCATCACCGGGTGCGCGGCGAAGTTGACCAGGATGGCGATGGGCTTCCCCGCCTGGTCATCAAAGCGGAGTACCGCCAGCATCGGATCGGTGGCCTTCGGCTGGCGTTTGGTCTGCCGGTTGCGATTCAGCGTGGTCGACTCGGTCGCGACCCCGAGTTTGGCCGGCTTCAATGCCTTGTTGGCGTCGAGGATGACCTCGACGAGCCAGTGGGGTAGTTTCTGGGAATAGGCCACCGCGGTGTCGAACTTCCCCTTGCCCAGTCCCGGCTCGTCGATCAGCTCGATCACCGGTCCGTGGTGCGAGTGGCTCCCGGAGATCAGGACATGGCGGATACCGGCCTTCTTCGCAAGCTCCCGGCGGATAATCGTCATCATGGCCTCTGTGGGCCCGCGGCCCAGGTCGGTTCCGACGATCGCGAGCTTCTCATCGCCCGCCGCGATGACGATCGCCTTGGCCATCAGCGGGTCGAGCGTACCCACGTTGGGCGCATCGTGCCTCGCTCCGTAGCCCCACATCGGAATTCCCGCAGGAGGCGTGATGTCCTTGTCGGCCGCCCCGGCGCGAAACTCGGGGCCAGCGCCGGCACCCCGTGCGACGGACGGTAATCCCGCCAACGCCAACGTCAGCGCGCAGGTCCATCTCAGTCCTCTCGATAACATGCGGCTTTCCCCCTTCGTTTGCCTTGTCGAACCCAGCCTGGTTCGGCCTCGGTCGGTCAGATTGTCTTTCGGATTGTCCTGAAGATAATCCGACTTCTCGGTGATCGCTACCGGGCTCTGGGTTCCCGGGGTCGGCTTCAGTTGCTGATTGCGCGTCATCGAGACGCACGACGATCTCGGGCTCGGGACTTTTCCCTCGGGGCAACGCATGTTGAAACTGGTGGCGAGTTTCCTGTGGCGACCGACAGGCCGCCCCTCCTTGCCCAGCCTGCCGGTGGCCAAAGGGAATTCACCACGTCAGTCGATGTTGGGTTCAGGCCAATGTCGAACGAGGGATGCAACGCGAACGAGGCACGGCTATGATGGCGGATCAGGAATCCACGGAGTCTTGCCCCGGTGATCTGGGGCCATCGGCTCGCACCGTGTTCCTTGGGGATCTGACATCCATGCGACTCGCTCGAACGATCACCGCGCTCACGCTCGGTCTACTCCTGCTTGTATCCAAGGGGCCTCGTGCCTTGGAGACGGACGACGGCCCAACAGAAGGCAAGCGGTATTTGATCATCCACGCGGATGACGCCGGGATGTGCCACTCGGTGAACCGGGCGACGGTCGAGGCGCTGGAGAAAGGGATCGTCTCGTCGTGCAGCATCATGATCCCCTGCCCGTGGGTCAAGGAGTTCGCGGATTATGCCCATGCGCATCCAGAGAAGGACTACGGGGTTCATCTCACGCTCAACTCGGAATGGCAGGTCTACCGATGGGGGCCAGTGGCCGGTCGGGACAGGGTACCCAGCCTCGTGGATCCGGACGGTTATCTCTATCGCGACGTCCCGTCGGTGGCCAAGAACGCCAAGGTCGAGGAGGTCGAGATCGAGCTGACGGCCCAGGTCGATCGCGCCAGGGCACTCGGGATTCCCCTGAGCCATCTCGACACGCACATGGGGGCGGTGGTGAGCCGGCCCGACCTGGTCGAGGTCTATGTCCGGCTCGGCTTGAAGTACAACCTGCCCGTGCTGTTCCTCCGCAAGATCGAGGGCCCGCTCGTTCAGGCCTTTCCCGCTTTACGTGAGAAGGCGAAGGCTTTGCAGGCGGCTCTCGACGAGAAGCGATTACCGGTGCTCGATAACCTGGTCCAGTTCTACGAAGGCGACCAGCACGAGCAGAGGGTTCAGAACTACTTGAAGGCGCTGCGAGCGCTTCCGCCAGGCGTCAGCGAGCTCATCATCCATTGTGGGGTCCTCGACGAGGAGTTACGCGCCGTCACCAACAGCGCCGCCAACCGCGATGGCGACCGCCGGATCTTCACGGATCCGATGATCGCCGCCGAGATCCAGAAAATGGGGATCGAGGTGATCTCCTGGAAACAGCTCCGCGCGATGAGCGAAGCCGCTGCCGGTGCGAAGCGGGAGCATCGGAACGAGAAGTGATCGGTTGCGCTCTGATCGCCACGCCCTCAAGCCGGCTTCCATTTGAGGACCGGCATCTTGGCGGCCTTGACCTCGTCCGGCCGGCTCACCGGGGTCGTGTGGGGCGCGTCGTGGAGGTGCTGCGGGTCTTCCTGGGCGATCGCGCAGAGCACGTTCGCGAACGCCTCGAGGGTCTCGCGGCTCTCGGTCTCGGTCGGCTCGATCATCATCGCCTCGGGGACGATGAGGGGGAAATACACGGTCGGGGCGTGGAAGTTGTAGTCGATCAGTCGCTTGGCGATGTCCATCGCCCGGATCCCCCGCTCCTTGGCGATCGACCGGGCCGACGCAACGAACTCGTGCATACAGTGCCCGGAATAGTGGACCGGATAGGTGTCCTTCACCAGCGACATCAAGTAGTTCGCATTCAATACCGCGTGCTGGGCCACCTGCTTGAGCCCGTCAGGCCCCTGGCTGCGGATATAGCAGTAGGCGCGGAATAGGACTCCCGTATTGCCGAAGAAGGATCGGACCCGACCGATCGATTTGGGCCGATCGTAGTCCAGGCGATAGAGACCATCCTCGCTGCGCGCGACGAGCGGCGCGGGCAAGTACGGGGCCAGGTGATCCCGGACGGCGATCGGACCGGCTCCCGGACCTCCGCCGCCGTGAGGGCCGGAGAACGTCTTGTGGGGGTTGTAGTGCATGAGGTCAACCCCCATGTCCCCGGGCCGGACGACCCCAAGGATCGCGTTCATGTTGGCACCGTCGAGGTAGAGCAGGGCCCCCCGGTCGTGGAGCAGCCGGGCAAGCGTGCCGATCTGAGGATCGAACAGGCCGACCGTGTTGGGGTTGGTGATCATGAACACGGCCGTCTGGTCGCTGAGTTTGGCCTCGAAATCGTCCAGCGCGACCAGACCTTGGCTGTCGCTCTTGATCGTCACAGCCTCGAAACCCGCGATATGGGCCGAGGCGGGATTGGTCCCGTGGGCACTGTCGGGGATCAGGATCTGGGTGCGCTTTTCGCCACGATCGCGGAAGTAGGCCGCCGCGACCATCAGGGCCGTCAGCTCCCCCTGTGCACCGGCCGCCGGCTGCATGCTTACGGCGTGCAGGCCGGCGATCTCGGCCAGGATTTCCTGGAGGTCGAAGAGAATGCCGAGCAAACCTTGAAGTGTCCCCTCGTCCTGATAGGGATGCTGCGCACCGAGCCCCGGCAGTGACGCCAGACGCTCGTTCCGCTTCGGGTTGTACTTCATCGTACACGAACCGAGCGGGTAGAAATTGCCGTCGATCGACATGTTGAGCGTCGAGAGGTTCGTGTAGTGCCGGACCACGTCCAGTTCGCCCAGTTCGGGCAGCGGAGGCGGAGCGGGCGATCGATGCGCGTCGGGGATCAACGAGGAGAGCGGACGGTCGGGCACGTCGCAATCGGGCAGGATCGCCGTCGTGCGTCCGGGCCGGCTGGATTCAAATAGGAGCGGTTGTTGATCGAGTTTGTACATGGCTTTCCAAAGGGATCTGTTTAAGCGAAGAAGTCGGCCACGCGGCAATGGAATCCCGAGATCACGTCGCCGCCATCGATCTCCTGATCCGCGGTGAGTGTGACCGGCTCGGCACCCGGCCGGTAGACCGTGACCGTCCGGCTCTCAGGATCGACGGTCCAGACCAGGAGGCTGCCTGCTTTGAGCCACATCTGGGCCTTTTCCTCGACTTCATCGTCGCGATCGCTGGGCGAGATCGCCTCGACGGCCAGGTCGGGTGCGAACGGAAGATGCGTTTCGGGTTTCGTGGTGGTGGCCAGCCGCTCGGTCCGGACGAACCCCACGTCGGGGCCTCGAACGGTATCTGGATCGCGCTCGACAATGAAACCGGTCTCGGCTCCGCAGGCTTCGCCAAGCCGCTGGGCCTCGACATAATCGCCGACGAATCGGCCGATCTTCAGCGCAGTCTTACCGTGTCGCCATCCTGGTAGCGGCATCGTGACTACCTCTCCACGGATCAGTTCCTGGCGCATTCCAGGTTCATCGGGCCATTCCAAGAATTCATCTGCCGTGATCAGGCGCGTCTGTGTCAACATGATCGTATCTCCGCAAGGCATGCCGGTCCTCACCGTACCACTTTCGCAATCGCTTCATTATACGCGTTCGCCAGCCCGTCGATCTCGTCCTTGGTGCGCTTCTCGGTGACAGCGACGAGGATGCAATCGGCCAGATCGGGGTACCAGCGTCCGAGGTCGATCCCGCCGTGATAGCCCAGCCGGCCGACCTCGGCGAGCACGCGCTTCGGGTCCTTCTGGCAACGAACGACGAACTCCTTGAAGAATGGGCCGGGAAATGCGAGGGACAGACCGGGGACCGCGGCGAGCCGCTCGGCGGCATAGTGGGCCTTGCGAGTTGACAGCTCGGCGGCCTGCCGCAAGCCACTTGGTCCCATGACGGCCAGATAGATGCTGGCTCGTAACGCAAGAAGTCCCTGGTTGGTGCAGATGTTCGAAGTCGCCTTTTCGCGACGGATATGTTGCTCGCGAGTCTGGAGCGTCAGCACCCAGCACCGTTTCCCATTCCGGTCGGTCGTCTCGCCGACGATCCGACCTGGCATCTTCCGCACATAAGCCTCGCGGCAGGCCATGATTCCCAGGTAGGGACCTCCGAATGCCAGGGAGTTGCCGAGGGACTGCCCCTCGGCGACCACGATGTCCGCCCCATAGTCGCCGGGACGGTTCAGGAGTCCTAGACTGATCGGGTCGACGATGACGACCGCCAGGGCGCCCCGC
Source organism: uncultured Isosphaeraceae bacterium (assembly GCA_963845695.1). Classification (GTDB taxonomy): domain Bacteria; phylum Planctomycetota; class Planctomycetia; order Isosphaerales; family Isosphaeraceae; genus CAWJTV01. The sequence continues at coordinate 608,803 of CAWJTQ010000011.1, read as the reverse complement.
GCCTGCGCCGAGTCCACGATCGATTGGACGTCCTCCAGCTGTCCGAAGACGTTGGGATACTGAACAACCACCGCCGCGGTCTGATCCGTAAGGGCGTGGGCGAATGCATCGGCACTGGCCTGGCCGCCAGGTGCGGGGACCGTGACGAGCTTCGGTTCCATCTGGGCCAGGTAGGTCGCGAGCACCTGTCGGTACTCGGGGTGGACCGACTCAGCAACGACCACCTGGCCGAATCGGCGCGTGACCGTCAGCGACATCAACACCGCCTCGGCCGTCGCCGAGCCGCCGTCATAGAGGCTGGCATTCGAAACGTCCAGGCCCGTGAGCTGCGTGATCAATGTCTGGTATTCGAACGTCGCCTGGAGCGTCCCCTGGCTGGCTTCGGGCTGATAGGGTGTGTACGACGTATAGAACTCGCCGCGCGAGGCCAGGTTGTCGACGACCGCCGGGATGAAGTGGTCGTAGCAGCCGCCGCCGAGGAAGCAGACCCGCAGGTCGGCTCCCTGGTTTTGCCCGAGCCTGCTTTGCACCTGGCTGGTGAGCTCCAGCTCGGTCAAGGCGGGAGGAATCTGGAGCGGACGATTCAGGCGAAGCTCGGGCGGGAGATGCTCAAAGAGTCGTTCAAGCGAGTCGAGACCGATCGCGCCCAACATGACGCGGACGTCGTCGGGCGTGTTCGCGATATACGCCATGTGGTGCCTGTTCCGGAAAGTAGGTCAGGATTTCCAGCCTGACGTCCAGTCTCGTCAGGCTGGACAGCCTGACCCACGCATTGTCGTCAGCCTCGAGCCGGCCGTTCAGTGTTCTTCTTCGGCCACTTGCTTTTGGTAGGCGTCCAGGTCCATCAGTTGCGAAATGGCGGACGGGTCTTCAACACGGAGCTTGATCAGCCAACCCTTGCCATAGGGGTCGTCAGCAAGTAGTTGGACGTTCTGGACCACGTCTTCATTGACCTCGACGACTTCACCAGCGACGGGAGCGTACATGTCACTGACCGCCTTGACGCTGTCCACGGCGCCAAAGCTCTTGCCGGCGGCCAGGTGTGTTCCCACGGGGGGAAGGTCGATGTTGGTCAAGTCGGTTAACTGGTCCACGGCGAACTTGGAGATGCCCACCGTTGCAACATCGCCTTGCAGGTGGGCCCATTCGTGGGTCGATGTGAATCGTAAGTCCTTGGGATCCATCGAATGCGTTCCTTGGAGGAATCACCATAAGGGGTCATGAACGAGATCCGACTGAGCCGGACGGTCAAGTGGAGGCCGTCGGGTGCTTTCGCTTGTAGAACGGGAGTTTGACCAGGCGCGCGGGCTCGCGATGTCCCCGGATGTCGACAGCGAGAGCGGACTCGGGGGTGGCGATCCGGGGATCGATCAGCGCCATGGCCACGCTGGCCTGCAACGTGGGCGAGAACGTGCCCGAGGTCACCCGGCCGGCTTCGCGGTCGCCGGCCAGCACGATCGCGTCTTGCCGGGCGATCCGGCGGCCCTCCAGCACGAGACCAACCCGGTTGAGCGCGAGATTGGCTTTCCTGGTGATCAAGGCTGCGCGCCCGACGAAGTCCCCTTTCTCCAGCTTGACGGCCCAACCCACGCCCGCCGAGAACGGATCGATCATCTCAGAGAGCTCGTGTCCATAGAGAGGCATCCCGGCTTCGAGACGCAACGTGTCGCGGGCGCCCAGCCCGCAGGGTAGGATCCCGTGGGGCTTCCCCGATTCCAGCAGCGCGCTCCAGATGTCCAGGGCCGAGGTGGCCGAGACAATCACCTCGAACCCGTCTTCGCCCGTGTAACCCGTTCGACTGACTACTGCCGCAACGCCCCCTTGGAGTTGCCCCATGATGAGGTGATAATACCCGACCTGTTCCAGCGGCTGGTCGAACAAGGGCTGGAGTGTCTCGAGCGCTTTGGGACCTTGCACCGCGATCATCGCGGTGTCCTGAGTCCGATCGCGCATCGATCCCGCGACGTCACCGCGATGACGTTCCAACTGCTCGACGACTTTTTCCCGGTTCGACGCGTTGCAGACCACCAGGAACGCAAACGGCTGCCGATAGACCAGAATGTCGTCGATCACCCCCCCATGCTCGTTGGTCATCAGGCTATACTGAATCTGATGGTCGGTTAGCCGAGCGACTTGGTTGGTCGTGACTCGCTCGAGCCAGTCGAGGACCCCGGGGCCGTCGAACGTCAATCGCCCCATGTGGCTGATGTCGAATAGTCCGACCCGTTGCCGGACGGCCACGTGCTCCTCGACGATCGTTGTATACTGCACCGGCATGGACCAGCCACCGAACTCCACCAGTCGTGCGCCGCGCGATTGATGCCATGAGTGCAAGGGAGTTTGGAGAGACGATAGGGTCAGTGACACGAATGCCTCGTGGTGCAGTCCTCAACGGATGGCGACAACTGGCGATGAGCCAGACGTGGGTTGATTTTAAAGGGCTGCGGCTGAATTGGAAAGTCCGGCCTTGCAACCGGATCTGCGGACAGATGTTTGAAGGTTGAGGAAATACGACAGACCATGGTCGAGCAAACTGCGAGCGGGTCGAACGGGGCGGGTGCACTGCGCCAGGTTTACAACCAGCGGTTCGAAGAGCGGAGCCGGTCGCGGGATCGGTGGACGCGATGGGATCGTCGGGTCGCCGACGCCCGCCTCGTGGTCTTTGTCGCCCTGGTCATCGCCGGTTACGTGGTCTATCGTGGCGGGGAGGGCGGCGCGTGGTGGCTGTTGCTCACCGGCGGAGTGTTTCTGGCTCTGATCGTGACGCATGAGCCGATCAACCGGGCGGGCAACCGCGCACGGCGTGCGGTCGAGTTCTACGCCAAAGGACTCGCCCGGCTGGACGGCCGATGGGCGGGCACGGGCGTTGCGGGATTGGATTATCTCGATGTCGATCACCCTTATGCGGCCGACCTGGACCTGTTCGGCCGAGGTTCGATGTTCGAACGGCTTTGCACGGCGCGGACCCGGGCCGGCGAGGGGGTCCTGGCGTCCTGGCTCCTCTCACCGGCGACCCCGGAAGCGATCCGCGAACGGCACGTGGCAATCGACGAGCTGCGCCCCCGATTGGACCTCCGCGAAGATCTGGAATTGCTGGGAGCCGAGGTCCGCGCGGGGCTCGACCCGGCCGCGCTGACGGCCTGGTGCGCTGTGCCGCGCGCCTTTCATGGCCTCGTCTTGCCCGTCATCGCCGTCGTCCTGGCGGTCCTCGCGACCGCCGCTCTCGTGGGCTGGTTGTTCTTCGAAATGCGGGCCCTCCCCTTGCTCATGATCCTGACGATCGAGAGCATCTTCGCGCTGGTCCTGTCCCGGCGGGTCCGCACTGTCCTCGCGGACGTCGACCAGCGAACGCACGACCTGGTCCTCCTTTCGGAGCTCCTCTCCCGCCTGGAGCGAGAACCGTTCGAGACTCCGCTGTTGCGACGGCTGCGCGGGGCCCTGGAAACCGAGGGGCTGCCGGCCTCGGTGCGGATCCGACGGCTGGCCCGACTGTTGAATCTCCTGGATAATCGACGGAACCAACTCTTCATGCCGCTGGCCGCGATCTGGCTCTGGACGACCCAGATCGCGATGCGAATCGACGCCTGGCGCGGGACTGTTGGGCCCGAGGTCATCCACTGGATCGACGCCATCGGCGATTTCGAGGCCCTCTCTGCGCTGGGGGCCTACGCGGCGGAGAACCCGGCGGACCCGTTCCCCGAGCTGGGCGAAACCACCGGCTATGAGGCCGAAGATCTGGGCCATCCGCTGATTCCGGAACGCGATTGTGTCCGCAACGACTTTTCCCTGGGTGACCCCGCACGCGTCCTGATCGTGAGCGGCTCGAACATGTCGGGCAAGAGCACTCTGCTACGGACCGTCGGCATCAACGCGGTGCTGGCTTTCGCCGGGGCCCCGGTCCGCGCGCGGCGGCTTCGCCTCTCGTTGCTGACCGTCGGGGCCACGCTCCGAATCCAGGACTCGCTCCAGGCCGGCCGTTCCCGCTTCTATGCCGAGATCACCCGCGTCCGGCAGTTGGTTCAACCGGCGCGCAGGCCCGCTTCCCCTCCTGTTCCTCTTCGATGAACTGTTCCACGGCACCAACTCGCACGACCGATGCGTCGGCGCCGAGTCGGTCGTCGTGGGCTTGATCGATCGGGGTGCGATCGGGTTACTCACGACCCACGACCTCACCCTGGCGCAGATCGGCGAACGCCTGGCACCTCAGGTCGCCAACGTCCACTTCGAGGATCAGCTCGTGGACGGGAAGATGCTGTTCGACTACCGGATGCGCCCGGGGGTGGTCCAGCACAGTAATGCCCTGGCCTTGATGCGCACGATCGGGTTGGAGGTGTGAATCGATTCGAGCGAATGCAGACACGGTCGTATCTCTTCTTTCAGGAGGCCGGACCGTTGGGTGTCATCGTTGTAGCGGAAATGTCCTCGACGCCGACGACGTGCAGCAAGTCGACCTGGGTCGCGATGTCATAACGAGTCGCCTCGGGGTTCTTCGTCACTCCGATCGTCGCGGAACGACGTCCTACCATGATCAAGTCGGAGTGGCGAATGTCGTAGGTCGCCCCAGTGGTCAGGATCACACGAAACGGCTGGAAGGGCTGCCGCCTCGCGCGCTCCTGGAGTTCTTCACCTGACATCGAGAAGTCTCCTAATCTGTTCATTCGAGCATCGCGAAGCCTACCCATCCAGCTTCGGCAACCGCCCCGTGCTATCGCCATGACGCTCGATCTTAACACTCAACCGGTCCAGCATCGAGAGGTACAGGTTATTGAGCGGCTGTGGTTGGTACCGGATGTGGCGGCCGGGCTTGATGGTGCCGCCGCCCTTGCCGGCCAGCAGGATCGGCAGGTCGTCGTGGTTGTGGCGGTCGCCGTCGCCGATGCCGCTGCCGTAGACGATCATGACGTGATCGAGCAAGGTGCCATCGGCTTCGCGCATCGACTTGAGCTTCCCGAGCAGGTAGGCGAACTGCTCGACATGGAACCGGTTGATCGTCTTGATCTTGTCGTGCTTCTTGGGATCGTTGCCGTGGTGGGAGAGGTCGTGATGGCCGTCGGGGACGTTGAGGAAGTGGTAGGCGCGGTTGCTCGCCTCGTTGGCGAACATGAACGTGCAGATCCGCGTGGCATCGGCCTGGAAGGCAAGCGCCAGCAGGTCGAGCATCAAACGGATGTGCTCGCGGAGGTCGTTGGGGATCCCGTTCGGCGGCGTCCATTCGGAACGAGGCTGGCTGTCAACGACCGTGTCCGACCCGGCCGATCCTGCGCTCGATCTCGCGGACCGAGTCCAGGTACTCGTCGATCTTGCGGCGGTCGCCGGTGCCCAGTTGGGCCTGGAGCTGCCGGGCATCATCCAGGACGTGATCGAGAATGCTCTTCTCGTAACGCTCCTGCCTGAGCTGTTCGGCGGGCGGACCCTGTCGGCCGCGCGCACCGAATAATCGGTCGAAGACCATCCTGGGATGGATCTCCTTGGCCATCGGCAAGGTCGCCGACTTCCAGGAGATGTTCGAGGAATAGGCGCAACTATATCCCGAATCGCAGCTACCCGCCTGTGCGGACGCATCGATCCCCAGCTCGAGGGATGGCAGCCTGGTAAACCGTCCGATCTGTCTCGGCGGCGATCTGGTCGATCGAGACCCCGGCGCGGATGTTGGCCCCGTCGGTCTTGAACGGGTGGACCCCGGTCAAAAAACAGGCGAGAGAGCGGGCGTGGTCTCCTCCCTCATCGCCAAGCGGAGCCGCGTTATTCTGAGATAGCCCAGACAGGACGAGCAAGTCATCTCGGAACGGTTCCAGGGTCCGGAGGATCGGCGTGAACGCGAAGCCCGTCCCGGTCTGTGCCGGTGTCCAATCGGGCGTATGGACTCCATTGGGGACGTAGAGGAACGCGACCCGTCGGGGGATGGGTGCGCCCGTTCCGCAGCGTCGGCCCGCACTGTGGTCGGGGCCATCGCTTCCAGCCAGGGAAGGGCGATGGCGGCACCCATCCCGCGCAACACCCGCCGCCTCGACATCCGTCCGGCTCGCTTCATCGCTGGGTCTCCTCCGGAGTTGATCGCACTGTCAAGGCCGACGCTTCAGGAACGGGTCGCTGGTCACGACCCCGATCACCAGCGCCGAGAATCGATAGCCGTTCGACTCGATGTCCTTGACGATCCGATCGACGGCGCAACGATCGTAGGATTCCACGCCGCGGCCCAGCGCGTAGGTCAGCAGCTTCTCGGCCAGGCAGCGTGCGAACTCGCGTGGGCGGGCCTTGAGCCGCGCCTTCAGCTCGCCCGGCCCCCGGAACGACTCGCCCGAGGGGAGCGTACCGGAGGCGTCAATGGGCTGGCTTCCCTCCCGCTCGCGCCAGGCGCCGACCCCGTCAAAGTTCTCCAACCCGAAGCCCAGTGGGTCGAGGCGATTGTGGCAGACGGCGCAGCTCGCCTGGGCGCGGTGCTGCTCCATCCGCTGGCGGAGCGACCGGCTGGAATCCAGGCCGCGATCCTCCTTCAGCGGTCCGACCTCCGGCGGCGGCGGGGGCGGCGGCGCCCCGAGGATCTGCTCGAGCACCCAGCGACCGCGCTTCACCGGCGAGGTCCGATTCGGGTTCGAGGTCACGGTCAGGACGCTGGCCTGGGTCAGGAGCCCGCCCCGGACCTGGCCATCGAGCCGGACCCGACGAAACCCCTCACCCGCGACCCCCGACAATCCGTAATGCTTCGCCAGCCGCTCATTGACATAGGTGAAATCGGCGTCGAGGAAGTCGAGAATGCTCCGATCGGCCCGCATGACCTCGTCGAAGAAGAGTTCGGTCTCCCGGAACATGGCCTCGCGGAGCGGCTCGTCGAAGCCGGGGAATCGCTCGCGATCCGGATTGATCGAGCTTGAGGTTCCGGATCTGAAGCCATTGCCCGGCGAAGTTCTCGACGAGCGCCCGGGCCTTGATGTCCTGGAGCATGCGGCGGACCTGACCGCCCAGGACGCTCCGGCTCGTGAAGCTTCCCCTCGGCCGCCAGGCGGAACAACTCCTCGTCCGGCATGGTGCTCCAGAGGAAATAGGAGAGGCGGGAGGCCAGTTCGTAGTCGCCGATCGGTTCCGCTCCGTCGCCGGGCCGGGCGGGCTGTCCCGTCGCGCGCGGACGCGAGTCCAACTCCACCCGGAAGAGGAAGTGCGGCGAGACCAGGACGGCCTGGACGGCGAGCTGGATCCCGCGCTCGAAGCTGTCGCCGTTCCGCAGCACCAGCTCCACGAGGTTCATCAGCCGGGCCGTCTCCGCCGGGTGCGACCGGCCGACGATAAGCCCGGGTCGCGAACCGTTCCACGATGGCCCGCGCCGCGTCCGGATACTCGCCCGGGGATGCGGGCTCCCGAAACAGGATCCGCCGGTGCGATTCGGGCAGTGGGTCCGACCGGCCGCCGGTCCGCCGGTCGGATGATCGCCCGCTCGCTGATCGTCGCCGCCGCGGACAGGTACTTCTCCATCAGCAGCGGCGGCAGGCTGAGCACGTCACCGATGTTGTCGAAGCCGTACCCCACATCATCGGAGGGGAAATCATCGGCCAGCCGGTAATCCACCCCAACCAGGTCACGGACCGTGTTGTTATACTCGGCTCGATTCAACCGCCGGATCGTCACCCGGCCGGGATTCCCCGGTCGTCCGCAGTTGTCCCGTTCCAGGGCGGCCTTGATCCAGGCGGTCATCCTGGCCGACTCCTCGGCAGTCGGCTGGGGCCGGTCCTCCGGCGGCATGATCCCGCCCTCGACATACTCGCGGACCCGTTCCCAGACCCGCCGCCGCGACCGCACCTCGGCCACGCCCGGAACCCGTCGAGAGATCGAGGCCCCCCTTGGGCCGGGTGCGACCATGACAGCCCGTACAGTACTTGGCCAGGAACGCCTCGACCTGGGAACGGTGGGAATCCGGATCCGCCAAGCGCGGCTGCCGCCCACCTGCCGCGGGAGGCTCCTCGCCCGCTGGACTCGACCATGCCTGGGAGCTCGCAGCACGACAGCAGCCATGCGATGAGTAGGAACCATCCGTTGCGCTGCATCCATGCCTCGCTTGTAGGTGGCAGTCTCCGATCGGAGGGCGCTGATTCTAATGAGAAACCCATTCGGCATCGACCCCAGATAAACGCACCTTGAAGCGAATGCCGACGAGCATTGACCACCGACCGGATAAAGAAATGCCCTCGGCGAAGATGAGTTCAGATCGGACTCGCGCTTATAAAGATCGGATAGAAAACTCGATTCAAGAGTCGAGTGAGATGATACGATCTCCATCTTTTGAATCTGGATTCGACCTGCTTCGGAGACCTCAGAAGTCGAAGCTGCCCCGGGCCAACTCCTCTTCCCAGTCATCCATGAGTGGCCAGTTGACGGCGCAGGTCCCGAAATCCGACATGTGGGAATAAGACTGGAGTCGTGAGATGGTCTTATCGAGCAAGTCATTGTCCTTGCGGAAGATCGGTCCATGGGACGGGAGTAAGTACTCGACGTCGGACCCTCGGATTCGCTTCAGACTGGCGACGAAGTCCGGCAGATTGGAGCCGTGGTGGGCATCGATCACCCCGACGCAGCCGTCTCGAAAGATGTTATCTCCGGAAAAGAGCAAGTTGCCCATGCGGAGAGCCAGCTGGCCGGCGGTATGGCCGGGGGTGCTCCAGACCTCGAGAGTCTTGTCTCCGACCGGGATCTGATCCCCTTCATTGACGACCCGATCCACCTTGCACTTGGGCATCGGGATGTGGATGCCCTGGGCGTCGATCCGGGCGTAGGTCAAGACCTCATCGCCCTCCTCGATGGCGGCGACGCTCCGGGGATGGGCAGCGACGGCGCACTTCAACACTCGCGCGCCCGCGTGAGTCCCTGGATGTGGTCGACATCGGCGTGGGTCGCGATGATCAGCTTGCATGCCGACAGGCTGAAATTCATCTGCCGGATCAGTTCCAGCACGTCCGGCAGTTCGTCGAGGAACCCCACGTCGATCAGGGCGAACTCCGAACCGCCATCGATCAGGTAGATGTTGACCCCCAAGCGTCGCCGTGACTGGTAGTTCATCTCCAAGACGCCGGGAAACAGGTAACGCCGCTCGATCATCCGGAGGTCGGCTCCTACTCGATGAGATGTCCCGATAGGTTCCGGCCCGCTGGCCGATATGTATTCTACGGAAAAATCGAGCTCCGCATCAACGAAACCGGAAACAAAACCGGTAGTCGAGGGAACAAAACGCCTCCCGGCCACGTCCAAATCTTTCGATGAGACCAGAACCCACGAGTGGATCGTTGGACCCGGAGATTCCCCATCGATTCGGTGAACTCCGACTTCCTTGACTCCAATGGGGGGATTCCTCCTTCATCCCCAAGCGGTCTGGCGACTTGACAGGACGACACGAGCGAGTTAACTTGGATTGCTTTTTGATGGAAGTGTAGAGTCCATCGTCAGATGAGTTGACGTTCCGTCCCGTTCGAAGGCAGTATCTTGACCCCAGCGGGCTCTTGTCATCCGGCGGCGTTTCAGCCGTAGGCAGCCCGCTCTGTCCCAGCACCGTGGCCTCGGTCCGCGCCAATGAGTCGCCCGGCACATCGATCAGCATCCCAGGCTTCAAGAACCACTCGGCCATGCGAGATTGCGTGACAATTAAATGACTCGGGTTGATGAGTCCCGATCGAAACTGGGGCGGGGGTCGGTGGTACCGGGGCGGATCGTGACCGAGTCATCGGAGGTCGGCGTCCATGGAATTTCACTGCGGCCGTATCCTTGAAGGACGGCATGGACACGTCCTGGTTCTCTGGAAGGATCGATCATCGCGCTTTTTCACGAGGTTGGACGACATGCTCAACATGCTTCTGTCGAGGCGATGGGGATCCTCATCGATCTGGCTCGGGGCGATCGGGTGCTTGAGTGCCGCCCTGCTCCTTCTGGCGCCGATCCCACCATCGGCTCAGAATTCGCCTCGGAAATCGCGTTCCTCCCCACGGAGAAGCCGAAATCGAGCCAGGCCAAGCCAGACTTCGGACGATGACCAGGCTCCGGCACCCGCACCCGATACCGCCGCGGCCTCCGACGCCGACCCGTCTCAAAACCCGAAAGATTCATGCCAATCGAGATCTTCAAGGATCCCGGCGATCGAGCAGCTCCAGCTCCTCGACATCAAGAGATTCAAACCGCTCGTCGCCCCGGAACCCACGGACCAAGAGATCCTGGTGGTTAAGGACATGGCGGGGAACATCAACGGTGCCGGTGAACGGCCCATTGATCGATCGCGTCGTCCGGGGCCTGGCGGCGAAGTTGACCGACCCGAAAGGCATCAAGGCCCTGATCGAGCCGCCCCCCGTGATCGTGATCCCTCCGGATGCGACCAAAGACGTGAGGAAGAAGGCCGAAAGGGATATGATTACCAAGATGCAGGCCAACTCGGAAGCTGCCCGGACGATCCCCAAGGCGACCGCCGACCTTCTCGAGCCGCTCTTCAAAGCGAGGACCGCCGGTAATAAAGCGTTCTTGAAGTCGTACGAACGGTCCCTGAAGGATTACTTGCCGGTCCTCCTGAGCAACCACTTGATTCCACGGGTCCAGGCGATGATCGTGCTGGGCGAATCCGGAAGCCTTGATGCCCTCGACATCTACAAGAACCAGATCCGGCTTCCGAATCAGTCGTTGTGGGTGAAACTCTGGGCCCTGGAGGGGATCACCAAGATCCAGGAGAATGGCGGGGTGTTGTCGACCGACGATGAGAGTCGGGCCGCGAAGGTGGTCTCGGATTTCCTGGACCCCGACAAGAACGAAGATCTGCCCTGGCCGTTACAACTCCGTGGCCTGGAAGCACTCGCCGCCCTCCGACAGGGCTACTTGCCCACCGCCGCCTCGAAAGTCCACATGGCTACAACGGCCATGCGATTCCTGGCCGATGCGGAGTCCAAAGCGGAAGTCCGCTCCGAAGCGGCCCGGGCGCTCGGCATGATGCAGATCGGCAGTTCAGTACCGAAGTTCAACTTCTACCTGGTGGCCCACACGGCGGGCCAGGTCGCGGTGGATCTGGCGACCCAGATCAACGCGCTCTACTTTGAAGGGTCCGGCACAGGAAAAGGTGCAAAACCTCCGCGTGCCGAGAATCGCACCAAGGCGCGGTATCTGGCCGCGCTCTTGATCGGCCCCGTGTACCAGTGTTTCGATGGCCTCCCCTCACAGCGGGATTCGGGACTGATCCGCATGGCCCCGACGAACTCCCGTGCGGACATCCAGAAGATCTTCGGCTCGATCAAAGAGATCTCACAGAGCGTCGTGGACCTGATGGGCTCGCCGGACAAGCAATACCCGGAACGGAAGAAGACACTTTCGTCCCAGATCGCCGCGCTCCAGGCCTTCCTGCAGCAGCAACGACCAGCCAGCCGCCGCCTGGTCCCGGATGGCGATCCGATCCCGGGCGGCGAAGCGGCGGGAGCCGGGCTCGCTGCACCGGCGCAACCGTTGGCAGGATTACGTCGTGGAAGGTAGCCCGACACGGCCGGACCCGGCTGAGGCCGTCCTCTCTGTACCAGAACTCCGGGACTTTCGCACGATCAATAGCGAGCTGGTCGGTCTTCTCGACCAGGGTTGCCGCGCGATCCGTCTGAATGGTGCGAACGGTCAGCGGCTGCTGGTCTCGGGACTCTCGGGCTCCTGGACCGCCGCGATCGAGGTGACCGGTGACGCCGGACCTGAGCTGGCTGCGGGACTGGATGCTCCCAACCTGACTCTGGTCTGCCGAGGCTCGGTCGGCGACGGAGGGGCCAGCCGACTCACTGCGGGCCGTGTGCTGATCATGGGCGGGGCGAGTCCCGCCTTCGGTTATGCTCAACGGGGGGGTCTGGCGATGGTGGCGGGGACCGTCGGTGCACGGGCCGGGCTCCGCCAGCGCGGCGGCGATCTCATCCTGATCGGCTGGGCCGGTCCGCTCTGCGGTGAGTGCCAGTCGGGCGGTCGCCTCTTCACCTATGCCGAGCTGGGCCCGCATGCCGGACGTGGCCATCGCGGAGGACGCTTCATCCGCATGGACCAAGCCGGCAGGCACGCCAATGACGAGGATCGCGCCACGGTGGCGTCCGCGTTTCATGCCTTCAGTCCCTGGCTGGGTCCCGCGTCGTCCTTGGTATCGGCTCCATGAGGCGGCCGGCTCGTCGAGCGGGGAAGCACGTCCATGAACGACAAGGTCCGAGTGGCTGCCGTTTTCCGAAGGGTCCTCATCGTCGGTCTCGGCCTCCTGATGCCGGGCTGTTCGGAAGAGCTCGGCCGTACGCCGATGCGATCGACGCGCGTCAAAGGCGTGATCCGTAACGGGGCGCATCCGGTGTCGGGAGGCTGGATCGAGTTCTATCCCGTGAACGGGACGGTCGGCAATCTCCGATCGGCCCGCCTGCACGCCGATGGCTCCTTCGAAGCCGAGGGAGTGGCTCTCGGCGAGAACCTCATCCGCTTCGTGAACGCCCCAATCGACTCGCCCGTCGCGTCTCAACTCTTCCAATCCTATGGATCGCCGATCCGCCGGGTCATCACGGAGCCACCTGGCGCCATGGTGGAGATTAATCTGGTCGAGGAGGTGATTCGATTCAAGCAGACCCACGGCCGAGAGTCACAGGCAGACCCATCCAGGTCGCGGGAGCCAAGATGAGTCCCCCCTTCGAAACATCAGAAGCCCCCTCTCCACCCGCAACGGATTCGATGCATTCGCTCGTTCATCTCCTCTATCGGGACGGTGCCGGCAACTTGCATCTGGACTGGCCGCGTCCTCAGATCGAGGAGGCCATCGGAGACCAGGCCGGTCTGCTTTGGGTGGACTTCGAGGCGGCGAAAGAAGCGGGGATCGAAGAAGTCGGGCACTGGCTCCGCGAGGTCTTTCATTTCCATCCTCTGGCCATCGAGGATGCGCTCGAGGAGAGCCACGTCCCCAAGGTGGACGATTGGGGTCCCTACTTGTATCTGGTCTTCCGCGTCCCCCGGATCGACCCGGATTCGGATCGCCTGGAACTCCACGAGCTGGACGCGTTCCTCGGCTCGAACTTCCTGGTCACTTACCACGCGACACCTCTGGAGATCCTCGACCGGGAACGGGCGAATATCCGGCGCGACTCCCGCGAGCGGTTGCGGCACGGGGCCGATCACCTCCTCTTTCGCCTCCTGGAGCTGGCCGTCGATCAGTCGCTCGAGGCGATTGAACAGCTCGACGAGCGCGTTGACACGATCCAGAATGAGGTGATCGCGAATCCCCGGCCCGACGTCGTCCGCACCATCTTCCGGATCAAACGTTCGGCCATCCAGCTCCACAAGACTCTGGGCCCACAGCGCGAAGTCCTCAACCGTCTTGCTCGCGATTCCTATCAACCCGTCCGGGCCGAGCATCGCGTCTATTTCCGGGACCTCTACGATCATGTCGTCCGGATCCATGACATCTCCGAGAGCCTTCGAGACCTGATCGCCGGCACGCTCGAGACCTATTTGTCGGTCATCTCGAACCGGACCAACGAGATCATGAAAGTATTGACGATGGTCTCGGTGATGTTTCTGCCGATGTCCTTCCTGGCCGGGTTCTTCGGAATGAATTTCTTCGGCGAGTCGCTGGCGTTCCAGCGTCCGCTGCCGCGGGTCTTGCTCTTCGGAACGACCTGCGCGATCATGGCGATATCCCCGTGCGTCATGTGGGTTTATGCGCGTCGAAGGAAATGGTTTTGACGACCGTGGAATGGAATCGCGGGCCCGAACGAGGACGTGTCAACCATGAAAGCCCGCTGGCGAGTCAGACCACACGAACCGGAGCGGATCCTCGACCTGAGCCGAGGCTCGGGGCTTTCGCCACTGGTGGCCCAGATCTTTCTGAATCGTGGGATCGACGATCCCAAGCGCGCCCGGTCGTTCCTCGAGGCGCGGATGTCCAGCCTTCACGACCCGGAGCTCCTGCCCGGGGCGGTGGAAGCTGCCGGCCGAATCGTCCGCGCGATCCATGAGGGCCGCAAGATCGTCATCTACGGCGATTACGATGTCGATGGAGTGTGCGGGACCAGTATCCTCTGGTCCTGCTTGAGACTTGCCGGCTGCCGAAACATCTCGTACTACATCCCTCATCGCGTTGAGGAAGGCTACGGGGTCAACGGCGAGGCGATCCGGCGTCTGGCCGTCGAGGGCCAGGCCGAGTTGATCATTACCGTCGATTGTGGAATCTCGGCCGTTCGCGAAGCCGAACTGGCGCGGGAGCTGGGCGTCGAGCTGATCGTCACGGATCACCACACGATCGGCCCCAGCCTGCCGGATGCGGAGGTCGTCGTCCATCCGCGCCGGCCGGGGAGCCTTTATCCCAGCGCCGACCTCTGCGGGGCCGGCGTGGCGTTCAAGCTGGCCTGGCAGGTCTGCAAGGGGTTCGGAGACGGGAAGAAAGCGTCGCCCCATCTCCGAGATTTCCTGGTCCGAGCCCTGGGACTCGTGGCCCTGGCGACGGTCGCCGACGTGGTGCCACTCTCGGATGAGAACCGAGTCCTGGTCCGGCACGGGCTTGCGGGCATCTCCGGCGATCCCAGCGTCGGCCTACGCGCACTCATGGAAGTCAGCGGATGCCTGAATCAGAAGCGACTCACCGCGGGCACCGTCGGTTTTGTGCTCGGCCCGAGGATCAACGCGGCCGGACGTCTGGAGCGCGCCATGATGGCCGTTGAGATGCTAACGACCGAGGACTCGATCCTGGCAAGAGAGATCGCCCTGGAGCTCGATCGTTGCAACGCTCGCCGGCAGGAGATCGAGCGGAAGATCTACGACGAAGCGCGCACCATGATCGACGAAGGGGGAGGCGTCGGTGATCGCCATGCGATCGTGCTGGCCCGTAAAGGTTGGCACGCTGGCGTCATCGGGATCGTCGCCAGCCGGCTCGTCGAGCACTATCATCGGCCGACCGTCCTCCTGGCCATCGGAGAGACATTCGCTCAAGGGTCCGCTCGTTCAATCCCCGGCTTCGACCTGTACGAGGCGATCAAGGACTGCTCAGAACGGCTGCTCGGATTCGGTGGTCACGCCGCCGCCGCGGGTCTCAAGGTCGCGGAGGAACACGTCTCGACGTTCGCCCGCTCGTTCGAGGAACGTTGCCGCAACACCATCTCGGCCGAGCAGCTCGAGCGCGTGCTGATCATCGACGCCGAGGTGCCCCTCGGCGTCCTGAGCGTCCGGGTCGTCGAGGAGCTGGACAAACTCGAGCCGTTCGGAGTGGGAAACGCCAAACCCCTGCTCCTGTCCGGCCCCCTCCAGGTCGTCGGCCAGCCCCGCATCGTCGGCAACCACAGGAACCATCTCCAGCTCCGGTTGAAGCAGGGCGACGTCGTCGTGAAAGCGATCGGCTGGAACCTGGCCGAGAAGGGGCAAGTCTTGAGCGCGGGCTCAAGCTGTTTCGTGGTCTTTCATCCCTCGATCAATGAGTGGAACAACCGCCGCGAAGTGCAGCTCGAGATCAAGGATTTTGTCCTGGACACGCCCGAAACTCCAGTCGATCGCCGGCCGGAGGCGGTGGCGATCAGCACCTCCCACGAAAGCCTCTGACAGCGAGTTGTCGGTGGGCCGAAGAAAACCGGTTGTCTTCAGGTGAACATCGCAATTCGCCTGCGGAGAGACCCAGTGGCACATGGCTGCTGGACACATGAGCACAATTACGCCGGGGCCAGGCCGTGACTGTCGACGAAACGCGGTGTTGTTGTAGAATAGGGAACTGATGACACGCCGAGTTGCGGCCTCCGGAGTTCCGCGGTGGTGCCCGTTTCGGAGGTAGGCCAGACTGGGGAGGAAAGAAAGAGCATGTCAGACCAGGGTCTTGATCCATCGGAGTCGAATCCATTGACCGGCCTTGACGAGTGGGAGACGTTCCTCCAGGAGCGCTATCCTCAACCTCGAGAGGCGTCGTCGTTTCGGGATTACGGGGCGAATGTCCGCCCCACGGTGCGCGAATTCTACCGGCTGAATCACCGGTATCAGACCCTCGATTTCGTCCTGGCCAAGGAGCGGCAATACCTGGCGAAGGATCGCCGAACCATGGGGATCTGGGAGGCGATGGAGTTCCTCAATACCCTGGTCGACGATAGCGACCCGGATACGGACCTGACGCAGATCGAGCACCTGATGCAGACCGCCGAGGCCATTCGCGCGGCCGGTCATCCGCGCTGGTTCATCCTGACCGGGCTGATCCACGACCTCGGCAAGATTCTCTGCCTCTTCGACGAGCCGCAATGGGCTGTCGTCGGTGACACGTTTCCCGTCGGCTGTCGATACTCGGAGAAGATCGTCTTTGCCGAGCTCTTCCACGACAACCCCGACCAGGCCATCCCCGCTTACCAGACCGAGTGTGGGATCTACGAGCCGGGCTGCGGTCTGGACCGCGTCCACCTATCGTGGGGCCACGACGAGTACCTCTACCACGTCGTCAAGGATCATCTGCCGGAAGAAGGTCTGGCGATGATCCGCTATCACTCCTTCTATGCCGCCCACCGCGAAGGGGCTTACACGCATTTGATGAACGACGACGACCGCCGACGGATGGAATGGGTCCGCGCGTTCAATCCCTTCGACCTGTATTCAAAAGGCCACGAACCACCGGACGTCGATGCCCTGCGACCCTATTATGAAGACCTGATCGCCGAGTTCTTCCCCGTCCGTCTGGAGTGGTGAGGGCAGGGCGCGTTGAAAGGCCCGCGGGTGCTTGCGGGAGTGGCACGATGAGCGAATACCAATACTACGAGTTCCGGACGATCGACCGTCCGCTCACCCTGCCGCGAGATGGATGAGCTGCGCAAACTCTCCTCGCGGGCCGAAATCACGGACACGAGCTTTACGAACACGTACAATTTCGGGGACTTCCGGGGCAATCCCGAGAAATTGATGGAGCGCTACTACGACGCGTTCGTCTACGTGGCCAACTGGGGCACGAACCGGTTGATGTTCCGCATCCCCCGGCGGCTCGTCGATCTCGAGACGACGCGGCAATACGCCGCCGAGGATGTCCTCACGATCAAGGCGAGCAAGACACACGTCGTGATCGAGTTCGTCTCGAATGAAGAGGGTAGCGATTGGTCTGACGGAGGGTATTGGATGCCCAAGTTGATTGGCATCCGAGCCGAGTTGATGCGCGGCGATCTCAGGGCCCTCTATCTCGGCTGGCTCTCTTCGATCCGGAGCCGGTTCGGGTACGACGACGAAGACCGGGCAGGCGAGGACAACGAACTCGAACCCCCCGTTCCACTTGGCCTCACCCATCTCTCGAGTCCACTGAAAGCCTTGGTGGAATTCCTGCGCATCGAGGACGAGCTGATCGAGGTAGCCGCGAAAGGGAGCGGTGGCGAGGCACCGAGCGAACCGTCGAGCGAGGAACTTACCGCCTGGATCCGGAAGCTTTCCGCTGCCGAAAAGAACCAGTATCTGCTACGATTCCTTGCCGAGGAAGAAGACCAGTTGCTCAGGAGCGAGCTGTTCCAGCGTTACAAAGAATCGACCAAGCCCAGGAGCGCGCGGGCTGCCCCAACCAAGCGGCGAGTGATCTCGGAGTTGCTCTCAGCTTGCGACGCCCGGATCGCGGAGAAGCGACGAAGGAAGACCAAGCCCGCCAGGAAGAAATAACGCGGGGGAATCTCACTCTCGTTCACGACCCTCTCCGTCGCGGCGCCGAACGGCCGGGCGGCGGCTCGCGGAAATCGTCGCTGCCACCTACGGGCGGCTCCTCCGCATCCTCGCTCGTACGGGCGGGAGCGGGAGGCATCATCTCCCGTTGCGACTTGGTTCGCCTTCGAGGGGTGGGATCCGGCGGAACGCTCAGAGCGGCTCGCAATGCGGCGGCGACCAGCGTTTCTCCGAAGTAGAGAAGTCCAGCGAGGAAGAACGCGGACCAGAGGTATTGCTTGACCCATAAGACACCGAAGATGATAGCGAGGAGGAACAACCGCTGGATGCGGATTCCTACGTCAAACTGGTTTTTCTTCATATCACCATTCGCTCATTCGAACTGAATAAACCAAGATGTGAACGATCGACTCGGAGCGTCAACTTCGCGCGGCCTGTCCGGTCTGGAGGGCAGTGATGATGGCGTCGGTGTCGAAGACGCAACCACCCCATGTGCCGCCGCCGACGGCCTGCAAGGCGGCCCAGAGCCGGGTGTCGTCGGGAATGTCCGCGTCTGCCGAGAGCATCGAGTGCGGCGATCGACGGGCCAGGACGCCGATGCCTTCCTCCGGGCCGAACGCGACACCCTCGGCGCCGATCAGATCGAGCGCCCCTTCGAGCCGGACCCGGTCCACGACGATCCGGATGAGATCGCCGTCGCGAACCTTGCCGATCGGGCCGCCGGCCAGGGCCTCCGGGCTAACATGCCCCACGCACGCGCCGGTGGAAACGCCCGAGAATCGGGCGTCGGTCAGGACGGCGACGTGCTTGCCGAACGACAGGTAGCGGAGCGCCGAGGTGATCTGGAAGATTTCTTCCATCCCCGCTCCGATCGGCCCGCGACCCATCAGGACCAGGATGTCGCCGGGCCGGATCGGCCGATCCCCCTGCCCCTTGATCGCGGCGATGGCGTCACGTTCGCGGGTGAAGACCCGCGCCGGGCCGGTCTTGCGGTAGACGCCGTCCGGGTCCACGACGGTCGGGTCGATGGCCGTGCTCTTGATGACCGAGCCCTCGGGCGCCAGGTTCCCGCGTGGGAACGTCACGGTACTGGTCAGCCCACGCTCCCTGGCACGGGCGGGACTCATGATCACGTCGTCGGGGTCAACGCTATCCTGTTCGAACAGCCGTTCCCGCAGTCGCTTCCGGCGCTCGCTGGCCTCCCACCAGGCGAGGAGGCGTTCGAGGGGCTCGCCGGTGACGGTGAGGACCGACAAGTCGAGCAAGCCGAGTTCCCGGAGATGGAGCATGACCTCGGGGACGCCCCCGGCCAGGAAGGCCCGAACGGTGGGATGATAGAACGGCCCATTCGGCAGGACGCTGACCAGCCGGGGGACCTTGACGTTGATGGCATGCCAGTCGTCCACTGTGGGTCGGGTCAGGCCGGCGGCGAACGCGATAGCCGGAATGTGGAGGATCAGATTCGTCGAGCCGCCGAACGCCGCGTGGACCACCATCGCATTCTTGACCGACGCCTCGGTGAGCACATCGACGAGCGTTCGACCGGCCTGAGATAGGGCGACCAGGGCGCGGGCCGAGCGCCGGGCCATGTCATGCCAGATCGGCTGTCCGGAGGGCGCCAGCGCGGCATGAGGTACCGTCAGCCCGAGCGCCTCGGCGACGACCTGCGACGTAGCCGCGGTTCCCAGGAACTGGCAACCGCCCCCGGGACTGCCGCAGGCGCGACAGCCCAGCTCGGAGGCTTCGGCCAGGCTGAGCTCGCCCTGAGAGAAACGCGCTCCGATCGACTGGATCTTGCCCGCGTCCTCGCCATCGCGCGCCGGGAGCGTCACGCCACCGGGCACCAGGACGCTCGGCAGTTGTTTGGACCCCGCCAGGGCCATCATCATGGCCGGCAGCCCCTTGTCACACGTCGCGACGCCGAGCACCCCTTTCCGTCGCGGCAATGACCGGATCAACCGCCGGAAAACGATCGCCGCGTCATTGCGATACGGCAGGCTGTCCATCATCCCGGTCGTGCCTTGAGTCCGGCCGTCGCACGGGTCGGAAACCATCCCCGCGAACGGGACGACGTCGAGTCGCCGCAGCTCCTCGGCGGCGTCCTGCACGAGCAGGCCGATCTCCCAGTGGCCGGTGTGGTATCCCAGCGCGATCGGCCGGCCGTCGGGCGCGCGCAGGCCGCCCTGAGTGCTGAGGATCAGGTACGGGTCACGCGCGACCTCGCTCGCCGCCCAACCCATCCCGGCGTTCTGGGTCAACCCGAACAGGTCGCCCGAGGGCCACTCCTGGAGCATCTCGCCGGTGAGCGGGAGCGAGCCCGCTGGACCATCGGCCTGGGTAGTCACTTCGTAGACGGACGGATCCTGAGAATCGAGAATCGCGCTGAAGTTGCTGGCGGCCGATGAACGAACGGATGCCATGTGTGTCGCCATTCCAAACATGAGATCGATTGAATCGATCGTCCTCGAGATGGGAAGCTGCTCGATCCCGCTAACGTCGCAACGAGCTTGGGAGCCGTCTTCATCATGACCTAGAAACCATGCCGAAGGCAACGGCCGGACTCCAGTCCTTTCCATGATTCGTCCCAGCAGGTGACTCCATGCAAGCCGAATGTTACAATGCCCAAGTGACCACCACCGAGCAGGAACCCATGCCGATTCACAACTGGTCTCAAGTGCCCGCCGGACTGTTCCACCACTTCCATCAGCGTTGGGCCGTCGCCATCTGCGATGCCCTGAACGCAGGGCGACTGCCGAAGGGATTCTACGCACTGATCGAGCAGAGCACGGCGGGAGTCTACCCCGATGTGATCACGCTCGACCGCGGGCCGCGGGCGGGAGGACGCCGGAACGCCTTGACTGGGCTTGCGGTGGCCACCGCCCCACCAAGGACTCGGTTCGTCACTCAGACCAGCGATGAGGATGGGTATGCGGCCAAGGCCAACCGGATCGCCATTCACCATCCGTTGGGAGACGTCGTCACGGTCATCGAGATCGTCTCACCGGGGAACAAGAACAGCCGGCACGCGATTCGGGCGTTTGTCGAGAAGACTCTCGATTTTCTCCACCAAGGTGTCAGTCTCCTGATCATCGACCTGTTCCCGCCCAGCCGGCGGGACCCTCAAGGGGTCCACAAGGTCATCTGGGACGAGATTTGCGAGGAGCCGTTTGAATTGCCCTCGGATCAGCGATTCACGCTGGTGTCTGATACAGCCGGTGCGATCAAGAGGGCCTACGTCGAGCCGGTCGCCCTCGGAGAGACGCTACCGGACATGCCTCTCTTTCTCGATCCCGATACCTATATCCTCGCACCGTTGGAAGCCGCTTACCTCGCGGCCTGGGAAACTTGCCCGGAAGCGTTCCGGGAGGCCGTCGAGTCACCCGCTCCTTGATTTGCAAAGCTTCTCACCTCACGGTGATTTCGTGGTCTCCGCCTTTGCTTTGTCAGGCCGAGGCCCGGCCGGCAGATTCTCCTTCAGGTAACGCGTCATCAACTGCCGCAGATGCAGCGTCGTGTTGTGCCCCTCGTTGATCGCATGCGAGCGGTTGGGATACGCCATCATCGTGAACGGCTTGTCGAGGCGGATCAACTCGTTGATCAGCGCCTCGGTCCCCTGGTAATGGCAGTTGTCGTCGCCAGTGCCGTGGATCAGCAGGAGCTTCCCCTTGAGCTGATGGGCGAAGTTGATCGATGAGCCCTGGGTGTAACCATCCACATTATCGCCAGGCAGACCCATGTAGCGCTCTTGATAGATCGTGTCGTAATACCGCTGGTTGGCGACCGGCGCGATCGCGATGGCCACGGAATAAAGATCCGGGTACTTGAAGATCGCGTTCAGGCTCATCGACCCGCCGCCGCTCCAGCCCCAGACTCCGATCCGTTTGGGGTCGATGTAAGGCCTCTTCTTGATCACGGCTCTCACCGCGGCGGCCTGGTCCTGAGGCGCCAGGATACCGACCTTGTGATATACGGCTTTTCGCCAGGCCCGGCCGCGAGGCGCCGGGGTGCCGCGGTTGTCGAAGCTCATCACGAGATAGCCCTGTTGCGCAAGCATCCGATGCCAGATCGCATTGCCGCCGCCCCAGGCATCGAGCACGGTCTGGCCGGCCGGCTCGCCGTAGACGTGGACCAGCAGGGGATACTTGGCGTTCGGGTCGAAGCCGGCGGGATAGATACACCAACCATCAAGCCCGATGCCCTGGCCGATCTCGACCCGGACAAATTCCGTCTTCACCTTCTCGAGGGCCTCGAGCTTTTTCTTGAGGGCCGCGTTGTCCGTGAGCAGCTTCACTCGTTCATGACTCGGAAGTCGGATCAGCTCGACGGTTGGGGGCGTGTCGAAGTTCGAGTGGCGGTGAATCGCCCACCGTGCGCCGGGAGCGATCTGGTAGTCGTGGGTACCAGGCTGATCCTTGGGAGAGATTCGCTCCCGTCCCGTCCCATCGAGCCGGACGCGATAGAGGTACTTCTGCGTCGGGTTGTCGGGCGACGCGATAAAGTAGAGATAGCCCGACTTCTCGTCGGCCTCCAGAAGCTGGATCACGTCGAAATCGCCGGGCGTGACCAATCTCGGGGCGCCACCTTGCCGATTGGCCCGGTAGACATGGCGCCAGCCGTCGCGCTCGCTGAGCCAGAGGAACTCCTGACCCTTGTTGATCCAGGGAAGCTCGTCCTGGAGATCGAGCCAGGCGTCGTCGTGCTCGGCCAGGATCTCGCGCTTGGGCATCAGGTAAGTTGGGTCCGCGGCCGGAAGAGCGGCGCTGTGGAACGCGATGGTCGTAGGAGTACCCAAGGGAGAAGCAGGGCCAGCCGTGGCCTCGGGTCGAAGGTCGATGAGCAACACTCCGGCCGTGTTCTGAAGCCGATTCATCCTCTGGAGAACAATCTCCCTGGAGTTGCCGGCCCATTCCAAGAATGGGATGTAGTGATCGCGCTCGGCGGCGGTGAGCCACTTCGGCTGGTAGTCCCCGACGGAGACGACGCCCACGCGGCATAACGCATTCTGTTCGCCGACCTTGGGATACTTCACCGCGGTGATCCGCGGATAGAGCGTGTCGGTGTTATTGACGAGAGGGTACTCGCGGACACCCTGGGTATTCAGATTCCAGAATGCGATCGATTTCCCGTCGGGACTCCATCGGTAGCCGTCGCGCAAGCCGAACTCCTCCTCGTAGACCCAGTCGAACGTGCCGTTGATCTCGTCGGGCGATTGCGAATTAGTCAGCCGGGTGATCCGGCCGTCGCGGAGGTCTTCGACATAGATGTTGTTCTCGCGCACGTAAGCCACCAGAGAACCGACCGGCGCGAGTTTGGCGAACATCAGCGACGAAGCGGGTGCATCACCGCCCAGCTTCCGCAGCTCGTGGCTGGCCCGGTCCAGCACCCAGTAATCGCCGCGGGTGTTTTGTCGCCAGACGCGCTTCGAGTTGGTGAAGATCAGCACACGGGCGCGATCGTCGGAGAGCGTATAGCCGTGGATCGCCAGCGGGGCCGACTCGCGGGGCGGGATGAGGTGCGCCGCGGGGACCAGGACGTCCCGCATGCCGGTCTCGGCGTCGTAATGGACGATGTCCTGACCGCCGGTAGAGTCCTTGGAACCTTCCAGCGTCGTATAACCCTTTCCATCATGAAGCCATCGCACGGACGGGAATTCCGCCTCGAACTCATGGTGATCGAAGATCCGCTCGACCTTCAGGTGAGCGGCGTCCGGCTTCTCCTGGGCGCGGAGAGTGATCCCCGGCAGGGTCGTGAGGAGGAAAGCCACGATCCAGCACCGTCGATTCATCAGCGGCGACTCCTTGTGATGTTGTCAAACGAAGACTCGGCTCAGCCAACCACGACGACCGCCTTACCGAGCACGTCCATCCGCGGCGTGATGCCGAGCCCCGGCGTAAGCGAGGCCGACATCCGGCCCTCGATCCGACGTGGTGCACCCTCGGCCGTGCTGACGGTCACATAGCTATTGAAGTCGGTGGATGTGAACAACAATTCAGTCGGCGTGCTATGAGCCAGATGGGCGATCGCGGCGGTCGTGACGTCGCCGCCCCAGCTATCCTCGATCGTCATCGCAATGCCGAGTGAAGCGCAGAGGTCGCGCGCCTGCCGGGCACGGGTCAGCCCGCCGAACTTGCTGATCTTGATGTTGACGATGTCCATGGCCCGGTCGGCATGTCCGCGCAAGAGGGGATCGAGCGAGTCGATCACCTCATCGAGCACGAAGGGGTGGTCGCAGTGCCGGCGAATCGTGAGGCATTCCTCGTAGCTCCGGCACGGCTGCTCGATGGCGACGTCCACGTCGCGCACGCCGCGGACCACTCGCAACGCATCGTGCATCAGCCAGCCGGTATTCGCGTCGGCGACCAGCCGGTCGCCGGGCTTCAGCTCCGCGGCCACCGCCTTGATGCGCTCGATATCGACCAGCGGATCGCCGCCGACCTTCAACTGGAACCGCCGATAACCCTCGGCGCGATAGCCGGCCACGCGCCGGGCCATCGCCTCGGGAGCCTCTTGCGAGATCGCACGGTACAGGACGAAGTCGTCGCCATAGCGACCACCCAGCAGGATGCAGACGGGCTGGCCCGTCGCCTTGCCAAGGATATCCCAGCAGGCGATGTCGATCGCCGACTTGACGTAAGGGTGGCCTTGAAGCGCGGCGTCCATGAGGCGGTTCAACTTGCCGAGCTGGCGAGGGTCCTCACCCAGCAAGTGCGGCCCCAGCTCGGCAATCCCCGTCCGTGCCCCCTGGGCATAGGCCGGTAGATAGAACGGACCCAGCGGGCAGACCTCGCCGTGGCCCGTGATGCCTTCATCGGTCTCGACGGCCACGATCGTGCTATCGAACACCGAGACCGACTTCCCACCAGACCACTTGTAGCTCCCTTCGTGCAGGGGTAGATCGACACGGTAAGCGAGGATTCGGGCGATCTTCATAGGTCTGTGGCTTCGTGCAAGAAGGATTCAGAACCGACTGACCCGATAGGGTGCTGGATCGATGTGGGGCGATGACCCATTGACCATCTCGGCGACCAGCTTCCCCGTCGCCGGCGCCATGGAGAGCCCCAACATGTTGTGTCCGGCCGCGATGATGACATTCTGGAATCGGGGGCTTCGGTCGATGATGGGCAGGCTGTCATACGTCATCGGCCGCCAGCCGAACCATTTCTCTTCGACCGGCTCACAATACGGCTCCCGGAGATACGGCTCGGCGCCATCCTTGAGGAGCTGGAGTCGCTCGGGGCGGATCGAATCATCGTAGCCGGCGAACTCCATCGTTGAGCCCAGCCGATATCCGGATTGAAACGGCGTGACCGCCACGCGCGGTCTCGGGGAAGATCAGGGGGATCTCGGGACAGACGGCAGGCCGAGCCATCGTCAGGCTGTATCCCTTACCCGGCTGGATCGGGATGCGGCATCGGAGCGATCGGTTCAAGAGCGGCGTCCAGGCTCCCGTCGCCACAATGAAGATGTTCGCGGCCAGATCGCCGTGATCGGTCAGTGCAGTAACCGCCGGCGAATCAGGCACTTTCGCGAGAGAGTTGAATCCGTGAAAGGCACAGTTCGCGCGGATCTCGACCCCTCCGGTCTCGAGGACGTGCCGCCACGCTTTCATCAGTTTGTCGGGCCGGAGGTGCGCATCGTGTTCATGATACCAGCCGCCCGCCAGCCCGGGCTTCAAGGCCGGTTCGAGCGCGACCATTTCGGAGCCATCCAGCCGCTTCGCCGGCGCGTGGAAAACCTCGCGCATCAACCGATCGGTCGCGGCGAAGGACTCCAGCTCCCGCTCCGACTTGTAGGCGAACAGCATCCCGCGACTCGTGAACTCGCAGTCGAGCGATTCGCGGTCGACCAGGTCCCGATACAGCTCGAGGGACGACAGGAGCAACGGCTGGATTCCTCGGCCGGCCTCGATCATATCGCGTTCGTTACAGCGGCGGGCGAAATGGAGCAGCCACGACCAGAGGGACGGATCGAGCCTCGGCTTGATCGCGAACGGCGAATTGCGCTCGAGCAGGCTCTTGAGCGCCTTGCCGATCATCCCCGGCTCGGCCAGGGGCAGGACGTGGCTCGGGCAGACGAACCCGCAGTTGGCGTGCGAGCTGCCCTGTGCGAACTCGCCCCGATCGATCAAGGTCACTTTCCAGCCCGATCGCATCAAGTAATACGCGCACGATGTACCGATCACCCCGCTGCCGATGACGACCGCGGTACGCTCCAGACTCATGGCCGGATCCCCATCGCGAAGGGATCGGCCGGGTTGACGATCAGCGTTGACTCGGCATTGACGTAGGCCGACCCCCGGATCTGCGGCCGGATGCGGTCTTCGACGATCCGTATCGAGCCTTCGAACAGGCTGCCGATGATGCTCTCCTGCCGCCAGACTTGCCCCTCGGCGAGTTTGCCGTCGGCCACCAGGCAGGCGAGCTTGGCGCTGGTGCCGGTGCCGCAGGGTGAGCGGTCATAAGCCCGGCCGGGGCAGAGCACGAAGTTCTTGCCGTCGGCGTCAGGGCGCGTGGGTGGACCGAACAGCTCGATATGGTCGATCTCGCCGCCGTCGGCGCCGCGAATGCCCTGCGCGGTCAGGACCTGGCGGATGCCCCAGGTCACTTCCGTGAGTCGCTCGATGTTCGAGACGCTCAAGGCTTCACCGTGATCGTGAACCAGAAAGAACCAGTTCCCGCCCCAGGCGATGTCACCGACATAGGTCCGCTGGCCCGGGACCTCGACCGCCACACCCTTGGCCGACCGGTAGCTCTCGACGTTATCGATGGTGACCGTGTTGGGGCCGTCGAGCGTGACGGAGACTCGTCCGACCGGAGTCTCCAGCCGGTGCGTGCCCGGACCGATCCGCCCGAGGTATCCCAGGGCCACGGCGACCCCGATCGTCCCGTGACCGCACATGCCCAGATAGCCGACGTTGTTGAAGAAGATGACGCCGGCCGCAGCGGTCGGATCGACCGGTTCGAGAACGATCGCGCCGACCATGACGTCCGAACCGCGCGGCTCGTTCACCACGGCCGAGCGGAACGTGTCGTGACGGTCGCGAAAGACCGCGAGCCGATCGGCCATCGAGCCGGTCCCCAGCTCAGGGCTGCCCGCGATCACGACTCGGGTCGGCTCACCACCGGTATGGGTATCGATCACGCCGATGCGCTGCACGGTTCCTCCCGGTTTGTCACCTCGTCCCCCATCTCGTCGCGTCACGACTTCGCAAAACCCGCGGCCTTCGGCCGGGTCGCGATGGCCTGACGGATGATCGACAGGATCTGCTCGCGCTCCGGCCCGATCAGCGGCAGCCGAGGTGCCCGTACCGTCTCGGACCCCAGCCCGCACTCCTGCTGAGCGAGCTTGATGTACTGGACCAGCTTGATATGTGTATCCAGGTGCAGGACCGGCGTATACCATCGATAGACCGCGCGGGCTTCTTCCCATCGCCCGGCCATGGCCAGGTCCCAGAGCAACCGGTTCTCGGCCGGGAAAGCATTCACCAGTCCCGAGACCCAGCCAGTGGCGCCGAGCAAGAGGCTCTCGAGGACGAGGTCGTCCACGCCACAGAAAAGGATGTAACGATCGCCGCAGAGGTTTTTCAAGTCCGTGATCCGTCGGACGTTCTCCGACGATTCCTTGATCGCCACCAGCCGGGACTCGTCGGCCAGCTCAACGAACATCTCCGGCGTGATGTCCACCGAATAGGACACCGGGTTGTTATAGACCATGATCGGCAGGTCGGTCGCCCTCGCAACCGTGCGATAATGCGCGATCGTCTCGCGCGGGGCGGACTTGTAAACCATTGCCGGCAAGACCATAAGTCCCACCACGCCGAGTCGCTGGGCATCAAGCGCGAACTTGCAAGCCCGCGCCGTGGTGCACTCGGCCACCCCGGTCAGCACGGGGACTCTGCCGGCGACATGGTCGACCGTCGCCCGGAGGACCTCCAGCTTCTCCGAGTATTCCAGCGAACAGTTCTCGCCGACCGTCCCCAGCATGATCAGTCCGTGAATCCCCGCGTCGATCATCTGATCGAGGTGGGCCAGAGTCGCCGGGATGTTCAGGCTCTGGTCGGGCTGGAACTGGGTTGTCGCCGCCGGGAAGACCCCTTGCCATGTAATGCTCATGAGGATGCGACTCTCGCTTGAGTTCGGATTCGGTCGATGATCGCTTCACGAAGGACCGATCTCTGCGTCCTCTCCGCGGCTCGTCGGGTTGACGAGTGACGGACTACGCAGTTGACGGACGACTTCGGGACCGAGCTGGTGATAATGACGGATGTTCCAGGTGTAGATCGTCTCGACCCCCGCTTTGAGGGCACACCCCGCCAGGATTGCGTCATAAATCGACCCTCCCACCACACCCAGGGCCGCGGAGGTTCGAAGGATCTCGGCGTAATCATCACCATCGAGGGCGATGATCGTCAACCGATCACGGAGATCGCCGATGAAGAGCATGGCCTGTTCGCCGCTGATGCGATGCTTGCCGGGTAACCGGGTGAGGACCGCATAGACCTCGGCCAGGCTATGCGCCCCGCAACAGCTATCCGCCTTCTGACACCGCACGAACACGTCCAGACTTGCAATATGGTGTTCATGATCTCCATGGAAGACCGGCACAAGTACCGACGTATCCAGGAATGCCTTCATTCGTCAGTCATCCAGGTTCTGCCGGTCACGCTCGTCCCGGATGCGACGCATGGTCTCGTCCGAGACCGAAGCCGACAGCGGTTGACCGGTCCGGAAGACCCAGACTCCCCGTTCCTTGATCAGCGGACCTGTCCCTCGCACGGGACGCAACGTCATCTGCTCTCCAGCAACTTCCAATTCCAGGGAATCGCCAGGCTCGATGTGCAACTCCTCCCGCAACGACTTGGGGATCACGATGCGTCCCGCCTTGTCCAGTGTGATTCGCGTGCCCATTGTGGCACGATACAGTGGGCGGCCCCATCCGTCAATCCCATGGCAAGACACCGTTGCTGGCTCCCCCGGGATCCTCCAAGCTTGTCTCGGAGATCGACCGAACTCAGGGAAGATACGGCGCCAAAAAGTACGGACTGCTGAGCGTTTGGGGGGGGTGACGAAGGCTGGGTGCGAGTCATCTCCCCCGTCCCCGGAACACATCCCAGATCATCTGAATCACGATTTCGTAAGCGTTGCTCCAGCTATTCTCGCGGAAGAACTGGACAGGGATTCGGGGGTCGCCGATGAACGGCCGCAGGACCCATCCCATCTGGATGCCGACGAAGACATAGATGGCGATCCAGACCCGTAGCATCCAGCGATGCTTCGGATCCTTCTCGATCAAGGGAAGATAGTCGCGGCGCAACATCCACTGCGCGCTGAAGCTGGCAAGGGCGAACATCACACCGTTGAAGAGGATCGCAGCCTGGTACTCGCTGCCCGAAACGTACCAGAACGCGGTGAAGGGCGCGAGCGCCGAGAGGATCACGGTCAGCCCAGCCTGGGTCGCCATCAACGCCCGCACGACCCGCCCGAAATCACTCCGCAGGCCCAGCAACGTATTGACGACAAAGAAGCTCGGGAGGCTGAGAGCGAACGTCGCCATCAACAAGAACGGGACCTTCACCGCGGAGTAAACGACCTGCAAAATCCGCAAGTCGTCGATCCCTCCGTAGGTCCCCATCACCCCCCCGTACAACATCCCGAAGCACACGATCAGCGCGGCGAGCACGAAGGGAACCGGCATACGGGCCGTTGGTCCGACCCCGATGCGGGACGATTCACCACGGAGCACGCTGTCGGCGAGCCGGAATAAGCCAGCCAGGGCATTCATGGCGCCGACCTCAAGTTGATCATCAGGAAAACAGGTTCCCCAACGTCTTGAGGACCGCCATAAAGAAGTTCGACTCCCGGCCACGGAACCAGGTGAACGGCAAGTTCGGGTTACCAATGAACGGACGCAGGACCCATCCCATTTGGGCACCCACCAGGCCGAAGACGATCACCCAGAGTTGGAAGACCGTCTTCACATGCCCGCTCAGGACCCGCGACGGCAACGGGTCGAGAGGACTGATGACCTCCGACACTTCGGCCCGTGCCTGCGTCTCGTTGGCCTCTCCGGCGGAAGTGGGATCGCGGGGTTCCCGATTCTCAAGGGCTGGCGTCAGGGGACGACCAGTCTCGGCGATATTCAGACGGTGCAAGGTCTGAAGTAAGAAGGTGAGCCCCAGCACGCCGGAGACGGCGAAGACCACCACGTTGAAGAGCAACATGAACGGGTAGCTCGTCGTGCTTACCGAGAAGAACGCCACAATCGTGCCCAGCGAGGCCAGAATCGTCACCATCACACCGAGGGTCGCCAGCAGCAGACGGATGACCGTTGACAGGGTGAGCCGCGATCCCACGAGTGCGTTGAAGACGTAGAGCGACGGCAACGTCACCAGGAGCGTCAGGTAGAACAAAAGGGGAACCTTGACCATGCTCGCCACGACTTGGAGCACGCTCGGGCCGCTCATCCCGAAGCGGTGACCGAAGAGGGAAGACACTGCGACGATGACCCGGTCCTTCTCGCTCCGGGTAAGCTCATGGGGAGGCCACAGGCTCTCGAGCTGCCTCCTGAGATCTTCGATCGGCCGCGTTTGCTCCGGCAGCCTCGTCGCATCCGTGTCCACAACCCTCTTCCCAGCGCCGTCGAAGATGCGGAAGTGGAGTACCTGACCCACGTTGGCCACGATGATTAAATGATGGCCCGCTCCCGGGATGTCACTGACGTTGCTGACCGAGGACATCAATCGTAGGTCACTCCCCGTCCGGAACAGGGCGAAGGTCCCCATGCAGGCCCCGTACACCATCGCCAGGATGATGATGCACGCGGAGAGGCGCCACGGCGAGATCTCGATCCCACCGGCTCGAAGACTCGAAACCCCCGTCAGCTCACCCCGCAGCAGCCGATCCAGTTCATGAAACCAGCCCAGCAACCCACTCCGACTCGCATTCTCTCTCATTCCGACCTCGTCCTTCGCCATCGCTAGCGCCCCCTATCCTCGGCCGGCAATCACAACGAGACTCCCACTTTGCACGACAAAGTCCACGATGTCAAGGGGGCATCGTTGGAAGGACCTGTGTGGATAGAGGTCGGAGACCTCGCCCACGATGGCCGAACGGCGATTGCGGGGCATTCTGGTTGTCTCCGTCCTGGTCGAACCTCACGCCGGGGGCGACTTGACACCGTCCGTTCGGGGTTTCTCGGATCGCATCCGAGCATCATACGTGGATTCGTAGTTTGAAATGAGGGCTGCGGACTGGTTGAGCGTCCCTCTCCTCACGAATCCGATAGCCCCTCGCGCCGATTCTCACCACCCCGGCGGCTGCCACCTCGCGGAAACCGTACGACCCCACCGGACCGTCAAGAACAGGATTTCTGCTCCTGCGAGCCGCCAAGTCGGCGAAAACCCGGATGGACCCCCGGAATCAGCTTCTGCTGATCGGCGATCCGCCGGAGGAATCCCGCGAGCTGCACACGCTCCGACTCGTTCAGGGCCGCGGAAGCGCATCGAGATGCTCGCGCGCGATGTGCCCGATCTGCGCCAGCACCTCGCGCCCTGCTCCGGTCAAGTGGAGCGCGTAGGAGCGTCGGTCGGTCGGACTGTCCCGCCGCTCGACCAACCCGCGCTCCTCGACCTCGTCGAGCAACCCGACGAGACGGCTCGGGAACACTCCGAGTTTCTCGCCCAGCGCTTGCTGGCTGAGGCCGTCAGCCTGCTCAATGATCCCCAGGATGCCCACGTGCGGTGGCTTGAGGTTCAGGGGCACCAGGCGCTCCGCAAACCTCAAGGACGCATGGGCTCCGACCTGCGACAGTAGGAAACCCAGCTCGGTTGTCGGATCCGAGGTCGTATTCGACGTGCGCGAACGGCCCATTCATGACTCCGAAAAATGGTTATTGACAATAACGATTCACCCCCATAGTATTGTCCCAGCCGCCACCAGTCGCGACAAGGGGAGCTTTCCCTTTCGACCCGCGGCGGCCCAGTTCCCGTCTTCGAGGCCAAAAGGAGTACCGTCCATGGGCCTGAATCATCTCAACCTCACGGTTCCGGACGTCCCGCGGACGCGGGAGTTCTTCGAGACGTATTTCGGGTTCCGGTGTATCCCGCTCGGCGCGGAGACGTCCTGGCCGTCATGATCGATGGATCGGGGTTTGTCCTGACCCTGAACAACTTCGAGCGTTCCAGCGAAGTCGAATACCCTGCGCGTTCCACATCGGCTTCATGCAGGAGAGCCGAGAGCGAGTTGACGAGCTCCATGAGCGTCTGAAGGCCGACGGATTCGACGTTGAGCCTACCCGGGAGTTCCACGGGGCCTGGACGTTCTACTTCCGCGCTCCGGGCGGGTTCGTGGTCGAGGTCCTTCACCAGCACCGGAACGCCGGCGGCCAATGAGGCTCATGGCCGGGGCGACTTGCGAGCTCCCCTGCGGAGTTCGGTCAAGTACATCCGCGGATGCGCATCCGCCGCCCCTGGCCGACCTCCGGAGTGTCGGAGAACCAGAGGTCCGCGCGATACGGCATTGCGGCCGATCGCCACCAATTCAGCGAAAGGAAGTCCCGTGATCGGCGTCGATCCCACCGTTACGGTGCAACAAATCTCCAGCGGCGATTACCGGTCGCAGTGCCTTCATATCGTCGTCGGCCTCGGCCTCGCGGACGCACCGCACGAGCTGCGGCCGACAGCCGGGGCCCTCGTGGAGCCGGTTCATGCCCAGCCGGTCCTGCAAGGCTTGAACGTATAGGACAAGAATACCTGAATAGCGTTGCTACAGGTCGCTCCTGACCGAGACAGCCAGCTCGGCGGCGCTCATGATCGGTCGTCCTTCGACCTCCGACAAACCCCGAAGCTGGACATACCGCGCGATCGGCGTGGGTAAAGCCACATATTTGAACGTGGAGTCGTTTTCCCAGCGTCCCTGGGCGAGAGGTTTACCCCAGATCTTTCCGTCTGGCGAGACGCGGATCTCAAAGTCCCGGACGCGTCCGTTGGAAGAGTCCTGGCGCGGGACGTAGAGGATTCCTTCAACCGCTTGCGGGGACCCGAGGTTGACGACCAGCTCGTGGGGATACCCCGGCGTACCGCCGACGAATTCGGTGTGCCAGATCGTGTTGAGATCGCCGTCGCCCGCCAGTACAGGCTCGTAACCGGGTGAGTAGCTGTCGGCTGAAAACCGCTCATGGCTCTCCTGGGCCGCGGCCTTCGAGGCCTCGCGGATCCAGGCCAGGATCGCGCGATAAGCGGGGTGCTCGGCGTCTTCCCATCTCGGACCGCCGACGTGGGTCAGGCCCGTGGTTGTCGACGGATCGGCCCCGCCCTGACCGTGCGGACTCCGCGGCTTGCGGAGCAGCAGGCTGGCTTCCGGGTCGCCGAGGTTCACGACCTTCAGCGCGGAGTTGTAATTGACCATCAGCGGATCTTCGCCCGAGGCGTGCGCATCCGGCCCGGCGATGCGAAGGATCGTGTGGTTGCCGTGACAATCGGCGAAGGAGTGCCCGTCCTCCCCACCCTGGTAGAAGAGCGGATTGACCGACCGCCGGAAGGTGGAGAGGCTTAGGAGCCGGGGCCTGGTGAGGCGGGCATCGGCGGTGATCGACGCGGGGTCGATCTCATAGGCCTGGAGGGTGAACCGAGCCTCCGGCCCCAGTACGGGGTCGGCCACGAGTGCCTTGACGCGTCGTGCCATGGTCGGATCGGAGCGCATCAGCGAGGGCCGCGCGACGATCCGCAGGACGGCCTGGCGAACTTGCCGGTCGGGATCGATCAAGAGTCGCTTGAGGTATTCGCGCGCGTCGGCTCGTTCCCACAAGTCCGGCTTGGTTGTCGTGTAATCCAGACCCAACAGCCGCAGGGCCGGCGCGTCATCGGCCAGGGCCGCGAACAAGAGCGACGTCGAACCCTTGCTTTTCCACAGAGCCGGTTGCGCGTGGACCCGCGCAGGGTTCGCTCGCGGACGGCGGCCGAGGGATCCGTCACGCCGGCACGGAGTATCTGCATGACCTGTTCCCGAGGCGTGGCCATGTCCACCAGCGCCGGACGGGCCAGCAAGGCCTCGATCGCTTGCAACCGCTCGGGCTGCGCCAGCCGCGGCCAGGCATGCAGGATGATTGAGAGGATCTCGGCGTCGCGGACGGACGGCCAGCGCAAGAGCGGAAGCAAGGCCGGCGCGGCCGCTTCCCGGTTCATCAACCGGCGGATCACCGTCATGATCTCCGGCCGATTGGCCAGCCGCTCGTTCCGTCCGATCGCTTGCAGGACAGAGGCGAGCTCTTCCGGGCTTCCCTCCATCGCCGAGGCGATCAGCTCGATCCGCTTCGAATCCGACTCGGCACCGGCGAGGTCCAGCTCGCGGGCAATCACGGCCCGCGCCGCGGCCCGCACGCTCTCGTCTGGGTCGCGGAGATGGCGCAGCATCGCGGTCTGGAACCCGCCATTTCGCGTCTGCGCCGGGATCCGGAAGAAGCTGGCGAGCTGGATCGCCTGCCGGCGTGATACCGCCGGCAATTCGGCCGCCAGCAGGGGGATGAACGTCGCGTCCAGCTCCTCGAGCTTTGGCTCGTAGAGGAACCCGAACTCGCGGTCATTGCCGACGTCGATCATGCCCGTGGGCTGGCGCGCATAGGCGCGTCCCTTGAAGAACGATCCGTCGAACGCCGCGAGCACGCCGGCGCGCTGGAGGCTGTCGCCTTGCCTCAGCGCGGTCAGAACGGGCGTCAGGAGCACATCGCGCTCGAACGCCTTGCGGGCCTCCAGGATCCCCGGCGCATCGCCTCGGGCAGCTCGGCGATGTTTTTCTGAAGGCTGACCCCGCCGCCCAGGTTCTCGTCGAGCATGATGTAGAGGCCCTCGCTGAGGTTCTTCCGGAAGACGGGATTGTCCCCGAAGGACATGAACTGGAGATACGTCTCCACGATCCGGCGTGCGAAACGGGGATCGTTCGTGCGGTAGAACCACTGGCGTAAGGTCCGGATCCCCTGGAGACGCGTCCAGAAGTCGCTCGCGGGGACCGGCGCGAAGAGGGGTTCGGCCAGTTCGAGGTGCTCGTCCATCCCGTGGAACTGATAGGCGAAGATCCGCGTGGCGCCGCGACGGATCCTCGGGGCCTGACTTTGCAGGGCCGACAAGATTGCCTTGTGGCCGATTCCCTGGTTGCCCAGCCGCCGCAGCGCCCACGCCGCGGCGCGCCAGACGATCTTGGATGGGTCGGGGAGGAGCTTGACCAGGGGAGCCACCGAATCCTGGCCACCCACCCGGCCCAGGCAGGCCGCCGCCGTGGCGCGCACGATCGGCTCGGGATGGCGAAGCAGAGGGACGATGGCTTTCTCGAAACCCGGGCGTTCCGAGGCGGAAACATCCCAGAGGTTCTCCAGGTCGTCGAGTGTGTGGACCAGAGAATCGGTCCGGGGCAGCCGGGCCGGGCCATCGTCGCGGTTGCCCCAGCCCCGAAGGGGAGACTCGGGTCGAGGGTACGCCTCGGCCAGGGCCATGACGGCGTATCGCGTCTCGCGCATCGGGGTGCGGAAGTTCTCGTGGGTTGTGGTCTGAATCCAGCCGCCGAAGTCCTGCTGCTGGGACAACAAGTAACGCAATCCTTTGGCCACCGCCCGATGGTCGCGCGGCAGGCCGATGCGGAGCAGCGTCCAGACGAGCTGGCCGGTCGTATAAACCGCACTCGGGCCGGGACCCGTGTCAACCTCATGCCAGCCGCCGTCCGCGTTCTGGAACGCGATCAGCGCGCCGGTCTCACGCTTGATCTTGTTGGCAAACTTGACCTTGTCGATCAGCCACCAGGCATAGAGCCGGTGAATCCTGTCCTGAAGTGTCTCGATCCGGCGGTCTGCCGCCCGCTCGCCAACGATTGCCGCAATCTGCGCCGCGGCCTGGGCATAACGGGCCTGGCCCGTTCGCCGGCCTAGCTCCTCCAACACGCGCCAATCGCGCCAGGCAAAGCCGAACTTGCTGTCCAGCGGGATCACGCCATTGAGCTCGTCCTTGGGAAGATCCTGCCGCGACGCCCAGGCCCGTTCCAGAAACGGCCCGAACCGCTCGACTGTCTTCGTCTCGCGCTGCGCCACCTGACGCTCGAAGTCCAGGAGGATGCCCCCTTGCTTCCCTTGCGCCTGGAGTGGGATCGCGATGAACCGTTGCCAGTAGAGTCCCTGGTCGCCGTACAGGGGAGTGATCGAATTGTATAATCGATCAATCACATATTGGAAGTTGGACTTGGACCGGATCGGATAGCCGTTGCGGTGCGCGACGAGGTTGGCCTCGGTCGAGAAGCTGGACGGATGACATGCGGTGCATCGGGTCGCCGTGTCGTGCAGGTTGTTGGAGCGGACGTAGATGTTTCCCTCGCGCGGGATCTGGGCGAACCAGGCGTCGCCGACGTTGATGATGTAGTGCATCCCGGCTTCGACAGCCTGGGCTGGGTCCGGGTAAGGGGGGACGGGCAATACTCGGGTCCGGAGGATATAATCCGGATGGTTCGCGTTCACTTCTAAATAATAAGTTCCCCTGGAAAACGTTCGGCTGATGTGCTTGGAGTACCGCTCGCGCTCGCGGTCGTGGACGATCTCCATCGGGTCCTTGCCCTGGAGATAGGGTTCGATCCGATTGGTCTTCGAGTCCAATCGGTAAGCCCGCAGGTTCGCCGAGACGTCGCGGTCGAGCAGGTCAAGCTGGAAGTAGACCAGTATGGGCTTGTCTTCGGTCACCTCGAATCGAAACCAGTCGAGGCCTGATTGGCCTTCGGTCGTGTTCTCGAGGTAATCCACGTCGTCGGCCGTGCCGTAGACATCTCGGCCCAGGACGAGTGGGTTGGCTTGTTGCCAGGTGTCGTTGGGCTCGGCTTCGATCGCGGCGCGGTCGGACTTCTCGAGTGGGAGTTGCGTCCACTCGATCCGGACGGGCAGAATTGTGCCAGGCCCCGGATGCCGCGACAGGATCAGACTCGCCCGGCCGTCGCGATCGGCACGATAGGGCAGATAGAAATCGGGATCGCCCCCATGGAGCTCCTTGCCGATGTGGTCGTCGGTCGAGCCGGTGAACTCGGCGCGGAGCGCTCGGAGGGTTCGAACACAGTGCCTTCGACTGTGACCAGCAAGCGATAGGTCTCGCCTGCTCTCATTTCGCCCAGAACGACGCTCTTGCGATGGCCGGGGGGGACAGAAACGGCGAGCGTCGTCGGCGAAGCGTCCGCCACGGGGACGTCATCCGGCCGACTCGCGCCGAGGATCAGGATGGCGATCCCGATCACCACGGCTACGAGCGCCAGGACCGTCCACCCCAGTCCTCCCATGGACCTCGTCTCGCCATTCGTTGACATCGCGCGGGTTCCTTGCCTTCGGCGTGCCTGAGAGATGCTCGGGGGGATCGTGTTTCCGGTCTTCACATTGTATCCCGTATCGACCGAGGCCTTCAAATACCGGCCCTTCGACGATCCATGGGCGTCACGAATTCCGGCACGGAATCCCGCTGAATTCGTCCAATCGCAAGCAGAACCCCGTTGACGTCTTTTGGAAAATTTGTACACTATCTCCGGGATGAGGATACGGGAGTGGACTCGATGGCCCTTCCCTCTCAACGGAGTCGGATCATGATCAACCGAGCGAGCGTCGTCTCCGTGGGACGTCTGGGTGGAATACGCGATGTGAAGACGGTGCCGTTTGTCGAACTTTCCGGCGGACGGGTGCAAGGGGTTGTGTCCAGCGGGTCGGACATCGCACGAGTCTATGTCTCGTTCATCGAAGGCAAGACCGGCAATTATTATTGCTGTACGAACAACAACCGGCCGTGCGGCGGGTTGCGCGGGGCTCCGTGCAAGCACATTCAGGAAATGATTGACGAGGCGATGATCCAGCACGGTTCGCAAGACGTTGCGGCCTATCTCGGGGTGACGACCGACGGACCCTCGGTGGAACGAGCAGCCGGGCTGGTCGCCTTGCTGCAAGGTGTGGAGCAGAAAGAGTCGCCCGGTGTCGTCTTCAGCCGGTTCTTGAACTATCTTCGTTATTGCGAGCTGCGCGTGCGGCCCGGTACCGTCCTCGAAATGAGCTGGTTCGCGTGATGGACGCTCTCAAGAGTTTACCCTCAGGGGTCGAGGCAACCCTCGACCTGGTCGAGCAGTTCGACGACTGCCTTGTCCACGGGTTTGCCCGCCTGGGCGACACCCACCGGCGCTCGCTCGACGATCTGTCCGCGATCTTCGACGGCTCCCCACTGGGCCGGCCCGTGGCCGAGGCCGTCACGGCGGTCGGCCAGAGCGAGTTCGTCCCACGGTCGTTCCTGGTGCTGGCTTCGGCACGGGTCGCCCTGCTCGGTGCCGTGCACGATGCGCTCCTCGCCCAGTTGCAGACCGAGCTGGGACGTCCGGCCATTCACGTTGAGGAAACGCCCGCGCGGCCTCCCGGAGGATCGGCCCCGGCGATGTCCAGCGTCCAGCACTGGCTCGCCGAGCTGGCCATCACTGGCTTCCGACCGTTGGAGGAAACCGCCGTGGCCCCGTTCGCCGCCACCTTGGAGAACCTCCAGGACGATCCCGACTTGACCGGTCTGGCGGCCTTGTTGACCGGCTTCCACAACGAACTCTTGCGGTCGATGCCGGCTGCGCGGGTACCCGACCTCCCCGTTTTCCGATGGGGCGACCTCTGGTCGGCGGCATTCGTCCGCACGCAGCAGGTGCCCGCAACCTTGGGATTTCGCGACGTCCAAGGGACCTTGACTCCCCTGGGGCTCGACGTCCAATCTCATGAGAACTTCGTTTGTGCCTTGCTCTATGGTTTGTTCGACGACGGCACGGCCAGGACCGTTCGTGTCCCGTTCACCGGCTACAAGGTCGGCGCGATCGCCGGGTCCGAAATCTGGGATGTGTGCGGAGCCATCGCCGAACCCGTCCTCGAAGCGCTCGAACAAAAGAAGGTACTCCGCGTCTCCGCCGCCGAGCTTCGGGACAACGGCGACTTGATCTTGCGGTCGGCTCCCAAGAAGGGGGCTGCCGCCAACCCTTGGGCCGCCGCCGACCGGCTCACCTCGATGCCACCTCCGTCTCCCCTGACTCGACATCCGGTCCAGATCGCCGAGGTGGTTCACCTCAAGGGCGCCCATGGCCTGCCCATCGCCGAGGAACGGGTGGCTGCCGAGAGCGAGCTCACAGCCGAGGCGATCGCAGCGTCCACCGAGACCATCGCCATCTTGCGTTTCGATCGCGGCGAATGGCGAGTCCAGCCGATTTGCATCCGGCATCCGATCATCGGCCAGATCCAGAGCGGCGAAGGCATTGCCGAAGCGCGGCGGAAGTTGAAGCAGAGCTCGCTCGAGGTCTTGCAGGAACGCGCCAGCCGGCTGCTCCGGAAATCGTGAGGTCCGACCATGGTTGATCCCGTAATCGGCAAACAACGCCAGCTGATCTACTGGAGGCTCTTGAGTGCCGTCTCCGGCCTGGATGAGACGGGCGCCTCGCTGGAAGCGATGGCCGCGAAACTGGCCGCGCGGCTCGAGCTGCCGTCCGAGATCCTTGACCCCCGGATTGGCGTCGATGTGCTCTTGCACCGCTATCCCAGACTGGTCCCCCACTTCGCGGCCGTCGAGCGCTGCATGCAACCCCCTGAAGAAGACGGAGCCGGTGCACCTCTACAAGAGCCGGCCACGAAAGACGACATCGACCTCCGTCGCGACTTCGCGTTCTCGAAGCTGTTACTCAATGTCTTCGGACCGAACACCAGCTCGCCTTCGTGCACGGCGGCCCAGTACAGCCAGTGGTGCCAGGACGTGGCCGCCTTCGAGCGCTGCATGGGCCTCGCGCCGGGCTCGTTACGCCAGGGGAGCGGGAATCCTACCCCCGGACCGTCGACGGGTCGCGGAATGGGGCCGAGCGGCCACGCCCCCGATATCGATGACCGCCAGCTCCGCGAGGAGCTGGTCGCCATGGAGAGCGACCTGATCAAGCGCATGGACCTTCGCGAGGTCTTGAAGGACGACCGGCTCGCCGCCCAGCTCACTCCGACCATGCCCCTGCTCGAACAACTTCTCCGTGACAAGTCCAACCTGTCCGGCCCGGCACTGGCCAACGCGCGGCGATTGATCAAGAAATATGTCGATGACCTGGCTGCTGTGCTCAAGAAGCAAGTCTACAGCACCAAGTCCGGCGAGATCGATCGCTCGGTCCCGCCGAAGCGTGT
This sequence comes from uncultured Isosphaeraceae bacterium, assembly GCA_963845695.1. Taxonomy (GTDB): domain Bacteria; phylum Planctomycetota; class Planctomycetia; order Isosphaerales; family Isosphaeraceae; genus CAWJTV01. Next base: position 569,032 of record CAWJTQ010000011.1, on the reverse strand, counting down.
CTATCGCAACCTTGACCTCAAGCGCACGGTCTGGAAGAACCTGCACCATTTCAATCCGGCCGATCGCCGGGTTTACGTCGACCAGCTCATTTATCGGCAGACGGCGCAGAAGACCCTGAACAAGTATTTGATCGTGGTCGTTGACCAGTCGGGTTCGATGGTGAGCGCGATGGTTCAGTGCGCGATTCTGGCGTCGATCTTCGCCACCCTCCCGCGGATCGTCGTGTCGCTGGTCGCGTTCGACACCAACGTGATGGACCTGACACCCTGGGTGGCCGACCCATTCGAGGCCCTCTTGCGCACCAACCTGGGCGGAGGCACGTACGGCCCCCGGGCGATGGAGCACGCCCGTGGCCTTGTCGTCGATCCTCGACGTACCACGATGGTCTGGATCTCGGATTTCTTCGACGACCATGGGCTGTTCGAGATGATCAAGGCCGTCAAGCAGTCCGGCGTCCACTTCATCCCGGTCGGCTCGGTCAGCGGCACAGGATACTTCAGCGTCGAGGAGTGGTTCCGCAAGCAGCTCAAGAGTATCGGGCTGCCGGTCCTGACCGGCAACATCAAGAAATTGATCGTCGAATTGAAGAAGCAATTGAACTGAGAGTCTGTTCCATAAAACATGAGCGGAGCCCCCGAATGGGGGCGGAAGGACGTAGCCAGGGGCGTCAGCCCTGGATATGATCAGGTCAAAAGATGATCTCTTCCCTGGCCCGCCGCAACCCCGGGCGGCGCGACGGTCCAGGGAAGAGATTCGGGGAAGGGTTCACGTGACACGGTCCAGGTGCTGACGCCCCTGGCTGCGTCCGGTCGCACCTCCGGGGCTTTGGGAACTTTCGCTCGTCCGGTGCTCACAGAGCGCCCTACTGACGTGGTCCAAGGAGTCGAACGATGGCCAAGGTGAAATCGGTCGGCGTGGTTCAAGGACCGGCTCCGGCCTCGGCCGAGCCTATCGAGAAGATCCTCCGCGAGCCGGCGGAGGTGAAGTACGCCCACGAGCTGGAATGGCTCCAGTCGATCGACACAGGACCGCGACCATCAAACTGGCGCCTCTCGCCTCGTCTGGTCCGGATCTTCGTCCTGGGCTCGACGCCTTCGGACAAGCTAGAGCAGCCGATCACACCCAAGTTCTTCGGCGACGCAGGTACGGCCGAGCGTGCGATCGTGACCTTAGCCAGCGACCGCGGCCTGCTCCTGATCGGCGACCCCGGGACGGGCAAGAGCTGGCTGGCCGAGCTGCTGGCCGCCGCGATCTGCGGCAACAGCACCCATGTCGTCCAGGGGACCGCGGGTACGACCGAGGACCAGATCAAGTATTCCTGGAACGTGGCGATGGTCATCGCCGCCGGCCAGTCGCGCGACAGCATGATCCCCTCGCCGATCATGACGTCGATGCAGCAAGGCTTGATGGGCCGGTTCGAGGAGCTCACCCGTTGCAGCAGCGACGTGCAAGACGCCTTGATCTCGATCCTCTCGGAGAAATACATCACGATCCCGGAGCTGAAAGGCGACAATGTCGTCTTCGCCCGCCCAGGCTTCAACATCATCGCGACGGCCAACGCCCGCGATCGGGGTGTGAACGATCTCTCGACCGCCCTCAAGCGCCGTTTCAATTTCGTGCAGATCCCGATCGTCACCAACAAGGCCACCGAGAAGGAGATCGTCCTGTTCCGCACCCGCGAGCTCCTCGCACGGAATCGCTTCGAGGTGGAATTGCCTCCGGCCATGCTCGACATCCTGCTCCAGACCTTCGCCGACCTGCGCGAGGTTTCCGCATCCGAGACCTCGGAGGATTCCCGACTGGAGAGTGCGTTGTCGACCGCCGAGCAGATCGGCGTGCTGGAGGACGCCGTGCTTTACGGCCAGTTCTTCGGCGCAGGGGGACCTCGAGGCCGACATGCTCGCCCGATCGCTGGTCGGTACTCTGGTCCGGCGCATCCCGGAAGACGTCTCGATCCTCAACAAGTTCTGGCATGCGGGCGTGTCCAAGCACGCGAAACACCAGGGCGGCCCGTGGAAGGCATTCGAAGCCGCGGGCAAGGCATCTCTCGAGAAGATGAAGTGACGCCGTGAGCACTGCAACCCCGACCGATGACCTGCCGGCCTCGTTCGAACCCCTGAAGCGCCAGCTCCTGGCCGCGGCGGAAGCGTTCGCCACCGACGCACAGCCCCTGGCCGCGATCCTGGGCGGACTTGTCGATGACGTCGAGCACGCCGGACGCGAGCCGCTGGAGATCTTCCCGGTCTGCCACCATTCGCCATCGTCGGCTCTCCACATCGTTCAGAGACTGGCCCGGCGCACGCCGCGGGTCATCTTCATGGAATGCTGTGAGGATCTGCGCCCGGTGCTCGATGGGCTCCGTGAGTGCAGGCTGCCGGTCGCGCTCCAGGCGTTCGCCTCGACGTCTCAGGCCTTCCCGACGTCGTGGTCACCGCTCAACCTCGTCTGCCCGCTCACGGAGTTCTCCGCTGAATTCCAGGCCATCGCCTTCGCCCTGGAGCATCAGGAGACCGAGCTCATCTTCGTGGATCGTTCGGTCGATCACGTCTTCCAGTGGCTGCCGCGCGAGGAGGATGCCGTCGAGAAGGCGATGCCTGGACCGGTCGAACCCGGCGACGAGGACGCTGCCATGCACGGCTCGGCCGTCGGAGTCGAGATCGGAGCCCTGGTTCCAACCTACGAGCGATTTCGCCAGCTCCTGCTCAAGAACTCGCGGGTCAGCCATTTCAGTGAGTGGTGGGACCAGTACGTCGAGGAAGCGGTGATCGACGGTGATACCACCTCGTACCGTCAGGTGATGTTCCTGATCGGCAGCCTGTTCCGTCGCCTGGGTTCCACTGAGCCCGACGTTCGCCAGGACGAGCTCCGCGAGCGGCACATGTGGACGCGAATGAAGCAGCACCTGCGCGATCGATCGGTGGACCCCCGCGACTCCATCTACATCTGCGGCGCAGCTCACGCGGCCAGCCGGGTCCCCGAGTTCGGAGTCGAGAACGACGCTCTCTGGGAGATCCCGCCGCGAACCGACACCGCGTGGCTCTACGGTCTCATCCCCAGCAGTTACAGTGCGATCTGCCATCAGTTCGATTATCCGCCTGGTGCCGTCACCTTGGCCGATGCCCGATGGCGCAAGAGCCTCGCCAAGCAGAACCTGCGGGCGTTCTCACTCAAGCCACGCCGCCGGAACGACGACGATCTCGCGGACGAGTCGGTCGGCGATCTCCCAGCCGCGAGCCCAAAATCGAAACGGAAAGGGAAACCCGCACGAGCGGCAACGCCCGCGTCATCGGTCTCCCAGAAGGAAACCCCCTCGGCGGAGCCCAATGCTGCGCGGTTGCTCGCCTATCTCCAGAACCCGCCGGTGCCGCTTGAGTCCGACGAGGAGCTGCTCCTGCACAACTGTGTGCGGATTGTCGAGCTGGCCCGGCGGCACGGCTACCTCGCCTCGGCGGCCGACAGCATCGCGGTCTACCAGACCTCCATCCTGCTGGCCAACATGAGGAACCGTCGCCATCCCACGCCCTATGATTTCCGCGATGCGGCAGTCACCTGCATCGAGAAGGAGGTTGTCCCGGGCAAGCGCAGCGTCGCGCGGCTCTGCGACATTCTGCTGGGCGGCGACAAGGTCGGCCAGATCGGCTTCGAGTCGATGCCGCCCCTGGCTCGCGACGTCTACGAACGGCTGGCCAACCTGCCGATCTCCTTGACGGCCCGGACGATTCAGCGAGCCCTGCTGGACTTCCGCAAGCGGCCCGACCTGTTACCCGGCTCGGACCTGCTCTGGAAGCTGTTGTACGTGCTGCCCGCGGGTGTGGTTCGGCCGATCATGGGCCAGCGCCAGCTTGGATACGTCCCACAGCAGGAGAGCTGGGACGTCGCCATCGGGAAGAATCAGGGGGCGGTCATTCAGCTCGGTTACGAGGGCATCACGGTCGAGCACGTCCTGGAGCGTCGGCTCAAGAAGGTCGCCTTCGGTCCGGACGCACGGACGGCCGAGGCCCTCCGCGCCGCCGAGGACAGTCTCCTGTTCCTCAAGAGCGAGCGACTGACCGAAGAGCTCGGCGAGCGCGCCGTCGAGCTGCTGGTGCGCGAGCCCGACGTTCAGCAGGCGCGTGAGATTCATGCCCGGATCACCCGGCTGGTCCACTATTACCGGACCACCGAGTCGGGACTGCCCGCCTGGACGCGGTCTTTCATCACGACCGGTTACTCGCATTATGCGACCCTCTTACCGAACGCCTTCGCCGATCGTGGAGTGAACCCCGCCGATCTGGCGGCGATGCTCCAGTTCATCTTCACCCTGGAAAGCCTGGCCCTGTCGCTCGGCTGCGAGCGGAGCCAGCTCGTGATCGCCATCCGCCAGGGCGGCCTGGTCACGACCGATCCGCCCAAGCTCGCGCTGCTCTGGACGGCCGAGTGCGTGCTGCGGCTGCGCGAGTTGGCCAGCCTGCGCAGCCATTTCGACGAATTGATCGACAACGAGCTCTTGCTCCCCACGCTCCCCGACTATCTGGGCGGGTTCTTACTCGCGCTGGCCTTCACTCCGATGGTCGCCGGCTTGACGGTCGAGCTGCTGAGCAAGGCATTCGAGCGACTGCCCGACCACCTCTTGATGCCCTGGCTGCCCAAGCTCCTGATGATGCTGCGCCCCCACGCCGCGACCGCCTTGCCGACCCTCGTCAAGGAAGCCGTCGCGATCTTCCCGCCCGACCTGGATGCGCTGGCCCATTGGCAGCCGCCCTGGAATCGGCAAGTCGCGGCTTCCGAGGCCGGAACGTCCGCTGACGCACTCGAAGCCACCACCTCAAGGACGGCTCTCGATCCCTCGCAGCAAACCGCGGCCTCACTGCTGGCGGCCTATCCGGCCACGACCGATGCGCTCGCCGTTTCCCTGGGCGTCCCCGTCGTCTGGGCGAATCAACACGGCCCCGTGACCCCGGAGCCTCTTGGCCTGCCATCCGACGAGCGCAGGCTCGGTGCGTGCGCTCCTCAACCGTTTCCCCTCGACTCCGAACGCGATGGCCGAGGTCCTGAGCGCAACGCGCAGTTAGGACGCGGGAAACCCGCAATCGTGACCTGACGCCTTGTAGGGTGGGTCGAACGCCGCTCGGCGGCGTGAGGCCCACCGAAGACCGCGGCGCATTCGGTGGCCCCGAGAGGATCGCGAATCGCTTTTATCAATAGACAAAATAAATCTTCACGGCAAAATGTCCTATTGATCAAATTGCCGCCGTTGAACTGAGGGGCAGATCCGAATGGCACTCGGATTTCCATAACCCTTTGTCCGCCAATCGGTTGTGTCGTCGATCTCCGCTTTCATTCGTTGCCCTCACCTTGGGCCGCGCTCCGATTCCCCGGGAATTGCGGGAACCGGTCCCGAGAGAAACCCCGAATAAATGCGGTGACATTCGACGAAACTAGATGCCATATAACGGTTTGCGAAAATCCGAGTGCCATTCGGGTCAGATCCTCACACCTGTTCCTCCACCTGTTCTCAGGCGCGGCACTCGATTACGTCACGCGGGCGCCCTGGTAGGGGTAAACCCGCGGTCAAGAGCGGGCGGCTTGATAATCCGTCCACATCCGGAGCGCCTCGTGAGCCGTCTCCGTGGTGAGCCGATCGTCGTTCTGGCTGAGCGCTCGTAAGGATTCATCGAAGCGACGGTTCGCCATTCGCAGATAGAGCTCGGCGGCCGACCGCTCGGCCGGCGTGGCCCGGTTCAGAGCCTCGGAGCGATCCCAGCGCGACAGCGTACACGCGGACGTGACCAGCGCAATCGCGGCGTCGGCGACCCGCTCCTGGAGATACTGCATTTCCAGGAACGCCTCGCGGTTGGCGATCAGGAGCCGCTCGGTCATCCGACCGAACCGCGCAACGCGGCGAGCCAGCGCCTCGGCCATCGGCCGGAGCATCGGCGTGGCCACCGTGACCCCGGGAGTCCGGACCAATTGCCCGAAATGGCCGCGGGTGAAGTTCCAGAAAGTCGGCAGGAACGTGGCGGGGCGCTTCAGGCCCTCGAGCGTCGACTTGAGTCCCTCGCCGATATCGCGCATCCCGACCAGAGCGATAAACGCCTTGAGAACTTCGTTGGCTCCTTCGCCGATGGTATTGATCCGGGCATCGCGCATCATCCGCTCGTAAGGCTCGTCACTGAAGTACCCCTGGCCGCCGTGGACCTGGAGGGTCTCGTAAACGCCTTGCCAGAGGGCCTCGGTGGAGAAGACCTTGAGAATCGCGGTCTCGAGCATATAGTCCTCGGCACCGCGATCGATCAGGGCCGCCGTTTGATAGGTCGTCGCCTCCATGGCATAAGCTGTGGCGGCGAGATAAGCGATCTTCTTCTTGATCAGCTCCAGGTCGGCGAGCGGCCGGCCGAACTGCTGCCGGCGCGCGGCATCGCGCGCGGCTGCGGCGAGGCAGACCTTGGCCAACCCCGTGCAGCTTGCTCCGAAGGTCGTCCGTCCGAAGTCGAGCACGGTGAGCGCGACCTTGAGTCCCTTGCCCAGCGGACCGAGGATGTGCGAAGCCGGAACCGCCATATCATGGAAGGCCAATTTCGCCGTGGCCGTGCCCCGAATGCCGCACTTGGGCATGCGCGCTTCGACCACCTCGAAGCCAGGCAGATCCGGCGTGACCAGGAAGGCCGTGACTTTCGATTCGCCCCCACGCGGATCGGGTGTGCGCGCCATCACGGTCAAGACGCCCGCGATGGCGCCGTTGGTGATGTACCGCTTGGTGCCGTTCAAGAGATAGGTCTGACCGTCCTCCGAGGGGCGAGCGGTGGTCTGCACGTTGCTCGCGTCCGAGCCGGCTTGCTCCTCTGTCAGCGCAAACGCCGCGAGCGTCTCACCGCTGGCCAGCGAGGGCAGCCAGCGTGCCTTCTGCTCCGGAGTCCCGAACAAGACCAGAGCCCGGAGCCCGATCGAGTGGTGGGCATTCACGAACACGGCCGTCGCGGCGCAATGGCCGCCGATGACCTCCATGATCCGGCAGTAGCCCATCTGCGAGAAGCCGCGGCCCCCGAACTCGACAGGTGCCGCCATGCCCAGGACGCCAAGCCCGGCCAGTCCCTTGATCACCGTAGACGGAATGTCCGCCTCGCGATCGATGACGTCGGCGTCGATGTGGGCGTCCGCGAACGCCTTGACCGCCGAGACCGCCTGCTCGACCGCCGGCCGCTCCTCTTCGGTCAGGTCGGGGTACGGGAAGAGGGTCTCGCTGTGGAATTGGCCTTTGAACAGCGCCTTGGCGAACCCGCTGGTCGAGGGGCCGGAGAACAGCAGTTCCTCCGCCTGGCGGACCTGCTTGGCCCGTAAAGCCTCGTCGTGATCCGGCGTTGCGGGACGGTCGGGTGCTGAGGTCGTTACCGCCATGGCTTTGGTCTCCTTCCTCGTTGACGCGATCGGATGGAAGTGCCCCGGGAGACGATCTCCATCTCTCTTCAGGAATTGTAGGCTCCGCCTCACCGAAAGGAATCCTCAAAGCCCGGACGACGTTCAACGCTCCTCGACCGGTTCCGTCTTCCTTTCGGCTGACTCGGGGACTCGGCTCGGCTGAAATCGACGGTAGCCCCCGTCCTTGCCGACCCAGTATGCGATGATCGTTCCCATGGCGATCATGAGTAGTGTGACGGGACTCAAATCCATCAAGTGAGCGACCAGGAATGAGAAGCTGTTGTCCGCCCGAAACGGATGAAACTTCCATTCGGTGAACAGAGACAACCCCAGCGCGCCCAGACCGCAAAGAACTCCGCGCGGAATCGAGTGGTGTTGCGCGAGCAGGCCGCATCCCAAACCCAGAAATGCCCCGGGTACGGCCAGGCCGTAGAAACCTTTGTCCTCCAGCCAGGAGAAGGTGTAGAATCCCAGCACGCCGCCGAGGATCGCTCCGACGAGACCAAGCAAGTTGCTGATCAGACGCCGCCGCATGGTTCTCAATCCTCCTGATCCATCGACACCGTGCTCCCGAATTGCCCGATCATAACCCCAGAAGGAGGTGATCGCCATGTCTTCTCCGACCCCCCAGACTTCCTGGCGGCGCGAGTGCGACGATCGCGGGGTCTGGACGTTGTGGTTCGATCAACCCGGACGATCGTACAACGTGCTCGACCGCCCCGCCATCGATGAGCTGGAGTCGCATGTCGCCGACGCCGAGGCCGACCCCTCGATCGCCGGTCTCCTCCTGCGCGGGGGAAAGCCCGGGGGCTTCTGCGCGGGGGCCGACCTCAAGACCGTCCTCGCCTGTCGGACGACGACCGAGGTCGAACAACTCCTCCGACGGGGCCTGACCGTCCTGGACCGCCTCACGTCGGTCCGGTTTCCGACGGTAGCGGTCATCCATGGCGTCTGTCTCGGCGGCGGACTGGAGCTGGCCCTGGCCTGTCGTCGGCGTATCGCGCTGGCCTCCGCCGAGCCGCTCCAGGTCGGATTGCCGGAAGTGCATTTCGGATTGGTCCCGGCATGGGGCGGGATCACCCGCCTCCCCCGGCTGATCGATCCCGATGATGCCCTCGACCTGCTCATCTCGGGTCGATCGATTGGTTATCTCCGCGCGCGGTCCCTCGGGATCGTCGACCGCCTGGCCGCCGACGGTGATCCGCTGGAACCGGGGGATGCACTGACCACGGCCGTCCGCCTGGAACGGACTCCCGACGTCGAGACCTGGGAGAGTGCCCTGGAACGGGCCCGCGCCCTGATCGTCGACCAGCCCGGCCAGCATCCCGACGCCCAGGAGCGGATCCTGTCCATCGTCACGATCGATCTGGCCCAGGGCCAGGAAACCGCGCGCCAGGCCGCGATCTCCGCGTTCGCGGAGCTGGCGATCTCGGAAGACGCTCGTGACGCGATCGCATCGTTCTTCCAGCGAGGGCATGGCCCGTCGGGCCATCGACCCTGATCCGCGGGACACTCAGGCTCCCGCCTCGTCTTCATCGCTCGTGACGTCACGCACGGACGTCCCGCCATCCGCCGATTCGATCACATGACGCACCAGGTTGAACCACCGCGGGCCCGCGTCGAGAATCGCGCTATCGGCCGTCGCGACGATCTCCGCCGCTCGCTTCAGGATCGGATCCGGATCATCCACCAGCTCGACCGGCCAGTCGCGCGATCCTTCGGCAGCATGCTGAAGGACCAGGGCACCAATGCGGCCGCTATTGGAGACTGGGCGATCGAAGAACCAGCAGGCACGGCGGACACCGAGCCCGACGAGTCCCTGAGCCAGGATCTCGATCGATGGCAGAGTCTCGGCAACCCGGCGATAGGTCCCGTGAACGCCCGCCAGGTCGCGGTAAGCCCCATCGCGACAGTGCAGAACGACCCCGCCACCCAGCCAGGTCTCGATCGTCGTCACGACGTTGAAACCGTCGATCCAGAGCTCAACCCCCGCCAGGTCGGCCGCCGCGCATTCGCGGGCCCTCCGGTGGATCCGAGCCTCCTCTGAACAGGCGGAACGCCGCACGGCCATCCGTTGGCGCTCCGTGAGCCTCCATCGATCGCCGACCAGTTTCAAGGCCGAGACCGGCGCATAATCCCGGCTCAACAGCCAGGACAGGTCCCGCACCGCTGCGCAAGGCGGGCAGGCTCGACGGTCCGAAGGATTCGGCGTCGCGCGGGTCGGGTCCGCGATGTCTTCGCGTATCGGGCACCGCTCGATGGCCTTGATTCTCAACCTAACGCTGATAGGTACCCATCAGCTCGGCCTGGGCCAGGATGTGACCGCGCATCGCCTTGAGCAAGCCCGCCTTATCCAGACCCTCGGGGAGCTCGAGCCCTCGGTCCAGCGCATACAACCGGAAGAAGTAGCGATGCACGCCGTGCCCCTTGGGCGGCGCCGGTCCCTGGTAGCCGATGGCATCCCACGAATTCCTGCCTTGAATCGAACCCGGAGGAGACTTCGGTCGCGGCATTGGCGGCACACCTTCGATCAGTCCTTCCTGGGTCGCAGGCAATTTGTAGATGACCCAATGAACCCAGGGCTCGCTGGTCGGTGCATCGGGGTCGTCCACAATCATCGCCAGCTCCCGCGTCGCGGGCGGCAAGCCCTCCCACGAGAGAGGCGGCGAGAGGTCCTCGCCATCACCCGTAAACCGGCGCGGGATCGTCTCTCCTTCCGCGAATGCGACGCTGCGCAATGTGATACCCATGATGGCCTCCCTTGCGATTTCACGCCCGATTCGCCCACTCGGCAACCCAGGTCATGCAACGACCCATTGCCCTCAGTTTCGGACTTCGCTCGTCCAAAGACAACCCCTCGGCCGGGCATTTGCCCGATCCGCACCGGCAATCTGACCTTGAACCGCAGACCATTCCCTGGCATCTTGAGGCCGCGGGAGCGTCCCGATCGCTGCGGGGCGGATAGTCCGAATCGAAACCGGCTGCGACCCCCGAGGATGCACGGATGCGTCCGATTCTCTTTGTCCTTCCGGGCTCAGGTCTCCGGATCCACAGCTATGGTGTGATGATCTTCGTCGCCTGTGCGGCGGCGCTGATGATGGCCGTCTGGCGCGCACGGCGTGAGAAAGTCGATCCCAACGCGGTTTACGAGTTGGCAACCTGGCTGTTCCTGGGCGGCGTGATCGGCGCCCGGGCGTTTTACTTCGTGCAGCATCCGGAGGCGCTCCACGAACCGAGCGATCTTTTTCGGACGTGGCAAGGGGGCAACGTTTTTTATGGGTGCATCCTCGGCGGGTTGACCGGATCAATCCTCTACTGGCTCCGACGGCCGTTTCCGTTCTGGCGGATGGCCGACGCGGTTGCACCGGCGGTGGCGATCGGGGCCGCGCTGGGACGAATTGGCTGCTTCCTCAACGGCTGTTGCCATGGCGCGGTCTGTGATCTCCCCTGGGCCGTGCGATTTCCCGCCGGCTCTCATGCCTGGGCCCGCCAGGTGAATGATGGGCTGATCTCGACCGAGGCACGCCTATCGCTGCCCGTCCACCCCACGCAACTCTATTCGCTGCTGGCCAGTCTTCTCGTTGTGGGGTTGCTCTTGCTCTACGGCCGCCGGGATCGGAGGCCGGGCAAGGTCATGGCACTCTTGATGATCGCCTATGCCGTGACTCGCTGGCCGATCGAATCCTTGCGAAGCGACGAACCGGCCGTTTTTGCCGGAATGACCTGGTCGCAGAACATCAGCGCGGCCTTGATCGTTGGCGGTCTGGCAGTCTGGTTCAGCCGACGGCCACCGGCGCGCCAGGACCTCGAGGGATCGCCGACTCGGTTGACACACACCGGCTTGGAAGCAACCTCCGTCACGTCCCATCGAGGGCGCCGGCCCGCAGGCAACCTCGGCCAGGTCTCTGGCGATCATTTCCGTTGATCAGGATCCGAGCGATTCGGTGCGGCCTCAGCGGGAGCCGCGACGGGCCGGTTCCCATCCTCGCCGGCCGCACCGGCAACCGCTGCGCCGGCCGGTCGAGCCGGTGGGGCTGCGGGATATGGATAGAACGGCGTCCGGTCGAAGAGGTTGCGGGGCGCGAGATCCACGCCGCTCCACATCACCGGGGCCGAGCCCGCCCAGGCGTCGTCGCCTGGCCAGTACCGCCGCCCCGCGCCCGGCATGCCGTCCTCGTTCCGGGGTTCATGATGAACGGCCGAGTTGCACCACAGGACGATGTCGGCCCGTTCGACGGGCTCCTCGTCCTTGACGATGTTTGGCAGATTGACGAACAGGTACTCCAGCGGCCGATCGGAATGAGACCGGCTGACCCAGAGGTCATGGCGTGTGAATGCCTCATGATGCCGCGGCGTGCCGTAACGGAGCGGCATCAAGTCATAGGCGATCGTCTCGCCCCGCGCGTTCTTCTTCTCCGACTCCACCCGGATCATCGTGAATTCCTTGGGGTCCCAGTCGACCCCACCTTCCAGCCCACCATTGAACGGGTCCTTCACGTCCTCGGCGCCGAGACTCGCGGGGTCCTCCACATGCTTCATGAGCATTGCGGAGTTCTTGTTGCCGTCGAACAGATCGATGTCGATACGCCAGTGGGCGCTGTGCACGTGGGCCTCATACCGCTGGCCGGGCAGGTTCTGCCCGGTCGCCCCGACGCGAAACGCGATCGTCCCGTCGTCATGGAAGGAATAGGACATGAGATACATGTAATTGCCGGCTTCAAGGGCACCCCAGAGGACCAACTCGCGTCCGCGACGCACGCCGTGGGCATAATCCTTCCACGCGATGCCCCGGTCGCGAACCTCTTTCACCACCGTCGCGTAGGTGTCCCCCTGGAACGGGGGCATGAGCGTGCCGAAGGGACCGGCGTCCTCGGCCTTGACCTCCGCCAATGGGAACGAGAAGCTGGTCAAGTCCAGGAAGCGCACGTAGCTATGCTGGTGGTACGGGACGAACAGCTCGGAGACCCGCGCATCGTTGAGGATCTTGATCCAGTCCTCTGCCAGGTCGCGTTTGAACCACGCCCCGGTGATGTAAAGTCCCTTGTGCAGGCCCCGGGAGTAGTGGACCTTCCAGGCCGTCCCTTTTCGCGGTTCCACGCCGCCCGATTCGCTGAAGCAGGAACTCGGCGGTCACCTCTTGGGACGGCGGATCGACCAGCACCGGCCGCCGGAAGAATGGTTGCGCCGAGGCCGACGGTGAGCCGATCATCAGGCCCCAGAGTGCCAGCAGCAGAACCGTACGGAACCCGGGAAAGACCACAGAACGCGCGGAAAGCGCGAATGAAGAGACGACGGGCACGGACTTCTCCTCCTCAACAAAGTGCAGACGGCGCATGGAACCTGCGGATTTCGAGTCAACGGCCTAATTCCGATCGGCCTCTCGCTTGCGGCGAGGGCGATTCGGGTCGGGCTCCGGGTCCGGAGTCCGGACCTCGCGATTCGTCAAGTCGACCTGGGGACGCGGATAGCTCAGGTCGTGTTTGCCCACGCGATAATTCAGGTAGACGACTCGGTGAAGCCGGGGATTGTCCTTGACCGTGAACTGGCTGAATTGTGGATAGACCTTGAGCTGATCGCCGATAGGCTCGTAGAGCTTCTTCACCTCATCGCTTTTGTCGCGCGCCACGGCCACGGCCTCTTCGAACTCGGAGTCGGAGAGCGGCGTGGGAATGTGCTGGGCCGCCTGGACATCGACGACCCGCCCCGTCGTCAGGTCGACGGTCGAATAGAACGTGATATCGTCGAAATAGCGATAGGACGTGACGACGGCCCGGGGAGTGAGTGCCTTCGTCGTGGTCTTGGACTTGGTGGATTCACCCGCCGGCAGGCGGCTCGTCCTCCTTGCGGGGAAGGAGCTCGACGTTGACGACGTATTCGCGCTGATCGGCATTCGGGCTCGGAAGCCCCTTCGGTCTTCTTGCGCAGCTCCCGCATCGCGCCCTTGGCCAGCTCGACGGCTTGCTTGGTCTGCTGGGCGGTCAACCCGGGCCGCGGGCTCGGGCTCGCGGGCTGCCCCTGAGCACCCGCCCGCACGACCATGATGGAACCGACCAGCCCCGTCGCCGCGGCCATGGCCACGAGAGCCCGGAAACCCAGATTCATGGAAGTCTCCTCATGGGTATCGGGATTCGCCTCGTCACGAGACGGCATGGGTGAACCGGCCAGTGGGCGGAGCAGGGGGGGTGACTGGTTCCTCGGAGGGCGAGGCTCCGTCCCAGCCTCCCCCCCGAATTCCCTCCGCTTTCTCCGGAAGCTCCTACTCAGGGCTCATGGTCGTCCAGATGAGCCTCGAGGACCTTCGCGATCCGGTGACGGGATTCCTCGAGATGTGCCCGGCTGGTGTCGTCGATGGTGAGGTTGGTGGTCTCCAGGACTTTACCGATCCGGCCCGAGATCTCCTTCAAGTGAAGGCGGGCCAGGCGCGGGCATCGGCCGGGACCGTCGAGCTGCCCCCGCGAACGAAGACCACGTACGCAAACTGGTCGCCGGAGGAACCTGGGTTATTCCCGAGGATCATGATGGTCAAGCGGCGCAGATACTCGCGCTGGAGGTTGCGACGGATCGTGGACAGCGCCGCCTTCGCGGCCTTGTCGCTCTTCGGCGCGCCGAGATGATCGAGGTCCGACCAGACGCCGTCGGTCAGCGACCGGAAGACCTCCTCCATCCGCAACGGGTCGCTGCCGGGATTCGCCTGGAGCTGCTGGTTCTGGAGCCGGGCCAAGGTCTGGCCGGCCAGGCAGTGGCTCAGGACGATCTTCTGGATGCCGAGGATCTTCTCGAGCACGGAGATATCGACCCCCGGTCCGCCGTAGGCGCTGGTTCCCCAGTGGTTCCACCGCTCATTTCCCAGCCGCCGGAGCAATCCCGGCGAGAACTGGAACGACTGGTCGCTCAGGATGGCGTCGACCAGGAACTTGAGGCAATCCCGCTGCTTGGCACCCGGCACGGGGACGATCGGGTCGCGTGCGTCCTTGTCGGCCTTGTGGTCGCGCGAGACCGACTGGCCGCCGATGATCTCGGAAGCCAGCGTCGCACCGTCGCCCCACTGTTGCAGAAGGATGTTGAATGCGCGGCGGGTCCGCGCCCAGGAGTCGCCATCCCTGACAACACGCTCGTCGAGATTCTTCAACAGCTCGCCGGCCAGCGCGATCCGCTGCTTGCCGAACTCGCAGGGGTCCGACCCGAGATCCCAACGATTGACGTAGGGATCGTCGTTGAGCAGCACGTCTTCGTCGGTGGCGTAGACCAGGTCGTGCTCGGGGGCCCGCGAGGCGATCTTCTTCAACTCCGACGCCTCATCCCCTCCGCCGGCTTGTAGGCGTACTCGATGGCCCAGTAGTCATAAGGGCCGATCGTGGTCGAGTAATAATCGCCCTGTTTCTTCCCCTTGGGTGCGATGTTGATCGGGCTATAGTCCATCACGCTGCCGACCAGTCCTTTGACATGCGTGATCGTCGTGTCATTGAGCTGGTCGATCTTCAACATCGTGCTGGCCTTGAAGTTGTGACGTAGGCCCAGGGAGTGCCCCACTTCGTGCATCACGATGTGCTTGATCGCCTGGCCGACGAACTCCTCGGGCAGCTCGTCCTTGGGTTGGGTCTTCTTCACCTCGGGCTTACCCTTCTCCTTAACGCGAGCCGGAGCGACGAGGTCCGGCGGCCCTTGGTCAGCTTCCAACCCGAAGGGGTTCTTGCCGTTCTCCTCAGGAATGGACTTGTCTTTCAGGTCGTCGGGGAATACGGGCGGCGTGGGCTCTCGGGCACCCCGCTCCCCATCAGCCAGGGTGATCGCGGCCAGGGCGAAGTCGCGCTGGATGCCGGTCTGGAACTGGCAATCGCCCCGAACTCCCCGAGCCACGTTCCTGGCCAGCTCCCAGGCGAGGAAGTTCTGATCGGCGGGGACGACCTCGGGCCGCATCCGATTCGGGTTGTTGTCGAGGGCGTCGATCCCGAGGAGGGCGCCGGCGGTCGGCTGACCGTAGCCCATCTTCGCGGCCAGGATGGGGCTGATCACCTCACCAACGGCCAGGGGAGCCGCCGGCTCCCGGCCGCCCGCGGCCGTGGTGCTGCCGATCAGCAGGGCGTATGACTGTTTCCAGCGCGCGGATGAAGCCCGCGTCGAAGACGACATCCCCGTCGATCAATTCGCCGGTCAGGGGGTTGGCCCGCATGCAGGACATGGCGCCGCCCATCTCGCCGGTGACCCAGCGGAACGTGCAGTAATTCGTGTCTTCCGGATCGAAATCGTCCCGGCCCGGCTCTTCCCAGCGGACGGCGATGGCGTCGCGGAAGCCGATTCGCTCGAACGCTTTGTTCCATTCGCGAATCCCTTCCTCGACGTAAGGGCGGTACTCGATCGGCACCGTATCCTCGATGTACCAGACGATCTGCTTCGTGGGCGGCGAGAGCTTGGCGTGAGGGACTGGCCTTTTCCAACCGCCAGCGGTTGATCATCCGGACGAAGTTGGAATCCGGATCCGTGATGGCGAAATCCTTGTTCGCGCTCAAGAAGTGGCCGACGCGGTCGTCAGCCATCCGGGGGTGGTAGCCGAACCCGGGAGGCCTGCATCAGGCTGTAATGCATGACGATCGTGATGCCCCGGTGGTCGACGACCGGGTCGTTCTGGGCCATCATCAACCGTCGGCCATCCACTGAAGGTCGTCTCGACCTCCAGCTCCATGTTATTCGTGGAATCCCTTCGACCTTCGACCCAGCTACAGCGGCTGCGGTCCACCGTGCCCAGCCCGAGTTGAGCGAAGTCGGTCATGAAGATGTCGGAGAGATCGATCAGGACCGCGCCCCCGCGCATCATGTTCACGGCGACGATCGGCAGGGCCATCAGGACCGAGTCGGTGTAATTCTGCTTGACCGACTTATCCAGCGACGAGCCCGGTGTCGCCTTGAAGTGGATATTGCGACGGACGAGCTGGATGCGGTCGTCGACGCGGCGGAAGATGATGACCGGCTCGTCGGCCCGGGTGATGGGAACGCCCGTCTGGCCGATGCCCCGCGCGATCGTCACGGGCACGAGCAGCGGCTGATTGAGCTGATGGGGCAGGAACTCCGCGTAGAGATGCTCCCCCTTCCGGTAGAGGGTGAACAACCCTTCGACCTTCTCGGCCCCCTGAGTCACTTCATTGAAGTCGCGGCCCGGCCCCGCCCGGCGCGCGAGGCCCTCCCCGCGCACCGGCGATGACCCCGTCGAAGTCAATGGGTCTCGACTGCTGGGCAGCCACGTCCGAGGCGATGAAGCCCACGGTCAAGACCGCGGCCCATCCCACACCGATGATGCGACTCATGAAGCTCTCCTCAAGGTGGTGACGATCTGATGCCGAATCGGCGACCGCCACGAATCTGATTTGCAGGGTCCCCGGGATGCGCGGCGTTGTATCGGAAAGGACGGCCAGCCTCGGTCGATCCACTGCCTCATACCTCGCCCAGTTTGCCGATCCGGTATTCCTCTTTATCTTGACGAACGAATTGGGCAGTGGCAAGCGGGCCCTGGGACAATGGTCGTCGACTCTCGGATTTCGACCCGTGTCGCTCCTGATCGGTCACGCTCGTTGCACCTGACGTCTGGCTCATGAGGCGAAAGTGGTCAAGGACTTCATCATCGAGTTCTTCGAGTGGGTGTAACCCACCACCCAGCATGGAATTGCGGTGGATTACGCTCCTACAGCCGAACGGGACACCGACCCGGGTCAAGGAGACTCTGAGTCGAGGATGGCCTCCGCCTCGAGCACAGAATCCTGAGCCCGGAGCGGGTGCGACTTGAGGGAAATCGCACGCCCCGTTAAGTTAAGTGAGCCAGGAGATCGAGAGGTCGTGCGAGGTTTTATGGCCTTCGCGTGTTCGGCTCTGGATTCAGGAAGCCACTGATGATCGGTAAGGAGGCGCCACGGATCTCGACGATCCGGGGTGAGGGTCATGTCGCAGCGAGAACCAGCCGAGCGTCTTGGAGATCGACAACCGCCGGCTACTAACGGGATCGAGAGACCGCAATTATCTCGGACTGTGACGCTTCCTCGGGTCAAGCCAGGTGATCCCGTGGGTCACGCTGTGCTCGTATCCCTGGAGACGGCGCTGTCGCGAATCCGGGCGATCGAACCGGAGGTCCGGCAGGGTGACAGCGAGGGCATCCATCGCCTCCGCACCACGACCCGTCGACTCCGCAGTGAGCTTCGCGCCTTTCACGACCTGGTAGACCCGCACCGGGTTGAGGGGCTCGAAGGCGAGCTGAAATGGCTGGCTGGCCTGCTGGGCGATGTGCGCGATGTGGACGTCCTCTCGGAGCGACTCCGGACGGCCCTCTCCAACCAGAATGATCTCGACAGGGCGGCGATGTCTCCGCTGTTCGACGACCTCACGGCGCGGCACGCCCGCGCCTCGGTGGCCCTGCGCAACGCCTTGCAGAACGACCACTATCGCGATCTGCTGGCAGCCGTCCAGCGGGCTATCGAGCAGCCAGCGTTGACGGACGATGCCTGGGTCCCCTGTCGCGAGGCCCTGCCGCCCCTGGCGGAATCGGCCTGGCGACGGCTCAAGAAGTCGGCGCACAGGCCTGCGGCCGACTGATCCGGACGAACCTTTCCACAAGGTCCGCAAACTCGCGAAGCGCGCCCGATACACGGCCGAGATGATCGCGCCGACCCTCGGCCGCGCGGCCGCCAAGAGCAGCCGCCGGTTCATCCGCGCGGCGATCCGGGTTCAGGATACGCTTGGCGAACACCAGGACGCGCGGGTCGCCAGCCAGGAGATCGCCAGCATGCTCGCGGCCCACCCCGACGACTCGGAATTCGCCCGGGTCGCCCGGAACCTCCTCGAAGCCCAGCAGGATGCGGCCAAGGCCGCGCGCCGTCGCTTCTTTCAAGTGTGGGACAAGCTCGACCGCAAGAAGCTGCGTCGCTGGATGAAAACCGCCTCCAAGGTCAAGAGCTGAAGCGCCGCGGCGGGTAACGGGTGACCTTCCATAAGCCCACCCAGCGGGGAGACAGACGACCCGCGCCGAACCACCCCTCCTCGAATCACGAAAACCGATTCTCGCCGATGAACCATCACGAGCATCACCACCACGCAACCGCGCCCGACCCCTCCCCGCGCGAGGACGGACCCCACGGCCACGACTCATTCGAGGACCCCGTCTGCGGGATGAAGGTTGTCCCCGCGACGGCCGCCGGGTCTCTTGAACACGAGGGTCGGACCTACTACTTCTGTAGCCGGCACTGCCTGGAGAAGTTCCGGAGCGATCCGGCGCGCTTCACGGCCGAGGGCGCTGGCCGCGAGTCGTGCGGACCCACTCCGATCGTCCTGTCTCCGACGTTGCTGAAAAAACCGTCCCCGCCCGGAACCACCTACACCTGCCCCATGCACCCGGAGATCGTCCGCGATGGGCCGGGCGCCTGCCCGATCTGCGGGATGGCCCTCGAACCCGTCGCTGTGCTCTCCGAGGAGGAGCCCGACGATCCCGAACTGGTCGACATGACGCGGCGGTTCTGGATCTGCCTGGCCCTGACGATACCGCTCCTCTTGGTCTCGATGGCCGAGATGGTCCCGTGGTTGGCTCTCCCGGCATGGCTGAGTGGACGGACCTGGGTCTGGATCCAGCTCGCACTGGCGTCGCCGGTCGTCGTGTGGGGAGGCTTCCCGTTCTTCGAGCGCGGTTGGTCGTCGCTGGTCAATCGCCGGCTCAACATGTTCACGCTGATCGCCATGGGGACCGGGTCGGCGTTCGCGTTCAGCACGCTCGCGGCGATCATGCCGGGCCTCTTCCCGGATTCGTTCCGCGGCCACCACGGCGAGGTCGCGGTCTACTTCGAGCCGGCCGCGGTCATCACGACGCTCGTCTTGCTGGGGCAGGTCCTCGAGCTTCACGCACGTCGACAGACGGGGAGTGCGATCCGGGCGCTGCTGGGGCTCGCGCCCCGGACGGCACGGCGGCTCCGCGACGACGGCGTCGAGGATGACATCCCGCTGGACCAGGTGGTGCCGGGCGATCGGCTACGAATCCGGCCGGGAGAAAAAGTCCCGGTCGACGGCACGGCGATCGAAGGAATGAGCGCAGTGGACGAGTCGATGATCACCGGCGAGCCGATCCCGGTCGAGAAGGGGCCGGGGGATCGGGTGATCGGCGGCACGGTGAATGGGACCGGCGCCCTGATCATGAAGGCGGAGCGCGTCGGCGCCGAGACCCTGCTCGCCCAGATCGTGAGGATGGTCAGCGAGGCACGGCGGACCCGGCGCCGATCCAGCGCCTGGCCGACCAGGTCTCGGCCTACTTCGTCCCGGCCGTGATCCTGACCGCCGTCATCACGTTCATCGCCTGGGCGCTTCTCGGCCCCGAGCCTCGGCTCACCCATGCACTGGTCAACGCCGTCGCGGTCCTGATCATCGCCTGCCCGTGTGCCCTGGGGCTGGCGACGCCGATGTCGATCATGGTCGGGACCGGCCGAGGCGCCAGCGCCGGCGTGCTGGTAAAGAACGCCGAAGCGATCGAGACCCTCGAGCGTGTCGACACCCTGGTCTTCGACAAGACCGGCACGCTGACGGAGGGCAAGCCTCGAGTTGTCTCGCTAATCGCGGTTCCTGGCCAGGACGAGTCCGAGCTGATCCAACTGGCCGCGGGCCTCGAGCAGGCCAGCGAGCATCCGCTGGCTGCGGCGATCGCCGGTTCCGCCCGGGAGCGCGGGACTTTCCATTCCGGCCGCCGAGTCCTTCCAGTCGCGGACCGGGCTCGGCGTGCAGGGCCAGGTCGGCGGACGAGCGGTCGCGGTTGGCAACAAGGCGCTGCTGGACGAGCTTAAAGTCAACCCCGGCGACCTGGCTGAACGAGCCGACAGATTGCGACGCGAGGGTCAGACGGTCGTCTTCGTCCTGATCGACAGTCAGCCCGTCGGCCTGCTCGGCATCGCCGACCCGATCAAGGACTCGGCGGCCCAAGCCGTCAGCGACCTCCGCAAGCAGCGAATCCATCTGATCATGCTCACGGGCGATCACCGCACGTCGGCCGAGGCGGTCGCCCGACAGCTCGGACTCGACGAGGTCCGCGCCGAAATCCTCCCCGACCAGAAGGCCGAGGAGATCAAACGGCTCCAGGCGGCAGGTCGCGTCGTCGCCATGGCCGGCGATGGCATCAACGACGCCCCCGCGCTGGCCCAGGCGGATGTCGGCATCGCCATGGGCACCGGAACGGACGTCGCCATCGAGAGCGCGGGGATCACGCTGATCCGTGGCGATCTCAGCGGCGTGGTCCGTGCCTAC
Organism: uncultured Isosphaeraceae bacterium; assembly: GCA_963845695.1. Lineage (GTDB taxonomy): Bacteria > Planctomycetota > Planctomycetia > Isosphaerales > Isosphaeraceae > CAWJTV01. The sequence continues at coordinate 548,379 of CAWJTQ010000011.1, read as the reverse complement.
AAGCTCAGTCGGGCGACCATGGCCAACATCCGCCAGAACCTCACCTTCGCGTTCCTTTACAATACACTGGGGGTGCCGATCGCCGCGGGGGTCCTCTATCCCTTCTTCGGGCTCCTGCTAAGCCCGATGATCGCCAGCGTCGCCATGACCCTCAGCTCCGTCTCCGTGATTCTCAACGCCCTCCGACTTCGTAAGCTGGCGATCTGAAAGGGTGTCCGACCCTCAAGCTCCGCATCTCACTTCTTCTCACCAAAGTCCTTGGCCGTCCCGGCGAACTTGATCGATCCATCGGTCTCGATCGCGAAGACGAACTCCTTGGTGACGACCAGCTCGGGAACATGCGGCTGACGCTGTAACACGTGGAAGACATCGGTATCTTCGGGGATGTCATCGAGGATGTGGGTGTGTATGCCCGCCGCGAGCTGGTTGTCGGGCCCTGGCTTGGGGGCGCTGTTCTCGATAACCGTCTTGTGAAGCTGGCGCTTGGCGACGACCCGTGACCCGTCCGGTGACATCAGGTAACGGACATCCGCCCCGAGCGGCCAGATTCCCTCCCGCGTCGGCGCCGGGACGAAGTAGACCCACCACTGTGACTTCTCCGCCGGCAGGACGGCGACGTTATACGACCGTTTCTGCCCCTTGAAGTTCTGGGTGAAGTCCTTGAGACTCAAGTCGATTGCAAGGGCCGCCGACCGGTAGAACTGGGTGTCTTCCTTGGGCGGGTCGTACGCCTGGAACTGGAACTGCTTGGGGTCCTTACCCTGGATCACCTCGTAGGCGATCAGGAACGGCCCCTTCTCGTCTCTGACCCGACCGAACGCGACGACCCAGCCCTTATCAGTCTTGCGGGCAATGTAGCGCTCGACCAACCCTTCCTTCAGCTCGTGTTTCTGGACTTCATCCGAGGCAGACCAGGCGGCCCGGTCGTACTCGGCCAGTAGCCGCCCGCGCGCGGAGATCGCCGCCAGTTGCTCCGCAGTCGGAGGCTTCTTCGGCTGGGGTGGGTCGTCCAGGGCCGTGGCCTGGACGAGGAGCATGGTGATGCACAGCCGACAGCATGAGGAGTCTCCTCTCTGCGATTGACATTCGTCAAGGCAATCCGAGCCCGGTAACAGCGAACCGCAGCTCGGTCAGGCTATTCTGAAGCGATCGGCTTGACTGTTACAATTCTTGCCATCAGATGGCGAAGGATTTTTTCGGCTCAAGGCAATTGTATCGAGGTAGCCGACCGAAAGAACCGGGGGTCAGTCGCGATGAATGACGAAACGCCGCCTGCATCGGGCGCTGGCGAGGCGCGACCGGGCCGCTTGGTCCACGATCTACGACCGCCACGTCCGGGACCTCTTCGGCTTCGTCTATCACCTGGTCGGCGGGGATCGTCCGCTGGCTGAGGACATCCACCAGGAGGTCTGGCTGGCCGCCCTTGAGGGGATCGACCGCTACGACGAACGGACCGGCCGGTTCCGCGACTGGTTGATGGGTATCGCGCGCCATCGCGTCGCCCGCCACTTCCGCGGCGCCCGGCAGCCGGTGGTGGATCGATCTTCGATTGGGGCAGCGTGCTGGAGACCAACGGGCTGCCGCCCCCTGAGCAGCTCGAGGGACTCGAGCGCGCCGACGTCGTCCGCGCCGCCATGCTCCGCCTCAGCCCCGACCAGCGCGACGTGCTCCTGAAGAAATATGTCGAAGGTTCTTCCGTCCTGGAGATCGCACGCTGCACGGGCCGATCGGCCAAGGCCGTCGAATCCTTGCTGTCGCGAGCCCGCGAACAGTTGCGGGAGCTGCTTCGCCCCTATCTTTCTCATGCGAACCGAGGAGTCCCCCATGAACCCACCGGCCTCAAACCACCGCGAGGATGACGGCGAGACTCCGCGGCTGGATCGCCGAGGCGGGGGACTTTCGCGTCGAACCGCGGCCGGAGTACCTGGAGCACGTTCGTCAGGCACTGCTCGAGCGCGTCGTGGTCCCACAAGAACCGGTGATCCCTCCCCAAGAGGTCGAGACGCCCCTGGGGATCGGCCTCGCCGGATCTTCGCGGTCGCCTGCCTCTTTGCCGCAGCCCTCTTCGTGGCGGTCTACCTGATGCCCCGAGGCGGCGATCCCTGGACGAGCGTCGCCCAGTCGCTTCAGGAACAGCGATGGATCCATTGCGTCTCCACGGCGCCCGACGGTTTCCGCCAGGAGTCCTGGTTCAGCCCCCAATTCGAAATCCTGGCTCTGAAATACACCAGCGGAACCGGAGACTCGGGCGCCGAGTTCCATGATCTCGCGGCAGACATCAAGACCGAGTATGTCGCCGAGGAGAACACGATCTACCGACGGATGGAAAACGAGGGAATCCCGAAGGTCCCGGCTCAACGATCTGGAGTTCTTCCACCACTTCCGCCGAGGCGTGGATCTCAAGCTTTCACCTTATCCCGATACCGAGATCGCCTCCCAGAGCCAGCGCGAGGTCGTCGAATCGGGGAAGACCTGGAAGCTCTATGAGTTGACGATCCGCTCGATATCCGGCCGTAAGTTCGAGGTCAAGATGATGGTCCGGGTCGATCCGACGTCAGGACTTCCCCGGACCTGGGATGTCGCCGGACAGGGCGACTCGCTCCGACAGGTCCTGGACTACCCCGCAACCGGCCCCCAAGACATCCTGGCGCTGGGCGTTCCCGCGACCGCCCAGCGCGTGGATAAAGTCCCATTCGATGATGTCGACCAGATCCTGGATCGCCTCAAGATCGGCCGCGACCGCTTCGACGATTATTGCGCCTACGTCTGGTCTGGTAAGACGGTCAACCGCGTCTGGCGCAAGGGACGCCGATGGCGGGTCGAGCTGGGCATACCCCTGGAGACCACCCAGCCCGGCTCCTCGGAACCGGATCAGATCCCGGACGACGCCGACCTGGATTGGTGGACCGCCCACGAACCGCTGTTCCTGTTCCGGCCCGAGGCGATCTGCACGGCCCAGACCATCCTGTACTACCACTACAAGCCGAAGGAATTTCAACGCGACCCGTCGAATCCCTGGGAACAGGAATCCGTCAGCTCGCAGTTCTTCTACGGCACGGCCGACGATCCGCCTGTGCCCTGGCCGCACCTGATGCCGGAGCGAGCCGGGCACACCTGGATCGGCGTCCCCGACCCGAACTGGGAGTTCTTCGTCGATCTCAAACCCGACGACGGGCCGCCAAACACCCTGCGCTTCCGAGTCCGGAACAGCCTGCTCAACGACCCCAAGCAACCCGACGTCCACCGGCTCTGGATCGACCCGAAGAAGAATGACCTTGTCCTCCGCGCCGAATCCATCGTCTTCGAGCCTTCGCTCCCGCAGCCGTCGCGGATGAATCGAGCGACCATACAATCGAGGACGAATCGACCGGCCTATGTCGAGACCAACGTCCTCGAGGACCTGGCCCGGTCGCCGAGCGGCTTCTGGTATCCCACGCGGGTCGTCCGCACGACCTCCAACCATCAGGAAGACCGCGTCTCTCGCTTGGTGCTCGACTTCCATAAGCCAATCCCTGACGATCTCTTCCAGCCCCTCAAGTGATCGCAGATTCCAGAGGTCCCCGGGTTTCACGCGGGGCTGGGATCTCGCGGCCCTTCAGGCCAACTCCGCCGGGCCGGGCCGGGCCTGACTTACCCGACCCAACGGCTGGAGGACCCCAGCCCAGGATGCCCCCCCTGCGGGCTCGGCCGCCTCAACCCATTTGCTCCCGGTAGGGCTACAGACTGGCCCAAGACTCTGACGGTCGATCAACTCCGGATGCCCGAGCCCTGCCCTGGACCGCACGGTGGAATGCAAAGCAAGACCCCGGCTGCCCCTCGCGGAATCCAGGGACAGCCGGGGCCTTGAATTGAGGATCGTGGGAGCCCAAAGGCTCCGGGTCTGGACACGATCACACGCGATCGTGCGAGCTGATCTTCACCTTCTCCGTCGTGGCTTTCTGGACAACTCGATTGACGTGGGCGACCGTGGCGTGAGCCTCGATCCGGCTGTGCGGCACCGCATGACGTACATGGTGACGATGGATCGGGGTCGGCGGCGTCGGAGTGGCGCAGGCGAGGGCGTGGGCGTCGGCGTCGGAGTGGGTGTGGGCGTCGGCGTCGGGGTGGGCGTGGGCGTCGGCGTTGGGATGGGTGTGGGCCTTGGCCACCAGGGAGGCCAGGGTGGGGTTGGCGGAGGCGTGGGTGTCGGAGTGGGCGTGGGTGTCGGAGTGGGCGTGGGCGTCGGCGTCGGAGTGGGTGTCGGCGTCGGGGTCGGGGTCGGTGTTGGGGTGGGTGTCGGTGTCGGGGTGGGTGTGGGCGTTGACGACGGGGACCACGACACCAGGTCACCGATCAGTGACGGGCCGTTGGGCGATCCCAGACCGGTCTGTGTGTTGGCGGTTGCACCGGTGCTCGTCGGGCTGGTCGGGGCGGGGCTCCAGGTGCCCGTTCCGCCCCAGCCGAATCCGCCCCAACCGAATCCGCCACCACCACCCGGTGAGGTGGGAGCCGATGAAGACGCCGTGTGGAAGTCCGTCGAAGCGAGGGAATACAGCGCCGGCAGGGTCTGGGAGGCGCCGGTCAGACTCGACTGTCCGGCCAGGGCACGGCCCTGGTCGACGATCGCGATGATTCCAGCCCATGAGGGCGCGCCCACGCTGGTCCCGCCAACCACTTGCCAGGAGCCTTGAGCCGTTCCTCCATAATAACCCTGGCCTCCGACCGGCGTCTCATAGACCGCGACGCCCGTATTCGGGTTGGCCACGAAAGCAACGTCAGGCGTGCTCCGCTGTCCTGTGGTTTGGACCGACTCTTGATAGCTCGGTTCGGGCTCGAACTGGCTGTACCCGCCACCGCTGTCGTTCCAGGCGGTCTCCGACCCATAAGTTCCCGAGCTGGTGAGCGTGAGCGTGGTCCCACCGACGGCCAGGACATTGGGCGAGGCCGCCGGGTAGTTGACCCCGGGGCTGTCCCCACTGGAGGCGATGTACGTGATGCCCGGCGTCGTGAAATTCGAGTCGTAGGACGTCTCACTGGCGAATTCGGTGAACCCCCAGCTCATTGAGACCGCCACGACGCCCGGTGTCGTGCTGGCCGTGTTCACGGCGGTGATCAAGTTGTTGAGTGCCTGGGTGTCCGTGTTCCCCGGCGCGGCCTCCACCACCAGGATGCTAGCGCCGGGTGCGATCGCATGCGCCCACTCGACATCCAGCGACTCCTCGAGCGCCCAGTCATTGTTCGTCTGACTCCCCGCCAGGTTGTCGACGGTGAGCTTGGGTGTAGGCAGGCCGTAAGCCTGGTCGAACGTGGCCAGGTCCGAGGTCAAGTTCGGGTCGTGATACATCTCGATCAGTGCAATGGTCTCGCCGGTGCCGTCGCCCTTGACGGTCGTGCCATTCGACTGGAACGTGATGTCGTTCAGACCATACGCCGCGGTGATTTGAGCCGGAGTGTAACCGGCGGAACCCGAGAGCAAACAACGATCGTCCAGGTAATCGACAATCGGCCGAACGGCGCGGCGGCAGCGCTTTCGCATGATGGACTTTCTCCCTTTGATGCGCAATCCTTGCGTCGCCAGGTCCTCCATGGAAAGTCTAGCTTATACCAACTGCTCAACTTCAGTCGAGTGTTGGGACCAAACGGATCCGGAATTAAAAAGCATGGTTGGATTGAATGGAGACTCGTCTCGCAGGTGCCTCTACCTAATGTAAACGATATTCGGACGGCAAAGCGTGCGCGGCCAACCACGAATTTCGGGAATGACTTGGTAAACCTTTGTTAATCTGCACTGCCCGGGATTGAGTGCTCTGTCTTTCGAGCACAAGGACGACGCCCGATGATCGGCTGCTTGTCCGGCTCGGTCCTTCGCCTATCACAGGCCCCTCGTCACCCGTCACGGGCCGCCCGCGTGTGATGATGCGCATGCAGCTTGTCCTTCTCGGCCTGGGATTTTTGGGTGACGACCCGCTTGGCGTGGGCCTTCAACCGATGAACCGGCTTCTTGCTGGTCGAGTGGTCGACCCGCTTGTGACGATGATGGTGCTTGGTCGTACCGGTGGGGGTCGGTGAAGGTGTGGGTGCGGGCGCGGGAGTGGGTGAGGGTAACGGCGAGGTGAGCGTACTTGCCGTCAGGTCATCGATGAGCGAAGAGCCACTGGGTGACCCGAGGCCGGTCTGCGTGTTGGCCGTTGCGCCGGCCGTCGTTGTCGCGCCGGAGCTGAAACCTCCGCCATCGCTCCACCCCTCGAATCCGCCCCACGGGAAGCCGCCTCCATTGCCGATCACCGGAGAGTTCGATTGGGAAGCCGCGACGGTGTTGAAGTCGCTCGAGCCCGCTTGATAGAGCGTCGGCAAAGTCTGAGTGGCGCCGCTGAGGCTTCCCAGTCCCGCCAGGGCACGACCTTGATCGACGATGGCAAGGATCCCCGCCCAGGCGGGCGCACCCAGGCTCGTTCCACCAACGACTTGCCAGGAGCCCTGCGGCGTCGCCTGCCCCCGGTAACCTTGTCCTCCTGGGGGCGGCGTCTCATAAACCTCGACGCCGGTATTCGGGTCGCCATCGAAGGCGACATCGGGCGTACTCCGCTGGCCCGTGCCCTGGACCGACTCCTGATAGCTCGGTTCCGACTCGTACAGGCTGTATCCGCCACCGCTATCGGTCCACGCCGTCTCGGACCCGTAGGCACCCGCGCCGGTAGTCGTGAGTGTCGTCGCCCCGACGGCGAGAACATCGGGCGACGCCGCCGGATAATCGACGCCGGGATTATCCCCGCTGGCGGCGATGTAGGTGATGCCCGGGGTGGTGAAACTGGAGTCGTAGGACGTCTCACCCGGGAATTCGTTGAACCCCCAGCTCATCGAGACCACGTTGACGCCCGGCGTGTGGCTCGCCGTATTCACGGCGGTCATCAGATTCTGCAAGTCCTGGGTGTCGCTGAAGCCCGGTGCGGCTTCGACCACCAGGATGCTGGCGCCGGGCGCGATCGCGTGCGCCCACTCGACGTCGAGCGATTCCTCCACCGCCCAATCGCTGTCCGTCTGGCTGCCCGCCAGGTTGTTGACGGTGAGCGTCGGATCAGGCAGTCCGTATTGTTGATCGAACGTGTGGAGGTCGGACGTGAGGTTGGGGTCGTGGTACGTCTCGATCAACGCGATCGTCTCGCCCGTGCCGTCGCCCTTGACCGGGCCGGTTGACGTCGTGAACGTGATCGCATTCAGGCCGTATGCCGCGGTGATCTGGGCCGGAGTGTAACCGCCCTGCAAGCTCGGATTATACCCGGAAAGCAGGCAACGCTCATCGAGCTCATCAAGCACCGGCCGGAGACCGCGACGACGGTGTCGAGACATGGTTGAGCTTCTCGCATCTTGCGCAATCCTTCGCGAGCCTGCATCCGTGAATCAACGCGGCTCACTTCGAGACGGGTCCGCAACCACTTCGAGATGATTGTAGAACAACCTCGTCACGTAATGCGAGACCCCGCGGGTGCTCCTGGTGGACCTTCAGTAACGCTGATGTCTGTTGGATGGCCCTTCGGGATGCGGGAACGACGGGTCCTTGCGCCGAAGGCGTGGCAGAGCAGAGCCCATTATCACCGAAGGCCCAACCAAGGCACTGGAGTTCGTCGTCATCGGGATGGTGATCTGGCTCGCCACCAGATCGGCGATGAGTGCTGGGCCGTTGGGCGACCCGAGCCCCATCGTCAGGTTCGTTCCCGTGGCCGAACCCGATCCCGCGGTATGGGTCTTCCCGGCCTGGCGACGGAGGAGCGTCCCTCCCAGTGTCAGCCATCCGAAGGGATTGAAACCGCCTCCCGACGACGAGCCCGCTGCCGGCGGCGGGGCACTCACGGGATGGAAGTCGCTCGCGGGGAGACGATAAAGCGCTGGCAAGGTCTGGGTCGGGCCGTCCAGACTGGCGGCTCCGGCGAGAGCACGCCCCTGGTTGACGATCGCGATGATGGCCGCCCAGGCTGGTGTCCCGAGGCTGGTCCCCCCCACTTTCTGCCAGGTCCCCGGGCCGCCGCGGAGTGGGGTTTCGTAGACCTCGACGCCGGTCTTCGGATTCCCGTCGAAACCGACGTCCGGCGTATTCCGACGGCCCGTCGATTGGACCGATTCCTGATACCTCGGCTCCGCTTCGTACCGGCTATCACCTCGCCCGCTGCCGTTCCAAACGGTCTCCGAAACGTAGTCTCCCCGACCATTGAGCTTCAGCGTCGTTCCGCCCACAGCCAGGACATTGGGCGACGCCGCCGGGTATTCGGCACCAGCTTTCGCCCCGTTGTCCCCGCTGGACGCGATGAACGTGATCCCCTCATGTCCGGCAGGCGTTGTGAAATGAATGTCATACGAGGCCTCGAGTGACATCTCGTTGAACCCCCAGCTCATCGAGATCGCCACGACGCCGGGAGTATTCCTCGCCGTATCCACGGCGTTCAAGAGATCCGTCAGCCCCTGAGACCGGGCCTCCACGACCAGGATGCGTGCGCCGGCGGCGCTCGCATGCGCCCACTCGACGTCCAGTGACTCCTCCGAAGCCCATGTGGCGTTCGTCCTGGAACCCGCCTGGTTCACGACGGTGAGCTGAGGATCGGGGAGACCGTTCGCCTGGTCGAAGACCTGCAAATCCGAGGCAAGAGTCGGGTCGTGATCGGCCTCGATCAGGGCGATGGTCTCGCCCGATCCGTCGCCCGGCACGATCGCACCCGACGAGGACCGGAACGTGATCGCGTCCAGGCCGTAGGCATGCGTCAGTTGGGCTGGGGTGTATCCGGAGAGCAGACAGCGGTCTTCGAGCGGATCCAGGCGCGGCCGGAGACTCCGGCGTGGCTTTGGCATGAAGGACCATCTCCGATCGTTGCGCAGTCCCTTGCCTGGTGAACTCCTGGTGCGCAAGGCGATCGATATTCTCCCGAGTGGGGAGTTCCATGTACCGATAACAAGCGGTTGACTCTCGGAAAGCGGAAAACCGGCGCGAAGCGACAATTTTGAGATAGAGTGATTCTGAGGTAATCTACCCTTCGAAATCCCTGGGTGCGCCGAGCCCTCGTGATGAGCGCGGTGTGTGGCACTCGCGAAGCGTATCGCGGGAGCGGGGAAGCCCCCTCGGATCACGATGTTTCCCCGCACCTGGCTCGCCAAGGATCAAGAGGATGATGCAAACCGACGGCGCAGCGAGCGGGGATCGCGTCCTGGTCACGGGGGCCACCGGCCTGCTGGGAAGTCATCTGGCCGAGCGTCTGACGGCGCGAGGGAACCGGGTCCGGGCACTGGTCCGTCCGGGGAGCCCGACAGCGTTTCTGGATAGACTACGTGTCGAAATCGTTCGCGGCGACCTGACCGATCCCGCCGCGTGTGCCACAGCCACGGCCGATGTGGCTCAGGTCTATCACTGTGCGGCGAAGGTCGGCGATTGGGGGACCTGGCCCGAGTTCCAGATGGGCTGCATGGATGCCACACGGATCCTCGCCGAGGCCGCCGCCCGTGCCGGCGTCGATCGGTTCCTCCACATCAGCTCGACCAGCGCCTACGGACACCCCAGGGACCGCGAACGGCCGGTCGACGAAACCGAGCCCCTGGGCCAGAACATCTGGTTCCTGGACTATTACACGCGGAGCAAGGTCGATTGCGAGCAGATCCTCTGGGACCTGGCGCGCGCGGGGCGACTTCCCCTGACCGTGATCCGCCCGAGCTGGCTCTTCGGCGAGCGCGATCGAACGACCGTACCCCGGTTCCTCCGCGAATTCGGCCGCAGGCGCGTCTTGATCGTCGGCAGCGGAGACAACCCGCTGAGCGCCGTCCATGCCGGGGTCGTGGCCGACGCCGCCATCCTGGCCGCCCATGATCCGGGCTCGCGGGGTGAGGCTTATAACATCACCAGCCAGGGCCGGATCACCCAGCGCGCGTTCCTCGACCTGTTCGCCGATGCGCTCCAGGTTCCGCGCGTGACGCGACACGTCCCCTATCGGCTGGCCTATGCCGGAGGGTTCCTGCTGGAGATGCAAGGCCGGCTCCTGGCACAGGTCCGGCCGCCACGGATCACTCGGTATGGTGCATGGTTACTGGGGCGCCACCTCGAATATAGCACCGAGAAGGCCCGCGACCGACTGGGATGGCAGCCGGCCTCGAGTTACCGTGAAAGCATCGAGCGCACGATCCAATGGTTCCGAGACCACGAGCCGGGCATGATGACGCAGCTCGATCGGGCGAGGTAAAGCTCGGCGCGAGCGCCGAGTTGCGGCCAGATTCGTACCGTCCCAATCTCCGGCCCCGAGTCGCCAATCAGAAGGGGACCGTTGCCCCGGCGGGACTCGCGCCGGCTGGCGGTGTGCCGGGCTTGTCGGCCTTCTCGGGATGAGGGTTGATGCCCGCCGCCGCCTCGGAGCCCTCCACAGCCAGCGAGCAACGGAAACCCAGGTACGGGAGCCTCCGGTCCAGGTCGATCCCCTGTCGGGAGGAGACGATCCAGCTCTTCGAAACGCCTTTGACCACGCGTTGGATCGAGTTGAGGCGAGCGAAAGGCGGACCGGTTGGGTTCTCGACGATCTTGTCCTTCATCTTCTCGAATGACTTGGGGTCGTACCAATCCCGGACCCACTCCATGGTGTTCCCGGCCATGTCGAACACACCATAGGGAGAGACGTCCTCGGGAAAGCTCATGACCGGATCGACCTGGTGAAACTCCCGGGTCCGCGACCATTGGATCGGCTGATCGCCCCAGGGATGGCGGCGGCCATCGCCCGAGCGAGCCGCCATCTCCCACTGCGCCTCGGTCGGCAACCGCTTGCCGGCCCAGAGGGCGAACTGCTCGGCATCGTGGTAATTGACGTAGATCGCCGGCGCAGGACGCGCGGCGCGTCCCGGAGCTTCTCGTCAGTGAGCCACTTGCCGGGAGGCCGACCGTGGTAATGCGAGTCGTCCAGGAAGATCCGGAACTGGCGGTTCGTCACCTCGTACTGGTCGATGTAGAATGTGGACATCCGGACGGTATGAGCCGGGGCTTCCGCCGATTCTCCCCGGTCGCTCCCCATGATAAACGTCCCCCCGGGTACCAGGACCATCTTGCCGCCGTCGCGCTTGCCAGCGATGACCAGCGGCCAGCCCGATTCGTGATAACCCTCCTCGGGCTTGGCCTCGAAGCCGTGCGGGAGCACGCGCCGGGGAAGGCCCTGAGGAGCGACATCGGCGTTGCCCGCATCCGCTCTCGCGACGGCCGCCGGCATTTCCGGGGCAGCGGCCGGGTTCGCCGGCGGCACCAGCACGACCTGCCCAGGCCCCGGCTGCGGCTGCACCGCTTGCGGCTGCGCGGGTGGCGGTTGATTGGATTGTGGCTGCATGGACCGGGGAGAAGCGGGTTGCGGTTGAGAGGGTTGTCCCGGGCGTTGAACCGGGATCAGCGCCTCCGGACCGAACATCGGGACCGGGCCCGTCGCGACCCGAGTCGGTCCTGGCCGAGGCGCACCCGACCCTGGCGCAGTTGCCTGGACCGAGGGAGCCGCGGGCTTCTGCTCGGCCAGGACGGCTGGACCGTCGGGAAACAGCGGGAGGTTCCGCGAGGGACGCTCCAGCGCCATCCGGGCTTCCACGGCCGTCTGCGTCCCCTTGTAAACCGCGACGACCCGTTTCAGCGTATTGATGGCGTCATCGGCCCGGCCCGCCTTGGCGAGCTCCCGAGCCCGGTTGAACAGGTAACGGGCCTGATCGTCGAGTGGCAGACTGACGTGAGGAATCGGCGGGGGTGACGAGGGCAACTCCGCCGATTGCTCGATTTCGCCGGCATTGCCGAGAAACACGCTATACGTGATCCAGACCAGGAGAAACACGCAGAAGACGCTCAGAGCACCCACGATGATACGAGCCCGCTGCCGCGCCTCGACCGTGTCGAAGGTCGGCGTCTCCTCGAGGAGCACTCGCTTCTCTTTCGGATCGCCGTCCCCACCGGATTTCGACTTGGATTTCGATTTGGCGGGCTTGGTCGAATTCGCCTTGAGCTTCGTCTTGAGTGGTTTCTTCGGTGCGGTCCCGTTCGACTCACCGCTCTTGGCCGTCTTCTTGCACTCAGGCCGTCCGGGTTCTCCTCGAGCTCGTCATCCTCAGAGGGATCCGGTTCGGTCTTCCAGAGGCGGGGGAGCGGTTGACCCGGGATATAAGGGGTCTTCTTCGGTGGCTGAGGTTCCTGGGTCTCGGACATACGATCGCACTCCCGGTTCAGGGACCGAGCGGGCTGGAGTCACGCAGGGTGACTGCAAGCGCAGGCTCCCTTCTCCTCTGTTGATCGGTTGCCGGTCTCGTCCAGCCTAACCCGATCGCCCGACAATCGGCAAGTCGAACCCGCGCCAAGGATTCGGCACGAACGGATGAGGGTTTTGCACGTCGTATGCCGCGCCTCTCCTAAAAGGCTCGTCGGCTGACCGTTCAGGATCGTGTAGGTGCATCACCACGCGACATCCTGGCCGACGCGTCAGTGAGGAAAATGGCCGACGGATCCCTCACCGTCACTTCGGGTTGCTATTATACTCCGCGCGGGGTGAAGAGCGACGTCTTTCGCGGGAGGGCGAGCCTCCGTGCGAGCCGCATGGGCCAAGGGAGGCTCGGACGGAGCCTCGCCCTCCCATAATGGCTCGATTCTGACCGCCTGAGGGATAATAGGGCTACCTGGCGTCCTGACCATTGTCGGATCGAGCCTGAGCCTTTCTCCGCCAATTGCCAGGGTTGCCAGGGACGTGGCACCTTTGTCCATCTCCACCTACAGATCGAAATCGGATCGCGGCCGCACCCCGACCAGGCTATTCAACTGCACGGCCAGCTTGGCAACGACGAGGTGATTCAAGCTGACCCCTTCTCGCTCCGCTTCGCGTTCGAGGGCGAGGTGAAGCGATTGAGGGAGTCGGACAACGAAGCGCCACTCTTCTTCGGCGTGGCGCCTTCAACCAATCCGAACTTCTCGATCGCCTCGTGCAAAAGGTGACGAATACTCTTGTATTGTTCGGTCTGGAAGAACGCTTCGCGCTCGGCCTTGGTTGGGTATGCCTTGGTGATGATGCCGTCAACAGGGTTGAAGAGGGCATTGGAGAAATCGGCCCAACTTCCGACTAGGTCGGCCTTCTGGCGGGCCTCCCCCAAGACTCGGCTAGCATTCTTCATGACTCATCCCCCTCCGCATGGGGCGGAACAAATTTCACGACCACGTCAGCAATCTCGAGAAGCATGGTCTCTTGGCCCAGTTCAAGACCCCATCTTCCTACCATGCGTTCGAGGGTAGGGAGCTGAGACTCGCGGAGATATACGCAGAGTCTCAGCAATTGATCGGCACGCTTCGACCCGGATTGCATGATGTACTCGCCATCGACAGTGCCTTCGTCTGTGTGCCCCATGAAGTTCATGGTTAACTGTTCTTTGATGCTGAGAAGCTCGTCGATCGGGATCTGTGTGTCGTCGTTGTAAGTCAAAGGTATGAGCACCGTTGCTTTCTTGTAGGGATCCTCGTCTTTCTTCTTGGCCCTCTTCCTGCCTGTGGCCCCGGGAGGCACGGGTAGCCCGGGTTTTTCAGCCTTACGTCTAGCCATGCCGTTTGCTCTCCACGAGCCTTACTCAAGATTATTATACTGCGGGCGATATCAATAAAGTAAGACCATGGGTCGAAAAAAGTGTTCGGGGCATTGATCCGCGGCTCTTTTTCCTCGTCCGGCTTCGAGCGAACAACGCAGGCATCGTCGACGAGCTGGTGCGCCGCTCGGAACCGTCGAGTGGACCGGCAGGTGACACGCGTGCGCCAGGGGATCGTGGAACGTGGTCGAAGGATCCGTCAGGTGAATGGGAACGACGGCATGGAGCTTGGCATCGAAGAGGCGATGGGTCGCTCTCTGGCGCGGGGTCAGGTCGTAAACGGCGCAGTCGATTTAGGCGATCGCCAGCTTCCCTTCCTCGAGAAGCTGCCGGAGCTGCTGGACAATCTTCTCCTGGACGTCCGCAAAAAAGTTGCGCAGGTTACCGTTCGGCGCGGGAGATAATTGAAAACGCGAGCCGAGATTCGAGCAAACGGAAACAGAAATGGGGGCGTCGGGATCATGCGAGTGGGAGTGACGCGAGAGCTCCGCGCGATCATCGACGGCGGGACCGTCGCCGGATTGACCGATGGCCAATTGTTGGAGCGCTTCGCGTCTCACCGAGGCGCAGACGCCGACCTGGCCTTCACCGCCCTGGTCATGCGGCACGGACCGCTCGTCTTCGGTGTCTGTCAAAGCTTGCTCCACAACCTCCACGACGCCGAGGACGCCTTCCAGGCGACATTCATGGTCCTGGCCCGCAAGGCGGACTCGATCCGGCAGCCCGATCGGCTCGGCCCCTGGCTCCACGGCGTCGCCCACCGGACGGCGCGGCGGCTTAAGGATAAGAACGCGCGGCGAAAGAGCTATGAAGAGGAGGCCGCGGTGTACAGCGACCGTGCACACCGTTCGAGCGGATCAACTCAACAACCGGCCGCGCTGGTAAATCACGACGAGATCGAAGCCCTGCATCGAGAAATCGAGCGGCTGCCCGCGCGGTATAAAACGGCCATCGTGCTCTGCGACCTCCAAGGGCTCACGCATCAAGAGGCGGCTCGGCGGCTCGGCCGCCGGGTCAGCACGATCAGTTCGCAAGTCTCCCGCGCGAGAACGGCTGCGCCGCCGGCTCGATCGCCGCGAGCTAGCCTACCCGGGGGGAATGGTCGCGGCCGCGATCGACTCGACAAAGCCCTCGGTGCTCCCGAACGTGCTGGTCGGTTCCACCGTCAAGAACGTGATGTCTCTTTCCACAGGGCTCGCGGCCGGGAGCGTCCCGGCCTCGATCGTCAGTCTTTCCCAGGGAGTCTTGAGATCCATGCTATTCGCGAAAATTGGACTGATCTCCGCCGCGCTGGTCGGCTTGGGAGTCGCTGCCACGGGCGTCGGTGTGGGCGTGGTTGGACGCGCTCCCCAGCCGGCACCCCAACAGCCCGCGCCCGAGCGTCCCGCCTTCAATCCGGAGCCTGTCGCGGTCGCCGCCGCCGCGCCCCAAGCGAGGGCCGAAGAAGAACCCGCCAGCGAGACGGAATTGATCCGCCGCAGCGCAACGAACTTGAAGCGGATCGCCGAGGCGATTCTTGCGTATCGTGAGGCCAACAACGGCAACTACCCGGCCTCCGCGATCATCGGCCCAGATGGCACGCCTCTCCTGAGCTGGCGCGTCGCGATCCTGCCTTACCTGGGAGAGAGCGAAAAGGCCCTGTACTCCCAATTCGAACTGACGGAACCCTGGGACAGCCCGCACAACAAGGCCCTGCTCGCGAAGATGCCCCAGGTGTACGCCCCCGTGGTCGCGAAAGACGGCAAGAAGGGCCAGAACGTCACCCACTACCTGGGCTTCGTCGGCGGGGGTGCCATCTTCAAGCGCGATCAAAGGGTGAATGTACAATCAGTAAACGACGGGACCTCCAACACGCTGATGATCGCGGAAGCCGTGACGGGCGTGCCTTGGACCAAACCCGAGGACCTCACCTTCATGGAGCAAGACCTGCTGCCTCAGCTCGGCGGCCAGCTCAAGGAGGGGTTTGTGGCCGCCACCGCCGACGGCGCCATGCGCCTGTTCAAGAAATCTGTCAATCCAAACGTGCTGATGCAGATGATCACCTACGACGGCATGGAGATCATCGACCTCCCCAGCACCAGTGAGGTAATCCGAGTCCCTTAAGAGCGCCTCACGGCTGAATTGCGCCTACGAGCCCAAGGCGCCAGCGAGTGCATCCCGGCCTCGCCCGTTCCATTCCGTCGCCGGCGCTTCGGGCTCGTCTCGGGACGCGACGGCTGACCGGTACCCAATCCATTCGTTGCGCGCCCTTGAAGCCAGGTCGCGCAGGACGTCGTATGCGGCCGGCGTTGCCCGAAGCACGAGCCGAGCCGCCTGACTTCAACACTTTTTCCACCCGAGGATCGACCCTTCCATGGCGCGCCAGATTTGCCCGCGCAAGGGCATACTCGCCGGGGTTTTGCTCGCACTGACCGTGACGCCAGGCGTGGGCTCAGCCGACCTCGCGGCGGACCCGGCGAGCCCGGCCTACAAGGATCGTCTTTACCTCGTGTGGCCCGATCAATCCCCGATCGGGCAGCATGTCTGGCTCGCCCGTTCTCAGGACCGGGGGGAGACGTGGTCCAAGCCGGACCTGCTCAGCGAGCAGCCCGGGGAGGGTGAGGCCGCGAAGCGTTACGACTCCTTCCTGCCGGCCGTATCCGTCAACAAGGCCGGGGTCGTCGGGGTCATGTGGTACGATTCGCGCAACTTGCCGGCGAAGTGGCGGGCGTGGAACATTCGGTTCCGCGCCTCGCGAGACGGCGGGGAGACTTGGCTGCCCAGCGTGCGTGTGACCGACAGGGAGAGCCTCTTCCAGGAAGGCGCGAGAGTGTCATCGACGTGGCCTGGGGACACGGCCGGTTTGGTCGCGGACGCGGACGGGGTCTTCCACGCCGCCTGGGTGGACAACCGCACGGGGGTGCGCCAGATCTGGACGGCCGCGATTCGAGTCGACTCGGGTTCGATCCACGACTGATGTACTGCCACGCCGCTCGGCAATCAGGCGGCCTCGGGGAATCTCCAACGGGCGACTTTCGACCAGAATGGCTCCCATCGCCTCGGTGTGTAGCTCAACGTCCGCAGGCTCAACACCACCGCCGCACCGCCCTCCGTCCACTTCATCCCCGAGCCACGCGCGCCCGGCGCGGGTCTCCAGACCCCGCCGCGGGCTGGACCGAAGGTCTCCTTGACGCCTGCGCCCTTCTCGGGTAGACCTTCGGTCGGCCGGGTGGCAAGGTCGGGAGACCTTGCCACGGCGCTCCGCGGCGTGCCCAATGCAAGTGATCGGCGCTCTAACTACCTGATGGTGCAGGCGCTACGGGAGTACCACCGGTACGATGGGCATCGTCCCCAAATGCCCATCGCCGGGTTGACAGTCGGCGCGGGGCCCCGCGGCCCACCGATGGATACCAGCCCGACGCGCCAGTTTTGAAGTTGCGCATTTTTGGGTCTTGCCCCGAAGGGGCCCGACAGATCAGCCCAGGGCAACGCCCTGGGGACCCACCAACGATCCCAATCGACCAAGCCCTGAAAGGGCGCAACACGTTAAGACGACCGGCCTTCTGCCTCAGTCTCTCGCGAAGAACCATCGCGAGACCTCCCGGGGATGGAGGCGCTCGGTTTCGCCCTTTCAGGGCATGGGTTATTCACGTGTTACGGATCCCAGGGCGTTGCCCTGGGCTGATTTGTGGCTGCCCCTTCGGGGCGGGGGAAAAAGCGAGGCTCATGGGCCCAGATTGGTGAACTCGACCGATTCTCTCTGGCCCAGCATCTGGGCTGGTACGAGCCCGAAGCGCCAGCGAGTGGATTCCGGCCGAGACCATTCACTCGCTAGCGCTTCGGGCTTGTATGAGGTGCGCGTGGCCACTTCCCAATCTGGGCCTATGAGCCAAAAGCGCAACATCAAAAAGCGCCAGCGAGGGTTTCCCATTCTGCGGCCAGGATTTGCGGCAACCCTCGCTGGCGCTTCGGGCTGGTATCGGACCCGTTCGGTCGTGTCACGCCGGAGAGCTCGTCAATGACTCGGTTTGGGACGATCCCTCGCCATCGGCCTGGTAGCCGAACGAATCGGCATAGCGCGCCATGTCCAACCAATCTGCGGCCATTCGCTCGCCAAAACGCGGAGAGGCGACCAGGCGATCGATCACCGTCTCGAACGCAATCGAGGACCGATCGGCAAGGAAGGCGTCCACCTCGCCAGGGGCCGGCGGCAGCCCGGTCAAGTCAAACGTCGCCCGGCGGATCCAGTCTTCCCGCTCGGCCGGCGGCGATGGCTTGAACCCCTCCTGCTCGAGCCGGGCGAGGACAAAACAGTCGATCGGGCCGGCCGGCCAGTGGGGATCGGCGACGTCCGGGACGGGCACGCGATCGGGCAACGGCCGGAACGCCCAGTGCGCGCGGTACTCCGCTCCCTCGACGATCCAGCGCCGAATCCGCTCGATTTCCTCTCGGGTCAGGCTCAAGTGCGATTCGGGAGGCGGCATCCGCGTCTCGTCGGTTGCCGTGATCCGCTCCATCAGCACGCTCTCATCGGGCTTGCCCGCGACGACGACCGCCGCCGCGAGGGCGCCGCCCGGCGTATCCAGCCGGAGGTCGGCCTTCCGTTTCTTCGCATCGGGCCCGTGGCAAGCGAAGCATCGATCGGCCAGGATCGGGCGGACGTGGAATTCGTAATCCACCTTCCCGATCACCGGTGACCCGGCGCGGGCTACGGCAAGAGCGCCGATGCAGAGACCCAGAGCGACGATCAGCCGAGCGGCCGCTCGATGCCAGAAGATCGATACGCGAACCATCGTTCGACCTCCCGATAGTCGATCGAAGATCGGGGCAATGGGCTGCGGTTCGGTGGGGCGCATCGCGAGCCAAGCTTACCTTGAGTTCCTCGATTCCCTTTCCGGGCCCCGCCGCTCCCCCGGGCCGCTCGTTCCTCCGATCGAGCATCGGCGACCCGCCCGGCGGCAGCCCGGTCGACTCCGGATCTTAATAGGAGTCGCTGCTGACCACCTCGTTGCCTTGCGTGGTGCTCAGGGCCCGCCAGACGTACAGGTTGACCGAGTTCTTGATGAACCGCACGCTGCCGTCGGCCATCCCCGTGTTCACGCCGCCGGGATGCCGGCTCCGCGCAGCGGTCGTGACCGACAGGATTGAAGTCGCTCCGACGCAAGGAGGATTGTTCAGGCCGGGGTAGTTGCAATAGCCCGCACTCTGCATGACGTCGGGAAAGGTGCTGTTGGGGGCAAGGTAGGTATTGAAGGATGCGCCTTCGAACCACCAGGAGAATCCACGGAGATCAAATCCCTGGCCGACGAGCACTTCAGAGGTCAACAGGGTGGAACTCAGCCCATCGGTGATCTTGCTGAAAGGGACGACCCCGAAGCCACTCACCGGTGAGTTCGTGAAGCCATAGTCGGAGAAGATCGGGGACCCCATATCGGTGAAGGGTGCCCCGAGGAAGGGGACACCGTTGAGGTTCGCCTCCTGGGTCGCCGACGTACTCCCAAAGTTCGCCACGTAGTTCTGCGACGTCACGGGCCAGCCGGAGCCGCCGATGAGGTTGAGGTTGCCCCCGTCCGTGGGGCAATAATAGGAGTTGACCCGGGTCTGCGTAACCGTGAGATTCGCCGGGCCGCCGTAGCGGAAGGGTAGATCGTACGTCGTGGGGGGTGTCCAGAGGTTGTTCCCCGAGCTATTCCAGGCATTATACAGCCCCCCTTGCTCGACGAACGGCATGATGAAGATCAGCCACGTCCCCCAGCAACACCCCTTCCAGCCGGGAGGCAAACAGCTCTGCGAACTCTCATAGTTATGCATGGCCAGGCCGACCTGCTTGAGATTGTTGGTGCACTGGGCGCGGCGTGCGGCCTCGCGGGCCGACTGGACGGCGGGCAACAGCAGGGCGATCAGGACCGCGATGATCGCGATCACCACCAGCAGCTCGATCAGGGTGAATCCGCGTCGATCGACTCGCATCGTAGGCACCTCCTCGTCAACGGGAAGGACAAGAATGCCGACTTCGTGGGGGCCAACCGCGATGGTCAACTCCCCTCGAGGGCGGTCGGGAAGCCGGGGACGAATCCGCTCATCGATCCCAACCCCGGATGGGCACTGGAACAGACGGCCTCACGGTTTCAGATCGAAGTCAAACGACTTGTCCTCATCCGCCTTGACCTGAATCGTCAGTGTCGATCGAGTGTTGTACTGGCGCGGGATCAGCTCCTTGGGAACCGGGCGCGGTGCCCCGGGTTGTTGATCCTTGGCCGACGCAGCGGTCTCTCCTGCCCCGGCGCTGATGATGACTTTGTAATTACCCGGGACTAGCCCCTCTCCGCGAGCGATCGAGTACTTTCCACCCTCGATGAACGACCCGGCGGAAACCGGTTCGGCCGTCGTCGCGGGCTGGAACTGGATCGACCCCTTGGCCAGCGGTTTACCGTCGAATGTGACCGTTCCGCTGATGGACTTCCGGGGTAAATCGTCCGCCTGTTGATTGCAGCCTGCCAGGATGACGAAAGCTCCAACCCAGAAGGACGGTGGGCCGAACCAGCGAAGACGCCGTGTTGCTCCCATGGGGTTTGCCATGCTCCTGATCTGGAGGGAACCAGGCGGTAAGTGACGGGACCCTTACAACGACATCCCCGGCAGATATGCGAGACTCTGGAGAGGGTTCCCAGCCGATCGGGGTTACTCGATGGAATTCAGGCTTGCTCGAATCTCTATCCAACTATTTGGAACGTCGGACGCAATGTTACGCGACTTCCTTACGGATTGTCAACAAGTTTTTAACAATTCTCGTTCGGGCGAGTGGTTCAAGAAAATGCGGGAGTACTGCGCCGTCTTCAAGTGATGCATATTTTCGACATAAGTCCTTTCTTTAAATAAACTTACGACGTGATCGCCGCCCCTCTCCGGCGACATCCAGGACCGGCGTATCCCCATTGATTCAAATTCTACGCGATCCCTCGGGTCGCTGCGAAAGATGCCAAATTGAACATCCACCCGCTCAGCCTAATAGACGCTCATCCGCGATCCCACGCACACACCAGATGTGGGGGACGGAAACGTCTCCGGCGGACAGGCATCCCTGTGGCAGGTTGAAGTATGGTGGGAGACCGCCTTGTAAGAGCCTTGTGGTGCTAACCAGCATTATGGGCTCGTCGGCGAGAGACCGGCTCGTTACGAAAGCTGCTTCAGCCGCTGGGCGATTTCCGAGAATTCAACCGCGGCAGGGCGGCCCGGGGTGTTGAACTGAAGCACCCCGATTGGTCTTCCCGAATTCCAAACCGAGCCTTGGTCATCATCGACCAAGGAATACCGACGGCCGTGATCCTGCCTCTGGCCAATGTCGATCGGGAATCCATCGCGCTGAGCACGAATCCCGAATTTGTCGCCCTGATCGAGCGACCGAGGGCCCGCGCGATGAGGGAGAACTGTCGCCGGCCGAGACGCGCCAAAGCGTTCTCGATGGGCCCTGATCCTGGACCCGCTCCAGGTCCAGGCTGCGCAAGGCGGCCATTAGTTCACCGTCTCGATTTTTTTGCGAATTTTCCTATATCCCACAGCCGCTGAAACTTAGGGTGGAAAATATTCCGAAAATGCGCGCGATGCGTTAACGGATTCGAAAAGCTGCGGCATACTAATAGATGGAGGGCACGATCGAGGCCGGATCTTGTCCGCATGTCTCCGGGCGATTATGGTTTATGCCGCCAGTGACCAAGCCGTTTCAATCCTTTCCGGACTCGTCCCGAAGTGCTTCGTGGCTCTCGGGATCGGCGATGGGGTGGCGTCGAGATAGTGACATTGAGTGCCAATTTGTGCCACGATCCCGGGCCCGCGCGATTCGAGCCACTCACCCGAGACAACCGCGTGAAAATGAGGCCAGCCCCCGCAAGACCTTGCGGCCAGCCGTCGGTGACTTGACGCACCCCATGCGCTCCGGTCAGGCCAAGGCCGTCGGCGTGTGGACGGACGCGCCGTGGACGAGTATCATCGCGACGACGACGAGCCGACGACCCTCATGCCACGTCCCAGGGACGGAGACACTGCCCGTGCCCGAGCCCCCGACCGCCGAGCATCGCCGCCTGAGCGACAGCGAGGCCCGACGCGCCGATTGGAAACGTTGGGGCCCCTACCTGGCCGAACGGGCCTGGGGGAGTGTCCGCGAGGACTACAGCCCCGACGGCCGGGCCTGGGATCACTTCCCCCACGACCACGCGCGAAGCCGCGCCTATCGCTGGAACGAGGACGGGCTGGCCGGCTTCTGCAACCGATACCAGAACCTCTGCCTCGCTCTGGCTTTGTGGAACGGCCGCGACCCGTTCCTCAAGGAGCGGCTCTTCGGACTGGCGAACGAGGAGGGCAACCACGGCGAGGACGTCAAGGAGTATTATTACTATCTCGACGGCGTGCCCAGCCATGCCTTCATGCGAATGCTCTACAAGTATCCTCAGGTCGAATACCCCTACCAGCGGCTAGTCCACGAGACCCGCCGTCGGACCCGCCGGGACCGCGAGTTCGAGCTGATCGACGCGATCGGCGATGCGCTGGCCGCCGGACGCTATTTCGATGTGGTCGTGGACTACGCGAAAGCCGACCAGGACGACATCCTCTGCCGGATCACGGCTTGCAATCGCGGCCCGGAGCCGGCCGAGCTGCACATCCTGCCCCACGCCTGGTATCGCAACACCTGGTCCTGGGGCTATGGCACCGAGCGGCCCACGCTCTGGGCCGATGGGCGGACCGTTGTTCGTACTGCGCATCGCCACCTGGGCGAGCGATGGTGGTACCTTGACGACCGGCCGCAGGTCCCGACGCTGCTGTTCACCGAGAACGAGACGAACCGGAGCCGGCTCTTCGGTGTGCCCAACCACGCTCCGTATGTCAAAGACGCGTTCCATGAAGCGGTGATCCAACGGCGCGAGGATCAGGTCAACCCGGCCCGGCGAGGGTCGAAGGCGGCGGCTCACTATCGCGCCGTCGTGGCACCAGGTTCCTCGATGACGGTCCGCACCCGGCTGACGAATACGCCCCTATCCGACCCTTTCGGCCGCTTCGACCTGATCCTGCGACGGCGGATGGACGAGGCCGACGAGTTCTATCGCGCCATCCAGCCCCCGGATCTCGACGACGATCGCCGGCACGTACAACGCCAGGCGTATGCCGGCCTGCTCTGGTCCAAGCAGTTCTATCATTACAGCGTCGAGCTGTGGCTCGACGGCGACCCGGCCGGTCCGGTGCCGTCGCCCCAGCGCCATCGCGGCCGCAATGCCGGCTGGCGGCATCTCTATAACCTCGACGTGCTCAGCGTGCCCGATAAGTGGGAGTATCCCTGGTTCGCCGCCTGGGACACGGCGTTTCATTGCATCGTCCTGGCGCGGGTCGACCCGGAGTGGGCCAAGCGGCAGTTGGTCCTGCTCCTGCGCGAGTGGTACATGCACCCCAACGGCCAGCTCCCGGCCTATGAGTGGGATTTCTCCGACGCCAACCCGCCCGTACACGCCCACGCGGCGCTGCGGGTCTATGAGATCGATCGCGAGCGATCCGGCCGGGCGGATACCGACTTCCTCGAGGAGGTCTTCCACAAGCTGCTCTTGAACTTCACCTGGTGGGTCAACCGAAAGGACCCGGAGGGCCGCAACGCCTTTCAGGGCGGATTCCTCGGCCTGGATAACATCGGGGTATTCGACCGCAGCCGGCCCAACCTCACCGACGGCCGACGGCTGGAGCAGGCCGACGGTACCGCGTGGATGGGATTGTTTTGTCTCGACATGCTGGCCATCGCGCTGGAACTCTCCCAGACCCGGCCGGCCTACGAGGCGATCGCCACCAAGTTCTTCGAACACTTTCTGGCCATCTCTCATGCGATCAACGGGATCGACGATGAGATCGGCATGTGGGACCCTGCGGATCGCTTCTACTACGATGTCGTTCGAGTCGAGGGAGGACCGCCCGAGCACTTGAAGGTCCGATCGTTCGTTGGTCTGATCCCCCTGTGCGCCACCCTGGCGATCGAGCCGAAAACGCTCGAGCGGCTGCCTCATTTTCGGCGCCGGATGGAGTGGTACCTCCGGTATCGCCCGACCCTGGCCGGCAATGTCTGCCTGATGACGCAACCGGGCGAGTCGGGCCGCCGACTGCTGGCCCTGGCCGACAGGGCCAAGCTGGAGGCGGTCGTGCCCCGCCTGCTCGACCCGGCGCAGTTCCTATCCCGATACGGCCTCCGATCACTCTCCCGCGCGTTGGCCGATGAGCCGTTCGTCTTCCATCACAACCAGGTCGCCTACGAGCCGGCCGAGTCGTCTTCGCCGATCTATGGCGGGAACTCGAACTGGCGCGGGCCGATCTGGTTCCCGGTCAACTACCTGATGGTGCAAGCGTTACGGGAGTACCACCGTTACTATGGGTCGAGCCTGACCGTCGAGCTGCCGCGCGGCGGTCGGCGGAGGGTCACGCTCGACCAGGCCGCCGACGAGATCGCCAGGCGACTCGTCAAGATCTTCCTGCGCGACCCCTCCGGTCGCCGGCCCGTCTTCGGCGACGTCCGGCTGTTCCAGACTGATCCTCACTGGCGCGACTACATCCCGTTCCACGAGTATTTCCACGGCGACAACGGCTCGGGCCTCGGCGCCAGCCATCAGACCGGCTGGACGGCCTTGGTCGCCGAGTTGATCTGCCCGCAGGCAACCAGAATCTGAGAAGACTTCGATCAGCTCATCGAATTGAGCCGCTGAGCGATGGATGAGAACTGCGCTGCAACCGGGCGGCCCGCCGTGGGCCAGACAGTGAGGAAGCCGTGATAGCCAATCTCTTCGAGAGCTCCGAGGTATTCTTCCCAGTCGAGTGCTCCGGGGGGGAAGCCGAATCCCCGCGGGTTGGAAGGCGCGGCTCGGGAGGAACCGGTCGCGTCGTTGGCATAGGCGTGTGCAACCCAGCCCGCCAGCTCGCGGACGGTGATGACCGGATCGACACCCGTTTGCAAAAGGCTGCCCGGGTCGATGCTCGCGGCCAGCGCGGGGATGGCCAGTCCTTCGAGAAATGCTCCAAGTTTGACACCGTTGTCGGCTCCGGTCTCGATCGCCAGCCTCACGCCACGATGATCGGCGCGGCGGCCCAGCTCGCGTACGGCGTTCGTGAAGATTTCGAGCCGCTCGGAGTCCTCCTTGGGCGGGACGGCGCCGACGCGGGCGAGCACCACCTTCGTGCCCAGCTCGAAAGCCATCGCGAATGCCGAGTCGGCCCGTCGCAGCCGCTCGTCGAGCTGATCGATCGTATCGAACGGTCGACGCGTCGGCAGCGAGACGGCGATCAACTTCAACTCGACGGTCCTCAGGATGTGGCGCAGCTCGCGCCGGCCGGTCTCGCCGAGCCGTTGCGGCGCCAGGTCGCCGATCGCGTCGACTACGACGCCCATGGCTCCCAGTCGAGCCGCCTCCTGAATCTGTTCCCGAGCTGGTTGATCGGGGTCGAGTCGTAGTCCCAAGGGATTGCGGATCATGATTCCTCAAGGTTCAGTGTTCATTCGAGACGCGCGGCACCGCCTCTTGTTGAACACGGAAAACCGAACACGGAAAACCGCCTACGAAGCCAACTCATAGATCGTCGCCACGCCCTGTCCCTGGCCGACGCAGAGAGTCGCCAGGCCGAGCTTGGCACCCTGGTCGCGCATCCGGTGGAGCAGCGTCGTGGTGATCCGGGCACCACTGGCACCCAGCGGGTGGCCGATCGCGATCGCTCCGCCTCGGGTGTTGACCCGTTTCTCGTCGATACCGAGCAGTTTCAACACGGACAGAACCTGGACCGCGAAGGCCTCGTTCAGCTCGATGCACTCGATCTGATCGAGGGTCAGCCCAGCACGCTTGAGGGCCTTATGAACAGCCGGCACAGGGCCGATGCCCATCTCCTCGGGGTTGACTCCGGCGACCGCCATCGCGCGAACCTTCGCCATCGGCTTGAGGCCCAGCTCCCGGGCCTTCTCCTCCGACATCACCAGCACGGCGGAGGCCCCGACGTTGATCGGCGAGCTGTTGCCGGCCGTGACCGAGCCTCCCTCGGGCTGGAAGGCCGGCGGCAGTGCGGAGAGGGCTTCGAGCGAGGTATCGCGACGGATGCCCTGATCGACGGTGAGCAACACTTTCCGGCCGGATTCGTCGCGGCCCCAGGTCGGGATGACCTCGTTGCGGAATTCGCCCCGATCGGTGGCCTCGCCGGCCAGGTGATGGCTCCGCACGGCAAACTCATCTTGACGGCCCCGGGGAATCCGGTACTTCGCCGCCAGGTACTCGGCCGTCAGCCCCATGTTCATGACCGCCTCGCTATGGCGGCGGAACAACAGCGGGCTAGGGTTGTAATCCTTGGTCATCGGGATGTGGTCCATATGCTCGACCCCACCCGCGATCTGGACGTCCTCGCAACCGGCGGCCACGCTCATCGCCGCGTCGTTGATCGCCTGGAGACTCGAGGCACAGTTGCGATTGATCGTCACGCCTCCCGTTTCCTTGGGCAGGCCGGCGATCATCGCGGCGATCCGCGCGATGTCGTAGCCCTGCTCACCTTGCTGCTGCACACAACCCCAGCGGACGTCCTCGACCTGACTCGGGTCGATCCCCGTCCGCTTCACCAGCGCCTGGATGATGTGGGCAGACAGCTCGTCAGAACGCACGTCCCGAAAGTAGCCTTTGTCCGCGGAAGCCCGCCCGATCGGCGAGCGGATGGCATCGATAATCACGGCATTCGTCATCGGAAGTAACCCTGTTGGTAGGGTGCTCTGCGAGCACCGTGTCTTGAATAAGGTGCTCTGCGAGCACTGTATATGGAGTCGTGTCTTGAGTTCAGCAATCTGGGTACAGCCTGGCGCGATTGGTGCTCACAGAGCACCCTACTCAGGAAGCGGCGATCTTCGGCCGAGGATAGAACGACTCGCCGTTCTTCGCCAGCTTGAGCAGGTTCTCCGTCGGCTCGTAGCGCTTGCCCAGCGAGGCGAACCGCCCCAGCCGTTCGACAATGTTGGCTGCGCCGACCGTGTCACACCAGCGGAGAATGCCGCCGCGGAAGGGAGGGAAGCCGATGCCGAGGATCAGGCCCATGTCCACATCGCCCGGCTCGCGGACGATCCCTTCTTCCAGCACGCGGGTCGCCTCGAGCAGCATCGGGAAGAAGAGCCGGTCGGTGATCTCCGCCTCGTCCATCGTCCGGTCGCCCGACTTGTGCTTCGCGATGATCGACAGAACCGCCGGGTTGGGCTCCGACTTACCACCCTTCCCCTTGGACGTCCAGAACCGGAGCGCCGACTTGTGATCCGCACCGCCCACTTTGAGCATCTCCTCGAGGATCGGCGAGGTCACGACCCGGTCGGAGTAGGCGCCGGCCAGCAGCTTGCCCGCATAGCAGGCCGTTCCCAGGCCAACCATGTCAGTCAGGGCGATCGGGCCCATCGGCATGCCGAACTTGGTGGCCGCGCGGTCGATGGCTTCCATCGACACGCCCTCCTGCAACAGCAGGAGCGACTCATTCATGTAGGGCATCAGCACCCGGTTCACGAGGAACCCGGCGCAATCCCGGACGACGATCGGCGTCTTGCGGATTCGCTTGGCCAGGGCGACCACCGTCGCGATCGTCTCGTCGCTGGTCTTCTCGCCCCGGATCACCTCGACGAGCTCCATGCGATCGACCGGGTTGAAGAAGTGCATGCCCACGAACCGATCGGGATGGGGAGCGGACTCGGCCAGCTTGGTGATCGAGATCGTCGAGGTGTTGCTGGCCAGGATGGCGTCGTCGCGGAGGACCTTGGCGAGCTTCTGGTACGCCTCCTTCTTGAGCGCGGGGTTCTCGGTAACCGCTTCGATGACGACATCGGAATCGGCGAAGATCGCGGGATGAGTGGCCGTGCTGAGCATGGCCAGCATGTTCGCCAGGTCCTGGGGCGTGGCCCGGCCGATCTTGATCCGGCTCATCACGACTTCGGTGGCGCGCTGGAGGCCATCTTTGAGTCGATCGTCATCGACGTCGACCATGCCCGTGCGAATCACGGAGCGGGCATGTGCCGCAGCGATCCCCGCGCCCATGAGGCCGGACCCCAGGACACCGACGTGCTTCACGGCTTTCGGCGCGATGCTCGGATCGCTGACGCCCGGGTCTCGGGAAAGCCGGTTCTTCATGAAGAAGATGGCGATCAGGTTCCCCAGGATCGGCGAGCCGACGATCTCGCCGACGGCTCGCTGCTCGGCCTTGAGTCCCTCTTCGAGGGGGCGGTTGCAGCCTTCGCGGATCGCCTTCAGCGCGGCGAGCGGCGCGGGGTACTGCCCCTTGGTCTTCGATTTGATCAGTCCCTCGGCGACGGCGAACGCGAACATCATCTCATCCTGATCCAGGCCCAGCGGCTGCCGGAGCTGCTCGCGACGCGCCTTCCACTCACCGCTCTCCTGGAGGTACTCGAGCCGACGCGTGCCTTCCTCAACCAGGCGCTCGGCGGGTACGGCGTCGAATGCCAGGCCCAATGCGACGGCCTTCGCGGCCGGAACGGGCTCGCCCGATGTGATCATCTCGATCGCCGGGTTCAACCCGATGAGGCGTGGGAGTCGCTGTGTCCCTCCCCAACCGGGAATCAGGCCGATCTTGACCTCCGGCAGGCCGATCTGCGTGTGCGCCGCCGCGGAGACCAGCCGGTCGTCCATCGACAAGGCCAGCTCGGTCCCGCCACCCAGGCAGTTGCCGTCGATCAAGGCGACAGTCGGGAATGGCAGCCGGCTCAGTCCGCTGAAGATCTGATGGCCGGCGCCGAGCGCACCGGCCGCTTGCTCCGGCGTGATGTACGCCAGTGCGGCCAGGTCGTTGAGATCGGCCCCTGCGATGAACTGCCCGGGCTTGCCGCTACGAAGCAGGAGCCCGCGCAGGTCGGTCCGTTGTGCCAATTGACCGACCAGCCCCGCGAGTTCCCGGAGCACTCCCTCCGACAACGTGTTCACTTTCTTGTCTGGCACGTCGAACGTGACCAGGGCGATCCCGCCGTCCCGTTCTTCGACCTTGAATGCGCTTGGCATGATGACTCCGTTGCTTTTGGAGTTGTAGGGTGGGTAGGTCGAACGCCGCGAGGCGGCGTGAGGCCCACTGAACACCGGGGCGCTTTTTGGTGGGCCGCGCCGCGATCAATCGCGGCTCGACCCACCCTACTCAATTCACGCCTTGTACGGCATCAGGATGTCTTCGGCCTTGATGCCGGCGATGGCTTCGAAGCCCCCTGCGGCGATGGTCTCACCCAGCTTGGTGACCGTGCGGAAGTAGCCGTCGGTGGGCCGCTTGCCGGTCAGGCGGCGCGTCAGGTCCTGGCAGAGGATATCCGCCGCGCCCTGAACGACCTCACTGGCCTGCTGTCCGGCCCAGAGGCTGGTCGCCAGGATCACGACGAGGTCCTGGACGCGCTGAGATAGCTCGGCCATACGGCACTGGCGGTCGGCCAGGCGAAGCTGATGCCTGGTCATGACGTCGCTGATCTCCAGCCGGCTCCGCTGGAGGCCCGCGGCAGCGAACTCGGCATGGGCGGCCAATCGGGGCGGGACCCCGGGGAAGGCGGGGCGATGACGGGGCGTCAGCGCCTCACCCATCCGCCACTTGCCGTAAGGGATCAGCGCCGAGCGGAGCGCCCAGGCGTGCGCCGGGTTCATCATATTCGGCTTCTTGATGCCGGCGGCCTGGAGCGCCTTGCCGATTGGCTCGAAGTAGGTCTTGCCGTGCTCCTTGATCAGCGATTTGAAGAACGCCATTCCCAGCATCTCACCCTCGCCCTCGTAGATGCAGGGCGCCAGGTATTCGTGGACGTTCTCGCCAAACAGATGACCACGAAGGAACGACCGGCCGCCATGAGTCTTCATGAACAGCTCGATGGCCGCTTCCTTCTGGGACTCGCTGCCGAAGATCTTGGCGATGATGCATTCCATCTCGCCGCGGAAGCCCTGGTCCAGCAGCCAGGAGCACCACGCGACCAGGGCGTCGCAGCCGGCGATCAAGCCGGCCAGGCGGCCGATCCGCCGCTGGACCAGCTCGCGCGAGACGATCTCGGCGCCGTAGGTCCGGCGGAACTGGGCCCAGGGGATCATGTTGGCCAGCATCACCCGCATGGCCCCGGCAGCGGTCGCGCACAGCGACACCCGGCCCAGGTTCAGGCCGTGATAGGCGATCGTCAACCCGTCCCCTTGCGCCGGCTGGAGCAAGTTCTCGCGCGGTACGCGAAAGTCGTGGAACCGCAGCCCGTGATTGTGCAGGTGCCGCAGGGCCAGCAGGCCATACTGGACGATCTGGAAGTGCTCGTCCTCATGATCGGGCAGGTCGACGATGAGTACGGCGGGCCGGTTCTCGATCAGGCAGACCAGCCCAATCGTGCGACCGGGTACGGCGTTGGTGATGAACAGCTTCTCGCCGTTGACGACGTAATCATCACCGTCGAGAACGGCCCGGGTCTTGAGGGCGGTGAGATCGGAACCGGCGGCGGGCTCCGTGAGTGCAAAAGCCGAAAGCTTCTGGCCGCTGGCCAGCAGCGGGAGGTAACGCGCCTTCTGCTCCGGTGTGCCGAAGCTCCGCAAGGGATCCACCGCGCCGATACAACCATGGACCGACGCCAGCCCGGCCAGGTTCGGCTCGATCGTGGCCATCTGGGTCAGGAAGCGGGAGAACGTCGCGAACGACGCGCCTTTGCCGCTATACTGCGGGTCGATCAGCAGCCCCCAGTATCCGGCGGTTCCGAGATCGTTCAGCACCGCCTCGGTCACTTTTCCATCGGAGCCGAAGAGGGTCCCGGCGTCGCGATGGCGGCGTGCGACCTCCAGGGAGTCGCGCATCGTCCGCTCGGCGGCCGGCGATGGTTGCGGCGGCTGAGGCGTGAACAGGTCGACCGGGACCTGGTGGTCCCAGACCGCCAGGTGAATCGGGCTGTTGACCGTCTGGTAGCGCGCGGCGAACAGGGCTTCCACCTGATCGTCGGCCCGGTCGATCGTGCCGGTCGTCCGCGCCTCCTCCTCGCTCTTGCCGCCCAGCTTCAGTGCGGTCTCGACGAACGTCTGGGTCTCGGGCTCCCGCAATTGGGTATCCATGAGTGAAACCTCGTCGCTGCACCACCGCAGCGCGGTGAGGGATGCTGGTAAAGTCCATCGGCGCGGCCGCGAACGGATCGGACCCGGCCGCCCCTCCGGGACTCGGAACGCGGTGACGCCATGCACACCGCCCCTCTAGCACCATCCTGGGGTCACGACCCGAGCCCTATTATGCGCCAGCGGACTCGGAACGGGAACGGGCTGCCCCTCCAGGACTGAGCGTGTCTCACGAAGCCCTTCGACCGGAAGGTCTTTTGTGCGGCTGGGACGGAATCTCGACCTCCCTTCCTGGTCCGAGTCCGTTGAGTGAGACGCTCGGAAGGTTACGTCACAACTCCTCACGCCACATCCTGGGCCAGCAGCCAGTCCTCCAGGACCAGATGATTCACGAATGGGGCGCGGAAGAGCACGGCATTGAGCGGGAGCTTACGGGCCAGCCAGTGGTTCCGGCTGATGCTCGGCAGCACCCGGCGCCCCAACCGGTCGAGGTGCCGGCTCTTGAGCTGTTTCATGATCTTACCGCTGAGCCGATCGAAGGCCGTGGGGATCAGCTTCGGTTCGGGGCCGACGTGAATGATCAGCTCGGCGCCCGAGGCCAGCGTGTGCTCCAGGACATCCCAGAGCCGCTGGGGATGATCGGTCCATTCGGTCAGGATCTCGCGGCTATTCCACTGGTCGTAGTTCGCCCGCCCCGTCGTGCAGGACACGACCGTCGGCTTCGGTTTCTCGTGCCCGCCATCGGTGTGATACAGGGCCACCGCGGCGCGGTTGGGGACGCTCCGCTCCCAGACCAGCGGCGTGTGTAACGGCGGCCAGTGGTTGGGCCTGCGCCGCAACGTCACGGCCGCGGGCAGGTACTCCCTCATCTCCGCCTCCAGCAGGTCCAGCGTGTCTCCTTGACCCAGGAGCAGCACCTGGTAGGGCGACAGATACGTCGAAGGCCCGACCAACCCATGTCCCCGGCTGCTGATCGACGAGCAGAGCCGTTGCACGTGCTCCGCATCCAGGACCCCGCTGGGGCTCGAGAGGATTCCCATCGTGGTATCGGCGGTCAGACCGGCGCAGTCGTGGGCCAGGCCCAGAGGGATGGGCAGGAGTTGCTCCATCTCGTACACCCCGCCAACGACCAGCGCCGAGAGCTCGCCAATGCTGTGTCCGAAGCTCAGGGCCGCTTCGTGCACCGGTACGCCGAAGACTTGCTCCAGCAACTGGACCTGAGCCAATTCCATGGCGACGATCGTCGCCGTATCTTCGACGAAGGTATCCAAGGTGGCTGGCGCGTGCGCTGCTACCCGCGCTGCCAGGTCAACCTTCGCCTTCAACACGTCGCCGGCCACTACCGAAGCTCGATCCAGCATGGCCCGCATGGTCGGCCCATAAACCGGATGCTCCAGGAGCTCCGGACCTCGGCCCAGATTGCTCGCATCGTAACCTCGGAACGCAAAGGCCGTCGTCGTGATCTGTTTCTTCAGATCATCGCGCGTCACTTCGTGTTGACCTGGAGCCACACGCAGCGAGACGGGATGTTCCGAATTCACGACGGGGGGCGCTCCGGTTTAGCGATTGGCGAGGTACGGTACTGGGTCAGCCACCCGGTCGTCCAGGTGTGCCAGCGGCCGTGTCGGGCTCTCGGTTTGGTTTCTCGCATGGCTTTCTCAGCCTTCGCACGCAACGCGGTTGTCATCATCGGCGCGTCACACGCCTCGAATCGACCTACCTCATACTACGTACCCAACCCCGGCAAGGATCGTGACATGTGACAGAAGCGAACGATCCGCTTCCCGGTGGATGAGTTACAGAACGCAACAGCGACCCGACCTAGACGAAGTGAAGCACCGATCTTCATCGACAGTCCCCCTTTGGAGGGATCACCGTAGGAAGGTGGTGAACTGTTGGAATTATAGGACACCCGGCAAACAGGGGAAGTCGAAACCATCGTAGGGTTCCTCTGACGGATCGCGGACAACGGCCGGGCGAAGTGAGAGCCACGTTGCCTTAAAGGATCCTCTGCGCACGGGAGCGATCTCGGGCTGCCCGGCCGTCCGGCCGCACCGAGACGATCGATCGGGCGGATGTGCGTGAACTTCCAGAGATTGTGTCGAATCATCGGCGATGGGAGCGCGGTGACGCGTCCCCCAATGCCATCCGCTAAAGTCGGCATTGTCGGCGATAGCCAGATGATTGCTTCAATCATCAGTGCGAGGGACGAATCGGAATTCGTAGGGTCGGTGACGCTTTGATTGGGACCAATTGCGGGTGGTCGTGATCCCTTTTGGGATGCGAGGTTTCGTCCGAGCCGCTTCAGTCTCGTGGTCGAACGTTGAGGAGCCTCGCTCCCCCTTGAAACCGTGAGTCCCTGGTGGATCCTCGACTTTACAAAGCGGAGTCATCGCAGGGGGCGTGCCGATGGCGTCGGCATCAACGAGAGCCAACGGATGGGGCGTCACGGTGGCTTTGTTTTGCCGATTCTGATGATCGACCGTCACGGCGGTGGGTTCGTTTTGCGAATCGCGATGGCTTCGAACCGCGGCACTGAAGAGAACGACGAGCGTCATCGCCAGGATCACTGTGCGGTGAAACGGCAGTTTGCTACCAGAGATCGCCGCAACCTGAGGCGCCATGGGCTCGACTTGCCGACTTTGGTGATCGACCGGCGGGACCATGGGTTCGTTTTGCGAATGCGGTTCATCGGTCGTCGCGGGCGTCGGGTCGGTGTCGGTCGGCATCTCCACGATTCCACCAGCCTCTTCGACCGGATCGAACGCGCACATTCCTTTGTTACTGATCTCCGTTATTGTCTCTGCGGACTCCATGGTAAACGTTCCGATTGGCTGCACGTCGCGGGGAATCTCGCGGGAAACGACCGGCGCCGGATCGTCGCCTTGGGCGAGGAAGTTCCCGTCCTGGGTCCGGGTGATCGAGTCGGACGCGACGGGAAGAGGTAGACGGTCCTCGCTCCCATTGGTCTGTTCTCCACTTGCAAGTCCCAGGCCATTTCGGCGGACTTTGATCAGGGTGTCGATGCTCCGGAACAGCGACCGAGTGCACGAAAACTGGTAGCGACGCAGTCGTTCTGCCTCGGTGCTGGCGTCGAAGGAGAGCATGTCTACCTGCTGGGCTGCGTCGGCCTCGGCGCGCTCGCGATGACCCACGGCCAGGGCCTCCAGCCGCGCGATCGCCCCCTCCGCGATGCTCCGGAGCACGGCGAGCGTCGTGGGTTCGTTTGCCGGGAGCCGCTTGTCCAACTGTCGGTTGAGCTGTACCTCGATGCGGGCCTCGATGTTCGGGTCCGGGCGTTCCTTCCGTTTCTGGAGGTAGTCTTCCCAGAGCGAGGGTTCCAGGTCCAGCGGCCGGTTTCCGAGCAGGCGGATCGCCTTGAGCTTCTTTTCCCGCGACCAGACGTCGCCCTGCTCGAGTGGGGCGCGGAGCTCGGTCCAGCGGTCGAGGAGCCACTGGCAGCCGGCGGCCGTGGATTCGAGGCGGAAGACGATGGCCGCGGGATGGTCGAGGATGTCGAGAGTGCGGGAGTCCGTGTAGGACTGCCCCTTCGGGAGCAGGCGGCCGAGGAGGTCGCGGCGAAGATAGTAGTTCCCCGTGATGTGCTTGTCGCTCAAGAGCCAGTCGCCCAGGGCGGCGGCCACTTCGTGCTCACGGTTGGCCTCCGCGATCGGCCCGGATCGAATGATGTGGGACAGCCGGGCGACCTCGGCGCGCTCGGCCCGCTCCAGCTTCCAGGAGAGATGCACGGCCTGCTCGACCAGGAATTGCTCGACGTCGTTCTGGGGCTGAAGATCGGCGATCCAGGTCTCGACGCGGATCTGGAGGACGTCGGCGTCCTCGTCGGGCAGGACCAGGGTCTTGGCCGTCATGCCGTGCTTCACGGCGTTAAATCGTGAGCGGTTCTTGCCTTCGGGCGTCCGTGGTCCCGTGCTCTTCTGAGCGTTTCGGCGGTTGATGGCGGCTCGATCGAGTGGGGTGGTGGTCGTGGTCATGGATGTAGGCCCCTTGAGTGGATTCGACGGAAGTTGTCCTCAGCGTGATGTCCTGACGACTGGCCAAACGGTGTTTCTGATGACGGTACACCCCATACGATCTGGACGAGATCGTTCCCAGTTGCATAAGAACTGGCGGATATTACGGGTTTTCGGGTCGCGGAGAGCCGGAATCTCTTCTGTAACCCGTTATTGGGTCAATGGTTACATCGAAGGCTTGAGAGAATCGGATCGCCTCGAAAAACGATGAGGCTCAGGTAGGGGAATCCGGTGGGTGTGGAGACATGGAGACCTTCGGTCTTGCCCCCGGGCGGGGCCAGGAGAGCCGCGGCCGGCGCACCCGCACCCGGGCGGGGTCAGGAGACCCCGCGCCCAGCGCACCCGGACGGGGTCGGTGATATCGACGGCGATCCCTTCACCGAATCCGAGATCGACGCCCCTGTACTTCGGACCAGTGAGCTGATCGCGTCGGGCAGGGATGTCAACGGGTGTGCGGGAAGCCTGTTGTAGGGTGGGTCGAACGCCGCAACGCGGCGTGAGGCCCACCGGACACCGCGGTTTTGGTGGGCCTCGCCGCGATGAATCGCGGCTCGACCCACCCTACACGCTGCTTCGGCTTGGCCGGACCGCGCGGCCCATGCCGGTCTCGCACGCCGACAGCGTCACCAGCTCAGCCTTTAGCTCCGAGCCGGGCTGGATTTCGCGGACGGAGAGCCGACCGTCGAAGCCGGGTTGGCTGTTCAGAGCCTGATCCAACGGGTCGGGCAATCCGACCTGGGTGAGGATGACCGCCGAGCGGCCGGGAATGCGTTCGTCGATCACCCCATGCGTCGCCAGGTGGATGACGCTGAAACGCCCCAGTTCACCTGACGCGGCCCGGCCGTCGAGCTCGGCCTCGCTCGCGCTGGAGTCGAGGAGGACGTAGGGAAGCCGACCGTCGGCTTGGAAGAGTTGGGCGATCCTCTCGACCTCCAAATCGAGTGCTTGGCAAGGGGCGAAGTCCTCGGGAGATTCCATGATGTCAGTTCATTTTTCCCCCCGGAAAAATGAACTGACGAAATTAAACTCCCTTAGCCAACCACGCCAGCCCGCAGACGACCAGGCCCTACGACCGACTGAGTGACGAGATCACGCTAGACGAGGCCGAGGATACAAATATAGCATTATATAATTTTTATGTCACACTCGCTTTCCATCCCATGAACCGCCACCTGATGCGTGCGTGGATGGGTCGTATAGCCAGCCACCGGCGAATCGATCAGGGCCGCCGTCCGCATTGAATTGAAAACCACCGGAGATTCCATGGAAGGTCCATTTTCCTTTGATAAACCAATTCGTATCGCTTATAACATAATAGCCAATATCAGAAAGATCGCCCGTATCGAAAATATGTCCACTTGAATCAACCAAGTCGTATCGCCCAGTCGTCGTGCCAAAGGTCACGAGAGCACGAACTGGCCCGCTCGGTGACTGATACGTCGTGTCCCAGCGACTGAAGGAAAAGTCGGGCATCTGAACCCCCTAAAGCATGCAAATCCCAGAACGCAAAATCAACACCAATGACGACTGGCTGGAAGTCCGTGGGTTCGGCGATGGTGGCGGGCAGCAGGAAGCCGCTGCCCGCCGATGGCGACGCAATCTCGCGACGCGGCTCTTCCGTTACTACGGCAAATCTCCTGGTAGTGGATCCATGTTGACGCTCGTGCCTGGGAGATGCGCGGGGGTGGTTGAGAGCGGCGGAAATAATGGATCACACATATCAACATCATGATGGAAATTGAGTTTCGCCAGAACCGAAAATAGACTTGGATCATGGTGTGGATGGTATGGACATGTACACCGACACCAGAACACGCCGTGTTCAAGGGGATAGAAAGGATTAAAACAGTAAAACCAGACATTGCGAATTGGGTGAGCGTAATACCAGATCACGTAAAAATACGAGAAAATAGGCGTAGGACCTGGGACGCTGACGAAATCGCATCTCCGGAAGTAGTAATCGGTGACCGGATTGTACTGCCAAGGTCCAGGGGTGTAGTTCATCGTCGCCTCCGGAAGAAAAAGGGGTTTGATACAACGCGGGAGTAATCAAAGTGCTGGCACTTTCGATTCAACCCACCATTGATCCTGCCACGGCGGACAAATCGTCACAGGACGGTCGTCGATTCTTGTAGTTCCGCGTGGAATCGCCGGGGTGAATTCCACGGTTTCGGAACCGCACAGTTGCTACGTTCTTTCGCTCGAAAGAACGAGTTGTAACCGGCGCTCCCGGCTGGTAAGACCGTGCCCCTGAGCGGGCTCCTCGCATTTCTGCCGTTCTTCCGCTCCGCATCAGACCCGAGCGAAGTCACAGCAGGTGGGCGAGTCGAGACGTCCAAAGTCCGGTCTAATCGGCTATCGCCACCGACCTCACGGCGGTGGCACACCCAGCCCAATCGGGAAGGGTTCGGTTCGGTCAAGCAAGGACATATTTATTAACGGGGTCGCCGTCGGACCCAAGGGTCGTCATCGATCCCTTCCGGCGGTCGGTCGGTCGAATCGAAAGCCCTGCTGAAAACCTGACCGCGAAGAGAACAGGGGCGGGGTCGGTGCGGAATCGCCCGCAATCCCCACCTACAACTATAAGTATGCAGGGAGGCGATCGTTTTATGACTTCAATCTTTCGCGGAATCGCTTTTTTCTCCTGCTGACGGATCCATCCAACGGTGGAGCTGGGCGAGAATACGCCGCTTGCGCCGGCTGACCCCCGACTGGGTGAGGCAGAGCATCCCGGCGACTTCGACTTCCGTCTTCTCGTCCCAGAAGAGGCTTTCTATGAGTCGTCGTTGGGGTTCCGGTAGCCGTTGCAGCCAGAGCTGCAAGGACTCGGAGACCTCGATAGAGGAAGACCCGTCGGAGGTCGCGTCGTGGCCGTCGTGGCCCTCCAGGTGATTTCCGGATCGTCGAGCGTAGGCCCATTCGCGCCGAAAGCGCTCAGGGCTTGGGCCAGGATCCGCTGGTGGACAAAGGCCTCCAAAGGGACGCCGCGCGCTGGGTCGAAATCGCGCTCGGCCTGCCAGGCTGCGGCGACGGCCTCCGCCTCCATCTCCTCGTGCCAGTCTCGCGGCGCCCAGTTCGGCGGCACACGCCAGGAATGGATCTGATTCAAGGACCGGTGAGTCATCGCCGTCTCCCGGAGTTCGTCAACCCTCGAGCCAGCGCGAGGGAAGGGTAGGCTGCGTCCCCTTGCCTCGGGCAGGTCATCGGGGCGGGCCTAGTTCGCGCATACCGCCGATCTCGTCCCACTTATTGAGCCGGAATCTTCTCAGGCGGCTCCGCCGGAATCGGATTCCGGATTCCAGATTCCGGATCCCGGAGTCATCGCGATCTGGGACCGGCAAACTGCCATTTTTGAAATCCCGAAGGTGCGCGCACGAGGCAGAGATCCTACGGAGGTTCAGTCGGCTCTGCTCGGCCGGATCCACGTAGATCAGGAAATACGACATCTCACGGCCACGAATCCGGCTTCCATCGTGTCGGCGGGACGAGCCTACCGGTGTTCTCTTCCCTTGGGATGGAGTTCCCTCAGCAAGAGAAGAGTCGTGGTTCATCCGGAATCCGCGCGCTCCACACTTTTACACCAGAGGAACATTCCCCACGCTGCTCAACTGCGCAGCACGACCCACGACGCCGACCCGCGAGCGGCCCGTTCTGACACGAACCGTTCTCAGGAGTCCGGCCTGGTGTTGCGTTCGGTGAGTGACGATCCAGACCGCCTTCTCGACTCGGTCTTCATGTGATCCTGTCGCCGAGGATCAAAGGTCACATCATAGTCGTTTTTTCTCGAAGGAAGGCGACGGGGCGAAATACCATGGCATCACTGACACCCAGTATTCCTTTATGGCGACCCGGACAAGTCGGGTTCATCCGCCCAAATGCGCGCACGACGGTCAGATGAACTTTTTTTCTTGCGGGCTTCCTGGAATCGGGAACCCGCCAAAGGATCCCGGAGCCGGCGCGGGTCGGCGAGAATCAACTGAGGACTCTCCGATCGGGGGAACCGATTGCGTATCGAACGAAGGCCATGGTCGCAGGCGAGTCCCGGTCCGAGTGACCCCTCGGGCTTCGAGCGGTTCAGGGATGCATTGCGCCCTGCGCAGATGACAGCGGTTCGACTCACCCAAAGTGCGTGCGACGGTTCCATGTCGTTTCCCTTTCTGGCGCGTCGGATTGGTTTGGGCCGTGCGCGACCCAAGGGTAAGAGACCTTGCCGGAGCGCTCCGCGACGAGCGCAACGCAAGCGTGAAGCGCTCTAAAAAGCAATCAACACGAGATCGACACTTGATTCTCGAATCAGGTCGCAGATAATCGAGCGTCTCACGAACATCCGGGCGATGTGCTAGAGGAGACTTACCATGAAGACTGCCCCAACCATTTGTTCGCGATCACATCTGGTTAAGCAGTTGCATGTCGCTACGGAGCTGGAGCACTCGCTGTGCTGCCAGTATCTCTACGCAGTGTTTTCGTTGCGTCGCACTTCGGCCGACTTCCCCGAGCATCTCGACCGCGAACGTGTCGAGCTGATGATGAGTGCGACCGGCCGCTGGGCGTCCGACATTTTTGCGGTCGCGCGGGAGGAGATGGAGCACCTCGCGATCGCAACCAACATGCTCACTGCAATCAATGAGCGCCCGCACCTTGAGCATCGCGACTATCCCGACCGAACGTTGGAGCAGATCCTTGGGGCCCCCATGGTCCTCGAGCGCTGCAACCTCGACACTCTACGACGCTTCCAATTCATCGAACGACCCAAGGGGCTCGGCTGCGGACCGCCGCCTGCGGTCGAAACCATCTATCTGGATATCCAGTCGTGTTTCCAGACGCTGCCGGCGAGCGAGCTGTTCGCGGGCGATGGCCTTCGGCAGATCGACCCCACCGACGTCGAACTCGGCGTGTCGATGAAGATTCTTCCGGTGACCAGCCGCGCGACTGCGGTCCAGGCCGTCGCCCTGATCCTCGAGCAGGGCGAGGGGCTCGGTGAGCTGGTGACCGCGAGCGACTCCCACTTCGCGCGCTTCACCGCAACGGTCCGGGACTACGAGCAAGTCGTCAACAGCCTCAAAATCGAGCCTTCGCTGCCCGTGGTCTCCAACCCCGTGAGCCGCGTGGCTCCCGACGGCAAAGTGCCTGCCGGCGCGACGTTGGTCACCAACGAGTTCAGCGTCGCGTTAATGGACCTGTTCGACGACGGCTATCGGCTGATGCTGATCATGCTGCAACAGTTCCTGTGGGGCTTCCGAGGCTATTCCGGCATGTTCGCGGCGGTCGAGGCACTTCAGACTCCCCAGCAGATCGCCGCCCAGCGGCTCGTGACGATCCTCGCGGAGAACGCCTATTTTCCGTTCATGACGATGTTCATCCGTCCCGTTGGCGAGCTGCTCGCTCGCCAGCCCGCGTTCGCAGACGTCTGCGATCCGGCCCGCGCCGCGCGCCCTTCCAGACCGGCGGCACCATCCCGGGGTGGACCGAGGTCGGACTCTACGTCGATGCCTTGGATGCGGTCGCGACCAAGGCCCATTGTCTCGCCAGTCACGCCCCGAATCCTACGGTCGCGAACGCCTTGACCTATCTGTACCAAAACCTCAGTCGCATGCGAATGAACATCCTCTACGTCTCGAACCAGGGCCACTGAATTGCGGGAGGGCTGACATGTCCGGGATCATGAGAGTTCACTTCGAGGGATTCTGGCAGTGCCGAATGTCGACGGACCCCGACCCGACGCTCGAGCTCCGCGGGACCAGCGGCTATACGGTTGCGTTGCCTCAGGAGGGTGACTTCGATCGCATCATCCGGACCCAGTTCGATCAAATCCGTCCCCACGAGTTTCGTCAGCCCTTCCCGCCGTATCTGGCCAGGCTGCCAGATGGCACCCCACGCCCCTTCGGTGTGGCGGTGACGAGCGTCGAAAACGCTCCGAACCCGGAAGTCGCCGACCTCTTGCACGGCGCGGAGTTCCGCCTGCTCCAGGATCCGCGCTTCGAGGCTCGCAACCAGATCGTCGCTGATGGAATCAATCGGATCGCACCGCCGATCGTGCCCTTCGATCTGCAAATCGGCGCCAAAGGCTGCGCATACCTGCGACGAAGCGATCCGCTCGACCCCAATCGTCCCGAGCTGGAGATCTGGCAGCTCGCGCCCGCCGACTTCGCCCCGCGGGTGCCCGTCACCTACCGACACCTCTCCGACGAGGTCGTCGAGACGATCTTTTCACCCGCTCAATTCACCAGCGCCCCGAATACCACTTTCAACAACTACTTCAACCTCCGCCGGCTGACGCTGGAGCAATGATTATCCGAGCCAAACGTCGATCCGCTGGCCGCGGCGGGCTATCGAACGCGAATCCGGATGATCGACACATTCACATCGGGGAGCATCTCCCAGCCCGGCCTGATCGAGAACCGACTCGGGCTCCAGTGCATCTGGGACCATCCCATACGTGGCAAGGACGCATTTGTGACGGAAAAGCTCGCGAAGTGTGTAGACCCCAATCGGCACTGGCGAATCCGCTTCTGGATGGGTGGCTGGGACGGTGACTTGCTCGTCGGATGGACGAGCGGTTATGTCGACCTGCCCTTGATTGGCTGTTAGCCACGAGGATCCTGTATGCCGCTTACAGCGGCACCCGGTATGATGCAAATGAAGCAAGTGGTATCCGGCGAGCCGGGGCAGAGCCTGGCCCGCCGGATACCACTTGCTTCATTTGTGCCACCGGCGGAAGCGACGAACCGATCGAGGTGTTCCCTCAAGATTCCCGCGCCATGATCGCCGCGGCCCAAGCCGAAAAGGGCCTTGTTTCCGCAACACGGAAAGCGGATGGACGGCGCGACCTGGATGGGTGCATCTGAAAGGTTCGCGTGCGTGTTCCAAGTTGTAACAAGCTCAACACCAGGAGGCTCGCGTCCCATGGGAATCGTGCGTGCAGCATCTCGTCTGGTGGAATGGTTTCCCGATCGCCCGGCCGGTCGCAGGGCAGCAACGCCGTATCGGGAACGCCTCGCGTTACGTCCGATGGCCGAGGGTCTGGAAGGGCGAACCCTCCTGTCAATTGGGCTCGATCCGACGTTCGGGTTCGGAGGAGTCTCGCTGTTGAACCTGCCGGGCGGCTCGTCGGCCCCCTCGGTTAACCAGTTCAGCGGGTTCAGCTCCGTCGCGCTCCAGAACGGCCAGGTCGTGGGCGTCGGGACCTGGGCGAACTTCACGTCCAATGCTGAGGAGATGCTGGTCACGCGGCTCAACACCAACGGCACGACGGACACATCGTTCGGCACCAACGGCATCACGTTCATCCCGATCACTTCCGGCGGTGTCACCTATAACGTGTCTGCCGTTGACATTGCGGTCCAGTCCAACGACCAGATCCTCGTGCCGGGAACCGCCTCGCCGATTGACACCAGCGGTCCTGACTACAGCGACTTCGTGGTCGCTCGGCTCAACGCCAACGGCTCGCTCGACACATCGTTCGGCACCTCCGGATTCACGTTGATCGACTTCAGCAGCGCGACCTCTCCTCCTTCGGTCTTCGCGACGGCCACGTCATTGGCGATCGCGCCCGACGGCCAGATCGTCGTCGCGGGCGATGCGACCTCGGGCCTCGATGGGAACCCCACGGACCTTGTATCGGTCACCAACTTGGACGGGTTCGCCGTCGCCCGGTTGAATGCCAACGGCTCGCTCGACACGTCGTTCGATGGTACGGGAATGGCGATTATCTCCTTCAACGTCAAAGGAGATCCAACCAATGACGACGCCTCCGGTGTGGCAGTCCTGCCGGATGGCACCACAGTGGTCGTGGGCACGGAGGACGTCGGCGCGACCACGCAAACGCTTCTGGGATTCAGCCAAACCTACACGCTCAGCAACATCGCCGTGGCGGAGCTCAATGTCGACGGCACGCTCGACACCGCGTTCAACAACACCGGCGAGCTGACCTTCAGCTACAATCTCGATAGCACGCCCCAGGATAGTGCGGACGCCGTGGCC
The DNA here is from genome assembly GCA_963845695.1 of uncultured Isosphaeraceae bacterium. Lineage (GTDB taxonomy): Bacteria > Planctomycetota > Planctomycetia > Isosphaerales > Isosphaeraceae > CAWJTV01. Next base: position 505,730 of record CAWJTQ010000011.1, on the reverse strand, counting down.
CTCCAGGGCAGTCAGATTGTGATCGCCGGCACGTCGAGCACGAGCCTCTCTCTGAACAACGCTGGGATCGGCGATGAAGACCTCACCGTGACCCGGCTCAATCCCGACGGCACGTTCGACACCACGTTCAACGGCACCGGCAAGTTCGCCCTAGCGATCAACCAGGGCGGAGTCGCATTCAGCGCCTCGGCCACCTCACTCGCGACGCTGCCCAATGGTTCCCTGCTGGTCGACGGCGAGGCCAGCCAGGAGAGCGAGCCCTACAATGTCGCCACCGGCACGTTCCTGGTGGCTCTGACCAATAGCGGCGCCCTCGACACCACCTACGGGTCGAACAACGGCATGGCGCTGTTACCGTTCACCGACGCCACCGGCCGGCTGGTCGTCCAGTCTGACGGCAAGGCGGTCTTCGCCACGAACCAGGGCATCCCAGGCCATGGCATCGCCCGCACCACGGCCCCGGTGCCGGCCGTGATCGCCGATGCGGTCGTCACGAGCGGGGTCGGCAATCACGCCAGGGTCACGGCGATCACGATCCAGTTCAACATGGCCCTCAACCCGCCCCTGAGCGACAACTCCAAACTCTACCATGTGCGGGTTGGCAGCCGGGGCAGGCACTTCCTCAAGATCAAGAAGGTTGTCTTCGACGCGACTACCAGCACCCTGACGATCCGGCTCCGCCAGCACGTCAAGGCGGGCAAGGTTTTGCAAGTGCGGCTCACCGGCAGCGGGATCATCCAGGCCTATGGCCAGTTCCTCGACAACGGCTCGGTGCTCCTGGTGACCGTCCCGACGACCACTTGACGCGGTCGGGCCGGCCGCTACCGCCGTTCAGGGAGTTTAATGGTGTCGGAGTTTCATGGTGTCAGGGATGTCACCGACGTGTAGGGGCTGGTGGAGATCGCCGACTAGGTGGACGACCAAACGGAGGGCGGTCCGCCGTTCCGCGATAGCGGCGTCATGGTTCCCAGGGACGTTCAGGAACTGCCTGAGCTTCGGAACGATGACCCCCTTCTTGGGATCGTCCCGGGTGAACAGGTCGTCATACCGCTCCGCGTCGAGCGAGACGTCCACGTAGTGCCAGGGAGCCGACCGAGGCTTCTGCCGGCGGTGCCCGTCGGCCCATGTCGAGCAATCGGCCAGCGACTTCCCTGGCTCAAGCAGGGCCTTGATGTCCACTCTCGCCCGGTCGGTCAGATGGCGTTCGGCAAGTTTCGCGATGACGCGGTGGTCGAGGCGTCTCCAAGCCCAGGCGGGCGGAGTGGCCTGGAGGGCGACAAGAAGCGTCAGGGCGAGTAGGAGCCGCGGTCGGCGTGTCGGTCTGAGTTGGTCGTGAGGCATGGCTTGTGGTCTCTCAGGTCGGGGTTGTCGGCGATCACGATCATCCCCGCCGTGGCCGGGCGAGACAATCACTTCGATCGATCGGGAGCCGCAAGCAGGTCCGCGCCAACCCGCCATGGTCGGCGACTTGTAGGCCATAACTCTCCATCTGGCGCGAGGCGTTAACTCCTTACCATGGCGGATTAATCGCTAACAATGCAAAGTGTGTGGATTTTTCTCGACTGATGATTGCACGAGCGATGCAATTCGTGTAAACGAATAAGAGGATCAATGACAGCAGTGCGTCCCTCTGTTTCTCCTGCCTCACGTCGGGCAGGAGGGAGGGTTCGCTCTGCGCGCCGTGACGCCGAGCTTAGAACCGCGAGCGTCGGCATACCCAGTTGCGGTCTTCGCTTGACCGACGTGAGCGACGTTTGCTTCGAGGAGGCATCATTGTGACTCGCACAAGCGTCTTCCGGTCCATCGGACTCGGATCGGCTCTCCTTTGGGCCATTGCCTGCCCGCCGGCATCGGTGTGGGGACAGGGCTTGACGACCATCGCCTCCTTCAACGGCGCCGATGGAGCCGATCCTACTGCTGGCGTGACTCTCGACGCCAACGGCGACCTCTTCGGCACGACCTCCAATATTAATACCAACGGTGGCGGCACGGTGTGGGAGATCGCCAAGGGGAGCAGCACCATCACCACCATCGCCTCGTTCAACGGCTCCAATGGATTCCAGCCTTTTGGTGGCGTGACTCTCGACGCCAACGGCGACCTCTTCGGCACGACCGCTCAGGGCGGGGCCTACAATAAGGGCACGGTGTGGGAGATCGCCCAGGGGAGCGGCACGATTACCACACTTGCCTCCTTCAACGGCTCCAATGGAGCCGGTCCACAGAGTCACGTAACCTTCGACGCCAACGGCAACGTCTTCGGCACGACCGCTGGTGGTGGTGCCAACAGTCGCGGCACGGTGTGGGAGATCGCCAAGGGAAGCAGCACCATCACCACCCTTGCTTCCTTCAACGGCTCCAATGGATTCCAGCCTTTTGCTGGCGTCACGATCGACGCCAACGGCAACCTCTATGGCACGACCTCCGGCGGCGGTTCCTACGGTTACGGCACGGTGTGGGAGATCGCCAAGGGAAGCAACACGATCACATCCCTTGTCACCTTCAACTATGCCAATGGAGCCAGTCCAGAGGGTGGCGTGACTCTCGACGCCAACGGCAACCTCTTCGGCACGACCGCTCAGGGCGGTGCCAACGGGGTTGGCACGGTGTGGGAGATCGCCCGGGGGAGCAGCACTCTTACGACTCTCGCCTCCTTCGCCTTCAACGGCGCCGATGGAGGCGAGCCTTATGCTGGCGTGACTCTCGACGCCAACGGCAACCTCTTCGGCACGGCCATCTACGGCGGGCCCTACGGTGATGGCACGGTGTGGGAGATCGCCCAAGGGACCAGCACGATCACCGATCCTTGCCTCCCTCTATGGCACAAACGGATCGCATCCTCAGGGTGGCGTGACGATCGACGCCGAACGGAGTCCTCTACGGCACGACCGTCTACGGCGGGGCCTACGGTGATGGCACGGTGTGGGAGGATCAGCCTCCGTACCCTCCCCACCTGGCCCAGTTCCCGAGCCGTCCTCAATCGTCACGGGCTTGATCGGCCTGGTGCTGGCCGGTGGGTTCGTGTTGGCGAACCGGACCCGCGCAACGGCGACGCCAAGGCAGGGCGGATAGGCGGCTTCCCGGGCCGTCGCAAGCTCGATCGGGACGGGCACCTCGTTCGGCTTCGGCTTGACCGCGGTCCGGCCAGCCACGGCATCGCCGATCGCGGCGGATCGCTGGCGGGCGCCGACACGGGCTTCTTGAACCAGGGACTTGAGTTCGGCTTCGCGAACTCAAATCCTCAATAAGTTCTTCAGATTCGGGAGGAGAGAAAAGACCAGAAGCCTGGTCTGACCCCCAGCGTTTTGAGCGTTTTGTGACCCCCAGCGCTTTGAACGACTAACCCCTAACGCCGCTAGCAGCGCGTCGATGCTTTTCGGCAACAGAATCGACGCGCTTCTCGGCGCATGGTTGCAACCGAGCGACCGAGATGTTAGTCTCTGCGCTCGATGGTCTTGGTCAACTCAACCCGCCGCGGGAGCATCGACCATGAAAAAGGCTACGCGCCGCCTGATCCGGGGATTGGTCTTCCTCCTGGCGGCGTCTCTGCCTCGCACGTCCGACGCCGAATCGGTGTATGGAGCCTGGCAGGGCATGATGACGCAAACCACCGAGGAATTCGTGAACGGTGTGGAATCCGGGCCGTACACTTCGGAGTACCCGATCACGCTCACCATGCAGTGGACAGGGAGCCAATATGGTGGAAGCGTGGACTTCAACATACAGTTGTACGTGGGCTTCTACGAGCTCCCTACCTCGACTGATCCATTCGGCCCCCAATCGGCCAGCTTCGGCGGGGACCTGTACGCGGGCGGTCCCGGAGCCTTCGATCAAGAGTTCAATCTCACGGCGAGTTACTCCTACATTGACCCGGACGGAGACATTGTTGGCGGAATCGCGACCGCTGACTTTAGCTATGAAGGAGGTACCGATAATTTTTATATCTCAATCTTCGATAGCTTCCAGGGCACGGCCTCCGTCCCGGAGCCGTCGTCGATCGTAACAATGGGGCTCGGCTTAGTAACCGCGCTCATCTTCGCCCGGCGGCCGGGGGGACCGATCCGGCCGTTCCTGGCCCAGACTCGGCGGGGGGAGTATCGGTAGCCTCTCGCGCGTGCCGTCAAAGGTGAGGCGCGCGCCCTCGGAGGGCGGCATCGGGGTCGCGACTGACTTTGGTCGGCCGCGGAGCCGCAGCGGCTGTTTTCCGGAACCCTCGTCGCTCGTGCCGGCGGCAACGGGCCTCGCGGCTGTGTTGATCCTCGTGTGGGCGCGGGGCGCTTGCGATCTCGCTCAGATGACGATGTAGCCTGTCGAAGAGCCCGGCGGAGCGTTGATCGTGTCGCTGCTGCCGGCCTCGAGGATGAAGCCGGAGCCGGCGGCGTTCTCGTCGAAGACATTGTTGCCATTGCCGGCGACGAGCACGTCGTAGCCGGCGCCGGCCACAAACGTGTTGTCGCCCGAGCCACCGAAGAACTCGTCGGCGCCGGAGGTGCTCACGAAGAGGTTGCTGCCCGAGCCGCCCCAGGCGACGGTGTGCAGGCTGGTTTCGTTTTCAAACGTCTGGTCGCCCGAGACACCGGTGCCCCTGTAGTAGACGAAACCCACTTGAGCGAGACTGAAGTCGTTGTCGGTTCCGTTGAATTTCACGTCGAGCATCGTCGTGCCGCCGACATTCTGGTACGAGACGATCGCCGTGTTGGGGCCGGTCGGAGCGGGTGTGACAGTCACGAGGCCGCCCGACTGCACCACGCTCCCGGACGCCATGAGGTTGCGCCGTTCCAGGCCCTCGACCCGGGCCTCCAGCCGGCGCGACCGGGCCTTCCGGCCGCGGCCGATGGGCCTTGCCCACCCAATCACCGGCCTCCGAGAGAAAACGGATCGCATCATCGAGATCTCCTTCGTCTGGGTGTGAGCCAACCTGATCAACCCGCGTCGCGGCGAGCGCGTCTTCCAGTCCGAGCGCGTGCTCACGCCAACCCTAGAACACGTTTCGTCCCGGTAGCAGAAACGGGGACGTGGCCTGCTCCCCATTTCTTGGTCCAGCGATCATGGGAATCACCTGTTCGTTGATTCAGTAGACGAGGGCTTGGGCAGGTCTTCATCGATAGGCGCATACTTCCCACAGGTGGCCGCGAACTCGGCCGGTGTCTGATATCTCAGGGAACTGTGCGGGCGTTCGGTATGATGCTCCCCTTTCCAGAGCGCACCCAACGCCCGGCCCTGCGGTTCGCTCTCGAACTCCTCGCGGTTCAGGAACTCGTCGCGGACCTTGCTGTTAAACGACTCCGCATAGCCGTTCTGCCAGGGACTCGCCGGCGCCACATACAGCGACCCGGAACCTGTCCCCTCCAGCCACGACTGCACCACCTCGGCAAAAGAGACTGGAATTCCCATTCCGGGCCGGAACCGACGTGTCCCTGTCCCGGAAACGGCCGGGCGCGGGTAAGAGGATAGGTTCCGTTTGATGAGGCTCCTTCCATGCGGACACGGTCGGGAGGATTGCCTCCGCAACCCGGCGGTCGGCGTGGTTCGGACGGGTCCTCGCCCTTCCCCATCCAGGCATGGCGAGGCGCCATCCATCCCGCATTTACCGGTTCTGACAACAGGGAGTTATCCGATGTCATCCTTGAGCTTCGACTCGTTGAGGAAGCTTCGCCCGGCATCCACACGGAGGATCGGGTGCCGGGCCCTTCGCCGGCGGGCGTGGCGGTTCGCCCGGCAACTCATCCCGCTCGAGGTCCGCGCGCTGCTGAGCACGATCACCGTCACCAATGACGACGACAGCGGCTCCAGCTCGCTCCGCGCCGCGATTGACTCGGCCAGCGCCGGCGACACGATCGATTTCGCACCAAGTGCGTATGGGACCATCACGCTGGCGCGGTGACAAGTCGGGCTTGACCGTCTAAACCGTTCCTCCCAGATTTGTTGCGCTCGACCGGCGAGATCGACGGAAGTCTTTTGTTGCTTGGCCCTTAGTAGTGTGTGAGCGAGCGTGCTGACGTCGAACCGAGCGACGACCTGTGGTTGATCCGGTGTGCTGTCGACGGGGACCAGGACGCTCCGCGCGACTTGTTCTTGCGCCATCGTGACCGCGTCAAGCGCATGGTCCGGCTCTGGCTCAGCGGGCGGCTCGCGGGCCGGGTCGATGATTCCGTTGTTCCTGAGGAAGCATTCCTGAAGGCGTGGGAGAGGTTTTTGATCACCAGTGGCTGTTCAACCAGAGGGGAAAGAGAACCATGAGTCGCAAGGTCGCGAAGAATCAGCGCGGGGGCGGGGCGAAGACGGCGAAGGGCCGGCAATGGCAGCGTTGGCGGTTGCGGCCGGCGGTACTGGCACTCGAGACGCGGACCCTGCTCTCCAACTGGTACGTGAATTCGGCGAACACCGGTCCGCAGAACGGATTAACCCCAGCCACCGGCTACGCGACGATCCAGGCCGGGATCAATAGCGCGGCCGCCGACGACACGATCCTCGTGGAGAATGGCAATGGCTACAACGAGTCCGACACGGTCGGCGTTGCCGGCCTGACCATCGAGGCAGACACGGGGCAAACCCCAGTGCTGGATGGCGATTCTCCCAGTGACCAGGGGTCCGCCGGCTTCACGATTACCACGACCGGCGTGACGATCGCGGGCCTTACGATCCAGCACTTCGATGGCCCATCCGCCGTCGTCGTCCAAAGCGGTGCCTCACTGACACTCTTCAGCGACGTCATTCGAGACAACTCCGCCAATACCAACGGTGGCGGTATCGACGATCAAGGAGGCGACGTCAAGATCTCTGGCGGCACGATCTCAGGCAACTACGCTGGTAGCCGTGGCGGTGGCGTCTTCGCCACCTCCGGCGGCCAGATGACCATCACCGGCGGCAACCTCTCGAACAACTCTGCGGGGAACCAGGGGGGCGGCGTATTTGTCAATAACGGCAGCCTGACCATCGCGGGCACCTCAGTCACGGGCAACGATGCGGACTCCGCCGGCGGCGCGGGCATCAACTATGGGACAGCCACGATCACTGCCTCCGCTTTCGTCAACAATTCGGCGGGGACCTCGGGCGCCGGGCTCGAGGTTGAATCCGTGGCGACCGCAAACGTGACCAACAGTACGTTCGTCGGCAACACCGCGTTCTACGGCGGCGGGATCAATAACAACGGCATCTTGAATCTGACCAATTGCACCATCACCGGCAATACGGCCTACTTCGGTGGCGGCGGCCTGCGTGCCTACTCGTCCGCGGTGACGCTCACGAACACGATCGTGGCCGGGAACAGTTTTTTCGGCGGCGACATCAGCGGGAACGTCAACGGTTCGAACAACCTGATCGGCACCGGCGGCTCGGGCGGCCTGCAGAACGGCGTCAATGGCAACCTGGTCGGCGTCTACTACCCGCTTTTGGGCTCGCTCGGCAATTACGGCGGCCCGACCCAGACCGTGCCCCTACTGCCCGGCAGCCCGGCCATCGCCGCCGGGACCACGGCCGCCGGCATCACCATGGATCAGCGCGGGCTGCCGCTAGACCCTAACGGCATCGACATCGGCGCCTTCCAGAGCCAGGGCTTCACCCTCGCCCTCGTGCCCGGCAGCAGCCCCCAGTCGGCCAACATCTTCTCGCAGTTCGCCTCTCCCCTGGCGGTGACCGTGACGGCCAACAACCCGGTCGAGCCGGTCGACGGCGGCTTGATCGGCTTCGCCGTCACCCCGTCGGCCGAGGGGGCAAGTGCGCAGCTCTCGACCTCGTCGGCCACAATCGCGGGCGGGGAGGCGTCGGTGATCGCGACGGCGAACAGCGTTGACGGCAGCTACGTGGTGACGGGCTCCATCGTCGGCGCATCCGCGACGTTCTCGCTCTCCAACACGGGCTATGTGTCCTCGATCGCCGTCACGCCCGCGTTGACGACCCTGTACCCGGGCCTCTCGGCGCAACTGATGGCGACGGCCACCCTCTCCGACGGTTCGATGGTGGAGATCACCAACATCGCAAGTTGGGCCTCGTCGTCGTCGTCGGTGACCGTGTCCACGGTGGGCATCGGCGTGGCCACCGGCGTGTCGATAGGCTCGGCGCAGATCACGGCGTCGTTCGGCACAGTCACCAGCCCCGCGGCCACCGTGGACGTCGTGAAGCCGCCGCCGGTGCTGGTCGTGAACACGACCCTGGATCTGTCCGACCAGTCGATCCTGTTCCCGGGCCTCTTGAGCCTGCGCGAAGCCATCGACGTGGCCAACGCGGTCCCCGGCGAGACGATCAGGTTCGATCCCATCGTCTTCGGCACGCCCCAGACGATTTATCTGTCGCAGGGCCCGCTCGAGCTGTCCGACACCAGCGGGACGACCACGATCATGGGCCCAGGGGGGGGCCTGGTCACGGTCAGCGGCGGACACGTCAGCGGGGTCTTCCAGATCGATACCGGGGTGACGGCGAGGATCAGCGGCCTCACGATCACGGCGGGCGCGACATTCTTCGACGGCGCTGGTGTCTTGAACTCGGGAACTCTCACCCTGACCGACGTCAAGCTCTCGGGCAACGACGCCGGCTTCCGCGGCGGCGGTATCTTCGACCAAGGCGGCGACGTCACCATTTCGGGCGGCACTATTTCGGGCAACTCCGGCGGTGGCGCCTACGTCTCCTCGAGCGGCCAGATGACGATCACCGGCGCCACCGTCTCGAACAACGAGGGCGGCGGCGTGTATCTCGGTAGCGGCAGCCTGACCATCACGAACACCGCGGTCACGGGCAACTATGCCTCCAGCGGGGGCGGCGTGGGAGTCTTGCAGGGCACAGCGACGATCACGGGCTCCACCTTCCTCGACAATTCGTCGTTCTACGGCGGCGCGATCAGTAACAACGGCGTCATGACTCTGACCAATTGCACCATCTCCGACAACACGGGAAACTCCGCCGGCGGCGGCCTGCGTGCCTTCTCCTCGGCGACGACGGTCCTTACCAACTGCACGTTCGACGGTGATTTTACCTTCGGCAGCGGGGGCGGACTGGCGAACTCCGGAACGATGAAGGTTTACTCGAGCAGCTTCAACGGCAACACTGCATTCGATGCCGGCGGCGCCATCAACAATGACGGCTCGATCACCGTCAGCGGCACTAGCCTCGACAGCAATGACTCCTATGATGAGGGAGGGGCCTACTCGGCCAGCGGCCCGGGTACCTTCACCAACTGCACCTTCAGCGACAACTACGCCTCCAACTTCGGCGGCGGGACCTTCGAGGGCGCATCATCGACAACCCTCAACCTCACCAACTGCACCGTAAGCGGTAACTCCTCCGGCAGCAACGGCGGCGGCCTGACCAACTTCGGCACGCTCACGCTCACCGGCTGCACGGTCAGCGGCAACTCCACTGGCCACAGCGGCGGCGGCCTCACGAACTACGGCTCAGCCTCGTTTTCCGACTGCACCGTCAGCGGCAACTCCTCCTATTACGGCGCCGGCCTGAACAACAACGGCACGCTCACGGTCAGCGACTCCATGGTCAGCGACAACACTGCCGGCTTCGGCGGAGGAGGCGGTGTATTGAATTACGACTTCGCCACGACCACGATGACCGGCAGCACAGTTAAGGACAACTCCGCCGGAATTGCCGGCGGCGTGTACAATTTCTACGGCGGCCAGGTGACGATTTCGAACTGCACCGTCAGCGGCAATTCCGCGACGTTCGGCGGCGGCGGCGCTGACCGGCTATGGGGGCACGATCACGCTGACCAACGTCCTGGTCAGGGACAACTCCACCACCGGCTCCGGCGGCGGTCTGGACACCTGGGGTACGGCCACGCTGACCGACTGCACCGTCACCGGCAACTCCGCCGGCGACAGCGGCGGCGGCATCTACATTCATGGCCCGACCACCCTCATCAACTGTACCATCAGCGACAACGTCGCTGGCAGAGCGGGCGGCGGGCTCACCAACTTCAGCACGACGACGCTCTCCAACTGCACTATCAAGGGCAACAGCGCGAACGGCTTCCAGGGCGGCGGCGTATTCAACACTTACGGCGGCACGGCCACGCTGACCAACTGCATCGTCAGCGGCAACTCCGCCGTTGGCTCCGGCGGCGGCCTGTACAACGGCTACTACTCCACGGCCACGCTGACCAACTGCACCTTGAGCGGCAACTCCGCCGGCCAGAACGGCGGCGGTGTGAACTCTAACGGCGCCACCATGCTGACCAACTGCACGTTGAGCGGTAACTCCGCCCACGCCAGCGGCGGAGGCGTGTTGATCTGGATCCCCGCCACGGCCACGCTGACCAACTGCACCTTGAGCGGCAACTCCGCCAGCGACAACGGCGGCGGCGTCACCAACTACGGCACGACGACGCTGCAAGTCTGCACCGTCAGCGGCAACTCCGCCACGAACGGCGGCGGCATTAGCAGCGTCGGCACGCTGACTGTCTCGGGCAGCACGATCTCCAACAACCAGGCCAAGGGCGCCGCCGGCGGCAATGGCATCGGCGGCGGTATCTTGAGCGATGGCGGAAGTCTCGCGCTCTCCAACAGCACGCTCACCGGCAACGCGGCAATCGGCGGCGCCGGGGCCAGCGGCCAAGCCGGTGGCGATGGCATCGGCGGCGGCATCGCTCTTGAGAATAACGCGACCGCGACTGTCACCAACACAACCTTCCTGGGCAACCTGGCCCAAGGTGGTGCCGGCGGCGCCGGGTCCAACGGCGGCGACGGCATCGGTGGCGGCATCGCCGTGGCTATCGGTGGTGCCTCGGACACGTCGTCCGTCAGCCTCAGCAACAGCTTGCTGAGCCTCAACGTGGCCCAAGGCGGCAAGGGCGGCAAGCGAGCCAACGGCGGCAACGGTGAGGGCGGCGGCGCCTTCGTCGGTGCGGCCGGCTCCGCGTCCCTCGACCAGACGGATATCCTCCTGAACCTGGCCCTCGCTGGCCTGGCTGGCCAAGGCGGCAGAAACGGCATCGGCATCGGCGGTGGCCTCTACGTCACCTCCGGCGGCGTGGTGACCCTCAAGAAAACGACGGTCGCGCTGAACTTCGCCTCCACCAGCAACGATGACATCTATGGCACTGTGAGCTACGACTGAGCGCGCGCGTGTTTCCCTCGCCGGCCGGCCTTCCCTCGGGCGCACCATCGGCGCCCGGGGGAGGATTCTTGCGAGGAGGGGAAAAAGCGGCATGAAAAAGAGCCTCGCTTCCGGCTGCTGGCTAGGCTTTGCCGGGCGGGATTCGTTCACCCGCAGGGTTGCGATGAAAGGTCTCCGAGTTCGAGTCTCTTCCTCTTTTCTCGAACTTACCTGACGCTATGACCCCAACTCCCCCCCCAATTCCCCGGACACCAATTCCGCGCCAATTCCCCGCTTCTACCGCGCCGAGGAGTACCACCAGCGGTACCTCGAGAAGCGGGGCATGGAGCATTGCCACTTCTGAACGAGCCGGACCGCATCGGAAAGGGTGCGACCGGCCGGCCGTTTGAGACCGATCTCGATCTCTTGACTGGCTTGACCGGGCATCGGTTCGGATCGCGACTATCCGGAAGGACCGTCCGCGCAGATAGGCCGGCGTTCCGGGATGTACGATGGCTTGCAACGTGAACGATGACCTATAGCGCCTCGATGGCCGGGCTCGGCATTCCGTCATGACTTCTTGGGAAGACAATCTCTGAGGGGAACTCGTGATGGCGCGTGGAATTGCAGCGAAGTTGAGCGTTGAGGTTCTTGAAGGTCGAGCCCTGCTGTCCGGGGTGTCTTTCACCCTGACAACCGATCAGACCACCTACCAGATGGGCCAGCCGGTCCAGATCACCTATACCGAGACGAACAATTCCGATCAGACGGTCACGGTCTTGCCTTCAGATTACGCCCTGGAGCTCTGGCATAATGGGGGGGAACTGATCCTCCAGATGCCTCCTTGGGTCGGCGGCAACTCGGCGAACGCGACGACGCTGGGCCCCGGCCAATCGATCACGGAGCAGCAGACCTGGAATGGGCTCTGGCCGTTCGACCCCTTCAATCAAGACTATATAACCGGTACATTCCAGGCGACGATCGTCCCCCTGAGCGCGAGCGGCCCGGGCGATGTCACCGCGGACTTCCAGATCGTGCCGCCGCCCGCCGGGACGATCGTGTCGAGCATCACCGCAGTTCAGTCCGGCTCTTCTCCCGATGGCCAGTCGGAGACGTTGACCGTCACCGAGACGAACGAAGGCGACGAGCCCGTGTCGGTCCCCACGGGACCGGCCGGATTCTATTTCGTGTCGGACGGCTATACGAATGGCATACCCTACTCCTATCAAAGCGTCTCTACCGGTCTGCCATGGTCGGGCTCGCCCGACGCGACCTGGACGACACTCCAGCCCGGTCAATCATGGACGCAGACGACGGTCTACAACAGCGTGTCGAGTCCCAATAACGAGGTCGTGACCGACATTTACGACCTGAACGGCAACACGACGAGCTTCGTGGAAACGGGTGATGCGTCGGGGTCCGGCACTCAGCCGGCGGGATCGAAGGATTCGTCCACCCTGGGCGGCCCGAGTTCCGCCCATGCGGGCTCCAAGGTGTCCACAGGGCTGGGGACGTACCAGTTGGGCCAGGACGTTCGCATCACCTTGACGATCCCCGGTGGTGAGAAGGCCAAGCTGGCGATACCCCGCGCCAGGGCTCGCGAGCAGATCACCATACTGGACGACACCCAGGTGATCTCGCGGCTGACCCGCCGCGTCTCCACCGCCAAGTTGACGCAGCTCGACGCGGGCCGAACCGTCAGGGTCACCAAGATCTGGGACGGGCGGCCTGACCAGCCCGGTATCCCGAAGCTCGAGCCCGGAGCCTACACGATCGATGTCGTCTATGGCGATTATCGCGGCTCGATGACCGTCCAGATCGTCCGCGAGACGCCATAGGGGATGAGTTCAACTCGAACCTCACGACTGCGTTCGGCCGACCAGCTCCTCGGGAGGAAAACGGGGACAACAGAAAAACGGACAGAAAAACGCATCGCGCATTTCGACAACTGTCCGATGCCGATGGCTGCCTTATGACATCTGTCGATATGCGCTATGTCCCCCCTTTCTCCCCTTTTCTCCCTCGACCAGACGGGGCCACACATCGACGACCTTCCCCCGTTTGCAACTCCTTGCAAGTCGTTGCAAGTCCGATTGAATCGATGTATCATGCGCTGAGCGATTCGAGCCCGGCCTTGCCATATGGTTTCTTCATGCCGTGCGGGAGCCTGCACGTGGAGATGGTCTTTCGCTGCCCAAATTGCTCGGTGCTATTGAGTGCAACCGAGAAGAAGCTCGGGGCGATCATCCCTTGTCCACGTTGTGGGGTTAAGGTGCAGGTTCCACAGCTCGCTTCGCCCCTGGCCCTGCCCGTTCACGGGTCGCAGGTGCCGCCACCGTTGCCCCCAAAACCGATTACAGACGAGCCACTCTGGCTTGGCGATCCAGAAGCCTTTCTCGCCTCAACGCCCCAACCTTCAAGTCAACCGTTGGTCTCTTGCTCAAAGAATCACGAAGAAACCGTCTGGACCGGCCGTCCTTCTCAAATCGTCAATCTCGTGTCGTTCATTGTCTGCTCCTTAACATGTTGGTTAATCATTCCTCTCTTTGTAGCATTACAAAATTGGCTTACCATTCGATGCATGTCTTACGAATTGACAAATCAGAGGTTTCGCATGGTGCGAGGGGTTCTCTCACGTAGAATCGACGAGCTTGAGCTTTACCGCGTCAAGGACACATCACTCGTGCAGCCGTTCTTCTTGCGGCTGTTCTCTCGCGCGAACATCGTGATGACCACATCCGATGCAAGCACACCATCTGTGACGATCGAAGCCATACGGTACGACGATGCAACTCGACTCCGTGAGATGATCCGCATGTACGTGGAAGAGCTACGGGATCGGAAGCGTGTTCGGCAAATTGATGTCATCTGATGTGCACTAATCGTGTAGGACCCACCTACCATCGAAAGGCCGTCGCCCGCCAAGCTGGCGGTCAAATTCAAGGTCCTTGAGAGACCTGGGGTCAGAGAGACCTGGAGAGACCTGGGCCGGGTAGACCTGGGTGGTTGCCCACCCAGGCCCCCCACAGATCCGGGCGTGCACGTTAAATGCACCCGGTTCGTCACGTTGTGGATCGCTGTCCTTCACACGAGTAGGTCGTCTCGCGGTGACACGCTGGTGAGGCACTGGTCCTCGGCGTGGTTCCAACTCCCCCTCCACAACGCGGCGCCCCCTTCGCTCCACAGGGTCCGGAAGGCCGTTCCCCCGCTTCAACACTACTATGGGGCGCTGCGACTCCTTGCCGTCCATCTCGCCGCACTTCGTTTCCTTCGCTTGGCGATACCATCGTTTCGTCCCTGATTCGTCCCCACAGGCTCGGGACGGGAGCCGTGGATCAACCTGGAGTTGGTAAGCCGGGCTCCGGCCGGCAGCCAACGATGGAGACGGCAAGGTCTCCCAAGTTCCCGGAAAACCCTTTGATCATTCGCCAGGTTCCTCCGACCCCGGTGTGACCTGGCACGCCTCTGGGTCCAGGTGTCGCTAATGCCAGGCTCGGCCCCCGCGATTGACCAAGACTTCTGCACGAGATCTTATTCCGGCAAGGAAGAAGATCCGCACGTCGGTCGGGCGTTCTGCTCTGACAGGGTGAACGCGACGCGTGTAGGGTGGGTCGAGCCGCGATTCCTCGCGGTGAGGCCCACCAAAGAGGCTCGATGTTCAGTGGGCCTCGCGGCGCGTTGCGGCGTTCGACCCACCCTGCACGCGTCTCTTCTGCCCGATGTTTCGGTGGGCCTCGCGCCCCGTTGCGGCGTTCGACCCACCCTACACGCTACACGCGTCTCTTCTGCCCAATGTTCAGTGGGCCTCGCGGCGCGTTGCGGCGTTCGACCCACCCTGCACGCGTCTCTTCTGCCCGATGTTTCGGTGGGCCTCGCGGCGCGTTGCGGCGTTCGACCCACCCTACACGCGTCTCGTTCAACCCACCGGAATCCCGCCCCGAAGCGGCAACGCGATCGAACACTCACACTGGCCGCGTCCCATCCGATCCGCGAAACCCTGCCGGTGACTCACACCATTCCGGTCCGGTTCTCTTCCGGGGATTTTCTGATAATCCGGAGTGTCTGCGTGAGTGACGCAACATCTGGGCAAACATTACGTTTTGGGGGAATTTGGCCACTGGGAAATTTAGAGAATCTTTCTGAAGCAGGAAGGGACATCGGGACGAAGTAAGACAGTGAGTTGGCGGTCCCGAGCCGCAGTCGGAGACTTGGGGGTTCGGGCACCGATGAGCGCCGAAGTAGGTCGGGAGTGTTTAGTGGAGCGTCCGATGTTGAGAAAACTGCTGTCGGTCGCGCTTCTTGCCCTGGGCATAGGGTTGGGCGCGGCCGCGCACCCGGCGGATGGAGCGAGCTACGCGGGTGGTGCATCAAACCGAATCTGCCCCGTGCCCCAGGATTGTTGCGGGCACATCCAATATCAACTCCAGCGTCAGACGGTTCTCCAGAACGTGCAGGAGACTGTCTACGAGACGCAATTCGTCCCCTGCGTGCGGACCGTGTGCGAGACGGTCATGCAGCCGAGGACGGTCACCAACGTGCGAAACGTCGTGGACGAGCAGGTCCGCGAGGAACCGTACACGATCCAGCAACCGGTCTACCGAACGGTCCTCCAGCCCGTCCAGTACACGGTCCAGCGGCCGGTCACTCGGACAGTCTGGAAGGACGTGCCGTACACGGTCTGCCGGCCCGTACGGGAGACTCACCTGGAGAACCGGACTTACACGGTCTCTCGGCCCGTGCGGGAGACGACTCTCCAGACTTGCAGCTACAACGTCAGCCGACCGGTCCGCGAGGTGAGCTACAAGGACGTCTGTTATACGGTCTGTAGGCCGGTGCAGCAGACGTACATGAAGACCGTGAGTTACACGGTCTGCCGGCCCGTGCAGCAGACGTGCTACAAGACCTGCGTCTATACGGTGTGCCGGCCGGTCCAGTGCACGCGTACGCGCTGCGTCCCGTACACGGTTCAGGTGCCGGTCCAGCAGACCGTCATGCAGTGCCAGGCCGCGACCGAGATGGTGCCCGTCCGTCAGTGCGCCTACAAGCAGGTTCCGTATACGGTCTGCCGCCAGGTCCAGGAGACCGTGCTGAAGGAGTGCCGATACACGGAGCAGGTCCCCGTGCAGCGCACGGAACTGCGGAGCTGCACGTACACCGTGTGCCGGCCGGTGCGCGAGACGGTGATGAAGGAATGCCGCTACACGGTCTGTCGGCCCGTGCAGACGACCACCTTCAAGACCGTCAGCCGGACGTGCTATCAGACCGTGAACGAGACGTCCAGTCGGGAGGTCTGCGAGACGGTCTGTGTGCCCAGGACCGTGACGCAGCAGGTCTGCCGCACCGTGAACGAGACGGTCATGGAGCGGTACTTCGTCCCCGGGAAGTCGGTCTGCGTCAATGGCTGCCTCTACGAATGTCCGGGAACCTGGTGCGAGCGGCCCGTCTGCCGTCCCAGGACCATCGTGGAGAACGTGGCGAGCACCGTGTACGAGAAGCAGGTGATCCGGAAGCAGGTCCCGGTGACGGTCTGCCGCCAGGTCCCGTATACGGTTTGCGAGCAGGTTCCGGTGACCACCTGCCAGATGGTCGCCCAGGAATGCGTTCAGCAGATCCCGGTGACCACGTGCCGGATGGTGAGCGAGACGCAGGTCAAGCAAGTGCCCGTCACGGTGTGCCAGTACGTGTGCCAGGAGCGCGTCAAGCAGGTCCCGGTGACCGTCTGCCGGACGGTTCAGGAGACCTGCACCAAGACGGTTCCCTACACGGTCTGCACGATGCAGCCTCGCACGGTGATGCGACGGGTGCCCGTCACGGTCACCAAGATGTGCCCGAAGACCGAGTATCGTCAAGAGCCGTACACGGTCACGCAGTACGTCCGCGAGAATTGCACGAAGCAGGTTCCTTACACCGTCACCCGGACGATCCGCGAGTGCGCAGTACAAGCAGGTGCCGTGCTCGGTCACCCGCATGGTACCCCAGACGTGCGTCAAGCGCGTGCCGGTCACGACTTGCCGGATGGTCACCCAGACCTGCGTCAAGCAGGTGCCGGTCACGACTTGCCGGATGGTCACCCAGACCTGCGTCAAGCAGGTGCCGGTCACGACTTGCCGGATGGTCGCTGATCCGTGCGTCAAGCGGGTCTGCCAGACGATCTGCGAGACCGTGACCGAATCACGTGTGCAAGATGGTGCCGGTCACGGTCTGCGAGACCCAGACGGTTCACTGCGTTCGCAAGGTGCCGGTCAAGGTCTGCCGGCAGGTTTGCGAGACCCGGACGATCCAGTGCCCCGTGACCGTCTCACGGCAGGTGTCCGAGTCGAAGCCGATCTGCGTGCCCCGAACGATCTGCCGACAGGTCCCGGTCGAGGTCTGCGTGAAGGTCCCGGTCGTCATCCAGTGCCCGACGGTCGTCGAACCGTCTCCGCAGGGAGTGATGGCGACCGGCCAGTCGGTGCCTGCGAGCAGTCAGTTCCCCGTCCTCCCGCACAAGAACGCCGTGATCCAGTAAGAGACACGGACGGCACCCCGCCGTCGAGCGGAGTTAGGCTTTCGGCGCTCCCTGACCCGGAAACGCCCCTCGATCTCGCGATCGGGGGGCGTTTTTCTTTTTTGAGGAGCACCCGGTCCAGCGGCTCACGCACCCTGGCTGGAGCGCCTCCCAGTTGGCTTGCGCATACTCGAAGTCCTCTGCCGCAGAACCCCCCTGTATCCCCTCTTCGTAAGGGGGGAGCGTTTTAGAACCACTTCTCAGCAGAGCTTCCGGCTAATTCAACGGTATTGGGGTTAGGGGGGTGTATTCGCAACGCCCCGGGTGTGGGCTATGCAAGCGTTAAGCGCTCTCCGTCCTTCCGCTCCCATTCGGGGGCTCGAATTCGCTTCCCGATAGAGCGATGATCCGATCGATGCCGGCGCGGAGCTGGGCAAAGGCCCGGGCGCGATGGCTGAGCTGGTGCTTGACCAACGCGGAGAGCTCACCGAACGTCTGATGATATTCGGGTATGAGGAAGAGGGGGTCGTAACCGAATCCACGAGGACCTCGAGGCACTCGGGTCAGTCGGCCGCGACAGGCTCCCGCGGCCTCAAGTCGGATGGTTCCCGAGGGATCGGCGAGCGCCAGACAACAGCGGAAGGCGGCGCCGCGACGCTCGTCGGGCAGGTCGGCGACGGCGGCCAGGAGTTTGCGGTTGTTGGCCTCGTCGTCACACGGTTCGCCCGCGTACCGCGCGGAGAAAACGCCGGGGGCCCCGCCTAGCGCGTCGACGCTGAGGCCGGAATCGTCGGCGACCACCCAGGCACCTAGCGCCCTTGCGGTTTCGGACGCTTTCTTGCGAGCGTTGCCGGCAAACGTGTCGGCGTCTTCGACGACCTCGGGAACCTGTGGGAATTCCGCGAGGGAATGAATCTCGAGCCGATCGAGCCGAGGGTTTGAGTCCCAAGGCGGCGCGATCAGCTCGGCCATCTCGTGGCATTTCTTCCGATTGCGCGATCCCAAGACCAGAATGATGGGCGTCTCGTTGATGTAGAATCCGTCATGATGAGTCCTCGCACCCGGGAACGGCTTCGCGGTATTCCAGGATTCAAGATACCGGAATCATGGACACTTCCGGCTGAACGCCACCCAGCTCGTGATCGCGAAGCGCGATCCGTGGCGGCATTCCCACTCACCCCGCCTCGGGCCGACCTCTCGGCGGAGGGGCGAGGTGGAAAGGAGCCGTTTCAATCGAGCAGGGGGCGGACAACCCTTCCAAAGGTCGATTCTACCGGAGTCCGGCCTTGATCACTTCGACGTCGGTCAAGGTCGTGGCCGGCACGATCATCGTGTCGAGGGCGTTCCAGCCGCGCGCCTTCTTGTCGACCAGGGGAATGGCGAGTTTCAGCAACTCCTGATACATGGTGCCGATCGCGGGGTCCTTGGGATTGTTGAACGCCCCGATGAAGACCCGGCTGGAGGTCCGGTCGTGATAGACGAAGACCGGCTGACCGAGGCGCCGGACTTCGGGAGCCTTGGAGAGCTTATCGGCCATCCGCTCGGCGTCGTCGTGAGCGGTCTTGAGCGGGCTCTCCTTGGGGTTGAGCAGACTGCGCGAGGGCTGCCCTCCGACGGAGTTGAGATCGAAGCTCGTTCGACCGGAGAACTGCGCGATCTGGAGACTGTAGTGGCCCGGGCAGTGCCCGAGACTACGGAGTCCGTGATTCATCTGGATGACCAGCTTGTCCGGGGTCTTCGGGTAGAGATGCTGGGCCGGAACATAAGGGTTGGTCGTCCGGGTTGCGTGCATGAGGCCGGTTCGCCAGGGGTATATCGGAGTCATGTGTGTCAGGCACTTGGGATTGAGCTTCCGCACTTTGTTCAAGAGGATCTCGGTGGCCGCTTCGGTCTTCTCGTTTCCGACCAGAACGGCGGCTTCGTCATGAGTCCGGATGCGCTCGGGCAGCTTGATCGTGGATTTCATCGTGACGCTGGGCGCGGTGGGGGGAGTGCCGCGAATGTAGCTCCTCATCGGGAAATCCTTGGTCCGCAAGATGTAAGCCGGCAGGCCGAATTCATTGCGGAGCTCCAGGCACAAGGCCAGCGCCATCTTTTCGGAGTCCGGTCCACGGAACTGCTTGGCCAGAATCATGAACGGGCCATTCTCCTTGCTCAGGAGGTAGGGTTCCAGCGGGTCGTTGGGCAGGACCATCGACGGTGGCGCCTTGAGCTGGTCCAGGTTGGCCGGACCGGGCAGCGCGCCGGCGGCCGAGTACACCTTGGTCTCGCCGGGCAAGGGGGGAGGCGGTCGGTCGCCGCCGGAGGGTGATGGAGTCCTCGGCGTGGGTGTCCCCGCGGCGGTACCGGGGTTCGCGGTCTGTGCCCAGGCGGGGACAGACGCCAGGGCCACGCAAAGAGTCATGGCAGCGATCGGAGATCTCATGGACGATCCCTCTCTTCTTCACGGGTTGGCGCGTCCGAGATGGGAGCACGCCGCGCCCTGAGCGTGGAACCCCAACCTCCTGTCGAGGCTCCTCACCGTCCTCATTACCACACTCGCGAGAGCGCCGGAATCGATGGGAATCGAGCGCGAATCGGCTCGTACCGGCGAAGAGCGCACGAGTCTCTAGCAGATATCGGTCAGTCTGCCCAGGGAACTTTGGCGGATTTGACGATTAAAACGAGAATCCGGCGCATCAATCGGCGAAGGGCCAGTCCGGACCGAGGCACTCGCGCTGGAACTTGGTCAACTGATCGATGCCCGCTTCGGCGAGATTGAGGAGCGAATCGAGCTGAACCCGTGAGAACGTTCCGCCTTCGCCAGTCCCCTGGACTTCAACGAGTCCGCCTCTGCCCAGGCGAACGATGTTGATGTCCACGTCGGCGTTGGAGTCCTCGGAGTAGTCGAGGTCGAGGACGAGCTCGCCAGCGACGATCCCCGCGCTGACGGCCGCGATGCTGTCGCGGAGAATCGCGCGGCAGGAGTCGCCCCGATGGCGGCGCAGGGCGTCGGCGACGGCGACGAACGCGGCGGTGATGGCCGCTGTGCGGGTCCCGCCGTCGGCGTTGAGCACGTCGGTGTCCACGTTGACGGTGACGGGCCCCAGCGCCTGGCGGTCGACCACGGCGCGGCAGGCTGCGGCCGATGAGCCGCTGGATCTCGGTGGCGCGGCCGTCGCCTCCGCGCCGCGACCGCGTCGGCGTACTGCCGGGAAGCATCGCGTACTCGGCGGTCAGCCAGCCGATCCCCTTGCCCTCGAGGAACGGCGGGACGGTCTCCGAGATCTGAGCGGTCGCCAGCACCACCGTCGCACCCGAGCGATAGAGCACGCTGCCGGAGCTATTGGGCAGGTAGTTGCGCTCGATCGTCACGGGCCGGAGCTGATCGGGTTTGCGTCCGTCTTTTCGCGTCATGGCGGTTGAACTCACGGTGAATTTTGGCCCGAGGCACCGGCCTCAGGAGTCTGAGAGTCTGTCCTGGAAGCCTCGACGGCCGTCGCATCGGGTGCTCGGTGAGCACCGAATTCGCCAAAGTCCGTCGGATCGGTGCTCACAGAGCACTCTACATGTACCGAAACTCGCGGACGATGTTAATCGGGATCTTCGGTCAGGAGCCAGATCAGCAAAGCCATCTGGAAATGGAGCCGGTTGGCGGCTTGAAGCATGACCTGGCTGTGAGGGCCGTCGAGCACGCCCGAGGTCACCTCCTCGCCACGGTGGGCGGGAAGGCAGTGGAGGAAGACCACATCCGGTTTGGCAAGGGACAGCAGGTCCTCGTTGACCTGGTAGGGCTCGAAGATCTGCCGCCGCTGCTCGGCCTCGTGCTCCTGGCCCATGCTGGCCCAGACGTCCGTATAGACGACGTCGGCGCCCGCGACGGCTGAGCGTGGATCGGGATCGACCCGCAGGGGCTGTTGAGGGAAACGCGCCTGGAACCGAGTGCGGAAAGCCTCCGGGAACTCGTACCCGCCCGGGGCGGACAACACGAACT
Source organism: uncultured Isosphaeraceae bacterium (assembly GCA_963845695.1). Classification (GTDB taxonomy): domain Bacteria; phylum Planctomycetota; class Planctomycetia; order Isosphaerales; family Isosphaeraceae; genus CAWJTV01. The sequence continues at coordinate 484,236 of CAWJTQ010000011.1, read as the reverse complement.
CGGCGTCGAGCAGGGCCGAGGCGCACGCCAAGCGAGCGGGCGACGTTGTTCCCCTCGCCGACGAAAACCACCTTCTGGCCGCGGGCCGTCCGTCTCAGCTCCACGATCGTCATCAGGTCGGCCATCGCCTGACAGGGATGCGCGGCGTCCGACAGGGCGTTGATCACCGGGATCCCGGCCGAGCGGGCGAGCTCCTCGACCGTGGCCTGAGAAAACGTTCGGATCGCTAGCGCATCGACGTACTGGCCGAGGACGCGCGCACAGTCGGCCACGCTCTCGCGGATACCCAGGCCGACGTCCTCGCCGCGGAGGAAGATGGCATTTCCACCCAGGCGGGCGATGGCCGCCTCGAAGCTGACTCGCGTTCGGAGTGAGGGCTTCTCGAAAATCAGACCCAGCGTCCGCCCGGAGAGGAGTGCCGGGCGATTCCCGCGCTGTTCGTCATACTTGATCTGAAGCGCGCGTTCGATCAACGAGCGAGCGTCCTCGACCGAGAGGTGCATGAGGTCGACGAAATGGCTGTGCATGACCGGATCCCGTGGATTTCAGACAACGGCTTTCCGCAAGACGTCGGCCAGGATGGCGCACCCCTCGTCGATCTGATCGTCGGTGATCGTCAAGGCGGGCAGCAGGCGGATGACCGTCCCATGTGTGGCATTGATCAGGAGCCGCCGGTTCATCGCCTCGGCGACGAAGTCGGTCGCTTCGACGGTCAGTTCCAGGCCGATCATGGTGCCGAGGATGCGAATCTCGCGGATCAGACCGGGGAGTTCCGTGTGAAGCGTCTCGAAATGGCTGCGGAATCGCTCGCCGATGGCAGTGCCACGCTCGAGGAGCCCCTCCGCCTCGATGGTCTCGACGGCGGCAAGAGCCGCGCGACAGGCGATGGGGTTGCCTCCGAAGGTCGAGGCATGCAGTCCCAGGCTTGAGCGCCGCGGCGACCACGGGCCGCGCGATCATCACCCCGGCCGCCAGGCCGCCGGCCAGCGCCTTGGCGCAGGTCAGGATATCGGGGACCACGCCCTTGTGCTGATACCCGAACCATCGGCCCGTTCGCCCCATGCCGGTCTGGACCTCGTCCAGGATCAGCAGCACACCGCGACGGTCACACAGTTGGCGGAGTCCGGACAGGTAATCCGGATCGGGGACGTTGATGCCCCCTTCACCCTGGATCGGCTCGACCAGGACGGCGGCCGTCTGGTCGTCGAGCACCTCGGCGACAGCCCCGAGGTCGTTGTAAGGCACGTACACGAAGCCAGGGACCATCGGCTCGAACCCGGCGTGGTACTTGGGCTGAGCCGTGGCCGTCAGTGCGGCGTAGGTCCGGCCGTGGAATCCGCCCTCCATCGTCACGATCTTGAACCGGCCTCGTTCGTGGCCGAAAACCCGTGCCAGCTTGATGGCGGCCTCGTTGGCTTCCGCGCCGCTGTTGCAGAAGAAGCACTGGCCGCCGAAGGACCGCTTCGAAAGCGCCTCGGCCAGCTCCCCCTGGGGCTCCATGTACCAGGTGTTGGGCACGTGGATCAAGCGGCCGACCTGCTCGCGGACCGCCTCGACGATCCTGGGCGGGCAGTGGCCCAGCAGGTTGCATCCCCAGCCCGGAAAGAAGTCGAGGTACCGGTTCCCTTCGGCGTCCCAGACCCACGATCCCTCACCGCGCACGAGGCAGACGGGGAAGCGCCGGTAATTGGGGATCACATACCGCTCGAACTGAGCGATGGTTTCCTGGGAACTCGAGTTGGCGGGCGGCGTCAAGGAAGGGTCTCCTCTTTCAGTTCTCAGTGTTCCGTTTTCAGTGTTCAGCTAATCAATCGCGTATCTGCTGAAAGCTGAAGAGACCTACTGGAAGCCGAAGGCCGAACACGGGAGTTAGTGAATCGTTTACCTACTGAAAATTGAGAGTCTGTCCCAGAAGTCATTTGAGCCCCCTCCGGGGCTTCTGGGACCGACGCTGAACACTGAAAACGGAACACGGGAGCGAAGCGACTAAGACCGTGCCATGACCGGACGACGTCCGGACAGGGAGGAATTCATGGGACTGACCTTGTCGACGATCTCGGTGCCGATCCCGGTGTGGGTGAAGATCTCGAGCAGCAAAGCATGAGGGAGGCGCCCGTCGATGATGTGCGTCTTCCGCACGCCGGCCTCCAGGCTGGTGAGGCAGGCCTCGACCTTCGGGATCATGCCGCGGTCGATCACGCCTCGAGCGATCAGGTCGCGACACTCGTCGGGTGTCAGACCCGGGATCAAGCTGGCGGGTTCGTTCTTATCGAGAAGGATGCCGGGCGTATCGGTCAGGAACACCAGCTTCTCGGCCTTGAGGGCCTGGGCGACGGCCGCGGCGGCGGTGTCGGCGTTGACGTTGAGCAACTGGCCTTCGTGGTCCTCGTCCTCGGCCAGGGAGGGCAGCACGGGCACCACGCCGGCCAGGCAGTGATTCTCGATCGGGAGCATCTCGACCTCGGTCACCTCTCCGACAAGTCCCAGGTCGATCGAGTCCCCGTTCGCGCCGGGTAACGCGAGTTTCCGGCCATAGAGGCACTGGAGCGTCGCCTTGTGGTGGAGCCCGGAGGCCCGACCGCCAAACTTGTTGATATGCCGCACGATGTCGGCATTGATCTCCTCGGCCAGCACGCGGGCCACGATCTCGAGAGTGGCTTCGTCGGTGTATCGCCGACCCTGGACGAAACGAGCCGTGAGCCCGGCTTTCTCCATCGCCAGGGTAATCGCTTTTCCCCCGCCGTGCACGACCACCGGGCGCATCCCCACGGTTTGCATGAATACCACGTCGACCAGCAGGGCACGAAGGGACTCGGGGTCTTCCATCACCGAGCCTCCGAGCTTGATCACGGTGTATCGCCCGTGGAATTGCCGGATGTAGCCCAGCGCCTCGATCAAGACATCCGCCTTGCGGATCGCTTCCTCATGCACGGCGATGTTCCCTCCATTCTTCGTCAAGCGAGCCGATAGAACAAACTGTATATCATTCCTTGCGCCGGACGACTTGTAAAGATCCGTCCGGTCCGTGGTTGCGAGGATTGCTGCGACTCCTGTAACATGACCTCAGACCGCTCCGCCCCATCACTCGACTCACTCTGTCGCAGCAGACGGGACAACGCCCTGATGCGGCTTCGCCGCAACCGCATTCCTGATTCGAGATTTGAGATTCCCGTTCGGGGAATGCCGCAGGATTTGCCAACTTCGAAGTTGCGCGGTCCACGGATCGGGGTCCGACGATGATACGGAACGGAGTCCGGCGATCGCGGCGTGGAGGAGGGTCCCCGTGAGCGTGGCGAGCCCAGCCGATCGGTACATCACGACGACCGGACCCGCTTCGGTCCGGGCAATCAGGCCCCGGCTCCGGCCGCTCGACATCCTGGTGTTATCGGCCTGGTGCGGCCTGGCCGGCGGCCTTCTCGAAGTCGGGGCGCGCATCGTTGGCACGAGCTACCTCTCCTCCAACCATTTGTACCTGATGAGCCGGCACTTCGTCTGGCTGGCCCCGTTGTCCAACCTGCTGTTCTTCCTCGCGATGGGCTTGGTCCTGGCGCTGGCGGCGACGATCTGGTCCCGGTTCGGGCGATGGTTGGGGCCTCGGTTGATTGGTTTCCTCGCGATCCTGCCCGTACTCGTCCTCGTAAGCCCGAGGATCTATCCCCTGGCGTTGACGATCTTCGCGATGGGCGCGGCGCAGTGCTTGGCCTCATTCCTCGAGCGACACGCGACCGGGTTGCGCCGGCGGCTGCTCCTGAGCTTCCCCGCGCTGCTGGTCCTGGTCCTGATTCCGGCCGGCTGGGTCGCTGGCGGGGAGTGGCTGGCAGAAAGGCGAGAGGCCCGTCGCCCGCAGCCGCCCGGCGATCCGCCGAACGTTCTGTTGATCACACTCGACACGGTTCGGGCGGACCATCTGAGCCTCTACGGCTATGGACGACCCACGTCTCCGACGCTCGAGCGACTGGCCGGTTGGGGAATCCGCTTTGACGAGGCACGTGCGGCCGCGCCGTGGACGCTCCCGTCTCACGCCACGATGTTCACCGGCCGCTGGCATCACGAACTGAGCGTCGATTGGATGACGCCGCTCGACAAGAGATACCGGGTCCTGGCCGAGTATCTCGGGGATCGCGGCTATGCGACGGCGGGATTCGTGGCCAATCTCTATTCTTGCTCGTACGACAGCGGATTGAACCGCGGATTCACTCACTACGAGGATTATGTCCTCGAATACCTGGTTCCGTTCCGGACGGCCTGGCTGGTTGACCATCTCGCGGTGCTGATCTCCGATCTGTGCAAGGTCGCGGGGCGTGCTTTTGACGTCGGTCCCTCGCGTCCCGGACACGAGTCCTGGATCTCGTCCCATCTGGTCGGGTTTCGAAAGAAGAATGGAGCATCGATCAATCGCGCGTTCCTGAACTGGCTGTCGCAACGACGCCAGCCCGAGCGCCCCTTCTTCGCCTTCCTGAATTATTATGATGCTCACGCCCCGTACGTGCTCCCCGAAGGGGCCGAGTACCGCTTCGGGTTGAAGCCCCGCAGGCCGGCCGATCTCCTCTTCCTGAGGGAGTACTGGGAATTCCTGGACAAGCTGGCCGTACGCCCGGTATATCGCGAGCTCGGCCGCGACTCCTATGACAACTGCGTGGCTTACCTGGACGGGCGACTGGGCGAGCTGGTCGATGAATTGCAACGTCGAGGCGTGCTGGATCACACGCTGGTGATCGTGACCGCCGATCATGGTGAAGGGCTGGGAGAGCATGGTCTCTTTGACCATGGTGTGAGCCTTTATCGAACGGAGATCCGCGTGCCGCTGGTGATCGTCTTGCCCGCGGAACAGCGGGTGACAAGGGTCGTGCGTGAGACGGTGAGTCTCCGCGACCTACCGGCGACGATCCTCGACCTCGTGAGTCGGGATGAGGCATCGCCGTTCCCGGGCCATTCGCTGGCGGACCTCTGGCGTCACCCTTCTGCCGGAGGTGGGCCGGTCGTCGGAGATGGGGTCATCTCCGAGCTGCCGAAACCCAATCCTTTCGATCCCAATCGGGGCCGGTCGCCGGGGCAGCGAGGTCCCTTGATCTCTCTGGCTGAAGGGGGTTTCGTCTACATCCGCAACCGGGGAGACGGGACCGAGGAGTTGTATAACGAGCAAGAAGACCCGGGCGAGGTGCGAGACCTCAGCCGGGTCGAGGCCATGCGGCCCGTTCTCGAGCACCTCCGTCACCGTCTCGACTCGATGAAGCCGTCCAACGGAGGGTAAACTGGTGCGTATAGCCAGGGAGGGGAGACGGAGTCGGACCCAGTCTAGCAAAGAGCGGGAAACCGCGATGTGTCCCGGCTCGAGAGGGCCGGCGGCTTCATCATACCTGAACGGTGAAGGGGATGAGCGTTGAAACCAGACACCAGCCCATCGTCCCAGCGTTTCGCGGCAAACCCGCTCATCGGCCTGATGGTGGTCGTTGCGATCGCCATTGGCCTGCTTCTGCGTCCTTCCCGCGGCACCGTTGGCCAGCCTTCGGACACTTCGCCGCAACCGGCATACCAGCCCCGCAAACCACTGGATACCGGAGGGTTCTTCAACGTCCTTGCCCATCTTCCGCCCTGGAAGCCTGAAGCCTCGCTGGCGGAAATCAGTAACCTCTGCCAGGGGCTGGGTAAGCGGACATCGACGAGATCGATCGCAGTCTCTCGGACCTCGCAAAGAGCGATACCCAGAGGCTGACGCTCCTGGTGTCGAAAGCCATCCTCTTCAACTACGAGGGACAACCGAACCGTGCCTCGGAAGTGCTGGACCAGGCTCGGGCCTGGGTGACCAAGGATGAAACTCTGGCCCGAGAAAGTCTCTACACCCTCATTTATTTCCAGGGGGTAACCGCGCTGCGACGTGGCGAGACCGATAATTGCATCATGAGTCGAGGAGAAACGTCGTGCATCCTGCCGATTGCTTCCACGGCAATCCATACCAATCCCACCGGTTCCCGGCTGGCGATCCGGCATTTTACCGAGTACCTCGAGCGGTTCCCCGAGGATCTCGAGGTCCGCTGGCTGCTCAACGTGGCCCATATGACCCTGGGCGAGCATCCGCAGAAGGTCGATCCCCGCTTCCTGGTCTCGCTCGATCATTTCCTCAAGTCGGAATTCGACATTGGCAAGTTCCGCGACATCGGCCACCTGGTGGGCGTCAACCGATTCAACGTGGCCGGCGGTGCGGTGATGGACGATTTCGACAACGATGGCCTGCTCGATCTTGCCGTGACCACATTCGAACCTTCCGAACATATGGCGTTCTACCGCAATATGGGCAGCGGCGTCTTCGAGGACCGTACCGAGTCGGCCGGTCTGATGGATCAACTGGGCGGCAAGAACCTGGTTCAGACGGATTACAACAACGACGGATACCTCGATCTCTTCATCTCGCGGGGCGCCTGGTTTCCCTATCCGATCCGGCCGAGCTTGCTCCGGAACAATGGGGATGACACGTTCAGCGACGTCACCCAACAGGCGGGGCTCCTCGAACCGGCCCGATCCACCTACTCGAGCTGGGCCGATTTCGACAACGACGGATGGCTCGACGTATTCGTCGTTTGCGAGAACCATCCCAACCGCCTGTATCGCAATCGCGGCAATGGCCAGTTCGAGGAAGTCGCCGCGAAGATGGGTGTGCAGGGCGACGGCCAAGGCTTATGTAAGGGCGCAACTGGATCGACTTCGACAACGACGACTTTCCGGACCTGTTCGTTGACTACCTCAAGGGCGACGCTCACCTCTACCGGAACAATCGCAACGGCACGTTCAGCGACGTCACCCGCTCGATGGGCATCGACGGCCCACGCTACGGATTCGGGTGTTGGGCCTGGGATTACGACAATGATGGCTGGCTCGACATCTTCGCCACCTGCTACGACTATTCCCTCGCGGACGTGATCAAGGGGATGCTCGGGCAGCCGCACAGCCGATTATCAAACCGCCTGTTCCACAATGCGCGAGGCAAGGGTTTCGAGGATAAGACCCGGGAGGCCGGCCTCGACATGGTCTTCGAAACCATGGGGAGTCATTTCGGCGATTTCGACAACGATGGCTTCCTGGACATGTACCTGGGCACCGGAGATCCGGACCTGGGCACCCTGGTACCCAACCGCATGTTCAAGAACGTCGACGGTCGACGCTTCGCCGAGATCACCGCGTCGTCGGGGACCGGCCACCTCCAGAAGGGGCACGGCGTGTCCTGCGCCGATTGGGACCGCGATGGCGACGTCGATATCTTCATCGAGATGGGCGGCGCCGTGCCCGGTGACAAGTACCATAATATCCTGTTCCAGAACCCCGGCCAGGGGAACCACTGGCTGACCGTCAAACTCGTTGGCCAGAAGACGAACCGGGCGGCGATCGGCGCGCGGATCAAGGTCGTCACGGGAGGCAGTCAGCCTCTCACGATTCACAGGCTCGTGAGCTCGGGAAGCAGTTGGGGGGCGAATCCACTCCAGCAGACGATCGGCCTGGCCAGGGCCGAGAAGGTTGCTCTGCTGGAGATCCACTGGCCGACCAGCGGGACGACCCAGGTATTTCGCGACATCGCCGCGAATCAAGCCATCGAGGTGACCGAGTTCGCCGACCACTACCGGAAACTCGACTGGAAACCCATCCCACTCCCGAAATGAAGGCGAGTCGGACTCTTACGACGGGCCTCATGGCGAGTTGCTCTGCCGGGTCTTGGCCAGCAACGCGTCGACCTGGGCCCAGAGGGCTCGGCAGGCTTTCTGTTCGTCGTCGGGGATCTTGGCGAGTTCAGGTTCGTCGCGCAGGCCGGCGAGGTCGGGGTCGACCTTCCAGCCCTGGAGCGTCTGGGAAAGGAGCTTTCGCGACTGATGCGGTCCGCTTTCGAGAGTCCTCGACCACACCGCCAGGTCGGCCTTGAGCCATTCCAGCGCCTGCCGTCGCCGGTGGATCCTGGACGCGTCGTCGAGCGGCGGTTGATCCTTGCCCTGGCCGCAACCGGCCATTGCCGCGGCGCAGGCCGCGTTGTAGCGGTGGTGGGCCTGCAAGTCATCGGCCAGCTTCGGCTCAGCCTGGAACGCTTCCGTCCAGAACCGCGCCGAGGCCCCGTGGAGCCCCTTGAGATAACAGAGTAAAGCGAACTCGAGAGTCTCGGCGGCGTCGCCAGGCTTCATCTTGCCGGCGAGGACTGCCGGCAGCTTGGCCGTCAGGGAGGCTTGCCGCTCGGCCGCGGTCAGCGCGAGGCCGATTCGCCTGGCGAAGTCGGGATCCCTCCAGGCCAGCTCGCGGGCCCTGCGCAAGGCGGCGACTGCCTCGACGAATTCGCCCCGGGATTGGAGGGCGAGGCCAAGGTTGCACTGGGCCTCCGGGAAGTCGGCGTTCAACCGCAGGGCTGCTCGGGATTCTGCGATCGATTCGTCGTACTTCCCCTGGGTGCGCAAGACGTAGCCGAGGTTGCAATGGGCCTCGGCGAGATCGGGCTTGAGCCGTAGGGCCGTACGGAATTCGCCGATCGCTTCCGCCGGCTTTCCCAGCCTGAGCAGGACGTTACCGATGCCGTCGTGGGGGTGGGCGAAGTCGGGCTTGAGCCGCAGGGCTCGCGGAATTCGACCATGGATTCTTCGAGCTTCCCTTGTTCGACCAGGATGTTGCCGAGACTGTCGCGGGCAAAGGCGAAATCGGGCCTGAGACGCAAGGCTGCGCGGAATTCGTTGGCGGCTTCCTCGAGCTTCCTGGCGTCTCTCAGGGCGATGCCGAGGTTGTTGTGGGCAGCGAAACTACGAGGGCGGATCGCGACTGCGGCCGCGGCGAACCTGATGGTCTCTTCCAGGTTCGCGACGTGGTTCTCGTCCCAGAGGAGCTGGCCCAAGTCGTAGTTGACCCAGAAGTCGCTCGGGTCCAGCCTCCAGGCGCATCGGAGCACCCGCTTGGCTCGCTCGTGATCTCGGAACTCGATGAGTCCCCAGGCGAGCAGAAGCAGGCTCGTCGGTGATTGAGCCTCCAGCTCCTTCTGGTCGTCGGCAAGCCGCCGCAGCGCCTCCAGATCGTGACCGCCGATCTGGTCCCGCAACGTCGTACGCCATGGGTGCGGGTCGGCGACCCGAGCTGCGACCAATAGCCGTTGCCACGACGCTTTGTCCGCGTTGTTTCGGGCGTTTCGACGCTTCACGGCCCAATCGACCAGGTACGAAACCAATTCCAACGGTTCCGACCTCAGGGCGATCTGCTTCCCCACCTCCTGGGGATCGAGCTCGTCCGGATCGATCCCGAAGTCGCGGAACGCTGCGGCATAGTCCGCGTCCAGTTGTTTCGAGTCCCAGTGCTCACTCCCATTGCCCCGGATGCTCTCCAACTGAGCCAGGAGCTGATGGTCGCGCTCCACCTCCGCGGCCCGCTTCTGGGCTGTGGCCAGTTCCGACTTGACATCGGCCAGCACGACGAACACTCGTGAACGCAACGCGTCGTCGGCTTCCCCCTGGGCGAGCAGGTCACGGGCTCGCTCGGCCGCCCCGACTGCCTGGGCCCACCTGGTCAGGTCGCCGAGTGCCGCCGAATGGGCCTGGACTCGCAAGCGATCCACTTCGACCAGCGCATCGTTGACCACGCGGGCGGTCGCGGCCAACCGCACGGCCTGTTGTCGCGCCACGAAGGTCCAGCCGCCGCCGATCACGCCGGCCGTGACCAGCACCGAGGCCGCCAGCGCCACGGTCAGACGCCGACGCTTGCGCTCCTCCACCGCCCGAGCCTGGGCTTCACGCGCCAGCTCATCGGCGACCAGACGCCGCTTCTCCTGTTCCTCCGCGCGGGCCTGGGCCTCGACCCGCGCCCACTCAGCCTGCCGCAATCGCTCTTGCACCCCCTCCTGGTAGGTTGTCAATCGTCGCGCGACCTCGCCCGCGGATCGCGGTCGCTGTTCCAGGTCCGCCTCCAGGCAGCTCCGGGCCAGTCCGATCAATTCGACATCGGCCCCGCTGGCGTCGAGCCGAGCCAGGGCATCGGCCAGGTCGCCACGCGCCGCCTGGGCGCGGACTTGTTCGCGGATCGATCCGACGTATGGCGGCCGGCCGGTCAGGATCTCGCAAAGGACCGCGCCCAGCCCGAACACGTCGGCGCGCTCGTCGATCCGCTCCACCTCGCCCCGGGCTTGTTCGGGGGGCATGTACGCGGGGGTGCCGAGGATGCTGCCTGACCTCGACTCGTTCTCGGTTCCAGCCGGCCCGCTTCGCACCGTCGTGATGACCGTTTCCTGGACGGCCAGCGCCTCAGCCTCGTCGGCGATCCCCCCCTGGGTGAGGACCTTGGCCAGTCCCCAGTCCATGACCTGGACCTCGCCGAAGGAGCCGACCATCACGTTCGACGGCTTGAGGTCGCGATGGATCACCCCGCGCGCGTGGGCATAGGCCATCGTATGGCAGGTCTGCTCGAAGATCCCCAGGAACCTCAGCCGATCCTGCACCGGGCTCGTCCGATCGCGGAGCAGAGCAGCCAAGGTTCGCCCTTTGACCAGCTTCATGGCGAAATAGGGGCGCCGGTCGGGGAGAGTCCCGAGCTCGTAGACGGGCACGACCCCGGGATGCTGCAACTGGCCACCGATTTGCGCCTCCTCGACGAATCGCCGCACCACCTCCGAATTGCCCTGGTGCGACTCCAGCAGCACCTTGATCGCCAGCTCACGGCCGAGGTCGACGTCGCGACCCCTGATGATCGCCCCCATGCCGCCCCGGGCGATCTCGCCCTCGAGTTGGTACCGGCACCGTCCGAGGCCATCCTGACCGAGCATCTCGGCCGACTGCGGCAGGATCAGCGGCTCGCGATCGTCAAGCACCTCGCGCAGTTGGATGTGAGGGGGTGGACCGGGGCCGAAATCGAGGGTCGAACATCTGACTGGAGCCGGGTAGCGAAGCCTGTCCACCCCAACCTTCCCCCGCGTTTGCGAGGGGAGGGATCTGTCGGTCCGAGGATTGACCTGTGGGCCGGGCGGCGGAGTCCTCGACCAGCCGCCCCGCCAGATGCATGACCTTGAGGTAGACCCGCAACTGATCGGCCAGCGCCGGGTGATCGGCCAGCAGTTTCTGGGGGTCGGCCGGCTGTCCGGCCTCGAGGCCGGACAGGTAGGAATCCAGGACGCGCAGGACTTCCGACTCGTCCTCGGCTCGGGGGGGGAGGCCCGCGAAGGCAGAGGAGCGCAGAGAGTTCACGATGGTTCCTCCAGTGCTTGCTTGAGCGCGACCATCGCCCGCTTCCAGAGCTTACGTACCGCGTTGGGGGAGCGGCCCATGCGCGTGGCGATCTCGTCGACTGGGACTTGTTCCAGGTTACGCAGGATGAAGACTTCGCGGTAGTCTGCCGGCAGTCGGGAGAGGGCGTCAGCCAGGAGTACCGCCTGCTCGCGCTGAACGGCGTGGCGCGCTGGGCGAGGCGATCGAATCGGCCAGTTGCTCCTGGATCGCCAGGCTGGAGTGGTCCAGCAGCACGTCGAGCGATTCCTGGCGGCGCTGATCGCGTCCTCCGGCCCGGTGATGCTTGACCTGGTTGGACAGGGTCCGGACCAGGATCTGGCGTAGCCAGGAGACCAGCTCTCGTTCCCCCGATCCGACGAACTGCCGGAACTCGCGGTGCGCCTTCAGGAAGGTTTCCTGGACCAGGTCCGAGGAATCTAGCCGGACCTGCAACGGCTGGTGGATCAGGGAGCGGGCCATGAGCCGGAGATAATTACGGTAGAGCTCCAGGAGCCGGCCCAGCGCCGCCTGGTCGCCGGCGCGGGCCTGAACCAATAGCAGCTCAAGGTTCGGATCGGACGGGGTCATGTTGAGGAGTCCACGATCAAGACCATGGCGTCGAGTGCCAGCAGCGATAAGCCCGACGAATCACCACGGCCGAGAAACGACTCGGGCACGGTCGTTGCATGGTCCCGTTTTCGCAGACGAGGCGGCCTCGGATGAGCACAGGCTCCCGCCCTATCATGACGAATCGAGAGGCCAACGTGACAGAAGGGACCCGTGCGGACACGAGTTCCCTCGGCGCCAACCGGCGAGTCCACCGCTGCTCGGCTGCAATTCTCCAACATCATTGCAAGCTCGGCGACGACCTGACCACGTGGGCGGCCTGTTTGGAGTTGAGGCAGCTTTGCGCCAGCGTATTCGTCGCTGGCGTCTGGAATTCGCGACAAAATCGGCCTGGGCGCGGCTCATCGGCGCGCCGATCTTGTCTCTCTCTTAGGAGAGACCGATCCGAACCGAAGGAAACGGGATCGCCAGGAACCGGAAAGCAGCGAGTTCACCTGCGCCGGGCAAGGACCTCAGTTCTGACCCGCGGCGACCATCCATGGAAGGATCAGGCAGATCGGAAAACCGGAACCTTGCATGCATTCGAGCTGCTTGTCGTATCCTGGCGGCCGAGGATCAGATTGATGACTCGGAACGACCGTGCGCGAGCTTCACCAACAGCGGATCGACACGACCTCCGATCGGGAATACGCCCTGAGCTTCTGGATCACGGAGGGTAGCTGTTCACTAGGAAGGGTCAGGGACTTCGAGAAAACTCCGGGATCGCCCGCTCGCGAGGCGGTACGGAAATCCATAGCCAGTCACGCTGGCACAGAGACTCATGCGATCGGGATGCCTCGGTCCGTCGTGCACCGAGCCGATCCAGCGAGGCGGCCAGATGTGCGGATATGCTGGTTCTTCGTCCGTATCGTCGGACCACGGGCTCGGTCGTGCAGCGAGTTCGTCGGCATTCTTTCGAAAATGGCCCCTTGATTTCGAAAGTGGCCCGGCGCACCAATACACATCAGTACATGTAAAATTTCGAAGGGGGTTCGTTCGCAACGGACCCTGATGATGGGATTCTGGGTCGTGAGCGGGATCGGATCGGCGGCTCGACGTGGGTCCACGCCGGACTTCTTGCGCACGGATTTGAGATTCGGATTGTTTTCCAACATCCGGATTGAGCACCAATTGAAGGAGAGACGACGATGGGACTGGCACCTCGACTTGGGTACGATCACACCGCACGCCCGGATTCGCTGCGTCAACGGACACGGGCCGGTCAACGTCGCAGGCGTCGAGGCCGGCGGATCTGGGCCGTGCAGGAGCTCGAGGCACGGATGATGCTTTCGACCTTCACGGTGACCGATACTCTCGACGACACCAACACCGGTTCTCTCCGCTGGGCCATTGGCCAGGTGAACGCGGATTCGAACCCCGGTGTGGACACGATCGACTTCGATATCCCGGGCACCGGCCCGTTCACGATCACGCCGGGATCGACGCTCCCGACGATCACCCACTCGGTGGTGATCGACGGCTACAGCCAGCCGGGTGCCGTCGCCAACACCCTGGCGACTGCCGATAACGCGGTGCTCATGATCGATCTGAACGGGACCAGTGCATACGGGGACGGTCTGGATATCGCCGCCAGCAGCAGTACGGTGCAGGGCGTGGCGATCAACAACTTCTTCAATGCCATCCAGTTGGAGGCGGGGAGCACCGGTGACCTGATCCAGGGGAACTTCATTGGCACCGATGTCACCGGCAGCTTGGAAGAGGGGAACTATCAGGGCATCCTGATCGCCGGGGCCAGCGGAAATACCATCGGCGGCACAACCCCGGCGGCGCACAATGTGGTCTCCGGAAACGAGAACCAGGACATCTTCGTGACGAGTGGTGCGACGGGCAACCTGGTCGATGGCAATTTCGTCGGGCTCACCGCATCGGGGACTTCGACCCTGTTCACCGATGGCAATGGTGTGATCACGAACTACGCGTCCAACAACACCGTCGGCGGGAGTGCGGCCGGTGCCGGCAACGTGATCGGCGGCCTGGGCATCGACGGCATCCAGTTCGGTGGGGGGAGCGGGAACCTGGCGGAGGGGAACGATATCGGCACCGATCCTACCGGGACCATCGCCCTGGCGAACGAGCAAGGCGTCGGGATCCGCGATGGTTCGACCGACGACACGATCGGCGGCACGACGCCCGGGACCGGTAATCTCATCTCGGGCAACGGAACGGGCATCCTGTTCCCCGATGGCGATAACAACAACGCGATCGAGGGCAATCTCATCGGCACCGATTACACCGGGACGAACGCGCTGGCGAACACCGGCGCGGGGATCGTCATTGAGAACAGCTCCTCGTACAACATCGTCGGCGGCACGGCCTCAGGCGCGGGCAACATCATCGCCTTCAACGGCGGCGCCGGTGTCGTCATCGGCGACTATTCGGGCGACGCGGCGACCGGGAACGCAGTCCTCTCGAACGCGATCTTCGGTAACGGCGCCCTGGGGATCGACCTGGGCGACGACGGGGTCACCCAGAACACGCCGGGTGGACCCCACAGCGGTCCCAACGACCTTCAGAACTTCCCTGTGTTGACTCAGGCCGCAACGTTCCAGGGAAGCACTTACATCATCGGGACGCTCAACAGCGCACCAGCACAACATTCACCTTGCAGTTCTTCACCAATGCCTCGGCCGATCCCAGCGGCTACGGTCAGGGCCAGAACCTGATCGGCACGACGACCGTGACCACCGATGCCAACGGCAACGCCTCGTTCTCCGCGTCGTTCCCGACCGTGGTACCGACCGGGCAGGTCGTCAGCGCCACGGCGACCGACCCGAGCGGCGACACGTCCGAATTCGCCCAGGACGTCTCGGTGGTCGCGGCCACCTCTCCCGTGGTGGCCGTCAACGACACCTACAATATCGATCTGAACAACACGCTCACGGTGCCGGCGCCGGGCGTCCTGGGCAACGACTACGATCTGTATGGAAATCCCCTGTCGGCGGTCCTGGTGACGAACACCTCGCACGGGTCGCTGTCGTTGCAGTCGGATGGCGCATTCACCTACACGCCGAATACCAATTTCGTCGGCATCGATACATTCACCTACTACGCGACCGACGGGACGAACGATTCCAATGTGGCTACGGTCACGATTGATGTGAATCCCAAGACGTTCACGGTGACGAACACGAATGACAGCGGGCCCGGCTCGCTCCGCCAGGCCATGCTCGACGCCAACAACGCCACGAGCGCCTCGCCCGATACGATCTTGTTCAAGATCCCGGGGACTGGCCCGTTCACGATCAGCCCCCTGACGCCGTTGCCGACGCTCACCCATGCCACGATTATCAACGGATACAGCCAGCCCGGAGCGCAGCCGAACAGCTTGGCTCAGGGCGACAACGCCATCTTCGAGATTCAGATCGACGGGTCCCAGGTGCCGTCGGCCGACGGCCTGGCGATCGCGGGGGGAGGCAGCACGGTCAAAGGTCTGGACATCACGGACTTCACCAACGGGATCCATCTGACCGGCAGCGGGCAGGACGTGATCGAGGGGAACCTCATCGGACTGAATATCGCCGGCGGCTCGGCCCAGAACTCCTATTACGGCGTGTTCGTCGACGGCGTGCCCTCCAATTCGATCGGCGGCACGGCGCCCGCTGCTCGCAACGTCATCTCCGAGAATGGTTATGAAGGCGTCTATGTCAACAACTCCTCGGGCGATGTCGTGCGCGGCAATTACATCGGCACCGACGTCACCGGCACCCAGGCCCAGGGCAACGGAGGGAATGGCGGGGATGGGATCGTCTTCGACAATTCGCCGAATGCCACGGTCGGAGGGGCGACCGCCGGCGCCGGAAACCTCATCTCCGCGAACATCTTCGGCGGGGTCGACTTCGAGTTCGGTTCGAACAATGCCGTCGTCCAGGGCAACTTCATCGGCACGGATGTGACCGGGACCGTCGCCTTGCCCAACTTCAATTACGGGCTGCAATTCACCGGGAGCAACATCACGCTGGGCGGGACGACCGCCGCGGCCCGCAACCTCATCTCGGGCAATGACGGGACCGGGGTTAATCTGGGAGCAGGATACCCCGGCCCCGGTTCGAGCAACCTCGTCGAGGGGAACTACATCGGCGTCGACATCTCGGGCACCAAGCCCCTGGGCAACGACGGGAATGGCCTCTACCTCTCGGGCATGGGGAACATCACGGTCGGCGGGACGACGCCGGCTGCCGCCAACGTCATCTCGGGCAATCAAGGGGACGGAATCTGGATCTTCACGGAGCAGGGCGGTCCCGAGCTGATCGAAGGCAATAAGATCGGGACGGACGAGAGCGGCACCGTCGCCCTGGGCAACACGTCGGACGGCATCGCGATCGAGGCCGCGGGTGTGACCGTCGGCGGGACGTCCGCGTCGGCCCGCAACATCATCTCGGCCAATGGAGGCAATGGGGTCAATTTCTTCCTCATCTTCAGTTCCCCCAATCCCCCGAACGTCGTGGAAGGCAATTCCATCGGCACCGACGCGACCGGCACCGTCGCCCTGGGCAACGCCCATGATGGCGTCCTCATGAGTAATTATGCGACCGGTATCCTGATCGGTGGGACGAAAGCGGCCGACGGGAACATCATCGCCTACAACACGGGGAGCGGAGTCGGTGTCGTCGATGCCAGCAGCGTGGACGATGCGATCCTGTCGAACTCGATCTACGGCAACCAGGGGTTGGGGATCGACCTGGGCGACGACGGCGTGACGCCGAACCATCCGGGCGGACCGACCCCCGGTCCCAACAACTACCAGAACTATCCCGTGCTGCTCGCGGCTGTCACGTATCATGGCCGGACCTACATCAAGGGGACGCTCAACAGTGCTCCCGATGCCAGTTTCACCGTGCAGTTCTTCTCCGACCCCACGGCCGATCCCAGCGGCTACGGCCAGGGCCAGACCTACCTCGGACAGGCCACGGTGACGACCGATGACAATGGCAATGCGAGCTTCCAGGCCAGCCTCGCGGGGG
The DNA here is from genome assembly GCA_963845695.1 of uncultured Isosphaeraceae bacterium. Lineage (GTDB taxonomy): Bacteria > Planctomycetota > Planctomycetia > Isosphaerales > Isosphaeraceae > CAWJTV01. The sequence goes on along the minus strand of CAWJTQ010000011.1, from coordinate 467,444 downwards.
CTGTGTCGTCCGGTCAGGTCGTCAGCGCCACGGCGACCGACTCGAGCGGCGACACGTCCGAGTTCGCCGCCGATATCCCGGTCGTCGCCAGCGCAATCCATCTACGCCGGCGACGATCAGTATCACATCGACCTGAACAGCACCCTGAGCGTCGCCGCTCCCGGAGTGCAGACAAACGACCTCGCCACCAACGGCAAGGCGTTCTCGTCGGTCGTCGTGACAGGCCCTTCGGATGGCACGCTGACCCTCAACACCGACGGCGCATTCACCTATACGCCGAACGCCAACTTCGTGGGGACGGATAGCTTCACCTATGTGGACGTGCAGGGCTTGACGGTATCCAACGTGGCCACGGTGACCATCATGGTCAACCCCAAGACGTTCACGGTGACGAACACCAACGACAGCGGGCCCGGCTCGCTCCGCCAGGCCATGCTCGACGCCAACAACGCTACCACCGCCCCGCCGGATACCATCCTGTTCAAGATCCCCGGCACCGGGCCCTTCACCATCGCCCCGCTGACCCCCTTGCCAACCTTGACCCACGCCACGATCATCAACGGCTACAGTCAACCGCATGCCCAGAAGAACCATTTTGCCAACGGCGACAACGCGACGATCGAGATCCAGCTCAGCGGCGTCAACGACTCGGCCGCCGATGGTTTGCTCATCTCCGCCGGAGGGAGCACCGTGGAGGGCCTGTCGATCACCGGCTTCACCAACGGCATCCATCTCACCGGCACCATCGGGGCGGATCTGATCGAGGGCAACTGGATCGGACTGACCCCGGGCGGCGCAGCGGTCCCCAACTTCAATGACGGCGTCTTTATCGACGGCGCTCCCGCCGTCTCCGTCGGTGGCACATCGCTCGCCGCGCGCAACATCCTCTCCGCAAACTACGGTTCGGGTGTCCTCGCCAACAACGCGACCGGCGCGTTGGTCCAGGGGAACTTCATCGGAACGGACCCCACCGGCACCATCGGCATCGGCAACGGCATGGGCGTCGCGTTCGTCCAGTCCCCTTCGGCCATCATCGGCGGGGCTTCGGCCTCGGCCGGCAATGTCATCTCGGGTGACTTCGGCGACGGCATCCAGCTCAATGGATTCGGTCGATGCCCTGATCGAGAGCAATCTTGTCGGCACCGACGTCACCGGCACGGTGGCGCTGGGCAACGAGGGCTACGGCATCGACGTATTCAATTCCCAGTTCACCGCCACCGACGACGTGATCCTCAAGAATGTCCTCTCCGCCAACGGCGTCGGGATCAGCCTGAGCACCTCGACCGGCAACGTCATCCAGGGAAACCTCATCGGCACGGATATCACGGGGACCCGTCCGCTGGGCAACTTCTACAGCGGGATCGAGATGTTCAACTCGGGGGACAACACGATTGGCGGTACCGCGCACGGCGATGGCAATGTGATCTCGAACAACGGTGGAATCGGGATCTTGGCCAACTCGCAGAGCTTCGGCGACAACCTGATCCAGGGCAACCGGATCGGGACCGACATCACCGGGACCGTCGCGATGGGCAACAAGGAGGACGGGATCTTCCTGATCGATGAGTTCAGCAACACGATCGGGGGGACGACCGCATCGGCGGCCAACGTGATCTCGGCCAACGGGGGCGACGGCATCGCCTTCGGCGACGTCTACGCCAGCGGCAACCTCGTGGAAGGTAATTTCATCGGCACTGATGTGACCGGGACGAAAGACCTGGGCAACGGCGGTCACGGGGTATACGTGCAGGTGTCGAACAACACGATCGGCGGGACGGTCCGCGGTGCGGGCAACACGATCGCCTACAACGCGCTCGCGGGCGTGGCGGTGGTCAACGGTCCCTACGGGCCAGCGACCGGGGTGGCGATTCTCTCGAATTCGATCGATTCCAACCAGGGTCTCGGTATCGACCTGAACGACGACGGCGTGACGCCGAACCATCCGGGCGGACCGATCTACGGTCCCAACAACTATCAGAATTATCCCGTACTGAACTCGGCGGTCAGCTCGGGAGCGAAGATCGCCATCCAGGGGACCCTCAACAGCGCCGCGAGCACGAGTTATGTGATCCAGTTCTTCGCAAACGCTGTGGCCGATCCCACAGGCTACGGCCAGGGTCAGACCTACCTCGGCCAGATCACGGTGACGACGGATACGAACGGCAACGCTTCGTTCACCGCCAAGTTTTCGGCGTCGGTACTTGCGGGCCAGTTCGTCAGCGCGACAGCCACGGATCCCAACGGCGATACCTCCGAGTTCGCCCAGGACGTGACGGTGACCGGCGGCAACAGTTCGACGGTCGTGTCGGCAGTACCCGTGATGGGCCCTGTGGGCTCCTCTCGTTTCATCACCCCGATCGCCGGTACGTCGGTGTCGGTCGCCACGGATGCGTCCACCGCGATCGAAGCCGGAGTTGTCAGCGATCTGGTTCTGGAGGACCTGGCTCGAGACCTGATCGCGGTTCGGAAACGGCGGCTGGTCAACTCCAATTAATCGAGACCCCTCGCCCGACGCCACCATGATTGGCCCCGAAGATGGCATGAGAAGCGGCGGTCTCCCCCGCAGGTCGAGTACACTCGCCTGAAGAAGGCCTTGGGGGCTTTCAAGGGTTCTGGCCTGGGGGCCGAGAAGGTTTTTCTCCGGAGACCGCCATGTCCAAGGATATCACTTTGACCGTCGATTATCACGACCGGGCTTGCGTTATCCGCTGGCTCGATCACAGCACCGGAACGGATCAGGTGTTCACCGAGGTGCTCACAACCAAGGAGGCTCTCAACCGGATCGTCGATCAGGCCCGCCTGGCGGCGGGCCCCAAGGGACGCGTGGTCTGGATTCCGGAGAGCACCACGGGCTGGGCCCGAGTCCAGGAACTGCTGCTGAGTCGCGTTGACTTCCGCCTGGCGAATGTCCTGCAAATGCCGCTTCCCCCCAAAGGCAGACGGCGCAAGACCGACAAGATCGACACGGCACGAATCCAGCGCGAGCACCTCAATGGCAGCTGGCCGCTGGCCTACCAACCCCCAGCCCAGTGGCGTCAGCTCCGTCGCCTGGTGGCCTATCGCGAAGGCCTCGTGAGCCGGCGGACCGCACTGCGGAACTGGATCAACCGCTCCCTCGCTCACGAGACCTGGTTCGAGGGCCTGGGCCGCTGGTCGCCCACGGGGCAGGCTCGATTACGGACCTTGCTGAAGCACTTGCCCCGTACCGATGCCTTGGTGATCGGACAGAGGCTGGACGAATTGAGCCGATTGGAGGAGCCATTGGGGATTGCCTTGAAGGAGTTGTTGTCGGCCTATGGCGAGTATCCCGATGCGCAGCGGCTGGACGCCGTCAAGGGAATCGACGTGGTGTCGGCCATCTCGATCGTGGCGCGGATCGGTCCCGTGGAGCGGTTCCGCGACGCCGATGGCCTGATCGCCTACGCGGGGCTGGCACCCGGGATTTCTGAGTCGGACCAGACACGGCGGAACGGCCGGATCGGAGGCGGGGGGACCGATACGCACCTGAGGCACTATCTCATTGAGGCGACTGTGTGGGCGCGAAGACTTCCGAGGTACAAGCCGGCATATGAGCGCATGAGAAAACGGCGTGGTTCGAAGGTGGGCCGCCTGGTTGTGGCTCGGATGCTGTTGAGGAGTATCTACAAGATCCTCAAGGAGGGGGTGGAGTTCGACGCTGGGGCGGCGACTCCCGTCGTAGCCGCAGTCCACTGAACTGAGCCGGATCGAAGCAAGACAGGTTCCTGAAGGTCGAGTGGATCCAGGTGGCGTACCTCAGCGGCCCCATTCGGGCCGGAAACGGACCCGACTCCCGAAGAACAGGGCGCCACGTTCCTACACCATCATCGGACGACGGACCACAATGGTGCGTCGAAACCGCCAGAGAAGGATGAACCACGAGGCCAAGAGGAACACCGCGGAAGAAGGCCGAGCTCAGCCTCGGGGAGGGGGGAATTCGATGAGGGATAGGTCCAAGACGAAGACAGCCTTGAGAAGGAAGGAGGCGAATTACAGAGAATACATAAAACTCTTTCAATAATCATTATGTCTATATTATATAGACATAAAGAAACATACGATCTAGAAAGAAGGGGGGCCTTTTACTGGGGAAAACGCGGCCGCACCGATGTGACAGCCGGCATGTGCCAAGAGGAAACGAAGAGAAAGACGGCCTGGAGAAAAGGAGGCGAATTTCGGACACACCGCAACCACATGAGCTTGACAGCCCGCCGCTACTCATAGAAGGGGCGAAACAAACCAGCCCGGGGCAACGCCCCGGGAACCGAGGAACCTCTCAGAAAGAGCCCTGACAGGGCGGCACAGGCGATCGCCCCGACCCGGCTTGTAACGCCCGTTCAGGGCTCGGCTGGGGGGCGTGATCGCTCTCCCGGGGCGTTGCCCCGGGCTGGTCTGTTTCGGCCCCTTTGGGGCGGGAATTCGCCGCGTCTGGCCCCGACTCCGGTGGTGTTGAGCGAGGAGTCTCGTTCTTCCCCTCGCCCCGCAGACCGGGGAGAGAGAGGACGCCCACAGAGCGAGGGAGGGTCTTTCTCAGTCCGCAACACGGTCAAAAAAAATTTTTTTTAAAAGAGATCTTGTAATCCGTTGACTTAATTTCTATAAACCACTTTCCAACCTGACCGAACCGATCTCTTCCCCATGCGGCTTGCGTCGAGATCATCCGATCCGTCGCGGTGATCGCCGATCCAAACCCCTTCGGATCACGACCGACTCGGCCGTCGTGTCGCGTTCACCACCCATCATGTTCTCCTGCGGCGCTGAGGATCCGCGCCGTGGATCGCCGCTGGTCCGCTCCGGAGGGAGGGGGCTCGCTGCCGGGGATTCCTCGCGCCCAGGGCTCGGGCCATCCCATTCTCTCATGCCGTTGGTGAGGGAGAACGTGGCCGGAGGCCGGGTGAGGGAGATCCGAGGGACTCCTCGATGCCGCGCATCCGCCTGAGCTTCACCGAGCGTCGCCGCCGCCGATTAGCCCTCAAGGTTGACCGCCTCGATCGGCTGGAGAGCAAGAATGCCGTCACGCCCATCGGCGCCACCGCGCTGGGGCTCGGCGTAGTTGGTGGCATGCATGCAAATGGGGGGGGTAATCCCCTGATCGACACCGGAACTTCGGCAGGTACGAGCGGCCCTGCGCAGCCCCTCGATCGGGGTCAGACTCACGGATCGTCGGGCGATTTCCTTGCGATCACGATCGAGCCCCAGCACGGGGCAGGCGGCGGCAGTGCGGGTGGTCAGGCGGCGATGAACCCAGCCTCGTCGGGGGCGTCGAACGGTCGCCGCGGGTCTCCGGATCCCGCCGGGGACCTGACCGAGGGTCTCCACAACGCCAACCCATCCACGGAATCGGGGATCTCCGCTCCGTGGAAGCCGGCCGGCGCGGCGGGCGGCGGTGCGGCCATGGCACCCCGGGGCGGCTCGGGAAGCGGTGCGCAGTCCACCACGGTCGCCGCGGTCCAGGGTCGCTCGCCGCGGCCGGCCCGGGTGGCATCGACACCCGCAACGGCTGCCGGTGCCAGCTCCGCCGCACTTCTCGCGGCGGTCGCCAGCGCCAGTGGGCGGGGCATCGGCGCGGCCACTTCGCCGACCATCCTGTCGGGCCCGGTCAATCCTGCGCGAGGAAGCCCGCAGCGGCACCCTCGGGCTCGACATCACCCTCGGGCTCGACATCACCCTCGGGCTCGGACACCCCGGCGACCCACCCAGCAGACTTGGTGTCGTCCGTCGTATCTCCCAGCTCCATCCCCAATCTCGCGAGCAACAACATCTCGGGACCGAGCCAGGACGAGTTTCCGTACTTCGCGCTCTACGTCCTCGACTATCCGTACGCATACTGCTCTCCTTGTCACAAGCGTGATCGGTCCTCTGTCGCCACCCCGATGATGGGACAGAGAACCGGTATTGATGCTCAACAATGTAGGTACTCGAGAACTTTGTTAACGTGTCCTCCTTCTGCTCTTGGACGTGTCGCGGCCTGATCGCGACGGCAGTGCCGAGGCGCCGGCCGCAGCCGCGCGATCGTCGCATTGGGGCCTCGTCAGTCCCTGAGGTCGTACTTGACTGTTGTAGCCGCCGGGACGCCAGGCGCAGGCGATGCAGACGATCCAGTTCCTGGTCATCGGCCCAGCAGACCCAACGACCACCGGTCGCGCTCGACTTCCACCCCAGGACCCAGCCCCGGTATCGCCAATGTCTCAGGGTGTTCGCCGGCATCTTCAGCTCCCGAGCCAGATCCTCGAGCCACCACTCGTGGGGACCAAGGTCCCCGCCGCCGATCCGCCGGTTCGTCCCCGGCCTCGACAGCCGTTCCCGCGTCAGGAATTGATAGACCATGTGCCGATCGAAGCGGGCCGTGCCATGGGGCGAACGAAATCCCTCGGCGTTGAGCCGCTCGGCGATCGCCTGGGCCGTCGTGCCGGCGTCCCGCAGCTCGACCACGCGGGCGCGGAGGAGTTGATAATTGCTGAGTTGCTCATATTTCTGAACAGGACGGCAGACCTCGTGCCGGGTCTCACATCCACCGAACCAACGGATCGTGACGTTGACCCACTCGGTCCGACCGCGGACGGCCACGGTGATCCGTTCGACCAGGCTACGGATGATCGTCTGCCGGTCCTGAACGGAAGTGCTGGGATCATGCCACAGCTCCGGAACGCTGGTGGCCAGGGCCTCGACCCGCCGACGATCGGCGTCCGTCAACTCGCGCGGTGTCCGGGCCGAGAAGCGGTCATACTCCTCTCTCAACTCGCGTTGCTCGCCCAGGGCCTGTTCCCACCGCCGCTCCAGCTCGCGAGCGACCAGGCGGTTCTCGGGCTCGACGGCGTGGTACTGCCGTGCGGCGCGCTCGGCCTCGACCCGGGCTCGCTCCAATCGGAGCTGCCAGTGCTGGTCCTGTTGTCGCCACTCGCTCTCCAGATCGGCCACGGCCGCGGCGTGCAGCTCCAGCGCCGCCGGCTCGAGGGCTCGGAGCACCTCCTCGGTGACCAGTGCCTCGAGGGTAACACCGGCGAGACTCTGACAGATCGGCTCGGCGCAGGCGATGTATCGTTGGTTGCAAATGTAATAGACCGGTGTGCCTCTGGCGTGGTAGGCGACTCGCATCCGCCGACCGCACCGGCCGCAATACACCAAGCCGCTCAGCAGCGACGGCCCGCAGCGAGGCGACCCCGTAGCCGTCGGCCGGAAGCGGGCGGCAGCCAGCCGCTGCTGGTTGGCCAGGTACCGCTCCCAGGTGATGTAGGCCGGGACCTTGTCCGGGATCATCACCTCCCAGGTGAGCCGCTCGGCTCGGGTCCGCCCGGAGCGGGGACGGTCCGGCTTCGCTCGCCGCGGATCCTCGTGATTGAGCGGGTAGGCATAGCATCCTGCATAAAACGGATGCCACAGGATCTTGTTGAGTGTGGAATGGCACGGCGGGCGCCATTCCAGTCGCCCGGCGTCGGGCCCGCTTTGCACCCGCACGCCCAGCTTGATGCCGTGGCTAACCAGGTAGCGGAGCACGGCGCCGATGGAGCCCAGTTCGTCGAACTTGTCGAAGATCAGCCGGACGACGTGCTGGACTTGCTCGTCGGGATCCCGGGCGACCCGATCACCAGGCAACCGGACGTAGCCGATGGGAACCATGGTGAACAGCTCGCCGCGGAGGGCCTTGTTCCGCCGCGTCTCGTGGAGTCGCTGCCCGATGAAGTGCAGCTCGGCCTCGCTCATGGTCCCTTTCATTCCCAACAACAGCCGATCGTTGTACTGGGTTGGGTCGTAGACACCGTCCAGATCGGCCAGCAAGGTATGGAAGACGGCGCACCGCTCCATGAGATGGTACCAGTCGGAATTGGCCCGCGACAACCGACTGACCTGGAAGCCGAAGATGATCCCGGCATGATCGAGGTTGACCTCGTCGAGGAGTCGGTGGAACCCCGTGCGTCGCTCGGCGGAACGGCCGCTTCGACCTTGGTCATCGGTGAGGACGATCACCCGGGATGGAGGCCATCCCCAGGCGATGGCCCGGTCGCGGAGTTTGGTCTGGACTTCAGCCGACTCTTTATTGAACATCACTTGATAAGGACTGGACTGCCGGACATAGACGAAGGCCAGCCGTTCCAGGTGCTCGGGCTGGATCTTGGCCGGTCGATCGGGGGTCTTGATCGGCCCGGCAATCGGGGCCGATGGTCGGGAGTGCTGGCCAGTGGGGTTGGCTGGACAACGGGCGTCAGGAGGGTTCATGGTCGCCCTCCCGCCCGCCGCTTGCGAGCAGTCTCTGAGCGAGGAGGCGACGGAGGGTTTGGACCATAAGCCGGCGATTCGGCTCGGGAAGATGGGACCAGAGCTGGTCCAACCGGTTCGGTCGCGACCGGCTCACTGAGGACGATGACGGGGGGGGACTGCGGGACGGAGTTTGCGTGGCATGGAGCCCCTCCTTGAACAGAAAGGCGTCGGGATTCGATCCAATCCGCAAGGCGAACAGCGCCGAGATGGCTATCGTAACCGGAGCCGGATCGGAGGGGTAGGGTGCGACATCTTGAGTATTATGCTCATGGCTACGATAACGCCAACGAGTTGACGGGCGTGACCGAAAACGGCTCGCCGGTCGGAACGTACACCTACGATTCCAACGGCAACCAGACCGGGACCGGCTATTCCACGGGCACGGAGAACGAGCAAACCGCCTCGCCCGGGCTACACCTACACCTACGACAACGCCGGCAACCTGATCAGCCAGACGAACACCTCGTCGCATGTGGTCACGACATACACCTATGATTATCGAAACCGCTTGACCGAAGTGACGCAAGGTGGTACGATCATCGCAACGTACACTTACGATGTCCTGAACCGCCGGATCGGCATCAAGGACAGCGGCACCCAGACCTGGACCGTCTACGACGGCACCAGCGCCGACGCCGAGCCCTACGCCGATTTCAACGGCTCAGGCAGCCTGACCGACGGGGGACCGGAAACAGGGACGCAGCTTAAGTTTTGGCCAGCCTGGATGAGGCTTAAAACTAGCTGCGTCCCTGTTTCCGGTCTCTGTTTCCGGTCTTCTTTCAACTCTGCCGGCTACGAGACGGCGACGATCGACCTGAACGGTCTGCACACGACCTATTCGTACAACAGTTATAACCAGCTCACTTCGGTCGAGGACCCGTACGACAAGTACACGACCTTGACGTACAGCGCCAGCGGCGGCTCGCTCCAGACGATCGAGGACCCCGCCGACCGACTGACCACCTTCACCTACTCGAGCGGCAACCTCGCGGCCGTGGAACAGGCCGACGACTCCCGGACGACCTACACCTACGGCTCGTCGGGGCAACTCACGCAGGTCAAGGACCCGCTCGGGAAGGTGGTTTCGGTCACCTACGACAGCGCGGGGCGGAAGAATAAATGGTGTCAGTTCTTTTTTCGAAAGAAAAGAATAAAGAATAAATGGTGTCAGTTCTTTTTTTCGAAGAATAAATGGTGTCAGTTCTTTGTTCGGGGAGAAAAAAGAACTGACACCATTTTCTGTCCAAGAAAACTCGGCTGGCGATCGAGGCCGCCGCGACTTTTGAGCAACAATCACGAGCCCCCGAGGCTAACCATCGAGAGGAGCTAAGGAGGAGAGCTCTCTCGAAGTCGCGACGAAGCGGCGAAATCGACCATTGATTGGATGGACCAATTTGATGTATTATTCGATCTGCATACCCGTCTTGACAATCTTAGGAGCCTCCTACGGCTTCGTGATGAAACCCGCCGCCTTCAGACCCAGCGGACGGAGCTGGAAGAATAAATGGTGTCAGTTCTTTTTTCGGAAGAAAAGAAAAGAATAAATGGTGTCAGTTCTTTTTTCGAAGAAAAGAATAAAGAATAAATGGTGTCAGTTCTTTTTTCGGGGAGAAAAAAGAACTGACACCATTTTCTGTCTTCGGGGAGAAAAAAGAACTGACACCATTTTCTGTCCCGAGGGCCTCTGAGGCGTGTGGCGGCCGGGATGACGAGGGGAATGCCGACGAGTCAGGCCCATGCAATCCGGAGACATCGTCTGGGTTCGGATGGTCAACCCCCATGGAGTCAACGAGAACGTTCGTCCGGTCGTGGTAGTGACCTCTTCCGACGAGATTTCCGCAGGCGCTCCCGTGGTCGGTGCGTGCATCACCACCACGCTTCCCAACCTCCTGACCGAGGATTATGTCGAACTCCCCTGGCAGCCTCAGGGTCGAGTCCGGACGGGATTGAGACGGCGGTGCGCCGCGCTTTGCACCTGGCTGGTCCAGGTCGATCCGGCCCAGATCGAGGAGACCCGCGGCCGAGTGCCCGGCGACACGCTGACCGAGATCCAGACCAGGATTAGCGAACTCGCCAAGGATGTTGAGGAAGAGTCCGAGGGAGACACGCCTTCGAGTGTGTAGTTTAGAGCGCTCAGGAACGGGCCGGGAATCACTTCCCGGAATGGTCGCGCCGCCTGTTGTGGCAAGGTCTCCCGACCTGGCCACTCGGCCGACCGAAGGTCTCCAGTCCCCTGGCCCATCAGGAGACCTTCGGTCCAGCTCACGGCGGGGTCAGGAGACCCGCGCCGAACAGAGGACCACGGAAGCGGATCGGAGACCAGAGATTGGAACACGAAATCCACGAAATCCACGAAAAAAAGACACTGTAGCATCGATACCGGCATCTATGTCCGTCGCCCCGAAGGGGCCGAACAAATCAGCCCAGGGCACCGCCCTGGGATCCGGTCGGATGTCGATACCTGAGCCCTGAAAGGGCGGCACAAGGACGGGTCCCTTGGCCAGCCGTGTGTCGCCCATTCAGGGCTCGGCTCGGGGTGGGCGACCGAGTCCCGGGGCGGTGCCCCGGGCTGTTATGTTTCGGCCCATTCGGGGCAAAGATCCGCCCAACGTGGGCCCGAGCCCGGTGGTGTTGGGCGAGAAGTCTTGAGTAATCTGGGGGTTATTCGGATAGGACCTGGAAGGACGTTGTGACGGCTCCGCTGGCCTTGTCGCGCGGCTCGACGACTCGATAGCTCTTATCGGCGGCGAGATGCTCGGCGACGCTCACCCGCCCCGAGGGCCAGCGGACGGTCACCTTCCGCGCTTCCGACTCGCTCCCCAGGCCAACCAGGAGCCGGGGGTCGTGCGCGGATTCCAGGCTGGCTCCCCCCTTTCGTTGGCGGGCGATCGTACGGGCGGCGAGCTCGACCTGGACGCGCGCACCGACGGCATCACGGTTGCTGACGGTGCCCACCAGGCACAGGCGTATCCAGTGATGGGATGTCTTGGTGTCGTTGCGGAGCAGGGCCGGTGCGCCGTCCTTGTGATTGACGACGATGTCGATATCGCCGTCGTCGTCCAGGTCGCCGAAGGCTGCCCCGCGCCCGACGTGGGACTGGTCGAAATACGGCCCGACATCGCGCGTCGCCAGTCGAAACCGTTGTCCCTCGAGGTTTCGGTGCAGCAAGGGGGGATGAGCATACGGGCTGTTATACCCTAAGAGTTCCAGGTTGTCGTCCACGTGGCCGTTGGTCGCGAAGCAATCGGGCCAGCCGTCGTTGTCGAAATCCGCGAGTGCGCAACCCCAGCCGACCCAGGGCGTGCTGTCCGACGCCATGCCGCTGGCGGGCGTTCGGTCCTCGAACATGCCATCTCCCAGGTTCATGTAGAGGGAGTTGGGCTCGTTCCAGTAGTTTGTGACGAACAGGTCGGGCCGGCCGTCGCCGTTGGTGTCCTCGGCGTCCACGCCCATCCCGGCGTGGGTCTTGCCATGGGCATCGTAGCCGGCGCCCGAGGATTCAGTGACGTCCTCGAACGTGCCATTGCCCCGATTGAGGAACAGGAAATTTGGACACATATCATTGGAAACGTAAAGGTCGATCCGGCCGTCGTTATTCAAATCCGCGGCGACGACTCCAAAACCGCGGCCGTCAGTGCGGGCGACGCCGGCTGCCTCGGTCACGTCGGTAAACGTGAGGTTGCCGTTGTTCCGGTAGAGGGTATGCCGGGCTGGCTTGATCGATGTGGGAATGCAGTAGGTCCGTACGTCCGCCTGGCCGCAGATCTGCTCGTCGCCCGGCAGCTTCCATTGACCATAATGTGTCACGTAGAGGTCAAGGTCGCCATCATTGTCGTAGTCGAGAAAGGCCCCGCCCGTGGACCAGTCGAAACTGCCGATCCCCGCATCTTTACTGATGTCTTTGAACGAGCCGTCACCGTGATTGAGAAAGAGCACGTTCACGCCGTAATTACAGAGGAAGACATCCTGGTCGCCGTCGTTGTCGATGTCGCCGACCACGATTCCGTGGCAATAGCCCGCGAAACCGAGGCCGGATGCTTCGGTCATGTCCCGGAATCGATTGCCCCCCAGGTTCTTGTAGAGTCGGTTGGGCCCTTTCCGCGCCGTTCCCAGCGGCAGAAGCGTCCCGGTGGCGAAGTAGAGGTCGAGCTTGCCGTCGTTGTCGTAATCGAAGATGGCGACTCCCGAGCCGTTGGCCGTGGGGGCATACCGCTCCTCGGTCATCCCGGAGAAATGTACGAAGTCGATGCCGGCTTGGTGGGCGATCTCGGCGAACCGAAACGGACTGGGCTCCTGCGGGCGGCTGGTGTTCAGCCGCGTCGAGACCAGTTCCGTCCCGGCGACGCCCGCGATGGAATTCGCGATCGGTTTTCCGCTCGGTGGGCGACCTGGTGAGGCGCGATCGGTGCGACCGCTCGGGGACATTAAATAACCCAAGAAAACGACCACGAGGAATACGAGTACGCCCGCCGCAAAGCGTTGGAGACCGCGGCGCAACGATGTCGATGTCGACTCCTTCGTGGGCACGTTTCTGTCCTCGACTGACTTCCGGGCAATGCCAGGGCATCACGACATCATACCTCGACAAAGACCGGATCAAGGAGACGTGACCGACGACGGGGAAATGACCCCAGCTTCAGGAAGGAACAACGTCGAGCGGCCCGGCGACCTATTCAGCTCGGGCTGGGCCGCTCGGAGCGCCGCCAGGCTATCGCGGGCCGGCTGGAAATTCGGGTCGAGTGCGAGCGCTGCGCCAAAGCATCGGCTGGCGAGCACGAAGGATCCTGCCTCCGCAGCCGTCTGTCCCATCGTCCAGAGCAGCTTGGGGTCTTCGGGATGGAGGTTGATTTCCTTGTTCAATCGATTCATCAAGGCGATGCGATCCTGGGCCCGCACGCGCTCGGCCTGGGTGACGGCCGCTTGCTCGGTCAGGCCCATCTTGGTCTGGATTTTCTGGAGCAACTGGAGCGAGCCCAGGTCGTTGGGGTAAGCGGCCCGGGCGCGTTCCGCGTCGGGCAAGGCTTTCTCCCAATGCGCCTTCAGGATGTGAACCCGGGCGCGCGTCAGCAAGGCGTCGAGATTCTTGGGATCGCGCGGCAGCGCACGATCCGCCAGTGCGATGGCCTCGTCCAGACGATTCGCCTCGAACGCCCCGCGCGCGGCAAAACCCAGGACCGCGGGGTCGTCGGGATACTCTTGAAGAGCCCTGGCCACCCAGGGCTCCGCCTGATCCGGTTGGTCGGTCGCCATCAGGCAGCCGATCAAACCGATGAGAGCGTCACGATCGTTCGCGTTGAGCCCGAGTGCTCTCTCGAAAGCCTGGATGGCCTTGGGAAAGTCGCCGAGGTCGTTGAGGACCTTGCCCATGGTGAGCCAGACTCGGAACTCCTGCGGGCGGAGCCGAGCGGCCATCTGGAGGACTTCGATTCCACGGCGACCGTTTCCCAGGCCGAAGTTCAGTTCGGCGAGGGCGGTGGCCGCATCGAATTGATTCGGTTGAAGTTTCAGCGCGCGCTCAAGAGCCAGGCGGGCTCCGTGATACTCCCCCACCCGAATCAAGGCCAATCCCGCAACGGTCATGGCCTCGCCGGACCCAGGCGCCTCATCCCGGACATCGCCGACCGCCTGCAATGCCAGGTCGGGCCGAGCCCGGCGAAGGGCCTCGCGACCGCGGGCAACGGCGGCCCAGTGTTCGCGAACCGAGGAATGATGTGACCCGTGCCACCACAACCATCCCAGCACGAAGACCACGAGACCTAGCGTCGCCGAGGCAAGAACGCCCCGGACCACATGGGACGACCCGGGCAAGGCAGGTTGGGACGGATGCCCTGCCGTCGTGCGTCCCAACGAGATCCCCACTGCGCTCGACTTCACCTCCTGCCGCCGTTCCGGTTCCAAGAAATTGCTCTCAGCAGTCGTTGTCTCCGAAATCATGGATACACAACGGTCTTCAGATCCTGCGTGGATTGACGATCCTCCGGAACCTTGCTCTCCAACCAGAAAACCCACCGGAATCGGACGCTTCTCGTTCCGCTCGCTCAACTGGGTTACGAGCCATCAGCCCTCGGGGAAACGCGAGGAGACCAGCCACACCTGGGAACACTTAACGTGGCGGTCTCCTCACAAACGGCGCGCCGTGCTCCTTCAAAAGGTCGGAGATCGGCGCCTTGACGACTCACTTCGGGCCGAGCCACCAGCAGGGCGTGTCAATACTGGTCGGCCGAGACGATCTCGCCACCAGCCTTGGTCCCCAAGGACCACACAGTGTACAAGTTCGTACTCGACTTGAGGAACCGCACGGACCCATCGGCCATGGCAACGTTGCCGCCGCCGGGATGGTAGCTGCTCAACCCATACATTCCCGGGCAGTCCCAGTCGCCGTTCCAGGTGCAAGTCCGGCAATTGGGGTACTGCGGATTGGGGGGGAGCATGGTGTTGCCCAGGCTGTAACCAAAAATGCCCTGGTCCCAACTGATCCCCAGATAGCTCATGTTGTACTCCCACTGGGGTTGCTTCACGATGGTCTGCGGGGCGTAGGCGGCGCAACTATTGAGCCAGCCCATGAAGGTCTGCAAATATGCACCGCCCCAGGGGCCGCTGGTCGGGATCCCCGGCCATTGGACGGGGTTGACCACGTCTTGCGGGATCGACAGTTGCGTGCAGTTGAAGTCGCCCGTCCGCCATTCGCCGAAGGCAATGGTGTTCGACGTCCCATCGCTGATGTCGCTGATCGAGATGGCCGGGCACTGGTTACTACCCGGATTGGTAATCGCAACTCTCGGATTGTAGTCGAACCCGAAGATACCAACGGTTCCCGCCCCACCGGGCCCTTGATTCGATTGATAGACAATCGAAGGGCCGACCGAGCAGAAGTAGTTGTTGCCCGGCGACTTGATGAAGACACAACAGGCCACGTTCCCCTTGGCCACGGGCGAAGAGGGGCAGAGGAAGCTGGCGATCCGGTTGCCGAGCAAGGACATGTTGCTTGCGGAACCACTGTACCGGTTCGGCAGCGAGAAGTTGATCGCGTTGTAGAGGGGCGTCTGTTCGAGGTACGGGAACATTTGCGCCTGGGGGCTCCAGGCTCCCCAGCCGTCGCTATAGGTGCTGGTCACGCCGGCATAGAGCATCGGGTACACGTGGGGAACGGCGCCGGTGGACGACAAGTAATTGTGCAATGCCAGGCCGAGTTGCTTCATGTTGTTGGTGCACTGGGCGCGACGGGCGGCTTCGCGGGCCGACTGCACGGCCGGCAAAAGCAGCGCGATCAACACGGCGATGATCGCGATCACGACCAGCAGCTCGATCAGCGTGAAACCGCGACTCGTCGGGTCGAGACGTGGGCTCTCTGGAATTGTCTAGACATCTGTCTCCCTCCGTCTGGTCTGAACATCGAAATGACGAAAAGAATGCAAAGAAACGGTTCTTCGCCGCAAAAACCGGATGAAGATGATCACCCCGAAGAAGAGAGAGGATGAGGAATCGGAGCTCATTCATCGATTCTGCGGTATCCTGGCACGAACGACCCACCCTTGTGAATCGGCCAGGCCCGCTCATCGCCATCCATGGGTAAGGTTTCCGAGGTCTTGTGCACCTGACCCACTGGGAAGGCAAGACTTTTTTTTCGGGACTCGCCTGTTGCCATGAGAGTCAAAGGACCGAACCGGTCTCGCCGACTTCGTGACCTGGGCTCTCTATTTGCTTATGCCGCTGGGATCGTGCCCGATCTTGGACGAAGCGCCTTTCCGTGAAAACTCCTTCCGCGTCTCTTTGTAATCTTTCGGGGGTGCATCGAGGACAAAATCCACCTTCTTGAGTGGGATATTCTCCTCGCCGCAGCCGCTCAGAAGGACGCCCCCGACGACTAGAGCGAGGGGTTTCGACAATCGGCACCAAATTGATTTGGACACGCAAAGTCCTCCGGAGGATGGATGATTGGGGACCTATCGCCAGCGAGTGGGCACGCCTGGATTCGAGGTTCTCAGATTGTAATCGGTTGGATGAGAGGAACCCGCGACGAGTCGGCGTACGCGTTTCGGAGAGACCACCCCGAGAAAAGGGCTGGTTGACCTAAGCTCTCCGCCCTCAAATGGAACATATCATAAACTGCCCTGTTCCCCATGACAATAGGCTGGAGTCCTTTTTCCATGCGCCGAATGGGTGAACGCCAGAATGGTTTGCGAGGGCGATCTCATCACGACATCGATGAGCGAGCGATTGACCCATCTCGGTCGTCTCGCGTATCGGAGAATCCCTGCCTGGCAGATGCCTCTCGTTGGAATTCTTCGCGTTCATCCTCAACATACTCCTCCTGGGGCTGGATTGGCGGACTTGGACCGGGTTTAATACGGCCACGAGCTTCGAGGCTCTCCACGGTTGTTGGCCGTCCTGGGCCCGTTCACCCGCCCTGACTTCCTGAGTCGATAGCGATCGCCACACGGTATCGCAAGTGTCCGCTCCTCTCGGTGTGAGGATGAGTGTGCGAGTTCGAGTGCGATCGGTGCAGTTCCCGGGGTGCTGGTTTCCCATGAGCCGGGATGCGTTGCGAAATGGCCTTTCGTGATTCCGGGAGGGCGAGGCTCCGTCCGAGCGATACGGCTCGCACGGAGCCTCGCCCTCCCAGGATCGTGCAAAGGCATTTAGGCCGACCGACGATCGGTCGCGAAGTGACCGAGGCGGCCGTTCGGACGAGTTGGGACTCCGGGCCCTTCTCACCCATCTGGGAGGATCCAATCATGTCAAACGTTCCCGATTCGACGGAGCCCAAGCCTCATGATGACCGGGCTCCGACCCCCGTATTGTCGGCCGCCACCTCGGCCGAACCCGCCGCGACGGGTTCCCCGTGGGCACGGGCGTCGGTGTGCGTGGTCGGGGCTGCGTTGGTCGCTGGATTCCTTGCCTGGGGCATCGGTGAAAAGACGCACGCCTATTACCCCCCCGTCGTGAAGCGCCGAGGGGACTCGCGCGACTTCAGGGCCGTGAACCAAGCACTGCGAGTGGCCGATCAACAGAACACGGCACTGACCTTCGGCACTTTCGGCGCGGTCTTGGGGATGTTGCTCGGGGTGGTCGGCGGCGCGTTGCGCCGATCGATCCCGGGCGGCGCGAGCGCCGCCCTGGCGGGCTTTCTGCTCGGTGGCATCGGAGGGGCGCTGGTGAGTTACGAGGTCGCCCCGATCTTTGCGCGATTCTACAGTGATGAGAGCCCCTCTCTGCTGCTGTCGTTCCTGGTTCGCGGTGGCATCTGGGCGGTCGTCGGCATGACGGCCGGGCTGGCGTTCGGCGGGGCCTGGCAGGGATTACCCGGCATTCCCAGGACGCTGATCGGTGGTCTGGTGGGCAGCATTTGCGGCACGATCGCCTTCGAAATGGTCAACGCCGTGCTCTTTCCGGGCGATCGGAACGATGCGGTCATCCCGAGCTCGATGCAGGCGCGTCTGCTGGCCTACCTTCTCGTGTCCGTCGGCGTGGGGATCGGCGCGGTCGTTTTCGGACGCCCTCGATCGTGGACGACGAGCGGAACGGCTCAAGCCCATTCGTAGCCCATCAGGGCTCCGGCGCGTCCCGATCGCGGACGCGGATGAAGTGATCCGTCTTGAAGGAATGGGTGGATTGCTGCCAGGCGCTTGGCATATGGCATTCGATGCACCCCTTGACGGGATCGACCGGGCAAGTCGTCGTCACCTTCTTGGACGATGTCTTCTGCTGGAAGAGACTCGTCTTCGACGGCGAAGCCGCGAGCGATGCAGGGGTCGTGCTGGCGGGCCCGGGATCGGGACCATGACAGGAGCGGCAGTTGGCGTCCTGGCGGGCCGCCGAGGTCTTACCGTTGGTGTGCGGGTCGTGGCAGGTCACGCAGCTCAGATTCCCCTCGCTCTCGGTGTAGCATCGGCTCCAGGTCAAAGCCAGCGATTGGAAGCGGTACCAGACCGGGTCGGTCCGGGGCGCCGAGATCACGCTGGTGTCGTGGAGGTCATGGCACTGGCCGCACGTCTTGTTGACCGTGGATGCCGGCACTCGTCCGGGGTTGAGAATGGCCAGATCCTTGAACTCGACCGCCGCCGCCGCGACATGATGGCCACCCGGTCCATGACACTTCTCGCAACCGATCGCGAGATCGGCCGCCTCGGGTCCAGACTGGTCCAGGACGGCACGGAAATTCGTCGTGTGGCAGAACAAACAGCGCCGGACGCCATCCCCCTCGAGCATCGTGTTGCCCAGGTACGTCGTGCGGAGTCTCCGGCCGCTGGCGCAAACCGGTGGACAGGTCCCATCCCGACCCGCGGGGAGATTGAAAATGCGACATCCGGAGCATCCGCGATCGTCCCTGGTCATCCCGGCCGACGAACGTCATGAAATGATCGCGCGATCCGAATGCATAGTCGATCACCGCGCGCTGGACCTCGTCGCCGGCGCGGGTCTCGACCTGGAGCGATCCGTCCTGCCGCTTGAAGTCATGGGTGACCTGAGGATTTCCGGGATCCGGCACGGGGTTTGAGGGCAGCACCAGCTTGTCAAGGTCCTGGGCACGAGTGAACGTCGTGGCGTGCTTGCTGGCGATCAAGGACTGGTAGATCTCGGGATGGCAGGCGGCGCATCGAGCCGCACCCACGTAGGGGGCGGGTTCAGCCTCGAGCGGCTGTTCGGCCCGAAAGGTCGCGCTCGGCTCGAGCAGCGCGGCGGCCCGAACCCAGTCCTGTTCCTGGATGTACGAGCGGCCCAGCAGCCACGAGGCTTCGGCGTCTGGTCCGTTGGCCAGGAGTTTTTCGAGGAGCTGCCGGGCCTCGGCGGGCCGGCGGGTCCTGAGCAACGATCGCACCAGGAGCTTCTGAAACGGGCCCACGGGAGCGGGATCGGCAGCGTGTCCCAGGGGATCGCGTTCGAGCCACCGCTGGAGCGCCGCGCCGCCCCGCCGGGGTCGTTCAAGTCGGCCCGGGCTTTCCCCAGCACGAGCAGACCGCGGGCTTCCCACCCTGGCTGCCGCGCCAGCCGCTCGCCGATCTCCTCGGCCGCGTTTTCCCGGTCATCCTGGAGGTAAATCTGAGCGAGAGCGTAAAGCGTCTCCGGATGATCGGGGCTCACGAGGCGGGCCCGTTCATAGGTCTTGCCGGCAAGTTCAGCCTTTCCGGTTCGACTCAGGGCCCGCCCCAGGAGGTAGAGATCCTCGGCGTCCACGTCCTCGAAAGCCAGCCGGGAGTAGATCGCGACCGCCGCCTGGTCCCGATCCTGGTGCGCGGCGACGCGGGCGGCCACCCTCAAGGCGGCGGGGTCGTCGGGTGCCTTCTTCAATCGATCACGGCTCAGGAGAGCCGCTCTGTCCCAATCACCGCGAGCGATGGCTCGAACTCGCTTCCACGGCGAATTCCGGGAAGAGCCGGGACTTTCCCCACCGAATGCCCAGGCCCGCTCCAATCAGAACAATCGAAAAAACGATCAATATCAGGACATGTCTTTTTCGTCTCTCCGATTGTGACATGACGGCGATACTCCCAACCCCGCGGCCTCAGACAAGTTGCGGGCGAACTTCACTCGGATCAAATCCATTGTATCTGGGAGCGGAAACGCTCACAATGCGATGCGGCTAACGCCCCGGCCTGATGCCGCCTTGATCGACACTTCCCCGGGAGAGGCTGACACTCGACCCTCGCCGAGCGAACCGACCGATTTCTCGCCGATGGCCGCCATCTTGCCGCCGATCGAGAGCGGACGCGCCGGTCGTGATCTCGAACGGGTGATCGTCGTCCTCGATTCTCTTGACCGGATTTCTCCCGCGGGACAAGAATTCTGTTAGAGCGCCTAAAACTTGGCAGGGATCGGGAGGGCGAAGCTCCGTCCGAGTCGCGTTTTTCCAGGCTCGGACGGAGCCTCGCTCTCCCGGACATCTCGTTCTTATAGGGACGCTTATCCAATCCGTAGACCCGCGGCCGATCTTGAGGAGCCAGGATCAGCGGTGAACGCCCTGGCACCGAAGCATGCCAGGCGATGGCCGGCCACCGATGGATCATGGATACACGGAGAATCGAACTCGTGAGCGCGAACCCCCCTCCGGAACACATCACGCGGTCGGCCGGATCGCAACGGGCTCGTGATGTCCGGCAACCCATGAGGGCGCGTGACCTGCTCCTTCTTTCGGCATGGTGCGGTCTCGCCACCGGGCTCTTGGAGACGGGAACGAGGGTCCTTTTCCGGGCGATTGATCCCAGCCAGCGGCTTTCTACCATGAGCCGGCACTTCATCTGGTTGGGCCCGCTCTCGAATCTTGTCTTGTTCCTGGGGATCGGTCTCGTGTTGGCGGTGGCCCTGAAGCTCGCGCCGCGGGCAACAGGTTGGATCGGCCCCCGGTTGATTTGCGTCTGCTCCATACTGCCACTGCTCATGGCGGCAGAGCCCCGGATCTATACCTTGGCCTGGTTGCTGTTCGCACTCGGAGCCGCGGTCAGCCTGGTCCCAACAATCCAGCGACACGGATCGGCGTTACGAAGCTGGCTTCGGTGGAGCTTTCCCTTCATGGTGGGATTGGTCGTCGCGCTCGCCGGGTTCGTCTTCGTTGGGGATTGGCTCAAACTGGCGAGAGAATCGAGCCGTCCCTTGCCACCCACCGATTCGCCCAACATCCTTCTCATCGTGCTGGATACGGTGCGGGCTGACCGTCTCAGCCTTTATGGCTATGAACGCCCGACCACACCGAATCTTGAACGACTCCGGAAGCGCAGGAATTCGCTTCGATCATGCCCGTGCGACCGCACCCTGGACCCTCGCTTCGCACGCGAGCATGTTTACCGGCCACTGGCCGCACGAACTGGTCCAGGAGTGGATGACTCCGCTCCAGGGAAACCTGCCGATGCTGGCCGAATACCTGGGGACTCGCGGCTATGCGACGGCGGGTTTCGTCGGCAATGTCGTTTACTGCTCGCAAGACTCGGGGTTGGCTCGCGGATTCACTCATTACGAAGACCACATCCTGGAACGGCTGGCACCGCTGCGGACCTCCGGCCTGGTTGAACGCATCACCACAATGATTGCTAAAGTGATCACGGTTTTTGACATTGCCGCACTCTATCCCTTGTGGGAGTTCGAGAATCGATGGTTCGGGATCAATGAGCGAAAGGATGCTGCGTCGATTAACCGCGCGTTTCTCAGATGGTTATCCGATCGACGAGAGCCCCAACGGCCTTTCTTTGCGTTCCTCAATTTCCTGGACGCTCACGCGCCCTACCTGTTGCCCCCGGGTGCTCCGCATCGTTTTGTGACCTATTACCCGACGCTCGACGAGTACCAGTCCGTTTATGAGGTGTGGCAGGACCTCGACAAGACGAGATTGCCGCGGTCTTCTATCACCCTGGCTCGCGATTCCTATGACGATTGTCTGGCTTACCTGGACGAGCAACTGGGTCTCCTCTTCGACGAATTGCAGCGTCGCGGTGTGCTCGATCAGACCCTGATCATCGTGACCTCGGATCATGGTGAGGGCCTGGGTGAACACGCCTTATTTGACCATGGTGAGAGCCTCTATCGCACGGAGATCCGCGTCCCCCTGGTCATCGTGCCGCCCTCGGGCCGGAATCCGCCGGCGATCGTGGGCGAGACCGTCAGCCTCCGCGACTTGCCAGCCACGATCGTTGACCTGGTCGGTCAGGGAAGTGGATCACCGTTTCCGGGCGAATCGCTCGCCAGATTCTGGCGCGATTCTGCGTTGGACGGCGCCCGATCGCCGCGAGACGATGATCCTGTCATTTCCGAACTGATGTCCGCCAACCCCGGGAGGCCAAACCAAGGGCGATCGCCGGCTTCTCGAGGCCCACTGATCTCACTGGCCGAAGGCGCCTTCGTCTATATCCGCAACGAAGGCGACGGCAGCGAGCAACTCTTCAACGAGGCGCGATGATCCTCGTGAGATCGACGACAGATCCCAGTTCGAATCAATGCGGCCTGTTCTCGAGAAATTCCGCCGACGTCTCGACTTGATCCTAGAGAATTCTTTTGGACGGCTTGGGAGAAAGGCTGAAGGCTGAGAAATCCTCGGCGAAGCTGGTGGGCCTCGCCTCGATGAATCGAGGCTCGACCCACCCTACGAACTTCGGGGAAAGGCGAAGCTGGTGGGCCTCGCCTCGATGAATCGAGGTTCGACCCACCCTACGAACTTCGGGGAAAGGCTTCCCGAGCTCACCTTCGCGGATGTCGAGGATGCGATCGGCCGCGATATCGGACCAGGTCTGAACCCTCCCGGACGGCCAGCGCACCTCCAGGTGCTCGACTTTCGGGGCTGACCCCAGGCCGAACCAGAGCCTCGGGTCATTCGAGGCCAGGTAGCTCGTCCCGCTGGTCAGCCAGCGCACCTGGGATCGGCCGCCGGCCCGGCACTCCACGCGCGTACCCACAGGAGTCCGCCCCGATCGCGTTCCGCGAAGGCGCAATCCCAGCCAGTGACCGCCTTGCGTACCGTTGCGGAGCACCGCCGCCGGAACATCCCGATGAACCACCACCAGGTCGAACTCGGCCGTCGTTGTCCAGATCGCCGGCCGCGACCCCGCGGCCCACGACCGGACGCGAGAAATAGGGCGATACCTCGGGCCCCCCCAATTCGAAGCGGCCCCGCTCCCGGCCCAGGAACAATTGGGGACTCTGGGCCATCGGCGTGTTATACCACGGCTGGTCGTCGGTATGGCCATTGGCCACGAAGAGATCGAGAATGCCGTCGTTATCGACGTCGATGCGCCACCGTGCCGAAACCGGTCATCGATCGGCTCGGGGCAGCGAGGTTCGCCGCCAGCGTCCCATCCGTGAACAGGCCACCGCCGAGATTCCATCGCAGGGAGCTGCTCTGGTTGATAAAGTTGGTGTGGAACAAGTCGATTCGGCCATCACTGTTGAGGTCCTCAGCCACCACTCCCATGCTGCCGGTCGGCTCGCCCGCTCCGCTGTAAGCCACTCCCGAGTTCAGGCCAACCTCCTCGAACTGCAATCCACCACGGTTGCGGAACAAGAAGTTCGCCGTACCGTCGTTGGCGACGAAGAGGTCGAGCCGGCCATCCCCATCGAGATCGGCGATCGCCAGACCCAAGCCCCTCCCTTCCGGGACCTCGATCCCCGCCTGTCGGCTCACATCGGTAAAGGTGCCATCACCATTGTTGCGGAAGAGCTGATCGAACTGAGACGGGAATCGATCGGGATTGCAGTGGATCAGCTTGCCAAACTTATCCCGACATTCGAGGACAGACTCGGGGTCGGCTTCGACGTAGGTGACAACGACCAAGTCGAGGTCACCATCCCCATCCAAATCTCCGAAGCCCGCAGCGGTCGTCCAGCGCGATGAGGCGACGCCGGCCGTGGCCGTGACATCCGCGAAGGTCCCATCTCCCTGGTTGCGATACAGGACCGTCTGGTTGAGGCCGGTCACGAACAGGTCGTCGTGGCCGTCGTTGTCGTAATCGCCGACGACACAGCCCATCCCATAACCGCGCCCGCCGACCCCAGCTCGCTCGGTCACATCCGTGAAGGTCCCATCACCACGATTGCGAAACAGCTTGTTAGGCCGAGGGGGCGATTGCGGGTCGAAGGGCAAGGCACAACCATTCACCAGGTAGATATCGAGCCAACCATCGTCGTCGAAATCCAGGAGGGCGACGCCCCCGCCCATCGTATCCGCGATGAAGAGACGGCTCGTCGCCCCCGGGTCGTACTGGAATCGGACGCCCGATCGCTCCGCGATATCCTCGAAGCGGATCCGTGAGTCTGGCCGAGGAGCGAGGCTGGTCGAATGATCGGTCGGCCGCGGCAGGACCGATACCTTGAGCACCGGTCGGGAGAGTGCCACAGTAGGACCATCGTCCGCCGGAGCGATCTGCGCCGGGTCAACTCCGGGTGGCCGCAGTCGCGGATCACGCTGGTAGGCGAGGTCGAACCACTCAGTGGACTCCGCGATCATGCCAGACTCCTGGCAGAGTCGGCCAATTCGCAGGAGTGCGTTCCCATCGGTTCCCTCGCGGATCAAGCGTCTGAGCTCGCGCTTCAGGATATCTTGCTGGAGGCCGAGGGCTTCGGATCGATCCAGGTGGACCTGGCCTCCTGGGCGATCACCCCGACGAATCAGGATCTGACCCAGGCGAAAGTGTCCCTCCGCATTCCGAGGATCCGCCGATATCGCCTTCCGCAGGTCTTCCAGGGTCTCCTCGTCGCGGCCTCGAACCTCGGCCAGCCGGCTTCGCAACACCCACCATCGCGCCGCATCGACGGCCCGACTCGGCGGCGATCCGAGGAGCGAAAGATCGTCTACAGGAAGACCGAGCGCCATCCGGCATTCGGCCAGGGCGAAGCGTCCCAAGGGATCCTCTTCGAACGCTATGGCGGCGGCTTCGAGATGCGGCAGCGCCTCGGCCGATCGACCTCGGGCGAGTAGGAACAGCCCCCAGACCCTGCGGAGCCAAGGGTCGTCGGGGGTCTGCTTCAGGAACTCCTCGAGCTCGGGATTCAGGTCGCGAACCTCCGACTCGAGCTCGGAGATCAGGATGCTGTCGGCGAGGTATCGGGGCTGGCGCGTGATCTGGAACAACCGCCGGAGCACCGAGCGCGCCTCAGCCGGCCTCCGCTCGAGGCTGAGCAGGGAGACCAACCGTTCGAGAGGCTCGACGGCGCGGCGGTCGCGCTCAGCCGCACGTCGAAAACTCGGTTCCGCCTCCGCGAGCCGGTGCTGCCGGATCGCGATATCCCCGATGACCATCTGGGCGTTCACCCATCCGGGATCCGCTTCGCGCACCTGACGTAAAGCCGTGAGGGCATCTGCCATGCGGCCCTGATCGAAGAGCAGACCTCCGAGCATCTC
Organism: uncultured Isosphaeraceae bacterium; assembly: GCA_963845695.1. GTDB lineage: Bacteria > Planctomycetota > Planctomycetia > Isosphaerales > Isosphaeraceae > CAWJTV01. The sequence continues at coordinate 442,351 of CAWJTQ010000011.1, read as the reverse complement.
CCAGGCGTTGCCGTCCTGGGGATGCCTCCGGAGCCAATGGCGCAGGCCGGCTTCCACCTCGCTCCAGCGTCGCGCCGCGACAGCCCTCCGGATGCGATCCAAGCTCGGCTCCCGGGAGGAAGCCCAATAGACGGACCCCAGACTCGCGAAGGCCGCCAGGACCAGCGTAACGCCAGCAATCCGCTTCGATCGAGGTGGTCGCTGCGATCCCGGAGAAGACATGCGGGGTACTCCGCGGACTCGTGACGACTTCGAGATCGGGCAACCTCGCCGTCCGTCTTCTGACATCGAGATCACGGTCTGGCTCTCAACGGCTTGACACGATCGCGAAAGCGCTTCAGGACGGGTTGTAGGGCCTCGACGGCCGCCTGATTGCTCAACTCGCGCGGATCGTCGCGCTCGTTGAATAGTTCCTCGGCCCCATCACCCTCGTCGCGGATGTACACGAAATCCCCTTCGGCCAGCGCGATCAACGGGCCCCGTTGGGCCGGCGATCGTCCTTGATTGGGATGGGCGGGATTGGGGCCGGTCAGCTCGGAGATCACTCCGTCGATCATAACCGGGCTGGGATCGGTTGAAGACCGCCGCCACAGGTTGGCCAGCGACGGGCCGGGGAAGGGCGAGTTGGTGTCCAGACCGACGAGGTCGACGATCGTCGCCGGCAGATTACGAAGGCTGACGGTCTCGCTCACAACCCCCTGAGACCGGCTGCGCGGCGGGCCCACGATCACGAGCGGCACGCCGATCTCCGTCCGGTAGAGACTCTCACCATGGTCGAACAGATCATGCTCTCCGAATCCCTCGCCATGATCGGCGGTCACGATCACCCACGTCCGATCGAGCTCGCCCCGGAGCTGCAATTCCTCGAACAGCTCGCCCAATTGTTCATCCAGGTAAGCGAGACAATTATCGTAAGCATCTCTGGCCAGGGTTTCGAAAGTATAAAGGTAACTCGAGCTTTTTCGCGTCTCTCCAACCGTCAAGAACTTCGGCGTCGGTGACGCTCTGCGGCCGCAGGCCGAAGCGATGCCCGGCGACCGTGGGAGCGACGTACGGTGAATGGGCATCGAAGTAATTCAGAAACGCGAAGAAGGGACGACGAGGCTCTCGCCGTCGCGCTAACCAGTCGAACGAATTTCAGATTGATCGCTCGGGCGCTGATTCGATCTCTGGTCAGGACCCACCCCAGCAGGACGTCTTGCAAGGGGCGTAACGGACCGGCGTCGAATACTTCGGCCGTAGCTCAGAGCCAGCCTGAACACCGCCTGGAAGGCGACGTCAACCAAGAGAGCGGTCCGAAGGGCAGCGCAGCGGTCCGAGTTCGTAATCCTCATAATGAGCGAATCCCCGGTCAATGCCGGTGTCATAGGAACAGAAGAGGGTATTGGCGGCGAAACCCGCGGTCGCATAGCCATGTGATCCCAGGTACTCGGCCAGCGTGGGGAACTTCGCGTCGAGCGGTGTCATCCATTCCACGCCGAGCTCGTGGGGCCAGTGGCCCATGAACAGGCTTGCGTGTGAGGGGAGGGTCCAGGGTGCGGTGGCGCGGACCGTTTTCGAAGCGAATTCCCAGCTTCGCGAACTGTTCCAGCTTGGGGGTCGTGGCGCGATGGTAGCCGTAAAGACTCAAGTGGTCGGCGCGAACCGTGTCCAGAACGATCAAGAGCACATTGGGCGAATCGGCCGGCGGCACAGGACGCCCGGCTTCGCGCCTCTGCTTGACCCAGTCGTCCGCGAACACCGAGCCCGCCAGGACCAGGACCAATGCCACGAGACCCGGAAAACTCCACAGCAAACCGCGCCGCAGTTGGATCGCATGCCGCTCGAACCAGGGGACCAGTCGCGATGCCGCTCCCAAGGCCAGGATTATCATCGCTCCATAGTAGATCTGAGGACCGGCCACGATGAAGGCGGGTGCGAGAGCACTGGCGACGATGAGACGTCGGCTGAGCCATCCTCCCCGACGGGGCCAGAATCGGGTTACCGTCGCGAAGAAAAGTCCGATCGTCAGAAACAGCATCAAGTACGTCAACGGAGCCAGCCAGACGAAGTGCCGGTTCATCTGGTACAGGCGGTCTCTGGGACTGATGCTCCGGCACAGAACTCTCATGCCCACCTCGAGCAACCCGCCAGCCAGACCGCACCAGGCCGATAGCAAGAGCACATCCCGCGGGCCAATCTGTCGCGGGTCCGCGCGAGGTCGGGATGATCGCGGCGAGGGGATCGTCAGACCGGGGTAAGTCGTGCTGCTCATCAGGCCTGCCTTCTCACCAGATGATGCGAGTCTGACCTGTCATTATGGGATTGCCTTGTGACCCGCCAGGATTCGGATTCGATCTCTGGGCAAGTCTGCCCGGATCTGTTGTGAGGATCACCGGCAGCGTTTCCGCATCGATGGCTTTGCTGTCGGTGAGCCCAAGCGCATCCGACCTGCCTCAACTCGCAGACGAGAACACCCTGATGGAAATCGTATCATGCGGGTAGGAGAGGGGTAAAGCTTGGATCGATTCCTGCCAGCCGACGGCGGCCGGATGCAGCGCGGAGCGACCCGCTCCTGGCGGTTTGGTGGATCGTCGATCGGATGAAACAGGCTCTTGACTCCGATGAGTCGCGATTATCCAATCGATGGGCGTCCCATCCGCCCCCGACCGGGCCTTCGACGGATCAAGACATCGGACTCGAATACCCATCATGCGCCGCGCGGTCGTGCCCCTACTGGGACTGGGCTGTTTCCTGGCACTCCTGCTGATCTGTTTTCGGCCGGTGCTGTTCGAGGATGCCCAGTTCGCGTCTGCGAACGAGTCCTATTACTATCCCCTGGATCAGCACGTTCAGCAGGAATGGGAGGCCGGGCGCTGGCCGTTGTGGGACCCCGGGCATAACGGCGGAGAGCCGCTGCTAGGCAACCCGATGTGCGCCGTGTTCTATCCCGGCAAGATCCTCTACGCTCTTCTCCCCTACGCCTGGGCAGCCCGAATGTACGTGATCGCGCATGTGATCCTCGCCTTCCTGGGCATACTGGTCCTGGGGCGGTCGTTGGGTCTGAGCTGGGCCGGAGCGTGCCTGGGCGGTCTGAGCTATGCATTCGGCGCACCAGTGTTGTTCCTCTATTCCAACCCGATCCGCCTGGTGGGTGCGGCCTGGGTCCCGTGGGGCCTGTGTGCGATCGACCGCCTGTTGCGACAGGGGTATCGGCGAGCGGGGGCCGAACTTGCCGTGATCCTCGCGTTCCAGGTCTTCGGCGGCGACCCCGAGGACGCCTACCTGACGGCGGTCTGTGGGGCTGGTTATGCCGTGGTGCTGGCGATTTGCGCCCGAGGTCGTCCTACCGCAGTTCGTGTCAGGCCCATTGCGATGGGAGCGGTGGTCGTCTGGGTTGGAGCCACGCTTGGCCTGGCGTCCACCCGGCTCGCGCGGCCGGGGTTCCTGGCGATGAACGGGCTCGTCCTGGCGACCTGGATCGCGCTGGGTCTCGGGCTCGTCTGGCAATGGCGACGCCGTCGGAGCGAGGCCCGACTGGCGCCGATGCTGGCCAGGCTGGTGGGTGCCTGCGCCCTGGCGATGGCACTATCGGCCGTGCAGATGCTACCGATCCTGGAGTTCAGCCGGCAGAGCTGGCGGTCGGCCGGGGTGACCTCGACCAATGTCTATCGATACAGCTTGCACCCGTGTCGGGTCGCCGAGCTGATCTGGCCGAGCGTGTTCGGGACGAATGCTCCCGTAAATCGCTGCTGGCTTCAAGGGGTCCCGCCTGCGGGAGGCCACGAGGTGTGGGTGGAATCGCTCTACGTGGGAGGCCTGGCACTGGTGCTGGCTTTCATCGCCGCCGGATTCCGAGGCGGCCCGCCCTGGCGTGCCTGGCTGACGATCGTGGCGCTGGTGGGTCTTGTGGCGAGTTTCGGCAAGTACGGCGGTCCGCTCTGGTGGGTGCGCTGGGGGCCGTTCACCTCGGCGATTGGCCCCCATGACCCTCTGCTCGGCCTGCCGCGGTCCGATTCCTTTCGCCACGACGGGACCGGCAGCGCCTATGGGCTGCTCTCGATGGTTCTGCCGGGCTTCGGCTCGTTCCGCTACCCCAGTAAGTTCCTGACGTTCATGGCTGTGGGTCTGGCGGTCCTTGCGGGCCTGGGCTGGGATCGCGTGACGGAGGGAGCCGACCAGGCGCGCCGGCTGAGGCGGCTGGGACTGGTCGGGCTGGCTGCGAGCCTGGTGGGTCTGGCCCTGGCCATGGTGTTCCGCGACATCGCCGTGGCCTACCTGAGCGGGCACGTCCCGGCCGACCCGATGTTCGGCCCGGCGGCGATCGCCGTCGCCTGGATGGAAACGTATCGGGGTTTGACCCACGGCGCGCTCGGCTTCGCGACAGTGTTCGCGCTGGGGCACTGGGCCCCGCGCCGTCCTCGTGGTGCCACTCTGCTGGCGATGTTCGTCCTGGCCGCCGACCTCGCCCTGGCCAACGCCAGGCTCGTCTGGACCGCACCCCAAACGGTGTTCGACGCCCCATCCGAAGCCGCCCGACTGATCGAGGCCGCCGAGCGTTCCGATCCCTCACCCGGCCCGTTCCGGGTCCACCGAATGCCCGGCGGTTGGTTTCCGGTCCAGTTCGGCACGACTGGCGACGCCCATCGGTACGCAGAGCTCGTCGCGTGGGCGCGGGAGACGCTCTACCCTCTGTTCGCCTTGCCCATGGGGCTCGAATACTGCACGACGATCGGGTCTCTGGAACTCGAGGACTACGCGGCCTTCTTCCATCCGACGACGATGCCCATGCCCGTTGCCATTGCACAGGCACTGGGCGTCCCGCAAGGGCAGCCAGTCGTCTACTTCCCCAGGCGGAGTTTCGACCTCTGGGGCGCACGCTACTTCCTGCTTTCCGCCACACCTGTCTGGTCGAGCCAGGAACGCGGATTTGCCTCGTTCCTGAACCAGACCGAGCTGGTTTATCCCGACCCGGACGTCCTCCACGCGCGACAATCCGGGAACGATCGAGAGCCGTGGACCTTGCGCCATGACTGGCAGCTCCGCCGCAACCTGGCCGCCTACCCGCGCGCCTGGATCGTCCACTCCGCCCAGGTCCGCGCTCCCGCATCCGACCCGGATACCCGCGCTCAACGGATCAGGACCCTCGTTTACATGAATGATCCGATCTGGAGCGAGCGCGATCGGCCTGTTCTCGACCTGCGCCAGACGGCCTTGATTGAGACGGACGACAAGGAAGGCTTCAAGGGGTTTCTCTCCCGAATGCCGGTCGGGCCCTCGGAGAAGGTCGCGGTCATCCAGTACGAGCCGCAGCGGGTGGAATTGAGGGCCATGCTGGATCAGCCTGGCCTGGTGATCCTGGCCGACACCTATTATCCCGGCTGGCATTTGACGATCGACGGCACGCCGGCAACGATCTATCGAGCCAATCGGATGATGCGCGGGGCCGCCGTGCCCGCGGGGGAGCATATCCTCGTCTATACCTACGAGCCGAATTCGTTCCGGATCGGCGCGATCGTCTCCCTGGCCGGTGCGATCGTGCTTCTGACCCTCGCCTGGTCGTCACGGCGAAGCCGGTCCGCGCTCGCGCCGGTCGAGCCAGGAACTTCCCGGTCATCTTGCCCGCATTCCAGCCAGGGGAATTCGTGATCGTGGGTTCGCTCTCAACTGATTGAGACGTTCGCGAAGTCGCTTCAGGACGTCTTGCCGGGCCTCGACCCCCGCAAGATTCCGGAACTCGTTCGGATCATCGCCCTCGTTGAATAACTCCTCGGCTCCGTCTCCTTCATTGCGGATGTACACGAAATCCCCTTCGGCCAGCGCGATCAACGGGCCTCGCAGGGCTGGCGATCGACCTTGATTGGGGTTGGAGGGATTGGGACCGGTTAGCTCGGAGATGACACCCTCGAACGTGACCGAAGCGGCATCGGCCCAAGAGCTCCGCCACAGGTTGGCCAGCGACGGCCCGGGAAATGGCGAGTCGGCACCCAGGCCGACGAGGTTGACGATCGTCGCCGGTAGATTACGAAGGCTGACGAGTTCCTTGACCACTCCTGGAGATTGCCCACCCGAAGGCGCCACGATCAAGAGCGGTACGCCGATCTCGGAGCGATAGAGACTCTCGCCATGGTCGAACAGGTCATGCTCCCCCAGCCCTTCGCCATGATCGGCGGTCACGATCACCAGCGTCCGATCGAGCACCCCGCGACGATGCAACTCGTTGAACAGCTCGCCCAGTTGCTCGTCCAGATAAGCGAGACAATTATCGTAGGAATCACGGGCCAGGATTCGGTGATAGGGGGATAATTGGCTCTTGTCCAGTTCTCTCCAACGATCGATGATCTGGGCATCGGTCATGCTCCGAGGCTGAAGGCCGAAGCGGCGCGGGGCATCGAGGGGAATCACGTAGGGGACATGAGCATCGAAGTAATTGAGGAACGCGAAGAAGGGTCGATTGGGCTCCTGGCGATGCGCCAGCCAGTCCACGAATTTCCGACTGATTGATTCGCCGCTGATTCGATCTCGCTCCAGAATCGTCCCCAGCACGAATTCTTGCAGGGGGCGTAGCGGGCCCGCGTCAAAGCGGGTGCCATATTGCGCAGCCAGTGCGAAGATCCATTTGAAGTTGAAATCCACGAAGAAGGCTGTCCGGAGGGAACTGATGGGTCCGAGGACATAATCTTCGTAATGGGTGAATCCACGGTCGAGTTCGGTGTCGTACGAACAAAAGAGAGTGTTGGCGACAAAACCCGCGGTCGCATAGCCATGCGATCCCAGGTACTCGGCCAGGGTGGGGAAGTTCCCCCGCAGAGGGGTCATCCATTCCACGCCAAGCTCATGAGGCCATCGGCCCGTGAACAGGCTGGCGTGCGAGGGGAGGGTCCACGGCGCGGTCGCACGCACCTGGTCGAAGCGAACTCCCCGTTTCGCGAACCGTTCCAGGTTTGGCGTCGTGGTGCGAGGGTAGCCATAGAGACTCAGATGGTCGGCCCGCACGGTGTCCAGCACGATCAAGAGCACGTTGGGTGAATCGGGAGGAGGCAAAGGCCGCCCGGATTCGCGCGACTCTTTGAGCCAATCGCCCCCAAACAAGAGACCTGCCAGGACAAGGACGGATCCCAACAGAGCCGGAATGCTCAACAGCAACCATCGCCGAACCCGAATCGGATCCCGCTCGAGCAAGGGGACGAGCCGCGATGCGATTCCCAAGGCCAGGATGAGCCAGGCCTCGTGGTAAACCTGAGGACCTGCCACCATGAGAGAGGGCAGAACGGCCCCGGCGATGAGAAGGCGTGGACTGAGCCAGCCTCCTCGTCGAGGCCAGAGGCGTGTCGCCACGGCCAGGAAAAGTCCGAACCCGAGAAAGAACAGCAGATAGGTCAACGGGGCCAGCCAGACGAAATGCCGGCTGACCTGGTACAGCCGTTTGGTTGGGTTGATGCTCCGGCACAGGACGCGCGTTCCCACCTCGAGCAATCCGGCAGTCAGTCCACAGCAGATCGCCAGCACGAGCACGTCTCGGGCACCGAATTGACTCCGCAGAGCCCGAGGGGCTGAAACGGGCGAAGCAGCCTTCCGATCCTTGAGAATCGTCCTGGCCATCCCTCTTCTCTCACCGTTACAGCCGATGGCTTCCAAGGAACCGCGCCACCGGAAACACTCGGGGCGGTCGCTTCATCCGCCTTCGAGATCATTCAAAGGGGATCGGCCACCCAGTGGATGAGCGAGCCGTGCGGATTGGTTCTCATGGCATCGTAGAACGCGCGATCGGCCGTAACAAGACGGCATCCTAGTTCGCGTGCAAGTGCCAGGTAACAGCAATCGTACACGGTTGCCCGTTCGGGGCCGACTGCCAGGTCATACGCTGACCCCAAGAGCGGTGTCATTGAATGCACAGTCAAGGGGACATTCAGAAGGCGATCCAGGATACTGCGACCTTCCTGGACCGTGATCTCGGGCACCTTCAGCACACGGGCCTTCTTCCAGAGGATGTTCCCGAACTCGGCGAACAACAGCTCGGGGACGTGCAGCGAGTACGATGGGTCGAGGACTGCGCTTGGCCTCGGCTTCCAGAACCTCGGGCACATACCACTTGATGGCGACTCCAGTGTCGATCACGAGGTCGGCGGTCACGCGTGGTGGCGGACTCGTACGGTGAACGCCGGTTGGCGGCGGCATGGGCCCGTTCATCGGGACCGATCCTCGCGCAGCAACTCCGCGCTGTCGGTATGCGGCCGACCCTCCAGGCTACGTGTCATCTCCTCCGCAAGTGCACGAGCCGTCGTCATCGCCACCTGCTTGGCCGCCTGCTCCACGATCATCCTCAACTCGACTCCCAGAGAGCGACCATTCAATCGCGCCCGCTCTTTCAGCCGTGTCACGGCGGCCTCGTTGACGTCACGGATCAGTAGGTCCGGCATGAGAACCTCCCAGGAACCCAAGGAGCTTCAGTTGATATCTCAATGATATCAGGCGCGTCGGAGGCGGTCAATGTCTCGGGCTCCCCAGGATGGCGTAGGATAGAAAAGCGAGGAGGACTCCGACGATCCAGATCTTGAATTGCGTTCGCAATCGGGGAACCGGATGCTGTCCGGCGTCAGGCTGGTGGAGGCGCGCCAGGACCGAGGGACACGCGTGCCGCGCCGCCCGAAGGGCCCATCCGGTCGCGCCGCAGTCGAGGCAGTGGTATTGTCCCAGGAAGAAGGGAACGACCGTGAAGACCAGTCCCACCAGGAACAGTCCCAGGTGATGCAGGATCAGTCCCTGTCGGATCGCAAGGTAAGCGGCCAGCCAGACCAGGAACGGGAGGGCCGGATTGGCGATCAGCCGCTGACAATCGGCGACGGTGCAGCACGGCCGGACTGGCGGCCGTTGCACGCTATCGATGTCGTGATCGAAGATTCCTGAGGTGGACGTTCGTGACACGACCTGAGACTCCCCCCGTCGGCTACGACGGAATCGAGGACGGAATGCGACGCGCATTGCCCTCATCTTATACTACGATCCTATCGGGTGCACGGTCCAAAGCGGGTCGCAAGCGCGCTTGACAGCTTCGCGGAATTCGCATGATAATCAAGCCGATACTGGCTTTACGACATTCTCTCCAGGTCGGCATGCTCCAGTTTTCCAGTGGACCTCCTCTTGAATTCGATGTTCGACAATCGAAGCCCTTCTACTTGGTGATACCTTGGCGATGCCGAAAATGGGAACCGATGACAATCGCGGGCGGCTCGAGGAGATCCTGTCGAGACGGATCATGCTGCTCGACGGCTCGATGGGCGCACTGATCTATTCCTACGAGCTGAATGAGGAAGATTACCGAGGCCGCCGATTTGCGCGGCATTCCAAGGCTCTGAAGAATTGCACCGAGGCGCTGGTCCTCACGCAACCCAAGATCATCGAGGACATCCATCGCGCTTACCTCGAAGCCGGCGCCGACATCATCGAGACCGACACGTTCAATGCGACGGCGGTCTCGCTCGGTGAATTCGACCTCCAGGAGTACGTGGACGAAATCAACCAAACGGCGGTCGAGCTGGCTCGTCGTGTGGCTAACGAGTTCACCCGGAAGAATCCCGACAAACCGCGGTTCGTGGCCGGGAGCATCGGTCCGACCAACAAGCAGCTCTCGATGGGCATCCATGTCGAGGACCCGGGCCGCCGCGATGTGACCTTCGACCAGATGGTCACCACCTATATGGAACAGGTTCGCGCCTTGATCAAAGGCGGGGCCGACATCCTGCTGCCGGAGACCTCGTTCGACACACTCGTGTTGAAGGCATGCCTGTTCGCCATCGAGAAAGTCTTCGACGAAACCGGGAAGCGGCTGCCGGTCATGATCTCGGGAACGATCTTCGACAACGGCCGAACGCTCTCCGGACAGCCGATCGAAGCGTTCTATTACTCGGTCTCGCATATCGACGCGATCAGCGTCGGGATCAATTGCGCGGTGGGCGTCGAGCTGATGCGAAGCGCGATCGAGACGCTGTCATCGATCTGCCGGACGGGCGTCAGTTGTTACCCGAACGCCGGGATGCCCGACGGGTTCGGCGGCTTCCTGGGCGACCGCGACAGGACCGCGGCCACCCTCGGCGAGTTCGCCCGGAACGGATGGCTCAACATCATCGGCGGCTGCTGTGGTACCCGCCCCGACTGGATCGCGGCCATCGCCCAGGCCGTCGAAGGCGTCCCACCGCGCCGGGTGCCCGAGATCCCGCACTGGTCCACTTATAGTGGAATGGAATCGCTGATCATCCGCCCCGAGACCAATTTCGTCATGGTCGGCGAGCGGACGAACATCACCGGCTCGAAGCGGTTCGCTCGGCTCATCAAGACCGGAGACTACGAGGCCGCGCTGGCCGTGGCCCGCGACCAGGTCGAGGGCGGCGCGAACATCATCGACGTGAATATGGACGAGGGCCTCATCGATGGCGAGCAGGCCATGACCCGGTTCCTCAACCTGGTCTCGGCCGACCCCAATATCGCCAAGGTCCCGATCATGGTGGATAGCTCCGACTGGAAAGTCATTGAAGCGGGGCTCAAGTGCGTCCAGGGGAAGTCGATCGTCAATTCGATCAGCCTCAAAGGAGGCGAGGAGGCATTCCTCCGCCAGGCCCGCCTCGTCCATCGCTATGGAGCCGCGGTCGTCGTCATGGCCTTCGATGAGCATGGCCAGGCTGTGACCAAGGATCACAAGGTTGCGATCTGCCTCCGCGCTTACAAGCTCTTGACCGAGCAGGTGGGTTTCTCGCCTGAGGACATCATCTTTGATGTGAACATCCTCACCGTCGGCACGGGGATCGAGGAGCACAACAACTATGCGGTCGAGTTCATCGAGGCCGTGCGCGATCTGAAGCGGCTACTCCCCTATTGCAAGACTTCAGGCGGCGTGAGCAACGTGTCGTTCTCCTATCGTGGCAACGACGTCGTCCGCGAAGCGATGAATGCCGCGTTCCTGTATCACGCCATCCGCGCCGGGCTGGACATGGGGATCGTCAACGCCGGCCAGCTCGAAGTCTACGAGGAGATTCCCAAGGACTTGTTGGAGCGAGTCGAGGATGTGCTCCTCAATCGACGTCCGGACGCCGCCGATCGGTTGACCGAGTTCGCCGACTCGGTGAAGACGGGGAACAAGAAAGACAAAGCCAAAGACATGGCCTGGCGCGACGCGCCGGTCGCCGAACGGCTCAAGCACGCCTTGATAACGGGCACGGTCGATTTCATCGACGCGGACACCGAGGAGGCCCGTCAGACCTACGAGCGCCCGCTGCATATTATCGAAGGACCGCTGATGGATGGCATGAACGTCGTCGGCGACCTCTTCGGCGCGGGTAAGATGTTCCTCCCTCAAGTCGTCAAGAGTGCCCGGGTGATGAAGAAGGCCGTCGCCTATCTGACCCCGTTCATGGAGGCCGAGAAAGCCGCTGCGGCTGCCGCATCCAGTGGCTCGAACGGCAACGGGGCGGACTACGAGCGCAAGGCTCGCGGACGAATCCTGATGGCGACCGTCAAGGGGGACGTCCACGACATCGGCAAGAACATCGTAGGCGTCGTCCTGGCCTGCAACGATTACGAGATCATCGACCTGGGCGTGATGGTCCCGTGCGAGAGGATCCTCAAGGAAGCCCAAGAGCGCGAGGTCGACCTGATCGGACTCTCCGGCCTGATCACGCCGTCGCTCGAAGAGATGGTGCATGTCGCCCGCGAGATGCAACGCAACGGCTTCGAGCTGCCGCTCCTGATCGGTGGTGCCACGACCAGCTCCAAGCACACGGCCGTGAAGATCGCACCTCAGTATCACGGGCCGGTCATCCACGTGAAAGACGCGTCCAAGAGCGTGGGCGTGGTCGACCGCCTGGGCCGTTCCGATGCCCGCGACGAGCTCGATCGGAGTAATCGCGTCCAGCAAGAACAGGAACGGGCCGCCTTCGGCCGGCGCGCCCAGCGGAAGCTCGTCCCGTACGCTGAGGCGCTGCGGCGCCGGCTGGCGCTGGACTGGTCGGAGCAGGCGCCAGCAGTTCCCGCGTTCCTGGGAACTCGGACGCTCCTCGGCATCCCGCTGGAGCAGATCGTCCCCTTCATCGATTGGTCGCCCTTCTTCCTGTCCTGGGAGCTCAAGGGAAAATATCCGCGAATCTTCAACGACCCCGAGCTGGGACCGCGCGCCAAGGAACTCTTCGACGACGCCCGCGAGTTGCTGGGCCGGATCGTGGCAGGGAAACGGCTGACCGCCAACGCGGTCTACGGGTTCTTCCCGGCCAATAGCGTCGGGGATGATATCGTCCTCTATGAGGACGATTCCCGTCAGGCCGAGCGAATGCGGCTGCCGACGTTGCGTCAGCAGTGGGAGCGCGACGGCCAGACCTCGTTCCGCTCGCTGGCCGACTACATCGCTCCGCGCGATTCGGGAATGGCCGACTACCTGGGTGCGTTCGCGGTGACAACCGGCATCGGCATCGAATCCCTGGTCGAGCAGTTCGAGCGGGACCACGACGACTACAACGCCATCATGGCCAAGGCCCTGGCCGACCGCCTGGCCGAGGCGCTCGCTGAGATGCTCCACAAGCGCGTCCGCGAGGAATGGGGATACGGCCGCGGTCGAGGGTCTCAGCTATGACGATCTGATCGAAGAGAAGTACCGAGGCATCCGGCCGGCATCCGGCTATCCCACCTCGCCCGACCACACCGAGAAGCGCGCCTTGTGGCAGCTCATGGATGTCGAGGAGGCCGCGGGGATCGTGCTCACGGAGTCGTTCGCCATGTACCCGGGCGCCTCGGTCAGCGGGCTCTACTTCGCTCATCCCCAGGCCCGCTACTTCGCGGTCGATTTCCTCACTCGGGACCAGGTCGAAGCCTACGCGGCCCGCAAGGGACTGACCGATCGCCGAGGTCGAGCGCTGGCTGGCGCCGAACTTGGCTTATGATCCGGAGTAGGCCGTGCCGACTGTTGTCCGTTCCCGGTACGATCGAAACTGGTGACCAACCCACAACGGTTGCGAATCGGAGGGTTCACGACGATGGGTATCATGAGGCCCCCACGGAAGATCATCTACCCCGAGAGCGACGGAGAACCGATGGCCGATAACACGCTCCAGTACCGTTGGATCGTGACGATCAAGGAGGGTCTGGAGCGGGTCTTTCCTGGACCAGACGAGGCGTTCATCGCGGGCGATCTGTTCTGGTATCCCCTGGAGGGCCACCCTGAGATCGTTCTGGCCCCCGATGTGTTGATCGCTCTCGGCCGTCCCAAGGGAGATCGCGGCTCGTACCTGCAATGGGAAGAGAACGGGATTGCGCCGCAGGTCGTCTTCGAGGTCCTTTCGCCGAGCAACCGCGCCGCCGCAATGAATACGAAACTCAGGTTCTATGAGAAACACGGCGTGCAAGAGTATTGCATCTACGACCCGGACAAGGTGGAACTGACCGTCTACGTGCGCGACGGAGACGAGTTCAAGAAGATTCCCGAGGTCGACGGCTGGACCAGCCCCCGACTCGGCATCCGGTTCGACCTCTCGGGTCGAGAGCTGGTCATCTACGGTCCCGACGGCCAGCGGTTCTTGACGTTTCAGGAGATGGCGGATGCGCACGACCAGGTCGTCCACGAACGCGACCAGGTCGTCCACGAACGCGACCAGGTCGTCCACGAACGCGACCAGGTCGTCCACGAACGCGACCAGATCGTCCACGAACGCGACCAGGTCGTCCACGAACGCGACCAGCTCACCCAGCAACTCGAGGCCGAGCGTCAGCGTAACGAGCGGATGGCGGCTCAGTTGCGCGGGATGGGGCTAGAGCCGCCGCCGTGACGCGAAGTGGGCCAGGGGCCGACAAAACCGTCGAATAAACTCGCCCCGGCGGCGAATGACAATCGTCAAACCTCGCGCAGAGCTGGTGTGGGGCTCGATCGGATCGGACGCTAGCCGGGAGTGAGTCATGCGCTGGGGCGTGGGGCCAGTCTTCATCTACGAATGCCTGGCGAACTCGCGGCGCTGGCAGACCTACGCGATCCGGTCGTGTGGGGTGGCCGCCCTGCTGCTCGCGATGGGCACGATCGCCTGGTCGCATACCGCCACGGTGGAACAGAACTCGTGGCGCGAGTACGCACGACTGGGCCAGTATTACTTCTACGCGATGATCGGCGTGGAGCTGACCCTGATGCTGTTCGCGGCGCCGGCGGCGACCGCGGGGGCGATCTGCCAGGACCGTGCGCGCGGCACCCTGGCGCACATGCTCGCCACCGACCTCTCCGACCCGGAGATCGTTCTGGGCAAGCTGGCAGCCCGACTCTTGCCCGTCCTGGGCCTGGTCGCCTGTTCCTGGCCGGTCCTGGCGATCAGCTCGCTCCTGGGCGGAATCGATCCGACGGCCTTGACGTTGGCGTTCGCGGTCATCCTGGCCGTGGCGCTGCTCGGCTGCACGATGGCCCTGGCGCTCTCGGTCTGGGCCCGGAAGCCGCACGAGGTCGTGATGGTGACCTACACGTTCTGGATCCTCATCTTGCTCGTCTGGCCGATCTGGCTTGCCTTGTCGAGAGTCGGGCTGGTCAGCCCACCCTTGTGGACGAAGGTGGCCAACCCGTTCTACCTAGCTTTCGCCCCGTACACCGTGCCTGGCCAGCTCGAATCCGGAGCTTACCTGAGTTTCTTCGGCGTGACACTGGGGGCTTCGTGCTTGTTGACGGGCCTCGCGATCTGGCGGATGCGGCCAGTTGCCTCGCGCGGGACGGCCGACGATCGTAAAGTACCCGGACTCGGCTGGTTAGGCCGGCTGCTCCGGTGGCTCCCCGGCCCGAGCCTCGACGGCAATCCCGTGCTGTGGCGCGAATGGCATCGATCGCGGCCGTCGCCCTGGATGATGGGTCTGCTCGTGCTCGGGGGTGGGACAACCACTCTGGCCTGTGTCATCGGCGCCGTGAGCTTCTGGGTCGGCGGCGTTGGCCCCGGCGGTTCGAACATCGGTGGGGGCTTCGGGGTCTTTGGATACGTCCTCCAGGTGATCTTCGGGCTCTTGATGCTGTCAGTCGTGGCGCCGATGTCGATGTCGGAGGAACGTCAACGAGGCAGTCTCGACCTCCTGGCGACGACCACGCTTTCCACCCGGACGATCGTGGTCGCCAAATGGATGGGAACGTTCCGGCTGGTTTCGCTCCTGGTCATCGGGCCGGGACTGGTAGGACTCGCACTCGCCACGGGCCGGAAGGACCCATCGCAGGCGATCCCGACCCTCATTCCAGTCGGCCTGGAACGGACCCTCTCGAGTGGTGCACTCCTGTATGGCGCCGCGCTCGTGGTCGCGACGATCCTGGTCCACGGAGCGTTGCTAACCAGCCTCGGCCTGGTGCTGGCCACCTGGATCCCGCGGCAAAGTCGGGCGATCGCCATCAGCGTGTTTTTTTTCGTGATCCTGGCCGGGGGCATGAGCTTACTCAGTCCCATCCTGGGCGTGGGAAGCCTCGTCCACGTCCTTTCGATCCGTGATGGTTCCTCTCGCGAAGTCCTCTGGCGGACGACATTCTGGGTTGTGGAGGTGTGCGTCCTGGCGGTCGGACTATTGTGGCTGGCTGTTGGGACGTTCGACCGGTGCTTTGGACGAATCCCCGAACGACCACGGCAGACCAACTTGCTGACGGACTTCGTCGTCGTGCTGGCGGGGCTCCTTGGCGCCGGGGGCCTCTTCGGCGCGATCGCGACCTGGGTTCTGGGTGTCTTGTCGCGGGGCCCCGGCTTCGAGCTCACCGTCGGGGCCTGGTGCTCCGCTTTCATGGTGGTGGTCGGCCTCCTTCTCCTGTGCGCAATGGCGACGATATCGATCTCCGGGCAAGGGCCTCAGGCCCTTGGAGTGGAGTCCGCCGCCCCAATCTCCCCACGGAGGCTCGTCCTGCACCGGTGGTGGCACACCTTCCGCCTGGCCTTGCTGCTGGCGATCGGCCCTGGACTGATCGCCTTGGCCCTGGCCACGGCCTCCCGGGTTGAATTGCCGCTTCCGAGGATCTTTTCGCTCGGGACGAGTGGCAAGGTCGTGCTCACCTACAATCGTTGGGGCGGGATGGTCACGATGGAGCATTTTCCTCCCGACCGGCCGAACGCGACCAAGACTTCGGCCTCGCTTACCCAATCTGCAAAACCGGATCCCGCCGAAAAAGCCGTGGCGCGGATTGCGGCAGAGAACGCGTCGGCACCATCGGAACCGGCTCTCGGCCCACGGCTTTCGATCGCGGCGCTCGTCATTCTCACGATCCTGGCCCACGGAGCGGCGATGACCAGTCTCGGCCTGGCGCTGGGAGTGTGGATTCGGCGCCGAAGCCGGGCGATCGCCGTGGGCTTCGGCGTGTTCTTCCTGATAGTCGTCGCCTGGCCGCTCATCGCCCGTCTCGCCGGGGCTCGGACTTACGCACCGGGCTTGATTCAGATGAGTCCCCTACTCGCCATCGGCACTCTCCTCCATTACCTCAGCTTGAGCCCCGACGATCTGGCGGAGGTCCTGATCTGGGTCCGGATCTGGGACTTCGCCCTGATCGTCGCCGCCATCGGTTTGTTGTGGCTGACCATCCGGAGAGTTGAACACGGATTCCGGCGAGCGCACCAAACGGACGATGACATCAGCACGGATTCCGTGCCGGAGCCACCCGCCCGAGATGCGGTCCTGGTCGGGAATTGAGGGGTGCCATGTGAAGATGGTCTCGTACGTGCTCCGGGCTTGTGTCTCGATCCCCGGCGCCCTGATCTGGCATACTGGAGAAGTGGTTGGTCAGTTTGAACAGGTCGCGGTCCGGAGCCTGCCGATCGTGCTGGGCGCCGGGTTGAGCGTGGGACTGGTCACGTGGCTCCAGACGCATCGCCTGCTGGTCGAGCATGGAGCGGAATCGACTCTGCCAAGCTTTCTGGCGGCGGCCGTGATGGTGGAGCTCGGTCCGGCCCTGGCGGGTCTCCTGGTGGCCAGCCGGATGGGGGCCGGACTGGCCGCCGAGCTGGGCTCGATGGTCTTCAACGAAGAGATCGACGCCCGGATCGCCCTGGGTGTCGATCCAATTCCGAGCCTGGTGGCACCCCGGGCGATGGCGTGCGCGCTGGCCGTCCCATTATTAACGGTGATTCTCGATGCGTCGGCGCTGCTGGGGGGACTGGGCGCCGAACTGGCGGCCGGCAAGCTGACGGCGGCCCTGTTCTGGAGCAAGTCGCTGGTGTTCCTCCGGCTCTGCGACATCATCCCGGCGACGCTCAAGACGTGCGTGTTCGGACTGCTGGTGGGCCTGGTCGCCTGCTGGACCGGTTTGAATGCGGGCCGATCGGCCGAGGCCGTCGGCCGGGCGGCAATCCGCGGCGTCGTCCGGAGCATCCTGGCCGTGTTCGCCGCCAACGTGGTGATGGTCCCGCTGATTCAGGCAGGAATCCGTATGATGGGATGGAACGGCTGACAGGCAACGATCGGTGAAGGGAAGCCGCGTTCAGAAGCCCAGGAAAGGAGGCCGGGAACCAACGAAGCGTGAGGTGACCGACAATGAGGCGCGACATCGGGCGGTGGCGGATGGCGGCCAACGCGGGATTCGTCCTGGCGGTCCTGGCCGTCGCGGGGTTCGGGTTGTATCAGGTCGCCGGGCGCCACTGGAAGGTGCAGCCGACATTCCGGGTCCGGGCGGAGTTCGAGACGATTGCCGGAGTGGAAGCCGGACATCGGGTCCGACTCCAGGGAATCGATGCGGGAGTCGTCGAGCAGGTCGTTCCGCCCCGCGAGCCAGGCGCACCGGTCGAATTAGTCCTGCGGATCGACGAACGGCTGCACTCGCTGGTCCGATCCGACACGGTGGCCCGGATCGTCTCGGAGGGCCTGGTGGGCGCCAAGGTCGTGGAACTGACTCCCGGCCGTCCCGATGCCCCGCTCGTCGCTGATCTCGCACCGATCGCCTCCGAGCGGCCGATCGAGGTCGCCGACCTCTTCAAAAAGGCCGCCGGCTCGCTGGCGAGGCTCGACACGCTCGCCCGGTCCGCCGAGCAAGGACTCAGCGAGGTCAATGCCATCGCTTCCTCGATCCGGAGAGGAGAGGGCAGTCTGGGTAAGTTTGTCCACGATGACACGATCTATCGCGACCTGGTCGCACTCTCACACCGCGGCGAACGGACGCTCACAGCGCTGGAGGAGAACCTCGACGCCCTCAAGCAGACCTGGCCGTTGTCGCGGTATTTCGATCGCCGCGCCTACCTCGACCGCGAGCGGGTGCTCTTCCAACCCGGGGCCATGCGCAACAGCCGCGCCTTCCCCGCCGAGGATCTCTTCGAGCCCGGGCGCTCGATCCTGACTCCCATCGGTCGCTCCCGGCTCGACGAGGCAGCCCGATGGTGCAAGCTGGCCAGCCGCCCCAAGTCGGAAGTTGTGATCGCTGCATTTACCGACGACAACCGCGACCAGGATCTCGCCGAGATCCTCACCCAGGAACAGGCCGACGCCGTCCGCAACTACCTGGTCCAGAAGCACTCGATCCAGTCCGCCGGATGGTTCAAGCATCGCAAGGTCGCCTCCGTTGGCTTCGGCACCCACGCACCCAAGACCCTCGACGAAACGGCCGCCGGACCACAGCCGTCCCGCCGCGTGGAGATTATCTTGTTTACACCCCAGACTTGAGTGGAGGGTCGATCTGTCATCGGGCCGGCGTCACGCCGTTGCCCGACACTGGCCAGGATCCGATTGGAACACCAACCCGATTGGCTCTCCAGGTAACGGACAAGCGTACTGATGAATTCCCATTATGGCTGGAGCCAGTAGGGAGCAGGTCAGGGACTCCCATTTCGACTGGACCAGTTTTCGGGGAGCGGACCAAACGCGGATGGCTGAACAACGTAATCGAGGGTAACGAGGGCGCGCAACGATGCGACCGACCGCTCGCGACGACATCCGCCGGATCGAGGACCAGCGCGATTACTTCCGGCTGCTCGTCCGGCTTCAGATCGGCCCAAGCCTGCGCGCGAAGCTCGACGCCTCCGACGTCGTCCAGCAGGCGATCCTCCAGGCTCACGAGAGGCGGGACCAGTTCCGGGGCCGGACCGAAGGCGAGTGGCTAGCCTGGCTCCGTGCCATCCTGGCGAACGCCCTGGCGGCGGCGGTCCGACGGTTCGATGCTCAGGCGCGCGATCCCGGCCGGGAGCGATCCCTGGAGGTCGAGCTCGAGCGCTCCGCGTCCCGGCTGGAGGGCCTGCTCGCGGCCGACCAGACCTCGCCGAGCGAGCGCGCCGTCCGCGGTGAGGAGTTGCTGCGGCTCGCCCAGGCCCTCGCCCGTCTGCCGGAGGACCAGCGGCGGGTCGTGGAGTTGCACTACCTGAAGGAGCTTCCGGTGGCCGAAGTGGCCGAGAGGATTGGCCGCACGCGCCCGGCCGCCGTCGGCCTGCTCTTCCGCGGGCTGAAGCGGCTCCGCGAGCTGCTCCGCGAGCCGGGGGAGTTGGGCGATGGCACATGACCTCACCGACGATCCCGACCGCGAGGACCGGCGGAACCGGATCCTCCTGGCCTACGTCGAGGCGCTCGAGGAGGGCCGCGAACCCGACCGCGGCCGGCTCCTGGCGGCGCACCCCGACCTTCGGCCCGACCTGGAGGCGTTCCTCGCTGGTCACGACGAGTTGGCGCGGCTCACGGCGCCCCTTCGCGCCGCGAGGGGGAGCGACGCTCACGGGCTGATCCAGGCGCCCCGTCAGGAGCCGGATGATTCCCCCGCGGCCCTCGGCGAGCTGGGCGATTTTCGCCTCCTGCGCGAGGTGGGCCGGGGCGGGATGGGGGTCGTCTACGAGGCCGAGCAGATCTCGCTACGGAGGCGGGTCGCGCTCAAGGTCCTCCCGTTCGCCGCGGCCATCGACCCCCGGCGCCTCCAGCGCTTCAAGACCGAGGCTCTCGCGGCGGCCCACGTGCAGCATGAGAAGATCGTGCCGGTGCACGCGGTCGGCTGCGAGCGCGGCGTTCACTATTACGCCATGCAGTTCATCGATGGACAGAGCCTCGCCGCACTGATCGGAGAATTGCGGGTTCTTCGCGACGAGCCGCGTGACGGCGCAGCCGTCACCGAGGCGGCCATTCGGCGCCCTGAGTGTCGTTCAGAGGGTGGGGCAATCTCCGCCGCCACGACGATCTCGCGCGAGCGATCCGGGGACCACCGCCGCTACTTCGGCCGCGTGGCCGGGCTGGGCCGACAGGCGGCGCTGGCGCTCGAGCACGCCCACCAGGCAGGGATCGTGCATCGCGACATCAAGCCAGGGAATTTGCTGCTGGACCTCCGTGGGCAGCTCTGGGTCACCGACTTCGGTCTGGCCCAGGTCGCGGGGGATGTCGGGCTCACGATCACAGGAGAGATGCTCGGCACGCTGCGCTACGCCAGCCCGGAGCAGGTCCTCGCCGGGCGCGGGATCGTCGATCACCGCAGCGACGTCTATTCGCTGGGCGCCACGCTCTACGAGCTGCTCACGCTCCGCCCTCCCTTCGACGGCCGCGATCGAAACGCCCTGATCCGGCAGATCGCCGACGACGAGCCCGCGTCCCCTCGTGCTCGGGCGCCGTCGATCCCGGTGGAGCTGGAGACCATCGTTCTCAAAGCGCTCCGCAAGGAGCCGGCCGACCGCTACGCGACGGCGCAGGAAATGGCCGACGACCTGCAACGGTTCCTCGACGGACGGCCGATCCTCGCTCGTCGGCCAACCCCTTCGGAGCGAATGCGGGCCTGGTCGCGGCGGCACCCTGCGATCGTTGGGTCCGGCGTGGTGGCGTTGATCCTCGTCTCGGCCGCGTCCCTGGTCAGCACGGCCGTCGTCCGCCGCGAGCAGGCGAAGACGCTCGCCGAACAGAAGAAGGCCGAGGCGGCCTACCTCCGGGAGCATCAGCGCGCGGAGGAGGCCGAGGCGCGGTTCCACCTCGCCCGTCGGGCCGTCGACGAGCTGATCCGGGCCAGCGAGGAGGAGCTGGCCCACCGGCCGGGCATGGAGGGGCTCCGCAAGCGGCTCCTCGGCTCCGCACTCGCTTACTACCGCGAGTTCATCGCCGAGCGACGGAGCGACCCGGATGCGCAGGCCGAACTACGCGACACCACGCGGCGGGTGGAGACGATCCTCGCCGACCTGGCGGTCCTCCGCGCCGCCGGGCAGCTCTATCTGCTCATCCAGCCGACCGCGCTGGACGATCTCCGGCTCGACGAAGGCCAGCGGGCGCGGGTGGCCGAGCTCTCCGCTCGCGCCGGCACGCGCTTTACGGACGCCTTCGGCGACCCCGCCCGACTCCCCCCGCCGGCCGAGCGCGCGGATCGCCCTGGAGCAGGCCCGCGCCAACGAGGCGGAGGTCGAACGCGATCCTGACGCCCCCGCAATGCGCCCGGCTCCGCCAGATCGCCCTCCAGTCGGAGGGGCCGGCCGCCTTTCGGGAGCCGGAGGTCGTCGAGGCGCTGGGCCTGACGCCCGGCCAGCGCGAGCGGATTCGCGCGATCGAGGAGGCGACCTTCTTCGGCCGGATCCGCGAGATGAAATCGGGAAAGCCCCTCGAAGATGCCAGCAAGCCGGCCATGGAGCGCATCCTCGCCGTCCTCACCGCCGAGCAGGCCCGACGCTGGAACGAGCTGGCCGGCGATCCGATCCGAGGCCCGCTGAGCGCCTTCCCCATCCCCTTCCGACCGCAGCGCGAGCCGAGGCAGGCGCCCCGCTGACGGTGCGACTGAACGACAATCAAGCTCGAGGTAACGCGAGTCCATCGAAGAACGCGCTCGGCGCGAGTCTCCTGACCCCGCCGCGAGCCGGACCGAAGGTCTCCCGACTTGGCGGGGTGGTGCAGGGAGACCTTCGGTCGGCCAGGTGGCAAGGTCGGGAGACCTTGCCGCAGCGCGTGGGGGTTTAGCTTTCCATGCAACTCACAGTAAGGAAAGGTCCGGACCGAACGCCTCACCCACTACGAGGGTGTGGCCGGCAGCGAGGAAGCGGACCCGTCGGGTCGGCCCACGGCGCCGGAAGCCGGTGTTGTATAATGACCCGCGGACGCCCATACGGAGGAGCGAACATGGCTGGGGTCAACCCGTTCGTCCGGCTACGCGACTGGCAGACTTCGCTGTACCGGGGTGACCCGGCCGTCATCGACCGGTTCCTGGATGCGATCGACGCGACGCTTTCGCCCGGCTGGATTCGCGACCGTGAGTACGAGCGGACCCGCTTGCGGCCGGACCGCGTACGCTGCTACCTGTTCGACCAGCCCGGGGATGCGGCGGTGCGAGTGGGGCTCCAGCGGGTGACCGCAACCCGGGTGCGCGGCGACCTGATCCAGGTACTCCGTGATCCGCCCTCGTGCGAGGCGGAGCGGATCGCGGGGATCGTCGCCGAGTTCGCTGATGGCTGCGGGCTGCCCACCGCCAGAACGGCCGGCGCCCGCCGCACGCATCCCGCGTTCGGCCTGCGGAGTGTAGTCACCCTCACGGCAGCAATGCTGTTCAACCGATTCGCGGAAATGGCCGACGGGGAGTGGCCACTCACGGACCGGGTCCAGGAGTTGTGGGATGAACTCGTCTCCACCGGCCTGGCCGAGCACGTCGGCATCGATCGGGATGAGTTGCGCCGGTGGTTCGAGGACAACGGTTGGGAGCCCGAGGCCGCCACCGCGCTCGCCGACCGGTTATTCGCGGACGCCCGGTGGCTGGCCAGACGGCTGGCGGTCATGGGCCTATGATCACCCTCGTCCAGGCCGTGGCACGTCGGTTTCGCCTTCGTCTACGGACGGAACCGGCGGATCCGCTGGAAGGAGGTCGTCGGCCTGTGGCGTCCGCTGGGACATGAGGTGCCGGTCAAGGCGATCGTCGCCGAGGTCGAGGGGTACAAGAAGCGGTTCACGCTGGTGACCTCGGCGGTGGAGTTGACCGGGTTGCAGATGGTGGAGCTGTTCGCGGCGCGATTCCGGCAGGAGGACGGGTTCCGCGACCTGAAGCAGCGGCTGGGCTGGGAAGAGTGCCGGGCCTGGACCCAGAACCCGATCGACCGGACCAGCCAGGCGCAGTGGGTGACGATGAGCCTGCTGCGGCTGTTGCAGTTTCGGCTGGAGGCGTCCGGAGAGGTGGACTGGTGGTTCCGACCACCGTGGAACCCCGACAAGGATCGGCCCAGCGTGCTCGATGCCGAGCGGCTGATGCGGCGGCATCGGGGAGAAATTCAGCGCGGTCTCTCGGAATGGCTGGGAACTGAGGAGAATTCCGAGGGGGGACCGGAAACGGGGACGCAGCTCGTTTTCCGCTCCCAATTTCGCTTCCAATCCCCGATTCCGGCAAGTCCAAACTCACCTCCCGTCGAGCGAGCCGTGCCGCGTACAATCGGGGCATCGAGGAAGCGAAGACCGTCACACCGTAATGGAAGCAAGCGGTCGAGAAGGCCAGCGACGCGCCGGTCCGCGTCGAAGATCCTGAGACGCGTACCGCATACCTGATCGTCCGCGAGCATGTCTACCGCCGCAGGAAAGCGGCTCGAATGGTGCTTTTGAAGCCGGGGTGGTTTCGGCAAGCGAGGGAGAGATTGGCACGGGCGTTTACATTGACTATTCTTTCTACGCCGAATGCCCTGAACCGGAGCTGCTGGAGCGCTTGCACAGCTTCGCCGGAAGGTCACGCGGTTACCGCTCGCCCAGGTGGGCAAGATCTCGCGCCTGGATCCGGTCTACCAGGGAATGCCCCTGCGACTGTTGCGCCAGCAAGGCTATCGCCTTCCCTCTGCGGTCAAAGCTCGCCTCAAGGGAAAATCTTCCCGGGACTACTGCCTGCAATGCGGACTGGCTGCCCCTGTGGTGTCGATGCAGGTACCACGAAAACTCGAACGCCGGTTCATGGAGCCGGCTGTCGAGTTCGTCAAGACCACCGACCTCTGGAACGAGCCCGACCTCCCGGAGAAGGTCGAATGCGGCTCGATCACCATCTTTCGCCGCGGGTTTGCCTTCGCGTTGGCCGAGGTGATGCTGCGTCATGGCTATTTGATGATCCTCGACGCCGGCGAAGGCTCGGAGACGGTGCATATCGGGTTGACGACGCTGCGCCGTGAGGGCGTGCCAATGTGGCTCAGCAGCAGTTTCACCAAAACGCAGTACGCGACCCATTTCATCACGGCCCATGAGAACGTCTACCGCATTCTCGACGCTGCGCAGGAAGCCGGCCTTCTCTACCGGGCGCAGGACCCCTGCGGCTTCTTCAAGCATCGCAACTGGACGAAGGCCGCCCCGATCGTGAACGCCGAAACGACGTTTGCGCATGTGGTTGGTCAGATGCTCTCATCCGCGGTCGGGGCCGCCCAGAGGGCGGGGATGCACATCGAAGACGTCAGCGATCCGGCCACGAAGAATTACAACCTGATCCACGTCAGCGACGAGCCACAACCGGAGTGAGGACCAGCGGACGATGCAACCGAACGATCCATCCCGCAAAGGCTTGCCGGGACCGATCACCAACGGTTGGGTATGAGCCGCCCTCGCTCACGCCAGGCGGAAGATCCGGCAGGTCTCCTCATAACTCGCTTCGAGCTCCAGCGGCACGGCGAACTGGTCTGCCAGCCACAGGGGCAGCGTCGGCAGCGGCTGGCCGAGGGCCAGGGGATGTGTCCAGGACTCGAAATGCCACGCCTCGTCCCGGCGGGTCCAGCGACAAGCGGCGGCATACAGTGGGGGCGGCTCCGGCGCCAGCGCGGCGTCCGCCTGGCCGATCAGCTCGAGCAGGTCGCCGTACAGGTTGAACGGCCGGGTCGTGACCAGGTCGACGATCGCGACAGAGACCCGCTGCTGGAGCAGGGCCGCGCACTTGGTCACGAACGCGCGGCGGCTCTCGGGCCGGTCCTTGTTGGCTGGGCTGACGATCTCGACGGCCGCGACCAGGCGGCGGTCCCGCCAGGTGTCGAAAACCCGAACCTCGTCGGCGTACTGGTCCGGCAGGTCCGTGACGGCCTCGAACGTGTGTCGCGGCGGGGCTCAGGTCGCCATCGCGACGCCGCCTTCGCCCGCATCGGTTGCCGGAGAGAACAAGTCGGGTTCGCCCGTGTCAAAGGCGGACTCCTCGATCTCGAAGGACGAGCCCAGATGAACACGCGGCTCGGCGGCGTAGCGCGGCGGGAGTTTGCGACTCAGGGCGATCACCAGCATGGCCGGCCACTGGCCATGAAAGCCCTCCCACGAAGTCTTGTCATCGAGCGGCGTGCGAAAATGGTCGCGCAACGGCATGGCACAGTCCTCAGTTGCCGTCATTGTATCGGCGGGCTCCCACTCGCCGCCAGCCCGACGTTTTGCGGTCGGGTGGCGGGGCGAGAGCGATTAAGAGGGACCAAAAGGGGACGACCAAAACGGGACGGACGACCAAAGGGGACGGGACGACCAAAACGGGACGGAACGAATCATCTAGTTGAAGGTCGATGATTCGTTCCGTCCCCTTTTCGGCCGCCCGTCCCCGTTTCCTCCTCTGGCTGCGTCCCCGTTTCCTCCTGTCCCGGACATGTCTCTTCCGGCCTCACGGTGTCGCTGGTTTCGGCGAGCCGGCGGGACTATAATACACGTGGATTCAGAGGTCATTGTCCCCAATCCAGGCACTGAGAAGGCTCAAGAGATGAGTGAGGCCGTGATCGAAATCCTTAACCGCATCGAGCAACTCCCTGCGGAGGACCGCTTGATCCTCGAAGAGCGCCTGGCGGAATTGGCGGAGTCCGAGTGGAAGCGCGAAGCCGAGTCGGCTCGCCGGATCGCTAGCGACCGAGGCCTGAATCAGGCAGCGATTGACAAGGCCATCGAAGAAGTACGGTATTGCAACCACCCCGAGTGATAATACCACGGCAGACTGACGGCGTAGAGGATCTTCACCATGGGCCGCAGGCTCGGCTCCTGGTCGAGGTCAACGATCCTCGCCTCGGCGACACGCAAGTCCGACATCGGGATCGCCTTGAAGAACAATGCCCCGTGGCTGTCCAGGCCCCGAGAGGAGACCGCGATCCGCCCGTGAAGAAGAGGCCCGCCCGCGCGTCCGCTGACGCGGCGAGCATCGCCAGGCAACCGAGTGCGATCCACGCGAGTACGTCTGTCCCACGTCGCACCGAAGCGATGTCGTTTACCGGTCGCTCTCCTGTCGTGAGAGGATGCATAGAATGCTCTCGAACGTCTACAATCATTTATGAATTCGGCATCCCAGGGGGCGCGTCTCCAGCCAACCGGCATGGGGGTTCGTCGCTCGATCGAAACGAGGAACAAAATCCATGCCTGCATGGCTCTTCGGTGGAACGAGATAAGCAAGAATCCGGTTTTGCGCGTCAGGATGGAAAGAGACCGAGCAAGGGGGAGAGTGCTGGCCGAACGCCACCGGCCTTCGCGCCGGTCCGGGCGGCAGCGGGGAGAACGACGGGATTCCGCACTCGGGGCTCCCGTGGCTCCACTCACCACGCGTCTGGCGGCCGACGGCCGGCCGTAATCTCACGTTTTTTTTTCTCGATTTTCTTATCTCCCGCTGCGGCTGAAAGTTCGGGAGCAAAATCGCCCCATTTCTGGACTAGGTGCATTAACGTTTTTCCAAACCTGAGGCATCCTAATAAATAGAGCACCACGTAACCACTTCGCAGCGGTGCCAGAGCCCCTTCGAGACCCAACCCGTGAACAAACCCGCCGACGTCGGCCGTGCGCGTGCCGCTGGTCGGGAGACCTGCGTGCGCCCTCTCGGGATGCGCCGTTCCCGAACTCGCGTCGGGCTCGAGAGATCGGCGAGGGCGGCCTGCCAATACGATAACAACGAGTGCCATTTCGTGCCGCGATCCGCAAGGGGCGCTGTCCCCGCGACGACCCACGAGGCCGGCGTGCGGGTCAGCCCGGATCATTCCCGACTGAGCCCGTGCGTCGGCGGAGCCGGTCGCCGCACCAGCACGTGGGCGGTGGGGATCGCGGAGAACCCTCCCAAAAACCGCACGACCGGCGCACGACACACGTCTGCGGTTCGCATCTCTTTCTTATAGGGGCGTCGTCGGCAGCCGGAAGGCTCCGCTGCCTGAGGAAAGTCGGCCCTTCGTCCGCCCAGTAGCCATCGCCTCATGAGGTCACACCATGCGTCGACGAGCCCGCGCCGTAGCGACGGCCTTGATCTGCTCCGCGATCCTCCTCACGGGTCCGATGGTGCCACTGTTCGGCGCCCCGGATGGTGGAGACACCAAGGGCAAGGCCACCGACCCGGGCCTGTTCGGTCTGACGAGGGTCGTGCCTCTTCATATCGAGATCACGGCGGACGAGTACCAGGCCATGCAGCCCCCGCCGCCACCCGCCTTCGGTGCACCCCCGCAGGCGCCACGTCCGAAGAGGCCGGGCGTACGAGACAGCGAGCGGAACCTCTTCGGCGTCGAGTTCGCCTGGGCGCGCGGGGCCGTCACGGCCGAGGGTAAGACATTTCAGGGCGTCGGCCTCCGCTACACGGGGAACGCCTCCTACTTCGCCTCCGCCGGCGGCCTGAAGCGTTCGTTCCTCGTCGATCTGGACTGCGCCGATCACGCGGCGTTCCACGGCTTGCACGCGATGCCGCTCCAGAGCGGGGCACTCGACCCCACCAAGGCGCGTGAGGCCCTCGCCTTCGCCTTCTTCCGCGAGGCCGGAGTGCCCGCGCCGCGCACTGCTCTGGCCGAGGTGACGCTCACCGTCCCGGGCGAGCATCCGAAGGCGTACCTGGGACTCTACACGCTCGTCGAGCCGGTGGATCGGGCGTTCCTGAAGGATCGTTTCCACACCGACAAGGGCCTGCTCGTGAGGCCGCAGGGGCTCCGGGGCCTCGACTTCCTCGGTGAGGAGTGGGAGAAATACCGCGGACCCTACCGGCCCCTGGCCGAGCCGACCCCCGGCGAGGCGAGGCGCCTCATCGAGTTCGTTCGCCTCGTCCAGCGGGGCGACGACGAGCATTTCCGCAGGGAGATCGCCTCGTATCTCGACGTCGACAAGTTCCTGCGCTTCATGGCCGTGCAGGCTCTGATCGCCAACGCCGATGGCTTCTTCACACTCGCTTATAACTATGCCTTGTTCCTGGACCCGAACACGAATCGGTTTGTCTTCATCCCCGGCGATCAGGAGCTCGCCTTCGCGAATTTCCTGATGATGGGCTCGGCCGACCAGCTCATGGACATGAGCATCGCCCGGCCGTACGGGGGCCAGAACCGTCTGGCCGACCGCCTGCTCACAATCCCGGACGTGCGCGAGGCGCATCGGAAGATTGTGAAGGAACTCGCGACGACCATCTTCCGCAAGGATCGACTCCTGGCCGATGTCGCGTCATTCGAGGGCGCCACGAAAGCCATCCTCGAACGAGAAGCCGCGGCGCGGGCCGAGCGTGCGGAGCCGCCCGTCGGCTTCGGCCCGCCGGGGGCTCCGACGGCCCCCGACCTGCGGACCTTCACCGAGAAGCGATCCCGATCGATCGCCGATCAGCTCGCCGGGAAGAAGGACGGCTATCGCCCGCAATTCAATTTCGGGCCGCCGGGCAGGGGTGCCCCGCCGAAGCCGGTCGATGACAAGACGATCGGCGAGGTCGTCAAGGCGCCTCCGGGGTTCACCGTGAGCCTGTTCGCGGCGCCGCCCCGGGTGAGCTATCCAGTGACCTTGTCCGTCGCGCCGGATGGCGCGGTGTACGTGGCCGTGGACGAGCAGGGCTCGCTCGGAAGGACCCCCGGAGGAGGCCGGGTCGTCCGCTGCATCGACGAGAACGGCGACGGCAAGGCCGATCGCGTGAACGTGTTCGCCAAGATGGAGCACCCGCGCGGCGTGATCGCGCAAGACGGGAAAGTCTGGGTCCTGCATCCGCCGACGCTGAGCGTCTTCCGCGACGAGGACGGCGACGGCACCTCCGATCGGCAAGAAGTGCTGGTCTCCGGGCTGACGACGAGCCTGATCGACGAGCGGGGCGGCGATCACACGACCAATGGCATCCGCATGGGTCTCGACGGCTGGATCTACATCGCCGTCGGCGACTACGGGTTCCACGGAGCCAAGGGGACGGACGGCACCACGCTCTCGCAACGAGGCGGCGGCATCCTCCGCGTGCGGCCCGACGGCACCGAGCTGGAGGTCTTCGCCATCGGCCTGCGCAACCCGTTCGCCATCGCGATCGACCCCTTCATGAACCTGTTCACGCGCGACAACACCAACGACGGCGCCGGCTGGGACGTCCGCGTGAGCCACCTGATCCAGACCGCCGACTACGGTTATCCGCTGAGGTTCGCCAACTTCCCCGACGAGATCTTGCCGGCGCTGGGGGTCTACGGCCAGGGAGGTGGGACCGGCGCGTTGTCGCTGCACGATGAGCGATGGCCCGAACCCTATCGCGGCGCACTCCTCACGGGCGATTGGGGCCGGAGCGAGGTCTACCGGCACGACCTGAAGCCCGCTGGCGCCTCGTTCCGGGCCAATTCTAGCGTCTTCCTCACCATCCCCCGCGCGACGGGCATGGACATCGGCCCGGACGGCCGGCTCTACGTGGCGAGCTGGCGCGGGGGCGAGGCGAGCGTCTACGTTGGCCCGCAGGTCGGCTTCCTCGCCTGCGTGTCGCCCCCCGGCTGGAGCCCGACCTCATCCGTCGATCCGAAAGGGCTCGCGCTGGCGGAGCTGATCGACGGATTGTGCGGCCCGAATGCGGCCTCGCGCTTCCACTGCCAGCGCGAGATCCTGCGCCGCGGACCGTCCCCCGAGACGTCCCGGGCCCTCACCGATCTCGCGTCCGACGCGTCGAAGCCCCTGCACGGCCGCGTCGCGGCACTCTTCGCGCTGAAGCAGATCGACGGTGCCAGATCGCACGGCGTCCTGCGCAGGCTCGCGGGAGACGACGCCATCCGGGAGTCTGCGCTCCGGGCAATGGCCGATCGCAAGAAAGAGCTAACCGGCGTCGAGGCCGCACCGTTGCGCGCGGCGCTTGCCGATCCCTCGCCCCGCGTCCGGGCGCAGGCCCTGATCGGGCTCGGGCGATTGGGAGACGTCACCGCGGCTCCCGGCATAATCCCCCTGACCGCGCGCCCCGAGGGCTCACCGATGCCGACGAAGAGGCCCGTGCAGAACCAGCCCGACCCGGACCGGGCCGTACCGCACCTGGCCGTCAGGGCGCTGGTCGCGCTCCACGCGGTCGATGCCTGTCTCGATGCGCTCGACGGACCGCATCGCGAGGGGGCTCTCCGCGCCCTGAGGTCGTTGCACGATCCGAAGTCCGTCGAGGGACTCATCAAGAAGCTGTCCACGGTCCGTTCCCCCGAGTCGCGCCGCGACATCCTGGCCACGCTGGTGCGCCTCTATCACCGCGAGGCCGATTACGACGGGAGCTGGTGGGGCATCCGGCCCGACACGACCGGCCCGTACTTCGACCCTCGGGAGTGGGAGAGCAGCGGTCGGATCGCCTCCGTCCTCAAGGCGGCACTCCTCGACGGCGACAGCGAGACCGCGACGTTCCTCCGCGGCGAACTCGCCCGGCGGCGTGTCCGCCTCAAGGGGTTGCCGGCCGACGCAACGGCCGACCGGCCGAAGATCGAGGCGGAGGTCCGCGTCCTCCTCGCCAAGGCTGACCCGAACAACCCGGACCAGATCGGCAACATGAGTTATGAAACGGCCGCGAGGCGGGCGCTCCAGGCGACCGGAGACGCGGGTCGAGGCCGAGATCTATTCACCGCGCGTTCCTGCCGCGCCTGCCATACCGACGCCGACGGCCAGATGCCCAAAGGACCGCACCTCGTGGATATCGGCAAGCGCTACAGCCCTTCCGAGCTGGTGGAGTCGATCCTGAAGCCGAGTGCCAAGATCGCGCAGGGCTACGAGGCGTACAGCTTCGCGATGGCCGACGGCCGGGTCGTCGCCGGCTTCGTGGTGAGCGAGGGGGCCTCGACCGTTCAGGTCCGCGAATCGTCGGGCGCCCTCCGCGAGCTGAAGCGGTCGGACCTCGAGGAGCGTCGAAGGCAGGAGACGTCGGCCATGCCGGAAGGGATCGTGGCGAACCTGACGCCCGAGGGACTGGCCGACATCGTCGCTTACCTCCGCTCCCTGAGTCCCTGAATCCTCCCCGGTCAATTGAGAGTCTGTCCTGTGAGCCTCATCAGCCGCCTCGTCGGGTGCTCTGTGAGCACCGAATTGGGCAAAGTCCGCCGGCTTGGTGCTCACAGAGCACCTTACAGAGACTACAAAGACCTTCCGAGACGGCCTCTGAGAGAGGAACCCTGCGATGACGAGATTCTCGTCGCGAGTGATGCCGGTGGTCGTCCTGCTCCTGGCGGCCTCGACGCAGACGCAGGCCCAGCGGTTCCCGGCCTTCGACCCCGAGCGGATCTTCATGCTGGGCGATGCCGACCTCGACGGTCGGCTCTCGCTCGACGAATACCGGGACTTCCTGCGCAGCTCGCCTCGCATGAAGGCCGCGGCGGCGGCGATCGAGCCGATGTTCCGTCGGCTCGACGCGGATCGTGACGGGTTCCTCTCGCTGGCCGAGTACCGCAGGTCGTTCCCGCGTAGGCCCGGCGGCGCGACCGCGAAGCCGGACGCACCGAAGGAGCAGCCGCCGGGCGCGGCGGCGGCCCCCGAGGCCGGCATCACGCTCGAGCAGGAGCAGTTCTTCGAAGCGAAGGTCCGGCCGGTCCTCGTGACGCACTGCGGCAAGTGCCACGCGAGCACTGCCAAGAAGCTGCGGGGCGGGCTCCGTCTCGACAGCCGCGAGGGGCTCCGACTCGGCGGCGATTCCGGCCCGGCGATCGTTCCCGGCCAGCCCGACGAGAGCCTGCTCCTCCGGGCGATCCGCTACCGCGACGAAGACCTCCAGATGCCCCCCAAGGGAAAACTCCCGGACTCGATTGTCGCGGATTTCGAGGCCTGGATCCGGATGGGCGCCCCCGACCCGCGTACCGGGCCGGCCTCGGCGCCCACGGGCGCCCGTCGGCCGACCTCGCGAAGGGCCGGGGATTCTGGTCGTTCCGGCGTCCTCAGAAATCCACCTCACCCTCGGTGAAGCGCACCGATTGGCCGCGAGGCGACATCGACCGCTTCCTCCTCGCGGCGCTTGAAGCTCGAGGACTTGCCCCTGTCGCCGACGCCGACCGACCGAGGCTCCTCCGCCGGGTGACGTTCGACCTCATCGGCATTCCTCCGGCACCCGAGGAACTGGATGCCTTCCTCGCTGACGATTCCCCTGATGCCTTCGCGAAGGTCGTTGATCGGCTCCTGGCCTCGCCCCACTTCGGCGAACGCTGGGGCCGGCACTGGCTCGACGTCGCCCGCTATGCCGAGTCGAGCGGCAAGACGAATTTCAGCTACCCTCAAGCCTGGCGCTATCGGGACTGGACGATCGCCTCAATCAACGCCGACAAACCCTATGACCAGTTCGTCCGCGAGCAGATCGCCGGCGATCTCCTCCCTGCCGAAGACGACCGCGAGCGGGCCGAGCAGATCATCGCGACGGGATTCCTCGCCCTTGGCAGCAAGGCCCACGACGCGGAGAATCGCGGTCAGTTCGTCCTGGACGTCGTCGACGAGCAGATCGAGGCGACCACGCGCGCCTTCCTCGGCCTGACGGTCGCGTGCGCCCGATGCCACGATCACAAGATGGACCCCATCCCCCAGCGCGAATACTATGCGCTGTCCGGAATCTTCCGAAGCACGCAGACGTGTTCGGGCACGCTCGCGGGCGTCTTCCCGAACTTTAACGCCTCGCCCTTGATCGAGCTTCCACCGGATGCGAACCTCCCCTCGGCGGTCCCCGCGCTCACGCCCGAGCAGAGGGCCGCGATGGAGAAGCGCCTCGCCGCCCTGGTCCGCGAGCGCGACGCGATTCCCCCGGGCGAGGCGAACCGCGACCGGCTTCGGCGGGCCAACTCCATGCTCGCGACGCTCCGCCATCGCCTGCTCATCGACCGCTCCGGTGGTTCGCCCCGTGCCTTCGCGATGGGTGTCCGAGAACGCGACGAGGTCGTCGACAGCCCGCTCTACGTCCGCGGAGAACTCGACCAGCCCGGCGAGGTCGTGCCCCGCGGGCTCGTCCGCGTGCTCTGCGCCGACTCATACGCATCGATCTCATCGGGCAGCGGTCGTCGCGAGCTGGCGGACTGGCTCGCCTCGCCCTCGAACCCGCTGACCGCCCGCGTGATCGTGAACCGGGTGTGGCTGCACCTCTTCGGCCGAGGGCTCGTGCCCACGCCAGACAACTTCGGCGCCGCCGGTGCGCGGCCGAGTCACCCGGAGCTCCTCGACACCCTGGCCGTCGAATTCATGAATGATGGCTGGTCGATCAAACGGCTCATCCGGCGGATCGTGCTCAGCCGAGCCTACGGGCTCGACTCGGCCCACGATCCCCGGAATTTCGAGGCCGACCCTGACAACGCCCTCGTCTGGCGGATGAGCAAGCTCCGCCTGGACGCCGAGGCCGTGCGCGATGCCCTGCTGCTCGTCGGGGGCCGGCTCGCGACCGGGCCGCCGGTCGGGTCGGCGGTGGCACGTGTGGGTGAAGGGCTGGCGTTCTTCGTCCGCGTCGAGGGTCTGGACGCTTCGGACACGCACCGGTCGGTCTACCTTCCCGTGGTCCGCGATCGGGTTCTCGAGTCGCTCGCGCTGTTCGACTTTGCCGACCCGAGCCTCGTGACGGGCGAACGGGCGACGACGACCGGCCCGGCCCAGGCGCTCTACTTCCTGAACGGACCGCTCGTGATCCGGCAGGCCGAGGCCCTCGCCGATCGCGTCCGCGCCATGGTGGGCGACGAGGCTCATCGGGTCGACCGGGCGTATCGGATCGCGCTCGCTCGCGGGCCGACCGCGGCCGAGCGGGACCGCGCTCTCGCCTTCCTCCGCGAATTCGCGGCCCGCGCGGGGGGGACTGATCCGGCAAGGAGGGCCGGGGCGGCGTTCTGCCAGGCTCTCCTCGCCAGCGCCGAGTTCCGCTATCGGGATTGAGTGAACGCGAATGTCCTACTGCGTGGAGGATCGACCCAATGAATGCCCACGGGTTCTCACGTCGCGACCTGTTGAAGGGAGTCTCCTCCGGGTTCGGCTACCTGGCGTTCGCCGGCCTGTCGTCGATGGCGGCCGGGGCGGGCACGAAGGACTCACCGCTGGCGCCGAAGGCCCCGCACTTTCCGGCTCGCGCACGCCGAGTGATCTTCCTCTGCATGAACGGGGCGCCATCGCACGTCGATACGTTCGACTACAAGCCCGAACTCGCCGCGGCCGACGGCAAGACGTCGTCGCGGCCGGGCCGCATCCCCGGCGCCAAGCTGATGAGCTCACGCTGGAAGTTCCAAAGACGCGGCGAGAGCGGGCTGTGGGTCTCCGACCTGTTCCCCGAGGTCGCCGCGCACGTCGACGAGCTGTGCGTGATCCGCAGCATGCAAACCGACCTCCCGGCCCACCCGGAAGCCTATCTGATGCTGCACACCGGCAACTCGCAGTTCATCCGGCCCTCGCTCGGGGCGTGGACCCTCTACGGCCTCGGGACCGAGAGCGACGACCTCCCCGGGTTCATCGCGATCAAGCCGACCGGGCGCAACGGCGGCGCCCAGAACTACGGCAGCGCCTTCCTCCCGGCGGCCTGCCAGGCGACCCGCATCGGCAACGAGGGGCAGCCCGTCGCTCAGGCCCGGATCGGCAACATCAAGAACTCCCGACTCGACGCCGAAGCCCAGCGCCTCCAGCTCGATCTCATCCAGGCGATGAACCGCGACTTGATCGAACGCGAGCGCGTCCATCCCGGCGTCGAGGGGGTCATCGAGTCCTACGAGCTCGCCTTCCGCATGCAAGGCAAGCTCCCGGGCGTCATGGACATCGCGAGGGAATCGGCGGCGACCAAGGGCCTGTATGGCCTCGACGACCCGGCGACCGTGGATTTTGGCCGCCAGTGCCTGCTGGCGCGACGGTTCGTCGAGGCCGGCGTGCGGTTCGTCGAGCTGACCCACGGCGACTGGGATCAACATCGTGGTCTGAAGGTCGGCCATTCCCGCAACGCCGAGGGCCGTCGATCGGCCGATCGCCGGTCTCCTGACGGACCTACGTGCGCGCACGGACTTCTCAACGAGACGCTCGTGATCTGGGGAGGCGAGTTCGGCCGCACGCCCCACGGGCAGAACGCCGACGGCCGCGACCACAACAACAAGGGCTTCACCCTCTGGCTGGCCGGCGGCGGCGTGAAGCCCGGGATCGCCTACGGGCAGACCGACGAACTCGGGTACGAGGCCGTCGAGAATCCGATGCACATCCACGACCTGCACGCCACGATCCTTCACCTGCTCGGTCTCGATCACGAACGGCTGACCTACCGCTACGCCGGCGCGACATGCGGCTGACTGACGTCAAGGGGGTCGTCCACATGGCGATCCTGGCGTGAGACCCCCAGACTGTTGTAGGGTGGGTCGATCGCCGCAACGCGGCGTGAGGCCCACCGAAGACCGCGGCGTTCGGTGGGCCTCGCCGCGATCAATCGCGGCTCGACCTGCCCTACACCCTTGAAGGCTTGAGTATTTCGCCCGCGATTCGTGTATGCTCCAGCGTTGTTCACGTTCCTCCACTTTCTGTCCCGGGACCTCTCCCATGACAAGAGCCATCCTCGCAAGTCTTCTGCTCATGCTCATGCTTGTCGTGCCCGCCTTCGCGCAGGACACGAAGTCGGCCAAGTCGGCCAAGTCGGCCAAGTCGGCCAACCCGAATCCTATTCAGTTGGCCAGCCAGCGGGACCACAAGCTGATGATGGAGGCACTGGGGATCAAATCGCTCCGCCAGGGTGCCGAAGGGATGAATCGCCGCGCGCCGAATTTTGCCAACTACGACGAGTCGAAGGTCAACCCGTTCACGCTCCCAGACCCTCTCGTCTGCAAGGATGGGACGAAGGTCGCCTCCGCCGAGCAGTGGTGGACCAAGCGCCGGCCGGAGATCGTCGAGGACTTCGACCGCGAGGTCTACGGCCGCGTCCCCAAGGACGTACCCGAGGTGAAGTGGGAAGTCACCGAGACGAAGCAGGAGAAGGTCGGCGACATCCCGGTCATCACCAAGAGGCTGGTGGGCCACGTCGACAATTCGCGGTGCCCGGAGATCAAAGTGGACATCCAGCTCACGCTGACGACGCCGGCGGAGGCCAAAGGCCCGGTGCCTGTGATGATGGAGTTTGGTTTCGGGTTCGGCGGGTTCGGCCCGAGACCGGGCGGGCGGGGGGCGGCTGCCAAGAAGGCGATGCCCAAGGCGGCGACGAAGGGTGCCGGGTTCGGGCTCTTCGGCCCGCCGTGGCAACCGCTGGTCCTCGCCAAGGGCTGGGGCTACGCGATCATCGTCCCCAACAGCATCCAGGCCGACAACGGCGCGGGGCTGACCAAGGGGATCATCGGCCTGTGCAACAAGGGGCAGCCGCGCAAGCCCGACGATTGGGGCGCCCTCCGCGCCTGGGCCTGGGGCGCCAGCCGCGCCCTCGACTACTTCGAGACCGACAAGGCTGTCAACGCGAAGCAGGTCGGCATCGAGGGGCTGTCCCGGTACGGCAAGGCGGCGCTCGTCGCGATGGCTTATGACCAACGCTTCGCCATTGGCTTCATCGGCTCTTCGGGCGAGGGCGGGGCGAAGCTGCACCGCCGCAACTTCGGCGAGCTGGTCGAGAACCTCACGGGTTCGGGCGAATATCATTGGATGGCGGGAAACTTCCTCAAGTACGGCGGCCCCTTGACGCCGGGCGACCTGCCCGTCGACGCCCACGAACTGATCGCCCTGTGCGCGCCGCGGCCGACGTTCATCAGCTACGGAGCCTCGACCGGCCCGTTCGCCGAGGGGCAGTGGGTGGACCAGCGGGGCAGCTTCCTGGCGGCCGTGGCGGCCGGCCCGGTCTTCCGGCTGCTGGGCAAGAAGGACCTGGGCACATCGGAATTCCCCGAAGTGGAGACGCCGATCACCGATGGTGAGCTCGCCTTCCGGCAGCACAAGGGGGGCCACGACACCGGCCCGAACTGGCCGACGTTCCTGGGGTGGGCCGACCGCTATATCAAGCTCCAGGAAGCTTCTGCGACGAGTGGAACCAGCGGTAAGTGATCGGGGGAGACCGCCGATGACCAACCGCATCCCTGGCCGCCTCCCGGCCCTGGCGCTCGTCACCCTGACCGGGCCCGGCGCGGGGCGACGAAGGTCGCTGGGTGGGGATCTGGGCGGCCTCGCCTCAGCGGACCGAGCCGGCCAACCTGCCGCCCGCGCCGGGCCTGGCCGACGCCACACTCCGACACGTCGTCCACGTCTCGATGGGCGGCACGCGCCTGAGAGTCCGGTTCTCCATCGCCTTCGGCGCAAGGCCCCTGACGATCCACTCGGCGCACGTGGCCACGCCTGCCGGCGGAGCCGCGATCCGGACCGAGAGCCGCAAACCCCTTGTGTTCGACGGGCGGTCTTCGGTGACGATCCCGCGGGGGACATCAGGTTCAGGTCCTAACGGGTGAGCCAAACTCTCCGTTTCGCCTCGGACGAAGCGGGCTCGCCGCGCCCGGAATTCGTTTCACGGCACATGTCTTGTGGCGAGACGGCTCATTCATCGACGGGCTCTCTCCGCAGGCCGGGTTGCCGCGAGGTAGGCGAAGAGATCGCGAACTTCCTGCGACGTGAGTGCTTCGAGCTGGCCTTCCGGCATCATGGAGGTGCTGGAGCCCTTGATCGCCTCGACGTCGTCGCGGGGCAAGGTGACCCGTTCCGACGGGGTCTGGATTACGAGAGCGTTGGGGGTTTGTTCGCGGAGGATCCCGGAAACGAGCCGACCGTCGCGGGTCGCGACCGTGGTGAGCGTATAATCCCTCCCCACGGTGGCGCTGGGGTCCAGGACATTTTCGAGGATGTAATCGGGATTGGCCCGGTCGGAGCCGGTCAGATCGGGGCCGACGTCACCCCCTTGATCGAAGAGGCGATGGCACTGGGCGCAGATGCGTCCGAACAGGGCGCGGCCTCGGTCGGCGTCGGGAGGCGGCAGATCTCGAGAGGTCAGGATCGCTTTATACTTTGCGATCAACGAGGCCTTGTTCCGGGCCGTCGGCCGGAGGGTGCCCCAGGCCCGCTCGAGGGACGATGTCAGCTTCGGTGCCCGGAACGCCAGGATTTGACGGGCGACCGACGTATTCAGGTCGCGGCGAGGAACAGTCCCCTTGCCGATGGCGTCCAGCAAAACGAATGCCCAGGTGGGTCGCGATGCCAGCGTGGCGATCGCGTCGTCGCGCTCGGCCGGCGTGAGGGTCGAATAGCGGCGGAGGATCGATTCCGCCGTCGCGGGGTCGTTGTACGCCGCCAGGGCACGGATCGCGGGCCCCCGCACCGCCGGGTCGTCCAGGAGCCGGAAGAGGACCGGGACCAGCTCGGCCGCGCGGCGATCCACCAGGTGTCGGAGCGCGAATTGCCGGGCGCTTGGTGATCCTGCACGGTCTTCGACGACCGCCCGAAGACCATTCTCGGCCTTCGAGTCGCCGAAGAGCAGACCGAGCGCTGCGGCCTTCGCCTGGACTTCCGGGTCACCTCGGTCCGTCAGCCACGCGAACGCGGACGCCCAGCCCTCCGGCATTTTGGCGCGTTTGCGTCCTTGACAAGCCTCGAGGATGCCGTTGAGCACTTCACGGTGGAACGCCGGGAACGACCCCGGCCGTGACCTGGAGCGCCGGCACCACGGCGGCCAGACCGGCCTCGGCATCCGCGTCGATCAGTCGCCGCGCCAGGAACCGGCCGAGGAGCAGGCTCGGGCATCGTTCGAGCAGCGCGACCGCCCGACGCGCGGTCGCGCGGTACCAGCGGCTCCAGGCCGTACCAGAGCAAGAGCGTGTGCTCGCGCGACGTCGCATACGCACCGTCCAACGCCAGGGCTTCGGCCATCGGCCAGCGATCCAGGATGGGGATGCGCTGGAGCGCCGAGGCCAGGAAGAGCCGCACTCGCGCGCTGCGTTCGACGGCCCCGCCGTTGTTCGACTTCGAAGAATCCGCCATCTCCCTCGAGACGGTTCACGGCCGTCGCGGAAGGCGCCCCGTCGTCCACGAGCAAGCGCACACCCCACGCCCGAACCTGCGGGCTGAGATGGTCGAGCAACGCCAGCCGGGCCTTCTCATCCATCCCACCAGTGGCATTCAGGGCCCAGATCGCCCGGAGCTTGCGTCGAGCGTCGGGATCGGTCGCACAGGATCTCGCGGAGCACGCGATGCGCCGCGCCCAGGTCCTTGCCGGCCGCCGCGCGCTCCTGGAGCAGCCGACGCGCCATTCGGACGTACCACTCGTTGGGATGAACCTGGAACTTGGCCAGTTCCTCATCGGTCTGGCGGCCCAGGTCAACCTTCACCGGTTTGATATCCCCATACGTGATCTTGAAGATCCGGCCGTTCTCGCGATGCGCGTTATCGGAGTCGGTCTCGTGGCACTCGCCGATGTCAGACCAGTCGGTGAGATACACGCCGCCGTCCGGCCCGTACTTCAGCTCCAGCCCGCGGAACCAGGGGTCGGCCGAGGAGAGGAAGTCGGGGTTGTGCCGCGCGATGATCTGATATCCCTCGTCGCCGCGATCGAGCCGATCGTTGTTCACGCGATGTCCGTGGATGTTGCAGGTGAATAGCGTATTGCGGTACGACTCTGGCCAGTTGTCGCCCAGGTAGATCATGCCCCCCACGTGAGCGTGG
The DNA here is from genome assembly GCA_963845695.1 of uncultured Isosphaeraceae bacterium. GTDB lineage: Bacteria > Planctomycetota > Planctomycetia > Isosphaerales > Isosphaeraceae > CAWJTV01. The sequence continues at coordinate 402,784 of CAWJTQ010000011.1, read as the reverse complement.
CCGCCGCCGAGCACGGCATGCTGCTGACCCGTTCGCGAGTCCTGCCAGCGCCCGCCGGCCCAGTGCAGGTGATCGGCACAGGATTCCATCAGTTCATAGAGGAACGGGTTGAAGTCATTGCCGTACATGCGCTGGAAGTGTGACCCGGGAATCACCCGGAACAGGTGAGCGATGACGCAGTTGGTGATGAACGCCTCACCGTAGTCGTCGAAGTCGAGTCCCCAGGGATTGGTCGTGCCGTGTGCCACGACCTCGAAGACCTCGCGAGTGGGGTGATATCGCCAGACGCCGCAATTCATGGGCGTCCGCTTCTCGGGCGGCGATCCCGGTTTGCCGACGTGCGAGCTGCCCAGGATGCCGTTACAGCCCCAGAGCCAGCCATCCGGTCCCCATCGCAGAGCGTTGAACATGTTGTGCTGAGACTTGATATCCCAGCCGTCGAGCTTGACGATCGGCGCGCCGTCGGGCCGGTCGTCGTCGTCGCGGTCGGGGATGAAGATCAGGTTGGGCGTGGCGCAGACCCAGACCCCGCCGAAACCCAGCTCGATGCCGGTGTAGTTGGTCCCGCCGTCGGCGAACACGGTCCGGCGATCGAATCGGCCGTCGCCATCGGCGTCCTCGAAGATGAGGATGCGGTCCTTGCCGTGCGGACCACCCAGCCAGACGGGATACGAGTAGTTCTCGACCACCCAGAGCCGGCCCCGCTGGTCGAGCGTCATGGCGATCGGCTGGACGACGTCGGGCTCGGCGGCGGAGAGGGTCACATGGAAGCCCTTCGGTACCGTGATCTGTTTGGATGCCTCCAGCGGCGGGACGGGCACTTTCGGCACAGCGGGATTAGCCTCGGGCGCCGCCCCAGGCTCGGCTGCCGGAACGCTCAGGCCAAGCGCCATGACGGCCGCTACGATCAATCCGGATCCGATCCATCCGATGACATTGCCCCGCCCAGATTCCATGTTCGCTGACTCCTCGAATGTACAGTGATTGAAGCAAGGATGCATCGATCGCCATGCGGAAACGGCCTGCGGGTCTTCCGAGTCAACTCGAACTCAACCGGAGTTCGATCGTACCAAACCGTTCTGCCGGACAGGACCCTCCCTGCATCCTCAGCCTGTGGATTTCCGACCCGGGGAGTGGTGGGAATGAGGTTCGTCGTCCCGACACAATCCCGTTTCCGGGAGGTTAGCGTGAATAACCCGATCTCTTCCTCCTCACCGTCAGGGACGATCTCGCACCCAACCGAACCCGATCGAGGCCGTTTCGCTCTGGTTGTCGAGGGCCGTGCCGGAGAACCGGCGGATATCGCGGAGTCAACGTCGATGGACGCGGACGAATTGCGAGGAGCACGATTCGCGAGAGTGAAAGCCGCCTCCGATGCCGATCTGCCGGCGCTGACGATCCTCCGGGCGCGCCGATACCTCGCCAGGTACCCCGACCATGGGTACGCGTGGTACCTGCTGGCCAACGCCCTGATCGAGCTCGCACGCTACAACGAGGCCGAGGAAGCCGTATCGAATGCGCTCCGGCTCTGTCCCGAGGAGAGACAGCATTTCCCCCTGTGTATGATGGGCCAGCTCTACAGGTTTCGAGGCGACTATGAGAGGGCGGCCGAGTGGTACTCCAAAGCCATCGAGGCTGCGCCGAGAGACACTCAGGGCTATATCTACCTGGGGTGCGTCCTTGCCCTTCAGGGACGTATGCGCGAAGCGGAGGAGGTCCACCGGAAAGCGACCGAGAGCTGCTATGAAGGATGCCTCGATGAGGCGTTCTTCAACCTGGGACTGGATCTTCGCGCCGAGGAGCGCTTCGCGGAGGCCGCCGAGTGCTTCCGTGAGGCCATTCACCTCGACCCGGGCTATCGTGCAGCGCGGAAAGCCCTCCGGGATGTCGAACGTTGCCTCCAGGCGCGAGACCATCGCTTCTGAGGATTCCGCCCGTTATGCTGGTGGATCGATGATCGACGCAGCAACGGCTGACCGGACACCCAGACATCATCAGGACGATCGCTCGCGGGCGAGCGACGGAATCGAACTACGAGAGGGTCGAATGGCGTGTCGCACGATGACGAATCCCTCCATGACGGCTCGTTGGACGCCGATGCCCTGAAGCGCATCGTGTCCATCTGCGAGCGATTCGAGACCATCGGGAGGATGGGGGAGAGCCCACCTCCGAGGATCGAGGACTACCTCGATCAGATTGAGCCCGGAATGCGGGACCGGCTGCTCCGCGAGTTGCTCGGCATCGAGGTCGAGCTGAGGACAGCGGCCGGGGAAATCCCCGCGCCCGAGGATTATCTCGATCGATGTCCGGAGTGGGCATCGGCGCTCGCATCCGTCTTTTCGAGGGGGCCACAGGAATCCGACCGGACGGCCCTGACGCCGCCAAGCCCCGCGCATCCATCACATCCCACCCAGGCTGGATTGTCGGGGTTGTCCCCCCCAGCCCTGGCGACCCTCACGGGCGACGAGGGAGCCGATGGCCGGCCGCGGGCCACAACCACGGATCCGCTCCCCGAGCGGTTCGGCCGCTACCCGGTGATGAAGCTGCTGGGCCGCGGCGGGTTCGGTAACGTGTACCTCGCTCGCGACGACAAGCTCGGGCGGCCCGTGGCGATCAAGGTCCCGCATCCGGGACTGTTCCGCTCGCCGGGTCAGGTCCAACTGTTCCAGGCGGAAGCCCGAATCGCCGCGGGACTGAAGCATCCGGCAATCGTACAGGTCTACGACGTCGGGGATCATGGCGGTGCGGAAGGGGAAGCCTTCGTCGTCTTCGAGTATGTCGAGGGTCGGAACCTGTCCGAGGTATTCCGGGCCGCCCGGTTCTCAACTGCGCGGGTTGCGGGGCTGATGGTCCACATCGCCGAGGCTGTCCACCACGCCCACCGGGCCGGATTGGTCCACCGCGACCTGAAACCCTCGAACATCCTGATCGACGGTCAGGGCCAGCCGCACATCGCCGATTTCGGCCTGGCGGTCCGCGAGGACTTGCAGCGGCTCCGGACCGGTGAGGTCGCCGGCACGCCCTCCTACATGGCCCCCGAGCAGATCCGGGGCGAGACGCATCGCCTCGACGCCCGGACCGACGTCTGGTCGATGGGGGTGATCCTCTACCTGGGCCTGGCCCGCCGGCTCCCGTTCCCCTCGCGGCGGCGTGAGGAGATCTTTCGCTCGGTTCTCGAGGATAACCCGAAGCCTCCCCGCCAGATTGACAAGTTGATTCCTCGCGAGCTGGAGCGGATCTGTCTGAAATGCCTGGCGAAACGGATGGATGACCGTTACGAGTCAGCCGCGGAACTCGCCGACGACCTGCGGAACTGGCTCGCCGCGCAGGGGCCGTCCGTCGATGGGGATGTCGTGGAGTTCGACCGGTCCGTCGAGCCTACGGATCACCGCCCTGGGGCCACCGAGGATCGTACCGAAGGGGCTTCGCGCTTTCGATGCCGAGGATGCGGACTTCTTCGCCACCCTGGTCCCCGGCCCCCGGGACCGATACGGCCTGCCCGAGTCGATCCGCGCGTGGAAGCGTCGGATCGAGGAGACCGACCCCGCGCGGTCCTTCGCCGTGGGCTTGCTCTATGGACCCTCCGGCGGCGGCAAGTCGTCGTTCGTCAAGGCCGGGCTCTTGCCTCGGCTGGCTTCCCACGTCCGTCTGGCCTACGTCGAAGCCACCGCCACCGATACCGAGGCGCGCCTCGTCGACGCGATGCGCCGCGCGGACCCGGACCTGCCCAAGAACTGCGGGCCGGCCGAGGCGGCCGCCGCCGTCCGCGAGGGCTCGGCGGCCCGGCCCGGCTCGAAGGTCCTCATCGTCCTGGACCAGTTCGAACAATGGCTCCAGGGCCATCCCGCCCAGACCGATGGGGAGCTCGTCCGGGCCCTGCGCCATTGCGACGGCATCGGCCTGCAAGCCATCCTCCTGGTGCGTGATGATTTCTGGATGGCCATCACGCGGTTCCTGCGTGCGCTGGAGGTCCGTCCGGTGGAGGGGGTCAACTCCGCGGCCGTCGAGCAGTTCGACCCCCAGCACGCGCGTCGCGTGCTGGCCGAGATCGGCCGGGCTCTGGGACGGCTCCCCGACGAGGCCGGCCCGGATCACACACAGTTTCTTGAAGAAGCCGTCGCCGAGCTCGCGGCGCCTGACGGCCGCGTCGTCCCCGTCCGCCTGACCCTCTTCGTGGAGACGCTCCGGCGCCGTAACTGGTCGTCGGCGACGCTCCGCGAGCTGGGCGGGTTCGAGGGGAGCGGGGTGATGTTCCTCGAGGAGACTTTCGCGTCATCCACGGCGCCTCCGACGCATCGCGTGCACCAGCGTGCGGCCCAGGCCGTGCTCAGGACGCTGCTGCCCGAGCCGTCCTCGAACCTCAAGGGCCGGTTCCGCGCGGCAAGCGTGCTCCGTGAATCGGCCGGCTACGCCGACCGCCCCGACGACTTCGCCGAGTTGATCGCCATCCTCGACAATGAGCTGCGCCTGGTCAGTCCCGTCGACCCATCGTCGGTCGAAGTCGAGGGAGACCACCGCCCAGGCCTGGCCCCGGAATCCCACGGTGAGACCTACTATCAGCTCACACACGATTACCTGGTCCCACCGATCCGCCGATGGCTGATTCGGAAGCAGCGGGAGACGGGTCGTGGTCGGGCCGAGCTGCTCCTGACGGAATCCACTGCGTTCTGGCGCGACCGTCCGGGACGGCGCCGACTCCCGTCGTTCCTCGAATGGTTGAGAATCCTCGGGTTCACCAGCCGCCGCGACTGGTCGACGGACGAACGCAGGATGATGCGGGCGGCGACGCAGCATTATCTCATCCGCGCCGCCGCTGCGATCGTGATCGGAGTGGCTCTGGGCTCCTGGGCCCGCTCCGTCCGCGATCGCGAGCAGCGCCGATGACTGGCTCGGGGATGTCCTGGTTGCGGACTATCACCGGTTGTCGGAAATCCTTCCTGATCTCGCGGCCTACCGGGAAACTCTCCGCCCTAAGCTCGAAGCCATGGAGAATGCCGCGAAGAGGTGTTCCGCATCACCGCCAGGTCGCCGCGGTCTTGCTCTACCACGACCGGCCGACACCCGATCGCGCGACGGCCTTGCGCGCCGACTGGAGTCCGCCCCGCCCGACGAGGTCGTGGTGATCGCCGACGCCTTGGCAACTCATCCGGATCATGCCGGAATCCGCGAGTTGCACCGGGCGCTCCGCGACGAATCGGCCGAGCCGGGCGCGCGACTCCGTGCCGCCTGCGCACTGGCGGTCATCGAGCCGGGGTTTTCCTTGGGGCCGGATGCCTCGGCCACGGCCTCCCTGCTGGCGGAAGCCTTGCTGACCGAACCCGGTGAGACCCGTTCTCTCTGGTTTGCGATGCTCGGACCGGCCGCTCGGTCTCTGGTTCAACCGATCGTCAAGATCTGCTGCGATCCCCCCCGTGACCCGACGGTTCAGGTTCTCGCGATCGCGCTTCTGACCGAGGCCCAGAAGGCAGGTTACCAGGACGTTGTGCTCGGTTTCTTGAAGGAGGAACTGAATGTACGCGTCAACGACATGCAGGTCGAATCTGAGAAGGAAATGGTCGCGGCTCGTCAGGCCGTCGCCGGGATCACCCTGGCCGTCCTGGGCGAGCCGAACTCGCTCTGGCCACTCCTCTGGCCCCGTGACGACCCGCGCCTCCGCTCTCTGCTGATCCCGCGGCTCGCCGCCGGCCGGCTGCCGGCCCACGTCCTCCTCGATCGGCTCACTCGAGCCAACGTTTACCCGATCGAGCGCCAGGCCCACCTTTTGGCCTGGGCCGAGGCCCATCGGGTCGGGATCTCCGCGACTGTGGACGCCGCCGTCGTCGAGGCCGCTCGCACCCTCTATCTCGAGGACCCTCATCCCGGCGTCCATTCCGCGGCCGAGCTCCTCCTCATGCGTTGGCGAGGGCCCCAGTACCTCGCGAAGTGTAACCAGGACGCGCCGAAGCCAGGAATCGGCTCGGACGGCCTGGGATGGGAGCATGGGCCCCAGGGGCACACATTCGCCATCCTCCCCGCCCCTCTGACCTTCCGCATGGGCTCTCCCGAGCACGAGCAGGGGCGGATCAAGAAGGAGGAGACCCCGCACCATCGCCGGATCGACCGATCCCTGGAAGTGAGCACCAAGGAAGTCAGCGCGGACCAATTCCGAGAGTTCGACAAGGATTACTGGCAGGAATCCCCATACGGCGACGTGTCCGGCTGCGTCGCCACCAGCGTGTCCTGGCATCAAGCCGTACAGTACTGCAACTGGCTCAGCGAAAAGGCCGGAATCCCCCGGAGCCAGTGGTGCTATCCCGAGACGACCCAGTCATCCCTGGCGATCTCCGAAAACGCCGTCAAGCGAGACGGTTTCCGCCTCCCCACCGAGGCCGAGTGGGAATACTTCTGCCGGGCCGGTACCGAGACAGCTTGGTCGTGTGGAGAATCCCGGGCCCTCCTACCTTACTACGCCTGGACCTGGGTGAACTCGGGGAATTGCGCCAGGCCACCGGCCCTGCTGCTTCCGAACGGTTTCGGAATCTTCGACGCGATGGGAAACGTCTGGGAATGGTGCCAGGATGGCCCGCCTGGTGCCTATCCTGACGTCCCCAAGCCCCCCTACCCGGAAGGTACCGCGGAACATCCTGCCAACGACCCGGGGCGGGCCGAGAGAGCGGCTCTCGACGCCAAAGGCACTGTGACCTGGCGCATGCTCCGAGGCGGTTCGTTCAGCTCCGCACCGGAGAAGTCCCGCTCGGCACACCGGGATTGGGGGAGCGCCCTCGATCGATTGCCGAATTTCGGTTTCCGCATCGTCCGGACGCTCCCCCCGGATTACAATCCGGCCAATCGCGTGAGATCCGAGAGTCGATAGTGCGCTGTGGGAAGCTTGCAGCCGTCAGGAAAGACCGGAGATCTTCGGCTCTTCCGTCACGGCGTACGGGAAACGGAAACCGCGAAACCTTCCTGGGTTCCCGCGCAGGCCACGTTGGGGAACACGCTTGACACTCCTGAGCCGCCGCAACACAATTCAAACCGCGATCGACTCGGGCGCAGGAGGCCCGTTGCCTAACGCCGATGCACGCCGATCAAGGGGGCTCGAAGATGGAATTTACGAATGCTCATCACAATGCAGTCACGCTGGCGGGGACGGTCGCATTGCCGTCGCCGTATCCGGCAACCGGCGAGGCCTTCTTCGTGCTCACCGACTGGGACTCGGAGCAAGTGGTCTATGTCAAGCTCGTCCAGGTCATGAGTTCCAAGCAAATGATCACTCGGTTCGTCCGACCCGAGGACGTTCGGGCGATTCGGGCCAAGCCATCGGTGGCGGGGACGTCTGACGATCCGAACGATTGGCCGCTCCTCAGCCCCTCCAAGACTCAGAAGGAGATCCGCGCCGGGGAAACGGCGATCATCGCGCACGCGAAAGCCGCGAAGCTCAAGTACCTGGAGGAACTCTGGCATGCCGAGGTGATCCTCTACGTCCCCGAAACCGCGGCCGTTCTCCACCGCAACGAGTTCGGCGTGACCGCGGCGGTGAGCTCCGAGGGCTTCCTGCCGGCTTCGGCAGGCTGCTGCCCTGGTTGATCCTCACGCGATCCGCTCTAAGTTTTCTCGTATCTAGTCTTTTTAATGAACGTAGATATCATATTCCTGAGTCGCGACCGGTCGCCGCCGCGCGGGGACGTGTGGCGCGGGATCGAGAGCCAGCGCGCGGTCGAGGTCCGCGTGCATCGCGTGGTGGGAACGGCGCGCCGCGGGGATGCCAACCGATGGGAAACGATCGCGCGGGCGCGGAACGAGGGGAGGGGGCTTGGGTCTTCGCCTTGGGTGATGTACCTGGACGACGACGTGGTCCTGGGCGCGGAGTGTGTGGCCCGGCTGGTGGCGGGGCTCTCCGCTCGGCCGGGTTTCGCGGCGATGGGGGCCGACAGCGCCGGAGACATGGCACAGGGATGGAACTGGGATTATCCTCCTCATGTCGGGATGTCCGCCACACTCTTCCGCCGCGATCGGCTGGCGCAACTGACGTTCCGCTGGGAGCCGGCGAAGTGCGAATGCCGGTGCTGTTGCGAGGACATGCGCCGGGCCGGGTTCGGGATCGGTTATCTCCGGGCGCCCTCGCTTGGCACAGACCTCGAGCCAACCCTGCGGCCCACGCTCTGCCGGCCCAGATCGGCGATGAACGCAGCTCCGAGCCTTGCACGAGGTCGACGACTGACGCAGCCGTCGGCCGCATCCTGACCGCCTTCGATCGGCAGCACTACGACCGGTTCCGTCGCCAGTTCGTGCCGACGCTCCGCGCATCGGGCAACCGCGAGCCGATCACGGCTGTCGCGTATGGGCTGTATCCCAGCGAGCGTGCCCGCCTTGAGGCGGCGGACGTCGAGGTTGTGGCGATCCCTGAGAACGGCGTTCATCCCAGCATCCGACGGCTCCACGACTTCGCGGAGGTCGTCGCGCGCTGGCCTGAGGACACGCCCGTCGCTCACTGGGATGCCGGCGACGTCTTCTTCCAGGGCCCGCTCGCCTCCTTGTGGGAACTCGTCCGCGCCCATCCCGACCGGCTGCTGCTCGCTCGGGAGCCCGTGAACATTGGAGAGAGCCCACTGATCCGGCTATGGACCCGGACGATCCACGATCCGGCCGCCCGCCGACATGTCTTCGAGCTGCTCTCCACCACGCGCTACCTGAACGCAGGGTTCGCGGCCGGCACGGCCCGCGCCTTCTTGCGCCACCTCCCCGAAGTTCATCGCCTGCGGAACTCTGTTGCGCTCGCGGGGACCCTCGACTGGAGCGACCAGACAGCCATGAATCTCTACTGCCATGCGAACCCGGAATCCTGGCACGAACTCCCGGACGCATGGAACTTCTGCATCTCCTCCCGCGATCCCAGCACCTACCGCTTCCGTGCGGATCGGCGATGCGAGCGGCCAGGTGGCGAGTCGATCCACGTCGTTCACGGGACTGGTGGTACGCTGGCGAACTGGCGCTCGCATTCCTCGACTGACTAGCCCCTGGTCACTCACGCGTCCTGCGTGCAGAATAACGCGAACCCTCGTATCAGTGCGAGGTCGGCCGCACGGCGGCCAGGCTGATATGTCCCATCAGCCGATCCTGGCGGATGACGATCGTTCGTTCGATCGAGACCACACGACGGAGGCCAGCGGATGACCACATTGATGAAGCAATCTAGCCGACCCATACGATGGCTGTTCCTGGCTGTGGGAATGTGGGCATCGGGGCTGAGCGGGCTACCGGTCGTATGCGCTCCTGCCCGGGCTGAACTGCCGCAAGCAATCGGCAACGGAAGCCGCGCCGGCGGGATCCGGATCCACGTCAGCTTCGGCCGAGACCTCGCCGAAGCGCCGATCGATGGCCGGTTACTCGTGATGCTCTCCACCGACGACAAGGGTGAGCCGCGGCTCCAGATCAACGATGGCCCGAAGTCTCAGCAGATCTTTGGCATCGACGTCGATGCGATGGCACCCGATCACGAGGTCAGAATCGACGACACGGCGATGGGTTATCCGGTCGAGAGCCTTCGGCAGGTTCCGGCCGGTCGTTACCGGGTTCAGGCTCTCTTGCACAGGTACGAGACGTTCCACCGCGCCGACGGGCACACCGTGAAGCTGCCGATGGACCGAGGCGAGGGACAACATTGGAACCGTGCGCCCGGGAACTTCTACAGCACGCCCCAGGAGGTCACGATCACGCAGGGGGAGCAGGGCCCGGCCGCGATCATCCGCGTCCGACTCGACAAGATCATCCCGCCGATTCCTGAACCGGCGACGACCAAGTACATCAAACACGAGCGGATCCAGAGCGAGCGGCTCACGAAGTTCTGGGGACGTCCCATGCACCTCGGCGCGCACGTCCTCCTGCCCGAGGGCTTCGACTCACACCCACAGGCCCGCTATCCCCTGGTCATCTTCCACGGCCATTTTCCCCAGACCTTCGGCGGCTTCCGCGAAGAGCCGCCGGATCCAGATCTCAAGCCCGAATACAGCGAGCGGTTCCACCTGCCCGCGTATAACCGCACCACGCAGGAGCTCGCCCACGAGTTCTACAAGGAATGGACTGGCCCGAACTATCCGCGCATGATCATTATCGAGATCCAGCATGCCAATCCGTTCTACGACGACTCATACGCAGTCAACTCGGCCAACCTCGGTCCGTACGGCGACGCCATCACCTACGAGCTGATCCCGTTCCTGGAAAAGAAGTATCGATGCCTCGGCGCCGGGTGGTCGCGATTCCTCTACGGCGGCTCGACCGGCGGCTGGGAGGCCCTGGCCGCCCAGGTCTTCTACCCTGACGAGTATAACGGCTGCTGGGCCGCCTGTCCCGACCCGATCGACTTCCGTGCCTACACGGTCGTCGACATCTACAAGGACAGGAACGCCTACTTCGACGAAGGTCCCTGGCACAAGGTCCCGCGGCCTGGGATGCGCGATTACCTGGGGCATGTCTCCTGTACTGTTGAGAGCATCAACCGGCTGGAGCTGGTCCTAGGCACCAAGAGCCGATCGGGCCAGCAGTGGGACATCTGGGAGGCTGTCTATTCGCCCGTCGGCGCCGACGGATACCCCAGGCGGATCTGGGACAAGCGGACCGGCGTCATCGATCACCAGGTCGCCGAATACTGGCGCGACCACTACGACCTCGGCCACATCCTCGAGCGCGACTGGCCCAAGATCGGCAAGAAACTCGAAGGCAAGATTCACATTCACGTCGGTGATATGGACAGCTACTACCTGAACAACGCCGTCTATCTTGTCGAGGACATCCTCAAGAAGACCAAGGATCCTGCCTATGGGGGCGAGGTCACCTATGGCGACCGTGCAGAGCACTGCTGGAACGGCGACCCGACCCGACCCAATGCCATCAGCCGGCTCCGCTATCACCAGATGTTCGCCCCTCGCATCGTTGAACGCATCCTGAAGTCGGCACCACCCGGCGGCGACGTCACGAGCTGGCGGTACTGAGTGACGGTCTCGGAAAGTCTTTGTAGGGTGCTCTGTGAGCACCGAGTATGGCGTACTTCGCAGAATTCGGTGCTCACAGAGCACCCTACGAGACGGCCATTGAGGCTTCCGGGACGGACTCTGAATGGACTGTGAGGAGACAAGAGCTTCCTCGGAAAGGACCGAAGTCATGCGCTACACGAACGGCCTATCAATGGCGCGATTCGTTCTGATGGGTTTCGCGGATTCCTCGGCTCGGGCACTCGAGGGTGGATCGACTCCCGCGGCGCCGGGGGCACCGGTGCCAGTTGGGGTCGCCGTGGTTGACATCACGCCCGGTTACCCGATCCGGCTGACGGGCTATGGGAGCCGTACGGCCGAGTCCGAGGGAGTGGCGAGCCCCCTCAAAGCCCGGGCGCTCGCGATCGGCGGCGAGGAGACCGACGGGGGCCCCGCGATCCTGGTCGCCGTGGACAACTGCGCCGTCGGGTCGAAGATCATCGAGGAGGTCACGGCACGACTGAAGTCGAAGTTGGGGCTGAAACGCGAACGGTTCACGGTTTGCTCGACGCACACTCACTGCGCACCGGCACTCAGCAGCGAGCTGGCGTATATCTTCGGACGGCCGCTGCCGCAGGACCAGAAGGACCACATCGATCGCTACGGACGCGAGCTGACCGATGCGATCGAGAAGGCCGTATTGACGGCGCTGGCCGACCGTAAGCCGGCGAGCCTGGCGTGGGGCCAGGGCCGCGCCGGGTTCGCGGCCAACCGGCGAGTGCTCAAGAATGGAAAGTGGGTCGGGTTCGGTGTCAATCCCAACGGGCCGACGGACCCGAGCCTGCCCGTGCTGGTCGCCACCGACCCGTCCGGCAAAGTCCGCGCCGTGCTGTTCGGCTACGCCTGCCATTGCACGACGCTCGGCGGCGATTTCAATAAGATCTGCGCCGAGTGGGCCGGCTACGCCTGCGACGCGATCGAGACGCAGTCACCGGGCGCCGTGGCGCTGGCCATCATCGGCTGCGGCGCCGACGCCAACCCCGAGCCGCGCCGCAACCTCGACGACGCCAAGCAACACGGGGCCGCCGCCGCGTCCGAGGTGAACCGGCTACTCGCGGCGAAGACTGGCCTGACGCCGCTCAACGGCCAGATCGCCTGTCGGTTCCGCCAGATCGAGCTGCCTCTCGAACCGCTCCCCGATCGGGCTGCACTCGCTGACCGCGCCAAACGATCCGGCTCTGAAGGTTTCCTCGCCCGTACGTTGATCGAGCGGCTCGAACGCGGCGAGACCCTCCCCACCACCGTGCCTTATCGCGTCCAGACCTGGTGCTTCGGAGACGATATGGCCATGGTTTTCCTCGCCGGTGAAGTCGTCGTAGATTACGCGCTCCGGCTCAAGTGGGAGATCGACGGCGAACGGCTCTGGATCGCCGCGTATAGCAACGACGTGCCCTGCTATATCCCCTCGCGGCGAGTCCTCAGCGAGGGCGGATACGAGGCCGATTCCTCGATGATCTACTATGGGCATCCCACCCGGCTCGCGCCCGAGACCGAGGATCGCATCATCCAGGCCGTTCACGACCTACTGCCCGCTCCGTTCGACGGTGCCCGGAAGAAGTAGAGGACCATGAAGAAAGGAATCATCACGGCCTACTCATCAGGCTGTCCAGCGCGTTGAGGGCCGCCAGGGCGCCCGATCGGGATCGCGATGTGTCCGGCGGGCACGTTCGACTCGCGGAGATTGATCTGGATCAGCGTTCGGCCCGGTGCCACGAGGAAATCCTCGCTCATGATCCGGATCGTCGGGACGGCCAGACCGGCGCCCAGTTCGACGATGACGATGCGTGCGCCGTTGAGCGTTCGCAACCAGGCGGCCAGCCGGCGCTCCTGGGCGTCGGTCCGCGAGGAGTCCCAGCCCCGATCGCCGAACATCAAGATATTCGGGCGCGTCCGCTCACCGCATTTCGGACAGGCCGGGAGTGGGGGGATCGCCCTCATCGTCTCCAGGTCGATCGCGACTTCGTACGGCTCGGATGGGAAGATCCCGATTCCGCAGTGGCCCATGCACTGCATGGCGTCGATGGCCCCATGAACCTCGATGATCCGTTCGGGATCGAACCCGGCCCGCTGGAAATGGCCATCGACGTTCGACGTGTACACGAACCCCCCGCGCGGCATTCGCTCGGCCCACTGACGGAGGATCGCGAACCCCTCATGCGGCACCGTCCGCCGATAGAGGCCCATCCGATGCCCGTAGAAGCCCCACGCGAGTTCGGGATCGCTGGCGAACCAGCGCGGGTTGGCCAGCGCGACGAAGTTGAGCCCCAGCCGCTCATAGGGCGGATAGGCCCGCCAGAAACCCTGCGGGCCCCGGAAGTCGGGCAGGCCGCTGTTGACGCCCATCCCCGCACCCGCCCCGATCAAGATGGCGTCCGCCTCGGCGATTGCCGCAGCCGCCTGGTCGAGAATGTCGTCGATCATGATCGTGATGGTGCTCCTGATTCTCGATGGCCAGCAGGACACAGGCATCGAGCAATGCCGTCCGTCGTGTCACGATCAGTAGCCCATATCCAATTCTTGAGCCTGGGCCACGAGTTCTTCGAGGACTTTCAGGCGCTTCTCATCATCCCGGCGCTGGTACGCCATCAGATCATCGAGGCGGACCTGTGATGCTTTCCGACCTGGCGGAACGGAATCTTCCTCTCCTCCAGGAGACCGACGAGGTAAGGGCGGGAGACGTTGAGCAGATCGGCGGCCTGCTGAGTCGTCAGCTCGGCATTCGTGGGCATCACGGTGACGCCATGGCCCTTGGCTATCTGCTCCAGGAGACGGAGCACAGCCACGGGAATCGTCACGGTTTCTCGCGGCGGATCACCCGGCTGCATCTGGACGCGACAGTCCGCGCGCTGACGCTTCGATTTCAGGAAACGGGCCAGTACCGGAACGGACTCGCGAGCCAACAGGATCTCCGCCTCTGTTGGCGTAGCAGTCCTCGGAAGCTCGGATAGGGAACGCGACATAAGACCTCCCCTTCTGACGACCGTTTCCATTCTATCGCTTGCTCGAAACAACGGCAATAATCGAAACAGGCGAAACCGGGCAGTCCCACGCGTCGAAGTGGGATCAAGGTAACCGCTGACCGATTTCCTTGTCGGTGTCAACAAAATGGTTGACTCCGACAAGTATTCTTTGTATCCTCGCGCGCATGGCCACTGAAACCGACAGTGAATCCCGCGTCGAAGCCATCCGGCGTTTCAATCGTTCTTATACGAAGACGATCGGCGTGTTGCATGAGGGGCTCTTGCAGAGCCCGTTCTCGCTGACCGAAGCCCGGGTCCTTTTCGAGCTTGCTCACCGTGAGGCGCCCACGGCGACAGTCCTCATCGAGGAACTGGGCCTGGATGCGGGCTACCTGAGCCGAATCTTGCGGGATTTCGAAACGCGCGGCTTGCTGAATCGTCAGCTTTCGAACGAGGATCGGCGGCAGAGTTTCCTCTCGCTCACGAAGCAGGGTCGCGAGGCGTTCAAGCGGCTGGACACTCGCTCGCGCGACGAGGTTCGCGCCTTGGTTGCCCGGTTGGCCGTCGCCGACCAGGGCCGGCTGATCGGGGCGATGGGCACGATCGAATCGCTGCTCGGCGACCGTTCCGAGCCGGCGATTCCCTATCTCCTCCGACCTCATCGCCCCGGCGACATGGGCTGGATCGTCTACCGGCACGGGGTCTTGTACGCCCAGGAATATGGCTGGGACGAGCGCTTCGAGGCCCTCGTGGCCGAGATCGTGGCGAAGTTCGTCCAGCACTACGACCCGAAGCTCGAGCGCTGCTGGATCGTGGAACGGGATGGGCAAAACGTCGGATCCGTACTCCTCGTGAAGAAGTCGAGGACGGTAGCGAAGCTCCGCCTGTTGCTGGTCGAACCCTCCGCGCCGGGTTGGGGATCGGCAGTCGGTTGGTCGATGAGTGCACGGCGTTTGCGCGTCAGGTGGGATACCGGAAGATCGTCCTCTGGACGAACGACGTCCTCCACGCCGCCCGGAAGATCTACGCCGCGGCCGGCTATCGCCGTGTGCGCGAGGAACCGCATCAGAGCTGGGGCCATGATCTGGTCGGGGAAACGTGGGAGCTGAGACTTTGAACTCCGGCCGGTCACTCCGAGCGAACTGACCGCAGATTCTCGACAGTGCGGGCTCGGATGCGGCGGCCTGAAAGGCCGCAGGAACACAGCCCCGTGTGAAACCCGGGGTCCCCAATACCCCACCCATCTCCAGCGGCTTGAAGGGCCGCAGGAACCTGCCGAATCGTAAGCGCCTTGAATCACTTCTCCCGCGCCGCACCATATTCCCCTTCTCGCAGGTCGATCGTGGCGAGCTGGTGCCAGGTGGCCGCCTCCCCGCCCCGTCGCTTGCCGGAGGCCCAAGTACCTCCGGAGCGAATCGCTCTCGACGACGCCGGTCCGCTCGGAGTCGTACCGGACCCAGATGTCCACTCGGACCGTGGCACCGCCGCGGGGTGCCAGGCGTGCCACGAGGTTGCAGGACCGGCTGCGCAACCTGACCCGACCGAGGAGAATCCCTCGGGTCGTCTGCCCAGCGACGTGGGAGCCAGGCGGCCGAGCCGAGCTCGATGATCAGGGCTGGCGGCGGGGCACGACCAGCACGCCCCCGCTGCGTGACCCAGAACTCCGAGGACTGACGGAACAGGAGGGCACCGTGTTGGGCATCGTCCGAAGGCCGGTCTTCCGGTACGTGGCCATGCCGGTGGCGCCGCGATCGGGGGGGCCTTCGAACGGACCGGGGAGCCGTGTCAGAGCCGCGGCCACCAACCGAACCGAGAGTCGGGAGCCCGTCACGCCAACATTCAGGTCCAGAGCTCCTAACGGGCGTTCAGTAGCAGCATCATCGACCAGGGCGGAAGTCAAAAACGGGGGACGACGACGAACCGGCCGTGAGTGACCCCTTGTCGGCGATGCGGCTTGAGAGGGTGTATGAGAAGCCCTGGAAGGGCGGCAGTGACGCGGTGAAACGTTGGTGTTGACACCCCTGAGCGTTCATCCGGTTTCCGTAGCGCGGCCGACCTCCCCCTCGCCCCGCGGCATTGGGGAGAGGGTGCCCGAAAGGCGGGTGAGAGGTCGGATTCTCCGCGCCACAGAAGGCCAAAGCGCGACCGAGGTCATTTCGAAGGGTCCAGCCCATCTTTTCACCGCGCCAGGGCGGCAGAGTCTAGCCTGGTGGCGTGAGCCCCAGGTCGAGGATCCGCCGCCAATCGCTCCCGTTTCCAGCCCGGTCCGCTCCCCAACCCCGGGCGACGCCCGGGGTTGGGGGGCGGACCGGGCTGGGTTTGGTGGTCTCACCGGATCCTGGGGCTGACGCCACCAGGCTAGACTCTGCCGCCCCATTCGGGGGCTCAAGCGGGCTTCTCATACACCCGCTCAGGTCGCGAGTGAGTCGGACTTCAGGCTGAGGATGAATCGCTGGAGGATCCGGGGATATCCGAAATGGCTGCGCGGCCCCTGGATCAACGTCAGTGTGACGGAGCCGCCACCCCCCTCCGCGCCTTGGAACACGCCCGTCGCGCTGGTGATCTGGTAGGAGTAATCACTGGCTATAGTCTGGGCTCCAGTCTGCGGCTCGAGAGCTGTGAGGTTGAATGTGCAGCGCCCCACGCGCACTGAGCAGGGCCAGATTGCCCTGAGCGTGACCCTCGACGCCGGGCCGGGGAGTGAGGATCTCGCAGAGACCGGAGGCGAGACCGAATCCTCTGACAAAGCTCACTCCACTGAACAAATAACTCGTGCCCGCATCGGGGGATACCGAGTTCGTGTTATACTGGCCGCGGAGGGCCCCATTCAGTGGGACCGTCACGGAGTGATGATGCCGGACCATGCTCTGGGCGGAGGCCGCGACCGCAAGCCCGCCCGACAGAAGGGCTCGCGACTCGATCGGCTCGACCATCGGTTGGAATGTGTGGCGTCGTCCTCGCATCGTCTCGGTCCCTAAGATGCCGGGTTCGCGGTCACCGCCATTCGTGGGGTCTGGGATAGTCTACCATCTTCTCTGGCACCCCGGCGGACAACCTTCGCCAACGCCGTAGGACACGCGGACCCGTGCGACGATTCCCCGCTCGCAGCGGCGGCAGGCAAGTCGTGCCAGCAAGCCTTCGACGATACTGCTTGAGGAACTTCCGCCCTTGTCGTGGTTGTCGCCCACGTGCATCGGCATGTGGAGGTCCTCGACGCAACGGCGGGTACCTATAGCCATCATCGCGCCCGCAGACGCTCTCGTTCATGCTGAAAAATGTCCTTTATTCAGCATGAAGGCAAATGAAAAATGAGGGCAGGGGGGGAACGGCCTCCCATGTGCCATTAATCATTGCAGCGCTCGATCATGCCGATTATGCCAGCGATGCGGTTTGTGCATGATGTTCTCATTTGACATATCGCGATGGCTGTGGCACTATGATCCAAGTTATTGCAACCATGGATGGTTTGCATGACCGATGTCCGTATCCGCAATGTCGATCCCTGGGTTCTGGAGTCGCTCCGGCTCCGCGCCCATGAACATGGCAACAGCCTGGAGGGCGAGCTCCGGGAGATGCTCCGCCAGGAGGCGATGCGCCCCAAAGCGGGAGCTGGCCGAGGAGCTGAATCGCATGCGCGGCGAGCTGCGTCAGAAATACGGCACGTTCTCCGACTCGGCGGCATTGATCCGCGAAGACCGGTATGAACGAGGATGATCGTCCTCGACGCCAGCGTGGCGGCTAAAGCCTATCTGGAAGAGATCGGCTCGGATGAGGCGATCGCCGTCCTGGCGAGCGAGGAGAAGTTGCTGGCTCCCGAGCTCATCAGCGTCGAGGTCTGCGCCGCGCTGTGCCAGCGGGTCCGCTGCGGCGAACTGGAGGCCGGGCAGGCGCGCGTTCGCTGCGACCATTGGCTCGGCCGGTTGCAAAAGGGGCTGTTCGCGCTGACGTCGGACCGTGATCTGCTGCCGGACGCCGTCCGGCTTGCGACTGAACTCAAGCACGCGGTGCAGGACGGTTGTATCCGGCGGTGGCGCGCCGATACAACGTTCCTCTGATCGCCGCCGACCGGATCTTTCGCGACCGGGCATCGCCCTACAACGGGCGCATCTCCCTCCTCATCGGCTGCGAAGGGAATTGATCGCCGTCATCCCCATCCGCCGGGGATGATATGCCGCTGGCGGGCACGCCGCCGTCGAAGAGGGAGACGTTCACCAGCTCCGGTCAGGATCGCCAGCGGCGGTGAAGTCGGCTTCGATGAAGCAGCAACGATTCTCCGCGATCCAGGTCGCCTCGTGGAGGATGTCATCGTAAATGGCCGCGTCGAGGTCCTCGCCCGTTTCATAGGGAATCGAGAGTTCATACTCCCAGCCGTCGTGCCGGTCCTTCTTCATCCTGTAGCGCCTGAGGACGCGGTCCTCGATCTCCTGGCGAACCTTCTTCTTGCCACGGATAATAGGTTGCCGGGGTTGTTAGAGCGCTTAACACTTGGCTTGCACACGCACGAAGTTCTCTCCCACAGAACCCCCCTAATCCCCCCTTCGCAAGAGGGGGGACAAGAACGGGCTGGTTCGCCTGAATGATCCCCCTCTTACGAAGGGGGTGACGCCGGCAGGCGTCGGGGGGGGTTCTTCACATCGGCCCCGGGCGTGCGCAATCCAACTGTTAGGCGCTCTAGAATGACGGGGATGACTCCTATGACTTCGACAGGCAACTGTCCGTGAACAGACTCTCCAGCTTCCGGAGGACTTCATGAGCACCATTGCTGCCCCTGATCGGTCGCCTGCAACATCCTCGAGTTCCGCTTCCGCACTGAACCTGATCGGCGGAACCTGGGTCGAGGGCCGTGGGAACACGAGCCGCGACATCTACAATCCGGCGGACTCGGCCGAGATGCTGGCGCCGGTGCGCGAGGCCGCGCCGGAGCAGGTAGACGAGGCCTGCGCTGCGGCCGCCCGAGCCTTCCCTGGCTGGCGCGCCACTCCGGCGCCGGATCGGGCCCACGTCCTGTTCAAGTTCCGAGAGCTGCTGGAAAAGAACTTCTCAGACGTGGCACACAGCATCGTCCGCGAAAACGGCAAGTTGTTGAGCGAGGCGCGCGGCTCGCTACGGCGCGGGCTTGACGTCGTCGAATTTGCCTGCGGCATTCCCTCCCAACTGATGGGACAGACTCTGACCGACATTTCGCGGGATGTCGACTGCCATACCATCCGCGAACCTATGGGTGTGGTGGTCGGCATTCCGCCGTTCAATTTCCCGGCCTTGATTCCGCTGTGGATGATGTCGGTCGCCGTCGCCTGCGGGAACACGTTCCTCCTCAAGGCTGCGGAGAAGGCACCGCTCACCGGCACCCGACTCGTGGAGCTGTTCGCTGATGCCGGCTTGCCGCCGGGTGTCGTCGGCGTGGTGCAGGGGAGCAAGGAAGTCAGCGAACGGCTCATCACCAACCCGCATGTCCAGGCGGTTTCCTTCGTCGGCACGTCGGCAGTGGCGGAGTCGGTCTACCGCACCGCAGCGGCTCACGGCAAGCGAGTTCAGGCACACGGCGGAGCGAAGAACCATCTGCTCGTCCTGCCCGATGCCGACCTGGAGGCGCAGCCTGCCCGACCTGGTTGGATCGTGCTTCGGCTCTGCGGGACAGCGCTGTCTTGCCGGGAGCGTGCTGGTGGTGGTCGGCGATCCCGTGCGACAGGACGCCGTCGTCGATGCCTTCATCCGCTCGGCGGGTGAACTCAAACCGGGAGACGGCCTAGACGAAACCGCGACGCTCTGTCCCGTCGTGAACCCAAAGGAGGAAAAGCGAATCCGGGCTGCGATTGAGCGCGGGGTGACGGAAGGAGCCCGGCTTCGCCTCGACGGCCGCTGCCAAACCGTCACCCACAGGCCGCGCGGCTGCTTCCTCGGACCGACGGTCTTCGACAATGCGACACCGGAGATGTTCGTCGGCCGGGAGGAGATATTTGGCCCGGTGGTGAGCGTGATGCGCGCCTCGGACCTGGACGCGGCGATCACGTTGACCAACCGCAGCCGATACGGCAACACGGCTTGCCTTTTCACGCAATCCGGGGCGGCGGCCCGCACCTTCCGCGAACGCATCCAGGCCGGGATGCTCGGCATCAATGTTGGCGTGCCGGCGCCGATGGGGTTCTTTCCGTTCGGAGGCTGGAAGAATTCAATTTACGGTTATCTCAATACGCAGGGTGCTGACGCCGTTGCTTTCTACACGCGAAAGAAAGTGATCACGGAACGCTGGTTCGGTGCCGAGGGGCCAAAGGATGGATGGGCTTGATCGAACAGGCTGGCCCAGAGCGTCGGAGACCGGAGTTCTGTCAATGAGGAGGTAAGGACGATGGTACACGTAGCCCTGATCACGGGAGCCTGCCGTGGAATCGGTGCGGCAACCGCTTGGCTACCGGCCAAACAAGGGTACTGAGTGGTCGTGAACGGTCGATCAGACTGGCCCAATCGGCCGCTTGCCGCCGGACGTACGCCATGCCCCTGTCCACGTTGGCATCGTGTGGGACGAGGGTTTCGGTGCCGTCGGCGCTGCTGACGGCGAGCTTGCCCGCGCCGTTGCGGCGGACGGTCCCGGAAACATGGTGCAAGCCGCCGTGCGGGTCGAGGAACGTCGCTTCGACCTCCGGGCCGATCATCGGCCGCTCGGCCAGGTGTTCGACCTGGGAAAGGCCGATGAGCTGCTTGAGCGAATCGCGGGCGGCGAGCAGGTCGCGGGCATCGGCGGACAGCCTATGCCGCTGTTTGATAAGTTCGATGCCGCGACCGATGACGGTGCCGCTCGCCCGGATGAGCGGCTCATAGCCGGACTGCAACTCGTAGCAGTCGGCCGAGTATCCGACGCGAAGAGTCCGTCTGGCAACAGCGTCGTAAGATCGAATCCGATAGATGGTTGTGCCTTGGCCTACGTTCCTGGTCGGTTGATGGTGAGACCCCAACCGCGTGAAGCTTGGGTTCGGGGGGCCTTGCCATCGGGTGGGCTCCTGCAAAGGGACGAACTGGTCCACTTCGCAGGCTACCAGACCCGGCAAGGATGGGAATATCGGGCGCTTACTCCTCGCTGGCGAGTCTTGATGTTCCCTTCACATTCTCTCCCGGAAACTGCTTGACCTCGCGGTACAACCGTATTAAGATGCTTAGTACAGTCAACCAAGGTGCCGTCATGCAGTATGAAATCTCCAGCGCGAGCCGTCTGCCGATCTATCAGCAACTGGTGCAGCAGGTTCGCGAAGCAATCGCTCGCGGCGACCTGAAGCCGGAAGCTCAGTTGCCGTCGGTGCGCCAGCTCTCGCGCGATCTGGTGATCAATCCCAACACGGTCGCTCGAGCCTATACCGAGCTCGAGCGAGAGGGGTTGCTCAACAATCGCCCGGGCCGAGGGGTGTTCGTCGCCGAGCCGAAAGACGAGCTGACCAAAGATGCGCGGCGACGGCGGTTGCTGGAAGTTCTCGACCGGTTCCTCACCGAAGCGGTGCACCTGGCGTTCTCGGAGGAAGAAGTCCTGCGGCTCGTATCGACTCGAGCGCGACAGTTTCAATGGAACGCAGCGAAGGCGGGCTCGAAATGAGCAGAAAGGCGCCTCGATGACGCATGCCATCCTCACAGAGCGGCTCACGAAGTATTACGGCGCGCACTGCGTGGTGAACTGCCTGGATCTGCGCGTCCCGGCCGGCACCGTTTATGGCTTCCTGGGCGCAACGGCGCCGGCAAGTCGACGACGATCAAGATGCTGCTGGGGATGGCGCAGCCCAGTTACGGCCGGGCTCTGCTTTTCGGCCACGAGGTCGCCCTTCTGCCTCCCGAGGTAAAGGCCCGCATTGCCTATCTGGCGGAAGGCCATCCGCTCTACGGATGGATGACCGTCGCCGAAGCGGTTCGGTTCGCCCGCTCGTTCCATGCCGCCCACTGGAATCAGCGGCTGCTCGACCAGATTCTCGACCACTTCGAGATCCCAGCCCGCGCCAAGCTCCGCCGGCTGTCCAATGGCCAGCGGGTCAACGTGGCCCTGGCCCTGGCGGTTGCCCCCGATCCCGACCTGCTCATCCTGGACGACCCCACGCTGGGCCTGGACACGGTCGCCCGCCGCGATTTCCTGATGTCCATGATCCATCTCGTTCAGCGCCAGGGGCGGACGATCCTGTTCAGCTCGCATATCCTGGCCGACGTCGAGCGGGTCGCCGATCGGATCGGAATCCTGGTCGACGGCGTGTTGCGCGTGGACTGCCCGACGGAACACTTCAAGCAAAGCGTGAGCAAGCTGGTGCTCGAGTTCGCGGGCCGGCCTCCGATGTTTCCCGGCTGTGCGGGCCTCGTTCAGGCGTGGGAGGTGGGCCACCGTCTCGAGCTTGTGATCGTCAACTTCGGGGCCCAGCAGCGCCAGGTGATCGAATCGCTGTCGCCCTTGGCCTGGGACGAGGTGGGGCTGAACCTCGAGGATGCCTTCGTCGACTATACCCGCGGGCCACGGCGGTCGTTACCCGTCTTCGGTGACGAAACGGCGGACGTTCCACCGAGCGCCCGCGATCGAGGAGCCGCATGATCATGATCGCACGCAAGTTTTCTCTTCTGCGTCAGCTCGCGTGGGCGGCGACCCTAGCGACCGGATTCGGCGCACTCTGGTGCGTGCTGGTGGCCTGGCTCGGCATTTCGATTCAACAGGCATGGCAGGGCGGGAATCGGTCGGTTTACGAAAGACTCGAAGTCAAGTCCGACGGCACGCTCTTGATCCATGGCTTCCCGCAAGACGGTCTGTCTCAGGCGACCTATCGCGACTTGAAAGGCGTTGTGCAGGACGCTCCGGACAGAGACGACCTGCTCCCCGCCGTGCAGCTTTTCCGCGCCCGGGGGACACCGGGCTTCTTTTCCCCGCAGGCCGGCTGGACGGAGAGGCTCACGGTCTTTGTGAATGAGCGAGAGCCCACCGTCAACTGGTTCTTCGTGCACGACGGCAAGCCGGACGGAGCGGGGTACTTTGCCGGTTACCAGCGCACGAGCAATCGGCGGGTCGGTTTCATTGGCATGTCCGGTTTTCGCTCGGGCCCCGTGCCGGCAGCCGACTGGATTCCCGTGCGAGGCGCACCGAAAAGCTCGGCGCCGGTCTCGATCTATTCGGGCCACTCATGGGTGCTCCGACCTGCGGCCGGGGATGTGCCGCCGCGCTGGGTTTATCTGCCATCTGGAAGCCAACTGCGACAGGCCGACCTCGCCGCACGGACGGTAACGACCGTCTTTGAAACGCCCGAGCCGATCGAGTCGGTCGGAATTCCCACGCTCGCATACTGGTCCACTGGCCACTCCACGACGGAACAACCCATTCTGGTGCGGACGACACAGCAGATCCATGTATTGGATCAGCAGCATCATGTCAAGAAGCTGTTCAGCCTCCCGGCCGACGTTGACCGGCGGAGTTGGGTCGATTGGTATGAGATCAAGAGCGGCCAGGCCATCGCCGTCGTCGGCCCGCTGTGGTTGACCGACCAACCAGACAACGTCTCGAGACAGTTGGTTTACCGGATTAACGGAGATGGAGCGATCGCGGACCAGTTCACGGTTGACTTGCAAATCGGATCGAGCGCCCCAGACCAAGCGACGCAAGCCTTCCAGATGGCTCTCGCGCTGCCGGCACCGGCGATCCTGTTTGCGATCGGCGTCTTAGTTGTGATCGCGACCGATCCGCCACTGAGCTACCCCGCGGCCGTCACGGCCCTGCTGAAAGATACAGGGCCCAGTTTGATCGCGGTCCTTGCTCTGTCAATCGTGCTGGCCATCCTGGTCCAGCGGAGAAGTCGTGCGTTCGGCCTGGCCCGGCGCGAGCAAATCGCCTGGTCGGGCTTTGTGCTCGTTTTCGGACTGCCGGCTTACGTGGGCTTTCGGCTCTATCGCCGCTGGCCGATCCGGCAGCCGTGTCCGAATTGCCACGCTCAGGCTCCCCGCGACCGTGTGGCGTGCGCGGAGTGCGGAACGCGCTTTCCGGATCCTTCCCTGAAAGGAATCGAGGTCTTCGCCTGAAGCGATGGCGGCGAACCCATGGAGCGTGACGTCGGTCAATCGATACTCGGTCGTTGATCCGAGCGGTAGGCGCTTGCGAGAGAGAACCAAAATGGTCCTGGCAATCGTGAAAAAGGAGCTGCGTGAAACGCGGATGTTCGCCGTTCTGGCGCTCGGACTGTATCTCGTCTATCTGAGCAAGCTGACGGGACATTGGGGGCGACTGCTCTCTGCGTTTTTCGCGTGGGTCCCCGGAATGAACGCGGAACCGCCCGATGTCCCGTTTGTTGAGGGTCCATTCGTGACCATCTTGTTCTTGATTGGAGCCGCTCTGGCGATCACCCTGGGGTTCCGGCAATCCGCCTGGGAGCCGAGCCAGGGGACGGCCCAGTACCTCCTGCACCTTCCGCTGACGCGCCGAACCATCTTCTTGACGAAGCTGACCACGGGGATCAGCCTCTTGCTCGGGTGCACGCTGCTCCCCATCCTGGTTTACGCGATCTGGGCCGCCATGCCGGCAACGCATGCCGGCCCATTCGAATGGTCGATGACCGGGACGGCGTTTCAAGTCTGGCTGCTCATGCCGCTGGCGTATCTCGGGGCGTTTGCCAGCGGAATCCGCCCGGCGCGGTGGTTCGGCTCGCGGCTCCTGCCCCTCTTCTCGGTGGCGTTGGCCGGCTCCATCCTGGCGGTCGTGGCCCAATGGTGGCCGATCGCGCTCCCGCTCCTGGTGCTCGTGGCGGCCGTGCTCGTCAGCGATATCCTTTGGGAAGTTGAGACACGCGATTTTTGAGACTGGGGCGGTTCACCGTTGCACGGTGCACGGCGGAGGAAGGCCCTCCCGTACCAAGCGGACAAAAACCAACGCTAAAGCTGCAAGGATACTGAGACCGAAGAGCCATACCCTCTCCGGATAATGATCCCAAGAACGGGCCTCTTCAAGTCGCGCAACATAAGTCCCGTACTCAGACGGCGGGCCGTCGGAGTCAAAGAGGTCCGTCACAGACGGCACAGGCACTACTATTGAACATGAATAACCAACCACGCCCATAGGACGTGGTATTAGGAAGGCCCCCCGAGGGGGGCCGTGTCCGTGAAGTAGCCCCCGTTGGGGGCTTTGGGGTCAAACGGACATGCGACACTCCGCGTTTGCTCGACAACGCCTTCTCCGACGGCGACGCCCCTGATGCCAAGCCCATCAAGCCATCCAGGGATCCACGCCGAATCGCTCGAAGCGTCTTGGGTCACTCCGGGAACACTTCCCGGATGCCAAACCAGAGAAGTCTACCGGAGGAGGAAGCACGCCGGATCGCTCGAAGCTCTTTGGGTCACACGGCCAGAGGCCGCGGATTTAGGAAGTATTAAGCGGGAACGTACGTCAACCTAATCACGTCCTCGCCAACGAGATCGCTGGTCACAAGGCGGAGCGGCGGCCGAGGACCGGAGAAGAATGGCTTGCCGCGACCCAGTACGATGGGGTGGAGGTAAAGTCGATACTCATCGATAAGACCCAGGTTGGTTAGGCTTCCTGCCAGGTCTGGTCCGGCAACTTCAATCTCCCCAACTGGCTGTGCCTTCAGCCCACGTATCACCGCCTCGATGTCATCCTCGACAAGTGTGGCGTTGGGTCCGACCGACTTCAACGTGCGCGACACAACCCACTTCGGCTGGCTCCGCCACGCCGCCGCGAAGTCGTGTTCCTCCGCGCCCGAATCCGGGCAGTCTTCGTCCCAATAACGCATTACCTCGTACATGCGGCGACCGTACACACTGCCCGTCAGGTCGCGCACTTGCTCGATGAAGTGACCAAACAGCGCCGGGCTTGGCCGAAATTCCAGATGGTTGACGTAGCCATCCAAGGACTGGTTCATTCCATAGACGAGCTTTGCCATGGTACAAAATCTCCACCCCAGGTTCTTCAGAATCGCTTGAGCCGACGTTTCGCAGAAATGAGATTGGACACGATCTGCGCGCCGCATGGTCGGTGTGACCAATAACCAGCGGTCCGCTTGTGGCCGGGAGTGAAACCGAACGACTGGTCCGGAGCAAGCATTGCGGTCATTCACAATTTTACCTGATTGGACCATGTTTCGCTGACAGATCAAGTCGTGGCCTTCACAAAGGAGCGGCGGTCACGGTTTCTTTCCTTGCGGCTTTCGATTCTTGCCAGCCTCTACGACCCTTGAACCGTCCTTGCGTAGCGTGCCATTCGGCGCGACGTGCCGATAGAGCGTCTGCCGCGTAACACCCAGTTCGCTGCACAGATCGGCCATCTTCGTTTCCTTTTGCCCCATGGCGGCCATCGCCAAGTCGCACTTTGGCCGCCGTCATTTTGAAAGGAGCACCCCCTTTCGTCCGCGGGCACGGGCCGATGCCAGCCCGGCCTTAGTTCGCTCAGAAATCAGGTCTTGTTCGAATTCTGCGAGCGAAGTGAA
Source organism: uncultured Isosphaeraceae bacterium (assembly GCA_963845695.1). Taxonomy (GTDB): domain Bacteria; phylum Planctomycetota; class Planctomycetia; order Isosphaerales; family Isosphaeraceae; genus CAWJTV01. Next base: position 376,384 of record CAWJTQ010000011.1, on the reverse strand, counting down.
GATGCCGAACACCAGCTTGCCCGCAGACGTCGTGGTGTCGATCGATGCGCCATGGCCCGTGGTGACCTTAGTCGGCGATCATCGGTCGGATGGGCGTTTCCTCGAAGCCAATGCGTGTTTGCAGTCAGGAGGCGCACTCCTGAATCAACACTCACAGCCGAGCGCTCGTGACTGTCCGTTTGCCATCCCGAGGCCGAGTGGCGCGGAGCGTGGTACGAGTTTTGGGGCCAGATCGTTGAGGGGCGACATCCAGTGAAGGTCCGTGATCCACGGGGGTCTCAGCGAGATCCATCGTGTGGTCCCCGTTCCGCCGCCCAGAGAGAGCAGGGAACGGAACGACCATCTGGAGTCGAGAGAACAGGCCACCGATACTTCGGCCGCGTGCAAACCACGGCTTCCATCGATTTTCGTGATCGGAAGTCGGTCAAGTTGACGACCCAGACCTGATCGGGATGGGTCACCTCCAGGCCCTCAACCAGGTTAGGGTGGCGGGGGAAGTCGTGGCGGCTGTCGGTCGTCCGCCGCCGGCTTACCGGGGCCTTGCCCTTGAGGCCCAGCTCGGCCATCAGCCGCCGAACTCGCTTCCCGTTGATCAACCAGCCCTCGCGTCGGAGCAGGGCCATGACCAGGAGATCGACCGGGGCGGCGAACGATCGGCCTCGATCGGTCCCATGCGATGTCTCATTGTATGCTTGATTGGTGTCGGGATATACCAGGTAGCGGTCATAGTCAGCGGATCCGGGGTTCCACGGGCAAGATGCCTGAGCGGTTACACAATTTTCCAAAAAATCCGAATTTTTTATGTCTCACTCGGGTCCAGGGTTGCGCCGAGAAAATGGGTCCAACCCCGCGTAGGTGCATTAACGGATGCTCAAAGTTGAGGCATCCTATATTTAGCGGAGTGCGTACGTAAGCGGTCCGGTGCCGATCGGCACGGTTTCCCAGTCCCCTCGGGGTGGTTCTCCTGTCCTCACTGACCACTTCAACCGTGTTCCCGTGCTGGGCGACTCCGCTGCGGGTCGAGAACCGTGAACCTGGCACGGGTCACCCGCCAAAATGTTGCCATCCAGTGCCAGCCAATGCAACCGGTTTTCTGCCCGAACTTCAAGGGACAATTGGGATTACGTCGTGTGTAGCGGACGCGGCTGAGCGCAGCACTGTGCCGCAAGGTCAGCGCGTGCACTTTTCGACTCGAAAAACTGGCCCCAGAACGGGGACTTTTCTACGCGAGCGAATACTGGAAGTTCCCCTTGTCGTCGACGGTGATGTGGACCTTGCTGAGCGTCCGGCCCTCGGCCATGCGAGAGGACCTCCTGGGAGATCTCGGGGAGCAGGGAGCGGGTAAGGATGTGGTCGAACATTACGCGCGCCGCTCTGGACCTCGCGGCAGCGGGCAGCGATGCTCTCGATCAGCTCCTCGCTGTAGCTGAACTGGGCGTTGTGGTTCTGCCGCATCCGCTGACCGATCCGGCCAAGTTGGAGCTTGATGATCTGCCGCATGACGGCGTCGGAGATCGGATAGTACGGGACCACGATCAATCGGCCCAGGAACGCTTGCTTGAAGATCTGCACCCCGCGCTCCGACTTGGCGTCGAGCAGGTCGGGCCGGATCGCCTCGGCCAGGGCCTCGGGCCCGGGGGTGGTGTCAGGGTCCTTGCAGAGCTTGAGGATCGTGTCCGTGGCCACGTTGGTGGTGAGCAGGATCACCGTGTTCTTGAAGTCGATCTCGCGGCCCTCGCCATCCTCGAGCGTCCCCTTGTCGAAGACCTGGAAAAACAGCTCCAGGACGTCGGGGTGAGCCTTCTCGACCTCATCGAGCAGGACGACGCTGTACGGACGTCGGCGCACCGCCTCGGTCAGGACGCCCCCCTCGCCGTAGCCGACGTAACCCGGCGGCGACCCCTTGAGGCTGGAGACCGTATGGGACTCCTGGTACTCCGACATATTGATCGTGATCAGGTTCCGCTCACCACCGTACAGCGTCTCCGCCAGGGTCATCGCGGTCTCGGTCTTGCCGACCCCGCTGGGGCCGACCAGGAGGAACACGCCAATCGGCCGGCGGGGGTCGGTCAGGTTGGCGCGTGCGGTCCGGATGCGCTGGGAGATCGCCTCCAGCGCGTGCGACTGGCCGATCACGCGTTCCTCTAGCTTCGCCCGGAGATTGAGCACGGTCTGGATCTCGTCGGCGAGCATCTTGCCGACCGGGATACCCGTCCAGCCGGCGATCACCTCGGCGATGGTCTGCGAGTCGACCGAGACCTGCAAGAGCGGCGACTCGCCCTGAACCGGCGCAGGGCCTCGGTCTTGGCGTTCAGCTCGGCCTGCATGGCCACCAGTTCCGCGGAGGGCTGGAACGTTGGGCCGTTAGTGGCAGGGTCGGCCTTCGCCTTCTCCTCGAGATACTGGGCCTCGATCGACTTGGCGAGGCCACGGATTTCTTCGACGCGCTTCCGTTCATCGTCCCACCGCGCTTGCAAGGCGGCCAGGCGGGTGCGGTCCTCGTCCAACGCCCGCTGGACCTCCGCCATCCGCTCGGCGTGCTGTGCACCGGTCGCCCCCTCGCGGTCCAGGATGCCCAGCTCGAGCTGGAGATGGTCGATCCGGCGGCTACAGTCCTCGATGACCGGAGGGATCGCATTCTGGCTGATCGCCACCCGGGCGCAGGCGGTGTCCAGCAGGCTGACGGATTTGTCCGGGAGCTGTCGGGCTGGAATGTAGCGATGGGAGAGCTTCACGGCGCTCTCGACCGCCTCGTCGAGGATCCGCACGCCGTGATGCTTCTCGAGCGCCCCGGTGATCCCGCGCATCATCCGGATGGCGCGGTCTTCATCGGGTTCCTCGACCTTGACGACCTGGAACCGCCGCGCCAGCGCCGCGTCTTTCTCGAAGTATTTCTTGTACTCGGCCCAAGTGGTGGCGGCGACCGTGCGCAGCTCGCCACGAGCCAGGGCCGGTTTGAGGAGGTTGGCGGCATCGTTCTGGCCGGCCTGGCCGCCAGCCCCGATCATGGTGTGGGCCTCGTCGATGAACAGGATGATCGGGACAGGGGAAGCTTTGACTTCAGAGATCACCTGCTTGAGCCGGTTCTCGAACTCCCCCTTGACTCCGGCGCCGGCTTGGAGCAGGCCGAGGTCGAGGGTCCGAATCACGACGTTCTTCAGCACCGGGGGGACGTCCCCCTGGGCGATCCGCACCGCCAGGCCCTCGACAACCGCTGTCTTGCCGACGCCCGCCTCGCCGGTGAGGATCGGGTTGTTCTGGCGGCGGCGGATCAGGATGTCGACCATCTGGCGCACCTCGGCCTCGCGGCCGATCACCGGGTCAATCTCCCCCTTCTTGGCCCGCTCAGTGAGGTTGACGGTGAATTGATCCAGGCCGGGCGTCTGGGTCACGCCGGACGACCGGGCGCCCGTGCCCGCCTCGGTCCCGACAGTCTCGGCCGCGGGCCCTTCGTCCTCGGCCGAGCCGGCGACCAGCTTCATCAGGTTGGCCTTGAGCACCGCGGCGTCGATCTTGGCCAGCTCCCGGGAGGCCTCGCGTGCCAGGCGGGCCAACTGCTCGTCATCCAGCAGGGCCAGGAGCAGCATCCCCGAACGGATCTTCGACGCCCGGAACTGGACCGACGTGAGCACCCAGGCGTCCCGAACGAGCTGGTCGATCCGTAGGGATAGTGTAGGGGTCCGCTGGTTGCCGGTACGGAACTGGTCCATCACCTTCGTCAGGTCGCGGAGCAGTCGGCCCGAGTCGACCTCAAAGTGCCGGAAGATTCGGGTCAGGTCGGTGTTCGCCGCCTCGACCAGCTTGAATAACCAGTGCTCGACCTCGACGCTCGGGTTGGTCCGCGACAAGCAGAGTCCGGCGGCCGCCTGGAGCGCATTCACGCAGGTGGAGTTCAACGTCTTGATCAAGGCTGCCGAGTCAACGCCCATGATCGACTCCTCTGGAACGAAGTCATCCAGTGTTCCAATTCACGAAGCAGTCCGGGACACGCGACCGATCGTTCGACCGTCTCCCAACCGCCCGAGTGATGGCCGCGCGAACCTCCGCTCTCATCTCCGTGAGCGAGACCTCGTCGCCCCATTCCGCGTGGTTCGAGCGTGATGGTATCATAACGGGCCGGAATGCCAGAAAAAACGGGTCACAGTCGCACGCTCTCGGATTCGCACGGCGCGTGGAGCCTGCGGCGACCCTGCGGAGGCTGATATGGACCGACGACAAATGGGGTTGCCAGGACAGCATGGGAGCCGGCAGCAACCGCGCCGGCACGTTGCGCCCCGGGGGGGCCGGTTCGGGCTGCTGATCGTCGCGATCCTGTCGGTGGCGGTCCACGCGCAGGACGAGGTGCGGAACTTCAAGATGCCTATCCTCATGGTCGAGACCGGCGGCCACCATGCGCGGGTGCGGAGCCTCCTCTGGCAGGACAACTTCACCCTGCTCTCCGGCGGCGAGGACAAGGTGGTGAAGGTCTGGGATTTCCATGAGGATCCCCGTCTGGCCCGGTCGATCCGGCCGCTGATCTGGCGTGGTCCTGCGGGAATCATCTACACGATGGCCGTCTCGCCCCAGCCCGATGCCCAGGGCCAGTCGTTCCTGGCCGTCGCCGGGTACGGCATCGAGGCTCGCCGCGGAGACATCACCGTCTTCCGCATCCCCGGCCTGGTCCGCACGACCACCGGTGAGGTCGTGGCCCGGATGTTTCCGCCGCCCGACGGCCAGCCCCAGGCGATCGGACATGGCGACGTCGTCACCTGCCTCGCGTTTGACCCAACCGGCCGCGTTCTGGCGTCGGGCAGCGCCGATGCCACGATTATCCTCTGGGATCCGCCGGGCTTCCAGCCGCGCCCCGTCCCTCTTCGAGGGCACACCCGTGGGATCCGCACGCTCGCATTCAGCCCCGACGGCACCCGCCTGGCCTCGGGTGGTGCCGACGGCTCGCTATTCATCTGGGACGTCGCCCGGGGCGTCCCGGTCGAATCCCTGGCTGGGAACGCCGATCGTCCCAACGAGATCAACACCCTGGCCTACAGCCCCGACGGCCGGTGGATCGTCGTCGGGTTCGAGAATCCTGGACAGCTCGTCCGCTTACAGGCCCAGAACATCGCGAGGGGAGCCCTTCCATTGCCGGTCGGCCCTGATCAGGGGCCGGTCGAATGCGTGGCCTTCCACTCGGACGCGCGCCGCCTGCGGCTGGCCGTCAGCATCAAGAGCGATCGATCCCAGGTGCCGGACCCCATGCGGATGTCCTGCGATATCGAGATCCGCGACATGCCCGAAGGCAACAGGGTGCCACCGCGGCGGGTGCCCGGCCTGGTCTACTCACTGGCTTTCAGTCCCGATGGTCGTCGGCTGGCCTATGCCGGCGGGACGGACCAGGCAATCCAGGTCGTGGATCCGGCCGCGCCGAATCAGCCGCCGCGCGAGATCCGGGGGGCCGGAAGTACGCCGTTCGACGTCCGTTTCTCCCAGGATGGCAAGACCATCGGATTCACCCGCGAGGCGTTCGCCCCGGCCAATCCCCCTGCTTCGTACGAAGGGTTCGACCTGGAGCAGCACGAGTCGCGGACCATGGCGAGGAACCAGCTTCCCCAGGGCGCGATCCGAGAATATCAGGGATGGACTCTCCAGCCGACCGTCAATCCGCCGGGACTGGTGGCGGTCCACGCCAACGGTCAGCGCCATCCGCTGGCGATCGATCCCTTGAGGGAGCGCCAGCCATGGTCGTCCACGTTCATCCCCCCGGCACCATCTCACCTGCGCGCACGGTCGCCATCGGCACCGAGTCCGGGGTCGCCGTCTTCGACCTCGATACCGGCGCGCGAACCCGCACCTACGCCGGCCACAGCTCGCCAGTTGTCTCCCTCGCGCCGTCACCCGACGGACGATGGCTGGCGAGCAGCTCCATGGATCAGACCGTGATGCTCTATCCGCTGGACGGTTGCGACACCCGGGCTCCGCTGGGTGCCAACTTCCGTCCGCGTCCCGACGGCGCCTGGACCGTTGCCAGGGTGGAACCCCGGAGCTTCGCCGCCGCCATGGGCCTGCTCCCCGCCGACGTGCTGGTCCAGGTCGGCATCGGCTGGGGCAAGGACAGCAAGACGTATTACAACACTCCCTCGGAGATCGACCAGTTCTTCGGCTTATTGCCCCGACTGGAACCCTATCTGTACACGATCGGCATCAAGGTCCGCAGGACGGTGCTGATTCCAACCCTCGGTTTCATCACCTACGAGGTCGCGCTGCCGACGACCCGGCGCAACAATCCCGCACTGGCACTCTTCCTGGGAACAGACCGGGAGTGGGTGCTCTGGACGCCCCAGGGCTACTATGACACGTCGATCGAAGGGGATGCACGGTTCCTTGGCTGGCATATCAACCCGCCGTTCCGGTCGTCCCGGCCGACCGACTTCGTGCCGATCGGCACGTTCGCCGATGCGATGAATCGCCGGGATGTCCTGGATCGGCTTTGGACCACCGGCGTTCTGGACAGGGTCGCGACGGCTCCGGCACCCGCACCCCGGCAAGCCCCCGCGCCGGAGGCCGGAGTGAGGCCACCGACCGTGGTGGCGGTTGAAGACCAGCCGCCGCAGATTCTGTTCGCTTCGGTCCAGGGCGGTCTCAAAACCCCGGCGCCTGGCGTGCTCTGGGAAGTGGACCGGCCCGACGTCCGGCTGGAGCTGCGGATCTCGGCAAGCGGCAAGTCGGAGATCGGGCGACGGCGGATCTTCCTCGACGAGCGGCCGATGCCGCGCGACCCGAATATCGAGCCCAGGAGCGAGGTCAAGGAAGAGGTGCCGCTGAACGGACTGGTCCCCAACCGACGGGTGCGGCTGGCCGTCGAGGCGACCAACGTCGCGGGCGGACATCGGACCGAGACGATCGACATCATCTATCGACCCCCGGCAAAAGCGGTGGCGACTCTCGCCGCCCGTGCCCCGACTGTACCTGCTGGCCATCGGCTGCGACCGGTTCGCCGCCGACCTTCCTCCCGTGGAGTTTGCCGACCGCGATGCCAAGGCCCTGGCCGGTTGGCTCGCCGACCACCTGACCTCCGCCGATGGGGCCAAGACGGCATCTCAGTCGGCCCAGGTTCTCGCCGGTCCAGGGGCCTCGGTCCATTCGATCGCCGCGGCCTGCGATCACCTCCACAAGCTGGTTCAGGATAAGCAGGTTCAGGAGCACGACATTGTGGCCGTCGTGATCGCTTCGCATCTCCTCGCGTCCAAGGATCGTGCCCTGATCGCCGCCTACGACACCGCGGGCAGCAATCCGCCAAGCCCGGCTGTCCCGGCTTCGGATCTCTGCGAGCTCCTGGGACAGCTCACCGACTACGGTTGTCGCGTCGTCGTCTTCGTTCGACGGCGTTCACCCGTTGAAGGACTCGTTGAAGAGCGAGATCAAGCCGTTCGTGCGCGAATTGCGAAACAAGCGACGCGTGATCACGTTCATCGCCTCCAAGGAAGGACCCAGCCGGGGGGATCGAACCAGGCAGAACGGCTTCTTCGCGCTGGGGGTGATGCAGGTGTTCCAGGGGGCCGACCTGGCCGGCATCCGCAAGGATCGGTCCGCGGCCTATACCCTCGATCAGTTCCGGACGGCCCTGGAAAACGAGGTTCTCAACCTCAGTGGACGCCGACAGCGGGCGTGGTGCTACATCCCGACCGAGGTGTCCGAGCGGACCCTCTTCGCCAGACCACGACAATAACCGGCTGTACGATCGAGGGAGCTCCCGCTCGATCGGACGAGGATCGCGACCGTCGCGCCGCGGCCGGCGCGGTCCCTAAGGCTTGCTCAGCGGGATCAGGGGGAAGGAGTCCTCGGTGCCCTGAAGGCGGAGGGCCTGATCGAGCGGGGGTTTCTTCGGATCGTTCGGAACGTTCCCTGCCGGCGCATTTCGTGGTCCGATCCCGTCGCGACCAACCGAGGCGAGCCGAGGGAAGATGTTGCAGAGCTGGGGGAGCACCTGCTTGGCGTAGGCAGCGAGCTCATCGCTAGAGACAATGTCATCCCCATTGAAGTCGGCGTCGGCCGGTAAAGTCAGTGCCTTGACCTCCTTGGGCTCCCCACCCGGTTCGATGGCACGCATCCCGCGAAGAAGAGCATAGGTGAAGAGTCCATGGGCCAGAGCCTCGGCCTCCAGCGCCGACCTCGCCCCGGCGAGCGGCCATCAGGTAGGAGGTCCGCGCCCGCCGCGTGGAGAGCTCCATCCACTTGCGGATGGCGCGGACCTTGGGGTCGTACAGGATCGACTCAGCCTGGCAGGCGTTGACGATCACCAGGCGATTGAGAGCCTTGAGCCTCGCCAGGTTCCGTTCGATGACCGAGTAGGGCAAAACGAACTGGGGGTCGACCGTGTCGTTCTCCCCGAAGTTGGGGGAACGTCACGTGCCGCCACCAGGATCGGCTCATCTTTGGGGAAGGGGAAGGATGGCAAAAGCAAACAGAACTGCTGCGGGTTGAAAACTCCGGTGTGGCCGGCCAGGAAGACGACGACCGTGTCCTGCGGCCGGTCCTCGACCAGCAGGGTGATCTCGTGGAGAGCCCGCTCGACACTCTGTCGGCTCACGGCTTCTCCGGAGAGCACGCGACGAAAGCCCAGTCGGCCCTTGGCGTCGATTCCCCGATTGTGGAGGAACTCGCTGAGCTGATCGGCGTCGTTCACGGCATACTTGAGGCGACGGTTCTGGTAGTCTCCCACCCCGAGCGCCAGGATGTGGACCCGGCCTCGCTCCATCCTGGCCTCGCACTCGACCTCGACGACTCCGGAGCAACTGTCGTACGCGCCCGCCTGGCTGGCCATGACGTAGAACCGGTTTTCCCCGGAGACCAACCTGACGGGGACATCGAGGCTCGATGGCCCCGCCTCAGGACCGCGTTTCGGGCCGGCGTCCCATCCGGTGGGGATCGGGACGTCGTTGTGGTAGAGCCGGACCTCCTGGAAGTCCTCCGCACCCAGCGTGATCGTCAACCGGATCTCCGACTGTTTCGGGTCGGTACGCGGAGGCACGCGGATCGTGATCGGCGCGGGCTGGTGGGGTATTTCCTTCATTCTGGGGATCTCCCCGCTCAGGATTTCCTCGCCGAGGCCGAAGCGGTAGTGCGTCGTCGCGAGCTGGTCGAGCTGGCCGGCCTCGTCGAGCCGCCGCAGGCCGACCGCGAACTGGCCCGGCTTCTCGTCGCGATTGCGGTCCCGCTGGACCGCCGGATGCGAGGATCCGGGGCGCCGGTAGTGCACGAGCTTTGTGGCCGACGCCGACGCGTCGTACAGCCCCTCGGGCGTGTAGAGGACCCAATTCAGTTCCTGGATCGCCACCGCATCGGCGACGGCCGACCGGTTCGCCGCCGAGAAGGTCCCCCGCAGCGCCTTCTTCTCGAGGTCCCAGAGCCGGATCGTGGTGTCGTCGCTGCCACTGATCAGGATCGGCCGACCTTCCCACGCGATCAACGCGCCGATCTGCTCATTGTGGTGCGGTCTGAACCTGTCCAGCACGTTGACCCGGTGTGGTCGGGGGTCCATTGCGCCCACCCAGATCCGTTTGCCGTCGCCGGAGGCGGCCAGGTACTGGCCGTCAGAGGTGAAGCAGAGCGACTTGACCCCAGTGGTGAACTCCCGGGAAACCAGGCTGGGAACCTCCAGCTTGGCCCGTCCGCCCTCCCATCTCCAGACGTGGATCTGACCGTCACCGTGGCCGATGACCACCTGTTCGGGGTGTTTGGGACGGATCGCAGCGCAGGTGATTTCTCTCTTCGCCGACGGATCCGAGAAGGTGACGACCGGTGCGTCTAGCATTCCCATGTGGGCGGAGAGGTCCCAGAGTCGTGCCTTGGACGAATCGCCACCGGTCAGCAGGTATCGGCCGTCGCTGGAGAAGGCGAGGGCTAACACGGCGTCATCCTCATCCAGTTGTTTGGAGGTGATCCAGTGCGTCAAATGGCCCTTCCTCGTCTCCCAGATGCAGACCATGGGCTCCTTGCCCGAGTCAGACGCGGCGGCGATGCGCTGGCCACCCTCCGAGACGGCAACGCGTTCGAACGGAATGCCGTCCGGTATCGCGATTTGGCCGGATCGGACCGCGAAGAAATCGAGGCCGACGGGTTGCCCGGACCGATCGGCCAGGACCAGGCGGCCGGCATGGTCCGGGGCGTTGGAGTCGGGGATCAGGACCAGGCGGTCGTTATCAAGGAAAGCCCCCGCGCGATACGTCCCGCGCAGCCGACGGCAGGTGCGTTCCTTGAGGTCCCAGATCCGGACGCCGCGCTGCTCGTCAAGGAACAGCAGGAATTGCCGGTTCGGCGTGGCACTGAGCTGCTGGATTTTTCCCCGGTGGGCCGGGAAGGACCAGGGAACCGCGTCACCCTGGAGATCGAGGGGGCGGAACGCCAGTCCGCCCGAGACATCGGTGACGACCAGGCCGCGACCATTGCCCGTGAAGCCCAGCCGATACGCCTGGGCCGAGGAGTCGTTGAGCTCCGGTACATCCACCGGCGATCCATCCTCCGAGATCCGCCAGACCCGGACCGCGCCGACCTCCTGGGTACACACGGCCAGGTACTCGCCACCGGGCGAGAAGACCAGATCCTCGGCCGGCCGGGCGATAAGGTTGACGACCTGGCGGGGATTGACGGCGCCCGGCACTGCGATCGGCGAATCTGGCGAGAGCCGGATCAGACACACGCCGTCCTTGTGGCCGACCGCCAGCAGCCCCGAGGGGGAGAACACCAGCCGCTGTACGGCGCCAGGGAGGGCAGCGGTCTGATATCCTCCTTCGTGTGCTGGGGTTTTGAGGTCGCGGATCACGACCAGCCCCTTGTCGAAACCCAGGGCCAGTCTACGGCCGTCAGGGGAAACCGCCATCGTCGAGGGGGCAGGGAAATGGAGATTCAGCTCGAGACCACCGTGTCCGGACGAGTTGAATGTCCGGAGGGTTCCGTCATCGCCCAGCGCGACCACGACGCCCGTGTCCTGTCCTTCGAGTCCGGTACGGCCGCCACAGGCGAACTTCCGCCACTTTCCCCGCTCGGGCCAGGGCAGTGGCGATAACGGAGACCGGCTCAGGTCCCAGAGGAAGCTCCGGGCATCGGAATCGACCGAGACGAAGTGCAACCCGTCAGGGAGCAAGGTGATCTGCTGGATTCCGGAATTGTGCGGCTGACGGTCCTCCATGAGGACCACCTCGAAGTCCTTCTCGCGGTCATTGACCAGCACATCTCCCCCGCCCCCGCCGGTAATCAGCCAGCGGTCATTTCGCGTCAGTGCCAGCGCGGTCACTCCCACCATCTGACCGGGCAGCACGCGAAGCAACGACCGATCGGGGGTCGACCAGATCCGGACCGTCGAATCCATCGCGGCGGTCACGATCTGCCGGCCGTCGGCCGGGAAGGCCATCGCGGTCACGCGATCGGCGTGACCGGTCTGGATGACCAGCTCGGGGCGCGGCTCGGCCGCTTTGGGGCCAATCTCGCTCGCCCAGACGGTCATCGAAGGCGGAACTCCCCCCAGGGAACGGAATCCCTGTCGCTCGAGCCGCGGGTCGTGATGCAGGTCGTTCAGACAGGCCGCCAGGTTCGGCTTGCGCCCAGGCTGGTTCACGGGACTCGTCGCGCCGAGTGCTTCCAGGAGCGCCAGGGTAAAGACGTTCCCGGGATCAGGGACCGCCCCCCTGGGAGCCACTGACCGCGGACGCTCCGAGGCCAGCCAGGCCGTCACTCCGGGCCAGCGCGCCAGCCGGGCCAGCCAGGCGACCCCAGACGACCAGCCCTTACCGGGCCCTGGTCCTTCCAATGGCGTTTTCGCCCGTCCCTGCGGCTCTTCGGGTGCCGTGGCCAGCCAGCAAACGACCCGGAGCTTCTTGCGGACGCAGGCGTCGACGGCCGTTTCGAGCGACCAGCCGGTTCTCTCGATCTGATTCAGGTCGGCATCCTGGGGCAGCAGATAGTGTCGGATGTCGAGCTGCGTTCCCTCTTGCTTCACCTCGCAACGAGTTTCTCCGGCGAAGTAGAAGACCACCAGGTCGCCGGCCTGTGCGCTCTTCTCGAGCCAATCCTGGAAGGCCCAGTCCAGGTTGCGCCGGCTCGGCAGGATGTTGGCCGCCGGCGATGCCGGTAAGCCGGGGTCGGCACTGCCGAAATCGCTCAGCAGCAGTTGGTGTCTGCGGTCCCAACCGGCCTGGCGGATCCCACGGTGGACCGCCTGGGCATTCCGCACCGATGACTGGCTGCCGAGGATCGCCGGGTGCTGGTAATCCTTGATCCCTACGACGATCGCCCAGACCTCCGGCGGCCGCCCGTCGAGTGCTGGTGGCTGACCGATCGCCAGGCCGGACGTCAGGCACGGCCAGGAGAGCATCCCCCAGAAGAGGCCGCGAACTCGGATCCGTCGTCTCATGGTGAAGATCCTCGGCGATGGGGTCGGGGATATGTCCCAGATTTGCGAAACCGGAGGCATCTGCCCGGTCAGGGCGTTTTCGGGGCAATGGCCGGGCATTCGAGCACGACGCGAAATCCGACGTCGCTGGGGATCTTGTCGGGCGGTTCCCCCCATCGATAGAAGGCCGTCGCCTGATCCTCAGTGATCTGGAATGAACCCCCCCGGACGACGATCTTGACGTTCGGTTTGGCCAGGTCGACAACCCCGCGCCCGTCGGCCAGCGGGTTTCTGTGCGAATTCCCTTCGAGCTTCAACTCGTTGTAAGGGACATAGAGGTCAGCGCAGAGCTCGCGCAGGTTGCCGACCATGTCGAATACGTGCTGCTGGGTCTGGTCCTTCGGATAGCGCTTGCCGGGAGGGTAACTGGGAACCGGCTTGAAGTCCGAATCATCCAGGCGTGCCCACGCCGCGCTCGCCCGACGGAGTGGGATGCTCGCCCCAGGCAAATCGGAAACCCTCAGTGCACGACTTGGCCGCCCACTCCCACTGGGCCTCGGTCGGGAGCAGGCCGCCCACCGACAGCGCGTATTTCCGTGCCGCACTGTAGTTGACGCTTGCAGCCGGATATCGGGTAGCTTCCTTGGCGGCCTCTGGATAATCGCGCCGGAATCCATCGTACCAGTTTTTCCACCCCTTGAGTTCGACGTCGAGGTCGCGGGGATGGTCCTTGGCGTAGCTCTCGATCTCACCGTTGGTGACCTCGGTCTCCTGGATGTAGTAACCGCGCACGCGGACGAAGTGATGCGTGATCGGTTTGTTCTGGAAATCGAGTTCTGGCGGGCCGGTGGCGGGGTCGCCGCGCTGGTAGACCGCTCCCGGGATCCGGATGAAACGGACGCCGTCACGCTCGCGGATGATCACGCGCGGCCAGCCTTCGGCCTCCACCGTGTCGTCCAGGGATTCGGGCTTGTAGCCCTCGGGCAAGTAGACGTACTCGCGGTGGAATACGAACAACAGCGTGTCCCGGTCGGTCCTCCGGAGATGAATCGAGAAACCGGGGTGATCCGGGACGAGATCCTGATGGTCGGCCTGGTAACCCTCTGGCTCCCAGAGGCGGAGCGATCCGGCGGAGTCCGGTGCGATGGTGATCTCCGGGTTGTCTGGGGTCTGGCTGGAATTGTTCCCAGCCTTGAGGGGATCGATCGGTGGCGACAACCTGGTACCGTTCCGGGCGATCATCGCAGCACCCAGACCGATGCCGGCGACCAGTACGACCGCGGCGGCTATGGCGACCATCCTCCGCCATCGGGCCGCGCCGGCGGCGGACGGGCGAGCGACGGTCCCGCTCAACCCCGCAGCCTGGAGGAATTGCTCGGCGAGCCGGCGCGGTCTGGGGGCGGCGGCTGGGTCCTTTTCCAGACACTGCAAGACCACCCGCTCGACCTCGGGGGGGACTTCGGCCTTGGGATTGGCCTCCTTTATCGGCATCGGCAGGTTGTTGAGGTGGGCGGCCAGCATCGCCATCCTGCTCCCGCGGAACGGGAGGGTCCCGGTCAGGAGGTGATAGAGCACCACCCCGGTGGAGTACAGGTCGCTTCGCCCATCTATCTTCTGGCGGACGTCGTCCTGGTCGAATCCCCCCCGGATCTGTTCCGGGCTCATGTAGGCCGGAGTGCCGACGAGGTCGCTGGCCCCTGTCAGGTCGGGGGAGCCCTCGTCCTCGATGATCTTGGCGATGCCGAAATCCAGCACCTTGAGCCGGGGCGGACCCGTGTCGTCCTTGCGCTCCACGAGCATCAGGTTGGATGGCTTGAGGTCGCGATGGATGATCGGCGTGGGTTTGCCGGTGGTCTCGTCCTTGTGGCCGTGTGCCTCTTGAAGCACCGAGCAGAGTTGTTCGAGGATCTGGGCGGTCCCGTCCAGGGGCATGGGCTGGTCGCGACGGTCCTTGAGGATCTCGGAGAGGCTGCGGCCGCGGATGAACTCCATCTCGATGTAGGCGACCGACTGGGTGCGCCGGAAGTCGTAGACGGCCACGGCGTTGGGATGGTTGATCTTGGCCATCAACCGGGCTTCGCGCTGGAACCGCCTCCAGCCCTTTTCGTTGTGGGCCAACTCGGGCTTGATCAGCTTGAGGGCGCGATCGGTCTCCAGGGAGACGTGCCAGACGCGCCAGACCTCACCCATGCCCCCCTCGCCGATCTTTTCGAGCAGGCGGTACTTGTCGAAGACGACCTGGCCCACCTCGAAGATCGGTGGAGGCAGCGCGTCCCACTCGCTGGAGCCGTCCCGGGATCCAGGTTGGGTGCGTTGCGAGTCGTGGTTCGAGGTGTCATCGCCGGAAGGAGCTTCCGCGAGTCGCGAGACATCGCCGGAGGGAGACGTCCTGGCGAGGTCGGTGACCTCGGGCGCCGCGACGACCTCGTCATCCGCGGGCGGCGACTCGTGTGCGGTCGGCTGCTCGTGAGAACCCCCGCTCCCGTGGCCCAACAGCGGCTGCTGCCAGGTTCGTTCGTCATCAAGGCTGTCCGGTTCCTGGCCCATGAACGATCCTCCCCGGGGAGCCACCTCGCACCTCCGACCGGCACGGCTCACACGGCCCCCGCGCTTTCCTATCATGCGTCTCACTTCAACTTTATCTCGCCGCCACCAGTCGAAGGAAGTCCCCTTGCTCGATTGGACCGTGGATTCCGGCACGGATGTCAGGCGCCCAAACTTTTCGGAGACAGCCTCGCAACGCGGGGATCGGCCCCGTGTCTACCCAACTTCTGCCGAGCGGCGAGTCACGGATCGTTCCTATCTCTTCTTGATAGTTTAGTGATATCATTATTATTATTTTCTATGATTTCTGGGCATACACTCCCGGAGGCCGCCCTTGACAGGCAACCATTCGGTTGCATAATGGAGCGATGATTCCTGACTCCGACAAGGTGTTCAAAGCGCTGGCTGACCCGGGCCGGCGGCTGTTGCTCGATCGTTTGTACGTGGAAAACGGGCAGACGCTGGGGCAACTCTGCGAGCATCTGGACATGAGCCGTCAGGCCGTGTCCAAGCACCTCAAGCTGTTGGAAGAGGCGGCGCTTGTTGTTCCGATCTGGCGTGGTCGCGAAAAGCTGCACTACCTCAACCCGGTGCCGATCCACGAGATCGCCGAGCGTTGGATCGGCAAATTCGAGCGAGGGCGTCTTCGCGCTCTCGCGGAACTCAAGAATAAACTGGAGGGAGAGTCCGATGGCTGATTCACGATTCGTCTATGTGACCTACATTCGCACGACGCCGGAGAAACTTTGGCAGGCGCTCATCGATCCCGAATTCACCCGACAATTCTGGTGCGAAACTTGGCAGGACTGCGAATGGACGCCGGGCGCGCCCTGGCGGCTCATGATTCCCGACGGGCGCGTGGCCGACAGCGGAGAGATTCTCGAAATCGAGACTGGGCGGCGGCTCGTTTTGAGGTGGCGCAATGAATTCATACCCGAGATGCGTGCGGACGGCGATTCGCGCCTGATCTACGAGATCGAACGGCAGGGCGAGTCGGTCAAGCTCACGCTGATCCATGAGATCGACAAGCCAGGCTCGAAGCTCATCGAGGCCGTGTCTCAGGGCTGGCCACATATCCTGGCAAGCCTCAAGAGCCTCCTCGAAACCGGTGAGTCGCTCGTGGAAACGCGACGATGGCCCCAGGGGATGTGAGGGGCAAGATGGACTCTATTGTGGCAAGATCTCCCGACCTTGCCGCCCCGCTGACCGAAAGTCTCCCGTCGTCAACTCCCGCCGGGAGTCGCGACCCTCACCGGTGTCGCCGGTGAAATGGGACATGAATCGTATGCAAACGAACCCTATCCCATTCCAGGAGACTTTCGGTCCGGCAGTCGGCGGGGTCGGGAGCCCCGCGCCGAACAAAGGCCGACCGCCGCGAGCTGTATCGGGTTGGAATCTCAGGAGCGAGCCAGTGCGTCACGACCGGTGATCGCCCCCTTCTCGACACTGCCTAATTCCGTTGCCCCCCGGTCGGGCTCGGACACTCGATCCCGACCAGTCGTCCGATCACCTGGACGATGAGAGGAACTTCTTGACTCGCACTTCCTTCACCAGGAACTCGTTGGGCGAGCCACTCGCGTCGAATCGGAAGTTCCAGCCCCATTGGCCGACGAAATTGGCGTCGCTCAACTTCCAGACGTGTTCATGCCACAGGTCGTCCTCGGGGATGGTCCACCAACCCTCGACCCCCGTGTAGCCCTTGTGGTGTGACTCGTAGGTGAGACCCATCCCGGCCGTCTTGCCGGCCGCAAGGCGCTTCGCCACGATGGTGATCTCGAGGCCCGTAGCCCCGTAAGGAACGAATTAAGGATCGACGCGGAAGTAGAGGTAGCGGCCCTCGTTGTGGAGTGCGGGGTTGGCGAAGTCCGGGCGACGAAAGCTCTCAACCAGGTCGTTCACGACGACGGTTGTATGGGGACTGACTTGCTTCAGGCCGTCCTCGGTGTTGGTCGCCGCCAGGCGGCACGTGACGACCTTGGCATTGGCGAAGTCCCCGCCCCACGGGTACGGCCTGCCGACGTTACTCTGGGCCTGCTTGACCATGTCGGCTGGTACGTCCGTGATAAAGACGGGGCTCTGGGTCAGGACCAGTTCTTCACGGGCCGAGAGCGACCTGTGCTTGCCCGCGAGATCCGTCACGGCCACCACGGCGTCGAATTCGGCCTTGTGCGGCTTGCCCGGGGGCGACCAAGCCGCGAGGACGCTCCCCATGTCTCCATGGAAAAGGAAGCCGTAGCCGCCTTTGCCCAGGTCTAGCCAGCCCAGGTAGCGAGGCCCCTTGCCCATCAGCATTGTCATCGTCTTGAGGGCGTCGTACGAAGGGCGCGGCGACCAGTCCGCTCGGATGATACCGAGGTCGGTCCCGCCGCCGTACGACGGGCCCCGTGCCTCGAACCAGAAGATCCGGTCGAACCCCTGCGCCATCGAGAGGATCTAGGCCTTGACCAGCATGTCGGCCTGGTGCGCATCGCGTTTGGGCTCGGCCTGGATCGGCGCCACATCGCCAACCTCGGTGATCCAGAGCGGGATGTCCGTCCGCTGCTTGTTGACCGCGAGCATCTTTCGGAGGTTACCGGCAAGGCGCAGGTAACCGACTTCGCCGCCCTCGGCCACCGCGCCCAGGTTCTCGTAAGGATGCACGCAGATGAAGTCGAAATGGTCCGCGGCACCGGCCTTGATGACCGCGTCCAGGAATCCCACGTCGAAGTTGGCCACGCTCAGGCCGATCCTGGCGGCGGGGTCAAGCTTCTTGGCCGCGTCGTACGCCGTCACCACCAGTTCGGTGTGGTCTTTCACCTTGTCCTTCGAGTCGCCGAAGCTGCCGTTGAACTCGTTCCAGACTTCCCAGTACGTGATCTCGTCCTTGTAACGGTCCACCGTCCGGCAGACGTAATCGCGCCAGTACTGGATGTCCTTGATCGGGAACTTGCGCGTCCCACCGTCGGCCGAGGCCCTGGGGGCAAGGTATGCCCAGACGGCGATCAGTTTGATGGTATTGGTCCGGGCGTTGGCCACCATCTCGTCCGAAATGCTCCAGTTCCACTGGCCCTTTGCGGGTTGAATGACCTGCCATTCGGGAAACAGGCGCAGCCAGCGGACGCCGGCCTTCTGGAGCATCGGGTTGAACCTCGGGTAATCGCCCATCCATTTTGCACCCGAGGCGATCCCCCACGGGCTGGCGTCATCGTTGCGGATGCCGGCCGCCTTGACGCGCGGCGCCGCGCCCGGCTCGACCGGTGCCACCCAGACCTGAACCTGACTGGAAAAGAATGACGTGTCCGCGTCGCCCCAACTCGGGTCGCCCGACATCCGCACTTTCAGCCAACGCCCTGGGCCCGAGGCCTGGGGAGCCTCGGGATTGCGCGAGTACAGCCGAATGTACAGAGTCTCTGTATTCAGCCCTGTCGTCTTGAAGTCCTTGACCAGCGGCTCGACGATCGCCGTGGCCGTCTCCGACCCCTTGATCTCGCGGATCGTCTGCCATCGCTTGCCGTCTTCACTGTACTCCACTCCCGCCACGGTGTTATCGGCCAGGCCCAGTTCGACCCAGCCGGTCGAGAACCGCATTGTTCCGATCCGCTGGTTGACGTGAAGTTTGAAGGTCAGCACCGCATTGACTTCGCCCGAGCTGCTCTGGAACAGGGCCAGGGCACCAGGGGTGGGATTCGAGATCACGCCGCTCAGTTCGTGGTAGACCCTCGGTTCCGCGCCGTACGGCAGGTAGATGTGGGTCTCACCGCTGCTGGCGTTATACTGCTGCTTCGGGCCGTAGGCGTACCTGTCGGCCTTGACCTGCTCCGAGGTACGCACGACGGTCGTGCCCAGCTTGACCTCAATCGCGCCGGGATCGGCGCGACCCCCCGGCTATCGGCGACCAGCACGGTCAGGGCGAGGATCACAGCGCAACGTCTCATCGCAGTTCCTTTCCGTTGAAACTCGCGGCATCGCCTGGCCGGTGTTTGAGCAGAACGCCTGCGGACCGACTTTTTCGCCAAGGTTGGGCGGTGTCATTATAACCGGCATGGCTATTATGGAAAACGAGATTCTTGCACAACGATTATTGCAGAAAGCTATAATCAAGGGTGAGCATGTTATGGGATCTGGCGTCCAGTGCGCCCTCGAACAGGGCTTCGGCGCATGTCTGCTTGAGCGCCGGGGACGGGAATGGGAGCTGACGGCAGACATTGATCAATGCCATCCTTTCGGATAAGGTAGCCGTAGAGACTGTGTCCGAGGAGCGTCGATGACTTCCGGTCGAAAGGTCGGCCGCAGCTTCTCTCATTGTCCGATGGAATACACCAGAAAATACACTCGGGTGGCTATGCCAACTGGTCAACAGTGCCCTTATTGTCATAAGAGAATACCCGATTGGTTCCGAGAATGGTACTCAAACGCAGAGCAACGCCAGCTCTTCCAGGGATTGATAGCTGCGGACTGCCCTAATTCCGAGTGCTCCAAGGGGGTGTGGTTGGGCTACGACGTGAAGGAGATTGACCAGAATACTCCGATTCTCCCTCGATCCAGCGCTGCGGCCGAGAATTGGGTTCAGAATCAGAAACAGGGCCGGTTCGTGGACTTAGCGGATTTCCTCCAGTCAAGTGAACCCGAAGCCCAGACTTACCGGAATTACCGATTTCGTCCCTGAGGAGGGATAGATGTTAACCGTCGAAGAACGAGAGTTCATGGATCTCTACGTTAGAGAAGAGTTCCTGCATGACTATCAGGGTTATGCCCAAACGCTCTCCCGAGACCGGGGTATTCTCTACGATCATTACGCGAAAATGTGGCCCTTCTACGTGGAAGCTTGGAACTTGAAGGGGGGATTCCCGGACTACATCCCTCCCCTTCCGGCAAATCCTACGCCTCCGTGTCCCTGGGCTTCCAAAGAAGAATTCGAGGCTAGACTTGCCGAATTGGAGTCCCTGGTTCATTCCGAGTGAGCCGGTCCTCTGATGATCGTTCGCACCAGCCTCCAACGCGATTTCCTCGACCGCTACTCCGAGCCGTTCGGCCTGATCGATTCGTCCCCTCCACCTGGCCAATTTCAGCCACCTGCCGCTCCGCTCCGAAAAAACCTCACAAATCCTCGCAATTCTTCCAAGTGCCCGCATCCTGCCGCAGGTCTTCTTGACCGATCCGCCCGTACAGAATAAACTTCTGTCCATGTGGACGCGAATGGGTTCGAGTGCGAGTGCAGTGGGTCATCTCGACGCCGACTGCTTCTACGTGTCGGCGGAGCGGGTGCGTGACGAGTTCCTGCTCAAAAAGCCGGTGGGGGTGCTGGGCAACCAGGGCGCGTGCGTGATCGCCAAGAGCTACGAGATGAAGGCGGCGGGGGTCGCGACGGGGATGCCAATCTGGGATGCACTGGTGAAATGTCCGACGGGGGTGTACGTCAAGCGGGACTTCCGGTGGTACGAGATCTTAAGCCGGCTGATGCTGGGGGTAGTGCGGGAATGGTCGCCGCGGGTGGAGTATTACTCGATCGACGAGTTCTTCTTCGCGGCGATGCCGGCGCCCGGGCCAGACGTTTCAAGACCTGGCGGTGTCGATCCGGAACGAGATCCGGGAGCGGGTGGGCGTGCCGGTGACGGTGGGGATCGCCCGGACCCGGACGCTCGCCAAGCTGATCTCGGACGCGGCCAAGCCGGACGGTGCGCTGGCAGTGGTCGACCGCCGGACCGAGGAGGAGCTGCTGGTCGACCGGCCGGTGACCGAGATTACCGGGATCGCGGGCCGGCGCGGCCCGGCTCTCGCCCTGGGGGATCCTCACCTGCCTCGACCTGGCGCAGGCCGACCGCCGGCTGGTCCGGGCACTGTTGACGGCCTCGGGCGAGACGCTGTGGTGGGAGCTCAACGGCGAGGCCGTCCAGCCGATCCACCTGCGGCGGCCCGCGCACAAGGCCCTCTCGCGCGGCGGCAGTTTCGGCGAGTCAACTGCCGAGCCGGTCGTCCTCTATGCCTGGCTGGTGCGCAACCTCGAACGACTGATCGAGGAGCTCGAATATCACGGCGTGGCCGCCGGTCGGATCACCGTCTGGGTCGTCTACAAGAACGGCCAGTCGGGCGTCGGCCAGACGAACCTCGCCGTCCCCAGCGACCGGTTCGACGTCCTCCTGGACGCGGCCCGGCCCTGCCTCCGCCGGGCCTGGATCCCTCGCGCCCTGGCCACCCACATGCACCTGATCGCCGAGGAACTGACCGCCCGGCAGGATTGTCCTCTCGATTTGTTCGACCCGCCCGGACAACGCAGCCAGGCCCTGGCCGTCGCCCGGCTCAAGCGCGAGATCAATGGCCGCCATGGCCGGTTCGTCCTCCGCAGCGCCGCCACGCTCCCGCTGGCGCCCATCTATCGTGATACCGCCAATGAATATGATATCTGTGACATTCGGGGAAAATTATGTTTCTAGTCATTGGTCGTTGGTGGCTCTACCCGAGGATCAAGCGGGGTAGGGAGGCAACGGGTGACACCAGGACGGGGAAAGCCGGCCAAGACTCGGCACGACACACTCATGACCCATGACTGACTAAAGATGTGCATCGGCATCGCCCTGGCATGGAGTGAGCTGCCCAAGGAGCTGATCGAGCGGCACGGGCTGGAGCGTCGCGTCCACGAGCGTGGAGGCGAGCGGGAGGTGCGTTTTCTCTACCGCGACCGCCTCCCCCGGCTGCCGGTCTGGCGCGATGGGCAGCTCCTGGTCGTGCGCTGGGGCAACGGCCGGGGAGAGAGCCGCTTCCTGCCCCGCACCGGCTGGACGTGGCTGTTGACCGTCCAGGAAGGGTACTGGCACGGACTCAACCCGATCTCCGTCGATATCCCCGCCACGCTCGGGCTGGATCGCGGGGTCTGGTTCCGCATCCGGCAAGGGATCCGCGGGCTGCTCGTCCCGGACGAGCGCGGGAATGCCGTGGTCTACATGATCTGCGAGCCGGCGAGCCATTATTACCAGGTCATGACCCGATCGAACCGCATGCCCGTCCTGATCGAGGAGCGGATCTAGCATCGCATCCCGGTTGCGTGATGGCCCGAGATCATCGACAATCGTCGCATTGGACTACTCCGGGTTGCCGGGTTGCATCGAGATTCGACGTGGATCGGGCATGGCGTGGATTGCCTTGGCTGGGGAGGGAGATGGTCATGAATTGCATCGGTTTTCGATTCGGAGGGGGTTCTTCAACCGGCCGAAGATGGGTCTGGGCACTCAGCATGGTCCTGCTCGTGGCGGGGATGCGGGAGGCAGCTTCCGGTCAGGAGGCGCAGGGCGCAGGCCGCCGCAAGCCTGACGCGGTATGTGCCCCAGCAGGACCTCTTTCTCCTGCTGGAATACGACGGGCTCGACGCACACGCCGACGCCTGGCATGCGTCCGCCGCCTACAAACTCTTGACTGAGACCAAGCTGGGCGCGCTGCTGGAAGACCTCACCGGCCAGGGGATCGCGATGGCCCTGGAATCAGCCGGGCCCCAGCGCCTGGTCACGTCGGCCGAGATCGTCGACTTGGTGAAGCACGCTGCCCGCCGCGGATTTGTGGTGGGTGCGTGGGGCAAGGAATCCGCGAAACGCAAGGTCGTTATGGTCGCGCGGGGCGGCGACCGGCCTGAGGTCCGGCGCCTGCTCGAGGCTGCCGAAGGGAAGAAGCCGGGCGAGGGCAACCCTGCCCCCATCCAGAAGGCAGGCCGCACAATCCACTTCCTGGACAAGGACCGCGTCTGGTGGTTCGAGAAAGGCGACCTAATCTCGACGGACGACCCCGACGTGGTTCTGGCCGTGCTCGACGGGAAGGCGCCCAGTGCGAAAGATCACCCCCTCCGCGCGGCATTGTTCCAGAGCGAGGACGGATTTCAACCAGTCACCGTGGGATTCCTCGACCTCACCGCACTGCCGCAATTGCCGCCCGAGGCCATCCGGCTGGGATTCGATGGAGTGAAGCGGATCGAGCTCCAGTGGGGCTTCCAGGACGACGCGCTGCGGACCGTCCTCCGCGCGATTGCCCCCGCACCGCGCCGGGGGGTGCTGGCCCTGCTCGATCAGCCCACTTTCGGGATCAAGTCGTTGCCATCCCTGCCGGCCGGCTTGACCGGGTTCACCGTGCTGTCCATCGACCCGACGAAGTTCTACGGCCAGATCGTGGAGCTGCTGAAGATCAACGATCCCAGGTCGGCGGAACGGATTCCGGTCGTTGAGGAGACGATCCGCCAGCAGCTCAGAGTCGATGTCCGTGGCGACCTGTTCGCCAAGCTGGGTCCGAAACTGGCCCTCTATCTTCAAGGTCCGCCGGGCGGCGTTGCGGCGAATCCGTTCCTTATGATGTTCGGCGGCCTTTCCGGAATCACGATCTCGGTGGATGCGCGACGTGCCCGCACTGGGGAAAACACTCGACACACTGATCGGTCGGATCAACGACACGATTCGTCAACAGCAGGCCGCGCAAGGGAATCCTGACGATGCGGCGGTCATGAAGTTCGTCAAGCTCGACGGTCCGCGACCCGGTTACGTGTTGAACCTACCGCCCGGCACGGTGCCACCGGGCCCACTGGCTTCGATGCAGCCCACGGTCCTGCTGGCCCAGGACCGGCTCGTGATCGCCGGGACGACCGCCGCGGCCCGGAATGCCGCGTCGGTCCGCGGACTGGACCAGAACTGGCGGCCCACCGGCGCGTTCGTCCCCATGGCGCATCGCCTGCCCGCCGAAATGGTTCTCCTCAACATCAGCGATCCTCGCGAGACGATTCCCACCACCATTGCCGCCCTTCCCTTCGTGCTCCCGCAGCTCAACGCCGTGATCGGGCAAGCCCGGCGCAGGCCGGCAAACCAGCGGGAGGTCCCATGCTCCGGATCGATCCCGAGCAGGTTCCCGGGGCCGACGAACTGACCCAGCGGCTCTTCCCCGCCTCCATCGCCTTGACCGTCGATCGCCAGGGGATCAGTCTGGTGTCCCGGGAATCGATTCCCGGCATCACTTCGCCGGCAAGCACCGCCGCCCTCGTCGCGCTGCTGCTGCCCGCCGTGCAGTCCGCGCGCGAGGCAGCGCCGTCGCGCCCAGTGCACCAATAACCTCAAGCAGACCGCCCTGGCAATGCTCAATTTCCACGACGGCAACAACGCCTTCCCCAAGCCGGCCATCACCGACAAGGACGGCAAGCCGCTCTTGAGCTGGCGGGTGGCGATCCTGCCCTACATCGAGCAGCAAGAGCTCTACAACAGGTTCAAGCTGGACGAGCCCTGGGATAGCCCGCACAACAAGGCACTGATCAAGGAGATGCCGGCGACCTACTTGTGCCCGAGCCGGGGGAACCCCGAGCCGGGCACGACAACCTACCGATCATTCGTGGGCCCGGGGGCGTTTTTCGAGGAGGGCAAGGCGATCGGAATCGCGGACATCATCGACGGCACCAGCAACACCCTCATGGTCGTGGAATCCGAAGAGGCTGTGCTGTGGACCAAACCCGACGACCTGACATTCGACCCGGCCATGGCACCCTCGCTCCACGGAGCCGGTTCATTCCATCCCGGCGGGTTCAACGCCCTGTTCGCCGACGGTTCGGTACGATTCATCAAGAAGTCCATCGATTTGATCGTATTCAATGCCCTGGTGACGCGAGCTGGAGGTGAAGTGATCAATCGTGATGGGTTCTGATTCGGCGAGGACGATCCCGATGACGCGTTTCTTCAGGCCGCGGCTGACCTTATTATGGTCGATGGTCTTGATGGCCGCCCTTGCGATCCTCCTCGCGTGGGTCGTCAGGGAGCGGAGGAAGCGCATCGCGGCTCTCATGATGGAGTTCCAGCGAGCCCAGGATCGTTTCGAGTGGTCCGCCCGGATGAATCGGCGCGGTTACGTGTCCAAGGCGCAAGTCCTCAGCGAGCAGACGACCAGAGACCACGTCCGATCCCAGCTCGAGTGGCTCGGGTCTTCGCCGGAACATCCCTGAATCGCGAGCTCGATTCCATCGTCACGGATCATCGCGGCGGTCCCTCGCCCCGGTCTACCGATCCCGGAGTCGGATCGGGTTCGGGGCAGGGGGGTGTCAGGTATCCGGTCTCGCGCACGACGGGCGGGGTGGGTGACTCGTTGACGACCAGCCGGAAGACGTCCGGGCGCGCGTAGTGGCCGACGACATCGAAGTCGAACTTGGCCCGGGGAATCTCGTCGAGGTCCAACTCGGCCGAGAGGATGGTCGGTCCGTCGAAGGCGGGACCAGCCAGAACGCGGCCCAGCGGGTCGACGATGCAGCTACCTCCACGCGACATGACGGTTGACGGATCGTCCCCCTGGACGGCCGGATAGTCGGCCGGGTAGTCGGAGCGCCGGGCAAACTGGTTGCAGCCCAGGACGAAGCATCGGCCCTCCAGGGCGATGTGACGCAGGGTTGACATCCAGGTCTCGCGGTCGTCGGCCGTCGGGGCGCAATAGATCTGGATCCCCTGGGCGTACATGTGCATCCGTAACATCGGCATGTAATTTTCCCAGCAGATCACGGCGCCGAGCTTGCCGATCGGGGTGTCGAAGACGGGCATGGTCGAGCCGTCGCCATAGCCCCAGACCAGGCGCTCGAGCGGCCGTGGGCATCAGCTTGCGATGCTTGCCCATCAGGGTGCCATCCGGATCGAAGAACAAGACCGAGCAGTAGAGCGTGCCGCCCTGTCGCTCCACGACACCAATGACCAGGTACACGCCAGTCTCTCGGGCCGTGCTGCCGAGGGCGTTAGCGTCCGGACCGGGTACGTCGACCGCGCTGTCCCAGTAACGGCGGAACAGCTCCCTGCCTTCAGGAGTGCGTGAGCCCACCCGGGCGCCGAAATCCAGCCCGCGCGGGTAGCCTGAGACGAACGCCTCGGGGAAGACGATCAGCCTCGCACCGCGGCCGGCCGCTTCGCCGGCCAGGCTGCGGACCAGTCTCAGGGTTTCCACCCGGTCGAACGTGATCGGCGCCGATTGCACTACGGCAACAGGAATCCGCTTCATCAGTGGGAATGCCCTCTCTTGATCAGCATCTCAGAGTACCAAACTTGGGACTTGAACCCAAACTCCCTTGCGGGGACCGGGTCTTGAGTCCGACATGACGACCATCCGGATCGTATTTGAAAACAGGCTGCTCCGATCCTCAACAACACCTTGTGCCCAGGTGCCTGGGCGTTATGCTGGACCGAGCAACTTCAAGAGCCGTGTTACGCACCCGAGGAGCTGGGACATCGGCCCATCAACCAGCGCGGCCCAGACGTCGTGGAACAGGGTCCATAGCCGTCGGAAAGCCCGGCCTTTCGGCATGAGCACGAACGGGGGGCTTCCGGAAAACGGCCGACCATCCTCAAAGGGAACGGCGCGAGGGCCAGCGTCTCGTTCAATGGGCTGAGGAACCACGGGCGGCGCGTCTTCTCAAAGGAACGAGCGACGTGAAGCAATTGAGTATTGGTCGATCCTGAGGCATGTTGCTTCGAAACCGGCCACTCCATCACGCCCGTTGCGCGATATCTGACGTCGCGATCGAGTGGTCTTGCGACCTCTCAGGCTCGAATCGCCGGGCAAAACCGTACCGGACGGCACTCTTGGGCCGCCCTCGGAACAAAGGCGATACGGCACGCGATTCGCATGAGGGATGCTTTCCGCGTTCTCATCACGATCGGCACCGTGGTTGTCGATCGGCCACCTGAACAGCCCATAGGACGAGCGGCCGCCGATGAAGCACGGCGGCGTCGAGATCACCCCGTCGGGGGCGGAATCATGATCAAGATCTGCCACAGGACGGGCGTCGCGAGCGTCGAGGTGGGGCGAGTGACCGGGTCGTTCTGCGTGCCCTCGTCCGACGAGCTCTCGGTGGAGGAACCGCTGGAGATCCGCCTGGCGGCTCACCGCGCGGGCTCCGCGCCGACCTCGGTCGCGGTGACGATGCGGACGCCGGGCGACGACGTGGACCTGGCGGCCGGCTTCCTGTTCACCGAGGGGATCATCGCCGGGGCCGCGGACATCGAGGGCATCAGGCGAGCCGGGGTGAACGCAATGGAGGCAAAGCTTCGGCCCGGCGTCGCACCCGACGCGGTCAGGCTCGACCGCCACTCGTTCGTCTCCTCGAGCTGCGGCGCGTGCGGCAAGCGGTCGATCGCCGCGGTCCGCGTGGCGAGCCGCCACCCGATCATCCCGGGGGTGCCCCGCCTCTCGCCCGAGGTGATCCACGGCCTGCCGCGGGCACTCCGGACCAGCCAGTCCGCATTCGCGCGGACGGGCGGCATCCACGCCTCGGGCCTCTTCGATGCAGACGGCCGCCTGCTCGCGCTCCGGGAGGACGTCGGCCGCCACAATGCCCTGGACAAGCTGA
Source organism: uncultured Isosphaeraceae bacterium (assembly GCA_963845695.1). GTDB lineage: Bacteria > Planctomycetota > Planctomycetia > Isosphaerales > Isosphaeraceae > CAWJTV01. The sequence goes on along the minus strand of CAWJTQ010000011.1, from coordinate 349,166 downwards.
TCGGCTCCGAGCTGCTCGCCGGGCGCATCCCGCTGGCGGGCGGGATCGTTCTGGTCAGCGGCCGGGTGAGCTTCGAGCTGGTGCAGAAGGCGGCGATCGCCGGCGTCCCGGTGCTCGGGGCCGTCGGGGCTCCTTCCAGCCTGGCGGTCGACCTGGCCCGCGAGTGCGGGATGACGCTGCTCGGCTTCGTCCGCGACGCGCGCTTCAACGTCTACTCCGACTCCGGCCGGATCGATCCGGCCGACACCCTGACCCATTCCGCCTAGGGAGGCTGGCATGAAACTGCGACTCAAGGGGAACTCGATCCGCGTCCGGCTGGACCGCCGCGACATCGAGCGGCTGATCGACGAGGGACGGGTCGACGACGCCATCCGGTTCGGGCCGGGAGCTGGCGTTCTCGTACGCCGTGGAGGTGGGGCCAGCTCCTCGCGAGCGCCCGAGGGCCTCCTACACCGCCGGATGCCTCCCGATCCGGATCGACCCCGAGGATGCCGAGGAGTGGCTCGCGGGCGACCGCGTGGGCTTCGACCACCTGCAGCACGTCGAAGGGGGCGTCGTTCGCGTGCTGCTGGAGAAGGACTTCGCCTGCATCGACCGGCCACTCGGGGAAGAGGCGGACGACGCCTACGCTTTCCCCAACCCGTCGGCCGTTTGCTAGAGCGCTCCACAGTTGTGTTGCGCACCCGACGGCAAGGAGCCGATACCAGCCCGACGCGCCAGCGAGTGAATTCCGCCGGGGACCTTACGCTGGCCGCGTAGAATGATGCACTCGCTGGCGCGTCGGGCTCGTATCAGCCGTCTGCAACTCAATCGACGCGCGATGCGCGTCCCATCGGAGAACGTATCCGGGCTCGAATGGAGCCCCTCCTTGTGGATTGAGTCTCGTCGAGGTAATCTCTCGACTTTCTGGTATCTTCGCATCCATGTCCGAGACGGGAGCCAGCGAATCATGATCCCGCCTCGGTATGTACAGTGAGGTGATAGCCATGTTCAAGCTGCCTTTCGTCGCCCGCTCGGAACCGTCGCGACCGCAGACCCAGCCACTCAGCCCCCGGACGGCGGAGAAGTCCTCGCGGCTGCGCGGCGCGACCGTCACGGACGGCCTCTGTCCCTACTGCGCCGTCGGTTGCAGCCAACTCCTCTACACCAAGGCCGGCCAGCTCATCGACATCGAGGGCGATCCGCGCAGTCCGATCAACGAGGGCACGCTCTGCCCCAAGGGCTCGAACGCGTTGCTGCTGGCCCTCAACCCGCATCGCATGAAGACCGTGCTCTATCGGGCTCCCTACTCCGACAAATGGGAGACCAAGACCCTCGATTGGGCGCTCGACCAGATCGCCCAACGCGTCAAGGCGGCGCGGGACGCCGACTTCACGGTGCGCGATCAGGAAGGTCGCACGCTGAATTCGGTCAGGAACATGGGGACGCTCGGCGGCGCGAGCCTGAACATCGAGGACAACTACCTGATCAAGAAGCTGTTCACCGGCGGGCTCGGAGTGGTCTCGGTCGAGAATCAGGCCCGAACTTGACACTCCGCCTCGGTGCCCGGTCTGGGCACCTCGCTCGGCCGCGGTGCGGCCACCAACTACATGCAGGATGTACCGAATAGCGACTGCGTCTTGTTCATGGGCTCGAACATGGCGGAGGCCCACCCCGTCGGGTTCCGCTGGCCCATGAAGGCCAAGGAACGCGGCGCCACGTTGATCCACGTCGACCCGCACTTCTCGCGGACGTCGGCGCTCTGTGACCTCTACGTCCCGATCCGGGCCGGTAGCGACATCGCGTTCCTCGGCGGCATGATCAATTACGTCCTGACCCACGATCGCTGGTTCAAGGAATACGTCCTTCACTACACCAATGCGGCGACCCTGATCCAGGAGGGCTTCCAGGACACCGAGGACCTGGGCGGCCTGTTCAGCGGCCTCGACCCGGAGACCGGCGTCTATGACCCGGTGGGCGGACACTGGGGCTACGAGGGCTCGCTCGGTGACCGCGACAGGCGGGACGGCCGCGACGAGGGGCGTGGTGCCGACCCGACCGACTCGCCGGGGATCTCGCCGGAGGACCGCAAGGGGGTCCACGGCTACGCCATCGACGGCGGGACCCGGCCGCACGACGTGTCGCGGTCGAAGTTGACATCCGAGCTCGACGGCCCGCCGCCACGCGACCCGACCTTGCAGCATCCCCGCTGCGTCTTCCAGATCCTGAAGCGCCATTTCTCCCGGTACACGCCGGAGATGGTCTCCCAGGTGTGCGGGTGCTCGCCGGAGCAGTTCACGCGCGTTGCCGAGCTTCTCTGCGCCAACTCGGGTCGCGAGCGGACGAGCGTCCTGGTCTACGCCCTGGGGTGGACGCAGCATGCCGCGGGCGCACAGATGATCCGAGCCGGGGGCATCTTGCAACTCCTGCTCGGCAACATCGGCCGTCCGGGTGGCGGCATCCTGGCCATGCGAGGCCATTCCAGCATCCAGGGCTCGACGGACATCGGGACCCTGTACGATGTCCTGCCCGGCTATCTGCCCCAGCCCGCGGCCGACGGGGCCCATGATACGCTGGATTCCTACGTCGCGCACGACAGCATGGCCACCGGCTACTGGTCCCACTTCCGCGAGGATATCGTCAGCCTGCTCAAGGCGTGGTATGGGGACGCCGCCCAGCCGGAGAATGATTTCCGGTACAACTGGCTGCCGCGGATCGAGCGCGATCACTCGCAACTGCCGACCTTCAACCGCATGGCCCGGGGCGAGCTGACAGGCTACTTCCTCTTCGGCCAGAACCCCGGCGGCGGCGGCATGAACGCGGGGCTGCACCGCGCCGGGCTGCGCAACCTGGAATGGCTCGTCGTGGCCGACTGGTTCGAGACGGAGAGCGTCACCTTCTGGAAGAACGACCCGGGCGCACCGCCGCCGTCCGAGATCAAGACCGAGGTCTTCGTCCTCCCGGCCGCCGCCAATCCGGAGACCGACGGGACGCTGACCAACACGCAGCGGCTGCTCCAGTGGCACTGCAAGGCGATCGACCCTCCGGGCGATTGCCGCTCCGATTCGTGGTTCGTCTACAACCTCGGCAAGCGGCTCAAACAGCTCTATGCCGGCTCGACCGATCCCAAGGATCAGCCGCTGCTGAACCTCACCTGGGACTACGACTACGACGAACCGCCGCGGCTCCCCGACGGCTCGATCAGTCGCATCGAGGACGACGTCGACGCCGAAAAAATCCTGATGGAGATGAACGGGTACAAGCTCGACGAGGTCGACCCACGCACCGGCCGGCCGCGCCTGTTGAAAGGCTTCTCGGAACTGAAGGGCGACGGCACGACGGCGTGCGGCATCTGGATCTACAGCGGCGTCTTCCCCGAGCCCGGCCGCAACCGGGCGCGCACAGCGCAAGCGATCCGACAATCCACTCGAGCCGGACTGGGGATTCGCCTGGCCGGATAACCGTCGCGTGCTCTTCAACCGCGCCTCGGCCGATCCCGAGGGCCGGCCCTGGTCGGAGCGGAAGAAGCTCATCTGGTGGGATGCCGAGAAGGGCCTCTGGGTGGGCCTCGATCGGCCGGACTTCGAGGCGAGTAAGCCCCCCGACTATCGCCCGGCGCCCGGCGCGACCGGGATGGACGCGATTGCCGGCGACAACCCGTTCATCATGAAGCCCGACGGCGTCGCCTGGCTCTTCGCCCCCAGCGGCGTCAAGGACGGCCCCCTGCCGACGCACTACGAGCCCCTCGAGTCGCCGGTCAGCAACCTGTTGTATCCCAATCACATGTGCACGCCGGGTGTGCGCCTCTTCCCGGGACCTCGCAATCATCTGGTCCACACGCCCGAGACCGAGTTCCCCGTGGTGGCCACCACCTACCGACTCACCGAGCACTACCTGAGCGGGCCGATGAGCCGGTTCAATTCCTGGCTCAACGAATTGCAGCCGGAGATGTTCGTCGAGACTGAGCCCGGAGCTGGCCGCCGAGCGCGGGATCGTCCACGGCGGCTGGGTGACGGTCAGCACGGCGCGGGGCCGCATCGAGGTGCGCGCCATGGTGACCAGGAGGATGCAACCGCTCATCGTCAGTGGACGAGTGGTCCACCAGGTCGGCATCCCATTCCACTGGGGGTTCGCCGGACAGGTCGTCGGAGGCAATGCCAACGACCTGACCTCCCTGGTCTGCGAGCAGAACACGAGCATGCACGAGGGAAAGTCCTTCGGCTGCCAGGTCGAACCCGGTCGACGCAGCGGGCCCACTTTGCGGCCGACCGTGTCATTCGTGACCTGGCCGACCCGCAAACCCATACCCAATACGCCTGCCTCGGCCCAGCCGGAAGGGATATTCACCCATGGGCATTAGAGAGCTCGAGCTGGCGGATCTGCCACAGACCAGCGACCCGCCCGTCGGGCCGCTCGCCGCGATCATCAATCGCCTCACCTGGCCGTTCCGCTACGGTCATGTTGAGCCCCAGCCGTCCACCGGTTTCTACACCGATACCACCGTCTGCATCGGCTGCAAGTCGTGCGAGGTCGCCTGCAAGCAGTGGAATCAGCTCGCCGCGGACGGGTTCGAGTGGACCGGCAACAGCTACGACAACACGGCCGAGCTCTCCGGCGACGTCCTGGCGGCATGTGAAGTTCATCGAGCAATTCGCCGCGAATGGACGGCCCACGGGCCATGATCCGGCCGACCCCGCGGCGACGAGCCACGAGCTGACCCTTGACCAGTTGCTGAACCCCGCGGCGACGACCCACGAGCTGACGATCGACCAGTTGGTGAACGGGGGCGGGGCCGGTCGCTGGCTGATGATGAGCGACGTCTGCAAGCACTGCGTGTCGGCCCCTTGCCAGCACGCGTGCCCCACGGGTGCCATCATCTATAACGAGTTCGCGAACGTCTACATCCAGCGCGACATCTGCAACGGCTGCTCGTATTGCATCGCGGCCTGCCCGTTCGGGGTCATCACGCGCAGCGACTTCGACGGCCATTCGCACAAATGCACGCTCTGCTACGACCGCCAGAAGGACGGCCTCGTCCCGGCCTGCGCCAAGGCCTGCCCGACGCACTCGATCCAGTTCGGGCCGATCGATGAGCTGCGCGAGCGGGCACGGAACCGGGTCAAGGAGCTTCACGCACGGGGCGTCACGGGAGCGTACCTCTACGGCGACGAGCCCACCGAGACCTATAGCGATCTCCATTCGTTCTACCTGCTCATCGACCACCCGGCCGTCTACGGACTTCCGGACGCTCCCTTCAACCCGTGGCTCCACATGCTCCGAGATTACGGCCGGACCCTCCTGAGCACGCTGGCCACGATCGCCGTGATTCTCATACTGCTATTCCTCCAGGGGGTGTGACATGGAGGGGAACGACCAGACGCGAGCGATCGAGCCCGGCTATTTGTCCCAGGACATCACCAAGGTCCCGGGCTGGCATGGGCTCGTCGCCTGGGATCTGCTCTTCAATAACCTGACGACGGGGCTCTTCCTGTTCGCCGCGGTCGGCGAGCTGGCCGCGCCCGACTTGCTTGGCCCCGTGGCCAAGTTGGCGTATCCCGTCGCGCTGGTCTTCTTGCTCACCGACCTGCTGATGCTGGTGTCCGACCTGGGCGATCCGCTCCGGTTCCATCACATGCTCCGGGTGTTCAAGCCCAGCTCGCCCATGTCCCTGGGCACGTGGAGCCTCACCGTCTATTCGCTGCCGCTGACCTTGATCGTGGCGATCGAAGCGGCGCAATTGCTCCACCTGCTGCCGACCGGGTCGATGGCGCTGGAATGGGTTCGCAAGGCGGCGGTGGTTTTCTGTCTCGTGCCGGCCTTCGGGTCCGTCGCCTACAAGGGGGTGCTCTTCAGCACGTGCTCGCAACCGGGCTGGAAGGATGCCCGATGGCTGGGCGGCTGGATGGCCAATTCCGCACTCATGCTGGGCTGCGCGGAGCTGCTCGCCATGTCGGTTCTGACCGGACATGCGCGGGCCGCCGCCGCTCTCCGCACCGTCGCCGCGGTGCTCGTCGTACTCAACCTGATCCCGACCGGTTTCGTCTTCCTGGAAATTCGCGAGACCCTCGCGCGAATCTACAGCGACCAGCAGATTTACCGTGCGCTGGTGCTCACCTTCGTCGGAGGTACGCTGATGCCGGTGGTCCTCCTGCTCGCCGGAGATGGCGCTCCGTGGCGCCTGGGCGCGGTGTTGCTCATCGTGCTCGGTGGCTTCGCTGTTCGTTCGCTGTTTCTCAAGATACCGCACGCTTCTCACGAGAGTCGATCAAGAGCCAGGGCCTGATCCCGGATGGGGAATCTCGAATCGGGAATCCGCATTCTTCTCGTGGCCGCGACACCTTCAAGAGTCGGATGATGCAAACCGGATGGATCGATGGGGAGGGCACGTCATGACCGATGCAGTGCTATGGCATCGCATCCAGTTTGTTCTCACGATCACGTATCACTATCTGTTCCCCCAATTGACGATGGGGCTGGCCCTGCTCATCGTGGTGTTCAAGTCGCTCGCCCTGTGGCTTCGCGACGAGTCGTACAACGAGGTCGCCCGCTTCTGGGGGCGGATCTTCGCCGTCAACTTCGCCATGGGCGTGGTGACCGGAATTCCGATGGAATTCCAGTTCGGCACCAACTGGTCGACGTTCTCCCGCTTCTCGGGAGCGGTCGTCGGCCAGGCCCTGGCGATCGAGGGTCTTTTCGCGTTCTTCCTCGAGTCGGCGTTCCTGGGGCTGTTCCTCTTCGGCGAGAAGCGGCTGGGCCCGAGGGGCCACCTGGCGGTGGCCGCCGCGCTGGCGCTGGGCTCGTGGCTCTCGGGCTACTTCATCATCGTCGCCAACGCCTTCATGCAGCACCCGGTCGGCTACCGGCTGGGCGAGGACGGGGTATTCCATCTCGAGAGTTTCCGGGCGTACGTCTTCAACCCCTGGGCGTTGTGGCAATACGCCCACAACATGCTGGCCTCGCTCGTCACGGCGTCGTTCGTCGTGGCTGCCGTGGGGGCTTACTGGTCGCTGCTGGGCCAGCACGCCCGGCACGCCGGGATCTGCCTGCGCGTGGGGGTCATCTCGGGGTTGGTCTCCAGCCAGCTCGTCGCCTTCCCGGCCGGTGACGGCGCCGGCAAGATGGTGGCGAGGCACCAGCCGGTTACGCTCGCCGCGATGGAGGGGCTGTTCGAAGGGGGACCGTACGCCGAGCTCGCCATCATCGGACAGCCGAACGTCGCCGCCCGCAAGCTGGAGAACCCGGTCGTCGTGCCCTGGATCCTGAGCTTCCTGTGCTACGGGTCGTTCGGAAGCACCGTCCACGGGCTGAATGACTTCCCGCAGGACCAGTGGCCGCAGAACGTGGAGCTGCTCTACTACAGTTACCACATCATGGCCGGGCTCGGGACGCTCTTCATCCTGACGATGGGAGTCGCGGCGTTCCTCCTGTGGCGGGGGCGGCTGGCGACGACACGCCCCATGCTCTGGGTGCTGATGCTGGCGTTCCCGTTCCCCTACATCGCGACGACCGCCGGCTGGTGGACCGCCGAGCTGGGACGCCAGCCGTGGATCATCCATGGCCTGATGCGCACGGCAGACGCCCACTCGAAACTGGTCAACCCGGGCGATGTTGTCTTCACCGTGCTGGGCTTCGCCGGCCTTTACTTGCTCCTCGGCATGCTCTTCGTCATCCAGGTCCTCAAAGAGATCAACCGCGGCCCGGCCGCGTCGCATTAGGACACCGACCATGGAAGCAGCCTGGTTCGTGATCGTCGCGGGTATGCTCGCGGCCTACGCGGTGCTCGACGGCTTCGACTTCGGCGTCGGCGCCATCCACCGCATCGTCGCCCGCACCGATGAGGAGCGGCGGACTGTGCTGGCGGCGATCGGCCCGATCTGGGACGGCAACGAGGTGTGGCTGATCGCGGCGGGCGGCGCGTTGTTCGTGGCCTTCCCGAATGTCTACGCCACCGCGTTCAGCGGCTTCTACATGGCCCTGATGGTCGTACTCTGGCTGCTGATCCTGCGTGGCGTGGCCATTGAGCTCCGCTCGCATCAGGACCACCCCCTCTGGCGGGAATTCTGGGACACGGTCTTCATGCTCGCGTCGGCGCTTCTCGCCGTGGTGTTCGGCACGACCCTTGGCAACCTGATTCGCGGAGTTCCACTCGGAGAAGATGGGCTCCGGGGCATGCCGCTGTTTACGAACTTCCTCATCGGCCGCGAGCCGGGAATCCTCGACTGGTACACCGCGCTCGTTGGCCTGTTCACACTCGTCGCCCTGGCGAGTCCACGGCGCCCTCTTCCTTGCGTGGAGGACCACGGGCCCTGTGCGGGAGCGTAGCCTGGCCTTCGCGCGCGAGGCGTGGAAGGCCGCGCTCGTCCTGTGGCTCGCCGCCACGGCCGCCACCGCATGGGTGCGGCCGGAGGTCTTCTCCGGCCTCGCCTCTCGTCCCTGGGCGCTCCCGTTCGTCGCCGTCGCGATCGCCGGGGCCTGGGGCGTATTCCTGTTCCCGCGGCGCGATCGTGAGCTCGCGGCGTTCCTCTCCTCCTCCGCGTTCCTGCTCGGGATGCTGGCCGCGACACTCGCGGGCCAATACCCGTTCTGGCTGCGGTCAACCCTCGACCCCTCCCACAGTCTCACCGCCCTGAACTCGGCCTCCGACCACTACGGGCTGCGCGTGGCGCTGACCTGGTGGCCCGTCGGGATCGCGCTGGTCGCCGTCTATTTCACCTTTCTGTTTCGCTGGATGTGGGGAAAAGTCGGCGTGGAACCCGGGCCGTCGTACGGGTCGGCGATCGCCGGCCGCGTGGATTCGCCAGGACAACAGATCTGAAGGCAATGATCCCGCTGCGAGACGTGTCTTCGTGGTGAATTACCAACGAACGATTGGCAAAACGGTCGAAGCAGTTGACGCGACGATCCGCTGCACACTTCATGGGGTCCACGTCTGTTTAATCCCGGTCGGCTTCTCGTCGCCGATCGACGTGAATCGACGCTAACCTCTCGTCTCAAATGGTTTCTCCGCCGAGCCGGGCTGCGTGCGGCGACTTGATCGAGAAGGAGGCTGGAGCATTCCCATAATGTTTGAATTGCGACCTCAATCCGGGCCGGCCCAGCGACATCGGCTGGATGCCGCCAAGATCATCGACACGGCGAATAACCTCGCCAACGACATTAACCAACGGTTGCCGGGGACCCACCTGGCGATCCTCGCCCGCGAGCTGGCGGTGCTCGCAGTGGCGACCGAGGATCGGGGACGGCAAGCGCCGGCCCTTCCTCGCGATCAGGGCGGTATCCGCCCTGGCGATCGGTCTGGTCCTCCTGGGGCTGTGGTATCTCGCCCGGCACATCCACGCGAGGTGGGAGTTCAGCACGATCAACAACATCTTCGACGCGTTCAACACAGGGTTCAATCTCCTGTTACTCCTCGCCGGCGCTCTCTGGTTCTTGGTGACCCTCGAGGCCCGGATCAAGCGCAAAGAGGCCTTGAGGTTCATCGAGGAGCTGCGCGAGTTCGCCCACGTTGTCGACGTGACCCAGCTCTATTACACTCCCGACCTCTACCGACACCACGACGGACGCCAGCCTGGCCACCCGGCCTTCGATGAGACCTACTTGCTCTACTGCACGCAGATGCTTGGTGTGATCAGCAACCTGGCGCCCCTCTACACGCGCGGAGCGACCGGCGACTCGATCCTTCGCGCCGCCTCGGAGGTCCAGATGCTCGCCTTGGCCATCATCACGAAGCACCTAGCCAAGGCCGAGGCCGCGCGCAGGATGAACCACGAAGGCAGCCCTGATGCGTAACATCGTGATCCCGGAGAACCGTCATGGCTTCGGTCCCCGAAAACCAGGTCGCATCCTCGCACGCGGCCGCCGAGCACGCAGTCGCTGAGATCAACGCCTTGATTCGCACCGGAAGAGATGCGGGAGCGAGCGACATCCATCTCGAGCCCGATCTGCCGGCCGCCTATCGAGTGTCGTCCGGACAGGTCGCCTCCAAGAAGCACATGTCGCGGGAGGAGACTCTGGCGATCGCCCGCGCGCTGCTGAGCGAGGTTCAATGGCAAGCGTTCCTCAAGAAGGGCTCGTCGGATCTGGCGAGAACTATCGAGGGTGTACGCTGCCCTCGGTCGCGGCCCAGCTCGGCAATGCTCTCGGAGCCATCGTTTGTCAGCGCCTGCCCTTCCATAAAGATCTCGGTATCCGGATTCCGGAATGCGAAATCCTCCGCACGACCCCGGGCATGAAGAACGAGATCCGGCGGGGAGAATACACCCAGATCACCACGGCGATGGAGCTGGGAGCGGAAAGCGGCATGTGGACCTTCGATCGCTATTGCGAGGGAGTGGCGGCTCGAACCGACTGGTACGTCCCGGCCCGGCCGGCACACGCGAACTCGGCCGAGCATCGGGCAAACTGAGTCTCCGCCTCAGGATGATCCCCTTGCGCCTGCGGGCCTGTTCGAGTAGCGTCTTCTATCGGGGAACCATCAGGGATGTCTCCCATGACGGCAACGATCTACGCGACGGTGGCGGCCATGATCGCGCCGGCCCTGTTCTTGACGGCCACGGCCTCACTGATGATCTCGACGGCGACGCGGATTGCACGGATCGTCAACCGCATTCGGGTGCTCGTCGAGATGTGTGATCGGTCCAGGAGGGGGAACGAAGTTCTCGACTTCCCGGTAGTACGGCGGAAGCACGCGATCGAGGAACTCCGGCGCCTTCAGCGTCGGAGCGATCGGGCGATTGCCGCCGTGACCCTGCTCTACACGGCCTTCGGCTCGTTCGCGGCGACGAGCATGGCCATCGCGGTCAACTCCTTGACCGGTCATCGGTTCCCGGCTGCGCCCACGCTCTTTGCGATCGCCGGGGTCGCTCTGCTGCTAGCGGTGAGCGCGAACCTCGTCGTCGAGGCCCGGACCGCCCTGCGGAGCAATGATCTGGAGGTGCAATTCTTCTTCGAGCTCGAGCGACTTCGCGGCAAGTCGGTCATCGACGCCTCAGCCGAGCCCCACCATGGTCTACCGGCCGACCCCGCCTCCCGCCATGCCGAACTTAGCCGCGACCGCAGCGACACGTTAGACCGGTCCGAACAGGGGACATGAGGCGGTATGGATCGGCGTACGGGCTACACGATTCAGAACGTCGGTCGGCGCCACCCTCAACGACGCATCTACCGCCTTCAGCCTGTAGAAGCCTGTCATCACGGAGAGTTACGGAACGATGGAGCCTGTAACCGCATACCTCGTTCCGCGAGTCCCTGTGAACGGGCGGTCTGTGCCACCTCGATCGGCTTACTACGAGGTGGCCGGGTCCGGCGTGCGAGCGAACGTCGTCGCCCCGGGCCCGATCGACACCGGGATGCTGGCGCGGTTCGCCGGCACCGAGGGGAACACAGCAGGGCTGGTCTCCACCGTGCCCATGAAGCGGATGGGCCGCCCGGAGGAGATCGCCCAGACCATCGTCTTCCTCGCCTCGGACAAGGCGCCGTTCATCACGGGCGCGTCGATCGCCGTGGACGGCGGCAAATTGGCCAAGTGAATTCGCGTACGGGCATCTCCACACCCAGGGGAGGACACTTCCATGAAGACCGGCATCTCGAGGGCGTTGTTGCGTTCACTCCCGCTTGCCATCACCCTCTTCGGCGTGGCACGTGCCGGGGAGCCGAGGACGATCACCGGGCTCAAGAACCCCGAGTCGGCGGCGGTCGGGCCGGACGGCAAGGTCTACGTCACCGTCATCGGCGAGCGGCAGAAGAAGGGCGACGGCTCCGTCGCCATCGTCGAGCCTTCGGGCAGGATCACTGCTTGTACTGGACGTCCTTCCCCAGCACCCGGCTCAAGACCTGCGCGATCTCCTGATACGTGAACTCGACGGGGCCGGACAGCGGATAGATCTTGCCGCGGTGCGATGCGGGGTCTTCGAGGATGCCGACGATCACACGCGCCTGGTCCTCGGCGACGATCGGCGCGTGGCGGCCGGTCCCGAACGGCACGTGGAGCAGCCCGGCGCGGATCATCGGGGCCAGGTACAGAAGCCACTCGGCGAAGTACGTCGGCCGGATGTGGGCGACGGTCACGCCGGACCTGTCGAAGACCCGCTCGGCCAGCCAGTGATCGGTCGCGGCATGGCTCTTCGCATCCTCCCGCGCGGAGATCTGTGACATGTTGACGATGCCATCGACGCCGGCCTCCTTCGCGGCCTGGGCGAACTGGGCCGTCGCTTGGACGATGCCCGGTCGGATCGGGTAGCAGAAGTAGGCCCGCTGCACACCATTCAGCGCAGCGCGCATCTCGCCGAAGTCGAGCAGGTCGCCGAAGACGACCTCGACGCCACGCTCCTGGAGCTGCTTCGACCGCTCATCTTGCCGGTGGGCGAGCGCACGCACGCGATAGCCACGAGACAGTAATTCCTCGACCGTCGCGCCGCCGGTGTCCCCCGTCGCGCCGGTGACCAAGACCTTGCCCTGGATCATCTGGAGTCTCCGTTGGTCAGAATTAAGATGTTGATCGACATCCAAATGGCAGGGAGTATAATTTGGATGTCAACCGCAATCCAAGGATTCCGGACCGGGGGAGCAACACCATGAGGAAGTCGAAAGAGGAAGCGGCTGAAACCCGCAGACGAATCGTCACCGTGGCGGCGGGCGAGTTCCGAGAGCATGGGATCGTGGCGACGGGGCTCGCCGCGTTGATGCAGGCAGCCGGACTCACCCATGGCGGCTTCTACAAGCACTTCGAGTCGAAGGATCAAGTCGTCGCGGAAGCCTGCGCCGAGGCCGTGCGGGTGCTGATGGAGAAGCTGGAGGCCGCCCCTTCTAAGGGGTCGGCGCTGGGGTCGTATCTCTCGACCCGCCACAGGGACGATCCGGCCGCAGGCTGCCCGCTTGCCGCGCTCGGGAGCGAGCTGGCCCGATCCGACAAAACGACACGAGAAGCGGCGACGGACGGCTTCTTAAGACTTGTCAACCTCCTCGCGGGGAAGTCAGGCAAAGTACCGCCCGAGGTCGCGCGGCAGCGGGCCCTGGTGGCGATCTCGACAATGATCGGCGCCGTGACGATGTCGCGTGTGGTGACCGACGCGGAGCTGTCGGCGGAGATTCTCAGGGAGGCGGAGAAGAGCTTAACGGACTGGTGATCGTGAGAGGGGTCACAACCATGTCGATCGACGCGAACGCTCGTCAATTGTGGCCGGCGGGCGGACGCCATCCGGCAGGGCCCACCACCGGTGTCGGAACCTAACCCTCGGCCTGGTCGTTATCCAGGACCCGCTCGAGGCCATCCCCGCTCAGGAGGCGATCTTGCGACGGGTCGCCCTCCGAGCATTCGTCGGGGATCGTCGGGCTACTCCAGCAGGCTCCGGCGCAGGACCTCGGCGGCCCTGACGAACTCGGGCTGCCAGGTGATCTCGGGGCGGCCGTTCGCGAGGCAGTCGCGGAGGTTTTCCAGGGTGTTGCGCGCCATGTGCGGGCACTTGTTGCAGGCGCAGGTGACCCCGGGCACCGGGTGGTAGCGGTGCCGGGGGACGGCGGTCTGCAACTGCCAGAGCATGTTCGCCTCGGTGGCGACGAGGAAGTCGGTCGGCGCCTCGAACCCGCCGACGAACTGGATCATCGCCTCGGTCCCGCCGACGAAGTCGCTCTGCTCGCGGATGTTGGCCGGGCACTCGGGGTGCGCCACCGTCAAGGCGGCGGGCAGCCGGCGTTTCAGCTTCAGCAGGTCGCCGACGCTGAACATCTCGTGCACCATGCACGAGCCGTCCCAGAGGATCATCGGCCGGCCGGTCACCTCGACGAGGTACTGCCCCAGGTGGCGGTCGGGGACGAAGAGGATCTCGACGTCGTCGGGCACACGCTTGATGACCTGCTGGGCGTTGCCCGAGGTGACGACCCAGTCAGACAGCGCCTTCACCGCGGCCGAGCTGTTGATGTAGGTCACCGTCTGGAACCGCCGGCCTTCGGCCCGGAGCTGCGCCTGCCGCGCGCCAGCGCCGGGGCGGGGCAGCTCTCGGCGAGGCTGCAACCGGCCCGCAGGTCGGGCAGGAGCACCCGCTTGTCGGGGTTGAGCATCTTGGCCGTCTCGGCCATGAAGTGGACCCCGCAGAAGACGATCGTCGACGACTCGACCCTCGTTGCCAGGCGGGCCAACTTCAGGCTGTCACCGGTGTAGTCGGCCAGTTCCTGGATCTCGCCGTCCTGGTAGTAGTGGGCCAAGATCGTCGCGTCCTCGCGTCGGCGGAGGGCGTCGATCTCATCGTAAATGTCGGTCTCGGTGGGAGAAAGCGCGTTCAAGGGCGGGATTCCTTGTTTTTAGAGTGGCGGAGGAACAACCCACACGGGGCCTCGGGGCCTTCACGTTTTCTTCGTTCCGCGTTCGAGCATTGTTCGCGCCCGGGCCGAAGAAGAGAAGGGGGATGGTCCGGTTGGTGCGAAGGCCAGTGCGGTGGCACGCCTGATGCCTGTGAGCGCGCCAGTAATCAAAACGACAGGGGTTGTCATGAGCGTTCTCCTTGAAAGACCGGAAACGAGTGGCCGAACATCGGCCGGCCGCTCTGCGATTGCTCTCGAGTCGCCTCGTCCTGGATGACGTCCCAATGCTCGACGAGGACCTCGTCCTCGATCCGGAGGATGTCTGCCGCGACCCAGTTCACGGGCGCCCCGAACCCGGAGAAGCGACCGTGCACGATGACGAGGTCGCCGTCGGCTACGATCATGCCCGGTTCGTATTCCAGCGTCGCCGGCATGCTCTTGATGAGGTTGAAGAGGCCCTCGCGGCCGGCAGCGATGTGCGCCTGTGCTGGATGTAGTGAGGCGACCAGTCCTGTTCAGCCCTTTCATAGTCACGCTTGTTGAACAATGTGTCGAAGGCCACAAGGACCAGTGCCTTATTCCGAGACTCCTCGCTCAACACCACCGGAGTCGGGGCCAGGCGCGGCGAATTCCCGCCCCAAAGGGGCCGAAACAGACCAGCCCGGGGCAACGCCCCGGGAGAGCGATCACGCCCCCCAGCCGAGCCCTGAACGGGCGTTACAAGCCGGGTCGGGGCGATCGCCTGTGCCGCCCTTTCAGGGCTCTTTCGTGGACGTTCCTCGGTTCCCGGGGCGTTGCCCCGGGCTGATTTGTCTCGCCCCCTTCGGGGCAAATCCCGGTGGTGTTCGGCGGGAAGTCTCATAAACCACGCGTCGCGGATTGCGTGCCGGCCTATGGCATCGGCGTCCTGCGCGGTCGGCCTGCGGCTCGGCTGGCTCCTCTGGCATTAGGCAGGCCGGACCCCGCGGCGAAGGCGCGTGCCAGACGGCGAGGGGGCGGATCAGCCACGCCACGTAGAGGGCCAGAACGAAGGCGGCGTTGGCAAGTGCCGTGAGCGTGCCGAGCCGCGGCCAGGCGATCCAGCCGAACTGAAGCAAGGCCAGCCCGAGCAGGACGAGGATGGTCGCGGCATCGGCGAGGCATTGCCGCGTCAATGGCGAGGTTCCCCGGCCTCGAGGCGGGCGAGGTCCTCGATGGCCTGGCCGATGGCCAGCCAGGAACCGGCTGCCAGCAGGTCATCTTCCTCCAGGCGGAGCTGAAGCATCGCGTCAGCGTATTCCCCGGGCTCTGTTCCGAACCGGTCGATCATCTGTTGCGCCTGCGTGTAAATAGACATTTGTAATGACATGCCGCCCTCCTGGTGATTCGAGCACCCGACTATCGCAAGGCCAATACCCACCGACGAAATCGCCGGTGCGGTCGAAACCCCCGTCCTCTTCGCGTTACCCATGTTCTTTAGCTCGCCTATCGTCCATAATGAACCAAAGAGGAGAGGCGCCTTTCCCTCGTTGGTCGCCTCTGCTAAAAAGGGGTCCGCGATGCCGGAGGCTGAACACGACGTATCGGGGCGCCCCATGGAGTGCGACCATGGTCCTGGGCCTGATCGTCAGCCCGATGAACCCATCGAGGGCGAGGCACGAGATCCGTCAGACCTGGATGACGATGTGGACGAGCTGATCGACGCCGCCGAAGCCCGGTTCGGCAATCGGGTTGCGGCGTGGGAGGCGATCGAGGCCAACCTAAAGCGAAGGATCGCCCGCCACCGGGAGTGGGCGCCGTCGGGGGCTGGGGATCCGACCCGTGAAGGGGTCGAGCATGGCCGTCCCCGACAGAGCACAGGAGGCGCTATGTCGATCCATGCCGGCGTACCGACGCAGGCTCGCCGCCCGTTCTTGGGATTCGACGTCGAAGTCGAGACTTACGAAAGGCTCAAACCTGAGTTGCTCTCACGCTTCGAGGGGAAGTTCGTCGTGATCGTGGGGGACGAGGTCGAGGAGCCGGTCGATACATTCAGCGAGGCCCTCCGCGCCGGCTACCGACGGTTTGGCCTCGGCCCGCTCTACGTCAAACAGATCGTGGCCACCGAGCCGGTAGTGGAGGTGACTCGCGACATCGTGCCATGCCGATCCTGATACACTCATTCGAATTCGGCGTCGGACCGACAATAGAGTTGTACGTGGGTCGGCCCTCGGGCGAAGCCGAGGTGCGATCGCCGTGCCTCCCGATCTGCATACGCGCCTTGGTAGACACGGGGGCCGGCAGGACGGTCCTGGAGCGGTGGGTATTCGATCAACTTGAACTCTATCCGGTAGGTCAGATGCTCGTGCATACGGCATCGACGGGTCGGGACCCGGTCCTGGCCGATCGCTATGCGGTCGATATCTCGCTGGGCGGGGAGGAGACAGGGCTCCTCGCGGTGGACCTGGAAGTATTCGCTGTGGAGGATCTGAGCGGATCGAGGGTCCAGTCGCTGCTGAGCCGGGACATCCTTCGTCAAGGCTTGCTGATCTACGACGGCCCGCATGAACACTTCACGCTGGCGATCGAGCCCCCGCAGAACCCCGCGGGCCGCTTCGCGTAACTTCGGCCGGACGTAAGTCCCGTGCGGCGATTGTGTTAAATGCCTGTGGCCGACGAGGGCCATCATAGGCGATACAATCAAATTCCATCGAACATCAATGGAATTACTAGGACGCGGCCTCGTGACGCGAGGGGCGGTTCAGCCGCCCGTACCGCCAAGCTCCCGCCGTGGGCTACATGAACTGCGAAGTGAGGGCACCTCTGATGCTTCGTCCCAAACGGCTTCGTCCCAAACGGCTTCGGTGTCGTCGGACGAATGACACCAGCTTGAGCGTAACTCGTTTTCAGAAAACGAGTTGTGTCGTGATATTTTTCCAATCAATTGTACTCAGGAGGATATGAGGCTGGGTCCATGTGGCTTGATATGAGGCTTAATTCTTTATCAATATTGCAAGCGAATATCTACAATACTTGATAATATATCTGGCGATCCGCTCCTAAACTCCAATGGCGTAATTTGTTACGCTCAGGCTAGTGCCATTCGTTTGACAATACCGACGCATGCCAAAGTCAGGACGCACATGTGACCGAAAGAGAGCATCCCTAAGCTGGCTCATGTCAGCCAGCCAAGGACGGAAATGATCAATGCTGGCGGGCGGATCCTCAGCTCGATTGAAACGAGGAACGAAATTCACGCGTGCATGGATTTTTCCCTCCCTTTACCAGAGATCGTGCCGTCGCTTCATTCCGCATGGATCCGGGAGACTCCGCGTCGAACAGCACCGATCTCAGCGCGGCGGGTGCGGGATACCTGGGGAGTGCGACGATCCGACCCGCGCCGCTTCCCCCTCAGTTCGGGCCAATTTGGTCATTCGAGTAACCCAGTGTTCAGAATTTTTGGATTTTTTTATCTCCCTCTGGGGTCCAGAGTTCAGGAACCAATCGCCCCGGAATCCGCGATAGGTGCATTAACGGATCATCAAACCTGCGGTATCCTATATATAGAGAGACCATGTGTAACCGTCACCGACAGGAAACCCAGGCTGCGAGCCACGGGGCTGTGCCGCGTGCGGCCGGGCCCGTCCCCGCGATTTCGGGACTCGGCCCGAACTCGCTGGGGGCCAAGGGGATCGGAGAGGGCGCCGCGGCCAAAAGTGATCACCGAGTGCCACTTTGTGCCACAATTCTCGGCAAGTCCGGCCCTGCTCACAGCCGGCCCCGCCCAGAACCCACGCCGGATCCGGACGTCCCGCTGGTCCTGAGTAGGGACTCCCCTCTTCCTTCGTTTCCTTGGTGACCTTCTGTTCGGGTTCCGGACGTCCCGCCGGTCCGGAGTCGGGACTCTCGGAATGGGTCAAAGCGACCGCCCCCAGACGGTGCGGTGGTGATCGCCGAGGACTCTCGGATCCGGTCCCGATATAGAATCAAGCGATCGGACTGTCGGTTCTCGCGCCAGAGGTCTCAACCATTCACACCCGACAGCCACGACGGATGACCTGGCGGTTCCCCAGGCTTCGATCATTGAGGTCACGACATGAACGGTCTGGAACGCGATGGGACGTACTCGACAAGCCTCGGGAGAACGATCGGGGCGTGGACGATCCTGATTGTGCTGCTGAGGTGTTCCACGACCGCGGCCGCGCAGGACCAGACCGTCGATGGACCTCGGGTCCCGCCAACTCCGGAGCGCCGAGCGACGTGTCGGCATCGCCTACACGACCTGGCACCAGGACAATCGATGGACGAAAGTCTGGGGCACGCCGGAGCTGGGCTTCTACCGGTCGTCCGATATTGCGGTCATCCGCCGGCACGCCGGATGGCTCGCGGACGCCGGGGTTGACCTCATCCTGATCGACTGGTCAAACGACCTCGACTACCAGCCCGGCCAGACCAAAGGCCGCCCCGATTTCGATATGATCGAGGGCGCGACCCGGGCAATCTTCGATGAGTACGTGAAGCTGGAGCGTCGCCCCAGGATCAGCATCATGCTCGGCTGCCCAGACGATCCGCAGGCAACCCGGAATGGCAAGCTAACCCGCAAGGCCGACCAGGTCTACCAGCAGTACGTGGACAACCCGCGACTTCGTCCCTTGATCGAAGACTACCTGGGCAAGCCGCTCCTGGTCGTTTAGGTCAACACGCCCTCGCCCTGGCAGCATGGCGTACCGGATTGGAAAGATTCTCGATTCACGGTCCGATTCATGACGGGATTCATCACGCAGCAGCACAACCTCATGGCTCCGGGCCGGGTCAGCCGGTACGGCTATTGGTCCTGGGAAGACTCCTGCGAACAAACCTACCCGATCTTCAATGGCCATCCTGAGGCGATGGTCGTCACCGCCTGCTGGCGCGACGATCCGGGATGCCCGGCTCCCGGTCGGCGCAAAGGTCTGACCTTCCGCGAACAGTCGGCGCGAGCGCGGCACGATCGGCCCGAAGTACGCCCTGGCGGGCACCTGGAACGAGTGGATCGTCAGCGAACAACCGAGTGCCGAGATCAGCAAGGACCTCGAACCGTCCAAGGAGCACGGACGCCTCTACCTCGACATCCTCAAAGAGGAGATCCGACTCTTCAAAGCCGGGAGGCTTTAGAGCGGGAGGCGCTTCACGCTCGGGTCGTACACGCGCCACCCCAGCAGCGCGGTGTGCGCGATCCATTCGAGAGGCGCTCCAGATCGTTCCTCCGCAGGATCGCGGCGCCGTGACGATACCGGATCGATTCGGCATTGCAACGATCCACAGGCTCCGCGAGTGGCACGACGCCGAGGAGCCGATCGTCCTCTCGGTGCGGATCTTCCCGAACCGGGATTTCCAGGTGGCCCATGAGACGAGTGAGATCCCCATGCCCCTGCCCGGTGCGACGCCCGACGTCGGCGGCGCTCCAGAGACTCGACCCGATGGGTCGGGAGATCCTATCATGGGATCGTTGGAACGGCTCACCGCGGCCGAGACAGCCCGCATCCTGGGCATCGAGGCGGCCGTGGCCAATCGCGACGTCTCTGGACTCAAGCGACTCAAGGAAATCCTCGCGACGATGCCCGATGGGCAGGAGGGTCTCTGACATGGCGTCTGACAGCTCCGAACGCTCCGTCCTGCTCAATCGCCTCGCGGATGAGTTCGCTGAACGTGACCGGCGCGGCGAACGCCCGGCTGTTCAGGAGTACGTTGACCGTCATCCCGAGCTGGCCGACGAGATCCGCAAGTTATTCCCAGCCTTGGTCGTGATGGAGCCGGTCAAGGACAATCGCGGGGAGGTGACCGAGCCTTCGACCTCGGGTTCCTCGTCGCCGCCGGGGTTCATCCGCTGGGTCAAGCGACACGCCATCACCGTGATGGCCGGAATGCTGGCGGCGGTGCTGTTGCTGGCCACTGTCTTCGCACTGATCGTCGCCGGCCGGATGACGAGGTTGTCACGACTCGAGGCTCTTGCGGCAGAACAAGAACGAATCGCCCGGACCGACGCCGAGCGCACGAAAGAGCGAGAAGGCAGACAACGCGAACACGCCGAAGCAGCCGCGAAGACTGCCGAGGCGGCCGCGAAAGTCGCCGAAGCGGCCACGACGACTGCCGAAACGGCCACCAAGGCCGCCGAAGCGGCCACCAAGGCCGCCGAAGCCAGTCGCACGCAGGCCGTCGCGGCTCTCCGGAACGCCGAGCAGAACTTCGCCAGGGCCCGGGCGGCGGTCAAGGACTATCGTGAGCGCCGTCAGCAGCGATCCCAGGCTCAAGGCCCCGGCGCTCTCGACGTTGCGGGACCGGCTCCTCCAGTCCGCCTTGGGCTTCTATCAACAATTCCTCTGGGAACGCGGGACCGACCCCACCCTGCGCAGAGAGCTGGCCGGGGTTTACGAGAACGTCGGGACCATCTACAGGGACTTCGGTCAACAGCAACTGGCCGACCAGTCCTACGCCGAGTCCCTGCGGCTGTATGAGGCCCTGTCAGCCGACGCTCCGGACGACCGCGAAATCCAGGACAGCCTCGCCAAAGCCCTGCATCGGCAGGGGCAAGACGAGCGTGCGATCGCGATCTGGGAAAAGCTCGTTCGCCCGGACGACCCGCGGTATCACGCTGACCTGGGAACGGCCTACAGCAACGCCGCGTTTCATCTCAAGAACGATCCGGCGCAGGTCCTGGATTTCCATCGCAAGGCGCTGATGATTCGAGAGCGGCTGGTTCGGTTGTTGCCTTTCGACCCCGAGGCCCGGATGGGGTTAGCCGCCAGCCTGAACCAGATCGCTCTTCAATTGAAGGGGGATCGCAACCACGAAGCCCTGGTCCTGGTCCGCAAAGCCCTCGAGCAAGGCGAGGCTGCCTATCGGCTCGACCCGACCGACGGACTCACCACCCGGTTCCTGGTCACACAGCTTGATCAGATCGCGACCAGGGCCAAACGCGCCGGTGAAACCGAAGAGGAGCTGGCCGCCCATCGCCGCCGGATCGAGGTCCTCGACCGCCGCGCGCGCGATAACCCCGCCGTCTCGGGATTCGATACGGAGCTGGTCCAGGAGTATGCCGATTTACTGGACGCGCTGCGCGAGGCCGCGCCGATGGGATGAGGCGGCGAAGGTCGCCGACGGAGCGCGCGAGCGGATCGCGGAAACCACTGAGGAGACGGCGGCGTTCTTCGAAGGCGTCCGGGACTTCCACCTGGCCGCGTATGCGATCGCCATCGCCCGCGGCAAGGCCGCGCCGGCCGGGGCGGTGAAGACCGAACCCGAAGCGGAGGCTGTGGTGAATGCCGTGCGACAGCATGTCCTCGCCGGGTGGCGCGACGCGAACGGGATGCGGTCGGATTCCCGCACCGAGCCGCTGCGCCATCGGCCCGACTTCAACGAGCTGCTGGCCCGGGTCGACGAGCTGGGCTCGGCCGACGCCTCGGCCTGGAACGAAACCGCCACGCTCGAGGAAAAGGTGCGTGCTCGGCGGATCATCCTGACCGCGCTGGAAGTCGTGGCCGGACCGCTCCCGCCCAGCCGATTCAAACGCCGCAACCTGGCCCGGGCGCGTCAAGACCTGGCTCAGGCCCTGCTCGATGCCGGCCTTGTCGAGGAAGCGCGGAGCCCCTTCGACGAGGCTCTGGCTGAGAGGCAAAGGCTCGTCGAGGAAGCACCGAACGACCAACGGCTCCGCACCGACCTCCTCCAGAGCCAGGTCTCACGCGGAGACTGGCTCGCCGCGGCCGGCCGACTCAAGGAAGCCGGCGCGGCGTGGGAGGCGGGACTTGCCCCCCTCGAAGCGGACTACAAGGCGAACCCGGATCGCTTCCATCTGCACGTTGCCCTTGCAGAGGGGCTCAGACAGGTCGGCGATCAATATGGGAAGCTCGGCCTGCTTGCCGAGGCGCTTCGATACAATCGGCGGGCGTTCGAGGTTGAGGCACCCGCCGCGCTCATCCCCTGGCAACACTATGCCTTGCTGATGGCCGAGGCCGGCGACACGGAAGGATTCAAGACCCTCGCCCGGCGCATGACGAACGTGAAGGAGTTCACGGAAGCTCGTCAGGACTCGGTCTCGATCGAGTGGCAGCAATGGGTCCCCGCAGTCGCTCGCCTCCGGCGCGGACAGAGCCAAGCGGGGCAAGCCGGGCTGGTCGGACTGGACGAACTGATCTGGAACGGGATCGACGTCGCGCTGGCCGAACACCGACTCGGTCACGCCGACGCGGCGCGGGAGGCATTGCGGCAGGCGGACCTGGCGGCCGATCATGTGACTCGGAACGCGGCCGTGGATCCGGCCATGCGGCTGGTGAAGCCGGAGTGGCCGGACTGGGTTTACTTCCGCATCCTGCGGCGCGAGGCCCATCAGACCATCGAGGGCAAGCCGTTGCCGGACTCGCC
Source organism: uncultured Isosphaeraceae bacterium (assembly GCA_963845695.1). Taxonomy (GTDB): domain Bacteria; phylum Planctomycetota; class Planctomycetia; order Isosphaerales; family Isosphaeraceae; genus CAWJTV01. Next base: position 326,534 of record CAWJTQ010000011.1, on the reverse strand, counting down.
GTACGACCGGCTGTTTCGCGGCCGGGTGCTCTACGCTTTCGGACAGGTCGAGAAAGCCGAGGCCGAGTTCGCGACGGCGGTCGCCCTGCGCCCGAACGATGTTGACCTGTGGTTCACCAGGGCACGGGTCTTCGCCCGGCTCGACCGAAAGGACCGGATGGCCGCCGACTTGGCGAAGGCCCAGGGGCTCGAACCCGGCCGCCCGCGACCGTGGATCGAAACCGGCCGGATCCTTGCCGAGTTGGGAGAGCACCCGCAAGCCGACGCAGCCTTCGCGAGAGCCTCCGCCCTCGGCAAGGGCGAGCTCAACCAGTTCCTCGAAGCCGGCTGGTGGGTGGCCGGGCCTTACCCGGAGCCATTCGATCGTGCGTGCCCGCCGGAGATCGATCCGGACCCATCACGACCAGTGGCTGCGGTCGACGAACGACGTGGGCTGACGTGGCAGGCTGTCTCGACCACGCCCAACACGGGATGGATCGAGCTGGGGACGGTCGCTCCCGGGAACAAGAACGTCTCGTTCTACGCCCTGGCCTATGTCCACGCCGATCGGGATCGGACCACGTCGCTGTTGTTGCGTACGGGATCGGACGCCCGCCTCTGGGTGAACGGACGCCTGGCATTTGACGGGTTCGCAGCCTGGAAACTCGACGGCACGGGGGAGAACTAGGGTCCCCATCACGCTGCGAGCCGGCCGGAACATCATCCTGCTGAAGATCAAGCAGACCAATGGACCCGCGTGGTGCGAGTGCCGGTTCCACGACGGCCCCTTGGAACGGGGATGGGAGCTGGTCCGGCTCGGACTGTGGGCCGAGGCCGCCGACGCCTTCGGCGAGGCCGCCCGCCGCGCCCCTCTCGAAGCAAGGCCGACATGGGCTCTCGTCTTCTGCCTGTACACGACCGGCCGGGAGGATGAGTCGCGACGGGTCTTCGACGAGCTGGTTCGCCGATGCGACCTTCCCGGCGTCGCGGAGGTTCCCTCCGACGTGGGGGTGACCTGTCTCCTTCCCGGGGAGAAGAATGCCGATCGGGATCGGTGGATCGCTCCGTTCCGGACATTGTCCGCAGAACGCACCAAACGCATTCTGGCTGCATCACCGGCTGGCGAATGGCTACTTCCGTGCGGGCCGATACGACGAAGCAGAGACGGAAATCCTGAAGGCGGTGCAAACCCAGGATCAGCTTTACTTCCGGCCGCTCCACGCCTCGATCCTCCATCAAGCCGGCAAGCCGGACGAGGCCCGCAGGATCCTGCAAGTTGCGGCGCAGCGACATGCTCGCCAGGTCGAGCAGGCTCTGGCCGCGACACCTTTCCAACCGGCCGAGAGCTGGGAGGAGGAGCTGTGGTTTCAAGCGACCTTCCGGGAAGCTCACCGGCTGATCCTCGGCAAGGATCCCGTCCCGAGCGACGCTGAGATGGCCCTCATGCGAAAGGCTCGAGAGATTCAGGCGGCGCACGAGACCTCCGGCGACGAATTCGCCCGCCTGGTGACGGTCGCCCGCAACCAGCCTCGGTTGTGGATCGATCTCGGCCGTCGGCTCGGCGAGCTGGACCAGTGGGACGAGGCAGTCCGGGCGTTCGCGAGGGCGCAGCGCGCTGAGCCGGAATCGGCCCCAGGTGTGGAAAGAAATGGGCCGGGCCTACGCCGAGGTTGGCCGATGGGAAGAGGCTGCCGCCCAGTTCGCGCGCGTCCTCGATTCGCTCCCCATCCCGCCGATTCCCAAGGATCGTGCCGGTGCTTACACATGGTTCTCCGACCGCCATGGAATCGACGACACGATCGTCCACCACTCGCATGTGTACCTCCGCCTGACCGGGCTGCGTCCGAACGACCTGGCTCTGGTCGCGAGGCGGATGCTCGACCTCGTTTGCCGTGGGATGTTCCTTGAGGCCGCGGCCGTCCAGGACAAGGCCGTCCAGCTCATCCCCGAGAACGTCGCGGGCCAGGAGCTGCTCGCCTTGTTGCGCCTCCGAGCCGGAGACGCGGCGGGACATCGCGCGCTCGCCCAGGACCTTTTCAGCCGATACAAGGACACCACCGATCCCGCGCTCGCCCAGGCAATGGCCAATGCCCTTCTGCTGGCTCACGACGTCGTAACGGATCGGGAGACCATTCGTCGATGGGGTGAAGCCGCATTGGCCCGCTATCGAACCCAACCGACGGAAACCGGGTTGTTGCTGGCTTCCATGCTGGCGGACTACCGGCTCGGGAACTTCGACTCGGTCGCGTCACGATTGGCAAACGCGCCGCAACTCTCGTCTGATCTCGAAGCGTCCGTCCGGGGAGTCCAGGCCGCGGCATTGGCCCGGCTCCGGCGAGACTCCGAAGCGGCGTCCGCGCTCCAGATGGCCCGTAGGGCGCTGGACCGCCTGTCGCAGCCCGGCCGGGTCTTTGAGCTAGATCTGCTTCGATGGTGCGATACCGTTCGTGCCGAAATCCTGATCAAGGAGGCCGCGGGACTGATCCCGACGGGCCCGCGCGTGGTCCCCGTCGGGTCGTTGGCCCGAGAGCGCGACGCCCGCCGCGCGCACAAAGACCGCGCCGACCACCTGTCCGCCCAGGAGGCTCTCGCACTGATTCGCCTGGATCTCGGCCAGAAGACCGAGGCGGAAGCCGAGCTCAGAGCGGTGCTCGTCGAGCGAGTGAGACTCGCTGCTGATGAGCCGGCCAACCCGGATTACCAGGCCAGCCTCGCTGCAACGGACCAGCAACTTGGCCGGCTGCTCGCCGAGACCGGAAAGCTCGACGAAGCCCTGGAACGGTTTCGAGGAGCGGCGGCCATCGTGGAGAAAACCAGGGCCGCGTCGCCCGAGGTTCCAGGAATCGATCACGATCTGGCAGCCACCTACCTGATCATTGGGGAAACCGCTCGGAGAGCGAACCTGGCCGCCGATGCCACTCGAAGGTTCCGGAGCGTCGTGGACATCCTGACCAAGAGCACCGCGGCGAACCCGAACTCGCCGGCCGCCGACTGGCTGATGCTCACCGTGTCTCACGGTCGGCTGGGTGAACTGGATCAGGCCCGGGCCGCGTGCCGAAAGGCCGCCGAGTTACTGACGCCCGCGGCTGCGGACGCGGCACTCAACTCACTCGTCCAGAAAGCCGTGCCGGTCGTCGGGCTCGACCGTCCCGAGGCGGCCGAAGTGCTCGCGGCCGCCGCTGGTGAACCCCCGGAGGCGCTGACCGCGGCCATCCGCCAGGACCCGAGCCAGGCCAAGGGGTACCGCGAGCGCGGGCAACTGGTACGGCGGCCATGGCTTGTGGAGGAAGGCCGCCGCCGATCTCGCCGCGGCAGACCGCTTGCAGCCCGATTCTTATACATCACTTCAGCTTGATACCTTGCTGGTCCACCTGGGAGAGAGGGAGCGCTACCGGGAACACTGCCGGATGATGCTCCCTTACTGGGCAAACACCACGTCGCCTTTCGTTGCCAGTAACACGGTCAAAACCTGCGTGCTTTACGCGGATTCCCAGGCGGATCCCGGCTTGATTGCCAAGCTCGCGCACGTTGCCGTCTCCGGCGAAGACAAGCATCCTTTTCGGGAGTGGTATCTGTTCAGCAACGGGCTGCACGCGTATCGGACGGGGAAATTCGCCGAGGCGCTGGCGGCTTGCCGTGAGAGCCGCCAGCGCAATGCGCGAACCCCGAATGAAATCCCCGCCCTCACCGCTGATAACCTCACGGTTGAGGCGATGTGCCTGCACCGAATGGGAAACGCAGACGCTGCTCGGAAGTCGCTCGACGAAGCGAAGCAACTTCTTGACGATCGATTTTTCATTCCCGACAACCGATGGTGGCACGACTGGCTCGTCGCACATATCCTGTACCGCGAGGCCGAAACGGTGATCGAGGGCCCCAGGAACGAGTCCAAGTAGTAGACTCCACGGATGCGATGAGAATGACCCAGCGCGAGCTCTGGACCGCGGATCCCCGTAAGCCGTCGGACGCGAAGGCGATCGCTTTCCGGGTCTTGGGGAAGGCGCTCGGGTTGGGCGTGCTGATCGGGCTCGAAGCGGCCTGGTTGCTTGGGTTTCTCTGTCTGCCACTTCCTAACGCGCCGACAAACCTGGGCGTGGTGCGACGGGGGATCTTCCTCCTCCAGTTCTTCCCGTGGATCTTGCCGCAGATTCGCTTCGAGCAGTCTCATTTGGGCCTGGCGATCGAGCAGCTCAGCCACCTCGAAAACCTGCCGCAGCGGCTTCCGCTCGTCCTTGCAGCCGGCTTGATCGCCGGGTCGGCGATCGCCCTGGGACGACTCGCGTTGCGGTGGCTCGACATCGACCGTGCCCTCGATGCCTGGGAGCGTTCCGCGCTAGCCTTTGGCCTGGGAACGACTGGATTGGGTTTGCTCACGATGATTGTCGGCAGACTGGGCATGCTCTCAACCTGGCCGGTTCGTGCCGGACTGCTCCTGTTCATCGCCGTCGAGCTGATGGCCATCTTGCGAGATCGTTTCTTCCTCGACATCGGTGCGCGTTCCGAGTCGGTGGCTGTCTCGGTCTCCGCCGATCATCGGCCGCGGGCCGTATGGTCGATCATCACGGGAGGGGTGGGGTTCCTCCTGATCGTCGGCCCCTTTCTCCTGGTCATGGCGCTCGGGGCGATGGTCCCGACGATCGATTACGATGCACTCTCGTACCACCTCCAAGGGCCGAAGGAGTTCTATCTGCAAGGCCGGATCACGTTTCTTCCACACAATGTTTACACAAGCATGCCATTCGGCGTCGAGATGCTGCACCTATTGGGCATGGTGGTCATCGGCGACTGGTGGCACGGCGCTCTGGTGGGTCAGTTGCTGGTCGCCCTGTTCGCTCCGGCCACGGCGGTGCTGATCGCTCGCACGGCGGGTCGCTGGTGGTCAGACCGATCGGGGTGGTACGCCGCCGTCGTCTACCTCACGACTCCCTGGATCTATCGCCTGGCGGTGGCCCCTTACGTCGAAGGTCCGCTCTGCTACTTCCACGCGGCGCTCGTCGCCATGGGATTGCGCACTCTCCGCGGAAGGCACCCAGCGCATCCGCTTCTGGATCATCGTCGGGTTACTGGCTGGAGGCGCGATGGCCTGCAAGTACCCCGCGCTGGTCTCGGCCGTGTTGCCGTTCGGCTTACTTGCCGTGTATGACGCATGTCGTCGGCGGTTGTCGCGTATCGTATTCGCCTATGCGATCGGCTGGATGGTCGTCATGGGCCCCTGGCTTGGCAAGAACATCATCGATACGGGCAACCCGGTTTATCCGCTCGGTTACTCCGTCTTCGGCGGCCGACACTGGGACCGGGACCAGGACGCCAAGTGGTGGCGTGCACACGGGCCTCGTCGCGTCGCGTGGGAGGACCTGGCCGGTTCCTTTCTCGATGTGGCGGCCCGTTCCGACTGGCAATCGCCGCTCTACGTTGCGCTGGCGCCGCTGGCGCTCTTGCGACGCGATCGAAGGGGGCTGGTCGTGGCCCTCTGGGGATACGTCCTTTATCTCTTCCTCACCTGGTGGTTGCTGACCCACCGCGTTGACCGATTCTGGATTCCCCTCTTGCCGATCCTGGCGATCCTGTCGGGCGTCGGGGCCGACTGGACGCGATCGAGGGTCTGGTCGATGATCCTGATCACCGTGCTGGGCGTCTCGATCGTCTCGAACGCCGCCAACGACTCGAGCGTCCTTTGCGGGAACAACCAGTGGACGGACGACCTATCCACCTTGCGCACCACGATCCCGGAACTCATCAATGAACCCCTGGCCAAACTGGAGAACACGGTGCTGCCGCCGGGAGCCAAGGTCCTCCTGGTCGGGCAGGCCGCGGTTTTCTTCTTCGATCGGCCGATGATTTATAACACGGTCTTCAACCACGAGACCATCGAGACCATCGCACGAGACCGATCTCCGGAGCAGGTTCGCCAGAGCCTGCGGGAGCGCGGGATCACCCACGTCTATGTGGACTGGCAGGAGATCGACCGCTACCGGGCGCCCGATCATTACGGATTCACCGAGTTCGTTACGCCCAATCTGTTCGCGGGGTTCGTGAAGGCAGGCGCGCTGCGGCCGCCCCTCTCGATCGGGTTGCAGCATGAGCTCTATGCAGTCCGATGAGTTCCTGGGGCCGTGGAGGATTTCAACTGCCGAACGACATGAAGAGCCGTTCTGTGGCCGAAACCGCAGGTTCCGTTGAAGAGGCAATCGGGCGTAAACTTGAAGGCGGGCGAGAGTGACACTTCAACGGAGTTTCGTTCATCGGATCGTCGTTTCTGATCCAGGAGATCCGCCAACGCAAGAGTGCCAGCCAGTTTCAGAACCATGCAGATGTAATAATTCGAATGGTCCGAAAATGGCTTCAGACGGGCGGCGCGGACAGCCGTCGATACTCTCAACGTCCACGTTTTCCGCCCGCGAATTCGAGTCCGGATCATCAGGGCCTTACTTGTTCCCGGCCAGTCGGCTCCTCGAAAGCACCTGTTCGACCTCTGCCGGCAATCCGGATCCGGAGCCGTGGACGGGGCTGGCCTCCCGGACCAGGACGACGCCATCGGCGCCCGCGGTGGCGAGCCGGTTCCCGTCGGAGCTGAAGGCGACCGAGGGCACGATGTCGGTATGGCCGTGCAAGGTCAACACCTCCTGGCCCGTCTCGACGTCCCAGAGCCTGGCGGTCTGATCTTCGCTCGAGGTCGCCAGACGGCGGCCATCCGGGCTGAACGCCACGCATAACACCGGGCGCATGTGGCCCCGAAGCCGGGTCGCGGGGTGTCCGGAGGCGAGGTCCCAGACCACGACAGTCGAATCCCAGCTCGCTGATGCGAGCCACCTGCCGTCGGGGCTGAACGCCAGATGGGAGACCAGCCGGTTATGCCCGCGGAGCTGCCTTCGGGGCTGACCCGTATGGCTCTCCCAAAGCGTGATCGCGCCAGTGTTTTCCGCCGTGGCGAGAGTCCGGCCGTCGGGGCTGAACGCGAGGTCGCGAATGAGCCCGCTCTTCATGCCTGCGGCCCGCCATCGGATCCTTCCGGTCTCCGGGTCGAACACGACCAGCAGGCCGGTGGCGACCGTATCATCCGGGTAGGGTTCGCCGTTGGACAGACGAGCATTCACCTGGCCCGTGGCGGCGAGACTCCGTCCATCCGGGCTGAAGCTGACGTCCTCGAATCGACTCGTGGGTTCTTCGTACTGAAAACAGGGGCGACCCTCCGGGACCATCCACGCCTTGATCCGCCCGCTCCAGGATGCCGAGGCGACGAGCCGGCCATCGCTCCGGACGGCGATCCCGTCGATCGGTTGGCCGCGCTCGGAGTCGTCGGCATCATTGAGCGTCGAAACACGCATGTCCCGGGCCGTATCGAGGATCGTCAATCGGTGACAGACCCGGCCCGAGTCGTCCTCGAGGTTTACCGCCACCAGGAGTCGGTGACCATCAGGGAAGAAGGCAATCTGCGCGATCGGCCCGACGGCACCGCGCCAGGTCAGCGCCTCGGGGCTGGTTGTGCCGTCCCAGAGTTTGACGGTCTGATCCGAGCTGCACGACGCCAGCCGGCGTCCGTCCGGACTGAAGGTCGCGCAGGTGACGTTCTTGGTATGGCCGCGCAAGGTCCAGAGTTCTTGCCGGTCGCGGTGTCCCAGAGCTTGATCGCCCCATCGGCCCCGGCGGTCGCGATCCGCCTTCCCTCGGGGCTGAACGCCACATGGAGTACCCAGTCCTGGTGACCCGCCAGGGAATGTCGCAACTCCCCGGTGCCGCGCGTCCCAGAGCCGGATCGTTCGGTCCCAGCTCGAGGTCGCGACCAGGTTTCCGTCGGGGTGATAGCTCACGCACGTCAGCGGTCCGTCGTGACCAGTCAGCGTGCGCACGAGCTCCCCGGTATCGAGCGTCCAGAGGAGCAGCTCACCCGGCTTGCTCGCCGCTTGCGCCACGCTCAGCGAGGAGCCGCTGACCGAGGCGAGGGTTCGGCCATCGGGGCTGAACGCCACACCCGTGACGTTCTGCGTGTGGCCTCGCAGGGTACGGAGCACCCGCCCGGTCGTCACATCCCAGATGCGGACGACACCTCGCCCGCGCATGTGATGGAAGTCTTCCCAGGGAGGAAACCCATGACCCGATGCCAGGAGTCGCCCGTCCGGGCTGTAGCTCAACGCATAGGTGGTGTCGGTCCCGTTAGGTACGGTCCGCAACAATGCTCCCGTTCGAGCCTCCCAGATGAGGATGGCTCCCTCGCCTCCGGAAGCCAGTTGGTCGCCTCCAGGGTGGAATGCCAGGGAGAACGCGGCGCTCTTGTGCCGTCCCAGCAGCTTGATCAGCCGACCTGTCGCCGCATCCCAGAGACGCACCGTGCCGTCCTTGCTTGCCGACGCGACCGTACAGCCGTCGGGACTGTATTTTACGCAGGTCACGGTGTAGGACCCGGTCGTTGATGTGGGGTGGTCCATGGAGATCAGTTCGTGATGGCATTGCCCTTTCAAATAGCGCCACTCCCATCCTCGCAGGGGCGGGGGACAATCATCCAACAGGCGCTCGACGCGATCGATGTTGTTGGCCGACCACTCGCGTTCGGCCAGTGCCATTCGGTGGAAGTAGAGGAACGTCTCGGCTCGCTTCCGCTCCTGATCGGCCGCATGGCGTGCGGCATCGGTAGCCCGGAACTCATCCTCTAGCCGCAGGTGGTAACGATAGCCGATGGCCAGGCCGAAGACCGCCAGCAAGGTCACCGCCCCCATCAGCCACAGGGCGGCCTCGGCCGGCCGTCGATGCGCCCGGCGGAGCGCGCGTTGCCAGAGGCTGATCGGGCGCGCTCGGACCGGCTCGCCCTCGAGGAAGCAGCGCAGATCGTCGGCCAGTTCGCGGGCCGTGGCATAGCGGTGCCGCGGCTCCTTGGTGATGGTCCTCAGGCAGATGCTTTCCAGATCGCGGGGAATGGCCCGGTCGAATCTCCGGAGACTCGGAGGATCCGAACCGATGACCTTGTTGAGCAGCTCGGATCGAGTCCCCGCGAACGGGGGCGTGCCGGTGAGGAGTTCGTAGAGGACCACGCCCAAGCTATAGATATCCGTACGATGGTCGATCGGATGCGCCGAGTCGCGGCCGACCGCTTGCTCGGGGCTCATGTAAGCCGGAGTCCCAATGATCGCCCCCTCCTGGGTCAGATGGATCGACTCCTGGTCGAGGAACGCCAGACCAAAATCGACGATCCTCGGCTCGCCCGGCCAGGCCGAGCCCGCGTCGTCGGGGCCGGCTCCCGACCCGGCGACGGCGGTGTCGAGCATGATGTTGGCCGGTTTGATGTCGCGATGAATGGCTCCCATGGAGTGGGCATAGGCGAGCGCATCGGCGACCTTCGCGACCAGCTTCGCCGCCTCCCGCCGGCCGAGCCGGCGCGTGCTGAGCAGGTCCCGCAGCGAGGTGCCGGCGACGAAATCGCAGACCAGGATGGGCAGGCCGTTGAGCTCCGTGACCTCGTGGACGGTCACGATGCCGGGATGTCGGAGTTGGGCGGCGGCTCGGGCCTCCCCGTAGAACCTCGCGACCTCCCCGGCGGCCTCGATCAGGTGGGCGTGCGGGATCTTGAGGGCGACGATCCGGTTCAATCGGACGTCGTGCGCTGCGCCAGACGGACCCGAAACCGCCGACGCCGGCCCTCTCGAGGAGCTGGAACTTGCCGAATGCCCTCGCTTCGTCGTCCGCGGCAGGGAGCGGGCTTGAGCTGAGATCCGCCCGCCCTGACCTCGCTTCATGACACCCAGTATCGCGCGTGGCGATGCCGTCGCGGGAATCCGGTGCCAGCTGTGCATCCAGCCACGTCCCGGAGACCTCGGGAAACCGATGCCGATAATCGGCGATCTCAGGCGACTCTCCCTGGCGCCTCCGGTAATGAACATCGAGGCGCAGGAGTTCGCGGAGCAGGAGCTGGCGACTCGGGCCCGCCGTGGCCTCGAGGAACCCTTCGATTTGCGGCCGGCGCGGCCGACTTCCAGGCCGTCTCGAAGCCGTCGCAGATCTGGTCGATTCGCCAAAGCTCCGAGTCGGTCACATCTTCCTGACCAGGCGGGGGCCCCAGGTCGGCGATCATCGTGGGGGTTCTCCGCAATCCCAAAGCCTGCGGATGAGCTGGAGTTTTCGCTCGACGGTCCGGGTGGTGCAATCGAGTTTGGAGGCAATCTCCTCCGTCGTGAACCCCTCCATCTTCCACATTGCAATGGCGCGAAGGATCGTGTCGCTGAGCCGATCGAGGATCTCCTGGCATTCCTCGGCAACCTGGAACGCGGCCTGAGGATCCGGCTCCTTGCCGATCAGTTGGGACATAACGATGTCGCCGGCGGGCGCATCCTCAGGCCTCACCGCCAAGGCGTGTTGTTTGCCGGATCCACCCCGCTTGACCCGCCGCTCGTACCGGAGCAGATCGATCGCCTTGTGGGTCGTCAGCGCCATGAGTAGGGGCCAGGGGTCCTCATGCTCCTTCAGCTCGGGAAACCGACCGTCCTGGGTACCTCGACAGAAGCTCTTGAACGCACTGAGAGCAACGTCCTCCTCATCGGCCATCCGACCGGAGGCGCCGTGGAGCTTGCACCGCGCCACTTTCACCATCCGAACGAAATAGGTGTTCCAGAGCTGCTGGGCGGCTTGGGGATCGCCGTCCTTGAGCTGAGAGACCCAGATCCCGACGGGAGAGGGTGAGATCATGGAAGATCGCCTCCTGATGGGGAGATCCACCGCCGTCAATCGAAAAAAAGTGAACGAAGCCCCGAACGCCCGCGGAGCTCGGAGGACGACTGGCCGGTGATAGGTTCGGTCGCACGAGCCCAAAAAGGATGTCGGGCAATTGACGCGTTTTGACGAGATTAATCTGGATGGTAGTTGCGAGATGCGTGGTGTGTCAACCCGTTGGATCCGGCTTTCGCAGCTCCGGCCCCTCCCACTTCACCGTCGGGATGCGTCCTGAGACACCCGCGGAGAGGCTCTGTGGAATCAACACACGACGGAGTGATCGCATGCGATTGTTCGGGAAGACTTGCGGCACGACCCTCGGTCTGGGCCTGGTTGTCGGGCTGACTTGCCGCCCTCTCCGGCTGTGACGCGGGCGGCGGGAAGGCGGAATACAAACCCATCGAGACGGGCATCCTCAAGAAACTAGGTAGTGCGAACCAGGGACAGAGTGAAGTGGCCCAGGCGAAGCTGCCGGCTCGGGTCAAGAAGAAGAAATAGCCGAGCATCTCCGAAGCCCGATGGCGCCCCTGCGCGAATTCGACGGAATCTCCTAGCCGAGGGTCGTTCGACCCGTTGCGCCCGGCCGATCCGATGAGTAGGAACCGGGATTGAATTTGCATATGCATTCATCAACTTCTTCTTCAGGAAGGGGCTTTCTCGTGAGGCAAGCCAGACGAGGCGGTTTTACGCTGATCGAGTTACTGGTCGTCATCGCCATCATCGCGGTCTTGATCGCCCTCTTGCTGCCGGCCGTTCAATCCGGCGCGAAGCGGCCCGGCGGATCCAATGCGTCAATAATCTGAAGCAGATCGGCCTCGCCATGCACAATTACCATACGGGCATGGGCGCCTTCCCGATGGGAAGCACCATCGCACCGCAGCAGGACGTCCCGAATCAACAGTCGATCTGGTCCGCCTGGAGCGCCACCGCCCAGATGCTGGGCTACCTCGACCAGGGGCCGCTCTACAATGCCTGCAACTTCTCCTGGGCCGTCCTGGACCTGAGCAATTTCAGCGGGCAGGCGAACGTCGCGGCCGCTTCCAACTACAACCAGACCGTCTTGTACACGAACCTCTCCATGTTCATGTGCCCGTCGGATCCCAACGTCGGCCAGCGGCAGAACAACAACAGCTACTCGGCATCCTACGGGGCGACGACCTCGGACTGTTACACGTGGACCTCCAACGCGTCGGTCAACTGGGTTAGCCTGGAGACCAGTGGGGAATCCACCGGGATCTTCACGATCGGCAAGAGCTACGGCCTGGCGAGCATCACCGACGGCTCTTCCAACACCGTCGCATTCGCCGAAGCCTTGGTCGGCGATGCCAACGGCAGCGAGTTCGCGGGGAATACCACGAATCCCAGCCGCTACCGGGGCAACTATATCACCGGACCGGTGGGCAATACCGACGGCACGAGTCTGCTCAACATCGAGTCCAATCCGCAAGGCGTCTTCAACACGCTGGCGGCGTGCACGGCCACGTTCCAGACCTCGCTGACCGCAATCCAGGACGACCGAGGTTTCCGCTGGTGCATGGGCTGTACGGGTTGGTCGATGTTTAACACCGTCCAGGTCCCGAGCGACAGCAAGTACCCGATCGGCGGCTGCCGTGACGGCGGAGTGCCCGGCCAGTTCCCCAATGATGGATTCAGCTATGGCGCCAGCAGTGCCCATCCCGGTGGGGCCAATGTGCTCTTCGGTGACGGCTCCGTGAAGTTCATCAAGAGCACGATCGGCTACCAGACCTGGTGGGCCCTGGGGACCCGGAATGGGGGCGAGGTGGTGAGCGCCGACAGCTATTGAAGGCGGCTCGTTCGAACGGGGGTCGGTTGAGCGATCCACTCGGCCGCGATGTTCGTCACATCAAACCAGCCGCGACCACGCCGGAGGCGATCACCCCCGGTGTGGTCCTTTTCCTTGCGCTTGCGGGGGGATCCGGTGCGTCGGCGATGGTGGATGGGCTTGGTCGGACTCCTCGCCGTTTGCGGGGGATCGTGGGCATTCGACGTCTGGCGGTTGAGGGCCGATTGGCGGCAGGCGCGACACGACCTTGCCAGAGGCAAGTCCGCCTCGGCCTTGGCCCGACTGGCCCGGCTGGCGACCCGCTGGCCCCAGGATGGCGAAGTCCAGTACGATCTCGGGGTCTGCGAGCTGGCCGTCGGGCATGTCGCCCGCGCCGAGTCGGCCTGGGCGCGCGTCCCACCGGTCTCACCGTATGCGGCGCGGGCCGCCATGATGAGGGCACGTCTGGCGCTCAGGGTCCATCGGCTTTCGGCCGCCGAGCCCCTCTTACCCGCCGCCCTCGCGGACCCCGGCGATTTCGGCAAGGAAGCTAGGGAGACGCTCGTCCACCTCTACAAGCTCCAGGGGCGTTACGACGAGGCACGTCGGCTCGTGCGTGAGGGCTGGGGCCGCTACGACCCGGTCGGCACCATCCAGGAACTTTTTCGGCTCGATACCGCCAATCCCATCCCCTTCGAGAAGGTTCAGCCCATCCTCCAGACGGCGGCCCGAGCGGCCCCGGACGACGACCGGATCTGGCTGGGGTGGGCGACCCTGGCGAGGAGGCAGGGCCGATTCGAGGAGGCACGTCGCTGGCTTGACCGCTGCCTGGGGCGCCGACCCGCCGATCCGGCCGTCTGGCGAGTCCGGCTCGACTGGGCCCGCGCCGCTGAGAACGAGCGCGAGGTGCGCCGCGCTCTGGCGTATCTCCCGGAAGACCGAGTTCCCCAGACCGAGGTGCTCTCCCTCCGCGCCTGGTTTGCTCGTCGAGCCGGCGATGGCGAACGGGAGCGCCAGGCCCTGGAGGAACTGGTCGATTGCGACCCGGGGGCGCTGGCTGCGATGGAGCGACTGGCGGAGTTGCTGCTCCGGGCCGGTCGCCCCGACAGGGCCAAACAGCTCCGCGCGCGAAGAGGGGAGCTTGAGTGGAGGCTGAACTGGTACAAGGCGACCATTTTCCCCGCCAACCGGCTCGAGCACGCAACGGAGCTGGCTCGGGCCGCCGAAGCGCTCGGTCGCAGGTTCGAGGCCCATTGTTGGTGGGAACTCGCCGCCGAACAACCCTCCCTTAACGCCCTGGCGAAGGCGGAGCTCGCTCGGCTCGACCGCGAAGCGCAATCCGCCGGCCCATCGCCCCCCCACCGGACGCTCGCCGGCTTGCTGGCCGAGCTAGGTGCGGAGGCGACGCCCGGAAGCAACGCGCCCCGCGCCGAATCGTGTGGCGCAAGCCCTCGATTCGTCGATGGCGCCGAGTCGGCCGGCCTGCTCTTCACATTCGACAATGGACTGGAGACTTTCCATCAGATGCCCGAGACGATGAGCGGCGGGGTCGGACTGCTCGATTATGACAGCGACGGCTGGCTCGACGTCTATTTCGTCCAGGGAGGTCGGTTCCCGCCCAGCCCGGACGCGCCAAACACCGGAGATCGCCTCTTCCGCAACAAGGGCGACGGCACGTTCGAGGACGTCAGCGTGCGATCGCGAATCGCCGCGCTACCCCACGGATATGGCCATGGTGTGGCCGTCGGCGACATCGATAACGACGGCCACGCCGATCTGTTCCTGACACGATGGCAATCCTATGCCCTCTTCCGCAACAAGGGCGACGGTACGTTCGAAGACATCACCGACAGGGTCGGGCTGGGGGGCGGCCGCGACTGGCCGACGTCGGCGGCCTTCGCCGACCTCGACGGCGATGGCGATCTGGATCTCTACGTCTGCCACTACCTCGAGTGGGACAACAAGCACCCCCGTGGCTGTTGGGACCGGGCTCGCAATGTCTTCGCCTTTTGCGGGCCGCCGGAATTCCCGTCGATGCCCGATCACCTCTTCCGCAATGACGGCGGGCGTTTCGTCGATATCTCGACCGAGGCTGGGATCGTCGACCGGACCGGCCAGGGACTTGGGGTCCTCGCGACCGACCTTGATGGTGATGGGCGCATCGACCTCTTCGTAGCCAACGACCAGTCGGCCAAGTTCCTCTTCTTGAATCGGGGACACCTCCGCTTCGAGGAGGTCGGCCACATTGCTGGCGTCGCCAGTAACGCCTCCGGTTTATACCAGGCGAGCATGGGTGTCGCCGGCGGCGACCTGAACGGCGATGGGCTGATCGACCTGGCCGTCACTAACTTCTACAGTGAGTACACGGCCCTGTACTTGAACCTGGGAAATGGTGTGTTCAGCGACCATTCGGCGGAGTACGGCCTTGTGGCGGCGAGCCGCTACCGGCTCGGGTTCGGGATGGCCTTCCTCGATTTCAACAACGATGGTCAGCTCGATCTGGTGACAGCCAACGGCCATGTTGACGATAGTCGGACCGATGTCCCGCAGCAGATGCCGGCACAGCTCTTCGCAGGCGCAGAAGGTGGGTACAAGCTGGTCGACGTGACTGACCGTGCCGGACCTGTCTTCCGGATCCCGCTCCTGGGACGCGGCTTGGCCGCGGGAGACCTGAACAACGACGGCCGGGTCGACCTGGTGATCGTTCCCCAGAACCAACCCGCGATCTACTTCCACAATCAGACGGAGGGAGGCCGTTCCCTCACGCTTCTTCTTGAAGGCACGTCTTCGAACCGAGACGCAGTCGGGGCTCGGGTTGTCGTCGAGTCTGGCAATCGCCGCCGGTTTACCTGGCGAACAGGCGGCGGAAGCTACCAGTCCGCCTCGGATCCCCGGCTCCACATCGGACTCGGAACGGCCGATCCCGTCGACTTGGTTGAAGTGACATGGCCATCCGGCCGCGTTGACCGTTACCGTAGACTCCAGCCGGGAAAGGGTTACCGACTCCGTGAAGGAGACCCATCTCCCAAGGCGCTGCCCGGTTTTCGGCGCGAGGTTGGATCAAAGTAGAGTTCAGCCAGCTATAGGAATGGAGTCTCACGCTTAATATTTTAAAAAGTTAATGATGTGTAAATTTTTTACAGGATTCATCCCCGCCGGTGATGCCCTCGCCACGATCGAGGAACGACTCCCGCAACCGCTCCGTCAGCGACTGGGAGTGACCCTTGAACCGATCAATAACCGTGACCTTCTGTCCGAGCGACCCCAGGGCGATCGCTTCGTGAGATTCACGGGTCATCGCCATTGCCATTGCGGCGTGTCCCTCGGCTGCGGAATCCCGACCCACGACTGGTCGTGGTGGTGCTACTACGGGAAGACGAAGGGTGAGTACAGCCTGCGTGGGGAAGCGGATCAGAAGTTGCATCGCACGTTCAAGGAGGCAAGGCGATGGCTTTCCCTCGTCCGCTATCTCGCCGAGGAGGTTGGGCACTTCGGAGTGCTTCTTCACAGCGGACACGACCTGGAGGCGTTCACGTCCCCTCGCTTGGAACGGTTCGATGTGGAGGCGGCAACTCCCGAGGCTATCATGCTTCTCAACTTTGAAGTGATCTATGAGGTTCTGTGTTGAAGGCAACTGAGTCGATTGTAGGGTGGGTCGAACGCCGCCCCCGCGGCGTGAAGGCCCACCGGAGAGGTGATCGGTGGGCCTTCGCCGCGAAGGATCGCGGCTCGACACCACCCTACGACCCTCTCTCCAATTTCTCACACACGCTCTCAAAGCACCCAGATGAGGGAAGGCACGAGGTCTCGGGAGACCTCGTGCGGCCCCGTGGCCCGTTTCATGGTATGGTGACCCGTCAGGGGAAACTGGAGATGACCTCAAGCCAGACGCGCAAAGAAGGGGGCAGTCATGGCCGAGAGTGATCACGAAACGGCGCAAAGCATCACCGGTGTCGGAGAGCGACTCGCTCGGCACGGTGGGCTAACTTACCTGGAGATACCCGCGGTTAACCCTTGCGAATCGGCAGCCTTCTACGAGAAAGTCCTCGGCTGGAATGTCCAAGGACACGATACCGATCATCCCAAGTTCAGCGATGCGACCGGACACCTCATCGGTCGATGGGAGACCGGCCGTGTGATCGCTCGGGAGCCCGGTCTGCTGCCATACATCTACGTGGATCACATCGACGAGGTTGCGGAGCGGGTCGCGGTCTACGGTGGCGAGGTGGTCCAGAGGCCGTGCCCCGAAGGGGACTTGTGGGTTGCGACGGTTCGTGACCCCGCCGGCAACATGATCGGCCTCTGGCAGCAAGGTCCCCGCTGAACCGTCCCTGGCGGGGATCGCAAGCCGGCCCGCCCACCCAGGAAAATGCGAGGCAGTTCAGCGCATCGGCTGGTCAGCCGGCCCCGTTCGGCGATCGCGCGCATTGCCCGGGAACAACCGGATCTCCAGGTTCGTGTGACCGCCGAGTTCTTCGAGCCCGTCTTCCCACTCCTGGCCGGACAGGCTGGGCGGTACGACGACGAGCGCGGTCATGGCGAACAGGGGAACGCCGCTGATCGGTGCCGGGGTCGTCTCCGAGTCCATCGACTCGATACTGATGCCGAGTTGCGAGAGGTAGTGGGCGACCTCCTGGATGATCCCCTCGTGATCGGCGCCGTGCACTTCGATCCGATAGGGGAGCCAGCCCGGATGAGCCTCGGCGTAGGAATGCTCGGCGGGCGTGGTCGTCACCTTGTAGCCTTGAGCCGTCAAGCGGCTCAGATCCTGCTCCAGGCTGGCGAGGGAGTCCGCCGGCATGGAGACCAGCATCAGGATCGCGAACTCGCCGCCGAGCCGCGCCATGCGACTCGTCTCCACGTTGCCGCCACGGTCGAGCAACAACCGGGTCACGTCGTCAACGATCCCGATGCGGTCCGGACCGGTCAGGGTCAGGACGAAATTCCTCTTCATCGTGAGTTACCCCATCCGGGCTAAGTTGCGAGATGCGGGCCCGCCGACTCCGCTTCAAAGACGGGACCAGGCTCCGATGTTGTGCCCGATCCCCACTCCACGCCCGCCATCTTATCCCGGGTTCGTGGGGGTTGTCTAATGCGGGTCGGGACGACAACATAGGGCGAGAACTCGCTTGTGGCCAACGCCGTCTTGCATCCTACCCGAAACCAACCCGAGAGAATCGACACCCATGGCTGTAAGATCGTTTCCTTTCGCTTGCCTGGGCTTGATCGCGACCGCCGGGTTCTTCGCCGGCCTGGTTGCCGACGAGATTCACAACACAGCTCCTCACAACCGATGGAGGCAACACGACATCCGCCGGCCCAAGCCGCCTCTGGTCGAACCGTTGGACAGCTCGCCCGGGACCCAGACACCCAAGGACGCCGTCATTCTCTTCGATGGTACCAACCTCGACGCCTGGCAAGCCCCTGGAGGCGGCCCGGCACCGTGGACAGTGACCGATGGGCTCCTGGAAATCGCCCCGGGGACCGGACCGATCGAGTCCAAGGGCAAATTCGGGGACGTTCAACTGCACGTCGAGTGGGCCGCGCCGAACCCGCCGGCCGGCCAGGGCCAGGATCGGGGCAATAGCGGTATTTTCCTCATGGGACTCTACGAATTGCAAGTCCTGGATTCTTACCACGCCGACACCTACGCCGACGGCCAGGCGGGGGCCATTTACGGCCAGTATCCGCCGCTATTCAATGCCTCGCGACCGCCGGGCGAGTGGCAGACGTACGACGTCGCTTTTCGCCGGCCACGCTTTGACAGGAGCGGCAAGTTGTTGGAGCCAGCCCGCGTCACGCTCATCCACAATGGAATCCTCGTTCAAAATAATGAAGAACTCTTCGGATCGACCGCCTGGCTCCAGTGGCTCCCCTATGAAGCCCATGACGATCGTGGTCGGATCCAGCTCCAGGACCATGGCCACCGCGTCCGGTTCCGCAAGATCTGGCTCCGCAACCTGCCCCAACGCCCCGAACCGACCGCGAAGGACCTCGAGCAGCCAAAGATCCTTGCCCTGTCGCCGGCAGCGCTGGATGCCTTCACGGGGCAATATGCGATGGGTCCGGAAAAGGATGCCACGCGAGTTTCGATCACTCGTGGCGACGGACACTTGCTCCTCAAGCTACCCTTCCGGCCCACTCCGCTCGTCTTGCAGCCGATCTCCGCGATGGACTTCGTCATGCCGCACACGGACGGCCGATTTGACTTTCATAAGAACGGTCAGGGCCGAGTGACGGATGTCTTGTTCACGATCGGCGACGGCCAGCGGACTCTACGGAAAGTCGAACCGTGATCGGGAACGGACCGTTCGCGGGCCACCCGGCCCAAAAGGGGATGACGATGATCACTCAAAAGCCCACCAAGGCCCAGGAACAATGCCTCCGGGACCAGGTCATCACCGCCGACCAGCCCGGCCCTGTGCTGCGCGATTTCGGAGTGCTTCTGGATTACCTGGGCACTGAAGGCGTCGAGGCAGCCGGCAAGTATAACCTGCTTCACATGAAGTCCATCGAGGAGCTGGACGATCGCCTGAGCCGGCCGCTCCACCTGGAACTGAAGCGACCGCAGATCAAGTCGCACCCCTATCTGCAAGGGCTGAACCTGCTGCTCCGAGCCTCCGGCCTCAGCCGCGTCGAGGGGACCGGCGCCAAGGTCCGCCTGGTCCTCGATCTGGAAATGATGATGCAATGGAATCAGCTCAACGCCACGGAGCAATACTTCAACCTGCTGGAAGCCTGGCTGCGGTTCGGTCGCGCGGAGATGGTCGGGGAACGGGGCACACCCTGGGGCGAGCTGATGTCGGAATGCGTGCGAGGCTGGCAGGCTGTCCCGGAGAAAGGTCAAGACTTCGATCTGACAAGACGGCAGCAAGTCTATATACAAGGATTTTACGGAAGTCTGTACTTGCTGGCTCTGATGGACCTGTTCGGCTTCATGAAGGTCGGGCAACCGGACCGGCCGCTCGCGCCCTGGAGACCGTCCCGTATCGATCATGTTCCATTCGGCGATGCCATGATGACCTTGCTCGCCTCTCAGTTCTTCAGCTCTCTGGGAATCAGTGCCCTCGCAGACCAAGACGAAGAACAGGAGGAAGGCGCATTGGAAGCGCCTCGTTTCGGGGCCTGGCAGCCGCTGTTCCAGCCGTATTTCCCGGAGTGGAAGAAGAACCTCGAACTCCCGGAGTCCGAGACGCGGGAAGGCACATTCATTTTCCGGGTATCCCTGGGAAAGGTCTGGCGGCTGATCGCCATGCGGGCCGACGACACCCTCGAAGACCTGGTCCAATGGATCCTCGACTCGGTCGAATTCGACAACGACCACCTGTACCAATTCAACTACCGCAACCGATTGGGTGCCAAAGTCTCGGCCAGTCACCCGTACATGGACGAAAGCCCTTCAACCGACGAGGTACCGATCGGAACATTGCCGCTGGATCCAGGTCAAACGATGGAACTGGTGTACGACTTCGGCGACAACTGGAAATTCACCGTCAACCTGGAACGGATCGAGCCTCCCGGTGCCAAGATCAAAGCACCCCGGATCCTGGAGAAACACGGCAAGGCGCCGGAGCAGTATCCCGGCTCGGACTGGTGAGGGCGAGTTCGCCTTATTTCCGCCGGGTCGTAGAAAAAGTGGCGCGATAGTACCCTTCTACGCAACTATGGAGTAATGTCGACCGCCGAAACACCTGATGAGGAGAACTCGATGACGAACCGCCGCGAATTCCTGACCGTGACCGCCGGCGCCGTGATGGGGGTCGGAGCGAACGGAGCTCTAGACAGCAAGCGGGCCGTTGAGCCCAAGAAGATTCTGATGCTAGGAGGCACGGGCTTCCTCGGGCCGCAGACGGTCGAAGCCGCCCTCCGTCACGGGCACGAGGTCACGCTATTCAACCGCGGCAAGACGCGACCTGGGCTGTTTCCGGACCTGGAGAAACTGCACGGCGACCGCGACAAGGACGATCTGAAGGCGCTGGAGAACCGCAAGTGGGACGCAGTGGTCAACACCTCGGCCAACGTTCCTCGATGGGTGAAGAAGGCCGCAGCGGTGCTGGGCCCGAACGTCGGACACTACATCTACATCTCGTCGATCTCGGTCTATTCTGACTTGAGCAAACCGGGGATGGACGAAACGGCGCCTGTGGCCACGATCGACGACCCGACGACCGAGAAGATCGACGGCCGGACTTACGGGGCCTTGAAGGCGCTCTCGGAAAAAGCGGCTGAATCGGCGATGGCCGGAAAAGTCGCCATCGTGCGTCCGGGCCTGATTGTCGGTCCGGAGGACCCCAGCGACCGGTTCACTTACTGGCCGGTGCGGGTCGCCCGAGGCGGCGAGGTGCTGGCCCCCGGATCTCGCGACGACCCAATCCAGCTCATCGACGTCCGCG
Organism: uncultured Isosphaeraceae bacterium; assembly: GCA_963845695.1. Taxonomy (GTDB): domain Bacteria; phylum Planctomycetota; class Planctomycetia; order Isosphaerales; family Isosphaeraceae; genus CAWJTV01. The sequence continues at coordinate 305,684 of CAWJTQ010000011.1, read as the reverse complement.
ATCTGGGGACGTTTCTCGTCCGGCTCATCGAGGACAGGACGACGGGAGTGTTCAACGCCCTCGGGCCTGGCAATACACTGACGATGGGCCGGACGCTCGAAGCCTGCAAGGAGGCCGCTCGAAGCGACGCAACGTTTACCTGGGCGAACGCGGAGTTTCTGGAGGAGCAAGGCGTTCATGCCTGGAGCGACATGCCGGCCTGGGTACCCAGTAGCGGCGAGACCGCCGGATTCGCGAGGGTCTCCAACGCCCGCGCGATCAAGGCGGGGCTGGCCTTTCATCCCATCACTGACACGGCCAAGGCGACCCTCGACTGGTTCCGGACCCTCCCCGAGGACCGTCGCTCCAAGCTTCGCTCCGGCCTGACACCCGAACGTGAGTCGAAAGTACTGGCGGCATGGAAGGCCAGGACCGCGAAGTCGTGAAGTCGCGCCGGGATCTCACTGGCGATCGTGAGCGAGCGACCGAAGGACGGCAAGGCAGCGGAATGCACCGAACTCGCCTGCGTCGGCCAATCGTCGTCTTTCGGGCGCTCGTCGCGGTGCGCGACGACGAGATCGGAGCGTTCCTCTGGTCGTGTCTGTTCCTCTTCAGTCTGCTCGCAGGCAACTACTTGATCCGCCCAATCCGCGACGACATGGGCATCGCCGGAGGAACGGCCTACCTGCCGGCTCTGTTTGCCGGCACGCTGGTCGCGATGCTGGTCGTCTGGCCGTGGCTCTCAGCGCGGCTGGGCCGACACGCGGGTCGTCCGAGCTGCACGCCGGTCTTCCGCGGTCTTCAATTCAGCCTCGCCGCCTTCTTCATCGCCTTCCAGCTTCTGCCGTCCACCGGGCAAACCTGGGCAGCTCGTGCATTCTTCGTCTGGGCGAGTGTTTCCAACCTCCTGGTCGTCTCGATCGCCTGGGGCTCGCTGGCCGGCCGCTTCACCAGCGACCAGGCGCATCGCCTGTTCGGTTTCATCGCGGCCGGGGGAGCCCTCGGGGCGATCTCCGGATCGACGCTCGCCGGCCTGCTGGCGATGCCGATGGGGCCCCTCTCACTGATGCTTCCGGCCGCGGGCTTCCTGGAACTCGCCTTGCTGGCCGCACGTCGACTCTTCGCACCATCGAGCAGCCCCGAACCCGAACCGAGCTCACCGCTCGGAGACGATTCGACGCAACACGACAAGCGACCGAAGCGGTCGCTCTACCTGGTCGGACTGGGACTCTGGACGCTCCTGTTCACCATCAGCTCGGCATTCATCTACATGGAGCAGGCTCGGATCGTTGAGGGCTCGATCGCGAGTCCGGCCGCCCGGACCGCATTCTTCGCGAGGATCGATCTCCTGGTCAACCTGTTGAGCCTGGCCTTGCAGGTCTCCGTGACCGGCTGGGCCCTTGCCATTCTCGGCGCCGGGGGTTCAGCCGCAATTCTGCCAGCCGTGACGCTCATCGGCTCGATCGTGCTGGTTCTCAGGCCGACGGTCGCGACGGTCCAGTGGTTCCAGGTCGGCCGCCGCGCCGTCGACTATGCCATCGCCCGGCCTAGTCGCGAGGTGTTCTACACGGCCGTCGGCCGTGACGAGCTGCTGCGGGTCAAGGGCCTTATCGATACGACTGTCTACCGCGCAGGCGATGCCGCGGGTGCTTGGGCTTATGGCTTGCTCGCAGCTTTGCCGGGCCTGTCGCAGGCCGCACCGCTGGCCGTGGTCCCGCTCTCGGTCTTCTGGTTCGTCTTGAGCCTCGGGCTCGGCCGTGCCATGCGCCGTCGCCTCGTCCACGACGAACCTCGAGGGAGTTGAGCATCAAAACAGGACCGCCCAGGAAAACACCGTCAACATTTCCGACTCTGGTCCGAAGATCAAAGTATCCCCGGTGGACAGTGCACCCTCCAGTCCCGTAAGAACGTATCCCTCGAGGAGCCTCGACGTGAAGATGCCCACCTTCTTTGTCCGCCCGCTCATGCTGGCTCTGCTGATGACCCTTGGACCTGTCGTGACGACGAGGGCCCAGGATCTGACTACCAAGTTCGACGAGTACATGGATGCCTGCGTTAAGGTGAATCACTTCAGCGGCGCGGTTCTTGTCTCGAAAGAGGGGGCGACTCTGTTCGGCAAGGGTTACGGCTTTGCCAACGCCGAGCATCAGGTCCCCAACACGACGCGGATCAAGTTCCGCCTCGGCTCGATCACCAAGCAATTCACGGCGATGGCGATCCTCATCCTCAAGGATCGGGGGAAGCTCAAGCTCGAGGACCCGGTCGGGAAGTATATCGACGATGCGCCAAGGGCCTGGGAGGGTGTGACGATTCACCATCTCCTCACCCATACCGGCGGCGTTCCGAGCTACACCGACGACCCGACTTACTCGAAAAAGATGATGATGCCCGAGACAGTCAAGAGCATGATCGCACGGTTTCGCGACAAGCCCCTGGATTTCAAACCGGGCGAGAGATTCCACTACAGCAACTCGGGCTACTTCCTCCTCGGAGCCGTCATCGAAAAAGTCTCGGGCAAGAGCTATGAGGCCTTTCTGAAGGAGGCAATCTTCGACCCTCTGGGGATGAAGGACACTGGCTACGACCACTCCGACAGGCTTCTCCCCGGCCGCGCCTCAGGCTATACACTCGATGGCGACGGCCTGAAAAACGCGGAATACCTCGATATGGCACAGCCCTACGCCGCCGGGTCGCTGTACTCGACCGTCGAGGATCTGGCCCGTTGGGACCGTGCGCTCAGCGATGGGAAGATGATCTCGAAAGAGTCTTACGCGAAAATGTACACACCGTTAAAGAATAACTATGCCTACGGCTGGATGGTAACAACCAGCAAGGGGCGCAAGGAGATCCAGCACGGTGGCGGGATCAATGGGTTCGTCACCGAGATCCTCCGCTATCCCGACCAGAAGGTCTGTGTCGTCGTCCTCTGCAACGTCCTTCCCTTGAACCCTGGGCGAGTTGCGCACGACCTGGCCGCGATCGTCTTCGGCGAGCCTTATGAGCTGCTCCGGCCTCGCAAGGTCGCCAAGATCGACTCCAAGATCCTCGACGACTACGCGGGTCGTTACGAGATCGCTCCCAAAGTCATCGCGACGTTCACGCGCGAGGGGGACCGTTTCATGACCCAGATCACCAACCAGCCCAAGTTTGAGGTCTTTCCGGAGTCGGCGACCGTCTTCTTCCTCAAGGTCGTCGACGCCACGATCACCTTCGTCAAAGACGACAAGGGCAAGGTGACCCACATGGTTCTCCACCAGGGAGGTCGTGACATCAAGGCGAAGCGGCTCGAGGGCCAGGCCGAGGGCGACGCTCACCGGTGAGTCATTGCGTTTGGTGACGGATCCTTCAGCCGGTCGAGCTCGTCCAGCAGGGCCTCGATGTCCTCGAACGGCCGATCGCCGAGATAGACCCAGCGGATCGAGCCGCCGCGATCGATGAGGAACGTGCCGTGAAGAGCTTCGCCGTCGTCTTTCTCTCCACCAGGAATCGGTTTCCAGGCGCCGAAGGCCGTGGCGACCGCATGGGCAGGGTCGCTCAGGAGCGGGATCTGAAAATGCCCATACTTGCTCATTCGTTCCTGCGAGAACTCGGGGCTGTCGGCACTGATCGCCCAGACCTCGGCGCCCCGCTCGCGGAACTGCGGCATCGCGGCCTCCAGCTCGACCAGGTGGGTCACGCAGGCCATGCAGGTGAAGCCCAGGTAGAAGACGACCACGACCGGCCCGTGCGAGGTCTGGGCGCTCAGGTCCCGGGTCGTTCTCTGCGCGTCTCCCAGGACGAGCGCCGGGGCGAGTTGACCGAGCAGAGGATGGGATTGGCTCGGGACGCGGTGTCCTCGATCATCCTTCGGTTCGACGGTCGTGGCACCGGCCCCACCCCGATCGGCCAGGATCTGCCGCATCAGGTTGACCTGAACGATGCCCCGCGTATGTCCGGCACGATCGACATTCGACCGGTTGATCAATCCAGGGACCGGCCGGGTGGGTCGCTGCCCATGGAGCCTGAACCCCGCCCAGGCCGCCGAACCCGCGATGAGCGCGATCAGGGCGGTCACGGAAACGAGCCTTTTCATCGCTGGGTCACTCCTTTTCACTCACTCGAAGAACGGCTTCGACTCGCGCAGCTCGTACGCCTGTTTCTCGGCCCCGCTCCAGTCGCCGTCCTTGGCTTTCTTGATGATCTCCTGAAGATCCTTGTAGCCCGCGTCCGAGAGCTCTCCGGAGGTATGACGCTCCTCGATCCGCTGGATGTCCTTGTCCAACTCCTTCTTGTTCTTCAGCGTGATGGCCGTCAGAAGCGCCTCCAGCTCGCGGCGATTCTTCAGCTCGCGGACCGACGGCTCACCACAACCGGCCAGCACCAGCGAGACCACCAGGAGCCAGATCGTTCGTAGCCCGTGACCGCGCGAATGGCGTCCAGGACTCGCCTGCGCCTGTGGTTCAGTAGGCGTCCGCACTGAACACCTCCCCGTTGCTCCGGCTGCTCATGGCGGCCCAGGTCAGCAGGTTGATCGACTGCTTGATGAATCGGACCGAGCCGTCGCCCATCAAGACATTGCCCCCTCCGGGGTGGAGCGAATACATCTCGTCGGTGTGGCCGAGCGGGCTGTTCGGAGGGTGGATGACGATCGGATCTTCGTAGAGCGACGGGCCGCTGTGGGCCGCGAGAATCGCGCTGGCGTAGTCGTAGTTGACGCCGAGCCCGCCCGTTCCCAGGCTGGCAAAGGCGTTGTAGGCGAAGTGCCGGTATCCGGGGATGATCCCCACCCACGTGGCGTCCGAGAGGTATGGAGTGCGCTCGCCCGCGAACACCGTATTGCTCAGACCGTCGGTCACTCCGGCGAACGTGATGTGGCTGTTCCGGTAGATCGGCCCGTTGCATCCCGTGACTGTGTTGTCGTAATTGACCGTGATCGGCATCCCCGAGTCGTTCCAACCCACGTTGTAAACGTAGTCCGAACGAGCGAAAGCCGTGTTCGCCACGGGCAGAGGATTCCCATTGGCGTTGACCATGGCACAGGTCGGGGTCGGATTGTTGGCCGAGGGGCACACGCAGACGTTGAGCTGCGTCAGGACGACCGTGCTATTTCCGGCGACCCACGTCGGCAGGTTCACATTCATCGCGTTGTAGAGCGGGGCCTGTTCCATCTGGGGCAGCAGCAACGCCAGCCAACCCCAACCCGGCCCGTTGTCGCCGGTCTGCGGGTCCGGGTTATATCCCGGCACACCGAGAATGCTCATCGAGCCGGTGATGCTGATATACCCCGACACGACACAACCGACGGCAGACTCGTAATTGGCGATCGCCAGCCCAATCTGCTTCAGGTTGTTGATGCACTGCGCCCGCCGCGCCGCCTCGCGGGCTGATTGGACCGCGGGAAGCAACAGGGCGATCAGCACCGAGATGATCGCAATAACCACCAGCAACTCGATCAGAGTGAACCCGCGCCGGTGGCGCGTCGTTTGGAAAACCATCAACAGATCCTCCCAAATTTTGGAATACCAAAATCTTCATTTGGGAGTCTAGCGATCCTGGTCCTGGTAAGTCAATGGACTTTTTTCGAATCTCGAAAATATTTTGCCGAATGCGCGAAGATTGGGTTTGGGAATGATGGAATCACGGCAATGAGGACGGTAAGCGGCACGAATATGCCCGTCACCGATCGTCAACTCTTGCAACTCGAAGAACTTTACTCTTTGCCATGAAATCAGTTACCATCACCGGTTCATCGAACCAGGTTCACCATGCCAGTCGAAACCATTCCTTTTCAGGGAGAGACCGTGATGCTCAGTGCCCGCAACCAGCTCCCCGCTGTCGTCAAGTCGGTCAAGCTCGGCAACGTGATGGCTGAAGTGATCATGGAGGTTGCCGGCGTGGAGATCGTCTCGGCGATCACGCGTGGCTCCGCCGAGGCGCTCAACCTTCAACCGGGCGACCGGGTGAAAGCGGTCATCAAGGCCACTGAGGTGATCGTGGACAAAGATTGAGCGCGGCAACATGATCTGGAGTTCGTGGATCGCTCGGTTGGTGTCGCACCTCGACGAAGACCCAGTCACCCGCCCTTGGGGCGCCCTGTACCCATCGTGGGATGGAGAAGTACGCGCCGCGCCCGCTTCGCCTTGCCGGACGAAGTCGGCAACGGCGCGTTGGCGGCGTCGCACGGGATCGAGGTGGGCCGGCGATCAGTAGGCGTCGGACGAGATGACCTCGCCGCCGGCCCTTGTCCCCAATCCGTGGTAAACCGGCTGGGAGATGGAGCTCTTGAGGAACCGGACGGATCCGTCGCACATCGCGAAGTTCGCTCCCCCTGGGTGCAGGCTGCCGAACGAGTTGATGCGTGGATACTCGTAATTCGTGGTGAAGGTGGCCTGGCTCAGGCCCGAGGCGCCGGGACTGCCATAGCTGAACGGGATCTCGTAGTTGATGGGGGAATACGTGCTCATCGCCACGTCCGAGAGGCCGTAACCGCCGCTGGACGACGCCCACCAGCCCCACATCCCCATTATCTGTGAGAAGAACGTCCATCCCGGTGGGGCGAACGTGTCGTAGTTCGGGTCGAAATGATTGCGCTCGCCGAAGAAGAGCGTGTTCGAAAGACCGTCCGTCACGGCCGAGATTTTCACCTGAGAGAAGGTCGGCGCCGCGGGACCGGTGTAAAAGAAAATCCCATCAGACGTGACGGCCGAGAACGGGTGCGACTGTGACCCGGCGTTGCCGCCATAACTGGTGATTCCATACCACTCGTTCGAGGTCGTGCCGTTCTGGACCGGGTTCGTCGGGATGATGTCAGCCGGGCACAACAGCCCGCTGATGATCGTGGCCGAACGCGCGGTGTTGCTGTAGAGGTTGTCGTAGGCGTTGCTGAAGTTCCAGCCGTTGTACAGGGGCATCTGCTCCATGAACGGCAGCAGGTTCACGAACAGCGTGAATCCGGAGGGGGGTTTGGTCGTCAGCTTCATCTGGCCCGGCGGGAAGATCCCGTGTGCCGATTCGTAGTTCATCGCGGCCAGTGCGAGTTGTTTGAGGTTATTGGTGCACTGGATGCGGCGGGCCGCGGCCCGAGCCGACTGGACCGCCGGAAGCAAAAGCGCGATCAAGACCGAGATAATCGCGATGACCACCAGTAATTCGATCAGTGTGAAGCCACGGTGGCCGCGAGAACGGACCGTCATGAAAGGGAACTCCTGCACTTCGTGGATCTACTTCTCGTCCTCGACAATCTTGATCTGCTTGGGATCCTCAACCCGGATTCGCACCTCGTCGTCCTCGCGGATCACCTTCCCCGTCACTCGCAGTTTCTTTCCCTTGTAGTGCTCGGCCGGGTCGTCGATCCCCGCCTGCTTGAACAGGTCGGCGTGGTCGTAGGAGATAACCACGGCGAAGTTCTTCTCGTCGCGGAAGTCCTCCTCCGAATTGAGGTAATAGACACGGCGGGGGGCCGCATTCTTGCTCGACTGGACGGTCATCTCGACGGTACAGCGTTCGTCGATGTGTTTCTGCGCGTCCGGGGCCTTGACCACCTTGGGCGGCTTCGCATCGTCGGCGGACGCTCCTGTGCTGAGCAGGACGGCCAGAAAAGTGAGCGCGAAGCCCCAGTCCAATCGAGTTGGAGCATCGATTCTTCGCATGACGAATCTCCGCGATAGTCGGTTCACCGCTGGGATGGCTGGTGGAAGAACCCATGGCTCTCCCTGCCCCTCGCTCCCTTGACATGATCATGGCGGCCAGGGCCATGATCGTAACTGAGCCACTCGTGGCTCGCAATTGGGTCGTTCACCATTCGGATCAGATTTGGTGGTGAAGTGCGGTCGCGGTTACGTGTCGCCCGGCTCCGGGGCGGCCAACCGCTCTCCACTGTGATCTCGCGAGTGACGATCGACCTGGCCGATTCGAGGGCACCCAACCGTCGAGCGGACTCGGCCGAACCCAGGTCGAGCGACCTCGCCAGCAACCGAGACAACGCGGAGGATTCCTTGCGCCATCTTGTTTGGAGTGACATCGTATCCCAACGATCATGGCCGTGGGACGACCCGCCGTGACCCTAGCCGCTTGGTCGATGCTGCCCCGGTCTCGATACTACTGTCTCGGACGGCGTCCGGTTATGCTGGGAATGTCGCTCTCCGCCGCACGCGACACGTCGATGGATCGCCATCCTCTACTGGTCCTGGGCCAGTGAGACCGCGCCGATGAAATATCGTTATCTCGAAACGACCGGTCGTCTGAAAGAGGCGGGCTCCGAATCCGGCCGGCGTAAGAGGCCCACCGTTGCGGAATTGCCTACGCGCAGCCACGTCGCGAAGAAGCCCCCCATCTGGCGGGGCAAGCCGGTCCCACACGCGGTTTGCGAGCTCGTTCCCGAGAGTCTTGCCCGCGAGAACCTGATTTTCCCGATCGGTGAGGACGGCGAGACTCTGAGAGTGGCCGCGGTGGAGTATGATGATGTCGCCCTATCCGACAAGGTCTCGTTCGTCCTCTCCCGGCCGGTCCGGCTCATCGCCGCCTCGCGCGAGGAAGTCGAAGCCCTCGTTCGGGATTATTTCGGAGATATCACGGGTTCGGAAACCGTGGATTCGATGCTTCAGGAGTTCACGGACCCAGCGGCGCTCTATGATTCCAAGCTTGCGTCCGTTGCCTACAGGGCACCCGAGGCCAGGCGGACCAGAATCCCTTCGCACCCCAGATCCGTTCGTAAAGGTCTCTCCGCGGCACGATTCCCGATCCGATGTCGATTCCACCCGTCCCGTAGGAGATTCCGGCATGTGGTTTTATGTCGTCGAGGAAGGCCAGCGCGTCCTGGTGCGGAATCCCGACGGCACGATGGACGTGATCGTCGGCCCAAAGCGTGTCTGGCGGGGCCGGGCAAGTTCCAGCGCATGATCCATCATGTCGCTCACCCAGGAGATTACCTGATCGTTCGCTACCGCGACGGACGGCAAGAGCATCTCGCCGGACCGGCCGAGGTCTCGTTCGACCCCCGAGTTCACCAGGAGATCACGAGCGAGGAGATGCTCCAAGTTGCCGCCAAGGAGGCCGTGGTCGTCTACAGCCAGAAGGAAGGTACGAGCAGCGTTCAGCGGCGGATCGAATATGGCCCGACGCTGTTCATGCCCCGGCCCGGCGAGTGGTTGCACACGTTCGTCTGGCATGCGTCCGAGGGGGGCGCGCAAGGAGTGCGCAAGGTCCCGAAGGGACTGGTGTTTCAGAAGCTCTGGTTAATGCCCGACCAGATGTATCACGATGTGCCCGACGTCCGTACCGCCGACGACGCCGTGCTGACCATCCGCCTGATGATCTTCTTTGAACTCCTGGACATCGCCACGATGCTCGAGACAACACACGACCCGATCGGCGACTTCGTCAATGCGGCCACGTCGGATGTCGTTGACTTTACCGGCCGCCATGATTTCGAGTCGTTCAAGGGCAATACTGACAAGCTGAACGAGATCGAGACGTACCGCCAGCTCACCGTCAGGGCATCGCAATGTGGTTACCGGATCAACAAGGTCGTCTATCGGGGTTACGGCGCGCCGGAGCGACTCCAGTTGATGCACGACCAGGCCATCGAGGCCCGCACGAAGCTCCAGCTCGAGCGGGCCACCGAGCAGCAGGCTCAGGACCTCGAAAGCTTCAAGCTAGAGAGTCAGATGCTCCGGGCGGGTAAGCGGCGTCACGAACAGACCGAAGAGGTTGCCCACCAGCTCGAGCTCGACCAGAAGAAGCAAGAGGCTGAGCTGCGGGCCAGGGAAGCTCAATACAGTTTTCAGCGTCAGCAGCAACGGCTCGAGTCCGAATTCCGGCTGGAACTCCGCACGCGGCAAGATGCCCACAGACGCGAGCACCTCGCCGAACTTCATGGACTGGGCGTCAACTTGACCGCTTATTTGACCCGCGACCGCGCCGACCGCGTGATCGAGCTGCGCGGGTCGGAGGGCAGAGCGACCCACCTCCACCTCGATCCGTCCCAGCCTCGAGACGGTTCCAACCGAAATCAAGAACCGAAAACTTAGAGGCCAAACAGGGCTTCGCTCTTGTGTCCGGACTCGCGAGGTCAGCGCGCGGCTGGCTTTCGACTGCGCTCTGGCGGAATCTTTTCCAGAATTCTGAAATAAGAACCGGGCCGGACGGAAGTAAGAAGCGGCACAGCGAGGGAGGACCCGGACGACATGGCAGGCATCCTATCGAATTCGACATCGCGGCTGATCGGGACGCTCTTTGGCGAAGGCTCCCTGACGGGCATGTCCGACGCGCAATTGCTCGATCGATTCGTGTCGCAACATGGGGCGTCCGCGGAGTATGCGTTCGAGGTCCTTGTGCAGCGGCACGGACCGATGGTCATGGGCGTCTGCCGGAGCGTGCTGGGCGACCTGCACGATGCCGAGGACACGTTCCAGGCGACGTTCCTGGTGCTGGCCCGCCGAGCTTCGTCGTTGCGTAACCCCGCGAACCTGGGCCCCTGGCTCCACGGGGTCGCACGACGGACGGCGCAGAAGGCGAGGGCACGGCGGTCACGGCTGGAACGTCTCATCCAACAAGCGGCAACCCAGGTTGGGATCGTGACTGCGAGGGCGACCGATCGAGGTGTCCATGCCGCGGAGGAGGCCGAACTGCTTCACGAGGAGATCGGCCGGCTACCGGAGAAATACCGGACGCCCGTCGTCCTCTGCGACCTCGAGGGGCTGAGCCGTGAAGAGGCGGCCAAGCAGCTCGGCTGGCCGATCGGCACGCTGGGCGTGCGTTTGATGCGGGCACGGGAACGCCTCCGCGGCCGTCTGATCCGACGAGGCATGGCCCCAGCCGGGTTCGCGATCCTTCCCCTGACTCCTGGCGTCAAGCCGTTGCTCGAATCCCTGACGGTTCAGACCGTCAGGGCGGCGTCGAGCTTCGTGACGGGGTCTGCCAAGACTTACGGGGCCGTTCCATCACAAGTCACCGCAATTGCGGTCGGAGTGTTGAGGACCATGGCGATGAAGAAACTGACGATCGGAGCAGCAGCCATCCTCGGCTGCGTTCTCATTGCGGCCGGTTCCGCCGTACTCGCCTTCCAGGAACCGAAGAAGCGGGCGAATGCAGACAAGCCGGCCCCGCCGACGAAGAGGGTCAGCGGTCAGGAAGACCACGCGAAGTCGATCCTGTCCAACGGCAACATTGAGCGTCAGGAGCAGGCTCCGGCCGGTTGGCGGAAGGGAGCGGCCGTGCCGGGCGTCGAATACCTTTGGGACCGCACAACCGCCCATGAAGGCGGCTCGAGTCTGCATCTGAAGAAGACGGCGCAGCGGTACTTCCCGATCGCCGAGTGGTCGCAGCAAGTCCCACGCCAGGGCACGCTCCCACACCTCAAGGTCGTCGCCTACGTCAAAGCTCAGAAGATGACGAAAGCTGTCCTGGACGTTCAGTTCATCAATCAAAATGGCAGGGGGTCCCATGCATGGGCTGCCTACATCGGCGCGAAAGCGGCCGGCGACCCGCCGGTCACGCATGACTGGAAAAAGTACGAGAGGGTCGTCGCCATCCCCGAGGGGACCGAGCGGCTCATCGTGGCGGCGCAGATCTACGGCCCCGGCGACGTCTGGTTCGACGACATCGTCGCCGAGTACACCGACGCGGAGCCAACCGATCCGACGGCCTCCGACTGAACGAGAAGCCCTCCGAATGGTTGTAGTAGGGTAGGTCGATCCTCGATTCATCGAGGCGAGGCCCACCAGAAACACCGCGGAGTTCGGTGGGCCTCGCGCCCCCGTGCGGCGTTCGACTCACCCTACGGCCCTTGTCGTACGCCCTTTGAGGTTTGTCCGATCGTAGCGGCCCTGGTGGGGTGCCGGGTTTCCTCCCGCTCACCTCGCCAGCCATCTCGACAACCGCGGTCCACCCACGCCCGCCCATCGCATCAGGATCGCCAGTTCCTCCGGTTCCGGAAGCCCATTGAATCTCCGTCGTGCCTGGACGATCTGCTGGTCCGGGTTCGAGACTTCCAAGGTCAGCAGCCGCATAGCTGGCCCGGGGGGCACGACAACCTTCAGGCTCCAAATCGAGACGCGCCCCGATTCGCAGGAGCCGGCATACGTGCCCACACAGTGGCTCATCGCCCGCCCTTCCTCGTCCAGATCGTGGGAAGAAAGGAGTTCGGAGATCGTGTAGATTCTCCGCGTTTCGCCCTCGACCTCCTCGAAGCGAAACGGCTCGATCCCGCTCGCCTTCCAGGACGTGGGCTCCCTGGTCCGAGGGGCCGCGAGGCCTCGGTGCCACTCGTCAACCGATCGGAGCAAGCTCTCGGGGCTCCGGTCCTTGATGGTCAGGTTCGGCCGTGGGGGGACAATCCCGGGCTGCACCGCCGGGTGGGCGTTCGCGCGGACCCTGGCGTCGATCAATCGTTGCGCGTGCAGATAATCGATGATCGGCCCGTGATAGACCGAGTCCAGCATCGGGTGGGCGATTAGCCATCGGAAGACCGAGATCCAGAACGCGTCGGCGGCGAACTCCGTCCGGAGTAGCGTCCCGAGCACGCTCCGTACCAGGCGCTCGCTCCCGCCCAGATCCCTGATCTGAGCCCAGCGGAACGCGCCGAGCACGTCGTAGTTATCGGGAGCCTGGAGATAATGGTGAGCCTGCTTCCTCGTCAGCGCGATAGGCAGCCCGTCCGCTGTCCGGATGTTCTGCCCCTGAGCGACGTGGATGAACCACCGCTGGTGGACCACGCCCCGCGAGGTCAGACCTTCCAGCCAGGCGCCGTTCATGAAAACCGGGACATCGTAGCGGGCGAAGAGGTGACGGACCAGCGCGTGCAGTTGCCAGCAGGCGTCGAGACTCCGCGCCTTCCAATCCTCCGGCTGGCGAATCCAGCACGCGCTATGGGCCGATAGTGCCAGCACGGCGTCTGCATATCGGCGTGCATCGTTCCCCCGGAACAGGGCCGTCCGCCGGTGGCACAGGAAGACCAGGCGACTGAGCGTCTCCATGTCCACAGTCAGCGGACCGCCAGTCCGGTACAGGCCGGGGTTGACGCCCGCGAAGAGCTCGGCGACGCGATAGAAGCCGGACGTCGGGGTGAGACGACCGTCCCGCAGTTCGGCGATCATCTGGAGGAGAGCATTCGACTCGTCGTGGCGCGATTTCGACCCATGGTGTAGCCGATGGGCCAGTCGGGCCCTGGCCATGGCGGCGGCCTGGGTGTCCACACGAAATCGGCGCGCGGCGCGTTCCTCGAGCTTCCGCTTCGTTTCCAACCGCTTGATCTTGTTGGACTTGGGCTTGACGTCCATGGCGCCGACTCGTCACGCAAGGGCAACGAACTCATCAACCCGGCCTCCTGAGGTAGACACGTCAGGGAAGGCCGGGTTCGCCGCTCGTTGCACCTGGCACTCGTCAATCCGGCGCGTCGGGGACCTTCCCTTTCTGATCCGGAATCATCCAAGGTAGCGCGCCACCCTTGGCCATGCTGGTGAACACCGCCATACTGAAGAAGACCAGGCCGATCGCGATGTAGTCGAGGCCCGTAACCACGCGCCGGAGCGAACCATAGCCCCGACAACCCAGCGCGACCAGCCATGCGGCCAGGATGAGCGCGGCGGCTGCGCGCGCGGTCCGGTGGCCTAGCATGAAGCTGTAACCCGCAATCACCAGGGCCATCCCCAGCGGGTAGACTTCCACGGCCCATGCCGGGACGGACACGGATGATTCAATGCGCCCGACATCACGACAAGCGCGGCCAGCAGCGCCATCGCCACGCCCGCGGCCCGGAGGACGTGTCCGAGCCGGTCGTCGAACGCCGCACCCACGATCAGCACGGCGGCCAGGATCAGGTGGAAGGCGACGGGTCCTTGATGACTTCCCGCGCCGATCGCAGGCAAGGCGATCATCGCCGACGCCGCCAGGCCGGTCGCCCCCATCAGGCAGCGCCACGCATCGCGATGGCGCAATCCGACTGCGGTCTGCAAGACGGCGGCCGTCAGGATCGGTAACGAACGCGGCGGGACCAGCTCGCCCAGGTCGAGTGTTTGTGGGGCGACAAATCCCAGCGCCACCACCGCCGCAGTCAGCGCATCGAACGCCAGCGGCACACGTCGGACCGTCGCATAGGCGTAGAATCCCACCGAGGCGAGCAGAGTCAGGTACATCGGGGTCCCGCCGAGCCGGTCGATGAACCGGCCCAGGAACCACTGATATGTCGGGTCGGCGCGATGACCGACCAGTGTCAGGAAGACCAGGATCGCGGGAACGAACAAGGCGGCGCGAAGGACGCCGGTTCGTCGCTCGACCAGCCCGATCTCCAGCAGGATCACACCAAGAGCCAGGCCGAGCGGCACGAGGAAATAGGGGCCGAATATGTACGGCTCCGTCTCGGCGGGCGGGATGTGGTGCATCGAGAAGCAGAGCAGGGCAGACCGAGCCGCGACCCCGAAGGCCAGTACGCCAAAGAGGGTCCAGGGATACCAGGCCCAGGCCCAGGGGCTGCCGTTATCGCGCACGTAATCGCGCCCCCGACGGATGGCCGGCAACAGAGTGAGGAAGACCAGCGCAGCGATGGGCGAGAAGCCGAACAGCGACCAGGACAGCGACTCGCTCCGGGGGTCGTCCAGCAGCGGGATGATCGCCACCGGATAGAGGAAGAACAGGCCCAGGATCAAATAGTACGGCCCGCGAAACAGTGGCGGCAGGGTCAGCCGGATCGCCCGCAGCATCCCCTCGCTCACCAGTACGGCGAACAGCAGCCCCCCGAGGTAGCAGGCGACTCCCCGCGCCGGGCTGGTCGCGAGGACACCGTCGAAGGTCACCGACGTGGCCAGGAACATCAGCACGACCAGAAGAAGCACGGTCCGGACGTCGTCCCAGATGCCGACGAACCGCACCAACAGGCACGCCGTCACCGCCAGGAGCAGTGTGTATCCCGCCATCCCGAACAGGAGCGCCCAGGTCTCGGAGGCATCGGTCTGTGCCCCGAACGAGACCCACAACCCCAGGCAGACCAGCAGGGCGCTGAGGACGTAGAATGGATTGCTGGTGCAGACCCAACGGATCAGCCCCCGCGATCCCCCGGCCAGCACCGGAGGCGCGGACTCGCATCGGACTTCGAGAAGAGTCATGATATAAGCCCTTGATATGAGGATGCGGGCTCCGGGTACCGAATGAGCAATAAGACGGAGGTTGCCCGGTCCCGTCCCCGGATCATAACTCTTCGAAGACAACGGTCGCAAGTGGCGGAGTTCGAACGGGGGCCGACTAAATGGCCTTTCGTGAATCGGGGAGGGCGAGGCTCCGTCCGAGCCGGGTCGGAGTGTGGCTCGCACGGAGGCTCGCCCTCCCAGGATCGTGCAAGGCCATTTAGCGATGAGCTTCCACTGGCCGCAGGCGATAGATCAGGTCGCCGGGCTGCGTGTCGTACTTCGAGTCTTTCCGCGCACCGTCGTCCTGACCGTCCTTGCCGACGGAGTAGATAACCGGCTGCCCCTCGAGGACGGCCAGTCGCAGGGGCTTGCTGTCGTAGGGGTCCGTCGGAATGGCTTTCAGCCCGGCCTCCTTGACGGCCACGGTCAGGGCGCGGGGCAATCCTCGGTGCGACAGTTCCCAGCGGCGCAGGATGATCAGGCATTCGGTGGCATGGAGGCTCGCGGTCGTCCGCCCCATGGCCTGGGAAAACGGAACCATGGCGGGCCCGAGCATGTTGATCATCGCACCCAGAGGGTCGGCACGATCAGACACCTTGGTTGCGGCGATCTTCGCGAGTCGATCGGCGTAGGTAAGGCCGTCCATGCCCAGCAACTTGCGGTAGTAAACATTCAGATCACGCACCGCCCGGGAGAGTGGGGTGGGCGACGTCCCGGCGTCCAGATGCGGCAGCTTCTGGATGGTTTTCCGGAGCTCGACGCGGTTGACCAGATACTCCGCGCGGAGGCCCTCGGCATACGCGTCGATCGATTTCGCCTCATGGCCGAGGAACAGCTTGAGCATACGGTCGCAGTGCTCGACGCGGAGGTCGGGAGCGGCCAGGATCATCCCGACCATGTCGACGCAGATGACCTGAGTGATCGCCGCTGCGACCAACTGGTTGATCATGCAGCCGCGCGGTTGCAGGTCGCGGACCAGCCGGAGCACCGTATCGATCTCGTGGATGGCCGCGTCAAACTCGTGCTTCTGGGTGGCACGCTGCACCCTCAGCGAGGCAACCCGCGCGACCTGTCGAGCCGTCTGGAGATGGAAGATGGGGGCGCCAGCCCCGGGGCCGGTCTCGAAGACACAGCGGGCGCGCTGCTGCGCCTCGGCGAGCTTGCGGAACCCCACATCGTACTCTTTGATGACCGAGTCGATCTCCTCCGGCGGGATGGACTGCGGATCGCCCCGAAGCCGCTGGGACAACGGCACGTAGCGACTCATACGAGACTCGGCGGCCAAACGCCGGCGTTCCCGCTCGGCACCTTCTGGAAAGCAGGCGGCCACCTCGGAACCGAACTCGAAGAGGGCGTCGAGGTACAGCGGCGCCGCGTTCTGGTCGCGGGGCACGGCGACGAAGAACCTGGCGACGTCGAACGGCGCATCGGTCTCGATCCAGTCCGGGGCCTTCGTGACCGCGCCTGGCAACCTCGGGTAATCCTGACCCAGCACCTCGATCGCCCCGAGCCAGGACAGGGCCACCCCACAAACGACAGAGGCAAATCGCTGGGTCATCCAGCGGCCGACGGCCTTTTGGCACATGGTGGAGTCCTCAGATCGGTCCGGATCGCCCCGGCTCGTGGTCATAGGTCAGTGCGGTGTGCCTCGCCCTCTGATGTTTGTACTGTGATTCTCGGACGAATGTCAATCGACCACTGCGTCGGCCAGACCCATGCCGTATTCTGGTCAGGATCATCGCCGATCGCCCTGCGTGTCCTATGGTTTTCGGACGGTAATCGCGGTAGTTTGGAGTGGTTCTCCCACGGTGTTTCATGAAAGCGGAGGAGACATGTCCTGGTTGGCTCGGCCGGTCCTCGTCGTCCTCGCGTTGGGACCTTGCGTGTCGGTGTGCCGCCTGGGGACAAGTGGCGGAGAAGAAGGCGGAGGCGATCGCCGACCCAGAGGGGCTGAAGGCTTTTTTGGAACGGGAGCGGCAGGCGCATCGGCTGCCCGCCCTCGCGGCGGCGGTGGTGATCAAAGGGAAGGTGGTGGCGGCCTCGGCCGTGGGGTTCCGGAAGGTCGGCGCGCGGTCCGAGTGAACCGGAACGACGCCTTCCATCTGGGTTCGCTCGCCAAGCCGATGAGCGCGACGATGTTCGGCGTGCTGGTCGATCAGGGCCTGCTCCGCTGGGACATGACCATGGCCGAGATGTTTCCCGAGCTGGTCAACGTGATGCAGCCAGCGTACCGGGGCGTAACCATCGCACAGCTCTTGAGCCACATCGGCGGTTTCCCGTACCAGCCGGAGACCTCCGAGCAGATCACCGACGCGCGGGCCAGCACGGCGACCGGCCGTCGTTATGAATACGTCAAAGCCGCGATTGAGGACCTGCCCGCCGCCCCGCCCGGGACAAAGGTGATCGATTCGGGAGGGGCGATCGTCGTGGCCAGCGCGGCCGAACGCTTGAGCCGGCAAACGTACGAGGGCCTCATGCAGCGCTACCTGTTCAAGCCATTGGGACTGAGTCACGCCGGGTTCGGCTCCATGGCAAGGCATGGGCAAATCGACGGACCCTGGAGCCACGTCATCGAGGGAGACGCCGTCACGCCGATTCCGCCCGATCGGTCGCAGGCGATCCAGACCCGGTCGCCGGTGGGCCGGAACGTGCATTGCTCGATCATCGATCTGGCCCACTTCGCGGCGCTCCAGATTCAAGGAAGTCGAGGCCGGAGCCGGTTCCTCCGACCCGAGACATTCCGTCGGCTGCACACCGCCGTACCCCCCAGTAACTTCGCCCCGGGCTGGGCGATCGAGCACCCCGAGTGGTCCAAGGGCACCGTACTGGCACACAACGGCAGCGATGGCCAGAACTACGCAATCTGTCGCGTGGCTCTCGCGGAAGGCTTCGCGGTCTGCGTGATGACCAACCTGGGTGGAGAGGAGGCCAACGCCACCTGCGAGTCGGCAGTGGCGTGGCTGCTCGCCCGGATCCAGCGCGGACGTTTCACCGACGATGGTAGCCTCGCCATCCGGGCCGCCCCGCCGCGCCCTGACGTACCCCTGGAAAGCCTCACTCCCGAGAAGGCCACTACGGGATTCGGGCAGGTCCGGTTCGACAAGACAGCCGCTGATACGCCGCTCCTACTCGATGGCGTAACCTACTCTCAGGGCATCGGCGTGCACGCCAATTCCGAGCTCCTCTACGAGCTGAAACCCGAATACCAACGATTCGTCGCCCAGGTCGGTATCGACGACAAACAGACATGGCACGGTACCATCGTGGTGAAAGTCTACGCCGGGAGCAAACTGCTCCTCGAGTCGGGGTCCGTCCGCGGCGGCGATTCGCCCTGGAGCATCGACGTTCCCTTGCCCAAAGTCGATGGGGACCAGGCCCCGAAACTGCTCCGCCTGGTGGTCGACGGCACCCCCGACGGAATCGACTGGGACCTGACCGACTGGGTCCACGCGGGATTCATCACCGGCCCGCAGGGCGGGTGAGACGATTCGAATCCCAAGAGACTCGTCGTTGCCCGACCGTCACTCGGCCGCCTCGACCGAGAGGACCGGCTCCATCGCTTCGTGCCGGCCATGGCGAGAGACAGCTCCCTGCGGAGTCGCCGGAATGTTCCACACGGTTCGCTTTGTCTTGGCACGGCCTGGCAGGATCGCTTCCACGAGCCGGCTCACCGCCTCGCCGGGCAGGAACGACGCACAGCCGACCAGCATGATCAGCCCGAACGTCCACATCCCCAGGCAAGCGCCGATCCCCACGTGGAGCGCGACCGCAACGGCGAGTACGAGAGGACGCATCCTTGGGAGCCAGATCAACGCACAAAACGAGATTTCCCACAGGACCGAGACATGCGTCAGGAAATCCAGGAGCCGTGGGTGCCAGGCCAGCCAAGTCATGTCGATCGACTGGTACTCGAGGTTGGCGAATGCCCGCCACATCGCCTCACCGTTCCACCATGCCCCCCCCTGGAGCTTGGAGGCGCCGGCGAAGAAGTAGATAATGCACATGTGGACGTTGATGAGCCGGACGGCCAGGTTCGCACCCGCACTCGGCGCCGGCCGTACGGCCGCAGACCCGCCCCGACGAACGGCCAGCCAGCGATCCAGCGAGACCGCCTGTCCGCTCGGGCCGATGGCCAGGTACAACGTCAGCATGGCATTGATCTGGTCGAGGCCGAACGTCGCCGCCGGAACCCGGTGCGCAAACGAGATCGTGACCACCAGCGCCAGGATCGAGGTTGCGCGAGTCCACAGGCCCAGTGTGAACATCGCCAGCACGACCATGGAGAGACCATAGGCGGGCCAGATCCATCCTTCGGGGACGAGCCACCAGAAGGAATAGATGTACGATCCCTCCTGGAGCGTTTGGACCAGACGTTCATTCAGCCAGGCCCCCGGCCCGAAGAAGTCGCCGAGAACCAGTCCCCAGACCGCGTGCGTGTAGAGCAACATCAAGCCCGTCAGCACCCGCAGGACCCCGAGCAGAGTCGGGTCGGCCGGAGTGAACCAGAAGGCATCCCAACCCTCGGCCGTCGCCCGAGCGGTCTCCTCCAGATAGCGGAAGACGGGATTCAATAACCTTCGCATGGGAACGTCCCCAAGGATTGCTCTTCGTAGCTCTCCGGATCCGTCAAGCGTCCGCCGTCACGAATACGCTCCATCGTCGGCAGGTTATGCGTTTGTTGAAACAGGGTCACCTGGGTTGCGCCCTGTTTCCGGCCGATGTGTTGAGCATAGGAATCATACCACAGTGCCTGGACTTCCTCGGGCGCGTCGTTCATGTGCTCTGTGAGCATGAAATAACGGTGATAGAGCAGCCGAGGTTGAGTTGCACGATCCGGGATCCGGCCGCGGACGACGGTCCCATCCCCGCGCTCCGCCACATACGCCAGGAGCGTACTTTCGGCGGGCTCGGGCGCGAAGAAGTGGTAGCCATGGTCGAGGTACAAAGCCTGGATATATGGCTGGAACCAGCCCCAGGTTTCGCGAATCAGGTCGGACGACGGCGCCACCACCGCAGGGGCGATGACGATGGCCGCGAGATGAAAGACGAGCCACAGATTCACCAGCCTCCGGAGAAACCGGCGGCTCGGCCACGTTGACGGAGTTGCTTCTCCAGGCACGACCTGGTCGGGATTCACAGCGATCTTCACCGAGACACCTCACTCTCCCATCCAAGACGCGCAAAAAACGGCCCGGGAAGACGGAGGCGGCCGTCATCCCCGGGACATTTTTTGGCTTTCACCCTGCGCACGGGCCCTCTGGCAGAACCCGGCGAACGGAAACCTCGTGGTTCAGTACGAGCCGCCGCTCGAGCCACCAACCGAACCACCGCTGGAACCGCCGGCGCTCTTGTGCTTGCTCAGGAAGCCGCCACCGCTGGAACCATGGCCAATCTTGTGCTTGCTCATGAACCCGCCCATCGAGCCGCCGCTGGAACCGCCGCTGCTCTTGTGCTTGCTCATGAACCCGCCCATCGAGCCGCCGCTGGAACCGCCGCTGCTCTTGTGCTTGCTCATGAACCCGCCCATCGAGCCGCCGCTGGAACCGCCGCTGCTCTTGTGCTTGCTCATGAACCCGCCGCCGCTGGAGCCACCACTGGAACCGCCGCCAGCAAAAGCTGGGCTCGTACCACTGAACAGGACCATGGCGCTCGAGGGCAGCGCCGGTGAAGAAGAACCGACGAATCGTCCTCATGGGAATTCCTCGTGTGTTGCGAACCGCTCTTGGTGAAAACGCCAGGTAACTTTCAGGGCCGCTCTGGCCCCGCCTGCCCGCCTTGAGCTTCTACCCGTCCTTGAGATCAGCTCATCAGGGTAACCTCCAAGCATCCTGGTCGAGCCAAGACCGGCACCCTTCGGTTCACCCCTCAGCCCAGACCCGCATATCAACGCCACCCCAGGCAGCGAGGAGCCAAAGTACTTGAGTCTCCCCGCGGACATGAATAGTAGACTATTCACTCTGCGGGGAATATCGGGTCTGAGAAGGCTGGTCGGTTAAAAGATACTGGATAATTTGGGAAAATCAAATAGCGAATCCCGACTTGGCAGAAGAAAGACGTCATCCGGCGGTCTACGTCTGCGGACGAGTCGAGGATCACCTGGCCGACATGAGCCAACTCGATCGGCATCACGGGAATCAGTTTTGAGAGGCGGCCGGGACAGCCGGATGATCGGTGCGGAGGCGACCCGGAAAGGCCGTTTGAGCGACGAAATCTGCTCGAGAGTCGAGGCGTACATCCTCCCTGGCATCGTCAACGCTTCACAGAGGTTCGCCCAGGGATTCGGCTAAGGGGTCTTCGGCCGGACGAGGCTTTCGTTGACGGTCCCTCGCCGAGCCGAGGGCCCTCGATACCAGGGCCACGAGGACCAGGAGTACCGGGACACCGATGACCACCAGCAGGGCCAGCTCTCGGCGCAACGCCTGTCTCGCATAGAAGGCATGAGGGACGGAGACCACTGGCAAGCTCGGCGCGGGGCGGTCGTTGTAACCGTTCCAGAACTCGGGATCGGTGTCGGGGTGGCGTCCCTCCCCCAACCGTCTCATCAGGAACGCGGTGCGGTCCGCGTTCCAGGCGTTGGCCTCGGCGCGGAGCTTGGCGAAAGCGGGATCGAGCAGCCGGTCCGCCTCCACGTAACCGGGCCGGGGAAGCACCGACTTCAGGTCCTGGCCTTTCGGCGCGTCGGGCAGCATCGAGCCCTTGCCCGCGTCGATCAGATCGCGGCATCGCAGCCAGGCGAAGTACGCCAGCGTATTTCGGCCACCATTGCGCTCTCTCGCGAAACCGAGCGTGTCGTGCTGGAGCGCGACGTTCAACGCATGGAACACGTCGACGCTCTCCCAGGCGTTCCCCAGCACGATGAGCCCCGCGAGGCCCCGCACGGCGTCATCGGCCTGCTGGGGATCCACCTGGGCCGTGAACCCGCTCGACTCCCAGCCCAGGAAATTGGGCAGGTACTGCAAGCCTGCCGATCTCGGCGGGTTGATGATCCACTGGCGCACCTGCAACCGGGGTTGGACCGGGTCAGCATGGCGAATCGAGCTTCTTTCATGGCGAAGTCCTTGAGAGCGCCTAAAAGAACCCAGCCAATCGGTGTACTCTAAGTCACACCGTACAACTCAAGGAACCGGAAAGTGATGAGGATCTCGGCCAGATTGCAGAGCCCCTGGTGGATGTCCTTGCGACGATCATCACGCACACGCAACCGGCGGAACTGGTGAAACCCACTGATGGTTCGCTCAACCACCCAGCGATACACACCCAGGCCACTGCCGTGGGGCGTACGCCGCTTGGCCAACTCCGGGTCAATCCCACGCTGGCGCAACTCCTGCCGTTGCTCTTCGTCATCAAAACCCCGGTCGCCCATCGCATGGACTGGGTTGTGGCGGGGATGACCTGGCTGGCCAGCGATGGGGGGAACGGCATCCACCAACGGCACGGTCAAGTTGGCATCCGGCGTGTTCCCCGGGATCGTCTCGATGACCAAGGGGACGCCTTGGCCGTCGGTGACGATCGCGTGTTTGCTCCCCAATTTCGAGCGATCCATGGGGCTGGGACCGGTTTCTTCACCCCCACCCACGGCGCGGACGTGGCCCGTGTCCACGATGAACCGCTCGAAGTCGATCGCGTCGGCCTGACGGAGGTGGGCCAACAAGATCGGGTGGATCTGGTCCCAGATGCCGGCGGCCTGCCAGTCGCGCAAGCGATTCCAACAGGTCATGCCGCAGCCACAGCCCATCTCCTGGGGCAAGTCTTCCCCAGGCAGGCCGGTCTTGAGGATGAAGATGATCCCGGTGAGGACTTTGCGATCATCCAGGGGGGGACGTCCGCCTTTGGGCCGCGGGGGATGAGGCGGAATCCGGGGTTGGATCAAGGCCCAGAGTGCGTCCGGGAGCAAGGGCTTGGCCATGACGAGACTCTTTCCGACAGGGCAAAGGGGTAGTGGACTCCTCTCAAGATGGATCGCAATTGACGGGCCAAGTACCGGGTTTTTTTAGGGTCTCGACAGGATCATCGAGGCGATCCGCCAGGTGCGGGACGGCAAGGTGTACCTGAGCCGCGCTTGACTGAGAAACTGCTCGAGCGGCATGTTGGGCCAGCCAGCCAGCGACCCGTTCATTCGATGATTGACACGCTCTCGGACCGGGAGCTCGACGTCTTCCGGTTGATCGGACAGGGCGTGAAAACCGCCGAGATCGCCGCCCGGCTGCACCTCAGCATCAAGACCGTGGAGACCTATCGCGAGCGCATCCGGACGAAGCTGGACCTCAGCGACGGTGCGAAACTGGGCCTTTACGCGATGCAATGGGTTCATAAGGACCCGGAGTCAGACGCTCAGGGCGCCAAGCTCCATCCGAACTCCCCGAGCCACTCGGGGAGAGACGAAGATCGCCTCGCTGGCGACGAGCCCGGGTGATTCATCACTCCCGGACTTGATCAACAAGGAGATCATCGTTTTCCCCAGTTCGCCGGGATCCACTCGCGACGATCAGAATCGCTCGATCCAGGCGGGGTTCGCGTATTTCTCGGTGACAAGGGACGGCAGGAGGCTCAACGGCCCGTCGAGTGCCGGGGACGTCTCTGCGTAGGAGAAACCCACCCCGCAGAGGGCCTCGATCAGCGCCTGGCGAGAGAGGTCGAGATTGGTGACGAACTCGTGATGAGCTCGACCTTGGCGGTAGGCCGGCTGCCGCTCCGGGATCGCGAGATAACGGGCGATCCGCTCGATCGGGAACCGATAGAGGATCGAGCAATGCACCAGGAACCATCGCTTCAGCCGGCGCTGCGCGCTGCCGCCGCATTTCCGGTCGCCGA
Source organism: uncultured Isosphaeraceae bacterium (assembly GCA_963845695.1). GTDB lineage: Bacteria > Planctomycetota > Planctomycetia > Isosphaerales > Isosphaeraceae > CAWJTV01. The sequence goes on along the minus strand of CAWJTQ010000011.1, from coordinate 281,796 downwards.
TGGCCAGGTCGCCGTGGCCCAGGACCGTCACCGGCGGCCCCGCGCGCCGGATCGACTCGGCGATCCGCCCGACCACGTAGGACTGGGCCGCCACCACGGCCGAGAGTCCCGGGGCCGCCGTCTCCGGTAGGACCACGGCCACGTTGAGGGCGCCGGGACCGATGACCACGGTCCCACCGCCACTGGAGCGCCGCAGAATGGGTACTCCGTCGGCACGGCATGCCCCAATCTGGACGTCATCGCGAAGCCGGCGCGAGGCGCCGAGCACGACCGCGTAATCCCGAGGCTCCCAGAAGCGGACCACCGCCGGTCCGCGCCCTCGTCGGCCTCGATGAGGAGCGCCTCGTCCAGCGCGAGATCCTCCGCCACGCTCGCCAGAGTCACGTCGCAAACCGCGATCGTCGCCCCCATGCGAGCCCGAGAGCCCCGGTCCTCAGAACTTGTCGTCATCATCGACGCGGAAGACCCCATGGCAATCCGTGCAGGCCTTGTACACGATCCGGTATGCGGACTTGGCCTCCGGGCCCTTGGTTTCGGGCTTCGCCACGAGTTTCTCGAACTTCTCAAGCTCCTTGACCATGGCGTCGCACAGCTCCCCCCACTTCTTCTCGGGGTTCTTCTCGTCCTTGGCTCTCTTCAGAGCGTCCTTCATCGGCTTGGCCTTCTTGATCAACTTGACCAGCTCCTTGGTCCCCTTCTCGACGTCCTTCTGGGACTTCTTGAAGGCGGTGGGGGTACGAAATCCCCGGCTGAGGTCCAGGTGATGCTTTTGCACGTCCTCCATCACTTTCCCCAGCTCCGACTTCTCATCGTCCGCCTGGGAGAGTTTGACGCCGGCTCCCAGGGAGACCAGAAGCCCGGCGCTGAAGGCGAAAACCATCCACTTGCGGATCATGGGCGAATCTCCTTGTGGTCTTTGGGGAATATCGATCGAACATCGAGTTCCGGCAGGTCGATGAGGCGGGCCGGCCAGAGCCGGTGTGTCGTGTCGTGTTCACTATCAAGAATAACCCCCCGCCAAGCTGGGATCAAGAACCAGGCTCGGCTCAGACCCCAATCCGCCCGGTCTGGGATCATGAACACACCGCCTCAAGACCAGCGTGCCGTTGAGCCGATCGGACAGTTATCATGATAATGAAGGAGGTCGTACACCGTTCCTTGTCGGAATGACGGAATGGCGGTCATGAATCCACACAAGCTCTTTCAATAGGCCCTCGACCGTTCCAACCAATCTCCCGTTCTACGATCTGCCGAGGCTGGCCCCGGCCTTCGGATTTGAGTGGTCCGGTTCAATGGTAGCCATCACAAGCTTGGTCCATCCGGACGTCAACCAACCCTGGAGATTTCAAGAGATCGGCGGGAAGGCCAAGCCTTATCAGGTCCCTCGGTTCATCAAAGTCATCGAGGAGCACGACTTGAGCTTCGAGGATTGGCCATGAGAGATTACCATATTAATATTTTTTATATTCATGAAGATGAAGGCTATCTTGCGGATGTTCCGGATTTGAGGTCGTGCTCGGCTTTCGGGGCAACGCCCGCCGAGGCGCTGGCGGAGCAGAAGAAGGCCAAGGCGGCCTGGCTCGAGGCGGCGCTTGACGCCGGTAAGCCAATCCCGAAGCCGCGCTACCGACCAGCGATCTACCAGACTCCGCGTGGGTGAGCGTGGGGATGAATCCATGGACTATCGATCGGCCGGGGTGGATCTCGAAACCTACGAGGAGACGATCTCCCGGTTCCCGCCACTGCTCCGGCGCACCTACACCCCCCGGGTGATCGAGTGGAAGGACGGCTTCGCCGGGCTCTTTCGCCTCGACGCTCGGATCGGGCTGCTCTCGCGCACCTATCGCGATCCGGTCCTCGTCGCCTCGACCGACGGGGTCGGCACCAAGCTCAAACTGGCCTTCGCCACCGGCCGACATGCGACCGTCGGCATCGACCTGGTCGCCATGTCCGTCAACGATTGCCTCTGTGCCGGGGCTGAACCGTTGCTGTTCCTCGATTATGTCGCCATGAGCCAGGACAACCCGGACTTGACCAGCCAGGTCGTCCAGGGGATCAGCGATGGTTGCATCGAGGCCGAGTGCGCACTGCTGGGTGGCGAGACGGCGATCCTCCCCGACTTCTATCGGCCGGGCGAATACGATCTCGCCGGGTTCTGCGTGGGCGTGGTCGAGCGGAGGCACGTCCTCGACGGCCGGGACATCCGCCCCGGCGACAAGGTCGTCGGCCTGGCCAGCTCCGGCCTTCATTCGAATGGCTATAGCCTGGCACGGAAGATCGTGTTCGAACGGGCCGGCTTGGCTCCCGATACGTTCGTCTCGGAACTGGGCCGCTCGGTGGCCGAGGAGTTGCTCGAACCGACCCGGATCTACGTCCGGGCCCTCAAGACCGTGTACCGGCACTACCGCGTCAAGCGAATCATCCATGGGATCGCCCATATTACCGGCGGTGGCCTGATCGATAACCCTCCGCGCATCCTTCCCGATGACTTTGCGCATCCGACTCAGCCGCGGCTCGTGGCCGGTCCCGAAGGTGTTCCCCTGGCTCCAGCGTCTCGGAGCGGTCGACCAGGCCGAGATGGACCGGGTCTTCAACATGGGGATCGGCCTGATCCTTGTCGTCTCCGAATCCTTCGCCGATTCGATCGTTCGCCACTTCAACCGGGAGGCCCGCACCCCGCCTGGATCATTGGCGAGGTCGTCCCGGGCGGCTCGCGAGAACTGTCCTGTTGGGACGATCACCGCGAATCGAGCGTATCCTGAACCCGATCGGCGCAGGCCGCGTGAGTGATCTGTGCGACGGGAAACCGCGATTTCCTTGCCGCCGCGTCAAATTCTTGGTAACTTCAAGTGTCCTCATCGATTCGATCATTCCTGTCATTCGCCTTCGGTGTGTGTTGGTTCGTCGCCTCGTCCCGATGCTCGTCACGGAATCGATGGTGTTGTCGTAATACCCCTTATCCCGCTAGCACTCTCGCCATCTTCCAACGAATGGGGAAGCCGGGACGGTGTTGTCGTCGTCTGTTGCGCCAACATCCGCTCCTCGCTTCCAATGCCAGCCCGCGTGATCTGAAATTCATCTCTGGAGTCGTGAGTTATGGCCAAGAGTCGGGATTGGACCGAGATTCTCATCCGGCGCGGGGTCATCGGCCCCGACCAACTGAAGGAAGCGAGCCGGTCGCAGGGTGCGGTCGAGGAATCGCTGATCAAACTCGGATACGCTGACGCCGACGACATCATGAAGGCCAAGGCCGAGCAGCATGGCCTCCCCTTCGTCGAGCTGCACGAGATCGAGATCCCCCCCTCGGTCATCGAGCTCGTCCCTGAAGTCGCTCGCCCGCGAAAACATCGTCATGCCCCTGTCTCAGGAAAGCGGGATCATTCGTGTGATCATGCACGATCCTCTCGACTTCGAGACGATCGACAAGCTCCGCTTCGTGCTGAACCGGGAGATCGAGGTCTCCCTGGCGCCGAAGGAAGCGATCGTCGAGGCGATCAATAAGTATTATGGAGGCGCCTCGACCGAGACCGAATCCGTGGACTCGATGCTGCAAGAGTTCACCGATACCGCGATCGACTTCGCCGATGAAGGCGGGGTCGGGACCAAGTCCGGGACCACCAACACCCTTGAGGAGGGGGACGCTCCCGTCATCAAGCTGGTGCACCTCATCATCCAGGAAGCCGTGCAGCAACGCGCCAGCGACATCCATATCGAGCCGTTCGCCGATCGCGTCCGAATCCGATACCGGATCGACGGCGTGTTGATGGAGCGGGACAACGCCCCACGACGGCTGCTTGGTGCCATCGTCAGCCGTATCAAAATCATGGGCTCGATCGACATTGCCGAGAAGCGCCGTCCCCAGGACGGCCGAATCAAGATCCTGGTCGCTGGCAAGGACATCGACTTGCGTGTCAGCATCATCCCAACCAGCCATGGCCAGTCGGTCGTGATGCGAATCCTCGACCGGGACAACATCAAGGTGGGGTTGCAGGACCTCGGCTTCGGCGATGATGACTGGGCCCGTTTCAAGCAACTGATCAAACGTCCCAACGGGATCTTGCTGGTCACTGGTCCTACTGGATCGGGAAAAACGACGACGCTGTACGCAGCGCTCAATGAGCTGAACCGGCCCGACGTGAAGATCATCACGGCCGAGGACCCCGTCGAGTACTACCTCCCAGGTGTGAACCAATGTGAAGTGAAGGCGAAGATCGGCATGACCTTCGCCCGCATCATCCGGGCCATGCTGCGACAGAATCCCAACATCCTCCTGGTGGGTGAAATTCGGGACCTGGAGACGGCTGAGACCGCAATTCAGGCGTCGCTGACGGGACACTTGGTTTTCAGTACATTGCACACGAACGATGCGCCCAGTGCCATTACACGTCTGGTGGACATTGGCATCCAGCCATTCTTGGTTGCAAGCTCTGTGATGGCCATCATGGCTCAGCGGCTGGTGCGGAAGGTTTGCCCGAAGTGCAAGGCACGGTATGAACCCCCTGCGCACCTCTTGACCGGGCTGGGACTGCGGCCGGAGATCATCAAGAAAGCCAACTTCATGAAGGGCAAGGGGTGTGCCCATTGCAACAAGACGGGTTATCGCGGTCGCATGGGGATCTACGAGCTGATGGTCATGACCTCCCAGGTTCGGGAGATGGCCTTCAAGGGCGAATCGACGCAGAATGTCCGTAAGATGGCCCGGAAACAGGGGATGCATACGCTGTTCGAGGACGGGATGATCAAGGCCCTGAAGGGTGTGACCACCCTGGACGAGGTGTTGCGCATCACCCAGCGCGAGATGGCGGAGCCTGCTGCGATCAAGAAGTGAGCGCGAGGTGCGAACGAACGAATCGCCGTTATGGACCGACCCTTTCGCTCGACTGGGTGCCGGCCCTTCAATGACTCGTTCGGGATGGCGGCGAAGGGCTGTCAATCAAACGCCCATGCCGCTCTGTGGGAGCGGACAAGCGTGAATCATCGGCTGTAAGTGTGTGTGTCAACCCAGCCATTCGCTTGATTACGGGGTCGATCCCACCGAATAATGGCCGTGTTGGAGGGCAGCAAGCCCTCGCCCTAACCTCAAGGCGCACGATCAATATTCGGTGGACACCCGGGCGACGGGAAAAAGTCAAGCCCCCGCGAGGGGCGCATTGGGTTGATCGCGACGGGTTCCATCGACGTTTCCGCGGAGGGATTCCAGGGCAATGGGTACGCTGCTCATCGACAAACTGCTTCAGACCGTCTGCACCCAGAAGGCGAGCGACCTGCATTTGACCGTTGGCAGCCAGCCGATGCTTCGGCTGCATGGGCACATGCGCCCGCTGGCGACCAAGGTGCTGGAGCCTGCGGACACGGTCTCCTTGATGAAGAGCATTGCACCGGAGCGTTGTCAGCAGGAGTTGCAGGAAGTTGGGGGGACCGACTTCGGCTTCGCGTTCGGGGACATGGCCCGGTTCCGGGTTGCGATCTACAAGCAGCGCGGCAACGTTGGGCTGGTCTTGCGGCGAATCCCCAACGAGTTCCTCACATTCGAGCAGCTCGGCTTGCCGCCGGTCATGGAGCAATTGATCACGCGGCCGCGGGGTCTGATCCTGGTGACGGGGCCGACCGGCTCGGGGAAGACGACGAGCCTGGCGTCCATGATCAACTGGATCAACGCCACGATGGACCGCCACATCATCACGATCGAGGACCCGATCGAGTATTTCCACAAGCACAACAAATCCTTGATCAATCAGCGTGAGATCGGGGTGGACGTGCCCGATTTCCCCGAGGCGATCCGGCGCGCTCTGCGGATGGACCCCGACATCATCCTGGTCGGCGAAATGCGTGACCTGGCCACGATCTCCGCGGCGATCACCGCGGCCGAGACCGGCCACATCGTCTTCGCCACCCTGCACACCAACTCGGCCGAGGGCACCGTCAACCGAATCATCGACGTGTTCCCCAAGGATCAGCAGGACCAGATCCGCACCCAGTTGTCCGTCGCGATCCTCGGCATCCTGGCCCAGGCGCTGTTACCGCGCAAGCCCAAGGGCCTGGTGGCCGCCTACGAGATGCTCGTGGTCACCCCGGCCATCTCCAACCTGATCCGCGAGAACAAGACGTACCGGATCGACTCGTCGATCCAGACCGGCCGCAAGCACGGCATGATCCTGCTCGACGACAGCCTCTTCAACCTCTGGAGGCAGGGCCTTGTCGAGGAGAACGAGGTGATGTTCAAGTCCCGCAAACCGAATGACCTGGGCGAGCGCATCGAGAACGCCAAGAAGGGGATCTTCGACGAGAACGAAGGGGGCGAGGAGGAGGAAGAATAGCATCAGTCGGCAGTCAAGGGACGAGGAGCCGCACCCAGCCTTTGGCCCGTGCGGCCCAAGGCGACCGTTGAAAGCACTCATCAGATCTGACCGCTGACCACTCGAGGATACGATGGCGCGACGACTCGGCACGATCATGGTCGACATGGGCTACCTGGACGAGGAAACCCTCTGGAAGGTCCTTGAGGAGCAGAAGCGCACCGGCACCGAGCTGCTGGGCAAGGTGGCCGTGCGGATGGGGATCGTCAAGGAAGACCAGGTGCTCAAGGCACTGGGCGAGCAGCTCGGCATGAGGGTCGTGAAGCTGGCCGACGTGACGATCCCTTCCGAGATGACGGAGCTGGTCAACGAGAGCATGGCCACGGCCTACAAGATCGTGCCGCTCTCGCAGAGCAAGAAGGACAAGAGCATCACGGTCGTGATGGCGGAGCCGCAGAACCCCTCGACGCTCGACAGCCTGAAGATGTTCCTGAGCACGGACGTAAAGGGGGCGATCTCGTCCGAGGCCGACGTGATGGCGGCCATCGAGCGGCTCTATGCCGGCCACCACGAGAGCATCCAGGACGTGGTGAAGCAGATCGAGTCGGACAAGGGGCTCTCCCGGATGGCGGGCCGCAACGAGAACACGATCGACCTGGAGGCCATCGAGGAGATGGCCGAGGCCGCGCCGGTCCGCAAGCTGCTGAACATGGTGCTCTTGCTGGCCATCAAGGACAAGGCGTCGGACATCCATTTCGAGCCGTTCGAGGAAGAGTACAAGATGCGGTACCGGGTCGACGGGATCCTCTACGAGCTGGTCCCGCCGCCGCGGCACCTGGCGCCGGCGATCGCCAGCCGGCTCAAGGTCATGTCGAACCTGGACATCGCCGAGCGCCGGCTGCCGCAGGACGGCCGGATCCAGCTTCGCGCTGGGCGGCAACGAGGTGGACATCCGCGTCTCGACCCTGCCGACGATGTTCGGCGAGAGCGTCGTGCTGCGGATTCTCGACCGCACGGTCGTCCAGCTCGACCTCAAGAAGCTGGGGATGCCCGATGATCTGTTGGCCCAGTGGTACGAGGTCATCGAGAAGCCCAACGGCATCATCCTGGTGACCGGCCCGACCTCCGCGGGCAAGACGACCACGCTCTACGCGACGCTCAACCACCTGAATCGCATTGAGGACAAGATCATCACGACCGAGGAGCCGGTGGAGTACGACATCGAGGGCCTGATCCAGATCCCGGTCAACCCCGACATTGGCGTGACCTTCGCCAACTGCCTGCGGTCGATCCTGCGGCAGGACCCCGACAAGATCCTGGTGGGCGAGACCCGCGACCTGGAGACCGCCGAGATCTCGATCCAGGCGTCGCTGACCGGCCACATCGTCTTCACCACGCTGCACACCAACGACGCCCCCTCGGCGATCACCCGGCTCCGCGACATGGGCCTGCCCACGTTCCTCATCACGGCCACGGTCGAGGCCGTGCTGGCTCAGCGGCTGGTCCGCCGCCTCTGCCTCAACTGCCGCACCGAATTCACGCCGACCCCCGAGGTCTGCATGGAGCTCGGCATGACCCCCGAGCAGGCCGCGAGCAAGAAATTCTTCTACGGCAAGGGTTGCGATCGGTGCAATAACACCGGCTACAAGGGTCGCCAGGGCATCTATGAGCTCTTGGTCATGAACGACTCCCTTCGCGAGATGGTTGTCGCCGAGGCGTCCCTCGACGAGTTCCGCGACGCCTGCCGCAAATACGGCATGCGGACCCTCCGCGAGGCGGGCATGCTCGCCATCCACGGCGGCCTGTCCTCCATCGAGGACGTCCTGCGGGAAACGATGTTGGATGACATGTAGTATTCAGTAGGGTGCTCTATGAGCACCAAGTAGGGTGCTCTATGAGCACCAAGGCGCAAGACCCGGCCGTCCCGGTGCTCACAGAGCACCCTACCTGAAGCGACCCAAGGGAGCGACCCCATGCCGACCTACCAGTACGAGGCGATGGACCACACCGGGCGCGAGGTTAAGGATTCCATCGACGCCTCGACCCAGGAAGAGGCGCAGCAACTGATCCGCCAGAAGGGCTTCTTCGTCACGAAGATTGCCGAGAAGGCGAAGAAGACCAGCGCGCGGGCCAAGGCCAAGAAGGGGGGCCGGCGGAAGAAGAAGTCGTTCACGATCGGCCGGATCTCGACCAAGCAGTTGTGCATCTTCACCCGCCAGCTCTCGACCTTGCAGGACGCCGGCCTGCCGATCCTCCGCAGTCTGAAGATCCTCGAGGGTCAGTGCAAGCCGGGCGTGCTCAAGAACTCGCTCCAGGACATCGTCGAGGACATCGAGAGCGGCCAGACCCTCTCCGAGGCGTGTGCCAAGCATCCCAAGGCTTTCGACCGATTGTACTGCAACATGATCAAGGCCGGCGAGGCCGGCGGTGCCCTCGAAGCGATCCTCCAGCGCCTGGCGGATTTCAAGGAAAAGGCTCAGTCGCTCAAGCGGCGGGTCAAGTCGGCGATGGTCTACCCCATCGTGGTCATCTTCGTCGCCTGCGTGATCGTCGGCTTCATCCTGTATTTCATCATTCCCAAGTTCGAGGCGATCTTCAAGGACTTCGGCGTCGAACTCCCCGGCATGACCAAGTTCCTGATCAAGGCCAGCCACTTCGTCATCAAGTATTTCTACATCTGCTTCCTGGCGCCGCTGTTCTTCTGGATCTTCCTCAAGCTGCTGTACCGCAACAAGACAGGGGCTTACATCTGCGACCGGATCAAGCTGATGATCCCGGTCATGGGCATGATCGTCGAGAAGTCGACGGTGGCCCGGACCATGCGGACCCTGGGCACCCTGGTCCAGTCGGGCGTGCCGATCCTGGAGTCGCTCAACATCGTCCGCGACACCGCCGGTAACGCCGTCTTCGAGCGAGCGTTCACCCGGATCTACGAGAGCATTCGCGAAGGCGAGACCATCGCCCAGCCGCTGAAGGAGGCCCGGATCGTCGACGATATCGTCGTCAACATGATCGACGTCGGTGAGGAGACCGGCGAACTCGACACCATGTTGAACAAGATCGCCGACAACTACGATGAAGAGGTCGAGACGGCCGTCGAGAGCTTGGTCAGCCTGCTCGAGCCCATCATGATCGTCGTCCTCGGCGGTATCATCGGCTTCATCGTCATCGCGTTGTTCCTCCCGCTGATCACCCTGATCTCGAAGCTCTCTGGCTAGAGCGCTTCAGAAGTTGGGTTGCGCACACCCCAAGTGCGATGCGAATACACCCCCTGGCCCCCCCTTCGCAAGGGGGGCACAATTGAGTCGGATCGCCCCATTTCTCTTCCCCCCCTTGCGAAGGGGGGGGTTAGGGGGGGTTCTTCGGGAGAGGGTCTTGAGCGTGTGCCAGACAACTGTTAAGCGATCGAGAACGGCTCACGAAAGCGTCGCCCACATCAGGGTGCGCTCGTCTGGTGGGACCGCCGAACCCCCGATTCATCGGCGTCAATGCCGCGAATAATAGATTGCAATATTCACATTCACGGTGGTCGGAATACAACCCGTTCCTGAACCGCTCTCGTGGTTTTGTCCGTGGGTCCTTGAGTCATGGGAGCCTGGGTTCTGGCCGGCTCGCTGGAGAATCCAGGACCGGGATGCGACTTCGAGTGGGATCTCGCCACAACACACAGCTCTGGAGAAGAGTGGAGACTTATCAATGAGGCTCGGCGCCATACAACCAGGGACCAAGGGCCAAGGACCAAGAGGCTTCACCCTGGTCGAGCTCCTGGTCGTCATCGTCGTCCTGGGGATCCTGATCGCCCTGCTGCTGCCGGCGATCAACTCGGCCGTCAAGACGGCCCGGAATGCGGCCGTTCTGGCCGAGATCAACCAGCTCTCCCAGGCGCTGGAGAACTTCAAGGCCAAGTACGGAGACTATCCCCCTAGCCGCATTTACTTGTCGGAAACGGGGAACTACTCAGCAGCGACCCTGGCTCCGGGCACCAGCCCTCCTGTGGGTCCGGGCGACATCACCGTGGCCCAGCTCGCCACCCGGACACTCTCGGCCTTCCGCAAGTTCTGGCCGAAGGTTCAGTTGAGCACGACGGGGTTCGCGCCCAACTACATCCAGAATCAATACTGGTACGACTTCAACGGCAACGGAGTGACGGACGTCAACCCTTATATTCTGAGCGGCCACGAGTGCCTGGTCTTCTTCCTGGGTGGCATCCCGGTCTTCGACCAGAGCTCAGGGGGTTACGGTCTGACGGGTTTCGGCAAGGACCCGACCAACCCGTTCAGCAATAGCCTCGTCAGCAACCCGATGTACAACGCCAACCGGCAACCGGCGTTCTTCGAGTTCAATGCCGGCCGGCTGTTCCTGGATCCGACCAACACGACTACCCCAGGGATTCCGGCCTACTACGATACGCTCAACAACGGGCCGCCGACTGCGGCCGGTACCGGCTCGGGGCCGGTCAACTTCTACGCCTACTTCAGCTCGAACGGCACTGGGAATTACGATCCCAACGATGTCAATTTCCACGAGACGGATGCCCTCACCGGCGCGGGGGTGATCGCGCTCCATTACACCGTGGGATTTTATATTTCCGGCGGTGCCGGGTACCCGTATGTGGCCAGTTCGCCGTCGCCCAATCCTTACACGACGACGCTGACCGCCGGAACGACCAGCGGGACGATCACCTATCAAAAGCCACAGAGCTACCAGATTATCTCCGCGGGTAGCGATGGGTTGTACGGTGTGGGCGGCCAGTATCAGCAACAGACGCAATCGTCCACGGTTCCAGTGCCGGTGGACCTCAATAACACGATCGACCTGACGAGTGGAAACGCGCTGGGCGACTCCAGCATCCGGCAACGGGAGTACGATAACCTGACCAATTTCAAGTCGGGGACTCTCCAGTAACTTTCCGACTCGAACCCGTCCGTGGTCAGGCTTTCCCGCCTGACGAAACATCACGGTCAGGCGAGAAAGCCTGACCTACGCTGGCCCGCCCGTGGCGGCCCGACGAGGGCGGCGGGCGATGGCCCCGATCGGGGAGTGGACTGTGTGCGTCGTCGAAAGCGAGTTGAGAGGGCGAGGCTGGCGCGGTGAAACGTTGGTCTTGACTGAGGTTCTCGAGCGCCCGGCTGAGTCATCTTTGGTTGCGCCGGACCGATCCGAATTCGTCCCCCCCTTGCGAAGGGGGGGCCGGAGCGGAGCGACGGTGGGGGGGGTTGCGAGGGAGTCGCCTGCGCCCTGGGCCCAGCCACGCCGACCACCCCCCCACCGACGCCGGACGGCGTCGCCCCCCCTTCGCAAGGGGGGGACGAGAGGCGCAACCAATCGCGGATGAGCACTCAGCTCTGTCAACCCCAACGTTTCACCGCGCCAGGGCGAGGCTCCGTCCGAGCCGCCAGGTGCTGGGAGATCATGAGCCGCAGTCGGGAGGGGGGAGTTCGATGAGGGTCACCACGCAGATCGCCTCGGAACGATTGATGTCCGACGCCCGATGCCCGACGCCCGACGCCCGGCCTGCCGGCTTCACCCTGGTCGAGCTGATGGTCGTGACGGTGATCATCTCGATCATCCTCGGCTTCATCCTCGCCGCGGCGATGGACGCCCGGCGCCGGTCGGAGGAGCGGGCGACCCAGTCGCTGATCACCAAGCTCGAGACCGGGCTCAACGACCGCATGGACGCCCTGCTCCAGACCCGGCCCGATTACAACACGGCCCATCTGGCATTGGGGGCGATCTACAACAGCAATGCCACGCAGCCCATGGCGGGCCACCAGCGGGCGCAGGTCATCGCCATGTATGACTATCTCAAGAGCGAGATGCCCGACGTCTTCTTCGTGCAATCGAGCAGTCCGTTTTATCAGTATTATCCCCTCAATTTCGCGGGGAACCCCTACCCCGGCACGACGATCGATCAACTCGGCATGGGGAACTTTATCCTGCCGCTGGGAAACTCGGTCGCGCCCCCCTACGGGGATGGCAACGTCAATAACCCGGCGGGCACCGGGATTTTCGGCGCCTCCTATCCGGTGGCAGCAGGTCTCTACAAGAACCTGGGCTACCTGCCACAGGGCTACGACGGCGCCGACAACAACCAGAACGGTTATGTCGACGAGATGGCCGAGGGGGCTCCCACCGGCACGGCGGCCTACGCCCAGGTTCAGGCGAACCTGTCGAACCACAAACACATCACGGCGCGTTCGGAGATGCTCTACGCCCTGCTGGTCGAGGGCCGGGGCCCCCTGGGATCGATCTTCAACGCCGACGATTTCACCGACCGGGAGGTCCAGGACACCGACGGCGATGGCCTGCCCGAATTCGTCGATGCCTGGGGCCAGCCAATCCAGTTCTTCCGCTGGCCGCTCCTGTATCATTCCGACCTCCAGCGCGGCCAGATGATGGTATCCACCAGCGAGAACTCCTGGTCGCTGTCTTACCCTTATGCGACGGCATTCGAACAGCGCGAGCAGAACCCGCTCGACCTTAACCAGCAACTGGTGGCTCCGGCTTGGTGGTCGGGCAGTTATAACAACGCGATCGCCAGCGCCATCGGCAGTTACCCCGGGTCCACCGGGAGCCAGTTGAATCTCAGCGTGAACGCCCAGGCATTCGAATCCTTCTTCCACCGCCTCACCGAGCCCGACCCGAACGCGGGCGGGTTGACCTACTGGGACCGCGGCACGACCTACGGCAGCCGTCGAGCTTATTACTCCAAGTTCCTGATCGTCTCCTCGGGACTGAATCAACAGCTTGGAGTCTTCCTCTACTCCGACGCCGCGATCAGCACCCTCGGCGCGAATGCCGCCGCGGCGCTGATCGCCAACGAGAACCTCGCGATGCCGTTTGGATGGAGTCCCTCAGGGTCCGGTTTTGTCCCTGATGTGGATTTCACGGCCCACGCCTCGTACCAGATCAGCACGATTCCTGTCGCCCCCGCGAATCCTACGAGCCTCGACCCCAATCACCCGACAAGCTATGACGTGATCCAGGGGGCTCAGGACGATATCAGCAACCAGAACATTCAGTTGACCGTCGCGATCGGAGGCTCGGGATGATGATTCAACGACTCGAACGCGGGTTCACCCTCATCGAGCTCCTGGTGGTGATCCTGATCATTCTGATCGTCAGCGCCGTGGCATTGCCGGTCGTGCTGCCGGCGATGGCTCACCGTGAGGTGAGTGAGGCCGCGCGGCTCGTCCAGGGCGCTCTGGTGGGCGCCCGCGACAGTGCGATCCATAACAACCAGCCGAGCGGGATTCGTCTGCTCCCCGATCCCAACTTCCTGTCCGAGCAAAGCAGCGGTCTGATCAATCCCAGCCAGATCCTCGCGGCGAACCGGATCATCCCGCTCGATCCCGCGCCGGAATACTCCGAGGGCTACTGCACGCCGGCCACCCAGAACAATCTTCAGTATCTCACCAACTTCGGTTACGGGCTCACGGGCAACTGGCCGACCCAGGTGCCATACCCCGCTCCGGCGGGCGGCTATTACCCAATCCCGACTCTCGTGAACGGGATCCTGGTGCAGAACCAGGTCCTGATGCTCCTGGAGAACTTCGTCAATCCCAAGACGGGAGCACCTAATCCTCCGACGTCCTGGTCCTGGAACATCCGGGTCGGCGACCGGATCCAGCTCAACAACGCCGGCGCGTGGTACACGGTAGTCGGTCCGATGACCGTCTCCCCGACCCAGGGCAATCCCGAGATGTTCGTGAACACCGGTGCTCCTGGAAACACGTCCGGATGGCCCCAGTTTGGGGGGCAACCGGTCGAGTATCTGCTGCTGGTGAATAGCCAGGACGACAACAATCCCCCCAATGGCTGGATCGACGAGGGCTGGGACGGGGTCGACAACAACGGGATCAACGGAATAGACGACCTTACGGAATGGGAAACCGAGCAGTGGCTGGGCTCGATCTCGACGCAGACCGTGGTGGATGTGGCGTACACGATCCAGCGCCGCCCGGTCCCATCGCCCAACGCCCGCGAGATTGCCTTGCCGACCAGCGTGGTCATCGACCTGACGGGTTGGGGACTAACGTTCCCTGAGCGTTCCCGCGTGCCGGGTCCGATGTTCAACCTCTTCACGGGCTACGTCGACATCGTGTTGAACCCGGACGGCACCGTCCGGCCCTCCACGGTCTATTCGTCGCCCTCGTCGTTTGGCATGGGTTCCTCGTTCGTCCATCTCTGGCTGGCCGAACGGGGCGACCTGGCGGCGCCGAGTCCGAATCAGACCGCTTCTCCTTATTTGCCTCTGCCCCAGGGCATGGCACCCGTGCTCTTCAGCGGACAGCCCGCGCCCTTTAGTGGGCAGGAGCTCAAAGGCGAATATAGCCTCATCACGCTGTTCACGCGGACCGGGCAACTCGTCTCCAACTCGGATATGCCGTTCCTGTTCAATCCCAGCTCCGGCGGGTTCACCAACAACCCGCCGGCCGGCGCGAACCCGTTTCAATACTACAGTCCCAACTATCCCTTCATCCAGGCGCAACAGGGCGTGCAAGGGGGAGGAAGCCAATGAACAAGTTCGCGCCTAGAGCGGCGAAGCCGCAATTGGATTCTGAATCTCGCAGTCGGGAATCCGCAATCCGCAATCCGCAATCCGCAATCCGCAATCCGGAATCGAGAATCCGCAATCCGGAATCGGAATCCGCAATCCGGAATCGAGAATCCGCAATCCGGAATCGAGAATCCGCAATCCGGAATCGAGAATCCGCAATCCGGAATCGGGAATCGGGAATCCGCAATCCCCTGACCTCACGAACACAACGCCGCGCGGGCATCACCCTCACCGAGATCCTGATCGCCATCATGATCCTGGGCGTGGGCCTGGTCTCACTGGCGACCTTGTTCCCGATCGGTCTGGTGCGTCTCCGCGACGCCACGCGCTATACCCGCTCGGCGCTCTTGCTCCAGTCGGCGGCCTGCGACATCGAGGCGCGCGGGCTGCTGTATAACCCGTCGTTCGCGTACGCCGACAACATTAACTACCAGTTCGGCATGCCGCCGTGGTACTTCTCACCGATCAAGGCGAGCAATAACGTCTATCCGCCCAGCTATAACCCTCTGCTCCAGGATACCGCCTATTACGGCGACGACCCGGCCGATCCCAACAACCCCGGCGCCTCCGGGATCTCCGGCGGTCCCGGTCTGCCGTTCGCATACGACCCGCTCTGGCGCTATCAGACCGGGATCTACCTCGATACCCTCAACGAGAGCATGCCCGAGGCCCGGTTCGGCTCCGGGATCGGATTCCTCCGGCCCGATTCATCGGGCGGCTTCAGCAGCGTGGCCAGCGCGCACGGCCTCCAGCGGCTCACCAATTTCAACCGCCCGTATTTCGGAAACGGCAACGCGGAGATCCCGATCCAGCCGGCGTCGCTGTTCGTGCCGAACATCTTCGTCTCGCAGGAGGACATGGTCTGGCAGGATCCCAAGGTCAACACCTACACGATCAACGGCTCGTCCTCCCACTATCCCACCCGCCATCACCGGCCCCAGCCCGCTGCTCCCCGACCTGAGTCCCCCAGCGGGCTCGTCGAATCAAAACTCGGGGGGCTCGCCCACGCTCGACTGGCGCTACTCGTGGTCGTTCACCGGCCAGCAGACCAACCAGGGAAGCACGTGGTTCTACGACGGCAACATCGTGATCTGGGAGAACCGGCCCTTCGGCATCCAGACGCCGCCTAACGTACCCTTCCCGCCCAACGGACCGTACCAGGCCTACCAGGTCGAAGGGGAGACGGTTGTCGAGGCCATCTTCGGCTACAGCAACACCATTGTGCCCCAGGGCGGCCCCGGCTACGGCTCCGCCGCCGACCGCATCGTGCTCCTCCGCTGGTCCGATCAGGTGCCGGACCCGGTCGTTCGCGTCGGCGACTGGATCGCCGACGTCACCTACGAGCGACAGCAGTGGGCCGTGTACAACCCGAATACCCAGCAGGGACGGTTCATGAACCCGCCGGCACAGGGGTCTCCTCCCATCGGATACCCCAACCCCACGAACAACTTCGAATGGGACGACATGCCGGCCCAGCGCTGCTACTGGTACCAGATTCAGAAGGTCACCTCGGCGGCGCCCGATTTCAACGTCCCGGCCCAGTTCGGCGGCCACCGTTCCATGACCGTCTATGTCAATCAGTCGCTCGTGTGTCGGACCGTCCTGACGCCGGGCTCGACAGGGCCCGTAGCCCGTCTTCCTGAACGCGGCCCTGATCGCACCCAACGTCATCAACGTGATCCCCCAGACGATTACCGTCCGAACCAACAGCGTTGGGGGCAGTGCTTCGAGTTCCGGCGCCGGCTCCGGCCCTTGACCGGTTCGAAGGAATGAGTTGGGCGCGGGTCTCCTGACCCCGCCCCGTGAAGCCTTGAGTCGGGCGCGGGTCTCCTGACCCCGCCCGTTGACCGGACCGAAGGTCTCCCAACGCAGAGAACCGAAAGTTACCGGGGAGCAGAACCATGCTCAGTCAGCACCCAGGACCCAGGACCAGGCGCGGCGTGACCCTGGTCGAGATGCTGGTCACCATCGCCGTGCTGGTGATCATCATGACGATCCTGGTCCAGATCTTCCAGGCGGCGACCGGCGCGGTCTCCGGGGCCCAGGCGTACCAGGCTCTGGACGACCAGCTCCGCCGGATCGACGGCATCCTCCGCGCCGACCTCGAAGGGACGACGGCCATCTTCACTCCGGCCATGAACGAGATGGTGGACCCACGCCCGCGTACCGGCTATTTCGAGTACGGCGAGAACGAGTTCGCCGACAACCAGGGCGAAGACTGCGACGATTACATCCGGTTCACCGCCAAGGCCCAGCCCGGTCAGCCGTTCACGGGCCGGATCTGGATGACTCCCTGGGCCAGTCGGACACCCGGCTCTTCCTGCCCACCGCCAACAATCGTCGCAAGCTTCCCGATCACGATCTCGAGCGACTACGCCGAGATCATCTATTTCCTCCGCAACGGCAATCTATACCGCCGCGTCCTGCTGATCCTGCCGGAGCTTCAGTCGGCGATCGTGCAACCTTACAGGAGTGCAAGGAGGTCCCGTTCGCACAATCGATCCTGGGCACAGTGAGCTGGCAAGGCGTCAACGATCTCTCGGCGCACCCGGCCCCCAGCGGCACGGCGACCAGCCCGATCCTTCTGAACGCCCTCAGCGACCTGGCCAACCGCGAGAACCGATTCGCCTATCCGCGGTACGGCAACGATTTCCAGACCGCTACGGCCAACGGTCCTGTTGGGGGGTCCAGATGGAATCCCCGACGATATCAACGGCGACAACATCTGGGACCTGTATCCCTCGCTCTATCCTCGGGGTCTTCTCGCCCACGAATCCCGGCAATCAACTCATCTTCTCGTCGACCTACGTACCGAACGCGACGGCGATTTCGCTCCTGTGCTTCCCTTACGTCTTCCCGGGCGCTTACTCCCGGGCTCAAGCCCTCCAGTCTGACAAATACGGCTGGATCCATGCGCCATCGCCTGTGGCGAATTCGAATGGGCAGGAGGTTCAGTTCGATGTCAACACGTTGCCCTACCTTCAGAGCCTGAACCACAATCCGCTGGACTTGGGGGATAACCTGCCGACCCCCGTGAATCCGCCCGGTGTGACGGGGAGCGATTTCGCGCAAACCTGGTGGGGGTTCCCGACCTGGCGAGAAACGCTCGCGACCTCCTGGATCGATCCGACCGTTCAGGTGAATAATCCCAACCACCTCGCCCAGCCCCCTGGTTTGTCTTACAGTCCCCTCTCGGTCGCCAAAGGGTTCGTGAATCCCCTGGATGCGAATTTACTTCCCCCGATGGCGGCACCGCAAGGTTACACGGGGAATTTCTCGCTGATCCGGCAGAATTCGCAGCTCTTCTGCGACTCGGCCGGGCAGAACAGTGCCTTCTGGAACGTCGCCAGCAATCCGGGCCTGTGGGCCGTGAGCTGGGAAGACGACCTGATCATGACCGGCGTACGGAGCTTCGATGTCAAGGCGCTCGATCCCGCCCTGGGCAATTATGCCGACCTGGGCTGGGGGGATGACCTCCGGTTGTACCTTCCCTATGTGAACGTGCCGAACGCCGTGATCCCGAGCACTCCGCCGGCCATCGCCGGCACGCCGACCACCCTGATCTGGCCCCCCGTCGTGAATACGAATACGCCGGTCTACAACACCACCAGCCAGACGTTCGCCCACGAAGGGCGCATGCCCCCGCTGGTCGAAGACAACCGGCTCGACTCCCAGAATCCGAACCCGACTTATGTGAATTACACCACCTACACGCCCAAGTATCCGGCGTTCCCCTTATATTCGAGCAACGTCGGCGACGATTCCAACGGGATCGTCCGCCTCCGGCGGGTCTGGGATTCCTGGTCGTTCGAGTACAGCAATGCGCCGGCCGGCGGGGTCAATCCGAACAACGGCGGCTTTCCGAGCGGCCCCAAGGGCAACTTGCCGCCAGTCTATCCGTCGTATCCGCCCCCGTACCCGGCGCCGCTCCGCGGCATCCAGATCCAGATCCGGGTCGTCGATCCCACGAATCAACGGATCAAGTCATTGACGATCCGGCAGGATTTCACGGATAAGCTTTGATTTATCTTTAGTTTTCAGTGTTCAGTGTTCAGTCAGGCGAGGAGATGACAGGTTCTGGGAGGCGATTCGGGAAGGCGTCTTGAGCCCCCCAAGGGGGGCGACCGAGTGTAGCCTGGGGCCTCAGCCCCTCCGGGGCTTTCCGAATCGCGACGTACTCAAATAGGGAATTCCGCTTTGTTAGGGTGCTCTGTGAGCACCGATCCGGCGGGCTTTGCCGAATTTGGTGCTCGCAGAGCACCCTACAAGACGGATATCGAGGCTTCCGGGACAGACGCTCAGACTGTGAGCGGGGTCAGGAGACAGACCATGAGCACGGCAATGACTCCCACCATGACGACGGACCTGACCCCGCTCGAGATCCCGGGTCCGATCGCGCACGTCCCGTCCCTCGACCGGCTTTACGAACTGACATCCGTCCCCGACCGCCGCGTGGTCTTTCGTGGCGTGGATTGGGCCTTCTACGAGGAGTTGGTGGACGCGATCCCCGAGTCCGGCAATATCCACGTCGATTATGACGGGAGGGACCTGGAAGTCATGGCGATCGGTCCGGATCACGAGGATGTCAGGTATTATCTGGGGCACTTCGTCAGTCTGGTCGCGGCCGCGATGGGCATCCCCTGTAGGGGCCTGGCCCAAACGACCTGGAAACGACCCGAGATCGCCCGCGGCCTGGAGTCCGACCAGTGCTATTACTTCCTCCCCGAAAAACTGGCTGCCGTGGCACGCTTGCGGCGTTCGCCAAACATCGCCGACTATCCCAACCCCGACCTGGCGATTGAGGTGGACCTCTCTCGGCCCAAGGTCGACCGGGCCGGGATCTATGCCGCCATGAGCGTCGCGGAAGTCTGGCGCTTCGAGGACGAGCGGATCATCATCGAGCGGCTGACGCCCCAGGGGACCTATGCGGTCGTCGACTCCAGCGGGTTCCTCCCCGTTCGGGCCGAGGAAATCCGGCACTGGGTCGTCGAGGAGGATCTGGCCGACGAGTCGGCCTGGATCCGGCGATTACAGACGGATATGAAGAAGAAAGCGCGACGGTTGGCCCGAGCCGCACGTCGGCGAGGCGCCGCGGAGTAGGGGCGGTGCGATTCCCGTTCGGTTGCGGCGAGCGTTGTGAGGAGACCGACGTATGAACACGGTGACAACTCGCTCCATGACGGCGGACCTTGCCCCGCTCGAAATCCCGGGCCCCATCGCGCACGTCCCGTCCCTCGACGAGCTCCGCGACCTGACCGACGTCCCGGATCGCCGGGTCATCTTCCGCGGCGTGGACTGGGCCTTCTACGAAGAGTTGGTGGACGCGATCCCGGCGTACGTTCCGATCCATGTGGACTACGATGGGAAGGACCTGGAAGTCATGTCCATCGGATGGGACCACGAGATTGCCAAGAAGTTGTTGGGGCGGATCGCCGAGACCGCGGCTGAGGAATTCAACATCCCATACTTGCCGGCGGGCCAAACGACCTGGAAAAGGTCGGAGATCGCTCGAGGGCTGGAGGCTGACGAGTGCTATTTCTTTCTCCCTGAGAAGCTGGCGGCCGATCGGGCGGCACTCGGGCGTCATTCCCAGAACATCGCCGAGTTTCCCAACCCCGATCTGGCGATCGAGGTCGACATCTCCCGGCCCGAGGTCGACCGCTCCGGGATCTATGCCGCACTGAGCGTCGCCGAAGTTTGGCGATTCGAAGGCGATCAGGTGATCATCGAGCGCCTGACGCCCCAAGGCACATACGCGGCCGTCGAGTCCAGCGGCTTCCTGCCGCTCCGGGCCGAGGAGATCCGGCATTGGATCATCGAGGAGGATTGGACCGACATGCTGGACTGGGTAAAGCGATTACGGGCGGAAATGAAGAAGAAAGCGCGACGGTTGGCCCGAGCCGCACGGCGGCGAGGCGCACGCGGAGTAGGGGCGGTGCGATTCCCGTTCGGTTGCGGCGAGCGCTTGTGAGGAGACCGACGTATGAACACGGTGACAACTCGCTTTATGACGGCGGACCTTGCCCCGCTCGAGATCCCGGGTCCGATCGCGCACGTCCCGTCCCTCGACCGGCTTTACGAACTGACATCCATCCCCGACCGCCGCGTGGTCTTCCGCGGCGTGGACTGGGCCTTCTACGAAGAGTTGGTGGACGCGATCCCGGAAAGGAGCAACATCCACGTCGATTATGACGGGAGGGACCTCGAGATCATGTCGACGGGACGGAAGCATGGAAAACGCAACAAGCTCTTGGGTCAGTTCGTGGAGGCGGTTGCTCAGGTCCTGTCGATCCCCTACTCCAGCCTGGCGGACACGACCTGGAAACGGCCCGAGATCGCGCGGGTCTCCAGGCCGACCAATGTTACTACTTTCTCCCTGAGAAGCTCGCGATTGATGCCGAGTCGCTGGAGCGCGACTCGGATGATATCGCCGACTATCCTAATCCCGATCTGGCGATCGAGGTCGACGTCTCCCGGCCCCAGGTCAACCGCACGGGGATCTATGCCGCACTCCGTGTTGCGGAGGTCTGGCGACTCCATGGCGAGACTCTCACGATTGAACGTCTCACGCCGGAGGGAAAGTATGCGGCTGTGACCTCCAGCGGTTTTTTACCAGTCCAGGCCGAGGAGGTTCGGCGCTGGGTGATCGAGGAGGACGCGACTGATGAATCTTCATGGGCACAGAGATTACGTGAGGAGATGAAGAAGAAAGCGCGACGGTTGGCCCGAGCCAAACGCCGGCGAGGTGAAGCGGAGTGAGAGGGCCTCAAACAACGGGATCTCTGGGAGGGCGAGGCTCCGTCCGAGCCTCAGAAAACTCCGTCCGAGCCTCAGAAAACCCGGCTCCGACGGAGCCTCGCCCTCCCGATCCCGGGCAACCTTTAGAGACTTTAAGGGCGGTGAGATTCCGGTTCGGTTGCAACGCACCGCATGCGGAGACAGACGTATGAGCACGATGACGACTCCCCTCATTCCGGCGGACCTGACCCCGCTCGAAATCCCGGGTCCCATCGCGCACGTGCCGTCTCTCGACCGGCTGTACGATCTCACCGCCATCCCCGACCGACGCGTCGTGTTCCGCGGCGTGGATTGGGCCTTCTACGAGCAACTCGTGGACGCGATCCCGGAAAGGAGCAACATCCACGTCGATTATGACGGGAGGGACCTCGAAGTCATGGGCAAAGGGCCGAAGCACGAAAACCTGAAGGACTCGCTGGGCGACTTCGTCAAGGTCGTTGCGGCGGCGATGGGGACCTCTTGCAGGGCCATGGGCGAGACGACCTGGGAACGGCCCAAGATCGCGCGCGGCCTGGAATCCGACCAGTGTTTCTACTTCTCGCCCGAGAAGCTGGCGCAACATGCCGCGGCCCGAAAGCGCGATTCCAACGACGTTGCCGACTATCCCAATCCCGACCTGGCGATCGAGGTCGACATCTCGCGTCCCGAGGTCGACCGCGCGGGGATCTATGCGGCACTGCGGGTCCCCGAGATCTGCGCACTCGACGGCGATCGGGTAGTCATCGAACGGCTCACGCCAGGTGGGACCTACGTCGCGGTGGAATCCAGCGGCTTCCTCCCGGTCCGGGCCGAGGAGGTCCGTCGATGGATCCTCGAGGAGGACACGAGCGACCAGACGGCTTGGGCGGAGCGATTACGGGCGGAGATGAAGAAGAAAGCGCGACGGTTGGCCCGAGCCGCACGGCAGCGAGGGGAAGTGAGGTAAGGGGCGAGTCAAGATTCGAGATTCCCGATTCCCGATGAGGTCGCCTGAGGAGGTTCCTTTGAAATACAAACGGTTCGAGGAGTTACCCGTCTGGAACGATGCCATTGAGATGGCTCTGGTCGTCTACCAATTGTCGGCAACGGGACGGCTGGACAAACTGGGTGACCTCAAGAGTCAGATCGAGCGGGCGACGCTCTCGATCTCGAACAACATCGCCGAGGGATTTGAGCGCGGAACGAACAATGAGCTTCTGCACTTCCTCTATATTGCCCGGGGTTCGTCTGGTGAAGTGCGGTCGATGCTTCGTCTCCTCGAGCGATTCCCGGGCCGGGAGGATTTACACCATGACGTCCAGGATCTGATCCGTCGGGCCGAGAGTATCTCGAGACAACTCGGAGGTTGGATCGAATCCATCAAGGACTCCGGTTTCGAAGGAACTCGATCGCAGAACACACGGACGAGGGAGAGGGCCAAAGCGGTGAGACGTCGGGACGAATGCATCGCGAGGTTGCAGGCGATCCAGGACGAGGCAGCCCGGATGCCCGCCCCTAGCGGGATGGAGTTGCCACCTCGAGCGGAATCCACGAACGGCCCTCGGGCCTCCGATCGGGAATCCGGGAAGTCGAATCCAGAATCCGGGGTCTCGAATCCGGAATGCGGAGTCTCGAATCCGGAATCTCGAATTCGGAGTCAAGGGCCGGGAATCCGGGGTCTCGAATCCGGGATCTGAAATCTGAAATCTGGAATCCGGAATCTCGAATCCGGAATCCAGGGTCTCGAATCCGGAGTCAGGGGTCTCGAATCCGGAATCTGAAATCTGAAATCTGGAATCTCGAATCCGGAATCTCGAATCGAACCACCCCGAAAACATTCGGGAACAACGGATGTTCGCAGAGCATCCAAAAGACAGTACGAAATGAGAACACGATCCAATCACGATCAACACACGGTGCGAGCCTCGATCCGATGAACAGCCGGAACCGTGAGGAACTGCAATAAGGGAGACTCGTCTCATGCTGGCCAATTTACGACACCACCGGCGGGCGCGGCGAGGGATCGTCCTGGTCCTGGTCCTGGCGATGCTCGCCCTGCTGGCCCTGATCGGGGTCACCTTCGCCACCTTCAGCGGCCAGTCGAAGATCAACGTGCGCAATTTCGCGCAGTCGGTCATTCAGCCGCAGGACGACGAGCTGATGGACTTCGCCCTGTCGCAGTTGATCACCGACACCGGCGACCCCCGCTCGGTGATCCGCGGCCACAGCCTGGCCCGCGACATGTACGGCAACGACGCGGGTGGCAACGGCTATCTCGCCGCCAACCCAATCACCGGCGGCCCGCTCCTGTTCCAGAACATCCAGGCGGTCAACGGCACAACGTACATCGACGTGCTGACGAACATCCCGATCCCGGCGATCTCCTCGGCGATGTACGGTTACAACTTCTTGCGCTGGATCGTCCGGATCTCGTACAACGGCCCCACGCCGTTGACGAACACGATCCAGTATCCTTACGCAGTGAGCCAGACGTTCGAAGTGCTGGTCGACGATTACGCCGCCGCCCAGGGCGTGACGACGTTCAGCGGCCAGGGCTACCACGCGTTCCGGCTCAGCCCGATCGACGTGCCGCAGGCCGTCAACAGCCAGATGGGGACCGTGCTGAACAACCCCACGCTCGGCTTCACAACGCCCGGTATGTTCCCGGGCTGGGACACTCCGGGCAACAATAACACGTTGCCTCTGTCGTATGTCCCGGCGCAAATGGCCCTGGGTCAGTTTGCGTCGTACAGCAATACCAATCTCGGCCTGCCGAACTACGGGCCGTATACCACCCTCGCCAACTACCCATTCGTCCTGGACGGCCGCTGGCTCCGTGCTTTCAATGGACCGGGGATGGGCTCGCAGTCCACCACGATCACGATCGGCAACTTGAACGTCTCCGTCCCGCTTTCGACCTACGGCAACTTCCGCTACAACGGCCTGAGTCCCACCAGCATGGACGAGGATTATGACGCCTGCGACCTGGAGAACTGGTATCTCGCCATCCAGAGCGCTGATGGCCAGGTGATGATTCCTTCATTCCACCGGCCGGGAATCCTCCGCTACAACCCTCTGCTCAACACTCCGCCCGTGCCGGCGCAGACGAACAATGCCCTCGACTGGAACTCGAGCTTCCGGTTCCCGAACGGCCTGTTCGGGCTACCGAATACCGACTCACTCGGTCGCATCCTCCGGCCCGTCGCGGCCGACGGCCACGACGCGGCCACGTTCCCCGACCTGATCCCCGACCCGGTCACCGGCAAGATCACCTATGACGTCGATAACGATGGCGACGGCGTGACCGACTCGGTCTGGCTCGACCTCGGCTATCCCTCCCGCCGCGACTCGCGCGGGCAGCTCTACAAGCCCCTGTTCGCCTTCATGGTCATCGGCCTCAATGGGCGAATTCCGCTCAACACCGCCGGCAACCTCGCCGGAACCGGCGCGACCCACGACCAGCACCTGGGCAACTCGGTCAGCGAGATCGACCCGACTTATGGACTCCAGAATGCCTACAGTGCAATCTACGGGACCAACGTAATCGTGGGCGACGTCGACCCATTCAACTCGTTGGGCAACAATCAGCTCCCGGCGAACATCGCCTGGTCACCCCTCGGGCAAGGAACGTACCCGACATACAATGCCCAGGTGGATAATACGACCACGTACAACACCACACTGGCGGCGCCCGCTTGGTCGCAGAACGGTGATGTCCGCACCACACAACTCCGCAACCTCCTGGCCGGCACACGGCCCCAGGTGAACCCGTTCTTACCGGATACAACCGGCGTGATCAACGGCGACACCAACGTCGTTTTCGGTTCCTGGCCGGGCACCGCGACCGGTCCAGGGACAGCGTACGCGCTCCCCAACAGTATCGCGGATTTCAGCGACAACGTGATCTTCACCGGCACGGACGCCAATGGCAATCCGCTGCCCTTCGTCCAGCGCACCGCCCCGCCCGTCGGCGGCCGATGGGGCGAAGCGACGTCGGTACCCGGGGTTCCCTACCCGAACCCAAATCCCAACTCGCCCCCGTACAACCTGCTCCAGTCCAATTACGCCAATCCTGTCCGGGCCGGCTACTCGTTCGACCCCACCGACCTGTTCACGTCCATCAACGCCGGCACGGCCTACGACTCCAGCGGCGACCCGATGTTCCCGCGCGATGCGGCCGACGATAACTACAACGCCTTCGACGTCTTCCCGCCCCGACTCACTGGTGAGATCGGCGACCTCGATTTTTACGACAGTGCCGGCGCGTTGATCCTGCCGGTCGAGCGGATGCGGCGGTTCGTGACCCCGGTTGACATCAACGGCACCGGGAGCGTGCAGATGTGGAACGGCAGCAGCACCAAGGGGTACGACAACTTCGGCCGGGTCCAGTTCTCCAGCTACTTCCGCCCGGGCGGCGTCGCAGGCCCAATCAACATCACGACGACCGCGGCCAGCGGCGGCTGGGGCATACCCCTATGGCGCCATCACGCCACCGGTCCTGGTCCCCACACCAACCGCCCCGGCGCCTCCGTTCGGCCCGGGAACCTGGAGCGATGGCATCCTGACGCCCTGGTCCGCGGCTACCACCTACGTGCCCGACGTGACCAATAACCAGCTCCACGGCTACGAGTTTTACAAGGTCCCCAACCAGTTGTTCCAGGTTCCCGGTGCTGCGCCCACCTTTAACTCTTACAACCCCCAGAGGTTGGGCGGTATGCCGATAACCCCCATCCTGGCCAGCGGGCAAGTGAATAACCTATCCAACGCATTGAGCGCGGCCTACATCACCGAATACAACACATTCGCGATGTTGACGCCGTCCACGCTTCCAACTACCTGGACGTCGGATCCGCCCACGGCGTACCCGCCCAACCTCCCGAGCGTGTTCCCGACTTACAATAACACGGTCAACTCTGCGGAACGTTCCGACGGCGTGAACGACGCGGATGAGATGAACCTCTACGCGTCCAACCCGCTGATCGATTCCCCCTATGGTCCCACCGACCTGGAATGGTTGTACCGGCAGCAGGACGTCGATGGTGCGGAGCTGACCAGCCGGCTGTCGCAGCTCGCGCCGGTCAGCTTCACCAACACCATCGACGGCCCGCGGCGGCGGCGGCTCTACACCACGCATACCTCGGAGACGAACAACTTCGTCTGGGCCAACGACAACCCCGGCGGCGCATTTCAATACAACGCGCGGTTCACCGCAAACGCGAACGCCAGCTTCGCCAACTTCCCCGGGGCCCCTTATACGCCGTCCCTGGCGCACCGCGACAAGAAGATCAACCTCAACTACCCCTTGCCCGTCTCCAACGACTGCAACGAGCCGATCCGTCAGAAGTGGATCACCGACGCCTACCGGCTCCTCACGGCCATCCTTCCGCCGGATTCCGTCAACACGGCTGAGGAGCGGCGCAGCTCGGCCAGTTCGTCATCAACATCATCGACTTCCGCGACCCGGATGCCACCATGACCCACTGGGTCAACCCGGACGTCACGCTGGTCGCCAGCACGGCGTCGACGAATTACCCCACATTGAACCTGAACATCGGGGCCGGCAACCTCGACCAGTACGGCATGGAGTACAACCCGATCGCGATCAATGAGGTGCTGGCTTACTCGTTCCAGAGCCGAACCCGCGCCTATCCGGTTCCAACTCCCACTTATACGAACCGGTTCTTCATCGAGTTGGTCAATACCCTGACCTTCGGGTATAACCCGACGTTCGATTATTCGAGCCCGGCCACCTACGTGAGTAACAACTTCTACGGTTACGGTCCCAATCCTACGGACACGACGGCCAGCTACTCGGAGCCCACAAACCCCAATCAGGCCAGCGTCATCAACCTGGGTGGATTCAGCTACACCGCGAACGATCCCTACGCAGGCGGCTGCTGGGACCTCATCTTCACGGCCGATAATCCGGGAAGCCGGCCGGATCCCTTCCGGGGCGAGCTCCCTGGCAACACGGTTGCCGGTGTCACCACCTATTACAACCTGATCCCGCTGAACCGGGATGCCTTGACTCAAACGATGGGCGGGATGGGGGGTGCGAATACCGCGGCGCCGAACGAGGGAGACCCGACCCTCATCCCGCTCACCACCTCGGCGTCAAACCCGAACCCGAACACGAACGCGAGCTACCCGTCCGTGGCGAACACGGCGGGGCCACCGATCAATTACTTTTACGTCATCGGCAATCCCCAGAACTCCACCTTTGCCACCTTGGAGGCAAACGCTCCCAGTCAGAATGGCGGCGCCGCATACGCCCCCGTCACACAGTGGCTGACGTCGGCGTTCGATCCGGTCGCGTTCGGCGGCACGGGTCCCACGAGTCTCAGCGTACGCCCGGGCGCCTTGCCCGGATTGACGCAGCCGACGCTGGCGAGTGCGTTGCCGACAACCTTCTACACACCGAAGATCCCGAGCAACGCGGGATCGGCCTTGTATTACTGGGTGTGCTTGCGGCGCCCCGCCAACCCGTTCGCGCCGGTCTCCGCGACCAACCCGATGTGCGTGGTCAACTCGATGCGATTCCCCTACATTGACGGCACGGGATCCACCTGGGGGTCGGATGGTAAGACACCCCCGAGCTGGCTAGTCACGGGTACGGCCAACACCATTTATTCCTCCCAGCGGCTCCAGCCGTATCGCGGTGGCCATGCCGTTCCCCAAGCCATGCCCGCCACAGGGCCACTCAGCCCATACCCCCCAGACGCGCGGTACGGGTACACCGATCAGATCGCCGACCCGCAGTCGTATGTGTTGACGAGTGACTACGGGAAGGTTTCCACAACCACCGGTTATGCGGCGACGAACTACATCTATCACACGCTCGGCAGCAAGAACGACTCGTCCGAGAACTGGGATTACCTGGTGTTCAACGATCGGGACTTCTCCAGCGTGGCCGAGCTGATGCTCGTGCCCGGCTGCCCGCCGGGCCTCTTCACCAAGCAGTTCGTCGAGTTCGCGCCGTCCCAGATGAACGCGGCCAACATCTTCAGCACGGTCACGCCCGTCATCTCGCCCTCCTTCACGGCCAAGGTCAGCGGGACGATAACCCCTAACACGGCGAACCCTGCCGGCCTGAACCCGTTCTTGACCACGACTGTGCCGTTCTTGTCGGTCTCGCAGGTCACGACGACCAGCTCGCTGGGGTCCAAGCCGACGACCCCGGGCGCACTGCCGACGACGGTCCCGAGCTTCGCCGCCCTCCAAAACTCAGCCGACGTCCGCCACCGTCAATTCTCCGGTCCAGCCCCATGCTTACCCCTACCTCGTGGACAAGTTCTTCTACTCCGGGGCCTCGACCTTCCTGTATCCGCCGATGGTGGCGTCTGAACCCTCGCAAAATCAGACCTGGGTCCTGGGCGGTGCCGGCACTACGGATCCCTCCTCCAGCTCGAACCTGCCCGTCGTGGGCGGTCCGGCTGGCGACGGCTGGTTCAAGATGTTTGACTTCTTCGAGGTGCCCAGCCAGATGATCGGCTCGATCGGGCCGGTGGCGAATGGGACCAACTTCGACTGGGCACGCCAGGACACCAAGCCGGGCCTGATGAACCTTAACCTGATCATCGATGAGGAGGCGTTCTTCAGCGTCTTCGGCGATCAGACTTCCTCGTTCTCCCAGAACCTGCTGAACTCGATCGAGCTGCCGTTGCTGGCCGACTGTCAACCAGGCCGGCCAGCTCACCTTGCCTTACGGGATGCCGCTGGCCAACTGGAACAACGGCGGCCCGCCGATCCCAATCGGCGGCCCGCCGGTCCCGCTGGTCGTCTCCGCGATCCAGGCCAGCGGTGCGCCGAATTATGCCTACCCGGTTACCGACCAGACCCAGTACCTCCAGCATGGCGTCTTGACCACCGACCCGATCTTGCAGCAGTTCGTTACCACTTACGGCATACTGACGCCCAACGGGCTAGCGGCGCTGCCGTCGGTCGGCAATCGGATCAAGGCCGCCTTCGCACAGTTCCTGTCGTTGAGGCATGGAGGGTCGGGCTACCTGTTCGGTTTCGGCGGCGGCGTGACCGGGCAGAACAGCGCGGTGGGGACCGTGATCGGACAGGTCAACAACTCGCAGATCCCCGCCGACGCCCCGTTCCGCTCTCTGTCCTTCCCAGACATCAACTACACGATCATGCGACCGGCCGCTGTGCCGCCCTCGCCCAGCAGCAACCCAGCAATGATTCCGAACCCCAACAACCTGGCGCTCACGGCCGTGACCAACGCCGCGGCGGTGATCTATACACCGACAACCGCACCCGGTAATTGGTACTGGATCAATCAAGGACTGGGTTCGGAGCCGAACTACTACGCCGCCGTTCGTACTCATTCGAGAACACCGCCTTCCCGACCACGATGCCGATCGTCTACACGGGAGACCCGGGCGTGAGGAACCCCTTCCTCTCCCAGGGCTACGTGCCGAGCCAGACGGCGGCAGCGTTTAGCTACCCGACGCAAGCCACGAACGCCGTGCCCCAGGGTGTGCCCCTCCCGGTCAACGTCGCGTTCCCCGGAACGATCATGGACGGCGATCAAACCGCCCCGACAGTGGACAGCATCGTGATGCCTCCGGCCATCCCGCCCGCCCGGCTGTTCCAGCCGCCGGACGATTTCGGGGCGACGCAGATCCAGAAGCTGGGGTACGTCGGCCTCCCCGACCCCACGGGGAATACCTCGGGCAACCTCCCGCCGGCCCTGAGCAATGCCTCGGAATCCGGCGACCCCTGGATCAACAACCTGGTCGCCAATCAGGCGGCGAATCCCTGGATCGGCGGTAACGTGACGAACATCCCGCCGATCTATACGCATCAACAACGGGTTCCCGAGCCTGGGCTGGTCCGGCGGGACGTTTTACAGCAACGCGGGAACCACGTATCCGATCCTGACGCCGACCGGGGTGCTCCCTCCGACCTCGGTCGCCTATCCCCCGTACGCGCAGTGGTACAACGTAATGGCCACTCCCAGCAAGCTGACCCTGTCCAACAACCCCTACCTGGGCTCGTCCTCGGGCGGCGCGGGCGGTACGGACGACCGGCAGCATCCCTACTGGCGGTCGGAACTGATGCAGAAGGCGATGAACCTGACCACGGTCCGGACCCACCAGTACGCGGTCTGGATCACGATCGGCTTCTTCGAGATCAAGAAGGCGGGGGATATTGGCATGCTCGGCCAGGGATTGCCCCAGCTTGCGTTCGACATCATGGGCCCCGAGGTCGGCGCCCTGAACGGCAACAACGTCCGCTACCGCGGCTTCTTCATCGTGGACCGGCTCCAGCTCACCGGGTTCAACTTCAACAGCGCCGGTCAGTTCCGTACCGCAGTCCTCTATCGGAAGATCATTCAGTAGTCGCTCCGCTCCTCGTTTTCCGTGTTCAGCCTGGTAGGGTGGGTCGAATGCCGCAACGCGGCATGAGGCCCACCAAGTTCCGGCGAATCCGGCGGGCCTCGCCTCGAAATCGAGCCGACCCACTACCACCTTCCAGAAAACGGAACGCTGAAAACGGGAGCGAAGCGACAAGGAAGCGATTGTCGAAACCCCCACTAAGGGGTTAGAATTAAGATCAGGCCACTCTCACTTTCGGAAAGGACCACTCATGAAGACTCGTCGTCGCCGCGGTTTCACGCTGATCGAGCTGCTGGTGGTGATCAGCATCATCGGCATCCTCGTCGGGCTGCTCTTGCCCGCCGTCCAGTCCGCCCGCGAAGCGGGCCGGCGACACCCAGTGTGCCAGCAACATGCGCAACGTTGGCCTGGCCATTCTCCAGTACGTCAACAGCAAGAACACGTTTCCCCCGGCCGGTGAGTTCGCCGAAGACGCAACGACCCTGACGTCGTTGACCTCGGGCACGATTGACCCGAGCCAGTCGGTCATCAACGGTTTCATGCCCGGAGGCACCCCGCGAGCCACCGCCGTCCCCATGTATAGCTGGGTCGTCCCGATCCTCCCCTACATGGAAGCCAATGATATGTTCAACCAGTGGACCATGTTCCCGCCGGGAACCTCGGCGGCCGGGAACGGGGCCGTGGCCTACTACGACCCGACGAACTACATCGCGGGCCAGGCGAGCAATTACACGATCGGCAATACGTCCATCGGCGTCTTGAAATGCCCGGATGACGTGACGGCCCAGCCCAATCAGGGGAACCTGAGCTATGCCGTCAATGGCGGGTTCGCCCTCTGGCACGCCATCCCCTACAGCCTGGTTGGTTCGCAGATCGACGGCGGCCAGACCCCCCAGATCATGACCTGGGCGCCGGGAAGCTCGCCTGGGAATTATCTCAGCACCATGGGCGTCTGCCAGAAGCTCGGCGTGATGTTCCTGAATTCGACGTTCCCGCAGGGCGTGCAGATCAAGATCCCCTGGAACGTGACCTCGACCCTGACCAGCCTCGCCGACGGTGCCAGCAGCACGCTCCTGGTCAGCGAGAACACCCTGACCGGCGTCGCCACGCCCAGCGCGTTCACCGGCCTCCTGGAAGGGAACTGGGCCGCGCCCCAGCCGACGCTGAGCATGTTCATCGGCTCGTCCGCGGTCTGCGCCTCGGGCAGCTATTCCTGCATCGGGGGCACACTCGCCCCGGCCAGCGTCATGTCCGGCGCCGGTACCGTCTCGGGCGACCTCGACGGAGCGGGCTGGGCCTTCGCGAACAAGGTCGGCACCTTCGAGAACATCAACTTCGCCCAGCAAGCCGGCCTGACGATCGAGGGCTCGTACCCGTTCTCCAACAGCGGCCACCCCGGCGGTTGCAACATGATGTTCTGCGACGGAGCCGTCCGCTTCCAGACCAACACGATGGATGGCACCGTCTACTCGAAGCTGATCACGCCGGCCGGCAGCCGGCTGCCGCTCTACTGCAAGCAGATGCCGCTCTCGCAGGACGCCTTCACGAATCAGTGACCCTGTCGGGTCGGTGACCATCGGTTCTTGCGCGATTGGCGGTTCGTCTGAAGGATCGCCATACCAGACGCGATCGAAAGGATCGCGTCCGGCGTGGTGCGGTGTGGCGCTGTGTGGTTCGGTGCGGGTCTCGCCAGTGGTCCGCGTTCGCCCGCACCCAGACGTGGTTGGTTTCTGACGCTTCGAGTGGTCTGGACATCGCCCGGGGAAGTCCCGTTGGGGGAACTTCCACCGGGCGTTTTTTCTGAGACGCTTCGTCAACCACCACCGATCTCAGCGCGGCGGGTGCGGGAAACCTGGGGAGTGAGAGGCTGTGAACGAATGGATTCCCAGTAACGAATTCAAGATTCCAAATGAATGTTAGGCCGGATCCGCCAAGGGTTTATGATTCTGGAATTTGGAATTCGGAATCTGCAATCCGATTCTTTCACAAGCTCTGAGACGATCCGACCCGCGCCTCTTCCCCTTCGGTTCGGGCCAAATCGGTCATTCGAGTGGCCCACCTTTCCGAATTTTTGGATTTTCTCATCTCCCTCTGTGGTCCAGAGTTCGGGAGCCAATCGCCCCGGAATCCGCGATAGGTGCATTAACGAATTCTCAAACCTGAGGTATCCTATATAATATGGACCATGTGCGACCGTCACCGACCGGAAACCCAAGCGACGAGCAACGGGGCTGTGCCGCCCGCGACTGGGCCCGTCCCCGCGATTTCGGGACTCGGCCCGAAATCGCTTCGGGCCATGGGGATCGGAGAGGGAGCCGCGGCCAAAAGTGGTCACCGAGTGCCAATTTGTGCCACAATTCTCGGGGCACGATTTCCACGTCCCTCATCAGACTCTCTTGAATTCGCTCAGACGCACCAATATCATGAATGAGGGGGTTTCAGCCGGATGCATCTCCTCGAGACCTGAAACGCCTGGCTCATGGGCTGAGGTAACCCCTTGGTTAGCCGCTCCCGGAAACCCCACACCGCCGAGTTCGGCGCTCACCGTGATGGTCCGGCGATCGCGTGTGTCTGTCCAGATCCTCGACGGAACCTCAGTTGGTGATTCGGTTCTCACAGGGTTTTTCTGCGGGATTCCTGAACCACTCGTAGAATGTCAACGTCAGACACAGTTCGCCCGTAATTCCGTGAAAGGTTGGTCTCCACAAGGGTCTCCACGATGCCGACGATCTTGCAATGCCCGCATTGCGGGAACGCTGCAAAAACGACCAAAGCGATTCCGCCGGGGGCGAAGATCACCTGTACCCGATGCCGGGAGAAGTTCCCGTTCAACCCCGCGGGAGGCGGACCCGTCGAACGCCGACCGCGATGCGGTCACCGAGACCATACCGCTGGAGGAACTCCTGGAGCCCGACGAACGCCCCCCGACGGCCGGTCGACCGCGTCAGGCCGTAGCCGAGCGACCACTGAGGGAACTTCTGGGGGAGGATGGCCGCGCGTCGAGGTCAGTCCCCGACGATGACGACGCCCCGGGCCGGTACAACGCCGTGACCAATTCCATCCTCAGCCGGTCGTCCGAAATTGCCGAGAACCTGGTACCCGCTTCCGAACGCTCAAAGCTCAAGCTCATCGGCGGGAAGCACCAGGCACGGTTCGGCACCTCCCGACAATACATGGCCGTCTTCCTGCTCTTTGTGCTGGCCGGAGCGGGATATGGCGGCTTCTGGGCGTTCGTTTACGGGATCAAGTACATCCAAAGCGTCGGCGATACGGCCGAGAACTACCGAAAGAAAATGGCCCTGGCTCAGAAGGCCGCGGACGACAAGAAAAAGGCGGCGAACGCGGTGGGACCCAAAGACGTCGAGCCCGCGGCTTTGCCCACGCCCGCGAAGCTCGTCAACACCGTCGCCGGAACACCCGCAACCGTCAACGATTGGGAGGTGTGCGTCGAGTCGGCCGAACACAGGCGTTTCGATGCCGCGAGCACCCAGAACTACTTGTTCATTACCGTGCGGGTCACGAATCTCGGCTTAATTCGCAGACCCTATCGCTACTGGTCGAAGCCCAGCAAGAATACCGTCATCCGCAATCAGAATCTGGCCTATCTCCATCTCGTCCCCGGGACAGCCCCTCAGGACGAGGAACGGGGAATGAATTCCAAGGAAACCTATCGCGACGTCCTCGTGCTCGAATCGGCGGCCGCGCAATTTGAGCTGGACTTGACCCTGCTCTTACCCACAGGTCAGGGCGGATTCCAGATTCACGTCCCCTCGACATTCGTTACCTTTGCGGAGTAAGAGTCTCTCCCGAAAGCCCCGAAGGGGCGGCCAACTCGCCCGATGCGAGCGATCGCCCCGATTTCGAGCACAACCGGTGCGTCCTGCTCATCCACATGGCGATTGTTGTCGACAGCGATGCCAAAACGCGGTGACTGACGATATGCTGGGTGGAATGTTCTGAGGGTTCGGCGCGGAAATACGGAAAGGACCGGATGAGAGAGGGGCGGCATGAACGGGTCGTTCGCCTGTCCCGAATGCGGCGGCATCGTCAAACTGAGGGGTCTGGCACCCGGACGACAGGTCCGGTGCAAGTTTTGCCGTCAACTTGTCGAGATCCCTTACCTGCCTCGCGTCCCGTCGCCGACGAAACGACCGGGTTACCCGAAATGGGTGATCTGGTCCTGGTCGGCGGTCGGTCTTGCCATCACCGTGATCCTCGTCTGGGGAAGCCTGCGGTTCTGGCGAAATTACCATCAGTCTTTGCGGACGGCGTCGATCGACAAGATGATCGCGTCCTCCCAGGCCCACGAATTGGCCGGGCATCTGAATGAGGCACTGATCGAACTCGACGCGGCTCTGGAGCTCGCTCGACAGGCTGGTGAATCGCTACGGACGACATGGGACCAGCAACGGAAGCGACGCCAAGACCTTGCTCGGCGAGAGGTTGAGGAGACTCTCGACGGTTTGGTCCACCACGGCGCGTCATCGTTGCCCCTGGGCGATTGGCTGAACCTGATCGCTCGCAGTGAAGCGGATCCGGACCTGGAGCCCCTCCGGCTGCCGATCGCCCGGCAATTTCGATCGAGGGTCGGCCAGCACGTGGACGGCGAGCTGGCGTCTGCGCAGCGTTCGTTCCAATCGGGTCAAGTCGTCAACGCACTCCAGTCTTGCGATCGGATCGCCAAGTTGTTGAAACACCTGGATCCGGATAGCCAGCAAGCCAGGCGATCCGTCGCCGAGAAACTGGTCACGAGCCTGCTGGCAAGCCACGGAGTCTTGGTGGATCTGACGCACGGCGATTTCGTTTTCGGATCGGAGACGACCTACGCCGCCCAGCTCGAGCCCGTCGTCGTGAAGGCTTTGGAGGCTAAGGACTATCTCCCGTACCGCGCCAACTCGCCCTGGGCCGACCTCTGGAAACATGCGTTGTATCGCATGGAAGTCCATGTCCACGAGCAACGGGAAGGCTATTATCCCTCGTCCCAGAGTCGGCTGACTCTGATCAGGGTCCACTTGACGTTGATCGCTCAAGGCGTCCAGAAATGGCAGCAGTTTCCCGGCGCACGATCGCGGGTCCCCCTTCGCGATCTTCCCGCCGGCCTGGCGGTCCAATCGGATCAGTCCGAAGAGATCGAGCGCCGGCTCTACAAAGACGCGCTGGGTCAATTGGATGACAAGGTCAGCCTCGCCTTGACCAACCTCCCCGCGTGCCCTCCTTAATTCGACAGATCCCGCCGGATGCTCTCGCCTGCTGGACTGATCAAACGCACGTCGTCACGCAGGACATCTCGCTGGATATTCTCGACTGGAACCTTGGAACGCTCCAACAATCGCGGCTTTGACTCATGGCCGATCTGGGTAAAACCGCCTGTCTTCCCAGCGTACAACTCACCGCAAACCCAGCTATAGCGGCAGGTTGTACCTGGAATCCTTGGTCGGTTCTCGCAAGGATCCCCGGTACATGAGCTGCCGATTCATGCTCGCACCCTGTCTCATCGGCATCCATGCTGACATATCGATGCGTCCAGTCAAGTTTGGCCTACTCGTTTTTTTGGGCCTAGATGGTTGCAAATAAGCAGGCAATCTTCTAGAGTCTTCCTAAAGCGGATGCTTCGTCGCGGTTGACGTGGCGTTTCACTGGATTCCCTGTGCCGGGCGGAAAGGCCCTCATCGACGATCGGCGTCGGTGTGGCCCATGTTGAGGGAGCTGGACTCGTCACGACGCAACGCCTCGTGCATGGGTCCTCCCTAGGGCGTCTGGGAACGTCGATTCCGTTGGTCCGATTCGTCAGCGACCAATCCACCGTGTTGAACTCAGGGGACGGTCATGATCCGACAGCGGTGCCGGAGCGGGTTTCGGCGTACGGAGTGGGTTTCGGGTTTCACGCTCGTGGAATTGATAGTGGTGATCTTGATCATCCTCATCGTCAGTGTCGTGGCATTGCCGACGATCCAGTCCGGTCTCTCGGCGCGGCAGAGTCGCGAGGCGGCCCGGATCCTCCAGGGGGCGCTGGTCGGGGCGCGCGATTCGGCGATCCACAACAATGCACCGAGCGGGATCCGGCTCCTGCCTTCGTCCACGTTCAACGGGATCAGCTCCTCCACCGGCCTGCTGGACCCGACCCTGCCGCTCGCCGTCGACCGGATCATTCCCATCGAGCCGGCGCCGGACTATTTCGAGGGGCTCGTCAATCGCCTGTCGCCGCCGAGTTTCCTGACCGTCCCCTACCCGGGACCGGGAGGGGGCAACTATCCCGTCTATGCGCCGAACTCCAGCGTCCTGATGATCGAGGAAAGTGTCTACGCAACGAATGCCAATCCGAACGTCCTGATCCCGAATCCTCCGACCTCCTGGTACTGGAACATCCGCATCGGCGACGAGCTTCAAATCAATCAAGCCGGGCCCTGGTTCCGGATCGTCGGACCGATGACGGTGACGCCGGCCGGTGGTAATTCGGAGATGTTCGTCAACGTCGGACCGCCGGGGCCTCTCAACCGACAGACATCCCCCTTGATCCGGGTGGCGAGTGACGGGAGCCTCTACTACCCGGAGTTCCTCCTCCTGGTCAACACCCAGGACGACAACACCAACGGGTGGGTCGACGAGGGGTGGGATGGCGTAGATAACAACGGGGACGGAAACATCGACGAACTGGCCGAATGGGAGAGCGAGATCTGGCCGTCATCCCTTTACTCGCAATCGCAGGTGATTCTGAATCAGCGCTACCAGATCCGCCGCCGACCTGCCCCTGTCGCCTCCAGCAGGACGATCTCCTTACCCACGAATATCGTCATCGACCTGACGACATGGGGAACCACCCGCGAACGATCGCGACTCCCCGTGAACCTCTTCACCGGCTACGTCAACATCATGGTCCAGCCCTCGGGCGAGGTCGTGCCCACCACGATTTACTCGTCGCCGGCATCGTTCGGCATGTCGAGCGCCTTCTTCCACTTCTGGATCGCGGAGCGGAGCGATATCTACAATCCGACGATCGGAACATCCGCTCCCTTACTGCCGCTCCCGGCGGGGGTCGGCCCCAGCTCGAGCACCGGACGGCAGATCCAGGGAGAATACGGACTCCTCACGCTCTTCACCCGTACGGGCCTCCTCACCACCAACGCAGATATGCCGTTCGACAACCCCGCGGCGCCCGCCAACGGAGTGTCCTACAACCCGAACCTGCCTTTCCTTCAGGCCCAGCAAGGCGTCTCCGGCGGATGGTGATCGCGGGTCTTGCGGACAACTCGACAGAATTCCGCCACGACCGCGAACATTCCCGCCGGGTCGTGCGTCTGGATTCCCGCATGGGACGAGGTCACACTCGCCCATGCCGGAGACCTGCATCCGACCGCGAGAGCATACAAACTGGTCAGCCCGGCCTGTTCAGCCGGTCGTAGGTTCGAAATCCTACCTCCTCCGCCCCGTCCATTCGCGAGGCGAGTGGCCGGAGCGGAGGAGGCGTCGCTCTGGGAACTTGTGCAGGTCTTTCGTTTTCGCGGACTCCTCTCAGAATCATCACCTGAGATATTAATTAACATGGAGGCGACCATGGCCGAGTTACTGAACGACAGGGGCGTTCTGCACGTCCGCTTCGACGGTCGCAGCCTTGACCTGCCGATGGGCGAGATCAACGTCGGGCTCGGATCCAACGACCGAGAGATCAAGAGCGCACTGGCCCGGCACCTTGAGGTCCCCGAGACCCGTCTAAGTGATTACACCGTGGACCGGCACGAGACCGGGAACCTCACCGTGCGGCCCGAGGCCGTGTTCGGTTAATCGGATATCGAAGCGACCAATCCGTACCCAACGGCTCGAGCGTACAAACCACCATAATGCAGAGGTTCGGGTTCGAATCCCGCCGGCCCAATGGCTGTACTGACGGGCCGTAGATCAATGGCAGATCGCTGCAAGTTTCACCGCTTCTGCGACTTGTACGGGTCGGAACACCAATCGGGAACATCCTGCGCCCGACGGCACGAGCCTTCATGCTAAGCATAGCTCAGTGGTCAGAGCGCAGCACTTCTGGAGTGCTGAGGTCGGAGGTTCGAAATCCTCCTGTTTTTGGGCTCGCGCGACTCGCGTGGGTTGTCATAGGAAATCCACGCTGATGCGACTTGTACGGAGCGTCAACCACGGGTGGGACTCGGCCGAGCGATCGGCCGTCGGGACCCACCTCGGCACGGTTCGTACCCAATGGCACGAGCGTACAAACCGCCGTAGGGTTCGGCTTCGGGGAGGACGATCCCCGCCGGGTTGCGTGGTGCGTTTGTACGCTCTGAGGTAAGGATGGTGGAGTCATGGCACACGAGCAAGACCTGCGGCTGGAGATCCTGAACACGCTGCTGACGACGCCCCACCGGAAGCTGGAGCTGATCTGGCCCGTGCACCGGCAGTTGGTCGAGCGGGACCCGCGGTTCTACGTCCGCCTGGCGGCCTGGTACCAGGACCATGGCGACGTGCCGCGACCACAAGGAGATGTTCATCGTGACGCTCGTGCTGAGCGCGTTCGAAGGACATCGCGACGTCGGCCTGGCGATGCTCCGCGGTCTGCCGCCCTATCAAGTGGTCCGCGTGCTCGACTTCATCCACGGCCGCAAGGCGACCCGGAAGGTACGAGCCGTCAAGCGCAAGGGAAAGGCCCCGAAGGTCGCGACCGGGAACGTCGGGATGGTCCAGGTCGAACTCGCCGCGCCGGTTGCGACGATCGTCGAGGAATTCGGCCTGTTCCGTAACCCACCCCGCGCGCTGCGGACCGAGATCGCACGCTACTTGCGCGAGCGCGAGGCGGAGCCTGACTGGTTCGACAGCACGGTGCTGGTCGCGCGCAAGGCGCTCGAAGCGGATGTATGCGCTCTTGCACGTCGCACCCGGCGAGCGTGCCCAGAAGATCCTCTTCGAAGAGCAGCCTCCGGCCGACAGCCGGCTGTTCGCTCTCAAGGAGCTGGCCAAGGCGGAGAAACCCGCCGACCAGGCCCGCGCGATCGTCGCGCACGCGATACCGTACCGGGTCGCGGCCACGGTCGTCAAGCAGATGACGCCGACGGTCTTGCTGGCCCTGATCGAGCGGATGAGCCCGCAGGAGTTGATCAACAACCTGGGAGCCCTCCGGCGCCGGGGTGCGTTCGACAACGCGGATCTCAAGGCCCTCATCGAGGCGAAGCTCCAGGCGGCCAAGACCGCCGACCGCGTCAGCGCCTTCAAGGCCGAGGAGGCCATCAAGGCCGCCGACCTGTCGGAGGATGTCCGCCGCACGCTCGAGGAAGTCGCCGACGCGCAGGTCAAGGCCCGCGGCCGGATCGAGCGGCCGACCGCACTGTTGATCGACAAGTCGGGCTCGATGAGTGTGGCCATTGACCTGGGTAAGCGGATCGGTGCGCTGGTCTCGAGTGTCAGCGCGGCGGCGCTTTACGTCTATGCGTTCGACACCATCGCCTACCCGATCGAGGCCGCGGATGGCGATCTTGCCGCCTGGGAGAAGGCCCTGAACGGGATCACGGCTGGCGGATCAACCTCCTGCGGTGTGGCCCTGGAGATGATGCGGCGGAAGAAGCAATACGTCGAACAAATCATCATAGTGACCGACGAGGAGGAAAACACAGCACCGCTGTTCGTCGAGACCCTGAAGACGTACCGCGAGGAGGTCAAGGCCGACCCGAACGTCTGCTTCGTCCGCACGCCGGGCGGCCGGACGTCCCTGGAAGACCAGTGCCGCAAGGCCGGGATCATGGCCGACGCGTTCCAGTTCACGGGCGACTACTACGCCCTGCCGAACCTGGTGCCGCTGCTGTCCCGACCCTCGAAGCTGGACCTCCTCATGGAAATCCTGGAGTACCCACTGCCGGTCCGCAAGCCTGCCTGAGCGGATTCGGTGCTCGTAGGGTGCTCCTCTGTGAGCACCAATCGTAATCGGCACGAGGATCCCGTGCTCACAGAGCACCCGACAACACCTCGCAACGACGTCTCACACACACTCTCAAGTGCGAACACCGGGAGACGCTGCCCGACCGCAAGAGCTTACAAACAACGACGGTCCTAAGGTTGGTGTACTCCGGGGTTCGCCTCGAAGTTCCTGGCGCACCATGCTCGCAAGAGCGGCCGTAACCTGAATCGGGCTCCTGGAACTTGCGGCGATTCCTGGCACTTTTCATGTCCAACTCTTCTCCTCCCATGGCGATCAAGAAGCAACTCCGCGAGACTCTGGATCGATTGGCGGCGGCCGAGGAGCGCGCTTTCGCCTCCGAATTCCTGGCGCCGATGCCTCGTGGCGGCGTCGTCCAGGTCCGGATTGCCGGGGTGGTCTGCCGTCTCAACGTGAGACCGGCCGATTTCGAGGGCTGGGGCGTCTTCCGGCCCAATTCCTCGACCAGGGCCGAGCTGGTCCGGCCAGCCCGGCTGGCCGAGCGTCGCCAGTATCTGGACCTGCTCCCTCTGCTGCGTGTGGTCCTCTGCTTCCGGGAGGAGGACCAATGGCTGGCGATCCCCGCGCACGGTGGTGACACGCGCTACCGGATCGAGGGACTGGTCCCTGTCCGACTGGTCGAGGAGACCCAACTTTTCGAGGTCTGGCTCACACGGTTCGACGGCAGCCAGTGCTGGTACGACGGGCCCGATCCGCGCCGCGATCCCGGTACCGCGGCGTACTTGCGCGGCGATCGGCCGGATGGTCGAGCCCGAGCAGTTGAACCGGCCTGGTCTGACCGTCGAGGAGCGAGCGGCCTACATCATGAACTACGCCCCGCGGCTCGAAGCCGAGCGGGAGGCCAGCCGCAATCGGGTCGAGGAACGGCTTCGAAAGGCGTTGGCCCACGCGGGCGCCGAGCTCCGAGACTACCACGAGCAGGGCGACGTCTACCGCATCACTTACGAAGTTGACGGCCGCCGGCACGTCTCGGCCGTCGCGCAGCAGGACCTGTCCGTTCAGGTCGCCGGCATCTGCCTCAGCGGTCAGGATCGCCGCTTCGATCTCCAGAGCCTCGTCGGCGTGCTCCGCGAGGCGCGTGGGCAGTAGTCCGTGAAAACGGGAACAGTGAATCCGTCCCGTCGGATTATCCGTGCCCAAAGGAGATTTTCAGCGATGGCCGACAAGTTTCTTCACGAACGGATCTATCGCGGAGCCGATCTGCTGGCCCGGCTCGAAACGGTCCCGATCACGCTTTGCGGCGCGGGGGCCCTGGGCTCCCTCCTGGCCGATAACCTGGCGCGCCAGGGCTTCCGTCAGTGGACGGTCATCGACCGGGACCGTGTCGAGGAGCACAACGTCGGGACTCAGCTCTACGGCGAGTCCGAGGTCGGCGCGTGGAAGGTCGAGGCGCTGCGGAACCGGCTCTTCCGGGGTGTCGGTGTCGAGATCGAGGCCGTCGCCAAGGAGCTCAACGAACGGAATGCCCGAAGTCTGGTGAAAGGCCCCGGCGTGGTCCTCGACACGTTCGACAACGCGGCCGCGCGCGGGCTCGTCCAGCAACGTTGCCGGGTAGCCGCTTTGCCGTGCCTCCATGTCGGCCTGTTCGCCGACTACGCCGAGGTGATCTGGGACGAGACCTATCGCGTCCCCCGCGACGTGGGCCTGGACGTCTGCGATTATCCCATGGCCCGCAACCTGGTGCTCCTGGCCGTCGCGGTGGCTTCGGAGGCGGTGGCTCGGTTCGTCGTCGACGGCT
Source organism: uncultured Isosphaeraceae bacterium (assembly GCA_963845695.1). Taxonomy (GTDB): domain Bacteria; phylum Planctomycetota; class Planctomycetia; order Isosphaerales; family Isosphaeraceae; genus CAWJTV01. Next base: position 239,174 of record CAWJTQ010000011.1, on the reverse strand, counting down.
CGAAAGGGGGCTGGTCGGTCACGCTCCGCGACCTCGCAATCCGTCCGCTCGAGCCCTCCTTTTCCCCCTGACGATGTAGGGTAGGGGGGTTGCTCAGTCGCGGCCTTCGATCGTGAGCCACCCGACGGTGAACCGCCCGGGCTCCCGCGGGGGGATGTCCACGCGGGGGCGACTCCGGTATCGTGGGGACAGAGCGATCATCGCGTTGACGGGTCAGTGACTGTCTCGGAAGGTCTTTGTAGGGTGCTCTGTGAGCACCGATCCGGCGGACTTTGCCGAATTCGGTGCTCACAGAGCACCCCTCGCGACGGCCATCGAGGCTTCCAGGACAGACTCTCAGTCCGAATCCGCTCACGGGAGGAGTTGGGTATGTCAGGACTTAATGCGATCTTGATGGGAATTGCGCGTCCTGCTCGGGGGCGGTACATCCGCGGGTCCATCCGTGACCGCCGAGGAGTTCCAGGACTGGTTCCAGGCTGCATCTCATGGCGAGCTCCGCATCCCCAAACCGGTCGTACGGCGAGCCCGAGGTTTCCACTACGTGTTCGTCGGCGGCTTCCGCGTCGGCCGGATGCCGGGCTACTTCGCACAGAACGCCGACGCGTTGCGCCACTCGGCGTGCCCCGACGGTCGATTCACTTCATCTATCCGAGTTCTCGGAAGACGGTCGAGGAGAATTGCGGCGAAGTGCGGGAGGTGCTGCTCCGCATCGCCGAAGACAACCCCGAACGGCTGGTGATCATCGCTCATAGCCGAGGCGCCTGCGATGCGCTGGCGTTCGCCCTCAACGAGCCCGAGTTCGTGCGCGACCGCGTCGAGGCCCTCTTCCTGGTCCAGGGAGCCTTCGGTGGAACCGGCCTGGCCGACTACGTCGTGGGCGAAGGGGAACCGATGGATGGCCAGATGCCGCGGGTCCACCGTTGGATCGCCCTGGCGATCGGAGCCCTCGAACGACTCCTGCTGGAGCGCGGCCGGCAGGGAGGATTGGTCGGAATGACGCGGGACGCTTCACGGGCTTACTGGAACGACGTCCTGGAGGCTCACGCGGACGCGGTCCCGATCGTCGGGCCGAAGGTCTACTACGTCGCGTCTTGTGCCCGACCGGCGGACCTGGCACTGTTTCAGCGGGCGATGGCCTGGTACCTGGGAGCCTACTACGGTCCGAATGACGGTGTAGTGGCCGTCGACGACCAGACGCTCCCCGGCCTCGGGACGAGCCTGGGCGTCCTGGAAGCCGGTCATGCCGATCTCACCCGACGGTTCCCGGCAACTCGCTCGAAGCGACGCCTCCGCCGGCGCTGATCCAGAGCCTCGTCATGACCATCGGCCGGGTCGAATCGCCCGCGCCCGTGACACCTTAGTCGCGGTCAACCAGAGTTTCAGACTTGCTCGAAAACCGTCCGAGCCCCCAAAGGGGGCGGACCGGCATCAAGGCGCGAACGGATCGGCCGGGAAGGCCAGGTCGGCCACCAGGGCCTCGGCCTCGCGCAGGAAGTTCTGATCCTGCTCGGACCTGGCCCGTTCCGGTTTCTTCATCAGTTCCCGCAGGCGGCCCAGGGTGGCTCGAGCCTGATCGATCCGGCCGAGGCGGTGCTGGCTCAGGGCCAGGAAGGCCAGCTCGGCCGGAGTTGGTTCGCCCACGAGGGCCGCGCGGAGCGGGTCGGCCCGCGTCAGCGTGGCTACAGCGTCCCTGTACAGGCCCACGCGGTACTGGGCGACGCCCAGGGCCTCCTGGAGCCCCTCATCGTTCGGGATCAGCCGGCAGGCGGCCTCGGCTTGCCGCATGGCCAGGCGATACGCGGAAGCGTCGGCATCCGCCCGGCGGCTCACGGACCAGCTCGCCGTCTGGAGACTCAGGGGGTTCTCCGGGACCCGCTCCGCCAGCATCAGGGCTTCCTGGCGCACCGGTTCGCTGAGCGCGGCGTCGCGACGCAGGCTCGCGAGGACCTCCGGCCGGAACATCGCCGTGGCGTACAGGGACTCGACCAGGCGCTCCGCCTCTTGGACCACGAGACTGTGTCCGTACGGCTCGGCCAGCTCGAGGGCTCGTCGGCGCACCTCGGGGGTGAGCGCGGCGTCGGATCGGATGCGGTCGAGCACCTCGGCGATCGGCAACGGCCTGGCAAATAGGAATTCGACCACGCTCCGGGCCTCGCGGACGACCTGGAGCTCCGGCGTCAGCGGCGTGGCGTTCCAGAGCTTGACGGTCAGGTCCCCACTCGCGGTGGCGAGCATCCGGCCATCCGGGCTGAACGCCACGTTCAACACTTGATCCTCGTGCCCGCTCAGGTCAACGACCTCCAGGCCTGTGGCGACATCCCAGAGTTTGATCGCTCCGTCCCAACCGACGGAGGCGATGTCGCGGCCGTCGGGGCTGTACGCCACGCCATTGACCTCGCTGCGTGAATGCCCCCGCAGGGTCAGCAGTTCCTCGCCGGTGACGGAGTCCCAGAGCCGCAAGCTGCCGTCCCAGGCGACCGAGGCGATGCGCTTGCCTTCCGGGCCGAATGCCACTCCGGTAAGCGGCCCCTTATGCCCTCGAAGGGTCCGGATCTCACGACCGGTGACGGCGTCCCAGAGTTTGATGGTCTGGTCCCAGCTCGCGGACGCGAGGGTACGCCCGTCCAGGCTCAACGCCAGGCTCCGGACCACCCCGGAGTGCCCGCGCAAGGTCCGGACCTCGCGTCCCGTCTCGGCATCCCAGAGTTTCAACGTGTGGTCGCCGCTGGCGGAAAACAGCGTACGACCGTCAGGGCGATACGCCAGAGAGTAGATCGGGCCCGTATGCCCGCGGAGGGTCCGGAGTTCCCGGCCGGTGTCGGCGTCCCACAGTCGCACCGTGTGGTCATGGCCGCCGGTCGCGAGGGTGCGCCCGTCCGGACTATACGCGGCGCCGCTGACTGCGTCGGTGTGCCCGCGCAGGATCCACAGCCTCTGCCCCGTGGCGGTGTCCCAGACCCGCACGGTCCCGTCGATGCTGGCGGAGGCGAGGGTGCGGCCGTCGGGGCGGAAGGCCAGCGTATCGATCTCCACCTTGGCGGCATGCCCGGTCAGAACGCGGACCATCCGGCCGGTGGCCGACTCCCAGAGGATCACGTTGCCGTCCACGCCGGCGGAGGCGAGGATGCGGCCATCGGGACTGTACGCCGCGCTCGTCACATGGTACGCATGCCCGTGCAAGGTTCGGGCACCGAACTGGCAGAGCCGCTGGAGATAGAACCATTCGAAGCCCCGCGGATCGGTCTCATCGGGTCGTTCCGGCACGAATTCCCGGAGGCGTTGCCGCACCAGGTCCGGCCGGTTATCTTCCCACGCCTGCTGGGCCAGGTGCATCTCGGCCACGTAGAGGAGGCGGTCGCTGAGCCGTTTCTCCTCGCGCACGCGCGTTGCCTCGCGATCGGCTCGGCGGGCATTCTCCAGCGCGGCGGTTTCACCCCGAGTCGCTCGGATGGCGAAGTAACTCGCCGCGGTTGTCCCGACGATCAGAGCCAGGATGAATCCGCCAGCCAGCCCCGCCGTCGCCGGGTTGCTCCGGCACCACCGCACCATCCGCTCCCAGGCACTCACGCGCCGACCTCGGATCGGCCGATCCTCGAGGAACCGCCGCAGGTCCTGGGCCAGGTCGGACGCGGTCACGTAGCGATGCGCCGGTTCCCGCGCCATGGATTTCAGGACGATCGTCTCCAGGTCGCGCGGCACCCGCGGGTCGTGGTGCCGGGGCCGGAGCGGGTCGTGGTGGAGGATCTGGTTCAACAGCGCGGCCCGGTCGGCCTCGGCGAAGGGCGGCCGACCGCAGACCAACTCGTAGAGCGTGACCCCCAGTCCATAGACATCGGCCCGCGCATCCCCGCGCTCGCTGATCCGTTCCGGCGCCGCGTAGCGCAGCGTGCCCAGGAATTCGCCGGTATCGGTCAAAGTCTCCGTGTCGGCCGCATCGTACGCCAGGCCGAAGTCGGTGATCCAGACGGTCCCCTGGGCGTCGAGCAGCAGATTCGACGGCTTGATGTCGCGGTGGATCACGCCCTGGGCATGCGCATAGGCCAGCGCCTCGGCGACCTGAAGGGCGATCCGCGCCGCCTCGCGATGATCGATCGCGGTCACCGCCGCGCGGTCGCCGGCGGTCCGCCGCTCCTTCAGCAGGTCGTTGAGCCCACGGCCGGCGATGAACTGCATCACGTAGAAGTGCCGGCCCTGGTGTTCGCCGACCCCGAAGACCGGCACGATGTTGGTGTGATGCAGCCGGCCGGCGGCCTTGGCCTCGCGGCGGAAGCGAGCCGGGTCGCCGCGCTCGGGCAACATCTTCAGGGCCACGTGGCGGTTGAGCGAGCCCTGATAGGCCTCGCACACCACCCCCATACCCCCCCGGGCGATCTCGCGGATGATCCGGAAGTCGTCCAGTTGCTCCGGTAGCTTGGCGGAGTTGACGCCGGCTGGGTGCCGTTCTTCCAGAGTCGATCCAGCGAATCGCACCGGCACCCCGCGGCGGAGGTCGACGATGATCGGGTCGGTCAAGTCGTCCAGCAAGGCGAGCTGGTTCTGGCAAGCTGGACACGACTGGAGGTGCTCGCCCATCTCGTCGAGCCGGGCCTCGGAGAGGTCGCCGTTGACGAACGCGCACAGGGCCTCCGGCGGCGGGCAAACCTCACGACTCATCGGCCTACCTTTCCAAAGGCATTCACCCCGTGACCGTAGCGGACGAGCCTGACGATATCGTATCATAAGCAAATTCGCCACGCGCCCCACCGCCCCAGAGAGGCGATCCGGGAAGCCCCGGGGGCTCGAGACGACTTCCCAGATCGCCTGTGAAAGACCCACCGCGCCGCTCCCGATCGGCGCGAACCGGCCCTGCCGCCGTCGACCTCGGGATCAGGGAGCTCCTCATCTTGGGATCAGACGACTCCACGTCGCGCAGCTTGCTGATCCGTGTCGCGGCCAACGATCAGGAAGCCTGGCGCCACCTCGTGAACCTCTATTCGCCGCTGCTGGGGTTCTGGTGTCGCCAGGCGGGCCTGCCGGACGACGCGCGGGACGACGTGATCCAGGACGTGTTCGCGGCTGTGGCCGCCGACCTGAAGGATCATCGCAAGGGTGAGTTTGGGGCTGAAGTCTCGGAAGTGCCGCAAATCCAGAACCCCCTGTGTTCCCTCAAGGAACCTGACTTGTGTTGACCATGGTCAGATAGAGGCAGAGCGACGGGATGTTGTAGGTGGGGGCGGCGTAGTCGATGTACAGGATATTCGGAATTCGGCCGGGGCCAACCGTACCCTGGGCGATCGCCCAGTTCAGCTTGGGGTTCATGTCGAAATCCGCCGACGTCGCCATCGATTCGATTGTCCTGAAAAAGAAGACGTCCAGGGGCGTCCAGGTCATGGTCCACGAAAGCAGAAAGAGCCAGCTCGACGGATTGCAGTACTGTGTGAACTTGCTGAGCTGGTCGCTCTCCATGTTGCCGATGTTGTCGGTCGTGCTGTACACGTTATACATCGTCAGGCTCCCCGGCGTTTTCGAGTCGTAGTCCGCGTAGGGGAAAATGCCGATCGAGGGAGCTACCTGGTCGGACGGGATCCCGTCGAAGACAGCGATCACGCGACTTCCCGCTCGCGATCACGTCGTTGACGGTGACGGTGTTGTTGGCTTGCACACGCTCGATGTGCTCGACCGCAGAACTCCCCTGGCCTCCCCTTGGTAAGGGCGGACAGAATAGCAAGGATTCTCCCAGAAAGAACCGTTCGGTTATCGTGATACACCGCAGCGCACTCCGAATCACCTTGGAATCGACGTAGTCCGTGGACGGAAAACTGGTCACGACACAAAAAGCGGGCAAGGACTGATGCCAGGGGGCGATCCTGTGTCGGGTCCAACGGAAGTCAACTTGTGAGTTTACGGTCGGGAGCCATGTCGCCCAGGGCGATTGCGCGCCCGAACGTCCCACAGATCCGGACTTGCCCCACAAAGGCATCCGACTCGGGATGTCACGCCAATGGTCCTGGATGGCACACCGAGTAGACCGCGATCGCTGGCGGAAGCGGGTGACGCTTCAGAAAGCGATTCATTCGGTCCCGAGACATCCCGCCGCCGCGCCGTCGAACGCGACAGCCAGCGCGTTCAGATTCACGAGGCCGCGGGGCGGTAACGGTTCAGAACCGGCGCGTTGCCGTTGTTCCCGTAGTGTGCCCAGTAGCCCACAAGCTTCTGACTCAGAGTTTGCTGTGAATCCTACAACGCACGATGTCGGTTGAGGCAACACCGAGGAGAACCAGGCACTTGGACGGCTGGAGTCTTCGGTGATGATCGCCCTTGCTCCACCTTCTTATCGCGGCAAAGGCTCTTTCGTTTCACCGGATCTCTTTTTTTTGGCGAGATTGTCGTCAACGGAAATGTCCCCACCGGAAACCCGCCCACAGCCGAACCGAAGGTCTCCCGGGCCTCACTGCCCGCAGGGGCCACTTTTTCAGGCGCAGTTCCGAGAAAGCGTAGCGCGGTTGCGGCCCGTCCGCATCAGGCGCGCTAACGGTTCACGGTCTTGGATTGTGTTCCGTGAACGACACAACTATGCTACCAGGATGGCGCGGACGTCTCCGATTCGAGAATCCCCGAGAAGGCGGCTTCGCCCGATCCCCCAGTGGTGGTCCTTGCACGCGCTGAGTCGAGAATTCACGTGAGGGAAATGGGCCCATGACGGTAACGAGAGTAACCTGGCGGATCTCATCGAGCCGGCGCCGAGGGTCGTTCGGGTGCGGGCTCTCCGATCATCGGATACCACCCGGCGTGGTGGGGCGATGGATCGGCATTATGATGCTGTCGATTGGTGTTCTTGGACCGGCCTCGGTGGCTCGGCGGGCTGAGGGTGGGGCAGGGGATCAAGCGGCATCGACGCCAGGCGCCGACAAGGGGCGTCTGGTCGCCGAGTTTCACCAGGACTTTCGGGGCGGGGAGTACGACCACCGCGCGTTAATGCTGCTGGGTGGGAATGCTAAGAAGTACGTCCAGGCCAAGCGGGGCGGCCTCACGATCCGCATTCCCGCTGGCCTCAAGAATCCCGCCGCCGTCGGAATCTCTCCCCGCTTCGTGATCCACGGCGACTTCGAGATCACCGCGACCATTGCGATCGTCCAGGCCGACCAGCCCATCCGGGGCTATGGGGTCGCGGCGGCCCTCTGGGTCGAGACCGATACGCCCACGGAGGAGGCGGTGACCATCGAGCGGGGCATCATTCCCAGGGAGGGGGAGCGATTCACCTCGACCCGAATCTCCGGGCCCCAAGAGGCCCGGAAGTATGACGTGAGGCGAGCACGCAGCCCAGTCCCGATCCGGCAAGATCCGGATGGCGCGCACGGGGTCGAAGGTCACCACGTCGTTTGCCGATGGCGATAAGCCCTTTCGCGTCCTGCGCACCGTCGAGCTCGGGACGGAGGAGCTCACGCTGGTCCGCCTGGGAGCCGATACCGGGGTCTCGGACCACTCCGTCGAGATCCGCGTGGAAGACCTGACGATCCGCGCGGAGGGTTTGCCCGGCTTGCCGGAGCCGCACCCCGCTCCGGGTAGTGCCCCCAGGGGCTCGCTTCCGAAGTCGTGACCGAGCTCGCACGGCTCGACGAGGCGATTCGGTGGCAGACGGACGCCCGGCGATTCGCCAACAGGGTAGGAGTCCCTCAATAAACCGGGACTGGCTCCGGGTCTCCTCGATGTGCTTGAGGATCGGTCGCCCAGTAGTTGTGATCCCGATGGCCGTCAAGTGGACAGGAACACAGAATAACCTTCGCTTGGCTTGCCCGAGACCATTGGGAAGTTCCTCCAGCTCCTCCAGGTCGAGGTACGGAGGAACCGTGAGGTGCTGGCCAGCACGATGGAGGCCCAGGAGCAGTGCCGGATGTGGGTCGTTGTGGTCGCGAAGAACGATCCCGAGGCCGAGGTCAGGGTGTTGACGCGCGGTCAGTTCTCGACGGCCGACGTCGAGCGGTTCATGGCGTCCACCGATGCGAACATCGTCAAGGAGATCAAGGAGCACCCGGAGCGATGGGGTCTCCTCCGCACCGCCTTCGATGCCAAGATCTTCTCCGTGCCGGCCCTCACCGCGATCGAAGTGGTACACGAATACGCTGACGATCCGCTCCGCAACGAGCTGGCCAAACTCGGATTCTCCGTGAGCGGGGCGACCGATGCCAAGGGCCGTCTCCTGGACAGCGATCTCGCCAGCGCCTTGAAAGCTGAGCCGGTCGGAACCCGGAAACGCGGTCGCAAGCCGCAAGTCGATCGACTGGCGCCGTTCGATGCGATCATGGCGGTGGCCCAGACCAATGACAGCTCGCTGAACCGAGCCGTAGGTCGACTGCGGTCTGATCGCACGATTCGAACAGGAAGTGGATCTCGGCGAGGGCCTGACCCGGAAGAGCGACCTGGTCTGCAATCCGCATATCGATCCCATTCGCCTCGAGATGATGTGGCGCCGGGACACGACGCGATCGGAGATCGCCAACTTCGTTCTGACGACGCTCTTCAACTACGGTCGGGCCATCGGGTTCATTCAAGCCTCCCGCACCTGACAGCGCTCATGCCCAGCACAGATGAGAGGCGACTCATGCGCTGCGGACGTGGAAAAGGGGACGGAACGAATTATCGACCTCCAACTGAATAATTCGTTCCGTCCCCTTTTCGGCGTCTCCCCTTTTCGGCGTCCGCTGCCAAAGTGACCGCGTCCCGCGAGGGGCGTTTGTGAACGCTTGAGCTGCACGACGGGCAACTGTCACGTGCAGTTCTGAGCGGGCGGGGAAGCAGGACTGCTTCCCTGCTACCCGACTACGCACATCCCGCTCAGTAGCGGGCCCGTCGGCCGCTGCCTACTGGGAGAACCGTGCGATGACCTTCTTCGGCATCGCCTTACCGGGTTTTCGAACGTGCCCACTCTTGCCCCGCTTCCAGCCGATACACCGTTCGCCGCCCATTCACTCCACCACCGCCGAACAACTCAGAGGTGGACTCCGATACCGGCTCGCTTTCACTCATGCGACAGAGTCGATGGTGGCGGAGGTTGGCGAGGGCGACGAGATAGAGGATCAGGCACTTCTGCCACAAGCCGTAGCTATGGCATCCGCTCAGCAACACCAAGGCGAAGGGCACCAACACATGGAAGATGGTCCAGGGGCTTCCCGAGTCGCGGAGCAACCGCCAGTAATGCCCGAACAAGAGCAGCATCAGGAGGAAGGAACTCAAGATGTGGAAACCCTCTAACGACGGCGTCACGGCCACGATGAACAGCAGCAAGGCGGCCAGCCCCGCGATCACCGCCTCTTCCTCTTCCCCGGCCCGGATCACATCACGCGTATACCAAATGCTCACCAGCAGCAGCGTCGCAAACAGTACGTAGCCTAGCCACGCCTGCTCGCCGTCACGAAACATGCTCAGCGGCTCGGCCAGGCGCCGGCTGAACTCACCCACACCGTGGGCCCCGAGGAGCAACAAGACAAAGGCAGCAGACGCCGACTTCACCATGATATTCCTCGTCTTGCCGAACTTGAGATCATCCCACAAAGTCCCGTCGATCCTTCGGGAGCCGGGATCGGCTGGTCAAAACACAGCCTACCATGAATCAACATCTTGGGGCGAATTGGGTCGCGCAGACCGTCGTAGCGATTCTCGCGCCGCAGGACGGCAGCTCGTCGCGGCTTGAGATAAGAAAAGGCGAGACAACTGGCCCAGATGCTGGCGCCAGCATTCGCTCCAACCCCGCGCGTGACGACCTGGGAATCCCGGACGCTTACCATTTTTTGGAGACTTCTCGCTGGACACCACCGCGACCTGCCCCGAAGGGGCAAAACAAACCAGCCTGGGGCAACGCCCCAGGAACCGGAGCCGCCCCGGAGATCAAGCCCTGAAAGGGCGGTACAACCCACGCGATGGTCCGGCGTGTCTCGCCCTTTCAGGGCTCGGCGAGGAGGTGATTGTCGCCCCCCTTCCTGGGGCGTTGCCCCAGGCTGATTTGTTACGGCCGCTTCGCGGCAGAAATCCGCCACTCACGGCCCGAGTTCGGTGGTGTCGAGCGAGAAGTCTCCTTTTTTCAGTCCGGCGAAGCCCGTCGCATCCTGTGACACCAATAATCTCCCCGAGAGAGACGGCGGGGACTCGGATGTGTAGCAGGGCAACCTTGACGGCCCGTTCATAAAAAGCTTGTCCCGGTTCGCCGGTCAGGCCGACCATCGCCGTCGATCGGCCGACCCACAGGCGATCCGGATGGCGGATCTCGTAACCCGCCCCGTCTGTCATCACCAGGCGAAACGGTTCGAAAGGCTGTTGCCGAAGCACGGTGCGAAGTTCTTCGGGATTCATGCGAAAGTGTCATTTCCGAGGGGCCGATTCACGAACTCCAGGTTATCGCCAGAGCGTCGAGTCGGGAAGCCCGCTGAGGCGTTGGCCAGCCTGACCCCACGGATGAACCCAAGGGGTTCCGACGCGATAAGCTTGACGATCGATTCTCCTCGATTCTGTACCACCTGCCCCGCGGATCGGCTAGAATCGATGTGAGTCGTTGCACCGACCAGGCGCCATAGCTCGAGACATAACCTACGCAGTCAGGTTTCTCCCGTGAGAAAAACGAAAACCGTGACGGCAACCTCGACATCGTCCACACCGACGCTGTCGTCCCAGGCGATCGCCCGTCTTTTTCGGTGATCGGGTTCCCTTCAAACTTTGTTGAGTGCTGGGAAGTGGGGGATTGGCTCTGCGGGTTCCTGAAAGATTTCCCGGAGACATGAAGTGCTCCGCCAGGCACTCGATCTCTTCGCTCAGGAGTGGGAAGACCGCCGAGCTGTCGAGCGGATCACGCCCCCTGCGGCCGAACTCCGCGCCATCTTGGCGCAATCCCGACTCGCGACCCCCGATCGCCCGCGACCGCTGGACCACCTCAGCCAACAGGAGGCAGGCTCGTCATGAGTCATATCATGCGATATTCCGACGCGGAAATCGAAAAAATGCTCGATGAGATTGAGTCCGATCTCGCAGAACGGAAGGAGACATGGAAGGGGGATGCGCCGAAAAGGGCCGGCAGGCAGTATGTGCTTTTGCCAATGATCTTCCCGACCACCGTAAGCCGGGCGTCCTTTTTGTAGGCGTTACGGATCGTGGTATGCCGACCGGATTGGACATCACGGATCGGCTACTCCAGACCGTGGCCGACATCAAGAGCGACGGGAAGATCGTTCCGCCTCCAACGCTGACGGTCGAAAAGCGAATCCTGAAGGGAGTCGAAGTGGCCGTGGTAACCGTCCAGCCCGCCGATGCGCCGCCCGTGCGGTACGATGGGCGGATCTGGATTCGACTGGGCCCGCGCCGAGGCATCGCCACAGTCCAGGACGAGCGCTTGCTCAATGAGAGGAGGAAATACCGTGATCTACCGTTCGATGTCCAGCCGGTTCCGTCCAGCGATCTCAAGGCCCTCGACCGATTGCTCTTCGAACAGGAATACCTGCCCAACGCCGTCGCTCCCGACATCCTCGCCACTAACGAGCGTTCTTACGAGCAGCAACTGGCATCCTGCAAGATGATCGCGAATGCGATCGATCCGATCCCCACGGTGCTCGGCCTCCTCGTGCTGGGCAAGGCGCCGCGGGACTGGCTGCCCGGCGCCTACGTCCAGTTCCTGCGAATCCAGGGGACTCAGTTGTCGGACCCGATCACGGATGACTTGGTCATTGACGGTGCGCTGGGGCAGATCATTCGTCGGCTCGACGAAAAGGTGGACGCGCATAATACCGTGGCGGTTGACCTTACGTCTCAAGCAACTGAAACGCGCTCGACCCCCTATCCGCGGGTAGCACTCCAGCAACTCGCACGTAACGCACTCTTGCACCGGGCCTACGAAGGGAGTAATGCCCCGGTGCGGCTATACTGGTTTGAGGACCGCATCGAGATTCACAACCCCGGCGGCCCTTATGGAGCGGTCACCGCCGAAAACTTCGGCCAACCCGGAGTGACGGACTACCGAAATCCCCATCTCGCGGAGGCCATGAAGGTACTCGGCTTCGTCCAGCGTTTCGGAGTTGGCATCGCCACGGCACAGAGGGAACTTCAGAAGAATGGCAATCCGCCTGTGCAGTTCGAGGTCCAACCCTCCGCCGTGCTCGCCATCGTGAGGAAGCAGCCATGAACGTCCCGGTTCTCACCTTTTTCAACAACAAGAGCGGCGTGGGGAAAACGTCGCTGGTCTATCACCTTTCCTGGATGTTTGCCGAGATGGGCCGGAGCGTTGTGGCCCTCGACCTCGACCCGCAGGCCAATCTCACCGGCGGCTTCCTCGACGAGAACCAACTCGAGCAAATCTGGGAGACTGAGAGTGAACCCAACACCATTTACCGCGCCGTCCAGCCCCTGACCGCCGTCGGCGATCTGCGCGACCCGCTCTTGACTTCGATTACTCCGGGTCTCCATCTCGTCCCTGGAGACGTTGCGCTCTCGGGTTTTGAAGAGACTCTCTCGACCGAATGGCCCAAGAGCATGAGCGATAGCACCCTTTACCGTCCTTTTCGGATTCTGACGTCCTTCTGGCTGGTTGCCCAGATGGCGGCCCGTAGTGTGAACGCCGACCTCATTTTGATCGATGTCGGGCCCAATCTCGGTGCAATCAACCGCTCCGTGCTCATCGCCACGGACTTCGTAGTGATCCCACTCGGGGCCGATCTCTTCTCGCTGCAAGGCTTGAAGAACCTTGGCCCGACCCTTCGCAGTTGGCGGAGCCAGTGGCGCAAGCGGATTGAGAATTGGACCAGACCCGAATTTGAACTACCGAAGGGAGAGATGCGGCCTCTGGGTTACATCATCCAGCAGCACTCAGTCCGGCTCAGCCGCCCAGTCAAAGCCTACGATCGCTGGGTGAACCGCATGCCGGGAGTTTATCACCAAAGCGTGCTCGGCGAGCGCGACCGGCAAATTACCCTGGACGCCGACACGGACTGCCTTGCGACGCTCAAGCACTACCGCAGCCTGATACCCCTGGCACAAGAAGCGCGAAAGCCCGTCTTCAAGCTCACACCGGCCGACGGTGCCATCGGCAGTCACGCTGTTGCAGTTCGGGAGGCGTACAGCGACTTTCGTTCCCTCGCCAATATCATCCTGACTCGAATGAACGCTCGCCAGGATTCGGTCAACGCTGAGTTCGATTTGCTTGCCAGTCCAGCCCTCTGATTCCGTGCGACTCGAGAGACAAGCCACGAACCCGAGCGTTGCTCCTCCATGCGAATCGTCCTTGAAGTAAGATGAAGAGCCAATCGGGGAAAAAAGGGGGACGGGGAAAAAGGGGCGTAGCGAATTCGAACCGAGTCTTTGGGCTGTGGCCTGCTCCCCATTTCGCCGTCCGTTTTCCCATCCCCATTTTCCTCTCTTGGTCGTGCAGAGTTGAGCGAATCATCGTCGCGAGCCCGCATAACTCGCACGAGAGCCAATTCATAGGCGAGTTGGGGGAGCCGACCACCGACACCGGCGATATAATTTGGAATGGCCTACGACCAACGCTTCCGAATTCGGTTGCTAGCCTAAGTTGCGCAGTTGGCGGTTGAGATACCCCGATTTCCCCAGCAAACCCGGCACCTGGGGTGCCAGGTCTTCACTACAAAATCCGGTCGGGACTCAGGCGTTCGGGGATCTCCAGCCCCAAGGCTTCCAGGATTCGTTTCTGTTCGGCCATCGGTCGAGCGACGCGGCGCAGGGCCAGTTGCTGACCGTCGGTCGTCTCCAGCAGGATGTCGCCGATGGCGATCTGGCCCAGCTCGCGGAGGATGACCTCGGGCGTCATCGGTCTCGGCTTCGGCCCGGCCCGGCCACGCTGGGTATCCGGTTTGCGAATCTCCGTCTCCGAGCCCGCCCGTTTGGCCAGATGGTCCAGCGTCTTCCACAGGGCGTACGCCAACACGCAGACCATTACATGCGCCTGGGTCCTCCCGCTGTAGTGATGCCAGACCGGTCGGAGCAGCAACTCACTCTTGAGGACACGGAAAGCATCAGGGCCAGCGCTAACGGTCGTAGTTCCGGCCCAGGGTGTAGCCCAGGAAGTCGAACGTCTCCTCCGGCAGGCGGCAGAGCCGCGTCTTCGTCTCATTCACCGTCAACTTCAGCTTGGACATCATCCCCCGCATCACGTCCATGGCCGGTTCGGCCAGGCCGCGACAGCAGATGACGAAGTCGTCCGCGTAGTTGACGATTCGCGCGACCAGACGTCGCTCATGTCCGCCAGTCTTCCATCCCTTCACAAATCTCCGCATGTAGATATTCGACAACAAGGGTGAGATCGGGGCCCCTTGCGGGGTCCCCATCCCCTGGTCTTGGTTCCGGGTCGTTCGACAGCGGTGCCCTTTGGCGTCGGTCTCTTCCACCGGAGTCTCCAGCCACATCTTGATCAGCCGCAGTACGCGGTCGTCGCTGATCCGCCGGGACACCGATTTCATCAACTCGGCATGGGGGATACTATCGAGATATCCAGACAAGTCCGCGTCCACCACTTCGGTGTGCCCCGTCCTGAGCAGCCGTTCCACTTGGCGAACGGCGTCCAGGGCGCGTGCGCCCCGGGCGGTAGGCGTGTTGTTCGGGCTCCAGGTCGGCCTCGAAGATCGGCTCCAAGACCAGCACCGCAGCCATCTGAACCACGCGATCTTTGATGCAAGGAATCCCCAGCGGCCTGGGCTTGCCATCCGATTTCGGGATGTACACGCGTCGGACCGGTAGGGGCTGATACGTCCCCTTCCTCAGCTCGTCCGCCAGATCGTCCAACCAGCGATCGGCACCGCACGCCTCGATCTCCGCGAAGCTCTGGCCATCGACCCCCGGTGCGCCGCCGTTGGCACGGCAGTGCGCGTAGGCGAAACCCAGGACGTCGCGGCGGTAGATCTTGTCGTACAAGGCGTAGAATCGATAGTCGGGCGCGTTCTTCGCTTTGGTGTGCAACGCCGTCTGCAACGTCCCAACCTTCATGGGAGGTGTTAGGCTCACGCCAATCTCCCGGCTGTCAGCCGCTTGCTGCGTTGACCTTGAACTAAGGCCCCTTCCCTCGACCGGAGTTACCCGGCGTCCACGGTACTACGGGCCTATCCGCCACCCCGGGCGGCCCGGTCTATCCCTCGCGGGCGTCCGGTTGAGGGTCATGCGCCCTCACCGCTCGGGGTTTCCCGTGTTGCGTGGATCTCCGTGTACAGACATGCCGTCGTCATTACCCCGGTGGCCCGCTGGGTCGGATCGCTCGTGGGACGGCGTATTCCAGCCGTTTCCTTGCTCGCCAGCGGCTACGGCCTTCCCCCTGCTAGTGCAAGGTCGGCGCACACATTGGACGTTTCGAGGCCTGCTCAACGTTCACTCGCGTTACGGCCTGCCTGCTCGCGGCATCGCCAAAGCGACACCTGTGTCTCGAAGGCTCCGACGGTTTCGTTACCTCCACCGCCGCTCCGATAGCTACCGGCTGGAACGACCGAGTTGCCGGGTGGGAGTTGCACCCACTGAAGACCCACACCTTTTCACGGCGCACACTAACGTACTATCCCGGTAAGGACTTCCATCAAGAACCTGTCGGACCATCCGCAGGCCCGGCGTTTCTTGGCGATGCTCCCCTTGCCTGGATGCTGCTTCAGCAGCGACAGCGTCTGCTGGGCGCTGCCGTCCTGCTTAGCCGTCGCCTGAGCAACATTGATCGCCTCCTGGGCATCCGTTTGCTTCGCCGCGCATTCGAACTCACAATGGACTTCCGAAACTACCTCGGCAGGGAAATCGAGATGCCCGAGGGCATGGGGCCGGAATGCCTGGTCTGGGGCATAGCGCTCGATCTTGAGACCCAGGAGGAACTGTCTGAGTGGATGGCGGTGGTCGATGCGATTGACGATGACAAGCGCCGTCGGGCATTCTCCGATCCCAGGTCTGATGCAGGCTGCATGATGGTGGGGGGAGCGCTATACCGGGCCGAGACAAGGAAGCCGCGGCATGAGCAGAATTGGCCTCGCGTTCTCGAGGGCTTGGATACACTCGCGGATTGGGCCAGGCAACGCGGTCTGGAAGTCCTGTGGGCCTGCGCGGTTCGGCATCGCCTCGTCGTCCTTGGCGAAAACCTCCGGGACGTGGAAACGGCCAAGGTTACCGCCGAAGAGGCGCTGCGTTCGGCTTCCCAGGACGCCCGCGTGCAATTCCTCCTCAGCGACAGTATTGGCGAGTTCCTCCTCCACGCAAATCGACCTGAAGAAGCCCTCACCTGGCTTGAACGTTCTCTGGAGAACGCTACAGACTCTTTCGTCCTGGAACGTTTGCTTACGCTTGTCAACGCGAGCCGGGCGACGGCGGCTGCGCAGCCTGCTCGATGCCTCGGAGACTTGCGTGAGGCGGGGCAGCGCGCTCTTGCTGTGGATGATCTTCCCGAAGTCGAAGTGGCGCGCGTTTGCGGCGAGGTTGCGATCGGTGAAGGACTGGCGGGAAATCTTGCCGCATCGTTCAAGACCCTCGACACCGGTATCGTGGGCCTGCTCGAATGCCGCGCGGACACGAATCAGTGGAAGGTGCTCTTCGTTCTATCCGGTCACACGGCCGGGTATTTCATGTCGATGGCGTATCGCGGAGAACCGCCCGAAAGAGCACGCGATGGCGGTGAGTACGCAGAGCCCCGGCGGGGTTTGTTCGACAATCACGATCCTTCGATTGGCGGCCTCTACGATCGCTCGAAGGAATACGGGCTCGCGATCCAGCTGGCCTTCTTCGCCGATGCGCTCGGTCAAGACGAGCGTTCGGCGTTTTGGGGTGCCAAGGCGCTTGAACTCGCGCGTGAAGTTGGACACCAAGCGGTTGTCGATGAATTGATGCGGCACCTCATTCCGCAGTTGATCCTCAGTGACCGTTACGCCGATGCGATGGAATCGTCCCTGCAACACGGGGCCATCCTCCTGGCGCGATCGCTGGAAGAGGAGGCAGGGCGTGGGGAGCTGCTCCGCCCCATCGTAAATGTGGAAGCGATCCTCGGTGA
The DNA here is from genome assembly GCA_963845695.1 of uncultured Isosphaeraceae bacterium. Classification (GTDB taxonomy): domain Bacteria; phylum Planctomycetota; class Planctomycetia; order Isosphaerales; family Isosphaeraceae; genus CAWJTV01. Next base: position 222,199 of record CAWJTQ010000011.1, on the reverse strand, counting down.
GAGGCCAAACGACAATTGGCGGAAGGCTGAGAGGTGGGCGGCCATGGCAGGAATCCTGCCGGCCGCGGTCCGCATCTGCTCGCTTGCCCTTCAAGGCGCTGAGCTCGCCAGGTCTTCGGCCGAGGAGGTCGTTGCTGTGTGCACGCAGATCGGTGCCGGAGCATCCGATTCTGGGCTTTGGTCCGCCATAGCCGAGTTGTTCGAGAGAGGTTTTGTTCGGCCTGTTCCTGCCATCGAATTGAAGAGGATGGGCGATCAATTCCCTGCCGATGCCACGACTCTTCGAGTCCTCGCGACGCTATTTGCATCGATGCAACCGGAACTGACCGCAGAGAATGCCCTGGCTGCGCATCTCTCGGTGCTCCCATGCCTGTCACAGGTTTTCGATCGGCCGTTCTCCACGCATGGCTCATACTCGTGCCGTTCGTGGTCGATTACTGGAACGCGATTTTTCGGCGGATGCGTTTCCGCTTCCGTTCCCCTGGGTTGGTTCAGTCGGCGCTTACAGACGCAGACACCCGGCCCCCCGGCGTGCGCATGCAGGCGGTGATCCGGGCCATCCTTATTGGAATCCCGTTGAGGTTGTCACCGGAAACCAGGGCCTGGCTCGATTCAGCGGAGCATGCAAACTCACGGATGTCATTCAGCTGATGCTGGAGTTCTTGAACTAGACATGCTCGCACCTGCCCGCGCCGAAGGCTCGACCCGCGCGCGTACGCTTGATGGCCACGACTGCGATGCGTTCTTTGACGCGGTCAACGATGCGATCCAGGACCGACGTTTACTAATTTCAATGATTTCCGGGCGATCCTGATCGGCTAATCGGGCGGGAACACTCCCTCGTCAATCAACTGCTGGCGGTAGGCTACGCGATGATCGAGATTGATGCGCAGGGTGGCGATGGTTGCCCGGCCAATGGCAGTCCGGCCAACAAGACGCGGGCCGTCCCATCGGAAGTGGCGGTGCCACTTGTGACGCCGCGGATTGAATAGTGAAACCGTCTTTCGCGTTTTTATATCTCGGCCACTCAGATTTGGCCCCTTGAAACTGTTGCAGGCAAAGCACGCCAGGCAAAGGTTCGAGGCTCGAGTCGGCCCGCCATGGCTCTCGGCGATAACGTGGTCAATCTCGAAGGTGGTGTCGTCGTACTCGCGGGGCATGCGGCAGTATTCGCAGCAGTTCCCGGCCCGTCGCCAAACCAGCTCTCGCAGCGCGCGATCCATGCATGCTCAGTGGGTTTTCGCCTTGCCGTTGCTCGCGCGGCGTTTGAGGGCGCGGCGGGCCTTGGATTTGAGGATGCCAAGCAGGCTGCCGATGCGGCTGTATGCCTCGACCTCGGCCTGCTCATCGGCGGTGAGCGTGCCTTCGCGCGCCTTGGCGGCGAGCGTGTGCATGCGGTCCTTGTCGGCGGGGCTGAATCCCAGCGTGAGAATGCCCTTGGCTGCCGCAACGGACAACGCAGGTTCGTCTGGTCCTGCGATCCGGGTCAGGATGGCCGCCTCATGGTAGGGTAGCTCGGTCTGGTGCATACACGGTCCTTTAGACGAAACGCTCTTTCCTGGCTGAGTTTACCATAGAAGAGCTGCCCAAGGGAAGCACATCCGCAAGCTTGCCGCTCCTTGGGCGGAGGTAATCTTCCCGCACAGAACACACGTCGCTGCGTTCCGACAGCGCTCCGCTGTTCCGGCCCCCGGCAGGAACCGTCAGGAGCCTGTCGGTGTCAGGAAGCGGCCGGCTTGTTTTTCACACCGTGGAGCAGGGTTGTGCGATTCGGCGGCGATAAAGCGGCAAGGCCCCCTCGCCCGCGCGGCCCAGCGATCACCGCTGCCGTCCGCACCGCCTTTCCTGCGCTGCGGCGGCATTCCCCGCCGTGCGGAGGGCGTAGGCTTCGCCGTTCTCTCGCGCCTTGCCGCTTTCGTGCATCAGGCGGGCGGCGGTCTCCTCGACGCCCCATCCCCAATCCAGCGCCAGCAGGCAGAAGGTGAAATCCGCCCGGCTGATGTCCGGCCTTCCGCCGCTGCGTGCCGGCGGCGCATTGTCCACGCAACGTTGGTAGCTTGGCCATCCCCTGGCCCCATGGCGACTATGCGGCACCCGGGCCGATCCCGGAGCTGGCCGCTCCGGCGGGGCTACAACGCCCAGGGCTTCGAGCTTGCCGCGCGTCACCACCAGGCCGGGGCTGGCCTGAATCGTCTCGATGGGAGGGAAAGCGGGCGATGTATTTCTCCTTGAAGTTCAGGCTGCCGCTCACGCGGGTAGCTCCTGACGCAGACAGGTCGGCCCCCGTGCCTTTCCGGAGCCGCCGCGGGAAATCGGCGTCGACATCGGCCACGGCTACCCACGCCTGGTCATTGCCGGGGCTGGTGCTTAGAACCAGGAAGGATAGCGGCAGCAGCCGCGCCGCCGCATCCTGGTCGAGGTCGTCCAGTTGGATCAGTGCAACGCTGCCTGGGCGCGGACGCACGATCACGTTGTGCTGCAGTTCGGCGGCATCGTTGAGCATCCCGGCTATGGCGGGACGCAACCAGGCCAGGGGGCGGTTGCCGCGGAACCCCACCTTGCCGCCTGCGATGTCGGTGAACGTGATGTCAAACCGCTCTGCCCCCACGCTGGCGAAGGCGTCGAGCATTTCCAGCGCTTGTTTGGCGGCGCCGGTCATCCCCCGGCCCGTGTTTCTCCGGATGGAGCCAGCGGAATGCAGACCGGTCGCAACCAAGGTAAGGGCGACTGAGCGATTGATTGGACGATCGGCAGCCCAAGAGAATAATAGACGAGCGTCACGGCGGCCATGATCCGTGTGTGCGGCAGGAAGCCGGACTTACCTGGCGGTTACGGCCGGCACCTTTCGGTCTTGCCATGGAGAACCTCAATCGGCTGAGGGATCGATGCCGGTCAGCTATAAAATACCTTGTCACCACCGCCACATGCGCGGATCGATCGGCTATCTCCAAGCTTTCAATCAAATCCTGCCGTATCTTCGAGCCCAAATGCCGCATGCGATCGACTCAGGTGCCACATCGGACAGAGGGGATCGCGAAGGAATGCGACTGCCCGATTCGATCGGGCAAGCGGCGAGAAAAACTGAACCGCAGCCCGTTGGCGGCCTTTGGAAAGCGGCACGCCGTACGGGAGATGATCCTTCAGCAACTCGGCGCCAAGCAGTGTGCCTGCCATCACCGACACGAAGGCAACAGAGAATTCGGGTTCACCTTCGTCGCGCCGCAGGATAGGCAGCAGCCGTTCCCCCGCCATGCCACACCGCCCCGTTGAAATCCATTCGTTTGCCTCCGCGAGCGTGAGGCCCGCTGACTGGGCCAGTGCCGCGAGCGCGGATTCGCCCGCGGCCTTTAGCCTCGCCCGCAGTTCATGATCCGGAGCAAGTTTTTCAGGCTCGTTGAAGCATCGGAGGCAAGCCCCGACACCCGGCGGTCCGCAACGGAGGACCTCGGCTCTGAGATTGGACGTTGAGCCGGAGAAAACTCGTGCGGGGTATTGGTTTTGAATGGCTGAAGCGCCGTATTTCGGTCCACCGCGGAGACTACGCGGGGGGTGGCAAGCCGAAACGATTCGATCGCGCTATCGTGAGGGAGCCACTGAATTGACGAGTCCGATAGCGTCTGAGCGGCGGCGGTCGCTTTTGGGTGTCCCACGGAGTCTTGGCCAAAGACGGGGTAACGGTTGAGATTTGTCGCGTCTAATCCCTTCGGGTCGTTATCGATGAGCGCCACCGAACCCCGCAACGCCGAACAGGCCCACAACGAATGAATCACCGCTGAACCAACGGCCCCGACACCGACGATCGAAGCATCCAGCGTGACTTCGACATCGGCGGCCCCTCGCGAGTAGGGGCTTCGGCGGCCAAGTGGTTCCAACAAGAATAAAAGGCAGATTCGGGTGCGGTGTGACATTCCGGGGCATTCGTGCCGCCTTGAAGACTTCCCGGCAGCGATGCATGCCGCAATATACGGCCCGAATGGAAGCGGAACCCATGATCGACGGCTTCGAAGCCAGGATTGTTCACGGAGATGCCGCCGCACCAACCGCCGCCTATCGCAAACAGGTCTGCCTTCCCGGCTGTCGGCCGGTAAGGCCAACTGCAATGGTTCTATCAAGCTGCAAGTCCCTCTCGACCGGGACGGCCCGATGGCGTTTCCCCGGCAACGAGCGCCGTCGCCAGATCGACATCCCTGGCGCAGGGGGATAACGCGGCCGTCAAGCTTGATGCCCGAGGGACAACGAACTGCGACTTTATGCACAACGCCTTCGAAACGTGCAAGCAAGTTAATGAGCATCCATGCCGTGTGCTGCGCGAAGCAAGCTCGGCAAGTGCCTCCGGTATCTCGACGGTCACGCCGACCTGCTCACTATTTCCAAAAGGCAAGAAGCGACCGCCAAGATCGCCTTCGTGCCGGCTCGATACTCGCTGGCTCATTGGTTCTCCTGAAATCGAGGACGCCGGGAACGAGCCGCAGGTGCAGCAGCACTTCCTCGCGTGAGAGCTAGCGCCACCCCCCGCTTGAACGCAAATGCACGCCCGCCTCCGTCAACCGGGGCTGCCTGCGGCCAAAATGCGGTAGCACGATGGAAATGCGCCAGGCAACTGTGAGTACGCCCACTCGTTGTCCCAGAGCGAGTGGCCGGTCCATTCCTTCGGATGGGTATGGACCTGGGCGAGGCGCCGAAACTGGTGCCTTCGCAAATGCTTGCCGGCCTCACTCATCGCTTCGGGTGGGACGTGAAATCGACCGGCTTGGAGCTTCGCGAGGGAATGGTCATCGTTGTCACCACGCCGCTCTCGCCTAGCAGCACGCCATCGAAGTAGCAGACCTGCTCGACGTGACGCCTTTCCTTGCGAATTCCGCCAGCATGGTTTCCCATAGGGTATCCGAGATGGTGATCATGCGCCGGCCCCCGGTAGCACTTCGGCGACACACTTCGGCCAGCCGGTACAGCGTCGCCGCCACCGTATGACGCCCCTGCTTCCATACTTCAGATTCCTTTGGTGAATGGTTCGTCATGTAATATTCTGCCGACAGCGTGAAGCAAACCAGTTGTCGTTTCGGTCCACTTGGCCATGGGTACTCTGCGTGCAGGCCAAACCATGCGGGCTTTGATTCCAGGACCGGAAACCACCGCGACTTTTCGGGTGGATGGGTGGTGCCGTCCGGCTCCACGAGTTCCACGGTCGGCGGGGCCGCATCGTAGTACTCGGCCCCGAGACGGAAGTGATACGGGTCGATGTCGCCGCTCGGCCGCTTCGCGGGGAGCGTGACAAGCGTGTGGAGTGGGTCCACGTCATTGCGGACCCAACCTAACCGGGTCGGGCGGCCGGTGTTCCAAAGCCGATCCAGATGGTCTTTGAAGATGGCCGCCGCGATTTCGGGATTGGCAAGCGCCAGGTTTCTTACCGGCACGCCGCACCCCCGGTGCCACCCACGAAGCACCAGACAAGGCACGGGTAATGGCCAGCCTCCAAATACTGGCCAAGCGTCAAGTGCGCAAAACCGAATACGTCTTCGCCGGTTTCTTCGCTGCGAAGCCGGTCGTCGTGCCGGGGAACGCCGAGCTTGTCGTACATTTCAGCGAAGATCGTTTCGAGCTTCGGCCTTTGAGCGTCAATCCGAAACTCGACGCCATTTTCTTCGTTGACGATTCGACGCAGAAAACTCGTCGAGATAGAATTTCTCGATTCCCGGCACCGCCAGATCGACCGACTCGCCGCGGCTGATCAAGCGGTCGGGTTCGTCCTTTCGCTCCAGCCACACGCGGAAGGCGTGTCCGCGCCGGCGAGCTTCCGCAACGTCTCCTCGGTGATGGTGGGGCACCCCCAGTCTTCGCGCCTTCCCGTCGATTCGAACCGGAACGACCGATCGGCTTGAAGGTCAAGAAACGCTCGACGCAGGCTCGTGCAGGTGGACCGGCGATCCAGGCCCAGGTCCTCCAGCACGTATCCTTCCCCAGCCAATAAACGATGAAGTCGTCGGGCGGTAGTTTGCCCGCCGCCTCAAGCGCGACGCGGCCACTCACCACGACCTCCGGCACACGGACCTCGTTGCCGTCCACAATGATGCTCAAATCGTGCCGCTCGTCTCCGCACGCAATGTCATGCGCAGCCATACGATCATCCCTGCCCCAAGGGCGGTTAAGTTGCATTCCTCTTTCCAACTATAATCCCGGTTGCGTGAAATTTCAAGCACGCTGCAATTTTTGCGCATCCGTCATGCCTGCTTCATTTTGCAAGCACGCAGAGGAGCTCGAGTCGGAAGGAGGAGGTTCCATGGGCGTGCAGAGACAGATGTTGTCCCCGTCCGAACGCGGCCCCCTCGGCCAATACCTGTGGACCTGCGCAAGGCCGCCCGCATGACGCTGCGTGATGTCGAGGAGGCGTCAGAACGAGAAGTGTCCAACGCCTATCTGAGCCAAATCGAGACCGGCCGGATCACAAGTCCTTCCCCGGCGATTCTGCAGGAGCTGACAAAGGTCTACCAGGCAAGGCTTCCTAAAAGCGCTGGTGAAGTGTTCGTATGAGCGAATGATGGAACTGGCAGGGCACCTCCAGCCAACACAAACGCCCCAGCGAAGCGAGCTCGCGGCTCCCCACCTTCGCGGGCGAGGAGCTAACGCCGGAGGAGGAAGACGAGTTATTAAGTACCTAGCGTTTATACGGATGCGGAAGAGCAAGCAGTAATCCGGCATCCGATGACAACTCGCGTAGCTTTAACAAATGATATATACAATGCATATAATCAATAGTCTAGAGGTATCCTTAGATGAAATGAGCCTTGCTTAAGCTAAGCACCACTGGCGGGTATCTTCAAACCTGCCCCATCGAGTTCATCACAGGTCTCAACTGCATCATCGGCACGCGGGCACGTGCAAGTCAACCATCGTCGAAACGATCCGCTTCGTCTTCGATTGCGAGCCGAAAAAGATCGAGCCAATGGTCAATACGCCGCCAGTCGGCGGGGGAACAGGCGCACCGCTGGCGCGAAGCCGGACTGCTCGTCGAAACATTGGCAGGCGGAACGGCAAAATGCACCATCGCCGCGGTCGATGATCCGACGCAATCGAACTACGTGGTGGAACGCAACGTGCCTGCGGCATCGCGCGTCTACAAAGACGGCGTCCAGCAAATTGAGGAGTCGGCGGTGCTTCACCGCATTGAGATATTTTCACAAGGTGATCTCCAAACCATCGCCGAGATTCCGGAGCACCGCCTTGTGCTCATCGACCAGCCCAATCAGCGACGGGTAAAAGAACTGAATGACCGCATGAAGGAAGTGACCGAAGAGTAAAGACTAATCAGCCGAGATGCACAACTTCGCACCGAGATCGAATCGCGGCAAGCCAATGTGCAAACGCTTGAGCCGACAAAAAAGCAGCTTTCCGAATTGCAATCGCAGCGGCCGAGCTTGTGCCCGAGCTGGAGGCCGAACGGGTCGCGTATAACGACCGTGTTCGGGCCTACGAAGATCTGAAAGCGGCAGGACAGTCGTATGGCCGTGCGCTCGATGGGCGCGTGCCATGCTGGCCGAGGAGGCTGCCCTGCGTGATGCCGCCACCTTTGCCGAGAGCTGCGAACTGCGGGAGCGACAGCGAGCACGCGGCGTTGTTTACTGATTTCGTCAATGCATTGCCAGCGATCCGCACCATCACGGAACGGCCCGGTACGGTGGACGGGGTGATCGCCCAGGTTGCCGCCGAATTCGAGTCGATGAACGCGAAGTATTACGAGCTTCGCAAAGACCAGCAAACTGTCAACGATGCACTGAAGACGGAGGAATCTCTCCGCCAGGCAGTCACCGCGATGGAGAAGGTCGCAGCAGAACTTACGGAGCAGAACGCGAAGTACGCAAAAGAGTTCGCGCTGCGGCGGGATTTGCGCTCGCAACGCGACGCGCTGGCGGACGAGCTGTACGCGCTGCGGTCTGCGCAAATCGACAAGATCAACGCAGAATTCGGCGAGCAGATTGTCCTGACCCTGGAGCAGGGCGTGTTGACGGCGAGGCATAGGAAGTTGATCGAAGAGCTTCTTCAGCGGTCAAACCTCCGTAACCAGGCTGACGTCGCGCGATCTTGCGGAGAAAGTCCGACCCTCCGATCTCGTGGACATCATCGAAGGAAGCGACGCCAAGCGGCTGGTCGATGCACTCGGCAACGACCTCGGCCAAATGACGAGGCTGGTGAGCCATCTGCTCGACAACAACCGGCTGTACGAACTGGAGGCGATCATTCCAGAGGACAACCTGGAGATCACGATGATTGTGCGCAACGAGGCACGGCCGATTGAGCAGCTTTCCAAAGGCCAAATGGCAACCGCACTTCTTCCGCTGATCCTGCGCGATGCCGAGTACCCACTCATCGTCGATCAGCCAGAGGATGACCTCGACAACGCGTTCGTGTCCGACAAGCTGATCAAACAGCTAAAGGTGTTGAGCAGCCGCCGGCAGCTTATCTTCGTCACGCACAACGCGAACATTCCGGTGCTGGGAGAGGCTGAGTGCGTGGTAGTGATGGAAATGGACGGCCCTCGGAAGGCACGGCCATGCGAGCGTGGCTCTGTCGATGCGATGAAAGAGCAGATTATCAAATTGCTGGAAGGCGGCAAAGAGGCATTCAAGAGTCGCCAGGACAAATACGGCGAAGCGTTGCGGTGACCAGCTATGGCTCAGCCGTCCGAGTGGAATCAAGGGCTCCTTTCCAGGAACACAGTTGAGTTCGACCGCGCACTGCAACAGCTTCGACGCGACGGCAACGTCCTTAGTCCGGCCCTCCTTTGCGACGTGGCGGGCCGGCTGAAGGAACAGCCAGGCATCTCGTAGCGTGAATTCGATCGGCGCTTTCGGCTTATCGTTGCCGCCGTCATTCGCGGTGATTCGGCGGCGCTGCAAGAAATCGCCGGTCATTTGCGGCGAACCTTCCCTGAAGCGCTCAACGCGATACGCACGCTGTTGCCGGCCGAACTCAGGCACATCGCCGCTCCGCCCCGTGTCGATCCGCAGGCATCACCGACACGGTCACCCGCCGCTGACGTGTTGACTCCTACTGTCGCGGAGCCGATTGAGGACGGTGTTGGTTCGTCCTCGGCGAGCAAGTACAGCGCCGTGGCACTGTTGGAACACCCGAAGAGCACGTCCGAAACGAGGCATTGCTCCGGAATTACAAGCTCGATCCGTTGCGGTTGCCGTATTTGGAACACCTGTGGGAGTTGGCGGCCACTGGGTTGTGTGGCTTCGTTGTCGGCGGTTCGGCGTCGGCGCATGTGCCAGCATCGGATCACGGCCGGATGATTCGACTCATTGCAGAACATTCCACCTTTCTATTTACACGCGTATGCGTCGATGGCATCAGCCCGGCAACCGCGCATCGGTTTTCAGAATCGGCGGCCGAGGCCCGTTGCGGTGCGTTGGATGGCCGACGCTTCTGCCATGGGCAGGACTGCGAACTGACGCTTGCTGACATATCGGTTCTCCAGAAGATTGCCCATTTTCTTGAGACGGCGGGAACAGCGGATTTCTTTCCGATCGGTCTTTCGGAATCGGAAGCGTCGCTGCTTCGGCTTATCGCCAGCGGCCGGCGGCATTCGGATAGCCCGCTGACGATCGGCAAATTGGGCACGCGGGAGCTTGCGGGCGGCTGTTCTGGCTCCCGGGTGTTTCTTCTCAACGACGGCAGCACGCAGCCGTTTGTGGCAAAGGTCGATGGCACAGAGCGGTTGAAGGACGAAGTTGGCCGATACCAGAAGTGGATCGCGGAATGGGAAGTCAGCGGCACAAGCCCGACGTTTCACGCGCACTTGGGCAGCACCGCCATCGCCTATCGTCTTCACGCGGCCCCCGACGGCGAATGTGCCCCTGCCCCAACGTTGGAAGAGAAGTTGGAGGAATTGCGCTTAGCGGAGTCAGTGAAGACAATCGAAGAATGCCGGAGAATGGCGGAGGATATCTATCAGGCGCTTGTTCGCGCAGTGGAACAACTCGTCGCTTTGAATTCCAAGCAAAGTGGCGTTTCCGCGGGCGATGAGTTCTGGTTGCACTGGGGGGTTCGCGATCTCGCGTCGCGCAGCATTCAATTCACGCTCGTCGATCACGATTGGCAAAGCATCAGCCTGTGGGAGCTGGTACAGGATGCCATGTCCTGTCTCAAGCCAAACCTCTATCGTGGTGTCGTTCACGGCGATATTCACGGCCGCAACATTCTCGTGCGTGATCGATTGCCAGCATTCATCGACTTCGCCCTGAGTGGCCCTGGCCATCCGTTCGTCAACCTCGTCGCCTTGATGCGGTGGTCCGGTCTTGTGCAATGCGGCATGCTTCTTGACAAGCGATCGATGCATGAATTGTTCCAGGCCATCTACATCGGCGGCGAGCCAGCGGAATCGATTCTGAATCGGCATCCGAGCGTTGATGCGTCGCCGTTGGCACGCCTCGCCGTGCGGACGGCCTCGAAGGCGCGGGAGGCTGCCCTCAGCGTGTCTCGCGCCCATTCCCTGGGCTTGCCTGATTACTACGCGATGCAGTGCGTTGTATCAGCCCATATGCTTACCACCGGTAGCGTCGGCTCCGGCATCGAGCGGCTTATGCTGTGTGTCGTCGGCTCGGCGTTGTCCGGGGAGCGGTCGAAAGCGGCGGCCGGGTAAGAGCATCCATTGAACTGTTGAGTTCCTTGGCCGTCGTGTTAAGCCAATCAGAGTTCCCCACCAAACGCGGTTCGAGAATTGTCGAATGCAGGGCCGTGTTACCCTTGGCACTTCCGTCGTGCACTTATTGGATGAGGTCTGCCTCTCGTAGCGGCTCCAGCACGCCGTTCTGGAGTTTCGTCTTGTCAAAGCCTGTCTCCGACTCCGCGCGGATCGTCACGGCCACTTGCCCCGCCATGTCGGCGAGGTTGGCGATGGCGTTCCACGCGGTAAACAAGCCGTTGCGGTCGGCGGCAAAGCTCAGCGCGACCGTCTTGTCGAGGGCCGGTTTTCCCGGAGTGACGACCAGCCCAGGGATCGTAACGCCGGGCGTGGTGGATGTTCCGCCATCCGTGGTCCCAATCACCGTTTCTTGACCCGGCACACCACCTGTCGATTCGGAGCCGGTTGCCGGGGCAGCTTGCGGGATGGCCTGCGGCAGCATGAGGAAGCCGGATTCCAGGTCGATCTCGTCGTCGGCCACCGGCGTTTTGAAGCGCGACCTTGCTCAGCGCAACCTGGAATCTCGCGTCTGGCCCCGCGGCGGGCTTCGGCCCGCTGGCGTAGGCGAAGTGGCCCTCCTGCACACCTTTGGCGATGGACTTGCGGATTGCGCCGCTGGTCATGAGCCGCGTGAAGCCGAGGAACGAGTAAAAGCCGTCCACCACGTCGCACGTGCTGATGCCGAGTTGAGGCGGCGTGCCTTCTCCGAGTTTGAATACCTCGACGATCTTGCCCGGATTGACGCTCTCAAAAACTTTCTTTTGCGTCTGCGTGATCAGCTCAACGATGCGCTCGTGGATCATCGCCTGCTTCTTGTCGTTCAGCGTCGTTTGGAGTGGGCGACCGCCGATGGCGACCTTTCCAGGCCGATGCCGCCTTCCTCCGAGCGTGGCAGCCACACCTCGGCGTACAGCTTCAGCAGCGCCGACTCGGCGGCGGCGGCTTCGGTCGATTCGCGTTCGCGTAGCTGGCTTCGCTGTTCGTCGGTCAGGTTGAGCTGCTTGGCTTTCCCTTTCACGCCTTCGGCCGCAATCAGGTAGCGCACTGATCGGCGCAGGATTTCAACCTGGTCAGCGGTCGGGATGGCAAGGCCCAGGCCGTTGCGGTACGTTCTTGGCTTCTCGCCGGACTTTTCCAGCAGTTCCCTGCCGGTGGTTTCCTGCTGGGTGCGCGGCTTGCCGGCGAACTCCAGCGGGAGGTATGCGACCAGGAAGGACGGATCGCGGTCAGGGATGTCGCTGGCGACTTTCTGGCCAGACGATGGCGTTGCGGTGGCCGGCAAGGCGTGATTCGATCATCTCCTTGATCGCGCATCCGAAGAAGCTTGTCGTTGCGGCCGATGATGTCGGCTTCCTGCTCGATCAGTAGGGTGACGTTGGGGTCCTTCTTGAAGCAATCGCGCACGCCGTCGAAGTGCAGATAGAGGCACTGCTCCTTCAATTCCTTGAGGCACGCGAGCGCGGTGGTGCTGTCCAAGTCGGGGCCGACGCAGACGGAGAGCAGTTCGGCCTCGGTGATGCCCGGTGGCAGGATTTCGCCCTCTTTGGCGGATTCACGCCGAAGGCCGCCGAAGGAGTACATGAGGATGGCAGTGGCCAGCCGGGCCGCGGGCCGGCGATTCACCTCGGTGGAATTCTCCTTGGCCCGGCGGTCGTCGATGCGTTTTGCCCGCGCATTGGCGCCGACCAGATCGTGCTCCAGCACCGCCTGGAAATCCGCCTGCTGACCAACCTCCTTGAAGAAGGCCAGGCGAACCTCGGGGTCGTGCAGTGGCACGTCTCCCGGCCCAAGCACCGCGCGGCTTTTCCCTTCCCGGTGGACGCCGCGCAGACACGCGGCCAGGAAACGCAACGCGCCGCGCGTCCGCTGGAAGTCGGGGATAGCGGCCCATCGCTCCCGCATCAGGTCGATGAGCGCCGGGTGGAAAGGATAGGCCGTGCGGACGCGGTCGCGCAGCGCAAGCCCCTCCTCTTCCGCCTGCTGGCTTTCGGCCTTGCTTTGGGCGTAGGCCCGCCGCATTTGCGTGACGATTTCCTGGTAGGCCGCGGCAGCCGGGGCGGCATCGGCGTCAGTTGGCAGCTTGGCCAGAAGGCGTCGCTGGATGACTGACAGAACCTCGTTCCCCTCGACCGGCTCGCGGCGCTGATCCTTGCGGGCCGCCAGGTGATCGACGGTTTGCAGCAGGTTGACGTATTCCAACGATTCGCGCTTGCTGGATTGCAACGAGAAGACCAGGGCGGTGTTACTGGTATTGCCGACCGACACGGTTAACCAGTAGTTTCCAAGAAGAGCTACACAAGACCGTGAGCGGACGTGCCGTATTGAAAGCGGCGTCTCCTGGTCGGAACCTGCCGGGTGGTAACAACCCCATCAGGCCCCGCATCAGGAGACACGCCATGACTGAAGCTAGGCTGACCTGGTCCATCTGGCAAGCCTTGCTCAACACCTTCGCTTGCTGCTTCACCCGCCGCGGCTTCCCGCACTTCGCCGAATGGATCACCGCCATGGCGCTGAACGTCGAGGAGCATACCGTCACCCAGTCGGTCCTGGCCCTCGACCAGCCCGGGGCCTGGAAGGCCCTGGAATCCTTCGCCGAGTACGGCGGCTGGCACGCCGACCGCGTCACGTGGGGTCTGACGGCCTGATCGAGACCGCTCCCGGCCGAGTCTGGCACGGCTATCGGGTCTCGGCCGTCGATGACACCAAGGTCCATCGCTCCAGTCCCCACGTCTGGGGGACCTGCACCTTCCATGAATACACCGCCCGCTGTCCCAATCGGGCCAGCACCGTCCGGGCCCACAACTGGGTCGTCCTGGGCGCCGTGCTCCACGAGCCGGCGAAGCCCGCCGGGTTCCTGCCGATTGCCGGCTGGCTCTACTTCCGCCAGTCGCAGTTGCCGGCGGTCTCCGGCGGCACCGAGTCGTTCCGGACCAAGTGCGAGCTGGCCGTCGCCTTGCTCCGCACCCAGGCCCGGATCATCGTCGGCAAGCACCTGGGCGTCCTCGACGGCGGCTACGCCCTGCGGAGCGTGGTCCGCCGGTTGGTCTTGCCCGAAGACGGCGCGCCCAGGTTGAGTTCCTCACTCGCTTGCGCCACGATGCCCGGCTGTATGCCGTGCCCCCGGAGAACCGCCCCAAGGGGAAGCGCGGCCCCCAACCGAAGTGGGGGAAGAAACTGTCCCCGCCCCGCCAAGGGGCCGCTGGGCCGGGCCGTGGCACGTCGGTTTCGCCTTCGTCTGATGACGACGGTTGATGCTGGAGCGAGGGTCCTCCAGGTCCTGGAAGTGGGCCACGATCTCAGCAAGCGAAATACCCCGGGAGCTCGCCATCGTTCGGTCCTCCGCGCGTCACCTGATTTCGGATCACGTGGAGGCCATTGTACGAATCCAGCGATCGGGTCGCAAGCATTACAAATTACCAAGATTGCCCAGAGTGCGCGCGCTAGCCCTGCGCATCCTCTGGCTTCCGCGAGTGGACCGCCTTCTGGGAATCCCACGCCGCGCAAAGCACGTCGCCCAACCGCTCGATTTCCCCGCTCGCGGTCAGCGTGAGGCAGGTCCATCCGGCCTGGGGGGTGTTCAACATCAACCCCAGAGCCAGTGGCTGCACCTGTTCCAGAGGCAAGGGCACCCAGACGGAGGGACGCTTGCGGCCCAGGTAGAGGCGGCACATCACCCAGGTATACCGCTCCGCCAGGTGGATCTTGAAGTAGGAGACCGTGTCCTCATAGGCGACGGGCCGCTGCGGGCCCAGGAGCCGGCGAATCACCTCGTAAGCGGCGAGCTCCTCTTGAGTCGTCTCGATTCTCCCTCCGCCCGTCGATTCGGCTGAGGATTTCGAATCGCTTCGGGTCGGGTTGTCCAGGACCGCGGTCAGAGTTCGCTGCCGCGCCCATTCGCTGATCGCGTTGGCGAGCACCGGCTTCCAGTCCTCGATCACCGTGTCGTTCACTCGTCGCGTCTCGATGTTGGCGATCGCCAGCTTGACGAACTCACTGGCCGGCTCCAGAAGACGATTCAACCCAGAGTCTGTCCCGAAAGCCTCTCAGCCCCCGAATGGGGGCGGCATAATATAGCCCGGGGCGTGAGCCCCAGGATGGCTCGGGTCTCCGTCTCAGCCGCCGACCCAACGTCGTGCGCTGCCCGACGTTGGGTCGGTGGCCGAGATTGGGAGGGTGACGTCATCGGATCCTGGGGCTCACGCCCCGGGCTATATTATGCCGCCACTTTGGGGCTTTCGGGACAGATTCTTAGCCCGGCGGCATCAGCATCTAGGTCGAAAACCGCCGCCAAAGACTCCGGTTTCCACCCCAGGCCAGCGGCTTACGCCATGCTGGAAGTGCTCGCGCCGGGTCACGTCCTCTCCGTCATGCTCGATGGCATCGAAATCGGACAAATCACCGTCGATGACATCTTGCCGAGAGGAGAAGAGATCCGATGAGGAAGTCTCGCCACTCCCTTCGGATTCACGGAAGGCTCTGTTGATTTCACGACTTCCTTTTTTTCAGATTGTCGCAACCACCACGGAGATCGGGAGTTCGGAATGCTCAGGGCCCATATCCGCGTGTAGGTGCATTAACGGATTCGAAAAGTTGCGGTATACTGTTATTATGACGTTCGCGCGATCACTTCCACGACGGTCCGCCGCATGGCACCCACCCCATCGCGGCCTCGCCGCAATTGGCTTCCCCCCAGACAGATCGGGAATGGCGCCTTGCCAAAAAGATGCCCAAAAGTGCCAACCTCTGTCGCGAACCTCACGAGTGATGGCCCGGTGCGCAGCGATCGAACCCCCGGTGAGGGAACGGAGGTCGTTCCGAGAGGCCCCGGGGCGATCGACGGCCGGTGCCGCCATCCCCACACCATCGCGGGGTGGTCATCAGCGAGAACCGATCGATGCTCCGAAGCCGGGAACCGTCCCGCGCAGTCGCGCTGGGTTCACTCGGACAGGGTGACGCGAGGGTAAATGACGGCTTGATCCGAGTGATTCATCAATCCTTGCTTGATAGATTTAGTGTCCGAGACCGAATCCGAGATCACGCTGGGCCGCCCCGAGAATCCGAAGAACGAACCCAGGACCCTTGGATTGCCGGACCCCGAAGTCGCAAAACGAACCCAGACGCCAGAGCCGCCAGCCCCGAGGTCCGTAAAACGAACCCAGAAAACGAGACTCCTCGTCGAACACCACCGATCTCAGCGCGGCGGGTGCGGGAAACCTGGGGAGTGCGACGATCCGACCCCGCGCCTCTTCCCCCTCAGTTCGGGCCAAATTGGTCATTCGAGTAGCCCACCTCTCCGAATTTTTGGATTTTCTCATCTCCCTCTGGGGTCGAGAGTTCCGGAGCCAATCGCCCCGGAATCCGCGATAGGTGCATTAACGAACTCTAAAACCTGCGGTATCCTATAGAGAGAGAGACCATGTGTAACCGTCACCGACAGGAAACCCAGGCTGCGAGCAACGGGGCTGTGCCGCGTGCGGCCAGGCCCGGCACAGCGATTTCGGGACTCGGCCCGAACTCGCTGGGGGCCATGGGGATCGGAGAGGGCGCCGCGGCCAAAAGATGACAACGAGTGCCAATTTGTGCCACAATTCTCGGCAAGTCCGGCCCTCCTCCCAGCCGGCCCAACCCAGAACCCACGCCGGATCAGGACGTCCCGCCGGTCCTGACTCGGGACTCTCGGAATGGGTCAACACCACCGTCCCGAGACGGTGCGGTGGTGATCGCCGACGACTCTCCAGAAAACCGCGAATCGAGCCCCAGGATCCGCGAAAACGAACCCAGACGCCCGCGCATTCCACTCAATCGATGAATTTTCGCAAATCGGCAAAACCGATTCTATCGGCTGCATTGCACTCACCATTGCTGTCCGCAAGTTCCTCTCAATCGCGGGATCAAGTCTGAACTCAGTCATTTCGGAAAGTCACGCACAACCATCTGCGGCGGAAAGATCGACCCGATCCGACCGCTCGGGAAGCGGGGGGCATCGCAGCCGGTTCGACCCCAGTCGCCGTCGCTCACGGGGGTGCGTCGGGCGGGAGCGGCCAGGACCCCATCGTGCATCAGTGAATTCCCGCGGGCCTCTTGAGCCGGATCGCTCCATGGAGCCCCTGGGTTCGTAGCAGTAGAATGAAGCGTGGGAGCCATCACAACGACCGGGGTGGCTCGGAATCGTCCTTCGAGGCAGATCGCCGTCAGCAACGCAATCATGGTGCCCGACTATTACGCCAGGCTGGGAGTCGATCCGACGGCGGACAAGGCCGAGATCGACGCTGCGCTCCAGGCGCAAGCAGCCGGCATGGTCGATGGGCACGAGGAACCCCAAGACCCGGCACGCCAACCAGCTCTATCTCGACGAGATACCCGCGCTGCGCAAGGCGCTCTTGAGCGATCCGACATCGCGCGCGGCATACGACGCCGAGCTGGCAGTCGCTCATCGGGTCGAACGGGACCGGAAGCTCGACGAGCTGCAACGGCGTGTCCGCCTCCGCGCCGCCAAGGGGGGACTGGGCCTGACCGATCGCGGGCTCCTGATCGACGAAGCGACACGGCTCGGTCTGAACGAGAATGACCTGGTCCGGATCATCCGGCCGATCCCGAACTTGATCGAGGCGCCGAGCGTCAACGGCGACGCGGAGCTCGACCTCGATCCGCCGGCCGACGTCCTCGACCCTTCGACCCGACGCCAGATTCGCATGGCACTCGAGCACCTGGGCTGTCGCGATCTGTATGACGCCCTGGGCCTGACGCGCGACGCCCCGGCCTCCGACATCAATGCCCGAGCCGACGCCGAGCGCCAGCGCTGGATGAAAAAAGCCCAGGTCACCGCTGAGAAGACCGCCTGGCTCGAAGTGATCACTCATGCGCAATCGCATCTGGGCTCGCCCCGAACACGGACGCGCTATGACCGGACCCTGAATCAGGAAGGCGAGGAGGCATTCGACATCCTGGCTGAGTTCACGCTCAAGGGGTTGAAACGGCTGGACCCGGGTACCCGTGCGGCCCTCGTGGAAGAAGCCGGTGCGCTGGGAATCGCCCCCGACCGCGCGGATCGCCTCATCGGCCGGATCTGCCGCCGGCTCGGCGTTGCGCGCGAGGCGGGATCGGTGCCGCCGCTGCCGAGTTCTGGCCTGGCCTCG
The DNA here is from genome assembly GCA_963845695.1 of uncultured Isosphaeraceae bacterium. Taxonomy (GTDB): domain Bacteria; phylum Planctomycetota; class Planctomycetia; order Isosphaerales; family Isosphaeraceae; genus CAWJTV01. Next base: position 204,382 of record CAWJTQ010000011.1, on the reverse strand, counting down.
AATCCCAACGCGACGGCTCCGGCCAATGGCACCCCCAGGTTCACCCTGCTGCGCTGCCGAAATTGTGGGGGCGTCACCGAGCTCAGCCCGGTGGCGCGCAAGGCCGCCTCGGCGCGTTGCCCGCACTGTGGCGCGTCGCTGCGGTGGGACTGCCCGGTCTGCCGACGCACTCCGTGGGTCGACGAGCCGCAGTGCCCCTGCGGCTTCCGCATGGCGTTGCGCGAGCCGGTCATCCGCCACTTCGAAGCGGCTCAGCAAGCCTTCCGAACCTTCGACCTGACTGGATCGCTCGAACATCTCGAACGCGTCCTGGAACTGGCCCCGACCTTCCCCGGGGCGCGGAACGGAATGACTCGAGTCCGGCAGCGGCAGGCGGACATCGCCCGCGTCAAACTGGCTTACGAGACGGCGAGGGCCGGCGGCAAGCTGGCCGCTGCCCGCGCGGCGGTCGAGGCCTGGAGCCGACTGGTCGATCCCCGATCGGCGGAAGTGCAGGCCGCCTGGGCCGATTTGACCCCCGGCCTCAGACGAGCCGCGGCGCTGGCGGCCAGGGCGCGGAAGCTTGAACGTACCGACCCGCCGACGGCGCGGAACCTCTATCTCCAGTGCCTGGACATCGCCGCCGACCTGCCTGATGCGCTGTCCGGCCTGGCCCGCACGCCTCCCGACCCTCCCACGGCGATGGACGCCCAGGTCCTCGGTGACCGCATCCGGCTCATCTGGACGCCGCCGCCTCCCGATGGTCTGGGGCCGCTCACCTTCGTCCTCTTGCGCAAGCGCAACGGCGTTCTCCAGCATCCCGCCGACGGCACGCGAATCGCCGAGGTCAATACCTGCGAGTTCGACGACACCCTCGTGACACCGGGAGAGACGGTCGGCTATGCGGTCCTGAGCCGTCGCGGCGGGGTTGACTCGGTCGCCGCCGTCTCGCTCGCCAGCCCGGTCGTCTTCCTCGCCGACGTCAAGGATGTCCGCATCGAGCTCCGTGAGCACGAGGTCGAGCTGACCTGGTCATGCCCTCGCGGTGTCTCCGAGGCCCGCGTCATCCGCAAGCGCGGCGGGCCACCGGCCAGTCCTCGCGACGGCGACCGGATCGCTTCGGCCGCGGATCATGCGATCGTCCCCAATTCCGACCGGCGTCAGGACGATCATTATGGGATCTATGCCGTCTACAAGATGCCCGACGGCCGCCTGTTCCCCTCGCCGGGGATCGTCGTCACGGCGCGACCGCAGCCGACGGTTGTCGCCCCCGAGGCTCCCCGGCTCTTGCAGGAGCCGACGGGTCGGGTCCGGATCGATTGGATCGAGCCGGCGCGCGGCTCCGTCCGGATCCTCCGTACGTCTCGTCCCCTGTCCGTGTCGGTTGGCTCCCGGCTCAATGGCGACGAGACCCAGGGCGCTCGGCGGACATTGGATCGAGCCGGCCGCACCCGATCGTGCCTACGACCCCGATCCGCCGCGCGCGGGATTCTGCTATTACACGCCAATCCTCGGTTGGGGAGACACCTGGATCGTCGGTCCCGGCGTGGCCCTCACCCGGGTCCCGGACCCGTCCGAGTTGCGCCACCCGCGCCGGGGAGCGGACTCGGCTCGACGGTCGGCGGTGGTGTCCGGGTCACGCTCCGCTGGCGATGGCCGGCGGAAGCCTCGTCCGCATGGATCGTCGCCCGCCAGGCGCGCCTCCCCAGGGACCCAGCGATCCCCTCGCGACCACCGCGATCGTCCCCCGCGCCGATTACGAGCGCCAGGACTGCTGGACGTTCAGCTTGCCGACGATCCCGCCCCGCGGCGCCGGCGGCCCGACCTCGACCCCGGGAAGCAACGGCCACGGCGTCCGACCCATGCCATCGGACGTCGGCCCCTGGCAGATCCGGGTCTACAGCGTGGCCGAGTGCGACGGAGTCCGCCTGGTCTCTCCGGGCCTGGAGCCGTCCGCCGCCACGATCCTGCCCGGGCCGCATCCGGAAGTCACGGTCTCCTACAGCCTGAAACGGCCCTGGCTGCCGGGACTACCCTGGTCGCTCACGTTCCGCACCGAGCCGGACGACTCGATCCTCCCCCCATGGTCGTGGTCGCCCACCCGCGCGCGGTCCCACTCTCCGCGGACGATGGGCAGATCATCGCCCGTCTGCCGTCCGTCCACAACGGAGCCCGCTTCGCCATTCGGAACCGTCCCGGATACGGCGTGCGCAGTCTTCCCCGATCCGGCCGTTGCCCCCGACGAGCAGGTTCCGATCCGCTTCCGCCACCCAGAGACCGGCGCGACGCGTGTGTAATCCACCCTCCAGAGATGGACGATCCCCGTCCGACTGCTCGAAAAGACCCGAACATGGATGCGCGCACACGGCGGAACGCCTGCGTTCCGGCTACGAGTCGCCTGGCTGTAAGTGGTTTTTGAACAGGATGATACGGTCATTGACATGAGACTGCATCGCGGGCGTTCCGACGAAGGCTCTCGCGCGAGTCCGTCCATTCATTTCACGGCTGGACCGGTTTGTGGTAGGATGACCTTTTTGCAGGGTTCGATCGACGCCGGACGCTCCCAGGCGTAGCCGGGCGCCGTCATTTCGGCCGGGCTGGGAGATCGGCGTTCTCGCCAGGACATCAGGACCACGCGGATGAATCGCTATATTTGCGACGCGGACGACTTTTACGTCAACGTCCACCTCAATACGGAGATGGAGCTACCCAACAACCGCGACACGGTCTTGCACTTCTTCGAGCAAATGAAGAAGGGGTTCCCGGAGCTGCGGAACTTCTACACCCGGGAAAACGGTGACCTCGTCCTGGAAGGGGACAAGGAGCAAGACTCGTATCGATGGGTGGCGATCGAGCCGCGCCGGCTCTGCTCGGGACAGATGAATCCCGAGAGCCTGGACCACGCCTTTCGGCAGCACGAGATGGTCCTGGACCTGGCCCCGCCCCTGCTGACGATCAGCCTGCTCGACTGCGAAGCGCTCGACGTCATGTTCGGCTTCGACTTCCACTACGACGGCAACCATGACGAGGTCGTGGCCGAGGCGCTCGGGGTCGGCCATGGTCTGGAAGGGCTGTTCGAACTGCCCCAGACCCAGGTCATCAATTACGAGCCTTCGCTGACTCTGGCCTTGAACGAGTCGTGCCAGCTTCAGTGCCGGCTGGCCGTCGAGACCCGGACCAACGCCTACCAGGTTCGGACCCGCGAGTTCAGCGACGACCAGATCAGCGTCTACTTCACCGTGCGGCAGTACTGGGGGACCGGGCCGGAGCAGAGTTTCCTCGACTCGCTCAAGCGGCAACGTGAGCTCGGCGAGGAGATCCTCCAGCAAGCCGTGATTCCCCGCGTTGTCCGTCCCCTGGCGCAGGTCATCGCATCGCGATGAAGTGTAGGGTGGGTGAAACTGGGCTCTACCCGGCGCAACCCACCGATTGATTCGGCGTTGGTGGGTTGCGCCGGGTTCGACCCGATTTCACCCACCCTTCAGAGGCAACCCATGCCCCGACTCAGCTCCCTGGTTCGCAACCTCACCGCGGAGACGGCTTTCACTGTGCTGGCGATCGCGCGGTCCTTGAAGGCGCAAGGCAAGGACGTGGTCGAGTTGGAGATCGGCGACAGTCCGTTCCCGAGCACACCGCACGCCAAGCGCGCGGGTATCCTGGCGATCGAGGAGAACCAGACGGGCTACTGCGCAAGCCTGGGTCTTCCCGAGTTTCGCAGCGCGGCCGCCCGGTTCGTCTCGGCCGAGTTCGGATACGCGGTCTCGGCTGAGAACATCGTGGTCGCCTCGGGGGCCAAGCCGTTCGAGCAGTTCTTCGCCGAGGCGATCCTCGACCCCGGCGATGGGGTCCTGGTCTTCAGCCCCCAGTTTCCCACATACGTCCCCAACCTCGAGCGCCGAGGAGCCCGAGCGGTGCTGGTACCGCTCGTGGTCGAGCGACAGTTCCGCCCCTCCGCTGAAGATGTCCGGCACTTCCTGGCGACGGATCCGAAGCCCCGCGCGATCTTCCTGAACTCGCCCCACAATCCGACCGGCGGCGTGGCGACTCGTGAGGACCTGGCCGCGATCGCCGATGTGGTCCGGGGCACCGACCTGATGGTTTTCTCCGACGAACCCTACTGCCACATGGTCTGGGACGGCCGACACGCGTCGATACTGGCTGAGCCGGGGATGCTCGAGCACACCGTGGCCGCTTACACGTTCAGCAAGTCCTACAGCATGAGCGGGTGGCGGATCGGCTTCGCGGTGGCGGCGCCCGAAGTGGTCGATGCGATCGGTAAGCTGATCAACACCACGGCGTCGTGCACCCCGCCCATGGTCCAGCGCGCCGCTCAGGCGGCGCTGGAGTCCGACGCCGAGACCCGCGATCAGTATATGGAGCGGTTCCGCAGTAAGGTCATGCGACTCTGCGACGGACTCGAGAAGATCGACGGTTTTCGCGTGCTCCGCCCGGCCGGTACGTTCTACGTCTTCCCGGACGTCCGCGCCGCATGCAACCGCCTGGGGATCAGCTCACACGGGCTGGCGCTTTACCTGCTCGAAGGCGCCGACGATCAGTTCGGTGTCGCCTGCCTGGGTGGCGAATGCTTCGGCGATGCCGGACGCGGCTTCCTCCGCTTCAGTTGCGCTGAGCCCGATGAACGCATCGATCAGGCCATCGCATTTCTACCCAAGGCTCTCGAACGTCGTGACCGGGTCCGCCGTTATCTCGACGCGAATCCCCAATTCGGGCTTCGCGAGCCGTATGCCACGCCTTGACGCGGCGCCGCGGAAATCGGGGGCTACAAGAACAAGAACCCGGCGACCGGGGAATCGTCGCCCTTCCCAGAGCATCGCCTTGACCTTGTCAAGAATAGCAAGAAGTCTTAAAGACTATCCGGCTCAGCCCCGTCGGAGTGGTTCTGGAAGTACGCCGATCATGGTTGGGTGGTCGGAGAGATCGCGATCCCGCGCGGCTGACTCTTCAGAAAACGACTCTTCAGTCCCTGTCATCAGGTGAATACTGGAGACCTTTCATGAACTCTGGACTGCGGGCCATTTGCGCGAAGCAGACGCCATGCAAGTGCTGTGGTGCGGTGGCGTTCCCTTACGGTGTGGTGGACTTCAATAAGAATTGCGAGATCTACCGTCGCAAGGTCCTCGATATCTCGGGTGTGCCCATCTATTACCACCGTTGCCCGGAGTGCCATTTCATTTTCACGACCGCTTTCGACCATTTCACGACCGACGATTTCCGACGCCACATCTACAACGAAGAGTATCTGCTGGTTGATCCCGACTATCAGGAGGCGCGGCCTCGGGGAAATGCGGACATCGTGTGCCAGTTGTTCTCCGTCGCCAGGCCGCGGCGCATCCTCGATTATGGGGGTGGTAACGGAGCCCTGGCAGAGCAGCTCCGTGCCGCTGGGTTTTCTCAGATCGACACCTACGACCCCTTTGTCCCTCGACACTCCGCCAGGCCACGCGATCGCTTTGATTGCGTGGTCAGTTTTGAGGTCTTGGAGCATTCCACCGATCCGGCCCAGGCGTTTGCGGACATGAGCGACCTCCTGACGGACTCGGGATTGATCGTGTTCTCGACCTTGCTCCAGCCCGTCGAGATCGACCGCATGGGTCTGAGCTGGTGGTACGCCGGTCCTCGCAACGGCCACGTCTCGCTCTATTCGAGAGCCAGCCTGAAAAAGCTTGTGGAGCGATTCGGGTTCAACCTCGGCTCGTTCAATGATCATCTCCATGTCTTGTATCGAGAGGTTCCCGACTTCGCGCGCCACTTCCTCAGACCTCGGCAGTGGGTCAGTCAGCAGGTGTCGACTTCGGCGTTCACGGTCTGTTGATCCAATGCAAGTACCTTCCTTCTAATGACTTCCAGCGAAGAGGTCCGATGGGTTCTGAGATAGATCCTCCCGGCTTTCAACGGAACTGCTCCGACGAATGTAATATCGCGAGCCAGGTGTCGAATACCGTGGACAGTGGCCCATGGACCTCTTCAGGGACTCGCAACGGAGACTGACATGATGCGTGCTGGCGTTTCAGCCGGAGCGGATGGCTCGCTGAGGTGGTGTCGGACCAGTGGGGTGGTCCTGGGAGTCGTCCTGGTGCTATCGGCAACGTCGGGATGGGCTTGCGGCCAGGTGGCCGCCCCTGCTGACGGGAGGCCGTTGCCCCTGGCGCGGTTCGCGCCGGCACAGGATCTGATCAGCTATTTGGAATTCGACGGAGTCGACGCTCATGAGGCGGCCTGGCGGGCGTCGTCGGCCCACAAGCTCTTGACCGGCACCAAGCTGGGCGCCCTCCTGGAAGACCTGGTGAGCCAGTACATCGAGCTGACCCAGCAGTTCGCCCCCGCGGACAGTCGGATCAAGGCGGCGGACATCATCGGGACGATCGAATTGGCGGCACGCCAGGGGTTTGCGCTGGGGGTCTGGGGCAAGGACCCGGACAAGCTCGGGACAGTCTACGTGGTTCGCGGCGGCGACGGGCCGGAATTCCATCGCCTGCTCGAACTCGTGGCCCGACGCTACCAGAAGGCCGAAGGCGTGGAAAACCCGGCCGCCCCTGAACCGATCCAGAAGGCCGGGCGCGCGATCCACGCGCTCAGCCCGGAGAGCTCCTGGTGGATCGAGAAAGGCGACCTGGTCCTGTCCAACCAGCCCGACGTGGTCCTCGCGGTGCTCGATGGTAAGGAGCCAGGTGCATCGGATCATCCGCTCCGCACGGCACTTCGGAAAGCCGAAGCGGGCGTCCAGACCGCTGCGGTCGGATTCCTCGACTTCACCAAACTGCCGCCGATGTCATCCGACATGGTGCGTCTGGGACTCGACGGTGTGAAGCGCATCGAGTTCGTCTGGGGCTTCGAGGGAGACGCGATGAAAACCGTGGTCCGAGCGGTGGCCCCGGCGCCCCGCCGTGGCTTGCTCGCACTCCTGGATCAGCCCAGCTTCGACGCTGGCTCCTTGCCCCCGATGCCCGCCGGATTGACCGGGTTCACGGTGCTCTCGATCGACTTCCCCAAGTCCTACGATCAGGTCACCGAGCTTCTGAAGCCGGCTGATCCCAATGCCATTGGCCCCGGCAACATCGCCATGGTCGAGAACGCCTTTCGCCAGCAATTCGGCATTGATCTGCGCAACGACCTGATTGTCGGCCTCGGCCCCAAGCTGGCCCTGTACATGCAGACGCCCGCCGAGGGTGCCCAGGTCGGACCGAACCGGGCTGCGAAGATGATCGCTCGCCTCTCCGGCCTCACGATCTCCGCTCAGGTCCGCGACCACGCCGCCTTGTCGCGAGCGATCGAGCCCGTGATGAAGATCGCCAACCTGCTGTTGCAGCAGGGAGGCCCCCCCGGCGCGGCCCTGGAATTCCGAAAGCAGGAGGGTGCGCGCCCGTTGTACGTGCTGGATTTTCCCGAGGGCATGTTACCACCACCGTTCTCAACCCTGTTCCGGCCGACCGTTGTCCTGGGCAAGGATCAGTTGGTCATCGGCGCCTCGACCGTCTCGACCGTGCAGGCAGCCAACCTCCCGAGCGGCCCGTCGGACCGCCGATGGAAACCTTCCGGGCCGTTTGTTCCGGTGGTGGGCAAGCTCCCCGCGAACCTGGTCTACTTGCGGGTCTCCGATCCGCGCGAGACGATGCCCGCTTTCATCGAGGCCCTGCCGATCCTGGCCCAGCAGATCAATGCACAGATGGCCCAGACGCGGCGGATGCGCGGCCAATTCGGTGCCCCGGCGCCGGCCGGCGCACCCGAGACGCCTGCCCTGCGGGTCGATCTCGATAAGCTCCCCCGCGCCGAGGAATTGATCCCTCTTTTGTTCCCTTCGTCGACGGCGTTGCAAGTGGACAGCCAGGGGGCGAGCCTGATCGCGCGCGAGCCGATCCCAGGCCTCACCTCGCCGGCCGTCGGCGGCTTCTTGATGGCGATGCTCGTGCCGGCCACGCAATCGGCGCGCGAGGCGGCCCGACGAGCCCAGTGCACCAACAACCTCAAGCAGATCGGCCTGGCTAATCACAATTACCTCTCCGCCAACGGCACCTTCCCGATGCCGGCCATCACAGACAAGGACGGCAAGCCGCTCCTGAGCTGGCGGGTGGCGATCCTCCCCTATCTGGAGCAGCAGCAGCTCTACAACAGGTTCAAGCTCGACGAGCCCTGGGACAGCCCGAACAATAAGCCGCTGATCAAGGAGATGCCTCCGGTTTACCTCTGCCCCAGTCGGCGCAATCCCGAGCCCGGCACGACGACCTACCGCGTCTTCGTGGGCAACGGCGCCCTGTTCCAGGAGGGTGCAGGCACGGGTATTCAGACCGTCACCGATGGCACCTCCAACACGATCATGGTCGTCGAGTCGAAAGACGGGGTCCCCTGGTCCAAGCCTGACGACCTTAAGTTCGACCCGGAAGCCAAGCCCTCACTCTATGGTGCTGGCTCGCCGCACCCCAACGGCTTCAACACCGGGTTCGCCGACGGCTCGGTTCGGTTCATCAAGAACTCGGTCAGTCTCCAGGTCTGGAAGGCCCTGATCACTCGTGCCTCGGGCGAGGTCATCTCGTCCGACGCCTACTAACGAAGCGATGAACGGCCTGGTCTCCGAGCGGAGCGCGGCGGTAGCTCGAGAGGCGTGAGCGAACGGAATATCCCAGCACCTTCCAGGGGCGGATAGCGTCGCGAAGGCTGTTTGCGGAATGATTCGTAGACGAAGTTGCCGATGTCCCAGGCGAATGACCCGAACGTTGTCTTAGAGTCGTTGTTCTCAGAACGGCGCTGATTCGATTCTCGTCCCAATTCGCGGGCATCGCCGCTGAAGTCCCGGCCAATATCCGAGGATGGGATCGCGCGTGACATCTGCGTCGTTTCCGGCCCTATGATGATGGGAAGGCCAACCGGGCCTTCCCGCTTCTGGTCCCACCAGCCGGAGATCGCCGACGATGACTCAGCCCGACGGCGCCACGATCGACCAGGTGGATACCCGCGACCCCCGCGAGCGGAGACCTGTTCCTCCGGCCGATTCCGCCGCCGAGCTGGCCAGTATTCTGGACGGCTACATGGCCGATCTCCATGCCGGGAAGTCGCCGGATCGGGGCGAGCTGCTGGCGGCCCACCCCGCGCTGGCCGCGCAGCTCGAGGCGTGTCTGGCCGGGATCGAGTTCGTCCATCGAGCGGCCGGACCGGCCGGCGATCAGCCGGCGACGCTGGGCGAGTTTCAGGTCCTCCGCGAGCTCGGCCGGGGCGGCATGGGCGTGGTCTACGAGGCCGAGCAGACCTCACTACGCCGCCGGGTGGCGCTCAAGGTCCTCCGGTTCGGCGCCGTCGCCGATCGAGGAGGCGATGCGGCGGTTCCGCCGCGAGGCCGAGACGGTGGCGCGGCTGCACCACACCAACATCGTGCCGATCTTCGCCGTCGGCTGCGAGCGGGACGTGCATTACTACGCCATGCAGTTCATCGAAGGCCAGAGCCTCGCCGATGTGCTGGCCGAGTCACGGCGAACGGGGAAACCGCTGTCGCCACAAGATGTTGCCGGCTGGGGCCGTCAGGCCGCCGAGGCGCTGGCCCATGCTCACCAGCGCGGGGTGATCCACCGCGATGTCAAGCCGTCCAACTTGCTGCTCGACCCGGAGGGGGTCGTCTGGCTGACCGATTTCGGTCTGGCCAAGCGTGCCGACGAGGCGACGCTCACCGTCAGCGGCGCCCTGATGGGGACGCCGCGGTACATGAGCCCCGAGCAGGCCGAGTCGCTCGAGCGCCCGGTCGATCACCGGACCGACTTGTACAGCCTGGGGGCGACGCTCTACGAGCTGGCCACGGGCCGGCCCGTCTTCGAGTCGGCGACGCCGCACGGCGTCATCGCGCGAATCCTCAACGAGCAGCCGGCGCGGCCGAGGGAGGTCCGGCCCGGCCTGCCTCGCGACCTCGAGACCATCATCCTGACCTGCCTGGCCAAGGACCCGTCCCAGCGATACCAGACGGCCCACGCACTCGCCGATGACCTGCGGGCCGTGCTCGACGGCAGGCCGATCCGGGCCCGCCGCAGCGCCTCTTCATGAACGCATGACGCGGTATGTCCGCAAGCGGAGGAAGGCGATCGGCCTGGGTTCGATGGTCGTGGCGGCAACCACGCTTTTGATCGTCGGTTCGTTCCTGGCTGGCGATCCTACAATGAGTCGCGGCTCGGCCGCGTGTTGCTGTCGACCGACGGTCCGCCCCTGACGGCCCAGGTTCTCTCCGAGTCGGGCGAAGAAGCGATCGGCGAGCCGTTCGCCGTCGGCACGCGCACCGTCGTGTCGTTGCCGGCAGGCCAGTATCGTCTTCGTGTCGAGGGGCCGGGGATTCTCGGTCAAACCTACCAGTTCGGGGTCGGCCGGGGCGAGCTGGGCACCTACCGCGTCGCCGCCGATGAAAACCGCCTGCTGGGGCAGGAGCCGATCCCGTACGCGTTCGCTTCGGACGCACTGGTGCTCTCCCCGGGCAAGGCCGATTTCGTTGAGTGGACCGGCCTGACGTTGCTCCGGCGCGATGGTGCGTCCGGCAAGCCGGTCTGGGACGCGTCGCGGCCGGCGAAACCGTGGGACCCGAAGCGCGACCCGGTCGCGTGGATACGGCGGCTGTCGTATTTCGGCGACGACAAGCGGCCGGGCATTCTGGTCCAGCCCGCCCCGGACCTCGACGGCGACGGCACGGCCGACATCGTCTGGGCGTTTCGAGGCACGCCGTCATTCCTGGCACTCTCGGGTAAGGACGGGTCGATGCTCTGGAATTATACGGCCGAGGCTGATGGACGCGGCGGGCCGGACCCCCACGGCCCGGCGTGGCCCCAGTCGATCGATCAGGTTCCCCGGCCGGGCCGGGTGCTCGGCTCACCCTCGTCTGCGGGACGTCGACGGCGACGGCATCGTCGACCTCATCGCGGCATTCGTTCTGCTTCGATGACGTTCCGGCAGCGGTCTACCCTCCGGACGCGAAGGCGCAGCCAGCCGTGGTGGAGTGGGATGGATCGAAACACAGCGGCCGGCGCGTGATCGTGGCCGTCTCGGGACGCTCGGGACAGGGCCTGTGGACCCATCCGATCGATCCGCAGTCGACGACCATGCCGTACGATCCCTTGGACCGCGGGGCCATGTTGATCGGATGGTCGGAAAGGCTCGACCGTGGCGTTCGTCGATGATGCGACGATTGGATCGGCCTCAACCCCGCGAACGGACAACCTCGGGGCCAGCCCATCGACCTGGGATTCGTGCCCGTCCGACCCGTCCAGCATGCGGACCTCGATGGCGACGGTGAACCCGAAATCCTGGCGCTCGGCCCGGGGCCCTCGCCCAACCAACAGACGCTGGTGGCGTTCTCATGCCGGAACAGGCCGCCGAGTTGTGGGCTCAGACAATCCGCGCGAAGTATGGGTTGAAGTCTGGGTTGGACACGATCAATCCGCCACCGGACTGGCCGTTGATCGTCGACCTTGACGGCGATGGCCGATCCGAGATTGTGGTCGCCGATTCCGGGCCGATGCCGAAGGGCGATGAGTACCGGGGCGTGCGACTGCTCGACGGCGCCTCGGGCATCGACCGATGGGTTCGGCCGCTGCATCCCAAGGGGCGTCTCGGCCCTGGCGAAGTACGACGATGGACTGGCCCAGGTCATCGCCACGCCGGACCTTGACGGCGATGGCACGCGTGACCTGGTCGCCGTCTCGCGGTACGACGGACGAAATTACCTCGATTTGCTGACCATCTACGTCGATGCGATCTCCGGCAAGGATGGGCATTCGCTCTGGTGGTGGCGCACGGACTTCAAGGGGGGGCACTGGCGTCCGTCCGTCATGATCTGGCCTCCATTCCTGTGGGGTCGAGGGGAAAACGGCTGGCCGATGCTCGCGGTTCCGCTGGGCGGGACCGCGCCGACGTGGACCGGCCAGACGCATCCCGACCCTCATCGTGAGCCTCCTCGCGTCCACTTCCTTTCCCTCGCCAGCGGCCAGGAGCTTCATGCGATCGACGGGCTCTCCTGGCCCAGGACGGCCGACCTTGACGGTGATGGCCTGGAAGACCTCTGGGGTTCCGTCGACGGCAACCTACGAGCCTACCGCGGCGAGATGCCTGAAGCCTGGCGAGCGCTGGGGCGTTATCACAGAGTCGGGGATCTCGATGGGGACGGAATTGCGGACGTCATCAGCGACGACCTGCGCATTCGGCCCGATATCGACGAAGGCTCGAGAAAAACCCTGACGGCGGCCGCTCACTCGGGACGCGATGGACGGCTCCTCTGGCGGTCACAGCTCGATTACCAGGGCCCGTGGCAAGAGGTCGATGTCGAGAGCGAGCCGGGCTATACGCTCTCGACATTCGCTCTTCCCGGCGGCGATCTTGATGGAGACGGAGCACCCGAGATCAGTGTTGTCAGGAGGCGATGCCTATTACCGTTCCCCCCAGGGGCCCGCGACTTTGCCCCTGGAAGTCTTGAGCGGAAGGTCGGGGCGGCCACTCTGGACAGCAGGCCCGTTTCCGCTGGGCTTCGACATGAGGACAAGCTGCTCCGAGATCGCGAGCATCGACCTCCGCGCTCTGCGAGCCGCGCGGGCCGATGGACCTCATCGTGCGGCACCACGGACAGTATGTGCCGCCCGGCTCATCATCGAGCGGAATGCTTCGCCAGCAGGATCGCCTGGCCCGTCTATCAGGGCGAGACGGACATGTGATCTGGGACGTGGCGCTCGCCGATGACCCGGTTACGAGCAGACTCGAATCTGCCGAGTTACCTCACGCATTCGGCGACGTTGATGGTCATGGGCAGCTCGCCATGTTTGTACTGGTCCCATTGCATCGCATCAGCTCGACGCCGTGCGAACGGCGTGCGATCTCGCTCCGCGACGGCAAGACGCTCTGGTCACACACCACAACCTATCGCGACGATGTGTTGGCCAGATTCGCGGCGGGCGATCTCGACGGCGACGGCCGGCCCGAGCTGGTCGTGCGGGACCAGCTCTTGGCGAATGCCCAGGCCCAGTTTGAAGTGACGGCGCTGGACGGCCGTGACGGCTCGACCCGATGGACCTGGCGCGCGGCGGGCTCTTCAGGCGCGATCAACCAGAATCCGCACGACGTGTGCCTGGCCGATTTCGGGGGCAAGGGAACAAGCGAGGTGTGCGTCCTATTTCGGATTTCCGCCACGCAGCAACGGGTGGTGATTCTCGACGCAATGGGTCAGGAGCGTGCGGGCCGCGAGGTGACAGCCGTATCACCCGGCATTCTGATCCGTGCGGACCTGGATGGTGACGGTGGCGACGAGCTGCTTTTCCGAGACGGCGACGGGCTTTGCGCCGTCGGGCGCGACCTGAAAGACAGATGGTGCTGGCCGACTCGCGACCCGGTGCGTGAAGTCATCCCCGCCCGAGCGGGTCAACCGGCGGTTGTCGTGCTGGACTCCATGGTCGGCCTCGACGGGGCGACGGGGCGTCCGCGGTGGGATGGGCATGGCGCGACGGCGGTCCTCGATCCAGGCGATGCCACGCGACGGCCGCGTCTGCTCGCCGAATCGGGCGACGCCACGGTTTGCCGGCTGGCCCGGGCCACGACCGCTCAGGAGCCATACAAGGTGTCAGGCGGCGAGCCAGTCGTACAACACAGGTCTGCCATTGACGACCCCCGCTGGATGCGTCTGCTGCCCTGGAACGTGGACGGCGCGGGCTGGCTACGGGCCATTTTTTCTCTGGGCAGCCTTGCCTTCGTCAACGTCGTCGTGCCGGTCGTGATTCTCAAGCTGGCGACGCGCCGGGGTGTCTGGGGCGTCAGGCTGCTCATGGCACTCCCGGTCATTGTCGCGATACCGCTGGCTGTGTGGGTAGTGGTGCTATTTCGATCCGTACCGCTCGGGGAGTTGATCGCGAACAGCATGCCGGGACTTGCCGTGCTGGAATATGCGGCCGCCGTCGGCCAAAGTATCTACAGCCGGCGCTGGCGGCGGCTCGCCGTTCGAGTCGGGCTGACTGCTCTCGTCACGGCTGCGATGGGGATCTGGTGGTTGCGCGACGACATGGGCGGGATGGCAGCGATCGAACATTACAACTGGTCAGGATGGTATCTGGTCGCCGTACCGGGTGTCTTCGTGATCGGGGGGCTGGGGTGTATTGGGCGGATGGCGCGAGAGCGTGTTCCGACTCATCCGGCAGCGGAGACGGCGGGATTCCGGGGACACCATACGTAATTGTCACAGCCAGCATCAAGGAGCTTCGCCGCGCTAGCGGCGGCCGGGTTGACATTCGACACGCAGGGTCAGCCTCTGCCCCGCACCAATTGCATGATCGCCGCCCTGACATCCGGCGTCAGGCGATGCCAGCTCGCGAAAAACTCGCGAAGCGTCGCGTCGTCTCGACACTCTTCCGACATGCCAGTCGGGCAATTTTCGCAAACGGTTTGTGAGAAACAGCTTTCGTCGAATGAGCCGCGGGTGCAATTCCCGCCGCCTCCACTGAAAGGCCACTTGCGATCTGTCGCAAGTGGCTTTCTTTATTGGGCTTGCGACGTCTCGTGGTCTTCGAGAGGCGGCGGGCGGTTACCCGCCGCCCTCGCTTTCCTCGCGTTTGTGACTTTCCTCGTAAGAGTCTTGCCGGACGTGATTTAAATCGCTATTCTTGCAACATCCTTTGGGTTAGGGAAGTGCAACGAAAGGATGCGTCGCCGCCCGAAATCCAGCCAACGGCTCGGATTTCGGTGTGACCGACGCTGGTAGTCTGGCAGATACTCTGCTTCTTCTCCGAGAACCTTGATGACGATGGACTTGTCACTATCTGGACATCGGACGGCGTGGCGACTTTCCGCCCCTCTCAACTGCCATACTGATTTGCTCGCGGTTCCGACGGCGGTTCCTGGATGAGCTTCGGAAGTGGTTCCGCTAGAATAAGCTGGATCTCGGAAGTGGCTTAGATGATGAGCAGAGCCACCAGCAGTACGGTGAGGGCGGTCTGATATGATTGGCTGCGCTGGGGAGACAGCCCCGTTCTGCTGACAGCCTCCGGCAATCAGGCCTGTGCCTTTCTGAATCGGGAAAAGCACAAACATGCCACGATTCGTAGTGGTGATCGATACACCAGGTATCAAGCAATTTGTCTTTGGCACCGATCTCTTGGCCGAGATCCGTGGGGCCAGTGCCCTACTCGACCGTCTTAATCGCTGTGATACGGAAGAATGCCTGAGCCGGAGGCTGGGAGCAGGACTGAGCAAAGTCTTTGCCAACGGCGGCACTGGGCAGTTCATCGTGGAGGCTGCTGACCGCGATTGCGTCCGGGACGCTCTCGATGATCTCGCGGCCCTCTATCGCAAGCAGACCGGGTGCGAGATGAGGCCACTCGCAGGTATCGCTGAATGGAACGGAGAGAACGAAACGGGCTATTCCGCTGCGGTACAAGCTGCTTTCGATGAGCTGCACCTCCAGCGCAGCCTGGCCACTCACCGTCCAACTGTAGCCACCTTGCCCTTTGTCCTGGAGTGCCAATCGACCTCACACCTGCCCGCAGTTGGCGTGTATCGGTGGGGCGACGAACAACTGGTGCTCTCCCATGCCAGCCAGTTCAAGAGGGAGGAGAGCAGGGGTGCACGACGCGGCGTCCTCTGGTCAGGCTGGATGGAATCTCTCGACCCGGGTGGACGCTTCCTCGACGAGGCAGACAACCTGCGTTACCCAGACGCCGAAGGCATCGGCACACGCTCGCGCCGGGAGGGCTACGTCGGCCTGATCTACGCCGACGGCAATGCGATGGGCCGACTCGTGCAGGACGTCAACAGCCCCGAGGTCTGCAAGGCGTTCAGCGAACTGGTGGATGGAAGTCTTCGCGACGCCTGTTACAAGGCGCTCAGCGAGGTCTGCGCCGGGGAGATCGATCGAGCACGTGAGGCGCTGGAAAACGGGGAAGGCCCTTGCAAGCTGCCAGCCGACATTCTTCTGCTCGGCGGGGACGACCTGCTGGTGATGCTACCGGCAGACCGTGCCTTGCTCTTCGCATTGCGAGTGACGGCAGCCTTTGAGTGCCTTACACAGGAGCGTCAGGCTGGGCTGCCGGCGGCAGGTAGGAGATTCTTCACAGACCGAGGCCTTGCGGACCGCGGCTTGACCATCTCCTGCGGCGTAGCTCTTGCGCCGGCTCGGTTTCCTTTTTACCTCCTGCTCGAAGTTGCCGAGGAATTGCTCCGGAGCCGCCAAGCGGGGTGGCAGCGCCGACACAAACAAGACGGATTACTGGGCTCCCGCCTATGTGGACTTCCATCTCCTCGCAGGTTCCGTCAGTCAGGATTTATCCGCGATCCGCGAAGAGGATTACTTCGTGGAAAGCGATTACTCTCGTACCCTGCGGCCTTACCGAACTAATCGCCTGGAACTCCTACGCCAGGCGGCCGAGCAATTGCAACAGGCCCGGCTGCCGCGCAGCAAGATGCGGGATTTGCTCGAGGCCGCCCTGGAGCCGCGCCCGCTGCAGGCCCAGCGGCGCGCTCAGGAGCTTTTCGGCCGGCTCCGCGAGAACAAGGACCATCACGAGCGGCGGGGTCTGTGGAACGCTCTCAAGTTGCTTGGCCCCCTCGATCCGTATCCGTGGACTCGTTCCAGTGAGCACAACGCCACTGCTCTCGCCGACCTGGTCGAGGCGCATGATCTCTTTGGCTGTCCAGAGGAGCCATGAACCACCATCGCCAGAGGCTCGACGTCATCTTCACGATCGTCTGGGAAGCCGGCTGGCACGTCGGCAGTGGGCAGGGAACCGCCGCGGTCGATCGCCTACTGCGGCGGCGGTCGTGCGGCCCGCGCGGCGAACGCGCCCTCTTCGTTCCCGGATCGCAGATCAAGGGCGTGCTCCGGCACCACTGCGAGCGCCTCGCAGCCGTGCTTGGAGGAAACGTCGTTTCCCCACACATCGTCGGCCGGGAGCCGGACGGGGCACTGTTGGAGAACTTTCGCCCTCTCGCTGAGTCGGGGCTGCTGATCGACCGCCTCTTCGGTAGCCGCTTCCAGGGTGATTGCCTCTTCGTGGAAGATGCGGTTCCAGCCGCATCGGGTCAGCAAACGACCCTGCTACAGAGCCGCACGTCCATTGACCGCGTCAGCGGAACCGCCCGCGACCGTGCTCTGTTCGTAACGGAGGTGGCCCAACCGGGCGGTACCGAATTGCACAGCCGTTTGCAGGCTCGTCACCCCATCGGGGCGATTACACAGGACGGCGACAGCTTTCCCTTCGAGTACGCGCTGCTGCTCGCCGGGCTTCTCAGCCTCGAGGTTCTTGGCGGCGACAAGAGCACGGGACTTGGGAAATGTCGGGTCAAGATTGCGGGCGAGACGGTGCGCTGGAATGATCGCTTGGACTATTCGGTAACGGATGCCCTGAAGGGTTTTGAGGAAGCCGAGTGGTTCGAGATGTTGCAACTGATTCGGGCGGAGGGTAAGGCATGAAACGCTACCGCGTCGAGGCCAGCCTGGAGTCGCCGTTGGTGGTCCGCCGCGAGCGCCAGTCTTCGCGTTCCGAAGGCGTGCAATCGATCTCCGGTACAGTCCTGCGCGGTGCCTTCGCCCAGGCTTTTTTGCAGTGCTCCGGGGCGCCGGATGCGACGTTTCGTAGGCTGTTCCTCGACGAGGAATCGTGCCGCTTCGGACCGCTCGATCCCGCTGATCGCGTGTTCCCACTTACTGCAAACTCATGCAAACGCGTGCCTGGCTTCGCCGAGGACGGCAAGCACGGCATGGTCGATCTGCTGGTGGCCTTACTGCGGCCACGGTTGAGCGGGAGCGTGTGGCCTCACGAGCGCTGTCGAGAGTGCGGTCAAGAGCTAAAGGCCCACGGCGGTTTCTGGCACCTGAACGACAGCAGGGAGCCAACCGAACCGAAGAGGCAGTGGCGACGGACGATGGCGGCACACGTCGGCATCGATAGACTAACCCATTCCGCGGCGGAGTCGATCTTCTTCACGCTACCGGCCCTGGAGCCCGAATCGAAGCCGGAGGGGCAACAGGCTGCGCTGGACGGCTGGTTGGAGGCCGAGACCGACGCCCTTGGAGCGCTGCAAAAACTGCTCGCGGAGGAGGATCATATCCTGCGGGTGGGCCATGCGCGCATGCGCGGCTATGGTCGCGTCCGGGTTACGATTGGCGAGGAGCTTCCACTGTCACCGGTGGACCACAGCGGCTGGAGCGAGGCCCTGCTCTGCTACGTAGTCCCGGATATACGGGATTCTCACCCCAACATCCTGTTCGCCCTATCACTGCCGACAGGGGCTGTCCTGGTGGACGATCTCCTGCGTTACACACTCGATCCGTCGGGCATGGTTCCCTGGCTGCCCCCGCTACCGCCCCCTAATCCTACTGTCCGGACGTTCGACACGCCCGGAAAAGAGTTCGAAGGCGGACGACTCTGGTGCGTCACGGCGGTCGCGCACCATGAGCGCCTCCGTGGCTGGAATGCGGCTCATGGCCTGCCGCGACAAGACGAGTGGGTCGTCAGCCGCGGCTCCGTGTACGCATACGTGTACAAAGGCGATGAGGGCGGGGAGGCTGCCCTGTGCGAACGGCTCCGCGATCTACAGGCTTCCGGCATCGGTGCCCGCCGGAACGAGGGCTTCGGTCAAGTCGTGGCTTGCGACGATTTTCACACTCGCTTTGCTCCGAGGGAGTTGAGATGAGCGTCGTGCTGACTCCCGAGTTGTTGCGGCAGGCAGACGGTTTCCTGGACACGGACGAGCAGCACCGAGCTGCGACCGAACTGGGCGCGTCTATGTTCGTGACCTTCAGTGCAGACAAGGAGGGTCGAATCAGCACCCAGGTTCGGAACCTGCAGCAGATGGCAGTGTCGGCGACTCGCTTTGCGGACATCGAGGACTTCATCAAGAGCCAGATGGGTCGGAAGGCCGGCGCCTTTCGAGAATGGCGGAAAGTGGGCGACGAGACCCTCCGCCAGTTGGGCGAGTTGCGCAAAGCCGCCGAGAGCTTCACCACCGACGAGGGGCAGCGTTTGCTGTTGCGCCTGCACTTGGCTCGTGGTTGGATCCTGCGCCGTCGTGGGTGCCTATCTCTACGCCAAGGCCCAGAAGGAAATGGAGCAAGGTCATGCTTGATCTCGACATCGAGGTCGATACTGAACTGGGCCAGCGAGCCATCGATGAGGTGACAAGGTACCTGCGGGACAACGCGGCTGGCCACTACTCGAAGGAGGACGGTTGGCCGGTTGCTCGGGCCCAGATCGCCGGTTTGCGGCAGATTGCTGCCAACGAGCCGACCAAAGTGGGAGAGTTCGCAGAACACCAGCGAGTGAAGACCCAGGGCAAGCTTAATGCTACGAAGAACGAGGATCGGCAGCACAAACTAAGGGCGGAAATCACCTTCTGGGAACGAATCAGGGGGCTTTGCGAAGGCCAGCCGCCAAAGTTTCCCTGGTCGCTCAACCAGGCGCGCGACCAGGCCCTGCCGGCAGACTTGCAGGACGACAAGTACCTGCCCGGTGCGCAGCTTACGAACGAACAGCACGCCTCACGGAAGGACAAACGGGAACGGCGCGAACGCTGGCAACGACAGTGGATGATGGAACACTACGCGGCCTTCTTCCAGCGATTCTGCGTCCACTACCTTTACGAAATGTCCAAGCGAACCACAGGAGAATGAGCATGCCGGCGACGTCTGCCATCGCGGAAGGGCTGCGGCTAAGCGCAAGCTGCAGATTCGCGGCCGCATCGTCTTTGAAACCGCCTGGCGAATCGGCACGGGCCGAGAAGGTCAGACCTCTGACCTGGGGGTGCTGCTGGACGCCACTGGCCAACCGATTCTGCCGGGCTCTTCGATCAAGGGAAAACTGCGCAACACCTGCGAGGCTCTGGCCTCGGCGCGTGAACCTCAGCGCATGCCTGCTGAACGTCGAGGCCAGCGGGGTCGACTGCTCCAGCGACGTGCGCTGGTATAGCGGGCAGCGCGAGCACCATAGGGAGGCGGTGATGGCAGGAGTGCAGAAGCAGCTTGACTGGATCGGCAAGAACACTTGTGATGTGTGCAAACTTTTCGGCTCGCCGGTACAGGCCGTGCGCTTGCGCTGCAGTGACGGCAGACTCGACAACCCGGCGGCGGCGTCAGTGAGAGTGCGCGATGGTGTTGTTCTCGACAGGGACAGCCACACTGCCGTCGATGGGTTGAAGTACGATTATGAGACTGTCGCCGCGGGAGCTGCCTTTCTGGTCTGTTTCGACCTGGACAACGCGACGCCGGCCGAAGAGGCGCTGGTCGGTGCTGCCCTGTTTGAGTGGGTGGCCGGCAGCAGCCTCGGGGGATTCACCAGCCGGGGGCTCGGCCGCTTTCGGTTGGAGGACGTGAAGCTTCATGGCGTGGAATTCGACGACTCGAAGGAGCGGTTGCGTTACCTCACCCGGCTGAAGGCCGAGGAGAAACTCAACGACCGGGGCGACTGGCAACCGTATTTCCAGAAGAGAATTGAAGAAGTCCTCAGCTCCGACCCCGCAGGAGGTGACCGATGTTGCGCAAATGGCTCTGTCAGGCCGATGTGACCGTCCGACTGCATCCGATCGATCCGATCTTGATCAAGAGCGGCTACGCCACGCTCGACGGTCCCGACATGGTGCCGGTGAGCACCTTGCGCGACGGCAGGAAGACCTATTTCTTTCCCGGGTCTTCCTTGAAGGGGGTGCTCCGGAGTCACTTCGAGCGCATCGCTCGGACCCTCCGGCCTGGGAGCGTCTGCCTGCCGTACTACGATCCGAAGAAGGCGGATCAGTTCAACGTCCCCGTCACCGAGGAGGAGCACAGCTACGGATGCGGCTATCGCACGCCGGGTGAGGGAAGGCCGAACTCCTCGGCGACTGCGTATCACGAGTCGTGTGCGGCGTGCCGCCTGTTCGGCTCCCTGCGTTTCGCGGGCCGATTTAGCATCGGGGATGCTTACCCGATTCAGGGTCATGACCCGAAGCCGGGGAGTCGCAATGGCGTCGGCATCGACCGCTTCACGGGCGGCACAGTCCACGGCGTGCTTTTCGACTTGGTGGTGATCGAGGGCGGTATCTTCGAGACCGCCCTCCGGATGACCAATTTCGAGCGGTGGCAACTGGCGGCGGTCAACTTCCTGTTGCAGGACCTGAACGACGAGATGATCACAATCGGCTCGGGCCGCAGTCGGGGCTTGGGACGCGTCAAGGGCGAGGTGACGCGATATGTGGTCAGCTACGTTCGATCCCAGAGCGCTGTCGCAGGTCTGGGCGAGTTGGCCACCGACCAGGAACGGCAGGAGTACCGCCTATCCGACTGGCAACCGCCTTCGCCCATCCCCTTGCCGTCCGGTCAATCATTGGGACTTCGGCAAGCGTACGATTTGACGCAGAACTGGTCCACACTGCTGCAAGCCCTGGCAGGGAGCCTGGAGTCGTTCCTGCAGTGGCACCAACCAATGGGGGTAGCAACGAGGTGAGGTTGCCATGACGATCCTGAAAGCCGCCGACCTGCGCAGCCCGATCTGCTGGAACTCTTGGAAGCACTCGCCCCTCCTGCTGGCGAGAGAGCCCGCTGCTGGCTGGACGCGGCCGACGGCTGGGCGCGAGACTACTGGCGTGGCCCGATCGGTATGGTGAGGTGGAACGGTGCTGGTCGAGATCCGTACGACGAGTCATTGAAGACTGTGCTGCCTCGCGTCGCGGTGGGTCGGGTTTTTGCTCCCCCAGGCGAGCTGAAATGGCGGCGATTGCCGGCGCTGGGCGAGCGCCGTTACCGGGTGGTGTTCCTCGGTGAAGGCTGGATGGCTGCCGCGCTGGAGGCGCCGTCGCCACGCGACGAGCTAGGGGTCCTGACTCGCGACGAGGCGACCTATCCGCTGTGGGGCCAGCAGACGGAGCATACGCCTGGTGAATGGATCGACCTGCGCATCCCCCACCGCTTGCGCTACCCCGTGGACGCCGAGACACGTGCGCAGGGTCGGGTGATCGCGAAAGTAAAGGTTGAAATCTGGAAGGACAGTCGCGGCGAACCGCAGTTCATCCGGCTCTGCGACCTGACCGCCAACTGGGAGGAATAGCCGTGCCGCAGGGAGAGAAGTTCTGGAACCCGTACCGCTGGGTGCCGGTAAGCGCGGACGACGTGGCTCGTATGGCCCCGGCGTACCGGCACCGGTGGCAGGGGCTGTCCGGACGACTGGACTGCACCCTGGAGGCGCTGACACCGTTCTTGATCGGCAGCAGCAAGGGGGACGGCCGATTCATTCGCAGCAGCCGGACGAACCAGCTCTTCATTCCCGGCACCTCTTTGAAGGGGCTGATTCGGTCCCTGGTCGAACTGATTGGCAACGCAGCGATTCCTTTCTCCAACAGGCAAGCCGATCAGAGACACGCGCTTTCACAAGCCTCGGAAGGCAAAGGTGCGCACTGGCGTCTCGATGTTTCGGCCCGGATGTTCGGTTATCTCAACCAGGGACAGGTGTTCGCCGGACTGGTTCGCTTCTCGGATGGCCGCCTGGCGGGGAAGGAGCCGAAGGAGTTGACGTTCAAGATCGCCGGTGGCACTCCCGACCCGAATCACAGGCCGTTCTACCCTGTCGATCGCGCCGCACGGAAGTTCTATCACCACCAGCCGGAGACGGATCAGCTAACCCCGCCCGATGCGGGTATCAAGGAGGGTCAGAAACGCACTGTCTTCCCGCTACCTCCGATGCGCACGGTTCACATTCGGCGTCGATTTCGAGAACTTGGGGGAGGACGAACTCCGGCTGTTGCTGTACTGTCTGGCCCTGGAGGAGAGCGTCACCGTGACGCTCAGCAAGGAGGCGTTGGCACCGCAGGCCTTAGGCCCCGTCACACTCAACGGACCCTTGCGCCATAAATTCGGAGGCTGCAAGGCGCAGGGCGGCGGGAGCGTCAGGATCATCATGGACAGGATGGAACTTCGGGAGCACATCGTCGATCGCTACCGGGGCCAGGCAATGGCGCCGCACGTGCTCGATGGAGAGGATCTGAGGGCCGAACTTGAGCGACGTTTGCAACCCATCATCAGCCGCACGGACGAGACCATGCGCCATCTGCGGGCCATGCTCATTTACAACGAGAACGACCCGCGTAAGCCGATTGAATACCCGGATTATGGCTGGTTTCAACAGGACAAGAGTACGGGACAGCCACTGAAGCCGACCCTGTGAGAGCCGAGCATCGGCGGGGCGGTGAGGACTGACGCAAATTTCTTGATTGAGGCCGTTCCGAATGCGACTTTTCTATCTTGCAAACGTCGGTACCCGTGACGCGACCTGCAACGGCAAGCCCTCTTCGACCACGCTGTCAGATGGACGGTCTGTTCCCAACTGTCGCGCAGATGGCCAGCAGTGGCTCGACCGGTTCGTGGTTCTGGAGAACAATCTGGACGCTCCGATTCTTCTCCCCGGTCTCCAGCGCGTCCTCGCACCGTTCCAGACAGCACTGCCCCAGGTTCGCGTGATCCTGTTCTACACCGATCAGGACGAGACCGTGAAGGAGGACTACCGACGCAGCGATACCGTGAACGTTGCCCGTGTGTTGCAACGGTTGCTGCCTCAGCGGCTGGGGAACCACGTTCAGGTCACAATCGTTCGCCTGGAAGGTAATCCCGCGGACTGACAATAACACCTTGCAATTCTTCAACACGAAACTGGGTGAGGCGGCGCAGCCTGACGAGGATGACGTCGTCTATGTCGCACCGGTGGGCGGTGCGGATGCCTCAAACGTGGGGCTGGCGATCAATGCAGTGCGTCGCTTCCGGGATCGCTGTCAATTCATCTATGTGATGCCGGGAGCGGACGTGCAACTGCTGAATCTGCAGAATGAGCTGCTCGGTGACTACGCACGTCGCGAAGCCGAAGCACACCTAAAACGCCGTGACTACGCAGCCCTGAAACAGACGCTGGGTCAGTGCCGGCTCGGTGAACCATGGCACCAGCAATTGTGCGCCCTACGCCGAGTGCCGAACACGCTTCGACTTTCAGGGAGCGTGCAAAGTGCTTGAGGGTGCGCGAAGAGAATTTTTGTCGGGCGAGGTGCATGCCCGATTGGGTCAATTCCTCGAAGAGCTACAGCCATTCCTAAAAGAGGCAATTTCCCCACGATCGGCCTCATCACCGGAGGAGTGGGAAAAGTGGTTCAACCTGCAACGAAAGCTCTTGGAAGAGTTGTACTTCAATATCCGACGCAAGGTCCTTCAGGACGAATGGGTGGATTTCCTGAGCCGGCTTTTCCGCTTGCAAGAGGCGGTGCTGCGGCTCGTGTTCGAGATGGAAACGAAGCACAGCACCCACAAGCACAAGGGCACCGGGTTTGCAGATTTTTCGCAGGTGATCTCCGGCGATGACGGCTTACGGAAGTGGTTCGCTAATAATGACATCCGTTCCGAGGAGCCGAACAGTTGGAATCTGTTCGAGGCGCTGTGGCCACTCGGGTCGAAAAGGACGGGAAAGGGAAAGAGTACGGGAAGCTGTACAACGCGCTGAAGGTCATTGGCGACGCAGGGCTGCAGGAACTGCGCAACCAATCGATCGCGGCGCATGGTTACCACGGGGTGAGCCGAGCGGATGTGGAGTCAAAGGCCAAGAAGAAGATCGAGGAGCTTCTCGACCTGGCGAAGCAGGTCATCAGCGACCTGAAGGGAGCCGTGAATGGCGATCCTTACGATACGATCGACAAACTCCTCAGGCAGGCATTGTGAAAACCGCAGCCGGACAAGCATCCATCTGATGTGATGTAACCTCTGACGAGCGTTGCCGAGCGTCTTCAATGTGACTCCGGTCGTGCATCGCGCAGATATGTCGGCTGCCTGGAGAGTGCGGCGCATGGCGTCCTTCAAGAGCCCCGCGCCGAGGCCGCGTCCCCGCCCGGACGAACTCACCGTAAGCCAGCCTGAGGACGCGAGGACCTCGAGGCAAGCAGTGCGCTTCCTACGATACTGCGCCACGATTCTATAATGAACGGACGTCTTGTCGAGAGTGGCCGGTCAGCCACCACCAAGGCCAGGTGATCGGCCTGAAGCATGCAAAGTGACCCGCGCGTGGCTGTCAGCATCAACCCGTGCAACACGCTTGCATGACGGAGATTCCCTCATGACCAGAACGCTTCGTGGCGTGATCCACGGCCGGATCGTGGAGCTGACGGAGGACCTGGGGCTTCCCGACGGGCAACCGGTCGAGATCACCATCAAGACCGTCGCGAGCCCGAAACCGTGGGGTGAGGGCCTACGGCGCTGCGCCGGGGCCTTCGCGGCGGATTGGACCGAGGAGGACGATCGGATCCTGGAAGAGATCCATCAGGAACGAAAACGAGAAACCCGCAAGGAAATCTCGGGATGAACTTCCTGCTGGATACCGACACCTGCTCCGCACACCTGAAGCGGCCGGCCGGGTTGATGCACCGCTTCGTTCAGCACGCCGGCGGCCTCTGCATCTCCACCATCTTGTTGGGTGAGCTCTACACGTGGGCGTACAACCGGAAGAATTGGGCGGAGGCCGTCCAGCGCATCGAGAACGACTTGCTGCCCGACGTGATCGTGCTGGATTTCGACTCGGCGTGCGCCAACCAGTTTGGCATGGTGCGAGCGCAATTGCTCCAGGTCGGCATCTCGGTCAGCCGACTGGACCTGCTGATCGCCTCGGTGGCACTCGTTCACAACTTGACTCTGGTGACCCACAACACGGCCGACTATCGGAACATCCCTAACCTCCGACTGGACGACTGGCTCGTACCCTGAATCGGCCAAGAAGACTCCCAGGAACGGCGCTCGGCGCCACGGTCCCGTCAGTGCCAGGTGTGACGCTCTCGACGCGCAATCGGAGCGACCGCGTTCGTGTTGCTACCCCGGCGCCTCCAGGGCCGATGCCACCAGCGCCACAATCGCCCGGACAATCTGGCGGGGGAGAAAAGGCCATGCCGCGATAACCTGTCGCAACTCCGGCGGTAGTGTCATGCGGTGCCCGGAGGCGTCTCCTGACGCCGGTGGTTCCCAGCCAGTCTCCAGCCAGAAGCACCCTGACTTGACGTAAGCGCATTGTGGAGCAAGGGCTTCCGTTTCCTGGCTCGCGGGTGCAATTCCCGCCGTCTCCATAAATAGCCACTTGCGGTTCGTCGTAAGTGGTTATTCTTATTGAAGGTACGTCGTTTGATTCCTCGCGAGGGACGTGGGTTGAAACCCGCCACTTTTCCATATCGTGCTTGGGATCGTCCCAAGATGGCGGATTGACGATCGCTTGAACTTGACACCTGCGGCAAGATCCCATACCAGCCCGAAAGCGCCAGCGAGGGTCGCCGCAAGTCCTTGCGGCGGAATGGGAAACCCTCGCTGGCGCTTCGGGCTGGTATGCCACGGAGTGCCGATCCCAACTGTCAACCCCGTGATGAGCACTTTGGGACGATCCCTCGTGCTTCAATTGCCCGTCATTGTAAGCAACTGATCGGGAGGGACTTAGGGTGTTTTGTTCGACGCTTCAAATCTGGCAACGTCCACCTTATAGTGATCTCGGCCACCGAAATTGCAGACAATGCACAACGCAGTTTCGCTCTTTGATATCAGCAATATTCGTACCTGATGTGGCCCAGGCTGGCGGTTCGAGGTCGAATGCACCTGCTCCCTGGCTTGAGCCTTCGCAGTGCCGAACAACCTACCTTCCTCGACCTTTACCGCAAGGCCGCCGAGTGGTGCTTCCACTGGCGGCACGGTTGGCGTGAACGAACCAGCCCGCGCGTCCCAAGCCGCAGCGGACTTGCCGCGAGGCCCTCGCGGTTGCCAAAGCCATCCTTGATTCTGAAAAAATGACGGCGGCCGCTATCGGCCGTCTATTTTCACGGAGGACTCACTGCGCCCGCTTGCCTGATCTCGAAGAAATTCCGCGTGCGGAAAAAGCAAACATCGAAGGTCTGGAAGAAGTTGAATTGTCCGAGAAGAAACGGAACCTGGTCCGAGTTGGCCCAGGCCAGCGCGAGGTGCACCGGCGACAGTTGCCCGACTGCTGCAATGACCACGATACCGCGTGCACTAACATGCGACAGAGTTCCACCAAGAGTGATGTGCGCCTTTTGGGTATTCCAGTCGAACCCAAGCTGAAGACCCAGGGAATAGGGCAGGACACTGATGGATGCGCCGCTATCAACCAATCCCACTCCCGGCAGCGAACGGGACTGATGGGGAAGGACGATCGGAAGGTCCGGCATCCAGTCCAGCCCACCGGAAGCCGGGTTCCTGTCGCAGTAGGGAAACTGCTCGACAAGACTCAAGAGTTGGTCCCTTCCTCCAGGAGGGCCTGGGCCAGTTGGGCCGCAGCATCGGGGGCATACTCTGGTGTGTAGATCGGAAAGACATGTCCTTCCGTAAACGCCGCCAGCAGTTCCTCTTTGGCCAGGTCGTCAAGCAAGATCTGCGCGATTTGGAATCTCTCACTGCGCGAAAGCGCCCGAACCGCATGGATGATCTCGGCGATCGACATGGCTGCCTCCCTTGGTCGTGGCCTATTCTTGTGCTTGTTTTCGCGTTCCGTCGGGGTTCGCGAGATGGGGAAGAGGGTCTGAAGGTGCTCGCCCAGACCGAGAGGGATGGTTTCTCCCGCAAATCACGCAGCGTGAGCGGCACGACATCCTCACCTACGCGCAATGACCGCCCTCATCGCGGGATGGCCCATGATCTTGCCAGGGTCGGAATGAACCAGCGTGTTCGCTTTCCTGAGTATACCAAGCGGGACGTTGCCCGCGGGAGATGATGCGAATGTCAAGTCGGGTCCGGAAAGTGCGCAGACGCAAGGACACGCGATGTGAAATCCCGCATTCCGTGTGCTTGGACGCAATCGTCTCCCCGTCGATATCCTCGGCCAGCCTCATATTAAGCAGCCGGTTCTTTTGCTGGACGGGCGGCTTCTCTTGCCGCTGTACCTCGGCACGCTTTGAAAGAGATTCGGCCTCGGTGTGCGCGTCGCTAGGCCAGTACGAGCCGGAACCAGTCGCGGACCTTCTCATCCTCAACCCGCATCTTGTTTTTTGTTCTTAGAATCAGGTAAAATCTCGCCGTTCTGAACCGATGTCGATACGGACCGCGGACGCGGTCAAGCTGGCATGAAACGATCGACATGAAACGCGATGCCTCCGTAAGGATCCGCGACCGGATCGACGATCTCTACCGCTCCGACTCGCGTCGCGTGTTTGCTTCACTCGTCCGATTGCTGAAGGATTTTGATCTGGCGGACGATGCCATGCACGAGGCGTCCGCAGCCGCCGTGGAGATTTGGCAACGAGATGGAGTGCCGGCAAATCCGAGAGCGTGGTTGATCTCCACTGGATAATTCAAGGCGATCAATGCGCTTCGTCGGCAAGGCCGCCTGAGGGCACTTCAGCCCGAAATCGCTTTGCGAGTCGACGAAGTGGCCGATGAAAATGCGGCCCGGGCCGCCACGGAGATCGAAGACGATCGATTGCGTCTGATCTTCATCTGTTGTCATCCCGCCAATGACCCAAAGCCGCAGGTGCCGCTCACGCTTCGCGAGGTCTGCGGACCGACGACCGAAGAGATCGCCCACGCCTTCTTGACTTCCAAGGCAACGATGGCCCAGCGAATGGTGGATGACCACCTTTCGCACGCGGCGCGAGCGGAGTTGTGCCGTCGCTCCGGAAGAATGTCCGAGGGGAGGAACTCGTATGAGCGAGCACTCTCGTTGGCTCGGCAGGAACCTGAGCAGCGATTTTTGACTCGGCGACTGTCCGAAATCTAGTTTCCGACCGCAATTCCTGATGAGAAGTGTGTGGGAAACAGATTTCTGGCGAGATTTTGGAGACCGTTGTCGATTGGCGAGATTCTCGTTCGACTACTGAGTGAAAGTCGGAAAATGACCGACTTCAATCGCATTCCCATCCACCAAGTTCAGGAGTTCCGTCATGAAAGTCATGGTGATTGCCAAAGCTTCAAAGGCGTCAGAAGCCGGCGAGATGCCGTCCGCCGAAATGTTCGCGGCCATGGACAAGTTCAACGAAGAATTGATCGATGCGGGAATCATGCTCGATGGTACGGGACTGACGCCAAGTTCTCGCGGTGCCCGAGTTCGGTTCTCCGGCTCAAATCGCACCGTCACCGACGGGCCATTCGCTGAGACGAAGGAACTCATCGCCGGGTTCTCGATCTGGAAGGTCTCTTCACTCCAAGAAGCGATTGACTGGGTAAAGAAATGCCCGAACCTGATGGTCGAAGACTCCGACGTCGAAATTCGTCCGCTCATGGAACCGGAGGACTTTGCCGGGGTGGTTACCCCCGAGCGGCTGGAGGAAGTTAAAGAACTGGAAGCCCGCTCGTCGGATCGTGACGGTTACGGCCTGGGCCGTTTTAAATCGTGAATGAGAGCTTGGCAGCGTGAAGGCCGAGCAAAGCCAGCAGGGCAGTCCTTGAACGGAGAGTCGCATGAAATACGTCTGCTTAGGGTTCTACGGCGAGGCGGCGTTTGCTCAGATTCCGCAGGCAGACACGGAGAGAATGATCGAGGAATGTTTTGCCTACGACGAGGTACTTCGGCGAGGCGGCCATTACCTGGGGGGCGAAGCGGTCGATTCCGCCCGTAACGCAGTCACGCTGAGGATGAAGGATGGCGGGGTCCAGGTCACCGATGGTCCGTATGTGGAGACCAAGGAAACGCTCGGCGGCATTCTGCTGCTGGAAGCCCGCGACCTGAACCTCGCCATCGCGCTGATGTCGATACACCCGGCGATGAGGTTGAGGATAACGACATTCGAGATCCGGCCGGCTAATCTCCGCGGCCCCTCGTGCTGCGGGCCTCCGGCTTGCGCGTGAAAGCAGGCGGCATGATTCTCGCACCACCCGGCGGATGGATCTTCGCCCCCATAGTCAGGAGGGGGACGGCGTCAAGTAAAGGAGGAACCATTCCTGGGCCATGCGGGCGACTTCTTCGAGGGCACCCGGTTCGGGGAACAAGTGGCTGGCTCCGGGGATGATATCGAGCTGCCGCGGGCAGGTGAGCTGCTCGAACGCCTCGCGGTTGAGCTCGAGAACGACTTCGTCATCGCCGCCGACGATCAGCAGGGTGGGAGCGGTCACGCGAGGCAAGGCGTCGCCGGCCAGGTCGGGCCGACCGCCGCGCGACACTACCGCACCCACGGAGTCCGGCGCCTGGGCCGCCGCGAGCAACGCCGCCCCGGCCCCCGTACTGGCGCCGAAATAGCCCAGGCGGAGCTCGGTCGCTTCGGGCTGGCTCTTCAGCCAGCCAGCCGCCGCCTGGAGCCGCTCAGCCAGCAGCTCGATGTTGAAGACCTTGGAGCGATCGTCGGCCTCGCGTTCTTCCAGCAAGTCGACCAGAAGCGTTCCCAGGCCAGCTTCTTGCAAGACCTGCGCCACGTACTGGTTGCGCGGGCTGAGCCGGCCGCTCCCGCTACCGTGCGCGAAGACGACCCCGGCGCCGGCACCCCGCGGCAGCTTCAAGGTTCCACGGAGCGTCCGACCGCCCGTAGAGATCGTCGCGTCGCGCTCGATGATGCTCGGCTTGAAGGCATGACTCATGGTGATCCCCCCTTGCGGCGCCCGGTCGATCCGGAAGCCTGCGCCAACAGGTCGCTGACCTCATCGTCGCTGGTCTGTTCGAAGTCATCGTACCAGAGTCCGACGGCCCGGAACGGCTCGGGGGTGAGGGCGCAGATGACTTCATCCGCGATCGACTGGATCTCGGTGCATGTCGAAGCGGCACCGATCGGCACGGCGACCACGATCCGCGCGGGGTGCTGGCGCCGCAACGCCGACACCGCGGCCCGCATCGTCGAGCCGGTGGCCAGGCCGTCATCGATCAGGATCACGGTCCGTCCCTGGACATCAAGCGGAGGTCGCTCGACGCGGTAAGCCGACTCGCGCCGAGCCAGTTCCCGACGCTCGATGGCGATCTTGGCTTCGACCACCTCATCGGAAACCTTCATCGCCTTGACCACATCCTCGTTCATGACCACGACGTCCCCCGAGGCGATCGCACCCATGGCCAGCTCTTCGTGGCCCGGCGCGCCGAGTTTGCGGACCAGGAAGACGTCGAGCGGAACACCCAGCGCGGTGGCGACCTCGTACGCAACGGGGACCCCGCCTCGCGGCAACGCCAGGACGAGCACGTCGTTCCTGCTGGCATAGGCCTCGAGCTTCTCCGCCAGCACTTGTCCGGCCTCGGCTCGATCCGCGAACGGCTTATTCATGAACTTCTCCACCGTCATCCAGGGCCGCATCAACGAAAAACGCCCCATCCCTGCCGCCGTCCGCCGGCGCCACGGAAAGGGGCTGCCATAGTCGCCGATGCGCCGCCCGGTCACAAGCGGTTCAAGGATCCAGGTTAAATCGACCTCGACGCCGACGTCAAGCAAGAACCAGACACCTGGAAATCATGAAATGACGAACGCTTTATCGTGGCCGTTCCTGACCCGGGTTTCATCGGCTGGCCTCGAGCTGGCACGTGTGTTTCGGAGTGCTCCGCTTCCACCTGCCTCAAGAACCGGTTGTGGGGACGACCCTCCCCGCCTGGATCCGCCGATGGGCCGCATCCAGGATCCCCGACACCCGTGGTGAGTCGTCCAGCGTCAATCCGTTCGATCGGATCTTCGTGCTGCACCTCTGAGGGGTCAGACGGTCCTGGCGGCCGGCAGGAGCCCGAGATCGGAGTGGCCGGTCAGGCAGAGGCCGCCGTCGGCGACTAGGATGGCCCCGTTGAGGTGGACGCCGGCATCGCTCAGCACGAACAGGGCGAGGTTGACGATATCTTCGATCGTGCCCAGCCGGCCCGTCGGGGTCATGGCCCGGAGGGCTTCGGCCGCCGGTCCCGGGAAGAGGCGACGGGCTCCCTCCGTGTCGATGATGGGCCCGGGGGCGATGGCGTTGACCCGGATTCCCTGGGAGCCCCATTCGACGGCCAGCGTGCGAGTCATGGCGTCCACGGCTGCCTTGGCCGCGGCCACGTGAACCTGGCCGGGCGTGCCGCCGTAGTGCAGGGTTGCACTGATATTGAGGATCCGGCCCCCGTGGTCCTTGAACCACGCCTGATAGGCGGACCGGGAGACGTTCCAGGTCCCCTTGGCGTCAATGTCGATCACTGTGCCAAACCCGTTGGGGCTCAGGTCGGCCGAGGGACAGAAGAAGTTACCGGCGGCGTTGTTGACGACGATATCCAGGCTGCCGAGTTCCTGTACGGTTCGACTTACGGCCGACTCGACGGCCTCGGGCTGACGAACATCGCCCACGATCGAGAGGCAGCGCCGGCCCGTCGCCGTCGCAATCTGCTCGGCTGCCGAGTCCAGGTTTTCCCGCTTGCGGCTCAAGAGCGCGACGTTAGCTCCATGTCGGGCGAGCGCCTCGGCGATCCCTCGGCCAATGCCGGTGCCACCACCCGTGATCAGTGCGACCCTTCCCAAGAACAAATCGCTCTGGAAGATCTTCATTATCGTGCGCCGGATCCGGTCCAGGCGACTGGCTCCACGCTGAGGGCTGAACTGACGATCGTCCTGGTGTGATCGACTGGTGCGGCAACCGCTGTGATCTACCCCCCCATGCAGTATGATGCCGAAGACAGGACTTGAACCTGCACGGGGTGGTTAACCCCACTAGGACCTGAACCTAGCGCGTCTGCCAATTCCGCCACTTCGGCTTCGGGGTCGCGGTGGCACGTAAGTCGCGTTGAAGGCTTGGTTTGCGGCCTTTTTGTCACGTCTCTCTCACCACCGAAATCCATTTTACCCAAGTTGGGGCCAGGTGGGCAACATCAGCAGACGAAGATCAGCAGCATCAGCGGACGCCAAGTGGTGTCGGTGAGGCGGCCACATTCCTCGGCCAGCCTACGAATCCATGGAGCCCGGTGCGACTCCTACTTGAGGTCCCGCGTCATGGGAAAACCGGATCGTCACGGCTCGCTATCGCTCTTGAGGTTTCGGCCTGCGGCTCGCCAGATGTTCCTCCATCTTCCGGAAGCCGACCACGCCGACGCCGGCCTGGATCATCTGCGCCGACAGGTATTTCAAGCCGCGTTGCGGCGGGATTCGGAGCAGGATCTCCTTGCCCTCGCGCAAGAATCGGACGGGGCGCCATGCCGTCATTCGGATTCCAGCCTTGGTGCAGAGCGGTCCGGCCATCTGGGTGATCTGACCGAGGCTGAGCTGGGGCAAGGCTTCGGGGAGCCGATGCAGCAGCCGGTAAATGCCTCCGGCCGATCGCACGGTCCACCAGCGTGCCAGTCGCTCCGAGATGTTGCCGACCCCCCGGCGGACCAAGGCCTCACCGGACGCCTCGCCTCCCGCCTCGGCCAACTGCCTGGCCGCGGCGCCGGCTCCTTGGCGGAGCACACCCTTGACCTCGGACCGGATCGCTTCGGCGGCGACCGCACCCTCCGGTTGCACGGCCGCCAGGCTCAACACGTCGGCCACCACGAAGCAGCCATCGACGCAGCGCCCAGGTCATCTCGCCCGAGGTCGGGGCGTAGCCTTGGCGCAAGACGTTACCCAGATGGACCACATCGTACATCGGAAGGAACTGGTAGAACTGAGTGTTGGAGTCGCTCAGTTGGGCCACGCGTTCCAGCCCGTCGTCCTTGATGGTGCGAATCACCTCCTGACCGTTTTCTCCGGCCATGAACAGGGCCGTCAAGGCCAGCGACTCCTTGAACGACCGTCGAGTCTTGCCCTGGAGGTAGGTGATCGTCTCGGGCCCGGCGTCGGCCTGGGCGATCGGCGGGATGATGGACGCGCCGTGAGCCCGGAGCACCTCGCGGAAATCCGGGTCGGAGGCGTACTTATCGAGGATGACCAGGGCCATCACGCCGTGTTCACTGAGGGCACGAGTGGCCTGTCGACGTAAGGTCGGTTCGCCGAAATCCTGGAAGACGACATCGGCCGCGTCGGGCCCCGCGCGCCTCAAGGCACGCTCCCCCGGCTCTCCCTGCTCCACGACCAGCCGTAGCGCGTGAGGGCTGCCTCCCACTGATTCCACCAGGCCCAACGCCGCGACGTGCCGCAAATGCCCGGCCACCGTCTCCGGCCGGTGGGTCCGGAGCAGTTCGTCGAGATAGTCGGAGTTGACCCTGGCCAGGATCAGGCTCTGCTCCAGAGGCAGGGCACTGCCCACCGCCTCGAAGATGGGGCCATAAAGGCTTACCAGGGCGAAGCCTTCCAGCCCCTGGACGCGGTAGGCCTCCACAGCGATCAGCCCGAATTGGTCGAAGGTCCGCAGCGCCGACCGCAGATCCGAAGCCCCTTGCTCCAGGCTGATGAAGCTCAGCACGGTCAGGGCGTCGGCCAGTGCCGAGGGATCGCTGGCCATCCGGTCCATGAGGGCGGTCACGCCCTGAGGATCGGCCAGAATCAAAGGGAGTGCGCCCGGGTATCGCGAGGCGGCCCGCAGTTGCCCCGGAGTCAAGGAGGCAATCTCGGCGATCAGGGTACCCCGGTCCGTCTCGTCGGCCCGTTTCAAACCGAAGTATTCGCGCCAGTGCAACAGGAGGTCGGCGGCCGCTTCCACGCCCAACAGGTCGCGGAGTCCGCGGAACTCGCGGGGATACTTCTCATAGAGGAAGAGGGCCTCCATGTCCAGACGGTCGAGCAGGACCAACCCGCGCTCGCCGTCCGTCCGATCGATCGCTTCGGCAGACCTACCGAATCGTTCCGCTAGTCGCGCGACCATCTCGCGCACGTGGGGCGAGGCCGTGTGGTATCGCGCCAGCAACTCGTTCTTCGCGAACGGCTCGGTCGTCTGCGCGATCCCGCTCTCCCTTTCCGACTGTCAAGGCCGTACCCGGGAGGACGGCCGGGACTTTCGGCTTCGAGGCGAGCTTGATCAGCGTCGCGAGGGAAGCCAGCAGCACGACAATGGCGAAAGTTCGCTTCATCAACTGGTCCATTCCCCGTATGCCTGGAGATCGACGCGAGAATCCGAGGGTCCCTCGACGTCTTGCGGCGACCCGGAGATCTTCAGCCGCCCAATCTCAGGCATCCACGCCCTCAATAGGACATCCGACTGAACTTCGTTCTCCACAGACTATTCTAATGACGAAATCGGCCGCTACGCGGAGATCTTGGAAAGAATGCACGGTCGATTTGATCCGAGAACCGTCATTTCCCGTTTGAACCGGGCCGTGTACATCGTCCGTCGATTGCATCCGTGCCTGCGCCTCGTTCACCGCTCTGGGGTCAGAGGAAAAGATCGGCGTTACTTTATCCTGGCTGGCCCGGGATCCGGCGTTCTCCTACAATGCGACGGCCGGGGACCGAAACTCATCGGACTCGCCCGAGCCCGGGCGGTGCCGAAGGGGACCGGAGACGCGAATTTCTGGATTCGGGAATGAGGAGACTCATGAAGCCGTTCCACAAAGAGCAGTTAGGGAAAGTGCGGACCAAGATCGTGGCGACGGTCGGACCGGCGTCGAGCAACCCGGCGGTCCTGAGACAGATGGCCGAGGCCGGGGTCGACGTCTTCCGTCTCAACTTCTCGCACGGGACACATGCCGAGCATACCGTCCAGCTCCAGGCGATCCGCCGGATCTCCGAGGAGGTGGGACTTCCGATGGCGATCTTGCAGGATCTTTGCGGTCCGAAGATCCGCCTGGGGGAGATTTTGGGCGGCGCGGTGTCCTGCGACCACGATGCGGTGTTCATCCTGGCGGCCGAGCCCGGCTCCGGGGGCGATCCGCATTACCTGACCTGTTCCTACTCGTCCCTGCCGGATGAGCTCGAGAAGGGTCATGCCGTGCTATTTGCCGACGGCACGGTCGCGATGGAGGTGATCGCCCGCGAGCCAGGCCGGGCGTGGTTGAAAGTGACGTTGCCCGGTCTCATCCGGTCGCAGCAGGGGATCAACGTGCCGGGGGGCGCACTGAGTGTCTCGGCCCTGACGGAGAAGGATCTGGCCGACCTGGAGTGGACGGCCGCTCACGATGTGGCGTATGTCGGACTGTCGTTCGTGCGCCGGCCGAGGACATCATCCAGTTACGCCGCGAGCTGGAGGCGCGCGGCAGCACGGCGCGGATCGTGGCCAAGATCGAGAAACGCGAGGCGCTGACCAATCTGGACGCGATCATTGCCGAGGCCGACGCCGTGATGGTCGCACGGGGAGACCTGGGGGTCGAGCTGGACGTGACACGAGTCCCGGCCGTTCAGAAACGGATCATCGCGACCTGCCACGCCGCGGGTACCGGTGATCACGGCCACTCAGATGCTCAACAGCATGGAGACCTCCAGTCGCCCGACTCGTGCCGAGGCGAGCGACGTCTTCAACGCCGTACTCGACGGCACCGACGCGTTGATGCTCTCGGGCGAGACCGCGATCGGCCAGTATCCCATCGAAGCGGTCGCGATCATGAGCCGGATCGCGGCGGAGGCCGAGTCGGTCCTGCTCGCTCGGGCCGGCTCAGGCGCGTCGAGTGACGAGCCGGACCTCCAGGGATCGGGCGTCGTGGGACGCTGGTTCGCACAGACGGGCCCCGCGCCGGTCGCGCGGGCCGGCCAGGTCCGGCCGATCACCGAAAGCGTGGTCGAGGCTGCCAGCTTGATCTCCCGCCGGCTCAAGGCCGCCCTGCTGATCGTCGCGACGGATTCCGGCCGCACCGCGCTGGTGCTCTCGAAGCAGCGCAACCCCGCGCCCACGCTGGCACTGGCCCACGATGAACAGACCGCCCGCGCCATGTCCCTGTTCTGGGGCGTCACGCCGCTGGTCATGCCCGAATTCGACCACCGCGACCAGCTCCGCGCCTTCGTCGATGAATGGTGTCGAGTCCACGGGTTGACCGCCTCCGGCGACCTGATCGTCGGCATCCGCGGCGCCTTGCCGGGCGACCCCGGACACAACGAGATCGTGGTCCGAGAGATCCAGTAATCCACCCTCGGCCTCACCGCACCCAACAGCCGGAATCTCACCGCCGGAAAGCCTGCGGGAGCCAAACCCCGGGTGCAACCCGAGGGCCCATCGAATCCTGTTGGGCCCTGGCGGGGCACAGATCGACGAGCGTATCGTCAATCTTCCGGTTTATTGCTGAGAAGGGGCTCCGTGCCCAACCCGAATCGCGGGACGGTGCAACCCTCGATCGAGGTCGAAGCGGGTTGTCCGCGGATCAGTCGCCTGGCTTCTTCTCAGCACCGCTCGTGGGAGCCGCGAGCGACTTTCCCTCCAGCAACGTGTCAATCTCCTTGGCCAGCGACCGGTGAAGGGGCTCCGCGGCTTCGGCATTGTAGCCGACGTGGGCCGACTGGACGATCCCCTTGCCGTCAATGATGACGAGAGTGGGAAATCCCTCCACATCCAGCGCCTTGCCGACCGAGTTGCTCGGGTCCAACCCGATCCATCCCGCCGGACTACCGGTCAGCGTGATCTTCTTGGCCTCCAGCGTCTTCTCGACGAGCTTGCGGACCTCCGAGATCTCGGCTGGCTCGTCGTCCTGGCTGAGTGCGACGATGACAACGTCTTTCTTGGACTTGGCATACGTCTCGATGAGTTTCTGGATCTCGGGCAACTCCATGAGGCAGGGGCCGCACCAAGTGGCCCAGAAGTCGATCACCACAACCTTGCCCGCCAGCTCGGCCTTGGTAATCGTCCGGGTCTTCCCCGGGCCATCGAGCAAGGTCAGGGAGAAATCGGGGGCGGGTTTGCCGATCTTCTCCTGGACGGCATATTGATGGGCCTTGCCGGCTTTAGGCTGATCCTTGAGTGACTCGACGAGAGCGAACCCGTGTGGAGGTTCGAAGGCGAACGATCGATCCGTGGCGACCTGGGTTGAGACGGAGCCCGATGTCCAACCGAACTGCTCGATCGAGAGCGTCTGGCCGGGCGGGGCACTCTTGGCCAGTTGGGCCGGGTCGATCTTCAGGTCGATGGACGATAGCAGCTTGGTGGACGGATCGACCCGGAGCAGAAGGTCGGGGCCTTCTACGAGGTCGATGAGGAGTGCCGAGCCCTCGACTTTGCCGGCTTCGGTTGCTGGCGCGGGCTGGATCGAGCCACCTAACTGGTCCACCAGCACCTCCGGATTCGTCCCGATAACGAGGTTGAGCAGCACGTACATCGGAATGGCGGTCGGTCCGCCAAAAAGCACCGCTCCGGTCGGCCCTTCGCGGAAGGTGTCGAACCCGATCGACTCGGCGCGGGTGCCGGCGTGTATTTCTTCAGTGGCTCCACGACGGTTGTGAGGGTCTTCCCGTCGCTGGTGAGGCGGACGGTGCCAGCGTTGAGATCCAGCTTGTTGGGCCGCACGAAGGTCAATTTCAGGAGCTGGGCCCGCTTGTGCGCCTTGCCTCCCAGCGTCATCGCAACGACGAATTTTCCCTGATCAGAGTAGGACGACAGGTCCCGGTATGCCTTGGAAACTTGTTCCAGCAGTGTCCGGGCACCGGGGTCGTCCCGCGGCGCGGTCTTGCTCTTGGAGGTCTGCGCGAGTCCCCGCATGCCGATGCCGATCCCCGCGAGACATGCCAGGACCAGCCCGAGTGACCATCCTCGCCGCGCCCATTTCATTGGATCAAAGAACATGAAGACCCCTCTGAGGAATCCTGGAAAGCCGGACGACCACCGCGACGAATCCGAGATCCGTACATCCGATC
Organism: uncultured Isosphaeraceae bacterium; assembly: GCA_963845695.1. Classification (GTDB taxonomy): domain Bacteria; phylum Planctomycetota; class Planctomycetia; order Isosphaerales; family Isosphaeraceae; genus CAWJTV01. The sequence continues at coordinate 165,868 of CAWJTQ010000011.1, read as the reverse complement.
GATGTCGAAGTCTGAGGACATTCTATGGCAGGAACGAGACTCACGTCGAGCCGTTGTCGCCCTCGCAGCAGGTACGGCTGGGCAGCAGGTGGCCGAGTTTTTCGCGCTTGGCGTCGAGGTAGTGTCGGCGCTCGGCCCGGTCGGGTGCGATGATCGGGACCTGGTCAACGACCTTCAGATCGTAACCGTAGTACACGAACGCGTCGGTCTTCTTGGGGTTGTTGGTCAGGAGCCGGACCCGGCAGAGCCCGAGGTCCTTGAGGATCTGGAGGCCGATGCCGTAGTCGCGCGGGTCGGCCCGGTAACCGAGCGCCGTGTTGGCCTCGACGGTGTCGAGCCCCTTGTCCTGGAGGTTATAGGCGCGGATCTTCTCGATCAGGCCGATACCTCGCCCTTCCTGCGGAAGGTAGATCAGCGCGCCGGCCCCTTCGTCGCCGATCATCTCCAGGGCCATGTGGAGCTGGTCGCCGCAATCGCAGCGGAGCGAATCGAGCAGGTCACCGGTGAAGCAGGAGGAATGCAGGCGGACCAGGGGGGCCTCGACGGAACCCAGGTCGCCCATCACGAAAGCGACCGGCTCATTGCCCGGCTCATGCTGGACCCGGTAGCCGATGATCCGGCCCCGACCGTAGACGGTCGGCAGGTCGGCCTCGGCGACTCGCTGCACCAGCTTCTCGCGGAGCCGGCGATACTTGATCAGGGCCTCGATCGAGACCATCGGCAGGTCGTGCTCGTGGGCGATCTCGTGCAGCTTCTCGCGTCCGGCCATCTCGAGTACCATCGGTGATCTCGCAGATCACGCCTGCCGGAGTCGAGCCGGCGAGACGGACCAGGTCCACTGCCGCTTCGGTGTGTCCGGCACGACGGAGCACGCCTCCCTCCTTGGCGACGAGCGGGAAAACATGCCCCGGGCGGACGAAATCGCTCGGCTTGCTCGACGGATCGATGATCGCCCGGATGGTCCGCGCCGCTCCGCGGGACTGATGCCCGTGTGGGAGGAAACGTGGTCCACGGGCACGGTATACTGAGTCTGGTGCGGCGTAGTGTTGCGATCAACCATCGGGCCGAGCTGAAGACGGGACGCGACCTCGGGCAGGATCGGCATGCATAACTGCCCGCCCCCTCTGATGATGAAAGCCATCTTCTCGGGCGTGATCGTTTCCGCCGCCGCGACGAAGTCGCCTTCATTCTCACGATCCTCATCGTCAACGACGATGATGATCCGCCCCTCCTTCAGGGCATGGATCGCTTCCTCGATCTTGGAGAACTCGTCATGCATGATCACTTCCAGTTCGACAGGGATGCACAGCGCTCGTTGGTTCTTGAATGCAGAAAGCCCGGCGCGACACGATGCGCCGCCTGCGCTCATTGTACGCGAATCGTCCAGTCCGGTGGCGTCTCATGGTACGATGGGCCGTGTTCCGGGCAAACCTTGAGCTATCGTTTCGAGGAGGGTCGTTGCATGATGTCACCCGGAGCCCGGTTGCGGGCGGCCTGGGCGGCCGGTCCGATCATGATCCCGGCGGCATTCAACGCACTGGTCGCGCGGTTAGTGGAACGGCTCGGTTTTCGGGCGGTCTACCTCTCCGGGGGCGCGCTCTCGGCGGGTTGGGCGGGCGTGCCGGACATCGGCCTGCTGACCCAGACCGAGTTCGCCGAGCAGGCGGCGGTGCTGGCCCGCGCGACGACGTTGCCAGTCCTCTGCGACGCCGACACCGGCTTCGGCGAAGCCATCCACGTCGAGCGAACCATCCGGCTCTATGAAGAGGCCGGAGTCGCCGGTCTCCATCTGGAAGACCAGGTTTTACCCAAGCGCTGCGGACACCTTTCGGGCAAGGCATTGGTCGATCCCCCGTCGATGGCGGCCAAGATCCGCGCGGCCGTCGCGGCCCGCCGCGATCCGGATTTCGTGATCGTGGCCCGGACCGACGCGCGGACGGTCGAAGGTTTCGACGCGGCGGTTCGTCGATCACACGAATACCTCGGCGCCGGTGCCGACATGATCTTTCCCGAGGCCCTGGAGTCAATTGACGAGTTCGCCCGCTTCGCCGGCGAGGTCCCGGCGCCGCTCCTGGCCAACATGACCGAGTTCGGCCGCAGTCCCCTGATTCCGTTCGACGAGCTGGCGTCCCTGGGATACAAGGCCGCGATCTATCCGCTCACCGCCTTCCGAGCCGCCATGCGCGCCGCGGAGCAGGTCTTGGAAACGTTGCTCAAGCACGGGACCCAGCGTGAGCTTCTCGACCAGATGCAGACCCGCGCCGAGTTGTACGATCTCCTGGGTTATTCCGACTGGGAACGACGGGATCAGGCGTACTTCACGGCGGGGAGGCAGGATTCCGCGCATTGCCCTTGAACGCGGCCGATTGGGAAGTCTCGCTTGTTGCTCGCGACGCCTGCGAGCGATCGACTCCGTGGACGATATGGAGTGCGTTCCCTGACTTCTCAGATCGCGTCTTGTTCAACTGGATGAACCGGTTCCGTGTTCGCTCCTCGCGCTTCTGCTCGATCGACCATTGGGATGTGAGGTAGAGGTAAAACATGACCATGACGTAGACGAAGAGGGAGGAAGCAAGGAGGACGAACATTCCATGAAGGCTATGGATGAAGTCTAAGAACGGTGATCCTTCGATTCGTTGGACTCGGCGAATCAGGGGTGACGCCCCCTGGTCGTCGTGGATGGAATCGTAGATCCAGGGCATCAAGACACCTCGCGATGATTCACCGGACGACCTGCCGCTCCTCATCATAGCAAATCGCCTTCTGGCGACTGACAACGAAGTCCCAGTCGAGCCGGTGCGGCGGTTCGAGGTAATGGCGATAAGCCGCCGCCATCTGGCGGGCGGCTTCGTCGAACGGGACACCGCCGAAGCCCGTGCCCATGGCGGGTAGCGCAACCGTTTCGATCGTCTCATCGTTGGCAAGGTTGTGGGCATAGATCGCCAACAGTGCGGCCCAGGTCGCGGCATACACCTTGTCGGTGCCCGCAATACTCCCAGGCACCCGCATCGTCGGAGCGTGGGCAAGAAAAGGAATCGACGCATGGCCGGTGGCCAGGACAAACGCGGTTCCCACCGGCTGCTCGCCCAGGAACCGGTCCATGATCTGGTGCTGGACGCGTCCGACCAGACCCTCACCGAAGAACCGGGCCACGGCCGCGTCGATGCCCGCGGTCATCATGCCGAAGGCGTTGCCGGCCGTCACAAAGCAGTCGTGGGGCTCCATCTCTTCGAACGTGCCTCGGATAACCCGGACCTTCGGCAGCCCAGCGAATCGGTTCCGAAACGCCGCACACATTGCCTCCTCGGGATGGACTAGCCACACGTTCCGGAGCATCGCTGAGGTCTCCTCGGGCCGCTGGGGAAGCTCAGTGGCGGCGGCCGACCCCAAGCCCACGATACTCGATCATGAGCAGAAAAGAGAGCGGATTCGAATCGATACGATCCCGAATGCGCCAGCGAGTGGATTCCGGCGGGGATCCTCGATCCACTCGCTGGCGCGTCGGGCTCGGATCAGTCGTCTGCAATGCAAGCGTGAAGCGCTCTAGTCGAAGAAGCCCAGCGCCAGTCCACCCAACCCCAGCAGTATGGTCAGGGGGCCGAAGAAATAGCGCGTCAGCTTCAGGGCACGCTCCGGGCCAAGCAAGTTCACCCAGATCCTGGCGTTGCCGTGTCTCAGGCCCCAGGCCGCAACCTTCTCGTTGGTGGTGAGAAAGAACCCGGTGATGAGGAAGGCGATGCCCATGCAGACCGCCACCACGTGTTTTTGGTCCACGATGTTGTCCTCGAGATACTTCCGGCGCGGGAGAAAACTTCCCTGGGCAGGCGACAATTGCCGACGAGCATTAGACCGCCGAGGATGCCGGCGATTCCGAGTCTCAGGAAGATCGGAGCACGAATGGGCCACCTCCGCGGAGAATGCGAACCCTGGCCGTCAGGGGCACCCGACCACTCCAGGAATGATGTTCGATCCACTCGACTTGCCCACAATTCGGTGCGTCAAGAAGGGGCCCGCTCCGAGGTGATCTTGGCAAACCCACGCCGATTGATGGATCTCCACGATTTCGCGACGTCTCGGCGATCGCCACTCCCTCATGAGCGGTGAGGTGACCGACTCCGAGGGCCGGAGTGATCCGCCGGGATGATCCGCAACGGCCCGTGCGCTGGGCTCGCCCGCCGCCGAGGGGGCTGCGCCTGCGGGGATTGTGGCACAGAATGGCACTGGATGGCCATAATTCGGCAGGCCCCCCTCGCCGATCTCGTGGGCCCGAAGCGAGTTCGGGCCCGACACGGTCCGCACCGGTCTCCCAGGTGGCGGCCTGCGGAAGGCGGGAGTTTCGGTTTCCCCAGGTCATCGATCGCGGCGGCCTCAGGCGCGGCTTCGAGGTGGTTTAACGGCCATCTATCTATAGGATACCGCAGGAATTGAGAAACGGAAATGCACCTAGTCCGGAAATTGGTGATTTTCGATCCCGAAGTCGGAACTGGGTCAGGAGATAAAAAAATACAAGAAAAAAAAGTCGGGAAACTGCGTTCGGCAAACTCCCGGGACGGGTGGGGAGTGAAAGAGGGGCCGAGGCGACCGCCGGCTCAACGCGCTGCCCCCCGATGCCGCCACGACCGGCGCGGAGATCGGTGGTGATCGGCGCGGAGAGTCACAATTTCCATTTGATTTAACCAGCCGTAACCTGAGTTGCCAAGTAGCATGAGTGGCATTTTCCCATGGCACAACAAGCCCAGACGAGTCAGATCCTTGATCTCGCGCAGGCTACAGCGATCCCCCAGACATTGGGGCAATCGATACGCTGCTGAGGGCAGAGGCCATGCGTTGGAAGACCCCGTCCCAGTCGCCCGGCGCGGCTTGTCGGAAGAGGGTCATCGTGGGATACCAGGGGGAATCCTCTCGATCGATCTGCCATCGCCATTCCGCCACGGCGGGCAAGGCGAGCCAGACCTTGACGCCCAGGCTCCCCGCCAGGTGGGCGACGGCCGAGTCGGGCGTGATGACGAGGTCAAGATGGTGCATCACGGCAGCGGTATCCAGGAGGTCGCGCCGATCCTCGGAGTCTCCCGATGGGTCGCGGAGCACGGCGATCGGGATCTGTCCCGCCAGCTCGGCGATTTGCTCGGTCCCTTCTCCCTTCTGGAGATTGATCAAGCGGACTCCCGGAACGTCGGCAAGATGGGCAAAGGCACGGAGCGGTATGGAACGCCAGCGATCGACGCGGTTGCGCGGGTTACCTTGCCAGGCGATCCCGATCCTGAGTGCACGCTGAGGTGCACTCGTACGCTCATCCTCACAGTTGGCGAGGTCGGCGACACACTGCTCGACGATGGGCGCCGAACGCTTGATCGTATCGGGGACGGCTGAAAGATAGGGGACATCCGCCGAGAGGGATTCCGGGGTGATTCTCAGGACTGCGGGGAGACTCATCAGGAACGAATAGACCGGACAATCCGGTAGGGGGACGATCGTGGTCAGGACCTGGTCGACGCCCGGACAGCGGGCCACGATCCCCGCCAACAGCTCAGGGCAGGCCAGCACCACGCGGCCGCCTCTTCGCTTGACCTCCAGAGCGAACCGAAGGAATTGCAGCGTATCGCCGATCCCTTGTTCGGCGCACAGGAGAATCGACCGACCCACCAGCGGTTCTCCGAGCCATCTCGGCAGGTTCACTTCGGGCAAGTGACGATTCGGGCACTTCATTCGCCACTCGTATTCGACCCAGCCCCGTTCGAAGTCGCCTCGCGCCAGCCAGGCGTGGGCGCGATTGCGGTGCGCTGCGGGATAGTCCGGACGAAGCCGGAGCGACCGGTCATAATAATCGATCGCCTCGTCCCACTTCCCTTGCCGAGAGAGGGTAACACCCATGTTATCGAGGGCCTCGGGCCAATCGGGCCGGAATCGCATCGACGCCCGAATCCAGGCCAGGGCCTCCTCGAACTCACCGATGTCGGACAGCGCCACACCCAGATTCATCTGAGTCTCGGGGGAATCCGGGCGAAGCTCGAGTGCCTGCCGGTAGCACGGAACGGCGTGACCGGGCCGGCCTTGTTCCCAGATGGCGTTGCCCAGGTTGTTCAAAATCCCAAAATCCGCCGGCCCCAGCGCCAGCCCGCGCCGATAGAATTCCTCGGCCTCCTCAGCCCGGCCCTGCCGCCAGACGGATGTGCCCAGATTGTTCAGCGCCTCCTGCGTGGTCAGGCCAGAGGCGCAGGACCTCGCGAAAGTAGCTCTCCGCTTCGCCGTAGAGGCCCCTGGTTAGCAGGGCCGTCGCCTGCTTGAAGTAAGCTGTTGCAATATAGGAGTTTCTGTGCTGAGCATGGGTGTGATGGGGTTCACATTGTGCGTCCCGAGTGGAGCTCGAAACCATGGGGATCCTCCTCATCCTTGAGGGATTTTGCGACACTCCTCCCTCAACACCACCGAACTCGGGCCGTGCGTGGCGGATTCCTGCCCCGAAGGGGCCGCAACAAACCAGCCTGGGGCAACGCCCCAGGAACGAGGTGACATTTACCCCCTCGCCGAGCCCTGAAAGGGCGACACACGCCGGGCCAAGCGCGTCCGCTGTAACGCCCTTTCAGGGCTTGATTTTAGGCATTTCGGTTCCCGGGGCGTTGCCCCGGGCTAGTTTGTTTGGCCCCTTCGGGGCAGATCGCGGTGGTGTCCAGCGAGACGTCTCGATTTTGCCCCTGAGTTAACCTGGAAAGCCCGGCCATTCCAAGGCCAAGTTCCCGGGGAGCGGATGGTCGCGGCCGGACCAGAGCGGTCAGAGCCTTGCGGATCGATCTCGTCGGAGCTTAGTCTATCGAGGAATCAGGAAATCGGAACGGGGAACTCCCCACACGCACCGGCTCTCGCTGGTCTGGCAAAGCGCAAGACGAATATCCTGACTGCCGTGTGACTTGAGGCCGTTGCTCGCCCTGCGACGATCGAGAATGACATCCTGTCGATACTTGCCTGGCGGAGGTCAGTCACCGGAACTTACCCTGGTCTGAACCTGGAGAGGAGTCCGTTACGATGAGGGTCCCGTCACACCTTGGGCTAATCCTGATGTCCCTGTTCCTGTCGAGTCTCGCAATGTCGGCTTCCGTATATGCGGACGAAGGGATGTGGGTCTTCAACAACCTGCCGATGGCGCAGCTCAAGGCCCGATACGGATTCGAGCCTCCGCCGGGTTGGGCCGAGCATCTCCGGTCGGCCGCGGTCCGTTTCAACAACGGGGGCTCCGGGTCGTTCGTCTCGCGCGACGGACTGATCATGACGAACCATCACGTGGGTGCGGACACGCTGTCCAAGCTCAGCACATCGGAGAAGGACTATCATCGCGACGGCTTCTTCGCCGCGGTTACGATCAGGAGGTCAAGGCACCGGATCTCGAGCTCAACGTCCTGGTGGGGATCGAGGACGTGACCGCGCGGGTCAATCGGGAGGTGCCGGCCGGCATGGACGATGTCCAGGCTGGCGAGGTCCGGCGCCGGACCATGGCTCAGATCGAAAAAGAGGCTACCGATACGAATGGGCTCCGCAACGACGTCGTCACCCTCTACCAGGGAGGCCAGTACCACCTCTACACCTACAAGAAGTACACGGATGTCCGGCTGGTCTTCGCGCCTGAGTTCGATATCGCCTTCTTCGGCGGCGATCCGGACAACTTTGAATACCCTCGCTATGACCTCGATGTCTGCTTCTTCCGCGCCTATGAGAATGAGAAGCCGGCGAAGATCGAGCATTTCCTGAAATGGACTCCCGAGGGCTCGAAAGAGGGGGACCTGGTCTTCGTGGCCGGACATCCCGGGCGAACGGATCGTCTCAATACCGTTGCCAGCCTGGAGTACCTCCGCGATGCGGCTTTCCCGTTCCTGCTGGACTACCTCAAGAGGAAAGAAGGCTTCCTGCTGGCCTATAGCCACAACGGTGAGGAAGCGTCGCGCCAGGCCAAGGAGGAGCTGTTCAGCGTCCAGAATAGCCGTAAGGCGCGTATCGGCGGCCTGGAAGGGCTGCGAGACGAAGCGTTCATGAACCGCAAGATCCGGGCTGAAGCCGAGTTGCGGGCTGGCGTCAAGTCCGCTGCGAAGCCTCACGATGGACGAGACGCGGCCTGGGACCGGATTGCTGAGGCCCAGAAGACGGCCGCGAAGGTCCTCAAGCCCTACAGTTATCTGGAACGCGGATGGGCCTTCGACTCCGTACTCTTCGATATCGGCCGCAAGCTCGTCCGACTGGCCGAGGAGCGCGCCAGGCCGAATTCGGAGCGGCTCAAAGAGTACCGAGAATCCGCCCTCAAGTCGCTCGAGTTGGAGCTGTTCTCCCCGCGCCCATTTACCCGCAATTCGAAGAGGCCAAGCTCGCCCACTCGCTGGCCGAGTGGAAGCGGGCGATGCACGATGATCCGATGGTCGAACGGGTCCTCCATGGCCGCTCTCCCGGTGAGGCTGCCAGGCAGTACGTCAAGGAGACGAAACTGGCCGATGTGGAATACCGGCGCCGGCTGGCGGAAGGAGGCAAGGCGGCGATCGAGGCATCCCACGATCCGATGATCAAGCTCGCCCTGGCGGTCAACGCCGAGGCCGCGGGCTGTCCGGAAGACCCGCGAGGACCAGGTCGAGGGCGTTGAGGCCGCGAATTACGCCATCATCGCCAAGGCCCTTTTCGACGCGAAGGGAGATACCGGTTATCCGGATGCCACGTTCACGTTGCGGCTGGCCTTTGGTGCCGTCAAGGGGTATGAATCCGATGGCAAGTCGATCCCTCCGTACACCACGATCGGGGGCGCCTTCGAACATGCCAAGGCCCATGGAAACTCACCGCCCTACGAGCTCCCCTCGAGCTGGATCAAGGCCCGTGACAGCGGGCAACTTCCCCTGGAAACCCCGCTGAACTTCGTGTCGACCGCCGACATCATCGGCGGCAACTCGGGCAGTCCGGTCGTCAATCGCGACAACCAGGTCGTCGGACTCATCTTCGACGGCAACATCCAGTCGCTGGTCCTCGACTTCGGCTACGACGACCGGCAGGCCCGGGCGGTGGCCGTTAACTCGCGGGGAATCCTCGAGTCGCTGCGGTCGATCTATCATGCCGATCGATTGGTCCAGGAGCTCACGGGCGCGAAGGCGGGAGATTAATCCTCGCCCTGGCTGAATCGTACGAGTCGGCGGCGCGATCCCCGTATTGAAGGACCGGATCGCGCGCACCGATGCGTTCTCACCGACCCCTAGCCGTGAGAGTTCGAACGGCGGGGCTCGATGGTGATGGTCGTCGTCGCGGAGACGCCGTCACCGTCGGCCTCAATCGTGTAGACCCCGGGCGTCAACTTCGTCGCAGCCGCGTGGTTGGGCCGGCCGTCCCAGACGGCCGACCGCTTGATGGTCTGCTCAGAATGAATCTTGCGAGCCTTTGTGAACAGACCCTGGCGCGACTGCCAAACCACCTTCGAGCCCTCCAGCACCGTGATGCGGTCGAGCTTCGGGGCTGGCGTCAGAGCCGTTGCGTGGTTACGAATGGCCTGATTGTCCGCCCTGACGGCTTTGATCGTAAGCGTAATCCGCACGCTCTGCCCCAGCCGGTAAGCCCGATGATTCGTGGAAAGCGTGGTGTCGATCCCCGGAATGATCGGGACCGAGGTGGAGGCCGTGGAGGGGGAAGGCGAAGTGGGTGAGGTCAGGTCGGGGCTGGGGTCGGGCGTGGTAATGGGAGTCTGAGTCCCCCCGGGAAAGCCCGGCCCCCGGCTGCCATGTTCCCGGAGTGTAGGATTCGCCAATTTCCCAAGAATCGCGCATGACCGCCGTCCCATCAAGATCGATGGAGAACGCTTCGTCGGGACCGGCAAAGAATGTGATCGGCTGGTCGGCAGTGTCGGTCACCGTGGCGATCAACTCGACCGGCTCTCCGACTTGATAAACCGGCTGATCCGTCGTCAAGGTGGTTGAGATCGGATCGGTAATCTGAAAAGTAGCGGTGTCATCCTGAGGCGCATTGGGATTGGAGACAACGAAGTCACCCCAGCTATTGATCGACGGCCCCGACTCTTCCTGGTCTGGCGTCGTGCCATCCCAGGCCGCCGTCTGGGTGAGCGACTGCCCCGGTTGCAAGGTCTCGGAGGGGGGAGGCTGGTTCGCGTTGCCGGGGTTGGACTGCCAGATGGAATCGCCGTTTTGCGAGATTGTGAAGTCAGTAGGCGCGACGTCCACGGTCACCGGCTGGTCGCTCGTGTTGGTCTCGGTGAACGTGATCTGGATGCTCTGGCCAACCTGATAGGTCGATTGGTCGGTCGTCAGGCTGTAACTCAAGCCGGAGAGCAGACATCGGGCTTCGAGCGCCTCGAAGAACAATCGTGTTCGACCCCGAACTATGGTGTGGGCCTCGCTGATCGGAGCCACGAGAATCACAGACATCCCTGTATGGCATCATTCGTTCATACAGTCGAGATTCTAGCCGAAGAGCGGCCAGATGTCGATGATTGCGAGCCGATCCATTTCGAGACCCACGCCGAGCGATTGCATGACTGCGAGAATGGTGCGATTCTATTTCACGTCTTGCCGTAGGTGGTGAACCTTCACTGCCAATTGAGGAATGTGGACCACCTTCGCCGCCTGATGATGAGCGTGTCGATGGACGGCGTGGTCATGTTTGCCGGTCGAGGAGGTCGTTACCGGCGTAGTGACAATGGGCGCGGGATCCGGAGGCGAGATCGGTGTCGGCGCCGGGGGATTGGGAGGGATCGGGCTTGGGGTCGGTGTTGGGGTAGGGCTAGGACTGGGAGGATTGGCTGGACTGGTTGGACCGATGGGAGTCGGTGGACTGACTGGACTGGGTGGACTGATGGGAGTCGGTGTTGGCGGCTGAGACGGAGGTGACGAGCTGGTAATCTGGAACGTGGCCGTCACACTGGGGTCAAGTTGATTGATGACAACGAAGGTCCCCGTGTCGGCCGCCTTGGCTAAAGAACCCACGTTGGGAACGCCATTCCAAGTCGCCGTCAAGGTGAGCGAGTGGCCGGGCTCTAGCGTATCCGCCACGAGGTACATCGGGATGGCACCCACGTACGATCGCCAGACGGTGTTACCCCCTTGCTCGATCGCGAAGCCGTCGTTGCTGGGACCATAGTCGATGAGAATGGGCTGAGTGGTCTTGTTGGTCTCGGTGAAGGTGATATGCACCGACTGACCGGCCTGATAGACCGACTGGCCCGTGGTCAGACTGACCGTTGCCGCTGAGAGCAAGGCCTTTTCTTCGAGAGCCTCGATGTTCAAGTGCATGCGACGGGTCATGAGTAGGCTCCTTTCTGGGCGATGGATCGGCGCAGAAGTTCGATAAACTCAGAGGCTGTCTCGGAAGGTCTTTGTAGGCTGCTCTGTGAGCACCGATCCGGAGCGCTTTGCCGAATTCGGTGCTCATAGAGCACCCTACGAGACGGCCGATGACGCTTCCGGGGGCAGACTCTCAAACCCTGCGTTGGTAATCCCGAAGCCAGTCTGATGTGGAGTCGCCCAGCAATCTGGTGGACCCAATTGCCTCAAGTGTAACCTATTCCCGGTTGAGAAGACATCTCAAACCTGAATATCCGCAAAACCGATGCCGATCTGGCGGAGTTTACGGTTCCCCACAAGATGTCCTTATCCTTTCTTTCCACGGATGCGGACTGCGTCGAACATCCCGGTGTCGTCGAACGAACCGATGCCGAACCGGCCGTGGGTGAAGGTCCGATCGTGCGCCGTCATGACCGGGGTTTTCATATCGTCGAAGTAGACCTGGATCAGGCCGTCCTGGACCGTGCGGACGATTCGCACATGGTGCCAGCCGTTGGTCCAGGGTGTCCCCTGCGTGCGTTTCTCGGCAATCGAGACGCGGGGCTTGCCGTCGACCTTGAAGATGCTATGGGCAGCCGCATCGGCCTGTTTGCCGAGATGCACGTAATAGAAGTGGCTGGGATCCTGGTGGTCGAAGAACAAGCAAAGGTCGCGGTGCCCGTAGTCACGTCCGGTGGAGCGGACGTTGACATCCATGACGAAGTCCCCGACGTCGTGCCCTTGTGCCAGGGCCATGTTCAGCGGTGAACGGACTGCCGGCTGGTACTGGCTCTCTCGGAACTGCTCGAGCACACGATGTTGCGGACCATCGCGGCGGGTGATCCTCCATGCGCCTTTGTCGGTGAAGTCCCAGCCGGTCGGTTGATCCCGCTCGAAGTCGTCCTGATAGATGAGGGGGAGATCGGCGACGGCTTTCGGCAACCCGTCCCCATCGTCGGCGCGGCCGAGCCCGATTGACAGGAACATCGAGGAGATCAGCAGGCAAGACGCCGGGATGCCGCGATCGAGAATCCGTCGGAGTCGCATGACGGTGCACCTCGTTACTCAACGGGGAGAAGATCGTTGCGAGGGATGGCTGGCGAGACACGCCGATCACAGATGACAACTCGCCTGTCCGCGCTTCTCGAGGTATCGCTGATGATACTCCTCGCCGCGATAGAAGGGCACGGCCGGGACGATCTGAGTGACGATGGGGCGCCGGAAGTGGCCGCTGGCATCCAGTCGTTGCTTCGACGCCTCGGCCTCGGCCTTCTGGTCCTCGTCGTGGAAGAAGATGACCGAGCGATACTGAGAGCCGAAGTCAGGGCCCTGGCGATTGAGCTGGGTCGGATCATGGGAGGACCAGAAGACGTCGAGGAGCTGTCCGTAGGAGACCTGGGACGGCTCGTACTCGACTTCGACGACCTCCGCATGGCCGGTCCGGTCGGTGCAGACTTCTTTGTAGGTCGGGTTCACCGTATGTCCGCCCGCATAGCCGACGGCCGCGTCGATCACACCCGGGACGCGGCGGAACTCCGCCTCGACGCCCCAGAAACACCCTGCGCCGAATGTGGCTTTCTTCATGAAGTTCTCCTTGCGAAGAGGGTGGAGGACCGGCGGGAGCAGTCCGATCCGCGCCCGAAGCGGCTCCACTCATCGACGGGGCGGGTTGATGGAGTACGTCGCTTGCGGCGACGTGACCCGGCCCGTCCACACCTGATGTGCAGTGGCCTGTTTATCGACTGGGACCTCGTAGATGGCTTTCATCGACAGGAACTGGGCCGGCCGATCGGTGAGGGGCGGGACTCCCGCCCACGTCGAGTCGTACCAGGACACGTCGAACACCTTGTGATCTCCTGCGGGGATGGTGTCCCAAACCGGCGCGTTCTTAGTCCAGGCCCGGTTTTGCTTCTCGACCGTCAGGGTCTTGCCATCCGGACCCCTAATCTCGAATGAGAGGCAGCGGTAGCCCCAGCTACACAAGTTGCGCCAGAGGCGGATGGGCTTGCCGGAGACATTGGTGATCACGACGTGGAAGTGGTCGGCTGATCCGCTCAGTACGATCGTTCGTACAGCTCCCTCACGGAACGATGTCGGCGCGATGCGCACCGTGATGGGATCGGACGAGGGTTCGGCGGCGGGACCGCTCAGGAACCCCAGGGTCGCCGCCAGGACGCAGAGGACGACGGTCATGCGTTTCATGAGCCGGAGTTCCTATCAATTCTCAGCCCGGTCCGAGCCGGATCCTCTAGGCTCGGGATACCGTTCTTCGGAACTGGGGCCACCCCACCTGGCGATCGAAGCACCCGCGATGCAGGTCGAGCGCACTCCCTACCACTCTACACATCCGCGATCAGGATATCGATGCCTTCCGATTGGCGTTCGAGGCGTTCGAGGATGGAGTGGTGCCACAGGCGTTTATACCAGGGTTGGCGGCTCTTGCCGACGACGATGATCTTGATCGCATATTCGCGGGCGAATGCCAGGATCGTGTTGGCGACATCGGGGCCGCGGAAGGTCATGGGGATGCCGCCGAGCTGCTGGGCCAGCTCCAGGTGTTTGCTGATCAGTCGCTGGGTCGAGGCATCGATCCGGGTGACATCTTCGGCGGGGATCTGGATGTAAACGGCGTACCACGGAGCGTTCAGGCGGTCGGCGATCCGGGCCGTCTTGCGGAGGAGTGCCGGGGCGGCGGGGCTGCGGCTGGAAAGTCCGACCATGACCCGGTCGGTTGCGGACAGAGGGAACCGGTCGGCCTCGGCCCGCCGATTGCGTCGATCGATCAGGTGAGCGATCTCCGTCAGAGTGATCTCGCGGAGCCTGGTCAGGTTGGACGGCGTGAAGAAGTTCTCCAGGGCCGGATTGATCCGGTCGGCGGGGTAGATCTTCCCGTTGTTGAGACGCTCGATGAGGTCCTCGACCGAGACGTCCACGTTGACGATCTGGTCAGCCTCCGCCAGCACCCGGTCGGGAAATCGCTCCTTCACCCGGACATTGGTCACCCGTTCGATCTCATCATAAAGGCTTTCGAGATGCTGGACATTGACCGTTGTGATCACGTGGATCCCTGCGTGGAGCAGGTCTTCCACGTCCTGGTAGCGCTTGGGGTGGCGGCTGCCCGGCGCATTGGTGTGGGCGAGCTCGTCGACGAGACAGACGGTGGGCCGTGCGCGAGGACGGCGTCGAGGTCCATCTCGCGGAGGGTCACACCGCGGTACTCGATGATGCGGGGCGGGATGAGCTCAAGGTCGACGATCTGCTCGTGGGTCTCGGCGCGGCCGTGTGTCTCGACCAGGCCGACGACCACATCCACCCCTTGGGCCTTGAGGCGATGACCCTCGCGGAGCATCGCATACGTTTTTCCGACCCCGGCCGCCGAGCCCAGATAGACCTTGAGCCGACCCCGCGTCTGCCGGCGGATCAGGCTGAGGAACTGCTCCGGTGTGGGACGATGGAGTTCTGTCGGCGCCATTGACCTTGCCCTCCGACTCCGCTGCGGCGACCGACCTGGATTAACGGCTGGCGTCGAGTTCTCTGTCCAGAGCCAGGTTCAGGAGGAGCACGTTCACGCGGGGCGGCGCACCCAGAATCGCTCCCGATCGGCTCGTCGCGCGGTCGATCAGGCGTTGAACCGGCTCCAGGGAAATGCCGCGGGCGGTCGCGACCCGCGGTGCCTGGTAGGCGGCGGCCTCCGGGCTGATATCCGGGTCGAGTCCGGAACCGGATGCCGTCACCAGGTCCACCGGGACGGGCTGCTCGGGCGTCGCCTTGAGAGCCTTGACCCGGGCGATGACGGCCTGGCGCAGGTCCGCGTTGTTCGTCCCCAGGTTCGACGCACCGGCCGCTTCCGCCTTGTAGTTGACGGCCGAAGGTCGCGGATGGAAATACCGGTCTGACACGAAGCGCTGCGCGATCAGCTCCGAGCCGATGACGGTCCGGTCATCATCGTAGATCAAGGTGCCCTCAGCCTGCGAGGGGAACAGCAACAGCGCGAATCCCCAGACGACCGCCGGATACAGGACCGCACAAAGGGCGAAGGTCACGACGCAGGCCCTGAGAGCTAATGTCAGCTCGCGTATCATGTTCACTCACTCCCCATTCACAATGACGATCCGAGTCTCAGCCCGCATGGACCAGCCAGAGTAGCGGATCGATGGCGAGGTCGATGAGCTTGATTCCGATAAACGGCGCGATGACCCCGCCCAGGCCGTAGTAGAGCAGGTTGCGGCGCAAGAGTGCACTGGCCCCGACCGGTCGATAGGTGACGCCCTTCAGTGCGATCGGGATCAAGAGGGGGATGATGATCGCGTTGAAGATCACCGCGGACAGGATTGCCGACTGGGGCCCGCCCTGCGTGGCCAGGCCCATCAAGTCGATCGCTCCGAGTGCGTCCAGCGCCTTGTAACCCACGAACATCGCGGGGATCACGGCGAAATACTTGGCCAGGTCGTTGGCGATCGAGAAGGTCGTCAAGGCGCCTCGGGTCATGAGGAGTTGCTTGCCGATCTCAACGACCTCGATGAGCTTGGTCGGATCGCTGTCGAGGTTGACCATGTTGCCGGCCTCCTTGGCGGCCTGGGTGCCCGAGTTCATGGCCACGCCGATGTCGGCCTGGGCCAGGGCCGGAGCGTCGTTGGTGCCGTCGCCCATCATGGCGACGAGCTTCCCACCGGTCTGCTCCTTGCGGATGTAGGCCAGCTTGGCCTCGGGCGTGGCCTGTGCGATGAAGTCGTTGACGCCGGCCTCGTCGGCGATCGACTTGGCCGTGAGGGGATTGTCACCGGTGACCATCACCACCCGCAAGCCCATCTGGCGGAGCCGTGCGAATCGCTCGCGGATCCCCGGCTTGAGGATGTCCTCGAGTTTGATCAGGCCGACGATGTCGTCGCCGGAGGTCACGGCCAGCGGCGTTGCTCCCTTCGAGGCGATCGAGTTGACGGTAGCCTGGTAACCCTCGGGCACCGAGTCCCCGCGCTCCCTGGTGACCTTGGCGATCGTATCCGGGGCACCCTTGCGAATCTTCGAGCCGTCGGGAAGGTCGATGCCGCTCATGCGGGTCTGGGCCGTGAACTCGACGAACCGGCTGCCGTCCGGCGCCTCGAGATCCAGGGCATACTCGCGGCGTGTCAGCTCGACGATGCTCTTGCCCTCGGGGGTCGTGTCGGCGAGTGAGGCGATTGCCGCCAACCGGGCCAGCTCGCGATCCGATGTGCCCAGCATGGGCACGAACAGAGTCGCCTTGCGGTTACCCAGGGTGATCGTCCCGGTCTTGTCCAGGAGCAGGGTATCGACGTCGCCGGCAACTTCCACCGCTTTGCCGCTCTTGGCGATCAGGTTGGCGGCCAGCGCGCGGTCCATGCCCGCGATGCCGATCGCCGCCAGCAGGGCGCCGATCGTCGTCGGAATCAGGCAGACCAGGAGTGCGATCAAGGTCGGGATGTCGAGGGTGATGCCGTAGTAGCGTGCCATGGGGTAGAGGGTCGCCGTGACGATCAGGAAGATGATCGAGAACGCGGCGAGGATGATGGTCAGGGCGATCTCGTTGGGTGTTTTCTGGCGAGTGGCCCCTTCGACCAGGGCGATCATCCGGTCGAGGAAGCTTTCGCCGGCACCGGCGGTGACCTCGACGATGATCCGGTCGGAGAGGACCCGGGTCCCGCCGGTCACACCAGAGCGGTCGCCTCCCGCCTCGCGGATCACCGGTGCGCTCTCCCCCGTGATCGCTGATTCGTCGACGGACGCCAGACCCTCGATGATCTCGCCGTCGGCGGGGATGATCTGGCCGGCCTCCACGACCACGTGGTCCCCCGTCTTGAGCAGGGTCGAGGAGACCTCGATCGTCTCTCCCGACGGCTCAAGCCGATAGGCGATCGTGTCCTGTCGCGTAGCCCGGAGGCTCTGTGCCTGAGCCTTGCCGCGCGCCTCGGCCAGGGCCTCGGCGAAGTTGGCGAAGAGCACCGTCAACAATAGCAGGATCGCCAGTGCGGTTTGATAAACGATCAGCCCCATGCCGGCACCATTGACGATCGAGCCGATGGCGATGATCGTCGTCAGCACCCAGCCGACCTCGACGAGAAACATGACGGGGTTCCGCGCCATGTTGCGAGGATCGAGCATCGCGAACGATCGAATCGAGGCCATCCGCACCAGCGCGGGCTCGAAGAGCTTGAGTCGGCGCGTCTGCCGACGTTGCAGCTTCATCGCCCGGGCATCGGACAGGGTGCGCTCGGGGATCTGGGTCGGAGTGGCAAGGCTCATCGCTACCTCAGTGTTCAGATCTTGGTAGGGTGCTCTGCGAGCACCGATGCTCATGACTCGGGCAGTTCCGGTGCTCGCAGAGCACCCCACGGGACTCATCGTCCGCCGGTGACCGTCAACAAGTAATCGGCTATGGGACCCAGCACGACCGCCGGCATGAACGACAGCGCCCCGACCAGGAGCACTGTCCCGAGCAGCATCGCGCCAAACGTCAAGTCGTTGGTGAGGAGCGTCCCCGAGGACGGTGGCACGCGTTTCTTCTGGGCGAGGAAGCCGGCGATCGCGATCGGCAGCACCAGGGCGGGGAACCGGCCGAGCAGCAAGACGATCCCCGTGGCGATGTTCCACGCCGGATTATTATCCGACAACCCTTCGAAGCCCGACCCGTTGTTGGCTGAGGCCGACGTGAACTCGTAGAGCACCTCGCTGAAGCCATGCGGGCCGGGATTCAGGGCCGTCGTGCGCCCCCAATCTGTGCCCGCGAAGAGCGCGGTGCCGCAGCAGATCAGGAGCGGATGGATCAGCATGGCCACCATGGCCAGCTTGACCTCCCGGGCCTCGACCTTCTTGCCGAGATACTCCGGAGTGCGCCCGACCATCAAACCGGCGAGAAACACCGCGACGATGACATACATGAGCATGTTCAGGAATCCTGCACCGATCCCACTGAAGTCAACGTTGAGCATCATGAGTGCCATCGGAACGACGCCGCCGAGCGGCTGGAAGCTGTCGTGCATCGAGTTGACCGACCCGTTCGAGGTCGCCGTCGTGATGGCAGCCCAGGTCGCCGAGGCGGTTGGTCCGTGGCGCACCTCCTTCCCCTCCAGATTTCCCCCGTGGGTGACCGGCAGGCCATCGGTCGCGGCACTCGGCTGGATCTCGGACCCGACGGCCAGGATGATCCCGGTCAGGAGCAGGGCCAGCATGACCCCGAAAATGACGGCCGCGTGCGCGCGATCTTTGATCATCAGCCCGAACATGATGATCGAGGCCATCGGGATCAGGAGGATCGAGACGACTTCGAGGAGGTTGCTCCAGGGGCCAGGATTCTCGTAGGGATGGGACGAGTTCGGGCCGAAGAATCCGCCGCCATTGGTGCCGAGCTGTTTGATCGCGACCTCGGCGGCCACTGGCCCCCTGGCGATCGTCTGAGTCCCCATCTCGATGGTACTCGCTTTCGCTGCGCCCTCGAATGTCATCGGTGTCCCGGTGGCCACCAGCAGCACGGCGACGAGGATCGAGAGCGGGACGAGAACGAAGACCAGGCCCCGCACCGTATCCAGATAGAAATCACCGAGATGCCGATCGCCCCGCAGCCCGCGAATGACCGCGAGCATCACGGCCAGTCCGCAAGCCGGGGTCACGAACTGGAGCCAGACGATCCCGCCAAGCTGGCTGAAGTACGAGAGGTGCTGATCGCCCGAGTAATGCTGGAGGTTGGTATTGGTCACGAACGAGCAGATCGTGTTGAAGATCACGGCTGTGTCGGCAGCCGGATGGTCGACCCCCGCCGCATCTCGATATCCCAGCGCCGTCAGCGATCCCTTTCCATCCGGGTTCAGCGGCAGGTAGCCCTGCGCGAGCAGAACCAGGAACGAGACCACGAAGAGAGCCATGTTGAAGGTGAGCAGCGCCGTCGCGTAACGCTTCCATCCCATCGGAACCGGCTCGCGATGTCCGAAGGCGCGGAGCAACATCATCGGCACCACGTCGAACGCCTTTGCCGATCCGCTCCGGTGCCGGATCCAAAGCGTGGGACATCCACCAGCCCAGGGGCATTGAGCCCGCAATCGGCAGCCCGATCGCCCAGAAAGGATGCACGAACGACCAATCCACGGAACAACCTCCCGGTTGGTGTCGGACTCCGGCAAGAACGATCCCGATGCCGGCTTGATGAGATCAGAATCGTTCCGGCCGAATCATCACGTAGCCGAGATAGATGAGGGCCACAATGGTCAACAAGCCTGTCAGGTAAATCATGCGAGGGCTCCTTCAATCAGAGGTGGTCGCAGGCTTCGACCAGGGCAAAGAACAGCCCGAAGCAGACCAGGCCCAGGGCGAGCGTCGCGAGTGCCATCATTTCCTGTCTCCTTGCTGCTCGGCTCTGAGACGAAGCGTTAACGGAGGGTGCGGCGACGCCCGGCGGGTTTCAGGGACGGCAACGGGGGGAGGATGTCCTCTGACCTTGCGAGTCGGCCAGATCGTGCAACAGGCCGCGGGACGGGAGGGTGAACGAAAACGTCGTTCCCCGGCCTGGCTCGCTGTCGACCTCGATCTGGCCTCCATGAGCAGTAAGGATCTCGCGGGCGATCGCCAGGCCCAGCCCTGCGCCTCCGGCCTGTTGACCATTCGAAACCCGATAGAACTTATCGAAGATTCGCGACAAGTGTTCGCGGGGGATCCCCGCGCCGCTGTCGTGAATCTCGAATCGGAGCCGGTCGTCCTGCGGCCGGGCTCCGATTCGGATCAATCCCCCGCGCGGGGTGTGCTGGATCGCATTGATGATCAGGTTATCGAAGACATGCTCGATCCGATCGCGATCGACCATGGCGTAGGCAGGTTCCCCGACGATGGCGGTCTCGAGCATGATGCCCGCATCATCGGTCTGCGATTGCATCCGCGCAATTGCACCCTCGACGAGTTCGGAGGCGAGGACTGGCTTGAGGTCGAGCCGGACGCGGCCCTGCTCGATCCGGGTCAGGTCGAGCAGGTCGTTGATCATGGCCAGGATGCGGTCGGCGTCCTGCCTGGCCGCCAGCAGGAGCTCAACCTGTTTCGGCATGAGCGGGCCCACAACCTCCTCGAGCAGGAGGTGGATCGCCATTTGGACGCTGGTCAAGGGAGTCTTCAGCTCGTGGCTGACGGTCGAGACCATGTCGCTCTTCAGCCGGTCAAGCAAGTGGAACTTGGTGACGTCAAGGAGCACAACCGCCGCGCCGATCAACTCGTCCGGCGTGGTTCGGATCGCCACCACGCGTGGTAAGAAGAAGTGTTCTTGACCGCCGTCGGGGAGCAGGATCGCTTGTTCCAGGGTCAGTGGGAGGTAATCGCCTCGTCCGGCCAGCACATCGTTCACCAGGGTCTTTAGCGGTGCGGGCGGATACCACGGGACGGGGGGCTCCGCCGCCGGAATGACGCTGAGCAGCCGGTGCGCCGCGGGATTGGCCTGCTCGACCGACCCGGCCAGGTCGACGACCACCACGGGATCGGGAAACGAATCGATTGTCGCCTGGGCGCTCTTCTGCGCGGAGCAACCGGGCCGTCCCGGCCTGGCGATAATCGCGGATCGTCCGGGCCATCTCGTTGAAGGCGTGGGCCAGGTCGCCGAGCTCATCGCGAGACGCTGCGGGAACGATCTGGTCGAGCTCACCCCGGGCCACCGCGCGCGCCCCGTCGGTCACTGCGTGGATCGGGTCGAGGATCGACCGGTTCAACCGGAGCGAGGCCCACAAGGTCAGGACCACCGCGGCGATCAGCGCGACGATCATCAGCCGGATCGAGTCGGAGGCGTTCTCGCGGGCGCGCCGGTCCATCGCCTTCATGTTGTCGTGGTTCAGACGCAGTACCTCGTCGGCGTTGGTCTTGATCTCGCTGAAGGTGGGAAAGAGCTCGCGATAGTAGAGCTCGGCCCGACGGCCCGGCGGCGCCGGGGGTAAGGCGAAGAAGCGATCGGCCGAGGCCAGGTACTGGCGGAACAGGCGCTGCAAGGCGTCGGCGAGTTCTTGTTCCCCCTCCACCGTGATGTTGCCAAGCTCCGTCTCGAGGTTCTTCTCGAACAGGGGACGATTGCGATCGAACTGCTCGCGCCCGCTCTTGGTCCGCCCGTTGACGACGAAGGCGTGGCTGGTATCCACTTGCTCGATGACCTCAAAGAGCAGGCCGGAATCCATCCGGTCGATCGCCTCTTTCATCCCCTCGACCGCCAGCACACTCCGGTAGTTCTCCCGGAGGATCACGTCGATGTTATTGCCCAGCCGATAGAACATGACGATCGCCCAGAGGCCGAGCGCCACCAGGATCACCAGTGTCGGCAGGAGCCCGATGAGTAGCTTCGTTTTCAGTGTCTTCACCTTGCCTGTCCCGGAATTCCCCATCAAGCGATTGCCATGCCGCGGGCTGCCGATCCTGGTTCGTCGCCCCAATGATTGATCCGCCAAGAACAAGCAGCCCGTGGACCCGACGACCCCAGTTCCTCACCGAGGGATTGCACCTTGCAGAACGCACGGACATCGCGATCGGGACATTGCAAATTGCACGAGGAGCGAGGTGAAATCGTACGGCGATCGCGTCTCCCGGATCCCGGGTCGTTGTCGGTCAGAGACCAAGCTGTTTCCGCTTGCGGTAGAGGGTGCTGGGGTCGATGCCCAGGATCCGCGCGGCGTCCTCGCGGCTGGGGCATCGAGCGAGGATCAACCGGATATGCTCGGTCTCGAGCTGCTCGATCGAGACGGGCTGGCCGACCTCGATCGGGACTCCAGATCCCGTAAGCGACCGGGGTGCCGCCGAGATGATACGTCCTGGTAGATCATCGAGGTCGAGGACGTGTCCCTTGGCGAAGATCACGGCGCGTTCCATAGCGTTGCGCAACTCGCGGAGATTGCCGGGCCAGCCGTATCGGAGCAGGGCCTCGCGAGCCTCCGGAGTGAAACCTTCGATGTGCTTGCCGGTCTGGCGAGCGAAGAACGCCAGAAGGTGCTCGGCGAGGATGATCCGGTCCGAGCGGGCGCGGAGCGGTGGGAGGGTCAGCTCCACGACATTCAGACGAAACAGGAGGTCCTCGCGGAACTGTGCGTCGGCGACTGCGACGTCAAGGTCGCGATTGGTCGCCGTGACGAGGCGGACGTCGGCCGTGCGCGAACGGGTCTCGCCAATCCGCTCGTACTGCCGTTCCTGGAGGAAGCGGAGCAGCTTCGGCTGGAGGGCCAGCGGTAGGTCGCCGATCTCGTCGAGGAAGAGCGTCCCAGCCTCGGCCGCGGCGACCTTACCCTCCGTATCGGTGACGGCTCCGGTGAACGAGCCCCGGGCGTGCCCGAACAGCTCGCTTTCCAGCAACTCGGCGCTGAGGCTCGGGCAACTGACCGTGACAAACGGCGCCCGCGCACGGCGGCTCCAACCGTGAATCGCCCGAGCCAGCACCCCTTTCCCTGTGCCGCTCTCGCCCCGGATGAGCACCACCGCATCGGCGACCGCGACTTGACGGCCCTGCTCCAGCACCAGACGGACCTGGGGATCGTCGCTCTCCAGCGACACCTCGGGAATCTCGACGGCGATCTGTTCCTCCAGGTCGTCCACCCGGTTCTGAAGACTCCTGAGCCTCTCGACGCGCTCCACGACGGCACGGATCTGGGCCGGTAGGAACGGTTTCGCCAGGTAATCGAAGGCGCCCCGCCGCATCGCCTCGACCGCGTTGTCGATCGTTCCGTGGGCCGTGATGATCACCACGGCCATCCGCGGCGCCCGTCGCAGGCAGGTCTCCAGCAGTTCGAGCCCCGACTCGTTGCCCAGCCGGAGGTCCACCAGCGCCAGGTCGAACCGCGATCGCCCAAGCCATTTCAGAGCGTCGGCGATGCCCACGGCGTCCTCGACCGCGTGTCGCATCGACTCGAGGGCCACTCGCAGGGTCATTCGGATGTTCGGCTCGTCATCGACGATGAGGATTCGCATGGTTGGATCGGGAGAAGGGAAGGCGGTCTCGTCCCCATATTGTGGTCGATTGCTCTTCGAGAGTATAGGGAATCCGGCAAGGATCCTCCCCGGGGTGTCCGAATGGACCTGGTCCGTCGGATCCTCGAGGAGTGTTAGAGCGCTGCACGGTTGGGTTGCAGACACTGGGGTGCAGACCCCGGCCGGCTTGTCCGGCCTGTTAACGAGTTCGGTGGAGTCTGTAGCATGGAAACCGGGCGGATTCCCGCCCCCCTACGAGGCCGCGCCGGTGCCGGGAAAGCGGCTCACGATGATTCGTGACCGGCCTGAACGGCGAGTCGGCGAGAATTGCACTCGCAAAGCGTTCGACCGAAGTTGTGCGCCAGAAGGTTTTATGCGACAACTGCTCACGAGGACTCTGCGAACATGGGTGTCACGATTGCGTACCGCGGCCGGCTTGCCGATTTCGCGCGGCTCGAGGATTTCGAGGACCGCCTGATCGACTGTGCGCTCGAGATGGGCGCCCTGGTGCAGATCTGGCGGAGTCTGGCCGACGACAATCCCGAGCGGATGGTCCGCGGCGTCATCCTGAGTCTCGCGCCGGGGCAGGAATCGACCAGTCTCTTGCTCTCTCCCGAGGGATGGCTCATCGGTTTGACCGATATCCAGGACGCGGAAGAAGGGCGACTCCAGGAACCCCCCTGGTGCTTTGTCAAGACGCAGTTCGGACCCGTCGAAGGCCATGTGGCACTCGTGGAGCTGCTCGCAGCCCTCAAGCGGGAATTCCTGCCCGATCTGGAAGTGTCTGACGACGGGGGCTACTGGGAGACGCGCGACCTCGCCGAGTTGATCCGAAAACGCTCTTTCACACAACACGCCATCGACGGTCTGGCCGAGGGGCTCCGGCGCCACGGACTCAGTCGCGAGGCCGCGGAAGATCCGAGTATCTTGCTCCGGCACGTCGAGCGGGTCGCGGAGCAAGTCCACCGAATCTTGCACCGCCCGGCGGAACATCCCCCCATCCCGTTTGAGGACGACGACGACCCCAGCGTCGCGACGGATCCTGAGGTCACCGAAAAGCTGTGGGACGAACTCGCGAAGCAGAACCGCCGGAATCAGGAAGCGATGTTGCGCGCCCTCGAGGAACGGCGGAGCCGTGGTCTCGACGATGCCACCGCGTTCGCGGACGCGCTGCGAGAGGTCGTCCCTGACCTCCCCAATGATGAGTCCGAACGTGTCGACGAGCCGTGGCGCGACGACGACGATTCTCCGCCGCTCGGTGAATCGCTTGGGGAAGCGGACGACGATCCCTTCGAGGCCGAAGACGAGGAGCCCCATCCCCTTCTGCAAGAGGCCATGGACCTACTCGAGCGATTGCATTCGCTCTTTCGTGACGCAGGCCCGCGACTGGCTCCTTTGCTGAGCTTGCTCTATCAAGGTGCCGGTGACGCACTGGGCGGGCTGGCCCAGGCGCTGTCTCATCGTGATCACGACGCTGGGGAGTATGGCCTGCGCGTCGTGCAGCTCAAGCGAGCCCTGCGGCGCGGCGTTCGCCCGCGGCGCCCTCTTCCCGCTACGATCGAACCTGAGCGAGGAACAGTTTGACGAGCTATTCCACACGCTGGAGCAGATGGAGACCGACATTGTCTCCGAGTTGGGCAAGGTTCGATCTGAGCACCCGGGAGACGACGGGTAACGTCGTGTTGCCCCCCGAAAATGCGCTCCGTCCCTCTATTGGATTTCACCCGCCAGCCGGACACTCACGGCACGAACCATTCATCGTCCTGGATGGCTTTCATGCACTCGTCCACCGAAAGAGCGTCGAAGATGCCGACCCATTCCCTGCCCGTATATCGCATGAAGTAGAGGGCAAACTTGCCGCCGCCGAGGGGTTCCATCCGTGCAAATTTCGCCTCGAACGTGGGAAAGAGGGCGTTCGGGCCCGGGCAGGCGTAGATCGAGAAAAAGTAGAAGTAATTCCTGTGCCACTTTGCCCCGATGTCGATGATGTGATTGAACTGCGCCTCGACCGGCGGCGGCAGGACATACTTGGGCTTCAACACGCGGTCGATCAAGTCCTTGGCTTTCGTTTCGACCTCGGCCTTGATCGAGGCGGTTACGGGGCTGCTTTTCTTAGCCGGGCGGATATTCCACGGCTCTCTGGGTTGAGCCATCGTCATCGGCCCTTTCAAGGTTGCATCATCAAAGGTCTGCTGGGGGAGACTGTGGCAACGGAACCGGGTGCAAATCCCACTCGGTCGTCTATGCACTCGTCCCCGGCCGCCGGGCGGCTGAGGACGTGTTCAGTGCCACGGCGGCGCGAATGAGCGCCTTCAACGCCTTTTCATCAATCTTGTCGCCCTCATGGAAATCGATGGCACGCCTGGTGTTGCCTTCGAGGCTGGAGTTGAAGAGGCCTGAAGGGTCCTCCAACGAGGCGCCCTTGGCGAAGGTCATCTTCACGACATTCTTGTACGTCTCACCGGTGCAGATCATTCCGGCGTGCGACCACACCGGAACCCCTCTCCACTTCCACTCCTCGACCACTTCGGGGTCGGCCTGCTTGATGAGAATTCGGACCCGAGCGAGCGTCTCGCCCCGCCAATCACTCAGCTCCTTGATTCTCGCATCTATCAGCTGAGAGGGAGAGTCTCCTCCTTTTCCTTCCTTCGAGCCGCTCTTCCTCTTCTTCATGGTTGTTGTCGCTTTCTTCATGGTTGTTGTCGCTCGCCCGTCACGTGAGTAAACCTCGCGGTTCAGCGCATCCTGAATACTCCCGGGCGACCCCGTCCATGTCCTGTGACCGCGGACCGGTGAGTTCGTAGATCCGGCCCACATGCGGCCCAGGTTCGGCGAGGACGGCATCGACGACCCGAGCAACATCAGCCGAGGCTACCGGAGAGGTCTTTTCCTTGGGCCGGCGTTACTCAGCGGCGGGCTCGCCTCCATCGGGCCGGCAGACGGCGAGGCGGCGACGCAAGAATTCTCGATCGGCGCGGGCCGTGGTCAAGCGTAGGGCTTCCCGCCAGGCGCGCTCGGCGGCGGAGTGTCGGCCGAGGCGGAAATGGAGCTCGCCGATCACCGCGTGCCAACCGGGATAACGGGCGGGAACGTTTTCCGGAAGAACGGCGGCCAGGCGCTCGAGGCCGGCTTGCGGGCCGTGCAGGTAAGCTTCGGCGACCGCGCGGTTGAGGGAGTGCAGCGGCGACGGCGCGATGCGATCGAGCGTGTCGTACAATTCGGCGATCCGTCGCCAATCGGTGTCGGCGAAGGTCGGCGCGCGGCAGTGCTCCCAGGCGATGCCGGCTTCCACGTGATAGCGCGTCAGCTCGTCGCCGGCGGCTGACCTGGCGAGCCACGCCATGCCTTCACGCACGTCGCTCCAGTTCCAGGCGGAGCGATCCTGTTCCTCGAGCAGAACGATGGCGCCGTCGAGAGCGACGCGCGCGTCGAAGCGGGCCCCGTGGAAGCACATCAGCGCGAGCAAGGCATGGACCGCCGGGACGTCGCCGACGGGATGGGCGGCGAGCATCCGCGCCAGCCGGCGGGCCTCATCGCACAGGTCGCGGCGGATCGGCATGTCGCCATGGGTGACGTGGCAGCCCTGACTGAAAAGGAGATAGACGACCGCGAGGACCGCGTCCAGCCGAGCGCAAAGCTGGGCCGCAGCCGGCGTGTCAAAATCCACGTCCAGCTCGCGCAGCCGATCCGCGCCCGCTCGATCCGCTTCTGGACGTTGGCGTCGGTGGTGAGCAACGCCGCGGGCGATCTCCGCGGTGCTGAAACCGCAGAGCGTCCGCAGCGCGATGGCGACGCGGGATTCGGCCGGCACCGCTTCGTGGCAGCAGACGAAGAGCAGGCGAAGCGGTTCGTCGCCGATCTCGTCGGCGAAATGCGCTTCGAGCGGCGACGATTCCCGCTCGGCGTCTTCGGCCAGGCGCGGCAATGCCTGGGCGTGGGTTCGCTCCCGCCGCAGCGCGTCGATCGCCAGGTTGCGGGCGGTGCGGTAGAGCCAGCCGGCCGGGTCTTCCGGCACGCCGCGCCGAGACCAGGTTTCCAGGGCCTGCACGAGCGCGGCTTGAACGACGTCCTCGACGAGGTCGAGCCGGCGCACGCCGAGCGACCGGGTCAGCACGGCGACAAGCCGGCCGAACTCGTGGCGAAAAAAGTGCTCCACCAGCGCGCGCGGTTCGCTCATGGCGACCCCGGTCAGCTTGAGCCGTTGCTTATGCCTTTACTTCGTGACCTTCAGCACAACCTGGGCTTCATCGGGCAGGTCCTTGATCTGGTTGTGGATTGAACCGTATGCTCCGTAATGCTGGGCGATTGGCAGCGCACAGGCATTCTCAACGGTGTAATCGCCACTCAGAACCGGCAACTGCTTGTAGCTGTAACACTCGCCTTCTTTTCGGGTCATACCTGCGGCCACAAGCTGATCGACCAACGGAATCATGAACCAATCGTTTGCATTATCGTCTTCATCGACCTTCGCTTGAAACTCTTCACGGCTGTTCGCCACTTGTTCGAGGGAGCCCCTGCCAACGTCAAGCATGTGAACTGAGCCGTCCTCGAAAACGAGAAAGAGGTCGCCGAAGCGATTCATCAGCCACACAGTGAACTGGTTCGGGACCAGCCATGTCCATTCGGCGATAAGGGACGGCCAATCGAACCCGTCGTGATCGATTAGGTAGTCATGAATCGACATCGCGCACGCAAAGGCAAAACGGGTTACTCAGTCCTCAGCTCACCGCTTTCTTCACGAGCGCAGCGATCCTTGCCTCTTCGGCGGCGGTCAACTCCTTCAGCGCGAAGGCGGTCGGCCACATGGCGCCTTCGTCGAGGTTCGCCTCGTGCTGGAAGCCGAACGTGGCGTACCGCGTCTTGAACTTGGCCGCGCTCTGGAAGAAGCAGACGACCTTGCCGTCCTTGGCGTACGCGGGCATCCCGTACCAGAGTCTCGGCGAGAGGGCTGGCGCGCTGGCTTTGATGATCGCGTGGAGCCGCTCGGCCAAGGCGCGATCCGGTTCCGGCATCTCGGCGATCTTCGCGAGCACGTCGCTTTCCCCATCCGCCTTGTCCGCGCGCGGGCCGCGGCGCGCGGCCGCCTTCAGCTCTTGGAGCGCGCTCCTTCATCGCGGCTCGTTCCTCGTCCGTGAATCCCTTGAACGTCTTGCCGGTCGCGGCGGTGCTCTTGGCGGACTTCTGCGTGCCCTTCTTTGCAGTCATTTTTCGTTCCTTTTCGTGAGATGCTTCTGAAGCGCGGTTCGCTCATGCGTAGCCGGCAAATTCGCGGATCTCCATCGTGTGGCCGGGCGGACACGCACGGGCGATCGCCACGCGCTGCATCGTAGTTGTCGGCCTGGATGATCCCGAAGCTGACGATGATTTCCTTGGCTTCGACATAGGGACCGTCGGTCACGAGTCCAGCCTTCAGGACTCGGCCGGTATGCTTCAATCCGTCGCCTCCGGGCACAATCGCCGAGCTGAACTTTTGCATCCATGCGTACCAGGCCGTCTGCAAAGCCTGCATTTCCTCAGGAGACGGCTTGGGGCGGCTCTCGGTGGATTCGCGATAGATGAACAGAAACTTCGCCATGACGGTACTCCAGACGGTTTCGCATGCGCGGGCGGAGGCCTGTCCCCCGCCTTGTGTGAATACAACGAACAAGCGGCAACCGTTCGGACACCGGCGCGGGAAAAAAACATCGACGCGCCCGATACGATTCGCGCAGCTCGCTGAGCCAGTGCTGCCGCTGCTGAGGCTGGGGTGGTGTTCTGGATGCTCATCGGAGAGACGGTGATCTGGGACATGTTGACAGGGGCGTCCACCCCGACTTCGCGAGCGACCGCCGCCAGGATCACGGTTGACGTCAGGTCAGGTACCCGGCGGTTACGGACATGCCGAAGTAGAGCCGCCGACAGCCGCTGAGGACCCGCTAGACGTCGGCCGGTTCGCGTCAGTCTCCGACCACCACCTCGGCACCGGAGGCCCGCAGGGCAGCCAGCCGTTCGTCCTCGCGGCGGACCATGGCGCGAACCGGAAGTCCGCGATCGAGGAGCAGTTCGGTCACGGTTCGCACGACCGCCCCGAGATGGCCGGCTGCCCCGGTTATGAGTGTCATTCCGTTATCGGCCGTGCCACCTCCCTCCCTTTGTCCGAATCTTGTGATTATCCAACAAGAACGCGTAGAGAATACAGGGCTGGCATAGCGCTCGTCAATGACCGAACTTCTCATTTCTCAGCGACATAGGGCGAATGCGGTCGCGCCATTTGACCCAGCAACTCTTGCACGTATTGCACGGCAGAAGGGTCTACCGCCGCCCGGACGGGAAATGAAAAAAGTTGGGCTCATGGGCCCAGACTGGGAATTGGCCACGCGAATCTCTTAGACAAGCCCGAAAGTGGCAAGCCAGCAGCGAGTGAATGGATGGCAAGCCCGAAGCGCCAGCGAGTGAATGGATGGCAAGCCCGAAGTGGGCAGCCCGAGCGGAGTGAATGGATGGCAAACCCGAAGCGCCAGCGAGTGAATGGGCGGCAAACCCGAAGCGCCAGCGAGTGAATGGGTGGTCTCGGCCGGAATCCACTCGCTGGCGCTTTGGGCTCGTACCAGTCCGGGTGCTGGGCCAGAGCGAATCGGTCGAGTTCACCAATCTGGGCCCATCAGTTTCATTCCCCGTCCCCGTTTCATTCCCGTTCTTCCGCGCGATGAGCCTGTTCCGACAAGGCAAGAAAGACGAAGCCCGCAAGCTGGCGACCAAGGCTGTAGCCAAGATGAAGCTGCTGCCCGCCGCCGAGCATAATCCACGAGCCGAGTGCGTCGACCACGACGACTTAATCATGTGGCTAGCCTACAAGGAAACCAAGGCCATGATCGAGTTCAACGCATTGCGCCGCCGAAGACCGAGAACCACAAGAAATGAAGCCGGCCCGGGACCGGGCTGGCACCTACGCGAATGCCCGGCCCGCCGCGTGAAGAATGTGCCCGATGGCTGCTAACTTTCAACGCAGTGACTGGCATCGCACCCGGCAGTATAATTCGCTCGGGTAACATCCGGAGATTCGCCAATGGAACCACTTCGCATCGAAGTCATCGATCGCGTCTATGCCGCGATTCTGGCGGCCAAAACCCCGGCAGAACGAATCGCGATGGCAAACGCCGCGCATCGAACCGCTCGAACCATTGTGCACAGTCGTGTTCTGCAGCTCCACGCCGATTGGACGAGCGAGCAGCGACACCGCGAATACCTGCGGAGATTATTAGGTCATGGAGCAGATCGATATCTTGCGACACGCGGTTGAAGCGTTGGAACGTATGAACGTGCCGTACCTGGTTGTGGGGTCGTTCGCCAGCATCGCCTACGGCGAGTCTCGCTTTACTCAAGACATCGACATCATTGCCGCGTTCCAGTTGAAACACGTCAACGAGTTGCTGACGGCGTTTCCTCCCGATGACTTCTACCTCAGTGAAGCCGCGATTCGCGACGCGATTCGGACATCGTCGCAGTTTAACGTGATCCATCCGAGTTCTGGGAACAAGATCGATTTCATCCTCCCGCGTGCCGATGAATGGGCAACCGTTCGCATGGCCCGAAGGCGACCCGTCAGGCTGTTACCCGATCGCGACGTGATGACTGCAGCCCCCGAAGATGTGATCCTGGGCAAACTCTGGTACTTCTCCGAAGGCGGCGGCGATCGTCATTTGCGGGACATCGCAGGAATCTTGCGAGTCACCGGTGACGGCGTGAACCGCGCAGAGGTCGAACGCTGGGCGAGCAAACTCGGCTATCTGGAAATCTGGCAACAAATCGTGGCGAAAGTCGATGCTCCCGATGCGCCGCCCGGGCCGGGAATACCTTGAAGTCGCCCACGTGCCGCGGAGCCTTGAGATGCCGCCCGTGAGTTGCTGCCGCAGGTGTACGATAAATCATTTCTCAGAAACAACTTATGGGTGAAAGTAGTGGAGGCGGCGGGAATTGCACCCGCGAGCCAGGAAACGGAAGCCCTTGCTCCACAATGCGCTTACGTCAAGTCAGGGTGCTTCTGGCTGGAGACTGGCTGGGAACCACCGGCGTCAGGAGACGCCTCCGGGCACCGCATGACACTACCGCCGGAGTTGCGACAGGTTATCGCGGCATGGCCTTCTCTCCCCCGCCAGATCGTCAGGGCCATTATGGCGCTGGTGGAATCGGCTTTGGAAGCGCCGAGGTAGCACCACGAACGCAGTACCTCCGATTGCGAGTCGGGAGCGTCACACCTGGCACTGACGGGACCGTGGCGCCCAGCGCGTCGTTCCTGGGAGTCTTCTTGGCCGATTCAGGGCACGAGCCAGTCGTCCAATCGGAGGTTAGGGATGTTCCGATAGTCGGCCGTGTTGTGGGTCACCAGAGTCAAGTTGTGAACGAGTGCCACCGAGGCGATCAGCAAGTCCAACGGAGGGACCGTTATTCCTATGCGGAGCAGATCACCGTTGACCTCCCCGAACTTCTCCGCACAGGCCAAGTCAAAGTCGAGGATCGTGACCTCCTGAAGCAGGTCGGCGATGCCCGTCAGGAGGCGGCTCGACTTGGCGTGTTTGTGGGCACCAGTATACAGCTCGGCCATGACGATCGTCGGCACGGCCAGGCCCCCAGCGTGCTAGAAGAAATGATGCGCCAGCCCGGCTGGCCGCTTGATGTGTGCGGAACTGTCAATGGACCCGAATCCTTACGAGGTTAGTGAACCCGAACTGTTACGAGCCCTGAGGCTCTCATGACGGGGTAGTTTCCTCCGGGACCACCCCTGCATGCGGTTCTTTTCGGGACTTTCTGCTCCGACAGCAGATCCTGTTGGCTCCTCCCAAGTCCAACAGGGTGGCAATGGCTTGGACCTCAACCCTTACGAACTCCTCAGCGTTCACGACCCTCGGTTTCCTCCACGACCGAGGTCTGCTCACACCGACTCGTTCAAGACCCGATCTCTTCCCCTCCGGTGGCGCGGACAGCTTCTCCAGGGCCGCCACAACTGAACAAATAGAACTAGTGTACATGACCGGTGGATTCGTCTCCCGCGAACAGCGGGCCGTCCCTCGGTCTCCCGATCAAGCCCTATATAAAACCCCTCTGCCGCCGCGAACGGCTCCTCCAAGGCCGTTTTACTGAACAATTAAACTAGTGAACATGACCGCGAGTTCTCTCGTCTTTGACGATGGCCTTTCCTGGCCTCCAATGACCCCGACTGACTCTCCCTCCGCCGCCGTGGATGGCTCCTCCAAGGCCGCCACGACTGTTCGGAAAGCAGGGATCGCAGCCGGGGACGGACCCGACTTCCACGCCGCTCACGACCGCCCGTTCAGGTCGTCTTCCAGGTCCCGAAGCCGATAGCTTCGACCCCGGATGTTCAGCACGTGGCACGAGTGCAGCAGACGGTCCAGGATCGCCGTCGTGATCACCTCATCGCCTGCCAACATCTCCGGCCAGTCCTTGACGGCCTTGTTCGAGGTGATGCACAGCGACCCACGCTGGTAGCGATAGCTCACCAGCCGGAAGAACAGATTCGCCTCCTCGCGGGTGAAGGTCTCGAATCCCACCTCGTCGATGATCACCAGACCCGCCTTCATGTACTTCTTCCCTTTCAGGCGCGTCGACGGCACATCGGCGTCCTTGCGCATCGCATGCAGCAGTTCGTCCAGGCGGAAGAACGCCACCGAGAAGCCACACTCGATCGCCTTGACTCCCAACGAATTGCTAGATGTGTTTTCCCGACTCCGGGTGGGCCCAGGATCAAAAGTCCCTGCTTCTCCCGGAGCCAGGCACACGTCGCCAACGCCTCCAGCTTCGACCGCTGCACCGCCGGCTGGAACGCGAAGTCGAAGTTCGACAACGTCTGACCACTCGGCAATCCCGACAGCCGTAGCGACGTCCGCACCCGTCGCTCCTCGCGGCGCTCCAACTCGCCGCGGAGGAGTTGCTCCAGCAAGGCCGGCGAGCCCATGTCCTCCTTGACGGCACGGGTCAAGATCGCCGGCAGTGCCTCGGCCGCGAACTCCAGCCCCAGCTTCACCAGTTGGTCCACCAACGTCCTCAGGTCGGCCGATGCCGCCTTGGCGGGCAACGCCGAGGGCCTCTCCGGCTCGTGTGAGCCGCCCTCCCTTTGGGTGTCATCGGGCCACCTCCGCCAGCGCGGCGTACAGATCCATCGGCCGTTGCTCCACCGGCATCGACGCGATCTCCTGGAGCTTCCGGGCCATCCGCCCCAGCGGCTTGGGCGGGATCACCTGCGCCGTCCCGGGGCCTTCGTAGCACGCCGGATCGATCAAGATCCGCTCCTGGGTGTGCCGGTCGTACGAGATCAGCACCGTGGCGGTCTGCGGATCGAGGATCTGCACGCGTCCCGAGCAGCCGCGGACCTCCACCGTGCGGCCGACATAGAGAACGGAACGGGGTAACTGCGACCCTCGAAATGGACCATGCAGTCCTTGTGCACCGGGGCCGTCTTGACCAGGTCGAACGGCTCGGGCAACAACTCCGGCAGCGGCCGCAGGAACGGCTTCTCGGCCTCCCAGCTCGCCGCCACCGACAGGCCAGTCACCGGGCAGATCCGCTTGCTGGCGCGGGCCGCCCGATCGGCGTCGGTCCACGACTGGAGCCCGGCCAGGCCGTCGAAGTGCCGGCCCGCGATGTTCAGGCCCTTGCAGTCGCCGACGCGGCGCTCCGTCTTTCCTTTCTGTTCGGGCGCACGAACCTCGCACGCATCAATATGAAAACCCATCGTCCGAGCATAGACACGATACTGCTCGTTGATCTGTCCCCAGGCGCCGCAGCCGTGCACGATGCCTGTCTTGAGGTTGTCGATCCGATTGACCGCCGCCACGCCCCCGAGCCGGCGGTACGCCTCGTTGTGGACGTGGTGCCAGGCGAGCTGGTCCATCGACCGGCTCCAGACGACGGCCTCCTTGCGGCTGTGGCTGAGGACCATGACGAAGGCGTAGACCGTCGTCGGCCCGTCGGCGTCGCCGAGATCGACCTGGCGGAACTCGCCCCAATCGCTCTGGGTCTGGGCCCCGGCCGGGGTCTCGACCCGGCGGAACGGCCGGATCGGGGGCCGGCCGTAGCGGGCCCGCACGAACTTGCGGACCGACTTGTAAGACCCGTTGTAGCCGTACTCGGCGCGGAGGAATTCATGGAGGAGCTGGACGCTGGGCGGCCGCTCCTTCCCCAGGATCTCGACCTGGGCCTGCCACCAGTGGGCAACGGCCTCGGCCAGGCCGAGTTGCTCGATTCGCGAGGGCTTCTGCCGGCCATCGGCGGCTCCTTCGCGGGCGCGGCGGAGGTGGTACCGGACCGCCCCCTCGGACACGCCCAGGATTCGCGCCGTCTGGCACTGCGACTGGCCTCGCTGCTGCAAGACCTCGATCGTCACGATTTGCTCCCTTGTGAGCTTTGCCAAGGTGGTGCCTCCGAGCGGGCCTTGGATGTCCAAGACCAGCTTGAAAGCCCTTGGCTTGCCTGTCGATGGATGTTCAGTACGACGGTCGTACTGAACGTCTGTCAGGCTCGTAACGATTCGGGTTCGCTAAGCTCCATTTTTACGGGTTCGGTGACACGGCAGATATTCGTGTCGAGCAAGTGGGTCATTCCCCCTCCATCTGTGCCCGACGCGGTAGCTTGCGGGCTTGATAAATCTCTTCCATGATCCGGTCGTCCTCCTCGGTCCAATCCGCCGCGAAGGCCCCGGCGCATCGCCGCAGGCCCCCACCCCAGGGTTTCGGGCTCGCGACGGTCTTGATGGTGATCTCGACCTTTTCCCCGTCCGGAACGCCCAAGTCTTCCGTGAGCTCAACGGTTCGGCCGTGGATCACTCCACGAAGCGTTCTGATCATGAGGGAATTTCCGCCATGCAAGCGTGTTGCAAGGGTTGATGCTGGTTGCCAGCCCGGTTCGGCCTGCGTGCCTGGCGCCGGCAGCGGCTCACGGGCCGGTCTCACCAAGCAGTCCGTCCATTATATAGTCGGGGGCATCTACCAGGCGAGCACATTACTGACCTAGGGGTTCTCACGCTCGCTTGCGGTGGATTCGACCTGGCAGGGACGCGGCCTTGGCACCGGAATCAATGAGAATGGATACTGCTATTTGCGAACTTGGGCACTCCTCTTCGGCACGCGAAAGTTGTAGCCGCCATGCTGCATGACGGCAGCGATCTCAAGCTGCGTAGTCGCACCGATTTCAATATCAGGCGGAGTTCCCCCCGTGACCACGCCACCGAATCCGTCGTCGGCAACGAACCACACTCGCGACTTGCCGGCCTTGGGTTTGGGGTCTTCGGCCCGCGTAACGGAGACGACATCACCAACTCTTGTATCGCGGGAGCTTGGCTGATGCCGGCGTGTGGCAATGGTGGATCGATCTTCGAGTTTACCAACCTCGAAACGACCGTATCCGACCGCAGTCTTGGCTCCTGCACGAGCCATTGAAGTGCGTTCTTCAGCCATTCTGCGACGGATTCCAGATGCTCTTTCCCGTCAGTTGTTCGTGGCGCGATACCGAACTGGAAAGCTGTCCCGGCAGCGACAGCCAGAAACGGAATGGGAACCGGACTCAGCCAATCTCCAGGGACATCGCCGTTTCCATAGTAATTCGGCGTAGTGCGGCGTCATGACATCGACTTCGAGTTTCACCGGACCAAGAGGAACGGCGTCGAAGATAATGACCATCCCGACTTGCCCATCCGCGCCGTCCGGCGATTCTTGACACCCGAGAATCTTGTCGGCCGCATCTGCTTGTCCGTCCAAAATTGCCCACGCCCGAAGCATTCCCTTGATGCTGGAACCAGGTAGGTATGGTGTTCCCAACGTCGGATGCCATGCGAATCCGTTCTCGACGGGGTGCTCGCGGCCAAGTCCCGTGACGAATCGGCCATCGGTGTGAAATGGAAGGCACTTGCCACCCAGGCCCTCGACCATGCTTTGCTGTCGTCGAGCGAACTGGGTGAGAAGCGCCGCATCACCCGTGCGCGTTCCATTAGCGACCGTCCGAATCCATTGGACTTTATTCTCAGCAGGAAGCGTCCAGTCATTCTTCCACTGATCGCAGAACTTGTCGTACCAAAGGCCCGCATGAGAGGTTTGCGGGTTGAACATCGGCGATGAATGAGCATAGAGAGGTCGGGGCATGTCAATTCTCCTCTCCTGCCAGATACGCTTGGGCGAACTTCTTGAGCCAGTTGAGGTAGGCCAGGGACTCAAACTGTGCCCGGACATACTCTCGCTGGCCGTGATTGATGACGGCTTTCACCAAATCCTGATCTTTGGGGTAGACCGCCGCCTGTTCGGGACCACGAAGCCAGTCTTGTAAATGGTCGTAGAGTAATCGGTGTGCGTCTTGGTCGGCTGACTTGCCCTTGGCTTGGGCCAGCAGCATGGCGCAGGCTTGTCCGAGTCCGTTCATCACGATGGTGGCTGGCAGGCTTTCAGCGTAGCTCTTGTACTCGTCGTGGAATTCTTTCGCCTTCGTCTGCACTTGATTGACGCTTTGCAAGGCGTGCTGCGCTCGCTGCTGTTCGCGTGTGAGAGTTACCTGCGTCATGACTGGCCTCCTTCCAGCGGGTTGCTCAACGCGAACCAGCCGTGGCCCACTGTCTCATTGCCGCCGGCTTGGAGGTAAGCCTTGTTGGCAAACAACGCTTTGGTTTTCTCCAGTGCTCCGTCGCTACGCTCGGCAAGCAGCAAATAGAAGAGAGAATCAGGCGGGAGAGTCTCTTCGTACCAAAGGTTCTTGCTGGTCTTCGTTTTCTCGTCCAGTACGTTGCGGGCATTGATCGCCAGGCCGTATCGCGCGAACCAGGCGAAGCTCATGTCCGACAAGACGACAAGCTGTTTGTCGAGCCGGACAGCGGTCTCTGAATGGCGAATCAAGGGCTTCAGAATCGTGGTCAGCCCATCGGGAAGGCTACCTGCACGCACGAATTGCCTTTCTTCCAGGAACAAGTTACCGAGATCGCCGCCGAGGTAGCGGGGGCGATTCACGTCCTCTCCACCAAGAATGTCCAATCCGCCGAGTCGGCACATCTTTGACCGGGGGTTGCAGCCTTCGGCCGTCTCGCTTGAAACGTTCGATCAAATGCGGGCATGTGACCCACATGAAGTGGGACGTTAGGCTGCGAACCGGCAGCAGGAGCAGCCGCGCATCGGAGACAAGCAAGCCCCCCGCATTGTCATGCTTGCCGAAAACCCGCTCCCGGTCGTCGTCAGACCAGCCCCGATCTCGGGCGGCGCTAACAGCGCCCCCTTCAAGCTCGATCCGACGATCACCGGGTAGTCGGTGGCCGCTTCGCGTGCAACCGGCAGATCGACGAAACCCGACGACTGCCCGGCTCCGGGATGAATGGATGTTTCGGCAAGCATCCCATACAGAAGTGTCTTCATGCGGTGCCTCCAGTTTCCTGCGGCCAAGCTCCCAGGGCAATCTGGCCAAAGCCATACGGCGTTCGTTCTCCGACATGACGCCCATGCAATGCCAGAATGGATTTGAGCGCAGGGGGTCAGATTCGCAGAACCAAGTTGATCCTGCGGGCAAATAGGGGATGAGGGGTAACGGCTCGCGCCTCAGCGAGTTCCAACCACCGATGTGAACGGGCCTGCCGACACACGCCGACACGATTGTCGAGCCAGCCAGACCTGGGAAACTTTGCCCTGGCATGGGAGAGAATCAGCCGTTCCGATGAATCTCGCGACAGACACAACGGGCTTAGCAGGCTGACCGTGAAGCGGTTCGATTCGCGGATCATGTCAAACGGCAACTGCGGCAACGGCAATCCAATCTGTTCGGCTTTCGCACTGCGGCCATTCGTGACTCCCCTCCCAACGCAATGAGGTCAGGGAGTACCCAATCAACCGGAATGCCCTCGACCACCGTGGCCAATACGACTCCCCGCAGGAGCCGCACATACTCCGGGCTGTACAACGCTCCTTCTTCGGCAGCACGGCGGTCGTGGTTTCGTGCCAGCCCAACTCGTCTCTCCGTCTTCCACAGGGCGATGGAGGGAACCAGCGTTTCGGCATCCGGCATCTCGCCTCGAAGAATTCTGCTGTACCCTGCCGCCGTTATCCACAGGCCGGTCGGTTCCTTCAATTGTCCACGTTGGCCCTTCGGCCCGATGGGAACAGGAAAACGAACTGGTCCCAAGTCGCTCTCCAGACAGCGAGCCGTGAGATTCGGTGCCAGGAACGCGGAAGGCAACCAGATCGAGTTTGCTGACGACGCATCGTCCGCCGCCCGTCCCAGCAAATGCAATGGCACTGGGAAAAGCCATTCACCGTTTCGCACGAGAAACGGCCCGTGGAACTGCAACTGGCCGAGATCATCGAAACCGTTACCGAGAATGGAGTGCAGGTTTTCAGCCCAAGATTCCTTTCCGCTCCATCCTTGGCCAAGAGCAATGCCGCGCGAAGCGTCCCGGCAACCGTCGGAGCAAAGGGAGGGAATAGGCTGCGGACGTCCGCTTGACCGGACTCTCCCTG
This sequence comes from uncultured Isosphaeraceae bacterium, assembly GCA_963845695.1. Classification (GTDB taxonomy): domain Bacteria; phylum Planctomycetota; class Planctomycetia; order Isosphaerales; family Isosphaeraceae; genus CAWJTV01. The sequence continues at coordinate 127,185 of CAWJTQ010000011.1, read as the reverse complement.
GTTGTAGGGACGGCCATCACGGAAGAACCAGGCGTCAATCGGGGTCAGCAGGACAGTTCGAGTGCTCACGGCCCCACCTCCCGTGATTCGCCAGCCAGAAAACGAACCAGCAGCGCCCCGTCCATGCCCAGAGTCTTCTCGTCCATCCCCTCCGTTCGATGAACGCAGCGACAGACCTTGAGCAGCAACTTGATGATTTCGTTGGCCTTGTGAGCCGGCTCCAAGCTGGCCCCTTTCTCAACCTCACCCTGCCGACTTCTTCCTCGCAGATATTCGGCAAGCAGGATCGGGTGAACGTCCACGCCATCGGGAAGCCGTCCGAATCGGCCTGGAGTCGTTAACGGGGCATTTGTGAGCAGGGCAAACCGCTCACGGATTTGGAACAGGAATCCCGACGACAACTCACCCGGCCTGCCATCCGATCCGCCGAGGTATTCCACAAGGCGGTCGAGGATCGTCGTGTTGTTCTCGTGCACATGATCCCACGGGGCGGACCATTGGCAGGCGATTCCACTCGACTTCAGGACCGCGACGGCCAAGCTGTCCCGGCCTGTCTGTTCCTTGGCCACGTGGTCGAGCAAGTGATGAGCTGTCGCTGAAACCTCACGCAACGGAGCACGAAACGGGCAATAGACGATGGCAGCCGAAATCGTGGCATGCTCTGCGCAGATCTCTCTGACACGCCTGGGCAAAGCAGTCACGATATAGTTTCGAGAGGGCGAGCGGCGCACGGCAGAGCCTGCCCCACAGGCAACATTGCAAACACGTCGTCGCCGCCGCAGTAGACGGTCACACCGTCATAGCCGCTGACCGTCGCTGAAACCTTGTCAGCAAACTGCCCCAAAGCCCGCGTCAGTTGCCGTTCGCCTTCGTCTCCCAACGATGCTCGTGCTTCCGAGAGCAGTCTGCCCATCGAGTCGCCGTCCATCAGCAGCATTGCATAGAACGAGGACGGCCTTCCGCTGACCTGCTCATACAAGTTCCTGAGAGCAACTCCCAACTCTACTCCGAACGCGCTGATCTTCCTGTTGTGAAACATCGAGCGGTGTGTCTCGTTTGTTGGCGAGTGCCGTTTCGTGGAGGAAATCCGCATCCAGCCAGAGAAACTCCCCACAATCAGCTTGAAGAAGAGATTGAAGTGAAGCGATCCCGCGGGCATTCTCCCGTCTCCAACGATTCTCCTCGCGGTGAGGTTTTACAGCTTCCAAATATGACCGGGCGGCGACGGGGGCGTCGCGGCAAACCCTCTTCAGCCAGGGAATGGCCGCGATGTACGGCGTGGAAAGCCAGCTTGCCGCGTTCAGGTCGATACCGATTGTTTCTTGCGCGATGAACGGGAACATCCGCTTGACGAGGGCAATGGCGCAGAGCCTTTCGTCGTCACCAAGATCAAGCCCGCCCAGACCCGAGCGAGTCTGCTGCCAGAAATGATCTTGTTTCTCGCGGTTCTTGCGACTTTGCGAACGAGTGTGGCCGGACAATTCCTGCCAGCTTCCCATCATTGTGCAGTGGTCGCCCGGCTCGACCGTCGCCGAGGTGGTTCGCCAGTTTTTGTGCAGGCTGAGCGGATCAGGATCACCGGGAACGGCGGTGCGGGCAATCACCCAGCTCACTTCCCAAAAGTTCTCGACCTGTCGATCCCAGATGGCTTTCGTGTCGATTCCGTTACCCGCGGCAGGCTCGACGAATCGCCGCCAAACGGCTTCCGAGATTGTTTTCCACCGATCAAGCATCGCCAACTTCGCCGTCTCGGCTGTGGCCTTTGGCTCGTCCACAACGGCAACGAAGCGGTTGGGCCAGCGTCCGTGCTGCACAGAGGCTGCGGAAGCGAGTCGCTCCGTCTCTTCCTGGCGTTCCCGGTATGGCAGTATGATTCTCCCGTCTGCCTGCTCGATGGATCGCATGGCAACATCGGCCAAGTGCGATAGCAAGTAGGAGCTTGCCCACAAGTCCCGCGTTCGTCGCGATTGGGCAACAAAGGTCTGCACGGGGCCAATCGTGAAATAGAGCCGCTCGCCGTCAGCCATTCGTCACCTCCGTCACCATGCCGAAGGGTTCCTTGCGCTCGTTCGGATCGAGCAAGCGGTCCAGAAATGCGTTGATGGGATTCCACAAATCTTCGGAAGCGAGTTCAACCGTTTGCTTCTCCCAATCACCTGAACCCCGCATTCCCCGTTCCTGCTTTCCCACGGAGATTCCACCAGCCTCCGATGGAGAGAACACGCTGGCAAGAACGACAGCACAGCCATTGATGGCGATTTCTCGCTGGTTTGGTGGATGTGAATGAACAGAGGACCGGCACGTCGGTCATATTTCTCGGCGGGTTCGACATGTTCTGTCGAGGGTTGACCGTAGTTGTGTGGCAGGCCAAAGACGATACGACGCGGATGGCTCTGTCTTTGCTTCCAGCCCTGTTTCATCAGATCGTGGTCATCCGTGAATGTTTTCTCGCTGCCAATGCCGTCAAGAACTCGTCCGTTGTGTCCCCAGCTTCGATACCGGACCATTTCTCGCCCAATCCTGTCCAATAGCGTCAATGGCGTGTGGCCCTGATTTCCGGCAGCAACAAGGACCACCCGTGAAGCCGCAGAAAATGCCGTCCATTCTGGCAACTCGTTTTGGCCGATTCGCCTACCGGCTCGCCAAAGGCTGATTCGGCCCAAGAATCGTGCGAATCGCGTCGGCAACCTTCACCGCAGGGGCCGGCGGAGTCCAGGTCTCTTCGTCATCCAGCTTGAGTGACAGCAACGTGACGCTTCCGTATCCCTTGCGTGACTTGCTGCCCAAGCCGCCGATGAGTCCCAATACCTTTAGTGTCTGCATGACCTCCTGCGTCTGTTCTGGTTTGACGCTCGGTTTAAACAGCATGTTGACGGTGAACGAGAACGGTGCCGCAAAACAGGACCGTGTGAGTTGGCCTCCGACGGTGTTCTTGTTACTTCTGGCAAACGCTTCCATGACCCCATAGCCCAGATAGCGAGCTCCCGGGACCAACAACCTCGCACCATCTTTGAGTTGCTCCGGGGGAGAAAGGGCGGTTGGAACGGTTGCGATCCGATCAAGTCGTACCATCACCTTCGATTGCCCGACTCGTTCATCGCTGCTGCCGAATAGTGCAGCTTCTTCATCACGGAGGCGGGAAACATCCTTAATCCGCTCCCATGCCAGCGCACGCCACCGGAGGGCAGCGCCCCCTTGAAGCTCGGGAGCCTCATGTCGGCTTGCTGCTCAGCGCCGCCGAGAAACATTGGCGTCGTAACCCGGTAGGTAGCGCTAATCTTCTGCATGATCCACTCCCTAGGGTTGGTCCAGCCAGCGGGCTTCGCCTTTTACATACGGATCAACTCGTTGCTGCTCGGGCGGACGCCGGTCGATCAGCACGAAACGAAAGCATGGCCGGTTGAGGTCGTGTCCTCGGTCCATCAGATGCTGAACCGCCATCCCCATTAGCGTTGTGCCGCCGGTCAGATTGACAAGGATTTCGTCCGAATCCAAAAGCCATCGGCTGGCCTCGTCCCGGAAACGCTTTTGCTCGTCTTCGGTATAACCGCCGTGTGGATCGGCGATGACAAGGGTCTTGCTTTCACCGTTGAACCCCGCCTGTTTAGCTGCTTCGGAAACACTCGGTTGCGACTGCTCGGAGCATATGACAAGGGAGCGTGAGACATCGCCAGCGTTGCAGAGTGCCGAATACAGGACGCCCGGTGTTGTTCCCAGTGCCGTAATCAGCAAGCGACCGCGCCCACCGCCAAACTCAGGAGCCAGCGAGTTGCAGGTCTTTCAGCTTAACCCAGAACTCCTTCACTTTCTTAAGTTCGGGTGGATCGTATCTCACGGGCTTTTTCTTCATGCCGTGGTGATGAAGTTCGTTGCGGAGGTCTGCCAATTGATTCCAGAAGATCGCCCACTCTTTCTGTTCGTCGGTCAATGCGATTCGACTTGCCGTGCGCCGGGCTTGTCCCGTTGTAGCGCGGCGAGCGCGCCGAGCCGGCGTTCCGCGATAGAACGAGTTCCATTCCATGACCCATCGAGCCACTTCTCACCACGATCAGCGCAGTGCCAAGAGCAAGGAAACGACCCATTCCCGCATCATTCCCAGAGCGAGAGGCAACTGGTTTCTGGACAGGTAGAGGTCGATCAGATTCGCTTGACGGCGGAGTTCGTCGTCATCGGCAGCGATCTGGTTCTTCCAATCCGCTTCTTGATTCTCCGCCAATGCTTCCTGGGCAACCGCTTTTGTTTGAAATACTCGACAGGAATCGGTCAACAGTTGCGACACTTGACCGCCAAGTGGGATTTGAGCGGCTGCGGTTGTTGGTAGTCCTTTGGCAAATGCCGCCGTCACCTGTTTCGCCGCATATGCAAGCTCTACAGGCAGGCCAGCCTCATAAGTGAATGACAACTTTTCCAACGAGGTGACGATACCATCGACTTCCGCGTCTCGCGGTGATTTTTCGCGGCGGCCACGGATCAGGCTCGCCAACGGTCCTGTCGATCCCGTCTCGCGGAATACTCGCACAGCATGGAACCACTCTGGCAATTCCAACAGCGGCCGGAGGTCCACAATCGGACGTGGTTCTTTGGAATGGTGTGCGAATCCCTCCAGCATTCCGTAGTACGCTCCTCGCAGTCGAATCCCTCGAAGCGATGTCAGGTACAGAGCAAGGGCATAAGCGACGAAGGGGAAATGACGTAGACCTTGCGTAACATCCAGCGTTAGCTCAGCTCCTTCCGGGACTTAGCGGCCGCCGTTTCGACGATCTGGCGGATTTCGTCGGCGGTCTTTCCGTCAGGGATGCTTAGGCGTTCGGCCTCAATGTGCAAGGTCTGGCGAACACCGTTCGGCGAACGTCTCCCATGTCGCATGCCTGGCTCCCTCAGTGCAAAGCACGAGCATACGATTGGGCCTCGCGTCTTGCGGCAAGAGCCGCAACAGGGCCAATGGTGCCAGAGGTTCCTCCACGGTATTGCCGTGCAGTTCGTAGACGGTGCTTCGCTGTTCCTTGCCAGCGCGGTGAGAAGTACATGCTGAGGGGTCATCGAACACACCTCCATCGAACGCTACACAAGCCTCGCTTGGCGACGCAACAACCGCCGCCCTAGTGGTCGTGACATATTCGTACACCGTAAGGTTCGCCATCGATCGCAAAGCCAGGGGACCAATGCCTCATTCTTGAGGCGGCCTAACCCTTTCGCCAGCTGGCCCAGCGGCATGCGGTGTCCCGGTATCGGTCGTCCTCGCCGAACCGCTTCTGAATTCCAACTTATTGTAGCGGAACGGTTTTCGGAAAAATCATCGAGGAGCCGCCGTTGGAACAGCGAGAAGAGCATCAGGGCATGGCGGTTGCCCTGGGGAAGAAAGAGCGATGCTTTCCGGCGTCAGGATGCTGCGACGTTCATCGTTGTCGAGGTGCTCGGACAAAGATCCAGTATCACGTCTGATGCAAAACGGCAAGGCTGTCTGTGCGTTCATCGTTGTCGAGGTGCTCGGACAAAGATCCAGAGGGCCTGCCGACTACCAGACTCGGTCACACCGAAGTCTAAACCGTTGGCTGGATATTGGCTGGGTTTTCGGCGGACGAGGCTTCGATTCGCTGTGCCTCCTCGGCCCGAGGGTGCTGCAAGCACGACGATTTAAGTCATGTCTCGCAAGACGCTTACGAGGAACGTTGGAGAGGTGAGGAGGTTGGGGGCGGCGGGTAACCGCCCACCGCCTCTCAAGGAGCACGAGATGTCACAAGTCAATAAAGAAGGCCACTTGCGAAATTCGCAAGTGCCTTCGAGTGGAGGCGGCGGGAATTGCACCCGCGTCCCGAGAAGCGTCGATGACGGCCTCTACGTGCGTAGCCGATCGTTTGATTGTCGGCCTGGGGGCCCTGTTCGGCGAGGTCCCTTTCGGCTTAGCCGGTCATGAATTTAACCTGAGCCGCAACCCGCGGTTAAGCTCAAGCGATCCCGAATTGGCGTCCCCGGCCGGATCTCTCGGGCAAAGACCCGGCGCGAGGCCGTTGACTGTTTAGGCAGCCAGACGGAGTCCAACATTGCTGTTGGCAGGTAAAGTTTTGGTCGGCTTTTAACGAGGCCCGCTGACCAACCTCGGCACGCCACCTGTCACTTCGGACATCCGGTCGATCCTGGTTCGCCCCCTGGTTCAAGAAGTCACTCGCTCGGTCCGTCCTCGCGGCGCGGATCGGGCAAGTCATTATGGATTTTATGAGTGCGGAGTCAAGCGGGTTCGCTTTGCCTTGCTCGGCCACGACGGCATGGACAGTGTCAGCCGATCGGTGCTCGCAGAGCAGCCTACGAGGTTCGGAGGCTATCCGGAAAGCCGGGTTTTCGGGCCTGTGGGGTGGGTGGAGGTCGGGCATGCCCGCCGCAACCTACCGACGCAAGACTCGCTCGACTGGTGGGTTGCGCTGAGCAGAGCTCATCTCCGGCCACCCTACAATCACGGTGTTCCGGATAGCCGCTCAGAGCAATTCCCCCTTCCAGTCCGGCACGAGTTTCCGCATCAGCGAGCGATCGTCCCGATGGCGCATCCCGCACTTCTGGTAGACCTCATGCGCGCGTGCGCAGCTTGTCGCGATCGAGCGTGACGCCAAGGCCCGGCCCTGTGGGAACTTGCATGACACCATCCCGGATCGTGAGCCTTGGCCCCTCGATGATGTCGAAGTCCTCGATGAGCCAGGGGTAATGGGTGTCGCTGGCGAGGGTCAGCTCCGGGATCGAGGCGGCCAGGTGGATCATCGCCGCCATGGAGATGCCGCTGTGGCTGTTGCTGTGCTGGCTGAGCGTCCAGCCGGCGCCGCGGCCGATCGGTCCCAACGCCTGGCAGCCGGCGAATCCGCCGAAGTAATGGTGGTCGCACAGCAAGACGTCGATCGGGTGCAGCCGCATGGCCTCGGGGATGTGCTCGAAGCGAGTCACGCACATGTTCGTGCTCATCTTCAAGCCCGTCGCCCGCCGGACCTCCGCCATCGCCGCCTGGCCTTGCACCGGGTCCTCGTAGTATTCCATCGGGAGCCTGGCGATCTCCTTGCCGATCCGCACGGCGGTCTCCTGCTTCCAGCGCCCGTTGGGGTCGATCCGCAGGCGGGCGCCGGGACCGAGCCGTTCGGACATCGCAATCAGGCTGTCGCGCTCGACCTCGGGAGCCAGGACGCCTCCCTTGAGCTTGAACACGCGGAAGCCCCAGCGGTCGCGGAACTGGGCGGCCATCGCGGCCATCGACTCGGCCGACCGGACTTCGCCCCAGGCGTCGAGGGCCTGTTCGCCGCGGCCCCGCGAGTCGGCCAGGTGTGGGTCGGCCAGGATCACCGGATGGTCGGCAGCGTATCGGTAGAACAGGTAGGCCGCAAACTCGACCGATTCGCGGACCGGGCCGCCGATCATCTCGCAGAGGCGACGGCCCGTCGCCCGTCCCGCGGCGTCGAGGCAGGCCATCTCGATCCCCGCATAGACCGCCATGCCCAGCTTCTGCAATTCCCGGGTGAACTTCCGGTAGGCCAGGGCATTCTGGCCGACGACGAGGTCCTTCGCCTTCTGGAGTCCAGCCGTCACGCCCTCGCCGCCCGGCATCTCGCCGATGCCGACGATCCCGCCCTCGGTCTTCAGCTCGATCACATTGCGGAGGAAATACGGCCCGTGGCAGCCGCTGGCCGCCAGGAGCGGTGGGTCCGGCAGCGCAATCGGCGTCACTGTCAGACCGGCGATCGTCAAGCGGTCTGTGCCTTCGGCAACGGCGCCGGCACGTGCCAGCTCAGCCCAACCGCTGGCCAGAAGCCCTCCACCCGTCAAGGTCAGCCAGTCGCGACGATGCAGTCTCATGATGGTTCTCCTGATCCAAACTCCGGCCTGGAGCGGTTCACGAACGGATTGTATATAATTATAAATTAATATTGATATATTTTATATACAATCAACTCCAATCGATCGAGAGCCCGGTTGACTCGGAGTCCATCCGGAGACCCCCGGAGGGTGAAACAGCCCGAACCTCTTGCGGGCTAACGGGTTGCGCTAATCACTCGCACTCTTGACGCAATTCCTTGAGCCAAAAGGCTTTGCGGAGACATCCACTCCGGTTCCGGGGGGCTCTCACCTGTTATTCCACCTGTTATCAAGTAGACGGCTGCGAGTGCTTCCCTCGACCCCAAGTGTTAGCCGCGATGGGTCGGGTCTAGCGGCGCCGCAGTGCCCGATCCATGTCGCGTTTGGCTTCCTGTTTCTTGAGCGCCTCGCGCTTGTCGAACGTCTTGCGGCCCCGGGCGATGCACAACTCAACCTTGGCGATCCCCTTCTTGAAATAGACCGAGAGTGGGACCAGGGTGAGCCCTTTCTCGGCCGACTTCATCCCCAGCTTGTTGATCTCGCGGCGGTGGAGCAGCAGCTTCCTGGGCCGCTTGGGTGCATGGTTCATCCGGTTGGCCTGGACGTACTCGGGGATGTCGCAGCCGAGCAGCCAGACCTCGCCGCGGTCGACCTCGGCGTAGGCATCTTCCAGGTTCGCCTTGCCGTTCCGCAGGCTCTTGACTTCGGTGCCGGTCAGGACGAGCCCCGCTTCAACCTTCTCCAGCAGGTCGAACTCGTGCCGCGCACGACGGTTCCGCGCGACGACCTTGATCCCCGAGTCGTCGCTCCGGGCAGCCGGTTTCGGTTTCTCCACGTCCTTCTTCTTGGCCATTGCGCGTTCGACCACCACAAGAATTGTCAGCCGACCGGCACGCAAATGTCGGCTCGCCATCGTGAACGAATGATAAAGGGGCGCCGCGCCAGCGACAAGGGACCAAGAGACGCGCTCGATCGATTTCGCTTGCCAGATTCGTTTGGCACGGAGATCGTAAGATAAGGACGGCGTGGGCGGCCAGGTGATGGCTGTCCTCGTTTCCGGTGTGAATCTCTCCGTGAGTGATACCTCGGCGATCCTTTGCAGTGCGAATCACGCCTCTGACCAGGAGCGACCCTCATGTCAACGACCAGCGAACCTTCCGACGCCCTGGTGTTCTTCGGGGCGACCGGCGACCTGGCTTACAAGAAAGTCTTCCCCGCGCTTCAGAACCTGATCCAGCACGGGCATCTCGACGTGCCGATCGTCGGTGTGGCGAAAGCGGGCTGGACGGTCGAGCAGCTCCGGGAACGGGCGCGCGACAGCCTGGCCCAGCACGGCGGCGTCAACGAGGCCGCGTTTGCGAAGCTGGTCAAGCTGCTCAAGTACGTTGACGGGGACTATCACGATCCGGAGACGTTCTCTCAGCTTCGGAAGGCCCTGGGCTCGGCGAAGCGGCCCTTACACTACATGGCGATCCCGCCGAGCGTCTTCGCCGTCGTGACGCAGCACCTGCATGAATCCGGCTGTGTTCAGTATGCCCGCATCGTGGTCGAAAAGCCGTTCGGCGCGACCTGAAATCGGCGCACGAGCTGAACCAGATCCTTCTACAGACGTTCGCCGAGTCGCAAATCTTCCGGATCGACCATTATGTGGGCAAGGAGCCGGTGCTGAACATCCTCAGCTTTCGGTTCGCCAACCGGTTCCTCGAGCCGGTCTGGAACCGCGATTGCGTCGCGGAGATTCAGATCACGATGGCCGAGCAATTCGACGTTCAGGGCCGCGGCGCCTTCTACGAAGAGGCCGGCGCGATCCGGGACGTGATCCAGAACCACATGCTCCAGGTCGTCTCGATGCTGGCCATGGAGCCGCCCGGCAGCAATGCGCCCGACGGCATACGCGATGAGAAGGTCAAGGTCTTGCGAGCGATCCGGCCGCTGGAGCCGGACGACATCGTGCGTGGGCAATATCAAGGCTACCGCCGCGAAAAAGGGGTCGCTCCCGACTCGCAGGTCGAGACCTTCGCCGCGGTCCGACTCACGATCGACTCCTGGCGATGGGGCGGCGTGCCGATCCTGATCCGCGCAGGCAAGAGCCTGGCCACGACTGCAACCGAGGTCCTCGTCAGGTTCCATCAGCCGCCCCAGCGATCGTTCGCCGACCATTCACTGAGCTGCTCTCAGAATCATGTCAGGATTCGCTTCAATCCCGAGGAGATTATCGCGATCGGCGCAGTGGTACGGAAGGAGGGGGATGACGTCGGCTTGCAGCCGGTCGAGCTCATGGCGATGCGCCAGCCGGCCGACGAGGTTCCTCCGTATGCCCGGCTCCTGCAAGCCGCGATGGAGGGCGACCCGAGCCTGTTCTCGCGGGAGGACACCATCGAGGCCCAGTGGCGGATCGTCGAGCCTGTGCTGGAGAATGTCACCCCCGTTTATTTCTACGAGCCGGGAAGCTGGGGCCCACCCGAGGCGGACCGCCTGCTTCCCCACTGCAAGGAGTGGCATAATCCGTGAGTGTGCCGGATCCGAAGGGCTTGCTTTCCGTCCTCGACATCCAGCCCGGAACTGGTGGGGACTTTCGCGACGATCCCGGGCATTTGAACCTCCGCATCCGTCAAGTCACTCTACCGGCTTTCGGGCGCCGGGGATCGCCTCGTCTTTCGCAACGTCCGAGTATTCGGCGGGCAGACTCTTGAGGTAGGGACCGACGAGCGCCTCGAGCGTGGGCGGGTCAGTCCCGTGGTCGCGGTGGTAGAGTTCCGATCCCAGGAGGATCAGGATCTCCTGGAAGTTCGCCGACGTATCGATTCGGGTCCTGTTGAAGTCGAGCATGCGGAGCCCCACCTGGGCGTCGTGGGTGGAATCCAGCCACCGGCCCAGCACCTCGGGCGGCAGGACGCGGGCCTTGGCCGGCGCCTCGGGACCGAACGGGTACAGGTCGAAAGGGGAAGTTCTGTTAAGGTCGGGCTTCGGGCGATGCTCGGGTGGCAGGTCGTAATACGCCAACCAGTTGGCGATGACGAGTCTGAGCACGCGCCGACTTCGCTCCGGTTCGCGGCGCAAGACTCGCCACGCATCGACAATCGAATCCATTTGCTCCCGGGTCAATAGTGTGAGCAGACCATGCAAGGAATTTCGAGAAGCGAGGGAGAGCAACCACGCGGGAGGCATCTGAGCACCGGGTCCCTTCCGATCGCCGAGCGTCCGGTCGATGTCCAGGAATTCGGCCTTCAGGATGTACGACTCCGAGGGAGCGAGCGACTCGCACGCAACGGCGTCGTCGAGGGCCTGGCGGAGCAGGGCACGGGTCGTCCGCGGGTTGGCGGCCCAGTCGATCAAGCGACCCCGAAGTTCTCGATCCCATCGCTGGACAGCCTGCCATCTGGAGAGCGTACCGTACCTGGCGACATGCCGGCCGGCGCGGAGGACCGCGCGATACCAGATCCAGGCCCCGGCCATGTCGCCCTGCTCTTCCCGTCGCGAGCCTTCGAGCAGGGCCAGGATCTGGAGAGAATAGAGGTTCGATGATAGGTCCCTGGCATCAATCTGCCCTTCCTGGAACACAGGGACTCGATCGAGGGCATCAGGTCGCTCCGCCCCCTGGCGATACAAATCCAATGCGTCTCGGTTCTCGTCGAGCCACCGGCGTACCTTCGGATCGGCCTGTGACCAGGGAGCGTACAGGGTGAAATTCTTGCTATCCTTCGGCTGCCGGGACTGGTCCCACGCCTTGAACCGGTCTGCCGCCTGGCGGTAGAGCACGAACGCGTTGCGGTCGTCCGGGATGGCCATCTCCTGGAATGCCTTGATATCGAACGGCTCGCCGATGTCGGGCAGGCCCCAGAGTTGCGTCACCCACCACAACGGAGGCCCGGCGACCATCCCCAGCAAGACCAGGACCGCGCACCAGATCCGCCGCCGGCTCCTGCCGATCCATCGGAACGGCGCGAGGATCAATCGGACCGTCGGAAAGCTACGACGCAGGCTCGCAAGGCGCGTCATCTTCGATTCTCCCCTTCAGCCCAGGTCTGGGCTCGGCGGATTCTGCCGGGACTCATTTCACCGTCTTTCCAGCCCTCGGGATCGCCTCGTTCCTCCCGCCCTCGGGGAGTTCGGCGGGCAGGCTCTCGAGGTAGGGACCGACGAGCGCCTCGGGGGTCGAGGGATCTGTGCCGTGGTCGCGGCGGTAGAGTGCCGTTCCCAGGAGGATCAAGAGGTCCCGGTGGTCCGTCCACTCTCCGATTCGGACCGCGCTCAAATCGGCGATGCGGAACGTCGCCAGGGCATCCTCGGCCGTCCGTTGCCAACGGTCCAGAGCCTCGGGCGACAAGATCCGTGCGTTGGCCGGCGCGTCGGGCCCGAAGGAATAGAAATCGTAGAGAATCGAGGGGTTGGGATCAGATTTCGGCCGATTCTCCGGAGGCAAGTCGTAATAGGCCAGCCAGTTGGCCACGACCAGTCGGATCACCCGCCGGCTCCGTTCCGGTTCGTGACGCCAGAATCGCCAGGCATCGTAGACCGACAACATTTGCCGAGGAGTGAGTAGCATCACGATCGGTCTGGCGCCGTTGGAAGCGGCGAGGTTCATCATCCATCGGGGAGGAACCTTCGGGTACAGGTGGTCCGGTCCCTCGAGCATCCCGTTGATGTTGACGTATTCGGCCTTGAGGGTGTAGGTCTCGGAAGGTGCCAACGACCCGCTTGCGATCACGTCGTCGAGTGCCTGGCGGAGCATCGCGGGCGTCGCCCGCGGGTTTGCGGACCAGGCGATCAACCGGTTCCGAAGGTCAGTGTGCCAGCGTTGGACGACAAGCCGCCTGAAGATCATCGCGTGCATCCCGATGTGTCGGATTGCCCGGAGGTCCGCGCGATACCAGTCCCAGGCCCCGGCCAGATCACCCTGTTCCTCCAGGCGCGAACCCTCGAGCAAGGCCAGGACAAGGAGACCATTGAGAGGCTGGTACAAATCCCAGCGATCGCCGAGCCCGTGCCCAGCCACGGGGAGGCTATCGAGTGCATCGGGGCGCTCGGTCCCTCGACGGTACAGTGCCAGCGCCTCGCGGTTCTCCTCGACCCATCGGCGCACTTCCGGCACAGCCTTCGACCAAGGAACCATCGGATCGGCCTTGCTGCCCGCGGCCTTGCGGTGCGGTTCCCAGAATTTGTACGAACTCGCCGCCTGACGGTAGAACACGAAGGCATTACGGTCGTCAGGGATCTTGAATGCCAAGAACTCCTCGACGTCAAACGGATCGCCGATGTCGGGCAGGCCCCAAAGCTGGGTCGCCCAGTAGATCGGTGGGGTCGCGACCATCGCCAGAAGAATAACGACGGTGCACCAGATCCGCCGACGGCTGCGGGCGATCCATCGGAACGGCGCGCACGATCAATCGGACGGTCGGAAAGCTACGGCGCAGGGTCGCTAGACGCGTCATCTTCGATTCTCCCATTCGGCCCAGGTCTGGGCTCGGCGGATTCTGCCGGAACTCATTTCACCGTCTTTCCAGCCCGCGGGATCGCCTCGTTCCTCGCATCGTCCGGGAATTCGGCGGGCAGGCTCCTGAGGTAGGGACCGACCAAAGCCTCGGGCGTGGGTGGATCACTCCCATGGTCGCGACGGAAGAGTTGAGTCGCCAGGAGGATCAGGAGCTCCCGGTGGTTCGTCCACTCGTAGCCTCGGACTTTGTTGAGTTCGAGCATGCCAAACAACACCTGGGCGTCGTGGGTGGAATCCATCCACCGGCCCAGGTCCTTGGGCGAAAAGCCGCGGGCCTTGGCTGGCGCATCGGGGCCGAAGTGATAGAAGTCGAAGTTCAGTGAGGGATCAGGATCGGGCTTCGGCCGGTCGCCGGGAGGCTGGTTGTAATGCGCCAGCCAGTTGGCCATCACCAGACGGATCACCCGCCGGCTCCGCTCGGGCTCGCGGCGCCAGAATCGCCAGGCATCCCAGAGTACCTGCAACTGTTCCGGGTTCAGTTGATAATCCCGATTGCTCCAGAGGCGCTCAAAACTGAACATCGGCAGGTCGCGGCCCGGGTTGTTCGAGAGGTCGAGCCACTGGTCCATCTTCAGGTATTCGGTCTTGAGTGTATCGGTTTCCGAGGGCGCGAGCGACTCAGACGCAACCACATCTTCGAGGGCCTGGCGGATCATCGCGGGGGTCGTTCTCGGGTCGGCGGCCCAGTCCATCAAGCGGTCGAGGAGTTGTTTCGACCAATACTGGGCGATCATCCGCCTGTTGGCTGTGCTGTGCATGCCTATGTGGTGGAGGGTGCGCAACATTGCGCGGTACCAGGTCCAGGCCCCAACAATGTCGCCTTGCTCTTCCCGGCGCGACGCCTCGAGCAGGCCCAGCAAGTGAAAGGATCGAATCGCCTGAAATGTCTGCCGGCCCTCTCGATATGAGCCGATCTCCGGATCGAGCGCGTCGGGTCTCTCAGCCCCCTGGCGGTAGAGTTCCAGTGCCTCGCGGTTCTCCTCAAGCCACTGGCGGAGCTGCGGCGTTGTCTTCGACCATCGAGCCAGCAGATTCACTTGGCTGCTCGTGCGTTTCTCGAAGTCTGAGATCGGTTTGAGCCTCTCCGCCGCCTGTCGGTAGAGCACAAAGGCATTGCGGTTATCGGGGATCGTGAATGCCCGGAACGCTGCCACGGCGAACGGATCGCCGATGTCGGGCAGGCCCCAAAGCTGTGTCGCCCACCAGAGCGGAGGGGCCGCGATCATCGCCAGCACCATCAGCGAGGCGACCACGATTCGCCGCCGACTCTGCCCAATCCATCGGAACGGCGCAGTGAGCAATTGGACTGTCGGAAAGCTGCGACGGAGGCTCGCGACGCGTGTCATCGATCATGACTCCCAATCGGCTCCAGGTCTCGATCCACCCCCCGACCGGAGACTTCAGCGTAATCGCCACGCCCGGGTCGGTCAACGACGTTTGTCAAAGAAGGACTGATGTAATGCAGTGGGAGACTGGCTTCGGTGCCTGCTCTCTTGCTCCCTCCCGGTCGTGGGGTTACTTTGGGATCGCATCCCGATGGAATGACAAAGTTTAGCGAGACCGCCCGGCTCCGGGTCCGATGCTGTCCGGTTGCCCGACTGACGCCCCGCCCCGATTACCGCGAGGTCGAACCGGAGGATCGCGCATGGCTCGGCCCCGCTGGAAACGCTGGACGATCGTGGCTGTGAAGTCGGCGGTGGCGGTCGTGGTGTTGTGGGCCGTCGGTCGCCACGTACAGCGCACATGGAATGATCTCGGTGGTCGGCGGTTCTCGCTCCGGTTCGAGCCGATCTGGCTCGTGGGCGCGGGGATCCTGTACCTGGCGGGTCTGTCGGCTTATGGACGGTTTTTTGAGCGGATCCTCCAGGCCGGTCCGGGGCCGGTCGGGTTGCTCCCGGCGCTACGGGCTTACCTGGTGAGTCACCTCGGGAAGTACGTGCCGGGCAAGGCGATGGTCGTGGTGATGAGGGCGGGGATGGTGATTCCCTTCGGCGCGGGCGGCGACGGCGGCGATCGCGACATTCTACGAGACGCTGGTCATGATGTCGGCGGGCGGCCTGGTCGCGGCGGCGGGATTTGCCACGGCGGCGGGGTCGAATCGGGTCCATCTCGCTTTGCCGATGCTGGGCCCGGTAAACTTGCCGGTCTACCGGCTGGCGGCGCTGGCCGGGCTGGGGCTGGGTATGGCGTTCCTGGTATTGGTCTTGCCGCGCGTGTTTGGTCGGATTGCCGGGTTGGTCAGTTCGCCGATCCCCGGAGTCGGTCCGGAGGCGCTGCCGCGGCTCTCGGGGCGGCTGCTGGTCCAGGGGCTGCTCTGGTCGACGGCCGGCTGGGTCTTACTCGGTTTGAGCCAGCTTGCCGTGGTCCGCGCGTTCGATCCCGAGGGTGCCAGGGCACTGGTCGTGCTGGGCCTGGTCCCCGTGGTGATTGCCAGCGTGGCGCTGGCGACGGTCGCCGGGTTCGTTGTGGCCGTCCTGCCCGGCGGCCTCGGCGTGCGCGAGGGGGTGTTGATGTCGGCCCTGGCCCCCGCGCTGGGCTCGGATCGCTCGGTCGTCGCGGCGTTGATGCTGCGTCTGGTGTGGGTGGCCGCCGAGCTGGCTGCCGCGCTCGTCCTGGTTCCGTTCTATCGGCGCCGGCGTGAGCCTGTGAAAGCGTCCTTGGAAGTAGGTCCGAATCCATCATGATCAGCGTCGTCGTACCGGTGCACAACGAGGAGGGAAGTCTGAGCGCGCTCCACGGCGAGCTGTCGGCGGTGTTCGCCGATGCCGCGAGGGGCCCCGCCGAGTTCATCTTCGTGGATGATGGCAGTCGCGACGGTTCCTGGTGCATTCTGACCGATCTGGCTCGGAACGATCCGAGGGTCGGCGCGATCCGGTTCCGCCGCAACTTCGGCAAGTCGGCGGCACTCATGGCCGGATTCCAGGCTGCGCGGGGCGACGTTGTCTTCACGCTCGATGGCGACCTCCAGGACGACCCCGCCGAGATCCCCCGGTTCCTGACCGAGCTCGACCGCGGCTACGATGTGATTAGCGGCTGGAAGAAGACGCGGCACGACCCCTGGCACAAGGTCTATCCCAGCCGGGTGTTCAACTGGATGGTCAGCCACCTGACGGGCTGCTATCTGCACGACCACAACTGCGGGTTCAAGCTTTACCGTCGCGCCGTGCTGGAGGAGATCGGCATCTACGGCGAGCTCCACCGGTTCATCCCCGTACTGGCGCACGCCCGAGGCTTCCGGGTCGGCGAGGTTGTGGTCCAGCATCGGCCCCGGCAGCATGGGACGTCGAAATACGGCGTCTCGCGGCTGGTCAAGGGGTTCCTCGACCTGCTGACCGTCCGCTTCCTGACTCGCTTCAGCCAGCGTCCGCTCCATGTCCTGGGTGGCTTCGGCCTGACGCTCCTGGGACTGGGGGGCCTGGGGATGCTCTACCTCGCGATCCTCTGGCTCGACCCGAACAACCGGCCGATCGGCAATCGCCCGCTGCTCTTCTACTCCGGGGCGTTCGTGAGCATCGGCATTCAGCTCCTGAGCCTGGGAATCCTTGCCGAGCTGGTCACCGCCTATAATATCCGGCCCGAGGATACGTACAGTGTGGTTGAGAACATCCCGACCCGGGAGGGCGAGGCTCCGTCCGAGCCGCTCTCCGCTCGCGAGGACGAGGCATGAAGGACGCAGACGAACCGATGCCGAGGCGTTCGGACCCACGTCGGTTCGTGGCCCTGATCGTCATCACGGTGGCGACCGCGATTGCGACGGGTCACACGTTACGGCAACCGGCGTTCATGACGGCCAACGACATCTCCCGATGGTGCACCGTCTGGAGCCTGCTCGAGCGCGGCACTTATGCCATCGACGAGTGTCCCTGGCAGACCGACACCCAGGACAAGGTCGAGCACACTTTGAAGGGTGCTACCGAGGATCAGGAGGCGCTCACGCACTTCTATTCGAGCAAGCCCGCGCTCATCTCGACATTGATCGCGGGAGTCCTCTATCCCGCGCGGCGGATGAGCGGTGTACCGCTCGACCGAGTTGTTCTCCAGGAACGGGCCGAGCGCTGGACCCAGCAACCCGACCCCGATCACCCGGGCAAGTTCAAGGGCGTGCTCGAAAAGCCCCAGAACCCCGTGAAATGGCCGGCTTACATCTTCTATTTCAAGCCGACCCTGATCCTCTGGAACGCGATCCCATTCGGCATCTTCTTGATCCTCTTCGCTCGCGTGCTCGACCGGTACCAGGTCAACGACTGGACCTGGTTCTTTTGCCTGATCGCTGCCGCGTTCGGCACGTACCTCCTGCCGTACACTCAGACTCTGAACAATCACACGATCGGCGCCTTCAGCGCGTTTCTTCGCCCTCTACCAGTTCTTGCGGATCTGGGACGAGGGTGAGCTGGCCGGTTGGCGGTTCGCGACGGCCGGCTTTTTCGCGGGG
This sequence comes from uncultured Isosphaeraceae bacterium, assembly GCA_963845695.1. GTDB lineage: Bacteria > Planctomycetota > Planctomycetia > Isosphaerales > Isosphaeraceae > CAWJTV01. Next base: position 109,432 of record CAWJTQ010000011.1, on the reverse strand, counting down.
TTCACGGCGTCAACCGAGTTGCCCGCGCTGGCGTTCCCGGCGCTGCTGGGCCCGCTGCTGCTGGTCCGCTATCCCCGGCAGACGCTTCTGTATTTCTTGCCAGCGTCGATCCTTCCTCTGGCCGCCCTTGTCGGTGCGCAATATGTCGAGTTCGGCGAGTTCTACCTGCCTTATGAGTCGTTCGGTACCAAGGAATACGGCTGGGAAGGCAGCCTCTGGCAGACACCCCTGGAGCTGGACTGGTTCAACAAGTACCCCGAGCCGACAGGGGTCTACCTGTTCCACATGACGTTCGGGCATCACGGGATCTTCTCGCTGACGCCGATCTTCCTCTTCTCGGCCTGGGGTGTGATCCGGCTGCTCAGCGGTGGCCGGTTCCTGACGGCCCTCGTACGGCGACAAGACGGCGAGCCGATGGCGTCGGTCGCCTGGATGACGGCCGTGTTAACGGTCGTGCTCCTGGCCTTCTACACCTGGACTCCCAAGGCGCGGAATTACGGCGGCTCGGCTCAGGGGCTGCGCTGGATCATGTGGCTGATTCCGTTCTGGCTGCTCATGCTCATCAAGGGCGTGGAAGCCGGCCAGACGCGCGGCTGGGTCCGCAACCTGGCGCTGCTGGCCCTGGCGATCTCGGCGGTCTCCGTCGGTTACGCGATCCGCAATCCCTGGAGCCACCCCTGGATCCTCGACGCGATGGAGCACCTGAACCTGTATACGCTGACCCGCTGATCGATTGGAGGGTGCGTTGCCACGGCCGCAACTCGCCTCCCCACCGGAAATGTCATGACTCGTTTAGAATGCACATCCGTACGATCTCCGCGCCGTACGCGCATCTTCGGGATGGAAGAGTCACGTCGCGAAGGATATCAGCGCCCGATGATGTCGATCTGGGTGCGAGACATACGGTGAGGATCGCTCCGATGCAGGAGTACGACAAGTGCGGCAAGTACCTGATCCAGCACCGCGGCAATTCGATCCTGCGCATGGCTGGCGTGAACGATATCGCCAGGTGGGCGCCGCGCCAGGCCGAGCCGGTCCAGCACCGCCAACTGCCCGACGGCGTGCTCGAAGTCTGGAGTCCCGGCCAGGCCAAGCCCGACATCTTCATCCTGGAGATCGCCACCGACCCGGACGCACGGGTGCCGTCCCAGGCGGTCCGCGACGTGGCGTTGGTTTACCTCGAACGCGGCATCGTGCCGGAGGTGCTGGTCCTGTTCCTCCGCGAGAAAGGACATGTCCCGGCGGCCGATTCGGTCGAGCTGATCAGCCCAAGAGGTTTCACGAAGCTGAATCTTTCCTGGAAAGTCATCAAACTCTGGGAGGTCCCGGCCGAAGAACTGCTGGCGATGGACGACGTCGGCCTGCTCCCCTGGGTGCCGCTGGCCAAGGTCGTCGGCTCGCCCGAGCAGGTCGTCCGCCGGTGCCGCGCCCGGATGGACCAGGCCGCGCCGCTGATCGGGCACCCCGAGTATGAAAACCTGCTGGTCGTGACCCAATTCCTGCTGCCGCTGCGTTACAATCAGGATAAGGTATTGTTGGAGCGATTGCGTGCATTACTGGGAGGACGCGAAGTCATGATCCAATCACCGCTGTACCAGGAAATCGTTCAGGAATCCAAGCTTGAGGGGGCGACCGAAACGAGGCGAAAGGATATCCTCGACTTTCTGCGAGAACGTTTCGGTCCGGCTGCTGATGAGTTGGAAGTCGAACTAAGGGCGGTGGAGTTCGACCGACTTGCGGAACTTGTCAAGTTTGCCGCCAAGTGTCGCAGCCTCACGTCGTTCCGCAAGCGGCTGCTCTCTTGAAGCACAGGGGACGGGATCGTGTCCGAATCCGATGAGCCAGGGTCGCTCGACGGTGATCCGATGGTCGGGGCTGCGCTCCAGATGCGGCGGTCGGTCGCCTCGGCCAGCGAACGCGGGGACCTGCTGACGGTGACCCAGTTCATGATCAGTTTGCGTTACCATGAGGACCCGGCCTTATGCGAGCGGCTCTGTGAAATCATGGGAGGGCGACAAGCCATGATCGAATCACCCCTGTACCAGGAAATCGTCGCGGAAGCCGAACGCGTGGGTGAGACGAAAGCGCGTCAGCAGGATATTGTCGAGATCCTCACGACTCGCTTCGGCCGTGCCGCCAAGGCGGTCGAGCTCGCATTGCAGTCCGTCGAGTTCGAGCGGCTGAGAGACCTGCTGAAGTTCGCGGTCGAGTGCTCCAGCCTAGCCGCGTTCCGAAAGCGACTCTCGCCCTGAAGCATCGGCGAGTCAGCCTCGCTCGAGACCCTCCCAGTCTGCGGTCACCTGCCGAGATACGACGATGAAGCGCTACTACGTCAACCATTCCAGCGGGATGACCTACGACCACGAATTCGTAGAAATCCTCGAGCTCTTGCAGGAAGAGGGGCTGTTCGACGAACGCCGAGGTCGAGTGTGTTGCCAGGTTCGTGTCACGGACACGACTCTGGAAGAGAGGCAGTATCTGTATCTGTGGGCCGACCGCACGGAAGCGGAAGCGTTCCTGGACCGACTCCGCCAGCCGAATGGCGGGGATTGGCGAGTCTTCGAAGTCGATGTGGTTGAGATGTATTAATTCTGGGATCCAGACAACCCGAACCTGCCCGCCTGTCCATGAGAGCTTGGTTATCGACCGATGTACGGCTCTGATCACACGGCAACATCGAGACCAGCTCGCCGCGGAGAGAAACCGACGCGCGTCCTCGTCCTCCGAAACGCGGAGACGGCCGCGCCCCATCTCTTCCACGGCGCCGAGTCCGATATCGGGCTGAGCGAGCGGGGACGTCAACAGGCCGAGGCGATCGGTCCCATCCTGGCGGCAGAGCGACCCGTCGTCGTTGTCAGCTCCGCGATGCGTCGTGCCTCGAGACCGCAGAACCGATCGCGCGGGCGTGCGGCGTGGAGTTGCTCATCGAGCCTGATCTCGACGAGAGGCGGATCGGCACGCTGTGCGGGATGTGATACGACGATCGAGAAGGTCTTTGGGCACAAACCATTGAGCGCTGAGAGGCGGGGGAGACCGGGTTCGCGACTGAGGGGGCCGAGTCTCTTGACGACATCCGGGATCGAGTGCTGCCGGTTTGGCATCGTCTAGCTCATCGGTTCGAAGGGGCGACCTACGTGGTCGTCGCACATGGAGCGGTGATCAAGGTGGTTCTCCGGGATCTCGATCTCGGAATCTTTTCATGGGATGCGTTCCGGTATCCGATGCTGGGCGTCACCGAGACGATCAAAGTCGGAGTGCCTGGAATATCGCCCGACTTGCCAGCGAGTGGAAGCCGCCATGACGATCAGTCGAACAATTCAAGTCTATTTAAAACCAAGATGGGATTTGCAGCCCGCCAAGACCAGGGAAATCAGCACCAAGCAGCTCTTCAACGACTCGGGCGTCAGAACCAAGCCATTTGCAGACGAAAGCTCGACCGTAGGAATGTCTTTTCTTGACCGCCAATCGACACCCCTTTCTTTTGCCTTATCCTTGAGCCATTTGCGAATGGGGTACTCGACCAGGCCCAGTATTCTCTTGTGTAGAGGATAGAGATCGAGAACCCCCTGGAGATGCAGCGACTTCTCGATGTCATTGTCATAAAGCGCCGCCTGGTCTTCATAGTTGGCTGCTTTCCAGTCTTTCAACCATTCCCCGCTCGTCAACACGGTGTTAAGGGTATGGGCGATCATATCTTTGAGAGTAACGCCTCAAAACCGGGACGTCCTTTCTTGCTCAGGATCCGGGCTGTATTGGCTGCTCGAAGTACTTGGACTTTCGTTGGTCCCAGTCGGCGGTATCAGGTTCAATCGCCGCCGGATAGCCGAATCCAGATTTAGCTTCTTGAGAGCAGGACTGTGCCGATCGACATCGCTCTCGTCAAACGTATACTCGACTTCACCGCGTTCCTCTTCGTATCCCAAGATCTCCCCATCTCGCCTCACGGCTTCGACAAGCTCGTCCATGTCCTCTCGTGGCGGCAAATTGGGGTACAACGGGGTGCAGGCCAATCCGCCGACCTGTTCGGCAGCTTGGAGCACAAAATGCTTGACAGGATCTTTCATCGGTTTCCAGAGATCTACTGGGAAGAGCGCGCTCACAACTCGTTTTCCAAGACCTTGCCGGGTTGCGCTTGCGGCGAGTAGACGATGTCTGGCTACACTCGGCACTTCGAGATTGTCTCGGCGGAGAAAGCGGTGCCCTTGAAAACCGCGGACAACGGCATCGATGACGAGCCAATCACAGTCGTCACCATCGGGTTTGTCGGGCTGCGCCCCTGCGATGACCTTCGGAGTACCCGTAGGCTTGGTCCACTTGATCTTCCCTTTGATCTTTTCCCAGAATGCCTCAGCATTCTTGTGAACTGTATCTAACGTGTCGCACAGATGGCATTCGAGATCCGAGAAGTGTGGCTCATTTCCGTATCTGACGCTCGGGAACTCGTTCCACAGGATTCGCACAACGTTATCAGATGTAGTGGGAGATGTCGGCTGCGGCCCCCAAGGCGAATACAAGTATCCGCTGTCGGCGACGGAATCCCCACGATCGGCCAGAGGAGCACGGCCAAAGAAGCCGAAACAGCGGACGCCCAAGCCGAAATCCGGCAGCCAGACCGGCTTTCTTCCAGGCAACATCGATCCGTGCGGGAAGATCTCGTGAATCGCCAGCTTCGCGATTTTCCCCTCCACCTCGGCCCGCCGCCTCACCGTCCGCCCGAACTCTGGACCTATCGGAATAGGTCGCGGATCTGCGGCTCGATCAGCTTGTCGAGCAGCCCTCGGTCTTGAGCGAGACGTCCAAAGCCTCTCCCCGCATGAGTCATGCAAGAACCGCGGCCAACGCGGTCGGCCTCGTCGAGAGGAATCGAGGCTCGACGCCATCCTACGCTCGTCCAACGACGTCTCGTACACCCTCTCCATCACGGCCGGCGGTCCGACGATCCAGCTCGATTTTCAGGGCGTCAGCCATGCGACGGAATACGGGCTCCCAATCGTCGAGCTTGGTCTGGCGGAACAACCTCATCGTGGGATACCACGGGCTGTCCTCGCGTTCGGTGAGCCATCGCCAGTCGCCGATCTGGCAGAGGGGGACCCAGGTCGTCACGCCCAGCCCTCCGGCCAGATGCGCCATGGCCGTACACGGCGCGATCACCAGGTCGAGGTGCGACATGATCGCCGCGGTCTCGCTGAAATCGACCCCACGACGTCCGGGCAGGTCGATGACCGGGATTCGGCCGCCCAGGTTGGCAAGCTCCTCCGCACCGTTGCCGACCTGCAAGCTGATGAGCCGGACGCCGGGTAATTCGGCCAGGGGCGCGAGCCGGGTCAATGGGAACGAACGCCATTGATCCAACTGGTTGCCAGGGTTGCCTCGCCACGCGATCCCGATCAACATCGGCCGGCCGGCGCGAGAACCGGCGGGTGCGACGATCGCCGTTCCCTCTTCTCGACTGAGCGTCTGAGACAGGACGGATCCCCAGTGGTCAACGAGCGCGGGGGGAACGCTGAGATAAGGCACCTTGGCGGGAATCGTGTCCAGGGTCGTGCCCAGGATCGACGGTAGACTCATCAAAGGCGCCTGGATCTGGCATACCGGCTCGTAGCCGGAGCCGTCGAAGGCCAGGTCAACCCCCTCGCAGCGGGCGAGCAGGCGGAGCAGGGGGGGCTGGGTGAGCAACAGAACCTGGCCGCCTCGCCGCTTGACCAGCGGGGCGAAGCGGATGAATTGCAAGGTGTCCCCGTAACCTTGCTCGAAGTGGAGCAGGATCGTCTGGTCGCGGAAATCATCACCGTTCCAGAAGGTACGGTTGATGCGGCAGCCGTGATAGGGTTTGGCAGTCAAGCGCCATTCGTGCTCCGGCCAGCCGCGCGTGTAATCACCTCGCTGGAGTAACATATAGGCCAGATTGCGGTGAATCTCGGCGAAGTCGGGCCGTTGCTGAAGGGCCCGCTCAAAGTAGTCGATCGCCTCGTCGATCCGCCCCAGCCGGCCGAGGTTCATCCCGACGTTTTGCAAGGCGTCGAACGAGTCGGGCCGCATCCGCAACGCCGACTCGAGCCAACCCATCGCCTCGTCGAACTTTCCCAGGTTCGACAGTGCGATCCCCAGGTTCATCTTCGGGTCGAACGCCTTGGGTTCAGCCCGATGCGCCGTCCGGAAGCAGTCGGCCGCTTCGACCGTCCGTTGTTGCTCCAGGTGAACCAGGCCGAGGTTGGTCCAGACCCGGAAGTCGTCCGGGTTGATCCGGCAGGCGTTCTCGAAGACGACCACGGCCTCGTCCGGCCGGTCCTGTCGCCAGAGGGCCACACCGAGTGCGTTGAGCATATCGATGTCGTCCGGCCAGCGGCCCAGCGCCTCGCGTGCACAAGCCTCCGACTCGGCGTACCGGTTTTCCATCGAGAGTGCGACCGTCCGGTTTCGAAGCGACTCGGCCGGCTCGGACGCGCCGCCCGATCTCCGGGTCTGTGCTCCTCCCGCTACTCCCGCCAAGCTCGCTTGCATCCCTGCCATGACCGATCCTCCGGTCCTCGTGGTCGCCGGCCGGGAGTTTAGCGAGATCGGTCATCTCCTCCAAGACCACCCTGAGGCCAAGACCGTCTTCGTGCTCGGATGCATGGGACACGCGCCAGCATTGCCTCGGATCTGCGGCCGGATGGCGAGACTGTCTATGGGGTTCTGGTATCGCCGAACAATTCCGTCCAGAATGGTGTCTACGGCCTGGGACGACGATTTGCGGTCCACTCCGTCGTGGATAGCGACCCATTCGCTTCCTTGTAGGGGCGGCACGACCCACTGAAACTGCTTCGCTCGAGCCTGATCCCGTCGCCATCGGAACGGAGCACGAATCCCATGATCATCCGAGGTTTCCAGGAAGGCGACAGGCCCGAGTGGCTCCGCATGCGACGGACGCTCTGGGACGACTGCCCTGACGACCAGCACGAGCAAGAGGTCGTCGAGATTCTGAGGGACGGCTCGGAAGAGCTTTTCTTCGCCGAACGTCCTGAGGGCGGCCTTTGCGGCTTCCTTGAGGCATCGATCCGCTCCTGTGCCGATGGCTGCGAACATCGGCCGGTTGGATACATCGAGGGATGGTACGTTGATCCCGACGTCCGTCGCCAAGGCGTGGGGCGGGCGCTCGTCGAGGCGGCCGAATCCTGGGCCCGATCAAGGGGGTGCCGCCAGATGGCCTCCGACGCGAACATCTGGAACGATGGGAGCCATCAAGCGCACGCAGCACTGGGCTACCAGGAAATGGACCGGCTGGTGCACTTCAAGAAGGACCTGAGATGATGGGCGGACAGCCGATTCGGGACCGAACCGAATGAGGGACGAGAAGTTCGTCCCTGTCCTGTGCGGTCAGGGCCTCGCCGCTGGCGCCCCGCCATTGGCGGCCTCTTTCGCGGCCGAGACGACCTCAAACGGGACCTTGGCGGAGCGGATCTCGAATTTCGTCGGACGGGAGTCCTCACGATACGTCAACTCGGCCGTGTATCGGCCGGGCTTCAGTTTGTACCACGCGCTGAGTCCGTTGCTCCATTGCCAGACGCTCGAAAACTGGCCCGGCGGTAGGACACTGGGCTTGTCAGGGAGGTCCAGATCCTTCAGGTGGTTGAGGAAGGCAGCCCGCCTCCGCTGCCCCTCCGTAACCAGGGGCGGTTCGTCCTCGCGCTCATCGCGGACGACGAGATTCAAGTTGCGCGGGCGGACCAGACCGTGACCGCCTCGGCCGAGTCGTTCATAAACTGCCCATCGAGTGGGATGTCCTGGCCGACCTGGAATCGTCTCAGACTCCCCCTCGGGTTCATGTTGAGGATCACCTTCCCGGATGGGGTGTAGACGAAGGGAGACGACATCTTCGGTGGGGAGGGATCGCTCACCAATCGCCGTGCGATATCCCGACCGAGTGCCGCAAAGGCGGCGACGATGACGATCGCGACCATCACGTCTCTCAGTCGGAGCCGAATCCGTGAGAACACCCAGCCCCCTTTCGCAACGCCCGGCTATCGACATCGCACACGGTAGCCTCGTGGCATGCAGAAGGACTGGCCGTCTCGCAAGGGCCATGGAACCTTTACGATGGATCAACGCGTGAAACAGGAGCGGACTGGCCAGGCTACCATCGAAGCCATAATATCGACGGAACAAACCTTGGCCAAGATTTCGTCGACGGCTCGTCCTACGAGAGGGATTCCGCGATGTCCTGTTACCGCCGTGCCCTCGTCATCGCGCTGGGCATGATTCTCGGCACGACCGCCCTGGCGGCTGATGCCCCGAGGCCCAACGTCATCCTCATCGTCGCCGACGACCTCGGCTGGGCCGACCTCGGCTGTTACGGCAGCACCTTCCACGCAACCCCCAACCTCGACCGCCTCGCGCGCAGTGGGATGCGATTCACCAACGCCTACGCGGCTTGCCCGGTCTGCTCTCCGTCGCGGGCCGCCATCATGACCGGGAAGTACCCTGCGCGGTTGAATCTCACCGACTGGCTGCCGGGCCGGCCCGACCGTCCGTCGCAGATGCTGATGCGGCCTCGGTTCCGTCAGCAGCTACCGCTGGAAGAACACACGATCGCCGAGGTGCTCAAGCCCGCCGGCTACACCACGGCGAGCATCGGTAAGTGGCACCTGGGCGGCCCGCCGTTCTGGCCCGAGCACCAGGGCTTCGACCTAAATGTCGGCGGCACCGAGACCGGATCTCCTCCCGGCGGCTACTTCGGTTTCAAGACGCCCACCATGACCGCCAGCTCGCCAGACGAGTACCTGACGGATCGTCTCGCCGACGAGGCGTTGAGATTCATCGAGCGCAACCGGGCTCGCCCCTTTTTCGCCTATCTCCCACATTATGCCGTCCACATCCCGCTCCAGGCCAAACCGGGGATCCTGGCCCGGTACAAGGCCCGGCCGGTAGGAGGATCGCCGCAATCCAACCCGATCTATGCGGCGATGCTCGAGAGTCTGGATGAGGCCGTGGGGCGGATCCTTGCGACCCTGGACAAGCTCGAGATCGCCGATCGGACCGTGGTTGTCTTCACGTCCGACAACGGCGGCCTCTCGGTCAAGGAAGGACCGGACACGCCGTCCACGTCGAACGCCCCGCTCCGGGCGGGCAAGGGCTACCTTTACGAGGGCGGTATCCGGGTCCCGTTGATCGTTCGCTGGCCGGGCGCGACGCGGCCCGGTTCAGTCTGCACGGTGCCGGTGAGTGGCCAGGACCTCTACCCGACCGTGCTCGAGCTCGCCGGAGTGAAGCCGGCCGCGGCACAGGTCATCGACGGCGAGAGCTTGGTCCCGCTGCTCGAGGGACATGGGGAAATGAAACGGGTCGCCCTGTTCTGGCACTACCCGCACTACAGTAATCAGGGAGGCCGGCCGGGAGGCGCCGTCCGCCAGGGTGATCTCATGCTGATCGAGCATTACGAGGATGGCCGCCGGGAGTTGTACGACTTGGGGCGTGACCCTGGCGAGCAGCACGATCTGGCCAGCGAGCGGCCCGGTGACACGGCACGACTCCGCAACCTGCTGGTCAACTGGCGACAGTCGGTCGGGGGCCAGATGCCCAGTCCGAACCCGAATTATACGGCACGCGGGCGGAATTGATCGCTATGAGGGGGACGAGGTTTCGACGGAGCTCCTCGCTCCTGGATAACGTTGCTTTTTGACGCCACCTAAGGAGAGAGAACCCGTCAAAGCCGAAAATCCGAGCGCCTGAGCCGGAAACCGATCGGCGCACGGGCCGAAGTTGATAAACTCTAAGAATCGATATTAGGAGACGGCTTGACCTGCCCGATGGTGCGGGCCGTGCCAACAAAGGCTCCCCGGATGGGGGAATAGGCCCGGTCGAACGCGAGCGAGGCGTGGAATCCGGGAGGGGTTCCCTCGGATGCCAGGCCGTGCCCCAACCGCACGGGGATCGTGTGTACCTGATACGACTGGCATGTCGAAGGCCAACGACGGCCCGATGACATCCTTCCCGTGCAGTACAGCGTCGTGCACTGGCTGGGATGATTGGCACGAGGGCACCGGAGCCCTCCTCCCCCGCGACGAGGTCTCGAATCGATCAGTGACCAACGACCGCCAGGCCGCCCCGCCGCACGCATGACATACCGTCGACAACCGCCTCGTCAGATCAGCAGGAATGAGTGGAGCGATGCCGATGAATCCAGGAGTGATGAGGTGGCCAGCATCGAAACGGCTGGTGGCGGGGTATGCCCTGGCATTCGGCCTCCTCGTCGTCAATACGATCGTCACATTCTGGAACCTCGAGACCATCGACCGCAACTCGCGGGACGTCGCCCAGACGCACGAAGTGCTCGTCGGGCTCGAGACGGTGCTCTCGAATCTGCGGGACGCCGAGACCGGGCAGCGCGGGTATCTGCTCACCGGCGACGATCGTTATCTCGCCCCCTATGTCGAGGCCAGGTCGATGGTGGATCAGTCGCTTGCGTCCTTGAAGGCGATCACGGCGAATAATGGCATCCGGAAGGACCACATCGACCGCATCGAGCAGGCAACCAAGACGAAGTTCGACGAACTGGAGAGAGCGATTGAACTTCGTCGGGGCGAGCAGGGGTATGAAGCCGCCCTCGCCGTCGTGAAGACTGGACGGGGCATGGCCCTCATGAACGAGCTACGCGAACGGATCGGCGAAATGGCGGCCGCCGAGAATGCCATACGCGACCTTCGGCGGGCCGGCTTCCGGACGGCCATCCCCCGGACGACCTTCACGTTTTCCTTCGTCTCGGTCCTCGCCCTGACCCTCCTCTTCGCTGTCCATTATCTGAACCAACGGCGCAGCGCGGAGCTGAGGACCAGCGCCCGATGGTTCTCGACGACGCTGGAGAGTATCGGCGACGCGGTCATTGCCACCGACGAGGCCGGCCGCGTGAGCTTCATGAATCCGACCGCTGAGCTGCTGACCGGCTGGCCCCAGGCCGAAGCCCGTGGCAGACCGCTTGGAGAGATCTTCCGGATCGCCAACGAACAGACGGGAGAGCCCATGGAGACCCCGGTCGCGACGGTTCTCCGCGAGGGCCTGGTCGTGGTCCTGGCCAACCATACGGTCCTGGTGACAAAGGGCAACACGACCCGCCCCATCAATGACACGGCTGCGCCCATCAGGGACGACGAAGGGAACATCCGTGGAGTGGTACTCGTTTTCCACGATGTGACCGAGCAACGCGAAAGCGAGCGCGAGCGGGAACAGCTCAATTACGAGCTGCAAGAGAAGGACAAGCGGAAGGACGAGTTCCTCGCCATGCTCGCCCACGAGCTCAGGAACCCGCTGGCGGCCATCGGCAACGCCATCTCCCTCTCGACCGTCTCCGGGCTCCAGGAACACATCGACTGGAGCATGGAAGTTATCAGCCGGCAGATCCGGCATCTGACGCGACTGATCGACGACCTCCTCGATGTCTCGCGGATCACCCGGGGCAAGATCGAGCTGCGGCGGCAGATTCTCGATGCCGCGACGGTTCTGGAGAATGCCATCGAGACCGCACGGCCGTTCATCGAAGAGCGCCGGCACCAGCTCGAGCTGTCCTTCAACCGGGGAGAGCTCTGGCTCGACGCCGACCCCACCCGGCTGGAGCAGGTGATGGTCAACCTCCTGCACAACGCCGCAAAGTACAGTGAGAACGGCGGCCTGATCCGGCTCGAGGCCATGCGAAAAGGCGACGAGGTGGTCATCACCCTGCGCGACTTTGGGATCGGCATGGTTCCCGGCAAGCTGCCCGAGATGTTCGAGCTGTTTGCCCAGGGTGACCGCTCGCTGGCCCGCTCCGAAGGCGGGCTCGGCATCGGGCTGACCGTGGTCAAGAAGCTGGTCGAGATGCACGGTGGCCGCGTCGCGGGCCGGAGTGAGGGCCAGGGCCAGGGATGCGAATTCACCATCCGGCTCCCCGCCGCGAAGCGGCCGGCCGAAGCTCGCCCCGTGCCCGAGGGAGGTCCGGGACCAACCGCGCGGCGATCGTCGCGAATCCTGGTGGTCGACGACAACGTCGACACGGCCATGGGGATGGCCCGGCTCCTCAAACTCCTGGGCCATGAGGTCTGGACGGTCTATAACGGCGCTGAGGCGATTCGGGTCGCGAGAGAACAATCCCCCGAATTCGTGCTCCTCGATATCGGTCTGCCCGAGATGGACGGCTACGAGGTGGCGCGGCGGCTGCGCCAGGAGGCAAGCTGCCGGCACGCGGTCATCGTGGCCGTATCGGGTTACGGCCAGGAGGAGGACCACGGCCGCGCCCGTTCCTTGGGATTCGATTACCACCTGGTCAAACCCGTCGACCACAATGCCCTGCTGACCATCCTCTCGGGAACCTGACCCTCAGCAGCCGCGACGAGATCTGAGATCCCGGTTGCGAGCTTCCGGTCGTCCGAAAGATGAGCGTATGGCGTAGAGATCCCACGGAGGCCGTTTCCAGAACCCGCGGCGCACAGAGAATCGTTCGCCTTACCTGACTGGAGTGACCCTTCACCATCCTCGGTAGGCAGTCGGGCGGTTGTACGCCGAGCCGTAGTAACGGCTCGAGGCCCGGGGGACCCGGCCGAGGAGCCGCGTCTCCATCAGATAGCTTTGAGTTCCCAGGGGGGTCAGGCCGACTCCGAAGAGTGGGTTCCGGTAACCGGTCCCCCAGTAGCCGGCGTAACCCGGCGCAAATCCCATGCCCCCATAACCATACCCGTAGCCGAACCCCGGATACCCGTAGCCGAACCCCGGGTTCAGATACCCGGAGTTGTAAACACCGTAGCCAAAAGGCCGGTATCCGTAGCCCATCATGCCGGGGTATCCGTAGCCCATCATGCCGGGGTATCCGTAGCCCATCATACCGGGGTATCCGTAGCCCATCATGCCGGGGTATCCGTAACCCCCGCCGAATCCCATCATCTGGGCGTCGGCTTTCTCCGAAGGCATCAGCACGATCGCCAGGGCCAGAATCAGGGACCACCATAGCCTCTCGCCATGCATCAATAACCGATCCATCGCAATCCTCCTTCGGGTTTGGGACGGCCTTGGTCGCTTCCACGTGGGAGTTCGACCGGTCACCCTATTTCAATCATAGGCGCTCACAGGCTCTTATAAGAAGGGGACTGGCTCCGAGTCTTTTCGTTTCCGTGGTCCGTGTTCCGCGATTCTCGATGTGGATTCACGGAAGACGGGAACCGGAGCGAGGCGAGAGTGGCGGGTGTCGGGCCGGTTTTTTGCCGGCGATGGGCCCAGAATCCATGCGAATCCGCGTTCGGAGGCGTCTCAGCCGAGATTGACCTCCGGTAGGCTTCGGCCTATGATCGCGGCCGCGCTGCGGCGTTCCTCCCGATTCCGCGGGCGCGAGCCGGGCTAGCGCGCTGAACGCTTGGGTCGCAGACGCCTGACACGAGCCCGAAACGCCAGCGAGTGAATGGATCGTCTCGGCCGGAATCCACTCGCTGGCGCTTCGGGCTCGTATCGGATCCCTGAGGTCATTGCGTGCGCAATGCAAGCGTTAAGGGCTCTGGTGGGAGAGTCGATGCCGGTCTTTTCGTCGTGGTCCAGGATGGAATGGAGAACGTCCATGCAGCTCATGCCGGGCCGGTCGGCCCTCGTCGTGCCCGGTGGGTCGGCCCCTCCATTCGAAGTCGCGGCCCTCGATCCAAGCGAGGCGCACGGCCTCGACACGCCTGAGACGTGGAGACGAAGCTCGGACTCGGTCGATCCCGCCCTATGTCGCGTGCATCTTGGGCGGCGGGGTCTTGGCCGTGGCCTGGCTGGTGCCGGAGACCGGCTGGAGCGCTCTGCTGGGCTGGATGGCGGCACTGCTTTTGGTGTGCGGGGTCCGAGCCGGGCGGGCTTATTTCGCGGTTTACTGCGCCGGCCTGGTCGGCCACATCGTGGGCTTTCACTGGGTCTACCAGACGGTCCGCGTCTTCGGTGGGTTCGGGCCGCCGGCCGCCGGCTTGATCTTCGCGCTGTTTGTCACACTCGGCGCGCTGCAATTCCTGCTCTTTGCCGTGATCGATCGTCATCTGGATCCGGTGTTCGACGCTCTGGCAATGCGCTCGGCGACCGCCGTCGTGCTATCGGAGCTGCTCATGCCTCGGCTCTTCCCGTGGCACTTCGGTCATACGCAAATCGCATTCACGCCGTTTGTACAGATCGCTGGACTCGGCGGCGCGATGGCCGTCTCGTTCCTCATGTTCTGGCTCGCGGAGGCCGCCGTCCGGTTCGTCATCTGCCGCGAGCGACAGTGGGTCCTCGGTCTTCCGGTCGTGCTCTTCTCGCTCGCGATGGCTTACGGCGCCGCGATGATGGGCACGTTCCGCTCGCCGCCCGGCGTGCGTCAGGAGGTCGTCCTGGTGCAAGGTAACGCCACTCTGGTCGAGAAGCGCGACCTCGCCTCCGCCCAGCGGAATCTCGTCCGGATCTTCGACCTGAGCACGGCGGCAGCCCACCCCGGCACTCTGGTCGTCTGGCCCGAGGGCTCCGTCCCCGCGTACATCCCGGCGACCGTGGGCGCGGTGGGATATCCGCCCGTCCTGCCCTGGATCGGCGACGGTTCGGCATTCCTCGTCGGCTCCTATTCCTTCCTGCCGAACGAGGAGCGTTTCAATGCGGCCTTCGCGGTCTACCCGGACGGGACGGTGCCGTTCCCTTACTTCAAGCGGGTCCTCATCCCGTTCGGTGAATACCTGCCGCTGGCGTCCTACTTCCCGGCGCTCAAGAAGCTCAACGCCAAGGCCGGCGTCTTCACCGCCGGCACCGAGGCCCAGGTCTTCGCTTACCCACTGCGCCAGCCCGACGGGACACCGTACACCCTCAAGGTCTCACCACTGATCTGTTACGAGGACACCGTCCCGGCACTGGCGCGAATCGACGCAGAAGGGTGCCGAGCTTCTGGTCAACATCACCTCGGACTCCTGGTTCGGACGGACTCTGGCCCCTCACCAGCATCACCTGATCGCGGCATTCCGAGCGATCGAGAACCGGCGCTTCCTGATCCGCGCAACCAATACTGGCTTGAGCGCGATCGTCTCTCCCCTCGGCAAGACCATCGCAAAGATCCCCCCATTTACTGAAGGGACCACCACGGCGAAGGTGACCTTGCTCGATTACCGAAGCGCCTACACCCACTGGATCGGCGATCGCCCGTGGTGGGGCCTGCTCGTGTTGAGCGCCGGCCTGGTGGTCGTGAGGCGTCGTCGAGGGACCCGCGCCGAGCAGGGACCGGCTCAATCGTAGTCGTGACCGGGACAAGCATCCTGCGGAAAGCGCCGGTAGTTGATAAGATGCTCAGGGAAGAACGACGACGACGGACCAGGCCTGGCCGAGCGTACGGAATGTGAGTTTGCTCGCCCTGCGTTCCCGGCTTCCCGCGATTGGAGAAGGAATCATCGATGGCATCGCAACACGTGGGGGCTCTGACGCCCTCGCACGCGGCTTCCACCGTGGAGGCACATCAGGCCGCTCACGGGGGAAGCCTTGCCGCACTGGCACTCTGTGCTCTCGGCGTGGTCTTCGGCGACATCGGCACGAGCCCGCTCTATACCTTGAAGGAATGTTTGCTGGCCGCGGGCGGCGCCAAGGCCGGCGTGGATGATCTGTTCGGGATCCTCTCGCTGATGTTCTGGGCGCTGATCATGGTGGTGACGGTCAAGTATCTGACCTTCGTCATGCGCGCGAACCACAACGGAGAAGGCGGGATCTTCGCCTTGCTGGCGATCGTCCCCGACCGGTTCCGAACGACCGCAACCCAGAGCGGCAAGGTGACCGCGATGGCGCTCCTGGCGGTGATCGGCGCTTCCCTGCTGTACGGCGATGGCGTGATCACGCCAGCGATTTCCGTCCTCAGCGCAGTGGAAGGCCTGGCGATCGTCAGCCCACGCCTCTCGCCGATGATCGTCCCGCTCACCTGCGGCATTCTGATCGCGCTGTTCGCGATCCAGCGGCGGGGTACTGGAGATGTCGGCAAGCTCTTCGGACCGGTGATGGCAGTCTGGTTCACCACCATGGCGGTGCTCGGCATCTATCATCTCGTCCAGAAGCCGGAGATCCTCTCGGCGCTGTCGCCGCTCCATGGGATCGCGTTCTTCTACCGTCACGGATTCCATGGAATGCTGATCCTGGGCTCGGTCGTCCTGGCCGTGACCGGCGGCGAGGCCCTGTACGCCGATATGGGACATTTTGGAGTTCGGCCGATTCGCCTGGCGTGGACCTTCTTCGTTCTGCCCTCGCTGGTGCTCGGCTACCTGGGACAGGGCGCGCTGATCTTGCGCAATCCGGCGGCGATGAACAACGAGTTCTGGAACCCCTTCTACGAGCAGGTGCCGGAGGGCCGCGCGACCTTCTTCCTGGTCTTGCTCTCCAGCGCGGCCACCGTGATCGCGTCGCAAGCCCTGATCTCGGGAGCCTTCTCGCTGACCCGGCAGGCGATGGTGCTGGGCTACCTCCCGCGCGTGACGATCAAGCACACGGCGTATCACACCGAGGGGCAGATCTACATCCCCGAGGTCAACACCCTGCTCGCGTTCGGCTGCATTGCGCTGGTGCTGACGTTTCGCAAGTCGGTGCATCTCGCCGCGGCGTACGGGATCGCGGTCACCGGGACCATGGCGATCACGTCGATCCTCTACTACATCGTGGTGCGCCACACCTGGGGCTGGAGCAAGTGGAAAGCGGGGGCTCTCCTGGCGCTGTTCCTGACGTTTGATATCCCTTTCCTTGTGGCCAATCTCTTCAAGTTTTTCGACGGCGGTTATGTGCCGATGCTCATCGGTGCGGCCTTGATCGCCGGCATGCTGATCTGGAGCCGCGGCCGGACCGCCTTGATGGAGACCTATTCCACCCAGTACCCGAGTCTCGAAGCGGCCAGGCCGATGATCCATCGCGGCCTCTGCTCGCGAGTCCCGGGTAGCGCCGTATTCCTGTCTCCCAGTGCGGAGCACGTTCCACCGATCCTGGTCCACCACGTCGAGCGCAGCCGCTCACTGCACGAGACGGTCGTGTTACTGACCGTCCAGGAAGTTCCTATCCCGGTGGTGGCCAACGAATCCCGATACGAGTCGTCCAACCTCAGTGACGGTTTCTACAAGCTGATCGTCTCCTTCGGCTACATGGAGGACCCGCTCCTGGTGCCCGTGCTGCACGCGGTGGCCCAGTCTGGAGAGATCCCCTTCGATCCCGACGGCGCCACGTACTACATCGGCCACGAAACGATCGTGGCGAGCGATGAGGGAATGATCAGCCGGATCCCTGAGGCGATCTTCTCGTACCTTAGCCGTAACGCCGTCCACGAAGAGCGACGCTATGGCATGCCCACCGATCAGATCGTCGAGATCGGGACGCAGATCGATCTGTAACTATCGAGAACAGCCGGGTCGCCGTGGGGAATTGCTCGTCTAAGTTCGGCGATAGACATTTGCAACGCACCGACGTCATCCGGTCTCATCAGGGTTTGCAGTCGGTCGGATTTACCGATGTCGTCGGAGCTATCAGCCCAGCCGTCTGAGAGCGAGAACGGCGTACCAAACTCACCATACTCCTCATGTTTACCTCAACTGGAAACCTGTGGTGTCAATGCCCGCCCGACGACAAGCCACGAATCCAGTCGCCGATCAGCGTGACGGCCGCGCGGTCAACCTCGCTGGACACCAGGGGAGGCATCTGCTCGGACCCACGACGGGAGATCCGTCTATAAAGCACGGATCGCTCGGGTGAGCCGGGGGCGACGATGCGGGCGTCCTTGATGTCGAAGCGAGCATGGTCGGGAACCACATCGATGAACCGCATCGCGTCGAGCGGACTGTTCAGCTCCAGGTCCATGGGGGAGTTGCCGCCGCCCTCCTTGACGTGACAGGTCGAGCAGTTGACATGCAGATACGATCGGACCCGGGCCACTAGCGAAGCTTGTGACGAGTAGGGATTGACCAGCCGGGGCCGGTCCTTGGACCTCCTGGGCAGGGCACCCCGGAACATCCCGATATGTTCGAGCGTACGAAGCTGGTTGTCGACAATACCGCCGTAATCGCGGTTGCGGTCGAGCTGGAGTGGCGTGAAGGCCAGGATGAAGCCGGCCGCGCGCGAGTGGCAGACCATGCACTCGGTGCGCGAGGGGAATCGCCAGGTCTGCTCGCGACGGCCGCTCGAGTCGGCTGCCTCGAGCTCCGCGGCGCCGCCGTTGGTGGGGACCAGCTCGGCGTCGGTCTGTCCGGCGTTCCATCGGTAGGAATAGCCCGTCCATTCCCCCTGCTGGCGGTTGAGCAAGCGGGTCTCGATTCGCTTGCGGACTGTCTTGCCGGCCGCGTTGACCAGGTCTAAAGCGAGCGTCTGCACCAGGACCGAGCCGTCGGGCAGAGTCCAGGAGCCACCGGCATTGTTCTGGGGCTTCTGCTCGATTCGATCCAGTCCGGGGATCGCGGCGAACCGCTCCATCATCGCCCCATCGGCCCACTGTGGAGCGGTGACGTCGAACGCGAGAGCGGCCGGGTGGGGCTTGTGGTCGGCGACCGACGCGAACAGACCCGTCTCGCTGAGCCGGGTGGGGAATGGTGGGGCAGGGCGGTCGGCCGCGGTCCTCGGCTCGAGCCGGTAGAATCCAGTGACGTGGTCGATGACATAGAACTCACCGGCGTGATCGGTGCCGAATCCCGTGATGTTGAACGGCGTATCGACCAGCTCGCGGTGCCAGATGGCCTTGGTGCCGTCGTGCTTGATCCCCCAGACGCGGCCTGTGGACCAGTCGCCGTAGAGGTAAACGCCCACCAGTTCTGGTAAGCGGCTGCCGCGGTAGACCTGGCCTCCGGTGATCGATCGGGCTTCACTGTGGTGGTGTTCGGCCGTCGGTAACGAGATCGGGTCGGGCCCTGCCTGTCGCTGGGCGTTGAAGATATGGCTCCCCTCGGTCAGGCTCCAGCCGTAGTTGGCGCCCTTCTGGATCAGGTAGATCTGCTCCCACAAGTCCTGGCCGTTGTTCCCGACCCAGAGCTGGCCCGACGGGCGATCGTAGCTCAGCCGCCAGGGGTTGCGCAGGCCGTAGGCCCACACCTCGGGCCGGGCACCGGGCCGTTGAAGGAATGGGTTCCCCTTGGGGATGCCGTAGTTCCGTCCGGAGTCCGGGTGATCGACGTCGATCCGCAGCACAGCGCCTAGCACGTCGTTGAGGGATTGACCGGTCAGGTTGACATCGGAGCCGCTGGTCCCATCGCCCGAGGAGACGAAGAGCGTGCCGTCGTTGCCAAACGCCAGATCGCCGCCGTCGTGGCCGTCGGAGAGCCACTCGATGATGAGGAGTTTCGATTTCGGATCGATTCGGTGAGGCGGCCGACGGTCCACGGTGTAGCGCACGACCTGTGTCGTTCGCGGCCGGGTCAGGAGCGGTCCGTTCAGGCCGATGTAAAGGTAACCATTCCGCTCGTAGTCGGGGTGGAGGGCCACGCCGACGGCCAGTCCGTCGACCTCGAGCAAGACCTCGGCCTTGTCTGCGTCCTGGTCGTCGCGGACGGCGAGCAACCGGCCCGGCCCGGACCAGTGATTGAGGTGCTGGAGGATGAACAGGCGATTCGTCCCCGGCTCCGGAGCCAAGGTCAAGGGTTGCTTGACAACCAGCCTGGGGAAGGCCCTCGCGACCTTGTAAGGGGTCGGCGGGTCCGGCGAACCGACGACGCGCGAGTCGTTCCAGGGAATGCGAGTCTCCAGGCCGAACGGCTTGTCGGCGGCTGGGCGATCGTCGGCCAGAGTCGGGGCCGGAACGAGCAGGAGCATCAGGACGAGGACACGCAGTGACCACATCGTGGAAATCTCTCAGCGGGTCGAATCGAGCGGTTACGGGTCGGTACGTTACGGGTTGGGGAGAGGAGGGCGGAGACCGGCGTCGGATTGGGGAATAGTGTAGTCGAACGACGACTCCACGCCAAGTCTCAGGAATGCGTGCCACTCGGGGGGTTGTTCGCGATCAGATTGTCTGATAATCTAGCTTACCGCGAAAAGCGAGTGAGATAACGATCGCGAGGGAACGGCATGCTCGAAGTGATTGAACGATCCAAGCTGCGCGATGTCGTCTTGAGCCGGCTGCGAAAGTACATCGTTAACGAGAGCCTCCGGCCCGGCGATCGCCTGCCGACGGAGACCGAACTGGCCGCACGGTTCGGGGTCAGCCGCCTCAGCCTGCGCGAGGCGACCAAGTCGCTCGAGATGCTCGGTATCGTTCAGGCCAAACCGGGACGCGGTTTGACCGTCGGTCACGTGAACATGGATCGCGTGACGGAGTATCTCGGCTTCCATCCCGCGCTTCAAAACGTCGCCCCCGATGTGCTGATCGATACCCGCCTGGTGATCGAGACTGGCGTCCTACCCCACGTCGCGGATCGGATGAGCCGCGACCCTGCGATTTACGAGAAACTCGACGGAATCAATCGCGAGCTCCGCCAGGCTCGCACCGTGCAGCGCTGGGTCGAATCCGACATGGCGTTTCACCGTGAGTTGATCTCCGCGAGCGGATTGTTCCCCCTCATGGCGTTCAGCGATGTCCTGGACGTGTTCTTTCAGCGCTTCCGCGAGAGCATCAAGAAGGCCGAATGGGCCAAGGGAATCGACGGCCACCAGCACATCATCGACGCACTCCGGCAAGGACGCGTCGAGGACAGCGAGAAGTGTCTGCGAGTCCACATCGAGAGCCATCGCGGGCGTGTCTGATGCGATTCCGGATTCGATTGCGGCTTAAGCTGCCTTGGGGACCCATACCCTCATGAGAATGACCTGTGACCTCATCCGACGTCGTGCAATGCGCGCGATTGCGCTGCTGGCGATTCTCTCTTCGGCCTCGCCCGCAACTCTTGCGGAGGAACCGAAGGCGAAGCCAGACGCGTTTGAGGCGCTGGCCGAACAGTTCCAGACGACGATCCGGCCGACGATCCAGCAATACTGCCTGGGCTGTCATTCCGCGGACAAGCTGGAAGGGGAGCTGGACCTCGAACGGTTCGCGACGCTGACGGACATCCGACGCGATGAGAAAGTCTGGCAGAAAGTCGCCGAGATGCTCGACCACAAGGAGATGCCTCCGAAACGCGCCAAGCAGCCCACCGCCGAGCAAAAGACGCAACTGCGGGGCTGGGTGGAGCGGTATCTGTACGCCGAGGCCCTGGCGCATGCCGGCGATCCCGGGCCGGTCCTCTTGCGACGGCTGAGCAACGCCGAATACACCTATACTCTCCGCGATTTGACCGGCCTGTCGACGTTGGCCCCCGCGCGCGAGTTTCCCGTCGATGGTGCGGCGGGCGAGGGGTTCACGAATACCGGCAACGCGCTGGTGATGTCGCCGGCACTGCTCACGAAGTACCTGGACGCCGCCAAGCAGGTCGCCGCGCACGCGGTCCTGCTGCCGGACGGGTTTCGGTTCGCGCCCGGCACCACCCGCCGCGACTGGACCAACGAGCTGCTCGCGGAAATCCGGGGATTCTATCGCGAGTTCAGCGACTCCCGCGGCAGCGAGCAGGTGAACCTCCAGGGCATCGTCTTCAACACCAACGACGGCGGTCGACTGCCTCTCGAACAGTATCTGGCCGCCACGCTCGCAGAACGCTCAGCCCTCGCGACCGGCGCCCGGACGATCGCCGACCTCGCCAAGGACCGCAACCTCAATGCCAAGTATCTGGGCACGTTGTGGAAAAGCCTGACGAGCACCGAACCGTCGCTGCTCCTGGACGTCATTCGGTCGCGCTGGCGCACGGCGAAGGCGAGCGAAGCCGCCGCGTTGACTTCGGAGATCGCCGTTTGGCAACGGACCCTGTCGCGATTCACCACGGTCGGTCAGATCGGCAAGGTCGGCGGACCCAAGCGATGGCTGGAGCCGGTCGATCCGGTGGTTGCCCGGCAGGAGGTGCGTTTCAAGGTCCCGGCGACGTCGGAAAGCCAGGAGGTTGTGCTCTCACTTCTCGCGTCGGATGCGGGCGACGGCAACACTCACGATTTCGTCGTCTGGCAGCGGCCGAGACTCGTGGCGCCTGGTCGGCCCGAGCTGCTGTTGCGAGACGTTCGCGCCGTCGCCCGTGACCTGACGATGCGTCGCGAGCAGGTGTTCGCCCATGCGTCGGCGTACCTGGCCGCCGCCGATGAAGCTGCCACGAGGCAGGGGCATGCGGATATCAACCAACTCGCAAAGACACACGCAATCGAGCCCGATGCCCTCCGCGCCTGGCTCGATTACCTTGGCATCGGCTCCGGCGACGCAGTGCAATTGCAAGGTTATCTCGCCCACCAGAAGACCAAAGGATCGGGCTACGACTTCATCAACGGCTGGGGGAATCCCGACTTACCGGAGTTGGTGGCGAATTCGTCGGGGCAGCATGTCCGGATACCTGGCAACATGAAACCGCACAGTGTCGCTGTGCACCCGTCGCCGACCCTGCGCGTAGCGGTCGGCTGGCGCAGCCCGGTGACGGCGACGGTTCGTATCGAGGGAGTAGTGACGCACGCGCATCCCGAGTGCGGCAACGGCGTGACATGGTCCCTCGAACGGAGGCGTGGTCAGACGCGCCAGCGACTCGCCGCAGGTGTGGCGGCGGGTAGCAAGGCGGTGAACATCGGTCCGATCGAAAGCCTCGAGGTTCAAACCGGCGACCTCGTGTCCGTGCTGATCGGCCCGCGCGATGGGAATCACGCCTGCGATCTGACCGCGATCGACTGGAAACTCTCCAGCCCTGGCGCCGGTGGTCGAACCTGGGACCTGGCCGCCGATGTCTCGAGCGACGTCCTTTCGGGCAACCCACACGCGGATCGGTTCGGCAACGCAGCGGTCTGGCACTTCTACACTGAACCGGACCGGGGAGGCGCGACCGGCCCGGTGATTCCGGCCGGGTCGCTGATCGCGAAGTGGCAAGCCGCCAAGGGCAAGGACGATCGCCGCAGGCTGGCGGAGGACTTCCAGAAACTGTTGGTCTCCGGACCGCCCACGAGCTCCCATAGCCCCGACGCCACGCTCTACCGGCAACTCGCATCTCTGGGCGGACCGTTGTTCAGCGCGATGCTCCGCACTCGCGTGGGCGATCGGACCGATGCCACCTCGCCGAATGGCAGCCAGTCCAAGGATTTCGCGAAGGGCCAGACCAACTGGGGCCTCGATTCCGCTCAGTTCGGCAAGCACCCGAACGGGCACGCCATCGACGCAGACAGCCTGTGTGTCCACGCTCCGTCGGCCGTGGAAATCCGTCTCCCCGCCGATCTGGTGGCGGGATCTGAGCTGGTGGCCACCGGCCTGCTCGACAAGGACACCGGCGCCGAGGGGAGCGTGCAACTGGACGTCGTGGCCGGATCACCCGGTCCGCAATCCGGCCCACGTCCCGGCCGACCGATCATCGCAAACGACGGCAGCCCGGCGCGCGCAACGTGTCGAGTCGGCGTTCGAGCAGTTCCGTGCGTTGTTCCCGGCGGCTCTCTGCTACACCAAGATCGTCCCGGTGGACGAAGTCATCACGCTCACGCTGTTCTACCGGGAGGATGACCATCTCGTCCGGTTGATGCTCAACCCAGCGCAGGCGGCACGGCTGGACCGGCTCTGGGACGAGTTGCGGTTCGTGAGCCAGGACGCATTGACACTCGTCGATGCCCTGGCCCAATTGATGGAGTACGCCTCACAGGACGCGGACCCTTCGGTATTCGCGCCCTTGCGCAAGCCCTTCAGTGATCGGGCCGCGGCGTTCCGCCAACGACTGAGAGACGCCGAACCGATCCAGCTCAAGGCCCTCCTCGATTTCGCCGCGCGTGCCTATCGCCGGCCGCTGACCGAAACGGAATCACACGAGCTTCGAACCCTGTACGCGACATTGCGAAAAGAAGGACTCGGACACGACGAAGCCTTCCATCTCACGATGGCACGGGTGTTCGTTGGGTCACCGTTTCTCTACCGCCTGGAGAAGCCGGGTTCTCTCGCAGGCCAGAGTCCGGTCTCCGACTTCGAATTGGCCAGCCGTCTCAGCTATTTCCTCTGGTCGTCGCAACCCGACGATGAGCTTATGCGGATCGCGGCGGCCGGCAAGTTCCATGAGACCGGCACGCTTCTCTCTCAAACCCGCCGGATGCTCCGTGACGCCAAAACGCGTCGGCTGGCCACCGAGTTCGCCTGCCAGTGGCTGCACATCTACGACTTCGATCAACTCGACGAGAAGAGCGAGCGACATTTCCCGACGTTCAATAAACTCCGCGGCGCAATGTATGAAGAATCGATCCAGTTTTTCACCGACTTCTTCCAGTCGGACCGCCGGGTGCTCGACATCCTCGACGCGGATTACACGTTCCTCAACCAGGAACTGGCGGAGCATTACGGAATCCGCGGGCTGACGGGAGCCGCGTGGCGACGGGTTGATGGCGCGAAGAAGTTCTCGCGCGGTGGGATTCTTAGCCAGGCGACCACGCTGGCCAAACAGTCTGGTGCCGCGCGAACCAGTCCAATTCTGAGAGGCAATTGGATTAGCGAGGTCTTGCTCGGTGAGCGATTACCGCGCCCGCCCAAGGGCGTGCCGCCTCTGCCGGACGACGAGTCGGCCACCGCGGGCTTGACCGTCCGTCAGCTCGTCGAGAAACACAGCACCGACGTCAAGTGCGCGGTGTGCCACCGTCGCATCGACCCATTCGGATTCGCACTGGAACGATACGACGCAATCGGCCGATGGCGCGACAAGGACCTCGGGGATCGTCCGATCGATACGCAAACCAAGACCCTCGATGGCACGCAGCTCGATGGCGCCGAGGGCTTGCGAAACTACCTGGTTTCGGTCCGCCGCGATGCTTTCGTTCGCCAGTTCTGCCGGAAGCTGCTGGGCTATGCGCTGGGCCGCTCGGTGCAGCTCTCCGACGAACCGCTGATGACCGAGATCCAGAACGTGTTGAAGGCGAAGGATTACCACATCCTCGCCGCAATCGAAGCGATCGTGAAGAGTTGACAGTTCCGCGAGATCCGAGGGCGTGAAACGAGTTCGGAGTGATGAAATGATGGACAATCCGCACGACCTTTTTCGGGCGGTAATCCTGTTGACGGGCGACCGCATCGCGGCCATCCGAGCCATCCGAGAACGTTTCGGGCTGGACCTCCGCTCCGCCAAAGAAGTCATGCATCAGGCCCAAGGCACCGCTTCGTCGCTCGACGAACATCATGCGAAAATCGCTGAAGCGTTGGAGCGAGTTATCGACCAGAGTTCGACAAGGTTCGTAGGGTGCTCTGCGAGCACCGAATCCCCGCTCGAAATGTTCGGTGCTCGCAGAGCACCCTACAGAAAGAGGTGAGCACAATGACCACCCACCGATTTAACCGTCGCACGATGCTGCGTGGGCTTGGCGTGAGCATGGCTCTGCCCTGGCTCGAGTCACTGAACGTCTGGGGCGACGAAGCCCGAGGCACCCGCAAAGCCAGCGAGGCGCCTGTCCGGCTGGCGGTGTTATTCGCCGGCAACGGTTTCCACAGCAAGGAGTGGTGGGCCAAGGGAGCCGGTAAAGCGATGGAGCTTGGCAAGGTGCTGGCGCCGCTCACCGACCTCCGCGAGAAGATGCTCTTCATCCGCGGCCTTTACAATGCGGAGGCGCTCAAAGGCAACATTCACAGCTCGCAGACCGGCAATCTCCTTTCCGGCGCTCCGCTGGCGTCCGGTGGCGATATTCGTTCCGGGACGAGCGTCGATCAACTGATGGCGCAGAAATACGGCCGATCGACCAAGGTGCCCAGCCTGGTGCTCGCCTGCGAGAAGT
The DNA here is from genome assembly GCA_963845695.1 of uncultured Isosphaeraceae bacterium. GTDB lineage: Bacteria > Planctomycetota > Planctomycetia > Isosphaerales > Isosphaeraceae > CAWJTV01. The sequence goes on along the minus strand of CAWJTQ010000011.1, from coordinate 83,731 downwards.
CGAACCCGTCGGTTCACAAGAACTATTCGATGCTCTACAGCTCGCACATCTCGTGGAGCTCGCCCACCACTCCGACTCCGCTGGAACTCTACCCCGCGCTCGCCTTTGATCGGCTCTTCAAGGACGAGGTCCAACACGGCGATGAGAGTGTGCTCGATTCCGTCCTGAGCGAAGCCAGCACCCTCCGCCGGCAGATCAGCACGAACGACCAGCGCAAGCTCGATGAGTATCTGGACTCCGTTCGTGACGTCGAGCAGCGCATCGCCAATGCCGGCAAGCAGGGCGATCTCCAGGGATGGCGGCCGACGCTCGACAAGCCGAACATGAAGCGTCCGCCCGAGGGCATCCCCCAGAACATCGCCGACCACATGCGGCTGATGTGCGACATCCTGGTACTCGGTTTCCAGACGGACACGACCCGAATCACCACCCTCAAGCTGAACAACGACCACTCGTCGCTCCGGTTCCCGCACCTGGGTGTGGATTACATGATCCACCACTTGCTGTCGCATTCGGACACCGCCGACTGGCTGAAGGTGAACCAGTTCTTCATCGAGCAACTGGCCTACATCGCTCGCAGGCTGGACGCCATCCAGGAAGGCGACCGCACGGCGCTCGACAACTCGATGCTGCTGTTCTGCTCGAGCATGCTCAACGGCGGCCACGATGCGACCCAGTTGCCCGTCATCCTGCTGGGCCGTGGCGGGGGTCGTATCGAGTCAGGCCGCGTCCTCGACTACCGCAACAATCCCAACCGCCAGATGTGCCGTCTCTTCCTATCGATGGCGGACAAGATGAACGTCCACCTCGACCGCTTCGGCGACGCGACCGAGCCGCTTTCGGAGGTGTAGTCTTGCCGCGCTCAAACGGTCGCGTCGTCCGTGTCCTGTTCGCCGGGCTTCTCGTCGCCGGAGCCTTCGGGGATCGTGCGTATGCCGACGACGTTCGCTCGGAAGCCTTCTTCGAGAACCGGGTGCGTCCCATCCTGGCGGGGACCTGCTTCCGTTGCCACGGCGGGCAGAAGGTCAGCGGCGGACTGCGCATCGACGCGCGCGCGTCCTTGATCGCGGGTGGAGATAGCGGTCCGGCGATCGCGGTTGACGAACCGGCCCAGAGCCTGCTGATCCAGGCGATTCAACGGGATCCGGACGTCTCCGCCATGCCGCCGGACAAGCCACTGTCCCCGCGGGAAGTGAACGACTTGGCCACGTGGGTCAAGGCCGGTGCGCCCTGGCCGAAACCGACGCGACGATTCCAGTCTGAACCTCACTGGGCCTTCCAGCCGATCCGCGCGGTGGCGCCGCCTGCTGTGAAGGATGAGGGATGGGTCAAAACCGGTATCGACCGATTCATTCTCGCCAGGATCGAGTCCGCCAACCGCAAGCCCGCGCCGGCGGCCGATCGGCGGACGCTGCTGCGTCGGGTCAGCTACGATCTGACCGGCATCCCTCCGACTCCCCAAGCCATCTCCGCGTTCGAGAAGGACACCAGCCCCGACGCCTTCGAAGCGGTCGTCGAGCGACTGCTCGACTCGCCGCAATACGGCGAACACTGGGGCCGCCACTGGCTGGATGTCGTGCGGTACGCCGACACGGCCGGCGAAAACACGGATCATCCCCTACCTCATGCCTGGCGATATCGCAACTGGGTCATTCAGGCGCTGAACGAAGATGAGCCGTACGACCGGTTCATTCGCGACCAGGTTGCCGGTGACCTGCTCGCCAAGGGTGGGTCGCCCGAATATGCGTCCGACCAGATCATCGCCACCGGCTACCTGGCCATTGCCCGTCGGTTCGGCCACGATATCGACAAGGACATGCATCTGACTTTCGCCGATACCATCGACACGCTCGGCCGGTCGATCCTCGGCCTGACTTTGGGCTGCTGCCGCTGCCACGACCACAAGTACGATCCGCTGTCGGCGCGCGATTATTACGGCCTGTACGGAATCCTCGAATCCACGCGGTTCGCCTTTCCCGGCTGCGAGCCGAACCAGCAACCGCGCGACCTCGTACCGCTCCCGCTCTCGGCGGAAGCGGCGGAACGGTCCCGGCGGATCGACGCCGAGTTGGCGGCGATCGATCTCGAGTTGAAGCGTCTCGATGCGGAACAGTCCAGCACCGCAAACACGCTCCGAAAGACGATGGCGGCCTCGTCGGTAGTCCTGTCCGAAGGCCGAATTGAAGATGGAAGATCCGCCGAGCTGACGCGCACCGGCAATGAACCCCTCGAGCGTCGTCCCGTCAAACAGGGTGAGGTGTTCCAGCTTTCGATCACCCCGCGCGGCAACCATGGTGCCGATAGCACGCTCGTGGAATTCGAGATCACCGAACAGGGCGGTACGCGACGTCGGTGGAGCGTCGCCGACCTTGTGACCGACCTCCCCGGCGGCAACCCGCACGCGGACGCCTACGGCAACGCGGATGTCTGGAGCTTTCTCGATGGGAACGACGGCCCGCGCCTGCTACCGGAGAGCCTGCAAACGATCGACGGCCGGCGCGAGTTACAGGCCTGGCGCAATGGTGATACGCCCTCCGTGTTCGTCAACTCCTCGAGGCAGGCGATCAAGGTCTGGACCACCCTTCCCCCGCGCCGGTTCTTCATGCATCCCGGCCCGCGCGGACCGGTGGCAGTCGCCTGGACCAGCTCTTTCATCGGCGAGGTGTCGATCCGCGTCCGCATCGCGGACGCTCATCCGGGTGGTGACGGCGTCGGCTGGCGGCTCGAGCAGTTCACGTCGCCGGATGTCGGCCAGGGCTTGGCTGGCCTCGGGCAACGCCGCGCCGGATGACCGCGGCCATCCGTAGGCGAGCCGAGCTGGCGGCGACCCGGCCGGCTGTGGCCCTCGCCTACGCTGTGTCCGAAGGCGTGCCGCACAACACGCGGTTACAGCGGCGGGGGGAGCCGGCCGACCTCGGCCCGGAAGTCCCGCGCAAGTTCCCCGACGTGCTCGGCGGCCAGAAGGTCCAGGCGACCGGGACCAGCGGCCGGCTGGAGCTGGCGTATTGGTTGACCGATCCCACCAATCCGCTCACAGCGCGGGTGATCGTCAATCGCGTCTGGCACTGGCATTTCGGCCGCGGCCTGGTGGCAACGCCCAACGACTTCGGCACCCGAGGCGCCAAACCGACTCACCCCGAGCTCCTCGACTACCTGGCAACTCAGTTCATCACATCCGGATGGAGCCTCAAGGCCCTCCACCGCGAGATCCTGCTCAGCGCGACCTACCAGCAGGCATCGAGCTCGTCTGAGCCTTCGCCGTGGTACGACTCCTTCGCGCGGCGACGACTCTCGGCCGAGGAACTGCGCGACACGCTGCTCGTCGCCAGCGGTGAGCTGGACCCAACCCCCGGCGGGGCGCATCCGTTCCCGCCCGAAGCCACGTGGTCATTCACGCAGCATGGCCCATTCGCCGCCGAATATGAAACGATGAAGCGAAGCATCTACCTGATGCAGAAGCGGAATCGGCGCAGCCGGTTCTTCACCCTGTTCGATGGTCCTGACCCCAACGAGAGCACGCCCCTGCGGGACGTCACGACGGTCCCGACTCAGGCCCTGTTTTTCATGAACGATCCGTTCCTCCATGCGCAAGCCGCCCGATTCGCCGCTCGGATTCGCGGGTCCGCACCTTCGGATCGCGCGCGGCTGGACTGGGCTTACCAGTTCTTGCTCGGACGGAACCCGACCGAGGATGAGCGGACCGAGGCGCGGTCATTCCTCGACGAGTATGCGGCCATGGTCGCCGATCGACCTCAGGACCATCGGGGCGCCGCAGCCTGGGAAGCTTACGCACGGGTCCTCTTGGGCTGCAACGAGGTGCTGCATGTCGATTGAACGTTCGAGCTCCGGGATGCCTCGGCGTGAGGTGTTGCGTTCGTTCGTCGCCGGCTCGCTGTTGATGCCCGGGATCCTTCAGCAACTGCTCGCCGACGAGGCCGGCCCCAGCGATCCTCTGGCCCCCAAGGCGCCCCACTTTCCGGCCAGGGCCAAGAATGTCATCTTCCTCTTCATGACCGGTGGCGTGTCGCATATCGACACGTTCGATCCCAAGCCGCGCCTGATCGCGGACGTCGGCAAGGAGATCAAGCTCGACCATCCCGAGATCCGCAACCGGCCGGGCTACGAGCGGATTTTCCTCAAGCGCCCGCAGTGGGAGTTCCGCCAGCACGGCGAGAGTGGAACTGAGGTCAGCACCCTGTTTCCCCACGTCGCCGGCTGCGTCGACGACCTCGCCCTGATCCGGTCGATGCACACCGATCACTCGAACCATTACAACGCGACGCTGGGAATGCACACGGGTTCGTTCGCCTTCGCGCGGCCGAGCCTGGGCGCTTGGGTCAGCTACGGGTTGGGAACGGAGAACCGAAATCTTCCCTCGTTCCTGGTCATCGCTCCGGCCCAGACCTACGCGGGAACGCAGGTCTATGCCAGTGATTTCCTGCCTGGTGCGCACCAGGGGACGCTGGTCGTCCCCGGCCCGGAACCGGTCGCGAACATCGTGCCGCGCACTGGCGTCGAACGTCAGAAGCTCGAGCTCGAAGCGCTGGCGCGGCTCAATCGCCGGCACCTGGACCGTTGTGCCGACGACCCGCTGCTGGCGGCTCGGATCCGATCGTTCGAGACGGCGTTCGGGATGCAGATGGCGGTTCCGGAGGCATTCGACCTCAGCCGAGAATCCCGCGCGACCCTCGACCTTTACGGCCTCCCTCCCGGCGGCACGCAGGGCTTCGCCTGGCAATGCCTGGTCGCCCGCCGCCTGATCGAGCGCGGCGTGCGGTTCGTCGAGCTGATCGATTCCGGATCCTCGGGCAACTGGGACTCGCACGGCGACATGATGGACCACGCGCGACTCGCCCGGAACGTCGACCAGCCCATCGCCGGCCTGTTGAAAGACCTCAAGTCGCGCGGATTGCTCGAGGAAACGCTGGTCGTCTGGACGACCGAGTTCGGTCGCACTCCCTTCAACAATCGCGCCGAGGCCAGCGGTCGCGAACATCACAACTGGGCCTTCAGCTCGTGGCTTGCAGGAGCCGGAGTGAAACCCGGCGTCGTTCACGGCGAGACCGACGAGTACGGCGTCCGCGTGGCCAGTGACCCGGTCCACGTCCACGACTTCCACGCCACGATCCTGCAACTGATGGGTCTCGATCACACGCAGCTTGACCTATCGCCACGCCGGCCGGGATTACCGACTCACCGACGTGTCCGGCAACGTCGTCCGCCAGGTGCTGGCCTGAGAGGCCGCGAAAGCATCACTCTCAGATCACAAATCCAATAGAGAAGATGCATGTTGCGCTCAAGACCGCGTCAGGCCTCCCCATTGGTTTCGCTCCGATGTCGTTCCTTCCATCGACGGCACAGGTCGGCAGCGGCCTCGGGCCAGGTCGGGAACTGGAATACGAAACCCGACTGGAGGAGTCGAACCCGGCACCACGCGCCGACTTTTCAGGATCAACTCGGTTTCCGTCCTCAGGAGGACGGCACCCAGCTCGAGCATCCACTTCGTCGCCGGTAGGCCAAAGCCGATCCCCCAAGCCTCACGAAGGCTACGCATGAACTCGGCATTGGGTACAGGGCTCGGCGAGGTGAGGTTGACCGGCCCCTTCAGCTCATCATGGTTGATCAGCCAGTAGACGGATCGAATGAAGTCCTGCTCATGGATCCAAGAGACGTACTGGCGGCCGTCTCCGTTAGCCCCACCAAGCCCCAAGCGGACGAGCCCCAACAGGACATCGAACACACCGCCGCGATCGGGGCTCATGGTCATGGCGGAGCGAAGTAAGACCTTCCTCGTTTGTGGGACGCCGGCTTCATCCGCCGCCTGTTCCCAGGATTTGGCCACGTCGATGCTGAACCGCCAGGTGTCCGGGACGCCCGCTTCCGAGCCGCCCAGGATGCCGGTCGCCTCGTCGTTCGGGGCGTCGAAGCGATGGGCGTAGATCGTGGCCGTGCTCGCTTGCAGCCAGACCCGAGGTGGCCGAGCCGCTCCCGCGATCGCTTGTCCGACGGCACGCGTCGAGTGGATTCGAGACTCCTGGATCGCGCGCCGATTCTCGGGATTGTACCGGCAGTTCACGTTTCGCCCGGCCAGGTTGATCACGACGTCCGCTCCGTCGATCTCCGCCGTCCAGTCACCGAGGGTCGCGGCATCCCACCGGACAACCCGCCAGGACGCCTTCTCGGGACTGCGACTGAGCACGACCACGTCATGACCGTCCGCGACGAAGGCACGGGCCAGCAGAGTGCCGACTTGCCCGGTTCCTCCCGGGATCACGATCTTCATCTCGCAAGCCTCCGAACGATTCTCTTGGTAGAAAGCCCGAGAGGATAACCGCAGGAGAACTCGCCGATTAACCAGAAAACGGAGCGGGCACACAACAATAACCTGCCTAGTTCCGTGGTGCCTGTCAGGGCGGTCTTGGTGGAGCCGGCTTCGTCCGACGATTCCCATCGTGCGACAGCACCCCCTCCGATTCTCCATTAATCGCAGAGGTTGTGACAGACCTGGTGCGTGACGACGCCGAGCAGCCGGTCAGCTTTGGGCGATTGACCGACGACGAGAAGAACCGCATAGCGGCTGAACTGGTATTCTTTTCCGCGGCGCGTTTTCCCGCGTTGAGGCGTCGTATGCAGGAGGACGTACCACAACTGGCCACCGGCGACGTATCGCTTGAGCACACCGTGAGTGCCGCTCAGCTCGTCGATGTCTTTCTTGCTCTCCTCATCCTCATGTCGGAAAACCTTCTGTTTCTTGAAGTCGTTATGGATCTCATCATTGGGCAGGCCTCGGCCATCTCCAGGATGGTAACCCGGGTAAGGGATGCGCGTCGCCTCGAGGTCTCGGATGTAGCTGCTGTGGAACGCACGGGCCCTCAGCGACGCGAGGATGTCGGCGCCCGTCATCGGGCGCCGGTCCGACTTGAAATGGCAGAGGAATGGATGCACTGGGCAAGTCGCCGCCCCATAGAAGCACGTCTCCAGTTTCAGTTGCATGAGGAACCCCAGCTCTCGCATGAGCCCCTCGTCCCAGGCTCGTTCCTTCCGGAAGTCGGACTCGAACGTGATGACCGGCCCCCGGGTGCCGATTCGCTCCGCGAAGGGGAGCTCGTCGGGCTGGCACTCGCGCGGGCTGCCGTGGTTGTTGAAGAAGAAGAACGGCTGAAAGCGACAGCCCATGGTGTTGAGGAAAGCCACCCAGTTCGGATCGAAGTGGGAGCCCAGCGCATGCCGCTGTGCGCGCGGGGGGGCGGTCCGTTTCCGATCCTCGGCTTCACGCTTCACCTCGGGGAACTTCTCGAGGTAGTAGTCGAGGTGGCCGTCGGTTTCCAGCCAGGCGACATAGCTGATGCACTCGAGCTCCGGATCCATCCGAACGAACTGGCCGCGAGGATCGCCACGCTTTGCCAACCAATCCGCATAGCTCAGCCTGTTCGCAGTATCGTCGGGCCTGGCGAGGATGCCACGGAGAAATGTGCTCTCATGGTTCATATCGTTCTCCTACGTTCAGCGGATTCGGTTGTCCATCCACGATCGCGATGTTACCAGGAACCGGCCGCAACGGACACATTCCTCGTTCAAGCCGACATTGTGGACCCCGATCGGAGTTTCCCCGTCTGAGATTCCAGTGTGATCGCCGATGCGGGGCGCACTTGCGGAGGGCGCGCGCGGGCGAGATGGTGGCCGCACGCGCGTTGCGAGGACCGATTTCTCCATCGCGTAGCAGGAGCTGTCCATGTCCACGTCGTCCTCGCACGTCGGGCACGTCGTACTCAAGACCACCACGGAGTATCCCCTCCCCGCCGACTCGCAGACGCACGAGATCGTGGCGCCGTTCGACGGGCTGCTCTTGATCTCGCAGCAGCCTGGCAGTGCGCTTGTGAAGATGCAGGTGGATCCCTCGACCGGCCGGCCGATCGCCGCGGTGAAGCACACGATCGACGACGCGTTCGCGGGCTTGCACGGGCTCAACGTGTCGCATCGGCACAAGGGGTACGTGTGGGCGACGCTTCAGTTCGTCTCGGAGCTGGTGCTGATCGATCCGCAAGGCACCGATCCGGACCAACCGCCGCAGGTCGTGCAGCGCGTGCCACTCCCGCCGCCGGCGAAGGGGCCGCACGTGGTCATTGAGGACGGCGACGATCTCTGGACCTCCTGCAAGGACAGCCATCACGTGGTGCGGATCAACCCGGATCGACCCGCGGATCATTCGATCTTTCCGTGCGGCCCGCGGCCCATCTTCGTGGCCGTGCACCCCCAGAGCCGCGATGTCTACGCGACGCTCGATCAATCGAGCGCGATCTTCCGCGTCGTCCGTTCGGAACCTGAGGACTCGCCAGCCAAGACCAAGACGATCCCCGTGCCGCCCGAGATGGGCTCGACGCCCGTGGGGATGATCCCCGGGCCCGACGGCAACGTCTGGTTCGTGCTGCTCGGCGGGTCCAATAGCGGTCAGGGGCGATTCGGGCGGATCACGGATCAGGCGCAGATCCAGTGGTTCCAGATCAGTCGCGGCGCGGCGATGGGGGCGTCGTTGATCCATCTCGGGTTCGAGCCGGACGCGGAGCGCCCGGGCGCCGGAGCGCATCTTTCTGCTCGGCTCGTCGATGGCGTCGATGATGGCGCTGAACGCAGTGTTCGACGTCGGGCTCAGCGGTGGGTACGATAAGATCGAGAAACAACAGACGATCGCGTTCCCGTCGCAGAACAGCATGTCGCACCGGGTGTTACCGACGCGTAATGGGCTCTACGCGGCGGAGCTGGGTGCGTGCGCGGTGGTGCATCTCGCGCCTGCGTATTCGCCCGATGGCGAGGGGATCAACGAGATGTCGGATCCGTATGCGCTCTGGGGGTGCGCCGTGCCGAAGCGGCGGGTCGAGTATTGATTCGGGTGCGGATCCGGAAACGCGTCACGCTCGGAGATCGGGTCGCCGTGACGACCAGCCCTGCGATAATCATGCTGGAGAAAATTCCCAAATAGGAATTATTCATTTGATTCTTCGGGATGGCGATGTTAGCATAACCTTCCACCTGTCCTGACCGACCTACTCCAACCATCCACCGTGTCCATTCGCACGTCCGCTTTCGGATTCGACGGCGCTGAGCGAGGGAACCGAGGGATCGATCGCTCACGGAATTCGGATTTGCCGTCTCGTTGTGCCTGGAGCAAAAGTGCCACCATCCGCCCGTGCCGCGTGGCCCAACTCTGGCCTCTCGAGCCAGGGATGGAGGGTGGGTCGGCGCCGTTGGGGCGAGTCAACGTCGGCGCGTCCGAGTGACTTTCTCCGCACCTTTCTTGAGGCACGTCTGTATGAGGTTTCGACACGTCGGGGCGGCCATCAGGCGGACCGGATTCGCGAGTTTTGCGTTTGCTGCCGGGATTCTTTGGATATGCACACCCGTTATGGAGGGCAAAGAGCCGACCCGAGGGGTCGGGGCGCCGACGTTTACCAAGGACGTGGCACCGATCCTTCAGCAGAGGTGCCAGGGTTGTCACCGCCGCGACCAGATCGGGCCGTTCGTGTTAGAGACTTACGAGCAGGCTCGGAAGCGCGCGGCGAGGATCGCCGCGGTGGCCGAGGACCAGTCGATGCCCCCCTGGAAGCCGACGGCCGGGGTCGGCCCCAAGCTCAAGCACGACCGCTCATTGTCGGCGCGGGAGATCGCCGTGCTCAAAGCGTGGGCTGAGGCGGGCGCTCCTCGGGGCGAGCCGGCGCATATGCCCGCGCCGGCCCGGTTTCCCGAAGGATGGGCGCTGGGCGAGCCCGACCTCGTCCTCGAGCCAACGGAGGACTTCCAGGTCCCCGCGTCGGGCCCGGACATCTACCGATGCTTCGTGATTCCCACGAACCTCCCGCGGGACGTGTTGATCTCGGCGGTCGAGTACCGGCCAGGGAACCGCCGCGTCGTGCACCATATGATGGCGTTCGTCGACACCCAGGGGTTCGGCCGGGAGCGGGACGCGGCCGAGCCCGGACCGGGCTACGCCTCGTACTCGGGGGCCGGCGTCGAGATCACCGGCGATCTGGGCGGCTGGGCCGCGGGGAACGAGGCCACCCACCTCCCCGACGGGGTCGGCCGCTCCTTGCCATGCCGGGCCGACGTGATCCTTCAAGTCCACTACCACCCCGATGGAAAGCACGAGGTTGACCGCACCCGCTTGGGGATCCACTTCGCCCGCAAGCCGGTCAAGCGGACGCTCCAGTGGGCGAACGCATCGAATTACGACTTCCGGTTAACGCCCGGAAATTCGAACGTCGAGGTCCGGGCGACCTGGTTCGTCCCCGTTGACGTCGAGGCCCTCGCCGTCACCCCCCACATGCATCAACTCGGTCGCGATTTCCGGATGTCGGTCACCTACCCGAACGGTCGGAAGCAGGATCTGATCGACATCGCCGAGTGGGACCCGACCTGGCAGAACACCTACTCCTTCGAGCAGCCGGTCCGCTTGCCGAAGGGCTCAGTCGTCAAGGTGGTGGCCCACTATGACAACTCGGCGCACGCGCGCAACCCGCATCGTCCTCCCAAGCTCGTCAAGTGGGGCCCCGAGGCGACGGACGAGATGTGCGTGGGCTACATCGGGGTAGTGAAGGCGGACCAGGATCTGACCAAGCCTGGCGAAAGGGATGACCTCTTCGAGATTCTGTTGAAGCAACACCAAAAGAATACCCTGCGCGAGCAGGCGCGGCGGCGACGCTAAGCATCGCACGGTCCTGGTCCCGCCCTTCGAAAATCCCTGCATTGTCGCGAGCGAGCCGTCTCGCCGACCACGCTTCCTTGGTATTCGACGGAACTCGCGCTCGACGGTGGCAACTAGAGCACCTCACGCTTGGGTGGCGCAAACCAGCTCGAAAGCGCCAGCGAGTGAATGGATGATACCCGCCGGAAGACTGCCTCACCTGCCGGAGAAGCCCGCAAGGGTCGTCCCTCCAGCCAGCTTGGCCACTGAAGAAAAAAAGGCATCCGCCCTGACGTGTTCTGGGCCCCCACGTCGCATTGAGAAGTGACGAGAATGGTCGATCATCGCCGCAGCGGCGGTGCCACGGCCCATCCATGTCGAATCGCGCCCGGGTCTGAGACGGAGCCCGGGCGCCGGCCCATGGTCTAGAGGGTTGCCGGCGGGGCCGTTTCCACCTCGTCTCGTCCAGGACCGATCAGGAGGCCCCTTCATGGGTACGTCGAACGTGACGACCTGCACACCGACGACGACCAATCCGCCGGATTACTCCCAACAGCTCAACCGGGGTGTGCCCCCCGTCGAGGGGACGCCGACGAACCTGTTCCCCAAGAGGGCGAACGGCCCACCCGACAGGACCTGGTATTTTCCGATCGACGTCGGCGTGAAAAGCTTCAAGACGACCGGCGTGTTCATCCCGCAGAACTTCGGCTACGCGCAGGAGGTTGAACGTCATCCTGTACTTCCACGGCAACAAGCAGGGCGATTTCCAGACGATCAACCAGTACTGGCATGGCCAGCTCCACGACATCCTTCTCCGCGAGGACCTGAACGCAGCCAGCAAGAGCGCGCTGCTCGTCGCTCCGACCCTGGGCGAGAACCCCGGACATGGCCTGACGAAGAACGACGACCTGGGGATTTTCGGACAACCGGGGACCGGGACGGCCTACCTGAACGAGGTCATGGACTGGCTCGGGAAGTACGATCCGCGCTACGCGCTCAACTGCGTCACACCCAGGGTCCGCAAAGTCGTCCTCGCCGGGCATTCGGGCGGCGGCAACCCGATTCACCTCCAGATGGATTCGATGAAAGCGCAGATCTGCGAGATCTGGTGCTTCGACGTGGTCTACGGCGACGTGTCCGACTGGGTCCAGTTCGCCTACTACAACCCGACCAAGCGGGTGACGTTCTACCACGCCATTCAGAGCCTCGGTTCCCTGGCAGAGCTCATCAAGCTGAAGCAGACCACGGACATGGGCATGATGCAGATGGGAGGGAGCCGGCCGCTCGACAACCTGGAGATCATCAAGGGCGCGAGCAGTCATTTCCCCTGCCTCACGAACAACTTCCGCGCGCAGGTCAAGAGGAGCCGGTGCCTCGGAGGGCGGTGATCGCGCCGAAACCGTTGGTCATGGTTTGGTCGTTTCCGGAATGGCCGTCATCCCCCCAACTCCGCGACATCGATCAACCGCCCCGTTTTGGCGGACGGGCAGGTCGTCGCCCGCGACCTGCACGGCGCCGCGATCCGCGCAGCGGTGGCCAAGGCGCTGCGCCGGCGCTGAGCGGGTCCCGCCCCCTGGTGATCAGCCGGCCGGACCGCCCGAGGGCCAGTGGTGGCTGTCGGGCCGGACCGCACCGAAGGTCACGATCTCGCCCTGGCCGAGCACACGACGTTGCCGGGCGGGGCCGAAGCGCCAGTGGAAATACGAATCGACCTCGCTTCCTTCCCCCCCACATCCTTGCGGCACCTGTTCTGGTAGAATCACCATGGCGACTCTGCGGGCCGGAACGCCGAGTCCGGATTTCCAGCTCTGTCGTGCAGGGGAGGTCGAGCATGTCGATTGCGGAGGTGTTGCCAACAATCCGTACGCTGTCACGGGTTGACAAACTGCGTTTGATCCAGGTCCTCGCGGAAGACCTTGCCCGAGATGAGCAAGCCGTCCCCTTCGAAGCGAACCAGACTTATCCCCTCTGGTCGCCGGACGGGGCTTACGAAGCAGCGGCTGTCTTACTCCAGGAACTGGAACAGGAAAGGACGCGGTCGTGAGCGGCATGACGGCAGCTCGATACCCGTTCATCGAGCGGGATCAGAGCTTGGGAATCGCCAGTCTCGCTCCATTCCTCCCGCTCACTCTGATCGGGAGAGAATCCACCATGATCTCCGGGTTGCTGGACACCGGCGCGACGGTCAACGTGTTGCCCTATGCGGTCGGAGAGCAGTTGGGTGCCGTCTGGGAGAAGCCGACGACTCCGATGACGTTGAGCGGCAACCTGGCGGCCTGCGACGCCCGGGCGCTGATCCTGTCGGCAGTCGTCGGGCCATTCGCGCCGGTCCGGCTTGCGTTCGCGTGGGCCAAGACCGACGCCGTACCCGTGTTGTTGGGTCAGGTCAACTTTTTCATGGAATTCGATGTGTGCTTCTACCGATCTCGCTCGTACTTCGAAGTGCGCCCCAAGTCAGCGACAAGCGGCGATTGACCGCGACCTACAACGAACCGGCGATGGCGGCCTCGAAAAGAGGTCAGGAGAAGGGAAATCGACTCCTGAACCCTTTGATCCCTTCAATATTTCCCAGCAGGAGAAAATTGAACTGACACCAATTTCTTCCCAGCAGGAGAAAATTGAACTGACACCAATTTCTTCTGACACCAATTTCTTCCTGACACCAATTTCTTCCCGACACCGCGGGGCGCGGGACTCAACGATCTCATGGCCGAGTATCGATGCGGCCTGGTGCTCAAGGCCCGCGCCTGGAAAGAAGCGGTGAGCCGTGGCCTCCGGACGCCGCCGACCAACAACGAGGCCGACGCGGATCATGCCTCTCGGTTGATTTGTGCGACCGCGTTTCCTCCTCGGTGACCGTCCACGGTGTGGCCCCACCGATATCGAAAACACGTGGGTGCGGATCGATTGATCTGATCAATTGCTTCAGACGCTGTTGAACTTTTGCCGGGTCGATGGCGCGGGGAAAAAGTTTCGAGTGTTTCCTCGGCTGCGCCAGGTGCAGCCCCACGCGAAGGCTCGTGCCCCGCACCCCAGCCCGGGCGAAGGATCCTTCGGCCGGATCATTCGCATTCGTCGCGGCCGCGACCAAAACGGCCAAACTGTCCCGCATCTTGAGAGCCACCTCGTCGGCGAGGTCGATCACCTTGGTACGAGGCGACTGGCGATAGTCCTTGACTTCCAGCAGCCAGAGGACTTCATCAGCGTTCTGGGCGAGGATGTCCACGGCCTTGAGTCCTTCCGTCTTGGCCGTGCCGCACTCTCCGCATCTCAGCTCCGCGCCACACTTTCCGCAAGGTTGACGAAGGCCCGAACTGAGTTTGACGAACGGGTTGCGGTAGAAGCTCCATTCGTCGAGTTTGGCGGCCCTCCAGGAGTTGGGGAAATGGAATGTCAGCGAGCCTTCCTTGACGATCGGCATGCAGTCAACTCTCCATTCCCAGGTAGCGGTCGGACTGGGTCAACTCTTCATCGAGGGCCGCGATCGCGCCAATGTCATCGATCGAGCTGCCTTGTTCCACGATCACCCCATCGTCCCCAGGCTGTAGGCCGATGTATCGTGCGCTCATGCCTTCAAAGGGTGCCGTGTGCAAGAGGATGTCCAGCTCACGCATCAGGAAGAGGCTATGGGTAGCAATGAAGACCTGGACGCCGTTCCAGCAGAGGTGGAGGATGGTCCGCGCGGCATCCTTGATCAGCCTGGGATTGAGGTTGGTCTCGGGCTCATCCCAGAAGAGGCAGCCCTTGTCGAAGCCCGAGGCGATCAACCGTGCGATCATCGCCAGCTTGCGGTGACCCTCAGCGACCAGGGGCATCTCCATGTCGCCCTTGCCCGGGAATATTGAGGTAGAACCGCCCATTCTTGTCCAGCTCGACTTTGCCCCCCATCGCCGCTTCGAGCGGGCCGAGCAGTTCCTGCACGCGTTTTTCCCGGGGACCGCGAACGGCCGGAGCACCAAGCAGGATACACGTATCCCGCCAGGTCTCCTCGAATTCCAGGTAATGGTTCTCGTAGACCGACACGAAGCCCGGATAGATGGTCAGCAGCTCGCGTGTGGGCAGGAAGACCGGCGCCCTGGCGACCCATCGCGACGGCAGCCGATCAATCACGATTTCGGACTGACTCCGAGTTGTGAAGTGGAAATCGAGATCCAGGGCGGAATCGTCAAATCGACACTGGATCTCGCAGCGGGTCACCCCTGTTCCACTGGAAGTCAGTCGAGCGGCACGCGGGCCGCGCTGGACAGGGGTGCTAACGAGAAGTGTCATCCCCATCTTCCTACGGGCGAGCCGGCCGACGGACTCCGGACGGAGGACGCCCACGAGCTTGTCGGCAAGCTTGGTCTGGAGATTCGCCTTCGTCGGCGGACTGCCATTGAGCTTGCGCCCTTCCTCGGCACTCGTGGCGAGCACGGCATAAGGCACCTTGATCAAATGTGACTTGCCGACCCCGTTCTCACCCACAATGACGTTGAGTTCTGGGCTGAACTCGAGGCTTGCCCCGGGGAAGACAGTCAGGTTCTTGATCCCGAGTGACTTCAGCATGCGGGTATCTCGGCTAAAGGCCAATTTCATGAATAAATTTACAACTGTCGATTTTTGCCCCGACGGATGGCTCCATGCGAGCGGGTCGATCCGGAATGTCTCAATTTTTGGGGGGCGGTCCGCTCAAGCGTAAACCGACGCACCTCGGTGCTCTGAGAGGCTATCCGGAAGCCTGTTTGAGCCCCCGAATGGGTCAGCAGGACGTCGCCAGGGGGCGTCAGCCCCTGGACCTGTTATCGTTACCAAACCCGGCCCAGCGCCCCGCCCCAACCCCGGGCGATGCCCGGGGTTGGGGCGGGGCGTCGGGCCGGTGAGGCTCTGGGACCCTCGATCCAGGGGCTGACGCCCCCTGGCGACGTCCTGCCACCCGTGCGGGGCGTTCCGGATCGCCTCTGAAGCGTCGGGGCCAGCAGAGCTGTTCAGAGCAGCCAAGGTATCGGCAAGCGTCGATACCTTGCTCCTGTCTCAAACGAGAATCAAAACGGTTCCCGAACCCGTCTTGGTCCCTACCTCTGGATATCCTCTGGCCTCACCAGCTTCTCGCTGGGGGCTCGGATACAGAGGATTTTCACAACCTCGCCTTGCACGATGAATCAGGCACGGTAGCTCTTGCCTTTCCACACCTTGAACAAGAGATGTCGAATCTCCTCAGGAAAGAACCGATTCTCGTAGGCGAGACCGCAAGAGAAGGGATTCGACTCCAGCCGGGGAAGCGATTCGTAGAATCGAGCGGACAATCGGTCCGCAGCAGCCGGCGATGACCGCTCGGCGAGCCAGACCATCAGTCGGTCGAGGGCAGCAAAAGCCCCCTCGGTCAACTCCACGCGATAGCTCATGAGAGTTCGGGCAGGTTGTGCTTGCGACGAAGCTCCGCCAGCGCCTCGCGAGCCGGCCTCACGCGGCCAGCTTCGACGTCGGCAAGCCCTCGCCGGATCGCCTCGACCGCCTCGTGTTGTTCATCCACGCTGGGATTCTGGAGCTCCCAGAGGTCCAGCGCCTCGGCGGGTGTGAGCGTCGCGGCGCCCTCAGCGAGCTGTTCGTCGATGAACGCCCGGAACGCGTGAATGTCATCGGGGCGACTGGTGGCCATGAGTACCCTCCTTCGATGATTTCAATGTAACGGCAACTGGTGGAGGAGTCAAACATCGCCCGTCGGCAGGGCTGCCCTAGACGCGTAGATCATGATCACGGTGTCCAGGTCGTACAGCACTCACGGTCCCCCGACAAGGTTCCACCGCGCGCGGCGACCAGTTCCCGGTCCCGCTCGGCATCCTCGGCCAGGCGCTCGGCGTCTTCGGCGCGCAGCTCTTCCGCCGATCGCCCGGGGAAGCCGCGGGAGCGTTGCTCGGCTGCGATCTCCGGGATCACGTCCGACAGGCCGCGCTCGGGCGCAACCGGCGCGACGGCACAGATTGTGACTCGCACGGGGCCAGGCGGCAGTCGGGGCTGCTGTGCAAGTCGGAGCTGACCGTTCGAATCCAGCGTGGCCTCGATCGTCTCCTCGATGACATTCATGGGGTGTCCTCCTTCGATCCATCGTAGCTGGGATGGCGGGGGCCGGGAGAGGCCATTTGAGTCCAGGCCGCTCGACCAGATGAGATGACACCACGACGCGGACCGTCGTGCACCGACCAACCGAGCGACCTTTGACCGGAAACCCTTCCCTACACATACTGGCGGCATGGACACGATTACGCCGGGAAAACAGTCGGTCAGGCTTCTCAACCCGATGCGTCCGGGGAGTCAGGGTGAATGAGGAGTGACCCATGTCCACAGCCGCATCGGCTCAACCGATGACGATGCCGGCAGCGTCCCTGGCTGTACCGGGTCGAGATCCGGCGCCCCCGGACCTCTATCGATTTACGGTGGAACAGTACAAACTGATGGGCGACGCGGAGATTCTGACGGAAGATGACCGGGGCGAATCTGATGGGTTGCGCACGCCATGACAGACGATCTCTCGCGGCCCTTCAGGCCCCCACGATCTGCTCCCTCCTCTCGGGGCTCTGGTTCGTGCGCACGCCATTCGTTAGCCGCTCTAGTCCACCAGATCCGAAATGACCATCCACCAGAACAGGAAGCGATGGGATCACTCGGGTCTGGTTCTCAAGATCTCTGTTTTTTTTCGTGTATTTCGTGTATTTCGTGTTCAAATCTCGGGTCTTCGTGTTCAAATCTCGGGTCTCCGTACCGCTTCGGTGGCCCTCTCGATCGGCGAACAGTGAACTCGTGCGGCCTATGGGCGGTTGTTTGCGATCTCGTGGACTAGGCCAACGGATTACGCCACTCTGGAAGTGTTCGCGCCGGGTCACGTTCTGTCCGTCGTGTTCGATGGCGTGGATGTCGGGCAAATCGCCGTTGACGGCATCCTGCCGTGAATCTCGGCTTGTGAGAGGCCACCTGGCCCAGTCCCTCCGCGCCCCACCCGTCCGCCCTCAAACCAACCGATCCGCCGTCCGCAACCGAGGGAACAGCCAGGCCCAGACCGCCGTCACGACCGTCGCTCCGACCCCGCCGAAGGCTACGGCTCCGACCGGTCCCAGGATCCGGGCCGTGACCCCGCTCTCGAATTCACCCAGCTCGTTCGAGGCGCCGATGAATAGCGTCGCAACCGCCGACACGCGACCGCGCATCCGGTCCGGAGTGGCGATCTGCACCAGGCTCTGACGGGTGAATACCGACACCATGTCTGCTCCGCCGAGCACCGCCAGGGCGAACACCGAGAGCGGAAGCCATCGGGAGTACGCGAACACCACGGTCATGACCCCGAAGAGGCCGACAGCCAGGAGCATCTTCACGCCCGCGCGGGTGCGGATCGGCCGGTGTGCCAGATACGTCGCCATCATCACCGCCCCCACCGCCGGGGACGCGGCAGGACGCCGAACCCCTGCGGGCCGACCGCGAGCACGTCCCGGGCGAAGACCGGGAGCAAGCCGGTCGCGCCGCCGAGCAGCACGGCGAACAGGTCGAGCGAGATGGCCCCGAGCACCAGCTTGTTTCCCCACAGGTACACGAGCCCTTCCCGGATCTGAGCGACCCGCGACCGGACGGCCTCGACCGGCGGCCCGGTGTCGGCACGAATCATCAGGGCGCACGACGCAGCGGCCGCGTAGAGGCCGGCACTGACCGCATAGCCGAGGACCGGCGACACGACGCAGAGCAGCCCGCCGAGCGCCGGGCCGAGGATGCTGGCCAACTGGGCGGCCAGCGAATTGGTCGCGATCGCCCGGGGAAGTAATCGGAGCGGCACCAGCATGGGGCCGAGGGCGCTCGCCGTCGGTTGAAAGAACGACCGGGCACAGCCGAACAGACCGGCCAGCACGAAGATCGGCCACAGACCGCCCCCGAGCGCCGACCGGAATGCCAGCCCCGCCGAGATCAGGAGCTGGGCCAGGTAGCAGAGCGTGAGGATCCGTCGGCGGTCGTGTCGGTCGGCCGTCTCTCCGGCGATGAGGGTGAGGGCGAACAGCGGCAGGAACTGGGCCAGGCCGATCATCCCGACTGTGAAAGCAGCCTCCGCGAGAGACATGGTCCGTCGAGCGAGCTCGTAGACCTCCCACGCGATGACGACCGACTGGGAACCGGTGGCCAGCGTGCCCAGGAACCGACCAGCCAGGAACAGTGCGTAGGGACGGCGGGATAGCAGCGATGACGGGTCGTCGGTCGAATCGGGCGGGTGAATGGTGGTGGACATTCATCTCTTTCAGGAAGCGGGGACGGCATGGTTTGAGGAAAACATATTACCTCGATTGCCCGTCGTGACCACAGGTCCCCTTGATCCCGGGTTGCGGGTCGTCGCACTGGGCCGCCGGGGCAGAGCGGCGACGTTCCGGAATCCGGAGATGAGCACCGCGAAGTCCTTGCAAACCCCCGCGACGGTCGGCAGAATGCCTGTACGTGTTAACATGATCGGTCGGCCGTGACATGGTGTCGGGATCAGGATCGGACAACTTTCTCGTGGAGGTTGCCATGCTGGAAGGACTCGACCGCATCGATTGGTCAAGCCTGGAGCACGCGTACGGTCCCGCGGACGACGTGCCTGGCCGGATTCGCGACCTGGCCTCGGACGATGCCACGACCCGCGATGAGGCTCGCTCGGAATTGGGTGGCAATATCATCCACCAGGGCACCGTCTATGCGGCAACGTCTCCTTCCGTTCCGTTCCTGATCGAATTGCTGGGATCCCCGGCGGTCCAGGATAAAGCCGCGCTTCTGGTCTTCGTTGCGGCGCTCGCTTGTGGAAGTTCCTACCACGATGCCCACGGACCCTTGTACGAAGAGATGGGCGGGCTGTTCAAAGACGAGATGAATCAACCCGAGTGGGACGAGCGAGTCCGGGAAGAGCTGGGATGGGTGGAATCGGCCCGACTGGCCGTCGTGGCGGGGACTCCGGTTTACTTGAAGCTGCTCGATGATCCCGATCCGGAAATCCGTTTCTCCGCCGCTTACACGCTCGCGGTCGGGAGCGATCGTGCCGCGGAGATCGTTCCTCGCCTCGAGGAACGCCTGAAAATCGAGGCGGACGATCGCGTCAAGGCGAGCATCCTCCTGAGCCTGGGTCACGTGGGCGGCGCCGATGTCGGCCCCGTGATCGAGCGATTTCTCGATCCTGCCCAGTCGCGGGTGGTCCGGGTCGCGGCGGCCATCTCGATGGCGCGGTTTGCCCGGGAACGGACGCCGGAAGCGGCCGTCCGTCAGCTCATGGAAGCCATCGCCGACCCGGGGCCAATCGATGATGTGTATCTTCAGCTTCCCTGGACGGACGAGGAGAGTGTCGTTGCGGCCGTGTCCGGCGCCCTCGGACGGCTCGGCGTCTTATCGGCCGGGGCGACGGTCCCACGAATGCTCGACGCCCTGGACCGGCTGCGAGGGAGCGATTCCGGCAGCATCAAGATCGTCGGTGCGATCCTCTCGCTCGTCTTCACTGAAAGGAAAGAACCGCGCCGGGCGAGCGAGTTGACCGAGTTCCAGCGCAAGGTCCTCCGCCGTCTCGTCCGTTCTGATCCGGCGTGGGTTTGGGACGATGCCGCCTGGTTACTCAGCGATTTTGGTTTGCCGGACTCCCGAGGCGAGTTGAAGGCGTTCTTGAAAGGGTTTTGAGTGCTTGTTGGGGTGGGCCGGCACCTCGGGAAACTGAGGCTCGACTCACCTTACGCTCGGCCGACGAGCTTCTCCAACATCTTCTGAGTCTCCAGGAGCACTTGTATGCAAACGTTCTTGTGCGAGCTGATGGACTACGCCGAGTGGGCCAACGCCGTGTTCTTCCATGCCTGGGACAAGTCTCCGGCCCGCGATCATGAAGAGATGCGCCAGCGCGTCGGCCATATCATCGGGGTCCAGCACGGATTCCTGGCGATCTTGCGCGGCGAGGAGCCCGGGCGTCCGCCGACCGGGCCGCCTGATTCCTTCGAAGCGCTGAAGGATCGGGCCAGGACTACTCACGCCGGACTTCGCGACTTCGCGGCAAGCCTGGATTCCGAGGCGCTGTCGCGGACCGTTCGGATCCCCTGGTTTCCGGATCCTCCTTGCGTCATCACGGTCGCCGAGGCGATGGTTCAGGCGGCGATGCACACGCAACACCATCGCGGTCAGTGTATGACCCGGCTCAAGGATTTCGGCGGCGAGCCAAAGAACGTGGATTGGATCATCTGGCTGTGGAAGCAGAAGCCTCAGGCGCGCTGGGATTGATCCCGACCACGGATCTCGGCGACAAGGCTGCGAGTGTCTCACTCGCCCGGGGAAGTGGGAATCTCACCCGTCCTTCGGGCACTCGATCGCCGACCGGTGCGACCAGGGAGAGGAATGGCGGAGACGTCTGACTCGTCCTTCGGACGGCCGCGACGCTCGGCAACGGGACGAGGTCTCGATGCGACGGCTCGGCCGCAGGAGTTTCCCGATTGGGCCGGCGCGGGGATCCCGATCGCGCGACCTTGCGCAACGGGAGCAGGCCGTTGGCCAGCGCGGCCAGCGCGGAGACGTTGTTGGTGATCACCGAAGTCATGATCCCGAAGCCCATCGTGAATACGCCAACCATGTTGGTGACGTTCGGTGCCACGATCATCGACCAGCTCCGGTTGACGTTCCGGTCCAGATCGCGGGCGATGTCCCGCAGGTCGCAGAGCTTCGACAGTCCACCTTCCAGGAACACGACCTGGGCCGTGTCGGTCGCGAGGGTCGATGCGCCCCGGAGCGAGATCGAGACGTCCGCCTTTTTCAGTGCGATCGCGTCGTTGATCCCGTCGCCGACGAAGCAGACCTTGCGCCCTTCCGCCTGGAGCCTGGCCACGTAGTCGGCCTTGTCGGCGGGCAAGACCTGGGCGAAGTAGCGGTCCATGCCGAGCGAATCGGCGAGCTTGCGGGTCGGGGCCTCGTGGTCGCCGGAGATGATGGCAATATGGTTGATCGCTCGCTCGCGGAGCCCCCCGATGATCTCGCGGACCTCGGGACGCACGGCCGCGCGGAGCTCGATCGCCCCACCCAGCGCGTCGTCAACGGCCACCAGGACCATGGTGTGTCCCTCGAGATGCGCCTCACGAACCGCCTCGCGGATACAGGGAGGAAACACGATCCCCTCCGACTTGATGAATCGCTCGCTGCCGACCCGCACCGTGTGCCCATCAAGCTGGACCGTGATCCCGTAGCCCACCTTGTATTCCGCGTCGTCGGTTGACGGGAGAGCCAGCCCGTGTTCTTCCGCCTTGTGGAGGATGGCCAGGGCAATCGGGTGGTGGAACTTCCGTTCCGCAGCCGCGGCGAACCCAAGGATCCGGTCGGGCTCCCAGGAATCGGCCCCGATGATGCGCCCGACCTCGGGCCGCTCGCGGGTCAGCGTCGCCGAACACGGAACGGCTCTGGAGACGGATCACTCCCGCGAATGGGAACGAAACGGAAAGGTCGAGCGGGCTCATCGGGGTAAGTCTCGTGAGATCTGGCTGATCGATCGAGGAGCCGACGATCTCCAGGATTCCCGCTCGATCGTCTGTCGATCGGTGCGATCGGTGCAGTCCAGATCCGGACGGGCGGGGAGATGCGGAATTCTCTCTCGACTTTTCTCATTCTACCATCTTTTCTGAGACGCCTCGTCGAACACCACCGAATCACAGCGCGGCGGGTGCGGGATACCTGGGGAGTGCGACGATCCGACCCGCGCCTCTTCCCCCTCAGTTCGGGCCAATTTGGTCATTCGAGTAACCCAGTGTTCCGAATTTTTGGATTTTTTTATCTCCCTCTGTGATCCAGAGTTCCGGAGCCAATCGCCCCGGAATCCGCGATAGGTGCATTAACGGATCATCAAACCTGCGGTATACTCAATAATAGAGACCATGTGTAACCGTCACCGACCGGAAACCCAGGCAGCGAGCAACGGGGCTGTGCCGCGTGCGGCCGAGCCCGTCCCCGCGATTTCGGGACTCGGCCCGAACTCGCTGGGGGCCATGGGGATCGGAGAGGGCGCCGCGGCCAAAAGTTGACAACGAGTGCCAATTTGTGCCACAATTCTCGGCAAGTCCGGCCCGCCTCACAGCCGGCCCCGCCCAGAACCCCCGCCGGATCCGGACGTCCCGCCGGTCCGGAGTCGGGACTCTCGGAATGGATCAAAGCCACCGACCCCAGACGGCGCGGTGGTGATCGCCCAGGACTCTCTCTTTTCTCGGTTGGAAGCGCATGATCTTGCGCAGTGAGCGACTTCTCCAGGTCCTCGGCCACTCTTCACGGGGAATCCTCCGCGCGGCGCCAGACCTCGATCCGTCCGAAGCGGGCTTCGGGGCGATAGTGCTTCCGGATGACCGCGGCGAGACGCGCGAGGCTCAGTTGCGAGGGTCGCTCATGGCTGGACGGCGCCCAGACGATCACCACATCGGTTGACCGCTCCAACGCATCGGCGAACTCGGGCTCCAGGTCGATGGCGACCAGCCACATCCAGCAGATCCCCGACTCGGCGCGGAAGGGAGACAGTCGAGCGGCCGGCCCGTTGATCGCGGGGAACGGCGGCTCCCTCAGGACGTTGGCCACCAGCGTTGCGGGGCCGGTCGTGGCCCGGAGATAGATCAAGACGCGTCGGTAGTCATCCCATGAGTACCATCGGGCGTGGCTGAGCTCGAACCACGAAGTGCTCCCGGGCGGGTCCCAGGTTGGGAGCGTCTGCCCGCGCGCCAGGCACGCAAGGGCCTGGAGGCTTGCCGAACGATCGCAGTAACGGGGAAGTCCCCGGCTGATCTCGGAGATCAACAGGAGCAGAGCGAGCAGGCGCAGAGTCGGGGCGATCTTTGTACGATCCGCGATCCAGGCCATCAGACTCGCGGACGCGACGGCGCCGACGAGGACCACCGGAAAGATCAGATAATAATGCGGGACCGGATGAACCAAGCGATACACCAGTGCCGCCGCCAGAGCGATGCGCCAGGTTGCGGTCCTCCGGCGGCACTCACCTCGAGTCCTGAGCAGAACCAGGGCCAGCAGCCCGATCACGATCAGAGTCGTCGGCTCTTGAAACTGGGTCGCGATCACCTCCGCGACGGCCCGGGGATGGGCTCGATGGTAAGGACCTCCGTAGGCGACGATTCTCAGCCCGCGCACCAGGTCGTCGGCGATGCCCGCGATCAGAAGGGGCGAAAAAGCGAGGACGAGAAACGTCCCGAAGGCGAGAGACCACTCCGCAAGGGATCGGACCAAGCCCCCGACGAGGCGAGATCCCGCCGGTCGTGTGCCCGGACGCTCGATCCCTTCCGCGATCGCCGCCCAGAGAGCTGGGAGGAAAACGACCACGTGGGGACGGATTGTCAGCGCGAGGGCGGCCAGCAGAGCCGAGAGGACACGGCTCGTCCGGCCTGGCCAGGCCTGGAGCGTCAACAGGCCCAGGACCACGCAAAGGCTCGCGTGCCAGTCGCGCTGGGCGACCGTCTGGTAGTCGAGGCTCAGGTAGAAGGTCAGAAACACCAGATAGGCCGCGACGCCAAAGAAGCGACTGCCCAGGCATCGACGGCTCCAGGCGGCCAACGTCACCCCGAGGAGGACCAGCGCGGTGGCATCGACGGCGTAGAGCGCCCAGGTCCGGCCCCATCCTACGACTCGACCCAGCAGCCAGAACAGATAAATAGCACCCGGGAAGTTGTAGCCGCGGATGTCGCGGTAGGGCAGGATCCCCGCGTTCCACGACTGGGCCATCGTGGCGAACGTGTCGGAATCGCGATACCAGGGCCAGAGCAGGTAATGGGGCACCCACGTTGCCAGGAACGCCACGCAGACCGCGACCGCGACGATCGTGAGTCCGCCGGACATCGCGAGCGCGGCCAGGCGATCCAGGCCGTCGAGTACCCAGCGCAGGCGATCAACCGCCGGGTCGCCGGCCTGCCGACGTCCGGCCAGCATACGGCCGAATGCATACGCCGCCGCAAGTCCCACGAGGTCCCTGGTGATCCAACGGCCGCGCACCGACGGCGGAAGGTACCGCAGGATGTCAGGGGCCATGATCCCGAGGATGACCGAGGTCGTCCCCGCGAGGGCCAGCCCGATGATCGGCAACGCCCGGCGCCCAGTTGCAAGGACCCTCTCCCGAGTGGCCATGTCTCCATCCCGAGATTTCGAATCCGAGGATCGATCGTGCGTCGCCCCGCCCTCCGGCCGAGTGCTCCGTCAAACTTCTGGGGACGGGTTCGACTGGCGATCAAGAGCGGGAGTCGACTCGTCGCCATCGCCACGGC
The DNA here is from genome assembly GCA_963845695.1 of uncultured Isosphaeraceae bacterium. GTDB lineage: Bacteria > Planctomycetota > Planctomycetia > Isosphaerales > Isosphaeraceae > CAWJTV01. The sequence continues at coordinate 58,813 of CAWJTQ010000011.1, read as the reverse complement.
AGATCTTCTCTCAGGAAGCGATCGAAGGACGCCGGAGCTCCCGTCGGGGCGCCTTCGGGAGAGGGCCAATGGCAACACCGTAACACGGGCCTCCTGGAAATCCGGGCCGTCACCTCCGGTGAGCGAGCGCTCGGGCCGACGCACGTCGCGGCCATCGAGATCCTGATCCCGCAAGCTCAGCGGCACGGGGACCTGAACCACGATCCCGCCGTGACCGAGGAAGTAGAGCAGATCTGGGAGTGGGGCCTCGGACTCGACACGTCTCGCCAGGCTGATCCCGGACAGGTCCTGAAGGAACGGCGCGGAGTATACCTGGCAGCAGGATCCGGCGAACAGGTGGTCGTCGCAATCGTGGTCCGGGTTGCTCACCCATTCCATGGTGTCGGCGACGGCAGGCAGCTCGGTCTCGGGCAAGATCAGGATGGCACCGGCGATCAACGCCTTGAACACACCAATCGAGAAGATCGGGCGGGCGGGCGGCTGGCCGTGTGCGTCGAGTCCGACCCCATCGGCACGCAAGTCCTCCCAGAAGTCACGCAGCTCGTTGTCGAGAGGGTCTCGCCAATCCGCCTGGCAATCGTCGCAGACCTCAGCCGTGAACAGGGAGGGATTTCTCGAGAGTCCCGGTACGACCGCACGAGCCGGCCCGAACGCGGCCTGGTCGGCCGTCCGCTCGCAGAAACGACAGCGCCGGGTCGAAAGATCGCCCAGGACCCGCCGTTTCTCGGAACCTAGAGGATACTCGGCGATTGTCCGATAGTTCAGGACGAACGCGAGTTCTTTCTCCGCCCCATACCAGTCCGTGTGGTGATGCCCGTGAATCCGGCCGCGGCGCAGCCAACGTTCATATGCCGCGTGCTGGATCTGGTCGGAAGTAGGTCCCATGAGTCCCGCCTTGCAATCCCTTGATCGTCGGCAATCCGTACCGGTCGACTCCCGACGTGGACGTCCCCTCGGTATCGGGCGGCCGTCGGGCGTGCTCCAGGTGGAGTCGCGAGACCCGCGCCGAACTGAGGTTACGACGTTGCGGCGCCGCCGCGTCCGGGACCAGCCCGATTCTACCGAGGCCCCCGGAGGCGTGAAAGGTCATCCGCGGGTGAATCACTCGGGACTTGACGCCGGCCGGCCGCCCCGATTACATTCTGGGGAATTACAATTTGGCTGCGCATCTTATCCAGAGTGGCTGAGGGACGGGCCCGACGACGCCACAGCAACCGGTTCGCCAACCTGGCGAATGCTGGTGCTAACTCCCGCCCAGCGTGCCTTTTCCAGGGTCGCGATCGGCCAAGGTCGATGCGAGCCCGGGAGGGTGACGCCGATGGGGCAGATAAGATGGTCAACGGCGAGCCGCCGATTCGGAGGCCGCCGTCAACCCTCCTCATCTTCCCCTCCTTCTGGGCGTCGAGCCGAGAACTCTCTTCTGGATCGGGATCGCGGCACACGTGGAAGGTGCTCGGGACTCACTCGGCCTCATGGGCGAGACCCGGCGCATTGGAGCTCTCGTCAATCAGTCAGTAGTCAGTGACGTGACCCAGTCACCAATGACTAATGACCAATGACTAATGACCAATGAGGGAGTGATACCGGTGTCCGTGGAAACTGCGAGCGGTTTGAAGTGTCGCCTGTGCGGCAAGATGTATCCCAAGGAAGCCCTGAATTTCTGCACGGAGGATTTCGGTCCGCTGGAGGTCACCTACGATTACGCCGAGGTGTCGCGGACGATGACCCGAGCGGCGATCCGGTCGCGGCCACGGACGATGTGGCGCTACCGCGAACTGCTGCCGATCGACGGCGAGCCAACCGTGGGGGAACATGTCGGCGGTACGCCGCTGGTCCGTGCCGACCGGCTCGCCCGGGCGCTGGGCGTTGCCGAGCTGTACATCAAGAACGACGCGGTGAACTATCCGACCCTCTCGTTCAAGGACCGGGTCGTGGCCGTGGCCCTCTCCAAGGCCGTCGAACTGGGCTTTCAGACAGTGGGCTGCGCCTCGACCGGCAATCTGGCCAATAGTGTGGCGGCCAACGCCGCCGCGGCCGGACTGGAGGCGTATGTCCTCATCCCCGACGGACTCGAGCAAGGCAAGGTCCTCGGCGCGACCATCTACGGCGCCAAGGTGATCGCCATCGACGGGAATTACGATCACGTCAACCGGCTCTGCTCCCAGATTGCGTTCCGCTTCGGCTGGGGCTTCGTCAACGTGAATCTCCGGCCGTTCTACGCCGAGGGGTCCAAGTCGGTCGGCTTCGAGATCGCCGAGGACCTAGGCTGGCGGGCGCCCGATCACGTCGTCGCCCCAATGGCCGGCGGCAGCCTCATCGGTAAGATCCACAAGGCGTTCAAGGAGTTCGAGCTCCTCGGCCTGCTCGATGCCCCGGTCACCGCCCGGCTCCACGGCGCTCAGGCCACCGGCTGCAACCCGATCTCGGCCATGGTCAAGAGCGGGGCGACCAAGGTCAAGCCGGTCCGCAATCCCCAGACCATCGCCAAGAGCCTGGCGATCGGCGACCCGGCCGACGGCTTCTTCGCCTCCAAGCTGATCCAGGAGACCGGCGGCTGGAGCGAGGACGTGGACGACGACGCCATCATCGACGCCATGAGGCTCCTCGCCGAGACCGAAGGCATCTGGGCCGAGACCGCCGGGGGCGTCACCCTCGCCGTTGCCCAGAAGCTGATCGAACAGGGCCGGATCGGTCGCGACGAGTCGATCGTCGTCTGCATCACCGGCAACGGTCTCAAGACCCAGGAGCCTTTGCTCGAACGGATGCCCAAGCCGGTCGTCATCAAGCCGACCATGGAAGAGTTCGAAACGCTCCTCGAAACCCTCTCGCCCGAGCTGGTGGCAGCCGGCGCCGTCTAATGCCGGTAGGGTGCTCTGCGAGCACCTATATGGCTCCGGAGGAGAATCGGTGCTTACAGAGCACCCTAGTTCAACAAGGACCACATCCATGGCAGTCGTCCGCATCCCGACGCCGCTCCGTCCCCACGCCGGAGGCCTCGATCGCGTCGAGGCCTCCGGGTCCACGGTCGGCGACATCCTGGCCCACCTGTCATCCCAGCATCCGGCGCTCCGCGAGCGGCTGTTCGACGGCGGGGAGTTGAGGCGGTTCGTCAATGTTTACGTGAACAATGAGGATATTCGCTACCTGGACGATCTGGCCACGCCGGTCGCCGAGGCCGACGAGATCAGCATCATCCCGGCCGTCGCGGGCGGCTGAAGAGGAAGGATCGATGACCGAAGACGAGTCACTAGACCGCTATAGCCGCCAGATCCGGTTCCCTCAGCTCGGTGAATCGGGCCAGCGCGCTCTGTCGAAGAGCCGCGTCACCCTTTGCGGATGCGGAGCGCTGGGCACGGTGCTGGCCAACCATCTCGCGAGAGCCGGCGTCGGGATGATCCGCATCATCGACCGTGACTTCATCGAGACGCATAATCTGCAACGCCAGATCCTGTTCGATGAGACCGACGTCGCCGAGAACCTGCCCAAGGCCGAAGCCGCCGCGCGGAAGATCCGGGCGATCAACAGCACGATCGTGGTCGAACCGGTCGTCACGGATCTCGATCACACCAATATCATCGACCTGGTCCGGGACGCCGACTTGATCCTGGACGGGACCGACAACTTCGAAACCCGCTACCTGATCAACGATGCGGCAGTCAAGCTGGGCAAGCCGTGGATCTTCGGCGGGGTGATCGGCAGCGAAGGGCAGACGATGACGATCATCCCGGGGAAAACGCCGTGCCTGCGTTGTCTGATCGAGACTGCGCCCCCTCCAGGCATGACTCCGACGTGCGAGACCGCCGGGGTGCTGGGCCCGGCCGTGGCGGTCATCGCCTCATTCGAGGCGATCGAGGCCATTAAGCTGCTCGCCGGTCGGTTCGAGGCACTGAACGACCATCTGATCATGGTCGACATCTGGGACTGGACGTTCCGGCAACTCAAGGTCGCCGGACTGCTGGGCAAGGTGGACTGCCCCTGTTGCACCCAGAGGCGATTCGAATGGCTCGACGGCACGATGGGCTCGCACACCACCACCCTCTGCGGCCGCAATGCGGTTCAGGTCGCCGTCCGGCGGTCCGATCCTCTGGATTTTGCCGAACTCGCCCGACAACTGACCAGTCTCGGAGAGGTTCGTCATAATGCCTTCATGCTCCGGTTCGCGACTGAGGGCTATGAGTTCACAGTCTTTCCCGATGGCCGCGCGATCATCAAAGGGACCAACGACATCGCCAAGGCGCGGACCCTTTATGCTCAGTTCGTCGGCTCATAATCGTTGCTTCGCCCCAGTGTTCGGTTTTCCGAAATCGTACGCTCTTCATAAAAACGGAACACTGAACACTGAACACTGAAAACGACGACCCATGATTTACCTCGACAACGCCGCAACCAGCTTCCCGAAGCCCGAACCGGTCTACCAGGCCCTCGACCGCTTCGCCCGGACGAGCCTGGCGAATCCGGGCCGGGCCGGGCATCGAATGGCCATCGGCGCCGAGCAATCGCTTGACGCCGCACGCCACGCCCTCAACCAGTTCTTCCGGGGCGAGGCTCCGGAACGGTGGATCTTCACGATGAACTGCACCGACGGTCTGAACCTCGCGATCAAAGGAATCGTCCAGCCCGGTGATCACGTGGTTACGACCGACCTGGAGCACAACTCGATCAGCCGGCCGTTGCGTGCCCTGGAGAAGGCCGGCATGATCGCGCTGACGCGAGTCGCCTCGGAAAGCGGTTATGTGGACCCCGACTCGATCCGAAACGCGATCACGTCCCAAACCGCGCTGGTCGCGATGACTCATGCGTCCAACGTGCTGGGGACCGTGCAGCCGGTCGAAGTGATCGGGGCGATCGTGCGCGAGTCCGGTGCGCTGTTCCTGGTCGACGCGGCCCAATCGGCCGGGGTCGTCCCGATCGATCTGCGCGCGACGGCGATCGACGTTCTGGCTTTTCCAGGCCACAAGGCGCTCTATGGTCCGACCGGTACCGGAGCCGTCTACGTCGGGCCCCGGACCGATGGTCGGATCCGGCCCTGGCGAGGGGGGGACTGGCGGCGACTCCTCGAGCCCCACCCAGCCCGCCCACCTGCCGTACGCCCTCGAGGGCGGCACGCCCAATGTCCTGGGCGTCGCCGGACTGGCGGCCGGGATCGCCTGGGTTGCCGACCGCGGGCCGGACAACCTCCGCCGCCATGAAGTCGCGTTTCTCCAGCGCGTGGTCGACTGGGCTGAGGACTCCCGGGACTGGCGGATCGCGGGCCGATGGGACCCGGCGACTCACGTCGGCGCCCTCTCGTTGATCGTCCCGGAGTCACTCACGCCCCAGGACATCGGCGCCATCCTGGATACCAGCTTCGACCTCGCGGTACGGCCCGGACTCCATTGCGCTCCCTACATCCATCGCAACCTGGGCACTTTCCCTGAAGGCACGCTCCGCCTCAGCCCCGGGCCGTTCACGACGGCGGAGGAAATCGCGGTTTTCCTCAAAGCCCTGTCGGAGATCACCGCGGCGGTCCGATGAGCGCGGTGCGGAAATGTGACGCTCACCCGCGAATTCTAAGCAGTCGGAGTCTGTCCCGGACGTCTCTAAAGTTGCGCAGCAGAGCAACCGAGCGTTCTGTATAATGGCCATTTCGATTCAAGTCTACTATGGTTAGATTAGAGGCAGCAGGGTTTCGGTCGAACGCCTGAGAAACAACTGCATTGATGCAACATTCCAGGAGCGACTGTGACTGAGCGACCTACCACTAAGCCATGGGTAAACACCTCCGATCCATGGAGACCCCGTTCGCTACGTGGTGCGACCGAGTTTGAAGCGTTCAACGTAGCGGGACGCGTCCGTAACATCGTGTCCAATGCTGACGCCTCCAGTCATCAAGAGCCCAGCGAGGAACGACCGATCCTCGATACCCAGCGCATGTTCAAAGTCCAAAACGGAAGGACGAAGAGGACCCGAACTTATGAAGTGGCTCGACTGGATCCTCATTGTCTTGGATCTCGCGATTCTTCCCTACTTCGTCTTTCTGTTGGTGATCGGCCTGGCGGCCATCTTGGCCCGGAGAGGCCCCAAGACGGTGCAGGAGCCCCGATCGCGGCTCCTGGTCGTCATTCCGGCGCACAACGAAGAATCGGGGGTTGCCTCGACAATACGTAGCTGTCGGGCCGCGGACTATCCCGAATTCCTCTTTAGCGTTGTGGTCATCGCCGACAATTGCTCGGATCAGACCGCCGCGACCGCGGCGGAGGCTGGGGCCCGCGTCGTCGAGCGGTTTGATTCGGTCAAGAAGAGCAAGGGGTATGCGATCGACTACCTGATCGAAAAGCTGGACCAATCCGGGGAGCTCGATGCGCACGACGCACTGGTTATCATCGACGCTGATACGACGATCGATCCGCACTTACTCTCCGACTTCGATAGCGATCTGCAGGCGGGCCAGGACTGGATTCAGAGCTACTACACCGTGGCGAATGCCGATGTGAGCTGGCGCACCCGGTTGATGACCTACTCCTTCAGCCTATTCAACGGCGTGTTGCTACAGGGCCAACGCGTCCTGGGGACCAGCGCGAGCCTGAGGGGCAACGGGATGTGTTTCTCGACTCGCGGCTTGCGCCGGAGGTCCTGGGGTTCGCACGGCCTGGTCGAGGACTTGGAGTTTACCTGGACCCTACGGATCGCTGGGGAGACGGTCGCTTTCGAGCCTTCAGCTTGCGTCTACGGCGCGATGCTCACCTCCGGTGGGGTGGCGGCGTCCAACCAGAGGCGGCGCTGGGAGTTCGGACGTCAGGAGGTCCGGAGGAAATACCTGCTGCCCTTGCTGCGAACCCAAAAGATCGGCTGGCGGGAGAAACTGCTGTCGTTCTTCGAGCTCAGCATCCCCTCGATGGGTGCCTTCCTGCCGCTCTACGCCGTCCTCATGATCTTGAATTTCCTCGCGTACTGGTCGAACCCGTCGGCTACCAGCATGGCGGAGAGCTGGGTATTCCTGTCTTGCAACTTGTTCATGACGATTGCGGTCGGCGTGTATACGCTATCGCCGTTCCTGGCGATGAAGCTCCCGTGGAGGTATATGGCGACCCTCGGGAGCTTCCCTGTGTATCTCGTCTGGAAGCTGTTCGTCTCGCTCCGCGGCCGGCCCAAGGAGTGGGTGCGGACAACCCGGGAGTCGCAGTCACGAGCCGACATCTTGGCCTGAACTCCCGGGGCGTCGCTTCGACATGCCATCGCGATGCGAGACGACCTCGTCGAGCCGCCCTTCGCCGCGATTCAGAGGGGCAGCGCACGGGCCAGTCCTTGCCCTTCGCGTTAGAATCCGGTGTGATCCACCGAAAGGACCGGCGCCGACCGTCCGGATGCCTGGTTGTCTCCCGATAGCCGGTGAGTCCTACGAAAAGCCGTCCCGATCTGGTAGACTCTCCCTCCGTAAGATCGCTGCGCCGTGCGCGCATCTTCTCGGATGACCGGATTCGCGATTCCCCATTCCCCAATGCGGATGAATCCGGGATCGGGAATCCCGTTGCGGCTCCGCCGCGTCAGTCTCGGACGAGATCAGAAGTCCACTCCAACTGGATTATCAGAGTTCCGTGGTGTCGAACGAGGAGGTCAGTCGTGGCATTACGTGTGGGCATCAATGGGTTTGGAAGGATCGGCCGGCTGGTTTTCCGGGTCCTGGCCGAGCAGCCCCAGAATTTCGAGGTCGTGGCGATCAACGATTTGTCCGACCCGAAACACCTCGGCTTTCTCTTGAAATATGACAGCACGCAAGGGCGGTTCAAGGGGACCGTCGAGGCGCGCGAGCAGAGCCTCGTGGTCAACGGCAAGGAGATCCCGATCACCAAGGTGACGGATCCCGGCTCCCTCCCGTGGAAGACGCTGGGTTGCCAGATCGCACTGGAGTCCACCGGACGGTTCACCGACAAGGCCAGCCTTCAGAAGCACATCGGCGCCGGCGCCGAGCGGGTCGTCCTCAGCGCCCCGGCCAAGGACCAGCTCGATGCCACGATCGTGCTGGGCGTCAACGACCACATCCTGACCAAGGATCACCGAATCATCTCGAATGCGTCTTGCACCACCAATTGCCTGGCGCCCATGGCCAAGGTCCTGCACGAGACCTTTGGGATCGTGAAAGGGCTGATGACGACCATCCACGCCTACACCAATGATCAGAGAGTCGCGGACCAGATCCACGAGGATCCGTATCGTGCCCGAGCGGCGGCGGTGAATATCATTCCCTCCAAGACGGGGGCCGCGAAGGCCGTCGGCGAGGTGATCCCCGAGTTGAAGGGGAAACTGACGGGCTTCGCTCTCCGCGTGCCGGTGCCGGACGGTTCCGTGACCGATCTCACGGCCGAGATGAAGGCGAACGTGACGAAGGACCAGATCAACGAGGCGCTCCAGAAGGCCGCGGAGGGGCCGTACAAGGGGATCATCGAATACGCCACCGACCCCCTGGTCTCCAGCGACATCGTCGGCAATCCGCATTCGTGCATCTTCGCGCCCGACCAGACCCTGGTGATCGACAACATGGTCAAGGTCATTGCCTGGTATGACAATGAATGGGGCTATTCCAACCGGACCGCCGAGCTCCTGACCAAACTCGGAACCCTCTGAACGAGGTCCGCATCGGTTTCTGAGACGGGATGGATCGCGTCGGCGCCTCGGGCCCTGATGCCGGTCCATTCGTTGAACGCGCGTCCCATTCCAGGGGAAGAGTGATGCCCAAGCAAACGGTTCGCGACCTCGACGTGGCTGGTAAGAAGGTGCTGGTCCGCGTCGATTTCAATGTGCCCCAAACCGGCGACGGCCAGGTTGCCGACGATCGACGGATCCGCGGGGCGCTCCCGACCTTGAATACCATCCTCGAACGCGGCGGCAGCTTGATCCTGGTCAGTCACCTCGGCCGGCCCAGCGGCGACCCGGCGGCGGATGCCCCTTTCCGGCTGGACACCGTGGCGGCCCGGCTGCAAGAGCTCATCGGCCGGCCGGTGGTGAAAGTCGGCGATACAGTCGGCCTGGAAGCCCAGGCCGCTTGCGGCAGCTTGCAACCCGGCGGCATCGTGGTGCTGGAGAACGTTCGGTTTAACAAGGGGGAGAAGAAAGGTGACCCCGACTTCGCCCGGCGGCTGGCGGCTCTGGCCGACTGCTACATCAACGATGCCTTCGGCACCTGCCACCGCGATGAAGCCTCGATGGTCGCCGTACCTGAGCAGTTCCCGCCCGATCGCCGTGCCATCGGCTTTCTCGTCGAGAAGGAACTTCAGATTCTCGACACGTTGCTCCGCTTCCCCAAGCACCCCTATGTCGCCGTGATGGGAGGTGCGAAAGTGTCGGACAAGATGACCGTGATCGAGAACCTCATCCAGAAAGTCGACCGCCTCCTGATCGGCGGCGCGATGACCTACACCTTCCTCAAGGCCCAGGGGATCGCCATCGGCCGGAGCAAGGTCGAGGCGGACAAGCTGGATCTGGCCCGCCAGGTTCTCGATCTGGCCGGCGAGAAGCTGGTCCTCCCCATCGATCACCTGGTAGCCAGTCAGCCCGAGGCGGGCGCTGAGACCAAGGTCGTGGGTCGCGAGCAGATCCCCGAGGGTTGGTTCGGGATGGACATTGGTCCGGCGACGTGCGCGGAGTACGGGGCGATCATCAAGCAGGCCGGGACCGTTGTCTGGAATGGTCCGATGGGTAAATTTGAGGTCGAGGCGTTCGGAAACGGCACCCAGGCGATCGCCGAAGCCATGGCCGCCTCGACAGCCGTGACCGCCGTGGGAGGGGGAGAGTCGGCCGAGGCGATCGAGAAGTTCGGCCTTGCGGATCGCGTCAGCCACGTCTCGACCGGCGGCGGCGCTTTCCTCGAATCGCTCGAGGGGAAGTCGTTCAACTCGCTGAAGGTGATCCCGGATCGGGGCTGAACTCGCTCAGAAACGTGCCTCGAGCGGCGCACCGACAATGATCTGTTTGACTTCGCCGACAAGCCCCGCCGGGACGCCGATGAAGGTGGCCGCGGCCGCCTTCACGATCTTGTTATTGCCGGAAGTCTCCCAATACTCGCGAGGCTTGGTGAACAGGGGATGACGGTCGGCGAAACCGACGGTCTTCACCGGAGTGGATTCGATCGTTTTCTCGGAGCCCGACCCATCGGCATCAGCCACGGCCGGCCCTGGCGAAACGACAGTCGATACCCGCGGAGTGCCGGCAGTCTGACAGCCGGTACCGACTCCCGCTGCGAGAGCCAGGACACTGATTGCGAGCCAACGAGATCCACGCATCGTCCCCTTCTTTCGGAAGGCTGAAGGCTGAAGGCTGAATCAGAATCTGGAAAAGGCTGATGTCTGAACCGGGGCGGCTTTTACTCAGCCTTCAACCTCCAACCTTCAGCCCTCAGCGCACCGCCAATGTTGAATCCTACCCCACGAAACGACGGCCGGTGGCGGATTATTGGCTAGCGGGAAGTCCGAAGTTGACGCACCAATAGCGTTTCCCGTTTTCATCGATCGTGCAGCCCACGCCGATCTGGGAAAAACCACCGAGGATGTTTCGCTTGTGGGGCGGGCTGTCCATCCAAGCCTTCATGAGTCGCTGGACCGTGAACTTACCGGCTGCGACGTTCTCTCCAACCCGACGGAATCGATATCCCTGGGCTTCGACTCGATCGGCGAGGACCGATCCTCGACTCCCCCTGTGGCTCATCTTGTGGTGCGCGGCCATATCCATGGCATGTGCCTGAGCCGCCGCCTGGAGCTTCTTGCTGACGGAAAACGAATGGAGTTTGGCTGCGGTCCGGATTCGATTATGGGCCGCGACGATCTCGTCACGGAGGTCTTCCAGATCCGGTGTGGGGCTTGCTTTCGAAGGCGCTTTCTTGGGCGGATCGGAGGACGCACGGGGATCCGAACGGATCGACGCCGAGACGCAGCCGGTCACGACGGCCGCGCATAGGGCCATGATCGAGAATCCGCGCGCGAGTTTCCCGAGTGCGTTCATGAGTGGAGATCCGTTGACATGACGACATCAGCCTGACCGATTCCAGCCGATCCTGCCCATGGTTTGATCCCTCATCATATCGGGATTACCCGGGGCGAACGATCGGAATTCGGATCAGGCCTCCCGGTTGATAGGTGTTCGTCCAGAGGGTAGATTAACTTCTCCGAAACGAAACCGATTTTGATTCCGTCGAGGACCTCGTGTGGCGCGATTGCTCGTCAGCGTCCGATCGGCGATCGAAGCGACCGAGGCGGTGGCTGGGGGCGCATCGATCATCGATGTGAAAGAGCCGTCCCAAGGCTCACTGGGCCGGGCGACTTGCTCCGTTTGGCGCGAGGTACGCCAGGCCGTGCCCGAGTCGATCCCGATGAGCGTGGCACTCGGCGAGCTGAACGAATGGTTTGTGCCGGATCGAACTGAGATCCCTCCGGATGCCTGGACGAGGGTTACCTTTCGCAAGATGGGACTCGCGAATGCCGGACCGGACTGGCGAAAACACTGGCAGGATCTCCTTGATGAACTCGGCGCAGGCCCGGTCCGCCGACCACGACACCTCGCCGAACCTCCGTCCTGGGTCGCCGTGGTCTACCTGGACTGGGAGACGGCCGGGTCGCCTGACCCGGACTCGGTCATCCAGGCAGCCGGGGATTTGGACGAGTGCTCGGGCGTTCTCTTCGACACCTGGGACAAACTGCGGCCGACGCGCATCGATGGCTCCTGGGAACGACACTTCGCCCGGGTCCGGGACCTGGGCCGCTTCCTCGCGCTGGCCGGGTCGCTGGATGTCGCGGCGATCCGACGGCTCGCGGATCTCGAGCCCGACATCTTCGCGGTCCGGGGGGCAGCCTGTGTGGGCGGAGATCGCCGCGCCACGATCAATCGGGAAGAGGTGGCCCGGTTGGTCGAGGCGATCAATGAGTCGGGCTCGACGAATTGAAATCGAGGCGCATGGATCAAGATCGCTCCCCATTGGCGAATTCGAACCGGTTGCTGGCTTGATCGTTTCTCGCGATCCTTCCGATTCGAGCGTGGAAATTTCCGCACGATCGATACTTTCGGCATAATCGTGGAGAGTCCTCGGCGATCACCACCGCACCGTCTGGGGGCGATGGCTTTTTCCCATTCCGAGAGTCCCTACTCAGGACCGGCGGGACGTCCGGATTCGGGGGGGTTCTGGGCGGGGCCGGCTTGGAGGAGGGCGTGACTTGCCGAGAATCGTGGCACGGGTTGGCACTCGGTGATCACTTTTGGCCGCGGCTCCCTCTCCGATCCCCATGGCTCCAAGCGAGTTCGGGCCGAGTCCCGAAATCGCTGGGAGAGGCCCGGCCGCGGGCGGCACAGCCCCGTTGCCCGCAGTCTGGGTTTCCTGTCGTTGACGGTCACACATGGTCCTTATTATTCAGTATGCCACAGGTTTGAGAATCCGTTAATGCACCTATCGTGGATTCCGGGGCGATTGGCTCCTGAACTCTGGACCACAGAGGGAGATGCGACAATCCAAAAATTCGGAAAATAGTGCGATTAGGGCTGGTTCAAATCGCCAGGCGCCAGGGCCACACTTTTGGGGGTGCGGACGTACTCTTGGCGCCACAAACGATTTTGAGACAACACCTTCCGGACACGAGGTCGCAAACTTTACGCCGCCAAGTGTGACCCTGATTTGAACCAGGCCGATTTTTCGACCGTGGCTCCTACCCCGTCGCCACGATTTCGTCGGGCTCCAGGCTCTTGTGAGGGTGGGTCACGGCTCGGTCTTTGAGGGCGCCCGGGCTGCGTTGCCGGAAATGCGAGTCGATCTCTTCGTAGACGAAGGGACATAACCTCATCCGCTTGGTGATCCATCGGAGCAGGCCATCCTCCAGCGTGCGTCCGTGTTCCGGATAATCACACCAATCCTCAACCCCGTTGACCCAGATGCCGGGGTTGTCGCGCAACTCGGTGGCGAGCCGGTCCTCGACTTGAAGGATGTGGCGAGCCGTCTCGCGGCTCATCCCGTAGCATCCCCCCTGAACGTTGGGGAAGTCGCCAATCGGCAACCCGGAGCTGGCCACGAATTCCAGCGTCCCGAAGACACCAAGGCAATCGTAGGGTAGCCAGCGGAATCGCCTCCAGACGCGAGCGTCGAAGTCGACCTTGAAGAGGAATTCTGCGGGACATGGGGCGTCGAGGTACGCATCGAGCATCGCTGCGATCGCTGTGATTCCGAAGCCCTCGGTGGAGACCGGGCGGGGAGTCAACCAGTCGATATCAAGATCGGCGGTCGCGGCCCGCCAGCGGTCGATGGTCGACTGGCCCATCTCAGAGGGCTGGACCATGATCCGCGAGCGCGGATAAAAGCGACGGATCGCGGCGAGCCGCGGTCGAATCAGAGCGTTCTGGTCGTAGGAACACCACGGGTTCACGGCCAGATACCACGCCACCTCCTCGACCCGCTCGGGAGGAGCCGTGTCGGCCATCGTCGGGACTCCGAGGTCCGAGATCGCGCACACTCGGCCCAGGACGAGGCGGAGGGCCTCAGACTCAACATCCGTCAATTCGATACCCTTTTCTCTGCCCTTGAGGAAAAGCGTCAGTGCGGTCCCTCGGGCCGGATCCATCGCATCACCGGCCTTCCCCGGGGTTGTGCCAGGGTGCTCGAGGATGTAGTCAATCGCGTCCAACCGGATCGTATGACATCCAACACAGATGAGACGCATGCTTCTCCCCAACACAATCGGCTCCTCGGAGTTTGTTTTTCCGCGATCGGTAACATGTTTCGAAGTTACCATCGCTCACTCGAAGAAGGTACGGGAAAACCGCGGGGAGCGCCCGTCTCCTTGGGAGCCGTCACGAGGAAGGAGGCTCGGACGCAGACTCGCCTGGCTCGCGTGCACTTCTTGTTGCATCGGGACTCGGTCGTGCGATATGACTTGATAAAGCGTGACGGAGACCGCACCCGACCCGCCGGAGACGGAAGTCGCTCCTACACCGCGGATCGGCGAGGACACCTACATCGGGCTGCAGGACATGAACACGATAAAGAACGGGTCTCACGCGAACGGAAAACAGTCAGTCGTCCTCGGGATGGGTACAGGGCGGTGCGGCCTCCACATCCTGGCCGACCTACTCGACCATCAGCCGGGCGTTCGCGCTACCGCCTCGGAGCCGCCGTTGCTCCCCTGGCGGCCGATCTCGGTCGCGCCGGGGATCGCCGAACGGTTCCGGCGGCTTCGGCGGACCCGGAAGGTCCCGATCGTCGCCGATGCCGCACCGTTCTACCTCCCCTACATCGAGCAAGCCATCGCGCTCGAGCCGGGTATCCGGATCATCGGCCTGGAGCGGCCGCGCGAGGAGGTCGTGGCCAGCTTCTGCCGATGGTTGGACGCCGAGTGTCCCTTGCCGACGGACCACTGGTCGGATCATCCATGCCCTGGGTGGCACCACGATCCGGTCTGGGCTCGGAGCTTTCCGCAATACCAATGCCCGAACCGGGAAGGCGGTATCCGGCTGTACTGGGAGGAGTATCACGCGACCGCTCGCGACCTGGCAATCCGATATCCCGAGAACGTCCGGATCTTCCCCGCCACTGAGACCCTTGGCACGGCGGCGGGGCGACGGGAGATCCTGTCGTTCGCCGGCATTCCCGGCGACCGCCAGGTCCTGGCCGAGATCCCCGCGCGACGAGACGGTCTGACAGGGATCCATCCACGGCGGTCGTCGCTCGCGACGGCCGGGCCGCAGGATCCCCGCCGATGCGTCGTGCTTGTTCCCCACCAAGGTCTGATCGTGCCTTCTTGCGAGGAATCCCTGCGCGAGCTCGAACGCCGGGGCTATGCCGTCTGGCGGATCGGCGGCTATGCCGCGATTGACCAGGGACGCAGTCAGCTCGCGACCGACGCCCTGGTCCAGGGCTTCGAGGAGACGATGTGGATCGACTCCGATGTCGGATTCGACCCCGATGCCGTCGATCGGCTCCGGTCACACAACGAGCCGATCGTCTGCGGGATCTATCCGATGAAGGGGCGGAAGATGCTGTCTTGCCACGTCCTCCCCGGAACTCCACGGCTCGTCTTCGGCGAGCAGGGGGGTTTGGCGGAGATCCTCTACGCGGCCGGCGGCTTCCTGCTGGTCCGTCGTATGGTCTACATGGACATCCTGCGCCGGCTCGACCTGCCGCTCTGCAACGAGTCATTCGGACAACCGCTGATCCCGTTCTTCCAGGCGGCCTTGCGGCCCCACTCCGAGGGGGTGTGGTATCTCGCGGACGACTTCGCCTTCTGCGAACGGGCACGGCAGTGCGGCTACCGGGTGATGGCGGACACCACCATTCGCCTGTGGCACTACGGCTCCTACCCGTATGGGTGGGAAGAGGCTGGCATCGAGTCGGCGCGTTACGCGACCTTCAATCTCGGCCTGAGCTGAAGCCGGCTCGCGACCGAAACCCGTGAGCTTGGGGGACTTCCCGGCGCCGGGACATCTGAGAACGGCCTTGAGCCGGCCAGGATACCGAGGGTAGGATAAGATGATGTCGTCTTGAAGATCACCATCGCCAAGAGACCCGGCACCAACCCGCCTTACTGACTGTCCGAGGACCCCGTCGGGTGGGTGAGACCCACCCAGAATCGGCCCGAGATTGGTGGGTTTCAACGGCCCTACCGAGGCCAGACGCCGTTTGCGGACGGTACATTAGCCATACCCGCTCGCTTCTTATGCAGCCCACGTCGTCTTATTTCATCTGCACCGCGCCCCGCACCGGGAGCTTTGTGCTCGCCGAGGCCCTGGAAGCGACCGGGATGGCCGGACGGCCGCGGGAGTATTTCGCTCCCGACCACGAGCAGCTCTGGTGGGACCGACTGGAGGTGGCCGATGACGAGGATTTTCTCCAGAAGGTCCTCGTGCACGGCACGACTTCCAACGGAGTCTTCGGGGTCAAGCTCTTCTGGTGGCACTACGAACAACTCCGGACGAAGCTCAACAAGATTCGCGCCGGCCGCGCCGATGCATACGAGCCTACGGATCGGATATTTCCCCAGCTGAACCACGTCTTCTTGTTCCGGCGCGATATCGTCCGTCAGGCGGTCTCATACCACAAGGCCCTGCAGACGAGGGTTTGGTGGTCGATCCCCAACGCACCGGCGGTCGAACAGCCCGAGCCCCGAAACCAGGCTCAGTTCGACTTCGATGAGATCGACCGCATCGTCAAACTCATGCTCAGCCACGAGGCGAGCTGGCATCGGTACTTCGATGAGTGCGGGGTGAAGCCGCTGAGCGTCGCCTACGAAGACCTGGTCGCGGACTATGAGGGGACCGTGCTGGAAGTCCTGCACCACCTTCGCATCCCTGTGCCCGATCCCCCAGAGATCAAACCGCCCCGACTGGAGAAGCAGGCCGACCAGGAGTCGGAAGAATGGGTGAAGCGCTACCACGAGATGAAGCGGCCGGGACGAACCGCCGAACGATCGGCCCGGCCGCCACTTTGAGATCGTTGATTATCGGCCGTCGATGATGGCCTCGGCGTCACGATGATCGCGGCGCCGAGGCTGGGTCACGGCTGTGCCCTCGCCCACCAGGGGCAAGGTGGGTGGGGAAAGCTTCACTTCTGCTTATCAGGTCGATCGGACAGCAGCGATCGCGATGTCGTGGACGTCGAACTGGGCGGACCGAGCGGCGGTGGGGTTGGCGTCATGGTCCGCTGGCCCGAGAGGATCATCGCGGCCGTCGGCGTCGGTCGCATCGGCGGGATCGGCCTCTGCGTCGGCCTCAACGACGGAAACACGGTTGTCCCCAGGATGGAAGTGGTATCCGCCAAGGCGGCACTCGAGGCTGAGACAGACCGTCCACTACCAAGGAGGGAAACGACTTGGGCTTGGGTTACGGTTGGCTGGCTTGAACCGCTCTTCTTGCCTGAGCTGCTGCCCGATCCGCTGCCTGATCCGCTGGTGGGCGTCGGAGTGGGCGTCGGCGACGGCGTCGGAGTGGGCGTCGGCGACGGCGTCGGAGTGGGTGTGGGAGTCGGCGTCGGGGTAGGCGTCGGCGTCGGGGTGGGCGTGGGGGTCGGCGTCGGAGTGGGTGTGGGAGTCGGCGTCGGCGTCGGGGTGGGCGTGGGGGTCGGCGTCGGAGTGGGTGTGGGAGTCGGCGTCGGCGTCGGGGTGGGAGTCGGCGTCGGACTCGGGCTTGGTGTGGGCGTTGGCGAGAGCGGGGGTGGTGGAGGCGATGCGGGAGGTTTCGGCGGGGCATTCGGCGGGAGAGGCGGTAAGGGTGTGGGGGTCGGGGTCGGCGTCGGCGTCGGGGTCGGCGTCGGGGTCGGGGTCGGCGTCGGGGTCGGGGTCGGCGTCGGGGTCGGCGTCGGGGTCGGCGTCGGGGTCGGCGGTGGAGAGTAATTGATCAAGCCCTGTACGACGGATGCGGCCTTGGGAGAGCCGAATCCGGTCGCCTTGTCGAAACCCGGGCCGGCAGGTGCGCCGTTGTCACTGTAAAGGATGTCGTTGAAATCCGACTCGGGGAGGCTATAGATCGCGTTGGTACCACCCGTCAGGGTGGGCTTGTTGTCCGCCATTCGACCCTGGTCGGCCAGGGTGATCAGAGCGGCCCACTGGGGCGTGCCGGCGCTGGTGCCGTTGCCGATCAGGGACCAGCCTCCACTACTCGTCGTACCGCCGGTATGCACGGCGTAGCCGGGATCGATGCCCGCGTAATACACGACGTCAGGGACCTGCCGCGCCGCACTGCCGGACTCCGCTTTCTCCTGTGGAGTCGAGGTCTGGTTGGGGTCCGTGCCGGTGGTCTCCAGGTCCCAAGCGACCTCGCCGTTCTCACCGGTCCCCGGGTAGTTGCCGTAGGAGTTGAGCTGCGTCGCGAAGTCGGTCCCGCCCACCGCCACGACGGAGGGGACCGACGAGGGCCACCAGGCGACATCGTTCTGTCCCGTGTCGCCGGTGGCCGCCACGTAGGAGATGCCCTTGAAGTCCAAGTAACCATTGTACGCCGACTCGGCCAACACTCCCCCCGTGCCGAACTGGCTCGTGGTGAAGGTGAAGCTCATCGAGACGGCGACGACGCCCGGGTACGTATCGGCGTAATCGATGGCGGCGAGCAGGCCGCCTGCGCTGAAGTATTGCGCCTCGACCAAGAGGATGTTTGCGCCGGGGGCGATCGCGTGGGCCCACTCGACGTCCAGGGCCGTCTCGAGCTCCCAGCCGGTGTTGACCACGGGCATCTCGCTCACCGGCGCGATCGTGTGGACGGTGAAGCTCGGGGGCGCCGCGATGCCGAATTGCGAATCGAAGATCGACAGGTCCTGGCTGATATCTGCGTAATAACCCCAATCGACGATGGCGATCGTCTCCTTGCTGGTGCCCGTCTCCGAGACCGAGTTGAAGCCGTAGGCATCCCGGATCTGCTGTGGAGTGTAGCCGGGAATGTTGGACGAGAGCAGCGTGATGCTCTCGAGTTCCTCGAGGGGCGGCTTCCACTTCCGCGCGAGTCTGGCCCGCTTCCCATGCCCGTCGAACAACTTGGACGGCAACACGCGCCGCCGTCGCCGTCCCTGACCGCCACCGCTGCTCGAAAGGCCAAACTTACGAAACATGCTCATGGTTGCTCCATCCCGTGATGTACGGCTTCTCGACGAAGGAGGCCGCGTCGAGGGCGCGCCGTACTTCCGCGCGCACCCGTCACGGCATCCCTCGGGCGAAAGCCCTGAGGAATCTTCCGTTTTCGGATGTGATCATCCAAGTCGAAGAAAACGCTGCGACGGAGGCGCACCACCAGCGGCCGCCCTCGTTGACACGGGCGAGGGCATTGTGGCGGGGCTGTCGGAAACGATCGACGTCACATGGCCCCGACTGGGCCGGAGGACGTGCCGAGCCTTCATGTTGTCGTGGAGACAATCCTCGTCCCGAGAGCAGGAGGATGGGCGATCCGGAGGCTTGGTCGTCTCGGCAGCTCCGCACCAAGACTATCGGGCCAGCCGCCCGCGCAACCGATCGTTCACCCTCGTCCCTGCACTCGTCGTATCATTCCTGGTGGATCGTTAGGACGCGCCATGGATTCGACAACGGAACGCGGATCGACGGGGGAACGCGGGCCTGATCGGCCCAACCGTCGATCGCTTTCGTGTCGATTCCTCACCGAACAAGGCTGCCGCCGAGTAATCGACGACCCCCGGGTCGCGCCGATGTGATTGACCGCCGATCCCGCCAATACTCCACTGCGGGCTCATCCGGCGTTCCTGTCTGACCCCACCCGGGAAAGTAGCCTTATTTGGGTATACATCGACAGTCCGACAATTTACCGGAACCGAAATGCCATCGGCAAGGGTGTACCGGCGGAAAGTTTCGACCATACCCGTTGATGACGGCTCACATCGCAAGCTATGCTGAATCGGAAGCGGATTGTTGTGGGCCGATCCGGCGCGGGGTTCGCAACCTGTTTGATAAGCGACTTGTTGATGAGTGCTATCTATGGACGATTCGCGGCTGGAAGTCGTGATCTATCAGCTCGTCGATGACGCGACCATGAGGCCAAATCGCGACGACGGCACCGGCTGGGACTGGAGCTGGGCCGATTGGCAACGCGATTGGATGAGCGCGACGCCCGGTCGGTTCGCCTACCGATGCCTGCCCCTGACGATCGCCAATCAGGCCGGTTGGTGGATCAAGAACCCCGTCGGCTTCACGGCCACCTGGAACGGCGAGGCCGAGCGGAACTCGATCGTGTTTCGATTCGATACCGACGGGGACTTCTGGGCGAAATGGGTGACCGACCTCTTCGGGAGCGGGATCATCACCTGGAACACGCCGTTCCTGTTCCGTACCCGGCCTCGGGGCTCGCGACTGCTGGTCTGCGGACCGACTAATATGTTCAAGTTCAACGCCCAGCCGCTGACGGCCTTGATCGAGAGCGACTGGATCGCGATGTCGTTCACGATGAACTGGAAGGTCTTGCTCCCCAGCCAGCCGGTCCGCTTCGAGCTGGGCGAGCCGATCTTCCAGGCCATCCCCATCAAGACCAACCTCTGTGCCGACCTGGAGGATGCCTCGGCCTCGTACCGCAAGTTGGACGACGACCCGGACCTGAGTCGCTCGTATCGCGAGTGGGACCGCCGGCGCTCGCACTTCGTCGACCGGAAGGCCGGCGGCGAATTGACGCGCAATGGGTTCGAGATGGATTATTTCCAGGGCCGTGACGCGATCGGTCGGTCCGCCGACACGTCGCACATGATCAAGATCCGACCGCCCCGGGTTCAATATCGCGAGGGCAGCGGGCCCCCCAGGGACGAGGGGGCATCGGTCGCTCTCGGGCAGATCCAGGCGGGCCGTCGGGACGACCTCGACAGTCCGCTCGACTCCTCAAACACATCGAAAACCATGCACACCATTCGAGAACAAGCGACGACGCGGGACCCGGCGGCCGAGATGCCGGTCGGCGGGGTCTCCGTCGGCGTGGCCCAAGAACAGCAACAGGAAGCGGCCCCCTCGACCAACGGCGAGGGATCCGCGGCGCAGGTCACCCGCCGGGCCGACGACAACTGGCGGCGCTGGATCGCCGAGAACCTCATGACCGACATCCCACCCGAGGACCTCGCGGACGTGCTGGAACGCAGCGGCTTCGCGCGAGGACGCCGTCCGGGAGATCGCGCTCGCCCGGGAGCATCCGTACTTCATGGCGGCGGAGCTGCTCCTCAATCGCCTGAAGAAACGGGAGTGGGTCCTCGCCGCCCACCGGAAGCTCCGGCGATTGCAGCCGTCTGCGAGCAAGATCGAGCGCCGCCATTGCCTGTCGCGTCACGAGTTCCTGGCGGAGTACTACGCCGTCAACCGCCCGGTCATCATCACCGGGATGATGGACGACTGGCCGGCCCTGGGCAACTGGACGCTCGAGGACCTCGCCCGGCGATTCGGCGAGCGTCTGGTCGAGGTCCAGACGGGCCGCGAGGCCGACGCGAATTACGAGATCAACTCGCGCCAGCACCGGACGATGATGCCCTTCGGCAATTACATCGAGTTGATCCGCACCTCGGGCGCGACCAACGATTACTACATGACGGCGAACAACGGCTCTTACAACCGGCGGGCCCTGGCCGAGCTCTGGGACGAGATTGTCCAGGTGCCCGAGTATCTCGATGCGAGCAATCCGGGAGGCTTCCTCTGGCTGGGCCCGGCCGGCACGTTCACGCCGTTGCACCACGACCTGACCAACAACCTGATGGCGCAGGTGATCGGCCGCAAGCGGATCAAGCTCGCCCCGTCGTGGGACATCCCGCTGATGCAGAACCACAAGCATGTCTACTCGCAGATCGACGGACGGACGCGTCCTGCGGCGCCGGAGGCCCCGTTCCACGAGCCGCAGATCCTGGAGTTGGTGCTGAACCCGGGCGAGATCCTCTTCCTGCCGGTCGGCTCGGTCCACTGCGTTGAGGGCTTGGACATCACTCTGACGGTCAGCTTCACGAACTTCCTGTTCGACAATGATTTCTCGAGCTTCTACGTGACGTATGGGCTCGTCTGATCGACACTTCTTTCCCGGCCGGGGCCGTTGGAGGAGGATCGAGGATCGGACTACCGGTGTCGGTGCGGGAGAGTACGGCCGCATCGTCACGCCCCATCCAGGTCGAATCGCACACCCTGGGCCAGCGGCAGGTCGCGGCCGTAGTTGATGGTGCAGGTCTGGCGGCGCATGTAAGCCTTCCAGGCGTCCGAGCCGGCCTCGCGGCCGCCGCCGGTCGCTTTCTCGCCGCCGAAGGCACCGCCGATCTCGGCGCCCGAGGTGCCAATGTTGACATTGGCGATTCCGCAATCGGAGCCCTCAGGCGAGAGGAACTGCTCGGCCTCGCGGAGGTCGTTAGTGAAGATCGCCGACGTCAGGCCCTGCTCAACCGCGTTCTGCATGGCGATGGCCTCGTCGATCGAACGGTAAGGCATGATATAGAGGATCGGCGCGAACGTCTCCTCACCGACGATCGGCATCTCTGCATGTGCCTTGACCAGGGCCGGCTCGACGAAGTAGCCCGGGCGGTCGATGCGCTTCCCACCCTGAACGACCTCACCGCCCTGTCGTTGCGCGGTCTCGAGGGCCGCCAACATCGACTCCACCGCACCCTCGCTGATCAGTGGTCCCATCAGAACAGAGTCGTCCCACGGGTCACCGATACGGATGCGCTGGTAGATCCCCACCAGGCGATCGAGAACGCGGTCGTGGATCGATTCGTGGACCAGGAGGCGTCGGGCGGTCGTGCACCGCTGGCCGGCGGTCCCGACTGCGGCGAAGACCGTGGCCCGGATGGCCAGCTCCAGGTCGGCCGAGGGGGTGATCATGATCGCATTGTTTCCACCAAGCTCCAGGATGGTCCGGCCGAGGCGGCGGCCCACCACCTCGGCCACGCGCCGGCCCATCCGGCAGCTCCCAGTCGCCGATATCAGAGGTAGGCGCCGATCGTGGAGCATCCGCTCGCCGATGTCGTCGGCCACGCCGACGCAGAGCTGGAAAACTCCTTCGCAGCCGTTTTCGCGTGCGACCTCGTTGACGATCCGCTGGACCGCGACGGCGGTCAAAGCGGTATGGGGGGAAGGTTTCCAGATCATCGTGTCGCCGCAAACGGCCGCGATCATGGCATTCCAGGCCCAGACCGCGACCGGGAAGTTGAACGCCGTGATGATCCCGAGGGGACCGAGCGGGTGCCACTGCTCGAGCATGCGGTGGCGGGGGCGTTCGCTGGCGATCGTCAGTCCATAAAGCTGGCGCGACAGACCGACGGCGAAGTCGCACATGTCGATCATTTCTTGAACTTCGCCCTCGCCTTCGGTACGGATCTTTCCCGTCTCGAGGGTCACGAGCAGACCGAGGTCGGCCTTCTGGGCTCGAAGGGCCAGACCGATCTGGCGGACCACTTCACCCCGCCGGGCCGGGGGAATCATTCGCCAGGTCCGGAACGCTTCACAGGACCGGTCAACCAGCCGGTCGTATTCGTGGACGGAAGCCCTTCGCACCCCGGGAAGCGGTTGGCCTGTCGCCGGGTTTGGCGCGGAGATAACAGTCCCTACACCCCTCTGGGACTCATCGCCGAGCGACACGCCGACATTGAACCCAGCGATTCCCAATCGAGCGAAAAGGTCGTCGAACATCGGGTTTGGCCCCTGATCGCAGGCTCCCGATGGCCGGACGAGCGAGCGCCGGAACGAGTCAGGGACGATGGCATCGGTGATCGCTCCGATCGACCGATCGAGCCGCGATCTCCTCAACCTGTCCGCCCGCCCAGACACTGGCCCTGGATCGGACCGTCTCGGGACGACCGACGAGACGGCGCCCCGTCCTCCCACGCTGGGAACCGGCCGGTGCCGCGCCCTCGGTCACCGCCTATCATAGCGGCGCAGGGAGGGCTCCGGCCACCCCGCCAGGCTCCGGCCTCAACCCCGCCCGAGCCGGAACCGACGACGCCCCAGCGCGTCAATGCGACGCATCTCGTCACCCGTGAGCTTGTCCGGAAATTGCCGCCGGATCACGGTCCGCGACAGACCATCGCGGATTCCCGAGAGGCATGCGTTCAGGTGGCCGTTGTATATGCCTTTTATCATATAAGCAATAATATAGAGTGAGACTTTCTTGAAACAAGAGAAAGAATCGTAATAACGATAGTAGATCCAGATCCAGTTGCGGATCTGCTGGTACCAGTAGAGAGAGAGGCCGCTACGGCCCTGGTCCGATCTGGCGTGGAACACGCGCGCCTCGGGATAGTAGATGATGCGATAGCCAGCTCGGAGGACACGGATCGAGAGGTCGATTTCCTCGTTGTAGATGAACAGGTCGTCCCAGAAGGACCCGGCTGCGCAAAGCGCGTCGGAACGGATCAGGGCGCCTGCAGCCGAGAAGGCGTAGGTTTCGAACTCGATGTGTTCGTGGGTTGCGGCGGGATGCTGATAGAACCACTGGTCCAGCTTGCGCGTGTAGCTGTTGATGATCCGGCAGCCCGCGATGGCAATCGTGGGATCGCTCTCCATGCGCGCCACTACCTTGGACAGGCCCACCTTCGAGATCACGGCATCGCTGTCGAGGAACAGGATATACTTTCCCGAGGCGTGTTCGACTCCGACATTCCTTGCCTTAGCCGGCCCCTGGTTCGATCCCATCGCGATGAACTTGATCGTCTTGATTTCGGATAACTGTTCAGCCGAACCGTCGCTTGAACCGTTGTCCACGACCACGACCTCGTAGTTCGCTCCTCGCTGGCAACTTAGATAATGAAGAGTCTTCAGAACATCGTCGAGGCGATTCCAATTGATAATGACGATGCTTACTAGAGGTGAATCCACCATGTTTTCGCGCTCCCCGTGAAAAGGGGTTGGATCGACTGCACGTCGCTCCCACAGGTCATCATCGATCTGTCTTGCGCCTCGGAGTGCGGACGACCCAGCCTTCGCGTACTCACTCATGTATGCTGGGAGCCATGTACCACTTGCGGCGCGATTGTCCGGCGCAGGCTTCGCCGCAACGCTAACAACGTTCACCGCGGTTATCAAGCATGTGTCTCCGCGACTACGGGGCTTTCACGAATCGCGTGGGTTAATTATGACGAACCAAAGTCCGATATAAGACTCACAAAATGGCATTTGAGCCTACGATTCTTGTCAAACTAAAGGTTCTCTGAAAATCCTTTCATAACAAAATCGTTCCGTGCACGTTGGCCGAGTTTAGTTAGGATTTTCTGGGATTCTTGAAGATTTCGGTAGTATAGGTCTCATCTGTCGATCGCGGTCAGAAACTGAGCCACTTTCGCGGCGAGAGTTGAGCCACCCTGGTCCTTGGCTTGTGCCTCGCCCCAAGTGCCCTTCGTCTGAGGCTGAGGGCACTTGGGGCGAGGCACAAGGGCGCAACCCCCTCCAGGGGGTGGCCCTCCCTGGCCGCGAAAGTGGCTCAACCCCTGACCGCTGTTGACACTCATCGAAGAAAACGGTGCGACTGGCTGGTTGGTTTGTGCAGGGATGATGATGGCGGAGTCCGTGTCACGCCATCCATGCTCTCCAATCTCAACGGACTCTGAGTAAGGGACTTACGATCGGAACACCCACGGCAGACGCTGGACTTTGACGTTTCCTTGGGGAATGGATTGACAGGATGATGCCTGCCTGATGACTCGCTGTCACGCATCAATCCGTGCTGGACAACATCCACAAGCCCATGCGTTTTCGAGGCGTCAGGTTCATCCATGAGTTGTCTCCCTCCATGAACTCAGAACAGGGTTCTATTCCAGTGTCTGCGATTTGGTATGTGCCCAGATTGCGCGGGTAAAGGAGGCAACCGGTTGGCAGCGTGGTTCAAGGCGTGCGGCCTTGGATGTCTGGCCTTGTGCGGCGGCATGCCGGGAAGCATCCCCATCCTCGCAAGGGCGTGAGGGTTGCGGATTGCACGACGCTGAGGGTCTCGGCTCGAAAGAGGGCCGGAAAGAGGGTAGGATAGATGGACCGGAGTTACCCGTTGAGGATCCGGATCCTTTGGGGAATCGCGCGATCCTGCGTCCTCGGCAGTGGCATCCATCGGGGACTGCGACGGTCACCGTGCGCGGTGGGATGCGTCGAACGAGGCTCGTGCGGCCGATGCTTTCATGAGAACGATTCTAAGATGGAAACGCGCAAGGCCGCTACGTCAGCGCGTCTTCGGCTTCGTCGGGCGCGTGCAGAGGCGTCAGCGTTGGTTCAAGCGCCTGATCCTCCTGACGACCAGCTTGACGATACTGCTGATTCTGGGCCTGTTGCCAAGGGGGCGTTATCTGGTGGCCTCGCTGGCATCCACGGTCAAGCAAACGGCGCGGTCCTCGATTGGTCTGCCGATACCCCGGTCCGAGATCGATGACCAGTGGCAGCGCGTTCGTATCCAGGGGATCACTGATGCGCGCGGGGGCCTCAACAGCATCTATGCCGAGGCTGGCCCCGCCATGCAGCGCTTGATGCGCTATGCGGGACTTGATCCCGAACAGGGCCTGCTGCGCTGGGGCAACTATGATGCGACACTGCTCCTGCCCTCGACGATCTTCGAGGCCGACGACTCGGGTCGGTCGTACCGTCTCCGGCCGAACACGCGCTCGATCTGGCTCCGGAACGTGACGCTCAAGAGCGGGATCCTCATGTTTTTCCTGGTTCGCGATGGGCCGGGGCTGGCCGAAGCCATCAAAGGGACTACGGCGATCCCGGTGGAGACATCGCGGCAGTTGACGAACTCGTGGGGCCTGCGCGGTCCTGAGCCCGATCCCGACGCACTCCTGCGCGGGATCGTCCTGGGTGACTCCTACATGGAGGGAATGTTCATCGGGGACGAGGAGACGCCGCCGGAATGTCTCAGGCGTTACCTCGAGGCCCATCTGGAGAAGAAGGTCTCGATCCTGAATACCGGGGTCCTGGGTTATTCCCCGGAGCAATACTATTATTCCCTGTTGGCATTCGTGGACCGATTCCGGCCTCACTTCGTGATCGTGAGCGTGTTCACGAACGACTTCGGGGACATCTACGAAGTCGCGGCCAAGGGCCGGGGCAACTGGGAGGAGGGAAAGTACTGGCTGGACAAGATCACGGCATTCTGCCGGTCGCGGGAATGGCCGCACTTGATTGTCCCGGTCCCGTTCGAACCGCACATGCTGGGCCTCCGGAGAGCCGGCTATTACCCGGGGACACTTTCCAATATCCTGGAAGTCAACAGCACGATGTTCGTTGACCCGACGGATCAGTTCATCAATGCGTACCTGGAGCTGGTGGTCGAAGGCGAGCGAAAAGGACAACGGCCCACGGGCTGCCCGCTCTTCAACGTCCAGATCGGCGACGGCCACTTCTCGGCGCTCGGCTCAGAGGTCTGGGCCTCCGCCGTGGGTCGGCGGCTCGTCCTGCTGCTGGAGAAAGACCGGCTCGCCCGCTCGCGAGCGAAGTCCCTGAGTCCCTGAGTCCTCCTTGGGTTCTTGCTGGTCCGGAGCTTCGAAAGCGCGGGCCAAGGTCTTAAGAGGCCCTCACAGAAAAGGGAACTGGCACCTCGAAGACTCGGAGCCAGTCCTCTCTTTTTTTGAGGGCTTGTAAGAGGTAATCATGAGACTGGCTCTCACACTCGATCCGCGTCGCCCCCAGCGCCAGCAGGTTTTCGGATTCATCGGACGGTCCCGCCGTCACGAGCGATGGTTCAAGGGGCTGATCCTGGCGGTGACCTGTGTGACCATCGTCCTGCTGGGTGCCTTGCCGCGGGGGCGATATCTCCGGGCCGCGCTGTCGTCCCGGCGGCGCCGAGCGGGTCGGTACGCGATCGGTCTGCCCACGCCCCGCGAGGAAATCGACGATTCCTGGCGGCGTTATCGCCTTCAAGGGATTGCCGATGCGAGCGAGCAACTCGACGAGATCTTCGCCGAAGCGAGCCCCGAGACCCAACGCCTCATGCGTTACGCCGGGCTCGATCCCGAGTGCGGACTGCTGCGCTGGGGGAATTACAACCGGACGCTACTCCTCCCTTCGAAGGTCATCGAGGCCGACGACACCGGCCGTTCCTACCGGCTGCGGCCGAACCTGCATTCGGTCTGGCTCCGGAACGTCTCGCCCAAAAGCAGCATTCCCATCTTCTTCCTCGTACCGGATGATCCGGGTCTGGCCGAGGCGATCTACGGGACGCCGGCGATCCCCGTCGAAGCCTCGCGGCAGACCACGAACTCGTGGGGACTGCGCGGTCCCGAGCCCGATCCCCAGGCACCCCTCCGCGTGATCGTGCTGGGCGATTCGTTCATGCAGGGTCTGTTCATCGGCGATGATGAGACGCCTCCGGAATGCCTGCGACACTATCTGGAGGAGCACCTCGAGACCAGGGTCTCCGTGTTGAACACCGGCGTTTTGGGTCACTCGCCCGAGCAGTACTACTATTCCCTGCTGGCCTTCATCGACCGCTTCCGCCCCCACGCCGTGGTCGTCAGCACGTTTACCAACGACTTCGGTGGGGATTCGGAGGTTCCGAGCACGGGCGAAGGCGATTGGGATGAAGGGAAGTACTGGCTGGACAAGATCACGCAACTCTGTCGATCGCGGCAATGGCCGCACCTCATCGTGCCGGTCCCATACGCGCCGAACCTGTTCGGCCGGCGAAAGGCCGGCTACTATCCCGGGATACTTTCCAATATCCTGGAGGTCAGCAGCTTCATGTTCGTCAACCCGGCGGAGGACTTCATCAACGCACACCTGGAGTTGACGGTCGAGCGAGACCGTGAGGGCGAACCCGCGCGTGAGGGCTCACTGTTCAACTCTCGGATCGGCGATGGCCACTTCTCGGCACTGGGCTCGCAGGTCTGGGCCAGCACGGTGGGCCGCCGGCTGATCCTGCTGCTGGAACGGGATGGGGTCTGGAAACGGAAGCCTCGCCAGGAATTCAAGACTCAAGAGCCAGGGAGCATCGATCCGCGTGAGCAAGGCCAGCGACACACTTCCGTTGTGGTTGACGACACCTTCGGTACGCCGGCGATCGGGATGGGAGCGCGCCCTTGGGCAAATCCTCCGACCGAGGCCGCCCCGGCAGCGGGTCTTCCCGTTCGTCGAGCGCAGTCGGCGCCTGAATCGGATCTTCAAGATCGCGATGGCCGCTCTGACGCTCGGCATCGTGGCCATCCTGCTCTTGGCGTTACCGGCAGGCCGGTACCTGGCCGAATGGTTAACGACGCGCGGGCGATGGCTGGCCATGGGCACGATCGGGCAACAACCCGATCGCGCCGAGATCGACGCCGACTGGCGGCGGAAACGGGAATTCGACATGGCCAGCGCTCGCGCGAAGCTGGAGGGGACCTTCGTCGAGTACGACGAACCCCGACAGCGATTGCTCCGCTTCGCCGGGATGGACCCTGGCCACGTCCTGCTTCGCTGGGGAAACTTCGATCGGACCGTGATGCTGCCTTCGACGATTTTCGAATCCGATGAGTCGGGCCGCTCGTATCGATTTCGACCGCATGTCCGCTCGATCTGGGTCAGGAACTTCCCGGCTCGTGGTAACGTGAAGGCCTATTTCCAGATCCCCGATACGCCGGAAACCGCCGAGATCGTCAAGGGGACCGGCGCTGTGATCGTCGAGGGCTCGTCGCAACTGACCAGCTCCTGGGGGCTACGCGGCCCGGAGCCCGACACCGACGCCCGGTTTCGCGGCATCGTTCTGGGCGATTCCTACATGCAGGGCCTGTTCGTCGGCGATGACCAGACGCCGGTCGAGTGTCTGAAACGCGACCTCAAGAAACGACTGGGCGCCTCTGTTGAGGTGCTCAATACGGGACACCTCGGTTATTCTCCCGAACAGTATTACTATTCGCTCCTCGAGTATGCCAAGCGGTTCCCGCCTCAGTTCGTCGTGATCAGCGTCTTCGCGAACGATTTTGCCGGCGACGTGAACGACGTGCTCGAAGGTCGGGGGGGAGATTGGGAGGAAGGGAGACACTGGCTGGGCCAGATCCGCGATTTCTGCTCCGCGCGGTCGCTGGTCTGTCTGTTCGTACCGGCGCCCTGGGTCAACCAGTTGAGCGGCCCTCAGATGGCTGGGTATTACCCAGGCCGCGTTTCCAACATCCTGGGAACCACGGGGTTCGTTTACCTCGATCCGATGAATGAGTTTGCCAATTCCCTGCTGGCGATCGAGATCGACGGACTGCGGCGCGGTGAGCCGATCTCCGGCGACCCCCTCTTCATGGGGAAGATCGGCGACGGCCACTTCTCTCCCCAGGGCTGCGAGGTCTGGGCCGAGACAGTGGGCCGCCGGGTGTTCTTGCTGATAATGAGGAAACTCGCTGAGCGTGAGGGGATGCCGACACCCGCGCCTCCCGGACCGGGAAACGGGCGCCGGTGAGCC
This sequence comes from uncultured Isosphaeraceae bacterium, assembly GCA_963845695.1. GTDB lineage: Bacteria > Planctomycetota > Planctomycetia > Isosphaerales > Isosphaeraceae > CAWJTV01. The sequence goes on along the minus strand of CAWJTQ010000011.1, from coordinate 29,029 downwards.
CGCCGGCGGGCTGAAGAAAGTGCCACCGCTCCTCGAAGCCGGCCGGCTCAAGCCACGGGGACCGCGTTCCGGGCGTCCTCGTGTCGCGAGAATTGGGTGGTGTCGCACTCCGGTTCGTTATGGCCTCCGACCAGGACCGGGAGCAGGCCACAGAGCTGCTGTCGCGTCTCCAGGAGGGTCGAGGCGACCGAGTCGGCGCCGGCTCCTTGGAGGGTCGAGGCGACCGAGTCGGCGCCGGCCTCGGGAACGGTCGTGGCCCTCGCAGGATTCCGGACTCCCCAGCGGCCGACCAGGATTCGAAGATCGGGGAACTGGGACCGCAATCGCTTGCAAAGGTAGCGAGTGTGGGCCAGGCCGCCGGGTGGGGTCGCTGCGATACAGACCACGGCGGGTTTCCGATCCGACACCTGGTCGAGGAGTTCGGCGGTCAAGGTTCCGGAGGCGATCATCTCGACGGTCCATCGTGATGGGTCGAGCAGATGCTGAAGCATCTCGAGCGCCACACGATCCTCCTCGTCGTGGGCCGGACAGCCGAAGATCAGGAATCCGGGCTCGTCCACAGGCTCCGATTCGTCTTGCTCTGGGTCGAGCTGCACGGCAACCCGTCGCTCTCCCAGGTCTTCCACGATTTCGCGGATCGATTGCAAGGCATAGTCCTCGTCGGCCTCCGTGACGTCGCCCCGCGTGCGGTTCCGCTTGATGGCGATCAAGGCCGGCAGCAGCATCTCATCGTAGATCGGCTCCGGAGATTCCAACTTCTTGACCGCGCTCCAGGACCAGGTCCTCCGCCTCGTCCTGGTCCCGGGCCAGGAGGCGCTGATAGAAACTGATGCTGACATCGAGGGCCGGTTCGTCGCCCAGGAGGACGGACAGGAATTCCAACCGGGGGCTGTAACGGCCGAGCACGACCAGGCAGACCGTCAGCGGACTGGACAGGACCAGCCCGATCGGTCCCCAGAGGAAGGCCCAGAAGGCCGCCGAAACCAGCAGGGCGATCTCGGAGACCCCCATGCTCTGGCCATAGAGCCTGGGCTCGATGAAGTTGGCGATGGTCAGTTCCAGGACCAGGAACAGGCCGATCACCATCAGGGTCGCCCCCCAACCGGAGATCGTGGCCAGGCTGAGGGAGATCGGGAAGGTGACGGCGAGATAGGGTCCGATAAAGGGGAGGTAGCGGAGCATCGCCGCCAGGAAGCCCCAGAGCAGGGCGTACTTGATCCCGATCAGGAGCAGGCCGATGCCGAAGATCAGCCCGAAGGTCCCGTTGACGATGGCCTGAATGAGGAGGAAGCGGCTGACCCGCTGAGCCGCCTCATCCACGAACTTGGTGGCCACCACAATTTGCCCCTGGCCCGCCAGCCGGATGATCCGATTGCGAAGTTCCTCGCGCTTCAGGAGCATGAAGATGACCAGGATGATGGCGAGCGCCAACTCGCCGAGGGACTCCAGCAGCGGACTCAGGAATGACGTCAATCGCGATAACCAGGCTGGGCTCTGCGGCTGCACGATCACAGCGGTCGGCCTCGCGGTGGCGAGGTCGGAGTCTTGGCTCCCCTCGCGGGAGCTCTCCTCGGAGGTTAAAGGACTCGGCATTCCGCCGATCTCCTGGTTGATCTCCGCGACCATCTTCTTGAGTTGGCTGGAGTTGCCCGTGGCCTCCTTGAACGTCCGGACCTTCTCCTTCACAGTCTGGGTGTACCTGGGCAGCTCGTGGAACAGGCTGGTGATCTGAGAGGTCACCAGCCAGCCGACCGTGCCCAGTACGAGCGTTGCCAGCAGAACGACCAGGATCACCGAGGGCGTCCGCCTGAGCCCGCGCTGCCGGAACCACGACACGAAGGGGCTGAGCAGGAAGGTCAAGAAGGCGGCGAGCGCCACCGGGATGAAGACCGACTGCGCCCAATACAAGGCCGCGATGGCGACCACGCTGACGACGGTGCCGGTCAACGTGATCAGGGCACGTTGCCACGCCGTTCCCACGGATGTCTTGGTGATCACGGAGTACCTCTTGGAAGGGCTGAAGGCTGAGGACTGAAGGCGGAGTCAAGGCCCGACGGGTGCTGACTCAGCCGTCAACCCTCAGCCCTCCCCTCAGCCTTCAGCTTTGATGAGAGCCCCCTTTCCCACACGGGGAAAGGGAGCCGACAGTTCAACGTGAACGCAGAGCCACGCCGACAACAACACCCAGCAGGACGCCGGCGCCGAACGCCATGGCGATCGAACGTCCCGGATTCTCGCGAATGATTTCTTGCGACGTGTCGTAGCCGCGGCTGAACTGGTCGGAGATCCGGTTATACCCCTCGCGCACCTGGTCGGAGGCGTATCGGGCATACTGGCCGGCCTGTTCGGTCGCCTGCGACACCATCGAGGCACCCTGGGCCGTCGCTTCGCCAAGGAACTTCTCGATCGCCTCGCGGGCTTCGCCCGTCTTGTTCTGGATCCGGCCGATCAACTGGTCGATGTTGCCGTTGGCGAACCGCAGGTCGTCCTCGGTCAACTGACCCCACTTCTTCTTGAGCTCGCCGCGAACCTGGTTCCACTGCCCTTGCAGCACTTGCGCATTGACCATGGTGTCAACCTCTCTGATATCTGAAGGAAAACGAATCCGATCCATCCCGCTGTTGATTCTGGTGACGTCGCGAAAGGGGCTTCGAATTCTGGAAACAAGGCGGCCAGCGACCTCGCGCGAGATCCTGCGGCTGACCGTCATGGCCAGATCGAAACTCTGCAAGAGGTGTGCCAAGTCTCCGCGGTCGTCGGAGGCCGGTGGCCTTTGGTCCGTGAATCCCGATCTGCGTGGTCGCCGATTGTCGTGGCTGACCATGACAAGTTCGGCATGGGTTTTGCTAGTTGGGAGGCGTGATGAAATCGCGGCGCGACTCTGCGACTCGACCTTTGAAGAAGGTCCGTGCGCGACGGTGAGACACTCGAAGAGGACGGTGGCGATGGCAACGGCAACGGCGAAGTTGACCACGACAGTGGAGATCAACGACATCCAGAGGCGGATGGCTCTCGTTCGTCATGAGATGCATCACGATGTCCGAGAAGCTGTCAAGGGCGCACGATCGTTGACGGACTGGCGGAGCCTGGTGCAGACGCATCCATGGTTGACGCTGGCGGCGGCTGCCGCAACCGGCTACCTGATCGTACCCAAGCGGCGATCGGAGCCCCCTGCAACCGTGATGGTCGGCGTGCCGACAACCCCTCCGGCGTCGCCGACATCCGTGAACCTGGCGAGCGCTCCACGGGAAAAGTCGTGGAGTCTGATTGGTTCGGTTCTGGGACTGCTGGCTCCCATCGCAATCCGTGCCGCGCAGAATTATGCCGTGCAGTACCTGGAACAGAGGCTGGCCCCGCAGCCTGTTGGCAGAGCGTCGGAGATGAGGCGGGGTGGCGGTGCCGGCTTTGGGACCGCTGCGTCCCCGACCCCGAATTCGCCTCGAGAACCTCGTTGATGACCGGTCTCCGCCCAGCCGTGGATTGCCCTTACCGGTCGGCTGACGGCGTAATCAACCAATCCTCTAATCGATGGAGAGACGTCCATGATATCCATCGCACGAAATCACGCGTCGGCCCAGTCCGGGGAGCGTGAGGGCGCCGGCGAATTGTTTGCGCAGGCGCACGATTACCTGGCCGAAGCCAGGGAAGTCGTCAAGGACATCGTCACGAACCGACCGGCACTGGCCCTGGGGGCCGCCCTGGCAGCGGGAGTCATTCTCGGATGGCTAATCAAGCGACGGTAAGAACGAACGGACCTGCGGTCGGCCGACTGGGTGCCGTCGTCGCCGAGCCGGGCGATGGGACGGCCGCGAGGAATGAGGCCGGGCCGGCCCAGGTGGTCACGAGCGTCGCCGAGTTCGGCGATAACCTGTTGACCCTCGGCGAGTTACAGACGCGGCTGGTCGCGATCGAGCTCAAGCAGAACGTGGACTCCGCCAAGGTTGGTGGGTCCGTGATGCTGGCGGGTGCCGCTCTGGCCATGGCCAGCCTTCCGATCATCCTGATCGGTGTCGCGGAGCTTCTCGTCTCCGAGCTGGGGATGAAGCGCGGCGTCGCCCTTCTGGGTGTGGGCACCGTGACCCTCCTCATCGCGGGCGCTGGCATCGCCGTCGCCGGCAGCCAGCTCCGACGCACGACCGTGGGATTCCCCTTGAGCCGTGAAGAGCTGGTCCGCAACCTGAACTGGGTCCGCACCGTGCTGCTCCACAGCGGGCGACCAGTGCGTTAGAGTCCCTTAAAAAACGGGGACTGGCTCCGAGGATTCGCGGTGCCAGTCCCCCTTTTTTGAGGGACTCTTAGTCGCTTCGCTCCCGTTTTCCGTGTTCGGTGTTCCGTGTTCGGTTAGAGCACCGGGCGTCGTCTCATTCCATCACACGCGACGAGTCTTGTTGCTGCGTTGACTGAACACGGAAAACAGGAGCGTAGCGACCTCAAGATTCAACCACTTCGGAGACGAGCCGGCCCATCTTGCGCTCCGACAAGACTGGCGCGATGTCGGCCCAACCCACGATCCCCCGCAGGCGCCCATCCGGGTTGACCACCAGGACGCGTCGGATGGACTGAGCGCTGAGCACCTCGCAGACATGGGCGAGGGTGTCCTCGGGTGCGACCGCCACGATGCCCGACGACATGATCTCACCAATCGGCCGGTTTACCAGGTCCGGGGTCTCGGCCAGCGCGATCGCAACGTCGCGGTCCGTCACGATCGCGATCGGTTTCCCGTCCTCCAGGACCGGCACGGCGCCGCAATCCGCGTCGCGGAAGATCATCACCGCTTCGAGGACCGTGCTGAATCGCGAACACGTCAGCGGGGCGGCTGTCATCACGTCGGCGGCCGTGAAGGACTCCAGCGATTTCCGTTCGTCAGGTTCCATGATCGTCATAACCTCTTCGTTCGATTTCACAAGATTTGGATCCTCGATCGATCTCCGACGCCGGTCGTGACCGATCTAAACTCCTTTCGCAGGTTCCATGCCAACGATGAGGATTCGCTTCGGGAACAGGGTTCGAAAGAGCGGCATCGCAGTTGCACAACATACCCCTCAAGGGCTGACGCGGCCTTCCCGGCTCGATTGAGCTCGAGAGCCGAGTGCCGGCAACCTTGGCACCGGCCGGGACCGGCGGTACGCCCTTTCACCGCGATGGAGACCAACGAGATGTCGAGAGTTTACAATGTGGATTCTCCGGACGACACGCTCCGGATGGGTGCTGGCCGTGCGGACAACAACTGGGCGGAGACGACCCTCCGATCCGTGGTCGAGTCGACCGAAGACTACGCGCGGGCGAATCCCCTGGCCTTTGGGGCGTGGGCCTTCGGGATCGGGTTCATTCTGGGCTGGAAGCTGAAGCCCTGGTGAGTACCTGGGCCACGGCACAGCGTTTGCTGCTATCAGAGAGTCTGTTGATCATGATAGACAAGGCATGTGAGTTCGACCGATCTTTAGAGGCTCGGATTCTGTGAAGAGATCCGCAAGGACGAGACGAGTTCGTCCTTCGGGACATCTCAATCTGAGAACGTCTCTTGAGACGGCACAACCTGAGAGAGGAGCAATCCGATGTTGAGTTGGGCAGTGACGTTCCTGGTGATCGCGCTGGTCGCCGGGGTTTTGGGGTTTGGAGTCATCGCCGGGACAGCGGCCGAGATCGCGAAGATCTTGTTCCTCCTATTCTTGGTCCTGTTCGTGGTCTCGCTAGTTTTCGGCCGCACGCGGACACCGGTCGTCTGACCCGCGCCGGTGACGGCCCCAGTCACCAGTCAGGGCTGGGTCGTCGCCGTCCGGTCTGAATGCATAGGTTTTGGGATCTCGAACGTTTCCTTTGAGGAGCAACCAATGAACTGGGACACGATGAAGGGCGACTGGAAGCAATTCAAGGGCAAGGTCAAGGAGGCCTGGGGCAAGCTGACCGACGACGATCTGGACGTGATCGCCGGCCAGCGCGATCAGCTCGTCGGCGCGATCCAGAAGAGCTATGGGATCGGCCGCGAGGAAGCCGAGCGGCAGGTTCACAACTTCGAGAGCTCGAGCTTCAATCAGGGTTGATCGGATCCGGGCCCACCGAGCGGACGATCGTCGGGGCAGGCTCAATCACCCCACGCCAGAGGGAAAGGGAGGGATCGCCGGACGGAGCCAGCTCCTTCATTTCATTGCGAGGGCCCTTGGGAGTCGAGGGCTCCATCTCTCATCCTGAGACGGATTCCGCTCAGGACTTTCCCTCTGGCGTGGAGTGATTGAGCCCGAAGCTAACTGGCGGAAGTCGCCGGTGGCGAGATTATTCCCCGATCACCTTGACGAGCACCCGCTTGGGTCGCCGGCCGTCGAACTCGCCGTAGAAGATCTGTTCCCACGGGCCGAAGTCGAGCTTCCCTTCGGTTACAGCCACCACGACCTCTCGGCCCATGATCTGGCGCTTGTGGTGAGCGTCGGCGTTATCTTCACCGGTGCGGTTGTGCTTGTAGCGCTGGGGCGACGGGTCGAAGGGTGCGAGTTCCTCCAGCCATTTCTTGTAATCCTCGTGCAGTCCCGGCTCATCGTCGTTGATGAAGATGCTCGCCGTGATGTGCATGGCGTTGCAGAGGACCAAACCCTCCTGCACGCCGCTCTTGCGGACGATCTCCTCCACCTGCCGCGTGATGTTGAGAAAGTCCATCCGGGCCGGCACGTTGAAGGTCAAATACTCAGTGTGCGACTTCATCGACTCGATCTCCCTCCGGGTTCGGGTGGCCTGTCGCCGCTTGCGTGGCGGTCCATGGCGCTCTATCATACGCCATGATCGAGCGAGGCGGAGAGATCGTGCCTCGACCGCACCCCGGTTCCGACACTCCGGGTCCATTCCCCGAAGATCGAAGATCACATCAGTCTTCGACAATGGAATTTACTATGAATACGATTGATTATGTGTATCGGTTCGACCCCAAGAATCCGAGCACGAAGCCTTCACCTCCCGACGCGGACCTGGCCCGGAGAAACCTGGAAGACGGCAACCGGATGTTCGCCCGATGGATGGCGAACTGCCAGAGCCACGAAGTGAACCCGAGCGAAGAGCCGCGGTATGTTGTCCAGTGCAATGGCCTCGAGGTCGGGATGGTGCGGAAGCAGGGTGGGATGCCGAAGCAGGCTCCGTTCGCCGTCGTGATCGGCTGCTCGGACGCCCGCGTGCCCACGGAGATGATCTTCGGCCAGGGCTTCAACGACCTGTTCGTCATCCGAGTTGCCGGGAACGTCCTGGGGGACGTCTGCCTTGGGAGCGTCGACTTCGCGGTCGAGGCACTCAGTGAGAGCGTCAAGGTCATCGTTGTGCTGGGACATAGCAGTTGCGGCGCGGTTACTGGCGCGGTGGACGCTTATCTGCGACCGCTCAAGTTCTGGTCGAAGACGACGTCGCCGGCACTGCGGTCGATCCTCCAGAAGATCTTCGTCTCGGTCCGCGAAGCGGCCAACGGCCTGGATGAAGTCTGGGGCCGGCAGGGCCGGCAGTCGCCGTATTTCCGCGAGGCCCTGATCGAGACGGCTGTCTGCATCAATGCCGCCCAGGCCGCGTTCGCCCTCCGGCAGGAGATCGAGACTGCCGGGCGGTGGGAGATCGACGTGTTGTATGGGGTTTATAACCTCTCGAACCATCAGGTCAGCATGCCGAACAACCCGGTCGCGCCGGCAACGGACAGCAACGTCCGACTGGCGCAGGCACCCGCCAACCCGCGCGAGTTCCAGACCCTGGTGCGCCAGATGGCGGAGATCCTCAGGCCCGAGACGCAGGCTCGCGAGGCGGACGGCGCGACCGGTCAGCCGATCACCCCCTCGATTGTGGACAGCGACGATCAGTCGCTCACGAAGTCCTCGAGTCCTTGAGTGCTTGCCGAACCGGCGGTTCGGAATCTCGGGCCAATGACACCGGGACGTGAGAACGAAAAGGATTCAGGGACTGGGCGGCGTGGTTGGAGCATGGCCGCCAAGGACCCGTTCGACATCGATGAGGTTTTCCGCCGGCTCCGCCAGGCCGTGGCGGGGGTGCCGAAGGCGGCGATGTTCGACCTGCGAGACCGGGGTTACTCGTCGCCGTTCGAGCAGCTCGTCGGCAGCCTGATCTCGGCCCGAACGCGCGACGAGACAACGATCGAGGTCTGCCTCCACCTTTTCGCCCAGGCTCGGACGCCCGAGTCGATGGCCGCGCTCGGCGAGGCTCGGCTCGTCCGGCTGCTCCGGGGAGCATCGTTCCCCGAAACCAAGGCGCGCGACCTGATCGCTCTTTCGAAGCGGATCGTCGCGGAGCACGGCGGCGGCGTGCCCGATACGATGGAGGGGCTGACCGCATTCCGGGGAGTCGGCCCGAAGATCGCCGCCCTGACGCTGGCCGTCGGCTTCGGCCGGGCCGCGATCGCCGTTGACATCCACGTCCACCGGGTCGCCAACCGCTGGGGCTACGTCGCCACCTCGACCCCCGAGCAGACCATGGCCGCGCTCGCCGCCAAGCTTCCGGAACGCTACTGGGTCGAGATCAACGAGAGGCTTGTCCCGTTCGGCAAGTCCATCTGCACCGGCATCCGACCCCTATGCTCGACCTGTCCCTTGCTCTCAACGTGCCAGCAGGTCGGGGTGACCTCGCATCGTTGACCGGGATTCCGACGTGGCATCGACCGGCCGGTCCGGCCTCCACGACGGAGGGCTCGCGCCGAACCGGTGAGGGATCGCCGCGGCATCGACCGGCCGGGCGGGGATCCCGTCATCAGCCCGCCGATCCCTCTGGCGTAACCGACGATCATCGAGGATCGCTTCCGCCGCGCTCTCCCGGGTGGTGACGCCGGGTTGGGGAAACAGTCCGCCCAGGAGGATCAGGGTGGTCAGGGTCAGGACCGCGATCCGCTCGCGCCTTCCGATCCCCAGCCAGATCGTCGAGACATGCCGTGCCCCGGTGAACAGGTGGAGATAGGCCCTCACCACGGCGATCCCGTTGAGGGCCGCCGCCGCCACCACGACGATTCCAATCGTCGGGTTGACTTCCACGGCGCTATCGACCAGCAGCTCGGTCGAGATGAACCCGAGCGTACCCGGAAAGCCCACACTCGCCAGCCCCGTCAGGAGAAAACAGACGGCCAGCGCGGGCGAGTGCTCGTAGAGGCCGTGAAAGTTGATGAGGGAGAGCCGGCCGAAGCGGAATTCCAGGGCCCGGAGCGTCAGGCCGAACCCGGCCAGCGACAGGATCACGGAAAACCACAAGCACAACGAGGCGGTCAGCGACATGACGGTATTCAGCTCCAGCCCGACGAGCACGAGGGAGGCGTGACTGAGAAACAGGTGGGCATAGAACCGCCTCACCTCGTTCTGGACGACAGCCATCCCCGCCGCATACACGGCCGTGATCAATGAGGCGATCGCGATCCCATGAAGGACCCAGTCCGGAGCGATCGGGAGCACGAGCCGGACCGCGGCGTAAACGCCGCTCAACGGACAGACGAACAAGAGGGCAATCCCGAACGTCGCGTGCTCGAACCAGTCGGTGACCCAGCACTGAGCCGGCACGGTCCCACACCGCACCAGGATCGCTAGCAGCAAGGGGATCGTCGCCCACGCCGTCGGCGCCTGATCCCGCCCGCGGATCTCGATGGCCGACCAGCCCAGAACCAACAGCCCGATGAACAGGGCCATGTGGATGACATAGACCCGCGTCGGACGGCCCCTGCTGGCGAGCTCGATGTAAGGCGGAATTGTTGACGCCGACAGCAGGCTGATGAGGATCCAGGGATCCCGACTCGAAAAGGCGGCCAGGCCCAGCGTCTCGGCCGCCAGCGACCAGGTGAAGGAGAACCGTCGCATCTTCACCCGCGCCGTGGCCAGAGCCATCAGGAAATGGATCAAGGACTTGGCCGGGACCAGAGGGGCGTTCAATTCGTCCAGCGCGAAGATCTGCCGCCCGAGAAAATGGTACTGCGGGCTCCAGGCCAGGCTCGCCTCGTTCGGAATCCTCAGGTAGAAGCCCAGACACGCCAGGAGCGTGCAGACGAACGTCGTCCCGGTGAAAGTCAGGCCCCATCGGTAGGCGCGGATCGGCTCCCGCAGCCGGCTGACCCAGAGCGAGCCGAGCAAGCTGACCGCGATCGACATCTCGAGCCAAGGGAGAGAAAGCGGATTCATGAAAATTCTTCGATCGTTCCAAAGTGTGGCTTGACCTGGTCTGACTCGCGCGACGCCTCACCCGAAAGGAAGTCGGTCCATCGGCGCTCGAGCTTGTCAAACCCGCGAAAGACCCGGACAAACGGCCCGACGAGATAATCCGACAAGTACGCGTCGAGATAGCCCTGCTGGAGTGCCAATCGATAGAGCCAGCTCCCGGCGCGCTGGGCTGGCAAACGAACCCAGGCGACCCCGGCCGTCGGCAAGTGATCGCCGATGGCATTCTCCAGCGTGTGGTAATCGTGGAGCAAGGTCGGTGCCCGGAGGAATTGCAGCGCACGCAGGCAAGCGTGGCCCAGGAGATGGATCAGCGCGACGTAGCGAAAGCCCAGGCCGATCTCGACCGTGATGATCCCGACCTGGGTGAGCGACGCATACGAGAGCGCCGACTTGATGTCGGCCTGGACGCTTCCCGCCAGATAAGCGAATACGGCGGTCGTCAGTCCCATGGCCACGACCGTGGCTGAGAGCCGCCGCCGAGCATTCGAGGATCGGGCTGATCCGGAGCAGCATGAAGGTCCCCAGGTGTACGGACAGAGCTCCGTAGAAGACGGCGCTGGAGGGTGTGGGGCCTTCCATGGCGCGCGGCAACCAGCCGGAAAACGGGATCAAGGCCGATTTACCAGCCGCTGCGACCAGGAGCAGCAGGCCCACCACAAGGGCCTGGTAGGCGGGGAGATCCGCGTGGGCCTCGGGCCACGGTGCGACACCGAGCAGCTCGTCGAAGTCGCCCTCGCCCCGCAGGTGGTGCATGGCTACCGCGGCCAGGAGGAGCGCGGCGTCCGAGACCCGGTAGTTGGTCCAGACCCACAGACCGTTCCGCGCCGGCGCGGGGCGATCCTGGAAGTAGGCGACCAGAAGCGCCGAGGAGAGCCCGACCAGCTCCCATCCCGTGAACAGGGTCTCGATCGTACCGGCCAGCGAGGCGACCACCATGCCCAGCAGGAACAGCGCGTAGAGCACGAAGAAGCGATTGAAACCCCGCTCGCGATGAAGGTACTTGGTGGCGAACGCGCCGATCGTGCCCGCCAGGATGAACGACAGAATGGCCATCGGGACCGACAGCCGATCGAAGAGGAGCTTGAACGAGAAGTGGTAGTGCGGGGGGATCGCCACCCAATTCCCCAGGCCGATCGTCACATGCCGCGTACCCATCGCGAGCATCGCGATCAGGACCGCGACAGCGGCGAGCAGCCCCGAGATCACGGCGACCTGAACCGCTCGCGTCGTCGTCTCCTCGGTGAGTTTCCGGTCCAGCAGCGATGAGACGCCGAGCATCAGCGTCAGCAGGACCGGCGCCGCGACGACCACGACCCCAAGGAATGTCAGCCAGGACGACTCATGGGACATCGTGTTCTCCCCGATCCCGGTGGCCTTCGGGTTCGATCTCCGCGAACTCGAGATGGTCGCGCCAGCCGCGATACCAGTTGACGGATGACCCGGCCCTGGGCAGGACCGTAGCCTGAGGTTGGTAAGTCTGGAACCGGCCGTCCTCGTAGAGGCTGATCGCTTTCGTTTCGGGATGGATCAGCGCGAGGATGATCCAGCCATGGACGCAGAGGCGGCGGATTCCCTCGTTCCGCTCCATGATGCGCAGCATCGACTCGGCCGTGGTCTCGATAATAAAGAGCGATCGCACCGGCTCGTGAATCTCGACCATCTGCCAGGGCAGACCGGTTCGCAGGTCGCTCATGTATCCGTCCATGACGCCGACAAGCCCGGCGATGTTATGAGGAAGCTTGGTGCCGCATCCCCAGCCGTAGTTGTCTACGTATGAGAAATAATATTCGAGGTTGATCCCGGAGCAGACGGGGAAGACGGCCGAGAGGATGCGGGTGAGGATCGAGGACTCGGCATCGTCCTGGGTGGGGTCGTACGAGGTCAGGAAGGCGCGGCGATCGAGGAACAGGCCGCGGGTCCAATCCCGTCGACCGACGATGGTGATGGCGTTGGTGGCGTGCCCCCATTCGGGCCGCACCTGAGCCAGGTCTTCCGCGCGGCCCTCCACGTGCTGGCGGGCGCCCTGGTAGGAGAGTGTCAGCGGGGCCGAGCGGAACCGCCGGCAGCGCTCGTGCGCGTTCCGGTCGCAGGCCGCCTCGATGATCGCCCGGACCGCTTCGAATTCCGTCCGGTGAGATTCGGGGATGAGATCCAGGTCGTAGAACGTGACAGTCTCGCTACTGGTGTTGTGCAGCCCGCCGACGAAGATCGTCTTGGTCGGGATCGAGAGCCCTCGGCCGGACAACTGCTCGCGCACGCGCGGGTCGTTGAGGATCTGAGCCAGGCGCGGGCATTCGGCCCGCCGCGCCCGCCGCCGCAGGCGCCGCAATCGTGCGCCGATTCGTGGGGGTTGTTCATGCTCGTCGAGCCGTGGCCGAGGGCCAGGACGAGCGGGGCGAACCGCGCGGTTAATCCGATTTCCTGAAGAACTTTCTCCGCGATGGCGGTCATCTCCTCGAGGGAAAAGCCGATCTGCCCGTCCTTGGGCCCTGGGATCGGGTCGATCCGCTCCAACTGCAAGCGGGTCTGCGGCGGGGAGAACACGAAGGTGCCGAACCGCCTGCGGATCTGCGAGGTCAGCCGTGGGAAGAGGGTGCGGGCCACCAGTGGGATCGAAGCGAGGACACCGACGGCGGCTGTGAGCACCGCGCCCAGGGTCATGGAGCGGCTGCCGGTGTGGAAGCGGTGGGTGGCGATCCCCAGCACCCGCCGGGTCCGGGCGCGACGGCGGCGGTCGGGCTCGAGGCGGTCGATGACCTGCTCGACGACCCAGTGCCGCGGCCGGATGACCGCCGGACAGAGCGGGACGAAATGCGCGTCGGCCGCTCCGCGGAAGTACATGGCGATCGAGAAGAAGCCCGCCGTACCGAACGTCTCGGCGTCCGGGGCCAGCTCCTCCAGGTGTCGCCGGATCGACTCCTCGCGCTCGTCGATGCAGAAAACCGCCTGGAACTGCGGATACTGCGGGGGCCCAGCCGGCTTCCGGGCGTGGAGAGAGATGGCGTCGAGAGTCTGCGTGTAGAACCGCCGTTCGTAGGCCAGGTGGAAGACCCGCCGACGCTCCACCGCGGTAAACGATTCGATTTCCGCGAGCACTGCCGCCCAATCGGGCTGGCTCAACCGATGGAGCAGGTCGGGCGAGAGTCCGTGAACCTGGGCCAGTTGGAAGACGACGAACGCGCGCTGCTCGACGCTGGGTGGCCAGTAGGCCGCGAGGCCCCGCAGCATGGTGAGGGGACCCGTAAACCCCAGGGCCTCGCGCGCCGTGTAAGTCAGAGCGAACCGGTCGAGCAGCAACCGGATCGCCAGGAACTCGATCAGGCTCCCCCGAGGCACCGGCTGCACGACCCGGTCCCCACGGACCTCGATCTGCTCGACCATGCCCGCCCAGCCGCGGAGAGCCAGCAGCGTGGCGCGAAGGAACGGCTCCCATTCCTTCCGCTCCACGCCGAGGACGTCCAGGGACTCGCGGATCGACTCGAGCGGGCCGATCGCCTGATCCTCCAGCCGACCCAGCTCCTCCGCCAGGCCGCGCAGCCAGCGATCAGGTGGTCCACCAGGCTGACGATAAAGCATGCAGAACGCACGATAGAATCCCTCTGACCGATGTGGCAGCGGCCAGGCCGCCAGGCCCTGGTCGAGGAATGCCGTACAGTACCGGATGAGCACGCTGTGGACCAGGGCGTCTGCATCTTCGCCGGTGGCTTCCAGGAGCAAGTCCCGGTGTCTCACGGCCGCCGAGGGCACCGGTGTGAAGAGAGGCAGGTCCCGGACCCCGTCGCAGCAAATCCGCCACAATGCCTGGAGCGTGAACGATTCCCAATCGTCGTCGCTCCAGTTTTCGATCCGCGACTCCCCGAAGCGGTCGAGCAGCTCGGCCAGACTGGTGAGGACTGGCTGGCGGGCCAGAGCGCCGGCGGCCGTGTGATTCCGCTCATGGCCGTTTCGCAAGTCGCGCATCACCCACCGCCGGGTCTCAGCGATCAGCCGCGCGCGGACCGTCGCGGAGACCTCCGGCAGGATCCGTCGCAGGGCGTCGGCCTCGGCCACGTACCAGACCAGCTCCTCCGTCGGGCCGATCCGCAACGGGTGCTGAAGCATCGCCAACCGCAAATCGAGGCGCGTCCCGAAGCCGGGGATCGGCTGCCGGCGCCTTCCCCCAGGTCTTGCTCCAGCACCTCCTGCAATTCCGAGAACCGGATCCGGCCGCGCCGCAGCTCCTCCCGATAGCGGTCTTCGCTCAGGTAGGTCTGGCACCCGAATATCTGGGCGCCCTTCTTGAGCGCGTCGTGAAAGGGCAGGTCCTCGAAGGCGTGCAGCGTATTGTGGTGGATGAAGACGGTGATCGGCCCTTGCGCGGGCAGGAGGTGGGCGGTGTGTTCGATCACGGTAGTCAGTTCAGTGACGTCCTGACTCGGTCTTCCCGCGGACGGGCGTGGGCTCTCTGAGATTACGGCGGTATTCATGAATATCGATCATCTCGATAAATTGAGAAGTCCTGGGAGAACTCGTCCTCCCGATCCTGACGGAGCAGCCGTCTTAGGCCCATCGCCAGGTCGTCTCAGGAGAGCCCGACGCTCCGCGACCTTCACGTGATCGGGAAGTGCTCCGTGATGGCATGGGCGATCTCGATGTAGATCGGGATCCCGATGGTGACGTTATACGAAAAGGTCAGGCCGAGCGATGCGGCCAGAGGCAGCGTCGGACTCGCCTCGGGGATCGCCAGCCGCTGGACGGCGGGCACGGCGATGTACGACGCCGCGCCGCAGAGTACGGCGAAGAGGATGTAACTCCCCGGCTGAAACTGGGTGTGCGTGAAGTACGCGTAGGTGTGCGCCGTGATGATTCCAATCGTCGCGAACAGGTTCGGCGCCAGCAAGCCGAAGAAAATGAAGCCCGGGCCGGCCGTCTTCAGGTCCTTCAGCTTGCGGGACGCTGTCATGCCCATCTCGAGCAGGAACAGGCAGAGCACGCCCTGGAACAGGGTCACGAAGAAATTGTCGTCATCGCGCGTGACCTTCTCCCCCTGCAACCCGCTGATCAAGCCGATGGCGAGGCCGCCGAAGAGGAGATAGAGGCCCGTGTTGAGGAAGACCTCATGCAGCAGCTTGCGCGTGAAGATGGACGGATTCTTACCGTTCCCATTGAGGCCGTTATCCTCGGGATGCTCCCGCTTCTCCAGCGCGAACTCCAACTCTTCCTCGATGGCCCGCTCGCGTTTAGTCTCGGGGTGGTGTCCATGGCCCGGCTGCCCGGCCAGGACCGGCGCAGGCTTGGCCCGCGGGTTGTAGCCCGGCTCGTCCGGCATGGTCCCCAGCGCATCCATACCGCTGTGGCGCAGCCGCGCCACCAGGTAGAGCGCCACCAGGCAGCCGGGGATCTCCATGATCGCCAGCATCACCGGCATATAGGCGTCGAAGGCCATGCCCACGGTACTCATGACGCCCACGCAGGTCGCAAAGGTCCCGGCCGAGTCCGACCCATAATAGCCAGCGACCGTCGCCTTGTCGACCCGGCGCATTGATGTCATGGCGGTCATCAGCAAGTAAGCAAGGATGCCCATCACGAAGTTCGTGACGAAGCCCAGAACCATGAATCCGGCGACATTGCCGATTCTCGACGGGTTGATCTTGGCGAGTTCTTCGCCCCCATGCCAGCCGATGGCCAGCAAGAGGTAGATCGTCAGGGCCTGGTACATCACGTAGGGGAACTCGAACTCCACCTTCAAGATCGGGACGAGGAACCCGAGATAGAAGAACAGCAGCAACGGCTTGAAGAGGTTATGCCGGAAATTCTCCCAGAACTCCTGGAGCATCGGCAGCCGCTCTTTCGGCTTGCTGTTGTCGATGGTCACACTCGACGCCACAATCCCCTCGTTCACGACAATCTTGACCCCGGGCTTGAGGTCCTTGATGTCCAGGTTCTTGCCCAGCCCCGACGACTTCGACCCGAGGGCGCCGAGGCTAACGGTCACGTCCGTCTTGGTGTCTTCGTCGTGGATGACCATCGTTGACGCGGCTCGATCGATCGACTTGATCTCGCCCTTGATCTGTGCCGCGATGAGGGGGGTGGCGATCGACAGCGTGGCCGCGAGAAACGTCAAGGCGAGCTTGGTAACTTGGCGGAGTCTCATTCCGGATGGCTCCTGGTCGAGTGTCCTCGGATCTGGAGATGCAATCCACTTGGCCGCTTCGCACTCGCACGGAATGAGGCGGCTCTGAAGTCGGCGGATCGTTGTCGGGCAATCATAGGCAGGACTGTCCACCGAGGAAATCGCGCGGGGCGTCGTCGTACGGCCGCCGACACATGCGTTGCGAGTTTCTCGTCCGAGCTCCTCTCTGAGCCACCCATCACGGGCCGCCTTCCGATCGCGTCCCACGTTGATGATTCAGAACAGTGCGGGCCGAAGCCGCGACTTCGCGACCGATCGGCACCTTGCCCACGCCCCGGGCGTTGGGAGACGGCACGTCGTGGAGAGTCCGTCGTCCGGTCCGACCTCAACAGAGGAGTTGCCACGAGTAGTGGAGTTCATGAAGCAGACCGCCTCCGGAACTGTGCGACTCTGGAGGATCGTCCCGTCTTTGTGGCTTGACGGCCAGATTCAGGACCGATGAGGTGGGTACCTGCCGGAGGGCGAACATTTCGTCGTCCTCCTCTTTCGAATCCGCTTGGGTCCAGTCATCGCGGCTCGACGACCCCGGGAGAGTGTGATCCGTCGCGGAATGCATTCCTACCAGGACAATTCCATCCGCAGGGGGGGTAGGGTACCCAAGATCGAGAGGTGGGGCGAGAGATGCCAGTCCCAGGTTGGAGCAAATGACGACGCCGAGACTGAAGACGAGCGCAACGATCATAGGACTGCGAGGGTTTGACCAGTATGAGGATCAGGCGGATCTGGCTGGATCGGTCAAAATCTTGTTCCTGCAAAGATTTGCAGGCGTTCCGATCAATCTATTGGAAACCACCCAGCAGGTCAACTCGATTTCTGGTCAACTTTGATAAGAGTCCCTCAAAAAACGGGGACTGGCTCCGAGTCTTCGAGGTGCCTGTCCCCGTTTTTTGAGGGACTCTAAGTTTCACTTCCATCCAATTACGGACAGATAAAGATGTGGGTTGGTCAGATCAGCCGACCGATGGCCACGATCGCACTTGAAGCGAGGATCGCGGGAACCCACCAAAGGCCACGGGACCCACGGTCGGCGCTCTGCCGGCACGTGCACGATCGCCGGGACCGGAGCATCCCCTTTCGCCGAACTGAAGACGGGATCGGCCTGGTTTCGTTCGAGCGGCGGGAAGTCCGGGTCAGCGGCGAGAGGCCGACTCAGCCGAGACTGGGTTCAGATCGGCCCAGGCACTGACACGACGTCCCCGGGCGTCGGTCCCGACGACCTTCACGACCATCGGACCGGTCCCGCGCGGGATGCCGATCAGCGGAATCGGCCCGGAATCGATCTCGCCTTTTGGTGGGACCGCCGAGGTCCCAAAGGCAGATGCGATTCCCAGCATGTCGAGCCGCCCCGCTCGGAAGCTTTCGGACAGAGGCCGTGGAGCGGGTATCAACGGCTCCCAGGAGAGAGCCGAGATCCGGACCGGAACGCCGTGGCGCTCCGCAACTCGAGCCTGGATGCGCAGAGATCCGTCGGGGCCGACGCTCGAACGGAGCGATAAGTCCAGCCTAGCGCGATCCGCACCTGAAGGAAGGGCCGTCACCTGGAGCTGGGCCTTCGGTGGTCCGACGACCTCGACCTCCACGGCGCCCGTCGTGGACCCTTCGATCACGACGAAATGGCTGCTGGTCCCTGATGCATTCCATTGCTCCGCAGGCCCCCCGGACTCCATCGGACTGGACCGCGGGCCGGCGAGTTCCCAGTCCGCGCATGGGGCTCGCAGGTTGATCGACTGGAATCCGTCCTGAGACGCCTCTCGGTTTTCCTCGGTTGGATCTATCCCACTAAGATACAGCGCCAGCGACCAACGCCGATACAAATCCGCGAACGTCGAGCCGGTTGCCGCTTCGAGATTGGCCACTCCTCGACGTCTCGAATGCACCAGCGCGGGGATGAGCCGAGGACCATATCGATCGACACACCACCTCAAGAACAGGTAGGTGCTCCCGCGATTCCCGTGGCTCCGGAACAGGTCCGCCGCGAGGTAATCATCCACAATCAATTGATAGGTCTCGGGCCTCGAGAGGAACGCACTGACTCGATAATCGATGTTCCCAGTGGAAAACCCGTGCTGATCCTCGGCCAGGTGGGCGATCGCTTCGTCGAGCCATCCCTCCTCCTCCACGCACGATTCACCCGGCGAGGTCCGCCTCAAGCACTTTAGCGTGCATACGACCGCATGCATGTATTCATGGGCCAGGACGGTGCGCACATAAGGACCGGCCTTGAGCGTCGCGTTCAGATACATCATGTCGCAATGATTGCCGAATGGGCCGGAGACGAATGAATCGAAGTCGGCGACCCTCACGAAACCGTCGAACAGCATGCCGGCCGCCTCCGAGACGGCCGAGCTTGCTGGACAGGAGGATCGTGAACCGGCCGTCCCCATCGACGTCGCGCGCCACGCCGAACCAGGCTGAAGTCATCGGGTGGATGCGATCGTCGAACGTGGTGATGAGGTCTTCGAGAAGGTTGCGGTCAACGGCCTCGGCGTCTTCCGAGGCGACGTACACCTGGACCCTTCGTCCGACCCCTTTGAGAACGCCGCGTACCGGCGCGTAGTTGCTCGGGCTGGCTGAATCCCCGTCGCGGACCATCATGTGAAAGATCCGATGATCCGGGGGCAGGTGGTCGACCGGCTCGGGAGCTGGCGGCGGCTCCGGCGCGATCAGTCTCGGAGAATTCCGCGGGCCGTCGTCCGCGAGCGTTGGAATCGATGCAGCCAGGACTGGCCGCGTCGAGAGGCGGATCGTGAACGGGCCTGGGGATCGCGCCAGGGCCGATACCACGACTAGGGTCTGAGAATTCGGCGGAGCGGATACCCGGAACGCCGCCCGGCCGTCATGCACGGCGATTGCCCGTGGGACGCCGGGTCTCCAGAACGCATCCGCCGCGGGCTGCTGTCGCGATCGAGCCGAACCGACCCATCCGCCTGCTACGA
Organism: uncultured Isosphaeraceae bacterium; assembly: GCA_963845695.1. GTDB lineage: Bacteria > Planctomycetota > Planctomycetia > Isosphaerales > Isosphaeraceae > CAWJTV01. The sequence continues at coordinate 9,755 of CAWJTQ010000011.1, read as the reverse complement.
TCAAGCTCGCCGCTGCGACCCCCATCCCGGCAAGGAACCGAATCCGTTGGCATAAGTATTGAGAGAACATCCGGTTCCACCAGTACGACACGAGCCACGATCTCCGCCCCGCTCGTGCCGGCCATGCGCCGGACGAGCGACAGCCATTCGATCGGCGCGTCGGGTTCACCGGCTTGAACGGATTGCAAGGGGAATTCCTGGTCTGTCGGCGGGCGCCGACTCTTGAGAGTTTTCCAGAGCTCCCCGTTAGGCTTCAGGAGACGGACCCGGCGCACCGCCTGCCGACAGCAAGAGGGCCAGGTTGGCCAGCCATTGCACGGTGCTGACCCACAGATACGCTCGATGCCAGGAGTAGAACCCGGTCAGGCGATCGGTGTCGAGCTTCGCGTCCAGCACCACGTGCAAGACGACCAGGCCAGCCAGGCAGAGCGTCGATAAGACCAACGCTCCATGGCGCAGTCGATTCGCCGGGATGCGGTCCTTCGGCCGGCCGCGCGAATCGACGGCGAGCAACCACCCCATGAGCAGGGTCGCGCCCCCGATGGCATTGATCACATTGGTCACCCGCCGGGTGATCAGTCCAACTTCGAGAGGGACTCCGAGATGATCGTGCAGGATGGGGATCACCACCGCGCTGTACAGCGTGAACCCTCCCAGCCAGATCGAGAGAGCAACCCAGTAGAGACGTCGAACGACGAAGATGGCGACGGTCTTCAATGTGGAAGGTCCCCAGGCTCCCGACCGATCGCCCGATGCCATGGATGGAATTAAGCCGGACAGGTCTCGCTCGCTCAAGGCTTCGACTCCCCCTCCACGACCAGATCGATGGCCGAGAAGTGTTCGTGATCGCTTTGCGTTTTCTGGGTTTCGACCCGGATCAGGTAGGCGCCGGGCGTATCGATCTTCAAGGTGGTCCGCTGACCAGCCTTGCCCCCAGGCTTGAAATCCATGTCGAACGCACTTTCGATGACGACGTCTCCCTTCAAGTCGGGGATCTCTTTCTGGCCAGGCTTCTTCTGCCGGACCACGAAGAAATGGACGACGACATTCTCTAAAGTCTTGTGCGGATAGACGTTGGTGAGAATGTACTGGATCCGGATCGGCTCGTGGATCTTGGCTTTGACAACGGGCCTCGGGTTCTTCCCCCATTCCGGCGGGGTCTGGTCGACGAAGGCCGTGACCTGACCGCGGGGAGTTACGACCTCGAGCTGAATCTTGGCGTGCTCGGCGCGGGCCGGGCAAACCCAGATCCAGCTCGCGGCGATGGCGAAGTGATAGATGATCGAACGCCGCATGGCGAGACCTCCCGTTTTCGTTGGCGTGATGAACATCTCCGGAACCGCGACTCGCGACTCGATGTTCTCAGGCTCTTCATGGTAACGGAGACGATTTGGCCAATCTACCAGGGGCGATTCACCGATAATGAATGAAGAGCGGGTTCAGAACCGGCGGCATGGGGGCCAAGGCGACTCGAGAGTTCGTCTGGCCGGCTGCCGTTACCCAGGTGCGAGTCGAGGATTTTGCCGGCCCGACAGATGGACGATTCGTCGCTCATCGAGGACGGACGCGAGATCGCAAGGATGCAATCCACCATGGCCAGGATGAAACCGCAGCCACGACTGGGCCACTGGGTGGTGATCGGCGTGCTCTTAATCGGTCTGCCGGCCTGCCGATCGCCGGATGGCGGGCAAGGGAACTGGGCTGGCCGTCAATCTGGCGATACCTCGAACCTGACCTATCGGCCGATTTTTCCGTTACCTCCGGCCAAGCCGCTGTACCTCAGTAACTATGCAGGCGATGATTTTGGACCGATGCGTCCACGACGTAATGCGATCGGTGGCACCGGGGCTGTCCTGGTGGACTCTCCTCCGAGTGTGACGGTGCAGCAAGGCGCGTGGGATAACGACTGATTTCGTCAGCGGAATCGGGTGCTTTCCCGATCGGTCCAGCAGGGAGGCGCCGGGGATCGTTCCCGGGATGTGCCGGTCGAGAATCCACGTCTGCTGAGCGATGTGGTCGCTTGCGGCTCTCTGAGCGAGTAGAATCAAGTGGGTTCGGGCGAGAAGCCAAAAGCTACGCGCTGACGTTGAACAAGACAACATGGTGAGGCGATCGATGAGCTCGGGCGAGGTTCGCATCGGGATCGTCGGGGCAGGGCAAATCACGCGGACGAGGCACCTGCCCGGCTTCCAGGGCCAGGCGGGTGTAAAGTTAGTCGCGGTCTGCAACCGTACGCGCGAGTCGACAGCCCGCGTGGCCCGCGACTTCGACATCCCGAAGATGTACAGCAGTTGGGAAGATCTGGTCGCGGATCCGGATGTCAACGCCGTAGTGATCGGGGCCTGGCCGTATCTGCATTGTTCGGTGACGCTGGCGGCCCTGGACGCTAGCAAGCATGTCCTGACCCAGGCGCGGATGGCGATGAACGCGCGCGAGGCGCAGCGGATGTGCGACCGGGCCGAGGAATCGCCGCGTCTGACGGCCATGATCGTGCCCAGCCCTTATGGACTCACGGGCGACGCCTTCGTGCGTTCGCTGATCGCCTCGGGCTGGATCGGCAAGCTTCGCGAGGTACACGTGCATGGGCTGAACGATCAGCTTGCCGATCGGGAAACGCCACTCGGTTGGCGGCAGATGACGCGGTACTCGGGATTCAACATGCTTTCCCTGGGAATCTTGTACGAGACCGTGCTCCGCTGGGTTGCGCCGGCGAATCGCGTCCTGGCGTACGCGTCGAAGATCGTTCCGCAACGATTTGACCCGGAACAAGGGAAGAAGGCACGAGTCGGCACTCCGGACAGCGTCCAGGTGCTCACGACCCAGGAAGACGGCTCCTGCGGCGTCTATCGCCTCAGCAGCGTGGTCTGGCAGGACAATGCGATGGGGATTGCGCTGTACGGGAGCGAGGGGACGCTCATCTATGACCTTCTTCGCGACGAGATCCGGGGCGCCCGGCGTGGCGACGAAGGGCTGCGCGTGCTGCGGATCCCCGATTCGATGCGAGGTGGCTGGAGGGTCGAGACCGATTTCCTCGCCGCGATCCGGGGAGAACGCCCGGTGACGCATACGCCCTTCCGCACCGGAGTCCGCTACATGCAGTTTACCGAAGCCGTCGCCCGCAGCTCGCGCCATCAGGTGCCTGTAACACTCCCGCTCCGCGAGTTTTCCAACCCCAGCCTCTGAATCCGACGCCGTCAGCCCGGCTTGAAAGGAATCACCGGAATTCGTAGGATGTGGGTATGTTGAGCGAATCTCATCTCGGGTGCTCCTTGGGGATTGGTGTAACGGTAGCACGAGTGACTCTGGATCACTTAGTCTAGGTTCGAAATCCTAGATCCCCAGCTTAGCATGCTCTCGCGACTAACGTCCTAAGCCAAAACAAATCAGGCACTTGCGGAAAACCCGCAGGTGCCTTTTTCGTTGCCCCCCGCCAGGTTTGGGTGCAAATTGGGTGCAGCATTGGCCTCGCGTTGGGGTCGCATCGCTGGACCCGCCCCCCACAATTCTCTCGGGAGGTGGCCCGTGGCCTGGCTGGAAAAACGCGCTGACCGTTACCGCATCAACTACCGCTTTGGCGGCGTCAAACATCAGGTTTCGCTACGCACCGTCGAACCCAAAGAGGCGGATGCCTGCCTGCATCGCTTCGAGGAGAATCTGCGCCTCGTCGAGCGCGGCCGATTGGAGATCCCGCCGGGGGCGGACCTCGGCGTCTTCCTGCTCTCCGACGGCAAGCTCAATCACCGGCCTGTTGTTCAAAAGCCCCTCACCCTCAAGGAGTTCTTCGACCACTACCTTGAGAAGCACCCGAACGGGGCCAAGGAGTCGAGCACGCGGTACACCGAAGACATCCACATCGAACACCTGACCCGGTTACTCGGTGCCTCGACTCCGGTTGCGGACGCTCACGTCCGATGCCCTGCAAACCTATGTGGATAGCCGCGCCTGTGAGACCAGCAAGTTCCGCCGCACCATCAGCCATACGACAATCCGCAAGGAGATCGGCACGTTGTCGAGCGTCTGGAACAGATGGGGCGTGCCACAGGGGCTGGTCGCCGGTCCTGTGCCCACCAAGGGCCTGGTTTACTCTAAGGGCAAGAGCAAGCCGCCGTTTCAGACCTGGGCTCAGATCGAACGGCAGATCGCCCGCGGCGGCGTCAACCAGGCCCAGCAGAAGGCGCTTTGGGACTGCCTGTTCCTGACAATGCCCGAAATCGAGGAGGCGCTGGCGTTCGTCCACGATCGCAAGTCCCACCCCTTCGTTTACCCGATGTTCGTGTTCGCCGCACACACCGGGGCAAGGCGCAGCGAGATGCTGCGATCACAGATCGATGATTTCGATTTCGCGGCGGGGGTGGTGACGATCAGGGAAAAGAAGAAAGACCGCTCGAAGGAGATGACGTTTCGTACCGTGCCGATGACGCCGAAACTCAGGCAAACCATGTCGGAATGGTTTGCGGAGCACCCCGGCGGCCAGCTCACCATTTGCCAGAGCGCCGACCTCCCGCTGACCGTTCAACGGGCGGGCCAGAACTTCCGGCGGGTCCTGGAAGGAAGCAAGTGGGTGAAATTGCACGGGTGGCACGTCTTTCGGCATTCATTCGCCAGTAACTGTGCCGCCAAAGGAATCGACCAGCGGCTCGTCGACGCCTGGATGGGGCACCAGACCGAAGAAATGCGTCGGCGCTACCGTCACCTCTTCCCGGACCATCAGCAGATGGCTATCCACCAGGTTTTCGGCGGGGTGGCTTGAAGCCGGACGAATACGCGGGCGTGCCAGCCTAGGATAGACAACACGCGTCCGGCATCAGCCTCGCTCATAGTCGGTAAGATCGCTGTCCCCCGCTTCCTGCTTGGAAAGAAAGATGCCCTTGATGAATTCATAGGGCATATCGGGATTCTCCTCGGCCAGCTTGCCGATGCGGGACCAATACTCGATCTGGTCGGCGATGGACCGGCTGTTGGCGCTGGCATGACGCCGGGCATCGTTCCAGAATTCCTCGGATAGCTGAACGGTATGTGTCATACGATTATCTTATCTACTATGCACCATTTTATGGGAATTCTGACTGAATCGCAACTGTTTTCGGACCGGCCACGGAGGCTGGCGAGGCGTGCGACCAAGTGACCGTGGATGAATCACTCTACTTCAATAAGATACGGAAGTCGCAGACGCGCAAAGCGGCGGAACGCATTAGAAGCCCGTACAGCGTTTCTTGGCCTTCGTCGGCTAAAAGGGTAGCCCGAAGAGTCGAAACGGCGTCCTGGTGCCCTCCCCGGTTGTTTTCTGGATGGTGTGACGAGGGGGAGCGACTGACTCCGTCCTGAATGCCCCTCTCCTTCCCTACTCTTAGCTCGGAACTGGAACAATCTGGTCTCTATTTGCTCGGTTATCCACAGGCCGCATGCGTTAAGTAAGTTAAATATACTTGCTTAAGTTAAACAGTTAGCCACCTCGTAGCTCGTTGAGATCGCTGCGAAATCAGGCGATGCGTGCGCCGAATAGGCCGACTCTTTGGCCTAATGGGCCGTGCCGGGCCTCGCCTAATAGGCCGAGGGTGATGGCGCCTAATAGGCCGTGCTAACTCACAGGCGGGCGACGCCTGGCTTGGAAGCTGGAATGCCGCTCGTGGGGTGCCAGAGAATGTCGCTTGATAGGCCATGGCAGCGGCATTGCTGGTTGGAAGAGGCTTTTTCCCTGCGGAATGCGTGCCGTGGCCGCGATTATTGCTCCCCGATGCGGCTTTTTGCGCCTAATAGGCCGTGTACGGCGACACCGAAGCGGGGGTCTTACGCCTAATAGGCCGTGCCGTCACTCCGCTACCCCACTGAATCGTATAGCTTTCGATGTAACGCCGCGGGCGAGGCGCCGGCGGGGATGGCGGGGAGTCTCGTATCGGGGGTCGTTCATGTCGAGGGTGTCACGCTTCACGAAATGGACCACCTCATCCCCCTCCTCGTTCTTGTGAAGCACCGTCGTGTATTCCGGCAGGGAGTCCTGCTCGACGACCTTGCGAACGTCGATGGCGAAGTCGGAGAACGCGAGACGTCGCCCCGACTTCTCGTAGAGCTGACGCATGGTGAACTGCCAGCCGGTTTCCTGATGGCCGGCATGCTTGCGGGCGACGCGATAGAGCCAGCGCTCGATGCCGCCGGTGAGCAGGAAGTATTCCTCGTGAATCGTCAGCACGCCGCCCTTCATGACGATGCCCTCGAACAGCCAGTCGGGTAGCGTGAGCGTCATCCCCGTGGTTTCGCCGGTCTTCTCGTCGGTGACCTCGGTCCAGCTTTCCAGCCAGTGGAAGGACGCGGCTTTCTTCTTGCCCTTCGGCGCGGATGTTGGTGCGGACGGCGGTGTGGGTCAGCCGGTCGAGGGCGGCCCGAAGCCGCTGGTAATGCTCACCGCCGGTCGGTCGGCGGATGGACTTCAGGAGGTTGTGCGGGTGGAATTGGATGGTGCGGCTGGGCGTCAGGCCGCGGTCGAGGGCCTCGGTGATCTGGGTGGAGGCCCAGATCAGGATGTCGGCGTCCCAGATCGTCGCGATGCCGAATTTCGGGTTGGCGCTGACTTCCACCCAGACGTCGCCGACATGGTACTCGATCGGCGCGAAGCGCGGCTTCTTCGCCAGGCTGAAGAACGGCCGCTCCATCGTGTCCCGCTGGTCGCGAATCGGGATGTCCGCGAAATTGGCGGCGAACAGGTCGGGCTGATGATCGCCCTTAGGTGCGGGTCGTTTCGACATGACAAGCTCTTAGTACAGACACGTATACGCCTCGCCGTGTCAAGCCTATCGGGGAAGTTTTCCCCCGATGGCCGCACATGACAGCGGGGCGTGGAGGGACATTAGTCCGACGGTGTCTGTGATTCAACCTAATTCAACGGTGATCGGCTGGCCGTCGTACATACCTTTCACGTAAAGAAGAGCAATGACCGCTTGATATTGCCGCCACCCCTTCCCTGCCCGCACCAGAGAACTATGTGTAAAGTTATCAGCTATCTAACAAATAGCTATTTTCTAACCTCCTCGTAGGCTTCGAGGCATTTTTCGAGCAAAACACAAAACTCGATCTGATCTCTCGCCGCTATAGACCGGAACTTATTGTCATATTCTGGGCTAACCCTCGTTGCAAACTGTACCGTTCTGCCGGTCCGTCTCAGGCTGCGGCCATCGATGCGCCCCTCCCCACTTTTGGAAGGTGCATCGAGCGGCGTTTCTGAACTAGCCAGGGCTCCGGCAAGCGGCACGATCTCCGGCGCGGTCAGATTGTGGCTGGCTTCCTCAAATGACGGAGGCGTGCCCAGTTTGTTCCGCCGCCTAATCTTTGCTAAATTGGCCATGATCCTCTGTTCCTAGATTATATTTATAAGTGCCTGTATCAGCTTATCGGCTCTTACATTCAATTTTCGATAACTGGTTTCCGTCACGGCATGGCCCGTGTTTTGGGCCTGCCGATACGCTGGCCGTTCAAGTAACGCACCTTTAAGCACGGCATAACCAGCCTCCGCGATATAGGCCCGAGCGGCTTCTTCCTCGGATTCTGTTCCGACACGGTTAAGGGCAAAGACAAGTCTAGCCTTCGGAATTCCCGCTTTTACGAGCGGCATGAAACTCTCGCACAGCGGGCCGTAAATCGTCATTTGATGGTCCGCTAGGCTGCACAATCAAATTAGCAACCTTCGCTATTTCAAGAGTTCCTGAGCTTGCCCGTGCCGGGCCGTCGATGATTAGGAGGTCATATTGCTTGGCTACTTTAATCGCCTGTGCTGCTGTTGAGAACGCTTCCACGGCTACAGGCGGCTGCAACTTCTCGTTCAAACGGATTCGTCCCCAATCAACGGAGGTCCCTTGCTGCGTATCCAGATCAGCTATCTTCGTGGCTAGGCCACCGTTGGAGGCTTCCCGTGCCAATTCGCGGCATAATGTGGATTTGCCAACCCCGCCCTTTTGGGAAACGAACGCAATGATGGTTGTCATGGATAGCCGATTGCTAGCTGCTAGAATCTTAATAGCTGATAACTAGCAGAAGTATACATAATATGCAATATCGATATATAGTCTAGCTAGAAGTCAGATAGTAGAGACATATAAGATAACTAAAGGCTACCTCCGAGAGAGATAGTTACTATCTAACTGCTAGATAGCTGCCACATGGTTACCTGGCCTGCATGGCTATCAATAGCGGGCTGCTAACAAATAGATAACGCGTACATAGCATCTAGTTATCTGTCAGATACAATAGAAATAGCACATAACTAGATGCTAACTGGAATATAGATAACTGTTCTCTAGCTGCTAGATAGCTGCCATATGGTTAGTTGCTAAAGGCGGAAGCGAACCAGCCGCCCTCAACAATAGGTCGAGTTCCTATGCGCCCGGCGATCCTCAAGGAAATTGGGGTGAACCCAACACCGTGAAAGGACCCTAAAACCAGGCGAGTTGCTCTTCAGCCGCACGAAGCGATAACTGCCCCGGTATCGTACCCCGAGGTCAGCGATCCGGATTCAAGGTGAGTAGCGGACGAACCCCAAAGTGAGTGAAAGCCGTTGATGCCATCCGTGAATGGGGTAGGCCCTATGACGGACAGTCACTGACATCGTCTTCTGGAAATGACGAGGGGCGAAAAAATCGCTGGCGGATCTCCCTCGGACGCACTATAGTAAGTCTAGACAATCTAGATATATGTAGATTTATTGACTGGCAGGTCGCGGAAGCAAAGAACCGATTCAGCGAATTGATGAACCGAGCGTTGACCAAGGGATAGCAGGCGGCCGGCGGCGGAAAGACGCCATCATCCGGCTCGCGGAGGAAGAGTATGAGCGGCTTACTGGCTCTTGGCCGGCTTCTTGGGATTCCTGATTCTTGGCGAAGGCTTGGACGGGCTTGACGTTGCTCGCGACCAAAGCTCTGGCCGCGACGTAGCCCTGAGAGAACGCTGCTGGATACCGGGAGACATCCTGACAGAGCTGCGAAGTGCGGATGGCTCGCCTGCGGTCAAAGCCTTCATCAGCCCCTTGCCTGCGAAGTCGCTGTTTGTGAGCGTGGTTACTACCATCGGCGAGATCGCCAGGGGCAATGCCGCTGCCTGCGGGATGGGTCGGAAGAAGCAATTGCTCGGTGCGTGGTTGCTCGGCCTATCGGATCAATTCGCGGATCACGTCCTCCAGATGGATCAGGAAACGGCGGAACTGTGGGGGACTATCCGCCGCCGGGCGAACGCGTGGAAGAAGCATCCCGGCGGCCGATGGGCTGATTGCCGCCAAGGCCATCTACGAGGCATGGCCTGCACGTGGCGACGCGGAACACGCGGCATTTCGACGCGGCGGGGGTAATGGTGATCAATCCCTGGCTAGCCTTCAGCCGCGTCCGTTCATGCTGAACAGCAACCGATGCGTTTTTCGGACGGCAGGCATGGCCTATGATAAAGACAAAGTAGATGAGATGGTGCTGGCACTGCTGCACCTGACGTCGTGGCAAGACGGACCGGCTACGTGCACCTGGAAAACTCTGCGGATTAGGGAGGCCATGGATCGCCTGTCCGAGAAGGGCTACATCTCCAAATCCGAAGCGGAAGGCCAAGTCGGTTGTGCTGACTGCGGCGGGTCGGGCGAGGGCTGCGGAGCTATTTCATCAACACTTCGGCGTGGATGAGGACGACGATCCGGCCGCAAGGCGCCCGATTGGGCGTGCCGGCCAAGTAGGCCACCCGGCGGCGATCGCGGGGAAGGAATACCGGCTGAAGATCACGCTGGGGGAAAT
>CAWJTQ010000010.1:0-531178 GCA_963845695.1 uncultured Isosphaeraceae bacterium | reverse complement strand
GGGGATCGTCCCAAACCGCAGATTCCCAACTTGACACTTCTTACGGAGCGTCACCGAGAGGAAATCACTCCGGAACGCAAGCCCGGCGCGCACGGCGGCACGCCCCACGGGATCGACCGGGGTCCGAAGTTCGGGCCAGGCGACCCTCTCCGCCAGGCCGGGCGACTTCTCGGCCTCAACGCTCAGCCGGTCAAGCCGCGATCCCCTTGGCTTTGGCTTTGGCCTCGTCGATCGCGGTGCTCAGCTCGTCCTGGAGTAAGCTCCAAAACCGATAGCTGGGCAGGTCCAGTCCCAGGTGCTCGTACGGGCAACGGCCCCGCCGCTTCCCGCCACCAAACTCCCGCGTGTTCCAGTACAGCCGCTTCAGATCCAGCATCCCCTGGTTGAGCGTCCGATGCCGACACTGGTGCATCCGCAGCACGCTATTCATGCACTCCACGGCGCTGCTGGCTCGCACCGCGTGGCCCAGCACCGCCGCCACCCGGCGGTACGATTCCCGCCAGTTGGGGTCGAGCTGCTGACAGAGCACCTGTTGCACCAAAGGCGCCACACGGCGATAGCCTCCGAGTGCGGCCGGGTCACCGCCCCGGCGCCGCTGCCGACGCAGCCACCACAGGCGCACCAAGGCGACGAGCAACGCCTCGGCCACCGCCAGTTGACCCAGGCCGCTCGTGCAGCCGATCCAGGAACGTGAACGACTCCTCGGCTTGGAGGAACCCACGGACCTTGGACCAGTCGGAACCCGAGAGCCCCGGCAGAGCCGCAGCGACCTCCGCCTGGGCCCACGACCGATCGTTGAGTTGACCATCGGGGCGAAACAGGCTCAGGGCCCCCTCGGCGCGGTCCCAGGCCGCCTTCCCTTGCTCATACTGTCGAAACGCCGTCTCCACCTTCTTCCAGGCCGCACGGGCCCGCTGGGCCGGGCCCCTGCGGGCATCGCAGCCCTCGAGTTGGGCCCGCTCGACGGCTCGGCTGGCCGTCTCGGCCTGCTCCCAGGTCCGTTCCACCCGACTCCAGAGGATCCTCAAGACCCGGTGGGCCTCCTGCTTGGTGTGAAAGACGTCCAGGCCCCTCTCCAGCGGAACTCCCTCGGTCTGGCGGCGGTGCTGTTGCACCTGGTCGATACCGGCCTGGAGCCCCGTGCCCGCGTCCGAGACCACGTAGCCAAGCGCCATCCAGGGCTGCAAGGCGGCCGACCAGGTCGAGCCCTTGCGATCGGCGGCCTTGGTCCCCAGGAACCAGACCATGCTCCGGGGTTCGACCCCCACCAGGACCGGCCGGCGGCGGAAGAAGATCTCGTCGAGGCAACCGACCAGGACCAAGGTCCTGGCCGCCTGGTCCAGCCGCTTGAGGACGACGCCGGCGGCGGTGCCGGCAGCCTGGACCCAGCGATGCACCGTCGAGCGACCGGGAGCGGCGGCGGTGCCCAAGAGGAGGGCCAACAAGACCAGGGTCTGGTTGAGGCTCAAGCCCATGGCCAGGGCCGTGACGGCAAACTCCTGTTGCTTGGCCAGCGGGAACTCGATGGTCTGGCAGAGCCAGTCCCAGAGTTGGGCGTTTTCGCGGCGGAGGGCGTCGTTCTCCTGGATCAGTTGCTCGCGGGTGGGTCCGCCGCCGTGCTGGGCCTCGACGGCGGTCAGCACCTTCTGGGAATGGTCGTAGGCGCACTGGCGGCTACAGCCGTTCTGTTCGGCGGCGGCGGTGACGGCGCCGTGGGAGCCGGTCCAGCCCGCGGCGGCATTGGCGATCCAACGAGTAAAGGGTATGGTACGCATGGGGATGGGTCCTCTTAGGTGTGGGAGTGTTCACCACCCAAACCCTTGAGGTCCATCCCCCCGAAAATCAAGATGGGGTTGGTCGAATCTTGCCAAGTGTCAACTTGGAAATGCCATTTTCAGCCCCATTTGGGACGATGCCCATAGGTGACCCCCGTGTGGACGTACAAGGTGAGTTGTCACAACATCTTATACGTAAACCGGGGGCTCTTTATTGGATGTGCTTTGAATAATCCGGGTTAGGCTGACCCCATCATCAGCCAATGTTCGGCCAGCGTGTTTTTTTTGTAGTCCCATGAGTACCGGGAAATGGACATGCCTTTGAGCTTGTCCGGCTCGATGGTCATGGCCGATCTCCTGGCGTGACGGTGGCAAGTTGGAGAGTATTAGAAGCGTATGCCGAGTAGACTGCCGGATTCGGTGGCGTCGGTTAGCGTGAGCTGAACGTAGGAATTAAGGTCAAATCCTGGAGTGAATTCCTTCCATGGAATCATATCTGAATTAAGGGTGCAGATATATTGAAATCCATGCTCAACCGACTTCTTCGCGGCCAGTTCTAATGCGAGAGCCCGCTGCCGCTCATCCACGCCATCAAAGATCGTGCTGTCGTGAATGAGGAAACCGGGACTTGGTTCCCGCTGCGACCACAACTCAGCCAGCATTAAATCGTAGCAGAATACCTTCATGCATTCGATACCCTGGCTGCCTGACCGCTTGATTTCCACGTCGAAATTGAAGCCGGTGGATTTCAGGTCGATCACCAGATTGCCAGGTGCTTCGTACAACGCCTCCGAATTGCCATTGAAGATGGCGATGGCACGGTCCCTTTGGGCTTGACGGTCGTCGAGGTCGTTGCGTGCCCGTTTCTTCAGCAATTCTTCTTCGATGCGGAGACTGCTTTTGCCCTCCTCGAAACGCCGCAGATTGTCGATGCGGTTGTCGATGTTATGCAGCTCGTTGACGGTCTTGAGATGGAGCTGTTGAAGCTGGGTATATTCGTCCAATGCACGGTGCGTTTTAAGCACTCCGAGGATGCCAGCCCGTTCTTCGCTCCATTCTCTAACTGTAGACTCCCGATCACCGATAGCACGCTTGAGGCGTTCGATTTCCGCCGACAGAAATCGCTTACGGTTTTCAAGGATGCGGTGATGGAATTCTTGCACTTCGGTGAGTTGCCGGCGGGTTGAGCCGGGAAGGGCGACGCCGGCCTCTTCGTAAAGCGTGATAACCTCATCCGCCGTGGATTCAGGCATTTCATCCATGCTGGCCTGATAGTAGTCAAGCATCTGCCTGTCGGAGATGTTGCTGTTTGCCGCCTTATGGATCATGGCAGTGAGCTGGTTAGCTCGTTCCTCGATCTGCCGGTATTGCGGGTGAACCCGGAAGCCGGCCAGGTTTGTCTCCCCGTGGCGAACGATCGATTCCAGCCTGACTTTTGTTGCCTGCAGTTCGCCGAGAGAATCCTGCATTACGTCGCCCATGATGCCGGCTTGAGCGGCCCGTTTCAGATCATCCAGAAGAGTCTTCTTTTCTCGCAGCAACTGCCAGTCGCTGGCATCTTCCCACGCCAGCCCCAACAGGAATGCATTGTTGACCTGCTTATCCCATTCGTGTTGCTTGCGGTAGTGCTCGAACGGCGTGGAAAAAGCGTCCCGGCCGCGACGGATGAAGTACGATATCAGGCTTCTGAAACTAGGTTGATATTTCTTGTCGTAACCCTTTGCCGGCAGGCCGAACATCAGGGCACCGAGCAAGGCGGTCCATTCCTTGGCGTTGTAATAATACTGCCGACTCTTGTCGGGCGTCGGTTGAATCGGCCAGCCGGTGGTGTCTGCATCGATGTAAAACTTCGTCGGATCGTCAACAAACCGCGTTACGCTTATCGGCTGGTCCAGCACTCGCATATCTAGACTGAAAGACCATCCGTTCAGGGATGGTACGATCAAGCCCTTTCCCTTCTGGGTGCCGGCACCCAGGCAGAAATGTATGATTTCAATGAGCGTCGATTTACCCAGCCCGTTGCGGGAGTCTTTCTTCGTGGATTCCTTGGTGCGTTCCGCCAGTACGATGTTCAACCCTTGTCGAAAATTCACCGTCCTAAAGGTCGGGCTGTTGGAGCGGACGCCCTTTATCGCCGTGTGCAACAGCGTAGTGCCATGAAGCCGGCCTGAATTAGTCATCGGAGCCTCCTCTGATTCTTTTTCAGAAGCCCGTCGTCCAATTCAATGGCGCCAACAGCATATAAGAGATCAAGAGCAAGCACGAATCGCCTGAATGTCGCAATTTCGGGGTAACGGCGGACGGCTTCCCATAGCCCTGTCACCGCCCGCGGATGCTCAAGATGCTTGAGCAGAATCGCACCCAGGCCGATCAAGGAGTATTCGGTCGATATATGCTTGGTTGGAACAATCATTTCTCAAAGACCTCGCATTTCTCGAACAGGTACGTTAAGACGGCAAGGGCAGCGGCTTGGCGAATCAACTCCCGGCTGCCGTTGGTTGCAAACATGAGGAGAGCATCAAAGAGGTCGTCCTGTTCTGTTCCCTTGGCGGTGAGGCGGTTGTATTCATTGACGAATCCAGCCTTTACCCGCTCTGGGAATTTGATGTCCAGGGTTGACATATGCTCGATATATTCACGAACCAACCTCACTTTGCTGAGCCCTAACGTCAGATAGTCATGAATCCTGCTCGACAAGCCGTTGCGGACCAGTTTTTCCGCGATGTCAGTGTTTTCAAAATTGGTTCCGGGCCGCGATGGCTGGTCGATAATGTATGACGTGATGACCTGCACTTCGGCAAAAGTTATGTGCATCATTTCTTCGGAAATATCATCGCGGGATGCACGCAAAGCCAGAACGGTGCCGGTAATGTGTGATAGCATGGCCTGAGGTGGCACCGGTCCGCTCTTGAGCAGACCTACGGTATATGCCGCCGCGACATCGCATGCATACGAACGCCATTTCTTCACCTCCGCTTTGTCTTTCCCTTCGCCAAGATCTGATACCGCCCTCACCATGAAAAAGCCCGGCCGGATGGCCGCTTGAAACGCCGCGTGAGCCGCTCCGCCTGCTTCCATCTCCATGCCGATAATCTTGGGCCAGGAGTCCTGGTACTTTGTCAGCAGGTCGTTTACCGCGATTACCTTGTCGCCGGTCAACATTGGGCCGACGTGGCGAGTCAGCTTGCCGGCGTCGGGACGGTCAGTCACGATCAGCTTCTGCCATTCCGTATCGGTGAAGTTTCGGGTGGCCTCTAGCAGCCGCTGGTCAGCCCGGTGCACGTCGTACCGAACCTGTGGCCCGGTGGGAAGCAATTTCTGCAGCTCGTAGTCAACCACCTGATCCGCGATCAGGACATCGCCATACGTGATATCACCGCCCGCGATACCCCCGGCGATGCCCTCAAGCAGCACGTAACGTGGGCTCCAGGCCCGAATTGCGTCGCTTGCGGCAGTGGCGGCGTCCTTTCTGCCCATGTTCGCCAGGCACAGCACTATCAATTTGTATATGCAGTCCGTGCCATCCGCAAGGGTCGAGGGCAGCTCGCACCAATAATATACGCGGACATCATGCGTGCTTGGCGGCAATTTGCGGGGTGCGGGCAACTTAGGAAGCAGAGCATCCCGCTCTTCTTCCAAGGCGTTAAGGATCACGAAATCGACTGGGCCACGCGAGACGTAATCCATGCTGCTATAATCCTTTACGGCTCGTCATCGTTAAAGCAAGATGCGTTGGGCCTTGTTAATGATAATCTGGTCGGGGCGGCGATCATAGGCCCAAGTGGTCGGTGGGCATGGATGACGTGATTCGCCTGCCATTTGGTGGGTTGGCGATAGGCGGCGGATAAGCATCGATGTGGGGAATGCCCAAGAGCGTCTTGGCGAATCGCAGGCGGAGGGGATATCACGGGTATCGGTGGCCAGTGTGAGGCGTGCCTTCAGCCGCTCAATGTCCTGGGCGTAGACGCTGCCAGCCGCCTGGATCAGCGGCTCGTAGCGAGATTGCAGGGCATAGCTGGTATGCAGGCTGCTGGCGTCGGCGGTGCCGGTGCCTCCGCTCATAGCTTGCGGTAAAATTCGACCTCCAGGCGGAAGAGGCGTTCCAGCGGCATGGCGTTTGGCCTTAAGAGCGGCGCCATGATGCAAGCATGATCAGCATAGATGGGCCAGGCTGGACGGGGAAAGGGCAAGCTCGGATGTCAACACGCTCGCCTTCGGCATCAAAGACAAGCTGGTAAAATGGGCAAAATAAAACAGATTGCGGGTATGTGCGGCTTGCCGTAAGAAAGTTGCTGAGGGCAGAGGCATCGGGCTGGGCCGTCGATGATAATCTACAGGCGAAGCATCCGTCCGCAAACCGGCAACAATAGAAACTACATATGTCGAAACCTGAGCTTACCATTGCCGCCCTGCTCGACGAAGCCAGGCAGTTCGCCGAACTTGAGTCAGTCCATCCGGAGCCGACGATATTCGGGGTAACCGACGGCAAGGCTATCGGCACGTACCTTGAGCATAAGTTCCAGGGTCACCTGGAAACCAAATATGTTCATGCACCTGGAAGCTCGGCCAGCGGTATTGATCTTCCGGGCCTTGCTGTTGACCTGAAGGTGACCAGCATCCGGCAACCACAGCCGTCCTGTCCATTCAAGCATGCACGTCAGAAAATCTGGGGCCTGGGCTACTCGCTGCTGGTCTTCGTTTACGATAAGACCGATAACCCGCAGACGCGAACCGCCACGCTCAGCATCCAACACACGATCTTTGTCGAGGCGATGCGGACCGCCGATTTCCAGATGACCAAGGGCTTGAGGGATATCCTGGCGAATGCTGGCAACGTGGATGACTTGATTGCATTCATGCAGGACAAGATGCTGCCGGTCGATGACATCGAGGCCCGGCGAATCGCCGAAGAGCTGTTGCAGAAACCGCCGGAGCAAGGCTATCTGACTATCTCCAATGCTCTCCAGTGGCGGTTGCAATACGGCCGCATCATCGTGCAGGCCGGAGCGGTGGAAGGCATTATCCGCTTAAGGTGAGGCATATGGCTCAGCAAAATGACAGCGTGAAGGTTGATGAGTTCGGCGACTTCCAGACGCCGATACCGCTGGCCAGGCAGATTTGCCGGCTGCTGGCGGAACGGGCAGGGACGCCGGCATGCGTTGTCGAGCCAACGTGCGGCGTTGGAAACTTTCTGCTGGCGGCATTCGAGCAATTCCCAGAGTTGCGGTCTGGAATCGGCGTCGAGATCCAAAGCGATTATGTAAACATACTGAAAGGCAAATTATGCGGGCGTGACTATGCGGGCAGGATAGAGATCAACCAAGAAAGCTTCTTCAACGTGGATTGGAGAAACATCTTCCGTGGGTTGCCGGAACCGATCCTGGTTGTCGGAAATCCGCCCTGGGTCACGAATTCGGCTTTAGGGTTGCTTGGTAGCACCAACCTGCCGAAAAAGTCGAATTTTCAGAATTACACCGGGCTGGAGGCCCTGACCGGAAAAAGCAATTTCGATATATCCGAATGGATGCTGATGAAGCTGCTCGAAATGCTGAACGGTCGAAGGGCGACGCTGGCAATGCTGTGCAAAACGGCGGTGGCACGCAAGGTTCTCGTTCATGCCTGGAAGAACGGGATCAGCCTGGCCGATGCGGGAATTTATCAGATCGATGCAGCTACTCATTTCAATGCCGCGGTCGATGCCTGCTTGCTAACGTGTTCCCTGTCGCCGGAAAGACATCAGCAGGATTGCCGGGTGTACGGCCATCTGGGCGACAACGTTCCCGCAACGGTCATCGGCTACCACGACAACGAGTTGCTGGCCGATGTTTCGGCTTACAATCGCTGGAAGCATCTGGCGGGCGAAGAGATCTACCGATGGCGTTCTGGGGTCAAGCATGACTGCTCCAAGGTTATGGAGTTGCGGAAAGAGGGGCATCGATTCCGGAACGGGCTCGACGAACTATGCGATTTGGAGAGCGAATATGTATATCCGATGCTGAAAAGCTCGGAGATTACCAATGGACGCTGTAAGGAGCCATCGCGTTGGATGCTGGTAACGCAACGGGGGGTGGGGGAAGAAACGTCGATCATACGCGAAACGGCACCTAATACCTGGGCGTATCTGCAGCGGAATGGCGAGCTGCTGGATCGCCGGGCCAGTTCGATCTACCGGAACAGGCCCCGGTTTTCCGTGTTCGGTGTAGGTGACTATACATTCGCACCTTGGAAGGTCGCCATATCTGGATTTTATAAACAGCTTCATTTCGCGGTGGTCGGCTCAGTTGGCGGCAAGCCTATTGTCCTTGACGACACCTGCTACTTTGTGCCCTGCCAAAGCCAGCAGGAGGCTGATTACGTCGCCTCGCTGCTCAATTCCGCTCCCGCACGCGAGTTCTTCTCTGCCTTCATCTTTTGGGACGCCAAGCGGCCGATAACCGTCGAGACGCTGCGGCGGCTCGATCTCTCATCGCTTGCGATCGAGCTTGGGTCCGCAGAAACCTTGGCCCAGGTGTCCCGAAAGCACAAGCCTGCTAAGCCGTATGTGCAGAGCGAGATGTTCGCATAGATAAACCCCTGCCACCAGCACTGTCCTTGCATACTGTCGGATATTGGCGGTGGCAATGCGGGGTATATCACGATCCGCTCGACGTCATCGAGCTTAAGTTCGTGCATCGGGAGCAGAGAAATACAAAAACCTGTCAATCTCTTGCTGAGCCAGACATGCAGTTTTTCGCGCAGCGTGTTCATTCGGCAACAGGTGCGGCAGCGTCGTCGAAGTCTCCTTCTAGGCGTAGATAATCCCCTTTATCTATACCTAGCCATATGGTAAGGTTCGGCCGTCAATTCGATGGAGTTCATTATGGATAAAGGATCAATAGACAACAAAACGATTGCGAAGCTGGCAATGGCCATAGCTCAAGCTATCAAATTGAGTAACGACGGTGAGGTAGTTGGACCGGCAGCGAGAAAAATCCTAGAGTATCTCGATGCTATAGATTCATTGCCCCACTTTGACGATTACCGACCAGCCAAAAAAGGGACAGGATTCTTTGATAACCTCAAAGAGACAGGTTGATGCCTAGCGGGCTGGCCGAATGGGTCTGGGTTCTGACATGCCGCCGGCGCCGCAAGGTGGCCGATTTCGGCCAGGTGGGCGTGCCTGCCCGGAGGCTGCGCGGATGGGCGACATGCTGCGGGCAGGTCATGGAGCTGAAAAGCGTCCAGCGGGGTGCGGCCGGTGCCTCATGAGCTGGTCATAGCGCCGTCAGGCAGCGTGTCAGCTACCGGCGGCATTGCGGGCCTGCCGGCGATCGTCGAGCGGGCAGGGAGTTTAATGGTGTCAGTTCGTTTTTCCGGGAGTTTAATGGTGTCAGTTCGTTTTTCCGGGGGGAAAAAACGAACTGACACCATTACTGAGCGTTGCATAGAAAAGTAAACTGTGCGCCCTGAAGCCGGCGGGCACGATTTAATGGTGTCAGTTCGTTTTTCTGGGAAAAAACGAACTGACACCATTAAACTTCCGTTTTTCTGGGAAAAAACGAACTGACACCATTAAACTTCGCTGACACCATTAAACTTCCCGAACTGACACCATTAAACTTCCGAACCCCGTCCCATTCACCGAGTTCCAGGGCGATCCCGACATCCCCGTCACCAGTCAGACCTCGTCGCTGAAGTGCGAGAACGGGGTCGTTCGGGTACCCTCCGGCCCTGGCTTCGCGCCCACGATCGACCCGGCGTTTCTCGGCGCGGCGGTGAAGGTTACGACGCTCTGAGCCCTGTCCACTCTCTCGCCCTTTCGGTAGGATCGTGTTTGGAGGCGAGACATGATCGAACTGAACGACGAGCAACGCGAGGCGATGGCCCAGGGCCAGCCCGTGCGGATTTTCGATCCCGAGACGCAGGATGCCTCTGTCCTGTTCCTGGCCACGGACTACGCGAGCCGGGAAGGGGCTCTGCCGCGACCCGTGAGACCGCCGCATCCGGAGTTTCCGCCCAGGATTCTCCGCTCGGAACAGGCGGTCTGGCGGGATCTGCCCGAACTGCTGAAGCGCCGACGGAATCGTGGGAAGTGGGTGGCGTACCACGGTGACGAACGGGTGGCTGTCACGCGGTCGTCTGTTGACGCCTACCAGGAATGCTTCCGTCGGGGGCTGAAGCTCGAGGAGTTCGACGTCGGGAAGATTCAGGCCGATCCGGACGGGATTCCTCCATGGGACCGTTCGAGGGCGACTGGACCGTTTACGAAGCCACGGACGGGACGTCCCCCGTCGACGCATGAAGATCCTCGACCACTTGCCGATCGCGGAGGTGCGCACGTCGCTACGGTTCGACAGCCGGTACATCACCGTCCACCCCAACCAGTTGCTGGTCTGGGTGAGCGTCCACTTAGCCGGTGTCCTTGAACCCGAGAAGAACATCCCAAGGTTCCCGGCCCTGCTGGACACCGGCAACACTGTTGACTTCTCGGTCCAGGACCGCCGCAAACGCGTCCTGACGATTATTATTAAGAGGTCGGCGCGGATGGTATCGGCGAGCGTGTGACGTTCTGGCCGGCCATCGATCGGCCGTTTCCCGTTTCGCACCGCCCGTAACGGTCATACCAACGGGAGCTGAGGCCCGCGCGAGGAGACCGAACTCATGGCCCCATTCGAATCCGACGGCAACTTGCTCTTCGGGATCCTGGCCCTTCAGAACGGCTTGATCGAGCAAGCCGACCTGATCGCCGCCTTTCAGTGCTGGTTGAAGGAGCGGTCGCGGCCGATGGCTCGGGTCCTGGTCGAGCGCGGGGCCTTGACCGAGGAGGATCGGGCCATGCTCGAAGGTCTGGCCCGGCGTCACGTCGAGAAGCAGGGCGGCGTTGCCGATGGCAACCCCGTGGCAGGGACGCTGGCCGAGGGCCTGGCCCTCGTCGACTGTCCAGATCGCGATATCGAGGCCGCGATCGCGGATTCGCCGGGCGCGGCTACAGCGACCCGTCCAGCCTGGGCCCCCTCACCATGGCCGCCGGCTCGCCGTGCGAGGCCGAGGAGTCCGCCGACTGGAGCTTCAGCCTGGGCCAATCGACTTCCGAGGGCGGCCGGTTCCGCCTGCTCCGACACCACGCCGCGCGGTGGCATCGGCATCGTCTCCGTGGCCATGGATTCGGAGCTCCACCGCGAGGTCGCCCTCAAGCAGATCCAGCCCCGGCACGCCGACGACCCCGCCAGCCGCGCCCGATTCTTGATCGAGGCCGAGGTGACCGGCCGGCTGGAGCATCCCGGCGTGGTGCCGGTCTACGGCCTGGGGACCAACCCTCAGGGCCGGCCGTTCTACGCCATGCGATTCGTCCGCGGTCAGAGTCTCAAGGAGGCTATCGACGGTTTTCACCAGGCGGATCGCCGGCCCGGCCGCGACCCGGCCGAGCGCACCCTGGCTCTCCGCCAGCTCTTGCGTCGGTTTGTCGATGTCTGTAACGCGATCGCCTATGCCCACAGCCGGGGGGTGATCCATCGCGACCTGAAGCCGGCGAACATCCTGCTGGGTCCTTATGGCGAGACGCTGGTGGTCGACTGGGGCCTGGCCAAGGTGGTGGGCCGCGACGACCCGACGCCGCAGCCGGCGGGCGAGATGACCCTGCGGCCGGAGTCTCATTCCAGCCGCAGCGAGACGATGGCGGGAACGGCCATCGGCACGCCGTTGTTCATGAGTCCCGAGCAGGCCGAGGGGCGGCTGGCTCAGATCGGGCCGGCCAGCGATATCTACAGCCTGGGGGCGACCTTGTATGGCCTGGTCACCGGCAAGAACCCGGTCGAGGATCTGGTGGGCGTCGAGGAGATCGTGGCCCGGGTCCGGCGTGGTGCCATCGCGGTCCCGCGGCAGGTGAACCCGGGGGTCCCACCGGCGCTGGAGGCGATCATTCTGAAGGCCATGGCCCTGCGTCCCGCCGACCGCTATCAATCGGCCCACGCCCTGGCCGAGGAAGTCGAGCGCTGGCTGGCCGACGAGCCGGTCACCGCGCGTCGCGAACCGGTCTGGGAGCGGGCGCGGCGGTGGATGCGACGGCGGCGGACGGTGGTGGCCGCCATCGCCGCGGCCCTGGTGGTGGCGACCGTCGGGCTCGCCGCGGTCCTGGCCGTCCAGTCCCGCGCCAACGCCGCACTCAAGTCGGCCAACCACGAGCTGGAGCTGGCCAACCGCCGCACTCAGGACGCCAACCACGATCTCCAGCTCGCCAATGCGCGGGAGCAGGCCCGGTTCGACCTGGCCCTGGAGTCGGTCAAGACGTTCCACCAGGGGGTCAGCGAGGACCTGCTGCTGAAGGAAAAGCAGTTCGACGGCCTGCGGACCAAGCTGCTCCGCGGCGCGACCGACTTCTATCAGCGGCTGGAGGGCTTGTTGATGGGGCAAGCCGACCGCCGCTCGCGCGCGGCCCTGGGGCAGGCGTACCACGATATCGGCGAGCTGACGGCCAAGATCGGCTCACAAGCCGAGGCCCTGGCGGCGCTCCGGCGCGGCATGGAGTTGCGGCTGTCTCTGGCGGCCGAGACCGACGCTGACGCCGTGGCCAAGCGGGATGCGGGGCGAAGCCTGATCGCGCTCGGCGATCTCCAGGAGGCGACCGGCGAGGTGGCCGGGGCCCTGGCGTCGTACGAGAAGGCGCGGGAGCTCCTGGGGCCCCTGGCCCAGTCGGAGCCCGACCCCGCTTACCGCGCCGCCGTGGCCAAGTGCCTTTACGGCATCGCCACCGTCCAGTATCACACCGGTCAGGCGGACGAGGCGATGGCGTCGCATGAGCAGGCGCGGGCCATCCGCCAGACATTGGCCGAGGCCGACCCCACCGTCACTCAGTTCCAGAGCGACCTGGCCCAGAGCTACCATGAGATCGGCGCCATCCAGCGAGCCAGCGGCCACGAGGCCGAGGCCCTGGCGTCGTACCAGCGGGCTCGAGCCATCCGCCAGCGGCTGGTCGAGGCCGATCCGACCGTCACGCAATTCCAGAGCGACCTGGCCCAGAGCGACAACGACATCGGTTTCTTGCAGCAAGAGAGCGGCCATCTCACCGAGGCGCTGGCGTCGCTGGAGCAGGCGCGGGCCATCTTGCAGAAGCTGGCCGACGCCAATCCCGCCGTCACGCGGTTCGAGGGCGACCTGGCCCAGAGCCACCAGGTCATCGGCGTTGTCCAGGATCAGACGGGCCATTCGGCCGAGGCGCTGGCGTCGTACGAACGGGCGCGCGCGATCCTTCAAAAGCTGGTCGATGGCAACCCGACGCTCACCCTGTTCCAGAGCCGGCTGGCCATGAGCCACTCGTTCGTGGGGCAGGCGCGACAGCGGGCCGGCCGGCCCGCCGAGGCCTCGGCCGAGTTCCGCCGGGCTGTCGCCATCATGGAGCGGCTCACCGACCTCGAGCCGGACGGTTATAATCTCTACAACCTGGCCTGCTTCCGCTCGTTGCTCTCGGGACTGGCGACCCGGCCGGGTTCGGGCCTGACGACCGCCGAGGCCCGTAGCCTGGGCGAACAGGCGGTCGAGACCCTGCGCCGGGCCGTCGCCGCCGGCTTGCAGGACGTGGCGTACATGCGCCGGGATACCGACCTCGATCCCCTGCGATCGCGCCCCGAGTTCCAACTGCTGCTGATGGATCTGGCGTTCCCCGAGGAGCCGTTCGCTCAATGAGGGGCCGGCGGGTTCCAGGCAGTCCGATCGTTGTTGGGTGCGGCGCTTCGTCGAGGGCAACGCATCGGAACCCCGTCACAAGTTCCGTAGGATCCGGCCCTTGGGCCCCGGGAATCGCACTCGTGAGTCGGCATGCGTCCGGCTAACGAATGGCAACGGACTATTCAGCGCTTCCGCGAGGTCGTCCAGAAACGCATGGAGAAACGGGCAGTGAGGCGGCGGACCCAGCACCTGGCCCCAGTCGAGCGATCTGAGGGCCGCCACGCCATTGTCCGACTCCTTGTATCGTTTTCGCTTGTCTACGAGGGTCGGGTCACAGAGGTATCGAAGAGCGGCTTTGGGGTGGAATTCGAGGCTTCTCGCTGGACGCCACCATGATTGGCCCCGAAGGGGCGAAACAAACCAGCCCGGGGCAACGCCCCGGGAACCGAGAAACTTCCAGAAAGCGCCCTGAAAGGGCGGCACAAGGACGGGTCCCTTGGCCAGCCGTGTGTCGCCCTTTCAGGGCTCGGCTCGGGGTGGGCGACCGAGTCCCGGGGCGGTGCCCCGGGCTGTTATGTTTCGGCCCCTTCGGGGCAAAGATCCGCCCAAGGTGGGCCCGAGCCCGGTGGTGTTGGGCGAGAAGTCTCGAAATTCTGGGTTTCGAGGGTGATGGCCGATGGCCGGTGGGAACTCGGCTGCGTCATGCGAATTCCTGCCGACAGCAGCAGGTACCGCCGCTGGGCGGTTCAGGAGAATCGGTTTTCGTCTCTAGCCGCGAGTTTAGGGTCCAATGACCCAAAAGCCGCGCATGTCGCTCAGCTCTGATTATCGCATAATGGGGAACTCTCGTCACCGTGGGAGGCGCGGCTTCGAGGCGTTTCCGCTCCCCCGGGGGCAAGCGGGGTTCATGGGCTCGCCTCTTGGCTAGCCACATACCGTTTCGTGAGCGAAGGTGTGAACTCACTGATGAGAAACGCCTTGTAACGAAAGCTGGATGCGGGAAAACCGCCCGACCAGTTTGATGAGCGGGGTGTGGAAACGGAGCCCGGTCGATGAGCCCGAGCCACCGCGTCACACCTCGACTCTACCGGGAGGTCGGGGTCATGGGAGGTCGGGTCAGGGGTGGGGGGGCAGCCCTGGGGGGCGGGGGTCAGCCCTGGTCTCCAGTTTTTGCTCCGGGGAAAGTCAGGAGTCAGCCGCATCGAATGACATGTTTGGATTGTCCCCGTTTTGTAAAACCGGGCATGGTGACGATCCGCGGCGAGGCCCAGTCGGCGCTTCAGGCCCTGCTGCGCGGGATGTCGCATGTGACCGATCACACAGGCCAGATCCTCCGCCTGGTCCGGCTCCTGCGGCCCGACAGCGCCGGGATGACGATAGCACCCGGACAGAGCCGCGGTATCGGCGGCGACGATCGGCAGCTCTCGGCAAGAGGAATGTGATGCCCACGAACGTCGAAATCAAGGCGAGGATCGAGGACCTCGATCGGTTGCGGGCCGAGGTCGAGTCGCTTTGCGATGGCCCGGTCGAGATCCTCGATCAAGAGGACATCTTTTTCCCGTCAGCCGGCGGACGGTTGAAACTCCGCGTCCTGGGGCACCGCCACGGCGAGTTGATCCTCTACCGTCGGGAGGACCGAGCTGGTCCACGAACTTCGGACTATCTCATCGCTCCGACCAGCGACCCGATCGCTCTGCGGACGATCCTCACCTCCACCCTCGGCGTGCTCGGCATCGTCAGGAAGCGGCGATGGCTCTATCGGTCGGGTCAGACTCGGATTCACCTCGATCGGGTCGAGGACCTGGGCGAGTTTGTCGAACTGGAAGTGGTCCTCCAGCGTGGTCAGACCGAGGATGAGGGAATCGGCATCGCGAGGGGAATGATGGGCCGGCTGGGGATCGCCCAGGATCGACTGGTCGAGAGGGCGTATCTTGACCTCTTGAACGATGGCCCCTGACGAACTCATGGGGAAGGCACCCCTCGTTCTACGGCCACGGGTGTGACTCATCCTAAACCCGACCGTCCGGATCCTGGATCATCCGTCCCCACGACCGGCTGGTGTGACCCGAGGAGAACGGCTCCGCCCGGATCTCGTCCACGTCGGAGCGGCCCGCAGAGACTAAATGGGTCAGAATGGGGAGCAGCGCAAAGGTTGATCCAGTCTGGGGTTAGAACTGTCCTCACGTCATTTCCCTATGTCCCCGCTTTCGCCCCAATGTCCCCGTTTCCCCCCTTGCGCATCAGGATGGGAAGAGACCGGGGAAGGGGCCTCTGATTGGTGGCGTTCGCCTGACGATCGAACCTGGCTCTGACGTTCCGACGGTGTCAACTTCTTTCACTAGTCCCTCACAAGTCGGCGCGGTAGTGTCAGGGCATGAGTCCTTTGAACCGTCGCAAGGAGAGGCTCTTGAAATCGCCATTTCCAGGTATGGACCCCGTTATCGAGGCCTGCGGGCTGTGGGCCGATTTCCATCATGACCTCATCTCCGCGATCAAGTACGCTCTGGCTGAGGTCGCTCCCGAGCGTTACCTCGTGCGGGCTGGAGAACGATCCTACGTCGTCCTGGTGGACGAGGAAGGCAAGACCAGCCGGCCCTTCGTTCCTGATGTCAGTGTCACGACCGAACGGAGCAAGAAGCCGCCGCGCAAAAAAGGTGGCGCTGCCGTGGCAGAACCCGTGCTCCAGTCATTACCGGTCGTCATGCGTGCCTTTATTGAGGAAGAGCATCAGGAGGCCTTCGTCGAAATCTACGAGGCCGCGTCTCAGCAACGGCTGGTGACGAGCATCGAAGTGGTCTCACCCTCCAACAAGCGTCCCCACACGCCGGGTTGGGACCTTTACCTTCGCAAGCGGCAAAGCCTGCTGCTGGGACAGGCCAATCTGGTGGAGATTGACCTGCTCCGCGGCGGCCCGCGCAGGCCCATGCTCGATCCATGGCCCGAGAGTCCGTATACGGTCCTGGTGGCCCGGGCGAAGAAGTACGACCTGTGTCAGGTCTGGCCGGTCTACTTCCAAATCCCGTCGCCCGCGGTTCCCGTACCCTTGGCGAGGCCCGACCCCGACATCATCCTGAACCTCCAGGCGATGATCGACTCCATTTACCGGCGCCTCCCGCTATGAGCGAAGCATCGACTACAACAAACCGTTGAGCCCGCCGATTGTGGGCGCCGAAACGGCCTGGCTAAAGAAGCAACTGCGCGTGCTGCGCAGCAGGTCAGCAGTAAAGGGGTCATCAGCAGTAAAGGGGTCAGGAGCGCCGGGAGAGATCGCCGGTTATTGAGTAGATGGCCGCGCCCTCTCGATGAATGCGACGGATCCGGTATGATTGAGAGACTCTGAACTCGGACGAGATACGCCCACAACCTCGGGGGAGCTCGATCGATGCCGATTCTGTTTCGCTGTGATTGTGGCAAGAGGCTGCAAGCCGACGACGCGCTCGCGGGCCGGATGACGCGATGTCCGCAATGCCAGGCCGTGCTCAAGATCCCCAGGCCCGTGGGCGAGGGTGAGCCGGTCGAGGACACCATCCAATCGGCGCTCACGCCTGAACCCGGGGGCCGATCGGACGGTTCGGCGGAGTACGATCCGGAGCCGCCAGCCGGGCCGCCGATCCCGGCCCTGACGCCGGCCGCCCCGGTGTTTCGGCCCTCGCTGGAGACGGCCGCCTCGAGACTGGCCGCCCCGGCCTCGTCGGGATCGATTCGCGAGTATGCGTACTTGCTCCTGGGCCTGGCGCTGATCCCCCTGGTCTTCTCGCTACTCGAGAAGGACGAGTCCAAGACGACGATCGGGGATCGGATCGAGGCGACTCTTCAGGAGGCGACCCCTGAGCAGCTCCAGCGCGCGCAGCCCATCCTCACGAAGAACGAGGGCGTGAGCCTCGACGAGCTGCTTCGGGTGATGCCCGAGGGTAGGCTCCTGGGCGCTCACCTGCCCCGCGACTCGGCGATGCACTGGATCTATGCCGCGGTCACCGCCGCCGCCTTCCTGATCCTGACCCTCGCGTTTTTCTCCGTCGAGCGCGCAATCCGCTCCACCTGCTGGGCATCGGATTGTTCACCGGTACCGTGGGCATCGTCTTCTTGATGCTGGTCCAGTTCTGTTCGCAGTTCCGATTCGGCCGATTTTATGGAAGAGGCTGGATTGTGCTGATCATGCTGATCCTGGCGTTTATCGGCTGGTCATACCACTCGGCGGCTCGATCCGGACAGCAACCTGATCCTGAGCGCGTTCGGCTTCACGTTCGGGGTCGGCCTCTGCGAGGAGCTGACCAAGGCGATCCCGCTGTTCTTCTACTTCAAGCGTGACGCCGCGATGGGCTGGCGCGGGGCGTGCCTCTGGGGACTGGCCTCCGGGGTCGGCTTCGGAGTCTCCGAGGGGATCATGTACTCGGGCGACCACTACAATGGGATCAGCGGCGGCGACATCTACATCGTCCGGTTCGTCTCGTGCGTGGCCCTGCATGCGATGTGGGCCGCGTCGGTCGGGATCGCCATCGCGCGGAACCTCGATGAGTATGAGAAGGTGTCCGACCAGGGCCAGTTTGCCCTGTTCATGATGCGCATGCTGGCGGTGCCCATGGTGCTCCATGGCCTGTACGATACCCTGCTCAAGAAGGACATGAACGTGTGGGCCCTGGCCGTCGCGGCCGTCACGTTCGCCTGGCTGGCGATCCAGATCGAGATGGCCCGGGCCGCCCAGCCGGGCGCGGGCGCTCACCGAAAACGGAATCTCCGGCCGGCCTATTGAGGCCGGCCCGTCGCGCGCGGATCGGTCGTTCACAGTCGCATCTCCGGAGAGGCACGCGCCATGTCACTCGACCTGCTCATCATCTACGGCTCGGTCCGCCGCGATCGTCAGGGATCCGCGCCGCGCGGTTCATCCTCGAGACCTGTCGGGCTCGCGGCCACCGCGCGACGCTGGTCGATCCGGTCGAGGAGCGTCTTCCGCTCCTGGACCGGATGTACAAGGAGTATGCGCCCGGCGAGGCTCCTGAGAATCTCGAACGTCTGGCGGGCCAGATCAAGGCGGCCGACGCCTTCATCATCGTCTCCGGCGAGTACAACCACAGCATCCCGCCGGCGCTCTCGAACCTGCTCGACCACTTCCTGGAAGAATACTTCTGGCGGCCCTCGGCGATCGTGTGCTACTCGGCCGGCGGATTCGGCGGCGTGCGGGCTGCGATGCAGTTCGCGCGATGCTCTGCGAGCTGGGGACCCCGAGCATTCCCTCCCTGCTACCGGTCCCGCGCGTGCAAGACGCCTTCGACGAGGACGGCCGTCCGCTCGATGCGGCGTACGACAAGCGGGCCGCCCGGTTCCTGGATGAGTTGGAGTGGTACGCTAACGCTCTGAAGGCCGCCCGGCAAGCCGGCGTGCCATCCTGAGAGGGTGGACGAGACGCCTGTAAGGTGGGTCGAACGCCGCAACGTAGCGTGAGCCCTCCGAACACCGCGCCGTCTTCGGTGAGCCTCGCCGCGAGGAATCGCGGCTCGACCCACCCTACACCCTACACCCCTCTCGGACACCCAGCCGATCCGGGTCGATCGTCCCGATTGTTGGCGGTGTCCCGGCCTGCCTCGGCACTATCACGCTTTTCGGCTATCTTATCCCATCTCCGCCCTCGTGTGAACTCCAGGAATCGCTTCGGAGTGGGTCGCGCGTTGTGGCAAGGATCCGGGAAACTCCGGATAAAGTCGCCCCGATAGCGAATACGCTTCGATGGCGACGCGCCTCTGCTCGTGGGCCTGCGAGCGGCCCGCACCCGAATTCTCCAGGTGAAGGAGCCTCGCAATGACCTGCCGCACGCGACCGTATCTCGTCCCGGCCGTGTTCGTCTTGATGATCTTCAATCTGGCCTGTTCGGGGTTCTTCCTGGTCTACTGGTTGAAGGATAACGAGTGGTCTCTCGACCCGCGGGACGTGAGCATCCGATGGCTTTCGGACGCCGACTATCGAGCCCTTCAGACTTCGACCGCATCGCAGTACACGACGTCTGACGGCCGAACCTTGATGCTGACGCCGAACCCCGACGACCGAAAAACGTTCCTCGCGCTCCACCAGATCGGAACCCCGGATGGCCAGTGGCACGGCAGGATCTCGACGAGATTGGCAGCTCATCCGTTGCGGGTGTGGCTGGGCGTGGCCGTGCCCGTCTTCGTCTTTTGCGTCGTGGGCCTGGCCGTCAGCCTTCCGAGCCGCACGAAGGCGCCCTCTGCTCGGCTGACGGACATGGGAGAATGATCGTTCGCGCGGATCAGGGCAATCCGTCTCCACGCCTCGACAGCATCTGACAGGGTGGTACCGCAAAGGACAGGCCGCCCGTACCATCCTGCCCCTTGGATTGCCGAGCCCCTGGCTACTCCGACGGAAGCTCCAGTTCGATCGGCTCCCGGCAAACCATACATTGCCTCGTGTTCAGGAAGACCATGACTCCGAAGCTGTCCGCGGCGAGGTCGAAGCCACACCGGGGGCATCGGATGCCGCCGGACTGGACCGCCATCCTCAGGACCGCCAGGTGCTCCGGGCTGTACCAGGAGACGGACTCCGCGAGCTCGCTCTGAGCTGCCCGGATCGCCTCGATCTGCTCGGCACTGAGGGCTGTCTGTTGGACCAGCACCTCCTCCCACCAGGCCACACCTTGATCCGCGAGTGCCTTCTGAAGAAGCACGGACTCGGGCGAAGGCTGGCCCAGGGCCCCGCCGGGGGACAGGTCGTCGGGGATCGCCACGCAGCGGCCCCGCTCCCCGGGGCGATGAAGTCGGCGGGCGTCCGGCAGAAGTAGACGTCCCGGTTGCACTCCCGGCAGTGACGGACGTCGGCCTCGGCGGTCTGGTCCAGCTCCTTCCAACTCCAGGGGCATCGGAACTGGAGCATGGTCTCGCAGTCCCAGACGTGAAACGGGTGCTCGGGGGTGCTCATCGACCTGCTCCTTGACCGAGAGACAGTCCGCTGACCTCGTTCCCCAGCAGAGTGGGGGAACGAGTCGAAAACATCCTCCGCGGCGTCGGAATGATCTCTCGTCCAGACTTTCCACTTCCGGAGATCGTCGTGCGCCCAACTGTCCGCGCCAACTATCGATCAGCCGATGCGCTTCTGTGACTCGGCATTGTCTTTCATCGCGGCCCGGACCATTGCGGCTGACATCCCGATAGGTAGAGAGAACGTGATGTTCAGGATGACCCAGACGGTTGCCGCCTCGTGCCAGAGATATTCATTGTGAGATCTTACCAGACTCACCGCGTAATGAAACAGGAGCCGTTCCGTTGCCAGAGTCACGGCCACGATCCCCATCGCTATCATCATCGACCTCAGGGTGAACCTCACGCGAGGCAGTCTCATGGCTCGCTCCTAGAAAGTCTCGTTTCTCATCCAGGCTTTACCCCGGGGATTCGACGTAAGTATTGATTACACACACCATTATCTATGGATACGATGTGGATATTCACGCTTTACAACTTCTGCGGCTGTCAGATTGACCCCTCTCTGACGGCCGCCGAAGGGTTTCCGACCCGGTGATCGTCATCGTCCAATGGATCGCGCAAGGCCGTCCTTCGCCCGACCAAGTCGCTGGCCCGCTCCGGAGTGAATGGCTCGGCGCGACTCGAGGGCTGGCGGAATTTCTGTCGGTTGAGACATCCCTGCTGTTCCGGCCAGGGTTGGGGCGTTTACTTCTCCATCCAGAGGCCAGTAAGATGCAAGCCGTCCTCTGGATTGGAGTCGCCGATCCAGCCTGCCGGGTTTGGCTCACCCTCCCGAACCCTCGTTCCCTACAGAAAGGCGAAACCGTGATGCAGACAAGACGGAAACCCATTCGACGAAGGGAATCGGTCCTGGTCGTTCTCGTGGTCATGGTCCTGAATCTGACGGTCTGGCTCGCCGCCCCCACGTTCGGGGCCGATCCCTGGGTCGTCTACAAGGGCTCCGATGGGCCGGGCAAGGGGAAGCACGTCGTCCTGGTCAGCGGCGACGAGGAATATCGCTCCGAGGAGGCCCTGCCGCAACTGGGCAAGATCCTGGCCAGGCATCACGGCTTCACGTGCACGGTGCTCTTCGCCATCGGCAAGGACGGGACCATCGACCCGAACCGGAGTGACAACATCCCCGGCCTCGAGGCGCTCCGCTCGGCCGACTTGATGATCATCGCCACTCGGTTCCGCAACCTGCCCGACGACCAGATGAAGGAAATCGTCGACTACGTCGAGTCGGGCCGACCGATCATCGGCATGCGGACCGCGACGCACGCTTTCAACCTCACGGGCAAGACGTATGCGAAGTATTCCTGGAACAGCAAGGCATGGGATGGGGGGTTTGGCCGTCAGGTGCTGGGCGAGACCTGGGTGAATCATCACGGGCACCACGGCAGGGAGAGCACGCGCGGATCCTCGCGCCCGGCGCGAAGGATCATCCGATCCTCCGCGGCATCCAGGACGGCGACATCTGGGGGCCGACCGACGTGTATGAAGCCCACCCGCCCGCCGACTGCACGCCGCTGGTCCTCGGCCAGGTGCTCAAGGGGATGAAGCCGGACGATGAGCCGGTTACGGGCAAGAAGAACGACCCGATGATGCCCGTTGCCTGGGTCAAGACCTACACCGACAAGGCAGGCAAGGCCGCCCGCATCTTCACCACGACCATGGGGGCCGCGACCGACCTCGAGCGCGAGGGCACGCGCCGGCTGCTGGTCAACGCCGCCTACTGGGCCGTCGGACTCGAGGACCAGATCCCTGCCCGGACCGACGTGACTCTCGTCGGCCCGTACCATCCGCTCCCCTTTGGCTTCGGCGGGGCCAAGAAGGGCGTCAAGCCCGAGGAACACGCCATCCCTTGAGGCTCGGCATTTCTCGCGATTGGGCTCGGCCGGCCCGCTCGCGCCGTGAGTTTTCCGCGTCCGGCCGTCCGGCCATCATCACGACCGACTTGCCGCGCCCACCGGCTTGCGGTCAAGATGATGATCCGGACCGCCGGATTCGCCACTGACCCTGAGGAGCATCCGCTCATGAGATCCGCATCATCGCGTCGGAGCCTGGCCGGGATCGCCGGGCTGCTGGTCATCACCGCCCCGCTGGCAATTGGCATGTCCGGCGACCCGGCCCACTTGCCGAAAGCCTTCCTGGACGGGACCGGGCCCGGCTGGAAGACGCTCGGCCAGGACGACTTCGCGAGGGTCAACTGCGACCCCGAGACCTGGACGTGGAAGGACGGCGTGATCCACTGCACGGGACATCCGGTTGGCGTGCTCCGCACGAGCAAGCCGGTGACCAACTTCGAGCTGGTCGCCGAGTGGAAACACCTCGAATCCGGTGGGAATTCGGGGATCTTCGTCTGGGCTCCAGAGAAGGCGCTGGAGGGCCTCAAGCCCAACGCGCTGCCGCGCGGCGGTATCGAAGTACAGATCCTCGACCACGGCTACAAGGATCATTACGAGAAGAGCTCCGGCAGGAAAGCCACCTGGTTCACGACGAACGGCGACGTCTTCGCCGTGGGAACCTCGAAGATGGCCCCGTTCCCACCCATCTCACCCGACGGCAGCCGCAGCTTCCCCCGCAAGAACCTGAGCAAGGGCGTTGGCGAGTGGAATCACTATTATGTGCGGGGCATCAACGGCGAGGTCCGGCTCTGGGTCAACGGCGAAGAGGTCTCGGGCGGCAGCGGCTGCGATCCGCGCACGGGGTACCTCTGCCTCGAGTCCGAGGGCGCGCCGGTCGAGTTCCGGAACATCCGGATCCGCGAGCTGCCGTAGTCCAGTCGGATTCCAGATTTCAGATTGGTGATATTATGGAATCTGGAATCTGGAATCTGGAATCTGGAATCCGGAATCTGGAATCCGCGTGAGGAGCGATTCGATGTCGATGCCTTCTGATGACCTGGGCCGTACGCCGGAGGGCCTCGATCCCATTCCCGGTCGAGGGGACGCTGCCAGACGGCTGCCGCCGATGCCCGATCATGACCTGGCGCTGAACCTGGTGCGGACCACTGAAGCGGCCTCGCTGGGTGCGGCGCGATGGGTGGGCCGGGGCGACAAGATCGCCGCCGATCAGGGTGCCGTCGACGCCATGCGGCTGTTCTTCAACGCCGTGCCCATGGATGGCGTGGTCGTCATCGGCGAGGGGGAGAAGGACGAGGCGCCGATGTTGTACAACGGCGAGCGAATCGGTACGGGCAGCCCGCCAGAGGTGGACGTCGCCGTCAACCCAATCGACGGCACGCGGCTGGTGGCCCAGGGGCAGGCGAATGCCCTCTCGGTCGTCGCCGTCTCGCTGCGCGGCTCGATGTTCGATCCCGGTCCGTGCGTGTACATGGAGAAGATCGTCACCGGCCGCGAGGCCGCGACGGCGATCGACATCACGGCCCCGATCGAGACGAACATCAAGAACGTCGCCAAGGCGAAGCGGATGTCGGTCAGCGACGTCACCATGATGATCCTCGACCGGCCCCGCCACGAAGAGGCCGTGGACCGCGTCCGGAAGATGGGGGCGCGGGTTTATCTCCTGACCGACGGTGACGTCGCCGGCGCCATCACGGCCGCCCGTCGCGGCACGGGCGTGGATCTGCTGTACGGCATCGGCGGCACGCCCGAGGGAGTCGTCGCCGCCGCCGCGCTCAAGTGTCTCGGCGGCGTCATCCAGGGCCGACTCTTTCCTCGCGATGACGACGAGCGTCAAGCCGCCATCGCGGCCGGATACGACCTCGACCGCGTCCTGACCGTCGACGATCTGGTGAAAGGAGACGACGTCTTCTTCGCCTGCACCGGCATCACCGATGGGGCCCTGGTCCAGGGCGTCCGGTTCTTCACCGACGGAGCCACCACCGAGTCGATCGTGATGCGCGGCAGCACGGGGACCATCCGCGTCATCCGCGGCGAGCATCGCGTTGGCAAGCTCAAGCAGATCTACGGCGAGGAGCCCTGAGCCGAGATCGGCAAGCGGCTTCTGCCGCGCCGGAGCTTCATTCCGTCAACCTCTCGACAGCCGGCCGCCATGGACCATTCCGGTAGCCTCGAGACGCCTGGCCGACATTCGCTCCGGAGATACCTCCATCTCAGCCTGCGCTCGCTCCTGGTCGTGATTCTCGTAGCCGGTATCTGGCTGGGATGGCTGGTCCGCAGCGCGCGGATTCAGCGCGAAGCCGTGGCAGCGATCGAGAGGACCGGCGGCAAAGTCATGTACGACTGGCAGTGGACGGACGGTCGTTACCACCAGAACGGTCGGCCCTGGGCGCCGAAGTGGTTGATCGATCGCGTCGGGATCGACGACTTCCATCACGTCTCGTGGGTCGTTTTTTCCAGGTGGGCATCCGATGCGGAGATGGCTCAACTCGGAAACCTCACCCGGGTTGATACTCTGATCCTCGATCCGTCGAACGTGTCCGACCGCGCACTCGCGCATCTCGATCGGCTGACAAGTCTGCGGTGGCTGACAATCTCTTCCTCCGCCTGTTCCACAGACACCCGCATCATGCCTCTGAAGCCGCTAACTCGTCTCAGAGGTCTGAATCTCGACCACACGGATGTTACCGACGCCGGCCTGGCGCACCTGAAACGCCTCAACGGCCTGGAATTGCTCGGGCTCGACGGCGCCGCGATTACCGATGCCGGGTTGTCCCATCTCGGAGGGCTGACCAACCTCCATCACCTGTCCCTGATTGGGACGAAGGTCAGCGACGCGGGACTGGCCCGGTTGCATCCTTTGACCAACCTGGTCCAACTGCGAATCAAAGGGACGAAGGTCACCGACGACGGAGTGGCCGAACTTCAAAAGGCGATGCCGAACCTGAGGATATCCCGTTGAGTGACTGTCTCGGACAGTCTTTGTAGGGTGCTCTGTGAGCACCGATACGGCGGACTTCGCCGAATTCGGTGCTCACAGAGCACCCTACGAGACTGAGATGATATTCCGTTGAGTCCTCCGCCGGATTAGCGAAGGCGGAAAGCGGCTTGTGAGTAAGCGATCTGGTGCGATTCCGGGCGGTTCTCCCGAGCATCGCGCTCTCTCGGCGCGCCGATTACGCCTAGGATCGTAGGGACTTCCGGCACGGGATCGGGAGCCCGGCATTGACCGCTGATGAATCAACCAGGAGTTCGGGCCATGACCAAGCCACCGAATCGATGCGTTCCTTCGGATTTCACCGTTTCGGCCGGCAAGAGATCGTTCCTCGGCCCCGTGATTTCCGCAAGCTTCTTGTTGCTGGCGGCCACGGCATGGACGGCCCCCGGGGCGATCCGCGGCGCAACGGGCGCTCCCGAGGGCCAGCTCCCGCCAACTCCCAAGCCGGCGCCCGCCAAGGGGTCCCCGATCGAGCCGACGCTCGTCCGCGCGCGGAATACCGCCAAGCAGGGCATGCTTGATCTGGAGAACGCGATCGCCCGCGCCGAGCTGATCCTCGCCGTTCGGCTGGTCAACGTCTTCGAGACCAAGATCGTCCACGGCGGCAAGCAGGAGCAGATCACTTTGCAGTACCGGTTCGAGCCGGTGCGAATGCTCAAGGGGATCTACGCGCACGACACCCTACTCCTGACCGGCCAGGACCTGGGCATCTACCAGTATGGAGCGGGTCCTGAGCAGGTTGACCGCGGGCAGATGTTCTTGCTCCTGCTGGGCCGGAACGGCCCCGGTTACTTCAACTGCAACCTGGCGGGCTCGCTCGAGTTGTCGATCCCCCGGCTGAGTGCTCAGGACGATCCGCTCCTGGTATCGGTCGAGACGTTGATCGCGGTCACGCAACAACGGGATCGGAGCAAGAAGGTCGCGCTGCTGGTCGAGGGCTTGCGGGCCTCGAAAGGACGGGATGCCCTGCCGATGCTGGTCTCACTGCGACGCCGCGCCCTACTGGCAGCCCAGGCACCGGGAGTGCTGGACGCCGTGGTCCGTTCCTTGCGGGACCCGTCGCCGGTCGTGAGAGAGGCTGCGGCGCAGACCCTGGGTGCGGTCCTGGACGCTGATTATCTCGGACAGCAGGACCTTCACGACGCCGCGGCCGCCGCGCTGATCTCGGCCGCGAAAGCGGTCGGAGCCGACCTGCCGCTTCGTGTGGCGATGCTCGATGCCCTGGCGGCCACGGGGAAGGGTCCGGGGCGATGGGAAAAGGCCCGGCCATGGCTCCGGCCCGAGCGGGCGGCATCCACCTTCGCCGAGCGGTCGGCGCAACTGAGGGCGTTCCTCAAGCTGGCTCCCGCGGACCAGGCCCCGGGCCTCGCGGCGGAGCTGGAGGCCATGCCGCTGGATGCGCCGGATGAGGTCCAGCAAGCCGCCGGGCGAGCCCTCGGGGCGCTCGATCCGGGCGGGGCTGCCAAACGCCTCGTCGCACGGCTCACCGCCAAGTATGACGCCGGATTGGGCATCGTCATCGAGATCGGCCTGCTCGGCGAGTTGCCGGCCTCCGTCGCGACCCCGGCCCTCCTCGATGCGGCACGCCGATCCCTCGATTTCCCCGAGCGATTGGCGATGGCCACCGCCTGCGACCGCGTCGCCGACCCGAAGTTGGTCCCCGTGCTGGACAGTCTGATCGACCCGACCAATCTCCCGGTGCGCTGGACGGCTCTCGACGCCCTCCAGAAGATCAATACGGCCGAGGCCGCGCGGGCCGCCTGGCCGCATCTCGCTGAAGAAGGCGACCTGAGGCGGAAGCTGCGGTTGGCCGAATTCGTCGGCCGGCATGGCTACCGTGGGGGCTACCCTTACGCGATCGAACATCTCTCGGACCCTAACTTCCGCGATGTGGCGATCGATGCCCTGGCGGCGATCCGGGAACCCCGGGCGATCCCCGAGCTGCACGCCATCTGGCAGCGCAGCAACGACCTGACCTGGAACGGCGCGGCGATCCAGGCCTTGGGTCGTCTCGGCCAGGCCGACATCGCCCCGCGCCTGCTCGAGCTGGCCCGGGATCTCAACGACCCGCTCACGGCCCCGGCACTGATCGCGCTGGGCGACCTGAACGAGCCCCGCGCCTGCCCCTGGTCCGGGCGGGGCTGGCCTCGCGCAGTGACGAGGTCGTCATCGCCGCGGCCCGAGCCGCGCAACGACTCCTGGCCTTGCCCGATGCCCGGTCCGACGACATCCGCAAGCGGCTGGCCGACCTGCTCGCCGACGTCCACGCCACTCAGCCAGTCCGAGCCGCGGTCCTGGAGACCCTCGTCCGACTCAACGATCCGCGCCTCAACGTGGCCCTCGGCGGTGCTGTCCGCGACGCCGGCCTCGAGGGTAGCCCACTCTTGCAGACCGTCGAAGAGCGGCTCTCCGCGCGGAAGGAACGGCTCAAGTAGGATCAGACGATACCGCGCCGCGATTGGTATTCATCCTCGATCATCGCGGTGTCGGGACTGCTTCGATATGGCCTTGAGACGTCGGAGTTGCGGGTGAGCTCAGGCCATCCATCAGGAGCATCCCGCCGATCTCGACCTCCGCCTTGCGGAGTTCCAGCAGCGATTCAACGTAGTCCTGGCTGAGGTCGAAATACGAGCGACGAGACTCCAGCACTCGGGGCCATTCCGTCCTGCGCTGATGGTAGCTGGTTAGTCGCATTTCGTAGGCTCGTCGCGCCAGGGGAAGGCTCTCGGCGCGGAAGTCTTCCACCGACTGCACGGCATTTTGATAGCGGGTGAAGACTTCGGCCAGACGCTGGCGCAGTAATAATCGGATCCGTTCATACTCGGCATGGTCGCGCGTCAGGTCGGACATCGCCTCGCGAATGGTCCCCTGGTTGCGGTTGAAGAGTGGCAGTGTGAAACCGACCTGAACGCCCGCGGTCTGGACGCCGAACTCGTAGTTGTAGCCCGTGACGCCCTGCACCAGGATATTCGGGATCGGCTCGACTCGTTCGCGTCGCACCATGATCTGATCGCGCCGGATTTCCGAAAGGGCGGCCTGGATCTCCGGGCTGCGGTGGAGCAGATCGGCCAGGGTCCCGTCGAAATCCAGTGGGCCGATTTCGGCCTCCAGCGGTCGGGGATCCAGTACGGTCGGTCGCAACTCCGGCGCTCCGACCACGGAGACCAGTTCCTCCCAATCGCCGCGGTATCGGTTCTCCGCGTTCCGCAAGGCCACGCGCTCGCGACGTTCCCGGACCCGCGCCTCGAGCAGGTCCGGCTGGTTGGCCTGGCCCACGTTGACCATCTCCCGGGTTGTCCGGACCAGGTCCTCGTCCAGGCGGAACAGCTCGCGGTGGATCTCGATGAGCCTCTGGGCGGCGAGGACTTCGAAGAACAGGATACGCACATTATTGATGACCCGCAACTCCTGTCCGATAGCCTGCCACCGCGCGGCGTTGGCCTCCTCGGCGAACTTGGCCCGGCTGAGACGGAGCTTGCCCGCGGTCACGATTTGCCACTGGATGAACGGGCCGATATTGTCGCCCGGCGATGGCTTCCCCTTGACGGCGAATCCATGGGCGGTGGGCTGGCTCTCCGAATAGGATCCGATCTGGTCCTGGACATAACCGATGACCGGATTCGGATACAGCCCGGCCTGCAACGACCGGTTCATCGCGGCATCGAACTGGGCCGTGGCCTGCCTCAGGGTCGGATTTCGCTGCAACGCGATCCGCTCGAAGTCGGCCATGCTCATCGACGGCACGACCGCCCTGGTCGCGGGAGCGGCGGGCCGCGCATTCATCGACGGCGGCATCGGCGATGCCGGCATGGGATGGCTCATCGCTCCGGGCGGCGTCCCCGATCGAGCCGCTTCTCCGTGCCCACTCATCTCCTGCCCGCAGGCGATGGTCGAGACGACGGCAGATATCAGCCATGACCAGGAGATTCGCAGGCAACCCCTCATCCTGAGCATCTTCGGCTCCCGGCCCTCCCTGGATTTTCCACGCCCGTAGACTTTCGATGTTATCGACCGTGCGGCGGTCTCCCCTTTTTCCTTTCTTGCGGGAATCGCCCGAACTCCGATCGCGGCCGATTCTGTCGATCATTCGACTTCATCCGCGATCCATGCTCATCTTTCTCCGCGGAGGAATGGGCCCGAAGATGCTCGACCCGGGCGGCAAGGGCTCGTTGCCGGTCATGACCTTATCGTAAAGGTCCGGTGGCAGGACGCGGACGACCGTCGTGAGTCCCTTGATGTGCGACCAGTCGCGGCGCATCCCACGCGATTCACGCTTGGCCAGGGGCCGGAGGTCGTCCTCGGGGACCGACATCTTCATGTCCGTCCCCATGGACATCCCGCCCTCCATGTTCTGGGGGAAGCCCGGTACGCCCGCGCGGGTATCGTCCAGGGGCACGCGCATCATCGGACCGGCCATCGACACCATGTGGTTCATCATGTGGTGGAACATATGGCAGTGCATGATCCAGTCGCCCGGGTTATTCGCGATGAACTCGACGTCGCGCGCCTGGGCCACGCCGACCAGCACATTGTTGCCCGGGATCCAGGCCGATTCCGGGATGCGGCCCCCCTCGGTCCCCGTGATCCACCAGGTATGGCCGTGCAGGTGGATCGGGTGATGATCGGCCGTGCTGAAGTTCACCAGCCGGAGCCGGACCCGGTGCCCCAGCTTGACCACGATCGGCGTCGTCAGCGGTGCGCAACGGCCGTTAAACGTCAGGAAGTTGAAGTTCATCCCCTGGCTGTTGGGGATCGTGGCGTTGGGCAGGATGTCGAACTCCTGCATGATCAGGGCGAAATCCTGATCGACGACCGGCTCATACGCCTCTTTGGGATGGATGATGAACAGGCCGACCATACCCATGGCTTCCTGCATCGCGACGTGTGCGTGGTAGAAGAACGTGCCGTGCTGGTGAAGGGTGAACTCGTAGACGAACGCCTCGCCAGGCGGGATGAGGTCCTGCACCAGGCCGGGCACGCCGTCCTGGCTGACAGGGATCTCCAGGCTGTGCCAGTGAATGGAGGTGAACTCGGGCAACCGGTTCTCGACGATGATCCGCACCCGATCTCCCTGGTTCACCTCGATCATGGGGCCGGGCATCGTGCCGTTGAAACCCCAGACGTCCATTTCGAGGTGGGGGAGGATCTCGCGTTTGACGGGCATCGCGATGAGATGGAACTCCTTGGCACCGTCGCGAAAGGTCCAGGGGAGCCTGGCCAGGTCGGGTGTCACGACCGGGACGGGCGGCAGCCCGGGCTTTCGCAGGCCGGGGACGAGCTTGCCCCGGTCGGTCGGGCTGCCGACCGGCCCGCCCGAGCCAGGGCGATCCCGAGGGTAATCCGTGTGAGGATTCGGTGCCTGGAGCGGCTCGGTGGCGCTCGCGGGATTGTCTGCTCCGACGGCCAGCAAGCCCGCCGCGACCACCGGACCGGTCCCCAGGAAATCGCGGCGCGTGCTCGGGTGGTTCATGATTTGGCTCGCTTGTCGACGTCGAGAACCCGGATAACAGTGGTCTCCGGGCCCCGACCCCTCACCATTCTACCCGACGATATTGCCTCAGGATGATTGGGCCGACCTTGAGGAGATCAGGCCGGCTCATGGACCACAAGTCCGCCAGCCGATATAACCCGCATAATCCACCTCGCGCGGCTGTCGCCTTTTCGATGGGGACGGGGACATGCTCCTCCGCGGGACCGCCGCGCTCGCTGCCGCCGTCGGTGTCGCCGTTGCACTGGCCGGCTCGACCGGTTGCACGGCGGTCCGTCTGGGACAGCGGACGATGCGCCAGGCGAGCACGCTCCCCGATCTGCAATATCAGCAAGTGCTCGACAACCTGGCCCTGTTCGCCGACAACCCCTCGGCGCTCCCCTGGCACGTGAACTTCCGAGAAGGGACGACGCAGGTCACCGACTCGGCCAGCGCGGGGGCAGCGGTGGACCTGGGGCCGCCGCCAAACACGCTGCCGCAGCTCTTCGGCTCGCGGACGGTCGTCGTGCAGTGGGGCATGACGCCCGTGATCGAGCACACCGAGCTGCGCCTGTTGCGCATGGCCTATCGACGCGCCATCGGCCACTCCGACATGCCCGACCCGGAGTTCTTGAGCGAGCTGGCCCACGAGCTGAAGAACCAGTTCCCGTCCAACGCCGACCAGCGCGACGAATCGGATCTCTTCTACGAGCTCGAATCGGCGAAGAGCCGCAACTATGCCGAGTTCGACGCCCAGGTCATCACGACCAACGACAACGAAGTCTGTGCGATCGGGCCGGAGGCCCTACCCCGTGAACTCTCGCCGCTGGCGCGGAACGTCTGCCGGCAGGTCGACAGCATCCAGCGCGACCTCGCCAGGGTCGGTCCCGGTTGGTTCCACGTCGGGCGGAAGAAGGATGTCCCCCGGGATGCCTGCTATGTCGGACGCCACCACGACCGCTATGTCTGGGTCGGCCCCGAGGGGCGCGAGGCGCTGACCGAATTCACTCTGACCGTGATGCGCATCTCCACGCTGATCAAGGAAACCCAGACGCTGATCAGCCCCGGCTCGGTGAAGTTCTCGCCGGGTGATCGGGGAGGGTGAGAACCCCGAGGACTGGTGGTGCTCGTCTATCCTGATTCCACAGAAAGGCTGAGCGACATCGACACATCCTCGCTTTAGAGTCCCTCAAAAAAGGGGGACAGGCACCTTGCAGACTCGGAGCCAGCCCCGTTTTTTGAGGGACTCTTATGGAAGATCAACCGGAATGGTTCCTGGCCGTCGGAATCAGCGTGCGTGTACAATCGGACGAACGAGGCCGTGGTGTCGAGGCGGTCTGGGCGGTGTGGACTCGCGTCAAGGTGTGGGCGAGGCGAGGGAGTGTACCAGGTCATGATCGAGACAAGAGGGAAACTGGTCGTTACCGTCGTCTTCGCGGCCGGCATCGTCGCAGCCGTGCGCGGCGGCGAGGATGAAAAGGCGCCCTGGAAGCAGGAACTTCGCGGCGGCGGGACGGTCGAACTGATCGGCGTCTCGACACAGCCGCTGGGTCCGAAGACGTGGTGGGGGCCGGACGGGCGGCCGCTGGATCGGCCTCCGTTCGATGGGCTGGGTAGTTCGACGACGGCCGATGAAAAACACAAGGCCCGCGTGTTCGCCATCCGGCTATCCGGTGGTCGCGTGGAACAAGGTCCCGCTGTGAGCTGGGAAATCCCCAAAGCGTCGTCGATGGGGGGCAGTCACCCACCGAGATGGGAGGGGAAGCCGGCCGTGTCGGGAGTGTACGGGGCGGCGGCGTCCCTGCCTCGTGACGTGCCGACGTGCACCGTCCGCGTCGGCGTCGCTGGCGGTGAGTGGCAGACCGAGGCGACGAGCAACGGTCAGGGGATTCAGGGAAACGGGACGTCCAAGGGGGGCATCCTGTTCGCCAAGGCCCGGGCGGTCGCGGGAGGAACCGCCATGGTCGTCGCCCATAACCTCAGCGGCGTGGATCTCCGTATTGTGGCGGTCGACAGCGACGGCAACGAACAGGGACCGTCTTCCGCCGGCGCGGTCGGTTCCGGAGGGACCCAGCTCCACGACCTGGAGTTCAAACTGCCCCCCGACCAGCTCCGGGAGTTCCGCCTCCAGACCCGGCCGTATCATTGGGCCGAGTTCCGCGACGTCCCCCTGGATCCCCGCCCGAGCCGGGCAAACCCGTGATTTCGAGCCGACCCAACCCGCACGGGACTGCGACCATCAAGAGTTGAGATAAGGAGGGCACCGTGCATCGCCGAACGTTCCTGTCCGCCGCGGCCGCACTGGCCGGGACGACCTCAACGACCTCCGCGCTGGCGGCCGAGGGCGGCAAGCCCGTTCGGGCCAAGCCGCTCCGGTCCACCTATTACGGACCAGAATACTACGACGACAAGGAGCTCGCCCAGGTTCGAGAGGTGCTCGACAAACGCCAGCCGTTCCGCTGGTACGGGCCCGGTACCCAGCCGCCGATGAAGGTGCTCACCTTCGAGAAGGAACTGGCCGCGCGGATGCAGACGCGGTATGCCCTGGCGGTCACCTCGGGCTCCGCCGCACTGACCACCGCGCTGGCGGCCCTGGGCGTGGGTCCCGGTGACGAGGTGATCCTCCCCGCCTTGAGCTGGTACTCCTGTTTCAACGCGATTGTGATGCACGGAGCCCTGCCGGTCTTCGCCGAGTCGGACACCTCTTTCAACCTCGATCCCGCTGATCTCGAGTCCAAGATCACGCCGCAAACCAAGGCGATCATGGTTGTCCATTCCATGGGCGGCCCGGCCGACATGAACGCCATCATGAGCATCGCCCGCGAGCGCCGGATCACCGTGCTGGAAGATTGCGCCAGAGCCTCGGCGGCAGCTACCAGGGCAAGCCGCTGGGGTCGATCGGCGATCTCGGCATCTACAGCTTCCAGATCGCCAAGACGATCAGCTCCGGTGAGGGCGGGGCCGTGGTCACGAACGACCCGCTCTTGTTCGAGCGGGCTTCGCGCTACCACGACCTGGGCCTGCTCCGCCCACCCCACAAGGCCATGCTGGGCCACGCCCAGCTCGAGGGGATGATCGGCAACCAGTACCGCATGAACGAGTTTACCGGGGCGGTACTCCTGGCCCAGCTCCGCAAGCTCGACGCGATCGTCGCGTCCCTGCGGGGCCATGCCCGGCGGGTGTACGAGGGGATTGCCGACCTGCCCGAGCTGCAACTGCGCCTACGCCCCGATCCTGCCGGTGACCTCGGCGCGACCATCTGGATAGGCTTTCCTTCGCCGGCCCGACGCGACCGGTTCTTGGCGGCCATGGTCGCCGAGAACGTGCCGGCGAGTCCCCCACAGGCCGTGGTGCTGGTGCCGCTCCAGCCGGCTGTGGAGCACAAACTGACAACCCACCCCAACTGGCCGTCATTCACCAGCGACCGAGGCCGATCGATCCGCTACGGTTCCGAATGTTGCCCCAGGACG
This sequence comes from uncultured Isosphaeraceae bacterium, assembly GCA_963845695.1. Taxonomy (GTDB): domain Bacteria; phylum Planctomycetota; class Planctomycetia; order Isosphaerales; family Isosphaeraceae; genus CAWJTV01. The sequence goes on along the minus strand of CAWJTQ010000010.1, from coordinate 497,001 downwards.
ATCGCCATCCATCGGCGGTTCGCGGGCGTCACGCTCGATCCGAGCTACTCTCGCTCCGACGTGGACGACATCATCGCGGCCATCCGCAAGGTCTATCCGGCCGTGGTCCGAGCCTAAACCTTCATCATCGCGCACACTCGTGTCCCGTGTTGAGGGTAACGAGCCGCGCCGGGCGAGCCGGCGAGTCGGTTGACCAGACGGAGGAAATGCTCGATGTTCCGAGATCGGAAGACACCCAGGTTCCGGCACCGGATCAAGGACCTCATGATCCTGAATGCGGTGGTCGCGATCGCTTTCGCGCTCTCGATGGCCCTGGGCGTTGGCGGTCTGGTCGTCTTGTCGTTCCTGACCCTGGTGATGATCGCACCCCTGGTTTGGGTTGAGATCTACTTGTACCGCAAGAAGCACGGGTTCTGGTATCACTGGCAGAACCCGAGGAAGCCCCGGCCACGGTATGAGAGGCCGACCGATCTCGAGCCGTATTTTCCGAAGGTACCGGCCCAGGACGAGCCGACGCGGCAGAGGGCTCGAACGCGCCTCTTCGAGACGAAGTCTCCCTCCGAGCGGGTTTCCCGGGCATCGATCCTCCTGACCGTCGCCAGCCAGTTCGAAGCATCAGGGAGGATGGACGCCGCGGCGACGGTCTACCACCAGATCCTCGAGCGATTCCCGGATGCGGACGAGGCACGCAACGCGGCCCACTGGCTTCAATCGTTCTCGGAAAAATAGACCAGGCCGGTGAGCATCGCCCACTCTATTGAAGATCCTCGAAGCTCACGAGGAGCTTGTCGAACTGCGCCTTGGCGGCTTCGAATGCCGGCTCCTCCGCATTGAGGGTCAGCAGATAGCCCGACCCTGGCTTCCGCCAGAGTACCTCGAACCCGTGACGGGGCTTCCCCTTGCCCGAGACAAACCGGAATTCCAGGCGGTGGCCCGCCAACCCTTTGACGGGGTTCGTCTCGTTAGCGATGACCGTGAAATCCTTGAGGATCTTCTCGTAGTATTTGCGGCGGGGGGCGAAGATCATCTTGGGCTCGAGCGGGATCGGCAGCGAGAAGGCGACGAAATGGAGCTGGACATCGCCTTTACCCGTCTCAGGCGGCTTGAAGCGGAGGACCGTCGCGCCGGGCTCTTTGACCTCCTCGATCGACCAGTCTTCACCGGGCGCGGTCATGCGGCAGCCGAGCTCGGCGTTGGTGTAGACGCGCCCCACGATGCCGGTCTGGAACTTGCCCGCCAGCGGCGCCGGCTTCGATCGGTGGTCCTTGATCGCGATCGCGAAGCTCGCCGGCAATGCCTGGCGCAGGGGCTGCGTCCCCTCGACCGTCTCGTGGTCGATCAGCTTGACCAGGACGAACGACGTCCCGACCTCGTTGGCGCCCGCGTTCGACCGGGATCCAGCGGCCGACATAGACCTCGTTCCACATGTGGCCGCCCCACTGACCGGGGATCATCCGCTCGCCGAGTACGATTCGCGTGGGGATGCCGGTCGCCCGCGCCAGCGAGGCGAACAAGGTCGCGAACTCGCTGCATTTCCCCTTCCGGCAGGCGAGCACCTCCGGCCCGGTGAGCGTCTCGGCGATGAGGCTGGGCTCGATGTTCTTCCCCATCCAGATGCTCAGGGCCTTGACGGCCTCCAGCGCGTCGGTCTTGCCGCGGGTCAGCTCGCGGGCCAACGCGACGATGTTCTCATCGTGCGGCTTGATGTAGTGCGACTCGCCCAGATACGGCGCGAACTCCGGCCCGTTGATCGGCAGCCGCGCCGGCACCGGCAACGGCCTGGGTGGCTCGATCCGCACGACCGCCCGGTACTGGTCCCCGTCCTGAGATTTCTCGACGACGTGCTGGCGATCGTCTTCCAGGCGGAATCGGTCGAAGCCGATGTCCTTCCATTTGAGCTCGACGGTCAAGGACTCCAGGAGTTCGGGCGGGCCGACTTCCATGCCCAGGGGGAACATCAGGGCGTCGCGTCCGTCGATCTTGCGGTAGACGATGTCGCGCGCCTGCTCGGCCGGAGAGCGCCGGATGGTCACAAGTCCACCCGCGGCCGACCGCTCGAGACACAGGCCGTCAGCGTCCAGGACCAACCGCTGCTCGCCCTCCGCGGAGGCCGAGACGACCAACCAAGCAACGCCCGGCTGCCCGGGGCGGGCGGCGAGCCGCTTGACCTTCGCCGGCTTGGGCGTGCACGACTCCTCGCCCAGCAGCGTCAACTCGCCCACCTCGAACGACGGCGGTCGATCGGCCAGCCAGTCCTCGAGGCAGGGCTTCGGGGAGGATCGTCTCGGGCCGATCGAAGACCCGGCTCCGCTCGATGCCGGCTACCGATCGCGGTTACCGCGAACGACGAGCCCCGGCTCCGACCCGTCACCCGGGCCATGCCCGACTCGCGCTTCCCCTCGACCGAAATCGACACCGGACGATAATCCGCCGTCACCACGTATTCCCCGCGCTCGGTGATCTCCTCCTTGTTGACCCCGAGCACGTCGATCAGCAGTCGCGACTCCTGCGTGATGCGAAAGTTCCCGTCCGGCAGCCGGACGACCACCGTGTGGACGTACCCGTACCGCTTGCCGTCGGCGACGTAGGAATGCCAGACGTCGCGGACGCGAGGCGCAGCCTGCGCCATGCCGCTCGTCAAGACGCCCAGCCCGAGGAACAGGACCGTCCGCCGAAGCGATCTCATGATGCGAGTCTCCGACTAATGGAAGAAGGTCGCGAGGCTATCGCGGAGCCTGCGACAGTTGTAACACTAAAGACCAGACACGGTCAATGAAGAAGGGAAAGCGGATGGTCACGAAGGGATCTCGGGCAGCTCCCATCCGTCCCGGCGGCGGCGCCAGGAGATGGTGTCCCGCGCGCCCAGGATCAAGGTGACGGGTCCGAACAGGGCCATGACCAGGACCAAGAGCCAATCGGATCGGCGAAAGACCTGGCCATGGGTGCGCCCGACCGTGACGATCAGGACGAAGCCCAGGATCAGGGCCATCACGACCAAGCTCGACAACGCGGCGACCAGCGCCGGCCGGTACCGGCGGGAGGATCCGCTCTGGAGGGCGCGGACCATGGCTTCCCAGAGGAACGGGAAGACGAACGCGCCCGCCGCGATCAGCGCGAACTGGGCGGTGCCCCAGGTGAAAACCACGCGCCAATCCATGGGTCGGGTGCCGCATGGCGGCGCTGATTGGCAGGACGATGAGATCGGCGCCGGCGATCAGCGCGTCATCCCGGTCGTGATCCGGATCGCATAGTGCGGCAACGTCTCGTCGCGCCGGCGGCGACACCAGGTCTCGAGGCGATGATGTGGGATCAAGCGGGTATACAGGACGCGTTCGAGCCAGGGGACCGAGTTCTGGAGGCTGTGGGTCGAGCTCGCTCGTCTCCCCAAGTCGCTGAATGGCTCGATCGGCTGCCGCTCCGTCATCGCCGAGATGGCCGCGTTCTTCCTCGAAGCTCGCCTCCAGATGAGCGCACAGCTCTTCCCGCATCCGGTCCTTACGGGACTCGCTGGCCCACACTGGTCCCACCACGCGCTCGATCAGGTCCCCGAAGTGACTCGGTATCATGCTGGTGCCCCCAGGATCCCGCCCACGATCGTCACGAACTGCGCCCAGGCTTCCCGACGATGGGCCAACTCGCGCTCCCCCTTGGCGGTCAGATGGTAGATCCGCCGCCGCGGGCCACGCCGGCCGCCCGTATCGGCCTCCCACGCCGCCCGGACCATCCCCGCCTCCTCGAGCCGGTAGAGCACGGGGTACAGCGTCCCTTCTTTCAGGCTCAGGGCCCCGCAGCCCAGTTCCTCCAGCCGGCGCAAGACCTCGAAGCCATGGGCCTCGCCCCGCGACAGGGCCGCCAGCACCATGCCTTCCAGATGGCCACGTAAGGTATCACCTTCGATCTTTTGCATGGCTTATTATTTAGACAGGCTAAGTATTATGTCAAGGCGAGTCGCGGGAAATCGAAAGAATTCGACGGCTCCTACGTCAAGGGTTGGTCGGCCGACCGACTCTTCACGAGAGGCTGTCTGAGCCGTTCGCGTCGTTGGGACGAGGGGATTCGGGATTGCGGATTCCCCAAAGCGGATGATTCCGGCATCCGGAATCTCGAATCCCGTTGTGACGCCGCCGCGTGAGGAAAGACGAAGGTGGATCGGGAGAAAGGCGGTCTGCGATGAGATGACCCAGGATGTGGATGTTTGGATTGGCGTCCCGGCTTCAGCCGGCGCGGAAGCGCGCGATCAGGCCGAAGCCGGGACTTTCACACGTTCAAGGGCGGCCGTCAAACACCCGCGGCGACAGCCACTTCCGATGGGGTGCGGCGCACGGTTCCGACGATCTCTTCGCGGAACACAGGGATATGGCCCGGAGCCTCGATCCCTAGCCGGATCTGGTTGCGGTCAATCTTCACGACCGTCACCACGATGTTCCCATCAATCACGATCTTCTCGTTCACTTTGCGGCTCAGAACCAGCATGACGGCCTCCTGGATTGGTTAACCTGGGGTTCTTCTCGATTCCGGTTTTCGCGTTTCCCTCGCAATCCCCAATTTTCCCGCGATCGGCTGGATCTCCGGGACGTCCTTGCTCGGGCCGCGTTGTTGGATTCTGGTTATTGCATTCCGGATGCCAGTTCGACACAGCCATGCGTCGAATGTTCCCAAATCCCGATGAGAACGAGTCTTAGATCTCCGCGCTTTCTGGGCAGGCGATGTCGCGAATCGGATTGACCTCGAAAACTTGAAACTTTTCTTCTCAATTGGAAAATTGGTTCGCCTGATAATGGGAAAAGGCTAATCTGGTCATGGGTCATTGGTCATTGGTAGGATCTGGGTGACATGCGCGCCTCTTGGGGAATCCGAGATACCAGGTTCCAGATGGATGACTGACGACCGATGACCCATGACTAATCTAAGAGTAGGCATCGGCCATGACACCCATCGCTTGGACGAGGGACGGCCGTTGATTCTGGGAGGCTTGAGGATCGCCCACCCGCGGGGATTGGTGGGCCATTCCGACGCCGACGTGGTCTGCCACGCGGTGGCCGATGCCATCCTCGGAGCGGCCGGCCTGGGCGACATCGGGGAACATTATCCGGATACGGATCCTCAATGGCGAGGGCTGGACAGCACGAAGCTCCTGGCGGAGGTGGTCGACCAGGTCGAGCGGGCCGGCTGGCGGGTGGTCAATTGCGACGTCATCATCCACGCCCAGGAGCCCAAACTGAGCCCCCACAAGCCGGCCATCCGCGCCAACCTCGCGCGACTGCTCCGCGTCGCCGAGACCGCCGTGAATGTCAAGGCCAAGACCGGCGAGCACGTCGGGCCCGTCGGCCGGGGTGAGGCTATTGTCTCTGAGGTTGTCGTGCTCATCTCTCAGCAGTCAGTGGTCAGTAGTCAGTAAAGACCAGGACCATTTTCCGGCACTGACTACTGTTCAACCCCTGACTACTGACCCCTGACTACCGACTACTGAGAGATTGATCCATGCCATTGCGCGTTTATAACACACTGAGTCAAACCAAGGAGCCGTTCCAGACCGTCCAGCCCGGCAAGGTCGGGATGTACGTCTGCGGCCCGACGGTCTATTCGCCCAGTCACATCGGCCACCTGGTCGGGCCGGTGATCTTCGACACGATCAAGCGATACCTCGTGTATCTCGGCTACGAGGTGATGTGGGTGGTCAATATCACCGACGTCGACGACAAGCTGATCGTGCAGGCCCAGAAGGACGGGACGACCGTCCTGGAGCTGGCCGAGCGGGTGACCCGGGATTATCTCGATTGCCTGGCGGCGCTGGGGGTCGACGGGATCGACCAGATGCCGCGTGCCACCGAGCACATCCGCGAGATCATCGCCATCAACCAGGAGCTGATCGCCAAGGGGTTTGCTTACGAGTCGGGCGGCGACGTGTATTTCGACGTCGGCAAGGCCCCCGAATACGGCAAGCTCAGCCACCGCGACCCGGAAGACCTGCTGGCCGGCGCGCGGATCGAGCCCTCGGCGCTGAAGCGTCATCCCGGCGACTTCGCGCTGTGGAAGCGGTCCAAGCCCGGCGAGCCGTCGTGGGAGAGCCCCTGGGGACCGGGCCGGCCCGGCTGGCACATCGAGTGCTCGGCCATGAGCATGAAGTACCTGGGCCGGCACTTCGACATCCACGGCGGCGGGCTCGACCTGGTCTTCCCCCACCACGAGAACGAGCTGGTCCAGTCCGAGTCGTACAGCGGCGAGACCTTCGCCTCGTACTGGCTGCACAACGGCCTGCTGACCAAGCAGGGCCGGAAGATCTCCAAGTCCGACCCCGACACGATCGTGCTGATGAGCGACCTGCTCGCAGGCCCACTCGCCGGACACCCTCCGCGCGCTGTTGCTCTCGAGCCATTATCGTCACCCGATCGATTTCGGCCCGAATCGGCTGGTGGAGATCGAGCGCGGGCTCCAGACGTTCTACCGGGCGTTCGAGCGGTTCGCCGAGCTGACCGGCGAGCGATTCGACCAGCTCCAGGCCCCGACGCGCCGGCACGACCCCGAGGCCGGCGGCACTCCCCTGCTCCAGGAGATCGCCGAGCACCGCCTGCTCTTCCTCGACGCGATGGATGACGACTTCAACACCGGCGGGGCCCTCGGCGAGCTCTTCGAGATCGTCCACGCGCTCAATCGCTTCGCCCATCAGGCCGGCCTCGACCCGGGCCAGGCACGCCCCGCCGTGCTCGACGAGTATCGCGCCGGTATGGTCGTCCTCAAGGAGCTCAGCCAGCTCCTCGGCCTGTTCCGCCGGCCCGTCGAGCCCCGCACGCCAGCCGGAGACACACTCACCGAGCCCCTGCTCGAGCTGCTTGTGGATCTCCGGAACCGGCTTCGCAAGGAGAAGAACTTCGCGATGGCCGACGAGATCCGCAACCGCCTCACCGAGCTCGGCGTGACCCTCGAGGACAAACCCGACGGCACCCGCTGGCGCATCTCCTGATTCTTGGATTCATCAGGAAGTTCAATCGACGGAAATCGAAACGGGATGAGACGGCGACGATGTCCACGGCCTTCGAATCCAAACATGCCCGAGATCCCGGTCGGGTCGTGGGGATCGACCCTGGTTTGAACATCACGGGCTATGCGGTAGTCGAACCGTCGCCGCGCGGGGCCTTCGTGGTCGAGGCGGGGGTGATCCGACCGGGTTCCGACTGCAAGGCGATGGGCGAGCGGCTCGCCTGGATCCACGAGGGTATCGTCGAGGTGCTCGAAGCGTTTCCGCCCGCCGCCGTCGCGCTGGAGCAGGTCCACAGCCACGTGAAGCATCCCCGCACGGCGATCCTGATGGCCCACGCGCGCGGGGTGATCGTGCTGGCCGCGGCCCAGCGCAATACGCCGGTCGTCGGCTACGCCGCCACACGGATCAAGAAGACCCTCACCGGCAGCGGACGCGCCCCGAAGTCGCAGATCCAGCACGCGATCATGGCCGAGCTCGGCCTCGACCGTCTCCCCGAGCCCAACGACGTCGCCGACGCCTGCGCCGTGGCCCTCTGCCACTTCCACATCAGCCGGAACCAGCGGCTGCTCAAGGATCTCTAGAGCCCCTCAAAGCGCTAATCGCTGTCTCTTGGACGGTGTGGTCACACCGCTGAGTCCGGCCTCCTTCTTTTTCTTCTTGAGGGCGGCCTTGGCGCCCTTTTCGGCGACGGGTGCGGTCGTCTGGGCGATGGCCGGTTCCAGCGTGGGAGGCGGGCCTCTCGGAGCCGCAGCCGATCGCCAGTGCGGCGACGAATGATCCAATCAACAAGCCAGTGAATCTTCTCATCGGTCTCTCCATCGAGTGGCCAGGTAGTGGTCTGCCGGCCCCGACTCCACCCGGATCGAACCCCCGGGTTCGACGCCGATCAGAGTCAGAGGGCTCAGCAGGCATTCGGGAACGCCCCTCAATACTGATCGGCGCCGACGACTTCGCCGCCGGCTCGCGTCGCCAGGGCTCGATAGGTCGGGACGTTGATGCTGTCCTTGACGAATCGGACCGAGCCGTCCGCCATTGCGAAATTCCCGCCACCCGGGTGGAGGCTCCGGAAGCCGAATTGTCCCAGGTTTTGACAGGCTGGGACCGTGATCCAGTCCGGGGGAAATAAGGCTGTGGCGAAGCAAGAGAACAACACGTTTCCCGTCATGTCCGGCGGCGCATTCAGCTTCGGGACGGCCGTGGCGCCGCTGGTGATCCGGGTGTCGTTCGGCCAGTAGGGACTACCGGTCCACGGCGGGCCGGCCCAGATCCCCGCGATGAGGTTGAACATGAAATTCGAACCTTGGGGTTCGTTCCGGAACCGCGACATCTCGCCGAAGAACAACGTGTTGCTCAGGCCATCAGTTACGGACTGAATCTTGTGAGACCATTCCACGCTGAACATGCCGTCGCCCGGTCCCTGGTTGCACGTGCTGGCATACTGGCCCTTGGGATCGGGGAGCGTGGAAGTGGTCGCCCAGTTGAAGGCGAGCGTTTCCCAGAGACCCCGAGCCGCGCCGTAGGAACCTTGAACCACCGTGATGTCGCCGGTGGGATCGGGCGCGGCGTCCGTATCCGAAGGGCAGATGTACGCCGCAACCTTGGTTGAGATGCCGGTGACATTCGAGTAGCTGTCATAAGTGCGCACGAGGTTGTATGCGTTGTACTGAGCGGCATCCTCCAGGTAAGGCAGAATGAAGACGAACACCGTATGTCCGATCGGATACGAGGATCCATCCAGGATTCCGCAGGGCGGAAGGCCGGGGTAGACCAACTGCAAACCCCGGTTGCCGATCGGAAAGCTGCCGTTGGCCGACTCATAATTATGAGCCGCGAGAGCGATCTGCTTCAGATTGTTGGTGCACTGGGCGCGGCGCGCCGCCTCGCGGGCGCTCTGGACCGCGGGCAACAAGAGCGCGATCAGGACCCCGATGATGGCGATCACCACCAGGAGCTCGATCAGGGTGAATCCGGTCGTTGGCTTGCGGCGAACGAATCTCGATGTCATGTCGGGTTCCTCACTCCGGGTGATCCAGTCAACGTCGAAGACGGACGACGGAGCCAGTCCGCCGCCCGCCGTCGATCATTCCCCTGGATCCTGGCGACGGGGCGTCCCACGGCGGCGCGGTTGGCGAACCGCCGTGACTAGTTCTTTAGGAAGTGACCTTGCAGGACGCGATGTCGGTCGGGAATTGCGATTTGAGCGGATACCCTGGAGGAGGGATGGATGCTCGGATCGAGTCCTGGAAGCCGGGTTCGTCGCGGCCTCGTGATCCCGATGACTGAATCACAGTTTATGGGCGAGGACTTCTGAAAATCAAGAGAATTTAACGCATTTTCGCAATTCGCAATGTGTTATACCGGCCGTGCTCCTCGAGCGCGCACTCCGAGCCCGCCGGTGCCAAGGCAGCCATCGGGCTCGGTGAGTGTCCTTGTGCGCCATCGAGTTGAGGAGCCCGATGACGGCCGTCGTTCGGCCTGCGCCCTCGATCCGTCCGTCCTGAGCTCGTCGGTACCGGGCCGTGGCGATTATTCCGCCTTCTTCATGACGAACATGAGCTGCACTTCCTTGGTCTTGAAGCCGGGTGGGATTTCCCCGGTGGGCAACGCATAGATCAAGCGCAACTGATTCCCTTCTTTCTGGATCAAGCCCCGGGCGATCTGGCCCGCCGCCGACTCGGCGCGGCTGGTCATGGTGATGTCGCAAGGATTTGTCGTCGTCTTGAGCGTGTAGGATGCCGAGTAGATCTCCTTCCTGTCCTTGTCGGCGACCACAACCGAATCCTTGGTGAAGACGACGATCGTCCCCTTGATTCGCTCCTCGGTCTCTTTCAAGCCATATTTCTCGCCGGAGACGAGGACATAGCGGCCGACCAGAGCGTCGGGCGAATGGATCTTGTCGACCTTGGCCGCGGTCGAGCCGGCATCTTGCGCTATCGATACCGCATTCAGCAAGGCGATGAGTCCCAGCGCGCAGACCATCTCGACGTACCTCATGGGCATCTCTCCTGGTCAGGATGACGTGTCAACTCGGATGGAATCCCCACTGAAGGATTCGGTGCCATTGCGGTGCCAGGTCGCCTCGACCGTTTCGCCGCGGCTTGACCCTGCCGCGCCGGGGGGGATACGATGGCCGTTGCTCATCAATAGCGAGTCGCGAGAAACGAAAAGACCGGTCCTGTCCGGCTGGCAACTGGCAACCGGCAACTGAGGTGAGATTGTGCAGGTCATCATTAACGGCGAGCGACGCGAGCTGACCGGGCCGCTGACCGTTGCCGAATTGCTGCGGCACCTCGGCGTCAAGCCGGAACACGTCGCCGTCGAGATCAACAAGGACCTCGTCACGCGGTCCCGATTGGCCGAGACGGCGCTGGCTGCCGGCGACGTCCTGGAGATCGTCACGCTGGTCGGCGGCGGGTCGGGCGCGGCCTCCGACATCGGGAACGAGCTGCTCACGATCGGCACGCATGTCGTGCACAGCCGGCTATTCGTCGGGACAGGCAAGTACACCACCTTGGAGTTGATGCGCGACTGCCTGGACGCCAGCGGCGCCGAGGTGGTCACCGTGGCCGTCCGCCGCGAGCGGCTGTTCGATCGCCAGGGCCGGAACCTGCTGGATTATCTCGACCCGAAGCGATACACCATCCTGCCCAACACCGCCGGCTGCTTCTCCGCCGAGGACGCCCTCCGGACCGCGCGGCTGGGGCGCGAGCTGCTGGAGGGCCTGGAAAACCCCGGCGCTGACTGGGTCAAGCTCGAGGTGCTGGCCGACTCGCGCACGCTCCTGCCCGACCCGGTCGCCACGCTGGAGGCCACGCGGGTGCTGGTCCATGAGGGTTTCCAGGTCCTCTGCTACACCAGCGACGACCCGATCATGGCCCGACGGCTCAAGGAAGCCGGGGCCACCAGCGTCATGCCCGCCGGCAGCCCGATCGGCAGCGGCCAGGGCGTGCTCAACCCCAACAACATCCGGATCATCCTTGAGGACCTTAAGGGGGGCGATCCGTCCTATCCCGTCATCGTCAACGCCGGGGTCGGCACCGCCAGCGACGTCGCCATCGCCATGGAACTCGGCTGCGATGGCGTTCTCCTCAACACGGGTATCGCCGGCGCCTCCGATCCGCTCCGCATGGCCCACGCCATGCGACTGGCCATCGAGGCCGGCCGGCTGGCCGCTGCCGCTGGCCGCATCCCCAGGAAACTCTACGCCACCGCCTCCAGCCCCACCCAGGGATTGATCGAGCGGTCGTAAACAGGGGTGAGGCCGCGGGTTCCTGTGTTAGAATAACACGGTCGATCCTGGGGCAACCCACGAGGCTCATGCGACAACGGCGGCGGAAATCCATGCTGGACATCATGCCGATCAGCCATCAACCGTCGGACGTCTGATCTCGCCGAGGAACGTTGTAAGGAGTACGCCATGTTGCCGAATCCCGTTCTGGCCATCGAGGAGATGCCGCTTTCGGACGAAGTCCGCGAGTTCTGCGAACGCCACGCCCTCTTCGGCCACCTGGCCAAAGCGATGGAGTTGGCGCGTGAGTGTTTCACTATCGTTGGGGAACCGCTCATTCTGTGGGAGCATGATCCGGAGAATGACGACGAGTACGTGCTGATCGAGGTTTGGGCTCGAGGCAGTGTTTCGGAGTGTGCCGAGGCGGATTGGCGTTTTGCCGGCGCATGGACGCAATACGCCAAATTGCCGGAAGTTCGTCTCATTCGGCTCGTCCCCCATAGCTGTTAACGAGTGCGAATCGCGATGAATCCCCGAGATTTCAATCAGGTCGCGATCGATATCGTTGTGAAACGACCTCCGAGCGGGCCGGCGGCGTATCGCTCGGCGATCAGCCGGGCTTATTATGCGGCGCTGAACGTTGCGGCCGACGTCCTCACCTCGATCGGGCATTCACCCGGCAAGGGGGATAGCAAACACAAGAAGCTGGTGATCTATCTCCAACAAAGTGGCGATGCGGAACTCAGCAGCGTCGGAAGATCGATCGATACCATGCGCACCATGAGGAATCTTGCCGATTATGACATGATGAACACAACCGTCGAGACGCTTTCCGAGGCGCGGGACAGGGCGGAGTCAGCCCGGCTGGTAATCGAGCACCTGGATGATTTCACCGCGGACGCCGCCAGAAAAAAATCCGCGGCCGACGCGATCGCCAAGTATCGAGCCGCAACCCGAACGTGATCCATGATTTGATAAATTCTTTGTTATGACGATTGTGGCGGACCCTTCGAGAGCGACATGGCACATCTGGACCCGGTCTCGATCCTTGGCCCCGGAGGCGCCATCGCGCGGCGGCTGCCCAGCTACGAGCACCGCCCGGAGCAGCTCGCGATGGCCCAGGCGGTCGCGCGCGCCATCGAGAAGCCCGGCCACCTGATCGTCGAGGCGGGTACGGGCGTGGGCAAGAGCTTCGCGTACCTGGTCCCGGCCATCCAGGCCACGGCCGACCCCAAGACGAAGGTCGTCGTCTCGACGCACACGATCGCGCTCCAGGAGCAGTTGCTCCAGAAGGACATCCCGTTCCTCCGCGCGGTGATGCCGGAGGAGTTCACGGCGGTCCTGGTCAAGGGGCGATCGAACTACATCAGCCTGCGGCGGCTGGACGTGGCCATCCACCGCCAGGATGCACTCTTCCAGCGGCCCGAGGAAATTGACCAGCTCACGACGATCCGGATGTGGTCCGCCCGCACGACCGACGGCAGCCGCTCCGACCTCGACTTCCGGCCGATGCCCAGCGTCTGGGAGGCCGTGCAGAGCGAGGACGGCAACTGCCTGGGCCGCGAGTGCCCCCGGCACAGTGAATGCTTCTTCTACAAGGCCCGGCGGCGGATGCGATCGGCCAATGTGCTGGTCGTGAATCATGCGCTGTTCGTCGCCGACCTGGCGCGTGCGGGGTGAGGGCCACGGGCTGCTGCCGGACTACAACGTGGCCGTGCTCGACGAGGCCCACACCCTCGAGTCCGTCGCCGGCGAGCATCTGGGTTTGCAGCTCACGAATCTCGGGATCGATTACACCCTGGCGCGGCTGTACAGCGAGAAGTCGCACAAGGGCCTGCTGACCAGCCACAAGCTCGGCGACGCGATGCAGCAGGTGCAGCGAACCCGGATCGCCGCCGAGGACTTCTTCGATCGCGTGGCGGACTGGCACCAGCGCCAGCCCGCCGGCTTCAACGGTCGAGTCCGGCAGCCGCCCGGCTGGAGCGAGTTCCTGTGCGAGGAGCTGCGCCGGCTGGCGACCGCCATCGATCAGGGCGTCCGGAAGCAGAAGATCGAGAAGCCCGAAGACAAGATCGAGCTGACTGCCGCCGAGGATCGGTGCCGGTCGCTGGCCGATCAGATCGCGCACTGGATGCGGCAGTCGATCGAGGACGCGGTTTACTGGGTCGAGATGGAGAACCGCACCCGTCGACGGATCCGGCTGGCCGCGGCACCCCTGGACGTTGGGCCTGCCTTGCGCGACCTGCTGTTCACTGAAGTCCCCACCTGCGTGCTGACCTCGGCCACCCTCTGCGTCGGCTCGCCGCCGCGGTTCGACTTCATCCGCTCCCGGATCGGACTGACCGCCGCCGCGACTCTCGCCCTGGGCAGTCCCTTCGACTACGCCCAGCAGGTGACCGTCCATCTCCCCAGCAACCTCCCGGACCCCTCCGATCAGCCAGGCCAGTTCGAACAGGACGCCATCCGTGCCATCGCCCACTACCTCGAGCGGACCCAGGGAAAGGCTTTCGTCCTGTTCACCTCTTACAAGATGCTCGAGGCCGCATCGCGGCGCTGACCCCCTGGCTGGCCCAGCGCAACATCGCCGTCTACGCCCAAGGCGAAGGCATGCCCCGCTCCAAGATGGTCAACGCTTTCAAGGCCGACGTCAACAGCGTCATCTTCGGTGCCGACAGCTTCTGGCAGGGGGTGGACGTGCCCGGCGAGGCGCTCTCGAATGTCATCATCACCCGGCTGCCGTTCTCCGTCCCCAGCCATCCCCTGCTGGAAGCCCGGCTCGAAGAGATCCGCAGCCGCGGCGGCAGCCCGTTCTTCGAGTATCAGGTCCCCGAAGCCGTCATCAAGCTCAAGCAGGGCTTCGGCCGGCTGATCCGCACCAAGACCGACCGGGGCATCGTCGTGATCCTCGACCCCCGCGTCCTCACCAAGGCCTACGGCCGCACCTTCCTCAACTCGCTGCCCGACTGCCCCCGAGTCGTCGAGACCCCGGAGTTCGTGGATACTCAGCTCTGATTCCCGGTTGACACGGTCGCGAAGCCTCGACGCGTGCTTGCTCCCATGTGCGATGGTAAATTAGGGCGGTCCGCCGTGTTTTGATATCGCGAATCACTGATTCCTGGCCATCGACTTCCTTTTTTCTCCGGATTCTGTAACCATTCGCCGAGAAGCCCACTCTTTTTAAGGTGAGCGGCGCTCCGCTCCACGCGGTAGCGGCGATGCGGCGTGTCCTCTGCTCTCGCCCAGTTGGGGAGAAGGAGCCCAAAGGGCGGGAGGTGGGATGTTCTCGGGGCAGGCCAGCGGAGGGAGAGATCACCCCAGATGATGGCGACCAGTCAACTTCCACCTGGCACCGCGCCCTCTCGATGGAAATGGATCTAAAGCACCTAACAGTTGGCTTGCACACACAAGGTTGGCATCGATTGGATACGAGCCCAAAGCGCCATCGAGTGAATTCCGGCAGGGATCATCCATTCACTCGATGGCGCTTCGGGCTGGTATGCGCAACCCGAGCGTGAGGCGTTCTAACCCCATCCTGGCCATCGCGTCTTCTCTTCTGGGAGCGAAGCCCCGTCCGAGCAGGTATCGACCACGCCGTGGATGTCCGACATTCCCCCCCGGCGGCTCGGACGGGGCCTCGCCCCCTCCAGAAACCTCCAGGCCACAACGGAGTGAGTTGTCCCGGCGCGAATGATCTCCTTCGTGTCCGGTCGGAAAGTCATAACCCCTGAGAGTTTGAGACAACCGATCAGCATACGGAATCCATCGAGCAAGCGTCGTCAGGGAGAGTCCCGCAAGAGGAAAACATCGGATCTTTTGGGATCATGATCACCGGACATGGGCGTCGGGATGCATGAGACTGGTGAGGAATCAAGGAGCCGCCGACATGGGCAGTATCTTGGCGAAGAGGCTCATCAGACCTGAGGGTCCGTCGGATGACCCGGAATTGTCGGACGAGGAGCTGCTGGACCGATTCCTGAGTGGGGAAGAGATCGATTCTCAGGAGGCATTTCGGACGCTGGTGGTCCGTCACGGGCCGATGGTGCTGGGGATCTGCCGCCACGTGCTCAACCAGGTCCAGGACGCCGAAGACGCGTTCCAGGCGACGTTCTTGGTGCTGGCACGGAAGGGGGCTTCGATCCGGGATCGCCGGGTCCTTTCCGGTTGGCTGCACGAGGTCGCCTATCGCATCGCCATCAAGTCGCGCGCCAGCTCGGTCCGTCGCCAGATCCTCGAAAGGCAGGGCATGGCCATGTTGCTCCCGAAGAATGAACCGGACGATCAAGAGGAGCACGCCGCCTGGAACGAGTTGCGGCCGGTGTTGCACGAAGAGGTCGATCGTCTGCCCGAGAAGTACCGGATCCCGGTGATCCTGAGCTATCTCGAGGGCAAGACGAACGAGGAAGTCGCGGAGCTGTTGCGATGGCCGGTGGGAACGGTCAAGGGCCGATTGTCGCGGGCGCGCGACCTGCTCCGGTCGCGCCTGACCCAGCGCAGGCCTGGCGCTCTCGGCGGCGTTCCTGATGACGGCCTTGTCGCGCGGTCGAGTCTTCGCCGAAGTCGTCCCTGCGGACCTCATCCGGCGGACGGTGCGCCTGGCGATCCCCCCCGGCCCACTAGGGGGCTCCCCCGATCCGTCTCTCCCCTCGGACCCGGGCTCCTCGGGTGTCGATCTGTCGAATCCGGTCGAGATGATCCGCAACGCCGGCCGCCGATTTCCGGGAGCCGCCCGACTCGGCGTGATCCTCTCGCTGGTTCTCGGCCTCTCCCTCTCCGTGTTCATCGGGACATGTATGGCCGTGCTCGGCAAGGGCGGGGGCTTCTCCGACCTTCAAGCAATCTTCCCGATTCGGTTCCCGTCACATGCTGTCTCGAAGATGGAAAACCATGGTTCTTCTTCGATCTCATCGTCCCCTTGCGGCGATGCAGGAAATGGCCCCGGAACGACGATTCAACCTGAAGGCCCGTGCTGCCCCGGTTGAGCCGGGTCTAGAAACGGAGACTGGCTCCGAGTCTGCGAGGGGCCTGTCTCTCCTTCTCGAGGGCCTCTGCGGAGACTCGTTCCCCGGGAAGTCAACGGCCGATCACAGCGATCGGGCTGAGGCGGGTACGGTCCAGATTGTGGGTTTCCCATCGAGGTCGGGATGGGGGCCTGACACGACGGGGGAACGGATTCCCGGCAGGATCTGGATGTCGAAGATCTCCTCGACACCCGAGTGGAACTCCAGAAAGGCCATCTGCCGGCCGGATTCGAGGTCGATGATGGCGACCCCGCATTTGAGCGACTCCCGGTTCTCGGCGATGGGCAGGCCGCCGAAGGTCGAGGTCTCGCGGATCCGGGACAGGCCGACGAACGCGAAGGTGCCGACCATTGCCAGGCCGCGCGTATAGCCGGGCAGCTCGGTGACGGTCGTGACACTACCCCGGGCAAGATCGGCGACGACCAGCCGGCCGCGGCCCGAATCGAGCAGCCACGTCCGGCCCGCGTGGATGCGGGGCGAGTGCGGCATGGCCAGCCCGCGCACCAACGTCTCGCCGCTCTCCACGTCGATCAGGCACCCCGTCGTCTCCTTGGACCGGCGCCAGCCCCCCGGCTCGTCGGTCTCGGCGAGTGCCGTGACCAGCTTCGCGCGCCCTTCGGCGCACGCCAGGCCATTCAGGTGGCAGCGGTCTCCGGCGGCGATTGCCGAGATGAACTTCGGTTTCCAGCGCGGGACGAAGCTATGCCGGTCGTCGAGCGTCGCCAGGCACGAGAAAGCCGTGTTGACCGCCCAGAGCTCGTTCCCCAACCACGCCAGTTCGTGCCCCAGGATATCCCCGGTGAAATGCGCCGATCTCGCCAGGAAACCCGCATCGTGATGCCCGGCCGGCTCGATCCGTCGCGCAATCTCGGGGTCGTCCCTCAAGAACCAGATTGTCTCTCGGGTCCCCACCGCCAGGTTTCCGGGACGCACCGCCATCCCCATGGCCTTCTCGAAGTTGTGGTAGGACAGCTCCAGTTCCAGTCCACCCGGGCCGATCCCGACGGAAACCACCTTCCCTGCCTGGTAAGTCGAAATCAACAGCGAGCTTCCCAGGTGCTCCAGGATCCTGGGCCAGTTCCGCGTGTACTCGTGACGGACTTCCCGCGTGGGACTGCTCTCCGTCTTCATCACACTCTCCTCCTCTTCAGGTCAACCCAGGGCCGTACCTTCTCGTTCTCAGGTCGTTCCGGTCGAACGCTTCGCATCGGTGCGCGACGTCGTGCCGTTGAGCATTGTAACATTTTGATGCGGCGGAGCCGCAACCCAATTCGAGGTCCTCCGCTGGGCCGCGGGTCTCCCTGCCGGAAAGTGGTGAGTGGCGAGCGGCGTGAGCAGAGGACCGGAGACAGGGTTGCTGATGATCGTGGGCCCACGGGGGACGGTCAGCCAGGACTGACTGACGGGGGTGAGGTGAAGGCGCGACCGCTACTGCGTCGGACTGGCCCCTCTCTTGCTGTCACGGCTGGTCAACTCCGCCAGGAGCTTCTCCAGATCCGACAGGTTGATCGGCTTGACCAGGTGGCCGTCGCACCCGGCATCTTGCGACCGGACCTTGTCGTCCTCCTGGCCCCAGCCCGTCAAGGCGATGACGACCATGCCCTGGCCCCAGGATTGCTCGCGGATGCGGCGGGTCGCCTCGTACCCATTGAGGTGTGGCATCCCCACATCCATGAGCACGACCTCGGGCCGGAAACGCTCCGCGGACTTGACCGCATCGAGCCCGTCGTGTGCCGTGCAGACCTCATTGCCGGAGAGCTTGAGGATCATCGCCATCGAACTGGCCGAGTCTCGATTGTCGTCCACGACCAGGATACGCCGCTTCGGACCAGTCTCGGCGGCTCCGTCTTCAGGCGTCGCCGGGGTCACACGTTCGGTACGGTTCTCCAGGGTGGGGAGCCGAACGGTGAACAGGCTGCCCTTTCCCAGACCGTCACTTTTGGCGGTGACGCTACCGCCGTGCATCTCGACCAACCCCTTGACGAGCGCCAGTCCGATGCCGAGGCCGCCGGTGGACCGCTCAAGGCTCCGGTCCACCTGGGAGAACATGTCGAAGATGTGTGGTAGGGCGTCTGCGGGGATGCCGATGCCGGTGTCTCTCACCGAGACGACCACCTCTCCGCTCCGCTGCTCGGCGGCGAGCCAGATGCGGCCGCCCCGCTCGGTGTACCGGGCGCTGTTGCTGAGCAGGTTGCCGAAGACCTGGGCCAGCCGGGTGAGGTCGGCGTCGAGGTGGATCGGCTCCGGCGGCAGTGAGATGATCAGTTCGTGCCCGGCCGCCTCGATGACCGGGCGGGCCGTCTCCACGGCGCTGCTCAGGATGTCTTTCAGGAGCACGCGTGCGCAGCGGAGCTCCATCTTGTTCCGGCTGATCCGGGAGATGTCGAGCAGGTCGTCCACGAGCCGGACCATGTGCCCGAGCTGGCGATCCATCATGTCACGGGCCTGGCTGATGGTGTGGGCGTCGCCGGCAGCCAGGCGGATGACCTGCACTCCGTTTCGGAGCGGGGCCAGCGGGTTGCGAAGTTCATGGGCCAGCAGCGCGAGGAATTCGTCCTTGCGCCGGGCCGCTTCCCGGAGCGCCTCCTGGGCTCGCTTCCAGTCCGTGATGTTGCGGGCGATCTTCAACGCGCCGATGATGTGGCCTGAGGAGTCGCGGATCGGGGAGACCGTCAGGGAGATGTCGATCCGGCGGCCCTGCTTGGTCACCCGCACGGTTTCAAAGTGCTCGATCCGCTCCCCGCGCCGGAGCCGCTCCAGCACCTCTTGCTCCTCGTCCTCCCGTTCGGGCGGGATGATCAGCAGAATCGACCGGCCGACGGCTTCTCTTGCCGTGTAGCCGAAGAGCCGCTCGGCCCCGACGTTCCATGAGAGGATGATGCCGTCGAGCGTCTTGCTGACAATCGCGTCATCGGACGATTCGACGATGGCTGCCAGCCGCGCCTGAACCTCCTCGGCCCGCATGCGCTCGGTGACATCTCGGAAGACCAGGACCGCTCCCACCGTGGCCCCGGCCCGGTCCCGCATCGGCGAGGCGCTGTCGTCGATGGGCCATTCGGTCCCGTCCCGGGCGATCAAGACCGTGTGGTTCGCCAGCCCCACGCGCTTTCCCTCGCGCAAGGCACGGAGGGCGGGGTTTTCGACCGGCTGGCGGGTCCGCTGATTGATGATGTGGAAGATCTCCGGCAGCGGTCGCCCCACCGCCTCGGCCTGATTCCACCCGGTCAGGGACTCGGCGACGCTGTTGAGGAAGGTCACCCGGCCCTCGGCGTCGGTGCTGATGACGGCGTCGCCGATGCTGGAGAGTGTGGTGAGCAGCCACTCTGATTGCTTCTGCAATGCGTCTTCGGCACGCCGCCGCTCGGTGATGTCGCGGAAGCTCCAGACGCGGCCCACGTTTCTCCCGTCGATGAACTGGATGCGGGAAAACCGTTCGAACGTTCTCCCGTCGGCGAGTTCCAGCAGGTCATAGCTTTCTGACGGCGACGACGCGTCAATGTCCTCGATCCTGGCAAGGAACTGCCGGGGATCGTCGAATTGCCAGCAAGTCGTTTCCAGCAGTTGTCGGTGGTCCACCGAGTTCATGCTCGCGCACGGCAGCCGCCACATCGACACATACTTCTCGTTGAACCCCGTCACCTTGCGGTCCCCGTCCGTCACCAGGATCCCGTCGGTGGTGGATTCGAGCGTGGCGCCCAGCATCGCGAGCGAACGGGCGAGCTCCTCCGTCCTCAGCTCCAGGTCTTCCTTCGCCTGGAGCAGTTCCTGTTCGGCCCGCTGACGCGCGAGGAGAATGCTGTTGGCGTTCTGGAGGGCCACGGAGTCGCAGCAGCTCTTCCTCATCCTGGTTCTCTTCCACTACCCGACTCCCAGGATTTCCGCCGCAAGTGCGGTACCAAGCACGTCGCGCCGGATCTTCGCAAACGCCGTGTCGCGGCTCGTTGAGGCGTCGTCGCAGAAAGGCGCGAACCCGCAGTCGTCGGTCGTGCCCAGTTGCTCGACCGGAATATACTTGGCCGCTTCGAGGACCCGGTCCCGAACGTCCTCCGGAGTCTCCACTCGCGGGTCGATCGGCGCGATGACGCCGACGAATACCCGCTGGTCGGCCTTGATGTGGTCGCGAATGATCTTCAGGGCGCGGCCCCGATCCCGTTCACCGGCCAGCGCGACATAGAAGTTCCTCGCCTTGAGCTGGAACAGGCCGGGCAACAGCTCGGCGTAATCGACGTCCGCGCTGTGGGTCGAGTCGAGGTCGCTGCCGGGACAGGTGTGCACGCCGAGACGCCTCCGGTCCTCGGCGGCGAACCGCGACAGCGCGAGGTTATTCAGGTCGATGAACCTGTGGAGCAGCTCTCCCGAGGGATCGAGCTTGACCGCCAGTCGCCCTTCCGTGAAGTCAATCTGCACGGCGTGTGCGCCCTTCCGCAGGCAATTGCGGACTTCGGTCTCATGCTCGCGCAGCAGGTCGTCGAGGAACTGCTCGCGGGGGTAGCCGGGGATCTCGTCGGACGGGTACATGAGGCTCAAGGCCGAGGGCGAGATGACCGCTTGCTTCACCGGCTTGTGGGCATACTTCAGCGCGACGTCCAGGTAGCTATCCGCGTGGCTCTGGTAGCGGAACGGGCCAGCCATCAGCCGAGGCATCCGGCGGACGTGGCCGGCCGAGAACGGGATCTTGAAGCCGTCAGGAGCCGAGTTCGGCATCCCGTGCACGCAATAGGTCCAGAAGTTGTGGTACTTCCGCTGCTCGCCGTCGGTGATGACCGGCGAGCCGGTGGCTTCAAACCGCGCGATGGTGTCCCGGATCGCCTCGTCGTAGAGCGGGTCCAACGCAGGGTCTGCGCCATCTGTGGTCGCGATCGCTTCGATCAGCCGAAGGGGTCTCGGGATACTGCCGATTGGCTCGGTTGGTATGATCATCCCTATGACCCTGTTGTCGATTGGCGTTCAGACGGCAGCAACCTCAGGCGTTCTCACTCCTGGGAGTCCCTCAAAAAAGGAGGACAGGCACCTCGAAGACTCGGAGCCAGTCCCCGTTTTTTGAGGGACTCTTAAGAAAACAGGGTCCTTCCCGCATCATGGGTTTTTCTCACCACCATCATGGTACACGAGACCCACGATGCATCGTTGAATTCTTACCACCCTCATCTCTCTCAGACAAGACCTCGCCGTAAAGTTGAACGGGGCCTGCTGGATGTCCCCTTTCGCGAGACGTTGCCTCCTCGGGATCGCCTTGGACTTCCGTCCATACGAGGATTGAAGCCGCACCAGTGCCTCCGGGACGCTGGAATACGTTGTCGCCGTGACTTCCCCAAGAAGGTCTCGGAAGCCAGATTCCCGTTGATCCCATCGCGGAAGCGAAATCGATGCCGAACACGCAGATGGGCTCCGGAATCGTCGTGGTGATCTGAGCGTCCTCGGCGATCACCACCGCACCGTCTGGGGGCGGTGGCTTTGACCCCTTCCGAGAGGCCCGACTCCGGACCGGCGGGACGTCCGGATCCGGCGTGGGTTCTGGGCGGGGCCAGCTTTGAGGAGGGCCTGACTTGCCGAGAATCGTGGCACGGGTTGGCACTCCGAGATCACTTTTGGCCGCGGCTCCCTCTCCGATCTCCATGGCTCCCAGCGAGTTCGGGCCGAGTCCCGAAATCGCGGGGACGGGCCCCGCCGCGGGCGGCACCGCCCCGTTGCTCACAGCCTGGGTTTCCGGTCGGTGACGGTTACACATGGTCTCTATTATACAGGATACCGCAGGTTGGAAGATCCGTTAATGCACCTATCGCGGATTCCGGGGCGATTGGCTCCGGAACTCTGGACCACAGAGGGAGATGAGAAAATCTAAAAATTCGGAAGGCTGGGCTACTAGAACGACCGATTTGGCCCGAAGTGAGGGGGAAGACGCGAGGGTCGGATCGTCGCACTGCCCCGGTTTCCCGCACCCGCTGCGCTGAGATCGGTGGTGTTCGACGAGGCGTCTCAACTCTTGCACGTATTGCACGGCAGAAGGTTCTACCGCCGCACGAGCTGGCGACGTGAGCGGCAGGATTTGAACCCGAAGACCCAACTGCCCCCGAAACGAGCGGGTCTTCCACAACCAATCCACGGTCGTCAAGGAATGTGTGTTTGTTCGGCACTGCGAAGCCACAAACAACAGAGCGGTTGCATTCGGCCGAGAGGTCGAGAGGTCGGGGTCAGACCACGAGGTCAGAGGTCGGGGTCAGACCAGAAACCTGGTCTGACCCCGACCTTCTCTTTCGACCTTCTCTGCGACCTTCCACCCCGACCTTCCCGAGTGAAAAACCGAGTCACTGTGGACAGCCGCGGTTGATCCAATCGGCAAGGGCGCTGATCATGTCCGCGGACAAGAACGGCCCGCCTGTCGGCATTTGCTCGAAGTCTTTCCCGCCGACGGTGATCGGCCCCTTCAGGATCTGGACCAAGCTCGAATGGTCGGCGTCGCCCTTGACAAGGATTTTCACCCCGGCAACACCGGGTACGTCGCCGGTCACGAACGCGTTGTAGTCTAGCGACCAGAAGGCGGCATGCGGTGACCCGCCCAGGTCGATACCGTTCGTCGTCACGAACGTATTGAACATCGCTTGTACGTCTGCGTAGGAGGTCAGCGGTGAAACGGCCATCGGATGCTCTGTGGGTAGGCCAGATCGATGGGCAGCGGGCACGATTTGCAGAAGCTCTTGGTCCGCCTGCTCCAGACTGCGAAACAGGCCCTCATCCTGGTTGGTGGGTTTGTCAGTACCGGTGAGCGCGCGAAGCTGGACGAGGAGGTTCTTCGTGACATCGATGAGACGGACGAGTTCTTTCCACCGGTCGTCCGCGCCGGAAGGCAATGGCTCCAGGGGCAATTCGAACGGCGGGCCAGCGAAAGCGGCCGGATCCCGGTCCAGCGGAAGAGTCATCAACTTGGCTGAAAGATAGGGGATAGCAGACCTCATCTCTGTCTGAACGCCGACGCCAATCAACACTTGCCGGTCGGGATTTGCCATCCCTCCATCGTTGAGCCGGTTGATTGACATGACGAGCGGCAATTCCTCGAGCAGCATGAGGTACCGCGTGTTGCAGAGGTCCGCCCAGAGGCGCGTCACCATGTTCACGATCAACCCGGCAGGAGTGTCGGGATCGGGGCGAAGATGCGGGTCCGTCGGGACCATGCGGTGGATGCTGCCCCCGCTGGGAGGGGTGAACATCGCCAGTTGCCGGTACACGGTAAGGAACTCAAGAAAGTGAGAGTCCATCGCCATCTCGGTGCCTTCGCCCTGAATGGCGATCTGGGCGATGGCACGCTTTGCGTCGTCAGCGGTCCTCACCAAGAAAACCCAGCGGTGCGACCCGCTGCCATTCATCGGATAGTTCGGAGCATTGCCGTCGTCGGCGGATACTTCCCTGAAATAGATTTGAAGCTGGGCCAGCCGGGCCAGATCGGTTGCAAAGTCAGTTGCCTTTACATGAAAATTTGGCCGGTGGCGGCGAAACCAATCGGCCGGGAACCCGGTCCAGGGGCCGTCGTCGTGGTCGTCCTTCAGGAAAAGCCAGTACAAGTATGCATACAAGCTACCCACGTGGCCGAACGTCTTCATGCCAGTGACCGCTGCGGCACGCTTGATCACCGCGTCGAGCTCGGCGCGCAGAGCGGCATCCTCGATGGAATACGGCAGCGGGCTTTCCACCGAAACGTATTTCGACAGCGAGTCTCCGGTGAACGGTTCCAGCCGAAAGGCATACGGGTAGAACGCCTCGTGGTCCTTCGGGATGGGAAAGTTGGCGCGATCGAAGTAAGGCTCGAAATCGCTGATCTTGAGAGCGATCAGCATGTTTTCGACTGACGCGAGATGGTCCATCTCCTGAAGGGCGATGGCTCTGAACGTGCTCGGCCAGTTCGGAGGCACGGGTGGCGGGTTGATCGAGTACTTGGCATAGAGATACTGAACCAGAAGCCCGTGCTCGATCTCCGCGGCGGCCTTGAGCAAGAAGTGTGCCGTCTCGGCGGGTGTCGCGTTCTTGATCGGCACCTCGGGAATGCCGTACAGGTCAAGGCAGCGACCGGTGGATGTCATTGGCTGGGGATCCGGCGGGCGTGCGAACGCCTCGCCGTCCCGTTGCGGCTCGCTGCCGGCCTTTGTCCAGCGGAGCTGGCTCATCATGCCCTGTTTCATGGGCGTGCCCCCCGCCGAACCAGTCTGGGATGAACGTGTTCAGCCGGAGTCGCTGCAAACGCGCATCGGCGTGACCCGACTGGCGGCATTCGCCGTCAAGATGCCGCGGACGTACCCGCACAATTCATCGCTATGAAACGTGAAGAATTTTGCAGAGAAGTTAAACGTTGAGAATCCTTTCAGGTAATCGAGCACGGTCGACTGAACGGACTGAAAGGTGACACCGGCGTTCACGAGCCCCGTGTACTCTTCCGTCCCGTCCCATCCCGCCGGCAAGGTCGAACTCGCTTGCAGGTGCTGGATTCGTGTGTTCAGGTTGCGGCCCGCCGGCGTGCCAGTTCGATCAGCCGGGCTGAGAGCATTGAACGCGGCCTGAAGCTGTTGCAGCCGGCGCTGCTCGAATGTCGCTTGGTCGAGAAACGTCGTGGGAGCACCGGTGCTCGGATCGATGAACTGGGGGATCGCCTTTTCGGCCGAGTCAAGCGGGCTGTTGAACCCGCCCGCGATCGGTCGATCGGCCGCCGACGCCGAAGTGCCGGAAAAGAAGCTATCGATGTGGCACTCGAACAGCGCCATTGCCTCGAACCCAGCCGGATTACTCTCAGCCGGGGGTGGGTCGTTCGGGTTCTGGGGTTGGTTCGAGGCGAAGTAAGTGTTCGGCCCGAGATTTACAGGTGCGCCAATCATGGGATCGCCCGATGTGAAGATCTCGGTTCCGGTCGTGGTCGCTCCGTGAATCTCTATCACGGTAGTCGACACCGGCGCGACGAATGGCCGGAGCGCGACCGGGTTATTTAGCCGCACGACCCGGCCGACCGGCTTGTCGAGCGTGGTTGGGACGCTGTCCGCCGGCACGAAATTCGGCTCTCCCTCGAGTGCCCACGTCCAGCCAGGGCCCAGACCAGGGTCGTTTCCGGGAGTTCCCCCGTCGGTTCCCCGCGGGTTGTTGTAATAGTCTCCGTCGGTCGCGAACCTCGCTTCGAATCGCCCACGGAACCAGATCTCCGGGTTGAGGATTGCGGTCAGCTTGAACGACGTGGCTACCCCGCCGACCCGGACGTTGATCACTGTGTCGCCGCGAGCGGCGCTCTGGGCCGCAGCCCGGATCGAGATCGTAGAGGCCACAGGACCAATGCTCACAGGCCCCGCGGGCAAGGTCACCCCAGCGGCGTTTGGCGTCGCATCGATGGTCGCGTTCACTGTGGTACCGTCGCTGGTGCTCAGGCTAAGCGCCACCTCGAATGTTCTTTCGCCGTCCGGTGCGATGAGAAATCCATCGCCAGCGCTGCTCCCATTAACCTGAATAACTATGTTGCTCATGTCAATACCTCTCCGGTCGTGCAAATGCAAATTCCCAGCCCGCTTCGTCTTGCCCTGCGGATCCGGACCCGCCGATCCCGGTTCCGATCTGACTCGGCCGAAATTAGGCTATCAGGCGCCGGTAAGAAAGTGAAGTGTCGACTTCTCCCATTGCAATGCTGTTCTGATGCGATTTGTGGTAAAGTCTCAGGGCCACGTGGGATTCGGTCCGTGATTGCTTGTGCGGGTGTCCCCAGACGGTCGGATGGTTTCTGTTAATGTCCCATTCGTTCCAGGACGTTAAGTCAGCCGGTCGGGGGCACCGATTGTCGAGTGCGGAACGGCGACATTTCCCAGTCCAGTATCCCGCCGGCACTTGGGCTTCGCGCCGTCTGTTGATCGTGTGGCCCGCGGCGGCCGTGCCGTCAGGCATGGCGTCGGCGAGGGTTGCTCGGTCAGTGTCGCTGAGCTGGGACGGATCAATCGGGCCAAGATTATCGGCGGGACTTTCGGTGGCCACGTATTTTCTCACCTACCCCTCGGAGAGCGGCTCAAGCTGGAACGAAACGAGTAGAAATCGGTTTGGTAAGAAGTCAGAGGAAAGTTCGGCCGGTCGAAAAACCCCTCCTGCGATAGCGCTATCAACACGCGCTGGACGTTGAACAGGTGGTCCATCTCCCGGATGGCAATCCTGGCGAGCGACCTTTGAAGGTGCTTGAGGTCGTGAAAGGTGTCAGACTTGTCGCTGCGCTTGCCGACAAGCGCCGAACAATTCGCAAAAGACAGCTCGAAAAGCGCGCAGACCAGGCAGCGGCAAACTCGTGCCCGAGTTGACACGCGCGCTCCGATCTGCCGAATCGACCACCCGAAGTGTACCGAGCACGAGTCGTCCGTCAGAAGAAATCTCGGAGATTTCTGAGACTCTTCGCTCATCACCGCCGGAGTCGGGGCCAGGCGCGGCGAATTCCCGCCCCAAAGGGGCCGAAACAGACCAGCCCGGGGCAACGCCCCGGGAGAGCGATCACGCTCCCCCAGCCGAGCCCTGAACGGGCGTTACAAGCCGGGTCGGGGCGATCGCCTGTGCCGCCCTGTCAGGGCTCTTTCGTGGCGGTTCCTCGGTTCCCGGGGCGTTGCCCCGGGCTGATTTGTCTCGCCCCCTTCGGGGCAAATCCCGGTGGTGTTCGGCGAGAAGTCTCAGATTTCTTGGAATCTTTTCGCTAGGGTGGAGAATTCTTGATCTGAATGTTGTACGACGAGCGTTATCTCTGATCCGTTTCTCAAGGAGAAGTCGCATGAGCGCAACCCACGCTCCCATTCCTGGGAGCCGACGACGTCTACTCCCCGGCTCAAAGATGAAGGGCCATTGCAACCCGAACGAGCGAGTCGAGCTCACTCTCAAGCTTCGTCGCAAAGCGCCGCTGCCCGCGTTGCCGGCGCGCCCGGCCGCGCCGATGACCCGCAAAGAGCTCGCCGCCAAGTATGGTGCGAACGACACCGACATCGCAAACGTGAGGGCCGCCATGACCAAGTACGGGCTCGAGGTAATCGGCGAGAGCCAGGCGAGTCGCAGCGTGCAGGTGGCAGGGCCCATCAAGGTTCTGGAAGACGTGTTCAAGGTCAAGCTGTTCGAGTACGCGCATGAGCGAGGCGACTACCGAGGTCGCTCCGGCATGCTTCAGATCCCCATGGAATTAGATGGAATCGTCACGGCGGTGTACGGTTTGGACAACCGACGAATGCATCGGCGCCTTGGTTGACCGCTACCGACTGCGCCCCCGCCCAGTTGACCACCACTAACCCGGATGACAACGGTTATTTCCCGGAGCTGTTGGCGGAAGCCTATGGCTTTCCACCCGGCGATGGCGCCGGTGAGGTGATCGGAATCTTGGAGTTCGGGGGCGGGCTCCGTCGGCGCGATCTCCAGCAGTTCTGCAATGATGTGGGAGTGTCTGTGCCGACGGTTAAGGTGGTCAGCGTGGACGATACTCCCCAAGACCCCAACGACCTGAACGTCTCCGGCGAAGTGATGCTCGACGTCGAAGTGATCGCCGGGGCCTGTCCCGGCGCCACGCAAGTCGTCTACTTCGGCTCGCCGCAATTCGATGAAAGGGCCTGGGTCGACATCCTGGGGATGGCCATCCACGACGACCTCAACCGCCCATTCATCCTCTCCATCAGCTATGGGCTGAACGAGGACGACGCGTTCTGGCAGGACGGCACGATTGAGAAGATTAACGAAAGTTTCCAAGAAGCTGCAATGATGGGCATCACCGTCTGCGTCTCCTCGGGAGACGACGGATCAGCCGCCCAGACTGACAGCGGAGACCCAAGCGTACTCGACGGAATGGCCCACGTTGAGTTTCCCTCATCGAGCCCGTTCGTCCTTTCCGTCGGGGGAACAGATCTCCGATTCAATCAAGGGAGCGTGACGGAAGTCACCTGGAAGGACGGAAACGGGCGCCGCCACTTCCAGGGCGGCACCGGGACCGGTGGTGCCACCGGCGGCGGCGTGAGCGCGAAGTTCGATCGTCCGGCGTTTCAAAGCGCGATCACGATCAACTCGGTTGATCCCGGCGGGAACTCGGGTCGGATCGTTCCGGACGTCGCCGCGCACGCAGCCAACAATGGCGTGGACGTGGGTTACTTCTCCGTACTGCGAGGGAGCGGGGGTCCCGTGGGCGGTACCAGTGGGGCGACACCTTTGTGGGCAGCGCTCATCGCGCGGATCAACGCCATTCTCGCCAAGGAAAAGGGGCCTGACAAGCGGGCTGGTTACCTGACCCCAGTGTTCTATCAAAACGGCTCCGACGGCCGGCCGGTAGGCGCCTCGGTGTGTAAAGACATCACCAAGGGCAACAACAGCTCGGCCGCGATCGGTGGCTACTCGGCCCAGCAAGGCTACGATGCGGTGACCGGCTGGGGCTCGCCGATCGGCACCAAGCTGCTCGACGCCTTGCGGGCGATCGTTTGACGAACTCGCAAAGTGAGGAAAGTGGGCGAAAGCCCGGAGACGAGAATCGGAAAGGGCCCGCTCGGTCGCCCGTCACGGGCGACCGAAACTTCAAGACGCACGCAATTTAAACTAATATAATTATGTTAAGATGTATTGATAGTTTGACGAGGGGCCGGAAACGGGGACATTATTAAATAATGCCGTGGTATGGGCAACCTGGGAGAGATGGCCTTCGCTGGATTGTGCATCTTGCCGCGATATTTAGAAATGTTCCCGTTTCCACCCCACCTGGTCATCTTTCCCGGTTTGTGACCGATCTCTTCACGATCAGTTGCTCTTCTTCGGTCGCTTGGCGAGGAAGATGAAATACTGACCGTCCGACGACGGACAGGGTGAGAGAGCCTCTTCGAACTGGGAGAACACCTGGGTCGGTGGCTGACCGGGGTTTTCCACCGAGAGTTTGACCATGACGTACCGCTCGGTGAAGCCATTGGCGACGACGAACTTCCCATCCGGCGTCCAGTTGGCGCGAAACCAGCCGATGCCCGCCGTCTTCGATCGTTTCGTCTTCAGGTCCACAATGTGGATCTCGGGAGAACCGTTGGCCTCCCGGTAGCAGCAGGCGATCGACTTCCCGTCGGGAGACCAGCTCGGGCAATCTCCCAGAGCGATCTCCTTGCTGCCCGCACCCTTCGCGTCGCAGATGAAGATCCTGGCCTCCACCTTCGCGCCGCCGCCCGGCAATCCGCCCCGCGAAAAGACGATTTGCCTTCCATCCGGGGACCAGTCCGGCCAGCGCCCGGCTCGGAGCTTCCGCTCGTTGGTCCCATCCGCGTTGATGACGTAGATGTCGGGCTCTCGCCCAGGCTCGGACTCGCTACGCCGCACGAACAGGAGCCGTTTCCCATCCGGCGACCAACGGGGAGTGGCCCCGCTGGAAGCCGGTGAGGAGCTTGGTCCCGTCCGGTGAGAACGCCAGCACGTGGGCTCGGTCGTCGAGGGGTTCGAGTGTGAGCACCGGCTCACCGGTCTCGACATCGTACAGGCGAATTTTGTCCTCGCCGAAGTCCCCTGCGTACGGAACGTCCGAGGTCGCGACGGTCTTGCCGTCGGGGGCCAGGGGTGAGGAAGCAACCGTGCGCGTTGGGGTACCGGATTCTGCGCCGGAGCGTGCCAGCTTCGACGTTCCGCACGCAGATCCATTCGCCGGAAGACGAGACCATCGTGTGGCCGTCATCGCTGAACGCGGCGGTGAAGATATCGGGCCTGCCCCGTCGGCCGGCTTTCTGCGGCTCGGGCGTCCGTCCATCGGCGAGGAACCGGCGCTGCTCGCGGCCGGTGAGTGCGTTGAAGCGGATCACGTTGCCGTCTCTCATGGCCGCTTCCAGGAAAGACGAATTGGGCTGGAACTGCATCCCGGCCACCATCACGAAACCGACCCGCTCTTCCGCGGGGGGATTGGTCCAACGCGTCCGGCCCGAGCCGACCTCGACCCCGACGAAGTGCCTATCGCCCCAGCCGCCGTGCGAGGTCCCGACGACGACCATCCGGCCATCGGGCGCCAGCGCCGCCCAGCGGATCTGCTGCTGGGGGACCTCGTGTAGCGTGCGGCCGCTCGCGGCTTCGTAGACTGCAACGATGCCGCCGCTGTACCGGACCGGGTCATCCCGCCGCCCGGCCGCGACGACGTACTTGCCGTCGTGCGAGAATGCCACGAAGGCCGGTCCGGCGTTCGCGCCAAGGACGCCGATGGTAGGGGCGAGGGGCTTGTACCAGACAAGCTTGCCCGTCGTGGCCTCCCACACTCGAATCACTCCGTCGCTGTCACCAGTGACGATCCGATCACCGGTCGCTGACCACGCGGCGGCTCCGAGGTAACCCCCGGGTGTCCGTTCGTCGTGGTGCAGCCTCCGGCCGGTCCGCAGGTCGTCGGTGCCGATCCGCACCAGGGCCCGGGGCGGCAACGGCGCGGGAGTGTCCGCTGCGCCGGCCAGTCCGCTCGACGGTTCCGTTGTCGCGTCGGATACCCCGACGGCCTGAAGGCGCACGGCCATGATTCCCAGCGCCACCACAGACACGACGACCGGCAAGGCGCATTTCCAGCGAGCCGGCTGCGGCGCATCGGCCATCAGCCGTTGGATTCGCTCGAAGAGGCCGCCATTCCCAGCAGACTGGACGATGGCGGTGCGCTCACGACGGCGGGAACCCAGTCTGAACAACATCGACGCCAGCACCGACGGGTCGTCGACCGACGCGGCCCGGTCGCAGAGGAACTCGGCTTGGGCTTCGAATCGCCCGACGGCCCACCAGGCCAGGGGATTGAACCAGTGCAGAACCACCAGGCCGCGAGCCAGCAGCGCCG
Source organism: uncultured Isosphaeraceae bacterium (assembly GCA_963845695.1). GTDB lineage: Bacteria > Planctomycetota > Planctomycetia > Isosphaerales > Isosphaeraceae > CAWJTV01. Next base: position 465,991 of record CAWJTQ010000010.1, on the reverse strand, counting down.
TCCACAAGTCGCCGCGCCGGTAGTGCTCGAGCTCATGGCGCAGGATCGCCGACCGCTCGCTCGTCGACAGCCCGGCCCAGAGCGACTCCGGCACTACGAGGCGATAGCCCGCCCGCGACCAGCACAGGGCCGGTCCCGTCTCGCGGCTGACTATCAGGGGAATCGGCGCTCGCATTGCCTGTTCATCCAGGACTTGCCGCGTGCGGCGGAGCCGTTCCCGGCCCCCAGATCCCCGCGGGGACCGGGATGGCCACGGGGAAGAGGATCACCCCCTGCGCCAGCACGATCATCCACGCCCACTGCTCGGCCTTCGGCGCGCGCAGACGCAACAGCCGGACGCACGCCGCCACGGCCAGCGCGGCGATCGAGAGGCCGGCCGAGGCGCGGAACAGCCCGACGACGATCCACTCCGAAGCGGGAATCATGGTTTCCTCCGTTGCGTCGCTCTGGCCTGGGACTTCTGCTGGGCCTTCTCCAGGAGCTCCTTGAGCTGGGCAATCTGATCCTCGTTCAACGTCTGCTCGCTCAGCAACCGGGCGACCAGCGGCACGACATCACCGCGGCTGATCTTCGCGACCAGCTCGCGGAGATGGCCGACGGTCACCTGGTCGCGCGAGACCCGCGCGCGATAACGAGCCGGTCGGTCAACCGAGCGCTCGACCAGCCCCTTCTCGACCAGCCGGTTCAATCGGGTCTGCATGGTCGGATAGCTCACCGGTTTCCCGTAGGCCCCAAATCCCTCGAAAGCCGCCCGGATGGTGAGCGACCCCTCGGCCCAGAGCATCCCGAGCAGTTCCATCTCTCCCGGCGCAACCCGGATCGCTCGACGGCTCATCACGCTACCTCGCTCGACCTGTTTATGACGCGGGTCATGTGGACGATTATTATGAGTCCTGTCATAAAGGGCAAGTCCCAGGTCCCCGAGCCCGTAACGGCACCGCTTTCACGCGACGGCCTGATGCGGTATAATGGTTCCGCCAGTGCGGTGCCGGCCCATTCACGGTCTTCATTCCGGATGCAGGTCAGGATAGGGATACCATGGCGGATACGGACTATGGAGTTCTGTTCACCCAGAGGGTGGCCTGGGGGCTCGATCAGTTCCCACCTGAAGATCAGGCGCGCATTCGCTCTTCGGTCGGCCACCTGATCGGCCCGGCGGCGCTGGAGAAACTGGGCAAGCGCGTCCGCGAGCTACCGACCGACGAACCCCTCTATAGTTTTCGCGTGACGCCCGACCTCCAGATCATTTTTTCCCGTCGCGGCGACATCATCACAGTCGTCGACCTCGTTCGCCGGGAAACTCTCGAGGCGTTCGCCGCCAGTTCGGCTCCAAAGGTCGCGGGCGATGAACCCGGGTCGAGACCCTCTCAGGGACTTCCCGGGCAACCGGATCGCAGCCGGCCGCCGAAACGGACGGAGCCCCAGCGCGGATCACGGGGTGGGCGTCGCAAAGTGGGGCATGCTGAGTGATCGTTGATGAAACGCCTGGAGTCCTTCACGCTTGATGTCGATCGCTGTCGAGAGGAGCTCGCGGCATTCGAAAGCGCTCCTGGACCGTCGCGAATCCGGAACTCTCCAGGAGAAGGAACATATCCTGCCCTTCTTTCGGCAGCACCGGAACGTCGCCGGCCTGATCGGCTATCTGTCTTTCGAGTGCCTTCACATCGACCGGATCGCTTATGAGTTCGACATCTTCGGCGATCACGCCGCTGACCTCGTTGTCGGCGATACGACCCGGCAAACGTACGGCTTCATCGAGTTCGAGGATGCCGGTCCCGATAGCATCTTCCGCAAAGGAGGGAAAAAAGACACTCTGGCGTGGGCATCGCGATTCGAGCAGGGCTACAGCCAGATCATCGATTGGTTCTGGAAGCTGGACGACATGGCCCGGACGGATACCTTGAGGCACCGGTTCGAGGGCGCAACGGCGATCCGCTACTACGGTCTGCTCGTGATCGGCCGGACCAGTCATCTCGAGCCGCTCGAGCGCGACCGCTTGTCCTGGCGGCGAGATCGGGTCGTGGTTGACTCGAAGCACATTTACTGTGTCACGTTCGATGAGCTGCATGACAACTTGAGAGACAGGCTCGAGCTCATGGGACTGAGAGCGGCCGGCGCGGGGCTCTCACCCTTGCCGGCCCCCACCACCCGTCGCAGATCCAGAAAGCGACCCGACTCGAAAACACCTTGAGGACCGGCAGTCAACTCCATTGAGATGAACCTCAAGAGCGGACCTGCTCCCGCGTGAGCTCTCCGAATAACTCCGGCCGGCGCGTCCGCAGCATGTAGTTGGCCAGGGCACGTTCGCGGGCGATCAGGGCGGCGTCGAGCGTCGCCACGATCATCTCTTCGCGGATCCGTTCCTCCTGTGTGCTGGCGATCAACTCGCCGTCGGGGCCCCAGATCAGGGCGGCGCCGGCGTGGTGGGGTTGATTTTCGCTGTCCCGTGGCCAGAGATCGACGTATCCCGCCCGGCCGACCTGGTCCGCCAGCATCGCGAAGCACGCGTTCTCGCGCGCCCGCAGGGCATATTTCTTGAGGAAGTTGTGCGAGTAGCGGCGAGCCGCCGCCTCGCTCTCGGGTGTATCGTTCCAGAGCTTGAACCGGCCGGCGTGCGGCATCAAGATCAGATCGGCTCCCCGCAGCGCCAGCACGCGGGCGACCTCGGGGAACTGGTTGTCGTAGCAAATGACGATGCCGACCTGGCACGGCCCGACGTCGAAGACCGAGATCTCGCGGCCCCCCTTGTAGTAGAACACCTCGTCCCGGGACAGATGCAGCTTCCGCTGCTTGCCGATGTAGCCCTGCGGGCCGACCAGGACCTGCGTGTTGAAGACGATATCGCGGTCCTTCTCGCTCAGGCCGGCACACACGACCAGGCGGTGTCGGCCAGCGATGTCGATCAATCGACGGACGCTGGGTCCGTCCGGTACCGGTTCGGCCAGCTCCCAGGTATTCGGCGTGCAGTGGCCGTGGATGACCAGCTCGGGGAACAGGACCAGCTCGGCTCCCTCCGCCGCGGCCTTCTCGCACCAGGTGTCGATGGCCTGGAGGACCCGTTCGGGTTCGCCGAGGAACCCGTTCATGCTCACCGCGGCCACTCGTGTCGTTCTCATCGTCGTGCCTCTCCCGTAAGGATCCGCTCTATTGTGCGTCGTCTTCCTCCCGATCACAATCAGGGGGTCGGAAACTGGCTCGTCGGTCAACCGAAAGGAGAGGATCGCATGCCCAGCACCCTGATTTCCATCGCGACTCTGCTGACCGCACTCTTGCCCGGAGCCGAGCCGACCGCGCCCCGGAACGATTCGATCTGTCAGCGGGACCTGAAGGCCGACCTGTTCTTCCTGGCCGGCGATCGCTTCCGCGGCCGATTGACCGCGACCCCCGAGAACGACCTGGCTTCCGAGTTCATCGCCTCGCGGTTCGAGCGGCTGGGGCTCAAGCGCGTCGGGGACGTCGGGTCGTATTTCCATCGCTTCAACCTCGTGACGGCAAGCCTCGGCCCGTCCAACTCCCTGAGCGTTGGCGGGCAGAATTACCCGCAAAAACTCTCCTTCCACTGCGGCTCGGATTTCATACCCCTCAACTTCAGCCCTACTGTATCGTTGTCCGGCCGGTTCGTTTTCGCGGGCTTCGGCGTCAGTGCTCCCGAAAGAGGCCATGACGATTACCAGGACCTGAACGTCGCGGGCCAGATCGTCCTGGTCTTCGACCACGAGCCGGGCGAGAATGACCCCAAGAGCCGGTTCGATGGCGTCGTCATGAGCGAGGCCGCAACCCAACTCCGCAAGGCACTGGTCGCTGAGAAGAAAGGTGCCGCCGGCATTCTCTTCGTCGCGGACGTGCACAACCATCCCGGACTGGAGGACTTCGAAGCCACCGCCCGCGCCGCCTGGCCCGAGAAGCCGCCGCGAATTCCGCGCTATCTGCTCCAGGATTGGGCCGAACGAATCCACATCCCCGCAGCACAGATCTCGATCGCGCTGGCCCAGACCCTGTTGAACACCACGAAGGACGCGTTCGAGAAGCTGGCCCGCTCGTCGGAGAAACCACCCTACGTTGAGGTTGTCAACGGAGCGGGCTTCGGCAACCCTTTCGCGAATCAACTCTCGCCACCCTACGTTGAGGTTGTCAACGGAGCGGGCTTCGGCAACCCTTTCGCGAATCAACTCTCGCTTTCGACCGACGTCCGCCGCCACATCGTCCCCGATCGCAACGTGCTGGCCGCGCTCGAGGGGAGTGACCCGACACTCAAGGACGAATGGGTCGTCATCTCCTGCCACCACGACCACAACGGCGCCGACGATAACCAGGTCTTCAACGGTGCCGACGACAACGGCTCCGGCGTCGTGGGCCTGCTCGAGATCGCCGAGGCGTATGCCCTCGCCGCGCAGGAGGGCCACCGGCCGAAGCGCTCGATCCTGTTCATCTCGTTCAACTCCGAGGAGCGCGGATTGCTCGGCTCCTGGGCGTTCGTCGAACGCCCGCCCGTGCCACTGGACCGGATCGTCGCCGTACTCAACATGGACATGGTCGGTCGCGACGAGGAGGTCCCGGAGGGCGGTGGTCCCCGTTTCCGGGGGTTACCGGTGCAATCCGCCGAGTCGAATCACAACGCGTTCAACCTGCTGGGCCATAGCCGCAGCGCCGCGCTCGCCCAGCTCATCGACCAGGCGAACGCCCCCTTCGGCCTGACGATCAAGAAGGTCCTGGACAACAACAGCTCGCAGCTCTTGAGACGCAGCGACCAGTGGCCGTTCCTCCAGAGCGGCGTACCGGCCGTGTTCTTCCATACCGGCTTGCACCCCGACTACCACACGCCCGGCGACCGGCCCGAGCGGATCAACTACCCGAAGATGGAGCGGATCGTCCGCCTGGTGCACCAGGCAAGCTGGGACCTGGCCCAGCAACCCGGCCGTCCCCGGCTCGATGCGAAGGCACATGAGCCGCCCACCCATTGAGAGACTGTTCCGAAAGCGGTTTGAGCCCCCGGAGGGGCGGAAGAGTCTAGCCTGGGGCGTGAGCCCCAAGAACCGGGCTTCTGTCGCCCCTCCAGGAGTTTCTGGAATAGACTCTGACCTGCGATCCGACCGATGTCCTGATCGCGATCCCTCGATCGCAACGTCATGTCATGACGGACTGCCGCCAGTGCGGGGAGTATCGCCAAACAACAGTTGCTGATAGCTCACGGCGAACTGGACCTTCTGCTTGGAATCCCAGGTGATCTGAAAGACCAGGTCAAAGACCGTTGGCTTCCAGGGGCTCCACGGCTTCAAGTCCTTATGCGAGACTCCGAACGCGTGAGCCAGGTCGGGCGCTTTGCCATGGTGCCAGCAGATCAAGACCACCTTACCTCCGTAGGTGCCCGGGGTATTCAGGATTTCCTTGGCCTGTTCTGTGTACTCTTTGTCGGAGTACGGAGTATTGAGCGTGAGCTTCAATGCCTGCGACAGCGGAGTGATGGTTTCCTTCGGGCGGTGGCTACTGTTTGACGACGCCGCGGCGAACAGGAAATCGGGCACCGCGAAGACCGGGGCTCCGGCCTTCTCCTTGGTCAACTTGTATCCCCCCGTGAAGAGGCCGGATTTATTCGATTTGAGATCACAACTCATTTGAGTCATTTTCTGGACAGGTGTCGCGGCGGGGTCTGGAGTGAAAAGGGACGGCAATGCGGCCGCGCGCGCTGAGCCAAGAATCGACAGGTACCGACCTCCCTTGCTGTCGTCGGCCGGATCTCCGGGTTTTTCGCCATGCCTGATGATCATGACAAGGTTGGGAAAGCTGGTGCCGGAGTTCATCATTTTCTCCTCAATTGTGACCGGTGAATGGCTTTGAGCGAGACGTCGGAGAGTCATTTGGCGCACCATGCCTACGTTACAAGGCAGCTCCGCTCCATCGCTTCAAGTAATCCAGGCTGCGGCGATAGGGACTGAGCCCGAGCCAGAGCAGAACGGCCCCGCCGAGATGCGCGGTCACGCCGACGATCAGTAACGAGTAACCGACGGCCTTCTTGTCGTGGAAGAGATCCTCCGTCAGTGCAGCGACGAGCGTGGGACCAAGACCCATGCCGATGAGGTTGATCGCGAACAGGTAGAGGGCGGTGGCCTGGGCACGCATCGTGTTGGGCATCATCTGCTGGATCGCGGCAGGAGCGACGCCGAACGGCATGCTCATGAAGAACACGGCCGGTGCCAGGAGAGTCGCCGCCCATGATGCTGAGGGAACCACCGGGAAGAGCAGGCCGAACGGCAGCCAACCGACGGCGCCCAGCAGGGCGACCCGCAGATTCGCGTCGGCATGGCCGCGCAGCCGCAGCCGGTCGGCCAGCCAGCCGCCGCTCACGATGCCCAGTGTCCCGCTCACCGCCACGATCGACCCGAACACCAGGCCCGTGTTCCGCTGCGTCCAGCCGTGTCGCCGGATGAACAAGCTGGGAATCCAGTTGGACCCGCCATAAGCTTCCAGCGTGATCAGTGCGATCCCGAGATTGAGGTAAAGGAACGTCGCGCGGTTGTCGCGGACATAAGTCCCCAGTTCTCGCAGCGACACTCGTGGCAGGGTGGTCGATCCACCTTCGCTCCGGCGCACGCCCTTACGCTCGGGTTCGCGGATCGTGAGCAGCAGCAGAGCCACCAGCAATCCCGGTAGACCCACGATCAAGAACACCTGTTGCCACGGATGAAGCGCACCGACCCACGGGAACGCCGCACTCTCCTGCTCGGCGGCGTACCCGACCACCAACCCGCCCAGAATGAAGGCCAGCCCCGAACCGATATAGATGCCCATCGAATAAACGCTCATCGCCGTGGACCTCAGCTCGGGACGGAAGTAATCCGCGATCAGCGAGTAGGCTGCCGGCGAAAGGCTCGCTTCACCGACCCCCACGCCCATGCGCATCAGGGCTAACTGCCAGAACTTCCTCGTCAGACCGCAGCCGGCAGTCATCACGCTCCAGAGAGCAATCCCCGCGGCGATCACACCGCGGCGGCTCCGCGTGTCCGCCAGTCGACCCAGCGGAATACCGAAGAATGTGTAGAACACGGCGAAGCTGGCGCCCATGAGCAGGCTCATCTGCTTCTCACCAATGCCCAGGTCGTTCCGGATCGGGTCAACCATCAAGCTGAGGATCTGCCGGTCGATGAACGAGACGATGTAAGCCAGCGTGAGGACCGCGACCACATACCAGGCATAGCCGGCCGGCGGATAGGCGTCCGACCCGGGCGGGTGCGCCTGGGATTCGATGCCTGCCGGCGAGCTCAGATCGGACGTCGATTTCATGGCGATCTCACGTCTACGGCACCCTCGCCGAAGGCGGGGTGAGGGCTACCTGTCATACCGCCCCGCCGGGTTTGGAATTCTCGTTCAGGGTAATCCGCGGACGCTTCGATGGCCAGTCCGTCGAGGCGGAAAGCGGTGTCTACTTCAACTCGACTCGATGGTGCTCGAAGGCGCGGAACAGCGGTTGAAGGCTCGGCTCATAGTTTCTCCATCGACCGACCGAACGAGAATGAATCGGCTGACGGACCTGGACCAGGCTGGGCGTTCGCACGACGCGCCGGGTCAAATGGAATTCGAGGCACGCCGGGTCCCATTCCATGCCGATGTAGTCGAGCAGCCGGCGCGCGTGACCTTCCAGGTCGTCGACCAGTTCTTCATAGCGGACGTCGAACCACGAAATGGCCTGGGTCTGTCTCCAGTGCTCGACGATCCTTTGATAATCGGCGAACCGCCGCGCGATGTGTTCCCATGTCTTGCTCCAGATCATCGCGAAACCGTTTAACCAGCAAGAGACCGCGATGTCGCGCAGGTCTCGGTTGCAAACGATCACCCGGGCCCCCGGCCAGAGCAAGGCAATCAGGCCGAGGAAGCGGATGTTGTCGGGCATCTTGTCAATGACGCGCACGGCTTCGGAGGGCGCGCAGCGCGCCCAGTCGCTCGAGATAGATCCGGGCCGCGGCTTTCGCCGAATCGGGACCGAGGAATCTCACGGCATCGAACGAGTCGCCCGCAATCAGTCCGGTGAGATCAGGCAGTGATTGAAAGATCCGGCCGACATCGCGCAGCTCGCCCGCTCCGTGGATCCGGGGATGAGAGGCGAGGATCTGTTCGACGAGTGTGGTCCCCGAGCGCGGCAAACCGACGACGAAGACCGGCCTCGGGTCGCGCTCGACCCAGTCGCGCCCGCGAGCGAACAGGTCCGCATCAAATGCGGCGATCATCTTGTCAACGAACCAGGAGTCTCCCTCGGGGTCGTGGGACCGGCCCAGGGCGGCCAGCACATCGCGCTGCAAGCGGTTGGCCGTTTCGAGGTGTACGGCGGCCTGATCGTAGAAACCACGATCATCGAGGACGGCCGCCAGGCCGTACCGCAGGAACGCGACCGCCGCGTCGGGCAAGGATTCGTCGACGAGCAGACGCTCGATGGCCTGGAACTCGGCATCGGGAAGCTGGCCTCTGAGGGTGGTGGCCAGACGCCAGTGCGCCTCCGCCAGCTTAGGACTCAGGGCCAGCGCCGAGCGGGCCGACTCGCACGACTCCGCGATCTCCCCGCGCTCCGATTGAAGCTGCGACAGCCCAACCCAGGACGTGGCCATCGTGGGGTCGACGGAGAGAGCCGCGCGGAAACAGGCCTCGGCCTCGTCTTGCCGGCTCTCCCGCAACAGCGTCAGGCCCTGCTGGAAATAGGTCTTGGCGGGGTCGGTTTCGGCCGGTCGGTCACTCGCGATGGCCGGGTCGAGGCGAGCCTGGAGCCGCAGCACGTTCCCCAGGGTCTTGATCGCCTGCGGATGCCGAGGCACCAGCCCCACAGCACGACGGCCGACGAGTTCGGCCTCTTTCAACGACTCGGGACCACCCAGCTCGCACAGCACATTCCCCAGGTTGATCAGGGCCAGCAGGTTGTTCGGCTCGATCCGGATGGCCTCCCGATGCGCCTCGGCCGCTTCACGGCCGCGCTGAAGGGCCTGGAGCGTCTGACCCAGGTTGAGGAACGCCGCCGCGAACTGGGGCCGGAGCCGGATCGACTCGCGATAGGCGACCTCGGCCGCGGCGTATCGACGTTGGTCGAACGCCAGCAGGCCCAGGCTGTGCCAGGCTGGCGCACAGGTCGGATCGACCGCCACGGCCTTGCGGAGGTGGTCCCGAGCCTCGTCGTGCCGGCCGAGGATTTCGAAGCGCTTCCCCCAGGTTCGCTTGCAACCGGCCCGACTTCGGCTGAATCGCCACCGCTCGCGCGAACAATGGCGCCGCCTCGTGCGTGCGCCCTTGCTGAAAAACCAGGAGGCCCAGTCCCTCGAGGGCTCCGATGGCGTCTGGCTGCTTCTCCAAGAGCGCGCGGTAGAGAGTCTCGGCCTCAGCCGTCTGCCCCTGGAGCTGAAGCGCCTGAGCTTCTTCGATCGAGTGATTGGTCACCATGCCGATCGTTCCGGCTCCCTCGGTGGCGATAGAAACCCAGCTCCGATGGCGTCGAACCTCGCCACCGATCATATCAGACGGATCTCACTCCATCGCTCGAATTCTCGGACGATCACGGGTTTTCGGGAGCTTGGTGCTCGGCGGGTGTCGCTGGGTCGTGAGCGGATGTCCGAGCAAGCTGCACCCCGTCAGGGAGCGAACGTCAGAAGAAGGGGTCCGGCATTCAACAGTCGTGTGGGCCGAATGTGCCCGAAGTCAGAGTGAGCGGTAGACGTCGCCACGATTGCCGACGTTCACGACCAGGACGACAAGACGCTCGGCCTCGACTTTGTAAACGACGCGGTAGTCACCGACCCGGATTCGATCGAGGTCCTTTTCACCTTGAAGCTTCTTCGATCCGGGGGGATGCCGATCGCCGGCCAATCCGAGGATCGCAGCATCGACACGCCTCAGGTCGGCCTTCGGGAGCGATGCCAGCCCACGCTCGGCAGCACGGGTGAACTGAATCTCATATCGTCTTGGCTCGGGGCTGGGCTCACTTTCGTTTCGCTTTCGGCTCATCATCGAGTCCCAGTCTGCGGCGGACATCCGCGTAGGGGATCCGATCCTCAGATTCGGCCAAGGCGGCGCGCGCGGCCTCCACATCGAGGCGATCCTCGACTTCCTCGATCAACCGCTCCAGCAATTTCAAGTCCTCGAGCGGGACGATGGCCGCGACATCCTTTCCCCGCCGGTGGATGATGATCCGCTCCCCCTGGTACTCCGCGCGGTTCAGGATCTCGGCCAGCGACTGTCGAAGCTCGACCACATTCAGGCGCATCATTCGGCCCTCTCCCCATCGACTTCCCAGGGCCCCGCGCAGCATTGGCCTCAGCCAGGATGCGTCAGGCTCGAAAGCCTGACCTGCTGACTCGAGCGCTTAACGCTTGGGTTGCTCATACGAGCCCGAAGCGCCAGCGAGTGAATGGAGCTCCCCTGCCGGAATCCACTCGCTGGCGCTTCGGGCTCGTATCAGACTCTTCAAGACCCCGCACATCATGGACCTCAAGATCATCATGTACATGATGAACGCTGCCGTCAAGCTCGGTGTCGCGGCTCGTCAGGAGGAGGAGTTGAATTCCTGGCAGACGCTCACCGGCCGTCCCCGCTCAAGACGAAGGCGGCCCACAGGGCGGGATCACTCCGCGTGGCACCGCCATTCGGTGATTCGATCCTCCCGACGGGCGGCAGCTTCACCGCCGTCTCGCCGATCCCGCGCTTGGCCAGCTCCGCCCGGCGCTTCGTCACCAGGCCCGGGTCGTTCAGGACGGCGAGCTGCGCCAGGCGAAGCGCCTCCAACTTGGGCAGCTTCTTGTCCCAGAGGTTGGTGTAGAACTGCTCCATCAGCACGGTGGTGGCCGCGTCGTCCACCCGCCAGAGGCTGGCGACGACGGCGCGGGCTCCGGCCGCCTGGAAGGCGGCGCTGGAGGCCCATTACACCCTGACCGTACTCGAGCGCGCCCAGGCCGGTCTCGCAGGCGGAGAGGACGACCAGCTCGGTACCCCGCAGATCCAGGGCCTGCACCTCCTCGGCCGTCAGGATCCCGTCCTCGCGCGGCGGCGCATCGGCGGAGGCATCGGGCAGCCCGGCGCCCGGTTCGCGGCCGCCGCCGGCCAGCACGACCCCGGAGCGCAACAGGGGCGTCAGGGCGAAGTCCTGATCATCCTCTCCAGGCTTGGCGGCCTTGAGGGGCAGGGCCAACGGATCCTCGCGACGAACCGCGGCGCGGAGGGCCGCGATCCGGGCGGGGGACTCGAAGAAGCCGTGCGTCCCCAGGTGCACCACCCGCCAGTGGCCGCCGTCGAGCCGCTGCTTGATCGCGGCCTCGGTCGGCTCGGCTCGGATCAGCAGCTCGGCCGGCTGGCCAGCGAAGGCGGCGTGGAACAGCTCGCGGGCACGACGGGCCTCGGGGCCGGTCCCCGGTAACGGCTCGAACCCGCCCCGCTGGGCGACAAGGGGCACGCCCGACGGAGGCCGTGTAGCCGGTCCGGGCTGGCCCGGGTCGGCCTGGAAGTCAACGTCGCCGACCGCCAGGAGTCCGCGCCCGGCCGGGCCTTGTGGGTCGGCCAGAGCCTCGATGGCCGAGCGACCCGAGGCGACGTACCCCATCGCCACGTCCTCGATCAGGTACGAGTTGGGCCGCCTCCCGGGCAAGGCCGCGAATGGGAAGAACGAGAGGTTGCCGTCGGGGGCGATCAGGACGGTCCGGGCGTCGCCCAGATGGGGCCGTAGCGGCTCCCAGACCCGCCGGCCCAGCTCGGCGGCCGCCGTTTGCAAGGCGCCGCCCTGGCGTGAATCGATGACATGCCGCCAGGACCGGACCGACTCGTCGATGGCCCGAGCCGCCCCCAGGGGGACGACGGCCACGGGCCGGCCGCGGCGCACGACGAACGCTAGCAGGCGCCGCTCTCTCTGAAGTGGCCCCTTGCCACCCTGGGGTGGGCTGAAGTGGATATATTCGAGGAAGTGGACCAGGGCCACCTCGGCAGGCAGGGCCGCGGCCACCTCGTCGGGCCCCAACCGTTCCGCTTGCTTCTGTCCGCGGTAACCGGCACTCCGATGGGCCAGATCCGCCTCGAGATCCTCTTTGACTGCGCAGCTTGTCGAGCTGCTGACGCCAGGCCTGACCCTCCCCTGCGGGTGGAACGCGAAATGCCAGGTTGGCCAACTGGCTGCGGACTCGGGACAGTTCCGCCAGCGATAGCCTCAGTTCGGGCTGGTCACGAGCCAGCCGATCCTCGCTCCGCCGAGCTTCCGCCGCCCCTTTCCAGTCCAGAACGTGACGGTAGAGATCCGCGGGCTTGGCGCCGGTACTCCGGCTCATGCTGAGGTAGGCATCCAGTGCAACCCGCTGACTCCGATAGATCCGGAGCCGTTGGCGTTCACCGAGGACCGCGGAAGTACCTCGCGTGAATCTGGAGATGATCTTCAACGCCTCGATGATCACGGGCTCGGCACGGGCATCGTCGCCCATGGTCTGGTACAGCCCGGCCAGGTTGTTGAGGGATTGGGCGTAGTCGGGGTGATCGATGCCCAATGCCTTCTCCCGGATCGCCAGCGCCTCGCGGAACATCGGCTCGGCGCGGGCATGGTCGCCCATGACCCAGTACATCAAGGCCAGGTCGTTGAGACCCGTGGCGTAGTCGGGGTGGTCGCCGCCCAACGCATCCTTCATGTTCGCCAGTGCCTCACGGTACATCGGCTCGGCGCGGGCATAGTCGCCCGTGGTCGAGTACAGCGCGGCCAGGTTGGTGAGCCACCTGGCATCGTCGGTGTGGTTCACGAGCGCCGCTCTCTTCATGATCGCCAGCGCCTCGCCGTAAAGGGGCTCGGCCCGGGCGTAGTCGCCCGTGGCTTGGTACAGCGCGGCCAGGTTGTTGAGTAAGAGGGCGTAGTGGGGGTGGTCCACACCCACGGCCTTCTTCATGATCGTCAACGCCTCGCGGAGCATCGGCTCGGCGCGGGCGTAGTCGCCTATGTCCTTGTACAGCGTGGCCAGGTTGTTAAGGGATTGGGCGTAGTCGGGATGGTCGATGCCCACCGCCTTCTTCGTGATCGCCAGCACCTGGCGGAGCATCGGCTCGGCGCGGGCATAGTCGCCCATCGCCTGGTACAGCCCGGCCAGGTTGTTGAGGCCCGCTGCGTATAAGGGGTGGTCCACGCCCACCGTCTTCTTCGTGATCGCCAGCGCCTCGCGGTACATCGGCTCAGTCTGAGCATGGTCACCCATGGCCTGGTACAGCCCGGCCAGGTTGTTGAGGGAAGTGGCGTAGCTGGGGTGGTTGACGCCCAGTGCCTTCTTCCGGATCGCCAGCGCCTCGCGGAGCATCGGCTCGGCGCAGGGCGTAGTCGCCCATGGCCTGGTAGAGCTCGGCCAGGTTATTGAGGGACGTGGCATAGTTGGGGTGGTCCGCGCCCATCGCCTTCTTCATGATCGCCACCGTTTCTCGAAACAGTGGTTCAGCGCGGGTGTAGTCGCCCATGGCCTGGTAGAGCTCGGCCAGGTCGCTGAGGGATCGGGCATAATCGGGGTGGTTCACGCTCAGCGCCTTCCTGGCGATCGCCACCGCCTCGCGGTACATCGGCTCGGCACGGGCATGATCGCCCCTTGCCTGGTACAGCCGGGCCAGGTTGCTGAGGGATTGGGCGTAGTCGGGGTGATCGACGCCCAACGCCTTCCTCCGGATTGCCAGCGCCTCGCGGTACATCGGCTCGGCGCGGGCGTGTTGACCCATGTTCACATACAAATCGGCCAGGTTGTTCAGGGATTGGGCATAGTCGGGGTGGTCCACGCCCAACGTCTTCTTTCGGATCGCCAGCGCCTGGCGGAGCATCGGCTCGGCGCGGACGTAGTCGCCCTTGGCCCGGTACAGCAAGGCCAGATTGTTGAGCGAAAAGGCGTAGTCGGGGTGGTCCTGACCCAGTAGCTCGCCCCGGATCTCCATGGCCTTGCGGCCCGGACCGATTCCTTCCGCATACTTCCCCTGAACGTAAAACTCGGCGGCGAGCAGCGACTGTTGGTCTGCTTCCTCGAGGCGCTGCTGCTGGACGGCGTTCAGCGCCGCCCGCCGATTGAGGTCGGCCAATGCCCGACGAGCGTCGGCGATCCTCCAGTCCTTCCGGTCCGGCTGGCTCTGGCGGATGCGGATTACTTCCGTGAGGGACTTCCTGGCTGCCACCCAATCCTCACCCGCCTCCTGGAATCTCGCCAGGAGGTTGAGCGAGTCCACCACGTCTTGGTGCAACTCGCCCAGCACGTCTCGCTCGATAGCCAGCTCCTTCCCGAGCGCATTCAGTGTTTCCTCAAGATTGCCGGCCTGAGCCTGCCGGTTGGCCTCCTGTTTGTACCGGTCGCGTTCCGCGAGCTTCCTGACTCGTTCGGCCTCAGAGAGCTTTGATGCGGGGGCGGGTCCGGGAGGCTGGCCCTGGGCCCACGCGGTCCCCGCGCCGATGACGGCCGAGACGATCAGAGCGGTCACAAGCGGGCCCCTCAAAATCCGGGGCCCGAACAAATGCGAATGAATCATCGGCCGGCCTTTCCAGGAGGACGGGAAATCCTTCGCCCTGTTAACTCACGGAGCCTCACTCACCCCGATACGCGAACCGTGCTGTCTGGATCACATCGAACTGTCCCTGGGTCCTCATCCGCTCCATCAGTTGCAGCAGCGGATCATCGAGCTTGTCCGCATTCTCGCCGATCCCGCGGACGGAGGCCACACGGAGCGACTCAATCGGCTGGCCCTCGTCCAGGCCCCGCGTGACGAAGACCAGCTCGGGACGAAGCGGCGAAGGGGGCAGCGGGCCGATCAGCCCGGCCAGGTCCGTTCCCGAAGGCAGCGGCGTGCGGCGCGCCAGCAACAGCACCGTCTCCAACCCACCGGGGCCTTCCATTGGGAGCCAGTCGTCCAGCGCCTCCGGGCTGTGCACGGTCTCCCGCGCGGAACCTCCCGACGGTTGGCTACCGAACTTGCGGTCGTCGCGCGGGTAGAGCAGACTCACTTTTCCCTGGCCGTCGAGCCATAGCAGATACACGTAAGCTGGCTGGTTCAGCCGGGCTTCGAGGTGGACGTGTTCGCCGGCAAGAAGCGGTCGCGCGTCGGACACGCCAACCTTCAACTCCCGCTCGACATCGCCCGTCTTCGACCGGACCCGGACGATCAGCTCGCCCGTCAGCGACGTGGCGACAACTGGTGATCACCACCGTGGGAGTCTGCGATCGGTCGGGGTCCGGCTGGGACGGGATCAAGGCGTAAGCCAGTCCTCCGAGCAAGACCGACCCCACCACGCCAGCGGCCAGTGCCAGGATCTTGGGACGATTGACGAAGCGAACCAGCGCCTTCTGCAATGCCTCGGCCGACGGGTAGCGGTCGGCCGGCTCGGCGGCCATGGCCTTGAGGCAGATGCCCCGCAGGTCGCGCGGGACCTTGGGATCGTCGAGGGCCTTGCGGTCGAAGTCGCATCGCCGGGCGCGGTCCATCGATTCGCGCCAGTTTCGGCCCGCGAACGGGGCCTCGCCGGTCAGCAGGTCGTAGAGCACGGCCCCCAGGGCGAAGACGTCGCTGCGCGGGCCGACCTTCTCTTGCTCCTCGGGCGATTCCACCCGGGCTTGCTCGGGGGCCATGAAGGCAAACGTACCGCCGGGCTGGACCGGGTCGTCGGAATAAGCATGACGTAGCCGCGCCATGCCGAAGTCGATCAGCCGCGGCTCGCCGGACTCATCGACCAGGATGTTCTTCGGCTTGATATCCCGGTGGAAGACCCCTTGGCGGTGCGCGTAGTCGGCCGCCCCGGCGACCTTCGCCAGCAGGGCCGCGGCCCGGCGGGGCTTCAAACGCCCCTCGCGGGCGAGCTGATCGAGCGTCCGGCCCCGGATGTACTCCATCACCAGGTAGGGCCGGTCGTCGTGGAAATCGGAATCGTTGACGCGGACCAGGTTGGGATGGTCCAGATGTGCCAGGATCCTCCCCTCCTCGATGATCTCGCAGCGGTCGTCCGGCCGGACCGGCTTGAGCGCGAGCTTGAGCACCAGCTCCAGGGCCAGCCCGGGGTGGACGACCCGGAAGACCTCCGCCTGCCCGGTGCGGGGAAACCGGCCGATCACCAGGTACTTCCCGATCGCGGCCGGCAGCGGCCCATCCCGGGAGCCCGAACCCGCATCGCCGTTGACGGGATCGGTCCAGGATAACGAGACAGGATCGCCCGCCAGGTCGGACGATTGCCGGGTCACGGTCGCGCCGAGGGCATCGACCTGGGCGTTCGTGTCGGCCGGATCAGATATCGGCTCGTTCAGGGTCGAGGACGACAGGGGCGCCTCCCGCCGAATCGCGCGAAGCATCGCCACCTCGGCCTGGCGACGATCGCGCCTTGCCCGACAGGGTGGGCATCCGGCTACGTGCTCAATGACCGCGGGCGGGACGGGCTCTCCCATGACCAGCGCTAGCAGTTCAGCCTCGTCGGGGCAGACTTGTGTCAAGGGCATCGATGAGATCCTCGTCGAATTCCTGGCAGACGGCACGGACTTGCTTCAAGACGCGGCTGGCGTTCACGAAGACGGCATTGGAGTCAAGGTCCAGGTCCCGGGCGATCTCGGCGCCGGGGCGATCGCGCAACAGCCGTTGCTCGAAACAGGCCCAGACCCGGGTCGAGGTCCGGGCGCGGACCGTCTCCATGGCGTGTTCCAGGATCTTCGTACGGTGGATTCTGACCCATCCTTCGGCCATCTTCAGCTCATCCGAGTAAGTGGCACGGAGCATCTGGACAACCCATCCGTCAACGGCCTTCTTCTGGCTGGCCCGCCGCCGGGCCAGATCGATCAGCGTGTGTGCGCCACGCTGAAGAGCCAGCTCCGAAACGGGCTTTTCGCCCGGTCGTAGGTGTGGATCTTGCCCAGCAGCTTCACGAAGATGTCCTGGACGACGTCCTGGGCCTCGAACTCCTGAAGGCCCTGCTGGCGCAGGAAGGCAAACAGCATCGGCCGGTAGATGGCGTCGAACTCACGCCATCGTTCGGGATCCTTCTGGCAAACCCCGACAATGACGGAATTCCGGGTGTCTGGATTGGACATGGTTTGACGTTCGGCGTTGACGTGCGAGAGGTGACCGTCCCCGGCCACCTCCTCCTCCAACAGGATAAGCCGGGAGGGGCACTCGGAACCAGTAGGTGCTCCCAATGGTCGTGGCCCGCGTCGCGTGCGGCTCCCCCTTGGCCTCGCCATGTGACAGCTCGGCCATGTCATCGTGCTCCTCCCCTCCGTGCGTGATCCAGCCGGTCCTCGACTTGCTGCCGGAGTGCGTCAACCCACGGGGTCAGAGCCCTCAGCCGCCGCGCGTGGATTTTCTGCTGGAGGCGAGCGACCTGATCGCACAGACCGCGGAGATCCTCGATGATGTCTTCCCGCCCTGACTGGGCCAGGGCATCAGGCTGTGTACCGGTTTTCAGTGCATGGTACGACCAGTGGGCCAGTTCGCGGACTTTCCGGCTGAGCTTGCCCGCGTCCGACCAGGTGCTATCCTGGCTCGTATCATCAGGCAATTCTTGGGGTTGGGTGTTTGTCATCGACGATTCTTCCGATGTTTGGCAGCGGAACTTCCCCAGGTCGATTCGAGTCCTCTCTTTCCACTTCATATCAGTGATACGCACGCCTCCCGAAAACCTTACGAGATCCGCGCCTCTCTGATTATTCGATGTAACTGGTGATTCAGTAAAAGTTGTATCAAAGGCCCAGGCGTTATGCTGTCGGAAAACCGTGATATGTGGCATTTCTTATGCAATGGGAACGATGTCAGTCGGATGATATGGAGGTGTACCGTCGATAGAATCACACCATCGGGGCCAGTCGTCACGACATCGCGTTGAGCAGGACGGGGTGTGACCAACGATTGATGAAACGTTTAAGGAACGGGCCGGCAATAACTTCCCGAGATGTCGCGTCGCTGTTGTGGCCAGGTCTCCCGACCTGGCCACCTGGCGGACCGAAGGTCTCCGGAACGCCGGGGACAGGAGACCTTCGGTCCGGCCCACGGCGGGGTCAGGAGACCCGCGCCGAACAATTCGGGAGGTTATTCCCGTCCCGATCCTAAGGGGCTTGTCGGATTCCCCCAGTCGGCCTCCCCAACCCCGGGCGACGCCCGGGGTTGGGGAGGCCGACTGGGGGAAGGGTTCGGGTCGGGATCGCCGTCCAGGGGCTGACGCCCCTGGCGACGTCCTGTCGCCCCGCCGGGGCTTCGGGGACAGTCGCTTATCGCTCAGTCGCATCCTGGGTTATGCTGAGAACCCGGGCCAATCCCATCGTAGGTGCATTAACGTTTTTCCAAAGTCGAGGCATACTAATAAGTAAAAGGGTTGTTTCCGAGGCGCGAATTCTTGACGGCAAGGCTCCGGTGATGCAGAATCCGCTGATTGCACGACCCAGGTTGAGCGTCGATTATGTTGCGAGGGCTTTCCGATCCGTGTTCCCGGCCGATGCCGTTCGGCCGTCACTCCGGGTTCTTGGTCGATGGCACGTCCCCACAAGGTCGGTAAGGAACGTCCGAGAAGACATCACGATCGGGGGACCGGAGGTCCGCGGTCCGCACGACCGCGGCGATCTCGTTCTGTCTGCGCGCCGACGGACTTTCGTGCGGCGACGGCGTGACATTCTTTGGGAGTCCTTTGCCATGAGTGACGAGCCGCAATCCCCCGAGACTGAGCCGGCCACGCAGCCCGCCGGCCCGACGCCGGCGCCCCCATCGCTACGGGCCGTGCACACCCCGAACTTCCCGGCCTTGCTCCGGGGGCTCGGCGCTTCACTGCTGGTCACCACCTATCAGGCGGGCAAGCTGGTGATGGTCCGCGACGAAGGCGACCACCTCAACACCCACTTCCGGACGTTCCAGGCCCCGATGGGACTGGCGCTGCGGGGCGATCGGCTGGCCATCGGCACCTCGGTGCAGGTGTGGGAGTACGTGGACGTCCCGGCCGTCACATCCAAGCTCGAACCGCCCGGCCGCCACGACGCCTGCTTCCTGCCCCGAAGCTGCCACGTGACCGGCAACATTCAGATCCACGAGATGGCCTGGGGCAGCGGCGCCGAGCTGTGGGTGGTCAACACGCGGTTCTCCTGCCTGTGCACGCTCGATCCGTCTGCCAGCTTCACGCCGCGATGGCGGCCGCCGTTCGTCACGGCGCTGGAGCCGACGGACCGCTGCCACCTCAACGGCCTGGGCATGGTCGAGGGCCGCCCTCGGTACGTGACGGCCCTGGGCCAGACCAACGCGCCGGCCGGCTGGCGGCCGGAGAAGGCCCACGGCGGGATCGTGATGGACGTCTCCAGCGGCACGGTGCTGGCGCAGGGGCTGTCGATGCCGCACTCGCCGCGTTGGTACGCCGGGCGGCTGTGGGTCTGCGAGTCGGGGACCGGGACGCTGGGCTTCCTCGACGCGCACACCGGGCGCTACCAGGCGATCGCGACGACGCCGGGCTTCACCCGCGGGTTGGACTTCGCCGGCAACCTGGCATTCGTCGGACTGTCCCAGGTGCGGGAGACCGCGGTCTTCAGCGGCATCCCGATCACCGAGCGGCTGGCTCCCGAGGAGCGAACCTGCGGCGTCTGCGTGGTCGACCTGACCCGCGGCGAACCCATTGCCCTCTTGCGGTTCGAGGAGGGCGTGCAGGAGGTCTTCGCCGTCCAGGTACTGCCCGGCAGACGATACCCCGAGCTGGTCAACGACGACTCGAAACTGCTGGAGAACTCGTTCGTGGTGCCGGACGCGGCTCTGGTGGACGTGCCGGCGGTGCTGCGGGGCCAGCCGGATCGAGCGGCAACCCACCAGCCAGCCTGAAATCACCGAGGTGATGGAACTGAGAGTGATTCGACGACTGTTCGACTCACCGACCGCCTGTACCACAAGCTGACCCTGGCCAACGGCACAATCTATCGCGGCTTTAAAACGAGGTGAGCCGATCTCGTTGGAATTGATTCTCGTATTGCCATTTGATTTGGTGAATCGGGAATCCGGGATCGCGAATCCGGAATCCCTCTTCGGTTGTGGCGAGGCTGTCTTGAGATGGGCGATCATCATTCATGACCGAATGATCAGCAAGAAAAACGATCGAGCCCGAGGGCCGTCCCCATCCGGATTTGGTCCGGTGGAGGGGAGCGGCGCACTCGGGCTCGCCGGTCTCGGGGTTTGGTTCCGGGAGCGATTCCCGTTCGCTGGGCGAGTGGCCATGAAAGTTCCGGGCGGGTGGACCTCACGGGCGGGGACAGCCCCCAGCCGCGACCGCGACCGAGCCGATCAGCTCGATTCCGTTCGGCGAGTGGGAGGTCCGCCCTCCCGAGCGGTCCAGCTCGGGGAATCCTCAGGGCTCGTCGGCTTTCTTCTGTGAGATCAAGCGGCGGACTCGCTCGGCCAGGAGCGCACCGTCGAACGGCTTCTTGAACCCGTCGTTGAACCCCAGCGCGAACGTCTCGTCGCCCGGCTCATCGCTCGTCAGGGCCAGCAGGATGGTACCCTGATGGTCCGGGCTCTTGCGAAGATTCTGAGCGATCTGACCGGCTTCGATTCGTCCCAGCGCCATATCGATGATGATACAGTCGGGGTGGAAGCTCTCGGCGCGGATGCCAGCCTCGAAGCCCGACGCGGCCGTCTCGATACGGAAATCGTCGGTCTCGCGGAGATGCTCGCGCAGAATGGCCTGGAGCGGAGCGTCGGCACCGACCACCAGGACCTTATGATAAACCTCGGCTTCGAGGTCGCCCAAGGGCATTCCATGCTCCTTGAGGAACCGCAGGAGGTGCTCCCGCGGGATGCGACGATCCTGCGAGCCGGGGATTCGATAACCACGCAAGCGGCCCGAGTCGAACCACTTGCTCACCGTCCGAGGCGCGACTTTGCAGATTTTCGCGACCTGGCCAGTTGTAAAGACCTTTTTCATCTCGAGGACTCCACTCGCCCAGTTCGGTGCGAGGCCACGGAGGTTTCCTCCTCCCTCCGGAAGGTACCTTGTCGGTGCGGTCACAGTCCCGACTCGGCGGTGAAGGCGCGGCGCCATCCAGGGACAGCGCGCGAGTCGCCGCGAGAGAGGCCATCGTGCAAGTCGCTCCGACCCCGCCCCCGTCCTTGATCGTCTCCGAGGCGCGGCCCGCGACCCCGATCCCGCGACCCGCAGCCCTTTCGGACCGTGAATCGCGGTACGGAGGTCCCTGGCTCCTGCCCCGAGCGTGGTGCGTCGGGTTGGGGAACCCGACTCCCCTCTGATCAAGTCTAGAGAGCCCCCGCTCCGGTGCGTGCGGGGAACGGCCCGGTTCCGGGACTACTCCAAGGGGGATGTCGCTTGCCTCCTTGTCGTAGCGAACCTGACCGTCAAGACTAATATTCGAACCGCACGGCGTGCGACTTTAGGAAGGGCCAGGGGTAGCCCAACCATGCAGGCCGATCCTCGGGGGTGTTGGGCTTGTGAAGTCCGTACGGCTGGCGTGACTTACGGCGTCGACCGCGAAATTAGACATTTTTCGGGAGGCGGTCCCCAGGTCCAGCATCGGGGGCGTCGGCGCGTGTCCTGAGTGAGGGGATGATCGCTGGCCGAGGGCCCGGGTCGTCGAAGACGTGATGATCGTCCTCGGGTCCGCCGTCCTCCCTCTCTTCGGGAACGGTCGATGCTCAAGTCCGTCTCGTTGCGATGGATGAACTCGGTTGGCCCTGGTCTGATCGGGCCGCTCCGCGGCGGAACTCAGTCGTCGTCACCTCGCCGGAAGAAGTCGAAGAACCGGCGACGGGGGGGCGGCGTGGGCTCGTCGGCCGCAGTCTTCTGCACAGCGTCATCCGTCTTGGCGGTGGGTTGGGTCGTCGGGGCACTGCTTTTCTTAGCGGTCTCAGAGGTCGTCGGGTCGGTCCGGCGTGACCGGAGGGGGCGAGGCCCCGGGGTTGGGAATCGATGGGTTGGGGGAATCGGGCCGGCTGACGGGATCTTGCGACGAAGGCGGAGCGGGATTGGTATCGCTATTGCGATTGAACAGGCTGAAGATCCGCCAGCGCGGACGGAACGTTTCCCGGGAGGTCCGGTTGATGGCTTCGTCGCGCTTGGCCGAGGTGTCCCGGCCCAGGATGGCTTCGAGGTAGACGGTGTTCGCAACGGGTACGGCGTTGACGACGAGCAGGCCGGGCAGGTTCTTCTGGCGGTTGGCATTCTCCAGGATGCGTGACGATCTCGGGATAGGAGGCACCGAGGTTGGCAGCCTGACGGACCACGTCGGCCAGTTCCAGCGAGGCCATCACCTTGGAGTCGGACTCGGCGTACGGGTTGGCGACGATCTTGCTCAGCTCCACGCGATCGTCGTTGTCGGCGGCGTTGAGCAGGAATGCCCCGCTCCGCTGCCCAGGACGATGGGGGTGAGCAGCTTCTGCTGGCGGCCGAAGATGACGACCTCGGCCCGGCGGCTCCGCGACACGTGGACCAGGGGCGGACCGTCCGTATCGACGACGTACAGGGCGAAGGGATCCGAGGGGCGGGCCCGACGCCGGGACGCGTTGGCGATCTCCAGCGCCATCGCATCGGCTGGCTCCTCCGGCTCGTCGTCCGACTTCGACTCATTGAGCACGCGGACCTGGCCCAGGAACGGGTCATGCGGATCGAGCGTCCGCAGGGCGTTGAAGGCCCCGTAGCGAACCTCGATCTCGGGCTCATCCATCAGCTTGTGCAACTTCATGTGGGATGCGGCCTGATCCAACGAGGCCAGGGCCGCCAGTCCATATACACGGAATTCCGGGTGACGGAGAATGGTCTCGCCCAGCACCTCGACACCGGCGGTGTCGCCGAGATAGGCCAGGGCCTCGGCGGAGAAGAACCGGACCTGGTCATTGGGGCTCTTCAAGCCTTCCTTGAGCGGTTCGATCGACACGTTGCCGAGGCCCTCGAGCTTCAAGGCCGCCACGCCCGCCATCTTGGGATCCAGCAGCTCCTTGCTCCAGACCGCCAGCCGCCGCACCCTTAGCTCGGGCCCATCGACCATCGACAAGAGCTGGACGACCCGGAAGTAACGCTCCTGGTTCTGGTGGTACAGCGCGGGCACTCTCAAGACCAGGTAGCTGGCGGTTTTGCCGGTCGCCACCCCTTTCTGATGGCCGTCCTCGGTCTGGTGGAAGCGAGTGTTCACGACGCCCTCGAGCATCTTGGCCGTGTGATAGCTCTCGCGGTTCTCCTTGATGACGAGGGTATAGGGATAGTCCTTCTTGACCCGGCCCCCGCCCAGGACCCGGCCGACCTTGAGGTCGTTGGGCTTGCCCGGGTTGCCGATCATGATCGGGCCTTGCGCCAGGGCCATCTCGTGGTCCTTCAGCACTTCCCCGCCGCGGCCTCGGGCCACGCCAAAGAGCCGGCTGGTTAGCAAGGTGCCGCCCGCCAGGCTCTTGGTCCCGCAGGCTGGCGGGACCTCGACCTGGACGTCGAGCCGGTCCGTGGGATCGACTCCCATCGGGATCGTCATCCGCACGATCACCATGGAGCACTGGGGACTGGCCAGGTATCTCTCGGGCTTCTCCACTCCGCTCTTGCTCATCTCATCGACCAGTTCTTTGCGGTACCACGACGGCGGCGGATCGGCCCCGGTATTGTCCAGGCCGGTGACCAGGCCCACGCCCTCGACCTTCAACTCGCCGACGCTGATCACGAAGGCAATGTCGCCGACGGTCTCCTGGACCTTGGGCAGGATCACCTTCTTCTTCTTCTTGGAGGGGGCCGCACCGACCGGGTCGAGTGTCAGTGCCAGCACTGCGATCGCGACCAGGACTCCGAGAGCCCAGGGGAGACTGGGGACTGTTCGCCGCATTTGAACCTGCCTCCTTGCGCAGCGGTCGGGGAGAACCCCCGGACGCGACTTGAGAACCCAGCCGCGTCATTCGCGACAGTGTCGCCCACTCACTTCCCTGTGAGACGGACGGCCGTGAACTCGATGGCATTCGACGGCGAGCGGAAGTTAGCCATTCCACCCCGTAGCGTCAAGAGCGGATTTTGGAGGCTTTGCGCCGAACATCCCACGCTCCAGCGGAATGGCCAGATGAGTCTGACTCGTCCATACAGGTGGCGCGGGTGACTCCAGCCGTGCCGGTAGGGATCGTCGCACGGATGGCACTCTTTTGGCAGCATTTCGAAGCCTCGCCATCGCGGATCTCTCGATCCACACAACACTTCGGGTCGAGCCTTGCCATGGCTCGGATCGGACCGGTCCGCGGCGGCACGGACCACGGACCCGCGGAGGGTTCCCGAGCGTCTGTCCACTCCCGTCCTTCTATTATCAGGATGCCACAGCTTTTCAAATCGGTGAACGCATCCGGCGCGTTTTGGGGTTTCCGGCCATCCTAAGCTTCGACGGCTAAAGAGGATAAAAAATCGAGACTCCTCGTCGAACACCACCGATCTCAGCGCGGCCGGTGCGGGAAACCTGGGGAGTGCGACGATCCGACCCGCGCCGCTTCCCCCTCCGTTCGGGCCAATTTGGTCATTCGAGTAACCCAGTCTTCCGAATTTTTGGATTTTTTTATCTCCCTCTGTGACCGAGAGTTCCGGAGCCAATCGCCCCGGATTCCGCGATAGGTGCATTAACGGATCATAAAACCTGTGGCATACTGAATAATATGGACCATGTGCGACCGTCACCGCCAGGAAACCCCGGCTGCGAGCCACGGGGCTGTGCCGGCTGCGGCCGGGCCCGGCACAGCGATTTCGGGGCTCGGCCCGAACTCGCTGGGGGCCACGGGGATCGGAGAGGGCGCCGCGGCCAAAAGTGATCACCGAGTGCCACTTTGTGCCACAATTCTCGGCAAGTCCGGCCCTGCTCAGAGCCGGCCCCGCCCAGAACCCACGCCGGATCCGGACGTCCCGCCGGTCCGGAGTCGGGACTCTCAGAATGGGTCAAAGCCACCGCCCCCAGACGGTGGTGATCGCCGAGGACTCTCAAAAAATCTCCAGAAATCGATGGATTGTGAAGTCAGTGCGACGAATGACCTGCGGTTCTCCGTGGATACGGCCCGCCATGCCCCACGAGTCAAACTTTCCGATGATCTCGGACTTCCTGGCCTGGTGCGATGCATTTCTCTGTGCATCCGCATTATAATGCTTGGTCGAATCGCGATCTCAAAGGTCCGTTCGGAACGAGGCTCGTGAACCCGACTTCCGTCAGTTTGCTGGATCGGCTCAAGGCGGCCGGGCCGGATGGTTCCGACTGGCTTCGGCTCCAGGAGATCTACCTGCCGCTGATCCAGCGATGGCTGGCGCGTGCCGGGCCTCGGCGACGAGACCGGCGACCTGGCCCAGGAGGTGTTCCTCGTCGTGGTCCGCGAGCTGCCCCGGTTCGAGCGTCGGCGGGAGGGCTCCTTCCGCGCGTGGCTCCGGCAGGTCACGGTGAACAAGACCCGCAGTCATCGGAGACGTCGGCGACGCTTGCCGGCCGCCGGGCTGGACCCGGCCGACGGGTTCCTGGACCGCCTGGAAGCGCCGAACAGCGAGCTGGCCCGCGAGTGGGACCAGGATCACGACCGCCATGTTTTCGAGCGGCTGCTCGCGATCGTTCAGGACGATTTCCAGCCGACGACCTGGGAAGCGTTCCGCCGCTTCGCCCTGGACGGTCTCCCGGCCGTGCGCGTGGCTGAGGAACTGAGGATCACGGAGAACGCCGTGCTACAGGCCAAGTCGCGAATCCTCAAGCGGTTACGGCAGGAAGCCGGCGACCTCTTGAAATAGTCTCGCTGGTTGGCGGCAGGTCTGGCGATGGTGCAGCCTTTTGGATCTGGTGGACTCGCGTGTGCGCGCCAATGCTGGATTTCCCAGTGAATCACGATCTGTTGCATGCAAGTTACGGTCGTGTCGGGAACGCATCGTGGCGACTGAGCCATGGCTCAGGGATCTGCTGAATCGCGGATAGGTCACCCGGAGATCGCTGCCGAGTCGAACGCGGGACAACGAATTCGATAGCCGACGGATCAACTGCCAGGAGAGCCACTTACGACGGCCTGATCGGAAGAGCGCGCCGTGAGGCCGGAGTCTTTTTCAACTTTCCTGCCGTTTTCGAGGCAGGTCTTGCGCCTCGGACGCCTTTCCTTGATGTGAGTGAAAAGTTTTTCCAAACAAGGAAGATTCGGACTCGAAGCCGGAGACCAATCCCATGAAGGTCCCTCGAGCCCTCCACCCCACAGACCAGACGCTCTCTTCCTATGGGCTGGGCAAGCTCGATGATGCCTCGGCCGAATCGGTTGACGAACACTTGGAGTCGTGCCCGGACTGCCGGCGGCGGATTGCCGAGCTGACGTCCGACAGTTTCCTCGGCCGGCTCCGCGATGCCCAGGGACATGCCGATTCGCACGCCCCTCTCATGTCCTCGACGGCCGGCCTCTCCACGTTCGATGGCGGCGCGGACTCTCCCCCGCCGCCCGCGGCCAGCAGCTTGCCACCGGGGCTCGCCGACCATCCCGATTACGAAGTCCTCCGCGAGCTGGGCCAAGGTGGCATGGGCGTCGTCTACCTGGCACAGAACACGCTCATGGGGCGAAAGGAGGTGCTCAAGGTCGTGAGCAGCCACCTGATCAACCGTCGCGGCGTGCTGGATCGGTTCCTCCGCGAGATCCGGTCGGCCGCCAGGCTGCAACACCCCAACATCGTCACCGCCTATTCGGCCCTCCGGTTGGGCGACAGCCTGGTCCTGGCGATGGAGTACGTCGAGGGCGACGACCTGGCGAAGGTGGTCAAGGCGCAGGGGCCGCTGCCGGTGGCTCATGCTTGCAACTTCATCTATCAGGCGGCGCTGGGCTTGCAACACGCCGCACGAGCACGGGATGGTCCACCGCGACATCAAGCCGGCCAACTTGATCTTCACCCGGGTGGGCAAGAAGCCGGTCGTGAAGGTGCTCGATTTTGGCCTGGCCAAGGTGACCAGCGAAGGACAGTCCGACCGTGGCCTGACCCGCGAGGGCCAGATGCTCGGCACGCCCGAGTACATCGCCCCGGAGCAGATCTGCGACGCCCAGTCGGCCGACATCCGCGCCGACATCTACAGCCTGGGCTGCACCTTCTACTACCTGCTGACCGGCGGCCCGCCGTTCGGCGGCGACAACCTCTGGGACGTCTACCAGGCGCACTTCTCGATGGAGGCCGGGCCGCTGAACCTCGTCCGCCCCGAGGTACCGGTCGAGCTGGCCGCCTTGGTGGCCAGGATGATGGCCAAGGACCCGACCAAGCGCTTCCAGACCCCCGGCGAGGTCGCCCAGGCCCTGGTGCCGTTCTTTAAGAAGAGGGGTGTGGCTGCGTCATCCGAAGGCGGGAAGGCCGAGGCGTCCCAGATCGGTCAGCCAGCCGTGAAACCCCGGCTGGCCCAGGTTGGTTTGGTGCCGATGCAGCCCAACACGAACCCGCAAGCGAGCGCCAACTTCCGAGCCAGTGGCTCAGCCCGCGCCAGCCCCCGCGCCCAGAAACCGAGGGAGACTTCTCCGCAGGACACGAACTGGGAGAGTCTGATCGACCTGCGGGAGGACGAAGGGGACGCGAACGAGGCTCAGCCCGCGGCTGCTCCGGCGCGACGGCCGCCGTGGATCTGGCCAGCGATTGCTGCCGGAGTGCTGCTTCTTGGCCTGGTCGCCGCCTGGGTAGGTGGATTGCTCAGGGTCGGGACGCCGTATGGGACGATCGTGATCGAAGGCCTTTCCGACGATGACATTGTTGAGGTGGATGGTCAGAGGATTCCGAACATCACGATTTCGAAAGACCCCAAACAGGGAGCCGTTTCTCGCGCTCACGGCGGAAACGCATGGCATCCATGTCACGACCAAGGATGGCATCGAGATCTTCAGCGACGCCATAACCGTCAAGGCCAATGGATCGAAGCCTATCCATGTGAGTGTAGAGCCGCGCGTGACGCCTCGAGCGGGGAACGAGCTACCCGACGCGACCACGCGGCCGGCGAACGGTCTGCTGGCTGAATTCTTCGAGGGCAGAGAATTCGAGCGCAAGCTGAAGGCACGCGTGGACGCGAAGGTAGACTGGCTGTGGGGGGGCGACGCCCCCGACCCGGAGGTGCCGAGAGACAACTTCTCGGCCCGTTGGACCGGGTGGCTGAAGGCGCCTCGACCCGGCCGTTACAAAATCATTGCCGTAGCCGACGACGGCGTTCGCCTGTGGCTGGACGGACAGCTGCTAATCGACGAGTGGCACGGTGGTTGGCCTACCCGCTACGCCATAGAGGTTGACCTGACAGGCAAGCCGCAGGCGCTGAAACTCGATTACTTCCAAAGCGATCTCAGCGCCGTTATTAGTCTGCGCTGGGAGCAGGCAGGCGGGTTTCAGGAGCGCGCTGTATCGGGTGACGCCCTTTTCCTTGATGAGCTCACTGCCCAGCGAACTGCGGTGAGTCTTCCCGATGAGTCGCCATCCGGCGAGGCGAACGGCCTAGACGTTGAGTTTTTCGAGGGGATTGAATTCGGGCGAAAGCTGAAGACGCGCGTCGATACGCAGGTAGACTGGCTGTGGGGCTGTGACGGCCCCGACCTGGAAGTGCCGAAAGATAGCTTCTCGGCCCGTTGGACCGGGTGGCTGAAAGGCGCCCCAGCCTGGCCGGTACAAACTCATTGTCGTATGTGACAACGGTGCTCGCCTCTGGCTCGACAGAGAGCTAGTAATCGACGCGTGGAGGGGTGGACTGCCGAGCCGTTACACTGCGGAGGTTGATCTAACAGGCAAGGCCCAGACCCTGAAACTCGAGTATTTTCAAGGCGGAGGACCTGCCATCATCAGCCTGCGTTGGCAGAAATACGGTGGATTGCGAGAACAGCCGATCCCCGCGACGGCATTCTTTCGCGAGCGGGATGCGACAGCCGCCAGGGCAATGGAAGAAGACGCCAGGCACTTAAAGTACGTGCTGAACGATCAGAGCGTACCCGCCGGCCGACCGCTCCGCTTGTCACTGGGGCCGATCGACCTGAAGCGCGATCCGCTGCCGAACGGAGCCCCGGGAGTGTTACGGGTAGTAGCCCCGTTCCGGACAAAGTCCCCCGTGGCCGATGGCGCGATCGGACCCGACGAGTACGGCCCGCCGCTGGCGATCGACTTCACCGACGACAAGAACCCGGGCGCGCCGTCGTCTACGCGCCGAACCCGGCCAAGGACTCCAACGATCTCTCTGCCGAACTCTACCTGGCCTATACCCGCGACGACCTGTCCGTCGCCGTCAAGGTCCGCGACAATGTCCTGATCGACAGGCGGGATGCTCCCCATCCTGAACAGAATGACGCCATCGAGCTGTTCCTCGACGGCGACCGGCTCGGGAACGATTTCATGCCCGGGAGCCGTGAAGGCTTCCAGGCTGGCTCGACGGCCGGGGGCCTGAAGTACGGGACGGGGATCGGCACTCCGGATTATGCGGTAAGGACTTCGAAGTTCGATGGCGGCTACATCGTCGAGTTTCGGATCCCGCTGGCAACCATCGACGTGGTCGACGGCGCCGATGTCAGCCCGCCGGGCCGGGGCTCGACCTTGCGATTCAACCTCGCGATCGTTGACAACGACGAGCCGGTCAACGGCCAGCAGTGCTACGGCGTCCTCTGGAGCGAGGACCGGACCAAATCGCCGATGTTGGAAGGGGACGGCGCCTGGCCGGTCGATCTGCACCTGGCCCGACCGGTCAAGTACGAGATCGTCGCCGGTCCGAAGGGGGCGGCGATCGACGCCGAAACCGGGGTCTTCACGTGGGACACCCCCAAGGAACCGCGGACCGAAAAGGTCACGATCCGCGTTCGAGACGCCGAGATGCCCGAGATCACCGCCGAGGCGAGCTTCACGATCACCACCACCTCGGAAACGACGTCCAGCGGTGCCATCCACAGACCTGCGCCAGCACTGCCGGACCAGCCACCAGTGCCACCCGTCGCCAAGGCGGTGGAACCGGGAAAGCCGATACGCCCCGGACCGTTCCGGGTGGCGACACGGCCCGACCGGTCGCCGGAGGTCGGCGCCGAGGAACTGGCGAAGCTCAGAGTCGCGAGCGGCATGTCCCAGGCCGTCTTCGCCCGGCTGCTCAACGTCCCGACCCAGATGGTCCAGAGCCGGGAACAGGGCCATCGCAGGCAGTCGCAGGCAGCCTTGAGGCTGATCCAGGTGTTTCGTCATGACCCGTCGGGGCTGTTCGAGGTTGCGGGAATGGCGGGTCCATCGTTAACGGCGAGTGGCGGGA
Source organism: uncultured Isosphaeraceae bacterium (assembly GCA_963845695.1). Classification (GTDB taxonomy): domain Bacteria; phylum Planctomycetota; class Planctomycetia; order Isosphaerales; family Isosphaeraceae; genus CAWJTV01. The sequence continues at coordinate 435,848 of CAWJTQ010000010.1, read as the reverse complement.
CGCCGGCTGAGGTCGTCCTTCAGTCGAGCCGGTCCTGATTCCGAGAAGTGAACCAAGCGTGGCGAGTCGGACCGTTCCGGGCGCTCAAGGGTCTGCGCGAGGCGAGGGCCTGTCCGGAGCCGGTGGCCCGTCGGGTACGGGCCCGAGGAGAAACGGAGCTTCCTCATGGATTTCAACCGCCTCGACGTCTCGGCCAAGGAGCTGGTGTGGGAGGGCCCGGACGCCTGGTTCGAACGCTTCGCGATCGGCCCGCGCGGGCCGGTCACGGTCATCGACTCCGACATCACCACCTTGACCGCCGCCGACAAGATGCTCCGCGTTGACGGCCCCGAGCCGTACCTCGTCAATATCGAGCCCCACTCGTACCATGACACCAAGTTGGCTCGGACGCTCTGGTACCGCCAGGTCGCCCTGGATTATCGCCACAACCTGCCGGTGCTCACCGTGCTGGTGCTCCTCTGCAAGGAGGCCAACTCGCCCAGCCTGACCGGCAGCTACGAGCGTCAGCTCCCGGACGGCTGGCCGACGAATCGGTACAATTACCGCGTGGTGCAGTTGTGGCAGGAAGACCCCGATCCCTACCTGGCCAGCGGGGTCAACCTGGTGCCGCTGGCCCCGCTGACCAACGTGGCGGAGGAGTCGCTGCCCGACCTGATGCGGCAGATGGCCGAGCGGATCAACCCCGAGCCGAGGGCGGCGGGCGGAGAAGCTCTGGATCGCCGCGCTGTTCCTGATGGTGCTGCGTTACGAGTCGGTGTTCGCCAACCAGTTAGTGAACGGAGTGTACAACATGCGGGAATCGACGATGTATCAGGCCATCGTGAGAGAGGGCCGCGTCGGCGAGGCGCAGCGGCTCCTCCTCCGACAGGGAGGGATTCGTTTCGGGCCTCCCGGCGAGGCAACCCGAGCTGCCATCGAGGCGATCGGCGATCTCGATCGCCTGGAGCGGATGAGCGACCGGATCGTCGACATGAGCATCCACGACTGGAATGGCCTCCTGGGCACGCCGTGAGCCACGAAGCCGCCGCCGCGAGCGGCGAGGCTCGGGACCGCGACGTACCGGCTCATGCGGCTGAATGTTGCGGACGAAGTGACGGCTCGTGTGCTTTGCTGGAAGGGCGGTGAACATGCTTGCGAGTTTCTGTGATTTCGAAGATCTATCCGTGGTCTATTGAGCAAGGCCGGCTGGACGGCGTGATCGACGGCCGTCTCAACGAGGCGCGGCGACTCGTGCTTCGCCAGGGGACCAAGCGGTTCGGTGAGCCCGACGCCACGACCCGCGCCGCAATCGAGACAACCCAGGACATCGATCAGCTCGAAACCCTCGCGGAACGAATCCCCCAACCGGGCGTCCACGACTGGTATGACGTGCTGCCCACGACCTGAATGCGCCGCGACGTCGGGCACCGGCGCGGATTCCAAACTCACTGGTCGCAGCACGGAGACGAATCGATGTCTCAACCGCCCAGACCAGGTCAACTGAAGCTGAATGCGGAACGATCCGGCACCTTGCTCGAGTCGGTTGCGAACCTGCTCCTGCGGCCACCGGCCGGCCAGCCTCACCAATGAATTCCATAGTTGACCGATCGACTGCCCGGAGAACCAGTTACGGCAGCTTGCCAGACCGATGACGCGAGGTGATCGAGTACGGCGCGAGAAAATTTCTCCTTTTCGCGGCAGGTCGTGCGCTTGAGGCGCCTTTCTCTATTGAGTGATCCATCGACCGCGACTCGGACTCGAGGTTGGAGACCGATCCCATGAACGCCCCTCACGCCCTCCATCCGACCGACCAGACCCTCTCGTCCTATGGCCTGGGCAAACTCGATGACGCCTCGGCCGAATCGGTCGACCAGCACCTGGAGTCGTGCACCGAGTGTCGTTGCCGCGTTGCCGATCTGTCTCCCGACACCTTCCTCGGCCGACTCCAGGACGCCAAGCCTCGGCTCGATTCCCCCTCGCCCGTGGTCTCCGCGACCGATGACGTGTCGAGGCTCGATACCGGCTCCGCCTCACCGCCGCCGCCGACCAGCACCTTGCTGCCAGGACTGGCCGACCACCCCGATTACGAGATCACTCGCGAGCTGGGTCGCGGCGGGATGGGCGTGGTCTACCTGGCGCAGAACACGCTCATGGGGCGACCGGAAGTGCTCAAGGTGGTTGGCAGCCACCTGATCAGCCGGCCCGAAGTCCTCGACCGCTTCCTCCGCGAGATCCGCTCGGCGGCCAAGCTGAACCACACCAACATCGTCGGTGCCTATTCGGCCCTCCGGTTGGGCGAGAGCCTCGTGCTGGCCATGGAGTACCTCGAGGGCCTTGATCTGGCCAGGATGGTCAAGGACCAGGGGCCGCTTCCGGTCGCTCATGCTTGCAACTTCATCTACCAGGCGGCGCTGGGTTTACAGCACGCCGCACGAGCACGGGATGGTCCACCGCGACATCAAGCCGGCCAACCTGATCTTCACCCGCGTGGGCAAGAAGCCGGTCGTGAAGGTGCTCGATTTTGGCCTGGCCAAGGTGACCAGCGAGGGACAGTCCGACAAAGGCCTGACGCGCGAGGGCCAGATGCTCGGCACGCCCGAGTACATCTCCCCCGAGCAGATCCGCGATGCCCAGTCGGCCGACATCCGCGCCGACATCTACAGTCTGGGCTGCACGTTCTACTACCTCCTGACCGGCGGCCCGCCGTTCGGCGGCGACAGCCTCTGGGACGTCTACCAGGCGCACTTCTCGATGGAGGCCGGGCCGCTGAACCTCGTCCGCCCCGAGGTGCCGGTCGAGCTGGACGCCCTGGTGGCCAAGATGATGGCCAAGGACCCGGCCAAACGGTTTCAGACCCCCGGCGAGGTCGCTCAGGCGCTGGTGCCGTTCTTCAAGCCGTCGGCGTCGCAGCCGTCGCGTTCGCATGCGGAGGTATCGCGCATCGACCCGCCGGTCAATCCGACCCAGGCTTCCGATGTCCGCCTCGCGTCGGCCCCACCAGCGACTCCCGGCCCCACCAGGGCACCGGCCCTGCGGAAGACGTCTAAGACGGGAGCGGACGGAGTGGCCTGGGAGAGCCTGATCGCGATCAAGGAAGACGAGCTGTTGATCGATCCGGTGAAACCGAAAGGTCGCGCCCACCTCGGCTCCCGTGCGTCGCCCTCCGTGGGTCTGGGCGTCGGTCGCGACCGGGGTGATGCTCTTCGGGCTCGTCGCTGCGTGGCTGACGGGTGTTTTCCGGGTGAGGACCCCCGACGGTGACCTCGTCTTCGACGGCCTGCCGGCAGAGTCGGTGGTCACCGTTGATGGCAAGGTATGTACCGTCGAATGGCCGGGCGGTCAAGGCCCCGCAAAGGTCTCGGTTCCCGCGGGTGAACACAAGGTCCAGATCGAAATCAACGGAGTCACCGTGCACGGCGAAGATGTGAAGATCGCGGCGGGGGACAAGAAATGGATCAAGGTGCGGTGGGAACCTCGCGGCGTGACTCGACCAGCCGCCGAATCGATCAGTCGCACAATTACGGATGGCATGCTTGTTATTAAAGTATGGAATGAGACCATCGTTGATAATGCCAAAATGAATTTTCCTGTTCAGATTGACCCCAATATCAAAGCTACGTTTAGAGACGACAAGATTTACATCAATGAAGTGTTCGGCCGAAAAAACGTGCTTTGCATGGCGCCCTTCTCGGAATCTTCTCCAGGGACCATCGACTTCAGCAGAATCACAAAGGACGGCACGGGCAGTTTGACCCTGCTGGTCCATGGATATCCGATCCCGGGAGGCGGGAGGATCGTCGTCAAATCTGATGGTGTGGTGAAGAATGATTACACTGTTGAGTTCGGGGAGGGGTGGAAGAGAATCGTGGTACCTTTCCGACGAAACGAGATCGTGGTGGAACACCACGCCATCGGATGGAACATGGAATTCCTCTTCGTGGACTATTCAGTCGTCGGCGACTCGACGCGCAAGCCTTCGGGAACTCCACGAGCGATCACTGACGAGAAGGCGCCGGGAGCAGGCACAAGAACCTCTCCCGATGGCGAGCAGCCTGCACGAGTTTCGGCGAATGACGCGAATCGTCCGCCGAAACCGACAGAACCGCCGAAACCGGCCGACCCCTCGTCTGAGCCCAAGAAGCAATCCGCCGAGGCGGTAGAACCAGGGAAGCCGATACCCCCCGGACCGTTCCGGGTGGCGACGAACGGGTTGGCGGGCAGGCAATTCATCGACCCCCTCACTTCTTGGCCCGATCCGTTCGGGTTCAATAAACCGGACACTGCGGTGCGCGTGGGCCGACAGGGACGCCTTCGCACAGCTCACGACCAGAGCGGCGCTCGGTCTACCCGACACTGCCGGTGTCCCGATTCGTGTGCGAAGTCGAACTCACGGTCCACAGGCGCGGCGGAATGGGGTTCGGTTTCGGCGACATGTGGAACGAACCCCAGATCCGTTTGTTCTGGAAACCCGAGCGGGAGATGATCGAGTGCCTGCTGGCGCACTGGTCTCACGGCGGCTGGGGGTGGAACGGGGGTCGCGACTTCGCCCCTGAGCGGCGGATTAGCCTGAAGCTCGCGGTCGGGGACGGCAGGCAGACGCTGTTCCACGAGAACAACCGCATATTGTCCCTCGACGCCTGGCCTGCCGATTGCAATCTGAGGATCGGGTCGGAATTCCCGGATTCCGCCATTATCCACCGCTGCTCGCTCCGGCCCCTGACAGAGCAAGACGTCGCCGCTTGCGGGTGGGAGACGCCGCCGACCGACCTGGCCGTCACGCTCGCCGAGGAGGCAGCGCGGCGGGCCAAGATCGCCGAGGCATTTCCAGGAGGACCCGCGCCCACGTACAAAAGGACGACACGGCAGCGCGGCTGGCCAAGATCTTCGAGGGCTATCCCGCTCAGCCGAAAGACCGGGAGCGTTTTGCCGTGAAGACGACCGGTACCCCGATGGCGTGGATCCCGCCCGACGATTTCGAGATGGGGTCGCGGGATCCGAAGGACCAAGGGCGGCATCGCGTACGCTTGAGGAAAGGGTACTGGATGGCCCAGGTCGAGGTCACGCAGGGAGAATTCCGCAAGGTGACCGGTACGAACCCCAGCCGGGTCACGGGCTCGCCCTATCTACCGGTGGACTGGGTGGCATGGGATCAAGCGACGGCGTACTGCCGGAAACTCACCGACCTAGAGCGCAAGGCGGGCAGATTACCCGGCGGGTACGAATACCGCCTTCCCACCGAAGCGGAGTGGGAATATGCCTGCCGCGCCGGCTCCGACGAGGACTTCGGTGTGCCGGAGAAGTCGGTCTGGTGGCGCGAGACCAGTGGGTACCGGCCGCACGAAGTTGCCGAATCGCCGCCGAACCAGTGGGGCCTGTATGACATGCATGGAAATGCGATGGAGTGGTGTTTCGATGCCTGGTACGAGTTTCCGAAGGGAACGACGGAACTGACGGTCGATCCGTTCAAGATCGGGAACCCCGAGAAGGATACGTTCGTCGTCCGCGGCGGGGCCTGGTGGAGCCCCCGACACATGTGCTCGAGCCACTGGCGCTATTAGAATCATAACAACGCGAATGGATTTCGCGGCTTCCGCATCGTGCTCGGTCCGGAAATCCGAGATCCCGAGCGCAAGCCACTCGACGTCGCATCGCAAGAGCTGAAGACGGTTGACCAGGACGGCTTCGTGCCCCTGTTCAACGGCAAGGACTTCGCAGGAATGGGCGATCCGAGTCGGGAGGACTTTGCCGGCTCTCGAGTCATTCAGCGCGACAATGGCGTTTCGTGGGTCGTCAAGGATGGAGCCATCACGGGTCAGGTCTGGAACAATGTACGCATGTTTGACAATATGCTGATTATCGGACGTAAGGGGTCCGTGTTTCGGAACTTCCACCTTCGCGTCAACATGGCAATCAACCGGGGAGGACATGCCACCGTCGTGGCACGCAACGCGGTGCGCGAAGTCCGTCCCGATTACCTGACGTGGAAAGGATATGGAGTCTCGATTGATGGAGGCAGAGGTTCCAGGGACCGGCTCAGGTCCGGAAGCATCACCAATTACGTGAACCGGATGGACGATCAGCTCTTGGCCTCGACCCTCCGCGAGAACGTAACGCCCCCTCGCTGGTTCATCCTTGAGGTCATCGGCCGAGGGAATCACTTCGAAGTCCTGATCGATGGCCAGAAGGTCATCGACTGGATCGACTCAGCGAATCTCTATCCGGACGGAGGCATCTTCGGCCTTCGACTCGATAACGCCGAGACCGTCGTCAAGCTGAGAAGGATCGAGGTCAAGGAATTGCCGTAGTGGAGTCGGGGGAGACCGGCCGAACCCAGACTTTTGGACTCGAAGCGGGGGACCGAACTGAATGGAAGCACCCCGAACCCTTCATCCCACCGATCAGACTCTGCACGCCTACGGCCTGGGCAAGCTCGAGGATTCCTCGGCCGAATCGGTGAACCAACACCTCGAGTCCTGCCCGGTGTGCCGCTGCCGCGTCGGCGAGATCTCCCCCGACAGCTTTTTGGGCAAGCTTCGCGCGGCTCAGGGACCGGGGGCGCCGGTGATGTCGGCGACCGACCCGTCGCAGCTCGGATCATCCCAGGAGGACCGAGGTTCCAGTGCACCGACTCCGCTCTCCTCCGACACATTGCCGACGGGACTGGCCACCCATCCTGACTACTTGATCATCCGTGCCGTGGGTGAAGGCGGAATGGGTGTGGTCTACCTCGCCCGAAACCGAATCATGGACCGGCACGAGATCCTCAAGGTGGTCAGCAGCCACCTGATGAACCGAAAAGGCGTAGCCGACCGTTTCCTGGCCGAGATCCGCAATGCCGCCCGGCTCCAGCACCCTCATATCGTCACTGCGTACTCAGCGTTTCGGGTCGCGGAGAACCTCGTTTTTGCCATGGAGTATGTCGACGGTCTCGACCTATCCCGGCTGGTCCACGAACAGGGGCCGCTCCCGGTGCCGGTCGCCTGTAACTTCGCTTACCAGGTGGCGCTGGGGCTCCAGTATGCCCATGAACAAAAGATGGTCCACCGCGACATCAAGCCGAGCAACCTGATCGTCGCTCGCCAGGGAAAGCGCACGGTGGTCAAGATCCTCGACTTCGGCCTGGCCAAGGCGACACGCGAAGGACCCCAAGCGGGGAGTCTGACCCATGAGGGCCAGATGCTGGGCACTCCCGACTACATCGCCCCGGAGCAGATCAGCAATGCGCGACGCGCGGACATCCGGGCGGATATCTACAGTCTGGGCTGCACGCTCTATTACCTGTTGACCGGGAGGCCGCCGTTTCCGAGTGAGAATCTCTGCGATATCTTGCAGGCGCACCACTCGATGGAGGCGACGCCGCTGAACCTGGCACGACCGGAAGTCCCTGTGGAACTGGCGGCGCTGGTGGCCAAGATGATGGCCAAGGAGCCGCATCGGCGGTTCCAGGAACCCCGGGAAGTGGCCGATGCGCTGGTTCCGTTCTTCATGCCGTCCGCGGCACCGTCGGCCCGACGTCCCCAGCCGCAGGCGGAGCTGTCGCAGACTGGCTCGGCCATGACGGATGATCAGCCCTTCGCTTCAGAAACCCCATCACCGCCGACTCGGCCCAAGGACGTCGTCGCGCCGGTGGCCACTTCGGCGGGGAGCGACGTCGCGCGAACGGCTCGGTCCGATTCCTTGTTCGAAGACCTGATCACGCTTGATGAAGATGAACCCAATGACGCAGAGGTGTCGGAGGCCATGCCGACAGAGTGGCGAGAAGTTCGGGCAATCTGGATGACGGTCGGCGCGGTTTTGATCCTCGGTCTTTTGGCGCCGGTGTTGCTCAATTACGTGGCCCTTGAGAACGGGAGTTCCCGGGGCGAATCCACGCCGAAACGTCGTCGGGTCGCTGCCGGATTCGAGACGCCGAGCCTCACCCGGCTCCGAAGTCTGAAGAGGGAGCCGAGCGGTCATCCACCAGGTCTCCCGCCTGTCGAGGAGCACACGAGCGACACCTCGTGGCCGGATCCCATGGAACCTTGGCCAACACCTCCGGAATTCGCGGGTGCACCAAACGCACGTGAGGAGGGAGGAGCCGCAGATCGACCGGCGGATCTCCTCCCAGCCGTCGTGGTCTTGCCTGCAACCCGGGTTTCCCCAGTGGTGAAAGACAATCCCGAGCAACGGCTCGCAGAACTCGGGCTGAGGCCCTGGGCCAAGCTGTATGTCCTCGAGGAGGAGTCCGAAGTCTTGAAGAAGGTTAACGAGACCCTCTCACAGTTAACCGAGCTTCGACGCCTCTGCGTCAAGAAAAGCGCGAATTGAATTTGCTGAGGGCAGGACTCTGCTATTGGATCAATCCATCGCGCTACTCGAACTCGAGATCAAGGAGCAGAACCGCATACTGGGGCGCCAATCGGGTGCCCTCGATAACCAGCAGAAAGACTACTTCACAACGATCCGAAACGTGCCGCGATGGGCTCGATCGCCAGAAGGACCAGGCCATGCTCGAGCTGAAGTTGCTCAGAGCTCAGCTCGCCAGTGTCAAGGACAAGGACAGGCAGGAGCTCAACGACATCCCACGTCGTCGCGAGGTCTGTCTCTCCCTGCTGAGAGTCATGCACGATCGGATCGAATCCATGGATGCCAGGTACGACCAACTGAAGACGAACCCACAGGTCCGCGACGATCTCGCTGCCATCGGGTTGAAGCGGTATACCCGGCTGAAACTCGGGGCTTTGCCCAAGCGCCAGCAGTTGGCCGTGCAAGCCAGTGCGTTGGCCAGGTACCTCGGGCTGCCGGTCGAGGCGAATCCGCAGGTCAGGTCGGCCCTCGACCAGAAAGTGTCCGGGACGCGTTGAGGAACGGGAGCGATACTCGATGCACTCATCGGGGGGGTCGGTTTCTTGGGGATGGCGAACCTGGCCTGGGGATCGACGGGCGGGAACCCGGCCGGTGAACGAGTACCGACGGCTCGATCCAGACCCACATCCGGCCGCAGTCGAGAAGGGAGCACGGAGAGGTGAGCCTGTCATGGGTCTTGAGCGGTTCCCGCTGGCTGTGAGCGCGTGGGAAAAAGGGGACAGGCACCCGGCCCACGGGCGCCGGGCGTGGAAGCGAGAGGTCCCTTTCGGGCCGGGAGCCAGTCCCCTTTTTCCGGGGCCCACGGCCACTCACGCTGGCGGTGAGGCTGATCTGTTTCGGCCCCTTCGGGGCAAGGATCGGCGGCACTCGCGCCTCCATCACACGCTCACTTTCTCGATCGCGAGGAATGATTCAGTGGTCCAGCGGCTGCCCCGGCGGTCGAGGCACAGCGTTTCGGGTCGATTGCCTCTCATGGAAAAACTTGTGATAATTTCGTGAATCTCCTGGATGGACCGACGATCCGGTCGCGGGAGTTGCGCCGGCTTGCAGCAGGACTACGATCGGTCAACGAATGTTTATTTCACGCGATACTGGAGACCGTCTCGATGGACGCCCCTCCCACTCGGCATCCCACCGACCAGACCCTGCACGCCTACGGGCTGGGCCAGCTCGATGACGCATCGGCCGAACGGGTCAATCAGCATCTGGAGCAATGCTCTGAGTGCCGGCATGGCGTCGCGGAGCTGACGTCCGATAGCTTCCTCAACCGGCTCCAGAAGGCGCAGAGACGATCGAGTCATCCGATGATGAGCCGCTCGTCTGCCGGCTCCGAGAGCCTTGACGCGACGCCGGCTGGCCCCAGCAAGTCGCCACCGGCGGCCGAGACGATGCCCCCCGGCCTGGCCGACCACCCGGATTACGAGATCCGGAGCGAGCTCGGCCGCGGCGGCATGGGCGTGGTCTACCTGGCCCATAATCGGCTCATGGGACGCGATGAGGTCCTCAAGATCATGGGCCGGCAGCTCATGGATCGCCCCGGCGTGCTCGATCGCTTCCTCCGCGAGATCCGGGCCGTGGCCCGGCTCCGACACGACAATATCGTCACCGCCTACTCGGCCTTTCGACTGGGCGAGAGCCTGGTCTTCGCCATGGAATACGTCGAAGGCTACGACCTCTCGCGGCTGGTCAAGTCGGGCGGGCCGTTGCCGGTCGCTCATGCCAGCTCGTTCATCCACCAGGCGGCGCTCGGCTTGCAGCACGCGCACGAGCGCGGTCTGGTCCATCGCGACATCAAGCCGGCCAACCTGATGCTGGGCGCAAGGGGAATCGGCCGCGGATCAAGGTGCTCGATTTCGGGCTGTCCAAGGCGACCCGCGAGAGCCCGCTCGATGGCGGTTTGACCCATGTGGGGCAGATGCTCGGCACGCCGGACTACATTGCACCGGAGCAGACCATCAATGCCCAGGGCGCGGACATCCGCGCCGACATCTACAGCCTGGGCTGCACGCTCTATTACCTGCTGAGCGGCGGGCCGCCGTTCCACGGGACGAACCTGTACGACATCCTCCAGGCGCACCACTCGATGGAGGCCAGGCCCCTGAACCTCGTGCGGCCCGAGGTGCCGGTGGAGCTGGCCGCGGTGGTCGATAAGATGATGGCGAAGGACCCAGCCCGGCGGTTCCAGACGCCCGGTGAAGTGGCCGAGGTCCTGATGCCGTTCTTCAAGAAGGGGGGAACCGGGTTCAAGGGCGCGAAACCGGAGGTCTCGCGGACGGGGCCATCCGTGGCGAGATGGGAGACGGCTGGTGCGGCTTCCGCGCCACCGCGGCCCGCGATGAACGCGGCGCCACCCCCCCTGCCCGCTCCCGCGCAGTCCGTGACGTCGCCTCGACCGGAACCGATGTGGGAGAGCCTGATCGAGAACCGGGAGTCCGAACGATCCGGCGATGAGGGGCCGGCCTTGGTCCGGCGCCGTCGTCCGCCGTGGGTCTGGCCGTCGGTGGCTGCCGGAGTCTTGCTCCTCGGTCTGATCGTGGCAGGGGCGGCCGGTGTTTTCCGGGTCAGGACCCCTGAGGGCGATATCGTCTTCGACGGCTTACCCGAACACGCGGTGGTCACCGTTGACGAGAAGGTCTGCACCGTGATCTGGCCCGGTGACAGGAGTCCTGCAAGAGTCACAGTTCCCTCGGGTGAACACAGGCTCAAGGTCGAACTCAATGGGATTGAGATCCACAGCGAGGCGGTGACGATCGCGGTCGGGGATCGGAGATGGATCAGGGTGCGGTTGAAAGCCCCCGAGAAGGGTTCACCCAGAGACCAGCCGCCGCCACAATTGGCCACTGCGGCCAAGCTTCCGCCAACCTTCACGAACTCGACCGGCATGCCGTTCGCCTTGATCCCGGCTGGCGAGTTCCTCATGGGTACGACCCAGAGCCAGATGGACAAGCTGACGAAGCAGTTTCCGAATCTCAAGCGCGAGTGGTTCGAAGACGAGCAACCGCAGCATCTGGTCGAGATCACGCGGCCGTTCTATCTGGCGGCATACCCGGTCACGGTGGCGCAGTTCCGTCGGTTTGTCGAGAGCACTGGCTACAAGACCGAGGCTGAGCAAGGCAACAAGGGTAGCTATACCTGGAACGGAAAGAAGCGAACGCTCGATCCCAAGGCGAACTGGAAGAATCCCGGGTTTGCTCAGACAGACGATCACCCTGTGGTCTGTGTGAGTTACCACGACGCAGTGGCGTTCCTGGGATGGCTCAATGAACAGGAAAAGCCGTCAGCCCGCAGCTACCGTTTGCCGACCGAGGCAGAGCGGGAATACGCTTGCCGGGCCGGCACGTGGGGGCTTTACGGGGGTAGCGACGACCCCGAAAACCTGGTTCGAATTGCGAACGGTGCTGACGCGTCGCACAAGAAGGAGTTCCCGTATGCAACCTGCATTCGGGGTGACGATGGGTTTGCGTTCACGGCTCCGGTGGGATCGTTCGAGCCCAATGCCTGGCACCTGTACGATATGATTGGCAACGTCTGGGAATGGTGCAGCGACAGGTATGAGCTCTATCCGTCGTCACCGAGCGTGGCCCCGCCTCACCCAGCCGGGGCCTCGTTCCGGGTGTATCGAGGTGGTGGCTGGGAGTGCCCCCCGGGGTTCTGCCGACCGGCGGTCCGCATCGGGAACACGCCGGAAGCCCATAACAACCTGGGGTTCCGCGTGGCCGCAGTCCAGGAATAGAGTTCGGCAGATCTATACCTCGCGTGGTCAGAATCGAGCCATTTGGGCGAGGCTCCGTCCGAGCCTCCATTGGCCCATGCGGCTCGCACGGAGGCTCGCCCTCCCGCGAAAGACGTCGCTCTTCACCCGCGCGGAGTATAAAGGCCAGGCGGGCCAGTGCCCAGGAGCCTATGCCGGTCGGGCGTCGTCGCGGAGCCAACCCCAGACTGAGAGGACCGCCTCGTGGACTTCAACCCCTTTGATGACTCGGCGAAGGAACTGGTCTGGGCCGGCGCTGCGGCTGGGTTGGAGCGGTTCGCCATCGGCCCGGCCCTTCGTCGAGAGCCAGTGGCCCGTGGTATTGGGTCCGACCCGAAACGCCGAGATCTCAGCCAAGTCGCGCCCTATCAAGTGGTTGCGGCGATCATCCCGTGACCTCTCGAAATAATCTCGTATTTTCGCGGCAGGTCGTTGGCTCGAGACGCCTTTCCTTCTTGTGTGAGTCATCGACCCATCCAATGTGATTCGGACTCGAAGAGGGAGACCGATCCCATGAACGTCCCGGCAGCCCTCCACCCGACGGACCAGTCGTTGCACGCCTACGGCCTGGGCAAGCTCGATGACGTCTCGGCCGAGTCGGTCAATCAGCATCTGGAGTCGTGTCCGGCCTGCCGGCGCCGGGTTGCCGAGTTGTCGTCGGATAGCTTCCTCGGCCGGCTCCGCGATGCCAGGCCCCGGCCCGACTCGCCCGCGCCGGTTGGCTCTTCCCTGATCGGGTACTCGATGCTCGAAGGTGACGGGAACTGCGCCTCCTCCGCCCCCGGCCAGTACGCTCCCTCCCGGCCTGGCCGACAACCCCGACTACCAGGTCACCCGCGAGCTGGGGCGCGGTGGGATGGGCGTCGTCTACCTCGCGGAGAACACGTTGATGGGTCGTCCGGAGGTGCTCAAGGTGGTCGGCAGCGACCTGATCCGTCGCCCCGGTGTCCTCGACCGCTTCCTCCGCGAGATCCGCTCGGCCGCCAAGCTGCACCACACCAACATCGTCACCGCCTATTCGGCCCTCCGGATCGGCGAGAGCCTCGTGCTGGCCATGGAATACGTCGAGGGGCTCGACCTGGCCAGGTTGGTCAAGACCAAGGGGCCGCTTCCGGTCGCCCACGCCTGTAACTTTATCTACCAGGCGGCGCTGGGACTCCAGCACGCCCACGAGAACGGCATGGTTCACCGCGACATCAAGCCGGCCAACCTGATCTTCACCCGGATGGGGAAGAAGCCGATCGTGAAGGTGCTCGACTTCGGCCTGGCCAAGGTGACCAGCGAGGGCCAGGCCGACCGGAGTCTGACGTGCGAGGGCCAGATGCTGGGCACGCCCGACTACATCGCGCCCGAGCAGATCCGCGATGCCCAGTCCGCCGACATCCGCGCCGACATCTACAGCCTGGGCTGCACGTTCTACTACCTCTTGACCGGCGGGCCGCCGTTCGGCGGCGAGAACCTGTGGGACCTCTACCAGGCCCACTTCTCGATGGACGCCAACCCGCTGAACCTCATCCGGCCCGAGGTCCCTGTCGAGCTGGCGGCCCTGGTGGGCAAGATGATGGCCAAGGAGCCGGCCAGGCGGTTCCAGACCCCCGGCGAGGTCGCCCAGGCGCTGGTGCCGTTCTTCAGCAAAGGGACTCCGGGGTCGTCGAAATCCCGGGTGGAGACCCGACCGACGGGACAGTCCGCCGTCCATCAGGAGTGGCCCGGCGCGGCGTCCGCGCGGACACGGACCGCGACGGAGCGGGCGCCCGTACCCCCTCCCCTGCCCCGCGATCCCACGCCGACGACGCCGGAGCGGCCGGCCAGGACGAGGCCGCCCGTACCCCCGCCTTTGCCCCGCGATCCCGTGCCACCGTTGCGTTCGGGAACGATCCTGGACGGCCTGATCGATCTCAACGAGAAGGACCCTTTATTCGACGCGATGCTCGACAGAACTCCGCCGGTGGCAGCCACCCCGTTGAGTCGGCGAGCCCACCGGACCTGGTCAACGGCGATGGCCAGGCTCGGCTGGCTCGGGTCGCGGACCCGGTGGACCGCCGCTGGGGTGTTGCTGCTCGGATTGATCGTCGCCGGGGCGTTGGCGATGGTCATCAGGATCACGACCAGGGACGGAAGAATCGTGCTGGAGAACGTGCCGGAACAGGCGCAGGTCTTCGTCGACGGCGAGAAGGTGACGGTCCAATGGCCGGGCGGCGGTGGTCCCGTGGAGATCACGGTGCCCGCAGGCCGTCATGGCATCCAGGTGAGGCAGGATGGGTTCCTCACGTTCGGCGAGGAGGTGACGGTCCAGTCGGGAGAGAAGAGCGACCTTCGCGTTCGACTCGCCGGGGCCGGCACGCCGGGGAAGAACGACGAGGCGAAGGGATCCGCATCCGGGCCTCCCAACGGCGGTCAGGGGGGTGCCGCGGCCCGACAGAAGGGTCCGCGATTCACCTCCCTGTTCAACGGCAAGGACACGACCGGCTGGACAGACGTGATGCCGAACGGCAGCGAGTGGACGGTGGATGATCGCGGCGTTCTCGTCGGCCGTAACGGGGGCCCGGGGAATTTCGCCGTCCTCGTCACGGAACGGCAGGACTTCACGAACTTCCGGCTCCGTGTCAAGTATCGCTTCCAGGAGGATGGGGTGGGATGGATCGACATTCGACGGTCGACTTCCGGTGAGGCTGTGAACGCTTATCGAGTCAAACTCGGCATCTGGCCGACCGCCGATCGCTGGCAAGTTCCGATCGGCAGTATCACCCGGCTGAATGACTACCATTACGGTCCGGGGTTCGGGTGGGACCAGAAGGCGGAAACCATGCCTGTCCCGATCGACCAATGGAATACCTTGGAAATCCAGGCGGTGGGGAACCGGATCACGACGTCGCTGAACGAAACCGTGGTGGCCAGCTACACCGACGACTGGAGTTCGTACGGATCGGGCGCGATCGCGTTGAATGCTCGTCAGGATTCGATCGTTCAGTTCCAAGATATCCGGATCGAAGAGCTCACCGAAAACGGAGCCCCGCGTGCGCCCGTCCAGGGTGAGGCTACCGAGTTGAAAGGGGCTGCCACAGAAGGTGCGAATCCGAAGCCACCGCGTTCCGTCGTCGGAAAATGGCAACACGAATGGGGATTCCATGACCCGCCGAGCCAGAGCAAGATCATCACCCTGACTGCCGACGGATCGATTCACAACGGTGGCGTCGAGGAGGGGACCTGGTCGATGGAGGGTTCGACGCTGATCCTCCGATGGCCCTTCCCGGAGGCGCCGGAGGCGCCTGGATCGATCGCGTGGAGCTTTCCCCGGAATGGGACCGGTATGAGGGCGAGAATCAGGAACATCAACTCATCCGCGGCGAGCGAGTCCAGGAGTGAGGAATGAGACGGGAATCACTTCCCAGAATGGTCGCGCCCCCAGTTGTGGCAAGGTCTCCTGACCTTGCCGCTCGGCCGACCGAAGGTCTCCAGTCCCCTGGCCCATCAGGAGACCTTCGGTCCGGCTCACGGCGGGGTCAGGAGACCCGCGCCGAACGGAGGACGACTGATACGAGCCCGAAGCGCCAGCGAGTGGATTGAGGATCCCCGTCGGAATTCACTCGCTGGCGCTTCGGGCTCGTATTCCTGAAGGGGACACTCGGAAGCTCACGGCCTCTCAGCTCAACGCGGCAGGTCCTGTGATTCCGCCGCTTTTCTTGAGATAGTGGACGATCGACTCATCGACCGCGATTCGGACTCGAAGTCGGAGACCGATCCCTTGAACGCCCCTCGAGCCACCCACCCGACGGACCAGTCCTTGCACGCTTATGGCCTGGGCAAGCTCGATGACGCCTCGGCTGAATCGGTCAACCAGCATTTGGAGTCATGCCCGGACTGCCGGCGTCGGGTCGCCGAGCTCTCCTCCGACAGCTTTCTCGGCCGGCTCCGCGACGTCCAGGCCCGGCCGGGTGCGCCCTCTCCCCTCATCTCGTCAACCGCCGGTCTCTCCATGCTCGACGCTGACGGGGGTGCTCGGCCACCGCTCGCGGCCAGCAGCTTGCCTCCGGGGCTGGCCGACCACCCCGATTACGAAGTCCTCCGCGAGCTGGGCCAAGGCGGTATGGGCGTGGTCTACCTGGCCCAGAACCGGCTCATGGGGCGGTTGGAAGTGCTCAAGGTCGTCGGCAGCCACCTCATCAACCGCCGTGGGGTGCTGGACCGATTCCTGACCGAGATTCGCAACGCCGCGCGGCTTCATCACACCAACATCGTCACCGCCTACTCCGCCAGACGGCTCGGCGAGGGACTCGTGCTGGCCATGGAGTATGTCGAGGGGCTCGACCTATCGCGGCTGGTCAAGGCCAAGGGGGCGCTGCCCGTATCGAACGCGTGTAACTATGTGCATCAAGCGGCGATGGGGCTTCAGCACGCCCATGAGCACGGCATGGTCCACCGCGACATCAAGCCCGGTAACCTGATGCTGGCGCAGCAAGGGAACCGAGCGGTGATCAAGGTGCTCGACTTCGGTCTGGCCAAGGTCCAGAGCGAGGGAGCTGTCGAGGGCGGGTTGACGCACGAAGGCCAGATGCTGGGCACACCTGACTACATCGCCCCCGAGCAGATCACCAACGCGCGGCGGGCCGACATCCGCGCCGACATCTACAGCCTGGGCTGTACGCTGTATTACCTCTTGACCGGCGGGCCGCCGTTCCAGGGGGCGAGCCTCTACGACATCCTCCAGCGGCACCACTCGATGGAGGCGACGCCGCTGAACTTCAAACGCCCGGATGTGCCGGTGGAGCTGGCCGCCCTGGTCGGCAAGATGATGGCCAAGGACCGCGAGCGACGGTTCCAGACGCCGAAAGTGGTCGCCGAGGCGCTCAAGCCGTTCTTCAAAACAGGAAATGTCGGATCGGTGGCATCGAAACCCGAGATCTCGCAGATCACCCAGACCGAGGCCAGACCGGGTCGAACCGGTGTTGCCGCGGTGCCGAGGCGGCCGGCCCCGGCGGGGGCGCCCGCACCGGCGCAGAGGCCCAGGAAAGCCGAGGAGCCGACGCGACCGGATGCGATTCCGGAAAACCTGATCGATTTCACCGAGAAGGACCCTTTTTTCGACACGATTTTGAACAGGACATCTCCGACCGTCGCCCCGAAGCCGGGCCAGCCACTCTACCAGGCGTGGTCCAGAGTGGTCGAGAAGGTGGGTGGGTTTGGGCCGCGGAGATTGTGGGCCGCCGCCGGGGTCTTGTTGTTCGGCTTGATCGTCGCGGGAGCGGTTATCATCCGGGTGAAGACCGTCAATGGGACGGTTGTGCTGGATAATCTCCCGGAAGACGCGGAGGTCTTGATCGACGACGCCAAGGTCACAGTCGTCTGGCCTGGGGGTGGACTTCCCGCGGAGATCACGATCCCTTCCGGCAAGCGCGCGGTGAAGGTGAAGAAGGACGGATTTACCACCTTCGGTGAAGAAGTGCTCATCGACGCGGGAGGAAGACGCGAGATTCGGGTGCGGCTCGAACCACTCCTCGGTGTGCGATCGGCGGGAAAGGCAACCGACCTGGCGAATCCGTCCAATACGTCCCCCTCGCCCACTGGGGTTGACCGCACGCGTTTCCCGATCATCCATTCTGGCCAGTGGCATCGGATAGGGGACGAATGCGTCCAGTCGGAGGCGACGCAACGGTCTAGCGTCATGATTTTCGGCGACGACCAATGGACCGACTGCGACTTCACGGTCGATGCCATGCGTGTCGAGGGTGACGGCTCGTTCTCACTGTTCGTCCGCAACTCGGGGTTAAACGACGAGTTCGATTTCGGGATTTCCTATGCCGGGAACCGGACCTGTAACGCCGAGACCCACGGGCCAGGAGGCTCGAAGCTTTTGAAAAGCTTCAACTTCAGCCTTCGCGATCACAGATGGTACACCGCGAGTGCACGTCCGTGGCGACAGCTTTGCGTGCTTTCTCTTTGACAATGAAGTGGGGAGGGATATCGGCCGCCTCGATGTGGAAGACGACCTTCACCCGAAGGGCCGGGTCGGCTTGCAAACGTTCGGAGCGGCGTTCCGGTTCAAGAACATCAAAGTCACGGCCCCCGACGGACGGGTGTTGTGGGAGGGACTGCCCGCCGTCGAGTCGAAGTCGCCGGTCGCGGGGGCGTCCGGTCCATCCGCGGGCTCGATCACCAACACCCTCGGGATGAAGTTCGCCCTGATCCCGGCCGGTGCGTTCATGATGGGTTCGCCCGTTAACGACGGAGTGCCACTCGACCCGGAAAGGCCCCAGCACCGGGTGCGAATCACCCGTCCCTTCTATCTGGGGGTTCACGAGGTGACGCAGGCGCAGTACGAGGCGGTGATGGGCAACAACCCGAGCTATTTCTCGGCGAACGCAGGAGGGCAGGCCGAGGTCGCGGGCCAGTTGACCGATCGGCATCCGGTCGAGAGCGTCGCGTGGCCCGACGCGGTGGCGTTCTGCAACAAACTCAGTGAAAAGGAAGGGCTGAAACCGTTCTACGAACTCGATGGTGAAACGGCGCGCGTTCCGGATTGGAGCGGGTCGGGGTATCGCTTGCCGACGGAGGCCGAATGGGAATACGGCTGCCGGGCGAACAGCACGACGACGTATTCATTCGGCAACGATCCCACCGAGGCTGGCGCGTATGCCTGGTCCGCCGATAACTCGGGTGGCCGGACTCATCCGGTGGGTGAGAAGCGGTCCAACCCGTTCGGCCTCTTTGACATGCACGGGAACGTCTGGGAGTGGTGCTGGGACGAGTTCGGCGATCGCTATTTTGACGAGTCGCCCGTGGACGATCCGCGGGGGCCGACCGGGATCACCCCTCCGCGCCGGGTGATCCGAGGCGGGGGCGGGGTCGTCGTTAACGAAGCCTGGATCAGCTCCCTGCCGAACGCGCGGCTCGGCGAGCCGGATCAAGTGCCGACCGGAAGGCCGGACCGGCTACCTGGGTTTCCGCGTGGCCCGAGGTCCGTCCTCCCGATGAGTTCGAGGAAGCTCGTGTCCGGCCGAGAGGGATCGGCTCATCCTGACGTCGCCACACGTCCGCTCCTCGGGCTGGTGACTAGACCATTCGTATCTCTCATCGGGCGATCTTGCGCGCCGATCGCCACATCGCCCATAGAATCATGGGTTCTTGCATGCAAGAAGGCGACGAGAGACCCGGAGGATCACGGCGATCGAGTTCTCGGTCAAATGTCGCGTCAATCGCAGAGGGTTCAATGACCCCCTTGAGAAACTTTCCCATTTTCGCGGCAGGTCCTGTGATTCAGCCGCCTTTCTTTAGATAGTGAACAATCGAGGCATCGACAGCGCCCCGGACTCGAAGTCGGAGACAGATCTCATGAACGCCCCTGGAGCCACCCACCCGACGGACCAGTCCTTGCGCGCCTACGGGCTGGGCCAGCTCGATGATACCTTGGCCCAATCGGTCCACCAGCACCTGGAGTCGTGCCCGGACTGCCGTCGCCGCGTCGCCGAGTTGACGTCCGACAGCTTCCTCGGCCGGCTCCGCGACGCCCAGGGACGTTCGGATTCGCAAGGCCCTCTCATGTCCTCGACGGCCGGCCTGTCGATGCTCGACGGCGGCGCCGGCTCTCCACCACCGGCCAGCTCGTTGCCTCCGGGACTGGCCGACCACCCTGACTACGAAGTCCTCCGCGAGCTGGGCCAGGGCGGCATGGGCGTCGTCTATCTCGCCCAGAACCGGCTCATGGGACGGATGGAAGTGCTCAAGGTTGTCAGCGGCCAACTCATCAACCGCCGCGGGGTGCTGGATCGATTCACGACCGAGATCCGCAACGCCGCGCAGGCTTCATCACGCCAACATCGTCACGGCTTTTTCCGCCGGCCGGCTCGGCGAGAGCTGGGTGCTGGCGATGGAGTACGTCGACGGTCTCGACCTGTCGAGGCTGGTCAAGGCGCACGGCCCGCTGCCCGTGGCGAAAGCCTGCAATTACGTCCATCAAGCGGCGCTGGGGCTCCAACATGCCCATGAGAACGGCATGGTCCACCGCGACATCAAGCCCGGCAACCTGATGTTGGCCCGCCAGGGCAACCGAGGGGTGATCAAGGTGCTCGACTTCGGCCTGGCCAAGATCCAGAGCGAGGGGGCTGTCGAAGGTGGGTTGACGCACGAAGGTCAGATGCTGGGCACGCCCGACTACATCGCGCCCGAGCAGATCAGCAACGCGCGGCGGGCCGACATCCGCGCCGACATCTACAGCCTGGGCTGCACGTTCTATTACCTCCTCACCGGCGGTCCGCCGTTCCAGGGTACGAGTCTCTACGACATCCTCCAGGCGCACCACTCGATGGAGGCGACGCCACTGAACCTGAAACGCCCGGAGGTGCCGGTGGAGCTGGCGGCCCTGGTGGGCAAGATGATGGCCAAGGAGCCGGGACGGCGGTTCCAGACGCCGAAAGCGGTCGCACAGGCCCTGGTGCCGTTCTTCAAATCGGGAGCCGTCGCATCGGTGGGATCGAAGCCGGAGATCTCCCAGATGACTCAGCCCGAGGCCAGACCGGCCAGGACCGGTGTCGTCCCGTCGCCGACGCAGCCGGTCACGGGGAGGGCGCCCGCACCGGCGCCACAGCCAGGAAAGCCGCGGAGCCGGCACCATCGGGTGCGATCTTCGAGGGCCTGATCGACCTGAGCGAGAAAGACCCCTTATTCGACACGATGCTGGACGGGAACCCTCCAGGAGTTGCCCCGAAACCGAGCCAGCAGATCCACCGGGCGTGGTCGAAAGCGGTCAAGCAGGCGAGTGGGTTCGGGCCGCGAGGATTGTGGATTGCCGCCGGTATCTTGCTGCTCGGACTGATCGTCGCGGTATGGGCGGTCGGAGTCTTCAAGGTCAAGACCACCAAAGGCGTGATCGTGCTGGAAAACGTTCCGGAAAATGCCGTGATTGAGATTGATGGCGAAACGGTCACAGTCACCCCCAAGCCGGGGGAACCCCTCAAGATCGAGGCCCAACCCGGCAAGCATGGCGTGGTCGTCAAACGAGGCAATGACGTGCTCCTGGGCGAGAGCGTGACCATCGAATCGGGCAAGGATTTCCAGCTCACTGCACGGCTTGAACCCGTGGTCTGCGCCTCGACCGGATCGGAAGGGAGGCCTTGAGCTCGCGACAGGGGGAATGTCGCGCGCGGAGGCCGAGTTGCGCGAAAGAACCAGGCACTCTTGGCCAAGCTCGAAGAACCCATGCCCATGAGGTTCCCCAGCGAGACTCCGTTGATTGAGGTCTTGTCGTACATTCAGAAGGCCGCGAAGAAGGAGCCGAACGGCTTGTATCTCCCGATCTACGTCGACCCCATCGGGCTTCAAGAGGCCGAAAAGAGTCTAAACTCAACCATCCAGATCGACCTGCCGAACACGAGTCTGAAGAGCTCGCTCTCCCTGCTGCTCCAGCAAGTGGCACTGGCCTACTACGTCAAGGACGGCGTGCTGATCATCACCGCGTCCGAAAGCGTCGCCGAGGTGATGAAGGGGGCGACAGCGGTCAGGACGGCAGACGCGTTGCCCAAGACCAAAGCGATGGTGGCGAGGCTCGAAGAGCCCATGGCGATGAAGTTCGCCCAGGAAACACCGCTCGATCGTGTCGTCAATTACATCAAGGAGGCGAGTCAGAAAGGTCCGAACGGCTCGGAGATCCCGATCTACGTCAATCCGATAGGGCTCCAAGAGGCCGAACGGAGCATGAGCTCGACCATCCGGATCGACCTGGAAGGCGTTCCGCTGAGAGCCTCGCTCCGGCTGTTGCTCATGCAACTGGGGCTTGGCTACTACGTCAAGGACGGCGTTCTGACCATCACTGCGCTGGAGACCATGGATGAGGAGCTGGGGAAGGCCGCCGAAAACAAGCCAGGAGATGCACCGGCCAGCGAGGGAGGTGTGCCCGCCAATCCCGCCGAACGCCCCGCCCAGGCACCTGTGGAGAAGCCACCGGTCTCACCTGCGGCCGCGATACCCGCAGCGGGGGCGGAGCCTGAATTCCTCACGACTCGAATCGGGCAGATCAAGCTCAAGCGGATCCCGGTCGGTCAATTCGTGATGGGCTCGCCTGTCGGTGAGGGTCGGCCAGACGAGCACCCACAACACGAGGTGCGGATCACGCGGCCGTTTTACCTGGGCGTCTTCGAGGTGACGCAGGGGCAGTACCGGGCCGTGATGGGCAATAACCCGAGCCATTTCGAGGGATCGGATGATCTGCCGGTCGAGTCAGTCTCCTGGCCGAACACGGTCAGGTTCTGCAACAAGCTGAGCGAGCGGGAGGGCCGGAAACCTTACTATCAAATCGATGGCGACATGGTCACCATCGCCGGCGGCTACGGCTACCGTCTGCCCACCGAGGCGGAGTGGGAATATGCCTGCCGTGCGGGCACCTCAACGCGGTTTCCCTTCGGCGACGACGAGAACGCATTGGGCCAGTATGGATGGTTTTCGGTCAACTCGAACAGACGGACGCACCCGGTCGGGGAGAGGCAGCCAAACGCCTTTGGACTGTACGACATGCACGGGAATGTCTGGGAGTGGTGTTGGGACGGGTACGGTGCGGCGTATTACAAGCGGTCGCCTCTGAATGATCCGCAGGGTCCCGAGCGGGCCTCGGTCCGGGTGCACCGTGGCGGCGGCTGGCCCACCGCGCCGCACTTCGCTGAGTCGGCGGCCCGCAACGGGAGCGGGCCGGTGCACCTCAGTTACGACCTGGGCTTTCGCCTCGCCCGTGTTCAGTCTGATCATTGAGTTCAGGAGGGCATTAGAAAAGGTTCCAGGAACCGTTGATTCGAGCCGTGCCGACTTGGGACTAGCCTGAGGAGCGGTTTTCCGTGGTGAAATCGCCCCAAGCCCCTGGTTCATAAGGCGCTTGCAGACTCCAAAGATGTTCACTGGAACGCTGTGGTCATGAGACCCGTGCCGAGCTTTCGATCCTGATTCCAAACCCTCTGGTCGCAGGAAGGTGAGGAATCAAGGTCTCAACCGCCAAGACTAGGTCAACCGAATCCGCGTGCGGAAGCTTCCGGCATCTTGAGCGAGACCGAGGAGGACGTCCACCAGGCATTGCGGTCCTGGGGGCTGATCGATGCCGGTGCAGTCCGGAAGGAAGCCCGTTCGGCTGTCCCTATCCCACAATGTAGGATAGAATGAATAAGACGTTTATCGAGACGAACGAGTTCACTCAATGGGTCAAGGAGTACCTGTCCGACGACGCGTTTGCCGATCTTCAACGAGAGCTGCTGAACGACCCTGAACGGGCTCGGTCATGCGGGGCTGCGGCGGCCTTCGGAAAATGCGGGCGGCCGACCCGAGACGAGGGAAGGGAAAACGGGGAGGGGTCAGGGTGATCTACTTGCACGTCGCCGAGGCCGACGTCATCTACTTGATGGATATCTACGGCAAGGACGAGCAAGACGACCTGGATGCCGATCAGAAAAAGATCCTCAAGAAGCTCGCCGAAGGTTACAAGCGCGCCACTGTCCTGGCGGCGAGAGCATTCAAGAAGGAGACGTCATGAAGTCGCCGAAGAGATCGCAAGCCGCTATTCGAACGATTGAAAACGGGCCTGGAGGAAGGAATCCGCCACGCCAAGGGCGAGATCACCCTGAAGACCACGACCCTCGAACTGCCGGATCGGCCGCCGGAGGTCGGCGCCGAGGAACTGGCGAAGCTCCGGCTCGCGAACGGCATGTCCCAGGCCGTCTTCGCCCGGCTGCTCAACGTGTCGACCAAGACCGTCCAGAGCTGGGAACAGGGCCATCGCAAGCCGTCGCAGGCGGCCTTGAGGCTGATCCAGGTGTTTCGTCATGACCCGTCGGGCCTGTTCGAGGTCGCGGGGATGTCGGGTCCGATGGCCACGGCAGCGTTGGGAAGCGAACTGCGGTTGTTCGTCAGTCGAGCCGGTCCTGATTCCGAGAAGTGACGTGAGCGTGGCCGAGTCGGATCGTTCCGGGCGCTCGATGGATCGCGTTGCGAGAGGGTCTGTCCGGAGCCGGTGGCCTGTCGGGTATGGGCCCGACGAGAAACAGAGCTTCCTCATGGTGGATTTCAACCGCCTCGACGTCTCGGCCAAGGAGTTGGTCTGGGAGGGCCCGGAGGCCTGTTTGGAGCGGTTCGCGGGTCGGCCCGCCCGGGCCGGTCACCGTCATCGACTCGGACATCACCACCCTGACCGCCTCGGCCGACAAGGTGCTCGCGTCGACGGCCCCGCGCCCTACCTCGTCAATATCGAGCCCCACGCCTACCATGACACCGGCCTGGCCCGGACGCTCTGGTACCGCCAGGTCGCCCTGGACTATCGCCACAACCTGCCGGTGCTCACCGTGCTGGTGCTCCTCTGCAAGAAGGCCAACTCGCCCAGCCTGACCGGCACTTACGAGCGGCAGCTCCCCGACGGCTGGCCGACGAATCGGTATAATTACCGCGTGGTGCGGCTGTGGCAGGAGGACCCCGAGCCGTACCTGGCCGGCGGGGTCAACCTGGTGCCGCTGGCCCCGCTGACCAACGTGGCGGAGGAGTCGCTGCCCGACCTGATGCGGCGGATGGCCGAGCGGATCAACCCCGAGCCGCCGTGGCGAGCGGAGAAGTTCTGGATCGCCGCGATGTTCCTGATGACGCTGCGTTATGAACCGGTGTTCGCCAAGCAGTTAGTGGACGGAGTGTACAACATGCGGGAATCGGCGATGTATCAGCTCATCTTGCAGGAAGGCCGGGACGAAGGCCGCGTCGGCGAGGCGCAGCGGCTCCTCCTCCGACTGGGAGGGATTCGTTTCGGGCCCCCCGACGAGGCAACCCGTGCTGCCGTCGAGGCCATCGGCGATCTCGATCGCCTGGAGCGGATGAGCGACCGGATCCTCGATACGAGCATTCACGACTGGAACGGCCTCCTGGACACGCCGTGAGCCACGAAGCCGCCGCCACGAGCGGCCAGGCTCGGGACCGCGACGTACCGGCTCATGGGGCTGCGTCTTGCGGACGAAGTGACGGCTCGTCTGCTGTGCTGGAAGGGCGGTGAACATGGGTTCGAGCTTCGTGGGTTCGAAGATCTATCAGTGGATATTTGAACAAGGCCGGCTGGAGGGCGTGATCGAGGGCCGTCTCAACGAGGCGCGGCGACTCGTGCTTCGTCAGGAGACCAAGCGGTTCGGCGCAGCCCGATGCCGTGGTTGTCGCCAGCGTCGAGTCCATCACTGTCCTCGATTGGCTCGAAGCCCTCGGCGAGCGAATCCTCGACCCGAGCATCCCGAGGTGGGACGACCTGCTTCGCGATCCGCGGACCGAGGCCCCCGTGGACAAAGACCGTTGGATTCGTTGGGAAGATTTCTGGAGGACCGCTCGGATCATGTGGGGAGCACCGGCCCTTCAGGGCATCCTGTGGGATGGCCGGCGGGAGGGTGCGTTCGAGGGATGGTTCGACGGGGCACGGCGGTTCTTACTTCGTCAGGGGACCAGGCGGTTCGGCGAGCCCGACGCCGCGACCCGCGCCGCGATCGAGGCAACCCAGGACATCGATCAGCTCGAGACCTTCGCTGAACGAATCCTCCAACCGGGCGTCCGCAACTGGGATGACCTGCTGCCCACGTACTATGTGCCGCAACGGCCGGCACCGGCTCTGATTCCAGGTCTCTGGTCGCAGGAAGGGGACGAATGATGTCTCAACCACTCAGGCCGGGTCAGCCGAACCCTCCTCCGCAGCGGTCCGGCACCGTGATCGAGTCGGGTGCGAACCCGCTCCTGCGGCCACCGGCCGGCCAGCCTCCTCAGTTCGTCGAGCGCTCCGGCACCCTGATCGAGACCGAGGAGGACATCCTCACGACGTTGTCCTCGGGCCTGAAGAGACAGCTCCCGCCTCGCGTTACAACAGGTGCACTCCGCGGTTTCGTGTCTAGACCATTCGTATGTCTAATAGGGTGGTCTTGCGCGCCGGTCGCCTCTTGGTCGATGAATAATGGATTATTGCATGCAAGAGAATGGCGCGTGGAGAAAGAGGATCTCGGCGACGGGGCCCAAGGGCCAAACCGCTCAGGAATCGCGGATGGTTCAACTCCATGCGCTGCGTTGTCAGACAGGGGCGAATGAATTCGATGGTCGATGGATCGCCCGTCCGGAGAACCTGTTACGGCAGCTTACCTGACCGATGACGCGAGAAGATCGACGACGTCGCGAGAGATTTTCCCGTTTTCGCGGCAGGTCTCTTGTTTCAGCCGCCTTTCTTTAGATAGTGAACGATCGACCCATCCACGGCGCCTCGGACTCGAAGTCGGAGACCGATCTCATGAACGCCCCTCAAGCCCTGCATCCGACCGACCAGACGCTTTCGTCCTACGGTCTGGGCAAGCTTGATGATGCCTCGGCCGATTCGGTCAACCGGCACTTGGTCTCCTGCCCGGATTGCCGGCGCCGGGTCGCTGAGTTGACGTCCGATAGCTTCGTCGGCCGGCTCCGCGATGCCCGGGGACGTTCGGATTCGCATGGCCCCCTCATGTCCTCGACGGCAGGCCTCTCCATGCTCGACGGCGGCGGCGCTCCCCGCCGCCCCCGGCCAGCAGCTTGCCGCCAGGCCTGGCCGACCATCCGGATTACGAAGTCCTCCGCGAGCTGGGCCAGGGCGGCATGGGCGTGGTTTACCTGGCCCAGAACCGCCTCATGGGGCGTATGGAAGTGCTCAAGGTCGTCGGCAGCCACCTCATCAACCGCCGTGGGGTGCTGGATCGATTCGTCGCCGAGATCCGCAACGCCGCGCGGCTTCATCACACCAACGTCGTCACCGCCTATTCCGCCAGCCGGCACGGCGAGAGCCTGGTGCTGGCCATGGAATACGTCGAGGGCCTCGACCTGTCGAGGATCGTCAAGGCACACGGCCCGCTGCCCGTGGCGAAAGCCTGCAATTACGTGCATCAAGCGGCGCTGGGGCTCCAGCATGCCCATGAAAACGGCATGGTCCACCGCGACATCAAGCCCAGCAACCTGATGCTCGCCCGACAGGGGAACCGGGCGGTGATCAAGGTGCTCGACTTCGGCCTGGCCAAGGTCCAGAGCGAGGGGGCCGCGGAGAGCGGTCTGACGCACGAAGGTCAGATGCTGGGCACGCCCGACTACATCGCACCCGAGCAGATCAGCAATGCGCGGCGGGCCGACATCCGCGCCGACATCTACAGCCTGGGCTGCACGTTCTATTACTTACTGACGGGCGGGCCGCCATTTCAGGGCACGAGCCTCTACGACATCCTCCAGGCGCATCACTCGATGGAGGCGAGGCCGCTGAATCTGAAACGCCCGGAGGTGCCGGTGGAGCTGGCCGCGCTGGTCGCCAAGATGATGGCCAAGGAGCCGGAGCGGCGGTTCCAGACGCCAAAAGACGTGGCCGAGGCGCTCAAGCCGTTCTTCAAGTCGGGGACCGCGGCATCGGTGGGATCGAAGCCGGACATCTCCCAGATCAGGCCGCAGGAAGCGAGACCGAAGACGGCCCATGGAACCTCGATGTCCACCCAGGCCGCAACCCAGAGCACTTCAAAGTCCGTGGCGCACGAGAGAACGCCGCCACCGCCGACTGTATCGGAGCCGATGTGGGAGAATCTGATCGAGTCCAGGGAGCCGGAACCCTCCCCGGCCGTTGCGGAACCGTCGCGTCGAACGTCGCCCTGGATCTGGCCGGCGGTCGCCGCCAGCATTCTGCTACTCGGGATGGTCGTGGCATGGGCGGCGGGCGTCTTCAAGGTCAAGACCGCGGATGGCATCATCGTGCTGGAGAATGTCCCGAAGGATTCGGAAATCCTCGTCAACGGCGAGAAGATCACTTTCACCTGGCCGGGCGGGGGCAAGCCTGTGGTGATCCGAGCCGTTCCGGGTAAACGCAGGGTTGAGGTGAAGACAGACGGATTCAAAACGTTCGGAGAGGTGGTGACTGTCAAGACGGAGGACTCGGAGGAGGTTACGGTTCGTCTGGAACCGCTGGTCGTGGAGCGATCGGGGAAGGAGCCGCCGGACGCTGCCCTCGGATTGAGGTTCGCGGCGCTGGACACGACGGGTGGCAGGAGTGGCTTGCCCCCTGGTGTTTCCGAAAGCTCGGCCCGAGAACGGGTGGACAGGTCACCGGTGATGAGTGCCACCGATGCCGTCCAGGTTGGTTCGGTGTGGGTGGCCGAACCCGGGAACTACACCTTCACTGTCCTGGAGCGTGAGGGGGAGCGGTTCAAAGCTCTGTTCGTGGTCGGCAAAGCGGTCCGCGAGGTGAAAGGGACGATCCGGGATCGACGGATTCGCTGGCTCGCCCGGGACGTCAAGGCGATGGCCGGCAGACCCGGAGGTGACAACGAGGGCGAAATCCAGGGCAATGAGGTGGCGATGAGCTGGTCCGACCCGGGTGGTCCAATCCGTGGCTACTTCAAGCTCCGGCTCCAGAAACCGGCCTCAGGAAGGGCGCAAGGGACCGAGGCAAAGAAGAAAGATTCCTGATCAGGGAATACCGAAGAATCCCCGAGCCAGAATCGCAGTTGTCTGTCAGACGAGCCGAGCTGAATTCCCTCTCAATGGTCGCAGGAAGGAGACGAATCGATGCCTCAATCGCCAAGACCGGGTCAACCGAACCCGAATGCGGAACGATCCGGCACCTTGATCGAGTCGGGTGCGAATCCGCTCCTGCGGCCACCGCCCGGCCAGCCTCAACAGTTCGTCGAGCGATCCGGCACGCTGATCGAGACCGAGGAGGACGTCCGCCAGGCGATGCTCTCGGGTCTGAAGGGTCAGCCGCCGATTCCTGTGGCTGTGCCTTCCGCTCCGCCGCCGATGCCCGTAGCGATGCAACCGTCACAGCCCGCGGCGCGGGCGGCCACGCCGTACCGGCCGACGGCGCGGCCGCCGATGCGCGCTCTTGACCGTCTTCGACGACGGACGGATCGACGGCGAGATCATCCGGCTCCGCGAGCCGCGGTTCGTCATCGGCCGGAGCGAAGGCGACCTCCGCATCCCGCTCGACGGCCGCATGTCGGCCCGGCATGTCGAGATCACGTACCAGAACGTCGGCGGCGTCCATCGATGGGTTGTCACCGACCTCCAGAGCACGCACGGGATGTACGTCCGCGTCAGCAAGACGGTGCTGGCCGACAAGGCCGAAGTCCTGGTCGGCAACGGCCGGTATCGGTTCGACGCGCCGCAGATTGAAGCCGCTGCGACGGCCGATTACGGGGCCGATCTGCCGGGACGAGGCGAAACGCACGGCTGGGATGACGGCCCGAGCCCGTTCCGCCCCCCTGCCCTGACCGAGCTGATCGGCTCGGAGATCGGCAACCGCATCCTCCTGGTCAAGCCGGAATACTGGATCGGCTCCGACCCGAGCTGTCCGATCTGCCGGCCAGATGACCCGTTCTGCGAGTCCCGGCATGCCCGCGTCTACCGGAAACCCAAGGGGGGCTGGCATGTCGAGCATAACCGAACGCCCAATGGCCTATGGCTGCGGATGTCGCAGCTCACGGTCGAGGCGATGGCCCAGTTCCAGATCGGCGAGCAACGGTTCCAGATCAAGGTGCCGTGATTTTGTGTGATTTCAAGAGGAGAAACCGTCATGCCGCGACGAATGCTGGGAATCCTACTGATTCCGATCCTGCTGGGAACGCCAGCCCTGGCCCAACCGGTCCCATACATCGGACCCGGCTCGACCATCGCGGGCGATTACCTCCGCGGGGTCGGAATCGAAGCCGCGGGGATGGGGCTCTACAATGAGCAAACCGCGGTGGCGAACTCGATCAATACCGACACGTTCATCCGATGGAACGAGTACGTCGGGAACGTCATCAAGTACGAGAACCGCGAGAACGCCGCGCATCGGGCGAGGATGCGGGCGCAGCACAAGGCGGAATACAACGCGATCCAGAAGCGCTACGTGGATAACCCCGAAGACCTGGATCTCATGACCGGGAATGCGCTCAACGCCGTCCTGGAGCAGTTGAACGACCCCAAGATCTCGCCGTCGTCCTATAGCTCTGCCGAAGTGATCTTGTCGGTTGACATCATTCGGCGCATCCCCTTCAAGCTCGGCGAGAGGAACGAGAAGTTCTCGATGAGCCGGCTGTCGCTCAGGAACAAGGCGAAGTGGCCGGTGGCGTTCCAGGACAACCGGTTCGACCGCGAGCTTCGAATTTATCATCGTGCCCTGGACACGGCGATGGCGCAGGCGAGCGACGGGAAGCTTCAGCAGTCCGCGATCAAGGATGTCGAAAAGGCCGTCGATGGCCTGTGGCGCAAGCTGAACGAGGTGGTTCCCCCAGGCAATGATCCGGCTTATATCGAGGCCAAGCAACGCCTCGAAGAGCTGGACAAGACGGCACGACGGCTGGAAACCCACAAGGTGGAACTCGCGCTGGGCGAGATCGACCGGTACCACGGGACGACCGTGAACGCGTTGAGGCTCTTCATGCAGCGGCATAACTTGCAATTCGCACCGGCCGAAACCCTAGACGAGAGAACACTGTACCCCGAGCTCTATACGTTGCTCGTCGAGCAGCGCGAGAAGCTCTCGGGGGCGATCCCACCAGGCGGCAAATGAGGCGGGAGGTCGATCGACATGGTCCGCTACGTCGTTGCCGCAATCGTGGGATGTCTTTACGTGGCCGGCTCGGTCTGGCTCGTCCGCAGCCAGGGCGAGTCGTATCGTGAATCACTGCACCAGGAGAGGCTCGCGTCGTTGGCGACCGAGTCCCGAGCGCCCGATCCGGGTCCGGCGGAGACTGACGAAGGGACGTTGGGGAGACCTTCGGTCGGCTCACGGGCGGGGTCAGGAGACCCGCGCCCAACGATCGGGGCGGGGTCAGGAGACCCGCGCCCAACGAGGCCCGCCGAGCTCATTTCCCCGAAGACGGAACTGGCCGTGAAACCGGCGGAGACGACACCGCTGGTTCCTCCGTCTCCGTCAAGACCCGCTCACGAGGGATCGCCGCCGATGACCGGCCTCGCCGAAACCCGGCCGGCGTCCAGGGATCGGCCTGCGGACGCGACGGCCGCCACGGTCCTCGATGCGAAAACGGGGACGCCGAAACTCGACGCGTTCTGGAGACACCCCGCGCTGACGAAATCGTGGGACCTCGCTCATCTGAAGAGCGAGGAGGAAATCCGTCTCGGACAAGAGCTCCACGACCTGATTCTCCAGTTCAACCGGCCGCTCGAGACCGGTTCCTGGCAGCGACGGGTCGAGGAGGCTGCCGAGCCCTTCCTCAAGAACCGGGATCGAAAAGAGATTCCCTACTCGTTTACGATCCTGGATTCCAATGCCGTCAGCGCCTTCTCGACACCGGGCGGATTCGTCTATGTTTGCCGAGGGCTCTTCGACCTGGTCGGCGAGGACGAAGACTACGCCCTGGAGTTCGTCGTCGGGCACGAGATTGCTCACGTTGACCTCGGCCACGCCCTGAGATGCCTGAAGGATCCGGGGGTCATGAAGCTGTCCGAGGGCACTTTGCAGAAGCTCTACTGGATGATCATTCCATTCGGCTATTACCCGGATGATCTGGACTACCAGGCCGATGCCTGGTCCTATCGGCGGATGAGAGAACTCGCCCGCACCGATCGTGAATCGCTCGCCTTCCTGCGTAAACTCGAGGGTTATGCGAAGGAGAGCGGTTTCGAAAACGGGCGCGGGAAGCCGAAGCCCGGCCGCGATTCCTCACCGATTGAGAACCACTTCCGCGCCCACCCGGCCGCGTGGAAGCGACTGAAGCAGTTGAAAGCGATCACCGGGAAGCCCTAGAGCGCCTCACGCTTGAGTTGCACACAATAGCCGCATCGAATCGATACGAGCCCGAAGCGCCAGCGAGGGAATTCCGGCGGGGATCCTCCATCCACTCGCTAGCGCGTCGGGCTCGGATCAGTCGCCCGCCACGCAAGCGTGAGGCGCGCTAGACCCCCACGAGACAAACGCCGTCACCGCCGTCAAGCCGATCAGCATCAAACCCAGGGCCATCGCGTCGGCGGTCACGCCCATCCGCTCGGACTCGGACGGGAAGACGTCCTCGCTGGGGTCGCGATCCGGGTTCGGCTCCAATTCCTCGGGCGAAGTATGTCGATCCGTTTCGAGCAAAAGGAGCCCTTCGAACACCCACCGCGAAGGCATGGCTTCCGCCATCGGACGGACTGCCGGGCTCAGATTCCGCAGCGGGCGGATCCATCCGCCCAGCGCGATCATCGGCAGCAGGCTCAGGAGCAAGACTCCGGCCGTGGCGACCGGGCTTCGGCTCAATGCGAAGACCACCAACCCGAAAGACAACCCGACTCCGGATCCCAGCAGCATGACGCCGAACATCGCCAGCCAATCGCCCTTCAATCCACTCCCCCAGTGGACGATCGTCAGCAGCACCGCGCACTGGAGAACGCACAGAGCGAGAAGAGTCATGATTCGCGCGCCAGGCGATGCGAGGGACCTCGCCTCGATGGTGTCCTCGCGCCGGCCGTTGACGGACGCCCACACGGCCAGTGAACCGCCCAGCCAGATCGCGGCGAGCCCGAGGGCAAAAGTCGTTGCGGCAACGCCCTGCGCGACCGCCGCGACGGCCTGCTGTCCCAAGGTCAGAACGATCAGGATCGCCAGGACCGGCGCCTGGATCAGCAGGAGGATCGCCCATCGACGATCGAATCCCGGCGCGGTCGTGAGAGGCGTCGGGGCGGGCTCAGGAACCGGAAGCGGAATCGGTTCCGGAGCAGGGCTCGGTGGCGAAATGGGCGGAGGGACCGCCGTCTCGAGTTTGGGTCGCGGCGCGAAAAGCCGCGATGCCGGGACGGCCAGCGATCCGAGGTAGACGGTGTCGAACTCCGTGATGGCGACGGCCTGCGTCACCCGCTGATCGGGCGAGTTGACGAATGTCCCGTTGGACGAGCCGAGATCCTCGATCCGCGCCCGTGAACCCTCGACGACCAGTCGGGCATGATGTCCGGAGACCCTTGGATCATCGACGACGACATCATTGTCGGTCAACCGACCGATCCGGATGACGGTCGAGACAGGGGACGGTTCGAGTTCAGGCCAGGGCATGGGGACCGTCAGGCCCAGAGTGACGATGTCGGATGCCGAGATGCGCGTCGCCGACACGATCCGCACACCATTGATGTATGTTCCATTCGACGATCCCAGATCCTCGAGGAAGAACCCATCGGCGGCCTCGCTCAGACGACAATGGTGCCCGGACACCGTCGGTTGCCCGACGATGCGGTCGCAATCCGCGGCGCTGCCGATGATCCAGGTTCGCATGGCGGGTGCACCTCAGAGCTTCTCAACCAAGAAACCGGTGGTCCGTTCTTCCCCTCGCCCGGCCTTCGGCCTGCCTCTCCCCACCGGGGCGCGGAATGGCGTGATGTGATCTTTTCCTACGAACACATCTTAATGATCTCGGTTCTCGGCCGCCACCGGGAACTCAAACCGACTGTCCAGGGACGAGTTACGAATCACTCCAAGTGACTTTTCCGCGGGTGGTCGAACGAAATGACGTTGAACGAAGTGCGATCCCTCTCGAGCGCCGAACGATCGGATCGAGGACCCGAGCGAAAGAAGACTGTCCCGTAGGGTGCTCTGTGAGCACCGAGCAGGCCCTGCCACGAGGATTTGGTGCTCACAGAGCACCCTGCGGACCCGTGCTCAACCCAGGTGTTAGCCGCTCTCATCGAGCCGGAACGAAGCCGACACGCATGGTTTTCGAGCCGATTGCTTGTCACAAAGGAACCCGTGATAATCTCATGGATCATCTATGGTCAGCGCCGCCCACGATCATTCCTTCGAATTGAAGCAACATCCAGGGAGAACTTCGGACATGCGCATTCGGGTCCGAGTGGACTTGCCCGGCGGACAGGCGACGACTCTCGACGTGGCCGGCGAATCGGTCCGCCTGGGACGGGACTCGGACTGTGAGGTCGCCGTCGATCCCGTCGCATTCCCGAAGGTTTCCGGCCTTCACGCACGGATCGACCCGGTACCGAATGGGTTCGTCCTGGTCCATCTGAGTCGGAACAACAAGACCCTGGTGAACGATGCTCCCATCGACGGGTCCGCACCGCTCCGGGCCGGCGACCGGGTCCGACTGGGATTCACCGGACCGACGATCGCCATCCTGCACCTCGAACTGGCCGGCGGCAGTGGATTCGAGGAGACCCTCCAGGCCGACGATCACCATCGTGCTTTGCTCCGGGGCACCGCGCGGGCCGTTCGGTTCGAACTCGGTGCCGGTGGGGTGATCGGTCGCGATGCCGAAGTTGTCCAGTATCCTCTCGACCACCCGCACGTTTCCCGACTCCATGCCAGCCTGGCCGTGGCCGGCGGGCGCGTGATCCTCGCGGACCTGGGGAGTTCCAACGGCACGTTCGTCAATGGACGGCGACTCTCTCGACCGGTCGCATTACGCCCCGGCGACCGCATCGACATCGGGCCGTTCTCGCTCCGGTTCGACGGCGCGGGGCTGGTCAGCCACTCCCGGTCCGATAACATCGAGCTCGTTGCCTATGGGTTGGGGCGGACCGTCCAGGACCGGTCGACGGGGAAACCGCTGGCGCTCCTCAACAACATCGGCCTGGTGATCCGGCCGCGGGAATTCGTCTGCCTGCTGGGCCCGAGTGGGTCCGGGAAGTCCACGTTGCTCGCGATCCTGAGCGGCGCAATCCACCCGACGCCGGGATGGTGCGGGTCAACGGGGAAGACCTCTATGCCAACTTCGAGGCGCTCAAGCAGGACATCGCCGTCGTGCCGCAGAAGGATGTGCTGCACGACTCGCTGGCGCGTGGGCACCGCCTTGCGGTACACGGCCGAGCTCCGGCTCCCACCCGACCTGTCCCGCGCCGAAGTCGAGGCCAACGTGTCGGAGATCCTCGAAGTCGTCGACCTGACGAAGCGGCGCGAGACCTTGATCCGAAACCTGAGCGGCGGGCAGGTGAAGCGGGCCAGCCTGGCCAACGAGATGGTGGCTCGACCGAGCCTGCTCTTCCTGGATGAGGTCACGTCCGGGCTCGACGAACAGACCGACCGGGAGGTGATGGAGCTGTTCCGTCATGTGGCCGACAGCGGCAAGACCGTGGTTTGCATCACCCACAGCCTGGCCAACGTCGAAGCCACCTGTCACCTGATCGTGATCCTGGCCGAAGGGGGCTGGCTGGCCTTCGTCGGCACTCCGGACGAGGCCAGGGCGCATTTCCAGATCCCTCGCCTCGGGGAAGTCTATCGGAAGTTGGCCGAGCGGAAGCCGCGCGAGTGGTACGAACGGTTCCGAGCCACGCCCTACTTCCGGCGCCATGTGACCGAACGGCTGCCAACGGCCACCGAGCGCGAGGCGACGGCGGCCGCCCCACGGGTCCGTCGGCGGGCCAGCGCGATCCGTCAGGCGTGGGTTCTGACCCGGAGATATCTCTCGATCTGGCGCGGTGATCGGTATGCCCTGCTGGCCATGCTCGGACAATGTCTCGTGGTTGCCATTCTGCTCGGGTTGGTCTTCGGAGATCTGAGTACCGTTTCCCCCCCGGCGTTGCGCGTGTTGCGGACGGCGAACCTGCTGTTGCTTCTGGCGGTCCCGAGCTTCTGGTTCGGCTGCAACACGGCGGCCAAGGAGTTGATCAAGGAGCGAGTGATCTTCCACCGCGAGCGAGACTTCAACCTGCGGGTCGTGGCCTATTACGTCTCGAAGTTCCTGGTCCTCGCACTGATCGGGGCCGTCCAGGCGACGCTCCTGTTTGTGATCGTCCGGGTCTGGTGTGGGATACCGGGATCGGCGGCTTCCCAGTGGCTGATCCTGCTCGCGCTGGCCACGGCCGGGACAACGACCGGGCTGCTGATCTCGGCCCTCGCGCCTTCGGAGGAAGTCGCGGCGGCCCTGGTCCCGATGATCGTGGTGCCCCAGATCATTCTGGCCGGGGTCACCGCACCATTGACCGGCCTCGCCTACGGGATGGCGAAAGGATTCATCACCGTCCACTGGGCTCAGCAGGCCCTCGAACGAACGCTGCCGGAGGCTGACCTGACGCTTCTGGGCCATGAGAAAGGGGATTGGTCGGGACCGCTGGCGATCGTCCTGGCCCACGCTGTACTGGCCGCGGCGATGACCATCATCGTGCTCTCGTGGAACGAGGGAAAGGCTCGTCGGTCATGGTGACAGGGCAAACCCGCTCGGGACCCGTCCGCTAAGGAGTGCGAACTCGGGGATAGACGTTGATGGGGTAGCGAGGGTCACCGAGGCTCGGATAGTTCCGACCGGAAAGAGCCGGCATGGAAAATCGTGGGGTCTGGTTCTGGCTGGCATTCGGTCCCTGGCTGATGTTGACCGGTGCGCCGAGGACCACCCCGGACTGGGCGGCGGCGATCATCAGCTCGCGATAGATGACCGACCCCACCTTGAGCTTGTCGGTCTCGCCGCGCTCGCGGCTCAGGTTGACCGGCCGCACCACGACGAGATAGTTGGGATGCTTCGTCCGCATGACGGTGAGCCAGTCATCGACCGCCGGGGTGTACTCACCCTTGCGCACGTCGTAGAACTGATGCTCGAAGGTCCCCAGCGGATCGTTGCGGCGATACCAGACGAGGACGATGAAATCGGTGCCCTTGGGGAACACCTTGATCGATGGACCCGGCCGGCGACCGCCCGCGGCTTCCCCGGGGCCGCAGGCCAGGGCCGGCGACGCGATGGCGAGCGCGAGGAGGATCCCGACCAGCTTCAACATCACACGGTGAGACATCGCTTTGCCTCCTGTTCCTCTCCTCTTCATTCTACCGCAGACCGGGAGACAGCCGCGTTAGCGCCGGCTCGCCGCGTCATTGACTTCGCGACGATCGCGCAGTCTCATGGGCGTGGAGCGGTTGTGTTGGGGAGAGCGTGCCAGAGGCAAGCCGGTCATCCTACGGTCCCGCGGACCACAACCAGTTGGAGGCTCGAAGCATGTCACAGAAAATCGACCGTCGTACGTTTTCGAAGACCGCCGTGGCGGCTGCGAGTGCGGCGACCGCGGTGAGCCTGGCGCCCGGCCGCGTGCTCGGGGCCAACGAACGGGTCCGGCTGGGCTTCATTGGCGTGGGCAATCGCGGATGTCAGCTCCTGAAGGGCTTTTTGGCCCATCCCGATGCCCAGGTCGTCGCGCTGTGCGACGTCTACGAGCCGTATCTGCACGGGGCTTACGATCGGGTTGACGCGCGGTTCGCCGACCTGGGCAAACGCAGGGCCCAGATGCCGAAGATCGAGGAGGACGTGGCCCGCGTGAAGGATTTCCGCGCGGTGCTCGACCACAAGGACATCGACGCCGTGGTGATCGCGACGCCCGACCACTGGCACGCGATTCAGATGATCGCCGCCTGCCAGGCCGGGAAGGACGTTTACGTCGAGAAGCCACTGTCGATGACGGTCGTCGAGGGCCGGGCGATGGTCGACGCGGCGCGGAAGTCCGATCGGATCGTCCAGGTCGGCACCCATCGCCGCTCGTCCCGGATGTACGCACAGCTCGCCGAGGCCATTCGCTCCGGGGCACTCGGCAAGGTGACCGTGGCGCGCGCCGCGTTCAGCAACAACATGGCTCCCGGCGGGATCGGTCAAGCCCCCGAATCCGCACCGCCGGCCGATCTGGACTGGGACCTCTGGCTCGGCCCCAGGCCGCACCGCCCGTTCCAGGCGACGATCCTACCCTACAAGTTCCGGTGGTGGCAGCTCTATTCGTCCCAGATGGCGAACTGGGGCGTCCATTACTTCGACCTGATCCGCTGGCTGACCGGCGAGCTGGCCCCGGCGAGCGTCTCGGCTCATGGCGGTCGCTACGCCGTTGACGACGACCGCACCATCCCCGATACCTGCGAGGCGATCTTCGAGCACGCCTCGGGCATGCTCAGCGTCTTCAGCATCTACGAGGCCAACGGCCAGCCCGTGCTCAACCGTGGCGCCGAGGTCGAGCTCCGGGGCACGCTCGGGACCGCGTATGCCACCATCGGAGGCTACGAGATCGTCCCCGAGCGCGGCGGCGCGTTCCAGGATCCCAAGCCGCGGAGGAAGGGCGAGATCGTCAAAGCCACTGATGGCGACCTCGATCAGCAGGCCGCCCGCGATTTCCTCGACAATGTCAAAGGTCGCAAGCAGCCCATTGCCAACGTCGAAGAAGGCCACCGCTCGACCACCTTCGCCCACCTGGGTAATATCGCGCTGGCCACCAGGAAACGCCTCGACTGGGATCCCCAGGCTGAACGCTTCACCCACTGCGACGAAGCCAACCAGCTCCTGCACTATGAGTATCGCAAGCCCTGGGTCCTCTGAAGTCGTTGGTCATTTAACAGATGATTCGCTGACGGCGCCTTCGACGCTGGTGGTGGCCAGCGTGTCGTCGGAGGTGGATTTCCGCCAGGGCCACCGTGGTCGATCGTCAGGCTCGCTGACTACGACGTGCGCGGAGTTGCGGGAGCTGACGACGTTTGCCGATGGGGTCCCGACATCGCTGTTTGCCGTTCCTTCAATCACTCGTGCCGGCGGATCGCAGACGGTCCCGGTCTGCGCCGCCGCGGGCGCCGGGACGACCGTCGCGCACGGCGGGGCGCCATAACCGTAGTAGAAGCAATAAGGCGGCTGCTGGCAGCCCCAGCCGGCGGCTGCCAGCGCGCAGGCCGGGATCAGTCTCCACGACCGGCGTCGCGGCCAGCGCAGCGGTGCGAACTGGGTTTGTCGCATGGCGAATCTAACTCCCGTGGGACGGGGCGGCCCGGCCCGTGATCGTGCTTGGGATCGTCCGAAACCCATCCGAGATGGAGACGCAGCGAAGGGACCCTGGCCCGACCATCACTGCCCTGTCGAATTCCAGGTGGCCGGACTTTAATCCAAATCGAAAATCCGGCCAACCGCAAAATCTCTCAGAGGCTGTCCGGCTGTCCGAAAAGGCCGATCTGAGCCCCGACTGGGGCGGGATCGTATAGCTCGGGGCGTAAGCCCCGAGTTTCGACCACGACATCAACCTCTCCGGCCGCCGCCCCAAGGCCCGGCGCCGCCGGACCTTGGGGCGGCGGATGGAGAGGGAATCGTGGGTGTCCCGCCATCTCGGGGCTCACGCCCCGAGCTATACGATCCCGTCTCTACGAGACTTTCCGGACAGCCGCTCAGTCGGCGGTAGGCAGTTCCGATGGAATGGTTCGCACTCTTTCGGCGATCATCGCGGTGAGAGTCTGTTTCCAATAGACCCCGTTCGGGGGCTCGGATGATTTTTTTCGAAACCGACTCTCGCCGCTCCCGACTCGTTTGTATTGATATTCAACGGCCGCCTGTCTACTCGAAGAGCATGCGTTGCCGCGGTCCCGATTCCGGTCGGTGGAAGGCGGCCGCCGAGACCGGCCAGGGGCGCTGGTTCAGCCCGGCGCGGCGGCTGGCGGTCCGGAACAGCCGCGAAATCAGCTCGGCCTGATGGCCCTCGCCGCCCATCCGAACGCCGAACCGGGCGTCGTTGAGCCGGCCGCCGTGGGTTGCACGGATGCGGCCAAGCACCTTGTCCTTTCGATCGGGGAAGTGATTCTCCAGCCAGTCCTGGAACAATCCGGCGACGGCCATCGGCAGGCGGACGAGGGTATAACCCGCGGACCGGGCGCCGGCCTGCGCGGCGGCCTTCAGGATCGCCGGCATCTCGTGCTCGGTCAGCCCGGGGATCACCGGCGCGACCATAACGCCGACCGGGATGCCGGCCTCGGCCAGGGCAGCGATCGCCTCCAGCCGGCCCGATGGCCGCGACGTCCGCGGCTCCAGCTTGCCGATCAAGTCCGCGTCCAGCGACGTGATCGAGACGAATACCCCCCCTGCCCCATGCCGTGCCAGTTCTCCCAGCAGGTCGATGTCTCGCGTCACCAGCCGGTTCTTCGTGATGATGGTGACCGCCTGGCGGAACTCGGCCAGCACGGCCAGGCAGCGTCGGGTGAGCTCGAGTTTCCGCTCCAGCGGTTGATACGGGTCGGTCACGCCGCTCAGTCCCAGCGGACGCGGCTGCCACCTGGGTGATGAGAGCTGCTTCCTCAACAATTCAGGTGCGTCTTCCTTCACCAGGATCTTGGTCTCGAAGTCCAGGCCCGCCGAATAGCCCAGGAACTCGTGAGTCGGCCTCGCGTAGCAATAAATACAGCCGTGTTCGCATCCTCGATACGGATTGATGCTGACCTCGAACCCGACATCCGGGCTGTCGTTCTCAGCAATGATGGTCCGCGAGTGGTCGGGAAGGTATTGCGTCCTCGGCCGGCCCAGGGCCGCGAGATACTCCTCGTCCTCCTCGACCTGGTCGAGCTCGAGCTCGTGATGGGTCGTCTCGAAACGGTTGGCCGGGTTGTGTCCCGCTCCACGCCCTTTCGGTAACGGAGGATTTGCGCCATTCATTGTTGATTCGTCCTCTGGCAACGATCTGGTGCACCGTCGGTTCTCATCGACCCATCCCAGGATAGTATACATCCGAACAAGACGGATGGCCAGAGGGTTCTTTGTAGGGTGGCGTCGAACGCCACTGAGCGGCGTGAGGCCCACCGGGAGCCCGGTGGTCTTGGTGGGCTCGCCTCGATGAATCGAGGCTCGTCGCCACCCTACGACGGTCTGGTTCGGGTTACCGCTTCCCCGCAGTCTTGGCGTCTTTCCGGGCGGCGACCCGGGCTTTCGCCTCTTCGGCCTGGCCCTCGAGGATCGCGGCGAAATCGGTGAGCGTGCCGAAGCCCTGGGTCTGGACGGTGATGGCGTTATCAGTGTGCTCGATGCGAACGCCGGCCAGTAGCGCCTTGACCATGCGGACGACGAGCTCGTCTTTCGGCGTCTTGGATTGATCGTGTTGAAGCTCCTGGTCGATCGTCTGGCGGCCCATCGCGATCAACGACTCGAGCGATCGGCTAACCGCTTCGCTGACGTCGTGGTTGCGGCAAGCGGCGTCGGCGTGCAGGGCGATGTCGTCGGCGTTGTCGACACTGAGAATCCACGAGTCGATTCCTTTGAAGAGTGGAAGGACCAAGGCATCATCCGGTCGGCCCAGGTCGTAGTGCTTCCCGAATGTGCCGTCCTGGTTCTTGATGGCCATGGCGAGCAGTCCGCGGCTGGCGCGCTCCCAGGCTGGGCTCAGGACGAGGTCTGGCTGCTCGGGTATCTCGCCGCTGGCGATCTTACGGATCATCGGTTCCTCGTCCCCGACAAGAGTCCGGTCGTCAGGCAAGAAGATACAGGGGCTCTTGCCCAGGATCTTCTTGAACTCCCCCGTGACCTTGTAGTACGAACGGCCTCCCACGCGGACCTCTTCGCAATCGAATCTCCACTGACGCAGGAACGCCAGCCAGTCGAACGGCGCGACCATTCGGATTGCCGGGCAGCCGAGCATGAACGAGTGGAGCGTCTTGTCGCCCTTGCCGCTTTTCCCGAAGCTGACACTGGCGGTCACCCACTCGATATCCTGACCGCGGAGCTTCAGAAAACCGGGCCGGGCCGTGTCGATCTTGAGCTGATTCGCGAACGACCGGAGCAGGTCAACAAAATCGGCGCCGATCAAGGGGGCGGCTCGGTCCATGCCCTTATGGCGAAGGGCCGCTGCGGGTCGAACCATGACCACGCCGTCCGCGCCCTCATGGAGATAGAGCGGTCCGAACGGTTTGGCCTGGTCGTGAGACTCGGGTGTTGCAAACTCGGCCTTGGCCGGCGATGGCGGATCGTCCTCGGCGCCCCCGGCCGGGCCTCGGAGCGCCGACACGCCGATGGTCAGGCCGATCAGACTGACGGCCGTGAACAGCCGCCGCGTTCTCGACCACGTCTGGTCGAAGGCCTTCGATTGAGATTGATCCCGTAACATTGCGATCCTCCTGATCAGGGTCCCCTTTGCTGGGAGGAACGCCCTCGCTGGCCAGCATGGGGACCGTCCATCCTGTCTCAAGGCCAGGCTCGACAGCGCCACCAAGTAGCGCGCCGGGCCTCCCGCGTACCGCGCTCCGATCGCGTCGGCCGCCAGCTCTTGCTGGAGCTGGAGCCGGCCGGCCATCCATCGCACGAGAGGATGATAATAATTCAGCACGACGGCGAGCCGGGCGATCAGGCCCGCCGCATAGTCGCCGCGAACGATGTGGGCCAGCTCGTGCGCGAGCACCGCACGGCGCTCGGTGAGGCTCCACGTCCGCCAGTCGTCGGGGAGCAGCAGTACCGGTCGGCGGCGGCCTGCCGTGGCCGGTGTGGTCACGTCGGGGACTTCGCGGAGTATGACCGTCCGGCGACATCCCATCGTCAGTCGCAGCTCGTCGAGTAGGCCGATCATTTCGGGATCGTTGACCGGCTGCCCACGACGACAACAGATGGCAACCGCCCAGAGGCCGACGAGCAGCCGGAGCAATCCCGCAGCCGTCCCGGCCAACGCGAGGGTCGCCAGGATGCTTCCCCAGGGCCGGCACCGCGCGGCCGGCTCGGCCGCCCCGCGCTCGAGCCGGTCCCAGGCCACTCGCAACCACGCGAGGGAATGACCGCGTCCGGCGGCCGGATGTGGGTCGTGGACAGGATCGGTCGAGTGGGATGGAATGTCCGTTGCAGCGGCGTCCCCGATCATCGCCGCGGGCGGCGCGATCGATTCCAGCCGCGGCTTCCCATCGAGCCGGAGTCCCGGCACGAACGCCGCAACGTTCAGGGCCAGAACCAGCCCGAGACTCCAAGCCGCGACCCACGCACCTCGCGCCGGACTGCGACGCGACGTCAGGGCGTGCAGCGCCATTGCCGGTGCGAGTAGGAAGGCCACCTGCACGGCGAGCCAGGCCAGCGTCAATCCGAGGTCGTTCATCGGCCGGCCTCCTTCAGGATCTGTTCGAGGACGGCCCGCTCCTCCGCCGTCAGCTTGCGCTGATCGACGAGCCGGCAGAGCAATTGGGCCCGCGACCCGCGGAAGACGCGCTGGACCAGGTCGCCGAGCAGCCGGCCGGAGACGTCCTCGTAGGACCGCATGGCCCGATAGACGAACGGTCGCTCGTCATTGAGCTGACTCAAGAACCCCTTCTCGTTCAGCCCGCGGATCAGGTTGGCGATCGTGGTATACGTCCGGTCCAGGCCCGTTTCCGCGAGCCGGTCGCGCGCCTCGGCGGCGGTCGCCTCACCGCGCGACCAGAAGACGTGCATCACCTCCAGCTCCCGTTCCGTCAAGTCCTTCGACGGCGGCCGTCCCATGGCTGGCCCTCCTCTGGCCTCGGGGTTTGGTTTTCCAAATTTGGTTCGGCGAATTTAGCGAGCTGGCGGATGGTGTCAATGCCGGAATCGGAACTTGCTCATTCCCGATTCAGGACCTTCTGGCTGATCACATGTTTGAGCAGCTCAGGCTTGTTCATGAAGTACGAGGAGGCGGCCTGGGCCTTGCTGAAGAGCTTCTCGGCCTGGTCGTCCCAGTGGCCGCTGTCCTTGTGGTCGCTCTCGCCCAGGGGGATGACGGCGTAGGACTGGGGCGGGTCGGTCATGATAATGACCTGGGTCGAGGTCTGGCCGCCGTGGCCGATCATGGATTTGCCGTCGGGCGATGGGCCAAAACTGATCGCGCGCGGGGTGGCCATCCCCTGGTCTCGCAACGAGCCGCCACCGACCGGCCAGGACTGATTGCCGCCCTCACGACCCACGCGGAAATACCGGCCGTACGGGACCTCGACCGAGCCGAAGCTGGACTCGAGCCACTCGCCACCCCGGTGCAGGGCCTGGAGGATCTGTTCGTCCTGGAGACTGGCGGGAGGTTCGACCGCCGCGCCAAACTCCTTGTCGAGCGCGCGCTTGAAGGCGTAGAACGCCAATGCCCCGGTTGAGTCCGCATTGCAGCGCCGGTTCCAGCCCTCGATTTGCTTGAAGACCGCGGTCGAGGCGCCTGTCTTGGTCCAGACCTTTTTCACCCGGGCCTGCCATTTCTCGGCGCGATAGACCTGGGGGTTGAAGGCGATGTCGATGGCTTGGGGAATCGTCACGTTCTCGGCCGCAGCGAGCAGCTCGTTCATCATCTGGGCGCGCTGATGGGTCGGCACGGGGCCGGCGTGGAAGAGATAGGGGTGCGACCGGTATTTGTCGGGGACCATCGGGCTGTCGAACATCATCGCCGCGGGGGAACAGTTGCAGTTCTGCATCCAGCCGGTGGGCGGATTGGTGACCTGGACGAGGTCGGCGAGCGGGTGGATCCCTCGCCATTCGTTCGCCGAAGTATGGCCCGGGACCGGCCGGCTG
Organism: uncultured Isosphaeraceae bacterium; assembly: GCA_963845695.1. Taxonomy (GTDB): domain Bacteria; phylum Planctomycetota; class Planctomycetia; order Isosphaerales; family Isosphaeraceae; genus CAWJTV01. Next base: position 391,637 of record CAWJTQ010000010.1, on the reverse strand, counting down.
GGGTTGACGCCTGGCGCACGGATCGGCACTCGGCCGTTGCGCACGTAGTAGATATCGCCCTGAATCGTGCTCACCATGACGTTCTGTGCCATCAACTGGAACCGGCCCAGGGCGTGCTTCATCTCGTCGAGATTACGCGCTTTCATCATTTCATAAATCTGGTCGCCGAGGCCCACTTCCTCCATGTATGGGATCGCAATCGTGTAAGCCTTGGCCCCCTTACGGGCGACGACGGGGCCGTGGTGCGTGTACTCGACGTTGACCGTCCGCCGCTTCACCTCGGTTCCTTCCTTCACGCCGATCGTGTAAGTGCGCACGGTCATCGTGCGCCAGTCGCCGTCGAAGCGGTAGAGGCGGGGGTTGTCGGGGTTGATCTCCTCCTCGTAGACGTCGGAAGTGTCGGGCCCGCCGGTCGTCATGGCGACGGAGCAATAACGGCTGTGGCCGAGGCTGGGGATGGGCTGGCCGAGGATTCCCACGCCGGAGACATTGAATTGATCGTCGCGGGCATAGATCCGGGCCTCGTAGAAGCGAAACTGTCCGTACCAGCTCAGGTGCGGGTTGACGACGGCGATCGGGGCCTTCATCGCCGTGCGGCTGGGTGCGATGAGCATCTCGTTCGAGCCGCGGTAGGCCGGCGGCGTGAGCCGGACTCCTGCCGCACGTAGCTCGCCGACGGCTTCGCCCATCGGCCAGCCCCAGATGATGTGGCGCGACAGGGCGACGATGTCCCACGGGTGGATCTCCTGGGCCCAGGCCGGCACCTGGTCGGGGTGCTCCCCCATGAACCGCTTGACGCCCGCGATATACGCCTCCAGCACCCCGCGCAGCTTCGGGCTGACCTGCTGATAGCGGGTGCGGCTGATCTCCTCGTGCCGCCAGATACGCTGGGCCAGGTCGCTCTCGGTGAACTCGGGACCGAAGACCTCGGCCATCGTTCCCGTGGCGCGCCGATAGTTCTTGAGCAGCTCTTCGAGGCGGTCCTCTGCCTGCGCGTAGCCGATGGCGTACGCCGCCGCTTCGAGCGTCGGGGCGTAGACGTGCGGGATGCCGAATTCGTCGCGGTAGATCGTCGTCGCGGAGTCGGCGGGTGGGTCCGCGGCGTTCGAGGTCGATGCGGCCCCACCCAGGGGCAGGACGAGGCACAAGAGCGCGAAGGCGGTCCGAGTCGGTCGTTTCATCGGGATCTCCTGGCAGTGATGACTCATGACGTTATCTCTCCGGAATGGCGAACGGCTGGCGCACTCCTTCGGTTCGTCGGTACTGGAGTCGTGATGAACCACGGCTGGCCCGCCGTGTGTAGGCTTATCAACCCCAGACGACCAGAGCCGGCTCGACCCGAAAGCCGCATTTGCTGCAAGTGAGGGACGACAACGAGACCTTGCCCTCCTCGCAGTTCGGACAGCCGTCGGTGTCCAGGAGGATCTTGACATCCTCACCCAGGATTGCACCGCAATCCGCGCAGGAACGATGCAAGAATTTGAAGTCCCAGGTTCCATGGCATCTGGGGCATCGGTCGTGGGGCACGACCTGCATATCCCCGTGAACGACGTACCTCTGGAAGCTCGAGTCGTTCCAAATCCTGTAGGGAGGTTGACCGGTGGACGTGCTGAACCCGGTACTCAAGAGGAGAAGCGGATGGCCTCGCACTGGATCAAAGACGTCAACGCTGAGGTTGAGGCTGACCGAATACGCTTCACCGACCACCGCGCGCTCAGTTGGGCGATTGCTCGGCGAATTCCCTCAAACTGAGCGGAGTCGAGAACTTGATCGACCATCTCCTCGAGTTGCTCGACGATCGGTTCAGTGGCTTCGAAAGATGACCTATCCATCGATCTCTCCGAAATGGAAAATAGACTGGCGCATTCACTTGGCTTCTCGGTCCTCGAACGTGACCTCGCGCTCGATGATCGCATGCGGCCTGTCGTCGATCTCGGCGTAAGGATCCACGAAGAAGTTCAAAGGCGGACCGTGCTGGGCTGGGGAGAGAGTCAGATGCCGGCCTCGGCCGAACTCCAGCCGGTTCTCATCGTGATGGCCGAAGAAATAGGCATGCCGGGCGGGATGCTTCACCGCCTCGCTGGCATCCACCGGGACCCAGCCGCGGTCGCGAACGTATAACTCCGCCCAGCAATGATAACCGGTGATCGCGCCCGACCCACGGGCCTCGGGTAGCGGCAGCCCGATGGCGAACCGGGCCGGGATTCCGGCCGAGCGGGCCATGCCGATGATCAGGGCATGGAAGTCGGTGCAGTTGCCCCGCTTCGCATCACAGGCGAACAGGGCGTCGCCCCGGCCCCAGCCGGTGCCGCTCTTGTCGTATCGCATCATCCTGGTGACCTGCTCATAGATCGCTCGAGCCTTCTCGGTATCGGTCTTCGATCCCTTGGTGGCCTTGTCGGCCAGCTCCCGGATGGGGCCATCCAGGGGGACCAAGGGTTCTGGTCGCAAGTAACGGTCTCGTTCCTCTTCGCTCAAGGGCTCGATGGCCCCACAGTTCTCCCGGCGGGTCGCATCGATGCTCAACGTCACCGAGACCGGCCCTCTCGGTCTCTGGACGCGCACATGAAGAGACTGATTGCCGAACCGAGATTCCCGGCCGATGGTCAGCGGGCCTGGCGCGTCGATGGTGAGGCGGTGGATCGTCTGGTTTCGGTCCGTCTGCGGCAACGGTAACCAGAGGTCGAGAGTCTTCGTGCCCGCAGGGATGTCCTTCACGGTGGCCCGGTAGGTCAAGGTGAAGGTACGGGACCTCGCGGTTTCTTCCTCGCGAGCCTTCGTGGACGTCAGCCCGGCGTCAGACGGGGGAGGATCTCCGGAAGGCAGGATTCCCAGAACTCCGAGGATGACCGGTAGGACGAACATGGTCACGAGTCTCTCCAACCCATCGATGTCAAAACCTGGTGAACCGCCCGTCCGATTATGCCACCTCCGCGGTGCCGGCGGCAGTCCTTGGTCGCGACGATGGACATCCGGTGAGGCGAAACCATCAGCCTTTACCGACCCAGGATTTGCTGCGCTCGATCCAATTCTGTTCGAGATCGAGGCGTCTCGTCTGGTAAAATCACCCGAGGGCGGGCGACGGCGATTCGTGAGCGAGAATTCGCCACCGTCAGAGATCCGCGGGAGAAGGGCGTAGTTCCATGCTGAGAAACCTCCGGCTGCGCGACGTCGGGCCGGCACCGACCTTCGATATCGATTTTTCCGACAGGCTCAACATTTTCACGGGCGACAACGGCCTCGGGAAGTCGTTCATCCTCGACATCGCCTTGTGGGCGCTGACCGGCCACTGGGCAGGACCTCCCGCCTGGCCTCGACGGGGCGAGGGCGTAAAGCCACAAATCGAGTTTCATTTGATCGACACGAACCGACCTTCGGTAGAGCTATCTCGCAGCCATTTCGACTTCCGTTTCCAGGAGTGGCGGCTCAAGAAAGAAGCCCCCATACTTTCTGAGCTGGTCGTCTATGCCCGGATCGATGGCGGCTTTTCGCTCTGGGATCCTGCACGCAATTACCGGAGGTTCCCGACCAATGGTACTCCGGCGTCTCCGTTGCGCCCCTGGGCGTATCACTTCTCTTCTTCAACACTGTGGAACGGGCTCGAGGACGGGGACAAAATTCTCTGTAATGGACTCATTCGGGATTGGGTCACCTGGCAGAATCAGCCGGGGACATCGCCTTTCGAGTTGCTTCGTTCCGTGGTGCATCGGCTCGCTCCTTCTCCCGAAGAGCCGATCGAGATCGGTTCCCCCGTACGGATTCACCCCGACGAAGTCCGTGATATTCCCACGTTGAAGTTGGATTATGGCGACGTACCACTGGTGTTTGCTTCAGCGGGAATGAAACGAATCATCAGCCTGGATTACCTGCTAACCTGGGCCTGGGATGAGCACAAGCAAGCCTCCCACCTTCGCAATCAAAAGCCGGTCTCGAAGATGGTGCTACTGTTCGACGAGCTCGAGTCGCACCTGCACCCGCGCTGGCAACGAACGTTGCTACCCTCGATCTTGGAGGTTGGGAAGGCCCTGAAGGCGGAGGTCGATTTACAGATCTTGGCGACGACTCACTCGCCCCTGGTTCTGGCATCGATCGAGCCACATTTTGACGAAGATCGCGATTCGCTGTTCCTGTTTGAGATTGAAGAAAAGACGAGGCACGTCTCGCTTCGGAAGCTTCCCTGGGCCATGCAAGGAGATGCGGTCGGGTGGTTGACATCACCGGTTTTCGGCCTCGAACAAGCCCGTTCGTCAGAGGCCGAGAAGGCGATCGAGGCGGCCGAGGCATTCATGCGAGGCGATGCCAAGCACCTCCCGCCGGGATTGAGGACCAAGGCTTCCATTCAAAAGGCGCTGGAAAAGACTCTCCCCGGAGTCGACCCGTTCTGGCCACGTTGGATCGTCGGGGCGAAACCATGATTCGGGTGGCGACGCAGCCCGAGCCGAAGACCTTCGCCAAACGATGCCGGGAACGGGGACGTCGATGGCTGAATGAGCATCCCAGCTACCAGGGACGACCCCACGACTACTGGTCCGAATTCGAACCTCAGTTGCGGGATGCTTTCAAGCGATTATGCGGTTACTGTGCGATGATCGTGATGAAGGCACAAATCGATCATTTTATCTCGATTGCCGAGCTCAAGGCTCGTGGGAAAGACCATCTGGCCTACGAGTGGAATAACTTCCGGTATGGGGAAGGGGTGCTGAATCAGAGGAAGTCGGATCATCGAATCCTCGATCCCTTCAAGGTCCGGGATGATTAGTTCGAGATCCTCCTGCCATCCTTGCAGCTCGTGCTGACACTTCGAGTCCCCAATACACAGCGGAAGCTCGCCGAGTTCACCATCGAGCAGTTGGGATTGCGGGACAGCGAGGTGGTGGTTCGCTATCGGCAAGCGTGGTTCCAGCTCTACCGAGAACGAAAGCTGATGCTTCAGGGTCTTCACGAAGTCGCCCCGGAGATTGCCCGCGCCGTCGAGCGCGATCTGACCAAGGGGATCGATTGGCGGTCCTAATGGACGGTTGGTCCGCCGTCACGAGCGTGAGCCAACCGCGCCGGATGCGACCATCGGCTGGCTCTCCGTTTTGTCTGCCCAGGAAGCCGGTCGATCGACCAGTCGGCTGGGCAATTGCGGGGCGCCGTCGAACTCGCGGCGATCGGCCAGCAGGCAGAGCCACGACGCCATGACCGCCAGCGCGAGGCTGAGTTGCACGGGCACGCGCCATGAGCTCTCGGGTAGCTTGGCGGCCAGGGTCGCGGCGGTCATCGGCAGCCGCAAGAGCTCGGAGGGGAGCACCCATCGGCGATGGTCGAAGATGCCGCCGAGGTTGAGTAGGGCCCACAACACCAGCATCGCGCCCACGACCAGCTCGCCGCGCGGCAGCGACTGGCCTTCCGCCATCAGGCCGACGGTCATCGGCAAGATCCCCACGAAATGGATCAGGGCGTAGATGTTCAACGCTCGCGGCAATTGCGTGTCGTAGCGGATGACGGTCTGCCGGGTCACCTCGGGAGCAGTCGGGTTGGGGGGCAAGCCCGACGGCCGCCAGCCCTGGGGCATGAACCAGATCCTTAGTTTGTCGATCCATCGCGGAGCCAGCCAGGCGTCGCGGAACAGGTCTCGCCAGACGTGCAGGTTGGCCCACAACGGGTTCCAACTGTTCAACGGCTTGGTCAGGCCGTAGACCGGCTCTTCCTCCTCGGCCTGGAACGTCCCGAACATCCGGTCCCAGATGATCAGCGTGCCCGCGTAATTCTTATCCAGATACTTGGGATTGCGACATGATGCACGCGATGGTGCGACGGCGTGTTGAATACCCATTCCAGCGGGCCGAGCTTGCCGATCACGCGGGTGTGGATTACGAACTGGTAGAGCAGGTTGAAGCTCATGATCGCGGCGAACCAGGTTGGTGGAAAGCCCAGCAGTGCCAGCGGCAGGTAGAAGACCCACGAGAAGAGCCCCTGGAACGATCCTTGCCGAAGCGCCACAGCAAGGTTGTAATCCTCACTGGAATGGTGCACGACGTGCCCGGCCCAGGGGGCGTTGTACTCGTGGGCGATGCGGTGGAACCAGTAATACGCACAATCAACCCCGAGGAACAGCACGATCGCCGCCAGCCACTTGCCGCCAGGAGAATAGCTGTGGACGTCGATCAGGTTGATCCCGGTGCGCGTTGCATAAGCGTACGTCCCCTGATAGCCCAGGAAGAGCACTCCCTTGAGAAAGAGGCCGATAATCTGCTCGGTACTGCCGCAGCTCAGGTCGTTGATCGAGTCGTGCAGCCGGTAGTAGTCCTTGCGCTCCCAGAGCGCCACCACGAGCTCGACGCCGATCAACAGGAAGAAGACCGGCACCGCGTAGGTGATGTAGGGGATGTCGCTCCCCAGGGCCCGGTCGATGATGGTCAGTTCCATTTGAGACTCCGTCGTCGGCACGTTTTTCCCTCAAAGCGCCATTGTACTGGGGTGTCCGCAGTCACGGTAGACGCTGTGTCTTGATCGGTGACGCGCACTCTCGCTGAACCCGCGTCGTCGAGTCTTCCCCGGTCGCTCAACAGCCTCCGGGCGGTGGCTGGGTCGCGCAGCTCGCGCAAACACGTCGCTTGCGATACTTTGCGCGAGCAAGTAGATTGGAATGGCGCGTTGTCGCCGTGTCCGATCGTCCCGACGGAGTGACCGAAGCCTACGCGAATTCGTCAGTGATCGGATTGATAGTGTGTGATCGTTGATGATTCCACGGACCGAACCGGGCGTTCGGTGCGCGGGGAGGAGTCGATGGCTGAGCACGGGGAAATCACGGAAGAAATGAGCTTCCCGAGCCCCGATGTCCCGACTCTCCCGATCGACGGGGGGAACGGTTCGGGTAACGGAGATGCGGCGGAGACGATCCCGCATGGCCATCATGACGCCGACGGCGAGGCGACCCAGCCCTTTCCGCAGGATGGCGAACACGCGGGGACAGTCGCCGCGAGCGATGGAGACCTGGGACAAGTCCCCGGGCTGGGTGAGACGGTGACCGGGTGTCCAGTCGAACCGTCCTCGGACGATACATCGATCGAGTCGAGTTCCTCCACGGGTGGGAAGACTTCGTCCGAGATGCCCAGGACGATCGGCCGCTACCGGGTCAGCCGGCTGCTGGGCGAAGGTGGGTGCGGGCGGGTCTATCAGGGCTTCGATCCGGACCTCGAGCGGATTGTGACCCTCAAGGTGCCGCACCGTCACCTGATCACGTCTCCGGCCGTTGTCGCGATGTACCTCAACGAGGCGCGGACGCTCGCTCACCTTGACCATCCCAACATCCTGCCGGTCTATCACGCCGAGCGGACCGATGACGGACTCTGCGTCGTCGTTTCGAAATACATCGAGGGGAGCGACCTCACGAGGTGGCTGAAGCCGCACTCGGCCTCCCTCTCCTCGACTGCGGGACTGGTGGCGACGATCGCCGAGGCCCTGCACCACGCCCATACGCGTGGGCTGGTCCACCGCGACGTCAAGCCGCGCAACATCCTGGTGGACACGCACGGCAAGCCGTATCTGGCCGACTTCGGGCTGGCGCTTCGCGAGGAGGATTTCGGCAAGAATGCGGCACAGGGCGGCACCATCGCCTACATGAGCCCGGAGCAGGCGCGTGGCGAGGGGCACCTCGTCGACGGACGGTCCGACATCTTCAGTCTGGGAGTGGTCTTCTACGAGCTCTTGACCAGCACCCGTCCCTTCCGAGGCAATGACGGACTGGAGACCATCGATCGGATCAAGACCCAGGAGCCGAAGCCCCCGCGGCAACACCGTGACGGGATCCCCCAGGAACTGGAGCGCATTTGCCTGAAGGCTCTCGCCAAGCGCGTCTCGGACCGTTACACCACGGCGCTGGACATGGCCGAGGACCTCCGCCACTGGCTCGCTGAGGAGACGGAGATCCCCGACCGGATCGAGACGCCCGCGCGACCGGATCCCGATCCGGCGGGCGTGATCCATGGCGTCATCCCCAAGGGGCTGCGGTCGTTCGACGCCGACGACGCTGACTATTTCCTCCGACTCTTGCCCGGCCCGCGCGACCGCGACGGTACGCCGGAAAGCCTCCGGTTCTGGAAGCTCAAGCTGGATGAGCGAAACCCCGAGAAGACGTTCCGCGTCGGGGTGGTCTACGGTCCGTCGGGCTGTGGCAAGTCCTCGTTCCTCAAGGCGGGGCTGATCCCGCGCCTGGGGAAGCACGTGGATACCCTCTTCGTGGAGGCGACCGCGGAGGGGACCGAAGCGCGTCTCCTGGCCGCCCTGCGCGGGCAATGTCCCGGCCTCACGGTCGATCTGGGACTGGTCCCGGCGCTCACGGCGTTGCGACGTGGTCAGGGGATGACGCCGGATCGGAAACGGGTCCTCGTGCTGGACCAGTTCGAGCAATGGCTCCAGACCGAGAGCCGGCACGGAGACACTGAGCTGATCGAGGCCCTCCGGCAGTGCGACGGCGGGCGAGTGCAATGTGTGCTGATCGTCCGCGATGATTTCTGGATGTCGATCACACGGTTCCTCCGCGAGCTGGAAGTCCCGCTCGTCGAAGGTCAGAACGGCGCCGCGCTCGACCTGTTCAACACCAGGCACGCGAAGAAGGTGCTCACGGCATTCGGCCGTGCGTTCGAGGTCTTGCCCCCCTATCCCCAAGAGATCGCCGAGGAGCAGGGCGAGTTCATCGACGAGGCCGTGCGAGACCTCGCGCAAGACGGGAAAGTCGTGCCGGTCCACCTGAGCCTGTTCGCGGAGATGGTCAAAGACAAACCCTGGACTCCCCTGACCTTGAAGGAGGTCGGCGGAGCGCAGGGGGTGGGTGCCCGCTTCCTGGAGGCGACTTTCTGTGGGGCCACCGCGCCCCCCGAGCACCAGCTCCATCAAGGCGCCGCGCAGTCCGTCTTGCAGTTGCTCCTTCCCGTGTCGGGGAGAGATATCCGGGGGCACATGCGCTCCCGGCAGGAATTGCTGGAAGCCTCGGGGTACGCGCACCGACCGCACGACTTCGAGGAATTGATCCGGATCCTGGACGGCGCGCTCCGCCTGATCACGCCGACGGATCCCCAGGGGGGAGCGGGCTCCGATTCGCAGCCCTGTCCCGAGTTGACGCATTACCAACTGACTCACGATTACCTGGTCCCCGCGCTCCGGGAATGGCTGACGCGGAAGCAGCGTGAAACGCTCCGGGGCCGGGCGAGGCTCCGTCTGGGCGACTGTGCCGCGTTGTGGGGCGTCACGCACGAACGGAGGGCGTTGCCGACCCTCTTCGAGTGGCTCGATGTCCGCCTCTTGACGCGCCAGCGGGATTGGAACGACCGGGAAACGAAGATGATGCGCGCCGCGACCCGGTACCACGCGCTGCGCATGATGGTCTTCTCCGTGGTCGCGATCGCCCTGGTCGCGATCGGGGTCGAGGCGACCAGCCACTTTCAGGCGGCCCGGCTGGTGGACCGGCTGATGGAGGCGGACACGGCGAAGGCTCCCGCGATCATCCAGGAGATGGGACCGTACTGGCGCCAGGTCCGGCCGCGACTCGTCGAAGCCCTGTCGCGGGCCGCGACGGAATCCTCGCAGTCTCTGAATGCGAGCCTCGCCTTACTGCGGGACGACCCCGACCAGGCGGGATTCCTTGCCGATCGGCTGCTGACGGTGGACCTCCCCTCGGTGCGAGTCGTCTGCCAGTCCCTGGCCCCCCACAAGCGGGCGATCCAGGACAAACTCTGGAAGACGCTTCAGGACCGGACCGCCCCCATGGACCGTCGAATCCGGGCGGCTTCTGCCCTGGCGTCGTTCGACCCGCAGAACCCGACGTGGCCGGCCGTCGCCGCCGACGTCGTGGCGATGCTTGCCGCCGAGGACCTCTTCCTGATCGTCCCGTGGTGCGACCTGCTCCGGCCCACCAAGGGGTTCCTCCTCGGTCCGTTGCGCCGGGTCTTCGATGAACAGAAGGGGCAGGAAAAGGGATATATCGCCGCCTGCATCCTGGTGCAGTTCGCCGACGACCTCCCCGAATTGTTGTGTGACTTGATCCTCCAGGCCGACATCCGGCAGGTTCGGGTGCTCACGGACCACTTGCACAAGACCGACCGAGCGGTTGACCTGATCCGTAGTACGGCCGAGCAGCCGATGCCGGGGTCACGCGATGAGCAAGAAGCGGCCTCCGACGCCCACGCCAACGCCGGGCTGGCACTCCTCCGCGTGGGCCTGGTGAACTCCGTTCGCCCGCTCTTGATGGCGAATCCCGACCCGCGGGTGCGGACCTACCTGATCCACCGTTTCAAGCCGTTCGGCGTGGACCCGGGGGTGCTTTTCGAGTGGTTCCGGCACGAGGAGGACCCGTCGATTCGCCAGGCGTTAATCCAGGGCCTGGGTCTGTATCAAGACGACAGCCTGTCGGCCGACCGGCGCGAACCGTTCACGTCCGACCTGCTCCGCAGCTACCGCGAAGACCCCGATCCCGGCGTCCACTCTGCCCTGGAGTGGGTGCTGCGACGGTGGTCGCACGGCCCGGAGGTGGACGAGGCCGACCGAGAGCTCGCGGGAGCGGGAGTCGGCGAGCGGCGGCGATGGTACGTCACCAGTCAGCGCCAGACGATGGTCATCGTTCCGGGGCCGATCGCTCTGAACATGGGCTCGCCTACCGAAGAGGTGGGCCGAAATCTCGAGGAAGGCCAGCATCAGGTGCAGATCGACCGCACCGTCGCGGTTTCCACGAAGGAGGTCACGATCGAGCAATACCTCGCGTTCCAGCGGGCCACTGGCGTTGACCTCAAGATTGATCTGGACCCCCGCTGGCCGGTCACATCGGTCTCCTGGTACGATGCCGCCAAGTATTGCCGATGGCTGAGCGAACAAGAACACATCCAGCCGGATCAGATGGTCTATCCGCCCATCGACCAGATCGGGGAAGGTCTGGTCATCCCGCCCGAGTATCTCCATCGCAGCGGTTACCGGTTGCTCACGGAGGCCGAATGGGAGGCCTTCTGCCGGGCAGGCACGACGACCAGCCGGTTCTTCGCCGAAAGTACCGGGCTCGTCAAGTTCTACGGGTGGCATGCGATGAACTCAGAAGACCACCCCCAGACTGTCGGCCAGCTCATGCCCAACGCCTGGGGAGTATTCGACATGCTGGGGAACGCCTACGAATGGTGCCTCGATGAATTTCAGGATTTCGGTTTTCCGGCCAGCGTCTTGATCCAGGATGAGGGAGACCGGGTGACACCCCTCCGGAATCATCAAGGCCGCGTCATTCGCGGCGGTGCCTTCCATCGAGGTCCGGGCGACCTGCGGTCTGCGTTCCGTCACTCCACCGTTCCCCAGGACGCCAATATCCGGGTCGGGATCCGGGTCGCCCGGACCATGCCGTGATTCCGCTCCACTCCTTTATCGGTAACCCGCATCCTCAGGAGTTCGTACAATGGGTGAAACGTCAATCAAATCGGATATCACCATACGTATCGACGAAACGATCACGGGTCATGGGCACAAGCTCTCAGGTTACTGCGTCTGGAAGTGGGTCGCGAGCGATCAGAAATGGGTCAAGATGAAGGACTACTCCGAGGCCGGTTACGCCCCGGGGACCGGGCCGACGGATTCAGGCCGTTACGACGGTCAGGTCATCCGCTGGGTCAGCCTCATCTGGACAGATTGACCATGGCGCGGCGCATCGAGGAGTGTCCCCATCGGCAACCGATCGCGGCCGGCGGTCCCGACGTCGCCGAATGCCGGCTCTTGCAGCGGCTCACCGGCATCGAAGGCGGCGACCATTGCCGGGTACGCCGTGACCTGTGCTCGGCTTGCTGTGCGTCGCTGCCACCGTCAGAAACCTACCTCAATCCCCCGATCGCATCAAAGCTTTACCATGTCGCCGGGCACGTCCTGGAACGCACGGGCTTACTCGAGGGCGAGCGCGTCCGGTTCGAGGCCCTCCACACCTGGGCCGAGGAGAGTGTCGCCTTTGGAGAGATCGTCTCGGCTTCGGCGAGTCGGTCTCAGACCCCGCTCCGCGCCGGTAGGACGTCTCCCGGCCGGGTCGGATTGATCGGGCCCAACTGCGCACTCGGGGCTGGGCACGCTCTGCCGCGATTTCGCCCGGAGTTTTCCAGTCGCGGGTTGGGCCATGAACCCGGGACACGAACCGGGCGACCTTCCCGAGGGAGCGACCTGCCGGGCGATCGCACCCACCGGCATCGACGCACTGGACGAGTTCTTGAGTGGGCTCGATTGGGTCCTCTTCTTCGAGCAACCCTGGTCCACAGAGATCCTGAAACGGGCGAGAGAGCGGCATGTGAGAGTCGCGTGTGTGCCGATGTGGGAATTCCTCGACGAACTGGCCCCCTGGCTCTCGTACGTCGACCTGATGATCGCGCCGACGCGATGGTGTCGTGAGTTGCTTCCCCAGTGGCGGGAGCGGTTGGGGCTCGCATGGGAGGAAGCGTATCTCCCGTGGCCGATCGACATTCGTCGCTTCCCGTTCACCCGGCGGGAGACGTGCCGGCGGTTCCTCTTCGTCAATGGCAAGGGGGGCTGCCGGGAGACCGACCGGTCGAGGGAATCGTGGAACGGCCGGAAAGGGGCGGGGATCGTCGCCGACGCCGCGCGACGGGTGCTCGAGGTTCCCATCATCGTCGTCTCGCAGACCGAGAACTTGCCGACATTCCCCGCAAACGTGGACGTTCGTGTCGGGGACCTGGCCGAGGCGTCGGAACTCTACCGCGAGGGAGATGTCTGCATCCAGCCGAGCCGATGGGAAGGGATCGGCCTCCCTTTGCTCGAATGCCAGGCGAGCGGACTGCCGCTGGTGACCACCGATGCACCGCCGATGAACGAGCACGAACCGCTGCGGCGGCTCCCTGGCACGCGATCCCGCGGTCGAGTCTGGGGTCTGAGGACCATACCGATCACCGAGGTGGACGCCGATGCGTTGGCCCGGGTCTTGCGCGAACTCCACGGGGCCGATATCTCTGAGGCAAGCCTGGCCGCCCGGTCGTTCGTCGAATCCCAGCACTCCTGGACCGACGCACTGCCGAAGCTCCAGGCGATCTTGAGTGGTCGGAATTGCGGGCGATCTCTCTCGGATCGTCGTATGGCGTGGTCTTCGAGTGAAAGGATTCCAGATTCCAAATTCTAAATTCCAAATCATTTTGAATTTGGAATCTCGAATCTGGAATACCTGCGGGTTGCGGCCAGGCCGCTTTCAAGGATCACGATGGCTTTCAGGTGATCACTCATGTTCAGGACCGTGGACGAATGTCCTTATCGTGGCGATGTGGAGTGCGAGGGAGCCGCCTCGTTTGTGAAATGCGGCTTGATTCAGGAGATTACCGGAGTTGCCGAGGAGCTTCTCTGTCGCGTCGAGCGCGAGGCTTGTGAGTTCTGCTGCGGCTCGCCACTCCCGTCGTCTCAGGAGATCAACCCGGTCCTGGCGTCGCTCCTCTACGGGCTGACGGAACAGGTCATCGCGCGCGGAGGCGTGCCGGGATGCGAGCCCGGCAAGGCGGTGGCCGTCCAGCAGTGGGCGGAGGGTCAACTCGATGACGAGCCGGCGGACGTCGAGCAAATGCTCATGCCGGCGCGCGCTGTCGAGCGGTGCCTTTATCTCGGAGAGCCAAGCGGCGTGCGGATTCACCGGGCCGGGGGCCTGCTGGACCGGGTTCCCGTCTTCCGGTGCCATCACCCGGACCATCGCGAAACGACCCTCGCGGAATGCGATCATTGCCGGGATTGGTCGAACCGGTCGGGCGCCGTTCACGTTCCCATCGCCCAGGTGTTGCCGCCCACCTGGAGTCGGCAAGGGCCGACCGTCCGAGTATGGTCGGTCGGTGTCACCACCGCGCCTCGGCGGCGGCCGACGCTGGAATGGACCCTCAACAGTCTCGCCCGCGCTGGGTGGAAGCAAGCCCGACTGTTCGTCGATTCGGCCGTCACCATCCCCGGGCGATACGCCGACTACCCGGTCACGTACCGCGAGCCGAAGCTGGGCGCCTGGCCGAATTTCTATCTCGGCCTGGCGGAGCTGTTGATGCGCGACCCGTACGCCGATGCTTACATGATGATCCAGGATGACGTAATCCTCCACGACCGCGAGGACCTGCGCGCGTATCTGGAAACGATCTTGTGGCCGAGCGAGCGATCCGGACCCATCTCGCTCTACTGCTCGGGAGTGATGGCGCGGCCGGAGTTCGGTTGGTTCGAGCACACGGAGCCCTGGTTTCTGGGGGCCCACGCCCTGATCTTCTCGCCCGGTGCGGCGCAGGAATTCCTCACCGACTCCGAGACCCTGGCGCACCGGTCGAGTCGGCGCAACGACGGTCTGGCGAACATCGACACGAACGTCGGTCGGTGGGCGGCGCGGCGAGGGACGCCGATGATCGTGCCGTCCCCGAGCCTGTGCCGGCATACCGGCCAGACGAGTTCCATCTGGCCGGCGGCGTCGATGGAGGGGGCGCGGAAGAGTGGGCCGTTCTCAGGGGAGCTGCATATCGCCCACCGGCTCCTCGATGTCGAGCGAGCCGCATTCCCCGAGTCGGCCTTTCCCTGCGTAGCGGATCTCCGCCACGCGTACGCGCGCCGCGTCGAGCGGGGCCGGGACCGGATGCGCGGGGCCTCGGTGGTCATCGCTGGCCTCTGCCGCGATGTCCGGGCCTGGCTGCCGCGTACGACCGCGCGCGTCGAGCGGCTGGGCCAGATGTTCCGTCGTTATCAGGTCGTCTGCCTGGAGGCCGACTCCGCCGACGCGACGCTCGGTTTCCTCGAGACCTGGGCCGACCAGAACCCCGCCGTCCATGTCCTGAGGGGTAATCCGGGCCTCGCGCTCACCGCCGGCCTGGGACGTCCCCGACCCGGCGGGTCGTCGAGCCACCACCGGGAGATGCTCCGTCGCTACGTCATCGAGAACCTCGCCGAATACGACCACGTCCTCGTGATCGACATGGATCTCGCGGGAGGCTGGAGTTACGACGGGATCGCGGACACATTCGGTCAGGAGGACTGGGACTTCGTCGGCTCGAATGGCCTGATGCTCAACCCCACGGTGCGGAGCGACGGCCAGTGCGGGCCGATCACCTTCGACACCTGGGCGTTCCGGGACGTCGGGCGCGACGATCCTCACCCCGAGGCCGAGGTCCATGGGCGATCGCACCGGCGCGGTGAGCCCCTGCGACCGGTCTGGTCCTGCTTCGGCGGCCTGGGCGTCTATCGCCGGGAGTGCTGGGAGGCCGCCGAGTATTCCGGGCGAGGGCCAGAGCACGTTGGCTTTCATCAACAGATGCGGGTACTCGGATTCGACCGCCTCTTCCTCAACCCGAGCCAGATCGTCTTGTACGATGAACTTGAGGCGGCGGATTGCCGGATCGATGCTCCGACTTTGGACACGCTCGCCTCGGCGCAGAACGAGGCCACCCGGTTGCCGCTATTCGAGGGCGGAGGGTGACGACATGAAGGCGGGCTCGGACTTGCTGGTGGAACTCACGGCGACGCGGCCCAGCGCCTCGCGGGCGACGCGGGTCGTCTGTTCCCAGGTGAACGACAGCGCCCGGCGCCGGCCGGCATGTGAGAGCAAGGCACGATGGCGCGGATCGGTCAACAGGTGTTCGATGGCTCGCATAATCGACTGCGAGTCCACAGCATCAACCCGATGGCCTGCGTCGCCCACGATCTCGGAAAGGGCGGAATTGTCGCCCGTGACCACCGGTGCGCCGCAGGCCATCGCTTCGAGGACCGGCAGGCCAAGGCCCTCCGCCTTGCTCGGAAAGGCGAAGAGCGCGCAGTGCTGGTAAAGTGCGACCAGATCCGGATCCGACACCCGGCCGGTCGTGAGCAGCCGGACATCATGTCGGATGGCCAGCCGGGCCAGCTCGGCCCTGTGTGCCTCGGACTGCCCATAAGCGTAGACGAGCTGATGGCCTTCGCGGATCGTGCGGGGGAGCAGGCCGAACGCCCCGATCAATTCCGCCCCTCCCTTGCGAGCGTCTCTGCCTCCGACGTGGAGCACGTACGGGGGCTCGACGCCCATGGCCGCGAGCGAGTCGGGGAGGATGGCCGCCGATGCGGCAGGCCGGAACCGCTCGTGATCGACGGCGACCGGGAGAGCCACGACCCGCTCGGCGGGGAATCCCCGTCGCTCGATGAAGTCGCGCCGCGTCCACTCGCTGATCGCGAGCAGCAGGTCGTAATCCTGGATCGCTTGCAGGTAGCGGTCGTAAGACCGTCGATAAGAGCCGCGAGCCAGGTAGTCCTCCGGGAACCGCTCCGGGATCAAGTCGTAGACGACCGCAGCCGCCCGAGGGAGACCATGACCCACCTCGATAAAGGACTCGTGAGGAGAGAGGACCAGGAGCAGGTCCAGCCGGTCGGGGTTGTCCCTGACGGCCTCCTGGATCGCCGTGACGCCGGCTGATTGGCCGTCTCGGTAGTCGTGTCGGACGACATTCGGCCCGCTGGGGATCTGATCCACGGGAAGGTCCTCACGGACGTAGAGCACGAAATCCCACAACGCCCCGGCTCTGATCAGGCTGCGCAGGAGGTCCGAGGCATACCGGCCGATTCCCCGGCTCCGGCTCGAGCCGGACTGGAGCGGATGGCAATCCACGCCGATGCGCATCGAAGCCTCGACCTGATTGCGGTGAAGCGCCGGGGCGAACGTCGCCCATCGCGCGCGATCCAGAAACTCTTGTCAATCCGACGGCCGGAGACCGACGACCAAGAATCGTAACCGGCTGAGAGGAAGTTCGCCAGTATCTCCGGGCCTCGTCGGATCTGGCCAGGACCGGTCCTCTTGTGTATGTTCGAGGCTACGTGATCGCCTGGTCAGAACGACGGAGTCGCAACGGTCCGCGCCCTCCGGCCTGACGATGCGGTTAGAGGAAAGGATGCGTTGGCCCTCATGCCGGAGCTGCCGGACATCACGATCTACGTTGAGGCCCTGGAGCGGCGCGTCATCGGCGAGCGCCTCGATCGCGTGCGAATCCAGGCGCCGTTCTTGCTGCGAACGTTCGATCCGCCGCTGGACTCGGTCTTCGGCAAGACGGTCCGAGCGATTCGACGGATCGGGAAACGCATCGCTATCGGCCTCGACGACGACCTGTGGCTGGTACTGCACCTGATGATCGCCGGACGACTCCACTGGAAGCCGCGCGGTGTCAAGCTTTCGGGAAAGTACGCGCTGGCGGCCTTCGATTTCCCGAACGGGACCTTGCTCCTGACCGAGGCCGGCTCGAAGCGTCGGGCTGCGCTGTACGTCCTCCGCGGCGAAGACGCCCTGGCCGCACAGGACCCGGGCGGCCTCGAGGTGCTGCCGGCCACGCTCGAACAGTTTGAAGCGGTGCTCCGCCTTCAGAATCACACGCTCAAGAGGGCGCTCGCCGATCCTCACCTCTTCAGCGGAATCGGCAACGCCTACTCCGACGAGATCCTCCATCGCGCTCGTCTCTCGCCGCTGGCTCTCTCGCAGAAGATCGCGACAGACGAGGTCGAGCGACTCTTTACCGCCGTCCGCGACGTCCTCAACGAATGGGTCGCGACTCTCCGAGCGGAGACGGGTGAGAGCTTTCCGGAGAAGGTCACGGCATTCCGTCCGGGCATGGCCGTGCACGGCCGGTTCGGCGAACCGTGCCCGGTCTGCCAGACGCCTGTCCAGCGAATCCGATATGCCGACAACGAGACCAATTACTGCCCGCGCTGCCAGACGGGAGGTCGCATCCTCGCCGACCGTTCGCTCTCGCGGCTGCTGAAAGACGATTGGCCGCGACACCTCGACGAGCTGTAGAGCCCATGATCGTGAAGAGTGATACAATCAGTCCATCCACGATAGAGCGTCATTCAGCGGGCGAAGTCGCCAATCGTATGGTCCCCCTTCTTTGTCCGGGCATCGGGAGACCTTCGGTTGGGCCGACCGGCAGCGACCCTTCGAGTGCCCGGAGACCCGCGCCGAACGCAATCCGGCGGGGACATGAGACCCGCGCCGAACGCAGATCCCTGTGCCAGTTGTGGGCCATGTTGCGAATGCTTGTGACCGGTTGACGACGTTGCGGGAAGAGCGAGCCAGGCACTAAGGAAGTTGCCCCGCCGTCCCGGGGGCGGGCAAAATGCCTGTGAATTACGGAGGTTCATCATGCCGATTCACGATTGGACCCGACTCGAACCGGGTGACTTTCACCACTTCCACTAGGGTTGGGTGGTGAACCTGACAAACGAGTTGAACAGCGGACTGTTGCCACCCAAGTACATGGCGATGACGGAGCAGGTTACCGGCCGCTCGATCCCGGATGTCGTGACTTTGCATACACGGGCGCCCAAGGACGACCCAGGCGGGATCGCCGTCGCCACGGCCCCGCCGACCGCCCGGTTGATTGCCAGGTTCGAGAAGATCAATTACGCCAAGAGGGCCGACCGGGTCGTCATCCGGCACGGCCGTAAGAAGGGCGTCGCCATCATCGAGATCCTGTCACCGGGGAACAAGGACAGTCGGAACGCAATCCAGACGTTCGTCGAGAAGGCGGCCGATATCCTGAACCAAGGGGTGAATCTGCTCGTCGTGGACCTTTTCCCGCCGACGCCGCGCGACCTTCAGGGGATCCACAAGGCGATCTGGGACGAGTTCGGTGACGAGCCGTTCGAGGCCCCGCCGGGCCAGGCCTTGACCGTTGCGTCGTACATCGGCGGCGACCTTCCGACGGCCTACGTGGATTCGGTCGGAGTCGGCGATCCACTCCCGTCGGCGCCGATCTTCCTCTCGGAGACCCGATAGATCCCGGCCCCCTTGGAGGCGACCTACATGCGGTCCTGGGCGACGTTCCCGGCCTTGCTCAAAGAACTCATCCACCCGACGACCGGCTGACATACCGCACGAAGTCGATGCTCGGCGGAAGGTCTTCGACCAGAGTGCGGATCGAACGAAAACCGTCAGCCGGCGAGCATCCGTTCGGCGAATCGTCACGGGAACGCATCGGCGGACCGTCACACCAATAACGGCTTCCGTCCCTCCAGCACTTGGCAACAAGCTGAGGTGCGACGGATCGGGAAACGCACCGCTATCGGCCTCGATGAGTCAGCCCGATCCGCCGACGGGTCGCACTCACGTGCCAGTTTGGGGGTTCCCCGTCCGAACCTCGGTCTTGCGACCGTGGTCACAATGGTACTGTTCGCCGTGGAGTGTCCCGTTTTCTGTAGGGTTCCTGAGGGTCTCGGGTCCGATGGGAACATGGGACCCACAACCGCCAACGCCTCTGTCGATCAGGCTGTCGCAACGTGCCGACGGTGCTTCCATCTCCAGCCTGCGGCCATCATCGCGGCTGCGATCAGACCCAGGATGCCCGAGCTCGGCTCCGGGACGGACGCGATCGCTCCGACGAAGCCACCCGTGTTGCCATCCAGCCCGGCGGTGAACAAGAGCGTGTTCGTCGAACCCGCGCCAGCACCATTACCGAAGCCGATGGCCCAGAGTTCCGTGGCGGAAAAAGGCTGACCGTTGTTGAGCGTGAGCGTGCCTTCCCAGACCCCTTGCAGGTTATAGGCATTGATCTCCGTAAGCCCGTTGGCGTCTTCGTTGTTGTTGCCGACGAGGATGTCGCCACCAAACTGGCCCCAACCCGCGGGTGCGATGGCGATCCCCCAGGGAGCGTTCAGATGGACTCCTGCCGTGTCATTGACCAGCGTCTTGATGAAGACGCCGTTCGTGGTGAACTCATCCACGATGCCGCCCCCCGTCGCCTGGTTCGCGTACGTGACGAAGATCGTCTGGACTCCGTTAACCGTGAGATTCTGCACGTTGAACGGGGCATAGCCGGATGGGAACTTGCTAAAATTCGGGTCCGTCATCGTTCCCGTCAGTTTCCACGAGCTGTTGAAGATGTCAACCTTGCCGTTGTTCACGTTGTTCTGATCGGCGGCGTATAACTGGGTGGCACCGCTCGACGTGTTCCCGATTGCCAGACCGGTGAACGATGCGCCGGTCACACTCGTCTCGATCGTCGCGGACTTTCCCCCATTCCACCCCGAGATCGAGCCGTCCAGATTGGCGAAAATGAAGGCGGCTGATTTTGAGCCGACGAGGAACTCCCCCGCGTTCATGGTGATTCCCGGTGCCAGGGTGTTCACCTCGCCCGTCGGCCCATTGTTCTGGAGGGAATTGGGGAGAGCGCCATTCAGATTCGGGACTCCCACCGCGGACACAGTGGAGGCGCTCGGGAATGGCGTGTCCGTCACCTTGTAGAACGACGCGGCCCCCGCCGCCGTCGACCCTGGAGGCGTGAAGCTGTCAGCCTGGTCAGAGACCCAGAGTGCGCTAGTCGTTGAGAAGGACATCCCCCAGGCACCCTGCAAGTTCGGGTCGATGACCGGCGCCATGCCCTGCGTGTTGGACACGAGGGGGGTCTCGACATAACCGGATTGAGCCTGGGCCGTGCTCGAGGCAAGCAGAAGCGTGAAGGTGATCAAAGCAAGTCGAGGTCGATTCGAGTGCATGTGCATCGTTCTCCTTGAGCGCCGAGCGTAGCCGAACGCCCGACGCGACATGGGTCGGTCCGAGGTAAGACACGCTGCTCGGCGATCTCCATCCGCTGGCCAATGGCCTCGACGGGGAGTCCCGTCCGGACCACCTCCTCATGGGCGATCGTGATGCCCCTGGCTCGCACTCAGCGTGGTGGAGACCACCAAGGACTCTCAACACCAGGCAAGGGAATCTCATTGCCCGACCGCGCCGATCAAGGCGCAGCCGAGTCTTGGCCGGTGTCGCCCATCCTGCGCCAACTTGCAGCCCGCAACGAGTTCGTCAGCTACCAGTCGAGAGTCCGGAACGCGGCGGTCGGTTACAGTTTTCTTTCGAACATGAGGGTGGCTGGCGGTCGTGGCGTGCCGGCCCTGCGCGCACACCTCAGGTCGGACCGATCACGTAAAGGATGGGTGCAGCGCCGGTCGTGTCCGATGAACCCGCGAGCGAGTCTCAGGCCAAGGCGGGGCAATACCGCCTTCCCTCCTGTAGCGACAACCGACTGGCTTCATCCATCTCGCGAATCGCGGGATTGGATGAATGATTTCTCAGGAGTGTAACCGATCCTCCAAGCCGCGGCTCTCTTACTGGTGACAGCACAACCCAATGATAAGCTCGACCCTCCCGAGGGCGACGTGTGAGTTGAGACTGGCTTTCATCCTTTCCGTGAAAGCAGTTGTGCTGATGTAAATACTGAAAATATAAGTCAATTCTTTGTGGATGGGCGAACCGTGGCTTTCGTCCCCCACACATGTGCGACAAAGAGGAGGCAGCATGAAGAGGATCATCCCCTTGGGGATCATTCTGTCGGTTCTCGCTACGCTCACCGCATCCGCGTCCGCCGGGATCATCGATGCCAGCGCGGTCATCAGCGAGACGCTGGCCGGTTCCAACTGGAACTATACGATCACCCTGACGAACACCAGTGGCCCGGGCAATGACAGCATCGCGAGCTTTTGGTTCGCATGGGTGCCCGGCGAGGACTTCATGAACACCAAACCCATCAGCGTCACGGACCCGACCGGATGGACGGACAAAATCACGGGCGGCAGCCCAGGCGACGGTTACGCGATCCAGTTCGATTCCACGGGCGCGGTCAGTAAGCCCATCACCAACGCCGATAACCTTGCACCTGGGAATTCCCTGACTTTCAGTTTCACGAGCGCCACGTCGCCCTCGCAGCTCATGGGCAATTCACCGTTCTACTCGACGACACCCGAGCTGACGTCGTTCGTCTATTCCACGGCGCCTCTGAAGGGGGACGGCGCCGAGTTTCAGGTCGCGTTCGCATCGGTTCCGGAGCCATCGTCACTGATGCTCGGAACCGTCGGTGCCCTCGGCTCGCTGGTCTGGTGGCGGTTCCGGCGCCGAGCCAGTTTGTGACCTGGCATCGAGGACCGAGCCCTTTTCGAGTCTCGGGGCCGCTCGGCAGCCGACTCGCATCCCGCACGATGCGAGCGGCCGCCAGCCGTTATTCGAGGCCTGGCCACGATCGTCGTGCCTCGCGCTGGCAGTGCCGGGCCACCCAGTCGTCAAGTCACATTCCATCATTCGCAACAGAGCGAGAACTCCGGCGATTCCCGAATCACGTCGCCCCCGTCGACCCAGAACAACGGTCCAGCCCAACGCGAATGCGCATCATCCGGCTAACCACGAAGTGGGCGGGGGCGAATCAAGCAGGAGTGAACTTCGATGTTTCAGAGGATTCTGTTCCCGGTCATGACTGGCGGATTCACCCCAGCGCTTGTGTCGGTGCTGGGTTCGGTGATCCTTCTCGGGTCGACGGTGCGGGGGGATTCGTCCTCGGACTCTCAGAACGTGACCACCGACCCGCCTGGCGCCCTGTCGGTCGAGAGCCGCCTGAACACGGCCCACCCCGCCGAATTGGGTGCGTTGGGGGGTGGTGAATCCCCTAAGATTGGCCGATTCGCTGGCTCGAATGAATCCATCGGAACTCCGGGCCTTACCCAGGCTGCGCCTTCCAACTTGACATCCCTCTCTCTTGAGTTATTGCCGGTCACGGATTTGCCAGTCGCGATCGATCCAGATGTCCGCGACGAGCAGCCCGTGACTGACTCACCGGACTCGACTTTTCCGATAGCAGGTCTCGTGCGGTCGCTCGTCATGGGGACGATAGGTTTTCTGATGATGCGGCGGCTGCAACCTCGGTGGAAGCGTGGAAGAGCCACCGACCGGACGAAGTCGTTTTCCCTGGGCGATCCGATGCCGGCCCTTCCGGGCTATTCACACAAGCCTCGAAGCGTGTAGGTCTCACCTCTCCGCTCAGCGAGACAACGGATTCGCTGCATCTCTTTTCCGTCCAGGAACACCAGGCACCTCGGCGGCCGATTCACATCCCGCACGATGCGAGTGGCCGCCCTCGACTTTCGAAGCTCGACACTGGTGACGCGAGATCGCCGGCTGCCAGTGGCCGGCTATGGAGATCCTCACCCGGCGCACCAAGAGAGGATTCGACCCTGGGTCCGATGCATCACGGGTGAAGAAATCGTCAACAGCGGGGCCGTCCCCAACTTGTCCCCACACGACCGGGAACCGCGCAGAGAGTCACTTCGCAGTCTCAGCGGTCCGCCGATGACGTTGCGATGGTATGCCCGAGCGCGTCCAGGTCCCCAACTGAACCTCGGGCCCTTGACCGTCAACCTGGCCACGCCGGTTTTTTCCAACGCGGATTCATCCGACGCGACCATCCTGGTGTATCAAGTCGAGGGCGGGAAGCGCCTTGCGAACCGGTGCCCGACGACTCGGTCACGGGCCGACCAGCCGCGTCTCCGCGCCATCTGACGTCCATCGGATACCGACCTCCGCCTCTCGGCTCGGACGGGCCGCCCGCACGACGGCCGCGAGGCTTTCCCCCCGAGAGGCCGGAGACTCAAACCCCAATCGGAGCATCAAAGTCATGACATCCAGACGAATGACGCACGCGGGCCTCCTCGGTTCGGCCATCGCCGGCCTCGCCCTGCTGTCGATCGGCGGCCGCGGGCAACCCCATTTCGGCGAACCTCTGCAAGGGCTCACCCCCAACCTCCTGACCCGCTTCCAGACCGGTAAGGCCGTCTTCGAGCGTGAGTTTGATCCGCGGGGCGGCCTGGGGCCCGTCTTCAACAATACGGCCTGCGCCCAATGCCACAACCAAGGCGCCATCGGCGGCGGCAGCGACACGCTGGAGACCCGCTACGGCCAGGTGATCGACGGCGTATTCAACTCGCTTACCCAGTTCGACGGCCAGTTGCTCCATTCCCAGGGGATCGGCCTGTTCAACGGCGTCAACTTCGTTGGCGAGGTCGTGCCGCCCGAGGCCAACGTCGTGGCCCACCGCCGCACCACCCCGCTGTTCGGCCTCGGCCTGGTCGACGCCGTGCCCGACCAGTTCCTCCAGGATCTCGCCCAGTTCGAGCAAGAGTTCACCCCCGAGACGGCCGGCCGGGCCCTGGTCTTGACCGATGTTTTCAGCGGTCAGCCGCGAGTCGGCCGGTTCGGATGGAAGTGCCAGATCGGCACGGTCCTCACCTTCACCGGCAACGCCTTCCTCAATGAGATGGGCATCACAACGCCGTTTTTCCCTCATGAGAACCCCCCGGGGGGCGACGTCGCTCTGCTCGCCGCGAATCCGGCTCTGACCAATCCCAACGACACCACGGCGACAGTGATGCAGCTCGCCGACCACACGACGTTCCTGGCGCCCCCGCCCCGGCGTCCCTTGTCGCGCAACGCGAGGCTTGGGGAGGGAATATTCCTCGGGATCGGCTGCGCCAATTGCCATCTCCCCGCCATGCGGACTGGTCCCAACGACGTCGCGGCGCTGGACGAAGTCAAATTCTTTCCCTTCTCTGATTTCCTGGTGCACGACATGGGGACCCTCAACGACGCGATCGCGCAACAGCCCGCCACGGGCCAGGAGATGCGGACGGCCCCGCTGTGGGGCGCCCGGATCCGGACGAGCTTCCTCCACGATGGCCGCGCCAAGACGGTCCGCGACGCGATCCTCGACCACGACGGCCAGGGCCTGGCGGCCCGCAACCGCTTCGCGAACCTGCCGGCGCGCGAGCAGGCGCAGCTCCTGGAATTCATCAACAGCCTGTAGGCCGATGCCATGAGTGTCGAAAAAGTGAAGGGCTTCACCAACAGGCTTTGCAGGAGTTCGTGGAGGCCTCAGTTGGGAGCCGATCGAGCCCAACTCGATTGCTTCACGATTGGATTAGGAACGCTCGGGGAACCCCACCTGCCCCCTTACCGAAGGGGGTTAGGGAGTTATTCGCATCGGTCCTGGCGCGTGTGCCACTCCAGCGTGAGCCGTTCGAAACGGGCAAGACTCTGGGATTGGTTCTGACGAGGAGGTGAGAGTCTGTCTCGTCAGTCCCATCGGCCATCTCGTAGGGTGCTCTGTGAGCACCGAATTCGGCAAAGTCCGCCGGCCCGGTGCTCACAGAGCACCCCACAAAGACCTTCCGAGGCAGCCTCTGAGGATTTCCGCACCCGGGCACGATGTCAGTCTTCTCCCCGAGAAAGTATCAACCGAGATTCCGTCTTCCGGCACTTACTAATAAGAACACGTGGTTGCGGATCTCCAGCGTAATCGGCTCCGGCCGGTTGAAGCATCGTTGTCCTGGGCTCAAAGGGTGTACGAAAAGGGTCGTAGGGTGGGTCGAACGCCGCATGGCGGCGTGAGGCCCACCGAAATCCTCGGTGGATCTGGTGGGCCTCGCCTCGATCGATCGAGGCTCGACCCACCCGAAGGGCATCTCGTACATCCTTTCGGAGTACTTCGCTCGCCGGATCGCAACAGCGAACTTTTCCTGCATCAGGTGGCTACACGGAAATCACTCACTCAACCTCCGCGTGGTTGAGCATAAGAGAGGATCATCGCATGTCGCGAACCTTCTTCGTCAGGCAGTTACACCGGGTCCTTGACGCCTTGTCATCCGGCAGTGGCCACAAGAGGCGTCGGTCGTGGGGGCGTCGATTCACCGGGTTGGAATACCTGGAAGGACGTGCCCTCATGGCCACGATCAATGCCAGTGGAGTCATTAGCTCGGCGGCCGAAGGGCCCCGACTTCGACTTCACGGTCAAGCTGACGAACTCCAGCTCGAGCAACGCCGGCATCGGCACGTTCTGGTACGCCTGGGTCCCCGGCGAGGATTTCCTCGCCACGAGCCCGATCTCCGTCAGCCCGCCCGTCGGCTGGACGGACACGATTACCCATTCAGGCTCGTCCGACGGCTACGCCATTCAGTTTGTTGCGAGCAGCTCGGTTTATGACGTACAGCCCGGCAGCTCGATGAATTTTACGTTCGTCAGCGCCGACACGCCCGCGTCGGTCAACGGCAATTCGGTCTTCTACCCGGGTTCTGCGGCGAGCACATCGACCGTCTACCCGGTGGGGCCATTCAGCGACGCCGGTCATCAATTCGTCGTGACCCCCGTGACCCCGACACCCACACCGACCCCGACCCCGACGCCCGCGCCTACGCCGACCCCGACGCCCGCGCCCACCCCGACGCCGCCCCCACCACCCACCCCGACGCCGACGCCCGCGCCCACCCCGACGCCGCCCCCCACCCCCACCCCGACGCCCACGCCGCTGGTCACCGTGGTCAGCGTCGAAGACGTGAAGGGCAAGAAGCACCTAGTGACCGAGATCGTCGTCGACTTCAGCGGTGCGGTTAACGCCGCCCAGGCGGAAAACGTTTCGACCTACCGGTTGGCGACGGCGAACGGGAAGGGGTCATTCACTGCCAAGAACTCGCCCGTGATGAAGCTTCGCTCGGCCGTATTCAACCCGGCGAACGACACGGTCACGCTCACTCCCAAGAAGGCGTTTGTCCTCACCAAACCGGTCCAGCTCACGATCAACGGGACGTCCCCTTCGGGCTTGCAGGACAACTCCGGCCGGCTGATCGACGGTGACGACAATGGCACGGCGGGTGGGAATGCGGTCGCCGTGATCCGTCGCACCGGTGTGACCTTGAACTCCGTAGCCCCCGCCCCGTCCCGGGGGAAGATCCCCCATAATCCCCGACCCGCCCGTGGTGCTTAGCCCCACACCCACGCCAACCCCGACACTCACGCCCACGCCCACGCCGACCCCGACGCCCAGACCCACCACCCCGCCCGTGGAGTATTTCGCCGTTGTTGACGCCTTGCTGGCTCGCGATGAGAGGATGATGTGACCCCCGCGGCCTGGCGCCGAGCGTCCCGAAACGGAATCGATCCCCGCGATCGGGGAAGTGTGGGGCAGCTGCTCTCGGCTGGCCCACTTCCCCGATGGCGGAAGAGGAGGAATCGGTGGTGATGGAGAGCCCACTGTCGAGGGACGCCGACACGAGCGATGAGGAACTGATGCGCCAGCTCGCCGGGGGTGGCCGGAGGCGCTCGGTCCGCTCCACGTGCGGCTACGGCCTCGCAGTCTGGCGACATGCCGCGAGCTTCGACCCGACACGGGGGTACGTTACGCGACTGGGTGTCGCAGATCACCCGCTTGTGCGTGCTCAATGAACTGCGCCGCCTGCACTCACCGGCAAGAGTCGAGAGAGCGACCCCTCCTCGGCCCATGAGGACGAGAACCATGGCTTCGAACCTGGTGAAGATCGAGGGAAAGTTTCGCCCCGCGAGTTCGCCGCATCCGGTCTGTGTTCCGATGTTGGTGTGCGTCGCGGCCAAGACCGAGATCGACCGCCCGCTCCGGCTTGGGGTCGCGGCGGCGGCGCTGGCCGGCGAGCTTGGCCCGGCCAGGGCGAGTAGCGCCGGGCACGCCGGCGAGATGGAAACGCGTCGATCATTGGGGGCGAGGATCAAGTTCGTCAGTCACCCCAGTTTCGACGACTCGACCGTGGCTGCCGAGATCCTCGGCCCGATGCCCGGGCCGGTCGGTGGTGGCAAGGACCCGCGCAACGCCAGGGCTCCCGAGGACCTTGCCTCATCCGCCGCCGAATCCCATGACCCCAAGTTTCTCACGCGCGAGCAGGAGGTCCACCTGTTCCGCAAGATGAACTTCCTCAAGTATCAGGCCGCGCAACTTCACGAGGCGATCAACCCGAGCCAGGCCCGCTCCGCCGACCTCGACCGCGTCGAGGAATTACTCCGGGAGGCCGGCGCGATCCGAAACCGGATCATTGGTTCCTACCTCACGCTGGTCATCTTCATCGTCAAGAAATACGGGGAACCCGGTCAGGATTTCTTCGACCTGGTCTCCGCGGGTAACGTCTCGTTGATCCAGGCGTCGGAGCGATTCGACTTCGCGCGCGGAGCCCGGTTCAGCACGTATGCGACCTGGGCGATCCTTAACGACTTTGCCCGGCGAATTCCCAGAGAACGGAGCCGCCGCGTCCAGTTCGCCACCGGCCGCGAGGAGCTGTTGCACGCCCTTACGGACCACCGTGGCAGTGACCTCCCGGACGCGACGGACCAAGAGCAATCTCGGAAAGTCATCCGAACGATGCTCGGCTCCCTTGACGGTCGGGAGCAGACGATCATTGTCCGCCGCTTCGGACTCGCCGGCGAGAAGCAGACCCTCGTGCAGGTCGGCCGAGAGCTGGGGATCAGCAAGGAGCGCGTCCGCCAGCTCGAGTCCCGCGCCCTGGATAAGCTCCGTGCCCTCGCCGAAGTGCAGAAACTTGACTTGACCGACGAATCCGCCTGAGGAGGCGACGATGGGCATGATGGGTGAACCGTCGATGAAAGGGAACCGCCACGGGGTGGTGAACCCACCGTCGATCCTCGAGCACCACAGCGACGAGGAATTGATGAGCCAGCTTGCCGCCGGCCGGTCGGAGGCGCTCGAGCCGCTCTACGGCCGCTATACCTCACTGGTCTTCGGATTAGCGGCCCGGTCGCTGGATCGGGCCACCGCCGAGGAGATCACCCAGGAGGTCTTCCTGACCGTCTGGCAAAAGGCCGCGACCTTCGACCCGGCGCGGGGCACGTTCGGCGCCTGGGTCGCGCAGATCACCCACACCCGCGTGCGCAATGAGCTGCGTCGTCGTGGCCGAAGGCCGCGCACGACGTCGGATTCCCAGGGCACGGGGGCGGAAAACCGGCCCGACTCCGTGCCCGACCCTGCCGACGCGGCCTGGCACGAGCATCGCCGCGCCGCCGTGCGGGCGGCCGTGGATGCCCTGCCGACGGCCCAGCGCGAGGCGTTGAACGTAGCCTTCCTCCAAGACCTGACCCACGAGCAAACCGCCGCCCTCCTCAACTTGCCGCTGGGCACGACCAAGAGCCGGATCCGGGCCGGCCTCAAGGCTCTACGCGTCCGGCTCGCCCCGCTGGTCATGGTAGGCCTGATCCTGGCGGGCGTCACCACCTTCGCGGGCCTTCGCGAGCGAGTCCAGCAGGCCGCCCTGCGACGCCAGGCCCGCGCCCTGCGCCTGGTCACCAACAGCGAGGTCGTGCCGCGACGCCTGGGCCCGGCGGCCGGGATCGACCCCGCGGCCCACGGCAACTATCGCGGCCGCCCCGGCGTCAACCTGGCTGTCCTGACCCTGTCCCACCTCGCGCCCGCCCCCCGCGGCTACGAATATCGCGCCTGGGTATCCCACGGAGGACGCTGGACCTCGCTCGGCCGGGCGCTGATCGACGACGACGGGCGCAGCCTCATCATCGCCGAGGGCCCCGAATTGGCGACTCCTCCGGATCAGCTCCAGGTCACGCTTGAGCCGATCGGGAATCGCGCCGACGCCAGAGCCGCTCCAAGTGGGCTGCCGGTCGTCCGCTGGCCGGCCCAATAATCCGGCGGCCCGCCCCCGCTCCTCGAGGAGTTGGCGAGATGAACTGAGCCCGCAGTCGTCGGAGAGGCCGTGTGCGACGATCGTCGGGCGGTTGCGCCGGAACGCGACCGCCCGACGCCTTTCCATTTCGAGCGTTCGACAGCGATCATGCACCGCAAGCTTCCGCGTTCCGGAACCCCGGAAGACGGTCGCTTCTGACCGCACGCAGCACACTCGTTGAACCAGAAAGTCATTCGATGAGCAGCAGAATCTCCCGTCGAACCAGGCGCACCATGATCTTGGATCTGGATTTGTCGGCCTTTCTCTTGGTCAGGTGAGACGAATTCGCTGTCAGGAATCCCTGTGTCGGAGCGACTCAAGACTATGAGGTTGCGATGCGACAAGTCCGCGACGAGCAAGAGCAGATGAGCGTCAACGCGATGACCGACCCCGAGGACTGGGTCGATCGGCACGGTGACAGCCTCTACCGGTACGCGCTGTTGCGGCTTCGGTCACCGGACCTGGCGGCGGACGTCGTCCAGGAAACGTTCTTGGACGCCCTCCGCGCCGGAGCGCCTTCGCGGGGCGTTCGAGCGAGCGCACATGGTTGGTTGGAATCCTCCGGCACAAGATTGTGGACCACCTCCGCAGAGTGCGCCGGGAGGCGGCGGCCGGTCACGGCGTATCGGCCAACGGCACGAGCGAATCGCCCTTCGGTCGCCGGGGCCACTGGCGCGTCGGCCCGGCCCACTGGGGAGGCGATCCCAGCCGTGAGATAGAGACCCGCGAGTTTTGGGAGGTCTTCAACGGGTGTCTTTCCAGGCTCCCGCCGGGACTCGCCGACGCTTTCTTCCTCCGTGAGCTGGACGGCTTCGGCGCGGAAGACGTCCAGCAGATCCTGGGCATCACCCCCGCGAATCTCTGGAAACGTCTCCACCGCGCGCGTGTGTGCTTGCGACAATGCCTTGAGTCTGGCTGGTTCGGCTTACAGAAGACAACGTCCTCTCTGAAAGGTCAATCCCGCTCATGAGCCGCCTGAAGACCTTGTGGTGCTTGCTCAATCTACCCTGCGAGGGGATGAGCCGACTGGGGTCGGAGTCGCTCGACCGCGACCTCGGGCGCCTGGAGCGGGTCGCGCTGCGGACACACCTGCTCTCCTGCTCCGCCTGCCGCCGCTTCCAGCGGCAGATCAAGCTCCTACGGTGCGCCATGCGGCAGTTGGTGAGGCGCGTCGAGGCCGGGGAGCCATCACGTGGTCCAGATCTCCCGGACGAAGTGCGCGAGCGGATCAAGCGAGCCCTCAAGGGGAATTGAACGTTTGCGCGATTGATTTTTCACCAGTTCCTGTCAGGAATCGGGCCCACGACCGACTCACCTTCCCAGCCTTGATTCGTCACCAACCTTTGGGCGGCCTAGCCCAGTGACGGTCAGGGCCGGCGACCGTACCGTCCCTCTCGCTCCTCACGGGCGGGTGCATGATCCGTTTTATCCCGGGCGGTGCGGTCGTCTTCTCTTCCCCAATGATGGAACGATGCAAGGAGTACCGACCGCGATGTTCGACCACGATGGGATTGCGCCGGCGTCGTACCGCCGGCAACGGGCCGCCACCGCCGGCCTTCGACTCACCTGGCTCGCCGCCCTGTTCGCCGTCTTCTCGCTGGGGGGCCGGCACCCGCGAGTCGTCAGCCCAGGGGCAGAAGGAGCAGAACTTCGTCTATGTCGAGAGCAACGACCCGGCCGGGAACGCGATCTTCGCGTTCTCGAGAAACAACGCCGACGGGAGTCTGAAACCGCTCCCCGGCTCGCCGTTCCCCACGGGCGGGCTGGGGATCACCTTTACGACCGCCCTCGGGCCGTTCGACTCGGATCAAGAGATCATCGTCAATTCAACACATACGTTGATGTTCGCCGTCAACGGCGGTTCGGACACCATCGCGGTGTTCCGGATCAACACCAATGGCTCACTCACGCCGGTCGCGGGCTCGCCGTTCCCGTCCGGCGGCTCCAACCCCGTGAGCGTGGGGCTGTCGAATGACGACGTGCTGGTTGTCGTCAATCAGGACCAGGACCCCGACCATCCGGGCTTGTTCCTTCCGAACTACACGTCATTCCACGTGAGCCCGCAGGGACAATTGACTCCGGTCCGAAACTCGACGATCTCCCTTGATCTGGGCTCCTCGCCGTCGCAGGCCCTGATCTCGCCCGACGGCAGCCTCATGTTCGGCGCCGAATTCCTCGGTGGCCTACTCCGGACCTTGCAGATCAAGGCGAATGGTCGTCTGATCGAGGCTGACGTCCAACCGCTCCCCCCGGGGGAATTCGCCGAGACCGGCGCCGCGCCCGACCCGCTCGGGCTGGCGGTTCACCCGACACAGAAGCTGCTCTACGTCGATTTCGTCACGATCAACCGGATCGGAGTCTATCGCTACAACGAGAAGGGACAGCTCGATTTCTTGCGCACCGTGCCAGACTCGGGCGTGGCACCATGCTGGGCGCTCGTCAACCGGGCCGGCACTCGGCTCTACGCCAGCAACACCGGTGACTCGAGCATCTCGGTCTACGACATCAGTCTCGACCCGACCGAACCGATCGAGATCCAGAACGTCAAACTCAGGACCACCGGGAACTGCTTCCAGTTCGCCCTCGACTCGACGGAGAAGTTCCTACACGTCGTCACCCAGGGAGGGGCGTTGACGTCGCCCCCCCGGCGAACGGCCTGAACGTCCTGAGCGTGGCGCCCGATGGCACGTTGACCGAGGTTCCCTCCTCACCGACCATTCTGCCAGTGCCCAATATGGTCCGCCCGCAGGGAGTGAGGGCCCTCTAAATCCGCGGTGACGAGGACATCCGGGCCACTCCACGGTCGACGTGGGGTGGCCCATCGTCCGCGCCGCCGACAGCCGAAGTGCAGATGATCGACGACAATCCCCACGTTGGTTTCCTCCGACTCAATAGCACAACTTCACCCACCGCGGCTTCCACCGCTTCGCCGAGTGGATCACCGCCATGGTCCTCAACATCGAGGGGCACACCGTCACCCAGTCGGTCGTGGCCTTGGAGCAGCCCGCCGCCTGGAAGGACCTGGAATCCTTCGCCGAGTACGGCGCCTGGCACCGAGACGACCTCACCTCTGCCTTGACCCGCCTCATCGAGGTCGCCCCGGACATGAGCCGCTCTGGTAGTGGATCAGTCTGAATCGGAGGCAAGGTCCGCAATGAGAGGCTTGTCGAAGAGTGCCATCTCCTCGGGTGTCGGTACTTGGAAGACCTCGAACCATCGGGACACGGCAACTCGTTCTATAGGTGGATTCTCCATGCCCCGGCGTTGAATCCTGTCGAAGAGGACATCCGGAGGCGCAGAGAGATAGTGCAACTCAACAGCAGCACCAAGGGCTCGCGCTCCGAGCCGCAAGGCATCCCGTTCGGACCTTCCCCATGTGCCCCATTCGATGATTACGGTGAGACCCAGGGCGAGAAGTTCCTGACCGAACTTCCACTGAAGCGCCTCGATCTTCCCGCGCCTCTCTTCGTCGTAGAAGTCTAGTGAAAGCGCATCCAACCACTCGTCGGGAGAAAAACGAACCGCGCGGAGCCGGCTTTCAAACACCTTGGCCAGCGTGGTCTTACCCGAACCCGGCAAGCCACACACAACGATCAGTCTCGGGCCAGTGTCGGATCTTTCCATATGGGTGAGAGCCACTACAATTTCACTTCCGATCGGAAGAACGAGGTGACCCGTAACGGCTCGTTCATGGTTCACCCTTGTGCCTGGATCGAGCAGACTTTGACCTCTCCCGTTGGACCGCCGCACTTTCAGTCGCGGTAATCAAACCAAAGCTTCCGCATATCGATCCCGGACATGAAGAGCATCGCCTGACAGAGGTCTACGAAATCACCCCCTGGGGGGTTGTTTCTCACGACAATGTGATACCTGCCGTCGCTCGCACCCTCAATGATTAGTATGTGTCCATCGACCGTGAGTCCTCCGAAAGGCTCGGGCTTGTGAGTCGGGAGGTCCCAGAATCTGGCCTTCGCCAGGTGATTCGCGATCCATTCCCAATGTGCCGTCTTGAGTTCGACGCTCTTACGCGCGACGATCCTCAGGGGCTGGTAGTGGTCGTCGAGCTTGAGCCTGACCGCGTGCAAGACGAGTTCCCGATCGGACTTGACGAAACGTAGGGAGACAGGGTCGTGGAACGATGGCAACCAGAGGAAGCGATAGACAGTCGCGGTGGGGTCCTTCTCGGCCAGATCCCTGAGCGAT
This sequence comes from uncultured Isosphaeraceae bacterium, assembly GCA_963845695.1. Lineage (GTDB taxonomy): Bacteria > Planctomycetota > Planctomycetia > Isosphaerales > Isosphaeraceae > CAWJTV01. Next base: position 358,168 of record CAWJTQ010000010.1, on the reverse strand, counting down.
GGTTCCTTCATGGCCCTCAGGTACTTCTGGAACCAAGCCGTCCTGAGTCCGTCATGTTTCTTGACTTTCGCGGGCTGCTGCGCCGAGCAAGAGTATCGTAGGCTACCGAGTAGCACGACAAGCCCGATGAAGACGATGAAAAATGGCTTGCTCATCGAGGTCTACCACCCGGCGTCCACCGATCGGGTCCATCCTAGTTCCGGATACGTGAAGTATGGTCCCTGCTCCACCCGTTCCTGGTTCTGACATCGTCCCGCGCCGACCGTCCGTGCCAACTATGGGCCACCCGTCACAGGTTCCCGTGTCGTCCCGCACCCACCTGTCCGCGCCAACTATGGATCACCCGTTACGGGCAAGCTGCGATTCCAGCCTCGCAGGATTCCAGCATAGGGCACCCTCGCGCCGCCTTCGCCGGCCTCTTGGACACGCGGCCACGGTTGCGGCAACGACTCGCTGTTCCTCCCATCGCTCCGCCGCCTCGCGTCGAGCCACAACGCAACTGTCTCGCCCACCAGTCCCGTCAGTAGGGCGAAGGGATGGTGACCGACTGCGCAGGAAGGCATCGAGTTTAACGAGGGGCCGCGCCGCGAGGGACGACAACGGGCGAAAGGTACCAGAGCCGCACGCTCCCGTTCCCCTCAGTCGTCGCGGCGAAACGGCCGTCCTGGCTCAACGCCAGGCGTCGGAAGAAGACGGGGAAGGGTGGCTTGCTCCGGGTCACGACCTCTCGCCAGGCCTCGCTGTCCCATACGCGAACGTCGGCACCGACCTGGATCATGAGCCGCTTGCCGGTCGAGGTGAACTCCACCCACCCATATTGGCGGCACGGTGCCGGCTCTCGACAGCGCGACATAAGTCTCGTGCCAGGTCCCGGTCTCCCAGAGCTTGAAGCCGTCGAGCGCCGGAGCGGCGAACCATCGGCCGTCGAGGCTGAACGACACGCCCGAGATGAAATACCGGCCGGTCGGGAACGACCGGATCACCTTGCCGTCGTCGAGGTCCCAGATCTTGACGGCCTGGTCGTGCCCCACGGCGGCGAGCCGCTTGCCGTCGGGGCTGAACGCCAGCGCCGTGAAGACCGTCGTCACGGGCGCGAGGCTGCGCAGCAGCTCGCCGCTCCGCGCGTCCCAGATCTTGAGCGTCTGGTCGAGTGACGCCGTGGCGAGCCGATCGCCGTCGCGGCTGAGCGCCAGGCTGGAGACGGCCTTGGGCTGCACCGGCAGCGCGACCGCCTTCCGCCCGGTCGCCAGGTCCCAGAGGCTCACCGTCGATGTCCCGTTCACCTGGTTCGTCACGAGCCGCTTGCCGTCGGAGCTGAAGAGCACGTTGACGGTATGACTCGTGTCCTCCCCGAGGGCCATCGGCGCGGGCTGGCCGAACCCCGCGGCCGCGCGGACGAGGCGCGTCGGCTCGTCCGGAGCGGCGACCGCGAGCCATTCCCCGTCCGGGCTCAGGGCCATCGCACGCATTTCCATCGAGGCCCGGAACTCGCCGGCCGCATGCCGGAAGGTCCGCTCACGCTCCATCTCCGCGCGGAAGGCGTTCGACGCATCGAGACTCATCGCGGCCGGTCGCGCGTTCCAGAGCTTGATCACCCCGTCGCGACCAAGGGCCGCGAGCTGCGTGCCGTCGGCGCCGAAGCCCAGGCCGGAGATCTCCCGGCTGCCCGCGTCGAACGAGCACGTCTCCTGCCCGGTGGCGACCTCCCACAGCTTGACGGTACCGTCCCGGCCGGCGGTCGCGACCCGCCGCCCGCCGGGCTGGAACGCCGTCGCGACGACCGGCGCGGCGTGGCCGCGCAAGGTCGAGACCGCGCGCCCCGTCGCCGCGTCGGAGACCGTCACCGAGCCGTCGTCGGCGGGCTCGGCCTTGTAGGGCGCGGCGGGATTCGACCGGAAGCTCGATGCGTCGAAGCGTCGATCCGACCTGGCCGGGAGGACTTCGACCATCGCGTCGTCCCAGACACTCAAGGTCCCGTCCTCGCTGGCGCAGGCGACCCGGTGGCCCGCGGCGGACCAGGCCACGCCCGTCGCCGCGGCCAGCCGGGCCGGCAGCGAGAGCCATGCCTTCCCCGTCCTGAGGTTCCAGATCGTGACGCCACCTCCGTCGTCCGCGGACACGAGCCGATCGCCGTCGGGGGCGTACGCGACGCCGAGGATGGCCCCTGAGTGCGCCTCGAGCGGCTTCTCGGGCTTCCCGCCAGCCAGGTCCCAGATCGTGACGCTGCCGTTCGCGCGGGCGTTGGCCGTCGCCAGCTTCCGACCGTCGGGGCTGAAGGACAGGCCCCAGACGACGCCCCCGTGGCCCTCGAGCACGCGGACCCGCTCGCCGCTCTCGGCGTCCCAGATGATCGCGGTCCGATCGCGACTCCCCGACGCCAGCCGCCGGCCGTCGGGACGGAACGCGAGGGAGGTCACGTGATCGGTATGTCCGCTCAGCGTGCGGACCTCGCGCGCAGCAGCGACGTCCCAGATCTTCACCGCATGATCGAAGCCGCCCGTAGTGAGCCGCTTGCCGTCGGGGCTGAACGCGACGCACCAGACCGGCCCCTGATGCCCGTGGAGGGTACGGAGCGCGCCCCCGGTCGCGGCATCCCACAGCCTGACGGTCCCGTCGGAGCTCGCCGTGGCCAGGAGCTTGCCGTCGCGGTTGAACGCCACCCCCGAGACGCTGTCGGTGTGTCCCTTGAGGGTCCATTCCGGTCGCCCGGTCGCCGCGCTCCAGACACGCGCGGTCCCGTCGACGCTGGCGGAGGCGATCCGGTCCCCATCGGGGCTGAAGGCGACTCCCCTGACGCCGTCCGCATGCCCCGCCAGGGTCACACCGGGCCAGTTGAGCTTCCGGTCCCAGTAATACCACTCGAACCCACGAGGGTCCTCGATGCCCGGGTCGGGCCCGGGGATCTGCTCATCCAGCAGCTTCCGGACGCCAGCGGCGTCGCCATCGACCCAGGCCTGCTGAACCTGCCTCATGGCACCGGGATATCGAAGCGCGACGTCGCGGTTCAACTGGGCCGCGGGTGCCTGGGATCCCCGGTCGAGCTGCGGGTCAGCAGGGAACCGATTCCCGGCGCCGACCGGCGCCGCGATCGCCGTTGGAGGACTGGCTGGCGCGTTGCCGGCCTGGCGTCCACAGCCGAACTGGGAGCAAGCCAGGAGTCCAAGCAGCATCACCGGCGCGACCGGAGCGGTCGGGCCCGCGCCGTCTGCGACGCATGGATTCCGTTCAACTCATGAGATGGGACCCCAGTGGAGGAGGCGTCGAGGAGGGTGTCGTCTGTCTGGTCGTGTATCCCCCTGAATCAATGTCTGCGTGCCGCCGGGCGTTCGGAACAGGGATCGCCTAGAGTTCAGCGGCACCGGACCGCCGACCGTCTGGAAAGGGTAGATACTAGTCCACGCATTACACCGTAGGTTTGACGTAACTCCTTTCTCGCCGCCCCCGATTCCGTCGATGTGATGGAGATATTCACCCTTTACACATCGGACGCATGTCAGGCACCGCCGGCCGCGATTGCCAATGGTTCGCTGGCGTTGCACGGCCCACGCCTTGAGGATACCGCGCCGCACGCTTCGTTGCATCCTCCCCGGTCCTCGGATTGAAGATGCAGCAGGCGAAACAGCAGGCTGCCTGAGGGGTGGGCCCGGCACACGGCGATGCGAGGCCCGACGGCATGGGCTCGCCCATGCCGTCCCCATCGATCGCGACCGGGATGTGAGCATGGGCACCCGCCGCGCCGGAACCACGCCCCTCTGCGCGGAGTTGGGCTCGCTATCAGTCTCTGCGGCGGTCGCCCACTGACGGGCGCGTCAGGTCTTCGGGCGGCGAGCGCCGGTGGTGCTGCCGCAACCAGCGGCGGAGCCGCCTCCACTTGTCCAGCGTCTTGGGGTCCATCCTCAGGTGCCGGGCCAGTTCCGAAGCTCACCATTCCCCCGGCCCGAGGACAGCAGCTGCTCCACGACTCCTCGGTCGAATGCCCGCCAGGCCGAAGCGCCGCAGCAGACCGATCACCCCATCCTTCGTGAAGCCGTCGGCCCCGCCGCAGGAATTCCAGCCCTCGGCGTTGAGCCGCTCGGCGATCCGCCGCGCCGTCAGGCTCGAACGGCGGAGTTTCACGATTCGCTCCAGCAGAGGCCGCCTCAGGCGCTTTGAATGAGCCGCATCATGTGGCCACTTCCTACGTGCCACGATGAAGATCCGTGCTAAACGAAAGAACACCGAGGAATTCGTGTCGGGAACGCCGAACGTTCTCGTCCAGGAGTAGGGAGCCAGCGGGGATCCTGGCCGAGTGGTGCCGGCACCCAGGTGGCGGCCCGTGGATGGGAATGGCCGAGGTGCAACCCTCTCTCGTGGACGCCGGTATCTGTATGGATCGTTCGAGGAGCATCGTGCCATGACGGAAAGACAGCTTCTGGATCGTTACATCACCGCGAATGACCCCGACGCTTTCAGGGTTTTGATCGAGCGTCACGGTCCGATGGTCCTCGCGGTTTGCCGCACCGTCCTCCGCGAGCCGCACGATGCCGAGGACGCCTTCCAGAGTACGTTTCTGCTCCTGGCCAGCCGCGCGGGTACGATCAAGCGCAACGATACCATCGGCCCATGGCTCCATCGAGTGGCCCTCCGTGTGGCGCAGAGGGCACGGTTCAAAGCCGCCCAACGCCGGGTCCACGAGAGGAATCAAACCGACTCCGGGGCAGAGTCTCCCTCCGGCTCGCTCGACTTCTCTCTCATCCGATTGCTCCGCGAAGAGGTGAATCGCTTGCCGGATCGTTACCGGCTGCCCGTGATGCTCTGTTACCTGGAGGGGAAAACCAACCAGGAAGCCGCGTCGCAGTTGAGATGCCCGGTCGGGACGATCAAAGGGCGGCTTTCGAGGGCGCGGCAAACGCTGCGCGATCGCCTGAGTCGCCGCGGGGTGGACTCCTACCCAGGGCCCCTGGATATGATCTCTCGAGGATGACGGGGAGCCGCTTCTGCCCGCATCCGGCCCAAGGCCAACCTGTCTTTTCCCTCCCATCTTGTCATCGTCTGCATTCCAGGACTAAGATCTGGATGCAACGAATCCGTGCAGAGTCCTCCCCGGTCCGGGGAGAGGCTTCGCTCCAGAGGATGGATCCCTACTGGCGACGCGTTGCGAGATTTCCTGTCGGGTTTGTCTGGAAATCTCGTCACAGTCTTGAGGGACGTGTTAAATCCCGCCCGCAGGGTCGACGGTCCCCAGTCGCATCCACGGAGTCACGATGCCATTCACCAGTGATCGAGCTCTCACCGAGAGGTCAGGCCGGGAATGGGTTGAGCGGCTGCGCCCCAACCTTCGGGTAAGGCCTCGCCTCGAGGTCCTGGAGACGCGTTGCCTGCTGTCAGGATGGCAGGCGGGAAGCGAGTATGACGAAGGGATACGATTGCCAGGCCGGGAGCCTGTGGCCGCGGCGAAATCTATCGCTTACCAGGGTCTCGATCGCCGCAGCGTCCGATTGCCGGTGACCTCGAGAGGTTATGATGCGGGATCGGCCTCGAGCGTGGACGATCCAGGTTCGGGGTATGGTGTCGGGGTCTCGAAGAGTGACGCCGCCACCTCGCCCGACCTTCCCGGTCTGCCGCAAGGCCATTATGTGGTTGTACCCGAGACGAAAGCCCCTCATCATACTTTCGCCACGGCCCAGGAACTCCCGGACCTCCCGTACGTTGGCGTGGTCGGGACGCTCGGCTCAGGAGATCCCATCGACCTGTACCGTGTGACCCTCAGTTCCGGAGCAGCGGGTTTGAACTTCGGACTCGAGTCGAATCCGTCGCCCCTGACAATCCCAATGCAATTACAGGTTTTCGACGCGTCGGGTCACCTGGTCGGTGAGTGGTCGTTGGGTGGCCAGGGTGCCACGTCCCTGTCCGGCGGACTCGGTGCGCTGCCTGCGGGTTCGACCCTCTATTTCGGTATCACCGCGGGGAATACCAGCGGAACAGCGGGACCGTCCACGGCGATCGGTTATCAGCTCTGGGTAGCCCGCCAGGCGAGTCCCCCTTCGACGGCCGCTTCCGGCGCAGAGCCCACCGGCCCTTCCTCGGCGATCTCGCCACTGTCGGTCTCGACCGGAGCTGGGGCACAACCCTCAAACGGAGTTTCGCCGGCCACTCCGGCTTTGCCTCCGAACGAATCCGGTGGCTTGGTCGTGGCCGTCGGGTCGCCGGCGATGCGTTCGGCCAGGCCCTCGGGGGGGCTGTTGTCCGACGGCGACCCCGCGCCGCCCGCCGCAAGCGATTTCAACGCGGTGGTTAACAAAGAATGGGACGAGAGGTCGCCCACTGCACCATTGCTTTCGCAGGGGAAAGACGTTGAATCCACGACACTGTCGGGGCGTGAGAAAGAACCCGAGGCCCTGGTGGTGATCAACGGCCCGGGCGGGTTTCGGCTCCTGGGAGCTGTCGCGCTGGGACATCGGCGGAAGAATCCGGCCACCGGGGTCGGCGACTTTGTGACTCCTTCGGCGTTGAGCGACATGAATTTGGAGCACGCAGCCCAGGAGCTTCGGGCAAACGCGGACTGCTCCGTCACCGAAGAGGGCGTTACGGATCGATCCCGATCTCCGCGCGGTCGCCCCTGGGGGGGATTCCCGGTCTCCGTCTTCTCCGGCCTTGGACTGGCGACGGTCTTTACTCTGAACGCTGTGCTCTCCCAACCGATGGCCGGATTCGATTACCTGACTTCCCGCCTGGCCACAGGCGATGGACCTCAACCATTCCGGAGAAACCGGCACCGAAGATCCGCATCGCCACCGGACGGCTGATCGTCCAGCGGCGATCCACTCGGTCATCTCAACCCGCTCAATCCATGCCTCTCAGAGCGCTTCACGACTCAGTTGAATTTAATGTTCATGATGTATTAATTTTAGAATGTTTTGGCCGACAAATTTACGCTGACGGATCGAGGGCAGGTCGCCACACCTGTTCCTTCACCTGTTCTCAGGCGCACCGCTCCCGATCGCGTCACGTTCGGGGCGTGCACGCGCCACACGGGCGCCCTGGTGTGCGCAACTCAGTCGTGAAGCGATCGAGCCGTTGCCGTCCAGGCCGACCAGGCCCGTCGAGCGAGGTTGAGCCACCGGGGGAATCGATCCGGTCGCGAACCCAGGCAGAAGGCGTAGGCGGCCGTGATCCGTGGTAACAGCGTCGGACCGTCTGTGGCCCATACGGCAGCCTGTTCGAGGTCGACGAGCGCCCGGTCATAAAGTCGGAGCTGGATCAGAGCTCGGGCCCGTCCGAGATAGGCCCCAGGATCCTCCGGATCCTCGTCCAGCGCGAGCGACCAGTCGCGGACGGCGTCTTCGTTCCGACCGAGGGCCATCAAGGCCGAGGCCCGTGGTATACGGACCGTCCCCGGCGGCTCCCCGGAGGATGGCACGGTCCAGGTCGATGAGGGCCGCCTCATGGTTCCCTGACTCACTTTTCAGGACGCCCCGAAGCTCAAGCAGACGCGGATCGCCCGGCACGAGGCTCAGGGCGGACTCGACGTCCGCCAAGGCGGCCAGCCGATCACCGGATCGGCGGCGAACCCGGGCGCGCACCAGGTAGGCGTCGGCCGACTCGGGGGCCAGCGTGATGGCGCGGCTGGCTTCGGCCTCTGCGGATGGGTCATTCTGGGCGCTGAGTAGAACGGCGCGGGTTCGATGGACTCGTGAAGCCGCCGTCACCGACCCAGTTTCCCGGGCCAAGGAGCGGAGTCGCTGGTCCGTCTCGCGCAGGTCGGCCAGTAACAAGGGCCCGGCTCCTGGAAGCATCGTCAGGTCATCGGGACGGCTGAGCCAGAAGAGGTCCTTGATCCGGTGGAGGGCGAGCAGCGTCCGGACCCAGAGCCGTTCGCGGCTCGGGCTCGGCTTGCGGCGGTAAGCACCGGCGGCGTCCTCCTCCGCGCCTTCCAGCCGACCGAGGGCCAGCCGAGCGAGGGCGCGGCGCGCGAGGATCTCATCGGCCTTCTCGGGGGTCTCCTGGAGCAAGATCGTGAGATCGGCCTCGCATTTTGCCGGGCGGTCCAACCGGAAGGCGAGCAGGGCACGATTCCACCGCGCCAGGGCGTCTCGCGGATTCTCGGTCAGCAAAGCCGAGTATTCGGCCCAGGCCCGATCGACGGCACCGGCGTCGAAGTCGAGCTTTGCACGGTTGAGCCGGGCCGCTCGAGCCCAGGCGTTGCCATTCCCCGCGGCGATGACCGACTCGTAGGCGGCTCGCGCTGCTGCATCATCGCCGAGGACCTGTTTCACGACGCCGAGTTCCAGTCGGGCCTCGAGCAAGTCGGCCCCTTGGGGCGACGCCAGTGCCCGATTCAGGTCTTCCAGCGCCCGATCCCAGTCGCCCCGCGCGTGATAGAGGACCGCACGGTTGCATCGTGCCCAGGGTGAGTCGGGCCGGAGCGCGACGGCCACTTGATAATGCTCCATGGCACGCCCGTTCTGGCCGAGGCGCTTGTGATAGTTGCCCAGGTAGAATTGAGACCAGTAGTCCGACGGGTCGAGGAGGGTCGCCCGCTCGAGCCAGGCGATCGCCGCCTCAGTTCGACCCTCCAACTCACACAGCAGTGCCCACTGGCAGCAACCGCGAGCCGACATCTCCGCATCGGTGTGGGTGGGCACCTGGGAGTGTGGCTGTTCGCCAGCGAGGGTCGCGGCGCACCGCTCCCGGATCGTCCGCCAGGGCCCAACCGGCGTGGCGAAGGCGATCGCTACGTCGCAGATCCGGACGGCCTGGCGGGCCGCCGCCTGGTCGCCATGCTGCTCACCTTCCAACGCAACGACCCAGAGGAAGAGCAGTTCATTGACCTCACCGATCAGCCGGTCGCGACGCGGGCCGTCGAGCAGACTGATCGGCTGCCGCCGCATCCAGTCCGGGTCGTCGGGAATCGAGAACTTCGTCAACGCCGATGCGACCTTGGGGTCGCCGCTGAATCCGTGCAAGGAGAAGCGAAGACGTTCCCCGTCTTTGAACAACTCATCGGCCTTATCCCGGATCTCCTTGGTCTTCTCGGCGCGCTGCCCCTCTTCCCGGATCTCGTCGTACAGCTCTCGACGCAGCCTGGGATCGCCTTCGGCGAGTCGGGCGGCTGTGTCGAAGTGGCTCAGCGCGAGCTCGAACTGGCTAGCTTCGACCGAGTGCCGGCCTCTGTGGACCCAATCCTTCACCTTCGCCTCGAGGTTCAGCGAGGCGAGCCGGGCACCGACCAGGTCATACGTGAAGACCCCCAATGCCAGCATGAGGGGTGCGGCGAAGGCCAGGCGGCGGCGATTCCTGCGGAGCCATCGCACGCATCGGCTGGTGATCGGCTCACGGGCGAAGCGGAGCGGACCGTCATCCGCCACCGCCTGGAGGTCGGCCGCGAGCTGAGCGGCCGAGGCGTAGCGATCATCCGGTTCCGGGGCCAGGCAGCGGCGTACGACGGCTTCGAGAGCGGGAGGTACGTCTGGATGCGTCGCGCGCAGCCGGGGCGCGGCGGCGCGGCGGGCCTCCGCCGCACGGAGCAAGGCCTCGGTCATCGTCCGGGACTTTGGCGGCGGTGCAAATGACCGCGTCCCCCTCACCAGGCAATCAAAAAGAACGACACCCAGGGCATAGAGATCGGACCGGGTGTCGGCGTGGTTCGACCCACCCTCCGCCAGCGCCTCCAGTTGCTCCGGCGCCATGTAGGCGAGCGTCCCGCCAACCGAGGCGCCAGCGGCCTCGCTGTGGTCGATCCGGGGTTCCTGCGCGAGGTTGAAGTCCAGCAGCATCGGTAAGCCATCGCCGGTCACGAGGACGTTCGAAGGCTTGACGTCGCGGTGCAAGACCTGGCGGTCGTGGGCGTGTTGAAGCGCCTCGGCCATCCGGGCGCCCACCAGGCGATCGCCTGGGCATAGGTCCGCTGGGCGATCGCCCTGCGGCTCGCGGCGTGCTCCACCAGCGTGCCGTTGGGCGGCTGAATGCGGTCCAGCAGCTTGACGAGGTCCGCGCCTGTGCGAGCGGACCGGATCCCCGGATCGTTGAGGATCTGGAGCAGCGTGATCCGGCTGAGATAGGGCATACAGAGCAGATGCAGACCGGTTGCCGGGTCGGTCCGGTAGGAGTAGACGGGTACGATGTGGGTGTGCTGGAGCCGTGCCAGCGTCTGCGGCTCACGCGAACCGGTTCGCGTCACCTTCAGCGCGACGGGCCGGTCGGACAGATGCTGCTCTTCCGCAAGATAGACCCGTGCAAATGCACCTCGGCCCAACTCCTCGACCAGCCGGAACCCTGCGATGGTCTGACCGGGCTCCGGAAATTGCGTACCGTTGCGGCCAGGCCCGCGCGATTCCGGTCCGCGGGCTCGGCCGATCAGGTCGTGAATCTCGAGGACCTCCTGGAACGAGTCGGCGATGTCGGGGAAGCGAGCCCGGTACTCCGCCGCCTGGGGCCATTCTCCGGCCTCCTCGCGCAGGCAATACTCCTCGTACAGCAAAGCCACCAAGGACTCGCTATCCAGCTCAGGATAACGGTCGCGGTACCATTCGATCGGCCATCGGTCCTGAGCTTTCCAGCGCAAGACGAGATCCGCCCGCAACAAGGCGAGCTGCACGGCCGGTCGCTGCTCCGGGTCGTCCGGCAGGTATTCCCCCAGATTCGGGCGGACCCCGGGCGAGGATCGCCAGTCGGCCTCGTACCGTTGAACCAGCAGGGCGATGGACGGCGATGACGTGTCATCCCACTTGGGGCCCGATTGCGTCAGGCTCATCGCATCAGTCTCCCAGCCGGGCACGATCCCTGAGGTCTTCCAGGACGCGTTGCACCGTGCGCTCGCTCATGCTCAGCCGGTCACCGATCTCCCGGCACGAGTATCCGGCGGCCTTGAGATCCAGGATGACCCGTCGGTCTTCCGGCAGCAGCTCGCGCAGGCGATCATAAGTCTCGTGGGCCTGAGCCAGTTGGCTCGGTGTATCGCCCGCTGCAAGGCGTGCCTCCTTGTCCCCCTGGATCTCGAGCCGTTCCTCCCGGTTGATATCCTGCTTCTGGGTCGCGGCGCGGCGGTACTCATCGATGACTTTATTCCTCGCGGCCCACGCCAGGAACGCGATCAGGTTCTGCTCATCGTTCAGGTCGTTTGGCCCCGTCCGGATCTTGTGGAAAAAGCTTCCCCATACGCTTTGGAGGAAGTCGAGCGAATCGAATCGTGACCGCAACAGCCGGGGCAACTGGCGGCGGACGACGAGGCGAACCTTGGACTCGTAGCGGATCAGCAAGTCGCGTGCGGCTCCATCGTCGCCGTCCTTGATCCGGGTGAGCAGTTCCTGAATGCTGCCCGATTGGCCTGGCCCTGATTCATCGACGGACATAACACGCCTTTCTGGATGGCTTCCGATCCCCGCGGGCCGGGTGCGTCCTCTCCCTCGCAGGACCGTGATCCACTCTGCCGCTTGTCGGAACGCAGCGGCATCCGGTCACAAGTGGTCAGTGCGAGAGCGACGCTCCCGGGAGATTGCGGTTCCGCACGTCCGACCTCGAACCGGTTGAAGGGTCGAGGCCGCAGGTCGCGGCCGCAATGGTGGATTCTACCAAACTCTCGGGAACGACGGCCCCCAGGTCCTGAAGGATGTCGGTATCCCAGAGTCTCACGGGAATCTCGTAGAAACGCCGGAGCAGGCGGAGACGGAGGTGCTCGAGCGCTCGGGAGAGTCGTCGCTCCACGCTCCTGACCGGCCACCGCAATTCCCTCGCGGCTTGCTCAATCGGTCGGCCTTCGAGAGCGCAGAGGATAATCACCGTACGATACACCCTGGGCAACCGGTTGAGCTCTTCATGAATGGCGGCTTGTTGCTCACTCCGGCTGGTCTCGAACCACGATTCCATGATCACCCCACGACGGTCCGGGAATGTCCCGGAGTTGAATTCGCTGCTTCACGGATCCCCGATAGGGCCGCTCATCGATCCGAGGTAACCGCCGAGACGTCACGACCCCCGACGGTGTCGGGTACGGAGGTGGCCTCGGCTTCCTACCGCGGTCCACGCGGTGTGCAAGCCTCCCTCAGTGTATGTGGTTCCAGACCGGGACGAGGTTACAAGAAAACCTCCCTGCTCGAGAAAAAAACGGACTGAGGTAAGAGTCAGGTGGGACGGGCAGCGCGAGCATCTCAGAGTCGTCCGGCATTTCGTCGCAAAAACGTGGCATTGAGGACGCGACCTCTGCGAATCCGTCGCTGGAGGCGCGACACGGCGCGCTTGCAGTGGAAGGCGGCCGCGCCAAATAATATTCGGGACGGTTGCGCGAATGGAGAAGGGGGTGCCCGGAAGTTGAGCCGGGTTTGCGCGGGGCATCCTCCAGTCTTGAGAGAGAGCCGGTCCAGGCCGACCGTTTTCGGGGTTGACGATGCTCATTGATCTGGAGAATGTGACCAAGACCTACGGGAAAGTTACAGCACTGCGCGGCCTGACGGTCGCGTTGCCGGAGGGGGCGATCGGCCTGCTCGGTCCCAACGGCGCGGGCAAGACGACGATGATCCGGACGCTCCTGGGCCTGATCGCGATCGATTCCGGGCAAGGGCAGGTCCTGGGGATGGATATTCGCGCAGAGCGACTGGCGATCCGCCAGGCCGCGGGGTTCGTGCCCGAGGACGAATGCCTGTTCCCGGGCATGAACGGCGTGTCGGCGGTCGCCTTCGCGGGAGAGCTGGTCGGGATGAGCCGCAAGGACGCCTTGCAGCGCGCCGATGAGGTGCTCGACTATGTGGGCCTGGGCGAGGCGCGGTACCGCCGCCTCGAGTCGTATTCGACCGGGATGAAGCAGCGGTTCAAGATCGCCGCGGCGATCGTGCACGACCCGCGGCTGCTGATCCTCGACGAGCCGACCAACGGGATGGACCCGGCCGGTCGGGATGACGTCCTGGAGCTGACCAGGGACCTGTCGCGCAACAAGGGGATGAGTCTGCTATTCTCCTCACACCTGCTCCCCGACGTTGAGTCGGTCTGCGAGTACGTCATGGTCCTGGGCAACGGCCGCCTGCTGGCCCAGGGCCGGATCGCGGACCTCAAGCAGGCTCACAACCTCCAGCTCGAGCTCCGCGTCAAGGGCGATGCGGTCCGTTTCTCCGGGCAGCTCGCGGCGCGGGGCATCACGGTGGAGCCGGTCGACGACCACCTCCGGGTGTGGCTCCCGCCCGAGACGGCGGCGGCCGTCGTCTGGGAGCTCGCCCGCGAGGCCGGCGAACAGATCCGCTTGCTCCGACCCAGGCGGAGCACTCTTGAAGAAGTCTTCCTCGGCGCCCTCTCGGAAAACCACTGATGCCGATCTTCGACCAGGGATACCAGCACTGGCACGGCACGCTCTCGGGCCAGGCCCGGCGATGGATGCCGATCACCCGACATGGGGTCCTCGTCCAGCTCAAGAACCGTTGGGTCCGCTGGATCCTGCTGGGCGCCGGAGGCCCCGCGCTGGTGCTCACCTGCGTGGTGGCTCTCTGGGGACTCTTCGAACAAGGGTCCCGGCTGTTCACGCCGTTCCTCTTCCTCATCCAGGGCCTCCCGGACTCGCTCAAGGCCGGCCCGAGGGGCTACCGCACTCCACTGTGGACCATGGCCTTCCGCCTGTTCTTCGACGTCCAGCTCTCGTTCTCGATGGTCCTCGTGCTACTGGTCGGGCCCGATCTGATCAGCCAGGACCTACGGTTCAACGCCATCCCGCTCTACCTCTCGCGCCCGTTGCGGCGGTTCGAATACTTCCTGGGGAAACTCGGCGTGATAGCCGTGTTCCTGTCGGCGGTGACGATTGTGCCGGCGTTGCTGGCGTTTGCGCTCGGTTACGGGTTCAGCCTCGATCCAACCGTGATCCGCGACACCGCCCGACTCCTGCTGGCCTCGATGGCCTTCGGCCTCATCGTTGTCGCTTCGGCGGGCCTGTTGATGCTGGCTCTTTCGTCGCTCTCGCGGAATTCGCGATACGTCGGCGCGATGTGGATGGCGTTCTGGATCGTTAGTAACATCACCGCCGGGGTGCTCGACGCCACGGTGAAGGCCGAGTGGTGTCCTCTGGTTTCCTATACCAACAACCTGCGCCGGGTCCGCGATGCCCTGTTCGACGCCGAGACGGCCTGGGACAAGATCACGGACGTCTTCGAGAGCGGTCGCCGCGCCGGCGAGACCCTCCGCATGGGCCCGTTTGGACCGCGACGTGGGCCCCGGTTTCGCGGAGGGCCACCACCGCCATTCGCTCCCTTCTCGGACGACGAGGCCGATACGCTCGCCGCGCCAGAGAGACCAAGGCCGCCAATCGCGCCGGCCACCTACCCCTGGCAATGGTCGGCCGGGGTCCTCATGGCTCTGGCGGCGGCCTCCATCGGGATCCTCATGACGCGCATCCGCAGCCTCGATCGCCTGAGATGAGCGGTGATTCGGGATGCGATTCCAGATTCCAGATTCAGAATCGGATGTCGGCAGCCTGTGACGGGTGACCGAAGAACTTGACAAACGCGGACGTGAATCCGGAATTTGGAATCCGTAATCTTGCATTTGGAATTCAATATGAATGTGTCCGAATCCATCACGCCGATCGTCGAATTCCGCTCGGTCTCGAAGTGGTACGGCGAGGTGATCGGGTTGAACAACCTGTCGCTCCGGGTGCCGGCGGGTGTGACGGGTCTTTTGGGTCCGAACGGCTCGGGGAAGAGCACGCTGTTACAACTGGCGACCGGCCAGCTCCGTCCCAGCCAGGGTGAAGTCCAGGTCCTGGGTCATCGGCCATGGAACCATCCGGGACTGAACCGCCATGTCGGTCTCTGCCCGGAGCAGGATGCGTTCTTCGAATGGATGTCGGGGCGGGAGTTCTTGACCGCCTGCGCGCTCCTGGGCGGCCTGGGTCGGCGCGGGGCGCGTGAGGCGGCTGGGCGGGCGCTGGAGCTGGTGCGGATGACGGAGCACGCTGGCCGGCCGATCCGCGGGTATTCGAAGGGGATGCGGCAGCGAATCAAGCTGGCCCAGGCGCTGGTACACGACCCGCTGGTCCTGTTCCTCGACGAGCCGCTGACGGGCACCGACCCGGTCGCCCGGCGCGAGTTGATGGACCTGATCCTTGACTGGGGTCGCCAGGGCCGCACCGTGCTGGTCGCCAGCCATGTTTTCTACGAGATCCAGGCGCTCACGCGGTCGTTCGTCCTGCTAAACCGAGGCCGGCTGGTCGCCGTGGGGGATGTGCGCCAGATCCGCGACCTGATCGACAAGCATCCTCACCGGATCGTGCTCAAGTCGCCCGGCGTCCGGGCACTGGCCGCCAAGCTGGTGCGCTGCGATGATGTCGTGGGAATCGAGCTGAAGCGGGACGACGGGGCGATCGTGGTGGAGACCCGGCTGCCGGACCAGTTTTATGGGCGATTGGTCCACCTGGCGCTGGAGGCCGACACGCCGATCGAGGAAGTGTATTCCGACGACGACAACCTGGAAGCCGTCTTCAAGTACCTGGTGAATCCATGACGACGATCGCGCCGACGTCCTCACCTCATCCCGAGCCACGGCCGGAACCGGCGCCGGAACTGGCCGTCGCAGAGCTCCGTGAGCTCATCCCCGGCACAAGTTCGGAAAGGGAGTCTCAACTCCCGAACGA
The DNA here is from genome assembly GCA_963845695.1 of uncultured Isosphaeraceae bacterium. Lineage (GTDB taxonomy): Bacteria > Planctomycetota > Planctomycetia > Isosphaerales > Isosphaeraceae > CAWJTV01. The sequence goes on along the minus strand of CAWJTQ010000010.1, from coordinate 342,585 downwards.
GACCGTCCCGATCGAGCTCTCGCGCCGACTCAGCCTCTCGGCGATCCTGACGGTCGTGCGGATCACGGCCGCGCGACAGAGCCGAGGGATTCGCCTGCTGATCATCGCCCTGCTCTTCTCTCTGCCGATCGTCATCGCGGCGGTGACCCGACGGTTCCAGATGGTCTATCGGCCCGGGTCCGTCGAGGGCGACCTGATCTTCGGCCTGATCTTCTCGGCGCTGGTGCCGATCTCGGCCCTCCTGTTCGCCTCGGGCATGGTCCAGGACGACATCGAGGAGCAGACGCTGACCTATTTCCTGATCCGACCGATCCCGCGGTGGGCGATTTACCTGGCCAAGCTCCTGGGCACGTTCACAGTCACGGCGATGCGGGCCGTGATCTTCACGATCGCGACGCTCGTGACGGTCTACTGGGGCGAGGAAGGCCTGATGAAACCAGTGCTGACGGAGCGTGCCCCGATCATCGCCGCCCTGCTGGCCCTGAGCCTGTCCGCCTACCTGTCGATCTTCGGTTGGATGAGCCTCTGGGTGCGGCGGACACTCGTCTTCGGCGCGATCTACGTCGTCCTCTTCGAGGAGGTCTTCGCGAACATCGACTTCGTCGTCCGGGAAGTGACAGTGATGTATTACATCCGGGTGCTGGCCGTGCGATGGCTCGACATGCCCGGCGTCAACTGGTCGATCGACCTCTCAACGGCCCCCTCGGCCGCGACCTGCCTGATCGTGCTCCTGGCGGTTTCTGCGGTGTTCACGGTCCTCGGCGCGTTGACCTTCGGCCTGCGCGAGTTTCGCGTCAAGACGCCGGAGGGGAGTTGAGCGAGACCAGCTTGATCATTCGAAGAACCGCCGCACCGCGACGGCGAAGCCAGGGAGGATCTCGGGGACGGTGAGTTCGTCGTCAACCTTGAGGGTGACCGACGCTCGATCGGCGAAGTAGAGGACCGCCGTCCGCGACTCGTCGTCCAGCACGATCACGATCCGCACACCGGCCTCGAGGTACTCGGCGACCTTGGCCAGGACCTTCGGCCAGCGGTCGCTCGGCGACCGGACCTCGACGACCAGCTCGGGCACTTCCGGACCATAGTCCTGCGGCAGCGGCCCCTTGGGCAGCCGTGCATAGCTGTAGAAGGCGACGTCCGCGCCTCGAACCGTGTCGGGGTCTCGCTCGGTGATCACGCCCGCGTCGTTGCTCAGGACATGGCCGAGGTCATGGTCTTCGAGGAAGCGCCCAAGTAGACAGATCGCACTGAGTGCAGATCTGGCCATGACGTCTGGCTGGGGCAAGGGTACGATCCTTCCTCGGACGAGTTCCTCGGGATGACCTGGATCGGGACGCCGGCCGTATTCCTCGGCGGACATGAGAATCGGGGGGCAGCGATTGCGGTGGACATAGCAGCCTCCTGGCGGAATCGTCGATCGGTTCCATTGTCGCAGATGACGCGTATCGAGCCAAGGCGGCAATTTCGGTTCGTGACTGTCGTTTGCATCGGATCTGGGAAGAACTGACGCCGATCGGTAGAATAGACGCGGAGGGAGATGCCGATCATGCCAAAAGACCTGATCCTCAATTCGCTGGAGATTCAACGATTCCGGTGCTTCCGCGAGCTGCGGATCGGACACCTGGGGCGGGTGAACCTCATCGTTGGCAAGAATAACGTCGGCAAATCGACCATACTGGAAGCTTTGCGATTGTTCGCGAAGCCAGGTTCCTTGGCAGATCTTCTGGAAATCTTCTCAATCCGAAATGAAGTGCTCGCTGCCGAACTCGATGAGTGGAGCCGCAGCCATATCCCGTTCTTACCTGTCCATAGTTTGTTCTTCGACCGCAAAGCATCCCCGGAAGAGGAAAGTGCGATCACAATCGGACCTATCGACTCACAAAACGAGACTCTTAGGATTATCTTGCACGTGAATTATGCACCATTAGCACCTATAATTCATAGTATTGGACCTGAAAAAGATATTGTTCGGGAGGTTATTCCTGGATCGTATGCAAGCTTTCAGTCGCTCTTATTTCGCGTTGGACCCGCAACCAGGGCGATTCTAGCGAATATGACGACTTCCGAGAGACTGCCCTCAGTTCCCGACAATGGAAATACGCCATCTCCAAATGCTGACAGCCTCAATATGCCAATTCGGGATGTCCCGTTCCACGCTTTAGGGCCTGACGGCCTAAGTAGGGATGTTGTTATTCAGCTCTGGGACGCAGTTTCTCTCTCCTCCTTTGAGAAAGACGTCATTGAGGCTTTGCGCATCATCTCGCCTGAGATCGAGCGTGTGGCGACGAAAGGCCCCGGAGGACGCATCAAAGGGATTGGTGCAGTGCAGGAAGCAGCAAGCAGGGTTCCCTTCGCGAAAGTCGGTATTTCGAGGAGCCGATCCCACTTCGTGTCTTGGGCGACGGCGTGAATCGCCTCTTTGGCATCGCACTGGCTCTTGTCCATGCCAAGGACGGATTGCTGCTCGTCGATGAGATCGAAAACGGCATTCATTACTCCGTCCAGCCCGATCTCTGGCGGTTGGTGTTCGAGATGGCGACTCGCCTGAATGTCCAAGTTTTCGCGACGACCCACAGCTACGACTGCATCAAGGCGTTCGAGGAGGCCGCTCGCGAGAGCGAGGAGGAAGGGGTTCTCGTGCGGCTTGCCCGCAAGGGCGACCGGACTTTGGTCGGCGAGTTCGATGAGCGTGAGCTCGAGATCGCGGTCGAAGGTGAGATTGAGGTCCGCTGATGGCCGATCGGCTCCTACTCGTCGTCGAAGGCCCGGATGATGAGCATGTCATCTACGCAATCGCCCAGCGGCATTCCTTCGTGCCCAAATTCAAAGTTCATGCCGAGGGCGGGGTGGAGAAGATCCTCAAACAGATTCCCGTTCGCCTGAAGCCCGGCACCGACCTGGAGAGCTTCGGAGTCGTCGTGGATGCGGACGCCGATATCCAGGAGCGCTGGCGGCAGATTAGGGGGACCTTGGAGCGGGCTGGATACACGAGCATACCCGATAGCCCTGATCCCACCGGAACGATCGTCGATCACGACCCTTTGCCCCGAGTCGGCGTCTGGATCATGCCCGATAATACGCTGCCGGGTATGCTCGAAGACTACTTGAGCTACCTCGTGCCGGAGGGTGACGCTCTTTTCGAACGGGCAAGTCGATGTGTCGGTGAGATTCCCGTCGAAGAGCGGCGTTTCATCGAGGCCCACTTCACGAAGGCGTTGATTCACACGTGGCTCTCCTGGCAGGATGACCCGGGAACACCCTTCGGCCAGGCCATCACGAAGCGCTACTTTGAGTCGGATGGCCCGCACGTGCAAGGGTTGCTGGACTGGTTAACCCGGCTGTTCGCGTGAGATTGACTTTACCGTGCCTTCCCGCGTCATCGCCCTGTTCAAGCCCTACGACGTCCTGAGCCAGTTCCGCGACGCCGAGGGCCGAGCCACGCTCAAGGCGTTCGTGCCGATCCCGGGGGTCTATCCCGTCGGCCGGCTCGACCGCGATAGCGAGGGCCTGCTGCTTCTGACCGACGACGGCTTGCTCGCCCATCGCCTCACCGACCCGCGGTTCGAGCATCCCAAGACCTATCTCGTCCAGGTCGAGCGGGTCCCCGATGAAGCGGCGCTGGCGGCCCTGCGCCGGGGCGTCGTCCTGAGCGACGGGCCGACCCGTCCGGCCGAGGTCGAGCTCCTGGCTGAGGCACCGGAATTGCCGGAGCGCTCGGTGCCGATCCGGTTCCGCAAGAACGTGCCGACCGCCTGGTTGAGGATGACTATCCGCGAAGGGCGTAACCGACAGGTCCGGCGGATGACCGCCGCCGTCGGTCATCCCACGTTGCGGCTGGTCCGCGTCGCGATCGGCCCGATTTCCCTCGGCGACCTTGCCCCCGGCCAGTGGCGCGAGCTGAGCGACGCGGAACGCTTGGCCCTGGAACCGCTTCGAACCGGGGCACCACGGCCGCGCACACGCTCGCAGCCTCGACGCAACCCGCACAATCGGAAGTCGCGACGATCGTGAGGCGATGCAAGGCCGTGTCTCTTCTCCGATTCACCTCAACGTTTCGGATAGACTGGAGTACACTGGAAGGGATCCGTTCGGCATGTTCCGGCCGGTGGAGATCGGGTACAAGGGTATCATGCACGGTCGTCGCGAAGCGTCGGAGAATTCCGGGCATCTTGGCAGACGGATCGGTTCGCGGAGGGAGGAAGGGTGCGGTGATGGCCAGTCCGGTGCAGGTCGAAAAGCGGATCACGCTCGAAGAATTCCTCCGGATGCCGGAGATCGACGAGCATCCGTACCTGGAGTTCATTGATGGGAGTATCGAGGCCAAGGTGTCTCCGCAGAAGAAACACAGCCTGCTCACCAAGCGGCTCATGACGCATGTCGACGCCTACTCCAAACCGCGGAACCTGGGTGAGACGTTTCCGGAGCTGCGCTGCACGTTCGCGGGCCGATCGATCATACCGGATGTCGTCTTCTTGCTGGAGGAGCACATCGAGACCGACGAGGATGGTGTGGTTCTCAACCCAACATTGCGACCGCCGGATATTCACATCGAGATCGTCTCGCCGGATCAGCCGGTCCGGAAGTGTCGCGAGAAACTCGCCTTCTCCCGGGCCAACGGCTGCCCGCTGGGCTGGCTGATCGATCCCGAACGCATGGGCGTGCAGGTCTACCGTCCGGGTCGCCGACCCAAGGAGGTACCCAACGAGGGACTCCTCGAGGGTGATCCCGTCCTGCCAGGATATCGCCTGCTGGTCGCCGAGTTATTCGGCTGGCTGAGATTGCGGCAGCCGAAGTCTTCGTCCTCGTCGCCACCATCTCAGCCTCCTTCCCCGGGAGACCCGCGCCCATGAGCACCCTCGGCGAATCACCCAACGGCCACGCCAACCTGCCCTTGCGGCTGGCCTTCGATGAGGGCACGCTCGTGGTCGAGGGCCCGCGCGAGGATGACGAGCCCGGCTTGCCGGGTGTGAAATTCGACTTCCGCACTCGTCAGTTCCGCGCCGAGGCGATCTGGTACCGGACGGTCGTCGAGCAGTTGCGGCAGCAAAAGCACCCGTACCAGGATGCTGCTCGGGCGTACGAGCCAACGCCGTGGCGGCTCAAGGTGGCCAAGGACGCGTTTCCTCACCAGGTCGAGGGCCTGAAGGCGTGGTGGGAAGCCGGCGGCCGGGGCGTGGTCGTGCTGCCGACCGGGACCGGCAAGACCCACCTGGCCAACCTGTGCATCGAACGCACCGGCCGGCCCACCCTGGTCATCACCCCGACCATCGACCTGATGAACCAGTGGTACGACGAGCTGGTGCTCAGCTTCGGCGTCGAGGTCGGCCTCCTGGGCGGCGGCTACTACGACATCCAGCCGCTGACCGTGACAACCTACGACTCGGCCTACCTGAACATGGACCGACTGGGCAACCGGTTCGGCTTCATCGTCTTCGACGAATGTCACCACCTGCCCGGCCCCACCTACGGCCTGGCCGCGACCTGCGCCATTGCCCCGTTCCGCCTGGGCCTGACCGCAACTCCCGAGCGCGCCGACAACGCACATACGCACCTGGATCAGTTGATCGGTCCAATCGTCTACCGCCGCGAGATCACCCAGCTCCGCGGCCACTATCTGGCCGACTACCGCGTGATGACGTTGTATGTCCAGTTGAGCGACGAAGAACGAGCACGCTACGAACGAGCGCGCGAGATCTATCGTACGTTTGTGCGCGACATGGGCATCGACATGAGAGGGCCCAACGGCTGGAGCCGGTTCATCTACGTGGCCCACCAATCCGCCGAGGGCCGCGAGGCCTTCCGCGCCTACCGCGAGCAGCGCGGGCTCGCGCTGGGTGCACCCGCCAAGCTGAATCTGCTGGGCCGCCTGCTCGAGCGCCACAACGGCGACCGGGTGCTGATCTTCACGGACGACAACGCGACGGTTTACACCATCGCCCGCAAGTTCCTGGTCCCCGTCATCACCCACCAGACCAAGACCAAGGAGCGCCGCGATATTCTCTTGAAGTTCAACACCGGTGACTATCCGATCGTCGCCACCTCGCGCGTGCTCAACGAAGGGGTCAACGTGCCCGAGGCGAACGTCGCCGTTGTGCTCTCCGGGTCGGGCTCGGTCCGCGAGCACGTCCAGCGCCTAGGACGCGTCCTCCGCAAGTCGGGCGACAAAGAAGCCGTCCTCTACGAGGTCATCACGCGCGACACCGTCGAAGAGTTCACCTCCAACCGCAGGCGCCAGCACGACGCCTATGGAGGGAATTGAGCAAGTTGGACAACCATCATAGAATCCCCTATGGACACGACCATAACCTGCAGGAGATTCGGCCATGTCGAATAAAGAAGTTGTAATTGAGGCGATCCGTCAGCTCCCCGAGCATGCGAGCTTCGAGGAGATCGCTGAGGAAGTCGCCATACTCGCCGGGATTCGGCGGGGCCAAGAAGACGTCGAGGCGGGTCGCACGATCCCGCACGACGAGGTAAAGAAGAGGCTTCAAAGGTGGATTTCAAAGTGATCTGGACAGAGACGGCCTTAGCCGATCTCGAAGCGATCGTCACTTACATTGCGCAAACCGATCCGAGTGCGGCCGAAAGACTGGGTAACACGATCATCGATCACGTCAACGTCTTGCGGACGTTTCCTCGTATCGGACCGCGTTACTCCAAAGCAGGGCATGGCCGAGTACGGGAAATCCTCTGTGGCAAGTATCGGGTCTTCTACCAAATAGACGACCAACTTAAGTCGGTGAACATCCTGAAGATCTGTCACGGAGCACGAGACGAGCCCGAGTTTTCGTGAGTCGGCGCGTCCTCAAGGCGAGGCGATCGAGGAGCCAATCCGCGGCCGGAGTCGCCGAGATGGTGCCCTTTGGGAAGCGATGAGATCACATGCTCACAGGCGACCTGGTCCGTGTGAAGATCTCGAAGCAGCGGGTGGTCCCGCTATACATCGACCGCGAGGCCGCGCACTGGCTGGAGGCGGCGGAGAGCCTGCTCTTGCTCTACCGCGAAGGCACGGGGATCACGCGGGGCGAGATCGAGAGCGAGGTGGACGAGCTCTTCGGCGGCGGCGGTAAGGCGACCCAAGTGCACCGGGGTCTGGCCAAGGTGCTGGAAGACCGCGCCGAGTTCGAAGTCGTGGCCGATGTTCCGCCCGACGAGGTCCGGGAGAAGGTCTTCGCGGCGGCGGCCGCGTATCGCCGCCGGCTCCTCACCGGCGCATCCGTGCCCGGCCAGCGTCCCCAGTTCCACCGCGATGAGGTCCTGCGCGAGGTGGCCGGCGCGCTGAAGCTCGAACCGGACGCCGTGCTCAGCGCGCTCTTCGCCGACCTCCGCGACGAGAACCGCCTGCTGAGCTTCGAGGACATCACGGCCCAGCGGCTGATCGATCGCTATAACGTGGCACTGGCCCAGGCTGTGCTGCTCCGCTCGGTCCATGTGCGGGCCGAAGTCCGCAACGAGCGTCCCCCGCGGTATCGCCAACTCTTTCGCCGGCTGAAGTTCCACCGGCTGCTCTACCGGGTCGAGGGGAGCATGCGCGACGGCTACGTCTTTCAGATCGACGGCCCCTTGAGCCTCTTCAGCGCCACCACCAAGTACGGACTCCAGGTCGCCTGGTTCCTACCGGCGCTATTGCACTGCTCGGACTTCCGCCTCGACGCCGAGCTGCGCTGGGGCCCGAAGCGCGAGCCCCGGAGCTTCCACTTGGAAGCCAGCGACGGCTTGATCTCCCATCAGGCTGACACCGGCACCTACACGCCGGCTGAACTGGCCGCGTTCGTCGAGCGGTTCCGCCAGGTGGCGCCGGCCTGGGAGATCACCGAGGTTACCGACGTGATCGAGCTGGGCCGCGAAGGCATCTGGGTCCCCGACTACCGGCTCGTCCACAAAGCCACTGGCACCGACGTGCTGCTCGAGGTCGTCGGCTTCTGGAAGCGGTCGAGTCTGGAACGGCTCCTGCGGCTCCTGCCCCAGCACGGTCCCCCGCGGTTCGCCCTGGCGATCTCCGATCGCCTCAAAGTTGACGAAGAGGCCCTCCAGGAGCTCAAGGGTCCAATCCTTCGGTTCAAGGAAATCCCCAACGCCTCCGAGCTGACCGCCCTCCTCGACACATTCCTCGAACGGCCCGGTAGTCAAGGGCTATTCCGCTGATCGCCGGGACGACAGGCCGAGGCCACGACCTCAGAGGCCGAATCCCTCCTCGCGAGCGTTTTCCGGCGGGTTCGAGGCGTGGAACGCCTGGCTGCGGGAACGGGACAACCATCGATCGCCCGCGTTGTCCCGGCTATTCTCCTTGCGAGGCAGCAGCCTCGGTGCGGGGCGTGGGCTTCGGGGTGGCGTCGGTCGTCGCGGAGACGAGCGGGAGCTTCCAGTCTTCGATGAACGTCCCCTCCGTCACCAGCCGGCTGGCCATGTAATAGAGCCGCTTGGTGGCCTCTCCGTTGGGCGCGATCTTGGAACCGCTGCTGGAGGTAGAACGGCGGGATTGCCTGGTAGTACATCGTGACCTTCACGGCGATGTCGGCCTTCTCGACACCGGCGGGCAGGCTCATGACGTAGTTGATGTGGTCGATCCCCGTGGCACCCTTGCCGCCGTTGTCGCTGAAATCGGGGTCGGCGAGGACGCTCGCTCCCTCGGGGTCGGTCGCGACCAGGAACTGTTTGACGATCGGGCTCTTGGTCGCGAGGTGGTCGCCGGAGAGCCAACCTCGGGCGAGGAGTCGGTTGTCCTTGGGATGCGAGTCGCGGTGGATGAAGCTGGTGGTGAACTCGTTCTTGGCGTTGAGGGTCAGCTCCTCGTAGATCTGCACCTGGTCCTCGGCGCGGATCTCCTGGTAATGCGGCTGGAAGGTCTTCGCGTCGGGGAGGAACTCCGAGGGCAGCGGCCGCCCCTGGCCGTCGACGATCACGCCGACGGAGCTGGTCCGGCCCGAGCCCCAGACGACCTCGCCGGTCGACTTCTTCCTGGCCAGCACTTCGAGGAACGCACGGCGGAACCCGACGCCGCTGGGGAACCGGTGACCGACCTTGTTGGTCACGATGACCTCCGCGACCAGCGGGGCGTTGTCGGGAGTGTCAACCCACTTGACGGCGAGGTCCACCGTCGCCTCGCGGGCCTGGCGGACCATGTTGTCCATCGCCACGATGTTGCCGTTGGTGGCCGAGGTCATGAAGTCGGACTGCGCCACGCCGAGGATCGGGTCGAACTGGTTGAACATCGACTCGATGAAGACGTTGAGCCCGACCAGCTCGTGGCGCTTGTAGTTGCCCCGGACCGGGACGTGGATGGCGTCGGCCGGGGCGCCATGGTCGACCATCGGGTAGTTCGTGTCCTCGATCGTGGCGATCTGCGTGACGAGCTGGGGCAGGTTGATCCGCTTGTCGGCCGAGACGAAGCTGCCGGGCATGTGGCAGTCCTGACAGCTCTTGAACTCCTTCGCATCCGCCTGGTTGGCGAAGACACTGTTCTGCCATTCGAGGAAGGTCGCCTGCTCGATGCTGTGCGGGAACTTCTGGAACTCGGGAATGGTCTCGGCCTCGTTCAGGTATGGGAATTTGCCGGGGAACGGGGCGTCGACGTTGGGCAGGTTGATGGCGTGGCAAGTCCCGCAAACCCGCGAGTCCTTGAGGTAGGGGTTGAACTTGGGCGTGATGCCCAGCGACGCCTGCATCGGCAGGACGGCCACCTTGTCGAACGGGCCGTTGAGGATGTTGTCCGGCCCTCGCTCGTAGCGACCGGTCGTATTCTTCATCAAGAAATACTCGATGTCGGTAAAGCCCGACGCCTTCACCTTCGCCGGGTCGGGCGGGTCGATGTGGTGGCAGATGGTGCAGCTCACGCCCTCGCGGGCGAGGTTGCCGTACTTGTGGTATTCGTAATCCTTCTGCTTGAGTCCCTTGGCGTCGAGGGCGGTCGTGAGGTCGAAGTACTCGAGCTTGAAGTTGGGGTCGAGCGGCTTGCCGGTGATCGCGGAGGCGTGGCCAGCCTGAGCGTCGAGCGCGAGCTGACGCTGGCCCATCGCGCCATGGCAGCTCAGGCAGAGGTTGAGCAGGGCGGTCTTGGCGGCCCGGGCCTTGTCGGGCGGAAACTCGGCGTCGAGGAGGGCCAACTCGCTCTCGACCTGCGCGTGGAAGATCGGGTCGCGGCCGGCCAGTCCCATCGGCGACCACCGCCACTCGCCGAACTCGGAGAGGTTGAAGCCGTCGCCGTAGGCGGTCCCGGTCTTGACGAACATGGTCATGCCGTAGGGGCGCCGCCGAGGCCGCCGTGGCAGCCCATGCAGTTGTCGGAGGTGATGTACGCTTCCGCTCCGTTCGGCCCGGCGACGACGCGGTCGGCCCACTGGCCCGGGAACGTCTTGGGAACCTTCGTCGGTGATGCCAGGGGGAAGGTGGCGACGAACGTCGGGTCCGGCCCGGGCGCCGCCCGCCCCGGCGCGGCCGGGGTCCTCATCAGCGGCCGTGTCGGCGGCCGGTGGCGGCCCGACATGACGTACGCGCTGCAACTCCAGGTTGTCGCCGAGGTCGGTCCGGGCCCGCATTGGCCGCGTGAGGGCGGAAGCCGATGGGAGTTGGCGAGAGCCGTCGGTGTGAGGGGCCCGGCCGCCTGCGGCGAAGAGGCTGGTGAGCTTCCTCGGCAGGACGGAGAGGAGGTCCGGATTGCGCCAGGTGTCGTCGTTGAGAAACCGGATAGGCTGGCCCGGGAAGCCCAGGACGTTGTCGAGCGAGCTGAAGGTCATCTCATTGGCGGCCGAGGCGTGGCAACGCTGGCAGGTCCCCAGGGCGACGCCGGAGGCGGGGAAAGGGAATGGGTAGTCGTAGTTGTCCAGAACCTGCTCGACCGCCGCGTCGATGGCCTTCTCGATCTGCGCGGGCGTCTTGCCCGTCGTGTCGATCTTGGGGGCAGCGGGATTGGCATAGAACCAGCCCCCCTTGGCGATCGAGCGATCCTTGACCATCACTGTCCACGCCGAGATCAGACCATCGAGCGGCGAGGCCCCGGTCGTCGGGTCTTTCGGCGGCGGAGTGCCCGACCACCGGGTCGACGTACAAGGCCGCCGGGGGCGGGAACATCTCCTTGACGATCATCCCGCCGTCGGCGACTTCGCCCTGCCGACCACCCTTGAGCCAGTTCATGACCTCCGGCGAGTAGTAAATGCGGACCGCTGGGTGGGTGCCATAATACAGGCCGCCGATGAACGGGCCCGTGTCCCGGATCTCCTTGTCCTGGGTCCACGAATACGGCGACGCCGCGTAGGTCCGCTTGAACAGGAACTTGTAGAGGACGCGCTCATAGTCGTCCAGCGGCAGGTCGTGCGGCAGCGGCAAGCCCGACGGAGCACTTTCCTGGGAAGCCCCCTGGGTCGGCGCCGCCGGCGCGGCCGAGAGGGGGATAGCGAGGAGAACGCCCGCAACGATCCAACGAGATGCTGCATGGCTTGCTGTCCTGGCCACCTCTGACCTCCTTCGTTGGAGTAGGGCCAGAAGTGCTCGCTCCCGGGAGACGTCGCCCTTGGCCCACGAGAACGGAAACCGGCGAAAACTACCGTCCTCTGCGGCCCCCGCCTTTCGCCGCCGCCTTGGGCTCCTGTGGCGCCTCGGCGTCGGAGAGCTTGAAATCGAGCGTATTGGACTCTGCCTTCACCTCCGCCGTGAGGTTCGTGGTGCGCGGATCGCCGTAGCCAGCCGGGATGAGGCTCTTGGCGGCCGCTTCGGCTTTGGAGATGAACTGCGGGGGGAGTTTGGGATTGTCTTTTCCGGTCTCTTTCTGAAAGTCTGCCTGGGCTTTGGCGACAAAATCTTCTTTGGACGTGATCGTCACCTTGTATTTACCGACCTGCGCCCGTCCTCATTGCCGCCGGTTGAGAGAGTGTACGAGCCGTTCGTGATGGTACCGGAGGCACCAAGGTTGTTCTTCAGATCCTCGGAAACGAAACTGATAGTGCCTTTCTCGAGGGGGTTGCCGTTATAGGTGACGGTCCCGGAGACGGAAAAACGTTTGCCGAGCCCGTCATCCGTGCCGCAAGAGGCCATGACAATCAGGGCGGGCACGGCCAGCATCAACTGAAAGCGGCGGGGTAACCGATTGACGGCGGCCATCACGTTGAGGGGACGCATGAGTCTTGTGATCCTGATCGGGATTCGCAAATGTCTTCAATGGGGGCAGTTGACCCTGCGGCGATTGGACCGGACTGGTAAGTTGGACCCAACCGCCGCCTGGACTGTCAGTATCGGGTGAGCGGACGCGAGCTCGAGCAGGATTCGATCAGTAGGCGTCGGAACTGACGACCTCACCGCCGTTGCGGCTGCCGAGGGCACAGTACGTGAACATGTTGATCGTCTGCTTGAGGAAGTGGACGGACCCATCGACGAACAGGAAGTTGCATCCCCCCGGGTGGTGGCTCTTGAAGCCCGTGTTGGTGTACGCACAGCGCGAGGCCCAGTTCGTCGAGCCCCAACCGTTGCCATTCAGGCTACAGCTCTGCCCCGAGAAATAGTTGATCGGAACGGTGGTACCATTGGCGCCAGAATTCCACTCCCAGACATTGTTGTCAGCACGCTGGGCGGGCAGCCCCTCTCCGGCCGCGATGGTGTTGCTTGTGCCGTCAGTGACACTCTGGAGTTTCACACTCTGACCTGTCGTGACGTCAAACATGCCGCGGAGCGTGCCGGGTGCACTCCCCGTGTTTGAGCAGTTGAAGTTATCGAGTAACGTGCCCTGTTCGCCGGGCCAGCCGACGCGTGGCTGTCCGGGGACCGGTGGCCAGACTTTGTAGGGTGTCTCGGTTGGGAATGTGATACCCATGTTGTTGCAGCCGATGCAATAATTGTCGCCGAAGCTGCCGAGATAATTTTCGACCGGGACCATGACCGCGCCACCGGTCGGGGAAGCTGGGGGATTCTGGGCGATGTCCTGACCGTTGCTGTTGCCTGATCCAAAGGTACGGAAGCCATCCTGGTCGCCGTCGGAGGGACAGGACATCACGGCGAGCCGGGTGTACCAGGCCGTAGCAAAAGCCTGCATGTTGAGGTTGACACCAGTCGAGAAGTTGATGGCGGAGTAAACCGTGTTTTGCTCAAGATAGGGAAGAGTCAGCGCGACCCAGCTCACTCCGTTGTTGCCGGCCTCGTTCCCCCAAGTCGCCGTCGAGAACGACGACACAAGCGTCATGCCGCCCGGGGGGTAGATCTGGTTCGTTTGCTCGTAGTTCGCGAAGGCGAGACCGATTTGCTTCAAATTGTTGGTGCACTGAGCCCGGCGAGCGGCCTCACGCGCCGACTGCACGGCAGGTAAGAGCAACGCGATCAAGACCGCGATGATGGCGATGACCACCAAGAGCTCGATCAACGTGAAACCACGACGCTTCGAGATTTCCTGATCTCCCATGACGTGACCCTCCTCGTGAGAAACGATGATGGCAAGGCACCTGGCGAGTCCCAGGCTGAACAACCAGCCCATAAGCCCGACCCGGCACCTCGACATGGACTGACCACGATCATTCGGCATCCCGGCTCGGTCGCGCCGGTAAGCGGCTCAAGAACGGGTCGAGGATCACTTGAACTGTCTCGTCCTGATGGCGGAGACCTCTCACACCTGATCAAGCCTGACAGGCGAAACGTCTGTACCACCAGGGCTCCCCGTGATGACCGACCAGCTCCTTGGTTGCGGCATCCCAGGCCAATGAATCGGCGTCGTCTTGCCGCTTCGGACCCGATTGACCCGGGTGAGGAGCCTCGGAGACGAAGAGCGAACACGACATATCCACCTGCCCCCTATTTTCCCGCTTATGGTTATACATCTTGGAAACGAGGAGTCAAGACCTCACCGATCGATCTATGTCTGATAAAGCCGATCCGGGTTCGACGTCAAGAATTGCCGACATGCCGTACAGGCGCGTCTCTGGCTTCCTTGCCTTCCAGAAGATGTTTGAGAAGCTCGTCGGATGGTCGTAGGGTGGCGTCGAGCCGCGAGTCATCGCGGTGAGGCCCACCGGGAACCGGTGTGGGATCCCGACGTCCAGCACACTCTGATCAATGCCAACCACCCTGAGTTTGTGAAGTTGCAAGCGACGATCGACCGACCATCCCTCGGCGTAAACCACACGACCAATTGCCGTTCCACTCCGCTCAAAGGGTGTACGAGAAGGGTCGTAGAGTGGGTCGAACGCCGCACCGCGGCGTGAGGCCCACCGAAATCTTCGGTGACTCTGGTGGGCTTGCCAGATCAGGCTTAACACTCATTTTGAATCTTGAATTCGTTATTGCGAATCCATTCTTTCACAGCCTCTCAGACGTTCTGAAGCCGGTGGGGGGCCCTCTTGACGATCTCCCTTCGCAAGGATTTCGAGAAATCTCGGGCGACCGATTCGTCCGATCGGGCGGCAGCGGCGTCATTATCGGTAGGATGATCAGCGGCGATGACATCGAATGATGGCGTCCCGGTCGCGACCGTCCTCGCGTGAAACGGCGTCCGAGATGCGGAAGTTCGGCCAGTCATCGACGCTTACGGATTTCGACCTTGTCCACCGACACCGAAGTGAGCGAGAGCGACGCCGAGCTGGTCTCGCGGTTCCAGCGGGGCGACCGGTCGGCTTTCACGGCGCTGGTGCGGCGCTGGGAAAGGCCGATGGTGAGGATCGCCTATCGGATCACCGGCGACCTGGCCGAGGCCGAAGACCTCCGCCAGCGCGTCTTTCTCAAGCTGCTGGAAGCACCCGGATCGGTGGCCCAGCCCGAGCGGTTCCCGGCCTGGATTCGCCGCGCTGTGGTCAACGCCGCGATCGTCGCCCTTCGCCGCCGCAGGCGTCGCGAGGGCCTCAATTACCGGTTCCGGACACGGGCGACGTTTGTCGACGACGCTCATCCCGGTGCTGGCCTCATCGCCGACGATCAGACCCGGCGCCTGGCCGACGCCATGCTCCATCTCGACCCGGAGGCACGGGCACTGCTCGCACTCCGATTCGACGAAGACCTGACGTTCTCCGAGATTGCCGCCGCACTCGACCGGCCAGTCAGCACGATCAAGTCGCAGGTGGCCCGCGCGGTTGCCCGGCTTCGCTCGCTGCTGGCCGATCCTTGAGATGGGGCTCGTTCATGACCCAGGACCCGAGGCAGCCCGAACCTCCCGATCGTCGTCTGGGTAAGGCCCACGAAGCCAAGAACCTGCCGCCCGGTCCCGCCTCCGACCTTGACCCGGACGATGCGGACCTGCGTCAGCTCTTCCGCGCCACGACTCCGACGGTTCGGCCCATCGACATCGAGCCTCTGTTCACGATCGCCGAGACGGCTCGACCGGGAGCTCACCGCTTCTTATTCGTCGCTTCCCCCGAAAAATCCTTCTGGAAACGGAGCGTGTCCATGACGCTACGCGTCGCCGCCGGATTGCTGATCGCCACGGGTATCGCCGGAGTGGCGACTCTGCTGGTCCCCCGGGAATCGGCCGCCTTTCTCACCCTCGCCGAAGTGCAAGCCACGGTCGAACGCACTCGGACATTGTCTTGCACCATGACCGACCAGACGTCCTCTCCCGACAAGAAGGAGAGCGAGCTGCATCGGCTCCTGACCCGCGGGCCAGGCCTCGTTCGCCTCGAGAACGCCGATCACACATATACGATCACTGACTACGAACACCACAAAGCGCTTCTCGTCGATCCCACGCACAAGTCGGTCCGGGTCCTGGAGGGTTTTGCCATTCCCAATGGTGCTCCGGCACCCAACGTCTACAAGCTGTTCAGCTCAATCGCCGACAATCCCATCAAGACGCTCCCTCCGCGCGAGATCGCCGGCAAGTCGGCCGTCGGCTTCGTGGTCCGCAACCCGCTCATCGGGAAAGATCAACCGAAACCTGGAGGCCTCGAGCCGGAGATCACCGTCTGGGTCGACCCGCAGACCAAGCTCCCGCTCCGGATCGAGATGACCTCGCGTGAAGGGACCGTCGTGACCTCGCAGGTCTTCACCGACATCGTCTTCGATCGCCCACTCGATCCCGCCCTGTTCGACCTGAATCCCCCCGCGGGCTATCAAGTCGAGACTTTCGGCGTGGCGCAACTCCAGCCCGCGCCGGCCGCCAAGGAAGCCGCCGACCCGGTGGTGACGCCCCTGGAGGGGATTGGACCGGTGAAGTTCGGCATGAAGACCGGTCAGGTGATCACGCTGCTGGGGTCGCCCGACAAGATCGACAGGCCGGTCAAGGACCTGGACCTGCTCGAATACTACTCCCGTGGGTTCGCCGTTCACGTCCATGCCCAGAGAGGCGTTCAGATGATCATGTGCTTCACAGGGAAGTTCTGGGCCTTCAAGGTCCGCGACTTCGCCGGCCGGACGGACAAGGGGATCCGGATGGGCGCCAGCCGCGCCGCGATCGAGAAGGCGTATGGCCCACCGAGCTCGGTGCGCGAGGCGACGTTCAAGGACATGATGGGCAAGCGGGCCGCGAACCCCGAGAAGAAGACCGGCCAGGTGGACCTGTCCTATAACGCGCTCCGGCTCAGTTTCTCCCTCCACAACGACGTGCTCGACTCGATCACCATCCTTTTTCCGAGGCCGGCGGCCAACCGGCCCGCTCAGCCGAAAGCCGCCGTGGCCCCGCCGAAGCATTGACGTCGCATAGGGACCATTTCGTTCGGGGATTCATCACGAAGCGGACTGACTTCGAGTCGAGTCGGCGACCAATCAGCGACGACAGGATGGCCTTCCTCGGCTACGATAGCCAAAGTCGAGCCCCCGGAGCCAAGGAGATCGAAGTCTCATGCGAAGAGGTCATCGACCCCAGCGGGTCCATCTCTAACCCCTCGAAGGGAGCGGGCATGACTCCGGAATCCTATCAAGCGGTTCTCGATCGTTGCGGGGGACGTCAGGAGCTCATGCCAGACCGAGAACTATGGGCGCGTCTCCAGGGCTGGCGTAAGACTTACGCCGCGGGGCTGTACGCGGCCACCGGCCGCTGGAAGCATGGACAATTCGAGTGGGATGTCTTCAGCTTCGAGTATGCCCGCGCTCTCCGGGGTGAGCGCGGCTGCGGCCTACGATCGGGAGCATCCCGATGTCTTCATCGTCTATCCGGAGTGGCTGAAAGCACCGGCCGTGCGGCTGATCGGTGGCACGCTGCCGAACTTCCGGCCCGAATGCGATGACGTACTCGTCTGGCCGGACGACCTATCCTGGACCATGGCGTTCACCCATGAAGAATCGCTCGGCCTTGGCCCGTATTACTGCCGGCGGGAGTGGGTGGTCCCGGCTCGGCCGAGAGGACGGAGGCGCCGGGCATTCTAAGACCGCGTCGGCCGCGTTAACGAATACGCTTAGACAATGATACGGCATCGTGCCGAAAACGTCGCCCAATCGGAGACACGTCATGCCCCCACGGGCGTGGTCGGATCGCCGCCATCCTCGACCCAGACCCAGCCGTACTGGGTGTTGCTTCGCGTGGCGGGGTCGTATCGGCGTCCTTCTCGCAGCGCGCTGAGCTTGTCGGCCTTGATCGCCTTCCGCGCCGCAGCGACATCGACGCCCAGTAGCCGGGCGGCGTTGAGACCCAGGATCTGGTCCTTCATCTCGGCCGTCAATTGGGAATAGCCGTACTTTTCGATCAAGGCATCGGCAATCTTGAACCGCCGCATCCGCTCGATCTGGCTCTGCGGGCTGCCGTTCCAGATCGAATCCGTACCCCACAAGATATGGTCGGCCCCGGCGACCTTGACCATCTGCCCGAGCATGTGCATGCACGACTGGGGCGCGTAGATAGTGAGGATGTTGAACGTGCTGCCCAGCTCGAAATAGATGTTCTTGATCCCCGGGTTCCGCTTGAGGATGTCCAGGATGTCGCTGATCCAGGGGATGCGCTGCGGGTCGTTGCTCTGAGGGTCCACGACCTTGATCCCCGTGCCCTTGGCCAGCCAGCCGTAGCCGCGGTAGCCGGAGTGGTACACGATGAAGTTGAGATCAGGCCAGTCCTTGGCGGCCTTCTCCAGGTCGAGCGGCCGGCAAGCCTCCTCGTTGAACGCGCCCAGGGGCAGTCCCTTGTGAACGCACAGGTTCTTGATCCCGAGTGCCTTGGTCTTCTCCCAGAACGGGTAGGCGACCTTTTCGTCGTCCATCCGCCAGGCCTTCTCGCCGATCTCGGCGCCGGTGTACATCTTCCACGCGTCGATCTTCAGCTCCTTGATCTGACGCTCCATCTCCTCGAGCTCGGGCTTGCCGAGGTTGGGCCGCAGCAGGCCGTGCGAGAGCACGCGCCGGGTGCCGGCAAGGTCGTTCACGAACTTGCGGGTGGCGACCATCTGGTCGGGGGGGAGTGGGTTCTTGTCCCAGTCGCGGCTGGGGACGCCACTGATCACCGCCATGACCGTGTCGCTGTCGCCGAAGACCTCCTTGACGTAATGGGCCCGGTTGAGCAACTCCATGGCATGCTCGTCGCTCTTGGCCTCCGAGCGGAGCATCCGGAAGAACGCTTTGATCCGCGCCCGGTCGGCGAGTCGTCGTACCACTTGCGGGAGACGTCGACGTGGTGCGTCTGAACGTCGAAGACGAACTGGTCCTTGGGCCAGCATCCTCGAACGCCTTCGGGTCTTCGACCTCGTCAGCTGCGACGTCATAGCAGTCGCCGAAGACCTGGTTGAGAGCTAGAAGCGCGGCGGCCATGCCACTGCCGCTACGGAGGAAGTCGCGGCGCGAGCGGCCTTGCCGCTTCGCCGCCCGCTCGCTGATCTGCGCCAGCCGATCCTCATAGGCCCTCTGCTCGGCTGACTGTGGCGGCGGGACGAACTCCTCGTTCGAGGCGATCCGCGAGGGGATCGGCGGCAGGAACTCAGTCTCGCCGTCGAGATCGCATTGACGGACCCACATGGTGGTCACTCCTGATCGGGTTGGGAGAGCGGCCCGGTTCTCGCGGCTTGTCCGCGGAAGTTGAGCACTGGCTCAACCATAAGTCTCCGGCGCCGGCGTGACAAGACCCTCGGGTGTAGCTTGGGGGGTGATACTCCGGTATGCGGCTGTTGACGGAATGATTAGACTGAGAGCGTTGGAAAGGCTCTCTGAGGATTTGAGAGGCCGCCGATCTCCATCGCTCGGCATGGCCGGTCCGAGAGCCGCATCTCTTCAAGAAGTCGCCGTCGATGAAGCAACAACCGATTGCCACCCTGGGCGACGTTCTGGCCGATGGCGACGGACTGGCCGCTGAGGTTCGGCCGCGGGTCCTGCTGGCCGATGAGGACGCCGAGCTGCGCGAGACGGCGGGCCAGATGCTCGCGGAATGCTACGTGGTCGAAGTCGTGGCCAGCGGCGACGCGGCGCTGGCGGCCGTTCGCCGTCGGTTGCCGGACCTGGTGATCGCCGGGCGTGTCGGGGCGCGGGGCGACGACTGGCTGGGCGCGCTGCGCGGATCCCCAGACGGCGGCGATCCCCGTGATCGTACTCGCCGAACGGACCGGTGAGGGACACCGGCTGGACGGCCTGGATGCGCGGGCCGACGACTTCCTGGTCCGGCCGTTCTCCCCCTGCGAGCTGATGGCCCGGGTGCGCGTCCAGCTCGCGGAGGGCCGTCGCCGCCGCGAGGCCGAGCAGGCGGTGCGCGAGCGCGAGTACCGGTTCGGGCGGTTCATGGAGAACCTGCCGGGACTCGCCTGGGCCAAGGACCTCCAGGGGCGTTACATCTACGCCAACGACGCTGCCCAGGCGGCGTTTCGCACGCGGAGCGAACATCTCTATGGCCGGACCGATGAGGAGGTCTTTCCGCCGCAGACCGCAGCCCAGTTCCGGGAGAACGATCGGCGGGCCCTTGCCGACGCGGCCGGTATCCGCACGATCGAGACCCTGGAACACGAGGACGGCCTCGTGCATCACTCGATCGTCAGCAAATTCCCCATCCCGGGTGCCGACGACACCGTCGCGATGGTCGGCGGGATCGCCATCGATATCACCGATCTGAAACGCACCGAGGATGCGCTGCGGCAAAGCGAAGAGCAGTTTCGGCAGCTCGCCGACGTCGTGCCCCAGATCGTCTACGTGCTTCGGCCCGATGGGACTGCCGAGTATCTGAACCAGCGCCTGGCGCGACTATACCGGGTTCGCCACGGCCAATGCGGAGATCTTCGCCGAGCTGATCCATCCCGATGACTTGCCGACGCTCCAGACGGGCTGGTCGGACGCCGCCCAACGGGCGTCGGCGTTCGAGGGGGAGTTCCGGCTCAAGCGGGCGTCCGACGGGGAATTCCGCTGGTTCCTGATGCGGGCCGTGCCCGTCCGCGGTGCTCAGGGCGCCATCGCGAAGTGGTTCGGCACGTCAACCGATATCGACGATCGGAAGCGCGCCGAGCTGAGGCAGCAACTCCTGGCCGAGGCCGGTCGGCTCCTGAGCTCGGCACTGGATTACCAGGCGACGCTGGCCCATGTCTGCCGGCTGGTGGTCCCGATCTTCGCGGACTGGTGCCAGCTCGACCTCCTGGCCGAGAATGGCGAGCTTCAGCGGCTCGAGGTCGCCCATAAGGATCCGGCCAAGGTTGAGTTCATCCGCGAGATCCAGCGCCGCTATCCACCCCCCTCGGACGACCACGCGTTGCTGAAGGTCATCCGGACCGGCGAGCCGGCTGTTGCGTTCGAGCTCACGGACGAGCAGATCGTGCAGTCTGCCGCACGACCCGGACCACCTTCGGCTGGTGCGCTCCCTGGGCCTCCGCTCGGTGATGATCATCCCACTGACGGCGCGGGGCCGAACGCTGGGGGCCCTCACGCTCATCGTGGCGGAGGCCGCCCGACGCTACGACCAGGACGACCTGCACGCGGCGATGGAGCTGGGCGGGCGCGTGGCCCTGGCCGTGGACAATGCCCGTCTGTTCGCCGAGGCGGAGGAGGCCGGCCGGCGCCGTGAGGAGGCGTTGCAGCGGCACTGCCAGATCGAGGAGCAGCTCACGCTCCTCGTAGAGGCCTCGGGCAGCCTGAGCGCAGTCGCTCGACATGGGCTCGGTCGCCGAGGCGGTCCTGACCCTCTCGCGCCGCCTCGTGGCCGCGGATGCCTACGCCGTGTGGCGACACCAGGCCGCCACAGGTCGTTGGGGGATCGTCCTGGCCTCCGGACTTTCCGAGGAATACCAGCGGTCCACCATCGAGGTGTTGGAGCACACACCACGCTTGCCCGAGAGGCCGGTCGTTGCCGAGGACATTCTCGAGACGTCCGTGCTCGGCCATCGGAGGAATGCTTACGCTCGCGAAGGGATCCGGTCGATGCTGGTCGTGCCGCTGAAGGTGCGTGGCGCCCTCAGCGGGACGCTTGTCTTCTACTACCGCAGCCCGCACCACTTTACCGACGTCGAGGTCCACGTCGCGACCGCCCTGGCGAACCTGGCCGCATCCGCCGTCGGCTCGGCCGAGCTCTACGACGAGCTAAGGGCCAACGACCGACGCAAGGACGAGTTCCTGGCGATGCTGGCGCATGAACTGAGGAACCCACTGGCGGCTATCAGCAACGCGGCCGCGATGAGTGCGTACGTCGGGCCGCTTCCCGAGTCGATCGTCCTCGGCATGGAGATCATCGGCCGGCAGGTGAAACACCTCGTCCGCCTGATCGACGACCTGCTGGACGTCTCGCGGATCACCCGCGGGAAGATCCAGCTCCGCAAGGCAGCAATCGATGCGTGCGCCGTGCTGGAGAGTGCCGTCGCATCGGTCGGCCCCTTCATCGAGGAACGGAGGCATCAACTGGCCCTCTCGTTCCAGTCGGGACTGATGCTCGAGGCGGACCCCACGCGGCTCGAGCAGATCGTGGTGAACTTGCTGAACAATGCGGCCAAGTACACCGAGGGCGGAGGACGGATCTGGCTGAGCGCGCACCGCGAGGAAGCCGAGATCGTCATCCGGGTCCGGGATAACGGCATCGGCATCGCCCCCGAGCAGCTCCCGAAGATGTTCGAGCTCTTCGTGCAAGGGGACCGCTCGCTCGCCCGCGCCGAGGGTGGGCTGGGCATCGGGCTGACGCTCGTGCAGAAGCTCGCCGAGATGCACGGCGGCTCCGTCCAGGCCCGTAGCGACGGGCCGGGGACCGGCAGCGAATTCGTCGTGCGGCTCCCCGCCACAGCGCCCGGCGACGCCGGCCGACCCGCGGGGACGGCACCTCCGGGAGACTTCCCGGACCCCGGGTGAGTCTCATTGAAATTAGTTAATGATCAGTATGTAAAACATTCATTAACGGAACACTGGAGAGAGATCTTCCTGGAGGAGAATCGATGAAACTCATGATCACCTGTCTCGGGATCGTCGCGATATCGCTGGCCTTCCCGGCGCCTTGGGGTCCGGCGTCTGTGGCTGCTCAAGAACCCAAGAGACTCAAGGTGGTCATCTTCGGCGGCCATCCGGACGACCCCGAGTCGGGGGCCGGCGGGCTGGCCGCTTTGCTGTCGCGGCAGGGCCACGAGGTCATCCTGGCCTACGGCACGACGTTCCGCGGTGATCGGCGATTCTTCGACCGGCCCGAAGCCGAGGTCCGGCAGACGGAGGCGAGCGCCGCCTGCAAGGTCCTGGGCGCAACGCCCAAGTTCTTCCCCTACGCCCACGAGAAGCTCATTGCCGATGAGGCGACTTTGCGGGCCGTCTCCTCATGGCTCGATGAGGTGAAGCCGGACATCGTGCTAACCCACTGGCCGCTGGACACCCATCCGAACCATCATGTCGTCAGCTCGCTCGTCTGGCGATGCTACCGCCGCAACGGCGGCTGGAACCTGTACTTCTTCGAGGTCATGACCGATCAACAGACGCTGGCATTCCGGCCCGACCTGTATCTCGACATCGGGCCAGTCCGCGAGATCAAGAAGAGGGCACTCGATCAGCACAAGAGCCAGGAGCCGGAGGCGATCTGGCGGGACCACGAGCGGATGCACCGTCGCCGCGGGTCCCAATGCGGCGCGGAATCCGCCGAGGCGTACTCGCTGGTCGAGGCCAAGCCGGGCTGCCCGTTGCTGCCCGTCACGTTCCTGGGACGATGGCCGTGAGGGTGAGCCCGACGACCTAAGCATAAAGATACGATTGATCAGTAATGGAAGAGTATCCTCTTCTGGTTAGGCGACCGGCAGGAATTCTCCTACTCACGACGACGGTCGTGGCCACACGAGCCCGAAGCGCGAGCGAGTGAGTGGATCGCCGCCGCCGGAACTCACTTGCTGGCGCTTCGGGCTCGCAGGATTCGGTCTCCGCGTTGCCGTTGTTTTCGGGTGGGTTTCCGCACGCCGGGTCGCCTTAGTGCCGGTTATCCCAGCGCGGCGGCCATGGCCAGCGCGAGGACCAGAAAGACCGCCAGGATGATGATGAGGATCTGCGCCGCGCTCGGCTCCGCCAGGAAGTCGCCGAGTTTCTCCCCGATACGCTCGAGCCAGGTCGCGGTCTCGGCTGCCTCTTCGTCCTTCGGCCCCATGGATTGGAGCTCGGACATCACCCGGTTCATCTGGATCAATTCATTGCGATATTGTTCATGCACTTCGCGCCCGGATTCGAGGCCCGCCGCTTCGAGGTTCTTGCGATGGGAAGTGAGCCCTTTGGTGGAGGGCGGTTTCGGCTCCTCCCTATCCACGAGGCGCGGGGTCTTCCGGGCGCGGGGACCGGTCGGCCGGAGTGCCGATTCGATCAGCGACCAGTCCAGCGGGGCTTCGGGCTCCTCGGCGAGGGATGTCACGCCGGAATCGGGCTTCTTCATGCCGGGTTTCGCGCTGGTCACGCGCTCGGATCGGCCGGACGGCGGGATCAGCTTCTCGAGGGCCTCCGCCGCCTCGGCAGCCGAGCCGAAGCGATCCTCCGGGCGGATTGCCAGCAGCCGGTCGACGATCGCGACCAGGCGGTAGGAGAGGCCCGGCCGGACGTCCGTGATCGGGACATGACCCTCCCGGATCCGCTTGACGAGCCGATCCTCCCTGGTCACGCCGGGGAAGGCAAAGCTCCCCGTGAGCAGCCGGTACATCGTGCAGCCCAGACTGAAGAGGTCCGTCCGGATATCGATCGGATTCCGCTTGACCTGCTCGGGCGACATGAAATCGGTTGTCCCCACCACGATGCCTTCGTCGGTATCGAAGACGTTGCCCGACTTCCCTGCCATCCCGACCAGTTCCCCGAATCCGAGGTCGAGCACCTTCACGGTCCCCGTGTTGACGAGGAACACGTTCGTTGGCTTGATATCGCGGTGGATCACCCCCATCTCGTGCGCGTGGGCGAGGCCCCGTGCGGCCTGGGCCATGTAAGCGATGACCTCATCCGGTGGTAACGGCCCGCGGCGCGCGAAGACATGCTCCAGGTCGTCCCCGTCCAGGTACTCCATGACGATATACGGGCAGCCCTCATGCACGTCGGCATCGATAGCTCGAACTACATTGGGATGGTCGAGGAGGCCCGACGATCTTCATCTCGCGGAAGAACCGGGAGACCGCCGTCTTGCTCAACGTACCCTCGGGCAAGAACACCTTGAGGGCGACCACGCGATCCATCAGGCGGTGCCGCGCCTTGAAGACCCGGCCCCGCGCCCCCTGGCCGATGTGGTCGAGCAAGGCATAGCGGCCGAAGCCAAGGCTCTTCTTCCCCGTCAAGAGCCGACGGGCCTGGAATTCCGTGAGCGTCCCTTCTTCGATGAGTTGACGGGCCAGGGCCAGCGAATCATCGAGGGCTGCCATGGGACCGAACCGGTCCTGCACCTCCCGCCATTTCGCATCGGTCAGGACGCCCGACCGCTCGAGGGCCGCGAGGAACTCGTCGGCGGAGCGACACGTTGGCCCAGCCTTCGAGTGTTCAGGCATGGCGCGATGGCTCCCGCTCATTACGCAACTCACCCGAGATTGATAGCAGACTCGCACGTATTTGACGCGTGGCGATCTATTTGGTTCGATATCCAACGTCTGTGAGAATAAACCAAGGAGTCCGAGAAAACCAGAGGAGGCGGGCGAACCCAGACGGTGCGAGGTGGTCATCTGGTGATGATCCTTGACGATGCAATCGCCGGGCCATTAGAGTTCGAGGCGTGAGGTCAGGTCGGGCCGGAATGCGGAACGGAGATCATCGCGATGAGCCGCGAGGTGACGTTGAAACGGATCGTGGACGGGGGGATCGTGGCCGTGGTGCGCTCCGAGTCGAGCGCCTCGCTGGTCAAGGTCGTGCAGGCACTGGCCGAAGGAGGGGTCGGCGCGGCCGAGGTGACGTTCACGGTGCCCGATGCGATCGAGGTGATCCGCCAGGTCCGCCGCGAGGTGGGCGATGCGATCGTTCTTGGGGCCGGTACCGTCCTGGATCCCGAGACGGCTCGCGCGGCGCTGCTCGCCGGCGCCGAGTACATCGTGGCGCCCACGCTGAATCTCGACGTGATCCGGCTCTGCCGCCGTTATGACAAAGCGGTGATGCCCGGTGCCTTCACGCCGACGGAGATCCTCACCGCCTGGGAGGCCGGTGCCGACATCGTCAAGGTCTTCCCGGCCGACGTCGGCGGCCCCGCCTACCTCAAAGCCATCCGCGGCCCGCTTCCCCAGATCCGACTCATGCCGACCGGCGGCGTCGACTTGACGACCGCCGAAAACTTCCTCAAGGCCGGCGCGTGTTGCCTGGGCGTCGGCGGCGCCCTGGTCGACCCCAAAGCCATCGCCGCCGGAGACTTCGCACGGATCCGCACACTCGCTGAAGAGTACACCGCGATCGTCCGCCGCTTCCGGAGTCTTCCGTAGTGAGTCCATACACGCTGCCCCGCATTTCTGGCGGAGATGAAATCCGCCGATTCCCCTGATTGCCTATCTGAAACGAAGCTCGCGAAAACCCGCTGAGCCCCGAGATTATCCAGATCCCTTGAGATCCTGTCGCCGATTCGGCACAACCCCTTCAATTGCACGCTTCAGCCGATTCGCTTCAAGGCTGGAAGGAATCGCAGTCGATAAACACGGCATAACTCCCGGCACGCGCCCTGATTTCGCGTCAATGCGGCCAGGAAAGGCCGGATCTCGAGATGGCGAGGCGAGCGATTCTGGAGGCAGCGTCGGTGGTGCGTCTGAGGCGCACGGTAGCCCGTCGGGGGAGGGACGAGTCACGTGAGGTGGAAGCGGCTGAACATGCCCCGTGTGCTGATCAGACCCGGCGTGATGGCTGGGGTCCTGGGGTTCAGCATGCTGGGCGCGGCGGTCGTCGCGCCGGGACCGACCGGGACCGCGGCCGAGCCGGCCTCGCGGCAAACCGCCGAGGTGACGCTGATTTACAACAAGGGGCGGAATTTCCGGATCCCGATCAAGATCAACGCCGAGGCGCAGAGCCGGATCAAGGAGGTGAGTCTCCTGGTCTCGGAAGACCTGGGATTCAAGTGGAAGGCCGTCAGCAAGACGTTCCCGGACCATCCCGCCTTTTCCTTCCGAGCCAAGCATGACGGCGAATACTGGTTCGCCGTCCAGACGCTGACCGTCGAGGGTAATGTCTCCCCGGCCTTGGACTCGACCGTCGAGCCGAACCTGAAAGTCGTGGTGGACACGGTTCCTCCTTCGTTGTTCCTGGAGGCGGACGGTCGCCGCGCGAGCATGGCGTCGGTGCGCTGGGAGGTCAAGGACCAGCACCTCGATCTCAGGTCACTTGTGCTCGAGTACCAGGTTGAGGGGGTGGGCGTGTGGCGACGCGTGCCGATCCGTCGCCCGGTGAAACTGATCGGTGCGCAGTCGTGGGACGCGGGTACGGCCGAGGCTTTGAAAGTCCGGATGTCGGCCAGTGACCGGGCGGGGAACGTGACGACCGAGGTGATCGACCTACCCGAGGGGACGGCGAGCCCGCCGGATTTCGCCTCCAACGAGCTCGAGGATCCCAGCCTTCCGATGGTGGAGCAGATCTCGAGCCCCGCTCAGCCCCGGATCACAGCCGGGCCGAACTTCACCCCGGTCAACGATGACGAGCTCGCTCCGAAGCCGGAGCCGACCCCAGAGCGTGCGGTCCGGCCGCGGGGGCGGGCGAGCACGGGCCCCGGCCGGCCCCGACCCACCACTCCGGATTGGGTCCGCGACCCGGGTCCGCCCCCGGCGACTGCGTCGGCGGCCACCGCGGCTTCGATTCCGTCACAGGATTCACCCGATCTGTTCCCCATGGCCAACGGTGCGGCATCCCCCGGCGGATTCGGGGCGGTCCCGGCATCCACCGGTGGGCCGGCCAACCCCGGCTTGCCGACCGCCTCCGCCCCGCCGCCGGGCCGAGGCGGCTCCGCCTCGCTGCTGGTCGAGAGTCCGAAGTTCAAGCTTCAGTACGCCGTCGACGACGCAGGCCCCAATGGGCCGGCTACCGTCGAGCTCTGGATCACCCAGGACGGCGGCCGGACCTGGATCCGTCGCGGCGACGATCCGGACCGGACGTCGCCCATCGAGGTCGATCTGGGCGGCGAGGGGACTTATGGGATCTCCCTGGTGGCGCGGTCGACCTCGGGACTGGGCGATCAGCCCCCTGCGCCGGGCGATCCGCCCCAGACCTGGGTCGAGGTCGAACTCCACGCCGCCGGCCGTTCAACTGGACCCGGTGCAGGTCGGCACGGGCGTGAACTCCGGCAAGGTGGCGATCACCTGGCGGGCGAACGATCTCCATCTGGCCCCCAAGTCGGTCGCCCTCTTCTGGCGCCCGGACCAGGCCGGTGCGGCCTGGCAGCCCTTGGCCGAGGGTCAGGAGAACACCGGCCGCTTCATCTGGGCGGTGCCGACCACGGTGCCGACGCGGTTCCATATCCGGGTCGAGGCGGTGGATACCGTCGGCCACCACGGATCGGCCGAGACGACCGAAACCGGCCCGGTCATCGTCGATCGCAGCCGGCCGCGCAGCCGGATCATCGGCCTGGACCCCAACGCCCGCGCCGGGACCGGGCCCAGCGCCTGGCCGTTGCGCTAAGACTGGACTTTGGTCATGGGTCATTTCTGCTGAGTGTCCAATGGCCGATGACTCAAAGTCTGTCTCGGAAGCCTCAAAGGCCGTCTCGTAGGGTGATCTGTGAGCACCGAATTCGACAAAGTACGCCGTCTCTGTGCTCACAGAGCACCCTACAAAGACCTTCCGAGACAGTCACTAACCAGCGGGCCCCAGGAGTTCCTTGACGGCCTCGCGTTCGGAGACCAG
This sequence comes from uncultured Isosphaeraceae bacterium, assembly GCA_963845695.1. Classification (GTDB taxonomy): domain Bacteria; phylum Planctomycetota; class Planctomycetia; order Isosphaerales; family Isosphaeraceae; genus CAWJTV01. The sequence continues at coordinate 314,517 of CAWJTQ010000010.1, read as the reverse complement.
TTCGGCGGCGGAGGCGTCGAGCCGTTGTCGGGCTTCGTCGTCGATCGGCAGGCCGGGTACGATCGAGCAGGCCGAGTTCCCCTTGGAGACGAGCGGGAAGCTGTAGATCAGACCGGCGGGAATGCCGTAGCTGCCCTCGGAGACGATCGCCGCGCTGAACCAATCGCCGGGAGGGGTGGGCGAGACGATCGAGCGGACGCTGTCGATGATGGCGTTGGCCGCGGAGGCGGCCGACGAGGCGCCGCGAGCCTTGATGACCGCGGACCCGCGCTTGGCGACAGTGGGGATATAAGTCTCCGTGAACCAGGCCGGTTCGGAGACAACCTCAGTCGCGGGCTTGCCGTGGATCCGGGCGTTCTTGTAATCGGGATACTGGGTGTCGCTATGGTTGCCCCAGATGGTCATGCGGGTCACGTCGCCGACGGGCACCCCCGCCTTCTTGGCCAGCAATGACTTGGCGCGGTTCTGGTCGAGCCGGGTCATGGCGAACCATCGTTCGGCGGGGACCTTCGGGGCGTGCGATCGCGCGATCAGGCAGTTCGTATTGCACGGGTTAGCCACGGTGAGGACTCGCACATTCGGACCGGCGGCGGCGTTGATCGCCTGGCCCTGACCGGTGAAGATCCCGCTGTTGGCCCGGATCAGGTCGGCGCGCGACATGCCGTCCTTGCGGGGCAAGCCGCCGACGAGGATGACCCAGTCGGCCCCGGCGAAGGCCTCCTCGGCCTTGTCGCTGGCCGTGACGTCGGCCAGGAGCGGGAAGGCGGAATCCTCCAGCTCCATCATCGTCCCGTTCAAGGCGGGCAGCGCCGGGGTGATCTCGAGCAACTGGAGCGCCACCGGCTGATCGGGGCCGAAGGCCGACCCCGAGGCGATCCGGAACAGCAGAGCGTAGCCGATCTGGCCCCCGGCTCCCGTGATCGCGACGCGTACTGGCGTGGTCATGCTGAAGAACTCCGTCGAAGAGGTTGATTGTCTTGACCTCAATAGCCTGGCATGATTTTCGGCGAGATGGAAGGTCTCAGTACCGTGCCGAGAGGAATGGCCTGGCAGCCGCCTCATGACTTTCCGGATGTCCACCCCCTGACCTGATAACAGGTGGAAGAACAGGTGGAATCTGTAAATATGTATAGTAAATGCGATGCGTGGGAGGGGCTGCCCGTGGCACCTCGCGTTCTGTGGCGTTCGGGGGGAGTGCCGAACTCACGACGAGGGTCCCGGGAGGGCGAGTATCCGTGCAAATGAACACCATGCGGCGGGTGAGGCGCGGCCGTCTCGGTCTTGCGATCGACCCCGTCCCGGCCTCGTCTTGCGGCAAGACGACATACCGCCCCTGACCGAAGCTGGCCCCCTTGCCGACATGGACCCATTGCCCGAGGATCAGGTAGGGCCAGAGGGGTTCCGGGATGTCGGTCAACAGGGCCTGGCCCACCAGGCCGGAGAGGGGATGCCTGGCCTCCTGACGGCTGCTGTAGCGTTCCCACGATTGAATCGATATAGATTGCTCAATTACAGCGACCTGATCGGCCAGGACCGAGAGGGCGTGATCGTCGAAGCCACGGGCGTCGTCGGTTGGGTTTCCATAGGACTCGACCAGCGTGCCGATGCGGCGGATCAGGCGGCGGAAGAAGGCGGACTCATCGAGTCGGTCGAGCCGTCGGCGACGATTTGCGTGGCGTCGAGCTCGGAGACGACCGCGCCGATAGTGGACGAACCGGCCTCGATCTCGACGAGACCACCCGTTGGACCGACCGCACCGATCCGCACGAGGGAGTTCACGGCATCCTTGATTCAGCAAGCCCCACCCCTTACGATCTCTGATGACAAGCAACCACCCAATCGCAGAGGTCGTGTCCGACCGATTTAGAACGCCGTAAATGCTGGAATAACGATGGCTTGCGCTGTAAACTCGACCCGGATGCAGGGGCATCTTTTCACGGTCTTGCCGCCTTCTTGTCTTGCCTCGGCTGGGGTGAAGAGTATGCTGCGATCTGGCTTGTCCCCACGATCTCGGGGCAAGACGAACCGGGGCAAGCCGGTTGCTCCTGATATCGGATGTCCGGTCGGAGGCCCGAGCGAGATGATCACGGCCGATCACGCGACGCGACCAGCCCGGGCGGGAACGCAGACCGTTGCCAACCGCTACTCGTCCAAGATCATCAAGGCGGGGGCGCTGCTGGCTGATACCAAGACACTGCTCGCCCACTGGGATTCGGGGACGACGGCCGGGGAGAACCTCGATCGCATCCGTCGAGAAAACCTGTTCGGAAAGGCGTCCCGATCCCGGGTCGAGGACATTCTGGCTATCTTCCGCCAGCGCTACTTGAAGGAGGATTCGGTCACCAAGGCTCTGGTTGCCCTGGTCAAGCATCGCTTCCCCGCCACCGCCCTGGACCGGATCCTCTACTTTCATTCGGCCCAGTCGGACCCGCTGTTCCACGATGTTGTGGCCGAGTGGTTGGTCCCTTGCAGGGGCGAGGGATCATTGACATCGAGGTGGACGAGCTCCAGCGACTCCTGTCGGGATGGGTCGCCGAGGGGAAGACGAGCGGCGGATGGTCGGAGGAAACCACCCAAAGGGTCGCCCAGGGACTCTTCTCGACGCTGAGAGACTTCGGCGTGCTTCAGGGAGCCGTTCGCAAGCGGATCGCCCCCGCCTATATGCCGGTAACGGCCTTCGCCTATGTGATGTTCTACCTGAAGCAGCACCAACCCTCCGGGGCCAGGCTCATCGAGCACCCCGACTGGCGGCTGTTCTTCCTGTCCCGTGAGGGCGTCGAGCGATTCCTGTTCGAGGCCCATCAGTGTGGTCTGCTCGAATACCATGCGGCGGGCAACGTCACCCGGTTGAGTTTTCCCGCCACGTCGCTGGAGGAGTATGCGCATGTCCTCGCTGAAAGAGCGCATTGACCTCCTCGAAAGCGACCTGAAAGCGGTCCCGGCGCGGATCAGCGTCTATCACGATCTGCCGTTTGCGATCCTGCGGTACAATCCGACCGAAGAATGGGAGCTTCGCCGGGAGATCAAGTTGCTCGCCACGCGCCTCGAAGCGGCCGGCAAGGAGGTTCACGTCATCCTGATGTCGGAACTGCTCTGGTCGACCTTGGAACGAGTTCATCAGAAGGACGACGACGAGGGCCTGGAGGCCATCATCGCACTGGAAAAAGAGCGGGGTTACGTGGAAGCCCAGAAGCAGGTGACCACTTATATGTCGAGCCAGGTGTGGGTGCCGCTCTGGGACTTGCTCGAAGCGCGGATGGCATCCATCCGCCCGGAGAATTCGGTGGTCTTCCTGACCCGTGCGGCCGCGATGTCGCCGGGGATCTTTCACATGTCAATGCTGCTCGACAAGATGCAGGGCAAGACCCGGGTGGCGACGATCCTGTTCTATCCCGGCTCCATCGAGGGCACGACGGCCCTGCGTTTCATGGACCTGAAGGACCGGGATGCGCTGGGCAACTATCGCGTCAAGATCTACGGCTGAGGCCAGGGTATTAACCTCGCCGTTGCCCACAACTTTGCACTCGTGCCGGCGGCCCAGCCCACGGCGGTCCCTGGCACGACAACGGGAGTTTTCTCTATGGGCTTTTGGACAGTCTCTCGGGGACTCGCCGACTCTCCTGAAGCCGCGCGGTGTCCCCCAGGGCGCACCACGATCGCCCGGCGACCCCTCGGCGGGGGATGCCGGCCAATTCCGATCACTGGCGTGGGAACTGCGCCCCAGTCGCGGCCCGACCCACCGCTCTGGGGCGGGGCTCGACCCGGCGCGAACCGGGGTGCCCGTGGAATCCGCAGGGGCCTCCTACTCGCGACGGCGTTTCGAGCTGGGACGGTTGGTCCCGAGAGTCGCAGGCTGCTCGGCACGGGCCCGCCAGCCCAGGGCCAAGTCGGTCATGCGCTGCATCCCGACCCACATGGCCTTCGGGCCGGGCTCGCCATCGCATTTGCGACCCAGCCAACCCCCCAACGACCCAATCCGCCGGACCATCGTTTGGATCGAGGGCGGCTCTGTCGGTGGCGGCTGCTTGGTCACGGTGGCGTACACCGCCTGCCACTCGTCCAGATCCAACGCGATGTCGCAGGGCAGATCGGGGCAATCCCGGCCCAACATCATCAAGTGCATGATCCGCCAGGCCACGATCAGACACAACGCCAGGTAGGGCTCGAACCGCTCCGCCGTCTCCAATTGCGATTCCTCGACCTTGCAGCCCGACTTGAGCACCCGGTGGTAGATCTCAATTTGCCATCGACATACATAATAATCAATAATCTTCAGAACGTCGTCATTGGTGTCGATCGGCAGGTCGGTCAGCAGCAGCCATTCGACCGGCTCGACGCCGAGTGGCACGTCGCGCTCCGTGGCCAGGACCGCGTTGACTTCCAGGTCGGGCAACTTCCCCCCCGGACGAGCCGGGCCGCGCAAGGTCACCCGCGCCGCGCGGATGTCGACCACGGCCGTGCGAGCTTCGCGCGCTTGCTTGCGCTGGCGATCCTCCGTCGCCGGGGCATCGCGGCGACGAACCTCCAGAGTCCGTTGGGCGAGGACCGGTGTGCTGGCGACGCGCTCGCGAAGATGCGGGATCTCGGGCACGGACGAGGCCGGTTCGGAGAGATGCGGGATCTCGGGCGCGGACGAGGCCGGTTCGGAGGCAACCAAGGCGCGATTCTGGCAGGCGCGAATGATGAACGACGCCTTGGGAAATGCCGCGACGGTTTGCGCTTCCAGAATATACTCGTAAACATCGCCTTCGCTATCGGCGAGCGAAACCACGAGCGTCTCCGGCGCCGCGATCGCCACCTGGCAGGCCGCACGGTATCCCTCCACCCAGCGAATGCTTTCCTTGTCCTCGATCGGCTTGGCACGCCGCTCGGCCCGTTTCTGGTCGGGATCCTTCGCGAAGTCCAGCGGGTCCCGCGCCCAGACTTCCGCGTCCACCACCCCCAGGGCCAAGTGTTCCGGAGTCATGGCCAGGGAAGCGTGGTTGTAGAAGCCGACCCGGGTGATGTCGTTGAGGGGGCCGGCTCCGTCCATGACCCTCTGGGGGCGCGTGAGGTCCAGTTCGGTGGTGTCTTGGGGGATGAGAACCACCGGTTGCTCGCGGATCCGCTCCAGGGTCGCATCGTGATGGGGTCCCAAAATCGTTGCGAAGGTCACGTGCTCGTTGTCGAGGAAGCGATAGGCCGCCTTGGTTTCCGCATGGCCCTCGCAACCGGCGGGGAACTTCAAGGAGGGCTTCTGGCTCATGGTATTCAAGACCTTCTGGAACCGCTTCTTGAGCTTGACATTGCCCTTGGACTTTCGAGACCGGGACTTTCGGGCTTTGGGCTTTCGGGCTTTGGTCTGGCTATGGACCGTGCCAAAGCAGGCGGTCTTCAGCTCCTTGTCGATCCACTCTTGCATGGTGTCGCTCTTCGGGATGGCCGGAGGATCGTCCTCGCCGACCTGTGCACTGTGCCAGGCGCAATCAGGATAGTCATGCTTTCCTATCTATTTCAACCAAGATTTTCTTGCCTATTATTCCCATGCTTCCCATTTTAGTGCAAAGTTGTGGGCAACGGCGAGGGGGATTCACGAGGCTTCGCTGGATGAGGTTCGTGAACGATTCGGGCGTTTCCAGAGGACGGATCGGCGCCCGGCGCTCTTCGGGAAGCTTTCCACCTACCTGGCCGAAGTGCGTGCCTCGGGCTCCGCTGTAGCCGTGATTCTGGATGGGAGCTTCGTGACGGCGAAAGACGAGCCGTCTGATATCGACCTGATCCTGGTCCTCCGCTCGAATCACGACTATCACGCCGAACTCAAGCCGTTCGAGTATAATGCATTGTCGAAGAGCGAGGTGCGTCGTCGGTTCCGCTTCGATGTGGTCGTCGTTCAGGCTGGCTCCGATCTGTACGAGCACTCCGTGAACTTTTTCCAGGGAGTCAGAGACCGGCCCGACCTTCGGAAAGGCGTTGTCAGGGTGATTCCATGATCAGCAATAATGAGCAACTGGCGGCAACCCTTCAGGCGATCGGCCATATGTATCGTGCCATGGCATCCCTCCGGAAGGAGGTTCTGCCCAAGAGTCGGCAGTGGTTCGCCTTGATGGCCGAAGGGCCGGTTGACGAGATCCGAAAACTGGAGGAGGAGATCCACGAGGAGATCGGCCTGACGGAGGCGCGAGTCCACGGCTCCGACGTATGGCTGAGGGTCGTCGGCCCGCCCCAGGACTTGCCCGAGGTCCCCGTGAGCCTCGTAACGGCTCTCCTGGAGACGTTCCGCAGGGCCGTGCAGGCGGTCGCGGGGTTGGCGTGGGCGGCGCGGCTGGCAACGCGCCCGGCTGGGGACCTCGAACGTGCCTGCGATCTCCGCATCATCGCCTTCCGGCTTTCGGGTCCCTGCATCGGGTTGCGCGTTCCGGTCCCGGGTGACTACGACCGGCACGAGCACGAGGAACCGATGCTGGTCCGCCAGGCCCTGGGCCGGTTGCTCCAGGTCGCCGAATGGGTGGCGTCGGACGCGCCTCCGGAGGACCTGGAAAGCCTTTGTCCGGATCCCCGCGAACGACGGGTGATCCTCGACGCACTCAAGCCCCTGGTGCCGCGTCGGGACGGGGACGTCGAGCGTCTGGAACTGAGTGGGAGGGCCGCCCCTCGGGGCCGGACTATCGGCCTGTCCAGGGCATCGCACCAGCGGATCGACCAGGCCATCGGCGTTCTGGCGGCCGAACACGACGAAGTCGGGGACGCTACGGCCCTGGCGGTCGGCCGGACCGAACCCGAGAGGGATTCGGTCCAATCCTGGAACCCTTCGCCGGCCGGGACGAGCGACTGAGGCGTTGACGATGGACCAGGCGATCCGTAACAAGCTCCGCTCGGTCGTGACCCAATGCCGCAGGCTGCTGGAGGAGTCCGTCGCCCAGCAGTTGCAGGGGCGGTACGACATCTACGCCACCGGCAAGAAGGACGAAGTGCGGGCCGAGACGGACGCGCCCTCGGCCACCTCTCCGACGAGGATCGGCAAGCCCGCCGGGACATCCTTGCCCACTTCGAGCACATCAAGGCCCTGGGCTCCAAGCCGAGGGAGGCGCTGGAGCAACTGGTCCGGGAGATCGCCTTCACGCACCTCAACCGCCTCTGCGCCTACAAGATGATGGAGGTGCGGGACGTTTACGTCGGCGGGCAGAAGTTCCGGGAGGCGGTCAGCAAGGGGCTCAAGTCGCAGGGGTTCCTGTTCTACCTGGCCGAGAACCCGGAGGAAGAGCGGTGGTACAACGCAGGCGACCAGGAGAGAGCGTACCGGAACTTTCTCGACTGGCTGGGCGGCACGCTCTCGCAGGAGATCGGCGTGCTGTTCAGCCCCACCGATCCAGCGAACCGGGTCTATCCGCCTCAGCGGGTGCTGGACCAGGTGCTCGGCCTGATCAATAGCGAGGAACTCAAGGGGATCTGGTCCGAGGACGAGACGATCGGCTGGGTCTACCAGTATTTCACGCCCAAGGAGCTGCGCGACCAGGCCCGCAAGGAGAGCCAGGCCCCGCGCAACTCGTATGAGCTGGCGTTCCGCAACCAGTTCTTCACACCTCGCTACGTGGTCGAGTTCCTGACCGACAACACGCTGGGGCGGATCTGGTACGAGATGCGGAAGGGCGATACCCGGCTCATGGACGAGTGCCGCTACATGGTCCGGCGTCCTGACGAGATCTTCTTGAGAAAGACCGGCCTCTTCCCCTCCGAAGAGGAAAATCCCGTCTGGCAATTCTTGCTGGGGAAGACCGATGAACTTGCCCCGTTCCAGCTCCCCAAGACGAGGCAGATTCCTCCTGCGGGTGGCGCGATCATGGGTTGGACGGTATTGGACGAGGCGGCCAAGCCACTGCGCTGGCTGGCTTTTGCCGTGCGCCCGTTCAATTACACGGACGATCCCAGGATGCCCGATTGGCAACGGCTCCGCCTGCAATGGAACACCGGGAACCCCGACGATCCGGTCGAGGGGAAGACGAAGGATCTCTGGGACATGCTCGCCTCGATCCTCAACGCCGATCGGATCATCGAAGGACTGGCTGCCGCGTCGCTCACGACGGTCACCCGGATCGCCAACGAGATCCGCCGCCGTCTCCTGGCCGCCCGGAATCCGGATGCGACCCGGGAGGAATTGCTGAAGGCCCCGGTCCTGATCCCGCACCGCCCGAAGAAAGACCCTCGAGACCTGAAGATCATCGACCCGGCGTGCGGCAGCGCTCACTTCTTGCTCTATAGCTTCGCCCTGCTGCGGACCATCTACGAGGAAGCTTACGACGACCGGGATCTTGGTCCGAAGCTACAGGGCGAATACCCGACGCCCGAGGCGTTCCGGCAAGCCGTCCCCGGCCTGATCCTCCGGCACAACCTGCACGGCATCGACATCGATCCGCGAGCCGTCCAGATCGCTGGGTTGGCCCTCTGGCTGCGGTGCCAGCGGGCCTATCAGGATATGGGGTTGAAGAAGGATCGCCCGCCAATCTTGAAGTCGAATGTCGTGTGCGCCGAGCCGATGCCGGGTGAGGCGGGGATGCTCGCGGAGTTCGTCGCGCAGCTTGAGCCCAGGGTGCTCGGCCAGCTCGTCGAGGTGGTCTTCGACAAGATGAAGCTGGCCGGTGAGGCGGGGTCGCTGCTCAAGATCGAGGAAGCGATCGCCGGGGTGGTGGCCGACGCGAGGAGCGAGTGGTCGGCAAGTCCGGTCGCGGTCCAGGGGACGCTGTTCGCCGACGTCGGGCCGAGCGCCCGGCAACGGCGGTTCGAGTTCTCCGACATGACCGACGACCAGTTCTTCGACCAGGCCGAGGAGATGATCGTCGAGGCCCTCCGGCGCTATGCCGCGCACGCACACAACGGCCAGGCCCTCCATCGGCGGCTCTTCGCCGAGGATGCGGCCCGGGGCCTGGGCTTCGTGGACGTCTGCCGGCAGCGGTTCGACGTGGTCCTGATGAATCCACCCTTCGGCGAGGGGAGCAAGCCAGCCAAGGGACTGATCGAGAAGCAATACCCACGCACCAAGAACGACCTGTATGCGGCCTTCGTGGAGATGGGCCTGCGGCGGCTGCATCCGGGCGGATTGCTGGGGGCGATCACATCGCGGACCGGCTTCTTCCTGTCGTCGTTTCAGAAGTGGCGGGAGGAGATCCTGCTGCGCGAGGCGAAGCCGACGGTGTTCGCCGATCTGGGTTACGGCGTGCTCGATACAGCCATGGTCGAAACGGCGGCGTATTGTTTGCGGAAGGGTTTACTGTAAAAGGACTTGGGGGGCGATCATGGTCAAGAAACTTGCTCAACCACCCTCGCCCGCCTTAATGCGCTTTGACATGGGTATTATAGTGCTCCCGGCGGCCCGGCCAAGAGAATATATTAGCTGTGTTCATTTCCCCCCATCTGCGGAGGTCTCGGCCATGTTCGAGAGGGGGCGTCTTGCCTTCAGAGCCAAATATTGTAACCATGAGAATGGAAAGGGGTTAGGCTTTTCTCCCAACCCCCTCCCGATCAATAAGAAAGCAGTCCCGGTCCCAGGGCGACGCCTCATCGGGATAGTTCTTGCTTCCGAGTGAGCGCTCAAATCTTAACTCTGTACCCGGGCATTGCAAGCGAGAGTTCAAAGATTCGAGACCCAGCGAGCATTGACTCACGATGATTCGGAGGAGCACGGAGTTCGAGGACTCCACCGGAGGTATTGTCATGACCCAAGTAACCATTGCGGAAGCCCAGCAGCGATTGCCCAAGCTTCTCTCCGCGGCTGAGGCGGGAGAGACGGTGACCAGCCGAAGCGACAACGGGGGGAACCTTCACCCTGGTGCTTCAGTTCCCCGCGCAGATCTTCAACTCCGATTGGCCGGGCTATCCCCATGCCGGTAGCGCTAAAGGGTTGCTCAAGTTCGCCGATGTTTTGATGAGCCCCTGGAGGAAATGGGGTATTGCCATGATCGAATTGACCGAACCGCAGCAGAAGGCTATCGACGCGCAAGAACAGCCGCCCGTCGTGGTCGATCCCCGGACGGGGCAAGAGTACCTGCTGATCCGACGGGAGATCTACGAGCTCGTGCGCGGCACCCTGAAGCCCTACGGCCGTGGTTGGGATGATCCGGCCGACGACGATCTCATCCGGAAGGACGCATGAACCGAGGTGACGTCGTGGAAGTGGACTGGCCATTCAGCGACCTGACCGGGAGCAAGCGGCGCCCGGCGGTCGTCGTCCAGGCCGACTATCTCAACGGGTTGATTGACGACACGATTCTTGTGAAGATCACCGGCAGCCGGTTCGGCATCCCCGGGACGGAAGTCGCGATCGACCCGACCGTGGAAACGGCGTCAGGACTGAGCAAGGTGTGCTACGCCTCCTGCAAGGACATCCTCACGCGGGACCAGGCGCTGATCCTGCGGACAATCGGTGTCCTGTCCGACACGATCGTCAAGCAGATCGAGGACTGCCTGAAGGCGGTGCTGGAGCTTCCGTAGGCCAAGGGACTGCGTGATAGGGCTGATGCCTCATTGCCCTGTCCGCCGTCCTCGCCCCGATCCCTTTCGGCGTCGCTTCAGGATCAGGCCGGCCATGACCACGCTCTTCTTCCGACTCCTGGATCAAGAGGACAAGGCCGCCGCACTCACCCGGGCGGTCGACCAGCTCGCCAAGGGTCGGGAAACGGAAGCGATCCACGTAGTCGATCCCGACTCGTTCCGCCAGGTGCCGGGATCGCCGTTCGCGTATTGGGCAAGTAAGCGGATTCGAGACTTGTTTGCTGATTTCTCTAAGTGCGAAGGTCAGGGTCGGGAGATCAGATGTGGGATGGGAACGTTAGACGACTTTCGATTTCTCCGTGTGTGGTGGGAAATCGGGGCACGGGCACTCGGACGAACGAGGGAGCAGGTGACCAAAGGCATGAGGTGGTTTCCCTATGCCAAGGGAGGGGAGTTTGCCAGGTTCTACTCCCCGATTCTTCTCGTCGTCAACTTCTATGATAACGGGAAAGAAGTCAAAGATTATGTGGCGATGAAGGTCGGGAGCGCCAGCCGGAAGGTTCAAGCCGAGTTCTACTATTTCCGACCGGGCATAACATGGTCACGAAGGTCGCAACTTGGATTAAGCTTGAGAGCACTTCCGGCGGGATGCATCATTGCTGACAAAGGTCCGGCGATGTTCGCCAGCGAGGAGCTGCTCCCAGGCATGTTGGGTTTGATGAATAGTGGGGCTTTCCGGTATCTCGCCTCTATTCAGATGGCTTTCGGCTCGTACGAAGTCGGTGTCATCCAGCGCACGCCAGTCCCAGACATTCGATCCGACGAAGGCCAGGATCTTAGCCAATTGGCTTCGAGGTCTTTGAATTTGAAGCTCGATTTCGACCAGGTCAACGAAACCAGCCACGTCTTCCACCTCCCTTCCCTGCTCCGCGTTCCGGGCGCGACGCTAGTCGATCGGATCGCGTCGTGGAATTCGCGTGTGGCCGAGACCGAGCGGCAACTGGCCGAGCATCAGCGGGAGATCGACGACATCGCCTTCCGGCTCTACGGCATCGAGGGCGAAGATCGTCGGGCGATCGAGGCCGCGAACTTGTCGCAGGTCGCCGAGTCGAGTGGTGAAGGTGAGGCTGAAGGCACTGATTTCGAACAGATCGGCCCGTTGATGGCTCAATCGGGGGTTGGTCTCGTTGCCGAACTGATCTCCTCTGCCGCCGGGTGCGTGTTCGGCCGCTGGGACGTGCGGTTCGCCACGAGCGAGAAACCCGCGCCCACTCTACCCGATCCGTTCGACCCGCTCCCGGTCTGCTCGCCGGGCATGCTCCAGGGATCGGACGGCCTGCCGCTCAACCAAACCCCCGAAGGTTATCCGCTCTCCATCGACTGGGACGGCATCCTCGTCGACGACCTCGACCACCCCGACGACATCATCCGCCGGGTCCGTGATGTTCTCGAAGTGATCGGGAAGGACCGGGCCGAGGCTATCGAGAGGGAAGCCTGCGAGATCCTCGGCGTGGCCGACCTGCGAGACTACTTCCGCAAGCCGGGGGCGGGAGGGTTCTGGGACGACCACATCAAGCGGTACTCCAAAAGCCGCCGCAAGGCCCCGATCTACTGGCTGCTCCAGTCGTCGAAGAAGAACTACGCCCTCTGGATCTACTACCACCGGCTCGACAAGGACATCCTCTTCAAGGCCCTGCTCAACTACGTCGAGCCCAAGGTTCGCAAGGAGGAGTCCCGCCTCGGCGAGCTGCGGTCGCAGAAGACCGCCCTCGAGCCCGCCGCCAAGGGGGCCAAGAAGATCGACAAGGACATCGAGCGTCAGGAGGGGCTCCTCTCCGAGCTGCGTGACTTCGAGGACAAGCTCCGCCGGACGGCGAACCTCAACCTCGTCCCTGACCTCAATGATGGTGTCGTCCTGAATATCGCCCCGCTCCGGGAGCTCGTGCCGTGGAAAGAGGGCAAAGCCTACTGGGACGACCTGATGGCCGACGAGTCAGAGCTTGTGAAAGAATTGGATTGCAGATTCCGAATTCCAAATTCCAGAATCATAATCCCTTGACGGATCGGGGCTAACATTCATTTGGAATCTTGCATTCGTTATCTTGGAATCGATTCTTTCACCGCCTCTCAGAGCGGTCGTCGATCGGCGAGCAGATATGCGAGAGGGGCATTGTCACGGCGTGATCGAGGCCGATGATGACGGACTTCAACACGAATTCGTACAGCGAAGCGGAGCTGGAAGCGGAATTCGACGGGTTGTTTCCACACGGATTCGCCGGCGCGGATGTTCTGCAAGAACTAGCACCCAACGGCTGGGAAAACTCGCTGTTGCTGGCGGTCTTCCACCCGTCGCTGGAGCAAACCTATCGAGAGACAATCCGCCTCCATCACAACATGGCCAAATTACGGCGCCCGGACGATCAGCGCCCCGTGCCGCCCGAGCCCACGCTGGAGGATGTCGCCAGGGACTTTCGGGAGCGTCCCATCGAGGTCGAGGCGGAAGTTCGCGATCTGGTCGGTGATTGCCTCTGGGATGTGTTCTCGGACAGTCATGAGGTGGTCGCGCTGGAGGATGGCCGCGTGCTGAGCCTCGGTTCGTTCCGGGGCAGCGGAGGCTTTCTGGCGGAGCTCCTGAACCGGCAGATCGGCGAGGAGCGGTACGATTACATCAATTTCTACATGGGGACCACCTGGGTGGCGCATCGGGCCGACCTGAGGCCGGTCTACCGGATGATCTTTCACCGCCTCCGCGGTCGCGGGCTGGACTGGATCTATCACTTCCCCCGGTTGCATGCGATCGATTTTCGACCGCTCAAGGAAGCCCTGGACCAGAAAGACAAGCCCGATTGGTTGAACTACAATCCCTCTGAAGCCCTGGCCCGGGAGGCGGAGCAAAAGGAACACGATCAGAAACTGGCCGAGCTGCGCGAATCGCTCGACCAGGGGTATCGCGGGGCGATCGAGGAGGCCTTGAACGCCCCGCCGCCGGCCACCGTGCAGGCTTACGAAGCGGTCTACGGCCACTTTCCACAGGGATGGCCGCCTGTGGCATAATCGTGCTGAGACAACTTGAAGATCCCCAGACCGTAGGGAGTCTGAATCATGACAACTTTATCGATCCACGAGGCCCAGGCGAAACTGCCCGAGTTGATCCACCGGCTCTCGCCGGGTGAGGAGCTCATCCTCACCGAGAACGATCAGCCCGTGGCCCGGCTCACCTTGACCGCGCCGCCGGAGCGGAAGCCGCGCCGTCCGGGGACTCTGCGGGGCACCGTCCTGTACATGGCCCCTGACTTCGACGCACCCCTGGAGGAGTTCAAGGAGTACATGGAATGAGGGCGTTGATCGACGCACATGCCCTGATCTGGTATGTCGATCAGGATCACCTGCTCAGCCCGAAGGCCCATGCCGCGATCACCGATCCCGCCAACGACCTGCTTTTGAGCGCCGGGTCGATCTGGGAGATCGCTATCAAAGTGGGCCTGAAGAAGCTGACCTTGTCGCAACCGTTTCGACCCTGGATGGAGAAGGCGATGGCCGATCTCGGGGTAGCTGTGCTCCCCATCACGGTCGAGTCCGCCGACGTGCAGGCGCAACTGCCCAACCATCACAGAGATCCGTTCGACCGTCTCCTCGTTGCCCAAGCGCAGGTGGAAAGCGTGTCGGTGGTCAGTGCCGATGCGATCCTCGACCAGTATGGCATCAACCGCATCTGGTAGGAGACAGGATGAGCCAGGGCATAGTCACCAGGTTTCTGGTCAACCTCATCACCAAGCAGGTGGACGAACACGCCCTCGTCGTCTGGTACGACCTGGAGGGGCACTATCGGTCGGTGGTGGCGAGTCTCGCGCTCCCCAAAACGAGCGTCGCCCGTTACGACGGCAGCTTCTTCAGGTTGCGTCATGAGATCGACGCCCTCCTGAACGACAACCACCCGCCCCGGCTGGTTGTCTACGTCCCGATGGACCAGACCCAGACGGATCACGCCTTGATCGAGTTGGAAGCGGCGGGCGTGATCATGCAGCCGGGTCAGCAGCCGCCCGCGCGGAATACCCGGCTCTCGATCGTCGCTCGCAACGCGCTCAGCTCCCTGCGTGGTGAGGCCGAGGTCATCGAGATTGAAAAGCAGATCGAAGCGGGCAAGCTCAGCCTGGCCGACCTGGATGCCATCGGCGGGCGGAAGGACAGCGGTGTGCTCTCCCTCATCTTCGGCACCGGCAACCCGCAGGAGGTCGCCCTGGCGTTCCTCGCCAGCGACCGGCACGACGCCGAGGTTCAGAAGAAGGAGGCGGTCGTTGACATCGTCGGGTTGTTCCGCTCGACCTTCGAGGCCGATCTCCCGCCGACCGCTCCGCTGGCGGAGTTGCGTGACCGCCTGGCCCGCCACGTCCTGATGAGCGACCTCGTGGCGGGTCTGGGCGAATCGGTCCCCCCGGCGCTGGCCTCGGCCAAGGTCGCCGCCTCGCCGGCCGCGCGGGATGCCTGCGTGTCGCTCGCCCTGGCCTGGCGGCTGAGGCGGGATGTGCGGGATAGCTACGTCGCCGCCGCCCTCAAGGTCGAGTCGTCTCTCGGTCATTGGTCATCAGTCATTGGTCATCGGTCATTGGAATCCGCAGTACTCGAAGGCAAGGCTGTACCTGAGACGTTCCCATCTCTGGAGCGGGACTTGATCCAGCGCGTCGAGGCCCGCCTGCTGGATCAGGCGACACCCGAGTTGCTCGAGCTGGCCGTGTCCCGGCAGTCGCGGTTCTGGTTGGAGGTCACGCCGAAGATCCAGGCCCGATGGGCGCTGGTTGTCGCCGCCACCGAGGTGCTGCTGGAGGCCGATCGGGTGGCCCAGGCGCTCAAGGACGCGCCGGCGACCGTCCCTGGCCTGGTCGTGGCTTACACCGAGGGCGCGCATCCCTGGTGCCTGCTCGACACGCATCACCGACACATGGAGGGCCGGTGGCATAACTTCGAGGCCGAGACCGGCGACGATCATCCGGAACTGGAAAAGCTGATCCTCAAGGCCGAGCGCCGATACACCGAAGTCGGCTCCGAGCTGGCCAGGTTGTTCGTCACCGGCTACGGCAAGGCCAAGCATCCGGTTCCGGGCCTGCTCCGACAGGTTCAAGTCTTTGCCTCGCAGGTGAAACCCCATCTGGACGACGGAAAGGTCGCGTATGTCTGGGTCGATGCTCTGCGGTACGAGATGGCCCGTGAGCTGACCGAGGTGCTCAAGGCCGACTTCGACCTGTCCATCCGCCCTGCGATCGGAACGGCACCGACGATCACCGAGATCGGCATGGCCGCGCTGCTGCCCAGGGCCGATCAGGGGGCCAAGGTCGTCGCGGTGGGACTCGGCAAGCTGGGCCTGCAAATCGACCGCACGGTCATCAAGGATCGCAAGGATCGAGTGGCGTTCCTCAAGGCTCATGCCGGCGTCCCCGTTTTCGACGCCAAGCTCGACGATCTGCTGCCCAAGCCTTCGAAGAAGGTGCGCGACGGCGTCCAGGCGGCGAAGCTGGTTCTGATCACGTCGCAGGAGATCGACGAACTCTGCGAGGCGGACAACATCACCCAGGCTCGCCGGCAGATGGACGGGGTGCTCAACGACCTGCGCAGGGGGTTCCGGGTGCTGGCCGACCTGGGGGTCAAGACGATCGTGCTGGCCGCGGACCACGGGCACCACTTCGGCGAGGAGATCGGCGAAGACATGAAAATCGAGGCTCCCGGCGGCGACACGGCCGACCTGCACCGACGGGTCTGGGTCGGCATGGGGGGCACGTCCCAGCCGTCCTATCTGCGGACGGCGTTGCGGATATTCGGCGTCGAGAGCGACCTGGACATCGCAACGCCCTATACATTCGCCTGCTTCAAGTCCAAGGGCGGGGCTCGGGCCTACTTTCATGGCGGATTATCACCGCAGGAGGTGATCATCCCCGTCGTGGTGATGACGCCGACGGCCCAGGCTCTCTCGGGACCGCCTACCGGGATCCAATGGAGTTTGTCCACGGGGTCGAAGAAGCTCTCGACCCGGTTCTTCTCCGTGCAGGTGGGCGGCGCGAGCACCGGGCTGTTCGGCCTGGAGCCGCCCAAGGTGCGGGTGGAAGTCAGGGCCAAGGGGAAGTGCGTTTCTACCCCGGTGAGTGCCTCCTACGGGTTCGAGGAGGCCACCGGCGATGTGCAGTTGCGGGCGTCGGCGACGGACCCCAAGCAGATCGAGCCGGATACGGTGACCTTGATGGTCAACGTCGAGCAGATCGGGCAGAAGACGGTGGGCGTCAGCCTGCTGGATTCGACGAGCGGGACCGAACTGGCTAACCTGGATAAGATCGAGGTGACCAATATCCTCTAACTGAATCCTCGCGATCGGGAAAGTGAACGTGTGATGTGGGCGCGGTTGTGGCGAATCCTTGCCCCGAAGGGGCCAAAACAGATCAGCCCGGGGCATCGCCCCGGGACCGCATCGCCGGCCCCGAGCCGAGCCCTGAAAGGGCGACACAAACAGGGCCAGGGAGCTTCACCTGTGCCGCCTTTTCAGGGCTTCTTCGGAGGGGGTGTTTCGGTTCCCGGGGCGATGCCCCGGGCTGGTTTGTTCGGCCCGTTCGGGGCAGGGAGAAGAATTCACTGATCCGCGTGTCTCGGCTCTCACGTTTCCCCTCGCGCGGACCTTTGAAAATGGTGTCGCCATGCCGGAACTGGACCAGAAGGCTTCGACTGTGTTTGCGGGCAAGGTCGTACGCAAGGATTTGGTCCGCAAGGTCAAGGTTGGGGAACAGGTCCCGGTCTTCGTCCTGGAGTATCTTCTCGGGAAGTATTGTGCCACGGACGACCCCGCGGCCATCGACGCCGGGCTGCGGGTGGTCAAGAGCATGCTCTCCTCGAATTTCGTCCGGCCCGACGAGGCGAACAAGGTTCAGTCGCTCATCAAGGACAAGGGCAAGCACACGCTCATTGACAAGGTGAAGGTCCGCTACCTCTCCGACGACGACAAGCACTGGGCGGAGCTGGTCAACTTCGGGCACCGGTTTGTCCATATCCCCGAGCATTATCTCCGGGAGTTCGATCGGTTATTGATGGGCGGGATCTGGGCGCAGATCGAGATCCGTCACCAGTACGATGAGGAGGCGTCCGGCAAGCGGAGTCCATTCTGGATCGACGGGCTGAAGCCGATCCAGGTGGCCACGTTTGACCTCGACGAGTACCGGGAATCTCGTCAACAGTTCACAGCCGATGAGTGGCTCGACCTCCTGGTCCGCAGCATCGGTCTGGAATCGGCTCAGTTCGATCGACGCCTGAAGATCCTATTTCTCATCCGCCTGCTGCCGCTGTGCGAGCACAACTATAACCTGGTCGAGCTCGGTCCTCGCAGCACGGGCAAGAGCTACGCCTAGCAGGAATTATCACCCTACGCGATCCTCCTGACCGGGCCGACGACGGTCGCCAACCTCTTCTATAACATGGCGACCGGCAAGATGGGGCTGGTCGGCATCTGGGACGCCATCGCCTTCGACGAGGTGGCCGACCTCCAGCAGATGCCCAAGGAGGTCGTGACGACGCTCAAGACCTATTGCGAGTCAGGCACCTTCGCCCGAGGCAAGGACGCGCTTTCGGGTATGGCATCGATCGCGATGTTCGGCAACACCAACCAGCCCATCGATGTCATGGTGCGGTCCTCGCACCTGTTCGCGCCGATGCCGGATGTGATCCGGGAGGATATGGCGTTCATCGACCGGCTTCACTACTACATTCCCGGCTGGGAAATCCCCAAGATGCAGGTGGAGTTCTTCACGGACCATTACGGGTTCGTCGTCGATTACCTGGCCGAGGCGCTGCGGGAGCTTCGCAAGCACAACTTCACGGAGGTGATCGACCGCCACTTCTCGCTCGGCTCGCACCTCAACGCCCGCGACGTGAAGGCGGTCCGCAAGACGGTTTCGGGGCTGGTGAAGCTGCTCTACCCGCATGGGGAAATCTCCAGGGACGAGCTGGCGGAACTGGTCGAGCTGGCGCTCGAAGGCCGGCGCCGGGTCAAGGAGCAGCTCAAGAAGATGGGCTCGTTCGAGTACCATCAGACCTCGTTCAGCTACCTCGACGGCGAGACGCGAGAGGAGCGGTTCGTCGGCGTGCCCGAGCAGGGCGGCCGGGACATGATTGCGACGGATCCGCTGGCCCCGGGATCGGTCTACGCCGCTTCGGTGGACGACCAGGGGAAGGTCGGGTTGTACCGGCTGGAGGTTGGATGCTCGCCGGGGACGGGGAAGCTGAAGATCGCCGGTGGGATCGAGGGGCCGATGAAGGAGTCAATCCAGCGGGGCCTTCGCCTACCTCCAGGGACAGAAGGTCAAGATGGGGATCGGTCAGCCGGTGGACACGACCGACTTCCATGTCGAGGCGATCGACCTGCTGAGCAATCACGTCCCGTGCGAAGCGGGGGTGGCCCTGGTCGTGGCCGTCTATTCGGCGGTCAAGAGGCATTCGGCCTTGCCGGGCCTGGTGATCCTGGGCGACCTGAGCATCCAGGGAAACATCAAACCCGTGCGGTCGCTGGCCGAGCCGCTTCAGGTGGGGATGGACAACGGGGCCCGGAGGGCGTTGGTGCCGCTGGAGAATAAGCGGAACTTCCTGGAAGTGTCGGGAGATATCGTCGAGCGGGTCGATCCGGTCTTCTACTCGGACCCACTGACGGCGGCGATGAAGGCGTTGGGGATGAATTGACCGTGGGTCAGTAGCGGAGAGGTCGGCCGCGTCAGGAAGTCGGGCGGCCTCGTGACGGTCGGGGCGGGCGCTGCGGCAGGGCTGTCCGCGAGGGGTGACTGACCACTGCCGGAATGCGACGGGTTTTCACCGCGCTGGGATGAATCCGGGCGACCTTTCGGTTCAGGGTCCGCGAGCGGGCGCTGATGGTCGCTTTCGAAGTCGATGAGGTGCTGGCCGTGGCCGGGGCGGACATGGTCACGGTCACCCGGATCACGAAATGGCCTGCGGCGGAATAGGTGTGGCGGCCGATTACCGAGAAAACGCCGTCGCTACCGGTGACGGTCCCCCGGCTGACGCTCCCGTCTCCCCAGTGGACGATCGCCACGAAGCTTCCGGCCGCAGTCTGAGTGTTCACGTCGGTGAATGTGGTTATCGTTCCTGTGAACGGCAGTCGCCGGGTCGCCGCAATAGTCAGGGGCTGGCTTGACAAGGCGTCCGCCAGGGCGCTGGTCTGTGCAGTCGCCGGCAGGCTGGCTGGTGAGTCGCCGCCGTTCGAAGTCGCCACGACGTCATACGCGTAGGTCGTCGCCGGAGCGAGTCCCGAGTCGAAGTAGAGCGGGGCCAGGATCCCTGTCGCGATCACAGTCCATGGGCCGCCATCGGCGCTGCGCTCCACAACGTATTGCGTCGCTCCCAGTGAGGGCTGCCAGGACAGGTTGATCTGAGAGGAGCTCACGGCGACCGCCGCCAGGTTCGAGGGCGGCGTTGGTAGTGGGAGATGGTAACGGCGTCGGAGTGGGGGTGGGTGATGGCGTCGGGGTTGGCGTGGGCGTCGGGCTGGGGGTCGGCGTGGGGGTGGGAGTCGGTGTGGGTGTGGGTGTCGGGCGTCGGGGTGGGTGTTGGTGTCGGTGTCGGGGTGGGTGTTGGTGTCGGGCTCGGGGTGGGTGTGGGAGTGGGTGTCACGGTGCCGCCGATATCCAGGTTGTCGAGGTTGAACGGATAATAGGGCTCGCCGTTGTACCGTTCGGGAGTCAATGGGGTCGCGATCGTGTCGCCGTTGACAGTGCCGGTGTAGACCTGTCCGGAAGGACCGGACTGGGTCGTGGTCGTGCCGTTGGCCGCGATGTCCTTGACCGAATTTCCCTGGACAGTCACGACGTTCTCGGTGGGGTCGACGAAGATCGGCTGGTCGCTGCCGTTGACGGTCAAGGCCCCGCCGACCGTCCAGGGGAATCGCGGGCCGGCGTAGGGGCCGGGGGCCTCGGCGCTCCAGCCGCTGCCGATGGTCACCGTCGGGGGTGTGGAATCCTGGCCGGGCTCGTTGCCGTCAGCGGCGTACTGGGAAGCCCAGGCTTGCAGGAACGCGGCGTCGAACTCGAAGGTGTTGCCGGTCACGGTCGCGGTCAGGAAGACGCGGCCGGTCTCCGATGTGCTGGTGACTTGCGCGGCCCAGTAATTGACGTTGTGCTCGACGCCGATGAGGATGCCGCCGATCGAATCCTGGATCACATTGTCTTCGACGACCGCGCCCAGGGTGGGCAAGGTGGTCCAGCCCCAGGGTAAGGGGAAGGGGCCGGATGTGCTGGCGGCGGAGCTGATCGCGGCCCCCAGCACGATCGCTGCGCCGGTGTAGCCGTCGTCGGTGGTCGTGCCGCCGATGATGTGGTTGCCGATGATGCTCGTCCCGTAGTCGTCGCCATCGAGCTTGATGCCGACGGAGGCCTTTCCCGTCAGGTTGATCGTGTTGTTTTCGATCGTGTTGTTGACGAAGCCGCTGGTGACCTCGATCACATAGTAGCCCCCCGGAGGCGGTGCGGGCAGCGGGTCTTCCATGAGCAGCTCGATCGTGTTGCCCGAGAGGCTGACCTGCTGGGCGACCGGGAACCACTGACCGGCGAGGGTCAGGTCGGACGTGCCGCCGGCATCGACACCGGCGAGGATCGAGACCACCGTCCCGGGGCCGGTCGCGCCGGCGAAGGCGGGAACCCGGAGGTTCGGGATGACCAGCAGCCGGCCGTCCGCCGAGATCGCGCCCGGCCGTCCTTCGAAGAGGACGCCATAACCGCTCTCGGCCAGGATGACCTCCGGATCGTTGATCCCACCGAACTGGCCCGCGGACGGATTGTAAGTCAGCTCGTCACCGACCTGGCCCGCACCGCTTCCGAAGGCGTTGCCTTGGATCGTGTTGTCGAAGCCGCTGCTGGCGAGGATCACCAGGCGGAACTCCCGGCCGGCGGGGTCGGACTGCGAGACCTGATTGTTCTCGATATCGGCATCGTAGGGCGAGTGGAGGCCGAAGGCTGCCGGCGAATAGGTATCGGCGGTCGCCCCGAGGACGGTGTTGCCCGTGATGGTCCAGGGACCACCGAAGACTTCAATCGTCCCGCCCTGGAACGTGCTGTCGCTGATCGTCCCGCTGTCCTCGTCATTGGTCCGGATCACGTCGATATCCTGCTCGCCCACATACTCATGACTCGTGTCGCCGGATTGGACGAGCTGGGTCTGGAGATGGGAATACGAGGAGCCGTCGAAGGCCGGTGGGCCGTCGATCGTCATGCCGGTCAGGGTCAGGATGTCGCGATTCAGGTTCGTGTTCGAGTCCCGCGTGTCGATCACGGCGTGCACGATGCCGGTGGGGTTGTTCTCCGGATCCCAGAGCGCCGGCTGCGTCCCGGTGGGGTTGCTCCATCGGATCGGCGCACTCATGTCGAATTTGATCGTGAAATTCTGTAGGTTGACCTGGATGTTGGTGTAAGCGGGGTCGGTCACGTAGATGGCGCCTGAGGCGTCGGCCGGCCAGGCCGCGGTGTTGCCCTGCTGGAAGTACAGGGTGGCGTTGTTGCCGACGATCGTGACGGTATGGGTGATTTCGAGCGGCTGCGTGATCACGATCGTCTGATCGGCGGGCAGGTCGATGGTGTCGTATTCGGGGCTCTCCGACATCAGATCGGCGCGGAGTTGGGCCTCGGTGGTCGGCGGGGTGGGAGGGGCCTGGGAGTTCGGGGCCGTGGTCATCAAGGCGAGGTTCCAGTCCTGGCCCGCCATCGCGGTGGCATAGACCTGGCTGCTGTTCGGCAGGTCGATGCGCAAGAGCATCGTGGGCGAGGTCGACCCGATCGGGGGCGCGTCGTCGCCGTCGGGCGGGAAGTATAGGTCCACGACGTTCGTGGAGTTCGTGCGGAGCGTCGCGTCAATGTGGTTGTGACCCAGGGTGCCGTTCGTGCTGTCCCAGGCGTAGCCCACCGTGTCACTCAGCTCCCAGACGACCTGGCTGAACGTGCTGCTGCTGAAGACGACGCCGCTGGGCGCGGTCACGACCAGGTGCACGAAGCCTTGCTCGTAATTCTGGCCGGTGCCGTCCTGCCCGTCGTCGGTGACCTGGAAGGTGCCGACGACATTGCCCGGGACGGGCGTGGCAGGCATCGGATCGGTGGCGGAGACCAGGTTCGAGACGGGCACGGTCACGACGTCCGGGGTGGTCTGTCCCTGGTAGTCGATGGTCACGGTCAGGTTCACGCCGTTGGTCAGTTGGATCAGGCTGCCGGTCGAGCCCCCGAGCGGCAGCGAACCGCCCGGCGGTGGCAGGTCGCTCTGGACTTCCGGGTTGAGATAGACATCGCCCTGGCCCGAAGTCGTGGATGCGAAATACTCCGCGAGCGCCGCACCGGTGGGATCGGGTTCCGTCGCCCACTGGAAACCGCCGGGTGCCCGGATCGCGATCGAGGAGACGGGCCCCGACAGGTTGGAGAGCTGCAAGACCAGGTCCTGGATGCCGTCCGGGCCCTGGGATGCATTGGGGCCGACGAGGTCCTGCCCGTCCTGGCCGAGGCAGGTGACCGTCGCCGTGAGCAGGCATCGGTTCTCGAGCTCGACGAACTCCAGGGGGCGGCACCGCTTACGACGAGGGTTCAAAGGCTGCATGTCCACTCTTCAGAGATTGACGGTGACCCGTCCCTGAGCAGGAGCCCGTCGAATCCTTCCGAAGAACTTTAGGACAACCTCGATTTCGCCTCCGAATTTAGTGGGATTAATCGGGATCACAAGAGTGTGCCGACGGAAACCATCCCGTACAGCCCGTGCGATCGTTATAGCCGGCTGACTCGTCCTGACCTCGCCGGGAGTCATCACGTCAGACGTCGACAAGGCCGAGCCCGGGGATGGCGGATCGCTCACGCGGGCGGCCGGGCGGCTCGACGGCTGGGTGCTGCCCGGAGCTTGGCGAGCATGCAGCGCCATCTCGCGAGGAAGATGGCGCGATCCTGCGAGCAGGACGATGCCGGAAATCAACAGGGCCGGCAGAGCGGCCAGCATGCCGGCGGTGAGGTTCTCGGGGTCGCGGCCGGGCTGGGCGACCGGCACAGCCCCCAGGGCGGCCAGGACGTGGCCGAAGCCGGTGGCCATGGAGTCGGCCTGGGCGAACGTGTCAATAACCCAGCCCATCAGGGTCGGCGACCAGAGATCGCCCAGGAGGTGCGTTGCCGAGAGCGTGACCCCGCAGGCCACGGCGCGCATGTTGGGCATGACCACGCGGGAGAGGATCGCATAGCACGGGCCGATCTCCAGGAACATCAGGCCCACGGCCAGGAAGATGCCGCCGAAGACCCAGGGCACGGTGCGGCCATAGATCGCGACCAGGACGCACACGATCGAGCCGAGCATGGCCAGGCCGGGCAGGGTGAACGCCACCCAAGGCCGACGGATCGCGAAGGCGTCGGCCAGCCAGCCCCCGGCGCCGATGCCCAGCACGGCCGACGCCAGGAGGGTTGCCTCCAGCAGGCGAGGGACGCGGAGCTGCTCCGGGGTCACGCCCTTGACCACGGTCAGGAACGCGGGAAGCCAGTAGACCAATCCGGCGATCGCGAACGACGAGAACGCGAGGCCGAAGACGGAGTACGTGTACGAGGAGTTGACCATGAGGTCGATGTAATCTTCGCGGCTCGGTCCCACTTGCTCGTGAAGTCGCAGCCGGGGGCTGTCGATGCCCTCGCTCCATCCGCGGACCGGCTCGGGCACCGCGAGGACCAGCAGGGCCAGCAAGAGCCCCGGCGCACCCGCCGCGAGGAACGCCGTCTGCCAACTGGCGAAGGCCAGGCCCAGGCCCGCTGCGAGGGCCGCGCCCAGGGGCATCGCCAGGAAGAAGCCCGCCAGGACCCGGCCGCGCATCCGGCTGGGGAACAGGTCCATGAGCCAGGTCAGCGCGATGACCATGAAGGAGGCCGAGCCGACGCCGACCAGCACGCGGGCGATGACGAGCTGGTCGTAGTTCCGGGCCAGGCCGGAAACGACCGATGTCAGGCTCTCCAGAGTGAAAGCCAGAGCCAGCAGCCGGGGTCGCCTGAACCGGTCGGCCAGGTAGCCGATCGGCGGGCCCGC
The DNA here is from genome assembly GCA_963845695.1 of uncultured Isosphaeraceae bacterium. Classification (GTDB taxonomy): domain Bacteria; phylum Planctomycetota; class Planctomycetia; order Isosphaerales; family Isosphaeraceae; genus CAWJTV01. Next base: position 289,998 of record CAWJTQ010000010.1, on the reverse strand, counting down.
GACGGCGAAACCCAGGAGCATCACCGTTGACAGCCATCCCGCCTGGTTCGGTGCCAGGCGGAGCTCGCGATCCATCTGCGGCAGCACCACGGTCAGCAGCCATCGGTCGGCCGAGTCGAGAACGTGCATCGCGAAGAACAGCGCGAAGACGCCCCACGCCCAGCGCGGCACGCCATCGAACGCCGGCTGGACTGTGGGTGGTCGCGAGGCTTCCGGGCCGGCGCTCGACCCGGATCCGGAATCGGTGGCGGGTACGGGTCCGCGATCCGGGCTAACGGGATTCACGAGGTTGATCTCCGGGTTGCCAGCGGGAAGTGTGGTTCGAGGACCATCGTATGTCGAAACAATAAGGCCGTCCATAGGCCATCGCAATCCAGGATGTTGACAGTTCGTTAGTCCATGGACTAAATTTAGTCGATGGGCTAAACACTGCTAAACACGGAACCTACCATGTCAGACATCGTCATACGCAATCCATTTCGCCCTGGCGCCGGGCACAGGCCCCCTTACCTCGCTGGTCGCCAGCACGAAACCCAAGAATTCGCGCGCCTGCTCCAGCAGGACGTCATCTTGGAAAACCTCGTCCTGACTGGTCTCCGCGGAGTAGGCAAGACGGTACTGCTTGACACCTTCAAGCCGCTGGCGATTCAGAATGGATGGCTCTGGGTAGGTACGGATCTTTCCGAGTCAACGAGCATCACGGAGGAACGCATCGCTCTCCGGTTGATCACCGACCTGTCCGTCATCACGTCGTCGATCACCGTCGCAACCCGCGAAGTCAAGAGCCTGGGGTTTCGCCCCGAGACCAAAAGTTTCGACATCAAACTCGACTACCACTTGCTGATCAGTCTCGTCAAGAACACGCCGGGCATGGTCGCTGACAAGATCAAACGAGTACTCGAGTTCACGTGGAAACAGCTCGAGAAGCCACCGTGTCGTGGCGTAATCTTTGCCTATGACGAAGCGCAAAATATGTCCGACCATGCGGAGAGGGATGAGTATCCCCTCTCGCTTCTTCTCGACGCCTTCCAATCGATCCAGAAGGCCAACATACCATTTATGCTCGCTCTCACGGGTCTGCCGACGCTGTTCCCGAAATTGGTCGAAGCTCGAACGTTCGCCGAGCGCATGTTCCATGTCATCTTCCTGAAGCGCCTGAATCCAGGGGACAGTCGGGACGCCATCCGGAAGCCCATCCAGGAAATAGAGTCCCGGATTTCCCCTCCGCTTATCGTGTTCGAGCGGATGATTGAGATCTCCAGAGGCTACCCGTATTTCCTCCAATTCCTTGGCCGCGAGGTGTTCGATGTGTTGATCCAGAGGCTGGATCGAGCCAAGAAGCTTTCCCCGCGCAGCGGTTACAGCATTCCATTCGATGAGATCGTTCGGAAGCTGGATAACGACTTCTTCGCGGGCCGATGGGCGAGGGCCACGGATCGGCAGCGCGAGTTGTTGATCGTGGTTTCCAGTCTGGATCATTGCGAGGATGAATTCTCGGTTCAAGATGTTGTGGAGAGATCAAGGGAACGCCTCGAGAAGCCTTTCAGCCGCAGCCAAGTCAGCCAGATGTTCTCCAAACTCGCCGAGGCCGGCTTGATCTACAAGAATCGCCATGGGCGCCACTCATTCGCCGTGCCGCTTCTGGATCGCTTCATCAAGCGCCAACTCGACTCTACCTCGAGGTTTTGAGCCCATTTCACCGAGTCTACTTGTTCTTGGCATCGGCATTCTTGAGTGTCTCCAAATAAGCGATGAGATCGGCGAAGTCCTGGTTGGTGAGGCCCTGGGCCAGACCGTTGGGCATGAGGGAGACGTCGCTGCGCTTGCGCGCCTCGATCTGATCCTTCGGGACGCGGATCATCTTGGCGTCGGCGTCCTGGATCTCGACGGACTCGGGAGTCTCGTTACGGACGATCCCGTTGAGGACGCGGCCGTCGTCAAGGGCCAGCACGATCGGTTCGAAGCCCGAGGAGATCTTGGCCGAGGGATAGAGCACCGACGCGATCAACTCATCGCGGGGGTACTTGGACGCGATGGTCGAGAGCTCCGGCCCGACGGCGCCTCCCTGCTTGCCCACCGAGTGGCACTTGATGCACGCCAGGCCCTTGATGTCGCGGAAGAGCTTGCGGCCACGATCGGCGTTGCCCTGGCCCTTCAGTGCGAAGGCGCGGTAGACCTCGGGGTTGAAACCCTCGCCCGACGGGGCCTTGAGGAACGCGAAGTCCTCCGGGGCCGTGAGGGCAACGGCATACTGCCAGGGCCCGCCGCGGTTGCCGCAGCGGATCAGCACGCGATTCGTCCCCTTTTTCAGCGACACGTCGAACCGTGCCTGCTCGTGGCCGAACCCGCGGCGGTCGTTGAACTCGTAGACCTGCTTGCCGTTGAGCCAGACGGTCAGGGTGTCGTCGGAACCGACGGCCATCTGCGCCGAGCGGTCGGAGGGGCTGGGGATCTCGGCATATCCGTAGGCCGCGAGGTCGTTCGAGTTGGTGTAGGTCTGGCCCAGGTTGACCTGTCCCCTCGAATCGGCTGGCTTGACGGTCTGCCAGGTGACGTGACGCCCTTCGGCCCCATCGAAGCCGGCTTTGGGATCGATCGACCGCGTGGCGTCGAGGGCCGGTGGTGTGGCGATCGGGAACGGCCCGACCACGCGCCAATCGGTGATCGGTTTCAGCCCGGCGAAGATGGTACGGAGTTCGGGCAAGAGCGCGGGGGCCAGCTCGTGACGCCCGGCGAGCTGATCGAGGACCGGAGCCGCCTGATCGCGGAGGTGGGCGATGGCGGTGGCCGAGGCGCGGCGGAGGTCGGTGTTCTTGTCGGTCAGGCCGCGGAGGTAGACTTGTAACGCGCGGAGGTCCGGCAGCGTGGCCAGGGCCAGGCCGGCCTCGAATCGCGATTCGGATGTGTCGGCCGCGGCGACCAGCACGGGGATCGCCTCGCGGTCCTCCAGCTCGGCCACGGCCGCGATCGCGCGGTGCCGGACTGCAACGTCGGGGTCCGCGAGAAGTCCGCGCACGGAGCGGCTCACCTCGGCCCGGGGCGTCTCTTTCCGGGCCTTGGCGATCGCGACCAGGGCGTCGACGGCGGCAGACCGCACGGCCGGCGCCGGGTTCTTCAACGAGTCGAGCAGCGGCTTCACCGCCGCGGGGTCCTTGAATCGTCCCAGTGCGGCGATGACGTGGGGTAGGCGGTCAGGGCTCAAGGCTTTTCGGGTCAGCAGGTCAGACAGGGCCGTCACAGCCTTGCCTGTGCCGATGGTCTCGACGGCCTCAAGCGAGGCGTCGCGGACCGGTTCGGGCGAACGCGGGTCGCGCAGCGCGGCGATCAGGACGTCGAGCGCCTCCTTGTCGGCCAGCTTCCCCAGGGCCAGGGCGATCGCGCGGCGGACCTCGACGTACTTCTCAACCGCGAACTGGGATCGGAGCATCGGCAGCGACTCCCGGTCGTTGATCTCGACGAGCGCCTCCACGGCGGCGAGCCGGACAGGGATCTCCCTGGACGCGTACGGTTCGCGATAGAACTTCATCTCCACCCAGCCTCGGATCGTCCTCAGCACGCGACGCGTCTGGCTCCAGTCGATCGTCCTGGCCGGCGGCTTGCCGCTGGCTGGCTGCGTGCCCCACCACTTGCCGTCCCACGGGGGTGCCTTGCGAGCGACCTCGGCCAGGAGCCGGATGGTCTGGACTTTCTCATCCATCGTGGGTTCCTCCCAGCGAAGCAGGGCCATGACGGCCGCGTCGTCATAGACTCCCTCGAAGGCGAGCAACACCCCGGCGCGGACCTTGGGATCGGGCGAATCGAGCCACTTGGCCGCCCGCGGCCAGTCGCCGATGCGACGCAGGGCCTGGCGTGCGGAGAAGGCGAGGAAGACATCGGAGTCGGCAACCTGCGGGATCAAAGAGGGGATCGAGTCACTCAGGCCGATCCGCCCGAGGCGCGATGATCGCCTGGAGCCGGACCGAGGGCTCGCGGTCCTTGAGCAGGTTGACCAGCGGCTCGCGCGCAATGGGTACCGTGGCGCTCGCCCAGGCGCGCGGGCGGCCTGGGCGCGGACGTCGGCGACCGGTGATTTGAGGGCGCCGATCAAGGGATAGGTGGCCTCGGGCGTGCCCCCAGCGATCGCGTCGAGTATCCAGACCAGGTGCCGCTTGGCGATCGGGTCGGTCGCGGGCTTCGCCAGTGCGTCGGTGACCGCGATGAGACCAGCTTTGCCCTGTCGGATCAGGGCCGTCTGTGCCCGGCGCCGCTCGTTGTACGAGGGATGATCGAGCTGCTTGATCTGGGCTTCGATCGAGTCGGAGTCCTTGCCGCGCGGGCGGGTCTTGACCGTGTCCGCCTTCTCGTATGTCACCGCATAGACCCGGCCGAGCTTCTCGGTCTTGTTGTTCCAGCCGCCCATCGACCAGTCGGCCACGTAGAGGGTCCTGCCGTCGTGCGAGAGCGCCAGGTCGAGCGGGCGGAAGCTTTCGACGTCGCCGGGCTGGATGAAGTCGATCATGTCGGCGACCTTGAACGTAGCGCCGTCGGGGGCGAACCGGAAGGACTGGACGGTGCGCTTGCCCCACTCGGCCCAGAAGAGGCGGCCGCGATATTTCTCGGGCCAGACGTCCTCGCCGTAGAAGACGCCGCCGCAGGGCGAGCCGCCGCCGTACTCGGCCATCCGGGGGAGCATGCGGTCGGTCCGCTTGTGGTAGTCGTAGGGATAGCCATAATAGCCGCCGTCGATGTGATGCGTGACGCGAGTCCACCAGCCGAGGCCGTCGTCGGTGTTGTCGTAGGTGAAGAGGTTATCGCGGTCGTCGAGGTTGGGCTCGAGGTGATTGCGGGTCCCGGTGGAATAGACCTCGAGCCCGGTGCCGTCGAGCCGGCAGCGGAGCGTGCCGCCACCGACCACCTGGGCGGTGCGGCCGTCGGGTCCGGTGGCCTTGGGGACGCCCTTGTCGCCCACCGAGATATAAAGATAGCCGTCGATGCCGATCTTCAGTCCGGAGACAATGTGGTCGTTGAAGTCGTTGGGCGAGCCGGCGGGGACTCCGAGGTCTGTGAACAGCTCCTTGCGCTCGTCGGCCTTGCCGTCGCCGTCCTTGTCGCGAAAGACGGTGAGGTGGGGCATGTTCATCACGTAGAGTGCCCCGTCGTACCAGACCATGCCGAAGATCGCGTTCAACTTGTCGGCGAAGACGACCGGCTCCTTGCCGTCGCGGAACAGGAGGATCCGGTCGATCGGCTTGTCCGCCGGGCCGACCTGGTCCATCGGGTCCTCACCCACGAACAGCGAGCCGTCGGGAGCCGTGGCCACCTGGCAGGGATACTGCACGGCGGGTACCGCGGCGACCAGGCGGATCTTGAAACCGTCGGGCACCTTGGGCATCGCGGCTCGGGCTGCGGTCGAGGAGATTGAGACCACGAATGTCGTCAATGCCAGGAGGAGCCGGCCGTCCCGAGGAAGAAAGGTCATAGGATTGCGATCCTCTCCGTGATGACTCAAATCACAGTAGTAAAAACCTAAAGACATATTGAACACGAAATACACGAAATACACGAAAAAAATACAGAATCACAACACAATGCGGTAAGGTCATAGGATTGCGATCCTCTCCGTGATGACTCAAATCACGGTGGTAAAAACCTAAAGACATATTGAACACGAAATACACGAAATACACGAAAAAATCCAGAATCACAACACAATGCGGTGATGCTCGAGCTTGGGATGAGCGCCGAAGTTGACCAGGATTCCCAGTCTCATCTGTGTTGCCTTCAGGTAGTTGAAAGTTTGGGCGCGGTGCTCGTCGACGAGCTGGCTGATCGCCTTCACCTCCACGATAATCTTATCGTAGCAGACAAAGTCGGCCTTGTAGAATTGCTTCAGGGTTCGCTCCTTGTACACGATGTGAAGCTCCCGCTGAGGCACGAACGAAATCCCTCGATCGGAGAGCTCGATCTCCAGGCATTCCTGGTACACGGACTCCAGGAAGCCGCGACCGAGGGTCTGGTAGACCTCGAAGCACGCGCCCATGATCTTGTAGGATTCGTCCTTGTAAATCAGGCTGGCCATGGCACCTCGCTCCTCTCTGTGTGTGTATGATTCTTTTCGTGTATTTCGTGTTCAATTCTCTGAGTTATCCCTTCCCCTTTCCGTGGTGTCGCGATCGGAGATCGATCAAGTAAAGACTCCACAGCCCCAGGGCGATCAGGCCGGCCACGGCGGCGAAGGACCAGTGGACCGTCACGGCCAGGATCGCGCAGGGGACCAGGCCGAGTAACAGCGGACGATACGGACGTAGCCGAATACTCTGCATGACGATCGTCTTGAGGATCCGCAGGCCGTCTCGATAGGCTCGTAGTTTGCTCTGGGTGCCGGCGATCCGTGGGTGATAGAGGATCGAGATCTCGAGCACGCGGAGCCGGCGCGCGACCGCCTCGCTGGCCAGCTCGGTCTCGATCTCGAAGCCTTGGGAACGCAACGACACCTCGGTGCGAAAGCGGCGGCTGAAGGCGCGGTAGCCTGAGAGGAGGTCGGTGTTGCCCGGCCCGATCAGGAGCCGGAAGGCTGCGCGGATCAATCGGTTGCCCACGCCTCGCGTGAGCGTCATCGCCCCGGCGCCGGGTGCGGGCTGGCGTGCGCCGACGGTCATGTCGACGGCGCCGTCGAGGACCGGCGCGATCAGGAGCGGGGCGGCCTCGGCCGGGTAGGTGCCGTCGCCATCGGTTAACACCATCACGTCGAAGTCTCGCAGGTTCGCAAACGCCGCACGGACGGCGTGCCCCTTGCCTTGCTCGGGGACATCTACGACCCGGGCACCCAGCCCGCGCGCGATCGCGCCAGTGCCGTCGGTCGAGTTGTTGTCGAAGACCACGATCTCGGCCATGGGCAATACTGCGCGGAACTGCGCAACCACCGTGGCGATCGCCGCCGCCTCGTTGAAGCATGGGATGGCGACGGCGATGCGGGCGGAGCCGGGGGGTGACTCGGACTCGTCGGAGATCGTCACGGGGTGGTTTTCTCGACTCACAGAGTTACGCCAATGGGAGACCTTCGGTCGGCTTTCCGGCGGGGTCAGGAGACCGACGCCGAACAATGGTCAGGAGACCGACGCCGAACAATGGTCAGGAGACCGACGCCGAACAATCGGTGCTCACAGAGCACCCTACTTATTACTGAATCCGATCGGCTGGTCGGCCACGAACGTCGTGACCAGCGAGGCTGGGCTTTCGGGGGTCATGCGGATCAGGAGGGAGCCTGGCCCCGGGGCCAGGTTGACCGTGCCGGTGCGCGGCTCGTCCTTGGCCTTGCCACCGGTGAGTGGCACCGGCTTGCCGTTGAGCCAGACCGCAACGTCGGCCGGGGTGTCGAGGACGAGTGTGGCCTTCTGGGCCGTCGGCGAGACGATCGGCGTGTAGGCGTAGAGGACCGCGCCGGGCTTCGCGCCACTGAGGGTGGAGAGATCGACCCGGCCCTCGGCGTTTGCATCGTTCCGGCGCCAGGAGAGCTTGTGTCCGGCGCCGTCGTCGAGCGTCGCGTCGAGGTCGACCGCCGACGCCGGGTTGATCTGTGGTTCGTTTCCGGTCTGGGCGAGTGGGCCGACCACGTGGTACTGGCCGACGATGCTGACCGGGTGCTTGAGGGTCGTCAGGTAGACGAGCAGGTCGACGAGCTCTCGTTCGTTGAGGGATTGGGCCAATCCCTCGGGCATGAGCGAGACGTCGCTGGTCCGGCGCTCTTCAATCGAGTTAATCGGGAGCGTGATCCGTTCGCCGTTGGCGGTCTTGAGGACGAGCCGGTCGGCGGTCTCCTCGACGAGCAGTCCGGTGATCACGCGACCGTCGGCCATGGCCGCGACGACGGAGCGGAAGTTGTAGCCGATCGCGGCGCTGGGGTTGAGGATGGAGCGGATCAGCTCGTCGCGACCGTACTTGACGCCGATCGTCGAGAGGTCGGGACCGACCCACTGGCCACGACCTTGAACGCGGTGACATCCGCCGCAGGAGTTGGTGCCCGTGCGGAAGAAGACCTCACGGCCGCGGCCGGCGTCGCCGTCGCGGCGGATCAGCTCGCCGATCGGCGGCAGGGTGTGACCGCCGGCGATCTTGGGCAGGGGCAAGACCTTGGCCGCCGCCTCACGGACCCGACGGTCGGGCGAGGCGTACAAGGCGGTGGTGGCCTCGGTCTTCAGGTCGTCGGGCAGCTTGCCGGATCGGGCCAGCTCGATGATCTGCATGCCGCCGTCCCTGAGTTGCGCGATGGCCCGCAGGGCCTCGCGGCGCAGGCCCAGCGGGTAGTCGCGCGCAGTGAACAGATCGGTCAGCCGGCCTCGCGCGCTGGAGTGCCGGGCCATAGTCCGCACCGCCGCCTCGGCCACCGGGTCGGAGCTTGGCTTGCCCCGGACCGCAGAGACCAGTTGCTCGGGAATCCCGTTGGGCGTGACATCGAACGAGCCGATTGCCTCGACGGCCGCGACGCGCGCCTCGATCGGTGCCTTGGTGTCCTGGGCGATTCCTTCGAGGGTCGTGCGATAGCGGCCGTCGCGGGTGGCGGCCGCCAGCGCGATCCCCTGAACCCGCGTCGAGGGATCTTTCAGTGCCTGGGCGATCAAGTTCACGAGCCGCGGCCGATTCCTCGCCGCGCTCCAGTCGCCCGAGAGCCGACGTGCCAGCAACGCGGACAATCCGAGCCTGCGGACCGGGTCGTTGATTTGCAACGCGACCCCGGCGACCAGGTCCGCGGCCTCCGGCTCCTTGATCCGCTCCAGGATGTCGTCGCCGGCCTGCTGGAGTTCCGGCGTTTGGAGGTGGGGGAGGATGCGTTCCAGGAGCGGCAAGACCTCACGAGAATGCAGCCGCCAGGCCAGGCCGAGGTACTTGCTCAGCGCCGTGGCCGGCCGGTCCGGCGAGCCGACGGCGATGAACGCCTCGTTGCGGTCGACCGGGAAATAGGGTGGCAGAGCGACCTTGCCGTTCTTGCCGGATTGCTTCAGGTCGAGGTCACCGTAGAGCGAGCCGTCGAAGAGCATGGACAGGAAAGCGCTGTCGCGCTTTTCCAGGGCCAAGCCGAGCGCCTCGAGGTACCAGCGGTCTTCACCGTCCCAGGATGCGGCCAGCTTGCGCAGGGCGTCGCCGACCTTGTCGGTCGGCAGGTTGCGGAACGCCAGGATCAGCTCGCGGCGGACGCCCGCGTCGGGGTCGTCGGCCATCGGTAGTAGTTCCTTCAAGTGCTGTTCAGCCGATCGCGGCGGCGTCTTGGTCTGATCGTGCGTCAGCTCCACATGGCCGTTGTCGCGGCAGTCGCGGCCGAGCATGCGGACGGCCATCTCGCGGAGACGTCCGTCCAGAGTCTTGATGAGGTCTCGTGACAAGGGATTCTTGATGGGGGCCTGCTCGACGATGGCCTGGATCGTCCAGAGAGCCCGAGCGCGGTCGATGTCTCGATTCTCCGGCGTCGCCTGCTTCGTCAGTGCGTTTATCACGTCGTGAATCCGTCGCAACGATACCTGTGGACGGTGCTGCCAGAATTCCGCGAGATCTATCAGTCCTGCCGCGCGGCGTCCATCGTGGCGATGTTCGGCGACTTCAGCGCGGCGATCAGGCCGGGAACCGTCGCGAAGTCGGGCTTGGGCTTGATGCTCTTGTGTCCCTTGGGCGCGACGCGGAACACCCGTCCGCTGGTCTGATCGCTGAAGGCGTGTCCGCCGACGCCCGCGTCGTACCAGTCGGCGACGAACACCGAGCCATCGGGTGCGGCGCAGGCGTTGACGGGCCGGAACCACGGGTCGTCGCTGCCGAGGAAGACCTTGTAATCGGTCCGGAACGCGGCGCCCTTGCGAGTGATCGGGAAGAAATCGACCTGTCGGGTACCGGCATCGACCTCGAGGACCGCGCCTCGGTATTCGGCGGGCAGCAGCTCGCCCTCATAGACCATGATGCCGCAGGGGCTGCCGTTGCCGGTGCCGACGATCTTGGGGACGTTGCCCGGCACCTCCTCGCCCCAGTGCCGCGGGCTGCCCGGCGTCCGGTAGCCGTAATGGCCGCCGTCCATCGCCCAGATCACCCGGCAGCCGCGGTTGCCGTCGTCGTCGTTGTCGCTGGTGAAGATGTTGCCGAACGAGTTGAGGCTGGTCTCGTAGTTGTTGGCGCTGGCGGTCGCAGATGATCTCGAACTCGGTGCCGTCGCGGTTGACCCGCAACGTGTTGGCCAGCTGGTCGGTCCAGACATGCCGGCCACTCTTGTCGATGACGTCGAAGTTCTGCTGCCGCTCGGAGTGATTGTGCTGGACCGAGCAGCAGCCGTCGCCGTGGGTGAAGTAGAGCTTACCATCGAGGCCCAGGGCCATGCCGTGAACGCCGTGGTCGGAATCAACCCCGCCGAAGCCGGTCAGGAGCGGGTATCGCTTGTCGGCCTTGTCGTCGCCGTCGGTGTCCTCCAGGACGAGGAGGTCCGGGCTATTGCCGATGAAGACGCGGCAGCCGGTGTATTTGCCGGTCTGGTCGTGATGCTCCTCGACGGCGATGCCCATGGGGACGGGGAAGATCCGGTCGGCGAACACGGTGACCTTGTCGGCCTTGCCGTCGCCGTCGGTGTCCTCGAGGATCTTGATCCGGTCGGCCTCCTCGATGCGATGGAACCGGCGATTGCCGCCGCGCGTGAGCCGGTAGTTCAGCCCCTCGGCGATCCAGACCCGGCCGCGAGAGTCGATATCCATATTGGTGGGGTTGCTCAGCATGGGCTCCGACGCCCAGAGGGTCGCCTCCAGCCCCGGGGCCGGCTTGAGCCGCTGGGCCGACTTCTCGGCGCTGATCTGCGCCTGGGTAGACCTGGGGCAGATCCCGGCCATTCCGAGTACCATCCAGACGGCGGTCATCCGGAACGTCGGCATGCGTTGCATCATCGATGAAAACTCCTTCTTCAGTTGGCAGTCCCGTAGGGTGCTCTGCGAGCACCGGAAGAGCCATCGCTGTGAGGAATGGTGCTCATAGAGCATCCTACAGGGAGGCGGAACGACCCAAGTCGTCTGGTCCCAAGGGATTGGCCCGGGACTGTCTCATTGTGCCCTGACGACCCGTGAGCGTCCAGACGCGAGCGGTCCGCCAGGTCCCGGCCGGGGTTGGGTTCGTTTCGTCGGAAATGCGCGGGGGGTGGGCTTGGGTTCGTTTCGTCAAAACCGCGAGGGGTTGGGGTTGGGTTCGTTTCGCTAGAACAGCGCGGAGCGGAGGTTGGGTTCGTTTCGTCAGAATGGCGCCGACCGGGTGTTGGGTTCGTTTCGTCAGATCCGCACCGGGGTAAGGATGGGTTCGTTTGGTCAGAATCATGCCCTCCATCTGTTCGAATGTCCCCGAGGTTGGGTTCGTTTGCTCGATTTGCAAACGCGGTGCTTCCGGGTGATGTCCCGGTGGTTGCAGCGGTAATAACTCCATGCAGCCAGTTGCTTTTTTCATCGGACCGATTCTCCTTGCGCGCACCGCGATCGCCCATTCGTATGGATCATAAGGCGCCGCGGGCTGAAAAGCGCAGTGGATGATCGCGGAAAACTAGGATTTCGGCGCAGGACGATCGGCCGCACGGAATCGGTCGCTCATCGATTCACCGGCCCTGAGCCGCGCTTTCACGGCCGGGCGTCGCTCGTGACCTCGAACTCAACGGGCGTCCTGCCCGCGGGCCACGCGAAAGCCCAGGAAGTAGCTCCGGTTCCCCGGAGCGAACCGGTATCGGATCGCCGACCGGCACTCGCGCGGCTCGGAGTCCCAGCCGCCACCGCGGAAAATCCGGCTCGCGGCTCCGGATGCCCCTGGCGGGTCATCGTCCGGCGTCTTCTTGTAGTAATCTTCATCCCATCCGTCGGCACACCCCTCCCAGACGTTTCCGTGCATGTCATACAGTCCAAAGTCGTTGCGTCGTTCCTGGCCGACGGGGTGACTTCGGCCACCCGAGTTCTCTCCAAACCATCCGTATTCGCCCAGCACCGATGGGTCCGCGCCGAAGGAGTACCTCGTCGTTTTCCCTCCTCGACAAGCAAATTCCCATTCCGCCTCCGTCGGCAAGCGGTAGCCAAGTCCCTTCCTATCCGGAATCTCCACTCGCTCCCCTCTTACGATGTAATAGGGAGTGAGACCTTCTCTTGCACTCAAGGCGTTGCAGAATCGGACGGCGTCCCACGACGTAACAGAGTCGAACAGGATGCCGAGTGGTGGACCGTCCGCGGAGTCTAACGCGGCTCGGATTGTTTCCCATCACGGTCTCGTATTCCGCCTGCGTGACTTCGTAGATGCCCAGGTAGAACGCGCTGAGCCGGACCTGATGTCGGGGCTTCTCGTTTTCAGCGGCATCCGGCTCGTCATCGGGCGATCCCATCATGAATTCTCCGGCCGGAATCAAATTGAGCGTCATCTCGATCGCGTTCTTGATCGATTGCCGAATCGAGGACGGCTGGAGTGCCGGGCCTGCGTTGGGATGGGGGTCGTTCTTCGCCGTCCGGGTTGTGGCGGTCCCGTCGCCCTTCGGAAGTTCATCGGGCATTTTGGTGGGAGACACGATCGGCTCGTGCCGCTCGGTCACGACCGTCCTGCTCACAGGAGGAGCGGCGGCGGCTGGCGGAGACGTCTTCCCCGGCTCCGGCGCCGCGGGAGATTCTTGTCCCGCCTGGGAGATTTCGGGAGTCGCTCCTTTGAAGCCTATACTCCCCTTCTTGAAGAACGGCGTCAGTGCCTGGGCGACCTCCCTCGGTTCCTGAAACCGCCGGACCGGCTCCTTCGCCATCATCTTGGCCACCAGCGCCGCCAGCTCCACCGGCACCTCGGGGCGGACGAGGTTTAGCGGCGTCGCCTCCATCGAGTGGTGCGCCTGGAGGATATCGTAGAGGCTCGTACCCTCAAACGGCGGACCGCCGGTCAGGAGGTAATAGAGCGTGCAGCCCAGGCTGTAGATGTCGGCGCGGATGTCGGCTCGCCGCGCATCGCTGATCTGCTCTGGGGCAATGTAGTCGGGCGTGCCGAGCATCTGCCCTTCGTGCGTCAACCCGCCGTCCACCGCACCCTCGCTCTTGACCTTGGCCAACCCGAAGTCGAGCACCTTGACCACGGCGCGGCTCCCCTGGCGGGCCAGCATGAGGTTGCTGGGCTTGATATCGCGGTGGACCATCCCGTGCTCGTGCGCGTGCTGGAGCCCCAGCGCCGCCTGATAGATAAAGTTGCAGGCATGGGCGACCGGCAACGGCCCTTTGGTCTTGACCATCTTGGCCAGGTCGAGCCCCTCCACGTACTGCATGGCCAAGACGAAGCTCTCGCCCATGCGGAGGGCTGAGTAGGCGGTGACCACGTTGGGGTGATCCAGCCTGGCGGCGTTGCGGATCTCGCCGAGGAAGCGGTCGAGGACGCCACGTCGGCTGATGAGGTGGCTGCTGACGACCTTGAGAACCTCCTGGCGTCCCATCAGCCGGTTCTGGGCCAGGTAGACGACGCCCATGCCGCCTTGGCCCAGCTCGCGGAGGACTTCGTAGTCGGCGTGGTCGGCCAGTCCCGGTGGCAGGCTGCTGGCCGGTGGCGGTGACTGCGGGCTCGCGGCGGTATCAGGCATCGACAAGCCGTCGGTTGCGGAGACGACGGGCGCGGGTGAATCCGGCCGGCCTTGGGCGTCTTGCAGCCGTCCGAGGAAGCTGTCGGACGAGAGCTCGGCGACGCGGCGCCGGCAATCCTCGCAGGACTCCAGATGCTTGTTGACCGATTCGGCCAGGGCGTCGTCGAGCTTGCCCAAGCCGTAGGCGTGCAAGGACTGGTCGGTCGGGTGGTTCGCCTTTGTGGGGTTCATGGGATCGGTCTCCGGCTTCGAGTCCGAGTTTTCCGTCTGTGCTTGCTCTCTGCACCTCGGTGGTGGGAAATCCATACTATGAAAGAAAGGCGTCTGAACCGAGTGACCTGCCGCGAAAATGGGAGCCTCTTTCAGGAATCACCATATTGCGCCTGGTGACAGGGCGAGTCATCTGCCATCCCGTAGGAATTTGAGCCTCCGAACGGGCAACCGGACGTAGCCAGGCCGCGTCAGCCCCTGGAAGGGGAGTCAACGAGATCTCCTTTCCGTAGAGCACCGGAGGGCGACAGAAACCCTGGGACTCTTCGGACTTCCGTTGCCCCGCTGGGGCTCGAAGAACGGTCGTGAGGATCGCCGCCGATCCTCCAGGGGCTGACGCCTCCTGGCTACGTCCTGCCGCCCCCTGCGGGGACTTGGGAAGGGCGTGTTTGGGCCACAATGGCGTCCAAGGGCTAACGCCACCTGGCTACGTGCTGTCGCCCCCTTCGAAGGCTTGAGAAAGTGCGTGACTCCGGTGGTGTACTTCACTCGTTGACCTGGCTGCAAAGCTAAACTGCTAAGATGGTTATGCGATCAGAGGATCGCCTGCGGGGGGCGACGGGCTCTCACGCGTTGTACCACTTCTCCTTGCAGTTCCAATAAATTGGCGGCTGGGTCTTCGCTCAGGTCTCTTAGTAGTGAATCAACGGAGGCGATCAGGAGACATGGCCATCGAGACGCTAGGCGCCGCTATGGGGCAGATCAACCGGCTCTGGGCGGATGGGACCATCACGGGATTCTCCGATGCGCAACTGCTCGAGCGCTTCGTCTCCGGGCATGACGCCGCGGCGTTCGAGGCCCTGGTGGCGCATCATGGGCCGATGGTCCTGAGCGTCTGCCGGGGCATCTTGAAGGACCCGAACGACGCCGAGGACGCCTTTCAGGCCACGTTCCTCATCCTGGTGAAGAAATCGGGGACTCTCCGCAGGCACGAGGCCCTGGGGCCCTGGCTCTATCAGGTGGCCCACCGCGTGGCGATCCGGGCCAACGCCGCCGCCGCCCGGCGGCGGGCATGCGAAAGGCGGGCGGGACAGATGGCTGCGACAACCTCAACGTCGGGGCCGGCGGTCCCGGACGAGCCGTTGCAGGCACTCCATGAAGAGATCGCCCGGCTGCCGGAGAAGCTCCGCCGGCCGGTCATCCTCTGCGACCTTCAAAGCGTTCCCCAGAGTCGGGCCGCCGGGGAGCTGCGGTTGAGCGAGCGCACGCTCCAACGCCGACTGAGCGAGGGACGCGAGCGACTCAAGGCTCGACTGATTCGCCGGGGACTGGCGCCGGAGGGCGGGGTCCTGGGAGCGGCGTTCCTCAGCGGGGCCCGCGTCGCCGTGCCGCCGGCCTGGGGCCAGGCGACCGTCCGGGCGGCACTGGCCACCGTGAATCACTCGTTAACCGTCGGGGTCGTCTCGGCGGCGGCCCAGGAATTGACTCGGGAGGTGCTCAGAATCATGTTGCTCCAGAAGCTCACATTGGCCGCAGCCACTCTCCTGGCTGCCGGCCTGATCGCGTGGGGGGCGTCGGCCGCCCTGGTCTCGCTCCGGGAGGAGCCTGCGCAAGAAGACGGCCGCGAGCCCAGATCCTCCTCGACGAAAAGCCGAGGCACCGCCCTTCGCGGCCCGAATCGACTTCGCTCGATCCACCCGGCAAGGTGACGGTTCGCGGCCGGGTGCTCGCACCGGACGGGCGGCCCGTCCCCGGTGCGAAGGTCTACCGGACACCGGCAACCTCTCGCCTTGGTCAAGCTTACCCGTCGCATGAGTACGCGACGACCGGACCGGACGGCCGCTTCCAGTTCCTCGCCGACCGACTGGCTGAACTTACGCTCGGGAGCGAGAAATCCCTTTTTGAGAGGACCGTCGTCGCGGCCGCGGCGGCAAACTACGGGGTCGCCTGGGTGGAGGTTCCCCCGGAGGGCCGGAGTGACGACCTGACGCTTCAACTGGTCGATGACCAGCCGATCACCGGCCAGATCGTCGATCTCGAAGGGAAGCCGGTCCCGGGCGCGACCCTCCAAGTGATGGAAGTCCTCGCCGCGGCCGGGGAAGACCTCGGCCCCTGGCTCGAAGCCGCCAAGGCCAAGAAAGGGCGAAGCGATCAGCTCGAGCAGCAGTACCTCCCGCGGGTCACGATCGCACCGGCTCCGAAGGTCTCCGCCGATGCCGAAGGGCGTTTCCGACTCACCGGCATCGGACGCAACCGCCTCGTCGTGGCGCTACTCGACGGCCCGACCATCGTCAGCCAGCATCTCCATATCCTGACGCGTCCGGGAGAGGCCCTCACCGTGGTCAAATTCGAGTTTCCGTCCACACCGACCGCTGACCACGACCTACTACGGGGCCAGCTTCCGGCATGCGGCGGCCCCGACCAAGCCGATCGTCGGCGTGGTCCGCGACACGGACACGAAGAAGCCGCTGGCCGGGATCACGATCGTCAGCCATCAGCTGGCCAATGAGCCGATCGGTGGCAATGGGATGGTCCGGACCACGACCGACGCCCAGGGACGCTATCGGCTGTTGGGCATGCCCAAGGGGGAGGGAAACCAGATCAAGGCCGTCCCGGGCAACGACGAGCCGTACCTCGTCTCCTACAAGGACGTGCCCGATAGCCCCGGCCTGGACCCGGTCACGGCCGATTTCGAGCTGAAGCGCGGCATCTGGATCGAGGGCAAACTCACCGACAAGGTGACCGGCAAGCCCGTGGTGGGGAACATCAGCTATCACGCGCAGCCCGACAACCCGAACCAGAATGTCTACGGCTATGTCCCCGATGCCACGGCCACGACCGCTCATGAGGACGGATCTTATCGCGTGGCCGGCATGCCGGGACCCGGCATGGTCGTCGTGCGCTTCGTGGACGGTTACCTCAGGGCCCACGAACGGGACGACGAGTTCGGGATCAAGGAGGTCTTCATCCCGACAATACCTCTACCCACGATGAATTACACCGCCATCGCCCGGATCGACCCGGCCCAGGGTGTGGAATCGGTGAAGCGTGACGTGACGCTCGACCCGGGCTGGACCTTCACGGGCACGGTGCTCGGGCCGGACGGCAAGCCCCTGGCCGGGGCGTGGGGCATCGGCCTGATCAGCCGGGAAGCGGCCGTGGGAACGCAAGGAGCTGATGAAGACGGCCGAGTTCACGGTAAGCCGGTTCAACCCGCATCACCCGCGGCCCCTGTTCTTCCAGCATCCGCAGACGGGGCTGGTCGGAGTGGCCCAGCCTCCGAAGAACCAGGGCGACTCGATCACCGTGCAACTGCAGCCCGGCGCCACGGTCACGGGCCGGCTGGTCGATGCGGACGGGCGGGCGCGAGCCGGCGTGGAATTGATCCTCTGGCGTAGCCACAAGGAGCTCGCCCAGCCCGGCGATTTCGTTTATTTCCCTCCCCGGCCCAACAAGACGGATCAGCAGGGCCGCTTCCGCATCGCGGGTTTGTTGCCCGGGTACGAGTTCACCCTGTACGACGGAAAGGGCCTTCTGCCCTTGGGCAAGGGCCTACGTTCGGGCGAGACGAAGGACCTGGGTGACGTGAAGATCGGGGACGAGTGACGAGCTGAAACCGGACGAATCGGGGGTGTCAGTCCTGGGAGCGGCTGTGAGAATTCGATTCAAGATAACAAATTCAAGATTCGAGATGATTATAAATCCTTGAAAATTAGGGTTTTAAGTTCATTGAATTTTGAATGTGTATTCCGATTCTTTCATAAACTCTCAGGACGTCTCCGTTCGCCAAGGGGGTTGGAGATTGAAAGCGAGCGACCGATGAGACCGCCATCGGATACCAAGACCGCAGGATCAGCGGACCCGTGGGCTCCTTACGTCCCCAGCGACGACGCCCCCTGGAACCTGCGGCGCGTCGTCCACCTGCACCGACGCGCCGGCTTCGCGGCGACCTGGGGCGAGATCCAGCGCGATCTGAAGGACGGGCCTCGGGCCAGTCTCGACCGCGTGCTGGCCGGCAAGGCGGCCACGGACGGCGTACCCGCGGAGTTCGAGAAGACCGCGGACCTGCTGGGCGAGTCGGCCGCCACCTCGGACGATCCCGCACGACTCAAGGCCTGGTGGCTCTACCGCATGCTGTTCGGCCCCGACCCGCTGACCGAGCGGCTGGCGCTCTTGTGGCACAACCACTTCGCCACCAGCAACCTCAAGGTCAACAATCTGGCGTTCATGCGTCGGCAGAACGACCTGTTCCGCAAGCTCGGCCGGGGGCCGTTCGGGGAGCTGCTGGGCGCCGTCGTTCACGACCCGGCGATGTTGATGTGGCTGGACGCCCCGAGCAATCGCAAGGGCCACCCCAACGAGAACCTGGCGCGGGAGCTGATGGAGCTCTTCAGCCTGGGCATCGGCCATTACACCGAGCACGACGTCAAGGAGGCCGCGCGCGCCCTCACCGGTTGGCGTGTCAATAACGAGGTTTTCACCGAGATCGCCGATCGCCACGACGCGGGCGAGAAGACCATCCTGGGGAAGACCGGGCCCTGGAAGGGGGATGACCTGGTGCGCATGGTGCTGGAGCACCCGGCGACCTCCCGGCGGCTGGCCTGGCGAGTCGGCGAGCTCTTCCTGTCCCCGAAGGCGATGAAGACCGCCGACCTCGGTGCCCTGGCGGACGGTTTGCGAGTGCGGAACCTCGACATCGGCTGGGCGGTCGAGACGGTCCTGCGATCGCACGTCTTCTTCGCCGACGCGAACCTCGGCGATCGCGTGCTGAGCCCGGTGGAGTACGTCATCGGGTCGGCCCGCGCCCTGGAGATGTTCGAGCCGCCGTCCAGCACGCTGACGCTGGCCGAGTGGTGTGGCCGGCTCGGTCAGGACCTGTTCTACCCGCCCAATGTCGGCGGCTGGCCGGGTGGCCGGTCCTGGCTGACGACCCGCGGCCTGATCGGCCGGGCCAACTACGCGGCGGGGCTCGTCGGAGGTCACGGGGTTGGCCGCCCGACGCCCTGGGATCCCCTCGCCCTGGCCGGACGCCACGACCGGGGCCGGGGCCGCCATGAAGTCGTCGGCTTCATCGCCGAGCTTCTTTTCGGGTCCGAACCGGACCGGGACTGGCACGGTCGGATCGCCGACGCGGTCGGCCCGGATGAGACGTGGGACCCCAACGCTGCCCGCCATGCCGTCGCCCTGATCTTGACCTGCCCCGAGGCCCAACTGGCTTGACCTGATCGGATGCCACCTTATGGATACGAGCCCGACGCGCTAGCGAGTGCGTTGAAGACCACGCCCGGAATGCACTCGCTGGCGCTTCGGGCTCGTATGAACCGTCGCGAAAGCCCGAATGCACTCGCTGGCGCTTCGGGCTCGTACGAACCGTCGCGAAAGAAAACCAATCCCGGAGGTTCCCATGTCTACGCGTCGCGGTTTCCTGGGAGCGGCCTTGAGCGGCTCGTCCCTGATCGCACTGGCTCCGACCATCCCCGGCTTCCTCGCCCGCACGGCCCGTGCCGCGGCGCCGCGGCGCGACGGCCGGGTGCTGGTCGTCGTGGAATTGAACGGCGGCAATGACGGCATCAACACCGTCGTCCCCTTCGCCGACGAGGGCTACGCCAAGCATCGCAAGACGCTCCGGCTGGCCAAGGACCGACTGATCAAGGTCAATGACCACGTCGGCCTGCATCCGTCGCTCCAGGGCTTCGGCAATCTGCTGGAGGCCGGGCAACTGGTCATCGCCCAGGGCGTCAGCTATCCCAACCCGAACCGATCGCATTTCCAGAGCATGGCGACCTGGCATACGGCCCGGCTCGACCCGGAGGAGCACAAGGGATCGGGCTGGCTCGGCCGCGCCCTCGACGAGGCCGGCGCGACGGCCTCCCTGCTGCAGGTCGGCTCGGACCCGCCGTCGGTGGCGATCCGCGGTCGACGCTCCATCGCCACATCCATCGCGCGGATCGAGGACCTCGCCCTGGACGCGGGCTCCGACCCGCGCAAGGCTCTTCGGAACATGCGACCGGCCGATGACACGGCGGCGTTCGTCCAGCGGAGCATGCTCGACGCCTACACGCGCGGCCGATCGCACGCAGCGATTGGCCCCTCACAAGGCTGATGCTCGCTATCCGCAGAGCGGCCTGGCCTCGCGCCTGCGGCTCATCGCCCAGCTATTAAAGGGCGGCCAGGACACGCGCGTCTTCTATACGCTTCAGTCGGGCTACGATACCCACTCCGTCCAGCTCTTCGCGCACAGCAACCTCCTTCTCGAGCTGTCCGGCGCCCTGAAGGCGTTCCTCGACGACCTGGCCGCGGCCAAGCTGGCGGACCGGGTGGTGGTGTTGCTCTTCAGCGAGTTCGGCCGGACCGATCAAGGAGAACGGCTCGGCCGGCACCGACCACGGCACTTCCGGCCCCGTCTTCCTCGCCGGACCGAACGTCAAGGGTGGTCTCGTGGGGGCGACACCGAGCCTGCTCGAGCCTGGACCCGAAGCACGGCGACCTCAAGACCGTCATCGACTTCCGCCGGATCTATGCGAGCGTCCTCGAAGATTGGCTGGGCCTGCCCGCCAAGGTGGCGCTGGTCGGGGATTTCGAAAGGCTCACTCTTTTTCGCGAGTGACCGGGGTGACGGGGAACCGGGGCCGATTCCAGTCGTCCCCTCACGAGTCAGTGGGTACAATAGACCGATGGGAGCGAGTACCATCGAGAAGCGGACTCGCGACGGATGAACTGCGGGGCTGGGAAGGGAGCACAATGATGGAGATCTTTCGCGATCTCTACCTTCACGGCGACCGGGAGCAGGTCGCTGCGGTGATCGCCGAAGTCGAAAACTCCCCGACAGCCGGCTGGGCGAGGGATACCGTCATCGAGACGGGGATGCGATCATTCTCCACGGTAGGCCCCGTCTCTTGTTTTTCTTGTACCCAGGAGGCGGGCGGGCCGGCCGGCGGCTAAGGTTTTCCTCGCGGAGAAGGAGCCTGGACTGTTCTACGTCTCGAACGTGGTGCCGGGTCAACAACACCGGTTGACGTACCAGGAATACAACGGCATCCTCGAAGAGTTCTGCGAACGACTTCTGCGTCCCCTCGCCGAAAGAGCCGGATTGTGCGTCGAACTGACGGCAACTCAAGCCGACCTGGGTAACTGGCTATCTCCCGCAGCGGCCGAGCGACTCCGCAAGTTCTCGGTATGCGCAACAAGAGCACCGGCTCTTCCCACCCCTCCGACCGGGAGCGCTGGAACGACTTCGTCGTCGCGGCACATCGGGATCGCAGCAGTCTCGACGCGTACACTCTCCGGCGTTGGCTGATCGAAGTCGAGGGCTGGCCGCCCGAGGTGGCCAACCGACTGGCGAGCGAGTATGAATACGGCCGGGAACTCCTCGCCTTCTCCGAAGGTCGCCGGAGCCGCCTGACCCCATGCCCAGTATCGCGGATGCCGTGGCACAGATCCGGGCGGCGGACGTGCTGGTTCTCTTCCTCGACAGATGCAGCATTGTAGACCCCATCCGGACACCGCTGCGGTCCGACCAGTTGCCTCGGTGCATCGAGGCGGCCCAGGAGTTGCTGCAACTCGTTACGACGGCCCCGGCCCGATGCGCGCTCGTCATTGCCTCGTTCGTCCACGATGAATGGCTCACACATGCCGGGCTGGTGGCGGACGAATTGCGGGAACACCTCGCCCAGGTCGATGCGGAGAGCGATCGCCTGCACCGCTTCTGCGGGCTGGTCGGGATCGCGCCGTCTTTCCCCCACTCGGGCTATCGACCTCTCCCACTCGCGGATAGGCTCCACGACCTCTCCCGCCAGCTACGGGACACCGCGATCCGGCTGGATCCGGACCAAGATTGCATGATGCGGGCCTACCGGCGGGCTTCTACCTACACGCCCCCATCGCGGAAAGGAGGCGAGGTGAAGGACTCGACGATTATCGAGGAGTGCCTTGCAGTTTCGCGGAGGCTTCAGGCCGTTGGCTTCGGCCGAAAGCGAGTCTTCTGCACTTCGAACACGAAAGATTACTGCGAAGGCAAGAAACTCCACCAACTCCTCGCCATCGATCTCGGGGCGGTTGACCTCGGATTCGTGACGGACCTTCCTTGGGCAGTCCACGAGATCAAGACAACGTGAAACTGAAATGAGAAGTGATGATCAATGACTCCCTCGCGAGGCCGGTCGCAACGCGTGGCTGCGTAGCTGGCCATGACGGAAGCGGGTAGCGAATACGGATGACGCCGGGTTGGGATGGGCGACCTTGAAGACGTCGGAGGTGGCGGAGCTCAGGCCGAGGGCGGAGACGCTCAGGGTGCTGTCACCCTTGCTGCGCGGCTTTGACTTCGACATCGAGCCGTCGAAGACGGCCACGCCCGCGCTGGCCTGGACCGTGAACGAGCCGTGGAACCGGGCATGGCCGGGGTTGTCCGTCAAGGCGACGGTCACGCTGCCGTTGTAGGTCGTGACGATGTTGCCGAACGCGTCCTCCACAGCAGCGGTGAAGGTGAAGGGCTGGAGGGCGGGGACCTTGCCGGGCGGCTGGGAGATCAGGACCACCTGGGTCGGCGCGCCGGGGTTCACCGCGAACGGAGTTGTGGTCGTCGGCGATAGGCCGGCGGAGGCGAGTTGCAGCGAATCCCCGGCGGCGGCCCGGGTGAGCGTGAGGCCGGAGAACTGCGCCACGCCGTTGACCGCCGAGACGGTGGTCGTGCCGTTGAAAACGCCCGCGTTGAGGGCAGGTGCGAGAGAGGCGGTCACATTGCCTTGAAAAGACGTGTCCACGTTTCCGAACGGATCCTCGGCCGTCACCACCAATCCGAAGCCGCTGCCGGCCGTGATGCTGGCCGGCGATTGTACGGTGACGACCAGTCGGGTCGCCGTCGCCGGGCTGACGTTGATCGGGTCGGTCGGTGTCGCGGACAGGTTGGCGGCGGTCACGCTTAAGGTGTATCCCGCGCCGGCCTTATCGATCGTCAGGCCGGAGAAGTGGGCCAGGCCGTTGTCGGCATTGACCGTCAGGACGCCCGAGAGCGGAGCGCCGGCGAGATCGTGGGCCAGTGCGGCCGACACGCTGCCGTCGAAGCCGGTCACGATGTTCCCGAACGGGTCCTCGGCGGCGACGGTGAAGCCGAACGGTTGACCGGCGGTCAGGTTAGCCGGGGGTTGGGCGACCATCACCCACTGCGACGCCGCGGCGTGCGTGACCTGGAAGGCTGTCGTGGTGGCATCGGTGAGATTGTCACCATTCGCCTGGATCGTGTAGCCACTGGCCGATCGATCGAGCGAGAGGTTCGAGAAGGCGGCAACGCCGTCAACGGTGGGGATCGTGAGGTCTCCGCCGAGGCTCGTCCCCGCGGCGCCGGCCATCAGGGCGAGCGTGATGTCGCCGTCGTAGGAGGGCTCCGTGTTGCCGAATGCGTCCTCGACCGCGACCGCGACTCCGAACGACCGGCCGGCCATGATGCTGGTCGGGGGCTGAGCGGTGATGACCAGTTGGGCGGGCGCGGCGGGGTTCACGGCGAAGGATGTTGTGGTCGCGGTTGTGAGGCCCATACTCGCGACCTGGATGGAATAACCCGACCCCGCCTGGTCGAGAGTGAGGCCGGAGAAGCTGGCCACGCCGCCGGTGGCGGGGATCGTGAGGATGCCGCCCAGGCTGGCGCCGCTCGGGCGGCTGGAGAGGGCGAGGGACACATTGTTGTTGTCGGTCGTCTCGAGGTTGCCGTAGGCATCCTCGATCGTCGCCGAGAGTGCGAAAGCACTGCCGGCCGTCAGACTCGCAGGAGGGGCGGCGGTGATCGCGAGCTGGACGGGCACGGCGGGAGTCACGCTGAAGCTCGACGTCGTGGCGCCCGAAAGGCCAGTACCGGCGACGTGGATCGCGTAACCAGTCCCGGCGTTGTCGAGGGTCAGGCCGGAGAAATCGGCCACGCCGCCGGATGCCGGCAGGGTGAGCGCGCCGATGAGGCTGGCGCTTGCGGGGCCGCCGGTCAGGCTCACCGAGAGATTGCCGCCATCGCTGGTTTCGAGGTTGCCGTAGACGTCTTCGACCGAGACCGACAGGCCGAACCCCGCGCCCGCCGTGACACTCGCCGGGGGCTGGGCGGTGATGACCAGTTGCTCCGGCGCGGCGGGGTTCACGACGAAGGCCGATGTGGTCGCGGCGGTCAGCCCGGCGCTCGATGCCTGGAGAGTATAGTCCGAGCCGGCACGGTTGAGCGTGAGTCGCGAGAAGCTTGCCACACCGTTGAGGGCGGTGAGGGAGACCGTGCCGCCCAACCCGGCTCCGGCCGGCCCGGCGCTCACGTTGACAGCGACGGTGCCACTGTCGGTTGTCTCAAGGTTGCCGTACGCGTCCTCGATCGAGACCGACAAGCCGAACCCGGCGCCTGCGGTGATCGTGGTCGCGGGTTGCGTGGTCACGACGAGCTGTACGGGAGTCGCGGGGGTGACGTTGAAGGATTGTGTCGTCGCAGGTGACGGTCCGCTCGCGGTCGCCTGGATCGTGTAACCGGTTCCGGCCTGGTCGAGGGCCAGGCCGGAGAAATCGGCCACGCCGCCGGAGACCGGGATCGTGAGATCGCCGCCCAGGCTGCCCCCGTCCGGATTGGCTCCGAGTGCGAGGGTGACGCTGCCGTCGTAGCTCGTCTCGAGGTTGCCGTACAGGTCTTCCACGCTGACCGTGAGGCCGAACGCATCGCCGGCTGTGAGGCTGGCCGAGGGTTGCGTGCTGATGACGAGCTGGGAAGTCGTGCCCGGTAGGACGTTGAATGAGCCCGAGGTTGCGGAATCCAGACCATTGCCGCTGACGAGCAAGGAGTAGCCGGTGCCGGCCTGATCGATCGACAGGCCCGAGAAGGTGGCGACCCCCTGGTTGATGGTCGCCGTCAAAGTGCCGTTGAGGGCCGCACCGCCCGAGTCATTGGCGAGTGAGAGGGTGACGGTGCCGGTCGCGCCGGTGATGAGTTGACCGTTAGGGCTCTCGACCTCGACGGTCAGGCCGAACGGGCTACCGGCGGAGATGGAGCCGGGCGGCTGAGCCGTCACCACGAGCTGGTCCGGCATCCCGTAGGAGGCCAGGTCGGGCACCAGGAGGTTGGCGACCGGCGTACCCAGGCCGGTGACCTCGTCGTAGCCCGGACCGGCGTTGTAGCCGCCGTTGCTGCCGGAGGTGATGTCGTGGAAGTCGGTGGAGGGGAGCGAATAGAGGGCGGGGAGGGTCTGGGTGGCGCCGTCGAGGGTCGTCCCTCCGAAGGCGACTCGCCCCTGGTCGGCGATGGCGATCAAGGCGGCCCAGGAGGGAGCGGCCAGGCTGGTGCCGCCCATCTCATTCCAGGGACCGCCGCCGGTGTTGTCGTAGGAGTCGTAGACCGGGACGCCGGTGGACCGGTCGGCCAGGAACGCGACGTCGGGGGTCGTCCGGTAGCCGGTGGTCTGAACCCCATCCTGGTAGGCCGGCTCGCTCTCGTAGGCGCTGACCCCGCCTCCGCTGGCGGACCAGGCTGTCTCACTTTCGTATTCGCCGTTCGAATCGAGGGTGAGCGTGGTGCCGCCAGCGGCCACCACGTTCGGCGATGACGCGGGGTAGATGCCCGGCGAGCCGCCGTCGCCGGAGGCGGCCACGAAGGTCACGCCCTGGTGGCCGGTGGGAGTCTCGAAGTAGGAATCCCAGAACGATTCGCCGCTGTATTCGGACGAGCCCCAGCTCAGAGAGACCACCGAGACACCGGGGAGGTTGGCCGCGATGCTGATCGCGGAATACAGGTCGTCGACGCTGCTGGAATTGGCTTCGACGAGCACGATATTCGCCGCGGGGGCGATGACGTGGGCCCACTCCACGTCCATGGCTTCCTCGTACTCCCAGTTCCCGCTGGAACTCCCCGCTCCGGCCGGGTCCGTGCCGGGCAGGCCGGTCGTGCCGCCGTACTGGTTCAGCTTCGTGAAGCTCGGCGGGTCCGGCAGACCGAACGCCTGATCGAACTCCGCCAGGTCGCTGGTGCTGAAATTCGAGGCCGCGCTGTCCACGAGGCCAGGGTCATCGTAGGCGTCGACGATGGCGATGGTCTGGCCCGTCCCATCGCCGGTGATCGAGCCGAAGCGGATGTCGTTGATCCCATAGGAGGTCCGAATCTGCTGGGGCGTGTAGCCGCTGGGCGACCCGCTGCCGCCGTCGGGCTCGATCGGTTGACTCCCCGGCTGCACCAGGACCGACGGTGCGAGCACAGAGGTTCCGACCAGGGCCGGGACCAGGCGCACTTCCAGATCGTCCCGAGCCGTGAGGAAGGCGCGAGGGTTACGGGGTCGGGCTCGACGAGCCGATCGTTGAAGGGGGGCCATGCCACTCTCCGTAGTTGCGGCAAAGCGATGCGCAGAGGATCACCGGAACGCAGCTCCCAACGGGAACGCGTCTCGTTCAAACTTCCGTGCATTGCGGGATGAATTCTGGACCCGAGACGGTTGCCTCGTGGGTCCGTTCGCGATCGGCGAGCGGTGCAGAGCCGTTCCCCAGGAGCCGTGCGGGTGCCAACGACGGTGAACCGGGGACCGATCTCGGCACCCTGTCCACGCCGGCCCACGGGAGACCGCCCTGACTTCCCGGAATCTGAAAGTAGTGTAGCCCATGAATTGGGGTTGTGAGTGGCGTCGTCGTGACAAGTGGCAAGTGGCCAGTGAAGACCAGACCCGGCTTGCCACTCACCACAGTTTTGGACTTGAGGGAAAAACGGCCGTCTGCTATGAAGCTGGGCCGTTAGACTCTCAGGCGTTGTTCCTGGCGCCTCGATCCGGATCCGCGTCGCCCGAGAGGCGAGCGCCCCGCCGCGATGGTTGCCGCTTACTCCATGACCGCATGACTCTCGCCACTCTTGTCCCGGGATCTTCCCAGGCGTTGAGATCCCGAGCCCGCCAGCCCGGCAAGGAGGCCTCCTGGCATGAACCGCCGCACGGCTCTGTTGGCGTCGATGTTTCTGGGAGGCCTGATCCCGCGATCTCTCCGGGCTCAATCGCCGGGCCGTCGGCTCGCGAGGCGGGAGCAAACCGCCGGATTGACCGTGGGCGAGTCCGATACCGCCGGCGCCGGTGCCGGTGCGGCGGCGGTGGACTCTGATCTGCCGGACGCGTTCCCGCAAGACCACACCTTTTCGTTGAAGAAGTGGCCCATCTCGGGATACACCCGGATTCCCAACCATCAGGCCCCCCCGGAGAAGGCGCTGATCGACTGGATCTTCCTCCGGACCGGGACGGCCGAATGGCACGGCGACCGGCCTGCCGCCCTCTGGGCCAACCGCAACTACCTCTACGCCTACAACTCGCCGGAAGTCCTCAAGCAGGTGGGCGATATCGTCGAGCGCTTCACCCAGGCGGTCGAGGACTTGCTGACGGTCCATGTCCAGCTCGTCGCGGCTGTCGATCCACGATGGCGGTACACGGTCTACTCGCGGCTCACGTATGTCGGTGGCGGGCCGCAGGGGCAACAGATCTGGACGATGAAGTCGGACGACGCCGCCCTGGTCCTGTCGCAGATGCAGGTCCAGCAGGGCTTTCGACCGCTGGCCCGCGGGCGGCTGGAAATGATCAACGGCCAGACCGTCCGCTGGCGGACCCTGGAAGAGCGTACGTTCGTCGGCGGTCTCCAGCGCGACAGTACCGTGGGTCTGTCGTTCCAGCCCCGTCCCGAAAAGCTCAATGAGGGGATCGTCCTCAAGTTCAGCCCGTTGTTGACCTTCGAGGGGACCGGTGTCGACGCCAAGATCGACCTGACCGTCAACACGCTGCGCTCCTTGCACCGTACGCGGGTGATCGCGCCCCGAGAGGTCGGTAACGCCGAGACGTCCATCGACGTTCCGGATGCGACCGAGACCCACCTGGAGCAGACCGTCAAG
Organism: uncultured Isosphaeraceae bacterium; assembly: GCA_963845695.1. GTDB lineage: Bacteria > Planctomycetota > Planctomycetia > Isosphaerales > Isosphaeraceae > CAWJTV01. The sequence continues at coordinate 262,363 of CAWJTQ010000010.1, read as the reverse complement.
AACTGGCCGCTGGGCCAGACGCTGGTCATCGCGTGCGGGATCCATCCGGGGATCCTCGACAAGAAGGGCGGCTGGCTCAATCTCCCGATCCCGGGGACATACCCGACCGGCACCGAGGTCCTCCTGTTCCTCGACGTGAACAAGGTCCAGCGCCCCCGAGCCACGCGCGACGTCGATTCCCGCGACGTCGATTCCCGCACACCCTCCCGCCGCCGTAGCCGCGCCGACGCCGATTTCGAGACTGGCCCGGTCGGCTCGGATTCCGATCAGTGAGCCCCAGATCCGACTCGGACCGAACCGCGTCCTCCCGTGGAAACGTCGCGACGTACCCTGATCGGGGTTTATTCACCTCGCGCGGTCAGAATCGAGCCATTTGGGAGCCTCCCTTGGCCCATGCGGCTCGCACGGAGGCTCGCCCTCCCGCGAAAGACGTCGCTCTTCACCCCGCGCGGAGTATAATAACCAGCGCGAGTCGGACGACGAGAACGGGCAGGCCGTTGCCTCACCCCACCGGGCTTCGCCGCGCCGCGCCGGGTCGCGTCGATCTCGGGGTGAAGCCGGACCATCCAGTCCAGGGGGAGTGACATGATCATTCAGGAGAGAAGCCCGATGTCGATCGGTTGGAGGCCGGTCCTGGCGCATGCCGCCACGGTTGCAGTGACCTTGTTGCTGGTTGCGGTGCTCTTCGGCGATCGCCTGGGGCTGCGGCGGCCGCCGCTGGCGCAGATCCCGGGTGGACCGAACGAACGGGTGGCGCCCGTCCCCCCTGCCCCGCTGCCGTTCGTGCCTTCGCCGTGCGCGGTCCCCGCGCCCGGCGCCGGGGTCGCGTCGGCGACTCCTCCCCCGCCGGAGGACGTGCTCAAGGGCCTCGACTCCGACGAACGGATCAATATCCAGGTCTACGCGTCGGTCAATAAGAGCGTGGTGAACATCACGACCGAGGCCGAGGGGCTCGGCATCTTCGGGGACGAGACCAGCACGGGTGGCGGCTCCGGGTTCGTCATTGACAAGGTGGGCCATGTCCTGACCAATCTCCACGTCGTCCAGGATGCCGATTCGGTCCGGGTCAAGCTGTTCGACGGCTCGGCTCACGACGCACGGATCATCGGTGCCGATGAGCCGAACGACGTGGCCGTGCTCAAGATCCAGGTGCCGGCCGAGAAGCTGGTGCCCGTGACGTTCGGTGATTCCTCGAAGATCCTGGTCGGCCAGAAGATCCTGGCCCTGGGCAATCCGTTCGGACTGGAACGGACCCTCACCGCGGGGATCGTCAGCAGCCTGGATCGCTCGTTCCGGGCCAAGCACGGCCGGATGATGAAGGGAATCATCCAGACGGACGCGGCGATCAATCCCGGCAACTCGGGCGGCCCGCTGCTCAACTCGCGCGGCGAGGTGATCGGGATGAACACCGCGATCGTCAGCCAGGTCGGCCAGTCGGCCGGCATCAGCTTCGCCGTGCCGATCAACGGGATCGTGCGGATCCTCGACCCGTTGATCCGCAACGGCCGGGTCACCCGGGCCGACCTGGGGATCAGCCGGTTCTATGCCACCGGCAAGGGCCTGCTCATCGTCTCCCTGGTCGAAGGGGGACCGGCCGAGCGCGCGGGGCTCCTGGGCGTCCAGGTGCGGGTCGAGCGCATCGGGCCCGGCTTCGTCCGCCGGACCGTGGATCCCGAACAGCGCCGACCTGATCGTCGCCGTCGACCACAAGCGGGTGCAGACCCTCGACGAGCTACTCACCGAGGTCGAGAAACACCGGCCCGGCCAGACCGTCCGCATCACCGTGGTCCGGGACGGTAAACCCATGGATATCTCGGTCCAGCTGGGACGGTCGTGATCACGCGGCGTGTTTGCGGCTTCGACGTCGCCGATGCGATGCCGGCTCGGCACGGAGCCACGCTCATGTATCGGTGCTCGCAGAGCACCCTACTGGCCTGTGAGGAGCCCAAGCATGAGGCGCTCTCACACGCGATATGGAAAGGGTGGGCTCGAATTGCAGGAATCCTATGGCTGTACCAATCCTTGGTTGATCAGGATCTCCGCATGATCGAGCGGCATCTTGGTCGAATTCATGGCGCCCTCGCGGATCCGTTGCAGGATGTCGGGCTTCACGGGGTTCTGTATCATCAAAGCCTTGGCGTCTCTTGCAGCCGTGAGTTTATCGAGGGTCGTGACTTGCGAATCCCCATAATTGACGCACGTATCATGTCGGATCCAGGGGTGATCCCCGACCTTGAGCACGCACGATTGCTCCTTGCGTGGAGCAAGAGAAGTCAGATTCTCGATCAGGACGTTCTCAGGATCCAGGTTGGGATCGGAGATGATGATCCAAAGATGGATATCGACGGCGCTCAATAGGAAGGTTGTGCCGGCGTCCATACTCGACTACTTCCCTAACAGACGATTGAAGGCGGTTAGGCTCTGAGCCTCCTTCGATATCTCATCGATGGCATCGCCTTGCCCGATTGCTTCCAGGATGTTTGACAGGAGGATCGGCTTCGAAGACTTCCCGGGATCATTCTGAATCCACTCGGGGAATTTGTGAGTGATGTCGACCAGCGCCCACTCATCATCGTCTTCGTAGGTCTTGGCGACTTCCTGAAGCTTGCCGATCTCATACTTGGACAGTTGGCCAACGTCTGGCTCCGCCAGCTCGAGCAGATCATATCTTTCCTTGCGGTAAAACTGGGACCACAGGGACATCTCACGATGTTGGCCCAAGATCAAGTCGTAGACCTCTTGGAGCACAGGTCCGCGTTCCATGGCGATGACCGGCCCTCCTGTGATGGGCCGCCCGGCCTCTTTAAGGCTTTCACGATCTGCGATATAGAGCAATTTCAGGAGCCGCATGTAGTTCATCCGTTTCACCCCGTCGTGACGGAGCAGGACGCCTATGGCCTGAATGGTCTTCAATACTTTTAAAGGAAAGCTCATGGGGTCTCCTTTCGGCCCATGTCGTTCGAGGGGCCTTTCTGAACAGAGTGCCACTATCTTCTTATCATTCGAGTCGCGAAAAGTCAATCATAAACCGTGGTTATGATTATAGGATCGTGATATAGTCATAAAACGAATTTCATCCTCCTTGCCCGGGAAGGATGAGAACGGGCGACGACGGCCGGATGCCGGGCGGCGGGGGAAAGGTTGAAAGCTGTCGTGGTCGTGGATGCGAGCCCGCTCGCGGTCACCTTGATCGTATAACCCTTGTCCGGCCTGGTCAGCGTCAAGCCCCTGAAGGTGGCTACGCCGTCGATCGCCGCGACGGTGAGCGTGCCGTGAAGACTTCCCTTGGGATGCTTGCCGGACAAGGCAATGGTCACGTTCCCCCGGAATCCGGAGGCCTGGGCACCGGACGCGTCCTCGACGGCGACGGTGAGGCCGAAGGGCTGATTCACCGGTGACGATTGAGGGAGGCTGAGCGGCGACCACGAGCTGGGTTGCCGGCGGATCGACCACCGTGATCGGCGCCGTGACCGCGGGGGAGAAACCGCTGCCGGTGGCCCGGATGGCATAGCCCGAGCCGGTCACGTTCAGGGTCAGGCCATAGAACGTGACCTTGCCATCGGTTACCGGCATCGTCAAGTTCCCGCCGAGGGTGGCGCCACCCGGGTCGCTCGCCATCGCGAGAGTCACTTCGCCCGTGTAGCTGGTCTCAATCGCGCCGGTGGAATCCTCGGCGATGACGGTGACCTGGAAGTATTGGCCCACCGTGACAGCGGAGGGCGGGCTCAACAGCACCAGGTGGGGGACCGGTCCGAGGCTCACAGTGACGTGGGTCGTGGTTGCGGCGGTCAGTCCGCTGCTGGTTGCCTGAAGTGCGTAGCCGCTGCCGACGATGTCGAGCGTCAGCCCGGTGAAGGAGGCCACGCCCTGAACGGCCGCGACGTTCAGCGTGCCGGCCAGCGCACCATCGCCCGCGCCTCCAGCAATCGCGACGGTGACGGTTCCGTTGAAGGACGTCGCCACATTGCCATAGGCGTCCTCGGCCACGATGGCTATCCCGAACGGGTCGCCGATGTCCACGCCGGTGGGGGGCTGGGAGGTGATCACCAGTTGCGTGGCCGGGCCCGTCTTCACAGTCAACGGGCTGGGATCATCGGCGTGGAGGTTGCCGCTGCTCACCTGGAGCATCGTAGCCAGTGCCGGCCGTGTCCAGCGTCAAGTCGGTGAAGGTGGCCACGCCGTCGATTGCCGCGACCGTGAGCGTGCCGCCGAGCGTGCCGCCAGCGATGTCGTAGTAGAGAGAAACCGTCACATTGCCGTGGAAGGAGGTCGCCACGTTGCCGTAGACTGTCCTCGGCCGTGAGGACCAAACCGAATCGGCTTCCGGGCGCGACGGTGGCCGTGGGCTGGCTCGTCACGACGAGCGACTCGGCCGGCCCGGGCGGCACGCTTAACGGTGTGGTCGTCGTGGTCGAGAGGCCGCCGCTGCTGACCAGGAGAGTGTAGCCGTTGCCGGGCGTGTCCAGAGTCAGATCGGTCCACGTGGCCACGCCTTGGTTCGCCATGACGGTCCAGTGGCCGCCGAGATAACCGTCGGCGGGGTTGCCCGCCAGCGTGACGATGACGATGCCGTCGAAGGATGTGTCCACATTGCCGTAGCCGTCCTCGGCCGCGACCGTCAGCCCGAACGCGTTGCCGGCAGTGACCGAGCTGGGAGGCTCGGTGGTCACGGCCAGTCTCACGGCCGCGCCGGGCGTGATCATCGAACGTCTGCGTGGTTGCGGGACTCAGGTCCCCGGCGCTCGCCTCGAGGTTGTCGCTCGTACCGGCCGTGGTGAGGGTCAGTCCGGCGAAGGTGGCCACGCCCTGGCTGGCGGCGACGGTGAGCGTACCGCCGAGCGCGCCATCTCCAGGGTCGCCTGCCAGCGCGATCGTGACGTTGCCACCAAAGGAGGTGTCCACATTGCCGTAGCTGTCCTCGGCCGAAACCACCAGTCCGAAGCTGGTGCCGGCGACCATGGAGGCCGGTGGCTGGGTCGTCACCACCAGTTGCGTGGCGGCTCCGGGCGTCACATTCAGGGGGCTGGTCGTCGCTGTCACAGCACCGCCACTGACGCTGACCTGAAGCGTGTAGCCGGCCCCGGCCGTGGTGAGGGTCAGTCCGGCGAAGGTGGCAATGCCGTGGCTGGCGGCGACGGTGAGCGTACCGCCGAGCGCGCCGGTGCCCGGGTTGTTCGCCAGGCTGATCGTGACGTTGCCGTTGAAGGGTGTGATCAGATCCCCCAGGGTATCTTCAACCGCGACGGTCAGTCCGAATGGGTTGCCAGCGGTGATGCTGCTGGGCGGTCCACTGGTCACGACCAGTTGGCTGGGCAGGTCGTAGCCGGCCAGGTCGGGCACCAGGGAACTGGCCACCGGGGACCCCAGGCCAGTGACCTCGTCGTAGCCGGGCCCGGCGCTGAAGCCTCCGTTGTCGCCGGTGGTGATGTCGTGGAAATCCGAGGCGGGCAGCGCGTAGAGGGCGGGCAGGGTCTGGCTGGGACCATCGAGGGTCGTCCCGCCCTCGGCCACCCGTCCTTGATCGGCCACGGCGATCAAGCCGGCCCAGCAAGGTGTCGCCAGGCTGGTGCCACCGATCTGGCTCCAGGGGGTGGTCGTGCCGTTGTTGTAGGAGTCGTAAACCGCCACGCCGGTGTTCGGGTCGGCATCGAAGGACACGTCGGGGATGGTCCTCATCCCGGTGCTCTGGACGCCCTCTTGATAGGCCGGTTCCTCCTCATCCTGGCTGGTGCCGCCGCCACTGCCCGACCAGGCGGTTTCGCCGGCATACGTATCGAACCAGTTGATCGTCAGGCTCGTGCCACCGACCGCGACCACATTGGGTGAGGCGGCGGGGTAGTCGCCGGGAGATCCTGTGTCGCCCGTGGCCGCCACGAACGTGACCCCCTGGTGACCGCTCGGAGTGGTCAAGACGCCATCGGAGGCCAGCTCGGAGCTCGATTCTGCCGAGCCCCAGCTCATCGAGACGACCGACACGCCGGGGAGGTCGGCGGCCATCGCCACGCCGGTATACAGGTCCTGGCTGGAGGCGGAGTTGCACTCGACGAGAATGAGGCTCGCATCAGGGGCGATCGCATGCGCCCACTCGACGTCGAGGGCTTCTTCCGCTTCCCAGTTGCCCCTGGGATTACCGGCCCCCGCGGGATCCAGGCTCGGCGCCGCTCCGACCGTGCTACCACCGATATCGGTGCCGTACTGGTTGAGCTTGGTGAATCTGGGTGGATCCGGCAGGTCGAATTCCTGATCGAACCGGGCCAGGTCGCTGATCGCGAAGTTGCCATTCGAGCTGTCCACGAGGTTGGGGTCGTCGTAGGCGTCGACGATGGCGATGGTCTGGCCCGCACCGGTCCCCTGGATCGTCCCGAACGCGATCTGGTCGATTCCATAGGCCAGGCGGATCTGCTGGGGGCTGTAGCTCGAAGAAAGGGGGACGGGGTAACCTTGAGGTCGGGACCCGAACAGATCGCCGATCGACACCGTCGGATCGACACCGGGGGCGAGGTTGAAGGCAGCCGGGACCCGGCGGACCTCCAGATCCTCCAGGAGCGGGCGCGAAGCTCGCCCGCGCCGCGACTGGAGTGGACGTCGTGTTTGGGAGCGGAATAACATGCGGCTCTCCAGGGCTCGGCGACGATGCCACTAGAGAAGTGTAGGTCACATTCGGGGCATGGTGCGATCGGCCGTGTGATGGGCGTGAGGGCGGGCCGGTTTTGGCTCAACGCGGACAATCCGGTGTTGCGGGTTGAGCGGTTTTGCCCGGATGGGGGTCGCTTCGAGGCTGAGGACCACGGCGGTCGTCAGGCCGTCGGCGTCGGCTTGCAAGGCGCAGGACCGCCCTTTCGCACCGAGCTTGACGCGTGCAAATGTGGCCCGGCCCTGGCCGGCCGCCACGGCGAGGGTCTTGTGGTGGGCGGCCCGGCCCTGGCCGGAGTGGGCTCCCAGAATCACCATCATGCTGCCGCCGTAGGTCGTCTCCAGGTTGCCGAAGCCGTCCACTACGGAGATGGTCAATCCGACCAGGGAGCCGGACGTCGGCGAGGCCGCGATGACCAGTCGCGCGGGTGCGGCCGGCGCCACATCGAACGGCACGGTCGCCGTGGCCGCCGGTCCATTGGTTGTGGCCAGGAGCGTGTATCCGTCGGCGGCGTGGGTGAGCGTCAAGTTGGAGAAGACGGCGAGGCCGTCGTGGGCCGTCGCGGTGAGCGTGCCGCCGAGGGTGTCGCCGCCGGGATTGGTCGCCAGGGCGATGGTCACGGTGCCGAGGTAGGTCGCGTCGAGGCTCCCGTCCGGATTCTCGACCTGGACGGTCAGCCCGAACGGGTCACCGGCGGTGACGACGGCCGGCGGGCCGGCGGTCACGGTCAACCGGGGCGCGATGTCGTAAAGGGCCAGGTCGGGAACCAGGACGTCGGCCACGGGGCTGCCCATGCCGGTGACTTCGTCGTAGCCGGGCCCGGCGCTGAAGCCGCCGTTACTTCCGGTCGTGATGTCGTGGAAGTCGCCCGCGGGGAGGGAATAGAGCACCGGCAAGGTCTGCGAGGGGCCGTCGAGGGTGGCCCCACCCTCGGCGACGCGTCCCTGGTCGGCGATGGCGATCAGGGCAGCCCAGCACGGTGTGCCCAGGCTGGTGCCGCCGATCTCCTTCCAGGGCCCGTCACCGGTGGTGTCGTCATAGGAGTCGTAGACGGAGACCCCGGTGTTCGGGTCAGCGTCGAACGCGACGTCGGGGATGGTCCGCATGCCCGTGCCCTGGACGCCGTTCTGATCGGCGGGCTCGGACTCGATGGTGCTGGTGCCGCCGCCGCTATCCGACCAGGCGGTCTCACTGCCGTAGTCATTGTTGCCCAGGATCGACAGGCTCGTCCCGCCAACGGCGATCACGTTGGGCGAATACGCCGGATACAGGCCGGGCGATCCCGCGTCGCCGGCGGCGGCCACGAACGTCACCCCCTGATGGCCGTTGGGCGTGGTAAAGTCGCCGTCGAACGAGGTCTCGCCGCTGTATTCGGGGCAGCCCCAGCTCATCGAGACGACCGAGACACCGGGGAGGGCCGCCGCCAGGGTCACGCACTGGTAGAGATCCGCATCGCTATCGGAATTGGCCTCCACCAGGACGATCGACGCCCCCGGGGCCAGGGCGTGGGCCCATTCCACGTCCAGGGCCTCTTCCTGCTCCCAGCTTGAAGGGCTGCCGGCCCCCGCGGGATCCGTCCCCGGCAAGTTGGTGGTGCTGCCCTGCTGGTTGAGTTTGACGAAGCTCGGTGGGTCGGGCAGGCCGTATTGCTGATCGAACCGGGCCAGGTCGCTCGAGGAAAAACCGGGGGCCGCGCTGTTGACCAGACTGGGGTCGTCGTAGGCGTCGACGATGGCGATGGTCTGGCCGGTCCCGTCCCCGTTGATGCCGCCGAAGGCGATGTCCTCGAGTCCGTAGGCCGTGCGGATCTGCTGCGGGCTCATGCCCCAGGGCGTGGTTTCGCTCCAGCTCTGTGCGGGTTGCATGGGGTCGACGATCGGAGCGGACTCGTCCTGGAGGACCGGCTGCATGACAACCGCCGTCATGCTGGCCGCGGTGGCCCCGGGTCCGATCGCGAGCGCCGGAGTCATGCGGACTTCCAGGGTTTCCAGGTGCGGGCGCAGCGTCCGCCGGCTCCGCGGCCGAGGCGCGGAGCGATCGCGGGAGAGAAGGCATGCCGCTCTCCAGGGTGCATCAGGATGGAGGATGGGGCGACGGGACCGTCACGCCGCGGCGTGTCTGCCGGCCCGGATTCCTTGATAAGAGAACTCTAGGTCGCGATGGCGGGATCGTCGAATTCGGGCGAGTGGGTCGTTCCTGGGGAACCGCGATGTGAGAGGCAAGGAGGGCGTGGCGCAAGGAAAAGGCCGAATGCCCGCTTGGTGCGAGCATCCGGCCTTGGGAAGTAAGCTTGGCAGGGAAAGTCGATGTGACGCGATCAGGCGGCGCGGCGCTTGCGGAAGCGGCCCAACGCGATGACGGCGCCCAGGCCCAAGAGCACGAGGCTGGAGGGCTCGGGGACCATGGCCAGGCTGATCGTCGGCATGGCGGGATAGTTACCGCTCGCCGGGCCGAACGGGCCGGTGATGACGGGTGTGCCACTCGACGAGTAGACGGTGACATCGACCGCCTCGCCCGACGGACCGCTCGAGAGCGCAGTTGAAGTTGCTATCGTACATCGTGAACGAGAAGGTCGTTCCGTCCGTCGATGAGCCGTTCACCGTGAGCGTCAGGTCGAACTTGATCGTGCTCCCATAAGTGAACTGCTGCAAGGCGTCGTTGAAGCCCGTGGTATTGGCGATGGTCACCGTGCTGGGGAACGAACCACTGGCACCGCCGCTGTTCATCGTCGCTCCGACCAGTGTTCCATCCGTCGAGAAGTTGCTGATCGTCGCGCTGGCCGGCGCGGCCGTCCCGATCGGGTTGAACTCGAAGTCGAGGTAGCCCGACATGCCGTACAGCCCGGTCGACGGACTGGAACCGGTGGTCTCCGTGATCACGTAGGTGATCGAACCGGCCTGGGCCGGCCGCTCCCATCCTGTTCCCGTGAGGACCAGGAGCCCGATCATGACGGCCGCCACGGAGATCTGACGTATGCTCATAATAGGAATTCTCCCAGTTTTGTCGGTGATCAAAGTCCCAAGCCTACGAGATAGAAGGTGGGCGTGTAGTTGAGGATCACGGAGGGCGTCGTCGTGCTGAACGTGATATCGACACTGATCGAGGCGCCGGGAGCCAGACTGCTGAGGCTGACTTCCAGGTAGGGATCGCCCCCATAGGTCCCGGTGGGATTCACCACGGTGAAACCGGTGACCACATTGGAGAGAACGATGTACAGCGGCCCACTGAACGCCGACGAGCCGGCATTGGTCAGGTTGATGGTGGTCACGCCCTCGTAGGAATGGAGGCCCGTGCGCTTGTAAACCACCCCGGAGCGGGTATAGCTGATCTTGGCGGTCTCGACGTCGAAGCTACCCAGGGTACCGGTCGAGATCGTGTTGCCTTCGGTGTCGCTGACTGGCGAACCGCCGAGGTTGATCGTGTAGGTGCCGTTGTCGGCCGAGGTCCACTGGCCCCCCGGCGGCGTGATCGTGTAGGTGATCGTGAACGACTGGGCGTCGCCCCAGGGATCGGTCGGGCCATTGGCCACCGGGGCGCTGGCGGTCGCGATGATCGGACCGCCGAGGCCGGAGGGCGGAACGACCTCCACGATCGCGCCGGCGAGCGACGCGGGTGTGATGCCGGCATCGCCCGAGTAGGTGACGGTGAACTGGTAGGAGGTCCCGCCGTAGTCGGCCACCGCGACGTTGTTCGCGACGAGCGTGGCTGTGGGGGCCGTGGCCGGGACGCCGGTGGACTGATACGCGCCGATGTCCCAGCTCGAGGAGGTCGGGACGTAGCCGCGCTGGTCGGTGAAGAGGGTCACGCTGTCAAGGCCATTCTGGCCGGCTCCGATGGCCGGGCTCGTGGACTGAAGCGCGATGGTTTCGGTCGGGCCGCCATTGTTGGCCAGGCCGGCGGTGTCGAGCTCCGCGTTAACGCCGACCTTGTCGGTGCCATCGGTGGTCACGTTGGTGGGCGTGGTCCCGAAGAGGCTGTGGAAAGCGGTCGCCGAACCGGCGCTAAGGTTGTAGTCGGCTCCCGAGGGGCCGGTGCTGGTGCCCGCATATCCGTTGTCGGCGAACAAGGAATTGTAGGCCTTGACGCTACCGCCCGTCTGGAAGACGCCGCTGGAATTATCCGCGACGGTGACGTTGTAGAGGGTGACCGAGCCGCCGCTGATGAACAGGCCGCCGCCGCCGTTGCCGTGAGGAATGCTGCCATTGGCGCCGGCGGCGGTCCCGGACTTGCCGGCCTGACCCGAGTGGCCTGGGAGCCCGGACTTGCCGGAGATGCCACTCGGGGCCTGATGTCCAGAGAAGCTGTTGTCATTACTGAAGCCACCGGAGCCGGCCGGCCCGCCCCGTGTGACCAGCGGCGAACCCTGGGAGGTCCGGGGGATGCCGCCGCCTGCGCCGGCGAGCCCACGGAGCCGCCCAGGCCGACGGACAGCGTGTTGTCGGCGATGGTGGAGTTGTAGATCGTGAGGCTGCCGCCGAGGAGATACAGGCCGCCGCCGAGGCTGCCGGCGCCGTTGCCGCCATTGCCGCCATTGCCGGCGTTGCCGCCGTTGCCGCCATTGCCGCCATTGCCGCCGTTGCCGCCGGTACCACCCGGGCCGGGTTTCGCACCCAGGACGTTCACGCCAGTACCGACCAGCTTGGCGCCGTTGCCGCCGAAGTTGATGCCGAAGAGCCGATACCCCTGGCCGGAGGAACTGAAGACCGTGGGGCTGAAGCTCGAGGAGAAGTACTGGCCACCGCCGCGGCCGCCGACATCGCCGAAGCCGCCGGTCCCGCCGGATCCGCCGATTCCGCCGGACCCGCCGATGGCCTGGTTGCCACTGACGGTGTCGGCGTTGAGGGTGATTGCGCACGCCTTCGACGAATAGGCCGCCGCCGAAGGCCATGGCGCCGGCGCCGCCGTTGCCGCCATTGCCGGCGTTGCCGCCGGAGCCGCCGTGGCCGCCGTGGCCGTCGTTGCCGCCGCGACCGCCGGAGCCGCCATCGCCGGCATAGAAATCAGGACCCACCTTCAGCAAGCCACCCGCGCCGCCGAGGCCGCCGCTACCGCCCGAGCCGCCGACGCCGCCGGAGAGGGCGGTGCCGCCGCGGCCGCCGGTGCCGCCGGTGCCGCCGGCGCCGCCGATAGCCGTGTTGCCGCCGATCGCATCGTCCTTCAGAGCGATGCCACCGCCGGCCAGATAGATGCCGCCACCGGCGGCCGAGCCGCCGGCGCCGCCGTTGCCACCGAGGCCGCCAATGCCCCCCTTGCCACCGAAGCCGCCGGTGCCGCCGTGGCCACCGTTGCCACCGGTGCCGCCGTGGCCCGGTGAGGTTTTGACGTGGCCCGAGTGGCTGACTTCAGGATTGGCTCCCTTGCCGCCGGTGCCGCCGGCGCCGCCACTACCGCCCTTGCCGGCCCAGAACACGTCGCCGCCGGTGCCGCCGAATCCGCCCGAGCCACCGAATCCGCCGAGGGCCGAATTGCCGCTGATCGGGGTGTTGACGATGGTGACCGTCCCCGCGATAACGTACAGCCCGCCGCCCCAACCCGTGGAGCCATTTCCGCCGGGTCCGCCCGGGGCACCCTTGCGGCCGATGGCCGCGGCGCCGCCCTGGCCACCGGCGCCGCCGATGCCGCCGGCACCGCCGGCCGGGGTGCTTTGGGTCCCCTTGTGACCGGTGCCGCCCTCGCCGCCCATTCCGCCGATGCCGCCGCTGCCACCATCGCCGTAATCGGACGTGCCCGCGAAGCCGCCGTGTCCGCCCGTACCGCCGAAGCCGCCGGCGCCGCCCACGGCTTGGTTCGAGCTGATCCCGTTCGGGCTATTGCGGATGGTGAGCGTCCCGCCATTGATCCAGATGCCGCCACCCTCGGCTGCGCCGCCGTCGCCGCCTGCCCCGCCAGTCTGAGCCGCGCCGCCGATGCCGCCGATGCCCCCCTTCCCTCCCGTTCCGCCGACCCCGCCACTGGCACCGGCCAGATACTGGGACGTGCCCCCAGCGCCGGCGCCGCCGTTGCCACCCTTGCCGCCGGTGCCGCCCCGGCCGCCGTAGCCGCCGTAGTAGCCCCAGCCGCCACCACCACCGGTGCCGCCGATGGCCGAGTTGCTTGCGATGGTCACGCCGCTGGCCGATACGGTCGCGCCATCACCGAGCCACAGGCCGCCACCCTCAGCGAGCCCGCCGTTGGCACCTCGGCCCGCCAGGCCCGCGAGGCCACCGGTTCCCCCGGTGCCGCCCTTGCCGCCGGCGCCGCCCTTGCCGCCGGCGCTGCCGACAGAGGTCGCACCCGCCCCCGAGGCCCCGTTGCCGCCGGCTCCACCTGTGCCGCCAAAACCGCCCAGGCCGGCGTGGCCGCCTGTGCCACCCAAACCGCCGCCCGCGACGTTGCCGGTGAGGCCCGCCTGGGTCAGGGTGAGCGTCCCGCCGCCGACGAAGATGCCGCCACCCGCGCTCAGGCCGCCGCTGCCGCCCGAGCCGCCATTACCGCCGGTGCCGCCTGTCGAGCCGCTGGATCCGGAACTGCCTGGGCTACCGTTTCCAGACCCAGTGGTCCCGAATCCATAGGAACCGGTGAAACCCCGGAAACCCGTTCCGCCCGTTCCTCCACCGCCACCGATGCCGCCACGGCCGCCCGAGGCTTGATTGCCGGCGACGGTCGCGTCGGTGATCGCCGCCGCGCCGCCGGAGAGGAATAGCCCGCCGCCTTCGGCGAACCCGCCGCCACCGGCGTTGCCTCCGTTACCGGCCATGAATGAGGGGGCGAGCCCGGCGCGGCCCCCGCCGCCACCGGCGCCGCCCGCGCCGCCCTGGGCGCTGTTGCCGTCGAGGCTGGTGGCGCCCAGGATCGACAGTTGGCCACCCGCGACGAAGATGCCGCCGCCCTCACCGTTACCGCCCGCGCCACCACCGCCGCCGTTGCCGGCATTGCCCGAAGCGAACCCAACGTGGCTGGTGGTCCCGCCGAAGAACGAGTGTCCGTAGACGATCGAATACCCATTGCCGCCGTGGCCGCCGGCGCCGCCGGCCCCGCCCAGGGCGATGTTGCCCTTGATGGTGTCGTCGGTCAGGGTGAGATTGCCGCTGACGAGGTAGATGCCGCCGCCCGCGGCGTTGCCGCCATTGCCGCCGACTCCGCCGGCTCCGCCGGTGGGATGGTCGGAGGTCGCCGAGTGGCCGCTGGACCCGCTGGACCCGGCGCTTCCCGCAGCCGTGTTGTGCAGCACCGCGACATTCGACATTGCCACGAGGCCGCCGTCGATCAACACGCCGCCGCCGACGGCCGCATCGATCGCGTCAAAGCCGCCGTCCGTCGCATGACCCCCTTCGATGGCCAGGCTCTGGAAGTCCACGTCGAGCGTGGAATCCCCGATGACCTCGAAGACCCGGCTGGTTCCCCCGGCGTCGATCACCGAGTTCGAGGTGCCCTGGCCCACGATGGCGATCGTCTTGGAGCCGGAGCCCCCGTTGAACAGGGACAGTTCGCCGCTGGTGTCGTAGTTCAACGTGGAGATGGAGAGCGTGATGAGGCTCGTGGGGGCGCCGTCGAAGTCGGACGAGAGGATGGCGGTGGCGATGCTGTAGCCTGCGTACGGCCCCGTGCCGAAGGGCAGCGGATAGTAATTGGAGACTCCGGCCGACGGGGCGATCGCGAGGACAGGGTCGGTGGTCGACGACGACAACCCCGGCATCGTGACCTGGAAGACGTAGGGGGTCCCGCTGGACAAAGTGCTCAGCGACAGGTCGTCGAAGACCACCAGGCCGTTGGTGACCGTGATCGTGATCGGTGAAAAGGTGACGCCGGTCGGTCCGCTGACCAGCGACAGGGTCGCGGAACCGCTGTAGCTCAGGTCGGTCTGGCCGATGGGATCCGTCGGCGCAACGACGATGCCGAAGCTGTCTCCCGTGACGACGCTCGGCGGCGGCTCGGTGAGGATTTCCGCCTGGCTGGCCAGGCCGTAGGCCGCCAGGTTGGGGATGAGTTGGCTGGCTACGGGCGAGCCCAGGCCGGTGACCAGGTCGTAGCCGGGACCGGCGGCGTAGCCGTTGTTGCCCGAGGTGATGTCGTGGAAGTCGCCGGGTGCGATGTTCGCCAGGTTGTAGACGTCCGTCAGCGTCGCCGTGGCGCCCAGGCTCGAGCCGCCGGCGACCGCGCGGCCCTGGTCGGCGATCGAGGCCATGCCGGCCCACAACGGTGTCGCCAGGCTGGTTCCGCCGACGGTGTCCCACGGAGTTCCGCCGCCGAAATCGTACGGGTCGTACACGGCCACGCCCGTATTCGGATCGGCGTCGGCGGCGACGTCGGGGACGGTGCGATAGCCATAGACGTTGCCGGCGAAGCCGTCGTTCTGCTGGTAGGTGGGCAAGGCGAAGGCCGTGCTGTAGCCGCCGCCGCTGCCGCCGAAATACGGGCTGAGCGCGCCGTTTCCCCAGCCGGTTTCGTTCACCCATTGATTCTGCCCGTTGAGGAACAGGCTCGTGCCGCCGACCGAGACCACCTCGGGTGAGCCGGTCGGGTAATCCGCCGGGGTGGTGCCCAGAAATGCCCCGGAGTCACCGGACGCTACGAAGAACGTCACGTTCGGGTTGGCGGCGATGGCCGGCACCAGGAAGGTGCTGTCCCACGATTGCTGCTGAGCATCGGACACGTCGGAGACCCCGTAGCTGACCGAGATCACCGAGATCCCGGGAAGTCCGGCGAGCGTCTTCATCCCCTCCGGAATATCCTGGTAGTCATTGTTCGGTTGCGGTGTGCCACAGAGGACATCGATGCTCGCCCCAGGCGCCATGGCATGTGCCCATTCAATGTCCAGCGCGATCTCGACGCCGGCGCCGTAGTTTCCGAAGTCGGAATTGTTGGAGCTGTTGTTGCTGGACGTCAGCAGGGCCCCGGTACTGTCGTAGAAGGTCAGGCTGGGCGGGTCAGGGAGGCCGAAGGTCTGGTCGAAGTACGCCAGTGCGCTGGATTGGTAAGCGGGGTTGGCACCCTGCCCGGGTTGGCCGTTGAGATAGGTGTCCACGAAGTCGGGGTTATAGCCCTCCTCGTAGATCCCGATAGTCTGGCCGGCGCCATTCCCACTGATGCCGGCAAACGAGATGTTGTTGTTGTAGCCGTTCCCGTTACTGAGTCCGTAGGCCGTCTGGAGCTGTAGCGGAACGTAGCCCTCGGGGCCGATCGACTGTTGCGGGCCGCCTGCGGTGAGCGGCGCCGGCCCCGGGAGATGATCGAGGATCGCGCCCGAGGCGGACTGGGGTGCTTGCGGATTCGAAGGGGCCGTGCCCGGAGATGAACCCGGGTCCGACAGTCGTCCCGAAGACCCCGAGCCCAGCATCCAGACGGTTCCGCCATTCGCGAGCGAGAAAGGCACCAGACCGCTGCCGCTGGAGAGCCAGGCAGCGGCTCCGCTGTCGGCCAGGGCGCCGGCCGACGGCAGCGTCGAGCTGGACTGCGATGTCTGTGAGGTGGCGACGGTCCCTGAGCTGGCCTGGGAGCTGGCCGACGGCAGGGTCGAGCTGGACTGCGATGTCTGAGGAGTGACGACGATCCCTGAGGTGACTGCGGCGCCGGCCGACGCCAGCGGCGAGCCGGACTGGGACAGCACCAGCCGATTCTCGAGATCCTCCAGCAGCGGCAGGATGGACCGCCGCTGCCGCCGCGAAGAGATGAAGGGGCGGAGGGATCGTTTACGTGATGCCATGGCTGGTTCTTCCTTGGGTGCCGGGACAAGATGCACCGAGACACATCGAGTGAAGGGCCATCACCCGCCCTCGTCGTCGGATCGGAGAGCGTCATCAACTTGACTGCGCACCGCGACCATGCCGAAATCCGGGGCTATGTCCAGCCACGGGCAGCGTCAGGAGAGCCGTGCCGGACGGACCGGCAACGCGGCCAGCCGTGTCGAGTCGTCGATCCTTGACGCTTCTGCGGACCGACATCGATCCAACCGCCTGAACCGCCGGGCGGTGTGAAATCGATCAATTATGGATAGAACCCCTCCCGGTCGCGACTCACCGCCGGAGAAACGCCCTGCCGCGGACGATCCGGTTTCATGATCCCGAGCGGTTTGACGAACGCGACAAACGGCCTGGGACCGATCCGAGCACAGCGGATGCCGGAGGCATTCCATGCCCGGTCGGATCGTCCTGGATCCGATTCGACGAAGCCTCCTCGCAAACAGGTTCTCGATCCAGAATTCCTCGCCCCACCGAAGTTAGCGAACGGATTGCCAAAGTCAATATAGCGCCCATTACAATTTCGACGAGAACGAATCGATCCTGACGCCGCGATCGATCGAGATATTTATCATGGTTGATATTTATAAAATATATGAATAATCCCCAATTTCAAGAAAGGCGCCGCGGTGGCCGGTCGCTCGCCATGGGGGTTTGAGCCTGTCAGCAAAGGGGTGAATGGCTTCCGCCGCTGGCAAAGGCGATTCCCAGGGTCGGCAAGACGGGAAGGACGACCGGGTGCCCTCACCGCGCGAGCGAAGGCCCGCGGGCCGGGGAAGACGCCCATCGCACTCGACCGGATTTCTGATCGTGCGTGCACTTGCAGTGTTGATTTTTGGCAACATCGTTGGCCGGTGCCGCGCGGGCCTTGTCACGGCGGCGACAGGGATTTCGATGAGGAGGCGGCCGCCGGCCTGAGGGTTTAGGAAGCGGGCGTCACTCGTTCCGGAGGTCCCACACGTCGGACGCTGTTGACTCGCGTAAAGTCTGGCTCGGTCCGTCGAGGGTTGTCGCGCCGTCGGCCACGCGCTGCTGCTGATCGGCGCTGGCGATCAGGGTGGCCCAGCAGGACGTCGCGAGATCCGGTTCTCGCCGGGGTGGTGGCACGGACTCAGTTTTCAGCCTTCCACCAGGTCATGCCGGGGCGTTTCCGATACAATGGGGGTCTCACGTGATCTGGGACCAGGATCGTGCGGCCGTGTCCCTGAATGGGGTCCGATACCGTAGGATGATCAGGAGGTGGGTCCTCTACGACCACCGACCTCGGAGGAGATCCGATTCGGAATGATCGGCGACACGACTGCGGACCTTCAGAACCTGATCGATCGCTTGCAGCGCGGGGACGATTCGGCACGGGGTGAGCTGCTGGCTCGGGCCTACCAGCGCCTGCGCCGGATCGCCTCGACGATGTTCCATCGCGATTTCCCCGGTCTGAAGGATCGCCACGATCTGGAAAGCGTTGTCGATGAGAGCTGGCCGCGCTTGATGCGAGCCCTGGAGACGGCCCGGCCGCCGACGGTGGAGGACTTCCTCCGACTGGTCGCTCACAAGGTGCGGCAGGTCCTGCTGGACATGGCCGACCGGCAACGTCGGCGCGACGCCTGGGTGCGCGACGGGCTCCTCGACGCCCCCACGCGACCCGTTCGCGTCGAGTTCGCCGACGACTCGCTCGAGCCCGGCCGGTTGGCCCTCTTGACCGAGTTCCACCGGCAGGTTGAAAACCTGCCCGCGGACCAGCGCACGGTGTTCGATCTACATTACTATACCGACCTGCCCCAGGTCGAGGTCGCCCGACTGCTCGGCATCCACCCCCGCAAGGTCAGCTACCTGTGGGTGGCCGCAACCGAACAGTTGGCCGAATGGCTGGACGGTCTCGATGAGTTCCTGGTTTGATGGGATAGGAGACGGGTCGACGGGAGCGGCCGTGTCGAATTGACCGGCTGGTCGGCAAGCGGGAAAATCAGGAACGCCGCGCTCGATCGCGCCGCGGGCTGGTCCGCCGATCTTCGTCTCGATCCTGGAAGGAATTTCTACTGATGCGCCCCC
Organism: uncultured Isosphaeraceae bacterium; assembly: GCA_963845695.1. GTDB lineage: Bacteria > Planctomycetota > Planctomycetia > Isosphaerales > Isosphaeraceae > CAWJTV01. The sequence goes on along the minus strand of CAWJTQ010000010.1, from coordinate 243,967 downwards.
CTTTCCCTGGCATGGATCCCTGGCTGGAGCACCCGGACCTCTGGTTGGACGTGCATAATAGCCTGATTGCGGCGATCCGCGACGAGTTGGCTTCGAAGGTGGCTCCCAGATACTTCGTTTCCATCGAGCAACGCGCGTATCTTGCCCCGATCCATGGTGATGAGATCACTGTCCGGCCCGATCTCCTCGTGAGCCGAACGCGATCGCGCAGTCGGCTCCCGGTCCCGGCCGAGTCTAACGCTTCGGTTGGGACCGGCGTGCTGGATCTGGCCGTGGAAGTGCCGGTCAAGGAACGGATCGAGGAATGGTATCTTGAGATCCGTCGAGTCGGAACCGGCAAGGTCGCCACCGTGATCGAGGTGCTCTCGCCGACGAACAAGTCTCATCGGCCGGGACGGAAACAATACCTGCGAAAGCGAGAACACATCCTCGACTCAAGCACGAACCTCGTCGAGATCGATCTGCTCCGGAAGGGCAAGCCGATGCCGATCACGACCCACGAGCCGTTGACAAGCGATTATCGCGTCCTCATCAGTCGCGGACAGTCGCGTCCCAGCGCCAGGCTCCTGGCTTTCGGCGTGCGCCAGGCGATCCCGGAGATTCCGATCCCGCTTCTACCGAAGGATCCCGAACCGACGCTCGATCTCAACGCCGTTCTGCACGCCCTCTATGAGCGGGCGCGATTCGACCTGCAACTGGACTACGCGAATCCTCCGGTACCGCCCCTGGACAAGAAAGACGCTGCGTGGGCTCGCGCCATCATCCCTCCGAAATCGCGCAGAAAGTGACTGGCCCGCGCTGATCACCTCAGCCGGGGCAGGTCGCAGGTCATTTTTTCCCCGGAACATTGAGCCGACACTGATTTTTCGCTGCCCCAATCTCCTCCGGAGTAGCGACCCGTCACCCGTTCGGGTCGTCGAGCAATCGCTGCAAGCGCTCACCGAGCGGTGCCGGAAAGCGGGCAGGCCAAGTCGCGTCAAGAAGGCCGACGCCGATCATGTCGAGGATGTGAACTCTGTCTTTGAGTCGATAGGAGATCAGCTTCATGAGCAAAAGTGCTTCGAGGTTGACGACCTGAAAATCGACGGCTCGTTCCGATTCTTCGATTTCGGGTAAATCGTAGTCGTCCTCCCGTCGAACTTTCTCACCGGCGTAGAGCAGATGGATTCCGCCGCTCGGTTTGCCTTGCGGTCCGTCGATGAAGACATCGATGTCGAGGAGTTCGTGATAGATAAACCCCTCCGCTTCCAGACAGGCTCTTGCCGCGGGAAAGTCAGGACGTCGGATCAGGATATCGACATCGCGCGTAGTACGGACAGCGTCCTCGTCGATCCGGCCAACCCACTCGGCCACGGCGTTGCCACCGGCGACCGCATAAGGTACGCCGGCCGCGTCGAGCGCGCGGGTTGCCCTGCGCAGCCGCTGTTTGACCTTTTCCGCTGCCATCAGCGCCCTTTCCCAACCGATGGGTTCAACGGCTGCTTCCGCCATGACAAACGCTCCTTGTGACTTCCTCGATCGTAACAAAAAACACAAGGTGTGGCGACTCGCAATTGGCGGATCGAAGTCGGAAAGCCGGTAGCGGATCAGGGGCCGAGATCGGTGTGGACTGGCACGTCACCCCGTCAGCTCGCTGGCTTTCTTGATCGTGGCCGGCTGGCGGATCCGGAGGAAACTCGAGACGGCCTTCTTCAGGAACGCGTCGAAGCCGGGGATGTGAAAATCGGCGGCGGCGTGGCCAACGATCGTGATCTCCTGGAAGGGGCCGAGGTCGTTGATCCTTAGCCGCGGCAGGTCGCTGAGCACCGGCGGTTCACTCTGATGGAACGGCAGCAGCTTGAGCTGTTTCTCCAGGGTTTCAGTACGGAACGTCTTCTTCGGGACGAAGAACTTGAGGGTGACGATCCACTCCGAAGACGTGGTGGCGTGCAAGAAGGGAAAGTTGATTCGCGTTATGTCCGAGATATGGATCCGCACGAGCCCGCGCTGGGACCAGTCGGTCGGGGCGAAACCACCTTGGCCCAGCGCCTCGATGCGATCCACGACACTCTCGAGGATGCGTCCATCCCAGCGGGCTGGCCGTCCGTTGGCGGCGACGCGGTCGCGTGTATGCCACTTGCGGCCGTCGATCTCCCAGGGGGTTTGGACCTCGGGAAGTGGGGCGTGGGGCGTGGGGCGTGAGGCGTGGGGCTCGCCGTTGGCCTTCGGCTTGCCCCGGCCGTTGGATTGAGGAACTGCCGGCGCTTCCGCCTTTGGCTTCCGCGCCGCGCGGGCCGCGGCCTTGGGGTCGAAGGGGGTTCGCTCGGCCACCGGTCCGGCGTCCAGAACCGGCTTGAGGAACCGGGCCGTGTGACCCTTCGCCCTCGCGACGATCGTCTCGGGCGATCCCTCCGCGACCAGCTCGCCGCCGTCGAAGCCGGCCTCCGGGCCCAGGTCGATGATCCAGTCGGCCGTCTTGATCACGTCGAGGTTGTGCTCGATCACCACAACGGTGTTGCCCAGGTCGGCCAGGCGATGGAGCACGTCGAGCAGCTTGCGGACATCATCGAAGTGCAGGCCGGTCGTCGGCTCGTCGAGGATGTACAGGGTGTTTCCGGTGTCGGGGCGCGACAGCTCGGCGGCCAACTTGACGCGCTGGGCCTCGCCGCCGGAGAGCGTCGGCGCCGACTGGCCGAGCGAGAGATAGCCCAGCCCGACGTCGGCAAGCGTCTGCAAGATCCGTCGAATCCGCGGCACGTTGGTGAACAACTCGAGTGCGGCGGCGACCGACATGTCGAGCACGTCCGCGATCGACTTGCCGTGGAACCGGACGGCCAGGGTCTCGGCGGTGTAGCGGGTGCCGCCGCAGGCGTCGCAGGTGATCCAGACATCCGGGAGAAAATGCATCTCGATCCGCTTCTGACCGGCCCCTTCGCAGGCCTCGCACCGGCCGCCCGCCTGGTTGAAGCTGAAGCGTCGTGTCGTGTAGCCCCGGACCTTGGCCTCGGGAAGCTTGGCGAACAGCTCGCGGATCAGGTCGAACGCTCCCGAATACGTCGCCGGGGTCGAGTTCGGCGTACTGCCGAGCGGTGTCTGATCGACGCTGATTACCTTGTTGATGTGCTCGAGGCCCTCGATCGACTCGTGGGCGCCCGGGGTGAGCTGTGCGCGATGCAAGGCGCGCGCGGCGGCCTTCCAGAAGATGTCTTCGACCAGCGAGCTCTTGCCCGAACCCGAGACGCCGGTGACGGCCGTAACGACGCCGAGCGGGAACCGAACGTCCAGGTTCTTGAGGTTGTGCTGGTGCGCGCCTCGGATCACGATCGCCGGACGGTGTTGATCGGCACCGGCCAGCCGACGTTGAGCCGGCACGGGGATCGCCGCCCTGCCGCTGAGATAGGCGCCAGTCAGCGAGGCCGCCGACGATTTGACCTTTGCCGGTGTCCCCGATGCGGTAATCCGGCCGCCGCCTTCACCCGAACCGGGCCCGAAGTTGACGAGGTGGTCGGCGGCCTCGATGACCTCGCGGTCGTGCTCGACCAGGACCAGAGTGTTGCCCAGGTCGCGGAGGTGCCGCAAGGCGCCGAGGAGCCGGTTGTTGTCACGGGGGTGCAGGCCGATCGTCGGCTCGTCGAGCACGTAGACGACGCCGGTCAGCCCGCTGCCGATCTGGCTGGCCAGGCGGATCCGCTGGCTCTCGCCGCCGGAGAGCGTTGGCGTGCCCCGTGCCAGGCTCAGGTAATCGAGACCGACGTCGACCAGGAACGTCAGGCGGTCGCGGATCTCGCGGACCAGGTCGCCGGCAATGTGCCGCTCGTCCTCGTCCAGCGCCAGGTCCTTGAAGAAGGCCAGGGTCTTGCCCAGCGGCCATCGGCTGATCTGATCGAGCGTGAAGCCCTGGAACCGCACGGCCGCGGAATCGTCCCGCAGCCGCGCGCCCATGCAGCCGGCGCAGGGGACGTCGTCAACCATCCCCTGGAGCTTGTATCGATAGACGAACGAGACCCGACCGGCTTCCTCGATCGCGGGGAAGACGCCCTTGTATTGGAAGGAGAAGTCGGAGTCTGTCGCCCCCTTCGGGGGCTTGATGGTGTACCACGTCCCTTCCGAACCATGGAGGATGATTCGGCGGGCGCGGCCGTCCAGGTCGTCGAACGGGGTATCCAGGTCGAACCCTTCCTCTTGAGCGATCGCCTCGATCATGCGGGCGAAGAGGGGCGTTGCGTCGAAGTCGGGCCAGACGGCGACCGCCCCCTGGCGGAGGCTCAGGCGTCCGTCGGGGACGAGCACCGCTGGGTTGGCGCCGTGCTGGACGCCCAGTCCCTGACAGACCGGGCACCAGCCCAGCGGACTGTTGAACGAGAAATGATCGGGCGCCATCTCGTCGAAGCTGCGGCTGCAACGCTCGCAGACCCGGTGCTGGCTGTAACGGTCCACGGGCCAGGTCGATTCCCTCGTTTCCTCGCCGACCCGCGCGATGTGCACGACCCCCTTGCCCAGGTCGAGCGCCGATTCGATCGAGTCGGCGAGGCGGGATCGGGTCGCGCGGCGGACGACCGCCCGGTCGATCACGACCTCGATCTTGTGCTTGCGGCGGTGGCTCAGCTTCAGGGCGGGGTCAGGAGACCCGCGCCCGGCGCTGTCAGGAGACCCGCGCCCGGCGCTGTCAGGAGACCCGCGCCGAGCGCTGTCCAGGTCGACCGACTGGCCGTCGACCCGCACCCGGGCGAAGCCGGAGGCCCGCAGCTCGGTCCAGAGCTCGTCATAGGTCTCGCCGTCGCGACGCTCGATCGGTGCCATCACGTAGACCTTCGACCCCTCCGGCAGGTGGAGGACCTTCTCGACGATCTCGTCGGCGGTCTGCGTGCCGATCGAGATATTGCACTTCGGGCAATACGGCTGACCCAGCCGGGCGAACACGATCCGCAAATAGTCGTGGATCTCGGTGACCGTCCCCACGGTCGAGCGCGGGCTCTTGCTGGTCGTTTTTTGCTCGATGCTGATGGCCGGCGACAGGCCCGTGATCCGCTCGACCTTCGGCTTCTGGAGCGGGGCCAGGAATTGCCGGGCGTAGCTGGAGAGGCTCTCGACGTACCGGCGCTGACCCTCGGCGTAGAGCGTGTCGATGGCCAGCGAGCTCTTGCCGGAGCCGCTCGGCCCGCTGCAAACCGTCATCCGGTCCCGGGGGATGTCGAGATCGATCCCCTTGAGGTTGTGCTGCCGGGCGCCTCGGATCTCGATGTGGGTCAGACCTGCTTCGGATGACGCGCGACCGTTCTTCGTTGGGTGGGTGAAGCTCACCGTTTTTTTCCGTCGCCCTTTTCCTTTTCGGTGGGTTTCACCCACCCTACCGAGCACCTTTCGAAGGGCAACTCCCGTGTGACTCTCGGCGATCTCGGCCACGATCTCGGGGGGGCCCTCGGCCACGATCAAGCCGCCCCCGGCGCCACCTTCGGGGCCCAGATCGATGATCCAGTCGGCCGTCTTGACCACGTCGAGGTTGTGCTCGATCACCACCACCGTATTCCCTAGCGCGGTGAAGCCGTGGAGCACTTCGAGGAGCTTGCGGACGTCGTCGAAATGGAGGCCGGTCGTCGGCTCGTCGAGGATATAGAGGGTCTTTCCGGTCCCCTTCTTGACCAGCTCGCGAGCCAGCTTGATCCGCTGGGCCTCGCCGCCGGAGAGGGTCGGCGAGGGCTGACCGAGCTTGAGGTAATCGAGCCCGACGTCGTGGAGTGTTTGAAGCATTGCGCTAATCTTCGGGATGTTGGCGAAGTGATCGAGGGCCTCCTGGACGTCCATGTCGAGCACGTCGCTGATACTCTTCCCTTTGAACCGGACGTGCAGGGTCTCGCGGCCGAACCGCTTGCCCTGGCAGACCGGGCACGTGACCCAGACATCGGCGAGGAAGTCCATCTCCAGCCGGTTGGAGCCGTTGCCGTCGCAGGCTTCGCAGCGGCCCCCGGTGACGTTGAAGCTGAACCGGCCCGGCGTGTAGCCCCGGGCCTTGGCCTCGGGGACCTGGGCATACAGGTCGCGGATCAGGTCGAACAGTTTGATATATGTAGCTGGATTCGAGCGCGGGGTGCGGCCGATCGGCGACTGGTCGATGTCGATGACCTTGTCGAGGTGCTCGAGTCCCTCGATCGCGTCGTGCGCGCCGGGTTCGGCGATCGCGCCGTTGAGGTCGCGCGCCAGGGCCTCGCGGAGGATATCGCCCACCAGCGAGCTCTTCCCCGATCCCGAGACGCCCGTCACGCAGACGAACAACCCCAGGGGGAACGTCGCATCGATACCCTTGAGGTTGTTTTGCCGCGCTCCTTTGATTGTGAGAAACCGACCGTTTGGGGCTTTGCGTTCGGTGGGGACCGCGATCGACTTCTGACCCGAGAGGTAGGCCCCGGTCAGGCTCTGAGGCGAACGGGCCAGGTCGTCGATCGTCCCCTCCGCGACCAGCTCACCTCCCTTGACGCCCGGCCCCGGGCCGAAATCGACGAGGTGGTCGGCCGCGCGCATCGTGTCCTCGTCGTGCTCGACGACGACCACGGTGTTGCCCAACTGGGCCAGCTTTCGCAAGGTCATCAGCAGCCGGTCGTTATCCCTCGGGTGCAGGCCGATCGACGGCTCGTCGAGGATATACAGCACGCCCACCAGCCCCGCGCCCACCTGGCTGGCCAGCCGGATGCGCTGACTCTCGCCGCCGGAGAGCGTCGGGGCTCCGCGGTCGAGCGTCAGGTAATGCAGGCCGACGTCGATCAGGAACGTCAGCCGCGCGCGGATCTCCTTGAGCAGCTCTTCGGCGATCGTCTGGGAAACAGGATCGAGGCCGGAGTCGGAAGAGTCGCCCGCCAGGGCGTCAAAGAACCGGGCGACCTCGCCAATAGGCAGGGCACCCAATTCGACGAGGGTCTTGCCACCGACCTTGACCGCCCGCGCGCGGGGATTGAGGCGAGTGCCCTGGCATTCGGGGCAGGTCATACTCCGCATGAACGGGTCGAGCTGGGCGCGGGTCGGACCGCCGGAGGCGCCGCGATACTTGGTCAGCAATTCGTTGGCCACGCCGACCCACTTCTCGCCGTGCGACCAGACCTTGGCGCGGTTCTTCCAACGATGGACGATCACGCGATCGCCGGTGCCGTAGAGCCAGGCCCGTCGCCATTTCTCATCCAGGTCGCGCCAGGGCCCCTTGAGCATGGTCCCCTTGGGAGGGCCATCGGGGTCGGCCTCGAGGTTGCCGGCCACGCCTTCGAACAGGTGCCGGCGCCACTTCCCCATCTCCTTGACCGGTCCGAGCGGCGCGATCGCGCCTTCCCAGACCGACTTCGACGGGTCGGGGACCAGCAGGTCGGGGTCGAAGTCGTGGCGGATGCCCAGGCCGTCGCAGGCCGGGCACATTCCTTGCGGGCTGTTGAAGCTGAAGAGCTGCGGGCTGGGCGGGTCGAAGCCGATCCCGCAGGTCGGGCAGGCGTAATGCGACGAGAGCAACAGGTCGGGCTGCCCTTCGGCCGCGACGATCACCGTCCCCTCGCCGAGTTTCAGCGCCTGCTCGACCGCCTCGGCCACCCGCGCGCGCACGTTGGATTCGTTGGGACGCTCGGACGTGGCGCCAGGTTCGTCGGACGTCTCCCGGCTGCGCGGGGGACGAATGGTCGCGGTCACGACCTCGATCTGGTGCTTGATCTGCCGGTCGAGAGAGAGATCGTCAGTCAGCCGGACGACCTGGCCATTGACGCGCGCTCGCAGGTAGCCGGCGCGGGTCAGCTCGGCGAAGAGGTCCTTGTATTCCCCCTTCTGACCGCGCACCACCGGTGCCAGGATGAGGAATGATGTGCCGGCGGGACGATCCTGGAGGATTCGCGCGACGATCTGCTCGCGAGTCTGGGCGGCCACGGGCTGACCGCAGTTGGGGCAGTGCCCCTGCCCCACCCGGGCGAAGAGCACGCGCAGGTAGTCATTGATCTCGGTGATCGTGCCGACCGTGGACCGCGGGTTCCGTCCACCGGTCTTCTGCTGGATCGAAATCGACGGACTCAGCCCGTCGATCCGGTCGACCTCGGGCTTGGGCATCTGCCCCAGGAACTGCCGGGCGTAGCTCGAGAGGCTCTCGACATAACGGCGCTGACCTTCGGCATAAAGCGTGTCGAACGCCAGCGAGCTCTTGCCCGAGCCCGACACGCCGGTCAGGCAGATCAGTTTGCCTCGCGGGAGCGTCAGTGAGACATCGCGGAGATTGTGCTCGCGCACGCCCCGGATGATGATGTCGGTCGCGGCCATCCCTGGTTGGTCCTCGTCTCCCTTGGTGGAACCGTTACCATTGAAACGGGGAGGAATGGTTAGTATACACGTGTTGCCATGGCGTGTCCAGACGATCTCTGGGGAATCGGAGGTCTCGATAAGTGGTCTCTTGGCTTATGATTAGGTCGAGAGTCCGTGATAGGGTGCCTCGCGAATTTCCTAGTCGGATCTGAGAGCGGTCAAGATCATGGACTGACCTCCGATCACGATGATTGATGGGAATCGTGTGATTGGATGAATGTGCTGAGTGCCGGTGGCCTCTTCCCTTCTGTCCCGGATCGTCGTTCCGTTCCCGCTTATCTCTTAGGTGGCGGAACGGGGAACGGGCCGATGATCTCGCTCAGACCCTGGTTGCGGAAGCGACTGGCGACCGGATTTGACCTTTCAGGCGGCGGCCCGGCGACGGCGATTGACAACTCAAGCCCCGGCGCCAGTGGAACGCAGCAACTGCACGATCTCGTGATGCCCGCGCTTCGTAGCCCATGCCAAAGGCGTTGCCCACCGTTCGGCATCTGATTCCACAGCGTCGGCGCCGTGTTCCAGGTACAGTTTGACAAGCTCGATGCCGCCCCAACGGCAGGCCCAGCCGAATGGCGTGGATTTGAGCAGCGGATCGCGTTTCGTCAGCGACGCGCCGGCATCCAGTAGCATCGTCGCGCGGATGACGCGGGTCTCTTCGTTGGACGCTCGGCAGTAATCCGACGCGAGGTGGTGCAGGACCGTATATCCGGCGGCGTCCGCCATGTCGGGATCGACACCGTGTTCCAGAATGAGCTTCAAACCCTCGGGCACCTTGGCATTGAGGAGCAAGCCATTCCACCACGGATCGTCGCGCTTGCGCCAGTGATATGCGGCAGACATATCCGCACGAATTCGGGATCGCCGCCGCCCATCATAATCTCGGCCAGATCCTTGAGCGTCGGTTCTCCGAGATTCAGACTCTCCGCCGTCACGGTCCCGTCGAGAATCGCTTGCGCGGTTTTCGGGTCCGTCACGGTTTCGACCGTGAGTCGCGCTCCATGCTTGCGCAACAGTGCCTTCATCTTCTCGTCTTCGGCCATGCACATCGAGTCGCCACACGCGCACACGATCGCATTGACGTCAGCGCCGCGGGCAAGCAGCAACTCGACGATTTCGTGCCGGCCGCACATGGATGCGGTCCAGAGAGGCATGCCCCAGCTTGGGTAGCCGTCGTCGGTGGGGATTAACTCATCGGGATCGAAACCGAGGTCGAGCAACGTGGCGACCAGATCGATCCGGTTCACCCGCACAGCGATGGCGAGCAGGCCGCCGCGGAATACATGGATCTCGTTCGGGAGCCGGCCTTGGCGATGCAGCCGCAACACGGCCTCGCGGTCGCCGAGGGCGACGGCTGCGCGGGGCGTGACCTCCGCCCCCTTCTGGAGCAGCAGGCGGGCCGTCTCGTGAAACCGTGCAGGATCGACGCGCGCGTTCTCCATAAAATAGAAAATCGCGTCGCGTCCTTCGGGCGCCCAGCCGGCGACGATTGCCGCAAAGTCGAGCGGTGTTTTGGCGGATTCCACCGGCTGATGGGCTCCGCCATAGCGCCGTACGGGACTGTCGCGCAACGCGAGGGCACCGGGCGATGCACCGTGGTCGAGAAGCCAGCCAACCATCGCGGGATCATGCTTCCAGGCCGCGAGGTGCAGCGGCGTGACGCCATAGACATCACACGCACCGATGAGCGCCGGGTCGGCTTCCATCAAGGCGATTGCCTCCGCGGCGCGGCCCTCGGCGATGGCCTGCCGCAGCTCATCGATCGCCGCGCTGCTGGGCGTCCCGTCGTGGCTGAGTCGCTCGCGGCGATTGTCTTCCTCGCGCTCGATGGTGGCGACAATCTCGGTGTACTCGCGGTCGACGGCAATGGCATACGGCGAGGTCGCGTCGAGGTGCGGCCAGCTCCCCACGCGCGCGTTCCCACCGAGCTGCATCAGGATGCGGGTCAGCTCCTGATTGCGACACTGCACGGCGCGACGGAGCGCGCCGTCGCGGAAATCGGCAATGTGCGGGTTGAGCAGGTCGAGACGCGCTTCGGCGAGCCGCCGCACGGCCAACGGGTCACCGGCTTCGGCCGCCGCGAGGAGTGCCTCGAACTTCACGCCATCAACGTGATTCTCGAGCGAGGGCCAGCTCGAAAAGGAGTAGGCTCGCGCAAGCACTCGCTGCGCGTCGGCCAAAGCGAAATCCGCTGGATTGGCGTTCCGATGGAACCGCTCGACTTCGGTGACGGCTGCATCATTCCCGGCGAGGTACGAATCGAGCAATTCCTTTGCCTGCTCGCGGAGTTGGGCAAGGCTCGGCTCGTCCGGGAGAGTGCGCGTGTGGTCAGAGCGAAAAGACACGACGTCCTCCTTTCTGCGGCTGCTCGCCGCATGGCTCGATGTCCGCGTCGCGAACCGAAAGAAGGTACGTTGGCAATCAATAGCGACGCAATGGGTCAGGTGGGCTCAGCCCTTTCCGCGGACACAGAATCGCCCTGAACGCGAGTGTGTAGGGTAGGTCGAGCCGCGATTCCTCGCGGCGCGGCCCACCAAAGCCGCGGTGTTCGGTGGGCCTCACGCCGCGTTGCGGCGTTCGACCCACCCTACAACTCATCGGCCGAGTCGTCCGGCTGAGAGCATCCTCCGCCCCGGAGGTACCACCTTTTTGCGCGCGTCGGTCCGACACCACCGCGTCGATCCGACCACGCGCGCTACGCGTTGGTTCAGACCTATGTACCGTCGCCGCGATATTTCGGACGGGGTCGGGGCTCGGCGACGTATTCGCCGGTCCTCTGGCTGAATACGGCTCGGCGGCCGCCGAGCGTATGCCACGGCAGAGGCTGCTCCCGCGTTGCCTACAAACCTGCCAACCTACGTCCGTCGGGATTTAACCTCTTTCCCAGACGATTGTTGCGGCGTGTCACCTCGGGAAGGGCGAGTTGAACGAAAGAACAGTAGATTTCCTTTGGCCTGGTGTCGATCTAGCCCATTGTCGTTCGACTACGTTGTGGCGTGCGATCAGGTGACTGTGAATCACCCAGCCTGGATTCTCTTCCACAAGTATCAGGAGTACGGAAATGACGCGACGACTGTTTGTTTGCGCAATGCTACTGGCCTTTCCGCTTGTGGCCTACGGCGAGGACAAGAGCGGCAACCGGACGCCGGTGCCTACCAATTCCGCTTTCGAGAAGATGAAGAAGCTGGCCGGCACCTGGCTGGCTGCGAACGAAGACGGCAAGCCGACCGATCAAGTCATGTCGATCATTAAGGTGACCGCGGGAGGCAGCGCGGTGCATGAGACCATCTTCCCCGGTCAGCCGCAGGAGATGGTCTCGGTCTACACCGTTGACGGGCCAGACCTCGTCATGACTCATTACTGCGTGCTGGGCAACCAACCGCGTCTGAAGGCCGACCCGAAATCGTCAGCCAATCAGATCTGCTTCCAGTTCGCCGGTGGCTCCAACCTGGACCCGACAAAGGACAAACACATGCATTCCGCGACGCTCACCATTGTCGATGACTGCCACATCGAGGTTGCAGGGGTCGGCTGGCAAGGCGGCGCGCCCGCGAAAGACATGTGCTGCGGTCTGAAACTGGTGCGCAAGAAGTAGCGGTAGCGCCGGAGGAAAACGGCCCAGAGGGCATCATCGTGTGTTTGGGTACTGCCGAGGCTGTCGCGCCGAACCGGTTCGGTCGGCGCGCAGTCTCGTGTCGCTGGAGCGTCTGAACCATCGTGTTCTGACGTTGTTACGTCAGATCCCCCAAGCGTCGGCGTGCGCCGTCGTCAGCCCGGCTTGTTCGAGGCCTGGTGCTGATCAACGGGATCCCCCGACTCCCTTGCCCAGCGGTCCCCACGACTGACCTTCCCCCGCGGCCGGGCCGGTGCTATCCTTTCGGGTCTACGATGTCCAGATGGACAGGCGATCCGAGAGGGGGGGCGCGATGCGCTCGGCTCAGGGAGGCCGATACGGCCGGGACGAAGCGGACGGGGTGACCAACACTCCGACGGACCTCCACGCCCTGGTCGAGGCGATCTACCGGGCGGAGTCCCGTCGGGTGTTTGCATCGCTCGTGCGGCTGCTCCGCGACTTCGACCTGGCGGAGGAGGCGCTGCACGAGGCCTTTGCGGCGGCGATCGAGCGGTGGGGGCGGGAGGGCGTTCCGGATAACCCGCGGACGTGGCTCGTATCCACGGGACGGTTCAAGGCGATCGACGCCCTGCGCCGCCGCGGCGCCTTCACCAGCCGGCAGCGGGAGATCGCCGAGCGGTTCACGGAAGTCGCTGAGTCGAACGCGGCCCGAGCGGGCGAGGAGATCGAGGACGACCGGCTACGGCTCATCTTCACCTGCTGCCACCCCGCCATCGATCTGAAGGTCCAGATCCCGCTCACCCTCCGCGAGGTTTGCGGCCTCACGACCGACGAGATCGCTGCCGCCTTCCTGACCGCTCCCGCGACCATGGCACAGCGGATCGTCCGGGGCAAGGCGAAGATCCGCGACGCCGGGATCCCGTTCGTGATCCCCACGGCGGAGGAGCTCCCCCAGCGGCTCGAAGCCGTGCTCGCGGTGGTCTACCTCGTATTCAACGAGGGCTACTCCGCCACCTCGGGCGAGTCCATCACGCGGGCCGACCTGTCGGGTGAGGCCATCCGCCTGGGGCGGCTCCTGGCCGAGCTGCTGCCCGACCCGGAGGCCGTGGGCCTGCTCGCGCTGATGCTGCTCCACGAGTCCCGTCGGCCGGCCCGCTCGACACCAGCGGGCGACATCGTCCTGCTCGAGGACCAGGACCGCTCGAAGTGGGACGCCCGGCTGATCACGGAGGGCCAGGCGCTGGTCGAGCGGGCGCTCGCCACGCGACGGTTCGGGACGTACACCGTCCAGGCGGCCATCGCCGCCGTCCACGCGTCGGCGCCGAGTGCCGCCGCCACTGACTGGCGACAGATCGCAGCACTCTACAACGCCCTCCTCGCGCTCAACCCCTCGCCCGTGGTGGAGCTCAACCGCGCGGTGGCCGTGGCCATGCGCGACGGGCCGGCGGCCGGGCTCGGGCTCATCGAAGCCATCCTCGATCGCAGCGACCTCGGCGCCTACCACCTGGCCCATGCCGCCCGCGCCGACCTGCTCCGGCGATTGGGGCGGCGGGAGGAGTCCAGGCGGGCCTACGAGCGGGCACTGGCTCTCGCGCAGCAAGAGCCGGAGCGTCGGTTCCTCCGCATGCGACTGGCGCAACTCTGAGGGCGGCTCAAGTCCTGAGCCGCAAACGACATGCGGCTCAGGGGCCCCGGCCGGCGCGGTTCGTCGTCCTCGTACCCGAGAAATCCGCGGCATGTGTCGATCCGCGGCCGCCCCGTTCGACTACGAGGTGAGGTTCAGGCCGGATAGGCCTTGCCCGAAACCTATACCCAAGGAGACCCATGAAATACATGCTGCTGATCTACGGCGCCGAGAACTCCTGGACCGAGGACGAGCGGAGAGCCTGCATGATCGATTCGATGGGCATCTCCGACGCGCTCGCGGCCCAGGGGAAGTACCTCGGCTCCTCACCGCTCCAGTCGGTCACGACCGCCGCGTGCGTCCGCATGCGGGACGGCCGGATGCTCGTCACCGACGGCCCGTTCGCCGAGACGAGCGAGCAGCTCGGCGGCTACTACATGCTCGATCTGGCCGACCTCGACGAGGCGATCGCGGTCGCCGCGCGCTTGCCGCCCGCCGCCAAGGGGACCGTCGAGATCCGCCCGCTCAATGCCCTGGATGGACTACCGCCGGAACGCCCCTTGCCGACCGCCGCCGACGGTGGGTCGCGTACCCCGTTCCTGCTGCTCTGCTACGACGACGAGGCAGCCTGGGAGGCCGCGGGGCCTCAGGCGCCCGCCCAGGCCCGCGCGGACGCCGCGGCCCTCGCCCGGCGACTCTGGGACGAAGGCCGGTATCTCAGCGCGTCCCCGCTCCACCCGGCGGCGACGGCCACGTGCGTCCGCGTGCGAGGCGGCCGGCGCGTGATCACCGATGGCCCCGTTGCAGAGACACACGAGGTCCTGGGCGGCTACTACTTGATTCTGGCCGAGGACCGCGCCGCGGCCATTCGGCTCGCAGCCCAGCACCCGGGTGCGCGGGTCGGCACCGTCGAGGTGCGTCCGCTGTTCGACCTGTCCGGCCTCAAAAAACCGTCCTGATAAACTCGGCGGGTTTGTCGATACCCGCCGCCCCCGATCGTTTACTGGGCGAGCGTGACGACGGTGGCAAACGGCCGTCGCGTGACACGAGCAAACCACCCCGAAAAGGCAAGGAGAAACCATGACCGGCACGACGATCACCCCGTATCTGTTCTTCGGCGGCCGCTGCGAAGAGGCGCTGGAGTTCTACCGCAAGGCCCTCGGCGCGGAGGTCGAGATGCTGATGCGCTTTGATGAGAGCCCGACGCCACCGCCGCCCGGGATGCTCCAGGCGGGGTTCGAGAAGAAGATCATGCACGCCTCGTTCCGCATCCGCGGAGTGCCGCTGATGGCGGCCGACGGGCGCGACGACAAGTCGAAGTTCGACGGGCTGTGGCTCGCGCTCGCCGTCCCTACGGAGGCGGACGCCCACCAGGCGTTCGACGCCCTTGCCGACGGCGGAAGTGTCGAGATGCCGCTCACCAAGACGTTCTGGTCACCGTGCTACGGCATTGTCACCGATCGCTTCGGTCTGGGCTGGATGGTGATGGTCCCCCAGACCTCAGCGAACTGAGAGTCTGTTCCAGAAGGGGCAGGTCCGGGCGAGCGGGGGGCGTCAGCACCCTGTCCGGTGAATGGCGGCCCACTCTTGACTTTACGGCGGGCGAAAGTGCCGGGAATCTCAGGGGCCGGGCTGAAAAACGCTTCTCTGAATCGAATCGTGCCGCGATCATCGAACGTGCCGAGAAGATTTGTCACTCACCCTGGATCAACCTCAGAGCGGAGGCGGCCACTGGGCGATCCGGAAACGCGCTGTCGGCGATCGCCGCCTCGAGAGCGGGTACCGCCGCTTTCGCCGACGATCCAAGCTGCCCCAGACCGATCGCCGCGATTCTCTGAACCGCGCCCTGTTTGTCTTGCAGGGCGGAGATCATGGGGGGAATGACGACGTCGGGTTCGACCTTGATCTTGATCAATGCCTCAAGGGCCAAACCTCGCACGAACCAGTGCGGGTCCTTTGTCGCCTTCAGGATCGTTGGTAGGGCCACGCGAGCACTCGGTCCGATGCCACCGAGTGCGATCATGGCCGAACCACGCTCGTGCTCGTTCGGTGCCGTGTTGTACGTCTCGACCAGCTTGGGGATGGCGGGCTCTGACGCGGGGCCGATCCGTCCCAGCGTCTGAAGGATCGAGCCAGCGACTCCCCGATCTTTCCGGCTCTGCTCGCGACGAAGCGCTTTGAGCAGGATCGGGACGGAAATCGATGCGGGACTGACACGGGACAGTGTCTGGACGGCCCCGCCACGGACGGACCTGTCATATTCCGAGTCATCGTCATCCTGCTCGATGACTTCGGTCAGACCGTGAGTCGCCGCTTCACCCTTGGGCCCAAAACTGTCCAGGTCCCGGAGCAAAGCGTGACGGAGCCCAAAATCGTGATCGCGGAGCATCGCCGCGAGCAACGGGACGGACAACTTCCCGGATGGATCGAGCTGGGCTAGCACGTGAGCGGCCGTGACTCGGACTTGCGACGAAGGGTCTCGACGGAGCAGATCGTCGATCGCCGGGAAGGTTGACACGGCTTCCGGTCCTAGTTCCGCGAGCGATTCGAGGGCGATCTGTCGCACAAGGGCGTCGTCGTCCTTGAGTGCACGGACCTCCGCTTCGATCACCTCATTACGGCGGGCGCAAGTCCCAGCTCCTTGAGCGCACGGCACGCCATAGCCCGGGTAGACCAGTCCGCGTGCGCCAGTCCCGCGGACAGCTCGGCGAAAACGTCAGGGGACTTCTCACCGACCATCATCCTGGCGTAATGGATCACGCCCGTACTGGTCCCCGTCTTACCTTGCAGTTTCTCCTTGAGAGCGGAGCGCATGGAGTATAGGTAGTTGGTGCTCGGCACTTTTGACGTGAAGTGCCCCAATAAGTCCATGATCGCGTAGAGATCACCCTCGACTCTGGTAGGGTCTGACCGGCCAGCGAGCCCGCGCATTCGACTCAGGATGTCCTCGAGCTCATCGTCGGCGATATACTCCCGTCCCGCGATGGTCTTGGCCCACGCGTCCTGGACAACATCAATCGCAGTCTGCCAGTCCAGGTCGACGATCTCCGGCGGGCAATTCGAGCGATAGGACGAAATGAGAGCCGTCGCCTGCTGGGATCGTGACTGAAAACGTGCGTTGGACTGGATAGAAAAGTAGGGATAGCGACCGATCCCAAAGGCGATGGCGAGGAAGGCGATCACCCAGAGCAGTTTCCGCAACCTGAACTGCGGTTTGGTTGTCATGGCAGAACCTCCCTGGACGCTCGGTGGACACCCATCCCCGCCCGAACCGCCCTGGGCCGCTAATGCAAGATCTACTTGGAGTCTGTCTCGAAAGCCCCTCCGGCGCTTTCCGGATCGCCCCTTACCCGTAGAGCTGGTTCACCTTGCCGTACGTGATCTTCGGCGCCTTGATCAGGCCGCCGGCGAGCTTCTCGCCGATCGGATCAACGTAAACGCGGCCGGGGCGGTTGGGGTTCTCGGGGTTGGTCTCCACCACGTGGATGTTGAAGATGAATCCGGTCTCGCCCTCAGCGGTGAACCAATGGACATTGTCCTTATGGTCGGAGATCGTCGAGAACTCACCGGGTTGGAAGCTCCGGTCGACCGTCGGGCGGATGATGTAATGGTCCTTGTGGTCCTCGACGCGATCGTAGTGCCGGCCCCGGAATTTCCCCTTGATGACCAGGAAACCGGTGGCCATGTTGTTGTGGCCGTGAGGGACGACGGACCGACCCTTGCTCATGGAGAAGATCTGCCCGCCGAACGCCACCTTGCCCGGCAGCCCAGCGACATGGGAGAAGCTGACCGGCAGGCTGCCCGCCCCCTTCTTCGGGAAACTCGCCTCGGCTGTGATCCGGTCGAAGTCGATCGATTTCAGCAGCGAGGCCAGGTCCACCCGCTGGTAGAGCCGCTCCAGCGACTTCTGGAACTCGACGTCCTTGACCCGGTGCTCGTGCACGTCCCGGGTGATCGTATCCAGCTCCTTGAACCAGTCACCCACGATCGGCCGGACGTCGTCCCCGAGCAGTCGGCGCGACCAGAGCCCCTCGATCAAGACGACCGCGGTCAGCGTTTGCACGGCGTGGCGGGCGAAGTCGCGGCGGGTGGACAATCCCGATTCCAATTCCTGCGGCATGACGGACCTCCGGGGATGGAATAGAGCAGAGCAGGGCAGAGTAAGGCGAGCACCATCTGGCCGACGGTGTGACGCCGTGAGCGGGGTCGGAAGACCTGCGCCCAGTGCGAGACCCAAGACACGCAACCGGCCGACAGTCTACCATAAAACTCAGCTACCGAGCGAAGTTGCTAGTGAAAACCGAACGGGATTCCGGTCTACTAGCCAGTGGCCACGAACCACGACCCACCAGGAGTTCACGACAATGGCAGGATTTGGACGATTCAAGCTGACCGATGCGCTCCCGCCGGAGCAACAGGAGCAGGCGAAGGCGGAGACATCGGGTTACGATGCCGGTCGATCGAGTTTGACGGGGCGGGCCGGCAAAGGGAAGGGGAAAGGCAAGCGCAAAGGACAATCCGGCGCGGCCGGCAAGGCGGCGGCCGGATCACTGGACGCCGAGCAGGTCCGCGAGGCGCGGGAGAGCGAGCAGGCCCGGAACGCCGAGGCCTCGACCCGGGACCGCATGGTCGATATCGGCCGGGGGAATCAACAGGCAGGCCGTCAGCGGGCGAAATGAGCCGCCGCGCGGAATCCCGAGGAGCCGATCGTGGAACTGGGACTGGCGGGGAACGTCGTGGCGGTCTTCGGAGCCGCCCGAGGGATCGGGGCGGCGATCGCGCGGGCCTTCGCGGCCGAGTCCGCGCACGTGGCGGCCGTCAACCGTGACCCGATGGTCCTGGAGCTCGCCGGATCGATCGCGGCCCAGGGCCTGATCGCCGACGTGACCGACTTCGCCGCCGTTCGCCGCGCGGCCGAGGACCTCACGGACCGTTTCGGCCGGTGCGACCATGTGATCTTCGCCGTCGGAGTCGGCTCAGGCAAGTTCGGCTTCCCGTTCTGGAAGCTCGAGCCGGCCGACTGGGAACGGGTGCTCCAGGTCAACCTGATCGGAGCCGTCAACGTGGCGCACGCGTTCGCCCCGGCGATGGCCCAGCTCGCCGATCCGAACGAGGCCCCCGGTAACAGCCTCGCGCGCTCGATCCTCTTTCTCTCCTCGGTCGCCGGTCAGATCGGGTCGCAGACCGATCCGCCGTACAGCGCCGCCAAGGCCGCCGTCATCAACTTCGCGCAGTGCGCCGCCAAGGACCTGGCGCCTCATGGCGTGCGCGTCAACACGCTCTGCCCCGGCATGGTCCAGACCCCGCTCAACCGCTCCGTCTACGAAGCCTGGGCCAAGGAGCAGCCCGAATCCGGGCGGCCTTCCTATGATGCCTGGACCGCCGACAAGATCAAAAAGCTCGTCCCCTTGAACCGATGGCAGCAGCCCGAAGACATCGCCGCCATGGCCGTCTTCCTCGCCTCAAACCAGGCACGCAATATCACCGGCCAGACCATCAACGTCGATGGCGGCTACGTCATGCATTGGTAGTTCCCGCCGAGTGACCCAACCTCAAACCGACGTCGCCCTCGATCAGGGTGGATTCGACGACTCACCGCGCTCATCCAGGAGTCGCGCGAAAGCGATGCCGCCATCGGGTCGTTCGCCAAGCTGGAGAACGACACGATCGCCCGCGTTGAGTTGGATTTCCTGCTGGTAGGCCCGATCCGCCTGGACCCGGAGGATATAGATGCCGGGCGGGAGCCCGGTTGGCCACCAGACGTCCTCCCCGGCCCGAACATCCGTGACGTCGAGCGGATCGCCGGGCACAGGGGTCCCGTCCGACTTGAGGATCTGGCAGGTCAGCCTCTGCTTGAGTCCTTGCTTGAGACTCTCGATCAACTGGTCGAGGTTGTCGGCCGTGACGAATGTCCCGGGTGGATCCAATCGCTGGAGCGGCTTGGCGAGAACCTCCCGTGCTTGCTTCAGTTCCTCCCCTTTCTCGTCAGCGCCGAAGTAGACCATGTTGATCCGGATCCCCATCGGCTGGAAATAGGTATTGATGAAGGCGGGAATGTCGATACGGTTCGGGCTGAATCGGGTGTTCTTCGAGAAGCCGGTGTCCATGCCGTCGGTGAGGACCAGAAGGGTCTTGATTCCCTTGGCGTGGTCCAGGTCCTGCTTAGCGGCGGTCGCCATCGCCTGGATCAGGGGGGTATCAAAGTAGGGGTAGAGTCGATTGAGTTGCTGTGCCAGGTCGTCGGCCTGGTTGGGATCCCAGGCCGCAGGCTTGCGCAACGGCTTGATGGTCCGCTCGAGCTCGGCAGCGGCGGTCTTCATCTGGTTGATCTGATCCGGGCCGAGGCCCGGGGTGGCGAGGCCCCGGTCATCCACGGGTATTCCTTCGGGGAGCTGGCCGAAGGTCCAGATGCTGACGATGGTGCCCCGGGGCACCGGTTTGAGGACCTGGATGAGCGCCGCCTTGGCGTTGTCCCACTTGTGATTCTCGCGCATGCTCCCGGAACAGTCCAGGACGATGGCGATCGTGCCGGTCCCTTGGCCGAAGCGATGGATGATCGGCTCGCTGGACCGGACGGCGAGGTTGGCAGGCCCCGGCACTTGTTTTTGCGCGGATGGAACGCTGGTTCGGTGGTTGGTTGGGCTCGATGGCTCGCGAGGCCACTGCTGAAGGGGCCGATCGCACCATTACGTCACCGCCCCCACGGTGGCCGGACTCGATGGCTCGCGAGGCCACTGGTGAAGGAGAGGGTTCCAGAACCGCCCGTGCAGGCGGGGAAAGATCGGCGCGCTGCCGCTCGGAAAGCGCGAGGGAAGCGTCATATTTGGACTGGGTCCTCTGAGAGAGCATCCACGGGCCGATCAGCACGAGGGCCAGTAGCACCGTTGCCATCGAGGCCCCTGCCAGGAGAAGACGACGCCGTGATCGCGAGGCGGAGGCCGTCACCGACCTGGGCTTCCAGGAGTCCGAGTTCGGCGGTCGGCGCTGGTCTTTCCACGAACGGTCTGGGGCCCATTCGCGGCGCGAACCGCCGGTGGTGGGTTCCTGTCCTGTGCTCGCGATTCCCTCCGGAGAGCCGGCCGACGCACGCGCGGTGTCCTCCCGAGCCGGATCCGCCAGCCAGGACCGCAGCTCCTCAGCCACCTCGCGAGCCGAGGCATATCGTTGGTCCGCGTTTTTCCCCAGACAGGTCATGCAGATGCGCTCGAGCCCCCTGGGGACATCCTCGCGCACGCCCGGGGAGACTGGACCGGCTCGGGCGAGACGACCTGGGTCAACAGCGCGGTGATCGAGTCTCCCCGGATGGGCGGCTTGCCGGTCAACAGGGCGTAGAGCAGGCCGCCCAGGGCGTAGACGTCGGTGCGCGGCGTGATCGGACCGCGCGCCGGGTCGGCTTGCTCGGGTGCCATGTAATGGGGCGTGCCCAGGATCTGGTCGGCCGTCGTCTGGGGATTGTCCGGATCGGCCGAGTCGAAGACCTTGGCCAGGCCGAAGTCGGTCACATGGGGATTTCCCTCCGCGTCGAGCAGCACGTTCGATGGCTTGAGATCGCGATGAATCACGCCGCGGGAGTGGGCATGATCGATCGCCTCGGCCACGGTCGCGACCAGCCCCGCGGCGCGATCGAAGGGGACCGCGCCGGCCTGGATCATCGTCGCGAGAGTGGTTCCGTCCTCGACCAGGTCCATGACCAGGAAGTAGCGACCGTCCACCATTCGGCCGATGCCGTGCACGCCGACGATCTGAGGATGGCGCAACCGGGCCAGGGCCCGCGCCTCAGCGAAGAACCGCCGAACCCGCGAGGGCGAGTCGAGCGCCTCGCGCCGGATCAGCTTCAGCGCCACCCGTTTGCGCAGGCTCTTCTGAAGGGCTTCGTAGACCTCACCCATGCCGCCAGAGCCGAGCAGGCGCAACGGCTGAAAGTCGGCTTCCGGGAGCGGGGCGTCCTGATCGAGCGGTCGTTCCACAGTCGCGGGCGGTCCGCCGTTCGCGTCGCCGGCCGGATCGCGCGCGTCGGTGTCCCCGCCGCCGTAGTCCACCGTCGGGGCCATCGAATGGCCGGTCGGCAACGGAATCGTCAGCCAATGGTCAACCTCGCACTGGAGCCGGATCTCCTCGGCCAGCTCGGGGAACCTCCGCATGTACGAGTCCGGTTCGGGGACTTCATGGCGCTCAAGACGAGCCAGGAACTCTCCGTGGATCAACTGAAGGATCGATTCGGAATCGCGTTCCAGAAAAGGGTGCTCGGCCAGATAATCGTCGATCGTCTTGAGACAGCCCCGACGCCAGTGCTCCAGTTGATCGGCCAGCAGGACGTCGAGCCGATCGGCAGGCGAGGCTTCAGGATAGTTCGCCAGGAACTCGGCGGCCGACGGCGGCTTCTCCCCGCAATCCGACCAGAGGTCGCTGTATTGCTCGTCGAGGGTGTCGTCGCGCTCCATCGGATCAATCATGGCCGAGTTCCCGTGACTTGAGCTCGTCGGCGATCCGCCGGATCGCTCGGGCGAAGACTTTCCGAGCGGCATCGGGCGAGTTCGTGCCTCCGAGTCGCCGGGCAATCTCGGGCCAGCTCAGCTCCTGGCGTACCAGGTCCCAGATGGTGCGTTCCTCGGCGCTCATGCGACGCACGACTTCCGCCAGCGCGGCCTGATCGCGTTCCAGGATCTCGCGCGCGCCGGAGGGACTGGCTGGGCGTCGGTTCGTCGGAAACGGCATCGATGGCCGGTAACGGGACGAACCGGGCCGACGTACGGCCCGCGACCGCCCGGGACGAGCGCCGCCGCCCCAGCTCGTGCTGGGCAATCGCCTGGAGGTAAGCGACCAGTTGTGCAGGCGTCTCGAAATGCAGTGGCCCGACAGTCCCATCCCGTTGCCGCCGCAACCGCGCCAGGAATAGCAAGAGCACCGTCTGGAAGACATCCGATGACTCGGAGCCGACCGGATCGCCATCGTGCGAGGCCCCCGCCAGCCGACGGACGAAAAGCGTACGCTCGATCGACCGGCGCAGAGCCCCGCCGTAACGCTCGATCAGCACGCCGACCGCCGCGCGATCGTCGTGCTGGAGTCGCTCGACCAACTCCGCAAAGCTGGGCTGCGTCATCAATTCGACTGGCATACCACCGACTGTCCCGCGCGATCACCGGTCTCACGAACTGGGTCAGATCATCATAGCCGACCCCGCGCCGGATGACACCGTGGCTCGAATGCTCGCCGTACAGAATCACCATGCTTGCAATCGCCTGATCGATTCGGGTTGATAAGGATAGCTGTTTACCTACCTCAGTAAAGTCGCGCCGGAGGGAACCCGGACAAAAAACCGACGAAGGGCAAGACGAAGACGCGACGATCTCGGAGTTCCTCTTTCCTGTTTCGGTGATCAGGGTATGATTCCCGGCCATGCACTCTTGTGCTCGGAGGGCCGGCAATGCAGTTGGCCCCCACCAGCCAGCGGCCGAATATGAGAGTTCGCACAAGAAAGGGGAACCGGCTCCGAGTCTTCGAGGTGCCGTTCCCCCTTCTTGAGGGACTCTCAGGGAGCGATCAAACATGGCACGGATCACGCTGGGCGCCGATCGATTCGACACAGAGGCCAGCCAGCCGGAGTATCAGGGTCTGGAAACGGGGGACATCCTGTATTTTCCGGTCTCGCCGCCACTCTTGTCCGAGCTGGACCGGGCGTGCCTGGTGACGCAAAAACAGGTCAACGCCTCGTATCACAAGAACGTCAGCTATCGTCCGCTGGAGGATCGGCTCAAGGGGGTCGACCAGGACAACGACGCAGAGCGCGAGCGGGTCCACGGGATCATGCGTGGCTATTCGCAACGTGCCATCGCGTTCATGTCGACGTTGTTGAACCGGTATGCGACGACCTGGAAGATCGACTTCGCCAGCTTCCGGCCGATCGAGGAGGAGGGGCGTGCGGCCTCGCTGCACTCGCGGAACGACCTGCTGCACTTCGATTCGTTCCCGACCCGGCCCTCGCACGGCGATCGCCTGCTCCGGATCTTCACCAACATCAACCCTGAGCGACCGCGCATCTGGATCACCACGGACCACTTCGAGGATCTGGCCAGCCAGTTCGCCGAACGGGTCGGGCTGCATCGCCAGCCGGGTGCGCTGGAGACCTGCAAACAATTGACCGTCCGGGCTGCGGCGAAGCTGGGCCTGCCGGTCATCGACCGGCCGCCATACGACCGGTTCATGCTGAGGATCCACCACGCCATGAAGGAGGACGCCGGGTTCCAGCAGTCGTGCCGCAAGGACCGATGGGAGTTTCCCGCCGGCTCGACCTGGATCGTCTTCACCGACAGCGCCAGCCACGCGTGCCTGAGCGGACAATATATGCTGGAACAGACCTTCATCGTCCGGCGGTCGAGCCTCACCTGCCCCGACAAGGCCCCGATCGCGATCCTGGAGAAGCTCGCGGGGCATCCGCTGGCGCGGAGCGCGTGAGAGGGTGTACGAGAGGCCTGTTGTAGGGTGGGTCGGACGCCGCAATGCGGCGTGAGGCCCACCGAACTCCTCTGGTGGGCCTCGCCGCGAGGAATCGCGGCTCGACCCACCCTACACGCGGCTCGTATACCCTTTGAGTACCCCAGCGCGAGCGGACTCTCTCCGCGACACGACGGGTCTACCGCTTCCGGAAGATTCCCGCGAGGCGATCGCGGAATCCCTGGATAACCGCGCGGGCCATCGGGGAGCCGGCCACGTCAATCTGCTCGGCCGGGTCGGACCTGAGGGAGTAGAGCTCCTCCGTCCCGTCGGCCGAGTGGATGTAGTGCATCCCTCCGGCGATGAGCGACTGGATCGGACCCTTGGCGGCCGGCTCGCGACCCTGGTTCGTCAGGAGGATCGGTTTGCCGGTCTCCATGAGCAACGGCTCGGAGAGTGTCTGGTCCGTCTCCGGGCCGGCTCCCCACAATCGGGCGAGCGATCGGCCGGGGAACGGCGCATCCCGCCCCAGTCCCAGCAGGTCGACGACCGTGGCGGGGACGTCGCGCAGGCTCACCGGCTGGGCGACGATCCGTCCCGCCGGCACTCCCCTCGGCTCCACGATCACCAGCGGAACCTGAACGAGCTGTCGGTACAGGCTGCAACCATGGAAAAAGAGGCGGTGATCGCCGAGATGTTCGCCGTGATCCGCAGTGACGATCACGAGGGTGTCGTCGAGCACGCCCCGGCCGTCCAGTTCCGTGAGCAGGCTCCCCAGTCGCCCGTCGAGATAGGCAATACTATCGTCATAAACGTCGGTGGCCATCCGCACGTCGTGGTAGGACACATCCGCCTTCTTTAGCCCATTCCAGTGCAGGAACGTCAGGCGGTCGTGGCAGGACGTGGGCCGGAGTCCGAAACCCGGCGTCGATCGATCCGGGACCTCGTAGGGCGTGTGGGCATCGTTGTTGTTCAGGAACGCGAAGAAGGGGCGACGCCGCCCTTGCTGCCAGGAGAGCCACTCGAGGAACGCGCCGTCCACCTGCTCGCCTCGCTTCGCGTGCTCCCTCGAGCGAGGGACCAGGTCAGGGTGGGCCCTCGAGACCTTCTCCAGAAACTTTTCCAGGATGCAGGCCCAGGTGGGGACTTCCAGCCGATGGCCCAGGGCGACGTAGCGAGTGAAGGCATCGTAGAGCTCGATCGGGTAATCCTCGTAGTGCGCAAAACCCCGGGCCAGACCGGTCTCGCGGCTGCAATAGTCGAGGTTGGCCACGAATCCCGCAGTGTCATAGCCGTGGGCGCCGAGGTACTCGGCGAGCGTGGGCACGCCGTCGCTGAGGGGCGACTTCCAGTCGACCCCCAGCTCGTGGGGCCATCGCCCGGTGAACAGGCTGGCGTGCGACGGAAGGGTCCAGGGAGCCGTCGCGAACGCGAGGTCGAACCGGAACCCGCGGCTGGCCAGCTCCTCGAGGTGGGGCGTCGTCCGGCGTCCGTAGCCGTGGAGGCTGAGATTGCCAGCGCAGCACCGTATCCCAGACGATCAGTAGGAGGTTCTTGGCCCCCGGGGGGGGTGGCGGCAAGGAAGCCGCCGCCCGATACTCCGTCCAGGCCCGGACGCCGATCGTCCCCAGCGCGGACGCCACCAGGATGCCGACGAGCAGGGAAGTCGTCCGGCGCACCAGCTCGAGGAACGCCCGACGACGTGGGCCGACTAGCCGGCCTGACTGGATGGCGAGCCCCCCGGACAGCAGGAACGCGGCCCACAGCTCCAGGGGCAGCCGCGCGCAGAGGTCAATGAACCCGACAAAGGAAAGAAGTCCCACGGCGACGCCCGGGCGGAGGCCGCCGTGGCGCAGGCGCGCGACCAGGGCCAGCACCGTCGCTGGCAGGAATACCAGGACCGCGACGGCCGCCGGTATGATCCAGACGAAGTCGCCGCCAACGCGATAGAAATCCCCATCGATCCACCGCGTCTTCACGACCATGAGCCCGAGGTCGAGAAAGCCCGCGATCAGGCCGATCCAGACGGCCACCCCGAGGATCGTCACCGGGCCGGCGCCGATCGGCTGCAATCCCTCGCCGACCTGGCGCGTCGGCATCACGGGCGATTTCGCTGTCGCGATGTCCGTCGGAAGATCCATGAGAAGGCCTATCCGGGTGGGGAATCGTCATCCGCGTCTACTACACTCGACGGGATCTGCGATTGCAAGACGCGGCGCAGCCGTCAAGCGCTATGGCGCAGGGACGACATGATTGCGGACCGATTGGCCTGACGTTAAGATCAGCCTCACCGTTCAGAACGCCTTTCACGTTCCACTGGGTCGTCGTGCGAGCGAGGGGAGGGTCCCGATGATGGGGCGCATTGCCCTCATGCGTCATTCTCAGCTTGTCCGGGCATGGGTCTGCTCCCTGGTCCTTGGCCTCCAATGCCTCGCCAGCGGATGTGGAGCACCGTCTGGTTCCGAGCCGGCCTCCACTTCCAAGGAGTTACCCAAGCACGCGCAGAGCCTGAAGGAGCAGATGCAGAAAAGAACCACCGCGAAGAAAGGCGCCCAGGGGAAGGGGCTCCGAAGTGGACCGGCAGGTCGATAGAGGTTCGACCCGGTCGTGAGCCTTGATGACCCGTGAACCGCTCAGCATCGACCGGTTCCGCAGACCTCATCATCTGTTTCGATCCCAATCATCAACGGGGAGCAGGATCATGAGAACAAGGACTCGTCGCGGCTTCACGCTGATCGAGCTGCTGGTGGTGATCGCGATCATCGCCGTCCTGATCGCGCTGCTCTTGCCGGCGGTGCAGTCGGCGCGCGAGGCGGCCCGTCGGGCGCAGTGCACCAACAACCTCAAGCAGCTCGGCATCGCCATGCACAACTACCTCACCGCCATCGGAGCGTTTCCGATGACCGAGACGGTCGCCTTCGCCTACACCGGCTACAGCACCGACTGGGGAGCCTGGAGCGCCCAATCCTTGCTCCTGGGCTACCTGGAGGGCCAGCCGATCTACAACTCGTGCAACTTCTCCTGGACCATCTGGTGGGGCACCGGTCTGTGGATCAACAAGACGGCGTTGAACACCCAGATCATGACGTTCGTCTGCCCCTCGGACGGGATCTCTCCCGATCCGGCCAACGCGAGCTGCTTCCAGTGGACCGGTCATAACAACAATTACATCGCCAGCCGGGGCACCACGACCAACCCCGGGCTGAACGACAGCACCGGGGTCTTCGCCCGGATCAATTCGTACGGCATCCAGGCGATCACCGACGGGACCTCGAACACGATCGCGTTCTCCGAAGGGCTGGTCTCGGACAACGGGACCTGGAACGGCAATCCCCAGTTCCAGCGATGGCGCGACGGGATCTCGGACCCGGGCGGCTCCCCCACACAGATGCTCGACGCCAACAGCAACGTGGCCGGCGTCATGAACGACCTCCAGCTTTGCAGCCAGTACTTCCAGGCCAGGCAATACCCCGCCTACAACGACAAAGGCTATCGATGGGCCGTCGGTGCCAACGGCCATACGTCGTTCAACACAATCGTCCCGCCCAGCTCGATGCAGTACCCGTGGGGCGGCTGCCGCTTCAACTGTAGTGACTGCGGATTCGCGTACGGCCAGTATGAGAACGCGACGAGCAACCATCCTGGCGGCACCAACTGCATGCTGGCCGATGGCAGCGTGCGCTTCATCAAGAGTTCGATCGCCATGAAGACTTGGTGGGCGCTGGGGACCAAGGCCGGAGGTGAGATCATCTCGTCCGACCAGTACTGACCGGCCGCGGCGTTGCTCCGACGGACGTGCGATGGCCCTGCCTCGTAGCGTCCTGGGGGCGGGCCGGCTCTGTTGAAAACGTCAGCACTCTTGCTGCCAGTCGTCGAGCCCAGATTCCATCGAGGTGAGGACCATTGTAACCGTTCACGGCCGGCCCGTTGTGGACGAGTCCACGCTTCCTGCCCCCGCCTGTTTCTGGTCCTCGTACCACTGTTGCCAGACCTCGCGGCCGGCGGAGTAGAGTCGGAGCAAGGTCTGGAACTCGGCATCGGCCTTCTCGGGCTGGTGGGACCGCAGGAAGCTCTGAACCAGCAGCGATCGCATCCCGAACAATTCGGGGTTGAGCCGGATCGCCGCCTGGCCAGCCGCAATGGCCCCGGACCAATCGCCGGCCTCGTAGCAGATGTTGGCCAACGTCGCCCGATAATCCGAGGACCAGGGATTCACCGCGATCGCCTCCTGCAAGGCCGAGCGCGCGCGCTCGAACCGCCCAAGGCTGGTCAGCACGAGACCTCTGGCCCGGAGGGTCAACTCGTGGCCCGGTTCGATCCGGAGGACCTGGTCGAAGGCGAGGAGCGCGTCCTCGGGGCGGGCCAGAAACCGGTAAGCGTGTCCCAGGGCCTCGCGGGCGGGCAGGTCGTCGGGGCGGTCGCGGACAGCCGCCTCCAGCAAGGGAAGGGCCTGTGTCGCGGCGATCCTCGCCAGGGGGTGGCCGCTCGAATTGCGGGCCGTCCAGCCCAGGGCCACGCCCAGGTCGCGCGCGGAGTCCCGCCGCTCCTCCGCGTTCATCAGCCCCCAGTGGTAGTCCACGAGGGGGATATCGGCCGGCCGACCCGGTTCGGCCCGCGGGCCCTCCACCACGACGCCGACCCCGCCACCGCGTGAGATGCGGTGGTCGGTCGCCGCCGTGTGCGGGATATTCGTGACCGCCAGCCGCGGCATGTGACACGCCACGCAGTCCTCACCCTGCCCCCGCGTTCGACGCTCCGCCGACGGCAAGGCGCATCCCTTCGTCTCGTGGCACTCCAGACAGCGCCCACGGTAGTAAGCGGCCTTCGTCGAACGCCTCCGGCAGACGGTGCGGGTCGTGACACGAGATGCAGCCGAGCTGGCCTTCGCTGGCGACGTAACAGCGACTCGACTCCATCTGCTCGACGTGCCCGACCGCCTCGAAGGTGTTTCGGTTCCCGGACTTCATGGGGTAGAACGCCCAGAACCGGTGGATCGGCAGTCCCGGGCGGAAGTCGAGCGGCCCGTGGCCCGCCCGGGTGAAACGGAACGAAGCCTGGAGATGGCATTGCTGACAGACCGACTCCCGCAGCGCAGGCGTGAGATT
Source organism: uncultured Isosphaeraceae bacterium (assembly GCA_963845695.1). GTDB lineage: Bacteria > Planctomycetota > Planctomycetia > Isosphaerales > Isosphaeraceae > CAWJTV01. Next base: position 214,941 of record CAWJTQ010000010.1, on the reverse strand, counting down.
GGCCGGATTGACAATCGTCAAGTCGGTCTCGGACGACGGCCCACTCCGGTCCACGTGCAGCGCGCCTGGGCCGTGGCACCGCTCACACCCGATGGCGTGGCCCTGGAAGATCGGGACCTCGTAACGGTTCCGCGTCCCGGACACAGGGCGGAATTGATTGGCGTGGCAGGACAGACATTCGGGCTGGATCGGCCGCTCGAAGTTGGGGTGGGTGGTGAACTCCCCGTAGCCGGGCGAGATGTCCCACCGTCCCTCGTGCGCGAACCACGAGATCGGCGACTGGAAGAGGAACCCCTCACGCTCGACCAGGAAGGCGGTGCCGCGCAGTCCCCGAGCCGAGGGCGTAGCGGACTTCGGCTTCGATCTCGGCGAGCACGCCCCCGTCGACGTTGCGCAGCGTCGCCTTGTGGAAGAGTCGCCCCTCGCGGCGGTCGACCGTGTACTGCATCCCCCTCGACTGGATCGGAAGTCCCGCATTGCCAACGAATGGCGGGCTCTCCGCGGCTGCCTCGATCGGCGCCAGCGATCGGCCCATCGGGTGCGATCGGTAGGCCGCGGCGATCTCCCGGTGGCAGCGGGCGCACGCAGCGTCCCCGACATACCCGACCCCCGGACGCGCGTTCTGATAGGGCGTATCGGCATACACGTCGCGCAGCGCGGTGGGAACCGGCCGGAGTCTCCGGTCGCAGACCCACGATCGTCCGCAACGATGGCCAGACGACAGCCCAGACGATCCCGGCGAGGAGTATGGCCACGACCAGGAAGACCGCCCGGCGCGAGACGAGTGGGACGGGCCGTGGGTGCTGTGCTCGGCTGGTTCACGGCTCGTTCCTGATGGCGTCATTGTTCCAGGGTGGGGGCTGTCCACCGACACCACAATTCTAACGCAAGGATCACTTGCCCCGCGACGGAGGAGCGTCGCCACCGCCGAGGGTCGGGCCGCCGGACTCGACCTCGGCGGATCGATCGGGATCTCGGAGTCTCGAGCGACGGAAGCAACGAGGGGTCGCTGAAAACGAATAATATCGTTGTTCGCCAGGTCGAATCAGTTATATCAATCACTAATGCCAACGTGCCTTTCGTCCGACAGCTACTGACCTCGGTCGCGGCCCTGCCCCGGCGAACGCGATGGCCCTCCATCACCGCGTCCTCGGGGCCGGGCCCAGGCTGTCGGTGCGGGTCTGGGCGACCGTCGATCGGTGATTCCGCGTCAACATCGACCGGAGGACACTTCGGAATCGCTGGAGGGACGCCTGGGCATTCGGGGCCCCAGCGAAGTTGGCCCGTTCCTCCGGGTCGGACTTCAGGACGTACAACTCCTCGATCCCTTCGCCGTCGCGAATATAATGCATGCCCAGGCCGACCAGCGCCTGCATCCGCCCTTTGGCGGCCGGCTCGCGGCCCTGGTTCGTGAGGAGCGGCGACTTGCTGGTCTCCATGAGCAACGGCTCGGCCGGAGGGGAGACCGACTGGGGAAACCGACCCGAGAACCCTGCGAGCGACCGACCAGGGAATGGTGCATCCCGCCCCAGCCCGAGCAGGTCGACGACCGTCGCCGGCACGTCGCGCAGGCTCACCGGTTCGGCTAACCACCCGCCCTGCCGCCCCTTTGGGCTCCACGATCACCAGCGGGACCTGGACAACCTGACGGTACAAGCTGCAACCGTGGAAGAACAGCAGGTGATCGCCCAGGTGCTCGCCGTGATCCGAGGTGACGATCACCAGGGTGTCGTCGAGCACGCCGCGCCGGCCGAGCTCCTGGAGGAGCATCCCCAGCCGCCGATCGAGATACGAGATGCAATCGTCGTAAACATCGATGGCCATCCGCACATCGTGATATTCGAGTTTCGCCTTGTCCGCCGTGTGCCAGGCGAGGAGGGCCTGGCGGTCCCGCGAAGACGCGGGCCGGAGGCCGAAGCCCGGGATCGATCGGTCGGGAACCTCATAGGGCGAGTGGGCATCGTTGTAGTTGAGGAAGGCAAAGAACGGGCGGTGGCGCCCCTGCTGCCGGGAGAGCCAACCCAGGAACGCCCGGTCCACAGCCGCGGCGCTCTTGGCATGCTCCCTCGACCGCGGGATGAGCCCCTCGTACGTGCGCCCGGAGGATTTCTCCAGGAGCGTGCCCAGCATGCAGGCCCATTCGGCGATCTCGAGCCGGTGGCCCAGGGCCACGTAGCGGGAGAAGACCTCGTAGAGGTTGATCGGGAAATCCTCGTAATGCGCGAAGCCCCGGGCCAGGCCCGTCTGGCGGTTGCAATAGTCGAGGTTGGCCGCGAATCCTGCGGTGTCATATCCATAGCCGGCCAGGTACTCGGCGAGCGTCGGGACATCGTCGCGAAGCGGCGACATCCAGTCGACCCCCAGCTCGTGGGGCCATCGCCCGGTGAACAGGCTGGCGTGCGACGGCAGAGTCCAGGAGGACGTCGCGAACGCCAGCTCGAATTTCATCCCGCGGCCGGCCAGCCGCTCCAGATTGGGCGTCGTCGGGCGTCGTAGCCGTGGAGGCTCAGATTCCCGGCGCGGACCGTATCCCAGACGATCAGCAGCACGTTCCGGGCACCCGCGGGCGCGGCAGGCAAGGCGGTCACCGCCCGATGCTCCGACCAGGCACGACCGCCGATCGTCGCCAGCATGATCGCCAGGAGGGCCCCGGCGAGCAGCGGTATCGTTCGGCGTATGAGCCGGAGGAACGCCGGACGGTGGCGGCCGACCAGCCGGGCCAACTGGATGGCGAGCCCACTGCACAAGAGCAGCGACGCCCACAGATGCAGGGGCAGCCGCGCGCTCACGTCGAGGAAGCCGACAAACGAGAGGAGTCCCACAGCCACTCCCAGGCGGACGGCTCCCCCCCGTATCCGAGCGATGACGAGCACCACAATCGCCGGCACCAAGACCAACATCGTGACCCCCGCGGGGATGATCCAGACGAAATCCCCGCCCAGCCGGTAGAAGTCTCCGTCAACCCACTTATTGATCAACATCATGCCGAGGTCGAGGAAGCCCGCGATCAGGCCGATCCAGGCCGCCACCATGAGGATCGTCGCCGCCCCTGCGCGAACCGGATGCGTTTCCTCCGCAGCCTCGCGCACCATCGACTCGGGTACATCCGCAGTCGCGATTGCCGGCTGGAGTTTCATCGAAAGTTCCATCCGCCCCGGGGAGAGATCACCGATTCCCAGTTCACTGCACCGGGGCCGCATTTGCAAGACCCGATGAGGCCGTCAAGCCGTCAGAGGCGGCGAGCCGGACGGCAGCTTGTTCGAGCTTCCTTGAGAAGATCTGAGACAATGGATTCTTAAGAGTAACTCCTCGAGCGGCGAATGACGCGAGGGCCCTCCCGGTCTCCCAGAGCCGTCGTCGGCCGTCTGGAGGATCGTCACGGCGATTCCGTGATCGAGATTCCTGATCGAAAACCATCGCGACGCCCAGGGACGAGCGGGGTATGAGCGGAGTCTACTCCATCGGATCGGGGCGGCGAATGTAAGCCGAGGCCACCTCGACAAGTGGTCAGCACGCGGGCGCGGGTACTGGCCCCGCGACCTCACCCACCCGTCGTCGCTCGCCCGCGGATCGGACCGGCGATCCGCCGAGCTCGCGCGGAGCGACTCGGGATCTAGGCTCGAATCTCACCAGAGGGGTGGTTACAATCAAACTCGCATCTCGTGCTCCAAACGAGAGCTTGCACAGGTATGGGGCGCTGCGCCGATCCCACTGCCGGGCGTGCCGCCGGAGCACCCGGATGAATGTTCGGATTTCTTCCCGTGTGACGGCACTCACGGACGACCCGGAAAGCCTCGCGCCAATGGACACTCCGCCGCTCAAACGTCCAGCTCGGCGTCTGCCGAACCGGATCCCCCTCTCTCCGACTGCCGCGGTTCTCCTGGCGATATCGTTCGGCCTCTGCGGGGGATATCTCGATCTGTTTCTGATGCTCTTCAAGAGATTCTATTGGGCCGATGAGTGGATCCTTCGAAGCGGGAGAGATTTCCCCTGGACCGTCCCGGTTGCTCATGCGCTTCTATTGCTGATCCTCGGGGTGGCGATCGCTACGGTGAGCCGGCTTCGGCCGAGACTCGTCTCGGTGCGCACAGGGTCGTGGCTGTTCGGAACGTTCGCGATCTGGGGAGCCCTTCTGAGGCTGCCGCTGTACGGCGCCGGCAGCTTGATCCTGGCCGCCGGGCTGGGTCGGCCGATCAGCGCCGCGGTCGCGAGCCGCGCTGGTCCCCGCGGACGGTACGACTCACCCTGGGGGGGCTGTTCGGCCTGCTGGGTCTGCTGGCGGCTCTCTCATCGGGCAGGCAGGCGATCGAGGAGCACGTCGCGGTGGCTGGATTGCCGCCCTCGCCCCCGGGTGCCCGCAACGTCCTGCTGATCGTCTGGGACACCGTCCGCGCCTCCAACCTGAGCCTCTACGGCTATCCGCGGAACACCACTCCCAACCTGACGCGGTGGGCGCGCAGGGCGTCCAGTATGACCTCGCCATCGCGCCAGCCCCGTGGACGTACCCTTCGCATAGCTGCTTCTTGACCGGCCAGTGGCCGTTCCAGCTCAATTCCCAGTGGAGATTCCATCTCGATACACCGGATCCGACCCTGGCAGAGTACCTGGCCTCACGGGGCTATCAGACCGCCGGGTTCTCCGCGAACACCAATTGCTGCAATTACGAGACCGGCCTGGCTCGCGGCTTCGCCCATTTCGAGGATTTCCCGTTAGATCCGCGGTCCCTCCTCGGTCGCACGGTACTCGGGAAATGGATACTCATAAACATAATTTATTACGGTCGCTATTTCGACATCAAATGGATCGGCCTCCAATCCCGCGGCGCCTACGGGACCAACGAAGCCTTCCTGAACTGGCTGCGCCGCAGGCGACCGGATCGTCCCTTCTTCGCCTTTCTGAACTATTTCGACGCCCACGCGCCGTACGTCGCTCCGCCGGGATATGAGGGCCGGTTCGGCATCCGGCCCAGGCCTCCGCAGGATTACGACTTCCTGTTAGGTCTCATGGCCAGGGAGAACAGGCTGCCGACGAAACGGGATATCCAGTTGGCACGCGATGGCTACGACAATTGTATCGTTTTCCTCGATCAGCAACTCGGTCGGTTGCTCGGCGAGCTCCGCGGCCAGGGGCTTCTCGACAACACGGTCGTGATCATCACCTCGGATCATGGGGAAGCGTTCGGCGATCATGGGCATTTCGGCCACGGCTCTAGCCTCCACCTCGACTCGACTTGCGTCCCGCTGGTGATCCTCGCCCCGGGCGCGCCCGCGGGCCGAGCCGTGGACAGTCCTGTCAGCCTGCGCGACTTACCGGCAACCGTGGTCAACCAGTTGGGGCTCCGGGCCGGCTCACCGTTCCCGGGCCGCTCGTTGGCGGCCTACTGGCGGACGGCACCCGGGCAGGCCCCGGAGGGAATCACCACCCCGGCTCTCTCAGAGCAGGTCGACGCGATCGCGCTCCAACCTCAGCCTCAAAACGGGCGCGGGCACAGCGGGTTCCAATTGTCCCTGGTCGCCTCCGGCCATCATTATTTTCGGGATGGCATGGGGACCGAGAGGCTCTACGACCTCAGGAGCGATCGGTTCGAGCGGATCGACCTCGTGGGTTCTCCGCACGGCAACCAAGCGGTGGGAGTCTTCCGAAAGATGCTCCTCGAGCTTCTGACGAATAACCCCGGCTCGATCGAGGTGGAACGGGCCTACTTGGAGCCTTACAGGCGAGGTCTCAAAGCGCTCGTTCAAGAAAGGTCCCCGGAACGAGTCGCCGACGGCCATTACTACGAAGCACACCATACGCGCCGATCACGGGGCTGCCGCTGCCGGACCGCGACTGCATGGAAAATGAGCGGAGTAGGTCGGCGCGGTCGGGCGGATCGAAGCCCAGGACCGTCGCGAGCTCGCCGCGCGCGGCCTCGACGTTCCCGAGATTGAGATAGCACTGGACGAGCAACTTCCTGACCGTGACCGAGGAGGCGTTGAGGCGAAGGGCTTCCCGGCATGCGTCGGCGGACGCCTGCCAGTCGCCGTCGCGGAAGTCGAGGAGCGCCAGTTCGGCGTGGTAGTCCGAACGCCACCGATTGGTGGCGATCGCGCGCCGCCAGTAAGCGGCTGCGTCCCGGCGTTGATTGAGCTTCACGGCGACGCGAGCCGCCTCGACCAAGGCGGATTCCCGGCCCGGCTCCATCGTCAAGGCGATCCGGAGAGCAGCCAGTGCTTCGTCGAACCGGCCGAGGCTACCCAGCGCGAGGCCCTTGCACTCCCAGGCGGTCACATCATCCGACCGCGCCGCCAAAGCGACTTCGAGCAACGGCAGTGCGACCCGCGCACCCTCCGCCCCATCGCGGCACAGGGCCACGCCACGGTCGCGCTCGACCTCGGCTCGCTCGTCGGCATCCAGGCGCTCGTGGTCGAAGATGACCAGGTGGCGCCGTTCGCGCCCACGGCTCCCTGACCGGGCGACGAATGGATCTCCTCCGCCCGCATCACGGGGTATGCGATGATTCGCCGACGCGGAATGAGGGATGTCGAAGCTGCTCGCCTTCGGCATGTGACAGGCGGTGCAGTCATCCTCCCGGTTCCGCTTCAACCGGTCGCTCTCGGGAAGGCTACAGCCCCGCTCCGCGTGACACTCCAGGCAGCGACCCCGGTAATAGGCCACCTTCTCCGCGGGCGCGGGGAAATGGTGGGGATCGTGGCAGGAGATGCATCCGAGCCGGCCTCGACTGGCGCGGAAGCATTGGCTCTCGTGCATCTGTTCGACCTGGCCGACAAACCGGTCCCCGGCCCGGTCCGGCGGTTGCACGAACACAGTCCAGAAGCGATAAAACGGCAGCCCGGGTCGATAGTCCTCATTTCGCCGGCCGACCCGCACAATCCGGGCATCGCCGGCCAGGTGACACTGTGCGCAGACGTCATCCCGGAGCGCGGGCGCCAAATCGGCGGGATCGACGATCGTCATGTCCTTGCCGTTGACCCTCGTGGGACGTGCGACGTGAAGTTCGCCGGGTCCGTGACAGCGTTCACAGCCGATGGCGTGACCCTGGAAGATCGGCTGCCGATATTGATTGATCGGGCCTTCCCTCGGCTCGACCCGATTCGCGTGGCAGAACAGGCAATTCCGTTGGATCGGCCGGTCGAAGTGATGATTGAACACTTTGAAACCAGGGGACAGATCCCACCGCTGTTTGCGGGAATACCAGGTAAGGGGTGACTGGAAAAGGAAGCCGTCGTGCTCGATCAGGTAGGCAGTTCCCTGACGACCGGAGCCGATCACGAACTGGACCTCGGCCTCGTCCTTGGCGACGATCCGGCCCGATGCGTCGCGTCGCGTCTCCTGGTGGAAGACGTGACCGTTCCGATGGTCAATGGAGTACTGGAGGCCTTGACTCTCGAAGAGAGTTTGGCCGGCTCCCGCGTCGCCCTTGGTCACGGAGGCCTCCCCGACGGGTGCGAGCGAGCGGCCCATCGGGTGCTGGCGGAAGGTCTCGGCGCTCTTCGCGTGGCAGCCGACACACGCGGTATCCCCGAGATACTTCACCCCCGGCCAGGTGTTCATGTAAGGCGAGACAGCATCTTTCCGATGAACGCTCGCTGTCCTTGGGTTGCGCCACGAAACGAAAACCATGCAGGAGCTCACCACCAGCAGAACCGCGGTGAGAAGCACGATCTGCTGTTTTCGCGATCCACACGATTGGGATTGGGATTCGATCGTGCGCTCCAATTGGCTGTCCTCTGCACTGGACCGGCCGGCCTGAGACCGGCTCAACGTACCTTGCGGGGGACGACTCGCAAGTGCTTCTCTGATTCTAATAATTTGAACAAACCGCGGTCCACCCGCGTGGCTCGCCCATGAGACCATTGCTTTGTACGTGAGTCCTTGGTTAATGATAAGTCATCCCGTTTCGGCTGCTCCTACCACTGCGGTAGACCTCGCGGCTGGACTCGAACTTCAGTTTCGTCGATTCGCGCATCCGCGACGTCGCGTACGGCCTCTTACGAGTAGGACTCGAAGGATCGTCACGAAGTGTTTCCGCGACTACTTGACATCGTTCAGTCGTGGTTGTCTGACCCATGATCGGCGTAAGTGCTGATCTCTGCGGGGGATAATGCGTACAATGCAGACTTAACCATCTCGGCGCCGGGATGACCCCCAGGGACGCCCGACCCGAATTCTTAAGATAACGATCAAAAATCTTATTGCTCTCACAGTCGTGTGGAAGTTATTCTTAGAGCGCCCGGGAAGCCCGAGCGCGAACCCATCCACGGGCGCATTGTCCACACCACGCAGCTTGCAAGCACTTAAAGATAGCTCAACGCGACTTACAAGGCTCTGCTTTCACGGCAGAGGCTTGTCCAACTGTCAACCCAGGGTAAAAGACTCATGCATCTCGCGCAAATCGTCCGCCCTTGGAGGTTTCTCTTGGTACTCGGTTTCGCCGGCTTCCTGCTCGGCTGCTCGGGCCAGAGCACGGCGCCTTCGCTGGATCCGGAGACCAAGGCCGCCACGAAGAAGGCCATGGTAGAGAGGAATGCGGAGCGCAAGGAGGCCGCTGCGGAACGTGCCAAAATGAAGAAGGAGGCAAGGAGGGGCACGATGAAAGGAGCAGACCCGGGGAAAGGAGCAGACCCGGAGAAAGCAGCAGACCCAGGTTGATGGGGTGGTGACCGATCGCCGGCTGCTCCGGGCGGATCCGGTCGCCGAGAGAAGAGGTAGACCGGTCGTCGCCGCGCAAGCGGCATGGTCCATATCACGATCCTAGTCATCATCACACGCTCAGAGTCTCCATTCAGGATGCGGGTCGCCACCCGTAGGCTACTGGCTATCCTGCGAGGGCGGCGTGGCCGCCCAATTCTTCTTTGCAGATCAATTCTGGGGAGGGATCATCTTATGAGAGCGGAAACGCGACGCGGCTTCACGCTGATCGAATTGCTCGTTGTCATCGCGATCATCGGTGTTTTGGTCGCCCTTTTGTTGCCCGCAGTGCAATCGGCCCGCGAGGCAGCCCGGCGGTCCCAGTGCACCAACAACATGAAGCAGATCGGCCTGGCGATGCACAACTACCACACAGGGCACAATTCGTTCCCGCCGGGCGGCGCGTATACCGCCGGCGGCTATTCAGCCCCCTTCTACAGCGTGGGTTGGGGGACCTGGAGTGCCCAGGCACTGATGCTGGGCTACCTGGAACAAATGCCGCTCTACAACGCGGCCAACTTCAACTGGGTCGTGGGGTTCGGACCGGCCTTTCCCATCAACTCCACGGTCTCGACCGCCATCCTCAGCGTGTTTGTTTGCCCGTCCGACGGCATTTCCCCGCAAAAACCCAGTGGCACATGGGGTAACCCGGCCTCACAGTCTTGCTGGCAGTGGACCGGGGTGATCAGCAACTACTTTGCCTCGGCGGGCACCTCGACCGGTTATAGCGGCGCAGGTACCGACACCACTGGGCCCTTCAATGAGGGTGGCAGGACGTACGGCGTTCAGAACATCAACGATGGAACGTCCAATACGATCGCGTTCGGCGAAGGACTGGTCGGCGATGGCACGATCGAGCTGGTGAAGTGGCGCGATGGCCCGGTGCTCACTCAGAATTCGGCCGTGTGCTCGGGCGGCTGGTGCGGCGTCTACGATATCAGCGGGTCCTACAATGCGGTCGTTTCCGACCTCAATGCCTGCATGGCGGGATTTCTGATCCAAAAGAATTCTGGCTCCGGCGCCTACAACCAGAAGGGATTCCGGTGGTCGGAGGACGACGGCGGCTTCGGGATATTCAACACGGTCGTCCCGCCGAGCTCGTCCCAGTGGCCATTTGGCTGGTGTGCCATCGCTCGGAGCAGCCCGAACTCGAATGCCTCCGATGGGCAATACCAGAACGCGACCAGCAACCACCCCGGTGGCGCCAACTTCTTGTTCTGCGACGGCCACGTTCAGTTCATCAAGTCGTCGATCAACCTCAGGTCGTACTGGGTGCTGGGGACCAGGGCCAACGGCGAGGTGATCTCCTCCGATAGTTATTGACGGATCGGCCCCGTCCCGGTGAGCATGCGATGCCCCTGCCACCGCCGACTGCTCATCGGGGCCGGGCCTGAGTCGTCGGCGAGGGGTCGGGTGGCCATCGATCGGATTGATTGGCCCCGGGAGGACGCTGGAGGATCAGGGTGCGGCGGGGGCGGCGGCGAAGCCGGCCAGGGGCCGGGGCGCCGGGTCCCCCTCCCGCAATCGGTAGCCAGCGCCCGCCGCCAGCCCCTCGTAGGAGTCCCGCCTCCCTGAGGGCCAGCGCACCTCAACGCGATCGGCCCGCCTCGCCGGCCCCAGCCCGAAATGCAGCCGAGGGTCGCTCGCCGACAGGTAGCTGCCGCCGCCGAACCGCGCCGCGACCTGACTCCGGCGCCCGGCGGTCACCGTGACCTTGGCGCCGACTCCGTCGCGATTGGAGGCGACTCCCTCGAGGGCCAGGGTCAGGAAGTGGTCGGCGGCGGGAGCCGGCTGGTTGTGCAACAGGGCCAGCGGGGCGCCCTGGCCGACGATCAGGACGTCCATGCGGCCGTCGTTGTCGATGTCGCCGACGGCCAACCCACGGCCCAGGCGGAGGACCTGCCAGGGGGGCCCAGCCTGTTCGGAGACGTCGCGGAAGTGGCCCGACGCGTCGCCGAGCAGGAGCTGAGCCCTCATCTCGTAGGGGAACGAGGGGCTGAAGTCGGAGATGTGCCCGTTGGCCTGGACCAGGTCGAGCCGGCCGTCGTTGTTGGCGTCGAGCGCGGCCAGGCCGAAGCCGAGGTACTGCCGTGTGGCGGCAGCCAGGCCCGTGGCCGCCGATCGGTCGCTGAACAGGCCACCCCCGTGGTTGTGGTAGAGCGTGGTCGCCTGATTGAGGAAGTTGGTGACGGCCAGGTCGAGACGACCGTCGCCGTCGCCGTCGCCGCAGGCCACCCCCATCCCAGCCAGGGATCCGCCCTCCGCGCTGGCCGCCAGGCCCGCCGCCGACGCCTGCTCGGAGAACCGGAAGCCGCCGTCGTTGCGGAAGAACAGATTCGCCGACAAGTCGTTGGCCACGAACACGTTGACCTTGCCATCGTCGTCGAGATCGGCGGCGAGAACGCCCAGGCCGCGACCGTCGCGGTTGACGATGCCGGCCTCCGCAGTCACGTCGATGAACCGGCCGTCGTCGTTGCGGAAGACGTGGTCCGGCAGCGCGGGGAAGATGAGCGGGTCGCAATACATATACCCCGGCTTGGAGCGTTCCGGATACTCGCAGACGGCCGGATTCTTGGCATCCCACTTCAGGTAGTGGCAGACATAGAGGTCGAGGTCGCCATCGTTGTCGAAGTCGGCCCAGGCCGCCGACGTGGGCCAGTCGCGGTCGCCCGCCAGCCCGGCCTGTGCTGTGGCGTCCTGGAACCGGCCCCCGCCCAGATTGCGATAGAGGGCATAGGACCGCCATCGGGTGAGGAAGAGGTCCGGCCGACCGTCGTTGTCGTAGTCGCCCACGGCGACGCCGTGGCCGTAGCCGCCGGGCAGTTCGGCCAGGCCGGAGGTCGCGGTGACGTCCTGGAAGCGGCCGTCGCCGCGATTGCGGAAGAGGCGGTCGCCGAACGGTGGAGGGCCGCCACGAGGAGGGAAAGGGCCTCCCTGGACGGCGTAGACGTCGAGCCAACCGTCGCCGTCGAAGTCGAGGACGGCCACGCCGCCGGTCATGGTCTCGGGGAGCTGGTGCTTCTCGCTGGGGCCGTGGTCGCAGCGGAATACCAAGCCGCGGGCGGCGGCCTCGTCCACGAACGTGGGGATGACCAGGTCGTGCGGTCCCGAGTCGCCTGCTTTCCCACTCGGCCGGCTCGGCCCGAAGAGCTCGGCCAGGGTGTGGCCGTCGGTCGAGCGCGCCGCCTCATCCGCGGCGGCCAGCCGGGCGATCGCGGCGCTCGCCTCGTCCCCGACGGACGGATCGCGCCGGGCCGCCAGGGCCCACCAGGTCTTGGCCTCGAACCACCGGCCGATCGCCTCCGCGGTCCGGGCTAACTCGGCGGCCTGCGGCGCCATCTCGGGCAGATTGATCAACTGCCTGTAATGATCGCGGGCCGCATCGATCGCTGCCTTGCGGCGTCGCAGCTCGGCGACCTTCCCCGGCTCGCCGGCCTGGGCGGCGAGGTCGGCCAGTCGCTCGAGGGCGGCATCATGGGCCGGCTCCGGCGCGAGGATCGCTTCGAGGGCCGACCGCTCGGCCTCCCGGTCGCCATCCCGAGCAGCCAGCCAGGCCCGCGTCGCCAGGATCGTGGCCCGGAGCTTGCCCGAAGCGGGCAGATGGGCCGCGGCGCGCCGGACCTCATCGGGCCGGTCGACCGCTTTGGCCCATTCGAGGCGGGCACTCCAGACAGCGGGGTCGTCGGGCCGCGCCCGCTCGCAACGATCCAGCCACGCGCCGGCCTCGTCGAATCGCCCCGTACGGATCGCCAGGTTGGCCCATGCCAGCCAGACCAGGTCATCGTCGGGGGCGGACTGTCTGGCCTTGGCCAGCGCCACGGTGATGCCATCGACCGGATAAGGATCGCGCTCGATACTCCACAACACACGCAGGATCTTGGAAGGGTCGGCCGCCTGCTCGGCCCTCATCTGCACGATGGCACGATGCTCATCGCGCCGGCCCGACGTCTCGTAGAGAAACTCGAGGAAGCGCCACGCCTCGTCGGCGACGTCGCCACCCGCTCGGCTGGCGCGGAGGAGGCAGGCCTCGCCGAGCCGATAGCGGCCCAACCCCAGCGCCAGACGGCCGCTCGACAGCGCCGCCAGCGCGGCGCGCTTCGTGCCATCGGGAATGCGGCCCCACGCGGCCAGGGCGGACTCCGGATGCCCGAGCATCCTCTCGCAGTCGCCCAGCAGGAACTCGACCTCGCTGTCGCCGGGTCGGCGCTCGGCCAGCCGGGCCAGCCGCACCTGGGCTGCGGCGAACCGCCGCGCCCGAACGTCGCGCGCGCCCGGGCCAGATCCTTGCGGAATCGCTGGTCCTCTACCGCGCGGACCCCCAGCCAGGCGGCCAGCGCCAGTCCGACTCCGACGGACATCATCATCAGTCGGCAACGCATCGCTCAGTCCAGATTCGAGACGAAACGGCGAGGTCCGGCGAAGCCCGCGACTCCGCCGGACCTCGCCTCTCTGATCTTCGCATCAATCGACCGCTATCGCGAGCCGAATCGGGGCCAATGACCAACTCGATAGCAACTGGCCGGGAATCACTTGCCGGAAAGGTCGCGACCCAGGCACACGTTGTGGCAAGGTTTCCCGACCTTGCCACCCGGCCGACCGTAAATCTCCCGTCAGGAGACCGTGGTTCGGCGGCCGTGTGCGGATTTCGGTCGATTGCATGCAGACACGCTGGGCTAGTGCCGGTCGTGCTGTGGCCGAGGGTCGATCGGGATGTACCGAGGTCGGCGGTCTCGGTGAGCTCCCTCGATAGGAGAGGAGTGCTTCTACTGGACGATCCAGGACCCCCAGGACGTACTCCAGCGATTCGCGGGCCGCAGGTCGTCAGGACGGTCGCAGACCGCCGCCGCGAACAAGGGGACGGTCTGCGTCGCGGCGGCCTTCGCCAGCGGGGGTGCGGCGCTCATAACCCGGTTCGCCAGATTGAGGGCTACGCCGAGGTCGCGCGCCGGCGTCCCGCCGCTCCGATTCGGTCATCAATCCCCAGTGGTCGTCCATCAGTTAGACATCCGGCGACTGACCCGGCATGGTCTGGTTTGGTGTTCCACGCAGATTTCCTTCGAGTTCGCCGACATCCCACTTCCTTGAATGGGATCGGCGTCGGCGTCTTCTGGATTGCCCCCGCCGAGAGTCCTGTCAGGATTCGGTCGCCGTCTCCGATGACCTGGGCTCGAACCTCTCGAAGAAGACCCTGACACGCAAGGACTCCGTATCTCGTCTTCCGCACGAGGACTTGTCTCGGGTATGGTTGCGTGTGCTCCGATCCCACGACTCGGCGTGTGCCTGGATCACCCGGATGGGTGTTCGGATCACTTCCTTTGTGATGACCCTCCAGGATCGCGAGGAGAGGCAAATCCCGATGGCCTCCCCCCAAACTCAACCTGCGGCTCGGCGTCCGCCGAGCGCCATCTCCCTCTCCCGGAGAACCACGATTCTGCTGGCGATCGTGTTCGGCCTCTGCGGAGGTTATCTCGATCTGTTGTTCATGGTCTTCAAGAAGTTCTGTTGGGATGAAGACTCGTACTTCCGAAGCGGGCGGGATTTCCCCTGGACCGTCCCGCTCGGCCACGTGGTCCTGTTGCTGATCCCCGCAGTGGTGATCGCCCTCGCGCGTCAACTTCGAGCGCGATTCTTCTCACCTGCGCGCGGGGACGTGGCTGTTCGCCACGCTCGCGATCTGGGGGGCCTTGCTGAGGCTGCCGCTGTATGGTGCCGGGAGCCTGTGCCTGGCCGTCGGGATGGGCCGGCCGATCAGCGCCGCGATCGCGGGCCGTGCCTGGTCCCCGCGCAACGTGCGATCCATCCTGGGAGGGCTCCTCGTCCTGCTGAGCTTGCTGGCGGCGCTCTCGTCGGGCCGGCAGGCGATGCAGGAACGACGCACGGTGGCCGGATTGCCGCCAGCTCTCCCGGGTGCCCGCAACGTCGTGCTGATCGTCTGGGACACGGTTCGCGCCTACGACCTGAGCACTTACGGCTATACGCGAAAGACCACCCCCTACCTGACGCAGTGGGCACGGGCGGGCGTCCGGTATAACCTCGCCCTCGCACCGGCCCCGTGGACCTACCCCTCGCATAGCTGCTTCTTCACCGGGCAGTGGCCGTTCCAGCTCAATTCTCGGTGGAAGTCCACGCTCGATACACCGGCCCCGACCCTGGCGGAGTACCTGGCCTCTCGGGGGTATCAGACCGCCGGGTTCGCGGCGAACACCGCCTGGTGCCATTACGAGTCCGGCTTGACTCGCGGCTTCGCCCATTTCGAAGATTTCCCGCTGAATCCGCGGTCCTTCCTCTCTCGTACCGAGCCCGGCAAGTGGATCCTCATGCAGATCCTGTATCGCGGCCTCTTTTTCGACCAGAAGTGGATCGGCCTCCAATCCCGCGGTGCGCATGCGATCAACGGATCCTTCCTCGGCTGGCTGGGCCAGCGGCGACTGGATCGTCCCTTCTTCGCCTTCCTGAACTTTTTCGACGCCCACGAGCCCTATGTACCGCCGCCGGGATATGAGGGCCGGTCCGGGATCCGGCCCAGGCCGCCGCGGGATTACCAGTTCCTGTTCGATTACGTGGGGGTGGACAAGTCCACGATCGCGCCACGGGACGTCCAGTTGGCCCGCGATTGTTACAACGATTGCATCGCGTTCCTCGATGAAGAACTGGGCCAGTTGCTCAACGAACTACGACGTCAGGGGCTTCTCGACAACACCGTCGTGATCATCACTTCGGACCATGGGGAAGCCTTCGGCGATCATGGCATTTACGGCCACTCCTTCAGTATCTACTTCGACGAGATCGGCGTCCCGCTGGTGATCCTCTCCCCGGGCGCGCCGGCAGGGCGAGTCGTGGACCACCCGGTCAGCCTGCGCGACTTGCCGGCAACCGTCGTCAACCTGCTGGGGTTGTCGGCCGGCTCACCATTCCCGGGCCGATCGCTGGCGGCCGGCTGGAGGAAGGCACTGGATCAGGAACCCCCGGGGATCACCCCAGCCCTCTCGGAGCAGGTAAACCGGCCCGCGATCCAACCCCAGCCTCGGAACGGCCGCGGGAACGGCGAGTTCCGCATGTCCCTGGTGACCTCGGGCCATCATTACATCCGGGATGGCCTGGGGGCCGAAATCCTCTACAACTTGAGGAGAGATCCCCTCGAGCGAGTCAACCTCATGGACTCCCCGAACGGCCAGAAAGCCGTGGAAGCCTTCCGAAGGATGCTCCTCGATGTGCTGACCGAGAACCCCGGCTCGATCGAGGTGGAACAGGCCTACCTGGAGTCTTACCGGCAGGGGCTCAAGGACCTCATTCAAGAGAGTCCGCCGGGGCGAGTCGCCATCGGCCCTTGAATCGCCATCGATCTGGTCGTTGGACAATCAGCTCCTCCGTGAGGTCAGCGGACCTGTGCTCGCTCGCAACCAGGATCTTGACCAGGTCGAGCGGCCCGAAGTGAGGGTGAATCCTTTCGACAACCTCAATTCTTCTCAGGACGGTCTTGAAGATTGGGGCGGACCTCGGTCCGATCGGCAGCGAACTTCGGCGCATGCGTCTCAAGGCTGGCTCAGGCCGTGAAAAATGTGGCGAATAAGCATCACATCCTTCTCTTATTGGTCAATCGGCAACATCGCACCGAAGGCTTCGCATGAAAATGTGGCAAATAAGCACCACATTCTTGTCTATTCGCTCGACTCGGATTATAACCACCGTCACAGCAACCTCCTGGACAAGATCGCATGCTCGCTCCATCTCCTGGGAAGAAGGGGATCTCAATGCGCGTCTCGAAAGGCGTCTCCCGTTTCGTGTGGCTCTCCGTCGGAGTCGCCCTCGCCGGGCTCATGGGGTCGCCGACGTCCGCCCGAGCCGGCAGTCTGGGCATCATCGTGCCGGCCTACTTCTACCCCGGCACGGGCGGGCCCGGCGGAGTCGGAGACGGCTGGGCCGCTATGGCAGCCGCGGCCAGCCAAGTCCCCATCACCGCCATCTTCAATCCGAACAGCGGACCTTTACCCGGGCCGGCCGACCCCAACTATATCACCGCCATGACCAACCTGGAGGTCGCCGGGGGGAAGGTCGTCGCTTACATCTACACCGACTACGGCAACACCCCTCTGGCCACCGTCGAGAGCCAGATCACGACTTACCTCAGCCAGTATGGCAACCTGACGTCCAACCCGATTACGAACCTGATCAATGGCTTCTTCTTCGACGGGATGAGCAACTCCCCGAGTGAGGTCGCGTATTATCAATCGCTGTATGCTTTCGTCAAGGGCCTGAGCTCATCCTACACGGTGATCGGGAACCCCGGGACGGCCACGAACTCGTCCTACCTGGCCGCATCGCCGCCTGCGGCCGATACCTTCATGACCTACGAGGGGAGCGCAGCGGGCTACACCAGCGCAAACACATCGACGGGTCCGTCAAGTCTGTACTCCAATACCATCTACGACCAGTTGACGGTGGCGGGCATGGAGGCCAACGTTACCTTTGCAGCTCAGCACAACGTCGGGTACGTCTACGTGACCGACCAGACGATCAATCCCCCCACGGGTTATCTTTACGATCAATTGCCATCCTACTGGGATCAAGAGGTCGTCGCTGTCGCGTCGGTGCCGGAACCCGGTATGTTGACCAATCTCGCGTCGGCCGCTGTGTGCGGGTCCCTCGCCATGACCTTGCGCTGGTGCCGACGACGACGAAGCCGCGCGCGATCGTGAGGCGAAGCTTCGGGCGTGTGAGACTGGCGCAGGGAAAAGACGACACTCCTCGGTGAACGCCACCTTTGTGACCACGGTCGTGAGACCGTGGTCACGGAAAGCGGGCTCGCTCGAAGTGGTGGCGGTCGGCGAGAAGTCTCGGTTTTCCCATGAGGAATCCGATCAAAACCGGCGCCGGTTAGTCCAGGTGGGACACTGCGTTCAACCTCGGCCTCCCAGTAGCTCGGCAGCGCGTTCCACTGGTTCGGCGGCTTGGCATCGGTGATGTAAAGGTAGCCGATCCGCTTGAGGATGGCGTCCTTGATCAGCGCGCGCATCGCCTCAGGGTCGGCGATGTTGTAGGGCAGCGCCGCGAAGCGAGTCGGCTCGTAACCCTTGAGGGCCGCGGTCAGCTCGAATTGGCCGAAGCCTTCGTAGTTCTGGAAAACGCAAGTCACGTTCGAGACGGCGTCCGCGAGGTAAGTTGCGTCGCAGGCGATTCCCGGATTCGTGATCACCAAAGGATCGCGGAGTTTCTGCTGTGCGTAGTCGCGGATTCGCGCGTAAAGCGCCGCATGCTGACCTTCGCGCGGCTGCTGGTCGAAGAAGAAGCCACGGATTTGTGGATAAAACTGGACCCAGCGATCGACGTCCTTCTTGATCTCGTCCCAGGGCCGAGCGGCATACTGGGTGCTGACGTAACCGACCAAGGTGACACCGTGGCGGCTGGCCTCGCTGAAGATCGTGGCATAATCGAGGTTGCGTTCCTCGCCCGGCCCGCTGGCGGGGTTGGCGATGACCACGATCTTCACCTTGGACGCGGCCTCGATGAGCCGCAGCCACTCTTTCCGGCCAGCACCAACCGGGTAGATATAGGCGGGCACAAGCAGTTGCAGTCGGTGGTGCTCGGCGGCAATAGGGGATTGGGGCTCACCCACCCTTCGATCGGCCGGCTGTCCTGACGTCCCCGCGCCGGTTGGGGTCTTGGCGATGCCGGCCGATGGGCTTGTGGTGTTCGACGGTGCGGATGGGGTATTGGAGGCGACGGCCGCTGCCGGTTCGTTGGGGCTGGAATGGGAATCTCGTGGTTGACCCGCTGGCGGCGACGCATTTCCGCCCCGAGGAGTCGGAGCCGTTCGGGTCCACAAGATCGCCAGAAGAGCCAGAACCGCCAGCGCGGCGGTCCCCCCGGAGAGCACCCAGACGGTTTGGGGCCGTGAGAGCCGGCGCGCTGGTGCGGGTGCCTGCGCCTCCATGGGTGGGGCCGCCGGCATCGGCGCTTCAGTGCGCTGCGGCGCCACCTTCGGGACTGAACCCGGAGGTAGAACCGCCGTGGTGATCGATTCGGGGTCACTATCGCTCCGCGTCGGTGCCGTCGCACGCGCAGCTTGAGTTGGGTCCGCGCACGCCGCGGCCGAGTCGGTCGGGTACCACCACGAGGGAACCTCCTGATTGTCACTCCCGCTCGAGGTCGGGACCGGCGCCTGACCGATCGTTAGCGCCTTGCCACAGACGGGACACGTCGTGCTTTTCCCAGCGTGCCGGTCCTCAGCCTTGAACGCCCTCCCACAATCGCAGACCACTCGAATCATCGCCTCGGTCCCCCAGGGAGCATGTTCACCGTGCAGACTCCCACTGAGAGTAGAACGGACACAGAATCTATCCCGAAAAGCCTCTCAGCCCCCGCATGGGGGCGGCATAATATAGCCCGGGGCGTGAGCCCCAGGATGGCGAATCCTCAGAATCCTCCGGTTTTCATCGCGGCCGAGTTTGAGAGGGTGACGTCATCGGATCCTGGGGCTCACGCCCCAGGCTATATTATGCCGCCCTTTTGGTGCTTTCGGGACAGACTCACAGTCCTAACGCAGCTTGACGAATGTCAACATGGATGATATCCTCGGTCGGGGCTCGATTCAAGAACCTGGCAACATCGCTCGCGGCGAATCGTCCTGGCGGTTGGCTGCTATGCTAGTCCCGGGCCAGCGAGGCCCGACTTCATCGGCAGTCCCGTACAAAGATCGAGAGGAGAACCAAGGGAAATGGGCTTCATCACCCCGGACGCGTCGAATCCACGACCTCTCGGATTGGCTGTGTTGACTCGAACGTCGTTCCTACCTTGATGGCGTTCTGCCCTCGCCATGATCCATGGTTTCGAATATTCTCTACCTTTGGCGACGCCGCGCCAAGACGATCGTGTTCCACGGAGCACACCGATCTCGCCGAGAATCCTCGACGAAGGCTCGGGACCGCCGAGAACGTGATGGGCCGGCATGAGCCACTCGGACTTGGCCCTCGCGGGATGGATGCGGAGAACAGCCCTCCTCAGACCTCGCTCCAATCCTCGCGCCAGACGCCGACAAGGCTGCTTGCTGATTGTGTGGGGGGCTTCTGGTTATGCAGTGATTGAGGGTCGTCGGCGAGGATGGTAAACTGGTACGTCATCGACCCCTCGACGGAATCATGGTTAGCTCGGCGTGACGACGCCGTTTCAGGTTGCACCATGCTCGACCCTCAGGCGTCGCGATTTTGGAAGTCGAGCCTACTCAGCGGACTGATGGACGTCGAGAAGCTGACCGCCTGCTGGAACGCGATTCCGCCGGCCAAGCGCGACGTTCCTGAGCACATCGACCGCCGGCTGGCGCATCAGGCGGTCCGGTCCAACGCGTTGACCCTCTGGCAGGCGCAGCAGCTCTTGGCAGGGCGCACCAACGGGTTCAAGGTCGATCGCTTTGTGCTCCTGAACTTGATCGGTCAAGGCGGGATGGGGCGCGTCTACCTGGCTCGGGACAGCCGGCTCAACCGTCAGGTGGCCCTGAAGATCCTGGCGCCGAGCGGATCAACAACCCGCGGGCGATCGCGCGGTTCCAGCGCGAGGCGCGGGTCGGCGCCCAGTTGCAGCACGAGAACCTGGTGCGCATCTACGACTTCGGCGAATCCAACGGCCGGTTCTTCCTGGTGATGGAGTACATCGAGGGTAAGACCACCGGCACCTTCATCCAGGAGCAAGGCCCGATGCCGCCGGCCACTGCGGTGCGGCTGGTCCGGCAGATCGCTCTGGGGCTGGAGCACGCCCACCGCAAAGGACTGATCCACCGCGACGTCAACCCGTACAACATCCTGGTCACCCACGATGGTACCGCCAAGCTGGCCGACCTCGGGCTGGCCATTGAGGTGGCCGACGAGGAGCGGGTCACGCGCGATGGGGCGACGGTCGGTACGTTCGACTACGTCGCACCCGAGCAGGCGCGGCACTCCCACGACGCCGATATCCGCAGCGACATCTACTCGCTGGGATGTACGCTCTACCACATGATCGCCGGCCACGTCCCGTTTCCCACTCCCAGCCTGCCAGAGAAGCTCTTCGCCCATCAGTCGCTGGAGCCGACGCCGCTGAACCAGTTGGTACCGGGTCTGCCCGAGGGACTGATCGAAGTCATCCGCCGGATGATGCGCAAGTCGCCCGACCAGCGGTACGCCACACCGATCCAGGTCGCGCAGGCGCTGGAGCCCTATCAGGACGAACTCGCCACGATTCCCAGCCGCGTCGAGGCGGCGCGATCCCTCCTCCAGCCCGAGCCGCACAGTGCGGAAGTCCCGGCTCAGGTCGCGGCCGCGACACCGGGATCGGTTCCGGCCGCGCTCCAACCCCGCGGTGCTCCTGTCGGCTTGGCAGCTCCCGCGGGCGCGACGACGGCTCGGGGTTCCTCCCGGGAACCTGACACCCACGCCGCCGACCCCGCGGCCCACCTGCTCAGCCCCGTGGACGATGACGACGAGGACGAGATCCCGTTGATCCCGGACCTTCGTCCCGAACCTTCGCTGGACGAGGTGGTGTCGCGGCTCAAGTCGCGCTTCGCGTCGTACTTCTCGCTCAGCGCCGCCTCCGGGCCCGCGCGGGTGCCCGGCGAGTCCGGATCGGACACCTCGACCTCGACATCCGCGGACTCCACCCCAATGTCCTGGCCGATCCTCTTCTGGCTCTGCGTGCTGATTGGTCTGGCCCTGGTCGTGACGGTCCTGGTCGTCGCCCTGGTGCTGCTCGGTCTGCTGGGCAGTCCCCCAACGAGACCGGCCACTCCGAGCCAGAACGCCTCGTCCCGCTCGAGTTCCTTCCCTCGCCCGTGGGCCCGCGACGCAGCAGCCACCCGCGACCCCGACGCGGCAACCGGACTTCGTGGTTCGATCCGCGGATGAACCGGGACGTGAGAGCAGCAAGGCAACCCCACCGGTCACCTGGCACCAGGCAAGACTGATGCGTTGCACACGCAATGATCGCAGGGATCCGATACGAGCCCGAATCGCCAGCGAGTGGATTCCGGCCGGAGCGATCCATTCACTCGCTGGCGCTTTGGGCGTTGCAGAGAAAAGCAAACCACGCGCCCCGAGGCCGGCGGGCAGGTTGCGCCCCCGACATACCCGACCCCCGGGCGCGCGTTCAAGTAGGGCGTATCGGCGTACACATCGCGCGCGGTGACAGAGCCGGCGGGAAACCTCGGCCCGAGTCCCACGATCGCCCGCAGCGAAGGCCAGACGGCCCAGATAATCCCCGCGAGCAGCAAGGCCGCGACGAGGAAGACAGCCCGCCGCGAGCGGGTGGGGTGGGCCGAGGTGAAGAGCTCGGGGCGTTCACGGCTCATTCCTGGGGGCGTTGGGCCTGGGCTGGGCGATCGTGGCTCCGCGGCGCTGGCCCTGATTCTAACGCGAGGACCGATCGGCCTACAATCGAACCGCCAGGATGGGGTGCAGTCCCGTTCCTGCGGTCGGGCCGCCGGACGATGTCGCGTCGGTGGGCGTGTGCGATTGACTCGACGACTTGAAAGCAACTTGTCGAGTCCTTGAAAAACGGCCAGGCGGCCGGGATTCACTCACTCCGCAAAGACGGAGATCAACGACGCGATCTGCATCGGTGCCACGATCCACAAGATGCGGAAGCACGCCGCGCCGGCCGTCACCATCTCCGGTTCGTTCCTTCTTCGCCGCATGTACTTTTTCGTTTTTTCCCGGCTGCCCCTTCCACAGCCAGCCCACTCCGTATATACTGTACTTTAGTTCACGAGTTATCGGCCAGGAGTTCGGCACCACGTCACTGCTGAGCCGGATCGAGCGTGCGGGAAACGATGAAGCGACCTGGCACCCCGGGACCGCGGGCGCCGCAGGTCGCGATCATCCCCGCTCGGACCGACTCGATACCCTGGCATGTTCTTGCCGGAAATCTGATCGACGTGTAACCGGTGTCGAAGCCGGCTCCGCGGGCGAGTCCTCGGAACCGCGACCGATGAGCGGAAGCCTGCAAGGCCGTCAGGAACCCCTCCTGACGTTGATTCTGCATGGCTCTTGATGAATCCCATGCCTCTTTTGGAGAAATGCACCCATGTTTTTCCACAGCAAGCGAGATTTCCTTCGACATCCATCTCAGTTGAGTGGGCGCCGGGACGGCGTTCGTCGCGGCTGCGGTTCGCTCCCCGGGCCGAGCTGCTCGAGGGAAGGACACTCCTCAGCACGATCACGGTTGGGAACACGAACGACAGCGGGTCTGGTTCGTTGCGCCAGGCCCTCGCCAACGCCAAGGACGGCAGCGTGATCGCGTTCGCGCCCAAACTCGACGGCAAGACGATCGAGCTGACGAGCGGGGCGCTGTCGATCACCAAGAACGTTCAGATCCAGGGCCCCGGCGCGGGCGATCTGACGATCAGCGGCGGGGGAACGAGTGGCGTCTTCTCGATCACGACCAGCGGGCTGAATGTGACGATTTCCGGCCTGACGATCGCCAATGGCAGCGCCGCCTCGGGCGCGGGGATCGCGAGTGTTGGCGGCACGTTGACCGTCCAGAATGATACGTTCACCAACGACCAGGCGATCGACCCCTCGGGCGGGGCCGGACTGGGCGGTGCCCTCTCCAGCCCCATCGGCTCCTTGACCGTCACCGGAAGCACCTTCTCGTTCGACCGTGCCGTCGGCGGCGCCGGCGCAGCCGGTGCCAACCAGGCTCCCTTCGGCCTTGGAGGCGCCGGCGGGACGGGCCAAACCGGAGCCGGCGGTGCCATCTACCTTGGAGGCGGCCTGGCCGAGATCGACAGCAGCACCTTCGTGGATGACCAGGCGGTCGGCGGAGCGGGCGGCAACGGCGGGTCGGGGGGACCGGCGGCGCCGGTGGGGTCGGTGGACCGGCCCAGGGCGGTGCGCTGCTCATCTCGCCGCCAGCGCCATCACCCTGACCAACGACAGCTTCGTCGGCGACACGGCGGTCGGCGGCGCCGGCGGAGCCGGGGGGAGCGCGGTCTTCAACCAGGGCGGAGCCGGCGGCACGGGTGGCGATGCCTCGGGAGGCGCGATCCTGGCGGCCTCCGGCGTCGTGGGGATCACCGGCGGCACCTTCGCCGCCAATCAAACCACGGGCGGCCTTGGCGGCAACGGCGGTACGGGGGGCTTCCAGCCTCCGGGGACCGGCGGCAACGGCGGTAATGCCGCTGGCGGCGGTCTCGCCATCCTCAGCGGCAGCGACACCGTCACCGGGTCGTTCATCGGCGACACGGCCACCGGCGGTGCCGGCGGCAACGGCCTCGGCGGTGGCTTCTTCGGCGCCAGCTCACCCGGGGGCAACGGCGGCGACGGGACCGGCGGCGGAGTGTGGATCGCCGACGGCACGCTCGTCCTGCCGACGGTCACCTTCATCGGCGATGCGGCCATCGGCGGCGCCGCGGGACTCGGTGGATCTCCATCGCCCAATGGGACGCCAGGCACCGGCCTCGGGGGCGGCATTTATCTCGGCGGTGGCACTGTGGTCATCGTTCAGAGTACCTTCGCCGGAAACTTCGCCACCACCAGCAACCCCGACAGCTACGGAACCTACTTCACTTGAGGCCAGCGGATCCCTCCCTGCCCGAGCCCCGGCCGAGACGCCGTTCCCGCCTTGGCTCGGGCGAACGGGGGGTAGATGCTATCAATGAAAACCGAAGTGGCTTACCTCGACTGTACTACTAAGTTCGAGAATCGTGTACGCCGTACAAGATTCCATAATGATAAAACGAGCAGAGGGTTGCATCGATAGAATGCATAAAATGATTCTTCTCTGTGGTCTCTGTGACTCTGTGGTGAGTTCTTTCCGATTGGTTGCGGCTCGGCCGCGCTGTGATTCACGAGTGTTGTGGCCGATGGACCGCCTCCGCTTGGAGCGCCGACGATTGCTGGCTCGGTCGGAACCTCGCCCGCTCGGACGGTTCCCCTGGCGGAGGCCGCGCATGCGACGAGCCGGTGGGGACAGTGCCGCTCCCTCAGGAAAGGCCCTCGGGTTCAGGACGGATGCCCGGCAGATACGTACGCCCGCGTGACCGCGCCGCTTGCAAGAGAAAGTTTGGCGGATCGACAATGCCCGGCTCGATGAGAGGAGCGAACGGCACCCGCCTCAAGCGACCGCATCTGGATAGGGACCGCTCCCCACGAAGTATGCCGGGCCTGTTCCCCAGATGGCCCGCGTGACGATGATGGTCGCGGGCCGACGGCCAGAGACGCGCAGGCTCTGCATCTCTGCTGGCAGAGATCCTTCGGCGCACCACCCGCCCCACACACTACGCTCCACAAGATCGGTGGGCGGAATCTGCCACAGCCAGCAGGACACGCGCTTCGCCGCAGCCTCGCCGTCCCCGACTAAGGCGTCCACCCGCTCCAGCCGGCCGCGCCTGGCGAACCACGGCTCCGGCCAGCCCCGCGTCACCTCGTCCCAGCGGGCGCGGAGCTCCTTAATGAGGCGGCCCAGCCAGTGGTGCACCCCCGGCGGCAGGTCCTCTCGTCGCCGCTCCTCCAGGCGATCCAGCACTTCATCGTCACCCACCTTCACCAGGGCGCGACCGTACTTCCACGCCGTTAGCAGCGAGGCGTCATCACGGACTGCCAGGACGTTGAGGAGATACCCCCTTGCCCAGTCGCGCTCCCGCCTTTCCCGCCTACAGCGGGCGAAGGTCGCTCGGACCTCCGGTTCCGGGTCGTAGGCGAGGTCGGCGATCGGCCCTTCGGTGGGAATCGGTTCCAGCCAGGTGGCAGCCTCCGCCGCCCTGCGCCGCATATCAATCGCATCAGGTCGTTCAGCCCGCTGTAAGTTCGCCTCAGTCAGAAGCGCCCAAGCGGTGCAGACGGAGCGCAAATCTTCCGGACTGAGCCGGGCCAACGCCTTGAAGGCCGCACGGCGGACGCCGTACTGTCCATCCCCCATCAGGTCCAGAAGGAGGCTCATGCGGCGATCGAGATCGTCGGGAGACGGATGTCGCGCCAACACCTTGGCGAGCACGGCCCGCATTTGTGGCGGCCAGCCGACCATACCGCTCCACGACTCCGAGGCGATGCGGTCTGGGGCCAGGTCGGCCAGTAACCGGACGAGGTCGGGCTCACCCATCTCCGGCCCAGCGCACCGAATCCGTTCAAGGACTGCACCGACGACTGGCTCGGCGGCCGGCCACGGCTTGGAGCATAGGAACGGCTCGAGGCGCACCACGGTGCTCCAGTCCCCGTCGCGCAGCAGGTCGGCGACGGCCGGGGCGAACGCGCCTGGTTCGCGGGCATAGAGGTTGCCGACGACCACCGAGGCTCCTGGATGCACCGGGCGGCGGTCGTACCGCCAGGTTGTTCCCTCCTGCCGTAGCCCGAGATGTTGCCGGAGCGCGTCAGAGTCCGTCGCTAACACCCCGATTCGGGCGAGCGCAGCGAGGGCAACGGGCCGGAAGTCGGCACCGCGTGCCGACCCGTTGCCATCGGCTGTCGCGGGGGGATCGCCGAGCGCGCGCGGAGCACATGCAGAATCCGGGATGGAACCTCCCCCGCCGGGAGATGCCCTAGGCCTTCCAGCACCTCGCGGCGGGCGTAACGGTCCAAGGTCTCATCTTCGACCAGCGCCGCGAGACGATCTGTGGGCAGTGGTCGCAGGAGTCCGCGACGAAGCAGCCTGCCCAGTGCCGCAGCGGCGGCGGTGCGACGGTGTTCCGGCTGCCCGAACGCGGTCGCCTGCCATAGGCGCTCGGCCGCACCGCCGTCCCCCCTCCGGATCAGAGCCGCCGCTGCATCGGCGAGGGCGTCAATCAGGCTAATCAGCACCCCGCCCTTACGAATGAGGTTGAACCCTAGCAGCGCATCTAATGCGGAGGATGACTCGGAGGATCGGGCAACGGCGATGGCACCGACATGGCTGTTCACTCTCTCGGAGTCGTCCTCGGCGATGCCCCCGAACTCGCCAGCGAGTAGAGCACGCACCCTCGGGGGCACAGGGTCGAGTCGAAAGCAGGCGGCCAGGTCTAGAATCTCCCCTACGGCGTGGCCATTCTGCTCGCCCGACAAGACATCCGCCACGGTGGCCAGCGCCTCGAGCTTGCCCAGACTCAACAGCGTCTGCCAAGCCTGCAGCTTCCGCCGCAGATCCTGGGTCACGAATGGACCCACCATCGTCGTCGGGGCACCCGCGTCTCGGAGGAGACGCCGGATGACCTCCTGTCCGGGATTCTCTCCCCAGCCACGTAGCTGGCGTGGGCGGTCGCACTCCTCCAATCGGAAGTACGCCAGGTCGCGGGTCCGATCGTCGCTGGCCAGGGACGAGAGGTAGTAGCGGACGACGCCGGGGCTATCGCAAGGACGGGCCACTTGGGTACTGCCGAGTACACGCTGGAAGAAGAGTTCCGGAGCCGAGGGTTCCAGCGCCCGCAGGCGATCCCACACGAAGTCCTGCAGCCCTTCGTCGCCGGGGGACTCCTCGGCGACGGCGGCGGGAACGGCGATCGCGAGCCAGGGCAGGAAACTGCGGGCAGTGTCGGAATCACGCAGGCTCTCGGGGGTCAGCCAGTGGTCGAAGACCGGGTCGAGAATCTCGGGAGAGGCAAGTTTCTCGGCAGCTCCGATGAGGTCGCGGTTCCAGGGGGTGGCGACGGCCCGCTCCAGCCAGAGCCGCACGAGCCTGGCGTGCCAGAACGGCGGCATGCCCAGGGCTGTGAGGACGTGTAGGGCGACGTCGCGGACCGCATCCGCGCCCGCAAACGCGAGATCGAGCAGACGGCCAGACGCTCGCTCGTCGCGGTAGCCGAGCATTCCGATGAGGCGGGATGCCCGCTCGGCGGCTGGCCCGTCAAGGTCGTCGACCAACCTGGTGAGTACGGCCCCTCGGGTGAGAAAGCTTGCCGGCGCAGGGAACCGGCTCAGCCAGTCCTTGAGGATCTCGTCGTAACGGTGCGCCACCCGGCTGCCTCGCCACTGGTGTTCCGTTCGCAGACAGAGCGGCAGCAAGTCGTTGAGTAGAGCATCTCGAGCAGCGTCATGGTCCTGCTCGGTGAACCGAGCCAGCGATTCGAAGGCCTGCAGTCGGAGTTCATCCAGCTCGTCCTCCTCGCCCCAGTCTGCCTCGATCTGGAGCAATTCAGTGACAATCTGTCGGAGCGATGCCGATCTGTCGGCGCCTGCGACCCGCTGCGCAAGCCGGCCGAGTCGTTCCCGGACGCGCCATCCTTCACTCCTCTTGGTTGAGAAGGTAGTCTCCGACAAAACCGTGCCGCCACCACCATTCCTCTTTGTCTTCCCGTATCATCCCATAAGAAACCGCCTCGTGAAACAGGTCCCTTGCCTCGGAGTGGCGGAGCAGCCCTTGCTCGCTCGCCGGAGCCAGCCAGTGCTGCGTGCGACGCCCCCGCTGCTCTCCCGAGGGGAAACGGCGGCCGATCCGTATGAGCGCTTGTTGAACGTCAGGCTGAGGCCATGCAGGGTGTCGGAGCAGCACCTTGTAGAAGAATCGATCGAGGAACCGACGCGCTAGCTGGTGCATCGCCTCGCGCTGGCCGTCCAGAACGCGCCCTTGGGTCTCCGGATCGATGTCGAGGAACTCTCCCCAAAGTGCGGGATGACGCAGCGACGAGAGTAACGCGCGGTCCGGGACCGGACGGTCCGGTTCCTGATATACTCCCTCCCCCAAGGTCGCTGTCGCGGAGGGCTGTCCAGAGAGGATTTGGATCGCTTCTTCGAGTCGGCCACGCAGCGGGGGCGGCAGCTCGGCAATCGCTCGCTGGAGTTCGTCGTCCTCGAAGTCCCCGACGGGCACGAACCCGAACTCGTGCGCCAGCTCGCTGGGATGGTGGGCGGAGGTGAGGATCTGGATGAGGCGGTTGCGCGTGCGTTCCGGAGCGGGGTCGGTCAGTCGGGCCGTGAGCAGCAGGACGAAGGCGTAAGGGCTCGGCGGCTGCTGCGCACGACAAACATCCACCAATTGTCGCAATTCGTTCTTGTGTTCGTCGGTCGCCTCATCCAGTCCATCAACATTCACGACTATGAGCGGACGTTCCTGTCCGTCGTTCGCGAGCCGCACACGCCTGAGTACTTCTTTCGGGGGTAAGATGGGGAGATCATCGGCGTAAATCCCGCTCCTCCACTTGTTGAAGGCTTCCCCGAGCCAGTGCCGACGGAAGCCGCCTGCGGCAACGGAACCGGCGAGGCACCTGGAAGCCGCCTCGCACACGAAGCGCCCGGCAAGAACACTTTTCCCGCAGCCCCCGTCGCCGAGCAGGAACACAACCGGGAACTGCGCCGCCTGATGCTCAACGTCGACGATGAGGGACCTCCGGATCACTGTCCGTGCCTTCGTGACGAGGTTATTCGACCACTCTTCGGCGAGTTGCCTCGCCGCCTCCCTGGCCGAATCGCCAGCAGACCGGAGGGCGAGAGGGCGCGCGTCGGGGAAATCAAGCAGGGTCTGATTCAGCCAGGCCTGCGACAGTTCGAGTTGGTTCTCGATGGTCCCCCGAACGGCTTCCCCGACCAGCCTGCCCACACGACCCTCGAACTCTTCCGGTGGAAGACCTCTTGTTACAGCGAAGTGGCGCAGCCCGTCGAGCCAGTGCTGGCCGGTGATCTTCACAAAGATCCGAAGGCGTTGGAAGATCGCGTGCCAGGCCTCCGCCGCTTTTTGGGTTGAACCGTAGTACTGCTTCACCTCCTTCGCCTTCTTGTTTGGGATATTCAACCACGTACGTTCCGTCTTCTTGAGCTTCGCGAACGGCGTCAGTTGATTCCGGTGTTGATAGAGCGACTGGGCGGAGCGACTCAGCGGCCGGTTGGTCACGAGGATAAACCCCGTCAGGTTTAGGGCCGGCCCTCCCGCTTTACGCGAGCGATCAAAAGCGTGCAGGATGTCGCGCAGTTCGGCCGGCTGGAGCGGGGTGCTGCCGGCGTTCCGAGAGAACTTGAACTGGACGGCAGTCGCCTCGTCGGCCGGCCCCTGAAAGACGACATCGACCCCGTGCACCTCGTGGAGAATGCGCGATTGGCGAGCCAGGAGCACGAGGTCGCAGGTGATTTGGTCCAGATCGTCCATACCACCGTGCGCCCTGGCGCCGATCCCCGCGGCGGAGAGAATCTGGTATAGATAACCTGCGAGCGCATCTCATGCCCCGTCGCTCGTGCTCACCCCAGATTCTCCGCTCGGTTCGTAGAGGTCTCTCGCCCTGTCAGTGCCGAAAGCGAACAGCCTCCGCCGCCGGGCCTTACCCTTGGTTGAAGCGCGATCGGCGCCCGCTCGGGCGTCAAAAGTAACACTCTGGCAATCGCCCCGCCAGCGCGATCCTCGTTGCAGGATCTCAGCTCTCCACGATCTCCGCTGGAGCGGAGGCCCTTCCCCAAGAGCACGAGGTCGAACTTCAATCTGGCCTTCCATCATACTTGCTTCGCGCAACCTTGGTCGGGCGAAGGGAGTCCGCGGATTCGCGGCGGGGGCATAACCGGATGTCGCGGCGGGGGAGTATAATCGAAGGCGTGTGACCAGGACGTGCGCCAGTCACCCGACGATCGGGGTCAGGCGCTCACCAGATTCTCCCGACGAGCCCAGGGCTTTCGATTCGATGACGCGGATGCGGCGACGATGGCGGCGGCTCGGGATCGTGGTGGGGCTTCTGGCCCTGGCCTGGGTCGCGTTTGCCCGGCTTGATAATTGGAGGACCCTCGGCGAGCTGCGGCTGGCTCAGCAAGAGATCTCCCGAGGCCGGTTGGAAGCCGCTCATCGCCGGCTGACCGCCCTGGCGGCGCGGCCCGGCGCCTTGGACGGCGCGGCCGATTACTGGTTGGGGATCTGCGAGGCCATCCGCGGCCGTTCCGACACCGCGGTACGGGCCTTCGACCGGGTGCCTGCGGGATACCCATTCGACTCCACCGGCACCTACCTCGCGGCAAAGGCGAACCTGTCACAGGGCCGGCTTCACGCGGCCGAGCGGCGGCTCGAGCAGGGCCTGGCCCGAGGAGGAGGCCCGGACCAGGATCGGGTCCGCGGCCTGCTCAGCCAGATCTATCAGATCCAGGCCCGGTTCGATGACGTGAAACCGTTGTTTCGAGCCCATCTCGCGGAGGCCGACGACCCGATCCGCGACTTGAAGGATCTCAGCAACTTCGATCTGGAGCGGCTGCCGTACGACGGGTTGAAGGAGACCCTGGAGAAGGCCGGCCAACTGGCACCGGAGGACGACCGCGTCTGGCTCGGCAAGGCCCGGCTCGCCATCGAAGGCGGCCGATGGGACGAGGCGGCCGGCTGGTTGAGACGATGCCGCAGCGCCGGCGCCGATGCGCCGGTCTGGAGGGCCTGGCTTGCGTCGGCGCGCGGCGCCGGCCGGCCCGACGAGGCCATCGAGGCGGTGCAACACCTGGACTCGGAGGAGCTCGACCCGGGAGAACGGCTCGCGCTGCGCGCGTGGCTCGACCGGCAGCGGGGCGACACGCCGGCCGAGACCCGGGCGTCGAGGAGTGGCTCCGGGTCGAGCCCACGGCGACGCGCGCGATGGAACGGCTCGCCGAACTGGCTCATCGGGCGGGCTGTCGCGATCGGGTCGCCGAGCTCCGGCGCCTCAAGGCCGAGGTCGAGCAGGCGATGCAAAGCTATCGGAACCGCCTCTGGCGCGCGGAACCGCCCCGCACGGCGGACGGGCGTTCTGAGCTGGCCCGGTTGGCCGAAGCCGCCGGTCACCCGCCCGAGGCCCGCGCCTGGTATGCCTGGGCGCTCAAGGCTGATCCCGACCATCGGTCCGCGCGGGAGGGCCTGGCTCGGCTCGATCGCGCCGAGGGTGATCGGCGATCTCTCGCCGTTGCCGCGGTCAACGAGCCGTGGCCCGCGCCCGCGCCCTTGAACCGCCCCGGACCCACAAGTCCGGCTGAGCGTTCCGGCGGCGAACTCGCCTTCACGGACGACGCAGAATCCGTCGGTTTGCGATTCAGATACGACAATGCCGAGACGCCCATCCATCAACTGCCCGAGCCCTTCGGCGGCGGACTGGCGCTCCTGGACTACGACGGCGACGGCTGGCTCGACGTCTACTGCGTCCAGGGCGGCCCCTTCACCCCGAACCCCGACCTCGGATCCTCATCCAGCGGCTCGGGCGATCGTTTATTCCACAATCGGGGCGACGGCACGTTCGAGGACGTCACCGACCGATCCGGTATCGGTCGGTTTCTCCGGGGTCACGGGCATGGCGTGGCCGTGGGCGACGTCGACGGCAACGGCCATACCGACGTGTTCGTCACCCGATGGCGGTCGTATGCGCTGTACCTCAACCGCGGCGACGGCACCTTCGCGGATGCCACCGATTCCTGGGGTCTGGGCGGCCGTCGGGATTGGCCGACCTCGGCGGCGCTGGCCGACCTGGACGGCGACGGCGACCTGGACCTCTACGTCTGCCACTACGCAGTCTGGGACCTCGACAACCCGCGGATCTGCCGGGACTCGAATACGAACGCCTACCTCAATTGCAATCCCCTGGTGGCCGAGGCCCTGCCCGATCACCTCTTCCGGAACGACGGCAACCGGTTCGTGGACGTCACCGCCGCGGCCGGGATCGTCGACCGCGACGGCCGCGGCCTGGGGGTGGTCGCCGCCGACCTCGACGACGATGGCCGCATCGACCTGTTCGTCGCCAACGACTCTTCGGCCAACCTCCTGTTCCGCAACCTGGGCGGCCTGCGATTCGAAGAGGTCGGGCACATCGCCGGAGTGGCCGGCAACGCTTCGGGCGGCTACCAGGCCGGCATGGGTGTCGCCGCGGGCGACCTCGACGGCGACGGCTCCATCGACCTGGCCGTCACCAACTTCTACGGCGAGTCGACCACATTCTTCCGCAACCTGGGCAGCGGCGCCTTCACCGATACGACCACGACGATTGGCCTGGCGGTGGCCACCCGTCGCCTGCTGGGCTTCGGGATCGGTCTCCTCGACGCCGACAACGACGGCCGGCTCGACCTGGCCACCGCCAACGGCCACGTCAACGACCTGCGGCCCAACTATCCCTACCGGATGCCCGCGCAGCTCCTCGTCGCCGGAACCGACGGTCGCCTGACCGACGCCTCCGACCGTGCCGGCGCCCCGTGGTCGGTGCCGCGGATGGGTCGTGGCCTGGCCGTGGGCGACCTCGACAACGACGGACGTGAAGACGTGTTGATCCTATCGCATAACGAGCCGATGGCCTATCTGCACAACCGGACCAGGGGCGGCCGGTTCCTGGCCCTGCGCCTGGCGGGGCGCGTGGCGAACCGCGATGCCCTCGGGGCGAAGGTCGCGGTCCTCGCCGGGGGCCGGCGCCGGGTAGCCTGGCGCGTCGGCGGCGGCAGCTACCAGTCGGCCGCCGATCCTCGAATCCACTTCGGCCTCGGAAACGCCGATCGGATCGAGGCCGTCGAGGTCACCTGGCCATCGGGGCGCGTCGACCGCTACCGGGGGCTCCGCGTGGATACCGGCTACCTGCTGTGCGAGGGGGAGGATCGGCCGAAGCCGCTGGAGGGGTATCCGAGAGAGGGACCGTGACTGTGAATGAGGGCCGGTCCACATCGGCGGCCGATCAGCACGGCATCCGCTCGCACCTCCGGGTCATTGCCGGGCTGTTCGGCCAGAGTTACCATGGCCCTTGGCCCGGCCGAACGATCTCTCGATTTCGGAATGCGGGGATCGCGGGTGCGGCCGATCTGCGGAGGGATCTGCCATGCTCATCGCAGCCATCGCGATAGCCACAATGCTCGGCTGGGCCCCCGACGACGGGCCGGCGGAACTCGTCGCCCGGCTCGGTTCGCCCCGGTTCGCCGATCGTGAAGCGGCGGCCGAGTCCCTGAAGCGATTGGGCCCCCAGGCCCTGCCGGCGCTTCGCGAGGCCCGATCGGCACGCGATCTCGAGATCCGACTCCGGGCGTCGAAACTCCGCGATGAGATCGAGTCCACCGCAATCCTCGCTCCGACGATGGTCCAGCTCGACTTTCACGACCGCCCGCTCTCCGAGGTGGTCGAAGGAATCAACCGGCGAGCCGGGGTCTTCCTGGCCCCGGGCGACACGCTAGCGATGCGCCGAAGGCCCCAGGACCGGCCTTCCTGGCCCGATCGGCGGATCACGCTGGAGGCGCCCGACCCAGTGCCGTTCTGGGAGGCGATCGATCGGCTCTGTCGAGCCGGTGGGCTGCGCCGCCTCTATCCCCAGTATCTCTATGGCCCCGAAGACCGGTTTGGACGACTGCTCCTGGTGACCGGCCAGGCGTCGCCTCCCAGGTCCGACGTGGGGCCGTTCCGTGTCGAACTCCTTCGGATCTGCCGTGAACGGGACCTCGACTTGACGCCTGGTCTCTCCCACTCACAGTTCGGTCGAGTCCCTTTTGTTTTCGGGCCGTCTTCCCGGCTCGCGGGTGCTGGCTCCGTCCGCGATGCCCAGGAGGTCCGCGCCTCGAACTTCTTCGCCGAGCTGCTCATCTCCACCGAACCGAGGCTGAGGATCGTCGGGGAAGGGTCTTTCGAACGCCTGAAAGCCGCCGATAGCCAGGGGCACTCGGTCCTCCGGGAGCCAACGGCCGAGCAACGCAAGGCCGAGATCGAGATGTTGCGGATCAATCCCCACCTCGATCCCAAGCGGCATCCCGAGCTGCTCTTCGGCTCGGGGTTCCGGCAATCCTCGCCGACTCAGCTTCGAATGATCCCCCTGGCCGATTCGACCTCACCGGGTGGCCGCCTCGCCGAGCTCAAAGGTGTCGTCGCCGTCGCGGTCATGGGCCGCCGGGCCGATCCTCTCGTCTTGCCCCTGGCCGACGCCAAGGAGAAGACGATCGAGAACGACGGGGTCCGCCTGACGATCCACGAGGCCGTGGTGCAGCCCAGCCACTTTGATGGCGAGGTCGAACTCTCGCTCGAAACCGAGAAGTCTCCCGAGACGCTCAGAATCCACGGGCCAGGAATCGGTCCCCTGGAGATCCATCGACCGATCGATCGCATCCAGCGGGAGATCGAGATCCGGGACGACCAGGACCAGCCGATCGCGTGGAGCTTCCTCCGGTCGCCGACACAGGGACAGAGGGGGCGGATGAGACTACAGGTCCGATCTCGAAACCAGGGAGAGCGGCTCGATTTCTCCAGACTCCGCCTCTGCGTCTTCACGATGGTCGGGGCCGCGATCGAGGTCCCGTTCTCGTTCACCGACGTCCCGATGCCCTGATCGACCGACCGAGAGGAACTCCGACCATGATGCGCCTCTGCGTGTTGACGATCGGCGCCCTGCTTGTCGCGGCCGACGAGCCCGAGCCGGCCGAACTGGTTCGGCGGCTGGGCTCGGACCATTTTGCCGAGCGGCTGGAGGCGACGAAGGCCCTCGAGAAACTCGGTCCGGCGGCACTGCCAGCCCTCCGAGCGGCCAAGGACTCGGCGAATCCGAAGGTCCGCGTCCGGGTGGCGGCCCTCCTGGAGGCGCTCGATCGCGGGGCCGATGTCGACCGGCTCACCCATCCCACCCTCATCAAGCTCGACTTCCGCGATCGTCCCCTGTCCGAAATCGTCAACGCGCTCAACTCCCGCCACAACCTCGGCCTGACCTTCCAGTTCGGCCCGCTGCCGCCCCGAGGCATGATGATGGGCTTCGTTTCGCCGGCTCAGAAAGCCAAGGAGGAGGAAGTCCGGTCGCGCCGGGTCACGCTCGAAGCGGATCGAGCGTTGCCGTTCTGGGAGGCCATCGACCGGCTTTGCAAAGTGGGTCATCTCCAGCACGACCTGCACCCTTGGGGGCGGTTCGGCCTGCCGACGGGGCGGTTCCTCCTCTTCTCCGGTCTGGGCGGGACGTCGATATCGACGGACTCCGGGCCCACCCGGGTCAAGGTCGTTGGCCTGCACTCGACCTTCGAGCGAGACTTCCTCGGTGCGACGGGTCCGAGACCCGCGGCTCGCCTTCAGGGCGACCGGGATCTGTCCGTCCGGATGGTGGTCATCCCCGAACCGGGCCTGGTGGTCCGCCAGGTCGGCCCGCCGACGTTCGTCGAGGCGGTCGACGATCGGAATCGGAGCCTCCTTCCCCCCGAAATCCGCAATGGCCCGTCGAACGCCATTCACCAGGTACCGACCTTGAACGGGTCCAGCGGCTTCGACATCTCGGCCTCCCTTCGACTTCCCGACCAGGCCGGCCGATCGATCCGACGGCTCCGGGGATCGGTCCCGGTCGTGATCGTGGCCTACGCGTCCGACCCGATCGCCATCCCTTTGGAAGGGGCGGTGGGCAAGACGGTCCGCAACGACGAGGTGACGGTCACCGTCCTTGAGGTCAACAAGAACGACAATGCCGGGGTGACGGTCGAGGTGGAAGTCGCCCCCAATCGGCCCGCCGGCCGCGAGCCCAATCCCTGGAATCCATCGGGGCCTCCCGATTTCGTGACGTTCCGGACCGGTCAGTTGGGGAACCGCCTGGAATTGCTCGACGCCCAGGGGCGGGAGCTCGCTCTGAGCTGGACCCAGGGACACGGTCCCGACATGATGACGATCAACCGTCGAGTCCGCCTGACTCCCACAATCACCTACGGCGAACCCACACGCGGCGCCGCCGGCAACGTCCATCCGCGAGCGTTGAACAAGCCCGTCCCCGTGGAACTCCGCTATTATGGTTTCGTGCAGACGTTGTCAACGGTCCGTTTCGACTTCCACGACATACCCTTGCCTTGACTCCGTAGAGTGGGTGAAACCCACCAGGAAACAACCCAAAATTCGAGACGCCTCGTCGAACACCACCGATCTCGGCGCAGCGGGTGCGGCATACCTGGGGACTGAGCTCGACTTTTGCCCTTTTACAGATGCCTTCGAGGGTTCTTCACTAATCAGTTTCCGCAAACCCAATTCGTGCAGGGATTTACGAAAATATCTGTTCTTGTGATCACTATCTCCGCGAGTCTCTGGTCTCAAAAGAATTACGGAAAGGGGCAGAAGACAAGCTGAGAGGCTGTGAAAAAATGGATTCCCAATAACGAATTCAAGATTCCAAATGAATGTTAAGCCTGATCCGCCAAGGGCTTATGATTCTGGAATTTGGAATTCGGAATCTGCAATCCGATTCTTTCACAAGCTCTGAGACGATCCGACCCGCGCCGCTTCCCCCTCACTTCGGGCCAATTTGGTCATTCGAGCAACCCAGTCTTCCGAATTTTTGGATTTTCTCATCTCCTTCTGTGGTCCAGAGTTCCGGAGCCAATCGCCCCGGAATCCCCGATAGGTGCATTAACGAATCCTCAAACCTGCGGTATCCTATAATAATAGAGACCATGTGTGACCGTCACCGACCGGAAACCCAGGCAGCGAGCAACGGGGCTGTGCCGCGTGCGGCCGGGCTCGGCACAGCGATTTCGGGACTCGGCCCGAACTCGCTGGGGGCCATGGGGATCGGAGAGGGCGCCGCGGCCAAAAGTGATCACCGAGTGCCACTTTGTGCCACAATTCTCGGCAAGTCCGGCCCTGCTCACAGCCGGCCCCGCCCAGAACCCCCGCCGGATCCGGACGTCCCGCAGGTCCTGAGTAGGGACTCCCCTCTTCTTCGTTTCCTGGGTGACCTTCTGTTCGGGATCCGGACGTCCCGCCGGTCATAAGTAGGGCCTCTCGGAAGGGGTCAAAGCCACCGTCCCCAGACGGTGCGGTGGTGATCGCCGACGACTCTTGTTTTCCCTGCGACGCTCAGCAAGCCGCGTCTATCCCCAAGCCCAGGAGGTTTTCGACGATGGTCGGAACTTGCCTCGTCCCCCTGATGGTTCTCGTCCTGGCGATCTCCCCCGACACGGCCGCGCTGGTCGCTCGCCTCGGCTCGGGAACCCTCGCCGAGCGTGAGGAGTCCGCCAAGGCGCTCGAGGCCATGGGCCGGGAGGCTCTGCCTGCCCTCGAGGCCGCCCTGCGTTCACCCGACGCCGAGGTCCGCTCGAGGGTCCTGTCCGTCTGGGAACGCATCCAGAAAGGGCTCCTGGTCCGGCCCACGATGGTTCGGCTCGAGGGCGGCGGTCGGCCGCTCATCGACGTCGTCCGCTCGATCGGCGAGCAAGGCGGATTCTCGCTCCAGGTCTCGCAGCACGGTTCGGAGCGTCTCATCAACGCTCGCGAGCCTCAACCCGTCCCATTCTGGGAGGCGGTCAACCGGCTCGGCCTGGTCGGCGGCCACTTCACGATTGCCAACCCCGGCGGAGGTCTTTTCCCGACCCTGGAGTTCGGAGGGTCCGAAGACACCTGCCCGTCGATGATCTCAGGTCCGTTCCGGATCAAGCTGAAAGGAATCCACGATCATCGAGACCGGTCCTTGATCCTCGGGCCCTGGCTCAGGATCGACGCGGCGAATCAGAGAATCCCCATCCCACCGGGAGGCCAGGAGCATGAGGCCCGGTTCTACCTCGACCTCGGGCTGATGATCGAGCCCCGGATGTGGTTCACCCAGGAAGGCCCGGCCCAGGCGATCGAGGCCGTCAACGACCTGGGCCAGACTCTCGTCCGGCGCGACACCACGCGAGTCGAGGCGGATTATTCCCTCATCCACAACGGCGGCGGGGTGACCCAGGGTCAGGTCCAGCTCGACCTGGCGATGCCGGAGAGACCGGGCCGGTCGATCGTCCGATTGCGAGGGTCGATCCCGGTCGCGATCCAGATCCGGAGCCACGTGACGGCCCTGGAAATCCCCCTGCCGGCCACCAAGGGCCAAGCATTCGCTCACACGGACGCCGTGTTCACGGTCCGGGATGTCAGGGAGGATAATCGGGGGACCGCGATCGTCCTCGACGTCCACTCCAACCTCGACCGGTTCGACCTGCCCGCCGGTCGCGATCGCGAGATCATCTCGTCCCGGCTCCGGTGCCTGTCGAGCCACCAGGTCGAGATCGTCGATGCCGATGGCAACGTGTTGGCCGAGTCCAGCGGGGGCGGTACGAGCCCGGACGGGCACTCCTGGATGAGCCTCGTTATCTGGAAAAACCGGAACAAGACCCGACCGGCCCGGTTCCGCTACTACCGGATGGTCCGGGCATTCACCGACCTGCCGTTCGAGTTCCGCAACATCCCCATGCCGTAAGAGTTCCTCAAAAAACGGGGACTGGCTCCGAGTCCTCGAGGTGCCT
Source organism: uncultured Isosphaeraceae bacterium (assembly GCA_963845695.1). Taxonomy (GTDB): domain Bacteria; phylum Planctomycetota; class Planctomycetia; order Isosphaerales; family Isosphaeraceae; genus CAWJTV01. The sequence continues at coordinate 176,215 of CAWJTQ010000010.1, read as the reverse complement.
GTCCCCCTTTTTTGAGGGACTCCAAGGAAGTTTGCCGATGAGAGTGTTCACCTTCGCGATCATCATGGCTTCGGCCCTTGGCAACGATCCCGGCCCGGCCGAGTTAGTCAGGCTCCTGGGCTCGGCCGATCGCATCGAGCGCGAGGAAGCGGCACGGACTCTGAAGGAGCTTGGCGACGCGGCACTGCCAGCCCTCCACGACGCGGAGAAGGCCGGACCCGCGGAATCCCGCTCGAAGGCCGCGTCCCTCGCTCGATGGATTGAAGGACGACAGCTCGAACGTCCTTCGCTCGTCGCGGTCAACTTCAATGGCCAGCCCCTCGAAGCGGCGATCCGGACCCTCGCCGCCCGGAGCGGCTACACGATTCAGATCGACGCCGGAGACGACGTCGCGCTCCCTCGGCGTCCGATCGTGGCCAGGACCTCGGCCCCGATCTCGTTCTGGGAGGCGCTCGACCGGATCGGTCGAGCCGGCCATGTCCGCCACAACCCCGGCGCCAGGGTCTTGGATAAGGCTCGTGTCCCGGTGCTCCACCTCGCCGACGGCGAGCCTCCGTCGAGGACGCTTTACCGGGGTCCATTCCGCGTCCATTTGCTCGGCCTGCATCGCCGGCGCGACCTGGACCTCGGAAGCCGTCGCGAACGCGAGCCATCCTCAGCGAACGTGCTTTATGTCGATTTGCAGGCGTTCGCCGAGCCGGGCCGATTCCTGGACTTCGACGGACTGCCGAACCTCGAGGCCACGGACGGCCAGGGCCGACCTCTCCCGTCCCCGCCCGCCGCCGCCGAGCGGCCTCAGCCGCACAGCCTATCCTGGAACGTCCCGGGCGCAATCGGGGTCTTCCAGTGGCGGCTTCCGCTCGCCCTCCCCGACTCGCAGGCCGTGAAGACGCTCCGAAACCTCCGGGGAACACTCCCCGTGATCGTCTCCGCCACGAGGCCCGACCCGCTCGTCATCTCCCTGGATGACGCCGCCGGCAAATCCTATCGCCACGAGGCGACCACGCTCCGGTTCCGGATCGTCCAGAATTCGGCGAGGCAAATGCAAATCGAGGTGATCCTGAGCCGGGACCCCGGCCCCACCACAAGTCAGGACGATCGGGCGCAAGGAGCCCTTCGGCACCGATTCGAATTCGAGGATCGCGACGGCCACCCCCTTTCCTGGCTCCCATTCGGCGAGAACGTCGGACCGGGGAAAGAGTCACACTTCCGAATGTTGATTTCCGAAGGCGAAAGACCCATCCGGTTACGCTTCCACAGTCTGGTCTGGAGTCCTACGGAGATTCCCTTCGAGTTCGCCGACATCCCCCTCCCGTGAATGGGATCGGTATCGGCCGCTTCTGATCGGCTCCGACGACGTGTCAACCGCGGCGATCGAGACCTCGGTCGCCGTCTTCGATGGCCTGGGCTCGAAACTCTCGAAGAAGACGCTTACACTACAGCGCTTCACGATCGGGTCAGGCCGGTGTGAAGAACCCACGCAGCTCCGAGTCGCCGGCACCGACGGCCGCTTGACCGACGCATCGGCGGTGGCAGCGACCTACGAGAGTGCACCCATGAAAATGCCCGAATTCCGGATGCGCTGGACGATCGCGACCCTGATGGTCGTCGTGGCCCTCTGCCGCGCTGGGGCTCTTCGCGCAACGGGTCATCATCGAGCGTGCCGCCGGTCTACCTGTTGATCCGGCAGCTCCGGACCGGCAATACCCAGTCGAGGGTCCAGGCCGCGAAACAGCTCGGCATGATGGGTCCCAAGGCCGCGATCGCCGAAGGGGCGCTGACGGCCGCCCTGAAAGACCCCGATCCGAGTGTCTGCAAGGAAGCCACGTATGCCCTCGTCTACATCGGCTCGAAATCGCCCAACCTGCTGCCAGCCCTGGTCGCCGACCTCGAGATCCCACCACCTCGAGAATCGACGATGTGGTTTCGCGTCGGAGGCCATGATCCCCTCGCAGCCTTGAGGATGATCCAGCCGCCGGCCGCGGTCATCGTCCCGATGCTGAAGAACGTGTTGACCAGCTCGGACCTCATCGTGCGCCGACGAGGCTATGACCTCCTTCGCGAAGTCACAAACTGGTCCGACTCTTCGAGCCCCGAGCTGGCCACGGCGCTGCTCGAAGGACTGGCTGATCCGTCGTTCGATCTCCGCCTGTCGGCCACGGAAGACCTGGCGAGACTGGACCAGACCACGCGGGAGGCGGCGGTCGCGAGGTTGACCGACGATTTCCGCGATCTGGACTCACCCCGGTCGTGTGAGGCCGTGCTCCTCGCTCGACTGTTCGTGCCCGGAGCCCAGACCGCCGTGGCCGCTTTGTTGGACCGGATCCGGCACAGCGACGAGTTCTCGCGGCTCATCGGGCTGTTCCTGCTGAGTGAATTCGGGGAGATGGCCAGACCCGCCGTTCCGACCCTTATCCGGGTGATGACCGAGCGAGATGCCGACCGCATGATCTCTTTGAATGTCCGGTCCCGCTGGTCGAAACGGCTCGACCCAGGCGGGATAGCCTTTCAGGTCGCCCGTGTGATCAGAGAGCCGAACGTGCTCCATGACACCTCGGCGACCGCGCTCTGCGTCCGCGCACTGGGCGTCATCGGCGACGGGGCGGAGCAGCAGGCGATCCACGATCTCATCGCGGCCATTCCCGGCACGGACGATGACCGGACGCGGAGCGCAATCGTCGCCCTGGCTGAATTCGGTCCCAAGGCGGTCGAAGCGGTCCCGGCTCTCGCGGAGGTGATCCGATCTCGGGCGGATCCGTCTCATCCCGGGCCCTCTGGGTTCATCTGGGACAGTCATGCCGTGTCCCTCGCCGACGTGGCGGCCACGAGCCTGGGACGGCTGGGATCCGATGGGAATCCGCGTGTCATCACCATACTGACCGGCCTCTTCGACGCGGATGACGCGAGCCTTCGCTATCACGCAGCGTTCGCCGTTTGGAATCTGGGATCGAAGGCGAAGTCGGCGGTGCCGGCGCTGGTGAAGGCGCTGAAGAGCCCCGACATCCGCGTCCGGCGCTGGTCGTCCGACGCTCTGGCCAGGATCGGAAGCCCCGAAGATCGTGCCGCCTTGCCGGCCCTCCAGGCTGCCCTGGACGACGAGAACCAAGGTGTGCGAACCAGCGCCGCCAAGGCAATCGGCCCGTTCGGTCACGACGCAGCGCCGGCGGTCTCGAAGATCATCCGCGTGCTCTGGGACTTCGGCCCGGAAGCTGGGATCGCCAAAGCGCTGGGACAGATCGGCCCGGATGCCGCACCGGCCCTCCCACTGCTGATCGTGTACCGATACCGCGCGTCTCCCCGGAGTCGAAGGGAGAAGGAGATCGAAGACGCCCTGGAGCGGATCCGGCCGCGCTCTAAAGGGGCGACGATCCGGGGAACGATCGCAGCGCTGAAGACAAGCGACCCGGCCTCGCGCTTCAGGGCCGTCTACGAGCTGGGCCAGCTGATCGAGGAGCCGCCGGTCGCCCGCGAGGGCGTCGCGGCCCTCGGCGAGTCGCTGAACGACCCCGACCCCCTGGTCCGCCAGATGGCTGCGGCTGAGCTCTTTCAGGCGGGACCCGACGCCGCGGCCGTCGCACCCGGCTTGATCCGCGCGACCCATGATCCCGACGACTCGGTCCGCAAGCTCGCCGCATCGGCCCTGGGCCGGATCACCTCCAGGGCCGAAGGGGCGGTCCCGGCCCTCGCCGCGATGATGAAGGACCCGTCCGGCGAGGTCCGCCGCTGGGCCGCCGACATACTGGGATCGCTCGGATCCGCGGCCAAGCCGGCAATCCCGGCATTGATCGCGGCGCTCCCGCGGCAAGAGATCCCGACGCGGGACTCGATCCTGACCAACCTGGGCAAGCTCGCCTCGGCGGACGAGTCCGTCGTCCCATCGCTCCTGAAAGCGCTCGATGATCCCTCGCCCCGGATCCGCCAAACTGCGGTCGAGGCCCTGGGCCACATCGCCGGCTCGCATCGGGACGTGATCGTGCCGGTGCTGTTGAAAGCCCTGGAAGACCCCGACGATTGGGTCGGGTACGCGGCATGCCTGATACTGGGGAACCTCCGCCCGCAAGGGCCCGAGCTCTCCACGCTGATCGAGAAGCTGAGCCAGGGGAAACCGAGGCTGAGGCGTGAAGCGGCCTACGCATTGACCCAGATCGGCTGGGATGCGAGCCAGCATCCCGAATTGACCCGCCAGGTCCTGCCAGTCCTGGCCGCCGCCCTCAAGGATCCAGACCTTACCGTACGCTCGATCTCCGCTTGGGCGATCCGGCCATTCGGTGTCGTGGCCGAGCCCATCGAAGCCGCACTCCGGGCCGCGATGGACGACCCGGACCGGGGCATCCGCGATTCCGCGTTCGAGACCCTCCGCGCGATCGCCGAGAATCGTCGGGGCTTTTGAGTCCTCGTAGGACAAATGTTCCAGACTGCCGCGGCTTTCGATCCAGACCCTGGAGGTGCACGATGATCCATACATATTTCGTCATGATCACGAGCTTGTCGGTATGGCTGACTCTATCCGCGGACGCCCCGGCGCAGCGCCTGCCGCCGGACGTCGTGGTCTCGAACCCCCGGGTCTTCAACGTCACCATCACCACGACGTTCATCGTGCCCGCGAACGGAAAGACGCTGACTCATCTCGGGGTCTGGCATGCGCTCCCGAACGCACGACCTTGGGACGGGCTGGACCGAACCGTGGGCGCCTCGGCGATCACCTACCAGCCGGAATCCGGCCGTATCATGCACCTCGCCAGCAACGAGTCGCAGAGCGTCTTCTGGGAAACGCGCGAAGGGCTGAAAGCCGGCACGCGATTCGAGTTCGTCAGTCGTTTTCGCGTCCGTTCGGCAGATCGCACCTTCGACCCCAGTCAATCGACCGCCCGGTGGTCCGATTACTATCATCGGATCGGTGAAATCCAACCACAGACTGATGGCAACCTCGCTGCCATCGTGGACGAGATCAAGAAGACGCATCCTCCCGCCGAGGCGGCGCTCGAGTTCTCCAAGTGGATCGCGCGGAATATCCGTTACGACGCCGCGGTGCCCTTTGGCCCGCGCGACCTGGCTGCGACCCTCGCGCACAAGAAAGGCCACTGCGGCCACCAGATGACTCTGTTCGAGGCCATGTGCACGAGAGCCGGAATCCCCACACGACCGGTCGTGGGATTGAACCTGTATGCTCCCGAGGGCGTCGGCTTGCTCCACAAGATTCGACCCGATTTCGAGAACCAGCACACCTGGATGCAGATCTACCTTCCCGGCTCCGGTTGGGTCGAGATCGACCCCGGTGCCGGTCCGAAGGCCTATTCGATTCCGGCACAGCTCATCCAGAACAGCACGGATTTCCAGAACTATGTCATCTGGATCCAGGAAGCCGGGACCTGGAAGCAGCCCGATTGGGAATATCGCGGCGGGAAATGGTTCTCCCCCTACCAGATCGAAAACCGCAGGACGTTCCGCACGGTTGAGACCAGGTAAGGCTGTATGGGCCAACGGAAACCGTCGCGGATGGGAGGAGTTGCCGGAAACTCCCAGGCAGAGACCGCGAATAACCAAGCCGGCGCGTGCGTCTAATCAGGTGAGCCTCGCAACGACTTCCAGACCGATCCAACTTCAACCGACCGACGGGGGATGATCCTCCCGCCAGGTCGGTTCGTGCTTTGGGGGCCGATCGAGACAGTTTCGGAATGTTCCATCCTCAACCCAGGAGGTCCCATGTCCACAAAGACGAGGCCTTGTGAGATCTGCCGGAAACTGATCGAGGCCGAGGCGCGTCGAGGCGATCCCAGAGACACGGCTCTGCGTCGAGCACGCCCGGATGATCGGCAAGTACGGCGGAGAGTTCCTCGTGACCGCGACCCAGGAGAGCCTTGGCAAGGCCGGGAGCCTGAAACGGAACTACGGCGGGATCACGACCCAGAAAACGCGGAATCAGACGGGGATCGATAAGCTGCGCCGCGACTCTCTGGAGGGGCTCCGGTCAGAGGAGGGCGGTTCCGGGTGATGCAAAGATCGGCGGCATGATCTCCCGAGACGGCTACGCGAGAAAACCCTCGATGCTCAGAACCAGTTTGTTCAAGTAACGAATTCGAGCCACATCACTACAGTACAGCTTGGTAAAATCGAGGGCATTGACGGTATCCTCCGCACGACCTTTTGCATAGGCTTTCCCTCCCGGCATAGAGCAATTGTGAAGGTCTTCGGCAGGGTTCAGGCGCAGCTCCATGTCATCGTTTTCCGAAAAAAGATTTCGAAGGAGATTCATCGACGGTACCCTCGATCTTACGACCGGATGCATGCCATCATAGCCAGCTCTGGGCGCGGGCGGCCCGTTCGTCCGACCGGAGCGTCCAGAAAACGCTCCGGCGGGTTCATCCCCGCACTCGCTCGCTGCTCGGCGAACGCCGGGAGACCGTCGCCACGCGAATCCGACCTGGCCCACGTCTACTCGATCGGGCGCGACCGGCCAGCTCTTTCGGAAGCGGCAACGCGGGCCGTTCAGGGGCTCCGCCGTGATGGAAATCTCGGGCAGGACACCCGCTTTCAATCCTGCACTTGCACCATCAGCTTCGGCGTATACGGCTCCTGGCTGCGCTCGGAGCCGTAGATCTGGAACCGCGACTGGAACCCCTCGTCCACGCTGGGATCGATCACCGGCGCGATCGCCAGCCCGTGGTTGGGCGTCTTACCCTCCAGCCACGAGCGCCACCAGGTCCGTCACGTCGAGCTCGAACCCGATCGGTGGGTCGACGGTGTCGCTTCCCTCTTCGGGCGGCACGATGACCGCGGGGCCAGCCGGTCCCGCGTCAGCGTCGAAGGAAAAGCCCGGGCCGCCTTGCCACTTCTGGCCCGCGGCCGGCTCTCGCCAGGTCACGGTCGTCTCGTCCCACGCCGTCTTGAGCGGGAACGCGCAGACCTTCGTCTTGCCACTGGAGCTCGGGTCCCACACGTAGAAGCTCACCGTCGCCTTCGCGATGCGGGCCTTCGGCGGCAATTCGAGCATCGCCAGGTCGAAGCGGACCAGGAACGCGTTGCACCGGTCCGCGGCGCGGCGCAACGCGTTATCCCGGGCCTCGGCCCCGAAGGATCGCTCCGGCTCGTTGAAGTCGATCAGCGCGTCGCTGACGGCGGCCAGCCCCTGGAGCACCTGGGTGCGCATGGCCCTGGGCGCGGGGTGCGCGGCCGGCGCGGCGGCCAGCGGCAGCACCGGCCCTCGACCGTGACCCGGGCCGGCCGGTTGGAAGGCGGCCGAAATGGGCGCGGTAGGCCGCCGGATCGAGTAGGTGATCAGCGCGCCCAAACCGCCGAGCACGACGGTCGCCGCGGCCGGAACCGCCACCCGTCGCAGCCTGGGCCAGCGCGGAACTCGCGCGCTCTTCGGCCGCGCAAGCGGCGACTGCCGTTGGATGTGGGCCAGGTGCTGTTCGAGCAAGCCGGCCACTTCCGCCGCCGACTGGAACCGATGGGCGGGGTCCTTGGCATGCAGCCGGGCGATCAGGTCGCACAGCCATTGCGGCACCTCGGGGATGATCTGGCGGATCGGCCGGGGCGTGTCTTCGGCCACCCGCTTCAGCACCGCCAGCGGGCTGGGGCGCGGAACGGTGGCCGGCCGCTCACCATCGTGTACAGCACGCTACCGAGGCTGAACAGGTCGGTGCGGGGGTCGAGCGGTCCGCTTTTCGCCTGCTCAGGCGCCATGTACTGCGGAGTGCCGACGATCGCCCCCGACCGCGTCAGGCTGGCGTCGTCGGCCGCCCGGGCCACTCCGAAGTCCGTGATCTTGACGTTCTGGTCGGCGCTGTTGACCAGGAGGATGTTGGCCGGCTTGATGTCGCGATGGACCAGACCTTCCTCGTGGGCGGCGGCCAGCCCGCGGGCGACCTGCGCTCCGATCCGGAGGACGTCCGCCACGTCCAGCGGGCCGGACTGCTCGTGCTTCTGTTGCAACGTCTGGCCCGGGACGTACTCCATGACCAGGTACGGCAGCGGCCGCTCCTCGACGGCATAGATCTGGACGACGTTCCCGTGCCGGATGCGGGCGGCGGCGCGGGCCTCGCGCAGAAAGCGCTTCCGCGCGGGAGAGTTGGACGCCAGTCGCGGGTCCAGCACCTTGATAGCCACCATGCGCCGCAGCGACTCGTCGAAAGCCCGCACCACGATGCCGAAGCCACCCCGGCCGAGGACCTCCAGCACCTCGTGATGGCCCAATCGGCCGAAGGAACCCGGCTCCGAGGAAGGCTCCAGAAAGTCGAGTGCCAGCGGTTCCTCCTCCTCCTTCAGATCCTCTTGCTGCGTGAAGGGAGCCTGACCAGGAGTCGCCACGATCGGTATTTTCGGATCGACCGAGGAATCAAACGCCATCGTGATCTCTAGCGAGGGTGGAGCGAACACGAAGGGGGTCCCCGCAGTCTCTTCGCGGTTGGTGGCCGGCTCCTGGTGTGCCCTGAGCAACGCCTCGATGCATTGTCTCATCTCCGGATCCGACCCACATTCCCGATCGAGCAGGGCAGCCCGCTGGACGGGATCCGCGACTCCGACCGCCGCCCTGAAAACGGCCTCAATACGTTTCGCGTCAACGGCCATGGCATCTTCCTCGGAAAGGAGCACACCCTCGACTGTGTCGGATCGGATCGCGGTTGTCGAACGAAACAGAAAGAGCTACGGGGCGATCGAGAACATCCGAACGCCCGGCCCGAGCGTATGTCCATACCTGCTCCGACGGCCGGTCAGGGGCTATCTGGAAAGCGCGGTAGCCTCATCAGGAGAAAAGGGACGCAGGAGAAAAGGGACGTAACGAATTGTCTGGTGTGCGACGCGCTGGTCCTGATGAAGCCGACGGGCGACGAGTCGTGCCTAGACATTTGCCTAACCTGGGCCAGGACGCGCCCTCACCTGCCAGCGAACGTGCCCCAATCCGTCTCATTCCTCCAGGAACACTTCACAGTGATCGAGGAGGTCGGCCAGCAGTTCCGCAGGCGGGCGACGGCACGACCTGAACGCTATCGGGGAAGAGGGCTCAGCGTCAAGAAGGCGCTGCGGTCATTCATAACCGACGTCCTCGGCCCGATGAGCATGGGGGCTGAAGTCAGCGGCATCCCGGCGCGGGTCAAGGTCGACCTGCGCGCCGACGAATTCGCCGCGGCCTGTGGTGCGCTCCGAGACAATGGGTCGGTCGAGGCGACGGGGACCAACCGCCACGACATCAAGGCGGGCGAGCATGTCCTCACCGATCCTTCGAGACGACTCGCCGAAGACCACCGCGAAGATCCCCTCACCGCAAGCCTCTCCTTGTGGGGGCGAGGGTGATCACGGGTGGGCCGGGCCGGTCTCCGGCCAGAGGCCCGGGTCTTCTCCACCTCGTCCCTGGGGGAGAGGTCGGCCGCAGGCCGGGTGACGGGGTTCTCCGCCTTTGACCGCGTTTCCTCAACCTCAGCTCGGTGGTGGTCAGCGAGAAGTCCCGCCACGAGTGATTCCTGATTCCTCGATCGGCTCCACGGCCAGCGCGGTCTCCTCGGGCCAGTCGTCCGGTTGCGTCGGAACGATCTGGCCATTTTTCCAGACCGGGTGAATGGATTTCATTAGGGTGACTCAAAGCGGCTCGGGGTTCGAAAACGGACGACGGACTCCGAACGACTCGTCCACGAGATCCGAACTGACCATCCACCAGAACGGGAAGTTACTGGTGCACTCGGGCTGGGGGTCAGGATCTCCAGAAGATCTTTTTCTTAGAGTCCCTCAAAAAAGGGGGACTGGCTCCGAGTCTTCGAGGTGCCTATCCCCCTTTTTTGAGGGACTCTTATTTCGTGTATTTCGTGTATTTCGTGTTCCAAATTTCTTCTCTCGATCCTCTTCCGTGGTCTTGGGGATCGGCGAGGGGCGATAGTGTGCGGCTCATCGACGATTGTTTGCGGTTTTGTGGACGAGTTTCCATTCGTCCAGATCGGCCTGCCTTGGCTCTACGAGCTGAAGCGGTACAGCGAGCTCCAGCGACAGAAGGTCCATCAGTGGATCGACGAGCGGTCGCGCCGAGGGCCTGGATCCCGACGCCGCCGAGGCCGCCAGCGATGCACTCTGCCAGGAACTCGAACAGACCACCAGCGCCTCCTGGGAGCGCCTGGCCGAGCTCTTGAAGGCCGGGACGAACGACCCCCACGCCGACTAAGGTTCCCCGGTCAACCTGCGTGATTCCGTGATGGTCGAGGCCGGGATTTCCCTCAGAGGGTGTACGAGAGGCTTGTAGTAGGGTGGGTCGAACGCCGCAACGCGGCGTGAGGCCCACCGAACACCGCGGCTTTGGTGGGCCTCGCCGCAAGCAATCGCAGCTCGACCCACCCGACACGCTTCTCGTACACCCTTTCAGACTGTACGGCCTTCCTTCGAGGAAGGACCGGCCGGGATGATGGGGAACGCATTGGCCGTTTCGACGGATCGGAGCGCCCAGAAAAAACAGGCCGGCTGGATCATCCCGGCACACACTCGCAGGTCACTCTACGCCGGCAGACCCGTCGCCAGGCGAACCCGAGGAGTCCCACGATCAGCCCCGAGATCATCAGGACTGCGGTCGACGGCTCCGGGACACTCTGGCCGCCGACACCCCCGTTACCGTTCCCATGGCTGCCAACCCCCGGGCCGCTGCCTCCGGGACCAGGGCTCCCGGCTCCCGACACCTCATGGCTGGAGGGCGGGGGTAGGATCGGGAAGTGAGGAAGCGGCTCCTGTTGGTGGATCGCGTATCCATCCAGGACCTTCCAGAGGCAGTAGTGCCAGTATTCGAAACCGCTGCTCGTGGGCCTCCCAGCGCACGACGAGCCGGTCCATCATCTCGGGATTATGGAACATCTCCGTATAGAAGGGGTGCGTATGCTCGAACCACCGAGGATGCCGCTCGTACATGTTCAGGACACCCTGAGCATAGACCTCGTTCGCATGGGCCAGTTTCTCCGGGGCATCGACCGGATAGCGGATATGGATGCCCCCCGCCGATAGCTCTTGGCTGCCGCCCAGCACGAAGCACGTCACCGCGGCCAGGATTCCACCACGATTGATCATGATCGCTCGCAAAGTTAAGAGTCCGTTTTCAGAAGGCATTTGAGCCCCCGAACAGGGGCGTCAGGATATCGCCAGGGGCGTCAGCCCCTGGACCGGTCCAGACCGCCAGACCCATCGCGGCGCCCCGACCCAAGCCTGGGCGATGCCCGGACTTGGGTCGGGGCGCTGCGATGAAAAAGGCAGAGGTTATCGTGGCGATTCTCACCCCAGGGCTGACGCCCCTGGCTACGTCCTGACGCCCCTCCAGGGCTCTTAAAAGACTCTCAAGGTTTCGACAGCCTCACAAAGATTAACGGCTCATTACCAATCTGGTGACATCCTTTTCATGAGCCATGAATGTAGGCCACGGACCAGGACCGTTGCCGGAGATCGACGTTTCGATCGGAATTGATGTCCGGAAGCGACAAGGGATGTCTCAGCTCACCATTTCGGGCACAGGGCCGTACTGGCGCGGTGAAAATTGACCTGGACACGTCCGCGCCGTCATCCTGGTTTCGTGGACGAGCACCTGGGTGGCTGGGGTCGATGCCGAAGTCCGTCGGCGAGCCCCCAGGAGTGTTTCCGCGGCGGATCTGAGTCGGTGGTTGGGACGAGTCCACCCGATCCGGAATGACCATCCACCCGAACAGGAAGCTGCTGGGTCACTCGGGTCTGGTTCTCACGATACCTGGGTTTTTTCGTGGATTTCGTGGATTTCGTGTTCCAATCTCTGGTCTCCGATCCACTTCTGTGGTCCTGTCGATCGGCGAGCGGTGAACTCGTGCGGTCCATGGGCGGTTGGTTGCGATTTCGCGGACGAGGAACCCTCATCGACACTCTTGTCGTCGTTGGGGATGTCCGATAGATTAAGCCTCTCCGGGCACCACGTCGGAGTGCCGGGATCAATTCACGCGTCGCCCGCGCAAGAGTCGCCCTTTCGGAGGCTCGATGATGGCCAGGAAGAAACCACGTCCCCGTGACGATTCCTCCCCCAAGACAACTCGTCCCGAGGCCACCAGCCGACGAAAGGCGGAACCCGCCATTACGGCCGAGCAAGAAGTCCGGCGCAAACTCGACGCCCAGCCGGATCGCGTCAACCTCCGAGATTGGTTCTATCAACCGCGTCTCAGTCCTCTGCCCGACATCCTGGTGAACTGTGATCTCGTCCCCGATATTCTCGATCAGGGGAATGAGGGGGCTTGCACGGGATTCGCCTTGGCTAGCGTCATCAATTACCTGCTGACGGCCCGAAACCTCAATCGGCGAGTCAGCCCGCGAATGCTCTACGAGATGGCGCACCGCTACGACGAGTGGCCCGGCGAGTCGTATGAAGGGTCTTCGGCTCGTGGCGCCATGATCGGATGGGTCAAGCACGGTGTTTGCTCGGCCGAACACTGGCCTCATACACTCCACGGCCCGGAGAACTTCACGCAAGAGCGCGAAGACGATGGACGGAAGACCCCCGGCGGTGCCTTCCACCGCGTCATGCATCGTCAGGTCCGAGACATGCATGCCGCCCTCAACGAGGTAGGCATTCTCTATGTCACGTTGATGGTGCATGACGGTTGGCACAAGCCAGGCCCCAGGGACGTGGTGATCAATTACGTCCAAGCGGGTAACTTGCGTACGCTCACCCTCCCGGTCATCCAGCGAAGCGGCGAGGCCACCGGCGGACATGCCGTCGCCATAGTCGGTTATACTTCTCAGGGCTTTATCGTCCAGAACTCGTGGGGGAAGTCGTGGGGGCGCGACGGATTCGCCCTGCTACCCTATGAGGACTACATGCAACATGCCACCGATGTCTGGGTCGCACAGCTCGGTGTCCCGGTCGAGATCAACGTCTGGGTCGAGGAGAAGGATCGCGAGACCTCGGCGGGTTTGCAGCGCGGCGCATCGCGCCGTCCCACTCAACGAGATCCGCCCCTATGTCATCGACGTCGGCAACGACGGCGAGCTCTCAATGTCGGGCGAATACTGGACCACCGAGGCGGACCTGAGACGACTCTTCACCGAATCCATCCCAAGAGCCACGAAAGACTGGTCGAAGCATCGAATCCTCCTCTACTTGCATGGCGGCCTCAACGACGAGCAGACGGTCGCGCACCGGGTCCTCTCCTTCCGCGACGTCCTCCTGGCCAATGAGATCTACCCGCTGCACATCATGTGGGAAACCGGGGCCATGGAGACCCTCATGGGCATCATCGACGATTGGTCTCAGGCCGGTCAGCGTGCCGCGGACGTCGCCGATTGGCTCCAGAAACTCCGCGAAGGCGCCACGGAGGCCAAGGATCGCACACTCGAGCTGACCGCGGCGTTGCCCGGGACCCTCCTCTGGAACAAGATGAAGGCGAATGCCCAAGCCGCGTCGCGGCACCCTAAGGGCAGGGGTGGGATGCAGCTCCTTTCGAAACACGTCAAGGAGGCGCTGGCGCCCTTTTCCCCCGCGGACCGAAAGGACTGGGAGCTTCACGTCGTCGGCCATACGCGCCGGTAGCATCTTCGCCGCCCACGCGCTGCCCCTGATGGCCGACGCGGGCATCTCCTTCAAGACGCTCCAATTCATGGCCCCGGCGATCACTGTCAACGACTTCAAGCGGCTCGTTGTCCCCAGCATCCAGGCCGGCAAGTGCCCGCAGCCCACGCTCTACGTGCTCAGCGAAGTCGGAGAGCGTGACGACGACGTCGGCCCCTACGGCAAGTCGCTCCTCTACCTGGTCAGCAACGCCTTCGAGGGAAAGCGGGGAACGCCGATCCTGGGGATGGAGCGATTTATCAGTCATGCAGGATTACGTGCCCACGAGGAAGACAAAGTCAACCCTGAGGTCGAGAAGCTGTTCCAGAAGAAAGTCGATGGACTCCCCAGCCTGGTGATCGCCGGTCAGAGCGAAGGAGACGGTTGCCGATCGCGGAGCGACTCGCACGGCGGCTTCGACAACGACCGGGATACGCTCAACTCGATGCTCTATCGCATCCTTGGGAAGAAGGCCGATCGCGAGTTCCGCCTGGAAGATACGCAATACTGAATCCCGGGGACGGTTCGTTGGGGGCCCAGACAACCCCAGGATCCTTCGGTTGATCAACTCTCGACGACGGGCGACGGGCTCTCGAAAGAAAGGCGGGCCTGAGACATCACAGCCCCACCGTCATCACCGGTGGGGGTGAGACCAGGTTTCCGGTGTTTCGTCGCGAAGAAATCTGGACCCTGGTCTGACACCGACTCTCCCACGGAGCAACTTCAAGGACTCATGCAGCGGGTTTCCCGTCAGGAGCCGCTATGAGCTCCGCATCGACGCTCCCGAAGGATGTCGCGACATCGCCGCGCCCGGGGGACGGGCGGGCGTCCCTGCCCGCCGGGTGCGATGCGGGATCCCTCGGGATCCGTCGTCGCAAGCGCCGGCGTGGCTGGCGGTTCCGAGAAACCACCGTACATCTTCCGCTGTAGAAGTCGTGGGAACCAAAATGAGCCCCGGCATCGCGGGTATCGACAATCCGCTCGACGACCTCGCCAGGACCTTGAAGCTTTTCGGCGATGCCCGGTCGTTCGTTGGCGACGTCGTGCGCGAGCCGGCCAGCGGCGGTCAGCCGATCCCGCAGTGACATCATGACCGCACCAGCGACCAAAGCACGACCGACGAGATCGCGCGGATCGTGATTTGATCAGCCTTTCCATGCCCCGAGGAAAGCTTCTTCGCCGGAGAAGAGAAAATCGTTGGTCTGATCGACACTGTATTACCGATACAGTCGCTGCGACTGTCCCGGTTCGCCCACCGCGTACCGTGCGGGCCGGGAGGGACTTGCCAGTCCAGTTCCCTTCGATCTTGAAGAGAAGTTCGGCCATGATATGGAAGACCATTCTCGTCCGGCTGGCCGCCCTTCTCCCCGTCATCCTCCTATCGGGATGCATGGCGACCAACCTCAAGGTCGACAACCTGACCTTACGCAACGCATTGCTGGATGTCTATACCGACCAGGTCATGGATAACCTCATCCGCGCCCGCACATTCCAGCCGTTCGTGCAGCTAGCCTATCGCAACATCCTTCTCCAAGAGGCGAACACCTACTTCGGCGAGTTGACCAACGCGCAGACTTCTGGAAGGCACAACCGTGGCCAACCTTCCCAAACCGGTGACGGGGTCCCTGACGCGAGCCCTCACCAATGCGCTCACGGTCCACGGCAGCGCGACGCGGGCGGGCCTGATGAGTTACTACGCTGATCCCGTCACCGACCAGAACGATATCTATGCGGCCTACCTCGATTTTGCACACAACCCATATTTGCTCGTTGTGTCTGATGATAAACCAAAATGTCCTGTTCATATCATGAAAAAAAGCTGCGGTAAGTACTACTTTGTCCCCGTCGATGCCGCTCCTGAGTTTCAGAAGCTCGTACTGACGACCACCTTCATGCGAGGTCGTGACGCCACTCCTCCGCCACCCGGATACGTATCGGCCAAGGTCGTGGACGCCATCAACCGGGGCGGCTCAGGGCGGGGAACCGCGATCAACGTCACACTGAAGTTCGATCAGCAAGTCCCCAATGGCAGCGGCACTTTGACCTTCAACATCCAGCAAGGCTGTCGCAGCGTACGCCTCAACCTGTTTCCTCAGGCAGCGCCGGACAAGGACCATCCCACGGACCTGGGTTAACCGACCGACATGTTCGATACGACATGGAACCCCGCCAGCGCCGCGACCCCTTTCCAACCGGCCGACCTGATTGGCAAGTCGGTTCGCATCTACTCGCATGACTTCCCGCCGGACCTCCCCGACTCGACGGATGGAAAGACGCAGGAAGTCCGGGACGTCCTGGACCGTATCCGCGCCTTCCAGACTTCCCCGGGAACGTTGCCATTCGCCCGCTAATCCGGGATCGAACCGCGCTCGCCGATCCCGAATGGAGTTGCGTACTCATGGCCAAGAGAAAACGATTGAAGACTCCGAAGGCTGGCAAGCCGCCCGCGACAGTCAAGGTGGGCGCAACGAGCACGGCTGCCGCGAGCCCGAAGGACAAGGCGGGGGCCGCCGCGAGCCCGAAGGACAAGGCGGTCGCGACCGATGCTGTGCCCGCCGTCAGCGTTCCGACCGCAGCCTCTCCGGTGATCCGTTGCAACGGCTACCAGCTTGCAATCTTCAACACCCCCGACTTGTTCCGGCTCGATCTCGACCTTCTGACCCAACCCGATTCGGTACAATACCACCTGCGAATCACCGGGATCAACGACAGGACGGAACTCGTCCAGAAGTTGCTCAACAAGCTCGCCGTCCTCTGGCCCGCCTTCGACTTCCACTTCACGGCCGACGACCGGGGCGAGATTACCAACCTCGTGTGAGTGTAGGGTGCTCTGTGAGCACCGATCGAGCGGACTTTGCCGAATTCGGTCCCCAAAGAGCGCCCTACGCGACGGCCATTGAGGCTTCCGCGACAGACTCCGAGCCCGGTCCGCGTGAAACCGTGCCCGACCCCCGGTCGATTTGGCGGAAGCCAGGCTGGAGCAGCGGCCTGCCCGACCGTATGATTGCATACGTGGTTTTCACGATGGCTCCGCCGTCCAGGCGCTCACAGCCGGCGAAGTTCCGTGAGGAGGGCACTGCGCGTCGTGTTCGTCAGGAAGGAGGGTTCACTCGTGCGCATCCAACGTGTCTCGATCGTGGCGCTCCTAGCCCTCTCCGCCGGGGCGGCCGAACCGCCTCGCCAGGGTGCTCCGGCGGCTGCTACTGCGGACTTCAGGCCGGTCACGGTGGCCGTGGTCGACGACAAGAGCGGGGCGCCCGTCACGGCGTTCACGTACCAGGCCTGGTACGAAGCGCCGGGACGCAAGAGCCCGGCGAACGGCGACGTGTGGACATCCGTCGTGTCGCCCGCCGGGACGTTCCCGATCCCGACACCACCGTCATGCCGCTTGAGCGTCGAGGCGAAGGCATCCGACTACGTCGGCGGCTATCCCATGGTCCATGACTTTGTGATCAAGTCGGCCGATAGCCCCCGGCGGGTCGTCGTCCGGCTGCACCGGGGGATCACCGTCAAGGGGACCGTCCGCGACTCGCGGACCAAGGCCCCGATTGCCGGGGCAACCATCGCCCCGGTCATCCACATGCTCCCGATCTGGGTGCCGGACAAGGACAAGCAAGTCACGACCGGCGCCGATGGACGCTACGAGGTTCGCGGCGTCGATCCCAGCCTGGGTGTCTCGGTGTCCCACCCCGGCTACATGGACGACCCAGAGCTTCCTAAAAGCACGCGGGTCGGCCCGAACCAAGAGATCTTCCTGAAGCCCATGATGACGATCGCGGTCAAGGTCGTCGACCCAGACGGCAAGCCGCTGGAAGGGGTGACTGGCGCTAACCTGAACGGCAAGCAGGACACGTCGGGCCAGGACGGGAGGCTGGTTCTCCTGACCCCCGACCTGCACTACGCCCTGAGCTTTCAGAAGGACGGGTTCATCGACCGGAAGCTCGCGTTCGAGGAGATGCGCCGGGGGTTGTCGAAGCCCGAGGGGATCGTCATGGTGATGGAGCCGACGATCGCGTTGACCGGCCGGGTCGTCGCGCCCGACGGGAGGCCCGTCACGGCGTTCACGATCGCGGCCGGGCCGGGCAAGATCCCCTCAGGGTCCGACTGCGTCCGGCGCGACATCCAGGCGCGCGACGGCCGCTTCCGCCTGAGTCTCTCGAAGGAGGGCACGACCTGGGTCGGGGTCGCCGCCGAGAGGTTTGCGGCGTGGGAAGGGTGGGTAGAGGTCAAACGCGTCATCGAGCCGCTGGAGATCCGCCTGTTGCCGGGTGTCACCGTGTCGGCCAGGGTTGTCGTGTCCGAGACGCTGAGGAACCGCGTCAAGGCGAGTCTCGTCCCCCGTCGTGACCTGTGGGACATCGACGGACTGTCCTACTCCCCCCTCGCCGAGGAACTCCCCACTCGTACGGCGACCCTCTCGGCCGACGGCACACTGCGGTTCGAGCACGTCCGCCCCGACCGCTACCGGCTGGTCATCGAAGGTCGCGGCATTCCTGAGACCGTCCTGGCGATTGATGTGCCCGACGCCGGGCTCGACGCGGGGGTCGTCCGCATCGACGTCCCCACCGCGATGGGCCGCGTCGAGGGCCGTGTCTGGCACCCGAACGCCAAAGAGGAGGGCGTCTGGGCGTTCGCCGATGGTTATGTCGGAGAGCCCCGTCTTGAAGACCTCGGCGACGATGACCGACGCCTCGTCAGGTTCAAGGCCGACGAGAACGGCCGCTTCCAGGTCGACCGCGTGCCGGTGGGCTTGACCACGGTGGGCTTCCCTTACCAGGTCTTTGATGTGATCGAAACCTACACGTGGTCGGCTCTTGTTGTCGAGGGGCAGACGACGGACGTTCGTGCGTTCGACCCCGAAGGGCGCCGTTGGTTCACACTCGCGTTCGAGATCGGCGACGGGTCGAAGGCACAGTTCGAGTCGGGCTCGGGCCTGGGCGCGTCGCGGAAGGTGGACAATGTCACGGTGAGCTCGCGATTGTCCTCGGCGCTCGAGAAGAAGGCCGTGACGCCGCGCGGCCGATGTTCCGGGTGGAGCTAGTGCCTCTTTCCAAAGGCCCGCTCTCGTTCGCCCAGCCTGACTGGGAGGAACTCGATGCGCAGCGGAAGCTAGTGCTGCCCGACGTCGGCCCCGGCACCTACCGGCTCCGCGTCTCCGACTGGCTCGGCATGCTCAAGCTCGATGGCGGGCCCCTAGTTCGACCGGGAGGTGGTCGTGCCGCCCGGGGGTCGTGGCGAGATCCGAATCGCGCCGGGCGCCGGATGTATCACGGGCAAGATCCCTGCGTCGAAGAAGGCGAGCCTCGAGCGACTCGTGGAGGTGACCGCCGTGGCGAAGGGGAGCCGCACCCCGTCGCGATGGACTCGCTGCGACCCCGACGGCAACTTCTGCGTCCGTTACCTGTCGCCGGGCACCTACTCGCTGGTCATTCACGACCCGATTTCGGGCTTCGGTCGGCTGGATAACGTGGAGGTGCCGGCCGGCGTGGTCAACGTCGCGGAGCGCACGCTCACGCCCGGGGCGACGATCCGCGGTGCGATCCACTTTCCGCGGCCGTCGCGTGTGCCCGACGAGGTGGTGGCGGTCGGGCCCTCGGGCGTCACGGTGCGCCAGGCGTTCCGGGTCTATTCGAGCTTCGACCGGGTCGAGCTCGCCGGCCTCTGGCCTGGGCACTGGACAGTCTCAGCCCGGAGCGGCGACGAGGTTCTGGCGACGTCCGAGGTCGACATCAAGGGGACCGGCACGTTCCCTGTGGCCTTGACCGCGGGCGGCGGCCAGGGGCCGTGACGTGAGCTTTACAACCTCGACATCAGGGCGATGGATAGGGCCGAGATCACGATCAAGAGCATGAGCCTGCTCAGCCGGTAACGTTTCCTGGCACCATCTCGAATGGAACATGACTGCGAGCTTCCCTCGCCTCAAATGATGCCGGCACCCTACCATAACCCTGGAGGGAAGCACGATGCATTATCGACCTCCAGGGGTGAACGATGCATCCGCGCACGCAGTTAAACGCACCTTGGCGTCCCGACTCACTTGTGATAACCTAGAAGTCGAAGGAGATGCCCTACATGAACACTCATTTGCCCGCAGACCTTGAGCAATTCGTCCAGGCCAAGGTGCGAAGCGGCCGGTTCACGTCCTCTGACGAGGCGATCACCGCCGCTGTGCGGTTGCTTCGCCAGCAGGAAGAAGCCGAGGAAGCCCGCACCCTGGAAGGCATCCGGCAAGGCTTGGACGACATGCGGGCCGGGCGTACCCAGCCCCTAGCGGAAGCGTTCGCTGAGATCCGCCGCGACCTGAATTTGCCCCAGGGTTCATGAAGTACCGCATCGAGCTGGCCGCGACCGCCAAGGCGGATATTCGCACGCAGGCCCAGTGGCTACGCGCGAACGCCTCGCCTGCGGCCGCCGACAAATGGCTGGCCGGGCTGTACAAGACCATCGACACCCTGCAAACCCGGCCCCTGCGGCCCCGCCGCCGCCGAGAGCGACAGATTCGCCGAGGAAATCCATGAGTTGCTCTATGGCAGGGGTGGCAAGCGGAAACACAAGCACCGGATCATCTTCACCGTCCGCGAGGACACGGTTTATGTCCTCTATGTCCGTCACACCGCGCGTGACGAGCTGGAACCCTGACGCTTCCGTTGCCCCCAGTCGCCCCCGGCCCCGCCTGGCCGCGAACCACCACGCGCAGATGCTGTGGGCATTCGATCCGGCCTGGTCCATGCGCGGAAGGCCGATGGGCCGAGGCCTGGATTCTATACCTCCGGGGATGCTTTACCGTACCTCCGCGGATACATCGACGCAGTGGCCTACCGACCATTCCCCGAGCGCCGGAGCTGGCCGAGCAGGCTGTTGACCTCGTCGTGGACCGCCGGGGTCTGGCGGATGATCAGGGCCGGCGGCATGGGCCAGGGGACGATTGCGCCGACGGGCCGCGCCTCGTCGAGTCCCTGGGCCCGGGCCAACCGCGCCCGGCGTTGCCGTCGCCGTTCCAGGGTCTGGCGGATCGACTGCTTGAATGCCTCGCTGGGTTCGCGCCGGGGCTCCTGGACCTTGGCCGGAGCCTGGGCTTTCTTGACGCCGGCCTTGGCGTCCTTTTTGAGCTTGGCCGGCTCGCTCCGATCCCGGGTCTTCGCCGGGGCCGGGGCCGGATCCTTTCGTAGTGGAATGGTTTGTGCTCGGGATGGCTCTCCTTGCCACAATGCCGCATAAAATAGCAGAATGGCGGGGAGCCATCTTGCTGACCGCATCCAGCGTGGTAGGCTGTTCATGAATTGCGACCTCCGGATGATTTCGATCGCCCGGCTCGTGGGCGGGGCTGTCGCGAGCGGGCTGGTGATCGGATGAGCCCGGGGCGAAGCGCGATTGCGCGGACCGGACCGGCTCGTTGTGCGTATCGCCTCCATATCTTAACATTAGTCAGGCACACAGAATACTCGGGCAAAGTGGCCGGTGCGGGTTATGGAGCCCTACGACATGCCGTGCGCGGCGGGAGCCGGCCGGCCTCGATGGCGATGGGAGCCCCACGGTGATCGCAATCGGTACGACACTCAACCAGAGGTTCCTCCTGGAGAAGGAGCTGGGCCACGGCGGCATGGGGGCCGTCTATTCGGCCACCGACCAGGTCTTGGAGCGCAACGTCGCGATCAAGGTTCTCAAGGAGCGGAGCGGCGAGGAGGTCGGGAAGAAGCTGAGGCTGGAGGCCCAGATCGCCGCCCGGCTCCTGCACGAGAACGTGGTGCGGATCTATGATTTCGGGATGGCCGATCAGACGTATTACCTGGTCATGGAGGAGGTCAACGGCACCAGTTACTCCAAGAGGTGGCGGCAGTTACCACTGGAGGAACGGCTGCGGATCCTGGCCCAGGTGGCCGATGCGCTGGATTATGCGCATCATCAGGGGGTCGTCCATCGGGACGTCAAGCCGGGGAACGTGCTGTTGACGGCCGCCGATGCGCCCAAGCTGTCGGACTTCGGGCTGTCGATGCTCGCCGAGCAGGGGGACCACTCGGGGATAATCCGGGGAACGCCGCTGTACATGAGCCCGGAGCAGACCAAGGGGAGCCGGGTCGACTTCCGGACCGACCTGTACTCGCTGGGTGTGATGATCTACGAGTCGGCGGTGGGGGCGGCGCCCTTCACAGGCTCGTCGATGTCGGTCATGGCGCAACACGTCTCATCGGACCCGGACCCGCCGCGGGGCCGCAATCCCTGGATCTCCGAGGACCTGGAAGCCTTGATCCTGTCGTTGCTGGCCAAGCGGCCCGCGGCGCGTCCGCGGTCCGGGGCGGTGGCGGCCGAGGCCCTGCGCCACGAAATCGAGCGGATCCTCCGCGAGCGCCACGGGGACCGCGTCCGCCACGGCCGGGACCGCGTCGAAGTCGGGCAGCCTTAGCCCGACGGCGCCGGTCTCCTCGGCGGCCCGGTCCGGGGCCGGCCCGGCCAACGGATCGGGACCGGGATCGGGGACGATGCGGTCGGCGGCCGCGTCGTCCGGGTCGCCGGATGGAGCCCCGGTGGGTCAGAAGAGTGAGCCGATCCCCACCAGTCCGGCGACGCCGTCCCGGTCGGGCGCTTCGAGTCTGGCTGCGACTTCGCAGTCCGGATCCAGTCCGGTCGCCGGATCCGCGTCGCGGTCGTGGTCCGCCGCGGTCTCGGTGGCGAGCTCCGGCGGGCTCACGGCGATGATCCGGGCACCGCTGGTCCGGAAGATGCTGGAGATCGTGCTGGCCGATCCGATCGAGTTGACCCCCGAGGAGCGTTACCTGCACGGCCACTACCTGGCTTACCTGCTGAGCGGCTCGCGGCGGCGCGGGCTCCTGATGCGCCGTCCCCTGGAGCCCCGCAACGCCGATCGCGCCCGACTTCTGCTGGGCCTGACCTACGCCCTGGTCTGCGAGGGGAGCGAGGAAGCAATCCGGGACGCGGCCGCCCTCCTGGACCAGCAGATCGACGTCCGCCCCGCCCTGTCGCCGATCATTGTGGCCAAGTATCTGGCTACCCGCGAGACACCCGGCCAGCGGAAGGTCTTCCGCCAGACGCGCAGGGCCATCGGCCAGGCCAGCGTTCATGCCCAGAAGCACATGCTCGACGCCAAGGGCGTGCTCAATCCCGGCTTGATGCCCCAACGGCTGGAAGACCTCCACCACATCGCGCCGCCCCGCACCGAGGTCGACGACATCCTCGTCGAGCGGTGGAACCGCGTCACCGAGGTCTGGCGGAGTGAACCGGATTTCCGCCACGCCGTACTCTGCTACGCCACCACCAAGGCCCATCGCGACGCGGCCAGCTCGGCCCTCTGGCCCGAGGTCGTCTATCCCTTGATCGAGCGCGCGCGCTGGCATCGCCGGATCCGCTCCCGTACCGAGGCCGTGTGGGACTACCTCTGCGCCAACGTGATCCACGTACCCGACGCGGGAGTGGTGCTCGACCGGGCGATCGACCGCGTCGTCCCGGCCCCGCTGGCCGCCGAGCTCGAGGACTCGCTGGACCTGCTGATCGAGAGCCCGCGTCTCGAAGAAGACGTGGCCGATCCGTTCGCTCCGGTCGACGAGGCCGACCGCCTCGCCGCCTCGATCAGCGTCAGCCAGGCCAGTCTGGCCGAGATCGCCGCCGAGTCGGGCGGGTCGGACAAGGGCAAGATGATCGTCCGGCTGGTCGAGCCCGACCCGCTCCGGTTCGTCCAGGGGGAGCTCCACGAACTCTGGAAGGAGGCACTCGCGGTGCTCCAGCAAGGTCAGGCTCGCCCCGGGGCCAAGCCTCCGTCTCACCGCGCCGTTCCCATCGGCCCTTATCGCCTCATCGTCATTCCTTCCATCCGCGGCCGCGCCGCAGGCCAGATCGCGATCCAGGGCATGGCCAACAAACAGATCGAGATCACCACTCCTACGGTCCGCACCAAGGGCTCCGCCGGCAAACCCCTCCTGGCCATCTGGGTTTATCGCGACAATAGCCTGGTCATCGCCTATCTCGACTTTATGAAGTCCGAACGCTATATCCTCTGGCACGCCCCCAAGAGCCACCAGCTCAACTTTGATGAGGCCGGCGATCTCAACCACGAACTCTTCTCGCTGGGCATGGAAGTCCCCGACCAGCTCGGCAAGGCCCTGTCGCGATGGTTCAAACCCAAGAAGACGGTTTAGCGCGCTGAACGCTGCCTTGCGCACGCAGTGACCGCAGGGATCCGATATGAGCCCGAAGCGCCAGCGAGTGGATTCCGGACCCGACGATCCATTCACTCCATGGCGCGTCGGGCTCGTATCAGGCGTCTACAACCCGAGCGTTCAGCGCGCTCGAGCCAATACCGGTGAACGGGCCGTAAACTCTGCCGAGGACCCGGTTTCAAGAACGTTTCCTCTTTGACAAAGCGAGCGCCATGCGTGCTCAACCCGATCGTGGAGCGCTCTCACCGATTGACAATCACCAGAATGGATCACCAGAATCTCTTCTATCTTCCTTCATCACGTTGAGTCCCGAATCGAGAACGTCCCAAGGTTCCTCGAGTCGAGTCCCAGCCGATGACCGGTAGCACCGTTTCGTCGCACCATGAAGGGTTCCTGGCGATGTCCCGCCTCGCCCGCCAAGCCCTGGTCGCATGCCTGCTGGCCCTGTACGGGTCGGTGTCGATCTGCGGCGTCGGCTTGCACATGGTCCTGGAAAAGTCCCCAGCGCACCACAACCACGGACCAGCCCAAGGTGCGGGCGCGACCATCTCCGGCGTATCCCACGATTGTTTGATCTGCGAGTTCCAGGCGCAGGTGCAATTGCCCATCGCGCTACCACGCCAGGAATCTCGGCTGCTGAGCGCCTTCCATGTCCCTCTCGCCCCAGCGTTCCCTGAAACGCCGGAGCGATACCCCTCTTGCCACCCTCGCGCTTCCTCCATCCTCGCTGCTGCCGATTGTCTGATGGGCCTCGCGCGATCCCAAGGGAGGGATACTCCATCCCCTCTGGATCGGAGGCGGCTCGCTTTCCGGGATTGCGCGAGAGGGTCCGCAAGACCATCGTCGGCCGTCCTGCCCGTGTTCCGTCATCGCGTTAACACGTATTTATTGAATGCGGAACACGGCGCACGGATGTGGTGACGAACCCGGGGCAACCCTCGGCCGTTCCGGCACTCACCGTATCGTTCACCTTCGTCTGATGGCTCGCGTGAGCATGCACTGAGGAGCGGATCATGTCGGTGATGATCGTGGAAGATCCAAGAATCCCTCTCGGCCAGACTCGGGAAATCACCTGGTCGCCCCGATCGGTCCGAAATCCACCGGAGTTTGAGAGGAATACGCATGGCTCCGTATCCAGGTTGACGGACGGCCGATCGCAACCCATCCTCCTTCCGGAGAAACGGAATACCCGCCACGGCGGACATGGGGACAACCAGTTCGCCGAGCTCGTCGTCCCGATTCTCGGCCGGCTTCATCACCTGGCGCGACGGATTCTCCGGAGCGATGACCTGGCGGAGGACGCCGTGCAGGAGGCCCTCCTGAGTCTCTGGCGGGAAGGCCGGATCCCGCCCAACCTCGCAGCCTGGCTGAGCCGCGCGGTGATCCATCGCAGCCTCCATCTGAACCGCCGCCGCTCCCGACGTCGCAGGCACGAGCTGCGGGCCGGCCTCCACCGTCCGGAGTTCGACTCACGTCATGAGCCGTCGCGCGCGTTGGAAGCCGAAGAGATCGGCACAAGCATCAACGAGGCGCTTTGCGGGCTCTCGGAACGCCTTCGAACCGTCTTCGTGCTCCGAGAGATCGAGCAGATGGATTACCAGTCGATCGCTGCCAGGCTCGACATCCCCCTGGGGACCGTGCGATCGCGCCTGGCCCGCTCGCGCGAGGCCCTTCAAAAGGCCCTCGAGCACGAGGGTCCTGGAAGTATCTGAAGGTCGTACAGAAACGAATCAGCTTGGAGGCAGCTCCGGAGTAATCCCGGCCAAAGGAGGGACACTGGGAGGCCTCTCCTTTAAACGAAACCTTGCCAGTCCTGTCACCGGAGTGGAAGAGGTCTTCGACGTGCAGATGCAGCCGGGGACCATCTCCCCGCACGCTTCCGGCCCCCGGGCGGACCGGGATACGGGCCGGCCGCTCTGGACCATGCCGCCGCCGTGAGCACCACCGGCACCGGCCAAACCCGTGTTCCAGCACCTGGCTGCGGTCCCGCGTCCCAAACATCGGCTACATTCGCTCGGCAGGCGAAGACGAAGACGACGGCCACGAGAGGTGCCGCAGCAGTGAATAGACGCCGCAAACGACGGCCAGCACCAGCGAAGCGACCAGGAATCCTCCGTAGATGGCCGCGAAGACGAGGTTGTCGGCTTCGTAGTTGACGGCCCGGAATTCCAGCGCTTCGGCCTGTCGCTCCGCCGCGCCCGGGCCGGCCGTGGCCACGTAAGCGGCGAGCCGTGAGTTCCGGTCGCCGCGCTCGACCGCCTGGATGAAACCCCGGTCGGCGACGTAGGAGTACTGAAGTTGGTGCACGGCCAGGAGCACCGTCACGAGAACGCCGACACTCAAGGTTCCACCCGCGAACTGCGCAACCTGGAGCAACGGCCGGATTCGTGCCTCGCGGCGGGGGTCAGGGCTGGTGCGAGTCGTCATCGCCAGCAGCACCATCCCGCTGCCGAAGCCCATCAAGAACCGCGGCAGGGCGAGCTCCCGGTGCTGGGGGGCGGCGAACCAGTTGAACTCGACGGTATTGAGCAGGCTCCAGAATGGCCAGTTCATGGTGTTGTGGTGTGAGAGGCTCATTCCGCCGGCCAGGACAAGCAACCCGAGCGCCGCGCCGGCGAAGCCGGGCGACCGTTTCTGCCAGACGATCCGGCCGAGTGCGAGCGCCGTGGTTGACCCGAGTGTGAGTGACCAGATCAGCCACGAACGCATCCAGGGACTGAAGTTCACCAGCAAGCCGCCGTAGACGCCCATGTCCAGGGAATTGAAATACTGTACGAATCCGCCGTAGGCGATCAGCCCCAGTCGAGGCAGCCCCTCGCGCAGCGTGCCCGGATCGAGGCCCGGCCAGACCATCCAGAGAAGCACGCTGAGCGCGATCGATCCGACAATCATCGCGGCCGTGATGTCCAGACCCTCGAGCCAACCGTGAAGTTGGCCCCAGTGCATCACGTACCAGACCGAAAGTGCAGCCACGATGGCCGCGGGCAGGTAGCCCAGCGGTTCGACCGGCCCCGGAGGGGAATCCCGGTCGAGGTCGGGGGGCTCGGCGATCGAGAGCACGAGCGCGAGAGACAAAAGGGCCAGCACGACCTCGAACAGAAAGCCTCCCTGCCAGGACCACCAGGGGGACCACTCCACGGCAAGGGCAATGACGACCGGCCCGGCCGCTGGTAGGACGATCCCGGCCCAGGCGATGCGGCCTTCCTGGCCGGCAGGCAAGATGCGCGGGGCCGAGCGGATCCCCAGCCCCGCGCCGATCCCGGCGAGCACGCGGCCGAGCCCGAGTAGTTCCGTCGGTGCGTGCGGCAGCGCGCCGTTCACGAGCGAACCGGCCCCCAGCATCGTCAGCCCGGTGACGACCAGCGGATAGCTGCCGTAAGAGCGCGCCAGTCGCGGCACGACGAGCAGGGTCAGGGTGATCGCCAGTAGAAAGATCGAGTGCAGGCTGTAGCTTTCGGCCGTCACCCAGCCGCGGGCGGCGGTCATCTCGCGGAAGCTCGCGGTGTGCCCCGCGGTTGTCAGCCAGACCGCGGCCAGGGCAAACGCCGGGCGCAGTGCCAGCAAATCGGCCATAGAGCCCTTGACGATGCCGCGGTGGTGCCCAGGTTCACTCGTCTTCTCCATGCAAGAGCTTCCTCCCCGGCTCCAGGTTGTTGATCCAGCACAGTTCCAACCCCTGCGGCGTCTGGATCGTGACCGTGGCCCGCACGGTGGACGCGCTGGCGCTCGATTCCAGGAGCCGGGAAAGCTCCTGGAACGCACGTGCGGCCAGCGCCTCGCGATCGTCGCCAGCCAGAGCGCGCCAGCCCGGTCCGGTGATCAGGATCGCCGGCAGCCGCAGTTGTTTCTCATATGTGCCGATGCCGTAGGGCAAGAGCGTCGGTGCCGGGGGGAGGACCTCGACCCTGCCGAAGACGGCCCCGGCCTGCACCTTCTGCTCGCCAGCCCAGGCTGTGAACGCTCGGGCGACCTCGGCCAGCTTCGGGTCGAGGATCTTGTCCCGCGTGTATGCGGGGGGCAGATCGCCCGCGGGGGGGGCTACCGTCCGCCGGTCGCATCCGGTGCTCGCCAGCACGGCCGCGACGATGAGGGCGATGACCGGCCAGGCGCGGTTCATCGGCCGTGCTCCTTCTTGCGCTTCGACGGGTCCGGCGCGGGGTAAAGCGAGAGCGGCGGCGATGGCGAGAGGGGCCGATACGACAGTGTGCCGACGGTGATCTGGAACGTGTCGCCGGGTTCCAGGCTGGCCTCGCGCCCGGGCATCAGGCTGGCGTATCCAATGCCCGCGAGCAAGCCCACCCCCGCTCCAAGCCCCAGGTACGCGGGGCTCGATGGCCCGGCCTGCGCGCCCAGGCTCGCTCCGATCCCCGCGCCCTCGGCGGCGAACAGTGCCAGCATCAACCGCCGCCGCATCTGGACGTTGAACCGCCGGTCCTCGAGGTCGAAAACCCACGGGACCAACTCGGAGCGGCCGGGGACTGCCTGCACGAGCTGTCCGAGCTCAAGGGTTACTCGGCCCGGCTTCGCGAACCGTCGGGGCGGCGGATGTGGACGATCGTCCCGCCGATGAGCGCGGGGGGATGCGCCGGGCCGGACGTCCTCGGCGAGCACGCGGTCGCCCGGCATGATCGCGGGCCGCCCGCTCAAGAGCCGCTCGCCGGGAGTCAGCCCATCGAACGGAATAACCTGGCGGACCCGCAGCGTGACGGTCTCGCCCGGCCGGAGCCGGGCTGTCTCTGACGCCGCGGGGGGTGGCTCGGGGGCCAGGGGTGCGATCGGGGCCTCGGATTGGGCGGATGCCGGGCGCACCCACGTGATGCCAAGCAGCATCAGTGCGAGGAGCGTCGAGCCTGGTCGAACGGGCTTCCTCACGGGACCTCCTTGTCATCGCGAGAATCGAGCGCGCTCAGGTGGACTATCCGATGGAGGAACCCGTGTCCATGACGCGGTTTGGGAGGAGCATCGACGACCGCCGGCACGGCGGCGATCCCCGCCTTTTCAATATAGTCGAGCAGCAACTCGGTGGCGCGGAGGACGTCGAGCCGGGCGAGCTGGAGGTTGCACCACGCGGTCCAGCGGTTGGCGTCGCCCTGGAGCAAGCCGACCTCGGAGGCCAGCACGTCGAGCCGGATCGCTTGCTGCTCGCGGTAGCGTCGCACCTGACGATCGCGGTATTCGATCCGCAGGCGGTACTCGGCCTCCCGCTGCTTCCACTCGCGGACGGCCTGCTGCCAGCGATCCCACGAGCTACCGGCATCCTCGGCGACCTCGAGCAGCGACTTCTCCAGGTCGAGCTGCGAGCGGATGATGTCCAGCCGAGCCTGCCGGATGTTGGCCCAGAGCGAGAGATTGACGACCGGCAGGTCATAGAGCGAGCCGAAGATGAGCCCCAGCGCGATCCCGCCGTTGTTGCTGGTGGTGTTCTTGAAGCTCATGCCCAGGGGGAGCTGTCCCAAGCCGAACAGCCGGGTCTTGTCCCGAGTCTGCTGGAGGCGGGCGATCCGTAGGCCGACGATCATCAGCCGCACCTCGAGCCGTTGCCGCTTGGCCAGTTGCACGGCGTCCTCGCGGCAGCGGGGGAAGTCGGGCACCAGGCTGAGGTCGATCAGGTCAGGCTCGGCGAGGTCGAAGGCGAAAGCGGACTCCGGGTCGATCGGGACCGGTCCGAGTTCCTGGGGGACCAACAGTCGGCACTGATGCACCACTACGCCGAGCCGGCGCTCCGCGTTCCGCTCGGCCTTGCCCAGGTCGGCCACGAGGACCCGGGATCGCCCCACATCGACCCTGGCCTGGCTGAGCTCGACGTCGTGCGCCTGTTTTTCGCGGAGCTTTCGCTCCACCAGCCCGAGCGTCTCCTCCACCACGTAGGCGCCGGCGTCTGCGACGCGTTGGCCGTAGCCGATCTGCTTGGCCTCGAAGTACGCGCTGCGCCGCGAGCACGGCCTGGGCGCGGCGGACGAGCTGCTCCATCAGCTCCTTGGCGCGGATTCCTTCCTCGGCGATCGGCAGGGCCGTGATGTGTCCGGACGGGTCGAGTGGCAGGAAGATGTTGAACCGATTGAGCTCGGCGTTGACGAGCCCGGGCTGGTTCAGAAACGGCGTGCCAAGGGTTTCGTCGGGGAAGATGACGGACTGACTACCGGTCGCGGGGCCGGTGACCCGGCTCAGGCCAACCTGGAGCTGGGGCAGGTCCATGAGTGGGATGAACGCCTTCAGCGCCTCGAACCGCGCCACCGTGGCGGTCCGGACCGAAAGGTTCGCCTGGACCGTCTCGACATTCCGCAAGCTCAAGGCGAGGGACTCCGCGAGTCGGATGGGCCGGCCCGGGGCGGTGGGTGCCGGAGGAGGGAGGGATAGCCGGCCGTCTTGCTCGCGCGCGCTGCTCCGGTAAGGCGGTAGGAAGGGTGTCGGTCTGAAGCGGCTCGATCGCGAGGCGGGCCGCGGGCAAGTCTCCGGCGCGGAGCCCTCGGCCCACGACCACCGGCAGCAGGAGGGCGAACGCGGCCACCGCGATCTGTGTCTTGGTCCCCACGCCGTCCTCCTTTCCGGATTCACCACACGCGATCGCTTCGGCGCACGACGGCCCTGTCGTCGATGTGGACCGTCGCCGACATCCCCGGGCGGATTCGATTCTGGTAGTTCTCCGCCTCCGCGAACCGGATCCGCACCGGCAGGCGCTGCACGACGCGGACGAAGTTTCCCGTGGCGTTGTCGGGCGGGAATAGCGAGAACACCGATCCGGTGCCCCCCGAGGTGCTCTCGACCCAGCCTTGAAACGTTTTCTCGGCAATTCCGTCGAGCGTGATCAGAGCGCGGCTGCCGGCCTGGACGCGGTCCATCTGGTCCTCGCGGAGATTGGCCACGACCCAGACGTTGTCGAAGTCGAGGGGGACGATGCTCAGGAACGGCTGCTTCGCCGCGAGCGTCTCGCCGAGCTGGATGGTCCGCCGGCTGACGATCCCTCCCTGGGGTGCCCGGATCAGGCAGTGGCTCAGGTTGAGCTGCGCCGTACGGAGCGCCGCCTCGCCCTGATTGACCCGACTCTTCAGCGCCTCGAGCTGTGCCGTGGCGATCTCCGGCTGCAACTGGGCCGCCTGGGCCTGGACCACCGCGGCGTCGGTGCGGCTCAGGGCCTGGCGGCTCTGCTCGAGCCGGACGCGGGCCTCCTCGAGCTGAAGGCCGCTGGCGAGCACCTGGCGCTCGCCGGCGGCGATGTCGCTCCGCAGCGACTCGAGCTTGGCCGTCGCCTCGCGATACGTCGCCGCACGGTTGTCGCGATCCTGCACCGGCACGTCGCCTGAGGCCGCCAGCCTTGAGAACCGCTCGTAGTACAGCCGCGGCATTTTCCTCGAGCGCGGCCAGTCCAGGGACCTGCGCTCGTTGCGAGGCGAGCAATTCCTGCTCCTTCCGGTGGATCTGCCCGCGCGTCTGGATCTCCACCTCCGCCGCCCGCGCCGCCCGCTCGGCCTCGCCCCGCCGCGCCTCGCACCGTCCAGAAGGGCGCGCCGATCCTGGCGAACCAACCGCAGGTTCACGGCCGCCGCGCGCACCTCAGCCTGTGCGTTGCGCAGGTCCGCCAGCACCCGATCGACTTCGAGTTGGAACGGGACCGGATCGAGCTGTGCCAGCGGGGCTCCCGCAGCGACGATCATGTTATCGTCCGCATACAACGCAACAACCTGGCCGCCGACATCAGAGGAAACCGGGGTGATGTTCCCCACGACGTAAGCGTTGGTCGTCCGCACCTGGAACACATTCCAGAACCACCAGCCGAACACGACTCCCGCCGTGCTCAGCAGGAGCGCCAAGGGAAGCGGCCAGCCGGAGTCCGCGGCGCCGGCGCGGAGGCGCAGACGGCCGCCGTCCCGCCTCACTCCCAAGGGGAGCCAGCCCGGGCTGGGCCGGTCGCAACGGTTCGCTCGCTCCTCCGGCCATTAGAACGCCCTTTCGTCGCGCATCCCAGAACCGGAATCCTCCATTCAGCTCGACCGGCCCGTCCTGGAAACCTGTCTGAAAGGGCGAACACCAGTTACGCGGCACGGTCGAGACGAGCTTGAAACCCGCCCCAAACCCTGTAGCGGAACCGATTGCCCCTCAAACAAGCAATTCTCGGCCGGCTTTCCAACACGCACCGACAGCCGGAGCTCCCCATTGTCACTTTTTCAACCAGACTCTGACAGTGTGAACCCTCTCTGTGTCGGCAAGACGGACCGTTTGTAATGAAGAGAAGAGTTGTGGCGATCGTTTTTTCTTGGGGAGTTATGCGGCCGGTGTCGAAAGCCGAAAAACCGAAACGCGCTCGAATTGAGCGTCACTTCCATCGCTGGAGAAGTTGTCCAGACGGTCGGTGTGGCCCGCGTCGAATCGGGGGCCGCCCGCCCCGGCGATCCGGACCAGGTTGTGGAACCGACCGTCGCTCCGCGGGATGTCCGGCTCGGGATCATGTTCGTTCGTGTGTAAACTCCTGATGACTATAGTGGCGCGCCAAGCAACCGGCACCACTCTCGAGCGCGTCGTCCCGGGCCGATGCGGTGTGTCCGGCGACGGACCGGTCGCCGGCCGGGAATCCTCTCTCATCTCACTGCGAGCAGACGCCCCCATCGACCGGCAACGTATGTCCGGTAATGAACCGGGCCTCGTCGGAAAGCAGCCAGACGACAGGATCAGCGATCTCTTCGGGCTGGCCAATCCGCCCCATCGGGACAAATGAGGCGTAGCTGTGCGGGTCTCCTCCGGTTCCCTTCGCCAGCAGGGGCGTCTCCACCGGGCCGGGGCCGACCGCGTTCACGCGGATGCCGCGCCTGGCGTAGTCGAGGGCTGCTGACTTGGTCATGCCGGTGACCGCATGCTTCGTGGCCGAATACAACGACCAACCAGGGTAGCCGTTGAGCCCGAAGATCGAGGACGTGTTCACGATGGCTCCGCCGCCCGTCCTGAGCATCTGCTCGATCTCGTACTTCATGCAGTAGAAGACGCCCTTGATGTTCACGTCGAACAGGAACGACGCCTTTTCGATGTCTTGCTCGTGGAAGGGCGCCTGCTCGCCGTCCATCCCGGCGTTGTTGAAGGCCAGGTCCAGCCGCCCGAATTCCCTGACGGCACGCTCCACGAGAGCCTTTGCATCCTCGGGTTTACTCACGTCGGTGACCTGAAAGACCGCACGCCCTCCAGCCTGCTCGATGGCCCGCACGACTTCTTCGCCGAGCTTGGCCTTGCGGTTGCCGATGACAAGCGAGGCACCGGCCTCAGCCATTGCCAAGGCGGTCGCCCTGCCGATGCCTGTCCCGCCTCCGGTCACGATGCCGACTTTGTTGGCCAAGGATGCCATGTCACCGCCTCCTCGCGGTCGCCTTTGGGCTGTTATGAGTCATGAACAGCATGGTCACGACGACCAGGTTCCGTCGATGGGTGTCCGTCCGAGGTCTCGAGGCGGGCTTATCCCAGCAGGTCCGCAATCCTCTTCTCCTTGTCGGCGCCCAACGCGGCCACCAGCGGCTTTGTGGCCTTCAGCGTCGGCAGCGTGTGAGCCCGCCCAACCTCGCAGCCTGGCTGAGCCGCGCGGTGATCCATCGCAGCCTCCATCTGAACCGCCGCCGCTCCCGCCGTCGCAGGCACGAACTACGGGCTGGCCTCCACCGTCCGGAGTTCGACCCACGTCATGAGCCGTCGCGCGCAGTTGGAAGCCGAAGAGATCGGCACAAGCATCAACGAGGCGCTTTGCGGGCTCTCGGAACGCCTTCGAACCGTCTTCGTGCTCCGAGAGATCGAGCAGATGGATTACCAGTCGATCGCTGCCAGGCTCGACATCCCGCTGGGGACCGTGCGATCGCGCCTGGCCCGCTCGCGCGAGGCCCTTCAAAAGGCCCTCGAGCGCGAGGGTCCGGGAAGTCTCTGAAGTCCCCGTATTGCATGTACACGCTACTGGAAGTCTGGCGGAACTCCCGCATGGACGAGGAGGAGTTTCGCGGTCGCATCCGGGTCTTCCGCCTCCCAGATGCCAGGATGTCGAGTCCGGCCGAGCACGTGCGTTGCGCCAGGTATTGGGACGAGCAATTCCGGGAACTGGATCCCGTGGTGCGAGATGGCGGTACGCACGGATTGGGCGAGGCGGATTTCCAGGGCTACAAACTGATGCGGGACTTCGCCCATCGTGTCGGCGACATGCTGGCCACGATCGCCGACACACTGCACCCGAAGGACTTCGAGGAACTCAAGACACGTGGCTTCGAGGATTGGGCGTCGAAATGAATGTAATTTTGAGTTTATCAGAATCACGCGCGATTGGGACTGCCCGTTCAGTCGTGGCGATCCCTCGTTTTGAAGGTTTCCGATCGATCGGCTGGTCGAATTCTGATTCCCTGTCCGCCGCATTTCCCCAGGCTATACAATAGCTCAGGAATCACCTTCCGCGGGACGCCCGATCATCGCTGGCATCCGGGAGGGCCCACACTCGTCGCGGAGGACAAGATGGCCGATCCAGAGCGCTTGCGTGTCGGAGACCCCGCGCCGGATTTCGCGCTGCCGTCGTCGGCCGGCGAGATGGTGAATCTCTCCGACTTTCGGGGGAAGTCCGAGGTCGTCCTGTTCTTCTACCCTAAGGACAATTCGCCGGCCTGTACGATGGAAGCCTGCTCGTTCCGCGACAGCTACGAGGCGTTCCGCGAGGCCGGTGCCGAGGTGATCGGCATCAGCGCCGATTCCGAAGAATCGCACCAGGGGTTCGCCCGGCGGTTCCGGCTACCGTTTCGCCTGCTGGCCGACCGCGATGGCGCCGTCCGGCGCGCTATGGGTTCCCCGGACCTTCGGACTCTTCCCCGGTCGCGTCAGTTACCTGATTGACCGCGAGGGGATCGTCCGGCATGTCTTTTCCTCCCAGTTCCAGCCCTGGCGGCACGTCGCCGAAGCCCTGGAGGTCCTCAAGACACTGCGGCGTTCCTGAACGGTCGTCAGGCCACTCGATCCTCGACAAACCCAACTCGGAGCCGCTTTTTCGCGGCCTGGGTCTTGAATCAGGCCGGGAATAACCCGATAATGGCTGGCTGCGCGGCTTCACGTAGGTCAGGCTTTTCCGCCTGGCAACGCCGTGCGCGTTGGGCTGGAAAGCCTGACCTACCAACGATGTTGCGGCCGAAGGCCGCGTCAGGGAAAGAGTGATCGATCGATGTCGGAAGCCGTGAAAACTCGGGTCGAGCTGCGCGACCCGAAGAAGAACAAGGGGACAGGAACCCGCGTCGCGCGTCGGCTGCGGAAGAGCGGCCGGATCCCCGCTGTGATTTACGGGCACAAGCAGGCCGAGGTCCCGGTCACGCTGTCCCATGACGACGTCTGGCGGTTGGTCAAGACGCCGGGCCACCTGGCCGAACTCGATCTGGGAGGGACGAGCACCGAGACGGTCCTGATCCGCGATGTCCAGTGGGACCACCTCGGCAAGGAGATCCTCCACCTCGACTTCGCCCGGGTCAACGCTGAGGAGATCGTCGAGACCGACGTGACGGTGGAAGTTCGGGGCGTGCCCGCCGGGATCGCCGAGGGCGGGATCCTCGAGCATCTGGTCCGGAGCTTGCCGATTCGTTGCCGTGCCGGGGCCATCCCCGACTCGATCAAGGTCGACGTCAGTCACCTCCAGGTCGACCAGGGCGTCCACGTGCGCGATCTGACCCTGCCGGTGGATGTCACCGTCAACGCCGATCCCGACCTCCTGCTGGCCCACGTCGTCACCCGAGCCGCCGCACCCGAGCCGACCGAGGCGGCCGCCGAGTCCCCGACACAGCCCGAAGTCATCAAGCCCGAGCGTAAGGAAAAAGAGAAAGAAGACTGATCCCGATCGTGGGCGTGGTCCGGATCGTGCCGCACGGGACCTGGCCGGGCCTGAAAAGGCCCGCCGGATCGCGATCCTGACCATCGCGGCGCGACCCCGGCGAATGAGCCGGGACCGGCCGCCCCTGTTCGGGTCGGGTTCGGAGCCGCGGCGTTGGCGACATTGAAATTGGTGGTCGGCCTGGGCAACCCGGGCAGCAAATACCAGGCGACCCGACACAACCTCGGCTTCGAGGTGGTCGACCGCCTGGCGCAAGGAGGAGCCCGGCCTTCGTTTGCCCGCAAGTTCGAAGGCCAGCTCGCCGAGATCGAGATCGACTTCCGTCGCGTCCTGCTCCTGAAGCCCGAAACGTTCATGAACCTCAGCGGACGCTCGGTCGGCCAGGCGATGCGGTTCTATAAGCTGGAACCGGCCGACCTCCTGATCGTCTGCGATGACCTCAGTCTCCCGCTCGGCAAGCTGCGGATCCGGCCGGGTGGCTCCGACGGCGGTCAGAAAGGACTCCGCGACATCGCCGCCCATCTGGGCACCGACCAGTTTCCCCGCCTTCGCATCGGCCTGGGTGACCGCGAAAACAGCGACGCCTCGGACTTTGTCCTTGGCCGGTTCCGAAGCTCCGAACGACCGATTATCGACGATGCCCTGATCCTCGCCACCCAGGCCGTCGCCGTATGGGTCACCCAAGGTCTTGATGCCGCGATGAATCGTTTCAATGCGGCAGTGGCTAGTGGCTAGAGCGCTTAACGATTGAACGGCGCACGCCCCAGAGCGATGCGAATACACCCCCCCTAACCCCCCTTCGTAAAGGGGGGAAATGAGGAGGACTGGCCCATTTCCTTTCCTCCCCTTACGAAGGGGGGTTAGGGGGATCTTTTATGACGCCCCTTTCGATGGAGGACCGACACTTGCCTGCGAGCACTTATGAGGGAATGTTTCTGCTGGACAGTTCCAAGGCCGCCACGGCCTGGGAAGACACGGTCAAGCACGTGCACGACATCCTGGTGAAGAACCATTCGGAGATCGTGGCGTCTCGTCAGTGGGATGAACGGCGGCTGGCCTATCCGATCGGCAGCCACAAGAAGGGGACGTACCTGCTGACCTACTTCAAGACCGAGGGCGAGAACCTGAAGGAGATCGTCTCGGCCTGCCACCTGAGCGACGTCATCGTTCGGGAACTGGTCTTGAAGGTCCACCCCAAGTTGGCGGACCACCTGGTCAACCAGGCCATGACGTCAACGCCCAACGTGGATGCGGAGGAGGGTCGGGGCGATGAGGAGATGGAGGAACGCCCGCGACGGCGTCGCCGCGAGGACTGAGACCGTGTCTGGAAAGCTTCTCGTAGGGTGCTCCCCGAGCACCGAATCGCCCAGAGCCTGGGGATCTGGTGCTCGCAGAGCACCCTACGCGGCGGATTGATCGAGAACCGACCGATGCGTCTGGACAAAATGGTCTCGGAGCGGTTCGGGCTGTCGCGCCGTCGGGCGCAAGAGGCCGTCCGGCGCGGGCAGGTGGATGTGGCCGGTCAAACCTGCTTCGAGCCGGGCCAGGACATCGAGCCAGGGATCGCCTTCCAGTTCCATCCCAACCGGCCACGGCCGGAGACCACGTCGCGCCGCATCCGGGTGTTGTACGAGGATCGTCAGATCCTGGTGGTGGACAAGCCGGCCGGCTTGTTGACCCAGCCCACGACGGCTCGCGAGCCCGATACCCTGCTGGAGCGAGCCGGGCGTTATCTGGCCCGTACCCGGGGCGGGGCACGTCCTTATGTCGGGATCGTGCACCGGCTCGACCGCGATACCTCAGGCGTGATCCTGATCGTCTGCTCGCCCAAGGCGCTGCGGCCGTTCCAGGCGTTGTTCCGCGCACATACCATCGAACGGCGCGTACCTGACGGTCGTCGAGGGCGCGGTTGAGCCGGCACGCCGTACGATCGATCTACCGCTGGTGGCCGATCGCGGCGACCGGCGTCGCGGCGCCGCCCGCGTTGCCGGCCAAGGCGTGCCGGCGGTCACCCGTTACGAGGTCCTCGAGCGCTTCGGCGCCGCGGCCACCCTGGTCGCCTGCCGGCTCGAGACCGGACGGACCCACCAGATCCGCATTCATCTCGCCGAGTCAGGATATCCGGTCATCAGCGATCCCGTCTATCGCCCGGCCGATCGACCCCCCTTCCCCTTCCCTTTCTCTCGACAGGCCCTCCACGCCGAGGCGCTGGGATTCGTTCACCCGTTCACAGAGTCAGGTCTTCGTATCGAAGCACCCCTCCCCTCGGACTTCGCCGACTGGATCGCCGGTCTCCGGCATCGCTTCGGCACGACGACTGGCGGGTGAGAAAGTTCTCGACGACGCAAAGCAACATCGACATAGGCATGTTCGCGATTATCACCAAAACTTCGCGCAATCATTGATTCCGAGTCAATTTGTTGACCGAGCGGTGTGTCATGGCTTGCGTCAGGCGAGAGATTCTGTTCCAATACCCCAGGTTCATGAGGTCGTGCCCACAACTGTAACTATTCCGTGGTTCCAGGGACCCAGCCTGGCTGCCCCAAAGCATCGTCGCTTTTCCGACACGCCGCCCGGTGATCCGAGTCTCTCACATTCAATCGGCCACGGCGACAGCGCATCCCCTTGACCGGGGAAAAATCCGCGTCTCCCGAATTTGATCTTGCCAGGCATAGTGAACGTAGGTATATTATCAGGGGAATGGGAGGCCCTTCGCAAATCGAAGGGGCCTGCGAGCACATCTCGAATGCTGAGCCTCCAGGCCGGAACTCGACGACCGAGCCGGAGGCGTTCCGAGGCAAGGACTTGCCCACGCGAAGCGGCGGCCAGTGATCAGTTCCGCACCAAACGACGGTATCAGACACGGGGATTGCTGAGAGCATTTCATCCTGACGAGGAGAAGACACCAATGAGCGGCCACAGGGGATGGCTTCGGCGGCAGGTGGGCGCGGCGGCGGGTTTGAAGCGAGGCACCGGCCGAGATCGCGGCTGGACCTGGGGACGGCACGGCAGTCGCAACCGGCTCCGGCCGGAACTCACCCACCTCGAGGAACGGTGTCTGCTGTCGGGAACCTTTACCGTCACCAGCACGGCCGACAGCGCCCCGGCCAACAACCCCACCTCGGGGACGCTGCGCTGGGCCGTCCAGCAAGCGAACGCCGCCACGGGGTATGCCGACATCATCTTCGATTCGACCACCCCGATGACGATCACCCTGGCCCAGGGTCCGCTCGTGCTCACCAACACGGTCGCACAGATCCACTTCGACCTCTACGGAGCGGGTGGAACGGCGCCCGCGGTGACCATCAGCGGCGGTGGACAGAGCGAAGTCTTCACGGTGGACGCGTCCGTGACGACCTCGTTCTGGGGTCTATCCATCACCGATGGCTCGACGACCGGTAGTGGCGGCGGTCTGATCAACAAAGGCACGCTGACCCTGCTCGATTGCACCATCAGTGGAAACACCGCCGGGGTCGATGGTGGCGGCCTGGACAACTTGGGTAAAGCTTACATCAGCTATTCCACCATCACGAACAACCGCGCCTCCACCAGCGGTAAGGGCGGTGGAGTGGACAATGAGAGCGGCGGCACGCTGTCGATGACCGACTCGCTCCTAAGCGGCAACTCGGCCTCGTCCAAGGGAGGTGGGTTGGAGAACGATGGCAGCGCGACCCTATCCGACTCCACGATCTCCGGCAATTCCAGCAGTTCCGGCGGCGGCCTGAACAACACCAGTACGGCAATGCTGACCAGTTCTACCGTCAGCGGCAACTCCGCCGGAACGGGCGGCGGATTGACGAACTCCGGCACGGCCACCCTGACCGCCTGCACGATCAGTGGCAACTCGGCCGGCACGGGCGGCGGTCTCGCGAACCAGAGCGGCTCGGGTTACACGGGCACGTCGTCGTTGACTGACACGATCATCGCCGGCAACACGACCACGGGCGGCGCCGCCAGCGACATCGGTGGGAGTGCCCCGGGCGACGTCACCGGCACCGATAACTTGATCGGGTCTGGCGGCTCGGGCGGGATCACCAACGGCTCCGGCGGAAATATTGTCCTGGCCAGCGGGACCAGCCCGGGCGTGGCGCCGCTGGGCTACTATGGCGGGCCGACCCCGACCATGGCCTTGCTGCCCAGCAGCCCGGCCATCGGAGCCGGCGTCGCCGTCAGCGGGATCACGACCGACCAGCGCGGCTTCCCACTGGACAGCCCGGTCAACATCGGCGCCTTCCAATTCCAGGCCGTCTACCTGACGGGACCGCTGGTGGTCAATGCACCACCCACCGAATCGCCCCACATCTTGCCCGGGCAACTTGACCTGCTCGGCGCGGTCGGCCTGGCCAACGTCCTGCCTGGAGCCCACACGGTCACGTTCGACTCGACCGTCTTCGCGACCCCGCAGACGATCACGCTGACCGCCGGGGCGCTGGTATTGAGCAATACCAGCGGGTTGATCACCATCGATGGACCGGCGATCGGAGTGACCATCAGTGGCGGCGAACTCAGCCGGGACTTCCAGGTTGACAAGTCGGTGTCCGCGACGATCTCAGGCGTGACGATCACCGGCGGCTCGACCACGGGCAACGGCGGCGGGCTGTACAACCAGGGCACGCTGACCCTCACCAATTGCACCGTCAGCGGCAACTCCGCGGGATCCGGCAGTGGCTTGTTCAACGCCGGCACCGCGGCCCTGACCGCCTCCACAATCAGTGGCAACTCGGCCACCAACGGTGGTGGCGGATTGAACAATACCGGCATGCTAGTCCTGATGAATAGCCGGATTTCGGTCAACTTCGCCAGCTCGGGCGGCGGTCTGGATAACAGTGGTACGGCGACGCTGACCGATTGCACGATCAATGGCAACTCCGGCGGATCCGGCGGTGGTCTGGACAACACCGCCACGGCCACTCTCACCGACTGCACCGTCAGTGGCAACTCGGCCTCATCCGGCGGCGGCCTGATCAACTCCGCCACGGCGAACCTGACCGCCTGCACCATCAGCGGCAACTCGGCTTCCCAGAGCGCTGCGGGTCTGGCGAACCAAAGCGGCTCCGGCTATACCGGCAAGGTGACCTTGACCGACACGATCATTGCCGGCAACACGGCTGCCAGCGCCGCCAGTGACATCGGCGGCAGCGATCCCCACGACGTCACCGGCACCGATAACTTGATCGGGTCCGGTGGTTCGGGCGGGATCACCAACGGCTCCGGCGGGAACATTGTCCTGGCCAGCGGCACCAGTCCGGGCTTGGCCCCGCTGGGCTACTATGGCGGGCCGACCCCCACCATGGCCTTGCTGGCCAGCAGCCGGGCCCTCGGAGCCGGCATCGCCGTCAGCGGGGTCACGACCGACCAGCGCGGCTTCCCACTGGACAGCCCGGTCGACATCGGCGCCTTCCAGTCCCAGCACGGTTCGCTGGTGGTCAACTCGACCGCCGATGGTACCGCGGTACAGTCCGGCCAGCTCAACCTGCGCGGGGCCGTCAACCTGGCCAACGTCCTGTCCGGAGCCCAGACGATCACCTTCGATCCGAAGGTCTTCGCGGTCGCACAAACGATCACGCTGACATCGGGCGTGCTGGAATTGAGTAATACTAGCGGGTTGATCACCATCAACGGACCGGCGGCCGGGGTGACCATCAGCGGCGACGACCTCAGCCGGGTCTTCCAGGTCGACAAGTCGGTGTCCGCGACAATCTCGGGCCTGACGATCACCGGCGGCTCGACCACGAGCAACGGCGGCGGGCTGTACAACCAGGGCACGCTGAACCTGACCGATTGCACCCTCAGCGGTAACACCGCCAAGTACGGCGCAGGCCTGGACAACACCAGTCAGGCGACGCTGACCGGCTGCACGATCAGCAGTAACTTCCACGGCGGCGTGTACAACACTGGATCGATCTCCCTGGTCGATAGTACGGTCGCGGGAAACACCTATAACGACGGCCTGGAAAACCAGGCCGGGACGGTGAACCTGACCGCCTGCACCGTCTCGGGCAATTCGAACTTCGGACTGGCGAACTACAGCTCCCATTCTGCAACCGGGACGATCACGCTGACCGACACGATCGTCGCCGGCAACTTCAACTCCAGTAACGCCGAGAGCGATATCGGCGGCGGCGACCCCGGCGACGTTACCGGAACCTACAACCTGATTGGCTCCGGCGGATCCGGCGGGATCACCAACGGGGTACACGGCAACATCGTCCTGGCCAGCGGGGCCAACCTGGGATTGACCCCCCTGGGCTACTACGGCGGGCCGACCCCGACCATGGCCTTGCAGAGTGGCAGCCCAGCCCTCGGCGTGGGGACGACCGTCAGCGGGGTTACAACCGACCAGCGCGGCTTCCCGCTGGACAGCCCGATCGATATCGGTGCGTTCCAATCCCAGACGGGACCGTTTGTGGTCAACTCGACCGCCGGCGGATACGTCGTCCCGCTGGGCCAGCTCGGCCTGCGCGGGGCCGTTGACCTGGCCAACGTCCTGACCGGCTCCCACACCATCACCTTCGCTCCGGCCGTCTTCTCGACGCCGCAGACGATCACGTTGACCTCCGGCGAGATCGACTTCAGCCCGTACGGGTCGATCGCCATCAATGGACCGGGGGCCGGGCTGCTAACCGTCAGCGGGGGCGGGCAGAGCCGGGTCTTTGCATGGCCCGGCATTCCGCAGAATGGGCAGACGGTGTCGATCTCGGGCCTGACGATCAGCGGCGGCTCGACCACCGGCAACGGCGGCGGACTCGACAACTTCGGCTTCATGACGCTCACCAATGTCACGATCAGCGGTAACATCGCCGGTGTCGATGGCGGTGGTCTGTACAACCGCACCTCGCTGACCTTGGTGAATTGCACGATCAGCGGGAATTCCGCCACTAGTGACGGCGGCGGACTCGACAACGGCGGCTTCGCCAAGACCACCTTGATCAACAGCACGATCAGCAACAATAGCGCATCATCAACGACCAGCCTCACTCGCGGCGGCGGACTGGACAACGAGAAGAACGGCACGCTGACGTTGACCGGCTCCACCATCAGCGGCAACATCGCGGGTCAACGTGGATATGGCGGCGGATTGTACAATTACGGCACCGTGAACCTGGCCGACTGTACGATCACTGGCAACACCGCCGAGTCCACGGGCGGCGGGTCCGACGGCGGCGGACTGCACAACCGGGGCACCGCGACCCTGACCGACTGCACCCTCAGTGGAAACTCCGCCTCTTCCGGCAGCGGCCTGAACACCTTCTTCAATGCGACGACGACCCTGACCGGCTGCACCCTGAGCGGAAACTCCGGCACGTACGGTGGCGGCCTGACCAGTCTAGGCACCGTGAATCTCACCGGCTGCACAATCAGCGGCAACACGACCACGTACTCCAGTGGCGGCGTGGCCATCGGCTACGGCCAGGCGACGCTGACCAACTGTACGATCAGCGGCAACTCCGCCCCCAAGGGTGGCGGTCTGGCCAACTACGGCACGACGACCTTGACCGCCTGCACGATCAGCGGCAATACGGCCTCTGTGGGAGGAGGAATCGCAAACCAGGGCGGCCCCAGCCAGGGCTACTACTGCCCGGCGACGCTGACCGACACGATCGTCGCCGGCAACACGGCCCCCGGCGGCGCCGCCAGCGATATCGGCGGCTCGGACCCCGCCGACGTCACGGGCACATATAACTTGATCGGCACTGGCGGCTCGGGCGGGATCACCAACGGGGTTCACGGCAACATCGTCGGTGTCACCAACCCGAAGCTGGGCTCCCTGGCGAATAACGGCGGCCTCACCCAGACCATCGCCTTGAATACCGGCAGCCCGGCCATCGGCGCTGGGGTCGTCGTCAACGGCATCACGACC
Source organism: uncultured Isosphaeraceae bacterium (assembly GCA_963845695.1). Taxonomy (GTDB): domain Bacteria; phylum Planctomycetota; class Planctomycetia; order Isosphaerales; family Isosphaeraceae; genus CAWJTV01. The sequence continues at coordinate 132,839 of CAWJTQ010000010.1, read as the reverse complement.
GACCAGCGCGGCCTGCCTCGGCCCACCACCGGTGCGGTCGATATCGGTGCCTTCGAGACGCAGTCGGTCTCCGACTCTCCGCCGATCGCAACCTTCCAGGCCGTGAGCACCACGCTGAACATCGCGCTCAACGGCCAGGTCTCGGCCACGGACGCCGACAACAACCCCCTGACCTATTCTCTGGTCGCCAGCCCGACGAATGGCAACCTCACATTCCAGTCCAATGGCACGTTCACGTACACCCCAGCCTCGAACTACTCGGGGCCCGACAGCTTCACCTTCCGCGCGTACGACGGCATCGCTTACAGCAACGTCGCCACGGTCTCGATCGTGGTCTACCCCTTGGTCCAGGCGCCGGTGGCGAACAACGACAGCTATTCCACCAACGCAAACACCACACTGAACGTCTCCGCTCCCGGCGTGCTGGGTAACGACAATGATCCCCAGAACAAGGCGCTGACCGCGGTCGTCGTCGCAGGGCCCGCCCATGGTTCCCTCACGCTCAACACCAATGGGTCATTCTCCTACATCCCAGCAGCAAACTTCTCCGGCACGGACAGCTTCACCTACCAGGCCAGCGACGGAACCGCCTTGAGCAACACGGCGACGGTGACGCTCACGGTGGTGCAGGGCACTCGGGCCACCTTCATCAAGACGGACACGACGACCCAGGGCACCTGGATCGGGACTTACGGAACCGATGGCTACGACCTCGTTGACGGACCCTCCAGCTTGCCATCTTACGCCACCGTCTCCGTGGCCGGTACTGCGACCTACGTCTGGTCCGCCGACACGACCGACGTCCGCGGCCTCGAGAATCCCAACGGCAATCCCCCCAGCACCAATCGCATCGCCGCCGCCTGGTACGCGGCCACCAGTTTCACGGTGACCCTCGACCTGACCGACGGCAACGCCCACACCATCGCCCTCTATGCGGTCGACTGGGACAGCAAGGGGCGGAGCGAGCAGATCCAGATCACCAACGCGTCCACCGGGGCCGTGCTGGACACCGAGACCCTCTCGTCGTTCGTCAACGGCGCCTATGAGGTCTGGACCATCAGCGGCGACGTGAAGATCACGATCACGGAGAAGAGCGGCGGCAACGGCCTGCTCAATGGGCTCTTCTTCGGAACGCCCACACCCACACCGACTCCGACGCCCACACCGACTCCGACGCCCACACCCACACCCACACCGACTCCGACGCCCACACCGACCCCGACGCCCACACCGACGCCCACGCCCACGCCCACACCGACTCCGACTCCGACGCCCACACCCACACCCACACCGACCCCGACACCCACACCGACTCCGACGCCCACACCCACGCCCACGGCGACGTTCGTCAAGACGGACACGACGACCCAGGGCACCTGGATCGGGACTTACGGAACCAATGGCTACGACCTCGTCGAACGGACCCTCCAGCTTGCCGTCTTACGCCACCGTCTCCGTGGCCGGTACTTCGACCTACGTCTGGTCCGCCGACACGACCGACGTCCGCGGCCTCGAGAATCCCAACGGCAATCCCCCCAGCACCAATCGCATCGCCGCCTCCTGGTACGCGGCCACCAGTTTCACGGTGACCCTCGACCTGACCGACGGCAACGCCCACAATATCGCCCTCTACGCGGTCGACTGGGACAGCAAGGGGCGGAGCGAGCAGATCCAGATCAGCAACGCGTCCACCGGGGCCGTGCTGGACACCGAGACCCTCTCGTCGTTCGTCAACGGCGCCTACGAGGTCTGGACCATCAGCGGCGACGTCAAGATCACGATCACGAACCTGGTCAGCGGGAAAAACGCCCTGCTCAACGGCCTGTTCTTCGATCCCGCCCCGACTCCGACGCCCACACCGACCCCGACGCCCACGCCGACACCGACGCCCACACCGACTCCGACACCCACACCCACACCGACCCCGACACCCACACCCACACCGACCCCGACACCCACACCGACTCCGACGCCCACACCCACGCCCACGGCGACGTTCGTCAAGACGGACACGACGACCCAGGGCACCTGGATCGGGACTTACGGAACCAATGGCTACGACCTCGTCGACGGACCCTCCAGCTTGCCGTCTTACGCCACCGTCTCCGTGGCCGGTACTTCGACCTACGTCTGGTCCGCCGACACGACCGACGTCCGCGGCCTCGAGAATCCCAACGGCAATCCCCCCAGCACCAATCGCATCGCCGCCTCCTGGTACGCGGCCACCAGTTTCACGGTGACCCTCGACCTGACCGACGGCAACGCCCACAATATCGCCCTCTACGCGGTCGACTGGGACAGCAAGGGGCGGAGCGAGCAGATCCAGATCAGCAACGCGTCCACCGGGGCCGTGCTGGACACCGAGACCCTCTCGTCGTTCGTCAACGGCGCCTACGAGGTCTGGACCATCAGCGGCGACGTGAAGATCACGATCACGAACCTGGTCAGCGGGAAAAACGCCCTGCTCAATGGCCTGTTCTTCGATCCCGCCCCGACTCCGACGCCCACACCGACCCCGACGCCCACACCGACTCCGACTCCGACACCCACACCCACACCGACCCCGACACCCACACCCACACCGACTCCGACGCCCACACCGACGCCCACGGCGACGTTCGTCAAGACGGACACGACGACCCAGGGCACCTGGATCGGGACTTACGGAACCAATGGCTACGACCTCGTCGACGGACCCTCCAGCTTGCCGTCTTACGCCACCGTCTCCGTGGCCGGTACTTCGACCTACGTCTGGTCCGCCGACACGACCGACGTCCGCGGCCTCGAGAATCCCAACGGCAATCCCCCCAGCACCAATCGCATCGCCGCCTCCTGGTACGCGGCCACCAGTTTCACGGTGACCCTCGACCTGACCGACGGCAACGCCCACAATATCGCCCTCTACGCCGTCGACTGGGACAGCAAGGGGCGGAGCGAGCAGATCCAGATCAGCAACGCGTCCACCGGGGCCGTGCTGGACACCGAGACCCTCTCGTCGTTCGTCAACGGCGCCTACGAGGTCTGGACCATCAGCGGCGACGTGAAGATCACGATCACGAACCTGGTCAGCGGGAAAAACGCCCTGCTCAACGGCCTGTTCTTCGATCCCGACCCACCTTTGGTGTTATCCTCGTTGACCCCCTCCATGGTCGGACAGGAGGCAGGAGTTTCGGTCAGCGGGATCACGGCTGATGGCAGCCTGATGACTGGTACGACGATCGGCACGGTCGACTCTAGCGATGGCGAGATGGCCACGTTGCCGCCCACGACAGACTCCCCCGCCGTACTTCGCGAATGGGTCCACGACCTGTCCCTCGAACAGGTCCGGGGAAAGCGGCTGATACGGTCACTCCTTGATGATTAGACTACCTCCCGATGGGGTTGGTACTCACAGGAACCCCCCTGCGCCTTTCCATGGGAGGCCAGGGGGGTTCTGGCGCAAGGATTCTGGCGCGTGCGTCATTCATTCGTGAACTTCTCTAATCCCGCATGTCATCCAGGAATGCCAGCGACGAATGGTCCGAGTCGGAGGTGGATTCCAGCTTGGTCGGATCCTCGCCAAGGTTCGCATCCGGGGCGCGTTCCGGGTTGGAGATCTGGTAAGCGGCCACGATGATGGTGACATTATCCTTTCCGCCCCGGTTGAGGGCCTCGTGGAGAAGAGACTGGGTCGCCTCGCGGACCGAGGTGTGCCGACCGATGATCCGGGCGATGGAGGCGTCGTTGACCATCTCGTTGAGTCCGTCGCTGCATAGCAACAAGCGGTCGCCGTCGGCCAGTCGGAGCCATCGGAACTCAGCCCGGACCTTGCCATTATGGCCGCCGAGGAAGTTGGTCAGCGCGTTCCGCTTGACGTGATGCCGCACCGCCTCGTGGGAGATGTGGCCGGCATCGGCCATGGCCTGCGCCACGGTGTGGTCCTTGGTCAACTGCCGGATCGTGCCGTCGCGGTAGAGATAGACCCGCGAGTCGCCGAGGTGGACGATGAACAGGTTGACGCCCATGCTGTACGCGGCAGTCAGGGTGGTACCCATCCCCAGCAGGCGTCGGTCGGTCGAACTCTGCTCGGTGAGCGCCTTGTCGATCTCCTGGAGGTCGCTATTGATCCGGTCGAACAGCGCGGCGCTTCACGCTGGTTGACCTTGAAGCCCCATTTTTCGGAGCGATGAAAGAGTTTCAAGCTCGTGCTGATCGCGAGTCGACTGGCGACCTCGCCGGCGGCCATGCCGCCCATGCCGTCGGCCACGATGAACAGGTAGCCATCGTCGCCGGTCTGCTCGGGGAGGGAGTCCTGCGGCAGGTTGGTCTGGAGGATCTCGTGCTTACGGCTGAATCGTGAGACGAGAAAATGGTCCTCGTTCCGCGACCGGACCCGACCCGTGTGCGAGACCGCGCTGAACTCGGCATGCACATTCGTCGATGCCGGCTTGGGCAGGTTGGTCTCTCCGGCCGATGGCGAGATCAATAACTCGTACTCTGCGGTTTCGATCTCGAAGGGTTTCGTCATCGACACGGCCTCCCCGGAAATGCGTCGAGGCGATCCACACATTCGTCTCAAGATACAACGCACGAAACGGTCGAACCAGAGCGCGGTGGATCGATGGGGAATCCGCCGGCTCGTACCCGTTCGACACGGAATGTTATAGTAGATCGTGACTCGAACGACACTGTCGGCGGACGCATCGGCGGGGGCTGCGGGGACGAATTGGCCGAATGGGTTTCGTGGAAAGGATTTCGAGATGTGCGGTATCGCTGGGGCGATCGATCTGAACGGCCAACGCGAGTTCGCCGCCGGCCGGTTGCTGGCGATGACCGGCGCGATCGCGCATCGCGGCCCCGACGACGAGCAAATCCACATCGAGCCGGGCCTGGCGATGGGAGCACGCCGTCTATCGATCGTCGACCTGGCCGGAGGCCGCCAACCGATCAGCAACGAGGACGGCACCATCTGGGCGACGCAGAACGGCGAGCTCTTCGAATACCCCGAGCTGCAAGCCGAGCTGTCGGCGCGGGGGCATCGACTGGCGACCCGGTGCGACACCGAACTATGGGTCCACCTCTATGAAGACCTCGGCGAAGGGTTCTTCGACAAGGCCCGTGGCCAGTTCGCCGTCGCACTCTGGGACCGCAACACGCGCACCTTGATCCTGGGTCGCGATCGGGTGGGGATCTGCCCGCTGTATTACACCGTGGTCGACGGCTGGCTGCTCTGGGGCTCGGAGATCAAGGCTCTGCTGTCGTCGGGGCTGGTCGCGGCCCGGCCGGACCCCAAGGGCATCGACCTGTTCTTCCACACGTTCTGCGCCGGGACCTCGCGCACGTTCTTCGACGGGATCCACTCGATCCCGCCGGGCCATTACCTCCGGGTCCGCGACGGCCGGCTCGATCGGAAGCGGTACTGGGACCTGGATTTCCCCGACGCGGGCCAGGAGCGCCGGCTCGACGATCCCACCCCGCTGATCGACGAGCTGGAATCCCTGATGCGGCAGGCCGTCGAGCGCCGGCTCCGCGGCGACGTACCGGTGGTCAGCTATATCAGCGGCGGACTGGATTCGACGGTCGTGCTGGGACTCAGCTCGCGACAGCGGGGCTCCGCCGTACCCTCGTTCACGATCGGCCTGGACCGCGCCGGACCGGACGAGCGCTCGCACGCCACCGAGTCGGCCGCCGCCCTGGGCTCGCGGTTGACCACCGTGACAATGAACCGCTCCGACATCGTCGCGGCCTATCCCGAGCTGATCCGCGCCGCCGAGGGCCCGGTGATGGACTCCTCCTGCGCCTGCCTGATGCGGCTGGCCCGCGCGGTGCACGCCCAGGGCTACAAGGTCGTGCTGACCGGCGAGGGGGCCGACGAAGCGCTCGCCGGTTACGCCTGGTTCAAGACCCAGGCGATCCGCGAGCGGCTCAACCGCATGTCCCTCTCCTTCATCAACCCGGCGATCCGCAGCCTGGTGCTCGGCTCGATGCGCGGTAACCCGGCGCACGTGCCCCTCCGCTACGGAATCCGGGGCGTGCGCACCGCCCAGCAGGATGTCTACGATCTCATGGCCCAGGGGCGATCCTTCGTCTATTCCGGCGATCTCTGGAATCGCCTGGCCGGTCATGCCGCCTTCGACGACCTGGACATCACCAATGACCGCTTCCCGCGCTGGGCTCCGATCAATCAGTCGCTCTACGTCGGCTACAAGGTCATGCTGGCCGGACTCCTGCTCATGGCCAAAGGGGACCGGGTGGCTATGAACTCGTCGGTCGAGGCGCGGTATCCACTGCTCGATGACGACGTCATTGCCTTCTGCGCCTCGATCGCTCCGGAGTACAAGCTGCGCGGCACAACCGACAAGTGGCTGCTTCGTCAGGTGGCCGCGCGGACGCTCCCGGCCCGGATCGCCAACCGTCGCAAGACAATGTTCCGAGCCAGCCGGTCCGAGGCCTTCCTCGCTCCGGACCGCCCGAGCTGGGTCGACCAGCTCCTGAGCCCCGAATCGCTCGGGGCCACCGGCTGGTTCGACCCCGAGGGGGTCGCGCGCGAACGCACCGCCCAGGTGCGATTCCCTGCCATCACGCCCAAACGGATCATCATGGACCTGAGTTTGACCTGCGTGATCGCGACCCAGCTCTGGCATCACATCTACCTGGGCGGCGGTCTCTGCGACCTGCCTGTTTGGACCCCCACGCCAATCCGCGAGCCAGAACCGCCCAGCCTGGACCTCGGGGCCGCCCTGGCGCAGCCATCGGACCCGGCCCCGGCGCGGTGAGTGAACCGTACCTGGCGCGGCGATCGATCGGGTCGCGCACACGGCGCACCAGCCTGATGCCCGGTTTGAAGTGGATCGTTGATGCCCAGAGAGTCAGGCACCGGCCTGAAGGGCCGTGGAGACCATCCCTCAAAGCTAATGGCTGACATCGGAGAAGCTGGACTCGCGAGGTTGACTCAGATGCCCAGATTGGCCAACACGCCGATCAGTTGAAGGACGATGTCGGTCGCTACCGGCGCCTCCGACTCCGCCCTGGCAACCGCTTCCTCCAGCCGTTCCCGGGCCGCGGCGATCAGTCCCGGCTCATGCTGGTTGTTCACGGCCTGCACCAGTTGCGCAGTACGCCGGACCAGGTGCTCGGTCTCGGCCGACGACTCGGGCTGGTTCAATGCCGCGGCCAGGTCTCCCATGAGGTCGGCCGCCTCCGTGCGGGCTTCCGGGTCGAGATGCTCGGCCTCGCGAAGGCGGCTTGCAAGTTCCTCGATGTGATCCGCGACCGGGGGATCCGATTCCTCACGCTTCGACGGTTGTTCCTGCATGGCTCTGCGCTCCGGGGGGCTCGAGTCGGCGGACCCGCAACCATCATGGTACAGCGGTCGGAGTCATTCGACCAGAATCCGTCTCCCTTCTCCGTCGCTCCGTCGATCCCCTGGTGAGTGTTCAGACTCGTCGAGAAGCCTACGCCGACCAGATCACTCGCGGTGCGACTGAGAGTAAAGTCACGCGGTCAAGAAAATCCCTCTGAGTCCGAATAACATCGTGGAAGGATTCTCGAGTCTCGTGACAGTATGAGAGGAGGAGGCAAGGACAGGCGTTCCAGGCTGGTACCGCCGGCGCGGCCGCAACCGGTCTCTCACGGCCTCGCCAAGGGCGTGGCCTTCTCACCCGATGGGCGATTCCTGGCGCTGGGAGGAGTCGAGCCCGACCTGGTCATCTTCGACCTGGTCTCCGGTGGATTACGGAGACTGCGGGACCCGCCATCACGCCAGACCCAGGCCCTGGCCTTCTCGCCCGACGGTCGCACCCTCGCGGCGACGACCAGCCGGAGTGGAGACATCATCCTCTGGGACCTCGCCGTGGACCGAGTGCGCATGACTCTCCAGGGCCACTCCCCGGTCCTCTGTCTCGCGTTCTCGCCCGACGGCCGCACGCTCGCGGTGGGAGAACGCGACGAGAAGACCGTGAGTCTCTGGGACCTGGAAACCGGCCTGTGCCGGTTGCTGCCGAGACCGCCGATCGGCGTGGCCTCCTCAGTCGCGTTCTCACCCGATGGTAGCCTGGTGGCCGCCTCCAGTCCGGCTCGAGCGCACGGTCTGGATCTGGGACCCGAGGACCGGTCAGTTGTGCCGTCAGATCGAGGGACATGCCGGCGGCACCAACTCAGTCGGTTTCTCCCCGGATGGAAGAACCCTGGCCACGGCGGGCAATGATGGCATGATCCGGCTCTGGAGCGTGGCCACGGGAGAGCTGTGCGCCCATCTGGATGGCCAGTCCTCGAGGCTGCACAAGGCGGTCTTCTCCGCCGATGGCCAGACGCTCGCCGCCTGTGGAAGCGACAACCATGTCCGGCTCTGGGCCGCGGACGAGATCGTCATCGCCAATCCCAACCCGGGCGAGAATTGATTCGATGCTTCCCGACGATCGCTTGCGTAGCGGAGTTTGGGGGGTGAATCTCGGCCCGAAGTCTCGGAGGCTTCGCGATCCAGTACCCACTGTGTTCCCTTCGTACGGGGGAGAAGCGATCCCTGGGCGTTGCCCCGGCTGATCGATCTTGTCCCCTTGCGGGCTCAAGCGCTAAATTGATGGGTTGCGCACGCAATGACCGCAGGGATCCGGTACGAGCCCGAAGCGCGAGCGAGTGAATTCCGGCCGGGACGATCCATTCACTCGCTGGCGCTTCGAGCTTGTATCAGGCGTCTGCAACCCAAGCGTTAAGCGCTCTAGAATCCGCCGCACCTGCGCCCACCTCACATAGTCGCCTTCCCTGTTGCGAGGTTTCATTCGGTCAGCCTGAAAAGTCCGACCGAGCTTCGAATCGCCGCTCCCGTTGCCCGACCGTTCGGGCGATGCCCAGGAGCGCCACCCACCAGGACACGCCGTAAACCAGGTTTTCCTCGTTCGGGAACGTGACCATCAAGAGGGCCGTGAAATACATCTGCACGGCCGGGATGAAGAACCTGGGCGTGAACAGCCAGGCCAGGGACGCGAAGAAGAACGTGCTCAAGGTCCCCCAGGCCGGCTTGTACCATCGGGATTCCCAGCCGGTTAACGCGTTGAGCATCACCAGGTTGAACGAGAGGATCAGGAAGGTCGCCCAGAACCGGGTCACGACGCTGACCGCTGGCGACGTGGCAAACCATCGCGGCCCGACAATCGCGCGCATCGCCCCAATCACGGCGACCAGCTCCGCGCCCCACACGACCACCAGGCGGGGATCGCTCTGGCGGCCGGGATCGTGAAGCGCCTGGCAGCCGAGGAAACACACCAGGTGAAGCCACGCCACTACCGCCAGCGCCCGCGACCACCGGCCTCCTCCACGCTCGATCGTCCGAGCCAGGTCCTCGCGTAATGAATCCCTCCAGGCCATCGGTGTTACGTCAACCATCGAGGCACCCGCGCCGGGCTCCTCGTCCAGTTCCGCCAACGACTCGCTCATGGCTTTCCCTCTTCTCACGCACGTTCAACCATCGACTCACAATGGTTGCCGGATCCGTTCCCAGCGTGCGGTTTCAAACCCCAAATGTTTTGTGAAGTCTACCACGCGTCTTGTGAGCACCAGCCCCAAGCCCCCGAGCACCGCTGAAGACGAGCAGCCAGCTAAGAGCGCTTAACAGTTGGCTTGCATCCACGAACAGCCGATTCTCGGCGGCCTGAAGGGCCGCAGGAGCCCAGCCCGGGGGTGGAACCCCGGGAACCGGTCTGAAGGTTTGGAGCGCCTCGGCCACCGTCTTGATGCATCCATCCGTTGATCTCCTCGAATTATACGATGAAATTGACGTACGTGAAATGTGGCGTATAATGAGCCGGAGGGGAAAACGCCCAATGAAATCCAATCCTGGCGGACAGTTACCGGTCGACGAAATCCTGGGTCGCGATCATCTGATCGCCGAACTTTGGGACATACTCGAGCGGAACAGTGTGGTCATGACGGCCGAGCGACGGATCGGTAAGACGTGCATCATTCGGAAGATGCACGCACATCCGGAGAACGGCTGGGTCCCGGTCCTTCAGGATCTCGAACGGATTCACACCGCCGAGGAATTCGCGATCGCCGTCTACAAGGAGATCGACCGATTCCTCAGCAGATGGCAGAGGGCCGCACATACCGCAAGGAATTTCTTCAAGGACCTGGGCGGCGTCGAAGTCGGCGGCGTGCTCAAGCTCCCGGCAAACCAGCAAAACCCCTGGAAAGCCCTGCTCACGCGCGCGGTTGAAGATCTCGTCACGCAAAAGAACCCGAAACGTCTTTTGTTCTTCTGGGACGAGATGCCCTACATGCTGGACAGCATCCGAAAGCGTGAAGGCGAAGACGTCGCGATGGAACTGCTGGACGTACTCCGGGCCCTGCGGCAAGGCTTCAGCGACTTTCGCATGGTGCTCACCGGGTCGATCGGGCTGCACCATGTCCTGGCCCGGCTCAGAGAGGCGGACTACACGAACGAGCCGTTCAACGACATGTACCAGGTCGAGGTCTTGCCATTGGCCCAGCCTGATGCCGAGGAGCTGGCCGGTCGACTCGTGCTGGGAGAAGAACTCGCGACATCAGACCCGGGAGGAACGGCCCGGACGATCGCCGAGCAGGGCGACTGTTTTCCCTTCTACATCCATTCCATCGTCCGGGCATTACGGATCTCGGGTCGCAAGGCGGAGCACGATGACATCATCGACATGGTGAACGCGCAGTTGACCGCAGCCAACGACCCCTGGGAGCTGGGTCACTACCGGAGCCGGATCAACTCCTATTATCCCAAGGAAGAGAAGGTCGCTACCGCAATCCTGGATTTCCTGGCGACCCGCCATCGCCCGGCAACGATCGATGCCATCTTCAACGCCGTCAAATCCCAGGAGACGTTCGGCGACCGCGAGCGGCTGCTCGACCTGCTGAAGCTGTTGCAACGCGATCACTACCTGGCGCGGTCGCCGAAGGGGCTTACGGCTTTCGGTTCCCTCTGATCCAACGTTGGTGGACGCTCGACCGGGGATTATGAAATGGCCGACACGGTGTTTGTCTCCCGCTTCACGCCCAGCCGGACCGATCCGGAAATCCTGGAGCGCATCTTCGTCCAGCGCGAGGCGGTGGCGAAGGATGCGGTCGAGCGCCTGAGCGAGAGCGTCCTCAGCGGGAACATGCATCATCTCTTGTTCATCGGTCCGCGAGGGAGCGGGAAGACGCATCTCGTCGCGCTGATCTTCCATCGCCTGGCCGCCCGCGAGGATCTCAAGGACCAGTTGCGCAGTCGCATGGCTGGCCGAGGATGAGACGACGACCTCGTTCCTGAAGCTACTTCTGCGGATCCATCGCGCGCTGGCCCAGCGCTATCCCGAGGAATTCCCGCCTCTGGCACAGGGTCATCTGCAAGAACTCAACGAATCGGGCCGCATCGAGTGGTTGACCCGGCTCCTGGTCACGTCGTTGCAGGGGCGGACCCTCCTGGTCATCGTCGAGAACCTGGACGACCTGTTCAAGGGACTGGGCGACGAGGGTGAGAAGCAATGGCGGGCCTTCCTTCAAGAGAACCCGGTCTCGGCGACGCTGGCCACTTCGCAGCAGCTCTTCGACGGCGTCTCGCGCCGCGAGTCTCCCTTCTTCGGCTTCTTCCAGATCGAGCATCTCCGGCCATTGACGCTCGAAGAAGCCGTCCTCTTGCTGAAAAAGATCGCCGAGTTGAAAGGCGACGCGGAGCTGGCCGTCTTCTTGCAGACGCCCATCGGCCGGAGCCGCGTCCGTGCGCTGCACCATTTATCGGGCGGCAACCATCGCATCTACATCATCCTCTCGGAATTCATCACCCGCGAGTCGCTCGACGAGCTGGTCGGCCCGTTCGAGAAGCTGATGGACGAGCTGACGCCGTATTACCAGGCCCGTCTGAGCTGGTTGTCGCCGCAGCAACGCGAAATCGTAGAGTTCCTCTGCCGGTGTCGATACGCGGTCCCCGTGAAGGAGATCGCCAGTCAACTGTTGATCTCGCACCAGACGGCCGCCGGGCAACTGAAGGAAATCAAGGAGAAGGGCTACGTCCAGGGTCATGCCGTCGGCCGCGAAGCCCGGTACGAACTCGCCGAGCCGCTGATGCGCTTGAGCGTCGAGGTGAAGGAGAACCATCGCCAGCCGATCCGCTTGATCATCGACTTCCTCCGGATCTGGCATAGCCGGGAGCAGCTCGAGCAGCGCCTTCAACAGCTTCCATTGCATTTCGAGGTCGAGCGCGAATACGTCCAGCACGCGCTCCGCGAGATTGATGATTCCTGGACGCGATGCATCCTCCGCGATCTCGAGGTTTACCAGGAGTCCGGCGACCAACAGCGAGCGATCGAGGCCCTGGAAGAACTCGCGGAAACACGGGGACACATCCCAGATTGGATACATTTGGGTATAGCTTGTCAAGCCACCGGTCGCGACAAGGAGGCGCTGAAGGCGTTCGATCGCGCTATCGCCCTCAAGTCCGACGACGCCGAGGCGTGGCACTGGCGAGGGATTGTCCTGGGTTGGCTCGGCCGCCACGAGGAGGCGGTGGAGTCGTACAACCGCGCCCTCGTCATCCAGTCCGACGACACCACTGCTGGATACTATCGCGTTGTGACGATCTTCCTCATCGATCGATGGGATGAAGGATTTGAAGAACTGAGGAAGTACCTGCGCCGCTTCCGCGCCTTCGTTAAACGAGGGGGCGGCTCTTTCGAACTCATCATCACGATCATGTTTTCGAGGACGAGGGATGAGGACATCTGGAAAGCTCGTCTGGAACGGCTACTTCACTTGTATCCCGATGGCGGTGCGCTGACCGATCTGGGCGTCGCCCTCATTCGTAGCCTGGCCGCGATCCGACGAGACACCCCGAGCGCGGAGTCCCTCTTGAGTTGGCGCAAGGCTTGGCATGAGGTCGGTTCGGATCAGGACGAGCTTCGCATGCCTTTGAGAGTGTTCGATGTGGGGATCAGCTTTCTCCTCTCGGGCGACCAGCGGGTCCTTCTCGATCTGGTCCAGGAAGAGCGCCAGATCCTCGTCGAGGCCCTGGGGCTCGAACCTGATGAAGAGAAGCCTTGACCAGACTTCTCCATCGCCTGGTCGGCAAACGCTCGGCACGCTCTGCCCGGCAGGGCCACTCAGTCCATGATGGAGGATCAGGCGAGAAACACGGCGCTCTCGCACCCCACCCGCGATGTCCCCGTTTCTTCTCCCGAGCCTCGAAGCGTCCAGTCATAACTGGAGTGCCGAGATGTTGTCCACACACGGGTCGTTGCCAGCCTTGCTCTGACCCATTCTGCTCGCCGCCTCGGTTCGCCCGTCTTGACATCTCAGAAACCCCTTCGTATCTTGATCGTGTCGCGAGAGTATCGCGGCGATTTTGCCCGGAAGGGTCACTTTGAATGGGCCTGATGGCCCGAAGGACAATTCGATGACGGATGAGCTGAAACGGCGTATGGCCAGGCTGCGCAAGATTGCGCCGCGCTTGAACGCAGCCACGGACCAAGCTTCCAAGTTGGTCGCCATGGTGGAGAAGTTCCTCGTCGAGGAGCTTCACATCGGGGTTTCGGCCGAAGTCTGCTACGAGGAGCTTCCGGCCGGGACCGATGACGACAACCACGTGCTGAGGATCCGCCACTCGCTCGCGTTTGGGCGGGGCAGCGGCTCCTTTCGCATCCATGTGATCAAGGAAACCGTCGCCGTGGATGACGGAGCATCGGCTCGAACCACCCTGCGCAAGAGCGGATGCTCTGGCCTTCTTGCCCACGAGAGACCAAGCTCAAGGCGTTCGAAAAGCTTCCGGATCTCCTGGACAAGATCATCGAGGAAGCCGAGCGACTGGCCCAGACGTCCGACGCGACCCGCGTCAAGGTCGAGGAGATGATTGGTGACGAAGAGCCGGTCGAGATGGCGCAGGGCCGCGCGTGGGTCTCCGAGAGCGGGGGGGTCTGGAGTTGACAACTCGCGGACGCCGTCCACCGATATCTTCAGTGTGAACGGGACGTGGTCGAATCGGAACTCGACGGCGACGCCTGGGAAACCCGGATGGAGGCCGAGGGCCGGGAGGACGCCGACCCGCATAGCGAGTGGGAGACGGCTCGAGAGAAGCTGACGCGTCTGGTCTGCATTGCCACCGGACACGACCCGGCAGAGCCACTCGACGCGCCGATTTCCGCCTTGATCGAGGATTGGCTGCTCGTCGTCTCGCCGGGTCGCGACGACCCGTGGGACGACGAAGATCCCGATAGTCGGCGGTTGTCGGTTATCTCACGCGCGAAAGGGCTGACCATTTTCTCGTGACCGTGCCCCAGCGCCACACCGGTTGGTGCACGCTCTTGGCGGAAGCGTGAAGGGGGTTCGCGCGAGGACTGGTGGGCGGCGCAGTGCGCAGGCGATGCGCCGACCAGTCTCCTGGAGACAAGATCGAGGCCTTTGTCGTGCCCCCCTACCCCCGAATTGGCAACGCTGGCGGCCTTCAAATGCGCTCAATCCCCCGGCAAGGCCACCAGCTCGTCGTCGGGCCGAGCACCGCCCCGACCGTATGTCCAACATGGGGACTTCGGAAATTGCTGCCCCTCGGCCGCCAGTGGCGAAGCGCGCTGCCGTTGTCTCGTTCTCGGGATAGGATGGGAGTCGGCACATTTCAGAAGGGTTTTCGGCCTGGACTTCCTTCAGAGGGGACACCCATGCGAACGCAACAGATTCCCAGCACCTCGGCCCTGTTCCTGGCTGGCGTCCTGCTCGGCTGGCCGGTTCACGCGGCCGCGCAAGCCCAGCTGGCGACGGGCGCCCTCACACCGGCCGAAGCCCGCACCATTGCGAAGGAGGCATACATTTATGGATTTCCGCTTGTCGATAACTACCGCATCCAGTACTCGTACTTCGTGGACCGCAGCGGGCCGGAGTACAAGGCACCTTGGAACCAGATCTACAACAACGCGCGGGTCTATACGCCGGAGGACAAGGCGATCCAGACGCCAAATTCCGACACGCCCTATTCGTACGTCGGCGCGATCTGCGAGCTGAACCGCTGATCTTCACCGTGCCAGCGGTCGGGAACGGCCGCTACTACTCGCTGCAATTCATCGATTCATACACCTTCAACTTCGCCTACGTCGGCAGTCGCACCACCGGAAACGAGGTCGGGAGCTTCCTGCTCGCCAGTCCCAACTGGAAGGGCGAGAAGCCCGAAGGCGTCAAGACCGTGATCCGGTCCGAAACGGAATTCGCGTTCGTGCTTTACCGAA
The DNA here is from genome assembly GCA_963845695.1 of uncultured Isosphaeraceae bacterium. Taxonomy (GTDB): domain Bacteria; phylum Planctomycetota; class Planctomycetia; order Isosphaerales; family Isosphaeraceae; genus CAWJTV01. Next base: position 117,651 of record CAWJTQ010000010.1, on the reverse strand, counting down.
CGCAGCTCTACAAGCCGGACGACATCGACAGCGTCAAGAAGATTCAGGCGGGTTATCAGGTCCAGACTCTCTCTGGTTTTCTCGGCAAACCTGTCCCGGCTGCCGCTCCGAAGGTCGAGTTTCTGAAACCGCTTACTCCCGAGCAGCAGCGGACGTCGCCGGAATTCTTCAACGTCCTGAGCTTCGTGCTGCGGTTCTGCCCGACCCACCCCTCCGAGAAAGAGCTGATGACGCGATTCGTCAAACTCGGCATAGGTGCGACCGGCACTTTCGACGCGGCCAAACTGTCTCCGGAGATCAAGAAGGCGGTCGAAGAGGGCATGGCCGACGCTTGGAACGAGTTTGTCGAGTATAAGCGTACCCAGATCGATACAGGGAAGCGCACCAGCGCCGACGGCTTCGGCGCACGCGAGTTCTTGAAGAACGACTACCTCGCCCGCATGACCTCGGCCGTGCTCGGAATTTACGGCAACTCGAAGGAGGAGGCGATCTACCCCGTGTACTTCGTCGATGCCGATGGCGCGAAACTCGACGCATCCAGGAACCGCTATACACTCCACTTCGCGCCCGATCAGTTACCACCAGTGAACGCCTTCTGGTCGCTCACGATGTACGAGATGCCGGCGAGTTTACTCATCGCGAATCCGCTCAACCGGTACCTGATCAATTCCCCGATGCTACCGGACCTGAAACGCGACGGCGACGGCGGACTGACACTCTACATCCAGAACGAGTCGCCGGGCAAGAACAAGGAGTCGAACTGGCTTCCTGCGCCGAAAGGCACCTTCCTTGCCGTCCTGCGGCTGTACTGGCCCAAGGACGAGGCGTTGAATGGGAAATGGGAGGCTCCGACGTTGGACCGCGTGAAATAGCCACGAAACGGAGACACAACGTGAAGACGAAACGTACGCTCACCGGTTTGACGCTCCTTGCCGCGCTGGCCGTGGCAAATGCTGCGCATGCGCAGCCCGTTCCCTCGCCGGCAACAGTCCCGGTCACCGTCGAGAACTTCATCCGCGCCGAAAGCGACCTCTATTTCGGCAACGTCGTCAAGGACGGCGGCTTCGGTACGTTCCTCCATCGCCGCGAGCCTGCGGCGATCGACAATCAGACGATCATTCGCTTGAACCGCGACACGCTCTATTCCGCGGCGGTGTTCGACCTCGACGCAGGACAGGTGGCGATCACCCTGCCTGACGCGGGCAAGCGATTCATGTCGATGCAGGTGATCAACGAGGACCAGTACGTGCCAGCCGTCGTCTACGGCGCGGGAAAGTATACGTATTCAAAGGAGCAGATCGGCACACGGTACGTCATGATTGGAATTCGCACTCTTGTCGAGCCCGCGAACCGGAAGGATGTCGAAGAGGTTCACAAGCTACAGGACGCGATCAAGGCGGAGCAGAAGGCTTCCGGCAAGTTCGAAGTGCCGAATTGGGACCAAGCCAGCCAGAAGAAGGTGCGTGACTCGCTACTGGTGCTGGGGTTGACTCTTCCCGATTCCAAGGCGCATGTTTGGCACCAAGGATCAGGTCGATCCGGTGCGGCATCTGATCGGAAGTGCAATGGCGTGGGGCGGGAATCCCGAGAAAGACGCGATCTACCTCAACGTCACGCCGGGCAAGAACGACGGCACCACCGTCCACCGGCTCACGGTCAAGGACGTGCCCGTGGACGGCTTCTGGTCGATCAGCGTCTACAACGCGAAGGGCTACTTCGAGCCGAACGAGGAGAACGCGTACACGCTGAACAACCTCACGGCGAAGAAAGGCGACGACGGCTCGGTCACCGTCCAGTTCGGCGGCTACGACGACAAGACTCCGAACGGCCTGCCGATCATGCCGGGCTGGAACTACATCGTCCGCCTTTACCGTCCACGGAAGGAAGTCCTCGACGGGACCTGGACGTTCCCGGAGGCACAACCGGTGAAGTGAGGGGGCAATCGCCGTGAACTCACCAGGGATCGCGGTGGTCGATTCGCCGGGCAGGCTGAACTTCCCGCCGAAAACGCCAAACCGGCCGCGGCCTCCTGCTATTCGATCAATTAGTTACAACCGGGCGTATCTGGGTACCGCGACGGGACGGTATTCTCAGTTCGAATCGGCGATGTTTGCGACCCCGTTGCAGGAGGGGTTGATGGGCACGCTGGTGAGCCCGAGCCGGGGCCTATTCATCTTTTCTCCATGGACGGTCGTGGCCCTGGGCTATCTTCCGTTTGCGTTGTTCCGGCTGCGGCTGGCGACGCTATTGCCGTGGCTGTTGGCGACATTGGGCGCGCACGCCGACTTGATCTCGACTTACACGGAGTGGTGGGCCGGCGAGTCTTTCGGCCCGCGGTACTGGACCGAGGTCATCCCGCTCCTGGCAATCGTTCTGGGCATGGCACTCGAACGGGCAGCGGCTCGGTGCCAGCTCCTTTATGCGGTCGCGCTCGCCTTGATCGCAGTTTCGATCGGCGTCCGGATGCTGGGTGCTGCGGTGTATCCCAGCGGGTGGGACAACATTCCGACGGACATCAGTTCCTCACGGGAACGGCTGTGGGACTGGTCGGATCGCGAGCTGTCGCGCCTGGTTATCGTAAGCAAAGCCTACCGGGCGGTGTTTGGGTCGGCCCGGGCCGAGGCTTTCAAGGACGCGGACGCCGGGGAGGCAAATCGACGCGGGGTGCCGGCTGTCTCGCCGGCGGCCGTTGGCACCCTCGATCGCGCCAACTGCCAGCGGATCGAGGGCTGGGCCTGGGATCCTGGGCAGCCGGAGACGCGCCTGGCGGTGGACCTCTACGACGGAGAGACCCTGGTCGCGACGGTGATCGCCGATCCGTTTCGCCAGGACCTGCTCAGGAACAAGAAGGGCGACGGCGAGCACGCTTTCGTGTTCGATACCCCCGTGTCGATCCAGGACGCGAAGGTCCACGAGATTCATGCCAAGATCGCCGGGTCGCGCCGCGACTTGAATCGGTCGCCGAAGGCGATCGAATGTCCCGAGCCTTGATCCGGGGCTCGCTGACGACGCGGCGGGCAGGCGATTGCCGCGCGTAATGCCCGATGCCGCAGACATTCGATCGGACGCCCTTCGAGATCGACCGTGGCCAAGGCCGTGGGCCGGGCGGACCCGTCGGTCGGCGGCGTACTGAGCGTGTCGTGTTCGCTAAGGCGACCCAGGCATCCGACAGCGTCCTGGCACGGCCCGGACACCGATCGTTACGAACGCTCATCTTTCCGGAACATCCGTAAGTTTCTCTCGGCTTTCTCGACGAGTTCCCAATCATGGATTCCTTGGCCAATCTGTGCTGCCCCTTCGAGCAAGCCGATGCCCTTGTCCATCTGACCGAGTCGGGCAAGCAGGTCACCCAAGTTGTTCAAGGCATGCCCTTCCGTCCCGCGATCCCCGATCCTCCTCGCCGACTCGATCGCCAGTTGGTAATGCTCCTCGGCCTTCCCGACCTCACCCCGAGCGTGATAGGCATTTCCCAGATTGTTGAGTGGCGCTACCCATCCCCAGGGGGTCGTTCGTTTCTCTGGCGATCTCGAGCGCTTGAAGAAAGAATCCGAGCGACTCATCGAGTCGGCCCAGACTCTGGCAGACGATGCCGAGATTGTTCAACGTACGGCCGAGCCCTCGTCGATCGCGTTCTCTGCGGCCAAGCTCGAGGTCTCGGGAGAAGACGTTGAGTGCCTTCTCCATGTTTCCCAGTCGGGCATAAGCGATTCCCAGGTTGTTGAGGGCGTTGCTGATGCCCATCGTGTCCTCGATCTGCTGGGCGATTTCCAGGTGCGCTCGTAGTAAGAGATGGCCTTGTCGAGGTCGCCGAGGACCAGAGAGGTATTCCCGAGAGAACCGAGCGAATTCTCCTCGACCAATCGGTTACCGATGGAACGTGCGAGCTCCAGGGATCGCTCGAACTGCTCGATCGCGACCTCGGCGTCCGACAGGACAAGATACACCCAGCCCAGCTCATAGTGGAGGGCCGCCCGGCGCGAGACGTTCGCGGGCGTGTCTCGATCCGCGGCTTTCTCCACTTCGAGCAAGAGACTACGTAGGATTCCGATTCGCTCTCGCTTCTCCTCCCGGGGCAACCTTTCTTTCTCGTTCAGCCCCGACACGATCAATTCCTTCTCCAGTTGCGGACGAGCCGTGTCCGGTCCGACGAAGTGGAACAATCCCGTGCACCATTGACCGAGGTCTGGAGCGGTTTGAGCGAAGGCCGTGGTTGCGGCCGAATTCAGCCAGATCACCACAGGCACCGGACAGCGCTGGGGAAAGGCATCGCGCTGAAAATTGGCATTGCGGAGTAGCTCGCCTCCCCTGACGAACAAGCTGCCGGGCGCCGGCCGGAAGTCGATCGTGGCCTCCAGGCCGACGACCATCACGGCCGGATGCTTTCCTTCCGGCACGAGTGTCCTATGCAGGAGATCCTCCAGCCTGCGGAGCAGGAACGTCTCCTCGGGCTCGCGGCTCAAGTCCAGCCGGAGCAGATGGACCGGCCGATCAGCCAGCTCGATCGCCAACCGATTCAGCGCGTCTTCACGCGTCTGCGGAACGTCGTACATCGCCAGGCCCAGCCGGAAAACCGATCCCTGATCCAGGAACAACGCGACCTCGCGAAGGTCCTGGGAGTTTGGATCGCGCTTCCGTGGGTTCCGCGTTCTACGCCGGACCGGAGCCATGGTCAATCACCTCCCGAAAGGCACGGATCTGTTGAACGATGGGATGAACGTCGTACCAGCTCTCCCCACCGTCGTACTCCAGGACCGACCCGTTGAATAATAACTGGCTCAGGAACTCCCGATCGTTCCGGATCTTCTCGGAATCGTCCTGGGGCCGCGAACCGTCGTTCTTGACGTGATGAATCCGGGCAAGGCGAGGAAAATAGCTCGCCGCCGGCACCAGCAATTGCTCGAAATACAAGCGCAGTTTTGCGACGGACCTCTTGGCTGAATCCATATCTATGAATTCCCTATCTTCAGCGCGAGCGATGAGTTGGGCGTAGTCGATCAGCCGCATCAGATCCCGAACACTACCACCGCTCATTTCCACGAGCTTCCTGACCACCCCGTTCGTGGCGAAGACCGCGTCAAGATCGATCCGGGCCGAGAGCAATTGGGTGAGCGCCTGGGTTCCTGGGCTGTAGCTCTTCCCATTGGGTTGCCGCACTTTGACCATGGGCAGGGTGAAGTAGTGCTCGAAGACCGTGCCGATGCTGCGCAGGGCTAGCATGGTTGCAATTGGGACGGTGTAGACGAAGTGGGCTCTTGGGAGCTTGAGCAGATCACCGCTGTCGAAGAACAGAGTGGCGGCCACTCCAGGGCTCAGACGGTCGAGGTTGTTGACCACGATCAACAGGTTGGCAGGCTTGGCGGCTTTTTCCAGGGCAAAATGAGCGTTGTCCAGCAAGAGATTGAATCGTCGGATCAGTTCGCTGGAATAGCTCTGGAGGTTGCGGCGGATCCTCGTCCGCTGTTCATGATTCCCGACGACCATCGATTTCAATCGCGCCAGCAATCCCAGGCTGAGCCAGTACATTCCGGTCTTGGCTTTCGCCTCGGCCTCCGTGCTCAACTCGACCTGTTTCTTGACCGATTCGACGTCCTCGACCGTCACCTGAGCGAACCACATGGCCATGTCTTCCGCAAGCTGAGGATCGAGCGGGATCTGTTGCTCGTGAAACTTCCGCACCAAGTCGTCCGCCAGCCAGAGGAAAAGGTCGGCATAGTCATAGTCCGCCAGTACTTCTTCGTGGGTCGCGTAGAAGTGCAATGGAAAGAACTGCGCGCACAGATCATGCTCGAGCCGGAGCAACTCCGTGGACTTGCCGCAGCCACGATGGCCGGTGAACGCAATCTTGGCGAAGGCATTCTTTCCAGCGTCGTGGTCTTGCAGGCAGATCCTCAGCAGCTTGAGCTCATCGGTTCGCCGGCCCCTCGACAGATCGACGTAGCGGGGGTCACCCAAGTCGAGCGGCCGGACGACAACAACATTCGCAACATCCTTCAATCGGCCGCGCTGGCTGGAATTCCTTCATTTTGATCCGTCCGAGCCTGAAGCAACGACTCTTGGCGAAACGTCACGATTGAGTAGCACACTCCGAGCCGACCTCGACATTATACAGGACCTCGTCCTTTTCGAAACCGGTCGATCTCCTGATTGAGCGAGCCGCTGAAGATCAATCGCTTGGCATCGTAAGGCTGGCCGCCGTCATCGGTACCCAAGCCGTAGGCCGGGACGACGTCCGGATCTCCAGCACGCCGGTGTTCTCGGCCTCCGGGACGAACCGCTGGCGGGGGGAAAAACATCAACAATGGCTGACCCACGTTTTTGTTCCACTCGCTCCGCGCCACCGCCTGCCCCTGCTCGAGGTTCAGTTCGATCATGGCTCGCCTCCAGCGCGATCCTACCGGCGAAGCGGGAGAGCGGACAGGGGCAGAACCGAAAGTCGGGGCAGGCTACAGGTTCGAGGCCGGTCCCAGGTCGTCCTTCCCTTTTCGACGCCTTCGTTTTTTTCGTGGACTCTCAATCCGATCGTCCGTTTCGTGGACGACACGACCTCCGGCCTGATCAGAAAGGGTGGGATCACTCCCGGTGGTGGTGCTAAAGTCTCGAAATGTCCCCGTTTTCACGACCGATCTTTTTCATCCTGTTCAACCGATCTCACCGCGCGGCATCGCCGTTGTATCGATGGGAGACCGTCGGGGAGGCGGTCTATTTCGGAGTCACTTCCGGCGGAACGGGGAGGTCCGGGAAGGTCGCGTGGTAAGGCGTTTCCGGGAAATACTCTCGCCATTCCTTCCGGGTGAAGTTGCGATTCGCGATTTGGCCGGCGCGGCGCTGCCAGGATTCGAGATCCACGTCCCACAGCACTACACCGCTGCCTGGGTCGCTGCGGGACCCGGCGGCGATGGTTTTGCCGTCGGGGCTGAAGGCCACGCTCAAAACGATGCCCGCCTTCACGGCGAGTGGTTCGTCGACGAGGCGTTTGCGTGCGGCCAGGTCCCACAGCACCACGCCGCCGCCGCCGAGGGAGGTGAATCCGGCGGCGATGGTCTTGCCGTCGGGGCTGAAGGCCACGCTCTCAACGGAGCCCTCTTTCACGGGCAGTGGCTCGTCGACCAGGCGTTTGCGTGCGGCCACGTCCCACAGCACCACACCGCTCCCGCGGGAGCTGCCGTAGACTCCGGCGGCGATGGTCTTGCCGTCGGGGCTGAAGGCCACGCTGTAAACGTCGCCCTCGTGGAGGTGCAAGAACGATATGAGTTCCGGTCGGTCCTGAAGTGCATTGTAAAGATTCTCTCGTGCTTCCAATGTGTTCTCGGTCTGGAACGCTTCGACCGCCAGCAGGAGCGACCGATCGAAGCGTTTGTCTCGCTCCGCCACCGAGAGAGTGGCGAGCCGCTGTGAGGTTGCGATCCGCGTTTGCTGTTCGGCGACCTGTCTGGCCTTGGTGGCAAATTCGGCCTGCTGTTTGGCCTCTCGGCTTGCCTCAAGAGCAACCTGGGTCTGTTCTCTTGCCTCTTCCGCCCGCCGATCCGCCAGGGAACCGGCTCTAGATGCTCGATCCCTCTGGATGAACGCGACCACGGCGAGGACCACGGCGACGGCCGCGACCGCCACCAAGGCCACGACGAGCCGGCGGAGCCGCACAGCGGCTCGTTCGGCGTCGTGGGCCCGCTCCTCCTCGACCTGGCGGCGCTCCTCCGCCGCTTCGGCGAGGCGACGGGCGGCCTCCAGCTCGGCGGCGCGTCGTTCCTGCTCGGCGGCGAGCTTGCGCTTCTGCGCCTTCCGGCTGTTCGAGAGGAAGAGCATCGCGCCTTCGAAGTCACCGCCATACGCGCCGGCCCACGCCGCGTTGGGCCGCTCGCGGGCCGCCCATTCCAGGGCGAGTTCGAGGTCGGGGGTGTCCCAGAGGCCAGCTCGCTTCTTACGCCAGAGGGAAGCTGTCTTCTCGAGTCGGCGGTACATCTCGGCCGAGTTGGCCTCGGCCTCGGACCAGGCTCGCAGGCGCTGCCATTGACGGATCAGGCTCTCGTGACTGATGTCGAGGATGGTCTCGGGTTCGAGCGGCGTCGGCGGCGGGGGTACGAGGACGCTGAGGTCGGGGTGGCGGTAGGCCTCGACGACGGGGACGACCCGCTCGACCGGCACACCGGCTACCTCCGCAACCGATCGCAACGGCGTCGGTCGTCGGATGTCGCGGCCCTCGGCACCGCGCTCGCTCAGGCCGCGGAAGAGCACCTCGGCGATGGTCCGCTGGCCCTCGTCCAGCCGGTCGAATACCTCGTCGGCGTGGGCGGACAGCGCCAGCTTGAGGCCGCCGATCGCCTCGTAGTCGGCGAGCGTGAGCATGACCCCCTGCGGGGCTGGGGCCGCGTCGCTCGACGGCGCGGACGCGTGGCCGGCACGCGTCCAGAGGCGCATCAGGGCGTGCTGCATCAGGGGCAACTGGTCCGGGCCCGCGTCCATGTCGTTGAGCACGCGGTTGACCAGCGCCGGCTCGACCCGGCCCTCGAAGACCAGGGCCGGCGCCTCGATCGCCTCGCGGCGCTGGTCGCGAGTCAGCCGGGGGGTGAGGAACTGGCTGTCGTTGAGCGCCTCGGGTAGCCCGGCGAACAGATTGCAGTCGCCGAGATAATCCGAGCGCATGGTCAGGACGACGTAGATCGGCACATCCTCCTGCGCGGCCGAAGCCAGCATCAGCTCCACGAAGGCATCGGCCTCTTCGCGGCCGCCCTCGCGATGGAACCGGAAGATCTCCTCGAACTGGTCGATCAGCAGCAGGAGCTTCTTCTGTCCGGGTGGCGGTGCGTCGCACAGGACCTCGGCCAGCCCGAGCGGCCCGCGCCGCAGGGCCGCCGTGAGGAATTCGGTCGTGTGCTCGACAGCAGCCGCGGGGCCGGCCACCACCCCGTCCTCAATCAGGGCCCGGGCCAGGTTCCGGATCGGCTGGTCGCCCGGCCGCATCGTCGCCACCACCCACCGCGCCCCGCCCGAGACCATCAGCCCGGTCTTCAGCGCGGGGATGAGCCCCGCCCGCACCAGCGACGACTTTCCGCACCCCGATGTCCCCACCACCGCCAGGAACCGCGACCGATCGAGCTTCGCCAGCAGTTCGTCGACCTGCTCGTCCCGGCCGAAGAAGACGATCGACTCCTCGCGGCGGAACGGCCGCAGGCCAGGGTAGGGGCAGGAGATCGTTCCGAGGGGCTCGAGGGTTTTCACTGGAAAATTTATCAAATAAAATGATCGGCAAATTTATTCAGCTCTTCCTCGTCCAGTCCGTAGCGGCAGTTGATGACCTTCGGGCCAGTGAGCCCGAAGTGGCGCTCCTCCTTCTCGGGTGGCGGCCCGTCGCAGATGCCAATGGCCTTGATGGGGTATTCGCGCTTCGGCTTGACCTTGCAGAAGTGCCTCCACTGCTCGAAGACCCAATCGGGATTGGTGCCATGGACGAGCACAAGGCCGTCGCAGTCCAGGAGGTGCGTGTCGAGCGCCTTGCGGGCGTCGGCCGGCCGGCGGCTCCGCTTGGGGAGGACGTAGTTGACCCCGCGGCCGTACGAGCAGATCCCCGATCCGCTGCGCCAGTTTAAGGTTCTCCTCCTCGGCGTTGACGAACACGAGCGTATCGGCGGCCTGGTCGGCCCTGGGGGCAGCCGGCTTCGGGGCCGTGAGCTCCCGGACCTTTTGCACGACCAGGCTCTTGAACTCCTGGAGGTCGGCGACGATGACCGATGGGCCCTCGAGCCGGGCGCGGTGGTCGGGGTGGGCGACGCTGTCGAGGTCGAGGCCCCGGGCGTGCCACTGGAGGACGGGGACACCGCGACCGACGGCGCACTCGTGCTGGAGGCCGACGATGCTCTGCGATGCGCCGGGCAGCCGCTTGCCGGGGAGCCCGCTCAGGAGCTGAACGAAGAGCTTGGCGCGGGCCAGGTCGCCCTCGGCCGCCGCGCGGAAGCCGGCTGGGTCGCGGGGATAATTGCCCTCGGGCACGAGGGCCAGGCCCGCCTGGAGCAGGTAGCGCCGGACCTCCTCGCACTGGTCGTCCAGGTCGTCGGTCACCTCGGCGAGAAAGACCACGGGCCGGTCCCCCGGTCCGTCCGGCACGGGGACATCACCCGCGCCGGCCTTCAGGCGGGCCAGCGCCTTGGCCAGGTCGTTTTGGAGGTCGCAGAGTTGGTCGTAATACGCCCCCGGGGACGGCCGGGGAATGCCCAGGGTACGCGTTGACCGGCCCAGGGGGTCCTTGGCCCAGAAGCGGTAGCCCTTCAGGTCACCGAGATCCTCCGGGCGCTCCACCTGGTCGTACTCGACCACGAAGATCCGTCCACCGACCCTTCCGCCGCCCCGCCGGATCGCGTTGCTGAAGAAGCCCACCTCCTTGAGGCACCAGGTTGACGCCAGGTAGCCCGGCGACAGGACGATCAGGAGGGCGGCCGCCTCGCCGAGCTTGCCCTCGATCTCCGACGTCAGCTCCACATGGCCCGGCAGTTGGTGGTCCATCCACAACGAGATGGACTCCGCGCGCCCCAACTTCTGGGCGAGGAAGATCTTGAGGAGTTCGACCATGGTCGTCACCCACCCCGGCCGCCCCGGCTCCAGGGGGAGATCATCCACATGAGCGTAGCTGACGAACAGGTCCGTCTTCGCCGGATGAACAAATCCCATGTCGGGGCTTTCCCGATTGCTTCGAAAGGCCCGTTGCGGATCGCGACGCGCGAATCTCATCCCGGGATCGCCACCGACCCGCGGCTGCACGCGATCGGCGGATCAGGCCGCGGCGGCTCTTCGCCTCGGTTCCAGGATCCAATGTATTGAGAATACCCTACCGAGTCGCCCCGCAACAGAGTGCAGGGGTGCATCCTCAGTTCTACGAACATTCGATTTCTTTGCACGGCAGGCAAATTTTGCAACCACTTTCGTGGCAAATGATTGGAGCCGCCAGATCGGATCCAATTCTCTCCGGAGCATGCAAAGGCATAAAGGTGGGCGCTCGCGGAATCTCTGTGTTCTTGAATCGGGAGGTCAATTCGGTGAATGCGATTCAGTGTCCGTCCACATCGGCTTCCGGCGACAACGATTCTCGTCGTCGATCTGGCGACCGCAGTCCGGCGACCGGGGCCGATCGTCGTTGCCGGCAACCGAACCCTCTTGGGGATTTCCCCGAGTCCAGATGCCGAACCCGCAGTAGTTTCTATAATTAAGGATGTCGGGACGTCCCGGTGGCGTTCGGGGTGCGCGAATCGATGCAGAAAGCGAGTGGTAGGATGCAAGACAGATCGGAATCGGGCATCGATGTACTCGGCCGTCGTTGGAAACGAAATCAACGAAACGAAGCCAGCCTCGACCTCCGAACCATCACGATTTCGACGAAACGAAGCCAACCAGGGCGTTCGGGCAGGGCAATTTCGACAAAACGAAGCCAAAATTGGGATGTCTGGGTAAAATGCAACGATTATGACGCGGGCATAGGAGAAGTCGCTTCTCGAAGATCGATCGAACGAACCCAACCTTCAAATGATCAGCGAGAAATCATGGTGTGATGGGCGATGGCTTGGGTGGATAAGCCAGGAAAAGGCCAACTGCACGCCAAGGTCGCAGGTAGGGCCACGTCCTTCAGAGTGGGTCTGGTCGTGTGCCCAGAGGGAGCCTCCCGAGGCCCTCGCCCGAGAATGGTCTGCGGTCCCTCCAGGGCTTTTGGGAAAGCCCCTCTGGCCCGCTTACCATCAGTCGATGTATGCTAGCCGTTTGGGAACGGGTCAAACTCGATAATATTGGCGCCACGACCCCGAAGAACCTGTGTGGCGCGGTGGAATCGAGAGTCTAAAACGACGATTCTCCCGGCCTTCCCGCTGGGAGTGGTTTGAAAGCGAAGACTTAGGGGTTCCGGGCAAACAGGAGAACTCAGCATGGTGTGCTCAATGGTCAAGAAGGGGTTGCTGGGCGCGGCGCTGGGCGCGGGGACGTTGTTCCTGGTGTTCGGCACCTCGGCTCCAAGTTACATCAAGACGGCCTTCTGCAAGATGCGGCAGTCGGCCAAGGACTCGATCGATCCGCGGTTTGAGATCGAGCGGGCGCGGACCGAGATCGCCAGCTTGCAGCCGGCGTTCGAAGAGAACAAGGAGACCCTGGCTCGGGCCGAGGTCGCGGCCGAGCATCTGGAGTTGGAGATCGCCGCCCTCCAAGTGAACCTGGAGAAAGAAAAGGCCGCGCTCATGGCGCTGCGTGACAAGGTCAAGAATGGCGACTTCCGGCTGACGGGCCACAGCCTCTACACGGCGGACGAGATCAAGAGCCAGCTTGCCAATCGCAAGGATCACTACGACTACACCACCGGGATCCTCAAGGAGAAGCAAGAGGTCCTGAAGGCGAAGCGCAAGACGATCGACGCGGCCCGAAATCAGCTTGATAGCCTCAAGGAGACGAAGTCCCTCCTGCTGGCTCGGCTGGCCCAGGTCGAGGCCCGGCTCCAGATGCTCGAAGCCACCAGCGCCCAGAACGAGTTCAACTTCGACAGCAGCGCCTCTGGCCCGTGCCAAGCAGGCGGTCTCTGAGCTGGAAGAGCGGCTCGACGTCATGGCCAAGCGGGCCGAGATCGAAGGCCGATACGGCGACCTGGACGGGAAAGCCACGTTCGTCGATCCAGGCCGCGATGTGGTCAAGGAGATTGACGAGGCCTTCGGTCCGGCCTCCGCTCCCAAGCCTGGCGACAAGAGCCTTTGATCCGGGCCGGTTCCGTCCTGTTACAGGGGTGCTCGGTATCGAGCACCCAACGTTTCGATCGCTCCGTTCCACCCTTCCTCACCCTCCCCACCCTTCTGAACCAGGGGAGGGGCGGCGGGGGGGACGGCGATCGAATCACTCGTCGGTTATCCCGGAGCTGTTGACCGGCGTTCTTCCCGGCCACCACACCGGGAGCAGATCAAAACCATCGGAACGATTGAAACGAGACTGAAATCCCCATGGTCAATCCGGGCGGCGAATCAACCATGTTGGGTCACTGGCGCATCGTATTGCGGCAAGCCGAGGAAGCCGCGCGGGTGGGGCGGTTCCAGGAAGCGTATGCCCTGGCCAGCCGCTCCGACGTCGCGGATCACCATCATGCCGTTCAGTTCCGCAACCGCTTGGCCCTGGACTTGATCGCGCGGGCAACTCGCCGCGGCGCGGTCGATGACCTGAGCGGGGCGATCGAGGATCTGGACCTGGCCGAGCGGATCGGGGCACCACCCGATTCTCTGGCCGCAGCGCGGCTGAACCTGGCCGACCGGGTAGCCGAGGAGGTCCGCATCGACCTGGATGCCGGCGAGCCGGGCCAGGCGCTGGAGCGGATCGAAGACCTGGCGCGGCACAAGATCAGCGGACCGGCCCTGCGCCGGACCCGCGAGATCGCCGAGGCCTGGCAGAACGCGCTGGCGGAGGGACGTCGAGGCGAGTTCGGTCGGGCTCAGGAGCAGCTCGACCGGGCGGAGCGGCTGGCCGGCGGGGCTGGGGCCGTGGGCGCCCAGCAAGCCGTGGCCGCAGCCAAGACGGAGCTGGAGAACCGCCAGAAATCGGCCGCTCCCAAGGTCGAGGCGCTCTACACCGCGCTCTCGGAAGGGAAGTGGCCGGCGATCCTGACGGCGGCCGAGGCCCTGATGACGATCGTCCCCGAACATCCGGCGGCCCGTCAGGCGCGGTCCCGTGCCTGGCAACAGATCGCAGCCATCGGGCCGGCCGCGGCCGGTCAATGGCCCGCCCGAGGTGCCCGCGCGGCCCAGACCGCTGGCATGGTCAACCCTCAGTCCGTGCCCGATCGCGAGCCGGCTGAGTTCGGCCCCGAGCTCGACAACCCCGCGGTCGGCCCCATTCCGCCGGGTCTTCCGCCCCGGCCGCGACCGGCCCGCAGCCCCGAATCCGACAAACTCCCTGGTGGTCCCGCGACCACCGATGGAATCGTCTGGCTGGGCGGCGAAACCCCAGCCCGGCCCCACGGCCGCGTACCCACGCCGGAACGGCCAATGAGACCGGTGGCCGTGCCCCGCGTCGCCCCGATCCCCGCTCGACCTGTCGCGCGGGTCGAGGCGGCTGGACCGAAGGGCCGATTCCTCCTCTGGGTCGATGGCGTCGGCGGTTACCTCGTCTGCATGGACGATCGCATCGTCCTCGGCCGGGCCGGTGCCGACAGCCATGCCGATATCCCCCTGATGGGCGACCTGTCGCGCAATCACGCCACGCTCCTCCGCAATGGCGAAAGCTATCTGCTCCAGGCTCATCAGGCCTCGTTCGTCAACGGCAAGCCTGTGCTCGACCAGGTCGTCCTACACGACGGCGACGTCATCCGGCTGGGCTCGACCGTCGAGCTGGAGTTCCGACAGCCCAGCCCCGTCAGTGCTACGGCGCGGCTGGCGATCGTCAGCCGGCATCGGCTGCCCTTGGCCGTCGACGGTGTCCTCCTCATGGCCGAGACCTGCATCGTCGGTGAGGCGCCCAGGCGCATATCCCGGCCCCGGCGCTCAAGGAGCCGGTTGTGCTCTATCGACAGGCCGGTGCACTGTGGTGCCGGGCTGCGGGCGCCTTCGACGTGGACGGGCGAACCTGTGCCGCCCGCGCGCCTCTGACCTTGCATTCCAGCGTCCTCGGCGACGGTTTTTCGTTCAGCCTCGAGCCTCTCGGAAGTCAGACTGTGTAACCGTAGGTCAGGCTTTCCGGCCTGACAAAACCGGACGTCAGGCCGGAAAGCCTGACTGACAGCGTGGAGATGCTGGAGCGATGAACGCGATGGCCGAAGACACGCCTGACGTCGAATCGCCCATGGACGAGACGGTCGTTTACGAGCCCAAAGACCAATCGGGATCGGGGCCCTCAGGGCCGGGACTTGAAGACATGCGTCAAGCCAACCCCTCGCAGTCAAACGGACGCTACACCTTCGGCTCGGGCTCGCGGCCCCTGGAGGGCTACACCATCAAGCGGGCCATCGGGGCGGGGGCTTCGGTGAGGTCTATTACGCCACCTCGGATTCCGGCAAGGAAGTCGCGCTGAAGCTGATCCTCCGCAACCTCGAGGTCGAACGGCGGGGCGTGCAGCAGTGCATGAACCTGAAGTGCCCGAATCTGCTGACGATCTTCGACATGAAGGCCAGTGATGCCGGCGATTCGTTCGTGGTGATGGAATACGTGGCCGGCCCCAGCCTGGCCAGCGTCCTCAAGCAATATCCCCGCGGGCTGCCGCTGCCGGAGGTCCGCCGATGGCTCAAGGGGCTGGTCGAGGGGGTCGCCTACCTGCACGATCACGGCATCGTCCATCGCGACCTCAAGCCGGCTAACCTCTTCATGGAAGAAGGGCTCGTGAAGATCGGTGACTATGGACTGGCCAAGCTGATCACGCCCAGCCAGGGGACCGAGCACTCCGAAAGCATCGGGACCTGCCACTACATGGCCCCCGAGATCGGCTCGGGTAAGTACAACAAGCCGATCGACGTCTACGCGATGGGCGTGATCCTCTATGAGATGCTGACGGGCCGGGTCCCCTTCGAGGGCGAAACGGTCAACGAGGTGCTGATGAAGCACCTGACCGCGCGGCCGGACGTCTCGATGCTGGCCGAACCCTATCGGACGATCGTATCCAAGGCGCTGGCCAAGGACCCGAACCAGCGGCCGAGCCGGGTCTACGACCTTCTGCCGCCCGAGGACGCCCCGCGCGAGCCGGAAGTCAGGATCATCGGCGAGGGCAAGAAGAGCGGCGCGAGAGGTCGGGGAAGCCAGCCGGAGGAGGAGATCCTGCGAATCGAGGCCGAGGAGCCCGTGTTCTACATCGGCCCCGAGACTCGTCCGCCCCGAACCCACGGGCTCAATCTGGCCCAGCGGCTGCGGGCCTTGCGGAACCCGTCTCCGGCCCGCAACGGCTCGCCCCGGCCCGGTGCCAACGTCCAGCAGGCGTCGTATCAGGCCCCCGGCGCGCGACCGGTCCCGTCGCCGGGCGTCCCGATCTATCCCCCCGCCGCGGCCAGGCGGGGCGCGCGCCCCCCGTGCGGCGGGCGGTCGCGCAGACGCCTCCCAAGCTTCCCGTACCACCCCCGGAGCCGCCGCCCCCGTTACCCAGTAAGCGGGTCCGGTTCGCCGAGCTCGCGGGCTCCATGCTCTGGGCCGCACCGGTCCTGTCCTTGCTGGCCATCCCGGCCACCGCCGCGCTGGGCATCGACCCGTCCGGGCAGCCCCAGGATCTGGCGTTCCTCTACGGCACGGCGCTTCTGGGGACCTGGACCACCTTGATCTCCAGTAAGGTTCAGGAGGCCGAGACGTCGAGGGCCAACCGCCGCCTCCGCGGCTTGGCTGTGGGGTTCCTCACCGCTGCGGTCGCGATCGGCATGGCGATGGTGTTGCGCCTCCACGGATTCGAACCGCAAAATCTGAGCTTCCACAAGGCCGCGCTGGGACGCCTCAATAGCGGGAGCGCCATCGGCTTCTTGTGGGCCTACCTCACGATCGTGTACGGGCTCCTGGCCGGCTCCTCGTCCCTCACGGCCCGCGATCGCCCGGCGCGGTTCCGCATCATACCGATCTTGTGGACGGGGGCCCTGGCCACCGCCACGATCGGACTCTGGCCTTTCGACCGGCCCGACGGCATCGCCATCGCCGCCATGATCGCCGCCGCCGTTCAGGTCGTCAGCCCCTGGAACCACGCCGCCTCGCTGTACGCTCGATACCTCAAGATGTCGGGGAAGCAGAAACGCACGATCATCGCCTAGCAAACAGTGGTCAGCGAAATCCGATTTTAGTGAGGTTCGCAGGTCCTTAAACTGGCTACTGCCTACTCCTCAGTGGACTCCGAAGATGAAACGATTCTTCGTCACTCTCATCCTGGTTCTCCTCGTGGTCTGGGCCGTGAGATCGAGCCATCAGCGGCCCGTGATTCAGGCTCCATCGCCAACGATGCCTTGGCCCGCTCCGCGGCATCCGCATAGCGGGCCGGCCGGGGGCCAGTTCGCGGAGGCTCGTCACCAGACGCAACGGGCTCTGGCCAAAGCGGGGCGCGTGCTGGAGGATGCACGCCAGGAGATCCAGAAGGTGTCTCAGGAGGCGCGCCAGGAGATCCGTCACGTCTGGAACGAGGCGAAGGACGAGATCCGCCAGGCGTACCACGAGGCGCTCGCCGCCGACGGCGGACCGCGCCCTCCCATGCCGCCCCCACCGCCGCCTGCGCCGACCCTGGTTCGCGAGAACGCTGAGGGGCTCCCCGTGCCCATCGTCCCGGGTACGCGGGTGACGACGGCTGAGGCGCGACCGCCGGCACCTAAGGTCCCGGCGAGGGTGATCTCTCGTAGCCCGCAAGCAAGCACCCGTCGCAATCCCCCGAATGGCGCCGCCCCTGAGCCAGCCCATCCGGGCGCCACCATCGTCAACGGGCAGGTCGTCACGACGGATCAGTGGCGAGCGGGTCTCCGATCCATGCCGACGCCCTCCACCATCGTCGAGGGGCAGATCTGCGCCGACCGAGGCGCGTGCCCGGACCGATGTGGGCCGAGCGCTTCAGCGGCGGGTCAGCGAGTGGCTCCGTCCTGACGTCCCCAACTCCTGGACGCCGCCTGCTCCCCTGGTCGAGGGCTTGGTCCTCGAACGGCGAAGCCGCCCGGTTGTCAGCCCCACTCTCAATCAGAGCCCCACTCTGAAGGAGGACGGGGCGCTCTATGTGGCCGAGCTGAAAGTGGACCTCTCGCCCGGGCGCAGAGATATGTTCATCGAGGCATACACTCGCGAGCTGGTCCAGCACCGGCTCGTCACTCTCGGGGGCGCACTGGGGTTCGTCCTGATCTGCCTGGGGGTGATCTCCGGTTATATCCGCGCCGATGAGGCGACTAAGGGTTATTACACCAATCGGCTAAGGATGCTGGCCGCCGCGGGCGTCGGCGCCGCGGGGGTGATCCTCTACAACATGGTGGCGTAGTAAGACCGCGAACCGAGCAGTCGAGGATTCGGCTCATGTGGATGCTGTTTTCCTTCATCGTTCTACCGGCCATGGTGGTCGGCGGGTTTGCTCTGCTGTTCCACCTCTCCAACCTCGGTTCCCCCGAATGGGTCCGCCGGATCGGCAATGTTCCCCGAGCCTGGAAGTTCAATCTGTGGCAGATCATGACCGCCGTGGTTGTGGTCGCTCTCCTGCTACAGGCCAGCTCGGCTCCGCCCCACGAGAGCGCGCTCTCCATCGTGCTCCTGGCCCTGGGAGTTCTCGCCTGGTTCGTCCGGACCTGGTGCAACGAGTTCGTCTTCCTGATGGGCCTGCGCGATGACGACTTTCCTGGACGGAATGACAAGTTGATCTGGGCGGTCGTGCTGTTGACCTGCGCCCCATTCAGCGTCTGGTTCTTCCGCTCGTATCGCCTGGCTCACTGGCCCCAACCCAAGTTCGTGTCCGTGGATTACTCCGAGCCCGATCGGGATCCGGAGGGACGAACGGCGGCGCAGCCGGTCTGAGTTCGAGAAGGATAGGCAAACGTCCCGGGAAGCGTTTACAATTGACCGATGATCGGGGAAGACCGACGCGACGATCCCATCCGTGACCTTTTCCGTTCCCGGGGCAGATCGAACCGATGGCAGCCACAGAGACCGACGCCCTTCTGGTCCGGCAAGTGCGCGCGGGCGATGCTGAGGCGTGGCGTCAGCTCATCGAGCGGTTCGAAGGGCGGTTGCTGGCCTTCGTGGACAGCCGGCTCCGCGACCGCGCGGCCAGCGAGGACGTGGTCCAGGAGACGTTCATCGGCTTCCTGACCAGCCTGCCGCATTACGATGAGAAGCGGGACATGGAAGCCTACCTCTTCTCGATCGCCGCTCACAAGTTGACCGACCACCTGCGCAAGCAAGGTCGTTGACCCGTTGACCAGTTCGGTTCGGACGACCACGGCCGTCCGCTCGATGAGGTGCCCGGCGATGGCCGGGCCGCTTCCAGCATCGCACGGAGCGGGGAGCAGCGCAGGGCCGAGGAGCGGTTACTGACTGACGCCATGGGCCAGCTCGTCCGCGAATGGTTGGCCCGTGGTGACTATGACCGCCTCCGCTGCATGGAGCTGCTCATCGTCAAAGGATGGGCGAACAAGGACGTCGCCAAGTACCTGGAGATCACCGAGCAGGCCGTGGCCAGCTACAAGTTCCAGACGATCGCCCGGCTCAAGGAGATGGCCCGCCGCGCCGGGCTCTCCCTCGACGAGTTCGGCGGAGGTTGACCATCATGAAGGGTAACGTCACCGGTCAGAAACCCGACCCCGACCACGCCGTCGGGCCGGTTCTCCGCGGCCATGGCGACCGCGACCACCACCCGCGCGAGCCCGCCGCTCCGCCCGCTCCGATCGACGATTCCCTGCTCCGCAACTATCTGGCCGACGCCCTGAGTCCCGAGGACTCGGCGCGGGTGGAGAAAGCCCTCCGCGACTCGGCCGAGCTCCGCGCCCAGCTCGAGGACGTCCGCCAGAATCGCGCCGACGGCCAGATCCACACCCTGGGTGCCATCTGGCATCGCGCCCGCTTGACCTGCCCCAGCCGCCAGCAACTCGGCAGCTACCTGCTCGAGGCCCTAGACCCCGCGCTGGCCTCCTACCTGCAATTCCACCTAGACGTCGTGGAATGCCCATTCTGTCAGGCCAACCTCGCCGACCTGAAGGTCCAATCCCAGGCCGCGGCCGCCGCCAAGGCGTCCAAGACCCGGCAGCACCGGATCCTCCAGTCGAGCCAGCACTTGCTCGGCTCGGAATAGACTGGGTCGTTGTTCACACGACCAGGGACGAAGGATTCTTGACCAGGGTCTCGACCTCCTGGCGGAGGGCCGTGACGTACGGGAGCAACCCATCGAGGGAGTGGGCCTGAAGGCTCCGTTGAAGTTGAACGATCCGGGCGTGCAGCTCGACGAGCTCCCGCTGAGAACGGTCGGTGGCGCCCTCCGCCTGGGCCGCACGGACGGCACGGTGGGCTCTCGCCGCAAGCTCGCGGAGTCGGGCGCTGAGGCCCGCCGGATCGTGGCGGACATCGTGGTTCGCCGAGCCGTCCTTCTGAGGACGTGGCGGTCGCCGGGCGGGTTTCTTACGTGTGGAAATCATTGTGCGCTCCTCGCTCAGTCCGGTTCAATTTCCCTGTCGATGCCTGCTCGTTTTGTTACAGGTGATTCGTCCCGCGTTATCAATCCTTGACCCGCGCTTCTGAAGGAAAGAGACACCACCCACACGATCTCCGATTTCCTTCAGACGTTCGGGCCAGCCAATTTGTTCGCGCGACTCACTCGGTGATGCCTCATGGCATCATTACGGGGCGAATCGCGAAGGATTGGGGTGGAGGTCTCCACTGTTGACCGGATCCGACCTTCGGTCCTGGCCGGCCGTGGGGTCGCAATCGAGCCAAACCGCAACCGACCAGGGTCGAGGTACCGGGTCTGGGACCGCTCCCTCAGACTCGCCGTTCAGTTGATCCATCTCATAGCAGGGGAATGGTTTGCAAGATCTGGTTTCCGTGAAAAAGCGCATCGAGTTTGGTCATACGGGAAGCCCAGCACGGGAGAGGCTCACATCACAAGGATAGCTCAGGAACGACGGTCCGCACCGAGATGCCGGGTCCGCCCGCAGGATTCACGCGGACCGCTGGGCGGGAGCGATGGGGCGAGCCTGCTGGCGGAGCCAATCGCGGGCAATCTGGGCGTCGTCGAACGGGATGGCGCGGTCGGCAAGGATCTGGAAGGTATGGCGGCCCTTGCCGGCGATCAGAACGGCATCGCCGGTACGGGCATCGGCCAGCGCGGCCTCGATGGCACGGCGGCGGTCGGGTTCGACCCGGACTTTGCCCGGGCGCCGGAATCCGGCCAGGACGTCGTCGAGGATCTGATTCGGGTCTTCGGTGCGGGGATTACTCACCGTGAGGACGACGCGATCGGCGCCGGCCTCGGCGGCCTCGGCCAGCCGTCGACGTTCGGCGCGGTCTCCGCATCCCTCGGCGCTCAGAACGCAATGCACCTGCCCAGCAGCCACGGCCCGGACGGCGGCCAGAGCCTCCTCGAGTGCCGCCGGGCTCGTCGCCCCGTCGACGCGGACGTCAAAATCCTGGCCTTCCGCGACCGCCTCGAGGTGCCCGGCTATGGATCGGACCGCCTCCAATCCGTCGATGACCGCGGTCCGATCGATCTCCATCGCCCAGGCCAGAGCCGACGCGGCCAGCGCGCACGCCGCCGCCCTCGGGCCGACCAGGGGCAAATGCAACGGGGTCTCCCGGTCGAAGCCCTGGAGCACCATCCGCGTCCCCGAACCGTCGAGCTGCACCAACCGGGCCGAGACGTCCACGTCGAGGTCCGACCGGGACATCGGCTCCATGGCGAAGGCGATCCGGCGCGCATCGAGGTTCAACGCCCCCAGGATCTCGGCATTGGGGTCGTCGGCGTTGACGACCACCAGGCCCTCCGGGACGACCCGGCGGACCAGTTTGGCCTTGGCCCGGCGCCGCTGGAGCAACACGTCGGCAGGGTATCCGCGAGGTGCACCCACATCGGTCACCACTGCCGCGTGGAAGGCGATCCCCTCGAAGCTCCGATGTGCCATCGCCTCAGCGGAGACTTCCAGAACGCCCGCCCGGCATCCCCCTTCGACCATTTCGGACATCAAGGCGGCCAGGCCAGACGCGCCGGGAATGAAGGCCCGCGAGGAACCGCACGCCGCGGAGCGGCCGCCGCCGAAGCCCGCCCCACCGGTCGCGCTGCGAGGATCCAGTCCGGCTCCGAGCGCGCGGGCGGTCGTCCCGTCGGAAAAGCCCAGCGCACCGAGCAGGCCGGTCCGCTGCCCGGCGGCTTCGAAGATCGAGCGGACCATCAGGGCGGTCATCGTCCGGCCGAAGCTCCCGGTCACCCCGACGGTGACCAACTGATGCGACGGGTCGCCTGCCAGGGCCTGGCAGATCCGCGCGTGCGCTGCCATGGCGTCCGGGACGACGACCTGGAGCCGGCCCACGCCGGGGCAGGGATACTCCACCACCACGCCGGACGCGCCCCGCTCGAGTGCCTCGAGCACGAAGCTATGCCCGTCGTACCCCGGCCTCGCCCCCCGGACCGCAACGAACACCTGACCCGGGTCGAGCCGGCGATGATCGTTGCTGCAACCGGAGACCTCCCAGTCCGCGCAGCCGACGAACCGGGCCTCCGGGAGCAGTTTCCGCAGGCTCACCGAAGGGATCCCCCGCTGGGGCAGACGGTCAACGAACCAGCGCGCCATCAGCTAAGGCCTCCTTGCCTTGGTTTGCAGTGGTCCGTGGTCAGTGGAGATCAAGTCCCGCCCGGGCCATCGTTTCCCGGCGACGACTGACGACTCACCACTGACCACTGCTCGCAGCCGCGTTCCCTCGCGCTGGATGCCTCGCCTGGAAGGAGGCGGCATTGTTGGCCAAAGCCCGAAAAAAGGCAATGTCAGAGTCCCGACAATTAGTGAACGTTGCGCAAAGGACCGGACCTTTTCCGGCGGACCTCCAGACCGATCGCGTGACCATCCTCGGCGGTAGCCCGCGCCCAGCAGACCGGGGGGCGGCCGAAGACGTCCGCATTCGGTGGTGCAAGGCGGGATCGGTAGAGAACCTCGCAAGCGGGCGGGAAGTCGAGCGGTGTATCGGTCAGATCCGGGTAATCCACCGATCCGATCAACTGCTGGCGGTCAAGGTGCTCGTGCGAGAGCCGTCACGAGCGCGCTCTCGGTAGTGGGGCCCTGCGACCTCGGCCGGGTCGGAGCGACGACGATCCACCGCGCGGAGCATCATCCCGAGGCCGAAGAGCAGCAGCATGGCCGGGACGAACAGGTTGCCGCAGGCCTGGGCCACTTGCGGCATGGGGATGGCCAGGGCGGGGATCAGCAGCACCGCCGCCAACCAGGCGACCTTGAGTCGGTGCCGAGGCGCGGTAGCCGGCTCGCTCGAGACCCGATGCACGGCCAGTGTGGTTGGATACAAGAGCCAAACATAGGCATAATTGAACGACAACGGGGAGAAGATCACGGTCAGCAGGGTGACCAGGGCGAATTCGAGGGTATCCGTCTCCGCGGTCCGGCGCCTGCGGGCCGGCATCACGGCCATGAAGAACAGGCAGAGGCTCAGCATGACCGCCAGGGTGATCAAGGTCACCGTCTGGAAGTCCAGGTCGAGGAGGTTCACCCTCCAGGCGGACCGGAGCGCGGGCGCGGCACCGTGGATCGCTTCGTCCCATCGCGGGGTCGGCTCGGCGGCTCCCGCTCCGTCGTGAGCCGGGTCGGCACTCGCGCTGCCGCCCCCGAAGGGCTTGGTTCCCAGGTCGGCGGTTCGGGGCGGCCTGGCGGTGTGCTGATGCGGCTTCAGGTAGCTGAGCAGGTCGGTCGCGGGATCCAGCGCCGGCAGTCCGGGCGTCGGTCGGGGACCGAACTGACCCTGTGCACGCCGCGACAAGACGGCTTCGCCGTCCGCCGGCACCTCCCGCAGCAGGCGGTGCATCACGGCCATGATCGACTGGTTCTTGTAGCTGTACGACCGGAGCGGACGCTGGGCGATCCCGTGCGTGTTGTAGGTGAAGAGCATTCCCTTGCTCCAGACCACCAGGTCGTCGATCGTCTGAGTGGGGGTCCGGAACGGCAGCGGGGCGATCAACAGCCACGCGGCCAGTATCACCACGGTGGCGGCCGTCGCCTTCCACATCCGCCGGTAGACGAAGTATCCCAGGATCAGGATCGGGAACGCCTTGATGGCCGCCGCCGTGGCCACCAGGGCACCGGCGGCGATTTCCCGGCCCAGCCGGAGGCAGGCGAACGCGCCGAGCACCAGGCGCCAGAAGCAGGAGGTTGGGCTGGCCCAGCAAGTAGGTGTTATGGATCAGCACGATGACCGACAGCGACGGCACGATCAGGACCAGCGGATGCCTCCGCGACCCCGAGCCCGCTGCCAGCCAGACCGACAGTCCGATCGAAACCAGCCACGACGCCGAAGTGGCCAGAACCAGGGCGATCAGTGTCCCCATGGGGCCTAGCCAGCTCACCACGCCGAGCATCGCCGCCGCCGAAGGGGGATACATGAACGGAAAGAGGCGGCCGGTCTCTGGCCGGGGATAGACATCCAGCCCCTGTCGCACCGCCTGGCCCACCTGGTACCAGAGCCCATAGTCTTTCGTCGACAGCCCCAGAAGCATGTTCGCCATCGGGAATGCCGAGAAGACCACGATCGTCGCGAGCAGGGCCACCCACCAGGCGCGCTCGAGTCGTGCCCACCAAGCCGCCTCGAGCCCATCCGGACGCAACCGGGAGGTACCAGGATTGCTCATGCTTCTCTCCGACATCCCCAACCATGGTCGATCGGCGCGGATCTTAACGAACATTGAGATTTTCGAGAACCGCAATGGCCGTACTTTAACCCGAGGCGAGTCGCGAAGATGGATTATCTGGGCGAGATGGGTTGAGGTGGGATTGGCGATTCAGGAATTTGACCGCGTCGATTCCTCGGAACCCCCAGCGACCAACTGGCTGGGTTCGGTTCCCCGTGCAGGACGAACCTGAGACTCGAGAGTCGTCCCGGGGCCGGGTTGGGATCGCAGTGATCTCCGCGGGTAAGAAGGCGATCCGGAACGCGCCGGAGGGGCGACAGAAACCACGAGCGATCCAGGACTTCTGGACCGTCTGGCGGCCGAGTATGCGGCTGTCGAGCGGGGACTTGAGGCATTCGAGGAGCCGGATGACGGCCCCGCTCAGCTCCTCGGTCATCGGGGTCGAGGATATTCCCCGCGGCGTCGGGCCGACCGGCGGCGGGGACTCGTCCATCTCCAGCATCATCTCGCCGAGCATCGTCGGCTCGACGTTGATGGCGAGGAGCAAGGGCTCCTCGGGACTCGCCTCGGTCTCGCACTCCGCCGGCAGCGGCACCGACAAAACGAGAGTCCTCGGCGATCACGACGGCACCGTCTGGGGACGGTGGCTTTGACCCCTTCCGAGCGTCCCGACTCCGGACTGGCGGGACGTCCGGATCCGGCGTGGGTTCTGGGCTGGGCCGGCTGGGAGGCGGGCCGGACTTGCCGAGAATTGTGGCACAAAGTGGCACTCGGTGACCACTTTTGGCCGCGGCGCCCTCTCCGATCCCCTTGGCCCCCAGCGAGTTCGGGCCGAGTCCCGAAATCGCTGTGCCGGGCCCGGCCGCACGCGGCACAGCCCCGTTGCTCGCAGCCTGAGTTTCCTGTCGGTGACGGTCACACATAGTCCTTATTATTCAGTATACCACAGGTTTTAGGATCCGTTAATGCACCTGTCGGGGATTCTGGGGCGATTGGCTCCCGAACTCTCGACCCCAGAGGGAGATGAGAAAATCCAAAAAAAAGGAAAGTTTTGCAATGAGGGCCTGGTTCAAACCAGGGTAAAACTTGGCGGGGTAAAGCTTGGGGCCGCTTCGGCCACAAAGCCTTGCTTAATAACCTGTTACGTCCGACACGATGCCGCCGGTCACTGAGAAGAGTGTTACCCTGGGTCCGAGCGACTTGAACCAGGCCACGATCTGGTTCCCGCGACAGCTCCGCGCCGACGTGCCGCAGCCTCCGGTTGGGAAAGGTCGATCGTGGCTTTTTCCCTTGTGCGATAAAGGATTGCGCCGTATGCTCCGCTAAGATAATAAAGTTTTACCTTAGCGAGGAGGACGCCGAGAGGGTCGGACCCCTTTTTTCGGGGTTCGCGAAAGCGGACCCGGTCGGCAGGGATCGCCTCCGGGCGTATGAGGCCGCGAGCAAAGATGACTTGGCACCGACTTTCCGCGGACACCGACTTTCGGACGACCCGGATTGGCCACGGCCCGGTGGGAGTGGCATAATAAAGCCATGGGCTCGGTCGGGCGGGTGGCCGGGGGGCGAGATCATGAACGTGGAGTCCGGGGCCGCGCGAGCGTCGCGCGGGCGCAGAGCGGGGGCGGCGAGCTCGGCGGTCGGGAAGCGGCCGGCGCTGGACGTCGAGCGGATCCTGCGGTGGGCCGATGCCCACCGCACCGCGACCGGGCGCTGGCCCGATTGGCGTTCCGGGCCGGTCGGCGGCGCGGATGACGAGACCTGGTCGGCGATCGACGCAGCCTTGAGGCGGGGCCGACGCGGGCTGCCCGGGGGGTCGTCGCTGGCTCGACTGCTGGCCGAAGAGCGGGGCGTCGCGGGAGGGTCGGACCCGGAGTCGCCGGCCGAGCGGATGCGGACCTGGGAGGCCGAGCAGTTCCCGACGCGCCGGCCACGGCGCCGACGCGCGGCGCGACCGCGGGCGACCACCCGAATCACGATCGAGCAGATCCTGGCCTGGGCCGACATCCATCACGCGGCCACCGGCCAGTGGCCGCGGATCAACTCCGGCCCGGTGCGCGACCACCCGGAACTGAACTGGATGCAGGTCAACCGCGCCCTGAGCCAGGGCAGCCGCGGCCTGCCGCGCAGGACCTCGCTGGCCGACCTGCTCCAGGAGCACCGGGGCGTCCGCAACAAGCAGAACCTGCCGCGCCTGGACGTCGAGCAGATCCTGGCCTGGGCCGACGCCCATCGGGAAGCCACCGGCGAGTACCCTCACAGCGACTCCGGCCCGGTGCGCGGCGTGCCCGGCGAGACGTGGGCGATCATCCACTCGGCCCTGTCCAAGGGCCTCCGCGGCCTGCCCGGCGGCTCGTCGCTGGCGCAACGCTTGGCCGAGCACCGCGGGTACCGCGGCGCGCTGACCGTCGAGCGCATCCTGGTCTGGGCCGATGCCCATCACGCGGCCACCGGTCGCTGGCCGACCTCGTGGTCGTCCGGCGCGGTCCGAGGCGAGCCCGGCGAGACGTGGCCGAGCGTCGACGACGCGCTGCGGGAGGGCCGCCGCGGCCTGCCGGGCGGGACCTCGCTGGCCCAACTGCTGGCCGAGCACCGCCGGGCCCCGAACATCTACACGGAGCCGCCGCTGACGGCCGAGCAGATCCTCGCCTGGGCCGACGCCCACCGCGGGGCCACCGGCCGCTGGCCGTCGTCGCGGTCCGGCCCGGTGCTCCACGCCGAGGGCGAGCACTGGAGCTCGATCGACACGGCCCTGCGCCACGGCTATCGCGGCCTGCCCGGCGGCCAGTCGCTCGGCCATGTAATCCGCGGGCACGGCGGCCCGAACGTGTATCGGACCCGCCCCGAGCTGACCGTCGAGCAGATCCTCGCCTGGGCCGACGCCCACCGCGGGGCCACCGGCGAGTGGCCCGTCGAGGATTCCGGGCCGGTCCGCTCGGCCCCCGAGGAGACCTGGAAGGCGATCAGCGGCGCCCTGGCCCGGGGCGATTGCGGCCTGCCCGGCGGGTCGTCGCTGGCCCGCCTGCTGGCCGAGCACCGCGGCGCCCGCAACCCGAAGGACCTCCCGCGCCTGACGGCCGAGCAGATCCTGGCCTGGGCCGACGCCCACCGCGGGGCCACCGGCCGCTGGCCGTCGGCCTCCTCCGGCCCGGTGGCCGAGGGGTCGGAGGAGACCTGGGCGATCGTCAACATGGCCCTGCGCCACGGCTATCGCGGCCTGCCCGGCGGCTCATCGCTGGCCCGCCTGGTGGCGAAGCACCGGCCGGTGCGACCGCGGCGGCTGTCGGTGCGGAAGATCCGCGCCTGGGCCCGCGCCCACCGCGAGGCCACCGGCCGATGGCCCGATGCCCACGCCGGCCCGGTGCGCGGCGTTCCCGACGAGAACTGGTCGGCGATCGATGCCGCGCTGAAGTTCGGCCGCCGCGGCCTGCCCGGTGGCTCGTCGCTGACCGCCCTGTTCGACCGCTCGCTCGACCCCGCCGCCCGCGGCATCCGGCCCGACCTGACCGTCGAGCAGGTCCTGGCGTGGGCCGACGCCCACCGCGCCGCCACCGGCCGCTGGCCGACCCTCACGTCGGGCCCGATCGCCGGCGTCCCCGGCGAGAAATGGGTCAACCTCGACGCGGCGTTGCGGCTCGGCCGCCGCGGCCTCCCGCGCGGCACGAACCTCACCCACTTGATCGCCGAGCATCGCGGCACCGCCGCCCCTCCGGCGACCGCGACGCAATCGCGGGGCGGCCCGGACGCCCCGGACGCCGGCGGCGCGGTGAGTCGGGCGTAGGGCGCCGGCGAACGGTGGGCAGGGGCATCCCGCGGCGGCAGCAGAACTCGGGCTGCGTCAGCCCGCCGTGGCGGAGGTCCGCGATGGCCGCCACCCGGAGGGTGTCGTCGGAGGCAGGCGCGGCATGGGTGGGCTCCCGGGCGGGAGCGAGGCCCGGCGCGGGAATCGTCGCGCCTCCTCAGGCGGCTTCCCGGCTGCGGTCGATCGGGCGCTCACGGCCGGCGAGGTTAACCCGCGGCGTCCTGCTGCCCTCTGCGGCTTTTTTTCCCGGGGCCGCCCCCGCGGCGAAGCCGGCTGGCGGACCGAATCGACCGGGCGACCGACGCCAACGGAAGGGGCCGGTCCGTGAAATCTAGCTGCGTCCCCGTTTCATGCCCCGTTTCATGCCCCTAGCTGCGTCCCCGTTTCATGCCCGTCCCCGTTTCATGCCCCCTGGCGTCCCGGCAAGTCGATCTGACCCTGGCGTCCCGACGGTCTAACCCTGGCGTGCCATGGGAGTCCCACAATCCGCCCGACCCTCAGGATTTGCGCGCCATCTTAATACCGTGCAGGGATGTCCCATTTGAATCTTCCCCGGCTTTAGGTTTTTTCTTTGCGACGGCGTCCAATACCTTGTCTAATTCATAGGGTTGCTCCGGAATAAGGGCCTGAATCGAAGCACGCGATTGACAGCAAAGAACCTGCGGCTTGCTCTGAAGTCATCCGCAATTCATTATCTGTCAATGATTCAGGCGTATTGCAGAACGGCCCTACGAAAGCACACCAGAGGGCGAACGAAGCACCCGACCGAGGGAGTACAGCCATGAAAATCGGTATCATCTCGTGGAATATCCGTCATTTACGGCCGGACAAAGTCACCGATTACCTCGAGTACATCATGTCCAGGCTGGTCCAGGGGAGGATCGCGATCCTTTACGAGAACAAGATCGACAATAATAAAAATGGTGAATTGTGCATACTTTTGAGAGATCGCTTGTCCAATAAATTGGGGGCTGCAGCCCTCGAATGTAAGTCCATGTACGTGAATGTGGGTACGAATGAGAACGTGATCGTGGTTTGGGTCAGCCGATACAAGACGGGGCCGAAGTCCAAGACGCCGAATACGGACATCTCCATAGCGATCCGGCACGTCACCGATTACAACGACGCGATGTGGGCGAAAGGCGTGAAGGCCATGAAAGAATGCCGAAATGAAACGGTGATGGGGAACCTCGCGGCGCTCCGTGACGATTTTCGGATACCGGCGATCTTGGAGGTCACCGTCACGAAAGCGGGCGAAGACCCGAAAGTGATCAAGATCATGGCATGGCACGCGCCCGGACCGGCTACAGGATTGCCGCCATTAATGTGGGATGTCTTTCAGAAAATCCTCTACAATTATGTCAACCTCTATGTGGGGGACTTCAACATGACAGGACTCAAGGAGCAAGCCCCAATATCACCGATTTGCATCCATCGAACCTTTCAATCCACAACGATTACGGAAAGAGGACCTGTGTCTCACCAGGAAGGTCTGGATCTGGTATTTCGAAATTATTTGCGAATTGGAAATCGTGCCATGCCCGTGCAGGCAGATGACAAGTTCGTCGCTCGGACGACCGTGCAGGTCATCCCCCCCGGGGATAACTTAGTGACCGCGATGGAGGTGTCGGACCATCTGCCGGTGTATATCGAACTGAGGGAAGTCTAAGCAGGTCCGCAGAAGTTTTTTGACACGAGGCGGAGTCAGAGTCTGTTCCGAGAGGTGATTTCAGCCCCCGGTCGCGGGCTTTCGGAACGAACTCTTGAGCCGGGATCACGGGTGCGCTGCGAGTTGCTCCAGCTTGACTTTCGCCTCGCGGTCGCCGGGGCATTGGGCGAGCACCGCCTGCCAGAGGCGGACGGCTTCCGCGTGATCCCCGCGCTCCGCTGCCAGCACGGCCAGGTTGCGCTGGGTGAGGTGGCCGTAGATCCCCTGGTCGAGGCTGCAAAACTGATCGGGGCGCCGGAGCGATTAGGATCCGCCGCCAGCATTGCTCCGCTTCGGACGATTCACCCCGCTGGCGATGCACCACCGCCTTGCGAAACAGGAGCTCGGCGTCCTGGTCGTCAACTGATAAACCCTCGGCGCAGGTGCGCAACGACGCCGCGGTATCCCCGAGCATCTGATGCGCCCGCGCGATCAGCGCGTACAGCTTCCGCGTGATCGAGTCGCTCGGCGCCGACCGCGCCAGGCTCCGGCCCAGGTAGTCCAGCGACCCGCGCCAGTCGCGCCGTTCGACGGCGATGGCGCCGAGGTTGAACAGGATGAACGGCTCGTCCGGCCGGTCCTTCAGTTCCTCCGACAGGATCCGCATGTCGCGATCGAGCTTCTTCGCCCGCAAGGCGAGATCGGTATAACCGGTATGCCGCACGACCAGGTCGGTCCATCGCACGGGAATGCCGGCCCGGCGCAATCCCGGCATGATCTGCTCGTGGACCCGATAGCTCCAGCGGACGCCTTCGCGGATCGGAAAGAGCCGGACGTGATCGACCACGGTATCGCCGCCGCTGCCGTCGGCACCCGGATCGCAGGCGCAACGCACGACGTATCCGGCCGGCTCCTCGGGTCGCAACCCGTCGAGAAGCGCGAGGAGCTTCTCCCGCTGCGGCGGATCGACCTCGTCGTCGGCATCGAGTCAGAACGCGTAATCGCCGGTGGCGTGCGCCAGCGATTCATTTCGCGCCGCGGCGAAGTCATCGATCCAGAAAATAAATGGGAAAATAAATGGTGTCGAAAATAAATGGTGTCAGTTTTATTTTCCGAAAATAACAGAAAATAAATGGTGTCAGTTTTATTTTCCGAAAATAACAGAAAATAAATGGTGTCAGTTTTATTTTCCGAAAATAATGTAGTCCAGCCTTGCTCTTGGAAAATAAATGGAAAATAAATGGTGTCAGTTTTACAGCGGAAAAAGGGGGTCAGGAACCGATTGCACTTTTTTCAGAAAAAGGGGGTCAGGCAGAAAAAGGGGGTCAGGAACCGATTGGCAGAAAAAGGGGGTCAGGCAGAAAAAGGGGGTCAGGAACCGATTGCACTTTTTGGTTCCTGACCCCTTTTCTTCCTGTGGGATTTCGACGAATGCCATGGCCCCCAACGGGTTGCCGGACCAGGTGGGGCCCAATCTCGAATCGCTGCCAGCGAACTCCGACCCGCCCGACGGCGTCTCCCGTTCCGCCCCGCCGTCGCCGACGGCGACGCTGACGGCCCTGGGCGCCGCCGGACGAAACCCCACCGACATCACCTTGCCCACCGTCGGCAGCCAAGCCGTCAACCCGCCTGGTGGCAGCCACGAGAACGCTCAGGCTCCTGAGTCGGAAACCCCCGTAACCATGACGCCAGGAGTGCAGATGTTGTTGATCGGAGCAGGATTTGCTGGACAGGCGCTCGGGTCTGTCATCGGTGGTTTCATGGAGCCACCTCCTGCTCAGCAGGAGCTTACCGCTGATGATGTTCTAGATTTCCTCACTCCGTTGTCAAACTATGCCGCGAACCGGTCATTCTACACGCTTATTAATTCGAATGCGGTTCTGGCCGCTCCGACGCCCCAGGATGTCGAAGACGCTTTCAACGAGCTCTTGCAAAACAAGAAGTTTACCGCTCTTCTTGCGGGGGACCTCAGCACTGGCCCTGTGGAAATCGTCGTCGATACGACTACTCGGGACCCGGATCTACTCGGCCTTACTAGTGCAGATGGCAAGACCATCACGATTTTCTTAAACAATACCGAATTCCAGGAATGGAAGAAACTCGACCCCGTTCTGTACAAACAACTTTTGAAGGAGGTGATCACGCATGAGATGATTCACTCTTACCTCGACCGCAATCGAGATAGAGATAACAAGCTGGGCCTGGATCACAATCCGTCCCCAGATAACTCAACGAACAACGGCTACGGGGGTATGAGTTGGTGGATGAATGCGCGATATCCGATCCCAGCGGGGATCATGGCTTTCGGGAACCTGTTGAATCACCGGGCTGCTAAGATCTACGATGCGTTCTTCCTCGACATTGGCCCGAAGTCCCAAGCCTACCTTCTCGGCATCGTCGGCGGCGTTACTCCCGACCCCAACAGCAGGTAGACTCTTCAGTGGCCGGCTTCGGGTGAATCCCGGGTTCGGATAGCATTGGGTTGGAATACCAGAGGAGTTTGGTTTGTATATGATTATATATAAATTTTTTTTGACGTTTGCAGTCTTACAAGCGACTCCCCGCGAGGGGCAGGATGACGCGCAGGGCGCGCCGTCACAGCCGTGAGGCAGCTCGGCGGGAGAGTGGTTCAGAACGCGGGCGGCCTGGGCACCTGGATCAATCTCGGCGCGGAGAGGGATTGCAATGTCCATGACGCGGATCTGTCGCCCCTGACCGAGTTCCCTGAGCTCCGTTCACTCGACTTATCCGGAAACCTGATCACTGACAGTGCGATGCCGGTGCTGGCGAAGCTAGAGCGGCTGACTGGCCTTGATCTCTCGAACACGATGGTCACATCCAAGGGGATCGCGGAGCTCGGCCATCTCCACGATCTGGAAGGCGTTTTGCTCAATTCGACACGCGTCGATAGCTCAGCGGATAGGGCGGTGCGCGCGTGGAAGAAACTCCAATTGCTGGAGCTGAACCATACGAAAGTCGGTGACGAGTTCCTCCGTGGCCTCGCCGGTCTGGACTCGCTGAGCGTACTCTGCCTGGGGAACACGGCGGTGGGCGATGGGGGCCTGGCTCACCTCGCCGGGATGACGAGGATGACGCGTCTCGATCTTAGCTGGACACGGATCGGCGACGCGGGGCTGGCCCACCTCTCGGGCATGGCCCGGATGACGCGACTCGACCTTAACGGGACCCGGGTTGGCGATGAAGGGTTGGTCCACCTCTCGGGCATGAGCCGCCTGAATAGGCTGAATCTCTCCGGAACGAACGTCCAGGGAGAAGGATTGGCCCATCTCAAGAGCTTGCATCAGCTAATCAATCTGGATCTCACCCGCAGCGGGATCGACGACATGGGTTTGGCCCAGTTCCCATTGCTCCCCCACCTCGGCCGTCTCAGTCTCTCGCAGACCCGGGTTGGCGACTCGGGAATGGCCCACCTGGCGAGGCTCATTGGGCTTAGCTACTTGGACCTCTCGGCGACACGAGTTGGCGATACCGGGCTGGCGCAACTTGCCGCGTTGACGAACCTCGTCGACCTCGACTTGTCGGGGACGCGGGTCGGTAATGCCGGTATGGTTCATCTCGCAGGCATGGAGAAACTCTATGTGATCGACCTCTCGCGGACGCGGGTCGGTGATGCCGGCATGGATCACCTCAAGAATCTCTCAGAACTGATGGCTCTCGACCTCTCGCATACCGCGGTGACCGACGCGGGATTGGATCGCCTCTCCGTTGATAATAAACTCAACAATCTTAGGTTCCTCAAACTGGTGGAGACGCGAACCACCAACGCGGGCACGAACCGAGCATACCGAAGATTCCTGGCTGGTCGCCAGGACATGATGATCATCATCAAGCATGAGGACGGGAAGCATATCCGCACCCGGATTCCCATCATGTGAGGGAACGGGAAAAGAGGAAATGGGGGAGGTCGGGGTCAGAACGAGTTGTGCGCCGTGCAAAGGTGTTGAGCGGAGAGGTCGGGGTCAGACCAGGTTGTGCGCCGTGACAAGGTGTTGGTCTTCAGGGGGGAACCGGGGTCAGGGGGGGAACCGGGGTCAAACTTTGTTTTTGGGGGAACCGGGGTCAGGGGGAACCGGGGTCAAACTCAATGGGGAACTGGCCTGCCCCCCAAAACCTGGTCCAGTCTTAATGGGGATCGTACAACTGGCAGAGAGCCAGGAGCGACCCCATGGGAAGAAAATGGTGTCCTGCAGCCCATAATGCCGTTGGACTCGCCGGTGAAAGTCCGGTCGTGGGAATTGACTGTTTACCCACGTAGTCATATTCGACGCCGATTGAGGGTGACCTCGTCGGCGAAAGCTCGAATGTAAACGTCCTCGAAAGGAGGGCTAGCCAGCTCGCGGGCCGTAACAATTCCTGTGGATTAAATGGTATGAGTGAACTCTGCAGCCTCGAAATTTCCAATGTGGTCGCCGAGACTGTGACACCAAGGCGAAGGCCAATACCGAAGAGGAAGCAACAGTCATTTGCACTCTTCGGGGCCACCGGGGTATGGGAGGCGGCACGCGCAGCACAGTCCAGCGGAGTAAATTGGGGAACTTCTGGATTCCCACCCGAAGCCGATATCCTTGGGTGCAGCAGCCTCCGTCGCGAATTCATAAGTGGCGGGGAGGGATTCAGAGGCTCGGATGAGGCCGTAGTCAGCGATGACCTGTCGGGACAACATAACCCGACGGCGAGCCAAGGGCCTCTGGATGGACGTGTGGGAGTTGCTGGGAGTCGTGCCACATGGAACCGAAAGGCTCTAGAACGGGTCATCCCTTCGGGGATCATGTATTCCTAGTGGCGAGAACTGCGGTGGCGTATCAGACGCGATCATGGGGCGGATGTGGACGGCACTTAAGCCTCAGGCTGTCGTCGAAGGTCGCCATTGACGGTCCATTTGAAGCCGTACTGGGGAAAACCCGCCGTACGGAATTTTAGAGGGGGAAGGGGAAACCCGAAGCTCGATCGAGCCCGCCGGGCGCCCCTTCCCTACTCGGCTCGGGTTTTTTCTCGCGACGACGCCCGCTCCGAAAAAAACCCGAAACCTGGTCTGACCCCGTCGTCTTCTGGTCCGTCGTCTTCTGGTCTGACCCCGTCGTCTTCGCAGCGTCTCTGAAACGCGGACAATCGCCAATGGTACGACCGTCTCTCTTTCCTCGGTCAGCGAGTCGTACTCCGAGAATTTTCCTCCCGCGGGGATTCCCGAGGACGGGAGCCTGAGCGGCGATCCCTGGGCAGAGAGTCTGCTCTATGCCATCGAGGGGTCCCAGCTCCAGACCGGATTCATCTCGTATTATATCGCAAACAAGATCCTTGAACATTCTAGTTTGAATTTCGCCGACGTGCTCGCTGAGTGGACACCGGGAGATGGCATTTTTACGGCGGCCGCGACCGCCGATGGCTTGCCAGACCAGTTATCACTCCGGATGTACTACTTCGATTCATCTGCGCCTGACGGAATCACGGACGGCGTCGCCCGCAGCGCCCCGCCGTCGCCGACGGTGACGCTGACGGCCCTGGCCGCCGCCGGACGAAACCCCACCGACCTCACCTTGCCCACCGTCGGCAGCGAGGCCGTTGACCCACCCCCCTGGCAGCCACGAGCGTGCGATGAGCATGGGCGCGGTCGGGCACCGCGTTCGAACCAGACAGCCCAGGCGCAGGTTCAGAAGAAAACCGAAGCTCTCGGCGCCGAGCCGATACAAACCATGGGCCAAGGCTCCGTCGTGGCGAAGCAAGCCAAGACGGAGCCACTGACTGCCGAGGAGAATGTGCGCGGACTTCAGGTCATCGGCGGCAGCATGATGGTCATGACGGCTCCTTACGTCGGTCTTGCCATGGGGGCATGGTTTGTCGTCAAAGGAGCCGATGAGATCCAGGCGGGTGTACTGGGCGGAGGTACGGTCGTCTACGGGACAGCTCGCGCAGTGGGCCTGTCGGAAGGTTGGTTGACAGCTGTTGACATCGGCTCGACCGTGCCGGATCTTATCATAGGAGGCGTGCGAGGGAGCCTCAAGGCAGTCACAGGACGTGGGTCCGTTTATTTGTTCAGCGCCGAGGCCGCGGCGGGCAAAGCCGCGGCGGAGGTTGCCAAGGGGGTCGGTGAAGCCGCCGCCGAGCACCCGGAGCAGGCCGCTGCCGCGGGGGCGAAGGCGGCCGAAGAGGTCGCGGCGTCGGAGGCGGTTTCTGCTGCTCCAAAGGCAGGAGCAATGATCAACGGTGTGCAGGTTCCGACACTGACTGTCTCCAAGGACGCAGCCGCCATGGCGAGGGAGGCAGGGCAGGTTTTTGCCAAGACAACGCAGGGTTGGTCTGCCGCTGATAAGGCGGCCTTTTGGGAAGCGCTGGCCAGGCAGATCGAGACCGTTCATTCTCCTGCCTGGGTCTCCGTACCGATGAAGGGGGTAAACGGAGAATTTGTCTTCTCCGGCGGCTCCTTTGGTGTCCATGGATTGGTGATCTTCCCGGATGGCTCTCTTGGAATCATCGGCAAGACCGTTGATGTCACCATGGATTTGAAAACGGCCCTTGTTACAGTCACCAGGAGGCCGACCCCCTAGCAAACCGTACCACCGCTGAACCAACTTGCAACCACGGAGACTCAGCATGGAGAATTGGAATTACGAACTCGCAAAGGCGTATGCTGATAGCATCGAGGACATGACCACTCGGCGGTTGACCCAGTTCTTCCTGACCCAGTTCTTCCTCCTCGCTTTCCGCAGGCACGCAGTTCCCGAGAATGGCGAGATTGATTTGTTATGTTATGTTAAACTTACTGAGGAGATCGCCAAGCAGCAGGATCTAATCGAGCGGTGCTTACAAGGCGAAGATCTGGATTCGGCGTGGCATGCACTATCTGACGAACTGGAGAGGGCTCGATAAGCGGGAATTGGGGGGACGACCGGCCCACACGATCAGCCCCACTCCCTCACCCCGACCACCCCGGCTCGACCCCTCCGTCGGCACGCCCTCCTCCTCGCCCTCGGCCTGCGTGCGAACGAACAAAGGTCGGCCCGTCGCCCTCGGGGATGGCGGCGAGCCTTGCGAACGAACAAAGGGTCGATGGGCTCGGTCATCGTCCTGCGAGCGATGCGAGCGAACGAACAAAGCCCCCGCCATGATCCTGGGAGACTTCGTTCGTTCGCTCGCAAGCCCTGCTACCGATGACCTTCGCTCACTTCGTTCGTTCGCTCGCAAGCCCCGGCGGTGATGGCCTCGGCCCACTTCGTTCGTTCGCTCGCCAACCCCCGGCGAGAGCAGATGACGACGCCGAAGGACAACTCACGGTCCCGTGCCGGCCCGCCTCAACGCCCGGTACACCGTCTTGCGGGTCAGGCCCACCAGCCGGGCGATCGACGCCACCGCCCGCACCTCGCCGTGCAGCCGACGGATCAACGCCTCCTTCTCCTCCGTGAGCCGCACCCTCGTCCCCGCCCTGCGACCGCCCCAGGCTGGGTGTCGGTGACGGGCTCCAGCGATGGGATGGGAGGGGTTGCGGCGGCTGACGGCGGCGGTAAGATCGAAGGTAGCCTTGAGGTTGCGGCGGGTCGGGATGGTGAGCGGCGGCGGGGTTTGAGCAGACGCCCGTGTGTGACCTGAACGTCAAGGGGGCTGCACACCTTCGCCGTGGGCGAGATGCCAGCCCCGGTGCCTAACACGTCGGGCGGGGACGGGATGCCTCGGATCGGTCAAGAACTTGGTCGTGGTGCCGAGGGCGTCGTCTACGAGAACCTCGATCAACCGGGTTGGGTGGTCAAGGAATACCACCAGGGTGGTGCCTCCCCATTCCAGGCCAGGAACGAGTTCCAGAATCTGGAGAGGGCTCGGGCGATCCGGCCCGACAACGTGGTCAAGGCCCAGGCCCCTGCTGATCCTCGACAGGGCTTCCTCGTCAAGGAGCAGGTGCTGCCAACAGCGGTGCCGGAGGATTTGGCTCAGAAAGCCCGGGTGCTTCAAGACTTCCTTCCCCACATCCCCGATGCCGGAGGCAACTTGATGTGGGGCACCACGGTGGACAATCCTGCACCCCGATGGCTACTCATCGAGTAGCCGCACGGCCCTCTGAATGAGCGGAAAGGATAGGACCCATGGACCCTCTGGAGAGCTTTCGAGCGACCGCCCAGGAACTCGTCGCCCATGCTCAACAGCAAGGAATCGATCTGGGGCAGTTCCGCAAGGACTTTACGTTTCTGAAGGACCGCAGGTGGATCGATGTCTGGCGCAAGGATTCCTTACCCGGGACTGGCCCTGTCCATGAGCCGCTGGGGACGCTGCATTACAGCATGCAGGGGGCGATCTCGGTGTTGCCGAGCAGCCTGAAGGGGTCGGCCGGTGCGTTCCGAGGGGCATGGAGCGAGGCGGGCACCTTCGAGGACATGGAGCAGGCGTTCGAGTTGGTGAAAGCCTGGCTGCTTGATTGGAAAGAGGTCGATGATCTGCCCGGCCGATCCGTGAGGCGTTATGGGATTTGACAGGGTGGTGGGGTGCGGGAAATGGGGGCTGCGGCGAATGGCTCGAACCAGCAGAACCACCTGCCCCGACCATCCCGGCCTCAACCCGTCTGCCGACACGTTCCTCCTCCCTCACAATCGGCCCTGCGAGCGAACGAACAAAGCTCGATTCATCCTCGGCCGAGATGGCTGCGAGTGAAGCGAGCGAACGAACAAAGTCCACCCTCGACCTTCGTCCCCCTTGTTCGTTCGCTCGCAAGCCCCGCTCCTGATGACCTACGCCCACTTTGTTCGTTCGTTCGCAAGCCCTGCTGCCGATGACCTCGGCCCACTTCGTTCGTTCGCTCGCAGGAACTCGCTAAAAGGGCTCCCACAAAAGGACTTGAGTTCTCCCGTAGGGGGTGGCGCTTGAGGGCTGACGACGCCCTGTCTTAGTCCCTCTCTCTCTGCGGCTCCACGCCCTGTTGGTGGCCCCCTACCATCCCAAGTGAGGCTCACCATCGCCACCCCCGAGCCGACCTGGGCGATGCATCTCCGCCCGACCCGTCGGACAGGAGCCGCTGGCAATAATCGATTAGTAATCATGCTCTTGTGTGGTGACACCCCGGGAGGGGCCGTCGTAACCGACCCCCTTCCGGTCACCATGCAGGAGATGCGGACGATGGACGCAGCCGAGCAGCGGCGGTTCATGGAGTTGGCTTATCCGAGGGCCTTGCGGGCGGCGCAGCGAGCGTTCCGGCGATGGCCCCGGCGCAAGAAGGAGGACGCCATCGCCGAGTGCCTGGCGAAGGTCTGGATGACCTGGGTCCTCAACCGGGAGAAGGGCAAGGACCCGCTGGCCCTTCTCGGCCCCAACATCCACTTCGCTATCCTCTGGGTCAGATATGACCGCAGGATCGCAGGCAGGGCCAGGGGCTTCGACGTGTTCGACTACCGGGCCGGCATGCGGCGGCAACAACTCAATGGGCAGGGCCACGCCAGCCCGACCGATCGCAGCGACCCGCTCAACGGCTGGATCGATTGGGCGGTGCGGACGGATGACGACCCAGGAGGTCGCAGGAGGTCGGCAGGAGGTCGGGGTCAGACCAGGTTCTGCAGCCCATAATGCCGTTGGACTTGCCGGTGAAAGTCCGGTCGTGGAAATTGACTGTTTATCCACGTAGTGATACTCGACGTTGGCTCGGGGTGACCCGACCAGCGAAAGCTCGAACGTAAACGTCCTCGAAAGGAGGGCTAGCCAGCTCGCGGGCCGTAACCATGCCTATGGTTTTTATGGTAGGAGTGAACTCTGCAGCCTCGAAACGACCAATGTGGTCGCCGAACCCGTAACTTGGAGGTGAAGGCTGACACCTGAGAGGAAGCAACAGTCATGTGCACTCTCTGGGGCCACCGGGGTAAGGGAGGCGGCACGCGAGCACAGTCCAGCGGAGTCAATTGGGGACCCTCTGGATTCCCACCCGAAGCCGATTTCCTTGGGTGCAGCAGCCCTCGCCACAAATTCATAAGTGGTGGGGAGGGATTCAGAGGCTCGGATGAGGCCGTAGTAAGCGATGACCTGTCGGGACAACATAACCCGACGGCGAGCCAAGGGCCTCGGGATGGACGTGTGGGAGTTGCTGGGGGTCGTGCCACATTGAACCGAAAGGCTCTAGAACGGGTCGTCCCTTCGGGGATCACGTATTCCTGGGAGATCCCACTGCGGTGGCGTATAAGACGGAGTCATGGGGCGGATGTGGACGGCACTTAAACCCTGGGACCTCGCCGAAGGTCGCCATGGACGGTCCATTTGAAGCCGTACTGGGGAAAACCCGCCGTACGGAATTTTAGAGGGGGAAGGGGAAACCCGAAGCTCGATCGAGCCCGCCGGGCGCCCCTTCCCTACTCGGCTCTGGTTTTTTCTCGCGACGACGCCCGCTCCGAAAAAAACCCGCTCAGGAGGTCGGGAGGTCGGGGTCAGACCAGGTTTCTGGTTTTTTCTCGCGACGACGCCCGCTCCGAAAAAAACCCGAAACCTGGTCTGACCTTGCGCCACGTTGCTCGGGAAAGGAGAATCATTTCAAAATGTGAAACCTTTCATTGAAACCCTGCGGGTTAACGAATCCCGCCCGGCAGAGCTTAGCCAGCAGCCGGAAGCGAGTCTTGCGTGGTGGTGGGCGACCTCCACCGCGAAGCGTAGTGGCTATAGAAAGAGAAGTGGGGATGCCTCGATAGGCGGCCAAGGCGAAACTGTTGAGGTCTCGCAACCGCACTTGCAGGAGGTCATCCCCATGAGTAGCAAATCATACTGTGCCACGCGCGTCAACGAGGTGAACTGGGAGCAGATCGCCCGCGGAAAGGAGGGCTTGGGCGCGACAGTGGGTATCGACGTAGGGAAGTTTGATCTGTTGGTGATTTGTCGCTGGGCCGATGGGCGGTTCGAGCGTCCCTGGCGGGTCAAAAACCCCTGGGAGATCCCGACGTTAGTGGGCGTCCTGAAGCAGGTCAAGGCGGACCGGAAGCTGGTGGTGGCTTTGGAACCCTCGGGAACGTATGGAGAGGCCTTACGACAGGCGCTGGGGGACACCGGGATCGAAGTCCAGCGCGTCGGTACCAAGGCGTCCCATGATTATGCGGAGGTCTTCGACGGCGTGCCCTCGCAACACGACGGCAAAGATGCGGCGGTGGTCGCCGAGCTGGCGGCGTTGGGTAAGGCCAAGCCCTGGGCGTACCAGGCCGCCGATTCCTGGGAGGAGGAACTGGCGTATTGGGTGGAAGAGATGGTGGTCCAACGGCAGATGCTCATGCCCTGGCAGGGACGCTTGGAGGGCCTCTTGGCGCGTCATTGGCCGGAAGCCTCGCAGGTCTTGAAACTTTCCTCAGGGACGTTGCTGCGGATCTTGAAGCGTTATGGGAGTCCGCAGGCGTTGGCCGAGGACGCGGACGCCGCGACGCAGTTGGCCCGCTGGGGTCGATCGCTGCGGTCGCCAGCGAAGATCGAGGAGTTGCTGACCGGTGCGCGATCGAGTGTCGGTGTTCGCCCAGGTCCCTGGCAGCAGCGTCAGATCCAGGAGTACGCCGAGCGGGCGCTGGCCGCCCGGCAGCAGGCGAATCGGGCGCAACGGCGGTTGCGTCAATTGGCCGCGGGGCATCCGGTGCTCCAGGCGCAAGGCAAGGTGGTGGGTGTGCCGACGGCGTGTGTCTTGTGGGTGAGCACGGGTGACCCACGCGACTTTGATTCGGCGGGAGCCTACCGCAAGGCGATGGGGTTGAACTTGGCGGAGCGGAGCAGCGGAACTTACCAAGGGCGGTTGCGGATTAGCAAGCGGGGCAGTGCGCGGACGCGGCAATGGCTCTATTTTGCGGTCTTGCGGCTGGTGCAGCAGTGCGGCGTACGTCCCTGGTACGAGGCCAAGAAGGCCCGCCATGAAGGTGAGGCACGGCGGGTGCTGGTGGCCGTGATGCGGAAGCTGGCCGTGGCGCTGTATCACGTCGGGGTGCGGAACGAGGAATTCCAACCGCGGCGGTTATTCGGCCGGATCGGACGGCGTAGCGGCCGGTCGGCCCAGCGGTCCGGCGCGAGCAAGCAGCGTGCGTGAGGATGGATCAACTCCCGAGGGGAGAAGACGTCGCGTGGGCGGATGGTACGGGGAGGGTGGTGAGATCGCATCTGTTGGAGAACTGTTTATGGATTTATCGCATTGAGGCCAATCCCGGGATGCCGAGGGGCGGCATCGTGCCGCCCGCCCCGGTCTTGGCCCCTGGGTCTGGCGCTCGGGTCGCGTCCCCGCGTTGCCCTATCCTCCGCCCAGGCTCCTCCAGTGTATTCGGCGCTACGGCCACCCGGCAATCCCGGGCCGGGTCGCCCGCTCGCGAGGCGGGGCCGAGGGATTCGCCCGGGATCGCCTGCCTGTGCCAGGAGGAGGTCCAAGGGTCCCTGCCCCCGGGAGGATCGGCGCCGTGGTGCGGGGTTCGACGTATTGAGTTATTAATTTCACATGTAGTTTTATTTTTTGTGATAAGGAGGATTGTCCGCGAGCGGATCGCAGTTATCTGAGGCCACCGATCTGTCCTGCCACCTTTCGCGAGTTGTCTTCGCGCCCTGCGGGGAGCGCCCAGCGTAGTTTCGAGGGGCACGGACAGAGGTGCTCGGTAAAATCTCCCATACGGCCAATTCGGCGATCGGGCTTTGGGCACGATACGCTCGAGGTGACAGACTTGAGTTACCCGATTGGCTCTGTCCCAGATCGGCCCTGAGAGACGCACGATCCGCAAAGATGAGCAGGTTCTAGCCCATGTTTGGGGTAACGCATCGTAAGTCCTTGCGGCGTAAGGGCCGGATTTTCCATTAGTCACTACATCACCGTATCCTCCCCCTCCGGTGGCGTCGGAGGGCGTTGGTTGACCAGCTTCAGCGCCTTCAGGACCAGACGGGCATCGGGACAGCCGCCGGCCAGCCCGCGCCGCTCCGGTTGGCCCTTCAGACGGAATGTGACCAGCCGCACTGTCGTCAATGCTTGCATGGCCCGCGCCGGCGACAGATCCACCCCCGCCTCGTTGAGCCGGCGGCCGAGCAGGCGTTGAACCAACAACGCCAACGCCGCCACAAAAATATGAGCTTTGACTCGCATCTCGATCTGGTGATAGATCGGCCGCAGCGCCATCACGTCTTTCAGTTGGCGGAACCCGCTCTCGACGTCGGTCAATTCCTTGTACATCGCCACTGCATCCAGGACGCCCAGCCCTTTCTCTGTAGTCATAATCACATATTTTCCCTCGATCCTCTTCTCACGCCCCAGCCGCGCCTCGCTCTCGGTGAACTCCAACGCCCCATCCCGGAGTTTCCAATCAAAGTAGCGATAACCATGATATTTCTGCATAATTCGCTCGACGGCGGCGCCGATCTTCTCGGGCCGCTTCAAGCCCCCCGAGGCGACTCGCCCCTTGAGCTTCTCCAGTCGCTGGCGGGCTCGCTCCATCGCCTGTTCCCGCTTCGCTTGCTCGTAGCCGCGGCGCTCGTCGGAGTCGATGACCATGACACGCAGGTCGGGATCTCCGGAGGCGACTTCCTGGGCACGGGTGCGCGGCGGGTCGGTCTTCCGTTCCCGAGTATTGATGCCCCCGGGACAGGTGACCCACTTGGTGTCATCGACGGCGTCGAGCCAACCGTCGATCTGGGCGTTGCGACGCCGTTTGACCCCAACCAGAAATCCATGCTTATCTTTCGTGATTGCCTCGATGGTCTCATCGGTGACCATGCCCCGATCGCCGACGAAGACGATCCGGCCGAATGCGAACCGCTCTTGCAGGTCGCCGATGACTTCTTGGACCGTGGAATGGTCGATGCGGTTGCCCGCCCAAACGTGATGGGCGATCGGCCAGCCGGCGACCATCACCACGCCGACGACCACCTGCACGTTCTGCGACTTGCCATCGCGGCTGTAGCCGTGCTTGGCGAAGTCGTGCGGGCCGACGCCCTCGAAGTAGGTGCTGGTGATGTCGTAGAGGACCAAGTCGGGCTTGAAACTGAAGAGATCGCGGAGGCGGTGGTAGAAGCGCCACTTCGATCCGGTCTTTGGCGGCGTGGAGCTGGTCGAGGGTGCGATACCAGGCGTCGAGCTGGCGGGGATGGACGCGGACCCGTCGGCGTTGGTGCCAATGGGGGACGAAGCGACGACCCTTGCGGTCGCAGACGAAGTCCGTTTCGAGCCAGCCGGCGAGCCCGTGCTCACTGGCCGGCGCGATCAGGCGGTTGGCGATGAGCACGAAGGCGCGGTCGGCGAACGGAACGCCCTTGGCGTGCCCGAGATGCTGGTCGAGGATCGCCCAGAGGCCCAACTGGTCGAACAAGGCCCGGACGACGAGGATCGGCCCCCAGGTGGAGGCGTCAATCACTCGGGGGTCGGCGGGATCGTAGGAGTCGCCCTCGGCGTCGCCGTCGAGGAGCCGGCGGAGCTTGGGGAGCAGCTCAACGAGGAGGTCCTTGCGTCCGAGATCGGCGACGACGCGTTGTTTGACCTTGCCGTCCTCGCGGTAGGCTTCGACGACGCGGACGTATTTCGTTGACGGAGCCGTTCGTGGAGCGGACTTTGACCGTTCTTGGATACATGACTGGTTGCCGGCATCACTGGAGGGGAAATGTCCGTGGATGCATACCCAATCATTATCACGACAGATTCTGGATAATCAAGGCGATATTCAGAGAATCAGGCCGAATTATCCGGATAGAGTTGTCACTACACTTTTCGGGTCGGCAAGCGGTCACCCCTGCGTAAAGCCTCGAAAAATA
Source organism: uncultured Isosphaeraceae bacterium (assembly GCA_963845695.1). Taxonomy (GTDB): domain Bacteria; phylum Planctomycetota; class Planctomycetia; order Isosphaerales; family Isosphaeraceae; genus CAWJTV01. The sequence goes on along the minus strand of CAWJTQ010000010.1, from coordinate 73,234 downwards.
GGCGTTTTTGCGCGGAACCAGCCGGCTCTGGCTTCGTCACCCCAAACATGGGCTAGTGGGCAACTGATCAGACCAACGGATAGTATCCATACGGTCAGCGATCGCGTTGTCCAATGAGGCCGCCAGCATCCCTCAAAAAAAGTCGAAAAACCGGCCCTTGACTTTCAAGGACAGACAGCGCGATCAAACGCTGTGTGATTGAGCCCCGAAATTTCCTTGTCGTGAGCCTTCGTCGTGGTCAGTCGCGGGGGCCGCGCAGGCATTAGCGACACCTGGACCCATCAGCGTGCCTGGTCACACCGGGGTCGGAGGAACCTGGCGAATGATCACACGGGTTTCCCGGGAACTTGGGAGACCTTGCCGTCTCCATCGTCACTGCCGGCCGGAGCCCGGCTTACCAACTCCAGGCTGATCCCCGGCTGTGTCCTGAGCCGGTGGGGACGAACCGAGGACGAAACGATGGTATCGCCAAACGAAGGAAACGAAGTGCGGCGAGACGGACGGCAAGGAGTCGGAGCGTCTCGTAGTACCGCTGAGCCAGGGGAACCACCCGAGGGACCCTGGGGAGGGAAGGGGACGCCGTCTTATGAACCGTGGGAGGGAAACATGCCAGGTACGCCGAGACCTGATCCCGTGTCCACGAAACGACAACGGATCGCGGAACTCGCCAGGAACTGTCCTGATCTGTCCTTCACGAACTTGTGCATCACATCGACATCGAATGGATGCACACAGCTCATGCCCAGACACGCAAGGACGGAGCCGTCGGCGTGGACGGACAAACCGCGGCCGAATACGAGGTGAACCTGGAGGCCAACCTCCAGAACCTCCTCGACCGCGCCAAGTCCGGCACGTACGTAGCGCCTCCTGTGCGACGGGTGCACATCCCCAAGGCGGGCTCGGCCACCGAGACTCGCCCACTGGGGATCCCCACGTTTGAGGATAAGATCCTTCAACGCGCGGTGCTGATGGTGCGGGAACCGGTGTACGAGACGGACTTTCTGGACGTCTCCCACGGGTTCCGACCCGGACGCGGTGCTCACGGGGCATTGGACTGCCTGTGGAAACAGGAGAGGAAGCTGGGAGGCGGCTGGATCGTGGACGTCGATCTGCGAAAATTTTTCGACACGATCGACCACGGTCACTTACGGGAGTTCCTCAAGCGTCGGGTGCGCGATGGTGTGATCCTGCGACTGATCGGCAAATGGCTTAACGCTGGGGTGCTTGAGAAAGGGATACTAACGATCCCTGACGACGGCACACCTCAAGGTGGAGTCGTTAGCCCTCTCTTGGCCAACATCTTCCGGCACTACGTGCTGGACGAATGGTTCGAGAAGGACGTTCGCCCTCGCCTGAAAGGCGAAGCCTTCGTGATCCGTTATGCGGACGACTTTGTGATCGGGGTGGCCCGAGAAGACGACGCCCAGCGAATCCTGGAGGTCTTACCCAAGCGGATGAGCAAGTACGGCCTGACGGTCCACCCGGAGAAGACGCGCCTGGTGCGGTTCGAACCGCCGCCAGCCGACGACTCCGAAACCGAGGGACGGGACCAACCCGAACCGGGGACATTCGACTTCCTGGGGTTCACCCACTACTGGGGCCGATCCCAACGAGGCGCATGGGTGGTCAAACGGAGGACGGCGAACAGCCGACTCCAGCGCGCGCTCTCCGCGCTGTCGGAATGGTGCCGCAAGAACCTGCACCTTCCGCTCAGGGAGCAACACCAGAAGCTCACGCAAAAGCTGCGGGGCCACTACGGGTACTACGGGATTATTGGCAACTTCTTCAGCCTCCAGGAATTCCGGGAGGGAGCGCGAAGGATCTGGCGACAACGGCTGTCTCGGCGTCGCCGAGACGGTGACGTGACCTGGTCGGAGTTTCTTCGTCTGGAGCAGCGATACAGTCTTCCCCGCGCCCGCGTGGTCCACGGCCTGCGGAGCCGCGTAGCGAAGTCATGAGATGAGGAGCCAGATGCGTTTAACGCGCACGTCTGGATCTGTGGGGGGCCTGGGTGGGTGACCACCCAGGTCTACCCGGCCCGACCTCTCCCGACCTCTCGTCCGACCTCTCGTCCGAGGTATTACCGTCGGCCAAACAGCCTTTTACTGGACCCAAGCCAGCGGTGTGGCCTATCTGCTGAACTCGTCGGGAAAAGATGTCTCCGGCGTCGCCAAGGCGGTTTCTGGAAATGATTCCATTATTGGAAGGAAAGTCGGTGTCAGATCGAAGGAAAGTCGGTGCCAGATCATCCTTCCGAAGGAAGGCTTCGGGAAGGACATTGAAATCGGGCCGCTTCAGGGCTTGGGCCGGCGTCGCTGAAAGAGCATCACATCCTTAGATTGCAGATGGTGCACAGCCACGTGTGATGATGTCGTCGTGCCTTTGTCATGAAAGCTGAACGAGGTATGGCCGAGTGACGTCCGCTGACTCGCCGAGCCCGCCAGAATCTTGGGCCCGAATGTCACGACGTAATTGCTACCGGGCTGAGTGGTGCCGGCCGCGTTCAACGGCACCTTCGAGGGGTTGGTGATCCCCGATGGGGCGGTGCCTTTGATCGTCAGCCGGTAGTGATAGTGCAGGTTAAACCGCCGGTTGAAAGCCAGGGTGACGGTGTCGGTGGCTGGGTTGTATAAGGCCGAGGTCACGATGATTGGCCTGTGGGCACCTGGCTGTTTGATGGGGCCGGCGACCTTGTAATTCGACGCTCTCTGCGCCGAGGACTCGTTGAGCGGTCCGCTGAAGTAGACAACCAGGTAGGTGGGCTGGGCGTGGTAGCCGTACCGCGCCAGGGCGACCACGGTCGGTCCGTTGTCGATGCTGGGAGTGGGTGCGACGATCACGACGTCGGCGACCGCTGTGGTACTGGGTGCGTGCGTGGCGTCGCCGCTATACACGGCTGTGATCGTATGTGCCCCCGCCGACAGCGACGGGACCGTCAGGGTCGCGTATCCGGCCTCGTCGGGGGACTCGGTCCCGAGCGGGGTATTCGTGTCGGCCACCCCTGAGGGCGACGACCCCGTCAGGCTCGCTGGTCCGACCGGGTTGACCGGCGCCGTCCCGAGCACCGTCGTTCCGTCCATGAACGTGACGGTGCCTGTCGGAACGCCGGTGCCCGGAGCTGCGGTGATCGTCGCGGTGAACGTGATGGGCTGATCGACGTTCGTTGTGGAGGTCGATGGGTGAGCGGTCACGTTGCTCGGTGCTGGGTTGACCGTCTGGACCAGCGGAGTCGACGTGCTTGAGTTGAAGTTGGCGTCGCCGCTATAGGACGCCGTGATCGTGTAAGAACCGACGGCCAGTGTGCTGGTGGAGAAGGTCGCGTTGCCGGAGGGGTCGAGGGTTGCTCGATCGAGCACCGTGTTATCCTCCAGGAAGGTCACGGTCCCCGACGGCACGATCCCAGAAACGTTGACCGATACGTGTGCGCTGAACGTCACCAACTGTCCGTAAACCGATGTGGAGGGCGAAGCGTTGACCGTTGTCGCGCTGTTCGCGGCCGCGACCGTGAGTGTGAAGTCCTGAGAGTCATCGGGCGCGACGCCGTTGCTGGCCGTGAGGATCAAGGTGAAAACGCCCACCGTGCCTGCCGCAGGCGTGCCACTGAGAGTGGCTGTCCCGTCACCGTTGTCGAGGAAGGTGACGCCATCAGGTAGGGTGCCGCTCTCGCTCAGGGTTGCGTCAGGAGAACCCGTACTTGTGATGGTGAACGTCCCCGCGCTGCCCATGGTGAAGGTGGTGGCATTGTCGCTGGTGATCGCGGGGACCTGATCGATCGTGAGGCTGAAGGTCTGGGTGGCGTCGGGGATGACGTCGTTCGTCGCGGTGACGCTCAGCGTGTAGATGCCGGCGCTACCCGCGGATGGTGTTCCGCCGAGGGTCGCCGTGCCGTCGCCGTTGTCCAGGAAGGTGACGCCGCTGGGTAAGTCGCCGGTCTCGCTCAGGGTGGCGTTGGGGAAGCCACTGGTGGTGATGGTGAACGTCCCCGCGCTGCCCACGGTGAAAGTGGTGGCACTGTCACTGGTGATCGCCGGAGCCTGGTCGACGGTCAGCGTGAAGGTCTGGGTGGCCTCGGGTGAAACCTCGTTCGCCGCGGTGAAACTCAGGGTATAGGCGCCGCCACTTCCGGCGTCTGGTGTTCCGCTGAGGGTTCCCGTGCCGTTTCCGTTGTCCAGGAAAGTGACACCACTAGGAAGGGCCCCGCTCTCGCTCAAACTCGCGTTGGGAAAGCCGCTGGTGGTGACGGAGAATGTCCCCGCGCTGCCCACAGTGAAGGTGGTGGCGTCGTCACTGGTGATCGCGGGGGCTTGGTCGACCGTCAGGGTGAAAATCTGCGTGGCGTCGGGCGAAACCTCGTTCATCGCGGTGAGGCTCAGCGTATAGGTGCCGCCAGTGCCACTCGTCGGAGTTCCGCTGAGAGTTGCCGTGCCGTTCCCGTTGTCGAGGAACGTGACACCACCTGGAAGGGCTCCGCTCTCGCTCAGGGCGGCGGTGGGGAAGCCGCTGGTGGTGATGGTGAACGTCCCCGCGCTGCCCACGGTGAAGGTGGTGCCATCGTCGCTGGTGATGGCAGGGGCCTGATCGACGGTGAGGGTGAAGGTCTGGGTGGTCTCGGGCTCGACCTCGTTGTCCGCGGTGATGCTGATCGTATAGGTGCCACCACTGCCACTGGTGGGCGTCCCACCGATGGTCGCCGTACCGTTGTCGCTGTCGAGGAAGGTGACGCCCCCGGGCAGGGCTCCGCTCTCGCTCAGGCTAGCGGTCGGGAAGCCGGTGGTGGTGATCGAGAACGTCCCCGCGCTACCCACGGTGAACGTGGTGGCATCGTCGCTGGTGATGGCGGGGGCCTGGTCGACCGTGAGGGTGAAGGACTGGGTGGCCTCGGGCATGACTCCATTGTCCGCGGTGAGGCTCAGCGTATAGGTGCCGCCGCTTCCGGCGGTCGGTGTCCCGCTGAGGGTCGCCGTGCCATCGCCGTTGTCCAGGAAGGTGACACCACCGGGCAGGGCGCCGCTCTCGCTCAGGCTAGCGGTCGGGAAGCCGGTGGTGGTGATCGAGAACGTCCCCGCGCTGCCCACAGTGAAGGTGGTGGCATCGTCACTGGTGATGGCAGGGGCCTGATCGACGGTGAGTGTGAAGGTCTGCTCGGCCTCGGGGGCGACCCCGTTCGATGCGGTAATGCTCAGCGTATAGGTGCCGCCATTTCCCGCAGCCGGTGTCCCACTGAGGGTCGCCGTGCCATTCTCGTTATCGAGGAAGGTGACGCCACCAGGCAGGGCGCCGCTCTCGCTCAGACTGGCGGTCGGGAAGCCGGTGGTGGTGATCGTGAAGGTCCCCGCGCTGCCCACGGTGAACGTGGTGCCATCGTCACTGGTAATGGCGGGAGCCTGATCGACGGTGAGGGTAAAGGTCTGCTCGGCCTCTGGGGAGACGCCGTTCGATGCCGTAAGGCTCAGCGTATAGGTGCCACCGCTGCCACTGATGGGCGTCCCGCTGAGTGTGGCCGTGCCGTCGCCGTTGTCGAGGAAGGTGACGCCGCCGGGTAGGGCTCCGCTCTCGCTCAGACTGGCGGTCGGGAAGCCGGTAGTGGCGATCGTGAACGTCCCCGCGCTACCGACGATGAACGTGGTGCCATCGTCACTGGTGATGGCGGGGGCCTGATCGATGGTGAGCGTGAAGGTCTGCTCGGCCTCGGGTGTGACTCCGTTGGCCGCCGTGATGCTCAGGGAATAAGTGCCGCCGCTTCCTGCGGCTGGTGTCCCGCTGAGGGTCGCCGTGCCATCGCCATTGTCCAGGAAGGTGACACCACCGGGCAGGGCGCCGCTCTCGCTCAGGGCGGCGGTGGGGAAGCCGCTGGTGGTGATCGGTGAACGTCCCCGCGCTGCCCACGGTGAACGTGGTGTCATGTCGCTGGTGATGGCGGGGGCCTGATCGACGGTGAGGGTAAAGGTCTGCTCGGCCTCTGGGGAGACGCCGTTCGATGCCGTAAGGCTCAGCGTATAGGTGCCACCGCTGCCACTGATGGGCGTCCCGCTGAGGGTGGCCGTGCCGTCGCCGTTGTCGAGGAAGGTGACGCCGCCAGGCAGGGCTCCGCTCTCGCTCAGACTAGCGGTCGGGAAGCCGGTAGTGGTGATCGTGAACGTCCCCGCGCTGCCGACGATGAACGTGGTGCCATCGTCACTGGTGATGGCGGGGGCCTGATCGATGGTGAGCGTGAAGGTCTGCTCGGCCTCGGGTGTGACTCCGTTGGCCGCCGTGATGCTCAGGGTATAAGTGCCGCCGCTTCCTGCGGCTGGTGTCCCGCTGAGGGTCGCCGTACCGTCGCCGTTGTCGAGGAAGGTGACGCCGCCCGGCAGGGCGCCGCTCTCGCTCAGACTAGCGGTCGGGAAGCCGCTGGTGGTGACGGTGAACGTCCCTGCGCTGCCCACGGTGAAGGCGGTGGCATTGTCGCTGGTGATCGCGGGGGCCTGATCGACGGTGAGTGTGAAGGTCTGCTCGGCCTCGGGGGAGACCCCGTTCGATGCGGTGATGCTCAGGGTATAGGTGCCGCCGGTGCCGCTGGTGGGCGTTCCGCTCAAGGTGGCCGTACCGTCGCCGTTGTCCAGGAAAGTGACGCCGCCGGGCAGGGCGCCGCTCTCGCTGAGGGCCGCTGTGGGGAAGCCGCTGGTGGTGATGGTGAATGTCCCCTCGCTGGCCACGGTGAAGGTGGTGTCATTGTCGCTGGTGATAGCGGGGGCCTGATCGACGGTGAGGGTGAAGGTCTGCGTGGCCGTCGGGCTCGACTCCGTTCGATGCGGTGATGCTCAGCGTATAGGTGCCGCTGCTGCCGCGTCGGCGTTCCGCTGAGGGTCGCCGTGCCGTCGCCGTTGTCGAGGAAGGTGACGCCGCCGGGCAGGGCGCCGCTCTCGCTGAGGGCTGCGGTTGGTGATGCCGGTCGTTGTGATCGAGAACGTCCCGGCGGCTGCCCACGTCGAACGTGGTGGCATCGTCGCTGGTGATTGTCGGTGCGGTCGCGACTTGCACCTCGACGGCGCCGATATCGACCGTACCATTGGAGATCCGGGACAGGCCGCGCTGATCGGTCGTCAGGCTGGAGGCCGCGGCGTTGTTACCGGCGTCGATGACCGGGCTGCCGGTCTCGGGGAGCATGGTCTCCGTGGGCCCGGTGTTATCGGCCAGGCTGCCCAGGAGGGGATTGGCGGTGCTAACGATGCTACCCGAGAAGTTGGTGGCGGAGCGGATCAGGTTGCCAACACCGGAGGTGGAATCGGTGCCACCTCCGTTGGCGCTGGCGGCGAAGTCTGAGGTCGTGTTGGTGCTCTGGCCAATGATCGTGTTGTTGATCGTGGCCGTGGCGGTGACGTTGTCGGCGTAGACATAGACGCCGTCTCCCGCGTTGGCGGTATTGACCGAGACCGTGGCGTTGAGGGTGTTCAGGGTGCCGTTGAGGCTGAAGAGGGCGCCGCCAAGACCCTCGCCGTTGTTGGCGCCCGTGCCCCCCTGGGCCGTGTTGCCCGTAAGCGTGCTGTTGGTGACGGTGACGGTGCCGCCATCATTGAAGATGGCCCCCCCCATGCCGGCTCCGCCACCACCCTTTTTCCCGCCGCTACTGGTCCCGCCGCCGGCGCCGTTGCCGCCGCCGAACCCACCGACACCGCCAGCGCCCGTGTCTCCGGTGTAGGAATAGATCCCGCCGCCGCCACCACCGCCGCCGAACCCCCCCGCGCCACCGGCGCCGCCCGTGCCGTCGTTCGATTCCGCTCCGCCACCACCGCCGCCACCGGCCCCGAACCCTCCCGCACCTCCCGCTCCACCGTTTACGTTGGTGGTCTCACCGCCGCCACCGCCACCGCCGCCACCGAATCCGCTATCGCTCGCGGCCGTGCCACTCCCGCCCGCCACCGCCTTGCTGCCGCCGCCGCCGCCACCTCCCAGCGTCCCATTGGCCCCGGCTGACGCCTGGGTCCCCGACTGATTGGCTCCGCCCGAGCCACCCGTGTTTCCGCTGGCGCCGCTTCCCGCCCCGCCGACCCCGCCGCCGCCACCGCCGCCATAATCGTCGCCGACGGCGCCGTTGTAAGCGGCCGAGCCACCACCACCGCCGCCGAACTGAGTTCCCCCAAGGCTCGAGTTGCCCCCAATGGCCGTGTTTCCCGAAAGGGTGCTCTGGACGACGTTCAGGGTCCCCTCGTTGAAGATGGCGCCCCCCAGTCCCGCACCGCCGCCGCCGCCGCCGCCGCCGCCGGAGCTGCCGCTCACGCCGCCGCTGCCGCCGGCGCCGCCTTGGGCCAGCCCGTCCGAGAGCGTGATGTTCTCCAGGGTCAGCGTGGCGGTGCTGGACACGGCGAAGATGCGCCGCGCGCCGTTGCCGCTCACCGTCAACAATGGGGCATTGGAGCCGTCGATGGTGATGTTATCGTTGTTGATGACAAGGGCCGTCGGTCCGTAGGCGGTGTCCGAGTCGTTACTGGTCAAGGTGATCGTCTCGCCAGCGAGGCTGGCGTCGAAGTCGATCGTGTCCGCCTCGTCATTCTCTGCGGCGTCAAGGATCGCTTGTCGCAACGTATTCGATCCGGAGTCGGCGGTGCTGCTGACGATGAACGTGGCGAGTAGCCGGCGGTCCTCGAGCGTCTCCATGTGGAGCAAGCGGCGGCGGGACACCGGCGCCCGGCGGGCCTTCTTGTTGTGACGATCAATCTGTTGGAGTCTCATGGCACCACAATCCAAATAGGGTGTGATCGGATCAAGCACAAGACCGACGGAGGGATGGGAATCGCAACGAATCAGGGACGTCCCCCAGAACGGCATCCGGCAGGACGAACGAATCGGCCAGCACGGCCTTGTCGTCGTTGAGCAGCTCCGGGAAGCGGACCTGGGGGACAACCTGGACGGCGAAGATCTCCTGGAGCGCGTCCTCGAACTTCACGAACGCGACGGTCTGACCCGAGCGGAGGTCGACCACCCAGATGCCGCAGTTGCGCTCGGCGGCCTGTTCGGTGATGGGGAGCCCGGAGAACACGGCCGATTCGCGCACTTGCGAGAGTCCGATAAAGGCGTAGTCACCGTGGAAACTCAGGCCGCGCGTGAAGCCGGGGAGCGCAGCGACAGGCTCGTCAGCGCCCGGCGCGTTCATCGATGGATCCGAAAGTCCCGGTACCCGACTCGAGCACCCAGAGCCGTCCGTTGTGGGCTCGGGGCGAATGCGGCATCGCCAGGCCGTGGACCAGCACCTCACCGCGCCCCGCGTCCATGAGGATGCCACCGCGACACTTGTCGTCACGCCAGCCGACGGGGGAGTCGGTTTGGCCGAGTGCGGTGACCAGGCAGCGGCCGTCGGGGGTGAACCCGAGCCCGTTGAGGTGGCAGCGGTCCTCCGGTGCCACGCCGGAAATAAACGGCGGCCGCCAGCGCGGGACGAAACTGTGCCAGGGGTCGGGGGTACACAAGCAGGAAAAGCGCGTGTTGACGAACCACAATTCGCCGTCGTGCCAGGCCATCTCGTGGATCAGGACGTTGCCGGTCACGTGACCCGATCGTGGCAGGAAGCAGGCGTCGTGCTTGCCGGCGGGCTTGAGCCTGCGAGCCAGCGCCGGAACATTGTGGTATTCCCAGATTTCGATCCCCGCACCGATGGCCAGCCGGTCCCCGTCCAGAGCCAGTCCCATCGGTTTGTTGAACCCGCGGAAGTGGGTGTTGAGCACACCATCGTCGGCACGCAGGATGACCAGCTTTCCCGCCTGGTAGGTGGTGACCAGCAGCGAGATCCCGAGTTGCTCGAGCAAGTCGGGAAATGACGTGGTGTGGGCGCTGCGGAGCGGGAGTGGATCCGCAGATGCTTCCTGGCCGATCATATCATCCTCGAAATCGAGTGACCCAGTCCGGTCGCGAAGGTCAAACGAACGCCATCTCTGCCTGAGTACCCAAGCCTAGAACACAGATTGGTTCGTGTCGGAAATGACGGATCGGACTCGTAGAGGACGTACCAGAAGCCCTCGGGTGAGGTGTGACCGAAGGTCGGGTCGTAGACGTGGTCCGGCAAGACCCAGGGAGGAACTCCAGGACACTTGACAAGTGTCAGTCTATGTCGTACAAATGTCGTCGGAAGAGAGAGCTTCCGTCTCTCATGGATTCCAGGGTTTGAAGGCGTCCCACTGGGTTTCCCAGGAGTCATCCCGTGCCGCGAACTCTTTGGTGCTTCGCCGCGGTTGCGGCCTTCGCGCTTGCTGGCCTGACCGAGCAGCCCGGCTCGGCCTCGGAGATGCTGATCCGGTTAAACGTACAGCCGGCTCCGGCCCCCCAACCAGCATTGCGATACCAGCTCTTGCCCGAGCTCAAGGAGATGCATCCGGGCAATCCGATCCAGCACTACATGAAAACGATGATGGTGCAGAAGAAATTCTTCTTGGACGAGGAGGCGTTTCGGCACCGCGAGAAGCTGCTGGCCATGCCGCTCAAAGAGCTGCCCGCGCAAGAGCTGAAGGAATACGGCCGGTTCGCGTTGACTCAGGTCGAACTGGGCTGCCCGACTCGATACACCCGATTGGCAGATCCTGCTGAAACTCAGGGCCGACGGGATCGAACTTCTGCTCCCGGAAGTGCAGCAGATCCGCTCGCTGGCCAGGGCCCTTCAGGTGCGGTTTCGGGCCGAAATCGCCCAGGCCCGCTTCGACGACGCCCTCCGAACTTCCAAGACCCTGTTCGCCATCTCGCGCCACCTCGGCGCGCATCCGACAATCATTGGCAACCTGGTGGGCATGGCGATCGCCGCGCTCGCCACCAGCCAACTGGAGGAGATGCTGGAGCAGCCGGGCTGCCCCAACCTTTACTGGGCGCTGACGAACTTGCCCAGCCCCCTGATTCCCCTGGACAAGGGTATGGATGGCGAGCGGGTGATGCACCAATGGGTGTTCCGTGACCTGAGCGACAGCGTCCCGATGAATCAGGCCCAGCTCGATCGGTTTCTCGCGGACAAGGACAGGCTGCTCGAGATCGGTCAGAGTAGCTCCGCCAAGCCCGGCGTGCGAGCGTGGCTGGGCGCGCGAACCAAGGATGAAAAGGTGGTCAGCGCCGCCCGCCGCCGCCTCGTCGAATATGGCCTCCGGGAGGAGCGGTTGGCGCGGTTCCCGGCTGAACAGGTGATCCTCTTGGATGAGAAGAGGGAGCTGGAGGTTCGCTTCGACGACGATATGAAAACCATAACCTTTCCTCTCTGGCAGGTCGAAGCTCTGACGGCTCAGATCAAGGTGAAGAAGCCGCCGGCGCTGTTCGCCGATGCCCTGGTGCCCTTTGTGCGCAACGCCCGCCAGGCGCAGGCGCGAATCGACCAGCGGATCGCGCTGCTGCGACATATCGAGGCCCTGCGCCTCCATGCCGCGGAGCACAGCGGCGCACTGGCCGCGAAACTCTCCGACATCTCCGTGCCGTTGCCGGTTGACCCGGTCACCGGCAAGCCGTTCCGCTACGAAGCCACCGGCAACACGGCCCACCTCCGTGGCAGTCCGCCCTCCGGCCTGGAGAATGTCCCCGTGTTCAATCCCCATTACGAGGTGACCTTGCAGAAGTAGTGCAGGGGATGAGCCCGTCCCAGCTTCTCTCATCATTTGCCGCCGGGAGTCTTCCGCAATGACTCGCGTTCTCGTGACTGCCTTGGCGCTGGCCGCGTTTCCGCTCAGTTCCCACGGTGAGGAGGCGGCCGTCCATCTCACGGTGCAGCCGATGCCGGCGCCAAAACCCGCGCTCAAGTATCAGCTCCTGCCCGAAGTGAGGGAATTGAGCCCCGGCAATGCCGCCCCGAATTACTTGAAGTGCTTCATGGAGCAGCAAGCCTTCTTCTACAACAAGGAGGCCGCGGCCGAACGAGCCCGCTACCAGACCATGCCGCTGGCCGAGCTGCCGTTAGACAAGCTGCGCAATTATGGCGGCGGTGCGCTCAAGCAGGCGGACTGGGCCGCCCGGCAAAATGCCATCGACTGGCAGACCCTCGAGCGCATTCAGAACGGCGGCATGGAAACACTGACTGATGAGCTGGGGCCGTTTCAGGATCTGGCGGCAGCGTCCAGGTCCGGTTCCGAGCCGAGCTGGCTGAACGGCACTTCGACGACGCACTCCGCACCGCCAAGACGATGTTCGCGCTGGGCCGCCACCTCAGCGAGCATTCCACGGAGCTCGCCGACCTGGTCGGGCTCTGGGTTGCGCATCTCTGCCTGGGCACGCTGGAGGAAATCGTGCAACAACCGGGGTGCCCCAACCTCTACTGGGCACTGACCGATCTGCCCTGCCCACTGGTGGACCTGCGCAAGGGCATGCAGGGGAATCGCACGCTCGTGGCGGCGGAACTGCGGTCGATCCACGGCGACGTCCCCATGACCGAGACCGAGCTGGAACAGTTCATGAGTCACCTGTCCGGCGTGATGGGTTTCGCGCGAGAACAGGCGGGCCAGACGCCCCGGAGCGTGCGCGCCCGGCTGCAAGCCCGGGTCAAGGACGCGGAGCAGGTCCGCGTCGCCCGAGAACGCCTGATCGAGGAGGCTCCCAAGCCGGATCTGAACTTCACCTCCACCCCGTTCTCGGTGAAGAACGTGCTCCAACGCCTGGTCGAGGCGGGTCCTGGGCCGGGTCTGATCAAGACCTTCCCACCCGCGCAGGTCATCCTGCTGGACGAGAAGCGCAACTATGAGATCCAGCGAGACGAGCGCATGAAGCTTCTGGCCTTGCCGCTCTGGCAGATCGACGCGATGGTCGGCGGCAAGGAGGGGGAAACTGATGGTCACGGGCTGTTCGCCGATTTCCTGCCCCACATCATCAAACTCCGCCGGGCCCAAGGACGTCTGGAGCAGCAGATCGCCCTTCTGCGGCACGTGGAAGCCCTGCGCCTCCATGCCGCGGAGCATGACGGGAAGCTGCCTGCGAAGCTGTCCGACCTCTCCGTGCCGCTGCCGGTTGACCCGGTCACCGGCAGGCCGTTCGCTTATACGCTTGAGGGGGCGACCGCCCACATTCGCGGCGGTTCGGTTCCGGCCGAGGAAAGCGATCGGGGACCCCACGTCCACTACGCGGTGACGATCCGGAAGTGAGCGAAGCACCACAGCATCGGAAGTCGATTTGTCGGGTGGGTGAAACCCAACGAATGCCAGCGCCTTACGTCGGTGGGTTTCACCCACCCTACAACCGAGAGGTGTCTCATGAGAGAGATGTTCCCGACGCTGGACCAGATCGACCCGACCGAGGCCTGGCAGCCCTGGCAGCCGTCGACGGCCGACCCCTGGGGACGCAAGTGGGCGGCTCATCTTTACCGACGCGCGGCCTTCGGGGCCAGTCGCGAGGAACTCCGTGAGGCCGGGTGTCTCGGCCTTCAAGGCACTCTCGACCTGCTGTTCCAGGGGAGGCCCAATGCGACCGAGGTCCTGGAAACGTTGGTCGATGTCGGCCGCATCATGGCCGACGGCGACGGTGGGGGCGAGCAACTCCGCGGCTGGTGGCTCTACGGCATGCTTCAAGGTGGTCACCCGCTCCGCGAAAAGCTGACCCTCTTCTGGCACAACCACTTCGCCACCAGCCTCACCAAGGTGCAGAATCCGTCCCTGATGTTCGGCCAGAATTGCCTGCTGCGCCAGCATGCTCTCGGTCGATTCGGTCCCTTGCTCCAGGCGATCAGTCGGGACGGGGCCATGATGGTCTGGCTCGATTCCAACAGCAACGTCAAAGGGAGGCCGAACGAGAATTACGCGCGCGAACTGATGGAGCTGTTTAGCCTGGGCGTTGGCCACTACCACGAGAAGGACATCCGCGAGGCCGCTCGCGCCTTCACCGGCTGGAGGACCGACGAAGAGGGCTTCCGGTTCGATGTCCGCTTACACGATAGCGGTTCCAAGACGGTCCTGGGCCAGACCGGTGCCTGGGATGGCGGCGACGTGGTGCGGATTGTGCTTGAGCAACCAGCGGCGGCCCGCTTCCTGGTTCGCAAGCTCTACCACTTCCTCGTCAGTGAGAAAGCCGTGCCGCCCGACTCCCTGCTCGAGCCGCTCTGCGCGTCGTTTCGCCAGAGTGACTACGACATCGCCGGGCTGGTCAGGACCATCCTGTCGTCGCGGCATTTCTACTCGGATCATGCCTTCCGCCAGCGGGTCAAGGGACCGGTGGAGTACGTGCTGGGCGCGGTCCAGGCGGTGTATCGGCGCTATGGCAATGAGGAGGCGGACTACCGGCCGTTACCTCAGGTGGTGCTGGTCGATCGGCTGGGTGCCATGGGGCAGCCCCTGTTCGCACCGCCCAACGTCAAGGGCTGGCCGGGAGGCCCGTCCTGGCTGAATACCTCCACGATGCTCCAGCGCGATAACTTCGCCGAGGCCCTGGCGATGGGCACGCTCTGGTGCAGCCCGACCCCGGAGACGACCGCCGCGACGGCGACACAGTCCACTCCGGGCCAGGCGACTGCCAAACCCACTCCGTCGGCTGCACTCGCGGACACGCCCGAAGAGCCGGCGCCGGCTCTAGCCTTCGACCCAGCCCGGCTCCTGGCCGAGGAGGGAGTGAGTCGTCCCGAGGATGTCGTCCGCGCGCTCCTGGACCTGTATCTTCCCGGCGGCGTTCGCGCCGAGGTTCGGACGAAGCTCGTGGCCTTCGTGGCCGAGGGAAATCCTTCCGGCCCCGCTCTGGCCCGTCGTGTGCGCGAGGCCGTCCACGCCATCCTGTCCGTCGCGGAATATCAACTGGCATAATCGTTGCTCATTTTTCGATCGCGGAGTACCCACCATGTTTAGCCGTCGGCAGTTTCTGACTCATACCTTGAAGGGCTCGTCGCTGGTGGCCTTGAGTTCGATGGTCCCCCAGTTCGTGTCCCGGACCGCCCAGGCGGCCGCGCCGGGCAAGGACACCATCCTCGTCGTGCTCGAGATGACCGGCGGCAACGACGGCCTCAACACCGTCATTCCCTACGCCGACGACCTGTACCACAAGGCCCGGCCCACCCTCCGCCAGACGAAGGACGTGGTCATCCGCCTGGACGACCACGTCGGCTTGAATTCCGGAATGCAGGGCTTCCGGCCGATGTGGGAGCATGGGGAACTGGCGGTCGTGCAGGGTGTCGGTTATCCCAATCCCGAGCGCTCGCACTTCGAGGCCATGGACATCTGGCAGTCGGCCGATCCCAAAGGATCTCGTACCGGCTGGCTAGGCCGCGCCGCGGCGGAGAGCGAAAACCGATCGGGCGGAGTGCCGATCCTGCACTTCGGTACCGGCCAGTTGCCGCTGGCCCTGGCCGGTGCACCGGGCGGCGGGGCGATCACCGTCAACGACCAGAACTCGTTCCGCCTCGAGCTGGGCGGCGGCAATGTCGTTCAGCAGAAGGCCCGCCGCAGGCTGTTGGAGGAACTGGCGGCGCCGGCGGGGCCGACGCGGGAGGACGACCTGGCGTCGTTCGTGCAGCGGCGGCAGATCCAGACCCTCACGGCGGTGGAGACCCTGCGCGAGGTGCTGGAAGGGCCGAACGCCGTGCTGCGGCAGGGCGGCGGCCTCTCGCAGAAGCTGCAACTCATTGCGGGCCTGATCGACAAGGGCTTCGGCACGCGCATCTTTTATGTCAGCCTCGAGGGCTTCGACACCCACGCCAATCAGGGCCCCGCGCACAGCGCCCTGCTGGCCGACCTGGCCAACTCGGTCGCCGGTTTCTTCCAGACGCTGAAGACCACCGGCCACCACAGTCGGGTGCGGTTGATGACCTTCTCGGAGTTCGGCCGCCGCGTCCAGGAGAACAGCAGTCGAGGCACCGACCACGGCGCAGGCTCGTGCTTGTTCGTGGCCGGGCCGTCGG
Organism: uncultured Isosphaeraceae bacterium; assembly: GCA_963845695.1. GTDB lineage: Bacteria > Planctomycetota > Planctomycetia > Isosphaerales > Isosphaeraceae > CAWJTV01. The sequence goes on along the minus strand of CAWJTQ010000010.1, from coordinate 57,429 downwards.
TCCAGGGTGGCGTCGTCGGCAAGCACCCCAGCTTGGCGGACCTCGACGCCGACGACCTGAAGTTCCACACCGACTTCCGCCGCGTCTATGCGACCCTGCTCGACGGATGGCTGGGCTGCGACAGCAAGGCCGTGCTGGGCGCGAAGTGGGACCACGTGAAGGAGCTGGAGCCCAGGGCTTGAAAGCGTGTGCGAGAAGCCCCGGTAGGGTGGGTCGAACGCCGCATCGCGGCGTGAGGCCCACCGAAATCCTCTGGCCACGGGGCGGCGCGGCGCCGCGCCTTGAACGCTCAGGGGATGGTTCGAACCGGCCGAAAGCCCACGTCGCCGCCCCGATCCCACGGAGGCATATGGTTGCCTTCTGCGGATTGGATGGTCAGCGGGCCGTGCCCGAACGCCCCACCCCGAAAGACCCGTGAGTTGGTGTCGTTGACGACACCGGCCGACGCGGCCGGCCCACCATCGGCCACGCGGTCTAGCCGGTCCTGGCACCATTCCCACGCGTTGCCGTGCATGTCGAAGAGTCCCAGGTCGTTGGGCCGTAGGGTGCCGACCGGGTGCAGCCGGCTCCACGCGTTGCTGATACACCAGGCGTACTGACTCAGCAAGTCTTCGGCTTCTCCGAGCGACCAGCGCGTCACGCTGCCGGCGCGGCAGGCGTACTCCCACTCGTCCGTCGTCGGCAGACGATACCCGGACCGGGTCCAGAAATCCGCAACCACCTTCATCCCTTGCGCATACTGCCCCTGCTCGTTGGGCAGGTAAACCCACTGGTCCTTCGGAATGCCGTCCTGCTCGCTCAGCCAGTTGCAGTAGGCCGCCGCGTCGTACCACGAGACGTCGTGAACGGGGCAGTCGTCGGTCCGGGCGAAGGGATCGGGAGTGGCGCGTACCTTGCGGAAGCGACGGAATTCGGCCACGGTCACTTCCCGCGCCGCGATGGCGAAGCCATGATCGATCCGGATCTGGGTTCGGTGATCTCCCAGTCCTCGCTGAAATCGACCCGGCGGCATGAGGACCAGCGTCTGGCCCTGGGTGTTGACGGACCAGCGTCGAGAACCTTCGGTCCTCGCTCCGGCCGCGGCGCGGTCCATCTCTATCAGGCGCCCGGGTTGTCCCCAATGGCGCAGCAGCCAGCCGGCGGCCCCGTGGACTCCCGGGTCGGGGTCGTCCCCGTAGAGAGCGACGAGCCGGGCGGCTAACCGCTCCCGTTCCGAGAGCGGGAGTCGGTCCTCGTCGAACTCCCCGAGCGCCAGCAGGGCTGCCCGGCGGACCGAGACATCGCCGTCTCCCGTGAGCAGGGCTTCCAGCTCCGCGGCCGCGGCCCCGCCCCGCCCCAGGCGGTCGATCAGGTAGCTGCGCACCGACGGATCGGGAGCGTGCCGGAGCCAGGGGAGCGTGCGTTGCCAGCGCCCCAGGGCCGCGAGGACGACCGCGGCGTTGGCCTGCCGTCGCTGCTGTGCCCGACGGTCGTCCAGGTCGTCCGCCGGCTCGATCTCCCCGGCCGCCTCCTTTTCCAGGGAGGTCAAGGCTTCCGGCAGACCCTCGGCGTAGTCGCCGAAGAGACCGGTGATCGTGCGCCGGCTGGCCGCGTCGAGCCCCTCCTCCATGAGGAGGGCGGCCAGGGGAGGTAGCAGGTGTCGGCGCAAGGGCCGCAGGGCCTCGGCCCAGTGCGCGAGCGCCAGTCCGTCCTCCGCCACCAGCCGCGACGCAACGTCACTGCCGACTTCCTGCCACCGTGCGTCGTTCGGGGCGTACGCCGCCAGCGCGCAAGCCGCCCGCAGACGCTCGGCCGGCAGATTCTTGCGGTTCCCCAGAACGTCCCAGAGCCGCGGACTGACTTCCGCCGCGTGCGGCTGCAAGGACCGGCGGATGACCAACATCTCCTGCGGGCCGGCGGTCAGCAGCCTCTCGCGGAGGTAACCCACCTGTTCCCGCGCCACCGGCAGCAGGGCCAGGCTGGCGTGCAATTGTCGACGCGGGTCCTGGCGCGCTTCAGCGTCGCTGAAAGCGTTGCGCAACGGTCCGTCGAGCCAGCGCCGGTAAGGGTCCATTTCGCGCACGATTTCCGGTACGTCCTCGGTCGCGGCCTCGAGCAGGCGATCCCGCAAACTCTGGGCCCGCTGTCGGCCGTAACACTCTCGGGCGATCACGAGCAGGAGCGCCAGGCCGGCCGACAGCACCAGGCCCCTCGCCGCGTGGTGGCGGGCGGCCCGGCGCATCATGGTCCGCTGCGATGTCGTCCAGTCCCGAGGGCGCGTGAGCAGTCGGAGGGCCATCCACTCCCACCAGGCAGGCAGGAACCGGTTCTCAGGCCGGCTGCTCCAGAGGGTAGTTCGCTCGGCCAGGCACAGCTCGGCCCGACCGCGACGGGTCTCCCGCAGCTTCCGGGTCAGCCAGTCCCGCAACGACGGTACCAGGTAGTCGTGCGTGAGCTGGTAGTAACGGGTGACGGGTGGCGAGTGGCGGGTATCGGGATATCCAGCTCCCCCATCGAACTTCGGGACAGGCCCGGTGTTGTCTCCCGACACCCGCCGCTCGCCACTCGTCATCCCTTCCGGGTCAGTCGGCGTGATCAGGCGCAAGTCGCCGTCCAGGATGTGAAGCAGGACCTCGAAGTCCCTTGGTCGGTCCGAGTAGCCCGAGAGCCACAACAGATCCGCCTCGGAGCGCATGTGCCCCTTGATGTCGGTCCCGGCGTTGGGCAGCAGGGCTTTCAGGATCGCCCGCGCGGGCTTCTGGTGGTAGCGGTGCTCGAGAGGCGCACCGGCGGCGCTGAATGTCTCCTCCAGGAAGGTGGCACCCACCCCCAGAGTGCCTCCCATCCCGCGCAGCGATGCCGGTGTCCAGGGCCGGTTCTTCATCATCTGGGCGAAGAGCGCGAGCCGGACGCAGATCACCTTCCCTTCCTGGGCCAGGCCCGAGACCGCCTGCTCCACGAAATGCCGATGCTCGCGACCCAGGTTCCCCGGGACATCGGGCAGGGCGCCAAAGGCCCGCCCGAAGGCGGCGAGCACCTTCTCGGCGTGGCGCACCGGGAACAGGTCCACGGCCGCGGCGTTGCGCCCCTCGACCAGGGGGACCTCCAGCTCCCCCATGAACCGGGTTGCCGCCATCCAGAAATCGTCCCGGACCAGGACCAGGCACTGGACCCGTCCCCCATCACATTGCCGCAGCGCCTCGACCAGCTCGCCCTCAGGCATCTCTCGACGCGCGTGCAGCCACTGCTCGAACTGGTCCAGCACGATGAGGACCTTCTGGCCCGACGGCAGGGACTGGCCGCGGCGCAGGCTGGCCAGGGCACCGGGCAGTCCCTCGGCCGGTGACAGGTCCGGACAGTGCTTCGCCAGCGCTGACATCAGCCGGGCCTCCGTCCGGTCCGCCGTGGCCTCGACGTAAACGGCCTTGACATGATCGGCCAGCAGGGGCACGAGACCGGCCTTGACTAGCGACGACTTGCCACAGCCCGACGGCCCGTAGATCAGCCCCACGGGGAACGTCTCCCCGGAGTCGGTGTGCTCGACCCCGGTCTTCCAGAATCGAAGGCTCTCGGGCAGACCCTCCCGATCGCGCGGGCCGGGCAAGAGGCTCAAGAAGAAGTCTGCGTCGTGGGCGTCGAAGGATCGCAGCCCGCGCGGGACGACCGTCACGGCCAGACTCTGCGAGGACCAGCCGCTGTGCGTGCTCGCCGGGGGATGGCGGTGGCTCGCCGTACCTGGCGATCCCCTCATCCGGGACGGCGCCACCTCCGGACCCTGGACACCGCCGGAGGCGAGGAAGTGTTCCAGGTCGTCCGCCAGCTCATGGGCCGTGCTGTACCGTTCGGAGGCCCGTCGGGCGAGAGCCTTCAGGCAGATGCGCTCCAGATCGCGAGCAATATTGGCGTCGACCTGCCGCGGCGGGAGGGCCTCCGCCTCTGCGACCAGCCGCAGGGTCTCCGCCACGGACGAGGCATGGAAGGGCCGCTTCCGGGTCAGCAGTTCGTACAGGACGACGCCCAGGCTGAAGATGTCGGAACGCCCATCGACCCGGTGCCCCTCCCCGCGCGCTTGTTCGGGACTCGTGTAGGCCGGCGTCCCGGCGTAGCTAGGGGCGGTGTCGGAGCTGGTCTCGCGCAGGGCCAGACCGAAGTCGGCCACATGGGGGCGGCCGTCGGTATCGAGGAGGATGTTGCCGGGCTTGATATCGCGGTGGACCACGCCCCGCTGGTGGGCGTGGTGCAAGGCCTCGGCGACCGTCAACACCAGCCGCGCCGCCTCGGCGACGGACGGCCATTGCACCTTGACCTGCTGGGCCAAGGTCCGGCCATCGATGAACTTCGAAACGATGAAGCATGGGTAGTCGGGACCGCTCCCGACGTCGTAGACCGGCACGATGTTCGGGTGGTCGAGGCGCGCCGCGGCGCACGCTTCGGCGATGTAGGATTCGGCGGCCTCCGGGCCGGGAACCAGCTTGGAATGCGGCACCTTGACCGCGACCTGGCGCTCCAACTGCTCGTCATCGACCAGGTAGACCCTGCCGAATCCCCCTTCGCCCAAGAGGGACCGGACGCGGTACCGACCCACGTGCGACGGAACCCCGTCTCTCCACTCCACCGCGGAGACGGGCTCGTCGGATCCGGCCGTGATCGTCCGCCCAACGAGGGATTCGCGAATCCGCCCCACCTCACCAACGGAGACACCCTTGCAGTCTCCGGCCGCCATGGTCTCGTCCAGTTCCGCTGAGCTATCCATGAAGGCCTCGATGCGACACTGTCGGGACCGCCTCATCCCGCCTGTTGATGATAACAGACCGATGGTCGGCTCGCCAGGGTTCGTGTGGGTCGTTGTGTTGGGACGAGAAACGGGAACGCAGTTGGTTTTTCAATCGCGACGGACGTGGGTCTGCGCCCCATTTCTGCCCATCTGTTCACTCCCGAGGACGCGGGAACGACATCGGCTCTGGTTCTCAATGACAATTGCAAGATACCGCCCGACCCTAGTCAATTGGTCGGGAGTCGGTTGGGACTTTCCGGACGAGGATCGGGCTCGGATGGGAACGGTTGCGAACCTGACGTCGCTCTCGGGTGTCCGACGCAACAGGGCTGGAGGTGATTCGGAGATTGGCCCTGTTCGTCACGAGGGATGCGATGCGGTCGGACATGGCGAAGGTGATCGTCGAGCGGCCCCGCTTCGGGTCGCGAACCCGAGGCACGCCCAAGGGCTACCGCCGCACGCTCCAGCGGCTGGGCGACGAAGGACTACCCCATCGCGAGGGGATGAAGCGCCGCCACCAGCGCAACACCAAAAGCCTCAACGAGCACCTCGGACCGCTCCGCCGCTACCTCGACGCGCAGGTCGGCCGCCCGTGGGACAAGGTGTTCTCGGAGATCTGTGCCCACATCGACCGGGCTTCGGCGGTCCAGGATCACGTCCGCGATCATGTGGCCGGCTACGTCGCCACTCATGTCATTCTGATCGATGGGATTCCGTGCAGCAGCGAGGGTGGCCGGGATTACGGGCGACCCCTGCATCAGAGGTTCTGGAGAGGCTGGTATGTCTGCCCGCGCACCCGGATTCTCAGACGCGTCAAGGCCCCGGTGCGCTCGCGACGAGCCACACCGAAGCCCGACGATCGCCCTCACTTCGTCCGGGTCAGCGATTCCCTCCAGTGCCGCCTGATCGATGGGGCCTGGCACCTGTTGACCTTGAAGCCGTTGCCGCTCGCGCGGAATGGCTGCCGGGAACGCGATGTCTTCCTCAACTGTCACGCCGCGACGATCGACTCTCCAACCGGCGCAAACATTACGGGGCCGACGTCTATGCGGCGGGAAAGCGGCGGCTGGCCCGGCGAGAGTTGTCCCAGTTCCCCATCCCGGTGGATCTCTGGACGTAGAGATTTGTGGTACGATCTCCGGTGACCAAGGGGGCGATGCCATGCTGGGCGCGATTGCGGGCGACATCATCGGGTCGGTCTACGAAGGGAAAGTGGCCTGGCAATCGGCGAGGACGCCCCGGTTCAAGCCGCTCTTCCACCCCCTGGCCCGGTTCACCGATGACACGGTGCTCACGGTCGCGGTGGCCGAGAGTATCCTTCACGGCGGTGACCTCGTTGACCTGTTCAAGGAATACGCTCGCAGCTACCCCGGCGCCGGCTACGGAGGGACGTTCCGTCGCTGGGCGGCGTCCGAGAGCCGGGAGCCGTACCAGAGCTGGGGCAACGGGTCGGCCATGCGCGTGAGCCCCGTCGGCTATGCCTATGACTCGCTCGACGAGGTTCTTCTGCGCGCGAAGTGGACCGCCGAGGTCACCCACGACCACCCCGAAGCGATCAAGGGCGCCCAGGCGACGGCCGCCGCGGTCTTCCTCGCCCGCACTGGCAGCGGCAAGGAGCAGATCCGCGATTATGTCGAACGGAAGTTCGGCTATCGCCTGGACGCACGGATCGATGACATCCGCCCAGGTTTTGAGTTCGACGTCTCCTGTCGCGGCACCGTGCCGCCGGCCATCCTGGCGTTCCTCGAATCGACCGACTATGAAAACGCGGTGCGCCTCGCGGTCTCGCTCGGGGGCGACGCCGACACGCTCGGCTGTATCACCGGCGGGATCGCTCAGGCGTATTACGGCGGCATGCCTGATGAGATCCGCAGCCAGGCCCGCGATCGGCTGAACGACCACCTGCGTTCCATCCTGGACGAGTTCGAGGCGCGGTTCCCGCACCCGGCGCCGGAGACTTCCATCGACGTCCCGTCATGAGAGCCTGTCACGTCCGAATGATCTTGTAGAAGCCCCCCAAGAAAGGGGGACAGGCGCCTCCCGACCCCAGGTTTTCCCACGAGCGGCGAATGTCCGTGAACTCTTGCGATGCCGACAATCCAACACCTTGAGGCCCAATACGAGAACCGCGACGTCGTGTTCCTTTCGATTCACACCGCGGATCGGAGCATGGAAGAGGTTCGAGACTTCCTGAAACATATCCAATTCAACCTTGGGACATCCACCAGGGGAAACCCCTGGTGTCGGGTCGAGATCGCTTCACGGAGCGGGCACCGGATGAACGATCAGTCGATATCCGCGATCGGAGTGCCAACCGCTGAGACGGGGTTCGGTCGAGTTGACCGGCGAGCGCCGGCGCGTTAGGTTCGGCACAGGATTTCCATCACGACCCACCCCAGGAACTGATCATGACCATTCTACGTCAAGCCGCATCGGCCTCCCTCGTGATCCTGTTCGCATCGATCGCCTCGTCTCTCGCCGAGCCGCCGCGCGATTCCGGTTCCTCCACGGATTGGCGGCCTTTGTTCGACGGCCATACCCTCGACGGCTGGGAGCACGTCGGGCCAGGCAAGTTCGTGGTTGAGGACGGCCTCCTCCGCACCGAGGGAGGCATGGGGCTGCTCTGGTATTCGCGGGAAAAGCTCGGCGATTGCGTCATCCGGGTCGTCTACAAGACGGCGGGTGAGCGCGACAACTCCGGTATCTACGTGCGGATCGCCGATCGGCCCAAGGACCCCTGGTATGCCGTCCACCACGGTTTCGAAGTGCAGATCATGGACCAGGGCCCGGAAGGTCGGAGCACCGGTTCGATCTACACGTTCTCGAAAGCCGCCGCCAAGCCGGCGAAGCCCAGCGAATGGAACACCTTGGAGGTCACTCTGAAAGGCAACCACATCATCACGACGATCAACGGTGTGAAGGTCACGGAATTCGACTCGAGCGGTCTCAAGCCCGAGAGTCCCGAGAAGACCGGCGAAGGGAATCCCGCCCGCGGACCTCGTCCCGAGTCGGGCTACATCGGTTTGCAGAATCACGATGAGAACTCCGTTGTCACCTTCAAGGACGTGTCGGTTCGTTCGCTGGGATCTTCCTCGAAATAAACGAACGCGGACCAACCCGGCGTCCGGGTGACTCGGAATCTCGACGACCCAGGGACCCCCATTCGACGGGAGCCGTTCCCGATGGCAGCCAGGCCGGCTACCGAGCCATCGAGAGGACCGGGGCGCCTCGCCGGGAGAACGCCAGTGGCAGCGACGCCAGGCCCCGCAGGCCCAGGCCGGGCCGACGGCGCAGGGCCTGCGGTGGTACGGCCAATCTGAGGTCGGGGAATCGGCGCAGCAGCGTATTGATGGCGATCTGCCCCTCCATGCGGGCCAGCGGCGCGCCGACGCAATAGTGCACCCCCTGGCCAAACGCCAGATGCCGGTTCGGCTCGCGCGTGATGTCCAGGTCATCGGGACGCTCGAATTGCCGCTCGTCCCGGTTGGCCGAACCCAGCAGGGCGTGCACCATCTCGCCCGGCGCGATCGTCACGCCGGCGATCGTGATCTCCTCACGGGCATAGCGCTCGCTCGCCAACTGCACCGGAGCGTCGTAGCGCAGCAGTTCCTCGACGGCCGGCTTGATCAGCTCGGGGTCGTCGCGCAACGTTTCCATCTGATCGGGATGCTCCAGCAGGGCCAGCACGCCATTGCCGATCAAGTTGACAGTCGTCTCATGGCCGGCCACCAGCAGCAGGAAGATCATCGCCAGCAATTCGTCCTCACTCAATCGGCCGCCGGCCTCCCGCGCGTGGACCAGCGCGCTGACCAGGTCGTCTCGGGGATCCTCTTGCCGGATCTTGACCAGCTTGCGGATGTAACGCAGGAACGCCCACAGCGGGGGTAGCATCGTCAGCATTCCCCAGTTGGACCCCGAGGACGACACGAGGGCATTCGACCATCGGTGGAACTTGTGCCGGTCCTGGACCGGCACGCCCATCATCTCGGCAATGATGGTCGTCGGCAGCGGCAGCGCGTAATCGCGGATCAGGTCCATGCGTCCCCGGGACTGGACCGCGTCGAGCAGCTCGTCCGTCAGCGTCTGGATGCGCTCGAGCATGTTCGCGATCAGCCGGGGCGTGAACGCCATGTGAACCAGGCCCCGCAGCCGAGTATGGTCGGGCTCGTCCAGGTTGAGCATGTTACGCGTGAGCACCTTGAACACGCCCGGCATCCAGGGCAACCGGGCGGCCTGCTCCGGTGTCAGGATCTTCTCTCGATCGGTGCCGAATCGCGGGTCCTTCAACACAGTGACTGCGTCGTCGTACCGCGTGACGAGCCAGGCGACCTGCCTGTCCGGCATCCTCGCGCGGCAGACCGGCGCCTCGGCACGCCATCGAGCATACGTCGGATACGGGTCGGCCTGGAAGGCCGGCTTCGTCAGGTCCACATCCGTGATCGGGATCATGGCCATTGTCCTTTGAATGACATGGTTAAAAGTCGAAATTCATCAGCCTGGTGATCGCGCGCCTCGATCGGATCGCTGCGAGCCGGTCGCGCGGGGTCAGGAATCGGGCGCGTCCTGTTGCTCCCTCGGGCTCGCCGGATCCGCGCCGGAGGATTTCGCCAGCTCGACGAGCCGGAGTTCGAGACGCTTGATCTCGCGCATCACGCCCTGCCGCAGCAGGAGCTGCCAGAGGAATAACCGCACCGATGCGATGGCCAGCATGCACGTGTTGAACAGCGTGGCGTACAGGATCATGTCGCGGATCTCCTCCGTCCCGAAGAAGAGGATCGCCAGCCACACCGCGGCGGCCATGGCCGCCACGATGATGATCCCGACGATCAGCGTATAGATGCGCATCCGGGCCTCGAAGGCGCTGGCGATCATCCGTCGGAGTGAGTCCTCGCGCCGGAATCCTGTTCGATCTCATCGAGGATTTTTCTGACGATCTCGTCGGACATGGTCGATTCTCCCCGGTCGGGCGGCGGGGGGTCCTAACCCCGATCACCGGCCGACGGCCACAACTCCTTGAACGCGGCACGCGCCGAATGCAGCCGCGACTTCACGGTGCCCTCCGGGATCCCCAGGCTGCTGGCGACCTCGGCGATGCCGAATCCCTCGATGTAATACAGGCTGAGGACGGATCTCTGCTCCGTGGGCAACCGCATCAGCACGCTGAAGAGATCAATCGCGGTCTCGCGTGCCCGCGGACCGTCGCCGACTGGCCGGTCCTCCAGTTCCCCTTCTGCCGGCTGCCGCGTCTTCTTCCGCTGCCGCAGCCAGTCGCTGGCCTTGTGGGTCACGATCCGAAACGCCCAGTCCGGGAATCGCCGGGATCGCTGAGCTGAGCGATGCCTCGAATGATGCCCAGCCAGCTTTCCTGGGTCACGTCCCAGGCCGCCTCGGCGTCCCCGGTCAGGCAGTAGGCGTGACGCCAGAGCCGCTTCTGCCATCGAGAAACCAGCGACTCCAACGCACCAAGACTGCCGCTCTGGCAGTCCAGAACCAGGATCTCGTCCGTGAGCGATTCCGATTCTCGAGCCATGAGACACCTTTCCGACGTGCCATGCCTCCACAAGGACTTCCTCTAGCTAGTCGGTCCAACCAGCCGTTCGGTTCACCGGGTTTTTGGGATTCCAAAAAAATTATTTCTGGAGCGCTTTACGCCGGGGTTGAGCCAGGGCACAATGGGGCCAGGCCGCTGGCCAGGCGCGCCTGGCCCGAGATCGATGGGGGTCGAAATGGGTAAATGCCATCGGGTATCGGGTTGGTGCAACCTACAGCAAACCCAGGCCGGATGGTGGATTGCACCCACCCTGCGAATGCGATTTCGAAACTGGGACGGCACCTTCTTCAGACAATCGGGCCGAGGTTTTGGAGTCACCGTCGATGACCAGCCTGACCTTGCTCCGCGATATCGAACGCGTCCCGGTCCTCGAACTGGAACCGGCCACTTTCGCGACTGGTTACCACCCCCCCACCGTCCGGCTCGGGTCTCGAGGAGCTCGAGTCGTCCAGTCGCTACTGGCGCGACAGCCTGGCCGACTCCGGGATCACCGGGTTGAACCCGATCTGTCTCGCCTCCTGGCATGTTTCGGTCTGTGACCTGGACGACCCGGAGACACTCTTGAGGATTCTCCGCAACCTTGTCCCGGAAAGTCGCAGCCTCGACGTTCTCACCCTTGCCGACGAGACGCCGGCCCTGGCCGGTGGCCTGGCTCTTCTCAGCAGCGGCGAGGTGGTGGTCGAGCCGAGGTGCTGTTCCGATCTCAGGAACATCGCCGAATGGCGGGAGGCTGCGGGTTACCGGGGGTCGGAGTGGGGGATGCTCTGGATCGGCCATCCGTGGCTTTCGATCCGCTATGATGGCGAGCGGCTGGTTCTCAGCGAGCCTCATGAGTCGGATACGCCGGTGGCTCGGTGGTTGGTCAGTCCGGACGAGTTGCGCGTGGCCATCTCTGTCGCCGAGGCTAAGCTGGAGCGTTTCGCCAGGCGGTTGGAGGCACTCGGAGTCGAGGAGGGGCGAGGGGCGATTGCCCCATGGCTGGCGGGACTATCTTCCTGATATGCCGATGCTGGGCAGCCAGTGACTCTTCACTTCCTGAGGTGGAGCAAACCGCCATCAGACGAGCAAGTTTCACGCGAAGAACGACGCCGAGACCCCGAAGCATTCCGCGAACTTCGCGCGGACTCTGGGGCTGATCCGCCGCTTGCCGTTGAGGATGTCGGAGAGGGACGTCACGGCGACGCCCGTGCGTCGGGCGAGTTCGGCCTGGGTCAAGCCATGCTCCTCCATCAGGTGGCGGAGCCGCTCCACGGGGGTGAATTCGGGATGCTCGTAGATCGAGTCCTCGTAGTCGGCGATGAGCAGTCCGAGAACGTCGAGGTAATCCTCCTCGTCGGAGGTGAGCGTGGGCCGGTCGAGAAGGCTGTTGACGACCTCAAGAAACCGACGGTGTTCGTGATCGCTGCGGATCGGCCGCGGGGGAAACGCGGAAGGAGCGCGAGGTATTCGGAAGAACCTCGGTTGACCTTGGCGTTCGTTCCGACTTCCATGGGGCTTACTCCCACGTCCGCGCCCGTGCGTAATACGCGAGCATCGTGCTGACGATCCGCTTCTTCTCATTCAGCGCCACGAACATCACCAGGGAGATTCCCAGGACCAGCATGATCGCCCACTTGGCGAAGGCGTAATCGAGGCTCACTCGTCCCATCTCGTAGACCACGTCGAGTACGAAGGTGGTCAGTCCCAGCCAGAGGAACGTCTGCAATCGCAGGCCGATGCCGGCGAAGATGCCCAGGAGCGAGACCAGCAAAAGCGTCAGCCAGGCGCCGAAGCTGTCGAACTGCCAGATAGGCGCGGCCAGCGAGGCGTAGACGATGATCAGTCCGACCGTCCGGATCGCGTTGACCGTGTCCCGGCCGAGCTCGCGGTTGACCTCGGCGAAGAGGATGGTCGAGAGGCCCACCGGGACCAGGTAGAACTGGGGATGGTCGGTCAGCATCCAGCCCATCCGGCTCCAGGTGACCCACAGGGCCGCATTGCAGAAGACGGCCGCCCCGTAGCCCAGCCACTTCCATCGCATCTCGGCGCAAGCCACCGCATAGAACGTCGCCGCGGCCGAGAGGTACAAGAGGCTCACCCCATCCCGCACACCCGTCTGGAGGAACTGGAGCAGCGGCAACAACGGCAGGATCAGTGAGACATACCGCGTCGGGCGGACGTAGTATTCCGGTCCCTGGAGCCGCGTCAGTGCCTCGGAGAGGGCCAGGTCGATGTAGCCCAGTAGCGTCAAGATCGCCGCGTCCGCGGCCGTCGACATCGGGAAGGCCAGCCGGAAGTCGATGTAGGCTCCGATCATCAGCGCGTGTGCCAGGTAGACCAGCCACTCCGTCCGCCATCGGGGTACCAGCAGGATATGCAGCACCGCAGCCGCCAGCAGGACGCCAACTCCCGCGAATGTCCCCCATGCCCCGAGGGCCGCGGCCTGGGTCCCGGCCGCCAGCACGACCGCCCCCGCCAGCAACGCGGACGCCGACGCAACGCCCTCCATGGCTTCGGCCAGTTTGTATCGGAGGGAAAGGCCGGAATCCGAAACCGGAAGCGCGCCTTTCGTCCTGGAACTCGATCCCTCGAGGCGGAGCAGTCCGGCCAGCCACCAGAGCTGGAATGCGGCCGCGATGGCGCCCGAGGCGCCCCAGGTCCCCTCCATCGCGAATCCGCCATAGCCTAGCCGGCGGGCCGCGAGCGGGCCGGCGAACGACCAGGCACCCGCGAAGGCCAGGCTCCCCATGCCGGCCACGATCGGCGAGCCGAGCGTCAGGCCTCCGAATCCCAGGGTGAGGGCGGACAGAAACAGGGACGCGACGGTGGTCAACGCGACCGTCCCGCCCGTGAAGGCAACGGCCAGGATCGCCAGGAGGCACGCCTGGTACGACATCGCGCGGCTCGATCGCTCCGAGCGGACATCCCCCAGCCAGCTCAGCTCCTGCCAGCTCTCGCCCCAGGTGAACCTTCGCCAGAACAAGACCGCGGCCAGTGCGGCCATTGACGTGACGGTGGGATAATAGTCGAACGACGACGGGAGCCGCGTGACCATCGGCGAGGATGCCACTCCCAGCCACCACAGGGCCAGTACCCCGATCCAGTGCAGGCCGATCAAGACATACTCGGGCTCCGCCGCCGCCCAACCCTCGGGATCCGCCCCCTCGATGACGATGAAGAACGAGGCCAGCCCGACCGTCGCCAGCAGGATCCACCAGTCCGCGGTCGAAGAACTCATCCGGATCAACTCATGCCCCAGCATCGTCGCGCCCATCCCGCCGACCACGATGCCGATCGTCAGGACCGTCGTCAGCCCGAAGAGCACCAGCGCCCAGTTCCGCACGACCGGGACATATCCCGCATCGACCACGCCCAGCCGGGCGCAAGGTTGGCTTCGTGCGTCCGGGCCACGCGCTCCAGGATCGAAAGCCCCAGCGCCAGGACCATGCCGGCCATCGCCAGCGAGCTCCCCAAGGTCAACGAGGGCGCGATCACCGCAACCACGCTCCAGACCAGGAACGCCAGCCCCGCGTGGACCCACTCGCGACGCGGATACGCCCGGAGCATCACGATCGATAGCAGAGACAGCCCCAGCGGCAACCAGGGATGCGCCGTCCAGGCGATCTTCTGATCCAGGCTCAGGGTCACCCTCAAGGCGAGAGCCATCAGCCCGGCGACGATCGACGTATGGAACAAGGGATACTCGTAGTCGAGCGGCCGCAGCGCCAGCCGGGCGCAGAGGGCGGCGTTCGATCGTTGGATCAAGACGCCGACCGTCCAGAGCGCGAAGGCCGAGCCCATCGCGAAGCCGATCACCTCAATCGCCGGCATCGTGGCCAGCCATCGGAAATAACACGCCGCGCCCAGCGCGGCCACCACGCCATAGAGCCACTCGGCACGTGCCAGGCTCTTGACCGTCAGGAGGAACGCCAGGGCCGCCACCGCCATCGTCACGGATGAGCGATCCGCCAGCAGAATGCCCAGGACCGTCAGCGCCACGGTCCAGTGGTAGAGCGGGCGAGCACACGACCGGACCCAATCGCCTCCCAGCGTCTCACAACCAAACGCGACCGCCCAGAGGACGATCGCCTCGACCACCGCGGTCAGGCCGAGCACAAACGCCATCCTCGGGTCGTTGTTCCCGACGCTGAACAGGACCAGGTACGTCGCGGCCACGACGTGAAACACGGCGGCGTAGGTCAGCCCCGCCTGACGCAGGGTCCGCGCCAGCAGCATCGTCACCGTCGCGGTCAGGGCGAGAGCGAGCACGCCGAACCGGTATGCGGACACCGTCATGACCCGGGATCCGACGGCCAGGCCGAGTCCGGCAGCCGTCAGGAACAGGCTCATATTCAAGCAGGGCACGGCGTAGAAGTCGGACCATTCTCGCCGACGTATGACAACGCCCGCCAGCCACAGCGACAGGGCCAGCAGTCCGGTCACCACCGCGAGCCATCCCGCCGCCAGCCCGGGCTGGGTCCAGGTGATCGGCCAGTCGGAGAGGTCGAGCACGCCCGCGACGAGCTGAGCCAGCCCCAGGTAGACCAAACCCGACCGTTTCACGAACCGCGTCGTCCCGATGAGGGCAGGTGCGCCGAGCAACCAGACCAGTCCCGAAACCCAGGAGACTCCGAGATTGCGGAGGGCCAGCCAGTCGGCAACGAACGTCAGGAGGATGACGAACCGCGGCAGAATGCTCACAAAAACCGCAGCCGCGCCGGGATGCGGCGTGATGCCGATCGGTGTCCGGGCGGCCGGGATCGCGACCGCACGCAACGCAAGGCGGAGCACCTCGGCCGCGGCCAGAAATCCCAGTGCATCGCCGACGAGGAGGAGGCCGTAATCCGCGGCGAAGAGGTTCACCCCGCCCGTCGCGAGGGATAAGCCGCAGATCGTCAACTCGACAAGGCTCACCAGCGTCACGCCAGCCCGGACGATCCAAGGTCGTTCGCGGTTCAACAGGAGGGTGAGGCTCACCACCATCGCGAACGCGCCCGCCGCGCCGATCGAGTTCGGCCCCTTGGCGGCGATGAACAGCGTAGCCACGAGCAGGGCCAGGGTGGAAAGTGCGCGTGCGGCCATGGTCCAGGGGAGTGCGTACACCTCGTCCACGTCGAGGCGCCGCAACGTCTTGCAGACGAGCCAGCAGACCCAGGCGAGCGTGGCAGACAGGAGCGCCTGGTCGGCGACGGTCACGCCGGGGATGAAGGTCGATCCGAAATACGCCGCGCCGGTGAGCGCGCCGATGGTCAAGAACGTCAACCACGGCGCGGCAAAGAGCCAGACCGCCACGGCGAACCCGATCGTGTAACCCGAGAGGACGATTGCGCCGGCCATCGGCTCGAACCCGCTGAAAACGCAGGCGGCGATCGCCAGGGGCAGGCCGATGTAGTGACAATGTCGCGCCAGCCTCTCATCCTTCCAGACTCGGGAGAACCCCAGTGAGAGCAGGGCCAGCACCGGATTGAGGACCAGTCCCAGGAGCGCCAGGAACGGCCAGGGAAGGAACTCCTGGTAGCCGAGGGCGACCCGGATCGCATCAATGGCCATGCGGATCCGGTCGGCCAGGAAATAATGGGCGCCCACGCGCGCGGAGACCAGCGCGGCGATGGTCAGGTAGAGGAAGACGGGCTGGCGCTTCTCCCGGAGCGACACGGCATAGAGTGCAAACCCCAGAAGACTGACGGCCAGCGTGTTCCCGCTGAAGAACGCCGAATGGATGGGCGGCGAGGATAACGCCAGGGCGAAGGCCAGCCCTGAGAGCGCGTAGCCGCCGAGTTCGATCAGGGCGAGTCGTCGAGTATCCGGCTCGAAAGGAACCAGCCGCCGGGCTCCGTGGACGACGGCGATGGCGGCCATCATGACCGGCCCCGCATAGCAAGCCGGCTCCAGGTGGAGCACATGGACGCCGATGCGGATCAGGCAGGCCAGACCCGCGAATCCCAGCAGTCCCAGCACGAGGGTGGCGAACTGGCGATGGGCTTCCGATGACGCGCCCCAGCGCCGGGCTCCCAGGGCCCAGACCGCGCCCAGGAACACAACCGCCGGCGCCTGGAACGCGGCGAACTGCCAGCCCCAGGGTACGCCCGCCCCCGGTGCAGTCGCCGCGCTGCCGCCGCTCAGGAGCAAGAGCGCAATGGTCAAGAATCGCGCCTCGTCGCGCGGCACCAGCATCCCACTCACCATCCACACCAATCGCACGAGCACCAGCCCGTCAACGGCCAGGAGCACCAGGCGAAAGGAGGAGGGTTCCGTCAGCAACTTGAGCTCGCCCGCAAGCATGAAATGGATGGGCACGATGATCAAGGTGGCCACCAGCATCATCTGGCCGGCCCGCTCGGCCCCCCATCGCACCAGCCCCGCGCCGAGGGCGGCGAACATCATCGTCCCCACGAGTGCCAGCGCGCACTTGCCGGCCGGCGACCAGAGCAGGGGGCCCAGCAGGAGGTGTGCGGCCACGGTCGAGCTCACCACGATCAAGAGCACCGCCAGACAGAGGATCAGCTTCTGCCAGTGCTCCTGGAGGAACTCGCTGGCGAAGCTCGACCACGAGAACGGCGGCGGCTCGTCGATCGCGACCCCCGCCGCACTCCTGGACCCGGGACCGGAGGAGACCAGCTCGGGAGAAATCCCGGTCAGTCGCTCGACGCGCAGACGGGTTCGGATACTCTGCACCCACCGTGACCAGACCGCGATCGACGGCTGCAAGTTCTCGAGGGTCTCGTACATCGCCAGCGCCTCGTCGAGCCGGCCCATTCGTTGAAGGGCGAACGCGGCGATCGTCAGGGCTTCCACCTGGCGGGGCCGCAGGGCGAGGACCTCTCGGCAAAGGGCGACGGCCTCGTCATCGCGGTGGTCGTCCATGGCGATCCGCGCGTGATCGAGCCGGTCGGCCAGGTCGCGGTCGTGCTGGAGTTGTTCGGCCTTACGGCGCCTCGCCTCCTCACGCTCCGTTCTCAAAGCGAGGAGTCGGTCGAGCTTCTGCTCGAGATGGGGGAATCGCTCCACGGCCTCGGTGCACACCGCGATGGCCCGCTCGTCTTCCTCGATCTCCCAGCTCAGGTCGATCGTCATCACCGACGCTTCGAGTTGAGAGGGATCGATCTGCCGGGCCCGGTCGGCCCATTCCAGGGCTTCCCCCGGCCGACTCCTGGCGAGCGCCCGGGCCCGCGCCATCGCGGCCTGGTATTGCCCTTGCTGCTCGATGGCCTCGCGACGGCGCTGACCCTCAGCCACGACCGTCGCGTACGAATCCGCGGCGATCAGGCCCCGTTCGAGCAGGTCCTTCATTTGCTGGAAAAGGTAATCCAGATGGCCCAGCTCGTCGCGCTCGCCGGCCGAGAGCAGGGGTTCGATCGTCGAACTCACAGTGGACATGGTCTCGAAGCTCCGATCTCCCAGGACATCGGGAATCCATCGTCAGGGCGCTCGCAGCAGCTTGACGGACGCCTGGCGCAACTCCTGGTCCAGTCGCTCCAGGTCGCCGAAATGGGACTTGGCATCGTCCACTCGGTGCAGTTGGTCTTTCCGGTTCCGGAGCGTTTTCAGGTACGCCCGGAATTGCGGCAGTCGGACGGGATCCGTCATCAGGTGGTGGACCAGCAGCCAGCTCTCCGCGTAACCGAGCGTGCGACGAGCCGGTTGCCCTGCATACCAGTTCGGCTTCTCCGCAATGAGATTCGCCACGGGGATCCACTCCACCCGTCGCTGGGAGTGCACAGCTCGATCAGCCGCCGCTGGTTGATCTGTCCGGGTTCACTCGGCCCATGGAGCTTGCGCCGCTCACCATACATTGCAAGCCCTTCGGAAATGGAGTGAGGTGCATCGCCGGATCGTTCGAGCACACCGGAATTGAAGTTCAGTTGATGAGTCGCTTCGTGGGTCACCGTCTCCCGGTTATCCTGACCGGCCGCGACGGTGAACATCGGGGCGTTCCGAAAATCGAACAGAGCCAGCCAGTTCGTGCGCTGGCTGTAGAATCCGGCCAGTCCCCGCGGTACCCGGCCGGCATACTTCAGGAACGGACGTTCGTCCTCGAAGACGATCAAGATCAGGCGACGATCGGGCAGCTTGACATCGAATCCCCTGTCGCGGTAATGCTTCAGATAATCAAGCGCGACCTGCTCGCAATCGGACAGGGTCAGCTTGATGAACGTCTCCGAAGCGTCACCGATGGCCTGGTAGTGGGCTGATTGGACCGTGCGAACCTCTTGATCCGTGGCCTTCTGCACAATTGCCACGGCGCGACGGATCTCCTCCTCGGCGGTCTCAACGGTCTCTGGCTTCGGTTCGTCCCCTGCCACGGCGGAGGTGGCGCCGCTCACCAGGCCGCGGTACCCGACGGCCGCGCTTCCCGCCAGCCGCAGCCAGTCCCGTCGGTTGACGGATCGCCGAGCGTGCCCGCTCCCGATCGCCTGGAATCGATTTCCTGGTTCCCCGATAGATTGCCCGGACATGTCCGCGTCTCCCGATGATTCCTCAGAAGATGGCTTGCCTCTTCCCAATGACATTATTATTCGACATACAGAGCGGAATCACGAGATCAGCCACCCGAAAAAACCGAGGGAGCGAGTGGACGGAGCCAGGAGGATCATCGGGGAGCCCTTGCGATCGTAATCTCCCGTTCCTTCTCTTATGATCAATTCGTTCGATCGTGTGCCACCTCGGTCGAGGGATGACCTGTAGGGAGTTGCCGCGAGACGTCTCGAAGCCTCACTCCGCGATTCTCCGCGCCTGGGAAAAAAAGTTCTTGACATGAGAGTGTCTGGCCAATAACATCGACACTTAGGTTGCTCGTGATGGGCAACTCGACCCCCGGCTAAGGTTGCCCCGCCTTGCGATTTCGCAGGGATGGGGTTTTTTTATGCCTTGGCCCGGCTGAAGGTCAGATCATGCGGAATCATCCCGTGACGGACGATCCCGCCTCCGCGGAAACGGCTGCCGCACGCAAGGGCTCCCCGAGGGTTACATTCCCCTCAGGTTTCGCGGAGACGGCAGCATGTTCCCACGCCTCAACGATGGCCCAGCAAGCCACCGTTCCCTCCTGCAACCGAGCTACGATCCCCTGATCGAGTCCTTCGCCCGCAGGGTCTGCGCCCCTACGAATCGGCGCACGCAATTCCTCCTCGATCGGGAGGTTCGTCAGGATCGCGACGACCCTCGAGTGGCATGATGCGGCCAGGCCGACTACAAATCACGTGATATATTCACATCGATTAATTATTAGCTTCGACGTTAATCACGGGTTCTCGATCGCCTTCTCGGAAGTGGTGTTTTGGAATAGAGGCTGATCGGGAAGTCTCCTCTCTACACGAAGGGATGTGCACTCATGAATCGCGACGGTCACCCATTGGGAGGATTCCGGTCGGCCATGCGCCGGATGTTGGGCTCAGCCTTCGTAGGCCGGTGTTTTTCGGGAGCTCGCCGACGCTCGGCACTGGTATGGAGCGTCGAGCCGCTGGAGAGCCGTGTCGTGCCCGCCACGATCCGGGTCACGAGTTTGCTCAATGCGGGTGCCGGCACGCTCCGGGCCGCGATCGAGATGGCCAACCGGGCTTCGAACCACGATACCATCACCTTTGCCCACTCGCTGAAAGGGACGATCACGCTAACCCGTGCCTTGCCGGTCCTGTCCACCGATATCGCGATCTGCGGGCCAGGGCCCTCGGTGCTGACGGTGGCCCGTAGTAGCGACCTGGCGACGCCCGCGTTCCGCATCTTCACCGTATCAAGCCGCGCCAAGGTGACGATCTCGGGCTTGACCATCACGGGCGGGAGCGCCGTCGCTGGCGGCGGGATCGATAACGCCGGATCGCTGTCGGTCGTCAACGCCCGGATCAGCGGCAACTCGGTCACAGGCTCCACTTCCACCGGCAAATACTCCCCGGCGGCAACGGCAGCGGGGGCGGGATCGACAACTCCGGCATGCTGTCGCTGACCGGGTGCACGATCAGCGGCAACTCGGCCGCAGGCGGCTATGGCGGCGATAACTACAGCGGCACCGGTATCGGGGGCGGGATCGACAACACCGGTAAGCTGTCGCTGGCCAACTGCACGGTCAGTGGCAACTCGGTCGCAGGCGGCTCCGCCCTCCGTCAGCTCTCACCGGGTGTCGGGGGCGGGGTTGCGAACTCCGGCAAGGTGTCGCTGACCAACTGCACGGTCAGCGGCAATTCGGCCACAGGCGGCTCCGGCCTGGGAAGCGCCAAAGGCGGTGGGGGTGGGATCGAGAACACCGGCACGATGTCGGTCGCCGACTGCACGGTCAGCGGCAACTCGGCCACGGGTGCCACTGGCCTCGAAGGAGCCAGTATCGGCAGCGGAGGCGGGATCGAGAACGCCGGCACTTTGTCCGTCACCGACTCCACGCTCAGTAGCAACACGGCCATGGGCGGTAACGACAACAACGGCATCGAGGGCGGGATTTCGAACTCGGGCACACTGTCCCTCACCGACTCCACACTCAGTAGCAACGCGGCCAAGGGCGGTTACGGCATCCATGGCGGCAACGGCAGTGGAGGCGGGATTTCGAACTCCGGCACGCTGTCGGTCGACAACTCCACGCTCAGTGGCAACACGGCCACGGGCGGTCTCGGCAGCATCGGCGGCTCCGCCGGCAGTGGCATCGCCGGCGCGATTGCCGACTCCGGCACCGCGTCGCTCTCCTTCGTCACGGCAACCGATAATTCGGCCAACAGCGGCGGTGGCATTGCGACCACCGCCGGATCTCCATCCTCGGTCGTCTCCATCGATAGTATCTACCAGAATACTCAGGGCGGAAACCTCGACGTCGCCGCAGGGGGCAGCTTCGTCTCCTTGGGGTACAACATCTTCTCCGACACGCCCGCCATCAGCCTCGCTCCCACCGACCTCGTCAATACCGACCCGTTGTTGGGCCCGCTGGCCAACAACGGCGGGCCGACCTTCACTCAAGCCTTGCTCCCCGGCAGCCCCGCCCTCAACGCGGGGACTCCGGTTGCGGGGATCACCACCGATCAACGGGGAGCCCCGCGTCCCCAGGGTTCGGCCCCTGATATCGGCGCCTTCCAGGTGCAGCCCCCTCTGACCGTCCTGAGTCTGGGGCAGCATGGCGTCCATGGCAAGCCGACCGCCTTGGTACTGACCTTCAACCTCCCGCTGGACTTCGCCCTGGCCGAATCCCTGACCAACTACAGCCTCGTCTCGACCGGGCCTGACCAAAAAGAACACGTGATCCCGATTCGTTCCGCCCGATACAATGCCGCTTCCCGGACGGTGACCCTGCGGCTGAAACACCAACTACCGTCTCAGGGGACTTACCAGTTGACCGTGATCGGCACGCCACCGGGAGGCCTGACGACAACGGTTGGCGCCTATCTGGCGGGCGCCGGGACCGGCCAGCCGGGTACCGACGGGCGTGATCCGAAAATGCGGTCATGCGGCAGTACGCTTAGAGTGTTTCTTCGTTGATGGTTGTGTCGATTCCTCGTCCTCGTCTTCCATCGCTTTCAAGTCGGCCAGGCACTCCAGGGGCGACCAACGCCAGTCGGTTCGCCGGTCTCTCGCCATCGCCTCCCGCGTGTGGTCCACGATCTCTTCCCACCGACCCGAAACCACTGCGGCCCGGAGCTGGAACACGGCTTCCGCATTCTCTTCAGTCCAGTCAATACTCGTGCCCTTGAGACGAAGGTTGATGACTCGTCGGATCGTGCTTTCGATCGCGCCGCTTCCCAGGGGCACGCCACGGCACCGGAAACAATTGGAGCGCAATCGTCCCGCCTCGGAGTGCCTGGTCAGATCGCCGAGCTCGCGCCACACGGCCGAATCTTCCGGCTGCCCCGCCGACAACACCTCCCATTCGGCGATGACGTCGCGACTCATGCCCGCTTTGAGAAGCCGCCGGAGTCGGCTGTAAAGCTCCCCACGCCGTTCTTCGGCCCGACCCAGCGCCGCCAATGCCAGGCTCAGATGATGCACGCCGTGACACCAATCGAGCACCTCGACCACACGGATCGGGTCCAGCTTGACCTGGGCGATCACCCAATCCAGCCTGGCCCAGATCCACGGGGCGCCGTCGGCCACGAAGGTCACCACGTTGGCCCGGGCGGCACCCAGTCGGTGCAAATGGAACGCGACCAATTCGATCAAGGCATCGGGTCCCTGCAGAGTGCCATCGATGACGGGTCGGCTCCCCTTGACCATGCGCCCCTTCTGATCCAGTTCGAAGAGGATCACGACCTTGGGCTCGCGCCACGCGATCCGGAACTTCTTCCGTTTCCGTTTGCCGCTGACGAGCACGGTCTCGATCACGGTTCGCACACGGACCCGACCCCCGTCGATCCCGACCCCGATACTCTGGCCCGCGAACTCGCTGCCGGCCGGAAGTTCGCCGCGACGAAACCGTAGCAGATCCCGGGTGCGCGTGGCCAGCATCTGGGCCCCCAACTCGGCCGCGATCCGCCCGATGGCTTTCTCGTCCAGTTCCAGACCGCGACGAGCCAACTCCGCCCGAGCCTGTTCGATCGGCAACAGACCGACCTGCCGGCCGACTTCCGCCTGCACGTTGGGACTGCAACCCTCGCTGAACCGGTAAGCCGCCAATTCCGGGTAAAGCCCACCGCCTTCGCAACCGCGTCCCTTGCCGGTCCGTCCCCGCGGCGAGCAATACAGGGTCATCACCGTGATCGCCAGGCCCCCCAGGAGCCGCACGATCAGGGGCGCCTTTTTTTTCAACCGGGCGCAACGGGACCTCGGCCGCGGCGATGACCGTGTCGACGTGGTCGGCTGTCTCCGGGAGCTCACTGGCCTTGGCCAAGAGCCCGGCGACGTAGAGGTCGGCCTGTCGCCGCGCCTGCTCGTGCACCTCGCGTTCCACGGCGGCGAAGCTGGCCGGGTCGGCGGCCAGCCGCCCCAGCCACTCGGGCTCGCGTTCAACCAACAATCGTCCGGTTTGGTCGGCGACCTCGGCCGGTGACGGCGCCAGGCGACCTGCGGGACGTCGCCGCTTCCCCGTTCCCTGGTTTGGTGCCAGGGTTGACTCGTCCAAATCCAGGTGCACTTCCATCGCTGGCCCCTTCCAGGTGAGACCCCGGTCCGTGTTGCTCCTCGTGGATGTCTCTGGCTATCTGAGCCAAGTTCAGGACATTCTGTCGCCGCTTTTTGGGATCGGACCCGTGAACCGAAGTGATTTCATTCTGAATCATCACCAAAATGCAGAAGTCGTTGTAAATCCGGGCGATCGGATACACGACGACTTTTTGGGAGCGTTTTCGCCGGCGTGGAGTGGCCGTTTGGTGAAGGCGAACGGTCGGCATCGGAAACCAGATCGCTTGCGGGGCGTGGACCGCTCAGATAGACGAGAATGTCACCCTTGTTGATCTCTTCGGAGGGTTCACTCCCAGTAGTGCGCCATGTGTCAGGCAGACAGGCGAAATGGACACTCTGGAATCGTTGGCCGTCTCTGACATTCTCGCGAAGCTGGGCGAAGAGCAGAGAATCGTCGTCAACTTCCCTGACAACCGCCGGTGAGTGGGTATTGATGATGACCTGTCGAAGTGGATTGTCCGGTCCGATCGGATCGTCGGTAGCGGTGGCGATCTCTTTGAGGAGCCTGAGCATCGCAGGGATGCGTTCTGGATGGATTCCGTTCTCGGGCTCCTCCAGACAGAGTACTCCTTGGGCGACGGGGTCGAGCTCCATGACCGCCAGGGCGAGGAAGCGGAGAGTCCCGTCCGACAGCGCCCGGGCGGAATGCTTGGTGCCATCTTTCCCACTTGCGAACAGAGTCCAGAGCTCGCGTTGAGGATCGACTTCGACACCCACCTCGCGGACATCGTCGATGAGGTCCGTGAGACGATTGGCGACTCGGGCGTAAATGGTCGAGGGATCAGGCTCGGAAGCGTGTTCCGAGGGTCGAACCAAGGGCCCTGCGCCGCCGTGGGCGAGATGGAAAAGTGTGGCCGCGAGATGCGACCCATCGTTCCCGAGCCGGGGAGGGGTCGCGAACGTGTCGGGTTCGCGCAGCGCGGCGGGTTCGAGCTGCAAACGACGCCATGATTGCATCTCCCGTCGCGCGAGTACGGCGGTTCGGGTTTCCGCAGCGTTTACCGACGAGAGGACCGTTCGGGGGAGCGTCGAGGCGAGAAACGGGGCGGGCCGACCGCCACCACTTCCTCCGCGATCCTGGTGCAACTGGATAATCTTACGTTCTTGCGGAGGAGTAGAGATGAACGGTATCGTTCGACGCCCTTGCAAGGCGGATTGACGCCATTCCTTCGTGGAAGGAAACAGCAAGTGCTGATTGGCGTTTGTAATATTAATATGCGTGAGTTCTTCCTTGCGAAGTTCGAGTCCACCGGAGGAGACACTTCCGTCGGTCTTCCGCAGGGCCAGCTCGAGGGAATAGCGCAGGAAAGTAATGGTGGCCAGGGCCTCTTGGCCGAGGTCGTCAGCCCCCGATTTCGGGATGATCATTTCGGCCGTGAACGACATGATCTCGTCGTGGCGTCCGCCGACGCGATGAAAGAGATGGGCGACATCGGCCGTTCGACCTTCGCGGATTGATTTCGCCGCCTCCATGAGCGGCGACTCGGCCAGCGCGCTCAAGAAGCCAATGGCATCGAAGAGATTCGACTTTCCTACTCCGTTCGCACCGGCGATACAGGTGAAAGCGCTAAATCGAACATCAACATCAACGAGATTCTTGAATCCCGAGACTTTCAACCGGGTCAACATGGTAGCCTTTCGATCACCAAGTGCCCGCCATGGCAGACAGGACGAACCGTTGAACGGCCAGCGTGGCTACGATAATTATAAAGCGTCCCATGGAGATACACCACCTCCGAACGAGGTACGATCACATGGGCAGTAGGTGAACTATCGACGGGGAGGGGTGACAAAAGGGACATCCCTAGTTCTGAACGCAGACTGAAGGATCTGGAGAGATTGCGAGGGCCGAGAAAGTGCTTGAGTTTGTCATGTCCTGCCACCCCGAAGTTCAGGGACTACGGGACGCCGGGTAGGTCTGGGTGGTTTTCCCACCCAGACCCCCACAGATCCGTGCTCGCGCGATTGACGCACGGCTCCTCGTTTCAAACCTTCGCCGCCGCCGCTATCCGTCGTCGTTTGGTGGATAAATGAACAAAATCCTCGAATCGCTCTCTGGCGACTTGCAACGGCCCTCCGTCGAATCACTCCGGACCTTCGCGACGCGCCCTGCGCGGGCCGAGTTGATCGCGCGCGGTGAGGCCATGCGGAAACGATGTCCGCGCAACTCTCACGCCGTCTGGAGTGCGCCGGTCAACCGACCGGACCCGGTTCGGCTGGTCGAGGAAGGCAACCGTGGACGAATCCCTGAGCTGATCCCCTTGCGCCACGGCCGAATGCTGCCGTCGCCGTTCACATTCTATCGCGGGACGGCGCTCAACATGGCGGTGGACTTGGCCGGCACACCCAGCACGGGGATTCGCGTGCAGGCTTGCGGCGATGCGCACCTGGGCAATTTCCGCTGCTTTGCCACACCCGAGCGGCGGATCATCTTCGATATTCATGACCTGGATGAAACGCTTCCGGCGCCGTGGGAGTGGGACGTCAAACGGTTGGCCACCAGCTTTATCCTCGCATGCCGAACGAACGGTTTCGGTGACAAGGTCGCCCGCGATGTCGTCCTGACGTGCGTCCGCTCGTACCGCGAGGCCATGGCCCAGTTCAGCACGATGCGGGCCCTGGACGTGTGGTATGCTCGATTTGACGCCAAGAAGCTCGTCGCGGCTATCGATGACGCCGACATCCGTGCGCGGACTCGAAAGCTCCTGGCCAAGGCAAAGAAGGTCTGCATCGTTGAGGACGTTTTCCCCAAGCTCGCCGATCAGTCGGGCGAGACCCCGACCATCAAAGACAACCCGCCGTTCATCTACCACCACCTGGAGCGCGGAGAGGACGAATTCTATGCCTCGATCGAGGAAGTCTTCTCCTTCTACCGCGAATCGTTGCCGGACGACCGGCGTGTCCTCCTGGACCGTTATGCCCTCAAAGACAAGGCGATCAAGGTGGTAGGGGTCGGCAGCGTCGGCACCGTCTGTAGCGTCGCGCTGCTGATGGCGGGCGAAAAGGACCCTCTCTTTCTCCAGATCAAGGAGGCACGCCCCTCGGTCCTGGAGGCCTATGCGGGTCCGAGTGTTTATCCCAACCACGGGCAACGGGTCGTGACAGGGCACCGACTCATGCAATCGGCGAGCGACATCTTCCTCGGCTGGACGCAGGACAGCACCGGCCGGCATTTCTACGTCCGCCAGTTGAGGGACTTGAAGCTCAAATTCCCGATCGAAAACTTCAAGATGGCCAAGATGGTCGTCTTCGCCGAATGGTGCGGGGGCACGCTCGCGCGCGCCCACGCTCGTTCGGGTGAACCCGCTTTGATCAGCGGCTACCTCGGCAAGGCCGATACGTTTGATCAAGCCATCACGGCTTTTGCAATGACTTATGTCGATCAGGTTGAGCGCGATTACGAATGCTTCACGAAGGCCGTGCGGGAGGGGAGAATCGAAGCCCGAACGGATGATGCCGTTTGATTCGTAGCGGCCAGAGCCCAACAACGCCAATCCCGCGCGGACTTCGCGGACTCCGGGTCGAACCCTGGCACTCATTGTGCCCCCAGGAAGGAGAAATGAACTGGCACTGGGACTGCATGCGCAGACCGAAGGGGCGAATGCCGGGAGCGTCGCCCCTGTCTCGTTCGTCGTGATGCGACGGCTGGGATTGACCGAGGCGTTCGCCTCGGATAACTTCCGGTCGGCGGGCTATCGAATGCCGTTCGGAAAGCCCTGCGGATGAGGCGGGCCTCGCAACGGCCAGAGGAAGAGAAGCCCTCTTCCTTCGATCATTCGATCCATTGCGAGGCCCTACCGATGGCGATCCCCCGCACCCCGAGGCTCCGGCGGCTCCCAACCCTGATGATCGTCGTGGCCGCCTGCGCGGTGGGCCTGGGGGCCGACCGCAGCCCGGTTGACCGGCTGATTGAGCAGCTCCGGGCCGGCGATGCCCGGGACCGGGCCCAGGCCGCTCTCCGGATCGGCCTGCTCGGCCCGCGGGCCGCATTCGCCGTCGGGGCACTGGACTCGGCCCTGGACGACCCCGATCCGCAGGTCCGGGCCAACGCCATGTATTCCCTGGTCCGGCTCGGCTCACGGTCGCCGCGCCTGCTGCCGATCCTGGCCGAACAGATCGAGGCGACGCCCGTGCCGCAAAAGTGGCATTGGCGGCGGCCCGTGACATCGGGACTCGCCGACCCACCGGAGGGATGCACCCTGTCGGACGGGGGCCTCAACTATAACGACCCCATCGACGCCCTGAAGCTGATCCGACCCGATCCGACGGCGTTCGTGCCGCTGCTGAGGAAGGCCCTGAAGTCTCCGCGTCGCCCCGAGAGTAAGGTCGAGCTCGCGCATGCCGGACAGATTCGATTCCCTGGTGAATGCTTGAAGACCCGGGAGGACTGGGTGCGTGCGGTGGCGCTCGAGGCCCTCTTCGCGGTCGCGGCCTGGTCTGACCCATCAAGCCCCGAGCCGGCCGGGGCCCTGCTCGCGGTGCTGGCCGACGAGCGGTTCGATCGCCAGAGCGAGTGGCCGGAAGCCCTGGGCGAGTTCCGGGATCGCCAGCGGGTCGCGGACGTCCTGGCGAAGCTCGATCGCACAGCGCAGGCGAGGGCCGTCGCCCAACTGGCCCGCGATCTCCGCGGCCTGGGCTCGCCGCGATCGTACGAGGCAGCGCTGCTGCTACCCCGGCTCAGGAACGGGAGGGCGGTCGCCAGGTCGATCTTGCTGGACTTCCTCCGCGACGGCGACCACATCCGTCGCGGGATCGCGATGAACCTGCTGGAGCCGATCGCGGAACCGGTCGATGCCCCGGCGGTGTTGCGGGCCATCACCGCGCCGGGCGCCGACGGCATGGTTGAACAGAGACTCCTGCACTGGTGGTTATGGCTCCGCGAATATCAAAGGCGCCCGGGAACCATCGCGAAGATCTTCCGGGACGATACGTCGCTCATCGCGTCCGGCGTCCGGGCCTTGAAGGGCCTGGGCGCGTCGGTCGAGCGGCGGTCGGTCCACGATCTCGTTGCGATGCTCCAAGAGCCGAACGGGGACCCGGATCGGAGACGCTTTGTAATCCTGGTCCTCGGCGAATTCGGCCCTGGTGCCGCTGAGGCGATCCCGGTCCTCGCGGACATCATCCGGACGGCGGACGAGGTCGACCGCCGGGCCTCGCGGATCTACGCCGCACCGGGCTCGCCGGGGATCCTGTCAACGGCGGCCCTCGCCCGGATCGGCGCGGAGGGTAACCCGGAGGCGCTGGCCGCCTTGGCCAGCTTGATCGAGACTCCGGGGTGCACCGTCGGTCATGATGCCGCGTCGGAGCTCGGCCGGCTGGGGCCGATGGCGAAGCCGGCGGTACCGGCGCTGGTGAAGGCCCTGAAGGACCCGCGGCCAGCGGTCCGGTCCGAGGCGCGCTGGGCCCTCGGTCGCATTGAAGGCCCGCAGGTCCGCGGCATCGCCCGGTAGGGCCGTGCGCTTACGAGTGTCTCGTGGACCGGCGCGGGTGTCACGCGCGGAGATGCGCCTTCAGGAAGGACCCGGTGTACGACGCCTTGCAAGCGGCGACCTCCTCCGGCGTGCCCGTCACCACCACCTCACCGCCCGCGTGCCCGCCCTCCGGACCCAGGTCGATCACGTGATCGGCCGTCTTGATCACGTCCAGGTGGTGCTCGATCAAGAGCACCGTGTGCCCGGCGTCCACCAGCCGATTCAAGGACTCGAGTAGCCGCTGTACATCCGCCAGGTGCAGGCCCGTCGTCGGTTCGTCGAGGATGTACACGGTGTGTTTCGATCGCTGGAGCTTGCTCAGCTCCGTGGCGATCTTGATCCGCTGCGCCTCGCCTCCGGAGAGCGTCGTCGCCGACTGGCCCAGAGTCAGGTATCCGAGCCCGAGATCGTTCAGCACCTCGATCTTCTTGCCCACAACCGGCTCATCGGCGAAGAACACCGCTCCCTCCTCGACGGACATGTTCAGCACGTCATCGATGGTCTTACCGCGCAGCGTGACCTCCAGCGTCTCGCCGTTGAACCGAGCCCCCTTGCAGGCGCCGCAGGTCACCTCCACGTCGGGCATGAAGTAGAGCTGCGTGGTGATCACCCCCTCGCCCTGGCACTCTTCGCACCGGCCGCCCTTGACGTTGAAGCTGAATCGCCCCGCCTTGTAACCGCGCTCCACCGACAGCGGCGCCCGGGTGAACAGGTCCCGGATGGCGTCGTAGAAGCCGATGTAGGTGGCGGGGTTCGATCGGCTGTTCCGCCCGATCGGCGATTGATCGATATTGACTACCTTGTGCACGTACTCGAGGCCGTCGACTCCGTCGTGGTCGCCGGGAAGCGTGCGGGTGTCCACGAGCCGCTTCCACAGCGCCTTGTAGAGGACGTCGTTGATCAGCGTACTCTTTCCCGAGCCGGAAGCGCCGGTGACCGCCACCATCTTGCCGAGGGGGATCGTCACATCCACCGCTTTGAGGTTGTTCTCCCGGGCTCCGCGGACGGTCAGCGTCGTGCCGTTGCCTTTTCGACGCTTCCTCGGGGTGGCGATCGATCGCTTGCCGGAGAGGAACTGCCCGGTCGGCGACGCCTTGCACGCGAGCACGTCCTCGATCGCCCCCTGCACGACGATCGTGCCTCCGTGGACACCCGGCCCGGGACCCATCTCCACAAGATGATCGGCGGCGCGGATTGTGTCCTCATCATGCTCCACGACGATGACCGTGTTCCCGATATCGCGCAGGCTCTCCAGCGTGGCGATCATCTTCGCGTTGTCCTTCGGGTGCAGGCCGATGCTCGGCTCGTCTAGCACGTAGAGCATCCCCATGAGCCCCGACCCGATCTGCGTGGACAGGCGGATCCGCTGCGACTCACCGCCGGAGAGCGTGCCGGAGCGACGGTTGAGGTTCAGGTAGTCCAATCCGATGCCCAGGAGCAGCTCGAGCCGGCCGCGGATCTCCTTGAGCACCTGTTTGCCGGCATCCGCGCCGCGGCCGGTCGGCTTCACAGTGCCCAGGAACGCGTGGAGCTCGTCGAAGTTGAGCTGGCCAAGTTCGTGGATGGTTTTGCCCGCGATGGTGAAGCACAGCCGGGTGGCCCGGACCCGGGCACCGTTGCAGTCGGGGCAGGTGTGCTCGACCATCACGTTGTCGAGCCAGGCTTCCATCCCAGAGTTGGCTTCGCCCTTCTGCCGGTAACGGCGGTATCGCCGCTCGATCCGCCGGGCGATCCCGCCGAAGCCGACCTCCTTGCCCTCCCAGTCGTCGCGACTGCCCTTCGCCTCCGGCGGCGAAGCGAGCTTGATCTTGTGATCGATCCCGATGAGGATCGCCTGGCGCACCGGCTCGGGGAGCTGCTCCCACGGTGTATCGAGCGAGAATTGCAGCGCTCTCGCCAGGCTGAACATCACCCGTCCGTCCCAGGTGTCGGGGTTGTACTTGAATGCCTCGCGCACGAAACAACCGCCGCGGATGCTTCGCCCAGGATCGGGGACCAGGAGCTCCGGATGCGTCAGCTTGTCGACCCCCAGGCCGCCGCAGGTCCGGCAGGCGCTCTCCGGGTTGTTGAACATGAAGTACTCGGGCTGGATGTCGCCATAAACGAAGTGGTGCGTCGGGCTACAGAGTCCCCGGTAGAACCGCTCGCACTCCGCCTTGCTCGCGCCCTTGACGACCTGCGCCTGGAGGAGTCCGTCACCCACCAGCAAGGTTGCGGCGATCGCGGCCTTGATTGCCTTCTCGTGCTTCCGGCCGACCACCAAGCGGTCCACCACGGCGTCCATGTGCCGGACTTTCGATTCGTCGAGCTCGAGCGGCTCGGAGAGATCCACCGGCTTGCCGTCGATGATCAGCCGCCGGCACCCCTTCTTCCGCACCTCGGTCAGGACGAACTCCAACTCCTCGCCGTAGACCGTGAACACCGGCGCGCGCAGCTCGATCTCCGTCCCCGACGGGAGCGACAGGACGGCCTCCAGGATCTGGCTTGCCGTCCGGCCGGGCGTCGGCTCGCCGGTGCGCGGGCAGCGCGGTTCACCGATGGTCGCGAACAGCAGGTTCAGATAGCTGGCGAGGTCGGTCATGGTGCCGACAGTCGAGCGCGGGTTGCTGGCAATGGTTTTCTGCTCGATCGAGATGACCGGCGAGAGGCCGAAGACGAAGTCGACGTCCGGCTTGGCGACCTGGGCAACGAACCGCTTCGCGAAGCTGGACAGCGATTCCATGTACCGCCGCTGCCCCTCGGCGTAGATGGTGTCGAACGCCAGGCTCGACTTGCCCGAACCCGAGAGTCCGGTGACGACGATGAGCTTGTCGCGCGGGATCTCGACCGAGATGTTCTTGAGGTTGTGGACGCGCGCGCCCTGGACGGCGATGGTCGTGCGCGCCGAGGTCTTGGTCGGGCTCCGCCTGGCGTTCGACCTAGCAGCCATCCGATGGTTCCCCGATAGAGAAGAAGGCCAGCTCCTGCAATTCGATATGGCTCCTCCGGGTGAGCTGCACCGGCGTGGAGGCCTTGCCGATGAGTCCCTGGTCGGCCAGATACTCGCACGCCCCCGTGATGCCGCCGAAGTCGAAGTTGCGCCGGAAGTGATCTTCGAGCTCGGTGCAGGACCGCACCTCGCCGACCTCGCGAAGGTGATCGATCACCGGCGCGAACACGGTCGGTGCGCGGTCGGCCAGGTAGCGGTCGACCGACGCCAGCGCCTCCTGGACGTTCTTCCTCGTCTTCTTGCCATTGAGTAGGTCCGTGTAGATCGTCTTGAAGAACGCGGGGTTCAGCTTCATCGCCTGGGGGATCACTTCCCGATCGGCGAGCAGCCTGCGGCCGATGACCTCGATCTGGGCCAGCGGGGTCGCGGCGTAGAGGATCCACAGCGCCGTGTACTCCAGGTCGCCGCGGGTGAGGAGCCACTTGTGGGCCTTATAGATCGGCCCCAGGGCGTGGGTCGCCGCGCAGGAGCTGGATCTGCGTGTCGCGCTCGCCAATTTCGCTCATCCGGGCGCAGAGATCCGCGATCGTTTCATCATGGGTGAAGAGCAGCCGCCCTTTGGCCAGGAGCGAATGCATGAACGAGTTGCGGATCGACCCTTCCGCCGTCTTGCGGAATTCTGCGCGCGGGACGAGCAAGGCATGGACGTTCAGCCCGTTGGCATAGAGTGCCAGGTCTCCGGCTTCCACCTTCTTGTCGTCGATGGTCACAAGCGCCAGATCGATGTCCGACTTGGCCCAGACCTTATCGTGCGACAGGCTGCCGCAGAGGATTGCCGCCAGGACGGAGCGGTCCTCCTTCACCTGCTCGACGAGCGCCTGGAGCGCCTCCCTGAACCTCTCCTCGATCGGCTCCTGCCTCATGCCCCACCGCCGCCGCTTGTGGCATCCGCAATCCGAGCGATTCCCAGCGCGCCCCGCTGGGCGCGTTTACTCTATCAAGTTTGCGGGCTATCCGCGAGTGAAGCTTTGGAGGCGGCAGGCGCCGATAACACGGCCAACGGGAAGTCGTGGGCGCGAGCTTCGGGAAGACCTTCACCGGTGGCCAGGAACCGAGCAGCCTGGGTCCTGGGGCGCAGTATCACGACTTGGAATTTTTCCCATTTTTACCATCTCATGGGTGCGCCGAGACTTGCGCCGAAAAAATGGCCCACACGCCCCGTAGGTGCATTAACGAAATCCCCGAGCTGAGGCATACTAACTAGGTATGTGTTGGTGCGCGAAACCGTCCGGAGCTGGCGGAGTCAAGGCACCGCGACAGCGAGAGAGTGCAAGTCGCGTCGGAAACCGCAGACGAAGCCTGCGTCAAGGCGACCGGCGAGTGCGGGGCGGGCTGATCCGGAAACTCACGTCCCCCGATCGCCGGAGCGGTTCGCGACGGTCTCAGGATTCCATTCCTTCCCCGGTCCTCACGTCTCGGAAATCCGCCCATGACACAGACACAGGAATTCCCTGAGCGGCGAAACGAGATTCAAGACCCGATGCATGCTCGATAATGGAGGAGTGTGTTTGTGCATCCACGCATTGAATGCAGTGGGGGTTCGTTGGCCGCCCCACCTGAGTTCGACATCGAAACCGTGCGAACGAACCCACGGTCCCCCAGAGTCGAAAACCGCGCGAACGAACCCAGATTGTAGGGAATACATCGATTGTGCGGGCCAACCAGCCCTCAGACTCGAAATCGCGCGAACGAAGCCAGGATCACCCAGACTCGAAATCGCGCGAACGAAGCCACGATTGTAGTGAATGCATCGATTGTTTGGGCCGAGCCACCTCCAGACGCCGACGCACCCTGATCGACGGGCGACGGCATCACAAGCTCACGATCCAACCGAGAACCACGGTATCGCGAGTCAAGGAATGGCTTCCGTACGCCGGAGGCGAACAGACACGTCAACGATACGCGATGCGTTTTCCAACGGCTCTTGAGACGCCCAGCCCGCCGGAAGTCCTCTCGAAGATCCTGGTTGGGGATTCGCCGCTGGAGAGGTACAATGCACTGGATCCAGGGGCTATTCCGAAACGAGGTCGGGGTGATTCGCCAGGGGTCCTCAACGAATGAGGTCGCGCATGAACGGCGACGAAGAGGGTTCGGTCACGTGCTGGCTGGGGAATCTCCGGGAAGGCGATCTCGCGGCGGCCCAACCGCTCTGGGAGCGTTACTTTTCCCGGTTGGTCGTGGTGGCGCGCGGGAAGCTGAAGAGGCTGCGGCGGTTAACGGCCGACGAGGATGAGGAGGACGCCGCGCTGAGCGCGTTCAACAGCTTCTGCGACGGCGCGAAACGGGGGCGGTTCCCCCTGTTGGCCGACCGCGACGACTTGTGGCGATTGCTGGTGGTGATCACGGCGCGGAAAGCCATGGCTCAGGCGCATCGCGAAGGGCGGAAGAAACGCGGGGGCGGTCGGGTCGTGGACGAAGCGGCCCTCTTCGGCCAAGCCAGCGGGGACGACGCGTCGATGGCGGGCCTGGAGCGGATCGCTGGCGACGGCCCGACGCCCGAGTTCGCCGCCATGATGGCCGAGGAGTGCCAGCGGCTCCTCGACTCGCTTGATGACGATTCCCTCCGGCAGGTCGCCCTGAGCCGGATGGAGGGCTATACCAACGACGAGATCGCCGATCAGCTCGGCTGCGCCGCCGGACAATCGCGCGCCGCCTGGATTTGATCCGCAAGACCTGGATGTCGGTGGTCGAGGTGAATTGATGGCCCTGGAGCGTGTGGAAGCGAATCCCGACGACTCGCTGGCCCGCGCCCGAGCCGTCAACCGGGCCTGCGAGCGGTTCGAGGCCGCCTGGCGCACCGGCGAGCGGCCGCGGATCGCGGTTTACCTCGAACCCTCGACTCCCGACCAACACGACGCGATGTTCCCAGAGCTCCTGGCGCTGGAGCTCGAGCTCCGGCGCGAACAGGGTGAGAATCCCGGCCAGGAGGACTACGTCGCGGAGTTTCCGGATCGAGCCGCGGTGATCGCCACGATCTTCGCCGAGCTCGAGTGTCCCGGTCCGGGTGGCCGCCCCTCGATCAACGACGGTGATACGACGATCCCCTATGTATCTCGTGGTGCAGCGCCGGAGAGCCGCTCCCAGCCGAGCATCGGCGGCTATGAGTTAATCGAAGAAATCGCCCGGGGCGGGATGGGCGTCGTCTACCGTGCCCGGCATCAGGGATTGAAGCGACTGGTCGCGCTCAAGATGATCCTATCGGGCTCGATGGCCACCTTCGAGGAACGCGAGCGATTCTTGCGAGAGGCCGAGCTAGCGGCGAACCTCGACCACCCGAATATCGTGCCGATCTACGAGGTCGGCGAACACGACGACCGGCCCTATTTCAGCATGAAGCTGGTCGAAGGGACGAGCCTATCCAAGCAAGCCGGCCGGTTCCGGGATGATCCACAGGCCACCGCCCGGCTGGTGTCCACGCTGGCCCACGCGGTCCATTACGCCCATGAATGCGGCTTCCTTCACTGCGATCTGAAACCCTCCAACGTGTTGCTCGACGGCCAGGGGAAGCCGTACTTGACCGACTTCGGCCTGGCGCGGAGGACCGGCGTGGACAGTTCGCTGTCGATCAGCGGGGCGATCCTGGGAACACCGAGCTACATGGCCCCGGAGCAGGCCACCGGCTCGCGGGCCCGGCTGGGACCGGCCACCGACGTTTATGGCCTGGGCGCCATCCTCTACGAGCTCCTGACCGGCCGGCCTCCCTTTCGTGCCCCCACGATCATGGAGACAGTGGTCCAGGTCCTCGAGCGCGATCCCGCGGCTCCCCGCATGCTGCGGCCGGAAATCCCGCGCGAGCTGGAAGGGATCTGCCTCAAGTGCCTGGAGAAAGCCCCTAAAGACCGCTACCCTTCGGCCAAGACGCTGGCCGACGAGTTGGAGAACTACCTCCACGGTGATGGGATCTCCGCCACGGGGATCGTCTCGCGCTTCCGCCGCTGGAACCGTCGCGAGCCGGAACTGGTCGCGCGGCTGGGCGGGCTGGGACTCATGGCCATCATCACTCAGATCAACTTCCACCTGTCTTCGCATCCCAACTGGAGGCTGCACTGGACGATCCAGGTAGTCCTCGCGCTCTGGGCGATGCTCGCGCTTCTCTTCCAGGTGCTGATGCGGTCGGGATTCCGGTCGGATCGGGTCCGCGTGCTCTGGTCGGCCGCGGATATCGTCTGCCTCACGATCGTGACCAAGCTGCTCGAATCGATCGAGCCGGGAGCGATCCCTGGCGAGCCGGTTGTACGGGTCGAGACCACCCTTCTCGTCGGCTATCCCCTCCTAATCGCGGCCTCGGGGCTCTGGTGGCGAGTGCCTTTGGTCTGGATCACCACCGTGATGGCGACGGTCGCCTTCAGCGGGCTCTACTTCGATGCGGCGCTCTGGTGGCAAGATGGACAGATCTCGTGGCGTCCGAGCCCGGAGCTGGTCCACCCGAATATCTTCATCGCAGGACTCGTGCTGACCGGCTTTGTCGTCGTTCGACAGATCAAGCGGATCATGGCGCTGAGCCGTTACTACGAGCACCGTCCCGAACTCTGAATCCCGAGAAACAGCGTCCTTCAACGCGGATCGACAACCGAGCCCGCTGGGCCCGTTGCACAGACCTGGCGTGCCTGGTCGATGTCGAGCCGGAGTTGTTCGAGCAGTTCATCTCGACCGTCGAACCGCCGTGTCGATCGCAACCGCTGGACGAAGTCGAGCTCGATCGCTCGGTCATACAGATCGCCCGAGAACCCGATCAAGTGGGCTTCGACCTTTCGGGAGTGTTCGCCGAATGTGGGATTGGGCCCGATGTTGCAAGCAGCAGGCCAGGCCGGCCCTCGACCGTCGATCCAGGCACGGGCGGCATAGACGCCATCTGCGGGGATCAGGACATCGATCTCAGAGAGGTTTGCGGTCGGAAAACCCAGTCCCGCCCCGCGGCCCGCCCCGTGACTGACCGCACCCCGGATCCGGTGGGGACGGCCGAGGAAACGCACGGCATCCTCGACACGGCCCTCGCTCAGGCAACCGCGAATCAGCGAGGACGAGACCAGCTCTCCGTCGATACGGGTTGCCTCGACGACCTCGAAGTCGATCCCCGCCTCGACGCACCATTTCGCCAGGATTGAGACGTTTCCCTGCCGGTCGTGACCGAACGCGAAGTTCGGGCCTTCAACCAGGCCGCGGGCGGCAAGCTGGCCGAGGATGACCCGATCGAAGAATTCCCGTGCCGACAGACCCAGGAGCCAGGGGCCGGTCCGGAACACGCCGACCTCGGTGGCACCAGCCTCGTGGAGCAAGCTGATCTCGCGCTCCGCCCAGACGAGAGGAACCGGGGCTTGTTCGGGCCGTAGCAAGGTGACGGGATGCGGGTCGAATGTGATTGCCAGGGCCGGTACGCCTGCTCCATCCGCTTTGTTGCGGAGCCGGTTCAACAGGCTCTGGTGACCCCGATGGACCCCATCGAAGTTACCGACCGTGACGTAAGCGTTTCGAGCCCGGGGAGGGAAGTCACGAACGTTTTCGATCGCGATCACTGCTCAGCGCCTTTCGGCTGCTCAACGCCTTACGGTATCACGAATGGGTTCGCCCGCCCAGCTCAACGCAACGCAAGGCCCCGGAACGCGTGGCGCCCGTCTTGGGAGATGATTATCACCTGCCAGGGACAGGCCGGTCAATCCTGTCCGGCAACCGACCCCGAGACGCGGCAGTGCCGAATCTCTATGATAGACCGTCCGTTAGCCTGGTGAGATCGGGCATCGGTCGTCGAGGGAGAGTGGTCCGTGTCTTTGCCGCTTACTGCTTACTATCGATTGCCTACGAGACGATGAATATCCTGATCCTGGGAAATGGGGAGGAGGAGCTTGCCTGGGCGCACTGGCTCCTCGACCGTCCGGAACATCGACTGGATGCGGTCTTTCCGGGTTTCGCCGACCCCGCGATGGCGGGAATTCCCGCGCCGCGCGATCTCGACGACGCCCTGGCCCGAGTGGGGATCGATGCGGTGATTGTGGGAGGGCCGCTCGAGTTCCGCGGCGAGGCCCTCCGGCGCACCGCCGCCGAGGGCTTCGCCATCATCTGCCTGCATCCTCCCGGCCCGGACTCGGAAGCCTACTATCAGGTCTCATTGAGCCGGGAAGAGACCGGCGCCACGATCGTGCCTGACCTTCCCCTGCGGCTCCATCCCGGCGTGACCGCCCTGCGCCAGTCGCTCTCCCACGGCGAGATGGGAGCGTTCCGGACTCTTCGCTTGGAGGTGACGGCCGATTTCATGGAGACCGATCTGGTCCGCGAGGCATTCGCCCGCGTCGTGGACGTCGTCAGGGCGCTGCTGGGCGAGATCCAGGCCCTCACCGCCACGGGCGATCCGCCGGGCGAGACGCCCGACATCGAGCTGGTCGTCCAGCTCCGGTCCGCCGATTCCCGCCGGGGCGAGGTCCGAATCCGGTCGGGACTCCCGGAGCCGGCCCGGCTGATCCTCCTCGTGGCGGACGGGTCGTTGACCCTGGAGTTCGATCCCTGGCTCGAAGGACCTGCGCGCCTGGCCCGGCACACTTCACAGTCTCCCCCGCAGGTCACCGAAATCACTTCCTGGGACGCACACGAAGCCATTCTCGCCCTGCTGTCGTCATCGCTGGGCCGCCGCGGCGCGGCCGATCTCCCCGGCCCGAGTCTTCATGACGGGACGAGGGCGATGGAGCTGGCGGAAGCGGCGGTCCGCAGTCTCCGCCGCGGCCGGACCGTCGAGCTCCATTACGAATCCATCAGTGAGGAGGCGACCTTCAAGTCGGTGATGACCTCGACCGGATGTCTGATCTTGATCGCGATCCTCTTCGTCCTGCCACTCTCGATGGCCGGGCCGCCACTGGGCATTAAATGGACGCTCTTCATTCCCTACTTCATCCCTCCGATCCTGGTGATCTTCGTTGTTATGCAGATCCTCCGCCTCGCCGTGCGGAGGCCGAAGGCCGCTGGCCAGGATGCGCGAACTCTCCAAACGGAGGCTGCGGGGAACGAACGAGAATGATCTCTCTCAGGGCCAGCGGCGGACCGGCGCGGGGCTTACGCCGCCTTGCCCGTACCGGCACCGGGGACATCGCCCGGCGACTCCTGGAAGCTGTCGAAGCTCTTGCGGAAATTGGGGACGAGTTCGTCGAACCGCTTGGATTCCACCGTGTATTTGACCTCGTAGTCGAACCGGCTGCCCCGGAACCGCCGCTCGATGACGGTCATCGAGAACGGACCGCGGCGGGTGCGGACGACGGTTTCGAGCGCCTGGATCTTTCCCTGGGGCACGACCTTGCACGCGAGGACCTCACAGCCGGGCTCCTCCTGCTTCAGCCGGTCGGGAAGATCTTTGGCCAGTTCGCCGAGGTCGAGGTTGCGATGGGCATGGGCCAGGACCAGGAGGTTGTCGGACCAGACGCCGTGGGGTGGGCCGTTGGCCAGGAGCAGCGCCACCTCACTCGGCGCGAGCACCGGGCTCCAGCCCTCGGGCAAGTCGAGGGCGAACTTGTACTCGCGCTGGATCCATCGGTTGGAACGCTTCGAAAGGAGGTCGGCACCCGTGTTGGGTTGTGAGAACCGGGTCGCCGTCACGATTGCGTCGAAGGCGGGGCGGGTCTTCGCATAGACCGAATCCTCAACGTTCAGGATGAACGTGTAGAGTTGCCGGTTGGCGATGATCCGAACGCTCACCTCGCGCCAGAACCCGCCGGCATCGGGATGGAACTCCCAGATGGTCTCGAGCCGATCGCCGCGGGGGTCTTTGATGACCCGGTTGGAAGCGAGCTTGCCGCTGGGCCGGCCGTTGCGCTTGGCATTCGCATCGATCCGCGAGCGGTATTCCTCCAGGCTCTCCGGCGCGAGGGCCAGCTCGCAGGCGGCGATACCGGGCTGCGGGAAGTCCTTCTGGGGAATGACCGCCACGAAGATCCGATCCTCCTCCTCCCGGCCCGCGATCGTCCAGGCCTTGGGGATCCGCGTTGTCACCCCGTACTTGGGGGCCTCAAAGGGCTCGGTCGGCGGGAGATCCAGCGCGAGTCCATTCTGGGCCACCAACATCGTCGCGAGCCACCAGACGCTCGACATGGGTATTGTTCCCGTGGGAAGAAGGAGTCACAGGGCGCTCATGAACTCCACGATCCGTCGGGCGACGTCCAGGGCCTGGCGGGCATCGACTTCGCCGGCGACTTTCGCCGCGATGAATGATCGCGTTCCGTTTATTGTAGCTATTCGAGAGCTTCTGCCACAAATCCTCCGGCTCCCGAAACAAGGATCGGCCACTGATGAGGTAGAGCGCGGCACTCATCTT
This sequence comes from uncultured Isosphaeraceae bacterium, assembly GCA_963845695.1. Lineage (GTDB taxonomy): Bacteria > Planctomycetota > Planctomycetia > Isosphaerales > Isosphaeraceae > CAWJTV01. The sequence goes on along the minus strand of CAWJTQ010000010.1, from coordinate 17,313 downwards.
GTTTTTCAAGCCGAAGTCCAGTCCCCTGAAGAACGAACGAGCCTCGGCCCACTCGCCGGTGAGCTTCGATTCGACCAGTTGATCGTATTTGCGATTGAAAGTCGCATCGATCGTGCTCCAGCAGAAGAGCACGGCCTCGCGGAATCGGCCTTCGTGGATCGCCAGCTCCGCATCGAGGAGGAAGAGGTCGGCGACTTCGGGTTCATTGCCCGAGGCGAGCAAGGCACGCACTCGCTTGGCAATCGTCTCTGGCCGCAGCGCACGGATTTTCGGGAGTTCCGCTTTGAAATCGAGATTCTTCTCCCATGCGAGAGGATCAGCCCCTTCCGACATCACCCAGAACCGGCATGGGCTCGCCTCAGCACGGGATAGCTCAATGATCGTCGCGTTTCGTGTCGTCGCACGGTAACAGCGAAGCAGGCGATTGGCTAGGTTCAATAACTGATCGGCCTGTCTGATCTTCAACCGACTTCGTTCCTCCGGGTCCACCGTGTTGGGCTGATCTATAGTCAGGGAAATCATCGTCGACAAGCGATTCGCGGGTGGTAGAGGCGGCTGGTAGATCTCGAGACCCTGTCCTGGTTGACCCATGTGATAGAGACCGCTCTCGAGCTTCAAGAAATAAGGCGGCAAGATGCTGGCTTGAACGCGGGGCATCGAGGATCCCCTTCTAAGCGGCGTAGATCATGCGGAACCGGTCTGCGAAACCCTGACTGGCTGCATACTCGTCGAGTATTCCTACATATCGATCCTCGACGTTCGAACCGTCCAACCCGGTCGGGAAGGAGATGTAGGCTATCACTTCCTCGCCGTCATCAAAGAGATCGGCACGGACCTGGCCGCGCGCACTGATGAAGGTCCCGAGGTACTTGCCGTAGTAGGTGCCGGCATCCTCCTCGAGCTCCTTGTCTTGAACTAGGGGCAATTGCGTTTGCATAATTCGCTCCTCGAAAAAGACTTCGACCTGTTCGGCCAATCGTCCAGTTTAAGCCGTAGTCTCCGAGACCGCCATCGGGCTCTGCGCATCCGGCTGGTAGCGGACTCGGCGCCTCGAGTCGCGATGGAGGTCTCCTGATCGAGCGCGCATCGGAATCCGCCTCGAGACGAGAGAGACGACCGGGCGGAAATCCACTCACGCTCGCCGTTCAGAGGCCGAACGGGGACTTGTTGGGATAAGCCTCGTAGCCGCTGGGGTCGTCGGGGAGGATCTCGAGGTGGCAGGCGCACATCTCGTCCTTGGTGCCCACGCCGTAGCGCACGCGCCGGGGCGGCTGGTTGGGATTGCGAGGATTGTCTTCGGAGTTATCGAAGTAGGCGGCCAGGGTCACGACGGTCCCCTTGGGGAGTCTGACGGGCATGGCGAACCGATACTGGTCCTGCCAGTCGATATTCCAGTCGTCGATCCAGAGCAGAGGCTGACAACGGCCATCGGGCAACGTTGCAGCCAGCCGGAACTCCCGGCAGAGGTAATGGGCATGGGGCACGACGGTGTAGAGATGGACGTCGGCCCTCAGCCGCGCGGCCTGGATGATCGTGTGCCGCTTGGCGCCGGCGGGGATGTCGATTCGATCGGTGGAGAGTGTGAGCCCGGTCAGCTTCCGGGTCACGGCCCCCGTGGCGAAGTAGAGTCCCACGCTCGATTGGTCGCGTTCGACCTTCCCGCTGGGATGATAGTGGATTTGAAACACGATGTCCGAGCCGCGCGGGATGAACCGGCCCGCACCTTCGGGGGCGAATCGGGGCGTCATGCCGGGTGTCCAACCGCCGAGGCCGGGGTAGGGGAGCTCGAAGCTGACTTTCCGGACCCATGCCGAGAAGCCGGGGCCGGGGTCGGTCCGGTCGCGTCGGCGCGCGTCGCCGGTGGCGTCGAGATGGCTGCGGCTGTGGTGGACGATCCTTCGGTTGCCGGGGCGGAACTCGATGCCCCGGATCGTCACGTCGCGATCCAGAGGGAAGGGGACGGCGAAGCCCCGATAGAGGTCCTCTCCCGCGGCCGCAAGTTCCAGGGGCTCGGGCATCGTCAGAACCAGGTCGGGCTGTCCCAGCGACCAACCGTCGGAGAATTGCGGGCGCGGTGGAAGGTCGGCCGGGTCGCCTTGTGCGCAGCCCGCCTCGGCCCATCGGGCGAGGATCTCCTTCTCGATCACGGACAGGCGTGGTGCGTCAACGAAGACGCCGGCGCCCGGGCGTGCCTTCCAGGGGGGCATCTGGTCAGTCGCGGTCACTTCCCGGATAAAATCGGCTCGCTTGGCCGCATCCCGGTAGCTGAGCAATGAGAACGGCCCGACTTCCCCGGGGCGGTGGCACTTCGCACAGTTCTTCCAGAGGATCGGCGCGACGTGCTTGTTGAAGGTGATCGTCTCGCCGGAGTCGGCACCCGGAGACCTCGGGATGAGCCGTGTGCCCAGGGCGACCGTGCTCGTGACGACCGGCATTTCGTCGGCGAGGATCGCCTCGAGGGTATCCTCCAGCTCGTGTGCCTGCGGTTCCTGAGATCCTTGGGCATCCTGCGCATGACGATCGCCGATCCGGCCCCGGTAGAGTACTTGCCCGTCGGGGAGCAGGACCACGGCCTCGGGCGTGACCGTGAGGCCAGCCTGCCGGGCAACCGTCTGCATCGGATCGAGCAGAATCGGGAATGGGAGGTCCCACCCCATCGCCCGCCATCGGATCGCCTCCGCGCTGGACCCAGCTCCTGAGTCGATGCCGAAGAACGGAATCCCACGTGGGCCGAACTCACGGGCCAGCCGAGCCATCTCCGGCGCAGACTCGCGAGAGATCGGGCAGTCTGGGGCGATCGCGAAGAGGACGACCGCTCGTTCGCCGGCCCACTCCGCCGAGGTGTGCGTCCCGCCATCAAGGTCCTTCAGTGCGAACACCTTGACCGGGCCTGCTCCGGATCCCACGATCCGCTCGAACGGAGGCTCGACCTTGGGAACCTCGCGATACCAGGCGATTGCCCACAGCGCGAGACCAATGATCCCCAATCCGATAAGCCCGGCACACAGCAACGGCCACGGAGCTCGCCAGCGGCCCATCCGATTCGCGAGACGAACTCTCCGCCACCGCGCCCGAATGGACATCGGTCGAACTGCCGCCGTTGCGGCATCACTCGCTTCCTTCATCCTTGATTGATCTCAGTCGGGGTCGTCGATTCTTTCCGAGCCACCGGCCGAATGGCGCACTTTCCTGTGCAGACGAACCGCATCCTTCGAGACCGGCCACGGACTGCGCGGTTCTCCAGCGGGGATTGTCGTGCAAACGCGGTAGCGGTCAAGGCCGAAACGAGGATCGCTCCGGGTCACCGGCGAACAGTGCCCACCTGGTATGTGAAGGATGCGGAAGGTTCGTGGCGGGGCAATCAAGGAGACTCCTCGGCGAACGCCACCGCAGCAGCCCCCGACCCTCTCGCTGCGGGTGGAGGTGCCCGACGGGCCGATGAGGGAGCCGAACCGAACGCGACGCGCGATCGCTCCGGTGCGATACGGTGGCCTCCAGCGCAGCGGCCCGGGGGACCCAAGGCCAGGCCGAGGGTTTCGGGCGCGGGCCGGACACCGGTCCGGCTTTCCCGGCGATTCTCCGGCTTCGCAGGAGCGCTTTGCGAACGATTCCTACGTCCGGCCCCGGCGCACGAATGCATGGCCCGAAACCGGGCGGAATGCCGTCCTTTGGCCTGAGAACAGGTGGAGGAACAGGTGAGAGCGTCGTGCACTTTGTATACTAATGTTGCAATGTACATTTGTATAATAACAACGATTCAAGTCTAGATTTAGCTGGTGTGCGAGCTTTTGCAACGGACTGGTTTATGAACGTTTCGGACGGCCGTCCCGGGCAATGCCCCGAGGGTCGCGGCTCCGGCCCGTTCGGGGCCAAGATCCATTCACCCCAGCCGGACCCGAGTCCGCTGGTGTTGGGCGAGGAGTCTCCAATGAATTCCCGCGGTTCCACCTCCGATCCTCCGAAAAGCTCGACGTCGCACGATGGCACGCGCTGCCGATCCCATCGACGGCTTCGCGCGGCGTTTCGACCAGGCCCACCTACACTTCGGGAAAGAACACCGACAGGCCCACGGCCTCGCCGCCGAGCTCACGCGCGAGCTTCAGCAGGGTCTCCCAGAGGTAGGGGCCATAGGTCCCGTCCACCCAAAGTTGGTAAGCACTGTGCTCGTTGATGGCACGATGCAGGACCCAGGTTGAACACTCCCGCCACACGAGTCATGACCAGCAGCATCGTCGGGTCGGGACCGGGATTCGGCCTGGCATCGATCTGGCGAAAGTCGTAGCCGCAGGTCTGGAGGAACAGGGCTGGGGCACGATCGCCACTGAGCAGGAACGATGCGTCCTGCCGCAGCGCCGGATAGACACCGGGCGGTGGAGACCTCAGCAAGGACTCGGTGAGCCGCTCGACGACGTCCAGCGGCCCGCCGTCACGAGGCACGTCTTCGACAAAGAACTCGGCACGGCCGGTGCGGGCGATCACCCCCCCGGACCTCCAAGGCAGGACTCGGCAGACGTCCGCGGGAAGGGCGTGCGCGACCTCGTGCGCTCTGAGAAAGGACTCGGCACCCGGGCCCTTGATCACCAGGCGGGGCAGGGCGCTGACGTCGCAGAGACCCAGGGTCCGCGCCACGCCCTGCTCCTGCGCGATGGTCCGGCCTCCGAACCCCAGCGCCACGGGCATGCCGCCGACTGCGCCCCATCGGGGGTGAAGATGGTCGAGGAGGTCGTGGACCGGGCTCAAGCGGGTAGGAGGTTCTGGCATTAGTGTCTTCTTCCGTACGATCTCTGCGCCGCGCGCGCATTTGGGAGCAGTCGATTCAAGATTCAAGATTCAACATTCAACATTCAAGATTCAACATTCAAGATTCAACATTCAACATTCCAGATTCCGGATTCCGGATTCTCCATTTCCCGAGAAGATAGTTCTGTTATTGAATCTGGAATCTGGAATTCCTCTTTGGTTGCGGCCTAAGGCCGCGTCGGGGTCATCAGGTCATGGTCTCTGGCTGGGTCTGACGTTGGTTCTCGGGGTCGTAGAACGGGACCTCGGCAACGGTCGCGGCGATCAAATGGCCGTCGTCCAGACGGATCTGAAACTCAGCCCCCGGCGTGGCACGCTCGGTGGCGATGAAAGCCAGGCCGATCACCCGCTCCAGGTCCGGACTGTAGGAGACCGAAGTGACCCGGCCGATCATCTGTCCCTGGTCGATGATCAGGTGGCATTCCTCGATCCTCCCTTGGTCCCGTGTGGAGGGGCCGGTGAAACCGACCAGCCGTCGCTGGAGCGGTTTCCGCGCGAGGATCGCCAGGCTGCGCTGACCGACGAAGAACGTCTTATTCATCTTCACGGCCCACTCCAGGCCGGCCTCGCGCGGATGAGTCAGACCGTCGGTGTCCTGGCCGATGATCACATGGCCTTTCTCGAGCCGTAGCACGCGCTGGGCCTCAACGCCGAAGGGACGGACTTGATGCGCCCGCCCGGCCTCGAGGAGTTTGTCCCAGATCCGGCCAGCCGAGTACGACGGGAGGTGGATCTCATAGCCGAGCTCGCCGACGAAGCCCACTCGCAGGAGCCGGGCGGGGACGCCCAGCACGCGCCCGGCGCGCACGCCCAGATAGGGGAACGCGGACTCGTCCAGGTCCAGGTCCGGGTCGCAAAGGGGTCGCAGCAGCTCGCGGGCCCTCGGCCCGGCGAGGTTGATCGCCGCGAGGTGGCCGGTTGCGTTGGTCAAGACGACCCGCAGGCCCCAGAGGATCGCCCAGCGCTGGAGCTCGCGGTAGACGGGGCCCGAGCCGGTCGTGGTGGTCGTGACGTAGTAGCGGTCCTCGGCCAAGCGGGCCGCGACGCCGTCATCGACGATCGTGCCGGACTCGTCGCACATCAAGCCGTAGCGCGTCGTGCCGATCGGCATCGAGGCGAACCGGCCCGTGTACGCGCGCTCGAGGAACGCCCCGGCGTCCGGGCCGCTGATCTCCAGCTTGCCGAGGGTGCTCACGTCGATGAGCCCGGCATTGCGGCGGACGGCCAGAACTTCCTCGGCGATCGACGCCTCCCGCGACCGGCCCGGCGCCGCGTAGTACGCCGGTCGCTGCCAATCGCCGGCCGGCATCAGCACGGCGCCGGCGGCCAGGTGGCGGGCGTGCAGGGCCGTCAGCCGGTGCGGGTGAAACCCACGTCCCGCCAGGTGCCCGAGCGGGACCGGATGAATAAACGGCCGGGCTGTGGTGACGCCGGTCTCGGGGACGGTCTGACCCTTGAGCTGGCTCAAGATCCGGATGGTATTGATGTTGGCGAGCTTGCCCTGGGTCGGACCCATGCCCAGGGTCGCGTAGCGCTTCAAGAGCTCAACGTGGTCGAAACCCTCCTGAACGGAGTGGACGATGTCCTTGTACTGGACGTCCTCGTCGAGGTTGACGAAGCTCTTGGCCGTGGGGTGGGGAAAGATCGGATAGGGATGGCTCGGGGCGAGGTTCGTCGGCGCAGGGCCCGGGGAGGTCTCGCCGTGGGCCAGCCCCAGGTACGCCGCGGCGGCCTGCCCGGCTCGGCGGCCGTCGGCCAGCCGGTCCAGGAGCGAGTACACGCCGTTGAGGCGGCCCGCGGCGAACAGGCCCGGCGGGGCGGATTCGGGCGCGGGATGAATTGGTGGAGCGACTCGGACCAGGCCATCCGCCCTCCGGCCTGGTAGAACAGCCCGTCGGCCGGCGCCCAGCCCACACTCATGATCAGGCCATCGCAGGCGATTTCGAACGCCCGGTCCAGCCGAGCGCGGCCCACGTCATCCAGGGGAGCGACCGCGACGCCGCGGATTCCGACTCGGCCCGAGCCGGGAAGGGCGCGGGAGACCGCATGGCCGGCGAGGATGGAGATCCCCGCGGCGCCGACCTCCTCGGCCAGTGCGGTCGGTTCACCCGCGGGACGCAGGTTGACCACCGCCGCGACGGGGACACCGGCGCGGTGCAGGTCGAGCGCGGCCTGGTAGCCCTCGGCGTTTGCGGCCAGCACGACGCCGCGGTCGAACGGTTTGACCGCATAGAGATGGATCAGCCGCTGCGCCGCGGTCGCGAGCATCACACCCGGCAGGTCATTATTGCCGAAGACGGCCGGCTGTTCGATACAGCCCGTGGCGATGATCACGCTCCGGGCGCGCAACTTCACCAGGCGGGACTCGTCGACCAGGGCCATCCATAAGTCGGCGTAGGCACCGGCCGCGACGGTGGAGGTGCGGACCTCCAGGTTCGGCAGCGCGGCCGCTCGCTCGAGGAGTGCCGTCGCCTGCGCGCGCAGGTCCGGCGGATTCGCCCGCTGGTATAACAAGCTGCCGCCGGGTCGAGGGTGCTCGTCCACGACGACGACGCGGGCGCCCGCCTCGGCCGCCGCGATCGCGGCCGAGAGCCCCGACGGCCCCGCGCCGACGACCAATACGTCGCAGAAGTCATACGCCTTGGGCGTGTACTCCCGCGGCCGTCTGGGGTCGACCGCGCCCAGGCCGGCCATCGCGCGCATCCGACGCTCGTAGAACGGGAACCAGCGCCGAGGTTTGTAAAACGTCTTGTAGTAGAAACCCACCGGCAGAAACCGACCGAACCAGTCGAGCAGCCGTGCCCGGTCCCGGTGCAGGCCGCCGAAGGTGTTCACAGCCGAGAGGACCATCCCCTCGACCAGCGGCGTGACATCGGCGCGGAGGTTGGTCCGACCTCGCTTGCGGTCTTCCATCAAGGCGTTGACATCATGGTTCGCCAGGCTGTAGACGCCCCTGGCGCGGTGATACTTGAAGCTTCGGCCCAGGAGGCGTACCCCGTTGGCCAGGAGTGCGCTGGTGACCGTATCCCCGGCGAGACCCGTGTAGGCCCGGCCTTCAAAGGTAAAGCCGAGCTGACGGCTCCGGTCGATCCATTCGCCGGGCTGCGGGGGAAGACGATCGGTCATGGTGCATCGTCCTGATAGAGATCGGGCTTTCCCGCCTGCCAGACAGCACTCACAGTCTGTTCGAAAGGCGCCGCGTCAGAGGAGCAACCCCCTACGCCAACGGCGTTACACAACCCAGCCCAGGGTCGCGCAGCGCACCCTGGGAACCCACCGCGCCACCACCGATGGTTCGTACGCCAACGGCGTTACACAGCGCAGCCCAGGGTCGCGCAGCGCACCCTGGGAATGCGGCGTGAGAAACCCCGTTGGGGTGCGCGAGAGTGCGGGCGGTCGCGTCCCAGGGTGCGCCTGCGGCGACCCTGGGCTGTGCTGTGCAACGCCGTTGGCGTAACGGGAAAACCACGGTCGTACTCTCCAGGTCAGGTCGCCTCATTCACCGTTCGCCTTCGGAACAGACGCTCAGAATCCGGTTGGGCTGGGAAGCCCGACCTACGAGACGACAGGCTGAGAGCCCGACCTACGGGTTTGCCGAAGTCGGATCTTCATAGAGGTAGGTCCGGAGGAATTCATCCTTGAGGTTGTCGCGCTTGGCGATGAACCACGTTCCACTGGGCAGGTGGTACCACCACTCCCGGCGCACACCCGGCTCGCCCTGTCGGTTGAACACATAATCGGCCCATTCGGCGTCGGTTGCCGTCGCGGGGTCGGGCATGGTGCGGACCTCGCCCCCGAAGACGAATTCCTGGAGCGGCCGCGGTCCGTTGAGAGGGCAGCGCAAGAGCTTCATCAGAACCCCCGCGGTGGGAACACGCTTGAGAGTACGCGGGCGGCAGTACGCAGTGAGGACCGGTCCCCCGGTAGATAGCGACTCCCCTCCGCGAGTGGCACCGGAACGATCAGCGACAGAGGGCATTATCACCCGTGATCCCAGATGGGGCAAGAACCGGGCCCAGGCAACCCGAGATCGAGCAGCAGACGGTTCAAGAAACCCGTCCCCGGCATCCGTTCCTCCATTGAGCTACGCGTTCTCGGGCCCAGGATGACAGTTGATCTCACCGATTCGATTCGGCCGGAGTTGAGGCGAATGCCCTGAGCTCTTCCTCGACGCGATGCGGTTCGTTCCGGGCCAGCGGCAGCGAAAGCCCGAGGAGAACGCTCGCGACCTGGCCAGCGGACGGAACAAATCCCAGATCGGTGAACGAGGCCGCCAGTTTCTCGAGTTCTTGCCACTGACTCTCGGTGACCGGGATCTTGACGCGCCGGGTCGCGCCCTGAAGAGCAGGCCGTCCCCCACGGGATCGAAGACGGTCCAGAAGTTCGGCCCGAATCTGGAATGTGGATATGGGGCCTCCCTCCAGTCCCAGAGTCATTCCCGTATCCTCGGCACCGAGGGCATCCGCGACGCGGGCGGGATCGACTCGCGGCGCCGCTGGGCCGAGATCGCGAATGCGCCGGGAGGGCGTATCGGTTGCCACGATCTTCTTCCCCATTGCGACCACCTCATGCCGCATCAAATCGGCGAATGCGATAGAACCGTTTGTCAAACTCGAATGCGACTTCACCCTGCCGGGTTTCACGCCCCATTTTATGCAGGAAGGTTCTGAGTTCCGGCCAACGAGCGATGAATTCCTCGGGCTGAATGTAGCGATAAACGACCACGGGATTCTCCCAAACGAATTCTTCCTGCGCGTCCATCCAGACTCCTTCGACGGGCGGCATGGCCGTGGCCCCACCTCCAATCCGGCCGAGGATCCCGAGCGCCTCGAGTACCCACTGGCGCTGGTTCCCGATCTCTTTCCCATCGCGATCCTTGTTGGGTACGTAGATCGAGAACACTTGCGTCGATGGGGCCGCCTCGGCGCCGAAGGAGGCCGCGATATCCATCCGGATCTCATCGTCGCTTTCGTGATCGCTCATCAGTCCCCTCCCAAACTTCACCCTAGCGCTTATGGGCCCAAAAGTCAATCCGCCAGGGCCGCAAGAAGTTCGGGCCGCCCAGCAAACGAGTCAAGACCACCACCACCGCGATCAGCAACCTCGTCGTGGCATTGCATGCGGGAGATTGCTACATAATGCCGAGACATGGGTAATCTGGAAAGATTCTATTCCGACCTTCCGCTGGCGAGCCCAATGAAGCCCGATCGTCGCCGGCCGTGACGCCGACGGCCCTTACCGATGGGCGAAACCCCGTCGAGATCACCTTTGCTCACCGTCGGCAGCCAGGACCGTCAACGTTACCCGTTCACGGAGGGACCGGCGCGAGACACCATCTGGCGGACGGAAGTGAATCGTCCCATCCTGCCTGGATTGCGGCGAGAATTAGCAATGTCCCCTGCACGAATGCCGCCTGCCACACCTCCCTGCGACAATGTGCCCTGCCATCCATTCTTGCACGAAATCATGAATCATGGGATGTGCCTCAAATAAGCAACGGACCCATTGATTATCGTTTAACGCATCCATTACCATAACGTAAATCTTGCTCAAAACCCCTATTCCTCCACAAGGGCCATTTCATGCGCCTCAACCCCATTCTACCGATGGCGGCTTTCTTGGTTTTCTCTCTTCTGGTGTGCAGAGGAGAGCCACCGGCGCAAGAATCTGGCTCGACCGCGCCCGGGGAAAGGGTGCCCCTAAGGAATGAGACGGGAATCCGTTCCCGAGATATTCGGGCGCGGGTCCCCTGACCCCGCCGTGATCCGGACCGAAGGTCTCCTGGCGCGGCGAGCCGGAGACCTTCGGTCGGCCGCGTGGCACGGTCGGGAGAGCCGGCCACAACAGGACGCGACCAGCCCGCGACGTGATGACCGGCCCGTTCCTTAAGAGCTTGCCAGAGGCCCCCCCCGAAGTAGAAGAGCCGCTCACGAATCAACGGGATCAACACGCCCGGGTGCCGGCAAAAAAGATCATCGACGGAAGCGACAGGGCGATCTTCCGAGACGACCCCCCCAGTATCTCATTTGATTACAGGGCAGATGCAAAATGGCATGATATCCCCGGAGAGAAGCGGTCCCAGCATGGCAACGTGGGTCGCGATAAGATCCACGCAGGTCGGAATCAGATCTTCTCACAAGATATTGTGCATCGGTCGAAACAAGACCCCGGCCATGCTCCCGCATGGGCGCAACAAGGTATCGAGCCTACCCTTCGCCTTGAGGCTATTCCTCAAGATCCTTTGCACGGGCCGAATAGAGACCCCGTCGAGAATTGCTGCTTATATGGAAAGTACTGCCCAATCAAGTTCGAAAGCTTCCTCGTCGAGGCGAATCTCTGTGAAGGCCAGTTCGTTTCGGAGTTGGCGCAGGCCCTGGACGAGTTGGTCCGCTGGGAATCCGACGCGGAACCGTACTGCGCAAGGAAGCAGATTTCGGGATACGAGGTCATTCGTGTGACTGCTCCGCCCGGCTACGGGAAATCCGCCCTGTTCCGTTATCTGAATGACATTCTGAAACCGGGAAGCAAAATCACAGGTACTCGGCCCTGCCAAATCCGGGACATACTAGCATGCAAGGACTATGCATTCATTCAGCACCATTTTTACACGATCAAGCTCGATGAATTAGGGACCAATTTCGCGGTCCGTTCCACGATGTTGGACGACTTGAAAAACGACGACGGCTTCCCGAGGCCGGCATTCGGCAAGCTGCGGGCATTCGATTACGACGATCACGCAGCCCCGGGTGTCGAATACCTGGTGAAAAACCTCACTTCGGCCCGGGAATTCGATAGCCTGGTCTTGATCATCGACAGTATCGATGAACTTCACCCGGACAGCGCAAAATCTCTTCTCCAGCGCATCGATGACTACATCAAGCAACGCAAGAAGGAGGAGGAGAACGTTGACGATGCGAGGAAGCGATTCCTGCGGATCTTCATCGTCGGTTGCCCCGAAGGGTTTACCGATTACTATAGGATCGCCCAGGGCGGGGTTCCAAAGACGAGGCCCGTCAAGCTAAGCGAACCCTGTTATCACTCGTGTGATGACCTGGTTTGTGCTGCAAGGTCGGTCGTTCGATTCAACATACTAGGCCGTAGTGAAGATTCATGCGTAGAAGATCCATGTGATGAACAAGCCATAACAAAAATGGCGGTGAACGCAATAAAATTTGCAGAGATACACCCGTGGTTGCAGGACTCTTTTTATAACCTGGCGCAGTTCGGCGACTTGATCAGGTTCGCAGACGTCTACAAGGGCCGCTTGCGACTTCCCCGTAGTTTGAGAGACGAATATCAATTGAAGGAGGTCTTTTTGAATCCCTGCTCGCGCGCGCCGGGGTATCTATAATCGGCCGGCATCGCGAAGCCAGGAGTATATTTTCCTCCTCGAAGAGATCGCATGCAAGTTCGCCCGCCGGCACCAACTCGACAAGAAGGGTTATTTCATGGTGACCCCGAACGACTTCGTTGAGATCGATGTCAAGGTCGGCAAACATACCCAGACCGTCTCCTACCTCGCCGAGGCCGTCTTGAATCGATCCGGCCTGGTTGATCTCGACTCGGTCCACCGCTTTCCCAGGTACCGGTTTTACCCGTGTTGGGTCCGCACGCATTTGCTCGAACGCCATCGACGATGCCTGGAAGACCTGGCCGAGCAAGAGGATTGCGCTCCGCCTTCGTGCTGTCGCTGACCAGCCTTGGGCCGAGGCCTGCGGGGTGCCCACGTTCTTCTTCGGGAGGTCGCTTCGGGCTCGGAAAGCCGCGAGCCTCATCGGTTGCCAGACTTTCGCTAATCAATACGACGCTTACAGTCGATACAGGTTCAAGCTGCGCCAGGCGGAGTCGCCTGAGAAAAGCGGTGAACCGGGCTGAGCCGTCGCGGGCGACGCGCGCGACACACTGGCGCTGGATGTCTCGCAGGTTCTTTCCCGAAGTCCAACTGAACAGCGGATGAGCCGGGCTCCTCGCACGACGCTCCGAGGAGGCGTTGCATGGAGGCAACCGAAATGAACCAGGCCGGAGCAGGGCTACTGGATTGCCTTCGCGCGACTCATTTCCGTTTCCTCGCATTGAGCGTTGTCGCGCCGGTGCGCTCGCTGGCTGCACGGCCCATCGTCTCGAGATCAACACCGTGAATCAAGCGAACACGGCGGTTGACCTCGAGTACCGGCAGGTGCTGGACAACCTGGCCATGTTTTGTCTCAATCGGGACGCTCTGCCCAGCTTGGTGACGCTGAAGACCGGAGCTAGCCAGGTAGGTGACACAGGTACGCTCGGGTTCCTCGGTGTAACGGGCTTTGCCACAGGTGATAATGTGCCCATCAATACATCCCTCGGTTCCAGCCCAACGCTTTCGGGGACTCGCACGATCGTTGACCAATGGGGCTCTCAGCCAATTACCGACGACAATAACCTGTTACTCCTGAACAAGGCTTTCCGATGTGCGCTGGGCGATAAAGCCTTGCTTGACGAGGACGATGCCAACGATCTCGCACACGACCTGAATCCGCAAATCGGAACGACGAGTGACATCTCCGTCGATCGCGATACCATGATTAGCATCTTCGGCCAGAATGTGGTCTCCAGCCGCGCTGGCACGGCTCATGCCCCCGGACCCCCCTCGAAAGAATCCGCCTCCCGGGACGTCGGGGTACCAAGCACTTCATAGTGCGCGGCTTGATGACCTAAGAGAGCTCGCGGACAGCCTCGCCAATGCGAATGAGATTATTAACTCGAGCATAACCGACACGTTGGACCATGAGATCCTGGCGAAGTCGCTGGCGTTTTCCTACAGCCGCGGAATCGATGTCGAGCTGGTGAAGGATGCAAGCGAGCTCCCGACTGAGGGCGAGGATAAGGTCTATGTGGCTGCGGTGAAGGGCGGACTCCGGTTCCGCATTTTCGATGATAAAGGGAAGACGGCGTTTGACATTCAATTGATAACCTCGGTCGTCGATGAGACTCAGCCCAGGATCGCTCCCAAGAGCCTGATCATCGCCAACTACTTCGACAGCGTGGCCTGCTTCCGCATCTTCGATGCCGACGGCATGGGGATCTTCTTGCCCAATGGTATCGACATTGTGAACACGGCCAAGGATGGTCAACAGCAACACTCCGGGCTGATCGAAGACCTCAGGAGGGAACTCGAGCAGCGCCCATCGACCAGGAACCTAGGTGTGTCCGAGAAAGAACGCATTATCACCGCGGTGGAATCTCTCGCAAATCCGTCCGTTCTTGAGAAGATCAAAAGTCTCCAGAAGACATGCGAGAAACTGTGGCCACCCAACGATCCCGAGCGGTCCGAGAAGCGCAAGATCATCGAGAGAGTCGCCGAGATCACAGGTCTCGCAAGCTCTCTCAAACCACGATTCGAGCCCGTCAAGGGTTTCTCGACCGGGCTTGCCAAGGAAACCATCTATCGGCTCAACGACGTCCAAAAGACCCTCGACGAGATTGATTCCGGCTGGCTCCGTTGCGGGCCCAAGAAGCCGAAGCACGCCTGCTACGTCGGACACGCCTCCTTCTGTGGGAAGACGTGCTATGTTTGGGTCTGTCGTGATGGACTCGGCGGGTTTTCCAAGTTCACACGCGCCGTCCTGAAGCTCGGGTCCACTTTCAAGGATGTGCAGGTCGTCACCGTGCCGACGGGAATTCAGTTTAGCCCGGCCCTCACCAACACGCCGCGCTAGGCGGCGGGCAACGAGATCGCTCTCGCTTGCGCTGATCGAGGAGTCCGTCATGAAACGGTTCAGGACTTTGGTCGCGGCTCTCCTGGTCGCGTACCTCTGGCCGCATCTCGAAGCGCAGGTCCCTACCCATCGACTACCGAATCCGCCAGCACCCGATAAGGCCGTCCCGGCGAAAGTCGCCGGGTCGAAAGCCGGTACAGGCTCCCCATTTGCCGTTGTGGAGAACAAGCGAGGGGAAATCCCGGACGATCTGGCGATCGCCGACGCATTAGGGATCAAGCCGGTCCGGATCACGGGTCCCGCTTCGATCAAACGGATTGCTCCGAACGGGCAGGCTTTCAAGTGGGTGCTGAACCTGAAAGACGAGCTGTGGGGTCTCCCCATGCTGGATTGGCATCTGGTGTTTACAGAGAAAGATAGGGATATCATCAAGCATGACGTTGTCACCCGAGGAGGTCCGGTCAGGTCGGCAGGCAAAGCTCAGGTTCAGGGGGATACGCTCCTGATCGATTCCCGTTCGGGTCATTACCATCCGACACCAGACAGTGTGAAGCAACTGGCCGAGCCCGTATTCAAGGCCTTCTTCGCGAAGGTCAAGACCGTTGACAACATACTCTCGGACTGATGCCGCCAGCGTTCAGGGACCGGAGAATGAACGAAGCCGGCGCGATCGCGGTTCCATCGGCCCGCGGCGGCAACTCTTGGAGCACACCGTCCGACCCGCTTCGCAAACCGGACAGTGCGCGTCGGGAGGATCGCTAACGGGCTCTCGCTCGCCTCTCGATGCTTCAGGGCACATCGGTCTTCAGGGTTAGGTCTTCAGGGGACATGGCGAATGCCTGCGCCGTGCAAAGGTGTGGGTCTTCAGTGGGTGCAACTCCCACCCGGCAACTCGGTCGTTCCAGCCGGTAGCTATCGGAGCGGCGGTGGAGGTAACGAAACCGTCGGAGCCTTCGAGACACCGGTGTCGCTTTGGCGATGCCGCGAGCAGGCAGGCCGTAACGCGAGTGAACGTCGAGCAGGCCTCGAAACGTCCAATGTGTGCGCCGACCTTGCATTAGTATGGGGAAGGCCGTAGCCGCTGGCGAGCCAGGAAACGGCTGGAATACGCCGTCCCACGAGCGATCCGACCCAGCGGGCCACCGGGGTAATGACGACGGCATGTCTGTACACGGAGATCCACGCAACACGGGAAACCCCAAGCGGTGAGGGCGCGTGACCCTCAACCGGACGCCCGCGAGGGATAGGCCGGGCCGCCTGGGGTGGCGGATAGGTCCGTAGTACCGTCGACACCGGGTAACTCCGGTCGAGGGAAGGGGCCTTAGTTCAAGGTCAACGCAACACGCGGCCGACAGCCGGGAGATTGGCGTGAGCCTAACACCTCCCATGAAGGTTGGGACGTTGCAGACAGCGTTGCACACCAAAGCGAAGAACGCGCCCGACTACCGATTCTATGCCCTGTACGACAAGATCTACCGCCGCGACGTTCTGGGTTTCGCCTACGCGCGCTGCCGTGCCAACGGTGGCGCGCCGGGGGTTGACGGCCAGAGCTTCGCGGAGATCGAGGCGTGCGGTGCCGATCGCTGGTTGGACGATCTGGCGGAAGAGCTGAGGAAGGGGACGTATCAGCCCCTGCCGGTCCGACGCGTGTACATCCCGAAATCGGATGGCAAGCCCAGGCCGCTGGGGATTCCTTGCATCAAAGATCGCGTGGTTCAGATGGCTGCGGTGCTGGTCTTGGAGCCGATCTTCGAGGCCGACCTGGAGCCCGAACAACACGCCTACCGCCCGGAGCGCACTCGCCCTGGACGCCGTTGGCCAAGTGGAACGGCGGCTCAGGACGGGCACACCGAGGTGGTGGACGCGGACTTATCTGGATATTTCGATAGTATCCCCCTTGCCGAGTTGATGAAATCGGTGTCCCGGCGGATCAGCGACGGCCGCGTGCTGCGGCTGATCAAGATGTGGCTGGAGACCCCGGTGGAAGAGACCGACGCGAAAGGGCACCGCTGTCGAACGACCCGGAACAAAGACCTGGCGATGGGGACCCCACAAGGGGCCCCGATCTCACCATTGTTGTCGAATATCGACATGCGGAGATTTGTGAAGGGATGGAAGACCGGCGGACATGAGCGACGTCTGGTCGCGCGGATCGTCAACTACGCGGACGACTTCGTCATCTGCTGTCGCGGCCTGGCCGAACCGGCCATGGCCGTGATGCGGGGGATGATGTCCCAGCTGAAGCTGACGGTGAACGAGACGAAGACGCGACTCTGTCGCCTGCCGGAAGAGACGTTCGACTTCCTGGGCTACACCCTGGGCCGGAACTACGACCGTCGCACGGGCGCCCCCTATGTGGGACCCCGCCCGTCGCGGAAGAAGATCAACCGGCTCTGCGGCGAGATCAGGGAACTGACGAGGCACAAGACGACCTGGCTGGCGGTCGAGAAGCAGATCGGTCGGATCACCGCAAACTGCGTGGCTGGTCCAACTACTTTCGCATCGGGACCGTCAGCCCGGCCTACCGCGCCATCGATAGCCACGTGCGCTATCGGGTTCGCCAGTGGTTGTGTGCGAAGTTCAAGGTGCCGGGTCAGGGTCGAACACGATACCCTGACGCCTACCTGTACCAGGAGCTGGGACTGTACCGGCTCCAACGGACCTAGCCGCATACCCGTTTCGTGAGCGAAAGTGTGAACTCATTGATGAGAAACGCCTTGTAACGAAAGCTGGATGCGGGAAAACCGCCCGTCCAGTTTGATGAGCGGGGTGTGGAAACGGAGCCCGGTCGATGAGACAGAGCCACCGCGCCACACCTCGA
>CAWJTQ010000009.1:0-765809 GCA_963845695.1 uncultured Isosphaeraceae bacterium | reverse complement strand
TAGGTCGTGCCTATCGGCCGGTGGTGCATCATCCGCGACGAGATATAGGCAAGCCCCCAATGCCTGACCACGTACCTTTTGGTCCAAGCCTGACAGCATCTTTGGCTTGTTGATTATCACGGCCTTTATCGGCACTTCACCTGGGTTGACCATGTCCCGGACTGCTAGGTCCCGACCGCCGTGATGCTGGCAGTCGCCGAGTCAGCTCGCCGCTAGTTCCCGGCCGATCCAACGATCGAGGCTCCATGGTCCCCCAGGCTTCGGACCTCGTCGTTGCCGGCAGCTTCAGCCGGCTGGGGTAGCAGACCGATGGCGGAACATCGGGTAATGTCAAAAGCCCTCCTGCGCTATGCGAATTACAGATCCGTGAAGACGCGACGAGTCACAAGGCCAAGGTAATCGATGGGAAACTTGCGGTTTCTGAGCAACTTCCCTGAGGGGGTGTCGCACCGGCCGAACTGCCATCGACAATGCAAACGGCCCTGAGAAGAGGCCACCGGTACTTCCAAAGCCCGCCCACGGGCAGGGACATCCCCCATCGCTTATCTCGACCCACAACGCGTCGATGATCGTGACCACTCGCACTTTGCCGAAGGACTCTTCGGGAGATGGGCGCACAATCGTGATCAATCTTAAGAAGCGGCCGTCATGACCCGCATCACCCCGTGGCCGATCGGAGGTGCGTGTCTCCGAGGGCGCACAGAAAACTTCGAGAGCTATCGAGGTCCGATCTCAGATCTCTCGTTGACTAACGGGCTCTTCGTCGGCTTGCAGTGATGCAGCTCGGTTCGGACTCGACTTCCAGTTGGGGGCACAATGCTCCGAAGGAGTTCCCATGGCTCTCGTCTTGAGTGGGGGAGTATCCGCGATTACCACACCTACACCCGTTCTCGGACAAGACCTGGTGAATTTCGAGCCGGGGATCGGGAAGCGTGGTCCATTCATCTCGTCGAAGACGATGGAGTATGCGAGCCAGCTCGTTGGGTATGCAGCCCCCCGCCGGCGTCACAATCGGCGGCAGTCGATCCCCGGACTTCCCGCCGACCCCCGCTGCTCCCGAACCCTGGGTGATGGGATGTATTCAGAACGTGATCCGGCAAAGCATCAAGGTCGTGTGGCTTAACGGCCTCAATGAGATCACTGCGAATTACAACCAGTCAGCTCCGATGCTCGATGCATTCCTCGACGTTCCCGGTCAACCACAACACCTGCCGTTTTATGCGGAGGTCAGCGCAAGCGGCGATACGGCGTCCATGGGCTTTCTCTATGGCTTGCCGGGTAAACCGGTGGGCGTCCCGGTGCTGCGGCCTTCAGGAAGTGGACCGGCGTGGAACTTGGCCGGCGAGGCTGCGCCGTTCACGCTCGCCATTGATGACGCGCCGAGACTGTCCGTCCTCAACTTCAAGGGCGGTGGACAAAGTGGTATGCCGAATCCTGTCGTCGAAGTGCAGTATAGCATCACCTTGCAGGTCTGGGTGACTGCCGTGCCTCTCGCCAGAGCTGGTAAGCTTCTTCCCATAAGTAACGTCAAAGACGGCAGCCAGCACTTCGTTCTCGGCTATACCGACGAATTCACGCTCACCGCTGCTTATAATCGGCGGGCCAAACCGGGTGTGGGGAACCCCAGCGACGCTTTCTGGTTCCAATTCGACCGGAAAACTTCAGGCGCCCGTTACGATTAATTTCCAGCGGAACATCGGCAATTCGAAGCCCCCGACACGGCGACCGGTCGTCGACGGCACTGCCGTCGAGCCGCCAGGGCGTGGCTGCGGGCTTCCGACTTTAATCCTTCTTAGTGACTCGGTCGTGCTGCACCGGCGGGCTACGAAAATGAAGAAGGTTGTATCCGGTGGGCCGATGCGTGGCGTGGACTGAACTCAGGCGGGCTCGGCCTGCCGGATACAATCTCGTTGAACTGAGCCGCCGAGAAGGGCACGACGTTTGCTATATGGGGATTGAATGGCTGGGCAATCTGCGTGCTTTGGACAAGGCATTTGACGCTGAAGCCCGACGAGAAGTACAGCTTGGCATCAGGCGCCCAGGCGGTCAAGACCCCACCGCGAAGCGGTTTAGTTCAAATGAAGCAAGTTGGGCTCATGAGCCAGGATTGGTGAGGAACTCTGGTGGATTGGGCGGTCCTCAACCGGACCGGAGGACACCGCTGAGCATGCGGGCGCAGGGCAAGAGTCCTGCCTTCTGCAAGGTTGCCCGGGAGGCCGCGTTGGTGGCGTTGCAGCGTGCCGCCGGTTTGCGACCCCTCTCGTAGCAGATCCGCTTCAACTCCTGGACCAGGTAGCTACCGTAGCCCCGCTGGCGGAAGGGTTCGTCGACCTCCATGAAGATGTCGCCGTATGGTGGGTTGTAGTGAAGGGCGATGCCGCCGGTCGCAACCAGGGCGCCGTCGTGCTCGATCAACCAATCGCCCATGCCTTCGACCTTGTGCTCGAAGATCCTTTCCTTGTCGGTGGCCGTGACTTCGCGAACTGTGGCGCCGGGGACGTCGAGGTTCGTGGTCAGGGCGTCGTGAAACAAGATCCTGTCGCTCGTAATCTCGTATCAGTCGTAGAGCATGAGAGTGAGGAGGACGTCGTTGCTCTGGGCTTTCATCGCCGCGCCCCACTCACCTCGATCAGCCGCCGGAACATCGACAGCGCCGAGCCGCGAAGGGCGGGCAAGACGTAAAACTCCCGAATCATGTCCTTCGGTTTGCCGTGATAGCCCATCACGAAGCCGTATCCGGCGACTCGCTCATCCCGTTGGAGCAGGAACAGATTGCCGAAGCCCCTCCTGGGCAAGGAGTCGTGGATGATCTGGAAGGTCATCTCCTGCCGGTACAGCTCCCGCAGAGGCACAGCCTCCTCCAACGGGACGGATGACACGGTGATCGTCATCGAATCCTCCTCGTCTACGTCTCCCCCCAGCACGGAATCTGTTCGTCTGGACACTCGGGGAGATTATCCGGCTGGAACTCACAAGGCAAGTGGGATCCGGCTGCGCGACGGCGTGGAGAATCATTGGAGGTCGGTGTCGTGCGGCGGGATGATTGCTTTGTCCTCGTTTTCGGTTTATCTTACGCTCCTCAAGGGAATCCCACCCGGCGGTGGGAGATCCGCAGGGAGGTCATACGTGCGAGTTAGCGACACCTGACAAGGAACCTCTCGTGTCGGCCGCGGACTCGTCTCCGATCCACTGGCTCAACTAACTGGAGTCTACACCGATGGTCTTCGACAGCACTCTCGCCTCGCGATGGTGGTTATTGACGATGCTGATCTTCGCCGTCACGGCGTGTCTCGGTACGACCCCGAGCTCCGCGGCGGCCCCCGAGAAGTTCTGGGTGTTCGTGGGCACATACACGGGCCGCACCCAGAGCAAGGGCATCTACCGGATGGAGCTCGACACGGCGACCGGCAAGCTGTCGGAGCCGACGCTCGCCGCTGAGCTAGACAATCCCTCGTTCCTCGCGGTCCACCCAACGCACAAGTACCTCTTCGCTGTGAACGAGAGCGACGGCAAGGGCTCGGGCGCGGTCACCTCATTTGCCCTCGATCCCAAGACCGGGGAGTTGACCAGGCTCAACCAGCAATCGACGGTCGGCGACGGGCCATGCCATCTGGTGGTTGACGCCACGGGCAAGAACGTCCTCGTGGCCAACTACGGGGGCGGCAGCGTGGCTGTGCTGCCGATCGGCCCCGATGGAAAACTCGGCTCCGCGTCCGAGTTCGTCCAACACACGGGCAAGGTCTTCGACGCCAGGCGACAGGGGAGCCCGCATGCCCATTCGATCAACCTCGACAAGGCCAATCGATTCGCCGTGGTCGCCGACCTCGGCCTTGACCGCGTCTTCGTCTACAAGTTCGACCCGATCCACGGCAAGCTCGCCCCCAACGACCCGCCTGCGACCAAGCTCAAGGATCGCTCGGGCCCTCGCCATTTCGCGTTCCATCCCGACGGCAAGCACGCCTATGTGATCAATGAAATCGACTGCACGGTGACCGCGTTCGATTACGATCCCGATCACGGCACGCTCACCGAGATCCAGACGGTGCCGACGATGCCCATCGCGGTCTGCGCCACGGCACTCGACCGCCGAGGTTGTGGTCCACCCATCGGGGCGATTCCTCTACGGCTCCAACCGAGGTCACGACAGCCTGGCCGTCTACTCGATCGACCCCGGGACCGGCCGCTTGACGCTCGTCGAGTACCAGCCGACTCGCGGCAAGACCCCGCGCAATTTCGCAGTGGATCCGACCGGCTCGTATGTGCTGGCCGAGAATATGTCCTCGAACACGATCGTCGTTTTCCGTGTTACCCCAAGACGGGTGCCCTCGAGCCGACCGGCCAGGTCGTCGAGGTACGAAGTCCCTGCTGCGTGAAGTACGTGCCGATTCCGAACTGACCCCGCACGCGACGTGCTATCATCCCCCTCATGGTCAGCACGATGCTCCGATGGGAGTCGAGGACCAACTCGGATCAATAATCCGTATCGAGCGAAGGCGTGGACTCCATCCCGATGCGCGGCTCATACGAACCGGTGCCGCTTGTGGGCTGGGAGGTCCACTCAGACCACCTGATGTGCTTCAGGATTCACGGGTGACTGAGTTGGCCCTCACTGTTCTTGCGCTCAATGCCTCTGCCTCGCTCCGTTGCTCGATATATTTCGACGCCCCTCCCCATCGGATGTAGAGATGCCAGACAAAAGTCAGATTAAACAGGAGGATTGCCAGCCACCAGAGGTAGAGCGACGCAACACCGGCTAAGTAGACCGGCCAGATTGCACCTTGCTCGAGAGCTGCTTCGGACACGATCTTGAGGCTCGCGGCGTC
The DNA here is from genome assembly GCA_963845695.1 of uncultured Isosphaeraceae bacterium. GTDB lineage: Bacteria > Planctomycetota > Planctomycetia > Isosphaerales > Isosphaeraceae > CAWJTV01. Next base: position 760,986 of record CAWJTQ010000009.1, on the reverse strand, counting down.
GGTCAACAGTTTCTCGGCCTCGGGTGTGCTGGGGCTCGATTCGCCAGGGGCTTTCGCCATTTTCTCACGAGAGCTCTCAACTACCCGGCCGAGAACTCCTTGAATCTTGTCTTCGTAGGTCTTGGCGAGCGTTTCTCGAGCGCTTCGATCCACGGAAACCGAACTGAAAGCGAACTGTACGGAGACCACCAGCAGGACGACGAGCCCGCCGGTGTGGACCAACGGCTTCGTCCCGACCTCCGGGTACCAGGTCGAGACCTGCCAGGCCATGAGGGCGATTAACAGAGCGACCGAGATCAACGCCCACCCGTGCCACCGCGAGGGATCCGGCGATTGCGACTCATCACCAGAGAGGAACCCGTTTGCGATCCGAAGTACGAGGACCCAGAACACCACGGGCAGGAGTGTGAAAAGGACGGGCCGAAGGTCTTTGACAGCAAACAACAGGAGCACACCAACAGCGAGGGCGATCACGAGCGGCGTGTTCAATTTGTTGAACACCGGACCGTCCTCCACGGCCGCGGTAAAGATGCGGCTCGATGCTCGTCCTGTTGGCGCTCTCCAACAGAAAATAGCCCGAGGAAAAAACGAGAGCGAGAATCAGCGCCAAGACCCGCCACCCCATTCCTTTGGCCAGTCGGGGGATCTGCGCCAGCAACGACATGCCCGCGATCAAGCCAGAGAGACCCAGGACGTTCATGAAGACTTGTGGCGAGGAATCGAACCGAGCGGCGATCGGATCCAGGCATCCGCGTACCGCCTTGTAGAGGATGTAGCAAGCCACGAAGAGAAGGACCGCCGACAGGAAGTACGGCATGGGGTAGCTCGTTAGCCGCGCGAGGAGTCTCGTTGCGGGTACCCCATAGGGCTTTGCGGTTACACCGTGGGGCCCCTTCTTCGGCTTGAGAAAAGTCGGCGTTCGATTCTGGATGGGATCGACGACATCCTCGATGAAGTGACCGAAGACTCCTGGGTCCCGCCAGTACTCGTTGTGGGCTTCCCCCGGGAAATAATAGCGGGTGAATCCGATATCGTCCCCGGAGTCTTTGGCCTTGGGATCCTTGTCACGCGGGTTCGAGAACTCAAAGAAGCGATCCCACCCTGTGTGGACCATCCAGGCCCTAGTCGGCTTCAAGTCGTAGCCAATCGGGTCACCATAGTCGTAATAGTTCTTCCAGACGATTTTCGCGGGATTCGATGGGATCTCGGAGAGTTTGAATTGGTCAAAGAGCTCGGGCCAGAACCGTACATGCTTGTTCAACGGAGAGCCGATCGTCATGAGGCCGCGGATCATGCCGCTCCAGTGCGCGGCCGCGGTCAACTTCCGGTTTTCGCGTTCGGAGATACCTCGGAGTAGGCCCATGAAGGAGACGACTGTCCCCTCGCTGTGAGCAACGATGTAGATCTCGGATCGATAAAAGTAGCGATGAATCTTCTCGAGAACCTCGTCGAAGATGTCGAGGAGCCGCTTCCGGAAGTCCTCAAACTCCGTCACAACCTGGACATCGTTGAGGTAATCGTTGAGCAGCTTCTTGAGGTTGAACTTGAAGAGCCCAGCCTTGTCCGCGAGGAAAACGAGACGATCGGCGACGATCACCCCCTGAATGAGTTCTTCCAGCAGTTGCTCGAGACGCCGGTCATTTCGCCGGGCTTCTTCCGCGTCAGCCGCCGGGTTCGTGGCTGATCGTTTCAGGAATTTGGAAACGGCCCGTCTCCATTTCGAGTCAATGGGGAGCGGGTCATTGGGCGCTTTTAATCTCAAGCGCTCGACCAGCGTGCGAGCCCACTTCTTGGGCTCCTCCAGAGTATGCTCATCGGAAGCGGGACCGCGGGGGACATCGGCCCAATAAATCTCGGCGAACGCGCAATTCACTGGCGGATCACGATCGGGGTCGGGGAGGAACGCGCCGGTGACTGTCGCTCCACCTCCGTGAAACCGCCCCAAAGGCAGGGCAGCCGGAACTCCAACGTAATCGCAGACCCGGACCGCGACCGACTGGACGGTCTCGTTAAGGAACTGGTCTCCGATGCCATGCACCGCAACAAAGATTTTCTGGACGGGGAACCATTCGTTGATCAGTTCCGAGATCGGCTGGCGCGCCTGTTCGACGAACGCCTTGAGTCGAACCTCGTCCAGGAAGTCTTTGAGCTTCTGAGGCTCCGATCGGGTTACGTCCTCCGGAGGTATCATGGCGCGCAGGGTTGCTACCGTCTCCATCGCCCGCCGAGTCGTTTGCATCAGTTTTTCTAAGTCGGAATCGTTGGTCGATTTCTCCGGTCGGAAGTTGACGATCGCCTCCAAGAATTGGGACCGGGACTGGTCGATCGCTCGCGAGAGCTCAACCAAGTTGGCTTTGAGGTCGGTTAGTGCCTTCTCGATCGCATCGCGCCGCTGCGCTTCAGTGGGCTCGGGAAGATTGCTTTGCCCCTTTCCGGCTCGGACCGGCTCTGCGCCAGCGAGTCGCACGAGACCCTGCACGATCTTCCCACGGATCTTCCTCAGAACGACCTCATCAATTCTTCCCGCGGGCTCACCCATTGATGTGCTCTCTTACCGCCGCCATCGTATCCCAATCGCGACGTCGTTGCCCGTCGTCCATTCTCAGATGGCGACCCCTGCACCGTGCGAGAGGCCGATCGCAGCCTGACCTCGTCTCGCAGACCATTCAGCGGCTGATCGTACGAGGTGCGTCCGAAGTTCCAGTCTTTCTCGGGCTACCTGGGTTCCGATTCGAGACCCTTCCGCCCATTCTTGGTTCCCGCGCACGGATTCGAGCAGATCGGGAATGCGTTCGACATACTCCTGCAACACTCCACACATGACCCGACCTCATCGCTCTGATTGCCAAGCCGGACCTGGAAACAGGGACATCGATATAGTATTGGCGTAGACCGGGCAACTTGGCAAGTCATTCTTTAATCGTCCATGTATATTCATTCGTGAATTCGAGATGTTGCCTTTACCCGTTCGCCACGGGAGTCATTCCTCTGCGGGCGCCGACGACTCTGATGGCTCAAGCCGGCGATGATGCCCCAGGACGCGCCAGGGCGATCATCACGGTCGTCCCGTCGCTGTGTATCTGGTTGAAAGATTCCGCGCAGGTCGCTTGCTCCTTGGGGGTCGAGTTGCCCGTTGATCGTGGGGTCGGACAGGACCCTGGGGTCAAACTTGGTGTATTGGACTCCAGGGGTCAAGGTTTCTTCTGGGAACTTAAGTGGAATGTCGCCTGACAGCAACGAACCCAAGCCCGGAACGACGAGGCAAGGTATTCCGAATGTACGGAAAAGTCGATCGGCCAGTCGTCGGCCAATCGCGTCTGACAAACACAATCGCGGCGGCGTGCATGCGACTCGTCATTCAGAATTACCCAAGGCGACGAACGAAGTCAGCCGCCTATCCCGGGTGGGGACCGCTCGGCGCTCGCGGATCGGGTCGGGTCCTCGATTGATCGGCGCACCGTTGCGTCCGTATCCTAGGGGGACACGCCACGGATCTGCGCGGCCGAGCGCCGGTGCGGGTGACCGCCGCCGGCGCGGTCCCGCTCAGTCCGCGTGGCCGAGGACGACGGGGCGCCGGCCAGGGGTGCCGGTTTCCGCTCAGCCGGAGCATGTCGGCACGGTCCCCCGCTCTTCGATCGTGGCGTGCGACGGGAGTCACCGGGCGATGAATTCCAATTCCGGCTCGAATGAGGACGAACGCCTGGCCGGGCGGTTCGCTCGCCTCTGGGAGGCCGGGTCGCCCGTCCCCGATGTCTTCGGCTTCCTGTCCTCGTATCCGGCCCTTCCCGCCGAGGACCGGCTCGAGATCTTGCTGGTTGATCAGCATCAGCGGTGGCTGCATGGGCAACCGCTGCCGATTCGCGTCTACCTGTCGGCGTTCCCGGACATCGCCGAACGAGGAGAGCTCATCCGCCCGCTGGTCGACGGCGAGCGACAGGAACGGCGCCGGTCGTTCGGCCGGTTGAACGAGACGATGGTGGGACCCACGCCGTCGCTGGCGCTCTCGGAGACGCCCACCGAGCCCGTCGCCATCGAATCGCGACGGAACGAGACCGAGGTCGCCCCCATCGCCCGGGTGCATGAGGTTTCCCCCACCGGGCCCATGCCGAGCCCTCAGAACGACGTGCGCGTCACCCGCGGCCCGACGGGTGTGGGCGAGACCGGTGATTTCGAGGACCTGTCCTTCGCCCTGGACGAGAAGCATCATCTCCAGTCGGAGGCCGAGAGCCTCAGGACGATGCTCAACTCTGTGCGGTTCACGCTGGTCCGCCGCGTAGGCACAGGCGGGATGGGGGTCGTCTACGAGGCGTATGATCAGCAGCGCGGGGAACTCGTCGCCCTCAAGACGATGCGGCGTGTGGATCCGGCGGCCTTGGTCCGGTTCAAGCAAGAGTTCCGCGCGCTGAGCGATATCACCCATCCCAACCTGGTTAATCTGTATGAGATGTTCGTCGTCGAGGACCGATGGTTCTTCACCATGGAGCTGGTCGAGGGCTGCGACTTTGTCAGCTATGTGAGGATCCGGCCGACGGCGAGTGTCCCGCGCGGTTCTTCGGGAAGCACACCTTCGGGTCGAGTCGAAGCGGTCTCGCCGCCGACGCCCGGGGATGGCCGCGACGGCCAGGGGCTACCACTCTTCGATGAGGCCCCGCTTCGCGATGCGATGCAGCAGTTGGCCGCGGGCGTCGATGCGCTTCATCAATCGGGGAAACTGCATCGGGACATCAAGCCGACGAATGTCCTGGTGACCCTCGAGGGACGGGTCGTGCTGCTGGACTTCGGGCTGACCGCCGACCTGGAGAGCTCGGGGCGATACCGGGCCCTGGACCGTCAGATCGTGGGCACGGTGGCCCACATGTCGCCGGAGCAGGCGGCCGGGCTCCCCATCACGGCGGCGAGCGACTGGTACAGCGTCGGCGTCATGCTGTTCGAGGCATTGACGGGCCGACTGCCGTTCGCGGGTTTGCCTCAGGAGTTGATCGTTGCCAAGCGGACACAACCGCCCCCGTCGCCAGCCTCGCTCGTGGCCGGGATTCCGGAGGATCTGGTCCGGCTATGTCTGATGCTGCTGGACCGGGACCCGGCGCGACGGCCAGGCGGTCGTGAGATCATCGCGCTGATGAACGGGCAGGTCCAGGACCCGATCGACCTCCCCGAGCCGAACCGGGCGTTCCCCCTGATCGGACGGTCGCGGCACCTCCAGGTCCTCGATGGGGTGTTCTCCTGTCTGAACCTGGGCCGGACCGAGTCGATCTTCGTCTTCGGCCGGACGGGGACCGGCAAGACCACGCTGATCCGGTCGTTCCTCGACGGCCTGATCGCAAGGGACGAAGCTGTGGTGCTCTCCGGGCGGTGTTACGAGCGAGAATCGGTCCCGTACAAGGCGCTGGATAGCTTGATCGATGCCCTGGTGCGGCACCTGAAGGGGCTGACCGTGCGCGAGGCCCAGGCGCTCTTGCCCCAGGACGTGCCGTTCCTCGCCCGGGTCTTCCCGGTCTTGCAGAGTGTCGATGCGGTGGCCTCGGTGCGGCGCGATGCACCGCCGGAGATGCCCGATCCGCAGGAGCTGCGGCGCCGCGCCTTCGCCGGGCTCCGCGAGCTGCTGACCCGGCTGGCAAAGCGGACCGCCCTGGTCCTGGCCATCGACGACCTGCAATGGGGTGACGTCGACAGCGCCATCCTGCTGTCGGACCTGCTCTGCTCGCCGCAGTCGCCGGTCCTGTTGTTCCTGGGCAGCTTCCGCTCGGAGGATGCGGAACGCAGTCCGTTCTTGAACGAGATCCGCAAGTCGATCACCGCCGGCTCCTCCCGACTCGACCACCGCGAGCTGGCCGTCGAGCCGTTGACCCAATCCGAGGCGCGCGAGCTGGCTCTGGTCCTCCTGGGGCGCGATGATGCCGTATCGCGGGCCCAGGCGCACGTGGTGGCTCGGGAGTCGGGCGGGAACCCGCTGTTCGTCGAACGAGCTGGTCAAACACATCCAGGGGGGCGAGCCGATCGATCGCTGGGAGGCGATCGGTCAGCTCGACCTGGACGAGGTGCTCTGGGCGCGAATCCAGCGGCTGCCGGAGGAGGCCCAGCGGCTGCTGGTGGTGGTGGCCGTATCGGGGCGCCCGATCCGGCAGGCCCTGGCCTTCCAGGCTGGCGAACTGGGCGGCGGGGGCCGGGTGGCCCTGGCTTCCCTCCGCACGGCCCGGCTGATCCGTTGCATCGGCCAGACCCAGCACGACGATATCGAGATCTATCACGACCGGATCCGTGAGACGGTCGTCGCGCACTTGCCGTCGGATCGCTTGAAGTGGCACCACCACCGGCTGGCGACGGTCCTGTCCACGGCCGGCCCGGTCAACCCCGAGGTCCTCGCCGGGCATTACCGGGGGGCTGGCGATCCCGCGCTCGCCTGCGAGTTCTATTCGCGGGGGGCCGACCAGGCCGCGGCGGCGCTGGCGTTCGATCACGCGGCGCGGCTCTACCGGATCGCGGTGGAACTCCATCCGGGACCGGCGCACCAGGCGCGGTCCCTCTGGAGGCGGCTGGGCGATGTGCTGACCAACGCCGGCCGTGGCGCCGAAGCGGCGCAGGCCTATCTGACCGCGGCCATCTCGGCCACGGCGGCCGAGACCCTGGAGCTGAAACGTCTGGCCTCCACGCAGTTCCTCATCAGCGGCCACCTGGACGATGGACTGTCCCTGTTGCGCACCCTGTTCGCCCCGGTGGGAATGAGCATGCCCGAGACGCCCCGACGGGCTCTCGCCTCCTTGATCTGGCATCGGGCTCGCCTCCGGTTGCGCGGACTCCACTTCCTCGAGCGGGATCAGTCCCAGGTTTCCGCGATGGATCTCACCCGGATCGACCTCTGCTGGTCGGCCGTCACGGGCCTGAGCATGGTCGAGCCGATCCGCGGCGCCGACTTCCAGACCCGTGGGCTCTTGCTGGCCCTCCGAGCGGGTGAACCATTTCGGATCGCGCGGTCCATGGCCATGGAAGCCGCGCATCGGGCCACTGTCGGCCTCCCCGCGCTGCCCCGCGTCGCGGCGCTGCTGGAGCTCGCCGAGACGCTGGCTCATCGGATCGATTCGCCTCACGCCCGGGGGATGGTCGAACTGGTGCGCGGGATCAGCTCGCTCCTGGTCGGTCGCTGGAAGGACGCCCAGACGGCGCTCGATCGGGCCGAGCTGCTCTTCCGCAACCATTGCACGGGCGTCGCCTGGGAGCGCGATACCGGGCACAACTTCGCCCTGCGGGCCTTGCTGCTCCTGGGTCAAATGGACGAGCTCAAGCGGCGCTGGACCGTCCTGTACCGCGAGGCCCAGGAACGTGGCGACCTGTATGCCGCCACCACCTTGACCGCATTCTACATGACCATGATCAAGCTGTCTGGAAACGAGGCTCCCGCGTCGGAGGCCGATCTCGAGACACTCCTGAACCGGCGAGGCAAGGGGCTGTTCAACCTCCAGCACGCCTCGGCCCTCGATGCGCTGATCCACCTGGACCTCTATCGCGGCGACGTTACCCGGGCCTGGGCCCGCCTCGAAGCCGCCTGGCCCGAGTATTCCCGCTCGTTGCTCTTCCGGATCCAACTGCTCCGTATCCAGATGCTCGAGCAACGAGCGCGGACCGCCTTGGCGATCGCGGAAAAGGCCAGCGACCCGGCGCCATTCCTGCTCCAGGCTAGTCGCGATGCTCAGCGGCTCGAGCGCGAGGGTCAAGCCTGGGGCATTGCCCATGCCCACTACACACGCGCCGCCATCGCCGCCTGCCAGGAAGACCCCATCCGCGCCTCTAACGCGCTCGTCTCGGCCGCAACACTTTATGATCAAGCCGACATGCCGCTCAACGCCCAGCTCATGCGCTACCGGCTCGGCGAAATCCAGACCGACGCCGAGGCCCGCGCACTTCGCGAGACCGCCGAGCAATCGTTCAAGGACCAAGGGATCGTCTCACCGCCGAGATGGGCCGGGATGTTCGCACCCGGGTTCTCACGCATCAGCAACGAATCGACGGAGACGAGCTTTTGAGAACTTTCAGGGGAGCAGAATACTCCCATCCCGCGGCGGGAGGGGGAGCTGGAACTCGGCCCCGTGGGACAGGAAGAATTCCAGTCCGAGCAGGATCCGGTCTGGTGGGCCGGGCGGATCACTCCGTGTGAACTTGGCCAGCAGCGACAGAGGACCGCGAAGATAGGGAGGCTGCTCAGTCGCCAGCCAGAAATCCATGCGGCCCAGATCGCATCGTTGACCCGCCCAGCTTGTGCTAACCCAGGGAATGGGTTGCCAAACCAGCCGCCCGTGATGGAGATAGAATGGCACGACGGAGATCGGAGCGCCCGTGTCCAGCCAGCAGGGTTCCTTCACTGACTCGGGGTCCGGAGGTGCGGTGCCGAAGTAAAGGTGAACCACGAGCCGCGCCACTGGGAATGAAATCGCGCACAACGTGATCGGCTGGATCAACCATTCCACCGGCGTCCTTGTCTGAGCCGGGGGAGAGGTCATGAATTCCTCCAACGCAAGTCACTCACTCGAGAGGATCCTCCCACGCTTCCAACCTGGGATCCGGTACGACAAGGACCACGAGATGACGCCAGGGTACGCCGACCTCTTTAGCAACTTGCTCAACCAGGGCTTGCCGATCCAGGCCGGCCGCCAGGACCCGCTTGTTGTGCACCACCACCAATTTCCCAAAGTATTCCGGGTTTTGCATGACATCGGGGGTGTGCTCCGCCCAGTCAAGGTCCGCAGACATCCGCTGTTCCAACTCAGATAGCTTGCGCAATTGCATGACATGACCTCCCAAGAATCGACGTGCCTCGCGACCACCCCATTTTACGACAAGGCCCCGATGGAAGAACCGCCTTCATTCCTCCACCAACGCCCGGCGGACCCGGCGGACGGTCTCGATATATGACGGTGGCAGATCGATCGCTTCGCCCTTGTCGGACCACCATCGAGGTTTCTCCGTATAAATCCAGACAAACTCATTCGATTGCTCGATCGCGGCGCGGAGGCTGGTCTCGAATCGCTCGGGAGAGAAGTAGTTCTTCTCGGTGTCTCCGGTGTTCCATCCCTTCTTACGCCAGTCGTAATCGAGCCAGATCCCGAAGCCGGCGGAGACCATGCGGTGATAGGCTGCGCGGTCGGCGGACAGGGTTGCGGCGTCGTCCTGAATGGCCCGATGAGCCTGAATGAAGGCATCGGCATCGCGGTATCCGTAGGACATTTCGTGGCCGTCGACGATCCGCGCCCGGCCCTTGGCCGCGTCGATCATGCCGTCGAGGAAGGGAACGAGCAGGCCGTACCGGCACTCGGCCAGCGGCTTCTTCCCATGATCCGTCTGCTTCCAGAGGAGGCTGTGCCCGAAGGTCAAGAACACGGTCAGGTCGGGGAATCCCTCCTGGAAGGCGGTCATGACCTCGCGACCTCGCAATCGGGCCTGGGCGGCGTAGTCGTCCCAGGTGCGCCGCTTCGCCTCGCGCTGCTTCGCATAATCGAAGAGCTTCCCTTCGTATTGCTCGGTGTCGAGCAGGATTCCCCGGCAATGGCCGGCGCGGGCGAGCTGGGCGGCCAGCCGGGCGTTGTTGACGACGGCCGCGTGGCCGTCGAACCAGTCGAGGTCGGCGGGCGTCACGTTGAATCGGAGGAAGTTGTGCCGGAACCGTGTCTGGCCCAGCGATTCCAGGTCGCCGCGCACCGTCTTTAACTCATCGGCGGAGAACGACCGCCGCCCCCAGCCGAGCCAGGTGAAGTTCGCCGGCACTCCCTGGGCCGTCCGCGCCTCGACGTGGAAGACGCAGCCGTCGAACGGCGTGGCCTCCATCTCGGCGCGGTGGCTTCGCAGGAAGGCGGTCCCAGGCTCGTCCCAGCCGAACTCGATGAGTGCCTTCGCCGGCGCGCCGGGTTTGGCGGGCGTTGTCCGGCGGACCTGCTCGGGAAAGTCGTTGCGGTACCGCGCCTCCAGCGCCGCGAAATCGGCCGGCATCAGGTAGATCTTGCCCCGAATCGTCTTCGATTCCCCCGGCTTCAATCCGCCGATCCGGAAGTCGGAATGCAGGCAGACGATGACGCCCTGGAACAGCTCCTGGTAGGGCTCCCAGGCTGTGGCCAGCATCTCCTTGCCGTCGGCCGAGACGCAGCCGATCAGGCCACTGGAGGGAACGATGGAGCTCAATGGTCGCGGGTTCACATCATCACGGCTGACTCCTTCGGGACACCAGACCTGCCCGGGGGTATAGAGTGCGGAGCGGGCCCACGGCGTTGTGGGCATCCGGGTTGGCCTGCCGTCAACGTAGAGGAAACAGCGGGGCAAATACGCTTCGGAAGAATCCTCGGCCTTGGTGCCCGCGTACCGGTCGACCCGGATGCAGGGCTGTGCCCATTGCGCCTGAGACTCGGCGGAGGTGGGGTTGGTCGCGACCACCCGGAAATCGACCTCGTCCCGCCCGGCCCGGATTTCGTGGTCAACCACCACGCCGTCGTTCAGGCGCGATCGGAGCTTGATGCGCCGGCCGTCGGCGTTGGATTCGACGCGTTCTGTCTTGTGGGCGATGACCGTCTGATGCCAGTCACGATGTGTCGAACCGGGCCGGCAATACGCCTCGATGTACCAGACTTCGAGCGCGCCGCCGGGTAGGTGTTTCCCGCGGATCGTCAAGATCTCTTTGTCCCAGGTCAGGGACAGTGCCCGTGCACCCTCCTGAGCGGCGAGTGGCGCCGCGATCGTGGCGAACCACCACGAGCTGATCCCGATCGCCATCCCCAGCCCGTGCAACCGGCCCGAGACTCGAATCATCGCTGTATCCCTCTTCGAGACGATCCGCAGGGTTGCCGTCCGTGCGCCATGAAGGCCGACTCACGAGGTAGAACCCCGGAACATCCGGGATTCCAACCCACGCAACAGGGGCTCGATCCAGCGAGCGACGATCAGGCCGATCACGACGCCGATCATGTCCGTGATGCCGTCACCGATTTCTCCGTCCCGTCCGATCGCGGGAATTGTCTGAACGATCTCGCTGACCGCCGCAACGGCCAGCCCGCCCAGCGCGACCCAGGCATACCGCCATCGGGATGTCCCAATCCGCAGCCACAGCGTGGTGAACACGACGAAGATCCCCCAGTGGACCACCTTGTCGAGGTCGGGGATTTGGAACCATGGCGATCCTTCCTCGACCTCCTTGACCCATTCACCGGGCATCCAGCACAGGCCCAGGATCACGATGGTCCAGAGCGAGGCCATCGTGATCCGGAAGACCATGGGGGTCGATCGCGTGGTCGTGGGATGCGACGCGGACTCGGCGTTATCCGGAACGGTTGTGAGGGATTTCACCAGCGATTCTCTCCTGTCGGACTGGATTATGGGACTCTCCTGCCCCGCCCTTATCGTAACCAATTACCGCTCGATTTGGCGAGGCGCGATCGCCCCACTGGAGTCGGTTCCACCGCCTCTGGGAAACGGACCCACCGGCGCGAACCCGCTGCCCTGGCGCTGGGTCTACAGGGGTGGAAGACGTTTGACGGGCCGGTAGCTGAGACGGTCTAGCGCCACCCTGAAACGGTGGAGACGTGGATTCGAGCGCCACCTGGCCCACTGAAGGAGACCCTGGATTCGTATCAATCGTGAGTCAAGTTGGCCCGTTCGTCTATCGGCCAAGGATACCGCCCTTTCAAGGCGGAGAGGAGGGTTCGATTCCCTCACGGGCTGCTGGAAGGATCCGACGGGATGTAGGAAAGCCTGGCAATCCGCCTGCCTTGGGAGCAGGAGAACGCCGGTTCGAATCCGGCCATCCCGACTTGACTCAGGCAAGACGTGACCCAGTTCCCTCATTTCAAATTTTCACTTGATTGTAGGACCGACGTCGCGGTAGGCGAGGAACAGGTAGTCCTTGGCTGCCGCCGATTGATGGCACTCGATGCAATGCGCCGGTTCCCCGCGCTCAGCGGGCTCATCCGTGCCGAGAACAGCGTAGAGCCTGGGTCGCGCCGGTCTAGCACCAGGTTCCACAGGAACGCTGGAACGATCACAACGACGACGACGACGCACAATCGTCGCATGATGGGCTCCTGAGTGACGAATCACTTCCCAGGCACTTCTTTTTCATCGCCGACTCTGGCGAGATCGCCACGTGTCACTCCACCACACCGGTTATCCAACGAAATCCGCCGCCCGTCAATGAGGAACGACGGGATCCGAAGACCGGGTTCCCCCGTTCAGATCCGGCCCTTGGTTTGTTATCCTCTAACGAAGGAGTCGATCATCCGGGAACATCCTGGCCCAAGGTATGACGATGAATCAGCAAGTTCGGGATCTCGTCCGACCGGAATCCCCGCGAGAATCGGGTGTGACCGCATCGCGGACGGCAGTCTCATCGGCCCGGCATGCGAGGCGGGGTAGCCGTCGCGAGTCGATCGAGTCGTTCGTGGTGGTGTTCCTGGCTTTCCTGATCTGGAGCCTCGAGGCGGAAGGGTTCGTGATCCCGACGGGCTCGATGGCTCCGACCTTGATGGGCCGGCACAAGGAGATCGTGTGCCCGGAGTGCGGGTACGTGTACACCGTCAACGCCGACCGCGAGGTCGAGGCGGTCCCGCCCAACATGGGCGCGGGGCCCCGGATCCAGTGGGGTACCTGCGAGAACTGCCGGTTCGAGGCGGCCGTCGGTGATGCGCCGAGCTTCTCGGGCGACCGAATCTACGTCATGAAGGACGGCGTGTCGCTTCCGATCTTGTCCGGCGCAGGCCGGGTCCATCTCGATCGGTGGAACGTGGCGGTCTTCAAGCTGCCCGAGAAGCCGGAGGTCCGCTACATCAAGCGGCTGGTCGGGATGCCCAACGAAGTGCTGCGGATCCAGGAGGGGGACGTCTGGGTCAAGCCGCAGGACGGTCCGGGGGAGTTCGAGCGGCCGCCGCGGCCGTTGGAACATCAGCAGGCGATGCAGGTCATGGTTTACGACGATCGCCATCGCGCGGCGTCGTTGCGCGGGGATGTGAGCTGGTCGCGGTGGTCGACCGCGGAGTCGGGCGTCTGGACGGAACCCGAGCCCGGGACGTTCGTGCCCGATCGCGGCGCGTCCGGGTGGTCCGAGCTGAGATATCGCCACATCGTGTCCGCCCCGGAACAATGGCAAGCGATCCGCGACGGGCGACGCCCGGCGACACCGCCGCGGGCGACACTCATCACGGACTATACGTCGTACAACACCGACCTCGCGGCCCTGGACCGCAACGACCCGCGCGCGCCGCGCGATCCTGGCTCCAACCGCACTGGGTCGGCGACCTGACCATCTCGTTGCGTCTGACCGTCCATGAGGCGACCGGGGGCTTGCGGCTGGACCTGATCCGGGGCGGCCGTTCTCATCGATGCGACATCGACCTGGCCACCGGGACTGCCCGGCTGTTCCATGGTGCAGACGCTCTGGGTCCCGCCGCACCGACGCGAATCGCCCGGCCAGGAACCTACAACCTGACCTTTTCCCATGTCGATGGACGGTTGACCCTCTGGGTCGATCGCGATCTCCCATTCGGCGACGGTCGGAGCTACCCGCCAGCCACCGAGCCGGTCGTGCCCACGGAGGCCGACCTGGAACCCGTGCGGATCGCCGCGCACGGCGCCGCGATCGCGATCGACGGCCTGGTCCTGAAGCGCGATGTCTACTATACCCTCGAGCCGTCGGAGCCGGACTACGCGAACCTTGGCGAGGCGGCACACTACGATCCCTCCGCCCTGTTCGACCTACTGGCGGATCCTGCGCGATTCGCCGCTCTGACCCACCGTCCGCCGCGGGACTTCCCGATCGCGCCGGGACACTACCTGATGCTCGGCGACAATAGCCCGTGGAGTAGTGACGCAAGGGCCTGGGGCGATTCGGACCAGATCGACCCGGACCGCCCGGATCACGGCTGGGACGATTCGGGCGCGCGCCAGTTGGGAGGTTCCCGAGGCGCTGATCATCGGCAAAGCGTTCTGCGTCTACTGGCCTCACCTCCAGCCCGTCTGGCCCAATCTCCGCATGGGTGCCGACCTGCGCTTTCCGGCTCTCCCATACATCCAGCGGATGCGTTGGATTCGATGATGCCGTTCCGCGGCCGGAGACTGCGCGTGCGACGCAAGGCCAGATGGCCGGCGGAGAAGGGGGTTGACGCATCGGAAGATCGCTTTAGACTTATCGTTACGCATTGTGCCGGTTCAGAGTGAGGCGTGCGATTCCCGACTCGGGCCGAAGCGTTCGGCGGTGCTAGTCCCCAGCAGATTTCCTGAACCTTTGGCCGCGGCGGTACGTATGATGGTTAAGGCCATAGGATCCGACTCGGCAGAAGACCTCGGCCAGCTCGTCCGATGAGGAGCTGATGGGCCGGTACCGCGAGGAGGGGCACGCCGACGTCTTCACCGAACTTGTCCATCGGTATGAACGAGAGCTGTACCGTTACCTGGCCCGTTACCTGGGCGATCCCACTCTGGCGGAGGATGTGTTTCAGAACACCTTCCTCCAGGTTCACTTGAAACGCGGATTGTTCGAGAACGGCCGGGCCTTTCGTCCGTGGCTTTATGCCATCGCAACTCACCAAGCTGTTGACTCGTTACGGAAAGCCGGCAGGCATCCCACCGTGAGCCTCGATCAGCGCGTGGGTGGAGGTGGGCGCGAGTCGGATGCCGGCAATCTCATCGATCTTCTCGTGGGCGATTCCGAAGGGCCCCTGACTGAACTGCAAGAAGCCGAACGACAACAATGGGTCCGCGAGAGTATCGCTCGACTACCTGAGACACTCCGCCAAACCTTGATCCTGGCTTATCACCAGGATTTGAAATATCGGGAAATCGCCGAGATCTTGAAGATCCCGGTCGGAACCGTGAAGTCACGCTTGCATGCCGCCCTGGAGAAACTCCAGCAGATGGCGCGGTCGGCGAAGCGTATTGGGGAAGAGTGACGCCATGAAACCCGATGAGATGATCGATTTTGTCCTGGGCCAAGTTGACGGTGCCGAACGCGAGCGGCTCGAACAGTCCTTCCGCGACGATGACGTACAAGCGGCCCGCGTCCAGCGCCTCCGGCAGGCGATCAACCAGTTGCTCGATGACAGGACCCCCTTCGAACATCCGCCGGACCTGGCCCAGAGGACTGTGGCCTTCGTCGCGCGGAATCGGCGGCGATCGCGGTCGCTCCTGGAGTACGTGCCCGTTCGCGTCCCTTTTCGCTGGGCGGATTTCGCCGTGGCCGCGAGCATCTTCGTGGCCGGCGCGTTAACCCTGCTGCCGGCCATCCAGCGCCTCTCGCGAGCGGATGAATCAGGCCGGCTGCCTGTTTAATCTCCAGCGGCTCGGCACGAGCCTGGGGCAGTATGCATCCTTGCATCCGTTCCTGCCCTATCCACCGCCCCATCAGGCTGATGCTCCGGCGGGATCGTTTGCGGTGATCCTGCACGATGCCGGCGTGCTCGACGACCCCTCGCTCCTGGATTGTCCGTGCAATGGGAAATGTTCTCCAGCCGGCGATGGAGAGCTGGTGAGCTTCGACCAGATTGAGCACATCCGCCGTCACGACCCGGCACGCTACCAGGCCATGCTCCGCTGGGACTACGCCTACAATGTCGGCTACCGCCACGCATCAGGACATCCAGGCCCGCTAGAGGTGATGCATTCCTTCCGCGTGCCGGTGATCGCGGACCAGCCCAACCATGAGAACTACCTCACGATCAAGGACGGCAATAGTCTGAATCACGGGGGGCGTGGACAGAACGTCCTGTTCGGCGACGGCAGCGTCCAGTGGTTCCGGACTCGCAACGCCGGTCCCCACGACCCGGACATTTTCTTGAACAATGATCGGCAACCGCGGCCCGGCGTCCACGCGCACGACTCGGTCCTGGTGCCCAGTAAGATGCCATTCCACGGACGGTGACAAGGCTAGCGGCCGGAAGCAGAACGCTTCCGAAGTTGATCGCAGAACATCAAGGCGAGCAACGACTTGGCGTCTTCGATCCGGCCGTCTTCGGCCATGCCCATGGCCTCGTCCCAGTGGACAACCACGACCTGGAGCTCTTCATCGAGCTGGTGTCCAGCCGCTCCAGGATGTAGATCTTCGCACAGGTAGAGGTACATCCGCTCGTTCATCACACCGGGGCTGACATACCACTCCCGGACGCGCTGGAGGCGTCCTGCTTGGTAGCCGGTCTCTTCGCGAAGCTCACGCTCGGCGGTCTGGTCGGGCGACTCGCCGAGGTCGATGGTCCCGGCGGGTACCTCGAGCAGGGTTTGACCGATCGCGTAGCGGCGATTCTGGACCAGGCAGACGTGATCCGTGTCGACCATCGCTACGAGGGCAACCGCCCCCCGATGAAGGACCAGCTCCCGCTCGGCAATCGTGCCATCGCGGAGTGCAACCTGCTGCAAGGCCAGGTCGATTTTCAGGCCGCGAAAGATGATGCGGCGGGTGAGCTGAGGATCGCCCATTGACTCGGCCTCCGGAACATCGCTCAGCCTGCGGGGTCGCCGTGGGGGATCGCCGGTCCGCGATGGCGATCGCGAATGGTCAGGACGGGGCACGGGGACTCACGAACGATCCGCTCGGCAACCGAGCCGAGGAGCACATGGCTCAAGCCGGTCCGGCCGTGGGTGGCGATGACGATCAGGTCGACTCGGTTGTCGACCGCGTAGGAGACGATGGCCTCGACGGGGCTGCCCCATCGCACCGCGTGGACGACCGAGCGCGGCGTGCCCCAGGCGGGGTCGAGCAAGCGGCCGAGCGTCTCCTTGGCCCGGTCTTCGTTTTCCTTGTAGAATTCGGGAGGCATGACCGGCAGTAGGAGCGGGTCGGGGCCCGCGGGGAGGATCTCGGAGAGGATGTGCACCAGGTGCAGCTCCGCGCCCAGACGCTCGGCGAGCCCGCACGCATAGCGGACGGCCTGCTCCGAATGGGCGCTGAAGTCGGTCGGAGCCAGTATCGAATGGATCGCGATCACGTGGGGTCGCTGCTTCAGCGCTCCTCTCGGACCAGGGCCTGGAACCGCTGGCGCAGCTCGCGGGTGATCGGGCCAGGGCGGCCTGAACCGATGACGCGTCCATCACACTCGACCACCGGGATCAGCTCGGCGGCTGTGCCGGTCAGGAAGCATTCCTCGGCCTTGAACACGTCGAGCCGGTCCATCGTCCGCTCGATCACGGGATAGCCGGCCGCGCGGGCCAGCTCGATGACCGCCGCGCGCGTGATCCCTTCCAGGATGCCCGAATCGATGCTCGGCGTGTGGATCTGGCCGTGATGGATGACGAAGATGTTGTCACCGGTGCACTCGGCGACCTCGCCCTTGTGGTTGAGCATCAGGGCCTCGAGACAGCCGGCCTGGGTCGCCTCGATCTTGCCGAGGATGTTGTTGAGGTAGTTGAGCGACTTGATCCGCGGATTGACCGCGTTGGGATGATTCCTCGTCGTCGCGGCCGTGATGATCTTCAGCCCGTGCTCGTAGAGTTCCTCGGGATAGAGGCTGATGTGGTCGGTGATGATGATGATCTGGGGGTCGGTCGTCTTACGGGGGTCCAGGCCGAGGCTGCCGGCGCCCCGTGTGATGACGACGCGGATGTAGGCATCCGACAGCTTGTTGAAGGAGAGCGTCTCGCGGATGGCGCTCGCCATCTCCTCGCGACTCATCGGGATCTGGAGGTGGATCGCCTGGGCCGATTCGTAGAGCCGGTCGACGTGCGCCTTGAGGCGGAACACCCGCCCGGAGTAGGCGCGAATGCCCTCGAAGACGCCGTCGCCGTAGAGCAGGCCGTGATCGAAGACGCTGATCCTCGCGTCCGCCTTGTCGTATAACTTGCCGCTGATGTAGACCTTGGGGCCCATCGGGGCGATCCTCTTGCTGGGAGTTGGCCAAGTCAAAGCCGACACGAGCTTCGCGTCCAAGGGCCTTCAGGCCAGCGCGGGGGACCATTCCTCGATCCGTCCCTCGACGAGCTGAACGACCCGGTCAGCCTGCCGCGCGATATTGGGATCGTGCGTTACCAAGATCATAGTAAGGCCGCGCTCCCGGTTCAAGTCGCGGAGCAACTCGAGGACCCCATGACCGCTGGCCGCGTCGAGGTTGCCGGTTGGCTCGTCGGCCAAGAGCACGGCCGGCCCGCCGGCCAGCGCCCGCGCGATCGCTGTGCGCTGCATCTCGCCGCCGGAGAGCTCCGCCGGCCGATGCCCGAGCCGATGCCCCAAGCCGACCCGCTCCAGCAGCGCCGCGGCCTCGAAACGCAGACGGCGCCGCTCTCCCCAGTACGACCAGAGCCCGTGGGCGATCCACTGCGGCATCAGCACGTTCTCCAGCGCCGTCAGCTCAGGGAGCAGGTGGTAGAACTGGAAAATGAACCCGAACGTGCGATTGCGCAGGTGGTCGCGGCGCCGGTCGGGCTGATTGTCGATCCGGGCCCCTTCGAGCCGGACTTCCCCCGAATCCGGTCCGTCGAGCAGGCCCAGGAGATGCAGCAGCGTGCTCTTGCCCGAGCCGCTGGCACCGACGATCGCCAGCATCTCCCCGTGCTCGACCTCCAGGTCAATCCCGCGCAAGACGGGGACTTCGTTCCGCCCTTTCCAGTAGCTCTTGGTCAGGCCGTGGGCGGAGAGGTGGCCGGTTGCCGTCATCGTCTTCACCTTCATCTTCCGTGGATGTTGAGAATGGAATCCGACACGCAGCGGACTTACCAGATCATTCAAATCGCAGTGCCCGAACGGGATGGAGGCGCGCTGCACGCTCGGCCGGCCAGATGCTGGCCCCGATCGCGATCAGCAAGGCCCCGGTCACGATCCAGCCCACGGTGAACGGCTCGATGATGGTCGGGATCTTGTCGAAATAGTAGATCGACTCATCAAACACGCGACGGCCCGTCACCTGGCTCAAGATCCGCTCGATCTCGTTGATGTAGCGGACGAACAGCAGCCCACCGGCCATCCCGACTCCGCTGCCGACGGCACCCAGCAGCAAGCCGTAGCCGAGGAAGATCCCACGGATGCCGCTATGGGAGGCCCCGAGCGCCTTCATGATCCCGATGTCGCGCGTCTTCTCCACGACGATCATCGAGAAGATTGCCAGGATGCCGAACCCGGCCACCGCAATGATGAAGAACAGCAAGATGTTCAAGATGCTCTGCTCGATGGCGACGGCTCCCAGCAGCGGGCCCTGCTTCTGCTCCCAGGTCCAGACCCGGTACCGCATCGGCCTCATCCGATCCAGGGCGACCTGAAGGTCCTCGGCCAGCTTGTTGATGTTGACGCCCGGCTTGACCTTGATCTGGATCTGGTTGACCGCGCCGGTCTTCCGGGCGTGATCGTACAGGAGCCGTGTCTTCTGAAGGGCTTCGAGTGGAACGTAAACGTGGGTCGAGTCGTACTCGCTCATGCCGCTCTTGAAGTAGCCGATCGTGGTCGCCGTGTCGAAGCCGGCCTCCGACCGGGTCTCGCCGAACCGAGGAAAGACCAGGCCGATCTTCGTCCCGGGAGGAGCCAGGAACTGATCGGGCTGCCCCTTCTGGTGAAAGGTCGCGATCGCATAGCCGATGATCGCGCCAGTATCGGGCGCCTGTTCCTCCTGGTCTTTCTTCAGTTCCTCCTCGAACACCTTGCTGAACTCGTCTTTCGGCTCGCCCCGCATTTCTTGCAGCAACTCACCGGCCGGGGTGTGCTCCTTGAACTTCTCGGGGACGACGAACGAGGGAGGGATTGGGTTCCCCTTATCGTTGACGAGGAACTCCTGGAAGTCGCCGGTCCTGGCCCGGTCCTCCGGCTGGACACCGATGATCTGGACCGGCTTGGTGATGACCTCGCCGCCGATCCGATAGTGGAGGATCCCCGGACATTCCATGGTCGGGGCCATGGCCTCCACCTGATCGCCCGCGACCTCGTTAACCCGCGCCTCGACCTCCCGCCAGTTGTAGAACCCATTGAGGCTGTAGGATTCGACCAGGACGTCGGCGAGCACCCCGTGGAGTCGGTCACGCATCTTGTCGGCGAACCCAGCCATGACCGAGTTGACCACGATCATGGTCGCGACGCCGAGCATCACGCTGACGATGCTGGCCAGCGCGATATATCGCGTCTTGAGATACCGCCAGCACAGCAGGTACTTGTACACGTCGACGGCTCCTTCCAGGTAGGGTGCTCTCCGAGCACCGATCCGCGTGGCTCCAATTGTTTCGGTGCTCGCAGAGCACCCTACTGCGACAACGGTCGCATGAGCGGGAACAAAATCACATCACGGATGCTGGACCGGTTCAGCAGGATCATGCAGAGCCGGTCGATCCCGATGCCCAGCCCTCCGGCGGGGGGCATCGCGTACTTGAGCGCCCGGACGAAGTCGTCGTCCATCTTGGCCATCGACTCCTCCTCCCGCAGGCCCGCGAGCTGGTTCCGGAACAGCTCTTCCTGGAGCCGGGGATCGTTGAGCTCGGTGTAAGCGTTGGCCAGCTCGATGCCGTGAATGTACAGCTCGAACCGTTCGGCGACCGCCGGGTTCGACGGCTTGCGCTTGGTCAAGGGGCAGATCGCGGCGGGATAATCGATGACAAAGATCGGACCATTCAGCCGATCTTCGACGACGTCTTCGAACAGCTCACTGATGACGACGTCCGGGTCCTTGCCCGCAGTCGTGATCCCGACGTCCTCCGCGCGGGCCTGGACCGCCCCGGGATCAGTCGGATCGATGCCAGCATGCTCGGCCAGGAGCTCGGCGTAAGTCCGTCGGGGCCAGGGGGGTGTGAAGTTGACGGTCGTCTCACCCCAGGGGCGGACGAACCCGCCGCCCAGCGCCTCGATCGCGCCGCAGATCAACGACTCGGTCAGGTCCATCATGGCGTGGTAGTCGCCATAGGCCTGATAGGCCTCGAACATGGTGAACTCGGGATTGTGCCGGGGGCTGAGCCCTTCGTTGCGATACACCCGCCCGATCTCGAAGACCCGCTCCATGCCGCCGACCAGGAGTCGCTTCAAGTACAGCTCGGGGGCGATCCGCAGGAACAGGTCGATGTCGAGGGTGTTGTGGTGGGTGACGAACGGACTGCGCCGCGGCTCCTCCGGCGATCGACTGCATTGTCGGCGTCTCGACCTCGACGAACCCCTGCTCGGCCATGGTCTTGCGGAACGAGGCGATCAGTTTGGATCGGCCGGTGAAGACGGCCATCGAGTCGGGGTTGCTGAACAGGTTGACGTAGCGTTGCCGATAGCGCTGTTCCAGGTCGGTCAGGCCATGCCACTTCTCGGGAGGGGGGAGCAGGCTCTTGGTCAGGAAAGTGAGCGTCTCGGCGAAGACGGTCAACTCACCGGTCCGGGTGTAGCCAAGCCGGCCGTTGACGCCGATCACGTCACCAAGGTCGAGGAGTTCCGCGAGCTTCCAGCTCAACTCTCCGACCTGTTTCTGGCCAATGAAGATCTGGATGTGCCCCGACCAATCGCGCAGCTCGAGGAAGACGACTTTCCCCTGACCGCGGCGCAGGCCGATCCGGCCGGCCACGCGGACGATCGGGCCGGGCTGGCCGCTCTCGGGCTCGTTCTCCTTCGGTGCTGCCGACGCGCGGACCTCCCCGATGGCCCGGTGGCCGTCGAACCGATGGCCCCAGGGATCGAGCCCCAGGTCCGCGATCCGGTGGAGCTTCTCCAGGCGGACCTCTTCCAGACTCTCGCGCGGCTCTTCGGACATCATTCCCCTTAATTCTTCGCGATACGCCACTTCGGTCGAGATACGACTCGATTGTAGTCACTCGGCCATGTGGGTCAATCTCAACTGGCCGCGTCGAGCTCGGCGAGAGTCGCTCCCGAAGGTCCTGACGGGTCATGGTGGCGAGCCCATCTCGGGTGATTCAGGACGTCCGCACCCGGAAGACGCTCAACTCGCCGGCCTCGGGTTGCGGGTAACGGAGCACCTCGCCGCGATGTTGGGCGAACTGGACGAGTCCCTGCATGAAGGCGACGCCGTCGCAGAGCCGATCGTCCTCGTAGACCTGCATCGGCGGCTCGATCAAGGGCCGGGGGAGGAAGACGATCGTCTTGGTCCGCGCCCGGGTGATCGACACGTTCAGCCGGTTGAGACTGTAGATGAATTCCTTCTCGTTCATCGCGTGCTCGACGTCCGAGACGCCGTAGCTGACGATGACGACCTCGCATTCCTGTCCTTGCATCCGGTTCGACAGTCTCGACGAACGGATCCCCGTGCCAGGGCCGGGCGGTCGTCAGGGCGCGGCGGATGGCCTTGATCTGGATATGGTGCGGGCTGACGACGAAGAGCCCGTCTTTCCAGAACGCGGCATCACCCTCGACGGTGTCGGGGTACTTGCGCCGAGGGCCGACCTGGAGCCGCTCGCGCAGCCGGACCGCGGTGGCGCGCCACCAGGCCCGCCTCGACCCGGTTCTCGACCGTCGTGCGCACGCCGTCGAGTACACCGATCACCAGCGGATAGTTCGGGTCGAGTAAGATATCGGCCAGCTCGTCGCCGTTGGGCGACTTGCCCAGCGCCAGCTTCCGCGTGGCGATCTCCTGACTGGCGCTGCGATAGTCGGGGGTGTAGATCTGCTCGGCCGGATAGAGGCAGAGCGTGCGGCTCATCCGCCAGTTCTCCAGGAGCGTCGCGGTGTATCGGCGATCGGGGTCTTGCGCCTTGAGGCATTTCGAAGATCGAGCGGTGCAGGATCGGCTCGCCGGGTTCCGGGTCGGGGTAGATCGCCTGGATGATCGGCGGGAGCTGTTTGTCGTCGCCGGCAATCAGCAGGCGCGTTGTCGGCCCGAGCGCGCCCGAGCACGATCCCGGCCTCGGGGACTGCGCAACTGCGAGCCCTCGTTCACGACGATGAGATCGGCCCCGAGCGCGGCCGACCCCTTGTGGATCGCCCAGACGGTCCCTCCGCACAGGCCGATCGACTCGCCAGCCGGCCAGGCCCAGCCGGTCTTGCCCACCTTGGCGGCGACATCCTGGACGTCGTCCATACCGGCCAGCCGGGTGCGGTCCAGCTTGTGGATCGGGAAACCGCCTCGGACGATGTGGTGCTTCCCCTGGAGCTCGGCCGCCTTGCGCAGGGCGTTGTCGATGGCCGCGTGCGTGAACGCGGTCAGGAGCGTCCGGAACGGCTGGCCCGCGGCACGGTGGGCCTCGGCCAGGCAGAGGATGGTCAAGGCCAGGAAGTGGGTCTTCCCCGTACCGGGCGGGCCCCAGACCAGCCGGAGACCGTGGTCGAGGATCCCCTCGAATGCCGAGAGCTGGCTCGCTGTCATGCCGTGATGCCGGGCCAGCTCCAATGGCGCGCTCGCGGATGGCTGCCGGCGCCTCGAGCGATCGCGCCGACCTCGTGCGGCCGTTCGATCAGGCCCACGAACGGCGCATCGGTCTGCCGGTCGAGCTCAGAGAGGTGGGCGAGGACCTTGTCGATTGTGTAGTCCGTGTACCGCTTCTCCAGGAAGTACTGCGCCCTGGCTTCAATGACGGGAAGAGCCGGCCGGGCTTGACTTCCAGGCGCACCACGCCCCCGGACGAATCCTCCGAATCCCCGATCGCCTTGACGCCGGCCAGTGCGAGGGGCAAGTTGTTGGGCGCGTAAGACCGGTCTTTCCATACGTAGTCGTCGAAGCTGAGCCGGGCGACGTTCCCTTCCTCCGACGCCTCGGTCAGGATCCAGTTGGCGAACGTCTCCTCTTCGAGCTTCACGTCCTGCTGAGAGGGGTCGAGGCGGAAGCGGTCATCGGCCAGGTAGGTGAGGCGGAGGGTCTCACCATCGATCAGCCGTTCGCCCAGCGGGGCCATCCGGCGCTCGCGGACGCCCAGGTAGCTCAGGATCGATTCGTGTCGGGCCACGAACGCCAGCCGCGAGAGGGTCGGATGGCGGTGATCGAAGGCCGACGGCAGCTTGAACTTCGGCGGCCAGGCGAACAGCGAGTGGCCCGACTCGGTCAGCCGCTCGCGGATGCCGTTGATCAGGCTGTTCGTAGCCGCCAGCCGATTGCGGATCTCCCGCTCGATCCGCTCCACATACTCGTCCTTGTCCTGATGCCAGACGGCGAAGATCGCGTCTGACCGCATCTGGTTCGAGAGTGCGAAGGAGAAGTAGTCATTCTCTGTGTAGGTGAAACCGCCGAACTGTTTGGGCATGAGCAGCCGTGCGGCGTCCGCAAAGCGGTAGGCGATGTCCAGGGGCAAAGCCAGCCGGTCGCGGAGGACGTTGACCAGAACCACGACCGGGAAGACCACTTCGTCGGAGGGCTGATTCTTGGTCTGGATCAGCTCGGGGCGCTGGAAGTGGAAGAAGACCTGGAGGGCTTCCTCCGCGACCTCGGGGTCGGCGACGCGGCGGAGTAATACCTCGGTGATCCGATCGCGCTCATAAGTATCGTAGGTATACGCTTGCAAGCTCTTCTGGAACTTCCATTCGGGGGCGCGTGTATTGTGATCGTGCACCGGTTTGAGCAGACCGTAGAGGGCCCGGACGAACTCCCGCTCCAGCTCCGCGCAGCACTCGGGATGAGGCGCGCGTGCCACGCTCACCATCGGTTTCGGGTTCTCACCGAGGACCTCTCGCAAGCCCTGTGCCTGAATCCCGTAGGCATAGACCTGGCCCGAGACCGGCTCGGACTGGACCGTGATGACCAGCCGGACGTTCTCGCCCCGAGGCATGGCCAGGGTCGCTCCGTCGTGGACGTTCGCTTGGTTGTTCCGCATGGCGCGAACCTGGAGGCGCAGGCGGTCGGCCCGCCCGCGCAGCGAGGCACAGTCGTCGAGCAGCCCGACGCGCTGGGGATCCTCGAGCAGTCGATCGAGATCGGCCAACGTCTTGACGGGGGGATCGAGCGTACCCAGGAACTGCTTGGCATACGTGGAGAGGTAGGGCAGGCGCGAGATGTCGTCGGTGCGCGCCATCTCGGCACGGCAGTGGTCGAAGTAGGGGCACCACTCGCATCGGTAGTAGACGTGCCACGGGGCCTCATCGGCCGGCCGTTCCAGCAACGGCTGCACCTCCCGCTCCAGGAAGTTCTCGAGCGGAGGGCGGATCGATCGGGTGTCCATCGGCTGGGGCTCGTCGGCCTGCGCCAGCCAGATGCCCGCGGAGTCGTTGACCCGGAGCCGCTCTTCGTCCCAGTCGTCCAGGACGTGGCGGAGGATCAGGGTGTACAAGGTGGCCTGGATGCGATGCGACAGCTTCAGACCGGGACTGGCCTTGATGTTGACAACCCGCAGGACTGGACCGGCCTCCGATGCCTCACAGACGATCAGGTCGGGGCGACAGTCGGTCACCTGGACGACGGCGGGATCGATCGCGTATCGCGCGTAGAACGACGGCGGGGTGATCAGGGTCGGCTGGTAGATCGACTGGCCCGGCTCGAGCTTGGTGAGGATCCGTCGCGTCTCTGCGGCACCCCAGACGCGATCCTTCAACCGGGTGTCAGGCTTGCCTTCAGCGATGAACACCCGGCCCTCGAGCCGGTTGGATACGACGTCTTCCTCCCAGGTGTATCCCCCTTCCAGGATCGCTGTGGTCACGGGGCTGTGGTCGTAGGGCGGCTCCGGGACCCCCTCGATGGCCAGTTGCTCCTTGGGCGTGCTGGAATAGCGGAGATACCTTGGGCACTCATGGAAGAAGTATCGAGCGATGCGCGACGGGCTGATCAGCTTGGGGCCCGGCACGCCCGCGCCCGCGGCCGGGACCGAGGACGGTTGGCGAGCGGACTTCTTGCCCTTCCGTCGAGCGGGCATTGCCGTGCTGGGCTGGGTCCCAACGGCGGGAGAACCGGCCGATTTCTTGGCCCGAGGCATCTGGATATTCCTTTAGTCTAGTGGCTAGTGAATCAATGCATTTGTCTTTATTGGCCACTAACCACTATTTCCCACCGACGACCGTGAACTCCGCCGAGGAATCGCTGGGCTTATCGACCTCGATCCGCACCTCGGGCGACTGGCGATCCGGCACGGCGACGCGGAGGGTCACCGTGTGGCGTCCCGGCACGACGGTCGTGATGAATTCTCGGGTGCCGGCGGGAGCCGGGATGTCGTTCACCCAGAAGCTGCATGCCCACGGGGGACTGCGGGCGGATCCGGATCGCGCCTTCGGCCGAGACATTCAGCTCGCCCTGGAGGTAAAGCACCTTGCTGGGGTTGATGGCGGCCACATCCTCCAGGGGGAGTGCGCCGGCGACCTTGGCGTAGACCGTGGTCCAGTGGTCGGGGGGCGCGGCGAGCACCTGAGTACGGAGCACCTCCGGCGTCGGGATGTCGCCAGCCAGCGCGGGAGGGACCTGGTTGAGCACGCTCCAGCGCTGAATCGTTGGTGTCATCCGGATGGCATAAGGACCGGGCCGGCCCAGCTCGGAGAGGAACCGGACGAGATCGAGGAACTCGGAACGGGTCATCAGGCTGACCAGGCCCTTGGGCATCAGGGAACCGCCGGCTTTCTGATCCTCGATCGCGGCGACGGGGACGACCCGGAGGGCGCCCGTGGCCTCCTTGAGCACGACCCGCTGGTTGTCCTTGTCGGTGACGATCCCCTGGAACACCTGGCCGTCGGTGGTGAGCACAACGAGGGTGTGGTATTGCTCTTTGATGGATTGATCGGGGACGAGGATCGCGTTGATGATGTAGTCGACCGGCGAGCTCAGTCCGATGGAGCTGAGGTCGGGCCCGACCTCGCCGCCGGCCTTGCTGAGTGCGTGGCAGGTCATGCAGTTGAGGTCGCTACGGCGGAAGATCCGCTCGCCACGGGCGGGATCACCCTTGGCGGCGACCTCGGTGACCAGGGCGCTGAGCTCGGCCGGGGTCAGCGGCTTGACCGCGGTCGTAATGCCGGCGACGCGGCCCAGCGCGTTCGACCAACGCGGCATCGGTCAGGCCGAGGGAATAGACGGCGCGCAGAGCCAGTTTGGCCGCGTCGCTGGGGATGTGCTGCCGTTCGATCGCGGCGGCGAGGACGGCGCCGGCGCCCTGGCGGTTGAGGAACGCCGCCATCAGGGGCCTGAGGTCGACCCGCTCAGCGACCGCCTGCGGGATCAGTTCGGCGGCGCGGGTCGCGGCGGCGTTCACATCCAGACGGCGCCAGGGCAGCCACCGCCTGGACCCGGACGCCCGCGGGGGAAGCCGACGCGGTCAGCCCTTCGATCCGGGACCGCCCCGCCTGGCCACCGATCGTCGCCAGAGCCTCGATCGCCGAGGCACGCAGCCCCTCCTCGACCGTCGACGACCGGGCGATCTCCCGCAGCGCATCCACAGCCGACTCCAACTTCCAGAGGCCCGCGAGCCGGACCGCTGATCTCGCCAGGACCGTCCCCCGCGGAGCCGATCCCCCCCAGAAGATCTCGATCAGCTTGTCGCGATCCCGGACCGGCTTCATGTCCCGCGTCAGCGCGGCCTCGGCCAGCGCATCGAGCGCTTTGATCCGAATGGCGGAGGCGAGGCCCTCCGTCATCGCCTGGTGATAGATGTAATCCAGGTCGCCTACCGTCCCGCGCTTGCCGATCATCTCGATCACGGTCCCCTGGTGCGCCTCGGGGACGCGCCCGCTCGCCAGCAGTTTGGCCAGCGGACTGTCCGACGTGGGAGCCTCTTGCGCAGCCGGCACCGGGGAGACCAGCAGCAACCCGGCGGCAACGACCGAGAGCATTGACTTCATGATTTCAATCATGTGTTTACTTATTCTGAGATTGGCTCTTGATCCGCTGATCGAGGGTCTTGGTCGTCTCGTTGAGTGTGTATTCCAGGTAGTCGTCCTGGGGATGGACGAGGGATTCCAGTACGATCTCCTGGGCCTTGGCGGCCTGGGGGCCTTCGAAGAAGCTCAGAGCACGGATGGCCTCGAGCCGGACGCGGGGGTGGTTGTCATTGACCTGCTTGCGAAGCAGCTCCAGCGGCTCGTCGACGCGGTCGCGCCAGTAGCAGAGGACGCGGGTGGCCGCGGCGCGGGCCTTGGGCTCGGGGCAGGTCAGCATCTGCTTGAGCAGCGGCACGTCGATCTCGTCAAGGCTCTGGTGCAGCCAGAGGGCCTCGAGCATATGCCGCCAGTACTCGGCGTCGCCGGTATCCAGGCCAGCGACCCACTTCGCCAGTGCCGAGAGGACGTCCTGCTCGGGCCGCTCGCGGAGCTCCCGGCGCACTCGGTAGCGGGTCCGGTCCTCGTAGGCCTTGAGCAGGTCGAGCAGCTCGGGGACCGTGGCGCCAGCGATCTTGGGCCGGTCGACCAGCGGCCGGCGCGGGTAGGTGATTCGCCAGATCCGGCCGTGGGTGTGGTCGCGGTTGGGATCGCGAAGCGAGTGCTGCATATGACCGATCAGCGGGTTGAACCAATCCACAACGTAGAGCGCCCCGTCGGGGCCGAACTGGAGCGCGACCGGCCGGAAGTTCGGATCCGACGACCGGAGCAGCGGCTCGACGGCCGCGCCCGAGAAGCCCGAGCCATCCTCCTTCACGCGATACCGGAGGATCCCCTGGAAACCAATGTCGTTGTTCAAGAGGTAATCCCCCTGCGTCTCGTGGGGGAAGTGACGGCTGTAGACCAGCTCGCAGCCGCAGGTGGGCCGCCACTGCATCGGGAAGAACTGCTTCATGCCACCGTGCTTCTGGGGATAGACGACCTGGCCCGAGAACGCGGTGCCGTAATAGTTGGCCCCGCCCGAGGCATCGGCGACGAAGTTCTGGCCCCAGGCGTCGAAATAATGGCCCCACGGGTTGGCGAACCCGTACGAGACGAAGATGTCGAACTTCTTCGTCCGGGGCTCCCAGCGGAAAATGCCCGCGTAGTTGCACCGCCGTGGTCCATAGGGGGACTCCACTTGCGAGTAGTGAAAGGTCCCCTCCTGCCAGTACAACGCCCCACCGGGGTCCCAGGTGAAGGCGTGCATCGCGTGGTGGCTGTCGGCGGTGTCGAAGCCGTGCATGATCAGCTCGCGGGTGTCGGCGCGATCATCGCCGTCGGTGTCCTTGAGGACCATCAGGTTCGGCATCTGGGAGACGTATACGCCCCCATCACCCAGTTCGATGCCGATGGGCAGGTGCAATCCGTTTGCGAAGACCGTGCACGTTTCGGCCTTGCCGTCGCCGTTGGCGTCGTTGAGGATCAGCACCTTGTCGTTCGTTTTCCGGCCAGGCAGGTACATCGGATACGACGACATCGTGGTGACCCAGAGCCGGCCTTTTGCGTCGAAGGTCATCGCGACCGGGTCCTCCAGCGCGGGGAACTCGACCTCCGAGGCGAACAAGTTGATGGCGTATCCCTCGGGCAGCTTGAAGCTCTTGAGCTCCTCCTCGGGCGTGGTGATATGGATCCGGTTATGGAAGTTGGTCTCGACCTTGACGAAATCGCCCGTGTTGCTGTCGTCGATCGTCGCGGGGACGCTCTTGCCCTGGGCGATCTCCCAGACCCGGCGCTCGCGGTTCTGGATCATCTTGCGGAGCTTGGCAAACTCGGCCGGGAAGTTGACGATGCCGAAGGGGGCTTCCCGTTCGCCATAGATATAACAGCCATTGACCGCGCGATAGTCGTAGAAGAACTGAAGGTTCTTCTCCTGCACAGCGTCGTAGAGGGCCTTCAGATCGCTGGCGGCCGTGGTGGGCCGCGGGCCGAACAGGGCCTCGTCAAGCACCGGGGCCAGCCGTCGGTAACCCTCGTCGCTGAGGTGGACTCCGTTGATTGTCAGGGGACGATCGGCGGATTGGTACAGCCGCTGAGACGGCCGGAACAGGTTGACGAACACCACATTGTGCCGCCGGGCCACATCTGCCATGGCGCTGGAGTAGAGCTGGATATTCTCGTTGTTCTTTTTGCCGTCGGTGATGTGCGGGTTCTTGAGGTCTTCCTGGGCGATCGGGGAGAGCAGCACGAGGCGAGGGGCCTCCTTGCCGTTGTACTTCGTGGTCGTGGACTCCTGGATGAACCGCTCGAGGTCGCGGCGGAACTTGGGCAGTCCGGCGGGCCCGGCGAACGACTCGTTGAAACCGAAGACGGCGAAGAGCACATCGGGCTTCTCGTCCTTGAGCGTGTGGCCGTGGTCGTTGAAATGGGCCTGGCGAGGGCGAAGGGTCAACTCATCGGCCGACCAGCCCAGGTCGTGGACGACCAGCTCGAGCTGGGGGAAGCGGCTGTGCAAGAGAGTCTCGAAGTGGCCGTAATACTGCATCCGTTCGGCCAGAGTATTGCCGATGATGATGATCCGGTCACCCTTGCGCAACTCCAGACGCGGCGGCTCGGCCGCGAGGGCCCCGGCGCTCCAGAGGACCACGATCGCACCGGCCGCGGCCAGCCAGGTCCCGAACTGCCATCTCGCTCGACTGGTTATCACGGTTTGTGCCTCGGGGACGGAGGAAGTTCCATCAAGGTGGTTGCCGATCCTGCATCAGAGGGCGGTCACCTCCGGACGCAAAGCTGTGTCCCGTGGCGCGGGCCGCACCAGACCGGAGATGAGCAAGGGGCTTCAAGGCGGGCCGGTGCCGGGCGGGAAAGACCGGACAACTGCACCTCATCTGGTGTACCGCAGCCGCGGCGCGCTGTCAAAGGGGTCGCCCGGCGAGTTGCGAGGGGTGCGTGCCGCACCCGAATCCGCGCCGGTTCGGCCGATCCTCGTACTGGCATGGTGGTTGCTTCAATGCGTCGTGGAGTGTCAACCACCAAGACCACCCTCCTCGAGCCGTTCCCAAGGATCGACCGCTGGCCAGGAGTCAGAAATCCCCTGTGAACAGACTTTGGATGGCGTTCGTCACGATGGACTCGGCGTTCTCTCCCACGGGGACGTTCACCAAGGACGCCGGGGCCCTCGTCGAGATCGTGGCTCGACAGGAGATCCGCCACAAGGGAATCGGGTCGAGGGTCTGGTTGATCGAGTTCTTCATCAACCGGGCGGGCGAGAAATCTCCCGCCGAGCGGAAGAACGAGCTGGAGATACCGAAGAGGATCCTCCAGGCCCGGGCGCGGGGCGAAGGACAGGCCCTTGCGACTCGCGAGCATGCCTCCATGGAGCTGGTGTTCAAAGGATCCACAGCTTGGGTTCGTTCGGCGCGTTTCATCACCCCCGATAGCCAACCTCCGCACGAGCCGCATGCAACCAGGACCGCCTCGGTTCGTTCGGCACAGGTCGCTGATGTCGCATAGATCCACTGGGCCGCCAATTCGGAATATCTTACCCAGTCGTTCTATCTGTGGCTTCGTTTGATCGTTTCGGCGCCTTCCGCTCGGGGCTGCTGGGTTCGTTCGGCGCGTTTGATCGCTACGGCTGGGTTCGTTCGGCGCGTTTCGCTGAGGATGCTCCGACCGACCATTCCATAAAATCAGCATAATTTGCCCAATCTTACCGCAGTTGGGTTCGTTCGTCGCGTTTCGTGTGCGCCGGAGCCCGCGGCTGGGTTCGATCCGTGGATTGTGCATTCGCCGTTCTCTTTGCCGCATCTCATCGCCCTTTTCCCGCTTCTTTGCGCACCCCGAACGCCCTCGGAACGACCCGACACCCTTAACTATAGGAACTTTTTGTGGGATCTGCGCGGCGATTCGGGAAAAACCTGAAAAGAGATCCGCCCCTGGAGGTGACGATCGACCATCCCGAGAGAGAGCTGATCTACGTCAGTCACATTACCCAGGATCTTTCCAACGACTTCTTTAAGAGGGAGATGTATGGCAGCCAGACGCTTCTACCCGAACTCTCTTCTTGTCCGGTTCGGGACGGCTCCGGTCTGAAGTGATCCTGGTAGATGTTTCGCATCGCAGGATGATGGGTTCTGGCATCGTTCGATGGCGACATGCATAATAACTGAAGCTCCATAAAGCCCAGATCAGGGTTGTCATGCCATGGGTCGTCCGAGAGCTCGCCGGTTCCAGATGATCTATGGGGTTGCTTTCCTGTCGTGGTTGCGATCGCCGTTCGCAAAGGTTTGGAGTCGAAACGTCTCTCGGAAAACCTCGAGCCAGGCATGGAGACGGAGGGGCAGGAGGAGCGGACATGATGGAGATTAGCCAGCGCAAGGAGCAGTTCAGCATCGCGTATGTGCGGGCGGTCGCCTCTGTGGCGGGATTCTCGGTCTCGACTCCCGGAGTGGACGATGACAGCGTGGATCTGACTCTTGCCGCCCGGGTCGTCGAGGGCGTTCCGTCTCGCCCCAAAATCGACGTGCAGCTCAAGTGTACTTCGGAGGACGTGCTCCGGGAGCGGGAGGTGGTTTACCCGCTGAAGCGGAAGAATTATGATGAACTAAGGCTCACTGGGCTCGTCGTGCCTCGTCTTCTGGTTGTCGTTCACATCCCCGAGGCTGAGGCGGAGTGGTTGCGACAGACCGAAGAGGAGCTGGCCCTGCGGCGGTGTGGCTACTGGACCACGCTGCTCGGTCAGCCGGAGACGACTAACACGAGCAAGGTGACGGTCCGCCTGCCTCGCGCGAACGTTTTCGACGTCCTGGGGCTTCGTGGCCTGATGGGCAGGGCTGCCCGCAAGGAGCCGTTATGAGCGCCACACTCAAGCTGCCGCGAGACCAGGTCGAGGCTCTGCGTCCACGCGACGTCCAACTTTATCTTGTCAGCAGGGGCTGGATCGCCGACCCGGCCGAGTCGTCACCGGACGCCACCGTGTTTCACCATCCGAACCTGGGGGACGCGGAAGTCCTCCTGCCGCTCCGGCGGGACCTCGGTGACTACACGCTCCGGATGGCGGACGTGGTCCAGGCGTTGGCCGTCGTGGAGAGAAGACCGCTTTTCGAGGTGCTGAACGAGCTGTCCGGACCGCCGAGCGACGTGCTGCGACTCCGGGTCTCCGCCCCCGACGCGACCCTGGGGAATCTGCCGCTGGACGAGGGACTCCAACTGCTTCGGGGCGGTCGCGACATGCTCCTCTCCGCCGCGTGCAGTACAGTCCGCCCTCAAGCTTTCCACCCTGAGATGTCTCTGAGACAGCCCAACGAGTTCATCAAGAATTGCCGGTTGGGTCAGACGGAGCGCGGGAGTTTCGTCGCCACGATCATTACCCCGGTTCCTCCCTCGCTCCACCAGGCGGCCCTGCCGGGCGACGAGGCATTCGACGAGGTGTTGGAGCCGTTCGCTCGGCGCGTGACAACTCGCCTGATGGGTAGCTTGGAGATCGTGGATGACGCGGTCCGGAACGCGCGTCTCGATCCGATCCTCGGCGGCGTCGAGGACGGAGTGAGCGCGAACCTGTGCGACGCCATGGTCGCGATGCAACCCGAGGGGGACCAGTCCCGGCTGGACATCTCCATGAGCTGGTCGCGGAGCCGGGACCGCATGCCCGTTCACGTGCCGAAAGCCGTCGCCTTCGCGCGGGCGGATTTCGAGATCATCAAGGAGGCTGGCCGATTGCTCCGCGAGCGGGCCACACCCCGGCGTGAACGATTCGAGGGCAGGATCCACGCCCTCCACTCCGACCTTCCCTCACTGTTCGACGACCTGATCGGCAAGATCGTCATTCGCACCATCATTGGCGGCCGATCGGTGCGCGTCAAGGTCGTACTCGGTCGCGACGACTACCGACGCGCGTGTGACGCCCACCGCGACGAAAAACTCGTCGCCGTCACCGGGATCATCCACCACGATATCAAGGTCCGGGTCTACGAACTCTCGGAAGCTCAGGACTTTCAGGTTCTCGATGGCGAGTAGCGCGGTACCGGCAGCGTGTTCGACGCAGAGGGTCGCCGCGGATGTCGATTGAGAGTGAGCGCCTGGTGGAACGATACCCTCCGTTCGTGCGGCCGGACACCGGTCGAACGAACCTCGACAGGTCTGACCGCTCGACCGCTCCGGGAAAAAGATGAAGGGATCCCTCGACTTTTTCCGCGGGACCTTCTGGAAGGGCAAAGACCAGTGGCGCTGGCGAAGCAACCAGGCGGGGCGAATGCCCATTTGGCGCAAGGCGAAAGGAGGCGTGCCATGGTCGATCTCGTACCATGGTCCTTCGCGATTGCACTCACCCCGATGGCCCTGGGCCTGGCGTGTCGGCTGATCTCCGGGATCGGCAACACTTCGGGACCGGGATGAACTCCAACGGGAGAGGCCGCACCTGGCTCAACGACCGGAATGCCCGCGAAGGGTCGAGTGCGGAACACGCGGCCCTTCGCCGGACTCCGGCTTACAGTCCCGCCCCGACTCGGGACCGAGAACGCCGTGAACAGATGATGAATGTGATTTCATGTCCGTGTCCGGTGGCTCTCACTTCACGGCCTGGAATGACCCGTAAGGATCAAAAAGCTGCATGAACACATTGACTGAAATTGCGATCACGATCAGTTGACGTAATTCCCGCAGGGGGATTGACGCGAGCGACGGTGATTTCTCGACGATCACCCAAGTCGAGTCCAGATCGAGTGACCATGCGCTAACAGAGGAGGAGTCCAGGCAGCCCGCTACGGAGGATCCCGATTCGCCGGCGAGGTTCGAGCATGTCCAACACTCCCGCCCAAGACCCGCCTGCTTCCTCCAATCTGAGTTGCCGCACGTACGAGCACGGAGACCGTGTCGAGCTGGCAGATTTCTTCTGCGGGAACGAGGAGTATGCCAAGGAGATAGCGGAATGGATTCAGGAGAAGAATGAGGGATGCGTCTCGGATGACCTCAGAAGCGGACGCGCAGAGCAAGTTTGGGTGTATCGACTCGGCGAGGATTCAGGGAGACAACGCATCATTGCGTACGGTGCACTGGCCACGGAGGTATGGGTCCTCGACCCGCGCGAGAGAGGAAGCCTTGAAGTCAGTATGATTGCCTACGAAAGCTTCGGCTTCACCAAACTTTTGCATGTGAAAAGGCACCACCCAGTCTTCCTGAAAGACTAACACGGCATGGTGCTGATCGTGGAAGGCTAATCCCGAAACAGGATCGTCCCAGAGTTCCCGATCAAAGGTTGACAGGGCGGGAGTTGTCCGCATGGCACTTTCCCACCCGGGTCCATGAGCCGTCCTACTGCCTGACGTCGAAAAACAAGGCGTCGTGATAGAGTCTCTCAACCTCCCAGCATTCGCCAGTCCAGGAATGGTGATCGACTGTGACAGCCATGTCGTCGAGCAGGATTTCCACAAAGCCGGGATGATTGTGCCCAAAGTGGCCGGGGAGTAACGGCGGGCCCGGATTGATACAGAGCTGGTTGGGCACCTCGCGGGTCCGGAACGCCCAGGCTGCATGGATGTGCCCACAACAGAACAGGTGTGGACCGATGGTCCGAAGCCCGTGCTGAATCTCCTCGGCGTTGACCATGGGCTTCCGGGCGAGTTCGCGCTTGAAGCCGTCCGGGACCGCCACGGGATAATGGCAGGCGACGATCAGTTGACCGGGCCGGCTGCCCTCATCCGCAAGAAGCTGCTCGGCCTCGGCCCACTGGACGAAGGGGAGCTTCCCCCTGCGCCGAGATGCCGGACCGGGTCGGGTCGAGCCCCAGGATCGCCGTGTCCGGGTCGAGCGAACGCAGCCAGGGGAACTCCGGACGCGGGGCAAATTCCCCGAAGTACCGCTCGAAGCGACGGCTACGGTGCGCCCACCAAGTGTACCGGTCATGGTTACCCGGCACAATCGTCACCCGGGCCGGGTCGTCCAGCCAGTCCGCTAGCGCTCTCGCGCCGCCCGGAACTCATCCGGCAAGGCCGTGGTCGTCAGATCGCCAGTGATCAGGATGTGATCGGGCTCGAGTCGGCGAACCTGGTCGACCAGCCGGGCGACTCCTCCCAGGTGGAACCGTCTGGCCCGACCCGCCACCAGCGCAGCCATGCCCAGCATCCGCTTGCTCATCAAGCGTACCGGATTGAAAGCGTACTGCCAGAAATGGATGTCTGAGACGTGGACGATGCGCATACTTCAGTGTTCAGTGTTCAGTGTTCAGTGTTCAGTCAATGTGCTCCTGATCTTGTGTCAACTGAACACTGAAAACTGTTATCCAATCCATCCGACCAGAATATCGTACGCGGTATGTGTGCCGACGGCGATCCCGAAGCCGCGGATGATGAAGACCCAGGCGAAGAAAACGCCGGCCATCCAGCGGAACACGAACGCGTACCACGTGAACACCTCGCCGGGACTCCCGGCGTGGTGGGCCAGGGCAAACAGGAGCGCGGAGGCCGTCACCGCCCAACTGCTCGAAAGGACCTGGGGCATTTGAAGGAGCCGGAGGGCTCCAAACAGCACGGGGATCAGCATCAGGCGGAACAGGGTCTCCTCGTAGACTCCGGCACCGACATAGCCGACCAGGGCTTTGAAGGTGAGGGGGGAGATTGCGGCGGGATTGGCCGCCAGG
Organism: uncultured Isosphaeraceae bacterium; assembly: GCA_963845695.1. Taxonomy (GTDB): domain Bacteria; phylum Planctomycetota; class Planctomycetia; order Isosphaerales; family Isosphaeraceae; genus CAWJTV01. The sequence goes on along the minus strand of CAWJTQ010000009.1, from coordinate 724,810 downwards.
ATCGGCAAGTGGCCCTGTTCCAGGTAGGAGAAGCCGAGATCGAGGAGCCGGCCGAGGCCCAGCAGAGCGATGGCCCAGGTCAGGCTCTCCACGATCATGCCGCCCAAGATCGACGGGGAGAACCGCCAATCCTGCGAGCTCCAGACCTGCCAGCCCATCAGGATGACGACCAGCAGCATCGGCAGGAACCAAGGGTGGGAGAGACCGGCCGAAGCCAGAGCACGGCACATCCAGGCGTCGGCCCCGGTCCGGAAACTGCCCCCGGCGCCGGAGCCGCCCAGGCCGAACACGGCCGCTTCGTATGCGACCGCCAGCGGTGCCACGAACAGCAGCGAAGGGAATGGCCGCCGCGTCGCCACCCAGTAGGAGGCTGGGCGATGCTCGCGCAGCCACTCCTGCGGCCCGGGTACCGGCTTCACGGGAGGAACTCGCCGGCCACGGCGCAGCCCGGTCGAGGATCGCGGAAACAGTCGGGGAACCATGGGGACCACCGTCTTTCCTCAAGCTGCGTCAGCCGTTGTCTCGCGTGCGAGCCCGGAGCACGAGGATTTCAATATTGTTATCGTTTTTGCCGCGGCCGAAAAATACGAAATCGGTCGATGCCTTGTCGGCCTCGCTGGGGAAGGCTACCATAATCCCTAAATCTGGATCCCCAGCACCTTGACGGACGTGGGGGTTCGCTTTCAGAATGGCGACGCTTTTCGGCGCCATCGTCGTCCGCCTGCCTTATCGGCGCGAATTCATGGGTCGTGGGCGAGCTCGACCGAGTCGTCGAATTCCTTCAAGAGGATCCCGGCGCAACCCGATCGGAGTCTCCAGCCCTGACTGGGAGGCGGGTGTTGCGTCGTCTGATGGTCATTCGATGTTGGGAGGGTCGACGCGTGGAATCGCGGTGTCGTCTCGCATTGATCGTGGGTTGCCTGGGACTTGCTATCTCCAGTGCCGGCTGTTCGGACGCGCTGAATGCCGGTCCGATCGAATACGAGGAGAGCGAGGCGCTGACCAAAGACCTCGGCGCCAAGACCAATCTCTTCGGCAAGCCCAACCTCCAGAACCGGGTCCGCAAAGCTCTCGCCCAGCTTTTTGGTCCGTCGCCCCAGAAGATGCACGTTCCCGAGGGCTCCGGGCTGCCCAACGGCGGGATCTATCTCGCCAACTATTGGCAGCAGGGCGAGGGGGAAAACACGGTCAAGAAGATGTACTGGGGTGAGAGCATGGAGGACCCGAATCGCCAGCCGCAGGAAGGCGGCTATGCCATCTATCGGCGGAACTGCGTGCATTGCCACGGGGTCTCGGGTGCCGGCGACGGCCCCACGGCGCCGTTCCTCTACCCCATCCCGCGTGATTATCGCCGAGGGATCTTCAAGTTCACGTCGACCCCCAGCGGCGCACGACCTCACCGCGAGGATCTCCGTCGGACGATCACCTACGGTCTGCACGGGACCTCGATGCCCGCCTTCGAGTCGCTGCTTACGGAAAAGGAGATCTTGCAGGTCATCGATTACGTGATCTTCCTCAGTATGCGAGGCGAGAGCGAGCTGGCGCTGGTCGATGAAGCGGCCACTTTTGACGAGAACAAACCCGACGAGTTCACGGAAGAGATCGCCAAGGAAGCCGCCGGCGGCGTGTTCCGCAAGTGGAAGCTGGCGCAGACTCAGATGGTCAATCCCCCGATCCCCCGCACTCCGCCCACCCATGAGAGCATCGTTAGAGGTCGCGACCTGTTCCTTCAGTCCGACTGCAAGGATTGTCACGGCCGGCTGGCCATGGGCGATGGCGAGAGCTTCGTCAAGCAGGATATCTTCAATCAGGTCGTCTTCGGCGGCAATCCCAGCGAGCGGCCGGAGCGGATCAACGCGCTCGACGACAAGACCAAGACCCTGTGGAACCAGAAGCCGGACGATTGGGGCAACCCGCTCCGCCCTGCGAACCTGAACCGTGGCATCTACAAGGGCGGACGCCGGCCGATCGACATCTACTGGCGGATCGCCAAGGGGATCAACGGCGCCCAGATGCCGGCCCATTATCCTTCGCCGTTCGATGAGAAGAAGATGTGGGATGTGGTGAACTTCGTGCTGGCCTTGCCCTACGAACCTAACCTGCTCAAGGACGCGCCGCCCCAGCCGCCCGCCACCCCGGGCACCGCGGTGGCCCTGGATCGGTAGTCGTCAGTCGTCCTCTTGATCCGTCGTCCGAGGCGAGGGCCCAGGCTGATACCAGGTTGAGAAGACAGAATACTGGGTTGGCGATGGATACCACGAACACGTAACCACGGACCACTAACAACGGACAATGGACATGCGATATTGGAGCATTCTCTTCGCCCTGGCCGCCGTGGCCTCCGTGGCGGCCTTCGTCTACGCACCGTTTTCCCCGGATTGGTGGTTGCCCAACAACCCAGGTGTGAATCCCCATGTGGTCTCGAAGTTCGGCCGAGAGATCGACAGCCTCTTCCTGATCATCCTGTGGATCACCGGCATCGTGTTCATCGGCACGCAGATCGTCCTTGTGATCGCCCAGTACCGGTTCGTTGACGAGCGGGATGCCCAGGGCCGGCCGGTCCGCAAGGCGACCTACTTCCATGGGAGCCAGCGGCTCGAGGTAATCTGGACGATTATCCCCGCCGCCATCCTGGTGTTCATCGCACTGTACCAGATGGGGACCTGGGCCGAGATCAAGTTCCGCAGCGCCGCGCCCAAGGTCCCGGCCCTGGCGGAGATCACCGCGCGGCAGTTCCAGTGGGTGATGCGCTACCCGGGGCCCGACGGCCGGCTCAACACCCGCGACGACCTGATCGTGGTCAACGACCTCCATTTCGTAAAGGGTGACGAGAAGCAGACGTTGATCTATCTGAAATCGTCGGATGTCCTCCATTCGTTTTTCTTGCCGCAACTCCGGATCAAGCAGGACGCCGTGCCCGGCATCACGATCCCCGTCTGGTTCAATTGTGACACTGCCGGGGAATATGACCTGGCCTGCGCGGAGCTGTGCGGCTGGGGTCATTACAAGATGCGCGGCCGGGTCACCGTCCACGCGACGGAAGCGGATTTCCAGGACTGGCTTGACGAGAAGCTGACCGAGCAGAACCAAAGTCAGGTCACCATGGCGACCGGTACTCAGGGGAGGTGATGGGGATGAGTGACGAGCTTTCGACCCATGGGTCATCCGTCGGTCCCGAAAAGGGCGGCCACGGGGATGGTCATGGCCATGATCACGATCACAGCCATGACGATCATATTCATCCTGAGCCTCGATTCTTCCTGAGGAAGTACGTCTTCTCGACCGACCACAAGGTGATCGGCATTCAGTTCTTGTTCTCGGGGCTGATCTTCATGATCCTGGGCGGTCTGCTGGCCATGGCCGTGCGCTGGCAGCTTGCCTGGCCGTGGAAGCCGATGCCGGTGCTGAGCCGCTGGCTCTGGTCGGCGCCCGCCCTGGGCGGCCAGATGCCGCCGGAAGACTACAACAAGCTGTTCACGATGCACGCGACGATCATGATCTTCTTCGTGATCATCCCGCTCTTGACCGGCGCCTTCGGCAACTTCCTGATCCCGCTCATGATCGGTGCGCGGGACATGGCGTTCCCCAAGCTGAACATGTTCTCCTACTGGTTCATGCCGCCGGCCATGATCTTCATCACCTACTCGTTCTTCGTGGAAGGAGGTTCCGCGGAGGCGGGTTGGACGAGCTATCCGATCCTGACTGTGGCGAAGTGGGCGACCCCCGGGTCGCTCAACGGCCAGACATTCTGGCTTCTGGCACTGCTCTGTGCGGGGATCTCGTCCTTGCTGGGGTCGATCAATTACATCACGACGATCATCATGCTCCGCGCCGGGGATGAAGATGTTCCGGCTGCCAATGACCGTCTGGGCGATGTTCATCACGGCGTTGCTTCAGGCATTCGCACTGCCGGTGCTCACCTCGGCCCTGATCATGCAGTTGCTCGACCGTGTTGCCGGCACGAACTTCTTCCAGCCGGTCAACTGGACCGTGGCCAACGCACCGCCGGTGGTCGGAGGCGGGGGGCCGCTGCTGTTCCAGCACCTGTTCTGGTTCTACTCGCACCCGGCGGTCTACGTCATGATCCTGCCGGGGATGGGGATGGTTTCGGACATCATCGCGACCTTCTCCCGCAAGCCCCTGTTCGGCTACAAGCCGATGGTCTTCGCCATCGCGGGGATCGCCGGGCTGGGCTTCATCGTCTGGGGGCACCACATGTTCCAGTCGGGCATGAACCCGCAGCTCGGCGCCACCTTCATGCTCTCGACGATGATGATCGCCTTGCCTTCGGCCGTGAAGGTCTTCAACTGGCTGGGTACGATGTGGGGCGGACGGCTCCAGTACACCTCCGCGATGCTCAACGCCATGGCATTCGTGGCGATGTTCATCATTGGCGGTCTGTCGGGCATCTTCATGGCCGCGACTCCGGTGGATATGCACATTCACGACACCTACTTCATCGTGGGCCACCTCCACTACGTCCTCTTTGGCGGCAGCATGTTCGCGATCTTCGGGGCCATCTATTACTGGTTCCCCAAGATGTTCGGCCGGCTGATGAACGAACGGCTGGGGTTGATCCACTTCTTCCTCACCTTCATCTTCTTCAACGGCACGTTCTACCTGATGCACATCGTCGGGATGCACGGCCACCCGCGCCGGATCGCCGACCCGACGATCTACCCCTACCTCCGCGGAGCGGGCATCGTCGGCATGAACCAGTTCATGACCATTAATGCGTTTCTGCTCGGATTGACCCAACTGATCTTCGCCTCGAACTTCTTCTATAGCCTGGTGGCCGGTCCGAAGGCCGGGACCAACCCCTGGCATGCCAACACCCTGGAGTGGGCCACGACCTCGCCGCCGGCCCACTACAACTTCGCGCGGATTCCCACGGTCTACCACGCACCGTACGAGTTCAGCGTCCCTGGCGTCGAGGAGGACTATCTACCCCAGACCGAGCCGAGGCCGGCCTCCGCCGGGCCACTCGACCCGGTCATGGCCTGACTCGTGAGTGGCAAGTAGGGTGCTCTGCGAGCACCGTGTGGTCGGGCGACGGAATCCGATGTTGGTGCTCACAGAGCACCCTACAACTAGTCACGAGCGAATGAAACCGAGCGACGACCATCGCTGGAGCTGGATTGTGCACGCGGTCGCGATCTTCGCGGCGGTGTTCACCCTGCCGTTGCTCTACGTGGGTGGTTCGGTGACGACGTATGGGGTGGGACAGGTAGTGCCCGACTGGCCGACCACGTTCGAAGAAAACATGTTCCTGTACAACTTCTGGGAAGCCCCCTTCGGCGTGCAGCTTGAGCACGCGCATCGGCTGTACGGTGCGGCGGTGGGCATGGCCACGATCGTCCTGGCGGGCAGCTTCGTGGCGTTCGAGCGCCGGCGATGGATGAAGGGACTGGGTGTGTTCGCCCTGGCCGCGGTCATCATCCAAGGCGTGCTGGGCGGGATGAGGGTAACCCATCGTTCGACCTTCCTGGCCGCGGTGCACGGCGCCACGGGCCAGGCGTTCTTCGGGCTGATGGTGGCGCTGGCGGTCTTGACCGGTCGCGACTGGAATCGTCGCGCGGAACGCACGGTCGATCCGGATCGTCTGCGGCGGCGATCGGCGATCGGCCTGGCGCTGGTCTACATGCAGATCGTGCTGGGGGGCTGGTTGCGGCACTACGGGACTCTCGCGGCGTTGTGGACGCACGCGATCCTTGCGGCGGCCGTCTGGCTTCACGCGGCGATCCTTACCTACCGGATCGAACGCCGGCGCGGGGAGATCGCCCCGCTGGTCGTCCCCTCGCGGGTGCTGGGCCTGACGGTGACCGTCCAGATCTTGCTGGGGCTGGCCGCACTCGTCATGGTGTTACCCATCGGCGGGATTCCTCGTCCGGTGACGTCCTACCAGGCGGTCATCCGGACCGCCCATCAAACGAACGCCGCGCTCTTGTTCGCCGCGGCGATCGTGCTGAGTTTACGTAGCTATCGTCATCTGGCCGGGACGGCGCGAGTCGTCGCAGGGCCGTCGGAAGCATCGCCGGTGGGCCGGCCTGAAGCGGCCGCGCTGGACTGGGAGGCCGTCGCTTGAAAACGCTGGCATCGTTCGATCAACCCCTGCTGGCCGTCACCGAGCCGGATGCCGTCTGGCCCGCGTTGGGAAGCCGCCTGGTCGCGTACGTCTCGCTGACCAAGCCGCGGCTGGTGCTGATGGTCCTGGTGACCGTCGCCGTGGGGTATCTGCTGGGTGCCCGCGGCCGGGCGCAGCCAGCGACTCTGGCCATGACGCTGCTGGGCACGGCCCTGGTGGCTGGCGGTGCCGGTGCGCTGAACCAGTGGCTGGAGCGAACGCGGGACGGCCTGATGCGGCGAACGGCCGGTCGTGCCTTGCCCAGCGGACGTCTCTCGGTCGGAGAGGCCGTCTCGTTCGGGATTCTTCTGGGAGTTGCGGGCACGATGCTGTTGCTCCTGGGTGCCAATCTCCTCGCAGCCTCGGTCGCTGCTGGTGACGTTCCTGCTCTACGTGTTCGTCTACACGCCGCTCAAGCCGTTGACGTCGCTGAACACGGTGATCGGTGCCATCCCCGGCGCCCTGCCGCCGATGATCGGCTGGGGGGCCGCGACCGGCCGTCTGGGAATCGAGGCCTGGTCCCTGTTCCTCATCGTGTTCCTCTGGCAGTTCCCGCACTTCCTGGCGATCGCCTGGATCTATCGGGATGACTACCGACGTGCCGGCTTCCGGATGCTCACGGCGCGGGACGACCGGGGCCGGATGACCGGCTGCCAGGCGGTGTCGTATGCCCTGGCCTTGATCCCCGCCGGACTGCTGCCGGCGACGGTCGGACTGGCCGGATCCACCTACTTCGCCGGCGCCCTGGTCCTCGGCCTGATCTATCTGGGCGCGTCGGTCCGGTTCTGGCTGGACGCGAGCGACCTGAAAGCGCGCCGGCTGCTGCGTACCTCATTCGTTTACTTGCCCGCGATTTTGCTCCTGCTGCTGCTCAACCCCATGTCGTCTTGACGGGGGCCGAGTCCACGCAATTGCAGGGGCGTGTGTCCTTTTTGAGAAGTTCGGAGGGTCGATATCACGATGGCTATCGCCACCCACAGCTCACCCCATGCGAAGCCCGCCGATCACGCCGCACGCGGCGCATCTCACGGCGCCTGTCTCGCCGGGGAAGGTCGCCATGTGGCTGTTCCTGGCCACGGAAGTCATGTTCTTCACCGGGCTGATCGGGTCGTATATCGTCCTTCGCGCCGGCAGCCCCCACAACTACTATAGCAACCTCTATTCCCCAGCTACGCCTCTGAAGGGCCTGGAAAACACGGAAGGTGTCCTCATCAAGTCGGTCGGCTCCGAATCCGGGATGGAGCACGCCCTCCACACCATCGCCAGTCTGAGCCCCGAAGAGATCAAGGACCTCCTCGAGCAGGTCGAGCACTCGGGCCACGCGATCGTCTCCAAACTCACCCCGGAGAAGGCCAAGACGCTCCAGGCCGAGCTCCAGTCGGCGGGTGCCGAGGCGGAAATCGAGAAGCTCGTGACCCACAAATGGCCGGTCCCCTACGACGATCTCACCAACCCCCTGGCCATCAACCTCACGGCCTTCAATACCTTCGTCCTGATCTGCTCTTCACTGACGATGGTCCTGGCCCTCTCCGGCTTCCAGAGCGGCAACCAGTTCAAAGGGAGGTTCTTCCTGCTGCTCACCGTCCTCATCGGCTCCGGCTTCCTCAGCATTCAGATCTACGAATATACCCAATTGATGGTTGTGCCACCATTATCCACGCCGGGATCAGCGCGACGGGACATTTCGTCCCGAGCTGCAGCCTGTTCGCTTCCTGTTTCTTCACGATGACCGGATTCCACGGGGCGCACGTCACCGGAGGCGTGATCCTGCTCCTCTGCGTGTTCATCGCGTCGTTGCGAGGCGCGTTCTCGGCGACGAATTACTCAACGGTCGAGCTGGCCGGATTGTACTGGCACTTCGTCGACCTGGTGTGGATCATCCTGTTCACGATCGTCTACCTGGTTTGATGAGGTTACGCCGGAACCTCATCTTTCTGATAAGGATCATGCCGATGGCCGAAACCAAGGTCCTGTCCCCGACGGAAGTCGCCGAAGAACATCAGAAGGAGGCCCATGCGCCTTACTTCAAGATTTGGGTAGGCCTGCTGATCTTCACGCTGATCGAGTATTTCTACGCTTTCATCGCCAAGGACGTCTTCGTGATCCTGCTCGCGGGCCTGCTGCTCGGGCGGCGATCAAAGCCGGAATGGTGGGCTGGTACTTCATGCACTTGAAGTTCGAAGGGAAGTGGGTCTATGCCTTGATTGTCCCAGCGGTGATCCTGGCAACGATCCTCGTGCTGGCGCTCTGTCCCGACGTTGCCTTCAAGCCGACGGATGAAGACGAGGAAGAGGGGACGGTGTGGGTGGCGCCGGCGGATGACCTGCACAGCGTCCCATCCGTGCTCCCCGCGACAATCCGTTGGGCGCGGATCTCCTGACCCCGCCCACAGACGGACCGAAGGTCTCCCACTCCTACAAGAACCGCAGTAGCCCTTCACGATATCCCGAGTACTGGTGTGTCCCGATTCTATCGAGTGGGTGTCCGGATCGTCTTTGGAACCGTCTTGATCTCGGCCGTGATCTGCCTGGTCACGGCGAGCCGGGACGCGCGGGCGGTCCCCGCGCCGCCCACGACCTGGGACCCGCGGCCCCATCGTTGGGCTCATTCCGGCTCGAGGAGCGATCAGGCCGCGCGGTCACCGAGGCGGACCTGGCCGATCGGGTGGTGATCGCCTCTTTCATCTTCACCCGATGCCCGCTTTCCTGCCCGAAGATCTCGGGCGTGATGAAGAGATTGCAGGACCGATTTGCTGGGACGAACGTCTTGCTCGTCAGTATCTCGGTCGATCCCGAGCATGACACGCCGACGGTCTTGAGTGAGTACGCCCAGCGGTTCGGTGCCGCGCCCGATCGCTGGTGGTTCCTCACGGGTCCCAAGGCGACGATCTACGACCTGATCCGGGATCGCTTCAAGCTGCCCCTGATGGAGGCCGTCCCCGCCGACCCGACGATCGACACCGAAGCGATCTCCCATAGCAATCGCCTGGCCCTGGTGGACCGGGGTTCAATCGTGGGCTTGTTCGAGTCGGACGATCCGGAGGCCATCGATGCATTGGTCGTCCAGGCCCGTCGCCGGGCGTTGCCGGGGTGGGTACGATTGTTACCAACGGTCAACGCCAGCCTCAATGGCCTGAGCGCCGCACTCCTTCTGGCAGGCTGGCTCTTCATCCGTGGGTATCGGATCATGACCGCGAATCCCGATGGTCCCGGCGGATATCTGGAATCACTCCCTCGTCAAGGCTCACATCACCTGCATGGTCTCCGCGGTGGCCACCTCGACGCTGTTCCTCACCTGCTATCTGCTCTATCACTACCATGCCGGCAGCGTCCCGTTCCCCCAAGGGGGGCTGCTGCGGGTCCTCTACCTGGCAATCCTGCTCTCCCACACGGTGCTGGCGACGGGCTCCGTCCCGCTGATCGTCATGACGGTCCTCCGCGGCTGGCGCGGCAACCTCGCCGGACACACGCGGATCGCCACGCTCACGTTCCCGATCTGGCTCTACGTCGCTGTGACCGGCGTCGTCATCTATCTGATGCTCTACCACTTGCCGGTCCTGAATCCGATTGGCGTGGCGAGTTCCTGATCGCACACACTGTCCTATCGACTTGACCAGATCGATGCCTTGTGCGAGCCGAGAGGTGTCTCGGCGGTTCCTGACGAGCCTTGCCGGTCTTGAGCGGAGCAGTGCGACGGTCTCTCGAGGAGTGCAGCCGGGAGAGACCTGCACGTTGAATTGTTGCGGTTGACGTCACATTCATGGCTCAATGCTGATGACCACCTTGCCGAAGTGCGCTCCACTTTCCAGATGCTTGAGCGCCTCGACCGCCTGATCGAACGGGAAGACGCGGTCGACGACCGGCTTCAATGCGTTCGCCTCGATCGCGCGGAGCATGGTCTCGAACATCCGGCGCGAGCCGACGAAGATGCCCTGGAGGCGGATGTTCTTCATCAGGACGGAGATCGGGTTGAACTCGCCGCCGCCGCTCAGGACCCCGATCAAGGCGATGTAGCCCCCCACGCGGACGGCCCGCAGCGACTTGGGGAGGGTCCCGGCGCCCCCGACCTCGACGATCCGATCGACCCCCTGACCTCCCGTCAACTCACGGACGCGCTTGTCCCAGTCGGGATTGGTTCGATAATTGATGCCGTCCGAGGCACCCAGCTCGCGGGCTCGGGCCAGTTTGTCGTCGCTGCTCGGATGTCGCGATGACACGGGCGCCGGCCAACCGTGCGAACTGGAGCGCGAACAGCGAGACCCCGCCGGTCCCCTGGACCAGGACGGTCTCGCCCGGCTTGATGCCGCCGGTCTCGACCAGGGCATTCCAGGCCGTCAACGCCGCGCACGGCAAGGTCGCCGCTTCCTCGAACGTGAGATGAGCCGGGATCGGCAAGAACGCATCCTCGGGGAGCACCACCTCCTGAGCCAGTACTCCGTTCGCGTCCGCTCCAAGGGCGGAGCGGCCTTTCGCCTCGGTCAAGGGACCGTCCTGCCACGCCGGGGCGAAGCAGGCGACCACCCGATCCCCGGCCTTGAACCGCGACGCGCCGCTGCCCATCGACACGACTTCCCCGGCGCCGTCGGACAGGGGTACGATCGGAAGCTTCAACCTGGGGTTGTAGATGCCTTTCGCGATCAGCAGGTCCCGGTAATTGAGCGAGGCGGCTCGAAGGCGGACCAGGACCTGTCCCGGGCCGGGCTCCGGGCTCGGAAGCTCCTCGCACTTCAGAGCATCCGGCCCGCCGAACTCATGGAGACGATAAGCCTTCATCACCGCTCCTTTCCGAGGAAAACTCCAGAGATACGCAGTGTTCCGGCACGACCTTCTATCTTGCCGCGACGGGGAAGGATCGTCCACTCGCCAGGAACCTGGAGATTTCCGCGGGCTCCGGCTCCGTCTTGACGCGGACTGACTACAATGAGGTGTTCGTCGGTGCCAAAGCCAGTAAAGGGCGCAAGAGAATGGAGCCATACCTGCTGAAAGTAGTCGACGGCGATCCCGACGCGTCTCCACCCGCCCCCGATCGATCGACCGCCGAGGTGAAAGAGCACGAGGCACTCGACGCGTATTCGAGGGTGATCGTCACGGTCGCCGAATCCCTGGGCCCGGCGGTCGTGAACATCAGGACCGCCAACGGAGACAGCGGTCGACGGTCCGGGGGATCCGGTTCCGGATTCCTGTTCACCCCGGATGGTTTTCTCCTGACCAACCATCACGTGGTCGGGCGCTCGAACCGACTGCGCATCCGGCTCAAGGATGGCCGCGAAGTCTCCGGCCGGGTGGTGGGGGCCGACCCCTGGACCGACGTCGCGGTCGTCCAGGCCGATGCCTCGGGGTTGCCGCATGCGATGCTCGGGGCCTCGGGAGGCCTGAGGGTCGGACAGCTCGTCGTCGCGATCGGCAGCCCGTACGGCTTCGACGCGACCGTGACCGCCGGGGTCATCAGTGCTCTGGGACGGACCTTGCGAAGCATCACCGGTCATCTCGTGGATAACGTGATCCAGACCGACGCTGCACTCAACCCGGGCAACAGTGGTGGTCCGCTCCTCGACAGTCAGGGCCGTGTCATCGGGATCAACACGGCGATCATCCCGTCGGCGCAGGGGATCTGCTTCGCCATCCCGATCGACATGGCCAAGCGGATCGTTCCCCAGCTCATGCAATACGGGCGCGTCATTCGAGGCTACCTAGGAATGCACGGTCGCGACGTGCCCCTCCCGCGGCACGAGGCGCGACGGTGGAACCTGGACCAGGAGAGTGCCGTTGAAGTGGTGGCAGTCTGAAGCCGGGTGGACCGGCCGATCAAGCCGGTTTGACCGAGGGAGATCGCATCCTCGCCCTGGCCGATCAGCCGATCACGACCGTTGACGCCCTCCTGAAGCGGCTCGAGGAGATCCCCGTGGGCATTCCGGCCGAGGTGGTCGTCCTCCGCGCCGATCGTCGCGTGGAGCGGTTCGTCGTCCCCGGAGAGTATCCCAGTCTGGAGGTCTAAAGCCCACGCGTCACCCCGGTTTCGTGGGGTGTGTGGAGAGGACATCCCCATCAGCTCTGGATCGATCCTGTCGAACCGAGCCCCTTTTCTGATAGGATGATGCGGAAATCCTGTCCGAAACGGGCGACGAGCCGGTCGAGAGGTCTCTGAGGGATGTTCGTATTTCGAGGGTTGCACGCCCTGACGAGAGTCTGCCTGGGGCTCCTCACGGTCGTGCCGGTCGTGGCGCTGGTGCTGGCGGTTTTCGTCGACCGCAGCCCGGCGGGTGAGGCGAAGCTCTCGTTCTTCCCCGCCGCGCTGCTGGCTCTGGACCCCTTCGTATGGACGTGTGCACGCAATAGTCTGATCTTCGCGGGCGTGGTGACGGCGGCCTCGTTGATCGTGGGGGTCGGGCTGGGATGCCTGGTATCACGGCTGAGGTTCTGGGGTCGCGCGATGTTGCGAGGTGCCGCGGCGTCGCTGCTGGCAGCTTCGCCGTTGATTCTGTCGCTAGGGCTCGTGGGGTTCTGGGGGACGCCTCATCCCTGGCCATGGCCGTTCGCGGACGGGCAGAGGGGAACCGCGGGCGTCGAGTCTCGAGACCTGGCGTGGACTGCCCATGTGGCTGCTCTGGATCTGGTCGAGTCTCCCCGGCGCGGTTGCCCTGGTCATGCTCGCGACGGCCTCGGCCGTCGAGCGGCTCGAGCCGGCGTGGGAGGACGCGGCCCGGCTGACGGGAGCCGGTTCGATCCCAATCTGGCGGACCTTGATCTGGCCGCTGATCCGGCCCACGGCAGCGCGCGCGGCGGCCCTGGTCTTTCCCCTGGTCCTGCTCGAGCCGGGAGCGGCGCTGATCCTGGGATTGCGCCGGACGCTCGCGTTCCAGATTGTCGAAGCCGCGCGGCGTGCCGATCCGTTTCCGCGAATGGCGGTCTGGGCGGTGCTCGCCGGGTTGCTGGCGGTGTCGGGCCGGGTGCTGATCCGGAGATGGGGCGGCCCGTCCGTTCTCGACCGGTCCACGATCGCGATATCGTTTGGCCGCGATCGACGACCCGCGCGCGGGCCAGCGCACTCCGTGCGCTCGATCTGCACGACGGCCCTCGCGGGAACCGCAGCCCTTGGCTGGCTGCCGGTCCTCGGCCTGCTCCGCCTGGTCCTGGACAGCGGATCGAGCTCCGAAACCACCTCGGTCACGCTGGCTCTGTCGCTCCGGGAACTGTCGGCACGACTCGTCGAGCCACCACTGCCTCAGCTTGTCGGGAATACCCTGAGCCTGTGTGTCTTCGTCGCCACAGGGATCCTGATCCTGGCCTGGCTGGTCAGGCCGGGGCCGCATGCCCACTCGTCGCGAACCATCGGGTCGCGCGTCGTCCGCCCGATCTCACAGATGCCGCCGCTGCTCCAAGGGGTGGGGATCCTGGCACTGCCCGGGTTGGCTGGGCTGGCCTCGTCATCCCTGCGCTCCATTCCTCGCTGCGAGAGTCTGGCGGCCCGCCTGGCCGACCTGTCCGTCGAGCTGAACACGGATCGGAATCCCTGGGGCCTGCTGGTCTGCGCCGTGGGACTGACCGTCGGCATGCGGCTCCTGCAAAGCTGGCAGCGAGCGGCCGAGTCGGAATCGGCCGCCGTGCGGTCGGGTTTCGAATTCGCCCTGCTGGCCGGCAGCTCACCAGCACGCGCGGCGATGGTCGCCACCTGGCGACCGGGTCGCTGGTTCGGCCGGTTGCTCCTGGTCTCGGGCTTCGCGGCGACCTGTCTCACACCGGCCCTGTTCTTCACCCCGTGGATCGACGGACGGACCATCGCGCCGGGAATCCTGATCCTGGCCGACGGGCCGGATCCCGCTCGACGCCAGGCGGCCGTTCTGGGGCTGATGGTGCTCGCCGTCAACCTTACCGCCTTGATCGCGGCGCGACTCACCGCGGCATCGCCGGGCGACGGGGAGCTCGACCGTTTGTGATGAGCTTGGTGATAAAGAGTTCGATCGAATCGCCAATCTTCATCGACCGGGGACGTCAGCTCAGGCGGCTGCGGCGTCGCCGGACGTGCCGCTCTCGGCGGCGTCTTGTTTCATCTGGGCCATCGCGTCCTGAACGGTTTCCACCTTCTCGGCCACGCGCTTGGCCACCTCGGCATAAGACTCGCTCAGGGCGGTGCCCGCACCGGCCATGACCCCGGAGACCAGTGGTCCGAACTTCTCCTTGAGAACCGGATAGGCCGACCGAGCCGCGGCACCCACCGCAACCCCCGCAGCGAAGTAGATCATCTCGGATCGAGTTATCGGCATGTCATTTCGCTCCTGCACCGGCTCTCGTCGGACGAATCGCCAGAGATTTCGCTCCAATCAGGATCGGCCGGACCGACCCCGAGGTTGAGAGATCTTCCACCGTGGCGGAACGCTCGAGCCTCGGCCCAGGCGGACGATTCGAGAATCCGCGGATGATCAGGACTCCGAGGTTGAGCCACCCGGCTCGGCCAGGGCTGGTCCGGATCGGCGTTGATGCCAGTCCTCGACCTTCGCCATCGCGGAATGGGCTCCATCCACCAGACCATGGATCATCGGATTCTCCTTGGGGATGGCTCGCGCCACAAATACCGAAGGGAATACGATCCCGTAAGACAGTGAGTAGCAAGTCGTATAGACGAACCGCGACACGAAGCGGGAGACTGCGGGCATGGCATTTTCCACGGCCTGCCTCGCGTCCGCCGCACCGTGCTTTGCGGCCTGCACGGCCGTCTCCATCGCACCGGCTACTGTATTGAGTGGATGCAAAGCTGGAGTGTCAGCGGCTACAGGATCGGACATGTATGGAAACCTCCCGGGATGAGTCGACTCTTTAACACAGGGTAAAATGCGAAGACTGCGCAGTCAAGAGAAAAGTTATGGTTCGAAGGTGTGAGATCCGTGAGATCCGGGAATCGTGGGGGAACGACCGGACGCGAAGCGTGCGACCAGGCACCTGATGCTCTCGACGCAGGCTGATGCCGTCGCGTACACTACTTAAGCTCTGGTTTTGGGAATCAGTCGGACAGGTTTGGGGGGCGGACTCGCGTTCGAGATGGACATCGCAAAGCTTGCCCTGGAAGACGGCACGGTATTCACGGGGACGGCCTTCGGAGGCCGTGGTGAGATCGACGGTGAGGTCGTGTTCAACACGAGCATGACCGGTTATCAGGAGATCCTCACCGACCCGTCTTACCACGGCCAGATCGTGACGATGACGTACCCGCAGATCGGCAATTACGGGGTCAATGACGAGGATGCCGAAAGCCGTCGGACCGTGGGTGCGCGGCTTCGTGGTCCGCGAGCTGAGCGGGCGGGTCAGCAATTTCCGCGCGGCTGGTTCGCTGGAAGGCTATCTCGATCGCAACGGGATTATCGGCATCGAGGGGATCGACACTCGGGCGCTGGTCCGCCTGACCCGGGAACGCGGCGCGATGAAGGGAATCCTCTCGACGGTGGATCTCGACGACGTCAGCCTCGTGGCCAAGGCCCAGGCCAGCCTCGGGCTCGTCGGCCGCGACCTGGCCAGCGAGGTCATGCCCCGGGAAGCGACGTCCTGGGATCTTGGGTTGCACGCGACGTATCGACTCCAGCCGGCGCCCGGTGCTCTTCGAGCAGCCGATGCCCCCCTCGGACCCGGGCACATCCGCCGGCGCCGGTCCGGCATCCGCACGTCGTCGCGCTCGATTTCGGGATGAAATGGAACATCCTCCGCCATCTGGTCGATCTCGGTTTCAAGGTCACCGTCACTCCCGGCTCTGCGACCGCCGAGGAGATCCTCGAACCCGAACCCGACGGGATTTTCATCTCCAATGGTCCCGGCGATCCCGCGGCTCTGACCGAAGCCACGGCGACCTTGCGGACGTTGATCCGGACGGCCGCCGGCGCCCGGGGCATCCCGATCTTCGGCATCTGCCTGGGCCATCAGCTCCTCGGTCAGGCGTTCGGCGCCCGGACGTTCAAGCTCAAGTTCGGCCACCGCGGCGCCAATCACCCGGTCCGGAACCAGCAAACCGGCAAGGTCGAGATCACGACGCAGAACCACGGCTTCGCCGTCGATCCCACGACCCTGCCATCCGACGTCGAGCCCAGCCACATCAACCTCAACGACCAGACCCTGGAGGGGCTGCGGCACCAGCGCCTGCCGATTTTCAGCGTCCAGTATCATCCCGAGGCGTCCGCTGGGCCTCACGACAGCGCCTATCTCTTTGACGAATTCCGCCGGATGATCCGCGCCTCCACCGGCGGATAACCGGTCGCAGGGCAAACGCCATCCGCGCACGAGGAGACGTGCCATGTCAGCGACCATCCGCCTCGCCGCTGAGGATGATGCCGAGCAGATCCTGGCGATCTATGCACCATTTTGCCGCGACACTCCGGTCTCGTTCGAGACGGAGCCACCGACCGTTGACGAAATGCGACAGCGGATCGCCAAGATCCTGAAGCGATTCCCCTGGCTGGTCGTGCGAGGAGGATGGACCGATCCTGGGCTACGCCTATGCCAGCGCCGCACCGCGAGCGGGCCGCGTATGGCTGGTCGGTGGATGTCTCGGTCTACGTCCGGGAAGGGCTTCGCCGAAGAGGACTCGGCCGTGCCCTCTATACGTCGCTCTTCGCGATCCTGAAGCTCCAGGGCTATCACAACGCACTGGCCGGCACGACCCTCCCCAACCCGGGCAGCATCGGCCTGCACCAGGCGATGGGCTTCCAGCCGGTCGGCGTCTATCGAAACATCGGCTTCAAGTGCGGGGCCTGGCACGACGTCGCCTGGTGGCAACTCGTGCTCAACGAGTCGGTCCCCGAGCCCGAGCCCCCGCGCGAACTCCAGACACTCCGCGAATCCTCAGGGTGCCAGGATGCGATCCAGGCCGGTCGGGCGCTCCTCCGTTGAATCCAGAGACATGCGAACGGCGCAGGCCGGTTCCTGTTGCAGGATGGATGCAGCTCCTGCGTGAGCCGCTCTAGCGTTGAGCTTCCGCATTCGCGCGATTCAAAAGGGCCTTCATGTAGGCGAATCCGTACGCCGTCTGCGCGAAGTGGCCGCCCGCCAGGCTCGGGCTGTGATCGAGGATCAGGATACCATCATAGTTGACGTCACGTAGAGCTTTCATGATCTTATACATGTCGTAATAACCATTGTCCATGAAGGTCTCGACGAAGTGCGGGAGGGGCGTGCTGACGTTCCGGAAGTGGATTTTCCAGATCTTCTCCGCGCCGAACGTGCGAATCATCTCCTCGGGGTCCTTGCCCGTGAGTTGGCGGCCGCCTTCGAGCCAGGTACCACAGCACAGGCAGATCCCGACGTTCGGGCTGTCGGCGATCTCCATGGCTCGCTTGTAGCCTTCGTAGTTGCTGAAGATGCAGCGAGGGACGCCAGCCAGGACCGGCACCGGTGGGTCATCCGGATGAATCCCGATCCGGACACCGGCCTCTTCAGCAACAGGGGCGACCTGCTTGATGAAATGCGTGTAATTCTCCCAGATCTCGTCTTTCGTGAAGACGCGGCCGTGAGAGAGGGGCTCCTTCCAGCTCCGGTTGCCCCAAAAACCCCGTTTATTCGGACTCGACAGATCGAATTCTCTGGCGGAAGCTCCGCGGATCGTTGCGCGGCCGCTGCTCCAGATCCCGTTGCCCATGTGAGCGTACGTCGTATAGTAAATGCCCGCCTTCCCGAGGCTGCGAAGGTACTGCTCGTACTGTTCGATCTTCTCGTCCCGTCCGGGGAGGTTCAGTGTGACCTCCGGCATGTTATGCACATCGCTGTTGCCGATGTTCCAGACCGTGATACCCGCGTCCGCATAACGCTTCTTGATCTGTATGAAGCCTTCGGTGCTGCGCAGATCTGGCGTTGATGCGACGCTGACATATTCGGCGCCGATCTGTTTGAGGAAGAGCAATTGCTCGTCGGTCGGTTTGGCGGAAGACTGGGCACACAGCTTGATCCCGGGCTTGTTCGGGTGCACCACGGCCGTGCTCTTGCTCCCCGAGCCGAGCAAGGCCGCTGCGCCCAAGGTACCGGTCAGAGCCATCTTTCCAAACTCCCTGCGGTCGGGATGGGACTGCATACCAATCGTCACGTCCTTCGCCTCGTGAGCGTTCATGTTTCTCCGCTCCATGATGGGAGTGCTGGATTGGGAGCTGGCAGGAACGGCCCTCGCCAGGACTCACTCAAAGAAGTTCTCGGATCGGCTCTCCTTGCTCCACGATGAATCGAGGGCGGCCGGTGCCGTCGGTGTAAGTGGCATCGAGTGGTACGCCCATGTGTCGATAGATCGTCGCGGCCAGGTCGCCGGGCGTGACTGGCCGTTCCTTGATGTAACCGCCATCGGCCTCGGTCGAACCGATGACCTGACCATGTCTCAGACCGCCGCCTGCTATTGCCATCGACATCACCACCGCCCAATGATTACGGCCGTCGGTACTCCCCTGTGTGCCCATCATCGGCGTGCGGCCGAACTCGCCCATGGCGAGGACGAGCACGTCGTCGAGCAGGCCCCGGTCTTCCAGGTCGGAGACCAGGGCCGTCACCAGGTTATCGAAGATCGGCAGAAGTGGCTTGAGCCCCTTGCTGATCCCACCATAGGGAGGAATGTTATCCCCGTGGTTGTCCCAGGTCCCCGAGGCGGGGTGATAACTCAAGTCGATGGTGACGAACGAGACCCCCGCCTCAACCAGTCGCCGGGCCAGGAGGGCCTGCTGGCACCAGAGGTGCTTGCCGTATCGGTCGCGAACCCGCGCCGGTTCCCTCGACAGATCGAAGGTCTGCTGGGCTCTCGGACCGGCCAGCAGATCCACAGCCGCCTGGGCATGACGGTCCATCACGTCGATCGCGTCGGAATGCTCGAGCCGAGCTCTCAGCCCGTCGAGATCCCGGAGCAGCGACCGGCGGTCCAGGAGCCGCTTGTGAGACAGCCCTTGCGGGAGGCGAAAGAATTCCCCCATGGCCTGGCGACCGGTGTCAACGCCGACATTCGTGTAGATCGGGAGTCTCGCGGCGCGGTTGGCGATGAATGGGTCGTATTGCTGACCCAGATCACCCCCTCTGGCGATATGTGAACGCGAGGTCTGGAACGCGACGTAGGGCGGCAAGCTCGGTTGGTTCGACCCGTGCCACCTGGCGACCACCGACCCGATGGCCGGATAACTCTCCCCAGCCGGATTGATTCTGGGGGCGGCATCGAGGTGGCCGGTCTGGAACACCTTGTTCGGCTCGTGATTGCTGTGCCGCGCGTCCACCGAGCGGATGATCGTGAATCGGTCCAGCATCGCCGCCATTCTGGGAAGGTGCTCGCAAAGGAAGACGCCCGGCACCTTCGTCGAAATCACGCGGAACGGGCCGCGGTTCTGAAGAGGCCGGTCGGGTTTGGGATCCCAGGTGTCGATGTGACTCGGCCCACCCGTCATCCAGAGCAGGATCACCGCCTTTCCGGTCGGCAGGGTGCGACCCGTCTCGGCGGACTCGGTCCTGAGGCGCAACACGTCCGCGAAACTCAACCCGCACATGCCAGCCAGGCTGGCCTTGAGCATGTTCCTCCGGCTGGCGACGACCAACCCTTCCCGCTCGAGGGAGTTGAGCGCGGCGAACGCGTGCGAATGACCATGCGGATTGTCTGGGCTCATGCTGCGACCCACCAGTCATCAGAATCGCTCCGAGAAAACGATACGCCCCTTGATCATAACCCGGAACCGCGGCTACGGCATTACCCAAAATCTGGTTGCCGCCGCCCGGCGCCGTTAACTGGCAAGACCACCTGTAAACACGGCACCGTCGTTCGACCTACCCACAACTAGCATCTTACCCCCAGACATCGAACCTCCCGACGAGTATCATCTCAGCAGGTACCTTTTGACGTAACTTCGATCACCGGGTCCGAGCCAGGAGTCTTCGATGAACGACAACGCTCTCCCTCGTTGCAATCGGCGGCAGATGCTCGGTGCGGCTGGCGCGTGGTCTCTGGGCACCGCGATCGCGGGACGAGCAACGGCCGGGTCGGATCGGGATTCGCACCCCGTTCCGGTCACGAACCCGCGTGCGATCTCTGGCGATCGCGTCGGACCAGGCTGGGACGAACGGCTGACGATCACCGTCGGCTGCCAGGACGCCGATCTGGTCGGGACGACGGACAAGGCCATTCAGGCCGCGGTCGATTACGTCGCGCAGCGCGGGGGCGGGACCGTCCGCGTGAAGCCGGGTACCTATCGGTTCCGCAATGCCGTCTACCTGGCGCCGCGGATCCGATTGATCGGCAGTGGTCCCGAAACCGTACTGGTCAAGGAGCCATCCCACTCGACCAGGCTCGCCGCCGATTCTGACTGGTATGACCAGGAGGTCACGCTGGCCGACGCCCGTGGTTTCCAGCTCGGTGATGGGATCTGTTTCCAGGCCAGGAATCCCGATAACGGCGGCAAGATCGTCCTCAAGCGAACGCTCGTCGCCCGGTCCGGAAACCGCTTCAAACTCGATCGCGCCCTGCGCGAGAACCTCTGGCTCAAGGGCGAACCGACCGCCTCGACTCTCTTCCCTGTGCTCTCGGGCGAGAACCTGGCCGGCGTCGTCATCGAGAATCTCGCCATCGACGGCAACAAGCCCGAGAACGATCTGCTCGATGGTAACTATGCCGGATGTATCTGGCTCCAGGACTGCTCGGACGTGACGATCCGCAAGGTCATCGCGCGGAATTACCGGGGCGACGGCATCAGTTGGCAGGTCTGTCACGACGTCCTCGTCGAGGATTGCCACAGCCACGACCATGAGGGACTGGGCTTCCATCCTGGCTCAGGCTCGCAGCGGCCGATCATCCGCTTGAATCGCTCCGAGCGCAACCAGATTGGCATCTTCTTTTGCTGGGGTGTCCGGTTCGGCCTGGCCGAGAACAACACGATCGTCGCGGCGCGCGAATCCGGCATCGCGATCGGGCATCGCGACACCGACAACCTGATCCGTAACAACTCCATCACGGACAGCGGCAAGGTCGGCATCCTGTTCCGCGACGAGACGGCCGCGTTTGGCCCGCATCGCAACCGATGCGAGCAGAATCGCATCGTCAACAGCGGGCCTGGCGATGGGATCGGGATCGACGTCCGGGGCCGGACCGAGTCGGTCACACTGTCGCAGAACGAGGTCCGTGAGACCCGCCAGCCGATGTCGCGGGTTGGTATCAGGGTTGGACCCAAGACCCGCGACATCACCCTCACCGGTAACCAGATCGTCGGCTACGCAGTGGAAATCTCGGATCTGCGGAGTCGCGGATAGATTCGCACTGATCGACGTCAGTTCTCACCGACTCCTCACGCGCGCGCCGGACCGGGATCGATCGGCACGATGACCTCGAAGTCCTTCCCTTTGACCCGACGAAGGTCGTCCAGGCCGTGGATCCGGCGGTCGGGAGCCACCGAGATCCGCCAATCGCCACCGTTATCCGCGACGAACATGCCGTACTTCTTCAGGCCCTTGAGGATCGCCTGAGCGTGAGGTGAGAAGCCCGCGATGTCGAAGTCCTGACGGAGGCGGAATCGCTCGCCCATCCGCGGGAGGTTCACGTCGGTCTTGCGACTGGCGTGATGTGTGGCCGGGTAGACATAGGCGCGCCGTGAATTGCGGATCGTGAACCGCATGGCATGTTCGACGATGCCCCGCTCCAGCTCATCATATCGGATCACGGCCGGGAAGACGGGCAGGCCGGCGGCATCGCTCGAGGTCCAGCCGTCCGGGCGGAGCTTGTTCGTCTTCAAGTCGAAGATCGAAGCCTGGGTCGCGATCCAGCCGGAGTCGGTCTTGCGCCCCTGGTAGAACTCGAAGAGCATCCCTTTGACCGGATCGACGACCAGCATGTGCCGGTCGCCCTCGCCTCGCCGCTGAATGACATCGAGTGGCTCACCACTGAGCGGCCACCCTTCGATCGGCGCATTCTCGGGGACCGGATACGGCCCGGGGTCCGATTCGTCTGGATAGCCGTTGATCTTGACCGGCACCCGCTTCTGGTCCGGCGGCACCAGGATAAAGGCCATGTCCAGGTTATAAGCGAGGTGCTTCTCCATGCCGACCGAGGCGACCAGGGCCTTCGAGTTGGGACGAACGGGCCGCTTCGAAATCTCTTCGTTCCACGGGTTGTTGCGCGGAAAGACTTGAAGGGCCTCCAGGAGGCGATCGGCTTCGGGGGTGTTGAACATCACAGGCCGGGTGATCTCCGGCATGGGCGGGCGGACCTGGGCCTCAGATGGTTCGAGTCCGACAATCCCTGATGGTTCGTTCCCAACCGATTCCGGGCCGCCATGGAGTCCGATCAGAACCAGCGCCGCGGAGATCCCCATCATGGTCGCTGTGTTCAGTCGTTTCATCTTCGACCTCCTCGTGTCCTCGGCAACAGAGACGAGCGGGGGACTTGTGCTACCGGTCAAGTTCCGCGTCCCAAAGTGGTGGAACGGTTTCCATGGGGCGGGCTTTCTGGTTCAAGAACTTGTACAGGAAAAGAAGGAGAAGCCACCAGAGCACAAAAAAGTAAGCATGCCATTTGATGAGGATCAGATTTGAGACGTTGCGTGGCGATCCCGCCAACATGCAGAACGCTATCGGATTAAGCCCGAGCGGGTGTGTCTCCCGGAATCCATAGCGGATCGCTCCAACCAGGAGTCCGACGACGGTTGATAGGATGGCCGAGAACACCACGTCGCGAAAAGCGAATCGGCAAGCGACCCCAGTGGCCAAAGCGATCAAGCCGCCCAGCAACGCCCAGCGAATCGGTCCACCGCGAAAGTCGTTTTCCGTGAGCGCCAGTCGTCTCAAAGCCTTCATCCTCGGCTCCTTTCCCGGGATCGAGGCCGTTATCCCCATACGAGGAACACACTTCAAGATATCCTGGGAGAGCCTGCTCTGCAAACGAATCCGTCCCTATGGCACATTCCGACGTGTATGATAGCTCCCGGCGGCGGACGCCATGCTCGACCAGGGCCATTCATTCGACGAAGGAGCAACCTACCGTGCCTCCCCTTTCTCGACGTCAGTTCCTCGATCTGACCCTGGCCGCACCGGCCGGCCTTGCGCTGGCATCGGACGCCCCTGTCTCTGCTGACGCGAACCCGGTCGACGTCCACCAGCAGCTCCTCGACCTGGCCGGCGCAGGAATCGCAGCGGCGCGCACGATTTGCCAGCATCGGGACGAAGGCCGGTCTGGATGCGCTGCAAGCCTCGCTTCGCGAGACATTCCTCCGCCTGCTCGATGGCATCCCGGGGAAGACCGGCATGCCACCCGTCCGGAAGACCGGGACGATCGAGGCCGACGATTATGTGATCGAAAAGCTGGCCTATGAGAGCTTCCCTGGCTATTTCGTCCCGGCGCTGCTCTACCGGCCGAAGACCGTGACGTCGCCGCGGCCGGGCGTCCTCAGCCCGTGCGGCCACTCGACAATCGGCAAGGCCGCGGGCCCCTACCAGACCTTGCACATCAACCTGGCGAAACGGGGTTATGTCGTCTTGACGTATGACCCCGTCGGTCAAGGGGAGCGGAGCCAGTTCTGGGATTCGACGAGAGGCCGCTCGCGGTTCAACCTGATCTGCGGCGAGCACGCCGTGCTGGGCAATCCGCTTTATCTCCTCGGCACCAACCTGGCACGGTACCGGATCTGGGATGGAATGCGCAGGCCTGGATTACCTGTCAACACGGCCCGAAGTGGATCCCAAACGAATCGGTTGCGTGGGCAACTCGGGCGGCGGCACGCTCACGGCCTACATCGCGGCTCTTGATCCGCGAGTGACCGTCGCCGCGATCTGCTGCTATATCACCACGCTCCGGCGCCGGATGGGTAACCGGATTCAGGAGGACCCGTCCGCCGACCCTGAGCAGGACATCTTCGGCTTCGTCGGCGAGGGGATCGACCACGCGGGACTGCTCGCCCTGCGCGTGCCCCGGCCGACGCTCTTGGGCGTGGCCCGGTTCGACTTCTTTCCCATCGAGGGGGCTCGTGAATCGTTTGCCGAGGCCAAGCGGCTTTATGAAGTCGCCGGAGCTGGCGATCGCGTCGCGATGGCCGAGGTCGCCGCGCGACACGGGCTCACCCTCCCACTCCGGAACGCCGTCTATCAGTGGTTCGACCGCTGGCTCATCGGCCGGCAGGATGAACCCCCGGTATCCGAGATCGCCGTCAAGCCCCGGCCCGCCAGAGAACTACTGGTCTGCACCGACGGTCAAGTCAACCTTTCACTTCAATCGCGGCCAATGCTCTCGATGGTCTGGGAGGAGTTCGAGCGAAAACCGAAGCCATCGCGAACCTCGCTCCGCGACCTGCTCGGGCTCGACCCCGACCAGGCGGCCCCGATGGTTACGAAGCTCGCGGGTGACGCCAAGCCGGGTCAAATCCTCATTGTCTTCATCAACGGCAACGAGTCGCGCGGCTGGAACGAGGAGACCGAGCTGCTCAAATCGCTCGAAAGCCACGGCCATGCGATCGTCGTGGTCAACCCGCGTGGGGCGGGCCAGAGCCGCCCTAAAGTCTTCGCGCAGGCCGCCCATTACACCGACCCGCTCAGTGGTCCTGAGGAGAACATCGCCTACAACGCATTCCTCGTCGGCAAGAGCCTGCTCGGGATGCGCGTGGCGGACGTTCTGAAGGCGAGCGAAACGCTGAGGCAAACCCGGAAGCCGAGCCGGGTGATTGTCTGCGGCCGCCGCGACGCCGCGCTCGTAGCCTGCCTGGCCGCGGCCGTCGATCCGCAGATCGACCAGGTCGCTTGCGAGGACATGCTCTTGAGCTTCCGACTGCTCTTCGCGGCCGAGGGCTTCCCCATCAACGCCGCCAGCATCCTCCCGGGCCTGCTACAGAAAATCGGAGACGTCGCCGACCTCCTGGCTCAGATCGCGCCGCGGAAAGTCCTGGTCGGGGCAGGAATCGGTCAGGCGCCGCGGCTCCCGATGAACATCCAGATCAACCGGGAACTCTTTAGCCAGCAGCCGCGCCTTCTGGTCGATTGGATCGGAAGCTGAGAGTGTAATGGTTCAGCGTGAAATGGAGAAACCGGGGTTGGGCGATAAGGCAGAGTGCACAAGGGAACAGATGGGGTCGATTTGCCGCTTTGGTGCCAATCCCGAAGGGGAAAGACCGGGCGGCATCGTGCCGCCCCCCTTCGGTCTTGGCCCCTGGGCCGGCGCTCGGGGCGTGTCGCCACGGAGCCCTATCCTCCGCCCAGGTCATCGTTGATCATAGTGCCGCCGAGCGGTTCAGGCAACGACTCAGTGGCGATCAGCCCGCCGGCCGACTCGCGTCCCGAGCCGCCTTCCTCCGTTGCCGCGCCGCATCGAGCTTGCGGTCCCTCTCGACGAGGATCGCACGGTCGCGCCCGGCCAGTTTGTCCGCGGGGGCGACGTAGCCGATGGCACTGTCAAACCGCCGCGATGGAACGGCGGCTGGAGAAAGCCCCAACCGCCCTGCTGGGCCTGACGCCGCCGCCGGGGCCGGGCCGGACCCCATTCACGACGGGTTGGGAATGGGAGCGGGCGGTGGCCGCGGTCTGAGCCGAGCATCAGGTGGAAGGACTCTTGGAGGTGAGCTGCGAGCGCCAAGAGACCAGCCGGACCAAGTACGTCGGTCGGGGTCGTGGCGGTCCCCATCGCCCCAAGACGACGCAGTGGGACATTCGCTACCAGATCACGGTGGTGCGACGCGACGCGGCCGCGATCCCACATCGGAGGGCGCGGATGGGCTGGCAGGCTCAGGTGACCAACGTCCCGGCCGAAGGGCTGTCGTTGGCCGACGCGCTGTGGACGTACCGTGGGGGCTGGTGTGGGGAGCCGCTCTTTCATCTGATGAAGGACGAGCTGCTGGGGATTCGACCGTTTTACGTGCGGCGGGACGACCAGATCCAGGGATTGACCCATCTGGTGACGCTGGCTCTGCGGGTGTTGATGCTGTTCGAGGTCGGGGTGCGGCGGGGACAACAGGAAAGTGGTGAGAAGCTCAAGGGGCTCTATCCCGGCCAGACGAAGCAAGTCACGGATCGTCCGACGGCGAAGCGTGTCTTGAAGGCGATACTCCTAGGCGGAGATTACGCTGACCCAGATGGAAAGCGGTGGTGAGGTGCGCTGGCATCTCAAGCTTCTTCCAGAGTTGGTGAAGCGGGTGCTGGGCTACCGCGAGGAGGCGACGGGCTTACCACGTTCCCCCGATGTGCCCGGGTGGGGAGGGTCGCCGCTCTTCGCCGGTGGTGCGCCATCTGCGTCGGGGGAGTGCAAAGCCCCCGGGCCTGACCACGTGCCGTTTTGGCCCGAGCGTAACAGCATCTTACGCTCGTTCTCTGTGACGACGTTTACCGCGGCTTCACGTAAGTTGACCCGTCCATCCGATCCTGGTCCCTGACCGCGTTGATGCTGGCAGTCGCGGCGTCGGCTCGCGCTTCCACCGCCCTCCCGGAGGAGGAGGATACGTTGTCCCAGAGGCTTGGCACCCCTCTATTGCCGGAGGGGCACTCCCCGGTAGGATACTGCTGGCAGAACAACAGGTGCTGTCGGCCTCTCCGAGGTCTCAGCACAGCCACATCGGCGACTTCGTGTCGCACTTTCACAACGGAGCCCAGGGTCGCCACAGGCGCACCCTGGGGACCGCACACGAACCAACATCCGTACCCCAACGGGGTTCCACAACAGGACGTAAACGTAGCGGCAATGATGTTCACCGCAGCGGACTGTTGACCCATCCGCGAGCGCAGCCCGCCGCCTTGACGTGTCGGCAGTGGGCGCAGGCTCGCCTGGCAGCGGGCGTGCGGGTGATCGCCGAATACGAATTGAGACGCGAGTTGATCCGGGCTGGAAAGACGGCGGGCCTCCGCCGGCTCGACGCGGCCGGGAACGGCTTCGAATTCGACCCGATCACTCAAGATGCGCTCGACAAGGCGGCCGACCTCTGGGCGACGGTCCCGAATGCAGGTCTTGCGACAGCCCACCCGGCAGCCCTCGACGGAGACGCGATCCTCGCGGCGCAAACGATCCTGGCGGCCAATGTGGGCGACGTGGCCACGGTCGCGACGAACAACGCCCGGCATCTTTCTCGATTCCCGGGGATCGACGCGCGGCCCTGGCAGTCCATCATTTCGTGAGCACAAGCCCGAGATGATCCGGCTTTTCTCCACGACTGGGGCCAGACCAGGTTTCTGGTCTTTCCTGTCGAGCCGACACCGTCCTTTGATGCGCCGGAAGGCCGGTCACGGCTTCGGCGGGATCACCGGCAGCACGACGTGGGACGGATGTTCCCGGTCGTGGTAGATCGTCTGGTCGGCCGTCTTCAATTCGGCCGACTGGCCCAATGCGGCGCCGGTGTTGGGATTGCGGTCGTACTTCGGGAAGGCGCTGGAGGCGACCTCCAGGCGGATCCGATGGCCCTTCTGGAACACCTGGCTGGTGTTCCAGCAGTCGATCTCGTAGGCGTAGACCCGCCCCGGCTCGATCGGCGACGGCCGATCCATCCCGTCGCGGAACCGGGCGCGGACCATGCCGTCGCAGAGCCGCTGGGCAAAGCCGTCGGGCCAGACGTCGAGCAGCTTCGCCGTGAAGTCGGTGTCGGGGGCCGACGAGGCGGCGTAGAGGCGGACGCGGACCGGGCCGGTCACCTCGGTGTCTTCCGACATCGGCTCGGTGGAGTAGACCAGCACGTCGTCGCGGCGCTCCACCGGGCGGTAGTCGTCCGGGCCACCGATCTGGGCGAACGTCGGATCGGTGATGAAGGGGACAGGCCGCGCCGGGTCGTTCGTGTAACGGTCCTGGGGCTCGTCGGAAGGCTCGGCCGTCGAGAGCGATCCGTCGCCGTAGAAGCTGTTGGCCCGGCCCCGGCCGTGGAGGAAGTATTTCACGCGCTTCGCTCGCGACAGCGGCCACTCGTGCTCGTCGCGCCATTGGTTGGCGCCCATCACGAAGATCCGCACCGGCGGCTCGTTCATCAGCCCGGTATCGATGCCCTTGAGCCAGTGGTCGTACCATCGCAACAGGTGGCCGGGCAGATCGATCCGGGCCGACGGGCCGAAGTTGACCTCGCCGAGCTTCGTCGGCTGCGCCAGGACGCCGTGCGGCCACGGGCCCATCAGCAGCTTCTGCGACCGGCGTACCTCCTCGGTTGCCCCATGGGCCACCATCCCGGCGAAGTTCAGCGGCGTCCCGATCTGCTCGTCGTCGTACCACCCGGAGATGTGCAGCACCGGAACTCGGACTCGGTCGAACTTGTTCTGATAGCGCTGGGGTTCCCACCAGTCGTCCAGCCTGGCGTGCTGGAACATCTCGCGCCAGTATGGCAGCGGTTGACCCAGCGTCTCGTCCATCGTCAGCAGCGGCAGGTGATGGTAGAGCGTGTTCCAGTTGACCGCGTCCATGCTTTGGATCACGTGGCCCGACGTCATGTGATGCCAGCCGATGTCCATGGGGATCGGGACGCCCGTGGGAAACTCGACGAACGGGTCGGACGGGGTGACCATCGCGACCATCGCGGCCAGGTGCGGCGGCTGCTCCAGCGCGGCCAGCCACTGGTTCTTGCCGGTGTAGGACCCACCCAGCGTGCCGACCTTGCCGGTCGACCAGGGCTGCCCGGCGCACCATTCGATGGCGTCGTGGCCGTCGCGGCCTTCGTCGCGGTAGGGGGCGAACGCGCCACCCGAGTCGCCCCGGCCGCGCACGTCGGCGACCACGACAGCATAACCCCGTGTAGCGAAATAGCGGAGGCGATCCAGCGACGTCTTGTCGCGAGGCGTTTTCAAGTAAGGCGTGCGAGTCAGGATGACGGGGAAGCGGCCATCGGCATCGGGGCGATAGACGTCAGCCGACAGCGTGACGCCGTCGCGCATCGGGATGCGGCGGTCGAATTCGATTCTGACCTCATGGACCGGCTTCGACGCCGTCGGATGCGTGTCGTCGCCGACGGCCCGCGGGCCTTGCCAGCCGAGGATCCCGATCACCGCGACCAGAGGGACCAGTTGCGAGAGCTTTCGTTGCACGTTCGCCTCCATCGAGCCGTTGAGCGTTCGGAATGCGGATGAGGCCGGGACTCGTCTCCGCGAGGCGAGGCCCGCCCATCGAATCTCCCGTAGCCATCCTATGGGTCTCACACTCTGGAGAGATTACTTGACCCCCGAGTCAACAGCAAAGGGTGGCTCATGGTGGGAAATCTGATGGGCGGAGAGTCCCGGAGACGATCAATCTTGCACGCGGACGCGGTCGGGAGACCGGATCGAATTCGCGTGTACGAACCCGTGGACTCAAGGACCGAACCAGAGCCAGAGTCCATAAGCGACGGGCCCGGCGAAGATGAGGGAGTCGATGACGTCGAGGACGCCGCCGAAGCCGGGGACGGCCTGGGAGGCGTCCTTGCGTTCGCAGTCGCGCTTGATCATCGACTCCATGAGGTCGCCAAGCTGTGCGACCGCGGCGACGATCAGGCCGTAGACCGCCGCGAGGGGCCAGCCGAGGGTCCGCACATGAAGCCAGTAGCGCGCGATCGCCGCGACCAACAGCGAGGCACCGACGCCGAATGCCAGGCCGCCCAGAGCCCCTTCGATGGTCTTGTGCGGACTGAGCCTGGGCCAGAGCTTGTGCCGGCCAGCAAGCCGTCCGAACGTGTAGGCTCCGGTATCGGCACCCTTGGCCGTCGCGATCAGGAACACCAGCGCCAGGATGCCTTGAAGATGCCCCTCGAACCATCGCATCTGGACCGTGAAGCTACCCAGCAGGCCAATGTAGGCGATCGAGAGGACGGTGCCTGAAATCTTGGCCATGGTCCGGCCGGGCTTGGTGAACTGGAAGCTCTGGACCACGAAGCTGGTCATCAGCACGGCCACGAAAACCAGGAACGGCCAGGCCAGCACACTGAGCGGCCGGACGGGGTCGTACAAGAGGGCCAGTACCTTATCAACCGAAGCGTGATCCTCGGCCAGGTGCGGGACCCAGTTGGCCACGAGTAGCGCCAGCAGACCCCCGATCACGGAGTTCCCCGACGGCCGCGCGCTGGTGGCTTCCAGGAGTCCGTTGAGCTCCAACGCCCCGGCGATCCAGGCCGTGGCACTCAGCAAGAACCAGAACGGGAACCAGGGTGCGAACCATTCATCCACCCAGAGTGCCAGCAACAGCCCGGCAACCATCAGCAGACCGAACAAAAGGCGGGTGGAGAGCATGTTCGAGGAGTCAGCCGGTGGTTTGGGTGCCAAGGATTTACGAAAATGCGGGAGGTCCGCTCGAGCCTCCCGATGGGGTTCCTCAGACACGCTACCGGGAGCGGCCCAAGATCGCAATGCCGGGTCGCGCGGCGCAACCCGGATCGATCGCCGCTCAACGGGCGGCGTGCCCGGCCGCGAGGGCGGGGAGGCCCCCGAACTTGCGCTCCCGGGCGGCGAAGGCGCGGCAGGCGAGGAGCAAGTCATCGCCGCGGAAGTCGGGCCAGAGCGTGGGTGTGATCCAGAGCTCGGCGTAGGAGATCTGCCAAAGGAGGAAGTTGCTGATACGCATCTCACCGGCGGTGCGAATCAGGAGGTCGGGGTCATTCATCCCGGCCGTGCAGAGATACGAGGCGAACAGCGTTTCGTCAATCTGGTCGGGCTCGAGGCGACCCGCCTGCACATCCTCGGCGAGACGTCGGGCGGCATCGCTGATCTCGGTCCGGCCGCCATAGTTGACTGCCAGGCAGAGCGTCATCCCATCATTCGAGGCCGTTTGTTCTGAGGTGCGTTCGTACTCATCGAGCACATCGGCGGGCAGGCCATCGCGCCGGCCGATCATGGTGACGCGAACGTTCTGATCCATCAGCTCGTTGCGCTCGACAATCAGGAAATGGCGGAGCAGCCGCATGAGGAAGGTCAGCTCACGGGGCGGACGCTTCCAGTTCTCCACCGAGAGGCAGTACAGCGTCAACTGCTCGAGACCCAGTCGGCACCCTTCCTCGACCACGGCGCGCACGCTCTGGATGCCCCGGCGGTGACCCACGATCCGAGGCAGGCCCCGCCGCTGGGCCCATCGTCCGTTACCGTCCATGATGATCGCGATATGCCGGGGGAGCTGTTCGGCCTTCAATCCGGCCTTCGCGATCCGCTCCAAGCCTTCTTCGGTGATCGCCATGGCTGATCCTCTATACAGTGTTCCGTGTTCCGTGTTCCGTGATTCCTATAGCCTCGCCCGCTTCGAGTTGAACAGTCGGCAGATATTGAAACCATAAGATCTCCCAAGCGTTCCGGCGTGATTTTCCCCGTCCGCGCCGACGGCCAGCGCCCTGGCATTGTGAGTGGTTTTCACTGCCTACGGAGTGCGATGAAGCCGATGGGTTAACTGAAAACTGCACTACCTACTGCCTGATGAGCGTTTGCCGTCGATCAGGACCGACCGAGACAATCCGGACCGGAGTCCCCACCGTCTTGGCCAGGAATTCGACGTAATTCCTGGCATGCGCGGGCAGATCGGACCATTGCCGGAGAGTGCTGATGTCCTCGGTCCAGCCGGGGAGGGTCTCATAGACCGGGCGGCATCGCTCGAAGTCCGGCAGCGCGGCGGGCAACTCGGTGACCCGGCGGCCGTCGAGCTCGTAGGCGACCGCGACGTTCAACTCCGGAATGCCGCTGAGGACATCAAGCAACATGACGGCCAGCTCGGTCAAGCCACTGACCCGGGCCGCATGACGGACGACCACCGCGTCGAACCAGCCACAGCGGCGCGGACGGCCGGTGACCGTCCCGAACTCCTTGCCCACTCGCCGGATCCGCTCACCGGTTGCATTATCCTGCTCACTGGGGAACGGCCCCCCACCCACGCGGGTGGTGTACGCTTTGACAACACCGATCCAGCGATCGATGTGACGGGTAGGCACACCCGATCCGGCCGCAATCCCCGCGGAGCTGCTGTTTGAGCTGGTGACATAAGGATAGCTGCCGTGGTCGATGTCCAGGAGCGACCCTTGCGCCCCTTCGAAAAGCAATCGGCGATTCTGATCTAAAGCGTGATGCAGCCAGGAGGTTGTGTCGCGGACGAATCGTGCCAGCCGGTCGGCGTAGCCCAGGTATTCCTCGGCGATGGCCTCGGCCTCGAGGGGGACGAAGTCGGGAAGCATGGCGGCCAGCAGCCGGTTCTTGTAGTTGACGATCCTCGCGAGTCGTTCGCGGAATGGTCCGGGGTGGTAGAGATCGGCCACCCGGACGCCGTGCACCCGGCCCACCTTGTCGCGATAGCAGGGACCAATCCCGCGCCGGGTGGTACCCAGGTGGTCGGCCGCGGAGGCCGATTCTTCGGTCAAGCGTTCCTCGGCCAGGTGGTACGGCAGGATCACGTGCGCCCGGTCGCTGATATGCAACCGCTGTCCGACATCAACGCGTTGCGCTGTCAGGGTTTCGAGCTCCTTGAGCAGGGCGGGAGGATGGATCACCACGCCGTTGCCGATGATGCAGTCGATCCCCGGGCGGAGAATTCCCGTCGGGACCAGCGACAGCTTGTAGGTCACGCCCTCCATGACGACCGTGTGCCCGGCGTTGGCGCCCCCTTGATACCGCACGACCACGTCGTGCTGGTCGCACAACAAGTCGACAATCTTCCCCTTGGCTTCGTCTCCCCATTGAAGCCCCACCACGCACGTCGAACCCACGGCGCATACTCTCCCGTCGTTGCTCAGCGTGACCGGTCCGGTCACTTGGTGCGGTAAAGTTACACAGTAACGACCGGCAAGGGCGCCGTCAATCGCGCCGGGGACTTGAAACGCCGCGACGCAGAGCGTCGAAGACGGCATTCCCACGCGGGAGCGTAGGAACGAGGGGGGCGCCCTCTTCGAGTGGTGGTGATCGGCGAGAAGTCTCGAAAACCCGCCCCGAGCGCTTCGCAAGAAGGCCACCGGGCCGACTGATGGATCGACCATCGAGCGAAAGGCTGGGTAGGATCTGGGCAGGAGAAGACGGCGGGATTAGCATGAATTCGCTACCGGACCAACTTTCCGTCGCATCCAGGAGCACCATCGTGACTCGCGGCACATCCCGGCGGGTTCGACTCGTCGCGCTCGGGGTTTTCCTTGGAACGATGGCCCACCACGCGACCGCGGCGGGAGAGGAACCGGCGATTCGAGCGCGATCGGCGACGCAAGCGGGGGCGGCTCGCGCGGTGGGACGTCCGTTGTCGCGGGATCTCCACGGCGATTCCCTGCCGCCCGGCGCGGCTGTACGGTTCGGAACCGTCCGGCATCGTCAGGAGACGCCGATCCGGAGAATGGTCTTGCGCCGAAGGGTGCGTTCCTCATCACCGATGGGGACGATCCGTATCTCCGCGTCTGGGATGGGCGCGATGGCCAGTTGCGGCGCCGGATCGAGGTCGGAGCCGGCGAGTTGCGCGAGTTCTCGCCGTCGGCCGACGGCAATCAGGTTGCCGTCGCGCGGTACTGGTTCGACGCGGAGGACTTGCGGTTCAAGCTGACCCTGGTCGCCTTCGATCTCGCCACCGGTCTGCAACGCCACGTCCGGGGGCCGTGGGACGAGGAGGATAACCTCGCTGTCCTCACGATCTCCCCCGATACTCAGTGGCTGGCCATCGGAACGACCGGTGGTACCGTACGACTGCGGGATACGCGGACGGGCGTCGAACGAGCCCGGTATTTCGTCGGGCGGCGCAAGATCGAACGGATCGTCTTCGCGCCGTCGGGGAATCGACTCGCGGCTCTCAGTAGGAAACAGGGAGAGACCGAGGGCGAGGACCAGGTTGACGTCATGGACATGCACGAGATCAAGACGCTGCGCGTGTTCCCGGAGCTGGGTCACGTCGAGAACATCGCGGTCGCGACGGATGGGAAGCGAATCGTGACCGCCGGGCGGGTTGTATCGAAGATCTGGGAGGTCTCGACCGGCCGGGAAATCGGCCATGTCCTCATCATGGGGCCCAGCGTGGCCATCTCCCACGATGGGCGACTGCTGGCGGCATCCAGCGGACACACGTTCTCATTCTGGGATCTTGTGGAGGAACATGCGACTGAGCCCTTCGAGCCCGTGACTCCCGAGTGGAACGCCTGGGCTCTCTCTCCCGACGGCTCGACGATCGCGACCAATGGGGGTTCGACGGTCCTCCATTACTGGGACATCTGGACTCACCGCGACCGTCTCAACGAACCGGCCGCGGCCCATCAGGATCGCGCCCACGGCCTGCGATTCACGGCCGATGGAAAAACCCTCTTCACCGCCGGTGATGACAAGACGGTGCGGCTCTGGGAGGTCTCCAGCGGTCGGCAGACGAAGGTCCTGAACCTGGCCGGCAAGCCGCGGATCCTCGTCCTGTCGCCCGACGAGAAGGTGTTGCTCGCCGCCGCCGAAGACCATCACTGGCTCTTCGTCTGGGAGCTTGCCACCAGCGACAAGCCTGTGATCCTCCAAGATGGTTACGACACGGAAGTCTTCCCGATCGCGGCTCGATTCACTGGTCAGGGTGGCTCGATCTCGACCTGCTGGAGCGACGGCAAGCTCCGATCCTGGGACTGGAAGGATCGTCGGAAGAACGTGGTGACACAGCCGCTCCAGATCCCGCCGATGAGCGGAGACATGGTCAACTCCTTTGAAGAAGACCGATTCGGCGCGGGAGTCTTCTTCGCCGCCGGGAGTAAGCTCGCGCTGATCGAGGACCAGAAGGGACTCCACGTCGCGGATCTCGCCTCGGGGAAAGAGCTCTACCAGGTCCCGGACGTGGCGGTCATGGCCGTTTCTCCGGACGATCGATTCCTCGCCGTCGCCAAGGCGAAGCACAGTCGGGGGTGGAGATCGTTCCCTCGGAAACACGAGATACTCAGCCCCAGGCCGAGCGACGCCATCCTGATCCTGGAGACCCAGACCGGCAAGGAGGTCCGTCAAATCCCCGTCCGGCCCGCCGAGATCTGGGCCTTGAGGTTCTCACCCGACAACAAAGTCCTCGCCGCGACCACTGGTCGGGACCGCGGGGCGATCCATCTCTATGAGGTCGCCAGCGGCCGCGAGATCCGGAAGGTCCCGACTCCGATGATCGGTACCGTGGCCCTGGCATTCACTCCGGATGGCTCGATGCTGGCCACCGGCATGGCCGATACCTCCGTCTTGCTGTGGGACCTCCGGCCCAGTCCGTGACGCGGATGGATTCTCAGCGCGGCTGGGAGCGTTTGAGTTTGACCGTCACGTCCTTGGTCCCGGCGAGGACTTTCTCCAACTGGATCGGCTCGAACCGCGGCGCTTTGATCTCGAAAGTGTAATGGCCTGATGGGAGATCGACGAAGCGGAATTGTCCTGTCGCGTCGGACGCCCCCGGACTGAGCCATTCGCACGCGGTGGTGGTTGTGGCTCGTCCGTTCAACCTGATACTCCCATTCCGTGGCGGTGACGTTCGCGCCTCGGAGCGGCTGCCCCTGTTCATCTCGGACAACTCCGGTGATGGTGAGCCCCGGTTTCAGAACGATCTCGACTGAAGCGGGATCGAGCGCCGGGTTGAGGATCGCCTTGCGCTCGGCCCAGGCCCGGCCGGGTGCCTCGGCCTTGATCATATAGACCCCCTTGCAAAGGCCCTGGAGCTCGACTTGACCATCCGGGCCGGTCGTGGCGCGGAATCGGTCGAGCGTCTGGGGATACGAGGCGGCGAGATAGCTCCCTGGGGTCGAAATCGTCAGAATCGTGAGTTGGAGGGTCGCCCGGACGTACGCGCCGGCGAGGGCACGACCTTGCTCATCCACGATCCGGCACCGGATTCGACCGGCGGGATCCGCGTCGAGCGCTTCTTTGGCCTTCTTCTGGAAGAGATCCTCGCAAGCGCGGAGGGCGTCATTCGGGAGGCGTGACGTCTTGACGGAGATCGGTTTGACATCCCCAGCGCCGGCCGCTTTCAAGAGCCGGACCAGCGTTTCGACGAGCTGGCCGCCATTGGATGTCGGCGAACCGACCGAGTGGACCTTGCCTTCCGGATCGATCAGGTACGCACACGTATGATCCTGGCTGCCATAAGACTCGGCGGTCGCACCCCAGAAGCCAGCCCCTTTCGCATCCATGGCTACAGGATACGTGATACCGTATTCCTGGATGAAACGCTCGAGTGCTTCCGGGTCATCGGTCGACGTGTGGACTGCGATCATCTCCAGGCCAGCGGGGTGATAGGTCGCGTAGAGGTGCTTCAAGGCAGCGACGAGCGGGCGGTGGAACGGAGTCCCCATGTTCCAGAACTCGAGGAGCACGACTTTTCCTCGGAGGGCGGCGAGATCCCGGGGCTGGGCGTTCCACCAGCGTGCAACATGAAGCGTAGGAGCCGGCTGGTTCTCAAGTTTCTTCTGGGACGGGCTACCCACGTTCGTGAGCGGCGACAGGTCGAGTTTGGGCCAGTCGTACTTCTCGCGGAGCATGGCTCCGATCTCCGGCCACCAGGGATCATTGTGGTATGTGGTGCCGGAGCGACGATCCACCACATCCACATCGTAGGGCAGGTCGAGAGCGAACGTGGCCGGGGGAACGAACGTGCCGGGCTGATAGGTCGCCACGCGAATCCGACGTCGAATCTGGAGCCCCGAGGTTCCATCCTTGGCATACTTGAGCCACTCGTAATCGATTCGACCCGGCGCCCAGATACCGCGGGCGGCCTCATGGATGTCGTGAAGCTCATACGTGACCCACGGCTTGCCCTTCATAGTCTGAATTCGGCGGATGGGCAGGTATCCCTGCCTCGGTGAGACGACCGCTTCGCCGCCCCATTCGTCGCCGGGCTTGCCCGCCTTGACCACGTAGCACCTCAGGCCATCGACAACCTGCTGCTCGATCGCGACCGGAAACTTGTGCTGGTCGGCCTCTTCCAGGAGCTGGAGCAATTCCTCGCTCCGTTCCCAGAACAGGCTTCGCGGCGTCCACTGCTTGGCGGAGAAATGCGCTTCGCCGAGGATGAGCTGATTCTGGAAGAACTGCCGGTCGTAAAGCTGGACGCCGTCGAATCCCGTGGACCATTGGTCGGGCGTGAGCCGGGTCGAGCCGGAACTCGGCATCATCGCGTCGTACTCCGCGCGAGAGCTTCCCATCGCTGTCATACCGGGCGCGGCCGCGGAACGTGACCAGGATCGGCTTCTGGTCTTCCTTCCAATTCGTATCCCTCGTCTCGGTGAATACAATCCGGAAGAGTCCTTTGTCATCGTACCGCTTCATCGCCATGCGGATTCGCGAGGCGAGCTCTTTGGCTGTGATCGGAGGCAAAGGCGCGTCCGCCGGCTCAGCGGCCTGGAGGCGGCCCGCGAACCCGATCAGCCGCACCGATCCGGACGCGGCCATTACGAGAGCCGCCAGCAGGATCAGCAGCGCCCATCGCCGGCGCCGAGCGGTCGCGCCCACCGGGTCTCGCCGCGAACGATTCGAGCGATTCGTCCGGCAAGGCTCGTCCGGCCCAGGAGCGAGGCCGCCAGCAATGGCGTCACTTCGACGGACACCGGGGCTAGGTCCAGCAGCCATCGGGCGTAATCTTCGGGCGTCTCCAGCGTCTGGGCCGCGACGTCGTCGCAGCGATACTCCCGTTCGCGGTGCAGCAATCGCATCGTGAAATGAATCGGCAGGAAGAACCAGGTCAGGGCCCGCCAGAGCTCGGCCATCAGCGCGATCCCGTCGTCGCCGTGGCGGAGGTGAGCCAACTCGTGGACCAGGCTCGCCCGTCGCTCACGGGGATTCATCGGGCAGTTCTCGACACCGGGCCAGAGAACGACCGGCCGGAACAGCCCCACGCACATCGGCGCCACGATCTCGGGATGAATCCCGATCCGGACTCGGCGATGAATGCCCAGCTCGCGGCGCACGTGTTCCTTCTCGTCTTCCAGGTCTTTCGATACCGCGAAGTCGAGGTCTGCGAGCATGGCCCTGATGCGCAGTCCTGACCCGACCAACCGTCGCGGCGAAGACCAGGAAACCGACCGCCCAGAGACCAAGACCCAGCAATAGCCATCGGTCGCGCGCGGGCCAAGGGGTCACTCCGGCTCGGACCGTCGGTCGGCGTCGCGGGCCGTACCTCGATCGAGAGCGATTCCGCTTCCAGCCGCGGTGGAGCGTCCTTCCTGGGTGACTCGGCCGGGCGGGGGCTCGGCGTCACGTCCGCAAACCAGGAGCGGAACGAAGGCGACGGCCCATCGGGCGTCGGTACGGTCGCAGCAGGACGGAGCACAGACAGCAACTCGCTCCAGGACGCGCGCGGCCCGACTACGACGACCAGCGGCAAAAGCGCCGCCCCTGCGAACGTCGACAGCAGCCAGCCCCCATAGCGCACAGCCGCGCGACGCGGTCGAAGGACACGCATCCCGACCCCCACAATCAAGACGACCAGCGCCCACGCCAAGACCCAGTGCCCCAGCGCCTCGGCGATCAAAAAGCTACGCTCATTCATCGCTCGGCCTCCGACGTCGTTTGATCGTGGAACGGAGTTTCTCCCACATCTCCGGAGAGACATCCGGGCTCTCCGCCAGACCCATCAGCAGAGCTTCGGTTGACCCGTCGAAGAACCGGCTTACAAAGTCGCGGATCACCAGCCCGGTCGTCTGGGATTGGGGGACCTTCGCTTGATACCGATACGTCTTGCCATCGGCCTCGTGGTGCACGTATCCCTTCTTCTCCATGAGCTGCAACAGGCTCAAGACCGTTGTATACGGGATGTCTTCCTCGGGCTCGTCGTCCACCAACCGCTGCCGCACCTCGCGGACCGTCAACGGGCCCTGGCCCCAGAGAAGCTTGAGGATCCGATACTCGCGCCCGCTCAATGCCGATGGACTCTTGCCTGCCATGGGATCGCTTCCTACGAGTTCTCAGTACGCATCGATGGGTATTTTCGGAAGTTCGGTCCCCCACGTCAAGAGGGTCTGTGTTTTTTTCTGACAATCCTCGGCGATCGCCACGTTGTGGCAGGTCGTTCGACGGGGTCGCCTCAAGGACCGGGGATCAGATCGAGATGCGGGAACTCATGCCCGAGCACGGGGCGGCTGGGGCAGTTCAACCATCGGTCGAGGATCGTCGCGTAGATCCGGCGGAAGTCGATGGCGTGGCGCGGATCGCCGTCCTCGAGGTCGGTCAGATTCGGGTAGGGGCCGTGCAGGCCGCGCCGGACGCTCGGACCGGCGAGGATCACGGGAGCAGCGGTGCCGTGATCGGTGCCCCAGGTTGGCGTTCTCGGTCAGCCGACGACCGAACTCCGAGAACGCGAGGAGCAGCACGCGACCGGCTTCATGCGAGCGGCGGAGGTCCCCGAAGAACGCCGAGACGGCGTCGCCGAACTTCGAGAGGAGCGCGGCATGGTCGCCAAGCTGGGAGTAGTGCGTATCGAATCCCTCGAGCTGAACGTAGTAGACCGAGGTCGAGAGCCCCGACTGGATGAGCTGCGATACGAGCCGGAGCCGGCGAGCGCAGGCCCGGAATCGGGGTAGTCCGGGGAAGATTGGGCTCGTGCCGGCTCGGAGGATCTGCTCGATCCGTGCGCTGCTGGCATAGGTGACGACCTGGCTGCGCTGGATGAACTGCAAGTGCGAGCCCGGCTCGCCTCGGGGAAGGCTCGCGACGCGGTCGAGGGCGGCGCGGTGGGCCGGGGTGTCGCCGCGCTCGGGCATGCCCAGTCGCCGCACGAGCTGGTCGAGCCCGTCCAGAGAAGGGACGGAGAGGGCGTCGCCGCGCAGGGCGCCCGGGAGCTCGCCGTCGCCGACGTGGATGGCCGAGCCGTCCCCGTCGGAGACCGCCGCGCCTCGGCCCGACGCCGCGATTGAGCCAGCCGGCCGCGTTGGCATCGGGCTCGAGCATCCCGGTGTACCAGATCGCCTCGGACTCGAAATGCGACCGGTTCGGGTTGGGATACCCCACCGACTGCACGATCGCGAGCTCCCCTTCTGTCCACAAGTCGTTGAGGCCACCGAGCCCAGGGTGCAGGCCGACGTGATCGTCGAGCTTGTGGAGCGAGCCGGCGGGGATCTTCAGTCGCGGCCGGTGGCGGTGGTAGGCGTCGTCGGCGTAGGGCACGACCGTGTTGAGGCCGTCGTTGCCGCCGACGAGCTCCAGGACGACCAGCACGCGGCCGGTCGACCGATCGCCCTGGGGTGCGGCCATCGCGGATCGCGCCAGGAACCCCGGCACGGTCGTCCCGCAGGCCAGCAGCGTGCACGATCCCAGTCCCAGACGGACGAATTCGCGTCGTGTTGCGTTCATCGATCGATCTCCTCATGTGAGAAGTGCCATCGGTCACGGACTCCCGGCCGGCTCACGCCAGTTGAAACTCCGGGCAATTCAGCAGGATCTGGAGGGCCTTGCGCACCCCGTCGCCGCCACCGCCTCGACCGGCTTCGGATCGCCAGGGAACGCGCTTCGGGAGCGAGGTCGTCCTGGAGCAGGATGTCCGCGAGGCGGTCGGCGACGGTCTCCGGAGCAATCCCGTTGTCCCTTCGCCCAGGCGGCGGGGTCGAAGGGCTCGATCGCCAGCGAGCGGTTTCCCCAGACGAAGTCGCTCACCCAGTTGGACTCGGGCAAGGAGCGTGGCGCTGGAGACCCACGCCCGGCCGCCGTCCCAGCCCTTGACGTTGGGCGGGTAGAACAGGCTCTGCCCCTGCCGGTCGCACAGGACGGCGAGCGTCACCAGGTCGATTCGGTGCGGCGGGATCTTCCCAGGATGCGGACCAGGCCGGCCGTGATCTCGACCGGGCTCTTGATCAGGTGCCGGCGGACGCTCGCGGAGTAGAAATGCCGCGAACGAAAGATCACCTCGAGCACCTTCGCGGATCGAGAAGCCGTGCGAGCGGATCCGATCGGCCAGCGGGTCGATCAGACTCGGGGCTCGGCTCGACGTCGTCGCGGACGAAGAACCGATAGAGCTTGCGGGCGAGGTGTTCGGCGGCCGCCGGCTGTTCGAGCGCGATCCGCGCGATGTCGGAGGCGTTCCACGGACCGGTCCGGCCGAGGAACGTCTTGCTGCCGCCGTCGAACCGCGCCGGGTCGAAGCGGATGCGGGCGCTCGTAATCGCCCTCGTCGCCTTCCTTCAGCCAGCCGGTGAGCGCACGGGCCGCCTGGCGGATGTCGGCCTCGGTGTAATGGCCGACGCCCAGCGTGAAGAGCTCGAGGAATTCCCGCGCCAGGTTCTCATTGGGCTTCTCCTTCGAGTTCCCCACACCGTCGAGCCAGACGAGCATCGCCGGGTCGGAGAGGATTGCTCGTGGCCAGCTCGCGGAAGTCGCCCAGTGCCAGGCGGCGGAACAACTCGTTCTGCGCGAGCATCCGCTCGAGGTTCTGGACCTTGCGGTTGCTGGTGGCGAAATGGCCGTGCCAGAAGAGGGTCATCTTCTCCCGTAGCGGGTCGTGGCCGAAGACGATCCGGTAGAGCCAGTAGGCTTTCAGGCGTTCGACACGCGCATCGGAGGCGTAGGAGACGCTGTCGCGGAGACCGTCGAGAATCTCGCGTGCCTCGGACGTCGGCGCCGGCGGATCGAGCAGCCGATCGATGCTGGAACTGGGACCGGACTTCCAGGTCCCGTTCCAGCTCCAGCCCGCTTGCGCCGAATCCGGCGCGGCGGTGCAGGTGCGCGACTTTCCCGATGTCCCAGGGATCGTCGCGCGTCGGCACGTAAGGGGACCAGGGGTCATTGGTCATGGTCATCGGAGTGATCTCCCTGGCGTTCATCGATCGAGTACGAAATCGGCCAATTTCAAGCTCTTGCCCACCGGGACCCGGAACTCCACCTTGGCGATTCCTAGGCGCTGGTCGAACTTCGCCTCGAACGACGTGACCTGGTAGGGCGCGTCGGGGATCAGGCCGGGGATGGTCACGCGTCCGTCGGCATCGGTCTTCAAGCCGGCGGGGTGTCCACGATGGAGGGCTTCCCAGAGGATCCAGTCGCCTTCGAGGTCCTTGTCATCCTTGCCGCTCAGCATGAGCGAGGCCATGATCGTGCCGGGAGTCAGGGCGATCTGGATCTGGGGCTGCTTTCCCTCGAGCGGCTTGCCCTTGGCGTCCACCATCCTCACGACGACGGATCCGCAGGGCTGAAGCGAAACCGTGAGCGGAGGTCCCGACGCTTGCGCCCGGTGAAGTTGACCGTCGTGCCGAGAGCGTGCTCCGGGTCGTAGAGATAGACGCTCCCGCCTTTCTGCGGGTCGCAGCCCGGGAGGATGAGGTCGCCATCGCGACACTGCATCGCGTTCCAGGGCGCCTGGAACAACTCGAAACCCGTGGGGATATACGACCGCGAAATCGCTTTGAACGTCGCGGCGGGCTGGCCGTCGGGCGCAAGCACCCTGGCTCTGAGGGTCACGCCGCGGCGGAGGGTCGCCTTGACGACCTGAGGCTCGCCATCCGGCTTGAGATCGAGGGGAATGACTGCGTCGGGATAGTTGTGGATCATGCTCGGCCGGCCATACTCGAGCTGGCCCACGGATGTCTCGACGTGAACGTAATCATGTGTACCGCCGATGACGAAGAGGTGTCCCTGGCCGGCCGGCGCGGCGAGCTGAAACGAGCCGTCGGCCGCCGTGACGGCGGACTCCAGGACGCCGTGGCACCAGTCCCAGAGCAGCGGGCGTTCGTGGTTCCGACGGCGGTAGAGCACGAGTGCCTCGTTGACCGGCTGACCCGAGGGGCTTTCATCGAGGCGGCCGCGAACGAGGACCCCGCGATCGAGTGCGACGTTCGCCTCGAGCCGCGCGGCTTGTAAGAACGAAAGGCTCTGCTTCCAGGGCAGGTACGGCTGCCCATCCGGCGGAAAGACGGTCAAGTAGAACGAATCGCCCGGGAACGGGTTCAGTGTGTAGCGGCCGTCGTCGTCGCTGCGGGTCTGCACGACGTTGTCGTCGCCGGTGACCGCGACGACCCGGGCACCCGCCGCGGGCTTGCCGTCCTTGCCGTAGGTGATCCGACCCTCGACCACACGGGCGCCGACCAGGGAGAAGGCGGTCTCCTTCGCTTCCCCGATGGAGCTGGGCTGAGCGTGCATCCGCTGGGTGGCGAACCGCTCGTGAGTGATCTCGAGCCAGACCTTGTCCTTGCCCAAACCCTGGATGAGGAACCGGCCTCGGTCGTCGGTGGTCACCGCGGGGATGAGCGGGTTGGCGTACGGCGGTGGATCAGTCGGCGTGAGGGTCTCGAGCGTGGTCCCCAGCCAGACAGCCATGATCGGCCGGACCAGGGCGCCGGCGGCGGGTTGTCCCTGGGTGTCGATCAGTCGCCCGCGGACAATCGACTCACGTTCGAGCTTGATCGTGACATCCTGGGCCGATTTCCCCATGGCGAGCTCGACGATCGCCAGGCCATGACCTTCGGCGGCCCCGTGGACCAGCGTTCTCCAGACAGGCCGGGCGGGGCCGACGGGGGCCTCGACACGGAACCGGCCCTCATTGTCGGTGCGGACCGGCCCGGTCACGCGGAACGTGAGCGGCAGGTCGTTGTGCCAGTACACCCCGAGCGGCCGTTCGAAACGCGCCCAGTGCTCGGCCACGACGACGATCCGGCCGCCGGCCACGGGCTTGCCGTCGGCGTCGAGCAGGCGGCCGGTGACGATCGTGGTGTGGGCGGGGTCGGGCAATCGGTCCTGGGCGTCGGCGGGGCGCAGAGCGATCGTCGTCACCATCGCGGCCGCCAGGGCCGTTCTGGTGATCCGTCGGATTTGTCGCGATTGCATCAGTCGAGTCTCCTGGAGATCAGGGGTTGGTGGTCGTTGGAAGATCGAGAGAGTCGGAGAAGCCGGGAGGACCGCCCTCCCAGATCAGGACGTTGGCGCCCTCGTCGACCCCGATGAGATGGGTGCCGTCGGGGCTGAACTGGAGCTGGACGGGGACTCGTCCACTGTGGGAGAGCGTCAAGAGTTCGCGGCCAGTGATGTCCCAGAGCTTGACGGTCTCGTCCCGACTCGAGGTGACGATCCGGGCACCGTCGCGGCTGAACGCGGCGGCGAGGATCGGGCCAGTGTGGCCGCGGAGCCGGGCGTGCTCGTGGCCGTCAATCGGATCGAGGACGCGCGCTTCAGCTCCGCCTTTCTCGGGATCGAGGGCGATCAGGCGGTGGCCATCGCGGCTGAACGCGAGCGGAGCGGTCGATCCGCGAATGGTGAGCTGCGGCTGGCCCGTCGCCACATCGAAGACCGTCAGGGCCGGTTCGGCTTCGTCGGAGCCGGAGAGCACGAGGAAGCGGCCGTCGGGGTCGAACAAGCCACGGTGGGTCGAGGATGAGCCATCCGCGTTTCCGGTCGCTTGTTCGTCGCGCAGCTTGACCTGGCGGTCGCCCGTCATGTCCCAGATCACGGCGCCCTGCGCTCTGCCCATGATGGCCAACCGCCGGCCGTCGGGGCTGAAGGCCATCGCAGAGACAGGGACCCACGGCCTCGGGAGGGTCCACTTCACCGCTCCGCCATCCACGGCCAGGATATCCACGCGCCCGTCGGAATCATCGAGTTTCGCCAGGGCGAGGAGGCCACCATCGGGGCTGGGAGCGATCGCGCTGCGGTGGTAGCCCGCGACCGAATGGGAAAGGACGATTCGTCCCGTGGCTGTATCCCAGACCTCGACGTCCGGTGGATCGTCCGGGCTCGGCTCACCGCGCAGGATGGCGATCCGATGGCTGCTGGTCGCGAGATCCACCTGACGAATCGACTTGCGGCTGGCGTGGAGGGCCGATCCCAGCGCCAGGGTCGAGACGTCCCACAGCTTGACCGACCGATCCTCGCCGAACGAGGCCAGCCTCTGTCCATCGCCGCGGAATTCGACCCCCCAGACACCGCCCGCGTGGCCTCTCAAGGTACGGATAATCTCGCCCGATCCGGACTCC
Source organism: uncultured Isosphaeraceae bacterium (assembly GCA_963845695.1). Taxonomy (GTDB): domain Bacteria; phylum Planctomycetota; class Planctomycetia; order Isosphaerales; family Isosphaeraceae; genus CAWJTV01. The sequence continues at coordinate 679,985 of CAWJTQ010000009.1, read as the reverse complement.
CAGAGCTGGATGGTTCCGTCCAGGCTCGAGGATGCCGACATGGTGGCCGTCGGGGCTGAACGAGACACCGGTGACGAACCGGGAGTGGCCGCGGAACGTGACGAGCTCGCGCCCCGTGGCCGCGTTCCAGACCCGCGCGTGCCGTCGTAGGCAGCCGAGGCGACGAGCTGGCCATCAGGGCTGAACGCGACGCCGTGAACGATCCCCGTGTGCCCGCGGAGGGATCGGACCTCGGAACCCGTGGCTACATCCCAGAGCTCGATCGTATGATCGCCACCGGCCGAGGCCAGCATCGATCCATTGGGGCTGAAGGCGATGGCCAGGATGCTCGCGGTGTGTCCGATGAGGATCCTTCGCTCCGCACCCGACGTGGCGTCCCAGAGCTTGATCATCCGGTCCTCACCCGCCGAGGCGAGGAGCCGGCCGTCGGGGCTGAAGGCGACGCAGGACACCGCGAGGAGGTGGCCCTGGAGCGTCCGTAGCTCCTGCCCGTTCGCCATGTCCCAGATCCGAACGGTTCGATCGCGCCCGGCGGTAGCCAGGCGACGGCCGGAGAGGTCGAAGGCCAGTCTGTTGATGGCGTCGGCGTGGCCGTGGAAGGACCGGATGAGGCGACCCGAGTCCACGTCCCAGATGGCGACCGTTCCCGGCTCGGCGAGCGCTCCGCCCGCGGCGGCCAGCCGGTGGCTGTCGCGGCTGAAGGCCAGCGCGGCGGGTTCGGTGGGGAATTCCCATGAGCGGCTCTCCGCGTGCGCCTGTCGCTTGAGTGCACCCCACTCCCACTGTCGTAGCTCGGGCGGGCAGGATTCGAGCAGGCCATCGGCCCGGCTGATGTTGTTCGCAAGAATCTCGGGGGCGGCCAGTGCGATCGTCTGGTAATACGAGTTCTCCCGCATGCTTCGCAGGGCGGACTGCTCGTTGACCAACGCCTGCTTCAGCTTCTCGACGGCCTGATCCGTCAGCCGCTTTTCGGCAGCCACGGCGAGGAAGCCGATCGCCAGGCCGGCGACGGCCGCGACGACCGCCAGGGCGCTGACGACGACCAGGGCCGCCGTCGACGGCCGGCGCCTGGCCCACTTGACCAGCCTCTCGACGGTGCTGGTCCGGCGCGCCCGGATCGGCTCGCCGGCCAGCCAGCGTTCGAGGTCCTCGGCCAGGGCTTCGGCCGACCCGTATCGCTGCGTGGGTTCCTTGTCCAGACATTTCAGGCAGATTGTCTCCAGGTCGCGGTCGACCCGAGGGTTGAGTACCCGGGGTCCGACCGGCTCCTTCTGCACGACCTGGAGCAGTGTCTCGAACGGCGTATCGGCGCGGAACGGCGATCGGCCCGTGAGCAGTTCGTAGAGGATCGCCCCCAGGCTGAAGACGTCGATCGCCGTGCTGAGGACCGTCTTGCCGGACGCCTGTTCGGGAGCCATGTAACTGGGTGTCCCCACGATGGCGGTCGATGAGGGCAGGTCGCCCTCGCCCGCCAGCCGCTTCGCCAGGCCGAAGTCGGTCACGTGCGGCTGGCCCGTGCGATCGAGCAGGATGTTCGCCGGCTTGAGGTCCCGGTGGAGGATGCCGCGCTGGTGGGCGTAATGTACCGCGCGAGCGACGCTCGCCATCAGCTCGACCGTGGCCCTCGGATCATCGCAGAGAAATCGCGTCAACTGGCCGGCGAGGCTGCCCCCCTCGATCAGCCGCATGGTGAAGTAGTGCTGGCCCTCGTGCTCCCCGACTTCATACAGCGGCACGATGTTCGGGTGGTCGAGCTGAGCGGCGTTCTCGGCCTCGATGCGGAAGCGCTGGACGTCGGCCGGGGTGGCAAGTTGCCCGGCCAGGATCGTCTTGAGCGCGACGATACGGTCGAGCCGGACGTTCCGGGCCTTGAAGACGATGCCCATGCCGCCACGCGCGATCTCCTCGATCAGCTCGTAGTCTCCGAACACACGAGAAGGCCGTACACCCGGTGTGGCCGGAGCCGAGGAGGGTGTGCCTTGGAACCAAGTCGTCGGAGTCGGACCCTTGTCCCGGAATGGCGAAAGCATACGGTCGAACTGGTCCTCGTCGGCGAAGAAGCCGGCCAGCTCCCCGGCCAGGTCGGGATGCGCCTTGAGGATTGCCTCGCGGTCAGGCGTCTCACCGGCCTCGACCGCCTGGAAATAGGCGGCGATGACCTCGGCCAAGCGGCCGTGTTGCGATACCGAGTTCCTGGGCTTCGTGGTCATTGTCGGTGACTCCCGCGACCGGACTTTCCCATGTAGCTCGGAGTAATCCTCGTCCTCACGGAATCACGAAAAGCCATGAAGTTGCTCGCGGAGTTGGCGGAGGCCGCGCTGGAGCAAGGAGGCGACGGCGGTCGGGGTGCGGTCGAGGTGCCGGCCGATCTCGGCCAGCGACCAACCCTGGCAATGCTTGAGCAACAGCGCCTCGCGCTGGGCCTCGGGTAGCTCGGCCAGGGCCTTCACCAGTATCAGGGATTGTTCGTTCCGCTCGGCGCGCTGGCTGGGTGACGATTGTTCGGCGGCCAGCCAGGCGTCGAATCGGGCGGAGGACTCCTCGATCGATTGCTCGAGCGAGCGTTCCAGCGCCACGTCGCGGCGGCCGCGACCGTGGTCGCGGGCGGCGTTGGCCATCGTCCGTGCGAGGATCTGCCGCAGCCAGGCGGTCAGCTCGGCCGGACTGTGGCCGCGGAACTGATCGAGCGACTGGTGAGCCTTCAGCAGCGTCTGCTGCACCACGTCCGACGCGTCGAGCTTGCCCCGCAAGACCGGGTTGAGCTGGAGCCGCGCCAGGACATGCAGATAGTCCCGGTACTGCTCCAGTGTGGTGCTGTCGTGATTCGACCCTCCGTTCCTCATGATTGCTTCCCCCTCTGAGGATAGAGACACCACGCCCTCGGAAACTCATCGCGGATTTCCGATGATCCTCGGCGATTGCGGCCCCGGGAGAAAGAGACCGCCTCCGGAGATTTCGCCGGTGGACCTACGACCATTCCGAGGAATCGCTTGAAAAATGGAACACTTGGCACCCGCGGCGGCTTTCATAGAATAGAAGCTTCGATCATCACGAAGAGGGCGCAGATTCATGAGAGCCCCAGGCAGAGCCATAGATCGGAATTCGCTCCGCACGCTTTTCCAGGCAGGTTCGTTCGTCGGAATGACCGACGGCCAGCTACTGGAGCGGTTCGCACTGCGCAAGAGCGAGGACGCTGAACTCGCGTTCGCGGCCCTGGTCGAGCGGCACGGGCGGATCGTCTTGAGCACATGCCAGTCGGTCCTGCACGATGAGCACGCGGTGTGCGACGCCTTCCAGGCCACGTTTCTTGTCCTGGTGCGCAAAGCCGGATCGCTCTGGGTGCGGGACTCATTGGGACCGTGGCTCCATCGTGTCGCCTACCGCGTGGCCATTCACGCGCGGCGCGACGCCGTGCGCCGCAACCGGGCCGAACGAGCAGCAGCGGAGCGCGCGTCGGACGCGGTGATCGAAGACGCATGGGACGAAGTAGCCTCGGTCGTGCACGAGGAGGTTGACCGCCTGCACGACCGCTACCGAATCCCGGTGGTGCTCTGCGACCTGGAGGGCCAGACCTACGAGGCTGCGGCACAGTCGATGCGATGTCCCGTAGGAACGGTGAAGAGCCGGCTGGCCAGGGGCCGGGAGTGCCTGCGTGGTTGACTGATCCGCCGGGGGCTGGCTCCGACATCCGCGCTGCTGGCTCTCGAAATGCGTGCGAAGTGTACTCTGGCGGGCGTGCCGCCGGATTTGCTCGAGGCTGCGATTCGGCCCGTCGTGGGATTCGCTGCCGGCGGTAAGGCCATGGCCCAATCGATCTCGGCCGCGGCCGTCAGACATGCGGAAGGAGTTCTATCCACAATGATCCGGTCCCAACTGAGTCAGATCACGATCACGATCCTGGCCGTCTCCTTGATTGCCTTGACGGGCTGGCTCGTCGCGGCGGGCCAGGGGCTTGCCAGCGATCCGAGAGGCGGAATCGCGCAGGTCGCGGAGAAGGCGGTGACTCCGCGCGTTACCGATGACCAGGCGAAGCCTTCAACGCTCGCCCGGGACCTCGTCGGGACCTGGGTTCTGGTCGGAACGCCCGATAAGATCGGCGAAGCCCCGGCGACTGGTGGCATGCTCAAGTTTTTCACCGGCAAGCATTGGGCGATCACCCAGGCCGACCCCAAGACGAACGAGGTCGTCTTCCATCACGGGGGCACCTATCAGCTCGATGGCGACCAGTACACGGAGACCGTCGAGTACGCCAACGCGAATACGGCCGAGCTCATCAAGAAGACGCATCGGTTCAAGATCAAGGTGGAGGGTGATACGTATACCCAGATCGGCATCGACAACGAGTGGAGTCAGGTCTGGAAGTGCGCGAAGTGAGACTCCCTCAGAAAGGGAGAACGACTCCGCGTTTACGAGCGACCCAGGCGTCTACGGAAGCCAGGGCCGCCGCTCCCAGAGCACGTCCTCCGAGGTGCATTTGAGCGGCACATCGATTTTGGGCCGAGATGGAGCCCTCGACGACCCGGGCGGCAAGGGTCAGATCCACGCGGCCATCGTCGCTCGGCGGGGTCTTCGGGCACCCGAAGGGTCGCCGCCGTGAGCCGGACCCAAGGTCTCCCGGCGGGATGGGCCGAGGGAAACCTTCGGTCGGCCCAGTCGCAAGGTCAGGAGATCTTGCCACAACTTCGTCCGGGATCGCCAAGAATCCAGGAACGGGTTCCCGGCCCGTTCCTTAATAGCCGAAGCCTAGGGCCGGTGCCAGGAAGCTGGTGTCGTAGTAAGTCGAGCCATAGTCGTAACCATTGCCATAGCCGTAGAAGGGATAGCCATAGCCCCCGTAGTACGGATAACCGTAGCCGCCATAGCCCACGCCATAGCCGCCATAGCCCACGCCATAGAACCCCGGGTAGAAGCCATATCCGCCGAGACCCCCGAAGCCGGGATGGCGAATTTCACCCATGAGTCCCATGCCACCCACGTGTCCCATGCCGCCGAAGCCGCCGCCTCCACCATGCCCGCCTTGGGCCATGACCGATGAACTGGAGAAGATCCAGATCACCAAGGCCACGGCAAATGCCGTCATCCTCGGGCTGGTGTTCGGTCCGCTCGGCGTATTGCTGGAGTGATTCCTTCCCCAAGGCGAGAAAGCCACTAGCGACACGACGTGCCTTCATGGGCTACGGCCGACCACCCGTCGCGTGGCGGGCGACGCGGATCATGCCGCGGGCGCGATCGACGGCCCGCTGATGGTCGGCAAACTCCAGGTCAGTCACGGCGCGTTGCGACTCGGCGCGTTCCAGTTCCTTGGCCGCCGCTGCCGCATCGAGCTGCTCGACTGGAAGGGCGCGGTGGGTGAGGACCGTCACGACATCGTTGCGTACCTGCGCAAAACCGCCGTCCACGAAGTAGCGCTGGACCAGCTCGCCGGTCTTGGTCCGCAGTTCCCCGTAGCCGAGACGAGCGATCAACGGCGTATGGCCCGGTAAGACACCGAGCTCGCCGTCATAGACCGGCAGCACGATGGAGTCCGCCAGCTCGTCGAGCCAGGTTTTCTCCGGCGTGACCACCACGCACTGGAGCTTCTTCTCGCCGTGCTTAAAGCCCTTCTCTTCGCCAACCGTTTCGGGATGACTGGCCATCGCGAATTATGCCCTTTGGTCGTATGAGACTGGGAGGTGCGTCGATCCGAAATCGCGAATTCTCGATTCCGGATTCCAGATAGGAAGAAAACCATGAGATCCGATTCTGGAATCCGGAATCTCGAATCCGGAATCGGCGGAACCGGATCAGGCGCTCAACTTCTTGGCCTGCTCTTCAGCCTGCTCAATCGCACCGACGTACATGAAGGCCCCTTCGGGCAGGTGGTCCCACTTGCCGTCACAGATCTCCTTGAAGCTCCGGATCGTGTCGGGGAGCTTGGTGTACTGGCCCGCCTTCCCGGTGAATGGCTCGGCCACGAAGAACGGCTGGGACAGGAACCGCTCGATCCGTCGAGCGCGATGGACGATCAGCTTGTCGTCCTCCGAGAGCTCGTCCACGCCGAGGATCGCGATGATGTCGCGGAGTTCCTTGTAGCGCTGGAGGATCGTCTGGACACGGCGGGCGACCTCGTAATGCTCGTGGCCGACGTACTGCGGATCGAGGATGCGCGAGCTGGAGCCCAGCGGGTCGATCGCCGGATAGATCCCTTTCTCGGAGATCGGCCGGGACAGCACGATGAAAGCGTCGAGGAAGCCGAAGGTCGTGGCCGGGGCCGGGTCGGTGAGGTCGTCGGCCGGCACGTAAACCGCCTGCACCGAGGTGATCGCGCCTTTCTTCGTCGAGGTGATGCGTTCCTGCAAGGCACCCATCTCGGTGGCGAGCGTCGGCTGATAGCCGACGTTCGACGGCATTCGGCCCAAGAGGGCCGAGACCTCGGAGCCCGCCTGGCTGAAGCGGAAGATGTTGTCGATGAACAGCAAGGTATCGGCGCCGGTGGCGTCGCGGAACCACTCGGCCATGGTCAGCGCCGAGAGAGCGACGCGAAGCCGTGCGCCGGGCGGCTCGTTCATCTGGCCGAAGCACATCACGGTGCTGTCGATGACCGATTTGCCCGTGCTGCCGACCTTGGCCTCCTGCATTTCGAGCCAGAGGTCGTTCCCCTCGCGAGTGCGCTCGCCCACACCGGCAAAGACCGAGAACCCGCTGTGCACGGTGGCGATGCGGGCGATCAGTTCGGTCAAGATGACTGTCTTGCCCAACCCGGCCCCGCCGAAGAGGCCGATCTTGCCGCCCCGGACGAACGGCGTGAGCAGATCGACGACCTTGATCCCTGTCTCGAACTGCTCGGTCTTGGCCGAGAGACTCTCAAAATCGGGCGGCTCGCGGTGGATCGGCCAGCGCTCCTGGGCATCGACTGGGCCGCGGCCGTCGATCGGTTCGCCCAGCAGGTTGAACACCCGACCCAGCGCCCCCTTGCCAACCGGCACGCTCACCGGGTTGCCGGTATCGATAACCGGCATGCCGCGCACCAGGCCTTCCGTCGAGCCCAGGGCCACGCAACGCACCCGATTGCCACCGAGGTGCTGCTGGACCTCGCCGGTCAGGTTGATCTTCACCCCCTTGACGTCGCCCTCGACCTTCAAGGCATTGTAAATATTCGGCAGGTGCCCTTCGTCGAACTCGGCATCGAAAGTCGAGCCGATCACCTGGGAAACTCGTCCATTCATCGTCGCGGTGGCCATCAATGAGATCCTTGGGATGATCTGAGAACGAACCCTCGCTCACCGTGCTCTGGGCGGGCGAGGTCATCCAGTCAGGCCTCACGCCGCGCTCGGATAGGACTCTTCGCAGGGGCGACCGCCTTCACAGCACGTCAACGCCGGCGCGTCGTCTTCTTGGTCCGAGAGTCCTGGAGCGCCTTCTGCATGAGGTCGTCATTCTTCTTCTGCTCCGGAGGACGCTGATCCTCGACGGTCCCGCTCGAGGCGCTGGGACCTCCGCAGCCAGGTAGCATGATACTCAGAACCCAGAGCACTGTCAGCAACCCGGTGAGTCGTCTCATCGAAAAAACTCCTTCTGTGGGGGGTGGTGGGCGGCGGGAAGGAAATCATCCCTCGTTCCGGCCTTGGACCCAATACCGTGGAATTAGCCATAAGTCAGGCCGAGGACACGGCTTCGAAGTCGGTTCTCCCCATGACGACATCGTCAAGCGAGGAGCGCAATCCCGAGAAAGGGTTACGCCCCGAGCTTGACGATGCCGCCCCGTTCAGGGTTCCGCCGGAGCTTCTGACCGCTTCGGCGACTGGTTCTCAATACTGATCGGAGCTGATGACCTCGCCGGCATTGCGCGTACCGAGGCCCCACCAAGCATTCAGAGCAACCGTATCCTTGATGAAGTGAACGGAGCCGTCGGCGAAGGCCTCATTGATGCCCCCCGGGTGGAAGCTGGTCGGTGGTGCACTGCCCAGCGGCCCGACGTAATAGAGGCCCACGCTGTCGCTAAAATAGCCGGAGTAGGTCGGCTCGCCCGGATTCGTGCAGGCGATCTGGTTCGGCGGCCCGAAATGGTTGTACCCGTTGGTGATCATGTAGAGCGGGAAAGCGGCGATCCACATCTCGCCGGCTACGCCCGCGTATCGATTCACCGTGGTGCCGGGGATCGTGTTGCAGGCTTGCACGTATTGAAGGACGGTCGCATAGTTCGACGGATAGGGAGCCGCCAGCGGGCTATGCCATTCCCCGCGCTTGTACTGGGGGTCGTTCCGGGTCAGGTAAACGTTCGTGGTCCCCACCAGGCGTTCACTGACCAGTCCCGTGTTCGACGTGCCGTCGGTCACCGAGGCCAGGGTCACCGGGGCATAGGAGGGGTTCAACGGATAACTCGAAGTGTTGATCCAGTGGTCGTTGATCGGAACAATCGTACCGCTGCATACCATGAGCGGGCCAGGGCCGCCGAAGTTGCCGCCGTAGTTCGTTTTCCCGTAATAAAACGACGTGCCGGAGACCTGACGCAGCGGCTGGTCGAGTCCATCCGAGGGACAGAGCAAGACACTCAGGGTTGACCTCGCGACCGTGATATTCGCCCAGCCGTTGCCGCCCGCGGAGGCCTCCATCGGATCGCAGGAGAAGTTGTAAGCGTTATACATCGCCGTCTGTTCCGTATACTGAAGGATCGGAACGATCCAACTGATACTCCAGCCGGTCTGCGAAAGATCCTGAGCGGCGTTCGGAGGGATCATGGATTGGGCCGGGAAGACGTTGTTGGCGCTGACGTAATTGTGGCAGGCCAGGGCTAACTGCTTGAGGTTGTTCGAGCATTGCATCCGCCGAGCCGCCTCGCGGGCCGCCTGAACGGCCGGCAGCAGCAGGGCGATCAACACCGCGATGATCGCGATGACGACCAGGAGCTCGATCAACGTGAATGCACGGTTCGGTACACGACGGGAACAGACCATTCGGGATTCCTCCCAGTACAAGGAATGAGGAAACAAATCAGGCCCGCCCGACAGACGCCTTTCGAGTCCCTCAGGACCGAAACGGAGCCCGCGGGCTTGCGTTCATTGACGATTTGGAGAGGATCCATCACGCGACGGTCGAGAACCTCCGAAGTGACGGAATCTCGATCTTCGGCCTCGTCGTCATGGTGTTCGACCGAGGAGAACGAGCGGGGATCTCATTCTCATGGCCAGAAGGCTTCACTCGCTCTCGTGAGTCGTCGTGGCAGGTTCGTTGGGATCGTATGTCAATGAGCGCGGGATCGAATTCGACGAAAGTCCTTCAACTAACGTGAACTGGGTGGTTTCCGGAGCGAAGAGGCCGGTCGGAGAGGGTTTGGAAACCCGCGAGCAAAACGGTCTTCTTCACATCCGGGCCATAATCGCGTCCACCATGACATGCGATTTCATGCATCAATGTGATGCCTGCTCCATACGAGAAAATTTACTTTAACAAAATCGCGCGGCGCTTTCAAGCCCGTTGCGAGCGGATTTTCCTAATTCCTTCGTTGAGATGACTTTGGACAGACAATTCGAGAGTCCTCGGCGATCCACCGCACCGTCTGGGGGCGGTGGCTTTGACCCATTCCGAGAGTCCCTACTCAAGACCGGCGGGACGTCCGGATCCCGAACAGAAGGTCACGAAGGAAACGAAGGACGAGGGGAGTCCCTACTCAGGACCGGCGGGACGTCCGGATCCGGCGTGGGTTCTGGGCGGGGCCGGCTTGGAGGTGGGCCGGACTTCCCGAGAATTGTGGCACAAGTTGGCACTCAGTGATCACTTTTGGCCGCGGCTCCCTCTCCGATCCCCATGGCCCCCAGCGAGTTCGGGCCGAGTCCCGAAATCGCTGTGCCGGGCCCGGCCGCAGGCGGCACAGCCCCGTGGCTCGCAGCCGGGGTTTCCGGTTGGTGAGGGTCGCACATGGTCCATATTATTCAGTATGCCACAGGTTTTATGATCCGTTAATGCACCTATCGCGGAATCCGGGGCGATTGGCTCCGGAACTCTCGGTCACAGAGGGAGATAAAAAAATCCAAAAAAAAGGAAGACTGGGTTACTCGAATGACCAATTTGGCCCGAACTGAGGGGGAAGCGGCGCGGGTCGGATCGTCGCACTCCCCAGGTTTGCCGCATCCGCCGCGCTGAGATCGGTGGTGATCGACGAGGAGTCTCGAAACTTTCAGGGCGGCGATCGCGCTCGCCGGTGACCGTTGGGTGGTCATCCGGTCTGGCGGTCGCGGACCCATGGGTGAGGATTTGACGGAAGGCCTGTGGCGAATTCAGGGCGAGAAGCGATCCGGAGTGAGCGGCCCTGCGGTGAGCCGTCCCAAGGTCTCCCGCATCCGCTGGACCTGCGCCTGGGAGCTCGGAGCGGTCGCGAGGTCGTGTTGTTCCCGTGCGTCCGCGCAGATGGAAGAGCTGCTCGTGCACGTCGCCTTCGCGTCGGATGTAGCTCCAATCGCCGTCGGCCAGGGCGGCCAGCGGCCAGCGCGGGGCGTGAGGAGTCGAGGGGCCAGGGAGGAGGGTCTCGTTGGGGACAACCTCCGCCAGCGCGGCCTCGGGCTCGACGGTTGCCGCCGTTGCCGGTGTGAAGGAAGGGTCCCAGAATCGGGCCAGCGATGCTCCGGGGAAGGGAGAGTCGGTTCCCTGACCCGCCAGGTGGACGATCGTCGCCGCGAGATCGCGGAGGCTCGCGGTCTCGGGGACCACGAGTTTCCGCGCGAGCCCTGGAGGCGGAATGATCACGAGAGGGACATGTAACTCGGTCTGGTAAAGACTCGCGCCATGGCAGAACACGCCGGAATGCTCGCCGAAGCTCTCGCCATGGTCCGACACGAGGATCACCCAGGTCCGATCGAGGGCCTTGCGGTGATCGAGCTCGTCGAACAGCCGGCCGACCTGTTCGTCGAGAGCCGCGACACAGTCATCGTAGGCGTCGTACGCGAACGAGAGTTCCTGAGGGGAGAGCTGGCTCTTGTGCGGCGCTGGTACCCGTAGAGGCTCAGGTGATCGGCGGCGACGGTATCCATCACGATCAGCAGGACGTTCGGTGTGCCTGGCGGGGGCGAGGGCGCGCGCCGCTCGCGCCACTCCCCGAGCCGGTCGAACCCCCAGAGCGATCCCGCCAGGATCAAGACGAGTCCGGCGACCCCTGGAAGGCTGAGCCGAACCAGCCGCCGAACACCGACGGCATGGCGCTCCAGGGTCGGGACCAGCCGCGCCGCGATGCCGAGCGTCACGATCAACCAGGCCAGACGATAGATCTGAGGAAACGCCACCAGGACCATCGGCAGCCAGGTCAGGGCACAGAGCAGCCGGGCGACGAGGCCGCGACCGCGGCGGGGCCAAACCCAAATCAACAGGCCCCCGGCGATGCCCAAGGCCAGGAAGACGCCCAGGTTCGTGACCGGGATCAGCCACACGAAATGGCGGCTCATCTGGTAGAGCTGGTTCGCGTCGATCGTGCGTTTGCCGCAGGATGAGCGTTCCGACCTCGAGCAGTCCCGCCACGAGACCACACCAGGCGGACAGGAGCAGAAGTGCAAGAGGGCCCAGTCGTTGAGCGACGCGATCCTGGGACAGCGAGTCCGCCGTGCCAGCTTCCTCGAACACGATCTCCCCGACAGGTGGGTTGGCAGGCGAAACGCCTGCATCTTGGGGATCCTCAACCACGGATTTCGTCCCATGAGCCGCGAAGACTTTGCGATAGCAACGGGGAGGCCCTCCGGCCACTGGTGGCGAGGCATTCGACCTCAGGACGCTTGACTTCTCGGCGCCATGCGAATTAATCCAACGATAGGACCGTCGAGAGGGCCCAATTCTGATGATAGGAATGGTAGTCAAGAGTATCGCGTTCATCGTCAGGAGCCGGAAACGATGGGGGTCGGTGCTGGTGCTGGCCGTTGTCGGTGTGGGCGTGCTCTGGACCGGTTGGAGGTGGTGGGACGTTCGGCGCGATCGGACGACCATGACGACGATCCAGGCGGAGATGGGGGCCGGCCGGTACGGCCGGGCTGTGCGGGAGCTCACAGCCGTGTTGGCCTGGAACCCCGGCGCCGATGAGGCGGCCTACTTCCTGGGCGTCTGTGAGAAGGCGCGGGGACGGCCCCAGGCGGCCTCGGAGGCATGGACACGCATTTCGCCCGATTCTCCGTTTTGCGGGCGGGCGATCCTGGGACGCACCGGGTTGCTGATCGAGACCGGTCATCTCGCCGAAGCGGAGCAGGTCGTTGAGCAGGTCGCGGCGGGCTCCCGCACCCATGGACCCGCCCTTCGAATCCTACTCATCGCCGTTTATTGCCAGCAGGGGCGCATCGATGAGGCGGAGCGGCTGATCGAGTCGCGCTGGGAGCAACTGGATGCGACCGACGAAGCGGACTCGGAGCAGGCCATCAACCTGGCCCGGCTGCACATGGAACTCCGGTGGAACATCGCGCCGGTCGAGGCGATCCGGACGTATCTCGAGCAGGCCGCCCGATTGGCACCGGATGATGATCGGATCTGGCTGGGCCGAGCCAACCTGGCGATTCGCGTCGGCTCGTACGACGAGGCCCAACGGTGGCTGGACGACTGCCTTCGGAACCGCCCCGATGACGTTCCCGTCTGGCGCGCTCGATTGAATTGGGCGCTGGCAACCCATCGCGTGACCGAGGCGATGGCGGCCATGAAGCACCTACCGGCCGAGGAGTCGAGCCCCGCCCAGATTCACAGGCTGGCGGCCTGGTTGGCGGCGCGTCGCGGTGACATCGCCTGGGAGCACGACGAGCTGGAAGCCCTGGTCGCGGCCGATCCCGAGGACTTCCAGGCCCGGGAGCAGTTGGCGAAGCAGGCCGCCCCGGGCCGCGCCGCCGCCCGGCAACACCAGAAAGCCGAGATCGAACAGCTCCAGGCGCGGTACCGCGAACTCTACACGCGGAACCAGCCATCCCGCGACGGAGAGGAAATGGCGCAACTGGCCGAACGGCTCGGCCGGCGCTTCGAGGCCAGGGTCTTCCTGACCGCAGCGGTCGCGGACCAACCCGATCGCACTGACCTCCGTGACCACCTGGCCCGGCTCGATCGAGAGGCCGGAAAACGCAACGACACGAAGCAAAGCCTGTTCGACGCACTCAGGGCGGAGGGCGGCGCGGACCGATTCTCTCAGGATCTGCCAGCTCAACGATCGGCGGGGTCGTGATCCGGATCGAAACGCCCAGAGTCCTCAACAGTCAAGATTCCGGATTGCCGATTCGCTGGCGTGTGCGCCGGATCCGAAGGCCGTGGGGCATGATGCCGGCAATCGGCGCCCCCGGCCCAAACCATCGCGGTCTCATTGCAAGGCCGCCGCGGCGCCGACAATGTCAGCCAACTCGCGAGTGATCTGGCTCTGGCGGGCGCGGTTGTACTGCCGTGTGAGCGACTTGACGAGGTCGTCGGCGTTCTTGGTGGCGCCGCCCATGGCCACCATCCGCGCGATCTGCTCGCTGACGGCGGCATCGAGGAAGCACTTGAACAGGCGGACCTTGAAGGAGACCGGCACGATCTCCTCGAGGATGCTCCGCGGGTCGGGCAGGAACTCGTAGGGGACGGCCTCGCCCTTTGGTGCGGGGCCAGGTCCTGCCGATTCACCCACCGCCGGCTTGGCCTGACGCACCGACGCGGTCGCCTTGCCGATGTCGGCCGTGGCGATCGGCAGCAGCGTCTGCACCGACGCCACCTGTCGCGACGACGAGATGAACTGCGTGTACGCCACGTCGAGCCGGTCGATCGACCCCTGGACATACAGCTTGATGTACTTCTCAGCCAGGGCCTCGACTTCCTCGTATTGAGGACGGTCCTCGAACTGCGTGTACGTGGCGTCGGCCTGGACCCGCCGGAACCGGAAGAAATTGATCCCGCGCTTGCCGGCAACTTCCAGTGAGGTCTCGGTCCCATCGGTCTGATTGTCGAGCAACCGGCTGTTGGCCGCCCTCAGGACGTTGCCGTTATAGGCGCCCGCCAGCCCGCGATTGCTCGTCAGGACCAGGAGCAACGACTTGCGTATCGGCTCGCGGCGCACGAGCAAGGGGTGCGCAACTTCCTGCGACGTCTCACCCAGATCGGCCACCAGCTCGGCGATCTTCCGGGTGAACGCCTCCGCCTCGGTCGCACGGTTGAGCGCCTTACGGAACCGATTGGTGGCGATCAGCTCCATCGTCCGCGTGATCTTGCGGATGTTCTCGATCGACTTCCGCCGTTTGATGATCGCTCGGGCTTTGGCCATGGTTCGCTCGCTGTCGCTCGCAAGTAGTAGGGTGCTCTGTGAGCACTGGAGGCGGGCCTGGCGCGGGGATCGGTGCTCACAGAGCACCCTACGCGCCCATCTGCCACGCAACCGTGAAGCGCTCTAGCCACTCCGCTGAGACTTGAACTCCGTGATCGCCGCGCGGAGGTCGGCGTCGATCTGGGCGGTCATCTTCTTGTCGCGCTCCAGCGAGGCGCGGAGCTGGGGCTTCCGGTCGCGGATGAACGTGAGGAAGTCGGACTCCCACTTGGGGACCGCGCGATCGGGACGTCATCGAGGAAGCCTTCGGTGCCGGCGAACAGGCTCATGACCTGGTCGATGGCGTTCATTGGCTGATACTGAGGCTGCTTGAGCAACTCAACCATGCGGTAACCGCGGTCGAGCTGGCGCTGGGTGGCCTTGTCCAGCTCGGTGCCGAGCTGGGCGAAGGCTTCGAGCTCTCGGAAGGCGGCGAGGTCGAGCCGCAGACCGCCGGCCACCTTCTTCATCGCGGGGATCTGAGCCTTGCCACCGACGCGCGAAACGCTGATGCCGACGTCGATAGCCGGTCGGACACCCGCGAAGAACAGGTCGGGCACGAGGTAGATCTGTCCGTCGGTGATCGAGATCACGTTGGTCGGAATATAGGCCGAAACCTCGCCCTCGAGTGTCTCGATGATCGGCAGAGCGGTCAGCGAGCCGCCCGAGATCGTCGTCTTGACGACCTTGTGCCCCTGGTAGTGCTCCTTCACGGCGTGGTTGGCCTCCTCCAGCCCCGGGACGCCGATGAAGACTTTCTTGTTGACGCCCATGTCTTCGGTGACGTGATCGGTCGGCGCATCGGCGGGAAGGATCACATAGTGGTTGGCCAGTTTGGCCGAGCGCTCGAGCAGCCGGGAGTGGGCGTAGAAGATATCGCCGGGGAACGCCTCGCGGCCGGGGGGCCGGCGGAGCAGCAGCGAGACCTCGCGATAAGCGACGGCCTGCTTGGAGAGGTCGTCGTAGATGACCAGCGTGGGCTTGCCCTGCTCGTACATGAAGAACTCGGCCATGGCACAGCCGGCATAGGGGGCGACGTACTGCATCGGGGCGGGGTCGCTGGCACCGGCGGAGACCACGATCGTGTAATCCAGCGCGCCGTGACGACGGAGGATGTTGACCAGTCCGGCGGTCGTTGACTCTTTCTGGGCGATGGCCACGTAGACGCAGATGACGCCGGTCCCCTTCTGATTGAGGATCGCGTCGATGGCGATGGCCGTCTTGCCGGTTTTGCGGTCGCCGATGATCAGCTCGCGCTGGCCGCGGCCGATGGGGATCATGGTGTCGATCGACTTGATCCCGGTCTGAAGGGGCTCGTTGACCGGCTGCCGATCGGCGATGCCCGGGGCCGGCGACTCCAGGGCCCAGGTTCGATCAGTGACAATCGGGCCCTGGTCGTCGAGTGGCTCGCCCAGGGCGTTGACGACGCGCCCGATCATCGCTTCGCCCACCGGCACGCGCAGCAGCTCGCCGGTCGCTGTGACCGAATCGCCTTCCTCGATACCGGTAAACTCGCCCAGGATCATCACGCCCACGGACGACTCTTCCAGGTTCAGCGCGATCCCCTTGACGCCGTTCTCGAACGTGACCATCTCGCCGGCCATCAACCCGGAAAGGCCGTAGACCCGCGCGATGCCGTCGCCGACCTCCAGGACCTGGCCGACCTCGCTTCGCGTGATCTCGGGCGAGAACTGCTCGATCTCACGTTGAATAACTGAACTGATCTCGTCGGCTCTGAATTTCATGCGTCTTCCCTTCGATCAGTCGATGGCGAAGCTGTGCGAGTCGGCTCTTGACCGACGCATCGTAAAGGTGGTCACCAACCTGGACAACCAGGCCCCCGATCAGGCCGGGGTCGGTTGACACGCTCAGGATCGGAGTACCGTCAACCAGGCCCGCGAGTCGCTCGCGAAGAACCTGCAACTGTCCGTCATCGAGCGGCACGGCCGAGCGGACCCGGACCGGGATCCGCCGATTGCGCCGGTCCCAGATCGTCCGGGCCTCGCGACGGATCGCCGCCAGGAGGCCGAGCCGGTCGTGGCGATTGAGCACGCGGAGGAAGCGAAGGACCAAGCTGCTGGCGCGGCCGTCGAAGACCTCCCGGAGCATGCGATCCTTCTCGGCCCTCGGCACCCGCGCCGAGGCCAGCACCTCGGCGAACCGCGGGAACGGCTTGAGGACATCGTCCTCGACCTCGTTCAGCTCGTCGAGCATCGCGTTGACCGGTCCCTCCTTCTGGGCCGCGTTCGACCAGGGCCTCGGCATAGCGCCGGGCGATGGCGATGTCTTGGTCGTGGAAGCCGAATTCCTCGGACGGAGGACCAGTGGAGAGGTCGGCGGTCATGCGGCATGCCCTCCATGCCCATTGGCCCCGGCGGCCGGCAGTTCCTGGATGGCCGCGTCGAGCAGGCGGCGATGATCGTCGGCATTGAGCTGCTTGGCGAGCACGCGCCCGGCGACCGAGACGGCCAGCTCGGCCGACTTCTGCCAGATCTCCGCGAGGGCCTGGTCGCGGGCCGAAGCGATGTCGCGCTGGGCTCGCTGGCGGGCCGACTCGGCTTCTTCCTGCGCCTGCCGGACGATTTGATCGGCCGCGGCCTGGGCATCCTGCCGCGCCTTGTCGAGCAGGGCGCGAACCTCGTCGGCCGCACGGGCCATCTGTCGGCGATGCTCGGACAGCAGGCCCTCGCTTTCGTTCCGCGCCCGCTCGGTGTCCTGGAGCACGCGCTCGAGGTGGCTCTCTCGCTTCTGCAAGGCCGCCAGCAGCGGGTTCCAGGCGTACTTGCCCAGGACGAACGACAAACCGATGAAGACGACGAGGGTCCAGATGGTCAGGGTCGGTTCGGGCTTGAGCGGGTTGATCATCTCCTCGCCCGATCCGTGCTCGCCCCCTCCAGGAGCGGTCGCCGTGGCCGGTCCCTCGGCGGTATGTGCCGGCTCCTGGGCCCCGATGCTCCGCGCCGTGCCGGCAAAGACCAAGATCAGGGTGAGCACCCCGATCGCATTAACCCGGTTCAATCGCCGATGCATGGACGAATACCCCTGCTCCCAAGGAGAAACCACCGAAGAACCTCACAACGATTCCCGGCGCTCCGCGTTCCAGACCTCTGGCCGTGAGTCACGGAATGGTCGCCTGGCCGGGGCGTCCCGGCCCGCGATCGGCCGGCACCCCGTGGGAAAATCGTCACGTGCAATCGCTTCGTCACTTGAAGAAGATCTGCAAGAGGATGATGATGAGAGCGAGGAAGGTCACGCCTTCGATCAGCGCGGCGGCGAGGATCATGGCCGCGTTGATGTTGCCGGCGATCTCCGGCTGCCGCGCCATGCTCTCAACGGCCCCCTTGGCCAGACTGCCGATGCCGTAGGCCGCGCCGATGATGACCATCCCGGCGCCGATCGCCTTGAGATCCGAGAACCCCGCCGGGCCGTCCGCAGCGTGCGCAACATTCTGAGCCATCAGGAACAGTCCGAAGGCCATCGAGATCAACTTGATCCACTTCATCGGAAACGTGACTCCTATTTCGATTCCTGCTGGTTGAGAGGGAAGACCGCTCGAATCACCGCCTGCTCCGGGTCACCGCCGGTTCGTCCGGCCGCGGGTGTGTCACCGCGTCCGGTATTCCCCCACTAGTGAGGATGGACCGACGACCCGATGAACATGGCGGACAAAAACGTGAAAATGTACGCCTGAAGCACGGCAACAAACAGTTCCAGGAGGCTCAGGAGGACGACGCCGAGGATGCTGGTCGGCATCACCAGGTACCACGCCCATGAGGCATTGGCCAGGAGGATGAAGCCGAGGATCACGGCCAGGACCACGTGGCCCGCGAACATGTTGGCGAAGAGCCGCACCGCCAGGACGATGTGGCGAATCAACAGACCGGCGATCTCGATGACGAACATCAGGCCCCACATCGCGTGTTTCATCCACCAGGGGACCTCCATGTGCGGGACTAGCCCGATCCAGTAGCCGACGACCCCCATTTCCTTCATCCCGGCCCGCACGACCATGAAGAGCGTCATCAGGGCCAGCGCCGCAGTGACGTTGACATTGCCCGTGGCCGAGGCACCGCCCGGGATCATGCCGAGCAGGTTGGCGAACAGGACGAAGAAGAAGATGGTCCAGAGAAAGGGCAAGAACCGGTCGGCGCCGTGGCCGCCGATGGCCGGCCGGGCCACCTCGTCCCGGATGAACAGGAACAGAGCCTCGAACATGTTCAAGAACCAGCCGCGGCTGACGTAAGTCCGCGAGATGCTCCGCACGACCGGGATCAAGATGAAGATCAACAACACCGCGGCGACGACTTCCATCACCATGAGGCGTGTGATCTGGATCCCGAACATCGGCCTCAGATGGATCGTCAGTTCGTAATGGGGCGGGAACCACGGGATCTCGATCGTGGGGTGGTCGATGACGTGCTTCAGGGGGTTCTCAACGTGTGCGGCCATTTTTATCCAGGATCGTCTGACGCGACGAGGGCGGGCGGCGACGGGCCGTCGCGGCCGGATCAAAGTCTTGGTGTCTACCCGTCAAATGGGTGTCCCGGGAGTGTCTCGAGGCCCTGGCTCATCCGGCGACCGGTTCGGCCGCGGCCCCGATCCGCCGGCAAGCTGCCGCGCCATGCTCACCGCGTGCGACATCCCGGTAGCGAATCCCAGCACGGCCCCCGCGATTATCCCCGCCGGGGTCGTGTGCAACCAGGAATCCACGCCGAAGCCCAGGAGGATCGGCAGCGCGAACTCCAGGCCGATCGTCGTGACCCGAGACGCCCATTCCATCCCCAGGGCCATTGAGGACCGCGACTCAGGCCGCTCGACCACGCACGACTCCCACGTCCCGGATGCACCCGTTCGATCTCAGAGCACGCCGAGATCCCCACATCCGTCGGCCCGGACCATCGGCAGGCCAATCCCGGTTCGTTCGTCGAGGGAAGTCCAGGCAGGAGACCATCGAATGCGACCAGTCTACTGGCCAATTCCGTCATGTCAACTCCTCAGCCCCCATTCGAGAAATTTTTCACAAAGTCGGTCGCGACGGCTTGGTTCCCCGTGGGTTGAATCCAGGTTGATCGCCCCGATACACGTCGCCGCCACCGTTTCTCACTCCCCTGCCCCCGACTGTCCGTTTTCGTACACAAGTCAGGTGCGACGATTGACAGACCTTGGTCCAATATGGTATGGGGTAACAACGTTCTGCTCTCCGTGATGCCGATACAAAAGGCGTTGAGCAACCATGCTTCCGTGGAAAGTCCCAGCCGAGCGTGCACCAGGCGGCTTTCGACCCAAACGCAGGGCCGGAAGACCGCCTTTGTCGTTTGAGAGGGGTCGTCGAGGCCGGTCCCCGAGGCTTGGGAATTTTGTAAGGGTTGCGATCACGGGTCGAGCGGCTGCCGGGTGACGAGTCGCACCTTCCAGTCCGGGATGCATGGAGTTTTCCGGATCGGTCCACTCACGGATGATTCCCGTATCAATGAACACCATCTCTCGCGGAGACCGGCGAGTCGAAGCGAGCGGTGATCGGAGTGGTACCGTATGACCGTCGATGCACTCAAGGACTGCAATAAAAGGCATCTGGCCCAGTTGGCAAAAAAGCAGGGGATCACGGGCTGGCACGCAATGAGGAAGGATCAGTTGATCCGGGCGTTGTCGCTTCCGCGCCCCGCGGCTGGCTCTCGCAAGGAAAAGAAGAACGCGCGGCCTCGCACCCAGCCCCATGGCAAGGGTGCGGCGTCGGCGGGGCCTCCGGCATCGTCCGGCCGCAGAGTGGGGGCGACGCCCCCGCAACCCGCGGTGGCCCCACCCCATACCCTGGATCACGCGTGTCAGAAAGACCGGATCGTCGTGCTCACCCGCGATTCCTATTGGTTGCATGCCTATTGGGAGCTGAGCCGGACCACCCTGGCGCGAGCCCAGGCCGCCTTGGGGCAAGATTGGCATACGGCCCGCCCGATCCTCCGGCTGATGGACGTCTCCAGTGAAGACACCACCTGCGCGGCCGAGCGGCATGTGCGCGATATCCCGATCCACGGCGGCGTGAATAACTGGTACATCGACGTCATGGAACCGACGCGTTCCTATCGGATT
Source organism: uncultured Isosphaeraceae bacterium (assembly GCA_963845695.1). GTDB lineage: Bacteria > Planctomycetota > Planctomycetia > Isosphaerales > Isosphaeraceae > CAWJTV01. Next base: position 659,647 of record CAWJTQ010000009.1, on the reverse strand, counting down.
GACATCGGTTACTTCTCGAGACGGGGGCGGTTCTACGTGCTGGCCCGGTCGAATGTGGTGACGACCCCCAAAGCAGGAGTTGCCGATCCGCTCGATGAGAACTGGATCGACGTCCAGAAGCAGTTCGATCGAATCGAGACTCCGGCCTCGATCGGCGGCGGGTCGAACGGGCACCATCACGCCAACACCACGCTCGATCTCCGCGACCTGTTCGAGGAGCGGCTCCGCCGTCCCATGTGCAGTCCTGCATTCCAGAACTTCCCTTCGGCCGCCTTGCCTTCGCTGGGGCGGGACTTCCATTTCCAGATCGATGCCGAGCTGATCGTCTACGGGACCACGGAGCCCAACGCACGGGTCACGCTCCAGGGAGAACCGGTCCAGCTCCGTTCCGACGGATCCTTCACGGTCCGGTTCAGCCTGCCGGACTCGCGCCAGATCATCCCGGCGGTCGCTGCCAGCGCCGACGGCATCGAGGAGCGGACCATCGTCCTCGCCGTGGAACGGAACACGAAAGAGCTGGAGCCGATGATCCACGATAACAGCGAGATTTGACGGGTCATGGCATGGGTCATTCGTCGCGGGTCAGAGCCCGTAACGCGGCACTATGGCAACCCAGAGTATCGGGGGACTCCTGCCAACCTGACGGCGACACATCCCTATTCTTGGAGGACCGGTTTCGTCCGGCGATCTCCTGATGCCCGCCGGCGCGGAGATCCTCCAGGGGAAGAATCCCAAAAACGGGGGCTGGTACCGAGTCATCGAGGTGCCCGTCCCCGTTTTTTAGGCGTGAATGACCCATAACCCATGACCAATGACCCATGACCAATAACCAAGACATCCGGCCGATCCTGGCCGGCTGGGATTTCGAGCCCGATCGGGTCCAGGTCCGCATCATCTCCGGCCAGGATCGCACGGAGAAGATCCAGATGCGGATCGATCTGGGGCTGATCCAGATGGAAATCGACGGCCGGCCCGACGGCGAGCGGCCGGAAGGCTACGAGTCGCTGCTGGAGCTCTACGAGGCCAGGGCGCTGGCGGCCGTCGCCGCCAGTGAGCGATTCTCGCTCCAGGCCCAGGACTGCTCTCTCCTGATGCGCGAGGGCCTCCAGTACTACCATCGCTATGTCTCCGCCTTCCAGCTCGAACGATACGACCTGGTGGAGCGGGACACCGCGCGGAACCTCCGGCTCTTCTCGTTCGTGGCCAAATACGCCGCACGCCAGCGCGATCGGATGGAGTTCGAGCAATATCGGCCGTACGTGCAGATGATGCACACACGCGCCCGAGCGATGCAGGCCCTACGCGGGGACGATTACCGCGCCGCGATCGGCTTCATCGACGAGGGGATCGAAGCCATCCTCGGCTTCCTCGCCGAGTATCACGAGGAAGGCCGCGAAGCCGAATGTTCCGAGTTGCGATACCTCCGCCAGTGGCGCCGGGAAATCGACAATGGCCGGCCACTCGGCCCCCTCGAACGTCTCGAACAACAGCTTCAAGTCTCGGTAACCCTCGAAGACTACGAGGAAGCGGCGCGGATCCGCGACCAGATCCGGAGGCTCGGGACCTTGGAAGGATGAAGGCTGAAGGCTGAAGGATGAATGAACCCGGTTCTGACTCAGCCTTCAGCCTTCCGGACACCCCCAGCCGTCGCTTCGCCACATCCTCCCCCATCAAGGGAGGGAAGGACCTTGATCATCGGACCAGGCGCGGGTAGATTGATCCTGTCTGGTTCAACCAGGCAAAGCCTCTGCCATGTACGATCCAGGGTGATCCTTTTGGCGAACCAACATTAAACCCGTAGGGAACCGATATTGACTCCTTGGGGCTTCCAGTCTCTCGAGAGTCCTAGGTACCCACTTGAACTGCGGGTTCTCAAAAGCACCTTGCCGGCATTGCGGCGGAGGTTTATTCTGCCCGTGCGGTTCCTCGTCCGCCGAGGAATGCCACGGGCATTGTCATTTATTCATATCAAGCGCACGTTCGGACCTCACTCCTTCACCTGGAGTGGGCGGAGGCCCATCCCGACGATGAACCAGCCGGCTGGGCAGGATCGCGAGGTCGTCGTTTCGAAGCGGGGCTTGCGCGTGGCGATCCTCGCGGAGATCGCGGCTCTCGATCCTGAGTTGCGCCGCGGGGAGGAAAGCGAGCTGGCGACCCGGTTCCCCTACCTGCCAGGATGGTCGGACGCCGAGACTGTGCTGCTGTATGTCACGGCGTTTCCCGAGGAAATCCACACGGACGGATTGCTGGCGCTGGCTGATCAGTCGGGGAAGCGCGTGATCTGTCCCCGAGTTGACCGGGCCGCCCGGGAATTGCGGTTGCATCGGATCGAGAATCCCCAGACCGAGCTGAGGCCCGGGACGCTGGGGATTCCGGAACCGCGCGGACCTGCCCGAAGTTCCTCCCGAGTCGATCGACTGGGTCCTCGTGCCCGGGCTGGCGTTCGACGAGCAAGGTTACCGCCTGGGCCGCGGAGCCGGTCATTACGACCGCCTGCTGCCGCGGCTGCGGCCCGATACCATCTGCTGGTCCCTCTGCCTGAGCTGCCAGTTGATCCCCCGGCTGCCGCTCGAGCCGCACGATCGGCCCCTCAATGGGATCTCCGCTCCCGGTCGCACGATCCTCGGTGTCCGAGGAAATCCCGGTCACTCGGGCCGGACCTCGACCGAGGGGGGCTTGGCGTAGGCTTCGAATAGCGCGGGCATCCCGATCGTCGCGGTGTCGCCTTCGTGGAGGATCACGCGGTAGTTAAATCGGATCGACTGGCCCGCGGGAACGGTGTAGTCGCCCTTGTCCGATCTCCCAAAATCGTGCCAGCCGAAGGGATTGGCGGCGAACAGGCCGTAGTCCCGGACGTGCCAGGTCGTGGGATATCGGAAGCTGTCGGGATGGTTGAGGATGGCGACACCCACCGTATGACCCTGGACCGGTCCGACATAATCGACCCAGGGGGAAGCTTGTCCCCAGGCTTTCAAATCGGTCAATCCACCGGCGTTGGTAATCCGGCCGCCGGTCTTCCTCTTGACGTCCATCGAGGACGCCACGCGCAGGCCGAACATCCCTTCCTTGGTGTCGTGGAAGGTGAGATCGCCGTCGGTCGCCTGGACCTCGATCTCGAAGTCGACGATTCGCGAGCCCTTGGTCCGGTAGAACGTGCACGGTGCGCCGATCTTCGCAGATCTTCCGATCATCGGGTGCGAGCCATTCGTTGCGGGTCCAGAGCCGTCCCAGGACAGGCCCCTCGACGATGACTTTGCGTTCGGCTTCGCGGATCGTGCCGGCTTTCTCTCCCTCCGACCAGAAATCCACGCCGTTGACGTTCCCGTGGGTGAACCAGAACGAGCGTTGATGGGGATGATCGCGATCCTCGCCGGGGACTGTCTCCATGGGGAAGGCCCGGGTGAACGACGCGCCGGTCGGCCCGAAGAGTGGGAAAAAGAACGGCTTGTGCCCGACATCGACGCGGTAGACCGAGAACGGCTGGTCGTCGAGCAGGACCCGCAGGTTCCGGCCATCGGGACGAAAGCGGATTCCCCCAGGATCGCGTGCCTGGGCCGTCGCCTGGCGCTTCATCCTGTAAGCGAACGGCTTGGCGGCGGGCACGCGGGGCAAGATCGTGGCGAGCCAGCGTTGAGACCCGACCTGAAAGACGGAGGCGAAGATCGGCTCGCCCGGTGTGTCGGTCTCAAGGAGATAAACGCCATCGGGAACGGGGACCGCGAATTCGACGGCCATTGGCGTTTCGCCCAGGTCGATGTCTCCGCCCCGGCCGGTCAAGTGCCAGGTCTGGGCGTGGGCCAGCCGGCCGGCCGGCAGCAAGCCGATCCCGAGAGCCAGGATCGTCGCGACGAGGTGATAGCCGCGTGAGGACACGGGTGGTTTCTCCTTGTCTTGGGCCGGTCGATGCCAGGGAGAACCACGGCATCGGCCGGGTCGATCGGGGTTGACAGCGTCTGCGGGCTCTCGGGCCATCTTACCTCCGATCCGAGGGTCGAGCCAGCCTCGGGTCCGGTCCGGGACAATCGGGGGTCTCCGTGGCCTCCGTTGCGGTGATGATGCCCGGAACGAACGATGTCGGGCATTTCGCGACAACCGCTCTTTTTGTCATTGATAGCCAACCGCGCGATTCTTATACTTTTAGGCGCGACCATCCGGGCTGAAGGTGGCCGGTCCGGCATCCAACTGCGCCGCCTGCCTGGCCAGGTTTCGGTTGTCGGGGTGAGCGGGAACCGGGCGATTGACCGGTTTTCACCCTGCCTTGTCGGATTCTTCCTTCCGCGGAGGTCGGTGGAGAGCCTGTTCCGGGCGATTGCGATGGCGAAGCGGCTTTACGTTGGCAACCTCAAGTATACGGTCACGTCCGCAGAGCTCCAGGAGTTGTTCGAGCAGTATGGGACGGTCAGTTCCGCCCAAGTCCTGAGCGACCGCGAGACCGGTCGGAGCCGAGGATTCGGCTTCGTGGAAATGGTCAATGACGATGAAGCCCTTGCGGCGATCGAGAGCCTGGACGGCCAGGATCACGACGGCCGCCGGCTCACAGTCAATGAGGCAAGGCCCCGCACCCCTAATGGAGGTGGTGGCGGTGGCGGCGGTTATCGCGGAGGGGGTGGCGGTGGTTATCGCGGCGGAGGCGGTGGTGGCGGCTACGGCGACTATTAATCGTCGTCCCGTCAGCAGTCCGGCTCTCCATCCCGGATCGTCCCACATCGGGAAGTTGATTCCGCGCTCCCGGTCGAGCGACGGCCCCGCGCCTCAGCTCGATCCCTTTGACAACCAATCCTTCGCTAGCCCCGGGTTGCTCTGCGCAATTCGGGGTTTTCGTCGCGCATAGAGAATCGCTGAGATATCGCCTGTTTCCCAGAACCCCGCTCGCGGAAAACCCGACCAGGTCGCTATCATGCAAACACAACAACCCGACACGCCACCGTCGTCGAGTCGCGAAGAGCTCCTCGCGCGGATCGAGCGCGTGCTGGATGAACGCGTGCGCCCGGATCTGCAATCCGACGGCGGGGACATTATGCTCGTGGGGATCGACGAGGACAACATTGTCCAGGTTCGACTGACGGGGGCCTGTCAGGGGTGTGCCTCCGCGATCGTGACGTTGAGCATGAGGGTCGAGTCAACCTTGAAGGCCGCTCTGCCCGAGATTCGTTTCATCGAGGCCGTACCGTGAAGTGCACCGTGGGAGTCGGGGAAGTCGATGCGCGATGGCAGTGGCCCCGCGCGGCGTACGTTCACATCCCGTTTTGCGCCCACAAGTGCGGCTACTGCGACTTCGCCTCGCTGGCCGGTGTCGATCATCTGGCGGACCGATACCTTTCGGCCCTCGAGCGCGAGATGGCGATGATGCTGGGGTGTCCTCAGGAAGTGGACACGATCTTCGTCGGCGGTGGGACCCCCACCCGGTTGGATGCTCTTCAGCTCGAGCGGTTGACCGGAATCATCCGGCGATGGCTGGTCCGGGCCCCGGGTGCGGAGTGGACCGTTGAGGCGAATCCCGGCACGCTCGACGTTGAGAAGGCCGAGATCCTGGCCGAAGCGGGCGTTGACCGCGTGAGCCTGGGGGCCCAGTCGTTCCGGCCCGAGTCGCTCCGGGTCCTGGAGCGACATCATGGGCGGCCCGAGGTGGAACAGGCCGTCGCGATCGTCGGCTCCGCGATTCCCGCGATGGTCGCTGGACCTGATCTTCGGAGTGCCCGGCTCGGGACTCGACGACTGGCGGAGCGATCTGGAGGTCGCCCTCGGATTCGGACCGGCGCATCTCTCCTGCTACGGGCTGGTCTATGAGAAGGGGACCGCCCTCTGGAAACAACAGCAAAGCGGTGAGGTGCGACCCCTCGACGAAGAGGTCGAGCGCTCGATGTACGAGGCGACCATGGAGCGGCTCGCCGGGGCCGGCCTGGCCATGTACGAGATCTCGAACTTCGCGCGACCCGGCCACGAATCGCGGCACAATCTCGTCTACTGGGCCAACGAAGCGTATTTCGGTTTCGGCGTGGGGGCGGCCCGTTACGTTCGAGGCGTGCGATCGGTCAATACCCGGGACCTCGCCGGCTATCTTCGCCGAATCGAGGCCGGCGAGCCAGCCAACGGCCCGACCGAGGAGCTCGCGCCGAGGAACGGGCCCGCGAGACGGCCATCCTCATGCTGCGCCGGACCGCACTCGGGATCGATCGCGACGACTTCCGCCATCGGACCGGATTCGAGATCGATCGCCTCGCCGGACCCGCCATCGCACGATTCCAGGCCCAGGGATACCTCGAAGATGACCGACGCCGGCTCAGGCTCACTCACGAAGGCGTGTTCGTGGCCGATCGGGTGCTTTGCGCCTTCTTGTAGTCGCAAGCGAATCGCGCCACTACCGGATCTTGATCAGTTGGCTGGCGCGATTGCCGAGGTTGAAGACGGCGGCCTGGAACAGTTGGCGCGTGGTGGTCTTGGCGGTACGATACGCCTCGTCAAAACCGTCGGCCTTGGTCCAGTCGACGACCTGCTGGACTTGCTTGGCCATGAATTCGAGCATTTCGTCGATGGTCGACGCAGCGGGCTCGACAGGCTCGACGAGGGCGGCGTCACGGTGCGATGGGCGGGCTTCGACGCTCGGGGTCGCGGCGACCTGGGGTGGAGCCGAGCTCTCATCCCAGGGAGGTGCGGCCGCGTTCATCCCGCGGCGTCCGCGCTCGCCGGGCTCATCGTCGCTCCACTTGTGGTCGCGGCGCCCACGGTCGCCCGGCTCGTCGCTGGCACCCGCTCCCTCATTGTCCTGGGGAAGTCGCTCGTTCTTGTCCTTGGGAAGTCCGGCTGAGGTGTAGAGCTTTCCATCCGCGCCCACGCGACCGGGGAGGTTCGGGATCTGGTGAGACTCGATCAACTGCTTGCGGATCTTCAACACCAGCTCGCGGCTGACGGCCAGCTCCTGGGCCATGCGACGATCGGACCAGTCATGATGCAGCTTCAACTTGACCTCGACGGCCCGTCGACGCTCGGCTCGGGTGAGCGGGAGGCCGTGGAACAGGTTGACACCGGCGACAAAGTCGAGGGCTTCGGTGAACGTGCCGACGACCACTTCCGCCGGGATCGTCCGCTTGCCGAGCATGATCGCGGCCGCATGGCGGTGGAATCCGTCGGCGATCAGCAGGCGGCCTTCGACTTCATAGACGGTGATCGGCGGCAGACGCTCCCATGAGTCGGCATAGCGCTCCACCGTGAAATCGTCCAGGCGGTCGCGGAGGTTGAGGTTCGGGTCGAGGACCAGGTCGTCTAGGGGAACCTCGAGGATATTCATGGCGGCGCTTCTTTCGTGGTCAACATGACCGTGCAAACCCGGGGATGTTCCCAAGTGCCCTACTGTCGGCCTATGATCGGCAAGGGAGGCCCGGGGGCTGGCGTCGAGTTTGACGAGAATTTCGGTGTCGCGGAGGGAGTTGACGATCATGAGGATTGTGGTGACAGGCGCCAGCGGCCGGCTGGGAAGCTTCCTGGTCGATCGCCTGGTCGGCGGTGGGCATGAGGTCTTCGCCTGGAGCGGGACAACGCGCGGGTCGCGCTGCGGGATCCCGCTGCGGCCGGTCGACCTGACCGACGAACGCGCGACCGCCACGGCACTGGAGGACGCCGACCCCGCGGCAGTGATCCACGCCGGAGCCTTGAGCTCGACCGAGACGGTGTACCGCGACCCGGAGCGCGGACGGGCCGTCAACATCGAGGCCACCCGGCGGCTGGCCGAGTGGGCCGAGAAACACGACCGCCGTCTGCTGTTCACCTCGACCGACCTGGTCTTCGACGGCTCACGGTCCTGGTCTCGCGAATCGGATCCGGCGGAGCCGATCCTCGCGTACGGGCGAACCAAGCGCGAAGCCGAATCGTTCGTGCTGGCGATCCCCCGCGGGATCGTCGCGCGGATCAGCCTGCTGTTCGGGCCGGCCCGCGGTGGGAGTCCCGGCTTCTTCGATCTCGCCATGGCGGCGCTGGTCCAGGGCGAGCGCCGGTCCTTCTTCGCGGATGAATACCGCACACCTCTCGATTATCGAACGGCTGCCGAGATCGTTTTCCGACTGATTGAATCGGAAGCGACCGGAGTCGTGCACGTCGGTGGTCGCGAGCGGCTCAGCCGGTTCGAGCTGATGCGCAGGGCGGCGAGCTCCCAAGCAATTGATCCCGACCGGGTTGTTCCCATCCGTCAGGCTGATATGACGTTCTCCGAACCCCGGCCCGCGGACGTCTCGCTCGACACCACGCGGCTCATGGAACGATTCCCTGACCTGGAACGACCTGGCGTCGAAGCGGCCCTGGCGGCGATGTTCGGTTGAGGTGGGTCTCGGGGGAATCCTCGGGATTCTTGAAACCGTCCCTGGCCGCATCGACTATGATCAATAGAGGTGAACCGGGTGGATCGTGCCGCCTGGAAGCTCGGCGCGCTCGACTGGGCTCTCCGTGACGAGTCAGACAACCCTGTAGAGATTGCATGATGGACCCGCTCAAGAAATCGGTGCGGTTGTGTTGACCCGGTCTGGCCCTCCTGGTCGGGTTTTCGCTGGGGACTCCCGTTGCGGCGCGGGGCGCCGAGCCGCCGAATTATCATCGCGACATCGTGCCGATCCTCCAGAAGAACTGCCAGGAATGCCATCGACCCGGACAGGTTGCGCCCTTCTCCTTGCTCGACTACGCTCAGGCGCGAAAGCGTGCCCAGGATATCGCCGCGGTGACCGAGGAGCGGACCATGCCCCCGTGGCACGCCTCGACGACCGAGGGCGGGCCGTTCCGGGCGCACGGGTGCTGACTGACGGGGAGTTGAAGACGCTGGCGAACTGGGCCGACGCGGGGGCCCCGGAAGGCAATCCCAAGGACGCCCCGCCGGCGCGGGAGTGGAGTTCCGACTGGGCCCTGGGGCCGCCCGACCTGGTCCTCAAGATGCTCGAGCCGTACAAGCTGGGGGCCACCGGGGCGGATGAGTATCGCGTGGTGGTCATCCCAGCCGGTTTGACCGAAGCGCGATGGATCGCCGCGGTCGACTTCAAGCCCGGTAATATGAAGGTCGTCCATCATATTCTGGCGGCTTATGACGTGACGGGCAACGCGCGGAAGATCGATGCCGCCGATGACGGCCCCGGCTATGCGACCTCCGGCGGCGGTTATGGCCGGCTCCCGAACGGCCTGCCGTTCTTCCCTTCCGGCCAGCTCTGGGGCTGGGCGCCGGGCCGGACACCCCGATTGTCGCCCGAGGGCACGGCAAGATCCCTGCCCGCCGGCGCCGATGTGCTGCTCCAGATCCACTATCACAAGAGCGGCAAGCCCGAGGAAGACGCCACCGTGATGGGCCTGTATTTCGCCAAGGGTCCCGTGGACAAGCAGATCCGCTCCGGCATCGTCTTGCCCCGCCGCGCCGGCTTCTCCCTCAGGCCCGAGCTGCGGATTCCCCCGGGCGATGCTCATCATGAAGTAAAAGGGAGCCTGACCATCCGCCAGGATTCTCACCTGCTGGCCGTCTTTCCCCACATGCACCTGCTCGGCAAGGACTTCCTCCTGCGGGCCACCCGCCCCGACGGCTCAGAGCAAACGCTCATCCGGATCGATGATTGGGATTTCAACTGGCAGAACCCCTACGAGTTCGTCACGCCCGTGGCGCTGCCCAAGGGGACCCGGATCGAGATGACGGCCCACTTCGACAATTCCGCCGAGAATCCGCGCAACCCGAGCCATCCGCCGATCGAAGTCCACTGGGGCGAGCAGACGACCGACGAGATGTGCATCGGTTTCCTGCAACTCACTCGCGATGACGAGCACCTGGAGAATCGCCTGACCGAGTCGAGCCGCCAGGCTCGTCCACCAGGATCTCCCTGATGCACAGGGACGTGCGGTCGAGTTACCATGGTTGACCGGAGCCGGGACTTCACGGCCGGGACCTCGGTGAACCGGCAGTGATGCAACAGCCCGCTCCCCAGACGCGAGTGTGAGCCTTGATGGACGCGACCCCACCCGAACCCGCGGCCCGGCGAGCACCGGACCCGACGCCTCTTACCGCGATGACCACGATCCTGCTGGCGATTTCGTTCGGTCTGTTCGGGGGCTATCTGGATCTGGGCGTCATGCTCTTCAAGAAGATCTTCTTGAATCCCGACGGGGTCTTTCGAAGTGCGAGGGATTTTCCCTGGACGGTGCCGCTGGGCCACGCGATCCTGATGATGATCCCCGGTTTGGTCGTGGTCGTCACCGATCGGGTCCGGCGGAAACCCCTGTCCCTGCGCGGGCATCGTGGTGGTTCGCCACTTTCGCGATCTGGGGGGCTCTCCTGCGGTTGCCGATCCACAATGTCGCGCGCCTGCTGCTGGCCGCTGGGGTGGGCCGGTGGATCAGCAGCGTGGTGGCATCACTTGGTCTGCGCTCAAGGACGTTGCGACTCATCCGAGTGTCGCTGGTTGGCCTTCTAGTCATCCTCGCAGCGCTCTCATCAGGCTGGCCGGTGCTCCAGGAATACCGTGCGGTGGCGGGATTGCCGTCCGCGCCGACGGGCGCCCGCAATCTCGTGCTGATTGTCTGGGACACCGTCCGCTCCAACAATCTGAGCATCTCGGACTACAAGCGAGATACCACGCCTCACCTGAAGCGCTGGGCCCAGCGGGGCGTCACGTATCGGCTGGCCCTGGCACCGGCTCCCTGGACGTATCCCTCGCACACCTGCTTCTTCACCGGCCATTGGCCGTTCGAGTTGAATACCCAGTGGAAGTTCCGTCTGGATACGCCCCACGCGACCCTGGCCGAGTTCCTGGCCTCGCGGGGCTATCAGACCGCGGGCTTCGCGGCGAACACCAACTGCTGTAGCTATGAAAGCGGGCTGGCGCGCGGTTTTGCCCATTATGAAGATTACTCGTTGACGCCTTGGTCCTTGCTCAGCCGCACGGTTCCGGGAAAATGGATCCTCGAGAATCTCTTGAGTCCGGGCGGCTTCTTCGGCCGGAAATGGACCGCCCTCCAATCTCATTATGCCCGTGAGCTGAACGAGACCTTCCTCAACTGGTTGGCTCGGCGCCGGACGGATCGGCCCTTCTTCGCCTTCCTGAACTACTTCGATGCCCACGAGCCCTACATTCCTCCGATGGAACATTACGGCCAGTTCGGAATCCGGCCCGAGGCCATCCGGGATTATCGATTCCTCATGGAGTATGTGGGGACGGTCAAGGACCTGGTCCCCTTGCGGGACATCACGATGGCCCGCGACTGCTATGACGACTGCATCGCCTCCCTCGATGAGCAACTGGGTCGTCTGCTCGAGTCCCTTCAAAGCCAGGGGATCCTCGAGAACACGGACGTGATCATCACATCGGACCACGGTGAGGCGTTCGGCGAGCATAAGACCTTCGGCCATTCGTACAGTGTCATGCTCAACGAGGTCGGCGTCCCGCTGGTGATCCTGTCTCCCCAGGCGCCCGCGGGGAAGGAGGTGGCCAGCCCGGTCAGCCTGCGCGACCTGCCGGCGACCGTGGTCGACCTGCTCGGTCTTTCGGCCGGCACACCGTTCCCGGGCCATTCGTTGACGGGCTACTGGAAGTCCTCGGCCGGGGAGGATAGCGAGATCACGACCCCGGCCCTCTCGGAGCAAGCCGATCCCACCGCATTCGAAGGTCTGCCCGCGAGCGACAGCAGTCACCCGAGCTACCAGATGTCCCTCGTGACATCGGGCCACCATTACGTCCGCACCGACCTGGGAGCCGAGCAGCTCTATGACCTGAAAAGCGATCCTTACGAGCGGCACGACCTCATGGAGTCCCCCGACGGCAAGCGGCAGGTGGTGGTCTATCGCAAGAAACTCCTCGAGGTACTGACCGAGAACCCCGGCTCGGTCGAGGCGGAGGCGAGTTACCTCCGGGATTACCGGAAATCGCTCGAAGCCCCCCTACACTAGCAATTCGCGACTAACACATAAACACATGACTACTGCAACCGGCCACCCGCTCGCCGGAAGTAGGCGTAGGCCGGCACGCCGAGAAGGATAATTCCCAGGCCCACCAGGGAGGGGGCGCGGGTCGTGGTATCCACGAGCATATTGCCGAGCAAGATCAGGGCGGCGGCCACGTAGATCAGAGGTGTCACCGGATAGCCCAGAGTGCGATACGGGCGCGGCAGGTCCGGCTGCCGGACGCGGAGCACGAAGACGCTGGCGATGGCCAGCGTGTAGAAGATCGTGGCGCCGAAGATCACGTACGTGAAGAGCAGGTCATAGAGCGGAGTCTCGTTGAGCTTCTTCCACGCGGCCAGGATCCAGCTCGGCAGCTTCGAACCTTCGCTGGTCGGTGGGACCATGATCAGGAACGTGCCGGCGACCGTCAGGATGATGGCCCAGGTCCCCTGGGCCAGGATGGCGTTGGCGGGGGTCTGATAGGTCGGATGGACCCGGCAGAGCCCGGCCGGGAACAGCCCATCGCGGGCCATGGCGAAATAGGCGCGCGGGCCGGTGAGGGCGTTGGCGTTGAGCGAGATGAACGTCGAGCACATGACGAGGATCGAGATCGCCACGACGCCCGGGTCCCCCAGCAGTTGCTTGCAATAGACCGCGGCGGCGGCCTTTTCGAGATGTTCGGATGTCCGGCTCGCCGATCGGATTTCCTCCATCGGCAAGACGTAGTGATAGGCCAGAGTCATGCCCACATACACGACGATCAGGACCGCCGTGCCGAAGAGCAAGGCGCGGGGGATGCTGCGGCCGGGATCGCGAATCTCCTCGGCGAGCGGGGTCACATTGGTCCAGCCGTCGTAGGCCCAGAGTACGCCGACCATCGCCACCATCGCGCCGGAAAAGATCGAGCCGGCCCCCATCGAGGGCCAGACCGGCGTCAGGTTCGCGATCGCTCCGGCCCCGAGTGCGAATGGCAGCACCATCATCACGGCGATCCCGCCGACTTTGAGCGCGGTCCCCACGACCTGGAGCGTGCCCCCTCGCCGCGTACCCAGGACGTTAACCGCCGTGACTACCGCGATGGCCAGTACCGCGGCGCCCGCCTGCCACACCTTGACGGGAATCCCCGCCGGAGGTTTGGCCAGTTGCGAGAAATACCGCGCGAAGGCTGCGGCCAGCGTCGCCATCGAGCCGCTGCGCACCACCAGGAACTCCACCCAGCCGAACAGGAACGCCGGCAAGGCTCCATACGCCGCGCGGAGGAACACATAAAGCCCGCCGGCCTGAGGTAACATCGCCCCCAGCTCCGCGAGCGTCAGGGCCCCGGCGGCAATGAAGATCCCGCCGATCACCCACACCAGCACGATCCCGCTCAAGAACGGGACGTTATCCGCCACGGTCGCCGGGACCAGGAAGATCCCCGAGCCGATCACCGAGCCGACGACGACGCAGAACGCCTCGACCGGACCCAACACTCGGGGCAATGTCACCGACTGACGTTCCGCCGACTCGCCAGGGGTCATCAAGGGGCTCCCGATCAGGATCTTCAATGCTGTCCCGAAGTGGCACGACGGATTCGTAGGGTGGTGGAGCTGAGCTATGCTCAGCGCAACCCCCGATCGACCGGACTTGCATCGGTGGGTTGCACCCACCCTACACTGAGCATTCTTGAGCTCAGCCGCCCTGCGCCGACCGGCGGCGTCCTTGAGGGCCTCGGCCGCCTTCTGGATCTGCCCCACGGTCTTCGCAACCGCTGCGGCGAGCGCCTCGGGCTTCTTGTCTTCGAGGGCCTGCCGGATCGCCGGCAAGGGCCAGGCCGCATAGCCCGTCGTCAGGCCAGGAGCGTAGACCGAATGCTTGAACCACGGCCGACCGGGAAGCCCGTCCGCGAACACGAACGCCCGCTCGACTCCTCGCGATGGCTTCGTTGAGCGCGGCCAGCTTGTCGGGAGCGATGTGTCGTGCTTCGCCAGAGTCTCGGCCGCCCGATCGAGCTCCTCGGCCCGGGCCTGGAAATCCCGGACCGCACGGACCAGGTCGGGGACTCCCGCGAATTCCTCGGAAACCTTCGAGTCCGACGATTCGGCCTGCCGCACGCGGCGGGCATGGATGAGTCGCAGCTCATCGACGTGCGTGCGCAATGCCTGGCCGTAGGAGACGAACCGGAGCGGTACGACGTCGGCTGCGGCCGCACGCATGGCGATCAACGTGTAGAACCGGGCCGCGGTGGCGTGGCTCAGGAACTCCGGATCGCCGAACTTCTCCATCCAGTTGAAGTTGTCGTAGATCGAGTGATACACCCCATAACCGCCTCTCATGCCGCCATCGACCGCGGGGATGCCCAGGTGGTCGACGAACACCGTATAGTCGGACCCGGAGCCCAGCCAGTTCATCTGTGCGACGAATCCTCGAGTCGAGGGCGATTTCGACCCGGAGCTCTCGTGGTTGTTCTCGTCCCAGATCGGGTCATGGACGACCAGCGGCGAGCTGGAGGCCCAGGCCTTGCGTCGGGCTTCGGTCCAGAGGTCGCGGAGATTGCGGCCCGAGCGGACGTCGGTGATGGCTCCCGACGGCCTCCAGGACGAAGTCGCGCAACGAGGGAACGCCGCTGAGCGAGAGCTCCGGCCCGGCGACCGCCGAGTTGACGTTCAACATCAGGACGGCCTTCTTCTTCAGCTCATCGGCATGTTCCTCGGCCCATTCGGTCGAGCCGACGAGGCCGTATTCCTCGGCGTCCCAGCTTGCGTAGACGAGGGTTCGCCGCGGCTTCCAGCCGTGCTTCACGGCCTCGCCGAGCGCGCGGCAGGTTTCGAGCGTCGCGGCCGTGCCGCTGCCGGGATCGACCGCTCCGTAGACCCAGGCGTCGCGATGGTTGCCGAGCATGACCCATTTGTCGGGCTCGACCGTGCCGGGGATGGTCGCGATCACGTTCCAGATCGGGCGGATCCTGTAATCCATCGAGACGGACATCCGGACCTCGGCGGGGCCCGGCCCGACGTGATAGGCCAGCGGCAATCCGCCCTGCCAGCCCGAGGGGACGTTGGGGCCGGCCAAGACCTTGAGGATCTCGTGAGCCGTGTCGTAGCTGATCGGTAGCGAAGGGATGATCGCGATGGAGTCGACCAGCTTCAAGCCCGTTTGTTTCTCCCACTCTTCGTCATTGAGAATTGGCGGGAAAGATCGAACCGCAGCACGCGCAGCCGGGTCCGTCGTTTGTTGAAATCCTCGCCGTTGGTAGACAACGCCGTCTGTCAATTGTTTCTCGCTCAAAGGAACCCGTTTTGCTCCTTTGATCGAAGGACCGAACGGCGTCGATGGGTCACCCGGCCCGAGCGAGAGGAACTGAACGCTGCCGCGCTGGATGGCCGACCCGGGTCGGAATCGTCCATTCGGGATAGATATCGCCCTTGGCGAATCCATCGTCGGCGGGGTCGGAGAAGATGAGGATTCCCTTGGCACCGCGCTTCTGAGCGTTCCAGACCTTCAATCCGCGGAAGAGCTCACCGTAACGGACCAGGACGATCTTGTCCTTGACGTCGATCCCCATCTTCTCGAGCGCGGCGAAGTCTTCGGGTCGTCCGTAATTGGCGTAGACCACCTGTCCGGCGACATCGCCGAGGCGCCATACCCGTTGAAGGCGCCGAAGGCTTTGGTACTCGCGGAGTCCTTATCGGTCGCGATGGGTGCCTCATTGAGGTTGAAGGCCCGGGAGGTCGGTTGCTGGAGGATCAGCGATGGGGGCGTCCGGATAATTGAGCAGGACCTCCATCTCCGCGATCTCGGCCTTCCAGCCCCATTCGCGGAGCTTGTCGCGGACGAACACGGCGGTCTTGTGATCGGCCGGGGTTCCGGCGACGTGCGGCTCGGCGGTGAGGATGCGGAGCCATCGCCGGGCGTTCTCGGGAGTGGGGACGGTCAGGGCGTGCGCTTCGGCCGTGCGCTGGGCCTCGGCCGATCGCAGGCGTGAAGCCGATCGGCTCGGCACCGCGGGCCGGATGGGCACCCACGATCGCAGCCAGGATGAGAATCACGGGAGAGATCGTGCCGTTTCGAGATCGCCTCATGAAAAGCCTCGTCGGGAAACTGGCGCTTGACAGGAACAACGACTCAGGACCACACTGAGGGCGCGTGGGGATGGATCGCTCGGCCTCGGTCGAGGCTGAGTTTCGAGCGGGAACCGGCGACCGGGGATCGAGGAGTCGTCGGTGAAGAATAACGGAACCAGGATACGTTGCCCGCGCCGTGGTGGATAGAGGCGTGTCCACGTCCAATCGCGTTTGAGCGAGTCTTACCGATCCGTAGTTCAGGCTTTCCAACCTGACGAACCGTTGCCGTCAGGCGGAAAAGCCTGACCTACGTGTGACCCTCGAGACGCCCTCCGATGGCTGTCATGCCCTCGATCTTGATCTGGCTGGCGCTGACGACGGCCGTCGAACCGGCCGCGAGCGAGGGATCGGGTTATCGACCGACCGGCTCGCCGGACGAACTCGTCGATCTGGGACTTCTGGCCCGGTTGCGCGATCCGCGGATCCGCCCCATCGCGTTTGGCGATCCGAAGCCCATTGGCCCAGACGGCCAGATCGCCGAAACCGCGGGGCCGGGGATCATCCAGCGGATCGTCCTGAACGTCTCTACGCCCCTGCCGGAAAGCTTCGATCCGGCGAAGATCCGTCTGAAGGCTTACTTCGGATCGCCAGAAGGAGCCCGCGCTGGATCTTTCGGTCCAGGATCTGTTCGGCGGCCGGCATCCTCATTTCCCACGCCCACTGGTCGGCCATGCGGCGGGTGAGTTGTACTCGTATGTCCCGATCGCGTTCCGAGACGGCTGCCGGATCGAGCTGGATGGGCCGCATTCGCGGCTGTACCGGGCCCGTGTCAGCGGGATTGCCTTGCCGGACGCGGCCGACCTCACGTCCTTTCAGCAAAACCTTTCGCCGGCCGAGCAAGCGAATCTGGACAAGGCCGCTTCGATCTGGTCGAAGCCGGATGAAGCTGGTCGTTCTCGATGGCGTGCGAACCGAAACGTCCGATTATGTCGCGGATGGTGCCGCGCGAGCACTCAACGCTTCCTTCTGCCGGCTGGTCCGCGCACGATCCGATCGCTGGAGATCGAGCCGGCCTCCGGCACCGACGACGCCTGGCGCAACGCCCATCTGAAACTCCTCTGGGAGCAGGACGACCGCGCAGCAGGTGTCGACCTGCCCCTGGGGTTCGCGTTCGCCCGGATGCCCGGGGCCGATCTCGGATCGTCGCTGCTCATGGGGTCGACCGGACCGGTCTGGTTCAACCGCTTCCCCATGCCCTACCGGCGCCAGGCTTTCCTCCAGATCGACTCGGAGACGGCGATCCGGGGGACGATCCGCATCCGGTCGGTCCCCGGGACCGCGTCGGACGCCGGTTATTTACGTGCGTGCTACCGCGAGGGAGACCTCGCGCGATCGCACTCTGCCTCGAATCCGATCGGGGGATTCCCGCCGGTCGAACTCCCCGGGCGCGGGCACTACGCCGGGACGTTCATTGCGGTTCGAGGCCCTGCCGTCGGCTCTCCTCGGCTCGAGAACGCCGAGCGATGTGCCGACGATGTTCGCTTCGTCGTCCCGGGTTTGGGGGTGGTGCTGGCGATCGGGTCCCCGACCCAACTCGCCGCCTGGGACGGGTCGCCGGCTCATGGGCACTTCGTGGGCCCTGGGGACTCGACGTCCCAGCAATCCTTGGGCTACCGATGGCATCCGGCGGATCCCATCCCGTTCGATCGTCCGATCGCGGCGACGATCGCACCCGGCAATCGTACGCGGTTCACGGCCGATTTTCGTGTGGCTGTGGCCGTCTTCTGGTACTCTGAACGGCCCGATTCCCCAAGCAGTAGTCAGTAGTCAGTGGGCAGTTTTGGTAATCAGGACGGACCGGGCCGGCTCTTCTCGGTCGTTTCTTCACGACCTACAGACCACTGCTTGAATACGACACCCGAGTTCCTGGAAAGCCGAGAGGGGGCACATCATGGCTCTGTCGTTCACGGTTGGCGGGGCGCGAGGGACATTCGAGGCTCCCTTCGCCGAGGAAGTCGCTGGCGTGCTGGACCATGCCTTCGGCGCCGAGGGTGAATGGGAGGGCACCCCACCCCTCCATTACGGCGAGCTGACCGACTCGGGGTGGTCCGACCTTCAGTGTCGCGCCATCGAGGAGCTGGGGGCGGAAAATTTCCCCAACCTGACCGCCCTGGGTGAAGACGGACGCGGTGTCTACCTTCCGGCCAACGTCCGGACGGCGTCTTTTCCACTCTCCGCCGGCCGGGCGCTGAAATGCGCCAGCTTGCCCGGCCTGCGCAACGAGCTGTTCGAGCTGGCCCAGCAGTGGGAGCTGCCGCTGGACGACGACGGCCTCAAGGAATTGCTCCGGGTCGCCCATGACCCCGACGATGGCTGTGTCGCCGATGCCCCCGAAATCTTGACCTTCGCCCGGCTGGCTCTGGCGGCCAACGAGGCCATGCGCCGCGATTGCCCCCTCTGGGTGGTCGGGCAGTGAGCGACTCGCAACTCAAGGAAAAGGAACCGGCTCCTCGGACGAACGTCTAAGTGACAGGCGACAGGATCGTGAATCGGGTGGAACGGGATACTCTCATCCATCGTTGCTCGTGGCAACGATCTTCGCGCCGTCGATTGGATTGCGATCCCATCAGGCACGTCCTCTTCTCATTTTTCCACCAACTCCGCCCCTTCGGTCGCCTGTCGCCCCGAGGAGACATCATCATGCGCGACCGTTCTGCATCTCTTCGTCGTCTTGCACCGATCCTGGCCATCGTCTTGGGCGATGTGGCCGGTTGCTCCCACGAAGCCGTCCAGGAGGGGCGAGTCGCGGGCTCGGCCACCCCATCCGCTCAGAGTGGCGAAGTGATCAGCTCCGACGACTATGGCGGGAGTGACTCCGTTGCGGCCTACTCATCGAGCCCGTCAGGGGACAGCCTGTCCGTGCCCCGGGATGTCACGGATGGGCAGAAGAAGTCTGCCAAGAACGCTCCCGCATCCGGCTCCGCCGGAGCATACACAGACACATCTAATCAGAAATTAGGACGTCTGCGCAAGAAGAAAGCCAAGGCGGAGGTACTGAGAGAGGCCGCCGCCGTGGAGGCCGAGCAACGAGCCGAGTCTTACAACCCGATCGTGGACAATTCGTTCCACCGGACTGCGAGCGAGCCGTTGTCGACGTTTTCGATCGACGTCGATACGGCCAGCTATTCCAACGTCCGCCGCTTCCTCACCCAGAACATGCTCCCACCCAAGGACGCGGTCCGCATCGAGGAGCTGCTCAACTATTTCCCGTACAACGACCCGCCGCCCGCAGACTCCAGCCCGGATCCGTTCGCCGTGCATTTCGAGATCGCCGGCTGTCCCTGGAATGCCAAGCACCGGCTGGCGCGGATCGGCATCGCGGCCAGGCCGATCGACCAGTCAAAGCGTCCGCCCAGTAACCTGGTCTTCCTGGTGGACGTCTCGGGCTCGATGCAAGAGCCGAACAAACTCCCGCTGGTGCAATGGTGTCTCCAACGGCTGGTCGAGCAGCTCGGCGAGAACGATCGCGTTGGGATCGTGGTGTATGCCAGCGCCTCGGGCGTGGTCCTTCCCTCGACGTCCTGCATGCACAAGGCTGAGGTCCTCTCGGCGATCGAGGGGTTGCGGGCCGAGGGCTCGACCAACGGCGGAGCCGGCATCCAGCTCGCGTATGACCTCGCCACCCAGAACTTCATCAAGAACGGGACGAACCGCGTCATCCTGGCCACCGACGGCGATTTCAACGTCGGCGTGAGTGACAACGATCAGCTCGTCCGGCTGATCGAGGCCAAAGCGAAGAGCGGGGTGTTCCTCAGCGTCCTCGGCTTCGGCATGGGGAACATCAAGGATGACAAGCTCGAGAAACTGGCCGACAAGGGGAACGGCCACTACGCCTACATCGACTCACCGCGCGAGGGCTACAGAGTCCTGGTCGAACAGATGGGCTCGACGCTGGTCACCGTGGCCAAGGACGTCAAGATCCAGGTCGAGTTCAACCCCACCAAGGTCGGCGCTTTCCGGCTGATTGGCTATGAAAACCGGATCATGGCCCATAAGGACTTCAACGACGACACCAAGGATGCCGGCGAAGTTGGTGCGGGCCATCACGTCACGGCGCTCTACGAGATCGTCCCGCCCGGAGCGGATGGGGACGGCGTGGTTGGTGTCGACCCGCTCAAGTATTCGAAGACGACGGCGTCCGGCTCCGCCAGCAACGAGTCTTTGCTGGTCAAGTTGCGTTACAAGCCGCCGACCGGCGAGACCAGCCGCAAGATCGAGATCGGCGTCGTGGACGAAGGTCGATCGTTCGGCGAATCCTCGGAAGACTTGAAGTTCGCCTCTGCGGTCGCCGGGTTCGGAATGCTCCTGCGCGACTCGCCGCATAAAGGTAGCCTGACCTATTCGGGCGTACTCGAGATCGCCGAGCCGGTCTCGGCCCACGACCCCTCGGGATATCGCCACGAGTTCCTGGCCGCGGTCCGACAGGCGAAGCGCCTGGCGAGTCCGTGAGCGGGAGAGAGAATCATGTTGTGGCAAGGTCACCCGACCTTGCCACCCGGCAGACCGCAGGTCTCCCGTCACCGCTTCAACCAGGAGACCTACGTTCCAGCCAACAGCAGGGTCTTGAGACCCGCGCCGAACCGTCGCCTGTGAGCGGAACGGCTCCAGGCGAGGCTTTCGGTCTGCGCCCATCGCGGTCGCGCCGTCCGCGGAGAATTCTTCGAACCCTCGCCTAAGAAAATCCGCCCTCATGCGTCAAGGAGAGGGAACGGACATCGGTCTTCTTCCGAGCAGGGTGATGCCGAGAATCGTGGACGTCGAGCACGAGAACTGGGTCCGTGACGCGGTCGCTCAATTCGAGGGGCCGCTGTCGCTCTACGCATCGCGGCTCTTGCGCGACGCGGAAACGGCGCGCGACGTCGTGCAGGAGACCTTCTTGAAGCTCTGTACATCGGACCGTTCGTCGATCGAGAATCACCTGGCCGAGTGGCTGTTCACCGTCTGTCGCAATCGGGCGCTGGATGTCTTGCGGAAGGAGCAGCGCATGAGTCAGTTACGCGAGGAGCAAGTCCTACGTTGCCTGAGCCCCGGGCCGGCCCCGCTCGAGGCCGCCGAGCGCCGGGAGCTGGGGGAACGGGTGCTCGAGCTCCTGGAAACCCTGCCGGTGAATCAGCGCGAAGTCATCCGGCTGAAGTTTCAAAACGGGTTTTCGTACCAGGAAATCAGCCGCATCAGCGGCCATAGCGTCTCCAACGTCGGCTACTTGATCCACGCCGGGATCAAGACGCTCCGGGGTTACCTGTTCGACGGCCAGGCGGCCAAGGCTCGCTCCCAGGAGGTCCTGCCATGACCTTTGACCCGAACGACCCCCGGCTGACCGCTTACGTGCTCGGCGAGCTCGATCCGGCCGACCGCGCGGAAGTCGAGGCATTGCTGAATGACTCCGACGAATGCCGACAGGCCATCGAGGAGATCCGTTCGATCGTCGGCTGGTTGACCGAGCGGCTCCATGAAGAGCAAGCGGCCCACATGCTGACTCCTGAGACGAATCACCGGCCGATCGCGTCTCTCGTGCCTCAAACCTTTACAGGCTCCCGACCCTGGTGGCGGGGGCCGGGAATTCGGCTTGGCGCCTTCGCCGCACTCCTTCTGCTCGCGGCAACGGCAACCCTGGTCCCGCTGAACCTGAAGCGGGTGCAGCCGGACGAAGCCATCGTCGTCAATCCAGTGATTCCATCGGATGGATCCCGCACTGAGGTGACCGGCGTCTTCGAGAGTGCGGAAGGCGAGCTAGCCGCAGGCACCGAATCCGCTTCCAGCGATATGGAGGCAGCGATCGCGTTTCGCACTCCGTCCCCAGCCGAGCCTGCACGGCCCGCACTCGGAGTGACGGCGGGGACTCCACGGAGTGGAACCGCCCTCGGACGCCGATCCGCCGGTCCGGGTGGTCCGGGCGGCCGAATGATGGACCGCATGGCTGAAATGGGTGGTATGGGCGGTGGCGTTGGAAGGGGCCAGCCCGGTTCGCCGCCGGAAGCGGGCCGTTACAGACGATTCGGCCTTGATACCTCCCGCGCAGCGCCTCCCCGGCTCCAGACAGGAAAAGACCTGTATGAACAACAGCCAACGGATACCTTCGCGCGATCTCCAGGCCAGAATCCCTCGGCCAGAACAGAGAGTGAGGGACAAGGCCAGCAGGGCGAAGGATTGACTTTGGGTCTAACGGGCGAGGCAAGCCTCGACCAGGGACCGAGCAGGCCCCAGCGGTTTGCGAAAAAGCAGAGGACCGTCGCAGAGCTTAAAGGGGAGGTCGCACGTCTGCGAAAAGAGGTGCCCAGGGCGGTGATGGCCCCCACGGTTCTGGTCGAGCTGGAGCGAGAGTTACTCGAGGCCCAAGCGTCCCGAGCGAAACCGGCTGAGGCCAATCGCGGCATATCTCCTGCCCGCGCACCTCAGAATCCCGGTCAAACCGCTCAGGTCGCGGCCGCCGCCCCCGTCCCAGCGTCCAACCATCATGGGCGCGCATACAATCGGGTTGTTGTCACTGGGGTCCAAGCTCCTCCAACCCAACTTCACGCCGGCCAGTGCAGAACCCATCAGCCCAAGGCGACGGTTCGCAGCAGGTTCGTCAGATCGCGCAGAGCTCCGACGCACAGGCTCCCGCCACCAAGGCCAAACAGGTCCAGCCCGCTCCTCAAGGTGGACAACAAGGCAATAATGGCCCTCGTGCCGTGCAGACTGAGAACCTCCCGGCTGCCCCCGGCGACAAACCCATCCAGTATAACGCGCTCCCGCCCTTGGCTTCCCAAGCTCAGGGTGTCGCAGGGGAAGCTCGCAAACTGGGCCAGGCACCGGCCGCCCCAGCCGGGCAGACCGCTCGAACCGAGCAGCTCGGCGAGCCCGTACAGGTCGCGGCTGAGACGGCGCCGGTCGCTCTCCAGGAGGCCGCGCAACAGCCCGCCGCCGAGACGTACGCACGCATTGTGGATAACTCCTTCCAGTCGGTCGCGAACGAGCCGCAATCGACCTTCTCGATCGACGTCGATACGGCGAGCTACTCGAACGTCCGCCGCTTCCTCACCCAGAACACGCTGCCCCCCAGGGACGCCGTCCGCATCGAGGAGCTGCTCAACTACTTCCCCTATCACGATGCGCCTCCGCCCAGTTCCAGCGAAGATCCGTTCGCAGTGCACGTCGAGATTGCCCGATCTCCGTGGAACGCCCAGCACCGGCTGGCGCGGATCGGAATCGCCGCCCGGCCGATCGACCAGGCCCGGCGTGCCGCGAGCAACCTCATCTTCCTGGTCGATGTCTCCGGCTCCATGGACGATCCCCTCAAGCTGCCGCTGGTCCAGTGGGGCTTGCAACGGCTGGTCGAGCAGCTCGGCGAGAACGACCGCGTCGGGATCGTGGTGTATGCCAGCGCCTCGGGTGTCGTCCTTCCCTCGACGTCCTGCATGCACAAGGTTGAGGTCCTCTCGGCGATCGAGGGGTTGCGGGCCGAGGGCTCGACCAACGGCGGAGCCGGCATCCAGCTCGCGTATGACCTCGCCACCAAGAACTTCATCAAGAATGGGACGAACCGCGTCATCCTGGCCACCGATGGCGACTTCAACGTCGGCGTGACCGACAACGATCAGCTCGTCCAGTTGATCGAGGCCAAGGCCAAGAGCGGGGTGTTCCTCAGCGTCCTCGGCTTCGGGATGGGCAACATCAAGGACGACAAGCTCGAAAAACTGGCCGATAAGGGGAACGGTCACTACGCCTATATCGACTCGCCGCGCGAGGCGTACAAGGTGCTCGTCGAGGAAATGGGCGCGAACCTCGTCACCGTGGCCAAGGACGTCAAGATCCAGGTCGAGTTCAACGGGGACAAGGTGTCAGCCTACCGTCTCATCGGCTACGAGGACCGGGTGATGGCCAATGAGGACTTCGACAACGATGCCAAAGATGCCGGCGAGATCGGCGCCGGCCATCACGTCACTGCACTCTATGAGCTCGTACCGCCGGTGCCTCAGTCGAAGACCCTCCTTGTCGCCGCGGCTCGGAGCACCGGACCCGAGTCGTTCACCCTGAGGCTCCGTTACAAGAAGCCCGACGAGGACAAGAGCCGCCTCATCGAGCAGAAGGCCATCGACGCCGGCACCGACTTCGCCCAGGCGTCAGACGACCTGAGATTCGCCACGGCCGTCGCGGGGTTCGGGATGATGTTGCGCGACTCCCCTCACAAGGGCACCCTGACCTACGCCGGCTTGCTCGAGATCGCCCAGCCCTCCCTGGCCAAGGATCCGTCGGGCTATCGTAAGGAGTTCGTCGGACTGGTGCGTAAGGCCCAGGCCCTGACGGCCCAAGGGACCCGAGCCGCTCCGATCGCCCGCTGAAGCGATTCTCAAGAAGGTTTCACGCGGAGACGCGGAGAACGCGGAGAAGAGAAGAAGACTCTCTGCGTGCTCCGGGTCTCCGCGTGAGGTCCGAACCTTCTTGCTTACTCGCGAATGTGACCGTCGCCGAAGACGATCCACTTGGTGCTGGTCAGCTCGCGGAGACCGCACGGTCCCCGTGCGTGGATCTTGTCGGTGCTGATCCCGATCTCGGCCCCGAGCCCGAGCTGGCCGCCGTCGTTGAACCGGGTGCTGGCGTTGACCATGACGGCCGAGCTGTCGACCTCGGCGACGAAGCGGCGGGCCGCGGCGAGGTCGCTGGTGACGATCGCCTCGGTGTGTCCCGACCCGTGGCGCGTGATGTGGGCGATCGCCTCGTCCAGGGATTCGACGACGGCCGACGGCCAGGATCTTGTCGAGGTACTCGGTATCCCAGTCGGCCGGCTCGGCGGGCGTCATGTCCGGCACGATCAGGTCCGCGCGACGGGATCGCCGCGGAGCTCGACCCCCGCGGCCTCGAGGGCGTCGGCCGCCCTGCGGAGGAAGTACGGGGCGACCGCGCGATGGACGAGCAGCGTCTCCGCCGCGTTGCAGACGCCCGGGCGCTGGACCTTGGCGTTGAGGATGATCTTGACCGCCATGTCGAGGTCGCAACGGGCATCGACGTAGACGTGGCAGTTCCCCTGATAGTGCTTCAAGACCGGCATCTTCGCCTCGGCGACGACCCGGCGGATCAGGCTCTCGCCGCCCCTCGGGATCGCCAGGTCGATGAACTCGGGCAGGGCCAGGAGCTCGCCGACGGCCGCGCGGTCGGTCGTCGGGACGAGCTGGACGGCGTACTCGGGAAGCCCGCTGGCGACGAGCTCGTCGGCGAGGACACGGTGCAGTGCGCGGTTGGTCTAGATGGCCTCCTTGCCGCCGCGGAGGATCGCGGCGTTGCCGCTCTTGACGCAGAGCGCGGCGGCGTCCACCGTCACATTCGGACGGCTCTCGTAGATCATGAAGATCACGCCGAGCGGGACGCGGACCTGGCGGACCTCCAGCCCGTTGGGCCGCCGGCTCGACGTGATGACCTCGCCGATGGGGTCGGGCAGCGCGGCGACGTCCCGGAGCGCCTGGGCCATCTCCTCGACTCGCTTGGCGTCGAGCCTCAGCCGGTCGATCGCCGCGGCCCCGAGCCCCCGGCCGGGCGCGGCGGCGACGTCCCCGGCGTTGGCCGCCAGGACCTCCTCCCGGCGCGCGACCAGCGCCGCGGCCGATCGTTTCAGCCAGGCATCCTTGGCCGACCCCCTGGCCAGGGCCAGCTTCCGCGAGGCCAGCTTGGCCTGCTGCGCCAGATCGAGGCAGAGGCTCGAGGTGACGATGCTGCACGGCTCGACGCTCTCGACGGCTTCCGTCGGTCACGCCTATGCTCATGATCAGTCCTCCCAACCCCGCACCGCTGTCCAGACCTTGATCGCATCGACCATCGGCGCGACGTCGTGGACCCGCACCACCCGCGCGCCGGCCGCGCACGCCGCCAGCGACGAGACGACCGAGGCCGTCGCGCGGTCGTGCAGCCCACGTCCGGTGATCGTGCCCAGGAACCCTTTCCGCGACGTGCCGATCAGGACCGCACACCCTAGCGTGTCAAATCGACGGAGGTTCCGCAAGATCTCCAGGTTATGTTCGATCGTCTTGCCGAAGCCGATCCCGGGGTCGATGGCGATCCGATCGCGGGCGATCCCGATCGACTCGGCCCACTCCACGCGTCGAGCCAGGAAGTCGTAGACCTCGCCCACGACGTCCTGCATAGCGAGGATCGTCCTGCATCGTCTTCGGAACGCCTTGCATGTGCATGAGCACGACACCGGCGCCCGATCGCGGCCACGACGCGGCCCATGTCCGGGTCGGCCCCCAGTGCGGAGATGTCGTTGATGATGGCGGCGCCGGCCGCGAGGGCTCGGTCGGGCGACCTCCGCCTTGGTCGTGTCGATCGAGATCGGGACGCCCAGTTCGGAGGCTAACGCTTCGACGACCGGGATGACCCGGCGCAGCTCCTCGTCGAGCGAGACCGGCTCGGATCCCGGGCGGCTCGACTCACCCCCCAGGTCGATCAGGTCCGCTCCCTCGCCGACGAGCCGTCGCGCGTGGCTGATCGCGTCGTCGCGGCCGGCGAGGGAGCCGCCGTCGGAGAAGCTGTCGGGAGTCAGGTTGACGATGCCCATCACTTTCGGGATCGGATCGTTCGTCGCCCAGGATCGTTCGCCCCCGGGCGTTCCACCGCGGCTGGTTGGGTCGGCCCACGTTGCAGGCTCCAGACGGCGCGGGCGGCCTCCGGCAGGCCGGACCCGCGCGATCATCGCACCACCGTCATCGCTCACTGGAGGTCTTCGTCGCTGAACCAGGGCTGTTCCATCATATCCACCATCTGCTTGGCGATGCTCTGGACGATTTGCGTATAGGCCGACAACGTGGTCTCGCCGACTTCGGGTATGAAGTTGTTCACCTCGGTGACCTGGGTCGGGGGCCGTTTCTCCTCGAACTCGCGTCGGCGGGTTGTGCGTCCAGTTCACCCAGACGGTCATCGTCGCGTTCACTTCTCGCGGCAGGTTGGTGGGCGCCTCGACGACCAGGTTCTTGTCGGAGACCGTGATCACTCCTTTCAGGATGGAGTCGGCCTTCTCCGGGTCGCCGACGACCCGGTAGGGCGTTCGCAGGTTGATCTCCTTGGTCACCGCCTCGGTCAGCATGAGCTGAAGATCGCGGCGAAACGTCTGGGTCTTGAAGTAGACGAAGACCGTCTTGACATCGGAGGTATCGAAGGGCGCCTGGATGTGCCAGCCGAAGAATCCGTCGCTTGTCCGAGTTACTGAAAGGCGACCCGACCGGCAGGCCACTACAGCCAGTCGACCAGGCTCGCCAGCCCGATGAATGCCAGGGCCCGGGGCGATCGCAGACTCCACCATGGCCGTCGCGAGGCCGGATGCGACGGATCCCCGCATCGCCGCGGACGCTGAAGGACGTTGAGCCGCATGATACCGAACCTCCCTGAGGATTCGAGATTCCGGATTCGAGACTCCGGACACATTCTCTTATGATATCTGGAATATTGAATCTGGAATATTGAATCTGGACTTGGTAAGCCGAACAGACGTACGTACGGCGGAACGAGGACCGACCGCCGACTGTCTTACATCATGCCTCCCATGCCACCCATGCCCATGCCGCCCATGCCCATGCCACCCATGCCCATGCCGCCCATGCCGCCCATGCCGCCCATCATGCCGCCCGCGGGACCGCCGCTCATGAAGGGATCGGTGGCACCTGGCGGGATGATGATCTTGCTGGGTTTCGAGGGTTTACGCGGGAGCTTGGCGAGCTGCGCGAGCTCGGTCTTGGCCTTGACGGCCCAGGGGCTGCTGGGCCATCGCTGGGGGATCTTTCCGAAGTAGAACTCGGCCGAGGCGACCTTGCCGATGCGTCTTGTAGTACTCGCCGTCGCGGAAAGTCTTCTCGGCCTGAGCGTCGTTGATCACGTCGAGAGTGTGATACAGCTTTTCGAAGGAGGCCTGGCGTTCGGGGAACGTTCTGCATCGTTTCCTTGATCAAGCTCGCGAGCTTTCTCCAGGCCGGCCCCGTCGTACTCGGGACCGAGGTAACCCTTCATCCGCGCGTCGATCGCGGCGAGCTGGGCGTCCTGCAAGAAGGGGCTCTTGCGAGGTCCGTATTCGGCGATGAACTGGTCGTAATAGAGCGCAGCCGACTCATAGTCCCGGTGCTTCATGTGGAAATCGGCGATCTGGATCGCGGCGTCGTCGGCGAGTGGGCCGTCCGGTTGATACTGGCGGACGTGCTCGAGGGCCTTGAGGCCCAGGCCCTGGCTGTCGATGAGGGGCATCCGATTGTCGAAGTGAGCGTACCAGGGCAGTTTCTTGTCGGCGGGTGCCTTGGGATCGGTCTGGGCGAGCCAGAGATGGGCGAGCTCGTACTCGCGGTTGACAGAGCTTATCCATGTAAGCGGTCGCGGGATAGTCGGCGTGCAGGCGATCGAAGCTGTCGTGGGCGGTGACGTACTTCTTCTGCTGATACTGAGACTCGGCCAGGTAATACTGGGCATTCTCTCCCCAGGTGGTCCCCTTGCGGTCCTTGGCCTTGGCGATCTTGGCGAATTGACGTTCAGCCTCGGCGAACTTCCCTTGCTGGAACAGCTTGAAGGCGGCCTGGAACTCGGCGTCGGCCTGGGGGTTGGGTGCCGGCTTGGCGATGGGCCGCCAACCGTTCGAGCCGAGGACGAGCGTCGAGGAAGGGGCGGGGGCTTCGTTGACGGCCGTCGGGTTCTTCCGTGGCGTCGAGCCAGCGCTGGAGGAGGTTGGTCGAGTCGGCCGGGCCCGCTGGCGTCGGCCATCTCCTCCGGGCTGAGCCTCTTGAAAAGGTTGGGGTCGTAGGCGGTGCGCCACTGGGCCAGCGGGCTGCTGATGCTCTGGCAGCCCGTAAGGAACAGACGGGAGCAAGAGCCGCGCCACCAGGCGAACGATGGTCCGGGAGGTGGAGGCTCCGCCCGAGCCGCGGGCGATGGTCCGAGAGGTGGAGGCGCCTCCCGAACCTTCATCGCACGGCCCGGACGGAGCCTCGACCTCGCTGCCGACGTTGCAGTCAACCGGGACCATTCGGTCACACTCCCAGTAAAGGGCGGAGTCGGGGGCGATGCCCGAGGACGTGACTGATCACTGCCCCGACGGTTTCTCGGACCGGCGCCAGGCCCGCGGAGCTGGGGTCCAGCTCGCGCCAGGCATGCCCCGGGCTGGCCAGGGCCCGGATGGACTCCAGGTCCCTGGCCGACAAGGCCGCGACATGCGGCTGGCCGGTCCGGCATGCGTCACAGAGCACGCCTCCCGTGGCCAGCCCGAACCACACCTCTTCCCCCGTCGCGTCGATGACCGCACCGCAATGCGCGCAGGCCTCGAGCGCGGGCATCAACCCCAGCTCGCGCAGGCACGCCAGCTCGAACCGGAGGACCCTCCGCGACCGCAACTCGGCCTCGCCCAGATGCCGCAAGGTGATCCTTGCCGCGTCGAACAGCTTCGGGTGCGGGTCGTGGAAGTCGGTCAGGTCGGACAGCAGTTCGGCGATGTAGTAGCCGGCATACAGGGCCGCCAGATCGCGGCGAAGAGGTGCAAAGCGCTCGACCGGCGCGGCCTCGACCAGGAGGTCCAGCGCCTCGGACGCCTTGGGAAACAACACGATATCGGAAACCCCCAGCAGGTCAAGCCCACCCTGGAACGGCGACTTCGGCCGCCGCCCCCCCTTGGCCAGCGCCGAGACCTTCCCCAGCTCACGGGTGAACAGCGTCACCACGAGGCTCGTCTCGAAGACCTCGATCGATCGCAGGACCAGGGCGAGGGTCCGATTGGCGGGCACGGGTCCTCCTGCTGGAACAGTAGACCGTAGGAAGTGGTCAGTCGTCAGATCGTGTCGCTGCTGTCATTCTGGCAGATGGGTTCGTTTTGTCAGTTTTCAATTCTGGCATCGTGGCGTGTTGGCTGCCGTCATTCTGGCAGGTGGGTTCGTTTTGTCGGTTCGCTTTTCGCGTCGTCCCCGATGGGTTTCCTGTCATTTCGGCAGATGGGTTCGTTTCGTCGCATTGGCGACGTCCCGGTCCTGGGTTCGTTTGCTCGATTTTCGCGTCGTCTCCTCACGGCCGTTTCTTCCGCTCGCTGAACCTGCTCGACTCCGGCGCGCACGATGCCTTGTGAGATTAATAGGACATCTCGCGAGTTTCGGCCACAAGATTTCCAGAATTCTCGGCCCACTTCCCGCGAGAGGACCGAGATAGAGTTTCACGCGGAGACGCGGAGAACGCAGAGAAGAATGTGGTCACGGGAGTGGAGATCGACGCGGAGTGTCCGAGACGCGTACGAGCACCCCGCTTCGGGCGCGAGGCCGGGCGACGCCTCCTGTTTCTCTCGAACCGCGTGGGTATAGAATACCTGGGAATGCTTCCCACGAATTGAGGGCTGATATCATGCTCGAAGCGAAGATCATCAGGACCGGCCGCGGACCCGAGATCGCCGGCACGCGGATCACCGTCTACGACGTCATCGAATACTACAAAACGGGATGGCACCGCGACATGATTGCAGCCATTCTGAGCCTCAGCTCGCACGAGGTTGAAGTCGCGATCCGATACATCGAGGAACATCGGGACGAGGTAATGGCGAGCTACGAGAAGAACATGGAGCGCATCCGCCGGGGGAACCCGCCCGAGCTCCAGGCCAAGCTGGACGCTGGCCATGAACGGTTTCTGGCCATGGTCCGAGAGCGCCGCGAGGCCAAGAACCGGGAAGGGCAGGATGCGGGGCATTCTGGCGGACATTAACGTGGTCGGACAGCGAGACGCCCTCCTTGCGATCTGGGCATCCAACACCTGGCGCGAATTCTGGAACGACCTGGGATGGGTCGTGGAAAGCTTCCGAACCCTGGCGTTGTCCGACAACACGTCGGATGCCGTGATCTGGAGGACCTGCCAGCGCGAGGGGCTGGTCTTGCTGACAGGGAACCGGAACGACGATGGTGCGGATTCCTAGGAGGCGACGATCCGCAACGAGAACCAGCCGGATAGCCTGCCCGTGATCACCATCGGGGACGCCGACCGCGTTCTTCGGGATCGTGTGTACGCCGAGAAAGTTGCCGAGCGGTTGCTCGACTACCTGATGCGAATCGATGAGGTCCGCGGCACGGGGCGGATCTCCGTGCCGTGATCCCGATCGGCACGGCATTGGGATTCATGGCGGTGCGAAGGGATCATCGGGGAACTGGAGGTCGAGAGACAGGGCCTGGAACACGGGATCAGCACGGATCTCGTCGAGGGCCGCCCGGTCCCGGAGGTTTCCGGCCTCCTTGATCAGGACGTTGATCTGCTGGACGACCATCGGCAGCAAGGACGCGCCCTGGGGCGGGGCGTTCATCTCGCGGGCCCTGATCCCCTTGTAGGCGGAGATCAGCAGTGGCTCGGCCTCCGCGTACTTCTTCTGGCTCAGCAAACAGGCGCCCAGCACGCTCTCCGACCCGAAACGCGTCGGATGATCGGGTTCCCTCCGGATATACCACGCCAGGCTGTCCCGGAGATAAGGCTCGGCCCTAGGATGCTCCTTCTGGTAGAACAGGGATGTGCCCGCGTTGTAGTTCGCGACGGCGGTGAACCCATGATCGGGACCATACCAGGAGCGGGTGATCTCCGCGGCCTCGATCAAGCAGGCCTGGAGCTTCTGGAAGTCCTTCTTCGTCATGTAGATGACGCCGAGATTCGCCAGGGCGCCATCCATGGCGATGCGATTGCTGTCGGGCGCCTGGCGACACCCCGCCATCGCCTCGAGCAAGAGTGGCTCCGCCTCGTTGACCTTGTGCTGATTCACCACCATCAATCCCCCGAGCTCGACCATCGTGGCCAGTGTGTCGGGATGCGTGCCGCCCAGCAACCGACGCTGGGTCCGCAACACCTCCGTCCAGAGTTGCTCGGCCTCGTCGCCCTTATTTTGCTGGGCGTACGTGGAGGCGAGCCGGCTCGCGATCTGCAACGTCGAGGGATGCTCGTCTCCGACCGTCCGCTTCAAGGTCGCGAGGGCCTCGTTCAGCAGCCGCTCGGCTTCGGCCGGCTGGCCCTTGGCCAAGTTCAGGTCCACGAGCTTGATCACCGCGTCGATCGTTTCGAGATGCTCGGGTCCCAGGACCCTTCGACATCCGTCGATTAACTGGTTCACGAGCGACTCGGCCTGATCACGCTTGTCCCGTCCGACGAGGAGCGCCGCGACGCGATTCATCGCGGCCAGCGTCTGGGGATGCTCCGGTCCCCTGGAATGGAGGAGTCCGTCCATGGCCGAGAACAGGAGGGGTTCGGCTTCAGCCCATTGGGCGTTCGCCGCCAGCAAGTCCCCCAGTCTGGACATCGCCACGAGCGTCTCGGGGTCCTGGGGACCCAGCACGGCCCGACGGAGCTGGAGCGCACGCTCGAAATGGGGCCGCGCCTGCGGGAGGAGGCCGAGGCGCTGATAGGCCTCTCCGATCGTTGTGCGGATCGCCGCCTCTACCAGCGGCTGATCTCGGAAGCGTTCCCCGATCTTCTCCGACGCGCGATCGAGTGCGGTGCGGACTTTCAGGTCGGGTTCGGGCCGGGTGCCGAGCGTGGCCTGGACATACGGACTGGACTGGGCGAGCAGATCCGTGTTGAGGAATTCGTTCACCGCCCGGGAGATCCGGGCCTCGGCCTCGGCCCGCTTGCGCTGTTCTCGGGCATTCGTTTCGGCCTGAGTGGCTCGGATCGCCTGCCAGGCGCCGACGACCGTACCGACGACCAGGATCGCGATCGATGCGGCCGCCCAAGGGTTGCGCCGACACCAGCGGACGGCCCGTTCGGGGGCCGAGGCCCGCCGCGCGAGGATCGTTCGCCCGTCGAGGAATCGCCGGAGGTCGTCGGCCAGCGCCCGGCCGTCGCGTACCGCTGGTCCGGCTCGCGCGCGATGGCCTTGTGGATGATCGTGTCGAGATCTCTGGGGATCTTCGATGCGCCGCGTTCTCAGCCGGGGGAGCTCCCCGCATCGAATTCGTTCGATCAGTTGGAAACGATCCTCGTCCTCGAACGCAGGATGCTGGGCAGCCAGCTCGTAGAGGCTCAGTCCCAAGCTATAAACGTCGGCCCGTGCATCGCACCGGCCCCGAAACCGTTCAGGCGCCATGTACCGTACTGTACCGACAATGTCGCCGGTCGGCGTCAAGCCGTCGGCCTCGATCGTCTTCGCCAATCCGAAGTCGGTGATCCAGACGTTGCCGCGGACATCCAGCAGCAGATTCGAAGGTTTGATGTCGCGATGGAGGACGCCCTGGCGGTTCGCGTACTCCAATGCTTCCGCGACCTGAACGCCGATGCGAGCCACAGCCCGGAAATAAGGGGACTTGAGGTCGGATTGGGT
The DNA here is from genome assembly GCA_963845695.1 of uncultured Isosphaeraceae bacterium. Taxonomy (GTDB): domain Bacteria; phylum Planctomycetota; class Planctomycetia; order Isosphaerales; family Isosphaeraceae; genus CAWJTV01. The sequence continues at coordinate 626,385 of CAWJTQ010000009.1, read as the reverse complement.
CGAAAGCTCACCCGATCCGGGTAGGACCACCGGCGGCGGGTCGGACGGGAGCAATTCCGGTGGAATGATCGGCGGTGGGGAGACGGCGGTGTCGCCCGACCTGTCCTCGGCTTCGGGCTCGTCGGCAGGGAGGGGGAAGGATGCGGTCTCGGCGAACCGGCCAGACGCCAGCGACCGCGCCACCTCGGCCGCGGTAATGCCGGAAGCATAGGAAACCGGAGGAGGATTGGAGAGGTCAGGCGCGCCTCGGTCATGAACCCTCCGGGAACTCACGGTTTCGCGCGGTCCTGTCGGGCCCTCGCGAGGTCGACACAACTGGTCGAGGACGGCGTCCAGGCCGGAACCCTCGATGTATTGCATGAGATAGTAGTGATACCCATCTTGATCCCCCACGCCGAAGACCGGAACGATGTTGGTGTGATGGAGCTGCGCCGCGGCCTGGGACTCTCGCTTGAATCGTTCGACCTGCCTGGGGAGCAGGTGTGCGGGGAACGGCAACAGCTTCAGTGCCACGCGCCGGTTCAATCGCTGGTCCTCGGCCTCATAGACGATCCCCATGCCGCCGCGGCCGATCTCGCGACGGATCCGGAGGCCATCGATTCTCGGGTAGCCCTCGAATGATGGCAGGGACCGGACCGCCGCATCGTGTTGCGCGCCAGCCGATCCTCCAGTCGGGAAACCCACCACGTCCCGCTCGGGTGGGCGCCCGTCACGATCCTCTCGCCGAGGACCCCTCGCCTCGACGCGTTCGAGCAGCCGTGCGAGCCGTTCGTCATCTTCGCGGTCCGGAGGTGGGGGCTCCTCCGCCATCTGGGCGTTCGTCATTCGCTCCAGGATCTGCTGGCACGAATCGCATCCCTCGATGTGGGCTTCGACGGCGTCGTGCTCCGGAGATTCCAATCGATCGCGGAGAAACCGCTCGAGTTGCTCGGGGGTCGCAGGGGTTCATGGCCGAATCTCGATCGAGGGTAAGGCCCGGGTTCATTTCGGATCGCGAACATCGCAGCCGTCTTCGAGTTTTCGGAGTTCTTCCTGGAGCATCCGGAGGACGCTCGACTTCGCCTTGTAGACCGTGGCGACCTTCAGGCCCAGGATCTCGGCGGCTTCCTGGGCCGGACGTCCGTCACCGGCCGTGTACTGGAACGCGTCCCAGGTCTTCGTTTTCACGCGGTTCCGCACGGCTCGCGTCGCTTCCTCGAGCAGCTCGAGGTCGAATTCCCGCTCGATCCGGGAAACCAGGTCGTCGGCGCCGGCTGGGTCGAAAGCAGGTCAAGGTTCTCGCTGCCGCCGGCGGCAGCGTGCCGCCGGCTTCTCCGCAGGGCGTCGTGGAAGGCGTCCGCGGCGATCTTCCTCAGGTATCCGCGGAACTTGAGTGAGGGATCGCGACGAAAATCGGGCAACTTCACGGAAAGCCGCGTCAGGACCGCCTGGGTGATGTCCTCGGCATCGGCGTCCTGGGCTCCCCACGCGCAGCACCAACGAAGGATGCATGGGCCATAACGCCTGACGAATCGACTCCAGGCGTCCTGGTCCGGGGGGAGAATCGTGACCCGGAGGATCAGCGAGGTGCTCGTCTGCAAGGCGCTACGAGCCGGCATGGCGATACCAAGCTCCCTTCGTGCTGGTGCGTGGTCGGGCTGGCGCCGCGTCCGGGCCGGCCGGTCGATGCCCGCTGGGATCCCCCTTCGTCGCCCAACAAGACGTCGGATTTTTTTTTGCGCCGCGACTCAGATCCGGGCGACTTCGGACGGATTTCTCTTAACGGTAATCGTGGATCCCGCTCGAATCAACCGGGACCCCGCTCGAAGGGGCGGCTGATCAAGCCCTGCGCCGGGGAAAGAATGGCGGCGAGGGCCGCACGGGGGTTTCTCTTGCGGGATTGTGCCGCTGGGTATCACGGGTTTCTCGCGGGTCGGTGCCGATCATCAGGCGGGAAGCCCGCGGGAATTGAGTGTTTGTTCCGGAAGCCGGGATGTGGGGTCGTAGGGTGGGTGCAACCCACCGACTTAAGCCTCTAATGAGAATCGGTGGGTTGCACCCACCCTACAACACCGGCCCAACACCCTCGGAGGGCGGTACTGACCTGTGCTCATCCGCGACAGCCGTGGTTGAAAAACCGAGCCCGGGAACGGCTCGACAAGGGTGCCGTCCCCGCCGTTCGGATGGTTTCTTCCGATTGAGGGTTTTGATTGCCGCCTCCGTCTCGTTCCGTTGTCGGTCAGGCTTGCCAGCCTGACAGGCTTCGGGCGTCAGGCCGGAAAGCCTGACCGACTGCGATCCACCTGGAGAGATCTCCCATGAACCGCCGTTCCGCGCCGTCCGTGAGCCGTCGGGGTGTCGTTTCTCGTCGCCAGCAGGCGAGGGTCCGCTGGCTGTTCTTCGAGTCGCTGGAAGACCGGACGATGCTGGATTCCGGCGGACTGCCGGCCGCGATCGAGGTGGGCCGGACGCTGGCGACGCCATCGACGGCGGCCTCGGACACGCCCGCGCCGTCGTATTTCGTTGGCGAGGTCGAGAACAACCAGGTCACGATCACGTACACGGTCTACAACGAGCAGGCCGGTACGGAGACCGGCGTCTTGCTGACGGATACGTTGGAGCCCGGCGTGACCGTCGTCAGCTCATCCGTGTCCCTCGACGGCACAACGACCACGCAGCTTCCGGACCAGAGCGGCCAGAAGCTGGCCTGGAGCCTGGCCCCGATCCAGGGCGACGATCGCGAGAGCGTGGCGCTGACGGTCAACCTGCCCGCGCTGGCGCAGGTCTCACGACGCCGTTCCCCATCGACACCGGCGCTTCGGCTTATGCCATGCTCGACGCCGGCGCCGTGTCGGCCTCCACGCCCGCCGCGACGATCCAACCGGGGAACGTCTCCGACCCGAGTCTGCTGGCCTCGACGGTCGATGCCGATACGAACGATCCGTTCATCCAGGAAGAGGCCGCGGCGCTCAACTACGACCCGACGCAGATCTTCAACTTCCTGCACACGCAGGTCGGCTACAACTCGTACCTGGGCTCGGTCCGCGGCGCGCGGGGGACGCTCTGGTCGAACGCTGGCAATGCACTCGACGTCGCCAGCCTGGGCGTGGCCTTGATGCGCGCCTCGGGCATCCCGGCGCAGTATGTCTCGGGGACGCTCTCGCAGAGCCAGGCCCAGACCTTGATTCTCTCGATGTTCCCGGCCAGCTACCAGACGGTCGGCACCATCCCGGCCGGCACGCAGACCTCCGACCCGGCCAACGACCCGCAGCTCCTCGCCGAGACTGAATCGCATTACTGGTTCCAGTTCGACACCGGCAGCGGCATGCAGGACGCCGACCCGCTCATGGCCGGCGCGACGATCGGTCAGACGTTCACGACGGCGAAAGGGACGTTCACCGCTGTTCCGGACGACCTGGAAGCTACGACCGAGGTGCAACTCGTTGCGGAAATCTACAGCCAGGCCAGCGCGCTGTTTGGGCTTTCTTCCGGATTGCAAGACACGACCGTTCTGGATCAAACATTCGATGACGCGCAGTTAGTAGGCCGACCGCTCAGCGTGGGGAATTTCGTCACGACCTCGGTCACCAACGCGATCGTCTTCTCGTCGACCACGAACACCTACTCCCCCTATCTGGCCTTGGGCGACCTTGCCTCTCCGGACCCGAGCAGTGACGAGATCATTCAAGGACAGCCCTACCAGGAGGTTGAGACCAATTTCCCGTTTGGCAGTCAGATCGTGACCGGTGTGTTTCTAAACATCACGACAGTCACTCCCCAAGTGTCCGGCGCGAACCAAACCGAAACGGTCTCGAAGACCCTCTTCGACCGCATTGGATTCGCGGCGCGCGAGAATGGAAGTTCGCCGTCGCTGAGTCTCAGCGATCAGGCCCCAGCCTTCAATGACCAGGACATCACAACCTTCTTTGCAACAACTTCGCTGCAGCCCGTCACTCAGTTGCCAGTCGCCAGTATCAACCTCACCCGAGAGCAGCTTGCTTCTGCTAACACGACATTAAGCAATTCCAGTAGTGCGGCTACCGCAGGAGCGCAGTCTCAGAGCGCAACCCGTGACGCTGTGCTGGAGACCACCGCGTTGCTCGATAACTTCTTCCTGGCGAGTTCCGATGCCGCGTCTCGATTGGTCGGAGGCGCGATGAACACGTTGCTCTACCTCGATTCACCGCGCATTGTTGCAGTTACGAACACATTTATATCTGACGTTACCACGATGACCGGAAACACCACTCTCGAATTTGACATTCTCAGCGATCAGCCCCGCGTCATCGCGTTTCCGTCTCAGAATACCGCGGTAGACGAGGACGCTCTGTTTCTTGCAGGTTTCTTTAACAGCGTTCTTGAAGGTCAGGCTCTGGATGAATTCGGGGCGAACAGCGCGATCCAGACTTCTTCCGCCGCCGAAGTCGTCCTCGACGCACTTGCGGGCGGCGCGAGCCTCATCGGCATCGATTCCACCAATCTCGAGGAGCTGGCGTCCCTAAACTTGTCATCCGACGCCGATGCCAGGATTACACAGGCGGTCGAGGCCGGCGATTACGTGGTGGTTCCGAGCACGATGGTCAGTGTCGGCGGCGAGTCCACCGTCGCCTGGCTCCAGACGGATCCGACGACGGGAAGCTCAATCTTCGTGTCCCAAGACGGTGCGCACCAGGCGATTGCCCAGTATGCCGCGCTCCTCGATGTCCTGGAGAATACGGAGGGAGACTTGGTAATCGCCGAAACACTGGGCACACAGGCCGCTGAGCAGGAAAGCCTGCAGATCGGCACACTTATCGCGAAGGGCGACCCGGCGAGCCTTTTGAAGGCGAAGCAACTGGTCGAAAACCTACTACGGGGGACGCGCATTGGCTTCTTTCCAGCGGTGATGGGCGCATTTTATGGCGGTGTGCTGAGCGTCCTTGAGCCGATTGAGGCGAGCCTGATCTTCATCGACCCACCGGTCGTCCCCGCGTCACTTAACCTGGGTGCCGGCGCTTTCCTTCGTAATGGCACCGCACCGGTTAGCCTGATTTATCCCGCGAACGCGCCTCCCGGAGCGATCCTGGGTACTGTCGATACGGGAAGCCTGTCGGTCTCGAACCCGATGGTGGCGTCTTGGAGCTCGACCGCTGTGAGTGCCTTCGAGACAGGTTCGATGACCTCTTCAGATGGCACCATCGTGTCGCTTTCCGGCCAAATAATTGGCGCGGGAGCTGTCTCTATCCTCGCGGTCGGCACGCTCCAGTTGACGATCTCAGGCAACGATCGCTTCAGCATCACCGGCACAGGAGGTCTGTCGTTCTATGGCTCCTCCGAATCATCTCTCGGTGTCAGCGGCAACTGGCAGAGCTACACGGCGACCGTCACCGGCGACGTCTCGATCACGCTCACCGTCCCGGCCGGAGCCCTCACGCTCAACGGCACGGCCCTCCCCGCCGGGACGTACACGATCACGACGAATTCGGCCACGCTCTCGGGAAGCGGCACGACCTCATCGCCAACGTTCTCCGGCTCGGCCTCGATCACGGCGACGAACGGCACGATCAACCTCGGCCCGGGAAGCGGTACGCTCTCGGTCGGCGGCAAGCCGCTCGATCCGACCGACGAGACGACCCTGGACGGCTACAGCGGGACGATCACCGTCTCGGCCAACGGCGACGGCACCGATTCGGTCTCGCTCAACGGCAACGCGGGCAACGTGCTCCAGGTCACAGCCAGCCCGGCGACGCTTACCACCGACCAGAACACTCCGGTCACGTTCCCGGCGAACGTCCAGACCAGCCTCGCCGACACCTATAATCTCACGGCCAACGCTCCACCGGGATGGACGGTCACCATCGACAGCAGGGGAACGTCACGGCGACCCCCGCGCCGGGGCTCCAGGGCGGGACGTATCCGATCCAGATCATCGCTCAGTCGCAAACCGATCCCAACCTCGAGGCGCAGACGACCGTCGAGGTGACGATCACGCCGACGCAGCCCGGCATCAACTTCACGGTCGCGTCCGATCCGCAGTTCACCGTGCCGTTCAACGGTGCTCAGCTCCCCACGGCCTTCCGCGCCACGATCCAGAACCTCGGCCCGGCGGCCGATACCTACAACCTCACGTTCTCGAACGTCCCCAGCGGCTTCTCGATCGTCAGATAGCGGCACCAGCGTCACGGTCCCGGCCGGAGCGACGGGCATCCTCGGCCTCTACCTCGTGCCCAACGCCGGCCAGCCGATCCCGCCGCCGGGGACGCAGCTCTCGTTCACCGTCACGGCCACCAGTACGACCGATTCCTCGATCACCCAGAGCCAGACCGTGACATTCACCGTGCCGGACATCGACGCCGTGACGATCGTCAGCAACCCCGTCCAGGTATCGACCGTGCCGGGCTTGCCGGCGGCGGCCACGGTGACGCTCCAGAACGTCGGCAACGTGCCTGCCAGCGCCGCTGCTCACTTTCAGCACGGATACCGGCTTGACGTTGACCGGGCTGGACAACACGCCGATCACGCTGGCCGTCGGCCAGACGGCCACGGATACGGTCGAGCTCACTCCTGACGCCGACATTCCACTCAATACGATGCTCCAGGCCACGGTCAACGTTGGCCCCGCCTCCCCGCAGAGCCTGGTATCGGTCCTCAACGTGACGCCGAGCTCGTCCTTCCCGCAAGCCGGGCAGTCGATGACCGTCTCCGCGGATGTGCTCAACGCGGTGAGCGCAACGGAGTCAGGCCGAGGCTTCCTTCACCGTGGTAAACGGCTCGGGAAACGTGGTCTTCACCTCGACCGCGGTGCCGCTGACGCTGGCGGCCCTGACCAACGTGGCGACGGTCAAACTCGGCAGCCTCGACACCAGCGGCCTTGCGCCCGGCCCGTATACCATCCAGGTCAGCATCGCCGACGGCAACGGCAACCCCATTCCCGGGGCGACGGGTACGGCCAGCCTGGTCATCGGCGCGCCGGTCACGGCCAGCCTCGCGGTCAGCCCCGATGCCCTGTCACCGGAGACCAACACCGTGACCGACACGCTGACCGTTGGGAGCCAAACCGTCCTGGGCAGCGTGCCGACCGATGGCGAGGCGACCAGCGTCGCCCTCAACGGCAACCTGGCCTACGTGGCCAATACCCAGGACATCGCCGTCGTCAACGTCAGCGATCCGACCAACCCGCAGGTCGTGACCACCTTCGGCAGCACCGACCTGGTCCAGGGCGGCCTAACTTTGGTGCAACTCGACGGCAATGACCTGATTGTCACATCCGAGAGTACTTCAGCCAGCACGTCGTTCAACCTGCTCGTCTACTCGTTGGCCAACCCGACGAGCCCGCAGCTCCTCAGCAACACCTCGATTCCTTACGCCTTCACCAGCGGCCTCGCCGTCCAGGGGAACACGGCCTTCATCACCCTCTATGGAATCACCTACGTCGGCAACGGCAATATCACCGACCAGAACGGCGACGTTCTGGCGGTGGACCTGACCAACCCGGCGGCACCACGACTGGAGGGAGTCCTGTTCAAGGACCGCGGCTGCGCCCTACGGAGGCAACTCCAACCAGTTCGACGCCGTGCCGATCAACGGACAGGTCGCCTACGTTGTCGGCAGCACCTCGACCGGCGCCAATACGGAAAGCGGCAGCGGGAGTGTCCTGGTCGTCAACACGGCCAACCCGGCCGGCATGTTGGTCGCCGACGCGCTGGACATCCCCGGGACCGTCCAGGCCCTGGCCATCGCCGTGAATGGCAACGAGGCCCTGGTCGTCGGCAGCACGGGGGGATGGCAGAGCCCGTTCGGCGATCCCTCGCAGCTCGGCCTGACCGGCAACGTCACGCTCACCCTGCTGAACATCAGCAATCCCCTCGATCCGACGATCATCGGCTCCACGGTCGTGACGCAGGACACCTTCACCAATCTCGGCGAGAACGCGGCCGGTAAGCTGCAAGCGGTTTACCTGGGCAACGGCCAGTTCGCCGTGAGCGACACGCTGGCCGGCGGCCAGCCGGTACTCCTGGTGGTCAACGCCAGCAATCCCGCCAACCTGGTGACGAACACGGTCCCGGCACCCGCGGACATCAACGGCATGGCCGTCTCCGGCGACCTATTGCTGGCAACGAGCGGGGCCGGCCTGGGGATCTACATGATCGGGCGCCTTGACGACCCAATCCGTGATCGCGGAGGTGACCGTTCCGACGACCGGTGTCGCGGCGCTGGTGCCGAATTCCTTCAGCGTGCCGCCCTCGCAGATCATTCCCGGTAGCGGGACGGAAACCCTGATGTGGGACTTGACGCTGGTCCCCGGCGCGGCGCCTCAGCAGATTACCTGGGAAACGGCCGTGAACGGCCTGGCGGCCGGTCAGGTCGTCGCGGTCGCCACGGGCGCGACGATCCAGATTGGCAACGAGTCATTCCCACTGCCCGCGTCGAACGTCGCCGGAATTCCCGAGATTCAAACGATCGAAATCCCGGTGGACGTGGCTGCCCCGGGCGTGGCGGCCATCGCCAACGCCGCGACCGCCGCGGGGCAACTCGGCAATAGCAACCTCGCCACTCAGCTCGATGACCTCAGCACCGCACTCACGAACCTGGTCCAGAATCCGACGAGCCCGGTTTACCTCAGCCAGGCGACCGCGAGCCTGGACACGGTCAACAACCTGCTCTCGACCGATCCGTATCTCGCGACACTCGCGCCGAAGCTCACCGCCGATGGGACCACCCTGGCGCAAGCCACAACGGCCAGTGCCATCGAGGCCGCCGTGGTCCAACTCGGGACCGATCTCGGAACCGTCGGTACGACGCTGAGCGATGAGGCCGCGCACGGGTTCAATCTGAGTCTCCTGGCCAATAGCCAGGTCGGCCAGCCCCAGGTTCCCGCGACTTATGGGATCATCGTGCAGAATACGGGGACACAGACGACCACGTACGACCTGAGCCTCAGCGGCGTGCCCGACGGCGTGAGTGCGACGTTGAGCCAGACCTCGGTCACGCTCGCGCCGGAGAGTCCACCTCGGTCGTCGGCGCGACGACGAACCTCAGCGTGGCCATCACGTCGAATTCCACGACGCAGCTCGACCCCTTCACGTTCGCGATCCAGGCGACCGCCGAGGGTGCGACGGAGATCAGCCGGACCACATCCGGGTCGTTCACGGCGCGAAGTGCGCTGGTCCAGGTCGTGTCCGTCACTCCCGACCCCGCGTTCACCGATCCCGGCGGCCAGGTGGATGTCTCGGCCCAGGTTCTCAACGCCGTGAACCGGCGACAGCAGGCCGAGGTCTCTTACACCGTCACCGATCCCCAGGGCACCGTGGTTTTCACGTCCCAGCCCGTCGCGATCACCCTGGACGTCCTCACCACGCTGACGCCCGTGGACCTGGGTAATCTCGACACCACCAACTTCGCCGACGGCGCGTACGCGATCAACGTGACGGTCTCCGACTCCGCGGGTAACCCGATCTCCGGCGCGACCGGAGAGGGCAGTTTGCTCGTGGGTTCGCCCGTCACCGCAACGCTGTCCACGTCTCCCACGACATTGCCCGCCGGTAACGGGACAGTCGCGAATACGCTCCAGATCGGCAGCTCGGCCACAACGGGAGGAGCCTTCAGCCTGGATGGCCAGACGGCCATTACCGGCGGAGCCTTGAGCGTGGCGGTTTACGGCCAGTACGCGTACGTCGGCGAGTCGGACGGCATCGATGTCGTTGACGTGTCGAACCCGTCCAGCCCGTCCGTCGTCGCGACATTCGGGTCGGGCAATTTCCCGCAACCGTCGTCGCGCGTCTTCGTGCGCGTGTCGGGGAACGACCTGCTCGTGAGTACCGCCACCGCGTCCGGATCGACGTTTCTGGTCTACTCCCTGGCCAATCCGACCAGTCCCCAGCTCCTCGGCAGCACCAACACCATCGAACCGTTCGCGGGAAGCGCGGCGTTCTCGATTCAGAATGATCAGGCATTCGTGAACAACTGGTATTTCACTGTCTCGATTTTCGGCGGCGGAATCCTCTCGGAGCACGGCGACCTGCTGTCGGTCGATTTCAGCAATCCCGCCTCGCCCAGTCTCGTGGGGTCTTTGTACGGGCTGCCTTCGGGTGGAAGCTATTTTATCTTCCGTTCGATCCCAACCGACAGCCACACGCTGCTCGTGGCCAGCACGACCTCGACGGGAGGAGGCAGTCAAACCGGGGTCGGTGACATCCTCGTCGTCGACACGACCAATCCGGCCAGTCCGACGATCACCGGCGAGCTCGATATCCCGGGGACCATCGACTCGCTGGATCTCGCCAGCGACGGGACGCAGGCTCTGGTCATCAGCTCCACGGGGGGCCTGTTCTTCAACTCCACCTCTGACTACGGCTTCTCCGGCAATCTCGTATTGACGACGCTCGATCTGACCAACCCCGAAGCCCCGACGATCATCGCGTCCGTAACCCAGACGATCACGACCAGTTCGCTCTACACCTTCACGAGCCAGTATGCGGAGACCCCTTCGCTCATCTCGCTGGGAAATGGCCTCTATGTCTCATCGGGGGGACAGGGAACCGGCAACCAGCCCGAGCTGCTCCTGATCGACGCACAAGACCCTTCGAATCCGAGCGTGACGACAATCGACGTTCCCGGGTTCGTCGATGATTTCTCCGTGTCCGGGAACTTGCTGTACACGACGGGCTCCGCCGGGCTACTGATCTACAACATCGCACAAGCGATATCCGTGCCGGTCACGGCGCAGGTGACCGTGCCGACCGACAACGGCGTGTCGATCGACCCGAACTCATTCAGCCTCGCACCGACCAGCATCACCACGAATAGCAACAACACGGAAACGCTCGAATGGGATCTCGATCTGCCTCTGGGCACCAGCAGCCAGACCATCACCTGGCAATCGGATGTGACCGGATTGCAGCCCGGTCAGTCCTTGACGGTCGATCAGGGCGGCACGGTCCAGTTCTCCGATCAGGGATCGACCGGAACGCTGACGCTTCCGCCGCAGGACGTCGCCGGCGAACAGATCATCGGCTTGACTCCGCCGACGCAGACCGTCGCGCCCGGCGCACCGGCGTCTTACGATGTGACGCTCCAGAACCCGACGGGCAGCCAGGTCACCTATGACCTGTCCGTCGAGGGCGTGCCAACGAGCTGGGTGAATCTACCGGCCTCGGTTACGGTGGCAGCCGATGGCTCGATGGATGTGCCTCTTGTCCTCACCTCCGACTCGTTTGCGGTGCTGGAGGATTATGGGTTCACCGTTTCCGCCAATGGCGACAACGGCGCGGCTGCATCCGTCCAAGGAGACCTGATTCTCCAGGGCCAGCCCGTTCCGCCCGATCCGCAGTCGCACGGCATCGTCGCGACGCTCACGCAAACCCGGCCCACCGCGGGCCAGGGGACGTCCGCCCAATACGTCGTCCAACTGACGAACACCGGCAGCGCCGAGGATTCCTTCTCGCTGGCCGCCATGGGCTTGCCCTCGGATGTCACGGCCTCCTTCGGCGAGACCACGATTGACATTCCGCCGGGCGCGAGCGACTTCCGCGACATGAGTCTGAGCCTCAGCGTCGCGAAGGGAACCACGCCGGGAAGTTATCCATTCACCGTGACGGCGACGTCCACCAGCGATTCGAGCGTGACCAGCACCACGAATGGCACGCTCACCGTGACAGCCGGCGGCGTTCAGGTGACGCTCAATCCCTCGTCGGGTGCGCCCGGTAGCGGCTTCCAGGCAACCATCAAGAACACTGGCACGACCACGGACACGTACGACCTGGCCCTGGCCGGTCCGGCCGCGCTGGTGGCCAGCCTGGGGACGATGAAAGTGACTCTGGCACCAGGAGCTTCCCAGGTCGTGCCGATCAGTACGGGGGCAGTCGATTTCGCCGTGCAGGGGATGCTGGGTCTGACCGCGATGGCCACGTCGACGACCAACCCGGCGATCCAGAACGCGGCCTCGGCCGACCTGGCGATCCCGGCCACTTCGGGGATGACCGCCGAGTTCAGCCCGGCGACCCAGACGCTCTCCGCGCCCGGCACGGCCACGTTCCTGTTGATGGTCCACAACACCGGCAACACCGAGGACTCCTACAGCGCGACGATCATCGGAGCCAATGGGCCGGTCACGGCGACGCTCGTCGGCCTGGATGGCTCGCCGACGCAATCGATCCCGACCTTCATCCTGCCGGGCCTGTCCACCGGTGCCATCGAGCTTCAGGTTGACCTCTCGGCCGTGGGGACGGGGACCGTCACGGTTCAGGTCAAGTCGTTGACCAAAGCCGAGACTGCGTCGCCCGATGCGGTGACGATCCTGAACCCGGTCCCGGTTCAACCGCAGCCCAAGCCATCTCCGACGCCCACCGCGGGTCCCCAGGTCGTCAAGGTTCAACGCTACGGCTACCACGCGATGCCGACGACCCTCGTCCTGACGTTCGACCAGGCGCTCGATCCGGCCACAGCGGAGGATGTCCACAATTATCGGATCGTCGGCCTGCATGGACGCCGGATCAAGATCCTCCGGGCGGTTTATAACGCGACACTCCAGACGGTGACCCTGCATCCCGCGCAGCGGCTCAGCATTCATCATCCGTACGAGGTCACGGTGATCGGGACAGGGTTGAAGGGCCTGACGAACGTCCAGGGCCAGTTCCTCGACGAGACCGACAGCAGCCAGACGGGCGGCGATTATCATCTCAAACTCACCTGGCGAGAACTGGTGCTCGGCCATGTGTCACGCGCGTTCTTGATCCGGGAGCATATCCCTCACACGGATCCACGTGCGAAGGTCCACTCCGGAGCCCCGCGACCGAAGATCCTTGGGACGCATCTCCATCAACACGTGCCGAGAGTGTTCACGCGGCCGATTTCGTTTCCACTCCACCGCTCGGAGCGGCATGCTCACCGCGAGTCGGGACCCATTCGCGGCTGACCGCGGCGCGCTCAGAGACCCGCGCCCGACCGCCGGCGCGGCGTCCTGGGCAGGAGCACTCGCACCAGCTCATTCCCTCGTCTCAAGGAGGTGGATGCTCATCAGGACGACTTTCCGATCGTCGTCATCGACCGAGTCGAAAGTAACCATCAGGCCCCACTGCTCTCGAGGCACCGAGCCTTCGACATCCAGCCGTTCCTCGATGACATACTCGAGTCGGCTCGAGTCATTCTCATCGAGGTCAGCGTCATCGGCGACGCGGTCTCTCCACAAGACTTCGCCGGCTTCGTTTCGATACACGAGGATTCGTTGGGTCCAATGTCGCTTGTGACGCGGGTCAAGTCTGAGGTCGTCGAGCCTCAGGATGTGGTGATTGACTTGTTCATGTCGTCCCACGTCGCCTTTCGATCGCATCACGGCCTCGATCACCGCGAGGTCTTCATCGAACCCGTCCATGGCGAGAACCTGGTAGTGACCGGGCTCGGCCATCGATTCGTCTCCGATTTCGCGAATCATCCAGAACGACTCACGACCGCCGCGATCGACAGTCACCCGATCGGTATGAACGGGTTCGCATCGAGCGGAGCCGGTCCCGCGGCAATGCTGAAGGGTCAGGTTCGATCCTCACCCACGGTGGCCGGTACACGATCCGTGGACAGACCCAGTCGGCGCAGTACGTCGTCGAGGGTTCTGGGCGGATCGCCGCTATTCACGGCGCGATGGGGTGGGCGTGCCGCGGCGTGCAGGGAGTGGCGTTCGCCCGGCGGCAGGAGGTAGGCGAGCACGCGTCCCGTATCGGGATCCATGACTGGCAACTCGCGATCGAGGTGGCCACCCACCAGGGAAGAAATCACGATATAGAGGGCACGGCCGCGCTCAAACCCTTCTAAAGCTGCCCGGAGATGAGCCGTCAGCTCCGCCAAGCCGGCGTCATCGATCTGTGACTGAGGCTGTGCTCCACCTGGCCCATTGTTGGTCTCTGACACGGTACAAGCCCCCCGTTTTCATTCCCACGATGGCTGACCCTGGCCTCGAGTCCCGACTCACAGAGCGGTCGCGGAGTGCTCCATCCGATCCGTGCGAGTCGCCCAGACCTGAGTGGGCGGCCCCTGCGACCTCCCTTCTGGGCCGATCATTCCGGCAACGGAACCCCCACAACTGCATGATGTTAATCATAGGCAGGGGTTTCCGAAATGGGAAGTCGGGCTCGCCGGACGGAGCGAGCTCTTGCCAGGACTCAAGGCGCTGTGCGGGACAGAGAGACCTTGATCCGGAAGAGGATGCCCAGCACGAGGGCGACCTTCGGGGCGGGGCCCTGACATGGGGTGGATCCTTCTTCAATGCCTCACGGCTTTTCCAGCCGCTTTAACGCTGACGGGATGCGATCATCACTCACCGACCGTCGGGCTCACGACGCCGGTTCCTCCTCAGGCTCGAAGGGATTGTCGTCGTGGTCGAACCACGATTGAGGCGGCTGGAGCGTCTTCGGTGCCCGGGTCCAATCGATCTGTGCCGCCAGGCACTCGACTTCCTGGTGTGCCAGGATTTCGCGGACCCGCTCCAGGTGTTCGAGGGGAACGACTGCTGCCAGGTCCTCGCCGTTGCGGCGCACGATCACCGGCCGGCCCGCGGCGACGACCTGGCTGAGGACATCAGCATACCCCTCGGCCGCCTGCGGTTCGTTGACGCGGCCCGGTTCTTCCAGCAAGGACGGTACGGTCATGATTCGCTCCCTCAAATGCCCTCAACCGTATACCTCTCATACACGGTGGCTACGTGGTGATCACGGATTGTACCAGAAATGAGTGCTGTTCGCCGAGTGCTGCCGCGGCGCCCGGCGATCGGATGGAAAGTCCCGGTCACCGAACCATGTCGTCACGCACTCCGGTTCACTTCGGAAACCGGGCGCCGTATGATAAGACTTCGCGTCTTCGTTGACTGAACCGAACCCGTTCCGCGAGAGAACGGCAAAGCGGAGGTGAGCCTTGAACGGACTCATGATGGATTGGCCGCTAGTCATCCCGAGCATTCTTCGCCGGGCGGGCCAGTTCTTTCCCGAGAAAGCGATCGTCAGTCGATGGGCCGATGGCACGATCCATCGCATGACGTACGGCGATTTGCAGGGCCGGGTCCATCGGTTGATGAACGTTCTGCGCGGACTGGGGATCCAGCCCGGCGACCGGGTCGCCACGTTGGCCTGGAATCACCATCGCCACCTGGAGCTCTACTTCGCCATCCCGTCGCTGGGTGCGGTGTTGCACACCATCAACTTTCGGCTCTCGCGCGAGCAGCTCGTCTATATCATCAACCACGCCCAGGATCGCGTGATCTTCGCCGACCGGTCGGTCGCGGCCCTGCTGGCCGCGCTTCAGGCCGATCTGCCGGGCGTCGAGAAGTACATCGTGATGGACGACCGCTGTCCACAGGTGCCCGCGCTGCCGCAGCCGTCGATCGACTACGAGGAGTTGATGGCCGCCGCGTCGGACCGGGCCGAGTATCCGGTTCTGGAGGAGAACACGGCGGCGGGGCTGTGCTACACGTCGGCGACGACCGGCGACCCCAAGGGCGTGCTCTACAGCCACCGCTCGACGTTCCTGCACGCGATGGCCGGCTGCATGGTCGACGGCGGCGCCGTGGCCGAGAAGGAGGTCACGCTGCCGGCCGTCCCGATGTTCCACGTCAACGCCTGGGGATTGCCCTACTCCGCCACCCTCTGTGGCGCCACGCAGGTCTTCCCGGGCTCCGGGGTCATCGGCCAGCCGCTGGCCGAGCTGCTCGAGGCCGAACGAGTGACCTGTGCCTCCGGCGTGCCCACGATCTGGAACCTCCTCTACCAGCACCTCAAAGAGAAGCGCTACGACCTTTCGAAGCTGCACACGCTGCTCGTGGGCGGGTCGGCGGCCTCGCGGGCTATGATGGAGAACTATCAGCGCGATTTCGGCATCCGGGTCCTGCACGCCTGGGGCATGACCGAGACCTCGCCGATCGGCACGGTCTCGCGGCTCAAGGCCGTTATGGAAGACTGGCCCGAAGAGCGGCAGCTCGAGGTGCGGCTCAAGCAGGGCATCCCGGTCCCTGGGGTCGAGACGAAGATCCTCGGCGAACACGGCGAAGATCTCCCCAGGGACGGAACGCACGTCGGCGAGCTGGCCGTGCGTGGGCCCTGGATCGCCAGCAGTTATTACCACAATCCGGCGGCCGGTGCCGCGTTCACCGCCGACGGCTGGTTCCGGACCGGCGACATGGCGAGCATCGATCCCTATGGCTATGTCAAGCTCACCGACCGCAAGAAGGACCTGATCAAGCGGAAAGGGGAGTGGATCTCCAGCGTCGACATGGAGAATGCCGTGCTCGGGCATCCCGGGGTGCTCGAAGCGGCGGTCGTCGGCCGGTTCGACCACGTCTGCGACGAGGTGCCCGCCGTCCTCGTCGTCACGCGGAATGACCGGAATCATCCGGTCGAGCCCCAGGAAATCATCGACCTGCTCGCCCGCAAGTTCGCCAAGTGGCAGTTGCCTCTCTTGCAGGACATCCATTTCGTCGAGTCGCTCCCCAAGACTGGTGTCGGGAAGATCGACAAGAAAGTGCTGCGCAAGATGCTGGCGGAACTCATCGTGATCGGCGATCGGAGTTCGACGAAGTGGACACCGGATCGGGGCGACGCACCGCGTTTTCAGGGAGTTGAGGGCGGGGCTCGGTTTGAGCCGATCATGGTCCGGAGCACGGATAGGCGTTCGCGGTGCCAGTCGGCGGCGAATCGCTCGCCGACGGCGGCGGCCTCGGCGGCGGCCACGTCATGCCAGGTCTGAAGGAGTTCCCCCACGGCGGGCGGGGATGGCCAGCCATTGGGTTCGGAATCGGCCGCCAACCGTGCACTGCGCCAGGCGGCAAAGTCCAGGGCATCGCGCCGATCCCCGTCGAGCCAGAGGATCCCCGCGGTCGTCTCGATCCAGGCACGGAGCGAGCCGGGATCCTCACGCGGGACCGGGGCCAGCACCGGCCAGATCCTCGTGGTGCCGTTGAGCCGCGTGACCCGCAACCGTGCGCCGTCGGGAGTGAACTCCAGGCCGATGACCGGCAAGGGGGCGTACTGGTCCGGGCCGACTGGCATTCCGGTTGCGGTGTCCCAGAACCGGACCGTGCCGTCGAGGCAGGCGACGACCAGCGTCGCTCCGTCAGGGCTGTAGGCCGCCAGGCTCAACGGCGCGGGATGGGCCAGGACCGGCCCCAACGCCTGCCCGGTCGCCACATCAACCTGACGGATTCCGGTCAGGCTTTCTCGGAAGGCCAACGTGACTCCGTCGGGTCGCAGGGCCGCTACGGTCCGATCGGCAAAGATCCAGGCTCCAGGCTCGTGCTTCGTCCCGCCAGCCATGGCGTCGTGCCGGGTCAACAACTGGGGAGCCCCGAACCGGCCTGTGACGGTATCCCAAGCCTCGATCTGGACGGCCCGCTCGTCCACGACGATCAGTTTGAGGCTGTCGGGTGTGAACGCCATCCGAAGCGAATCGGGAAACCCCTCGTCGAACCGGAGGGGAACCGGCGGGCCCATGGTTCGACCGGTCGCGATGTCCCACACCTGGACCTGGGAAGGTAAATCGTCCGACTTGTCCCCGCGCGAGCACACGGCCATCCAGCGGCGGTCGGGGCTATAGACCACCTGCTGGACCGGGCCGGGGCTAGCCAGGAACGCCGTGCGCTGAGCCCTGGCAATCTCGTAAAGCTCCGTCCCCTCCATCGTGCCGACGGCGAGTGTCCCGCCGTCGGGGCTGATCGCCAGGCAGGAGATGAGCCATGGCGACCGGATGAGCGGTCCGGCCACACGGCCCGTCGCCGGCTCGATGATCGTCACCACCTGTCCGGGGCGCTGGCCGGCCTGGACAGCCCGCGCGGTGGCCAGGAGCCGGCCATCGCGACTCGTGGCCGAATGATCGACGGCCGGCCACTGGGGCCGGCCCATCAGTCGTCTCGTTTGCGGGTCGAATCTCGGCACGGGTACGCCGCGCGGCGCGATCGAGTCGCTCCTCATGGTCCACTCGGACGCTGGACCGCCGGGCAGCACGGATCCGAAGCGATGCGCCATCATTCGGCTCGCCAGAGCTTCTCTTGGCCCAGTCTCGCGGTTTATCGCGGCTTCCCGGCTGCGCGGGGAATCGTCGATGGCGAGCCACGCGAGGTATCGCGCGACCTCGATTTGCCGCGAGCGGAGTGGACCGGGTACTTGCCAGATCCCCGCGGATCGACCGCGCCGGACCAGGCAGAACGTCCCGGCCGGACTGAACTGGAACGGCTCCGCGCCGAACTCCGAGCGCGCGACCGGCGCTTCCTCGGGGAGCCAGACGGCCGGTCCACACTCCTGGTGGGTCGCCAGGTCGTAATACCGCACGCGATGATCGGCACAGCCGACGATCAGGGCCCAGTCATCCGCCGTCACGGTGGCCCCATGATCGGCCCGGTCGGGACGCCAGCTCGACACGAGCAGGCCGTCGGCCTTGCGCCATTCCGCGATGCGACCCGGGGGATCGATCGTCAGCAGAGTGCGCTCCAGGGCGATCCATCCTGGTCCTCGTGCGGTCCCCCTCCAGACCAGGTCGACGCCGGGCTGCTCGATCTCGTCAGAAAGGTTGAGGAAGTGGAGTCGGGGTGCGGTCGCGGATGGGTAGCGCTGGTCCGGAGCGGCGGCCACGATCACGAGGCCCTGCGCGTTGACCAGGATCCGAAGCCGGTCATCCGCGGGCAACTGGTCGTGCCAGATCCGACAGGGGCTCTGGGCGAGGCCGCCTCCTGGCACGCGACGCGGAAACTCGGCTGCGAACGTCTTGCGGGATCGACCCTCCCGGAAGGTGCCGACCAGGTGTGTTGGATCGGGCGCGATCGCCACGCGCTCGAGGACGCCCTCGACACCGGGAAACTCGTGACGTAACAGCCCGGTGTCGGCCTCGCGCACGCGAAGGATGAATCTCGGATCCGGACCGTCGTCCCGAGACTGGCAGGTCGCCACGACCTGGCCGTCCGAACTGATGGCCACGATCGGTTCGGGGAAGGCCGGCGCGTCCGGTTCGCCGACGCCGCGGCCGGTCACCAGGTTGAGCCGGCGGAGCCGCCGGCCGCCATGGGTCGTGTAGGCCAGCACGATACCGTCCGGCTCGAGGAACATGGCGGCGCCGACGTCATCGACGGCGAGCCTGAGCATCGGCAGCTTGGTGTACCACGCGGCCAGGTTGCGGCGGAGGGCCTGGCCGAAGGCGCGGTCCTCGGGGGTGATGTCGGGTGCGATCTCCAGCGCATCGATCAGGCCGAAGAGCCCGGTATCGACCGCACCGGCCGCGGCGGTGGCCAGGGCCTTCTCGGCGACGGATCGAGCCAATTCTCGGCGAGCCTGGAGAGTCGCGCCGTCGGGATACGGTCTCTTTCGGGGGCCCTGGCTATTGCGATGTCCCAGAGCAAACGCCTGACGAGCCGCCTCATCGGCATGCGGTTTGTCCGCCTCGTCCGGTTTGTGGACGGCATCGGCCAGCTCGATGTCGTGTCGCACCCGGTGCTCGGCCTGCTCCGCTCCCCGCTCGAAGGCCACCTGGGCGAGGCGATCGGCGCGGATCGCGTACGCGATCGAGAGGACCGTCCCCGGCACGAGCACGAACAGGATGCTGAGGCACAGGGCCAGTGTCTTATGACGGACGGCGAGCATCCAGAGTCGTTCCAGCTCGCTCACCCGGCGCGCCTGGATCGGCTCCCCGGCAACCCATCGCCCCAGGTCTTCCGCCAACTCGTCGGCCGAGCGATACCGCCGCTTCGGGTCCTTGTCGATCGCCTTGAGCACGATCGTCTCGAGGTCGCGGGGGATACGACCGTCGATCGAGCGCGGCCGGGCCGGCTCCTGGCTCTGAATCCACTCGATCAGCCGCATCCGGTCGCTGGTCTCGAAGGCCGGCTGGAGGGTCAGCAGCTCGTAGAGCGTCAGGCCCAGGGCGTAGATGTCCGAGCGGGCGTCAACCTCGCCGCGGAACCGCTCGGCGCCATGTACCGGGGCGTGCCCGGCATGTCTCCCGTCCGGGTCAGGCCGTCGTCTTCGGCCTTAGCCAGGCCGAAGTCGGTGATCCAGACGGTGCCCGCGGTGTCCAGGAGCAGGTTCGACGGCTTGATGTCGCGGTGAATGATGCCTCGGGAGTGGGCGTAGGCCAGCGCGGTGGCCACCTGTCTTCCGATACACGCGACGCTGAGGTGGAACCGGCGCTTCCGGGACTCCACCTCCGAGAGCTCGGTCCCGCGGGGCAGGACCAGCGACGAGCTGGGGACCGCCGGGGGTGATGGAAGTCGAGGCGCGGCGTCTCCCGGATCGACCTCGGTGAGCCGGCCCGACCAGAGCGAGCGGGCCACGCGTTGCAATGCCTCCTCCCGTTCCGCGGAGAGCCCCGACGGTTTCGATCGTGCATCCGTCGGTGGGGCGGACTGCGGCGGGATCTCGCGAGGGCCGGCAGCCGCCCTTGACGGATCGGACGCGTCGCGCAATCTCCGCAGCTCGTCGACGACCCGGTCGAGCCCCTGCCCCGCGATGAGCTGCATCGCGTAGTAGTTGACGTCCCCGTCGTGCCCGACCTCGAAGACCGGCACGATGTTGGTGTGATGCAGCTTCGCCGCGGACCGGGCCTCGCGATGGAATCGCTCAAGGGCGGGGCCGTCCTGGGCGTGACCGGGGAGGACCTTCAAGGCCACCCTACGGCCGAGCGAGACCTGCTCGGCCTCGTAGACCACGCCCATACCACCGTGGCCCAGCTCACGGATCACCCGGAAGTCGCCCAGGCGGCGTGGCGGAGTCGCGGCGCGTACCGGCCGCGAGAGTCCGGGTTCACCGGTTGAACGGCCAGCCGCTGTCGACTTGCTCCATCGCGACCATCGCGGGGAAGAGATCGCGGATCTCCTCGGCCAGATCCGGATACTTGTCGGCGTACTCTTTCAGCGCCGGCCGCTCCCCGCGGCGATAACGCCCGGCGAATTCCTCGGCCAGCTCGTCGAGGAGGTGGAATCGACCGGATCCGGGCAGGAACGATACCTGTGACATCTCAGAGTCCCTCCAGTCCGCCGGGCAGGCCGGCGAGGATTTCCTTGAGTCGCTTCAGCGCGCGGAGGTAGCGCTTGGCACCGGCTTCCTCGCTGATGCCCAGCACCTGCGCCGTCTCGGCACGACTGAGCTGCTCGAAGTGACGAAGGGTCAAGACTTCGCGATCGATCGGGTCGAGGTTTTTGAGCGCCTCCTGGATGCGGAGGAGCTGCTCGGCGCGGATGGCCGCCTGGGAGGGCGACGTCTGGCGGCCCAACAGCATCGAGGCCAGGGCCTCCGAGCTGGCCGCCGGCGCGGCCTGGCGATCGAGTGAGACCTCGCGCCCGGCGTCGCGCATCCGGGTGCCCAGGTGTTGTCGGTGGAGGGTGATCAGTCGCTCGCCGACGATCAATCGGAGCCAGAGGAAGACCGGCAGCTTGGGGTCGTTGAGATAGGCGTCGAGCCGCGCCGCGGCGTCGAGGAACGCCTCCTGGAGCACGTCGGACGCGTCGAGCCGCGCCTGGAGCCGCCCGTCCATCCGCAGCTCGATCATCCGGCGCAGCCGATCGCGATGTGCCGCCAGCAGATTCCCCAGGGCATCGCGGTCACCGGCCTTCAGACGCTCCAACAATGGTTGAACCCCATCTGAGCGAGTTTCGACTCTCCTGCCGCCCATACGCTCGGTTCCCAAGGCCAAGTCGCTCTCGGACGAGCGCCCTCCTCATCCCAGACAATCCGAAAGGAGACGATCCGAAGCCACGACCCTAGCGGGGAGGATCGGCCATCCTGGAAGACAGTCCGACGACCCATCACTCCGGGACAACGCTCCTTAATATGGAATCCATCAGAGTCGTCATCATCAAGGCCAAGTCGTTCGATCCGGGCATTCGATCCCTGGTCCCAGCGCGGGACCGGTTGTCGCCGGATCTATCTCGATGGCCGGCCGGGCAGGTCTGGTCCGAGATCGGCCAGGTCCCAGAGCCGGACCCCGTCGTCGTTCGAGAGGGCGGCGAGCAAGCGGCCGTCTGACGAGATGGCGACCGCACCGACCCGCGTCGTCTGCGCATCGAGGACCCAGAGGGGCTGGCCGGTCGCGACGCTCCAGAGCCTGACCATCCCGTCGCAGCCCCCCGTGGCCAGCATCTGGCCATCCGGCGAGAAGGCCAGGGCGTTCGTCGCCAGTTTATGTCCCGCGACGAGCCGGTCCAACCGGCCCGATTTCCCATCCCAGAGTCGGACGTCGGACTCGAAGACGCTGGCCGAAGCGATCCGGGCACCGTCCCGCGAGTAGGCGAGGACGTTGACCGGGCCGCATGGGACCTCCAGCCGGAGCCGAGGTCGTCCTGTGGCGAGCTCCCAGACGACGATCGCCGAGTCGGAGCGTCCCCCCGAGGCGAGCGACCGGCCATCGGGAGAGAATGCAAGACTGAGCGCGCCGGACGCGTGGCCCTTCAAGGTCGCCTGCTCTCGCCCCGAGACGATGTCCCAGAGAACGATCTCGTTCCGAAGAAGGCCCGTCGCGGCCAGGGCTTTCCCGTCCGGGGAAAAGGCCACGGCCTTGGTCTCCCCGATCTGCATCCCCAGGAGACGCTCGGCTCCCTCCGGATCCCGATCGCACACGATGATATCGGGCTGAATTCCTCCCGCGGCCAGGAATCGGCCATCCGGCGAGAAGGCCACGGCCCCGACGTGGCCGCGGTCGCGCAAGAACCGTGCGACGTTCCAGCCGGTCGCCTGATCCCGCAATGCCACGCGGCCATCCGAATGGCTGGTAGCGAGGGTCGCCCCATCCGGAGAGAATGCCAGGGCGAATGTCTGGCCATGCCGGATGTCTCGGACGAACTGCATCCGCGCGGCGTCCCGGACCGGACCGCGGTTCGCGAACCAGATCAATCCGATCAGGACCAGTGCGATCAGGACCTTCGGCTCCCGGCTGAGCCAGGCGGCGCGAACATGTCCCACGCTCACTTTCGCGGGTCCGAGACCGTCGTGCCTCGAATTCTCACAGGAATCTGCGGCGTCTCGTCGCATGGTTCGATCTCCAGTACCGGCGGCCTCGTCCCTTCCCGACCGGGACGCCCTCCCTACCCGGTTGTCGCGGACCCGTAGATGTTGTTGCCGGAGGTGCTGGCGAAGTTGGCGACGACCTTGGTCTTGGTGAGCGTGGTGATGGTGCCGGCGGCGATGTAGAGTCCACCGCCGTAGCCCTTGCCCCCGCCCGAGCCGCCGATCGCCGTGTTGAGCGTGACCAACACGTCGGTGAGCGAGGCGTTGGCGGAAGTCCCGGAGATGAAGACGCCGCCGCCCTCGCCGCCGCCGCCGCCCTGACCGCCGATCGCCGAGTTGCCGGCGATCAGCCCGCCGTTGACCTTGAGCGTGGCCGCGTACTCAAACACGCCGCCGCCCTGGGCATAGCCCGCGAACCCGAGGGTGCTGGTCCCCTGGCCGCCGGCGCCGCCGACGGCGGTGTTGCCGAGGATCATGACGTTGGTGAGCTTCGCCGAGCCCCCGTAGAACACGTAGATGCCACCGCCCTGGCCGTAGCCCCCGCCGCCGCCGGTATTGCCCTGACCGCCTTCGCCGCCGATGGCGCTGTTCCCGGTGATCGCGGTGCCGCTGAGCGTCAAGGCGCCTTGCCCGCCGACGAAGATGCCGCCGCCCCAGCCGTAGCCGCCGGTCTCGCCGGCTCCGTAGGACGCGTCAGCACCCTGGCCGCCCATCGCGACGTTGCCCGCGATCACGCCGCCCTGGATGGACAGGGACGCGCCGGTCGTACCGACCGCGCCGCCGATGCCTTCGTTCCCGTAATAAGCGGGAATCGGCGAGGCGCTGGTGCCCGGGCTCCCGAGGGCCTGGTTGCCGATGAACGAGGTCTTGGTCACGGAAGCGGGGGTGTCTACCAGATTCAGCGCGCCCCCCTCGACATAGTTGCTGAATGAGGGTACTCCGGCGCCGCCGACGGCCTGGTTCCCGGTGAACAGGCTGTCAGCGATCGTTGTCATGAGCGTCGGGCTTGGTTTGGAGTTGAAGAAGAGCTGGCTGTAGATCGCTCCGCCTAGCGCAGGCTCCAGGTTCTGTCCGGAGCCGCTCACCGCCTGGTTGCCGGAGAAGGTGTCGGCTGTGAGGGCGAGGGCCTCCAGGTACGTGTCGATGGCGCCGCCATCGGCGGGACCCGGCAGTTCATCCGAGGGATTGATGCTGCTGCTGTCGCCCAGAGCCTGGTTCCCGGTGAACGTGCTCCCGCTGATGGTGGCGGTTCCCCCCCCGGAGGCGCCGAAGCCGCCAAGGTTGATCGCGCCGCCCTGAGCCTGGCTGCCCGCGGCGCCCGTGCCGACGGCCATGTTACCGGAAAACAGGGAATCCGTGATCGTCACGGGGCTCGGAGGGGGCGGAGGGAAGCCGTAGGGCGTGCCGGGAGTGACCGCGAGCGCGCCGCCAGCAGCGAGGCCCTCAGGGCCGCCTTGAGACAAGGACTCTTCCGCCTCGTTGTTGAGGAACTGGCTTGTGCTGATCGTCACCGGAACCTGCGGGTCCGTCCAGATCGCGCCGCCGGCCGCGGTCCCACCATCGAAGCCCAATTCCTGGGAGTTGTTGAGAGCCGTGTTCCCGCTGAACGTGCTGCCGGTGACCGACAAGCTCCCAAATACGCTGGAATACAAGTATTCTGAAGTGATGACGTTGATCGCGCCGCCCTGGGCATCGACGCTGAACGACTGGTTGTCGATGAAGATGCTCGAGCTCACGGAGACGTTCGAGCCATTCTCGGCGTCGATCGCGCCGCCGTCGCCCGAGAAGAACAGGGCCTTCGCCGAGCCCGCCGTGTTGTCCTCGAACAGGTCGTTGTCGATGGTGAGACTCAGTCCCGAGAGGTTGCCGCCGTTGGAAATGCCGCCCCCCGAGCCGCCGGGCGCCTGGTTGTCCTTCAGGACGCTGTCCGAGAGTGTCAGGTTCACCGGCGCCAGGATCGCGCCCCCGCTGCCATAGTTCCCGGCGTTTCCGTCGGCAATCGTCAGGCCCGAGACGGTCACGTTGGCGCCGATCGACGACGGATCGTACGGGAAGACGCCGAACTCGAAGACGGTGTAGGTATCGTCGCCGCTGATCGTGAGATTGTGCGCCCTGGACCCTGGATGGTCAGGTCGATGTTCGGGGCGCTGAGCGGTCCGCTGGTCAGCGTGATGGTCCCATAGGCGCTTGGGGCGAAATCGATCGTGTCGCCCGCGCTGGCCGAGTCGATCGCGTCGCGGAGCGAGCCGGAGCCACTATCGTCGTCATTGGTGACAGTGATCGTGCTCAGGAGCGCGCGGACCTCCAGCGGGATGAGTTGCGGGGCGAACCGCCACGCCCGCCGCCGATGGGTCCGGCCCCCGATCCTCCGGGTGGATGCCGGGCGCAGCTTCCTCAACGAATCGAAGCTCAAGGATGACATCGGATAACTCCCTGTTGTCAGAACCGTGAATGTAGAATGGAGAGCAACCAGGGCCTATCTCTTACCCGTGCGCGGGAAGATTCCGGGACACGCACGACTCCGTTTTCAGGAACCTGCGGGGAGTCAAGCCAACCGTTTCCCGGGCTCAGACCCTCGTGATTGGACTCGTGCCGGCGGAAAGATTCCGAAATACTGGGACTGATCTCATCCCTCGCCGGGCACTCTGGTGAGAAACCGGAGATCAACCAGTCAACGGGGTTGAAGGTCATGGCGAGCGTACGATTGAGTGCATCCAACCGTCATCTCCAGGCGCTCTTCAATGAAGGAGCGGTGGGTGCCTTGACGGACGACGAGCTGCTGGATCGGTTCAACACCCGGCGCGGGGAGGCGTCAGAAGTCGCCTTCGCGACCCTGGTCGAGCGGCATGCACCGATGGTCCTGGCGACCTGCCGGCAACTGCTGGGCAACGTCCATGACGCCCAAGACGCCTCTCAAGCGGCGTTCCTGGTGCTCGCACGGAAGGCTCGATCGATCCGGAACCGCCAGGCGATCGGCGGTTGGTTGCATGCGGTCGCGCTGAGGATCGCATCCAAGGCGAAGGTGGCCGCCGCCCGGCGCCGGACCCATGAACAGCGAGGTGCGGACATGGTGATGCGGCGCGCCGATGAGCCAGCCTCGGCCGAGCTCTGGGCCGACCTGCATCATCAGATCGATCGGCTTCCGGACCGATTCCGGCTGCCGATCGTGCTCTGCTACCTCGAAGGGTTGACTCACGCCCAGGCCGCCCAGAAACTCGGCTGGCCGGTCGGTACGGTCGAGAGCCGGCTGGCGCGGGCCCGCGAGCGGCTCCGCGAACGACTGACCGCCCGCGGCGCGATGACGACGGTGCCTCTCCTGAGTTCGTCGGCCCTGCCGGAAATGACCCCAACGGCGGCCCCGGCCGCCTGGATCGAGGCGACGGCTCGGGCCGCCTCACGGTTTGCAGCCGGACAGGCCGCAACCGTCGTCGCCTCCTCGAGCGTGGCATCGATGACCCAAGGCATGCTCGGGACCATGGCCTTCCATCACGTCAAGCTCGCCATCGTATTCCTCCTGGCTGTAGGAGTCACTGTGACTGGTGTGATGGCCGCGCTCCGCGTAGGTGCGGCGAAAGCTCCGCGAGTCGCCCAGCGAACGGAGCAGCCGACGGCTCCTGTCGCGGAGAAACCCGCCGTCGCCCCAACAACAATCCAGGTCGGCGGACGCGTGCTCGATCCGAATGGTAAGCCGCTCCCAGGAGCACGGCTCTGGCTGGCCTTTCAGGGCACCGATTGGACCTGGTCGACGCGCGTGCCCCAGGTGCGTGCCGCCAGTGGACCGGATGGCCGCTTCGCCTTGATCGTGGCGGACAACGACCCGGAGGTAAGTCGGGCGCTGCGGATGACTTCCGGGATGCCGGATGGGTTCGGCGCGATCCATCTCGTCGCCACGGCGGAGGGATTCGGACCGAGCTGGACTGGTCTTGCCGAAGCCAAAGGCGATGTCGAACTCCGCCTGGTCCGGGACGATGTACCGATCGAGGGACGGCTCATCAACCTCGAAGGACGTCCGCTGGCCGGGATCGAGGTCCGGACATTGATGGTCGAAGATCCCTCGAATCCGGAATCCCTCTTCGGGGCTCCTTCGGGATACTTCCAGGCCGCGAAGACCGATGCGGATGGCCGCTTCCGGCTCACGGGGATCGGCCGCGGGCGACGGACGGTCCTGGGGATCGCCGGTCCCGGGATCCAGCGCGACGCCGCGCAAGTCGTGACCGGCTCCTTCCCGAAGGACCGCCCGCCCCATTACCGCGGATATCCGGTGTACGACGCCAAGTTCGAACATCCCTGCAAGCCGGGCAAGTCGATCTCGGGCGTCGTCCGCGACCTGGACACCGGCGCGCGCCCTGGCCGGGATCACGTTGGTTTCGGAATTCGGGACCCATGCCGTGGCAACCACGGACCAAGCAGGCCGTTACCGGCTCGACGGACTCTCAAGAACACCCACGCCGCCGCCTGCGCATCCGCCCGAGGGGGCGACCAGCCTTACATCACCTCCGAGCGGACGATTACGGAGGGCCCGGGTTACGAGCCGATCGCCATGGACATCGAGATGGTCCGCGGGGTCGTCGTGACTGGCGGGCTGATCGATCGGGCCAACGGTCGTCCAGTCCAGGCCTGGGTCGCCTATACGGCCCTTCGGGATAACCCGCACTGGGCCCGCTCGCCGGGATTCCGATCGGAGGGAAACCGATACCACCCCAATCCGGGGTGGCACGTGCCATCGATGGCAGACGGACGTTTCCGGCTGGTTATACCGCCGGGACGCGGGTTCCTCGTCGCGCACATCCAATATCAGTCCGACAAGTTCATCCCCGCTGGCGTCCCTCCGAAGGAACACCCCGGCGCGCCGGCCGACGCCCTCTCGGTACGTTACGATACGGTGCCGTTCGAGCTTTTCCCCCAGAATTTCCCGGCCGTCCACCCGGTCGACATCGCCCCGGGGACGGAGTCGTTCACCTGCGACTTGACATTCGACTCCGGGGTCGTCCGCTCGGGCAGTGTGCTGGATCCGGAGGGGCGTCCACTCCGGGCGCTAGCATGATCGGCGAGACGTACCGGAACACCAGCCAATTCATTCCCCTGGACGGGTCGGGATTCACGGTCTACGGGCTGAGCCCGAGTCCTCTGCTGCCCCGGACGATTATCTTCCACCACGGGGCGCGGGGCCTGGGCAAGGCGGTGCAGGTCGACGTCGGCGATAAGGGCCCGCTCCAGGTTCGCCTCGAACCGACCGCCACGGTGACCGGGCGCCTCCGCGACAAGGCGGGTCAGCCGGTTGAGGGACTCGTGCTGCGCATGTTTCGGCTTATCGACGAGCCAACTCGGGGCTCGCAGCGAGAGTTCGACCCACCTTTGCAGGCGACGACGGACCGAGATGGTCGCTTCCGGATCGACGGCATCGTGCCGGGATTGAATCAGAAGGTCAGCGCGAGAGGGTTCCAGGGCAATTTTGAGGGCTTCATTCTGGTGGACTGGACACCCAAACCCGGCGAGGTGAAGGACCTCGGTGAGGTCAGGCCCAAGGACGATGAGTGAAGACGAGGTTGGATCGGGAATTCCAGTCTCTTGTGTTCGCCGACGGGGACGGCACAATGAGGGGCATGGTCAGGAGGACCCGGAAACCGAGGGATCGAACCATCCTGCCGATCCAACAGGAAGATTCCCCATGCGATGCCACCGACTCTCGCCCACGATCCCCGTCGTTCTTCTGATCCTCGCAACGGCCTGTCCCGCGCGGGCCGGCGAAGGACTCCCGCGCGCCCAGCCCGATCAGGTCGGGCTCGACCCGGCGGGCCTGGATCGGGCCAGTGCGCTCTTCCGCCAGGCCGTCGAGAAGAAGCAGATCGCCGGGGCTGTCGTGCTGGTCGCCCGGCACGGCAAGGTCGCCTACCTCGACGCCGTGGGGATGCAAGACACCGAGCTCGGCAAACCGATGTCGCCCGGGTCGATCTTCCGGATCGCCTCGATGTCCAAGCCGGTCACGACTACCGCCGTCATGATCCTGGCCGAACAGGGCCGGCTCAGCCTCTCGGATCCGATCTCCCGGTTCTTCCCCGAGTTCAAGTTCATGAAGGTGGCCGTGCCCCGTATTAAAGCGAATGGCTCGACATCACCGGGGAACTTGAGTGCAGAATACGAGCTGATCGACGCCTACCGGCCGATCACCGTGCGCGACCTGCTGATGCACACCTCGGGCCTGTGCTATCGGATGATCGACCGGCCGATCCTGGGCCGGCTCTATGCGGAGGCGGACATCTGCGACGGGCTCACGCCGAGCGATCATTCACTGGCCGAGAACGTGCGGCGGCTCGCGAAGCTCCCCCTGCTCCACCAGCCGGGGACGGCCTGGGAATACGGCCTGAATACAGATGTGCTGGGCCGGATCGTCGAGGTCGTCTCGGGCCAGTCGCTCGACGCCTTCCTCGCCGAGCGGATCTTCCAGCCCCTCAAGATGGTCGACACGCATTTCGTGCTGCCCGAGTCCAAGCGCGACCGGCTGGCCACGCTCTATCAACCCGGGCCGAAGGGCACGATCGTCCGGACCGGCGAGGGACCAACGGTCCGAGGAGCCTGCATCTACTCGGCGAGTTTGCCGTATCGGGGCAACACCGGTTATTACTCGGGGGCGCGGGCCTGGTCTCGACCGCCGCCGACTATGCCTGCTTCTTGCAGATGCTCCTGAACCACGGCGAGCTGGAAGGCGTTCGCATCCTCCGCCCCGAGACGGTTGCCGCGATGACCCGCGATCAGACCGAGGGCCTCCCGATCTGGATCGGGGTGCACGGAGACAGCTTCGGCTACGGCTTTGGCGTGACCACCCGCCCGGCCGACGACGGCAAGAAAGACCCGGTCGGCACGTTCAGTTGGGGCGGGATCTATTACACGGATTTCTGGGTCGACCCGAAGCACGAAGTGATCGGCATCATGATGACCCAGATCTTCCCCTCGGACGGCCTCAACCTCCGCAATGAGTTCCATCGGCTCGTGAACGAATCGGTCCGGCCATGATGTGAGCGCGGACGCACTGCAACCAATCGATCACCCAGCAGCCGCCGGTTTCGATGACGAGTCAGGCGAGAGCTGCTCGGCTCGGATGATGTGAACCAGGGCGAGATGTTCCGAGCGGTCGGCGTATTCGTCCGGCGTGGACGACATCGGGAGGATCCCGCGCGTCCTCAAGACCAGGGCCTGGTCCGGGTGGCGCACATCGTAGGTCCTCCCGTCAGTCGCATAGATGCGAAACGGCACAACAGGGCGCTTTACGCAGCAGATCAGACAGGTCTTGCGGGCCCATCGCGATCGATCCGTCTCGTTGAATTCGATGGTGAATCCGTCATCACCACCAGCTTACCCAACCGGTTGCCAATCGTCCACTGCTTGACGCTCCGAGTGCTCACTGCGGGTTGAACGGCTTCCCGCCGAATTTGCTCTGGATCTCGTCCACTTTGCGCTCAAGCTCGTTCAACCGCCGGAGGATCGAAGCCTTCTCAGTCGCTTCCTTCTCGCCGAGCTTGATCTGGAGTTCCCCCTCCAGGCGGCGCTGGCGGGCTTCGGCGACGTCGGCCGCCGTACTTCGGCCGACTTCCATCTCATCAATCTCGCGCTTCTCGGTCTGCTTGAGATGATCGATATAGCGCTGACGAACCGATTGCCGCTCACCTTCGGTCTTGGCAGCCTGGAGCTCAACTCTTTCCAGGCTCGTGCACGCGTCGATGTATCGATCGAGGGTGATCCGTCCTTCCTGGTAAAAGTTCCGCTGGGTTTCGACGCGTTTTCGGGCCGCTTCGAGGAGCTGCTGGAGCAGCAGATCGATGTCGTCGGGTTTCGCTGCTTCGGCGACGGCCGTCTTGGTGGATTGGGCCGTGGTCGCGGCTCGGGCCGGCTTGGGATCCTGCGCCGGGAGGCCCGGACCAGGAAGGGCGCCACCACCCACGGACACGATTCCGATGGACAGAACGACACAACCGACAATCGCCAGTTTCTTGAGCAACATGGTCGTGAGGACTCCTTGGGCCAGTGCCATCGAGACTGCCGACAACGGGCCGGCGGCCGCGGACCGGCCGAGTGCGAAATGGGTTGCGGACCGAGCCAGGGATGTGGTGAGCTGGGCGGACAAGGCCGATACGGTGGTCGCCGCCACGGTCGACCCAGCCGGTTCGCCCGTCAGCCAGGTCGCCAGGGGTCCGAGGGTCGAGGGCACGGTCACGCCCCGGCGAGTCAGCCGGGAACGGAGTCGGTCCCGCGCCCGCGAGAGCCGGCTGCGGACGGTCCCCACCGGCCAGCTCAGCCGGGCGGCGGCCTCGTCGTGGGTCAGGCCCTCAAGGTAGCAGAGGACGATCGGAGCGCGGTATTTCTCCGGCAGGCGGTCAACCTCTTGGTGGACGATCGCGGCACCATCGTCCCGCTCGATCGAAGGGGAATTCCCCGCGTCTGTCTCCACCGCCACGCCAGACCCGGCCGCTTGGATCGTCTTCCGGTCGCGGATTCGCCGACGGATCGAGGAAACCCGAGTCCGCGCGGCGACCCGGACGGCGACCCCGTAGAGCCAGCTTCCGACCGAATCCGTCTTGCGGATCGCACCGGCCCGGCGCGCCAGGACCAGGAACGTCGCCTGGAATGCGTCGTGCACCTCCTCGGGATCGGCCAGGATGCCACGGCAGACGCTCAGGACCATCGGCCCGTGCCGCTCGACCAGGACTTCGAACGCCTGCTCACCCCCCTCATCCCGACCCGCTCGGAACCGCTCGACCAGATCCCCATCGGTCAACCCCGCGCAGGTCCCTGCGCCGAAGAGGACCTGAAAATGGTCGCTCAACGCTTGTGATGATGCGTGTGGCATGCCGGTTTGACCTCTTCCTTCCCAACCCGGGCCCGTCTTCAGCCATAGTGCACCCGGGACAATACAGCCAATCCCGATTTTTTGCAAAAAACGGATTTTCGCCGGAACCGGATTCCGTGACTGTTCGGCGCGGGTCTCATGACCCCGCCGAGGGGCTGACTGAAGGTCTTCCGTCCCGACAAGAGGTGCGCACCGAATGATCCCTTGCGGATGACGACCCGGGGAGGGTCTGATGGAAGAATCACCTGGACCCGACACGACGCCGAGAGGCGGGATGGTTCGATGCGATGGTCGATCCGCAACCAGATCCTGATCCCCTTGATCGCCATCCAGGCCGTGGACGTGGCGGCGATTGCCATCACGACGGCGACGCTGGCCGCCCGGCGGAGCCAGCGGCAAATCGTCGACCGGCTCAATGGGGTGATCGACGCGCTCGACAACGCGAGCTACCCGTACACCGGCGTTGTGCTGACGAGGCTGCGCGGGCTCTCCGGCGCCCATTTCGTGGCTTACGCCGAGGATGGCCGGGTGACGGGGAGCAGCCTGCCGAACATCGAGGGGCTGCCGCCGGCCCTCCGGTCCCTTCCCGCCGCCGCTCACCGGGAATCGCTGCGCGAATTCCCGACAGCCATGCTCGAAGGAACGCCCTTTGTCGGAGTGTCGTTGCGATCCTCAGCCGGTTCACCGGGCACCTCGCTGCTGGTGCTCTACCCCGAGACCAGTTGGCGGCAGGCTCGCTGGGAAGCCGCAATGCCGCCCCTCATTCTCGGGGCCGGCTCGCTCGCCGTGATGGTCTTGACCACGAGCTGGATCGCGCACCGGATCGGCGTGCGGATCCGTCGCGTGCAGCGGCAGGTCGCCCGGATCGTGCAAGGCGACTTTCAGGAGCTTCCGCTCGAGGGCCATCGCGACGAAGTCGAGGAACTGTCCCGGTCGATCAACCACATGTGTATCCAACTGAAGAACATGCAGCGCACGATCCGGGACACGGAGCGATCCGGCCTGCTCGCCCAGCTCGCCGCCGGATTGGCCCATCAGCTCCGCAACGCGCTGACCGGCGCTCGGATGAGCGTGCAACTGCACGCCCGCCGCTATCCACCTCCCGCCGACGACCAGACCCTGAGCGTCGCGCTGCGGCAGTTGGCGATCACCGAGGAGCAGGTCAAGGGCCTGCTCTCCCTGGGACGGATCGAGAGCCGGCCGCCGACGGTGTGCGACCTCAGGCAGCTTCTTGCGGACGTCGCCCTGCTGGTCCAGCCGGCGTGCCAGCACACCGGAGTGGCGCTCGAACCGCCGCGCGGAGACCGGCCGCTCGAAGTCCTCGCCGATCCCTCGGGCGTGCGGGCTGCCGTCCTGAACCTGGCGCTGAACGCCATCGAGGCCGCGGGAGCCGGCGGCACAGTTCGCATCGATCTGGTCGAAGGCGATACCGAGATCGCCGTGGAAGTGGCCGACACCGGCGCAGGGCCGCCGCCGGAGCTGGCCGATTCCTTGTGCGAGGCGTTCGTCTCCAGCAAGCCCGAAGGCGTCGGGCTCGGTCTGGTATTGGCCCAGCGCGTGGCCACCGACCACGGCGGCCGGCTCTCCTGGTCGCGCGCCGACGGGGAGACCCGCTTCCGCCTGACCTTGCCGTTGTGGCGTGATCTACCGAAGGAGTCCTTGAAGGAAGCCGTATGAGCCGCATCCTGATTGTCGACGACGAGGTGAGCATCTGCTGGGCGTTCCGTGAGTCGCTCGCCGACGAGGGGCATCACGTGGAAGTGGCCGCGTCGGTGGAGGAGGGCCTGAAGATCGCCGGCGCCAGCCCGCTGGACGCGGTGGTGCTCGACGTCCGCTTGCCCGGCGTCGACGGCCTGACGGCGATGCCCGCGTTCCGCGAGCGTGCCGGCGCGGCACCGATCATCGTGATCACCGCGTTCGGCAACCTGGAGACAGCCGTGCGCGCGATGGAGGGAGGCGCCTTCGACTACCTGGTCAAACCCTTCGACCTCGACCAGGCGACGGCCGTCGTCGCGCGCGCCCTGGAGACGCACAAGCCCCGCGCGGACGCCGGAAGCCTCGAAGCCGCCGCATCCGAACCCGAGGCGCTCATCGGCTCGTCAGCCAGCATGCAGGAGCTGTTCAAGAAGATCGCCCTGGTGGCACCGACGGACGTGCCGGTCCTGATCACCGGCGAGAGCGGGACCGGCAAGGAGCTGGTCGCCCGGGCGATCCACCGACACAGCGGACGACGAGGCGGCCCTTATATCCCGGTCTGCCTCGCCGCGCTCAGTCCGAGCCTCGTCGAACGGGAGCTCTTCGGCCACCTGCGCGGGTCCTTCACCGGTGCCGTCCAGGACCAGAAGGGGCTGCTCGAGCTGGCCAGCGGCGGGACCGTGCTGCTGGACGAGGTCGGCGATATCCCGACAGACCTCCAGGTAAAGCTCCTGCGCGTCATCGAGCACCGCGCCGTGACGCCCGTCGGCGACGCCCGGCCGCGGCCCACCGATATCCGGGTCATCGCGGCAACCAACCGGCCTCTCGACCAGATCATGGCGACCGGCCAGTTCCGCGAGGACCTGTTCTTCCGCCTCAGCGTCTTCCCGATCCACATCCCGCCGCTCCGCGACCGTCGCGAGGACATCCCGGCTCTGGCCGAGCACTTCCTGCGTCAATCCCGTCTGGCCGGCATCGCCGACGCCGGTCTCAGCGACGCGCTCCTCGATGAGCTGCAATCGCGGCCCTGGATAGGGAACATCCGAGAGCTGCGGAATGCCATCGAGCATGCGGCGATCGTCGCGCGCGGCCAGACCATCCGGCCGGAACACCTCCCAGCAGCCACGGTCCGCGTCGAGGAAAGTTCGGCCCCCGCCGGGCCCGACCTCCCGGGATGGCTTGCCGCATGGGCCAGGCGCGAGATCCACACTCCGCGCACTCCGCCCGGCGATGCCTCGCTCTACGAGCGGTTCCTCGAGCTGGTCGAGCCGCCGGTCCTCAAGGCCGTCCTGGAACAGTGCCAGCACAACCGCGCCGCGGCCGCCGAGCTGCTCGGCATCCATCGCGCCACCCTCCGCCAGAAGTTGCGGAAATACGGCATGGCCCATCCGCCAACATCTCACTGAATGATTCCTCCATGGCTCTTTCACCCAGACTGGAGTCATCCCATGACCACGCATGCAAACTTATTGCCCATCTATCAGCGGTTGCATCCCGTGGGGCATGCTCTCGGTCGCAAGCTCGTGTCGATGCTCAGCAAGGACATCCTCGATGAAGGCGGCCGCAACCTGGGAATTTTGAAAGATGGGATACCTCGTTTTCAGTTCGATGGACGAGAGCTCGGTCTTGATGGACTACTGCATTTACAACGTCTATCGCGACGGTCGCAACCCCGTTCAACGATACCTGGAGACATCGCCACCACAGCCCAGTTCCGACGAGTTCGACCGTTCTGAACGCGATGCGGCAGGCTTACTACACGCTCATGCAGGTCATCGCCGTGGAGCGAGGCGTCGGCGTGACCGTTCGCGACGCATTCCGCGACGAGGACCACTTCCTGGTCGACATTGGTTTCAGTAAGACGGCGCCCAAGAACATGCTGGTTGCCGGCCGCGTACTCCCCTATGACGGATTCCTCACGACCGGCGGTGCCTCACTCCCGATTACGGCTGCATCGGGGAACCGGGTCGCCGACATACTGGAGCGGTGGGGCAAGCGTACGAACGATCTCTCCCGACTGACTCCCGAGCAGGAGGCCGACCTGGCCGCGTCCGTGATCCGCGCCTGTCTTGAAACGGGTGCGTCGTCCCACATCGAGTATACGACGCCCGGACAAGCACCATCCCGGAACCGGAGGCTCGACAGCGAGTCCGTGCGCGTGCGTGCGAACCGCAACGATCCCTGCCCCTGCGGCAGCGGCCGGAAATACAAGTCGTGCTGCGGCAAGCGCTGAGATCGCCTGCGGCGATTGGCGATTGATGACCCTGGCCCCATGGTGGGGTTCCAGTCAATCACGGCTCTCCCGCCTCCCAGAGCCGGACGATCCCGTCGGCCGAGGCCGCGGCGAGCCCAGTGCCGTCGGGACTGAACGCGACGCCCAACACGCGGTCGCGCGGCCCGCGCAGGGTCAACACGTGCCGGCCTCGAGCCGGGTCCCAAAGCCGCACAGTCTGATCGGCACTGGCGGAGGCCAGCCGAGTCCCGTCGGGATGGAATGCCAGGCCCATGACCCAGTGGGAATGCCCCTCCAGGTTGATGGTCGAGCGGCCCGAGGCCGCCTCCCAGATGCGGATCGACCGGTCGGCGCCGGCCGAGGCGAGTTGCTCACCATCGGGGCTGAACGCCAGCGCGAAGATCGCGCCGGTGTGTCCTTCGAGGGTCGAGAGCAGGCGGCCCGTGGCCGGGTCCCAGATGCGGACGATCCGGTCCGCACCGGCGGAGGCCAGCCGAGCCCCATCGGGGCTAAAGACGACCGCATGGACGGAGCCGACGTGGCCGGACATGGCACGGATCTCGCGGCCCGTGGCCGGGTCCCAGACTCGAATGGTCCGCCCGGCGGACTCCGGGCGCGGTTGCTTATCGATCGGCCCCTGGACCACTTCCGGCGGATCACCGCCCCCGGTAGCCAGCAGGTGCCCGTCAGGGCTGAACGCGAGGCTGGAGAATCCCTCCCTCTCGTCGGCGACCAGGATCGGATCGCCGATGGTCCGAAGATTCCAGAGGCGAATGATCCGATCGCTCGCCGCAGCCGCTAACCGGGTGCCGGCCGGATCGTAGCGGACACCGAAGCAGGTCCCCCAACCGTCCCGAAAGCTGCGATTCAGCCGGCCAGTCGCCACGTTCCAGACGGCGACGGTGTGATCGGTACCCGCCGCGGCCAGCTCGCCGCCCGACGGGGCGAACGCCACGCCGCCGACCCAGCGGGGCCCGGTCGTCGGTGACGGTTCGTCCCCGGCGCGCGCTTCTCTTCTCGCAGTCGCCCCCTCGACCCGGAATTGCCGGATGGCCGGCTCCGAAGCCGGGTCCCAGACCTTGATCGTCGCATCCTGGCTGGCCGAGGCCAGGACGTTTCCATCGGGGCTGAAACCGACGTACAGGACCGAGTCGGCGTGGCCGGGGTAATCGACGATCCCCCGCCACGTCGCCGTATCCCGGATCGCGACCGAGTGGTCGAGACCGCCGATGGCGAGCCGCGAGCCGTCCGGGCTGAATGCCAGCGCATTGACCCGTTTTGTGGATGCGGGGAAGTCTGCGACCTGACGGCCGGTCGCGAGGTCCCAGATCCTCACGCGATGATCGGCGCCGCCCGAAGCCAGGTAATTACCGTCCGGGTGGAACGCCACGCTGATGACCGCGCCCTCATGCCCGCTCAGGACCGCGGACGGACGCGAAGCATCCCGCGCCGGCTCCCAAATGCGGACCGACCCATCCGCTCCGGCCGAGGCGAGTTTCGACCCATCCGCGCTGAATGCGACGCCAAAGACCGCTCGCGCGCGAGCGTCGAGCGTCTTCACGGGGCGGTTCTGATCGGCGACGGCTGGGGATCCCACGTCCCAGAGCCGGATCACCCCATCCTGTCCCGCCGACGCGAGTTGGTTGCCGTCGGGGCGGAATGCGACACCCACGGTCCAGCCGTCGTGGCCGCGGAACAGGTGCGTCAGCTTGCCCGTGAGGATGTTCCACACCTTGATGACCCCGTCCGACCCCGCCGTCGCGATCCGGACCCCTGCCCGATCGAAGGTCAGACCATACGCCGCGCCGTCAGGCCCGTGGACGTGATGCTCGAAGGAACTGGCCTTCATATTCCAGAGCGGAGCCGAGAGCACGCCCAGCCTGCACGCGGCCTGGACGCTCGTGCCCGGTGCGAACTCGTCGGCGCAGAGAAGCGCTGAATGACCCTGGAGTTCGTGGATCTCGGGATGCAACCGCCGCTTCAGATGATGCCATTCCCAGCCGCGCAGCCGCGCCGGACATTCCTCGAGCTTGCGGCCGGCCAGGTCCGGATCGTGGTTCGCCAACGCCTGCTCCGCGGCGAGGATCCGGTCGAAATACTGGTCCTCCTCCATCCGACGCTTGCGCTCGAACGATCGCAACAGCTCTGACTCGACCCGATCAAGAGCCCGCCCTTTGAGGTCGGCCACCTGCTGGAGCCAGGAGCTGAAGACCATGGCACGGACCGCCAGGATGGTGGCCCCGACGGCAACGAGTCCCACGACCAGCACGGCCGCAACCCACGGCCGCCGCCGGACCCACTTGGCCAAACGGCCGGGGACCGTCGCCGGCCGGGCGCGGATCGGCAGGTGGCCGAGCCATCGCTCCAGGTCCTCGGCCAGGTCCTCCGCCGAGGCGTAGCGCCGCGATGGAGCTTTCTCCAGGCATTTCAAGACGATCGTTTCGAGGTCGCGGTCGACCCGCGGATTGATCGCCCGAAGCCGCGCTGGCTCCTGCTCCCGAACCAGGCGGAGCGTCTCGAGCATCGTCTCGGCGCGAAAGGGCGGCCGGCCGGTCAGGAGCTCGTAGAGGATCACGCCCAGGGCGTGGATGTCGACCGCCGTGGTGATGGACTCGCGGGTCCCCTCGGCCTGCTCGGGCGCCATGTAGCCGGGCGACCCCACGATCCAGCCGGATTGGGTCAACCCGCTGGCGATCGGGCCGTTGACCCGCTTGGCCAGGCCGAAGTCCGTGACCAGCGGGGTCCAATCTTCCATCGCCAGATCGGGCCGTCCGCTCAGCAAGATATTCGCCGGCTTGAGGTCTCGGTGCAGGATACCTCGCTGGTGGGCGTAGTGCACCGCGCGGGCGACGGTCGCCACCAGCTTCGCCGCGGCCCGTGGGTTTTCCGCGTAGTGGCCAGCCTGCGCCGCAAGATTGCCCCCGTTGACCAGCTTCATGCTGAAGTAATGATGCCCTTCGTACACGCCGACCTCGTAGATCGGCACGATGTGAGGGTGATCCAGATGCGCGGCGGCCTCAGCTTCGAGGCGAAACCGCTGGAGGTCGTCGGGCATCGCGAACCGCCCAGCCCGGACCATCTTCAGCGCCAGCACGCGGTCGAGGCTGACCTGTCGTGCCTTGTAGACGACGCCCATCCCCCCTTCCGCGATGATCTCGATCAACTCGTAATCGCCGAAGTAACGGACCCGTTCTGCCACACGATTCTCGCCATCTCCCGGCCGGTCCACTGAAACGGCCTTCGAGAACGGAACGACGGCCGGCGGCCGGTCGGACGCATCGAAATCGGGATGCTCGCCGGGCAAATCACCGCGGGTCGGCTGATCGCGAAACGGGGCGGTCAGCCGATCGAGATGGTCCTGGTTGGCGAAGAATGACGCCAGCTCGGCGGCCAGGTCGGGATGACGCGCCAGCAGCTCCGAGCGGTCCGGCGATCGGGCGGCTTCGAGGTCTTCCAGGTAGACCGCGATGACCTCGTTGAGCCGCGCTTCGCGATCGTCTTCGGGGCCTCGTCCCATACTTCGAGAGCTCGCGGGGATGCCGGCCATGCCTTCGCCTCACGATCGTTTGCGGTTACTGCGTCTCGTCCATCCTGATCTCTGTGAGATCCCACCAGGATGCGCTGGTCTTTTCCCGAATTCCGGACTCGAGATTTCAGATTCCAGAGTGAATTAGTAAAAACAGCATGAAATCTGAAATCTCGAATCCGGAATCTCAAAGTGAGGCTCTATCCCGGCTCAAGCCGCATCCGGAGCGTCTTCAGCCCACGATGGAGCAGCCCGGCAACGGCCGCCTTGGTCGAGCCGAGCTCGGCGGCGATCTCGGCCAGCGGCATCCCGCGCAGGTGATGGAGCTCGATCGCGCGGCGCTGGAATTCGGGCAGCTCGGCCAGCACTTCGGCCATTCGCAGCAGCTCCTCCTGGCGGATGGCGCGCTGGCTCGGCGACGACTGCTCCGCGGCCAGCCAACGTTCCAGGCGCGATGCCGATCGGTCAAGCGCCGCGTCCAGCGACCATTCTCGACGAACGTCGCGCTTCCGGGCCGCTAGCTTGCGGAGCGCGTCGGCCAGGTTATGACTGAGAATCGATCGCAGCCAGTTGGCGGTCGCCTCCTCGCCGGCGAGTGCGGGCCCCGCCTGTTCCTTCAACGCCTGGTGGGCCTCGAGCAGCGTTTGCTGGACGACCCCGGACAAGTCCACCCGATCCCGCAACCCCGGGGAGACCTCCAGCCGTGCCAGCAAGCCCAGGTACGCGCGGAACCGCTCCAGGTCGTTGCCCTGGAGCGGCCGGATCGTCGATCGTTGTGATTCGCCCGTTGGAGGCATCGGGGTCACTGCCAATCTCTGGGTCGTCAGAGAAAGAATCACCGGTAGACGGCGCCCACCTTCCAGGATAATCGGTGGGCGGCGCCCCATGACAGGGATCGGAACGCGAATCGTGCTCGATCTCACGGTTTCGGGAGGTTTGCCGTGGGCGTCGACAGGGCGTTCGATTGAGCCTGGCCTCGGAGTATCGACCACTCCCTCTCGGCTCGGTCATGATGGCCCTGGGCATCGAGCAAGAGGACCAGGAGCATGCGACGAGCCCGATCGTCGGTGGGTTGAGAGCAACCGACCGAGTCACGATCGACTCGATCCTGTAGCGCGGCGATCGTGCGATCGGCCTGACCCGTCCTCACCAGGCACTGGGCATAAGCCCGGCCGACCCACCAGTCACGGAGCCCGGCGAATCGCTTCGGGGTTGGCGTTGCCCGCGAGCGCCCGGATCTGGCCCTCGATTCGTCGGGCGTAGTCTTCCGCGGCGCGGCGATCTTCGCCCATCGCCTCGTACAGAGCGGCCCGGATCTCCAGCGTGCCCGGATCATCGGCCTGCGACGTCTTCGACGGCGCGGGACGATTTCGGATCTCGCGCCACAAGGCGGTACTCTCGGCGCGGGCCTCGTCGGCCAACCCGATCTCGCGGAGCAGCCGCGCCAGTTGCACGCGAACCGGCACGGGATCCTCGTTGAGCCGCTTGCCGTCGGCCGCATTGTGGACCGCCGCGCGGAGGTCGGTCACCAGCTCGGTGAGCAGCAACCGTCGGCAGAGGTTGCGCACGCCGTCGTCCTGCGTGGTCTTCGCGATCCGGCGCACGATCGGCTCGACGTAACGGCCCTGGTCGCGGAGGTATCCGAACGCCTCCCGCCGCCGGGCTGTGTCCCGACCGGCCAGGTCGCGGACCGCGGCCTCGGCCCGTTGCTCCCGCTCGGCGCTGAGCAGCTCCAACCGGCCGACCATGACCCGGACAACCTCTCGGGGCTTCGGCACGATCGAAATCGGGATGAACGTCTCGGTCCAGCACTGCGGCAGCACGAACAGGACCCGGACCCCTTCGCTCTGGAAGTAACTGCTCTTCCAGGTATTGACCATCGCGCGCGCCTCCTTGGGATAGAGGCCCGACTCGGTCAGTTTCGCGGCGAGGGCGTCGGCGACGATCTCGGTGAACTCGGCCAGTGGCCGGGCGCGTTCCATCGACGGAATCACACCGGACGCCTGTTCGCCCGGCCGAAGTGCGGGACGGTAAACAAACGACCCCCGGCCATTCTCGACCTTGAGGACGAAGATGTGCCGGACCCCGTCGCCGAGCGACGGCTCGCGCTCGAGCGCCAGCGTCCCTCCATCTCGGCCATCCGCTCGCATCGGCATCCGCGACTGGCCCAGGCCGCGGTAGAACAGGAAACGCTCGTACTCGGCGCGCGCGGTCTCACCAGTCCCATCCACGGTCTTGACGAACGCCGCATCGACGTCCCGCGCGAAATCCCAGAGCGCGTCGCTACTGGTCTCCGGTAGCGCGAACGCCGTCGGAACCGGCGAAGCCCCGCGCCGCTTGCTGATCGACATCGGGACCTCTGAAGCGGGGATCACATTGGCGAACCAGCAGATCCGGCCGTCTCTCTGGCGATCGGGCGCCTGGGCCTGCGCCAGCAGCGAGGGCCGGACCACCACGGCCTGCGGATACCACTGTGTCCAGATGCCCTGGGGAAACCCCACGCCGACCCGGACGCTCAACGCCCGCGGTGTGTAGAAGTAAATCACCGGCGTCTCGCCTTTGACCAACATGATCGGCAGACGCAGTTGATCGCGGGAACGGCTGTGCACGAACGACGGCAGGGCGTGCTCTTCGTGGTACATGCCGTCGAGTGCCGTCCCGTCGGAGGCGTTCATGCCCAGAAACGTCCCCCATTCGTGGACGACCAGGTCGCGCGCCTGTGTCGCGGCGGCAAGTGACGCGACCGAGTTGAAGGACGCGACCGTGTTCTCCAGGTCGATCGCCTGGGGATTGGCGGCCTGCGCCGCGATCGACACGCCCGGGAGTGCGGGAGACTCCGATTTCCCCTTCCCGAGATCGCCCGATCCCGGCGGCGACGAGGCGACCGTTGCCCCCACCACGACGATCGAACCGATCACCAGCCCGACCCACGCCATTCCTCGACGACCTACCTGATGAACCAAGATCATCGCCGGCTCCTTTCACCCCAGCACTTCCCTGCGATCGGCCGGGAACCACGTTCACCATACCGGCCTACGACCCGATCGAGTCGTCGCAGCACGAGCCACGATGCAGCTCGTCTACGTCCTGAGGCGGAGAACTCCAGTCGGGAGAGCGCAGAATCTTCGCGAACGTGTCGCACACCATGCATCCCTCACTCTGTTAAGGATTGTTAAAACCTCTGGCTCGCTGGCGACCTGGTATGCGTATTTCGATTCCCATCTGTAGAGGGACCGGATCTCTCACCAGTCCGATAGGCGCCCGGACACGTCTTCAAGAGGGCCAGCCGGTCTACTCTCCCACCCCAAACTCATGGCGGGGTTGTCCTTGCTGCTGATCCCGCCGTTTCGTGATCGTCAAGGAGGATGATTTCATGCTTGGTATTTCCGAACGAAAAGGTGCCAGACGGCCGCAGAGTCATTACCGGGCGTCGAAGGCGACGGTCGGTTGTGAGGCTTTGGAAGGGAGGCAGCTACTGTCGCGGGGCGTGGGCCTCGATGCCCTGGCCGGCGGTGGTATGGGAGGGCGAGCGATGATGGCCGAGCTAGGGTCCTTCGGCGGTGGCGGCCGAGGCGCGATGTTCGGCGGCGGGAGTCTGGGCTTGCGCGGAGGGATGAAGGACCCGGTCTTTCTCCTGACCTCGTCGCTGTTGAACACGGGGAGCGGCTCGACGAGCCTGCCGTCGCGGAGCGTGCTGTCTTCATCGGCCGTCCAATCCGCCTTCCAGACCCTGGAATCTGATTACAATAACGATGTGTCGGTCGGGGCACAGCCTACGCACGCCTCGGTCGGCCAGCTCCAGGATGACCTGGAGTCGATCCGCAAGGGCACCTTGACCGGTAGCGCGGCCACCACGGCCATCCAGAACGACGAGGCGGCCATCCTGACGAGCATGAGTCTGACGTCGAGCCAGGTGAGCCAGATCCAATCCGATCTCCAGGCGGTCCAGACGGCCATCCAGTCAGCATCGGGCTCCAGCTCGACCACTTTGACGAACTCGAGCAGCACCAGCTCGACCTCCGCGACCAGCTCGACCTCCGCGACCAGCTCGACCTCCGCGACCAGCTCAACCTCCGCGACCAGCTCAACCGCGACCAGCACCGGTTCAACTGGCACCAGCTCGGCCTTGTCGGCCGTTCAGACGGCCTTCCAGACGCTTCAGACGGACCTCCAGAATGACGTACCGAGCGGAGCACAGGCCACCAACGCATCGCTCGGCCAGGTTGAGGATGACTTGAACGCCATCAGCAAGGGCACGCTGACGGGCTCGCAGGCCGCGACGACGGTCCAGACCGATACGGCGGCCGTCTGGACGAGCATGGGCTTGACCTCGTCGCAGATCAGCCAGATCCAGTCCGATCAGGCGGCGGTCACAACGGCCATCCAGGCGAACGCCCCCTCATCAACCACGACGACGACCTCAACGAGCAGCTCCAGCGTGTCGCCGACAAGCATTGCCGGCGTGGAGGCGACGATGCAGTCGGTTCAGCAGTACCTGGTGGGCCTGCCCGGCATTCCGATGGCCATATCCGTCGGCGGTGGCGGGATGGCCGTCGGCGGCTCGGGCATGGGTGGACCGATCGCAATCGGCATGGGCGGTCCGGCCATCGGCGGGGGCCCGATGATGATCTCCAAGGGTGGTTCGGCGCGGGCGGCGGTTCGGGCGCGGGCGGCGGTTCGGCGCCAGCGGCGGCCAGCGGTTCGGGCGCGGGCGGCGGTTCCACTACGAGCGGCGGCCCGGTCATGATTTCGCGCGGCAGCCTGGACCTCGGCGTCGGTGGATTCGGCACAATGGGAGGTGGATGGCGCTAAGATAAATAGAGGACGCTCGACGATGGGAGGGGCGGCACGGGAGATGCCCACAAGGATCTCACCGGCCGTCTCCTCCGCGACCAGTGCGTCGGCCGATCGGGGATGGGTCCGTGTGATCCCCCGGAATCCCTGGCCGCCCGACGGTTGCGGTCCGTCTCTGCCTCGCCGTCGAGGCGGAGCGACACGGAGTTTCTTTCTGGGGATGAGAATGTTAGCCTGATGAACACCGAAGCGAGAGCAGCCCAGGCCGAGCGAGACATCTCGGTCCTGTTGATTGAAGACGACGTGGAGTTATGCGATCTGATGCGCGAGTTCTTCGCGGCGCGGAACATCGCGGTCGAGGCGATCCATGACGGTCGCGTGGGCCTGGCGCGGGCGCTGGGCGGCGCGCATGATCTGATCCTCCTGGACGTGATGCTGCCGGGTGTGGACGGGTTCGAGCTGCTGAGGCAGGTCCGCCGTCGCAGCGTGGTCCCGATTATCCTGCTCACGGCCCGCACGGCACGAGCCGACCGGGTCTCCGGCCTGGATCTGGGCGCCGACGATTACCTGCCCAAGCCGTTCGAGCCGGAAGAATTGATCGCCCGCATCCGCGCCGTGCTGCGTCGTAGCGGCCGGGTCGCGCGCAACGGCCACGA
Source organism: uncultured Isosphaeraceae bacterium (assembly GCA_963845695.1). Taxonomy (GTDB): domain Bacteria; phylum Planctomycetota; class Planctomycetia; order Isosphaerales; family Isosphaeraceae; genus CAWJTV01. Next base: position 581,723 of record CAWJTQ010000009.1, on the reverse strand, counting down.
GGTCCTCGAGGTCAACGGCGTCAAGCTGGTGCCCGGCACGCGCGAGGTCTGGTGTGCCGGCACCCCGCTGGAGGTGACTACCACCGAGTTCGATATCCTCGAGATGATCGTTCGCTCGGCGGGCCGGATCATCTCCCGCAACGAGCTGTCCTCGGCGATCTACCGGCGGGCCGCCTCTCCCCAGGACCGCTCGCTGGACGTGCACGTCAGCCACCTGCGGAGGAAACTGGGTCCGCTGGGGGGCCTGATCCGTACCATCCGGGGCGTCGGCTATCTCTTCTGCGCCGAGGTGGATGAGCCCCAAGAGACGCACCCATGAAGATCCGGGTCCGGTCGATCTTCACCAAGATTGTCGTCTGGTTCACCGTGACGGTCGTCCTGTCGCTGATCGGCTTCGTGGCCACGTCGGTCTTGCTTTCCCAGCGCCTCTCGGGCCGCGATCCGGCGCATCCCGCGGCTGCACGCCCTGCTCCTGGACGATGCCCGCCGCGCCTACGAGGAGGGAGGCCCGCAACGGCTGGCCGCGTACCTGGATCGCCTGAAGTCGTACACCGAGTCGGAATGCTATCTGACCACCGCGCGCGGCATCGACCTGGTCAGCGGCGAGGATCGTTCGGCCCTGCTGGCCAGGCGGGCGTCGCGGACCCGTCCGCGACGATCGCGATCCTGGCTCTTCCCGATGATCCTCGTGTTCCCGCCGCGCGAACCGCCCGCCGTGATCGTTCACAGGTCCGATGACCAACGCTACCGATGGATCACGGTGCTTCCGCCACGGCCTCGGATCGGCACGTCCGACACCCTGGCCTATTTCTTCTGGCTGCCGATCTTGATCGGCATCCTGTGCTACATGCTGGCGGTCCACCTGGCCTCCCCACTGAGGGGCTTGCGCCGGGTGCTGGAGAAGTTCGGCCGCGGCGACCTGGGTGTCCGCTATCACCTGTCCCGACGAGACGAGATCGGCGACCTGGCGCAAGCCTTCAACCGCATGGCGGACCAGATTGCCACTCTCCTCTCGGCCGAGCGCCGGCTGCTCCAGGACGTCTCGCACGAACTGCGTTCCCCGCTGGCCCGACTGGGCTTTGCTGTGGAGCTGGCCAGGACCAGCCCCGACCGCGAGGTCGCCATGGGACGCATTCACAAGGAGGCCGATCGACTCAATCACCTGGTCGACGAGTTGCTCCAGCTCACCCGAGCCGAAGGGGACCCAGGCGCCCGTAACCTCGAGGACGTCGACCTGGTGGAGCTGTTCGAGAACCTCGTCGCCGATTGTGCCCTCGAGGCCGATGCCCAGGAGTGCCGGCTGGTGCTCAAGGGCGATCGGGAAGTCATCGTCACCGGCGACCGCGAGCTGCTCCGTCGCGCCTGCGAGAACATCCTCCGCAATGCGATCCGCCACTCCCCGGCGGGCACGACGGTTGACATCGAGCTGGTCCATCGCGACGGTCTGGCCGAGATCTCGATCCGCGACCACGGCACGGGCGTGCCGCGAGAAGCCCTGAGCGACATCTTCGAGCCGTTCTTCCGCGTCGAGGGGGACCGCGACCGGTCGAGCGGGGGCGTCGGACTGGGCCTGGCCATCGCCCGACGCGCCGTCGAGCTGCACCAGGGGACCGTCACCGCCTTCAACGCCAACCCCGGCCTGGTCGTCGCGATCGAGCTGCCCTGCCGGCCCGATCGCGCGGCAGCCGAGAGGTCGTGACGGCAGAGCGACCGTCGGTTTGACTTCCGTTCGAAGGCAGTTCCATCGCGGGACGGCACGGCCCCTACGCCATCGCCCCGCGAAAGCTCATGGTGAACACGTTGACAGTTAGCCCCGTCGATGGTTGAGTTGATATGATGGCGTGCAACGCCCCGGAAAGCGGGCCGTGCGAGGATGGGCACGGGGTTTCCGTGCCGGCCTCGTTCCGCGGCCCATGAGCGGGCACGCCCGACCGCGACGAGCAAGCGTTTATTATGTGAGAAATCATGGATTTAAAGTATGCCTTCCTGGCCGATGCCCCGGAAGTGGTGCCGGCCGGCGGGTTCTTCGTTTTCAACGGTGGCATCGAAGAGCTTTTCTGCACTAGCGTGCCCGCGCTGAGGCCCACGCTCGCGGTCGTGGCGAAGATCCGCATCCTGCCAGACGAGCGCGACAGGCCCCATCTGGTCAAGGTGCGAGGTCTCCGGCCATACAATGAACCCTTCACCCCAACCGTGATCGACGAGATCCAGCCGAGGACCGATGCCCCCCCAGGGGACCGCCCCTATTACCATCCCATCGTCGTCAACTTCCTGGGATTGATGATCCAGGAATCGGGCCTTCACCGCTTCATCCTGGAAGGTGACGACCAGAAGCTGGGAACCATCAACTTGCAGGTGGATGTGGCGGCCTCCTCAGTCGCCCCGACCGATCGATAAGAGAGGGAACGAGCGATGTTGACTTCCGGCGCCACTCCGAGCATCGAAACCATCCCTGGCAATGGCAACGGCGCGCTCGATTCCGGCATGCCGCTCGCCCTTGCCGGCGCTGGAATCGGTGTCGGGGGGCTTGCGAAGAACGTGCCCAGTGGCAGGCCGTCCTTGGCACTGTCGAGCTCCTGGAATCGGTTCCAGCCCCCCCGCGCTCGCCTCGTAACGAGGCCGCCGGGCGTTGCCGGTCAAGTCGAGCCCGCGGCTCGAGACACTCCCAATACTCCGTGCGACTGTGACGAAGACGTCTTGCAATACGCCAAGCTCAAGAACTTGACCGGTTGTTTGGTGAAGTTCGTTGAGATCGCGGCCCAATGTTTCCACCATGTGAAGACGCCATCGTGCCGTCTGGTCCAGGATCCCGAGCTCGACCATCGTTACATCGTCCTGGATCTCACGGTAAAAGGCGAGGTCAACGAGGTCCTCGACTCAAGGGACCGATTCTATGGGCAGGTGATCCAGGCGATGCCGAGTGCCGACCTTTACCTGATCTGTCTTTCTCTTGATATCGAATAGGACATGGACCCAAGAAAGTTCTGCGAGCTGGCGGGGTACCTGGCCGTCAGGTCCGATGCGGCGGCCCATCGTTCCGCGATTAGCCGAGCCTACTATTCACTTTTTCATGTATTTACTCAGTATATGTTAAAATCAAGAATACCTTTTCCTAAAAATCTGTCCGAATGTCATGAGACGGTCTATCGATTGTTGTACAATAGTCACGATGCCATCCTGACCGGAGTCGCGCGCGACCATCACGATTTGCGCGAAGAGAAACGCCGCCGATTACGAACTCGAAGTTCATGATGTGGAGAAGCAGAAGCAGGCCATGGAGTCTGTCGAACTAGCCCAAAGGGCGACCGATCGCTTCGACCAATGCTGCCAGGATCCAACCAGGATGGCCCAGGCCATGGATAACGTGAGGCGTTACGCAAAGGATGTTCTCAAGCTTACGTAAGACCTCTCGTGTCCCCTTTTCGGTGTGGACATGCGCTTGGTTCATCCTCCAGGCGTCGTCCATGGTCGTCCGGCCCCGCTCGAGTCAGGGAGTTCGCAGATTAGCCTTCTTGATCGTGAAGACCCGAAAGGAAACCTTGCATGTTCCCGCGTTCCAGTCCGTTGACGACGATGTCCAGGCGGATCACTCTGGCCGCGATCGGCGCGATCGCTCTGGGCATGATGCTCGCCCGTGCGGCTTGGGCATTCGAGGACCCGGATTCCGCGAAGCCTGGAGCGGCCAAACCCAGCCGCGCCGTCACTCCCGCGGAGCTGAGGCTGAAGGCGGATGTCCGTTACCTCGCCGACGATGCCCGCGAAGGCCGGGAGCCGGGAACCCGAGGAATCGAGGCGGCGGCCGACTACATCGCGGGAGTCTTCAAGGCGGCCGGCCTCAAGCCGGCACCGGCAGCCGACGGCTACTTCCAGCCCTTCACGATTGGCGGCGACCCCAGCCTCCCGAAGGATCAGGACCTGGCGTTCCACGGGCCGGATGGGCAAATGATCTCCGCCGTGCTCAAGAAGGACTTCATCCCACTGGCCATCGGCGTCAGTGCGACGCTCGAGAGGGTGCCCGTCGTCTTCGCCGGGTATGGGATCACGGCCCACGATGAAGCGACCAAACTGGATTACGACGATTACGCGGGCATCGACGTCAAGGGGAAAGCCGTCTTGATCCTCCGCCGCGAGCCCCAGTACGGCGACAAGTCGAGCTCCTTCGAAGCCAGGCGGATCACCCGAGACGACGGCACACGGTCCACCGATTGGGCCACATTCCAGCACAAGGCGAGCAACGCCTTCCAGCACGGTGCAGTGGCCGTCCTGCTCGTCAACGATCGGACGACGGTCCTCGAGGACAAGGACGAACTGCTGAGTTTCCTCAGAGCCGGCAACGCTCCGTTCTCGAACATCCCGTTTGTGATGCTGACCCGCGACCTCGCCGATAAGCTCCTCGCTTCCGCGGGGCAGCCGGTGCTGGAGGACCTGGAGAAGCAGATCGATCAGGACGGCAAGCCGCATCCGCGCGAGCTGAAGGGCTGGACGCTCGCGGAGCGGATCGCGATCGAACGCCACACGATCGAGACGAAGAACGTCATCGGAGTCATCGAGGGGAGCGGTCCGCATGCCGAGGAGACGGTCGTCATCGGCGGCCATTACGACCACCTGGGCCACGGCGGCTTCTTCTCCGGCTCGCTCGCCCTGTTCTCGCGCGCCATCCACAATGGGGCCGACGACAACGCCTCCGGCACGTCGATGGTTCTGGAGATGGCGCGGCGGCTGGGTGCCCGCCGCGATCCGCCGCCCCGCCGGATCGTCTTCATGGCGTTCTCTGGAGAGGAGCGGGGGCTGCTTGGCTCCAAGTACTATGTGCACAACCCGCTGTTCCCGCTTGACTCGACCGTCATGATGTTCAACTGCGACATGGTCGGCCGGCTCAACGCCAGGAATGAGCTGACCATGATCGGCACTGGCACGTCGCCGGGTCTTGATTCTCTCGTCGACGTCCTGGGCAAATCGGCCGGCCTGACCGTCAAGAAGGTCAAGGGTATGACCGACGGATTCGGCGGCAGCGACCACCAGGCGTTCTACGCCCGGGGAATCCCCGTGTTGTTCGCCTTCACGGGAATCCATGGCGATTACCACCGTCCCAGCGACGACTCGGACCGGATCAACTACGCCGGCATGGCCCGGATCGCCGATTACCTGGAACTGCTGCTGCTCGACGTCATCCGCCGCCCCGAGCGCCCGGCGCTGGTGCGAGTCTCGGCGCCGCCGCATGGAGGTCAGGGCTCCGCCACCGCCCGCATGGGCTCGGTCTACGTCGGGACCATCCCGGACTATGCCTACGAAGCCAAGGACGGCATGCGGATCGACGGGGTCAGCGAAGGAAGCCCCGCCCAGAAAGGAGGGCTCAAGGGAGGAGACATCATCACGCGATTCGGCGATCAGCCCGTCGGGACGATCTACGACTACATGGCCAGCATGGGCAAACACAAGCCCGGAGATCAGGTGAATCTCGTGGTCAAGCGCGAGGGCAAGGAGGTCAAGCTCCAGATTACGCTCGGGAGCCGTTCCAAACGACCATCCCAGCCATCAGATATCTTGAAGTTCCTGTTCCCTTGACGCGTTCCCACCACAGGAAACTCGAGATTCGGGTCGCGCTCGACGGCCGGCTCAGGAGGTGACGTCCGTGCCTCGCGGTATCGTGATCCTGCTGGCAATTTGCAGCCTCGTCCCGATCGGGTGCGAGCTTCGGGAATCCCATCGGCTGGTGGTCGCCACGAACTGGCCGCGGGCCGAACGCCTTCGCCTCGAATCCCAGTTCGCCGATTGGATCGCCGCCATGCATCCGCCTGAATCCCAAATGGCCCGGCTGGAGTGGCTGATCCTCGAACCCGGCGCCGATCCCGCGCGTCTGGCGGCGCGACGCAACCCACCCGACGTCCTGCTGGGCGGGCCGGCATCGTCGTTCGACCGGCTCGTGCAAACGGATCGGCTTGCCCCCCTGCCCTTCGAGCAATCGCCCCCCTGGTCGGTGGTGCGTCGGGCACGAATCCGATTGGCCGGTCCAGCACCGGGCCGGAAGGAAGGACGTGCAGCCCCGGTCAGCGATGCCCCGAACATCACATTCGACGACCCCCGCGACGACCCGATCTCACTGGCGTGGGCGAAGGGTCTGCTGGAGCGCGGGCGCTTCCGCCAAGGTTATGCGCGGCTGGTCCGCGAGGCCGGCCATCCGCGCCGGATCGGCCGTCAGACAGGCTCTGCACAAGCCGCCGTCAGCGCGGGGCGAAGCCGAGCTGGCTCCGGCGGTACTCTCCGAATCGCCGGCGGCCCGCGCGTCTTCATCGGATCTCTGGATGGAAGGCGTCGCGATCCTACGGAACGCTCCGCATCCGGATCACGCGGAGTCGTTCCTGAAGTTCCTGGCCGCCACCGGTCGAGCCGGACCCGTCCGCCGAGAGCCGAACGCGTCGATCGTTGCCGACGCCCTTCTGGCCGACCTGCTGGGTGCGACATTGGTCGACGCCCAGGACGAGCTGTGGGCGGCCTGGGCGGCCCTGAAGCGCGCGGATTATCCCAAACACGCACTCGGATGGATGACCGAGCCGCCTCCCTGGCCGCCGGCCTCGATCGCGAAGATGCTGAGCGGAGGAGGCGAACGCGGGATGTCGATGATGGAGACCCTCGCCGGCCAGCTTGCCACCGGGCCCTCCGTCCGGGCCTGGCTGGTCCGGAGCTGGCTCTCGCCAACCCGTCCCATCGATGAGACGATGCTCGACGAGCTGGCACTCGCCGCGGACGGTGCTCTCTGCCGCGAGCCTAGTTTTCGTGACTGGCTCCGCGCGGAATGGACTGTCTGGGCACGCCAGCGCTACCGCCGTGTGGCTCGACTCGCTGCTTCGCCAGCAGGCATTGAAAACCGATGATGATCGCGCAGGACCTCTGGCTCCTGTCCCCTTTGCCCGGACTCTCTCTCAAAGCGTAGATGGGATTCTGTCTTCGACGACCTACCTGCCTACTGCACATGCTCAGAGTCACCTTCGAAGGTCTGGTCAAGCGTTATGGAGCGATCCCGGCGGTCGACGGGGCGTCGTTCGAGCTGCGGCCGGGCGGGATGAATTATGTGCTAGGTCCCTCGGGCGCGGGGAAGACGACGCTGGCGCGGCTGCTGGCCGGTCTGGAGACGGCGGACGACGGCGAGATTTATCTCGGAGACCGGATGGTCCAGAAGCTGCCCGCGCACGACCGTGGGGTGGGCATGGTCTTCCAGGACCTGGGATTATGGCCGGGGCTGACCGTGGTGGAGAATGTCGGATATCCCCTGAAAGTCCGCAAGCTGTCCCGACCGGAGCGACGACACCGGATCGCCGAGACGCTCACGGCCTTGCGGATCGACAGCCTGGCCGGACGTCGACCCGACCAGTTGACGCCGCCACAACGGATCCGGACGGCCCTGGCCCGAGCCCTGGTGACTCAGCCCGAGCTACTGATCCTCGATGCGCCGCTGGGTATCCTGAATCCTCGGGCTCGGGAAGATTGTTGGGACGACCTCCGCCGGGTCCACGCCGAGGCGGGGATCACGACGCTGGTCCTGACGGATGATCCCGACGAGGCGCTGGCTCTAGCCGACCAGCTCGCCGTGATGGACCTGGGCCGGATCGTCCAGGTCGGCCCGGCCGCCGACCTGTACAATCGGCCCGCCGACGTCTTCGTGGCCCGGCTGCTGGGCCCGACGAACCTGCTCCAGGGACAGGTCGAAAGCCAGGGAAGCGACCTGCGCGGCGAGGTCGTGGTTCGAACCCCCCTGGGTCGACTCATCGGCCGGACCAGTCCCGGCGCACCCGGCCAGGGGACGCCCGTCACGATCTCGATCCGACCCGACACCCTGGCAGTGGCGTCAACCGTGCCGGCCGGCTGGAACCGCTTCCCGGCGACCATCGAGGGGATCCTCTTCCGCGGCGGACTGCGACAGATCCAGGCGCGCGGGCCGGGCGACTGGCCCGTCATGGTCTCGGTCCTCCAGAGCCAGTCTCAGGGCCTGCGGGAAGGTCAAAGCCTCACGCTCTCCGTCGCGCCCGAACACGTCGTGGTCCTCCCGGGAAAGTTCGCGCTGGGCGGGGTATCAACAGGGACCGGCGGACTCGATCTGGCGTGAACAGCAGGCGGCGAAGCCCAGCACGACATCGCCTTCCCTCATCGCCGTGGGCGTCGGCCGCCAGCCGTGCTCCAGTCGGCGATCCAGCAACTCACGCGGCGTAGGGAGATGGTCCCAGATGGCGACCGCCATCACGGCGCCCAGTCAGCTCGACTCGAACACCGCGAAGACCCGATCCGCGATCCGAACAATGACGTCGTGATGGTACTCGTCCTGTACGACCACATCAACGAACTCCGCGCGCGGACTCTGTTCCAGCGACCAGCTCAATACTTGCTTCAACGACGAGAGTCGCTGCAACTCCTCAAGGCCCTGGTCTTTCCACATGGACGAGCGCTCCCGGAATCCACCGAAGGGATCGAGACCTCGATCGGCATCTCGGTGTATTATAGGCTCCCGAACCGGCGATGATCAGCCTCAAACCGATTCGCGAGCCCGATGATTCCGCCCTAAGCAGGCGCACGATGCAAGGGAAAGTCGCATCGGAATCGGTGCACCGTAGCTTGCGGACGCTCGACAAGTTGCCTCCAGGGCTGACCAGGCATGCGGCCGACCTGCACGGAAATCTGGTTGACTTCCGGCGGCGGCGGCGATATTTGTAGACGTACGTCGTCACTCGTAGCGCACCGTTGCGAGTGTTGATATCAACAAAAAACAACAAGGGAGCGGCACGGTCATGAGACATTCCCAGGAAGAGGCGTCTGGGTTGACCGGTCGGCGTCCCCTGCACTTCGGGGTGTGTCTCGTCCTGCTCCCCGCGCTGCTTGGCCAGGCGCCGGCAGGCTCAGCCGGCAAGGGTGACCGGGCGATGGAGGGCAAGCACGAGCGCCTCCTGAAGATCTATACGCGCGAGGTGGAGGGCTACACGATTCACCGCGATGCCAGTCGTCGGGAGAAGCTGGAGCTACGGCCAAAGCCAGTCTATATCTGGACCAATCCGCTCCGCGCCGGGGGACAAGACGGCGCCGTGTTCGTCTGGACGTACCGGGGTCGCGCCGAGGTGCTAGCGACGATCTTCTCCAACCCCGCAACGGGGAACCGCGGGATCCAGCACGAACTCCACTCGCTCGCCACGACGGTGCTGGACGTCTCTCGGCAAGCCGCGCCGGAGTCGAAGGGCGAGACGTGGTCGCCGAAGGTCCCAGGAGTCACGCTCGCGGCAATCCCGCAGGCCGACGCCCCAGCGAACACGCCCGCGCTGCGGCTGAACCAGTTGCGCGCGCTCGCCCGCGGGTTCTCCGGTACGACCCGGGATAACGACAAGAACCGATGGGAGCTCCGGATGTTGCCCCGGCCCTTCTATCGTTATGAGAGCACCGACCCGGATGTCCTGGACGGCGCGGTGTTCGCATTCATCAGCTCAGCGGGGACCGACCCCGAGGCGATCCTCGTCATCGAGGCACGCAAAGCTCCGGGCGCGAGCAAGCCCGTATGGCAGTTCGCGGTGGCGCGGTTCACCGACATGAACCTCGTGATGCGGTACAAAGGGCAGGACGTCTTCTCGGCCCCGATGATCCTGGGACCATTCGGACCGAAGGGCCCCTACTGGATCTTCCATGATCGGGTCATTCCGCCGGTCGAGGACGGGGCCGGCGGTACCGCCCCGTAGCGGGTGAGCACGATGGGTTGCTCTGTCGGAGACCGGATGCGCTCGATACGCCAGGAGATCATGCGGAGATGAGAATTCGCCCCTACCCCGCCTGGGGCCTGCTGGCATCGATACTCGCCGTCTCGGCCTGGAGAATCCACGAACGGCCCGGCGGGGAGTACGCCGTCACCGGGAAGCGGGTCACAAGCTGGGCGTCGCTGGCGCGAATGACTCCCGAGGAGCTCGACCGGGGCCTGCCGCACCGCTACGAGGGATTGGCCGCGGAGCTGAAGGGAGCGCGCGAGGTCGGCTACTTCTCCGAGCAGAATAGCGAGGCTCTCTTTCGCGATGCGTCGACTGCGGACGGGTTCGACCGAATCCAGCGGTACTACATGGCGCAAGGCCTGCTGCCGCCGTCTTTGCTTCGCCTCGACGCGATCCACCCGCTAGTCGTGGTCGACTGCGCGACGCCCGAGCAGGCCGAACGGGTGCTCCGGCGCGAGGGCCTGACCGCGGTCCGCGACTTCGGCCGGGGTTTGGTCCTGGCACGGCCGGCGTATTAACTCGAGGAGATCGGGCATGGGCTGCCTCGGCGCGTTCGTGCTCTCCGGGGTCGTCGGCTACGCGATCTGCCGGGCGGTCCTGGGCGCGGTTTGGAGAGACGCGCCGCTGACGCTTCGCCTGGGCTTGGGCTGGGCGGCCGGAGCGACGTTCAGCGGGATGTCCACGTTCTGGGCCATCGCGCTGGTGCCGAGGCATTGCGGCGCACTGGTCGCCACCACCACCGCGGCCTCGCTCGGCCTGTGTCTGGTCCGATCGACCCGGCGACTGGACATGCCAGCGCCTCCCGAACCCCAACCGTGGCAGGAACGTGTCGTCCGCTGGCTCGGTGCCGGAGCGTTCGCAGCGGTTCTGGCCGTTTGGCTGGCCCACGGTCTCGACATCGCCATGAACGCCTCCGCCGGCGGCTGGGATGCGTTTTCGATCTGGAACCAACGGGCGCGGTTCTTCTACCTGTGTCCGGAAGAGTGGACGCGGGCGTTCGACCCGGTCCTGCTCTGGTCGCACCCGTACTACCCCAACCTCCTGCCCAGCCTGATCGTTTACGGCTGGCTTCCCGAGGGGCGTTGCGTGGCCTTGTCGCCGGTGGCAGTGGCCTTGTTGACTCAGGTGTGCAAGCTCCTCCTGATCGTCGGCTTCACGCGGGCGGCCTACCCGCGCAGTGGCTGGCCCTGGGTCTTCGGCATCTTCTACGCATTGATTCCCCAGGAGTGGTCGCAGGAGGACGCGTGGCAATTCGCCGACCGACCGCTCGCGGTCTTCTTTCTCGCCGGCATCGGTTGCCTGGCGCTGGCGGCGTGCCAACAGCAGCGGCCCTGGCTGTTGCTGGCGGGCCTGTTCTGGGGCGCCGCTGGCTTCTGCAAAGATGAAGGAAAAGCCGCGCTCGTCTTGCTGGCGATGGGCGCCACGCTCGCGACGATCTGGTCGCTAGCCCATAGGGGAGGCCGCCGGGTGCTCGGCAACATCGCGTGGCTCGCCGTGGGGCTGGCGCCGGGCCTTGCGTCGCTCAGGCTCCAGCACGCCTATAACCCGACCCCCACGAGGCTGATCGAGCTGATGACGATCGCGCCCTTGACCGACACGAGCCGCACGGCATTGATCGTGCAATTCCTTCGGAACCGCCTTGATCATCCCTCGTGGGGATGGATGTGGTGGGGCTGTGCCGCGGCCCTGGTGACCCTCTGGCCGTGGCTCCGTCGCCGGGAGCTCTGGCTGGTCTGGGCCTTCCCGGCGGCCCAGCTCCTGGTTTACCTGTTGATCTTTCAGCTTACGCCTCAGCCCCTGGAGTGGCACCTCGACAGTGCCCTGCCCCGCCTGCTCTTCCACATCGGCCCGATCGCTTACCTCGCGGCAAACTGGCTCATCCTGGAGTCGCTTGGAGCAACCGGAACCGAGCCGACGTCAGGAGCCGCGGTCGGCACGTGACGGCGATCGGGGAAAGAGGTCGTTAACGACCCTCGACGCCGGTTCCTATGCCGGGCATTTTCGACTCGGACGACTCCACCAGATCCGAAATGACCATCGACCAGAATAGGAAGTTGCCGGCTCTCTCGGGTCTTGTTCTCACGACACTAGAATTCTTTCGTGTATTTCGTGTATTTCGTGTTCAATTCTCTGGTTTCCGGACCGCTTCCGTGGTCCTGTCGATCGGCGAGCGGTGAACTCGTGCGGCCCATGAGCGGTTGGTTGTGATTTCGTGGACTACACGTCGGAGAGCACCTGCCGTAACCAGGCGACAATCCGACCGGCGGCGTCGATCGCCATGAAGTGCCCGCCCGGGACGAAATGCGCCTCGGCGTTGGGCAGGGCGTGCACCATCTCCCAGGCCATCGCGGGCGGGACGATATTGTCGGAGAGCCCGTGCCAGAGGACGATCCGCGGGTTCGCGGGCAAATCCTTCAGCGCGAAACCGTAATTCCGATAGATCGTCAGTTCCTGCGCGAGGCCCTTCGCGCCCGTCCCCTCCGTGAACACCTCGTGGAGGTCCTTCAGGAACAAGTCGAAGACCTCACTCTGCTGGAACACGTGCTGGTCGGGTTCGGACCAGGTTGTGATGAGACGACGGAGGAATCGGTCCGGGTCGGCGCGGAAGCGGTCGGCGGCCGCCTGGAAGACTCGACGCGCCAGTTGCGGATACCGCGAGCCGGCACCCAGGAACAGGCGCCGGCGTTGATCCATCCCGCGCAGGGCGCCGGGCAACTGCATCGGGCCCATCCCACTGAGGATCGTCACCGTCCGGATCCGACGAGCCAGCCGGTAGAACGAGGCCAGGGCATAGGGCGTTCCTCCGGAGATCCCGATCACACTGAACTCGTCGAGCTCGAGAGACGCCGCCAGGTCCTCCACGTCGTCAACGGCATCGAGCGCGGCTTTACGCGACACGAACTCCGATCGCCCCACACCGGGCCGGTTCGGGGCGATGATCCGCAGGCCCTCCCGGGCGGCTTGCTCTGTGACATACGACGCCTGGTGATGAGAGCCGATGAGGCCATGGAAGAACAGCACGGGATACCCCGCAATCCCCGTATTCCTGGACTTCCAGTTTCCTCCCGTCCCGCATGATGATGAGATCGTCAACCATGTTCCGAAATACCCTGTCTGGTTCCGACATCCGATTGGACTTCAGGATTTCATGAAATCGATCTTCTGGAAGGATCGACTCGGTCGCGTGGAAACTGGGCTGATTCGCGCTCCGGCACTCGCTGACAGCCCTCCTGGAGGCTCCACCGGCTGAAGCCGCCTTCGCGCCCAGCGATCCACCTTCTTGCTCGCGTCGGCCCCAGGGTGGCTGGGGTCGGCGCCGGAGAGCGACGTGCCCAGGAAGGCCGGCCAGGCGCCGCGCCGACTCAGGCAGCGCTACCGGATTCGGGCGACAACATCGAATTATCTTACCGCGCGATTTCAGGCAAACGGTCTTGCCTCGCGGTAGAATGGGTTTGGAACAAGGAACGCAGGGTCCCGTGTCCGAAACGTCGGAATCGAATCCCCTGGCAAGCGGGCTCGAGAGAAGCCATAGTAGGACGATCTGATGGTGGAAAACGCGATTCGAGTGGTATCCGGCCGTGATGCGTGATGCTGTAATCTTCCGAGAGACTTACAGAGGCATCGATTCTGATAGGCGGCAGTAAATGCGAAGAGTCCACTTCATGGGGCCGTTCCTCTTGCTGATCCTCGGGGCCTCCGGCCTGCTAGCCGCGATCTGGCTGGGGAGACCCTGGGGATTCATCGGTTATCTCTTCGGGCCAGGGATCGGGGCCGCGCTCATGCTCGCACTCCTCTCCGCAGTCACTGTGACTGGGATCGCTGTGCAAAACCTGCTTTACCGCGGCATTCCTTGGTTGCCAGTTTGCAGGAACGGATGCTGCCGTGGGGGGCGACTCTCGGATTTGAGAGACTACCAAGTGGTGTGGAATAGCGACTGGACGGTACGAGGGTTCCGCTGCCGCTGCGGAATCACTCACCAGAAGATTGGGCGTCGGTTCGTCGAAATCGCCGAGGATGGTTCAATCAAGCATTATCTTATCTGGAAACCGTTCAAGGGTTGGTGGCCTGATCAGGGTAGTCCGCGGAACCTGGCACCTGGACTCGACGAGCATCATGGGACTGAGAAACCCGACATCAACGAGAAGGAACCTGATGTCCACTCGCATCAATCGTCAGCTCGTGTTGGCCGCACGCCCCCAGGGTGAGCCGAAGGAATCCGACTTCCGGCTGGTCGAGACCCCGGTGCCGGAACCCGGTCCGGGGCAGATGCTGTTGCGCACGCTGTATCTCTCGCTGGACCCCTACATGCGAGGAAGGATGAACGCTGGTCCGTCGTATGCCGCGCCGGTCGAGATCGGCGGAGTGATGAGCGGTGGCACGGTCTGTCGGGTCGAAGCTTCGAACCTCGGAGAATTCCCTGTCGGGGACATCGTCGAAGCGTACACGGGATGGCAGGAGTCTGCGCTTTCCGACGGACGAGGCGTCCGGAGGCTCGATCCGTCGCTCGCACCCATCACGACGGCTCTGGGCGTGCTCGGGATGCCCGGAATGACCGCCTGGACCGGGTTGATGAACATCGGGCAGCCGAAGGCCGGCGAGACCGTGGTGGTCGCCGCGGCCTCGGGTGCGGTCGGCTCCGTTGTGGGTCAGCTTGCCAAGGCCAGGGGATGCCAGGCGATCGGGATTGCCGGCGGCGAGCGCAAGTGCCGGTATGTCGTGGACGAGCTCGGGTTCGACGCGTGCATCGACCACCGACGGACGGATTTCGCCGAGTCGCTGAAAGCCGCCTGCTCGAAGGGAATCGACGTCTACTTCGAGAACGTCGGCGGTGCCGTCTTCGACGCCGTTCTGCCGCTGCTCAACACGTTCGCGCGCGTGCCCGTCTGCGGGCTGATTGCGCACTATAACGCCACGGAGCTGCCGGTCGGCCGCGATCGCATCCCGATGCTGATGGTTCAAGTGCTGGTCAAGCGACTGACGCTGCGCGGATTCATCGTATTCGACTTTGCGAACCAGCAATCGGATTTCCTGGCCGAGGTCGGGCCGATGGTGCGGGAGGGGCGGATCCGCTACCGCGAGGACATCGTCGACGGCCTGGAGAACGCCCCCCGCTCCCTGATCGGGCTGTTGCGCGGCGAGAACTTCGGCAAGCTGCTGGTCCGAGTCGCTCCGGAAGGGCAGTGATTCTCGATGGGCCACCTCGAATCGCCCGTAGTTTTCGTTGCGGACCCAGAGTCCGACGCCGCTCCGGTCGTCATGGAAAACGAGTCGCGATGGGAGGTAAGACGCCCTCAGAAAGGCGTGTAGGCCCCGGAAAGGGGCGTAGCCCGCGAAGATCAGCTCGGGGGGATTCCGGCGGAGCGTCGCCATGATCTCGTCGGTCTGGGCCTGGACCAGCGGGTGATTGCGATCGGCCTGGTCGCGTAGGAGGTTGTTGACGAAGCAGTGACGCGTGGGACAGTCCAGCCGCGAGTAGAAGTACAAGGGACTCTGCCATCCCCAGACCAGGAGATGGGGATCCTTCCAGATCGCGGCGCGACGGGCCAGGTCGCGTCCCATCGCCCGCAAGGCGACCCACTGCCCGCCCCCCTTGTATCGGATCGTCAGTTGCACCGGGGCCACTCCCAGATAATCGCGGCCCTGGATGAACAGCGTGCCACCGATCGCCGCGACCAGGGCGACCATCGCGCCGGCCGCGATGATGATCCGCCCTCGGGTCGAGCGACCTCGAACGGCAGTGTCCGATCCCGATCGAAAACCGCGAGCCAGCATCGTGACCGAGTCCGCCATCAGGACCGCGACGACGATCGCCACACCGGGGATCGGCAGCAGGTAATAATGCTGCCAGTACAGGCCCGGGAGGGCGACTTGAAGCCAGGCCGCACACGTCCAGCCCGCGACCAGGCGCCGCCGCGCGTCAGCCGGCTTGCTGATAAGCAGATAAACCAGTGCCGGCACGGAAGCCAGCCAGAGCGGCCAGCTTCCGGTTCCCCACCAGACCAGGTAATGCGTCTCCCCGAACGGCCAGGGGAGCCGGCCGTTCGGGTCGGCGTTGCCGGTCAGCCAGCGGATGGGCCAGGGCGGGGCGTTCGGTTCCGGCAAGGTGTCGGTGGCCAGCGCCCTGCCCTGAAGGATGATGTCTTCGAACGCCGCGCGGCCTGCACCCTGGGCCAGGACGATTGACAGCGCAATCCCCAAGACCACCGCAACGCCCAGACCGAGCACGAGGACGTCGAGAAGCCTTCGGATCCATCGCCCTGGACGCAACAAGAGCGCCGGCACGAACACCAGCGCGTGGACGATTGCCACCTGCTTGACCAGCACCGCCAGACCCAGGCATACCCCTGCCCCGAAGATCCACCATCGGTTCTCACGCGACCAGCCTTCGACGAGCAGGCCGAGGGACAGGATCCCGAACAGGTTGATGAAATGCTCGAAATTCGACCCGTTTCCGAAGAGGAACGGATCGGTGCTAAGCAGCGCATAAAGCCCCGCCGCGAGGCAGGCCGCGGCCGGCCCGGCCCGCCTCAGAGCGATCCACCACACGACGACCATCGTCAGCAGGACGAACGGGAACGCCATGAGCCGGATCGCCAGCTCCCGATAACCGCCGATCGCCACCGCCAGCGCGTAAATCCAGTAACCGAGGGGCGGCTTGTTCTCGGTCAGGTCGCGATACATAACGTCGCCCTGATGGATGCGATGGCCGATGTAGGCATAGATCGCCTCGTCGCAGTCCAGCGGCTCGCTCTCACCGACCGTGGTGGGCCAGAGATCGACGCCCGTCCTGGCCTGAACCTCCGGCCCGAACGTATGAGTGCGGTACCAGACGTCGATCAGCAACAGGAGCACGAGGATCACGACGGACCATCGCATGGTCGCGGACACCTTGACGGTTAGCGAGCGCATAGGCTCCAAAGGTTAAGGTTCCTGATCAGGATATTCCAGCCAGGAGGACGTGAAAACCCGAAAGACTGGAGACTGCTCGCCGAACACCACCACTTCAAGGAAGGCCGCTCGACGTGACCAGGCACGTGAGTGCGTGGATCGGACGGGACGAAGGACCACCGCCGGCTCCAGGCGATTTCCGGACCAGGAACCCGGCGTCGGCCCAGTCGGCGAAGTCTTCGCGTGAACCATCGCCGGCGTCGGTGACCGCCAGGCTGATCCTCCTGGCTCCCTCGGGGAGCGGCACGTCAAATCGCCATGCCAGCGACTGAACACGCATCACCGGACTCGCGGCCGCCTCCTTGCCGTCGATGAACACCTTGAAGACGACGCTCGGATACTTGGCGAGGTTCGAGCCGTTGCTGACGCTGATCATGTTTTCATCGGCCCCGGCCAGGCCGACGAACCGCGTGTAACCAGGCTTGAGCTCGTAAGCCAGCTCGCACGGGGCGTGCATTCCAATTCCGTGTCGATATTTCTTTCTGTTGATCTGTATGTCATTTCCCAGGTTGGAATGATCCTTCTGTGGTGCCCGAGTCATTCCCGAATAACGGACCAGCCCGCCATACGTGTGGCCAAAGCCGACGCTTCGAATCGGCGTCAGATCGCCCAGGTAAACATCGGGCAGCGGGGGCATCGGATTCATCCGGGCAAAGGTCCCTTCCGACTCCCGGCACACCGGAATCCCCTCGCGAAAGGCCGCGGCACGCAGGAGGGTCGTCCGAGTCACCGTCAGGGGCTTCGTATATTTTACGGAGCCGGCGGTGGGAGCGGAACCATCCAGGGTATAGCGGATGTCGGCCCCTGGTTGGAGTGGTGCCGTCAAGGTCACCACGATCGGCTGCTCAAAAAGATGCGGCCTCTGGCGCGTTCCCCAGGGCGCGATCCGGACCGGATCCAGGACCCACCGGGGATCCCACCGCCCCAGCTTCGCCAGCTCCTCCTGCAAATGAAGGGTGGGTGAAAGGTACTTCTCGAAGTGCTCGATCACCTGCTCGGTATTCAGGTCTGGGGTAAAGTCACGCGCGGGATCGTAGCCCGGATGGGCATCGGTCATGTCCCGGGCCAGAACACACGTCAATCCCGCGGACTTCATCGCCTTCAAACCCATCGGTTTCCCCAGCAGGCAGACCTGGGTGTGAAAGCCCACGTAGATCAAGTGGGTCAGGTGGTACTTCTGGCAGATGGCATAAACTTCCGCCTGCGTGTCTGGCATCAGGTCGCCTGGGCCAATGCGAAGACCGGGATGCATTCCGTCCCAGCCATAGTTGACAGCGCATCGTTCTCGGCCGCATGCGCATCCCCCGGCATCGGGAACCGGCGGGCACGTCACGTCGACCAACGACGGTACGGCGACTTGAGGCAGGGCAAACACTGCTTCGCGCTGAGGATAGCCGACATAGTTGTCCACCACGTCGCTGGGACAAAGCATGACCGTCATGCCCAGCTCCCGGGCCGCATTCAGCGCCTGGTCGATGCGGGGAACCAAGGCGTCTACCCGCATCGTGGCAGTCTTGCACCAGTGATAGTTCCAGACGTCCACCGCGATCACGCCGACCCGATGCGGATCGACGCGCTCCGCGGTTCTCTGGATGGTCCCGGTCGCCGCATGACGCGTCTGAAAGGTCAGTTCGAGCTCGGCCGCTTTCAATTCTCCGGACTGGCTGACCCCACCGGAGCACGCCAGCAACAGCGATCCGACGAGTGACACCAACCGGACTGACCGACGAGGAATCATCATAAGATCGAGTCCCTGAACGGACCTGCCCCGGGAGACCAATGACGCCAACCTGATGCTCTTGCACATGAGCCGAGATCGAATTCGACCACTCCGCGACAACGCTGTCAAGCGGCTGCCGCATCCGCCCATCACACCGTGCCGCGCGCCACTCGCCGCGATCGACAAAGGCGCCCGACGCGCATTCGTCTCCGTTCTGGTCTCTCCTTCTGGTCTCTTCCGGTCCCAATCGTTAGTGTGATTGAGGAATGCCCCCGTTCGAGTCCCTGGTCCGGCTATGTTCCGGTTTCGGCCGTAATTTCGATCTGGAGTGACAAGCGTGACGACCGAAGAGCGCCCTTCCCCGGGGCAGCCCCCTGTACTGTGCGATTTCTGCGGGCGGAATAGCGCCGAGGCCGGCCCGATGATCGAGGGGAGGGCGCTGATGCCCACGTCCGCGGGCCGGCCGATCACGCACATCTGCGCCCATTGTGTCGGGGTGTGTGACGGCCTCTTCGAGCAGCATCAGCGGCAGAATTCCCGGCTCGAGAAGATCCCGACGCCCCGGGAGCTCGTGGCCCACCTGAACGATTACATCGTCGGCCAGGAGCGGGTGAAGAAGACGCTGGCCGTTGCGGTCGTCAACCATTACAAGCGTGTGCACGGCGGCGAGCTCGGCGATCCCGATCTCGAGGAGGTCGAGGTCTCCAAGAGCAATGTCCTCCTGATCGGCCCGACGGGCTGCGGCAAGACCGCCCTGGCCCAGACCCTCGCCCGCCGGCTGCACGTCCCGTTCGCCATCGGCGACGCCACCACCTTGACCGAGGCCGGCTACGTCGGCGAGGACGTCGAGAACCTGATCCTCAAGCTCGTGATGGCGGCCGACTACCAGATCGCCGCCGCCGAGAAGGGCATTATCTACATCGATGAGATCGACAAGATCGGCAAGACCAGCCAGAACGTCTCGATCACCCGCGACGTGTCGGGCGAGGGCGTGCAGCAGGCCTTGCTCAAGCTGCTCGAGGGGACCATCGCCAACGTGCCGCCGCAGGGGGGGCGAAAGCACCCGGAGCAGCAGTACCTCCAGGTCAACACCGCCGACATCCTCTTCATCTGCGGCGGCACCTTCGTCGGCCTCGAGGAGATCATCGGCAAGCGTCTGGGCCGGAAGATGATCGGCTTCGGCCGCGGTGACGAGCGCGCCCACGACCGCGAGCTCGAACGCAACGAGCTGGTGGCCCAGGTCACCCCCGAAGACCTCGAGCGGTACGGCATGATCCCCGAGCTGATCGGCCGGCTCCCCATCATCGCCACGCTCAACCAGCTCTCCGAGGAAGACCTGGCGCGGATCCTGACCGAGCCCAAGGACGCCCTCACCAAGCAGTACGAAGTCCTCTTCCGCTACGACGGTGCCCGATTGCAATTCGATGACGCCGCCATCCGAGAAATTGCGCGGCGGGCCAAGGCGCGAGGGACCGGAGCACGGGCGCTGCGGTCGATCATGGAAAGCCTGATGCTCGACATCATGTACGACCTTCCCGAGCGTCAGCCGGGCCAGACCTATACGATCACCGAGCCAGTCGTCCGCGGGGAAACGTCGCTTTTCGGCCCCGACGGAGCGTGATGCCCGGAGGGTCCTCACCGCCGCCGAGGCAATCGCCGAGTTGGACCTGTTTCATTTCCTGGGCGGATGGGGTAGCCTTCAGGAGCGGATAGCTTTCTCCGACATCCTCAAACACAAACGGGCGACCAATGGCGATGCAGTTATCGCGACGGTGCGCTTTCTCCCCACCGACGAGGAAGGTGTGCGATTGCCCACCCGGCAACGGCACCGTCTTGTTGCGGTACCGCCGAGACCGCGAGAACACCCACGTTCCTGCCCGCGACATCGCCAGAAGCTTTGCCGACCAGAAATGATTCCAGAACGCATTGTCCGCCGCGGCGAGCACTCCGGTGTAGAATCGTACCTGTTCTAAAACCCAGCCTTGCGAAGAACAAAGGGAACAGAAGCGTCAGGATCCAACAAGGGTTGAATCGGCTCCCGACCCCTTTATCCTCCCCTGGACCCCTTTATCCCCCCTGGCTCGGAATTGGTCACGGGCAGCACCGTCCATTTCCAGCGGTTCCAGAATCTCGGCTACCCGCTCATCCTTGTCAACTGGCGGATTCCATGATCCCGCTCACACCGCACCCTCCCGTTTCCTCCGACAGTCTACCGTAATCGATACAACCGAACCGGATAAAAGCCACCCCGCGAGGAATGAAACTGCTCACGGTCCAGAGTCAGGCCCAGGCTGGTGCGGAGCTGCTCCAGGTAAGGCCCCCAGCTCTCGGGGTCGATGTCGGGCGGCGGTTCGAACGAGCCCCAGAGGAAGTGGGTGACCTGGTACTGGGCGATCACCTCACGAATCCGCTGGGGATCGTAGTTGCGAGGCATGAGGACGGTCGTCCGGTCGCTGGTCACGCGCAGCTCCCAGGGGAACCAGGTCATGATCCGGGCGTCGGCTGGGACCTGATGTGAGTTCGTCTGGATCCAGTCTCCGGCCTCGCGGAGCGCCGGCCAGTGGAGCTGAAAAGGCTTGGTCAGCCAGGACGCGTCATAAGCCCAGGTGGGATCGGCCCAGACCATTGCGCAATAGCCGGCCGCCAGCCAGGGGACGAGTCGCCTCCGGACGCGCATCAAGGCACCCCATTCGATCAGCCCGGCGACCGCCGTGGGTAGCGCCAGCACGTAGACCGGTGCGTAATAACGACCGAGCTGGGCGACCTGAGTCACGTCGGCGATGCTCTTGACCGTGGCCAGCACGAACACGAAAAAGACGGTCGCAACCAGGAGGTCGACGTCACGTCCGGGGGCGCGGTGCGATCGCAGTCGCCCGGAGAACCCGACGACGATCGGCAGGCCCACAATCATGGTCGAGTACACCACGATGATCAGCAGCGACTTGACCTTCACACGAACGATCTCCGGCAGATTCGCCGCGGTGTAGAACTGCGAGGGGAACAGGTTTCCTTTCTCGTAATGGTGGACGGTCCAGGAGAAGTTGTATTCGAAGTAAGACGTATACGAGTAGAACGGACTCCCATATTCGTTGAGGGTGGCCATGGCCCAGGGCAGGATGACCAGCGCGATGCAGGCAGCCCAGAGGAGAAGTTGCCCGAACTGGCGCCGACCGTGCCTGACCACGAAGACGAGGCCGGCCGCCGCCAGGAGGGCGAGGGCCGTGGTGCGGGACAGGACCGCGAGGCCGCCGCAGATGCCCGCCAGCGCCGACCAGGCCCACGCTCGATGAGAGCGCGGCTCCGCATGCCAGACCTCCGTCAGAGTCCAGACGGCCAGGATCGACGTCAGCACGACCAGGCTCTCGCGGAGCACAAAACTCGCATAGATCGCATGGACCGGCAGGACCGCCAGCACGCCCATGGCGGCCAGCGCCGTGCGGGGGCCGAACCGTCGTCGGGCGAAGCCGTAAAGGGCCGGGAGGGCCAGGAGGTTGAGGACGAAGCTGCACGTCTTGGCGACGACGATCCTGGTCTCGAGTGGACCGTCCGGCTTGATGCCGGCGACGCGGAACGCCAGCGCGCGCAGGTAGGCGTCCAGCGGCGTGGACCAGTCGTCCAGGACGCCGTGGCCCTCAAGGATTTTCGGATAGTCCCTGAAGAAGCTCTCGACGTAGTGCTTGACCGGCCCCTCACCGCGAAGTACCGGAGGTCGCCACCTCCAGGTAGTGGCAACTATCCCCGGAGACCAGCGGCAGATTGCCGCCGGCGATCCAGATCGCCGCCCGGATCGCGTAGCCGGCGATCCAGATCGCGAGCCAGGCCCGAGCATGACGGGTGAGCCAGGGGGTCAGC
The DNA here is from genome assembly GCA_963845695.1 of uncultured Isosphaeraceae bacterium. Classification (GTDB taxonomy): domain Bacteria; phylum Planctomycetota; class Planctomycetia; order Isosphaerales; family Isosphaeraceae; genus CAWJTV01. The sequence continues at coordinate 559,469 of CAWJTQ010000009.1, read as the reverse complement.
ATCAGGCCGATCACGAGCATCACCGAACCGATCGCCAGATGCCAGCGAACCAGGATGAGCTGCGACGGCCGGCGGATCCGGGCCAGGATCGGGATCTCGTAGAACTGGTGGGCGACCGCGTCGAAAGCCGGCGTGATCCAGCCGTAGCGGACGTCGAGCCAGGCGGCGACGATCGCCACCACCCCCACGAAGACCGCCAGCCAGACGCAGCGCCCCTGGGATTGCGGCATCACCGAGGTCTCCCGGCAGGCGAGAAGTGTCTGGCCATGAGCACGCGAGCGTCACTCATGGTTTCTTCGCCCCGAGCATGGCCTCGCGCCGGGCCCGGAACTCGCTGCCCGGCTTCCACTCGGGATAAAGCGGCTCCTGGGCGACCGAATAACCCAGTTCGACCAGCAGCTTGATGTCCTCGGCCGCTCCAGCGAGGTCCCAGTCCGGCTTCACCTCGTCGCTGGGCTTGTGATAGTCCTTCGCCGTGTACTCTTCCTGCTTGCGCTTGCCGAAGTCGCCCGATTTGCCGACGTATTGCCGTCCCCCCTTGGGATCGATCGCGGGAACCCCCTGCTTGGCGAACTCGAAATGGTCGGAGCGGAAGTAATAGCCCTTCTCCGGGTCGGCATCCGGTGCGACGGTCCGGCCGTGGGCTCCCGCGATCGCGACGAGCCGGTCGTCCAGCGTCGTCTGACCCATGCCGATGCTGATGATATCAGTTGTCGCCCCCCAGAGATTGATGACGTCGAGATTGATGTTGGCCAGCGTCCGCGCGAGCGGATAGAGGGGATGCGTGGCGTAATACTTGGCGCCGAGAAGTCCCTTCTCCTCCGCGGTCACGATCAGGAAGAGGATCGATCGCTTCGGCGCGGGGTGAATTCGTGTGAACGCGCGGGCGATCTCAAGCACCGCGGCGACACCCGAGGCGTTGTCGGCGGCTCCGTTGTAGATCGCATCACCCTTCATCTCCGGGTCGCGTCCCAGGTGGTCCCAGTGGGCCGTATAGACGATGTATTCATCCTTCAGACCCGGATCCGACCCTTCGAGCCTGGCGACGACGTTGTTCGAACGGACCTCGCGGAGTGCGTTGGAGACGGCGAACCGCGCCCGGCAATCGAGCGGCACGGGGCGGAAGTCGCGGCGGGCGGCGGCCTCCTTCAACGCCGTGAAGTCGCGGCCGCAGGCACCGAACAATTCCTGGGTCTTCGCCAGGGTCATCCAACCCTCCACCGCCACACGGCCCGGTCCCTGGTCCTTCTGGGCCTCGACGATGTCGAAGTTCTCCCGACTCCAGCTTCCCCGGACGACCTCGAAGGGATACCCGGCCGGCCCGGTCTCATGCACCAGGATCACCGCCGCCGCGCCCTTCTCCGAGGCGATCTCGTACTTGTACGTCCAGCGCCCGTAGTAGGTCATCGCCCGCCCCTTGAAGACGGACGGATCGAGATTCGAGGGATCGTTGGGGTCGGTGACGGGCGGGTCATTGACGAGCATGATCACAGTCTTGCCGCGAACGTCGAGCCCCTTGTAATCGTCCCAACCATACTCCGGCGCGACGGTCCCATAGCCGACGAAGACGACGTCCGAATTCTCGATCGAGACCTCCGGAGCCATCCGTCGCGAGACCGCCACGAAATCCTCGGGGAACGCGAGCGGGACCATCCGGTCGCGGGTCTGGAACGAACCGGTCACGCTCCTGGCCTGGAAGCCGGCCAGCGGGACCGCCTGGAGGTACGTGCCGTCCGGATTGCCCGGCTTCAACCCCATCCCTCGAAACTGGCCGGTCACGTAGGCGATGGTCTTCTCCTCGCCCGGCGTACCCGGCCCCCGGCCCTCGAACGCGTCCGAGGCCAGGACCTTGATGTGCTCCAGGATCGGACCCGGCTCGACGCCATCGATCGCCGACTTGAGCCCGGCATCGGGCGCGGCGGCCAGGGCAAGGCCCGTCAGAATGGTTATCCCGATCGATCTCAAGATGTGACGTCGCATAGGCTCCTCGAAGGTGATGATCGCCGATTTACGCAGAATGCGGCCTCTGTGGTTTGGTTGCTGGATCATGACCATGGTACTCTACGAACGCACCCTTGGAGGTCGATGTCATGGCTAAAATTCGGGCATCACCGTTCACGAGTCGACGGTGACAAACGCACAGAAGTGCATCGAGCCGCGACCACATTTCCGGGAGCGTCGGTCGATCCGACCGTAGCGCGCTGACAACCAAGCTCACCTGCCGGGACCGCTGCAAGAGCGTGGTGTCGCGCGAAACCAGGATGGCGGCCCGGTCAGGTGCGGCGCCTGGTTCGGCGGTAGTCCACAGTCGACATCTCCGCCAGAACGCGTCAGGCGAAATTTGCACGACGTGACACGCCCCTTTCAATGCAACCGAGCACCGCCCACCAATCGCGATCCTGCACCGCTTTCAGTGGGAGCCACAGGTTCGGCAACGCATGGCTTCTGATGATACCGTCCTCATCGGGCTCGACTAACCGGTAGCAACCCGCATCCAATCGATGCCAAAGCAGGCCTACCGGTTCGGCGTCGAAAGCAACGAGGTACTCGTGTACGCCGAAATTGCAGAACCGATCACGGCGACGCAGAAAGTCCGGATCGTCTTCCGAGTAAAACACGTCGAGCACGAAATTCGGTGCTCCGTGAAATACCTCGTCGCGCACCTCACACTGTTTCTTCCGTCCATAGTTCACCATGGCCACCAGTCCGGGAACTTCCGATTCCTCCGGGGACAAGTGGACCTTTGCCAGAACGCACACGTACCAACCCGGCGAGAACAAGCGATACCGGTTGACGCACAAAGCCAGGTCCGTCAGAAGCGCGGATTGATGGACTCCGAGTTCAGCCATTTCGTCGCTCCAACTTCGAAGAGCCGCCGAACTTGCTTTGAGATCGTTTCTAGCGATTCCCTGTAGACCGCAATTATGCGGCCTAGGTTATCATCTTCACAAGGAGTGGCATGGGACCGGGACGACGCGACGTGAAACGTCGCTTCCTCATAATGAGGGATCCTCCGCTGCGCGATCATCGGCGTGAGAGCGGCTCTTTCCGACGACGACAGCCACGGAGCGTATCTTGAAGCACGGAGCCGTTCGGTTCGGTCGCGGACGGCGCGTTGCAGGCGCAGCGGCACGGGGCTAGGCCGTCCGGGGTGAGCTGCGCGTTGCGCTTGGGTATCTGGTGTCCATCGTTGCCTTTGTTGTGGAGGAGATCCCGATGAGACGATTCCTGCGCCACCTCGTGGTCGGGAGCGCTGTGGTTTTCCTGGATCCGCTGGCACACGCGTGGGGGCAAACGGACTCGAAACTCGAACCGGCACCCAGCGGCTTCGCCAGCCGGCGCGACGGTGTCGAGCGCGGCAAGGTTGAGACCGTGGAGTACGACTCGAAATCGGTCGGCGACACACGCAAGATGACGGTCTACCTGCCGCCCGGCTACTCGAAAGACACCAAATACCCGGTCTTCTATCTGCTGCACGGCGCCGGCGATAACGAAGCGGGCTGGACCAGGAACGGCGCCGCCAATCTCATTCTCGACAATCTCTTCGCCGACAGGAAGATCGTCCCCATGATCGTGGTCATGCCCAACGGCTCTCCCCAGGGGCCAAGGCTCGGCACGGTCCTTGCCGGCACGATCATGAAGCGCGCCGATGCCGACCAGAACGGCATCGTGTCGCGGGAAGAGTTCCTCGCCGCCGCCGAGGCCCTCTACAAGGAACTCGACACCGGCAAACTGGACCAGAAACAGCTCGCCACCGGCCTCAATCGTCTGATGCCGGCCTCAGGCGCCCCGGCTGGCCGCCAGCGCGGGTTCGGCGACTTCGTCAGCCGCTTTGAAAACGACCTGTTGAAGGACATCATCCCGTTCGTCGAATCGCACTATCCCGTGCGGGCAGACCGCGAGCACCGGGCGATCGCGGGGCTGTCGATGGGTGGGGGCCAGGCACTCACGATCGGCCTCAGGCACCGGGACCTCTTTGCCTACATCGGCGGCTTCTCTTCCGCGCTCTTCGGCAATTCCAGCGCGCTCGTCCCAGCTCAAGCCGACGCCAGCAAGCCGCTTCGCCTCCTCTGGCTATCCTGCGGCGACGAGGATCGGCTCATGGACCCCAACAAGAACTTCCACGCCAGCTTAGAGCAGAAGAATGTGTCGCACCTTTGGCACGTCGATTCCGGCGCACACGCCTGGCCGGTTTGGAAGAACGACCTGTATCTCCTGTCCCAGCGGCTGTTCCGAGACGACAAGCCCGACTCACACTGAACAACGAACCCTGTAGACTCGGCAAGGTTCATCCCACTTCAATGACGGAAGGCCGAGGCGATACGCTGATCGCCCGGAACCGGATTCGCGAGGCCGAGGCATCGCTTGACGGCGCAGCCAGGTCATGACCGCGCCGGCAGCATGGGCGCCCAGTCCTCGCGCCGACTCCGGACGCCTTGCAACCGAGGCCGGCGTCCGCGTCGATGGGTAATTCGGTGGAAAGTCGTTAATGCGTGAGCATGCCCGTCGTTCGACCGGCGGCCGCCCCAGTTTGGCGCTTTGGTCGATCCGACGAATGGCACTAGCTTAAGCGTAACAGTTTATGCCATTGGAGTTTAAGTGCAGATCGCCAGACAGATTTCGAACGATTGCAGATATTCGCTTGTAATATTAGTAGAGAACTTTGCCTCAAATCAAGCCACATGGACCCAGCCTCATATCCTCCTGAGTACGATCGACGGGAAGAATCTCACGGCACAACTCGTTTTCTGAAAATGAGTTGCGCTTAAGCGAGTGCCATTCGTCCGACGACACCGAGCTCGATTGAGCCAAGGTTGCTTCGGGGGTCCGACCTCAGCGTATGACTCGCCTTGCAGGATGACGATACACTTGAAGCCGGACCCCCCGATTGACACCGGTTAAGGGCCAATTGGCGCCGTTCTCACGTTCGCGATAGGTCGAAGCGGTCAAGATTCATCACTTTGTCCCACGCTGCCACAAAGTCACGCATAAACGACTGCTGCGAGTCGTCGCATGCGTAGACTTCCGCGATGGCTCGTAGATGAGAGTTCGAACCGAAGACGAGGTCGACGGTAGTGCCGGTCCACTTGACCTGACCCGTCCGGCGGTCGCGCCCCTCGTAGACGTGCTCGCATGCGGACGACTTCTGCCACTCCTTGCCCATGTCGAGCAGGTTCACGAAGAAGTCGGTGGTCAGTGCCCCGGGTCGCTCGGTGAACACGCCCAGCTCGGATTGCCTGAAGTTCGTATTCAGCACGCGCAGCCCGCCGATCAGCACCGTCATCTCCGGAGCGGTCAGCTTCAACTGGCGGGCCCGATCCACCAGCAGCTCCGGCGCCGAGCGATCGTCTCCCTCGCGCTGGTAGTTGCGGAACCCGTCGGCCGTCGGTTCGAGTACGGCAAAGGACTCCACGTCGGTCATCTCCTGCGACGCGTCGGTGCGTCCCGGCGCGAAGGGGACCTGGACGTCGTGCCCGGCCTTCTTCGCCGCCGCCTCAACAGCCGCGCACCCGCCCAGAACGATCAGGTCCGCGATCGAAACCCTCTTCTTGCCGGACTGTGCGCCGTGGAAATCCTTTTGGATTTGCTCGAGAGCCCGCAGGACCTTTGCAAGCTCGGCCGGTTGGTTGACTTCCCAATCCGTCTGCGGCGACAGGCGAATGCGCGCCCCGTTCGCCCCACCGCGCTTGTCGCTGCCGCGGAACGTCGACGCAGAAGCCCAGGCGGTCGTCACCAGTTGCGAAATGGACAATCCGGATGCGAGGAGCTTGGCCTTCAGTTGAGCGATGTCCTGCGCCCCGATCAACTCGTGATCGACGGCGGGGACAGGGTCTTGCCACAACTGAGGCGGGGCCACCAGCGGGCCGAGCAGCCGCGAGACGGGCCCCATGTCGCGGTGCGTCAGCTTGTACCACGCCTTGGCAAAGGCCTCGGCAAGCTGGTCCGGGTTCTCGTGGAAGCGCTTCGCAATCGGCGCGTAGATCGGGTCCATCCGCAGAGCGAGGTCCGTCGTGAACATCATGGGCGCGTGCCGCTTCGCCGTGTCGTGTGCGTCCGGCACGGTCCCCTGGGCCGACGCCTCCTGGGGCGTCCACTGGAACGCACCGGCCGGACTCTTCGTCAACTGCCACTCGTAGCCGAACAGGTTTTCGAAGTAGCCGTTGTCCCACTTTACCGGGTTGGATGTCCAGGCGCCTTCCAGGCCGCTGGTGATCGCGTCGGGGCCCTTCCCGGTTCCGAACCGGTTCGTCCAGCCGAGACCTTGCTCCTCAAGGCCGGCACCCTCGGGTTCGGGACCGCAGTACTGAGCCGCGTTGGCGGCACCATGGGCCTTGCCGAAGGTGTGGCCGCCCGCGATCAGCGCCACGGTCTCCTCGTCGTTCATGGCCATGCGGCCGAAGGTTTCACGAATGTCTCTGGCCGCGACGAGCGGATCCGGTTTCCCATCGGGGCCCTCCGGGTTCACGTAGATCAGGCCCATCTGAACGGCGCCGTAAGGGTTTTGGAGTTGCCGGTCGCCCTCGTAACGCTCGGCTCCGAGCCACTCAATCTCCGACCCCCAGTTGATGTCCGCTTCCGGCTCCCAGATGTCTTCCCGCCCTCCCGCGAACCCGAAGGTCTTGAACCCCATCGACTCCAGGGCACAGTTGCCGGCGAAGACCATCAAATCGGCCCACGAGAGTTTCCGGCCATACTTCTGCTTGATCGGCCAGAGCAACCGCCGGGCCTTGTCGAGGCTCGCATTGTCGGGCCAACTGTTGAGGGGTGCGAAACGCTGCGTGCCAGAGGCCGCGCCGCCCCGGCCGTCGTGGATGCGGTACGTGCCGGCGCTGTGCCACGCCATCCGGATGAAGAGCGGACCGTAATGGCCGTAGTCGGCCGGCCACCAGTCCTGCGACGTCGTCATCACCGCCTCGATGTCCTGCTTCAGGGCATCGAAGTCGAGCTTCTTGAACTCCTCCGCGTAGTCGAACTCCTTGCCCATGGGGTTGGACAGGGGAGAGTTTTGGTGGAGAATCTCCAGCCTCAACTGATTCGGCCACCAATCCCGATTCGACCGGGCCACAGCCGCGGTGTGTCGTTGAGTGCCGTTCATCACAGGGCAACTGGTTTCGTTCGCCATGTCTCCTCCAAGTCGTCTTTCTCGGATGAACGCTTTCGGCGAGCAGGATGGGCTCCCAGAGGATGAGTCTATGCCTGCGAATGACGGAACGCCAGCCTGTTCCGGCCCGGACGCCCTGCCAATGGGCCCGCGAGGCACCCACACAGCCGTGCCGCCGATTCGCAGACGGCGAAATGGGCATGCCAAGCCAACCCCGGACGTTTGGCAACAATCTGTAGAGCACTTTCGCGGTCGCAGCGGCCGTTAACCCGACGCGCTCGCCGGACGCAGCAGGGAGAGAACGCAGGTGGGTCAGTTTCTCGCGAATTCAACCCGCCCGCGTTTCCGCGAGACCTGCACTGCGTTCATCAGCCGGGTCCTCCTTCAGGACCTGCCGAAGGACATTCAGTCCGAAACATTTAATGAACCAATATCGTCGGAGCGTTGCGTGCTTCGGTCCGACGACACCGACGTGCCCTCCGGGATTGCCTTTGACCCCATGGTGGCTGGCTGGATCGCCTCACGGATGCGCATGCGCGGCGCGCGGCGCGGGTCTCCAGACCCCGCCGCGGGCTGGACCTAAGGTCTCCTTGACGCCTGCGCCCGTCTCGGGGAGACCTTCGGTCGGCCGGGTGGCAAGGTCGGGAGACCTTGCCACAGCGCTCCGCGGCGTGCGCGATGCCAGTGATCGGCGCTCTAGATCGGCCTTCATGCTGCCACACTGTGATCGGCTCTGAACAACTGTCACCCTCGGTACGGGAACGCGTACGTTCCGGCGATCATTCCGGTGTCGTATCTCAAAAACAGGGCCCCGCGCGACCTGGAAGAAGGTGCGGGGTTCCGATGAGCCGGTGTTCCTCACGGAACGGAGCAGGGCGACAGCCGTCCTCCTGAGCACCGATGCGTTCTAGCGATCGGAGGACCACCGGGACCTCTCGAGCTTGTGAGCTCGCGGTGAGACGGGGATTGCCGGCGGGATTGGCCACCGCCTGGTCAGGGTACTCGTCGAAGCCGACAAACTCTTCGCTGAGGGGCCGAACGCGGACCCACCTGGGGGGCCGAACGCGGACCCACCTAGAATTAAACATCCCACCACGTCCCGCTGGACCCCAGTCGTGGCGCGGCGGGGCTGAGGTCCTGCTTCGCCCGGAATCCTGACCCAGGGCCGGGACCAACGCCGGGCGGGCCTGACCGGAACCGCTGTGTGCGCCGTCACCCCGCGCTCGTCGGGGATCAGGTAGTCGCCGGAAATCAAGCTGCTTCGGTCCGACGACACCGACGAATGCTCGTACTCTTCCGGACTGGTACCGGTATCGACCCTGGAGGCGTCTTCGGGCCGCAGGGAGACACCCTGGTGTCGGGCGGCGACCCCGTCGAGGACCCAGTGCGACGGTTGCGGGACGCAACGAGGATGCGATCCCGGCCGGTGTTGGATTGCGACCACGCGTTCATCCAGGCTCCCCAGTGCCCGAGCACCCGGGTGGGGGAATCGGCCTTCGCCACCCCAGCCGCCCGCGGTAGAATGCCGCCGGGAGGTGACCGTGATGCTGACCATAACTCTGTCCGCCCAGGCCGTAGCCGTGCTCCGGTTCGAGATCCGGGGGTGGAAGGCCAAGGACCCGGCCCGCCGTCTGTCCGCCTACCGCGAGCTGGCCGCGGCCGGGATCATGGAAACGGTGCCGGGCTCGGAGGGGGCGTATCGCTTCACCCGGGAGGGACTGGAGCATGGCGGGGCCATCCTCGAGCGGGAGGCGGAGCGGATCGAGCGGGAGCGGTACGAGCCGCCCGATGCCAGTCGTCTGTCGCATGCGGCCAGGGAACTCTTCGCCGCCGGCTGGCGGGCGATCAGGAGGTGACCGAGACCAACCGGCCGCTCTACCGCGAGCTGGCGGCGGCCCGGATCATGATCCCGTGCCACACGTTCATCGGCGGGTGGGAATCGGCCTTCAAGTTCACCTACTGGGGCTGGGAGCGGCGATTCGAGTTCGCGGGCAGAAATGACGTGGAGGACGATGCGGAAGCCTGATGAATGTGGGCCACGGCGGCGGGGTGGCGCCCGCGAGATCCGACACGCCGCATCCGATCGCCCTGCCCTCGGCGTCGCCGAGCCGGCGGGCACGGGAGCACGGAGGGACCGACCGACCGTCTCCCTGCGTCGCCGGGATCGAGCCCGGTTCGCAGGCTACCTCCCCTTCCAACCCTTCTCCATCGCCCGCAGAATCTCCCCGCGCCCCGTCGCCGATCGGGAGATCGGTCTTGGGCGCGGCCTCGAGCGCCATCCGGTGGTCGAACCCGTTGCGGTGTTCCTCGAATTCATGGACGATGATCGCATCGAGCCGGTCTCGCCGTCGCGACCGCTCGAACAACCGTGCCGCCTTCCGAGTGTAATCGGTCTTGAGCAGGTCGGGGTTGAGCACGCCGCTCTCGATTCCGATCCCGTCGCCCATCACCTCGCCGCCTTTCCCCTGGTGGGGGTTGAAGACGCGCCATTGGCCGCCGAGATCCGGATCGGCGTAACCGATCCGGTCCTGCGGGATGCGGAGTTCGGTCATGCGCTGGGTTACGGCGTATTCGAGCGGCTCGGCGTAGCGCCCGGCGAAATCCCTGGCATGCTGGGCCGGGGCGTTCCACATGGGCCGCTGGGATGGCGGCGTGCCGATCATCGCGGGCTTGCAGAAGAGGTCGCGGAGGCGTCGGAACGGATTGCGCATGCCGGGACTATTCCACGTTTCGCGACAGATGGCAAGTCGCCCACCGAGGGACAAGGTGAACATTGTCATTGAACTCGCCTTCGATCAATTCCTCTTCGATCGGGTGGGCGGCGGTGGTGAGCCCCCGCACCTCGTTGAGCCTGGCCAGGCAGAATGAGCGATGGTCTGCACCTCGCCCGGCGTGCCCGGTCCGCGGCCTTCGAACTCGTCCGAGGCCAGGACCTTGATGTGCTCCAGGATCGGCCCCGGCTTGACGTCGTCGATCGCCGATTTCAGGCCGGCATCGGGCGCGGTGGCCAGGGCAAGGCCCGTCAGAATGGTGTTCCCGATCGATTTCAGGATGTGATCCCGCATAGGCTCCTCGAAGGTCATGATTGCCCATACAGGAGGAATACGGCCCTTCTGGTTTGATTGTTGGACCGTTCTATAGAGCTCTCAAACATGCCTTTTGAGGTTTTTGTCATCGCTAAAGTTCCGACACGAAAGAACACCTCAGGCACCTGGTCCGTGGGTTCGCCACCCGCCAATTTGAGGTTTGTCGTCCCGAGGACCGCCGCAGTCCAAATAATGCGGCTGTGATCGCACTTCGTCGGCACTGAGTCCAAAGTACGTTGTGTGCGAACCGTCAACGCATCGTGGAGCCCTGAGCGTCTGTCATCCGTCAACGGATCGTCCCGATAAAGGCCTGCGGAGACCGACACTTGTCTCGTCGAGAACTGGCGCGGGCTCGGACATCGTCCCGAGGCGAGCGAATCACCACAAGTGCCCCTGTTGACCCGTCAAGGGCGGGCGGCCGGCGCGTTTCCCGCGGGAATTCCTGGGGTGATCCCCCTCAGCTCGCCCCGGCGCGATCCCAGTTGAGATACGGTTACGGCAGGGCTGGGCGTAATCTTCATGCACGAAGATGCGTCGATTCCGCCGCCGATCTCCACGATGCGTTGTCGCCTGCGCAAGCCGAAAGCTCTACGATGCACTGGCGGAAAAAGCTCCACGATGCGTTGACGGTTCGCAGTTGTGCATGGATCGACCTTTCTCCGGTGGGAACCGGCTTCCGACGGCCACTCTTGACCTGGAGGTCCGATGCAAGCGATCCAAGGGCCGTGAGGGTCGGACCTGGTTTCGCACGGCAAGGACCATCCCGCCAATCTCGGTTCCTCTCGGTCTTTGGCTCCGCGATCTCCGCGGTCTCAGTGGTGAAATCCGGACTGGGGTCGGGACGTCGCAACGCCGATCGGATTCAGGACCGGCGGATCCATGGCTTCGTCACCGGCGAGGCCGGAGACGGTGTGCGTCACGGTCCCCGCCCCAAATCCCGCATTGCCGTCTATTCTACCCTGGCCGGGGAGCTTTTCGAGGGACATGGCCACGTGCCGGTCCTTCATCGTCCCCGCCGGGCGGTGGGATCGGGAAGGTTCGCCGAGCCACTTGACTTCACCCATCGACTACTCGAGAATTCCCGGAGAATGTCAGCGGCGATGGGGTTCGCCACGAACCGCCGCTCCAGCGGCTGATGACCCCTAGCGGGAGGATTTCCTTCGCGCGGGGCCACGATTTGACCAAGCCCCCGGGGGTGTCCCGGGGGCTTTTTTGTTCGAGGGTGCGTCGGTTTCTGACTCAAGCCGACCAGGAGAGACGCGGCCGATGGCAATCCTCAACGAGGCCCAGAGCCGGTCGATCCTTTGCGGATTCTTGGATATCCACCGGCGGATGGCTGATCTTGAAGCGCTGACCCCGCCCGTTGAGCGGCCATCCGCCTTCTCCCAATACATCAACGATCTCTCGCCCACCGAGGCCAAGGTCGTCCAAGATTACTTCGCCCGGATCCGGACTGCGATGCTGGGACATCTCCAGGAACTCGACGTCCCCCTCGATATCCGCCAGATGAGCGTTCGGTGGGCGATCCAGGTCGGCCTCAACTTCATCAGCGTTGCGGCTGCGGAGCTTCGGCCGTCGAAACTTCGCGGTTACGGGGAGCTGGGTCAGGAGGCCCGTTCGCGAATCACCAAGGTCTGTGAGGACCTCGATCGACTGATCGACCAGGTCATGGCGTATCTCCGCCAAGGGCTTGGGTCGAATCTCCAGGGACGCCTGTCTCGCCTCGGAGGGGTTGCCGTCGACGTGGAGTCCCTCACCAAGCTGGAGCAGGTCGTCGCTCGGTGGCAGCTCGTGGAATTCCGTCCGGCCCTCGAGATGATCGTCAGCCGGCTGGAGAATCCGTGCTTCGAGGTGGCGGTTTTCGGCCGGGTGAGCTGCGGCAAGTCGTCCTTGTTGAATCATATCGCCGGCATCGACGCCCTCCCGGTCGGGGTGACCCCCGTCACGGCCGTCCCGACTCGCCTCGTCTCGGGGGATGTGGCGTCAGTGATCGTCTCCTGCGCGGAGTCCAGGCCGCGTGACGTCGGACTGGAACATCTCTGGGAATATGCCTCGGAGGAGGGGAATCCCGGGAATCGGAAGCACGTCACCGGCATCCTGGTGAAAGTGCCCTCGCCCATCCTTCGGGAGGGCATCGCCTTCGTGGACACGCCGGGCGTCGGGTCGCTCGCGCTCGCGGGCGGGGCTGAGACGCTCGCGTACCTGCCGCGGTGCGACCTGGGTGTGGTCCTCGTGGACTCGGCATCCACACTCGATCGAGAAGACCTGGCGCTGCTTCGCGCCCTCTACGGGGCGGGGATTCCGGCCATGGTGCTCCTCAGCAAGGCCGACCTCCTCACGCCGGCCGACCGGGGGCGGATGATGGAGTACATCCGGACGCTGGTCCGACGCGAATTAGGGCGCGACCTCCCGGTCCATCCGGTCAGCACGGTCGGGGCTGATGAGTCGCTGCTCACGGCATGGTTTGATCAGGAACTGGCTCCGCTGTTGGATCGTCACCGGATTCTCGCCGGGGAATCACTCCAGCGAAAGATCGCCCACCTGCGCGAATCGGTGATGGCGACCCTGGAGACATTGCGGGCCAAGCGAGTGCGTGGCGGTCACGGCGATGGAGCCGAGGTCGATACCGGGGCCACGCAGCAACTCTTGGACGAGGCCGACGCGGCGATCCGGCCGCGCCCGGGAGCACGCTTCGAATTGGTGGGAGGGACGACGAGCCCTGGTTGAGGAGGTTCCCCGCCTCGTCGCGCACGCCGTGGTATCGGTTCGAGTCCCGGCGAATGACGCCGACCCGACCGGCGCGATCGAAGAAGCCCTGCACCGCCGTGGGCGGGAAGCTTACGATCTGATCGCTGGGCTCAAGGACACCTTGGCCGGGACGCTCGAACGGCTCTCCGGTCTCGTACCGCTGGCGCACGCCGATCCGTCATCCCTCCGAGGCTACTACGCGGGCGGACTTCCCGTTCTCAATCTCGATGGGGTCCGCGGGGAGGTTTCCGTTGACCGGCCCTGGTGGTCCGGTCTCGCTCCTTCGCTGGCCATGCGGGCGACGGAGCGTTCGATCCCCGAGCAGGCTGGCCTGGCAATAACCGAAACAGTCGAATTCTACGATCGGCAATTGGAGTCGTGGTTGAAGACGATGCTAGCGCGCCTGACCGAACTCTATGAGGCGCAGGCTGCGGCCTTTCGTGAACAGGTCCGCCGCCTGGCGACGGGACAGGCCGATGTCGGCATGGACAGTGATGCTGCCGCACTGGAAGCGGACCTGAGAGAACTCCGAGGGACTCCGGAGGATGCCCGAGTCGCATCCCGGTCCTGATGAGCCCAGGTCTTGGGGCGTTGACAATCCACGGGGGGCGGATAGACTCAAGTATGGCGATGGGGTTCGCCATGAACCGCCGCGACCGCCCGCCTGGTCCCGGCTGATGACCCCTACCGAGTCGATCGACCTCGGGGGGATTGCGCTGGATCGTCGAGCCCTCCGTGGAGATGGATTCACCACGGTACGGTCTCCTCTGCACGATCCGGGGCAGGTCATGAAATTCATCACGATCTCCCGCGAGTACGGCGCCGGCGGCGGCGAGGTTGCGGCTCGCCTCGCGGGCGCCCTCGGTTGGGATTTGCTCGATCACGAACTGCTGCATCGCGCCGCGCAGCTCGAACATCTCCCCGACGCCGAGCTGGAGGCGCTCGACGAGCAGGCCGTCAGCGTGGCCGACCGGTTCCGGCTGCACCCGCCTCACGAACGTTACCTCCACGGGCTCTCCGAGGCGGCCCGGCAGGCGGCGGCGCAGGGGAAAGCCGTTCTCGTAGGCCGGGGCTCGCACCATCTGGTGGGCAACGCGCCCGGTGCCTTCCACCTGAGGCTAGTCGCCCCGAGAGACTGGAGGTCCCGCCGGATGGCGGGAATCGACGGTGTGCCTCTCGAGCGTGCCGAGGCCCGCTGTCTCCAGGTGGACCAGGCTCGCGAGCGGTTCACCCGATACTTCTTCGGCCCGACGGCATGCCAGCCGTGGCACTACGATCTGATCGTGAATACCGGCCGCGTGTCGCTCGACGCCGTCGTCGACCTGGTGGCATCTCTGGCCCGCGGCGACCTGGCCTCCGGCGCCGCCGGGGTGACCGGCACGCGAGCCTTGACCCTGTCGCGCGAGCTGGGGGCCGGGGAGACCGGCTTCGCGCCCACTCTGGCCGACCGGCTGGGCCTGCGCTGCTACGACCGGGCGCTGCTCGAACAGGAGGCCGTCCGCCTGGGAGTGCTCGAGATCGAGGTGGAGAAGCTCGACGAACACCCCGCCGGGATCTTCGAGCGCTTCCGGCCCGGCAGCCTCCACCGCCGCTACTTCGAGATCCTGGGGCAGCTCATGAACGAACTGGCGGCGCGCGGCGACGCACTGCTCGTCGGCCGCGGCGGCAGTTGCTTCCTCCGCGATCACCCGCGCGCCTTCCATGTGCCGCCTGGTCGCGTCGATGCCTATCCGCGTGGGACGCGTCATGGAGTATCGATGGCTGGCCGAGTCTCCGGCCCGGAAGCTGATCGCCGACAGCGACGACCGGCGCCGCCGCTTCTACCGGGACTACTTCGAGACGGACTGGTCCGATCCGCTGGGTTATCACATCACGGTCAACAGCGGGCGGCTGGGTGCCTCGGCCGTGGATCTCGTGGCGATGGCAGCCGATCGAGCCTGGGAGCGGAGAGGCCCCTCCTGAGTGAACCGTGACCCGTCTTTGTGCGCAGTGCGGAGGGACGACAGCGATGATGGAGAACAGTTGGGGGATCGCCGCCGTGTGGATGGGGCTGGCGTTGCTGGCCAGCTTCATCTCGATCCGATTCAACCTGAGCGTCGCCCTGGTCGAGATCCTGGTCGGCATCGCCGCCGGCAACCTGGCCATGCTCCTGGATCACTACCAACTCTTCGGCGTGCGGTGGGGCCTGGAGTCGAATGAATGGATCAAGTTCCTGGCTGGCTTCGGCAGCATCCTGCTGACCTTCATGGCCGGTGCGGAGATCGAGCCGAGGATCCTGCGGCGGTTCCTCAAGGAGAGTCTGGCCATCGGCACGGCCAGCTTCGCTGCTCCGTGCGTCGGAACGATGCTGTATGCCCATTACGTCAGCGGTTGGGACTGGCCCGCGGCGACGATCTGCGGGATCGCGCTGTCGACCACGTCGGTCGCCGTCGTCTACGCCGTCATGATCGAGACCGGCCTGAACGAGACCGACTTCGGCAAGCTGATCCTGGCGGCCTGCTTCATCACCGACCTCGGGACCGTCGTCGCCCTGGGGGCCTGCTTCGCCAACTACGACCGCCGGTTGCTGCTCTTCGCCGTCGTCGCCGTGGTCGTGCTGTGGCTGGCTCCTGGGTTCGTCCGCTGGTTCTTCGCCCGCTTTTCGACCCATGTTAGCGAGCCGGGCGTGAAGATGGTCTTCTTCATGCTGTTCGGACTGGGGGCGCTGGCGACGCTGTCCAATAGCGAGGCCGTGCTCCCGGCCTACATGGTCGGCCTCGCACTCGCCGGTATCTTTGCCCATCAACGTGACACCCTCCGCCGGCTGCGCACGACCGTCTTCGCGTTCCTGACCCCGTTCTATTTCCTCAACGCCGGGATGAAGGTCAACGCGGTCGCCGTGTGGACGAGCCTGGTCTTGATCGCGGTCCTGCTGGTGGTCAAGCTGATCACGAAGACGATCGGCGTCTGGCCCCTGACGCGGTTCTTCCGGTTCGGTTTCCGCGAGGGTGCCTATACGACCCTCCTGATGTCCACGGGCCTGACTTTCGGTACGATCAGTGCCCTGTTCGGCCTGACGCACGGCTATACCGATCCGGCTGGCGTCTACCACACTTACATCAACCAGGAGCAATACTCGATCCTGGTGACCGTGGTGATCGGCAGTGCTATCGTGCCGACCCTGATCGCACAGCGATTCTTCCGGCCGGAGATCGAGCCGGCCGTGGCGCTGGAGCTGGGTTCGTCCGAGAGTACGGGAGGCGAGCTCGATGCCGATGCTGTCCTGGCGGTGAGATCGGGGGCGACTCCGCTGCCTGAGGAAGCGTGATGTCATCGAGCGGCGGTACGAAGGGAGCCTTGCGGTCTTCGCCGAGGGAGGAAATCATGTTCGAGAAGATCCTGGTAGCCATCGACGGGTCGACCGCCAGCGAAAAGGCACTGGCGGCGGCGGTCGACCTGGCCCGGCACTACGAGGCCGAGGTCATCGCCATCGGCGTGGCCGAGGTGCCGGAAGTCGTCGGCATGATGGACGAGGTGGACGAGCTGCGACGAGGGGCGGAGGCCCACTTCGCATTGATTGGCCAGGCAGCGGTGTCGTACGCCCACAGCCGGGGCGTGAGCCTCCGTTCCGTCGTCGTGCGGGGCCACGCCGCGGACGCCATCGTCCGGTTCGCCGAAAGCGAAGGCGTGAGCCTGGTCGTCGTCGGGCCGCATGGGCACTCTCGGATCGCCCGGTTCTTCCTCGGCAGTACCAGCAACCGGGTGAGCGAGCACGGCCATTGCTCGGTGCTGATCGTCAAGTGATCGTACAGGGCGGGACTATCGGCTTGCCTGCGTTTGGAAGTGCGGGGAATCGAACCAAGGCCAGGGGTTGACGCATGGAGACGTGGATCAAGGTCGTCGCACTGTCGTTCGGTGGGAGTTTGGGAGTAAATGCCCGGTACTGGCTGGGATTCTGGATGAGTCGATGGACCAGCCCGCAATTTCCCTGGGGGACGTTCGCCATCAATATCTCGGGCTCTTTCCTCATCGGCTTTTTCACGGTCGCCCTGACCCGCTGGATGCCCTATCCCAATGCCCGGCTCCTGGTGATCACCGGGTTCCTGGGAGGCTATACGACATTCTCCACCTTCGCGAATGAAAGCTTGAGCCTGTGGGAGCGCGGGGAGGGTCTACTCATGGGGGCTAACCTGGTCGGGAGCGTGGCGGCCGGCTTCATGGCCGTCCTGCTGGGCACGGCTCTGGCCCGCGGGCTGACCGAGCCCTTCGAACGAGCGACCGCGGTTGCCTCCATGAACGTCGAGGCGACTGCGGCCGGGCTCCCCCATCCCATGGGCGGGAGCAATGGACAACCGACCTCCGCGATGGACCGCCGATTCCAGGCGATCGCCGGCAAACCGGATTCGGACAATGGGAGCTAACCATGATCCCGCGCACCGCAAGCCTCCTAGGTCTCTACTCCAAGACCAACGAAACCTTCCATGGGGTGCCGCTGTACCGCGCGGTCGTCGAGGCCGCCCGGCGATCCAGGCTGGCTGGCGCCTCGGTCTTCCCCGTCGAGCTGGGTTACGGCGCGCACCGTCAGATCCACGACATCGCCAGCGAGTATTCATCCTTCGACATCCCGATCCTGGTCGAGATCATCGATGCGGCCGAGCGCGTCAGGGCGCTGGCGGGCGAGTTGGAAACCTTGGTGAGCGAGGGCCTTGTTGTGATTGGCTCGGTCCATGTGCACAGTTATACCCACGCGGCTGAACGTGACGAAGCCGCCCGGCCGGAATCCCCGACCGGTCCGCCGTCCCGCCCGAGTCGCGTCTCCGAAGAGGAGGGCACACACCACATGAAGATCGAAGGCAACGCAAAGCGCGTGACGGTCTACGTCGGCAGCGCCGACACCTGGCACGGGCGCAATCTGGCCGTCGCGATTGTCGAAAAGTGCCGCGCCATGGGGATGGCCGGCGCCACGGTCTCCCGCGGCGTGATGGGCTTCGGCAAACACTCGGTCATCCACAAGGCCCACTTCCTGGGCCTCTCCGAAGACCTTCCGGAGAAGATTGAGGTCATCGACCGGCCCGAGGAGATCGAGCGGCTCCTGCCGGTCCTCGACGAGATGATCGGCGGCGGCTTGATCGTGGTCGAGGACGTGCACGTCGTCCGCTATTTGCACGGGCCGAAACGCTCCCAGAGCCGGTCGTGACGGCGGGCCGGCGCCTGGGACTGGCGCCCAAGCCTCATTCCCTGCGTCTGACGCCGGCCCGCCGACCAATCCCCACCAACAGCGGGATCGCGGCGACGTGCGCCAGGACCGAGAACGCAACCAGGCCCATCGTTGAGACATCGTAGAGATACCCCATCACCGCGCTGCCGAGGAACCAGGCCACGCCGAAGCCAGCGTTGAACAGACCGTAGGCCGAGGCACGCCGCTCCGGAGGGATCATGATCGCGATCACGGCCCTCAAGATCGTCTCCTGCGCGCCATGCCAGCGCCCCAAAGGGCCATCCCCGCCACGGCTGCGGGGACGCGGCCCAGGAACACCAGGGGGGCGAACGGTGCGGAGAACGCGACCGACGCGATGAGAACGGACATGCCATACCGGTCGAAGAGTCGTCCGAAGGCCGGCGCGGCCGCGCCCTGGATCCCCATGGCGATCGCGTAGAGGAACGGGATCCAGTCGGTGGGGACGACCTGGCGACGCTCGAAGTGGTAGGCGATCAGGGCGAAGTCGGCGTAACCCGCGGCGACCAGGCCCGCCGCCGCGAGGTAGACCCAGAAAATCGTCGGGTACGCCCGGCCATCGTGCGGCCACTCGGCCCCGATCGACTCCAGGTCCGCGGGCCGCGGGTAGGCGCGCCACGCGGCGACGAGGACGCCCAGCGCCAGCAGCGCCGGCCCGAGCAGGACGCCGAAGCCGGCCGGATATCCCCACCCGGCCGCCAGCGTCGCGGCGACCACAAGCGGGCCGATCATCGCCCCGGCCTGGTCCATCGCTTCGTGCAGGCCGAAACCCCAGCCGTGGCCGACTTCCCGGGTCGCGTGCGAGAGCATCGCGTCGCGGGCCGGCGTGCGGATCGCCTTGCCGACCCGCTCGGCGATCATCAGTGCCGCGGCGATCTCCCAGCGGTGCGCCAGCGCCAGCAGCGGGACGGCCAGCATGTTGATCGCATAGCCAACCAGGGTCACCGCCCAGTACTTGGCCGTCCGATCGGCGACATAGCCGGAAGCCAGGCGCAGGGCATACCCGAACAGCTCGCCGAGACCGGCGACCAATCCCACGATGAATCCACTCGCGCAGATAGTGCAGGTAGGGGCCGGTGACGCTCCGCGCTCCCTCGTAGGTCATGTCCGCGAACAGGCTCACGATCCCGATCAGGATCACGAACTTCAGGGCCGCGTGGCGTTCCAGCGCGGGCCTTACTCCCGCCGAATCCGTCGAATCTCTCATCCCGTCCTCTCTCCCTGGGTGAATCTCCGGTGCCAGCACGACGAGGATTGCACCTCGCCGGTGACCTCAGATCCGCCGGGGCTATTCGCCCTCCAGTAGCGGCTCGTGGCCTTCTGGGACACATGGGGGCATCGCTCGGATCGCCTCCTCGGCCGCCCGACGGACGATCACCGAGGGATGACGACTCAGCCGAGCGAGGAGTACTCGGCTGGCTTCGTCGCCGATCTGGGCAAGGGCCTGGGCGATCGCCCTCAGCTCATAGGGATCTCCTTCCTCCTCGATGATGGTCGCGAACGACGGGACTGCCGGGCGGCTCTTCCGCTCGCCCAGGACTTGGATCGCCAGCATACGGTGTTCCGGCATCGGATGCCTCGCGCCAGGAGCAGTTTCTCCTCGTAACCGAGCGCGTCGAAGGCCGCCATCCGGAAGCCGCAACTCGGACACACTGAATCGTGCTCACCCGTTTCGACCCAGCAGTTGGGACAATAAGATGTCACCGAGCCCATCGCTCAACCCCCTCAAGGGTCCTCCGCGGAATGCCCCGCGTCCCCGAATGCCCTCACGATGATCGCTTCCTGGCGGGGATTACAAGGAACGGTCGCGCGACGCCGGCTCCAGCCGCGGTCCCGCTTTGTGTCCACGCTTCCATTCCACCTCGTTTCAGGATGGCCGGTCGGCGCCATAACGATGGAGCTCCTGGTGAAGCAGGTAGGCGGCACTGTGACCGGCGAAGATGACGAAGATCGCGGGTATGAAGGGCTCATCAGGCCACCAGCGAATCGAGAGGGCAGCGAGGGCGAGATAGACGATGATCCCGCCGCCCAGGGATGCCCTCGCCCCCCAAAGGCCACTTCGGGCCTTCACCCGCCGGCCCCTCGGCCTTCGACCACGACGACGCAGTCCCATGTGGACCTCCTTCTCGCGATCGCGGGCGACCGAAGAACACGCGCGGCTTCAGAGGGGTATCGCCTCGCCGACCAGTTCCTCCAGCTCGGGCCAGGAAAATGCGAGTCGCTTTGGCGAGGTCATCCATTGTCGGAGACCCTGGCCGAAGCTCACGAATGTCACGTTGAAAAGCCTCCGTTCGCCCTGGACGAGCTCGTCCTCGAAATAGAGAAGACCCTCGGCGGGAAAGCCCAGGTACGTTTGCTGGATCAGGTTGGCAACCTGGCTGCTGTACCAGCTCGGTGAGGTCCCTCCGGCGAGCTGGGAGACGAGGACGACCGCCGGACAAGCCTTCTCCCTCCAGACCCTCAGGCGGAACAAGCGCCGGCTTCCATCCGGGGAGATGCCTACCAGCTCATCATTAGTGAGGAACCTCCTCGGGGACATGCCGCGGACTTGACCGGATTCGCTAGCCTCCCGATCGGGTCCTTCCTCCAGGGCGTCTTCCCTTGAAGATCGCGAATGTCGACCTTCTCTCGCGAACCACATGACCCGATCCTCCAAGAGGAGCCTGTCCTGTCGAGGGCAGGCAGATGACGACTAGTGCGATGAAACCGCGCCGATCAGACCGCCGTGCGCTCGTCCGGTGAGGCCATGCCCCCGTCAGCGCGCCGCCGGAGTTCCCGGTCGCTCGTTTCTCTCCAGAGCCGATCGGCGATCTCCCGCACCATCGCCGAGCCGTGAGATTTCAGGCCGAAGAGGATCGCCCCGGCCTCGTCGCCGCCGATGCGAGCGGTGGCGAGAGCGATCTCGACCACGACGCGAGGATCCCTTTCTCCGGGTACGAGCCCGCGAAGAGTATCCAGCGCCGAGTGCCCCTTCGCTTTTTCGAGGAGTTCGATCGCCAGCATGCGATTCTCTCCGACGGGGTGTGTGAGCGCAGCCGCAGCTTCTCGTCGAATGACAACCACGAGTAATCCGGGAGCGCGTGGTGGCAGAAGGGCCATTCGCAGGCGCGGACGTCGATCTCCTCACGGCATTGTTCACAAAGGGTTCCCTGAGCCGACCTGGTCTCCGTAGGTTCTTCGCCGAACCAAGGTTCGCGACGCTGCTGGGCGCTCCAAACGGCGAGTTGCCGCCTCAAGGCCCGGCATCCCCGGCGCACCGCCTCGATCCCTGCGGGCGCGAGGAGGACCAGTGCGACTAATAAGGGTATGGTTAGAAGGCGAGTGAGCGCCTGATCTTCTCCCATGGCCATTTGGGCCAATGGAATCGTCGTTTTCATTGGAGTGGCCTCTGTGGTTTCGTCAATCGATCGGGGTGGGCGAGAATCATTCGACTTCCACGATGGTCACCAGCTTGATCATTGGCTGGGCCTCATCCATGGCGGTATGAATGAACGGTATGGTCGTTTTCACCGGAATTACCCTCGAGCCTTGCACCGGATGTCGGGGTGACTGACGGCGGTTTCGTTTGGTGATCACTCGAAGAGAGCTGCGTCAAGGAGCCTCATAAGTCGCTCGCGATTCAGTGACTTCAGCCAACGGGGCGAAGCTACCAGCTCACATTACTCTCATCAAAGGCGACCTCCTCGAGCCGTGGCCTCAAGACGGACTCCAATTGAGAGATCACGGGTTGTGGTAACGGAGAGGAACGAAGCGACGCGATCGTGCGGCCGTATTCGTAGGCGACTTGCCTGAGAATGACCCCTTTGCCGTCGAAGACGGCATAACAGGCTCTCCCCGTGCCATCAGGGTTCAACCCAACGCTACCGGGGTTGACGATCGTCACATGGCCGACGCGACGCACATCCTGGATGTGGGTGTGACCCAGCAAGACGTAATCGGAGTCCAGATCCTTGACGCGTTGCTCTCCTTCGTGCGGGGTGAGGTACTCGAACAGGCCGCCCTGGGGCGTGGCGTGAGACATCCGGAAATGTCGTCCATCCCATTCGAACCAATCGAGGGTGGGCAGCGAGCGAAGGAACGCGAAATCCTCGGGAGCGAGCAGGGTACGATGCCAGGCCCGGGTCGCCTCGGACGCCTCATGCAACGGGGAGCGGCCGTGACAATCCACCTCGAAGGCCAGTGCGTTGTCGTGGTTGCCGCGGACCCGGTATCGTGCGTGTTGGGCGACCCAGCGCACGCATTCGATCGGATTCGGACCGTAGTCCACCGCATCGCCGCAAAAGGCGACGTCATCCCATGAACCTTCCGTGTGGATCACGGCCTCCAGGGCGGGCCAGTTCGCGTGAATGTCTGAGAGAATGAGCAGTTTCATCGGATGCCTCGGGGCCGAAAGGCCGGATCGTGAGCCATTGGTTTTTCGGTTGGTACCGTAGGGGGGTCTCAGTATGCGGTCACGGACCCTCCCCCGGCGGGGTCGTGGCCTCATCCGGGGCATCGAACGAGCGCCCGCAGCGATGCGTCGTCCCGCGGTAGCGGTGCTCCAGATCGTCGAGATATCGATCGAGGAAGATCACGCCGGCTCGATGCGCCCTGGGGAAACGCCTCATCGTCCATGCTTCAAGTGACCGAAGGCCCCGCGGCCAGAGTGCCGCGCCACCGGCGATCATCAGCGACAGATCGAACGGACCGGGTGGGGGCGGGAGCATTCCGGTGACCATTCCCGTCATCAGGAGTAAGACGCCGACCTCCTTGGGCATCTGCTCGATCCGGCTCAAGCATCGCGTCGCCTCAGGACGACCCTCGGCCGATTGGCCGCCGGCATCCGAATGGGGATCTTGCGAGGATCTTGGCGATGGTGGTTCCATTTTGGCCTCCAGGATCACCTCACGAGTGAAGTGAAGAGATCGGCCCATTGCTTCCGCCGCGCTTTTCAACCGGTATGCGTGCGCATCCGAGACCGGAAGGCACTATCCCGACTCTCGACAAAAAAAGACCCTCGGGAGCGTGGCCCTCCCGAGGGTCTTGGTGCATAAAAAAAGCCCCACCCTCAAGGAGAACCCTGAAAGTAGGGGTCATCAGCCGTCGATGCGGCGGTTGGTGGCGAACCCCATCGCCCGATCAATTCACATTCTAGCATCTAGCAAGCTAAAATCAAGTCAATTCCTCTCAGCCTCGTGCAATTCAACAACCACGAGAATTCAGCCGCGGGAAAGCCCGCTTCCCGGGGAATATGGCCCGGGGGCCGAGTCCCTTCTCAATCCGCAGGAGCTGATTGTACTTGGCCACGCGCTCGCTCCGACAAAGCGAGCCGGTCTTCATCTGGCCCGCCCCCGTGGCTACGGCGAAGTCGGCGATCGTCGTATCCTCGGTCTCCCCCGAGCGGTGGCTGATCACGGTCGCGTAGTTGGCCCGGCGCGCCAGCTCCATCGTCTCCAAGGTCTCGGTGATCGTGCCGACCTGGTTCAGCTTGATGAGGATCGCGTTGGCGATCCCCGCGGCGATCCCTTCGGCGAAGATCCGCGGGTTGGTCACGAAGTTGTCATCGCCGACGAGCTGGACCTTCTTCCCCAGCGCCTCGGTGATCAGTCGCCAGCCGTGCGAGTCCCCCTCAGCGACCCCATCCTCGATCGAGATGATTGGGTAGCGATCGAGCCAATCTTCGTAGAGACGGACCATCTCCTCCGACGTCTTACGGGACCGGTCGGACTTGCGCAAGACATATCGGCCGTCCTCGAAGAACTCGCTGGCCGCCGGGTCGAGCGCGATGGCGATCTGATCGCCGGCGGCGAACCCCGCCCGCTCGATGGCCGCGACGATGACCTCGATCGCTTCTTCGTTCGATTTGAGGTTCGGCGCGAAGCCGCCCTCGTCACCGACGGATGTAGCATGGCCCCGCTCGGCGAGTACCTGCTTCAGCGCGTGGAAGGTCTCCGCGCCGAACCGTAGCGACTCGGAGAAGGTTGGCGCACCCAGGGGAACGATCAGGAACTCCTGGAAGTCCACGCTGTTGTCGGCGTGCCGGCCGCCGTTGAGCACGTTCATCCAGAGTACCGGCAGGGTCGCCGCCGACACGCCACCGAGATACTGGTAGAGGGGCAGCCGGGCTGATGCGGCGGCCGCCTTCGCCACGGCGATCGAGACCCCGAGGATCGCGTTGGCCCCGAGTTTCTCCTTGTACGGCGTACCGTCCTTCTCGATCATGAGGGAGTCGATGTCGCGCTGGTAGCGGGCGTCTTCGCCTACCAACAAGGGCGCCAGCACGTGCTCGACGTTCCGTACCGCGTGCAGAACCCCCTTGCCGCCGTAACGAGCCGGGTTGTCGTCACGCAGCTCGCGGGCCTCGCGGCTCCCAGTGGATGATCCCGACGGAATGGCCGCCCGGCCCGTACTTCCGTCCTCCAGCACCACTTCCACCTCGATCGTCGGATTGCCCCGAGAATCCAGGATCTCCTGGGCGAAAATACTGGCGATCTGGCTCATCGTTGATCGATCTCCTGTAATCGAGCGCAGTTGTAATATGAATCCCTAAGAATGTCTCCCGCGGGTCGGGCTCGGTGTGGGCACGACGATTGGGCGGAATCGAATCGAGGAGACAATCGCAGCCACGAATCCGCATCACGAAGCAGTGTTCGCATCGTCTCATGAGTGAGAAGCCGGTTCGCCTCATCGAAGTGGCTCCAGCGGTACCACCTCCCCGACGAGTCCTCGACATGCTCGACGGTCCGTTGGGTCGCCGACGAATCCATCAATTCCGCGAGGGAATAGACTGTCTTGATGCGTCTTACGCCATTGCCGGTGTAGGTATACGTGAGGCTGCGCTGGAAGCTGTTGTGGAATCGCCATCGGCGAAGGCCGGTCTCCTCCATGAATTCACGTGCCGCAGCCTGACGCGGGGTTTCACCCGACTCGATCGCCCCCTTGGGAAACTCCCAGCGGGCCTGAGGATTGGGGACTCTCGCCGAGTGAATCAGGAGGTAGAACGGACACGCTGACCTGGCATCGCGCAAGAATGGGATGGCGCCGGTCGAACGCTCGCCGATCAGACTCATGCGTGTGCAACTCCTCATCTCGAAGCCACAGAAAGGGGGCTGGATGAGACAGCGGCTCGGAGGGGTTGCAAAAAAAAACCCTACACGAGGCGCGGCCTCGAGTAGGAGTTATCAACCCTGGTGTTGCAGGGTGGTTGCGGGGCGAACTCCATCGCCAATCTACCTCTTATGGTATCGGCTTGGGTATCTCCGGTCAAGCCGCGTCCGTTTGATCAGAGCCGCGTGCGCTGTTCGCAGCCCCTTGGTTTTCCGGGGTCCCGGTGACGTGGCGAAACGGTCCTACCCCAAAATCGCTCTGTTTTCCCTGGACTTTGCATCGCCAAGTCCGGAGAATCACGATTTTTACCCCACCCACCTCGTGCCAGGGGTATTTGTCGCGATGGAGACTCGAGTTCTCATTCGGGAGCCCTCACGACGATGCGGATCTCGGCCACACAGCCTCTGTTCGCTTGGGCGGCGCTCGAGGATTCTGCCTCGTTGGAGACCATCCGCCGCTGCCTCGAAGCCGTCCCGGACGGGTCGCTCCTGAAGGGACTGAAGCACGCGCGGGGCCGTGGCCGCGACGATTTCCCGGTCTCGGTCCTCTGGGGCGTCGCCCTGATGACCCCGCTCGTGCGGCATGCCTCGTATGACGCCTGCCTCGGAGAGGTCCGTCGTAATCCGGCGCTGCGCCGCCTCCTGGGCATCGAGACCCAGGACCAGATTCCCAAGCACTGGAATCTCTCGCGGTTCCTCGATGTCTTGGGGCATCCGGCTCATCTCACGGCGTTGCGGGTGAGTTTCGATGCCATGGTTCAGCGGTTGGCCGCGGTGGTGCCGGAGTTGGGCCGCCGAACCGCGGGCGATGCCACGGCGCTGTCGGCCCGGCGCGGCGATGAGAAGCGTCAGCAGGCCGAAGCGCGGTTGGGCCTGCCCCAGCCGGCCGGCGGCCGCAAGGAGTACAAGGACGCCGACGGCCAGGTGGTCAAAGTCGTGGAGTGGTTCGGCTACAAGCTTCATCTCCTCGTCGATGTCCGCCATGAGTTGGCCTTGGCCTACCGGATCACGGAACCTGCCGTCGGCGACAACCAGATGATCGAGTCGCTGCTGGAGCAGGCGCAGGCCAACTTGCCGCGCGGTCGGATCCAATCGCTCGCCTACGACAAGGCGGCCGACGACGAAGCCGTGCACCGGCTGCTGCACCCGGCGGGGATCAAGCCGTTGATCGAGAATCGGGCGTTGTGGAAAGGTGAGTCGGAGAAGATGCTGCCGGGTCACACGGGGCGGTCGAACCTGGTGTACGACGAATCGGGCACGGTTTATTGTTATGATAAGGTGAGCACGCCGATGGTGCGACACCGGATGGCCTATGTGGGTCATGAAGTCCGGCGTGGGACGCGGAAGTATCGCTGCCCGGCGCGGCACGAGGGCTGGGTGTGCCCCAGCGATGCGCGGTGCAATGGGGCGCGGCGCGTATGGGCTGGTGGCGCGGATCAAGAGCGAGTGGGACTTGCGGCGGTTCCCGCCGATCCCGCGCGCGACCAAGCAGTTCGAGCGGCTGTACGACGGGCGGACGGCGGTGGAGCGAGTCAACGCCCGCTTGAAGCTGTACTGGGGCGCCGACGATGGCAACGTGGTGGGGGTGCATCGGGCGTTGGCCACCACGCTGGCGCGAACCGGCCGCCACGAAGGGAAGACGTTGGGTGGGACCCGGCTCAGCCCGATCGCCAAGGCCTTGGAGGAACAAATCCAACAGGAGAGGTCCGCCGCGGGAGACCAGTGAGTGCCGACGACAACGTTTGAAATACCCCAACAACGTCACTGTTCAGGTTTCGCACTTTTGAGGGAGGGCTACTGATCAAAAAGATACGTCGGTTTCCTTGCCTTCTCTTGGCTACTTGTCTGGGTTAGCGGGCCTGGACAAGCCACCAACACAAGGAAACCGACCCATGGAACTTACCTCCTCGTTCGTGGACCTGCTACAGCAGTTTTCTCTGGTCTTCACCGCACCGACCTACCAAACCTTCGTTGCCATCGTCGCCGGCTGGGTCCTCTCCCAGCGACACCGCTTCATCACCGAAGTCATTTTCTCCAGCGGCAACGTCGGCAACGGTCACTGGTCGCGGTTCCATCGCTTCTTCAGCCATGCCGCCTGGGACATCGACACCTTCTCTCTGGCCCTGGCCAAACTGGTGATGTCGATCCTCGCTCCCGGCGCGTTATTCCTCTGGGCGGTCGATGACACGCTCTGTCGCAAGCGCGGCTTGACCCTCTACGGGGCCGGCATGCATTACGACCCCCTGATCTCCAGTCGAGCCAAGAAGCTGGTCCGTTGGGGGCACGACTGGGTCGTGCTCTGCCTGATCATCATCCACCCCTGGTGGGCCCCCACCAAGGTCTTCGCCTTGCCGATTGCCGGCCGGCTATCCATCAACCGCCAGGGACTCACCCAAGGCAAGAACAGGAAGGGGAAATCGTCCCAAGGCCGGACCAAGAGGAAGGTCCAGCCCGATCCCGACCACCGCACCCGACCGGAATTGGCCCTGGAACTCATCCGCTTGGTGGCGCACTGGTTCCCCGACGATGAGATCATCATGCTCGGTGACAGTGCCTATGGTGGTCAAAGCGTCCTGTCTCATCTCCCCTCCAACGTCCATCTCATCAGCCGGGTCGCGGCCAACGCCGCGCTCTACGACGTGGCCCCGCCGCGGCGCAAGGGTCAGCGTGGACCATCCCGCAAGAAGGGGGACCGTCTGCCGGGCATGGCCGAGTGGGCAGCGGACTCGAAGAAGCCCTGGACGACCCTGTGCTTCCACCAGTTCGGGTTGCATGCCGTCCTGGAAGTGAAGACGATCCAGGCCCTGTACTACAAGGCAGGTAAAGACCGGCTCTTGACCATCGTCCTGGTGCGCGATGAGGTGGGAGGGCGCGACGACCAGATGTTCTACTGCACCAAGCTGGACTGGACCGCCTGGGAGATCCTCGCGCTGTATGCGTGCCGCTGGGCAATTGAGTGCACATTTGAATATAGCAAGCAATTTTTGGGCTTGGAGGACCCCGCCAATCGCCTGCCCAAGGCTGTCGAGCGGACCGCACCGATGGCGATGTTCCTCTACACCATCGTCGTGGTGTGGTTCCATCGAACGGGTCATCAATTCGTGGAATTCCCCTTCCGACCGTGGTATCCGCAGAAAGAAGAAACGTCGTTCGCCGACATGTTGACGACTCTGAGGCGGCTGAGTTACGAGGAGAAAACCGAGGGGGTGGTTGAAAACCAGTCCTCACTCAAAACCTGGATTGCCCAGCTCATCGAGCTTCTCAGCCGGACGGGATGAGCGGCCGATCGGCTGAGGATTCCCGTGTAATGCACACTCTGACGACTGAGCTGACGGGGCGAATCTCGCCCGCCGGCCCGCTCGCAGTCCGCCTCCTAATCTGCGAAACTTGAACTTGTCAACCCTCAAGTATTCCGGGGGGGCGAAGATCGCACTGCATTGCTGGCAGCGATACCGATTGCTCGTGACCCGGACGAATCGTCTGCGAATCCCCCCAACGGTGATCTTCAGATCCATCACCACCCTCGAGTGGCGGCTATCATACCAATCCAGCAGTCTCGTGCTCTTGCAGGACGGACACTCCTGGCACCGGATCTCGATCCACTCGGCGATCCTGTGTCTCCTCCGGTGGTGGCTCTTGCGTGCCCTCGATCGAGCTTCTCTCAGACGTTGGCTGGTGCGGACGTAGACCCGCTCTCGCTGGTAATCGAAGTGGGCCAGATTGTTGACGTGCTCGAGGTCCGGTATGACGAAGTTAGCCTTGCGCCACTCGGGGCGACTGGACGGAACGGGGCATTCTTCGACCCGGGAGAAAGCCGGCATCCGCTTGGCATCCGGTCGGGAATCGTCGGCCAATCCTCCTCCTATGACGCCCCGAAGGAAACGGACGATCGTCAGCAGAGCGGCGCAATCCTCCAGGTTGTAAGTCTCGATCCTGAGCCTCAGGTCCTCGTCACGCGTCTGCTCCCATCTCTGCCTCCAGACGATGCACTGGAGCCCGGAAGCGTCGGGCGCGGTCCATTGGCAGCCCAAGTGGGCGCCGATCTCTTTGAGCGCATTGGAGTAGACGGGGAAGTACACGGACGAGTAGATGATCGGCAAGATGTTCGTCGTTCGAGACAGGATCGCGTCGATCCGCTCCGCCAATCCGGGCCTCCGCATCCTCTTCAAGAAAGCGATCTCGAAGCTCCCGTAGCAGAACAGACGGCAGTCGCAGTATCCATCGACCACATCCAGGAAATTGCCTAGGATTCGTTCTTCCTGGCTGTTGTCGTCGGCCCAGAAAGAGAATCGCCTCCTGGACCCGTCTTCCTCGACGATCATCCCGATCAGGTACGCCGTGCATCGCTCCGCATTGCCCTCGATGTCGAAGTAGATCCGTACCGAGCTGTCGGGCAGTTCGGGATTGCCCAGCACATAGGTCTTCTTCTCGCGGATTGCCAGGGCCTGGAGGGAAAAGGCGTGGCCACGAACCGACGGCTGGTTCTTCCCGCTCCTCCGGGGCCGGTAAGTGTACGAGAGCTGAGTGATGTTGAAGATGCCCCGCCGTCCCAGCTTGGCGATCTGCTTCTCCCCCATGCCCCGCAGCAAGCTCAGGTGATCGGTCGCCAGGGCCTTGGCCCGACAGCATTGCTGGAACTGGCAGACGGGGCAGTGATGATTCAAGATCGTCGCGGGCGGGGAGCCGGCATCTCGCATCTCCCGCAGCCCGCGGATCAAGACACTGGTGGCCCTCGTGTCCGTGCCGAGCCTGACGCCGTCGAAGGACGACACCTCGGGATTGACGAGGATCCCCTTGCTGGGCGGCTTCCCCTGGAGTTCGCCCAGAACGAGACCGCAGATCTCCAGGGTGCGCTTCTGTGTCTGGCGGGCCTTCCCGCCCTCGCCGAAGAGGATCGGCTGGTAGTGGAAGTCGCCGAGCCCTGAAGGACCCGGGACTCGCTTCAGGCCGTCGATCCGGAGCGAGAAGAGGTCGTTCTCGACGACCGCATCCAGGATGAGTGCGAGTCCGCGCATCAGGAATTGGCGGCTGACGACCGTGCCGTTCGCATCGTGCGCGACCGGGAAGCGGGCCCTGACCAGATCCGCCGCCGCCTGCTTCAGCCCCCGCTTCGATTGATCGACGAGCTGCAGGTATTCCGACGGGGTGTCGCCCTCCACCCGGAGTGTCAGGTAACCCTTGACCCTGCAATTCAGATAGCCCTCCAGGGCTTCGCGGGTGATCTTCTGGCTCATGATGCTCTGGCTCCCCTTCCGGACGTGCCTCGCCACAATCGTAGCACGGTCTTGTGCACGGGTATGTCGATCGCCTGTTCCGTTTCCCAGCCGGTACGCCTCCCCACGTCCACGTCGCGAACCGGCCCGTCGGATCTGCGCGAGCCTAACCGAGGGCATCATGAGTGGGATATCTGGCGTGCTGCGACCGCTCCGGCGACAGCATCCGCGGCCTGTTCGCCTTCCCTATCATCAAGAAACCGTCCGCGAAATCCGCAATATTCGCGGAATTCGGTCCGAGGGGGTTTTTCGCAAATTACGCGGATTTCGCAGAAGCCTCCGCAAGCGTTCCAGGGGGCCGTCTGGCTGCTCCACACCCTCACAGGACGCCCGTTCGGGATCGTCTCCGACCATGAACTCCGGAGCCGGCGAGGGATTTTCGCGAATTACGCGGATTTCGCGGACAGTTCCGGGATCAGCGAGAAAAGCAGAGGATCGCCCCGCACGCATTCATCTCCTGGGCAGTCGGGCCGGCATCCTGCTGCAGCCCGGATGTCCCGGAGGGGGATGCTGGGCCGACGGGCTCGCTCCGGATTCGTCCGGATAAGTCCTGATCAGAGGTGGACGGCTCCCCAGGGCCGAGCAACAACGCCGCTGTCCCTTCTGCTGCGGATGACCGCGAGCGGGTCGACGGCTCTCCGGGAGGGGCGCTCGTGTGATCGCTCGCGGAGAGGCGGGAGACCGGGGTTCAGGTGAAAGCATGCCCGAGGCTACGGTTTCCCGAACGGATTGGGAGACAGGGAACCGGCCACAGTCTCTGAACTATAAGAATAAAGAGAATATAACTTAGTACCGAAGGTGGGACTTGAACCCACACGGGTGTTACCCCACCGGATTTTGAGTCCGGCGCGTCTGCCATCGCCGTCGCATTGGAAACAGGTTGCGGTGGTGCTTATAGTCTGCGAATCCAAGGCTCGCACGTCGCCACCTTGGTGTTTTCGCATTGTTGCCGCATGGGGCTGACATTGCCAATACTGTTCCCAATTTGTTCCCAATCAGGCCACGTTTCCGCTGACGGAGTGGGGCTCAAGGGTTGGGTAAGCCTTCGGTTTCAGGGCACTGAGGTCGACGCCGATGGAAATACCCGCGTATATCCACCGAGGCGAAATGGGCAACAGCCGGGTCACGCGCAGACCCGGCTCTGCAGCAGTGAACTCCCCTCGCCGCGAGCCTCCCTATTACCTCGACGTTTTCGTGCTCGAGACCTGCGCGAGGTTCAGGTCGCCGATGAAGTCCTCGAGCGAGGTGTCGTCTTGCAGGGCGCCCAGAGCTTGGTCGAACGGCGGAAATTGCGGCGTCTGCCGACACGGTCGTGCGGATGGCCGCATCGGCAGTTGCTTCGGACGATAGCACCGCACGAGATTCAGTTGCGCCAGGCGCGCCGATGCCGACGGCTGGCGAATTTGCCACTGTACCGGAGGGTGAGTTCGATATCATGATGTCGGCGACGCCGTTGCCATTGACCGTCATGGTATCGACAATGATCGAGGCGCTCAACTGGCCATTGCCGCTCTCCGTGAGCTGTGCCGCCGGTGCGTAGATCTCGCCAGTCATACTCGAGGCATTGCCGCTGATCGAGAGACCTTTGGTATTGTCCGCTGGCTGGAAGATCACGACGCCTGCGTACGTCCCGGTCGTGGGCGGGCTCAGGCTGAAGGTGCCGTTGCCGCTCAAGGTGATGCTGCCGTAGGTGCCGCCAGTGGTCGGGTAGTTGCTGCCGGCGTTGAAGATCGTCACTCCGGACCCGCTGACGCTGGCGTTGCCCGACACGGAGAAGCCACCACCCTCGATGATGTAGACACCGGTACTCATCGTGAGCGTGCCGTTTCCCGAAACGCTGATCTGGCGGAAGATGCCCGGCTTGATCGTTGCCGACGAATTGCCGCTCAGGCTTTCGGAGCCGTAATTCTTCAGTCCTGACGCGCTCGGCAGCGCCAGCCCCGACAGTGGGTCGGCGAGGGTCGCCGCCCCCGTGACCGGGGCCGGACTAAAGCTCGCATTGCCGCACTTCTGGACGCCGCCGTGCACGTCAATCACCGACGCCTTGATCTTGGCGTTGCCGCTGCCCGACAGAGCGGTCGACGAGCTGGAGTCGACGAAGACTCCGCCGGCGAGCGCGATGCTGGCATTTCCCGAGAGCGAAAGTGCTCCCCCGGCTGAGGAGTCCAGAACGATGATCGACTGGTTGACGGTCAGCGTACCGTTGACGTAGGTGATGACGTAGTTGCTCAGACGATTCCCCGTCGCGGCGCTCGGCACGATGGGATACGTGCCCACCGGGGCCGATGCCGGCGCCCCGGTGCTGGTTTCTGTCACGCCGGTAACGGTGTCACTGTTGGCCGTGACCAGGCCGGTTTCCGTGAACTCAGTACTGCTGAATGTGAACAGCGTGCCGAAGGGCTTACTCTCGCTGTCGGCGGTGATGGTCAAGGCCGCCGCGTTCACCGTCAGGTTGCCGTTGACATAGCTGATGTTGTAATTGCCCAGGCCCGAACCGACGGCGGCGCTGGGCACGATGGGATCGGTGTTCACCTGAGCCGACACCGGCGCCCCGATGCTGGTCTCGGTCACGCCGGTGATGGTGTCGCCATTGACCGTCACCAGGCCGGTTTCGGTGAACGCCGTGCCGGCGAAGGTCGCTGTCTGCCCGTAGGTCTTGCTCGTGCTCTCGGCCGTGATGGTCAAGGCCGCCGCGTTCACCGTCAGGTTGCCGTTGACATAGCTGATGTTGTAATTGCCCAGGCCCGAACCGACGGCGGCGCTGGGCACGATGAGATCGGTACCCACCTGCGCCGACACGGGCGCCCGACGCTCGTCTCGGTCACGCCGGCGATGGTGTCGCTGTTGACAAGGCCGGTCTGCGTGAACGCCGTGCCGCTGAGGGTCTCCACCGTCCCATAGGTCTTGCCCTCGTTGTTTGCCGTGATGGTCAAGGATGCCGGGGTCACGGTTTGCGTCAGGGCATCCAGGCTCAGGGTGAAGTTGCTATCCCCGCTGTAGAACGCCCGGATCCGGTGAGTGCCGGCGCCCAGGGCGGATGTCATCAGCACCGCGCTGCCGCCGCTCACGGAGTGTGAACCCAGGTCGGTATTGGTGGTCGTGTCAAAGAAGTCTACGCTGCCGCCCGGCGTACCCGTGCTGGGAGTGTTCGCAACGATCGTAGCTGTCAAGGTCACGGACTGGCCGTAGACCGAGGTCGTGCTCGAACTGGCCAGTGACGTGAAGCTCAGGTACGGCGCCGTGATGGGCACGCCGTTTACTTCGTAGGTGTCGCCACTCGCCGGTACGCTGTTGTCGCCGGTGGTGTTGTGGACGAACTCGCCCAGGACATGGCCGTAGACGTCCAGGCCGTTGACGTTCAGAATGTTGTTGCCCGGGCTGGCTGCGGTGCCCAGGTTGACGCTACCGGTGCCGCTGATGGACACAGCCGCATCGGTGCCGCCTGTGCTTTCCTGGATGGTGTCGTTGAGCAGCGTCAGACTGCCGCCGCTGACCAGGATCGTCGGGGCGTCCGTGGCCGTGGTGAAGGTCACACCGGAGACGCTCACGGAGCCCTGGGTGACCTGGAACGCGGGGGAATTGCCCACGAACGTGGTCGTGGTGCCGTTGCCGATCACGACGACAGTCACCCCGGCGGGCGGGCTTAACGTCGAGTCGCTGAAAGTTCCGCTGCCCAGGTTGACGGTGATCGTCGCCGTCGTGGGGGCGAGACCGTTGATAGCGGAGATGATGGTCTGGAGATTGGTATTGTTGCCCAGGGCCTCCAGAGTGGGCGTGGACGTGGTGGCGAGGACGTTCTGGAGGTTGGCGGCCGTCACGGCGTTGACGACCTGCCCACCGGTTCCGGTGCTGGTAGAAAAGTTGTCGTCGGGGTCGGAGTAGACTGCCTGGACGGTGTAGTTGCCGGTAGCCAGAGCAATGGTCGTGGTGGCGGAACCGCCGGAAATACTTACCGGGCGCGCCTGGTTCGTGCCGTTCAGAACAAACTCCACGCTGCCGGCGGGGGACGCGGTCGTTTGGGTGTTGCCGACGGTGGCCGTGAACGTAACGTCCTCTCCGTCAATAGACGGGTTCA
The DNA here is from genome assembly GCA_963845695.1 of uncultured Isosphaeraceae bacterium. Taxonomy (GTDB): domain Bacteria; phylum Planctomycetota; class Planctomycetia; order Isosphaerales; family Isosphaeraceae; genus CAWJTV01. The sequence continues at coordinate 524,885 of CAWJTQ010000009.1, read as the reverse complement.
CCGAGCTGCTCAGCGTCGTCGTGGTCGCGGCGGGCTCAACGTAGAATAGCTGGTTGACAAAGCTGATGTTGTAATTGCCCAGGCCCGAACCGACCGCAGCGCTGGGCGTGATGGTGTAGGGCGAGTCTTCCACGGTCGCCGTCGCCGCGTAGCCGCCGCTGGTCAGACTCACGCTCGTCACCGTGTCGCTGTTGACCAGCCCGCTGGTCGTGAACTGCGTGGTGCCGCTCGGCGCGAACGTGGCGCCGTAGCTCTTGGTCTCGGACGCCGCCGTGATCGTCAAGGCCGCCGCGTTCACCGTCAGGTTGCCGGTGAAGTACGCGATGTTGTAGTTGCCCGCCGATCCCGCGCTGAACACCGCTGCGCTGGGCGTGATCGGGTAAATGGGACCGGGGTAGGCCACCGTCGCCGCCGGCGCGTAGCCGGCACTCTCCAAGCCGACGCTGGAGATCGTGTCGCCGTTGACCAGGCCTATCGAGCTAAACTCCGTGCCGGCCGGCGTCAACGCCGTGCCGTAGGTCTTGCCCGGCACGTTGTTGGCCGTGATCGTCAAGGCCGCCGCCGTGACCGTCAGGGTGCCGATGTCGTAAGTGATGTCGTAGTTGCCCGCCGATCCCGCGCTGAACACCGCTGCGCTGGGCGTGATCGGGTAATTGGGACCGGGGTATCCCACCGTCGCCGTCGGCGCGTAGCCGCGCTCTCCAAGCTGACGCTCGAGATCGTGTCGCCGTTGACCAGGCCCATCGAGCTGAACTCGGTGCCGGCCGGCGTCAACGTCGCGCCGTAGGTCTTGCCCGGCACGTTGTTGGCCGTGATCGTCAAGGCCGCCGCGTTGACCGTTTGCCCTCCGCTCAGAGTGCAGTTGCTATTGGCGAAGCTGCCGGTGGCAACATAAAAGGCCTGAACGGTGTGAGCTCCTGCCGTGAGCGTGGACGTCGCGTATGTCCAGATGGCGGTGGTGCCCGTCGTGCTGCCCGCTGTGGCGGCCACGGCGGTCCCAGAGTCAATCACGAAGTTGACACTGCCGGTGGGCGTGGAAGTTCCGGTGACCGTGGCCGTGAAGATCACCGAATCGCCGTAGACCGCGGGAATGGCGGAGGTTGTCACGGCCGTGGTCGTCGAGATCGGCTGCTGGACCTCGAACGAACCGATATCCACGGTGCCGTTTTCGATACGCGCGAAACCTGGGCCGCGCTGATCGTAGGCGAGAGGCTGGCCAGTTGTAGGATCGACCGCCAGCGCAGTACTACCAGCGTCTATTGCAGGGCTGCCAGGCAGCAAAGCCATGGTCTCGGTAGACCCGCCGTTATTTTGCCAGGGGCCCAGCAGCGGGTTGATGGGATAGTCAATCGAGCCGACCTGGTCCCCGTTGACCCCGTTGGCCAGGTTGCTGCCGGTGCCGTCGTCGATGAGGTCGTTGGCGCTGGAGGTTTCCAGGTTGCCGCTAACGTCGTAGTCGGACCCCGCGGTGTTTCCAGCAATCAAGGTGTTGTTCATGGTGACACTGCCGCTCGAAATGTCCATGCCGCCGCCCATGTCGCTGCCGATGCCGCCCGGGTCGCCGAGGAACCCGAAGGGGTTGCCGCCGCTGCCGCCCGAGGTGCTGGCGTTACTGCCGTTGAGGGTGTCGTTCGTCAGTGTGACCGCCCCTCCCGAGACGTACAAGCCGCCGCCCATGGCGCTGCCGCCGTTGCCGCCGTTGCCATAGCTGACTCCGATCGTGTAGGAGCCGTCGCCGCCGTCGCCGCCGTTGCCGCCCTGGGCGGTATCGCCGTAGAAGGTGTCGTCGGCCAGGGCGACCACGCCGCTCGCCGCGTTCACGCCGGCGCCCATGCCGCTGCCGGCGTTGCCGCCGTCCGCTTCGCCTCCACTGTTGGAGCCGGCGTTGCCGCCGTTGCCGCCCTGGGCCGAATTGTCCAGGACGACGCTGTAGGTCAGGTTTGCCGTGCCTGCCGCCACATACAGCCCGCCGCCCATGCCGTTACCGCCGTTGCCGCCGTCCGCTCCGCTACCACGAAATTCGTTCACGTGGGCGCCGACGCCGCCGACGCCGCCGGTGGCGAAATTGAAGTCGAAGTCCGCGTAGGCCAGGTTTGCCGTGCCCGCCGCCACATACACCCCGCCGCCGAATGCATCGCCGCCGGTGGCGCCGGTGGCGCCGGGCGGCGCCCACGGCCAGGTTGTCATAGACGAGCACGTTGTTGAGCGTCAGCGTTCCCGAACTGTAGATGGCCCCGCCCTCTGCCGCGACGCCCGTGCCAGACGCCCAGCCGTGCTCCAAACTCAGGTTCTGAAGATTCAGCGTCGCCCCCGCGGCGACATCGAACAGGCGAAACTGCGGCGGGTTCGTGCCGTACGTGTCCCTTTCGATCGTGGTGCCGTTTGGGCCCCCGATGGTCAGGTTGTCCCCCGCGGCGATGACCGGCAGGCCGTTCGCCCCGTTCGTGGAGTTGTTGACGGCGCTCAGGTCGTAGTCTATCGGGAACTGGCCCGGGCTGATGGTGTTCGTGCCGCCGGCACTGTTGGCCAAGCCGATGTCCGTGATCAGGTCGGCCACGGTCGACGCTACGTAGTTGGTGAGCAGAGTGCGGTCTTCTAGCGCTTCCAGGGCAAGCCGCCGTTGGTTCGGCGACTTGCGGATGGTGCGGGGCGTACGGGAGGCGAACAGGCTGCGGATCCAGGGACGGTCGGTCATGGAAAGATCTCCTGTCAAAGGGAGTCGCTCTGCTGTACGATGGGGTGGCTTTCAGTCCGGGCGCACACAACGAGCACTCGCCGCTCGTGCACGGCAGGAATGGTCCGACCGGCGTGGCTGAGGGAAACGGGCTGCTGGTTTCAATCACGGCAGCGGCGGTCGTTCGTCGCTTCGGTCGCAGTCTCCGAGGGCGAAGCAGAATTGTCTTCCTCCAGCTATCTAACAATCTGAAAAAGGCGCGGCCGGAGGGCCAAAATTCGTGGAGTTTTTTGGTTTCATGACGCAGCGAGATGAACAAGAGCCATTTGAAGCGAGGCAACCGGCGGCGGAATTGTTGCCGGTCCTTTACGCGGAGCTGCGCAGCTTGGCCACGGCGCTCTCGGCCCGGCTGAGCCCCGGCCAGACCCTCCAGCCAACGGCCCTGGTCCACGAGGCGTATCTCCGCCTGGTGCGGGACCAGGATCGCGGCTGGGAAGGCCGGCGCCATTTCTTCGGCGCGGCCGCGCAGGCGATGCGCGAGATCCTCATCGAACAGGCCCGTCACAAGGGCAGTCTCAAGCATGGAGGGAAGGCGAAACGCATCGAACTGGCCGACGGCCTGGCCTGGATCGAGCCGCCGAGTAGCGATCTGCTCGCCCTCGATGAGGCGATCGAGCAGCTCCACGCCGAAGACGCGCATCTCGCGGAAATTGTCCGACTCCGCTATTACACCGGGCTGAGCGTCGAGGAAACGGCCAGCGTGGTCGGCGTATCGGTCAGTACCTTGAAGCGCGATTGGCGCGATGCGCGAGCATGGCTGGGTAAGCGGCTGGGCGAAGGAACCCCTTGATGGGTGATTGAATCAGCATCGACCAAGCGACTGGAAAATCCATGAATGAGCAACATCGCCTGCGGGTGAGGGAGCTGTTCGCTCAGGCTGCCGACCTACCCCGAGAAGAACGTGACGCCTTCCTGGAGGCCGCCTGTGGCCGCGAACCCGAGCTCCGCGCCGATGTCGAAGGTTTGCTGGCTTACGACTCGGCATTCGAAATCGGCAAGGACGATGAAGGCTTCCTGAAGAGCCCATTGATCCGCGCGGCCGAGGAGACGCCTTCCGGTGATCCGTTCCCACCGCGCGGAGAAGAGCCCGGGCTGCCGTCTCACATCGGCCGTTATCGCATCCTCCGCCGGCTCGGTGAGGGTGGCATGGGCACCGTCTACGAGGCCGCACAGGACAACCCGCGCCGCACCGTCGCCCTCAAGGTGATCCGCCCGGGTTTCGACTCCCCCGATCTCCGCAAGCGCTTCGCCCAGGAAGTACGCATCCTGGGCCGGCTTGACCATGCCGGCATCGCCCATTTCTACGAGGCCGGCGCCACCGAGACCGGGCAACTCTATTTCGCGATGGAGTTCATCCGCGGCCTGCCGCTGCATGAGTACGTCCGCCGCCACGCCCCCGAGGTGCGCGCCCGCCTCGAACTGGTGGCGCACGTGTGCGACGCCGTACAGCACGCGCACGAACAAGCGATCATCCACCGCGACCTCAAGTCGGCGAACGTCCTGGTGGACGAGGCCAGCCAGCCCAAGGTGCTTGACTTTGGCGTCGCCCATGCGACCGGCGCCGGCATCCTGGGCGGCAGCAGCGCCCACACGCGCACTGGCCAGTTGATCGGTACGCTGGGCTACATGAGCCCCGAGCAGGTGGCTGGCGACCCGCGCGCGGTCGACGCGCGCTCGGACGTGTACGCGCTGGGCGTGATCCTCTACGAACTGCTGGCGGACCGGCTGCCGTACCAGGTCGATAACCTACCCATCCCCGATGTCGTGCGGGTGATCCGGGAGGTGGAGCCGTCCCGGCTAGGATCGGTGAACCGGCAGTTCCGCGGCGAGATCGAGACGATCGTGGCCAAGGCCCTGGAGAAGGAGAAGGCTCGGCGCTACCCGTGCGCCGGCGAGTTGAGGGACGACCTGCGCCGCTACCTGGCGCATGAGCCGATCCGAGCGCGGCCGGCGTCCGCCCTTTACAAAGTCGGGAAGTTTGCGCCGCCACATGGGGTTGGTGGCCAGCGCCGCGGTCGTCTTCGCGGCGATGTTGGGCGCGACGATCATCTCACTGCTGTCCGCCCGCGATGCGCGGCAGAGCGCCGGCTGGCGCGGTCGGGGGCGTATCAGGCGCGGCTGGCGGCCGCGGTGGCCGCGCTGTCCAGCAACGATGTCGCCGACGCCGACCGCAACCTGGAACAGGCGCCGGAAGAACTTCGCGGCTGGGAGTGGCGCCACTTGCGTAGCCGGCTCGATGACAGCACCGCTCTCGTACGCCTGCGCCTCGGCGATCCCGCTCTCTTGCTCCCCGGCCCAGACGGCCTCCGCGTAGGGGTCTTCACGGATACCGGTCTCCGCTTCGTGGATGAAGGCGGGAACGAGTCTCGGGAACGACCCTTTCGGAGCTTCGCTAACCAGCGGTTTTGCATCGCCCCCGCTGCCGACCGGTGGCTAGTAGCTGGCTCGGAGACTTCTTCCTCGAGTGTGACGCTGCGGGACGAAACCGGGCGTGAGCTGCGCACGATCACGCCTCGCGGAGGAGATATCGTCGGCGTTGCCCTGAGCTCGGACCGCACGCGGCTAGCGCTTACCCTGTCGAGGGAGCGCGAACACTCTATCGCGGTCTACGACACATCCTCCGGGGAAGAGCGGGCCCGTTGTGCCATTCCCCCGGACGATCCCTTCGCCCTGGCCTTCAGTCCCGACGGCAAGCGACTGGCCGCCGGCGGCGAGAACCGCGTGGTATACGTCTGGGATGCCGCGACCGGGCAGCGGCTTGCGGAGTGCCACGGGCACACGTCCAAGATTCTGTCCATCACCTTTCGGGGGGACGGGTTGCGGCTGCTGACGGCTTCGCACGACGGCACGGTTCGACAGTGGGATGCACAAACCGGCCGCGAAGTCGAGCCACCCTACGACCGGCACACGGCGGACGTCTCCGCGGCGGTATACAGCCCGGATGGGCAGCGGATCGCCTCGGCTGGCCCCGACCGAACCGTCCGGCTATGGCGGGCGTCCGGTCGGCAGGATCAGGCGGTGCTCCGTGGCCACTCCGGGGCAGTCATCGCGTTGGCGTTCGCGCGGGACGGCCGGCGCCTCGTCTCGGCGAGCTATCACTGGATGAGCCTGCCGGGAGACGGGACGGCCCGGTTTTGGGAGGCGGCGCCCGAGGCCACGCTGCCGGTCCTCAACGGCCACACCAGCTACGTCTACCCAGTGACATACAGCCCCGATGGCCGCTGGATCGCCTCCGGCAGTTGGGACCATTCGATCCGCCTGTGGGATGCTGCTACGGGCGAGCTATGCGCGACGCTGCAGCACGCCGGCATTGTGTGGACGCTGGCCTTCAGCCCTGATGGCACTCGGCTGCTCAGCGGCGGCGACCTCAATGGAGAACTACTCGTCTGGGATCTATCCACCGGGCGCATCCAGAGCCGGATGGCATCGGGCAAGAGCGTGCGGTCCCTCGCCGTTAGCCCCGATGGCCACCGGGTCGCCGTCGGACAGTATGATCCCTTGACCTTATACTCGGTAAGTATGCGGGACTTGGCGACAGGCCAGGAAGTCGGGGCCGGGGAGGGATTCTCACTCGCCTTCAGCCCCGACGGGAAACGGCTCGCTGGCAGGGATGCTGGTGGGAAGAACGTCGTTCTTTGGGACGCGCACACGTTCCGCCCCGTCGCACACTGGCAGGGGCACACAGGGGAAATTAACGCCATCGCCTTCAGCCGCGACGGCCGCCGTTTCCTCTCGGCGAGCAGCGACCGCACGGTTCGCCTCTGGGACGCGGCGACCGGCCAGTGCTTGCGTGTTTTCGTGGGGCACACCGACGAAGTCTACGCGGCGGCGTTCCACCCCGACGGCACGCGCATTGCCTCAGGGGGCCGTGATCGTGCCGTATGGCTGTGGGACCCGGCGAGCGGCCAGGAGGTGGCGCGTCTTCCCGGACATACGAGTTACGTCTGGTCGCTTGCCTTCAGCCCCGACGGCACGACGCTCGTCTCCGGTTCCGGCGATTCCAGCGTGCGGCTGTGGGACACCGAGCCCTTGCGCGCACGCTACCAGGCGCGGTGCGCCGCGGAGGCCCTGCGCCACGAGGCGGAGCGTTTGGTCGAGGAGTTGTTCCGGGAGAAGAAGGATGCCGCCCTCGTAGAGGCGGCCGTGCGAGCGGATCGGTCGCTCAGCGAGCACCAGAGGCACGCGGCCATACGCGCCGTGCGGCGGCGGTCCGCGATGCAGGACGATGCGAGCCCCCGCGGAGACCGACTTCATGAGAAGTCGAATGACCGCCGACTCGGTAGCGAGATGTTGCGCGAAGCCGACCGAGATCTACTGAGCGTTGCATAAAGAAAGTAAGTCTCGCCGGCCCCATAATGACGCATCGCGCCTGGTCACTTCGAACAAAGTGATCGGACGGAGTGCAGGTCACGTACTTTCTTTATGCAACGCTCAGTAAGTACCGAAGGTGGGACTTGAACCCACACCCTCTTGCGAGGACCGGATTTTGAGTCCGGCGCGTCTGCCATTCCGCCACTTCGGCCACGAGTCGCATTAATGACGACTCAACGTTGCGTCCTCGGACGTTCCGGATGCCTTCGCATCGCGCCTCAATAATCTACCAGGATTGCAGCCGAGTTGCCAGAGCGTGCCCCATGCGTAGCGGGCTGCGCCCTTCACGGTTACGGGGGGATTCCGCGACAATTGGGGTGTTGCCGACGATCCCCGCCGCCACCTCACACGGAGTGCGATGCCATGCTGCGCCGGTTCGTGGTCCTGATCGTCCTGGTCGTCGGATCCCACACGGTCCAGGCTGGGGAATTCACGGCCGCTGCGTCGAAACCGAACGTCGTCATCATCCTCGCCGACGATCTGGGGTATGGGGAACTTGGCTGTTATGGGCATCCGCGTTTCCACTCTCCGCATCTCGACCGGATGGCTGCGGAAGGCGTTCGGCTCACCGAGTTCAACACGCCGATGCCATTCTGTGCGCCGACCCGGGCCTCGCTGATGACCGGCCGCTATCCGTTCCGCTGTGGCCTGACCTCCAACCCGGCCCCTGATGGAGGCGCCGTGGCCGATGCCACGGGTCTGCCGCTGGGCGAGGTCACGCTCGCCCAGATTTTGCGTCAAGCCGGCTAGGCCACCGGGATGGTCGGAAAATGGCATCTGGGCCACAAGAGACCGGAATACCTTCCGACCCATCGTGGCTTTGACGAATACCTCGGGATCCCCTACAGCAACGACATGCGGCCGGTCCGGCTGCTCGATGGCGAAACGGAGGTCGAATACCCGGTCGTCGAGGCGACCCTGACCCGACGTTACACCGAACGGGCGCTGCGGTTCATCGAGCGCAACCGCGATCGGCCTTTCTTCTTCTACTTCGCTCAGGCCATGCTGCACAAACCGTTGGCCTGCTCGGAAGGCTTCTACCAGAAGAGCCATGCGGGCCTCTACGGCGATGTGCTGGCCGAGCTCGACGCGAGCGTTGGCCAGATCCTCGCCAGACTGAAGGACCTCGGACTGGATCAGCGGACTCTGGTGGTCTTCACCAGCGATAATGGACCCTGGTACGGAGGCAGCACCGGCGGCCTGCGCGGGATGAAGGGCACGACGTGGGAGGGTGGTTTCCGGGTGCCCTGCATCATTCGATGGCCCGGCCGGCTTCCCGCGGGAGTGGTCCGCCACGCACCGGCTGTGATGATGGATCTCTTCGCCACGACTCTGGCCGTTGCCGGCATCCCGACGCCGAACGATCGCGCAATCGACGGCAAGGACCTGATTCCCGTGCTGTCGGGGAAGGATCGCGCGTGCACGACGTGGTATTCGGCCATCAAGGGCCACGACTGGCGACGGTGCGTGACGCCCGATGGAAGCTCCATGTCCTGCCGGCGCGCGATCATCTCGAAGTCGCCCAAGGCGAACGCTGGGTCGATCCCCGGCGCGGGACGGCGTGACCATCCTGGCACCCTACGAGCAATACCAGCCGTCCGACTATCCCGGTCTGCGCACTGGCGACGAGACCCGGGCCTCGAGCTTGTTCGACCTGGAAAACAACTCGGGGGAACAGCACAACGTCGCCAGACAGCATCCCGAGATCGTGGCTCGGTTGAAAGCCCGTTACGATAGGGTCGTCAAGGAGTTTCCCGCGGGGGCAAAGCGGTCAAATTGACACGCCGAACGCCGTTGATTCGGAGGTCAATCTCTGGATTGCCCGCTTTTCCATCAGTAGAATCCTATCCAACCATGACAGGGACACCGATCGTGCCGAACGTCGGAATTCACGAGAACTCGCCCAACGAACCAATACAAAGGACACGCCATGAGAACGCGCAGGAGTCTGGTACTTTCGCTCTTCATGCTCGTCATCCTGACCCATCCGGCCGTGGCCGCCGACAAGCTGTCGGTGAAGGCCATGGCAGACCGGCTCGCGGCCAAACCCACCGGTGAGAATGCCAAGGCATTTGCCGACGCGATCCGCGACTGGTTCGGCAAGGATCGATCCGGGAGGATGAATGTCATCAACGGCGCGAGCCCGAAAGTCGAGGGCCTGGAGACGGCCTGGGCCATCGAAGCGCCGGGGGCGAAAAGGGCCGAGGTCGCCTTGAGCGATGGCAAGAGGCTGCGGCTGACCCAGGTCGGCGATACGCCCATCTTCGCCGCCAAGGTCCCGTTCGCTCCCGGGTCGGCCTTCCGATGGTCGTACATCCTCGATGGCAGCCAGATGAAGCAGCAAGGTCAACTCGAAGTCTACATGGACCAGCCCGAACTCGCCGAGCAAGAAGGAGTACCCAGAGGCAAGCTGACGAAACAAGAGCCCTGGAAGAGCCAGATCTATCCCGGAACCACGCGCGACTGGTGGGTATACGTCCCCGCACAGTACAAGGACGACCAGCCCGCCTGCGTCATGGTCTTTCAGGACGGTGGCGGGTACACAAGTTTCGTGCCCACGGTCTTCGATAACATGATCGCCAAGAACGAGATGCCCGTGACCGTCGCGATCTTCATCAACCCCGGAAGTGGTAATGGCGAACGGAGTCGCGAGTACGACACGCTCTCCGACCGCTACGCCCGGTTCCTCCTCGATGAGATCCTGCCCGAGGTCGAGAAGACGGTAAAACTCCGCCACGACCCGGAAAGCCGCGCCATCGCCGGGATCAGCAGCGGCGGCATCTGCGCCTGGACCGTCGCCTGGGAGCGTCCGGATGCGTTCCGCAAGGTGCTGTCGTGGGTCGGCAGCTTCACGAACATCGCCAGCGGCCAGACCCGCCGCGAAGGCGGCCACAACTACGAGGCCCTGATTCGCAAGTCGCCCAATAAGCCGATCCGGATCTTCCTCCAGGACGGCGCCAACGATCTGGACAACAACAACGGGAACTGGCCGTTAGCCAACCAGCAGATGGCCAAAGCGCTCGCGTTCAAGGAGTACGATTATTTCTTTGTCTTTGGCCCGGGCTTTCACAGCAACCGCCATGGTCGCTCGATCTTGCCCGAATCGCTCCGCTGGCTCTGGCGCGACTACAAGCCGAGCAGTGAGTTGACCGAAGGCAAGTGAGGAACGAAGGCGAACCGAATGGTTCGGGCAGCCCGAGGCGGTTGCGGTGTCGTTTTTCCGAGGGACAAATCCCCTTGGGGGTATCAGTGACGTTGTTGGGGTATTTCAAACGTTGTCGTCGGCACTCACTGGTCTCCCGCGGCGGACCTCTCCTGTTGGATTTGTTCCTCCAAGGCCTTGGCGATCGGGCTGAGCCGGGTCCCACCCAACGTCTTCCCTTCGTGGCGGCCGGTTCGCGCCAGCGTGGTGGCCAACGCCAGATGCACCAGCATCACCACCCCGACCATCGCGTGGAATCGCCGCGCCCCCACCACGTTGCCATCGTCGGCGCCCCAGTACAGCTTCAAGCGGGCGTTGACTCGCTCCACCGCCGTCCGCCCGTCGTACAGCCGCTCGAACTGCTTGGTCGTGCGCGGGATCGGCGGGAACCGCCGCAAGTCCCACTCGCTCTTGATCCGCGCCACCAGCCCATACGCGCCGCGCCCCATTGCACCGCGCATCGCTGGGGCACACCCAGCCCTCGTGCCGCGCCGGGCAGCGATACTTCCGCGTCCCACGCCGGACTTCATGACCCACATAGGCCATCCGGTGCCGCACCATCGGCGTGCTCACCTTATCATAACAATAAACCGTGCCCGATTCGTCGTACACCAGGTTCGACCGCCCCGTGTGACCCGGCAGCATCTTCTCCGACTCACCTTTCCACAACGCCCGATTCTCGATCAACGGCTTGATCCCCGCCGGGTGCAGCAGCCGGTGCACGGCTTCGTCGTCGGCCGCCTTGTCGTAGGCGAGCGATTGGATCCGACCGCGCGGCAAGTTGGCCTGCGCCTGCTCCAGCAGCGACTCGATCATCTGGTTGTCGCCGACGGCAGGTTCCGTGATCCGGTAGGCCAAGGCCAACTCATGGCGGACATCGACGAGGAGATGAAGCTTGTAGCCGAACCACTCCACGACTTTGACCACCTGGCCGTCGGCGTCCTTGTACTCCTTGCGGCCGCCGGCCGGCTGGGGCAGGCCCAACCGCGCTTCGGCCTGCTGACGCTTCTCATCGCCGCGCCGGGCCGACAGCGCCGTGGCATCGCCCGCGGTTCGGCGGCCCAACTCCGGCACCACCGCGGCCAACCGCTGAACCATGGCATCGAAACTCACCCGCAACGCCGTGAGATGAGCCGGATGCCCCAAGACATCGAGGAACCGCGAGAGATTCCAGTGCTTGGGAATCTGGTCCTGGGTCTCGATGCCCAGGAGGCGGCGCAGCGCCGGATTACGACGGACCTCTCCGAGGCAGGCGTCATACGAGGCATGCCGCACGAGCGGGGTCATCAGGGCGACGCCCCAGAGGACCGAGACCGGGAAATCGTCGCGGCCACGGCCCCGCGCGTGCTTCAGTCCCTTCAGGAGCGACCCGTCCGGGACGGCTTCGAGGCAGCGGCGGATGGTCTCCAACGAGGCAGAATCCTCGAGCGCCGCCCAAGCGAACAGAAGCTGTGTGGCCGAGATCCGCATCGTCGTGAGGGCTCCCGAATGAGAACTCGAGTCTCCATCGCGACAAATACCCCTGGCACGAGGTGGGTGGGGTAAAAATCGTGATTCTCCGGACTTGGCGATGCAAAGTTCAGGGAAAACAGAGCGCTTTTGGGGTAAGACCGTTTCGCCACGTCACCGGGACCCCGGAAAACCAAGGGGCTGCGAACAGCGCACGCGGCTCGGGCAGCCCAGACGTCCCCCTTGAGGTTCATCGCCCTCGCCGGTACAATCTCCCGAGTTCGCTCAGATCAAGAGATCGAGTCCGCTCGGCGAACGGGAACCCGGTGAGAATCCGGGGCAGGCGTGCTGCTGTAACGGCCCGAGAGACCCCGACAACCCAGCCACTGCGCAAGCGGGAAGGCGTCGGGGTGGCCGAAGCCAGAAGACCGGCCGAGCGGAATGGCATCGTCCTCACGTCCCAGGACCCGATGCAACTTTCGGCGCCGCGACCATCCATCCGGCTCCCGGTTGTGTCCTTTCGTGAGGGACATGACCGGGAGCCGGTTGCTTTTATGGACAGGACGGGAGCAGAGTCGTGAGCCGAGACGATCCGAAGCGGACACCCGTGGTCATGTCGTGGAGCGGCGGCAAAGATAGCGCGCTCGCGTTACATGAACTGCGGAGCGATCCGCGATTCGAGATCGTGGCTCTCATGACGTCGGTGTCCGAGGAGTTCCGTCGCGTCAGCCATCACGGCGTGCGCGAGGAATTGCTGGAGGCCCAGGCCGACGCCCTCGGTCTGCCTCTGACGAAAATCTACCTCCCTTCCGGCCAGATCACGCCGTGCACGAACGAAGTTTACGAGGAGATCATGAGTCGGGTCCTGGAGGGCTTCCGGCGGCAGGGCGTGTACACCGTCGGCTTCGGCGACCTGTTCCTGGAAGACCTGCGAGCCTGGCGCGAAACTAACCTCGCGAAGGCAGGGATGAGCGGCGTTTTTCCCATCTGGAAGCGCGAAACGCGGGAGCTGTCGCGGCAGATGATCGCGATGGGATTCAAGGCCATCCTCTCGTGCGTGGAAGGCAAAGTCGGCCCGGGCTTCGTGGGCCGGGCGTACGACGATCGCTTGCTGGCGGACTTGCCGGACGGGATCGACCCCTGCGGTGAGTATGGTGAATTTCATTCGTTCGTGTACGATGGGCCGGGTTTCGAGAAGCCCGTGCCCGTGGAGGTGGGCGAGACCGTGATCCGGGATGGGCGGTATTACGCGGACCTGGTCCTTGCGGAATCGGCGGTGTTGGCCTCCTGCGCGGCGGACGACATCCCGCCAGTGTGACCAACGAAATTCTTCTTGATGGAATGGGTAGGCATGACATGAGCAAGCGAACAATTGTGCTGATGGGAATTGTCCTGGCGGCGGCGCTGGCGAGGCTGATCCCGCATCCGTGGAACTTCACACCGATCGGGGCGATGGCCCTGTTCGGCGGAGCCTGCTTTGTCAACCGGAGGACGGCTTACCTGCTGCCAATGGCGGCGATGCTGTTGAGCGACCTGGTGCTGGGGATCACCCATTATGGCTTGTGGAAAATGGTCGCGATCCAGCCAGTGGTCTACGCCTGCATCCTCGCGACGACCGCGATCGGGCAACTCATCCCGGATCGGCGTTCGGTCTGGCAGGTGGCCACAGCCACGTTGGCCGGGTCGATCCTGTTTTACCTGGTGACGAATCTGGCCGCATGGGCCACGATGCACACGTACCCACTCACCGCATCGGGACTCATGCATTGCTACTGGGACGCGATTCCGTTCTTCCGCAATGGCGTTGCCGGCGACGTGACCTACACCACCGTTTTCTTCGGCGGCCTGGCCTGGATGGAGCATCGAGTGGCCTGGATGCGAGACAGTTCCGCCCCGGCCGTGGCCTAGAACTGGGGGTCGCATGCGCGTTGTGTCTTTGCTCGCCAGCGGCACGGAGATTGTTTGCGGCCTGGGCGCCGGCGATTGTCTCGTCGGCCGGTCGCACGAATGCGACAACCCGCCCTGGGTGGCCGGGCTGCCGATGTGCACGCGACCGGCGTTCGATATCACCATGTCGAGCGGGAAGATCGACGCGGAAGTCCGGCGCCGGCTGAAGGCGCGCGAGCCACTGTATCACATCGATACGGAACTCATCGATTCGCTGAAGCCCGACCTGCTGATCACCCAGGAGCATTGCGAGGTGTGCGCGGTCACGCCCGCGGACGTGAAGCGGGCCGGTTGCGTGGTCGCGGGACAGGTCGTGGCGCTTCAGGCCGGCAGCGTGCAGGGCATCTTCGACGGCATCCGCTCGATCGGCCGCGCCCTGGGTCGCGAAACCGATGCCGAGAACCTGATCCGTGCGATGAAACGCCGCATCAATACTGTCCACGATGCGGTCAAGTCCTTTCGTCCGCCGAGTCTCGTCGCGCTCGAGTGGACCGATCCGATCTTTGCGATGGGCAACTGGAGCCCCGAGCTCGTCGAGTTAGCCAACGGACGGCTGTTGCTCGGCGAAAAAGGAGAGCACTCCCGAGCCATCGACTGGCAACGCGTGCGCGATGCCGACCCGGAATGGCTCATCATCGCGCCGTGCGGCTTCGACCTGGAACGCACGCTGCGCGAGGTCCCCGGGTTGGAGGCGCTGCCGGGCTGGTTCGACCTCCGTGCGGTGCGGCAGGGCAGGGTGGTGCTGGCGGACGGGAACACATACTTCAACCGATCCGGGACCACGATCGTGGAGACGGTGGAGCTCCTGGCGGAGATCCTGCACGGGTACCGCGCCGGCCACGAGGGCAAGGCCTGGGTCAGATACGTCCGGGCCAAGGAACCCTCGCTGGTGCAGAGGCTCCATGCTCAGGCGTACGCGAGCAACCGGCCGACTTATATCGATCCGACCACCGGATACGACGTTTTCACCGCCAATTACCTGAGGGACCGCGGCTACTGCTGCGGTAACGGCTGCCGGCATTGCCCTTACCCCGTGCCCGCGCAGAGTCTGTTCCCTGAGTCCCTATCTGAGCCCCCGAACGGGGGCGTCAGGACGTAGCCAGGCCGACGCCCCTGGCTACGTCCGGTCGCCCCTCCGGGGCCTGGGGAACAGACTCGCAGATCGCGGCGATGCACGGCAGTCAACAGCCTATCTGACCTTCACCAAGCCGATCGCTCAAGCAACGACGCCTCTTGCGATCGAGTTCGAGGGTCGGCTATTGTTGGGCAAATGTTGAACCTCGGGATTCCCGCAAGGAGGGCCCGACGATGTCGAATAGCCGAGGGCTCACCGAGGAGCGAGTCATCCGATGGGTGATTCCCTCCGCGCTGTGGCTCGGATTGAGCTTCCTAAGTCTGCCAGGTGCATGGGGAGCCGATCGCGAGCAACCCTTGATCTTCGAGCGTGACATCTGGCCGATCGTCGCCGCGAACTGTGCCGGCTGCCATGGGGCCGACCGTCCCAAGGGCGATCTCGATTTACGAAGTGTTTCCCGGATGCTCCGCGGGGGCAAGAGCGGTCCCGCACTCGATCGGTCGGACCCCGGCGCGAGCCTGCTGCTCGAGCGGATCAATCAGGGGGAAATGCCGCCGGGCAAGGCGCGAAAACTCTCGGCACGGGAACTCTCCGACATCCGTTCGTGGGTCCTGGGAGGAGCCCGCGCCGACCACTCCGAAGCCATACCGCCGCCGATCTCCCCCGTTCGCCCCGAGGCCCGCCAGTTCTGGTCCTTCCAACCGCTCCACAGGCCGCAGGTGCCGAGCGTCTCAGCCCACGACCCGATTCGGACCCCGATCGATTCGTTTGTGCTCGCGCGGCTGAGGTCCAAGGGGCTGAGCTTCTCAACGGATGCCGATGCGGCAACGCTCGTGCGGCGCGCCTACCTCGACCTGCTGGGCCTGCCGCCCTCACCGGCGGAGGTTGACGCCTACCTCGCCGACGACCGAGGCGGGGCCTTCGATCGGCTGATCGATCGACTCCTGGCCTCACCCCACTACGGCGAGCGATGGGGCCGCCACTGGCTGGACATCGTCGGCTATGTCGACACGGTCGGCTTCGACACCGACGCGACCAACATCATCCTGAGCGAAGGGAAATGGCGCTACCGCGATTATGTCATCCGCGCGTTCAACGAGGACAAACCGTACGACCAGTTCCTCACCGAGCAACTCGCAGGCGACGAGCTCTTCGACTGGCGAGGGGCGAAGCACTTCACGCCGGAGATGCGTGAGGCCCTGATCGCGACGGGTTACCTGAGAACGGCTCGCGACCTGACCCACGAAGACGTGGGCGTGATCCCGCAGAACTTCTTCGGCATCGTGCATGATACTCTCGAAATTGTCGGCACAGGCTTGCTGGGACTGACGGTCAACTGCGCGCGATGCCACGACCACAAGTTCGATCCAATCCCGCAGGAGGACTACTATCGTCTCTCCGCGATCTTCACACCCGCTTATAACCCCAACGCCTGGCGCCCGGTCATCCCGACCGAGACCAATTCCAGGGACCGTGGGTTACCCGACGTCTCACCTGCCGATCAGGCGGAAGTCAGGCGGCACAATGCTGGGATCGATCGTCGCGTCACCGAGCTTCGCAGCCGGCTGGATAAGGTGCGAAGGCGCTGTGCGGATCGGCTCGGCGAAGTTCGCCTGGCGTCACTGCCGTCGCCCATCCGCTCCGACGTCCGGGAGGCGATCCGGACGCCGGCCGCCCGACGCAATGAGGTCCAGAAGTATCTCGTCACGAAGTTCGAAGCGTCCTTGACCGTCAAGCCCGAGGAGGTCTCCGCGGGCCTGAGCCCGGAGGAAAAGGAGGCTGTGAAGCTCCTCGAGCGCCAGATCCGCGAGGCTGAGGCGAACCGGAAGAAGTGGGGAAAGCTCCAGGCGCTCTATGACGTCGGGCCGCCTCCGTCGACCCATTTCTTGATCCGCGGCAGCGAACTCAGCCCCGGCGCAGAGGTCCCTCCGGGATTCCTCCGCGTCTTGAGCCGATCGGAAACCGACGCGGTCGTGACGTGCGGCTCACCGTACGACGGGACCAGCGGTCGCCGCAGGGACCTGGCTCGATGGCTCACCGAGCCCGAGTCGCCCTCCTCGGCCCTGGTGGCGCGAGTGATCATCAACCGGGTCTGGAAGCAGCTCTTCGGCCAGGGTATCGTCTCCACGGCCGATAACTTCGGCGCCCAGGGACAGCGTCCCACGCACCCGGAGCTGCTGGAATGGCTGAGCTGCGAACTGGTCGAGAACGGCTGGCGCATCAAGCCCTTGATCAAGCTGATGATCACCTCGACCGTTTATCGCCAGGCTTCTCACAGGGAGCCCAGGCGCGTCGATTCCAAGCCGGATTCGGAGGCGATCGATCCGGGCAACGAGTGGCTCTGGCGCATGCGGCTGCGACGACTGGAATCGGAGGTCGTGCGCGACGCGATCCTGACCGTCAGCGGCGATCGGAATCCAGCCGCGGGGGGACCTCCGATCCCAATCATCGCGCGCCCCGACGGTCTGGTCGAAGTGGCGAAGGACCGACTGTCCCAGCCCGCCGATCGCTACAAGCGGAGCATCTACCTGACGACGCGACGCGCTTACAACCCCTCGCTCCTGACGGTCTTCGACCAGCCGCTGGTCGCGACGAACTGCCTCGCACGATCGACGTCGGCCGTGCCGCTCCAGTCGCTTTTCCTGCTCAACGATGCTTTTCTGGCCGAGCAGGCCGAGCACTTCGCTCAGCGGGTCGAGTGTGCTGCGCCGGCTTCAATCGACGAACGGATCACCGTGGCGTTTCGACGGGCACTGACGCGCCTCCCCTTGGAGAGCGAGCGGAAAGTCTGTCGGGATCTCCTGCGAAAGCAGGTCGACCTCTTCGTGGCGAAGGGCCTCTCGCCGGTCGATGCCTCCCATCAAGCCCTGGCCCAGCTTTGCCTGACCCTGTTCAACACCAGTGAGTTCTTGTACGCGGAATGACCGGCGATCGTGAGAGAATCCGGCAACCCTCGACAAGGAGATCTCAGGCGATGGATCAGAATGGCCCTGTCTATCCCCTGGACCGCCGGCGCTTCCTCCAGCAAGCGACCTGGGGCTTCGGCACGATCGCGCTGGCCTGCCTACTCGAGCAGGAAACCTCGATCGCGGCCGGCCCGTCACTCGACGCACCCGGCGGCCGAGACCTTCGTCCCCGGCGGGGCCACTTCCCGGCCCGAGCTCACGCGGTGATCATGCTGATGCAACCCGGTGGACCCAGCCAGATCGATCTGTTCGACCCCAAGCCGGAGCTGCACAAGCGCAACGGTCAGCAATACCCCGGCAACGTTGAGGTGCTCCAACCGGGCAGCGAGACCAAGAAGCTGATGGCCAGCCCGTTCCGATTCCGTCCGCATGGTGAATGTGGGATGGAGCTCTCGGACCTGATCCCGTGGATCGGGACGGTGGCGGACGACCTCTGTCTGGTCCGCTCGATGACCAGCGACAATAACAACCACCCGCAAGCCACGCGCTGCATCCTGAGCGGCAAGATCTTCCCCGGCCGGCCGTCGGTCGGCTCGTGGATCAGTTATGCGCTGGGGACCGAGAATCAGAACCTGCCGGCGTATGTCGTCCTGCGCGATCCCGAGGGCTACAACAACGGCGGCACGACCATGTGGGAGAGCGGGTGGCTGCCCGCCCTCTTTCAGGGGACCGAGATCCAATCCCGCGGCGCCGCCGTGCTGGACCTCCATCCCGCCGTGAGCTTGCCCGACGGCGTTCAGCGCAACAACCTCGAGGCGCTGGCCCGCCTGAACGAAGAACGGCGACGGCTCTACCCCCACGAGTCGGATCTGGACGCGCGCATCCGCAATTATGAGCTGGCGGCGCGGATGCAGCTCAGCGCCGAGGACGTGCTCCGGATCGACGACGAGACCGCGGCAACTCGTCAACTCTACGGACTCGAGGATCCCATCACCGAGAACTTCGGGACGCGATGCTTGATGGCCCGGCGCCTGGTCGAGTCGGGCGTCCGGTTCGTCCAGGTGATGGCCCCGGTGAAGTCAGGCGGCAATCCGTGGGACCATCACGAGAAGATCAAGCCCGGCCTGGAGGCACTCTGTCCCCAGGTCGACCGTCCCACGGCCGGGTTGATCCGGGACCTGCGGATGCGAGGACTCCTGGACTCCACGATCGTCCTCTGGACGGGCGAGTTCGGCCGCTTGCCCATCTCCCAGAGAGGCGACGGCCGCGACCACAACCGCAACGCCTTCAGCCTCCTGCTCGCCGGCGGCGGCTTCAAGGCCGGGTACGTCCACGGTCGGACCGACGAATTCAGCTATGCGGCCGTCGAAAGTAAGATGAGCTGCCCCGACCTGCTCGCCACCATCCTCCACCAGTTGGGCATCGACCACGACCGCTTGAAATACCTGCACCACGGTCGCGAGGAGTCATTGACCGACTCGCCGGTGACGCATGCGCCACGTCGTTCATGACATCCTCGAGTCGCCGGTGATCGAGCGAGCGCGACAAACGTGAATCTCCTCCGGGTTGTAGGGTGGGTCGAGCCTCGATTCATCGAGGCGAGGCCCACCACACTTCTCAGAGACTCTTCCAAAAGGCCAGTCGGTCGGAGGAGAACGTCTTTACGCCAACGGCGTTACACAGCAGAGCCCAGGGTCGCGCAGCGCACCCTGGGACGGCGCGCGCAACCGAGCCTTACGCTGAAAGCGTTACACAGAACCCCGTTGGGGTGCGCGGATGCGCGGGTGATCGTGACCCAGGGTGCGCCTGCGGCGACCCTGGGCTTTGCTGTGCAACGCCGTTGGCGTAAGGGAGTGCACAATCGGGATCTCACCGGCCAGATGGGGACTTACGAGCCAGCCATCCTTTGGGAACAGTCTCCCATTTCAGGATTGACAGCCCTTGACGCCCGAGACAGACTGCTCGCATCGTCTACCTCGGACGCCTGAATCTTCGCAGCCAAATCGAGTCAGCATCATGAGCCGTTCACGGAGGTCGATCATGAAAGCCACCATCGGGTTTCTGAGCCTGATTGCCCTTCTGCCCTACGCGATTGCCGACGATGCCAAGCCACGAGCCACTCGTCTCCCCGCGGATTGCGAGGTCGTGATGTCGCCCGGAATGAGGATCACTGCGACGACGTCTGTGGGGACGATCGCGGTGACCGCGGTCGATGAACTGACCAGGTCCTACACCTGGGACGGCGCCACCCGTGCGGTCGAGATGTCGCCCCGAGCCAGACGGTGGTACGGCAGTCTCGGCTTAGTCAACCCTGGCGCGGGCGAGCATTGGCGCGACCATCACGGCATCACGCGCTGCGTCACGGAAGAGGGTCAGCAGCACTTCAAGACGGTTGAAGAAGCGTTGAAATGGATCAAGGAGCGAGACTGGTATCCCTTCGTCTACTGCGACGACGGCCTGATGGTTGGCTGGGACAAGAACCTCCCCAGGAAGCAGTTGAGCGTCGAGGTCTGGCAGATTCTCATTGACGGGAAGAAACCGAAGCGACTGCCCGGCAGCCAGGATGTCAAGATTGTGGTGGAGACCGTGGAGACCGAAACCGTGCCGCTGGTGAAAGCGGTCGCGAACAACGATCTCAAGGCGGTGACGTCCCTTCTGGCCCAAGGGGCCAACGCCAACGTGAAAAACAGCGTGGAGATCCCCGTTCTGGTCATGGCGATCCGGCGCGACTCGGCTCCCATGGTGGAGGCTTTGCTCAAGAACCGGGCCGACCCCAACGTCCGAGACGTTGACACCGATTCGACCCCCCTCCTCTTGGCGGCATTCGACCGGGCAGACATCGTCAAGATCCTGTTGGACGCGGGTGCGGATGTGAATGCGGCGAGTCGGAAGGAGGGAGATCTCCTCATGGGCATGACGCCCCTGATGATTGCGGCACTCGACGGAAGCGAGAACCTCGTTCAGCTCTTACTCGACAGAGGCGCAGACGTCAATGCGAAGACACCGAGTGGCTTCACCGCTCTCTCGTTGGCGAAGGAGCTGGCCGCAGAGGATCACAGAGGTGTGATTCGCAAGCTTGAGGCGGCGAGGGCAAAGAAGTAGTAGAGAGTCAAACAGCGACACAGGTTATCTTGCGGCCTGGACACGCACCTTTTCATGTCGCGCAATATGTAAGGGCTTATCGGCCGGCGAGTAAAGCAAACGAAGGATTCCTCTACTCGACGGCTAGGGATGCGGGTTCGGATCATCGACCGACAGCCCTTCGGCCAGGGCGGCGGCGTTGAGTTCGAGATCAGCCGATAGCAGCGTTAGCGACGGGTCGGTGGCGTGGACTTCCAGAACCGCCGCGAGCTGCACTGCGTCATAGCCACGTAGGGCGTGCGTTCTCGCCAGCGTCGCGGCCTGCGCGACAAGCCCGGCGGTTACCTCAACGACGCGGTATTGGCGGGCGAAATCGAGCTGAAAATCCGCCAGAGCGGTCGCTGCGTCCTGGGGTGTGATCGTGCCGCCGCGCTCTCGCCGTGTGATGGCGGCGACTGTCTCGGCCAGCGTGATCCGCACGATGAACAGCGAATGCCGGACAGCCGGAGCGGCCAATGCCTGCACCCAGGCGGTGCCGGTCTCCTGGACGTATCGCTTCAGAACCGTGCTGGTGTCGAGGAAATAGGCCGCCACCGTTAACGACGCTCCCGGATGGCGGTTTCTGAGATCGGCTCGCCCTGGATGGGCACGGCGCGGCGGTTCCGGTAGGGCGTCAGGTCGGCGATCGGCGGCTTGATCTCGCTGATGATCCCGGCTTCGAGCAGGCGGCGTTGCAGCTCTTGGTCGGCGACGTCCTCCGGCGTCAGGCCGGGCTGGCCGGTGGCCTGTGCGGGCGACGGCTCCGCCTGCCGGTGCCGCTCCAGGGCGTCGCGGATGACGTCATCCTCGGTCGGATAGCGACCGGCCTGCACCTGGTCGTGCACGTAACGCTCCAAATGCTCGGGTAAATGGATAGTCATATTGTTATGCTCCTTGGTCTCAGAATACCACGGCCGGAGGGTATTGCCAAGCCGTGGAGGCCTGGCGGCGTCGTTGGAGGCTTGGTCGGCCGAGATCATCGTCACTGGGCCGAATCCGGCCTTCTGGCGTTGCTGGTGGGCGGATTTCGAGCGCGGCGGCCAGTGGTCGGCGGCCGAATCGGGTATCAGGGCTCCCCCAGATGGGATATGACCTTGATCCTCGCCGGTGACGCATGCACACGCCGATTATGAGATCTTCGACGCTCCGGCCATCGAGCCAGCGACACGAACCTGAATCCACAAAAGGATATCGCTGGTCGCGCTCAGTTCCGCAGGAGTTTCTTGATGGCATCCATGAGAACTCGCTCGACCTGCGGGGCGACGAGCGAGGCGCGCGGGCCGGTCTCGTAGCCGCCCTGGGGATAGGCGATCTCGGTGCCGATATAGCCGGGGCCATAGTCGCCGTAAGCCGCCATGGCGACGAACCGATCGGGCCGAAGCTTCTGGGCGGCGAGCTGATACTCGACGAATAACTCGCCGGGCAGGTGGAGCACTCGCGCCTTGCCGAGGTGCAGGCAGGACACGTCGATCGTGTCACCCGAATGGCAACGGCGGAGCCAGACCAGCTCGCTGGCCGCTTCGGCCCGTTCGCGCACCGGTTTCGAGGCGTCATTCACCACGGCCTGAAGCTGTTCCTCGTCGAGATGCGGTGCAGCGGGCAAGGTGACGGGCAACGATTCCCACGCCAGGTCCGAGGACGTGATCGGAGTCTTCACGGTGGCCGTCCAGGCTTTGGCCATGCCGTCGGCGACCCGGTCGGCCAGGATCTGGCGGTTCGCGTGAGAGCCATCGTTCCACTTCCCGGCGCCGATGTTGCCGCCGGCCCCATCGAAGTGGATGTGGGGGACTCCGGTGGTCTTCTGTCGCTGGTTCCGGGCCAATCCGGGGAAGTCCGGATTGGCGAGGCCGGTTCGGTAGTAGCTCTGCGGGTGTGTCGCGTAGTAGGTCAGGGCCGCGACCGGCTGGTCGCCGTCCCAGAAGCTGATCATCTTCAACATCGGGTCGATCGTCCCGACCGGCATGGCCCGGACCTCCGGCTCCTTGCATGCAGTCCATCGGACGAACTTCACCTTGCCGTCTGGGCCGAGAATCCGCCGGTTCGAGGCCACTTTCTCCACCTCGGCCTGTCCCAGCCCCAGGTGAGTGACCGGCCTTGCCTCTTTCACAGCGACGCGGACCGCCACCGAAGCACGGGCAATCACGTGGCGTGCGAAGGGCGCATCGAAGATCTCGCGGTTGATCCCGTGTTCGAACAGGATACGGTCCGTCGAGAAATCGCAGGCCGGGGCGTCGTGTTGATGGAGGGTGTGAACCGCGACCCGTTGCGGAACGGTTCCGGCGGCCGTGGCCAGCGCTGCACGGAATTCCGCTTGCCCATCGTTGGCGATCCCGATCCAGTCGACCGCGCACAGCACAATCGGCCGATCCTCGCCGATCAGGACGACTCCCCGGCAGCTCAGTGGGTCTGTCACCCCTTTGGTCGGGTCGTAGGCCAGCGGGCTGCCCACGGGAGGAGAGGCGTCGACGGCGAACACGCCGATCTTCAACGGCCGATCCGCGCGAGCCTCTCCCGAAGCCACGGCCACAGCCAGGACGACCGTCGCAAGAACTCGGAGCATCTTCCCCTCTCCTCACGCGGCCTTCGGCCGCAACCTCGGTTAGGCGGGGTCAGGAGCCGCACGCTCAACAACCTGTAAGCCATCGGAGAGCATGTAAGTCGGCGACGATCATTCGGCCCCAGATCGTTTCTTGGCGATGCGACGGGCGAACCGGTTGACGTCGATCACCCGACGCCGGTGGATGCCGCGCGCGATCGGCTCGACTCCGTCATGGGCCTCCACCTGAAAAGTCACAACCGGCCCGTCCACATGGATGACTCGGGCGCGGCAGGTCACCGTGAAGCCCTCTGGCGCGGGGGCGAGGTGCTCGATCTCGACAAAGGTGCCCACGCTCCGTTCATTCTCGTCCAGGCAAGGCGCGATCGCGTCCCGTGCCGCGTATTCGAGATGGGCGATGAGCCACGGAGTGGCCAGGACCGAAGGCATCCGCTGGTCAACAAAGCTGATACGATTCGTCGAGTCGACCACGATCACCTGCTCGCCCGCCTGCCCCGTCCGAGGGATGGATTTCATGGCCAGCGACCTCACACGAGCCGGACAAACACCCGGAAGGCGTCTTCCACAGACCTCGCCGCGCTTCCGATCTTGCCTTCTGCTTGACCCTGAACGGCCGACAAACGATAATGATTATCGTTAGGACGAGAAAGAGCAAGCTGCCCGGCATCTCCAGCCGGGGCGAAATCCCTGCGTCCGTGGTCTGCTGGCGACGGACGCCCGATTCCCTCCGTAGGCAGACACTTGGGGATCGAAGGAATCCGAAGCCCTCTTGACCCGGAAGAAAACTCATGGCAGCAGCGTCTCTGGCCGGCAAGCCTCGCAAAGTCATCCCCAAGATCCTGGCCGTGATTCACGCCGACGGATGCACCGGCTGTGAAGCCTGTGTGGAAGTCTGCCCTGTAGACTGCATCTATAAAGTGCCCGGCGAGGAACACCACAGCTTGCAGACCTGGTGCGACATCGATCTGGACCGTTGTATCGGCTGCAAGCATTGCGCCCAGGTCTGCCCCTGGGACGCCATCGACATGGTGGATACGATCGACGTGGCCTACCACGTCGCGGTCAAGGGTGGACCGCCCAGCTATGTCGACGACCATTGGGACAACCTGGTCGAAGCCGCACAACGCAACGCCGAGGGCCTGGTCGCCAAGAAGAAGTGACGTCCCGCTTTGGGACAGGCGTGCTTCGCCTTCGGTCGGGGAATTCGGCAGCGGCCTTCCCGATCTTCGGAAACCCGCGGAACTGAGCGAAGAGACGAGTTTCTTGCGTCGTGGCGAGACGCTCTTCGATCTCGGATCGGGAGCTTGCGCAGAGGTGGCACCATGATCATCGCGGACGTTTCTGAAGACACTTAATGCGGAGGACGTGTATGGACCGGTCGTTTCGATCGTCGATGGCATTCATTCTCGCTGGCGGAACCCTGATCGGCATGGCCGGCTGCGATTCCAGCCCGCAGGTCGTGGATACGGCTCAGACGGGCAGCGGCACGCAACAGACCACATCGTCGGGCAAGCGCATTGAGGCTGAGAAGGTGCAGCCCAAGAAGGCCCAAGGCGAGACCACCACACCGACCCAGCGGCTCAATACCAAGCAACTTGTCGAGGTGGTCAAGGAGGAAGTCAAGGGAGGAGAATCGTCCGAAGGGCCAAGTCCCTACGAGTATCTCTGGATGCCGCCCAAGACGGATCAGATCCAGGACGAGCCCCTGACCGTCACGGTCCCCGCTGGTCTGGAAAAGCTCCAGAACAAGATCAATATTCCGGTCTCGAATCCCCTGACCAAGGGAAAATACGAGCTGGGCCGCCAGCTCTACTTCGACCCGCGCGTTTCTTTTGACGGCACAATCAGTTGCGCCACGTGCCACAATCCCGACAAGGGTTGGACCGACCAGATGCCGGTTTCGACCGGCATCACTGGCCAGACCGGCGGCCGCAGCGCCCCGACCGTGCTCAACACCGTCTACGGCAAGAGCATGTTCTGGGACGGCCGGGCCCCGTCGCTCGAGGGTCAGGCGCAGGGGCCGATCCAGAACCCGATCGAGATGGGCCGGCAATCCTACAAGCAAATCGTCGAGCGGCTTCGGACCATCCCCGGTTATAGCGAGCAGTTCCAGAAGGTCTTCGGGACCAACGTCACCCTGGATGGGATGGCCAAGGCGATCGCGACCTTCGAGCGCGTCGCGGCCCTTTCCGGCAACTCCGCTTATGACAAGTACAATGGTGGGGACATGAAAGCCCTGTCCGACAGCCAGAAAAGGGGCATGGTCCTCTTCGGGCTGCGGCTGAGTCTGGATGACGACTTCCAGCCTGGCGTCGTCCTGCAAAAGGGTAAGTGTACGATCTGCCATGTCGGTTCCAATTTTACTGACGAGCTCTTCCACAACCTGGGTATTGGCTGGGATTCCAGAACCAGTCCGGGGAAATTCGCCGACCTCGGCCGCTGGGCGATCGAGCCGATCGGGGCGAAAGACGACTCCACCATCGGCGCGTTCAAGACGCCCACCGTCCGCGAGGTCGAGAAGACGGCTCCTTATATGCACGACGGCAGCTTGACCACTCTAGAACAGGTCGTCGAGCACTATGACAAGGGCGGCAATGCCAACCCGAGTCTCGACCCGGACATGAAGAAACTCAGCCTGACCACCCAGGAGAAGGCCGATCTGGTCGCCTTCATGAAGGCGCTCACGGGGGAGACTAAGAAAGTCGAAGAGCTCCTTCCCACGCTACCCCCAGGACTCGACGGCAAGACCGTGGACCCCCGTCCGAGCCTGACGGCTCCGGCGAAGAAGGTCGCCGCGGCGATCTTCCATCCCCGGCCGCTCAACTAACGCGGCCAAACCCGCTTCTTCTGCGTGGCTCGATCGTTCCTCGCATGAGCATGATGAGGGAGCCCATACGAGCCAGACCACGTAGGTCGGAAAACTCAACCGCATCCGGACACCCGGCTGCCACCGATCATCGGGGCGCCGGGTTTCTTGTTGTTGACGAGGCGGGGCTCCGCACTCGACGCGACCGGACCGGGGCTCATCCCGGTTCGGCGACCACGAACACTCTCACCTGTCCCCGCCTCACGTGGTACGATGAAGACGCGTTCGTGCGGCGGAAGGCTGTGGAATCCGGAAGCGGGGGCCGCTCGATTCATCACTTCTCTTCGTTCGATCCCGACCGACCCTCTCGGACCCGGAGCCGCCGCATTGAGTCTCATTCATCCGCTTCCGAGGTCTGTCATGCGTTATTCGCTCCCCATCATCCTGGTCATCGCTTGCTTCGCGGCGCTATTCCTCGCCTGTTATTATCCGGTCTTCTTTCAGGATCGTCAGTTCGGCTTTCGCGACGCCGGTCATTATTACTACCCGCTCTATCAGCGCGTGCAGAAGGAGTGGGAAGCGAGGCGCTGGCCGCTCTGGGAACCTGAGGAGAACGCGGGCATGCCGCTACTCGGCAACCCGACGGCGGCGGTCCTCTATCCCGGCAAGCTGATCTACACAGTGCTCCCCTACGCCTGGGCGGCCCGGGTCTACATCGTCGCTCATTCCTTGCTGGCTTTCGTGTCGATGCTGATCTTGATGAGGTTCTGGCAGGTCAGTTGGACCGGCTCGGGTCTCAGCGCGCTGGCTTATACCTTCGGCGTCCCGGTCCTCTTCCAGTATTGCAACATCATCTACCTGGTCGGCGCCGCGTGGCTTCCCCTCGGTTTTCATGCCGTCGATCGATGGGCCCGGCTCGGCCGGCGTTGGGGGCTGATCGAGCTGTCCGTCGTCCTGGCGATGCAGACCCTCGGTGGCGACCCGCAATCGTCCTACCTCCTGGGCTTGGCCGGGATCGGCTACTCAGCCGGAATCGCCTGGAGCCGGCGTCAGACCGGCGATCACCCACGAACCCAAAGCCGCGACGTGCCTGCCGCGGGCTCCCGCGCCTGGTGGTGGCTCCCCACGCTGGTTCTGGGGGTCGCAGGTTGGATCACGGTGACCCTGATCCTGGCGCAGTGGCTGCCGACGCTCCGGCCCAAGGGATTTCCGCCACCGGCTCTGCCCTGGATGCGGGATGTGCCGTCGGTGGTCGCATTGGGCTGGGGAGTCTTCGGAACGATCTTATTCATCAACTGGCGATGGCGCGGCTGGCCGGTCCTCTTGGGAGTCACCTGGCTGGGATTGGCCCTGTTGGTGCTTTTCCCGGACCTTCTTCTTCAGCTCTCCAGCGATCTGGGAGTAGCCGGGCTGGGATCGACCGTGGCGGAATTGTTGAACTGGCGATGGCGCGGCTGGCACGTGGTTCTGGGAGTCGCCTGGCTGGGAATGGCCGTGGTGGCGCTGAGCCACTGGCGATGGCGCGGCTGGCGACGCACGATGGGAATCACCTGGCTGGGATTGGCCATGTCGGCGGCAATGTCCATCGTCCTGGCGGCAGCCCAGCTCCTGCCGGTCGTCGAGTACACCCAGCAGACCTCGTGCGCCGCGGACGAGGGCATTCACGACATCTATCCGTTTAGCCTGGAACCGATCCGGTTCTCGGGGCTTCTCTGGCCCAATCTACTGGGCATCCACTCCGAGGGGAACACGTTCTGGGGCGAGAGACTGAGGATGCCGGGCGCCTCGCCGAAGGTCTGGGTCCCTTCGCTCTACATGGGATGCCTGATCCTCATGCTGGCGATGGCCGCGCTGGTCCTTCGGCGCGGATCCCGTGGCGCATCTGGCTCTCGGTCATCCTGGTGGTCAGCCTGCTGGGGAGTCTGGGCAAATACACGAGCCCGATCTGGGCGGCGCGGGTGCTCGCCGAGGGCACCAAGTTGCCGGCGTTTCAGGCCCAGTTCGAGAAACTGGGCCCCCTCGACAAGGATGATTCGACGCCGATCCGACTCGACCGGTTCCTCCGCGATGGCGATGGCGGTATCTACTGGTGGATGACGAAGCTCCTGCCCGGCTTCCGCCAGTTTCGATACCCCGCCAAGCTGTTCACCTTTACCAGCCTGGCGCTCGCCGCCCTCGCGGGACTGGGCTGGGACGGCCTTCGCGAGAGGGGAACACGACGCGCCACGGCGCTCTCGGTCATGTTGCTCGTCTTGAGCCTGGCCGTACTGTCGGGGGTCCTGATCGAACGTCCGGCGATCTTGGAAGCGCTGCGGAGAATGCCCGGGAACGTCCTCTATGGCCCCCTCGATCCCGATGGCGCATTCACCGCGATCGTTCGAAGCCTGGCACAGACCTCGACGGTTCTCGCCCTCGGACTGGTTGCGATCCATCTGATCCGGAAACGCCCTTTCTGGGCCGGTGCCCTCGCATTGGGTGTCACGACCGTCGACCTGGCCGCCGCCAACGCCCGGTTCATCTCGACAGTCCCCCAATCCGTCTTCGAGACGACCCCCGATATCGCCCGGATCCTCCAGGATTACGAACGCACTCACCCCACACCAGGACCGTTCCGCGTCCACCGGATGCCTTCCTGGGACCCGCTCGGTTGGAGCACGACGCCCTCGAACGATCGGAATCTGGACATGGTGGTCTGGGAGCGCGATACCCTCCAGCCGAAGTACGGCATCAACTACGGCATCGAGTACACCCATACCTTGGGGGTCGCCGAGCTCTATGATTATGACTGGTATTTTGGCGGCTTTCCCCGGACCGTGAAGACGGCGGAGATGGCGCGGGCGCTGAATATCGAGCTCGGCAAGGAAGTGGTCTACTTCCCTCGTCGATCGTTCGACATGTGGAACACGCGTTACTTCATCCTGCCGATCTATCCCAACGGCTGGCTCGACGAGTTCCGAGGCTTTGCGACCTTCGTCATGCAGACCGAGCTGATCTACCCCGACCCCGAAAAGCTCCGCCCGCCTAAGGATCGCAAATCGAACAACGAGTGGGTCACTCATCAGGATTTCCAGATCCTCCGCAACCTGGCAGACCACCCCCGAGCCTGGGTGGTGCACAGAGCGCAGCACCATCGAGCCACTCACGGGGATGACCCGGGAAGAACGCAGGCGCGCGATGCAGGAGATCATCTACTCGGGCGATTCACTCTGGCTCGACACCACCTGCCAGGTCTTCAACCCACTGCAATGGGCCTGGGTGGAACTCGCGGACTTCTTGGAGCTGGCCTCCTCGCTGCCAGGCAGCACGCCGGTGCAGTCCGAATCGGTCGAGGTCAGCTATCCCAATTCTCAACAAGTGGAGCTCGAGGTGAATCTCGAAAAGCCCGGCCTCGTCGTGCTGGCCGACATCTATTACCCGGGCTGGAAACTGACCATCGACGACAAACCCGCGCGGATTTACCGGGTCAATCGGATGATGCGCGGGGCCGCCGTACCGGTGGGTAAGCATCACCTGGTCTATACCTACGCCCCCCAATCGTTCCGGGTGGGAGGGATGATCTCGCTCGCGGGCCTCGGCCTTCTGGCCTTGCTGGGCGTGGCTTGCATCTTCCGACCCGTGGATCCTCTGATCGAACCGCTGCCCGAGCCCACACCCGAGGAGCTCTCTGACCATGAATAAGCGACACCTCTTCGCCCTCATTCTGATCCTCGGTCCGATCGCCGCTTCCCGGGCCCAGACCGCGAAACAGCCCAAGGTCGCCCCGGGTCCTGGCGAGCCGGACTGGGTGGTCATCCTCGAGGATCGCTATGGTCTCGCGATGTTCGATGACCTCCTCAACCCGGTAAAGACGACCGCCGAAGCCACGCCCGGCCGATTCCACAAGGCAGGCCCCGGCCCGGTCCGGTTCACGCCCATCATCGCCCTGGGGCTGGAGACCCGGAATCGCGGCGGCTGGTATTCGACGGGATCCCCGGGCGTTGCGGCTCCGAAGAGGAACGAACTCTGGTCCTCTATCTACAAGAACACGACGGAGGACCTACGGACCGGCAAGAACCTGCCTCCCTCGTTGGCAAAGGGATCGACGACCGAATTCGACCCGGGTGATGCACCGTTCGGCTTCTGGCTCTCCAACGACGGGCTGAACGACGGCGGTGTCTTCTCTGAGCCCTCCCTGGTGGCGAAGTTCAACCAGCGGCTGGCCAAGCAGCTGTACAAGGCGATGATCTATCCCAACCGCGACAAGGCATCGGGCAAGATCATCCCTCACAGCTACCTGATCGGTTGGGAATACTCGACCAACGACGATTTTCAGGACGTCGTCTGCCGGGTGGACAACGTGAACTTGATCGGGGAGCCGCCGGTGACGAAGGCATCGGAAAAACCCTGAACGCGACGGATGGCGGCTGTCCGATTTAGAGCGGCTAACGCTTGAGTTGCGCATACCAGCCCGAAGCGCCAGCGAGTAAATGGATGATTCCCACCGGAATTCACTCGCTGGCGCTTCGGGCTCATATCCCATCGATGCCGTCCTCGTGTGTGCAAGCCAACCGTTAAGCGCTCTGGTCCACCAAATCCCAAATGACCATCCACCAGAACAGGAAGCTGCTGGCCCACTCGGGTCTGGTTCTCACGACACCCGAGTTTTTTCGTGTATTTCGTGGATTTCGTGTTTCAATCTCTGGTGCCCGAACCGCTTCGGTGGTCCTGTCGATTGGCAGGCGGTGAACTCTTGCGGCCCATCGGCGGTTGTTTGCGATTTCGTGGACTCGCTCCCTATCTTCCGGCCGATGGCGTCTTCCGTTCGATGATCCCACGGACCACTCCCAGAAGGGCACGTGTCCGGAGCAGAGCCGGCGTTTGGGCCTCGGCCCATTCCTGAGCGTCGCGGGCCTCACCTGCTTTCGCCTGCTCGAAGGCCAGGCTTTCGATGAGGGTCGCCCTGAGGATCGCGTCGTTCAGGCTCAGGGCGGCCTGACGGCCTCCTTCCCAATCCCCAATCCTGGCCCGCGCCGCGGGGACCAGTTGCTGAAAGAGGCTGCCGGTTTCGGGCGGGTCCCCGGCAATTTGAAGCGCCTTGTTCAGGGTCACGCGCGCCGCGGCACGATCACCCGAGTCGGCTTGCACGATCGCGACCTGTGCCAGCGCGTCAGCCCGGGAACCGGGCTTTTCGAGCCCTTCGGCGATTTTCAGGGCCAGGCGGAGTGTTGCATCAGCGGCCTCACGATCCCCGACTTTCCTCTGGACCATCGCGATCTCGGCCAGGGGACTCGACCGATAGTCTTCACGAATCTGACCGGCGACGGCGCCGCGCCCTGCGGAGTGTGGCCCGGGCCGTGTCGTTTTGTCCTGCCTTCGCTTCGGCGGCAGCGAGCGGCGCCAGACCCCGGACTCGGGCCAATCGCATGGGGTCCAGAGGATGGAGGGAACCGAGATTCTCCGGCGGCGGATCCTTTTCAGCACGGTCCGCTTGGCCGTCGGCCTGGGCCATGGTGGCGCGGGCACCGGGGAGATCACCCGACTTGGCCTGCGCTCCCGCGATCTCGGCCAGGGCGAAGGCGCGGCAGACTCGCGGGTGCGCCGTTCAAGGCCTCGACGACCTTCATCGCACCTTGCGGGTCACCGGCCTTCCCCTGCCGCATCGCCGCGATCAGGAGGAGCCTTTGGCGGCTGTCGTCATTCGCGATCTTCGCGGCACAATCCAGGAACTGGGCGACTATCGCCTGCGTGGAAGCGCGATCGCCGGCGGTTGCCTGGGCCTGGGCCAACCACGAGAGAGTCGCAGCCGGAAACCCGTCGTCTCCGAGTCCCTCGATGATCTGACCCACCCGGCGGAAGGTCGCCCGCGCCGGCTCGACCTGCCCCAATCGTGCCTGGGCTGCGGCGAGATCCGCCAACGCCTGAGCCTTCATCCACGGAACGGTGATCTGATCGGCCGCCCGGATTGCGTTCTCCAGTACCGGCTCCGGTGGAACCGGCGTCTCGTCCTTCTCGATGGTTTTCGCGGGGACGACCCTGGCCCGCTGGGCTCTGGCCTCCCGCGGCTGGCCCGATGTCCCTTCTGCCAGCGCCACGATGGTCATCGACGCAGCAGCCAGACTCAGCACCATGGCGACCGCGATCGTCAGCTTGTTCAAGAACATGAGAATGAGCATCCTTCTGGTGAGTGCAGCCACCGATGCCGGGATGACTCCCAGGCTCGGCGCCTGTCCGGCGGCAAAGAACGTCGCGCTCCGGGCCGTGGATTCCACGAGCAGAGTCGGTAGTTTGATCGCGACGGCTTCCGCTTCCGTCGAGAGCACCATCGCGAGAAGTCCGGCCGAGGGCGCCAGACCCCGATGGATGAGGCGGACTCGGAGTCGCTCGCGCCCGCGTGCCAGCCGGCTCTTGACGGTTCCGACGGGCCAACCCAGACGGCCCGCTGCCTCTTCGCAGCTCAAGCCTTCGAGGTAGCAGAGCACGATCACCCCACGGTAACGCTCCGGTAGCCGGCCCAGCTCCTCGTGAAGCACGGGAGCGAGGTCGACCTCGCTCCGGATATCCGAGCACTCCGTGGGGGCGAGCTCGGCGGCCCGTCGCTCGCGCGCCCGCCGTCGAGCCGTCGAACCCCGGGCGCAGCCCGCGACCCGCAGAGCGACTCCATGCAGCCAGCTCCCGATCGAGTCCTGTCGGCGTACCGTGGCCGCGCGACGGACGAGAATCAGGAACGTCGCCTGGAGGCGCATCCTCCGCATCGTGCTCATCGCCCAGGATCGAGCGGCAAACGCGGAACACCATGGGGCCATGACGTTCGACCAGGGCCGCGAACGCCAGCTCGGCTGTGTCGCCGCTGCTCGACGCAAATCGGCTCAGCAGCTCTCCATCAGTCAGCCCGCCAAGCGTGCCAAGATGAAAGAGGGTTCGAAGGTGCCGGCCACCCGATCCCGGTCGCCCCATCATCGTCGTTCCAGTCTCCCGATGGTCTGTCTCGCCCTTGGTAGTGTAGCGCAAATGACCACCGGTTCCGACTTCTCGCGGAATTCTCAGGAACGACCGGATTTCGCCCACCTGCGCCTCGTTCTCAGAGGCGATCCGGAAAGCGGCCTTGAGCCCCCAATGGGACGTCAGAGTGTCGCCAGAGCGGTTCTCCGGAAAGCGGCCTTGAGCCCCCGAATGGGGGCGTCAGGACGATAGGGGTAGGAGGGACCGACGTATCGGTCCCTCCCCCAGGGCCAGCGCGTACCCTAGGCAATCCTGGTAATTTATGAGGTCTTGCGCCGGGCTGATCTTTTGTAGCATTCTCTGTGTGGTTTCATCCGAGGCACCGCACGGAGAGTGAACGATGGCCGAAACTCATCGCATCGGTTTGGACGAGGTGGCGCGGCACTTTGAGGAGTTGGAGGATCCCCGTTGCACCGTCAATCGACGGCATCCTCTGGTCAGTGTCGTGGTCATCGCTCTGATGGCGGTCTTGGCCGGGGCCGACGGCCCGACCGCGATTGCCAAGTGGGCGGCTTGGAAAGAAGAGTTCCTCTGGGAGGCGCTCGACTTGCCCAACGGGATCCCGCGCAAGGACGTCGATCGGCGCGTCTTGGTTCTCATCAAGCCAATCGCCTTTCAAGCCGGTTTTGCGAACTGGCTCCCATCGCTGCGCACGACGGCCGCGGAGGCGACTGGCGTGACTCAACCGATCTTGGCGGTCGATGGCAAGACAGCGCGGCGGAGCCACGATCGCGGCAAGGGCCTGGGCGCCTTGCATTCGGTGAGCGTCTGGGCCAGCGAGTTCGGACTGTCGCTGGGACAAGTGGCCTGCGCCGAGAAATCCAACGAATGTACAGGGCATTCTCTAGGCCTACGATGCCAGCATCCGCCTCAGTTTGCAGCCATTCACCATGCTCACAACTCATAACCACAGGGTCTGCCGAGCGGAATGGCGAACCGGCAGGATCGGCACCTCATCCTCGGGGATCGTGAACGGGCCACAGACGAGCGGTGGCTGAGCGGGGAGTGGGCGGGTCATGTCCGCCAGGAGTGGGCAGGCTTGCGGGCGGGCTGCGCCCGCCTGGGGCCGCCACGGAGTGGCTCCGAAGACGACCCGCAGACGGTCGCAGCTGATGTGTTGGGGATGTCGAGGACCATCCATGCCGGAGGGACGACCCCGGTGACCGCCGGTTGGGCCTGCCGATCCGCAGCGCGGCGGTCCAGAGCCTGATCCAGCCGATGAACCGTCGCAGGAACGGGACGGAGCCGTTCGGGAAGGAGGAGGGACGGA
Source organism: uncultured Isosphaeraceae bacterium (assembly GCA_963845695.1). Lineage (GTDB taxonomy): Bacteria > Planctomycetota > Planctomycetia > Isosphaerales > Isosphaeraceae > CAWJTV01. Next base: position 490,470 of record CAWJTQ010000009.1, on the reverse strand, counting down.
AGCCCGGTTGCCCGTGCGAGCCGCGTACGTGAGCGAAGATGTTCGAGCGGAGCGTGATGGGTCTTGGCCGTGGCCGCACCCACGGGCCGATGGGACTGGTCGCCTTCGCCCTTGATCTGCACCGACAAGAACGCGATTGCACCCCCGGCTCCCGGCCTTGCCGAATCCGACCTCCGCGGGCGGCGTTCGGCATCCTATTTGAAGCACTGGTTCTCTTCTGGTAGGTTGTGCGGAGCGGGATCGATCTCCGTCGCGCGCATCATGGTGATGGCGGCAGCGCCCGCATCGATCCCGAGCGCCGGCGCGGGATCCTCGTATCCCCAGGCTGCGAGGCCAGGGCCGTGCGACGATCGTTGCTCCGCGCACTCACCTCCGATCCGATCCGGAGACGCGCCGCGAGACCGGAGACCATCCGGAAGAACAGACGCCTCGAAAACCACCTGGAGAGGACAACACCATGGCGGATTACACGCTACCTCCGTTGCCCTACGATCATGGCGCCCTCGAGCCGCATATCGACGCCAAGACCATGGAGATCCATCACGGCAAGCATCATCAGGCTTATGTCACCAATCTCAACAATGCGCTGAAGGATCATCCGGACCATCAGGGCAAGACGATTGAGGATCTGATCGGACATCTCGACGCGCTGCCGGAGTCGATCCGGACGGCGGTGAGGAACAACGGGGGCGGGCACGCGAACCATTCGATGTTCTGGCAGATCATGAAGCCGGGCGGCGGTGGCGAGCCGACCGGGGCACTGGCGGCGGCGATCGCTGCCGAACTGGGCGGGTTCGCGGCCTTCAAGGAAGCCCTGGCCAAGGCCGGGGCCACCCGATTCGGCTCGGGATGGGCCTGGCTGATCCTGGGCAAGGACGGCAAGCTGGCCGTCACGTTGACGCCCAATCAGGATAGTCCGCTCATGGAGGGCCTGACCCCGATCATGGGTGTCGACGTCTGGGAGCACGCTTACTACCTGAAATACCAGAATCGGCGGCCGGATTACATCACGGCCTGGTGGAATACCGTGAACTGGGAGGAGATCGGCCGTCGCTACGAGGCCGCGAAGAGGTAAGTTACCGCGAATCCTGCGCGGGGCCATGGTGGGCGCGACTGGTGGTTTTGACGACGCGGGTTCGGTCGATTCCGCGATTCCGCTTGACCCCTCACGGGTATTTCGTATCATTCCGACCGCCTCGGAAGGACCGTTCGTCCTTCCGAGGGCCTCTCCCCTCGACCTACTCGGCGGTACCCCTCGTCTGATCGGGTTTTTCACGCTGTCCTTTCTCGAAGCGTTGGCGACGGCAACGGACGCTCGTCGCTTTCATAATCGGCCCAGCTTAGGAACTCACTTTCGCCACGGCGCCGGAGCGCGTCGGGCACCAGGGAAGGAGGAGGTCATGTCGATGGATCGACTCAGACGCGTCCTGACCGGCGGGACTTTAGTTGCGATCTTGGGCGTGGTCGTCGCGGCTTCGGGCTGCCGGAGCACGCGGAACGAGGTACCGCCCGGGAAGCAGTATTCCACGACCGGCGGGGCGCCCGACTTGAGTTTTAACTCCGCCCCGCACCCGAATAACTCGATCGGAGCGGGCTTGTACAACAACAGTGGTACGCCGGGCATGCCGGGTATGCCGGGTCCAGGGAGCACCTCGGGCACCCCGGGACTGGACGGCTCGTCCGCCGGCGCTGGATCGGCCCCGGCTCTGGGCACGCCTGCTCCGAGCTCGGCGAACTTTGGGCAACCCACGGATAACCGGTACGGGAGTCCCACCGGTCTTGCGCCTGTGGGAGCCTACCCGGGTCACTGAGAACGACTGACCACAAACCACTGGCGTGATGAGCCCCTCCCTGGTCATTTTGTATGAGGATTCCGACTGCCTGGCCGTCGCCAAGCCGGCCGGGCAGTTTACCCAGGGCCAATGGGCTCCGCCGGGCGAAATGACCCTGGAGTCGGCGATTCGCCGCTATCTCAATCCCGCCGAACCGGAGTCGGTCTACCTGGGGATCGTCCACCGGCTGGACCGGCCGACGTCAGGCGTCCTGCTCTGGGCCAAAACGCCGAAGGCGGCCCGCCGACTCTCCTCGGCATTCGAAAAGCGACGGGTGGTCAAGGAATACTGGGCGATCGTGGAGTTGGGGCGGCTCGGAGATGGCCCTGCCGACGCCCGCGCGCACCCGCTCCGTCCGCCGAATCAGTCGAGGAAACCTGGTCTGACTGGTTGACCCGTCCCAGCCAGACGGGATTGGTCCGGGTGGTCGCGCCGGAGACTCCAGGCTCGCGCCAGGCACTGACCCTGGTGCGGCACAACGCGACCACGGGCCTGCCATCCGGTTGCGCCTGGCTGCGACTCTGGCCGCGGACTGGTCGAACCCATCAACTCCGCGCCCAAACCGCCGCACGAGGCACGCCGATCCTCGGTGATGTGGAATACGGGTCAGTCACAGCCTTTGTTACGTCGCACACCATCGCGCTTCATGCCCGGTCGCTCGAGGTCCGGCATCCGATCCTTCAGACCGTGATGACCCTCGTCGCACCCATCCCTGCCGAATGGCAGTCGTTGGGAATGCCGGGGATGGTCTTGTCCGATGGTGGCTGACGGGCGAATCCTTGGTTCGTTCCCGCCATCGCTCACCCGCCCCCACTACGTCTCAGGCCAGGCTGATCTCGACGATTTTCAAGGTGCGCACGCCTCGAGGAACCTGGACCTGAACCTGGTCGCCGACCTTCTTGCCGACTAGGCTCTGGCCGACCGGTCCGGTGATCGGGATCTTATCCTGATCAGGGTCTTCCTCTCCGGGGCCGACGAGGATGTAGTCTTCCTCCTCGTTGAAGTCGAGGTCGAGGACCCGGATCTTCAATCCATAGGCCGCGCGTTCGGTGGAGAGCTTGGTCGTATCCACAAGGAACGCTTGACTGAGCTTATTCTGAAGCTCGTTGATCCGGGCCTGGAGCATCCCCTGTGCCTCGACGGCCGCGTCGAACTCGGCATTTTCCGACAGGTCGCCGTATCCCCGGGCCTGGGCGATTTGCTCGGCAATCCGGGGCATGTCCTCGTTTTTGTACTTATCGAGCTGGGCCTTGAGCTTGTCGTAGCCTTCCTTCGACATGGGGATTCGGTCGGTGGACATCCGGGTTTGCTCCCTCTTTCTGACCTACGACCTCCCTCGACTGGGACCGGGCGCGGTCGAACCCTCAGAGCCGGATTCGACGGGACGCAAGCGGCTGATCCATCCTCAGGGGTGCTGGCTCAACTCGGCTTGCTCACCAAAAGATTCGGGGAGGAGAAGACCCAGTCGACCGTCACGCTGATTCGGGCCGGACTCGCGATCGCCCGTGGGCGGTCGGCCTCAAGAAGTCTCCATCGTCGGGCAACTCGGCACGACACGGGATTCGACACCCTCTCCCAATCGTCCGCGCCCTGCCCGGTCCGATTGAATAAGAAAGACCGCGGTCTGGGGATCGCCCGGGCCGCGGTCAACCATTGCTTGCGAAAGCTCAGCCTAGCTTTCTGCGGACCGCGATGCAAGGCCATCTCGTTCGCTGCGCTCGCTCAGGGCGCACGACACACTTTGCATCGGAAAACCTGTTCGCTTACAGTGGGCGTTGGAAACGTCTCGTCCCGCCGAGTCACAACTGGAAGGAGCAGTTAGGGATGGCTCATACAGCCGATCCGGCCGCCGTCGTCGTCGATCAGGAGAATCTGATTCAGGGGGTCGCAAAACCTTTCCTCCAGAAGCTCTTCGGTGCCGAGGGCATGCCCTGGGGCACCCAGTTCTCGAACTTGGAGGAATTGGCCGTCCAGATTGGCCAGGCGGTCTCCCGCGGCATGATGGACTAGGCCCTCGCTGGCCAGGCCCAAGCCGTCCCGGCCGCAGCCCAAACCTGTGGGGTTTGCGGCTCCCCTGTGCGCGCGGGGCCTCCGGGCCAACCCCGGGCCGTCACCACCACTGTGGGGACGGTTCACTGGATCGAGCCGCAACGCTACTGCCCCAAATGTCGGGCCGCTTTTTTTCCCTCAGTCCCGGAGTTTGGGGATTGACCAGGGCCGCTACAGCCCTCATGTCCAGAAGCAGATCGTCTACGCGGGGGTGCACAACACGTCGTTTGCCGCTGGCCGCAAGGATTTGCTGAACCTGGCCCGCCTGAAGATCTCCGAGAAGCAGGTGGAGGCGTGAGCGAGCGGATTGGCCAGGAGCGGGTGGATCAGCGTGCGAAACAGGTCCAAGCCTTCCTCGACTTACCGATGATGGAGCAGTTCGCCACCCCGGTGGCTCATCCCCCGGACTTGGCGGTGGTGTCGATGGATGGGGGACGGCTTCAGATCCGCGACTGGCCCTCGAGTGCGGCGGCTAAAAGCGGCGCGGCCCGGGAGTCTGCCAGCGCCGCGACGGCTGCGGCTGTGGCCAGCCCGGCCGTAGCGGCTGAACCGCCCGGGGAGCCCCGGCCCACCGCATCGATGCCCAGAGCAGAGCCCGTGAGCCTGGCCCAGTATGCTCGGTCGCTGCCGGGAGCAGAGGCCGCGATCCAGGCCCGGCGCAGCCAGTTGCTGGCCAAGGCCGAACCGGCGCTGGAGGTCCGGCCCGCCGAGTCGCCAGCGGTCACCGAACCGGCGCTGGAGGTCCGGCCCGCCGAATCAGCGCCGCCCCTGTCCCAGGTCCGAAGTGGTCACTGGCGGGAAGACAAGATCGGCCTGTTGATGACGATGACCCGCGAGGAATCCACGGTGGATCCCTGTCCCACAATTCCCCAGCACTTCGTCAAGCCGTTGCGAATCCTCAAACTGGTCCGCGAGCTGCGCAAGGGCTGCCCAGCGGGTGAGGATGCCGTGGCCGACCCGCCGGAGGCGGAGGAGGAAAACCCCTTGCCGTGCCCGGAGTACACTCCACCGGCGGTACGCGTCAAGTCGATGGTGGCCACGCGGCAAGCGATCCAAGCGTTCGGAGCGATCTTGGCGGCGGCGGCCTTTGCGCGAGGGTTCTACGCGGCGCGGCGCAAGGCGTTCCTGAGCGATGGAGCCGAAGCCAACGCGACGGTCCAAAAGCGGTGGTTCAGCGATTTCGTGGCGATTCTGGATTTCATCCACGTGTTATCGTATGTTTTCGCTGTGGCGATGGCGGGGCGGAGCTTCGCGGCAGGCTGGGAGGTGTATGTGCGCTGGATCAGTTGGGTCTGGCAAGGGCGGCGTGGCGGAGGTGATCACGGAGTTGGGGCCGCGGCAGCAGGCGTTAGGTCTACCGGGAGCCGACGAATCCGAGAGTAGCCCCAGGCGCGTGGTGGCCGAGGGGTTGAGGTGCCTGAGAAATCATCAGGATCAGATGCACTACGACGAGTATCGTCGGCTGGGTCTGCCGATGACCTCCAGTCATGTGGAGTCGACGGTCAAGCAGTTCAACCGCCGCGTGAAGGGGACGGAGAAGTTCTGGTCCGAGGAGGGAGCCGAGGCGGTCCTCCAGCTCCGGGCCGACTACTGGAGCGAGACCGAGCCCATGGAGACATTCTGGAAAGATCGGGAAGCGGGGGCGACTGGGCGACGCTGCTACCGCTCTGCTATGTAGATCCGACAATTACAATCCCGGTCGTGCGCCCTTGATAGGGTGACAGGGTGACAGGGGAGTTATCGGGTCTCCAACGAGTCGGCTTTCGCACCACCAGGGGTTGTTACCTGTCGCTGGCATCGGCCCCGGCTTTACGCCGTCGATCGCCGATTTCAGGCCGGCGTGGGGCGCAGCCGCCAGCGCAAGTCCCGCGAGAATCGTGATCCTGATCAGTCTCATAGTTGTATGTCGCATCGGCTCCTCGCGTATTCGGCAAGAGGAACCCGCTTTCCGGAGATAACTTGCTCTCCGCCGCGTTCTATGATACCCTTAAACGTACGTTTGGAGGTACTTATCGTGGCTAGAGTCCCCGCCATCGTTCCGGTATCCGATCTCAGACAGGAGGCGGCAGCCGTCCTGAAGAAGGCGCGGGATTCGAATGAGCCCATCTTTATCACACAGCGGGGGCGGGCGACAGCCGTCCTCCTGAGCATCGACGCCTTTCAGCGATTGGAGAACCAGCGAGCGATCCTGGAGCTCCTGGCTCGGGGCGAACAAGAGATCGCTAGCGGCATGGGCCACAGCCTTGACAGCGTGCTGACCGAAGCCGACAAGCTCCTGTCGGAAGGCTGATCATGGACGTCCGATTCACGGCCACGGGTCGGGCGCAGTTCCTCGATGCCATCGATTCGATCCGTCGGAGGAGTCCCCAGGCCGCCAGGCGGTTCCGACAGCGATCCGAGAGGACGCTCAGGCGGCCGAGGAAGTCTCCCAACTCCGGTTCAGTGGTGGCCGAGTTCCCCCACCTGCCCTGTCGCGAGGTGTACGTCCAACCTTACCGGTTCTTCTACCGTGTTCGAGAGAAAACCGTCTGGGTCGACGCGGTTTGGCATGGTGCCCAGATCCCCGACGAGCCGGAGGCGATGAACGGATAACGCAGGTTGGCATCGAACTCGAAGCCTCGGCTCGTCAGCCCTCCGGTTCATCGTTTTCGTCATCATCGCTCAACTCGCCCTCGCTCAATCCCTCCTCGATCTCGTGAGCGGCGGTGGTGAGCCCACGCACGTCCTTGAGCTTGGCCAGGTAGACGCAGGCACCGATCAGGCCGCTACCGTACATCAGCACGCGGAAGCCGATCATTGCTAGATCACCCCCGGGATGGCCGACGAGATTGAAGATCTGCTCGGCGACCAGCTCGCTCATGCCCAGGGCCCCGAAGGGGAGCGGCACGGCCGTCGTGAAGAGGATCAAAGGGACCATCAGGAAGTGCTGGGCAATGGTGGTCGTCATTGCCGGGAAGAGCATCTTCCCGACGGTGTAGAACGCGAGCACGTTGAGCGTATGGTTGCCCATCGACATCAACGTGCAAAACGAGACCACGTCCAGCCGGCGCCGGTAGGTCGTTGACATCTCCTTCAGCTCGGAGACGATCAGGCTCAACCGGGAATGCCCTCTCCCCAGTTGAGGAAAGATCGCGGTGAACACCTGGCCGAAGATCGCCGCCAGGACGAGCACGCCGAGGCCGGTCGCGATCCAGGCGGCCACGATCAACTGGCGGACCTCGGTCGGAGGGTTCGCATTCCAGGCGATCAGGCCGCCGATCGACGCCAGGATGAACAGGCCGAGGAGTCCCACGATCCGGTCGATGACCATGGACGCGATGGCCTGGGTCTTCTTGATGTGCATCCGCGCCAGGTAGGCCGCCTTGATCAGGTCGCCCCCCACCGCGCCCGGGATCACCAGGTTGAACACGTTGCCGATGAAGCCCAGGAGGATCGCCGCGCGGAGGGTGAACCGCGAGTCGATGACCCGCACCAGGAAGAACCATCGGAAGAAGGTGGAGACGAGCCCGGTCAAGTAGATCGCCATCGCCAGTCCCAGCAGGCGGAGATCGAGCGGGTGGCTGAAGACGTCGCGGAGCTTGTCGCGATTCCTCCAGATCACCAGTCCCAGCAGGCCGAAGGCCAGCGCCACCAGGGCAACATTGATGATCAGGCTGAGCTTCGAGCGGTGTGCGGGATTTGTCATTTCGGACCTTTACTGGTAGCCATGCGAACGGTTCGCAAACACGTTGCAAGGAGATCACCATGTATTCTATAATTATCACATACTAGGTTTCGTTGCATCAGAGCCGCTGCATCTAGTGTACTAACGGATAGATTTTTCCCCCTATCCCACCTGTTATGCCACCTGCTCTCAGGCCGGCGGCTCCTGAGTGTGAATCGCTCGGGTCGTGCACGCGCCGCGCCGCGCGAGCACCGTCGCGGGCGCGACACATTTGTGAACCATTCTAGAGCGTCCCCTTGGTCGAAGGGACCCCGGTACAACGGGGGTCGGCCTCGAGCGCCATGCGGAGGGCTCGGGCCGCGGCTTTGAAGACGGCCTCGCTGATGTGGTGCGTGTTGCGGCCGTGGTGTAGCAGGGCGTGGAAGTTCATCCGTCCCTGAGTGGCAACCGCCTGCCAGAAGTCGGCGACCAGCTCGCTGTCGAACGTCCCGATCTTGGGCGACGGCATGGTCACCTCCCAGACCCAGTACGGACGTCCGCCCAGGTCCACGGCAACGGTCACCAGCGTCTCATCCATCGGCAACACCGCGTGGCCATATCGTCGGATCCCCGCACGATCGCCCAGCGCCCGATCGATCGCCTGACCCAGGCAGATGCCCACGTCCTCGGTCGTGTGATGGCCGTCGACGTGCAAGTCCCCCGTGCAGGCGACGGTCAAGTCCACGAGCGAATGCCGGGCGAACAGCTCGAGCATGTGATCGAGGAAGCCGATGCCGGTGCTCACCTCGGCCCGCCCCTCCCCGTCGAGTCGGAGGCTCAGCCGGATGTCGGTCTCGCGGGTCTTCCGTACGATCTCGGCGAAACGTTGCACTGGGTCATTCGTCATGGGTCATCAGTCATGGGTTACAGGTCACGGTTTGACGAAGCACATCGAGGAAGCGGTCGATTTCCTCATCCGTTCCGACGCTGATCCTCAAGCCCTCGGGATAGCCGTCATAGGCCATCAGCCGGACCAGGATCTTGCGGTCCTTGAGCTTCTGGAAGGTCGCGCGCGGGCGGGCCGTTGGTCGCCCAGACGAAGTTGGACTGGCTGTCAGGGACCTCATAGCCGAGAGTGCGTAACGCGTCGGTCAATCGCGCTCGCGTCGCCTGAACCCTGGCTCGAGTCGTCGCGAGGTACGTCTTGATCCCGCAGTGCGGCGACGCCCGCGACCTGGCTCAGCAGGTTGCAGTTATACGAGTCCTTGACCTTGATCAGGTGCTCGACCATCTCGGGCCGGGCGACCAGGTAGCCCAGGCGGATGCCGGCCAGGCTGTAACCCTTGCTGAAGGATCGTGTGACGATCAGGTTCGGGTGTTCCGCCAGCAGGGGGATGCTGTGGAATTCCGGGTCGGCAAAATCGGCATAGGCTTCGTCGACCAGGAGCGGGCAGTCGAGTGTCCTCGCCACTTCGGCGATCTCGGTGCGTGGCAATGCGGTGCCCGAGGGGCTGTCCGGGTTGGCCAGGTACACGAGCTTGAGGCCGGGGACAGCCAGCGCGGCGTGGTCCAGCGTCCAGTCCCGCGAGTAGGGCACCGTCACGGCGCGGCCATCCTGGAGCTGGATGAGGGTCGAGTAGAGCAGGTAGCTCGGCGAGGCAAACGCCGCCGGTTCGCCCGGCCCCACGAAGGCGCGCGTCACGATCGTCAGGATGTCGTCCGATCCGTTGCCGGCCAGGACCATCTCGGGCTCGACACCGTGCAACTGCGCCGCGGTCCGACACAACTCGGTGGACATCGGGTCGGGGTAGAGGCGGAGCCGGTCGGTCACCGCCTCGGCGATCGCCGCCTTCACCCGGGGCGACGGCGGATAGGGATTCTCGTTGGTGTTCAGCTTGGTGAATCCGCCGTCGCGCGGCTGCTCGCCCGGTACGTAGCCGGCCATCCGCGCGATGTTCGGACGAAAGAAGCGGGTCATTCCGTTCGGGTCCTCTCAGGCAGGCGTTGACAATCCGGAGTCTCGGGCCAGCGCGGCCAGGCGGCGGAGCGGCTCCTCATCGAGGCGGTAGACGGTCCACTCGTCCATCGGTCTGGCCCCCAGTGCGCGGTAGAAGGCGATCGACGGCGCGTTCCAGTCGAGCACAGACCACTCGAGCCGGCCGCAGCCGCGCTCCACGGCCAGCCGGGCGAGGGACGCCAGCAGGGCCTTGCCGATCCCACGACCGCGGAATTCCGGCCTCACGAAGATATCTTCCAGGTACAGTCCCGGCTGGCCTCGAAACGTCGAAAAGTTAGAGAACCAGAGGGCGAACCCAGCCGGCTCCCCGCCCACTTCAGCCAGCGCGGCCTCGGCCGCGGGGCGCGGGCCGAAGAGGTGCCAACGGAAGTCGTCGGGTGTCGCCTGCGCGAGGTGCTCCAGCTTCTCATAGATCGCCAGATCGCGAACCAGGTTCGCCAGGACCTCCGCATCGTCGGGCCCCGCCGGCCGGATCGTGAAGGAGGCGGTCGGGAGCCTTGTGAAATGCGTCGGCGACGATCCGGAACACTCGTTCGGGTCGGGATTCATGACGGTGTTTCTCCTCGCGCGTCTCCATCGAGCCGGATGTCGACACTCAGGCGGTGCGCGGTGAGTCCTTCCTTGTCGGCAAGGAAACGGATATCCGGCGCCAGCGTGGCGAGGCCCTCCTGCGACAGGGCGATCACGCTCGACCGCTTGAGAAAGTCGTTCGCTGAGAGTCCTGAGGCCCATCGGGCCGTGCCGCCGGTGGGGAGCACGTGCGAAGGCCCGGCGGCGTAATCACCCGCGGCGACCGGCGAATAATGGCCCAGGAAGATCGCGCCGGCATTGGTCAGCCAGCGGAGGAGCCGTTTGGGATCGAACGTCGAGACGTGCAGGTGTTCCGGCGCGATCCGGTTCGAAAGCGCCACGGCCTCGTTTTCGTCTCGAGTGAGGACCAGCGCCCCGAACCGTTCGAGGCTGTCGCGCGCGAGACTGCCCCGGCTCAGCCGGTCGAGCTGCTCCTCCAGGGCCGCGATGACGCGATCGATCAGCGACGGCTCCCAGGTCAACAGGATGCTGGCGCCCGGCGAATGTTCGGCCTGGCTGATCAGGTCGGCCGCGAGGAAATGGGGTCTCGCCGTGGCGTCGGCGATCACGACAACCTCGCTCGGACCGGCGATGCTGTCGATATCGACCGTGCCATAGACGTGCCGCTTCGCCAGCGCAACGAAGAGGTTGCCCGGCCCGACGATCTTGTCGACCGGGTCGAGCCCGATCGGGGAGATTCCATAAGCCAGAGCCGCGACCCCTTGCGCACCACCAATCCGGTAGACCTCCGAAACACCGAGCGCCCGGCACGCGGCCAGGAGATCGAGATTGTAGCCGCCGAAGCGCGTCGGTGGGACGATGACGGCGATCTCGGCAACCCCCGCCGCCTGGGCCGGGACGACCGTCATGAGCAAGCTCGAGGGATAGGCCGCCGCCCCGCCCGGGATACAGATCCCTACACGTCGCAAGGGCCGGTAGAGCATCGCCAGCTCGATCCCGGGCGCGCGGTCGAGCCGGACGTCGCGGTGAAGGACGGCCTCCTGGTAATCCAGGATGTTGCCACGGACCCGATCGATCGTCTCGAGATAAGCCGCGTCGGCGGACTGGTGAGCGGCCTCCAGTTCCGCCGCGGAAACCCGGAGCTGGCCGGCCTCGAGCACGGCGCCGTCGAGCCTTCGGCTGTAGTCGAGCACGGCGTCGAGCCCGCGCGCAGCCACGTCGTTGCAGATCCGCTCGACGACCTGTTGGGGCTCCAGCGGTTCGCCGAACGCCGCGATCGTTCGCGCCCGCCCCTCGGGACTGACCACGTTCCCCTTGGGACTCAACTCGGCGCGCAGCTCGGCGATCGCCCGATCGGCGTCGTCACTGGCGCAGTCAATCCGTCGGATTCTCAGCGTCACCCTTGGCTCCCCGTCAACTCCCGGTCAGGCACAGATGCACCATCTCAGGCCGGATGTCTACCAATACCGTGTTCGACCGATCGGCCGCAATGCCCAAGGGCGGCGTGGCAGCCTCCCACTCGAAGCGAACCGCCGGACACACGAACGGTCGCCGTCCACGGCCGGACCCGAAGTCTCCCAACGCATGAGGTCGAATCGACGATTTCTCCTCCTGGATTGCATGCACGTCTCACTGCGGCCGTCGGGGGACAATCAGTCTGGCAACCTGCTCCATCACCGGCTGGCTCTCCTGGTTAACCGTTGTGGTCTTCATCCGGACGACGCCCCGGTCCGGTCGTTTCTCGGAAACGCGAACCTCGATCACTTCGGACTCGGCCTGGAGGGTATCGCCCGGACGGACCGGCCGCGGCCACCGCATCTCGTCCACGCCGGCGCCGATCAGTCCGCCCGCGATCTTCAGCTCGCCGTTAACCAGTAGCCGCATCGTCAGGCACGCGGTCTGCCAGCCGCTGGCGACGAGTCCCCCGAAGAAACTCTCGGCGGCGGCACCCTCGTCGAGGTGGAAGGGCTGAGGGTCGAACTCGGCGGCAAACGCCTTGATGCTCTCGGCGGTGACCGTGACCACGCCTGATCGGAATCGTTGGCCGACCTCGAGATCGTCGAGGTAGAGCGGTCCTGTCCGGTTCATGAGACCTCCACGCGAAGGACACCGTCAAAGGCGGAGCCCCCGGTCAAGATTGACAACCCCTCCGAATTGACCCGCGATCTCATTGTCCATGCAAATCGCTCGGTCGGGTCAAGCAAGTCAACCCCATCATACCCAACCGCGCAACGAGGATGGCGGCGACGTTGCTGCCAACGGCCCGGCATCTGCTCCGTAGTTTCCCGTTCCAGCGGCTGATAGAATCCGACGGCGCAGCCGCGAGCGGTCTTCATCGTGCGAGGAAGACCGGATGTCGGGCTTTCGCAAGTCGCTCGCCGAGTATCCGATTGACCGTTCCTCGAGGATTCTCTCCGAACCCGCTCTCCGTTTTCGAGGGAGGCGATTCATGCAAGCTCTGAGCCAAGTACGATCCCGTAGCGATCTCTGGCCGATGGCCGCCCTGGCCATCATCGTCGGTCTGTGGATGCCCTCGCGGGCCTCGGCCCAGCAGGGCGAACTGTCCGAGAAACCCAAGCCGTCTGGCACATCGAGCTACGATCAGGTCACTCCGGTCCTGCTGGGCCAGGAGCATTTCGAGATCATGATGGCCAGGGACAAGGCCCACAAGGGCGCCATGGAGGATCGGCAGAAACGACACCTGGAGGAACGCTACGACCTTTCGGTCCGCGTCGATCCCAAGGTCAAGATGACGCGCGGCAAGCCGATCCCGGTGGGACCGGCCACCAAGCTGCCGCCCGGTATGACCTGGGAGAAGCTCGCGGAGACGGCCGCGGGGGAAATCCGCGACAACGACCTGTTTCCCAAGGGTTTCCTTCCGCTACCTCACCCTCATCATGAGGTCGGCGGCATGGTATTTCCCCAGGAAGAAGTGAAGCATCTGGCACGGCTGGCTCGCTTCGACCTCGATTTTGACCTACCCGCCCACTTCCTCCCCGAATTCCCTCCTGCCATCTTCCTGACGACCCGGCACGACCTTGGCGATGTCTCCCAGGGTAAGATGGTCACGCTGGATAACTACTACGAACTCTTCAACGGCATCCTGAACGCCAAGGACATGGAAGGGATGCGGTTGCTCGTGAGCCAGTTCCCCCAGCAGCAGTTCAACGCCACCGCCGACCGCAAGGCGCTCGCGCCCAGTCAGGGCGTCGCCTGTCTGGATTGTCACGTCAACGGCCACTCGTCGGGAGCGACCCACCTGGTGGGCGACATCCGTCCCCAGTCGCACCGGCGCCGGATTGATACGCCGAGCCTGCGCGGCGTCTACACCCAGCGGCTCTTCGGCTCGCAGCGCGCGTTGAAGAGCATCGAGGACTTCACGGAGTTCGAGCAACGGGCGGCCTACTTCGACGGCGATCACCTGTCTGCGGCGGCCAAGGGGGTCAACCCCCTGGATCGGGGGAGCCAGGTCCATTTCATGGCTGAGGTTCAGGAGCTCTTCGATTTTCCGCCCGCCCCCGGCCTGCGCTGGGATGGCAAGCTCGACCCGAAGCAGTTCGGACCGGATTCGCCCGAGATGGTCGGCCAGCGCGTATTCTTCGGCAAGGCCCGATGCGCCGAGTGCCACCCCGCGCCGTTTTACACCGACAACCTCATGCACGACTTGCAGGTCGAGCGCTTCCATAAGCCCTGCACAATGAACGGCCTGGTCGCAACCAGCCAGGGTCCCATCAAGACCTTCACGCTACGTGGCATCAAGGAGTCGCCGCCCTACTTCCACGACGGGAGGTTGTTGACGCTGGAGGACACGATCGAGTTCTTCAATCTGATCCTCGAATTGCATCTGGATCAGCACGAGAAAGCGGGGCTGGTCGCCTTCCTCCGGCAGCTTTGAAATCCTCGAAGTGTTCGGTTTTCAGTGGTCCGTGGTTCGTGGTCGAGCGACGGAGAAGATGATGCCGAAGTTTCGCCTGCCGACCCTGACGATGACGACCGACATCGTGATTTTCACCATCCGCGGCGAGCGCCTGGAGATCCTCTTGATCCAGCGGGGGAACCCGCCGTTTCAGGGGAACTGGGCGCTGCCGGGCGGCCTGGTCGAGGAAGACGAAGACCTCGACGTCTGCGCCCGTCGCGAACTGGAGGAGGAGACCAGCGTCACCGGCCTGGAGCTCGAGCAGCTCCACACCTTCGGAGCGCCGCACCGGGACCCGCGCGGGCGATTCGTCACCGTCGCCTATTACACCCTGGTCCGGCCCGACCGTTTGAACCCTCGAGCCGCGTCGGATGCGGCCAATGTCCATGGGTTCGCCGTTGACGACCTGCCGTCACTGGCATTCGATCACGCCGAGATCATCGCCATGGCCCGTAGCCGGCTGAGAAGGCGGCTCGAGGAATCCGCGACGGCGTTCGGATTCCTCCCCAAGACCTTCACGCTGAGTGACCTTCGCAGGGTTCACGAGATCGTCCGCGGCGAGCCGATTGACCCACGAAGGTTCCGCCGGTGGGCGCTCGCGGTGGACCTCGTCGAGGAGACCGGCGAGACCCGGACCGGCGGCCGGCATCGGTCGAGACTCTATCGATCGAAGCGCCGAGACTCTTCGTGAGGAAACTGGACCGCTCACTCGACCCCGGCCGCGCGTCCAGCGATCTGGTGGGCTGGCTGTTCCTCGATGAGGAATTGATAGCGAGCCCTGAGCCCGCCCATGATCGCGTCCCAGCTCTGGCTCATCGCGTACCGGCGCGGCTTCCGCCATCCGGTACCGCTCATCCGGCCGGTCGATCAGCGAGAGGATCGCCTCGGCCATGCGCGCGGGTGGATCGGACAGATCGACCAGGATTCCCGTTGTCCCGGACTGGACCGTCTCCCCCACGCCTCCGGCCCGCACGCCGACCACTGGCAGCCCCGAAGCCATCGCCTCGAGTACGACGTTCCCGAAAGTCTCCGTCCGGCTGGGAAACGCGAAGATGTCCGCGGCCGCGTAGTGGTCGGCCAGGTCCTCCCCTTTCCGATAGCCCACGAACTGGGCAAACGACCCGATCCGGCTCTCGAGGACTGCCCGCGACGGGCCGTCGCCGACCAGCAGTACGCGAACGCCCGGCCGTTGTGAAGCCACCATCACCAGAGCATCAGCCAGGTAATCGACGTTCTTCTCCGGCGCGATCCGGCTCACGTAGCCGATCACCAGGTCCTCGGGTGCCCAACCGAGCGCGCGCCGGATCTCGAAACGCCCGGGCCGGTCGGGCCGGAACAGCGTATTGTCCACGCCGCGCTTCCACAACACCAGCCGCTCGAAACCAAGCGGCTCCAACTGGCGGATCGTCGCCTCCGACGGGACGTAGGTCTCCCGCGTCCGGTTGTGGAACCATCGTAAATAACGCCAGATGATCCCCCGTGCCCAGCCAACGCCATAGTGGCCGGTATACTGATCGAAATTGGTGTGAAAGCTCGTTACGACGTTGAGACGTCGCCGCATCGCATGGCGCAGGACACTGAAGCCGAGCGTGGCTTCGGTGGCGATGTGAACCACATCCGGGCCAAACGAAGAGATCGCCCGATGGACCGGGCCAAACGGCGGCCGCGGCAGATGGAGCTCCTTGTAGAACGGCAGGACGATCGACCGGACCGAATGAGCCCCCCCGCCGGCCTCAGGGGGATGGCCATAATCCGGGTGGATCACCTGGACCGTATCGCCGCATCCTCTCAAGAAGCGGACCAGCTCCCCCAAGGTCCTGGAAACGCCGTTGACCTGGGGAAAGTAGGTTTCCGTAACGATTGTGACGCGCATGATGTCTCGCGGCTTACGCCGCAACCCATTCCGGATGCCCGCAGATCTCCTCCGACACGTCATGCTATCCGAGCCGGTTTCGCGGTCCTAGACAACCTCGATCGATATCGAACGTCGGTGATCCGGAACTCGGCATTTATCTTGCCGTGACGGTCGTGACGTGCGAAACTCGGATCTCGTGAGGGTCGAACCTTCCGAGATCGATCACGTGGCCCGATGATGATGAGGAATTCAGTTGAAAGAGAATCCAGTCAAACGGGCGTTGCGCGCCGGGAAACCGCAGATCGGATCCTGGCTGACGCTGGGCAGCATCGCGGCCTCCCGATTCATGGCACGGGTGGGACTCCCCTGGCTGACCGTCGACATGGAGCACACCCACACCGATATCCAGACCGCCAGCTACATGTTCGCCGTGATCGCCGACGCTGGCTGCGTCCCCCTGGCACGGATCCCTACCGGGAAACATGAGTACATCAAGATGGTCCTCGATTGCGGCGCCATGGGGATCGTCGCCCCGATGGTGATGGACGCCGACGAGGCTCGGTCGATCGTCGCGGCGTGCAAGTATCCTCCTCGCGGCAATCGATCCATCGGCGGCGGGATGCACTCTCTCAACTTCGGCACGACGGCACAGGAATACTACAGCCGGGCCGATGACGAGATCCTCGTCGTGATCCAGACCGAGCACATCGCGGCCGTGGAGATCGCCGACGAGATCTATTCCGTGCCCGGCCTGGACGCGGTGTTCGTCGGTCCCAACGATCTGAGCTACTCGATGCGGTCCGCCGATGGTTCGTTCGCCAGCAAGGAAACCTTCGAGGCCACCCTCACGCGGATCCGTGAGGCGGCTCAGCGCAATCACTTGCCGTGCGGCCTGCATGTCTTCAGCCCTGCTGATGCCGTGCGCCGCGCCCGCGAGGGCTGGCAGTTCATCGCCGTCAACAGCGAGCTCAAGATGATGATGGAGGGCGCGGCCGAACTCATGAAACACATCAGCTCCGATGCCGATGCCGAGGAGCTCGCCAAGTATTAAAGGGTGTGGTAGGAAAATACCATGGTGCACGGAGGCTCCGTTTTTCTTAGATCGCCTAAAAGAACCCAGCCAATCGATGTACTCTAAGTCACACCGTACAACTCAAGGAACCGGAAAGTGATGAGGATCTCGGCCAGATTGCAGAGCCCCTGGTGGATGTCCTTGCGACGATCATCACGCACACCTGGCGCAACTCCTGCCGTTGCTCTTCGTCATCAAAACCCCGGTCGCCCATCGCATGGTCTGGGTTGTGGCGGGGATGACCTGGCTGGCCAGCGATGGGGGGAACGGCATCCACCAACGGCACGGTCAAGTTGGCATCCGGCGTGTTCCCCGGGATCGTCTCGATGACCAAGGGGACGCCTTGGCCGTCGGTGACGATCGCGTGTTTGCTCCCCAATTTCGAGCGATCCATGGGGCTGGGACCGGTTTCTTCACCCCTCACCCACGGCGGAACTGGTGTCCACGATGAACCGCTCGAAAGTCGATCGCGTCGGCCTGACGGAGGTACTCCGCTTGGCCAAAATCGTGTCAATCGCACGATGATGTAACCGCTGACGAAGCTCTTCGTCATCGACACGTCGGTCGCCCGTCGGATGGGCCAACAAGATCGGGTGGATCTGGTCCCAGATGCCGGCGGCCTGCCAGTCGCGCAAGCGATTCCAACAGGTCATGCCGCAGCCACAGCCCATCTCCTGGGGCAAGTCTTCCCAAGGCAGGCCGGTCTTGAGGATGAAGATGATCCCGGTGAGGACTTTGCCTCCATTCCGGGCCCCGCCCGCAACCGGCGCTAGACCCCGGATCGGAAACACCACATCTAAACCACTGAGACCCGCCCACCGTCCACCGCCGCGCAACGTCACACCACCCGACCTCTCATACCCCACCTTCCTCCGCCAGGCCAGCACCTGTCTCCCATTAACTCTCAAGAATCCCGCTCAGCCTGCGATCATCCAGGGGGGGACGTCCGCCTTTGGGCCGCGGGGGATGAGGCGGAATCCGGGGTTGGATCAAGGCCCAGAGTTCGTCCGGGAGCAAGGGCTTGGCCATTCTCCTTGCCTTCGACGCCACGGGCAAGCGGTTATTGATGGGCGGCGTGAGCCGGCTCGATGACCATCACAAGAAGGTTTCCCTCCCCGCACATCTGGACGGATGACGCGCCCACGGCCGACGAGATCCCTTTCCGACAAGGCCGGGCCTGTCGGGTTCCGTACCGACGGCACGCCGATTCAGCTCGTCGCGGACGAGGCGATGAACACCCTCGTCCTTTATGACCTTTCGAACACCAAGCCGATCCATTCCTTCGCGATTCCCGGCGAGCTGGATCTTGCCAAGGATGAAGAGGCGTTCATCGCGATGTCGGCCGACGGCGCCTTCGTCGCGGCCCCGGTGCGCGACGGAAAGAAACGCGGGCTGGCCGTGTGGGACGGCGCATCGGGTCGTTTGCTTCGCCAGTTTCCCGGCAGGACGCACAGTGCGGCGTTCTCGAAAAACGGCACGCTGGCGGCCCAGGGCCTGGGCGACGGCCGCGTGGTCGTCCACGCGATGGCGACGGGTACCATCGTGGCCGATCTCCCCCACGGAGCGTTGCCGGTCTACGCCTTGTCCTTCGCGCCCGATTACCATCGCGGCAAGGCCGAGGACCCAGGACCGCACTCCGACGGCCGTGGCTGGCTTCTGGCCGCTGGCGGTCAGGGAGGCTACGTCACGGTCTGGGACCTCGGAGCGAGACAACGCCGCGGGCGATACCCCAGCGCGGGATGGGACCTCTACTCGGTCGCGTTCTCGCCCGATGCCACGATCGTCGCCTTTTGTGGCAGACATTACGCCCGCATCTGGGATGTCGCGTCAGCGCGTGAGCTCCTCACGATCGGCACCGCGGACTACGCCTATGCTCTGACCTTTTCTCCCGACGGCCGCCGCCTGGCGATCGGCAGCGAGACGGCTCATGGCGCAGCCAGCGAGAGTCGCGATCTTCAACCTGGAAGACGGCTGCGGGATCAGGTCGTTTCGGGGTCTCTCGGGCATGATCGAGAAAGCGATCTTCTCCCGCGACGGGCGATACGTCGCGGCGCTGTCACTGGAGTGGGAAGTCGGGATCTGGGACCGGAAGACGGGTGTCTTGCGGCATGTGTTCACCGTGCCGCGCGGTTTCTTTACGGATAACACCGGCCTCGCTTTCAGTCCCGACGGGCATCGTTTCGCGTTCGCCGCGGGTAACGTGGCGAGCCTCTGGGACGTCGATTCGGGGCGGAAGCTCCAATCCTGGAAACTCCGACCGGCGCTTCAAGACGGGCTTGCGTTCCGTGGCCCCGAAGAGATCGTCCTGGCGAGAGTCGAGACGGTTGACGGAGTTCCTCCCTTCGCCGAATTCCTTCCCAGCGAACATCCTCGTGTCATCCCGATCCACCGCCTCACTCCGGGTAAGCCCAAACCCGAGACCGTGAAGACGCTCACGGAGTATGCCTACCGCGCCGAGCTTTGGATGGCACCCGACGGCTCCGCCTTTGTCATCAGCGGACGCGCGGTCAAAGACAGGAGTAGCTACAGGACGGTTCTCGTCGACACGATGACGGGAACGACGCGCAAGGAATTCGAAGGGGGTTATCTGCGAGTAGCTCACTTCAGCTCATCGGGATCGCTGCTTGGGCTGGAGTCACAAAGCGAGGGCCGACCGGAGGGCACGGAGGTCTGGTCTTATCCGAAACTCGAGCAAATCCGTCGAGTACAGCGGCCGGTCGCGATGTTCGCGCCGGACGGTGATTCCTGGATCGAAGACGGACACGCCTACTCCGACGGTTCCCTTCGATTCGTCGATCGCAAGAGTGGACGAACCTTGGCACGGATCCCACTCGAGCGTCGAGGGCTCTCCTACGTGTTCGGTTTTGATGCGCGGCAACAGTTTTTCTGGGGCGAGGCCGACGGTTCGGTGATGCTGTGCGATCTGCCGAAGATCCGCGATCGATTGAACGAGATCGGCCTCGGCTGGTAACGAGCGTTGAGGCGGCCATCGCTCCGTTCGCCATTCCGGCCTTGCCGCTCCCGCGGTCGAGGCCGTTTTTCATGCGCGTTTCTATGAGAGGGACGCCTCACGCCGCGCCCCCGGATTCACAACGGGAGGCGCATCAAGGCTTTTTATAAACTTCCGCTCGATCAAGGCTCCGTGTGGGCGCCTGTTCGCAAACGTTCCCTCGAATAAGACTTACAGTGCCCATCAAAAAACCGGGCAATTCATAGGGATTCTTTGTCAGAACGATCCTTGACGATCGGAATTGATGGTGAAGGGTGAATCAACACGTGCGGAATCCGGCTGCGAAAGCTCCGGATTCCTCGCCGATCTGGCAATGACTCCACCCTCCAAACGATGCTCCCTCATGACCCACGAAGACGTGTCGGACGAGATTCACGCCAGCACTGCGATGTGTCGTCAGGAACACCACAAGTGCGGTGGAACTTACTCCAAGCAAGAGAGGTACACGATGAGGCTCTCCCCGCTTCTGAACGCTTCTCGGCGTCGCGGCAATGACAAGCGTCACCGACGATTCCGTCCCTCGCTGAACCAGCTAGAGTATCGCATTGTTCTGTCCCAAAGCTACATTGTGTCGAACACCATTGACAGCGGCCCCGGCTCGCTGCGCCAGGCGATCCTCAACGCGGACGCGAACGACTCGGTCCCGAGCACGATCGTCTTCAATATCCCCGAGACCGACCCTGGCTACGCCGACGGTGTCTTCACGATCCAGCCCCTGAGCCAGTTGCCCGTTCTTGGCCAGAACATCACCATCGATGGGACGACACAGACTGCCTTCACGGGAAACACCAACCCGTACGGCCCCGTGATCCTCCTCAATGGTGCGGAGCAGTCGTCCGGAGATGGACTGGAACTCGACGACGACAACACCGTGAAGGACCTGGATATCAACGGATTCCAGGGCGAGGGCATCCATTTGGCCTATTCCTTCGCGAGCAATGGATTGACCAACAACGACAACCAGATCCTCGACAACTACCTCGGCACGGAGCCCACCGGGACCATCGCCGTTCCCAACGGCGTTGGCATCGCCATCGTGGGCTTCGGTTCGCCCTCCTGGCAGTCCACGGGCAATCTCATCCAGGGGAATCTGATCTCGGGGAACATCGGGGGAGGTATCGAGATCGGCGATACCAATCAGACGGAAATCATCGGGAACCTGATCGGAACCGATCGCACCGGCTCGGCCAATCTCGGCAACGGAGGCGACGGGATTCTTCTGGGAAACGCCGGTGCCCCGAATAACACGATTTCCAACAATATCATCGCCTTCAATCAGCAAGACGGCATCGACGATCGCCCGGATTACCGTTACAGCGTGGCCTACACGACCAGCGGTCATCAGGGCAACGCGTTCTTCCAGAACTCGATCTTCTCGAACGGCATGCTCGGCATCGACCTCCGCGCTCCGGGGACTGACGGAAACATCGATGCCCCGCAAGGCGTCCCCCTCCAGAACACGCCCGGTGGCCCGCATCAAGGGGCGAACCTGCTCCAGAACTACCCGGTGCTCAACTCGGCCATCTCGTCCGCGTCCAGTACGGTCATCACCGGTTCACTGAACAGCACGCCCGACGAGACCTTCCTTCTCGAGTTCTTCGCCAGCCCGACGGCCAATGCGTCAGGATATGGCGAGGGCAAGACCTACCTCGGTGATACTTCGGTGACGACCGACAGCTCCGGCAACGCGTCGTTCTCCGTGACGGTGCCTGTGGGAAGCCTCGTGGGCCAGGTCCTCAGCGCCACCGCGACGGATCCAAACAACAACACCTCGGAGTTCTCCGAAGACATCACCATCCAATCCGCGGCCTCGGCCACCTTCCTCCAGCTTGACTCCACCACCAAGGGCACCTGGATGGGAACCTACGGTTCTGATGGCTACGACCTCGTCGGCGGCTCTTCCAGCTTGCCGTCCTACGCCACTGTCTCCGTGGCCGGTAATGCGACCTACGTCTGGTCCGCCGACACCACCGATGAGCGCGGCCTCGAGAATCCTTCGAGCTCCAGCCCCAGTACGAATCGCATCGCCGCCGCCTGGTACTCGGGCAGCAGTTTCACGGTGACCCTCGACCTGACCGACGGCAACGCCCACACCATCGCCCTCTATGCGGTCGACTGGGACAAGCACGGGCGGAGCGAGCAGATCCAGATCGCCAACGCGTCCACCGGAACCGTGCTGTCCACCGAAACGCTTTCGTCGTTCACCGGGGGCGCCTACGAGGTCTGGACCATCAGCGGGGACGTGAAGATCACCATCACGGAGTTGAGCGGCGGCAACGGCCTGCTCAATGGGATCTTCTTCGGCCCAGCCACCGTGTCGCCCTCATCGACCCCGGCCACTGTTGCGGTCGAGGGGGCCACCGCGACGCGGGACATCGGCATGACAAGCCTCATCACCCCGACGACTACCGCGATCGGCACGGTCGACTCCAGCGGCGACGATACCACAGCGCTCCCGCCACCGATTGATCTCTCGATAACGGCTCGCGAGTTGGTCCACGACGGGGCCTTGGAAGAGGTCTTGGTCGAGAGACGGCGGACACGTTCACTCTTCAGGGCTGTTCTCTAGCGCGTGCGGGTCGATTCGGGTCCCCCCTTCGGAGCTCTGGTAGCATGCGGATGAAAGTCTTGAGACGCAAATACGCCCCATCCCGCAGCCAGTAGACCCGGAGTTGGCATGACCCGGTTCTTGTCCAATCCTCCGATGAAGCCCCCGAGAACATTGGTCTCGTTGCCACACTTTTCTCCTGTGGGAACGGCTTTCCTGGCCGCTCCGCGACCCAGGGACCGAGGCGACGCAGAGCGTCGGAAGGAGACGCTCCCAAGGGGAAGCGTGAGAACGAGGATTTCGTACGCGCTCGGATAGCCCCTCGCATTCGAAACTTGGTTTCGTTGCAACCGCATACCAGGTTTGACACCAAGGAAAGCCTGACACCAGCGACGAACACTCGTGCAGACCCCTGTTCAGTCCAAGACTCGATCCTCTCATGCCTCGACCAGTGCGCGGATACGGTCGAGGCCCGTTTTCACGACCTGGAAAGGGTCCTGTGCCCAGAGCGCGTGGTTGAATAACTCGAGCGACAGTGGCCCGCGGTAACCGATCATTCGCAGGTTGGCGATCACGCGCGGCAGATCGGCGATCCCGTCGCCGACCATCACCCGGTCCTCATCCTTCTGCGTGAGCGGATCGGGCTGGGCCGGCACATCATTGATGTGGAAATTGGCGAGTCGGTCTCCGGAAAGTTGGAGCAGGTCGTCGACCGTGCCGCCGCCACGGATCATATGAAACACATCGGCCACGACGGTCGCCCGGGAGTCGCCGGTCCCGGACGCGATCGCCCAGGCCATCGAAACGCTCTTGACGCCGTTGACGAACCCGAGGAACTCCATCGAGGGAACTACGCCAATCTCGGAACCCAGCTCCAGCAGCTCGGCGAACCGCGCGGAGGCATGCCCCAAGTCCACTACCTCGCGGGGCGGACTGGCCACGATGTACGGGCTGCCCAACTCGGCCGCCTGGCTCATGCGACGGCGACAGTCCTCGAGGACCCGTTGATGCTCGAGTCCTTCCGCGGTGATCCAGCCGTGCAACGCGATGACGCTGACGACCCGGAGCCCCGCTCCAGCGAGTGCACGCTTCAACTCGGGCAAGCTGCCCCCCTGCTCGAGATAGGCGGTGATCTCGTCGTTCCAGGGCTCGATCGCCGAGTAGCCGGCCTTGCCGGCGAACTCGATCTTCTTCAGTAGCGGCGTCGGCCGGATCGTGCTCGTGTTGAGACAGTAGACGAACTCACTCATGGCAATTGCTCCTCGGTGGCTTGAGCTGCGATGCGCTGAACGAACGGGGGCTGGCTGCGATCGGCCAGGTGCACCATTCCGGCATCGTCGGCGGCGTGGAGACCGGCATCGAGGTAGAGGATCACCCCGTTGATCTTCCGGGCCGGTGGAGACGTCAGGTAGACAACGGCCGCCCCGATCTCCTCGGGGGTCGTCAGGTTTCGAATCCCCGCCGGGAAATCGGGGAATCCATACCGGACCTGGATTTTTCGCTCGTTGGGCGTGTCAACCCAACCGGGCGCAGACCATATTGCAGGTCACGCCCTCGTTGAGGTACTCGACAGCCACCTGCTGCGTCAGGCCCCACAAGCCGGCCTTGCTGATGACATAGGAAAACAGACCCGGCATAGGACGCGTGGCCCGCGTCGAACCGATGTTAACAATCGTTCCCCGGCGCGATCGCAAGGAAGGGAGTGACGCCTTGATGCCCAACCACGCCCCCTTGAGGTTGATCCCCAGGGTCCGCTCCCAGAGCGCCTCGTCGGTCGATTCCGCGGTCCCTCGCGGGCTGATGCCCGCGTTGTTGACCAGAACGTCGATACCGCCCCATCGATTCACCAGGCGCCCGATCACCGGCTCCCACTGATCGGCCCGTGACACATCGAGGTGCTCATCGATGGCCTCGAAGCCCTCACCCCTCAAGCGCGCCACCGCGGACTGGCAGATCTCGTCTTCGAGGTCAGCCAGGACGACCTTATATGATGCCGCGGCCAGCGCTCGCGCAATCCCTAGCCCGATCCCCTGAGCCGCGCCCGTGACCAGGGCGACCGTCCGATCCCGTGGTGCCGACATGACTTCCACCCATCTCTTCTCGTCGAGGACTCAGCGCCATCCGGACCCATCATCTCCATCAACGGGAACCGCGTTCATCCCGCTGGCCACGATCATCGACCGTTGCCATGATGAACTGCGACATCGACCCCGTCAATCTCCCGGTCCATCCCCCCGTCACAGGCACGGCCGAAGAAATCGCCCACACGGCTTGCTGCGCAACCCAGGAAAGATTCCCGATTCCTGATCCCTCACCGGTCTGGAGTCTCATGATTGAGAAACAGGCCAAGCAAGGTCTGGTTTCCGACGGACCACGGCATCACGCACGGCGGATCTTGAGCGTTAGCCCATGGTATCATTTTGAAAAGCCAGTGGATGATGGACCATTTTGGGATCGAAGAACGCGGACGAGAATGTTAGGATTGACAGGTCAAAGGCCAGCGAGTGAAGGAAACTAGTCCGCGCTGGGCGTGAGATCACCAAGGTTCGAGTTGGGTTTGACGGAGCGGTGTGAGCGGGCGCGGACCATGGTTTGCGTACGGCCTTCCTGGACGACCTTGCCTTCTTGATTCAGGATTCTCCGGTACCAGGTAACGAGGCCGCGCCGCCCGTTCCCGCTGAGTTCCAGGGCCTCAACGCGTGAGATCCCATGGATCGTATCGCCAAAAAAGATCGGGTGATGGAACTTCCACTCGAGGATGGCCAGAAAGGCGAGAGTGTCCACGCGTGGGGCCTGACTCATCAGTCCCGAAGCGATCGCCAGACCGAGTAGGCCGTGAGCGACCGGCTGGCCAAACGCGCTGTGTTCTGCGGAGGAGTGATCCATATGGATCGGATTGAAATCTCCCGAGAGTCCCGCGAACAGGACGACATCCGCCTGGGTCACCGTTCGTCGGGGGCTCTCCCATTCGTCGCCGACGAGCAACTCATCGAAAGACAACACTGACCATGAATGCCGGGGCACGCTCCGAGCGATCCTCCACCAATGACGCGACGTTGGAGAGTTCCCGCGAAAATCCTGGCGCGGGGGCCATGCCTGGGCCGCATTGTGTCGCCCAGACCGATCCTGTCAAGATCGTTTGAGTCGTTCTGCTCACGAAAGGACACATGCATCTGTCACTCCATCCTGGATTTGCCCTGAGCATGCCAGGCCTGACGACCGCTCTGAGCGATCCAGAGAGGAAGTTCGCGTTTTCTTCCAGGTTGGAATCGGATTTGCAGTGGCATCTTTGGCTCACTACTCCGCCAGTGTATCGAGGGGATTACGGCGATGACTCGGCCTTATCGTGTTGTGATCGCGGACGACGAAAAACCAGTCGCCGTCGGACTTCAGAACCAGTTGGAATCGCTGGGATACGATGTCGTGTCGGTCGTCAATGACGGCCAGCGTGCCATCGAGATGTGCCGGCGCAGCCTGCCGGACGCGGTATTTCTCGACATTGAGATGCCGGGCCTGGACGGGCTGTCCGCCGTGCGCCAGATTGCCGTGGATCCGGGTACCCCAGTCATCATCCTGACAGCCCACGGCCACCCCAACTTGATCGATCAAGCGGTAGAAGACGGCGTGATCTCCTACCTGCTCAAACCCGCCACCAACCCCAGTCTGCATGCCGCCGTCCAGGTGGCCGTGGCCCGGGCACGGGAGCTCAAGGCCCTCCAGGACGATGTCGATGAACTCCGCTCGACGCTCAGGGAGCGGAAGCTGATCGAACGTGCCAAGGGAATCCTCATGTCCCGGCGGCATCTCAGCGAGAGTGACGCGTTCCGTCTCTTGCAACGCCAGAGCCAGGATCGGCGAATCCCCATGGCCAAGCTGGCCGAATCCATCATCCAGACCGATGAACTGCTCGAGGCGCCCGACCAAGCCAGCGCCCCGATGGCCAGACCAGTTCGCCGACATTCCGAACTGTCCCACGGCGAATAATGTTTGACGCGGACGCGATGGGTCGGTACTCTTACCGGTACTCAGGGGGATCACTGGAAGAACACGGGGTCCTTCTTTGACCTCAGGGTTGTCCACCATCGAATCGATGTAATCGCCGGTTGGGATCAAGGATGGTACAAAGCCGACTCACCTTAAGATGAAGATGAGTCGATTTGTTCCCGCAATCTCGGGGGCATGAGATCCCGAGACTCCCTCGCAATCCCTTCCCTCGGCAAGGCCGCAGGCCAACGCAGAGCCGAATCAGGCGGGAGACTGGCATGCCGATGTACGACTCCAGGACAGAGCTTCGGCGGTTCGGGATCGGCAAGAACCATCAAGAACTCGCCCAGTTCATTGAGGGCCACATCAACCGGGTCGCCAGCGGCCGGATCCGCGACCTGCATGTGGTGTATTCGGAGGAGAAGATCATCCTCCAAGGGCGGTCGCGCACTTATCACGCCAAGCAACTGGCCCACCAGGCGGTGCTGGATCTCACCGACGGCCACCCCCTCTTGGCCAATCAGATCGTCGTTTCGTGAGGAACCGGAGAGAGGAGTCCCCGCAATCTCGAGGAGCCGCGCGGCCGGGTGCACACCACGGAACGGCCTGGATCACGGCTGTCGCGCATGACGGTTTCCGCTACATTGCAACAGGGACGAGTTGGCCATGGATGTCCGAACCACCTCATGCTCCCCGAGGCCCGAAAACCCGGGGGGCGCTCGCATGCTGATCGATCAAGGGGAGCTGCGGTCGGTCCTCTCGAGCTTGAGTCACGAGCTCTGCCGACCCCTCATCTCCCTCAAGGCCGGCTTCGACCTGCTGCTCGACGACGCGTCAACCAGCTTCACGCCGGATCAGCGCGGACACCTTTTGACCATGGTGAGCCTCTGCGACGACTTGCTGCGCCTGACTCGCAGCTACCTCGACTATGCGGGGATCGTCCAGGGCTCTCGACCGCTCTGCCTGGGCAGCTTCACGATTGGCGCCTTGATCCACGAGATCGGCCGTCAGTTCGCGCCGATCGCCCTGGCCAGGCAGGTCCACTGGGAGTCCCATGTCGATTCCCCGGAGACCTCGGTGGTCACCGACGCCTCGCGCTGCCAGCAGATCGTCGGCAACCTGGTCTCCAACGCCCTGAAATATACGCCGATGGGAGGCACGGTGCGCGTCGTTGGTAAGGTGGAAGCCGATTCCTGGTCGGTGACCGTTTCCGACTCGGGACCCGGCATCCCGGCTGAAGCCCTCGACAAGGTCTTCGAGCCCTTCTTCCGGCTGGCTCGTGACGACCAATCCGGCATCGAGGGGAATGGTCTGGGACTGGCGATCTGCCGCGAGCTCGTCACGCAACTCCACGGCAAGATCGCGCTGACTTCCGTGGTCGGCCACGGGACTTCCGTCTCCGTCCTGTTCCCGACCAGCACGGATCCATCCACACTCCTCTCCCGATCCGTCACCCCGGGCCCCACCTCCGCCAAGGAGAGAACCATCGCCGCAGGGGAATCCGAGGTGCAGGGGCGGACGTCACGGCGTAAAGGGTAAGGGAGCGCCACAGCCGACTATCCCACTCGTGCGGATTGCACGAGCCCTGAATCCATGCCCGCGTGCATGGACTTATGCGATCTCGGCGAATGACCCGGCGTCAGCGGAGCGGTGACGGGGAGTCGTCCGCCCGCTTGGCGATGGGCGTCCAGCGGAGCGGCCCGGCATAGAAGGTGTGGTGATCCAGGTCGTCCTCCAGGCGGAGACTCGACCGATCGGTCTCGGGGTCCGGCCGGGCCGACTCGGGTTCGGACTGGCTATCCTGGCCTGGAGGCGCGGGCTCGATCTGTCCGGGAATCCGGGCGACTGGTGCCTTTCGGCGCTTGGATGACGGTCGACCAGCCGGGAGGGTCCTGGGTCCGAAGCCGTCATCCCCGGGATCATTGGCTTCTCCTCGACGTGACCGGGCTCGTTCCGCCGGGTCCAGGCCGCGATCGCGGATCAGGTTTCGTGCGTTGTCCAGCCGGGCCGTCAGATCGCCGTTGTCGAGCTGCTCCTGAACCAGCCGATCCTCCATCGTTCGGTTCTCCTGCTGGAGCTTGGCCATGTCGCGCTTCAACTGGTCATTCTCGTACTCCAGGTGGCTCAGGCTGGTCTTGAGCTGTCCCACGGTCGGGCCTCCGGAGAGGAACGTCCCCCTCCCGGAGCAGCCCGTCAGGGCAGACAAACCGGTGCACGTCATCACAACGACCGCCATCACAGTGATGGCGGGCCTGCCGTAAGACCGGGGCGCCACCCCGGCACGAATCGGCCCCGGGCGCAGCGGGGTATCGGTTTGAAGCACGGGTCCCGACGACACGAGTTTCTTCTCCCCCTGGTGCTCGGGGAAAGGCGGAAGGCTAAGTCAATACCTTGGAAAGGCGGAAACCCGAGGCAGAACGGCGACGGCCTTGCCTTGTTTCGGCCTTCAGCCTTCATCCCTCAGCCTTCCGAGGATGGCCCCATCATCTATCTTCGTCAATTTGCCCAGTGAGAGTTGGGAAAGCCTTCGGTCGTTTTGGCCGCATAATCCGGAGGAGGGCGGTCTTCGTTCAGATCGCCCGGGTTGGGTGGTTCGTGCGGGGCCTGAGCGCTCCGAAGCCGCCGGATCGCGAAGATCACGGTCGTGACCAGGATGGTCGCTACCGATCCCACCAGGGCACTCATCAGGATCAGGATTCCGGTCGAGATCTGATTCACCTCCCAGACCGCGAACGGGAACTTGATGGTGACCTTTTCGTTGTTGGCCAGGACGAACCAGAGCATCAGCCCCAGAAGGACCGCCGTGCCGATCAAACGCCGGTAGACCCAGAAGTTGCGGATGATCGACGGCCTGCGCCTTTTGTATTGATAAGCCATGAGATTTCTCCGGCTGCGGAAGCCGAGGAAGCGCCACGTCTCCGACGCGGGGTAAATCGATCGCTTCGACCGCTGGTGATGCCACGCCGCGATCACCAGGTTACTAATGTGGAACGGCTACGTTAACCCCCAGTAACCACCAGAATATCACACGGAGCGTCTCGAAGAGCATTCGAGCCCAATTCTCCCACAAGACTGGCCAGACGAACAGCAAAGTCGCGGCCGCCATGCTGAGGTAGGGCCCTAAAGGCATTTCGCGATCGCTACTGGATAATTGGCCGCCGCGGAGGCGTTTCTGGAAATAGGCGATCAACTTCCATGCCGCGTGCACGATTCCGAAGAACGAAGAGAAGAAGAAAGCGAGCACCGCCGCCTGCCATCCCATGAACGCTCCGATCATCCCCAGGAGATCCACATCGCCAATGCCCATGGCTTCGCGCCTCAAGATGAACCCGGCGGTCAATCGGACGAACTGCGTCAAGCCGGCGCCGACCAGGAAGCCGAGCAGCCCCACCCCGAAACCCCCGAGATGAGTCGTGGCGAACGCCGGAGCCGGCCGGATCCCCGGGAAGGCCGTGCCCATTCCGAGGGCGAAGACCAGGCCGATCAGGGTGATCTCGCGGGGGATGATCATCAAGTCGTAGTCGATGAAGGTCGCGGCGACGAGCAAGGCCAGGAACGTGCAATGGTAGGCGGCCGCGATCAATCGATCGGTGGAGACCCATCGATTTGAGGAGCCGATGGCCACGTCGAGCAAATACGCTCCCAGGAAGAGCAGACCGACCAGGGCCTCGACCATGGGGTAGCGGATGGCAATCGGCTCGCCACAACTCCGGCACTCACCGCGAAGTGCGATCCAGCTCACGATCGGGATATTGTCCCGCGCTGCGATGGCCGACCAGCAGCGAGTACACCGCGAACCCGGCCAGATGACGCTCTTCTGCCAGGGAATCCGGTAGATGCAGACATTCAAGAAGCTCCCCACGACCGTGCCGATCATGAAGAATCCGAGGCCCAGTGCCATCGAGGTCGGCCACGTCAGGTCAATCATCGCAAGACTCCGGTCGGGCGAAGGGGATTCCTCGGGACTTCCAGCAGTCCAGGATGGAGTCGACCACCTCGTCCGGGCTCTTGTCCCCAGTCTCGATGACGGCATCGGCCAGTTCTTGGTAGAGCGGAGCCCGCGTCTGGAGCACCTGGACAATCTCGTCGAGGGTGCCGGCCAGAGTCAGCGCGGGCCGGTCGGACAGCCCAAGCGGGTCGGCTGCCAGGCGTCGTGCCAGCTCGGCTGGCTGAGCGGTCAGCCAGACCACCAGACCGAAATCGCGGAGCCGTCGGCGGTTGGCATCCCGGAGTACGGCACCACCCCCGGTAGCCAGGACGATCGCCGGGTGCCCCGCAGTCAACTCGGCGAGCGTCTGTTCTTCCCAGTCGCGAAAGGCTGGTTCGCCACTCTCGGTGAAGATCGCGCGGATCGAACGGCCGGCGCGCGCCTCGATCTCCCGGTCGCAATCCCGGAAAGTCCGTTGTAGCCGGCCGGCCAAGATCCGCCCGACCGTCGACTTCCCGGTTCCCCGATATCCGATCAATGCCAGGCCGGGACCGTGGGAGCATGGCCGTGTCACGTCGGGTGTCATTCGTCGCGCAGGGGCCTGAGCTTGCGGTAGAGGACGTCGCGCATCACTTCCACTGGAGCGTCGAGCCCGGTATAGAGCTTGAACTGGAGCGCCGCCTGTCGGAGGAACATGTCCACCCCGGTGACCGCCACGGCCCCGCGCTCGCGCGCCAGCTTGAGCATCATCGTATTCTCGGGATGATAGATCGTGTCGAATGCCACCATCCCCGCCCGGTTGAAAGTCCCCGGGGGAATCGGAGTATCATCCACGTTCGGATGCATTCCAACGGGTGTGGCATTGATGATCACGTCCGCCGATGTACTGGACCTGGCGGACCAGGTAATCGCCCGGCATCCGACCTCCTCGGCCAGTCGGGTGGCTCGGTCGTCGTGACGATTGGCGATCGTGACGGTGGCCCCGCGCCGGAGGAGGCCGAAGACGATCGCGCGTGCGACTCCCCCAGCTCCGAGAATCAGGACCTGCTTTTCGAATAGGGGGCTGGAGTCCTCCTCGCCGATTTGCCCTCCGATGGCCATTTCGAGGGATTCCATGGCCGCGCGGTAGTCGGTGTTGTAGCCGATCCGACGACCGTTCTCCTGGATGACCACGGTGTTGCACGTCCCCGAGCGTTCGACGGCCCCCTCTTTTTGCTGTAGGAGGGGAACGATCGCCTCCTTGTGGGGGATCGTCACGCTGCACCCCTTGATCTCCAGCCAGAAGAGTTCCTTGAAGAACGCCGGGAGTTCGCCGTTGGGCACCAGGAACGGCACCATGACTTTGTTCAGACCGAGGTGACCGAACGCAGCATTGTGCACGGCGGGGCTGAGGCTCTGCTCGATCGGGTCGCCGATGACGCCGTAGACCTCGGTCTGGGCGTTGATGTCCTCGTAGCGATGATCCTTCTGAAGAACCTTGTAATGAATCATCCCGGCGGCGAAGACCCGCTCCGGGTTGAACCCGGCATAAGTGAACGGGGCCCCGAACTTGGCCCCGAGGATGCGCGTGAACGCGCCGATCTCGCCCATGGCGATCGGGATGGTCGGTGCTTTGGCGGTGGCCCCCAGATGCAGGACCCGCGACGCCTCCGCCAGGCTCGAGGCGCTGGTGGCAATCTTGACCACATCCGGATCGAACTCCTCGCACTTCTCGGCGATGTCCTGAATGTCGACCGGCGTGGTCTTCAGGTTGTGGTAGCTGATGATTCGCTTGGTCTTGCCGAACCGGCGGACCTTCGGCGCGATGTCCATCTCCAGATCGATGTAATCGACGCCCAGAGCGATGGCCTCGCGGATCAATTGTTGCCGCTTATCCTCATTTCCGCGCCACAGGCCGCCGTCGACGCCGCGCCGGATCGTGAAGACCAGAGGCGTGGGACGATCCTTGAGGATTCGCTTCAGCTCCGGCTCGCGGCGGAGGCAGTCGATGCGCAGCTCGACGAGACCCACGCCGGCCTCGGCTGCCTCTTTCCATTCCTCGGCCAGCGAGGAATGACGCCCCCGCCCGATGGTCACGCAGATCATCGCCCGATACGCCCCCGAACAGGGCGCCCCCTGGTTGCACTCCGACCGAGCTGGACGAGGGTCTCCTGACCCCGCCCTTGCGATCGGCTGACTGGATTGCGCTGGCTCCCTTGATTCTACGACAGTCCGATGGACCGATGAAAGGGGGCGTTGAAATCGAGGAACGGTCCCGCAGCCTGGTAGCGTCGCTCGGCTGTCCGAATATACTGAGCTTGTCTCCTGGACCGTTGAGAGCTCTTCGATGATCCTCCTACGATGATTGGCGCGGACAGTCGGGCGCGGGACGATGTCGGGACGTCGAACGGGTTAACTCGAAAGGTCGTCATGATCCAGTTGGCTCGAACGCCCACGGCCGTGCTGATAGGGGTAGTGACTACCGGTTTCTCGTGGGGCCTCCTGTCTCCATGCGGGCAACTGGCTGCCCAGGAGCCGAAAGCCGGACCGACGGGGCCGCAGGCCCCTCTGCCGCGATCGGCCCGATCGGTGGACGAGTCCCCGGCGGTTTTCCTCTCGCGCGGCGGACCCGAACGGACCGGATCCATCTCGGGGAGCCATCTCCCGGAACATCCGGTGGTGCAGTGGACGACACCGCTTGAAAGTTTTCCCGGTGAGCCCCTGCTCGGCGACGGCGTGATCTACGTCGGCGATGTCCAAGGGACTCTTTATTCCATCAAAGTCGCGGATGGTTCCATCCTCTGGCGGTTCAACGGTCGTGAGCAGATCTTCGCAGCCCCTGCCAAACGGGGTGGGACGATCTACTTCACCTCGAAAAACGGCCTCACGGCTCTCTCGGAAGACGACGGAAAGCTCCGCTGGAACTGCAAGCTCGTGGCCGACGCGACGGGATCGTCGCCGTTGATCGTCAAGGATCGGATCATCGTCGCCGACACCAGCGGGAACGTCTCCGCGGTGGACTTCGACGGAAAACGGATCTGGCAGCATGACATCGCGGCGGATGCGCCTGCCTCGCCCCCCGGTTTCGACGCAGACCGCGCACGGATGGGAGGGACCGCCGCTCGACCGGGGACGGCCGCAAGCGACGGGACGGCGATCTTCCAGCCGATCTTCGACCAGTCCCGGATCGCCGTCATCGATCTGAAGGCGGGCCGGCGCCGATGGTCGTTCCAGGCGAAGGGCTGGATCTGGGGGGAACCGACCGTGACCGAGGACCGGGTCTTCTTCGGCAGCCAGGACGATCACCTCTATTGCCTCGACAAGCGACGAAAGACGCTCCTCTGGAGATTCCCCACGAAGTCGCGGATCGAGGCCGGAGTCGCCTATCGAGAGGACTCGGTCTTCTTCGGCTCCTGCGACGGTCGCTTCTACCGCGTGAATGCCCAGACCGGCAAAGAAGTCTGGAGTTATCAAACTCCGATCACCCCGGGGACGATGACCGCCATTTACTCCTCACCCTTCTGCACGGAAGATGCCGTCTACTTCGGCTCGTTCGATGGTTATCTGTATTGCCTGAAGACGGATCATGGAACTTTGAAGTGGCGAATCCCGGCGGTGAAAGGTTCGGAGATCACGGGCTCCCCCATGACCGATGGCCGGCGAATCTTTTTGGCAATTCGGCGAAACTCGAAGCAGCAAGGCCAGCATGCGATCGTCGCCGTCGGTGAAGAGGAAAGCCGGAGGATCGATGTTCGAGAGTAAGCAAACGATCGCTGACTCTTCTGGAGAATCGGGCGCCTCGATGTTCCAGTCCCCGAACCACGACCTGCCGTGATTGCCCAGCAGATTCGTTTCCACCGTGCTGCGAACCAAACGCCTCTTGGGCACGCCGCTGATTCCACGTCGCTAGCTGAGATACTCCCGATACCAATCCGATAGGGACAATCTGAACGACTTGTAGACTCGAAAACGAGCGTTCTCGCCGTCAATCGAGACTCGCAAGTGATTCTGCATGAGAGCCGTCAGGCCGAGGAGCGGGAGCCGTGGGTTCGGCTTGCCCATCGGAGCCATGACGCGCACCTGTCGGCTCTTATACAGAAGCAGGGGCGATCGGACTCGCGGTGTCCGCGGTCCCTCGTAAGGCGTTCGATGAAGCCAGAGATTGGCCCTGCACACATCGTACTTTCTTCCCTCATGGGACTTATCCGTCTCGATCGGTACCAGGTGCTCCTTATGAAGGCCCGCCCAGTGAATCAGATGCCACTCGTCGATCTCGAGGACACGATTGAAGCCGGTATCGAGAATCGCAGGCAGAGTGATCACACCTTGCGGTAGAGTCGATTCGCCGACAAGGGTCGGGCTGATCCCAACGATGATCTTGGGCGGACGAAGATCGAGGCGACCCGAGGGGACCTCGATCCCTTGATTGCGAAAGAAAGAACCGCGGAGGATAGTGAACACGAATGGGTGGGGGATGAAGGAAGGAAGTCAGCGTTCGAGGTCATCGCCCTCATCGATCTCTAGGGGCTCAATCGTCGTCACGAACAGCTCACCCCAGTCCGTGAAGCCTTTCTTCGCGAGACGTTTTCGGAGCTGGCGGTCCGTGGCCCCGAAAGCGACCAGTTCATTCCCCCGATAGGCCACCTGCTCCAGGTATCGATTCTCCGCAAGCAGCTGCGGCAGATCGCGCTTGTACGCTTCGACTCCTTGCTGGATGAGTTCGGGCTTCCTTCGAGCGACAATGCGCTGGACCTCGGCTCGCCGCTCTTTCAGGAGTCGAGCAATCTCTGGATCATACTCAACGGGTGTCGAGTGCATGGGGGGATCCGGTTCGACCTCTTCGATCCCAGCGACGCCTCTCTGAGAATCAGTTGCCATCTCACCCTCCGTATCGGGTGCAACGCCACCGCGAACAAGCTTGGAAGTTGGAGCGAATTACGAGAACCGCCCGGATTGGCTCTCACTCCGGATCACCTGGTTCACGGCCGCTCGCGAACACCCATCTTCATCAATTGTAACACGGTGCGCCGGAACCGCCAACGCGACAAGGCCGGGCGCCCCCACAGTCCGGGGTACACGTCGGCTTCCGTACGTGCCGGTTAGAAGTCCCTGCACTCGGATCAGTCTAACCCATTCCGCTCCGTCCTCAAATCCGCCCGAACTGCTTCTCCAGATCGGCTGTGGTGAAGACCAGGGCCGTCGGCCGCCCGTGAGGGCAATGGTGCGAGTCGGCCACGAGGTGCCGGCGCTCGAGCAGCGCGGCGATCTCGGGAGGCGAGAGGGGCTGGCCCGCCTTGATCGCCGCCTTGCAGGCGACCATGTGCAGCAGCTCGGCCAGCAAGCCGTCGCGCGTGGGCGGCAACGGGCGGGTGCGGAGGTGTTCGGCCAGGTCGCGGACCAACCGTTCTGGGACGACGTGCGGGAGCATCGCGGGCAGGCTCCGCACCAGCACCGTATCGCCGCCGAAGGGCTCGACCTCCAACCCGAGCCGGGCCAGGACCTCCGCGTGCTCGAGGACCGCCGCGGCCTCGGCGGCCGGCAGGTCAACTGGCTCGGGGACCAGTAGCCGTTGCGACTCGACCTGACCCTGAGCCACGCGTGTCCGCAGCTCCTCGTAGAGGATCCGCTCGTGCAGCGCGTGCTGGTCGATGACCATCATGCCGTCGCCGGTCTCGGCGATCAGATAGCTGTCGTGAACCTGAATCGCCTTGAGGGGAGCCTGCCAGATGTCCGGCGAAGGCGATTGCGGGCGGCCCGTCTGGGGCCCGAACGCAGCCCCCGCATCCGCCGGAACTTCCGGACCGGTCGGGGCTCCTCCGAGGTTTGCCCCGACTGGCTCCATGGTCGCGCCCGTGGCGGTCGCAACCGAGCCCGCGGTCATCCCTGCCGCGGCGACCGGCTGGCTCCCGGCCGGAGTCGGCATCGAGGAGCCCGCGGAGAATTCGTCGAACGACTCCCCAGGTCCCACCGCGAACTCCATGGGCAAGGATTGGGCCCACTCGCGCGGCGCTGGCTGCCCGACCGATTCGGGAACCTGGGGCCGAGGTTTGCTCGGCTCGAACCAGGAAGCGACGGTCTGCCGGTCGGTTGGCCCACCGACCAGGTCGAGTCGACCCAGACTCGAACCGGCCGCTACCGGCTTCCCGGGCTCGGCCCTTGGATCGGAGGCCATCGGGGCTCGGGACGCCCCAGGCTGGGCTTCAGACGCGGCACCCGGCTCCTGGGCCGCTTGCAGCCGCGCGTGCAGGTCGCTCTTCAAGAAGGTCTGACGGAGCGTCGCCAGCAGATGACTGTAGATACGGTTCGAGTCGCGGAACCGGACTTCCACTTTCGTTGGATGGACGTTGACGTCAACCTCCTCGGGCGGGAGATCCAGGTGGAGGAACGCCACGGGCATCCGGCCGACCATCAGCAGGCCGCGATAGGCCTCGTTCAGCGCATGGCTGAGCGACCGATCACGAACATACCGGCCGCCCAGGAACAGGTACTGGCCCTTGGCCGTTAACCGGCTCTGCGACGGGTGGGCGGCATAACCCCAGAGATGCATTTCATCCAGCCGGCCTTCCACCCAGAGCAACGACTCGGCCAGCTCTCGACCGAAGAACACCGCGATCCGCTCGCGAGTCCCGGCAGCCGGCGGCAGGTCGTGGATGATCTTACCCCCCGACCGATACGTCAGGTGGATCTCCGGGTGCGCCAGCGCGATCCGCGAGAACATCTCCACCACGTGCCCCGCTTCCGTCACGTCCGACTTCAGGAACGCCCGGCGCACTGGGACGTTGAAGAACAGGTTCCGGACCTCGATGACGGTCCCGACCGGACCGCCGCATGCTTTGATCGGGCCGAACGTGCCCCCTTCAATCGAGAGCTCGGAGCCCTCGGTCACCCCGGCCTGGCGCGTCTGGCAGCGGAGCTTGGCGATCTCGGCGATCGCCGCCAGCGCCTCGCCGCGAAAGCCCAGAGTGTGGATTCGATACAGATCATCGGCTTCGGCCAACTTGCTGGTGGCGTGGGGCTGGAACGCGAGCACCAGGTCCTCGGGCACCATGCCGACCCCGTTATCGGCCACCCGGACCAGGTCCTTGCCGCCCCGTTCGACCGTCAGGTCGATGCGCGTGGCCTGGGCGTCGATCGCGTTCTCGAGCAGCTCCTTCACGACGCTCGACGGCCGCTCGACGACTTCCCCCGCCGCGATCTGATTGACGACCGCCGCGGGTAACTGGCGGATGATTCCCATCGCGTATGTCTCCTGAATCCAGCAACCTCCTGATTATACCATGTGATCTTCCGTTCAGAAAGAGGCGCGCACCTCCCTTTCGATCCGACCCTTGTGCCGAGGGACCGCGACGCTGGGGGCGGGATTCCATTTCTGGGGGGACATGCCGTTGTGGCGCGCGATGCCTTATACTCTATCAGGGAGACTCCGCGCACCGAGAAAAGCCCCTCCACGGCGATTCGCGTCCAGGCCGGGAGGTGCCTATCGAACGACGGCAGGATCCGATCTCGGACGGTCGCGCCTCAAACGAGTGAGACTCACGCGAACCGATCCACGACGAGTTGATCTGGGTGAATACCCGCAGATCATGCGGAAGAGGCGGAGCAATGAGGGAGCCTACAGTGGACCGGCTGCGGACCGAGGTCATCGAGCCGCTGAAACGACGGTTCGTCGGTCGCGACGAGGTCGTCGACTTGATCGCACTGGCGGTCACCGCGGGCGAGCACCTGTTCCTTCACGGACCGCCAGGGACCGCCAAGTCGGCCCTGATCCGTCAGTTCGCCAGGGCGGTCCGAGGGAGCTACTTCGAGTATCTGCTGACCCGGTTCTCCGAGCCGAATGAAGTCTTCGGCCCGATCGACCTGGCCCGTCTTCGGGAGGGGACTGTGGTCACGGTGACCACGGGAATGCTCCCAGAAGCGGAGTTCATCTTTCTCGACGAGCTCTTCAACGCCAATAGCGCCATTCTGAACAACTTGCTCACGGTACTCAACGAGCGGATCTACCGGCGGGGTGCCGAGACGCACCAACTCCCATTGCTTTCCTTGTTCGCGGCGTCGAACCATCTGCCGGAAGATGAGGCACTGCGGGCGCTCTTCGACCGGTTCCTGCTCCGTTGCCATGTGGACAACCTCAGGCGCGAGGAGATGCCGCGGCTGCTCGAGGCCGGCTGGGAGCTGGAGCGAGCCATCCCGCTGGAGTCCTCGGTCTCGGCGGCCGACCTGCGCGACCTGCGCGCGAGGTCTACCGGGTCGAGTTGTCCGGGATCCTTGAGCGGTACGCCGAGCTGGTCTCCAAGGTGCGCGATCTGGGGGTCGCCTTGACGGACCGTCGCGCCGTCAAGGTGCTGAAGCTGGTTGCGGCTTCGGCCGTGCTCTGCCGACGGTGCGACGCTCGGGTCACGGACTTCTGGGTGCTCCGATACGTCTGGGACCGGGAGGAACAGGTCGCGCCGCTGGCCGCGCTGATCGCCGGGACAATCGCGCCGCACGCCCAGGAGCCCGACGCTCACCCCTTGGCCACGGTCCCCGACCGCGTCGACCCCGAGGAGCTCGCTCGCCAGCTCGACGACCTCGCTGGTGAGGTCCAGTCTCGATCTCTGAGCCTGGCGGCCCTGGCCCGGGCCCGCGAGCAGTTGGCCGAGCTGTCCGATCGTGCCGCCTGGGTCGCCGACGACGATGCTCGCAAACACCTGGCCAACCGCGTCGGCGATCTCTTGAAACGGATCGGATAACCGAAGAGGCATGACCCCTGCAACACGGTAAGGTCAGGCCGTCCAGCCTGACGAACTGGCTCCGTCAGGCCGGAAAGCCTGACCTACGCGATTCCTCCGGAAAGTCGAGGACGATGAACGCACAATGGCAGGACGTCGGCTGTGCCAGCATTCCGGCCCGGGACTTGCCGATCCTGGCCGACCTCCGCCGTCGGCCGGGGATCCGCGTGTCGATCGTGGGGGACCGCGCCTGGGTCTGCTGGGGATCGGAGTCGGAAGAGGCGCGGCAGATCCTCATCGAACGGCTCCTGCCGTTGTCGCGAGTCGAGATCTTCGCGCGACGGAACGGCCACTGGTATCGGCCGGGCGAGCACCTGCCGGCCTTCGGACTCCCGATCGGCGACGGGTCGGGAGGCATTCTGCTGGACCGCGTTCTACTCCCTCGGCCGATGTCGGCAGCGCGGCCCGCGGACATCCCGCCGTGCCCGGTCCCGCTCCGGTTGGTGCGTGACCGGCGGCTCTCAACCCCAGGTGGCCGCTGCGGTCTCATGCCGTCTCGCCGGGCTGGCCGAGTGGGCCGAGCGGGAGACCACGGCCCGGATCGCCGCCCTCACTGCGGTCTGGATCTCCCACTCTGACGGAGACCCGGAGGTGGCCGAGGTCCTGGTTCTCGGCCCATCCGGGAGGCTGCCGACGACACGGGGCGACTCGCGGTTCTGGGGGGTGGACTTGCTGATCCCGATTGGCTTCCGAGTTGACCCGGAGCTTTCCGAATCGGCGATCCGCCGCGTCGTCGGGGCCCGACCGGACGACCTGGTTCTCCTGGACAACCAGGGGCCTGAACTGATTCCGCGGGAGGCGTTCCAGCCGCTGAGCCGTGCCGCCATCCGCCTGGCCTGCGCGGGCATCACGCCTGGACGAGCGGAAGGAGGCCGCCGGCCATGAATCATCGACGCGCGGCGCTCTATCTTCAGATCCCCGCGGCGTACTGCCGGTCGCTCGGCGGGTTCCGATGGGCCCAGTACGGCGAGGCCGTCGAGTTCCTGGACGGACCTGACGCCGGCCGGACCTTCGCCTTCGCGCCCGAGATCGCCCGGTTCCTCGAAGGTCTCTTGAACGCGGGGGAACCGCCGCTGGCCTTCGGGTGCGTCCTGCACCTCCTCTACCTGATCGGCCTGGGCGAGCGCGCCGTGGGAAAGGGTTCGAACCATCACGTGGACCGGATCGCCGAGCCGTTCCGAGATCTGAAGAGTCCGCTGCGCAACGCCGGCGCCCTGTGCGCCTGGCTCTGTCGAGACATCCGGGGCGTCGCCGAGCCTCCCGAGCTGTCCGATGTCCTCCAGCTCTTGAACGGCGGAGGCTGGATTCCCCAGATGGTCCTGAGCCACCCGATGCTCGGCGCCATGGATTATGCCGAGCAGCCCGGCCTGGAGCCCTCCGAATTCGAGGCGCGGGTCGCCCGCGAGCTCGATACGCTTTCGGATCACGCGATCCGGCACTGGTTGAAACACGGCCGGGGACCCGTCGAGACGATCGAGGATCGCCTGGTCCCGTTCCCGCCGCGCGACCTGGCGGGGGCCCTTTCCGAGGTGGAGCGTCGCCCCCGGCTCGCCGGTGCAACTCTTCTGATCAGCCGGCTCGAAGGAGCGCTGAGCCTGCCGCCCCGCCGGCTCGATCGCGCCGCGCTTCAGACCGATGGCTATTCGGACCTCACGACCCGGGGATCGCCCGAGCAGATCCTGCCGATCCAGTTCGCCCTGGAGAACGAGGAGTTCCTCCGCCGATTCGCCGAGCGCGAGCTGCTCTACTTCCACCGCGAGACCCCGCGGCAGCCGGTCGCCGAGGAGATCGTTCTGCTGCTGGACCAGGGGGTACGAACCTGGGGCGACGTGCGGCTGGTCCTGGCCAGCGCCGCGATGGCCCTGGCCCGCCAGGCCATGCGCCGACGGATCGCGATCCGGCTGGCGACCACCGGAAACGCCGGCGAGCCGGTTCAACCTGGTGAAGCTCGGCCCGGACGAGCTCGCCGAGCTCTTGGAGGCCAGTGATTTATCTCCCCACCCGGGCCGGATGCTGGACAGGCTCCTCCGAGCCAATGCCGGCGCGCGGCGCGACGTCGTCCTCCTGACCCACCCGCGCAGCCTGGGCGAACCCGACGTTGCGGCTGCGGCACGCCTCTCGTCGGGGAACGCGGGCACCCGGCTCTTCGCCGTCTCGGTGGACTCCGGCGGGCAGGTCGAGCTGGCCGAGTTGCGGCACGGCTGGCCCGTCGTCCTGGGTCGGAGCCGGGTCGATCTGGGATTGCTCGCCGGCGCTGCGACACTCGGTACGATCGTGAAATCCCATGGCCAGCCGAAGCCCTGGCGCGGAGACCTCGATCCGATCCCATTCCCGTTCCGTACTGGGATTCTGGACGGCATCCATTCGTCCCATGGGGAAGCGAGATGTCATGTCGATTTCGACGAAATCGGGGAGCGGGTTCTGATCGCGGGGCGGCATGGTCTGCTGGCCGCTTGCCGCCTCGATGTTGACGAGACCGAGGTCCTCCCCCAACCCATCGTTGACGGCCAGGTCCTGAGGGAGGTTCACACCATCATCGGGGTTGTCGGCGGATTTGTCCGCGTGGGTGAGGACTTCCAGGGAGGTCCCGTGCTCGCCCATTACGACTTCATCGCGCGGACCTGCGTCCTCCACCGATTGGACCTGCGCGACTCCGCGATTTCCTGGTCCTATTACGCCGACTTGCACGCGATCGCCGGACGTCCCAGGTCCCACGATCAGACGTGCTTGGCCTTGGATCTGGCCGAATCCGGGACCAAGGGGCGAGTGACACCGCGAGCGAAGGCCGCTTTCGATCGAGTGTCCGCACGAGTGTCGTGCTCACCCTTGCTGATTCGTGACCTGAGCGATCGAGAGGCCGTTCGGGACCGACTCGTCGTCAGCCTCGACGCGAGGACGGGGACTTTGAAGTATCGCCAGGGATCGGGAGTGGTCCGCGCGTTGACGCCTCTCTCCGACGGCCGCCCCGCGTTGAAGGGCACGCAGATCGCCCATCTGTGCCAGGGCGGCGACATCCTGGCAATGCGAGCCCGCCGTGCGCCGGCTGTGGACATCATGTTCCTCTCGCTCTCGCGTGCCACTGTGCTGGGGATGCTTTCCCTCCCCGAGAATTCGCTGGCCGACAACTCATTCACCCTGTCTCGAGATGGACGGCGGTTCGCCCGACGGATCAACGATCAGCAGGTCGAGGTCCGCGATGTCCCCGGCGATCGTCCACCGGTTTTCGTCACGGTTCGGGAGGAGGTCTGGATCCACTTCGCGTCGCTGGGCCAGTCCTGTCTGCTCGTCAGCGAATTCGATCGGACCGGACCACGTCGCCCGCAGTCGATGTGCCTGATCCGCTGGGATCGGGGACGACTCGAAGTGGACCACCGAGCCCCCGCCCAGACCTTCCAGGAGCTTGGTGGCGTGATCGCGGAATCGCGGAGCTTCCCAAGGCTCAAGAGCGACGCTCGATACGATCAGTTCCGGTTCCAGCGAGTCGTCGAGCATGCGACGCTACGGATCCTGATCGACCAGTATAATCATCTGGCCGTACTGGACCGCGACGGCGAGTTGATCAGCATGTTCTACGCGTCCGGGCAGGAATTCGCCGCCTGGATGCCAGACGGCACGCGCCTGGGTTCGAGCCGGCTGATCGGAGGCGAGTTGACGCCTCACGCCGCCGAACAACTGGCTCGCGTATTGTGGTCGGCCGAGCAGGGAGAAAGGAGCGGCCCATGACGGTGCAGGTCCCATTCGAGCTCCGTCGTCGATCGGCCGTCGGCTCGGCGTCCGCTCTGTTCTTGCCCACACGGGATGCGTCCGTGCTGCTGGCGGTCTGCACGCGACTGAAAATCGACCCGTCGGGCCGCGTCTTCGACGTCGCCGGCGGTTTCTTGCTCAAGCTCGAGCGACCGACGACCCATCCCGTCTCGGGCGCGACCCGCCTCCGCGAGCTGGCCGAAGACTTCTATCTGCCCGTCGACGCCGAGCTCGTCCCGGCCCTCCTGGATGACGAGGCGGCCGGACTGGTGCGCGACGGCGGACTGGTTTTCCTGCCGGGTGGTCGCATCCTTCGGTTCGATCGTCGTGGCGCGGTTGACCTGGCCAAACTCGTGACGGCCGATCCGCGGCCCCGGCGTCCCTGGGCACCCCTGCCGGAGCCGCGCCGGCTCGCTGATCGGCTCGCCGAGATCGCCTGGGAAGTGCCGGATGTCCCTCCCGAGGCACTCTACCGGGAATTCGAGCAGGATCTCCGCCGCCCCGGATCGCGGGCCGGGGGCTCGCGCGGTGAAACCGAACCGAACCCGGACGAGGCCGATACCGAAGAAGAACGGGATCGTCCGCATCAGTCCGGAATGCGCGATCCCACGGCGGAAGGACCGGGAGCGGACGTGTCCGGCGAAGCCACCGGCGGGGGCCTCATGTCGGGCCTCCACGGTCTGGCCGATGCGCTGAAGGGGCTCGCCGGCCGAGCCGGCGCGGGCTTCTCGGCATTCAAGGAGAAGCTCCAGTGGGAGTGGATCGATCACTCGGCACTGGTCAGCAAGCTGCTTCACGAGTTCCGCGAGGGAGACCCGTCGCGTGCGCTGCGGCATGCCTTCCCGATGGCACCAGCCGACTCGCGGAACCGGAGCGTCGGCTGGGGGAATCGGCTCCCCTGGAGTCGCGCGATCTATAATCTCCGGGATCTGCTGGGGCGGCCGGCGCGCGGCCAGCCAGTCGGGGTCTGGCGCGCCCGTCCGGACCTGGTCGAAGCGTTGACCCGCGAATACCGCAAGGCCGCCGAGCAGGCCATCCGGGACGGCGATTTCCGCCGCGCGGCCTACATC
This sequence comes from uncultured Isosphaeraceae bacterium, assembly GCA_963845695.1. Taxonomy (GTDB): domain Bacteria; phylum Planctomycetota; class Planctomycetia; order Isosphaerales; family Isosphaeraceae; genus CAWJTV01. The sequence goes on along the minus strand of CAWJTQ010000009.1, from coordinate 446,524 downwards.
TATGGGAAACTCCTGGGCGATGACCGCCTGGCCGCCCAGGCGCTCCAGCGTGGCGGCCTGCATCGCGACGCGGCGATCCTCTACTGGAAGAAGATCAACGACCTGGCCGCGGCCGCCCAGGCGTTCGAGGCCGCCGGCGAGGCCGACAAGGCGATCGAGCTCTACCGCCAGCTCGGCCGGCACGAGTCGGCCGGTGACCTCTTGCGCCGCATTGGCGAGGAGGACGCCGCCGTCGCCGAATATGAGTGGGCCGCGCGGCACGCGACGTCCAGCGTGCCCCCGGACCACTACCACGCCGGCCTGATCCTCATCCACAAGGCCCGGAGAACGGACCGGGCGGTCGTGGCCTTCCAGGCGGGCTGGGACCGTCGGCCCGGCGGCAACGCCACACTCTGTGCCCTGGAGCTGGCCCTGATCCACGCGGACCGGGGCGCGATCGGACCGATCCGGGTACTGCTCGACGAGGCCGATGCGCTCTTCCGATCGGTCGGCTCCGACGGCGACGCCGCGACCTTCTATAACACGACGGCTCTGCTGGTCGCCGGCACACGAGACCTGGCCCCCTTCGCCGAGGAGGTGCGCGACCGAGCCCTTCTGGCCCTGGCCGGCCGACTCACACAGGATCTCCAGATCGGCCGGCCGGCCGCGACCGGGATCTCGAACCTCTTCGGCGAGGCGTCGCTCTGGACGGCCGCATTCGTGCGAGACGCCCAGTTCGCCGCGATCGCCGCTCAGCGGCGATCGCTGTCGCCAGATCGGGATTCCTCGGCGGGACGGGACCCGCGCTTACAGGGCATTCAGGTGGGTCGTGGCATGGTCACGGCCGCGGCCCAGGCGTCGGCGACGAGCGAGCTGTTCCTCGCCTTCGACAACGGCAAGGTAGTCAGCTTCCGTCCCGGTCGCAACCAGATCGTCCCCGTTGCCAAGGGTCCTGGCGCGGCCCGGGCCCTGGCGGTCGACGCGGAAGGCCAGGCGATTGTCGCCCTCCGACAGAACGAGTACGGCGCCATGCTCACCTGCTCCCTGCGCCGACCCGATGGCACATTCCAGACGGGCCCCGACGGCCATTTCCCCGCCTTCCTGACGAGTTGGATTACCCCCGTGCTGCCCTGGGGAGCGGACTGGCTGGTCGGCCTGGGCGACGGCATCGACCTGATCATCGTGGAAGCCGCTTCGTGGATGCCCCGGTCTCGCCTGTCGTTCGCACACGCCCTGGGAGAGCCTCCCGCAACCGCGCTCCTGCTCCCCGCCGGGCCTTCGTGCGATTCTTCACTCGACCCCTTCGTCGTGCTCACCCATGACGGACCTTGCTGGGTCCTGTTCGATGACTGCGGCCGTCGGCGCTACCGGACCGGGCCCACCTGGTGCCCCGCGGCGTCCGGGACCCACCCCTTGCATTCCGTCTCCCTGACCTGGACGAATGCCTCGACCTTCGTCGGCCTGATTGGGCTGGACCAGCACGGCGCGCTCAATGCCTCCGACTTCCACATGGAAGACGGGGTGCTCGAAAACGTGGCGTGGCGCGTCGCCACGATCGAGGGCGGCTACGTGGCCGCGACCCGCTCGGGCGTCGGAACGGTCGCAGCCGTCTCAAGGACCCGGATCGATTGGCTGAGATCTAGCCCCGAACGGTTTCAACCCTACCGATCGCTGTCGAACTCGAGCTTCTCATCGGCCGTCGCCTGCTTCCCGGCGATTTCCCCCCAGGAGGTCCTGGTGGTCTTCAGCAATGGATTCGTCGCGCGCGTCGCCCCGCCACAGCGCGGTAGTACGCTCTAGATCGCTTCACGCTTGGGCTGCGCACGGACCCGTAGGGTGCTCTGTACTACTAACGTCGAGAGTCTTGTTTTCTGTGCATGATTTCTTAACCCGTTTACGAGCAAGGTCTTCGGGGCGTTCTCTTTCGCGCTGGTCACGCGGCCGAGATCAGCTTCTCGACCGCCGCGGCCCGTAAGAAGCTTGGAAGAAGCTTGGGGTCAGACCAGGTTTCAGGGCAGAAAAATGGTGTCAGTTCAGAATGCCACGAAGTTAGGCCGCAACGTTCTTGTCCAGCAACTGGTTACGTAGTTCCCTGCGCGGCTTGGTCATCCGAGGGTACTGCTTCGGCCGGCGCTTCTTCACTCGGGGCTCGACACGTCCCTTCCGCTTGGGCACCGCCAAGATCACCGACAGGTCCTCGTCCCCTTCCGCTCCCACCAGCCACCGCACCGTGTCCGTCACGCTCATCCGGTCCGCCGCCACACCCTTGGCCTCGGCCGCCTCGCACGCCACCGACCGCACCAGGTTGTACACCAGCGCGAACACCGCCAGCTCCTTCAGCACACCGTCCACCGTCTTGCACTTCAACACATCCATCTTCAATGTAATCTTCAAGTCTCTCAGATAAACCTCCACCTGCCACCGCCGGAAGTACAGGTCCGCCAGCGCCTCCGCCGGGTACACCGACGCGTCCAGCAGCGTCGTCACCAGCGTCACCTCGCCCACCCGATATCCCGGCGTGTGGACCTTGTACCGCAGCTCGCGCACCGTGATCTCCTCGGGCAGCGCATTGTACTCCTCCTGAGACATCCACATCGGCCTGCGCTTGGGCTTATGCCAGATCACCACTTGATCCGATTGGCCCTGCGACCTCACCCATCGCGAGTGCGGCCGGATCGTCGCCTCGTGCGGCCCCTTCGCCTTCCCCCGCGCCGCCCCGGGTCGGCCCGGGGTGAAGTCGATGATCCGCCGCTGATGAGCGCGGAAGACCCCGTGCAGCCGGCGGTTAAGGAGGGTGGCGATGTGGGCGAAGGAGCAGAAGCCGCGGTCGCCGAGCACGATGTCGCCGGGGAGTAGGCCGGCGGTGGCGACGGCCGATCGCGACATCTCGTGCGACCGCAACGGCGCCGGCTCGACGCGCAGGAGCATGCCGGTGGCCAGGTCGAACAGCGCCAGGAACTTGGCGACCGGGAAGCCGCATCCTTTGCGCGGGCCGCCGGGCTGGCCGAAGGCCGCCTGCAATTCGGGCTCGTCGGGCATCGAGAAGCTCGAGCCGTCGAGGAGCCAGACCCGGTGGTTGTGCCAGGTCGCCGCGGCCGTCGTGGACGTGCGGACGCGGTCGGCGATCCGCGCGGCGAGGCGGCGAATGACCCCCAGGGGGAGCCGCTTCCGCGCCGCACAGTAGGCGGAGTCGGTGAAGTTCCATCGGCCGAAATGGACGGTGTGCGAGCAGGCGGTGTTGCCGTGGAGGATCTGGAGGATGAACCGGTAGAGCGTGGTCATGGGATCGAGCAGCCGCTTGCGCCGGAGTATTTCTCCTCCTGGCATGCCCGCTCGATGGCATCGGGAGAAAGTTCGGCCGCGAGGTCTGGCTTGAGGCGGCCCAGGATGGTGACGATACGTGGCAGCACGGGAGGGCTCGTTGGGGGTCCGGATGATCGGAAGCTTAGGGTCAGACCAGGTTTCTGGTTTTTTCCGCGAAGCTCATGAGAAGCTTGTGAGAAGCTTGGGGTCAGACCAGGTTTCTGGTTTTTTCCGGGGTGCCGGCCTGACTCAGTCGCAACTGTTCCTCCAGCTCTTCCAGACGCTCACGCACATCACACCGCTGGGCCACCCATCGAGAGAACCGACGCGTCAGATTCGGAACGCTGTCCGGGCGGGACACCCCCAGCCACTTCGCCAGCTCGCCGTGAGCGGCCGTCGTGTGCTGGCGTGCCAGGTACGCCAACGCGGCTCTCGCCTCGTGCCGACTCCCGCGACGGCTCAATTCGGCCAGCTCGACCTGATACCCGCGACAGACCACCTCGCAAACCGGCTCCAGCGGCAGTCCCTCCAGCAACCGCGCCTCGCGTCGCGGCTCCCGCCGGGGCTGGCCCCGAACCAGCGCCCGCACACGATCGACGAACGCACCGCTCCCCAGCACCCATCCCTGAAACGCGTCGCGCCAGGGGGATTCGGGCGGTTCGGCCAATCTCGCGGTCACATACCGCCGGTCGGTTCGCGCTGGGTCCGAGCCGCCGAACTCCCCCTGCCACGACGCCAGCAACTCGTCGTACGCCACCCACTCTAGTGCGTCATCCACGCTAAATCTTCGGGTACAGCCGCTTCAGCTTTGTTCGGGCGTCGTCGATCTTGAATTGCCAGTCCACGCCGCGTTGTTTGGCGTTAGTCTTGTCGGCCCAGATCCCGATCTCCGATTGCAACAACGGCAGTTCGCCGATGCGGCGGCCGCTCAGGCATTGGCTCGTGAGGCAACTCAACTCGCATTCGGCGATGTTCAGCCAACTGCCGTGCTTCGGCGTGTGGCAAAAGTTGATCCGCTTGATATATGCCCGCGCCTGCTCGGGCGGGAACGCCGTGTAGAACGCCCCCTTCGTGTGCGTGTTGAGGTTGTCGCACACCAGCGTCACCTTCATGCAAGTCGGCGTAACGCGTGTCCAACAACTCGGCCACTTCGATCGCCCAGTCGACCTTGGTCCGACGTTCGCGGGCCGTCGCCTGTCGAAAGCCCGACAGCGGTTCCGCGAACATGAAGATGCTCGCCGTGCCGTTGCGCTCGTATTCGTAATCGACGCGCTTGCGCATGCTTCTTCGTCGCGGCGATCGGCACCTTCGTCTCCTTCAGCAATTGCACCGGCTGTTCGTCCATGCACAGCACCGGATGCTGTGGATCGTACGCTTCCGCATAGGTCTCGAGCACGTTTTCCATGTCGGCCACGAACTCGGCGTCCTGGTCGGGCGGGATCACCCAGTACTCGATCTTGCGCTTGGTCATCCCATTTTTTTTAGAGCCTTGCGGACCGTCTCCGCGACGATCGAAGGGACCACTTCCAATGCCACCAACTCATCGGCCAGCAACTGCAACGACCATCGGCCATACCCCGCCGGCGGCTTGCCCAACCGCATCGCGATCAGCTTCGCTTCGCCCACGCCGTCCAGCGTGCGCGGCGTCGGCGAGCGTCGCACGTTTCTTGCGTTCCAATGCGGCGTCAAAGCCCGCCGTGACCAATCGCTCACGAAGGTTCTCCACCGTCCGAACCGAGCAATCATACGCCTCCGCGATCTTCGCATCCGGCCAACCCGGCCCATCCGCATCCGCCTTGAGCATGATCTGGGCCCGCTTCACTTTCTCCGACGTCCCCTTGAGTCGCTTGGCGATGCTCTGGCACACGCCACGTTCCTCGTCCGACAGTCGGACGATATACTTCTTGTTCATGGGACACCTCCTCGTGCCTCGGAGTGTCCCTGAAATCGTGAGGCTCGCCAACCCGAAGATTTAGCGTGGACGACGCACTAGGCGGCGACCCCGATGGGCATAACCCGGATAGCTGGACCACCGCCAGTCCGCAGGATGCTCCACCAGGCGGGCGCGGACCGGGTTGAGATGGAGGTACCGCGTCACCGTCCAGAGATAGGTCTCGTCCTCCACCACCTCGGTCCGATAGCGTCCCTGGAAGACATGGCCGCAGAAGCGGTGTCGTCGCGCCAGGCGTTGGCGTAAGCCGAGAGGAACCCCTGCATGCCGCGCCAGATTCGGCTGAGGCGTTTTGAGGACCACGTGGAGATGGTTGGAGAGGATGACGAGGGCATACACCTTCCAACCGCACCGCACCGCACCGCCGCACGCCCCAATTCCCGCTGGAGCCGGTCCCGGTCGGCGTCGTCACGGACAACGTCCTGCCGGCCGTTGCCGCGGGCCATTACGTGATAGATCGCATCGGGGAATTGGATGCGGAGTCGTCGTGACATAGCTTTGATTGAAACAGACCCGGCCCTGCGATGCAAGCAAAAAAACCAGAGCCGAGTAGGGAAGGGGCGCCCGGCGGGCTCGATCGAGCTTCGGGTTTCCCCTTCCCCCTCTAAAATTCCGTACGGCGGGTTTTCCCCAGTACGGCTTCAAATGGACCGTCAATGGCGACCTTCGGCGAGGTCCCAGGGTTTAAGTGCCGTCCACATCCGCCCCATGACTCCGTCTTATACGCCACCGCAGTGGGATCTCCCAGGAATACGTGATCCCCGAAGGGACGACCCGTTCTAGAGCCTTTCGGTTCAATGTGGCACGACCCCCAGCAACTCCCACACGTCCATCCCGAGGCCCTTGGCTCGCCGTCGGGTTATGTTGTCCCGACAGGTCATCGCTTACTACGGCCTCATCCGAGCCTCTGAATCCCTCCCCACCACTTATGAATTTGTGGCGAGGGCTGCTGCACCCAAGGAAATCGGCTTCGGGTGGGAATCCAGAGGGTCCCCAATTGACTCCGCTGGACTGTGCTCGCGTGCCGCCTCCCTTACCCCGGTGGCCCCAGAGAGTGCACATGACTGTTGCTTCCTCTCAGGTGTCAGCCTTCACCTCCAAGTTACGGGTTCGGCGACCACATTGGTCGTTTCGAGGCTGCAGAGTTCACTCCTACCATAAAAACCATAGGCATGGTTACGGCCCGCGAGCTGGCTAGCCCTCCTTTCGAGGACGTTTACGTTCGAGCTTTCGCTGGTCGGGTCACCCCGAGCCAACGTCGAGTATCACTACGTGGATAAACAGTCAATTTCCACGACCGGACTTTCACCGGCAAGTCCAACGGCATTATGGGCTGCAGAACCTGGTCTGACCCCGACCTCCCCCTGCGACCTCCCCCGACCTCCCGAGACCCGGCGCTGCGATGCAAGCAAAAAAACCAGAAACCTGGTCTGACCCCGACCTCCGTGACGACGTGCCGGCGATCGACGCCTCGTGGTTTGCCGTCCCCTCCTTCCTCGCGAGCTACGCGGCGCCCCACCCGGGCGTCTCGCTCGTGAGGCTGGACGACAACCTGGACACGCTCCTACGGCCCACCCCCGCGGGAGAACTCGCGGAGCTGGTCCGGCTCTGCGAGCGAGCTGGGATTCCACGTCCTGGTCGCCTCGTTCCGGCCCGAGGATCTCCCGGCGGTGATGACCTACCCGGCGAACGCCGAGACGGTCCGGGACGCCGCGATCGGGCTCGAGGAGGGCCTGTTCCCGGAGGGCTTCTCGGGCTTGGTGCGCGATTACATCGCGCAACAAAAGGCGGATTCGGGCGTGGAGGGGATCCTGCACGTCAACGCGAGCTGCCCCTTGATCCGACGCCTCGCCTCGCCCGAGTTCCCGTCCGCCCGAAAGCAGGCGGCCCTCGCGGTGGTCGCTTACTTTGCCCGGTTGTTCTGCGCACGAATGCTCAACGCCGACCAAGCCGCCGGCGACCTCCGCGCCTGGCAGCGGTCCCTTGACAGGTTGCTGGACCCATGAGCGACCGCTGGGATGAATTCCATCGCCGGGTGGCGCTGGCGCCAGAGCAGCGACCTGGTGCGCCTCGCCCTGGTTAACCTCTATGATCGGGGCTTTAATTGCCAGGAGAACGATCCGGAGGGATCGTTCACCCTCTTCACGCGAGGCCGGGACGAAGCGATCCGGCTGAACGAGCCCTGGTGGGTCTGGTTCTTCGAGGACTGGCGGCTGGCGGCCATCTCGTCTTATGTATCGGACTTCACCCGAGCCCAGCCGCTGGCGATGGAGCTGATGGCCCGACTCGGCGCCGAGCCCGGCCGCGCCGTGGCCCAACGGAACTCGATCCTCACGAATGCCCTGTACACTTTATTTGGCTCTTCGCGGAATCGTGTGGGTGGTTTTCAGAGTTTTGGCAGCATACAGGTAAGTATCTTTAGCCGGAAATACTCCTCGTCACGGTAGCCGTAAGCTCGCTGTTGAAGAACACGGATCTTGCTGTTGATCCCTTCAACGAAGCCCAAAGGCACCTTGTTGTCCACCTGGCAATACGTCTCGATGCCGTCCCAGTGAGTCTCGACCATCGCGGCGAACTTGCGAACGGGTTCCAGCCGTTGCCACTTCAAGGCGTCTTTCCAGTTGTTGAAGAACCGGCGAGCACCGCCGTTGGGGGGATGCCGCACTCATGCAAGGCGAGAACCGATTTGTGATCTTCGTCCTATTTCCTATTGTTACCTCGCTCATCTTCTCCGTCTGCGCCGTCTTTGTCTTCGCCCTAGGCAGCTGGTTGCTGAGTGCACCCCCATGGCACCTGGATGAGCGAAGCTTGTTGGGCTTTATTATTATCTTCTTTATTAGATTGGCGGTTGTATGTATGGCTATAGCCCGACAGAGGCGGTCCCCGAAGATTTCACTCGCGATTCACCAGTACGGGATCCGTTATAAGCGAAAAGCCTTCCGTTTCGATGATTTGTGTTCTATCCGATACGGCCGTGAGAGTCGTTGGGTTGAGGCTGCTTGGCTAGCGGTACTCGGTGTGATCGGGAAAGTCCATCCGGGTTACCCGGACATAGTCAAAATGGCCTCGGCGATTAATGCAGCTACACTGAGTTTGGTTCTCAAGAATGGTCGCACATGCTCGCTACGTGGGATAGCTATCAGATGCGAGCGCGAGGAGTTTGGTCGCTTCATGGCCCACTTACATCGATTCCGACGACAGCACACTCTTCTCGCGGTCCACACTCAGGCGACGGCACTTGCCCAGCCAGGCGAAGGTCCGCTCGACCGTCCACCGGATCGGCAGCCTCACCCAACCCTCGGCATCTTTCGGGCGTCGCACGATCTCCAGCTCCCATGGGGCGTTCTCCTCCACCCACTGGTAGAGGGCGAAATTATGGTACTTGGTGTCTGCGTACATCCGCACGACCTTGCTCATCGGCTGGCCCTCCAGCCGGGCGAACACTTCGGCCGCCGCCTTGGCGTCATCGACGTCGGCGGCGGTCACCAAGACGGCCAGCAGCAAGCCCAGGCTGTCCACCACGATATGGCGTTTCCGCCCGTCCACGTTCTTGGCGTTGTCGCGACCCCGTTGCTCGCCGCCGGAGGTCGTGTCGACCGACTGGCTATCGACGCTGGCGGTGGTGCGGGGGTGGTACGGCTTCTCCATCGTGCGGACCTTCTTGCGGAGCCGGTCGTGGATTGTGTCCAAGGTCCCATCGCGCCGCCACCGATCGAAGTAGCGCCAGACGGTGCTCTTGGGCGGGAAGTCGTTGGGCAGGTAGCGCCACTGGCAGCCGGTGCGGACCAGATACAGGATGGCGTCCAGGACATCCCGCATCTCGGTCTTGCGGGGCCGCCCACCTCCGGGCTCGGGCGGGAGGTGTGGCCCGATCAGGGCCCACTGGGCATCGGTGAGGTCACTGGGGTAATGGTGCGTTCTCATACCACTTACTACGTCGGTCACTGACTGTTTGTTCCCCTTATGGGACAGTCTCTCAGTCGTGTTCTCCCATTCTGTACCAAGTGAGGCCACGGTTATGGAATGCCTCCGAATTGGCTGGATCGAGGTCTATCGCCTTACTGAAGTAGGCGATCGCCCTCTCATATTCCCCCTTATCAGTCCAAGCGCCGCCACGGGCGTTGTATAAGCAGGACTCTTTCGGCTCGAGTTTGACGGCGACCGTGAGGTCGTCGATGGCCTCATCGTAAGCACATATTTTCCATTAAGCTATGCCACGGTTATAAAATGCCCAAATGTAATTCGAATCAATTTTTATAGCTTGCGTGAAGTCCGTGTATGCCTCGTCCAATTTCCCCTGAGCTTGCCACAAAACACCACGGTTATAGTAATGTGTGGCGGAGTGGGGATCAATTCGGATAGCCTCGTTCAGGTCGCGCAGGGCCCTGTCAAACTCGTTGCGGCGGATCCATAGGCCACTCCGCATTATATATGAGAAAGTCTCTTCAGGGTGCATGCGGATCCGGGTGCTGAAGAATTCAATCGCCTCCTCAAGCGGGACGACCTGATCTACCGAAGCCCACCCACTTATCCTTTCTCCTTCAGCACAAAGACGAAGTCTGTTGCCATCCAGTTGCTCAACCCTGTATACGTGAAACTCGAAGCCACTCCTCAAGACTGGCTGGTTGCCATCGCGTAACGGGAAATCATTGAACTTCTGCACGACTCGCTTCCCGACCCAGTCTGATTAGCGACAACTAGAATTCCCTGCCGCATTGACTCACCGTTTCTGTTACCGAAAATAGAATGTTGCCTCACCAGAATGTTACCAGCCTCTGGAGGCGCCGGATGGGCACCAAGCTCAGCAAGCAGACCAGGCGCGAACTCCTCGAAGCGCTCCGGGAACGCTATCGAAACGCATCAGAGATCGAGAAAGCCAAGATTCTCGATGAATTCATCGACATCGCCGGCTGTCACCGCAAGCATGCGATCCGCCTCCTCACAGGCGTCCATCCGGTCAGGCCCGAAGAACCCAGGCTCGGCCGGACGAACTATTCCGAGGCGGTCCGCAGTGCACTCGTCGTCCTCTGGGAGGCTGCGGATCGCCTCTGTGGCAAACGCCTCAAAGCGATTCTCCCCGGGCTGATCTCGGCCCTGGAGCAGCACGGCCATCTGTCCCTCGACCCGGATGTCCGTCAACTCCTCCGCGCGGCCAGCCCGGCGACCATCGATCGGTTGCTGGCGCCGATCCGGGGCACGGCGGGTCAACGCAGGAAGCGGAAGGCGACGACGAAGTCCAGCCGGGAGATTCCCGTGCGGACGTTCGCGGATTGGAACCAGCCGGCGCCCGGGTTCCTTGAGGTGGATTTCGTCGCTCACGGCGGCGACTCGATGCAGGGGACGTTCTTGTGGAGCCTGGTGGCGACCGACGTGTGTTCGGGATGGACCGAAGCGGTCGCTCTGGTGGCCCGAGACCAGTCCCTCGTCGTCGAAGGGCTGGAAGTCATCCGGCGCCACTTGCCAGTACCGGTCCTCGGGATCGACTCGGACAGACGGGGCCAAGATCAAGAAGCGGTATCACAAGCCGGCGACACCTTGCGAACGTCTCCTGGCTCACGCCTCGGTCTCTGACACGGCCAAAGGAGCCCTCCGGGCGGGACTCGCCCCGCTCGATCCGGCGGAACTCCTGCATCAGATCCGCGAAGGACCAGCCGCTCTCGCTGCGGTCGGCTCGGGCGACCTGAGTCACGGCCCGGAGCGGCAGAGCCTCGATGAGTTCCTCGCCAAGCTCCCCGAGTTGTGGCGAGAGGGGGAAGTCCGTCCGACCCATCGGTGTGAGGCCGCTTCACCGCGAACTTGGCGAACTCGGAAGGACCCGTTCGAGGAGGTCTGGCCGGAGATCCTCTTGTGGCTCCAGCCCGATCCCGACTCGACGGCCAAGTCCTTGATGGAGCGGTTGCAGGAAGTTTACCCCAGCCGGTTCCCGGACGGGCTGCTACGGACCTTGCAGCGCCGCGTCCAAGCGTGGCGTCACGTGATGGCACAATCACTGATTCACATCGTCCAGGATGGGAACGCGGCCGGTGAGAAGCCCGGGGTCGTCGATGCGAAAGAGAAGCAGTAAGGCAGGAGGGCGATCCCTGGTCGACGCGCGTGTGGCGGACTCGACGACGGAGACTGTCACCAAACCCGAAACTGGGAGTCGGCGAACCCGAATCGTTGCGAGCCAGACAGGGTTCGGCATGGCCGTTACCGGACACCCACGAGACGATCGAGGTCTCGCACCTGCGAGGCCAGTCAGCGTCCCAGGCCGATCGCCCCTGATCAACCGTGGCGACCCCGAGGGGCCGCCCACGACCTCAGCCGGGAGCGCGAAAGGGGACTCGGAAAGGCCATCGTCAAAGGGCGAGTCAGGCCCGTGTACAGTCGTTGTTTTGTCCAGTAAAACGGCCCGGGAGGGGCCGTTCACGGCGTGGGAGGGGGGATAGATATGGGTTCGATCCGGAGGCCCTGGACGGCCTCGGCTGAGCGAGGGAATTACAGATCATGTCCACTTGATATTTTGTTCAGTTCCGGCGACTCTGGTGGAATCTCGCGACGTCGAAGAGTGGCGAGGTCAGGACTGAGCCGGTTCGAGGGATCTCGGTCGTGAGGGAAACCGAGGGCCGAGAAAGTGGGAACTCATCAGGATTCGGATCGATTGACAAAGACCATGCCCTCAGTGGCAAGACGGCGGCAGAGTACCGCGCTTTGCCTGTCGATCAATTGGTAACATTCTTGGCTGAGGCAACACGTCGATTGCGGGGCGTCCAGTCAAACGGAGCGATCTAGGCTCCTCCCCGTTGTCAGCCTGAACATGGGCCTGTTCCGACCGCTCCGAGCCACCCTTCCTCAAACTCACGGTCGACGATCTGCTGCAACTTTCACCTTGGCTCGGCGGGACGGTGTGTCCAGATTCCGAACCTGTTTGCGCTTCGGTCCGAAGCCACCTCGGTCCAATCAGCTTCGGTGTGGTCGGACCAAAGCGCTCAAAGCTACTGAACCCGTTGGAGATCGCATTCTCCGCGCGGCGGAAAGCAGTATCTGCGAGCCGACAGCTCATCGGTCGCTCAAGAAGAATCGATCGCAGAGCTTGACGCGAGGCGGTTCATAGAAGCCGGTCCAGCGTCGCCTCGGTCAATGTTCCATCATCGGCTCGGGTTGAGGGGCGGGAGTGCAAGCTCGGGCTCGGTTGGACGGCCTCCATGGCGAAGCGAATTGCGGGCGAGCTTCGCGCGCACGAACAACGCACGGGCCGATGACCACGGTCCGAATGCCTCGGATTGCGAGTAGAGCCGGCCCTTGAGATCGTCCACCGCCGTCGTCAGTTGTGGGTCGTCCGCCATGCCTGTGAATTGATCGAGCGAAATCGGGCCGAAGTGATCAAGCCACCCGAGCAGGGCGACGTAGATGGCGTGCGGGTCAGCGGAGCGACACGCCTGACGGAACAGGGCGAAGTCAGCCGCTTCGGACCCGGCTCGACGGGTACGAACTTGTTTCCACCACGGGAGTATCCGCATCGCTAGCCACCAACCGATGGCCGCGGTGACCACCGAGACGACGATCCACCACCAGCCGCGATCCGATCGTGCCGGCGTGGACAAGGGTCTTCGTTCCGCCTCTGGCGTCGGGTCCGGGATGACCTCAAAGGTCCGACCCGTGAGCTTCTCCGTCTTCAACTCCCCTGCGGCGAGGTCGAACCACGTCAACGTCCGATCTGGGATCGTCACCGTCCCTGGCCGTTCGCAGATGAAGGTGACGGAATCGGTTCGTTGACCTGTGAACTTGCCACGGTCGGTCTGGTCGCTGACGACCGGCTCCTTCGGGTAGTCGGCAACCCCGTCGATCGGGCCGAATCGGAGTGGGGGAAAGACCATCCCCGGCACGTCGGACGCGGCCACGGTCACCGAGAGCGTGAAGGCATCGCCGACCTTCACGGCCTTCGGTTCAGGTTGCCAGCCGACGGTGACCTTGAGGTCGCGGGCCGCGATGACCGTTCCGAGGCCCTCCGATCCCGGCGGGTTCTTCGCTGTGAATGAAATCTCCTCGGTCGTCACCCGACGCTGGATCGTCGGCTTACTGTAGCCGGCGTTCGACTCGAAACGAATGGGGAACGGGGGGACGTGAACGGTTCCTGGCCGCTCGGCATAGACCGCGAACTCATGACGCTGGGTGGTGAAGGTGGTGTCGCCGAATTGCTCCGAACCAACGTCAGGCGAGCCGGAGGGAGACAGGACGATTGTGCCCGGGATCGGCGGGATCTCGAACGTCGGCACGCCGGCGAAGAGGTCCGGGGTCGCCAGAATGATCGTCAGCGCAACCCGCTGCCCGACCCAAACCTCTTGTTTTGGGGACACCTCGACCTTGACGTGTGGGCCCGGGTCCGCGGTGGTGGCCGGTGTCGCCAGGATGAGTACGATCCAGGCAACCGTCATGGCACATTCCCCTGATGCGACTGGGCCTGGAACGCGAATTTGGCCCGCAGGAAGTCGGCTGGCCTGGTTTGCACCCGACGCAGCCAGAACCCGCGCAACTCTTCGTCCGAGAGCCGCTCTCCTTCCGTGACCTCGGTTTGCTCGCCTTGTTGCGGCCCCTTTTTCTTGTCGAAGGCGATCTGGTCGGCCTTCAACTGGCCGCCGGTGGCGTCCCCCCCCTCGAACGTCATGCGGTCGCGGCGGACGACGGCGATGGCCCGGTTGTCCGCGGCCATCTTCCATCCCGGCCTCAGCGACAAGGCCCTGTCATAGCTCGTAATGGCGTCGGCGTACTTGCCCTGCATCACGAGCGCGTTGCCCCAGTCGAATGCGGCTTCCGGCGTGGCAACGGTGGCGAGGGTGGCCGCGGCTTCCTTGAACTCTCCGGCCCGGTAGAGCGCGACGCCGCGGCGGTATGGGTCGCTGAACGTCATCGATGCCTCCATGAAACGTCCTTGCCGGAAGAGCTGATCGGCGCGTTGGTCGGACGAGGACCACAGGTTCGGATTCCGTACTGAGGCCATCGCCAGGGCCATCGCCACCATTACGAGTGACGCTGTAAAGAGGATTGCCGGCCGTCGAGTCGCCATCCATCACCCTCCTGCGGAGGTCCGTACCATCCAACCGCGTCGGAAGTCCAGCAGCGTGAGCGTCGCGAGCGGCCAGACAAGCCAGTAGCCGAAATCGCGCCAACGGTCGCCGCCCTCCTGCGTGGCCGCTGAGGAGAACCGTGTGTTTGCGGCCAGCCGCCGCACATCCGAGTCGTCAGCCGCGACCCGCACGAGCGGGGCGTCAAGAGCGGCGGCGGCCCTTTCCAGGGATCTCAACTCCGGCCCGTCCCCGGCAACCGCCAACACGCTGACCGGAGTCCGCTCCTCGGCCCGATATGCTTCCAGGGCATTCAATTCGTCCGGGGCCGCTCCGTCTGCGACCCAGAGGGTCCACCCCGCCTGGCCCGACCTCGTCACGGTGTCATCGGCCGCCTTCAGCGCCGCGGGCGCCACGGACCCTTCGACCGGCATGACGTCCGGGGAGAGTTCTTCGGCGAAGGCGTTGACGATCCCGGCATCGCTGGTCAGAGGCATGACACGATGGGCGCTGCCGGAGTAAGCGAACAGGGCGGTCTTCGCCCCTGGCCTTAGCGCGAGCAGGTCCCGCACTTTCTCCGCGCCGCGCGCGAGGCGGTTTGGTTGTACGTCCTGCGAGAGCATCGAGGGTGTTAGCTTGATCACGATCGCCAGGGCCGCCGTGTCATCCGCGAACGGAGCAGGTTCGCGCTGCCATGCCGGTCCCGCGAGCGCGAGCGAGGCCAAAACCCACGCGGTGAGCAGGACCGTGATCGGTCGGAACCGGCTCCGCTCCTCGCGGCCGACGACCAGCCGAGGTAGGAGGTGAGGGGCGACCAGCTTCCTCCAGGCCCTCCCGACGTCCTCCGCCGACCGGAGCCGCCAGGCCAGGAGTGCGGCCGGGACGAGCGCGGCCAACCACCAGGGACGCAGGAAGTGGAAATCGCTCACGGCCATCTCCTCATGTGGTGTTCACCGGATGGATCGGGCGCGAAGCCGCGACTTCCTGGCCGCGAGCCCGACGAGCGGGGGGACGAGGCTCAGCGTCAACGCGGCGGCGAGCGGATAGTGGAACAGGTCATGTCGAGGTCGATGAGCGATCGTCTTGGCGTCCCGAGTCTTCACTTCGTCGAGCCGTCTGTAGATCGCCTCGAGCTCGGTTCGGCTCTCGGCGTGCGAGTACGCTCCGCCGGTGGTGATGGCGACCCGCCTGAGGGTTTCCTTGTCCAACTTCTCCTCTCCGGCGGCCTTCGGATCGCCGACCGCGACCGTATAGATCACGATCTCCTTATCCTTCGCCACGTCGGCGGCCCTCGCCGGCGGCACCTGACTGCCGGTGTCGTTGCCGTCGGTCAGGGCGATCAGGACCTTCTCGGGTACATCGCTGCGATCGAAGACGGTGATCGCGAGGCCGATGGCGTCTCCGAAGGCGGTCTTCGGCCCGGCCATGCCGACCTGAACCTCGGCAAGCAGCTCGCGGCACACGTCGAGATCCTGAGTAAACGGGGCCTGGACGAAGGGGGCATTGCCGAAGACGATCAGGCCGACCCGGTCGCCCTTGCGGCGGGTGAGGAAGTTGTCGAGCACCTGCTTGACCGCGGTGAGCCGGTCGATGATCCTTCCGCTGGCGTCGGTGAAATCCTTCGTGCTCATCGAGCCGGACAGGTTGACCGCGAGCATCATGTCGCGTACCGGGACCGTACGAGTGATCGGAGGTTCGAGCCACTGCGGGCGCGCGAGCGCCGCGACCAAAGACGCCCAGACGGCGACCAGCCCGACCGCCCGAATCCACCCGCCGCGCATCACAACGGCGCCATCGGTCGGCTCCTGACCCGAGAGCCGGGCCAGGCGCGGGAGGAACGGGACCCGCAGTCCCTCTCGTCGCTCGCGATAGGGCGGGGCCAGCCACCGCACCAGGACCGGGAGCGGCAGGAGGGCCAGTAACCAGGGATAGACCAGGATTAACATCGGTGGTGTTGGATCCAATGCCGGACATCGGCGATGAGGGCCGCTAGGTCGTCGGGACCGAGTTCCGGCGGCGTCTGCCGGAAGGTCGCGGACTCCAGGTGCCGACCGGCCCCCTGCACGAACCGCGACCCTCCGCCGGTGCGATCGAGGAACTCCAGCCAGGGCTCTCCGGTGAGGGCCGCGACCTGGTCTCTCGGGTAGGCGACTAGGGCAACGCGCTTGAGCAGCTCCGCGACCGCCGCCAGATTCTGCGCGGTCGGGGCGAGTCGGTCCAGCTCTTGCGATGCCTCTCGCCGGTAGCGGTCGCGGCGCCACCGTGCGGCCGCGTCCCAGGCGGCGAGGCCGAGGAGGATCAGCCCGAGGCCACCGACGACATACCAGCCCGGAGCAAGCGGCCACCAGGATACCGGCGGCGGCGTCACGATGTCGTGGAGCCGATCGAGGCTCCCGGCGTCGGTGTCAGCCATGATGGGCCTCGGGCCGCCCGCCCAGTTCGCGGATGACCTGGTCGGTTATGTCGTCATCGGTACGGATCGGTAGCACCGCGACCTCGCGCGTTAGGAGGAACCGCTTCGCGGTGGCCCGCCGCTCGTCGAACGACCGCCGGAAGTCCTCGCGCAGCCGTCCTTGGGTCGCGTCGACTTCCATCTGCCTCGCGCCGTCCGAGACGACGAGGCCATCAGCTCGAGGCAGGTCGGCTTCGAGCGGGTCGAAGACGAAGGCCACCACGACGTCGTTGTGCCGGGCGATCGTGGTGATGACTTCGCGTGTCTCCCCGTCCGACCCGTCGCCGTCCGTCACGAGGAGGACGATGAAATCGTGGGTCGCCACCCTACGGGCCCGCCGCAGCGCCTCGTTCAGCATACCGGGACTCGGCTTCGTCGTGGAGTCGGCCCGAAGAGTTCGGTTCCGGTCGGTCACGGCGCGGAGCAACTGCATCACGGTCGTCCGAGTCCGTTGCGGCCGTACCTCGACGGCGTCCGAGTCGTCGAACACGACCCCGCCGACGCGGTCGCGCACCGCGATCGTCCGCCAGGCGGCCAGGGCGGCGACCTCCGCAGCGGCGACCGACTTCATCATGCGCACCGTGCCGAAGAACATCCCGAGCCGCTGATCCACGACGATGAGCACAGGCCGCTCGCGCTCCTCGGTGAAGACGCGCGTGTGGGGCGAGCGCATGCGGGCCGTGACCTTCCAATCGATCGCCCGCGGATCGTCGCCGGGGTGGTACTTGCGGATCTCGTCGAAGTCGAGGCCGCGGCCGCGGAGCTTCGAGGCGTGACCGCCGGCCAAAAGGCTCGCCACGGGCTGACGGGGGAGGAGGCTGAACCGCTTGGCCCGATGGCGGAGCCCTGCGAGTCCGTCCAGCGTGACATACACCCCGGCGTCAAGGTCAGCACCATTCATGGGATCGCCACCTGCTTGATGACGGCGGCGACGACTTGGTCCGGTGTGACGCCGTCTGCGGCCGCCTCGTAGGTCAAGATGAGCCGATGCCGCAGGCAGTCCGGGGCGATCTCGCGCACGTCGTCGGGCATGACGTGGTCGCGCCCCGGAGCCAGGCGTAGGCGCGCGAGCAGTGGTCGAGGGCGAGCGTGCCTCGCGGGCTGGCCCCGATCTGCACCCACTTCTTGAGGCCGGCCGAGAAATCTCCAGGCCGTCGGGTCGCCGCGATCAGGGCGACGATGTACGTGGCGATCGCGTCGGAGGAGAACACCTTGTGGACCTCCGCGCGGGCGTCCAGGACTGCCTGCTGAGGCAGCTTCGAACTCTCGTCCTTCTTGCCGCGTCCGCCTTCTTCCCCTCGGACCAGGCGCAGGATCCGGCCCTCCTCGTCGTCGGTGCCGTAGCCGAGCAGCACTTTCATCAGGAAGCGATCGGTCTGGGCTTCCGGGAGCGGATACGTCCCTTCCTGCTCGATCGGGTTTTGCGTCGCCAGCACGAGGAAGAGAGGCGGCAAGGGGTGGGTGGTCCCCGACACCGTAACCTGTCGCTCTTCCATCGCCTCGAGCAGGGCGGCCTGTGCCTTCGCGGGTGCGCAGGTTGATCTCGTCGGCGAGGATGAGGTTGCCGAAGATTGGTCCGGGCTGGAATCGGAACGTTCCCTTGCCTCCCTCGTCGTAATAGACCTCGGTCCCCGTCACGTCGGCGGGGAGGAGGTCCGGCGTGAACTGGATGCGGCGGAAGTCGCTCTCCAGATTCTGCGCCAGCGTCTTGATGGTCCGCGTCTTCGCGAGCCCGGGCAGCCCTTCCATCAGGATGTGCCCGTCGGCCAGGAGCGCGACCAGCAGGCGGTCGATCACGGACTCCTGGCCGACGATCGACTCGCCGATTCGCTTCTTCAGTTCGAGCATCGAATCGTGTGCGGACATCGAATCCCGTCACTCCCGAGGCGTCTTCCTCGTTAGCGTTCGGCCGCTCCGCCGTCCGCGAACCAGAGGAAGTAAGGGTTGTTCGGCTCCTTGACTAGCACGTCGGCCAGGGTGCGCTTCCACTTCACGCTGTCGCCCTGGTACGCAAAAAGTGCCGAGGCATAGAAGCGGTAAAGTCCACTTCGTCGTTCCGCGATGTTCGCCTGCAACACCCCATCCGCACCGGCCACGATCGGAGCCGTCTGGAGTTCGAGGAGGCTCGGAAGGGTGCGCTCGAACTCTCCCGGCATCACCCACGGCCCATACTCGATTCTCGGTCGATCATCGGTGACGGCCGGTGCGTCACCCGCGAATCGAGTCAGCCCGGCCCCGTCGCAGACGAACGTGGACAGGAGGGCCGCGGGCGAATCGACGCCGACCTCTTTTAGGGCGGCCGACACGCCCGGCTGGTCGAATCGTGCCGCGATCCGTCGGGCATCGAGCTCGATCGGCGCGGGTGACCCGACCAGCATCATCTCGTGCACCTCCGTCGTCCACAGCGTCGCGTGCGGGAACGCGTCGAGGAAGCTGCGCACGAGCGAGCGCGTATCGGCGTCGGTCTGGGTCGGCAGCGGCAGCCACTGCGCCACCAGCCCGTCCGGCTTGAGGCGTGTCGCGGCCAGGGCGTAGAAGTCGCGCGAGTAGAGGTTGACCACCCCGGCGGCGGACGGCGGCGGCGGCTCCAGCGTGATCAGGTCGTAGGCGTCGTCGCACCGCATCAGCTCACGCCGGCCGTCGCGCAGGCGGATCTCGACTCGCGGGTCGGCGGTGACGCCGTAATTCCCCCGGAAGAGCGCCGCCGCCACGGCGACCTCGGGCAACAACTCCGCGCACACCCTCTTGTCCAGGCCGTCGTAGAGCAACAGACCGCCCGCGGTGATTCCCGTACCCAGCCCGATCACCAGCGCCGATCGAGGCTGGCCGCGATGGATCAAGAGCGGGAGCAGGGCTTGCAGCGCGCATGTAACGCAGCGAGGTCATCGAATCGCCCGTGTTCGACACGCCCTGGATGTAGAGCCGCCGAAACGTGTTGGCGCCGGAATGCTGCTCGACGACGGCGACCGTGCCGCCGGCGCCGGACCGGGAGAACAGGAGGGTACCCTTGCGACTCGCCGCGAGAAGTTGGGCCAGGCGATCGGGAGGGACGATGACGGCCGACGCGACGGCGATGAGACCGCAGGCGTGCGTCGCCCAGCGGAGGGATCGCCCGTTCCTCCCGCCGGTCCGGACCGCGATCGCCCCGACGCCCCCCGACGCGACCGCCAGAGCGGCCAGGCCGCGTTCCAAACCCAGGGTCGGGATGAGGAGGAAGCCGGTCGCTAGCGAACCTGCGATCCCGCCGAGCGTGTTCACGGCTAGCGCGGCCCCGGAATCGCGGCCGGCCCGCGTCGCGTCGCCCGTCAGCCGCAAGGCAACCGGGAAGGCCGCGCCCAGGAGGAGAGTCGGGAGCAGCACGACGCATGACGCCGCCACGAGGAACCGGGCCGCCATTGCGACCGACTCGCTATTCGTGACCCGGAACGCCCCCGTCGCGGTCTTGACCTGGAGGGGCTGGAGCCAGTTGCCGATCAAGAGGACTTGCAGCAACGCGATCACCCCGGCCGCCGAGATAAGGAGCCCGAACCAGCCCCAGGGGTCAGTCACACGCTCCGCCCGGCGGGCGAAGCCGGCGCTGCCGACCACGATTCCGGTCAGGTACACCGCCAGGACGACGGCGAACGCGAACGCTCGCGTGCTGGTCCACTGCACGATCACCTGCGTCCAGATCACTTCATACCCCAGCGCGATGCCCCCGGCGACCGCGTAGAGTGCCAGGGCAATCTGAGAGCCGGGCCGCGGCTCGCTGGTCGCTGACGCTTCGGGCAGGCTTTCTTCCTTGGGACGCAGCCGGAGAAACGCAAGCGTACCCGTCGCGGCCACGAGATTGATCCCCGCCGCGACGAGCGACGCGCCGAAGACGCCGAACCTCGGGATCAGGACGAACGCGGCGACGAGTGTGCCGACCACGGCCCCGGCGGTGTTGGCGGCGTAGAGCAGCCCCCCCGCGGCGCCGAGCCGTCCCGTCCGCGCCGCGAGCACCCGGACCAGGACCGGCAGCGAACCGCCCATCGCCGCCGCGGGCAGCCCGACCATGGCAAATGGCAGGAGCCACGCCACCGGCCCCGCGGTCGCCTCAATCGTTGTGAACGGCCCGGCGGCGAACGCCAGCGCGCGGGTGGAACCAACACCCAGAAAGGCCACTATGACCTCGATGATCGCGCACAGCAAAAACGGCCGTCGAGTCCCGTCTGCCCGTCGCCCGAGCAGGTAACCCCCGGCCGCCAGCCCGGCGAAGAACGCGCTGACCGCGACCGTGACGGCATGAACATCGGTCCCGACCACGAGCGCGAGCTGCTTGACCCAGAGCGTCTGGTACACGAGTGCGGCGATGCCGGAAAGGAACAATACGCCCACCGCCACCGCCGCATCGGAATCCCAAGTCCGCGTGGGAATCATCGCGGTTGAGGCGGTGCCTCGGCGGTCGCGGGCCGGCGACGATGGGTCATGGAGGGCATCGACGAGGTCCCAAGAATGCCCGCGCGACGAGCACGGAGGCCCGCCGCGCGCTCGACCAAACAACGAGTCACGAGAGGGTTACTTCTCGATGCCTCGCTGCTTGAACGACGCGTCGATCTTCTTGTCCACTTCCTTGCGGATGCCCGAGATGCTGAACTCCGCGGGCCGTTGGCTCGGCGGATATTCGACGAAGGTCTGCAGGAATTTCCCGGCCTTAATCTGCCCCTGGGCGGTGAGGTAGACGTTGTTCGTCCGCCACTCGATGTAGCCGCTCCCCGAGATCTGGGCGTGCTCGAACGGGTCCATTCGCAGGTTGAACATCAGCGGCAGACGAAGATTGGTGAAAGGGTTGGCCCAGACATCGAGCTGGCCCGGCTGGCGCTGCTCCTGGAACACCAGCTTCCAATCGCCGAAACGCATGCCCACCAGGGCTCCGTCGTCGTTGAAGTAGAAGAACTCGTCCCGGGCGCTCTTGTCGGCCTTGCCGGTCAGATAGTCCAACTGATTGAACCCGTCGAGGTGGTTCCGGAATTTCGTCGGGCTGCCCTGCGGCTGCCAGCCTTTGAGCAGACGGTCCTTCACGTCGGAGTCGCCCGCCGCGGCCAGGAGGGTCGGGAACCAATCCAGCCCGGAGAAGATCCCGTTGCTGATCGACCCGGCCTTGATGTGGCCGGGCCAGCGGACGAATGCCGGCACGCGGAAGGCCCCCTCCCAGTTCGTGTCCTTCTCGGACCGGAACGGCGTGGTCGCCGCGTCGGGCCAGGTGAAGGCGTTCGGGCCGTTGTCGGTGGTGTAGACGACGATCGTGTCATCGGCGATCTTCAGGTCGTCGACGTGCTTGAGGAGCTTGCCTACGTTTTGGTCCATCTCCCACATGCCGTCGGCGTACTCATTGCCCGGCATGCCACTCTTCCCACGATACTCGGGCCGAACGTGGGTGAAAATGTGCATGCGGGTGAAATTCATCCAGACGAAGAACGGCTTCTCCGCCTTGACCTGACGGTCGATGAAGTCCATGCAGGCCGCCGTGGTCTCGTCGTCGATCGTCTCCATCCGCTTGCGGTTCAGGGGGCCGGTATCGACCGTCTTGCCGTCGGCGGAGCACTTCAGCACCCCGCGGGGCTTGTAGGCCTTGATGAACTCCGGATCGTCCTTCGGCCAGTAGGGCCGCTCGGGCTCCTCCTCGGCGTTGAGGTGGTAGAGGTTGCCGAAGAACTCGTCGAAGCCGTGGGCCGTCGGCAGGTATTCGTCGCGGTCGCCGAGGTGGTTCTTGCCGAACTGGCCGGTCGCATAGCCGAGCGGCTTGATCGCCTCGGCGATCGTGATGTCACCCTTCTGGAGGCCGACCGTGGCGCCGGGCATCCCCACCTTTGACAGGCCGGTGCGGAGACACGCCTGGCCGGTGATGAAGGTCGAACGGCCGGCGGTGCAACTGTTCTCGGCGTAATAGTCCGTGAACATCATGCCTTCCTTCGCCAGCCGATCGATGTTGGGCGTCTGGTAGCCCACCAGCCCATGGGTATAGGCGCTGATGTTCGCGATGCCGACGTCGTCGCCGAAGATCACGAGGATGTTCGGCTTCTTGGCCCCCTGCTGGCGCTCGACCGATCCCACCTCGTTGGACGCGCCGGGCTCCGCGAGGGCCAGGAGCCTGTCCCCGGGCGCACAGCAATCTTTCGCCGGGGCGGAGTCGCGCGGGCCGGCCGTTGCCGCGGTAGCCGCCGGGGCGGCCTTCAGGAGCGAGTCGAGCACGCCGCTCGCCGCGGCCCAGCCCCCCGTTGCCCCAATCGCCAGGGCGAGCAGGACGGGGAGCTTCGTCGTTCGATTCATGCTGCACCTCCTGGTTGATGACGCCTGAGAGCAACCGCCTTCGAGCGTTGACGGTCATAACCGTGTGATGATGGACACACTTCTGGAGTAGCCTCTCCCTCGGTCGTGCCAACGGCCCAGGTCTTCACGAGTTCCGGAGCCGCTTTCCAATCCTCCGGTGCGTTCTGAAGACCGACTCGGATGCTCGAAGAAGCGTGCGACCGCCGGCTTAGGGAAAACCACGACTCGAGCCGTTAGCTCAGGAGCTTGAGAGGGTTCAGATATCGACTTGGTTCGACAAGACCACTAGTATAGCGATCGAGATGTCCATGCCAACGAGTCACCCCCAAACTATCCAGAATCGGCAAACCGACGCACGCTTGCATTTTGGCTAGATACAACGCGTAGGTTATCCCAATGTCCACGACCAATGGAGCTACCGCCACCCAGGACTCAGGTCAATCGTTCACTCGCCGTCTCTCCGACTTCGATCAGGTAGCGTGCTTCTTCGCCGGGTGGGATGGTCGCTTTGAACAACTGTCCGCCGGTCGTTTCGAAGGATGGCTGAGCCTTGTCCGCGGGGGCGAGGTGCGGCTCGTCTCCCTGGAATGCAACCAGGTCATCCTGGCGCGGGGCCGGCATGCACCGGGACTTTTTACTCTCTATACCGTGACGCCGGCCAATGCGGGCGGCCTTTGGCAAGGTCACCGGCTATCACCCGGGCAGTTCGTCGTCCATGGACCGGACGCGGAGACCAACCACCTCAGCGCGCGGCGGATCTCAACCGTCGGGTTCTCGATACAGGCGGATCTCATCGAGGCGGCAGCGAGGAGGCTGATAACGGCCGATCTCAAGGAGTGGCCCCGCAAGTGGATGGCGCTCACTCCGCCACCGGACCGTTATTCCGATGTGAATGCGAGGTTCCACCGTCTTCTCAACCTGGCTCTCGCCGACCCGACGATCCTCGCTTCTCCGGAGGGGGCACAGCTCGAACAGGAGTGCATCCGGGCCGTCGTTAGGGGGATCGTTCCCATCCCGTCAACCCGGTGTGACCTGCACATCAGCCGGCGTGGCACCGTCGCCCGCCGGGCTGAGGAGCTCATGCGTGCCAGCCTGCGGCAGCCGCTCGGTGCCGTAGACCTCTGCGCGGAACTCGGCGTGAGCGACCGAACGCTACGATTGGCGTTCCGCGAACGGTTCGGGGTCGGGCCGATGACCTACTACCGTGCGCTCCGACTCAATGCGACCCGGTCGGCACTGAAGGTCGAACCGGCCCAAAGGGTCGGCGAGGTCGCCCGGGGGTTCGGCTTTCATCACCTCGGCAACTTCGCCTCAGACTACCGCCACCTGTTCGGCGAACGGCCGTCGGCGAACCGTGCAGCGACGACAAGATCGTCGCACATCTGATCGGTTCCACGTTCGCCCGCGGTCGGGACGATTTGCGGCATGAGTGAGTGTTGGCTCCTAGCGAATCTTGCCAGTATTGGATAGCCGGCCGATTGGAATCGCATCTGACGCGCGGTGGCAGTAACATCTCGAGGTATGTCAATCGTCCCCAACGCCTTCCGCTGTCCGGCCGGACTCGATCTCGCCCGGTGTTTCTGAGGTACGAGTTCGACGCCGGTGCCGGGCTGATCGCGGGATGTTTCCAACGATCGGCAGGAGCAATCGTACCGCGATGACTTTCGGACTCATCCATGCGTTGCGGGACTGGCCGACCTGGCCCATCGTGACCGGATTGCTCGGGCTCATGTTCGCGGCCAATGAGCTGGGGTTCCGCACGGGCCGGCGACGCCAGGGGGACGAGACGGAGCTCTCCCGCACCGTCGCGAACACCTTCAAGGGGAGCATCTTCGGCTTGGTGGCGCTCTTGCTTGGGTTCTCATTCTCGGCGACGACGAGTCGGTACGATTTGAGGCAGCGAATCGTACTTGACCAGGCCAACGCGATTGGCACCTGCCATCAGCGGGCCGGGTTGCTCGACGATACGTCTCGCGAGCGGATCCGGGCGATCCTGCGGAGGTACCTGGAGTTCCGCCTCGTGCAGTACCGCGCGGATCGTGACGAGGCGGCGCTCGCCCGCGCGCAGGCGCAGATCGACCAGCACCTCGCCGAACTGTGGAAGGCTGTGGAGGAAGCGAACCGGCGGGGACCGGACACGGTCCGCAACAGCTTGATCGTCCCGGCCGCGAACGAGGTGATCGACCTCAGCTCGACGCGGACCTGGGCGAACAGGAACCACCTGCCCGAGCCGGTCTTGTTCCTCCTGATGGCAAGCGTGCTCGTCGCATGCCTCCTCCTCGGCCACTCGTCGGGCCAGGCCGAGCGACGCCACCGGAGCCTCTGGCTGGCGGCCAACGTGATCTTCGCCCTGGTGCTGTATGTCGTCCTCGATTTCGACCGACCACGACGCGGGCTGATCCGGGTCGACCCGACCCCATTGATTGAACTCGGGGCGTCGATCGGAGTCCTTCCGGGAAAGCAATCACCGCCATGAATCAATGTTTATTTCGGAGAGACATCCGTGACCACCTCGCGTCGGAGATTCCTGGCTTCCGCATCTTGTCTGGCCGGCGCGAACGCGCTTGCCCGGGGACAATCCAAGGGTGCCTCGCTCCCCTCATGGAACAACACCCCGGCGAAGCAATCCATCGTCGCCTTCGTCGCGAGGGTCACGAAGGAGGACACGACGGATTTCATCCCGACGCCCGAGCGGATCGCGGTCTTCCACAACGACGGCAGCCTGTGGCCGGAGAATCCGGTCCCCTTCCCGCTCGCCTTCGCGCTCGACGCCCTGAAGCGGCGAGTGGCGAGAGAGCCCGGGCTGGGGGACGACGCGTTCGTGAAAGCCGCGGTGGCAGACGACTTCGCGGCCCTGCTCGGCGACCGTTACAAGGGCCTATTTCACATCCTCGGCCTCACGCACGCGGGGATGAGCACCGACGAGTTCGACGCCAGCGTCGCAGGCTGGCTCGAGGCCGCGAGGCACCCGCGATTCGGCAGGCGCTACGACGAATGTGACTACCGGCCGATGCTCGAAGTCCTTGCATTCCTCCGGGCCAACGGGTTCAAGGCGTTCATCGTCTCGGGAGGGGGTGCGGACTTCATGCGCGTCTGGTCCGAGCGTGTGTATCGCATCCCGCCGGAGCAAGTCATCGGGTCCACCGCGCGCACGAAGTTCGAGCTTCGCGACAGCAAGCCGGCGCTGGTGAAGACCACCGACCATTTTTTCGTGGACGACAAGGAAGGGAAGCCGGTCGCCATCCATCAATACATCGGCCGCCGCCCGGTCATGTGCTTCGGCAACAGCGACGGCGACAGGGCGATGCTCGAATACACGACGGTTGCCAACCGGCGACCCGCATTCGGACTGATCGTCCATCACACGGACGCTGGCCGCGAGTTCGCCTACGACGCCAATCCCGGGAGCACCGGGAAGCTTGTCGAGGCCCTCGCCGAGGCGGCCGGACTTGGATGGACGGTTGTGGATATGAAGGCCGACTGGAACCGCGTGTTCGCGTTCGAAAACTAGACCGTCCGCCTGTACGCCCCCTCCGACCGCGCGACGAGCCGTCGAGGGCGAAGGATCGAGAGCCCATATGCCCCGCAAGGTTCAGGTCGCCCGCCGCCCCGCCGCGTCGACATCGCCGCCGGAACGCCGCTGGAGGACACGATTGGCTTACGTAACACTGACCGCGGCCGCGTTCGGCATCGCCTACGGGATAACCCTCTCCGTCAGGCGGGCGCCCGCCTCGCCGCCGGGCATGGTGTTGATCCCCGGCGGCGAATTCGCTATGGGCACCGGCGGCGACACGCCTCGCAGGAACGAGCAGCCGGCTCATAAGGTGAGACTGGCTCCGTATTACATGGACGCGACGGAGGTCACCAACGCACAATTCCGGAGGTTCGTCGAGGCCACGGGCTACGTCACGACGGCGGAAAAGGCCCCGGATTGGGAGGAGATGCGGAAGCAACTCCCGCCCGGAACCCTCAGGCCATCCGACGAACGACTTGTCCCGGGGTCGATGGTGTTCACACCCCCGAACTCGCCCGTCTCCGTTGACGACGCGTCGCAATGGTGGAAATGGATCCCGGGCGCCTGCTGGAAACACCCGGAAGGCCCGCGCAGCACCATCGACGGCAAGGACTATCACCCGGTTGTCCACGTCTCCTGGGACGATGCTAACGCTTACGCGAAGTGGGCCGGCAAGCGGCTGCCGACCGAGGCCGAGTGGGAGTTCGCCGCCCGCGGCGGGCTCGTTGGCAGGCGCTTCGTCTGGGGCGATGACGCACCGGCCGACACCGACGGCATCAGAGCGAACATCTGGCAGGGTGACTTCCCGCACCGGAACACCACGGCCGACGGCTGGGATCGTACCGCTCCGGTGGGCAGCTACCCGGCGAACGGATATGGCCTCTACGACATGGCGGGCAATGTGTGGGAGTGGTGCTCCGACTGGTATCGCGCCGATGCGTACATCGGACGGACGGCGCCGATTGAGAACCCCGCCGGCCCCGACACGTCCTGGGACCCGAGCGATCCGCTCGCACCCCGGCGCGTCACCCGTGGCGGGTCGTTCCTCTGCCACGTCACGTACTGCGAGAGCTACCGCCCTGCGGCCCGCCGGGGCACGGATGTTGACACCGGAATGTCACACATCGGCTTCCGATGCGCGGTCTCGAAGACGGACTGGGACACCCGCAATTGAGCACCGCCCGACGGACATCCCTGGCTGCCGCATTGGCCGGCCGATCGCTTCGGCCCCCGCGCATGGGGGGTGTGATTGTAAACGGCGCACGTCTCGGACTCGGACGCGTGACCATCGAGGCTGAAAGAGCGAGGCCCCGCGGGCGGTCTGGCATCCGTTCGGGCCAGGACGATCGAACAGATAGATCGACTCGTGCCGCCTGTTCGGTTCTTGACGATAATTAGTGACGAAAGGACCGTCACAGAAGCGTTTCTCGGATCACACGACCTAATCCGCAAAAACCATGGACTCGTTCAAGTCGCTCGAGCCGTCCGCCGATCTAGATGAGGCGGGATCACCTTGCGGCCTCAAGACCCCGCTCCGCCATGGAGGCGGTCGCTGCGGAGTAGCGCAAGCTCCAGCTCATAAGAGGAGGACCCCGCATGACAGGCCGATGGAGTGTCGCATGGCATCCAGGTTCACAAGGATCGCGCCGATCTGGCGGTACTTTATCGCGTCCTGGATCGTGCTTGGGCTATCCTCGATGGTTCGAGGGCAAGCCGTGGGAACGCCTCCATCGCCCGCGCCGGTGGAGTCGGCGGCCAGCGAAGGACCCGGCGATGGCGGGATCGCCGAGGCGCTCGATGCCGAGGATTTCATCGAGACCGACCGGAACTCCTTTACATTCGCCCGCGTGACCCCCGGACCGAACCGGCTGATCGTCGAGTCGTCGTTTTCGTTCATCAGCCTCACCGGCGAGAAGACGACGTACAGCTTCCCAGAGCTCTTGATGCGTTACGGGATCGGCGATCGATTCGAGCTACGGCTGGGTTGGAACTACGAGGCGGGCCGGGAGCGCGTACCGGGCGGTGGTACCGTCGCCGGGTTCTTCGCCGCCAATGCCGAACAGCAACTCTACTACGGCTTCAAGGCGGTTGTGAGTAAGCAAGCCGGCTGGATACCGGGTAGTGCGTTCTTCGTCCAGGGCCACACACCCACGGGAGGCCCCCAGTCGGTTTCGCAGCTCCGCACAGGATACGTCCTCGGCTGGGCCCTACCCAACGGCTGGGACTTCGACGCGGGGTTTCGATTCGGGACTGACCGGGACGAGGACGGGGGTTACCGGCTCTGGGCACCGTCTACCGTTCTGAAGATCCCGCTGACGACGAACAAGCGGTGGTTCACGCACGTGGAGTACTTCGGCGTCTTCACCCAGGGCAGGGAGAACGACACCAACAGGCACTTCGTCGACGTCGCCCTGCACCACCTGATCACTCCGAACATCGAGGTCGGCGGTATCGTCGCGTTCGGACCCCACAACGGAGGTCTTGACATCGTGACAAACGTCGGCGTCGGATTCCGTTTCTGATCCCGGATCAGCGGCCGACCGGCAGGGTCAGGAACGGCCCGGCGGTCGGGTGTTGGCGAGCAAAGTCGAGCCGGCTCGTTGCCAACACGAGGGCGAACGCGGCCTTGCTCACCTGGTCGCGGTCGTCGATGTAGAACCAGAAGCCACGGTGAAATATCGCCACGTAAGCGGTCGCGGGGGGCTTGTGCGCCTTGCATACGCGGACAGCGAACAGGCCGTCGGTCACGGCCCGGTTGTCGAACGGCATCCCGTCCGGCGTTGTGGTGATCGGGGCCACCCCCTGGGCCAGGTGCTCTTGCGGCACTTCGACCCCATTGGCGAGGAAGTAGAGCACCTGGGCCGTCGAGCGCGTGCTCAATCGCAGCTCATCCGATAGCGGAATGGGTTGAAGCAGCGGGTCCGCCTCGATCCCCTGCGCAGGACGATCTCGTACCTGGGTCGTCCCGGAGACAGGTTAAGCAAGGCCTGGAGCTCGTTCACGATCGGATGATTGACGGCGTTTGGCAGGACTTCGAGTACCAGCCCATGGTCCTTGCGGATAAGGGACCACGAGTCCCCGTCCTCGCGGAGGCGATACTCCATCCCGCTCTTCGCCGCCTCCAGGGTCATCGCGCCGGTGACGCTCGCCAGGGGCAGGGGACTTCCGATCTCGCGGGGCAGTTCGTCCGGACGGATCGTCGCCAGTTTCAGCAGGCGGGCCATCTGGGCGAGTTCCGCGACGCGCCGGAACCGCTCGAAGTCGGGGATGTTGTCCCGCAGGGGACCGCTGGCGGAAGGGGCATTCGGCACACCGTTCGCCCGCTCGAGCCAGAGCCGCAGCACCATCGAAACCGGCCAGCTTGTTTGGGCCAAAAAGGTCAGGGTGTCGCTCGAGATCGGGGTCAGAAACCGCTGGACCGCGTCCCCGTTGTCGGCCGGGATGAGGGTGATGGTCGGCCGGTTCGAGCCGTCGAGGGTCGCGTCCGGCAAGATCCTGCTGAAGGGATGGAAGATGTTGCCGGCGGGGTTCGGGGTGCTGAAGAACGGCCGCGCCTCGACCCCGGCCGCCAGCTCGTACTGGCTCGCGATCGACGAGACATTCAGCTCCAGTCCGGTCTCGTTGTACCGCAGGCGGACGATGTTGCGCAGAAGCTGCTCTTCGTCGACCCGACGGACGGCCTCGTTGTATCGCCCGTGGGTCTTCTCCAGCACTTTCGGGCCGAAGGCGCAGCCACCGCCCATTAACCCGAGGGAGAGCCCGCAGGAGACGCTCGCGAACGCCAGAATCCGCCGTGGACGTCTTGCCACGTACGCGTTCCCTCACCCACGCATCGACAGCGGTTCATCATCCTGGCGACCTGACCTTTTTCGACTTGCCACATCAATCCCGAAATCCCGATGCGCGTCAAGGCCGGGATCGGAAAGCTCGGGCGACGGACGGCCTTTGACGGCGTGTTTGGCCGCCTTCGGTCGGATCGACCCGAAGCACCTTCGGATGGATGCTCGCGGCTCGACGCCAATTCTGTACCCTTGTCACCCTCGACTCGTGAACGGGTACACTGACAAATGAGGCGAGCGTAGTACAACCATCGAAAGATGCAAGTACTACACTTTGAAGCATGCTTTGTAGACGATGGTTGTAACAACCATCCGACCGTCCGCTGTTACAACCAAGATTTGGTTGTAACGGATCCTGGCTCAAGATGACGAATTGAGGCAAGGGTTGTCTACGTGCACCCCGAAGCCGCCTCGCCACAATTCTTTGCTACGACCTGATTTATTTATACCTGTCCAACTCTGTCGAGCACAACAAAGAATGCCAACGTCCGTTTGGGAAGCTGGCATTCTACCACTGAATTACGCCCGCAAGGGTTTGTGCTGTAAGGGTTTGCGTCGAGCTTCTCGGTTGCCTCTTCCGTGGTTGCCACGTTGGTTGCCACAGATTTCGGCCGACGGCATAACTCTCTGGCACGACATGCGTTGTGGCGTCATGGCGGTTGCCACACGCCGCCCCATGTCACACAGGTCATTGTAGCGGCTCTCCCTTGCGCCGCAAAGCGGGTAGTCCCGCGATTTCTTCATGGACACTTTGGTCGGCATAATAGATTACCCCACCAGCAGCTCCCCGGCCCACAGTCGCTTCGACACCGCCTGCTCGTCCTCGGCAGGCCGGTACCTCCGTCGCCTGCGCCTGCCGCTGTCAGGAAGGCGGCCAGGCTGGTAGGATGGAGATATCTTTCGCCCCGGTGAACTCGATGCGAATCAACTTCCCTTACCACTTCTGGTCGTTGGGAACGCCCGAGTACATCCTCATCAAAGCGGGGCTGTTCCAGGCTGACGACCTAGCCGCGTCGTCCACTGGCAGCTGACCCGCCTGCTCCGCCACTCGATCCCTTGCCTGACGATCTTTTGCCCATCCTGGTCCGGATGGCCGAATACGCCGCCATTGAACTTGGCGGAGCAATCGACACCGGAGGCACTCCGGTCGCGGCGGGTGCCGATCTGCCGAAGCTAGGCCTGCGTCGTGAGGCCAGCGGGGACCTGTTCGTGATGGTGGGCAAGGGAGCCGCTGGGGTGGCGGAAGATCGCCGGAAGGAGCCTGCTACGCTCTGAGGCATCCTGTCAGGCCGCCCCGCGGCTAACTGTCCGTGCTCTCACGCGGCTTCGAGCGTTTTCTGATGAACATCCCGACCTCGTACACCCCAGAGATCGGTAACTTATACTCGACGCCCTGTCCGCGACCGACCGGGTCGGATTGCGGGGTCTCGGGTATCACTTTCCGGAAGAGTGTCTTCTTGGCGGTGGCCCTTTCTCGGGTCACATTACCGAACCTCGCATTCAGCGCAGTCATCCTCATTCCGGACATTCAGGCAGAGAGAGACCGGTGGCTCCGCCAGACAGGCCGCGGCCCAGAGGGCGTCTTCGTCGGCGGGGGGCCAGACGTCAGACTCGGACGTCATCGTCTTGGTTGAGTTTGAAGGACTTTGAGGCCGAGGTCACCACCGCGACGTGGGGCGGGAACCATATCCTAGGCCCGCTACGGATCGGAGAAAGGTCGCTTTTTCCTTCCGGAGGTTCTTCGTCAAACCGATCCGCAACAAACTCCTTGTAGAGCGGGCCGAAGATTTCACGGAGTTGGCGCTTCAAGTCGTCCAGACTCGGTAGGCCCGGATGACAGGACGGCCCCCGGAACGCCGCTTCATCGCGGAGAGTGACTCCGCCGAGGGTCGCATAGACCTCGCGACCGCGAGATCTTTCACCCGACTCGCACTCGTAGGTCTTGCTCTCGTCGTCGAAGACCATCGATGCGGGCAGGGTGACCCCCACGCCGCAATAGGTCTCGTTCTTGAAGAGGAAGAACCGGACGACGTTGTTTGACACAGAATAGAGGTCCGACAGGCGCGATCCCTTGACGTAACCCCCGGCCCACTTCCGACTGTCCGCGTTGAACCATTCGGGGACAGCGAGATGACAATAGTCGGACTTCAAGGTTCTCGCGTATCCAAACGCTTCCCAGGGCACGGGTCTCTCGGATCGGACGACGAGGGGCTCATATCGAGGCCTGCCGCTTCTGGCCGGAGAGGGTGACGCGCCACCCCCTTGTGGTAGGCGGAGGCTTTCGCGAAGTATTTCTCCAGTGATGCCATCTTCTCCTGTAAGAGGGCCAGTGTCTCCCGGTCTTTTCGGATCTTGTCACGCAGCTCACTGGTCGTCTTCTGCCCGAAGTAATACCAGAAGTACCCGACGCCCTCGGTACGCTTCTTGAGGTCACTGTCGTTCAGCTCGAGTAGTTTTGTTTTTTCCGCGTGTTTAGCCTGGACGATATGGTAGGCCGCGAAGGCGAAGGGTGCCGGAAGGTACCGGAAATACGGGTTCTTCTCCATGACGGAGACGGGACAGATCATGACGATCCGATCACCCTCGAACCAGGGCCCGAACTTGTCACGTGCGAGTTCCTCGAGCGGGGGCGATGGCCGGGAGCGGCGTCAGGGCCTGATGGGCTGGGGTGGGGTACCCGCCGCAGCCGTCGCGGGGCCCGGGTCCGGTCCCTGGCCCGGCAACTCGAACTCGTCGGCCTTCGTCACCAGGATGACAAGTGGGACCGCTGGGAGGTCCTTGGTCCACATCCCGAAGTGGGCGATCTTGTTATTGTCCTTCCGCCCGCCGGACTGAAGGGTCTTGCTCTCGACGCACAGGAAGAGGCACTCGGAGCCGGACAACTGCTCCCGCAGTTGTTCCTTCTCTTCGTCAGTCGCGTCGGGCATGATCGCGTTACCTCTATAGTCAATCCAAGAAATATTAATTAGAGGATCGAGCCCAACACGCATTTCAAATAAATATGGCTTAATATCACCGCCCGTGCCCGGCGGCCATTTTATGTTCTCCATGTCCTCCATGTCCTCCCAGGCATGCCGGAGGTCGTGATCGTCGGCCTCTTTTTGAGAGAAGAGGGTGAACGGAAGTTTCTGGGAGAATGTACTGAATTCGTTGTACATGCCGATCATGAAACAGGTCTTGCCACTCCGCTGGTGGCCCAGCATGGTGACCTTGGATTGGGCGATGACGGTGGTCGACACGGGGTAGTCCTCGGCGAGGGGGTGGAGTGGGAGGTCGGCCTGGAACGTGGGGGCGCCTGGGGTCTCGACGTCGGGGTCGTCAACCGGGGGGGGCCGGTCAGCGGGGGGGGCCTCCGATACCGGGGGAGCCCGGCCCGCCGGGTCCGGGCCGTCTTCGTCCCGGCGGCGTTTGAAGAACGGCCACCACCAGTCTTCGGGCAGGATCTGCATGGCCGTCGCCCGCAGGCACCGGGCGCCGTCGCGGACGACCCGTCCGAGGAGCCCGGCCGCCTCCGCCGAGGCCGCACGGCGAATCAGGCCCGGCGGCTCGCGGGTCAGCGACCCGCAGTCAGCGCCGGGCGATCATCCCGACTCGTAGCGTTAGGAAGGCGTTGGCGCCCCCGTTCGTCACCGAGTTGACGAAGAGCACCGCGAAGGCTGTCATCCCCGGCACCGCCCCGACTAGCCCGCCGAGGGCGGTGGTGACCACCGGCTCCATTTGCTCCAGAAGGTCGAGGTCCTGGAGCTCGCCGGCGACGAATGCGGTCGAGGCCACATTGGCATACAGGTTGAGGAGGTCCCGGACCGAGGGCCGCTGATAATAGAGGAAGGCGATCTCCCAGACCATGCGCGACTCGAGCGGCCAGGACCATGACTCCGTCGAGCTTCCCGTTCTGGCGACACCGCCGTGGAGAGGAAGACCTTCTGGGCGGCTTTCAGGACAATCGCTTCGGCTTGCCGGTCCAGGACCCCCAGCGCCTCGTCGATGCCGGCCCGGTCTGCGAGGCTCACGGATTGGCGGAGGTGGGGGTTTGACGCGAGCCGCGTCCGTAGCGCGTCGAGATAGACCTCGAACTCTGGCCCCGACTGGCTCTCGGGGAGTTTCAACGACGGCGGTAACCTCAGGTAGAGACCGACGGGCACGGCGACGACGCCCGCGAAGGAGGCCGCCAAGATCACGGCGAGCCGCGACGCCCAGTCACGGGTGGATGGCCGTCATGAGAAAGACGAGCTAGAGGCTCTGCGTGCCGACCGTGAGCCCGAGGGTGATGATCAGACCTGCGGCCGCGAACGCGGCCATTTGCCGGATGACCTTGCTCAAGGTGGGGACCTTCCTCGGGAAGACGATGCCAAAGGATCGAGACGTGGTTCCGATGAGTCAAGAAGGGCCCGCGGACCGTCCAAACCTCGGCATTCGCCAATTCTAAGCGTGAGACCAACCGGTTTCCAGCGGAAAATCCCCGAAAAGGCGCCGCGTGCCGTCGTGCGGACCCGCGTCAGAATCCGCTCCGCGACGGCTCCCTGCCCTGCGGTGGAACGCGGCGAGATCGACCGGCCCGCGCCGGGTCGCCGGCGGTAAAGCCTCACTCCTGGGTTCCTGCGAGGGAGACCCGTCTTAGGTCAGCGCGACGGAGCCCGGCGGGTGTGTCCGGCCCACCGGACGAACTGTCACCGAGACCTGGGAGGCCGAGCGGCCGCTGTTGTGGCCCCTAGCGGCCCTGTTGCCCGAGCCGTTCGACCTGGTCCGCACGGCGCCGGTACACAAGGACTGCACGGTGAACTTCGAGGGCCACTGCTACGTCGTCCCGTTTCCCTACGCCGGCCGCGAGGCGGAGGTCCGCGGATGCTCGGGCTCCGTGCAGGTCGTTGACCCGAGCACCGCCGGGCTTACGAATAATTATGAAATGCGCATGCGTTAATCTCGGCGATTGGGCAATTGTCCGAGAATGCATTAGAAGCCCGTACAGGCGTGAACGGGTGTTTTGGCTAGTGACCCAGCCCTATGGGACCAAACGCTTCTCTGAATGCCATTTCCATTGGATTGAGAGCTATGGAAGAGTCGGAGAGGCCATAAAGGTATCTACTGCATGCAGTCTTGCTGTTCCCTCCCCTGCATTCAATGCATGTGCAGATTATCGCTGGGAATGCGTAATTATCCACAGAAATCGCCCGATAAACTATAGGAAGAAGTATAATGGTTTTATATATAGGTTTGTGCGACCAAGTTACCGTGGTGGAAGCCGCGGATTCCCGTGAGGGCCGCGACTAACTTACCGTAGGGGCCGCGACCGACTTACCGTGGATAACTCCCGGTATCCTCGGGCTTATCCACAATCGGCCGCTACCGGTAGGGCGCGACTAACTTACCGTGGGTGTCCTGCGGTTGAGGACGGCGCGATCTTGCCGCATCCAGGGCGCGACTAACTTACCGTAGCGTGGGCGCGGGCCTTACATACTAGGGAAACCGCCAGTTCGCCGCATGCAAGGCGCGACCAACTTACCGCACTGGTTGATCGGCTATTCAACAGGTTGGCCCAGCTTCGTAGCCTTATGGACTGCGCCGATGCCTTCGGAATCCGTGGCGTCTCCCGCAGATGGGGGCGCGACCAACTTACCGTGGGTCGATTTCTGGCCGAGGAAGGAGAAATGGCGTGGGGCGACAGGCGGCGGGCTATGCTCCAGGGTCAGGCCCTGCTCGTTGGTGTCGATACGTGCGGAAGGGTACGCGGCCTTCACCTGGGAAAGCGTGTGGAGGAACTGGCGGCGAAAGTCACGCACGCGGCCAAACCCCTGGCCGAACTGCTCGTAAGCCGCCGCCCAGGTGATGAATTGCGGCTTTCCGGTAGGCACCCGATGCAGCCGTTGCGCCAGCCACACGTAGACGTCGAGGGCCATGGAAGACGATGCCAGCGCCGCCACCGCCCGGTGATCGAGCGGCACGGCGTGCCGGCCCAGGCTCTGGAAATACTCTTGGCTCAGGCGCACGGTCGATGGCCAGAGCACGCGCTGGTCGGGCTGTTTGGGAAACCACAGGTCGAAGGCGCTGACAAACTGGGTGTTGACCTGGACGGCCCTTCCCTCCTCCACGATGCCCATGCGCACGGTCGAGGCCGCCAACCGGGCGAGTTGGTCCTTCAGCGCTTTGAGCTGCTGGCCGTTGGCCTCGACGCCTAGCGATTTGGCGAAGGCGGTCATCGAATCTTCGACATCGACCACCGCCGAACCATTGCGCACCGCTTCGCTGGCCAGATGGATCAGGACCAGCCGCGGCTTCTCGCCGTAGGGAAGGCCGAGTTTTACGAATTCGCCCGAGCGCGGGTCGATGGCGGCGCCGGCCTCGATGCGCAGGACCGCCCCGCCCTGCTTCCGGTCCCATTCCCGCACCCCCTCCCCCGGATTCTTGTAAGGGATGCCGCACTGGCACTGTACGCTGTGAAGGTAATCGATGCGCTCGGGCGCATCGGCGCGTATCGAGATGGAGGCCTCGATCAGCTTCTCCTGCTTGCGGGTCAGCGTCAGGTGTTCTGGGGTTCTAGTCATGGGACGTCCCTTCCCTCCCCTGCGCGGCGTTATCGCTGATCATCGCCGGGGCGACGCGAGCGTTGCCGCTATACCGGTATGCCGTTACACCGGCGTACCGGTGCTTGCGATCAGACCCGGCGGCATAGAGCCGAGTAGGGAAGGGGCGCCCGGCGGGCTCGATCGAGCTTCGGGTTTTCCCTTCCCCCTCTAAAATTCCGTACGGCGGGTTTTCCCCAGTACGGCTTCAAATGGACCGTCAATGGCGACCTTCGGCGACTTCCCAGGGTTTAAGTGCCGTCCACATCCGCCCCATGACTCCGTCTTATACGCCATCGCAGTGGGATCTCCCAGGAATTCGTGATCCCCGAAGGGACGACCCGTTCTAGAGCCTTTCGGTTCAATATGGCACGCCCCCCAGCAACTCCCACACGTCCATCCAGAGGCCCTTGGCTCGCCATCGGGTTATGTTGTCCCGACGGGTCATTGCTTACTACGGCCTCATCCGAGCCTCTGAATCCCTCCCCACCACTTATGGATTTGTGGCGAGGGCTGCTGCACCCAAGGAAATCGGCTTCGGGTGGGAATCCAGAGGGTCCCCAATTGACTCCGCTGGACTGTGCTCGCGTGCCGCCTCCCTTACCCCGGTGGCCCCAGAGAGTGTACATGACTGTTGCTTCCTCTCGGGTGTTAGCCTTCACCTCCAAGTTACGGGTTCGGCGACCACATTGGTCGTTTCGAGGCTGCAGAGTTCACTCCTACCATAAAAACCATAGGCATGGTTACGGCCCGCGAGCTGGCTAGCCCTCCTTTCGAGGACGTTTACGTTCGAGCTTTCGCTGGTCGGGTCACCCCGAGCCAACGTCGAGTATCACTACGTGGATAAACAGTCAATTGCCACGACCGGACTTTCACCGGCAAGTCCAACGGCATTATGGGCTGCAGAACCTGGTCTGACCCCGACCTCTCCGACCCCGACCTCTCCTGGTCTGACCCCGACCTCTCCGTCCTCGAAAATCGGCGACGAGCGAAGCGTCACGTTCACCGCGAGGCGGCTGAGGGACTGACCGGGCGTTGCGTCCCTCGATCGGATCGAACCCACGAGGGGTGCTCGGTGCCGGGTGCCGTGCAGGATATGCGACCCGAAGCGACCTCGGGGATCGGGGCACGTACCGATCGGGGGCGGCAAAAGGTCAGACCCCTTGGAGCAGCGACCGTTCGGCAACCGTTCGGCGCGGGTCTCCTGACGACCGTTCGGCGCGGGTCTCCTGACCCCGCCGTGGGCTGGACCGAAGGTCTCCCGGTTCCTGTCCCCAGAGGAGACCTTCGGTCCGGCAGGTGGCAAGGTCGGGAGACCTCGCCACAACTTCAGTTTTCCATGCAACGCCCAGTAAACGCCTTAGAGTCCCTCAAAAACCGGGGACTGGCTCCGAGTCTCCTGTATGTGCTTGAGGATCGGTCGTACAGTAGTTGTGATCCCGATGGCCGTCAAGTGAACAGGAACACAGAATGACGTTAGCTTGGCTTGCCCGTAACCTCAGGGTTCGAAACCCGGAGAGCTACCATGGGCAGAAAGAAAAAAGGTCCCGCAGCAGGGGTCTCGTTGCGGGCTCGTCAGTTCGCTGAACATCTCGACGCTTTGCTCCAAGAGAAGGGCCTCAGCGCCGTCGACTTGGCGACGCGCCTCGGCCTTTCGCCTGTGACCGTTTACGGCTACCTCCAGGGCCGGAGTATGCCTGCCGTCCGGGAACTTCCTTTGTTGAGAGAGTCTCTTAACCTGAAAAGCTGTGCTGAGTTACTCCCGGGAGATTACGATCTTCCCGAAGAAGAAGGCGAAAAAATTTACCAACCCCGACGACAAGTTCTCTGAGAAACCTAGACTATCTGTAGAACGCCTCCGAGTCTTTAAGCACACCGATGCTTCTCTCGAAGTCTTGCGTCAAGGGGATTCCAGTGGACCATGTCGCGACCGAAGCACCGACAGGAGAATCGTTGCCGTCCCCTTCGTTGGAGGTGACTGGACAACCCGAGCTTTTGCTCTATGAGCACGGCTTGGGCGTGGACTGCCACTCGAAGTTCTTCCAGGTCTGTCTCTTGATCCACCGGGCAAAGCAACTCGTTTGCCGGGAGTGGACCGTCCCCGCGAGCTGGCCCGAGCTGACGGCGGCCAAGCGTGCCGTGCCCTCGACGTTGGCGGCATTCGGGATCAACGTCCGCGACGATGATCTGCGGTATACGCTCGAATCCACCGGCCAGTATCACATGCCCCTGTGTCTGTCGTGGAGGAGCAGGCCCTCGATCATCAACCCATCCGACACGGCGAGGCGCGCCGGAAGACCGACAAGTTCGACGCCAAGAAGCTGGCTCATCACAGTCTCACCGGGCTCTGGCGAGAGAGTTGGCTGGCCAATGATGCCGTTCAGGAGCTGCGGGTCCTGACCATCCAACGGGCAAAGCTCGTCTCGGAGCGGGGGCGGTTGACCAACCGAATCAATGGGGACATGCTCCGATACGGGCACACGGTCGGCCAATTGGGCCCGATCAACGGCACGCTCGTCAGGCCGCTCATGGAAAATTTCAGTCGCAATGGCAATGTCGGCCTCTACCCGGAGTATTTCTGGTTCATCCGGCGGAAGCGCGCGCTGGTCTTGAAAAAAGTGGACATGCTGACTCCACTTGGAGTTGTGTCAAAAACACTCCAAACCGGGAGGTCCGCATGTCCACCAGCCTGTTGTATCACGCATTCGGCATCCGCGGCTACGACTATGTCCGCACCGACTACCAGGGCGGCGAGGTGATCTTCACCATCCCCCAGGATCCCGACGACTGTCGCTGCTCGGCCTGCGGTTCCCGCGACGTCACCTCCCGCGGTCACGCGGAGCGACAGTTCGTTTCCCTGCCCATCGGCTGCCGGAAGACTTCCGTGATCCTGCCCATCCCGCGGGTCGAATGTCGAGCGTGTGGCCTGGTGCGTCAGGTCGAGGTCCCCTTTGCCGAACCCCGGCGGAGCTACACCAAGTCCTTCGAGCGATACGTGCTGGAGTTGTCGCGGAGCATGACCATCCTCGACGTCGCCCATCACGTCAACGTCGGCTGGGACCTGGTCAAGGAGATCCAAAAGCGCGACCTGTCGCGGCGCTATGCCAAGCCCAAGCTCAAGCACTTGCGCGCCATCGCCATCGATGAGATCGCCGTCGCCAAGGGGCACCGTTATCTGACGGTGGTCCTGGATTTGGAGAGCGGCGCCGTGGTCTTCGTCGGCGACGGCAAGGGGGCCGACGCCCTCAAGCCGTTCTGGAAGCGACTGCGGCCCAGCGGGGCCAAGGTCCAGGCGGTGGCCATGGACATGTCGGGGGCGTATCAGGCGGCGGTCCGGAGCAACCTGCCCAGGGCGAAGATTGTCTTCGACCACTTCCATGTGGTCAAGCTGTTCAACGAGAAGCTCTCGAATCTCCGCAGGGCGTTGTATCACGAGGCGACCGAGGTCCAGCACAAGGCGGTGCTCAAGGGGACGCGGTGGCTGTTGCTGAAGAACGCCGAGAACCTCGATGAGAAGCAGGACGAGAAGCAGCGGTTGAAGGAGGCGCTGGCCCTGAACGAACCGCTGGCTGTGGCCTACTACATGAAAGAGGATCTGCGACGGTTCTGGCAGCAGCCCGGGAAGCGATTCGCGACGACGTTTCTGGACGGCTGGATTCGCCGAGCGGAGGCGTCGGGGATCAAGATGCCGCAGCAAATGGCCAAGACGCTGGCGGCGCACCGCTCGGGCCTGCTGGCGTACTACGACGTGATGATCTCGAGCGGTCCAATGGAGGGGACCAACAACAAGATC
This sequence comes from uncultured Isosphaeraceae bacterium, assembly GCA_963845695.1. Taxonomy (GTDB): domain Bacteria; phylum Planctomycetota; class Planctomycetia; order Isosphaerales; family Isosphaeraceae; genus CAWJTV01. The sequence continues at coordinate 405,804 of CAWJTQ010000009.1, read as the reverse complement.
AAGACCATGAAGCGCCAGGCGTACGGGTTCCGGGATCTGGCCTTCTTCAAGCTGAAGATCCTGGCGATCCATGAGACGAAGTATGCCCTGGTCGGATGATCCTTAGCTCATTATCTCACATCGACTTGGGTCACTGTGAAAGTAACGCGCGCTTCCGCCGGATGAACCTAAGTTTCGGCCAAGTTTTTTTCGGCTGCAATCCACGCATCTCACCAAGCGTCAACCGACGCCAAAAGGGCACCATCGACAGTGTAGCCACGAGCGACGTTGGTCAGTTTCCAACGAAGGACGAAGTCGCTCAGCGGGGATTGACACCTTCGGTTCCATTCCGCCAGCAAAGGGAAAGCCTCTTCCGGTGTCAGCCCGAACCCCTTGATGAGCAGTCGAGCGGCGTCCCACGCCGGGCTATGGCCTCCCTCTGGCCTCATGGCGGCCAGATGCTCCGTAGCACGACGGCGGCGGTCGTCTCGATCGTCGGCAGCGGGAGGGCGGAGCGCGGTGGGCTCGAGTTCGGGCTCAGGCTCGACGTGCGGGGTGTCGGGCGGCGGGCAGTCCACGGCGGGCCGGCTTTCGGCGTTTATGGCGTACCAGCGTTCTGCCGGGCGTCCGCCCGTCTCGATTCTCTCGGACCGGACCAACCCCAGACGCTGGAGCGTCGCCAGCATAGAGGCGATCGACTCGGCGGGCTTGTTACCGCTGAACACGCTACGCCGAATCTCTTGCCGGGTCATGCCGTCAGGTGTGCTTCACAAGGTTTTCAGGATCTTGTCGGCGTCGCGGTCCCCCGTCCCCCCATAGGCGTTAATTTAAGGGCCCCATCCGAGAGACGAACGCCATTTTCCCGCGGAAATCCTACGGAAATGAGGAGACTCCTCGTCGAACACCACCGATCTCAGCTCGGCGGGTGCGGGATACCTGGGGAGTGCGACGATCCGACCCGCGCCTCTTCCCCCTCAGTTCGGGCCAATTTGGTCATTCGAGTGGCCCACCTTTCCGAATTTTTGGATTTTCTCATCTCCCTCTGTGGTCGAGAGTTCCGGAGCCAATCGCCCCGGAATCCGCGATAGGTGCATTAACGGATCATCAAACCTGTGGCATACTGAATAATATGGACCATGTGCGACCGTCACCGACCGGAAACCCAGGCTGCGAGCCACGGGGCTGTGCCGCCTGCGGCCGGCCCTGGCACAGCGATTTCGGGACTCGGCCCGAACTCGCTGGGGGCCATGGGGATCGGAGAGGGAGCCGCGGCCAAAAGTGATCACCGAGTGCCAATTCGTGCCACAATTCTCGGCAAGTCAGGCCCGCCTCCAAGCCGCCCCAGCCCAGAACCCACGCCGGATCCGGACGTCCCGCCGGTCAGGAGGATGGACTCTGGGAATGGGTCAAAGCCACCGCCCCCAGACGGTGCCGTGGTGATCGCCGAGGACTCTCGAAATTAGGCGGTACTTCACAGGACCCGGTCGTTAAGTTAACGCCTATGGGGGCGGTCCCCTGCCTTCGGACGCCCACAAGCGGTAAGGAACAAGCGTCGTTACAAATATCGTATGCTTACGCAAGCGCGCACCCGGCGACGAGGCGAACCACGCCGACCCGGCCTGGCTGGACACGCAACTGGTGCCGATCGAGGACGCTTCCATTCCCATCAACCGCGACTTTCGTTTGCTGCGTCCGGATCGGGCCGGCGTACGGGTTACTTCGGGGCGTGAGACGCTCAATCCGTCGTCCCAGACTTCTCCTTCTTGTAGGCTTTCAGGATCGACTTCAGCAGGCCCGGAAAGCGTTGCTCGAGCTCCCGGATGCGGAGGCGGCTTGTGAGTTCGACCCCCTTGCGCTCGCAGTGGATGAGGCCGGCGTCGCGCAAGATCTGGAAGTGCTGGGAACACGTCAACTTCGCGAGCACGATCCGCGCGCTGCTCATCGTCTCTACGCAGTTCATCCCCGACTCCGCCTCCATCAGCTCGCACACAATGGCCAGTCGGACCGGGTCGGCGAGCGCATGGAGGATGTCCGCGACCGTAATGCTTTCGATGTCGGGATGTCGGAGAGGCCTGGCTGCCATGAGAGTATCATTGCCTGATGATGCCGTGACCCGATGATCGCTTTGTCGGGTCCTCGATCCGAGCGTCGACTCACTTCATTCTAACCACCCCAGGCCGGCTGTCCCAGGACCGTGTGAAGCGAGCCAGGAACCGGGCGTCGTTGCGCATTCCCGGGTCGAGGACCTGCTGTAATTTAGTTCCCTTGTTCCGAACTTACGAACTATCTATAGTGGATTGTACAACGTGATCGCTGCTCCTTCCAGTGGGGATCCGGTCCCTCGTGACTCGTTCCCTTCCGGGCGAGTCGCGACGCTGCCGTGTTTTTTCCGCGAGCCCGTACGCCGCGGCTGGATGAAGGACTCTTTCCATGTCAACACTTTTCGAACCGCTCGAAGTTGGCGACCTGAAGCTTCCCAATCGGGTGCTCATGGCCCCGCTCACCCGCTGCCGCGCGGGCGAGGACCGGGTCCCCAATGCGGCTCATGGCTGAATACTACGCGCAGCGGGCTTCGGCGGGGCTCATCATCTCCGAGGCCACCTCGGTGGCGCCCATGGGCGTGGGCTATCCCGACACGCCGGGCATCTGGTCGCGAGAGCAGGTGGAAGGCTGGAAGCTCGTCACCCGGGCCGTTCACAACGCGGGCGGCCGCATCGTCCTCCAGCTCTGGCACGTGGGGCGGATGTCGGACCCGATCTACTTGAACGGAGATCTGCCCGTCGCGCCGAGCGCCATCGCCCCTGGCGGTCACGTGAGTCTCCTTCGGCCCCAGAAGGCCTTCGTCGTGCCCCGGGCGCTGGAGACGAACGAGATTCCCGCCATCGTTGCGGCCTATCGGGAGGGCGCCGAGAACGCTCAGCGTGCCGGCTTCGATGGCGTCGAGATCCACGGGGCCAACGGCTATCTCCTCGACCAGTTCCTCCAGGACAGCACGAACCATCGAACGGATGAGTTCGGAGGACCCATCGAGAACCGGGCGCGCCTCATGCTCGAAGTGGCCGATGCCGCCGTCTCCGTGTGGGGGCCGGGCCGCGTGGGGATGCACCTCGCTCCGCGCGGTGATGCGCATTCCATGGGCGACTCTGACCCGACCTCGACGTTTGGGTATGTTGCCAGGGAGCTCGGCCGCCGTCACATCGCGTTTCTCTGCGTCCGGGAATCACTGGGCGAGGGTCGGATCGGTCCCCACTTGAAGGCCGCTTTCGGCGGCGTCTACGTTGCCAACGAGAAGCTCACGAAGGCGGTCGCCGAGGAGGTGCTCCGAGCCGGCGAGGCCGACGCGGTGGCGTTCGGTCAGCTCTTCCTCGCAAACCCGGATCTGCCCCACCGCTTCGCGGTCGACGCCCCGCTGAACTCGCCGAATCCCGCTACGTTCTACGCGGCAGGCCCCGAGGGTTACACCGACTACCCGTTCCTCGATCGCGCCGTCCGTTCGGCCTGAGCGACGTCCCTTGTCCGCCTATTCCCGAAAAACGATGAAGGGCGCCGATGATTTTTTCCGCGGGACTTCTTGGAAGGGCAAGAACCGGAATCCCCGGTCAACGATACCCGAGGCGGATGAGTCGCCCTCCCGCGCAAGGCAGAAGGAGGCGAACGATGGGCAATCTTATGTTCTGGTCCTGGGTGGTCGCGCTGACGCCGATAACCCTGGACCTGGCGTGGAGGCTGGTTTCCGGAATCCCACACTGGATCGCCCTTGGGCTCTCGCGGATTATCGTGGATGTCAAGTCATGGGCGTCTCCCCGTCCTCTCAACTTCGACCCGCCATGGGGTTGGATCGCGATGGCCGGCAGGACTTCGTCTCCGAGAACCCGAGGATAGGGTCATGGAAGCCTCTCCGCCAATCTTTTCACGGCAGGGTGTGCGCCCGCCACGCTCAGTATGATGGGGCCAGGTATCCGTTGGCTTTCGTTGAGTTGGGGCGGCGACCCCGACCACGGGAAAGGACATGACGATGATCGCACGTCAACTGGGTAGGAGTGGGCTCCGTGTGTCGGCGGTCGGCCTCGGCTGTATGGGGATGAGCGAGTTCTACGACCCGAAGCAGATGAATGACGAGGAATCGATTCGCGTCATCCACCGCTACCTCGACGCCGGCGGCAACTTCCTCGACACTGCCGACGTGTACGGCATGGGGCGCAACGAGACCCTCGTCGGCAAAGCCCTCAGGGATCGCCGCGACGACGTCGTCTTGGCGACGAAGTTCGCCAACGTCCGGGGCACGGGCGGCGAGTTCCTCGGCGTCCGCGGCGATCCGCCGTACGTCCGGGAGTGCTGCGACGCGAGCCTCCGGCGACTTGGGCGTCGACGTGATCGACCTCTACTACCAGCACCGGGTTGACCCGAAGACGCCGATCGAGGACACCGTCGGGGCGATGGCCGACCTGGTGAAGGCCGGGAAGGTGCGTTACCTCGGCCTGTCGGAGGCCGCACCGGCAACGATCCGACGGGCGGCCAAGGTCCACCCGATCGCGGCATTGCAGACGGAGTATTCGCTTTGGAGCCGCGAGCCCGAGGACGGAATCTTGCCGACCGTGCGGGAGTTGGGCATCGGGTTCGTCGCCTACAGTCCGCTGGGACGAGGTTTCCTGACCGGGCAGTTCAAGACCCTCGACGACCTGCCGGCCGACGACTACCGTCGCAACGCACCTCGGTTCCAGGGCGAAAACTTCCCGAAGAACCTGGAGCTGGTGAAAAAAATCGAGGAGCTGGCCGCGGCCAACGGTTGCACGCCGAGTCAGCTTGCTCTGGCCTGGGTGCTGGCCCAGGGGCACGACATCGTTCCGATCCCCGGCACCAAGCGGGTCAAGTACCTCGACGACAACCTCGGCGCGGTCCACGTCCACCTCACAGCAGACGATCTGGCACAGATCGACGCCATTCTCCCCGCGGGGGCGGCTTCCGGGGATCGCTACCACGCCCAGGCGATGCGGGCGATCGACCGGTAACGCAAAAGCGTTCGCCTTGGCTGTCTCGCTCGGGATCACGATCGAGGATCGTTCCCTCTTCCCTTCGAAACCGAGTCCGGGCGGAAGTCGCCCGACCGGCCCCGCCCCCCCTGGCGCACCCGGCAACCTCCAAGGGCTGGGCATCTCCTCAGTCCCACAACGACACGAGTCCCGATGACCGGTTGTCACGCTCAGTAACGGTGCAGGGGCTGAGGGAGCCGACGTGAAGCGGTCTCCATCGTTTTTCTGCTTCTCCATTGTCGGGAAGGGACCAGATCATGCCAGACGTCAACGAAATCCATGCGAAGGTCACGAAAGTGCTGGTGCAAGCACTGGGCGTTGACGAAGACGACGTCACGCCTTCCGCCACCTTGAAAGGGGATCTGGGGGCGGAGTCCATCGACTTCCTGGACATCGTGTTCCGATTGGAGCGTGAGTTCGCTATCAAGATCCGGCAAGGTGAGTTGTTCGCTGAGCCCGTCTTGGGAGGCGACACGGACATCGTGCAGGATGGCCGGCTGACCGATGAGGGCCTGGCGGTGCTGCGCCATCCATGCCCTACGCCGACCTGAAGAATCTGGAGCGCCACCGGCGGCTGAGTCGGATCGATGACCTGTTCACCGTCGATCTGGTGGTGAGCTACATCCGATGGAAGGTCGCGGGGAGCGGTGAAGCCGGCAGGGATGCATTCGCGCGGCCGTCCGATTTGATATCTTCTCGGTCTCAGCCGTTGTGACAAGCGCGATCAAGCATGCCGGTGCGGCAGTCTTCTGCCCCGATGAGGTCGATCGAACAGCATCGATCGAGGTATAGTGCAGAATGGCAGAGCAATAACGGCAACGTGATGTCCGGCAGTCCGAGAGGGGGCATCTGGATGGCGAGCACTCATGATGAGACTTCGGAGAAGATAACGGAAGTGAAGGCTGACGCTACCTGGACGCCGCGGGCCGACGGACCGCCCAAACCCGCCGAGGCCAGTCCGTCATCGCACCGCTGGCGAAAATGGTTGTTGTGGGTGGGGGCGGTGGCCGGATTGGCGATCGGGGGATATCTCACGGAGCCCGCTGTGAAAACGGCGCTGAACACGGTTTCCACCGATGACGCCTACGTCAACGGCCACGTGACGTTCGTGGCTCCCCGGGTCGCCGGCCAGGTGAGCCGGGTGTTGGTCGACGACAACTACCGTGTGAAAAAGGGGGCCCTGCTGGTCCAGCTCGACAAGGAACCCTATCAGGTTCAAGTCGAGATCGCGAAGGCCGCCCTGGCGGTCGCCGAAACGAACCTCGCGGCGGCTCGAGGCGCAGGTGCGCAGGCCTGATTGCCCAGGGCCGGGCCAATCGCTACCGGCTCGAGCACGCCATCGAGGATGTTCACACCCAGACCGCCAACCTGCGCGCCAACGTGGCGACTCTCAGGAGCCAGAAGGCGACCCTGACGCTGGCTCGGGCCAACCTCAAGCGGGGCCGGGAGCTCGCGCCGAGCGGGGGCATCAGCAAGGAAGACCTCGACCAGCGCGAGCAGATGGTCAAGGTCGATGAGGCGGCCGTCGATCAAGCCCTCCAGGCCGTGTACGCCACCCGGGTTGGCCTGGGGCTTCCCGCCCAGCCGCCCCCGGGCCATGACCTGGGCGAAGTGCCGGATCAGCTCGACCAAACCTTCTCCGCCGTCAGCCAGGCAATGGGACAGTTACTCGAGACTACGTCCCAGTTCGGTTATGTGCCGACGCGATGGAACGCAACCCCCAAGGAGGCTCTCGAGGAGTTTTACAAGCAGGACCCCGGCCGCGATGTCGACAAGATCTTCGCGCAGATCATTCCCAAGGCGCCGGCCGTCAAGCAGGCCGAGGCCAAGCGCGAGCAGGCCCGCGCCGATTTGGCTCAGGCCGAGCTGAATCTCCGCTACTGCGACATCGCCAGCGAGATCGACGGCGTGGTGACTCGCCGCAACGTCAACCCGGGCAACAACGTCGCCGTGGGGCAGAGCCTGATGGCCGTCCGCTCGCTCACCGAGATCTGGATCGATGCCAACTTCAAGGAGACTCAACTGGCGGAGCTGCGCATTGGCCATCGCGTGCGCTGCGAAGTGGACATGTACGGGAGCCGGCGTGAGTACGAGGGCCGCATCACCGGCTTCACCATGGGGACCGGCCAGACGCTGTCCTTGCTCCCGCCGCAGAACGCCACCGGCAACTTCGTGAAGATCGTCCAACGGCTGCCGGTACGCGTTGAGCTGACCGATTACGACCCGGACAAGGCCCCGCTGTTCGTCGGCCTGTCGGTGGTCCCCTACGTCTACTACAAGGAACGGCCCACGGGGCCGCACGCCGGGGATGTCCTTCAACCGCTTTACCTGCTTCCGTCAGGCCCAACGGTGGCGGACGACCGGGAAACCTCGCAAACCACGACGCCACTTCCGGGAGGCCAGAGCGGCCCTTGAGGGCGGGAAAAGACGTCGGCCTTGCGAATCATGGTCCATCCTGGCTCGTTCCGGAGGAGTCCCCGCGTGAGCAGTGTGACAATGGCGCCGGGAGCCGTCAACCGCCCGGCGATCAACCCCTGGTTCGTCGCGGCCGCGGTGGTCGTGCCCACCTTCATGGAGGTGCTGGATACCACGATCGCCAACGTCGCGTTGCGGTACATCGCCGGCGGCCTGTCGGCGTCGAACGTCGACAGTGAGTGGGTCCTCACGAGCTACCTCGCGGCTAATGCCACGATCTTGCCGATCACCGGCTGGCTGTCGGCCCACCTCGGACGTCGCAACTACTTCCTCCTCTCGATCGCCGTCTTCACCATCGCCTCGGGGCTGTGCGGCATGGCCACCAGCCTCGAACAACTGATCCTGTTCCGGGTGATCCAGGGCCTGGGCGGCGGCGGACTCCAGCCTTCCAGCCAGGCCATCCTCCTGGACAGCTTCCCGCCCGAGAAACAAGGCGCTGCCCAGACGATGTTCGGCGTGGCGGCCCTGCTGGCGCCGGTCGTCGGCCCGACCCTGGGCGGTTATCTCACAGTCACCTACAACTGGCGCTGGATCTTCTACATCAATATCCCTGTCGGCGCCCTCGGATTCCTCGCGTCTTACCTCCTGGTCTCCGACCCCGATTACCTCAAGAAGGAGCGGGCCGAGCTGCGTCGGCAACCACTCAATTTCGATTACATCGGCCTTGGGCTCCTCGTCCTGATCATGTCGAGCTGGGAAGTGATGCTCAGCAAGGGGCAGGAGTGGGATTGGTACAATGACCCGTTCTGGCGGGTGCAGACGCTCTTCATCCTGTTCGTTCTCGGGCTGGCCGCCCTGTTCTTCCGTGAGACGCGGATTGCCAACCCGGTGGTCGACTTCCGGCCGTTGCGGGAGCGGAACTTCGTGGCCTGCTGTATCATCATCTTCTGTGCGTACGGGATCCTCTACGGCGCCAGCACGTCCCTTCCGGGCCTGCTCCAGTCCCAGTTCGGCTACGACGCCTATGTGTCGGGGCTGGTACAATCGCCATCGGGCGTTTTCTCCATCATGGGGTTGATCGTGGTCGGCACTCTCATCGGTCGGGGCGTTGATGCCCGCTGGTTGATCATGGCGGGCCTGCTGATCATGGCGACCGGGAACTACTGGATGGCGCTGATGAACCTGTACATCAGCCCGGATCTGGTGGTCTGGCCGCGGGTGGTGTTGATCGTCGGCCTGTCGATGATCTTCGTTTCGATCAACGTGGCCGCCTTCAAGTACATCCCGCCCCATCTGCGCGGGGCCGCGGTCGGCCTGTTCGCCCTGCTCCGCAACGAGGGGGGCAGCGTCGGCACGTCCCTGGCCCAGGCCCTCGAGTGGCGACGCGAGCATTTCCACACGGCGCGCGTGGGCGAGTTCCTCGACCCCTTGAACCCGCATGTGAACGACTTCTTCCGGGAGGGCCAGGCGTTCTTCTTCCAGCAGACGGGTGACCCGGCCGCCTCGCAGCAGATGACCTTGCAGGCGCTGGCGAACCTCCGCCAGCAGCAGGCGGCTTCACTGGCCTACTTCGACGACTTCTGGCTCTTCGCCGTCCTTGCGCTGGCCCTGGTCCCTCTCGTTTTACTCATGAAGCGCTCGGTGGCCGAAAAGGGGGAGCACATCGGGGCGGAATAGACTCGACCGAATGGACGAGCTGGACGGTTTGGCGGCGTCAAGCGCGTACTCATTACAGGGTCATCCTCAATCCGCCGCGCTCGAAGTGCCGATAGTTTCATCTGTGCGGATTGTTCTCGATTTGCCGAGGGCGTTGTTCCGGTGCGGAAAGCCGTGAACGAACACACACGACGGAAATGACGTATGGCTTGGCGATTGCCACAGGGGCATGATGCCCACCGAGTTTCTCGACCTCGCCATTGGCGATGGCCCGCGATGGCCGGCTTGGTGGTCGCCGTCTTGCTCAATAGCGGATGCGTCTTGACCAGCCCCCGGCAGTGGATTCACAACGGTCTCAAGGTCGGGCCCAACTATGGCCGGCCGCCTGCACCGGTGGCTGCGGAATGGATCCAGGCGAATGATCCCAGCGTGCAGAACCAGCACCTGCAAGACTGGTGGCAAGTCTTCCAGGATCCCACGCTCGACGCCCTGATCGTTACCGCCTACGAGCAGAACCCGACCCTGCGGATCGCGGGCACGCGCGTTCTCGAAGCCCGCGCCGGACAGGCGATCGCCGTGGGCAACATCTTCCCCCAGACACAGCAGGCGACCGCCTCGTACAGCCGGGTCAATCTCAACTCGAACATGCCCCTGATTGGGCCGATCCTCTCGTTGGCCCCACCGAATCAACGGTCGGCCGCGTTCTCCAACTGGTTCGACGGCTTCAACCTGAGCTGGGAGCTCGACCTGTGGGGCCGCATCCGCAGGAACATCGAGTCGAACAATGCCAGCCTGGATGCTTCGGTGGAGGACTATGACTCAGCCCTGGTCACTCTGCTGGCGGACGTCGCCACGAACTACGTGCAATATCGAGTTGCCCAGCAACGGATCAAGATCGCACGGGACAACGTCCGGATCCAGGAGGGAATCCTGGCCCTCGCCGACCAGAGATTCCGGGTCGGCACTACGACCAGGCTCGATGTGGAGCAAGCAAGGACCGTCCTGGAGCAGACCCGTTCGACCATCCCATCGCTTCAGATCGCGCTCGGGCAGGCCAACGACACACTGTGCACGCTGATTGGCATGCCGCCACGCGACCTGGAGCCGGACCTGGGCCCTGGGCCCGAGCTGGGCAGCAACCCGATGCCGAGCACGCCGGCCTGGGTCGCCACGGGGATCCCGGCCGATCTCCTGCGCCGGCGCCCGACGTCCGCAGTGCCGAGCGCCAGGTGGCGGCCCAGTCAGCTCAGATCGGAGTGGCCGAGGCCGCCCTGTACCCCACCCTCGCCATCAACGGCATCATCGGTTGGGATGCCCAGGACTTTTCCCAGTTCTTCGAGAGCAAGAGCTTCATCGGAGCCGTCTTTCCCAGCTTCAGTTGGAACATCTTGAATTACGGCCGGATCAAGAACAACGTGCGCCTGCAGATGGCCAAGACGCAGGAGCTGATTGCGACCTACCAGAACAAGGTCCTGACGGCCGGCCGGGAAGTCCAGACGCCTCTCCGAGGCTTCATCAGATCTCGGGAACAGGCCGAGGACCTGGACCGCAGCGTGGCGGCGGCCAGCGGCAGCGACCCAGCTTGGCGTGCAGCAGTACCGCACCGGCACCATCGATTTCAACAGGGTCTTCAACCTGGAAACCACACAAGTGCAGCAGCAAGACCAACTGGCAATCGCTGCCGGCAACATCGCACTGAACCTGATCAACGTCTATCGCGCTTTGGGAGGAGGCTGGGAGCTGCGGTTGCACGAAGCACACGGCCACCCCACCCCGCCACCCGCTGAACCGAGCCTGCCGGCTCCGCTGGTTCGCGAGCCGACCGGTCCGTGGGCGGTGCCACGTGATGTTGCCGCTGAACCGAGCCTGCCGGCTCCGCTTGTTGGCGAGGACACGCCGGCGAGCGATGAACACAAACCCGGATGAGAGGAGGCACGCGATGAGTCACCGAGCAGGCATTGGAGCCATCGCCATGGCGCTGATTGCCACAGCGGCCGCGAACGGCGGGGAACCTGGCTATCACGAATCGTCCCGATGGCACTTCCTCCACAGGATTCAGCCGGTGGGCGGTTGGAATCCTGGGGGCGGCCTATTCCACTGGTGGGATAAACGCTGCTTTTCCCCTGGCTGCGACCCGGATGACTACTGCCGGAAGCCGTTTCCGATCCTGTGCCGGTATCCGATCGCGCCGGCGTGCATGATGCCGGGACATACCCAGGCGCCGGCACCAACACCTGGCCCTTGGGTGTCGCCCTGACGGCTGCGGCTCTGCGTCCCAACGACCTCATGCCGCGACAGAATCCCGAAGAGAGGCGATCCGAATTCAAGGCGCGGCTGTGTGTTCCGAGAGGATTCGCCGCACCTCGTCGATCACTTCCGAATGATCCTGGCAGAGGTGGCCAGCGGAGACAACCTTCTCCGAGACAACGCCTGCGATGTGGGCGCTCTCATAGCTGACCAGGCCGTCTGTCCGATGGTCTGGTGGCGAGCCGGGACGGACCGGGATGATCGAATGGACCTTCAGGGCCAGCGGATGGGCCAGCTCCGAGAGGCCCATCAGGATCGGTGAGCCCCACTCCAGCTCGTCGATGCTGCTGGGTATGCCCTTCCGAAAGTGTTCTCGGAAGAAGTTCGGCGGGTTCTGTGCGACGAGCCGATGGTGGGCGACACGCAGTGGGTCGGACAGGCGAACCAAACGCGTCCCGACCTGCTGGATCGAGCCCCGGTCGAACCGGCTGCCTCGATGGGGTGTTGCGATATAAACCACGCGGCGAACCGCCGTGTGCGCACCAAAGATCAGGCCGCTGCGCAAGAGCTTGCGATCATCCTCCTCGCCCATCAACTCGTCGACGGGACGATCGCTGACGACCCGCCAGAGCCGTTGCTCGGATTCGACGGCGATCATCTTGGAGAGCAGGCCGCCCATACTGTGGCCGATGAGCACCATCCGGTCGAACGCGGGGTCGGCCTTCCCAGGATCGAGCATGCGGCGGACCTCGTCCAGGTCCCTCCGGAGGAGATACGCCGAGTAAGGGATCGGGTCGCCGGTCGAGTAGCCGAACGTCCAGAACTGAAAGCCTCCCTTGAGCGCGGGATCGGCCTCGAGGGCCTTGATCATCCGTCTCCACGACCACGGACTGGACCAGAGCCCATGCACGAAGACGACAGGGACCTTCCCGCGCACATAAGGATGCAGGAGAGACAGACCCGTTGGCTCGTAATGACAGAGCTCTTGCAGCGCCGGGGCGGAGTTTGTCGGTGCCTCGACCTGCGCCAGGAGTGGTGACGGGACGGCGGTGGGCAGCCAGATCGCGGCCAGAAGAACCAATAGACGATTCATGTGTGGTTTTCCTTAATGTGAATTCGTGTTCACTATTTAATATTGCCCGAGCACTGTTTGACCGCGACCAGGGAGACGGCTTCCACGCGGCGGAGGTCTTCCATCGACAGCTCGAGCGGGCGTTCGACGTGGCCATCGACACGGAGACGCCAGGTCCGCAGGTCCACATGGGTCGGGACCGGCTCGAGGTGCCATCGAACGTAAAAGGCCTCGTTGGGCGTCAGGTCATGGCGATAATACTCCCAGGGTGTTTCCAGGCTGGGGGCGCGGTCGTTGAGCGTGCGGAGGGCGACCGTCTGCGGGAAGCGGATCAGAGTCGCCGCGTCGGGCGAGCTCACCGGAGTTCGGCGGGCGCAGCCTCCGGACAGCAGACTCGCCAGGCCGGCCACACCGGTTCGGCGCAGCCACGCGCGACGGTCGAGAGGCTTACCCGGGACGTGAATTCGAGAAGGCGTGTGCAGGATGGTTCGCTGCACGGCAGTATCTCCTCAATTGAGGACATGGGGATGGACGTTGTCCATGAGCAGGTGGTTGTCTCGGTAGTCCACGGGGATGCCAATCACCACGGGCCCCTCCATCGCAAGAGCCCTCTTGAGCGTGGGCGCGATCTCGTCCGGTGTGTCGATCCTGAGCCCTTTGGCACCGAAAGCCTCGGCAAAGCGCACGACATCGACAGGGCCGAACTCGACTCCGGACGCGCGGCCGTACTTGGCCATTTCCTGAAAGCGGACCATGTCATAGGAACCGTCGATCCAGACGAGGTGGACGAGGTTGCATTTCAGGCGCACCGCCGTCTCGAGCTCGCCCGCCGAATAGAGGAAGCCGCCGTCACCGGAGATCGAGATCACCTTGTCGCTGGGGCGAACGAGACATGCGGCGATCGCCCACGGCAGGCCCACCCCCAGGGTCTGCTGTCCGTTGCTGATCAACACCTGCCGGGGGCGAAAACTGTAGAGATGCCGGGCCAGCCAGATGTGGAACGACCCCATATCCAGACAGAGCGTCATATCGTCCCGGAGCAGGCATTGGAGTTCATGCACCAGCCGCATCGGATGGATCGGGACGCCGTTCATCGCGGCCGCGCGTTCGGCGAATTGCGTCCGGTCGCGGGCGATCTCGTTGAGCCGGTTCGCGTCCGCACTGGGCGTTTTTCGGTCAATCTGAATGGCAAGCGCACGGAGCGTGGCCGCGATGTCCCCGGCCAAATCGAGCTGCGGTCGATAGTCCTTGTCGATATCCGCAGGGACGGCATCGATGTGGACAAGCTGACGCGTCCGTCCCCGGTTCCAGAGACCCGGTTCGTACTCGACCGGGTTATAGCCGACGGCGACGACCAGGTCGGCCGCGTCCAACAGTCTGTCAACGGGCTGGTTGTGGAACAGACCGATCCGACCGCCGAAGCAGTCGAACAGTTCGCGCGGCACGACCCCGGCACCCTGGTAGGTACAGACCACGGGCAGTCTCGTTCCGGCCAGGAGTGAGCGCACAGCCTCCGCGGCGCGAGGCTGGCTCGCCAGCAAGCCGAGCAGCAAGACGGGTCGCTCCGCCCCGTTGATCAGGGTCGCCGCTGCCGTGATCGCTCCGGCGTCCGCGGGACCGAGCCTCATCGGTGCGACCGGAGTCAACACGTCGCCGTCCGCAGCTCCCGTCATGATGTCTTGCGGCACGCTGATAAAGGCAGCCCCCGGCCGCCCGGACTCGGCGGCGCGGAAGGCGTTCGCAACGACTTCCGAGGCTGCCTGCGGCGAGTCAATCTCGGCGCTGAACTTGGTAATGGGCCGGAATAGGGTCACGGTGTTCATGCTCTGATGAATTTGCTTCAGCCGATTAGCGATGGGCACGGCGCCGCCGATCGCCACGACGGGGTCGCCTTCCGAGTTCGCGGTGACCAGTCCCGTCACCAGGTTCGAGCAGCCTGGGCCGGAGGTGACGAGCACCACCCCGGCTTTGCCGGTCATGCGGCCGATCCCGCCCGCAATGAATGCGGCGTTCTGTTCGTGCCGGCAGACGACGGTCTTGATCCGGGAATCGAGCAAGGTGTCGAACACCTTGTCGATCTTCGCTCCAGGAACACCGAAGATGTATTCGACGCCCTGCGCCTCGAGGGTCTTCACCAGGAAACCCGCACCCGTCTGTGGGCCGGGCCTTGTTACAGGGGTGCTCATGGGTTTTCTCCCTCCGCCCGCGCGAGATCCACTGTTGGGTCCCGGCGCAGGTCGGCCTTCAAGAAATCCTCGGTTTCGGGCAACGCGATGCGATAATCGCCCTCGCGGCTGGATCTGGAGACGAAGGTTCGAGCCGCGGCACTGGAGCAGGTGCCCGCCCCTCTTGCGGTCGGCCGACAGGAAGTGCAGGTGGTAGCCCGGCACGTTGAGCGACTTGGCGTACTCCGGCGTCCAGAACCCGACGAGAGTCCCCGACAGGTCGTGGAATTCGAACTCGGGCTGAACCGCGGCCGCCTGGACCAACGGCACCCCTTCTTCGGTCCGGCACATCGCCCGCGTGTGAACGTAATCAAAATGCCCGTCCACCCGGAGTGCGAAGAAAAGGTTGTCGGAAAGCCGACGGTCGTCGAACCGGGCGGTCAGATGGCCCAGATCCGGGCAATGACCCAGCGTGACCGCCGCCTCGGGTGCAAACCGCGTCACGACCGCAAACGGGCTCAGTTCGTCGTCGTCGCACTCCCGGACGGAGCCGTCGGCCCGCACCTGAAAGACCTGTCCATCGACGACGACCATTTCGCCGTCGAGATTCTCGAACGTGCCTAATCCGAGGTCACCGTGCTCTCGCAGGGTGCCGACTCGCACCGCACCCTGGTAGATCCCCTCGAGGAGGGCGGTGGCGGTCGAGACCTGATACAGCGTGTGGTGGGAGACCTGGAGGTATTCAGCCAGCGCCTTGCGGACGATGTGCGCCAGCGGCTCGCGAGCCCGTTCGGCATGGTCGAGCAAGGCCCGCCACAGGCCTCGTGAGATGGTGGCTTTGAGTTGTTCCATCAGTCGATGCCTCCTCTCACGATTTCGGGGCCTTCGCCGACCGCTGCGCGGTCAAGGTCTCGCGGAACGCCTTCTCCTTCAGCGCGACGAAGGCACGATAGCCCTCGGGGTCGATGAACGGGTTCTTCGGGTTTCCCGACCTGGTCTTCTCGTACTTCGGGATCATGCCGTAGTAGCCGCCGTGTGCGCCGAGGAAGACGTCGCAAGGGAGTGCCTTGAGCGTCCGGAACGTGCTAGCGAAGTCGTCGGCGATCTCGGGGTAGTCTTTGTTGTCGACGAGCCGATAGCCCGCGTTGACGTTGGGGCTGCCGATGACCACGACGTCGTAAGTCTTGTCCCCGTCCGCGACCCGCCACGTCCAGGTGGTGCAGCCGCGGGTGTGGCCCGGCGTCCGTCGAGCCACCAGGGTCACGCCGCCGAGCCTCACCTCCTCACCATCCTCCAGGACATGGTCGACCGGGCAGGGCTTCCAGCGACTCCTGGTGTAGAAGTATTGTCCTTTCCCTCCCGAGGCGATCACCGCGTCGTCACCGCGCATCACGTAGACCTTGGCGCCGGTCAGTTCCTTGGCCAGGGCGTGACCGGCGACGTGGTCGGAGTGGGCGTGGCTGACCAGGAGGACCTTGATGTCACGCATCTTGAAGCCGAGCGATTCGACGCCGGCGCGGATCAGGGGGACCGTCTCTTCGAAACCGCTGTTGATCAGGATGTGTCCCTCGCCAGTCGTGATCAGGTAGGAGGCCAGATCCTTTGAGCCGACGTAGTAGACGTTGCCGATGACCCGGTGCGCAGGGAAGGGCTCGGAGAACGCCCCTTGACCGATGACAGCCCATCCCAGGGCCAGCACGTGAATCGTTGTAGCCAGCATGCGAGGAAACCTCCGCCGGTATGACCCAGGTGAGCGCCGGCCGAACCCATCGGTCGGTACAACCGGGACAACCCCGATGATACGAGGCTGGCCGAGGAATTCCGAGAGTCGTCGGCGATCACCACCGCACCGACTGGGGGCGGTGGCTTGGACCCATTCCGAGAGTCCCTACTCAAGACCTGGGGGACGTCCGGATCCGGCGTGGGTTCGGGGCGGGGCCGGCTCTGAGCAGGGCCGGACTTGCCGAGAATTGTGGCACAAAGTGGCACTCGGTGATCACTTTTGGCCGCGGCGCCCTCTCCGATCCCCATGGCCCCCAGCGAGTTCGGGCCGAGTCCCGAAATCGCTGTGCCGGGCCTGGCCGCACGCGGCACAGCCCCGTGGCTCGCAGCTTGGGTTTCCTGTCGGTGACGGTTACACATGGTCTCTCTCTCTATAGGATACCGCAGGTTTGAGAGTTCGTTAATGCACCTATCGCGGATTCCGGGGCGATTGGCTCCGGAACTCTCGACCCCAGAGGGAGATAAAAAAATCCAAAAAATCGGAAGACCGGGTTACTCGAATGACCAAATTGGCCCGAACGGAGGGGGAAGCGGCGCGGGTCGGATCGTCGCACTCCCCAGGTTTGCCGCACCCGCCGCTCTGAGATCGGTGGTGGTCGACGAGGAGTCTCGGAATTCCAGCATCTCCAGGCGCCGATCACGCATGAGTGCCGCACTGTGGCATGACCGTTGGTCAGGGACCTGGGTCGTCCCTGCCCTTGTGATACTAAGCGTGGCGGGCGCACACCCTGCCGTGGTCGAATCCTCCCCACCCCTGGGGAGATCCTCAAGGCGATCCGCGCCCGGGAGACTTCCGCCGTCATCACGGTCGACGGCACTTGACTTTCAACGGTACATCTTTTCCCGTTCAACCCATCGAAAGATTCCTTCGGCAGACTTGATTTATGTTGTCGTAAGAGGTAGCCTCTTTGATTGAAGCCAATCACCCAAACGTTACGAGGTCGTCGCAGATCGGGTCGGGCAAACTGAAATCGATGAAGAAATAGGTCTTCCGTTCCCGGAGACCTCTGGGGGAATCGCTGTAGGAATAGCCGATAATCGAACCCGGAAATCCCGATCCCGCTACTGGATTTTTGTTTACTTCAGGATCGAAACCTGCGATCATCTCACAAGGTTGTGCTTTCGGGGCGCCGGGCCTGAAGATGACGACCGACGAGATCCTCGAACGGCTGATTCATGGAACAACGCTGGAAGGTCCGTTCTTCACCGAACCCGTCCGAGTCTTGACTACCAAGGCTCGGGGCACCCGAATCGAGATCCAGGCTGTCGGCCTTCATAACCAAGCAACTCTGGACCAAGCTGCTCAAGGCCGAGGACTTCGACGGCAAGATCAGGAGTACCCAGGCGACCGAGGCGTCGGCCCTGGACGGAGATCCGACCCAGTTTCGCCTCGCCGCCGAGGCCCACCGCATCCGCCTGGCCTTCCAGGTCGATCCCCATTTCGCCGTCTCGGTCTCGCAGGTCGATCCCCTGCCGCACCAGTTGGATGCCGTCTACACCCACCTGCTGACCCAGCCCCGCATCCGCTTCCTGATCGCCGACGACCCTGGTGCGGGCAAGACATCATGGGCGGGCTGCTGTTGTAGGAATTGAAGTTCCGGGGGCTCATCGAGCGGACGTTGATCGTCACCCCGGCCAGCTTGACCGACCAGTGGCGGCGGGAGATGCAGGACAAGTTCCACGAGACGTTCACCGTCATCAACCGCCACATGATCAACGCCGCCTACGGTCGGAACGTCTGGGAGGACAACTCCCAGTGCATCACGTCGATCGACTTCGTGGCCCGTCAGGACGACATCCTTGACTTGATGCGGGACGCCCGATGGGATCTCGTGATCGTGGACGAGGTCTACAAGATGTTGGCCTACCGGTACGACTCGAAAGTCCAGACGACCCAGCGGTATGATTTCGGCGAGTTCTTGCGGAGACGCACCGACCACTACCTGTTCCTGACGGCCACGCCGCACAAGGGCGACCCCGACAACTTCACGCTCCTCCTGCAACTGCTCGATCCCGACCTCTACGCCAGTGGGAAGATCCTTGAGGAAGCGAGCCGACACGACGAGAACCGGATCATGATCCGGCGTCTCAAGGAGGACATGAAGCAATTCGACGGCTCGCCCTGCTTCCCGCCCGGCACGTTCGGACGCTCCCCTACGACCTGAACGCGGAGGAGCTGGCACTCTACGACGCCGTCACCGGCTACGTGCAGAACAACTTCCAACGGGCCGAGGCCTCGGCCAACCGCAACGTCGGGCTGGCCCTGACCGTCCTGCAACGTCGCCTGGCCTCCAGCCTCGCGGCCATCCAACTCTCGCTGGAACGTCGGCTTCGACGGCTCCAAGAACTGCGCCGGCTGGGGAAGCTCAAGCAGGAACAGACGGTCATGCCGTTCGACATGGAGGACCTGGCCGAGGCCGACCGCTGGAAGTTCGAGGACGAGGCCGTCGAGCGGCTGACGATGGCCGAGAACCTGACCGAGCTCGAGGCCGAGGTCGATGAGTTGAAGGCGCTGGTCGAACTGGCCAGACAGACCCGGAAGCATCACCAGGAGACGAAGTTCGAGGAACTCCGCAAGGTCGTCTCCGAGCACATCTCGGGGAAGAAGGAGCGGCTGCTGGTCTTCACCGAGCACAAGGACACGCTTGACTTCCTCGTCGGCTAGGCACTGTTTTCAAAATCGGTCTCGGGATCTTGTTAAGCGGGCTACAGGAGTTTTTCAATCATCGCGATCATCCACAGTGTGACGTAATCCACAGCCAATTTCTCGTAACGAGTGCCGAGCGCCACGACACTCTTTGAACCAACCGATCACCCGTTCGACCAAGTTTCGCTGGCGGTAGCTGGCCTTATCGAAGGATTCCTCCCGCGGTTGATCTTTGCGCGTAGGGATCACCGGTTCGATGTGATGCCGCCTGAGCCAGCGCCGGATATGGGGGTAGCTATAGCCTTTGTCCCCTGCGAGTTTTGAGGGCCAGAACGGTATCCTCCGGCGTCGGGGCAGCAGGATGCGCCGCATCAGCGGTTCGAAAGCCGTCGATTCGTGCTGCTGGCCCGGCGTCACGTCGATGCCCAGCGCGACGCCGCGATCGGTAACCCGGAGGTTCACCTTGGTGCCAAAGCCACCGCGCGAGTATCCGAGCGCATGCTCAGGAGGTTCTTGGAGTTGCGCTCGCTTGGGCCCGCCCAGCCGCGGAGCCGCCTCCGGTTTTTTTTTTCCGCTCCGCCCGCGGCACGACTGGCTCGAACGATAGTGGCATCGACAAACCATAACGAGTGGCCCAAGCGACCCTGGCATTCTCGCTCTTCCAGCAACCGCGTGAGGACCGTAGCCCAGGTGTCATCGCGTCGCCAACGCCGGAAACGGGTATAGATGCTTTGCTCGGCTTTGTGGCAAGAGCGGCGCCAGCGGCGATTCCACTGCTGGTCAGACAGTTCATAGCGGTGTCCCATGGGCGGTCCCTCCGGAGAACACCAATCTCACAGACACAGTTACGTTTATTATGGAAGAAAAGGCATTTTGAAAACAGTGCCTACCACAAGGTAGCGATGGGGACAGACTGCGACCTCCGTTCTCGGGGATCAAGGGCGAGAACGTATAGGATTCCGACATCCTCCACGAGCCCGACGAAAAGACTTCATAAACGATGTGTTTCCTAAGTTCCTCTTCATCTCCCTCACTTATCCACGACTCTCTCGGTCTCGAGCTTCTGATGGTCTGGAAGTCGGAGTCGGGTCAAGATCCGGTCATCCGGCGACGCACTTCATCATCGTGTCCATCGGTCAACGCTCCGTTGGGGCGATTTCGCCCAGTCTAGCCCAACCATTCACCGCGCCAGCTTCGCCCTGGCGCGGTGGAAAAGTTGGTCTTGACTGAGGTTCTCGAGCCGCCCGGCTGAGTCATCTTTGGTGGCGCCGGACTGAAAGGGTGTACGAGGAGCCCCGTAGGGTGGGTCGAACGCCGCAACGCGGTGTGAGGCCCACCAAGTCCCCCGGCGAATCCGGTGGGCCTCGCCTCGATGAATCGAGGTTCGACCCACCCTACGACCCTGCGGCGACCTTCTCGTACACTCTCTGAGCCGAATTGGTCCCCCCTTGCAAAGGGGGGACGAAGAGGCGCAACGAATCGCGGATGAGCGCTCAGCTCTGTCAGCCCAACGTTTCACTGCGCCAGCTCGCCCTCCCGGACATCTCGTTGTTGTAGGGGCTCTCCTGATGGCCATGAGGTCGGTCGCCACGTTCTGGGTCATCGGAGGTCGGGGATGCCGGGATGGTCCGCGGGTCGGGGACCAGGGGCCGGCCAGAAGAAGCTGCGGTCCTGCTCGCGAATCGGAACGTCATTGATGCTCGCCTCACGGCGGCGCATCAGCCCCGACTCGTCAAATTCCCACAACTCGTTGCCGTAGCTGCGGAACCAGTTACCCGCGTCGTCGTGCCACTCGTAGCGGAAGCGGACGGCGATGCGGTCGTCGGTGAACGCCCAAAGTGCCTTGGCCAGCCGGTAGTCGAGCTCGCGAGCCCATTTGCCGGCGAGGAATTCTCGGATCTGGTCGCGGCCGGTCACGAACTCGCCGCGGTTCCGCCAGGCCGAATCCGCGGTGTAGGCGAGGGCCACACGGTCCGGGTCGCGGGAGTTCCAGGCATCCTCGGCCGCACGCACTTTCCGGACGGCCGATTCCGGCGTGAACGGCGGGACGATCGCCGAGGCCGTTCCTGTCGCGTGTATCATCGATGCGGTCTCCACTTGTACCTCGGGGATGGGCGGTCGGCCCGCTCGCAGATCCGTAGCGAGGAGTTTGATCATCTTGTTGGTGGGTCAACCCTGCGTTGACCTGTCTGCCTTCATCATACTAAGCGTGGCGGGCGTTCATCCTGCCGTGGTAAGATCGGCCACGCTGCAATCACCCTGGGGCCGATGGGTTGCTCCATGAGCGAAGAACACACCACCGCCGTGGTCCAGCGCTACCTGGACGAGCTGGCCGAGGATTCACCCGCCGAGCCGATCGTCCGGGCGTTGCTGGATCGGGCGGTCCGCCGACTCCACCTGCTGTGCGCCACGCTGCTGTACCGGAGTTATCCACGCCTGACGCAGCCGCCGTTGAACTTGCAGGCCGACGAATTGCACGGCGCTGTGGCGGAGCGGCTGCTCAAGATGCTGATCGCTGGGGCATACGCCGGACCGCACGAGCGGGCGCGGTTTCAGCGTGAAGCGGAGGCGGTGGCGAGTCTGCGCCACGCCAACATCGTTCAGATCTACGACGTGGGCGAGCACGAGGGTCGGCCGTACTTCACGATGGAGTTCGTCGAGGGGGGCAGCCTGGCCCGGACCCTGGCGGGCACGCCGCAGCCAGCCCGTCAGGCGGCCGCGATGCTGGCCGAGCTGGCCCAGGCCGTGCACGTGGCGCACCAGGGCGGGATCGTGCACCGCGATCTGAAGCCGGCCAACATCCTGCTCACCACGGAGGGCACTCCCAAGATCGCCGATTTCGGACTGGCGCGACACCTCGACGGAGAGTCGGCCCTGACCGTGAGCGGTATTGGGATGGGGACTCCCAGCTATATGGCCCCGGAGCAGGCGTCCGGGACGGTGGGTACGATCGGACCCGCCGCGGACATCTATTCGCTCGGCGCCCTGCTCTATGAACTGCTTACGGGAAGGCCGCCATTCCGGGGCGAGACGGCATCGGAAACGGAGCGGCAGGTGATCGCCGCGGAGCCGGTGCCGCCCATGCGGTTGAACCCGAAAGTGCCGCGCGACCTGGAGACGATCTGTCTGCGTTCCCGGGCCGCGCTCGGAGACAATCAACCGGTCGGCCGCGTCGAGGAACTGGCCACCGAATGCCGTTACCCCGCCGCCCGGTGCGCAGCCCTGGCCGGCTGCGAACTCGGCGAGGATGGGGCCAGGCTCGACGAGGCGGAGCGGATGCGATGGCGCCGGCAGGCGCGCGATGGGTTGCGGGCCGGCCTGGCGGTCTGGGCCGAGACACGGGATGGCGGCTCACGGGCGGCCCGTGATCTTATCAGGAAAATGTTAGCGCATTGGGAGGTTGATCCGGGCCTAGCTCGGTTGCGAGAAACGAGTTTAATGGACAACTTGTTTGCCGATGAACGGAAAGAATGTCTCGAGCTTTGGCAAGCGGTCGGCAACCTGATCAGCCGCGCGAGAGGGTCAGTGTGAAACCGAGATCGGCGAAGTCGATGAGCAAACCATCAGGGAGCTGCCCATCATCGGCATCGAGGATCTGCCTGAGCATGAGGACGGTATCCGCTGCGGAAGAGGAACCTCATGACGATCGCGAGTCCGTCCGCGGGCACACTGCCGGAGACGATGACGACCGAGTTCAGCCGGCGCTTTCGGGGCCTGGGCTGCGACTCGTTATCCATCGGGTTAACCCACGGAGGAGAGGGTCGATGCGCTGCCGGATTACTCCGTATTGTGGGGCGGGGTGGGCCGCGGTCATGGCGGCGGCGCTCACCGTGGCGGCCCAGGCCGTGGCCGGTCCAGCCGCGGGCCATCGCCCGAACTTCGTCGTCATCCTGCTCGACGACCTCGGCTACAGCGACCTCGGTTGCTATGGCGGCGAGATCCGCACGCCGAACATCGATCGCCTGGCGGCCGGCGGGCTCCGGTTCACCCGTTTCTACAACGCATCGCGCTGCTGCCCAACGCGGGCGGCGCTGCTGACCGGGCTCTACCCCCATCAGGTTGGACTGGCCCGCAACGGGCGAGACCTGAATCGCGACAGTGCGACGATCGCCGAGCTGCTCCGCACCGCGGGCTACCAGACCGCGATGATGGGCAAGTGGCACCTCTCGGCGACGGTCCCACTCCATGGCAAGGCCAAGAGTGCCGAGCACTTCGCCTGGCTCAACCATCAGGCCGATCGGGACCGCCCCTTCGCCGGCCTCGACACCTATCCGGTCAACCGCGGATTCGAGCGGTTCTATGGGACCATCTGGGGCGTGGTCAACTATTTCGACCCGTTCTCCCTGGTCGAGGGGACCGAGCCGGTCAAGGACGTGCCGGACGGTTACTACCTCACCGACGCGATCACCGAGAAGTCGGTCGCGTCCATCCGGGCGATGGCGCGCGAGGATCGGCCCTTCTTCCTCTACGTTGCCCAGTGTGCCCCCCACTGGCCGCTGCACGCCCGGCCCGAGGACATCGACCGCTACCGCCAGACGTACCGCCGGGGCTGGCCCGCGCTCCGCGAGGCGCGCTATCGCCGACAGGTCGAGATCGGGCTGTTCGATCCCGCGACGCATCCCCTGCCGGCACTGATGGGGCATGGCGCGGACTGGGACGCGTTGGATGCCGAGCGGCGCGGCCACGAGTCGGCGCTGATGGCGGTCCATGCGGCGATGGTTGACCGTGTCGATCAGGGGGTCGGGGCCATCATCCAGGCACTCAAAGACACCAATCGTTATGAGGACACGGTGGTCGTCGTGCTGGCGGACAACGGAGCGTCCCCGGAACGTTACACCGAGCCCGGTTTCGACCGGCCCTCCGAGACCCGCGACGGCCAGCCGATCCGGTACGCCGGCCGCTTCGAGCCCGGCCCCGAGGCCACCTGGGGTTACATCGGGTCGTACTGGGCCAGTGCGGCGAATACCCCTTATCGTTACTGGAAGGCCGAAGAGTTCGAAGGCGGCTGCCAGACGCCGATGATCGTGCAATGGCCGAAGGGGCTGAAATCCCCCGCCGGCTCGATCACCGGGCAGATGGGTCACGTGATCGACCTGATGCCGACGTTCCTGGAGCTTGCGGGGGTGGCCTACCCGGTGAAGTACGCCGTTCATGATCTCAAACCGCTCGCGGGCAGGAGCCTGGTGCCCATCCTCGACGGTCGGCCGCGTGCCGGTCATCCCGCCCTGTTCTTCGAGCACGAGGGGGGGCGTGCGGTCCATACCGGCGATTGGAAACTGGTAGCCCAAGCCGGCGGCGCCTGGGAACTGTACCACGTCGCCGTGGATGCCACCGAGACCTGCAACCTTGCCGATCGGCATCCGCAGCGTGTGACGGAACTGGCGCGGATGTGGCGGGCCTGGGCCGTCCGGGTCGGGTCTGCCATCCGTGGGGGATCCGGGCGGCCCTGAGTACAGCCCGGCCCATCTCCGAGCTTCTCAGCATATCCCCAAGCACGACCTTATGACCTGCGATCAACGGTCGGGGTCGGAGTGTCGGAGCGAAGCCGGCAGAATTCCGCACGCCCACGCGAACATCTTTTCTGGCTCCTGCGTCTCTTATGTGTGCAACGCGACGAATCGGCTTGGAAGCGAGGCGACGATGAGAGGCGTGTGTTGGCGGCAGGAGAGCGATGCGAGTCGGGCCGCCGGTCATCCGGCGAGCTCCGGTTCGCCCGATCCTCAACGCTGTTGACGCCCGGCCCATCGCCATCCCCTCGCGGAGTCTCAAGGCCCGGTGTCAAACGCATCGGGCCTTGTCGTTCGATGGGTCGGACGCGGCGATCCCCGGAGTGTTTCCGTCAGTAGAATCGGCGAAAACACTGACAAAACGGCCCAAGGCGTAGGAGTCCATTGAGAATTGTAAGTTCTTTATCATAAAGATATTATGATGATCTCGTCCCGTGGTCCAACGGCGACGACACCTCTCTTACAAAGAGGAAACGGGGGTTCGATTCCCTCCGGGACGACTGAGGTGAATCCGAGCGGCGTGAAACGATGGTCCGCGGGTGTGTTGGTCGCATTCCTCTCTTGTAAGGAGGGGGACCGAGTTCGACTCTCGGGCGGACCTCTCGATCAACGATGGGCGGCTGGTCTAACGGGATGACACCTGGCTTGCAACCAGGAGATCGGGGTTCGATTCCCCGGCCGGTCCACTCGCTCACCTCGGTCCCGGTTCGCAAGAACGACGACCGGTGCGCGATCGGGCTCATGGCCTAATGGGAGGGCACCGCCCTGGCGTGGCGGAGGTCCGGGTTCAACTCCCGGTGAGTCCACCTTCGGATCGAATCTGCCTGGAAGGTAGCCGGATACGGTTGGCCGGGCCGCTTTGCTAAAGCGGTTTCCCTGCGGGGAATGAGGGTTCAAATCCCTTGCCTTCCGCTCGATCGTTTGTCTGCCCTGATGGTGAAGAGGACGATCACGCCTCGGTCCTAACGAGGAGTCCCAGGTTCGAGTCCTGGTCGGGGCATCTTCCGCGTGACGTAACGATCATAGTCTCGCCGGGATCGGGTCCGAGTATTAGAGCGCCTAACAGTTGTCTGGCACACGCTCGAAACCGTCTCCCGAAGAACCCCCCTAACCCACAGTCTGAAAATAATTTTGGATTTCTTATGTGCCGCTGGGGCTGAGAGTTGGGGCGGCTCTCGGCCGAAATCCCCGCTAGGTGCATTAACGGTTTCCCAAAGTTGCGGCATCCTCAGAGTATGGCCCACGTGCGATCACTGCCGAGACGGGCTGCCGGACCGCGCCTCCCGGTTCACGTCGTCGTCGCAGCCGGATATCAGCCAAAGAGATCGGGGAGGGCGACTTGGGAAAAAGATGTCCCATTGTGCCACGGGATGACACCCGCATCGGTCGGTGAGTCCCGGAGGGACCCGCGGTGGGCCGGGTGGCCAGGTCGGGAGACCGTGCCATAGCGCGGGCCGCGTGTCACGAAAGTGTGAGGCGCTCTAATGAGGATCACCCGATGTGGATTTGGACTTCATTTCTTTGAGCAGGTCAAGAGCGGCCTGGGCACCATCGACGAGCCCGTGAACAGCGGCGTTATCCTTCGGGATCGCGGAACGAGAAGCATCGTGGGAAAAACCAGGCCGAAGGAGATTCCGTAACACGTCTTATAGGCGGCCTGCGACAGAAACTCACCGGCGACAGGGACTACGCTTGTTGCGGTCTCACGCGCCTTCTCGGCCCCTTCCTTCGTGGCCTTGACCGCCGTGTCCAGGGCATCTGCGACGGCCTTCAGAGGGTCGGAGCCCGTCGAGGTTACGGATTCGGTCTGCATTTTTCGATTCCAGGAGGTCTAATCAGGATTCTCGGAAGAGGTTCTCAAATATAGCATCGAATTCGGCAGGGTCTCTATCAGAAAATCGGTGGGCTTCTTTATCGAAAATCTCGACAGCCCCGTTTCTCCCAGAATCGGCACGGGAATCGGGTCGATCTGGCGGGAGTCTGGTTGGATGGCCCCTCTGGAATGACCTGAGCCCTGGGCAACCCCCTTGCCACTTCGTTCCGCCAGCGGCAGATCGAGCTGAAGCTCTATTCCCTGCTCGCCGAACAGGCCAATGGCTCGCTCGGAACCGCGGCCAGCGACGCCTCCGTGGTCGTGACGGACGCCGTTCATACGGTCGAGAAGACTGGTGGCGAGGCTGTCCGGGCCGCGGAAGGGGCGGGCAGCCGGGCCCCTGGGCACCGTCGAGGATGCAGGCCACAGCGGACGACGGGCTGAAATCGGCGGCGATCGATTTCTTCAAGGACATGAACCTGTGAGAGCGCTACGGTGGACGCGGCTCCAATCCCGCCCCCGGCAGTTGTGATGCGGCTGCCTCCGAGAAAAATGAGCACCTGCTTGAAATGAGGTTGTGGGTGCGGTATCCTGTGCAAAATGAATGCTCATGGTGGGTGATTCGAGATCCCGGCCATGGTGGCCCCGTCGTGCGAATCCGCGCGATGGGGTTTTTTATGCGCCGAGCGGGACCAGATCGTCAGGCGCTCGGACATGTGGGCATCCGTTGTGGGATGATTCCGTTCTCCGCGGGATGACACCGCGCCATTAACAAGCACATGTGGGTCTGGGTTTTCCAGCCCGATTCCGATTCCGAGGCCATTTCATGCTGGAAAGCCTGATCGAAGTCGAGCTCCACGTCGCGCGAGGATGCCTCTCATGATATTCTCCGTTCTGACGTATTTTTTCTTCATGAAAATCGTTTTCTTTTTCAGCCTGGTCCGCAGTCAGGTCAAGTTTGATACTTTGAAGGACCATTGGCTTTTTCTGGGGATCCTCTACACGGCCGGCGTTGCGTTCCTCAGTTTCGTGTTCCTGGTGAGCTGGCTGGACCTCCCCTGGGGACCGTGGCAAAGGCAAGTGGCCGAGGCTCTGGGTGTGTCACCCTGGCTGGCCTGGCTCGGCGAGACGTTCCTGCTATCCACGCTTTACTTCAAGCTGATGGCGAAGTTCGACGAGGGCGTGATTTTCTGGACCCTGCTCTTACTGGGAATCCCGCTCGCCATGTTCTGAGGTGGTGAGTTGGGGCGAGGCGGGCGACGGGGCCGTTTCGCGGGAGCGACGATGGCCTGGTCTGGTCATGACGAAGGGAAGGGCCTGATGGGCATCGTGTTTTTCTGCCAGAGTTGCGGCGCGCGGTTCGAGGTTGACCCGCGAATGGCCGGAAAGAAAGGTCGATGCAAGAAGTGCGGCCAGCCCATGACGATCCCTCGGGCCGAGGAGATCGCATCGATGGTCGCGATGCCCGCGCTGGCCGCGGCGGCCGTAGGGGCCCGCGTCGCTTCGGGAACGAGTGCCGTTGATGGAGGCTCGTCGATCGGGTCCTGGCTCAAGGAAGGGGCGATCAGTAAGGTGGCCCTTGCGCCGCTCACGGTCGATCGGATACCGCTCTTCAAGAAGAAGCCGGACCCGCTCGACGACGCCGAGGACTCGAAGCCCTACGTGCTGGCCAAACCCCTGGTCGAGAATCGAGGCCGGGCGCGCGTGCACGACAATGTCGTCGTGAGGGTCTGGAGGCGGCAGCTTGGCGGAGTCCAGAAGGTCTTCCGGAAGATCAACGAGACGGCGTACCTGCTTTCTGTTCCGTTCCTCATGATCTTGCTGTTCGGCGCCGCGGTGAGGAACCGGCCGATGGCGTTGTTCGGCGCGACCGTGGTGGTCCTCCTCAACATCGGGCGGCTCGTCTCGGGAGTCGCGAACCTGGCCGTCGTCCCGTTCCGCGACGGGATCGATTTGACCAAGATGAAGAAGCCGATCCGGCGAGTGGTCGAGCCGGTGCTGACCATCGGCGTGGTCGTCCTGGCGTTCACCTTCATACCCTGGCTCTCGAGTGGGAAGTCCGCCAAAGGGAACATCGGCGATCGCATTCGCACGGGCGCCAAGGCCCTCAAGAAGGACATCACCAACGAGGTGGAGGGCCTCGCCGACCGGGCCAAGCGTATCGACATCGAGAAGCTCGGCGCCCAGGCCCAGGAGAAGCTCAAAGGGTTCGGATCGCCGTCCAGCGACGTTCCGGCCAAGGCGTTGACCTCGCCCGAGGGCGGCGCAACCCCGGCGCCCGCCAACGCCATCCGCGGGCTCATCAAAGACGTCGGTGAACGCGCCCGCGAGACGATCAACGAGGCGCAAAAACAGCCCTGATCCGATCCGACCTCAGGCCAAACTGACCCGACCGACGAAGCGAACCTGCGAGAGCGCCTAATGTCTACGTCTCCGAACCAAGAAATGCTGCCGGACGTCGAAGTGATCGAGCTCGAGCCCACGATGGACGTGGCCGTGCCCTGGAGCGTGTGGGGCGCTGCGTCGAGCCAGGCTCCGGCCATGCCTGAAGAAAGTCTCGCGAGCCTCGCAGGCGAGACACACTCGCTACGGCGCAGCCGGCTCGCCGCGGCGGCGCGATTCTTCGCTCTGGCTTACGGCGTCGTGCTGAGCTGGAGGCTGTTCAGCTTCGGTCTCGAAGGCTTCTCCGCGTTCACCCTGGCCACGGGCGGCGGCCTGCGGTTCGCCATCGCGACGGCCATCGCGGGTCTGCTCCTGAGCCGCGTCGCCTTGACACGAGGCCAACTGCGTGCCGCCGAGTACGTCCTGTTCGGAAGCCTCACGATCATCCTGGCCATCACCCAGTACGTGGTTATTCTCGATCAATTGCGCCAGAGCGATATGCCCGCCGTGATCTCATCCGTGAAGAACGGCGTCTTCGCAATGGTCCTCACGATGATCGTCTACGGGATGTTCATCCCCAACGACCCGAGGAGCACCGCGAAGGTCGTGCTGACGATGGCCCTGGTCCAGGTGATCACGTTGGTCCTGGTCATGGAACACCCTGAGGTCGAAAAGATCGTCGAGCAATTGCACACGACCGAACACGCCGGCGCGAACATCGTGGTCTTGATGATTGGCGCGGCGTTGGCAATCTATGGTTCCTACGTCCTCAACGGCCTGCGCACCGAGCTGCATGAGGCCCGCAAGTACGGCCACTATCGGCTCGTGCGGAAGCTGGGCGAAGGAGGGATGGGCGAGGTCTACCTGGCCGAGCACCAGTTACTCAAGCGCCCTGCGCCCTGAAACTGATCAAGCCGGAGGCGGGGACTGACCCGATCGCCCTGGCACGCTTCGAGCGCGAGGTCCAGTCGGCCGCGCGGCTCTCGCACCCCAACACGATCGAGATCTTCGACTACGGCCACACGGGCGATGGGATATTCTACTACGTGATGGAATACCTCCAGGGCCTGAGCCTGGCCGACCTGGTCCGACAGAACGGTCTGCTCCCGCCGGGACGCGTGATCTACCTGTTCCGACAGGTCTGCGCGGCGCTGACCGAGGCGCATGCGCTGGGCCTGGTGCACCGGGATCTGAAGCCTGCCAACGTGTTCGTCGCGGTTCGAGGCGGGGAAGCCGATGTCGCCAAGGTGCTCGACTTCGGGTTGGTCAAGCTGACCCGAGACCCGGGCGTCCCCGAGCTGTCGAGCGAGATGACCGTCAGCGGCACGCCGATGTACATGGCGCCCGAGCAAACCGTCGGGGACCGTTTGCTCGACGCCCGCGCCGACATCTATGCCCTCGGCGCGATGATCTATTACGCACTGACCGGCCGGCCGCCGTTCACGGGCGAGAGTGCTTTCGAAGTGATGATGGCCCACGCCCGCGATCCCGTCGTGCCCCCTTCGCAGCTCGTTCCCGGCTTGCCCGAGGATCTCGAGCGCGTGGTCATCCGCTGCCTGGCCAAGAAGCCCGCAGACCGCTATCCCAGCGTCAAGGTTCTCGGCGAGGCCCTAGTGGCCTGCGCCTCGGCCGCCGAATGGGCGCCGAACCGGGCCGAAGCGTGGTGGACGGCACAGGGGATGCACGCGCTGGATGACGTGTCTCTCGAACCCGCCGGACTCGTTTCGTGATCTTCGCAATCGTCTCGCCACAAACATGCGCCAATCGCTCGATCGCGCGAATGAAGATCAACCCAGGGGTCCGTTGAGGACCTGGGTCTGGCGGGTGTGTCTCTTGCTCGCCAGCGCCGGTCTGACCTGGGCGGCTGTTCGATACCGAGACACCCCGCCGGTGGGCTCGCATCAGCCGGATGCAGAGACACCGCGGCGCGAGCCGTCCAGCGAGTTCGCCCGAACCGAGCCGGACCGGACCAGCCCGCTCGGGCCTGCGCCGCCCGGCATGGTCTGGATTCCCGGTGGCGAGTTCTCCATGGGTTGCCTCGACCCGCGCGGCTTGCCGCACGACGGTCCCGATGGGATGGCCGACGCTCGGCCGATTCATCGGGTCCGTGTGGACGGGTTCTGGATGGATCGGGTCGAAGTGACGAACGACCAGTTCGCGGCCTTCGTGCAGGCCACCAAGTATGTGACGGTCGCCGAGCGCACGCCCAGTGCGGCGGAGTTCCCGGTGCGCGCGGCGGAGAACCTCGTCGCCGGCTCGGTCGTGTTTACCCCAACTTCGCAGCCGGTGCCTCTGGACAATCATTACCGGTGGTGGAGCTACGTGAAGGGGGCCAGTTGGCGACATCCCGAAGGGCCCTCCAGTGGCCAGGGGCGTACACTGAATCGAAGCAGTTCATGCCGTACGATCGTTGGCGCCGATCTCGCCGAACTCCGCCGTCTCGCCCTTCCCGGTCTCGCCCGCGACAGGCCGCTTGCCGAACAGCCCGACGACCAGCAGGATCGCCACCATCGCCGCGAAGGCGCCGATGGCCGGGATATAGTAGCTGGGCTCGCCACCGGGAGTCTTGATCGAGAAATCGATGGTCTTGCCGAACTCCTCGAAGACAACCAGGAGCGCGATGATGATGCCTGCCAGTGAGCCGCCGGCGATCAAGCCGGTGGACATCAGCGTGCCGGGGCTGGTCTCGCCTTCTTCGGGCGTGAACCGGCGCGCGCGATCGACGAAGCCGCGGAAGCGCGCCCCCCACAAAGATCGGCAACGTGGTGGCCAGCGGCAGGTACACGCCGACGGCGAACGCCAGCGCCGAGACGCCGGCCAGTTGCATCACGATCGCCAGCACTGCGCCCAGGATCACCAATCCCCAGGGCAGCTCCTTGGACATGATACCCTCGATCAACGTCGCGAACAGCCGGGGCTGGGGCGGGTTGAACTTCTGGATAGGCGTTCCCGACGCAGTCTTGGTCAACCGGCCGCCGATGCCCGGGTCGATCATCCACTGGACCTGGCCTGAATCGTCGGTCAGGTACTTTCCCGGTTGAACGCCCGGCCGAGGGTTCGTCACCCACCAGACGTGATAGGTCTTGCCGTCGAGTCCGAGCTCGGTGCCCTTCAGTTCCTTGGCCGGTGCCTTCACCTTGGGCAGCTCGGCGGCATTGTCGGTGACCGTCGTATAGGCGGCGTTCAGGAGCAGGAGCGTGCCTCCCATGACGACCGCGGACACCAGCGCCCCCACGAGGATCGAGACCTGCTGCTTCCAGGGCGTCGCCCCGACCAGGTAGCCGGTCTTGAGGTCTTGTGAAGTCGTTCCTGCGTTGGACGACGCGATGCAGACCACGCCCGCGATCGACAGCGCCGTGATGCGATACTCTGGGCCGACCCAGCCGAGCAGGACGAAGATCAGGCAGGTCAAGAGCAGCGTGGCGATGGTCATGCCGGAGATCGGGTTGGACGACGAGCCGATCACTCCGGTGATCCGCGAGCTAACCGTCACGAACAAGAACCCGAAGAGGACGATCATCGCACCGCCGATGAGTCGGCCCGGGAGGTCGGTGGGGATTAAATGGGATGCCGCGACCGCAACCACCAGGCCGAGCGAGCCGAAGACGACCACGGCCATGGGCAGGTCGCGCTCGGTGCGGGCGACGCCTCCTTCCTCGGCCTGCTTGCCTGAGCGCAAGTCGCGGAGGCTGCCGGTCACCGAGGCCACGATCAGAGGTAGGGCGTTGATCAGGCTCAGGATGCCGCCCGCGGCCACCGCGCCGGCACCGATGTAACGGACGTACTGGCCGGAGATGGCCCCGGCGACTCATGTCCGCGATCCGCTGCTGACCCGGCGGCAGGACGCCCGGCAGATTCTCACCGAAATAGGCGATCATCGGCACCAGGAGCAGCGAGGTGAGCAGCCCGCCGCCGACCAGCACCGAGGAGATCCGGGGCCCGATGATGTAACCGACCCCCAGCAGCGCCGGCGATGGTTCCAATGCGACGACGGCCTTGGTGTAACCGGTGATGCCGGTGATCGCCCTCTGCCACTCGCCAGCCCAGAATTTCGTCGCTTGCATCAAAATCTGATAGAGAAAGCCGACCCCGAAGCCCAGGAAAACGGACCGGGCGTTCGAGCCCCCCTGTTCACCGACGATCAGCACCTTGGCGCAGGCGGTCCCCTCGGGATAAGGCAGCACCCCGTGCTGCTTGACGATGAAGGCCCGGCGCAGCGGGATCATCATCAGAATGCCGAGCAACCCACCCAGTACCGCCACGAGCATGACCCGCGTCCACTCCAGCTCGTAGCCCAGCAGCATCAGGGCCGGCATCGTGGCCCCGACGCCGAAAGCGATCGACTCGCCGGCCGAGCCGGCGGTCTGGACGATGTTGTTCTCCAGGATGGTCGCCCGACGGATGCCGAAAGCATGCGACATCCCACGGAAGATCGTGATGGCCAGCACCGCTACCGGGATTGATGCCGAGACCGTCATGCCGACCTTGAGGAACAGGTAGAGCGACGAGGCGCCGAAAACGATTCCCAGCAGCGAGCCCACAACGACGGGCGGCCATGTCAGCTCGGGCAGCTCGGCCTTGTCCGGGATGTAGGGTTGGAAGGACGGCGTGCTGGAGTCGCCCAATGGCCGAATGGTGTCATCGCCGGGGGTTGCGGGGGCCGCCATATCCTTGCGTGCTCCGTCAGGGGAAAAACGCAGGCGCCGGACAATCCTGCGCCGGGGGATCCAGACAAGTCGAACCGCATCTCAGAGTGTGCCGACCTGCGGTCGCATGATCGCGGCGAGGCGGTTGGCGATGTCGCAGAGGACATCGATCATCCGCCGGCCGGCATCGACGTCGAAGATCACCTCGTTCGGGTAGAAGCTGAGCGTCTGGAAGGTCTCATCATAGTAGGTATGAAGCCGGCGTTTAATCACGTCCTCGCTCATATCGTCAAGCCGGTTTTCGCGCAACGCTCGGCGCGGAGCCGTTCGATCGCCATCGCGGTGTTGTCGATCTTGAGATGGAAGATCTGGACAACGTCGATGAAGTCGGCCAGCCGCTCGGCCTGCGCGTAACTGCGCGGCAGTCCATCGAGCACCAGCGTGTGCTGCTGGGGAATGATCAGCTCCTGCATCTCGAGGATGTTCAGGTGTCGCTCGAAGATCCGCACGGTGAGGTCGTCGGGGACCATCAAGCCTTGCGAGGTGTATTGCTCGATCTCCCGTCCGAACTTGCCGTTGCGGGGGATTTTGCGGAAGACGTCGCCCATCGAGATGTGGACGAAGCTGGGGAGCTGGCCCAGGACAGCTCCCTGCGTCCCCTTGCCGCTGCCGGGCATACCGAACAAGATGATCGAGCGGTATGTGTGACGTTCTTCCACCATCAGGGAGTCCTTAGTGAAGATCAGCCTCTATCTTGGTCGGTCGTCGAATTCGACTCAAGGCCGTTTGATTGCGGCGAGCCGGCTGGAGATCATGCAGAGCACGTCGATCGCGCGCCGGCCGGCATCGACTTCGAGGACAAGCTCGCTGGGGTAGAGGCTTAGTGTCTTGAAAGTCTCCTCGTGATAGGCCTGGAGCCGTCGGTGGATGACCTCTTCGCTCATATCGTCGAGCCGGTTTTCGCTCAGGGCACGAGCTTTGAGACGTTCCACCAGCTTGTCCGTGTCATAGAGTTTGAGGTGGAAGATCTGGAGCACGTCGATGAAGCCGGCCAGGCGCTCGGCTTGGGTACAGTTGCGCGGCATCCCATCGAGCACCAGCGTGTGCTGCTCGGGCATGATCAGCTCTTGCATCTCGAGGATGTTCAGGTGTCGTTCGAAGATCCGCACGGTGAGGTCGTCGGGGACCATCAAGCCTTGCGAGGTGTATTGATCGATCTCCCGCCCGAACTTGCCGTTGCGGGGGATCCGGCGAAAGACGTCGCCCATCGAGATGTGGACGAAGCTGGGGAGCTGGCCCAGGACGGCTCCCTGCGTCCCCTTGCCGCTGCCGGGCATACCAAACAGGAGGATGGAACGGTATCTGTGTCGTTCTTCCACGAGGGGATTCCCCTTGCATTCGAGAGGGCGTCCGCGAACGATGCGGGGACCTGGATCGTCGTGTCACATCGATCCAGGAATAGAGCTCCGCAAGGCGGCGAATGGAATCGAGTCGAGTCGATGAGGGGAACCGGCGGAGGAGACGACCCACGAGATGACGTCGGCTGACCCGTTCGCCGCCGGAATTCCGTTGACAATGACAGCTTACCCAGAACCCCGACGTTAAGCCAAGAGGCACCTACCCCAAGTTCGGCAATGGTTTGGAGCTCCCACCTTGGACCAACCGGAAATGATGGGCGAGAGCACGAAGCCGACGCGGATCCTGCTGGCGCGGCACGCTGAGACGTCGGCACCCGACCGGTTCCACGGCGCCGAGTCCGACATTGGCCTGAGCATCTGGGGAGCCCGGCAGGCCGAGCAGCTCGGCCGTTGGCTCGAAAGGGCGGGGGCAAAAGCACTCTACTGCTCGGGCCTGCGCCGAGCCGTCGAGACCACGGTCCCCATCGGCCGCGCCTGCGGGTTGGAGCCGATCCTGATCGAGTCCCTGCACGAGAGACGGATCGGCCCGCTCAGCGGGGTGTCGCGCGAAGACGGCTGGGCGACCTACGCGGAAACGAAAGCCCGATGGATGGCCGGCGAACTCGAATTCACCCATCCGGGCGGTGAGTCGTTCGCAGACATCCGATGCCGCGTGGTCCCCATCTTGCAGGAACTGGCCGAGCGTCATCGCGGTGAGACCATCATCGTCGTGGCCCACGGTGTGGTGATTCGGGTGGCGCTGATCAGCCTGGTCGCCGGATTCGTCCCCTCGGACTTCGACCAAATCGCGATCGACTTCGCCTCGGTCAATGACCTTGGGTTTGATGGTGCATCCTGGATAGCCCGCACGCTGAACCAGGTTGTCGCTGCCTCGTCCGCTCGACCAGTAGCGTGATCATTCGCCTCGAGCGAGGCCCCAACCAGAATCCGTGGGTGATTCCGCCTCGACAGGGTGAGTGGTTGGGAGGACGGGGTTCGGTCCGACTCGGCACCAGGAAAAGAACCAGTCCGAGCCTCGCCCTCCCGAATTCGAGCCCGCGATTCCGCCGGGTTGGACCCGGCACGGAATCAGCTCACAACCGAGTTGACAACCTGTGCCAGTTCCCGCCCTGCGTCGGTGAGGGCATAGAAGTTATGCTTGCCCGAGCGACGGGGCTCGATCAGCCGGCCGTGCCGCAGCAGGGCCAGATGATGACTGACCGCCGGTTGGCTTTGCGTGCCGAGGTCGGCGCAAAGCTCGGTAACGTTACGTTCTTTTTCGTTGAGCAGCATCAGGACCTGCAAGCGAGTCGGATCCGAGACCTGCTTGAGCAGTTCCGCAACGCGACGGATCTCGGCCGTCGGACGCGCTCCGGCCGTACTTGCGGACTTCGAACTCCGGGATGACGTCGAAGATTTCGCCGTGGAGGGAGGCATGGTTTTCCCCAGATGGCAAGCCTGTTTGGGTTTCGGTTGACCGACCACCGCGTTCTCAGCGCGGGTAGCCAGTTAAGGATCACTACAGCTTATAATAGATTTATGCCTACAAGGCGTCAAGCCCGCTTGTCAGGTTCATTCAATTGAATCCTCGATTCAACGGAGATTCCGGGACGGAACTCCTTGCGGACCTGGATCTGGAATGTCTTCCCGGAGGATTGGACAACCGGCGAGCCGGCTTGAGGAGAGGGTTGCGGGCCAGAGCGTATCGGGACAAACGGGATCCTCGCTTGTCGCTGGCTGCCGCTGGCCGTTAGAGTGAGGGAGAAGCCGAGCGCGGGGGAATTGGGTTGCGTACCCCGATAGGGGACCGATCAACGGCCGATGGACAATCCGCTGCCCCCGATCAGGATGTGTCCGGCGCCAGGAAGAAATCGATCGATGTCGCAACCGACCAGCCCAGTCATGATCCCGTCCGTCGCGGCGACCGCAACCGCGTTCCAGCAGTGTATCAACCCCGCCTGCTCCGCGACTTTCGAGGTCAACGAAACCCATTTCGCCTGCCCGGCCTGCGGCGACCTCATCGATGTCGTCTACGATTGGGACCGTTTGCCCGTCCCCCGCCGACTCGACGAGTTCCAGGCCAAATGGGCGGCGCGGCACGACCCGCTCAACTTCTCCGGCGTCTGGCGGTTCCGCGAGCTCCTCCCGTTCGCTCCCCAGGATTCGATCGTCACCATCGGAGAAGGACAGACCTTGCTCCAATGCGCCGATAAAGTCGGCCGCTACCTCGGACTCGAACCCGGCTCCTTGTGGCTCCAGTATGAAGGGATGAACCCCTCCGGAAGCTTCAAGGACAATGGCATGACTGCCGCATTCACACATGCACGCATGGTTTCAGCGCGGCGCGTGGCCTGTGCCAGCACGGGGAACACGTCGGCGGCGCTTGCCTTGTATTGCTCGGCGACCGACCTGGGCTTCCGGGCGATCATCTTTATCGGATCAGGAAAGATCGCTTACGGGAAGCTGGCACAGGCGCTGGACCATGGGGCGTTGACGATCCAGATTGTCGGGGATTTCGATGATGCCATGCAACGAGTCCGCCAGGTCGCTGATCGGCTGGGCATCTACCTGATGAACTCGATCAACCCGTTCCGGCTGGAGGGGCAGAAGACGATCATCTTCCGGATACTGGAAAGCTTGAAGTGGGAGGTCCCGGACTGGATTGTCGTCCCGGGCGGGAACCTGGGGAATTCGAGTGCATTCGGCAAGGCCTTCATCGAGCTGAGTCACCTCGGCATGATCGACCGCGTTCCGCGGCTCGCAGTCATCAACGCCGTGGGCTCCCGCACTCTGGAAGAGTTGGTTGGCCATCGAGAACTGCGGTGGCGCAACGGTCTGCCGGAGATGACGACCGTTAACGCGTACTACGACCAGCTCGATCGGGATCGCGTCAAGGCGTCAACGATTGCGTCGGCAATCGAGATCAACCGTCCGGTCAATTTGAAGAAATGCCTGCGAGCCCTGGACTTTTGTAACGGGGTTGTTCAGGCCGTCTCAGACCAGGAGATCATGGATGCGAAAGCGCGGGTCGGAGCGGGGGGACTGGGATGCGAGCCAGCCAGTGCCGCGAGTGTTGCCGGTGCCAAGCGGCTGCGCGAGGACGGCGTGATCGCTCGCTCGGATCGCGTGGTTTGCGTCCTGACGGGTCATCAGCTCAAGGACCCGACGGCGACGGTCGCCTATCATAGTGGCGACCAGGAGCTCTTCGACCAGGTCCTGGGCAAACGTGGCGTCCAGCGCGCGGGCTTCGCCAATCGGCCCGTCGTCGTTGCCAACGATCTCGACGATATCATCCGGACCATCGCTCTCTATTCGTCAGAGGAAACCGGCGGTCTCCAGTAGGAAGTGGGTGGGAGCATGATGGGCCTGAAGTGACGCTGGGGCCGTTCGCACTTTCTCCCCTGATCTCCAGCGCTGGGCGTGTTGACTCGTCTTGACTGCCCACTGTCTTGATAGAAGAAAGGAACCGTGACGTCGTGTCGCAGGCGAAAACCTTGATCGGAATCCATGGTGCCTTGGGCCGGATGGGTGCGCGATTGATCCAGTTGATCGCTGAGGATCCCGCACTGAAGCTGGTCGCCGCGTTGGAGCGGGAGGGTCATCCTCGTCTCGGGGACGACGCCGGGATCCTGGTCGGGATGGGACCCATGGGCATGACCCTGAGCCGAGCCGTTCCCACCGATGCCGCAATCGACGTGATGGTCGACTTCTCATCGCCACCATCGGCCGTGGCAATCGGCGAGTGGTGCCGGCAACGTGGGGTGCCCCTGGTCGTGGGCACGACCGGGTTCAGCTCAGAACAACGAGCCTCGCTGGAGTCGGCATCAAGCCGCATCCCGATCCTCATCTCTCCCAATATGAGCCGAGCGGTCAACCTCCTGATGAGGCTCGTGGGTGAGGCCGCGCGGGTCCTGGGGCAGACGGCCGACATCGAGATCATCGAGCGGCATCATCGGACCAAGAAGGACGCCCCCAGCGGCACGGCCTTGCGCCTGGCGGAGTTCGCCGGACAGGGCGTCACCGCCGGACGGCTCGTTCCGTATGATCCTGAGAAGCCTCATGTACGTCACGAGGGAGAGATCGGCATCCACGCCCTTCGGATCGCGGACTCGCCCGGCGAACACACCGTCGTCTTTGGATTGATGGGGGAGACCCTGGAGTTAAGTCATCGCGCCCTGAATCGCGACGGGTTCGCGCGGGCGCACTCGACGCAGCCAAGTTCCTCGCCGGCAAGCCGGCGAGATTGTATTCCATGGAAGATGTCCTCGCCTGAACCGAGAAGGAAGAACCATGGCCGCTTGCGAACAAGGCTATCTCTGCACCGTCTGCGGGCAAGAGGTCGAAGAGATCACCGATTCGGATCTCTACCTGCGCTATGTCCTCGGTGAGGTCGAGGCCGATTTCCTCCATCGCCTACCCGAGTGTCATATTCGATGCAACCCGGTGCTAGGCCAGTTCATCGTGGCCGATGGGTTGGCCCCGATCGCGCTCGAGGGCCCGTTCGCGAAAGCGCACCTCGACCCTCAATTCGTCACCCTCGAAGAGGAGCGAGTCACTCGTGGCTATCTGAGACTCCGAGAGTTATCGACGGCAAGCCAGCCAATTGGAGATTACCCTCTCCCTGAAGTGCGTGCGCGCCGACAGAATGGATGATGGGGAAATCGGCCGCGCTGACGTGACAGCGTCTCGAAGCGTTGGACCCACTCAGACTCCCATGGATCTCAAAGGCGAGGTTCACATCCACGAATCGAGCCGGTGGTTGCTCTGTCGCTGGAAATGGCGGCTGGGCGATTGGCACCGATACTCCGTATGGCCGCTGACGACGGGATGGCAGCAAAGCCGCCGTTTCGTCACCTGGTTTTCTCGACGTTTCAGACCCGCACTGCCACGCCGTCTCCTGTTCCTCGATGACGACCCCAAGCGCGCCGAGAACTTCCTCAAGGAGAATCCCCAGGCCATCTGGGTGACGACTGTTGCCGAATGCCTCGCCCGGCTCGATCAGCCCTGGGACGAGATCCATCTGGACCACGACCTCGGGGGAAAGACCTTCGTCGAGAGCAACAACCAAGATTGCGGGATGGAGGTGATCCGTTGGCTCTGCAAGGAGCCGCGCATTCACCTGAAGGATTCTCAATTCTTCGTCCATACCCATCATGCGGCCGCGGGATTGCTGATGGTCTTGCAAATGCGCAAGCACGGGTACAAAGCGGAATTCCGGCCGTTCGGCCTCGACCTGGCCCAGCTGCTGGCACACAATGAGCCTTGAGTCGCTTCTCTCCAGTGTTCAGTGCGAAGATGATTCATGAACTGAATACGGAAAACCAAGCGATCGCCGCGGGCTTCAAAGCGATTCCGAGATCCAGCCGCCGCCGAGAACCAGGTCGTCTTGATAGACGGTCACAACCTGTCCCGGTGTAACGGCGGATTGGGGGGAGTCGAAGAGGACGCGAGCCGAATCGCCCGGCAGCGGCTCCACGGTCGCGGGCACGGCCCGGTGTTGGGCGCGAATCTGTGCCAGACACGTGATCGGGCCCGATGGCTCCGGTCCCTGCCAGTTGAACCGCGACGCGGTCAATCCGAGCTTGTCGAGGGATTCTCGCCGGCCGACCGTGACGGTCCGGCTTATCGGCTCGATCTCAACGACATAGCGCGGGACACCGAACGCAATGCCCAGCCCCCGGCGCTGACCGATGGTGAAGCCTTCGATTCCGGAGTGCTCTCCCAGCACATGGCCCTGCTCGTCAACAATTGGTCCCCGGGTTTCTCGCTCAGGCCGCCGGTCTCGCACGAATGCCAGGTAATCGTCGTCGGGCACGAAGCAGATCTCCTGGCTATCCGGCTTATTGTGGACCGGCAGGCCACGCTGGAGGGCGATTGCCCGGATCGCTGCCTTGGTGAACCCACCGACCGGGAACAGGACATGCGGCAAGAGCTCCCGCCTCAACCCGAACAGGACGTACGACTGATCCTTGGTCCGGTCGACGGCGCGGGCTACGCGCGGCGTGCCGTCCTCCGACGGCAGAATCCGCGCATAATGACCGGTCGCCACGAAATCGGCTCCCACCTGCTTGCCATAAGCCCAGAGCTTGCCGAACTTGAGCCAGATGTTGCACATCACGCAGGGGTTCGGTGTCCGGCCCGCGAGGTACTCGTCGGCGAAGTAATCCTCGATCCGCGCGAAATCGCGCTCGAAATCCAGCACGTAGAAGGGGATGTCGAGGCGATCGGCGACGTTGCGCGCGTCCAGAGCGTCGGCGACGCTGCAACAGGTCCGGGCGCGACGCTCTTCGTCCACAGCGCTGGCACCGGTGCGCATGAAGAGGCCGAGGACGTCGTAGCCCTGCTCCTTCAACAGCGCGGCGGCGACCGAACTGTCCACACCGCCGCTCATCGCCAAGACCACTCGCTTGCTCATGACTTCCTTCTTACCCAATTCCGACAGGAACGCGAAGCGTTACAATATCCAGGATAACGCTTTGACCCTCGTCTCGGGAAGCCGCGGAATGACAGACGAATCGATCGAGTATGAACTGGGAGTCGCGATCCCGGGGCGGATTCTGCACCAGGCGCAATGGGTCCGGACCGCGATCAAGCGGCTGCCTCCCTCTGGCACGCTCGACTGGCAGGCGATCTTTGGTCGCACGGCGCCGGTCGTGCTCGATCTGGGTTGCGGCAACGGCCGGTTCACTTTGCTGAGTGCCGTGAACCGACCGGAGTTCGACCATTTCTCCATCGACATCCTGCCGGTTGTGATCCGATACGCGACCCGATCGCGCTAATCAGAGAGGATTGCAGAACGTCAGGTTCGCCGTGAAGGACGCGGAGACGTTCTTGCGGGCGTATGTCAGCTCGTCCAGCATCGCCGAGATCCATCTGTACCATCCTCAACCGTATCACGACTGGCGTCGGGCTGACCGACGGGTCTTCACACCCCGGTTCCTGGCCGATGTCCATCGCACGATGGTTCCTGGTGGGCTGTTCGTCGTCCAGACCGACAACCCCGATTACTGGACGTACATGACCCGGGTCCTCCCTGTGTTCTTCGACTTTCGGGAACATCCGAAACCCTGGTCCGACGCGCCGGAAGGACGTACGCGGCGGGAGATCCTGGCCAAGCAGCGCGGGCTCCGGATCTTCCGCGGTGAAGCTATCCGCCGGGACGACCTGAGCCCCGAATCGGTCTCCACTCTGGCTGCTTCGCTTCCCTTGCCTGTCTTCCGCAGTCGCGGTCCATGGTACGACCTCGATCGTTGGGAATCTCAGGGCCAAGGCGAGTGACGTGCTCAACTGCTCGCACTGCGATACGACCGGAGTGCGTAGTGGAAGAAGCGGCGGCTGACAAAGAGGACCAGAGCCGTCGCGACCAAGGTCAGGGCGACCATATCCCAATCGATGGCGCGAACCATCGCTTTGGCGGGTACGTTCACGACAACAAGGATTGGCACGATATACGTGAAGAAGTTGCCCAGCGGGGCGGCCCACGGGCCGGCGAAGATCTCTTTGGGGTAGCGCGCCAGGCTCGAGAACAGCCACCACATCTCCATCAAGCTCTGATTCCGTACCATCCACACCGACAGCGAGGTGAGCATCAGCATGAACCCATACGCGATCGCCGTGCCGCAGGCGAACGTGACGAGGAAGGTCGCAACCCGGACAATGTCGAATTGCCAGCCATCCTGAACGAGGGCGAACCCCATGACTGCGGAACCCATCAGCACATTCGGGCCCGTACCCCAGTCGATCCGCCGGCAAGTGATCAGGAACTGCTCGTCGATCGGCTTCAGCAACAGTCCGTCCAGATCGCCGGTCCGCACCAGCTCCGCGAAATCGTTGCAGTTTTCGAGGAAGAACATCT
Organism: uncultured Isosphaeraceae bacterium; assembly: GCA_963845695.1. Taxonomy (GTDB): domain Bacteria; phylum Planctomycetota; class Planctomycetia; order Isosphaerales; family Isosphaeraceae; genus CAWJTV01. The sequence goes on along the minus strand of CAWJTQ010000009.1, from coordinate 363,211 downwards.
CGATGAGTCCGTTGAGCGCGAAGAAGCAACCGACGAAGAACAGATACTGCGGCTCATTCCAGCCCGCCACCAGACTGGTCCGGGCGAAGATCACTCGATAGAAGGCCAGCAGGATCGCCAGCCAGAGGACCTCGACCGAAACCTTCACCAGGAAGTTCCCTCGGAACGCCAGTTCCCGGTTGAGCGTGTACAGCGCCAGACTGCCGAGCAGCCGGAGGTATTTCCGTAACGTCGCGATGATGGACACCGTGTCAGCCTCCAAACGCGCTATATCGCCGTAACCCCAGCCGGTACAACCCCCGTGCCAGGAGCATGAAGAACACTACCCAGAACAGCTCGCCCAGCAAATGGAGTACCAGCGTCGTCCCTTTCACCTTCCCCAGGAAGACGACAGCCGGGAAGTAGGCCATGTACTGGAACGGTAGGGCCTTGAGGAGGCCGCCCCATGGCGCGGGGAGCAGGTCGAGCGGCAGCATGTGCCCCGAGATGAAGAAGTTCAGGGTCATCACGATATACAACAGCGACGTGACCTCGAGGAACCAGAACCCGACCATCCCTACGCTGGCCTCGAAGAAGAACCCGACCAGGAAGGACAGGACGAGCGAGACCGCGAAAGCGGCGAGCGTGGTCAGGTCGGGAAACCCTTCGAAATATCCACGGCAGATGAAAAACAACAGGGCGTAAGGTATGAATGATGTGATGATATAGGCGACCTTATGAGCGATCCGGTACGTCAGGAGGTACCCGATCATGTCCATGGGCTGGAGCAGGTAGCGCTTGAGGGTCCCTTCGCGGATCTCGCGCGCGATGCCACCGGCCAAGCCGGGCATGCTGGAGAACATTCGGCTGATCTGGGTCAGCAGCAGGTAGGCGATCATCTCATTGTAGTTGTAGGTGATCTGACGACTGCCGAGTGGGGCTTGGTTTGTTCCCTGATAGATGGCCCGCCAGAGGAGAATGGTGGTGACCATGGGGAGGAAGCGGAGGATGGTCCCCAGCAGGAAATCGGCGCGGTAGGTCATGCGCTCGGCCAGCGAGACGCGGAAGATCGCCAGGTACTTGGCCATCGCGGCGCGCGTCCGCGGGCGCACGGTGGTCGTTCCAACGGCGGGGCTCGCCATCGGCGTGTCGGCGACGGGGAGGAAGGGATTGGGCTCGGTTGCGAGAGCATCAGGCGGCGTCATGGCCGGTACGGACCTCCTCGAAGACTCGGGCGATGACTTCCTCGAGCGGCGGCTCCGCCACGTTCACATCGGCCACCGCGTGGCGATCGAGGATCGCCGCCAGGACTGCGGCGACCTGCGCGTGCTCGACCTTGATGTCGGCGAAGGGTCCGTCGCGACGAACGACTTCTCCGAACCGAACCAGGTCTTCCGGCGCCTCGCCTTCGAACTGGAGCCTCACCAGCTTGGACTCGCTGAACCGCTCGACGATCCGGGACAGCGGACCGTCGTAGACCAGGCTGCCATGGTTGATCACCAGGACCCGGTCGCAAAGCGCCTCGACGTTGCGCATGTAGTGGCTGGTCAGGAGGGTCGTCACGCCCCGGCGCGTGTGATAGTCGCGCAGGCAACGCTGGATCATCCCCTGGGCCACCACGTCCAGCCCGATCGTCGGCTCGTCCAGGAGGAGCAGCCGGGGGCGGTGCAACAGCGCGGCGATCAGCTCCATCTTCATCCGCTCGCCCAGAGACAGCTCGCGCACCGCCTGCCGGGTCAGCTTCTCCACGCCCAGGAGGCCAGTCAGCTCATCGAGCGTCTGGCGGAACTCGGCGGGCGGGATCGCGTAGATCTCCCGCAGGAGCTGGAAACTGTCGGCGGCGGGCAGGTCCCACCAGAGCTGATTCTTCTGTCCCATCACCAGCGCGAACTGGCGGCGGAAGGCGTCGGCCCGCTGCCAGGGGACAAAGTCCAGGACCCGGGCCTCGCCACTGGTCGGGTAGATCAGGCCCGAGAGCATCTTCAGCGTCGTGGTCTTCCCCGCCCCGTTGGGACCCAGGAACGCCACCATCTCGCCCGGCTCGATCGTGAAGTTGATCCGGTCGACGGCACGGACCTCTCGGTACTCGCGGCGGTAGAGCCCGCGCAAGGCACCCATCACGCCCGTGTTCTTCTGGACGACGCGATAGGTCTTGGTCAGGTCCACCGCCTCGATCATGCTCATGTTACTACCCGGGAGGATGCCCGAGCCTCCGATCGAATTCCAGATTGCAAATTCACGATTTAATATAGACGATTATAGAAATTTACATGCAGTGCTATTGCGACTTACCGATCTTCTGCGGGTTATTCTCTCGATGGACGCGGATGTAGTGGTCGGTCAGTTTTGTGTGGAGAGTGGGGACCGGAACCTTGGGCATGTGGCAGCCGAGACAGTCCCTGGCGGGGTTGACCGGGCAGACGCCCCCGCGGCCAGCCAGTGCGGCGGCCTGTCGCGCGTGGCAAGACAGGCACTTGGACTCGTAGAACCCAGCGGAATGCTCGGCTTCGCGGTGTGGGTCATGACAGGTCAAACAGCTCATGCCGCCTTCGCTCTCTTTGTAGCAACGACTGGCGTTCAGGGTCAAACCGGGCGATCGGACGTACTTGGGATCCTCGGGAGCGCTCTCGATCTGGAACGGCAAGCCGACGATGTGGCAGTCGGCGCACTGGGTGTTGATCGTTGCGGCCGGAGCCCCGGCGACGTTCAGAATCGCTCGGTCCGCGAAATCGTGCTTGATGGCGGTGATGTGATTGCCGCCAGGTCCGTGACAACGTTCGCAGCCGACGCCGGGGTCGGCTGCCTCCGGACCAGCCCCCTGTTCCGACGGCGGCTCGATGAAGTCTCGAGGCCGCGTCGTATGGCAGTAGAGGCAGCGAACCACGCCGTCACGGACCTCGATTTTCTGTCCACGGAACTCGTCGATCTCACCGGAGTGTCCGACGTCGCCGGAAGTACGATCCCAGCCCGAGCCGCCGGCCGCATGGTAATGCGATAACCGCAGCGCCCGAAAGTTCTTCTCCTCGTCACGCCCGACCATCGTCAGATACCGTTCGGGCGTCCCGAAGGCGTAAGCCACGACCATCTGGAAGACACGGTCGCCGGCGCGGGTGTGGACCTCGATATGCGAATCCTTCCGCTCGATGGTGTGGGCGACCTTGGGATCGTCAGGGTCGGTCAATGGCCGGTCGGGCAAGGACAGCGCGAGCAGTCCGGTACCATGGTGGAACGACCGGGTGTGCCGTGTGCCCCGGTAAGTCCGATCCTCATCAGCGTGGCACGAGGCGCAGGCCGCCGAGCCCACATAGGGGCCAGGCTCGGGCTTCAGCCGGTTCTCCGTTGCATACGAACCGGAACGCGCGAGAGCGTCCGCGGCGTCCTTGACGCGACCTTCTTGCAAGTAGGCTCTGCTGAGCAGCCAGAACGCCTCGAGATCCACTCCTTCACGATTCGACACCACCGCGTCCAGTTGCTCCTGGGCTTCGGCCGGTCGGCCGAGCCGGAGCAGGTTTCGCGCCAGCATCTTGCGATAATGAGAAGGCGTAAGCAGGGAACTTGGGGCATTATGGGCACCCGGGTCGCGATCGAGAGCCGCTCGGCAAGCGTCGACGACTCCCGACGGATTGCCAACCATCTCCTGGATATGGGCGAGCAGGAAGGAACCCCGCGCCTCCCAGCCGGGCTGCTGCGCTAACCTCCGGGATGCCTCGGCCGCCTCGTCCACCCGCGGCATCTCGATCGCGAGTGAGAGGCGCGCGAGGTGATCCAGCAGCTCGGGGGTTTCGAAACCCTCTTTACGGGCCTGCTCCCATAACTCGAGTGCCTTATCCGGTCTGCCGGCGCGAGCACTCATCACGCCCTGGAGGAATCGGTCCTCGGGTTGCAGGTCCACGGCGTTCAGCCGCTTGTTGTAGATCGCAGAGGCTGCGGCGTCGCGCTCGAGCCGGGCCAGAGTGCGGGCGTAGAGTCGAAGGGCCTCAGGACTGGCGGCCGTTCCGCGATCCGTCTTCACTTCCCCACGCAATGCCTCCACCGCCCGTTCCCATTCTCCCCGCTGATAGGCGCGGCTGGCCACGGTCACCGGGTCCGGATGCGAGCGCGCCCAGATCACCACCGCGCCAGCGAGCACCACCACGGTCGCAGCGATTCTCAGTCCGGTGCGGCGCTCCTCTCGACTCATGGTTTCTCCCAGTGGCTATTACGCAAACAGCTCAGGTCGTCCGGTCTTAGGTTGCCACTTGCCACTCACGAAGCGACTCTCAAATATCGATGTCCTTTGCGGTATACGCCTCTTCCATGATGAATTTGTATCGGGCTTCCGGCTCTTTGCCCATGAGGTCGCTGACGGTCCGGTCGGTGTAGGGGCGATCGTCGTCCGGGACGACGACGCGGAGCAACCGGCGTCGGGCCGGGTCGAGAGTCGTCTCGAAGAGCAAGGGCGCCGGCATTTCGCCCAGCCCTTTGAACCGTGTGATGTTCGGTTTGGCGTTCTTGGGGAGCCTGGCCAGGATCCGGTCGTGCGCTGCGTCGTCGGACGCCCAGAAGGTCTCCTTACCCCAGGAGACTTTGTAGAGCGGCGGGCAGGCGAGGTAGATCCGCCCGTCATTGAAGAGGCCCTGAACGTGCCGGTAGAAGAAGGTCAGAAGCAGCGTTGCGATGTGGTGGCCGTCACTGTCGGCGTCGGTAAGGAGGATGACTTTGCCATAGCGAAGCCGACTCGGGTCGTACTGGTCGTCCATCCCACAACCCAGGGCGCTGATGATATCGGTCAGCTCCTTGTTGTCGAGGACCTTGGCCTTGCCAGCCTGCTCGGCATTGAGCACCTTGCCTTTGAGGGGCAAGATGGCCTGGATGTCGCGGTCGCGGCCCTGCTTGGCCGAGCCGCCGGCACTATCGCCCTCGACGATGAACAACTCGGATTCTTCGGGGTCGGTGCTGTCGCAATCGTGGAGCTTGCCGGGGAGGTTGAGTCGACCGCTGATCGCCGTCTTGCGACGGACCTGGCTGGCGGCGGCGCGGCTGGCCTCCCGGGCCTTGGCCGCCTGGATCACGCGGGAGGCGATTGCATCGCCGACGCTCTTGTTCTTGAGCAGGAAGTTCTCGAGTGCCGGGCGGACCATGGACTCGACCTTGCGCCTTGACCTCGGGATTGTTCAGCCGGCCCTTGGTCTGCCCCTGGAACTGCGGCTCGCGGACGCAGACGGCCAGGACACCGGTCAGGCCCTCGCGGATGTCCTCGCGCTTGATCTCCGTCCCCTTCTTGACCAGGTCGTGCGTTTCCATGAACCGCATGACCGCCGTACCGACCGCCGAGAGCATGCCCAGCTCGTGCGTGCCGCCGTCGCGCGTGGGGATCGTGTTCACGAACGAGCGGAGGTCCTCGTCGGTCGCCTCGGTCCAGGTCAGGGCGACGTGGCAGCGGAGGCCGGACTCGTCGTCCTCGCGCTCCAGGACGAACGGCGAGGCGCGCGACCCGCTGGTCGTTCCGTTGCTGAGTGACCGCGTCCAGGAAGTCGGCCACGCCGCCGTCGTGGCGGAACTCGACGTTCGTCTTGTTCTTCTGATCGACGAACTGGATGACCAGTCCCTTGTTGAGGTAGGTCTTTACCTCGAGCCGCTCGGCGATCAGGGCAGGGTCGTAGCTCAGGTCCTCGAAGAGATCGGAGTCGGGCGTGAATGTGACGCTCGTCCCGTTCCCCCGTACGGGCTCGCCGCGCTCCACGGGGCCCTGCGGTTTGCCCCGCCGGTAGCGCTGAATGTACGTCTGCCCGTCGCGGCGGACTTCCGCGACCAGGCTCTTGCTCAGGGCATTGACGACGCTGGCCCCCACGCCGTGCAAGCCGCCCGCCACCTTGTAGGCGTCGTTGTCAAACTTGCCGCCGGCGTGCAACGTGGTGAAGATCACCTCCAGCGCGCTCTTGCCCGTCTTGGGGTGGATGTCCACCGGGATGCCGCGGCCGTTATCCGATACGGTCATCGTCTTGCCGTCGGCATGCATTGTCACGACGATCCGCGACGCGTGACCGTTCATCACCTCATCGACGGCATTGTTGACGACCTCCCAGAGGAGATGGTGCAATCCCGATTTGTTGACGCCGCCGATGTACATCCCCGGCCGCCGCCGGACGGCCTCCAGGCCCTCCAGCACCGTGATCGATTTGGCTGTGTAGGTTCCGGTGGACATCGCAATCCATTCCCTTGTCGAAAGCGGCCAATTGACGGTGTTCCTGAGACGTAAGTCCGATCAAGAAGTCTCACCGGCGCGATTCGGCTCGTCACCCGCGGCCTTGCCGCCCGGCGACGGACCATTGGATTCATTGAACTCTTCGAGCGACGGGACCGGCTCGGCCTCCTGCGGAAGCAGGGCTTCGAGCGAGCCGCGCTGGAGGATGGCGTAGCCCTTGCCGCCGCGGCTGGTGACCGGGTACTTGGTGGCGCGGACGATCTGGGTCGCGCCCCGGTTGGTCCGCACGGTGAGGCCCTCGCGCTTCTTGTTGGCCAGGACGAAGCCGATGACGGAGTCCTTGGCGTCAAGCCGGATCGCCACAACGCCACGTGCCGCGCCGGCGACGACGTTCGCCTCCGTGACCGGGAAGATCAGGACGCGGGCCTGCCGGGTAGCCAGGCAGACGTTTTCCGAGCCGTCGGTCGCCTCGACGCCGACGACCAGGTCGCCTTTGAACGTGGCATCGAGCCGCACGACCAGCCGGCCCTTGCGGGTAGAGACCGCGGCCAGCGAGGCCAGCGCGAAGCGTAAGACCTTGCCGCCCGCGGTCACGGCGATGGCATAAGGCGGCGGAGGTAATGTCGGCGTCGCGCCTTCACCGCCACCTTGACCATTCGCCTCGGCATGGCCGTTGCGTTCGGCGGCGCCGCCGCGCTCCAGCTCGTCGGATAGCAGATGCTGGACCAGCCGAGGGCCGGTCTGGGGATGCTTGCTCGGGTCGGGCAGGCAGCGCGGGTCGTGGCAGATGACGCCGACGATGTGCTCCTGGTCCTCGAAGGCGAACTGCTTCTGGATCGGCTCGCCGTGCCCGGTGGTCATCGGGATATCGTTGACTCGTAATGTGTAGGCGATGCCGCGGTCGGTGAAGAAGGTCAGAGTCTGGTGCGCCCGGGCCCGGTAGATCCAGCCGACGCGGTCGTCGTCGCGCACCCGGATGCTGGCCACGTCGGTGAACGACTTTTGCCGCTTGGTCCAGCCGTCGCGAGTGACGATCACCCAGGAGTCCTCGTTGACGATGTAGTCTTCTTCGCGGAATTCCATAGGAGCGGCGGGGACCTCGATGCGGGTCCGCCGCGGCTCGCCGAAGGTTTGGACGATCTGTTTCAACTCGCCCCGGATGATCTCCCAGCGCGCGGGCTCGTCGTCGAGCAACCGCTGGATTTCCTTGGCTCGCTTCCGTTTCTGGGCCAGCTCGTCGAGGATGTCGCGGATCTCCAGCTTGCCCAGCTTGTAGAGCTTGGTTTCGAGCACGGCGTCGGCCTGGATCTCGGTGAGGCCGAACCGGTCGATCAACTTCGGCGCGGCGTCCGCCTTGCCGTCGCTGTTGCGGATGATCTTGATGGCCTCGTCCAGGTTGTTGAAGATGATCGCGAAGCCTTCGAGGATATGGATGCGGTCGAGCAGGTTCTTCAGCTCGAAGCGGAGCCGGCGGGTGACGACATCGAGCCGGAAGTCGAGGAAATGCTGGAGGATGGACTTCAGGTCCAGCCGGCTGGGGACGGCGACCTCGGCCCCTTCGGCCGGCAGCAGGCAGGTCAAGTTGATACTGTAATTGATCTGAAGCGACGAGTTCTTGAACAGGTAGGCCAGGGCCGCGTCGGCATTGGCCCCTGGTTTGAGCTCCAGCAGGATCTGGACGTCGGTCGTGCTCAGGTCCTTGACGTTCGTCAACTGCGGCACTTGCCCCTTGGAGATCAACTCGCCGATCCGCTCGACCAGGGGGTCTTTCTCGATGCCATAAGGAATCGACGTGATCACCAGAGCGTTGGCACGCTCCGGGTGGGGCTCGTAGGTCCCGCGAAGCTTGATGGTCCCCTGCCCGGTCGCATAGATGTGCTTGAGCTCATCGGCCGAGTTCAGGATCACGCCACCGGTCGGGAAATCAGGCCCGTGGATGCGTTTGAGGATCTTCTCGAGCGGCAGCTCCCGGTCGTCGAGGAGAGCCAAGAGGGCGTTGCACACTTCCTTCAGATTGTGGGGCGGGATGTTGGTCGCCATGCCGACGGCGATCCCCGTGACCCCGTTGACCAGGAGGTTGGGGAACTGGGCGGGGAGGACCACCGGCTCTTCGGTCGTCGACGCATAGTTGGGCCGGTAGTTGACGGTTTGCTCCCGAAGTTCACTCAGGAGGGTCTCGGCGATCCGAGTGAGCCGGCACTCGGTGTAGCGGAACGCGGCCGGTGGGTCACCGTCGATCGAGCCGAAGTTGCCGTAGCCTTCGATGAGGGGATGCCGCAAGCTGAACGGCTGGGCCATCCGAACCAAGGTTTCGTAGATGGCCTGATCGCCATGCGGGTGGTACAACTCCATCGTTCGGGCGACCGGTGCCGCGCACTTGATGTACCGGCTGTCGGCCGTGATGTGCAGGTCGTGCCACATCGCATATAAAATGCGACGCTGTACGGGTTTGAGGCCGTCGCGGACATCCGGCAAGGCGCGAGACGTGATCACACTCAGGGCATAGTTGAGAAACCGGGAGCGTGTCGCTTCGGCCAGCGCGACATCCTCGATCACGGCGCTGGAGCGCCCGCCCCCCCGCCCGTTCCCGCCATCTCCTCGTCCTTTGCGCTTGGCCATCGCTCGCTTCTCACCTCACCCGGTTCCACTCAGATCTCCGCTCATCCGCCACAGAAAAGACCCTCAAAGCCCACGTGCCGCAATCCCAATTTTTACTTATAATGTATTTCCGTATAGTATACCAGGCCCCGACCGAACCATCAAGCGGCTTCCAGGAACGATGGTCCGGATTGGCCGCTGGGGAATGGACGACCGCGGCGCCGCGGTTTCGGCCTGGATTGCCGGTCGCTAGTTCCTGCTGGCGATTCTATCGGAGTTTCGCCAAGGTCGGAGGAAACCGCAACCCAACTCCTTGATGCTCATCCTTAGGGTTGGTGACGGGACGGAGTTCTCGGGCTCAGACCAACGCCCGATGACCGGAGTTTTGGCCCATGCTCTATGACGAGTGGTGTTGAGGATCGCAGGATGTCTCTTTGTCGACGAAATCGGCAATCTTTACCTATCTTTCTCAGCCTTGGCTTCGTTTTGCGTTTTTGGATCGATTGGTGCACGCCAGTCTGCCAGCAAATCCGAATCATCTTCTCCAAACTTCCCAATCGTGGCTTCGTTTCGCCGAATCTGTCCGATACGCTGTGATGTTCTCGTCATGAGCCAATTCGGATGCAAGCACGCATTTTGCAGACGAGTGGCTTCGTTTGATCAGTCTCGATCTAGCCTTCGGGTGGTTCGGCCTTGGAGACAGAATCGATGCAAGCACAATCGCATTGGGTGGATCGCTTCGTATTGAGGGTTTCGTGGTAGATGTCGGTTCGCTTTCTCAAATGGGAGGTGAGTGTTGAATTGCAACCCCTTCGGCGCGACACAATCTCCGTCTGATGATTATAGGACATCGCGGTGCTGGCAGCATCTCATCGTCTCCAGATTTCAGTGACCGGGTTCGGCCGAGTTCGCGGTGCTGTCTTCCCGATTGAGAGGGCTGACTTGAGGAATCGTTCCATCGAGGATCCACCAACGTCCTGGATCTTGAGCGCGATGGGTCTGACGGCCGGTCTCTGGCTGGCCGGCGCCGGGTCGCGTGCGTCCGATCCCCAATCGAACGCCCCACTGGGTCGGCCGTCGTCGGCTGTCGCTGAGGACTGGGGCGATCCCGAGACCATGGATCTTGGACAGGTCATCGAGCGGACCATGCGGCCGTTCCGCGGCGTCAGCCATCCGGGCGTCGATCGTCGCACGCTCCTTGGCAAGGTGATGTGTGGCTATCAAGGCTGGTTCGCCGCCCAGGGCGACGGCGCCGGTCGGGGGTGGGTGCACTGGGCAGCGGGCAACCGGTTTCAACCCGGGCGATGTAAGATCGACCTCTGGCCGGACGTGTCCGAGCTCGACAAGGACGAACGCTTCGCCACCCCGTTCCGGCATGCCGACGGTCGGCCGGCTGAGGTTTTCAGCTCCTTCGACCGCAAAACGGTTCTCCGCCATTTCCAGTGGATGAAGGACAGCGGTATCGATGGCGTGTTCGTTCAGCGCTTCATCATGGACGTGTCCCATCCCAAGGGCCTGCGACATGTCAACGTCGTGCTGAACCACTGCCGCGAGGGAGCCAATCTGCACGGCCGGACTTACGCCGTCATGTACGATCTGTCCGGTCTGGGCGGCGGCCAGATGCGTCGCGTGATGGACGATTGGAAGCTGTTGATCGATCGGATGGGGATCACTCAGGATCCGGCCTACCTGCACCACGACGGCAAACCCGTCGTCGCGGTCTGGGGATTCGGTTTCAGTGACCACCGCAGGTACACGTTGGCCGAGGGTCTGGAGTTGTTGAGATTCCTCAAGGATGACCCCCGTTACGGCGGCTGCACGGTCATGCTCGGTGTGCCCACATCCTGGCGAACGCTGGAACGCGACTGCCTCAACGATCCCAAGGTGCACGAGCTGATCCTCAAGGCCGATATCGTCAGTCCCTGGACGGTCGGGCGCTACGCCACCCCTCAGCAGGCGGTCGAGTACTGCGCAGAAGACGATGACGCTGGATCTGCAATGGTGCCAGAAACGAGGCAAGCAGTTTATGCCCGTCGTCTTCCCGGGCTTCAGTTGGCACAACATGATCCCTCGATCGCCGCTAGACCAGGTCCCTCGACTCAAGGGGAGGTTCCTGTGGACGCAGTACGTCCAGGCCAAGAAAGCCGGCGCGACCATGGTCTACCAGGCGATGTTCGACGAGGTCAACGAGGGGACCGCCATCTTCAAATGCACCAACGATCCGCCCGCCGGAGCCTCGAAGTTCGTCACCTATGAAGGACTGCCCAGCGACTTCTACTTGAAGCTCGTCGGTCAGGGTGCCCGCATGCTGCGCGGCGAATCGGCTGTGACGGAGGATGTACCCCCGTGACGACGGTTCCGCGGCGATGAAACGTTCAGGGCTACGTCCCCTCTACAATCGGCCCGCTCCGCGCTCGCAATTCGATGAGGTGCTGCTGCAACATCCCGAGATGCAGGCGGAGGTGGTAAAACTCCTCCATGTAGCTCAGCGGGACATCCACGAAAGCCACCTGGTGCTCGATGTCTTTGAGGCGCGCGAGTTCCTGGTCCAGCTCGGGGCCCGACAGGCCGGCAACCAGTCTCTGGTCGATTTCCCGCAGGTTCGAATACCAGAGGTAGATCTTCCGCCGGGTTCGCCATCGCATCAGCGGCGGAGCCGCTCGGAGCAATGGCATCATCAGCATGACCAGCGGGATGAGCATCACCTTGGCCCGATCGGCCAGCGAGGCCAGCCAGAACGGGAGTAGCCGCTGAAGCACGGGCTGGCCGGACTCGTAGAAGCGCTTCGCGTCCTCACTGAGGGGGAAGTCGCAATACGATTCGGAGGGGAACTCGCCCGGCTCGGAAAGTTCGTCTCCCTTGCCGTGGATGCGCGTGGCGGTCGTGAGTAGGAGCGGGATCAGGGCGGGGTGGAAGTCCTTACGAACGGCCAGCATGGCCGTCGGCGCGAGGAGGGCGACGTCCTGGCCGGGAAGGTTCTGGCCCAGGTTGACCAGACCGGCCGGCACGGTGACCGGGGCCAGGAATCGGAATCGGCGACGATAGGCCTCGTGCTGATCGAAGTTCAGCAGCTTCACCTGGCGATCGTTCAGGAGCCGCAGGATGTAATCGGCCTCGAACGCTGCGACGAAGAACGCGGCATCCAGCTCCCCCTTCTGCAAGGCCGTGGCCGCGTCAGCGACCTTCTCCTGGACCAGCACAGCCCGCGTTTTTCCCTGGGAACCTTGGGATTCGATCTGGGGTTCGATCACACCGTTGACCGTAAGCAACCGCATGGCGATGGGATAGGTACCGCTGCCGGTCGGGCCGACGCCGATGCGTTTGCCTACGAGCTGATCGAGGCGATCCAGCTTCTTGTCGCCGCGGTAGAAGACCCAGAGCGGCTCGCGGTACAGGCTGCCCAGAGCAGAGAAGTGCTGGACCTCGTCAGGGCTGGCCACGCCGCTCTGAACGATGGCGACCCCTACGCCCGATCCGTCTTCCCCTAGCAGGCGGAGGTTCTCCACCGAGCCCGCCGTCTCGCGGACCTCGACGATCAGGCCCTCCTTTTTCAGCTCCTCTGCGTACTTCTCGGCGTATCGGTAATAGGCCCCGTTCCGGGCGCCACTGGCGATAACGATCTTGTGGGGCGGCGGCGGCTCGACGAACATCACGTAAGTCGCGATCAGCGACGCCAGGCAAAACGCGAGGATCCAGACCCAGACGACTCGCGCACGTTTGCCCTGTCGGCGGGGCCTGGGCGGCGCCACGATTGGCTGAGATGAGGAGGGCACGACGCGATCTCCTGAGTGTTTATGCGTTTCTGGCAGACTGAATGCCCCTCACGCGGCACAGAGCGATGCCGGTTTGTCGGGAGGTACCAGACCCAGGACGAGGCCAGGGATCATCTCCCGAGCTTCGTCCGTGTAACATAACAGACCGAGGGTCCGGACGCGATCATCAGGGACCATGGCGTGAACGACGACTTCATGGAAATCACGAGCTCTGCATCATTATCCCATTCTGTCCCCAGGCTCGTAGCTCACCCAAGCCCCCCCCGGAGGGAGCCCGGTATGCCCAACCCGATCGCGCAATACCTGGACTTACTGGACGACCAGCGGGAGGTCATCTTCCAGGAGATGGGCGGCACTGCCTGACGCCGTGCTCTGGTATCGACCCGGGCCGAAGGTCTGGTCGATCGGCGAGCACCTCGATCATACACGCGTCATCAATTGCTGCGCACGCCGCCTCATGATCGCTTACTTTCCACTGGCTTCGATCTTCGCGCGGCTATTCCGCGGTCGGCCGTACGAGGCCGAGATCGACAACGTCTACAAGCACCCGGAATCCCGATGAACGTGGGCTGGATCTGGCCGCCCAAGTACCGGCCAGGACGGCCGGTGAGCGTGGACTTCCTGCACGAAGCGCTGCGGGCTGAACATGACGCGTTTCGGCGATTCTACACGACGCGCGACGAACAACTTCTCGGCCACGTTGTGCTCGCCGATCCGGTGATCGGCGCGCTCAACCTGGTCCAGTGCCTCCGCGTGCAGGGGTATCACGACGCCCACCATTTCGAGCGGGTGCGCGTGCGGATCAACGATCCGGAGTATGCCCGCAAGGCGTCGGCAGCCGGGGAGCAGGAGGTGAAAAGGGAACCTGCGCCGTGACAAGGGGGAATGACCCTCGCGGGCGACAACGCCTCAATCGAGCGACCTGCGAGCGAAGTCGTATCGCGATGTCACGACGCTCCCTTTCTCCAGTCCTTCATGGCAGAACTGAGGCTCGTCGTAGCCGACCAGGCTGGAGGTCTTTTCCACTTCGATCACCTTGAGTCCACAGGAATCGCTCTTGGGGAAGCAGAGATCCATGCCGACGCGAAGCCCATCGTTGCGGCCCAGGTCGATCTTCGCCCTGCCGTCCCAGTAGACCTCCGTCACGTGCCCCGTTACGGGTTTCGGAAGCACATAGGGCATCCACGGTTCCGGGAGCTGGGGCAAGCCATCGATCGGTTGGTCGCGGGCATCCCGGGTCGAGGTGACGATCCGGCCGACGGCGCGGAAGCGCTCGGCCACGCCGTTGATCGGTGGGTCGCCGAGCTCCTTTCTCAGATAAAAATAATCGAGTCTGTCGTTATTCTTGCCTTTCAGATTCACAGCGTTACAGAACTTCAGCTCGTCGCCTTCGTCGATGAGGAAGAGTCGCTGACCCCAAGGGACTCGATGGTACTTCGCCGCAACGATCGGGATCGCGTTGGTCCGCGGTCCGGAACGGTCCCGGAGCGGGCGGTACTGCTTCGCGACGATAGGCTCTTCCGGGTCCGGGACCGGGAGAACCGCGTCGCCATCGCGATCGATCGGTTCCGGGACCAGGCAAGAATCCTCGACCCTCACGAACCCGAATGTCTTCCGGTAGGAGCCCGCGTGTCGGTAGAAGACGGCCGCAAAGAAACGGCCATCGGCCGTCACCGTGAAGGAATGATTGTCATAGCGGGTGGTGTATTCCCCGACGAATTCCTCCACACCGGCATCCGGAGTCGTCCCGCGCTCGAGTGCGATCGGGATTGGCGTCGGGTTGCGCTGGGACAGATCGCGCTTCGCCGGGGCGATGGCCGAGAGCGGGGAGTTCTGTGTCACATAGCCGTCTGCTGACACCTCCAACCATCGATAATGGAAGTCGGCCGCGATGTCCTGCTGGTTCGGGGATAGAGCCCCTTCGAGATCGGCGGGGATCACCAGGGTCACTTCGCCCTGATCGTCCGTGGCGCCGGCTTGTATCCCGCGACCGGTGAGAGGGTCCGGATCGACGACGCGGACCTCGGCTTCCCGAATGGGTCTCTTCTGTTCGGAATCCAGGACCTGGAATGTCAATGAGACCTCCATCGCGGCGCGAAACCGGTTGGTCTCGACGGTTCGAAAAGAACGGAATCTCAGGCGCCTCATAGACGATCAGCAGGACCACCAGGGCGTCAAGGAGACCACGAAGACGCTTTCGCATGATCGCGCTCGGTGGGGACGAGGATTCCGGTGTGGCAGCGTGACCGACCCTCTCGCAGCGAACCGAGGGTCTAGCCTGGGCTTGCGGGTAGTCAGTTGCTGTTCGATACGACCATGGAGTTTCTCACGGCGCGGAGGAAACCGCAATCGACTGTCGGTCAACGCGGACACGCCGGATGAGTTGGACGCGATCGGTTTCTCTCCCGTCAGGGGCTCTTGGCAGGCGCCTTGCGTCTCAAGAAGTCCGCGATCGCGGCCACGCCGGCGTCGCGTCTCGACTCGGGCCAGGAGAGGTCGAAGGCGGGGGCGCCTCTGAGCGTCGCAAGGAGCCAGGCGTAGTAATGGGCGGGGCCAGGAGACCCGCGCCAGCGCGGCGTCGTTCGATCAGTCTTCGAAATCCTGGAACCAGCCGTCGTTGTCGAGTAGGAACGGCTCGCGCAGGCGGAGAGCGGGGGACAGGCCGAGGATCTTGGCCAACGCGATGCGGGCCCAGGACTTGCTGTGGCGGCGCAAGTCGGGCCTATCGGTCCCCTCCCGGTCTTCGGACCATGTATCGAGCACAGCTCTGGCAACCCGGGCGTCGAACGTCCCGACGGCCCGCAGGAGTGCGGGGCACTCCTTCGCCGGCCACCTCCAGATATCGTCGCCCAGGCCCAGGAGCCGGGCGGCCACGGGCGTGAACACGGCCTCGGCCGATGCCCGGTCGTAGCGAGCCACCCGGATCGCCAGTTCGATCAAGTCGAGGTACTGCCGGAGGTGACTGTAGTTCATGCCCAACGGCCGATACAGGGTTGGCAGCGACGGTCGTCGCGACAGCGCGAGCCACAGGAGATCCGGCGCCCGGTCGGGGTCGATCCGGGCCGCCAGCGGCAGGAGCCGGGCCAGCAAGACAGCCGGCAACGGCGGGAACGGGAACCCTCGGCCCTCCCCCAGTTTCCCGAGCCGTTCGACCGACTCGCGCAGCAGCGCCCGGGCGCCATCGGGGTCGGACGCTGCCCGGGCCCGGGCCGCGATCGCCAGCAGGAGGGCCTCGACCATCGGGTCGTGATCCTCGGCCACCCGGGCCCGGGCCGCCGGCAAGTCCTTCGCTGCCATCCGGACCGCGGCGATGCGCCGGTCCATCTGCTCGTACCCGCTCCGGTCTGTACCAGCCCACAAGACCATCGAGCCGGACACCCGGAATCGCCTCACCATCTTGGCCCGGATCGTGTCAAGCTGTGGCTGCATCGCGTCGAGTTGATCCGGTTGTGCTCGGCCTTCCTCGAGCTTTTGCGCAAGCGAACTGGCCGCCGGGGCGAGCCCCTCGATCTCGCGGGCGCACCGCGCCAGCCGCTGGAGAAGCTCGCGGCGGAACTCGGGCGAGGCCGTCGCCCCCAGGCGATCGAACAGGCGCAAGGCGACGAACGACGCCGCATCCGGCTGGTCGATCGCGTCGAGGACCTCACGGGCCTGCCGAGGCTCGACCTCGAACCTGGCGAGGGCCAGGGCCTCGAAAACGGTCGGCTCGGGCTTGATGACCTGGTTCTCGATCATCGCGACGATTCGGTCGGGGTCGGCCAGGGCGGTGGCCTCGAGGAGCTCCTTCTGCTCAGGCAGCTCATAGCCACCACCGAGCGTTTTCCGAGCCTCGGCGAGGACGGCTCGGGCGATCGCGCGCTCTGCGTCGCGAGGGACCGGCGAGGCCACCGATTGGAGCGGGGCTGCCGGGGGCTCGTCGAGCCGGCGCAGGATCAAATCGACCGACCGGTCGTTGGGGGCGACCCGCCGGCCGAGGAAGTGAAAGCCCGCTTTCGCGACGAAGAGGAATGCCGGCACGTCGGGGATGCCGGGGACGCGGAACCGGCCGTCGTGGTCGGTCGCGTCCCGGGTTCTCCGCTCACCATCGCCGCACTGGAACACCTCGGCCCCGGCGACCGGCTTGCCGGTCGAGTCGACCACCCGCCCGGCGACTGTGCGTGTGACGACCAAGCGGCGGAGTGTCACATCGGGGACCACGACAACGGGCTCGACGACCCAGGCCGATTCCCCCGAATCATATCCGGGCGCCTCGACCACGACGCAAAACGCGTTGCCGTTCGGGAGCTGGGCCGGTGTCACGTATCGACCATCCGGTCCCGTCCGGATCTTGTCCACATCCTCGAATGCGAACTCGTTCCCGACGAATTGCCAACTATCAGCCGGGCGAATCCAAACGCGAACCACGGCGTTGGCCAGCGGCTGGCCGTCGCTGCCGCGCACGCAGCCGGAGAGGGCCAGGGTCGGCCGTTTCCGCAGGCGGAGCGTGATCGGCTCCCCCTCGCCGGCCCTGGGCACGGTCACGGACTCCACTTCGGCGGCCAGTTTCCACGAGGCCGAGACCTTGACCTCGGACTTCGGGACGATGTGGCCCAGGATGAATTCGCCCCGGTCGTCGGTCTCGGCCCGGACCGTGTCCGGGAAGTCCGCGTACGCGCCCTTGGTCAAGCTGCCCTCGACCTCGGCCTTCGCGACCGGTCGGCCCGCCTCGTCGACCACTTTCCCCCGAACCAGCTCCCCTCTCCGGAGTGGAGGTGGAGTGCATTCGTGGCGCTCCTCCCCGGCCTTGACCTCGAAAGTGATCCAGGTGATGGTGCCTCGCGGGAGGTAGTATTCCTTGGGCAGGTCGTTGGCCCGGTAACTGAGATCGATCTCGCCGGGCAGGACCACTTGCGAGAAGCGGCCCCCAGCGTCGGTGACGACGATCGGGCGCCGAGTAAGGTCCACTTCGATGCCCGGGACCGGGGCACCGGTGGCCGCTTCCCGAACGGTCCCCTCGACCCGGACGCCACGGCCGACGACGATCTCCACGGCCTCCGATTGGCCCGCCCGGACCGTCGTCGCGGGCTCCTTGACGACGACGTCGAGGGAGTCCGCGGGAGCCTGGATGTGCCAGTTGACTTGGCCCTCGGCGAGGGCCGGGAACTCGATGCGGCCGTCATCGCCGGTCACCTTCTCGACAAACTGGGAGACGATCGGACCGCGGTATCCCGGCTCGGTCGGAAGCGACCGGGCGGTGATCGTCCAGCCGCGGAGGTTCTTCGGTTCGTCGCCGACGATCCGGACCTCGAGCCGGCCGAGCGGGCGGAGCGTGACGATTCCGGTATCGGGGTCGACCGGCAGGGACTGGACGACGATCTGATCCGGGGTCGTCACCTCGAGCGAGAAGATGTCGGCGGGCGCGAGGCCGTCGAGCGTGGCCCGGCCGTCGGCGTCGGTCGTCGCCGCGAAGCGGTCGAGCATCTCGCCCGGTGGCCGTTGGGCCTTGAGGGTCGTCCCGAGCAATCGGACGTGCGCCCCTTGATGGGCTTGCCGTCGGGCTGGAGAACGCGGAGCGCCGCCGAAGTCGGCGGGCCGAGCACCAGGCGGACCGGCTCATCGGCTCGTGGCACCTTCTTCCTGAACACGATGAACGCGACGCGCGAACCCGGCTTGTAGGCCCACAGCGTCGGCGACCACTGCGAGCCCCGGACCGCCAGGTCGTCGGGTCGTTCGAGCCGGAAGCGGCCCCGATCGTCGGTCTGGGTGGTCGCGAATACCTCGCGCCGTTGGCGATCCCCCTCGGTGTCGGCGAGCCAGACCGTCGCTCCTGCGACCGGCCGGCCGTCGGCGTCCACGACCGTCCCGGTCAGCGGGACGGGCAGCCCCGTCGCGAGCCAGATCATGGGCAGCAGCAACACGATTGTTCACCTCCATGGCACCCGGGTGATCGATCGGTCAATCGCAATCCTAGCCCGGCAGCCGGGCCGGCGGAAGGGCGGCTTCCGCTCGAACTCCCGCGAGCGCCGTCATCTCTCGGACACCGCGATGATGTGCTCGAGGGTTGAGGGAGCTCTTGTGTCATGGGCGGGCCGGCTTGCGTCTCAGGAAGTCCGCCATCGCGGCCAGGGCAACGTCGCGTTTCGCCTCGGGCCAGGAGAGGTCGAAAGCGGGGGCGCCCTTGCCCATCGCAAGGATCCAGGCGTAGTAATCGCACATCCGAAGGCGAACCTCGGTTTTCCGGGTCGGGAGCTCGAAGATACCGGCGCCCCGGTTCCGGGGGTTCTGCATATTCAGAGTCATCGTCGCGTCTCCCTCGCGGATCATAATGAACACATCGCCATTGTCGCCGATCGTGGCACTGCCGGCGGGCGACACATCGTCGAGGGCCGCGAGGACCAGCTTGCGGAAGGCCGGCACTTCCATAATGGGCGAAGCGAACAAGTTCGTGAAATGGGCTTTCTGAATCGTCCGCGCCGAGCGGATGAGCGCGACCCAGCGGGATTTCGGGTCTTCGAAGAGCCAGGCTGCGGTGGCGGCGAGCGTCGGGTCGTTGGGTCGGCGGTAGATGGGCTCCAGGACCTCCGAGGCGGAGTTCTCCAGCTCTTCGGGCGAGGTGGTCCGGACCCAGTCCGCGTATTCGCGGATCGCCCCGGTGTCGCCGGCACGGTCGCGGGCCGAGGTGAACTTGGCGATCCAGTAGGCGCAGTGCATGGGGCGAAACTCCCGTTTGGCGGGACGGGCATAGAGGTGGCGGCAGATCCGTGTCACCTCGCGGAGCGTCGGCACGGCGGCGGCTGGGTCCCAATCGGCGAGCGCCTTGGCCATCCAGCAAGTCCGAATGAGGTCGTTGGTCTCGTCCTGGGCATCTTTTAGCATCGACGCGATCCGCCGGGCCATCAGCGCCGCGACGGTCGGCTCGTGGTTCGTGCGGAGCGGTTCACCGCGGAACCGGGGACGCTCGCCCGGAGCGAGCGGGTTCGGCTCGGCCCCGGCGAACGGCCCGCCTTCGGGAATGGATTTCTGGTTCTCCGGCTCAGTGATCTTGTCCGCCGCCTCCCGCCAGGCCCGGTTGCCGGCCTGGTCATCGGCCAGGGTCCGATACCAGCGCTCGCTGGCGGGGATGGCCCGGCTCTTCTCCCAGTACGCCTGGAGCCGATCGGCGAAGTCCTGCTCGCGCCCCGGCCCATTCTCGGGCGGTCCCTTGGCAAGCGAGTCCCAGGTTGACCTCCCGAGAATCTCCCGGAGCGCCTCGGCCGCAGCCTCGTCAGCCCGATGGATGCGCGTGATTCCCCGTCGCCGAAAGCCGTGGTGGTCCATCGAAGGGGCCTCGATCACACGGGTGAGGCGCTTGTCGGATCGGAAGGGCTGGATCAGCGGTTCGACGGCGACGTCCCCTTCGGCGATCAGGTCCTTGACGATCCGCGATTCGCCCGGATCCCAGAACTCGAGCTGCGCCCTGCCAGTCCGAGTCGAAGGCGACCTGATCGAGGTTTCGGATCAGCGCGGCGACCCGGGCCTCCGGGCCGGTGCCCTTGGGCGCGGTCGGCGGATTGGCCCGCTCCCTCGCCCGACGCTCCTGGTCGACCAGCAGCTCGGGCACGTGGTCGAGGAAATCGATGTAGGGCCGCTTCGAGTCTCGGTCGCTGCCAAAATTCGGCCGGGCGAACCCCATGTCCTCCGCCTTGGCCTCGACGGCCTGCACCAGCGGGCCGATCGCCCGAAGATCGGCCAGGGCGAGGACGTCGTCCCCCCGCTCGTGGGCCCGGATGGCCCGGGACAACCGGTACCAGACGAAGTCCTTGGCCAGGTCCAGGTACGAAAGGTTGTAGGCCTTCAGGTCGAACTTCGGCGGCGCGGCGCCCTTCGGGCGCCCCGTGCCTGCGTCCCAAAGCGTCTCGGCGAGGTCGGCCCTCCCCAGTCGCAGGACCAGGCAGACCTTGATCGAATGGAGCGACCCGACGGCGATCGGAGACGCTTCGCTGTCGTCGCACCCGAATTCGTGGAATGTCGTTGGCCGAAACGGCTCATCGACGCGGGGGCGGTTCGCCCAGACTTTGCTGGCGTGGTCCTCCAGCGCTCGGACATCGGCGTCGAGGTCGGCCGGCTCGCCGACGCCGGTCAACGGGTAGACCAGGCCATTCCAGGCGATCGCGTGCCGGGGATTCCGGTCGTTAGCGGCCGGCAGGACCCAGCCATTGGTGTCTCCGACCCGCGCCTCTCCTCTCCGTGAGTCCAGGCGCGCGATCCGAATCTTCCGGTACTCGCAGCCCCTCGGATCGGCGAGCCCCTGCTCGCAGAGCGCGGCGGTCGCCGAGAGGAAGAACCTGGGGAGACTGGTCGGAGGTGGGGTCCAGGGCTCGGCCTGGCGCGGGGGCGTCGGGAGCATCGGCGTCGCCGCCCGCTCCTTGGCCGCGACATCCTTCGAGTCCTCCGCGGTCTTGTTGTTCTCGACGCTACGGCGCTGAGGTTCGGTCTCATCGTCCACCACGACGCTGTTCCCTTCGAGATCGACTCGGGCCGCCTCGGGTGGTCCTGGATGGGGATCCGCTGTAGCCGGTTTCGGCTTCGCGAGCAGGACGGCCCCGGAAGCGACGGCCCCGACCGTCACCAGGGTAATGCCGAGCAACCTCATCTTGTGCATGAGCATGGCCCTTGAAACCTCTTCTGTCAGGATCTTGACCGTGGCCAGGATCGATCCGACGGTCCCGAGCTTCGACGTCATCAAACTCATCGCGGCCTGGATGGTGGATTCGACCAGCGGGGCTGGCAGCGTGGTGTGTCGCGGATTCGATGTGATCGCGGCCTCGAGCAGCCCAGCCAAGGGGTCCAGACCGCGACGGCTCAGGCGCACCCTCAGGCGCTCCCGCCCCCGAGCCAGCCGGCTCTTGACCGTCCCGACCGGGCACCTCAGCTCCTGTGCGGCCTTCTCGTAGGTGCTGCCCTCGAGGTCACAGAGGACGATCGGCATCCGGAAGCACTCCGGCAGTCGATCGATCTCCTGGTGCAGCACCTCGCGAAGGTCATCCCGAGCCGGCGCGTCCGATGGTCGCCCGTCCATTTCCGCCGCCCTCCGCTCGCCCTCCCTCTGCCGCTGTGCGTTGACCTTGGCACGCACCGCGACACGGCAGGCGACCCTGTGGAGCCAGGGACCCAGCGAGTCACGCACCCAGAGAATCCCCCTGCGACGTACCAGGATGAGAAACGTTGCCTGGAATGCGTCCTCGGCGTCGTGGTCGTTTCGGAGAATCCCCCGACAGGTGCGTAGGACCATCGGACCGTGCCGGTCGACGAGGGCCGCGAACGCGGCCTCGGCCTCTTCGCCGTGTCGGGTGGTGAACCGCTCCAGTAACTGCCCGTCCGTCTGGTCGCCCGTCACCCCGAGATTAAGCAGCGTGTGGAGGTGCTTCAGAACAGTGCGGCTACTTTCCCACGCCATGATCTTGCCCCCTACGCACTTCTTTCAGGCTTTTAACCCAATAAAGCAGCCGGAGCGGTCAATTGTTCCCGAGAAACGGAAATGATTTCCACACTTCCAGGGTCAACACGACCCGCAGGATGTCCTGGAAACGATGGAGGCACTGCCATCGTGTCGTACTCGGAGCGACGCCTCGTTTCTATCTCGGGACCACACAAGGAGTTTTGTCAAGTGCCGAGAAACCGCAACCGGGCGTCCTCCTCGATGGTCCAATCCGCGACGATCGCGAACGAATCTTCTCGCGTGCCCGGAGTGTCCGTGAATGGGGAGGTGTCGATGTTCCGGAGTGAAGGACGCGAGCGTCGGGCGAGAACCAGGTGGAGACCGCGCACGCTGGCGGGTGGGATTCTCCTCGGCTTCAGCGTGTCCGCGATGGGCGGCCTGGTTGCGTTGATCGCGCTGATGGCCATCATGCACTCGTCGCTCCGCGACCTGGCTGTGATGAATTTCCTGGTCTTCTTTCCCGCGTGGGGGTGTGCGGCAGGGTATGTCCTCTGGAGGGAAGGGCGTCTCGCGAAGACGAGCGAACGGAGCGAGGCCGCGGGTGCCGACGCCGAGCCGGATCGTTCTACCGAGGATGAGGCGCTCCGCCAGGCCCGGCGTTAACGTTACCTCGCGGTCGGCTTTGGAAGTGGATGTCTCCTGGCATTGATCGCGACGGCTGCCGACTTTGCCTGGCGCGGCTGGATGGCCCTGGCAGGCCTGCCTCTGATCCATCTGTTACTCTTTCCGTACTTCGCCGTATTGCTCGCCTTCAACCTCAGCCGTACGCCGGGCGAGCGATTCTCCTTGCCACGCGTTCGGTTCACGATCGGCATGCTCATGATCCTGATCGCCTATCTCGCGGTGTGGTTCGGAGTGGCGGTGGAAGGAAATCGACTCGGCGGAGCGGCCCTGCGGTATCATACTCAGATGATCAGCGCGAGGGACCAGGCCGTGTTGTTCCGAGAGATCGCCCGCAAGAACGCGAGCGAAGGCCCGGTGCGCCGGAAGAACGCTCAGCAACTTCGCGCCGGCCGCATCCCCGACGGCATCCTCGAAGGCCAGAAGACGTTCTTGAAATCGCTGGATCAAACCGCAAAACCCGAGTATCGCACCTACCGCTATGGCCTGATCGCCGACGGCGAGGATCTCCAGGGCAAGCTGGCCGAGTCCAACGTCTCGGAATTCGGAAAGCTGGCCGACTATTTCGAGCAACTCACCGAGAAGTACGCCAAGGCCAAGGAGCAGCCTTGGGTTCCGGTCGCTCCCGACCCACCGCGGCCGTAATTCGAGAGGGCGTGGAAGAATCGATTCAAGATGACAGATTCAAGATTCAAAAATGTTCCACGTTCGATCACTCGAGGTATCCCAGATCGGCCAGGCGCTGTTCGATGATCGCTTGCTCTTCGAGTGAATAGTCGAACGACTTTTTATGTGGGCCATCGAGCCGTTCCGCGGGCGGATCGTGTCGAGGCGGGACGGTGGGGGCACCCTGGTTCGAAAGCCGGGTTTCGACGATGGGCCTGCCTTCGATGTGGGCCGGGATGGGGAGTCCCAGGAGTGCGAGGATGGTCGGGGTGGCGTCGGTGAGATCGGCCTGGAGATGGCGGCCGAGGGGCAGATCGGCGCCGGCGAGGGCGACGATGCCTTCAGGACGATGGATGCCGGGGAGATTGGGATCGGGCTCGACCCAGGAGTGGCTGGAGGTCAGCTTGGTCCGGACCCAGTAGGTTTCGTCGGGCAGCGCGATGAGGTCGGGTTACCGATCGCTTGCGCCGCTCATGCCAGCCGTCGCCGCCGGCAGGCCTCCTGATAGGTCGCTTCAAAATTGACGGGCACAAAAAGATCGCCGGTCAGTCGCAAGGGGAGTTCCGGCAGCGGATCGCCGACCGCAAAAGTCGCGGGCCAGATATCGATCTCGGCGTGCTCCCGGCGCACGACCGGACGATAGGCGACGGCGTAAAGGGCGGCCTGCGCGGGCAGTTCGGACCCGCGGGCCGAAGGCAAGAGCTGGATGATCTCGTTGTGCAGGTTGGCTCGCCGGCTGGTGACGATGTCCATGATGATCAAGCTCACTCCCTGGTGGAGATAGGAAGCACACTTGATCGCGAAAGCCTGGCGCTCTTCGGGCCGATCTTTATTGCCGGGACTGATTAATTCGATGGCTGCAACCAGAGTGAGTCCGGCAATCGTCGAGAAGAGGCGCACCTCGAAAGTGTCCGGAAAGATCGCCGGCACCACATGGGCCGGTGCCGGGGGCGCCCAAGTCGGGGCCAGGGCCAGCGCGGGGCCAACCGGCTCGGTCTCCGTTCGCGCGGCGGAGTGTTCAAAAGTGGCAACGTCGATTTCGAGATGGTTCCCCGAATGGGTATGTTCGGCAACCACGAACTCGTCCGGAACGTTCTCGCTCAACTGGTCCGCGATTCGAGTCGCCCACCCGGAGTGGAATGATTCCCAGGGGTAACGCTCGTCCAGTGGGGCGTGAAAGTGATCCAGCAGCGGCATGATTTTGCCTCCCAGAGTGATCGCCGTCTTATCACTCAGGTTCCACGCCAAGGAGTGACCTGTCAAGAGCTTCGGCCAATGGCCACAGCGAGAAGATGGGCGTCAATTCGGCTGTTCTCTCCTGGAGCGGGACGTGGTTCGTCTGTGCACGAGCCAGATCCCGCTTCACCGGCGACCTCGGTCACGGTAAAGACTCCCCGACAGGGCGAGGGGGACGAAAACGCCGCTCACCATGCCAAGATGATCTACCGTCTCGACGGGTTCCCTTCCCTCACTCGAGGTATCCCAGATCGGCCAGGCGCTGTTCGATGATCGCTTGCTCTTCGAGTGAATAGTCGAACGACTTTTTATGTGGGCCATCGAGCCGTTCCGCGGGCGGATCGTGTCGAGGCGGGACGGAGGGGGCACCCTGGTTCGAAAGCCGGGTTTCGACGATGGGCTTGCCTTCGATGTGGGCCGGGATGGGGAGTCCCAGAAGCGCGAGGATGGTCGGGGTAGCGTCGGTGAGATTGGCCTGGAGATGGCGGCCGAGGGGCAGATCGGCGCCGGCGAGGGCGACGATGCCTTCGGGACGGTGGGTCCCGGGGAGATTGGGATCGGGCTCGACCCAGGAGTGGCTGGAGGTCAGCTTCGTTCGGACCCAGTAAGGCTCGTCGGGCAGCGCGATGAGGTCGGGATAACCTTCACGTTCCGGGTCGAGCTGATAGGTCTCGGCGGTGGCGATGATCTGGGGGAACAACCGCGAGCCGGTCTCCGGATGCCTGGCCTGGGCCAGGGCCTCGGCGGCGGCCGTCCGGGCGTCGTCGATCTGTCGCGGCGTCATCGAGGGGGCGGCGGTCTTGACGCCGCGATGCCGCGCGGCACAGTTCACGTAGACCATCGCGGCGGTGTCCTGATGGGGCGCGAAGGCGAGCGTATGCCTCCAATCGAACCGGTACTGGGCGGCGACCGACTGGTCGAACGAGGCCGATCGGGCGGTCGGATTGTCGCGTTTCTGGCCCCACAATCGGAGCCGGTCGCCCATCTGCATGGTCCGACGGCGCAGTCGCCCGGCCCATCCCGGCAAGCGGGCCACGCCGGCATCGACCAGGATCCGGTTGACGTGGATGCGGCCCAGGCAGGGGCCGAAACCGTGGTCGCTGACCATCATCACCGCGGCGCCGGCTCGCTCAGCCAGCTCGCAGAGACGACCGATCGCGTCGTCCAGCCCGCGCATGACTTCGGCTGCCGCCGCGTTCCACTCGGGGTTCTCGATGCCGGTGTCGTCCACGTTCAGATAGGGCCAGACCCGGTGCTGGAAGGGGTCGAGGTTCTGGAACTGGACCATCAGGACGGACCAGTCGTTGACGATGCGATCGGCGAGCCAGCCGCCCTCGGCGCGGCCGCGAAAGCTGTCGGCGGTCAGCCGGGCGTTGGTCTTCAACTCGTCCAGCGACTGCGGGGCCCGCTTCCAGAAGTAGCCCAATCCATAGCCGCGCGCCTCGGACTCGAGCCGGGCGGCGAACTCCGGGGCCGCCGAGAGGGCTGCCGAGAGATGCGGCGCGTCCATGCCGGAGACGACGATCCCGGGCACGTTCAGCGGCGGGTACAGGCCGGGCACGTTGAGACAGACCATCGATCGGCCGGTCGCGGCGAGCAGGTGCCAGACGGTCGGGACCCGGATCCGGCCCGAGTGATTGACTTTCATCCGGCCTTCGGCTGCGTCGTAGTAGCGATGGTCGAAGACCCCGTGTCGCGCCGGTCCGCAACCGGTCATCATGGTGGTCCAGGCCGCGGTCGTGACCGGAGGGATCGTCGAGCGGAGCGTCCCCGATGCAGCCCCGCCGAGGAAGGCCGCGAGGTTGGGCATCAGGCCCCGCCGCACCATCGGGTCCAGCACGGTCCAGGTCGCGCCGTCCAGGCCCAGGACAACCAGTCGATCGACGGTCTTCGGCATAGGATGGATCCTCTACAGCCCCGCGGTCCGGCAGGGCTCCCCGTGGGAATCTGGCTCGTCAAGCGGCCGTGTGGATCGGGGATTCGCTGTCCCAGCACGGTGAAGACGCTGCATCGATGTCGATCTGAAACTCGGCCGCATAATAATCCGCGACCTGACGCCGCTCGCCCTTGGATCGGTAGAGGCGGGACACCAGCCGGCGCAGCTTCACACTCGGAGGCAGGCTCGACTCCGCCTGGCGTCGCCAGCCGGCATAAGCTTCGACCAGCTCCGACAGCCGCGCCGCACCGTTGCCGCCGATGGGATCCTTGATACCCAGCCCCATCACCGTGTGGGGAAACGCCCGATAACCCTGATAGCCCGACAGCCGCGCGCCGTAGGGCTGGAGCATCCGTCGCAGGCAGTTAGGGGTCATCCGCCAGTAGTCGTCGGGATAACCATGAATCCGGAAGTTCAGCGGTGACGTGATGACGAAGACCCCGCCGGGTTTCAGCACCCGGAAGACTTCGTCGAAGGCCCTGCGAACCTCGAAGACATGCTCGAAGGTTTCAATACAGAGCACCGTGCCGGCCGAGCCGTCGGGGAGACGGATCGCCGTGACGTCCTCGACCCGGTCCACGCCCGGACCCGGCCGCATGTCGCAACCGACGTAGTCCTTGCCCGGGAACAGTCCGCGCAGATTGGCGTAACCTTCCTGGCCTTCGACCTGGTACGAGCCAAACTCGAAGACAGGACCTGGACAATCGATGGTCTCGGCCACGAGGCGGCAGAACGCCTTGTTGTGGTCGCGCATCAGGGAGGCTCCTCCTTGAGCCGATCGAGTCAGGGCGGCAGGACGAAGAGGCCGTCAGACATCGCGGGCGCGGAATCGTTCGACCTCTCCGCCTGATTGATTCGCGGCGGATCATAGAGCCGAGGCCGGAAACGGTCAAGCCGAAGGTCGACTCTGACGACGGCACGCACGCAGTCTCGCGTCCGGTCTCGCGGTCGCGTGAGTGGACTCAGATCGTGTCGGGATCGATACCGAACTCGCGCAACTTCGCCCCGAGCCGTTCGACGCGGCGGCCCAGAGTGAAGTAGAGGCGTTTCCACTCGTCCGCCCGATTCATCCAGAACAACTCGAATTGGTCGGGAAGATGAGTGGGCGGTTTGCCGTCGTCGGTGGGCGGCGTGTATCGTCCATCAGGGCCCCATCCCCATGAACCATGGGATAGGGCCCCTCGGGTCTTGTTCGCCTTGGTCCGGGGCTTCCTGGGCTGGGCCGGCTTGGTCCGGGACTTCTTGGGCTTGGAAGATTCACCCGCCATGGCGTTGCCTCCTCATCGAGTGGAACTGGCCGAACAGGGATACACGCAACCGTTCGCCTTCCCCTCGCGATCCAGGAGCTGGGATCAAACCGCGTTGGGATCGACACCCAACTCGCGCAGCTTCGCCGCGAGTCGCTCGGCGCGACCGTGTTCTTCCTCGGCGCGTCGGTGTTCCTCGTCAGCGCGACGGTGTTCCTCGTCAGCGCAGTTCCACGTCGATCGGAAGCAGGATTCCCTGATTATCATACCAGCGGAGCCACGGTGCTGTCTCGTTTCCATAGTGGCCATGCCAGACGCCCAGCGCGACGCCCAGCGGTTCAATGGGATAATGCTTGTGCGCATTATGGCGAAGCGGTCGATACTTCCCTTGCCGGCGTCGATAGACCTCCAACTCGCCCGTCTCGACGATGAAGATCGCATAGAACTCGCCGCGGACCGCTTTCTCGTAAGCCCAGAATTTCCCCGTTACGGGCGTGGGATCACGCTCCTTGTCGCCGTGGTCGGAGGCGTACTCGATGAGGACCGTGGGGGCGACGTTTTCCTTCCACAGGACATAGGAACGCCGGTCGTGATCCTCCATCATTGGCGGGACCCCGGGAACGTAGAACCAGTCCGGGGCGACGGCGCCGCTTTCTTCAGGGTCAGTCAACCGCCAGTAGATCCCGCAATCATGACCCAGGGCATAGCGGCCGTCGGGATGAATCCGTTGCAGGATAGGCCTGATCCCCTGGTCCAGAATCTCGCCCTGGGGCTGCTCACGAAAGTTTTCCACGATCTCGCCATTCTCCTCGGGGAGCTCGAGGTGGCCGGGTAGATGAGCGGGCAGTTCCCCGTTATCCGTGAGCGGCGTGTAATGGCCATCGGGCCCCCAGCCCCAGGACGGCGTTTTGGGCCGGGTCTTGCCCGACTTGGAAGGAGCCACCGACATGGCGTTGCCTCCTTGACAGAAAAGGAAGCGGAAAGAATCAGCCCCCGGCCGCGCCCGCAAGGGTCAGGCCCGGGACGTCGATATGTTCGCGGCTCGACCAGGAGCCGCCGTCGCGCTCGACGCGATGATAGAGCGTGTCGCGCTCGACGGGGACACGGCCCGCCTCGGCGATGAGGCGGCGAATCTCGGCGACGGTCACCTCCTGCGGCGTCTCGGCGCCGGCTTCGTGGTAAATCTTCTCGTGGACGACCGTGCCGTCGAGGTCGTCGGACCCGAAAGACAGGGCGACCTGAGCGGTCTTGAGCCCGAGCATGACCCAGTAAGCCTTGATGTGCGGGAAGTTGTCGAGCATCAGCCGGCTGATAGCCATGACCTTGAGGTCCATCACCCCAGAGGGCTTAGGGATATGGGCCATCTGCGAGTTATCGGGATGGAAGGCCAGGGGAATGAAGGTCTGGAACCCGCCGGTCTCATCCTGGAGCTCGCGCAGCCGGACCAGATGGTCGATCCGGTGCTTGGGCTGATCGATATGGCCGTAGAGCATCGTGGCGTTGGAGTGCAGGCCCAGCCGGTGCGCCGTGCGATGGATGTCGAGCCAGCTCTCTGTCGAGGCCTTGGCCCCGCAGATCTGCTCGCGCACCTCGGGGTGGAAGATCTCGGCACCCCCGCCCGGCAGGCTGCCGAGCCCGGCATCGATGAGTTCGCGAAGCACCTCTTCCACCGACTTCCGCGCGATCTTGCGGAACCACTCGATCTCGACAGCCGTATAAGCTTTGATGTGGATCTCCGGCGCCGTCTCCTTGATCCATCGGACGACATCGACGTAATAGCGGAACGGCAGTTTATGGTGCAGTCCGCCGACGATGTGCAGCTCGGTCGCCCCCCGCGCGGCGGCCTGCCGGGCCCGCTCGACGATCTGGTCCCGCTCCATGACGTAAGCGCGATCCTCGTCCAGGTCGGCCCGGAAGGCGCAGAAGTCGCAGGTGTACACGCAGACATTCGTCGGATTGATGTGCGTATTCACATTATAGTAGCCGAAATTGCCGTTGTAACGCTCGCGCACAAGGTTGGCCATCGAGCCCAGGGCGAACAGGTCGTTGGACGCCTCCAGCGCCAGGCCGTCCTCGAAACTGAGCCGCTGGCCGGCTTCCACGTTTTCCCGGATCGAATCCATGCGGCTGTCGTCGCTCGTCATCGCCTGACCTTTCCTTCCCGCCAATACGTCGGTCAGGCTTTCCAGCCTGACAGTATTCATCGCCGTCAGGCTGGAAAGCCTGACCTACGGAGATCCCACACGCCGTTTCAGGGATTTTAGTCCGAACTGAAGGAATCATCAACCGGGGCTCGGCGGCTCCGGCGGGTCAGCCTTCCGATCCTCACGTATTCTCTCAATCCGGCGATTGAGGTATCCTGGGGTCATGCGACGGTTTCCTGCCTGCCTACGCCCGGACTTTGATTCTCGAGAGCGTGAAGATCCATATCAATCATCAGCCAACTCTGCGGTCCCGCAGGATCAAGGAGATGCGACCCAATCCGATCGCTGGATGGGAACTCAGACTAAATGAATCCTCGTCATCGGGAAAGTGAACGTGTGATGAGGCCACCGTTCCGGCGGATTTTTGCCCCGAAGGGGCCTGAACATGACAGCCCGGGGCAACGCCCCGGGACCGCGTCGTTCCACCCCAAACCGAGCCCTGAAATGGCGACACAAACCTTGCCATGGCCTTGAGTTGTATCGCCCCTTCAGGGCTTGTTCTCAGGGGGACCTCGGTCCCCGGGGCGTTGCCCCGGGCTGATATGTTGCGGCCCCTTCGGGGCGGAGAGAAACAGTCCTGATCGCCGCTTCTCGACCCTCACTTTCCCATTTACGTGGTCCTAATTTAGGCGATTATCGAGTCCTCTTACGATGTTGACTCGGAGCAACGCATCGTCACGGTCCAGGTCGTGGGTGAAAAAGTCGTCAACCGTCTCATCGTGCGAGGACAGGAGCATACGGCCCATGAAAGTCATCGATCTGGAAGAAGCGAAGACCCATCTTGAACAATACGCGCGCGACTGCCAGGAGTCTCCCGTCATCGTGACCATCGAGGGAAAACCGACGTTCGAGATGATCCCGATCGATTCCGACAATCCGGATTTCATTGATCGGCTGCTGGAGCAGGACGAGGCGTTTCGCCGGCTGGCGGAGGAGCGCCGCCGCGAGGCGGACGAAGGGCACGTCTCGACATTGGAAGACGTTCGACGGCGGCTCGACTCGGAATCGCAACGCCATGGTGGACCGCACGACCCACCTGAGCGGTCGGCGTGAGCCGTCCATGGCTTTGCCACCCTTCCATACGCATCGCTGCCGACGACCTCGCGGCCATTGCGGGTCGCCAGCGCCTGCCAGACGCCCAAGAAGCGATGCCGGAGACAGGCGATCCCGTCGTCGATGTGGGCAGGCGCTCTGGGGGACGATGGACGGCGTTGCTGACAACGGAAGGCTTCCTCCGCCAAATCTCGATGTCGAGGAAGCGGCGTTCGGGCTCGTAGAGGCGACGAATGGCCGTCTCGAGCTGCCAAAGCCCCGAGAGTTCGCGATTGAATTCCCTTGGGCACCAGACCACGATCGAGGCCGGAGTTTCCTCGAGCTTCCGGACGAACGCATCTTCATCATCGGGCCTGACCCACCTCAACCAGGACATCGATTCCGTGGGAAAAGCGGAGAGACGCGCGGTCGGGCCCGTGAGGGCCAGCGGATAGGCGAGCGCATTCGCGATCGACGTTCGACGATGGGTGTTCCCCTTGATATAGGCAAGGACCTCACGGTATTCCCCGATCGGGTAATCGCCCACGTAACCGTTCGGGTAGATGAAGGGCGGCCTCCCTCCCAGCACCTGGGCGAACGTCGCGTAGGACCATTGCAAGCCCCTTTGTGGCTGTTCGAGAGCGCCGAAAAGGACCAGCACCGTCAGGATTGTCCAGACGTTCAACCATCGTGGAGTGGACCTCATGTGGAGGATCAATCCGACCATGACCGACAGACTCACGGCCAGTAATAAGAAGCCGGGAATATCAAGATAGGGGTGCTGCCGGGGACTGATGGGCTTGTAAACGACCGCCGCCATCATCGCGACCAGCCATGTCCCGGCGAAACGCCGTAACGACGAGTCAACGAAAGCGCCGGAGAGAAGCATCGCGACGAGGGTTACCAGGACTTCCCGTCTCAGGAGGAAACGCATAACTCGCTCGAAAAAGATTGCCGGAATCAACGGATCGCGGATTCCTCCATAGGCGGCCCGGTGGAACGCGAGCAGGAAGTCGCCCAGGACCCCCGCGAAGAGGAGGGGGACAAACATCAGGGCGAACAGAGTGACGAACGCCAGGGACCATTCGAGCTCCCTTCGCATCAGGGCGCTCCAGTTCCTCGCCGACCGGCATGGTCCTTCCGTGAGCGCCAGGCCGACGGCCGGCAAGAAGAGCACGGCCTGGGGCCGGGTTGCCACGGCGATGGCCATCGCGAGCGACGAGACCAGAAGCCCCTGTCTCCCGGGCCACGTCTGGATCACCATGATACCGACGACCGACAGAAGGGCCGCATGCCAGTCGCGCTCTCCCGCCAGGGAATAATCCAGGGAGAGGTAATAACGTAAGAAAAAGAGATATCCAATCAGCCCGGGAAGCGCCGAACCAAGACGACGTTGACTCCAGACAAAGCTCATGACACCCAGAGATGCCACGAGAGACGCATCGAACGCGAAGAAAGGTGCCGTTCGCCCCCAACCGAATGCCTTGCCCAGTATCCAGTACAGGTAGATCGTCGTTGGCGGATTGTTGGCGTACATGTCGCGGTACGGCAGCACACCGGCATTCCAGGACAGGGCCAGGGTCCCGAAGACATCGTGGTCGGGCGACCACGGCCATCGTAGGTAACTGATGCTCCAGTACACCAGGTGAACGATGCCATAACAGGCCAGGAGCCCCGTGAGTAGCCCGTCCAGAATTCGGGGCCAGGACCGTTGGAGGCACGTAGACAGGGTGTGGGAGGCTGCTGCCGGCGTTGAGTCCCGCTCGCCTATCGACGAAGTTCCACATGACATAAGACATCCCCGGGATTCAAGGCAAACCAATAGGTCAAGCCACCAGCAGCCCAATCGAACTGGGAGCGAAACGGCAGACCGGGGAATTT
The DNA here is from genome assembly GCA_963845695.1 of uncultured Isosphaeraceae bacterium. GTDB lineage: Bacteria > Planctomycetota > Planctomycetia > Isosphaerales > Isosphaeraceae > CAWJTV01. The sequence goes on along the minus strand of CAWJTQ010000009.1, from coordinate 330,397 downwards.
CCGGCGAAACAGGGAGGGCGTGAACAGCTCCTCGTCGGCCCAGACGCCGGAACGATTCCAAACTGTCCGGTTGAGCCACATCATCATCCGCATCTGGAGGACGTCCGCCGGGAGGTGGAGAAGCACGGATTTCCGGGCGACTCGCGCATGCTCCCGAAGCAAACGTTTTTGCTCCCCCAACCCGAAGTGCTCCAGGAGCCCGAGGGAGTAAACCACGTCGAACGAACCGTCCGGGAACGGCAACGACAGCCCGTCCGCGGCGGCGATCAGGCATCCGGTTGCGTTCGCGTGTGCCAGGCCGCACGCGTAGGCCGTCTTATCCACCCCGACACAAGCGGCGCCGGTGGCCGTGCGGACCCGCCTGAGGGTCTGACCTGTCCCCACGCCGATCTCCAAATAGGATTGCGCGGAGCCGCCCAGGTCCATCACCCGTCTCGCGAAGAGCCGACCGTGGTAGAGCATGCGGGACAAATGTATCGTAGAATTGAAGGAACGACAACCCGCCCCCGACGAGAAATAGGCCGTCCACATCCGATCGCTGTTGTCGTGAATCTGCCTGGCGTGGATCCCCGATTGTTCAGCACTCCCGGATAGCGGCGTACCAACCTTCCCCCGATCGCTTCCGATACCCTCTGCGATGGTAGCGGGGGAGATGATGTCCACGGTGTGCTCCTCACAGGTCGATCCCGTCCTCAATACGCATCACTGCCGATGACCTCGCCGCCATTGCGGGTCGAACAGCGCCTGCCACACGCCCGACGGCGGCAGGTTCACCCAGGCACCTTGACCATTCTGCGACGCCCCGGCTGGGTTGCCCGAGATCGTGCTGAACGGCCAGGTTTGAATCGAGTCCTTGATGAACCGGACCGAGCCGTCACCCATCAGGACGTTGAGCCCGCCCGGGTGCATGCTGGACGCCGAATTCGTCCAGGCCGTCATCGAGGCGCCGGCGACCTTGTCGCAGGCATTCGGTGGGTAAAGCGCGGTGATCAGCGTGTCGCCCCAGTTGCCGGTGATGTACCAGCCGTGCTTGGCCGCGTACTGCGGGTTGAGTGCATTCAGTTCCTGGAGGATCGTCGTCGCCTTCTCGGCCATGAAGATCGTGTGGCTCAGCCCGTCGGTCACCGATGCCAGGCGGATAGGGGAGACGTCGTTGAAGACGCCATTGCACTGGACGATCAAGGGACCGGGCACGGCGCAGATTTTTGCTGGGCAACGGCTGAGCGAGCACCGGCAGCGAGCCGATCATGCCGGCATAGCTCGTGAAGACCATGAATGCCGGGTCCGGGACGCCGTACTGAGTGAGGGCTCCCGGATTGAGCGGGCGCGGCCAGCCCGCCATCGGATCGCTCGGGCAGGCGAACGTGGAGACTGCGATCCGATGGACCGTGCTGTTCTCACCGGCGATGATCGCCAGGCTCTGGTTGATCGCGTTGTAGACGGTCGTTTGCTCCAGGAATGGGAGCGCGAAGACCTCCAGGCTCTTGTCGACGATCGACGACGTGCAAGGAGGCTTGGAGCCGGAATAGCGGGGATCGTACGACTTGATCCGGCCCGGGGGGAGCGCTCCGAAAGTGTCGTGATAGCTTTGCATGGCCAAGCCGAACTGCTTGAGGTTGTTCGAGCACTGAGCGCGGCCGGCAGATTCGCGGGCGGATTGCACAGCGGGAAGGAGAAGCGCGATCAGGAGGGAGATGATCGAGATCGAGACGAGGAGCTCGATGAGGGTGAAGCCGGATCGTTTCATGTCGGATCTATGTCCCTTCCCCGCCGATTCCAGCCGGTGGGCGCCTGAGGAAACCACGCGATTCCCGTCCCGACGACTTCGCGAAGCGTAAGCCCTGAGGAGAATTGCGGCGATCAGAAATACAGCAGCCGCCACAAAAAATGGAATCGAGCCATATCCTCAACGCGCGCTGGGTGTCGGCTTTCCGATTTCCGGCAATCCGAAAGCGGCCAGAATAAACGATTCATCGGGCTCGGCTTCGAACTCTAGACGATCGAAAACGAACGTTTGAATGCCAGATACATCGCCATCGCGAACTGTGGGTTTACCCTCATCCTTCTGCTCCCTGTCTCCCTCCCTCAACCGCACGGTCTTGTGCACGGCGCGTTTGGGAACAGGGAAACCCGATTCGGTGGGACCGTATTCGACCCACCCGGTTCGGATTCTTGGAGAGGGACGCCCTCCCGGATAAAGAATGTATGTTGCCTCATACTCGTAAGTCGCCCATTTATCCTCGGGCGAAACGACGAGACGAACATCGTTCAGGAGTCGCGCGGCGCTCCGACCCTTTCGGAGGCTTGCGACTGGAGTGAAAATACAGTCTTAGCATAGGTTTATTCAGATGTCGTATCTTTTCCACTTTTCTCAGGGAGAAACTCGGATCCGCTAATTCGCGCGGTAGGGGACTTGCAGAGAAACTATAAGCACAACAGAGGAAATCTCGAATGATCAGAAAACTTTTCGTAGGCATTTTCTCGGCCGGCTCTCCGGTGCCAATGAGCGAGAAGGCCTTGGCTCCCGGTTCCCGGGTAAGTGCGAAACTCATCGCCGGGTTCGCGCAAGAGGCTTGATCTGGTTGATGCGTTCGACCCTCCTTGGATTGGTGGTAATAGTCAGTGATTATATGCTTAAGCATGCCCGGCTTTCTTGCAAAGACCGCTGTAAACGAGTGGGTCTCTGCATCCTCTCCACCGAGCACTTCGAGGGAAACCCTCCCTGACCCGCGCATCGTAGCGAAATGGGTTTCGAGCTTAGACACCGCCTCCTGGTAGTCCTGGCGGATTCTCCTCAGTTCGGCTGCCTCATCTCCCTGGTCCGCGTTCGCGGAATAAGCGAGATATGACATGATGAACACGACCCACCCAATCTGCGTTCTCATCCCAGAACCTCATGAGTAAAAGGCGACCGCGGGTTGGTAGAGGCTGGTTCCCCACTGCGTCTTGGCAACGGGTTCCAGCGCGGTTAACGAACGCATTGGGTACGGACGTTAGCGACGGCTCCCGAGCTTCGTAGTGGGACTGGAGCGGTGCACTCCCAGTGCCTCTCTAATCCCAATACCGTCGAATTAGATAGCGGGCGTACACTGGTTTCGGCCGGCTCGTTGACGTAAGTCCTTATTCCATGGTCGTCGATGGCTCTGCACCGGCTCTTAATACTTTCTAAATCCACGGCCTTTGGCCGTGTGACCCAACGAGCTTCGAGCGATCCGGCGTGCTTTCCTCCGAGGAACGACTGGATCTCCGCCACTCCAATGGAAGACGTCAAGAGGACGCACGGCCGAGCCGGTGAGCCAGGTCGGAGAAGCCGGTGCCGAGTGCCCGGGAATCACAGGAGTCGCTCTGACCTCAACGCCCCCAACGGGGGCTTCCTCACGTAGACGGCCCCCTCGGGGGGGCCTTCCTGATACCTCGGCCTCCGGCGGAGGAGCCTCATTTCAACGGTATTGTCTCTAATCCCCCTAGGAAAAGGGATAGGGGTTCTCCGGTCGAGGACTTTGATCGTGTGCAAGCCGATCGTGAAGCGCTCTCGGTCTCCGAGTTGCGGACACGCATGGCCCCAGGAAGGGGATGATCACCTCGATCAGGCTTTCCTAGAGCGCTTAACGATCGAGTCGCGCACGCCCCAGGGCCGATGCGAATACCCCCCTCGACCCCCCCTTCGTAAGGGAGGGAAACGGAATGCGGACGGGCCGTATCCTTTCCCCCCTTACGAAGGGGGGTTCTTCGGTCGAGGACTTCGGTCGTGTGCAAGCCAACTGTTAGGCGCTCTAGCATGCGACGTAAGGGTTGCGCGCGAACCTTATTTCGCGATGTCATTCCTGCCTGACACCACCTGTTCATCATGCTGTAAAGCCTGATCGCCCTCCTTGCCGGCGGAATAACCTGACGAAAGCGCCTTACCTCAGAGCCAAGTGAACCGAAAGGGGGTCAGCGCTCCGGACCCCGACGTTTGCTCGCGCCATGCGAGCTACGCTGCGGAGTAGCCCGCTCCGGTTCGATGTCATATGATACAGAGACACTCATCCTCGTCGTCTTCACCGTCGTCGCAGGCGCAATTCTGGCCGTTGCCGAAGTAGCAGTGATGGCCAGTGTCGTAACAGTCGCCCCATTGGTCATAACAGCTAGCCGGGCACGAGATGACATCGAGGGGCTCATCAGCGAGAATGCTGTTCGGGCAACAGGCAACCCCAAGGAACAACATCAGCGCGAACGCAGCCGTAAGGAGAGACGAGGCTGTATCAGCGAGGAGTCTCATGGCGGAAACCTCCGAATTGTTGGAAAAAGTGACGAGAGATACCCACACGCAACAACAAATGCATGAGGTGATCCCGATAACTGCTAAGGGACAGGACAGACCTCCGCAGATATCTGGCGGGACAAAGTCAATCGACCCGACAACGCTGGCTCTCCATTCTCTCTAGGTCGATTGTCGTGGCCGACCCTCCACCTTGCTGTTCGGGGCCTCAATAGAAGGAGAAACGCGTCCTGCGATGTACATCTTGACCTCACGGCTTCCATCCCTGTCTGTATAGAGGGTGATCGGACATTGGAAATCGCCGACAACATCGTTCGTGTCCAGGAGGATTCGGATCGGATGGTCCGCATGTGCCGCAACTTCAACCGGAAGATTCTCTATCCGGGCGCAACATTGACGCGTGCAAACACGAGAGCTACCGAGAATAGTGATTTTTTCATCTGAGAAGTTCCTCAAGTGTACGGTGACCTCGATCCGTTCTTTCGCAGGGAACTCGCCCAGGAACCTGATGGGCTCTTGAGATCCGATCGCCGGATGTCTCAGTTCCTGCTTCGCATTCCATTCTTTCGTGAGCCCTAGGCCCAAGAACCCGAACGCCAGGGCAAGGAGGGTCGTCTGGAGAGGGGTCAGTTCCACGCGCATCAATGACTCCAAGCAACCGCGAGCCTTCCAGCCTCACTCAGTCACGAAGGATCTTTGGCGAAACCTCTGATCTTGAGCGTGATGTCGCCGGCCCGGGTGTTATCAGTGTAGAGACGAATCGATTCAGAAAACTTCCCACTCTTGCGGTGAGTAAGCACCTTGATCGTGAAGGGGGCACACTTTGAGGGCGGAATCGTCATCGGAAGATTCACGGTCAATACACATGTGCAAGGAGACTTTCCTCCTAAGATGGTCATGGGAACGCTGGAAGCGTTTGTCAGAATAAAGTTGAGATTCGGGGTAGAACCGCGCTCAACGACGCCCAAGGTTTTTGTATACGCATCGGGAATCAAGCGGTCGCCTCGCAGATAGCCCAGGCCGGAGCCAATTGAGCCAAACGCCGTCCAAGACCACAACATGAGAACCGCGAGACCGACGTTCGTTGTCAAGATCGTCAGGCCCATCCAGGAGATCGACGAAAGGCGATCCGACCGCGGCGCTTTGGGCAGAGTATCCTGATCGCTGCTCTCTACTCCCTTTAGTGAACTGCCACCGTTTTGCGTTGAGATCATGGGCGCGCCTCCGTGTTCTTGGTATCTCGTCGGCCAGCGCCTCGGCGATCCTCGCAAGCCCCGCAGACTTCGACATCCACACGGGTTTTGAAGAGAACAAGGCCACTCATGCCGTAGCCACTCACCTCCGCCCCCAGTGCGCCGACAAAATCGGGCTCTGAAGAGGAGTCGAAGGCAAAGGAGAGGATATTCGATTTCCCGGGATCGATCCGTAGAAAGACAGGGGATACTTGGACGCATGGACAACTCGTTTCGATCCGCTCAAGGGTTAGCGGTCGATTTTGAGTATTACTGACCCGCAGTGTTGCACAGGCCGATTCTCCCGGATGGAGAATCCCCAGATCGATTGGATCAGGGCTGATCTCGAGCGGAAAATGCTGAGCCGTTGTGCTTGCTAACTTCGAAGGGGGGGGGGGTATGATTCGGCGTTGATGAGCCGAGAAGCGAGAGGGCCGACACAGCGAGCATGAGGGCTGGGGGGAAAGTGACCCAGAGCAGCAGGCGGTTAGTGGGAGATGTTTCGCTTGATGCGCTCATCTCGGGAACCCTCGATGGAATCTGAGGGGGTCTGAATCACCCCAGATCGTATAGGCGTCGAAGCGGGCTGTCAAGGCTCCGCTTTTTTCCAAAAAAATAAGCCCGGCGGGCGAACCCCAAGAAACCGAGGACCCACCATGCCCTGGGACCCGCTCAGCGCCTGGCCCAATGAACGCCGCTGGATCTGGCTGACCATCGCCGGGTGGCTTCTCCTGTTGCGCGGACCGGCGTTCGTCGAGAGCCTTCAAGCGAAATCGCCGCAAGAGCTGGTGCCCGACTTCTTTCAGGAGTATGCATCGGCCCGCAGCGCGTTCGAGGAACTGCCGATCTACGGCGATCTGCATGAGAGCGTGCAGCGCTATCTGGGCTTTCACCTCAACGATCGACGATGGCACGTGGTCGTCAACGCCCATCCGCCGACCTCGATCCTGCTCGCCCTCCCTTTCGCCGAGCTCGACTTTGGTCGTGCCTTCTTGACCTGGAACCTTGTTGCCCTCGCGGCACTAATAGCCAGCCTTTGGATCGTCCAACGCCAACTCAGGATCCCGTTCTCCATTGGGTCGCTCTCTCCTCTCCTGGCCCTTCTCCTCCTGTGCTTTCCCCTCTCGGAGCAATGCCGGCTGGGCCAGCTCACCCTGATCCTCCTGCTCTTGATCAGCGGTACGTGGGCGGCGGAGCGGTCGGGATGGCCGCGGCTGGCGGGCCTGCTCCTGGGAACGGCGACGTGCATCAAGTTGTTTCCAGGCTTCCTCTTCCTCTATTACGCGCTGCACGGCCGTCGGAGGGTGGTGATCGCCGGGCTGGCGACCATCGCGGGGCTCACGGCGCTGACGGCCGTCATCCTCGGTATCGATGCGTATCGAACCTACTTCTTCACAGTCCTGCCCCAGATCCAGTGGTTCCGGGTCGGCTGGAACAACAACTCGCTGTGGGGCTTCTGGAGCCGGTTGTTCGACCCGGCGCCCGAACACCTTCGAGACCAATCGCTCACCGAGCCGCTGTTTTACAGTCCGATGTTGGCCAAGGCTTTGTCGCTGGGATCTTTGGCCGTCATTGTCGGCATCCTGGCCCGGGCGGTGCGCTTTCGGCCTAGCCATGGGGCGGGAAAAGGATGCCCAGGCCCAACAGAGGTTGGAGTTCCGGCCTCAGCCGGTCCCCCAATCCCGTCCCGATTCCGCCTGAAGGCGGGACTCCGGCAAGAACATGCAGAATCCCAGGTTGGAGTCCCGGCTTCAGCCGGTCCGTCGAGACCGACAGGGTCTTCGCAAGAGTCGGCGGGAGAGCCGCGATCCACCGAATCTTGGGCGGTGTCGGGAGACTCGCGACCCACCGAATCTGGGTTACCCCCTCACCCGGCCTTTGGCCGATCCCTCCCCGAGGGGCGAGGTGAAGATGACAGCGCCTCCCTTGGCCAGCGGCACGACCTGACGTTCGCCCTGGCCGTCACGGCGATGCTGCTGGTCTCGCCGATCTGCTGGGAGCATTACCTCCTGCTCTTGCTGGCCCCGCTGGCGATCGTCTGGATGAATTTGCCGGCTTCTCGGTTCGCGCGAACGCTGTTCTTGACGATCGTGGTCGCGTTCTGGCTGGGATATCCGGTGACCTGGACGGCCTTCGGCCTCAACGGGCGGACGGCCACGCCTATCGACTCACTCGGAATCCTCTCGTACCAGTTCTATGCCTTGCTAGGGTTCTTCGCCCTGGCGTTGATGATCTTGCGGCGCGGTGGCGGCCCGAGCCTCTCGCCTTCGACCGCGGCCCGACAAACCCTGGCGCTGGGGTCGGTCGTGATGGTGGCCCTTTGGGCTCACGTCCTCCACGAGATGGGGCAACGCTATGGCCTGTTCCATTTCATCGGAGGCGACTTCGGCATCTATCGCTCGATTGCCGCGGCGACCCTGGCCGAAGGCCCCCGGGCGATGAACGACCCCGACCTCGTCGCACCGTTCGCACGCGCGCTCACGCGTTATTACGGGCCGGATGCCCATAACCTGAACCTGGGACCGGGGCCCTATCCCGCGGTCTATATCCTGCCGTTCCTCGCCTTGACAGCATGTTCGCCCATCATTGGGTACGCGATCTGGACCGTGGCGAGTCTCGCGCTAGCTTACGCCGCGGTGCGGGGGATGGCGGCGCAGTTCCGGGAAGGCGGCTGGGGGTTGATCCTTTCTTGCGTCCTGTTCTTCCCCATCGTGATGGCCCTCGTCTACGGCCAGTTGACGATGCTGTTCTTCTACGGGTTCTATCGCGCCTATCGTTCCCTCGAAGAGGGGCGGGACTTCCGGGCGGGGCTCTGGAGCGGGGCGCTCTACCTCAAGCCGCAATATGTCGTGTTCCTCATTCTCGTGTTCCTCCTGGCGCGGCGCTGGCGCCGCCTGGGCGGCCTGCTGCTGGCCGGCCTTCTCGTCCTGCTCGGTTCGCTGGCGATCGTCGGGCCGGAAGGGATCCGGGCACAGTTCGAGACGCTGCGCGCATGTCGGGCTTCCGCGATGTCGATCCGATCGTCGCCCCGGAATGGATGATCAACTGGCGGGGCCTGCTCGCGAGCTTCCTCCCCGAGGACGTGACCGATCGGACGGGGAAGCTGATCACGGCGATCCTGTCCTTCGCCACGGTGGGATTGCTCCCCCTGGTCTGGCGGGGTTCGTGGGAGCCGCGGAGCGAGCGGTTCGCGGTCCAGATGCTGGCGACGGTCATCGTCATGATGCTAGCCAGCTACCACAACCATATCCACAGCGCCGCGCTCCTGCTGATCCCGGGCCTGGCCGTGGCCGCTCAGCGGAAGAGGCCCCGTTATTTGGCGTCGGTTTTCTTGATTGGGCTTTACGCTCCGCTGCCCCTTTACTTCGCGAGGGCCTCGATGATGTCCGTAACCTGGCTCTTGATCGCCCTGATGCTCGCGGCACTGGGCATCATCGTGAAAGGCGAGGCCACGGCACTTCTTGGCGGGGAAGAGAGGCAGGTCGCAAACGACTGTCCAGACTCGCGAGACTCGGAGCCCGCGACACCCGAACGCTTGGCCATGACCTGAAGCCAGACCGCTTCCCGACCCTTCAGACCAGCAAATCCACGACGGCAACCGCCAGCAGGCCGAGGCTGATCACGATGTTCACCTGGAAAAAGGCGACGTTCACCCGGGTGAGGTCGTCGGGGCGGACCAGGGCATGCTCGTAGACCAGCAGCGCGGCCACGGCGGCCACTCCGAGGAAATAGATCGGCCCGAGTGGATAGACGAGCCCGAGCGCCACGAGGGGCACGATCATCAGGGCGTGACACGCGGCGGCAATCCGGAGTGCGCCCCGGATGCCCATGGCCCTCGGGATGCTCCGCAGACCGGCAGTGCGATCGAATTCCACGTCCTGGCAGGCGTAGATGATATCGAACCCGGCCACCCAGAGCAGGACGCCCATCGCCAGCAGGACCGGAGGCCATTGCAGGTCGCCGCGCAGGGCGATCCAGGCCGCCACCGGTGCCAGGCTCAAGGAGAGCCCCAGCCAGAAGTGGGCGAGACTGGTGAAGCGCTTGGTGTAGGAGTAGCCCAGCAGCCAGAGCAACACCGGGATCGACAGAGCGATCGGCCATCGATTGGGGAGAAACAGGAGCGTCGATGCGATGAAGGCCACCGCGGAGACCACTGTGAACATGGCGACGGCGCGGGCGCTGAGCCGGCCGGAGGGGAGGTGCCGGCTGGCCGTCCGAGGGTTCCGCGCATCGTAATGCTGATCGGCCAGGCGATTGAAGGCCATGGCCGCCGATCGAGCCGTCGCCATGCAAAGCAGGATGCCGGCCCAGTCCTGAAGGCGTGGCGGTCGGCCATCCGGGGCGTAGGCGGCCAGCACGGCTCCCAGAATCGCGAAGGGGAGCGCGAACAGCGTATGGCTGAACCTGACGAGCTCGAAGTAGTCGCGGGCTCGAGCGAGGATCATAAGGGGCTCTCCGCGGACCGGCTCGAGGATGCGATGGGATCGCCGGGGCGAGTCGGCCGGCGCGAGAGCGCGGCGACGAACCGGTCGCCGAGCGGGGGGCAAAGTGATGCCACTGCGCCGAGGATCCGGAACAGCCAGACGAACCGGCGCGTGACCGAGAGCCGACGTCGAGGGTGGTCCAGCAAGCGGACGACTCGTCGTGCGACCTCCTCGACATCGGCCGACATCCAGGGTGCGGCGTTGTCGAGGATCGGATCGGGTCGGCCGCCCGGTGGCACGAGTGCGCTCAAGGCGTCCATGAACTCGGTCTGGATCGGGCCGGGCTCGACCAGGCAGATCCGCACGTTCGTGGACCAGAGCTCGCGGCGGAGGGCATCGTTCCAGTAGGCCAGTCCCGCCTTGGTCGCGCCGTAGGCCCCCAGGGCGGAATTGGCCACGCAGGTGATCGCCGACCCGATGTTGATGATCGTACCCCGTCGTGCGATCAAGCTCGGCAAGCTGAGCCGGGTCAGCAGTAGCGGAGCGGCGAAGTTCACCGCGATCTGACGGATCAGATCGTCAGGGTCGGCGTCCGCGAACTGGGTCGGCAGCCCGAGACCGGCGTTGTTGATCAGAACGTCGATTCCCCCGAACCGGGTTGTGGTCTCGTCGACCAGTCGTTGCGGCGTCGCGGGGTCGGCGAAATCCGCCGCGATCGTCAGAACCTCCAGATCGGATTGAGAGGACCGGAGCTCGTCAGCCAGACGATCGAGACGTTCGAGCCGACGGGCGGTCAACACCAGGGCTCGGACGTTGCGGCGCCGGACCAGTTCCCGCGCGACGGCCTCACCGACGCCCGCCGAGGCGCCGGTGAGCAGGACAACGCGGTGTGGTGCCGTCGTCGGCGCACCTCCGAGCATGGCTTCACGTTTCCTCGAAGAGTTCGGGATGCGTCTCTTCCAGTTCCCGGTTCGTATCCCACCGGGTTTCGTCCGGATCGGACAAGCTGATGTCCCCCCATCGGGGCGAGAGGGCGTTGTGGATGTCGAGCTGATCGCAGACCCGGCCGACGACGAAGTCGATCAAGTCCTCGAGTCGGCGCGGGCGGTGGTACCAGCCGGGCATGGCCGGAAGCACGACGGCCCCGGCGCGCGTCACTCGGACCATGTTCTCCAGATGAATGAGACTGAGTGGCGTCTCGCGCGGGACCAGGATCAGCTTGCGGCGCTCCTTGAGGTGAACGTCGGCGGCGCGGGTGATTAGATTGGTCGTGATGCCACCGGCGATCGCGCCCAGGGTGCTCATACTACACGGGATGATGACCATGCCGGCGGTCGGGAACGAACCACTGGCGATCCCCGCGCTAAAGTCTTGGTGATGATGATAGATGAGCTGCCCGGGACCATCACAGCCGAGGACCGCGGGATCGAACGCGTCCAGGCTCAGTTCGAGGTCCGTTTCCTCGCGGAGAACCTGAACGGCACTGGGGCTGATCGTCACGTAGCACGGTCCGCCCCATCCGGCAGAGCAGTTGCAACAACCGGACAGCATAGGCCGCTCCGCTGGCGCCGGTCATCGCCACGACCAAGTCACCGTGGTGGAATGAGCCATCGCGCGTCATGGAATCGGCTCCCCGGAACCGGCCAGGCCGCGGGCGCCGCCTTGGTCCCGAGGTAAAGGGTGGCGATCCCTCCTGTCAAGGGATGGAGCTCCAGCGCGGTCAGGCCGCGCGCGGCCAGGAGATCCAGCATCGCCTGGCCATCGGGGAACTCGAGCACGCTCCGGGGCAGATACTCGTAGGCGTGGTCGTCATTGGGTGCGAGGGCCTGGCCGATCCGAGGCAGGAGATGGCGGAAGAACATCAGGTAAAGCCGACCCAGCAGCCGCCCGCGGGGACGGGAAAACTCCAGGATGGCCACCTTTCCCCCCGGCCGCGCGACGCGGATCAGCTCGTCGATCCCGCGAATCGTGTCGCGGACGTTCCTCAGACCGAACGCCACGCTGACCACGCCGAAGGTATCGCCAGCAACCGGCAACCGCTGCGCGTCGCCTTCCACCAGTGTGACCCGCCCGCTCGCCCCGGCCTTGCAGACCTTCTCGCGGCCGACCTCGAGCATCTCGCGGCAGAAGTCCGTCCCGACGATCGGCGATCGGCCCCCGCCAGCTCGGTCGTAAGCCAGAGCCAGGTCCGCTGTTCCCGTGCAGCAATCCAGTACGGGTACGCCGGGCTCGGGTGGCGCCACCCGGGTCGTAAAGGTCCGCCACGATCGGTCGATGTTCAGGCTGAGCAGATGGTTGAGCAGATCGTACCGCCGCGCGATCGATGCGAACATCCGCCGCACGCGCTGGTCGGATTTGTCGATGGGTGCCGGGCTGGAGGTAGGTCCGGCGGAAGCGACGGAGACTTCGCCGTCACGTGGTTCGACCGGACTGGAGACACTCATGAAGAAGCCCTCTCGGCCCCGTCCCAAGCGAGGTTTTCATCTCTCGGTCGCCGCTGACAAAGCGGTCCCGGGACGTTTAGCCAGCCGGATCACTCCCCGTTGCCCTCGGCCTTGGGCTTGGCCGGTGACGGGATTCCCACGGTTCCCAGGGATGTCACCAGTGCGATGTCGATGACCTCCCACTCATCATTCGGCGAGATATAGCTGACGATACGCCCATGCTCACCGCCCCAAGAGACCGCATCGGGATGTCTGACCTCGAGTTCCCGCCCATCGGCCATCCGAATGCGGAACGGTTGGAACGGCCGCCGATCCTTCGCCCCTTTCAGTTCTTCGATCTTCACGTCCAGTACTCCCGGTCTTGCCGAAACTCCAAGTCGTCTCGACGACCCACGACTATTGTGGCCAGGCAGGCAACGGCCGACAAGATCGGGGCGATCCTACGGATTGGTCTCGATCCGGAAATCGATCTGCGTTAAGAAACAGGGCGGTGTCTCTCCAGGCTCTCTTCTCACCTGAGCCGTTACGGCGTACGAGCAAGGATGCTCGCTCCATGAACCCCACGCGTGCGCTCTGGATCTTGATCGCCGTCTCGGCGCTGGTCCGCCTGATCTGTACGATGAACTTGGGTTTAGGGAACGACGAGGCCTATCACTTTCTGTATGCGACCCATCCCGCGCCGAGTTATTTCGACCATCCGCCGATGATGGCCTGGGTCGAGATGGCGGGCCTTGCCCTCCCGGGCGCCGGAACCTCGGCGTGGGCGCTGCGGATCGGCTTTATCCTGCTCTTCGCCGGTTCGACCGCGATCCTGGCACGGCTGACCAGCCGGACGTATGGGGCAAGGGCGGGATTCCTGGCCGCTCTCGCCTTGAATGTGACGGGCTATTACGGCCTGGCGGCCTCGATGTTCGCCCTGCCCGACGGTCCCCTGCTCTTCTTCTGGCTGTTGACCGTCGACCGGTTGAGCATCGCCCTGGAGGCGCCCGATTCTCGTCGGCCAAGGCCCTGGGCCGAGGTGGGCCTGGCCTGGGGCGGGGCCTTGCTGAGCAAGTATCATGCGATCTTCCTGCCGATGGGCGTCGCGCTCTATGTTCTGATCGACGAACGGATGCGACGGCGCTGGTTACTCCGGCCGGGACCGTATCTGGCGCTGGCGATCGGCTTGTTGATGTTCAGCCCGGTCCTGATCTGGAACGCCAGTCATGGCTGGGTTTCCTTCCGCTTTCAGGGTGGTCGTGCGGTGGGGGGCTGGGTGCCTCGGCCGGACTATCTGATCGAGGCGGTCCTGGCCCAGGCGGGATACCTGTTCCCGTGGGTCTGGGTACCCCTGGTCGTGGTCCTGGTGCGCGGATGGCGGGGGTGGTCCACGATCGCCACAGGCCCGGAACGGTTCTGGCTCTGCCTGGCCACGGTCCCGCTGATCGTGTTCACCCTGGTGGCCTGTTTCCGACCGGTCTTGCCCCATTGGGGCTTGATCGGACTGGTGTCGTTGTTCCCGATACTCGGACGGGACTGGGCCGCACGACTCCATCAGCGTCCCGAACGCGTGCGGCGGCGGCTCGCGGCCTACGCCGGTCTCTCAATGACCCTGATCGTCCTGACGATCGTCGAATTTCGCACCGGATGGTTTCAACGGGGGGATGGGACTCGGATCGGATTGCTGGATTCGCGGACCGATCCGACCCTCGACCTTTATGGCTGGGATCAGGTCGTCGGTCGGATCCGGCAACTCGGGTTGATCGACGATCCCGGGAGCTTCGTGTTCACACGATATTGGTACCAGAGCGCCCAGATCGCCTACGCGCTGGCCGGCGACCGTCCGGCCCTGTGTTATAACACGGACGATCCGCGCGGCTTCGCCTTCTGGAGCCGCCCGGAGGACTGGGTCGGCCACGATGGGGTGCTGGTCCTGGTGGGGAATGAGCCGGACGTCGTCGTTCGGTATTTCGCGCGATGGTTCACGCAGGTCGATCCGGCCTCCGAGTTCTGGGTGGAGCGGCGCGGGCTGCCCGTGCGTCGGATCCGACTTTATCGATGCAGGCACCAACGGGTGGCGTTCCCGTTCCGCCTCGACCGCACCGCGACGGTCGCTCAACAGGGTGCAGAGCCAGCGCGTACGACACGCTGAGGCGAGCGGCCAAGGGGTGGCTTGGCCGCTCGCGCGAGCCCGGTTTCCCGCAGGTTATTTCGCTTTCGCCTTGGTGGTGCGGACAGCCGGAGGCTTCAGAGGTTTCAATTCATTGCGGTGCAGGAGATCGTTCCAGGCCTCGAGCCCCTTGCCGCTGGGATGGTCGGGATCGTAGCCGAGATTATCCCGCCCGGTCAGGCGCGTCAGGGTATCGAGGGCTAGCTCGCGGATGCCCACCGAGGGCTGGTCCGAGGACAGCAAGCCGACCAGCCGGGGATAGAGGTCGCCCTTGGCGACTTCATCCGGGGTGTAGCCGACCAGCATATGATAGGCGATTGCCCCGACATTCTCGCCGAATTCCTCGTCGAGCTGCGCTTGCACGCGTTTGGCGGCATCGGGCCCGAGGGACATGTAGGAGCGAATCGCGTCGAGGGTCTTGCGCCGGGCAACGGGATCACCCTCACGCGAGAGGATCGGCATCAGCAGGGAGAGGTCGCCCAGGGCTTTGAGAGCCGAGATCGCCAGTTGCTTCGTCTCGGCATGTTCGTCTTCGATCGCGCCGACGATCTCGGCCAGGACAGGCCGGCCGGGATGGAACATCTTGAGGAACTGGTCGCGGACCTGGAGCTCGAAAGGAGACGGTTCGGCCTGGGCGGCCCAGGCTGGCAGGGAGTCCGGCGTGGTGATCTCGACCTGCCCGCCGTCGATCATGGCGAGGTTCGATGGTTTGAGCACGACTTCCTTCCCCTCGACCGTGAATGCGACCTCGCCCTGGAGGCAACAGGCCGCCAGCGATTGGGTTCGCGTGATCGGCCGGCCGTAGGTTCGCCGCTCAACTCGCTCCAGGGCGACGGTGCTCTCCGGCGCCAGCTCCAGGCTGGCCGTCCGGCCCGAGAAAACGACCTTGAGCGTACTGGGCTCGACCTGATGGATCAGGAGCCGCCCCTGCACCAGCTCCAGCGCGGGCACCGCGTCGTTCGCGGAGGAGTCGATGCGGATTTCCGTCTCCCCGACCAGGGTGATCCTCATCTTCCCCATCGTGATCGACGAACGGAACGGAGTGAGGCAGAGCAGTCGGTCGGAGCGATGCAGGGAGGTCGCTTCGCTGAGGCGGTCCCACTCTCGCTTTTCCGTGTTGTAACGCAGGAAGAGGCCGTCGGCCTTCTCCGCCAGACCGGCGGAACCCGAAGGAACGGCAGGCAGCGGTTCGTCTTTCGGCTTCTCTGGCGTCGAGGCTTTGGCGACTTTGGACGCGCCTACCGCGTCGGCGTCCGTTGACGGAGTCGTCGGCGCCGGGCCGTGCGATTCCGCCTCCCGTTTCGCCTCGGGTAGGGACCCGCCGGTGACCGAGGCTATCTGGGTAGTTGCCGCAGGGGACTCGCCTGCCGGCGCCTCGGGTTTCTCCGCGCCCGCCGGTGATTCGGGTACCGCCGGCTGGGCGTTGTCATCGGCGATCACTACCGATGAGCCCTGCGGCGGATAGGCCGCCGGCACCGACAAACTCCACCAAGCCGTCGAAATCGCCAGGAGAATCAGGACCAGACAAGCGATTGCCGGGCCGAATCGCTCGATCCAGGGGCGTTTCGGGACATCGGGCACGACCCAGGGCTGAATCGGCTTCGTGACGGGCTCGGGAGCCGGCCGACGCCGTCGCGTTGATCGCTTGCGACCGACCGTCTCCCGACCCTTCACCAATTGATACATCCGCGTCCGCGCCTCGGGCGGCACCTGCACTTTCTGGCCGAGGAGACTGAGGATCTGGTGAACGCTCGCCACCTCGGCGAGATTCACGTCGGTCGTCAGACACTTCTTCTCGAATTCCGCCACGGAATCGGGGTCCAGGTCGTTATCCAGGTAGCTGGCGACCAGGTTGGGATCAATCGCCTCGGCACCGGAACTGGCCGGAACTGAGAGCCGGCGCTGACGGGTGACGCGATGAATTCGATCCGACAGCTCCTGGGCGAACGGGCTCTCCGCCACCTGCTTGCCGATCTCCCGAACCTGGTTGGGATCCAAAGTATCGTCGAGCCAGGCCAGGAGTGTCCTGAGTGTCAAACGCATCCCGAGTTCCTTGTTCTGGAGACCTGGTAGTGGGTCCAACCGGAGGCGGACAGGCCTGGTGGGCACCCATTGCCTATTATTATGAGTGCCATCTCGCGACCAGATCCGTGCGAAAACCGAAAAAAAGTCCAGCAGATCACCGAGGGATCTTCCGGTTGCACCTCCCACGTTCCGTCCGGCTCTGAAGCGGCTGCCTCGATCGAGACAGCCCGCTTTCCGCCGTCCGCCCTTCTCCGGTTGACATGGCCACCTTGGGAAAGGCACCCTGTTCGCAGGGCGAAGCACGCGCGACTCCCAATCGGGTCGGTCGCGATGACACCCCGGGTAGGAGGCCGACATCATGGGAATCGCCGGTGCGATCTATTCTGAGCTGGCTGCCGCCGCCCGCCGGGTTGCTGCGCATGCGTACTGTCCGTACAGCCGGTTCCCGGTCGGGGCCGCTCTCTTGACCGATCGCGACGAGATCTTCGCCGGTTGCAACGTCGAGAACGCCTCTTACGGTCTCACCATGTGTGCCGAGCGGAATGCCGTCTTCCAGGCCATCACCCAATCTCAAAGCCAGCTCAAGATCCGGGCGGTCGTCGTCTACACCCCGACCTCCGAGCCGACGGCCCCCTGCGGCGCCTGCCGGCAGGTGATCAACGAGTTCGGGCCCGATGCCGAGATTCTCTCAATCTGCGACGGGCAGAGCGTGATCCGCTCGGATCTCGCCAGCCTCTTGCCGCAGGCCTTCGGTCCGGGCAACCTCAAAGCCTGATTGCCGCCGGTGTGCAGAACGGGCGCTCCTCGCACCCAGAAAGCCGGCGGTCGTCGTGAAGGTTCTTTCTCGGAAGTCCAACGACGTAGGCGCTGAGCCCCATTCCCATCGGGAGATGCCAGTACGCGTCGCCGATCAACAACCGACACCCGGCCGCGCGTTTCGCCTTTGCGCATCCGGCTGGAATCGTTATCCTTATCGTGTCAAGCCGCTCGGTAGGCTGCACGGACGACGCCGATCAACCGGGCCATGCCAGTCGAGGGAGGGAACCCAGATGCGACGGATCGCGGTATTGAATCAAAAAGGCGGAGTCGGCAAGACGACGACCACGGTCAACCTAGCGGCCGCCCTGGCGATCGCCGGACATAAGACGCTGGTGCTGGACCTCGATCCCCAGGCGCACGCGACACTCCACCTGGGCCTCCTGCCGGGCCGGTCGGGTCCCTCGCTTTATGAGGTGTTGACCGACGGACTTCCCCTGGCCAAGGTCCGCCGTTCGGTCGTGTCGAACCTCTTCATTTGCGGCAGTCATATCGACCTGGCCGGGGCTGAGCTCGAGTTACTGGGGACGGTTGGCCGGGAGGTCATCCTGCGCGACCAGCTCAACGCCGACTCCGAGTCGTTCGACTTCGTGCTGATGGACTGTCCCCCGTCGTTGAGCGTCCTGACTCTGAACGCCCTCTGCGCGGCCACGGAGGTCTTGATCCCGCTCCAGGCCCACTTCCTGGCGCTGCATGGGCTCTCGAAGCTGCTGGAGACGGTGAATCTTGTCTCGAAACGAGTCAACCGAGAACTGAGGGTGGGAGGGATCGTCCTGTGCCTTTACGACGCCGGGACCCGGCACGGCAGCGAGGTGATCGAGGACCTGAACACGTTTTTCGACAGCCGTCGCAAGGCCGATGCACCGTGGGCCGAGGCCCGGATGTACCAGACGCGAATCCGGCGGAACATCCGGCTGGCCGAGTGCCCGAGCTTCGGACAGTCGATCTTTCAGTATGCCCCCACCAGCCGTGGGGCCGAGGATTATTCCTCGCTGGCCGCCGAGCTCCAGGGGCTCCCGGCGGCCTCGATCTGGCAAGGATCGGCCGACAATCCGGCGGATAACGCATCAGCCGCCTGACAACCGAAACCCTCCGATCAAAGCGTGGGCTTCACATTGGTCTCCACACCGATCGGAATCATCGAGTCCTCGGGAACGAAGCTGCCCACATCCTGGAACGGCGCATTGGGCTCGGTCGCGGCCCAGACCGCGAAGGTGTAATGCTTGAGCGAGAATCCCTCGGAGGGGAGCTGGCTCGAGTTGAGCAGGATCCGCACCGTCGGGCCAGCCACCCGAATCACGGGTGAACTGATCGCTTGCGTCGATCCCGTCGTCAGATCGGTGATGGTGGCCGAGTTATTCTGCCCGTAGGGTCCCACGGTCACGCTGACCAGTGCATCCGGTGTGATCCCGGGCCGGCCTGCGTAATAGGGGCCCAGCCTCTGACCGGCTCCGCGGTTGATGGCGAAGACGATGGTCGTCGCGAACGGGGTCGTTGTGAACGGGCCGCGCACGATGGCTGCCAGCTCGATCTGCTTCTTCTTCAATTCGACGGCGCCGCCGACGTTCAAGGCCAGGGCGTCGTGTGGGAGTCCCGTGTATCCGCTTTGTAGGTTGATTTTCTTGACGACGATCCCAGGGACGGAATACTGGGTGATCGTGCCGTCACTGAAACCGTTGACCACCCTCAGGAGGTTTTTGACCTCCTTCTGGGCCAAGGCCACAAACTCATGGCCGGCACCGCCAAAATAGGCGTCGAGGATGGCCTTCTCCCCCGCCGCGTTGAACGAGAGTTTCGGCTCGTGCACTCGGGCTAGAATGGCCGCGCCCGACTCGGATGGCGGGTTCAACCTCGCCACGCTCAACAACGCACGTCCCTCAAG
Source organism: uncultured Isosphaeraceae bacterium (assembly GCA_963845695.1). Classification (GTDB taxonomy): domain Bacteria; phylum Planctomycetota; class Planctomycetia; order Isosphaerales; family Isosphaeraceae; genus CAWJTV01. The sequence continues at coordinate 311,164 of CAWJTQ010000009.1, read as the reverse complement.
AGGCTCGAATCCCAAAGGCTCACGTCTGGTTTTCGCGTTCCGACTCATGGGGGCGTATTCCTGTTGGTCACATGGGCAGTCGAGGAGGTGAAGATCTGATAGCACTCTGGATCACGGCAGTTTCCCCGGCATTTCCGCGAATCCCGCCGCTCGAAAGCGTCATTGCTATCATAAGCCGGCAACCAGAGAGTAGCAAGACCTGGGTGAGCTGAGCGTTCAAGTACGGGTTGTGTAACTATGTAAGGATTCCAGAGCGGCTAACACCTGGAATGCGCACGGGTCCGTAGGGTGCTCTGTGAGCACCAATGATTGTGGCAGGCCCTGGTCGGTGCTCACAGAGCACGTTACGGGACCGTCTTCTGTCGCGCTCGTCCTCGATCCGATCGTTCGGCGCTCAAGAGCGCCTCTGCGGTTTTCTGACTGTCACTCCTGGTTGCCGGTGAATCGTGGTGTCGTCGGTTCAACGCCGACTCTGCCCATTCTGAGAACTTTCGTCGATCGCAGCGCTTGCGAACCTGGCTGACACCTGCGGGCTCCGGGGGCAGGAGATCCTCGACCCGAGCATCGGGCGGGGTCAGAAGACCCGCACACGACGGTAGTGGATCGGACCGAGTCGCACCATCTCAATAGGATCAATTCTCGGAGTGTGGTGTAAACACGTTGTAGACCGTTGTACGGGTTTCACCCGAGGCGAATCTCGAAAAGATTGACCGAGGCGGGCGGGAGCGTGCAGCGGAGCTCGGCCCCGCGCGATCGGTTCGGGCGCGACTCGGGTTTCAGAGCATCCGGGCGGTCGAACGTATTATGTGCGTTCAACTGAGAGTCGGTCAGGACGGTGTGACTCACCTCCTCCGCCGCGCCGCCTTTGAGTCGAATCGTGATCTCCGCCGGTTCGGTCGCATGAGTGTGCACGAGCGTCAGCGTGACATCCTTCAGAAGCGTGCGAGAGGCTGAGCCGGCCAGGCGGAAGATTCGCTCGTGTCCACCGGCCGCTCGGAAGGTCAGATCGTCGGCCTGGACGTCGATCCGTACGGCCTTCGCCCCCTGATGCGGTCGGTACATGGTGTATACGTGGAATGTGGGCGTCGCGACGAACCGGTCGCCGTCGGCGAGGAACAGAGAATGCAGGTTGTTCACAAGCTGGGCGACGTTTGCCATGTCCACTTTGTCGGCATGGCGGTTGAAGGTGTCGAGCGAGAGGGCGGCAACCAGGGCATCGCGCAGGGTGCCCATCTGCTCGAAGAGGTGCCGCTTGTTGATCTCGGTCCCGGCCGGATGCCAGCTTCCCCACTCGTCAACGATCAGCTTGATGGTGTGTTTCCGGTCGAATTCGCCCATCGCGGCCCACTGGTCTGTGATGAGGACCTCCATCTTGTTGGCCTTGAAGAGCTGCTCGTACCACTGGTCGCGAGTGAATTCGAGGGCGTGGCCCGTGGTCCCGCAGTAGTAATGAGGAGCCCAGCCCTGGATGGGCGCCCGCGCGCCGTCGGCCCATCGGGTGAAGAACCGACGGGTCCAGTCGAGGTCGTTGCTATTCGGCCCCGCGGCGATGAGGTAGAGGTCGACGCCATACGCGGGCACCCACTCGGTGAACCGCCGGTACTCGCGACAGTAGTCTTCGGGAATGAACTTGCCGCCACATCCCCAGCTCTCGTTGCCGACCCCCCAGTAGCGGATGCCTAAGGGGTCGTGGCGGCCGTTGGCCGCCCGATCGTCGGCGAGGGTGGTCGAACCCGCGGGTGCGTTGCAATACTCGACCCATTGCTGGAACTCTTCGGGCGAGCCGGTGCCGACGTTCGCCGCGAAATAGGGCTCGACGCCGCAGAGCTGACAGAAGCGGACGAACTCGTGGGTGCCGAACTGATTCGATTCGGTCTCTTCGCGCCATCGGCCGAACCGGCGGGGGCGACGGGATGACGGCCCGATCCCGTCGCGCCAGTGGTACCTGTCCGCGAAGCAGCCGCCTGGCCAGCGCACCACCACGGGCCCGAGCTGCTTGACGTGCTCGACGAGCGTCCGGCGAATGCCGCCGATGTTGGCGACCTTGGAATCGGGACCGACCCAGATCCCGTCGTAGATGACGCCGCCGATGTGTTCGGCGAACTGACTGTAGATGGCCGGTCGGATCGTGGCGATCGGCTCATCGAGCAAGACGGTGACGGACATCTCGGCGGCAGCCTGCCCTCGCGCCGAGGGGCGTTCGGCGCGGTCGCAGCGACGCTCGCACCGACACCGGCCACGGCGATTCGTCGCAAGGCGACACGGCGGTCGATCGGCTCAGGATTCATCAGTGTAGGCTCCGCAGTGGGAGAGACTCGGTAGGTGAGGCCCGCCGTCTGGGATCAGCACGACCCTGCGGCGGCGTATCAAAGCCTTGGAAGCAAGGCGGTTACGGCGCCGACCTGCCCGAAAGGCATTCTAGCCGCATCGAGCAGAGATTGCCAACGCTCTGACCCGATGGCCATCGAGCGAGACCGCAATGCGTATCGTACGACATCATCTTCCCCGTCGCGATCGACTTGTCTCTGGATTGGAAGTGAACCACGTGATACAAAGATCGAAGAACGGCGGCATTCCCAGGCTCCAGACGAATCGAGGGTTTGTCCGATCGCGATCGAGCTTAGCCGGACAGCCGAGCACGCAGCCAGCTCCCTCCTCTCCCCGGCCGCGGCCCGCTCGCGGTCCCTTCCCTCCCGGCGAATTGATGCATGTCGGACGATCCAACGAACCCTCCATCTTCCGTGCTCACGATGCTTGCGACACAACTGCCCAACGAGGCCGCGCTGTTCGATCGTTACCGACTCGCGGCCTACGACGAGATGTTCGAGGGCGCGGCCGCCCGCGGCCCCATTACCGCGCGCTTTGCGAACGGCTCCTGAAGCTCAGCCCCGAGGAGCTCGAGCGTCGTCATCGCGTGGCCGACCTGACCATGCGGCAGCAAGGGATCACGTTCACGGTCTACGGCCGCGAGCAGGGCGTTGAGCGGATCATCCCCTTCGACCCGATCCCGCGGTTGATCGACGCCGACGAGTGGACAGTCATCGAGCGCAGGTTGGAGCAGCGCGTCCGGGCACTCAACCTGTTCATCGGCGACGTCTACCACCAGCGGCGGATCCTCAAGGACCGGGTCGTTCCCCCCGAGCTGGTCTTCGGGGCCTCGGGATATCGGCGGCAGTGCGTCGGGCTCCGGGTGCCACGCGACATCTACATCCACGTCTCCGGCATCGACTTGATCCGGAACATCGACGGCCGCTTCCTGGTCCTGGAGGACAACTGCCGGACACCTTCGGGAGTCAGCTATGTCCTCAAGAACCGGCAGGTCATGAAGGAGGTCTTCCCGCTCCTGTTCGAGCGGTACAACGTGCGGCCGGTCGATGACTACACGGACAACCTCCTGGCCGTGCTCCGCTGGATCGCGCCGGAAGCCTGCGACGACCCGACCGTCGTCGTGCTGAGCCCCGGCATTTATAACTCGGCGTATTACGAGCACAGCTTTCTCGCCCGCCAGATGGGCGTCGAGCTGGTGGAGGGGCGCGACCTGCTGCTCGATCGAGGCCAGGTCTTCCGGCGGACCACCCGCGGCCTTCGTCGGGTAGATGTGATCTACCGCCGGATCGACGACGACTTCCTCGACCCGCTCACGTTCCGCCACGATAGCATGCTAGGCGTCGCCGGGCTGATCGGCGCCTACCATGCTGGGAACGTCGGCCTGGCCAACTCGCTGGGTACCGGCGTGGCCGACGACAAGGGGATCTATCCGTTCGTTCCCGAGATCATCCGGTATTTCCTCGGCGAAGAGCCGATCCTGGAAAATGTGGAGACGTTCCGGCCGCTAGTCCCCGCACATCGCCAGCACATCCTCGCGAACCTGGAGAAACTGGTGGTCAAGGCCGTGGATGCCTCCGGGGGATATGGCATGCTGATCGGTCCCGCGTCGACCCGGGAGCAGCGCGAGGAGTTCGCGCGGAAGATCGAAGCCAATCCGCGGGGCTACATCGCCCAGCCGACGATCAGCCTCAGCCGTCACCCGACTTTCATCGACGGCCGGCTGGACGGCCGCCACATCGACCTCCGGCCTTTCGTGCTCTACGGCGAACAGGTCATCGTCATGCCCGGGGGATTGACCCGCGTCGCCTTGCCGGAGGGGAGCCTGGTGGTCAACAGCTCGCAGGGGGGCGGGACCAAAGATACCTGGGTCCTCCGCGAGACAACGGCCGATCAGCCCACGGCGGGCACTTCGGCGACCCCCGCGCCGGCCAGTGGGACCTGAGACGGAGAATCGTCACGGGCTATCGTGAGGAGCCGCAGATGCGTTGCGGGGAGTCGAGCCGATCATGCTGAGTCGGGTGGCCGAGAACCTCTACTGGATGAGTCGCTATCTCGAACGCGCCGAGAACGTTGCGCGCCTACTCGATATCGGGCTATACCTGGAACTCGACGCCGGAAACACCTCCTCCAACGACGGTTCGGCCCCGGTCGAGATCGCGCTGAACATCCTCTCGTGCCGCGAGGCCTTCCGTTCGACCCATCCGACGGCCGAACGCACTGCCGTCCTCAACTTCTTGACCTTCGACCGGGCCAATCCCCAATCGATCCTCAGCATGATCGCCCGGGCACGCGAGAACGCGCGGGGTACCCAGGAGAGTCTCGGCGTGGACGCCTGGAGCCAGGTCAACCGCCTTTACCTTTATCTCTGTAGCCAGCGCCGCCCGCCGTCGGTTCCAATCCAGCCCGTCGGGATTCTATGCTGCGATCAAGCAGTCGTGCATCCTCTTCGATGGATTGATCCAGAACACCCTTTCGCGCGACGAGGTCTACCATTTCCTCCGGCTCGGCCGATACCTGGAACGAGTTGACGTGATCGGCCGGATTCTGCACGCCAAGTGTCAGAGCCTCACGGCGGGGTCGGTCGGTCCCGACGTGGGCCTGGAGCTGGTCCGTTGGACCGGGTTGTTGAGAAGCTGTTCGGCGTACGGGGCGTATCTTCGCACCGAACGCGACCGGGTGGAACCGGTCGGGGTGATCCGTTTCCTGGTGCTCGACCCCGATTTCCCCCGCACCATCCGGTTCTGCGTGGCCCGGTGTCGGGAGTCGCTCCGAGAGATTGCCGGCGGCGACGAGGATGAGGATGTCAGCGAGGCCGAGCGGCTGCTGGGCCGTTTGGAGAGCGAACTGCGGTATATCGATGTCGGTGAGATCTTCGAGCGCGGGCTCCTGCCGTTCCTCGTCGGCATTCAAACCACGTGTCGTCGCGTCGGCGAGGAGATCCAGCGCCACGTTTTTCCTTGTCTAGAGCGCTTAACTGATGAGTTGCGCACGCAATGAGCGCCGAGATCCGATACGAGCCCAAAGCGCGAGCGAGTGGATTCCGGCTGGGGCGATCCATTCCCTCGCCGGCGCTTCGGACTCGTATGAGGCGTCTGTGCTTACTGTAGGACTTCTGTGCCTGGTACGTCTGGGGGGATCCTAGATTCAACATTCAAGAATTCCGATGGAGGCGATTCCGGTTTTTGAATCTTGAATCTCGAATCTTGAATTGAGATGGAGACGATTCCGGTTTTTGAATCTTGAATCTCGAATCTTGAATTGAGATGGAGGCGATTCCGGTTTTTGAATCTTGAATCTCGAATCTTGAATTGAGATGGAGGCGATTCCGGTTTTTGAATCTTGAATCTCGAATCTTGAATTGAGATGGAGGCGATTCCGGTTTTTGAATCTTGAATCTCGAATCTTGAATTGAGATGGAGGCGATTCCGGTTTTTGAATCTTGAATCTCGAATCTTGAATTGAGATGGAGACGATTCCGGTTTTTGAATCTTGAATCTCGAATCTTGAATTCCTTCTAGGTTGCGGCCGAAGGCCGCATTAGGGACAACCTCATGTTGCTCCGCGTTCAGCACGAGACCAAGCTTTCGTACTCCGAACCGATCTCGGAGACGGTCTTCGAGGTGCGGATGGCTCCGCCCTCGGACGAGGATCAGACGAACCTGGGCTACCATCTACGTACAGTCCCCTCTGTCCCGGTGACAATCTATCGCGATGGCTTCGGTAATCGGGTCGACCTGTTCAATATCCTCACGACTTACCAGGAGCTCACGATCCGGGCGACCTCGATCGTACGCACGCACCGGGGAGCGGACCCGGAGGAGCGGATAGCCGGGGTCGCGTGCGACTTGGAACATGACGAGTTTCGCACAGCGGCAACGGTCGAGTACCTTCAGCCCAGTCCGCTCGTGAAGGGATGTCCGGAACTGGCGGAGTTCCTCTCCGCCCTGCCGAGTCCGGAGGGACTTCTGCTGGACGTGCTTCGCCAATTATCCGCGTCGGTCCGATCGCGTCTCGTCTACGAGAAGAAGGTCACCACCGCGCGGACCCCCGTCGGCGAAGCGCTGAGGCTGGGCCGCGGCGTCTGCCAGGACTTCGCTCATCTCTTCCTGGGAGCTTGCCGAGGAATTGGCCTGCCGGCCCGTTATGTCAGTGGCTACATTCACCAGCCGGGAGAAGTCGCCACTCACGCCTGGTGCCAGGTCTGGGCGGGGCGAGCCGGCTGGGTGGACATCGACCCCACTCATGAAGCGTTTCCCGGTGACGATCACGTCAAGATCGCCATCGGCCGCGACTATTCCGACGTCCCGCCCAACCGAGGCGTCTGGAAGGGCCGTGCGCGTGAGACCATTTCCGTCAGCGTCAAGGTCGACCCCATCGATCGAGTGCCCGCTGGCTGGACCGAATGGTCCACGACCGAGGCACCGTGGTTAACCACCTCCTGGTTGCAGTCGCAACGCCAGGATCAACGGATCAGGCTCAGCAACCAGTTGGCCTACCGACAGCAGCAGGGGCAGCAACAGCAGTCGAGTCATACGTGAGGGAATCCAGATTCTCAATTCCAAATTCCAGTATCCGACGCACCCGATTGGGAATTTGGAATCTGTCAATCTGGAATCGCCTAAGATGCACGCACAGAGCGAAGATCCCCCGGAGGTAAGGTCTAATCCTTCCGACGAACGCGGATCTTGCGGAAGGCCACTGGTCCATGATCGGCCTGAAGGAGGATCGGTCCCGTCGCCACTTCCTTGTTGTGCCAGGCGTGTCCCGTGGGAGTCTCGAGCTCCACGTTCTCGTGGATCACCTGGCCGTTCAAAACCACCTTGTCGAACCGCGCGTTCTTGACCTTCTTACCGTCCGCGTCGAATCGAGGCGCGTGGAATACGATGTCGAGCGTCTGCCACTCGCCCGCCGGACGGGATGCGTTGACCCTGGGGGGCACGCCCTCATCGAGATAGTGATACCGGGGTAGCAGCTCGGCCCGGGGATAGATGCCTCCGTTGTGGTTCGCGGTCAGATTCTTCACACCGAAGCTGTCGAAGATCTGGATCTCGTAGAGACCCTGGAACTTCACGCCCGAATTGGAGCCCTTGGGGATCAAGAACTCAAAGTGGGCTTCGAGGTCGCCGAAGGCTTCCTGGCTCAGGAGATTCCGGGTCCGGCCAATGGGGCCATTGACGATGACACCGCTGCCCGGCTTCGGGACCAGGAGCCTGGGATTCTTGGGATCGGGCCGCGAGTCACCCGCCACGACCCAGTCGCCGGTCGGCTTTCGCCAGGCGGTCAGTCCATGGTCGCCGATGAGCTCGATCCAGCCGTCCTCGCCAGCCGGAGCCAGACCGGGGGAAGCGGCCAACCCACAGACCATGGCCACGCTCAATACACAGCGGACGATCGCCTTCATGATGACGCCAACCTTTGTCTCGAGGGAATCCGAACGTGGAGTCGTCAGCGGCAATCCTCGATGGTATGTCGACCGCAGGCCGAGGGCAACCGTCCGTTCCCGATTTGCTTTCGGGCCATCCGGCCATTAAATTGAAGTCCAGTCTTCCGTAATAGCCTGTTTACTCACTGAAAACTGAAAACCGAAAACCGAAAACTGGAGCGGAGCGACCCCATGCCAGCCTTCCTGACCGGACTGATCCCTGCCTGCCACACCCCCTTCGATAAGAATGGACGACTCGACCTGTCGGTCGTCCCGCGCCAGGCGGAGCTGTTCCGGGAATCGGGGATGCGTGGCGTCTTCGTGGCAGGCACGACCGGCGAATTCTCATCGCTGACTCAGGATGAACGTAAGGTGCTCTGCGAGCGCTGGGTTGACGTCGCCGGGAATGACCTCCGCGTGGTCGTCCACGTGGGTCACAACTGTCTGGCCGACGCCGTCGCGCTGACGGCCCACGCACGGCAGGCGGGTGCGTCGGCCGTCGCGGCCGTGGCTCCAAGCTATTTCAAACCGGCAACCGTGAAAGACCTGATCGACTTCTGCGTCCCGATCGCCGCCGAAGCCGATCCCTTGCCCTTCTACTATTATCACATCCCCGGGATGACCAACCTCCGGCTGCCGATCGCCGAGTTCCTCCACGAGGCCCGATTCCGGATCCCCAACCTCCGCGGCTTGAAGTTCTCGCATTCGGACCTGGTCGAACTCCAGGAGTGCATCCATGGGGACGATGGTGCGTTTGAGGTCGTCTTCGGACAGGACGAGTTCCTGCTGGCCGGATGGTGCCTGGGCGTCCGGGGAGCCGTGGGATGTACGTACAACTTCGCCGGTCCGCACTATCAACGGCTGATCCGCGCGTTCGAGTCGGGCGATGTGCCGGCCGCTCGCGCAGCCCAGTTCGAGGCTGCCCGGATGGTCCAGGTCCTGTGCGAGTTCGGCTTCTCCTCCGCCGCGAAGGCCGTCATGGGCTTGATTGGTGTTGACTGCGGCCCCGTCCGCCCACCGATGCGCAACCTCTCGACCGCGGAGCTTTCGGCTCTCGCCGAAAGGCTCGGCTCGTTCGATCTCTTTGCGAGACCGTTGAGCAATACCAAACCTTGATCATTGTTCGGTTCGTAGGATGCATTCCGATTGATGGGAGCTGGCATCGGCTCCCACTCTGGCGGGAAGGAGAATGTCATGGTCGAGGATGCACGCCGGTCCTGGCTCCGATTCGTGTGGATTCTGCTCGCTGTTGCACCGATGGCTTGTCCGTTGCGTGCGTCCGAGCCGGCGAGCACCGTGGTCACGATTGAGACTCCGATGGCCCCGCCGAGTTGGGCGCTGCTCGAGCGCGAGTTGTTGCGGGCCAATCACATCGCCTGCCTGGAGTTCTTCGACCGCTATTTCGACGACCGGGGTTATCTCGAGTGCGTCGAGCGCTGGGGCGGCGACGACGGGCCGGACGATGCCATCGAGAACGTCAACGACTGGCCGGTGCTCTATGCGATTGGCGGCGACGACGCGATCCTGGCTCGATTCCAGAAAGCGTGGGAGGGGCACCTCCGACAGTACACCGAAGCCCGGACCACCGACGTGCCGTTCGCGCGCGATGGCATGTATTACAAAGAGTTTCCCGTCATGTTCGACTGGTTCCATCATGGCGAGGGACTCTCGGTCTTCAACCTGGAGGGCCTGTGCGATCCCCAGGACGCGCGGTTCCGGCAGCGGGTGATCCGGTACGCGGGGTTTTACCTCAATGATGATCCGACCGCGGCCAATTACGATCCCAGGACCAAAGTCATCCGGAGCCTCTTCAATGGTAGCCGGGGGCCCCTGCTCCGCAAGGCGACCGCGCTGGACTGGGCGGGCGACCCGATCGAGGTCGAGAATCGCTTCCGGCTCGGACACGGCGAACACACGTATCAGCAGATGCTCGAACACTTCCAGGATTACAACGACATCGTGGGCGACAACCCTCTCAACCTCGGCGCGACCAATCTGGCAGTCAATGCCTATATGCTCACCCACGATCCGCGATACAAGAACTGGGTGATCGAGTACGTCGAGGCCTGGCGGCAGCGGATGATCGCCAACCACGGAATCATTCCGACCAACATCGGCCTGGATGGTCAGATCGGGGCGCCTGCGGCGGAAAGTGGTATGGCGGTGTGTACGGCTGGGGATTCACCGTGACCGACCCGGTCACCCATCGTCGGGTGAATCGCAACTATCACCACGTGGCGATCAATGGCTTCGGGAATGCGTTCCTCCTGACCGGAGATGACCGCTTCCTCGATGCCTGGCGCAACCAGATTGACGCCGTCAACTCCCACGCGCGGATGGAGGGCGGCCGCAACGTCTACCCGCACATGTACGGCGATCAGGGCTGGTATGATTACCGGCCGGATCGCTACCAGCCCGGCGTCCTGGAGCTTTACTACTGGTCAATGAAGGAGCAGGACCGCCGGCGCGTGCCCGACTCCGACTGGTTTGCGTTCCTGGAAGGCCGCAACCCGACCTATCCCGAGAGGGCCCTGCACCAGGATTTCGAGACGATTCGCCGCAGGGTCGCAGCCATGAGACGGGACACGACCACCCCCGACACCCGGCTGTCCGACGATCCCATGGCCTATAACCCGGCAACCGTCGCGAGCCTGGTTCGACTCACGATGGGAGGACTCCCGCCCAAGCATCAGGGTGAAGTCCTCCAGGCCCGGGTCCGCTATTTCGATCCGATCCACCGACGGCCGGGTTTGCCACAAGACGTGGCGGCACGGGTTGACGCGCGCTCGAGGACCACACAACGGCTCTGACCCTGGTCAATTTGAATCAGGTCGAGCCGCGATCGGTGATCGTGCAGGGAGGCGCCTATGGCGAGCACTTCTGCGAGCAAGTCGGCACGAAATCCGGCAAGGTGACCATCGACAGTCGAGCGTTCCGCGTGACACTGGCCCCAGGGGCTGGCGGTCGCATCACGATCACGATGAGACGGTACTCCCTCCAGCCGACCCTCGCCCAGCCCTGGGACGGCGGGTGAACCCAGAACCTCGATCTGGGCAGTCGATGAGCCTCGGGCGCTGGTGAGTCGGCGGCCAGGTCGTCTTGACATCACCCTGTCGAAAACCACATCATTGTGCTACCCTCATTGAGAGATTGTCCCCCCGCGCCGGAGTGGCGGAATTGGCAGACGCGCCAGCTTGAGGGGCTGGTGAGCTAACCATGCTCGTGCAGGTTCAAGTCCTGTCTCCGGCAGTAGTTGCGACGAATGGCCAACTCCGGTTCAAGGCAATTGGCAACATGATTGGGGTGGCATTGGAGTGATACGGCCGCAGACAAACACTCCGCCCGGGTTGTAGGACGACGAGCCGGACGAGCTCGAACGGCCCGCGTCCACTCATCCCAGGGATAGACCCGATCCCAGTTTTCGGTTCTTCGAGCGCGTGGCCAGCAGCAGGTCGAGCGCCGACACGGTGCCGTCGCCGGTGACGGCGGCGTCCAATGGCGTCATGCCCGACTGGCTCGACAGGCCGATCTCGGACGCGATCTCGTTCAGGTCGTTCTGGTTGACGATCCCGTCGCCGGTCACATCGCCCAGCAGCCGGTAGAAGTGGTGCACCGCCGTTTGACCGTTCGGCAACGTGATGTCCACCTCGTAGTAGCCGTCGGCGGCCGTCGTGTTCGGGTTGCCGCCGATGCCCTTGGCGCCGAAGTCGAGCTCGATCGCGTGGTCGATGACGGTGACGTCCACATTGGACAGCAAGACGGCCGTCTTGCTCGACGGGTCGCCATTGAGGTCGTACTGGTAGATCGCGATGTCGGGGGACGACGTACCGACCGAATCGGCGATCTGGGTCAGCTCGCTGCCGCTCTGGTTGTCGGACTCGTTGAACGCGACGTCCAGATATCGGATGTACGACCGCTCGACGGCGGCGTTCTCGACGATCAGGTTCGTCACCTGAAGCGCCGAGGGCTGGGCGAAGGTCTCGGTCAAGCTCAGGTTCGGAGTCGAAGGTGCCGACTGGATGTTGCCCGCGCTGTCGATGCCGATGCTATAAAACGCATATTGATGCTGTGACCCGTCGGTCAGGCCCTGGTAGGGGATGGTCGCGTAACTATCACCCTGACTGTTCGGCGCACCGGCCGGGATCGCCGTGCCGTTGATCATGGTGTACGGCCCGGAATCGACCGAGACGAAGACCTCAAAGTAGGTGACGATGCCACCGCCGGGGTCGCTGCCGGTGAGGTCGAGGGTGAAAGTGCCCGTACTGGTGTTGACCGTGCTCGGGTTGGTCCCCGTCGTACCGTCAACCGTCGTGACCGGTGGGGTCAGGTCGGGGAGATAGGTGCTGGCCTCGATGGCCGGCTTCTTGTTCTCGACATTGCCGGCGTTGTCGGTGGCGATGCTGTAGAAGGCATAGGTCGTGTTGCTCTGGCCGGTGTAGGTGGCTGTGGGGTTGGAGGCCGGGACGTTCGTCCAGAGCGACCAGGAGCCGCCGTTGATCGCGACGTAGATATCGTACGACGCAACGCCCGAGGGTGGGTTGCCTCCGTCAGTGCCGGTGACCGAGACGGCGAAGCTGAGGCTGGTGCCCCGAGCTGGCAGCGGGTTGACGGTGCTGGTGGGCGGGGTGGTGTCCATCAGCCAGAAGATCGAAAGGGTTCCCGAACCGGCGTTGCCGTTCTCGTCCTGGATGTCGGCGGCGTTGACGGTCAGCGCGTAATTCCCCTCGGCTTCGGTCAGCGCGGCGAGTCCGCCGATCGCGTAGGTCGAGGTCGTACCCGAGACGAGGGTGAGCGTCACGCCGCTGTTGATCAGGTTGACTCCGTCGTTGTCGGTCAGCGTCAAGGCACCGGCCGACAGGCTGCTGGTGTTGATCGGCACGCTGAAGGTGACGTCGATGGTCGAGACGGCGGAATCGGTCGGGCTCGCGACCGAGGCGATCGAGGAGACGGTCAGCGTGCTGGGAATCGTGGTCGTGACCTGGGCCGATGTGGGGGTCGGCTGGACATTCCCCGCGTTATCGGTCGCCACGCTGTAGAACCCGTAGGTATTCCCCGGCTGGCCGGTGAAGAAGGCGGAGGGCTCCGCGGGTGTCACGGTGGCAAAGTACGCGAACGGCCCGCCATCGGTTGACACGTAGATCGCGATCGTCGCGATGCCCGAGGGTGCACTGCCGTCCGCGCCATTCGGGTCGGTGCCGCTGGCCGACACCAGGAAGCCGGGGGTCGTGGTCAGAGTGGGCAGCGAGTTCGACCGTGCTGGTGGGTGGCGTGGTGTCCATCAGCCAGGACGTGGACATCGAGCCGGTGCCGAAGTTGCCGATCTGGTCCTGAATGCTCGAGGCGTTGACCGTCAGCACGTAGGTCCCTTCGGCGGACGTCAGGCCAGACAGTCCGTCGATCTCGTAGGTCGTGCCCGAGACCAGGCTGATCGTCACGGCGCTGGTGATCAGGTTGGCACCGCCGTTGTCGGTCAGGCTGAGGCTGGCCGTCGTGAATGTGCTGGGATCGATGGTCTTGGAGAATGTGACGTCCACCGAGTCCACCGGCGTATTCGTCGGATTCGGCGTGACGGCACCGATCGAGGTGATGATCGGCGGGGTCTCGTCGACGAACACGTTGAAGGTGGTGCTCGACGAGACGTTGCCCGCGGCGTCGATCGGCCGTGACCTCGAGGTCATTGGCGCCGTTGGGGAGGTTGAGCGCGATCGAGAACGTGGTTCCGGTGACCGTCGCGTAGCCCAGGTCGGTGTTGCCGTCCATCACATCGACGGCCAGGCCCGTTTCGGCGAGCGTGCCGGTGAGCGTGACGGCGCCGGTGTCGGTCAGGCCGGGCGTGGCGCCGGTGTTCGGCGAGATCGCCAGGTCGGTCGGGGCCGCGGGCGCCGTGGTGTCCAGCACCCAGGTCGCCGAAAGGCTGCCGGTCCCCGTATTGCCGTACAGGTCCATCACGCCGACCGCGCTCACGGTGAACGTGTAGGTCCCGTCGATGGGCAGGAGGAAGTTATTGAAGTTGGAGATCGCGAACTCGGTCGGCGAGAGCTGCGTGATCGTGATGCTGGGCAGGATCAGGTTTGGCTCGCCCGGCTTGCCGAATACGTGATGTTCTGATACGTGAACGTGGACGGGACGATGGGCTCGGAGAAGATCACGTCGATCGTGGGGACGACGATGTTGCGCGGCGACTGGATGTACGTCGGGAACGACGCCACGGTTGGGCCGACGGTGCTCATCGTCCAGGTCTCGGCGAGGAAGCCGACGCCCGGAGTTGCCCGAGCCGTCGACCAGTCCGCCGGCGGTCACCGTCAGGTCGTAGTCGCCGTCGGCGGTGGTCAGGGAGCCGAGGCCGCCGATCTGGTAGGTCGTCGGGTCGATCTCGGTGACGGTGACGCCGGAGGTGATGAGATTACTCCCGCCGTCGAGGGTCAAGCTGAGCGCCTGGTAATCGAACGACCCCGGGACGATCGGCTCGGAGAGGACGACGTTGACGGTGTCCACGGGCGTATTCCGGAGGCTCGGATTCCCCGCCCCGACGCTCACGACCACCGGCACGTTGGTCCCGGTGGCCCAGGAGGTGGACAGCGAGCCCGAGCCGACGTCGCCGAAGAAGTCGCTGATGCCGGTCGCGTTGACGGTCAGCGTATAGTTGCCATCGTCGCCGGTGAGCACCGAGAGGCCGCCGATCGTGAAGGTCGTCGGCGAATCCTGCGTGATCGTCACGTACGAGTTGATCAGGTTCGATCCGCCGTTGAGGATGAGGCTCAGGTTGGCCGTCGTGAAGGTGGAGGGGTCGATCGGCTCCGAGAACGTGACGTCGATCGAACCGATCGCGCCGTTCTGCGGGCTGGAGACCGTCGAGAACGAGCTGACGGCGGGCGGCGTAGCCGTCGTGGGCCGGTAGTAGACGAGGTACGAGCCGGTGCTGTTGTCGTCGAGGATGTGCAGCTCGTAATCGGTCGAGGACGCACCGCTGGGCGAGACCGTGACACTGGTCTGCCAAGCCTGGTCGTTGACCGGGATGACCGTGCCGTCCGAGCGGACGACCTTGTAAAGGGTATATCCCGCGCCCGGGTCCGGTATCTGAAGGTAGTCCCAGCCGCTGGTGACACTGGCAGTGACCTGATAAGTCAATGCACTGGCGGGACCGACCGGCGTGGCCGTCGCATTGGTCGCGATGTTGACCGCGGCGGTCGTCCCGTCCGAGAAGTAGATCGTGTCGGGCAGGTTGTCGGCGTTGGGCGTGTCCTCGGCCAGGTAATCGATCGCGCTGGTGCTGTTCGGATAGTTGAAGTCGCCGGCATAAATCAGCGTATGCGTCGTTACGCTCTCGATCAGGCTGGTCTCGGAGCCGCCGAGGGCGTCGGAATTGCTGAACGTGGCCGTGAAGTTGTTGAACTCGCCCACCAGCGACGACTGGAGCAGGAACGTCGCGTCGTCCGTCTGCCCGGGCTCGACATCGCCGAAGTCGACGGTGAGCGACGGCGTCACCTGCTGGTTGCCGACCTGGGTGCCGACGATCTGGAACGTATCGAGCAGGCCCTTCGCGTTCTGGATGATTTGCGGTTGGGCCGTGGTGATGGAGAGGTCGTTGGCCGCGCCGCCGCCGACGTTGGTCACCAGCACGCCAAGAGTGGCCGGTACACTGGGGTCGACCACGTCTTTCTGCAAGAAGTAGTTGAGCTGAAGTTCGGCCTGGGGATCGACGGTGATGGTGGATGGGAAGACCGGAATCGTGACAGCCCCGCCGGACGGGTCGGTGAACCCGATGGTGCCGCCGATGTTGTACTGCGTGGGACCATTGGCTGCCGCCGTATTGGCCGGAATAAAAGTGAACGAGATGGTCCCGCTGCTGTAGTCCGGCAGGGTGGCGATGCCGTTGACGACGCTGAAGGCCCCGCTGTAACTCGGGCTGGAGACGAAGAACTCGCCGTTGGCCGAGTTGCCTTCGGCGTCGGTGATGTTGATGTCCATCGAGACGTTGGTCATCGCGCCAGTGCCTTCGGTGTTGGTGATCGTGAGCGTGCCGCTGAAGGCCGTCTGGGTGAGTGTCGCGGACTGGTCGATTTGCAGTTTGATTGTCGCGCAGGTGCCCTGGCCCGCCAAGTCGTTGTCAAACTCCGCCAGGGCCCCTTGCACTTCGGTGCCCACGTCGCTGTATCCCGCAACCTCGGCCTCTTGCTCGGCCGTCACGGCCGCGTTGAAGGCGGTCTGGATCGCGCCGATGTCCAGGAAGTCGGTGCTCTCCCCGGCCGGGACCTGGGAGGCTGTGAAGATGCCCTCGCTCCAGTACTGCACGGTCTGGTTCCAGCGGTCGATGAACTCCTGGGCTTCGCTCGTCAAGACCGAGCTGGGCAAGGTCGTGGCCAGGAGCTGGGTCGCCTCTGCGGCGGTGATCTGACCTCCGTTACTCGAACCCTGGACGTCCGCGAAAAATGCCGTCATCCATTGCTGTAGAGTCGCCGACTGGGTTGTGTCCAGCCAGTTGGCATCGCCGCCGAACAGCAAGTTCGCGGCAGTCGTGATCGCTTCCAGTCCGCCGTCCGCTTGCTGCAAGTCCGAGATGTCACCGGCGATACCAAGGCTCGCGCCCGGACCCGATGCCGTTGTGAAGATACCCGTCAGGTCCGCTTCCACCTGATCGTATGCCGCGATCGTTGGGACAATCTCAGCGGCTTGTGCCGGCGTATAGCCGTTGATCTCGGTGCCGATGTTAATCAACCCAAGATTGCCCAATACCAGCCTGATGAATGGCACTGGGGACCCGCCCCCGCCCCCGGACGCGCCAGAGTCGTCGGCTGCTTGATCGATCGTCATGCAGAACCCAATAAAGGAGATCGGCAGACTGCTTGCGTCCGTGGAAGCTTGACCGCCTTGCTGGCCCAGCTTGTTGAGCTGTGGGTTGCAATTCACTGCGTGCACAAAACCCGGGGGAAATATAACTCTACTGCCTCCTAGGTTGGTGAGATACCCCTGGAGTGCGGCTGCGACTGCCTGCCCGTTGCAGTCCCGAAGCGGAATACTTATGGGCTTGACGAAGTAACCATCGCAGTGGTTATTTGAGCAGACGTAGAAGTATGTTCCTCCGATAACAAGTGTGCAGGGGCCGCCAGTGGTGCCTCCACCGCCTCCACCGCCTCCGCCGCCTCCACTGCCGCCTCCACCGCCTCCACCGCCGTTCATCCCGGGCGGGACGGGCAACTGAGAAGTGGTTACAATTTGGCCGATGTAAGGTCCTAGGAGCTGATATGTGGTCTGAACAAAAGGCGAATCACCCGATTGCAACCCGGCCGCCAAGCCGGCTAGAAGTGCGAACAACTCCGACGCATCGCCCGCCGGAGTGCCATTCTGTGACCAGAACCCTAGTTCCTGCTCAAATTCAACGTGTGCATACTCATGTGCAAGGACATTTTGCAACTGGAAGCCTTGCTGTTGGATTTGTGTGGGGTCGTATTGCATGACCACCGGGAAGGGAGACGACGAGTTGGTGGAAGAGATGTAAGGGTCCCAAAAGTACTCCGGTGAGGTTTGCCCGAACCTACCGGGCGGAAGCGAAGCCGGATTAGGACCGATCACTTGGACGTATTCGCCAGTCACGTTGACGAGCCTGGCCGGGCAGTTTCCGGCATACTCATAGGTATTCTTGGCGGTAGATTTGACGGGTCCGAGCGGATCGCGACTCAAGAAAACACCGGTGACAGAGTTATAGTCTCTGGCATGCATTGCATAGAGGTCGTCCGAGACGGTCATTACGCCGAACTCACCAACGAATGAAAACGGATTCGACGCGCCATCGCCGATGACCGTGACGTTTCCAAACGGGTCATAGCTATACGTGGTAACGTAGATGCCCGTTGTATTCGTTATCCCGACAGTCGAGCCCTGTAGGTTAAAGTCGTAATAAGAGGCGACGCCACTTGAATCGACTTGGCTGATCAGGCCGAGTCCGTACGTGAAGTGAGCGGTCAAGGCTCCGCTGCCGTCGAACGAGGCGACCACGTTGCCGAGCCCACTCGGATCAATCTGGAAGGTAGTGGTCGCGCCGTTCACTGTCTGTGAAACGAGATCGCCAAGCGGATCGTAGCCGTAGCTTGCGGCCAGCCCCGGACCGTTGACCGCGGTCAGCTCATTAAGCTCGTTGTAGGTGTAGCTGGTGGTGCTGCCGACGACGGCCTGGGCTATCAGGTTGCCGGCGGCATCGTACTGGTAGGTCGTGGTCACGCCGTTGGTCGTTGAACTCGTGTACTCGTTGACGTCGTTGGTGACATACGTCGTGGTCACGCCATTGACCGTTTCCGATATCCGGTTACCGTCGGCATCATAGACGTACTGGAGATTCTGGGCGGTCAGGCCCTCGGGATCGGTGCTGCTCGGCGTGAAAATCGCTTGAATGAGTTGGCCGTCGGCATCGTAGCTGTACACCCACTCGCCATCCTGGCTGGTGTCCGTCAGGACATTGCTGAGTGCGTCGTAGGTATAGTCGTCGAACGAGTTGACCTCGCTTTCCGCAAGGTCAAAGCTCGCCGAACCGGTGGACGGGGCGTAGTTCGTGATGCTCAGTACGTCACCGTCGCGGTCGTACGTGTAAATCGTGAAGGTACCGTTGCCGTTGTCCTTCTGGATCAAGTTGCCGGCGTCGTCGTACGATGTACAGGACGATCATGTTGCCGCTTGCTGTCGGTAAGCTCAGAAAGTCGGCCCAGAGTATCGTAGATATAATTTAACGTAAATCCGGTCTGATCGAGGCTCTGTGTGCGCTGGCCGATGACGTTGTAGCCGAACTTCAACCATGTGCCGTCCGGGTACTCGACCTCGGTCAGCAGGTCGGGATTGCTCGAGTCGCCATAGACGAACGTCTCGACATTGCCATCGGCGTCGGTCGCGCTCGTCATGTTCCCCTGGGCATTGTAGGTGTAGCTGTAAGAGCTGCCGTCGGCGAAGGATTCGGTCGCGACGAGGCCATCGGCATTGTACGTGTAACCGATGGCGTCGCCGTCGGCGTTGAGGAACGAGGCTGCCTCGCCGAGTGGGTTGTACGTGTATGATTGCTCTGTTCCGTTGGCATACGTAACCGATAGCAAGTCGTTCTGGGAGTCGTAAGCGTAGCTTGTCGTGTTCCCCATGGCGTCCGTCTAGCTCGTCCATGTCATTATTTGCGTTATATGTGAACGTGGTGGTCAGTCCAAGGGGGTCAGTCTCGCTGGTGAGGTTGCCGTTGGCGTCGTAGGTGTAGGTATAGGTGGTGTCGCCCGGCCCGACGACCTGGGTCAAGTTCAGGTTGCTGTCATAAGAGTAGCGGGTGACGTTGCCCAGGGGGTCGATGGTTACGGCGGGAGCGCCGTAGAGGTTGAAATATACCGTCGTCTCGTTGCCGTCGGCGTCGGTGGTGACATAGCCGCCCGGGTTGAGGTAGGAGATCGTTTCGTCTTCGGCCCCGCCGTTTTCGTGCTCGTCGATGAGGCGGCCGTCGGAATCGTAGGTGAAGAAGGTCTCGGTGCCGGCTGCGTTGGTGATCGTGGCCATCGCGTTGTTCTGCGCGGCCGACTGGCCGGTCACGTAGGTGTAAGTCGTGGTGCCGTAGGCGTCGGTGAAACTGGTCAGG
This sequence comes from uncultured Isosphaeraceae bacterium, assembly GCA_963845695.1. GTDB lineage: Bacteria > Planctomycetota > Planctomycetia > Isosphaerales > Isosphaeraceae > CAWJTV01. Next base: position 291,818 of record CAWJTQ010000009.1, on the reverse strand, counting down.
AACTGGCCGGTGGGGTCGTAACCGTAGGTCTCGGTCTGGCCGGTCGAGTCGGTCAGCGTGGCCAGATCCCCCTGGGCGTTATAGGCCAGGTCGAGGTATTCGCCGTTGGAATCCGTCAACGAAACGAGCTGGCCCTGGGAGTTGTAGCCCGCGGTGATGCGGTTGCCGTTGGTGTCCTCGACGTAGTCAAGCGTGCCGTTGGTGTTGAATTGGTAGATGGTGCCGTCCGGCTCAACGAGTTTGTAATCGCCGCCGATAGAGGTCAGCGTCGTCCCTTCGTCGCCGGCCTCGGGCGCGAAGGTGCCGTCGGGCTGCAGGCTGAAGTACGCGGAGGTGCCATCGTCGTTGATGACCACGTCGCCGTTCGTCATGGTGGTGGCGGAGATATCCCAGTTGGTGGTCCAGCCGTAGCCGAGGATTCCCTGGGTATAGCGGCCGGAAATCGAGGCCTGGTAGGACTGCACGAGAGTCAGGTCCATGCCGGGGGCAGGCAGGTCTGTCGGCTGTGACGGACGTGAGCGTCTGCGCGGCGTAACCGGCGTTGGCCTTTTCGATCTCGAACGACAACAGGTTATTCAGTTCGTTCGTGGGCTCGCCGATGCCGGCGAGGTAGGCGGCATCGTTGTCGAGCGTCTGGACGTACTGGCCCCAGGTGGACCCGAGCTGCGCCGCCAGGATCGGAGTGATGGCAGCTCCAGGCGGCCGTCGTTGATCGAACCGAGCTGAAGGCGCGGTGCGACGGACGGCCAGTCGATTGCGGTCGTGTCGTCTGTGCCGACCTCGGTGAGGCTGAACGTGACCGGAGTGGACGTCGCTCCACTGGGATGACGAGCCAACCCGCGTAGTAAACGGGGATCTGTCTCGCTTTCGCCGGGTTCGAGCATGCCGGGGTTGGCGCCGCTGGCCAGGAACTGCACGCTCTGGCTGAAACCAGCGGGCGTGACGTTCGAGTCGTAGCCCAGACCAGCCAGGGACGAATCCAGAGACAGGAAGCCCCCCGAGTTGCCATTCTGCGTCGCCGTCAGCACCAGGAGCGGCGCCGGGTATGGCCACAGTCCCGGTATTGGTGTAATCCACGTAGAGCGTGGAGGCATTGTCGGACTCGATGGGGTTGGGCAACTCCACTTCCGTGCTCAGCGTCGTGCCGTCGTCGCTGATTGTCAGCGGCTTCGGGAGCCGCCCGCGTCACCGTGATGGGAACGATGACGGAGCTCTCGGCGGGAAGCACGCCGATGTCCGTCGAGAGCGCCGTGAACGTGTACTCGGGATCGGTCGGGAGATCGAGGGTCACGCCCTGGGCGGCGATCAGGCCGTGGTTGGTGATCGTCGCGTTGAAGGTCCACGATTGGCCGGGCTACGAGCGTCGGAATGGTCGACGGCGCGGTGATCGTGACCACGGGCGCCGGCACGTCCGTCTGGAAGGTCGTCTGGAGCTGGATCTGGTACGTATCCTGGATGGTTGTTTGGACCACGTTCCACGTGTAGGTGACGAACTGCTCCTGGATGAAGACCTCGTCGCTATTCGTGATGCCCGGAGTGACGGTGAACGAGTTCTCGTAGGTCGAGTGGCCGGTTGCCTCTACTTGCAGGTCGTACGGTCCGGCGGGGACGTTGGTGAACGTGACCGAACCGCTGGCGTCGGTCGTACCGGTCTCGACGACATCGGTGTTGTCGTACGGGTTCAGCAACTCCACCGTCGCTCCCTGGACCCTTGGCGAGCCGGCTTCCTCGAATGTGTAGTTGTCGTCCACCAGGATCGAAACGGTGCCGGTCGCGGTGGTGATGGCGGTGAAGGTGAAGGGGACGCTGATCCCGGTCTGCGAGCCGCTGATGCCGATCGAGCCCTTGTACTCTTCCAGCGGCAGGTTCGGACGGCGGGGTCAGCTCGACCGTGACCGTCGTGGACGCGCCGGGGGCCAGCGAGGGGATCGTCGCGGGGGACGCCAGCGTCATGTAGGTCGTGGACGGCAGGTTGACCTGGAGGGTGCCGCTGGGCGCCCCGCCGTTATTGGTGACCGTGAACGAGACCAGGGACTGGGAGCCGACGACCATGCCGGTATCCAGGTAACCGGGGTTGGCCGCCAGGACCGGCGTCAGCGGATCGACCGTGACCTCCAGCAGGATGGTGAGCACGGCGCCTTGCGTGGTGGTGACCTGGATCGTCACCACGCCGTTGGCGCCCTGAGTCAACGTGTCGTCGAGGCTGTAGCTGAGCGTCGCGGTCCCATCGCCCGCGATCTGGCTGGGGGCGGTCAACTGGACGGTGAGGCCCGCCGGGCCGCCGCTGTAGGTGGCCGTCAGGCCGGAAAGCGTCGTGTTGCTCAGGTTTGTCAGCGTGAACGTGCCCGTCAGCGGCGTGTTGGGGACGATGGTTACGTTCGCGTTGGCCGGAGAAGCCGTCATGCCGACGATCACGAACTGCGCCTGGACCGCGGGGTTGGTGACGCCCGGGTCGGCGGCGGTGACCGAGTAATTGCCCGCCTCGTCGGGGAGCGGCTGGAAGGTGACGCTGTAGTTGCCGTTCGCGTCGGTCGTGGCCGTCAGGGTGCGCGACGTGCCGTCGACCAGGATCTGGACGGCCACGGGCACGTCGGCGGCCGGGTCGCCGTCGCTGGTCAGAGTCGCCACGCCGGAGAGCACGACCGGCGTCCCGGCGGAGACGACCGAGGCGGAGGGCGTGACCGTCGCCGTATACGCCGCCTGGTCGTTGTAGGGCTGGCCGGCGACGCCGGTGTTGTTGGTGAAGCTCAGCTCCTCCACGCTCGGCTCGGTGTCGGTCACGACCCGTACGAAATACTGGCCGACGGCTGTGGGGGACGGGATCGTGGCCGTCTGGGTGTAGCTCTGGCCGGGGTTGACTGAGCCGGTGAAGGTGACCGAGTCGACCGGCGTGGTGCTCTGCGGCCCGCCGGCCGGGTCGAGATAGACCTGGTCCACCCACGAGCCGGTTGCGGGATAATCGCCGTTGTTCGTGACGGTCCATGAGATGGGGAGCGGGGTGTTGTCGTATCCACTGGCGGGGGCGGTCACGTTCGAAACGACCAGGTCCGGCAGTTGCACGTCGGTGATGCTCAGCGTCGCCAGGCCGGTGTCGAGCCCGGTCGTGGTCGCGGAGATCTGGACCTGCTGCATGCCCTCGGGGACGCCGTTCTGGACCGCGTCGACCGGGAATGAGACCGAGGCCTGGCCGGCGGGGATGGTCACGGTGGGCGGGACGGTCGCCTCGGTCGGGTCGCTGCTGGCGAGGGTCACGACCAGGGCGTCGGTGGTGTCCGTGTTGCGCGTGACGGTGGCCGTCACCGGGGTTCCCTCGACCACGGTGGGCGCGGCGAAGCTCAAGGATAATGCCGGGCCGTTGGCGTTCAGGAGCGTCAGGTTCGCCTCGGCGCCGTTCTGGGTGACGACCACGCCGGCATAAGTCTCGACATTGGCCGTGATGACCGCCGTCTGGTTGCCGACGTCCAGGCCGCTGTTGAGGGCCGCGATCGGGAAGCTGGCGGAGGTCTGCCCGGCATCGATCACGACCGAGGTGGGAACGGTCGCGGCGGACGTGTTGCTGCTGCCGAGCACGATCGTGAGCGGCTCGCTCGCCGGGCTGGCGATCGAGACGGTGCCCATCGTCGCATCGGCGCCGGCGGCCTCGCTGACGGTCGTCTGGGCGAGCGTCAGGCTGAGCTGCGGGACGTTGTCGTCGACCACCACGGCGCTGTCGGAACCGCTCTGGAAACCACTGGCGGAGGCCGTGATCGTGGTCGTCTTGTTGCCGTCGATCTGGCCGTCGTTGACCACCGTGACCGGGAACGTGACCGAGGTCGTCTCCCGCCGGGATCGTCACGGTGGCTGGGACCGTCAGCTTGTTGGTGGCGTTGCTCACGAGCGAGACCGTGAGTGCGCTCGTCGTGGGCGTGTTGCGAGGTCACCGTGCCAGTGGTTGCCGGATTGGTGTCGGTCTCGTTCACGGTATGACTGTTCAAGACGACGGTCAGCGTGGGCTGCGTTGACGTTCGTGACGGTGAGCGTGGCGCTGCCCGAGGCTTCGCCCGTGGCGCTGGCCGTCAGCGTGGCCGTCTGGGTCCCATCGGCGACCTGGGTGTTGATCGTGCCGACGGCGAACGTGACCGACGTGGCGCCGGCCGGGATCGTGACCGTCGCCGGAACCGTGACGTCGGTCGTGTCGGAGTTGGCGATCGTCACCGTGAGGCGCATCGGTCGTGTCGGTGTTGCGGGTGACGGTGGCCGTCGTCGCATTGCGGCCCGGCGGCGTTGCTCTCGGTGCTGGAGGCCAGGGTGAGCGTCAACCCGCCCGCGAGGCTCGTGGGCTGGGCCGCGACCGCCGTGTCATTCGGAGGTGTTGACCTCGAAGACCTCGCCGAGCGGGTTTTCGACCACCACGAACCAGTAATTGCCGGGGGTCAGCAAGGCGGGGATCAGCACGTCCATCGACCGGGGGACTGACTGGCCCGCCGCGAGCGTGCCCGTGAACGATTGAGCGGCCAGCAGAGTCGGGTTGTCGCCTGCCGCATCGGTCGCCAGGAACACCTGCTCGGTCCACGGCCCGGTGGCGCTGGCCTGCCCGCTGTTGGTCAGGGTCCAGTCGACAGTGGTCGATTCACCCGGGTTGACGGAGGCGGCTCCGGTCACGTCGCTGGGAACCAGCTCGGGCGAGGGGGCCAGCGTCGAGGTCTCGGTCAGTGTCGTCGGTGTCGTTGGGTTCGCCCGCGGGCGTCGAGACGTTCTGGTCGTAATCGGCCGTGACGGTAAACTGGATTTGACCGACGCCGGGGTCGCCATTGGGCAGGTTGAAGGTGTATTGCTGGTTTACCGACGCGCCGGCGGCCAGGTTGCCGAGGCTCGGCGCGTTGTACAGCACGGTGCCTGTGGCCAGGACGTCGCCAGTGGTCGTGTTGGTGACCACGATTTGGTCGGTGAACGACCCCGAGGCCGCCTGCGTGCCGGTGTTCGTGTCGGTCCACTGGACGATGACGCTCATGCCCGATTGCAAGCCCGATGCGGGCGTGGTGGCCAGGCCCGAGACCGCCAGAGAAACGACCTTGTACGCACCGAAGTCTTGACCGGTCAACGTGCCACCGCTGGACGTGGTGACCGTGATCGGCCCCGAGCTGGGCGCGGTCTGGACATATCCCGGTTGAACGACTGCGGCGATGCTGTAGAGGCCCGGCCCGACGTCGTCGAACGAATAATCGCCGTTCGAGTCGGTCGTGGTGGTGGAGACGACCTTGCTCACGCTGTTCAACAGGTCGACGGTCCAGCCCGAGAGGCCTGGGTCGCCCGGGTCGAGGTTGCCGTCGTCGTTGATGTCGGAGAAGACCTCTCCGGTCACCGTGGCGAGCTGAAAATCGCCGAAGGTCAAGCCGGAGATGCTCTGGCCCGCGACGAGTGTCACGTAGTAGATAGCCGGCGCCGTGGTCTGGACGTAGCCGTTCTGAAGCACTTCCTCCACCGTGTACGTACCGGTCCCGACGCCGGCCAGCGTGAAATTGCCATTGGCGTCGGTCTGGGCGGTCGTGACGAGGGCTGTGCGCACTGTTCAGCAGGTCGATCGTCCAGCCCGAGAGGCCCGGATCGTCGGAGGCATACGTCCCGCTGCCGGAGAGGTCATTAAACACCTGGCCGCTGATCGTCAAGCCCTGGAATTCGCCAAGGTCCTCTGCCGTGAGGTTCGTGCCGCTGGTCGGCGTGATGGTGATCGGCGAATTCGTCGCGACCCAGCCCTGTCTGCTGAACCACTTCGAGGGTCCAGCTCCCGGGTCCGACGTTGCTGAACGAGTAATCGCCGTTCGATCCGGACGTGGTCTGCAGGGTCTGCTGGCCCTGCACCAGCTCGACGGTCCAGCCCGACAGGCCGGGGTCGCCCGAGACGAACGTGCCGCTGTCGTTGAGATCGTCGAACACCTCGCCGCTGATCGCGACCGGCACGAACTCGCCGAAGTTCACGGTGTCGGCCTGGCCGTTGTCGTCGGTGAGCGTCACGCTGGCGGGGACGAGGCGACGTACCCCGACTGCGAGACGACCTGAACCGTGTAGGTTCCCGGCAGCAGGCTAGTGAAGGAGTAATCGCCGCTGGAATTGGTCGTGACCGTGGCGATGACGGTGTTCGCGCTATTGAGCAGGTTGACCGTCCAGCCCTTGAGGCCCGGATCGCCGGTCGCGAGCGTGCCATCGCCGCTGAGGTCGTTGAACACTTCCCCGCCGATCGACGCGGTGGGGTGGTCGCCGAATTCCTCACCCGTGATGACCTGTCCGGACGAGATCGTGAGTGAATACGTGCCCGGCGATGCCGGTTGGGTCTGAGTGAATCCGGACTGCAAAACTTCGGAGAGCGTATAGGTACCCGCCGGGACACCGGCGAAGGCATAATCGCCGCTGCTATCAGTGGTTGTGGTATAGGTGGCGTTCGTCGAGGTATTCGTGAGCTCGACCGTCCAGCCCGCGAGGCCCGGATCGCTGGAGGTGAGCGTCCCACTGCCGCTGACGTCGTCGTAGACCTCGCCGGTGATGATCGCGCCGCCGATGATCGTCCCCTGGATGTTTGCCGTTTGAATATAGAGGTTCAGACCGTTGAGGTTCAGGGTCGTCCCGGCCGGCACGACCAGGTTGCTGACATAGAGCGCATCGGGCGTGCCGCCCAGGTCGTCCACGAGCTCGACGTAGGTGTCGTTCGAAAGCTCCAGCGTGCTGTAGGCGAAGTTCTGCTCGAATCCCGCCGGGGTGTCGCCCAGGTCCTGCGACATGACCTCGAGCTGCTGCGGCGAGCTGCTGGTGCCGGTGCCGTCGAAGACGACGGTCCCCAGGACGTTGAACCCGGCGGCGTTGGTGGTGTTGCCCAGGAGGTTGCCGGCTGACCTCGAGGGTGCTGCCCGGTCCGACGGTCAGAGCCGCCCTGACCATTGATCGTCAAGCCGCCCTGGAGGTTGACCGTCGCGTTGGCGTAGACGGTCGACCCGCCCACAGGATAGTCGGAGTCTGTAGGTCCGGAGGTTGGTGTTAACCAGGGAGCTGATGTTGACCGAGACCGGGCCGTTCGACGTGGCGACGGTCGCGGCGGCCAGGAAGGGCTCTCCGTCGGGATCGTTGCCATAGCCGTGGAGAATGATGTCGGTCAGAGTGGCCGACTGGAACGCGGCCGGCAGGACGAATCCCTGCTCGTCGAGGCGACTCTGGCCCCCTCCGTACGACGCGGTGCCGAGATAGGTGTCGCGCCAGTGCCCCTTGGCCGATCGTGTCGTTGTAGCCGTCGTTGTTCTGATCGCGGATATTCTGCCCTTCCACCAGGTTGACCGTGTAATCGAGCCCGCCGGTGGCCTACGAACTCGACCGAGCCGACCGTGTCGCCGTACTCGCCGTAGGCCGAGTTGATCAGCGTGTAAACTTCCGTCGGGTCGGCGATGTTGACCGGGATGTCGTACGAGCTGGGACTGGACTGGTTGCCGCGCGTCTGGATGATGCCGGTCCCGCCGCCGGGATAGTTCGCGAGCGTGAAGGCTTCGCTCCGGCCGAGGACGACGCTGCCTTGATCGTCGAGCGTGCCGGTGTTGATCGTCGACGTCCCGGCCGGGAACGAGATCGTGTCGTTCGCGGGCCACGCGTCAACGTGGCCGTCGAATCCGTAGTGAGCGTCACGTTCATGAGAGTTGACCGAGATCCGGGGCATACAAAATGCCCTGATTCGTGAAGCTCAGGTAGCCGTCGTAGCTGAAGTCAACGGTGGTCAAGTCCGGCAGGTCGATCTCGCTCCCGCTCCCGCCGGTGAGGACGAGCACGTACTCGCCGGAGATCGTGGTCAGGGCCGGCAGGCTGAGCACCCCCACCGATCCGTAGCCGTAGTAGGACCCGTTGCTGTAGTTGTAGTCGTGTACTCGTCGGCTTGCAGATAACTGTAGTCACCGGTGTCGTTGGCGTACGAGGTGACGGCGGGGAGGGTCAGGCTGCCGCCCCCGTAGACGTAAATGCTCGAGCCGTCGATGTCTGCGAGATTGGTGAAGGCATTCGAGGAATTGCCCGTGCCGGAGGTAGGTGCGTAGTCGCCGCCGATGATCGACAGGACGCCGCCGGTCAGGGTGGTCCACTGGCTCACCGGCATCGTGCCGGTGCCGTCCAAGGTCACCGCAACCTGGTTCAAGGTCGTCAGATCGCCGTCCTGGACCGTCGCGTCCTCGGTGACGCTCAGCCCGGCATAGTCCGAACCATAGTCGGTGAGTTCGCGCTGAATGAAGTGAGGGAGGGCAGGTCGATCTGGCTCGACGAACCCGCGGCATCGATCTGAACAGCGTAGTTGCCGCCGATCGAAGTCAGGTTGGGCAGACTGAGAGTGCCACCGTTGGTGGTGTCGGTGACCTGGAAGCTGAGAGCGTAGTACGAAAAGTAGGGGGTAATAGTACGTTGTTGTTCGTGTAGGTGAGCACGGCGGGCAGGGTCAGGCTCCCGCCGCCGTAGATGTAGAGGCCCGAGCCGTCGATGTCGGCGAGATTGGAGAAGGTGTTGTCGGCTGTGGCCCCGCTCGCGGTGGTGCATAGTCGCCGCCGGTGACCGTCAGCCTGCCGTTGGTGAGGGTGGTCCACTGGCTGACGGCGATTGTGCCGGTACCGTCGAGTGTCACGTCCACGCCGTTCAAGCTCGTCAAGTAGACCGGCCTGGACCGTGCCCTGCTCGATCACGCTCAGCGTGTCCTCGTACGAGTAAGTCGTGTTGATTGCGGTGAGGCCGGGCAGATCGACCTCGCTCCCCGTCCCCGACACCTCGACCGAAACGCCGTAATCCCCGCCGATCGACGTCAGGTTGGGCAGGCTCAGCACGCCGACGGTGGGAGTGCCGGAGTAAACATCAGGTTGGTAGGCCTGGAAGGTCGCCCCGCGAAATTGTTGGTGTACGAGGTGATGCCGGCCAGGGTCAGGCTGCCTCCGCCGTACACGTAGAGGCTCGAGCCGTCGATGTCAGTCAGGTTCGGGAACGCGGACGTGTAATCGCCCGCTTCCACGGTGATGCCGCCGTCGGTGATACTGGTGAACTGGCTGGTGGCGAGGGTGCCGGTGCCGTTGACGACGATCGTCACACCGTTCAAGCCGGTCAGGTCCGTGTTCAGAACGACCGTGCCATCATTGGTGGCCTCCAGTTGGCCGTCTTCGTCGATGTCGAAGCTGGTCACTGCCGAGAGATCGATTTGGCTCTCCTCGCTGGCGGCTTCGATCGTGAACTGCCGAGGTATAGATCGACGCCAGATCGGAGCTGGATCGTCCCTGCCGGTGCCAAGTTAGGCAGCCTTCGAAGCGTACTCGTGCCGCCGCTGGTGTTCGACCGCACCTGAGAGAGCGTGCCGCCGGTCCGGAAGCCGAATGAGACCTCATCGATTCGGGGATAGACGATGACACCGGGCAGGCTCAGGCTCCCGCCGCCCGAGACGTACAGGCCCGACCCGTCGATGTCGGAGAGGTTCGTGAACGCGTTGTCTGAAGTCGCGGCCCCCGCGGTCGGCGAGATAGTCGCCGCCCGTGATCTCGAGGCTGTCATCGGTCAGGGACTGCCACTGGCTGACGGCGATCGTCCCTGTGCCGTCCAGCGTCACCTCCACGTCGTTCAGCGTGGTCAGGAGCGGGTCCTCGACCGTCCCGGATTGCGTAACGCTCAGTTCGGCATAATCGATGTCGGTCGGGCTGAACGAGGTGAGATCGGGCAGATCGATCTGGCTTTGCGACCCCGCGACCTCGATCGAAACCCCGTAGTATCCGCCGATCGTGGTCAGGTTGGGCAGACTGAGGAGACCGCCGGACGTCGTGTCGGTGACCTGGAAGGGAAACGCGCTGTAGTAGTACTGTCCGTTCTGATAGTAATAATAATCATTATTGCCTGTATAGGAAGTCACATCGGGCAGGCTCAGGCTCCCACCGCCCGAGACGTACAGCCCGGAGCCGTCGATGTCGGAGAGGTTCGCGAACGAATTCGACGACGTGGCCGCGTTCGAGGTCGGCGCGTAGTCGCCGCCGGTGATCTCGAGGCTGCCGTCGGTGAAGCTGGTCCACTGGCTGACCGCCAGCTTGCCCGTCCCGTCCAGGGTCACCTTGACGCCGTTCAGGGTCGTCAGGCCTCCGTCCTCGACCGTCGCCCCGTCCGTCACGCTCAGGCTGGACTCGTAGCCATAATCAGAGTAGGTCGTTGTCCAGGACGTGAGCGCGGACAGGTCGATCACGCTGTTTGAGCCGGTTGCGAGGATGTTGACTCCGTAATTGCTAGAGATCGAAGTCTGCTCAGGTAGGCTCAGCATGCCGTCGCTGCTGACAGTTACGTTGCCGCCGGCAAGGCTCGCCGGACCATTCACCGTGAGCGAGGCATTGGCGCCGGAGACGGTCAACGCCCCGGATTCCAGGAAGAGGCTGCCGGTGATCGTGTTTGAGGGGCCCGTGACGGTGGCGGAGCCGCTTTCAGCGACCGTCACACCTCCGGATACGGCCACGTTGCTGTCCAGCGTCAGCGAGCCGAACTCTGAGACGAGAACGCCTCCATCCTTGTTGGCGATTGGAGCCGTTCCGTTCGCGTTAGTGCCGATCCTGTCGCCGGCAATCACGTTCTGGCTCGTCCCATTCCCGGTGACGACGACACCGTGTTCATCGTTTCCCGAGATGACGTTGCCCGCGCCGGCGGCCGTGCCGCCGATGGTGTTGCCGACCGCGCCGGAATCGATCTGGACGCCAGAGTAGGCGTTGCCCAGGGCAACGGTTCCGGAAGCGTCGGTGCCGATCATGTTCCCTTCCACCACCACACCTGAGACGCCGGCACCACTGATCCAGACACCCCATTCTCCATTGTCGGAGATGACGTTGCCTGCCCCGGCTGCCGTCCCGCCGATCGTGACGTTCGACGCCGGGTCGCCGCTCACCCCCCAGTCGCCGACATAGATGCCGCTGTATTCGTTGCCCAGGGGAAGCGTTCCCGTGATGTCCGTGCCGATGTCATTGCCCTGGACCAACTCGTTCTGTGAGTCGATCCCCCGGAACGCGAGACCACCTTGATGGTTCCCCGAGATGAGGTTGTCCAGGACCAGGTCATCGGCGGAATCTTGGACATAGACGCCCCAGGCTCCGTTGCTCACACCCTGAGTACCAGCGGCGTTCGTTCCAATCTGGTTTCCTTCGAGCACGACATCATTTGTCCCTGGTCCAATGATGTCGACCCCGCCCCCATTTCCGGAGATCACGTTGCCGGCGCCCTGGCTCGTCCCGCCGATCGTGTTGCCGACGGCGCCGGAGTCGATCTCGACGCCGTCATAGGAGTTGCCCAGGGCATGGCTCCCGGTCACGTCGGTACCGATCTTGTTCCCCTGGACCACAACGCCCGTAACACTGGCCCCGCTGATCCAGACTCCCCAGTTGCCGTTGGCCGAGATCACATTGCCGGCCCCGGCCGTGGTCCCGCCAATGGTTACGTTGGAGGCCTCGTCCCCTGTATTTCCCCAGTCACCGACGTAAACGCCGCTGTACCCGTTTCCCAGGCGCTGAGTACCCGAAATGTCGGTTCCAATCATGTTCCCCTGAACGACGTCACCGACAGCGTCGATGCCATAGATCGCCACTCCTCCTTGCTTATTCCCCGAGATGACGTTGCCCGCGCCGGAAGTCGAACCTCCCACCGTGATGTTCGGCCCGGTGTCACCCAGGAAGACGCCCCAACCAACGTTGGGCAGGGCGGAGGTTCCAGAGGCATTGGTGCCGATGAGGTTCCCTGCGATCAGGTTGTCCTCCGTGTCCGACCCGTTCTCGTTGATTCCTCCGCTGTTGGCCGAGATGACGTTGCCCGCGCCTTGGACCGTGCCGCCGATGGTGATGTATGAGGCGCCGGAGTCAACGTGGACGCCGTCTCCCTTGTTGCCGAGGGCATCGGCCCCGCTCACGTCGGTGCCGATCTTGTTCCCCTCCACAGCGATCCCGGAAACTCCGCTTCCGGTAATCCAGACGCCATAGCTCGCGTTCGCCGCGATGAGGTTGCCGGCGCCGGCGGCCGTACCGCCAATGGTATCGTCCGCTGCCCCCGAGACGACCGCAACTCCGTCATAAGCGTTGCCCAGGGCGATGGTCCCGCTGACGTCAGTCCCGATCTTGTTCCCCTCGACGACGTTGCCCGAGGTGCCCGAGTCGGTGATCACGACGCCTGAGTTCCCATTCGCCGAGATGACGTTGCCGGCGCCGGTGGCCGTGCCGCCGAGCGTATTGTCCGTCGCGCCCGAATCGATCACCACGCCGTTATCGGTGTTGCCCAGGGCGATGGTCCCGCTCACGTCCGTGCCGATGTCGTTCCCGGCGATGAGGTTGGTGCTGGAAGAAACGACGATCCCGCTCTGGCCGTTGCCCGAGATCAGGTTGCCCGCGCCGGACGCTGTGCCGCCGATGGTGTTGTTGGACGCGCTCCCATTGATGATCACGCCGACCTGCCCGTTGGCGATGGCGCCGTTACCACTGGCGTTGGTGCCGATGTAATTGCCCTCGACCAGGTTGGCGCTGGTGCCGGAGCTGAAGATGGCGATGCCGTACGTGGTGTTGCCCGAGATGATGTTGCGGGCGGCTGCCGTGGAGCCGCCGATCAAGTTGCCGGACGCCCCACCGTTGATCACCACGCCGTAAGTTGCGTTGGCGAGGGCGGTCGTGCCATTGAGATTAGTCCCAATATCGTTTCCCATGACCACGTTGCCAGTCGTTCCGGCCTGGGTCAGGAAGACCCCGGCGATCCCGTTTCCGGAAAGGACGTTCCCCGACCCGGCCACGGTCCCGCCGATGGTGTTACCGGTCGCGCCGCCGAAGACGACGACTCCGTAATCGGTGTTCGGCGCCGCGGACGTGCCGGAGGCGTCGGTGCCGATGAGGTTCCCCTCGACCAGGTTGCCCGTCGCCGAGGCGCCTGCGATAGCGACGCCGTAATTGTTGTCCGAGACCAGGTTGCCGGCGCCGGAGGCGGTCCCGCCGATGGTGTTGGCGGCACTGGTGACGGAGACCCCCGTGGCCCCGAAACCGGTGATTTGCATGCCGAGCAGAGCGTCATCACCTCCTTGGATGTCCAGGCCGTCGGCTCCCGAGCCTGCTCCACTTCCGTCGAGGTTGAGATCCTCGATCGTCACGTCACCGCGGGTCAAGGCAGGAAACGCCGACTGGGGAGAGATGGTGCCGAGGGCCGCCTGGCTGGGCTCGATGATGTCCTGGCCATTTGACAAGGGATCGAGATCGACAGACTCGATCGCCTGGCGCAGCGAACCGGTGCCGCTGTCGTCGGTGTTCGTCACGTAAAAAATGGAGAGCAGCAGTCGATTCTCGAGTGGCTCGAAGTTGAGCTTGCGTTGGTTCCTTTGGCACCGTAATGGGCCTCTGTTGCGTCTGGCCCGCCCTTGAGTTGAGTATGACATGGAAGCCGTCTCCAGAACTGGTACTGGCGTCGATGTTGTACAGTGAGAGCATCCTCGGCATTAATGAGTCGGTCGGTGATCTCGCAGCCGTATGTCACAGGAAAGGTCGAATCGTGGCCTCGGCCGTCCTGAACGACGCGGCAGCCGAGCTCGCATCATTGCGTGCCAGTGTCATGGCTGATTCACTTCGTGACGGTCAGAGGGAGGAGCTCCCTATCTCGAGAGGCGAACGGAACCTAGTGTTCAGACAGACTTTTCTTGGAAGAATCCCAAGAAACGATCTTGCGCGAGAGCGGCCTGTTCGAAACACGAGGTCGCGAGCGGATGTCAGGCGACACTAAAACTGACCCCCCAGGCGACACTAAAACTGACCCTCTCCTGAACACCTGACAGGGAGGGACTCTGGACAAACTCGACCCCGATCTGGTCAACCTGCAAGACATGCAGGCGGACCCATCGGATCTGACACGTGTCCACCCGCGAGCGACGCAGGAGGACATCAGGATGCTGCCACCGGAAGTCGTGGATCGGCTCCGCGAACTGTCCGGCCAAGGGCTCGGGAGTACGCGGATTGCTCGCGTGTTGGGGATCTCCCGCAACTCCGTCCGCCGTGATCTCGCCGGAGCCACGGTCGGTCTTCAAGAACGTCCCGCAGGGCGTCGGCTCGATGTCAGAATTAGTGTCGCCTGACAGCGGACAACTGTGCAGGCAGCGCGGTCTCCTCCTGCGTCCATCGAAACAAGGTCCAGCAGAGATACCGCGCCGAAGGGCCCGATTCGAACAAGAAAACTCGGCTCATGGGGGAACACTCGTGGACGGCGAGGGAAGAACACCTTCGGTCTGACCCGGGCTGGGTCAGGAGACCCACGCCCAGCGCGAGCCCAAGACCAGCCGTTACCGAAGGGTGAACGCCCAGGAATCCTGGCCCGTCTGCCCCCTCACCCGGCGTTCGGCCGACCTCTCCCCAACGGGCGAGGTGGAAAAGACCGGCGCACGCTCCATCGCCCACGCCCCCAAGCGGAGAGGGTTGGGGTGAGGGGGTTGGACTGGTGGTCTTCGGCGACAAGAGCCTTCGCCGTGGCCGTCCTACTGGCAAGAACTCCGCCATCCGGCTACGCTTCGGGGAGCAACTCCACGCTCTGGCTGTGGTGCGATCTCTGCTCTCCGAGGAGCTCGTTGACCACCGCGGTATCTCTCCCGCGGAGCGGGGCGTCGGCCGCGTCAATCACAGCCCAAGAGAGAGAACCTCAAAGCCGGCGCAAATACCGCAACAACCTGAACGGAACGGTGACGGGCACGGAGGCGAGGAAACAGACCATTCGCAGGGGGACTTCGATCATGAACAAGAGGGTGTTCCTCAAGCTATTCGCCGGGATTGCGGGCGTATCTTCTGGGGCCCGACTCTTCGGCAGGATGGCCGACGGACCCAGATCGGGCGCCAAGCTCATCAACTGGGCCGGCAACTATGCGTACAGCACCGACAACTTGCATCGTCTCGCGTCGATCGAGCAGATCCGGAAGTTCGTCAAGGAACAGGATTTCCTCAAGGTGCTCGGCACGCGTCACAGCTTCAATGGCATCGCCGACAGCACTCGAACCCTCATCTCTCTGGAGTCGATGAATCAGGTGGTCGCGCTCGACCCCGAGGCGCGGCACGGTGACCGTGGAAGCCGGGATGAAGTACGGCCAACTCTGCCCCTATCTTCACGATCAGGGCTTCGCGTTGCACAACCTCGCATCCCTGCCTCACATCTCGATCGCCGGCGCGTGTGCCACCGCGACGCATGGATCGGGCATCAAGAATGGGAACCTGGCGACGGCGGTCTCGGCCTTGGAACTGGTCACGGCCAACGGGGACATCCTGACGCTCTCCCGCGCGAAGGACGGTGACACGTTCCTCGGGGCCGTCGTGAACCTGGTGCGCTCGGGGTGGTGACCAAGGTTACGCTGGACATCCAGCCGACCTACATGATGCGGCAGGATGTCTACGAGGACTTGCCCATGGCGCAACTGACCGACCACTTCGAGAGCATCATGTCGAGCGGCTACAGCGTGAGTCTGTTCACCGATTGGCAGAACCAGCGGATCGGCGAGGTGTGGGTCAAGCGTCGCATCGACAAGGACAAATCCCCGGCCGCCACGCCCGAGTTCTTCGGGGCCAGACTCGCCGCCAAGAACCTCCATCCGATTGCCGAACTCTCGGCGGAGAACTGCACGGAGCAGATGGGGGTGCCCGGCCCCTGGTACGAGCGGCTGCCTCACTTCCGCATGGGGTTCACTCCGAGCAGTGGCAAGGAGTTGCAGTCCGAATACTTCGTCCCCCGCAAGAATGCCGTTGAATCCATCCTCGCGATCGAGCGATTGCGTGATCGAGTGAGCCCTCATCTGATGATCTCGGAACTGCGGACGATCGATGCGGACCGATTGTGGATGAGCCCTTGCTACGAGCGGCCCAGCCTGGCCATCCACTTCACCTGGAAGCCAGACTGGGACGCTGTCCGGAAGGTGCTGCCGATCATCGAGAAGGAACTGGCGCCTTACGAGGTCCGCCCTCACTGGGGGAAGTTATTTGCTGTGGAAAGCTGCGCGCCTACAATCCCGTTACGAGAAGTTGACTGATTTCAAGGGCCTGCTCAAGCAGCACGATCCCCGTGCGAAGTTCCGAAATGAGTTTCTGGCCAAGATGCTCTACGGTTGATAGTCGGAATCGGATCGGCTCAGAGGAATGGCTGTCGCCGTCGGGTCCCTCCGTGTTGACGAGTCTTTCCACGATCGAGTCCCCTGTTCACGATGGAAGGAGGTGATCCAGATGCTCGCTTCCCCTTATCGCACGGCAGTTATCGGCAGCACCGGCCGAGGAGACTACGGTCACGGCCTCGATCTGGCCGTGTTGAGCCAGCCGAAATTGGCGGTCATCGCGGTCGCCGACCAAGACCCCGGAGGCCGAGCTCAAGCGGCGAATCGCCTGGGGGTCGAGCGGGCTTACGCCGATTACCGCGGGATGCTCGAGCGCGAGAAGCCGCAGTTCGTTGTGGTCGCGCCGCGATGGCTCGACGGGCACAAGGATATGATCCTGGCGTGTGCCGAGCATGGGGTGCTCGGCATCTTCTGCGAGAAACCGCTCGCCCCCGACCTCGCCGCGTGCGATGCGATTGTCGAGGCCTGCGAGCGGTCGCATGTCAAGCTCGCGATGGCCTTCCAGACGCGCTACAGCCCGCGTTACGAGCGGGTCAAGTCGATGATTGCCGGAGGGGCGATCGGAGAGATGCTCGAGCTTCGCGGACGAGGCAAGGAAGATCGCAGGGGCGGGGGTGAGGACCTGATGGTCCTGGGCGTGCATATCCTCGACCTGTGCCACGACTTGCTCGGAGAGCCGGCCTGGTGCTTCGCCCGCGTATCCGAGAGCGGCCGATCGGTCAGCCGGGCGGACGTCCGGGTGGGCGCCGAGGGGATCGGCCCGCTGGCGGGTGACCGGGTCGATGCGATGTTCGGCTTCCAGGGCACCGCGGTCGTCGCCCACTTCGCGACGGCTCGGCCCAAGGAACCCGGCCGGCGGTTCGGGCTGACGATCTGCGGCTCGAAGGGCTGCATCTGGATGGGGACCGGGTGGATGCCCCCCACATTCTACCTGGCGGATCCCACCTGGACCGCCACCGGCCCGACGCGATGGCGACCGATCGTGAGCGAGGAGGGCGACCGGCCCGCGCCGCCCGGCGTGAGCGACCTGGCCGCCGGCAACCGCGCGATCGTCGCCGACCTGATCCGCGCCGTGGAGACCGACACCCAGCCGCGAACGCACGCGAGAGCGGCTCGGACCCCGATCGAGATGATCATGGCCTGCTACGCCTCGCACGGGCGCGGCGGCATGGTCATGTTGCCCCTGACCGATCGCGATACCCATCCGCTGATCCGCCTGCCCCGAACCTGAGCCGAGATCGATTCGATGGATGCCAGTCTCGTCGAAGGCGAGTCGCTCTTCACGTGGCCTTCGGCCATAACGCTGTTTCCGCTCAACCCGTCTGTTGTCGTTTGTACGGACCCAGGAACTTAGAGCCGTTAAAGTGAATCTTGTGATCTGGTGCTGCGGCTATCCAGACTTCCATTTCTCCAGCGATATCGACAGCGTATTTCCGGAAATCGCTGATCGCGAGGAACGCCGTCACATAGATACACGCAGCCGCCCGCCTTGGGCTCGGGCCGACGCTATGCTCAGACGGTCCGATCGTGTTAAATCTTATGAGAATTAGAAAGTCTAATAAGTAAAATCGTGTTTGATTGAATTGAATGGTAGCGGATACGACTTCTGTGACGGACTCCTCAATGCTTCGTCCGCACACAGTTCACGATTCTCATGATCGGATTGCCACGGTTCTCACTGACTTTCACCGCTCGCGGCCTGCCCGGCGCGAGAAAAGACTGGCACGGAGGAAGTCTCGATTCAGCATCGAAATGAAGTGCACCCCGATTTCTTTGGGGCAGGCGGCCTCGCATTCCGCGTGGTTGGAGCAGCCACCAAATCCCTCGGCGTCCATTCGGTTGACCATGGCCAGGGCGCGGCGAGATCGCTCCGGCTGGCCTTGCGGCAAGAGATTGAGGTGCGAGGCTTTGGCGGCGACGAAGAGCATGGCCGAAGCGTTGGGACAGGCTGCCACGCAGGCACCGCAGCCGATACAAGCGGCGGCGTCCATCGCCAGATCGGCGGAAGGTTTGGCCACCGGCACGGCGTTGGCGTCGGGTGCGTTGCCGGTGCGCACTGAAACGAATCCGCCCGAGGCGATGATGCGGTCAAAGGCGCATCCGATCGACCATCAGGTCTTTGATGACCGGGAACGACGCGGCTCGCCACGGCTCGATCGTAAGCACGTCTCCGTCTCGAAAGCTGCGCATGTGAAGCTGGCAAGACGTGGTGGCTCGACGGGGTCCGTGCGCGCTGCCGTTAATGACCACGCCGCACTGGCCGCAAATGCCTTCGCGGCAGTCATGGTCAAAAGCGATCGGCTCCTCGCCCCGACTGATCAGCGTTTCGTTGACCACATCGAGCATTTCGAGAAACGACATGTCGGGGCTGATGCCAACCGCCTGATATGTGACGAACGCACCTTCGGTCTCGCGATTCTTCTGGCGCCAGACGTTCAAGGTGAGGTTCAGCGTCCGCTCGCCGTGATCGCCGCTCATGGCCTGTGCCGCCCCTTTGGTCTGATGGCCGGATTCCGAGCCGCTCATTATTTGTAACTCCGCGTTTGGAGCGGGACACTCTCGAACGACAGCGGCTCGACGTGGCGGATGGGCGGGCTGTTATCGCCCGTGTATTCCCATGCGGCCACGTGGCAGAAGTGCTCATCGTCTCGCGCGGCCTCTCCGTCTCCGGTTTGGTACTCCTCGCGGAAATGGGCACCGCACGATTCCCTCCGCTCCAGGGCGTCTCGACACAAGAGCTCGCCAAGCTCCAAGAAGTCGGCCACGCGGCCGGCTTTCTCGAGCGATTGATTGACCTCCTGGCCGTCCCCCAAGATACGCACGTCGTCCCAGAATTCCTGTCGCAGCGCGGGGATTTTCTCGAGGGCCGACCTCAGGCCGTCTTCGTTCCGCGCCATGCCGCAGAGATCCCACAAGATCTTGCCCAGCGCCCGATGAAAAGTATCGACCGAACGCCGCCCGTTAATGGCCAGCAGTCCCTTGAGACGCGCATCCACCGCAATCTCGGCGTCCTTGAACGCGGCGTGGTCGGTGGACACCTTGGCCGACTTGCTGGTGGCCACGTAGTTGCCCAGCGTGTAGGGAATGATGAAATAGCCGTCCGCCAGACCTTGCATGAGCGCCGCTTGCGCCCAGGCGGTTCGCCCCGTGGTCCGAAAAATTGGCCTCTCCCAGGACGAACAGTCCCTCCAGCGTGCTCATCAGGTTGTAGTCAACCCAGAGCCCGCCCATCGCGTAATGTATCGCGGGGTAGATCCGCATCGGTGCCTTGTAGGGATTTTCATCAGTAATACGTTCATACATATCAAATAAATTGCCGTACCGTTCCCGGATGGTGGCGACGCCCAGGCGCCCGATGGCGTCGGCGAAATCAAGATAGACGCCCAGGCCGGTCTTGCCGACGCCGCGGCCCTCGTCGCAGACCTGCTTGGCGGCGCGGGAGGCGATATCTCGCGGTGCCAGGTTGCCGTAGCTCGGATACTTGCGCTCCAGGTAATAATCCCGCTCGTCCTCGGCTATCTGGTCGGGAGGGCGACGATCTCCCGTCGCCTTGGGCACCCAGATGCGGCCGTCGTTGCGAAGCGATTCGGACATGAGCGTGAGTTTGCTCTGGTGCTCGCCGGTCACGGGGATACAGGTCGGGTGAATCTGGGTATAGCACGGGTTGCCGAACGCCGCGCCTTTCTTGTAGGCTCGCCAGATGGCTGTGGTATTCGCACCCTTGGCATAAGTGGCCAGGTAAAAGACCGTGCCGTAGCCGCCCGTGGCCAGGATGACCGCGTCCGCCGCCCAGGACTCGATCTTGCCTGTCTCCAGGTCTCGGGTGACAATCCCCCGCGCCTTGCCGTCGATGACAACGAGCTCTTGCATCTCGTGCCGAGCGTACATCCGGACCGCGCCCAAGCCGACCTGGCGCTCGAGCGCCTGGTACGCACCCAGGAGGAGTTGTTGGCCAGTCTGGCCTCGGGCGTAAAACGTGCGCGAAACTTGCGCGCCGCCGAACGACCTGTTCGCCAGCATGCCGCTGTATTCTCGTGCAAATGGCACGCCCTGCGCCACACATTGGTCAATGATGTTGACGGATACTTCGGCGAGCCGGTGGACGTTGGCCTCACGGGAGCGGAAGTCTCCGCCCTTGATGGTGTCGTAGAACAAGCGTTCCACGCTGTCGCCGTCGTTCTGGTAGTTCTTGGCGGCGTTGATCCCGCCTTGGGCGGCGATGGAATGGGCCCGGCGTGGGCTGTCTTGGTAGCAGAAGCAAGCGACCTGGTACCCGAGTTCGGCCAGCGTGGCCGCCGCCGAGGCGCCGGCCAATCCCGAGCCGACGACGATCACGGAGTGCCTCCGCTTGTTCGCCGGGTTGACCAGCTTCATATCGAACTTGTACCGCGACCACTTCGCTTCGAGCGATCCCGGCGGAACGTTGGACTTCAACTCCACGGCGTCGCTCCTCGCGTCACTTGACGAATCCGCTCACGATCAAGAGCGGGACCGCGATGAAACCGACCACGACCACCAAGGTGAAGACCGTTGCCGCCCGGCGCCCCAGCGACGCATAACGGCCCTGCTCGGCACCTAAAGTCTGGAACAGGCTCCACACGCCATGCCAGAGATGAAAACCGAGCGCCACCATCGCCAGCACGTAGATGATCGCCACGGGTACCACCCGCAACCCGGTGACCAGGTTGTGATAGGCGCCTCCCTCGCGGAAGCTAGGATGCACCGTTCCTGTGGTCATATGTAAGATGTGGTAGACAATGAACGCGAGCAGCAGCGGGCCGGTCCAGCGCATCGAGCGAGAAGCGAAGCTCGACTCCCGGCGAGTCACCTGGCTGTACGCCACTGGCCGAGCTCGCCCGTTGCGGGCAAGGAGCACCATCCAGGCCGCGATGTGCAGCCCTACCGAACCCAGCAGCACGAGCCGCGCCAGCCAGAGCAAGGCAGGCTCGGCGCGGAGCAGCTTGGCGTAGTCGTCGAGCGCCTTCTCACCTTGAAAGACTTGCAGGTTGCCCGCCATGTGAACGAGCACGAAGCCGGACAGGATCACACCCGTCACGGCCATGACGATCTTCAGTCCAACCGACGACCTCCAGAGCCGCGCCAGACGCGAACTCGTCGCCGCCGACGGTACTGAGACAGGATTCGCCACCGCACTCATGTCCCGGCTCCCCCGTTCAACAAGAACGGCGATCTCGCCGCTCGACACAGATTCTAGCCGCTCCAGTTTGATTAGTCCAGTTCTTTGTTATGATGGAATCGATAGTGGCAGGCTATTGATCGATGTGGGAGGTTGGGTCGGTGGAACTGCGTCACCTCCGCTATTTTCTGGCCGCGGCCGATGCACTTCATTTCACGAAGGCGGCAGAAGCACTTGACGTATCGCAGCCGACGCTCTCGCTGCAAATCAAGGAGCTTGAGCGCGAGCTGGGAACACCGTTGTTTGACAGGGTTGGCCGGTCGGTACGGTTGACAGCCGCCGGCGAGCTGTTTCGGCGACACGCCGCGCGGGCCTTGCAAGAAGCTGAATTGGGTCGCGAGGCCGTCGCGGAACTCCTGGGATTGCGCCGGGGGCGACTACGAGTGGGTGTCACTCATTCCTTCAGCGCGGCCCTGATACCGCGCGCGATTGCCGACTTCCGTCAACGGTACCCCGCAGTCAGCGTCTTGATCGAAAAGACCAGCGGCCGGGCGATCGAGCACGGGCTCGTTGCCGGCTCACTCGACATGGGCATTGCATTCGCGCCTCCCGAGTCGCTCGACATCGAGGCGGAGACACTTTTCGACGCGGAAATTGTGCTGATCACGACGCTCGACCACCACCTGGCGCGTCGTACACGCGTCAAGCTCGCCGAGCTCGATCGGCTCCCGCTGGTCTTGCCGACGCGCGAGTTCGCGACCCGCCGGTTGTTGGACGATCGCATGCGAGAAGCGCACGCGCAGCTTAACCTCATTGTTGAAATGAACGACATCGATTCCCTCCTCGACATCGTGCGCTTGGGGACCGGTTCCACTGTGCTCTCGCGCCGCGCGGTGGCCGATGGCCGTGGTCTCTCAATCGTGGGCATTACCGAACCCAAGATGACCCGCACCGCAGCCTTGCTCTGGCTACGGGACCGGCACCGAACCGCCGCCGCGTTCGAGTTCATGAAAGTGGTTCGAGAGGTCGCGGCTGAGCTGGCCTGAAGGCGAGGAGGGGACTGCTATGGGCCTCTGAGAATCACCGTCGTGGGAGCACATCGCCTGATAAGGTGAAATCATGTTCGCTCGATGTGGCAGAGCGGAAAAATTCGCCAATCTCGGCCAATCGAATCGACTGAGATGGGATTGTAAGGGCGGGTTGACCATTGACCGAGGCGAATCGCTAGTCCCGCGAACTGTTGGTGAAACAACAGGATTCGAACCTGTATTCACAGCTTATGAAGCTGTTGCCCTAGCCATTGGGCGATGTTTGTAAGTTCACAGCGTTGGGCAATCCGCTCGAGTCAATCACCAGACACGGCCGGTCACTTCTCGGTTCGGCCCACTCCTGGCGACCGGACGTGCTCCGGTTGTGGGTGCATCGCTCTCGGCCGGCTCTGCGGTTGAAGATTCCTACACCGAGTTCGAGGACGGATCTACCGACGGCCGACGGCAGAGGCGGCACTGACCGGGATCGGGACTTCTTGGGGCATCGCGACCGATAAGGCGCTTAGGTTTTGT
This sequence comes from uncultured Isosphaeraceae bacterium, assembly GCA_963845695.1. GTDB lineage: Bacteria > Planctomycetota > Planctomycetia > Isosphaerales > Isosphaeraceae > CAWJTV01. The sequence goes on along the minus strand of CAWJTQ010000009.1, from coordinate 269,023 downwards.
CAAGCTTTTGGAGTCGGAAGCATCCCAGCCAGGACCTTCAAACGTTGAGACGGCGTTGGCACCGAACCGGCCATTCAGCGGTTCCAATAACTGTAGGTCTCCGGGTCAGCGAGGCACGCTAGGCTGCCCCGATGTTCGTCCATGGCTCGGGTCAGCGACTCAAACGCTTCCTCGCGGTTCGTCCCCGCTGCGATGAAGACCAACGCGACCGGCTCGTACGCCTGGTGGAGGTCGTCGATCCGGAAGGGGACCATCAGGTAGACCGGCGGCGTCCGCGGACATCGGCCGACGAGTAAGTCATCCAAACCCCAGATATGCCGGGCATATCCATGGGTGTCCTTCCACTGCTTCAACGCCCTCCCCATGGACTCTAGCTCGCAGTCGGAGGCATCGGCCCGCGGGCCGATCACGGCGAGTTGGTCATCTGTCTGGTCCACGAGGTCGAGCTTGTCGGCCCACCAGCCTTTCCGCTCCGCCTCCCTGACTCGCGAAAGCGATGCGAGGACACGGTGATCGATCTTGGGAGGAGTCGACATGGGCGGATCCCATCTCCTCCTCGGTCGATTTGGCCTGGTCCACTGCTCGGCCGGGCCGGCCGGGAGCTACGCCCAGGCCCGGACATCGCGCGCGAGCGGGGGGCGAAACCGTCCGACAGCGCCCCCGCGATGCCGCCTCCTAGGCCGAACACAAAGGAAAGCATCAGCAGCGCCGGGTACAGACCGGTGGCGGGAGGCATGGGACTCACCAGGGCAACGCAACCGCTCAGGAAGGGCGGGATGAGGGCGCACGCGACAGCCGCGATCAGACCACGCTTCCAGCGACCGGGTTCCTGCTCCGAGAGGTCCTTGTTCGCGACCCATCCAATCGCGTCTATGACCTTCAGCCACGATGGCGAGAATGCCCCCAGGTAGAAGTCGGCCAACAGATCCCCGGTCGGCCGCGATTTCTCATGCGGCTCCAGCTCCTCGTCGCTGAATTGATCGATGATGAACTGCCCGAGTCCCAACAAACTCCCGAGGATACTGCCCAGGCAGGGGATCAAGTACAGAGGGTAGAGCTCCTTCGTGCACAGGGAGAAGAGAATCCCGAAAGGCACGAAGAGCAGTGCCACCACGATCGCGAAGACGACCATGACGCACAAGCACTCGAGACAGAATCTCGCAATCCGCCGCGCGAGCTTCTTCATTGCGATACCCGAAGAGCCTCCTCGGATCGACGAACGCAACGACAGCATCGCCGGGCTTGAACCCGGTCACGCTCGTCCCGACCTCGATGACCTCACCCGCCAAGTCGCCGCCGGCGATGTAGGAGAAGCGAGGCCAGAGGATCAGGCGTAGGTCACCCCGGCGGATCTTCCAGTCCACCGGATTGACGCCGACCGCTCGGACCTTGACGAGTTTCTCACCGGCATCCGGCCGGAGGTCGGACCGCTCATCGACCCGGAGCCGGTCACTTCCGCCGTAACCGACGATGACAATCGCTTTCATGGACACGACTCTGCCGAACAGCACCCTGGCTCCTCGCGCAGAGCCTTCGCCAATTCCTGGAACCCCTCCGGGCTGCCTGCGACCCACTTCCTGGTCCCTTCCAGGCGCATCACCTCGGAAGTCGAAGGATCGTTCGGATCCATGGCCAGCATCAGCCTGGTGAATCGGCTGGCCAGCCCCTTATCGAAATCTTGGCTCGCGGTGAACACGCAATGGCTGAACGAGGGCGAGACCCAAAGGACTTTCAATTTGCTGACCGGGTCGGGCTGTTCCTTCGACAACCGGTTCCAAAGTCGCTCGCCGATGATGCCGGCCTGCCCACGTCCCTCCTGGAGCGCTCTGAGTACATGGACCTCGCTGGAACAGGGATTGCCCCGCAGGTCCACCTGACCGTCGAGGTTGTAGAACTTGACCCGGCTCAACCTCAGTCCTTCGTGCTTCAGGAAATGGATCGGCAAGATGGTCGCCTCGGCCGCTTGCCAACTTCCCAGGACCATCGTTTTTCCCTTCAAGTCGTCGAGCGAGCCGATCTTCGCATCGGCCCGCACGATCAGCATCGAGCGGAAGTGGCAGTCCACGTCCCGCATGACGAGAGTCTGGCTGGCGTTGCCGGCTCTAAGATGGTAGCGGGCATGGGCCAGCGGAGTGTTCCAGGCGATGTCGACTTGCCCTTTTTCCAGGGCCGTGACCAAGGCGTCGTAGTTGGAGTAAAGGACGTAATCGACGGGCAGACCATTGCGATCGAAATAGCGGCGCATGCCCTCGAAGACGGTCACTGCACCGGGCGCGTAGGCGACGGCACCGATGCGGATGACCCTGGCCGGTTTCTCCTTGGTGTCGCAGGAACTGGAGGAGCCATCTCCGGCGCTCGCGATTTGAGGGGCGATGAGCAGGGCGCTCAGCGTAGCCACCGCCAAAAGCTGATTCCACATGGCGAAGTCTCCTGAAACCGAGATCGAGCTGAGTCCGAGTTCTTGATGAGATTGCCGGAAGTTGAATGTCCGAATATCCTAGCGTCTCGAGGCGGGAGAATCTAGCGGGAGGAGCGTCATCATCAGCCTTCTTGGCGCAGTGATTCACGGTCTGGAAGATATCGAGAACGAACTGCGGAAGGTGCGGCGCCCACCGACCCTAGTGTTCAGACGAGCTGGCCAACGTGCAGATCACGCTCTCTGAACCCTGTGATCGGGCCGCCTCTCTCTCAATCATCCTCTGACGGGGTCGGGCGACCTCCGGATTCCCGTCCAAATTGTGGAGTTCAGTATGCGCGTTGCCATCACAGGTGCAACAGGCTTCCTCGGCCGCTACCTTGTGCGTCACCTCGCGGCCGCGGGTCATCACCTCCGCTGCTGGTATCGGCCGGGCAGCGATCGCAGCGGTTTCGAGAGGCAAGCCGACGCCATCGAGTGGCTGCCGGGCGCGCTGGGGGATGAGGCGTCGGTCGGTGAACTGGTCCAAGGCGCGGACGCAGTCGTCCACGCGGCCGTCCAGTGGGAAGGCCGGCGCACTCGGGCCCGCGACAGTCACGGTACACCCGGCGTCTTCTACGGTGTCAACCTCACCGGCTCGCTCCAACTCTTCCAGACGGCCCTCGAGGCCGAAGTGTCACGCTTCGTGTTCCTGTCCACGCTGCGCCGTCCACGAGGTGATCCGGGACGATCGTCCGCTGGACGAGACACATCCGCTGTGGCCGACGAGCCATTACGGGGCGCATAAGGCGGCGCTGGAGGCATTCGTCCACAGCTACGGCCTGGGTCAGGGCTGGCCCATTCTGCGCGCTGCGGCCGACCGGCATCTACGGCTTGGCTCATCCGGCCCAGGGCAGCCGCTGGTACGACCTCGTCGGCCAGGTGGTGCGCGGCGAGCCCGTCGCCTCGCGGAAGGGAGGCAAGGAAGTCCACGCCGCCGACGTCGCCCAGGCCGTCGAGTTGCTGTTGAGTGCCGATGCAAAGGCAATCGCCGGCCAGGCATACAACTGCTACGACTGTTATGTTGCCGAGCAGGACGTGGCGCGGATGGCGACGGAGTTGACCGGCAACCAGAGCGAGATCGCGGACCTCAACCGCGGGCCGAAGAACCAGATCGACACCCAAAAGATCCGGGCACTGGGCATGACCTTCGGCGGTGAGGCGTTGCTGCGCCGAACGGTGCAAGAACTGGTCGAAGCGCAATACCAATCGAAGCGGTAGGACGCTCCGCAGGCGTCTCTTCGCCGATCCGACAGCCGTCGACGCGACCCCATGGGCAACGGGCAGGCGAGCCGCTCCGACGACCCTGCCTGCAACGGCGGCTCCTCCAGCCGATCCGGCATGAGACGCTCACTTCCGGGTGAAGCGGTCGAACACCTGGAGAACTGGCAGGGCGTTGCCGTCGTTGTCGAAGTAGCCACGGCTCCGCAACGGGCCGACCACGGCCGGTTCCCACCAGAAGACGCCGATGCCGCGGCCGCCAGGCGTGGCGAGCACCAGCCGGTTCACCTCGTCGAGGAATGCCCGCTGGCCCTCCGGGGTTTCGGGGAACGGACCGGGTCGCTTGCGATACTCGGTGGGACGCCAGCAATAGGCCACTTCCACGAGCAAGATCTCCTTCTGGTACTCGCTGGACATGAAGGCCAGATTCTCGCGCAGGTCGAGCAAGCTACCGTGCCACCAGGGGTAGTACGACTGGCCGATCACGTCGTAGTCAACGTGGTACGAATTGAGCCGGTCAAAGAACGCCTTCGTGCCGCGCCGGTCGCCGCCGCGGTCGATATGGATCATGATCCTCGGGCGCGGACCGTCACCACAGCCCGCCGCGATTCCCCGGATGCCGGCTTTCACGAGCTCGGCGAAGTTGTCCCAGCGCGCGGGCAGCCTGCCGTCGGGCCAGAGCATGCCGTTGATGACCTCGTTGCCGACCTGCACCATATCGGGCAGCACGCCCGCCGCGTGGAACGCGGCGATGGTGTCGCGTGTGTACTCGAAGACCGCTTGCACGAGCTCCTCGTGCGACTTGCCCTTCCAGGCCGCGGGCGTGAACTGTTTCGCCGGATCGGCCCAGGTGTCGGAGTAATGGAAATCGAGTAAGAACTTGAACCCCTGCTTCCGGGCAGCCATGGCCAGCGCAATCGTGTAGTCGAGGTTGTTGGGAAGCGACTTCGGCGAGTGGAACAGCCGCAGGCGCACCCAGTTGTACCCGTGATCCTTGAAGATCAGGAGGGCGGGCAGGGCTTTCCCCTCGTCCTTGAACACCGTGCCCCGATCCTCGGCCTGCTTCAGGAACGACAAGTCGGCCCCTACAGCGTAGTCGGCCGCGACTGCCGTCGCGCCGAGATACGACAGGACGACCACCAGCATGCCCAGGCAGGCCGTTCGCATAGGTTGTCTCCGGCGTCGAGTACGTGAGATCAAGGACGACCGTGACCTGAACCCTGCGCCCCTGTTTTCCCAGAACGCGGGGCGACCACCGGCCGAGTGTATCACATCAAGCACGGCGATCCGATGCTTCTCACCTGGGCCGGCTGCTTTCTCCCTTCCGGCCTCTCGACCTCCGGTAAGCCAGTTGCCCCAGGCACGCCGGCCGAGTGACTCCTCCAATCAAATTAATGATTACATCTTAACTAATAGAATGCAACGTCTCATAAGGAAACTGATGATCGCTTGGCCCGGAAACGCCTGCCCAGTCGCCCGGCGCTGCTCGAAGTGAGGGGGATGAGTCGCAATGGAAGGAATTCTCTCGCCCAGTAGAAGCCCTGTCTTGCAGACATCTGCGCCTTCCGGGTCCTGGACATCTCTCGACTCAGGCCGCGTGCCGCCCATTGGCCAACCCCTGCTTTTCCAGGGGCGGCGAGAGGCCCTCCCGAACCTCTCCCGCTATAGAACAACGCACGGACCTTGTATGATACATACCGATCTCTTCCCCCTCCTTGCCAGAAATTCCCGATTTGATTGGGAGAAGCCGGCCATGATGTTACCCAGGGCGAGGGCATGCATCGAGAGTTGGAACTGCTCGTCGAGGCCGGTCTCTCGTCGCTCGAAGCGATCACGACCGCCACCAAGAATGCGGCGACATTCGTCGTCGCCGCTCGAGAGTGGGGGACCCTTGAGCCAGGCAAGTTGGCCAACATCCTCTTGGTCACCGGTCGCCCGGATCGCAACATCGGCGAAACCCGTCACGTGGCGATGGTGATCAGGGAAGGAAAGCTCCTCGATCGAGAGCTGCTCAGATTTGACGTTCGCACAGATCCACGGTTCCGATCCTCGGCGCCCGTTTCTGCGACTCCCTGATGGAGATCTCATCCCCAATCCTGGCATGGCATGCAGGGGAGCGTCACCCAGTTGTTTGAGCAAAGTCGTTGGTCCCATTCACGCTGAACCAACCCAGGTCGACGTCGGCGAGGCAATCCGGCGAGCGAAGGGTCGCTGGTGCGGAAGATCCGGCTGAGACCCGGCCAGACAAGAAATCCCAACAATGAGCATCCAGCAACATCCGAGTGAACAGCGCCGTCGGCAGCGGCGCGGAAGCCATGGTGCCGTGACGGGTTGGCTCGCCCCCCTCGTCGGTCTTCTTTCGATCATCGCTGGCTCGGCCGCGGCGGGTGCCGACGGGAACGTGTTCAAGGAAGGCTCGTTTGAGAACGTCCCCATCGACCCGGGCGGGAGCACGGGTTGGTGGGGCTTCGGGGATAAGGCCAAGGTCGTCGAGAAGGACGGTAAACACTGGCTCCGCCTCGAGAACGCGAGCGGGCGGCGCGGTACAAGCCGGCAGACGATTCCCGCTGAACCCCGATTGGGACGCCCTCACGGTGAAGGCGCGAATCCGCGTCGCGAACATCAAGCCGGGGAAGAATCCCTGGGAGACCGCCAAGATCGACTTCGAGATCCTCGATGCGAACCGGCAGGCCATCCCCGGTGCGTCGGCGACTATCACGCCCGCCAGGACGGAGGTCGCGGCCAAGGATTACGAAACCAGGCTCGAACTGCCGGCGGGCGCCGCTTTCGTGCACATCATCACCTCGATCTGGCAGGCGACGGGGGTGATGGAAATCACGAAGATGGAGATCATCCCGTCGCAGCGGCAGACCTCCGAAACCGAACGCGATGCCGAGTTGCCTCCTGGGGAAAAGCTCAGATGGGGAGAGGAGCCTCTCGAAGTCGTCAGTTCCCGGCGCGAGCAAATCTGTCTCAACGGCATCTGGAAGTTCGTGCCGATGCTCGACACCTCGGAGACGCGGCCGCCCGGCGGACTGGCGTACATCCGCGTGCCGGGTTCATGGCAGTCGGGCCTCGTGTCCGAACGGGGACGCGGTCCCGCCTGGCGGCGCTGGGGCACCGGGACGGGCAAATGGGCCGCATGGTACCAGAGGAAGGTCAAGATCCCCAAGCACTGGGCGGGTCGAGCCGTGATCCTCAACCTGGAGCGAGTGAGCACCGACGCGATCGTCTACGTCAACGGCACGAAGTGCGGCGGCATTTCCTGGCCGGCCGGCGAAGTGGACATCAGCGCGGCCGTGAAGCCCGGCGCGGACGCCATTCTCTGCGTCCTGGTGATCGCGACCACCGAAGGGACGAACCGGATGTTCCTGGACCCGGGCCGTGTCGTCACCCGCGCCGCGGCGCTCGAGTCGAAGGGCCTGATCGGCGACGTGATCGTTTCCAGCCGTCCCCAGGGCATGCACATCAGCGACATTTTCGTTCAGACCTCGACGCGCCAGAAAGAGCTGAAGCTGGAGGTCGAGGTGGCCGGCGTGGTCACCGCCGGGCCGGTGCAGTTCGAGGCCGGACTCTTCGATCGCGACGGCAACGCGGTGAAGCGCTTCCACGCCGCGGCCAGGCTCGACCGGAGGACGACGCAGACGTTGCCTCTCTCGTGGACCTGGGAGGACCCGGCGCTCTGGGACTTCCGCCAGCCGAACCTCTACATGCTCAAGCTAAAGGCCAAGAGCGCCGGCCTTGACGACGAGTACGCGCAGCGCTTCGGGTTCCGTGAATTCTGGATCGAAGGCCGGAAATTCTTCCTGAACGGCAGTGAAATCCGCCTGAGGCCGACCTGCCACACGTATACCGAATTCATGATGTCGGGAGTTTCGAAGTTGATCGACGCCCACATCGACGGCGTCACCATAGCCGGGTTCAATAGCGAGGAGATGTGGCCGGTCAACCACGACGAGAGGGGCAAACGGCTTTATCGCGACCTCTGGGCCGACCGGGCGGATCGCAAGGGATTCCTCCTCCTGGGCACGGCGATGAACCTGAATCCGGGCCAGTGGTCCAGCCCCGGTTACAAGGAACTCTGGAAGAAAAAGCTGGAGCAGGACCTGCGCCGCTATCGCAACCACCCATCCATCGTCATCTGGACCACCAACCCCAACTGGCTCGGTCACGGGCTCGATCAGGACCCGCGCCATGTCGGTCGCAACCGGAAAATCGCCGACGCCGGTTGGACGCAACGCGCCGCCATCGCCCGGGAGGGCAACGCCGCGATCCGGAAGCTCGACCTGACTCGACCCGTGCTCAATCACGCGGGCAGCAGCGTCGGCGACGTGTACAACATCAACGCGTATCTGAACGTCATCCCGCTGCAAGAACGCGAGGAGTGGCTCAGCCAGTGGAGCAAGACCGGCGACATGCCGCTTTTGTGCGTGGAGTTTGGGACCCCGTGGAAATACTCGTTCTTGCGGGGCCGCTGGGGCATGGAGGCGGGTCGGAGCGAGCCGCTGGTCACCGAGTATTGCGCGACCTATCTCGGCGCCCAAGCCTACGCGCTCGAGACCGCCGACTACCGGCGGGCGATCCGAACGAAGTTCCAGGGCGGGATGGCCTACCGCGAATGGGACCAGGACCCGGTCGTCGACTTCTGCCCGGCCTATCAGAAGGTCCAGGCCCTTTTCAACCGGAATACGTACCGGAGCTGGCGGACCTGGGGCATCAGCGGCGGCATGATCCCGTGGGATTACGGTTACGGCTGGGACGTCTTCCTCAACGAACGGCGCCGGAAGAAGGTGCCGGACGTGATCGAGCCGCTGGGCCCGTTCCAACCGGGGACGCGCGGCATCTACGTCTCCAGCGCCCTCAAGGCATTCACCAGGCCGTTTCAGCCCGAGGGGACGGACGTCCACCCGGCCGGCGTCGCCTTGATGGAGGCCAACGGACCGACGCTCGCCTGGATCGCGGGGGCCAGCGAGGCATTCACGGCCAAGGACCATTCGTTCGTCGCCGGGCAGGAGGTCAGCAAGCAGGCGGTCCTGATCAACGACGAACGTACGCGACAGGATTTCGTCTATCGTTTCGAGGTCCGAGTCGACGGCAAGGATGTCATCAAAGTCGATGGCAAGGGCGCTCGACCCGTCCCAGACGTTTTTCGTACCACTGCGGTTCCGTGTGCCCGACCTTTCGGGTAAGGCGAGTGCCGCGGGGACGATGACTCTGACGGCGCGGATCGGTGCGCACGAGCATCGCGACCAGTTCGCCTTCCACGCGTTCGCGAACCCGCCTCCCCTCAACCAGACGGTGAGGCTCTACGACCCCGTCGGCAAGACCCGCGCGATGCTGACGTCACTCGGCTGCGCGGTCGAAGATTGGAGGGACACGTCCTCCGGCGGACTGATCGTGATCGGCCGCGAGGCGCTCTCCGGCGGCCACGCATTGCCCTTGGACCTGGAGGGGACTGTGCGCGCGGGCGCGCGGGTATTGATCTGTGCTCAGAACCCGGAATGGCTTCGCCAGCGGTTGGGTCTGCGGGTGGCCAGCCACCTGGCGCGCCGAGTGTTTCCGGTCGCGAGCGATCACCCCGTGGTGCGGGGCCTCGACGCGAGCGACCTGGCCGACTGGGCCGGCGCGAGCACGCTCGTACCGGCGTACCCCGAGTGGAGTCTTCAGAGCCCGGCCTGGCGCTCGCCTCGTGACGGCTGGCACTGGGGCAACCGCGGTGCCGTCACGAGCGCGGCCATCGAGAAGCCGCACCGCAGCGGCTGGCGGCCCATCCTGGAATGCGAGTTCGACCTGGCCTACTCGCCGCTCATGGAACTTGACCTCGGCCAGGGCCGTCTGATCCTCTCGACGCTCGACCTGGAGGATCACGTTCCACTCGACGCCGCCGCGGCCGTGCTGGCCCGCAACCTGATCGAGTACGCAGCCACGTCGCCGCTGATTCCGCGAGCCAGCCGTACGATCCTCGTGGGCGGCGCGGACGACAAGGCGGCAATGGACCGCCTGGGTGTCCTTTGTGAGGTCTCCGATCGGATCGAGCCGGGCGCGGACCTGGTGATCGTCGGGCGACATGGCCAATTCCGGGAGGCCGACGTCAAGCGCTCCCTGGAAGGCGGCGGCAAGGTCTTGTTCCTCGCACGCGCGGCGTCCGACCACGCGTTGGGCGTGAAACTGGAGCAAGCCGCCGGATTCGCGGGTTCGATTCACGTTCCCGACTGGTCGGAGTGCCGGGGGCTGAGCCCGTCCGACCTTCGCTGGCGCTGCGACCGCCCGGCATGGATCGTGAAGGCTGGTGCCGAGATCGGTGCGGATGGACTCCTGGGCCGGCTGCGCGTCGGGAACGGAATGGCCTTCTTCTCCCAGCTCGACCCCGACCAATTCGAGGCCGAAACCGCGACCTATTTTCGGTTGACGCGCTGGCGGCAGACGCGGGCCCTCTCGCAATTGCTCGCCAACCTCGGCGCGACCTTCTCCGCCGACAAGGACACCGCGAGACTCGCCAGCAACCCGACGGGTCTGTACCATCCCGACTACCGACCGGATTTCGAGTCCGGCGACGATCCGTACCGATACTTCCGCTGGTGAGGCTCATCCGGACCCGGCTGACCTGTCGTGCGAAGCGCCGTTGCGTTGACATCTTCGATCGCGCCGATTTTCATGGAGAGTTAGAATTATGATTAGGTTACAAGTATGGTGCGGCCGAGGTCCACACTCTACTCAGGCACATCAGATACTCTGTTCCAGTTGTGGATATGCCGCCCCTCGTGGGCCACTCCGTCTCCGGCTAACACCGCGTTCGAGCGTGAGGCCCACCGAAATCCTCGGCGAAGCTGGTGGGCCTCGCCTCGATGAATCGAGGCTCGACCCACCCTACAATCTGCGGCAGGAAGGGACGATTCGACCCGTGGCAGGAAAGCGAGGCATGGGGGCGAGTTGGGAATTGTCTTGGTGTCCCTCAAAAAACGGGGACTGGCCCCTCGAAGACTCGGGGCCAGTCCCCGTTTTTTGAGGGACTCTTACAGAACAACGGCTTGGAAGATCACCTTGCCCGTGGTGGTCGAAATGTTGGGTATGGGCCATCATTGTGCTCGAGACCGGGCATCTGACCCTGGTTCGGAATCAGTCCGGGCCCGAACAGGATACCCGGTCCGCGGCCGAATCCGGGATCCGTCCCTTGAGGCGCGACCGGGACTTGCATCGGCTGCTGCCCTTGAATGCGCGTTGCCAGGCGTCTCACGAGGAGGAGGACTTCGCGGACGGCCCGGCTCGACGTCTGCACCTCCTGTTTGAGCTGGTCGAGGTCCCGCCGGAGGTCGGCGACCTGTTGGTCGGCCAGGTCCTGGCTCGTCCGGCTTTCACCGAGCCGTTGCTCGAGCTCACCAAGCTTTCTCTCGATCCGGTTCAGCGCCAGGCGTGTCGGCCCGTCCAAAAGTGCGGGCGGCTTGACCTCCCGGGGACTCGGCTCTTTCGGGCTCGGGGCCTGCTTTTGCGGCGGTGCCTCGTGTTTCGTGAGGGCCTCCTCGAGATGCTGGAAGCGGTCCCCCCATCGGGTCTCGCGCCGGTCCAGGATCGTTTCGAGGCGGCGGAGCCGGTCGTCCTGGGCCCGCCACGCCGCGCCCACCGCAAGGAGCACCAGCGCGGCGGCCGAGGCGCCCCGAGAGGATCCGTGACGGTCGCCTCCCGGACACCCGGGGCGCTGATGCGGTCGGCCGATCGCAGGTCGGGCGAGCTGCGATGAGTCTCGACTCCTCTGGCGATCGGCCCGGGCGAGTCGCGACGAGGTCCCGTTCCTCCGGCGAGCCCGGGCCGAAGATCCCCCGCGACCGCGCCGGACTGCCTCCAGCCAGCGACTCGCCTCGCTCGACGGGTCCGCGAGCTCCCGACGGATCGATTCGACGTCCTCTCCCTGACGGCCTGCCAGGTATCCGACCATGATCTCGAGCTTGGTTTTCATCGAATGGACCAGCCCCCGGGTAAGAGTTCGAGGCAGATCACCCACGCCGCCGTCCACTCCTCGACCAGGTGCCTCAGGCCCTCGATCCCGACGATCCGCTGGGGCCGGAAGCCGAGTGACTCGCCGGCCCGCCTGAAAACCCGGTCCGCCTCCCTCTTGACGAGCTCCCGATCCTTCTGCCGGACGGCCTGCTCCCAGTAGGGCTCCGAGAGCAGGTGGTAGAGGCACCAGAAGCACTCACGGTCGATGGGCTCATAGCCGCCCGCGGGATCGATCTGCGCCCGGACGTGTGACAGGGCCGCGAGGTAACTCTCCAGGGCGAGCTCCTGCCGTGCCGGGAGCGGGAGATCGGCGAAGTCGCCGCCGAACTCGAGCAGGACCAGGACGAGGTGCCCCAGCGAGATCGCCCCGCCCGTGGTCCATTTGGCCACGGCGGAGCGGTTGACGCCGATCCGGTCGGCCAGATCGTGTTGGGTCCAGCTGATGCCGAGGAGTTTCCGGTCGATCCAGGCCCCGATGGCCCGGCAGCAGAGTTTCGCCGGTGCCTCCTTGAAGCGGCGCGCCACCGCGGTCGTGAAGCCGTCATCGTCCTCGAGCGAGAGCTTGCGGAGGAACTCCCTGGCGACCTTCCGGTAGGCTGCGTCGCAGGTGGGCCGCGCCTCCGCGGCGCCCGCCATCGGATGGCCATTCTTCTCGGCGAACGTCCCCATCGCCTCCTCCTCGCCGGGGAGGGGGCGCCATCACCCCTCCCCGGCGATCCCATGATACCGAATCAGCCCGGCCGGAAGGTGAGTGTCATTCACGTTCCCGCCCAGGGCGGCCGAGTACGATGAGCTTAAGAGATAACCGCCCAACGCCGCCACGCCCAGATGGTGTCTCGACCTGGTGAGAGGGAGCCGTGCGGAGAAAAAGGGGTAGCACGCAGGATGCAGGCTGCCCCGTCCTCGTCGGCGATCGGTGGCTCGTCGCTGGGGCGACTCGGCGGCCCGCCACCGAGCCGATAGGGAGTGATGGTGTTACCCGAGATACGATCGGGGCCATAGCAGTCCGACGCGCCAGCGAAGGTCGTCGTAAGTCCTTGCGTCACAAGGGAAACGATCCTCGCTGGCGCGTCGGGTTGGTAGGAGCCGTCCCCGCGCTGTCGGTGGTTGCGGGTGAGCTTTCACCCGCCGGTCGCCTTGACTTGACCCGACCGGACACAATGCACCGGGCAATAGGCACATCTCGCGTGGCAGCAGTCCCCGGATTCATCTCGACATCGGTACGGGATCGGTGTCCCCGGGACTTGACTTCGCCCGCCGTCAGGTCATTGGCGCCAGATCACTGGACGGACGCGCCACCCACGAGCCGTGTCAACTTGGCGAAGAAGCGATCCCACTCGATCGGCTTGCTGATGAAGTCGTCGCAGCCCAGCCTCAGGCACTCTTCCCGGTCGTCGCTCATCGCGTACGCGGTGACGGCAACGATCGGGGCGGTGAAGCCGCCGGCGCGAAGTTGACGCACGGCCTCATAACCGTCGAGCACCGGCATCTGCATGTCCATGATCACCGCATCGAACGACCGGCCCGACTCGATGGCCTCGCGGACCCGATCGAGGGCTTCCTGGCCGTTGAGGGCCGTCACGACCTCGGCTCCGGCCCGGATCAGGCGAAGGCCGATCAGTTGCTGATTCGCCTCGTTATCGTCGGTCACCAGGATCCGGGCATCGAGCCGGGGTGAGAGCGTAGGAACCGACGGCAGTGGAGGTGTCTCCGACGAGTCTCCCGCTTGTCGCGAACCGCCGAGCTCATCGAGCGATCCAGCCGGGACCGAGAGGGTGAAGGTCGAGCCCTCGCCCGGAGTGCTCTGCACGGCGATATCGCCTCCGAGCCGCTTGGCCAGACGTTCACAGATCGCCAGGCCCAGGCCCGTACCCGCCGGCTGACCCAGGGCTGGGGAACGGGCCCGGTAGAAGGGCTCGAACAAGCGAGACATCTCGGCCGACGTCATCCCGATGCCGGTGTCGGCCACCGCGAATTGCAGTGACGGATCGGAGTCCGGGCAATCGATCATATGGACCGTCAGCCGGACCGTACCGCGCTCGGTGAACTTGATCGCGTTGTCCAGCAGGTTGACGAGGATCTGTCGGAGCCGCAAGCGATCGGTGGCGATGGCCGGGGGGATCGCGCCGACGAACTGCACATCGAGCTCCAGATGACTGGACTCTGCCTTGCCCCGGAGCGACCCGACCACGTCAGAGACGATTGCCTCTAGAAAGCAGGGCTCGCGCTCCACGCGGAGCTCACCTGCCTCGATCCGGGAGATGTCGAGAAGGTCGTCGATCATCGCGAGCAGGAATCGACCATTCTGGTGGATGGTGGCGAGATGTTCCGGGACGTCGGCGGGGCCGCCTTGCAAGTAGGGATGTTCACCCAGCAATTCGATGAAGCCCAGGATCGCGGTCAGGGGTGTCCGGATCTCATGGCTGACGCTGGAGAGGAACTCGCTCTTGGCCCGATTGGCCCGCTCGGCTGCCTCCTTGGCCTGGCGCAGAGTCTCCGCCTCCTCAGCGGCCCTGGAGATCCGCTTTTGTTCAGTGACGTCGCGAATGACCTCCAGTACGCGCTCGGCGGCGCCCTCCCGGATCCTGGTGACCAGCAGCGACTCGCAGTCCAGGTAACCCCCAGACCTGGTCCGAAGCCGCAGTTCATAGCGGGGGACCGTCTCGCCCTGCCAGGCACGCCGGTGCATGCGGGTCGACGCGTCGCGATCATCCGGCTGGAGCAGCTCCTCGAGGCCCCGACCGATCCAGTCGCCGGACGACCACTCGGTGATGTCCTCGAACGCCGGGCTGATCGAGAGCAGCACGCCGCGGGCGTCGACCTCCCAGACCATCACGCCGGTCGACGCGATCAGGCTCTTGTAGCGGGTCTCGACCTGCTTGAGGGCTTCCTCGGCCCGCATGCGCTCGCTGATGTCGCGCGCCACCACGAGCCCGACCGTCTCGGGCTCGGTGTGGATCCGGCTCACACTGAGGTTGACCGGCAAGTCCTCCTTCGACGGCCTCCGGAGGAAGTATCCTTCTCGCGAATGGAAGAAGCCGGTCCGGTCCAGGGCCTGGGTGAGTCGCTCCAGGCCATTGGCGCCCGAGCTGGAGAAGAGGTCTTCCAGGCGCATCGAGCAGGCCGCGTCCTTCTCTAATCCCGTGAGCCTCCGGGCAACGGGATTGAGGTCGACGATGGCCCGGGTCCGGGGATCGAAGAGGAAGAAGGCATCGTTCGATTCGCGAAACAGGCCCCGAGCGAACGCGAGCTGACGATCTGCCGGGTTCATGAGTCGTGCTTCGACCCTCGCTTTAGGTGTTCCATCGATGAGTGGCCGCAGACGGGAAGGTTCGACTCGATACTAAGGAATTGGGTGTCGAAGCAGCTCCTCTTCGGTCTCCTTCAGGAGCTCGGCCTCGGCAGCTCGAAGGTTTTTCTCCCTGACGGACTCGCCGGCGGCTCCTGTGGGACTACCCATCCTCACCCAGATCTGGTAGGCCCGGACTTGAACCTCATTGTGGATCTGACGTTCGGCTTCCAACCAGTTCTTTTCCTTGACCGCCTCGCCCGCCGGACCTGTGGGACGGCCACTCCGGTCCCAGATGATATAGGCACGCAGTTCCAGCAAGCGGGTCAATTCTGGAGACCGCTCGGGGATCTTCGCCTGGGGATCGTCCGGGGCCTTCGCGGGGCGTGCCGGGCCCGGGTTCGCCACCGGGAGATTTCCGGCGGGATCGGGCTGGGTGGACCTTGGCTCGTTCCCGCCGTCCCCCTTCGATCCGACGCCCAGGATCCAGGCCAACAGTGCGGCCGAGAACAGGACTGCGAATGAGACGACCACCGCGAGGGACAGCCTGCGGGCCCTCCACGACGACGAAGACAGGCCCTGATCGAGCGCCGCCACGAACTCCCGGACGCTGCGAAGCCGATCCTTGGGCTCCTCCGACAGGCCCCGGAGGATCACCGCGTCCAGCCCACGGGACACTCGTGGATTCAATCGAGAGGGAGGCGGGAACATGCCGAGCGGTCGTCGCCCCGTCAAGAGCTCGTAACTCATCGCCGCCAGTGAATACTGGTCGGTGCGCTCGTTCGACCTCCAGGGAATACTGCTGCTCGGGGGATACATAACCAATCGTCCCCATGCCGCGAAGGGTTCCGGTCAAGACACCGGCCTCGTCTCGCAGGACCGCGATGCCCAGATCGCCCACCTTCACCTGCGAGTCGGTGGGCATCAGGATGTTTTCGGGCTTGAGGTCGCGGTGGAGGATTCCCTTGGTGTGCAAGTACGTCAAGGCTTCGCCGACCTGGAGGAGGATTGACCGGGCCTGGCCGAACGGCATGGGTTTTCCCGGTATCATGAACCGGCGCAGATCGCCCCCCTCGATGTACTCGGTCACCAGGAACGGCAAGCCGGAGTCGCTCGTCGTGCCGAAATCGAAGATCGAGAGGATGTGGGGGTGGGAGACGCTCGCCAGGAGTGCTGCTTCTCGGTTGAAGCGAGACCGGCAGAGCTCGGCATCCTCCCCGTCAGGGATCGAGAGGACCTTCACACAGACCAGTCGTTTCAGGGCCTGCTGCTTTGCCAGATAGACCCTGCCCATTCCCCCTTCGTTGAGCGCCTGCAAGATCTCACAGCCGGGGACTGTCAACGCATCGATACCGGAAGTTTCGTGCGTTGCAGACATGGCCTGCCTGACTTTTGTTCGGATCTCTCGACACGACGGTCGCCCGCGGCAACCTGACCCGCGCGGCGATCTCTGAAGCTCCGGGCGAACGGATGGACGGACTCTGTCGATGACTTTCTAAACATGATGGCAAATACTTCGGCTGTGACGCAAGATCAGCTCGGTTCTCGCCAGCGGGAGGACTCGTCATTCGCAATGTCCGAGTGAGCCGGCGCCGCGATCGCGCGACGGCCCCTGGGGACGAGAATCCAGAGCCGAGCTTTGGCCGCTCCTGACTGGCATCGGTTGATGTATTCTGCTCAATTCATTTGGATAATAAGTCGTTTGTCATGTTGATGTTGACCGAGAGGTTGCTGATCAGCAACTCGGTGATCTTGACCGCTCCGTGGATCGAGCCGGAGATCGGGACCTCCGCGATCGATGCCCGTCTGCCGTGGTGCCCCGCCTCGACGACTGGGCGGCGGGTGCGAGACAGAACCCAGGGAGGCAGTTCTTGCCGCGGCAACCGGACGAGCCCAATGTGTCAATTCACCCACGAACGTGAATACTTTTATCCAGTTCCAGGCTCCCGCATCATCCCGCGCCCGAGTGTCCGCGCCAACACATGAATCACGCTTTACGGCGACGGCGGAGGCGGACCAGGATCGTAACCCGCATGCGAGGCCGTCGCATTTCCCACTCCGGGAGAATCTGACCTCTCGTCCAGGCTTTACACCGCGGACTTGACGTAAGTCCATACTCGACGTCCCGGATTTCGTTGATGCGACGGGGATCTTCACCCTGACACATCGCTGAGTCGTTCGAGACCGCTCGCCAGTCTATTGCTTCTCAGGGAACGACACACAAGGACGAAACGGCTTTAGAAACGCGTTTCAGAAGGAGACTTCGGGATCGACGACCGCTCTGGTGGCTCTCTCCAAACGATCGGGAGTGGCTCTCTTTTCGGTTCTCCCGCACTTTCGATGATTCGAGACCGCCAACTCACACAGACCCCATTTTGATGGGATTCTCGGTAGTTCCAGCCCGGAGTGGTACTGACCGCATCGAGAGTGCGGGAGAGCCTTCTTTTCAGCGCTTCCGCACTCTCGATGGCGACCTTGTCTTACCGGGCCGGAACAACCGAGCATCCCGTCAAAATGGGGAGACTCCTCGTCGAACACCACCGATCTCCGCGCGGCGGGTGCGGGAAACCTGGGGAGTGCGACGATCCGACCCGCGCCGCTTCCCCCTCAGTTCGGGCCAAATTGGTCATTCGAGCGGCCCAGCCTTCCGAATTTTTGGATTTTTTCATCTCCCTCTGTGGTCGAGAGTTCCGGAGCCAATCGCCCCGGAATTCGCGATAGGTGCATTAACGGATCATCAAACCTGTGGCATACTGAATAATATGGACCATGTGCGACCGTCACCGACCGGAAACTATGGCTGCGAGCCACGGGGCTGTGCCGCCTGCGGCCGGGCCCGGCACAGCGATTTCGGGACTCGGCCCGAACTCGCTGGGGGCCATGGGGATCGGAGAGGGCGCCGCGGCCAAAAGTGGTCACCGAGTGCCAAATCGTGCCACAATTCTCGGCAAGTCCGGCCCTGCTCCCAGCCGGCCCCGCCCAGAACCCACGCCGAATCAGGACGTCCCGCAGGTCAGGAGTAGTGAGTCTCGGAAGGGGTCAAAGCCACCGCCCCCAGCCGGTGCGGTGGTGATCGCCGAAGATTCTGAGACCATCACCGGGGTTCTCCCGTGCTTCGACCCGGTGATCTTGCGCGGTCATCTGCCGATCGCCGGCCCCGGGTACTTCTCGACATGGCTGTATCGAGTGACGCCCCGGTTAACCAGCCGCTTCGAGACATCACGTTGAGGAGAGTACGGATCAAGATGTACAGAGAACATCTGACGATCGACACGAGGGGCCGCGGGACGCACGAGATCACGCGGCAGGTCCAGCAGGCCGTGGAGCGCTCGGGCGTTTCCGAAGGCCTCTGTCACATCTTCATCCATCACACCAGCGCCTCGCTGATCGTCTGCGAGAACGCCGACCCGACCGTGCGCCGCGACCTGGAGAGCTACGCAGCCCGGCTGGCACCCGATGGCGACCCGTTGTACGTCCACGACAGCGAGGGGCCCGACGATATGTCCGCCCATCTCCGGTCGATCTTGACCCTCACTTCGCTGACGATCCCGGTCGAGCGCGGATCGTGCGATCTTGGCACCTGGCAGGGCGTCTTCCTGTGGGAGCATCGCACCAGTCCCCATCGGCGCCGGCTGACCATCACGATCCAGAGTGACTGATCTGCCGAGCGATCATGGGAAAACCGAACCACCCCTTCAGCGGCGCTTGCCGATGAAGGGGTGGCATGTCAGCTCTCCAGGATTCCTCGCTCGGGACACCCGGTTCACTCACGAGGCCCGGCCAGTTTGGGCTCCTCAAGAATTGGCGCTGCTGGCACTCCAGCTCGACCAATTCCAGGTGATCGCGGAGATGGGCGCGCTGGTCACCATGGGCGTGGCCGGCTGCGGGGCGGTCGGCGCGATCACCGACGGCTGCGGGGTGACCGGGGCCGGTGTGGGCGTCGAGGGCTGGGCGGAGGCGATGGCGGCCTGGAGGGATCCGCCCTGCCACGAGTTGGTCAGGACGAAATCCTGCTCGAGGTTGAGGTTGTTGACGTTGACGCGAACGCTATTGATGACCTGGTTGTTCTGGCTGGCGATGAGCTGATACTGGCCCGGGGCGAGCGCGAGCTCGTAGCCGCCGGAACTCCATGTCTGGGTCGAGCTGACCTGACCCGTTGCAATATTCACGGCGGTGATCTGCACGTTGCCCACCCCTTCACCTGAGGCATAGGCCCCGGTCATGTTGGGGTCGTTATAGGCCACTCCCACGATCTGGGCTTGCTCGCCGGCCTGAGAGCCGAAGTCCTGGGTGACAACCAGTGGCCCGACTGAGGAAGTACCGGTGGTGCTAACCAGTCCGATCCCCACATCACGATAGGCGTTTTGCGCCGAGGTATCGGGCTGCTGGATGTTCATTCGATGTCCGTCATCCGAGACGCCCCAGTCGAGAAGGAAGGCTTCCATCGTTTCTTCGATCGAGGTCCCGTAGGCGTAAGCATTCTCGCCGGTTGACGAGGCATTGTTATAGCCCGCCGCTTGCATCCGCTGCTGGGGCGAGGATCCGTCCGTGCCGGTGTGCGACTGGAACTGGTTGGTGGCCATGTCCTGGCTATGCCCCTGGGCGGCCTGAGCGAGCTGGGGGTTCCAGGCCAGCGGGGGCTGTACCGGTGACGACGCGATCTTCTGCAAGGTCGCCTGGAGATTCACTCCGTAATAATTGAGCGTCGCCTGAATGTCCGGCGTGATGTTCTGGGAGATCTCCTGAGCGGCAGCGGACGGATTGGTCCGGGCCTCGTTCAACAACTGGAGCATATACTGCTCGTCGTTGGTTGGACCTTGGCTCGACACCGTCAACAACAACTGGCGGGATTCCAGGTTGTCGAACCGCGGCGCTCGACGGAACTTGGACCGAGCCATGGAGACCTCCCTGTCTATCAGGATCCGACCGGTGAGCACCCCAACCTGTCGTAATCGGGGTTCTCGACTTTCACCGGGTGAGGCCCCTCACCATCCGTAATGAGGGGGATTTGCCTTCCGTCGGGAAGGAGAACGTACGCGAGGGTCGTATGGACTTTAAGAAAAAATCTTTGGGGGATGACTGCATCTCTCGTAGGGACGCTCCCCCAGAAAGCAAGTCACGTGCCATCGCGAAAACCGAAGCGAATGGAACAGGTATCACGAGATCCAAGCCTTTGAGAATCCCCGACTAACAGCGGCAAAGGACATCCCGCACGTCCGGTTCGCGGTTCCGGTCTTCTCGTTGCCACGGAGCAACTCGTTCCAATGCGTCAAGTCGTCCTTACAAAAATGCCCTTTTTACAAGCCATCACGGCACTGGCCGACTGACGAAACTTTCTTTAAAGTCATCGTTTGCGTCGACCGACAGGGTCATCGCACCCACGGTTGCAGACGCCATTCAGGAAACCTTTGGGCCGTGTTCGACTTGTCCCAGCGGCGTGAACCCGTTAGTTTGCTGGTTTCGGGATGCGCATCGGGAGATGGCAAAGGACCTGGATCGATGATGACACCGGAGGAAGCGGTCCATCGGCTCGGCCAGGCCGAATCGGCCGGCCACATATCCCAGCCAGCATTGCGGAACATCCGGCAATGGCTGACGGAGGCCCCGTTCGCCAAGTACCGGCCGCGGCTCCTGGAGGACATCGCGCAGGGCCGGTGGGCGGAGCTCGACGATGCGTTCTTCGCGGTGCTCGCATTCGGCACCGGAGGCCGCCGCGGCAAGATGTACCCGGTGGGTACGAACGTGCTCAACCAGCGGACCATCGCCGAGAGCGCGCGCGGCCTGGCCGACTACGTGACGGCGAAGAAAGGTGCGGATTCGCATCGGACTTGCGTCATCGCGCGCGACACGCGGCACCATTCCGCCGAGTTCGCCGAGCTCTGCGCCTCGGTGCTCGCAGGCGCCGGCTTCCAGGTCTTCCTCTTCCGAGACTACCGTTCCACCCCCCTGCTCTCCTTCGCCGTCCGCCATCTGCATTGCGACGCGGGCATCATGATCACCGCGTCACATAACCCGCCGTCGGATAACGGATTCAAGTGTTATTCCTCGACGGGCGGGCAGGTCATTCCGCCCGACGACCGCGGCATCATCAACTGTGTCAAGGCGGCCTCCGATCGAGACATTCCGGAGAAGCCCCTCGATCAGGGGCTGGCCGACGGCTCGATCGTCTGGGCGGATTCCAAGCTGGACGCGGCGTACCTGACCTCCGTCGTCAGCGAGTCGGTCAGCCACGCGCGCGACCTGACGATCGTCTACACGCCGCTTCATGGGGTCGGCGAGACCTCAGTGGCCGCCGCGCTTCGGATCGCGGGGTTCCGGCGCGTCCACATCCTCGAATCTCAAAGCACACCCGACGGCGACTTCCCCAACGTCCCCGATCATGTCGCCAATCCCGAGTATCCCAGGACGCTCGAGGCCGCGATCCGTGAGGCCAGGAATCGAGGCGCTGACCTCGTGCTGGCCAGCGACCCCGACGCCGACCGCATCGGCGTGGCCGTTCCGGTCACCGGCGATCCGAACGGCGAGTGGACGACCCTCGATGGCAACCAGATCGGTGTCCTCCTGGCCGCGTTCGTCATGAAGGAGAGCGAGTATCACGGCTGGCTCCGGTCCGACCACTATCTGGTCACGACCCTGGTCTCGACTCAGATGGCACGTGCCCTGGCCCATCGCGAGGGGATTCACGTCGAGGACGACCTGCTGGTGGGCTTCAAGTGGATCGCCAACCGCATCGAGGAGGCGGGGCCGGCCAGCTTTTTATTCGCCTTCGAGGAGTCGCACGGTTACCTCCGGGGGACGGACGTGCGCGACAAGGACGCGGGCGTCGCCTCCCTGCTCTTCGCCGAGTTCGCCGCCACCGTCAAGGACCGGAAGCAGACCGTCCTGGAATACCTCGACGACCTGTTCATCGACGTCGGACACTACGCCGAGCGGCTGGTCACGAAGACCTACGAGGGCCGCGAGGGCCACGCGAAGATCCAAACCTTGATGGAGGCGTTCCGCAACCAGCCTCCCCGGAAACTCGGCGGATTGACCCTAACGGAGGTGAGCGACTACCAGGGGCACCTAACTCGTTCCTTGAACGAGACGAGCGAGCCCCGTCCCCTGCCCCGCCCCTCCGGCGACCTGCTCATCTTCCACGCCGAGCGATCCGGCTGCCGATTCGCTGCTCGGCCCTCGGGAACCGAGCCGAAGATCAAGTTCTACCTCTTCGCCCGGACGGATGTGGAAGGGCCCGACCATCTACCCGCCGCGAAAGTGGAAACGCGCCGAATACTGGATGCGATGTTGACCGACCTGGAGCGGTATATCGAGGATGCCCTCAAGACAGACCAGAATGTCGAGAACCAGGCGTGAGAGCATTTCGGCTGGATCGGCCTTATGAAGCGCCAGGAGAGTCCGGTGCGAATTCCGCGCGCATTGCGTCTGATGATCGTCTTGGGCCTCGCAACGATTTCGCCGTGGTCGGCCCAGGCCGAATCGCCGACGCGCGCCGTCTCCGCACGTGCCCGGGCGATCGGCACGGACAAGCCCCAGGACGAGCCGGCCCGCCTGATCGTGACGAACCCGGATCGGGCACGGCTGAAGTTCCCGGCGTGGGTTTTAGGGATTGAGAAAGCCAAACGGGAGATCGTCGGTTGCCCGCCCGACCGTGGCCTCGAAACCTCCCGCGCCCCCAAGACCGTCCGTGACCAGATCCACCGTACCTTCCACGAAACTCCGCTTGCCTCGGATTGCCTCTTCGTCTCCCACATTGCCGAGTTCATTCCGACGTCGGATCCCGCTGTGTTCGCGCCGGTCCTCCGCTACGACGCCTACCGCGAAGTCGACCCTCCTGCTCCGCGCGAGGTCTTCATGAGCGGCCGGCAGGCGACGCTGGCCCTGAGCGGCCGGCTGAAACAGATTGCCGCGGAGCGGGCCGCGAGGGGCCGGCCGGTCTCGGACCTGATTGTCTTTGCCACCGGCTGGCACACACCCCAGGCGAAGACTCTCGCGAACATGGATGAGCTCTTCGCCTCGATCACGGCCGCCGCAACTGAGGATCACACGTTCTCGCCGCTGTTCATCGGGATCTCCTGGCCCTCCTTTTCCGACGAGATCACCGGCAAGGTTGAGAAAGGAGCCGAGACGTTGCTGAAGCTCGCGCACCGCCACCTCGAGCGGTCCGATCGCGGAGACAACCGCACACGAAACGAACGCGAACCGGACGAAAAAGCCAGGAGGCTCGCTCCGTCCCGGAACGACCTCGAAATTGCCGACAAGCTCGGCTTCTTGGGCTACCCGGCGATCTCGAAAGATGCCGACGAGGTCGGCATGGTGTCGGTGAGCACGCTGGTCAATCAGGTCCTGATCCCGGTGCGTGAGACGTTGCCGAGAAAGCCTCGCGTGGTCGTCATCGGTCACAGCTTCGGCGCGCGGGTCGCCTCATGGACGCCATTCACCGCACCGCTTCTGCCCGTCGACGACGGCGCGGTCGCCTCCGCAGGCCCGGACCTCGTCATCGGTCTCCAAGGGGCCTTCCCCGCTGCGCGATTCGACACGACGGTGAAGCATCACCGGCCGTATGTGGAAGGCGCGTCATTCGCCGATCACGACGCCTTCCGGACGCGTTTCGCTTACACGTGCGCCGGGACGAAGCCCTGCGCCACGCCCGGATCTTCGATATCATGATCGGGGACGCCGAGACGTTCGAACGAGCCAGGGCCAAGGAGATCCCGGCCTTCTCGACGTGCAAGGTCATCGACAGGGAGATCGTCGGACTCCCGATCGATCCCGCTTCGCGAAAGGTTCTTCTGATCGACGCAACCCAGATCATCCGTCGTCACAACGACGTGCGCAATGACAACGTCGGCTGGCTCGTCTGGACCCTGATGAAGAACCTCGCTCCCCGCTGAGTATCCCGAGGCCCGGGCAGAGGATTGAGTTCGGTCCCCGTACTCGACGCCCCGCCCGCCGATGGCACGGATCGGTTCCACCGACCCCTCGTCGGTTGATGGTCCTCTAAATCTGGACCTCATCGATCGTGACGACTCTTCGCTCGTTCGACCGCCTTGCGCGCCAGGAGTCCGATGAGCGTGGCCGCGCGGGCGTCGGCCAGCGTGATCGGCGGCGGCAACGGGTTCTCGGACCGCACCGCGGCGAGGAATGCTTCGAGGGCCATCCGGGAATCAGGTTGGGGACCCGGTTGGATCGTCTGGCGCGGCAGGGCTCGATCGCGAAGCGTCAACGTGCCGGTCGCAAAATCGAAGCCCCCCTGCTCTCCCAGAATGCGAAGGGTCGAGCCGGTGAAGCCGTCGTCGGCTGGCGCGATCCAGCTCTGGACGAACGCGGCACGGAATCCGTCGGTCCATTCCAGCTCAACCGCGTAGTGGTCGGTCACATCGCGGAGCGGGTCCATCCCCGCGAAGAGTCCGCGACGGCCCCACCCACTGGCGCGCACTGGTATCTCGCCCTTGATCCAATGGAGGACGTCCCAGATGTGAACGGCCTGCTCCACCATCCAGTCGCCCGACCGCTCGCGGCGGCCCAGCCAGCCGCCGTGACCGGTCATCGGGCCGTTGCTGCTGCTCCAGGCCGAACGTGCCTCGACCAGGTCACCCAGCTCACCGCGCTGAACGCGCTCGACCCCTTCACGGAACCTCGGATTGGAACGCCGCTGGTACCCGAGATGGACCGCCACTCGCGGCGACTTCGCGGCCCAGGCGATCAGACGATCACAGCCGGCGAGGCTCGGTGCCAGCGGCTTCTCGGCGTAGAGGTGTTTCCCGGCCGCAATCGCATCGCGATAAACGGGCTCGTGGAGATCGCATGGCAATGCGACCACCACCGCGTCGATGTCGGGCCGGTCCAGAAGCCGACGATGGTCATCGAGTGCCTCGGGCCGGTGGCCCCGGGCCTTCTCGACGATCCCCTGACCCCTCAGCCGGTGTTTCGGCTCGGCGTCGCAAACCCCAACGATTGAAGTTGCCCGAAGTTCGAGCAAGCTCCGCAACAACGTCGTGCCTCGATTACCGATCCCGATCACACCCAGCCGTACAGGGGCCGCTTCCCCTTCGATGGCCGCGGCATCGGCCAGGTTGCCCTGCGACAAGGCTAGGCTCGCCGCCGCGGAGCAACCCAGGAATCGTCTGCGGTTCAATCGGATCGGAGGCATTTTCTCGATTTCCAATTCCGGATTCCGGATTTCAAGTTCAAACCAGGCAGCCACTTGGCGCAGACTGACATCCCCATGCTCGGTTGAGCCTCGCTCGTATTATACACCGATACGAACGCAACTTCGAGTGTCCGGATGGCGACGGCCAGAGGGCGTGATATACTACATTTCTGGCGCTGGCATACAGATGATCACAATCCGTGTGAGGGAACGATGGCCAAGCACATCTTCGTGACCGGCGGGGTCGTCAGCTCGCTGGGGAAGGGGTTGACCTGCGCATCAATCGGCATGCTGCTGGAGCAGCGAGGGCTCCAGGTCCGGCTCCAGAAGTTCGATCCTTACATCAACGTCGATCCGGGTACGATGAGCCCTTATCAGCACGGCGAGGTCTATGTGCTCGACGACGGCTCCGAGACCGACCTCGACCTGGGCCATTATGAGCGGTTTACACGAGCCCCCTTGACCCGGCACTGCAACTACACGACCGGGAAGATCTACCTATCGGTGATCCAGAAAGAGCGAGAGGGCCGCTATTACGAGGGGAAGACCGTCCAGGTGATCCCTCACGTCACCGACGAGATCAAGGAGGCGATCCATCGACTGGCGACGGACGACGTTGACGTCGTGATCACAGAGATCGGCGGCACGGTCGGCGACATCGAGGGCCTGCCGTTCCTGGAGGCGATCCGCCAGTTCGCACTCGACGTTGGCCGGGAGAATTGCCTCTACATTCACCTGACTCTCGTGGTTTATCTCAAAGCGGCTGGCGAGCTCAAGACCAAGCCGACCCAGCACTCGGTCGGAGACCTGCGGCAGATCGGCATCCAGCCGGATGTGTTGATCTGCCGGACCGAGCATCCCATCTCCTCGGAGGACAAGGATAAGATCGCCCTGTTCGCCAACGTCGATCGCAAGGCCGTCATCGAGGAGCGCGACAAGCAGTTCAGCATCTACGAGGTTCCCTTGAGCCTGGTCAATCACGGGCTCGATGAGATCCTGGTCAAGCGGTTGCGGCTCAAGGCGAGCCCCCTGGACCTCGGCGACTGGTGTGACATGGTCGAGAGGATCAAGAACCCCAAGCACGAGGTTCGGATCGCCGTCGTCGGCAAGTACATGAAGCATCGGGATGCTTACAAGTCGGTCTACGAGGCGCTCGATCATGCTGGAATCGCAAACCGTGGCCGGGTCCTGGTGGTCCGAGTGGAGGCCGAGGAAGTCGAAAGTCGGGGGGCTGAGGCGGTCCTGGGTGGTGTGGATGGCATCCTGGTACCCGGCGGCTTCGGCATGAGGGGCATCGAGGGCAAGATCGAGGCGATCCGCTATGCCAGGACCCACAACATCCCTTATTTTGGCATCTGCCTGGGCATGCAATGCGCCGTGGTCGAGTTCGCACGATCGGTTCTCGGTCTCGAGGACGCCAACAGCACCGAGTTCGACCAGACCACCAGCCATCCCGTTATCTGGATGATGGAGGAGCAGCATTCCGTCCGCGAGCGGGGCGGCACGATGCGACTCGGCTCGTGGCCGTGTGTCCTGGCCCAGGACAGCATGGCCCGCGAGGCGTACAGCCTGGAACAGATCGACGAACGGCACCGCCATCGGTATGAGTTCAACAACGCCTACCGCAGTCACTTCGAGGACAATGGGTTGGTCGCGACCGGGGCCAGCCCGGATGGGACGATCGTCGAGATCGTCGAGTTGACCGATCACCCCTGGTTCGTCGCCGTGCAGTTCCACCCCGAGTTCAAGTCGAAGCCCACGCAGGCACACCCACTGTTCCGGGAATTCGTCGCGTCCGCGCTCCGGCAGCGAGGGACAAATCGAACGGGCGCCGGGACCGAACTGGAGGCCCGGGTTGGGGCGTCTTGAGACGCTATCCAGCTGGCGCCGTTGACCGCGGAGATCCGCCGATGATCGTCACCGCGCGGCACTACCTCGATTCGTGTTGGGTTGAGCTGGCGATTCGAGGCGATCGGATCGTCGAGGCTCGGCCGGTCGAGGGCGCCGAAGCGATTCGTCCCGAGGATGATTGGGTGGCGCCGGCGTTCTGGGATATCCAGATCAACGGTCGATGGGGACACTCCTTTTCCAGTCCGGATCTGACCGTCGATCAGGTGGCCGAAATCGTCCGAGCCCAAGCGATGCTTGGCACGGCCCGGCTCTGCCCGACCCTGATCACCGCGCCGCTCGAATCGATGCGACATGGGGTGAGGACCATCGCCGCGGCCTGGAATGCATTCCCCGACGTCGCCGCGCGGGTCGTCGGGATTCACCTCGAAGGGCCGTTCATCTCGGAGCGCGATGGCTATCGAGGCGCGCACCCGATCGACGCAATCCGCGACCCGGACTGGGAATTCTTCCTGGATCTTCAGGAGGCATCGGACCACAGCATCGTCCTGATCACCCTCGCGCCGGAACGACCTGGGGCGATCGCATTCATCAGGAAGGCCGTGGAGAGCGGAGTCGTCGTTGCCCTGGGTCACACCGCGGCTGACGGCGTGACCATCCGGTCCGCAGTCGAGGCCGGCGCCCGGCTGAGCACCCATCTGGGCAACGGCATCGCCTCCCCCCTGCCCCGCCATCCCAACTCGATCTGGGAGCAGGCGGCAGCCGACGAGTTATCCGCCTCCTTGATCGCGGATGGCCATCACCTCGACCCGGCGACGCTCCGCGTCCTGGCCCGGGCGAAAGGGCCGGCACGCTGCATCCTCGTGAGCGACGCCAGCCCCTTGGCCGGGCTCCCCGTAGGAACTTATGGCGAGTGGGCTGTGGATCCTTCGGGCAAGATCGTGGTGGCCGGTACGCCCTATCTGGCTGGCTCGAATCAAGGACTCGAGATCGGCGTGCGGAACCTGTTGCAAGTTACCGGCTGGACGCTACCCGAAGCCTTGGCGCAGTGACGTCCAATCCGGCTCGGTTGCTGGGCGGGACGGAGCCTCGCATCGCACCTGGAGAGCCCGCGAACCTCCTGGTCTTCCGGCGGCAGGAGCCGATCGGCTTCGTCGTGGATCGAGTCTACATCGAGGGGATGGAGACCCGGGAGGGCGGGCCGAAGCTCCCCCGCCCGGGTCGAATTGATCGTGAGGCAGCGCGTCAGACAGACCCGGCCGGATCCTTGCCGTCCACCCAGTCTCCCTCGAGCTTCTGGTAGCTGGGGAGGTGGAGCAAGGAGCCTTCATCGCTGGCCTTCCAGCCGATGACCTGGTTCGGCTTGCCGCGGAGGTGGCTTCGCTCCTCCCACCGCGCTGCCCAGGCGCCATCGGCATGAACGACCTCGCCGGTCGCCTTGTCGAAGTAGTACGCCTTGCCTTCGCGGTAGGACTGAACGCCCAGGTTGACCGTGGTGATGGCGGCATAACCCAGGTCCGCCGGACAGAGGGTCTCCGGATTGCGCGAGCGGACGCACTCCATGAAATGCTCCCACAACGCCCGGGTATCTTCGTGGGGCTGCGGGGGTGCGAACTTCTCGCCGCCTTCGCCACGGTTGGCACCCGGAGGCGCTGGCCGCCCCTCGAGCTTCTGCTGGATGACGCGGAAGCCCGCGCTCTCGGGCTTATCGAACTCGATCGTCGCCGTATGGCCCCGGATCACCTCGGGGAGCTGGACGTCATTGCACATCGTCGCCGAGATCAGGACCTGGCAGCCCTCGTCGTAATCGGCGACCACGGTAGCCATATCGGGCACATCGCGGCCGTCGTACTCGAGATAGAGGCCACCGGCACCGACGACCCGCCGCGGGAATCGCACACCCATCGCGAGGATCAGGTGAGTGAGCTGATGGACGAACAGATCCGTATACATGCCGCCGCCGAAGTCCCAGTAGCACCGCCACTGGGCGTACTTGGCTCGGTTGAACGGCATGTCGGGGGCAAGGCCGAAGTCGGTTCCCAGGAACATCTTCCAATCGACGGTCCGGGGGTTCATGTCCTTGGTGATCTGGTAATACCGCCACTGGCCGCCGTCGCTGTTGCGGTAGTAGCTGGTCTGCCCCTGCATCACGTGACCGATCTTCCCCTCGGTGATCATCTGGTGCGCCAGCCGCCAGCGGGGGTCGGCGGTCGACTGGACGCCCACGGTGAAGACCTGCTTGGTCCGCTTGGTGGTCTCGCTCACCCGGCGGGCCTCGTCGATCGTGTGGGTCATCGGCTTTTCGCAGTAGACGTCCTTGCCAGCTTCCATGGCATCGATGGACATCTTGGCGTGCCAGTGGTCCGGGGTGGCGATCAGGACCACGTCCACGTCCTTGCAATCCAGGATGCGCCGGTAGTCCTTTGTGATCCGGTCCTTGTCTTTCCCCTCGTGGTCCAGGCCGCACTTCTTGGCCGAGTAGTAAAGGCCGCGCTTGACCTCGTCATTACCGTCCCAGACGTCGCAGAGGCCGATGATATCGACCGGCTTCTCCTCTTTCTTCATCCTCAGGAGGATGCGGAGATGTTCCTCGGCGCGACCGCCCGGTCCAAGGATCGCGATGTTCAGCTTCTCGTTGGCTCCCTTCACGGCGCCGATGGCCGGATGCGGGAAGGCGCTGGCGGCGGCCATGGCCGTGCCGGTTGCGACACCCGCCGTCCCCAGGAAGCTCCGACGGCTCACCCCTTGCGTGTCTTTCATCGAATTCGACTCCAGGTGCCTGGTTTCAACCCAACCCCCACTGATTCCGTGAGGGAACGGAAGCCAAGGCACGAGCCAATCACGGGATCGCTCATGGACTCGTGCCCTCCTCCGCGCCCATCCGGGACTCGGTGGGACGCTCGCCTCGATGACTGAAGAACCCTGGGAGGAGAGACTCGTCGGCTGGGACAAACCCCTCCCGCGACGACCTGATGTCCGCGTTCCCAGGCCGATGTCTCAGAAGAGGTTAACGCCGTAGGTAGTCTCTGGTCAAGCATCGGCCGATCCATCGCCCCTCGCGAGGCCCTGTGTCCCTCGGCCGGAGCCGAGTTCTGAGCAGGAATTGTGTGGGAATCACTGTAATGTTATATGACCCCGTTTGACGGGCGGCAGTCTCCGCCGTAACAATACCTACATCGCGAACAATTTCACCTCCACCGTTTCGCTGGGAGGTTGGGGTTTGATTGACTGAGTGAGTAGGAGTCGGATCCGGGGCCACGGAAATCCCTCATTAGCGGGATGGGTATGATGCGGTTCGTCAAAGAGACGCGGATCGCGGCGCCGCCCAATGTCGTCTTTTCGTTTCATGAGAGTCCGGGAGCCTTCCAGCGGCTGACTCCTCCCTGGGAACGAGTCCAGGTCATCGAGGGCGGCAACTCCCTGAAACCGGGCCAGCGGGTCGTTCTCTTCACCTGGCTGGGGCCGTTTCGTTTGCGTTGGATCGCCGAGCACACCGAGTATGAACCGGGCCGGATGTTCGCCGACCGCCAGGTTGAGGGCCCTTTTGCCTCCTGGTATCACCGACACTACTTCCTCGACGATGGCCAGGGGGGGACCCTTCTCCGTGACGAAGTGGAATACGACCCGCCGCTGGGAATGGTGGGACGTCTGCTGTCCGGTGGGCTGCTGGAGTCGAAACTGCGAAAGATGTTCGACTACCGCCACGAGACCACGCGTCACATTGTCGAAACCGGTGACTTCGCCCAACCCGGTGTGTCTGGCACCGCCGCGGAGGCCACGTGACATGAATCCTCCGCCAATTCCGGCGATACCCGGGTTTTTTTCGCCTCCTGAAAGCCCAGTTACGACGTTAGAATAGTAGAGAGATGCCGGAATTGCCGTCATTCCCACCATTGGGGACGACCTTCGCTTCTCAGGGGAAGGCGCCGTAAGCCTTCGGACAATTCTCAGTGGATCACCCGCGTTACGGAACTATGCCCCGGACTACTCAGTGTCAGAAGTGCGGAGTCATCCTGAATCTGCCTGCCAACGCCAGTGCAGGTAAGCGCTTGAGGTGTCCGCACTGCGGGGTGCGATTCGTGATGACGGTCGCGGATGCGAGCTCCGATTCGACACTGCCAGGACCGGCCAATGCCGACTGGCCATCGAATTTCGAACTGCCGTCCGCTCCCAAGACTCCGGACGAGTTGCCGCTCCCTTTTGCGGAGAAGGACTTGCGGGAGACGTTCGATCTCCCGCTGATGAGCGCACGCGATGTCGAGCGGTCCGGAGCTGCACCGGAGCCCGCGATCGGCGATGCGGCATTCCTCCTGGATGATCGCAGAGGCCCGAAGCGCCGCGTAACAGCCGCGGAGGCCCGAGGACGGGCTCGCCGGTGCTCGCATTGCGGTGGCCTGGTGCCTCAGGGTATGTCGATTTGCGTCTCCTGCGGCACCGATCAGGAGACCGGATTGCGCGTCGGTCTGGAAGACGACCTGGCTCCGCCCCCACCGCCACCTCCGCAGGGCCCACCCGTTCACGTCGCGCTCATCGGCGGCTTGTGCGGGACTGCCGGGCTGATCCTCCTGATCCTCTCGCTCGTACGCTCCGTCGGCAACACAGGGACTTGGCAGAATTACGGTTGGCTCTGTCTGGCCATGATCTCGGCATTCGGAATCCTCGCCTCGGTGCAGTTCATCCGGGGCCGATCGGCAAAGCTCCTGATGGTGGCATTGACCCTCGGTGTCGTCATTGATCTGATGGCCCTGATCGCCTTGCCGTTGATTCAAGCCAACTTCGAAGATTCGGAGAAGATCATCAAATCGGTCCACTCGGATGACCCCGACATCTCTGACATCGAAATCCAGCCGCTCGAAGACCGGATCGATGCGCAACCTATCATGCTCGGCATCATGTTCATCGTGATCTACGCGATCCTGTCTCTTTACTTGATGTCGCCACCTGTCAAGAAGTACATCCATCCACGGGGGACGGAGAGAACCCCCTGGTAGAAGGTTCCCTCCGGGAATCCCGCGTCCGTTGCCGCGCACACCTATCAGCTTCTTGCTCGATCTGCGTGGGTTGGTTCAAGCCGTCGCACTGTCGAGCGGGCTGCGCCAGATCGGTTCCTGGGGGAAAAGAACCCGGGCCGCGTCGATCGCCGTACTGGTCGAGGCGGTGAAGCCCTCCTCGTCAGCCGCGGCCGCGATCCCCGAGTGTCCGAGCACGAGCCGGACCAATGCCGAGGGGCTCAGCGTCAGGTACCTCCGACTGAGCTTCTCGGGCTCGACGCGCGAATCCTTTCCATCGACGTGAATCAGCCAACGCTCGTCGTCGAGGCAAATTCCCAGCTCGACCGGTAACGGGGCCCCAGACTCGACGGCGCGCCGGGCCAGCTCCGGGAGTATACTCTTGAGGAAACGGCCGAGGTCCGGGACGTGATACATCGAGACCGTTCCATCGTAAGATTCCTGATCGATAATTCGACCCGATGACGTTCGGATCACGTCCATGACAGGATGATTGCTGGGCGCATACACGGTGACCTCGGGGTAGGCCCGTTC
The DNA here is from genome assembly GCA_963845695.1 of uncultured Isosphaeraceae bacterium. Taxonomy (GTDB): domain Bacteria; phylum Planctomycetota; class Planctomycetia; order Isosphaerales; family Isosphaeraceae; genus CAWJTV01. The sequence goes on along the minus strand of CAWJTQ010000009.1, from coordinate 236,522 downwards.
CAGAGCTTCCGCCCGAACGCGACCGAGGAGCGCGCACATCGCTTGTGGGTAGGCGGGGTCGCAGGCAATCTCGAGGATCTTATGGTCCTTGATGAACGCATATCCCCGGACGGTCTCACCCTGGCAGGCGACCCAGATCACGTGGGCGTACCGACGGCCAATCATCCAACGCCAATACTCCTCGGAGCGGGCGACCGTACCAGTCGTCCGAGAGTATTGCATGTCGTAGAGAGCCATCAAGTCGCCCAGCTCGACCTGTCGCCAGGGCCGAACATGCCAGAAGGCGCCCGGGTCTCCAAGACTCCGTCGCTCACTTGGGGCAGGTTGCGGCTCATGGTTTGTGCGAACGTTTGACGTCCGCAGACTCCCCAGCCGAGGGGCCGGTAGAATTGAGGCATGCCCGTTGTCAGCGCCTGGAGGACGAATCCGTTCTCGCTCGCACGCTGACTCGCCAGACGCATCAGGTTCTGCGCGAAACCCATGCCGCGGAATTCCGGCAGCGTACCAACCCACATCACGCCGTTGATCGGGATCGAGACTGAACCATATCGGACGTGGCGCTCGGTCAAGTGGACGTGGCTGACCACCTTGCCGTCCACCTTGGCCAACAGCCGTTGATCGGGTCGATACGCCGGGTCGCACAGGGCGCCCAGGAATGACTCACGATCGGGGCCGTGGAAAACATGGAGCAGGGTCTGATAGACCGCCTCATGATCGGCTTCGGTCCCCACGCCATATTCGACCGTGCCGCGGCCTATTGGCAGGCGAGATCCTGGCCCGGAGGCTTTCATCGGGTCCACCATAGTCTGAATCCGCCGCGCAGGGCGGGAGCCCTCTGCCGTAGTCCAGGGGGTATCCTTGCGAATGACCGAACGTTGTTTCGTTTTCATTGTACGTGCTCGTTACCGGCTCCGCCGCAGCCAAAGGAGAATTCCCGATTTTTTTTGACGACAGGACCGGCCTCGCCCGTCGAGAGCCCCCAACGCGAGCGAGTTTGGCCTACTGAGCCCTGGCCTCCAATCACGTCAACCCACCCGATTCCGCAAAACCGTGCAATTCCATCTCCTGGCCGACGCCTCGAAGGTGGGCGCCCAGTCGTTGCACGGAGTGTAGCACGTATGCAAACTCGCGGTTGTGGGCGACTCGCTTGGAGCGCAGACCGACTCGGAGACTCGCTTTCCGTTCCAGGAGATCGGCTCGCAACGTCTCAACCCAGGGCTGCAAAGCCTCGTTGCAACCACTGATGGCTCTTCCGCGAGCAATGCGCTCGCGACGCGACGTGGCAGGCCAGGCAATAGCTTCACTCTTGGCCTTCATCAATATACGAACTTTCTCGGGGTTCGGTTCGACGAGGTAGCGATCGGGATTGTAGGTCAGGTCGCGCAGCCGATTCTGGACATCGGTCAGGTCCGCCGAGGTCGATGGATCGTCCGGCAACCCGAGCCAGAGGGTCAGCGAGAGGGTGAGGAAGCCTGGTGGCTCGACACCGAAAAAACGCTGAGAGATTTCATCGCCCAGCTCGTCGTACTTGGCACCACCGATTCCGTGGATGAACAGATCGCCGAGGAGAAACCGGCTGAACATCGTCGTCGTCAGGGCGCGGGTGCGCAACCGGATCGCGCGATGCGGCAGCTCACGCAATCGCTCCACGGCGGAGCAGGCCTCCCGGTCTGGCGACAGCGGCAGAGCCACCAAGATCTCGTCCTCGCCGTCGATTCGGAGCTCGACAACGCGTCGGAGCTGGCGAGCGAGGAGCGCCCGGCGGCGCGGCTGGCCGGCCCTCCACACCCAGAAGGGCGTCTCCAACCAGTCATCCTGGCGTGTCAGCGCGGCGACCGGATGGTGGCGGCTCCGGATCCGGTGCACCGCGCGATAGTGTGCCAGACACGTGTTGTGCACCTCCTGATATCGCGGAAGCTGGGCAATCAGGTGTGACGCGAACCACAGGAAACCCTCGGTCTGGCAGACGGTGCCCAGAGGAAGCTCCAGATTGGATACGCCCCAGGATTGCTCCATCTCGCGACGCGCCAGAGAAAACCGGAGGCCCAGCGTATCGGCCTCGGCGCGTCGACGAACGGCACGAGGCCAGAAGTCGTCGATCAGCGGATCCGCTACCGTATCTGCGAGGACATTCCGGACTCGCTGCCCGAACGTCGCGAAGATCGACTCGTCACAGACCTTCCAATCCTCGTAAGGGATCTCGCCCCGCCACTCGTCGAACTCGACGTTGACCGTGCCGATCCGTCCGTCGACGAACCTCGGCACGCGGATCGACGAGGACTTGGGGATGTCGTTGTCGACGATCAGGTTCAGGGCCAGTCCACCACAAGAGTCGGCAACAGCGGCAGCCGCGAAATTCTTGACCCAGACGCCGGGATGAAACAACTCGGGCTGATGTCCGGTGACAACCAAGGGCGCCTCAACTCCACTCGACGTATCGGCGACGTGCAGGCCATGACGCCGGAGGAATCCGCGGGCAAGGTCCAGGATCTCACGGCGGATCTGGGGTCGCAGCCAGCTCGCTCGCCGGCCCTGGAAATCATAATCCCAGGCTGACAGTTGGGCCGCATTCACTGCGGCTTGACTGCCGGCGAGTGCCAGGGGCGGTTCCGCCAGCAAGGCGCCGTCAGAGGAAGGTGCCCGCAGGTGGCGTGCCGTCATTCCAGACACCCTCCCGCAATCACCATTCCGGCTCGATCGAGCGCGGCCTGTAACACGCGGCGGTAGTGGGCCAGCCGGTATTCAGCGTCGTCCAGAGCCCCCCCGAAGGCCCGCGACTCGTCCAGATAAATCAGCGGGACCGGAACCTCGATGATCTTCAGACCTTGAGCGACGGCTTGCACCCACAATTGAAGCGGCATGGCGTAGCCGTCATCCGTGATATCAAAGGATCTCAACGTGGAAGCTCGATAGGCTTTGAAGCCACAGAAAGCGTCGGTCAGGTTCAAGCCGAGGCACTCGTTGAGCCATCGCGTGACCTCGACGTTGATTCGCCGCCGCTGCTCCGGAGGCTTCTGAGTCTCATCGAAGACCTGAAGATATCGACTGCCCGATACGATATCGGCTTCGCTCAACGGCTTCGCCAGCAAGGGGATCCGCGACGGTTCATGCTGGCCGTCGCAATCCAGGGTCACAACCCCGTCATAGCCTCCGGCGAGGGTGTGCTGGAAGGCGGTGCGCAAGCTTGCTCCATAACCGAGGTTGCGCGGATGACGAATCGTCTGTACGGTCGGGAACGCACGAAGGAGGTCGGGAGTCCGATCGGTTCAACCCATCGTCGACGACGAGGACATCCTCGGCATATCGCAAGACCTCCGCGAGCACGGGCTGGAGGTAGGCTTCCTCGTTGTAGACCGGAATGGCCGTCAGGAGATGCATTGTCGGATCGGCTTCATGGGCGCCGTTTCAGGCAAATCACCGGGGGGATGCGGACCCACCAAACCCTCGCATTCTAGGTCCACGTAGGGGAAAGTCAACGAGCCGACGAGGGCACGGGTCAGACTGGCGGGAGGGGCAGTGAAACCCTGGCCTTGAGCGGGCCGCGGGTTGCTGCGCGTTCCCTGGCAGCGACTCTCCTCTCCCGGCGATGAGGCGTTGTTTTTTCCGAGGCGTCCACCCGAGGAGCGACTTTCCGGTGGGCTCAACAACCCTGCACCGACTCCGCGGTCGGCCGCGTGGCACAGCCGATGGCCGATGCGCTCGATATCCCGATCCCACGAATATGACGTAACGTCAGTTGCTGTCTGGATTTCGGGAAGGCCAGTTAGTGAGAATAGTTGGCACAAAGTGGCAGCTTTTGGGCAGGGCTGCCGCTGGAATCGGGGTCTGTAGTCAAGGGTCAGGGGATGTCGAGGACAGCCGAGCCAAGCAAACCGCATCGAGCGACCATAGACCGTTTTCATGCGCACCATAATCCTCTTACTATCAGGATGCCTCAACTTTGGAACTCCGTTAATGCACCTACTGTGGAATTGGGCCATTTTATCGGCGCAACCATTTACGTTGCTGACAGATAAAAATTTTGGAAAAAAATTTAAGTCGTGCAGGACTTGCTGCGGGTCGCATGGACATCGGACCATGCCGGGCCCGATGGCCCTTCGATTCTCGCCGGAAAACGCGATCGTGTACCTCCACAATACCCGCAGATGAAACGCTCACCCGCGAATTCGGGCGACCGGCCACCCCTTGACCCGGTCGGCCACGCCTTCCTAGCATGAATCTTTCCCCAGCGGGGCAGCGGGCACCCGGCTCTCATTCGATTCATCATCTCGATTCCACCACCGATACTCATGACCGAAACCGAAGCAACACAGCCTGTTCCAGAGAACGAAGTCGAGGACGTCACCTCCACGACCGAGGCCCAGCCTCCCGAGGGGGAAGCGGAACTCCCGCCGGAGCCTTTAACGCCCGAGCGGGTGAACGAGTGGAATGCCTACTACGATCTCTATGTGATGGCCGCAACTCTCTTGCTGGCCTTCGTTGTCTCCTGCAATTCGCTCTCCGAGTCTTCGGTATTCTCACACCTGAAGGCCGGACAATTGATCAACGAGCGGTCCAGGCCGCTGATGACCGACGACTTTTCCTACACGGAGACCGGAAAGCCCTGGGTGGATGTTCCCTGGCTCTTCCAGTGGTCGCACGCCGCGTTATACAACCTGATCCGTGGCCTGGTCCCCACGGACCCTAACGACCAGACGGCCAACCTGACCAGGGCCGATCAGATTGCCATCGGGAGCCTGGTGATCCTGGGTGCGCTGGTGCGATTGGCGACCGCGTGGGTGCTCCTCAAGATTCGCCGACGCGGGCCCGGGCTCTGGTGGTCGGCCATCTGCGTGACGGCGGCCCTGGGCGTTGTCTTCCACCCGCTGTTCGGCCTGATCATGGGAGGAATCGCGAACATTCCGGAATTGGGGCCATCGACCTGGGGGCAGTTGTTCCTGGCCATCGAGGTGTTCCTCCTGTTCCGAGCGTTTGGTCAAGGGCGCAGCGGGAGTCTCTGGCCACTGATCCCGCTGTTCGTGCTCTGGGCGAACTGGGATGTGTCGTTTCTGACAGGGCTCGTCGTGCTGGCCGCGACCGTGATCGGTCGGTGGCTCGACGGCAGTCAAGCGACCTGGCTCGTTTCCCACGCCGCAGGGTCCTCCACCCCGAAGGGCGAGGGCGAGGAGAAGGCCGAGGAAACCGCAGTTGCGGAGACTCAGCCGCCATCCGTGAAGACCGGGTTCGTGATCCTGGGCCTCTGTGCAGTCGCCTGCCTGGTCAACCCCTGGACCTACCGCGCGTACGTCGAGGCCGTGAGACCCTTCGTGCAGATCTTCCACCCGACCGAGGGTTTCCAGTTACTGTCGCTGCGATCCTTCTTCGGCTCGGGGATGCTCGGGGATGACGGGTATCTCTTGCCCGTCTTCTTTCTGATCCTGGTCGTCCTGGGAATCGGCTCGTTCTGGCTCAATCTCGCCCGCTTTTCCTGGAGCCGTTTTCTGCCGTTCGCGGCGATTTCGATCCTCTGGGGCATTATGATGCGCGTACAGCGCCGAGTTCGCGATCATGTTCGCCGCGGTCATGGCGCTGAACGGCCAGGAGTGGTTTCATTCACGGTTCGGAACCGAGGGCCACCTGGGCCGGATGTGGAACTTCTGGTCAACCGGTGGTCGCCTGGTGACGCTGACCCTGATCTTCGCCGTGGTCGGCAAGGACATCACCGGATGGCATAACACGATGGGCAGTAATCGATTCGGTCTGACATACGAAGTGGATGACTTCCCATTCGAGGCGGCCGACTTCCTGGAGCAACAGAACGAGCTCAAGGGGAACATCCTGAACACCTCGTGGACTCAGGGCGATGTCTTGAACTGGAGGGCGTACCCCAAGCGCAGGACTTTCGTCGATAGCCGCTCGGGCCTGTTCCCGCTCAGCGACTTCGAGACGTTGCGCACCATCCGGAAAGCGCTCAGCGATGACGACATCGCGACCTGGAAACCGTTGCTGGATGAATTTCACATCACCGCAGTGATGATCGAACCGGTCGGTCTGCAAGCTTCGCCCAAGACGTATGAAACGTTGATGCGGAGCAACAACTGGATTCCCTTCTACGACGACGGACGAGTCGTCATGTTCGGCCGGTCGGATGCCCCGGCGTCAGACCTCTCGGTGTTCAAAGCCAACCAGCTCGACCCCGACCGTGTCTATCGCGTGGCTCGGCGTGATATGCCCACCTCCGCCAGTCCTCCGGGCCAGACCTCCTGGATCGACGAGGTCTTTCAGAACCGGACGTACCGACGGCCGCAGATGCGGAACCTTTCGGCTCAGCGCTGGCTCGAGCGGGGAGCCGCGGCGAACCAGCTCCTACTTCCGGAGCCGGCACAATGTCTGCTCGCGATCCAGGAAGCCCGGATCGCGCTGTCCCGAAGCCCCGACGACTGGACGGCCTTCCACAGGCTCAATGAAGCCTATCGGTACCTGATGATCCAGGAGACGGCCATGCTGGCCGGGCTCTCGATTACCCCCGAGAACCGGGCCCAGGTCGCCTCGATTTCGCCCAATCCGGAACGTCTGATGAATCGGTTCCGCCAGCGCGTCACCTCCTTGAATTTCGCGATCCAGACCACGCCTCCCCCCGAATCGAAGGATTCTCGGAGGGGGCTCTTTGAACTGAATATGCAATTGTACCAGCTCTACATGTCCGCCGGTTTTCGGGATCTGGCGCGCGACCGGCTCAAGGCCGCGGTGGACGTGAGCCGGACCGACGATTTTGTGGCGGTGGACGTGCGCGGCCAGCTCGAAGATCAGTTGAACCAGCTCAATCAGGCGGTCCAGCAAGTTGAGGATCGGGTGGAGGACCTGAACATCGAGAATCAGGCGACTCCGTGGGATCAGGCGATGTTCGCGCGGCAGCAAGGTGCTGTCGGGTTGGCGATCGCCAAGCTCGCGGAAGCCGACCGGAGCGGTCTCAGCCCGATGATTGTCAAGCCCCAGCTCGTGGATCTTTATTGCAGCACGGGACAGCCTGACAAGGCGCTGGATCTGCTGAGCGTGGGATCGGTTGAGGATCCCAACCTGGGGACCGAGCCGGGGACTGCCGCGTACCGACAAGGGCTGGTCTACATGCTCCTGGGCAACTACCTGTTGACGTCCTCGCTGTGGCAGGATCGGTCGATCCGCCGGGTTCGCGATGACCGGAGTTTCCGGACGCTCATCGCCGGCCAGGGGATGGTCCGCGGCCAGCCGTTGCAGGCGACCAATACGTTCCTGTCGATTCCCTCGAGTCTGGGCAAGCAGGCGATGTGGGAGTTCGACCTGGCCATGTGCCAGCTCGAAGGGGGGTTGCCCGACGGCGCAGCCGAGCATTTCACGAAAGCCCTCACGCTGGAGCCGGATCTGACCATGAGGCCCATCGCGGCATATTACCTCCAAAAACTCGGGAAGCCCGTCCCTCCCAAATCGTCCGGTGCGGAGGCTGGGAAGTCCGGCGGACCGGCTGGCAGCGGATCGGCACCCACGACGGTGAGCCCGCCTTCGCTGACGCCGACCAAGCCCGGCTTGCCGTCGCCAAGTCCCGCCGATTCCCAGCCCAAGGCGGCTCCTGCTGAGCCCGCCAAGACTCCACCAGCCCCCGCGCAGGGAAAGTCGGCGACCCCTGCCCAGGAGAAAGCCGCCGGCAAGGAAGAATCCCCCAAGGCGTCGCCCTGAAGCCGATCGCGCGCAAACCGGCCCTTGCGTTCCGCACGCGGTCGAAGGCAAGGGCCAGGTGCGCCCGCACCGCTTCAGAGGGGTCAAGGAGGTGCAATCGCGTTCTGGTCGGTGCAGATCAAGGGCGAAGGCGGCCACTCCCATCGGCCCGCGGGTGCGGCCGCGGCCGAGACCAATACCGCTCCTCCCGACCCGTTTCGCTCATGTACGCCGTTCGCACCGGCAACAGGGACTCCGTCCCCCCTCCTTCCCGAACGGCTCCGTCCCTTTGCTGTGACGGTTCATCGGCTTGATCAAGCTCTCGACCGTCGCCCTGCGGATCGGCAGGCCCAACCGGCGATCACCTGGGTCGTCTATCCGGTACGGGTTGTCCTCCACGTACCCCAACGCATCGGCCTCGACCTGCCGCGTGTCGCCATCGGAGCCACTCCGCGGCGGCCCCAGGCGGGTGCAGGCCGCCCGCAAGCCTCTCAACGCCGGGCGACCGTGGCCCGCCCAGGCCCAGCGCAGCCACCGCTCGTGCGAGACCCGTTCACGATCCGCGAGAGGATGAGATGCATGTCCTGACGGTTTGCCATTCCGCGAAGCAGACGCTGTGGGAGGAGTTGTGAGGATGGCCAAGGGCTGCAAACCGAGGGGGATGCTGGCATCGTGGACAGAGATAATCCGCTTTCGCGACGGCCCGACCGACCAGCCTGCGGGTGCATGCACGCGTCGATAGCCCGATCCCCAGATTGTGGTAAATACCTCCTGTATTCCCCTCTACCTTCTGAGGGGGCAGGGAAGCAGCAATGCTTCCCCGCTACCCGACTACAGCTCTTGTTGTTGTGGCATCACGAACAGCGGATATACCTCGCGCGGTCCGAAATCGAGCCATTTGGGAGGGCGAGGCTCTGTCACCGGACACGATGTTTCGTGCGAAATCCGGACACGAAAGTTCCGTGCATCGCGGCCTTCCGGTACAGTCGCAGGATTCTGTCCGTTCCAGATCCTGGGAGCCGCCTCCAATGCCTCGCGCCACTGAGCTCTCGCTAAGGTTCGCCATCGCCCGGATGGCCCGTCTCGGGGCCACTCCGCCGGAGATCGCTCGGCAGCTCGATCGGCCCGTAAGCACCGTCCGAGACCTGACACGACGCGGCCTCCAGGCCGGGGCCGGTGATCAGCCCCTCGCCGATCTGTCGCCCGACTATCGCGACTGCGGTCGTCACCCCGGCCCGGACCCACCGCTGCTGGAGGCGGTCCTGGACCTTCGTCGCCAGCATCCCCGCTGGGGGGCCGGCCGCATCCGTGTCGAGTTAGCCCGGCTTGCCGTATCGGGCGAACGGCTTGGTGAGCAGTCGAAGCTGGTTCCAGGTCCTCCCCCGGTAGTCGTGTTCGGCCGAGAAACCTTCGACCATTTGACGCATCTGCCGGAGCCGCCGATCGGCGGTATCAGCCGGCTTGGCGGCGTCGGGGACGGGCTTGAACGAGACGCCGCCCCTGGATGGGTTCCAGACGCGTCCGTCGGCTGATTTCGCGATCAAGCGACTCGAGGAGAGCGACGAGAATTCCTGGGCCCAGACTTGCTGGGGATTCCATAAGATCTGGGACGCGACGGCGGGCCGGCCCGCTTCGTCGAGCCAGAGGAACAGGGCGCCGTCCCTCGAGCCGCCGACCGGGTTGGTGAAGCGGAGGACCGGATCGGGCAGGAGCCGGAACCTGGTGCCACGATCGTCGAGCGCCTGGACGTCGTGGGACGTCATCGATCGCTTCATGAATTCGAGGCGGGCCTTGAGATCGTCGGGCGAGTCCCCGGCCGGGGTCGGCGCCTGGTTCAGGAGTCCCAGGAGCAACGGGACGCGGAAGAGACCATTCATGATGCGGCCTCCTACATGGGGTAATCCCAACATTTCGACTACCAGCCGCAAACCGACCATCGAAGCGACTGCTTTACGTGTGGATTCAACGGGTATCACTTTGGAGCATTCAGCACAATGCCGGCTATTCGCTGAGCACACTCAGCCGGGGACGTCTGCAACAGGAAATGCGGCCCCGGAACACGCAGAAGCGTGAAATGGCTGAACCGCCTTCGCAGGTGCTCCGCCGCGTTATGCGGGACCAAGCGATCCCCCTCTGCCTGAAGATAGTACGCTGGAACGTCGATGCGCGGGTCATCCGCAATCTTTGCCGACGCCACCAGCTTGAGGCGATGGGCCACCACCCTGGGATTCACCTGGGCCAGGACTCCCTTGAGCTTGGCGATATCTGCGGGAGTGGCACCCGCTCCCAAGCAGAAGAAGCGCCAGGCGGCGCTCGGGATGAGTGGAATGGACCACGCGAGGGCTGGAAAGAAAGGGAGGAGCATCCTGAGATATCGCCGCGGAGTGCTCCCAAAGGATGCGACGAAGATAACCTTCTCCGCTAACACATGATGCTTCCTGAGCAGATACAATGCAACGATGCCTGAAAACGACTCCGCCAGGAGTACCACACGGCTGGCAGGGAGCCTTTCTGCAACAACAGCGACGTGCTCTTCCAGCGGCACCGCGCCCCTTGGATACTCGATGATGCACGTCCGAATATGAGGTGGCAGTGCGGACACGAAGCGATCGAAGAGCAATCCCGTGCCATCAAGGCCGGGCATCAACACGAGGGTGGGTACCTCATCTTCCAGACGTTTCCACGACTCTGGGGATTTTTGCATAACGCCCCGAAAACTGCATCAGGGTAAATACCTGTTAACGTGTTCGAGGTGAAGCGACGGGAAACAAGTGTTTTCCGATGGGCCAAGAATGGTTCCGCAGCGGGTCACGCATTTCCTCGATATGCAACACGATCCCATTCACGAAAAACAGTCATGGAATCCGCCAGTTGACCAGGATGAGCGAGTAGCCGAGATTCTGGACTCGCTGGAAATGGACGGTGTTGCCCGTGACCAACTCCAAGCCGTGCGTCAGGGCGAGAGCGGCGATCATCGGGTCGGCCAGGCCGATGGGGTGGCCGATCCGCTCGAGCTCGCCGGCGATGCGGCCCGCCAGCTCGGCGGCGGACCGGTCGAAAGTGATGACTTCTTCCGCGGCGACGGCGGTCAGGACGTTTTGCAGTTGCCGGGTCGCTTGCTTCTTCTGGTAACCCCGGACCACCTCCATGAAGGTGACGACAGAGAGGGTGTAGCGGGAAAACGCTTGGCGATAGGCCGTGGCGTGGGCGATGACGGTGGGATTCACCGCCTTGGTGATCTCCGAGAAGATGTCGGTGTCGAGGATGGATTTGTTCAAAGGTCGATTTCCCGCCAGGTCTCCTCGCGGCGGTGGCGGTAGGCGTCGGCGACGATCTCGTCCATCAGCTCGGCGTCCTCGCGCATGCAGCCCAGGACCGGATCGGGTATCGCCGGAGCGGCGGTGGGCGGCTGCTGAGCCTGCCGGTGGCGCTCCAGGGCGTCGCGGATCACGTCATCCTCGGTGCGGAAGCGGCCGGCCAGGACCTGGTCGTGGACATAACGCACCAAATGCTCGGGTAATTGGATTGTCATGCTCTGGTCTCTCCTCGAACTTTGAGGTTAGCACAACGGCTTGGCGTTGCCAAGAGGGGGAGTGATTGGGTGAGTTCGTGGGTGGTTCGCCGAATCGAGGTTAATAATCTCATGAATATATCTTTATTATCTACTGAAGGGCAGGAAGTGGCGGGGCGTCAGGGATCAGGTGATCGAGGGCCGGACGTCGGAGATCACTATCGAAGGAAGGCGTCCGGCCCTGGTAGTGGTCGGGAGACGAACGCGGGCGAGGCTGGGGCCGTGAGTCGCATCGGAACACAAAACTGGACTAAGCCCCTGATGGAGCCTATGGGCGTGGAGAGATGGTGACCTTGAACCTACGCGAGAGAAAACCACCAGCCAGGGCGAAGGCCACTTGCGGCCAGCCGAGCAGGGCCACAGCGACGACGGATACGATCGGGAACATAACGAAAGGCCGATCGTCCCCGATGGTCCTCTGTATGGGGACGAGAACTGGTGTGAGGTAGGGCAACACGACCTCACGAGGAAAGGATGTCGCCAAGGCGATGAAGAGGACCAGGGCCATCGCACCGAACGCCTCGAACCCCAGGAGGAACGGGCGGCTTGCGGGTCGCCGTTGACCGATCAGCATGCCGACCGCGAGAACGTTCGCCATCGGCAGGGCCCCCAGTAACAAGCACATACTCCTCTGGTCATCAAGGACATTCGCATGGCGAGGAAGGAGGGCCCGTATCGCCCCGAAGTCGAGGGCAGCGATGGCGACGGCGACCATGACCCAGGCGATTCGGAAGCGAGGTACATTCACGGCTACCTCCTGGGCGCAGAAGTCCGCTTATAGGTCGAGTTTGGGCGGAAACCGGGGCACCACTGCCCGGTCCTGGCCCCGTAGCCACGGAAAAACTCGTCGCATAACGATCTGATTCCTGTTTTCTGCACCGATGCTGCTCACGGCCCCAGGCTGTGCGCCGCGGCTACAGTTTGGCCCGCCCCGCGTTCGCCGCGGCCCCGGGCGCCGCGGGGCGATCGCGTGCGCCAAGCCTCGCGGCTCGAATCAAGACGGTGCCCCGAACATGATCCCACACCCATTAGCCGCTTTGTAGATGTACTTCACCGGACGGACACTGATACTCGGTGATTAGCGAGTAATCCGCCCCCAACTTGGCTGGCCTGGTTCCAAACCTCGTCATAGGGCACAATGTCCATTGTAAACGAGCATCATGCAATTGACGATCTCAGGCGGATGCCGACGATGGAAAACGACTGGCCTGGCGCGATCTTTACTGCGTTCTTGCTCGCGCCGCCGAGCTGCCTCGGCATCCGCGCGTTGATCCGAGGGCCGACGCGGTTCGCCGGCAAGGTCGTGCCGATTGGGATGGACCGGCTGGCCGCCGCCGTCTGGCTGTCGGCGTTCCCGTTGACGATTGCAATTGTCTTTATCCGGCTCACTTATTTCCCGCCGCGAACACACGCCGAAGCGAACTACCTGGCCAACGACTGGGGACCCTTTGTGTTGCGAGCGCTCAGCATCACCTGTCTGCTCATCGGAGGGGCCATCGCGCTGTTGACGGCGAGGCCGGAAGTAAAGCCCAGAGTCAGAGGTAAGAGCAAAGCTCGAAACAAGAAGCGGAAGCGATAATCCTCCGGCGCGATCCGTGTCGAGGATGGCTCGATCGGCCGTAGACCGACATCGAAGAAGCCGGGCCGGTCGCACCGTCGCATTCCGGTCACCTGAGCAACTTGGGGTTTTTTGCATATCGCCCCGAAAACCATCATTCCAGGCACAAGGCTCACTCGCTCTTGCGCCCGTCAGGCGGATCTGAATCTTCCTTGCCGCGACCTCGCCGTCTTCCTCCTTGCGGATGAAATAAACCTCGGTGGTGCGGATGTCGGCGTGGCCGGCGGCGCGGCCGGCCGGCCGCTCGGGCGCGTTCTCGGCCGGGTCCGCTCGAGAGCCTGGGATCGGCCCCATGCCGGGATCGGACTCACTTCTCGCGTGGCACCCGGTTGACTTGATAGCGGGGGCCAGGCTTGAATCCGACCGGGCCCGGCTCCTCGCGCATCAGCCCGGTCAGGCGGTACCTGTTCTCCAGATGCTTGTTCATCACCGCCTCGCCGGCGCCGACCTCGATCATTTTCGGGTTCGACTGGTCCGCCCCGTAACCGCCCTGTGCTGCGGATTTGATGTCCGGCACGTAGCTCGGCCAGGTGCCCCCGTGCCACGTGTAGCCGAACAGGAACGGGTGTGCCACCTCCACCTTCTTCTTCCAGTCAAGTTGGAGCTGGACGAACGGCTCGCCCGGAAACGTGGCGATCACAATGTCGTCGTTGATCAGCATCGTGGAAAACTGGACGTCGAAGACCGCGTTCTTGTCGAAGCGGCCGGTAAACTTGAGAGAGTCGTTCCTGTAGCGAATCGCCGTCTCTGCTCGGGCCGGCGGGCTCAACGATCTGGCGAGCCTGACGGCTTCGTACGCGAGCAGCTCGCCGACCCTCTCGATGGTACTGTAGTCGGTCTGAAACGGGTCGTCCGGACCTGTCCGTCGCGAGCTGATGATGAGCGACTCGATGTTTCCCCCGGCACCCTGGACGAAGAGGCAGTTCAGGCCGCCGCCGAACGCCTCCTCCACCTTCCGCGTGGCTGCCCCGGGGTAGTCGGCCGAGATGGCGTAGTTCTGGCAGACCACGTCGGCGTGGCAGGCGTAATTCATCACGATGGCGCACGGCCGGCCTTGGTTGTCCTCGACCTTAATCACACCGACCTCCGGGTTGACCGGACCGAAGGGGATCCGCTCGGGGTTCTCGGACGTGTAGTGGTCGTCGCCGAACCAGGACTCGCGGGTGTGCCCGTCCTCCCGCACGACGAGACGATTGAACCCCAATTGGGGAAAGCTTCTGTGCCCGGCGGAGATCCGCGCCGGGAACATGTCCTTCACCGCGGCTTCGACGACCTGGATGATCCGGCTCTCGACGAAGGCGGCATGATTTCGGCCCGGGCCCGAGTGCGTGTGGGAGGAGCTGAGCAGGAGGTGCGAGATCCCGAACCGCTCCTTGCAGGCCGCGACCAGGCGCTCGCTGGTGTAGACACCCAGGTCCACGGCGACGATGGCAACCCGCTCGCCGCCGACGTCGAGCACCAGGCTGCGGGCGTAGCATGTGTCGTGGACGGGCATCTTGACGTCGTCGGGCGTGATGGTGCCCTTGGCAGTCCCGGCTCGGAGTTCGCCGCCGCTCATGCCGATGGAGACTGGCCTGTGGGACAGCCGATGGTTCTCGGTCAGGAAGGCGAGCCAGGCCTCCCGCTGCCGGGGCGGTCCGGGTGTGATGAACGCCAGATGGAACCCTCGCGCCAGCAGCTCGGCCTCGGCCGGCGGCTGATGATCCCGGTGGAGGTCGCGCCAGGACCACGGGTTGCCTTTGACCGGCCTCTTCGGGACGACCAGGATGCACCGGGCCCGGCCGTCGCGGCCGACCTTGTCGTCCGTCGCCGCCTCCACAGGTTTGATGGCGAGGGTCTGCTCGTCCATCACGAAGTCGTGGCGGGCCGAGCCCTCCAGCCAGGCGGCTTTCGGTCTCTCGCTCGCGGGAGACTCATCCGCGGCTTTCGCGTCGGTCGATGCCGACAGCATCGATACGAAGACGATCGCCGCCATTCCGCGACATGCGTACCGGTCGATGTGTCCACACATCCGAAACACTCCGCTACGGTGAAAGGTTCGTCAGTCCGATGTCGCGCGACGATTCCCGCCGCGGGACGTTGACGGTGATCGGGCTCCGCCTCATCCATGGAACTCGTGGACGGATTGCAGAGGCCCGGGCGTATGAAGCGGCTGGCCGTCAGGTGATCGGTAGGCGACTATACCCCCAAAGCGGTCAATCTCTCAACGCGCCGGCCCGGCAGCCGCGCTGACTGGCTCGGCTTTCTCAGTGAATGCCATGCTGCTCTGAAACCTCTTTCAACGTGTCCTCCCTGCTTCGGTCCGACGACACGAATGGCACTAGCTTAAGCCTTTCGGCCCACTGGGGACCACGGATGGGACACCTCCGCGCGCTCGGCCGGGCCTCTCGTCTCTCGCCGCGAATGACGAGTCGCATGTCGGTGCCTGATGGCCTTGCTGGCACCCCCATTGGCCTGCCCCTGAACCGAACCGGCGACTCTTCGCCCGCTTACCCGTCGTTTCGAGCGCGCCGTGAACCTTAGTCCATGCGCCGACGTATAATAAGGTATGAACACTCAACAACTCAGCCACTGCGTCGTCGTCTCGACGATTCCGCCCCGGGACTCCAAAACCGATCGCATAACCAGCTTGGATCAGCTCCGCGCCCGCTTCGCGCGCAACGAGGGCCTCCCGTTCGCCGATGTGCTGACCGAGGCCAGCATCCGCGACGCCCTCGACCAACACGAAGTCCAGTACCGGGACCGGATGTTTGGCCCGGTCACGACCATCTGAGGTTTCCTCTCGCAGGTTCTCAGCGAGGACCACTCCTGTCGCGACACCGTCTCGCGGATCATCGCCCACCGGGTGGCCAGCGGCCAGGCGGCCTGCTCGCCCAACACCGCCAGCTACTGCAACGCCCGGGGCCGCCTCCCCACCGGCGTCCTGGGTACTCTGACGCGGCAGACCGCCTTTGAGTTGCAGGCCGCAGCCGCACTGGAGTGGAAGTGGAATGGGCGGGACGTGTTGGTCGCCGACGGGTCACACGTCTCCATGCCGGACACGCCGGAGAACCAGGCGATTTACCCGCAGCCGGTGGTACAGCAGCCGGGGATCGGCTTCCCCATGGCCCGCGTCGCCGTGCTGCTGTCACTGGCGACCGGCGCCTGCCACAACGTAGCCATCGCCCCCTATGCGGGCAAGGGGACCGGCGAGACGACTCTGCTGCGACAGATGTACGACGCGCTGTCGCCCGGCGACGTGGTCCTGGCCGACGCCCTGTTCGACAACTATTTCCTCGCCTGCGAACTGCGCAGCCGCGGCATCGAGTTGGTGGCGCGGGTGCAGGCGGAGCGCGTGGGGAGTCGGACCGTGGAGAGCCGGCCCGATGGCGACATCATCCTCTGGCAGCGGCCCAACAAACCACGCGGAATGACGGGGGAGCAGTACCGCCGCTACCCGAAGGATCTGTTGATGCGTCAGGTGACCGTCGATGCCCATGACAAGGACAACCGCGCCGAGCGGTTCCAGGTCGTCACCACGATCCTCGACGCGTCGATCGACGGCGGGCAGATTGGCGACCTGTACGAGCGAAGGTGGGAGGGGGAAGTCGATCTCCGTTCGATCAAGTCGGTGATGCAGAGGGACGTCCTGCGGTGCCAGACGCCGGAGATGGTGCACAAGGAGATCTGGGCCCATCTCCTGGCGTACAACCTGCTGCGCACGGTGATGGCGGTCGCGGCGGCCGAGAACGGGATCGAGCCGAGGCAGGTGAGCTTCAAGGGTGCCAAGCAGGCGGTGACGGCGTTCGCGCCGAAGATCGAGGCGGCGCGTCCGGAGGATCGGCCGGCTCTGATCGATGCGCTCCTGGCAGTGGTCGCTTACCACCGGGTCGGCAACCGTCCGGGGAGGTGGGAGCCACGGGCACGGCAGCGCCGGCGGAAGCCGGGGGCCTACCTGCACGAACCGCGAGCCGAGACCAAGCAGGCGAAAGATCGCTCGAAATGGTTCTAAAGCTAGTGCCATTCGTGTCGTCCGATCGAAGCGCGCAAGGTCTTGTTTTGTTGTCACGAAGGACAGGTACGCAAGCATGCCCCCTAGTGCATCAAGAAGCACTGTCGGGGCGGTGCGGCAACAGAAGGAGGCCGACTTGGAAGCGGAGCTCTTGGAACGATTTTCAGGGCGAAGATGACCGGCACGCGCGACGGATGGTCGATGGGGCGGGGGGAACAACACCGGGGTCCCTTTCTTGTTGATCCACGACTCTGAGTCTTTTCCTGTGGGGCTAGAAGAAACTTCAAAAGAAGGTGTCCGGAACGCGATCACGGCGGTTCCGGACACCTTTCATGGACGGGCCGTCACGCAGGTCGCGACCGGGAGGACCCGGCGCTCGAGTCGGGCCGGGGAGATCTCACGGGCCGTCGAAGATGTTGCTGTAGCCCGTCGTGGCCTGGTTGCCTTTCACGGTCGTGTTCACGAGGGTCAAGGTGGTGTCATAGGCGTAAATCCCTCCACCTTCGCCGTCCACGGAGCCGTTCGCCTGGTTGCCGTTGACGGTGGAATTCTCCACGTCCACCGTGCTGTCGAGGGCATAAATCCCGCCGCCGTAGGCATTCGCGCCGTTGGCCTGGTTGGCGTGGACCGTGCAGTTGGTAAGGGCGGCGGAACCGGTCAGGACCGACAGGCCGCCGCCCCAGGCGTCGCCGCCGCTGGCGCCCGAACCGCCGGCGCCGCCGATGGCCTCATTCTTGTTGAGGGTGCAGTTGTTGAGCGTCAGCGAGGAATTGTCGGGGGCACCGAAAAGGAAGTAGCCGGTGCCGACGTTGATGCCGCCGCCCACGCCGGCAGCCGCCATTGGCACCGGCGCCGCCGCCGCCGCCGATGGCCTGGTTTTGATTGACGGTGGTGTTGGTGACGGTCACGACCGAGCCACCCGACAGGTCGATGCCACCGCTGACGCCGTCGGCGCCGGCCGTGCCCGCGCCGCCGGCCCCGCCCTGAGCCACGTTGTTGTTGACCGTACAGTCGGCCACGAGGCCGGAAGGAACGAGGACCAGGGAGATGCCGCCTCCCTCGGCGAGGGCCGGCGCCGGCCCGGAGCCGCCCACTGCCTGATTGCCGGTGAGCGTGCTGTCGGCAATCAGCACGGGGCCGCCGGCGAGGTCGAGGCAGAAGATGCCGCCGCCGGCAGTTGCACTGTTGCTCAAGACTTCCTGCGAGGGGACGACGTCCGCTGCCAGAGGCGCGCCCTGGGCCAGGTTGCCGGTCAGGGTCGAATCGCTTACGGTCAAGGTGCCGATGCTGTTGATGCCGCCGCCCTGGCCGGAGCCGAAGTTGGTTACACCGTCACCGTCGGCCGCACCGAGGGCTTCGTTGTCCTTGAGCGTGCAGTCCGTGACGGTCAGGGTCGCACCCACGTCGCTGGAATTGCTGAGCGCCCCTCCGCCCGCACTGGCGCCGGGGCTGCCGCCGAGCGCCTCGTTGCCGTCGAAGGTGCTGTTGCTGATCGTGGCCGAGCCGGTACTGGCCAGATTCAGGTCGATCGCGCCGCCCGATGCGAAGATGTAGGACGCGCTAACGATGGGATCGTTGGGACCGACGGCGATGGCCTTGTTGGCGTCGAAGGTGCTATTGGTGACGGTCAGCATACCGGACGAGGTGTCCTCGATGCCGCCACCGAACCCACCGCCGGCTGGATTGCCGAGGGCCTCGTTGCCGCTGACGGTGCAGTTGGTCAGCGTGGCCGTGCCGTAGTTGGCGAGGCCGCCGCCGCCGGAAGCCGAGTCGCCCGAGACACTGCCGCCTATGAGGCTGAGCGATGAGGTGGCGTCAACATACGCGCCGCCGCCCAGACTGTTACCGCTGCTGCCGCCAGCGCCGGCGGCACCGCCCTGGGCGACGCTGAGGGACAACGGGGTGCTGCTCAAGCTGATCATCGCGCCAAGAGGCTCGAAAGGCTGCCGCCGAGGCCCTCGCCGCCGTTGGCACCCGACCCACCGGGACCACCCGTCGCGGAGTTGTTGGTGAGCCTGGAACCGCTGACGCTGACGACCGTACCCTGCCCGTCAGATTGAAACTGTTCAGGCCGCCGCCCGCGCCGTTGGCGCTGTTGGCGCCGACCCCCCTTGGCCACCCAGAGCCGAGTTGCGTGCGAAGAGGGTCATTGCTGATCGTCGCAACGCCCTGGCCCACGCTGATGCCGCCGCCGAAACCGCCGCCGGCGAAGGAGCTGCCCTGATTGTCGCTGCCGCCCTGGGCCTCGTTGTTCGTGAACGTGCCCTGGCTGACCACCAGGGACGTCGCGGCAGTCCCCAAGCTGTCAATCGCGCCGCCTGCGGCGACGCCGGCGAAGATGCTCCCAGAATTGTCGTTGCCGCCCTGGGCCTGGTTGTCGGTGAAGGTGCTGCCGGCGACGGTGAGTCGCGCCACAAAGTTGACGATGCCGCCCCCGCCGGCGCCGCCCGCGTCGTTACCGCTCGAGTTGCTGCCGCCCTGAGCCAGGTTGCCGGTGAACGTGCTGTTCGTGACGTTGGCGACCGCCAAGTTGGCGATGCCGCCGCCAGCACCTGAGCCGGCATGGACACTGCCGCTGCTGCCGGAACCACCCACGGCCTGGTTGTCGGTGAACGTGCACCCCCTGACGGTCAGGGTACCGAGATTCCCGACGCCACCGCCGGCGCCGAGGCCGTCGATGCCGAGCGGGCTGGCGCTCGGGTCGCCGAGGGCTTCGTTGTTGGACAGGACATCGGCCGTAAGGGTCAGGGTGGCGAAATTCACGACACCGCCGCCCGCGCTGGCGATGTACGGGGAGCTGGCATTGGCCACCCCGCCGGTGATCGTCAGCCCCGAGATGGACGCCGTCCCGTCAACCAGGAACACCCGGCTATTCCCGCCGGCGTTCACCGTCACGCCCGCCGTCGGGCCCGTGATCGTCTCCGTTCCCGTCGTGTCGGTCAGCTCGAGCTGCGCTGCCGTTCAAATTGATCGTCTGCGCCGTCTTGAACGCCGTTTCGTCGAACGTGATCGTCTCGGCGCCCCCGTTCAAATTCGCCTGGCCGACCGCCCAAGCCAACGAGCCGGTGCCGCTGCTGGCGGTGTTGGTCACGACGATGTTGGACAGCAGCCGCCTGTCCTCCAGCGCCAGCAACGTCGGCTGCATCCGCCGCCGTTTCCGTGCCTCGATCGTTGCCCACCCGCTCCTCCGCCGATCGTTCCCTCTCGTGGAAAACATGGTTCTGTTGCTCCCTTGATGTTAAACAATCTCGATCGATGAACAGCCTCTCTCACGCCCTCACGAACGCTAACGCAGTCTCCGATGCAACTGATTGGGCAAGTGCCCCCGTGCGCAGGCCGAGCGCCAGGGCTTTGCCGATCCGGTCAAGCCCCTGCGCGGCGGTGAGGCTCACCGGCCGCGTTTTTTGTTGTCTTGTTCAGGTCGTCGTCGGAACGCTATGCCTTGGCGTTGCCGGCCTTTTTCAGCAATTCCGGAGACTGTAGCATCGATACCGGCATCATTGTCCGTCGCCCCGCAGGGCAGCTACAAATCAGCCCAGGCAACGCCCTCGCCGTTGCCCACAACTTTGCACTAATATGGGAAGCATGGGAATAATAGGCAAGAAAATCTTGGTTGAAATAGATAGGAAAGCATGACTATCCTGATTACGCCTGGCACAGTGCACAGGTCGGCGAGGACGATCCTCCGGCCATCCCAAAGAGCGACACCATGCAAGAGTGGATCGACAAGGAGCTGGAGACCGCCTGCTTTGGCACGGTCCATAGCCAGACCAAAGCCCGAAAGCCCAAAACCCGAAAGTCCCGGTCTCGAAAGTCCAAGGGCAATGTCAAGCTCCAGAAGCGGTTCCAGAAGGTCTTGAATACCATGAGCCAGAAGCCCTCCTTGAAGTTCCCCGCCGGTTGCGAGGGCCATGCGGAAACCAAGGCGGCCTATCGCTTCCTCGACAACGAGCACGTGACCTTCGCAACGATTTTGGGACCCCATCAGCGATGCGACCCTCGAACGCATCCGCGAGCAACCGGTGGTTCTCATCCCCCAGGACACCACCGAACTGGACCTCACGCGCCCCAACGAGGTCATGGACGGAGCCGGCCCCTTCAACGACATCACCCGGGTCGGCTTCTACAACCACGCTTCCCTGGCCATGACTCCGGAACACTTGGCCCTGGGGGTGGTGGACGCCGAAGTCTGGCGCGGGACCCGCTCGGACTTCGCGAAGGATCCCGACGCAGAAACGGGCCGAGCGGCGTGCCAAGCCGATCGAGGACAAGGAAAGCATTCGCTGGGTGGAGGGATACCGTGCGGCCTGCCAGGTGGCGCGCGCAGCCCCGGAGACGCTCGTCGTTTCGCTCGCCGATAGCGAAGGCGATGTTTACGAGTATATTCTGGAAGCGCAAGCCGTCGCGGCATAGTTCCCAAGGCCTCGTTCATCATTCGCGCCGGCCAGAATCGTGCCTTGGTTGCCTCCGAACCGGCCTCGTCCGCGGACCGAGATCCCGCATCTTCGCGAGCGCGTCGCCAGCACACCGGTCCTCGCCCAACGGACTCTGGAGGTTCGCCGCCGCGATGCCCCGGCGACGGAGGATCGCCAGCGCAAGCAAGTGCGCGAAGCTCGCACGGCCGTGGTCGACATCCGCGCGGCGCGGGTGACCTTGCGCGGCCCGGCTCGTCCGGGAGGGAAGTTGCCCGACCTGGAAGTCAACGCGGTCCTGGCCACGGAGCGCGACGTGCCACCCGGCGTCGAGCCGGTCGAATGGCTGCTGCTGACCGACCTGCCGATCGACACCAATGACGACGTTCTGAATGATTATTGATTATTATTTATGTCGATGGCAAATTGAGATCTACCACCGGGTGCTCAAGTCGGGCTGCAAGGTCGAGGAATCGCAATTGGAGACGGCGGAGCGGTTCGAGCCCTACCTGGCGTTGTGTCTGATCGTGGCCTGGCGGATCATGCACTTGATGATGTTGGGCCGGGATTGTCCCGATCTGCCCTGCGACATCGCGTTGGATCTGGACGAGTGGCAAGCGGTGTACGCCACCGTGACCAAGCAGCCGCCACCGACAGAGCCGCCCTCGATCCAAACGATGGTCCGGCTGATTGGGTCGTTGGGGGGTTGACTGGGTCGCAAATGCGATGGCGAGCCCGGCCCGAAGGCCATGTGGGTCGGGATGCAACGCATGACCGACTCTGGCCCTGGGCTGGCGGGCCCGTGCCGAGCAGCCTGCGACTCCTCGGGACCCACCGTCCCAGCTCGAAACGCCGTCGCGAGTAGGAGGCCCCTGGCGGATTCCACGGGCACCCCGGTTCGGCGCCGGGTCGAGCCCCGCCACCAGAGCGGTGGGTCGGGCCGCCGACTGGGCCGCGTTCCCACGCCAGTGATCGGAATTGGCCGGCATCCCCCGCCGAGGGGTCGCCGGGCGATCGTGGTGCGCCCTGGGGGACACCGCCCCGTGCTTCAGGAGAGTCGGCGAGTCCCCGAGAGACTGTCCAAAAGCCCATAGAGAAAACTCCCGTTGTCGTGCCAGGGACCGCCGTGGGCTGGGCCGCCGGCACGAGTGCAAAGTTGTGGGCAACGGCGAGGGCGTTGCCCTGGGCTGGTATGTCCGGCCCCTTCGGGGCAGAATCCCCATGCCCGGTGTCCGTGTTACAGTCTCCTATTCCGCCGTCTTTTTTGCGATGCGGTCCGCGAACGATTGACCGAGCACCTGGATGTCAAGAACCATCCGTGCTCAGGCCGCCCGTGGTCGAGCTGAAGAGCGTGTCCGTGATCGATGGCCTACCTTTCTTTTGCGGCACTACCCCGCTGAAGGGACACGTGCCAATGTCCGGGGCCGTGTCATTCGCGTTCAGGTTGGCCGTGCTGTCGTTGCTCGCGAGGTCGACTGTGCCCACATCGCCGCTGTCGGTGGTGCCGACGGCATTCGGGACGGTGACGGTGAATTTCCGAGATGCGCCGGCGCCGGTGGAGGAATGCAAACCGCTGATCTGCGAAGCCGGCAGGGCATCGGCCCCTGACAGCTCGAAAACCGTGCTCGCCGTGGTGCCGTAGAGATTGCCGCTGCTGTCCATGATCAGAGCGTCTTCCGGGTCTTGGCCATTGCTGCCTTTGAACGAGACCAGCGTGGGGATTGTGCCGCTGCCCTCAGCCAGCTCGAATACCGTGCCGTCGCCCGTAGGCGCCTCCCAGATACGTTGTGCCGTACAGATTGCCGCTGCTGTCCATGATCAGGCTGGCCTCCGGGCTCAGACCGTTGGTGCCGTTGAACGAGACCAGCGTGGTGATCGTGCCGCTGCCGTGGGCCAACTCGAAAACCGTGCCGTCGCGGTTGGCGCCTCCCCCCGCCGTGGTGCCGTACAGGTTGCCGCTGCTGTCCATGATCACGCCGCCGACCGCGTCGTAACCGTTGGGAATGCCGCCGAACGTGGCCAGCGTGGTCAGACTCAATGTAAGCCGGATCTCGAGTCTTTCCAGACTGGGCCGGAAGGTGTGCCGGCGGTGGGACGATGTTGTCGCCGGGTCAGGGCGCTTGGCGCACGGGCCTGGCTGTGCGAAAAAGTCCCCGAAAGCCAAGTGGAAAGAGGCATGGTGAAGCTCCCTTTTTCGATGCGGGCCGCGATGGAATGACTGAGCAAGCGGCCTCCGTTGCGCAGACCCAGCGCCAGGGGCCGGTGAGACTCCTGCTTCGCGGCGAGCACTCGCCGGCGGCTTTTTTTCGTGCGGCCGCTTGCGGCGCCCTGTTGTGGCACGGTCTTCAGACCATGCCATGACGGCGAGCGCCTGTGGCTTACCAGATCAGACTGGTCTTATCAGGATTTCCAGGCGCGATGGGCTGCGCACTCGGCCTGTGCGCCACTTCCGCCTCACGCGACGAGTCGAACGGCGATGTTCAGCGGCCCTCAGGGCATAGTCGCTGCGATCCCATCCGGTCGCTTTGACCTCCTCTTCAGCAAATAACCCTGGAAGTCCTTGAAGATCTCCCGGGGCCCTGCGGCGCTGCGGTCCGGCGTGTAGCGATAGACCACGTAAGGATGGCCGCGGTCGCCGACGGAGACCCAGAGCCGGCCGGTCTTGATCCCCTTGCCGTCGTGGTCCTGCACCGGCACCGTCGTGTCGTCGTTCTGGACGACCCTGGAACTGAGGATCTTCTTCAGCATCAGATCGACGATCGGCTTGAGCAGATCGGCGATCGTGGCCATCCAGTCGCACATCGTTGACCGCGACAACTCGACGCCCAGCGCTCGAGGATTCCCTCGAGGCGATAGAGCGGCAAGTGATCGGCATACTTGCTGACGGCGACGTAAGCCAGCAGCCCCGGGCCTGGCAGGCCCTTGTCGATCGGCTCGGGGAGCACGTCGGCGATCACGACGTGGGCCTGGCAGTCCTGGCAAGCGTACTTGGGGCGGATGGGTTCGAGGACGACCCGCCGGGCGGGGATGAATTCGAGTTGCTCGCGGACTTCCTGGCCGATGCAGGTGCGGTCGGCGCCGCAGTCGGGGCAAGTGCGTTGTTCGGGCGGGACTCTTGCAAGACCGCACTCGGGCCTCTCGCCGGCAACGGCTTACGTCCGTGGCCCTTCTTCTTGGCCGCACTCGGAGCGGGCGTCGGGGCCGGCCCTACGTCGGAGCGGGTGTCGGCGCCGGCTCGGCCTGCTCCAGATCTCCCGGGCGAAGAGCAAGAGCTGGGCCGGGTCTATCCGCTCCCCTTTGGACCGTAGCGCTGGCGGAGAGCTGCTCGAGCTGGTGCTGGAGCTTCTCGTTGAGATGGACCTGCTGGCGAGCGTCTTCAGCAGCTCACGGATGAGCTGATGGGCCGCCTCCAAGTCGTCCTGGAGTGGGTCCGCGAGGTGATCATACCCTATACTACGTTCACGGTGCTCGATTGTTCGCGCATTATTCTCCTGTCGGTCGTCTATTCTTCATTTCGAAGAGTGACGCCGCGAGTAGCGGACTCGCCGTCTGGCCGTGTCCAGATCGATGCCGCCAGGAGAGCGGCGAGTTCGGCGGTGGTCATCTCGACGCGATCGCCGCCGCGACGGATCGAAGGTGCCGCGTTCGAGCCTCTTCCCAGACGCCAGGCCATCGCGATCCCAGTACAGGATCTTGATGCGATCGCGGCCTTGTTACAAGACGAAGAGATGACCCGAGAGATCCATCCAGCTCCTGATGCAGGGCGCCAGGCCGTCAAGCTCTTGCGCATGTCGGCCGGCTGTTTGGCGAGGTCGACGCGGACCGCGGCGCTCAGTCCGAACATGGGCGTCCCTCCACGACCGCGATGAGATGGCGGAGGGTCCGGGGGTCGAATCCGGGGGCGACAGCGATCCGACGTCCGTTGGAGAGGATGAGTTCGAGGTGGGATCCCGAGGCGGCGCTCGGCGGGATGGGATCGGGAAGGATAGGGACCGGGAGGAAATGGCGGTCGGCACTGGGGGAAGGACGATCGTCGCTGGGAGTGCGATCGGCCGAGGCGGGCTGGTAGAGGTGCTTTCGGAAGGAGTGAAGCGAGATTTGGCGAAGGCGGCAGAACTCGGCTTGAGTCAGACCGCTCCTGCGGAAATCGCTGAGGAGGGCATTCCAGCGTAGATCGATGGTTCGGCTTCGAGACACGGCGTGATCTCCCTGACGGGACCACTGGCCCCGACAGCACTATCATCGCGGGGAGTCACGCCGCTTTGTAGATGCACTTCACCGGACGGACACCTTGGATATCAGGTTGGTGAACCCGGTTCCGAACAGATTCCGTTCAATTCTTCTCCTTTCTTCATCATCGCAGTGGTCGCCACCGCCGAGATTATACCCTGCACGGGCCAGAATGAGGCATTTTCCGTTTCTGCGGGTTATGCTGGATCCGCGTAGTCAACGGTAAGGCGGGTCATCCTGCCTGAGAACGGATCCAAAGGGGCGCACCATGGCTTGGTTTCGCGTGCAGTTGACCGACGAGGAGCAGCGGATCGTCCATGAGGAACGGGTCTTCCACCCCCACCCCCGGGTCCGGGAAAAGATGCTGGTTCTCTGGTCATTGCACTGCGGACAGACGCGCCAAAAAGCCGCCGAGGTCGCCGGGGTCGGACGAGCCACCGTCCACCGCTACCTCGCCGCATTCCGAGACGGGGGCTGGGACGGCTTGCGGCAGTGGAACGTCACAGGGCCGGTGAGCGAATTGGCCGCGTATCGGACCAGATTCGCGCGTCGTTCGAGGCGAGCCCCGTCTGTACCATCGCCGAAGCCTGCGAACGCCTCTACCAACTGACCGGACTGCGGCGCAGCCCGACGCAGGTGCGGAAGTTCCTCAGGGACCTGGGCCTGAAGTGGCAGCGCCACCGCGCCATCCCTGTGCCGCCCCAGAAGAGCTTGGCCGAGCAGATCGCCATCCAGGCGGATTTTCTCGACACCGAGCTGAAGCCGGTCCTGGACGCCGCTCAAGCGGGGCAAGGCCATGTGTTCTTCGTCGATGCGGCCCATTTCGTGTTCGGGACCTTCTTGTGTTGCCTGTGGTCGTTCACCCGAATCTTTGTGCGCGCCGCTTCGGGTCGTCAACGGTTCAACGTGCTGGGGGCGTGGAACGCGATCACCCACCAACTGATCAGCGTGACCAACACCACGGTCGTCAACACCGAGACGATGTGCCAACTCCTCCGGAAGATCGCTGCGTCGGGGCTCACCGGGCCGATCGCGCTGGTGCTGGACAATGCCCGCTATCAACGCAATGCCGTGGTTCAGGCGTTGGCGTCGCAGCGGGGAATCACCCTGTTGTATCTGCCGTCGTACTCGCCGAACCTGAACCTGATCGAACGGCTGTGGAAGTTCATCAAACGGCGTGCCATGTACGGCCGATACCACCCGACGTTCGCCGATTTTCAAGTGGCCATCCAGCAGACCCTCGACGGCCTTCCGACGATCCATGCCGAACAACTGAAGACGCTGATGACGCTCAAGTTCCAGACGTTCGAGGATGTCTCGCTCTTGGCCGCTTAAGGTATAATGGGCGGGGCGTCGCTTGCTCAACCGCCCGCCACCAGCTTCTCGACATTGAGCAACCGTCGTCGTCCCGCGGAGCGGGGGTGAGTCTCCTCCAGGTTCCAACGGCGGATGGCCACCATCGCGTCCTCCGCGAAGAATCGGGGGCCCTGCCACCGACCTGACCAGCTTCGTGCTCCCAGCGTCCGGAGCCCTCGGGCAAACCTCGCCGTTGATCACGGTCCGAGCTCCCGGGCCTGGTGGCGCAGTCTCCCGACTCAAGATTTTTTCGGTTTTTTCTTCTCTTGACCGGGTCGAAGGTTGCGTCGAGAAACCACTCAATTCCCTCGAAAGTGCATTAACGAAATCCCAGAGTTGAGGCATACTAACTACAGAGAAGTGATGATGCGCAAAACATCCGTGGGTCCGCGGCATCGCGTCAACCGTGTCCGAAACACCTCGCTTTGGAACTCCCTTTGGGCGATCCCATTCACCGCCGCACACGTCGCAGTCAGGGCAGCCGACCGCGATCTCGGGTTGAGCACGGCGCGGGAGATGGAGAGGGCGACCCGCAAAAAGGTTGCCAAAAAGTGCCACTTTCTGCAATGGCCCGACACGGTCTCGCTGGCCGGAAAGCTTGCCGCAGCCAAGAGTTCGGCGAAGATCGCCCCGACCAACAGCGTCCCGGAGCATGGCGGAAACATGGCACACGTTTCGTTGGAAACCGCTGACGAAACCCGTGTCAAGGCGTTCAGTCACATCGATGGAACGCGATGAGGCTTTCACCGGCTCTGGAGACATCGAACCCCGCCTCCCGGCCGCCAATCCTGAAGTCCGTGAGGGGGATTGCAATCGTCGACACCTTTGCCTATGCTGAAGCACTTAAAGTGGAAGTGTTGTTTCAACAGATTCGGCCTCGACGAGACGGCCGGTGGCATTGGGGCGTGAGATGGCGATCACGAAGGAGAAAAAGACGGAGATCATCGGCACTTTTGGCCGGGATGGGCAGGATACAGGGTCCCCCGAAGTGCAAGTCGCCTTGCTGACGGCTCGGATCAACGACCTGACGGACCACTTCAAGACCCACGCCAAGGACCATGCCAGCCGCCGCGGGCTGCTGATGATGGTCTCCAAGAGATCGAGCCTGCTGAAATACCTGCGGCTCCACGATCGGAAGAAGTACCTTGAAGTGATCAACCGCCTGGGAATCCGCAAGTAACCGTCCCGCGGCGGGTTCTGGCCTTCGGCCATCGTCCGTCGGTAAGCGGTTGCGGCGGTAAGCCGCCCGCCCCTGCCGGCCTCGTCCCGAAGACCCTCGAACGCCGTGGGTGGCGCGATTCCTTGGCAGGGAGCAGCCAGAGTCCTCTCGGAATCGGACTCGTTCGTGACGTCCTCGATCCTGCCCGGTATCCGCTTGCTCACGCGGCATTCCCCGTTGTGGTTCCTTGAGATCCGCACGTTTTCCGACGGATCCGACCCTCGCGAGGGCGTCTTAGGAGTAGCCGGAACATCCGTTGTCAGCGATCCGGAGCCGGGAAGCTAGCAGTCCGATGGGACCGGGCTCTTCCGGCAAGGAACCCATTCACCCACACGGCTTCGTCGAGCGGGTGCT
Organism: uncultured Isosphaeraceae bacterium; assembly: GCA_963845695.1. Classification (GTDB taxonomy): domain Bacteria; phylum Planctomycetota; class Planctomycetia; order Isosphaerales; family Isosphaeraceae; genus CAWJTV01. The sequence continues at coordinate 208,103 of CAWJTQ010000009.1, read as the reverse complement.
CGCCGAGCACCATTTCCTCCAGGTAGGGTCCATGTCTAGCACTTTGATTTCCCGCAAGCTTGTCGAACGAACCATCGGTGGCAAGCTCCTGAGTATTGAGACCGGTCATCTTGCCAAGCAGGCCAGCGGTTCGGTGGTCGTGCGGATCGGCGACACGATGACCCTGGTCGCCGTCGTCGCCGCACCCGGCCGGGAGGGGCTCGACTTCTTCCCGCTGACGGTTAACTACCGCGAGAAGACCTACGCCGCCGGCAAGTTCCCCGGCGGTTTCATCAAGCGCGAGGGGCGGCCGACCACCAAGGAGATCCTGACGTCGCGGCTGATCGACCGGCCGATCCGACCGCTGTTCCCGGAGTCCTATCGGGACGAGGTCCAGATCCAGGCGGGGCCGATCTCGGCTGACCGGGCCAACGATGCCGACGTGCCGTCGATCATTGGCGCCTCGGCCTCGCTGGTGCTGGCACAGGTGCCGTTCCACGGCCCCATCGGCGCCATCCGGCTGGGCCGCGTGGATGGCCAGCTCGTCGCCTTCCCCACCGGGGAAGAGCTGGAGAACAGCGACCTCGACCTGGTCGTCGCCAGCACCGAGAAGGCCGTGGTCATGATCGAAGGATTCGGCGAGGAGCTGCCCGAGGACGAGATGGGCGACGCCATCATGGAGGCGCATCGGCTGAATCAGGAAATCATCGCGATGCAGAAGGAATTGCTCGAGGCGGTGGGATTGCCGCCGGTGGAGCACCCCGCGGCGACGTCCGAACCCCTGCGCGAGACGATCTACGCGCGGTACGGCGAAACGTTGCGGCAGCATAAACAGATCGTGATGAAGGCGGAACGCAACAGCGCCACGCGAGCGCTCCTGGACCAGATCCTCAAGGAGCTGGCCCCGGGCGAGAAGGCGACCCCGGCGTCGATGCCCTCCGGTGGGGACGTCGAGCCTGAGCCGCCCGCGATGGAGGGGAGCGAGCACGAGCTGGGTGAGGCCGCCCCGAGCCCGATCCCGGCGGATACGCCGGTCACTGCCACGCGCATCAAGGCGGCCTTCACGGCCGTCGAGGAGCGGGTCGTTCGCGAGCTGATCCTCGACGGCAAGCGGCCCGACGGCCGCGGGCCCAAGGACCTGCGATCGATCAAGTGCGAGGTGGGCCTGCTCCCCCGCGCTCACGGCTCGGCGGTGTTCCAGCGGGGCGAGACCCAGGCCCTGGTGACCACCGTCCTGGGCACCGGCGCCGACGAGCAGCGGGTCGACGGCATCATGGACGAATACAGCAAGAAGTTCATGCTCGACTACAATATGCCGTCGTTCGCCGTCGGCGAGGTCCGTCCGATCCGCGGGCCGGGCCGGCGCGAGATCGGCCACGGGGCCTTGGCCGAACGGTCGGTCGCCCCGATCCTGCCCCCAGCCTCCCGGTTCCCCTATACGATCCGCGTCGTCTCCGACATCCTCGAGTCCAACGGTTCCAGCTCGATGGCCTCGGTCTGCGGCGCGACGCTCAGCCTGATGGATGCCGGCGTCCCCATCAGCGACCCCGTGGGCGGGATCTCGATCGGACTGGTCCAGGACGAGACCGCTGGCCGCCACATCCTCCTGACCGACATCATCGGCGACGAGGACCACTTCGGCGACATGGACTTCAAGGTCGCCGGCACCCAGCGCGGGGTGACCGGCATCCAGCTCGACCTCAAGAACCAGGGGATCACCGAGCCGATCATTCGCGAGACGCTCGACCAGGCCCGTGAGGCCCGGTTGGAGATCCTGCGTGCCATGCTCCGCTCGATCAAGCGGCCGCGCGAGGAGATCTCGGCCAACGCCCCGCGCCTGATCCAGATCCAGATCAACCCCGAGAAGATCGGCCTAATTATCGGTCCGGGCGGCAAGACCATCCGCCGCCTCCAGGAGGAGACCGGGGCCAAGATCGACATCGATGACACCGGGGTCGTGACGCTCTCCAGCGCCGAGGCCGCCGGCGCCGAGGCGGCGCGTGACAAGATCGTGGCGATGACCGAGGGCGTGCAGCTCGGGCGGATCTACGAGGGCCGCGTGACCTCGATCAAGGAGTTCGGCGCGTTCGTCGAGATCCTGCCCGGCAAGGACGGGCTGGTGCACATCAGCGAGATGTCCGACGGTTATGTCTCCAGCGTGTCGGACGTCTGCCGGGTCGGCGATCCTATGCTGGTCAAAGCGATTGCGATCGACGATCAGGACCGAGTCAAGCTGTCGCGGAAAGCCGCTCTGGCCGAGCGCGGCCAACCCGACGAGCTGGCCAGCCGCACCCGGCCGCCAGGCGCAGGCGGCCCCGGCGGCGAGCCGCGCGGGCCGTCGGGAGGCCCGCCGCCGCGACGTCCCAGCGGTGGCGAACGCGATCGCGACCGGGGCGGCTACGGCGGCGATCGCGATCGCGATCGGGGCGGCTACGGCGGCGATCGAGGTGCCCCTCGCGGCCCCTCCCGACCTTGATCCCCCCAGGGCTGCGGACTCGTCCGCGTGCCCTCGGCCATACGCTATCGATCCCTCGATTCGCTCTGTCCCGAGCTTCGTTCGGCTATCGGCAAGATCTCCCATGGCAAACCTTCTGTCGAGCACGGTCTCGGACGCTTCGGTCAAGGTGCCGACCAGGTCGGGCATCCCCGCGGCCGACGGACCCGTCGCGCCCGAACGATCCGCCGCCGGCACGTCAACTCCCGACTCGTGGGGACAGGCTACGCCCCCCCCACCGCAGGACCGTGAGGAGCGGGAGGTCACACGGCGGCTCCGCGCCCAGTATGCCGAGATCTCCCAACTTGCAGGCGGTTTGGCCCACGAGATCCGCAATCCCCTCTCAACCCTCCGATTGAACCTCGACCTCCTGGCTGAGGATTTTCAGGACGGCGAGTCCCCGCGCGACCGCCGGGTCCGCCAGCGCGTCGAACGGCTCCAGCACGAAGTCCTCCGGCTCCATGGCATCCTCGAGAACTTCCTCCGTTTCGCCCGCATCCAGGACTTGAAGCTGGAATCCGCGGACCTCAACGAGATCGTCGAAGAGATCCGCGACTTCTACGAGCCCACCGCGGCGACGAAGTCGATCGTGATGCGGACCCAGCTCGACGCCAACCTCCCGCCGATCCGGCTCGACGCCGACCTGTTCAAGCAGGCTCTCTTGAACCTCGTGCTCAACGCCGAGCACGCCATGCCCTCCGGGGGCGAGTTGATCTTCACGACCCGCCGCGAGGGGCGCTGGGGCGTCCTGGACGTGACCGACACAGGCGCGGGCATGACCGAGGAGGTCCGCGGTCGAATCTTCGAGGCGTTCTTCTCCACGCGATCGGGCGGCAGCGGCCTGGGACTGCCGACGACCCGCAAGATCGTCGAGGCCCACGAGGGGACGATCCACGTGCAGAGCGAGCCCGGCAAGGGGTCGCAATTCACGATCCGTCTCCCCGCGGACACCCCGGCTTCCCGGCCGTCGGACGGTCCCGAGTCGCAGCGCGGTCCGTCACCATCCCCACGACCCTTCGGGCAAGGCTGAGATCCCTTCATCGATCGCGAGAACGGACCGATGGACCAGCAGATCCGCGTCCTGGTGGTCAACGACGACGAGCCCCACGCCCACGCGGTTGCGGAGAGCCTGGAGCGCGTCGGGTATGAGTGCGTCGTGGCGACCAGCGGCCGCGAAGGACTCCGGCTGATCGAGGAGCAGGCCTTCGACATCGTCATCACCGACCTCATTATGGAAGGAATCGGCGGGATGGACGTCCTGGCCAAGGCCAAGCGCGAGCTGCCCGACGCCGAGGTCGTGATCCTCACCGGCAACAACACGATCAAGGCGGCCGTCTCCGCCATGCAGGCCGGGGCCTCGACTTATCTCACCAAGCCGCTGGATATCAACGAGCTGCGCACGAAAGCCGACAAGGCGTCGCAGTCGCAACGGCTCCAGCGTTCCAACCTCGAGCTCCAGCGGCAGCTCAACGAGAAGTTCGGCTTCGAGGGGGTGATCGGTAGCTCGCCGGCCATGCACTCCGTAGTGGCCAAGCTCCGGCAGCTCGCGCCGACCTCCGCGTCGGTGCTGATCTCGGGCGAGAGCGGCACAGGCAAGGAGCTCGTCGCCAAGGCCCTCCATATCAACAGCCCACGCAAGGACAAGCCGTTCGTCCCCCTCAACTGCGCCGAGCTGAGCGAGAACGTGCTGGAGAGCGAGCTGTTCGGCCACGTGAAAGGGGCATTCACGGGCGCCGACCGCGACCGGATCGGCCGGTTCCAGTACGCCAACGGCGGCACGCTGTTCCTCGACGAAATCGGCGACATGCCCGTCGCGATCCAGGTGAAGCTGCTCCGCGTGCTTGAGACCGGCCAGATCGTCCGCGTCGGCACCAACGATCCGATCAAGGTCAACGTCCGGCTGATCTCCGCCACCAACCGCGACCTGTCCGACGCCATCGGCGACGGCAAGTTCCGCCAGGACCTGTACCACCGCCTCAAGGTCGTCAGCGTCAAGCTTCCGCCGCTGCGCGAACGACGCGACGACATCCCGCTGTTGATCGACTATTTCCTCAAGGAGTTTTCGGCCTCGCACGGCAAGTCGATCACGTCGCTGACGCCCGCCGTGCGCAAGGTCCTGATGGGCTATGCCTGGCCGGGGAATGTGCGCGAGCTGCGAAACGTCATCGAGAGCATGGTCGTGATGGACGCCGACGGCGTGATCGACGTGGACGACCTGACCGAAGACCTCCAGCAAGTCGCATCCAGCGGCAGGAACGACGGCCATCCTGGCCTCGACGCCCTGGTCGGCAAGTCGCTCGAGGAGATCGAGCGGCACTACATCAGCGAAACCCTTGAGCTGGCCAACGGCAACCGCGAGGAAGCCGCGCGGATGCTCGGCATCGGCGAGCGAACCCTCTATCGTAAGCTCAAGGAGTACGGGATCGGCTGATGCTCCCGGAAGGCTCAATTGCACCCGGATTCTCTGGCACGCGCAGAATTCAGAATGGTGCGTTATGGAGCGGGTGAGCTCGCCGGCTGTTGCAGGATCAGCTCGTAATACGCCCACGCCGGGCTCGAGGGCTCGGGCCGCCAGGCCGGCCGGTCGTGGGCTGCCAACCGCTCGGCGTACAGCAGGAGCAGGCCCGGATGCTCGCCAAATTCCAGGGGAACGAGCGGGCCTTCATCCGCGTCCGCCAAGACTCCCGAAAGCGGCCAGTGCCGCAACACATCGCCCAGCAACCCGCTCAACGGATCGGCGGGGTCCAGTCCGTGCGCCCGCTTCACAATTTGCGGGACGTATCGCAACATGAGATCGGCCGACAGGTGATGCGACGGCGTCCGCGGCGGTCCGGCCATCCGGATCCGCCGCTTGAGATCGCCAAGCCGCTCGTCGCGATTGACCAGGGCCCAGCTCGACTGGCGCACCAGCTCGGCGGCCTCGCAGGCTATCGCCGGATCAAATGCGATGCGCGGCCCGGCCACCGACAGGGCATGCGCCTCGAATGCCTCGGCCAGGATCGCCACCTCGCGCTCCGTCGGCCGGTCCCGCGGAACCATTGCCGAGCGGAACACGATCTTTCCCTGGTCCAGAAGTTGAGTGAGGAATTCCTGAAACGCCGGCATGTCCGTGTGCGATCCGATTTCCAGGCACGATCGACCCGGGATCCAGGATAACCGACGGGGAACCCCCGATGCGAGCGGGTGGGCTCAGAGATGCATCGTGGGCGAGGTCGCGGCGATCTTTACGGCCAATTGACATGGACACGATTCGGGCGACAATGGTCCAGCCGGAGTCATTCCATCGCCTCGAAAGTGAATCGAGACCCAGGAGCAATCCGCGCTCGATGTCAGGAGCTACGCATGGTTCAATTCACCCCGCTCGTTGCCTTCCTGTCTCTCATCTCGCTCTGCGTCGCCCGCGCAGGTGAACTGCCGAAATCCGAACCGGCCGAGGTCGGCCTGTCGGCCGAGACGCTCGGCAAGCTGAAGCCGGCGCTCCAGAAGCTCGTCGATGACGGCAAGATTCCGGGTGGTGTGGCTGTGGTCGCCCGCCATGGAAAAGTGGCGAACCTCACGACCTTCGGCTACCGTGACCTGGCGAGCAAGACGCCCATGACCGAGGACACAATCTTCGCCATCGCCTCGATGACCAAGCCGATCACCTGCACCGCCGTGATGATGCTGGTCGAGCAAGGCAAGGTGGGGCTAGACGACCCGGTGTCAAAGTACATCCCCGAGCTGAAGGAACTGCGGGTCCTGGGCGATGCCAAGGACGACACCAAGGATGAGGTCGCCACGGTGCCGGCCAGAGCGGCCGGTCACGATCCGCGACCTGCTCTCGCACACCTCGGGATTCGCCTATGGCGGGATTCTCTCGTTCAATGCCCGGCTGGGGCGGATCTACGACCGCGTAGGAGTCCAGCGTCGGGACTTCAAGACGATCGAGGAGCAGATGGAGCGGCTCGCCAAGGTCCCACTCGCCCACCAACCCGGAGAAGGATGGACGTACGGGTTGAGCCACGACGTGCTCGGTCGCGTGGTCGAGGTGGTCTCCGGGAAGGGTCTCGACCCCTATCTGCAAGAGCGGATCCTCCAGCCGCTCGACCTGCACGACACGTTTTTCTTCGTCCCCGAGGAGAAGCGGGAGCGGGTGGCGACGATCTATCGGTCGGGCGATGGCGGAACCCTCACGCCGATTCCCAAGAACTACGGCTCGACGACGTTCTTTTCCGGAGGCGGTGGCTTGTTCTCGACGGCCAGGGATTACACGCGGTTCGCCCAGATGATGCTCAATGGTGGCGAGCTGGACGGCGTGAGGATCCTCAAGCCCGAGACGATCGCGATGATGACGACAAACCAGCTCGGCGACAAGGACGCCAGGATCGCCGGCATCCCGCTCGGGAAATATGGACTGGGCTTCGGGCTGATGATGAGCCCGGCAAAGGCGGGAGAACCGCCGGTCTTGAACCGCTATTACTGGGGCGGGTTCTTCTCGACCAACTTCTGGATCGACCCCCGCCATGACCTGGTCGCCGTGATCATGACCCAGGTCTTGCCGACCAATCACGGCGGCGCCCATGAGGTGTTCCGCCGCGCGGTGGACTCCGCGATTCAGTGACTCGACCCAAGATCGACGAGACTCCACACCCGTGGTAGGGTAAGAGACGAACAACCATACGTCATGATAACCGGATCAATGGGCGGTGGGCGACCCAGTCGTGAACGTGCTCCTGGAGATGCGCGACGTCAGCAAGTCGTTCGGGGCGACCCGGGCGCTGGAGCGGGTCTCGATTGACCGTCGAGGCGGGCGAGGTGCGCGCGCTGATCGGCGAGAACGGGGCGGGTAAGAGCACCCTGATGAAGATCCTCAGCGGCGCCTATCGGCCCGATTCGGGATCCATGACGCTGGCCGGCTCGCCCTACGCGCCGCGGGGACCGCGGGAGGCGCTGCGCGCGGGGTGGCCATGATCTATCAGGAGCTGGCCCTGGCGCCGCATCTCAGCGTGGAGGCGAATGTCCTGCTCGGTCAGGAGCGGGTGCGGGCCGGGTTGATCCGTCGCCGCGAACATCGCCGGATCGTCGCCGAGGCGCTCGAGCTTCTGGAGCATCCCGACATCCGGCCCGAGGCGAAGGTCGGCGATCTGGGTGTGGGTGCGCAGCAACTGGTCGAAGTCGCCCGGGCCCTGGTCTCCGAGGCGCGCGTGATCGTCTTCGACGAGCCGACCAGCTCGCTGTCCGAACGCGATGCCGAGCGGCTCTTCGCGATCATCGACCGGCTGCGGCGGCGCGGGCTGGCGATCGTCTATATCAGCCATTTCCTGGAAGAGGTCCGTCGGGTCGCGGAAACCTACACCGTCCTGCGCGACGGACGTGCGGTCGCCGAGGGCCGGCTGGCGGAGACGGAGCTGCCGTCGATCATCGGCCACATGGTCGGCCGCAACCTCGATGAATTGTTCCCGCGCGTGCCTCATGAACCGGGCGAGACAATCCTGGAACTGGTGAATGTGCGATCGAAGGGAAGGAGACGGCCGGCGAGCCTGACTGTCCGCCGCGGCGAGATCCTGGGCCTGGCCGGTCTGGTCGGTGCCGGTCGGACCCGGCTGGTGCGAGCGATCTTCGGTCTCCAACCCGTCGTTGCGGGAACGATCCGCGTTGCGCACGTCGCGGGCGGCTACGCGACGCCTCGGAGTCGGATCGCCCAGGGGGTGGGATTCCTGAGCGAGGATCGCAAGGGCGAGGGACTCGCCCTGGGTCTGTCGATCGAGGACAACATGACTTATCCGGGCCTGCGACGGCACGCACACGGAGGCTGGCTGCGATTGAAAGAGCGCCGCGCCGAGGCGGCCTCGTGGATCAGCCGGTTGCGGATCGCGGCGACCGGCCCACTCCAGCCGGTCAGCAGCCTCTCGGGCGGCAACCAGCAGAAAGTCGCCCTGGCTCGGCTGCTCCATCAGCAGGCTGACGTCCTCCTCCTCGACGAGCCCACGCGTGGCATCGACGTCGGCTCCAAGGCCGAGATCTATCGCCTCCTCGGCGAGCTCGCCGCACAAGGCAAGGCGATCCTCGTCGTCAGTTCGTATCTCCCCGAACTCTTCGGCATCTGCGATCGGATCGCCGTCATGTCGCGCGGCGTCTTGAGCGCGGCCCTGCCCGTCGACCAGTGTACCGAGCACCAGGTCATGGAAGTGGCCACTCGGGGTTCTTGAGTGGTGAGTTGCGAGTTGCGAGTCACGAGTCAACAATAGCTTCCCACGCAACACGCAACGGGGAGGCATCGCTGGTGTCCACCGATCTCGGCGACGACTTTCAAGTGAAGCGGTCAATCGCGTTCCGGCAGACCCTGAGCTGGGTCTGGACGGTCTTCGGGCCGTTCCTGGGACTCGTCCTGATCACGGTCCTGTTTGCCGTGCTGACTCGCGAATCGGGCCGGTTTCTCGCTGTCGACAACTGGCAGACGATCGCCGTGCAAACGGTCATCGTCGCCACCGCGGCCTTGGGGATGACGATCATCATGATCGCCGGAGGGATCGATCTGTCGGTCGGCTCGACGGTCGCACTGGTCACCGTGTGCATGGCGCTGTTCATCAAAGAGGTGGATCCGCGCCTGCCGGAGTCTCTGAGGGCGTTGAAGCTGACGGTTCCGGTCGCGCTGATCCTGGGGATCGGCCTGGGTGGATTGTGCGGGGCGATCAACGGATCGTTGATCTCGGGCCTGCGCGTCGTGCCGTTCATCATCACGCTCGGTAGCTACCAGGTTTATCGGGGACTGGCCACCTGGCTGGCGTCAAGCACGACTGTGGTTTTCCCCATCAATTTGAGGCCGTGGTGGTTGCGGCAAATCCTGGCGATCGAGCCGAAACCTCGATGGCTCCTCGTGGCGCCCGGGGTCTGGGTCCTCCTGGTTCTCAGCCTGTTGCTGGCGTTTACCTTGCGTTACAGCCTCCTGGGCCGCTACACCTACGCCATCGGATCGAACGAGGCGACGGCGCGGCTCTGTGGAATCAACGTGCCGGTCTTGAAGGTCGTGATCTACGCACTCGGGGGGCTGGCCACCGGATTGGCCGGCGTCCTCCAGTTCGCCTATCTCGGCGGGATTGGTGACCCGACCACCGCGGCCGGCCTGGAGCTCCAGGTGATCGCCGCCGTGGTCATCGGTGGTGGCAGCCTCAACGGCGGCGAGGGGACCGTCCTGGGCACGCTGATCGGCTGCTTGATCATGTCCGTGCTGAAGAACGGCTGCGTCCACGCGGGTATCCCCAATGCCAGCCAGGACATCATGATCGGCATCATCATCGTCGCCGCTGTCGCCCTCGACCGGTTCCGGAGCCGCAGCGCGGGCTGAGGGACGTTCCGCCCGGTGCACTATTGTTGCCGTCACGTGGGCGAATGGCGCGAGGTCCGATTGACACCGTCAGGATACCCTACTACCATGCGCGCCAAAGGTTCCGGGATCATTGCATGCGGTTCCCGATTTTCCGCGCGGCCATTGACTTGACCGTTCTCAGGCGGAGCCCGTTATGGTCGGTCGCGGCTCCTCGGATGACAGAAGATTCTTCCCAGGCGGTAAATCGTGCAGAGCCAAAGGAGGGCGGCCGGACCGGTCCATTTGATTCCGAAGCAGTTGGTTTCCAAGGTTTTGGGTCGGGCAACCCGGGATCCGTTGAGATGCCATTAAGGTAGACAAGAGGGGCTGTCCGATTAACTTGGGAAGAATGTCAGCGAGCTGGTGATGCTCGTTGTGCTGCGAGCCTTTGACTACGCACAAGGAAGTGCCTTCGCGAATGGTCAGCACATCCGTCAAAGCCCGGGCGCTTCGATTACGGGACCAGAGCCGACGTGTGTTCCGGCCCGGGCCTCGGCCGGGGAGACACGACCGCGTCGACGGTCCGGCGAAGCGACGGATCGCCTGGAACTTCGCCTTCCTGAGTTCCGCCGAGCTGATCTGCCGGACGATCTCCGTGATGGTCACCCTCTCGCTGCCCCGGCTGCTGGGAGCCGATGGGTACGGACGGGTCGAATTCGCCTTCGGGATCGTTTTCTGGCTGGTATTGCTGCTGCGCGACAGTAGCGACGTGATCGTCTCGCGGGAGCTGTCGCGGCATCCGAGACTGATCCGGCCCCTGGTCGATCAGGTCCTGGCGTACAAGACGCTCTTTGCCCTCTTGCTTTACACCGGGCTGTCAGCGATCGGGTTGCTGACCCTGTCGGACCGTTCGGACTGGATCATCCTGTCGCTCTACGGATCGATGCTGTTCACAACCGCGATCGGGCTGGATTACGTCTATCGCGGGACGGAGCGCATGTGGCTGGTGGCGATCTCGCTCTGCGTGCGGACCGCGATCTACGCGGGCGGGGTACTCAAATGCGTGCACGATCCGAGCCGGATCATCTGGGTGCCGATCTGGCTGACCTTGGGTGAGGTCATCGGCATCGCCCTGGTCTGGGGCCACTATCTGTGGAATTATCGGATCCCGCGGCCTCGGCTCAGCTTGCGATTTCTGTCCGTGATCGTGCATCGCGGGCGAAACGTGTGCCTGATCCAGCTCTCGCAGGCGATGATCAACTCGGCGGACCTTCTGGTCGTCGGGCTTCTGATGAGCTCGTGGAGTGAAGTCGGGCGTTACGGTGCCCCGTACCGGATGGCGACGGCGTTGTTGACGTTCGGCCTGATCCTTCAGCAAGCGTCGTTCCCGACCCTCTCCCGGTTATGGAGACAGACGGCCTGCGCCGGCCGGGAGGCGCTCGATTCGCTGGTGGAAGTGCTGATGACCGGACTGGTGCCGGTGGCGGTGGGGGTCACGGTGCTGGCGGATCCTCTGGTCCACTTCCTGCTTCCTGCCAAGGACTACCACGGGTCTGGGTTCCTGCTGGCCCTGGTGATCTGGCGGGCGCCGCTGTTGATCCTGGCCTACTTGTACCAGACAACTCTGATCGCCCTGAACCGGGAGACGGTCGGCGTCCGATCGCTGGTGACCGCGGCCGTGGTCATCGGGCCGCTCGTGGCCGTGTTGCAGGTGCTCTTCGGCTGGCCGGGGGCGGCGATGGCCGTGTTGCTGGTCGGGCTGGGCCTGGTTGTGGCTGGTTATAGCTGCCTGGCGCGGGAAGGGCGTCAACCGGCCTGGCATCACCACCTGGCACGGCCGCTGATGGCCTCGATGGTGATGGTACCGGTCTGCCTGGCCCTCCAGCGATTCAACGTGCATGTGCTGCTGACCGTTGGCGCGGTGCCTCTCGTTTATATTGCCATGTGGCTGGCATTGGGGGGATTGCGACACAGGCGCTTGTGGGGGAATGTCTTGCATCCTCCGGACCAGGCCGCCGCGACCTCGTTGAGAGGACCGGGACAAGAGCCGCTGGGATGGAACGCGTCGCGACAGGAGGTCGCCGATGAAGTTCTGCATGATCACGACGTTCTTCGGGGCGCATAGCTTCGGCGGAGACGCCGCCTATGTCGATCGCCTGAGCCAGGCGCTCTGCCGGCGCGGGCATGAAGTCCACGTCTACTACTGCGTTGACGCCTTCAACGCCGTGCGCGGGGATCACCCGTTGCGCGAGTATTCGCCGCCCCCGGGCCTGCACTTGCATCCCCTGAAGAGCCCCTTCGGCATCCTCTCGCCTCTGGCAACTCAGGCGACGGGACAGCCGTGGTTCAAGGAGGAGGCCCTGCGTGAAGTGCTGGACGACCCCGAGACGGACGTCGTGCACTTCCACAACATCTCGCTGGCCGGCGGGCCGGGGATACTCGGCCTGGGTGCCAACCGTCGGGCTGTGCGGATCATGACGGCGCACGAGCACTGGCTGATCTGCCCGATGCACCTGCTCTGGAAATACGACCGGCGGATCTGTGACGCGCCAAGCTGTATCCGATGCAGTCTGGCCGGTGGCCGGCCGCCGCAGGTCTGGCGATGGACGGGTGCCATCGAGCGCGGGCTTGCGCCATCTCGACGCGCTGGTCTTCCCCAGTCGTCACGCACTGGAAGAACACCGCCACCGCAACCTCGGCGCGTTCGTGCCGATGATCCACTTACCGTACTTCCTCCCCGATGGCTGGTCGCGGGGAATCGAAGACGAGAAGCCTGAGCCGCGCGATCGGCCCTATCTCGCCGCCGCGGGGCGTCTGGTCAAGATGAAGGGATTTCAGCGGCTGATCCCGATGATGCGCTACCTCCCCGAAGCCGACCTGCGGATCGCAGGAGCCGGCCCGTACGAGTCCGAGCTCCGGGCGATGGCCCGGGACCTGCCGAATGTGCACTTCGACGGACTTCTCGGCGGTGCGTCACTGGCACGACTGTTCCGGGGCGCCTGCGCGGTGGTGGTCCCCTCGCTATTCCCCGAAACCTTTGGCTATGTCGTACTCGAGGCGTTCGCCGTGCGGACGCCGGTGGTCGTCCACGAGGAGGCCGGCGCCCTGCTCGAAACGGGCGTGCAAAGCGGTGGTGGGATTGGCTACCGGGCGGATATCGAGCTGCTCACCGCCCTCCGACGGATCATCCATGATTCCGAGCTGCGCGACGAACTGGCCGACCGCGGCTTTGCCAGACGGATGGGAGAATGGTCCGAAGCCCGGCACCTTGAACGCTACTTGGACCTGGTCAACCAGGCCCGAACGATGCGGCCCGGTCAGTCGCTCTATCGTCCCGCCCTGGCACGCGTGGGTCGGCGGTCCGAAGCGACGGCCGATCGACGAACTCCCGATTGATGGACCGACCTTGAAGTAGGAGCCGACGACCGTGATGCGCGGGCACCCTCGATTGGCCGGACTGCTGATCCCCGTGGTCCCCCTGCTGGCCCTGGCCGCCCTGTCCTTCGCGAGGTTGATCGTCGAGCCCGGGGGGCTGATCGTCGACGGCCGTCGGCCCAGTGTCGACTATGCAAACCGGGCCGATCCGCGGCCAGTCGGCAACGACCTGGTTTTCTTGTTCCTCCCGCACCACTGGTCGATCGGGCAACGACTCTCCCAGTTCGGCCACTGGCCGGCCTGGGACGCGCGCGGATTCGGCGGGCGCCCTCTGAGCGGTAACCCGCAGGGCGGGATGTTCTACCCCCCGCTCTGGGCGGCATGGTGGCTGCAAGCCCCCGCCGTACTCGGCTGGCTGACCATCGGCCACCTCTTCTGGAGTGGAGTGGGTGTGTACGTGCTCGTTCGAGCCATGGGCCAGGGCCGATGGGCGGCAACCGTCGCGGCAGGAGTCTATCAGGCATCCCCTCTCTTAATGGCCCACACCTTCGAGGGGCATTACCCACACGTCTGGGCGGTCTGCTGGTATCCCTGGGCGTTCTGGGCGTTTCGCGACTACCGCAAGGGCCGAGCTCGGGGACTGGTCCTGTTACCTCCCATCCTAGCCCTGACTGATTTGACCGGCCACCCGCAGGAGTGGTTGCTGCTGGTCCTGGCCTTGTCGATCTGGGCGAGTTGGGATTGGGGACTTGGATGTTGGAGTAGGGTAGTCCGTGAGCACCGAGACTGTCCGGGTTTACGCTCTGGTGCTCGCAGAGCACCCTACGAACCGCCATCGAAGCTTCGCCTACACGCATTCCAGTCCTGGTTCGGAATCCTGGCACTTTCGATCGGGATGACCGCGTTGGACGTGGCCCCCCAGGTGGCGGTTCGCCCCTGGCTGCGCCGCAACCACGACCCCGCGATGGAGGTCGGCATCCCGCGGCGCTACCATGTGGGCGGCCTGAATACCTTCCAGTTGCTCAGCCCCACCGCTCTGGGGGGGCCGTCCGACTACTTCGGCGACGATAACTACTGGGAGACGGTTTTCTCGATCGGGCTGGCGGGACTGGCACTCGCGGTAATCGGGGTCGCCCGGCATCCCGATCGACGGCTGGTCCAGGGCTGGCTCATGCTGGCGGGCCTGACCATCGCGTTTGCCTGCGGACGATCGTTGGGGCTTTATCCGCTGGTCTTTTCCGCGGTTCCCGGAATGGCCTGGTTCCGCGTGCCAGCCCGCTCCCTGTTCCTCGCCAACCTGGCCGCCGCGGTGCTCGCGGGGCTCGGGATCGAGACGCTCCGGCGCCGGATGGCTGACCCAGGCTCCTGGCGGCGGTTCGCCTGGCGATTCGTGGTGGCTTCGGTGATTCTGGTCAGCCTCCTCTTCCTCATCCAGTTCGGCCGGGTACCTCGTGGAGCGGTCGGACCACTGCGCAGCGGGCACGCCCATCGGATCGATCCCGGGCTCGAGTCCTCATCGCGGTCGATGTCGATGTCGTCACCCGCTGTGCCTCCCGCCTCACGTCGAACGGCACTGGCGTCGGCTCGGGTGCTCCAGAACGGAGGGTTCTGGTTCTCGATGTTGAGCATGGGAGTGCTGGCCATCCTGGGATGCCAGCCCGTTGGCGACCGCGGCCGACGTCTTATCGGCAGCTTGTTTGGTCTGGTCGCGATGATCGAGCTGGGCTGGTCGGGGTTCGCGCTGATACAGGTCGCGCCGGCCGAGCGGTTCCTGGGTCCGGCCCCGTTCCGTGCGAGGCTTACCCTTGAGAATCCGGAAATGTGTGGATCACGAGACGTCGCGCCGAACACATTCCCACCGGTGCGAATCAAGGCGCGCGACTCGTTCTTCGGCGACCTGCCCGCGGTCGTTCACGGCATCGAAAAGACGAACGTGGATGACGCCTTCCAGCTCGACCATGCCGCGGTCCTCTACGAGACCCTCTACCCGGTCGCGTCGCGAGTCCGTCCCATGTCGGAACGGTTGCTGAGCCCGCCGGCCAAGGATGCCTGGCGACGGATCCGCCAGGCGGTCTGCGACCGCATGAGCGTCACGCACATCGTCTCGGATCGCTTTGAGTCGGACCCCGGCTGGCCGGTCGCGGCCCAGAGTACGTGGAACGGATCACCGCTGGTCATCCAGGAGAACCCGACCGCGATGCCGCGCGCTTATGTCGTGCCCCGCGCGACGATCCTGCCCGATCACGCGGGCGTGGTGCTGACGTCTCTCAGCGACCTTGATCCCCATGCTTCGGTCGTGATGAGTGACGATCCCCTGGATTCGCTGCCGCCGCAATCCCGGCAGCCGTTCACTCCGGCCGTGTGGACCTCAACCGACCCCGACCGCCCCGCCCTGCGCGTCACGACCGAGGCCCCTGGCCTGCTGGTCGTGGCGGATACTTGGATGCCCGGCTGGACGGCGACTGTCGACGGCCGCCCCGCTCCTGTCCTGCGTGGCAACCATGCCCAGCGCGTGATTCCTCTGCCCGAGCCCGGCCTTCACACCATCACCATGGAGTACAGGCCCCCCGGATTCCGGGTTGGGCTGATGATCACGGTCCTGGCCTTCGTGGTCTGGGTGGTGATGGCGGGATTTCAGGTCTGGGCCTACCGAGGATCGCGTCGGAGCAAACCCACGCCCCTGCTGCGCCGGCGATGGGCGATGAAGCACGCCGTCCTTCATGGTCGCTCCATCTCGAAAAGATCCGTACTCCGGCAGTAATGATTTCCGCCGAGGCGTGCGATCGTCTTGAGCTTGCGGGGATCGACGCGGCCGGATGGGTCGAGCACCGCGTCGTTGACGTGGATCAGCAACACCTCGCCGATCACGAGGTTGGCCGCGATGGGCCCGTCGCCGATGGAGATGAGTTGACACATCCGGCATTCCAGGTGGACCGGCGACTCGGCCACGCGCGGCGGACGGACCTTGTCCGAGGGTTGCAAGGTCAATCCGGCGAATTCGGCCTCGCTCTGACCGTGGGGTAGCTCCTTCGCGGTCGCGTTCATTTTCTCGGCAAGGTCCTCCACGACAGCGTTCAACACAAACTCGGGCACGATTCCCAGGTTGATCAGGGTATCTTTCTTCGAACCGTCGCGGCGCAGGGTCGGTGAAAACACGACGACCGGCGGATTGGCGCCGAACGCGTTGAAGAAGCTGAACGGCGCCAGGTTCACGCGACCCTCATCGTCGATCGTGGTCACCCAGGCGATCGGCCGCGGCGTCACGACGCCCACGATTGCCTGGTAGACCGTCACGACATCCGCGTTAGAGACATCGATGAGCATTTAATCGATCCAGCTCAAAGGATAGTTTGGGTCATCCAGTTGCATGGCCCGCTGCGTGAGCTGAAGCGGACGGACGGTGTTGACCATCACGGCCAGCTCGTCGGTCCGTATCAGATCGCGGCTGGCGGCGATGGTGCCGGGGTGCGGACCGTGAGGGATGCCGCGGGGGTGGAGCGTGATCGACGCCTCCTCGACGCCCCGCCGGCTGCCGAACCGCCCGCGGACGTAATACAGGACCTCATCGGCCTGGACGTTCGAATGGGCATAGGGCACCTTGATCGCTTCGGGGTGAGTATCGAGCATCCGCGGCGCGAACGTACAGACCACGAACCCCGGCGCGTCGAACGTCTGTTGCACGGGGGGAGGCTGGTGAACCGTGCCGGTGATCGGCTCGAAGTCCTCGGCATTGAAGGTGTAGGGGTAGACCACCCCGTCCCAGCCGACGACGTCAAAGGGGTGGCTGGCCAGCGTGTAGTGAGTCAGTCGCCGGCCGTCCTTGATGAGCACCGGCGTCTCCTCCTCGAGATCGACGACCCCCAGCTCGCGCGGGCCGTGCAGGTCGCGCTCGCTGTAAGGCGAGCCCAGACGGATCTGCCCGTCCGGGTTGACATATCGGGCGGGGATCGAGACATTGCCGGCCGCTTCGATGATGAGCAGGTCCGGCTCGGAGCCCGGGTCGAACTCGAGCCGATAGGTGGTGCATCGGGGAATGACGATGTAATCGAGCGCGCGGAACGGCAGGGGGCCGAACAGGGTGTGCAACGTGCCCCGACCCGAGTGGACGAAGACGACCTCGTCGGCATCGGCGTTGCGGAAGAGATCCTGCTGCGGCTTCTCGGGCCGACAGCGCGCGAGAATCACGTCATCATTACCGAGCAGCGGGACACGGCCGGAGATCGGGTCGCCGGCGCGGGGTATCCCGCCGGTCTTCAAGTGATGATGCCGCAGCGCGGGCTCGTCGCCGAGGTCCAGCGCGACCTTACCGGCCGGCTCGAGCCGGACCACCCGCGTTGGTGGGCGAAGGTGGTAGACCAAGCTGTACCCCCGCGAAAACCCGGCGAGAGTTACGACCTCCTCATAATAAATCCCCTCGCCGCGGAAGCCCGGCTGGTGAACGTGAGCGATGTGCCGCTTGCGCGGGATCGAACCGAGTTGCAGATAGGGGGGCATGGGATCGCTCCCTTCGGTCGCTCCAGTTTTCCGTATTCTTGTTCTGTGTTCCGTGGAAAAACATCGTATGGGCCTGAATGGCACCACGTTGACCACCGACTACCGTCCACTGTTCGCAGGGTGCGCGACGACGCGGTTCCGCAAGGTCCCCAGTCGCTCGATGGTCAGCTCGACGAGGTCGCCGGGCTTGAGCCACCCCCCTGCCCTCTCGGGTGTCAACTCCAGGATGCAGCCCGTACCGACGGTTCCCGAGCCGATCACGTCGCCGGGCCGGAGCGTCGCATCCCGGCTGGCGTGCGCGAGCAATCGGGGCCAGGTCCAGTACATGGTCCCGGAGTTGCCCTGTGAGAGCAAGCGCCCGTTGACGCTCGCCGTCATTTCTAGGTGGAATCGGCCGTCGCGGTAACCATCGGCGATCTCGTCGAAGGTCACCAGCTCGGGACCGAGCGAGGTCGCGAAGTCTTTCCCCTTGCTGGGGCCCAGGCCGACGGCCATCTCGACGCGCTGGAGGTCGCGCGCGCTCCAGTCGTTCATGATCGTCCAGCCGGCGACGACGTCGAGCGCATGGTCATCATCGGGGAGGTCGCGCGCTTCGTGGCCGATCACACAGGCCAGCTCCAGCTCGTAATCCAATGCCTCGCTCCCTCGAGGTGCGTAGACCTCTGCCTCGTGACCAATCACGCCCGCCGGGTTCGAGAAGTAGAACACGGGAACCTGGTACCACTGGGGGACCATGTCCAGCCCGCGGTGGCGACGGCAGGTCGCCACGTGCTGCTCGAAGGCGTAGAAGTCGCGGATGCTCGTCACTGGCGGTATCGAATGGCGCATGGAAATGTCCCGGTTTTCAGCGTTCAGTGAACCCAGACTCAGCGCTTGTGAAAGAATCGGATTGCAGATTCCCAATTCCAGAATTATAAGCCCTTGGCGGATCAGGCTTAACATTCATTTGGAATCTTGAATTCGTTATTGGGAATCCATGCTTTCACAGCCTCTCGGCCCAGCATTGAGAACACTGAAAACTGAATACTCTTACAGCGTTCCTCGCCGCGCCTGCTCGCGCTCGATCGCCTCGAACAGCGCCTTGAAGTTCCCCTTGCCGAAACTCCTGGCTCCACGACGCTGGATGATCTCGAAGAAGAGGGTCGGTCGATCCTCGACCGGCTTGGTGAAGATCTGAAGCAAATAGCCCTCGTCATCGCGATCGACAAGGATGCCGAGCTCGGCGAGCTCCCTCAGGTCTTCGCGGATCGTGCCGACGCGTTCCGGCAGCATTTCATAGTACGCAGGAGGCACTCTGAGGAACGAGACGTCGTTGGCGGCCATGGCACGGACGCTGGCGATGATATCGCCGGTTGCCAGCGCGATGTGCTGCACGCCCGGACCGCCGTAGTAGTCGAGGAACTCCTCGATCTGGGACCGGCGGCGGCCGTGAGCCGGCTCGTTGATGGGGAACTTGATCCGGCCGCGGCCGTCGGCAACGACCTTCGACATCAAGGCCGAATGCTCGGTGCTGATATCCTTGTCGTCGAAGCTCACGAGCAGCGAGAATCCCATGATCTTGCTGTAGTAATCGACCCAATCGCCCATCTTGCCTTCCTCGACATTGGCGACGATGTGGTCAATTGCCTTGAGCCCGACGGCGTGGAACGTGCGAGGGCTGTAACGGTCCGGGTCGAGCGGCTTGAACCCCGGCGCGAAAACGCCGCTGTATCGCGAGCGGTTCACGAGCGTGTGGGTCGTGTCTCCATAGGCGTGGATCTCGGCGAAATCATAGGCGCCGAACTCGTCCTCGATCGTGCGTGGCGGCGTGGCGGGCCGCGCGCCGCGCGCACGGCGACCTCGAACGCAGCCGGCACGTCGTCAACCTCCAGGGCGATCGACTGGACGCCGTCGCCGTGCTGGATCAGCCGAGAGGCATCAGGATGATCGGCCCGCAACGGCGAGGCCAGCACGAACGTGATGTGTCCCTGGCGGAGCACGTAACACGCCTCATGCCGAACTCCGGTCTCGAGTCCCGAATACGCGACGACGTCGAAACCGAATGCGTTCCGGTAGAAGTAAGCGGATTGACGCGCATTGCCTACAAACATCCGCACATGATCGATGCGCTTCAGTGACAGAGTATCGATAGCCATCTCAGCCGCCTCCAATGGCCGACGTGCCAGTCAGCCGGGATACCGGCTTGGTCAGGCGAGGCTCGGTCCGCGCCATCATCAAGTCCGGCCTGGACCGAACCCCGCCTTGGTGAGGGATTTGCTCCTCTTCAATCAACCAACCCGTGAATCCGATCGTCTTCCAGGCCGTCCCAGAACATGGCGATGGCGTCAAGGACTTCGTCGGCGCCCTGGAAGAACTTCGCCTCGTCGAAGCGAGGATCGAAGAAGACTGCTTCGAGCTCTTCCATGGTGTGGCCGGCGTGCTGGGCCTCGACGCGGTTATGCCAGGTGAAGAACGCCACCTTCAGGCCGGGCTGCCGGGTTCAACTTGATGTGGAGGAGGCCATCCTCCAGCTCCTGCCAGAAGCCGGCGGCGGCCCAGTTCTCCACGGCAAAGCTGGCCCCTTCGGCGACCCGGTCGTCCTCGCTGCCATAGAGGCGCTGGAGCTCGTCGCAGAAATGCAGGGTATAGTCCCGCCCATGTCGTCGCTTGCCCAGGTCGTCGAAGCTCAGTCCGAGCGCTTCGCCGACAGCCAGCAGCCATTCGAAGTGGGCGGCGCGGAACCGGAAGAGGCCGCCGTCAACCGTCCCCTCGGTGCTGACCAGGTCCGGGTCTCCCTCTCGGTCCCTCGAGTCCTCATCGGCGACCGACCGCGTCGGGGCTGAGGCACCGTCGGTCCGTCGGTAGATCACCCCCAGCTCATTCATTAGGATCTCTTTGGCCGCCCGCGCCTGCTGGAGCGTCGGGGCATTGACCACCCGCAACAGAGCAGCGACCAGGAATTGATTCGAGAAGACCGAGAACTGGCGGACGAAGTGGGCCAATTCGGCGTCAGTCGCCTGCCCGTCACGGAACCAACGGGTATAGGCGTTGTCGGTGATGATGCGATGGTGAAGCAAGTCGCGCTCGACGCGATCGAGGAACTCGCGGAACGCGTCGACCTGCTCCTCCGTCAGTTCACCCCGCCGCAGCCGCGCCTCGATGCGAGGAGAGACCAAGTCGTGATGCAACGCCGTTGCCATGCGCCACCCCCTGGGCTTGTGGGAAAGGAATGGGGGACTTGCCACATTCCATTATACGCATTGGCCACGACGCAGGTTAACTTTTCCTTTCCGGGTGGGTGCAATCGTGCAATCGCATTCGTGCAGGTGCGAGTCCAGATGCGAAGGCGACCGGTCCCACCGGCCCGTGGGTGCGGCCGCGGCCGAGACCCATCATGCACTGCCTGACCGTCTTCGCTCACGTCCGCCGCCTGCACCGGCAACTCCGCCCCCGCTCCTCCCGCTTTCCAGAACGGCTCCGTCTCGTTCTTGCGACCGTTCTTCTGCGTGATCAGAATCTCGACGGCCGCTCTGCGGATCGGCAGGCCCAACCGGAAGGCCAAAAATGGGTGGTCGAGTTGACGTCGCGACGCGATCGTAGAGGTGCTTGCAGGTCGTCGGGGCCATGGCACTCGGTCAGCGACCTGACAGAGCCCGGCACCCCGACCGCAGAAACGCGACGGCACTCGGCTCGGGACAGAGTCTTGGCAATCGGGTTCCGAGCACGGCTATAATCGACCTTGCGTCATTCGTTCGTCGGGACCCCTCGCCTGAGCAGCCGGAATCACACTCATGAGTGCGTTGGTCAGACGTTGCGGATCCCCGGGCCGGTTTTCCTCGATCCCCGCGAGGCCCTGGCTCGTCATCTCCCTGCTGTTGAGCCTGAGCGGCTGGACGGCCGCCGCGGATCTCGATGAGGCCGAGGCCCTGTTTCGTGCGGGCAAGTACGAGGAATGCCAGAAACTCGCCGCAGAAGAAATCGATGGCCTCGGATGGAGCGAGCGATGGCGCATGTTGAAGATCTCGTCGGAGCTGGCCCGGGGCCAGTACGCCGAGGCGTTGGTGTCCGCCGAGAGCGCGGTGCGCCGGTTCCCCGCAAGCATCGCGTTACGATTGCTCGCTCGCGAGGTCTACCGGTACAACGGCCGGCAGGAGGACGCCGCGCGGGCGATGGAGGAACTCGAGCGGGCGGTGATGGGCTCGCCGCAACGGTTCGCCACGCCCGAGGGGCGGGTGGCGCTGGGTCGCTTCTTCCTCCTCAAAGGTGCCGACGCGAAGAAGGTGCTGGACCTCTTCTACGATCCCGCCATCAAGCAGCAGCCCGAGCTGATCGAAGCCTACCTGGCCACCGCCGAGCTGGCCCTGGACAAGGAGGACCTCGCACTGGCGGCGGAGACCCTCCGCAAGGCGCCCAAGGCCGCCGCCGAGGATCCGCGGTTCCACTCCCTCATGGCCCGCGCCTACTCGGCTGAGGATCGGGCCGGGTCGATGAAGGAGGTGGCCGAAGCCCTCAAGCTCAACCCGAACCACGTCGACAGCCTGCTCCTCCAGGCCAACTATTTGATCGACTCCGAGAAATATGAAGAAGCCGCCCAGGTTCTCAAGAAGGTCTGGGCCGTGAATCCCCACGAGCCGAGGGCCTTCGCCTACCTGGCCGTGCTGGCCCACCTCCGCAACGACAACGACGGCGAAGCCGCCGCGCGACAGTCCGCTCTGGAGCGCTGGAAGACCAATCCCGAGGTCGACCACCTGATCGGCCGCGAACTCTCGCAGAAATACCGATTCGCTGAGGGCTCCGCCTACCAGCGTCGCGCCCTCGAACTCGACCCCAATTACCAGCCCGCCCAGATCCAGCTCTGCCAGGACCTGCTCCGGCTCGGTCAGGAGGAGGAAGGATGGAAGCTGGCTGCCCAGATTTTCGCCAGCGATGCCTATAACATCGTCGCCTTCAACCTGACGACGCTTCGGGACCGCATCGCAGGTTTCAAGACGCTCGAAGGGGACGGGTTCCTCGTCCGCATGGATCCGCGGGAGGCGCAGCTCTACGGCCCGCGGGTCCTGGACTTGCTGCGGCAGGCAAAAAAGACGCTCTGCGAGAAATATGGCGCGACGGTCCCCAACCCCGTCATTGTGGAGATCTTCCCCCAGCGCAAGGAGTTCGCCGTGCGCACCTTCGGCCTTCCCGGGGCCGACGGGCTGCTTGGCGTCTGCTTCGGACGGGTGGTCACGGCCAACAGCCCGGCGTCTCAGGGCGGCAACCCCGCAAACTGGGAAGCCGTACTTTGGCACGAGTTCTGCCATGTGGTGACCCTGACCAAGACCAAGAACAAGATGCCCCGGTGGCTCAGCGAGGGGATCTCGGTCTACGAAGAAGAACAAAAGGACCCCGCCTGGGCCACGTCGATGAACCCGAAGTTCCGCGCCATGATCCTCGGCGCCGAGCTGACTCCCTTGAGCCAGCTCAGCTCGGCATTCCTGGCCCCCAAGACCGCGCTCCACCTGCAATTCGCGTATTACGAGTCGGCCCTGGCCGTTGCGTTCCTGGTGGAACGAGCCGGGCTGCCGGCCCTCAAGGACGTGCTTGATGACCTCGGAGCCGGGATCCCCCTCAACCAGACCCTGCCACGCCGGACGAAAATGTCGCTAGTACAATTAGATCGCGATTTTGCCCAGTTTGCGCAAGAGCGAGCCAAACGCGTGGCGCCCTCAGCGACCTGGGAGGAGCCGGATCTCGCCGACGAAGCCGATTCGTCGGTCATCGGCGAATGGGTGCAGAAGCATCCGCAAAGCTTCTGGGGCTGGCGACTCCTGGCCGCCCGGCTGGTGAGCGAGGAGAAGTGGGCGGCGTGCCAAGGAGGCCATCTTGAAGATGAAGGAATTGTATCCCGAATATGACGGTCCGGAGAATGCCTACGTGTTGCTGGCCGCGGTCTACCGCCGGTTGTCCGATCCCTCCTCGGAGCACAAGGTCCTTGAGGAGCTGGCCGCGCGCGACGGCAGCGCCAGCCCCGCCTACCTGCGGATGATGGAGCTCGATGCGGCGGCCGGCGACTGGAACGCCCTGGCGAAGGACGCCCGCCGCCTCTTGGCCGTGAATCCTCTGATCCCTGCACCCCATCGTCAACTGGGACGAGCCTCGGAGCACCTCAACGACCCCGATACGGCCCTGACCTCGTACCGGGCTCTGGCGATGCTCGACGATACCGATCCTGCCGACGTCCATTACCGGCTGGCCAAGCTGCTCAACCAGGCGGGGAAACGCGACGAGGCCCGGCGCGAGGTCCTCAAGTCGCTCGAGGAAGCCCCCCGATTCCTGGATGCGCATCGGCTCCTCCTGGAACTGGTGGAACACGACAAGAAAGCGGCGGAGACTCGCCGTTGATAAGTAGCCCTCGCCCTTTCGGGGAGAGGGTGGCCGGAAGCCGGGTGAGGGGGTTCAAACGGCGGACGCATCCAGCTAGAAGCCTAGAGGGCGGTAACCCAATGAGCCTACGACGACCCGTGCTCTTCGCAATCCCCGTCCTCCTGGCGATCGCCTCCGGCGTGGCCGTGGCCCAACGCCGATCGGGGCCTGTAAACATCCCCGCAGATCGTCGCGGCGTGCAAGACTGGCCGGTTAACCCGAAATTCAAACGCGATCTCTTCACGTTCGTGAGGATCGAATACACGTCGGGGTATGGCGGTGGGCGCGGACGGGGATATCCAGGGCAGTGGGGTGGCATGGGCCAGGGTGGCATGGGCCAGATCCGTCGGGGTCGAGGGGGCGGCCGCGGGTTCGGGGGCGGTGGCGGGGGATGGGGATTCTATGGCGGCTGGCTCACCGACTGGCCCGACAGCGACCTCAACTTCTCCTTCCGCCTCCAGCAACTCACCTCGTTGAAGGTCAACCCCGTTCCGATCACGCTGAAATTGACCGACACGGAACTCTTCGAGTACCCCTTCATCTACATCATCGAGCCAGGAGGCCTGGTCTTCTCCGAGGAGGAAGTGCAGGCGTTGCGCAAGTATCTCCTCAATGGCGGCTTTCTCATGGTCGACGACTTCTGGGGAGCACGGGCGTGGGAGAACTTCTACCGGGAGATCAAGCGGGTGTTCCCGGAAGACAAATATGAGCCCGAGGAATTGCCGCTGAGTCATGAGATCTTCCAGTGCGTCTACCGCCTCAAGGAGAAGCCCCAGGTGAACAACATCGGGGCGGCCGAGGAGGGTCGTGACCAGGGCATCACCTGGGAATGGCACGGCGAGGACTCGGAGACCGTCCACTACCGAGGAATCAAGGACGATCACGAGCGGCTGATGGCGATCATCTGCCACAACACCGACCTCGGCGACGGCTGGGAACGCGAAGGCGAGAACGAGTGGTATTTCCACGAGTTCTCCGAGAAGAAAGCGTACCCGATGGGGATCAATATCGTGACGTATGCCATGACACATTAAGGCACCTACAAGCCCGAAGCGCCAGCGAGTGGATTCTGGCGGGGATCATCGATCCACTCGCTGGCGCTTCGGGCTTGTAGGTGCCTCGAGGACCACGGAATGTCGGACGAGGTAGACCTCTACGAAGAAGAGCGCCAGGTCGTCGAGAAGATCCACGAGAGTCGCGGCCGGATCGAGCGCGAGCTTTCGAAAGTGATCGTCGGCCAGAAGGAGGTGTCGCACCAGCTCCTGATCAGCCTGTTTGCCGGCGGGCACTGCCTGATCACTGGCGCTCCGGGCCTGGCGAAGACGCTGCTGGTCCGCACGATTGCCCAGGTCTTCAAGCTCAATTTCCAGCGCATCCAGTTCACACCCGACCTCATGCCGGCCGACATCACCGGCACCGAGATCCTCGAAGAGACCGGGGACGGCCACCGCCGGATGCAGTTCGTCAAGGGCCCCATCTTCGCCAACGTGATCCTGGCCGACGAGATCAACCGCACTCCGCCCAAGACGCAAGCCGCGCTGCTGGAGGCGATGCAGGAGCACCAGGTGACGGCGGCCGGGGTTCGCTATCCGCTGGAAGAGCCGTTCTTCGTCCTGGCCACCCAGAACCCGATCGAGATGGAGGGCACCTATCCCTTGCCCGAGGCCCAGCTCGACCGGTTCCTGTTCAACGTGATCGTGGATTATCTCCCCGAAGACGATGAGGTCGCCGTGGTCCGCCAGACAACCTCGAAGCGCACGGAGACGATCGAGCCCCTCTTCGACGGCCACGACGTCATGCAGTTCCACGAGATCGTCCGGCGGGTACCAGTGGCGGAGGACCTGATCCGCTATGCGGTCCGGCTGGCGGCGGCCTCTCGGCCCGGTCCAGACGCCCCAGGGTTCGTCAACGACTGGGTGAGCTGGGGTGCCGGCCTGCGGGCCGGACAGTCGTTGATCCTGGGCGCGAAGGCTCGCGCGCTGCTCCGCGGGCGGTTCCACGTCGCTCCCGAGGATATCCGGGCTCTCGTTCACCCCACCTTCCGCCACCGCATCCTCCTCGGCTACCGGGCCGAGGCCGACGGCATCACGGTCGACGCGGTGATCGACCGGCTCCTCGAAGAGGTCAAGAAATAGTTCCTCGATTGCCGGAGAGTCCAGAGCGGCCGAGAGCGGTTCACGAACGGCTTGAATAGATCAATCTATAAGATGTGAATACTAAAATATATTATGTGTTTTAGTGGCGTCGATGAATTTAGTGTACGGTTGCTCCACCTGTTATTCCACCTGTTACCAGGTGCAGGGCTCTCGAGCGCTTCACGCTCGGGTTGGGCGCGTCTCGCGCCGTGGCGGCCCCTGAGAAACCGGGAACTCAACGAGTTTAGCGAATGACCGCGATTCCTCGACAGCCGGCATCTGGAGCAACGACCCGGCGAGCCGGCGCCTCGGCCCGGCCCGGCGGCTCGCTGATCGATCCGCCGACCCTCATGAGGATCAAGAGCCTCCAGATGCGGGCCAAGGTCGCCGTCGAGGGCTTCTTCAAGGGCATCCATCGCAGCCCCTACCACGGCTTCTCGGTCGAGTTCAGCGAGTATCGCCAGTACACGCCCGGCGACGATCCGCGATACCTCGACTGGCGGCTGTTCGCGCGCTCGGATCGCTATTACGTCAAGCGGTTCGAGGACGAGACGAACCTCCGCTGTCACCTGGTGCTCGACACCAGCCGATCGATGGGCTATCGATCGGGACCGTACAGCAAGAGCGAGTACGCTCGGACGGCGGCGGCCACGATCGCGTATTTTCTCTCCACCCAGCGCGACGCGGTCGGTTTGACGACGTTCGAGGACCAGATCGTTGACCATCTACCTGCACGGCATCGGCCGGGACACCTGCGGCGGCTGATGGCCATCCTCGATCGCGAGCCCACGGGCCGCGCGACCGACCTCGCCGGTCCGCTCGAACAGGTCGCCGCGACGGTCCGCAAGCGCGGGCTGATCATCCTCATCTCGGACCTGTTGGCCGCCACGGACATGCTGCGGACCCGGCTCGGATACCTCTGTTCGCGCGGGCACGACGTGATCGTCTTGAGGATCCTCGACCCGGCCGAGGTGAGCTTCTCGTTCTCGGCACCGGCGATGTTCCTCGACGTGGAGTCGGGCCGCGAGGTCTACATCGACCCGAGCCAGGCGAAGTCGGAGTACCTGCGCAAGTTCGCCGCCCACGCCGCGGGAATCGAGCGATCGTGCGTGGACCTGGGCATCGAGTACCAGTCGATCACATCGGACCGGCCACTGGAGCTGGTGCTCTTCGACCTGTTGAAGGCGCGGATGCGCCGGGGACGTCGTCCGGGCCACCGGAGCCGC
The DNA here is from genome assembly GCA_963845695.1 of uncultured Isosphaeraceae bacterium. Classification (GTDB taxonomy): domain Bacteria; phylum Planctomycetota; class Planctomycetia; order Isosphaerales; family Isosphaeraceae; genus CAWJTV01. Next base: position 180,734 of record CAWJTQ010000009.1, on the reverse strand, counting down.
ACGCGGCCAGGAGGCGCGCCATCAGCGCCCTCACGCCGCTCTATCTACTGGGGATCCTGGCCGTCGCCGCGCCCATCGTGTTCCACTTGATCCGCCGGACGCCCCGGGGCGAGGTGCCGTTCAGCTCGCTGATCTTCTTGACGCCGTCGCCGCCCCGACTGACCCGCCGCAGCCGGCTGGATCATATCCTCCTGCTCCTCTTGCGTGCCCTGGCGCTCTGCCTGCTCGCATTCGCCTTCGCCCGGCCGTTCCTGCGTCAGCAGGCCCACTGGACCCTGGGTCAGGACACGCAACGGCGAACCGCCGTGCTCATCGACACCAGCGCGAGCCTGCGGCGTCTCGACTTGTGGGAGCGCGCCAAGGCGACCGCACGGCAAGTCATCGCCGATTGCAAGCCGACCGAGGAATTCGCCGTATTCGCCTTCGACCTGACGTCGCGACCGGTCCTGAGCTTCCGGGAAGCGTCCTCGCTCGATCCATCGCGGCGTCAGGCCGTCGCGAAGGCGCGGATCGATAGCCTGGAGCCGACCTGGAGCGCGACCAACCTGGGCCAGGCCCTGATCGACGCCGTGGCGGCGATCGAGGACGTTGCCGACTCCAGTGAAAAGGCGGCGGCGCATGCCGCGCCGGATCGTGCTGATCAGCGACCTCCAGCAAGGGAGCCGGCTGGAGGCACTGGGCGAGTTCGAATGGCCGAAGGATGTCGAGCTCGATCTTAAGCCCGTCTACGAAGAAGTCTCCAACGCCGCGCTGCACCGGCTCGCTGACCCGACGGAGTCCGTCGCATCCGGGTCCCAGGAACAGCGTCGCGTCCGGGTGTTCAACGATCCCGCCTCGTCGCGTGAGAAGTTCTCGATGGAATGGTCGAACCCAGGCGGGACCGCCCTCGGCGACCCGATCGAGGTCTATGTCCCGCCGGGCGAGAGCCGGGTCGTGCGCGTGCCCCGGCCTACCGGGGCGGCATCAGCCACCGCGCTCGTCCTGAAGGGGGACACGGCCGCCTTCGATAACACCCTATATGTCGCCGACGAGAAGAAAGAGGAGGCGACCGTCCTCTTCGTCGGCGACGACCAGGCCGACGATCCCAACGGGCTCCTGTATTACCTGCTCCGCGTCTTCCCGGACACGGCCCGTCGCAGCGTCCGTGTCGTCCCCCGACCGCCCGGCCGGCTACTGGCCTGGGAGTCGGACCGCACCCTCCCCCTGGTCATCCTGACCGCCGAGACCACCCCCGAGAACGCCCGACGACTCAAGGAATACGTCCAGGGCGGCGGCACCCTGCTGGATGTGCTGGCCAGGCCCGGTAAAGCCGAGACACTGGCCCGGATCGTGGAGACCGCGCCGCCGGACGTCCAGGAGCCATTGAACTCGCGCGACCTGATGCTCGGCGAGATCGCTTTCGATCATCCCCTGTTCGCCCCACTGGCCGGCGCGCGCAGTACAGTGATTTCACCAAGATCCACTTCTGGAAGTACCGGAAGCTCGATCCCGCCGCGATCGTCGGCGCACGGGTCCTGGCCCACTTCGAGAACGGCGATCCGGCCGTCCTGGAGAAGCGGATCGGCAAGGGGAGCCTCGTCGTCATGACCAGCGGCTGGAATCGAGACGACAGCCAGCTCGCGCGTTCGTCAAAGTTCGTGCCCTTGATGGCGGCGCTGCTGGATCGTCGGGACCCGCACCCGTTCGAGGCCGAAGATCACACCATCGGCGATCGCGTCGCGCTGCCGGCCTCGGCCGAGGAATCCCAGGCCCTGGTCGTCCACAAGCCTGCGGGGACGACCGTGTCGCTGCCCGCCGGGAGCACGTCCTTCGCCGAGACCGACGAGCCCGGCCTGTATACCATCGACCTGGCGGCGGGGCCGCGGTCGTTCGTCGTGAACCTCGACCCGGCGGAGAGCAAGATCGCGCCGCTGGGCGTGGAGACCCTGGAACAGTTCGGCTGCCGGTTGGTGAATCCATCGCGGACGCGGGTCGACCGCGATCTGCTCCGGCAGATGCAGAACGCCGAGCTGGAGGGTCGTCAGAAGCTGTGGCGATGGCTGATCGTGGCGGCCATCGGCGTCCTGATCGCGGAAACCTGGCTGGCGGGGCGGATCAAGCGGCCGCGCCTGGCCCATGCGGAGGCCCTCGCAACATGAGCGGCAAACTGCGGCAGGCATTGGAACAGGTAGCGCCGCCGATTCCGGCGCGTGCGGCTCTGGGGCGGCCTGGCAGCCTGCTGGCTAACGCTGGCCCTGGTCGGCTTCGGGATCGCATTCCTGCGGTCGGAGACCGGCAGCGGATCGGTTTCCCCCGGCTGGCTCCTGGCCGCGATGGCGATCCTGGCCGCGGTCTCGGGGCTCGCCTGCGTACTGCTGGCGCTCCGATCGCGCGGGATCCGCGATGGGTGGCGCGCCGGATCGAGGCCAAGCACCCCGAGCTGGCCGCCGAGCTGCTGGCCGCTGTCGAGGAGGTCGAGTCGGCCCCCGCCGGCCGGCTGGGCTTCTTGCAGTCGACCGTCGTCCGCGAGGCCCTGGAGCACCGCCGATCGCACGACTGGGACGAGACCGTGCCCACCTGGCTGATCCGCGTCGCCAAGCTCGCCCACGCCGCGGCCCTCGCATTGCTGTTGGTCGTGTCTACCTCGCTGCTCATCCAGGTTCGCTCATCGGCTTTCGGAGGCCCCGGCGGCGGATGGCAGGCCGACGCCTCCGAGGTCCAGGTCGACCCGGGCGATACCGAGATCGAGCGCGGCAGCTCGCTCCTGGTCATCGCTCGCTTTCATCGCGGCGCGCCGGCCGACGCGACCCTCGTACTCGAAGGGGGTCCTCAGGGTCAAGCCCGACGCGCCATGACCCGCAGCCTGGCCGATCCCACCTTCGCCGGCCGCGTCGAGTCGGTCGAGTCCGACCTCGCCTATCGCGTGGAATTTGGAAACCGCAGCACCGAAACCTACCAGGTCCACGTCTTCGAGTATCCCGAGCTCCGACGCGCCGATGCTCACCTGGTCTTCCCCAGCTACACGGGGCTCGCGCCCAAGGTCGTCGAGGACATCCGGCACGTCACTGCCGTCGAGGGAACCGAGCTGACCCTCGTGTGCCGCCTCAACAAGGATGTGACATCAGCCACGCTCGTCGAGAAGAACGGTCAGACGATCGCCCTGAACCGCGACGAGTCCGCCGTCCACACTTACCAGGCCTCGTGGAAACTGGCCGAGCCGGGCCGGTATCACCTCAAGCTCGAGGACGCCGACGGCCGTACCAACCCGATGGAACCGGAGATCGTCGTCAACGTCACGCGGAATCGTCCGGCGACGGTGAAGATGACCCGGCCGTCGCACGACGTCCAGGTCTCGCCCCTGGAAGAGCTCGACCTCAAGGCCCAACTCGATGACGACTTCGGCGTGGTTCGACATGGACTGAGCTACACGTTCGCCGGCCGTGAGCCGAAGGAGATCGTCCTGACGGCGCCGGCATCCGCCACGCCCTCGGCGAAACCTACGACCAAGCTGGGCGTCGAGCACCTGCTCGATTTCGAAGCCATGCGGGCCGTGCCCGACCAGCTCGTGACCTATTTCTTCTGGGCCGAGGACATCGGTCCCGACGGCCAGCCCCGGCGCGCCTCCGGCGACATGTTCTTCGCCGAGGTCCGTCATTTCGAGGAGATCTTCCGCCAGGGCGAGCAGCCCGCGGGCGGCTCCGCTGAGAACGAGAACCAGGGCCAGGGCGGCGAGAACGCCCAGGAAGCCGGCCGGCTGGCGGAGCTCCAGAAACAGATCATCAACGCCACGTGGAAGATCATCCGGCGCGAGACCGGCGCGAAGCCGACCGCCGCGTTCGCCGAGGACAGCAAGACCCTCGTGGAGTCGCAGCAGGCGGTCATCGAGCAGGCCGCCCAGATGGAAGAACGCCTCCGCGACGAGGGTTCGAAGGCCGCCCTCGACCAGGCCACGAAGTTCATGAAGGACGCGCAGAAGGACCTGGCCGACGCGGCGGACAACGCCTCGATCAAAGCACTGACGCCAGCCTTGAGCGCCGAGCAGGGTGCTTCCCAGGCCCTGCTCAAGCTCCGCGCCCGGGAGTTCCAGGTCATGCGCAGCTCCCGGCAACGCAACCGGGGTGGTGGCGGCGGCAGCGCTTCGCAGCGGCAGCTCGACCAGCTTCAACTGTCCAACGACGAGAACCGGTACGAGGAGCAGCGGACGGCCCGCTCGCAGCAGCAAAACCAGACTCAGCGCGAGCGCGAGCAGCGCGAGAACCGCCAGGTCCTCAGCCGGCTGCGCGAGCTGGCCCAGCGCCAGAACGATCTGAACGAACGGCTCAAGGAGCTCCAGTCGGCCCTCGAGGCCGCCAAGACCCCCCAGGCGCGCGAGGAGATCGATCGTCAGCTCAAGCGTCTCCGCGAGCAGCAGCAGGAGATCCTTCGCGACACCGACGAGCTTCGCGAACGGATGGAAAACGAGGAGAACGCGCAACGAATGGCCGAGGCTCGCCAGCAGATCGAAGAGGGCCGCGAGCACGTCCGGGAAGCCTCCCAAGCGCTGGAGGAAGGCCGGCTCGCCCAGGCGCTCACCGAGGGGGCCCGCGCCGGCCGGCAATTGAACGACCTCCGCGAACAGCTCCGCAAGGACACCTCCAGTCGATTCAACGAGGAAATGACCGACCTCGTCGAGCAGGCGCGGCGCCTCGACGAGGACCAGAAGAAGATCTCCGAACAGCTCGACGCCTGGGACCAGAACCCCCAGCACTCGCTCCGAGACACGGCCGCGCGCGAGCAAGTCCGGCAGGGTGTCGACCAGCAGAGTCAGCGGCTCGACCAGATCCTTGACCGGATGCGCAACACGACCCAGGAAGCCGAGGAGACCGAACCCCTGCTCGCCAAGGGTCTGTACGACACCGTCCGCAAGGCCAATGAGAATCGAATTCCCGACGCCCTCAAGGCCACCCAGCAGTTGGTCGATGTCGGGATCGCCGATGAGGCCGCCAAGGCCGCTCACCATGCCGGACGGGGGATCGAGCAACTGCGGCAGGGCGTCGAACGGGCTGCTCAGTCCGTGCTGGGCGATGACACCGCGTCCCTCCGACGCGCCCAGAGTGAGCTCGACGACCTCGCCGATCAGGTCGATCGCGAGCTCGCCCAGGCGACGGGGCGCGACCCTCGCCAACGCCCTAGCCGAGAGGGCGCGACTCCGTCTCAGCCGAATCGACAGGGGCAGCCGGGCCAACAGGGTCAGCAAGGACAGCAGGAAGGCCAACAGCAAGGTCAGCAAGGACAGCAAGAAGGCCAACAGGGCCAACAAGGACAGCAAGAAGGCCAACAGGGTCAACAGGGACAGCGAGGCCAACGCGGGCAACGCGGTCAGCAAGGACAGCAACGAGAGCAAGAGGGACAGGAGCAAGGACAGCAGGGACAGCAACCGGGCCAACGCGGTCAGCAAGGACAGCAAGAAGGCCAAGAGCAGGGCCAGCAAGAAGGACAGCAAGGACAGCGTGGACAACGCGGTCAGCAAAGACAGCAGCAGGGCCAACAAGGACAGCAACAGGGTCAGCAGGGTCAACAAGGACAGCAGCAGGGCCAACAGGGTCAGCAAGGACAGCAAGCGGGGCAAGGGGGCCAGCGGGGTCAGCAGGGTCAACGCGGTCAGCAAGGCCAGCAACGGGGACAGCAAGGTCAACCCGGCGAGAACCAGGCTCCGGGCGAGCCTCGCGGCGGGGGATCTCTGCGCGGCGGCGGCGGACCTGGCGGACCCGGCGGACGGGATGAGCTGGGCCTCGAGCCGCGTGGCCGAAGGGCTTCGCGGCGGGCCCGAGAGTCGGCCCGATGGGCCGATCACGGGCGAAGGGTTCCGTCAATGGTCGGACCGGATGCGCGACGTCGAGGAATTGTTGCAGAACCCCGACTGGCGGGCGGAAGCCGCACGGATCCGCGATCGCGTTCGCGGGGCTCGCGACGAGATGCGACGCCACTCGAAGGTCCCCGATTGGACCAAGCTCCAGACACTCGTGGCCCAACCCCTCGACGAGCTTCGTAACCAGATCGCCGACGAGGTCCGGCGTCGCGAGTCGCCGGATGCCCTGGTCCCGATCGATCGGGATCCCGTGCCGCCTCAGTTCGCCGAAGGCGTCCGTCGTTACTACGAACGTTTAGGGAGTGGTCGATGACGTTGCCGTCCCTGGTCTGGGGATCACCGAATTGGATCCTAGGCGCGGCGATCGCAATGGGCGTCGCCGTCATCGCCTTGCTCTGGAGCTACGGTCGTGCGCCGGCGCGCGGTCCGTCAGACTCACGGCCGCCATCCTCAAGGGGATCGGCTTCGCAGCGCTGGCGATGAGCCTGGTCGAGCCGCTCCTGACCGGCCTGCGGCCCCGGCGCGGGGCCAACGCCTTCGTCATCCTGGCCGATAACAGCCAGAGCCTGCTGATCCGGGACGGGCAAGGCCCCGAGACGCGCGGACACTGGGTCCGGAACCGGGTCGGCAAGGAATCGCCCTGGAAGACCCGGCTGGAGCAGGATTTCGACGTCCGCCGATACGTGTTCGACTCGCACCTGCGGGCCATCGATGATTTCGACACCCTCATCTTCGATGGCGTGGGCTCGTCATTGACCACGTCGCTCTCCGCCCTCGCGCGCCGATTCCGCGGCCTGCCGATCGCCGGCGTGCTGGTATTTACGGATGGCAATCGAACCGACACCGGCGACCTCGACTGGTCCCAGTTGCCGCCGATCTATCCCGTCGTCCCCCCATCGCGGGGCGTCGTCCGGGACATCGGCGTCACCCAGGTTGCGATCAGCCAGACCAACTTCGAGTCGGCACCCGCGGTGGTCCGTGCCGACGTCTCGGTCGCCGGGTTCGCGGGCGAGTCGATCGTCGCCGCGATCACTGACGAGACCGGAAAAGACGTGGAGCGCCTCCAGGCGAAAGCGCCCTACGACGACAAGCCGTTGAGCTTCCGCTTCCAGTTCCGCCCCGAGCATAAAGGGATCAGCTTCTATCGGGTTCGCGCGTTCGCGGCATCGGAGGAGAAAGGACTGAAAACCCCCGACCGCAAGCCGGTGACCAGCGAGCAGACGCTTGCCAACAACGCGCGGCTGGTCGTCGTCGACCAGGGAGGTGGCCCGTACCGGGTGCTCTACCTGAGCGGGCGGGCTAACTGGGAATTCAAGTTCCTCCGCCGCGCCCTGGACGATGACGATCAGGTGCAGCTCGTCGGCCTGATCCGGATCGCCCGTTCGACAACCGAAGTTCGACTTCGGGGACACGCGCAACCGCTCGAACAGCCGCCTGTTCGACGGCTTCGACCATCCCGACCCGGATGCCGCGGAACGGGCTGACCAGCCGGTGTTGATCCGTCTCGGGACTCTCGACGGCGAGGAACTCCGCGACGGCTTCCCGAAGTCGGCCGATGAGCTCTATCGCTATCACGCGGTCATCCTCGACGACCTGGAGTCCACGTTCTTCACACCGGACCAACTGGGCCTCCTGCGGAACTTTGTGAATCAGCGCGGCGGTGGACTCCTGATGCTCGGCGGACCCGATTCCTTTGCCGGCGGGAAGTACGACCGCACGCCGGTCGGCGACCTCCTGCCGGTTTACTTGAATCCGGCCGTCAACACCCTGGCCGATTCCGAGTATCAGCTTCTCCTGACCCGCGAGGGCTGGCTCCAGCCGTGGGTCCGGATGCGGAAGACCGAAGAAGAAGAAAACAAGCGGCTGGCGGACATGTCCACCTTCTTTACGCTCAATCGCGTCGGCGGGATCAAGCCAGGCGCTGTGGTCCTCTCCGAGGTCCGCGACCTGGCTGGCAACCCCGCCCCGGCCCTGGTGGCCCAGCAGTTCGGCAAGGGACGCGTCGGCGCGATCCTGATCGGCGACCTCTGGCTCTGGGGCCTGCGCCGCGCCGATCCCGACCCCGAGAAGAACGACCTCGCCAAGGCCTGGCGTCAGACCCTCCGCTGGCTGGTCGCCGACGTACCTGGCCGGGTGGACGTCTCCGTTCGTCCCAAAGAGGATGCGACCTCTCCGGCCGTCAACCTCCGGGTCCTCGTCCGCGACGCCGAGTACCGGCCGCTCGACAACGCCAAGGTCGCCCTCAAGATCACCCTTCCGGACGAAGAAACCCTCTCACTGGACGCTGAGCCCGACGGCCGCGAGGCCGGCAGCTATGCGGCGACCTATGTCAACAAGCAGCCAGGTGCCTATCGCGTCGTCGCCTCCGCCACGGCGCCCGACGGAGCAGCCGTCGGCGAACGCGAAGCCGGCTGGGCCGCCCAGCCCGCCGCCGACGAGTTCGCACGCCTCCAGCCGGACCGGGATTTCCTCCAGACGATCGCGGCGAAGACCAAGGGCGAAGTTGTCAACGGCGATCGGCTGGCGAGTTTCGTCGCCAGCCTGTCCGCACGCGACGCCCCGATCACCGAGCCCTGGATCTCCCCTTTGTGGCATCAACCGTGGTACTTCCTCATGGCCATCGTCTGCCTGACGGCTGAATGGGGCCTCCGGCGCATCAATGGGCTAGCGTGACGTTGCCAGCAGGCAGAGGCAATCAGGAAAGGCCCGACCACCGGCGACGTGAATCTGGGATCTCGAATCTCGAATCCGGAATCTTTAATTGAATTTACTCTTACTGATTTCTCTCTGTGCAATCGCCGGCGGCCCCGAAGAGCGCCCCTGTGTCCTGACCGTCGTCGGCGCCTCGGGCAAGCCCGAGTACGCCGCGGAGTTCCGCCGGTCGGCCGACCTCTGGAAAGCCGCCGCCACCAAGGCCGGCGCCGAATCGATCGCGATCGGCCTGAGTGACGAGTCGGGCGTCACGGATCGCGACCGCCTGCGCACGGCCCTGGCCGAGCAATCGAAGTCGTCGCGCGAACCGCTCTGGATCGTGATGATCGGGCACGGGACTTTCGATGGCCGGGAGGCCAAATTCAACCTGCGGGGCTCGGACGTGACCGACCTCGAGTTTTCGAAGTGGTTGGAGCCCATCAAGAGACCGATTGCCTTCCTCGATTGTAGTTCATCGAGCGCCCATTCCTCAATCGGCTCTCGGGCGCGAACCGGATCATCGTCACGGCCACGAAGAGTGGGAATGAGCTGAATTACGCCCGGTTCGGCCGCTATCTGGCCGAGGCCATCACGGATCTCCAGGCCGATCTCGACAAGGATGGGCAAGTCTCGCTCCTGGAAGCCTATCTGACCGCGAGCCACCGGGTGGAGGAGTATTACAAGACGCGATCGCAACTGGCCACTGAGCACGCCCTGCTCGACGACAACAGTGATAAGCTGGGAACTCCGGCCGAGTGGTTCCGGGGCGTACGCGCGACGCGACGAGCCAGGGACGGTGCCCCGCTGGACGGCATCCGCGCTCACCAGCTCCACCTGATCCTCAGCGATCGCGAGCGCGGGATCCCCGCGCCAGTCCGCCGCCGCCGCGACGAGATCGAGCTGACCATCGCCGCCCTGCGAGATCAGAAGGGGAAGTTGGCCGAGGATGCGTATTACCAGCGGCTCGAGCCGCTGATGGTCGAGCTGGGCCGGCTCTACCGCGACGTTCCCGCCGCGCCAGCCACTCCCGATCCAGGTCCCGGCACACGTTCCCGCTGATCGTCCCGCCTTTGACGGCAACGAAGCAATCGTCAACGCCGCTTCGTGGGTTGCACAAGGCTTTGCAGGCGAAAGCCACGGCGTCGGCTTACTTGGTGGACGGCGCGCCGACAGGGATCCGCAGGGATGGTCTTTCCTGGCCGTGGCTGTTCAGCCTGGCTCATCGCGCACTGAGGATGGATGCCGCTGCGCGAGTAAACGGCCTTCTTGCACACGGGGCAGACCGGCCGAGTGGGAATCGGGACATGCCAGTGTTTCTGACCCACGGTGATCATCCTTTTCAGAAATGGGGTGCAAGGGATGAGGGCCTGGAGCCACACCCCTTGCCGAGGGACGGGAAGTCGATCAATAGCGACCCCGACCCCCGCCTCCGCGATATCCGCGTCCACCATCGTAGCCGCCGTTATCACCGAAACCGCCGCCACTCCGGTACTTACGAGGCTTGGCTTCGTCGACCGTCAGGCGACGTCCGCTCACCTCGTGATCGTGCAGCCCCTGAATGGCCGCCTGCGCCTCGCCTTCGCTGCCCATCTCGACGAACCCAAACCCTTTGCCGCGGCCAGTACCCCGGTCGCGCATCACCTCCGCACTTTGCACGACGCCGAACTCCGAGAACAACTGTTGCAGCTCGTCATCACTGACCTGGTGGGCCAGGTTCCCAATAAACAGCCTCGTACCCACTCTGAATACTCCATAAGGGGCCGTGACCCGTTGCTCATCTTGCGGGTCGAATGGAACCGGGACCGGCACGGGCGGCCCATCGGAAGGGAAGGCGAGAGAAGAGGCCGAGAGTAGAGTCCGAGGAGATCGGCGTCGCGGGCTCTTTCATATCCCAACAAATTCAGTATAGCCGGTCCGAAATCCCAGCGATAGGGCCTCCCGGCGCGCACGACCGCCTTGGCCCCCGCCTGAGGCGGTGGCCCAACCCTCCTCGCCCGTAGCGATGGGGCCGTCTCGAGGGCGATGAGTAGCGTCGCTGCATGAACGTGCCTCGGTCGACGGTCCCACGAGATCGCGAACCCACCATTACTCGTGGTCTCTGAGATCGGGCTGGAATGAGGATGGGTGATCGCATCCAACTGCGGAGGAGTCCGTCGCCGAGAACGGCATTCCTGGAATCATGGCCGCCGTTCAGCATCTTGATGTGGAGCGTGAGGATTGTGAACAATAGACTTACAGAGTTGATTCGCAGGGATGCACTCACCCGCCCGCCTCGAAGTTCGCAGGGATGCCGCCCGCCTGACCGCGAACCAACCGACCGACGACGGCCGAACCGATCCGACACCGCTGCGAGAACCCAGCCGATGAAACACCTCACGCGCCGCGAAACGGAATCCAAGCGATCCCGGTCCGCGGGTCGTTTCCTGTCTCCGATTCCTGGGTGTCGTCGTGGGCCTTGCGCTCGTCAACGGCTGGGACCGTGACTTCGGCCCTGGCCGCGGAGCCGGGCTCGTCACCCCGGCGCAAGGTCGACTTCAACCGCGAGGTCCGGCCGATCCTGGCCAAGAACTGCTTCGCCTGCCACGGTCAGGACGAGGCGAAGCGAGCCAAGGGCCTGCGGCTCGATCGTCCGCGAGTCGGCCACTCAAGCCGCTCAAGAGCGGCGAGACGGCGATCGTCCCCGGCGACATCGAGTCCAGCGCCTTGATCTTCCGGGTCACCGAGGACGACGAGATCGATCCGCATGCCCCCGAAGAAGACGGGGAACCGCCTCAGCGCCGGCCGAGGTCGACGTGCTGCGGCGCTGGATCGAGCAAGGGGCCGAGTACGCCCGGCACTGGGCCTTGATCCCGCCCGAGTCCCTGCCCCTGCCGAAGGTCCGCGACGCGGCCTGGCCCCGCAACGGGATCGACTTCTGGATTCTGGACCGGCTGGAGAAAGAGCGGACTTGAAGCCCTCGCCAGAAGCCGATCCCTACACGCTCCTGCGCCGGGCCAGCCTGGATCTCCGCGGGCTGCCGCCGACGCCGGAGGAGCTCGATCGCTTCATCCAGGATCAGGCCCCCGACGCCTACGAGCGGGCCGTCGACCGCTTCCTCGACGACCCGGCTTACGGCGAGCGATGGGCGCGGATGTGGCTCGACCTGGCCCGTTACGCCGACTCGGCCGGATCTCGGCTCCGACCCGCTCGCGGCCCAACATCTGGCGGTACCGCGACTGGGTCATCGACGCCTTCAACCGCAACCTCCCTACGATCGGTTCACCCTCCTGCAGATCGCCGGCGACCTGCTGCCGAACTCCCAGCCTCGAGGACCGGATCGCCACCGCCTTCCACCGCAACACGATGACCAATACCGAGGGCGGCACCGACGACGAGGAGTTCCGCGTCGCCGCGATCAAGGACCGGGTCGACACCACGGCGCAGGTCTGGATGGGGCTGACCGATGGGCTGCGCCAAGTGCCACTCCCATAAATTCGACCCGATCACCCACGACGAGTACTATCGGTTCTACGCCTTCTTCAACCAGTCGGCCGACAACGACCAGCCCGACGAGAGCCCGGTCATCCCCGCCCCGACCCCGGAGTACACGGCCAAGCTCCGCGAGTTCGAGGCGCAGCGTCGCCGCGGTGCGGGCGAAGCTCGAGATGCGCCATCGCCGGCCCTCGCCGCCGGGCAGCCAGGTGGGAGTCGAGCCTCAAACCCGCCAACGCGTCCGCACGGAAGGGTGTCCCGAAGGACGTCCTGGCGATCGTCGACACTCACCGCCGAGAAGCGGACCAGGCCGCAGTCCGAGGCGCTGGCCCGGCATTACCGCACGATCGCGCCGGAGCTCAAGCCGGTCCGCGATCAGCTCGCCGCGATGGAGAAGTCCCGGCCCAAGGTCCCGACTGTGCCGGTGATGGTCGAGCTGCCGGCGGATCGCCGTCGCGTGAGCACGCGTCCTCCGCAAGGGGAACTTCCTCGACCCTGGCGAGCCGGTCGAGCCGGGAGTGCCCAGGCGCACTGCATCCGTACCCGCCCGGCGCGCCGGCGAACCGGCTGGGCCTGGCACGCTGGCTGATCGACTCCGAAGAACCCGCTGACGGCGCGGGTGGCCGTCAACCGATACTGGGCCCAGCTCTTCGGCACGGGGCTCGTCGAGACCGAGGAAGACTTCGGCACTCAGGGCGAGCCGCCCAGCCATCCCGAGCTCCTGGACTGGCTGGCGGTCCGCTACCGCGACTCGGGCTGGGACACCAAGGCCCTCCTGCGGCTGATCGTCACGTCGGCGACGTATCGGCAGTCGTCGAAAGTTCGGGCCCGCGAGCTGCGGGAGAAAGACCCGCGCAACCGGCTGCTGGCGCGTGCGCCGCGGGTCCGGCTCGAGGCGGAGATGGTCCGCGACCAGGCCCTGGCCTTGAGCGGACTGTTGAGCCGCAAGGTCGGCGGACCCGAGCGTCTTCCCGCCCCAGCCCGCCGGGCTCTGGCAAGCGGCGTTCAACGGCGAGCGCACCTGGACGACCAGCAGGGCGAAGACCGATACCGTCGCGGGCTCTATGTGTTCTGGCGGCGGACCGTGCCGTATCCCTCGATGGCCACGTTCGACGCGCCCAGCCGCGAGATCTGCGCGATCAAGCGCGTCCGGACCAACACGCCGCTCCAGTCGTTCGTGACGATGAACGACCCGGTCTACGTCGAGGCCGCGCAGGCCCTGGCGCGTCGGATCGTCCGCGAGGGGGGCAGTGACGTCGCGGCTCGCGCCCGATTCGCCTTGCAGCTCTGCCAGTGCCGGCCCCCCGCGGCCCGAGCAGGTCGCGCCGCTCGTCTCGCTGCTACTACGGCCGAGCTCGAACGCTATCGCAAGGACCGCGAGGCCGCCACGGCCCTGGCCACCGACCCGCTCGGCCCGCTCCCGTCGGGGATGGATCCCGCCGACCTGGCCGCCTGGACCGCGGTCGCCAACGTCCTCTTGAACCTCGACAGCGTCTTGACCAAAGGATGAGTCGCTTCGCTCCCGTTTTCCGTTTTCAGCCAGCGCATGAGTCGATCCGAGTTTACTGACCACTGACCACGAGTAGAGTCCATGAACCCCAACCGCCAGCACGATCTTCCCCTGCTCTTGCAACAGGCGCGGGCCCAGACCCGCCGCCAGTTCCTCAAGCAGTCGCAGACCGGCCTGGGCGCCGTCGCACTGGCGATGCTCTGGACCGCGACGGCAAGGCTCGCGGTGCGGGAGCTCCTGGCCGGGCCGCAACCCTCCTCCGCCGACAACCCCATGGCGGTCCGGCCGCCCCACTTCGCCCCAAGGGCCAAGCGGGTGATCTACCTGCACATGTCCGGCGGGCCGCCTCAGCAGGACCTCTTCGACGAGAAGCCTGCGCTGGTCAAGCACCACATGCAGCCCTGCCCCGACGAGCTGCTCAAGAACCAGAAGTTCGCGTTCATCAAGGGACACCCCAAGCTGCTCGGCTCCCCGTACAGGTTCCAGAAGTGCGGACAGAGCGGCGCCGTGATCAGCGAGCTCTGGACGCATTTCCGCGGGGTCGTCGACGATGTCGCCATCATCAAGTCCATGTGGACCGATCAGTTCAACCATGCGCCGGCGGAATTGTTCCTCTATACCGGATCGTCGCGCAACGGCGGGGCGGCGATGGGCTCGTGGATCACCTACGGCCTGGGCACGGAGAACCAGGACCTGCCCGGCTTCGTCGTCCTGATCAGTGGCGGGACGGATCCGACCGGCGGCAAGGCCCTCTGGAGCACCGGGTTCCTGCCCAGCGTTTATCAGGGCGTGCAATGCCGGACCGTCGGCGATCCGATCCTGTATGTCAGCGACCCGAAGGGGATGGACCGCTCTGACCGTCGCAGGACGCTCGACGCGCTGCGCCAGCTCAACGAATATGAGCTATCCGAGTTCGGCGACCCCGAGACCCTGACGCGGATCAGCCAGTACGAGCTGGCGTTCCGGATGCAGATGGCGGTGCCCGACGTGATGGACATCCGCCAGGAGCCCGAATCGATCCGAGAGGAGTACGGGGCCAACCCAGGTGCCTCGTCGTTCGCGAACAACTGCCTGCTGGCCCGCCGGCTCGTCGAGCGGGGCGTGCGCTACGTCCAGCTTTACGACTGGGGCTGGGACTGCCACGGCACCGGCACCGGCGACGACATCGTCAAGCACCTGCCGGAGAAGTGCAAGGACGTGGATCGGCCGATCGCGGCGCTGATGGCGGACCTGAAGCGTCGCGGGCTGCTGGACGAGACCCTGGTGATCTGGGGCGGCGAGTTCGGCCGCACCTCGATGAACGAGGCGCGGGGCGGCTCGAAGTTCCTCGGACGCGACCACCACCCGCATTGCTTCAGCATCTGGATGGCCGGCGGCGGCATCAAGCCGGGCATCACCGTGGGGGCCACCGACGAGCTGGGCTACCACAATCGCCGAGAACCCGGTCAGCGTCCACGACCTCCAGGCCACGATCCTTCACCTGCTCGGCCTCGACGCCTGGAAGCTCACCTATGCCTATCAGGGCTTGCATCAGAAGCTGATCGGCCCCGAGGGCGCGGCCAAGATTCGCAAGGAGCTGCTCGCCTAGAGCGATTCACGAATGAGGTGCGCACATCAGGACGCTCGTGTGCTGCGGGCACGATCCGAGCGAAAACGCTCGAGCGCCATCTGGGACTATCAGGCTCTGCCCGCCGCCCTGGGCTGCCGAGGCTGGTTCACGGCGAAGGTCACCACGCTCGATGAGCTCGACGCCGCGCTGGCCAGGGCGGCCACCGGCGAATCGGCCAGCGATATCGAGGTTGGAGGCGGCCGGAGGGACTTTCCGGCAGGGCTCGCCATGGCTAATCATCGACTCGATGCGATGTACGGGAACGGTTAGAAAGCCGAACACCTGGAGAGTTCGGGAGGGGCCGTGATGAATTCTTGGCTGAAGGAATGTCGGGATCAGTTGCGCCTCGGAGTGTGCTTGGTTTGTTCGTAGGGTCGGCACGGCGCGCCGGACCCGTTTCGCCGAGGTCTGTGCGGGGGAACAGGCATCCCCGAAAGCGTTGCCATACTACCGGGTGCTACTCCGCCGTGGAATGATCGTCTGGGGCGCTATTGTCCAGGCGAATCACCGGGCGTTCATGGCTGGCGACGACGACCTGCCCGCGGTCGTCGCGTTCAGCCCCGAAACCGACATCGCCGATGATCCCGAAGCACTGCTGGAGATCGCGCACCGGGTCTTCGCCCTCAAAGGTCAGACACCCGAGGAGCCTGACCGCGCGCGAATCGCCCGTTTGATCTCGGACGAGCAGGCGGACTACTACCACGAGAGGGTACCGGGGTCGCTCACCGAAGGGCGCGCTGTTTATATTTCAACATTTCTAGTAAATCGCCGGCGCCTCCCGACGGGACGCTTGACCCTCCAGCTCTTCCCGCTGCTCGTTGACGCGGCCCGCTCGCCACTTGTGATGATCCTTCCGCTCCGATACTGGGGCCGGTCACTCGTTGACCACTCGTTGGCGGCGGAGGCCCAGGCAGGGGTGAGGCCGGAAGCGTTGCCAGATGCATCCGAGCCGGAATCGGATGTGGCGAGGCCGCTGTCGCGGGAAGAGGCCGATGCGGTCCGTCGGGCCTATAGCGAGAACCCTCTGAGGCTTACCCCCGAGGCCATGGTGCGGGTGCGCGAAATCATCGCCGAGTGTGACCTACCGCCGGGGGTTCACCTTCGCGTCTTCACTGCCGGGACCGGTAGCCGGGGTGATCGCCAGATGAGGTTCTCGGTCAACTCACCCGACGTTTCGCGCAAGCTGCGCCTCCACTACGAGGGCTTTGATGCTGTAACCGACGTCGACAGCGCCGTGGATCTGACGGGTGTCGTCCTTGACTTCAAGGACGGGCTCGAGGGCTCCGGGTTTATCTTCCGCGACGCCTGAGCGCATGGAGAGTAAACCTATGTCCGCCAGTCCACGCCGCGGCAAGTGGTTGAGAATCGTGAGTCGATCGCCCGCCAGGATGCCCTGGCCGATCATGCGCGTACCCTGGGCTGGCCCGCCGAGCGAGTCCTCGTCTTCGATGAGGACCTCGGGCAGAGCGGCCGCTCGGCCGACGTCCGGCTCGGCTTCCAGCGCTTGCTGTCGGAGGTCAGCATGGACCATGTCGGCTTGGTCCTGGGCCTGGAGATGAGCCGTCACTCCCGGTCCTGCAAGGACTGGCACCATCTGCTGGAGGTCTGCGGCATCACCGCTTCCGGCGGGAGTCGCCACAGCGACTGACTCCGGAGGAGCTCGACCGCATCCGGGCGCTGGCCGCCGATATCCCATCCCTCTGGCATGCCGCCGAGACCCCGGCTTCAGACCGCAAGGAGATCATCCGCGCCCTGGTCGAGCGAGTGACCGCGACGGTCGACGGGGACTCCGAGAGAGTCCTCGTTCGCATCCAATGGATCAGGGGAACGTCCACGGAGCACGCGTTACGACGTCCGATCAGTCATTACGATCGGCTGACCGACCTCCCGCGGATCAGGCGGTTGGTCGAGGCGGCCGTCGCGGCCGGTCAGACCTCCCGTGAGATCGCGGACTGCTTCAACCGGGAGGCTTTCCTCCCGCCGTCGAATCGCGCGGACCCATTCACGCCGGAGTGTGCCAGGGCCCTGGTCTACCGACTGGGTCTGAGCCCGAGGCGACGGCTCGCAGAGAGCCTGGCAGTCGACGAATGGTGGATTCGCGACCTGGCGGACGAACTCGGCGTGGGATACGGCCGATTCCAGGAATGGGTCAGGAGGGGCTATGTCCATGTTCGACGCGTCGGGGGCCGGAAGCATCTGGTGATCTGGGCCGATGCCGAAGAGCGGGATCGGCTCTGCCGGCTGCGGGACGCATTGAGTCCTGGCCAGACCAGCCTCTATCCCGCTGAGCTGATTCGCCCGAAAGCTCGGCTCGGCCGGATCAGGGCTAGGGAACCCTTTGCGCCGGGATGCGGGGCTCGATCCTTGAAAGGCCCAGGCCCGGGTCGTGGGATTCCACCTTGACCGAACGACGCGTGCTCGGCTCGGAAGGCGCCTGAGGGCCTTCCGAGCGGGGCCAAGCCCCCGGCGTGGTAACAGACGGTCACCCAGCGCGGTTTCGCCTGTTCGACCCTGATGCGATGGACGTCGCGGCGCGGTATCTTTGGAAGCTGGCGAGCATCCGAATCGTGGACGTCCGGCAACCCCCAGATGGCCGAGTTACAAAAGTCCGATGTGTAAAGGTTGAATATCCCCATCGCATCGACGAAATCCGAGACGTCGAGCAAGGACTTACGTCAAGATCGCGGTGTAAAGCCTGGATTAGAAACGAGACTTGCCAGTCAGCCAATCGTGGAGGAACGGGCCATGTGGCTGCCCCGCTTGCGATTCACCGTACGGCGAATGATGGTCGCGTTGGCGGTCGTGGCTGGCTTACTGGGAATTCGGGAAGCCTGGCAGATGCACAACCGCCGATGGGCTGCGCGGTATGGCAGGATGGCCGACGAGTAGCATTTGGAGGCAAACAGGATAATCGATGTCTTCGATCGTGAGCACCAGACGGACTCCGATTGGGACCCCAAGAAGTGGACAGAGACCGAGAAGCGACAATGGGAACGTATCTGGGAATTTGTCAACTACCGCGATTGGAGCTGGTGGTTGCAGGAGAAACATCAGCGTGCGGTGTGGCATCCCTGGGAATACTTCGCATCGAACCCTACACCTCCTCCGAAGCCTTGGGAGTAGCTCCGCTCGCACAAAGGTCCGGCTATGGCTGGCTCGGACAGACGGTCGCGGGACGGTGCCGGGAGATGGAAAGCGTGGATTATTGATGAGACTTTCCAGGTAGACGGCGGGGCGATGACGGGTCCTGAGGGTGTAGGCAACAGTGGAAGCGACGAGGTGAGCGACGGCGAGATCTTGGACCGGTTCGGATGCTCGCGGTGTGGGGCGCTGCCGAGCGAGCGGTGTCGGGAGGACGGGGACGACCTGGCCCGGCTGCACGCCGCCCGTGGGGCGGCGGCCGCGGCGCACGTCGCGTGGACGTCCCGGCCGTCGAGCCCGTCGGCCGTGGCGGAGAAGGCGCGATGGCGGGGGTCCCGGTGGCGAAGGCGGAGGTGAGGTCACCTTGAGCGGAGAGGCGGCCGTCGGACGATGCCGGACGTGGAACGGGTGATTCATAAACGAGGCGAGACAGAGGCCCTGGCGATGACACCCGCCCGCGAATGGTTCGTTACGCTGCGGATTCTGGTAGCTCGGGCCGGCGTCGGGTTCGCATTGCTCCTCGGCCTGCTGGGCTCGGTCATGACGTTCGTGCCTGGCTATCAAGCCGAATGGTTCGGTGTCGCAGCCGCCGGAGCCTTGACAGGGATCTTGTCCCCAACCAGGTGGATGCGCGTCCTTGCCGTCGCGTTGGCGGTTTGCCTCACAGGACTGTCGTGGGACGGCTACCTTCAGGGGCGACGGTATCGAGAACTCCAGAGGCACTGGGCCGAAATCCCCGCCCCCCCGTTAGCTCCATCCCGCCGCCCGCCCTGATCCCTTACGTGCGCCTCGGGTGAAGGATAGTTGGTGCGGACAGCCGGGCGCGGGACGATACGGAAACTTGTAACAGGTGATCCAGTGATCAGGCTTTCCAAGAGAACCGGGCGATGCGGCCACCTCGCATGCGGTCAACGATTCGAGGTACGATGGCTGGGGTGGCTGCCGTGGCGCTCAACGACTGGCTGATTCGCGACTATGACTGGAACCCGGCCAGATCGTTAGGTATCGGCGACACTTCGGTCCCGCTGACGTTTTTCGTATGCGACGCAGACTCGGGAGCTCCCATCGAAGGAGCCATGATCCGGCTGGAAGACCTCGATTACGCAGACCCACCCCCGAAGCCGCCGGATGTCGTCGATCTCAGCACGGGGAGGGACGGCCGGGCCACCTTCGTGCTGGAAGCAGTGGTCGATATGGTCCAACGGTCGTCCCCTGAGCGGGAGTGGCGAGTCCGATATCCATCGTGGCAGATGAGGGTCGGCGCCGAAGGTTACGCGGAGTTCTCCACCGCGTTCGCGGATTACGCGGCAGAGAGGGGCGGCGTCGGGTTCCACAAGGGCGTGCTGCCGCCTCCGTCTCCCCCGATCGTCGTCAGGCTTCACCGGCGAAACCGAACGGAATTCGCGAAGCACGCAAGCTCTCTATTATAGTTGAGTCGGTTGCGACTCGTTGTATCTTCCCGATCTGTAATGCGTTAAGTCAAGGAGGTCTTCCGACATTACCCGATGTTCCGCCATCGGTCTGCTACCCCAGCGGGCGTCACTGGCAACGGCGAGGTCCGAAGCCTGGGGGACAACGTAACCTCGATCCTCGGATCGGTCGTGAACGCGCGAGCCGACACGGCGACTGCTAGCATCAAGGCGGTCGGGGGCCAGCAGTCCGGGGCATGGTCAACCCAGGTGCAGTGCTGATAAAGGCCGTAAACTATGACAAGCCTAAGATGCTGTCAGGCTTGAACCAAAAGGTACGTGGTCAGGTACGGGGGCTCCGAGTTCCCCCGTCGCGGATGGTGCGCCGCCGGCCGATCGGCACGACCTAAACCCCGGATCGATCGCGAAGGTGAACGAAGTAACCCCGTTGTCTCCCCGCGAGGGAAGGCTGACTGCAAAGAAGGCTGATGAGGCAGCGGAGGAGGGATGAGGGAAAAAGCCAATGCCGTTCGGTAGCCGATCGGATAGAGGGTGAGTCCGCCCACGGACAACATCCCCTCACCGCGAAAGCGGGCTGACTTCCCTCGGGTGTTCCGTCACGAGAGGACCTTGGCCAACCGACAAAGGGAGACAAGCAGATATGTCGGCGGCAGAAATGCCTGCTGGTGCGGCTCCCGAGCGGACGCCTGACTGGGATTCCATCGACTGGAAGAAGGTCTGGCGCACGGTCCGTCGGCTCCAGGCGCGTATCGTGAAGGCTGTTGCGGAGGGCAGATGGAATAAAGTCAAGGCTCTGGTTTATCTGCTCACGCACTCGTTCGGTGGCCGGGCTCTGGCCATCCTACGAGTTGTCAGTAATTCGGGTGCGAAGACTGCCGGTGTGGACGGAATCCTCTGGAACACGCCGGAAGCCAAGTCGGCCGCTTTCCGCACCCTGCGTCGGCACGGTTACCAACCGCAACCGCTCCGCCGGGTGTACATTCCCAAGAGCAACGGCAAGCAGCGCGGTCTCGGGATTCCCACGATGACCGATCGGGCCATGCAGGCACTCTACTTGCTCGGTCTCGATCCCATCGCCGAATCGCAAGCCGACGGCCATTCTTATGGCTTTCGGCGGGAACGCCGCTGTGCGGATGCCCTCCAACAAGTCCATGTCTTGTTGAGTCATATACATGGCGCCGGATTTCGATGCCCCGCTCAATGACATGAAGGAGTACATGGAGTGAAACTGCTGCTAGACACCCATACGTTGCTCTGGCACGCCGACGGCAATCCTCAAATGAGTGCCACCGCCACGGCTTTGCTGGTGGACTCGACGAATGAATTCTTCTCAAGCACGTCGGGACGATGAGCCAATGGCACCCCCCAGGCTCATGCCGCCGAATTGTTGGCCGGGTCCGTGCGCAATGACCACGTGTCGCTGCCGCAATCTCCATCGATGTCAGAAAGTTGAGGTGGGGGGTGAGTTTCGTTTCTATAATGCCTGAGGAGCCGCGACTTGGAAGACTCATGGGATTCCGGGAAAGGGAGGATCGGCCATGACCATCATGACCCTCGAAGAAGCGCAGGCCAAGTTGTCGGAAGTCATCGAGCACCTATCGCCGGGGGAAGAGTTGATCATCACGCGTAACTCCCGCCCGGTTGCTCAACTGATCGGGCTAGCCGCCGAGAAGCCGCGTCCCATCCCGGGTCGGGGCGCGGGAAACTGGTCATCCTGGCCGAAGATGAGGAGCACCTCCAGGACTTCCAGGATTACATGCCGTGAAGTTACTTCTGGACACGCATTCCTGGTTGTGGTTCTACCTCGGGGATGCTCAGTTGAGCCCGGTGGCCCAGGCGGCGATCGTCGATCCGGCCAACACCAAGTTCGTTAGCCCTGCGAGCTTCTGGGAGATCGCCATCAAGGTGAGCCTCGGGAAGTACACTTTGAACGAGTCCTACGACGATTTCATCCAGCATGCCATCCTCGACAACGGGTTCGACATCCTTGCCATCGAGCCGAGGCATACGGCGCCGCTTGTCACGCTGCCTTACCACCACAAAGACCCCTTCGACCGGCTCATGATCGCTCAGGCGATTGTTGAGAGCCTCTCGATCGTCGGTGCCGACACGATGTTCGACAATTACGGCGTCACCAGGATTTGGTGAGGTTTCCTCAAGGAACGTCGGGCCTTGGCGTGCATCAGGTCCAGGAACGAGCTGACGCGGAGATAGCTTTCCAGATCCGCTTTCACGACGGGCGTCAGGGCGTCGTCTTGGTTCTTGGTGACCAGCTCATGGATTTGAGCCAAGTCCTGGTTATCGAAACGGATTGCCAGCCAAGCCTTCGCCGCCGCCGCCGGGAGATTGGCGTCCTCCGGGCGGATCAGGCGGGCAAGAATGGCCGCGTCGCCGCCAGCGGATAGGCGTTGTTGCATAGCCATCATTTGCGCTCCGGATGTGGATTGTGTTCCAATGATTGATTATTCTGGCCGAATCTGGAATCCTCGGCAACCGAACGGGACCGATGCCGCCGACTGGCTCAACACGATTGTATCCCTCGTTTGGTCAGCCCCGCGCGGCGAGAGCACCGATTGCGGTGGTGGATCGGGCAGTAGGTTCTTGTCGCGCGGAGAAGTTCGACCTACTATGTGCAAAGGTTGCGTGAAAAACGTGTGGCGTCTCGATGAACAGCCGAGCATCGTCCGGGACCGGGTTTCTCCGGTGGACGTCACCCTCAGCGGCTGAGTCGCCCGCGAGTCAATCAACGAGGTTTCCGTGATCGTTCCGCGTACCCGCGAGCCCCGCCCGAAGTTCAAACCATTCGATCTTGGCGTCACGGCACCCTGGCTCCATCGGCCGCCACGGCGAGCTCCGGGGCGATCCAATTTCAACCCGCGCGAGCTGGCCCTGATCGAACGGATCAAGCGGTTGAAGAAAGAAGCGGGTTCGCATTCCCCCAGCGCCTGGACGCTCGCCAAGCTGATCCCCGAGCTTCGGCTCAAGGTCGATGCCTGCTTCCTGTCCAATCCCTACGCCACCAAGCTGTTCCTGATGCACTTTCAGCGCGAGGTGATCCGGCCCAGGAAGCTCCGCGCTTTGCTGGAGTTATATCCCTCGCAGAATCGTGTGATCGCCGCCAAACTGGGCCGCGTCCTGGACCAGGAGACCGACTCGATCTTCGTCGGCAACGGCGCCGCCGAGATCATCCAGGCGATTCTCCATCGGTTCACCGGCGAGCGGATCCTGGTCAACCTCCCCACCTTCTCGCCCTACTATGAGTTCGCCCGGCCGGATACGCAGGTCCTCTTCAACGTCCTCCACAAGGAGGACGACTTCCACTTCGATCCCGACGCGTATCTCAAGCTGGTCCACCGCGAGCGGCCCGATACCGTGGTCCTGATCAACCCGAATAACCCCGACGGGGGCTATATCCCGCACGCGCTCATGGTGGAGCTGCTGGAGGAGCTGCAATCCGTCCCGAACGTCATCGTGGACGAGAGCTTCATCCATTTCGCCTGCGAGGGAGAGGGTTACGCATATCGGAGCGTGGCAGACGAGGTCCGGCGGTTCCCGAACGTGATGGTCGTCAAGAGCATGTCCAAGGATTTCGGCGTGGCCGGGATCCGGGCCGGCTACGCCATCATGGCTCCCGAACGCGTCCAGGCCCTGCTCGGCAACGGCTATCTGTGGAACTCCTCGGGACTCGCCGAGTATTTCTTCGACCTCTACTCCCGGCCCGAATTCCAGGAGCGCTACGAACGCGAACGGATCCGGTTCATCCGGAACTCGCGGCGGTTCTTCGCCGCCCTGGCCAAGATCCACGGGCTACGCGTCTACCCGACCTCCGCGAACTTCGCCCTGGTCGAGATCCAGAACGGACTCGCCGCCGAGGAACTCGTCTGCCGCCTCCTGATTCGTCGCGGGATCTATACACGCACCTGCGATGATAAGAAGGGGCTCGACGTCGGCAAGTTCCTACGGATCGCGGCGCGCAACCGCCCTGAAAACGCCTACATCATCCGCTCGCTACGCCGGTTGATCGGCTGACCCGAAACTGAAGAATCTGGGCCTTGCCACAGCACTGTGGCCTTTAGAGTCCCTCAAAAAAGGGGGACAGGCACGTCGAAGACTCGGAGCCAGTCCCCGTTTTTTGAGACTTCTCGCTGGACACCACCGCGACCTGCCCCGAAGGGGCAAAACAAACCAGCCTGGGGCAACGCCCCAGGAACCGGAGCCGCCCCGGAGATCAAGCCCTGAAAGGGCGGTACAACGCACGCGATGGTCCGGCGTGTCTCGCCCTTTCAGGCGAGGAGGTGATTGTCGCCCCCCTTCCTGGGGAGTTGCCCCAGGCTGATTTGTTACGGCCGCTTCGCGGCAGAAATCCGCCACTCACGGCCCGAGTTCGGTGGTGTCGAGCGAGAAGTCTCCATTTTTTGCGGGACTCTCATGCTCGGGCACACGGTTACCTGTTGATTCTTGTCGATCCGCGATCGCAAGGCCACAGTCGGAGCGAGCAAGGAAGCAATCCGGGAGCCGTATTCAAGCTGGCTCAGGTAAGCCAGCCAAGTCCGGCGTATCTTTGCCCCGAGGGGGCCAAAACAGATCAGCCGGGGCAACGCCCCGGGACTGGGTCGCCCAAGCCAAGCCTATGCTATTGATGCCGATGCCGCGGCCTCCCAGCCGCGCCGGGTCGATCCCGACCGGCTCGGAGAATTTCTTGACCGGCCGCCAGGGGTCTTGCGGTCGAGATGCCGTCGCGCTAACCTCTGCGTGTACCACCAGTCCGGTTCCGAAACCCGCGTGGCCCGGTAAGATATCGGTCGGGACGACCGGTGGAGCAGGGAGTAGATCACTGATTCGACAATGACATCAACACAGACAGGACTCCTATTCGTGAAAAACCTTTTGACACTCGTCGCCTTCGCCCTTGTCTTCGGAGTCGCCCTACCGGTTCTCGCAGAGGACAACACTCAGCCGGTGCGGATGGGATGCGGTCTGATGACGTTCGACACGGTGCCGGGCTGGGGCCTCGGCCCTGATGGGAAATCCGTGATCGGGTCATGCCACGGCAGCGTCGTCGTCAACAAGGCCGGCAACATCTACACGAGCGCCCATGCCGGCGTCTTCGTCTTCTCGCCCGACGGCAAGGTGGTCCGCAGCTTCCTCGGCGACAAATACTCTGACATCCACGACATGAAGATTCGCGAGGAGGCGGACGGCGAATTCATCTACGGGGCCCGCAACGCCAACGCCGAAGGGATCAAGTTCAACGCACATACCGGCGACATCGTGCTGAAGCTCCCATTCCCCGAGGAATCGGGCCTCAACCTGAAAAAATTCAACCCCACCGCGATCACCGTCGCCCCAAATGGCGACATTTTCCTGTCAGATGGCTACGCGAGCAACCACATCTTCAAGTTCGACAAGACCGGCAAATACCTGATGCATTTCGGGACCAAGGGCAACGGCCTCAAGGAATTCAACACAGCCCACGGCATGACGCTCGACACGCGCTACAGCCCGCCCCTCCTGCTGATCTGCGACCGCAATCACGAGCCCAAAGGCCGGCTGCTGCACTACGACCTCAACGGTGAGTTCATCGCCGAGGTCGTGACCGGACTGGGGATGCCGACATCGGCCGCAGTTCAGGGGGATTACGTCTCGGTGCCGGACTTGCAAGGGCGTCTGGTCATCCTCGACAAGAGCAATACGATCATCGCGGTCCTCGGTTACAACGCGGATCTCTCGAAGCGGGGGAATTACAACGTACCGCAAGAGCGGTGGATCGAGGGGATCTTCAGCGGCACGCACGGCTCGTCCTGGGACCACGACGGCAACCTGTACGTCCAGGACTGGAACGTTGCGGGTCGCATCATGAAGCTGAAGCGTGTCAAGTAGCCCGGACTGTCGAAGGTCCTGAGCTGATCCTGATCCTGCGGATCGTGCATCACTGAGCGTTGCATAGAAAAGTAAACCGCCGCCCCTGAAGCCGGCGGGCACGGAGGCCCGCCCCACGGGAGAGGTGCAGGACTTGGCAGTGGGGCGGGCGTCTCTGCCGGCCTCTCATAAGTTTACCTTTCTATGCAACGCTCAAGTCGAGGGCCGCTGCGGTCCGGGCGATCCCACGTCGGCGAAGGATCTCGTGGGTGGTCGAGTTGAGCACGCGAGTTGCTCGTGGAGGTGTTTCCAGGTCAACAGAGCCATGGCAATCGGTCACCGACGCCACACAGCCCGGCGGGCCGATCGCAAAGGTCATCCGTTCAACATCGGAATCGATCGCTCCTCGCGATGGGACCGATAGATGGCCTGGAAGAGCTCGACGACGCGGCGGCCGTCTTCACCGGTGACCCGCGGCGGGCGGTCCTCGATGACGGCTCGGAGAAAGTCCTGGATCTGAAGTGCGTGGTAATGGTTCACCGCGTCGATGGCCGCGAACCGTGCGCGGTCCTCGGCCTGGAACGCGGTGAGCTGGTCTTCCTCGCCCGGGATGGTCCAGAGGTCGTTGAGCGGTGGCTCGGAGATGCCGGACATGCCGGCGATGAACGTCGCGCCCCGGTCGGTCTCCACTCCGACCGTGGCGCCGTTGGACCCATGAATGTGCACCTTGGTGTAGATCCCAGGCTTCTGCGCGAGGCTGGTGACGATCGACCCGAGGCCGCCGCCGTGGAAGCGGAGGATGGCCACGGCGCTGTCCTCGACCTCGACGGAGGGATGGTTGAGGTTGGCCCAGTAACCCGACACCTCGGCGACATCATCGCCCATCAGCCAGCCTAGCAGGTCGAGCATGTGGGGCGACTGGTTGACGAGCACGCCGCCTCCCTCGGTATCCCAGCGACCGCGCCAGGGGTCAGACCGATAGTAGGACGGGTCGCGCCAGCTATACATGACGAACGTGCCGAGCACCGGCCGGCCGATCTTGCCGGCGTCGATCGCCACCTTCATCCGGAGGACCGGCTCGTACCATCGGCGCTGGCTGATCACGCCCAGCTTGACCCCGCGCCGTCGTGCCGCCGCGAGCATGACGTCGCAGTCCTCCAGGGTGGCGGCCATGGGTTTCTCGACCAGGACGTGGACGCCGGATTCCGCGGCCTGGATCGTCGCCTCGGCGTGGAGCGGGTGCGGCGTGCCGATGCAGAGGACCTGCACGCCGCAAGTCGCTCACCATCGTCTTGACGTCGGTGAAGGGGCGTCCGCCGTACCGCGAGGCGAAGGACGATGCGCGGGCCGAGTCGGTGTCGCAGAGGCCCACCAGATCGGATTCAGGGAGGGCCGCCAGCGCCTGGGCGTGGATCTGCCCGACTTTCCCACAACCCACCAGCGCGGTCCGGACACGATCCATCGGCTGCACCTCAATCGGGGAAATAGCGAGCGGCCATGCGGCGCAGAAATGCCAGCGACTCGGCCATCTCGTCCATGCCGTTCATGCCGTCCTCGATGCTGATCCAGCCCTTGTAACCGTGCTCGGCCAGGATGCGAAAGATCGTATCGTAGTCGTTGAGCCCCTTGCCGGTCACACCGTGCCGCAGATTCGGCGAGTAGCCGAGCGTGCCGTCGTTCTGGCGCAGGTCGTCCAGCGTCGTCCCCTCGGCGAGGTATCGATCGCTGGCGTGCATGCTGACCACCCGATCGGCGACCGCACGCAACAGCGCGATCGGATCGTCCCCCGCGACGATCGCGTTCGACGGGTCATACTGAACGCCGAAATGATCGCGGTCGGAGATCGCGGCGAGCACCTCGAGGAACACGTCCATTTTCTGGGCGAATTCGGGATAGGACCAGAAGCTATCCTTGTAGTGGTTTTCGATGCCCAGCACGACGTCGTGCTCGCGGGCGACCGGCAGGACCCGGTTGATCCCCTCGACCACCCAATCCAGCCCCTGCTGACGGTCGATCTGGGGATAGCGCTGGCCGGAGAGCACGCGGCAGACGGTCCGCGGACCGCCCAGGCGTCTTCGCCACGCCGATCAGCTCGGCCTCGCGATCGGCGGCCCGCTTGCGGGCGTCGGGGTCGGGATTGGTGAAATCGGGCGAGCAGCACAGCATCGGCATCGCGAAGCCCGCGGCGCGGATCGCCTCGCCGACGCGGTCGAGATAAGCCGGCTCGAGGCTGGTGAAGAACCCGTCGTACATTTCCAGGCCATCGGCGTCGAGCGACTGTGCCATCGCGATCCAGTCGAAGACCGACATCGTCCGATCGCCCGCGATCTGCTCGATGTAACACTTCGGGAAGGCCGCAATCTTCAGTGGCATGCGCGAGTTTCCTGGGAGCGTCGTGGAATCGGCTCGTCCTCCGCGCTGGCATTCTACCATGCGGCCGTCACCAGAGCCGTACCTCGTTCTGTTCTCGATGACTCCGAGGCGAGAGCCGATTCCCGACGACCCTCGCGCCGCGGCCGAGCCCGCTCAGTGAGCCGATGGGTCAGACTGCATGATGCCAAAAAGGCTCCCCTCGGTATCCTTGGCGTAGGCCAGCCAGCCCACGCCCGGGATCGCCATCTTGGGCATCGCGATTGTGCCTCCGTTCGCCTCGATCCTGGCAACGTACTCATCGACCGAAGGGACGTCAACCGTGTTGATGTGTCCCGTGCCTGGGCCCATCCGGCACGTCACACCCCCGTCAATTCCCGGCTGATCCTTCGGCCCGGTCTGGATCATCCAGTAATCCATCGGGCCGTCCCACTTGTGGAT
This sequence comes from uncultured Isosphaeraceae bacterium, assembly GCA_963845695.1. Classification (GTDB taxonomy): domain Bacteria; phylum Planctomycetota; class Planctomycetia; order Isosphaerales; family Isosphaeraceae; genus CAWJTV01. The sequence goes on along the minus strand of CAWJTQ010000009.1, from coordinate 152,385 downwards.
CTGCCAGCCGAAGACCTCTTTGTAGAACGCGACCGCCCGATCGGGCTCGTCGGCCGTGATCTCGAAATGAACCACGCGCGGCATCGCTGACCTCCTTGAGTTTGACACAAGAGAAACCAACCACACCGGCCCATTATGGTCGGCTCTTTGCTGAACGCAAGATCAGTTTTTCTGTGCTTTGGCGTGTCCGCTCAAATCCAGGGTGTTCACGAGGGCGCAGGGGAATCCGTTTCCGATCACATGTCCTGGCGCAGAAGGTTGAGGAGGGGGATTCCCGGAGGACTCACTCCGAACTCCGCCGGACGATTGGCCCCGTGTTTGCATCGCAGTTCGTCTGATCGATGGACTTCCTATCATGACCACTCTGCCGAAGAGCAAAGGAGACCCACATGCCCAGGAGGAATCACTCGGATCGCCTCCATGCCACGATGGAAGGCCGAGGCGAACACGGTACCGGCGGTCCCGACGACCGAGAATACGATGAGCAGACTGTCGAATCCTCAGACGATGCGGGCCGGGTCGGTGGGTTCGTCGCCCGCAACCCCTATGTGACTGTATTGACCGGCTTCGGCATCGGCTTCGGATTGGGCCTGTTCGTCACCTTGCTCGTGTCGAGGCGCGAATCGGGCTGGTTCGAACGGTATGCGTCCGGGGCGATCCAGGACCTTCCGGATCGGCTCAGGCACGTCCCCGAATCGCTGGCCTCGTATGTGCCCAGCTCCTGGAAGAGCTGGTGAGCGGAACCGCGGAGGCCGACGGGCCGCCACGAGCTTCGAGAATCCCAAAGAGACCCGGGCCGTTTTGCCCGGGTCGTTTTCTGCGCAGGGGCGGCTTTGGTAGGCCTCGCCGCGAGGAATCGCGGCTCGACCCACCAAAGCTACACGCTTCTCGTTCTCCCTTTCGGTCCGCCTTCCCAACCTGGCGGCTCGATCCAGCATTCCTGCAAATCATTATGGCATCGCCCCAACTCCAAGAGCGGGAGCCGACGCAATCTCCCCTCCGTGAAGCCCCGAGAGGCGACCGATCAACCTGGTGCTCACACCCCAGGCGACGCTCTGACGCCCCTCCCGAGGCTTTCCGGATCACCTCTTATGCATCGACAGATCAACAAACGAAAAATGCTCCCATCGCCGTCGAGCCCGAATGGGTCGAGCGGCGGTGGGAGCCGATTGCGGTTGCCTTGGTCAACGAGCGAAACGGGACGTCCCGGCCTGCCGGGGATGACCCGCTTCGACGCGGCAGCGGCGATGAATCGCTCAGGTCACGGCCGGACCGTGGTGGCCGGGGCCGGGGTCACGGGGATGGCGGCAGGCTGAGTGTAGTGAGGAGTCGTCCCACTTTGGATCTGGCGACGGAACGAGTTGGCCGGCTCCTGGACGCGGAGCCGCTGGATCTGGTCGGTGATGATCTGCTGAGCCTTCTCGAGCTCCTGGAGCGTGAGCTGGTTGTCGTTGTTGCCGTCGAGGACGCGGAAGACCGCGTGGGCCGGTTCGGTGAGGGCCTTATCGAATTCGGCCATGCTCAGGGCGCCGTTATGGTCAGCGTCCGCAGTCTGGAACGCGGATTGCACCACCGTTCGCGCGGCTTCACCGACCGCTTGATTCATCTCGGCCGGGACCAATTGACCGTCCTGGTTGGTGTCGGCGATCGTGAACAGGGTTTGTACCCCCATCTGGACCGCCTGACGCAACTCGGTCCCCTCGATCTTCTGATCGCGGTTGCTGTCGAGCAGGTTGCCAATCGCCTGGAACGGGTCTTGCTGGCCAGGACTCACCTGGCCGACTGTCCCGATCTGAGTTCCCTGACCATGGGTCGGCTTGGCCTTCTGCAAGACATAACGGAGCAGAGGCTGCTGCTGGAGCAACGACTCCCGGGCCGCCCGAGCTTCTTCCGGCGTCAGGGTTCCGTCACCATTGGCGTCGGCGCGGAAGAAGAAGCCGCCGACTAGCAGGTTGCCCGCATCCACGGCTTCTTTCTGGGAAATCGCCCCGTCGTTGTTCGTGTCGGCCAGCTTGAACAACATCTTGGCCGTGTCTTGCAAGTCGGAAATACTGTCGATCGGGCCGGGCACGTCGCCCGCCTTGTGGGTCTGGGCCATGATGTTGCCAGGAAGCAGTCCGGCGACTCCCAGAGTCAGGATTCCGGACATCAAAAATCGCTTGTTCATAAACTTACCCTCCATTGATGGACTCAAACGCTCGTACGCCCTCCTGGCCTGTGGCGTAAGCGGCCATCCAAGCCGGACGACACCATCCGGGCTCAAACATCCCTGGCCACCGTTGAGGGACTATGTCCTGCAAGCGGAGTGCCACCCTCGGCAGAAACCATCGAAATCGGAGGGAACTTGCGGATATGGGCCCGTTCACGTTTCCGCTCAGGGATTTAGGGATTCCCGAGGGGCGGCGTGAATCTTCCGGCGTCGTCGGGAGACCGGGTTTTCTGCTATGACCCGTTGAAGGAAGGACTCTCTCGACGAGATCCCGGTAACGTTTGGGCGTCGGGTTTCCGGCCGAGGTGAAACTTTGTGCTTGGTTCTTGGGAATTCCAGATTCCAGATTCCAAGATGCAGATTCGAGATTCCAGATTCGGATGGTTCCGAGATCTGGCATCGGGAATCTGTCATTCCTCTTGGATTGCGGCCCTGCCGCAAGAGGAACCGGGATCCCTCACGATCATCGGCAGGCTTTCAGGAAAGCAACGAGGTCGGCGAGCTCCTGGGGAGTCAGTTGCTGGTCGAGGCCGGCGGGCATGACGGAGACGGTGCTGGGGCGCATTTCCTCGATCTCGCGTCGAGCGACCCGCGCCTCCTGGTTGACTCCGGTGGCCAGGATCAGCTCGTCGGCCGTCTCGCCGCGGATCAGTCCGTTGTAGACCTTGCCGTCCTGGGTGGCGATGGCGACTGGCTCGAAGCTGCGCACGAAGCTGACGCTGGGAAACACGATGGCCTCTAGCAGGTCGCGCTCCGCGCGGACCGATCCGATCCGGGTGAGGTCGGGGCCGACGGTGCCTCCGCGGTAGCCGATGGCATGGCAGGAGAAACAGGCGGCCTTCTCGCTGTGGAAGACGAGCTGACCGCGGCGGACGTCGCCGGCCGAAAGGGTGGTCAGGAGCTGCTCGAGCCGGACCTTCTGCTTGGCCGCGTCGACGTTCAACCGGGCGTAGAGCGCCTCGGCCGACTTCTGCACGGTCGGGCCATATTTCGACAGGTGGGCCTTGAGCGCATCGGACCTCAAGCTTGACAGGGCCGATGACTCCCCGAGGACCTTGACCAGCTTGAGACCGATCGCGTCATCGCGCGACTGCTCGAAGGCGGTCAGCAGGCGGTCGACCTCGACGGGCCCGGAAGACCGGAGCGCGTCGGCCAGGCGGGAGAGCTGGTCGGTCGTGAGCCGGGCGCGCGCCAGGACGTCGGCGGACGTCGTTCGGGCTGCCACGGACTGGCCGCGATCGAGCTTGCCGATCAAGAACGTGAATAAATTCTCAGGCGGGTTGATCAACCCTCCGGAGACGGCGGCCAGGGCGTCGAGCCGGAGGTCGTCCGGGTTCCCGGCGTCGGCGGCGATGCTGAGCAGTCGAGTGCGCAGGTGCGTGGCCTTGTCCCTGGCTACCGGAAGAGCGCGCAGGGTCGCGACGGTGGGCACGAGCAACGGTGCGTTCGAAGGATCGTCGCCCAGCGCGCTCCCCAGCGCCGCGATCCACGCGGGCGGAATGTCCTTCTCCTTCAGGTTCGACCAGGCCATGGCCTGGAGGCTACTCCGGCGCGCGGCCGTCGGAGCGGTGGCATTTTGCAGTCGCGCGGCCAGGAGCTGCTGGATCGGCGCTGCCTCCGCGAACTGGCCGAGTTGCCGTTCCAGCTCGGTCCGCTCGGCGGCCGGGAGATCGGGCCGGCCCAGCCGATGCCCCAGGACGCCGGCCAGCGCCTCGGCCCACTCGCGGTGCCGACCGACGATCCATGATGCGGTCTCCTTAAGCGCGGGATCGCTCGACGCCAGCAGGCTCGCGACGAACTTCGGGTCGAGCTTGCCGCCGTCCATCTGGTCGAGCGCGACCATCGCCGCGCGGGTCGCGCGGGCGTTCTGGCTTTGCAAGCCGGTCGCCGTGCCCTGGGGATCGGCGATCTCGATGAGCGCATAAGTGATCGAGTGCTCGGTGATGCGATCGCTGGCCGATTGAGCGGCCTCCAGCAGCGCCGGCACGGCGGACTTGTCGCCGATCCGGCCCAGGGCCTCGGCCGCCGCTCGGCGGTTCTGCGCCGAGGGGCCTTTGAGCAGTGTGATCAACTGGGGCGTCGCCCCGCGATCGCGCCAGAGACTCGCCGTATGGATCGCGGCCTGGCGGACGGTTTCGTCAGAATCGGCGAGATTGGCGTGGACCAGTGCCCGCGCGACGGGATGATCGATGCGGGCCAGGACCCAGACGACGTTTCGCCGCCAGACGAGCGATCGGCCCCGCGGCGCCGTCCTGCGGAGGGCCTGGATGGAGGACGCTCGCACGCTGGGTAAGGCCAGCGTTTCGATCGCGTGTCGCTGCACGGCCGGCCGGGGGTCGCCGAGTAGTTCGACGAATCCTTCGGCCGTCAAGGCCGGAAGGCCCCGTCCCCAAGGATCCTCGACTTTCGGGGCGTCCTTGCGTCTGACACGATAGATCCCGCCGAGCACGTCGGGCTTGTGGAGCTGCGAGGTTGGGCAGCAGAGTTTGTACCAGCCGCCGGTGTCAACGATCAGCAGGCTGCCGTCGGCGTCCTCCAGCACGTCGGTCGGGTGGAAGTCGAGGTCGGGGCTGGAGACGAAATCCTCGTCCTGGGTGGTGAAAGTGGCTCCCTGGGGCTTCAGGACATGCCGTCCCACCTTGTGCAGGTTGAAGTAGCAGGCGAACAGGTTGTCCTGATAATCCTTGCCGAAGGCGTCCGACTCGTAGCGGGTCAGCCCGCAAGGCGCGGCTGGTCCCATGTGCAAGAGCACCGGCATGACGTCGGGACCCGTCCATTGGTGGCTGGGTTCATAGATAGGGGAATGGACCTTCCCATAAATGCCACCGTAGATCGCATGGATCAGCCCATCGCGCTGGCCGCCGCCGGGATTTACCAGGAATGTGGTCGTGAAAATCCGCTCGCCCCCGGGGGTGAACGCGACATCCACGGGGTTGTCCATGCCGCCTGTCATGACCGGCTCGATCCCGGTCCCGTCAGGCCAGCATCGGAAGATGTGGGCCGCCCGGGTGACGAAGGGCGTCTTGCCGGGCCGGTCGTACGTCTGACGTTCGAAAGCCCCCTTGCACCAGTAGATCCAGCCGTCGGGGCCGAGATACGGGCCATGGAGGTCGTTGGCGCAACCGTTGAGCGTCTTGCCCTGGAACCACTCGACCCGATGATCGGCGATGCCGTCACCATCGGTGTCGGTCAGCTTCCAGATACTGGGAGGTGCCGCCACATAAAGCGACCCATCGAGCCACATCGTTCCTTCGGGGAACATCATCTTGTCGGCGAAGATCGTTCGCTTGTCATATTTCCCGTCACGGTCGGTATCCTCCAGCCGTAAGATTCGGTGAGGCTTCTCGAGAAGCTGCTTCTGCACCCGGTCATTGGACCCGGACGAGTCGGAGACGTACAACCGCCCCGCGTCGTCGAACGCGGCGGTGATCGGTCGGTCAACCAGCGGTGGGCCGGCAATCCGCTCGATCGTAAACCCATCCGGGATGTGGAACGTCCGCCCACCGATCTGGACCTCCGCCGCGTTAATGGAATGCGCTGCACCCATCAGACCCAAAACCGCTCCGATGCAACCCAAGGCTCGAACCCACTTGTCGGTTCGACGAGCATTGTGGTCGTTCTTGATCATAATGCGACCTCTCCTCCAGTCTGGCTCAGACGTTGGTTCTTGATCAGCGGCGAGCAAGACGCCCTGCGTGTCGGACGTTTCCTCGACTCTCGAGGGACTACGGTGTTTTTTCGCAAAGTCTGTCGCAAACCAGGGCGGAATGGTGTTTTCCATCATAGGGGAAGTTCTAGGAGACAAAACTCGAGAAATCATCTAGTGTTCCCACAGAGCCTCGCGTGTTCATCAAGAGCATCGCGTCAGGGGTCTTTTGAAAAAATGGGAGAATGCTGTGCGGGATGGAATCGAATCTGCTGATAGAGGTTGTTGACGTCATGCAATGCCATGGGTCATGTGCCTGCTGGGTGACGAACGATTCGACGATCCCGACATCATGGATGTGCGTGGGAAGAGAATGCGTGGCCGGTCAAGAGGGGAACGATTGAGGAAGTAAACGATGATGGTCTGGTGCCGTCGTGGAGCGATGCGCCGTTGTGGGCGTTCTAGCCTGTAAGAGCAACGGGCGCGGGCTTCACGATGAAAACCGTTGAGGAGGCAATCCGTCATGCGGCAAATTGGGGACGCACTGGTCTGGTTAGCGATGATCTTGGTGGTCGCCGCGGTGGTCTACTACACGCCTCAAGTTGCGAGTTATATGTCCGGAAGGGACTCGCACCCGGTGCAAGGGAGGGTAGCCTGGCATCCGACGCACCATGGGGAGATACCTCCCGCCTCGGAGACTCCCTGAAGGCTGAAGCGCGGGCATACCGGTCCCGAAAGCGGGAAGGAACGGACGGGGCGCGGACGTTTTCGGCTGTACCACCAGCTAAGATTTCGCCAGCGGATCGGTTGATCGTGGGTGGCGCCCGTGCGGAGAGCCCGTTCTCGTTTCCGATGCGTCCCGTTTCACGAAGATGCGCGAGCCCCGATTTGCCTTCGATCGGGATCTCAGTACGGACCGAAACGGCTGTTCCCCGACGGTCCACGGTAAGTGAAGACCATGGGACCGCCGGGGTGGGTCCATTCCGACTGGGTCTGAGGCGCACCATCAACCCTTCAGGAACGCCAGGGCATCGCTGGTCCGCTTGAGGATGTCATCGACTTGCTTCGTCGACTCGAAGCCGATGATGAACGCGTTGACCGAGCCGAGGCCCAAGACGAAGCGCAAGGACGCATCCTTCCGCTCGGGGGTCTTGATCTGCCCCTCGCCCAGAATCTTCATGCCGATGATCCCCTTGCCGGCGTTGTGCATCTCCTCGAGCACGGAGGCGACCTCGTCGGGCTTCCCGTACCCCTCGTTGTCCATTTTCAGCCCTTCCGGGTTGATCCGCGCGAGGTCGACTTCAACGAAGGGCTCCTTGGCCGAGGTGTGTAGAGGGGACATTCCATGGCAGCTCGTGCCATGGGCGCGGATGATCTTCTCCTCCTTGGCCTTCATCAAGTATTCCATCGAGCCCGTGTGGTCCTCCTGCCAGCCGTCCTTCGTCATGCAGTGGAGCAGGACGATGTCAATGTAGTTGACACCCAGCTCCAGCCGGTACCGTTCCAGGTGGCTCCTGGCGTCGGCGAAGCGGGTTGCGTGGGACTTGGTCTGGATGACGTACTGGTCGCGAGGGACACCCTTGAGGGCCTCGCGGAGATAGACGTGCGAGCCGTACTGGTCGGCCACGTCGAAGAGACAAATACCGACGTCGAGCGCATGGCGGACAACCCGGCCAAACTCCTTGAGCCCGAGCCGGGTCTGGTTGCTGGCCCCGCCGGAGCCGATGCTGCCGGTACCCATCCCGACCAGCGAGACCTGGATGCCGGTCTTGCCGAGTGTGACCTTGTCGGTCGGGCTCTTGGGCAACGCGGAACGGTCACGGCCGGGCGCGGCGGTGGCCGCAGTCGTGCTCGCGGCCAGCGCGACCGTCGCGGTGGCGGTCGCCTGCGCCATGAAATCGCGGCGATTCAGAGGAGGTGTCATCACGCTCAGGTCTCCCCGGTGCCAAAGTCCCTGGAACCCATCATCCCGCCCCGGGACGCCCGGGGACGGCTACGTCAGACGAACTCCGATCGGATCCTCTCGAATCGGAACAGCTTGGGTCCCGGTCGAGAGTTTCGCGCGGCGATGCCGGGCGACGTATCCTACGATTCTAACCGGCCCGATCCCGTGCTACCATAGACCACTGCGTTACGAGTGACGGGTGAGGGGAACCGGGAGACACCGGGCATGTTCACGGGATTGGTCGAGGGCCTGGGGACGATTGAACAGTCCGTCGAGGAGGGCACGGGCCGGCGGTTCACGATCGCCTGGCCGGACCGCCCGGCCGGCGAACCTCTGAAGCTCGGTGAGAGCGTGGCGATCAACGGTTGCTGTCTGACGGTCGTCTCAGCCGACGGCGATCGCTTCGAGGTTCAGGCCGGCCCGGAGACCCTGACCCGAACGAACCTCGGCGACAAGCGTCCGGGCGACCGAGTGAACCTCGAACGGGCGCTCCGCGTCGGCGACCGCCTCGGGGGGCATTTCGTCCAGGGGCACGTCGACACGACCGCGACCTTGCGCGAACGGCGCACGGAGGGCGAGTGGGAGTTCCTCAGCTTCGTGGTCCATGCTGACTGGACACCGCTCATGGTCCCCAAGGGATCGATCGCCGTTGACGGGGTCAGCCTCACCCTGGTCGAGGTCCGGCCCTACGGGTTTTCGTTGATGCTCATCCCCCATACCCTCGCCGTCACCACTCTCGGCTTCATCCAGCGCGGCGACCGGGTGAATATCGAGACCGATATCCTCGCCAAGCACGTCCAGAAACTGCTGGGCAGTTGAGCGATTCATACTCATGCCACCGATCCGACAGACCCAGTCGTACCTCCGGAGCCTGTTCGCCCAGCGCGGGATTTCGCCGAGGCGCCAGTGGGGTCAGAATTTCCTGATTGACTTGAACATTCACGAAGTGATCGTGAAGTCGGCCGAGGTGGGTCCGGGTGACGTGATCCTGGAGGTTGGATCGGGGACCGGGGCTCTGACGTCGCTGATGGCGGCCCGGGGCGCGGCCGTGGTGGCGGTGGACGTTGACCCGTTGATGGTGGAGCTGACGTCCGAGGCGGTCGCCGGGCTGCCGAACGTCCGCGTGTTCCATCGCGATGCCCTGGAGGGTAAGCATACCTTGAGCCGGGATGTACTCGACGCCGTACGATCGGGGCTGGCCGCGGGGACCGGCCTACGGTTCAAGATTGTGGCGAACCTACCCTATCACATCGCGACCCCCGTGATCGCGAACTTGCTCGTCCATCCCGAGTTCTGCCCGGTCTTGATGGTGGTGACGATCCAGCGCGAGCTGGCCGATCGGATGTGTGCCCCGCCGGCAAGCTCGGCGTATGGATCGCTCTCGGTCGTGGTCCAGGCGCTTGCGGAGGTGTCGATCGTTCGCACGTTGCCGCCGACGGTCTTCTGGCCGCGGCCCAAGGTTGACTCGGCGATCGTCGCCATCCGGCCCGACGCCGCCAAACGCACGGAGGTGGGAGACGTCGCGTGGTTCCACGAGTTGGTCCGCCAGGTGTTCCTCCACCGTCGCAAGTATCTGCGACACGTCCTGGCCGGACTCTGGCGCGACCGGTGGACCAAGTCCGACGTGGATGCCTGGCTCGAGTCGCAGGGACTCAGCGGCCAGCTCCGGGCCGAGTCGCTCAACGTCGAGGAGTTCCTCAGCCTCGCTCACTCGTTGAAGGCGCGCTGGGGCACGCCCTCCATCGGCGAAACCGGGGACGATCCGGATGACGCGGGCGAAGTGGAAGCTGAGCGGTCGCCTTGAGGAGTCGCACGAGACTTCGTGGGCCTCGGCGGCAGGATCTTCGGTCGCGGGTGACGATCGCCACTCTGGGATCGCGTATCCTTGAGCAGGAACTCGGCGCGGTCGGCGATTGTGTTCCACACGCCAGCCAGCTCGGCAACCGCCGTCTCGGGGTGGGCACGCGCCCGGCTCACGGTCTGGTCGAGCTCGGCGCGAAGGGTTTGCATCTCGCCGATGCCAAGCAGGTTCGACGATGTGACCGTCAGCAGCATGTCGTGCGTGCGGCGGACGGCGTCGCGCCAGGCGGTCGAGTCCACGCCGGGCGGGACGATCTCGGCCATGGGGTCGATGGCCGGAACGACCTGGGTTGCTCCGAAGGCAGCGCGCTCGCGGTATCGCGCCCGCCAGTCGCGGAAGACCAGGTACAACACACCCCAGATCACGAGGACCGCGAGCCCGGCGACGATCACGAACCGACGGCCCGAGTGGCTCCGCGGCAGCCATGGGACGTTCCGGGCTGTGGTCACTCCGACACCCTCTCCGCCCATGGCGCGTGCGTAGGTCTGAGTCATGATCGAGGCCAGATCATCATATCTTAACCGCCGGATCGGGTCGCGGTGACTCTCTTGGCGGCCATTGGACGAACTGGATATCATCGGATCGAATCGATGGCCGGTGTGACGGTTTCCGCATCAGGCCCACAGTTTCAGTGTAGCCGGTGTCCGGTGATCCGGAAAGGCTACGTGTCGGATGCCCACCCCATCAAGAATTCGCGGCAGCGGACTTTCCGGCTCGAACCGAGCGCGAGTCGATCCAGGACTTCATGATGTCGATCCTACAAGCATTTCAGATGGCCAGGGAACACTTCGAAGCCGGCCGATTGCCGCAAGCGGATCAGCTTTGCCGCCAGATCGTGCAAGCGGATGCTGGTCATTTCGGTGCCTGGCATCTGCTGGGGTTGATCGCGAGCCGGGCGGGGCGGAACGATCAGGCAATCGATGACTTCAAGGCGGCGCTTCGTCTCAACCCCGATTTCGCCGAGGCGCACACCGACCTGGCCATCGAACTGGCGATTCGGCAGAAGCTGGCAGAGGCCGTGGACAGTTTCCGGCAGGCGCTGCGCGTCAAGCCGGAGTATGTCCGGGCGCACTTCGGGCTGGGAATCGCCTTGCAGTACCAGGGGAAGTTGGACGAGGCTGCGGCGAATTTTCAGCGAGCCGCGCAGCTCCAGCCGGATCATGCCCAGGCCCACTGCCATCTGGGATATGCCCTCCTCCACCAAGGGCAGCCAGCCGTGGCCGTAGACAGTTTGAAGCAGGCCCTTCGCATCAAGGCCGACTACCCCGAGGCCCTCCACAGCCTGGGGACCGCCCTCATGAGCCTGGGAAGGCTGGAGGAGGCGGTGAACCACTTTCAACAGGCCCTTCGCATCAGGCCCAACTATTCCGCTGCCCTTCTGGAACTGGGGAACGCCTTCAAGGTGCAAGAGAGGCTTGAGGAGGCCGCGACCACCTTTCGGCAAGCTGTGCGCGTCAAGCCGGACCATGCCGAGGCGTACAACAACCTGGGCAATGCCCTCCGGGAGCTGGGGCAATTCGAGGAGGCGGATGCCTGTTTGCGGCAGGCCCTTCGCCTCAAGCCGGACTATGCCGAAGCCGCCTACAACCTGGGTGTTGCGCTCTGGAGCCAAGGGAGACTCGAGGAGGCCGTGCTCAGCTACCGGCAGGCCCTTCGTCTCAAGCCGGATTATGCCGCTGCTCACTCGAATCTCGGCAACTGTCTCACGAGTCAGGGCCAGCTTGATGACGCCATCGCGGCCTTTCGTAACGCACTCGAGTTAAACCCGGCTGATGTCAACGCTCACAGTAATCTGCTCCTGACCCTGAATTATCATCCCGGTTACAACCAACAGGCGATCTGGGAAGAATGCCGACAATGGAACCAACGTCACGCCGAACCGCTCAAGAGGGCCATCCAACCGCATGCCAATCTACCGGAGCCGGAGCGGCGTCTGCGCGTCGGTTACCTGTCGCCGTATTTTCGCGATCATCCCGAATCATGCCTCACGCTTCCCCTCCTTGCGAACCACGACCACAGCCAATTCGAAATCTTCTGCTATGCCCAGGTGGCACGGTTCGATGCTTCGGCGGGACGGCTGCGCGACTATGCCGACGTCTGCCGCAGCATCGTGGGGCTCTCCGATGCGCAGACGGCCGACCTGGTGCGGCGGGACCAGATCGACATCCTCGTCGACCTGAGGATGCACACGGCGGAGAACCGGCTCCTGGTCTTTGCCCGCAAGCCGGCGCCGGTGCAAGTCACCTGGCTGGGATATCCCGGGACGACGGGGTTATCTACCATCGACTACCGTCTCACCGATCCCTACCTCGATCCCCCGGGGCTTTTCGACGCTTTCTATTCGGAAGAATCGCTGCGGCTGCCGGACACCTTCTGGTGTTACGACCCGCTGACCGACCAGCCGTCGCTCAATGGGCTTCCTGCCCTGGAATCCGGCGTGCTGACGTTCGGCTGCTTGAACAACTTCTGCAAGATCAACGACGAATGCCTGGTGCTCTGGGCCCAGGTGCTCCGGGCTGTGCCGAGGTCACGCCTCTTGTTGCTGGCCCCACGGGGTCCGGCCCGGGACAGGGTCCTGGCCAGACTTTTCCAGGAAGGGATTGCTGGGGCACGCGTGGTGTTCGCCGACAAGCAACCCCGGCTGGATTACTTGAAGCTCTACCATCAGATCGATCTGGGTCTGGATCCTTTGCCTTACAATGGACACACCACCAGTCTGGACGCGTTCTGGATGGGGGTCCCAACCCTCACCCTGCTGGGCAAGACGGTGTTCGGACGGGCGGGCTGGAGCCAGTTGTGCAATCTCAACCTGAACGAATTGGCGGCGGAAACATCCGAGCAGTACGTGGCGATCGCCGCCGCACTGGCTGGCGACCTTCCCCGGCTCCAGGAGTTGCGCGGCACGTTGCGGCAGCGATTGTTGCGGTCGCCGCTTATGGACGGCCGCCGATTCACACGCAACGTCGAGCAAGTCTATCGACAGATCTGGCGTAGGTGGTGCCAGGGCTTGCAGCCGACTCCGGCCCATGAGCCCGTCCAGGAAAGACGCTAGGCATGGCTTCACTCATCTGCCCGAGCGCCCGGGAACCAACGATCCGACGAAAGGCCGACCGGCCTCGAACCAGTGGCCGATTACGTCATAGGCCCAGCCGGTCAGTAAGAGCAGCGTGCTTGTCATCAGCAGGTCTACGACCATTGGTGCGAGCATTTCCAGGCCTCCTCGCGTGTTCGACTCCAGGCAACCGCCGGGGGATGGGCCCGAGGTGGACTCATCCAACCGCTCGGGGCGTTGCCGTTCACCAGTCATCCTACGAGTCAACGTTAAGACGACGGTGAACCGAACCTAAAATCCGCTTCATCCAGCGATCTCGACTTTCTCGGCCCTGGGGGTTTTGCTGGAATGGTACGATCCAGGGTGAGCCGATTCGGAACGGGCAAGACGGCGATCGGGTAAACCTGGGGCATGGGGTGAGGTATGGGCATCAGGGTCCTGGTGGTCGAGGATGAGGCGAAGATCGCCGATTTCCTGGTCCGTGGCCTCCGGGAGGAGGGATACGCGGTCGAGCATGCCTCCGACGGGGGCGCGGCCTGGCATGCGCTGCGGTCAGGTGAATGGGACCTGATCCTGCTCGACTGGTGGCTACCCGGCGAGGATGGTCTGACGCTGCTCCAGCGATTCCGTCAGCTCGATCGTCAGACTCCCGTGCTGTTCCTGACGGCCCGCGACGCTGTGTCGGATCGGGTGCGGGGCCTCGACGCCGGCGCCGACGATTATCTCTCCAAGCCGTTCGCGTTCGAGGAGCTGCTGGCCCGCGTCCGGGCCCTCGTCCGTCGCCGCGATGCTGCCGAGAGCACGACGCTCGCCTATCGCGACGTGCGCGTGGACCTGGCGACGCAGCGAGCCGATCGCGGCGGCCACACCCTGCACCTGACGGCCAAAGAGCAGGCCCTGCTGGTCTTCTTCCTGCGCCACACGGGCCAGGTCCTATCACGAACTCGGATTTATGAACACGTCTGGGACGAACGGTACGACGGACTCTCCAACACTCTGGAGGTCCACGTCAAGGAGCTGCGTCGCAAGCTGGAAGCCCACGGCTCGCGCCTGATCCATACCCTGCGGGGGCGGGGTTATCTCCTGGGCGATTCCCTCGACGAGCCACACGGGGAGGACTGATGAGCCTGGCAACCCGCCTCAGCGGCTTCTTCCTGCTCGCCCTGGCACTCGTTCTGGGAGCGTTCTCGGTGACGCTGTACCTGCTGGCGCGATCTCATCTCCAGCACGACCTCGACGAGGGGCTGACGAGAGCCATCGACACCCTGACCGGATCGGTTGAGGTCGACTCGGACGAAGTTGAATGGAAGCCCCGCGACCGACTGGCCCTCGCCGATGCGCATCCCCGGGGTAGCCCGGTTCACTGGGCCGTCTTCGACGGTCGAGGTGAGGCGCTGGATCACTGCTGGGATCTTCGGGCCCAGGATCTTGCGAAGATCTCGTCGTCCAGTCCCGGCGCCAGCCACATCCACGACACGTTCACCGACCAGGATGGGAGAGAGTGGCGCCTGGTGGTGCGGCGCATCCTGACCGCGGGATCGCGCCACGAAGCATCCGAGTCTCACGACCACGCTGCGACCGGTACGAGCGGGCGCGCGGCAATGTCGGCCAAAGCGACTCCGTCCTTGATCCTGGCGGCCGGGGCTTTGTCGGGTCCGATGGAGGCCGATCTGCGGCGCGTGGCGTTAACCCTGAGCGGGCTGTCGACGGTCATCTGGCTGCTGGCCGCGCTCATGGGCCGTCGTCTCATCCGCCGGGCGTTGCTTCCGGTGACCCGGATGGCCAGGGTTGCCTGCTCCATGAGTGCCGCCGATCGGGACCAGCGCCTTCCCAGGCCGGGAACCGATGGCGAGCTGGATGCGCTGGCGCGCTCGTTTAACGGCCTGCTGGATCGCCTCCACGAAGCCCTCGAACGGCAGAGGCGGTTCACCGGCGATGCGTCGCACCAGCTCCGGACACCCCTGGCGGCCCTCCTCGGCCAGATCGAGGTGACACTCCGCCGCGACCGCACGGCCGACGAATATCGGCGCACCCTCGAAGACGTCCACGAGGAGGCCGTGCAACTCAGGCAGATCGTAGACGCTCTGCTGTTCATGGCGCGGGCGGAAACCGAAGCCGGACAACCCGACCTCCAGCCGATCGAGCTGGCTTCCTGGGTTCACGACTACCTCCGCGGCTGGTCCGGCCACGACCGCGCTGTCGACCTCCATGAGGACGCCGAACCAGCCGCGACGGTCTGGGTCCGGGCCCATCCGCCCTTGCTCGGACAACTGCTCGATAACCTGCTGGACAACGCGTTCAAATACAGCGCGCCGGGTCGTCCCGTTCATGTCCGGATCGGGCGCGAAGGCGATCGGGCGGCGCTATCTGTTCAGGATGAGGGTGTTGGCTTGCCGGCCAAGGAGTTGCCACACATCTTCGAACCGTTCTACCGCACCGCCGAGGCGCGCCGGCGGGGCCAGTCGGGCGTCGGACTGGGGCTCTCCATCGTCCGGCGGATCGCCGACGTCCTGGGAGGTACGATCGACGTCTCGAGCCAACCGGGGCACGGGAGCCGGTTCGTGCTGTATCTCCCCATCGCGACCGAGACCACGCCGGCTTCTATCCCCACACCATGCCCCGACGCTGTCTTACCGGCGGGGGTTTGAACAACATTCATCTCGGGGTTAACGCGACGGGAGTCCGCGAGCCTATTACCGCATTTTCCGTGGTGTTCAGAATGTCAGATCGTGATACAATCGGTGTGGATCTGTCGACGGATCGACCGGTTCGAGCCAGGCGGATCACCAACAATTCGACCGGCTGGAGAGGAGGACTCGCATGGCGACCACGCCACGGCAGCGACGACTGCGGGAAATCGACTACCCCACCAGAGATGGCAAGCCCATGGCGGAAACCGAACTCCACCGGAGCGACGCGACCGATCTGATCCAGGCCCTGGAGGATTACTACGAGCACGAACCCATGGTGTGCGTTTCGGGTAATCTGCTGATGTATTACGAGGAGGGCGATCGTCGCAAGCACGTCTCGCCCGATGTGTTCGTGGTCCGAGGCGTCGAGAAGCGACAGGATGCCCGCATTCATTATCTGATCTGGAACGAGGGCAAGGCCCCGGATGTCATCATCGAGGTCACCTCGAAGTCAACCAAGAAGGAAGACCAGGAGAAGAAGTGGGTGCTTTATCGCGACATCCTGAGAGTTTCGGAGTACTTCCTCTTCGATCCGACCGAGGATTACCTCGAGCCGCCGCTCCAAGGGTTCCGGCTGGTCGATGGCGATTACGTGCCCATCAATCCAGTGGCTGGCCGACTGCCCAGCCAGGTCTTGGGTCTGCACCTGGAGCGAGACGGAAAGAAGCTCCGCCTGGTCGATCTCGCGACCGGGGCCCGGTTGCTGACCAGGAAGGAGTCGGCCGAGTTGGCTGATCGCCGCGCCGAGATCGAACGCCAACGTGCCGAGATTGAACGCCAACGCGCCGAGATCGAACGCCAACGCGCCCAAGAGGAACTCCAACGCGCCGAGGCCGCGGAGACCGCGAAACAGAAACTCGCCGATGAGAACGAGCGACTCCGACAGGAGATCGAAGCTCTGCGTCGCGGTTCGAAGCCCGAGTGAACCGTTCGTGCGGTCTCTGAGTTGACGAACCAACGGGAGCAAACCATGGCCGTGGCCCCGCAACCTCGCCAGGAACGCCCGATCGAGTCTTCCACCCGGGACGGCGAACCCCTGGGGGAGACCGACATTCACCGCGACAGCAAACTCCTGACATCGGCCGAGCCGATCGATGAAACCGAGTCGATGCGAATCCTGATCGAGAAGGCGCGCCGGCTGGTCTCCATCGAGCTCGACCTGGCCGAGATGCGGCGTCAGCTCGCCGAGGACACCCTCAAGATCACCGAGGCTCAGCTCGAGCTCGCCGAGAGCCAGATCGAGCAGCTCAAGTCCGAGAACGAACAGCTCCGAGAAGAGAATGAACGGCTTCAAGGCCGATCGATCCTACCAGCGTGACCCGTCTTGGCGCTACACTCATCTCTCTCTTTCTTTCAGGGCGTGCCATTCCGAACGTGGATCCAACGCGAGAAGCACCCGTTGGAAGGAGCATCGAACTTCCAGGTCTTCCAATCCTGGGTCGTCACCTTGAGCTTTCCTTTTCGCATCAATGAAGAAACGAGGTGGCTCAGGGGTGAGAGCCAGCTCGTTCGCTTGATGTGCGGGCCGGCCCGGTCGAGCGCGGATCACCTCGTTCTTCAATCCGCACGCCCGCATCCTTGAGCTTGGTCTGGTCCGACTTGGCCGCATCGGACAGCGGATTACCCGTGAGGTAGACGCGCAGATAAGGAGCAAACAGCTTGGGACCTGCGGCATCGGCCTTGGCCGCGTCGGCCAGCGGCTTCAGTTCCTTGATCCGGTTCCGCTCGATTTGCAAGATCTTCAGCTCGGTCAGCTTGGTGAGCGGGCTGACGTCCTCGATCTGGTTGTCGTTCAGGTCGAGGGTCGAGATCTTCTTGATCTTCTCCAGAACCTTGATGTCCTTGAGTTGATTCTTGGGCAGTGAGAGCGTCCACAGCTTGGCCAATGCCGCCAGGGGCGAAATGTCCTTGATCGCGTTCTCACCGAGGTAGAGTGCCGTCAGGCTGGTGAGTCCGCTCAAGGGATCGAGGTTTTCGATCTGGTTGCCGGAGAGCTCGATGTACTGGAGCCCTTTCAGATTGGCGAGGGGCGCGATGTCCTTGATCGCGTTGTGAGACAGGTCGAGCGATTCCAGGTTGGTCAGGTCCTTGATCGGCTTGAGGTCGATGATCTTGTTCTTGTCGAGTTTGAGCAGCGCCAGGTTCTTGCACTTCTCCAGGCCCGTGAGGTCCTTGATGTCCTTCCCGGACGCTTCCAGGATATAGACATTCTGGAGTTTCTCATCGGTCAACTCGGCCTTGGGTTCGTGTTTGAGCACGTCGCGGATCGCGGCCTCGAGATTCTTATCGTGAAATGGGGAGGCGGCGCGGGCCGGGCCGGACCATGCAGTGATTCCGATCAGGACGGCAGCCAGCGCAATCGGCGCGGTGGGCTTGTCGAGTCGTGTCATGAAGCGATTCTCCGGATGATCGTCAAAGGGCGGGTCTCGACCGGCGCGGGTACTGGCCCACGCGCGCAGACGAGCGGCTGTGATGGTTCGAGCATACGCCGGGATCGCGCCGGAGAAAAGGGGGATTCAGGCAGCTCAATGCGTACTGGCCCCCATGTGTGTGTGGCAAGCCCAGTCGCCGCTCGGTCCGGTCCGAGCTTTCACGCGCCGACGGTCTCGACCCGTGCCGGAGCCCATTGCCGCCGCGATCGCTTTCGCCGCTTCGCGCGGATGGGGACGACATCCTCGGCGCCGTCGCCTGGCTCCAGACTCGCATTCGTGTGGTTGGGATCCAGCTCGCTGCGCAGGATTCGAGCCCCGGCTGGGGCCTTGATCCCCAGCTTCAACCGGGACTTGCCGACGTCAACCACCGTGATCACGATGTCGTCGCCGATCAGGATCTTCTCGCCGAGCTTGCGGGTGAGTACCAACATCTTCGTATCCTCCATGCACTCCATCGATCGCCTGGACCGATCGAGGCGATCCTCCTGATGCGTTGAACCGGGCTATTGAGGAGCAAGGGACATGCCAATTCCCGTGGGAACAGAGCCTTGACATCGGAAGGCCGGAATCCTTTCGACGGTTACGTCATGGGCTCAGCCGCCGCCCGGCTCATCCCGAGTTTGGGAGGCGGTGTCACAACGCCACGGGGCCAGAGGCCGCTCTGCCAGTTTGGCAGTCGTCCGTGCCGACGTGCCGGTCGTAGGGGGCTAATGCATTCTCCCCGCTTGCCCGTTCTCCTATCATGGAAATCGTCAACACACCGCGCGAGGCGACAGCCTCCCAGGTCATACTGGCAACCCAAAATTCCTCGCGAACCGAAACTCGCAATGGGATACCCGATCGATGAACGATCAGACAGCTCCGTCCTCCTGGGTGATCGAAGGGACATCGGCCAACTTCGAGCGGGACGTGGTCGAGCGATCGATGCACGTGCCGGTGGTGATCGACTTCTGGGCCGAGTGGTGCGGCCCTTGCAAGATGCTCGGCCCGCTGCTGGAGCAGCTCGCTGAGGAGTACGGCGGACAGTTCGTGTTGGCGAAGGTCAACACCGATAAAGAGTCCGAGCTGGCGATGCAATTCGGCGTCCGGTCGATTCCCGCGGTGTTCGGCGTGCGCGACGGCAGGGCGGTTGACGGCTTCATCGGAGTTCAGCCCGAAGCCGCGATCCGGTCCTGGCTCGATCGATTGCTGCCCACGCCGGCCGAACGCATCATCGCCGAGGCGCGCCGCCTGGAACTGTCCGACCCACAGGCCGCCGAGGCGAAGTACAACGTGGCCCTGTCGCTCGATCCCGACTTACTTCCCGCCCAGATCGGGCTGGCGCGGGTCGCTCTGGAGCAGGGCCGGCTCGAGGACGCCCAGGCCGCGATCGCCGCCATGGAACGTCAGGGCTTCCTCGAGCCCGAAGCCGAGCGGATCAAGGCCGAGCTGGTCCTCCGGCTCCAGGCGCAGAATGCGGGCGGCGTCGAGCCCGCGCGCGCCGCGCTGGCCGCCAATCCCGACGACCTGAACCTGAAGTTCCAGCTCGCCGAGGCCCTTGCCGCCGCGGGCCAGTATGCCGACGCCCTGGCGCTCTGCCTCGAGCTGGTCGAGCGCGATCGCAAGGGCGTCGGCGAACGCGCCCGCCAGACCATGATCGCGATCTTCCAGCTCCTTCCGCCCGGCTCCGAGCTGGTCACCGAGTTTCAGAGGCAGCTTTCCATGGTGTTGATGGACTGAGATAATGCATGGTAGATCAACGGTTCGATGCGGCTGTGTGCGCCCCTTCAGGAGCCGGTGATATGGATCTCTTGTCAAGGACACCGTACGTACTCGATGATTCCCGTGCTCCGCGAATACTTCAGGCTGTCAAGAAGCTCGAGGACGAGGTCCGTTTGCTACGCTCGGAGGGGTCTCTGGATGAAAAGACGCTCGCCAAGCTTCGTGAGGAATGGGGCGTTCAGAGCGTTCACGAAAGTGCGGCGATCGAAGGGAATCAGTTGACTCTGAACGAAACCGAGATCGCGATTCAGCGGGGTATCACGATCTCCGGAAAACCACCAGAACATTCTGAGGAAGTCCAGAACCTCCATATGGCTCTGGAGTACCTGGAGACGCTCGCTCGCTCCGATTCTCCGATTAACCAGTGGGAAATCCGCGAGATCCAGAGCCTGGTCCTCGGCACAACCGGTGACTCCGGAGCTTATCGCAAGGTTGAGGTCCAGATCACCAATTCTCCTCACAAGCCTCCTCATCCCATTATCGTTCAGGAACAGATGGATCATTATTCCGAGTGGCTCTCCCGGGCGTCTGACGTCCCGGTGCCGCTGCTCGCGGCTGTCTGCCATGCGTGGCTGGTTCACATTCATCCCTTCAAGGATGGCAATGGCCGCACGGCCCGTGCCATCCTGAATCTTCAGTTGATTCGTGCAGGTTATCCCATCGTAATCATCCGACGAAAGGACCGTGAGCGTTACTACGAGGCGTTGCGCGCGTCCGACGAAGGAGACATCACACCGCTCCTCGAGTTGATCGTCGATCGGATTCAGGACAGCCTGCGTCAAATCGATCGCGCCCGTAAGGCCGTGACCGGTGTCAGCCTTGCGCTACAAAAGGCGAAGGAGCAGGAAACGCGTCGTTACGCGATTTGGTCCGACGCGCTTCGGCTCTTCCGGTCGAGCTTAGAAGATGGGGCGAAGCATATCGAGTCAAAATCTGACTTTGGGGTCTCCCTTCAGCCTTATGACCTACCGTCACTGGAGGACTTTGCCAGGCTCCGCGCTAGAGACTCCTCTGGAAATACATGGTTCCTCAAGGTCGGCTTCGAGCGTGGAAACATCAAGCAGTCGCTCCTGCTCTGGATTGGGTTCTCGTCTGACGAACTCACAGCGAAACTGAAACTAAGTCAGCCTATTCCGTCGATCAAGATCTCGACGAGGAATCCAAGTCCCCCACCAAGTTGGACCGAGGTCGGAGGCGACTTTCCCTCTCCAGCAAGAGAATTCGCCTACCATGACGGTCTTTTCTATCGTCTGGAGGAGGAAGGCGGGGGTCGATCGATCCACGAGTTCCCCAGTGTGGTTGAAATCACATCGAGTTTTCTGGAGGAACTGATCGAGGGATGGTTCGGCGGCTGAGTCCTCCGCAGCCGGTCTTCCGATCGACCCGCGCGAGACCCCAATCGGTGGGTCTTCGTCCTATGCCACGATCACCTCTGAGAGCGCTAGCGTTTCGACCCGTGGGACGACGAATCGAACAAGGCCCTCAACTTCGGAGGTTGCGATCGATCAGTCTGTTCTGCGAGGATCACCTGGGTTGTGCTCCGACGGCTCCGCCGAATGAACCAACCACCTTCGCATGGCGTCCGGCGCGGTGGTCGCCCGCGGCGTGAAAGATGGGGATGCCGTCCTTGGACGTTCCCAAGCTGATGGCGCAAGGCGCGGCACTGAGTGGGCCGGAGCGGACCGCCAGTTTGTGCCCCAGCGTCTTCAATGCGTCGAGCGTGTTCTGACCCAGTTCGGGATTGATCCGGATCTGGCCGAGGACCGGGGGCTTCTGGCCGAACGAGCTGATGAAGTGGTCGGTCATGAACCGAGGGACGACGACCGACTCGGCCGGAGACATGCCAAAGTCGATGTGATCGATCAGGAGCTGCAAGGTCATCTGGTCCTGGTTGTCGCCACCGGCGACACTGATGGCCAGCAGAGGCTTTTCTTCGCCGTCCAGCACGATGGTCGGTGACAACGTGATCCGCGGTCGCTTGCCGGGCTCGATCACGTCCGGATGACCCTCCCAGGTGTTAAAGCTTTGCAACCGGCTGCCGAGCCAGACCCCTGTGTCGCCAGCCACTGCGCCCGACCAGCCGCTGGGTGTGGCCGCGACGACGTTGCCGTCCTTGTCGGCAACGAGGCAGGTGGTCGTGTCACGGGTTGTCGCGACCGGTGGTGTCGGTCGTCGCGCGGCCGGATCGGCCGCCGGATCGAGGATCGCCTTGCTCGAGCGAGGATCGCCCGGTCGCCGCTCCAGCGACGCATGCTTCGAGTCGATCAGGGCTCGACGCTTTGCGGCATAATCCGGCGTCAGGAGATCGGCCAGGGGGACGTCAACGAACAAGGGATCCGCGTAATAGGTGTCGCGATCGGCCATGGCGAGCTTCATCGCCTCGACGACGGTGTGGATCGTCTCCGGGCGATCGCGTCCCATCGCCTTGAGGTCGAATCCTTCGAGGATTTGCAGCGCCTGGAGCAGACAGGGCCCCTGGGACCACGGCCCGCATTTGTAGACGGTGTGGCCGCGATAGGAGATCGACACCGGTTCCTCGATCCGCGTCGCGTGGGTCGCCAGGTTGAACGTAACGAATGAGCCCGCCATTGGCCCGCGACCAGGCGTCGATGCGATGGGCGATAGGCCCGCGATAGAACGCGTCGGCGACAAATCTGAGCCCCCGTGATCGGTCAACCGCCGATGAGCCGATCACGCCGGGGTAGGCCAGGGCCTCGGCAGCCACGAGCGTATCGAGCGTCCGGGTGAAGTCAGCATGCCAGGGCTCGCGGCGCGCCGGCCGTGCCAGGATCTGCCGCATCGGGCCGACAACCTGAGTAAACGTCATCGTGCCGAAGCGGTCGAGCAGGGTCAGGCAGGCGTCGAGCGCCGCGGGAACGGCCGCCGCGGTGATCCCCTTGAGCGGAATCCCACCGCGACGCACGAACTCCTCGCGGGTCGCCAGCCGGGGCGCGGCCCCCTGGCCGACGATTACCGTGACACTCTTGGTCCGGGCGTCGTAGACCAGGATCGGCACCTCGCCGCCGAAGCAGAACGACCGCGAATCGGTCACACTCAAGGCCAGGAGCGTCGCCGCGGCCGCATCGGCCGCGTTCCCGCCGCGTTTGAGAATCTCGATGCCCGCGGCCACCGCGTCACGACCTCCCGCCGACACCGCACCGCCGGTCCCCTGATCCTTCCAGTCGTTGTATCGAGGGGGCGTGGCGGATCTCGCCGGTGCCCCACCGCCACGGGTAGCACCCTCCTGGGCCATGGCCCCTCGGACTCCAGACATCACACACAATCCCAAGGCAATGATCAGCGCGCGTCGGATCATCGCTGTGGCTCCTCCTCAGAGTAGGCGGACTGACGAAGCGTGCGTCGCCCGATTCTCTCGTGGCTGTCAACGGTTCCTTACTATCTCACTCGCGGGAACGGCTTGCCACTGCCTACTGCCGAGTGTACGGCACGGTACTATCCAGTGGGCTTCCAGGGGGATAAGATAGGTGGGATTCGTCGTCCGATCGCTCGACCCTGCGGCCGGGCGACGGCGTTCGGGAATCGGCGTCCGGCAACCTTGAGGTGAATCCCCGCGATGAACATGCCACGGATGATGTCGGCTCGGATGACGGCCGCGGCCGTCACGGTCACAATACTGATCTCGAGTGTCCCGGGTTCGGCCTCGGCGGCGGTCGAAGACGACGCCCAGGAAGGGAAGATCCGCAACTCGGTCGTGAAGATCACGGCGACGATGCGTTACCCCAATTACAACAGCCCCTGGACCAAACACGCCCCGAGCGAGGCCAGTGGTACGGGGGTCGTTATCGATGGGAAGCGGATCCTGACCAACGCCCATATGGTCACTTACGCCAGCCAGCTTTTCGTCGAGAGCAATCAGTCGAGCGACAAGCTGCCGGCGCGAGTCGAAGCGGTCAGTCCCGGGATCGACCTGGCCGTGATCCGGCTGGAGGACGAGTCGTTCTTCGACAAGAGGACGCCGATGGCGCGCACCACGGCCCTCCCCCAGGTGAAGGAGACGGTGCTGGTCTACGGCTTCCCCCAGGGGGGCGCGAGCCTCTCAATCACCAAGGGGATCGTCTCCCGAATCGAGTTCACCTCCTATGGTGAGACGCCCAGGGTGTCCGCGTCCAGATCGACGCGGCGATCAACCCGGGCAACAGCGGCGGACCTGCCCTGATCGACGGCAAGATGGTCGGGCTCATCTTCAGCAAGCTCACGCGATCCGACAACATCGGCTATATCATCCCCAGCGAGGAGATCGACCTGTTCCTCAAGGATGTCGCCGACGGGACCTACGACGGCAAGCCCGCCATGTACGATCCGCTCCAGACCCTCGAGAACGACGCCCTACGCAGCTTCCTCCACCTCGACAAGAAGACCCAGGGAATGGTCGTCCACGCGCCGAACCCTGGCGATCCCAAGGACCCGCTCAAACCGTTCGACCTGATCACCAGGATCGGCGACCACGAGATCGACAATACCGGCATGGTCAAGATCAGCGACAATCTCCGGTTGAGGTTCCAGTACCTGATCCAGAAGCTGGCCAAGAATGGCAAGGTGCCCCTCAGCATCGTGCGCCAGGGGAAGACGATCCAGATCGACATGCCGGTCAAGACGCACAACCCGATGTTGATGGAGTCGATCAAAGGGAAGTATCCCTCGTACTTCATCTACGGCCCGCTAGTCTTCGCACCGGTGACCAGCGAGTTCGCCTCGGCGTTCGGACAGTACGCTTCGATCCTGGCGTTCACCGGCAACCCGCTGATTACCCGCCGCGCCGACTACCCTCGGTTCGAGGGCGAGGAGCTGGTCGCCGTCACCGCGCCGATGTTCCCGCACAAAATCGGCAAGGGGTACGACAGCCCCCAGTACAAGATCGTCAAGGAGATCAACGGAATTCACATCAAGAACATCCGCCACATGGTGGAGCTGTTGCGGGATTCGAAGGAGAAATACACGACGATCGTCTTCGACGATCGCGCCTCCGAGACGATCGTCTTCGACCACCAGGAAGCGCTCAAGGCGACCGACGATGTCCTCTCCGACAACGGCATTCGTCAGCAGGCCTCCGACGACCTGGCCGCAATCTGGGCCACGAAGAAATGAGCCCCCGTTACCGCCGGACGGCGAGGACCCGAAAGGAGCTGGATCATGCCCTATGACGACACACCGATCGTGGGATACCTGCGTCAGTCTCACGTGACGTCGCTGCTGACCGATCGGGAAAAACACCTGGTCGGCCTGGCCGTAACGATGACGCGCGGTTGCCAGGTCTGTACCAGGAACCGGATCGAAAAGGCGCGGGCGGCCGGCATTACCGATGACGTGCTCAACGCGCTGGTGAATGTGGTATCCGCGGTCAACGCCGGCGTGACCGCCGCCACAGCACGAGAAGCCTTCCGAATGGCCGATGCCGCCGTTCCTGAGCCTTGCAACGACCTCTGCTCCCCGGGCACGACCTCGGGACGAACCTGACCGAGGGACGGAGAGCTCAATCGTCCAACCCGAGAGGAAGGGGCGATCCATGCTGTCGAGCAATCCGGTGACACTCCAGATCGACCACAGTCCAGCCTGCCGGCGGATGGGATGCGCTTGGCATCGCGCCGAATGCGTTGTCCCGGTGGTCGCGGTGATCGTCCTTCTCACGGTCGTACCGGCTCGGGCCCTGGAGCAGGGTGGGGACGACTGGGTCGGCAAACGCGTGGTCCCGAAGAATCGCGACTTCGTCCTGCGGGTCGACGACGAGCCCGTGGAGCCGAGTCGCAAGGCGATCGCGATCTATCGGGTTGAGCGGACCGATGGCCCGGTGCTCTGGCTCCAGGCCGAAGGACAGCGCCTGTGCGGTTCAGCGAAGGCCGAGGACGTCATCCCGGTCGAGCGAGGAGTCGCCTTCTTCAATGAACAAATCCATGCTCATCCGCAAGATGCGTACGCCTATAGCATGAGAGCCGCTCTCCGAAATGACCAGAACGCATTCGACGCCGCGCTCCACGATTACGATCAGGCCATTCGCCTCGAACCCAGGAATGCACCTCTCTACTTCGGTCGTGCGAACGTGAGGCTCGCTTTGAAGGGGTACGACCGGGCCATCGCCGATTTCAGCGAAGCGATCCGGCTCGACCCTCGATTCGTCCTCGCTTATACCGGCCGGGGGACGGTCCGGGGAATGAAGAAGGAGCACGATCAAGCCATCGAAGACTCCAGCGAGGCCATCTGGCTGGATCCGCTCTGTATCTCGGCTTATCTCTTGCGCGGCGTGGAATGGCAGGCGAAAAAGGAGTATGCAAAAGCCATCATCGATTACAACATGGTCATTCGGCTCGATCCCGAGAATGTCCACGCTTACTCCCAACGCGCCCGCGCCTGGACCGCCCTGAAGGCATACGCCAAGGCCGTCGCCGACTTCGAGCTCGCGGTTCAGCTCGACACCAAGGAGCCCATCACCTACGAACGCCTCGCCTGGATCCGGGCCACCTGCCCCATCGAGCGATTTCGCGATGGCAAGAAGGCGGTCGAGGCGGCCACGCGGGCCTGCGAGCTGACCGCATGGAAGGATCCCTCCTACCTCTCGACCCTGGCCGCGGCCCAGGCCCAGGCCGGCAACTTCGTCTTCGCGGTGAAATGGCAGACCCAGGCCAACGGCCTCGAAACCAAAGCCGAGAACCGGGCCAAAGGCGAAGCAAGGCTCGCGCTCTACCGGGAGAAGAAGCCCTACTGCGATCAAGAACCCTGACAACTTCGAGCCCGAGCCCCAGTGAACGCTGATGGTCCCCTGCAACGAGATGGGTCGTCACGAAAGAGGTCGGACCCCGCCAATTTCGATTCAGCCGGAAGTCGATTCCGGTCGATAATCTTGACGACACGGGTGAGGTCCGGATCGCTCATCGTCGGTCTCGAGAGGGACGGAAGGTCTTATGAGCCAGGGGTTCCGGATGGGTAAAACCTGTCTCAGCTTCGCACTGGTCGCCCTGGCGATCCAGGCGATTACCCCTGACTCGCATGACCTCACGTCATTCTCGATCACCCGGATCCTCCAGTCGCTCCAGGCGGATTCGCTCCCGCCGACAAACGCCGCCGCCCCGTGGGGAGAGGACACGCAGGACGAAACGGGCGATGAGGTCTGCGCACCACCCTCGGCCGGCGCTTACATGGCCCTGCGCCGTCCCTCGAAAAGATCACTTCGTCTCACTTCCAGCGCGAAACGAGAATGCGAGCGGTCCGTGCACGCCGGCTTCCTCCACACGTCGCATCCCTTCGGCGGGATCGCCCGGACCGGCGAGCTGATCCTCGTCCTTTGCCGTCTCACCTGCTGATCCCCTTCTCTGCTTCCGTAGGCCGGGATCCACTCCCGCCACCCCATTCCGGACCCGAGAGGACGCCGGCTTCCTCAACCGGCACGCGGGTTCATCCGGGCCATGCCAATCGACCGTCCATTGGACCGAAGCCGATGAATCCGGCTCCCCCACCGATGGCGAGGTCAACCGCGAACAGCCCAACGGGCTCACGGGATCCGGTCGGTTCCGGGCGGGTGATCGATCGGGCCCGCACACCTTTCCTCGCTGGAGGAAGGTGTTGGCAGATCGCGCCCGACTTCAGAATGTTAAATAATATTAAGATATAATAATTTAATCAATAACGTGGGCGATCCCGACGAATGGATTCTCCGGGGTGTCATCAAAGGCGAGTGGCCGAGGATCCGCACGAGCCTCGGTGCCGGAAGCCGTACTGGGTCGATTCTCGACCACGGCGGCACGGATCGTTTGCGTTCCCGCACGATGCGATCTCCACCGCGGGCGGACTGACTCATGAATGAGGTCTTGCGATGAAGAATGGCGGGAAGCACGACCCACGGGAGGCCATCGGCTGTTTCGTGATGCTCATCCTCGGCGCGATGTTGACGCTGGGAGGCATCGTGATCGTCGTCCCCAAGAGCATCGAGGCACTCCTGGGCAAGGACGTGACCGGGTGGTGGAGATCCGTCCTGACCTGGGTCGTCGCGCCCGCGGTTGGGCTCGCTCTGACGGCTTTGCTCACCTACAGACGTCCCGGGCGCCCTCGCCGTGGCAAGTGAGGAGGGTGAACCGGAGCGCGAGCCGTCAATAAGGATGCTCATCGGGCCGGTGGTCGAACTCAAGGCCGGCCACTCCGGGCGGATGACCGGGATCGGCGTCCATCGCGTCGCCGGGCGCCCGGGGACGGATCGCCGACCTTCGTTCATCGCGGATGGTCTTCCCTGTGAATTAACGTCCCATGGCTTTCTTGAGGGGCCCGGAGCAAGTTCAGCGCAGGGTGCGGCCAGAGTGCCTCGGCGAGTCGGCGGGCCAGGATGGCATGGCCTTCGGCGTTCGGGTGGAAGTCGCTGGGGTGGATTACCAGGTCGGCCGGATCGAACCAGTCGAAGGCATCCGAAACGTCCACGACCGCCGCAAACCCCGCGGCGCGGGCCAGTTCGAGGAGTCGCCGGTGTTCAGCCGGCCCCACGACTCGACCGACCCGGGGGATCAACACCCAGAGGCATGGCACGCCCCGGGCTCGGCAGTCGGCGGCGACGGACCGGTAGACCGCCGCGACCAGCTCCCAGCGATACGGCCCCAGTGCCCGGGCGTAATCCTCGCTCGTCGCGCCCGGTCGGATCCCCGAACGTGTCAAGACGTCGCCGAAGAGCAAAGAGCCCCAGCCGATCCCGCGCGGCAGGAGGTCAACGAGGCGGCGAAGGTCCCAGCCGATATCGGCCGCGGTCGCCTCGAAGAGAACGAGGTCGGGCTCCATCGCCCAGCCGACCTTTTGAAAGTGGTCCCGGCGCTGGGCGGGGCTTCGGCCGGGCAGGGCGAGATTCAGGATCTCGACCGTCGGTCCCCCGCGCAGGCGTGACTGCTCGGCGAGCCACTGCTCGAGTGCCGGCTCGAAACCTCGGTCGTCGCTGACACCCAGCCCGACCCCGATCGAGTCCCCGGCCAACGCCATCCGGAACGTCCCCGCTGGCTTGGATACCGCATAAGCCCGGTCGCGCATTCCTAACTCATTGGTGCTCCATGTCGTCCCGTCGGCTCGCACAATGGAGAGGTTCGGCCTCAGGACGACCTCGCGCACCTCGGCGACCTTCTGGCAGATCGGAGGCGACACGCCGGGCTCGAGGCCGGTGTCGAGGAGCTGATTGTAATAACCCTGATCCATCCGCTCGGGCTCGGATTGGCTCAGCAGGCGGTCGAGATTTTCGATCTCGTCGCAGCCGAACGCCCAACGCAGCCGATCCAACTCCGGCGGGGCCCATTCGCGCGGCACCCACCGCCAGCCCAGCATCGCCGCGGCCGCGAGCAGTCGCAGGACCGCGCCCATCGAATGGGACATGATTCAAACTCCTTCGGACGAAGAGACCAGGCAACCGTGATGATCGCCGATGGGCCGCCGCCGTGGTCGAAGCCCCAGGCGGCGCGCCGGCCAGAGTCTTCCCGAATGCCGTCGCCGGAATCTCAGATCCTCAGGCCGCGGCGGATCATGGCCACCCAGGCCCCGACGCTCGGACTCGACCACAACGACCAGAGTAGGGCAATCGTCGTGAACGTGCCGGCGATCCGGGCGCCGCGGATCGCCAAGTGCCACAGCGATCGGGACGGATCCCCGACTTTCCGTGCCCCCCGCCGCGCGTCGAGCTGGACATTGATCAGCACCAGGATGCCCAGAATGCCCCAGAACAGCGCATCGGGCACGCTGAAGCCCCAGGTGCCTCGCAACCAGTACGACTGGTACGCGTGCAGCAACCAGGTGACCACGAACACCGCCGCGGTTGCCACCGCGAGCGCCACGGGCTGGGGTCGTCGCTTGAGGCGGAACACCACGGGGTTGAACACGAGCCGCACCATGAAATCCTTCCAGTAGATGTTGATCCGTCGCCAGTAGTCGGTGAACCCGGTCGCCAGCAGGTAGTGGTGGTGAGTCTCGGGGAGCTGGAACCCGAAGAGATGGAGCAGGCCGCAGGCCATATGAAACTGGCCCGAGACGCGGAGATACAGCAAGTAATTGCAGACCAGGTAGCCCGCGAGGCTGAGCGGGTCGTGCACCCCGTCGGGGGAGATCAGCAGCAAGCGGTCGATCACGCGATAGAGGAGCAAATGCAGGGTCCCTCGCGACATCATCACCAGACCCGCCCGCTGGATCTCATGGATGCCGCGCGCGAAGTAACCGCGCTGAAACGCGCGATAGTCAACCACCGGGAAAAGCGGGAAGACGTAATTGGGCAGGAGGAAGAAGTAACTCACCGTATCGACGAGCGGCTCGCGGCCCCGGGTGTGCTTTCGCTCATAGAGATAGATCATCATCCGGAACATGAACATCGTCGCGACGACCGGGATGACCCCGGTCGAGATCGCCTCGGCCGCTGGGCCGACACGCCATCGCAGCACGGCCAGACATATGGCCAGTGTGGCGATCAATCCGACGCGGATCCGCCAGGCGATCGGCGCCGCGGCGAGGGCCAGGAGCACCGCCGAGACGGCGAGTATGCTCCCCGACGTGGACAGACCGTTGCTGAGGACCATCCCCAGGATCGAGATGGCCACGAAGAGGGGCTTCTTCCAGCGGTAGGGCGCCAGGTAGTGGGCCGGCAGCGTCGCCATGACCAGCACGACGAGGATCCGAAACGATCGGGTCTCGAGCCGGTACGCGTCGAAGACGGCCAGCATCAGCCCCAGATGGGCCATGATCGACAGGAACCCGCGCCACTGGCGACGGCAGTTCTTGGGCTCTCCGGGATACAGTCCCGGCCGCTCGATGGGGATCGTCTGAGAACTCGGCAAATAGCGGCGGTGGAGTATGGATTGCCGAGTGCCAGGGGTGCGAGTCGGGCTCCGCTCGGGCACCCCGCGAGCAAACCAGGAACGAGCCGGTCGGCCACCGTCCTCGCGTCGCGGAGACGTCGCGGCGGCCGCGGGCACAGCCTCGATCTGACTATCACGGACCTTCTTTGCCATGATATCATCATCCTAGACATGGATTCCCTAGAGACGTGTCGGCATGTGGAGGAACCGTCCGCGTCCGGCCGCAACGGAACCGGCAGAGAGCGGCGGATGAGGAACGATCACACGAGACACGGCGACCCGAGCTCGATCGAGCGACCTGGGCTGATGACGCGATCCCCAGAGCGTCGATCCGGCCACGAGCCGCATCGACACGCGGCGCGTAGGGGCTCGGAACAGTGCCGACGAGGGTGTTGGCCGGCCCTCGGAGTCGTGAAGTCGGGAAGGCACGCTCTCAGAATAGGAAGCGACAGAGGGATCGGATCAGGTCGTGGCTTCCCCGTGTGGCGATGCTTGAGACGTGCCGGGAAACGAAGGGCGATGGGATCCATCGCTCGCATAGACTGACCGGCGTGAATGCGGCAGAAGGCCGGGCACTGCCCTCGAGGCGAGTACGTGCGATTGCGTTGATGCTGACAGGCGCGCACGCCTGGTCTGGCCCGTCATCATGCTCAGCCGGGAGTTGTGACGAGCTTCCGTCAGCCTTGAACTCGGCCGAATTGCACGTGAGCAGTTGGATCAGGCAGCGCGATGAGAGGTTGCGGAAATCCGGAGTCAACCCCTGGATCGCCAGGGCGATCAGGAGCACGTGACGGCCGATCTGGATTGATCTTGCATCCATTCTCATCTCACGACCTCTTCCAGCATCCTGGCGAAATGAGGTGCGCCCGAATCCATTCGGGGCGGATGGCATTATCGCCGGAATCCCGATCTTGACGAGGGCAGGTTGGCCAGAATCAGGGTAATTCTTTGTTAATGGTGAAACGAGACCTTCGCGCTTTGGTAGGGGCCTTGTACAACAAAAGATCGTCTGTCATCGATGCGACATGGCCACCGGTCGAGGGAAAAATCGGAAATGTATATATGCAACAGCCAGTAGACAAAAAGCACGCCACGTTCTATCGCTTAGAATTAGGCGGACAGTCGGATCGCTTCGCCGGCTCCTATTGAATCGGGAGCATGATTGCAGGCCGTCGAGCCCTTCCGGATGGAGAAGAAGAAAGACCACGCCGATCGAGAAACTCCGGCCACCTACTCGCGGGTGGCCGTCTTGTCCCAAGCGTCCATCGGGACTGCCATCGTGCGATCGGACTCCTTTCGGAGGTGTCCGGTGCGGCGGCTTGGATTGTTGGTTCGCAACGAGGGACAACGCGTCGTATCGACGACCGGACGCTAACCGGACGGGACGCGGTGCGCGCCGAAGCGGCTCGTCGGTCTGCGTAACTCGCAGAATTCGGATCTTCCAAACGCACAGAATAGCATCAAGCCGCGAGTATACTTCGTACCTGCGTCGGTCAATCAGACGAATGGGTGCGCCGTGGCAAAGGTTTGTCTGGTCTTGTCGGGAGTGCCCCGGCCCCGCTGGAAGGAGGCGGGTAAAACGATCCGCTTACCTTCGTCCGAACGGATTGAGGGGACACTGGAACTCATCCAGTTGGTGGCCCAGTGGTTCCCCGACGATGAGATCCTCATGCTCGGTGACAGCGCCTATGGTGGTCGAAGTGTCCTGTCTCATCTGCCCCCCAACGTTCAGCGCATCAGCCGGGTCGCCGCCAACGCCGCGCTGTACCAGGTGGCCCCGCCGCGACGACCCGGTCAGAGGGGGGCATCCCGCAAGAAGGGGGACCGTCTGCCGGGCATGGCCGAGTGGGCCGCGGATCCGGAGAAGCCCCGGACACCCCTGGGCTTCAACCAGTTCGGGTTGCATGCCGTCCTGGAAGTCAAGACGATCCAGGCCCTGTACTACAAGGCGGGGCGTGACCGGCTCCTGACCATCGTCCTGGTGCGCGACGTCGAAGGGAAGCGGGACGATCAGATGTTCTACTGCACCCAGCTCGACTGGACCGCACGGCAGATCCTCGCGGCGTATGCGTGCCGTTGGGCGATTGAGTGCACATTTGAATACAGCAAACAATTCTTGGGCTTGGAGGATCCCGCCAATCGGCTCCCCAAGGCCGTCGAGCGAACTGCACCGATGGCGTTGTTCATCGATACCATCGTCGTGGTTTGGTTTCATCGAACGGGTCATCAATTCGTGCAATTTCCCTTCCGTCCTTGGTATCCGCAGAAAGAGAACCCTCGTTCGCCGACATGTTGACGACTCTGAGGCGGCTGAGTTACGAGGAGAAAACCGAGGGGGTGGTCGGCAACCAGTCCGCACTGAAAACCGGGATTGCCCAACTCATCGAGCTTCTCAGAGGGGACGGTGGGCCAGCGCCGCGTTGCGGCTCGACCCACCCTACAAGCTTCGAGCGTGCGCAACCCAATGTGAGGCGCTTTAGGATTAGCAGTCGTGAGGTTCAGGAGGAGGCGGTCTTGGCTGTTTCCAATTGCTGGATTCTTGCTTCCAACTCCTTGATGTGTTTGCGAGTCCGCAAGTGCGAGGCGGACGCGAAGAAGAACGTCATCGGCAGGAAACAAAAGAAAGCGGGCACCCAAACGTCCACCGCAGTAGGCGGAGCTTTAAACCCAATACCGTTTAACGAAGCATAACCACTGCCTCCGTAAAGGTTTTCTTCAAGGGCGGACGATGGCGATGCTCGGGACGTTTCTTCTTCCATTTCGACATCTTTCGCTTGATCACACGCGGATTGATCCGATTGCGGCGCGGGTCGGTCTGCTCTTCTTTCATCTCCCAGAGCAACCCTTCATACCAGGCCGCGAGCCTCTCGGGAGTCTGGCCGTCACATTCGGGCAGTCGGTTCTTGAGGATTTGGAAACAGCCCGTGAACGACAGGCGGTCCGGATCCAGGCCCACCGTGGTGGCGGCCTCGAACCTCAGCGACCGGATCACGAAATGGCCCAGCGACAACGCATAGACCTCCTGGATCACACCCGCCGGGGTCTCGCTCCGCAACTGCGCCGGCTTGGTCGCACGCCGGGGATCCTGGTGGGTCTTTTGTTCGTCGAAGACCAGTTCGTGCTCCCATCGTTCGTGGTAAAGAACGATCAACTCGGTCGCCGGGCAGATCTCTTCATCAAAAAGGTTGGTTATCAGGACCTGCTCTTCACCGTGACCGACCCGTTGGGGGTCGTCCAGCGTGTCCATCGCCAGCACCACCCACAAGACGACTTCGTGAGTCAACGTACAACGACGCGAATTGACTCGGCCGGTGGCCGTGAGCGCTTGTGGAATCTCGTCGGGTCCGATAACCTGTTCCAGTCCCGCCAGTTTGTCCAAGATCCGGCCTGCGACATCGGCCGGCAGCGTACATTGTCCGGGTGGCATGTGAGTCACGGCCTCCTTGTTGTCTCGGTTGTTGCCAAACACAAGATAACAAGCAGTCGTGACTTGCCCCTATTTCAACGGTATTGGGGCTAGACCCAGGCCGATCACTGCCAGCACGGTGAGGCCCATGATGATCCGGATACGCGGTCCGATTCGAGACATTTCGCATGCCGGCGCCACTTCAACAACGTCTGTCATCCGGAGTCGGATTCCATGCTCCGTTAACGATGGGGAGGCGTCAAGGAAGATCATCGCGAGTCGAACCGCCTGTGCTGTCCGTAACGGCCTTGTGTCGTCGGAACGCTCCACGGTTATGACAAGGTCAGCGCGCCGCTGGTCCGGCACCGGGTCGCCTATATCAGGCATGGAGTGAAGTGAGGGACATTGAAGCACCCATGTCCGGCGCATCCTGTAAGTTGGTCCTGCCCCACCGACGCGCGGCGCATCCGAGACCCTCGCTCTGGCTTGTTGGGGCAGCTCAAGAGCCAGTTGGACCCGCGGCGGTTCCCGGCAATCCCGCGCCATTCGATCGCTCGCGGAAATCGAGCGGGAGCGATCGTGTGCGCAAGGGGCTTGAGGGACCTCGACATCGTTTGGGATACCCCGATCTTATCAGAGATACCCGCGCGAGAGATTTGCCCCCGGCGAGGGCGACATGGCAAGCGGCTCTCAGTTTTCGAGGACCGGTGCGAAGCTCTTACTACGACAGCGCCAAGTTGACTGGGGAAATCGGGTCATGTGATTGGGGCATTGAATGGTTTGGCCATCCGAGACCGCTTCCACAACCCGGCCCCGTCCCAGCGGCCTCCAGGCTACCGATGGCTGGCGGTTGTCACGTGGTCCGGCCTGGCTTGGGACAGTTCCCAGATTCGGAGATGGTCATCGTCCCTCGCTCCTGCGGCGATCCATCGGCCATCGGGCGAGTAGGCCACGCCGACGAGCGCGGTGGCCTCGCTGTCGAGGACAGTCACCTGTCGGCCGGTGGACACGTCCCAGAGCCGGACCACTCCATCGTTGCCGGCGGTG
Source organism: uncultured Isosphaeraceae bacterium (assembly GCA_963845695.1). GTDB lineage: Bacteria > Planctomycetota > Planctomycetia > Isosphaerales > Isosphaeraceae > CAWJTV01. The sequence continues at coordinate 117,522 of CAWJTQ010000009.1, read as the reverse complement.
GCCAGGGTGCTTCCGTCGGGCGAGAACGACAGCCCGGTCGTCCCCAGGGCATGTCCTTCGATCACTCGCCCCAATGTTCCCGACCTCACATCCCAGAGTCGAGCCCCGCCTTCGCAGACTCCCGCAGAGGCGAGCCGGTCGCCGGCTTTCGAGAAGGCGAGGGCCTTGACGAAGCCAACCGACCCAGCCAGCCTGCACCGGCATCGGCCCGTATTGAGGTCCCAGAGGTTCATCGTGAAATCGGGCTCGCGTCCTCCCGTGACCAGGAAGCGGCCGTCGGGCGAGAAGGCCAAGTTCACGACCGGGCCGGGGGCGTGCAGCCTCCGGGACACCCGGCCTTCGGCGAGATTCCAGAAGAGGACTCGCCCATCTCGCATCGTCGCCACGGCCAGCGTTCGACCATCGGGCGCGAATGCGACGATCCAGGGGTCTTCCAAGGGGACCGGCAGCGTCCGTTCCTGGCGATCCGATTCCAGGTCATGAAGCGTGACGCCGGCCAGCGGCCCTGCACAAGCCAGAAATCGGCCGTCCGGGGAGAACGACACGCTCCGCCGATAACCCGGAATCTTCAGGGATGGTTCGATCCTCCATCCGCATCGAGCCTCGCGTAGCGACACGGACCCATCGCAGTTGGTCGTCGCCATCTTCGTCCCGTCGGCGGAGAGCACCATCGTCTCCATGCGGCGGCCTGGCTCGCCCCGGACCACCCGAACAGGGACACTTTCTTCGAGCGTGTTTTGGTCGGTAAACCAGACGACGATGATCGCGGTGGCCGCAACGAGACCCACCGTCGCACGTTGGCAGAGCGAAATCCGCGTGGATCCGACTGCCGTTTTCGTCGGGCCAATCCGCTCTTCATTCCGGATTATACGCGACGGATTCGATTCTCCACGCATCGATGAGTTCCTCAGGCCAGGAATCCGACAAGGGATTTACCGCTCATCTCATCAGAAATTGAACGGAATGATCGAAGATCGGCGATTCGGGTGGAATTTGTGTATAATTTAATTTAGATATTAATATATAAAAATACTTTTATATATATTTATATAACTTACTTGTGACGCCGTTTACTTGCGCACAAGGTGACCACCAAGGCCCCGCGAGACTTCGGCTTCCTCTCGACGTCACTGAGCCAGGCGTTTGACTTCTGGCTCGGAATGGTTCCGCGTCGATTCCGCAGTCCCCCGTGACCTCTCGCTGTCCAGCCAGTCGGAGGCGAAGAGCAGATACCGACGGTCGGGAGAGAAGCTGAGGCCGCTCAGCTTCGGGCCGCCGACCTCGAGCGCGGAGAGACGGCCCGGGCCGTCGGCGTTCGGCGCCAGGGAGAAAAGGGTGCGCATGTGCCGTTCGTCGCCGATGAAAAAGAGGTTTCCGGAGGATGGTGAGATCAACGGCCAGCGTGCGTAAACGTCTGACGCCGCATCATGATTCCAGAGCGTCCGCACCACCGTCGCTTCCGCAGGCCGGCTGATGTCCAGGATGGCGATGGAGTCCGGCACGACCCCCCCGCCGATGCAGGCCACGATCCTGCCCGGCGCAACCCACCTCGGCCAGGAGAAGACCGACTGCCCCGGGACGTTGATCTGGGCGGTCTGCCTCGTCGCGAAGCTGTACACCTTCGATATCGTGGGATTCAGCAGGCCGTCGAGAAGAATCTGGGTTCCATCGGGCGACCAGAATGGGGCCGCGAATTCGCAGAGCCGACGTCGGTTCGTGCCGTCGGCGTTCATCAGCCAGACATCACCGGACGTGTCGTCGCCGTAGAGCACGAAGGCGATGGTCTGGTCGTCCGGCGAGAATCTCGGGCAGTCTCCCGAACCGATATCGCGGAAGCTCGGTCGGCCATCGCGGCTCTCCAGGATGATCATCGTCGATGGCCCCTGCGCCGTTCGCTTGGCGCGGAAGAGGATACGCCGGCCGTCATGAGACCAATCCGGTTGCTCGGCGAACGGCAGGCCCATCACCGACGTGTTGGCGATCAGCGTGGTTTGTCCGGCGGCGAGGTCTCTCATGAAGATCTTCGTCCCCCCGCTCGGAGTCACGAGGCTCGGAGGATCACTCTTCAACATTTCGGCCAGGCGGCGGACCTCTTCACCGGGGACGCCATATACGATCTGCTCCCGCACCGGGGGGGCAACAATTGCCCCGGCCGGTGACCGGGTCGTCGTCGAGATCTCCGCCTCTCTATGCACGGTCAGTACCGTCCGTCCGCCCCGGCTGATCGTCACGAGCTCGTCGCGGAGGATCCTGCCGTCCTTGACGGCCTGGACGCTATGCTTGCCCACCGAGAGTCGCAGCACCTTGACCCCCGCGCCGGTAACCACCAGTTCGGAGCCGTCGAGCTTGATGCCCACATTGGGATCATCGGTCTCGACCACCAGGGTTCCGTCGGGCGTCTTGAGCCGCAGCACGGTGGCCATGTAGCTGGCGGCCTGACCGGCGGCTACGCGGATCGCGGGGAAACTCAACAGCCCAGCCAGCATGAGGCAGACCGGGAGAGCCCCCCAGAGCGCGATTGCCCGGCGGTTGCGTACCGGACGCAGCTCTGCCGGCAAGGGCACGCTGGCCGGCTGCTGGACATGGGCCAGGCAGCGGCCCAGCAGGTCGGCGACATCGGCCGCCGAGTCGTACCGGTTGGCCGGGTCCTTGGCGTGCAGCTTCTCGATGATCTTGACCAGCCAGGACGGGATCTCGGGATGGAACGCCTGGATCGGCCGCGGCGTCTGTTCGCAGACCCTCTTGAGTGTGGCCATAGCTGGAATTGCCCCGGAACGGGGCCTGGCCCGTGCAGAGGGCGTACAGAACGCTGCCCAGACTGAACAGATCGGACCGGTGATCGATCGGCCCGCCACTGGACTGCTCGGGCGACATGTACTGCGGCGTCCCGGCCACCACGCCCGAATGGGAAATCGTATCGTCGTCCACCGCGCGGGCCAGTCCGAAGTCGGTGATCTTGACCCGCTCGACGCCGTTCTCCAGCAGGATGTTGGCCGGCTTGATGTCGCGGTGGATCAGCCCCTGGGCGTGGGCCGCGGCCAGGGCGCTGGCGGCCTGGCTACCGATGCGGAGGATCTCGGCCAGCTCGGGGACCTTGCCCCGGTCGATCAGCTCCTGGACCGACTTGCCGGCGATGTACTGCATGACCAGGTAGGGGACGCCCTGGGGCAAGGTGTCCACGGCGTGGATCGCGACGACGTGCTCGTGGACCACGGCGGCCGCAGCCTTGGCCTCTCTCGCGAAGCGGCGCCGTGAGGCGCCGGTCGCGGCCATCCCAGGGGTCAGGAGCTTGATCGCGACCAGCCGGTCGAGAGCCCGGTCCCGGGCCAGGAACACGATACCCATTCCGCCCCGGCCGATCAGGCGAAGGACGTCGTACGGGCCAAGCTTGCCCAGGTGTCCCGGCTGGGCGGGGGGCTCGAGCAGGTCCATGGGGATGTCCTCGTCGTCCGGCGGCACCGCCTCGAGGCGCTTCGTCCCGTCGACCGTGGACTGGCCAGGCGGATCGTCGCGAAGCAGCGCCAGGTCGTTCCAGAGGCCGCTACGGGCCGCTAGCCGGTCGAGAGCGCCGCGGCAGTCCGGGCAGGAGTCGAGGTGGGCGACCACCTCCGTTTGGTCGATCTCGGGCAGGTCGTCCCCCAGCAGGCGAAGCAGCCGATCCGGACTCGGGCAGTTCAACATGTTGAGTCTCCGGGGAAGCGCAAAAAAACTTCAAATTAGCGGCCTGGAGGAAACTCGTAGCGCGAAAACTGGCAACTCCAACGCAAAGACAACCTCGATCCTGCTTCCGCACTCACTCAGTGCTCGTACCTCCTTCGATCTGATCGATCTCCTGCCTCATGCGGGCCATGACCCGGCTGCGGGCAACGTAGAGGGCCCCGGGCGTCAGGCCCAGCTCGGCAGCCACCTCTGATGTGTCTCGGCCCTCGACGGCGGTGCCCCAGAAGGCCAGCCAGGTGGTTTCTTGAAAGTGCACGCGTGCACGCTGGGCCGCACTGGCAAAGACCTGGCGGCGATACTCGATGTCGAACAGGGCGGAGTCGGCGTCACCGGCGGGCTGGGCCTCCAAGAGCTCGATCATCTCGGTTCCTCCCGTTCCGAAGCTGGCAGTCTGTCGACTGCGGGCGGCCAGGAAGTTTACGATCAGGTTGCGGGCGATCCGCGAGAGCCACGCTCGGAACGAGCCCCTGGCGGGGTCGAGGTCCCATTGCTCAATCGCGTGGGCGACCGTACGGAAAACGTCCTGTGCGAGGTCGTCCGCGTCGGCCTCTTGCACCCCCCTGGCGCGGGCGAGGCGATGGATCAACGGCTCGTAGATTTCCACGAACTCGATCCACGCCCGCTCGTCGCGGGGCGTCTTGAGGCGGACCAGCAGGCTCGCTCGGGTGGGTGGAACGTCTGCCAATGAATCCTCCTTAAGAGAATCACAAACGGTCCCACGAAATCTTACTGGACCCGGCCGGAATTCGACGATCGAGGGACGGAGCAGGCGTCTCGGCGCACGTCCTCCGCTCGATTGACACGTCATACTGGATCGATGGGCTTTACCCAATCTGGGCCCATGAGCCGAAAGACCATCCATTCACTCGCTGGCGCTTCGGGCTTGAATGAGATTCGCGTGGCCATTTCCCAATCTGGGCCCATGCGCCGCACGGGATAGGGCGTTTCGCGAGCTACGAAAGCGGAAGAGCTATTGTCGCCCCTTCGAGACGAGCGGATTTGACGGGAGAGAGAAAAAAGGACCGGGTCGCCCTGGGGAGCAATCCCCAGGGCGACCCGGTCCTTTTCCATCCCCTACGGGACATTGGGGCGAATCCGAAACGAAAGAGTCCTGAACATCACGAAACGCGCCATCATTTCTTCTGGGAATCCAGGGAATGCAGCGCGTCGATGGCGATCACCTGGGGCCAGACGTGCGCCTCCCCGGAGTCGGCGCAGCGCTTGAGGTACTTGCGGGCGGCATCAGGCTGGTGGCGATTGAGCAGGTACCGGCCGACAAGGAAGTCGGCGTTAAATCGAGACTTGTCGGGCATCCGGTCGAGCACGTTGTTGACGGCCGCGAGGTCGAGAGAGGGTCGGCCGCCGTTGACCAGTGTGTCGTGGATCATCTTGCAGAGAGTGACCATCCTCGGAAACTTGCCCTGAAACAGGGCGCTGACCTCCTCGAGCATCCGGTCGCGGCGGGGCTTGTCGTTCAGTTCATCGGCTAGGAGGACGCGCGCGATCCCTCGCAGGGCGGAGGGCTCGAGCTGAAAGGCCTTCTCCATAGAGTCCAGCGCCTTCTTCGGCGATCCGACCGACCAGTAGAAGAAACCGATCTTGGTGGCTTCCTCGGGGTCCGAAGGACCCTCGATTTCGGCCAGATGCGCCTCGACCAAGGCTCGTGCCGACCGGAGGTCACCGTGGCCGGTCCGTTTGCAGAAGAGGTACCAACGCGGCCAGCCCGAAGCGGGATAGCGCTCGCTGACGCGACGTATCCACAGCTCGGCCTGATTCCAGTCCTTCAGTCCCTCGGCGCACTCCGAGGCACAGATCATTCCAAAGGCGGCCCAGGTGGCCGCAGCCGCCTCGGCGTATGGCTTGGCTTCCTCCCAACGCCCTTGCTTCATCAATTTGTTGGCCATTTGAACCTGGACCTGGGCGTGCTTCAGGCCGGCGGATTCCGTCTTGTTCAAGTACCCGTCGAGCGCGGCCTTGGCATCCTTGCGATCGCCGCGGGCTTCGTAGCAAGCCGCCAGCTCCTGGTAGGCCCATTCGTCGCCCGAGAGCTCGACGTAACGCTTCAGGTATTTCTCCGCTTCGTCGTATTGCTTCAACTCCGCGTACTTCTTGCCCAGGGCGCCAATCAAGCCCAACGCATCGCCGACCTTGGCGCGCCAAGCGGGAATCTCACTCTGAACACGATCCCAGTCAGCCTGGATGAGGATACCCATCGCGTAGGCCGAATAGGGGCTGATCGTCAGCAGGACCCGGCCGAACTGAGGTTTCTTCTCGGTCGTCTGCCGGAGCCTCTCGCAGAGGTCGCGCACCAAGATGCTGGCATGGGCGAAACTCAGCCGCCGGGCCATCTCACCCGCGGGGTGTTTGAGCGCAATGAGTTCGACGTACATGGGCCTGGCTGTCAGCTCGATGTCGGTCAGATCCAGATGGTCGGCGAAAGCGCTGAGCCGACGGCCACCATTCTGGCGAGACTCTGTGAAGCTCACGAGATAGGGGAGGTAGCGGTGCTTGGCGACGAGCGGTTTGACTTCGCGGAAAAACTCGCCCACGGGTACGTTCCACTTGCGCGCATGAAGAACAACCGGCGCCAGACATGGACGAAGCGGGTCTCCCTGACCAGGTATGCGAGCACGCCCCATGAGGGCTCGCCCGCGTCGTGACCGGGCCGACCCGCCGCCTCGAGCTGGTCGACCAGCGTCAGCTCGTCGCCACCTTGATCCAGCGACGTCTTCACGGACTGGGGCAGCGTCTTCAGGGACTTGAGCTTTTCCGGGAAGAGGTTCGTGAAAGCGACAAGTCCCATCGCGCTTGCGGCGTGCACGTCGCCGAGATCGCCGTTCCGGCGGATCGACTCATAGGCGCGGTCACAATCGGCATCAGTCTGGACAATATCGCGGGCCGCCTCGATGACCAGGCGCGTCCCTGGCGGGAACTCGAGGAGCATCAGGTTCAGCAGGCTCGCGAGCCGGGCATGCGGACCGTCTTTGATTGCCAGCGCCTTGCGATCGGCCTTCAAGTAAGCGTCGATCACTGGCAGCCACGTCGGCGACGGCGACGGATGCGCCCCTTTGGCCTTGGCCGCCTCATCAAGCTGGTTCGCCTCGCCGAGGTCCGCCAGCGCCAGGTCGTGGCGGCCGACCAAGGCCCGGACGAACGCCCGGGTCCGCAATGCCTCGGCGGACTGGGAGTTCCCGGCCCGCGCGTTCAGCCGCTGGGCATAGAGCAGGGCGCGGGCCTTGAAGACGCGATGCACCGGGTTCCACTGGTATTCGGTCAGCATCCCGAGCTGGGCATAGGCTCGGGCCAGCGCCGACAGCCGCGACGATGACTCGCCGTCGACGCGAATCGCTTCATGGAGCGCCCGGACGGCGGCCCAGGTCTCGATCATGCTCAAAGTCTCCAGCCTCCGATCGACCTCCGGCGGCACCGGCGCGTCGTCGCGCACCTTGTTCGGCTCGCCCCGGGCACCGAGCTGCTTCAGGAGCGCAGGGAACTCGGTCCGAGACAGCGCCTCGGCCGTAACGGTCAGCCTGGGGGAGTAGTTTCCCCGGTCCGGGTTGGTGCCGAGGTCATGCGTCTGGAGGATCTCCGCGTTTTCATTGGCCCCGCGGCGGACCAGGGCATGGCACTCGGACGGTCGGAACAGGATGGCGACCTCGACCGGCGGACCGTCTCCCTGACCCGGACCGGCGGGCGCGTCGTCGAGGATTTCATCGCGCGTCGGCAGCCCCAGCTCATCACGGGCGGCGATCAAGATCGCCTGACGGACGAGCTCCCGCTCCAGGATGCTCTGGATCGTCCCCTGGGTATCCCACTTGTTCTTGCCTCCCACCGGACGCCCCAACGCCACCACCGGCCTGGCCGCACCCTCCTTCCCCGCCTCCTTGCCGGCGCGAATCAGAACGAGCGGCGTGCGGCTCTCGGCCTCATCCGGAGCGACCGAGACGGTTCGCCCCGGGCCCGGGGCCCTCGCGGTGTTTTGTCCGGGGGCCGGCGGTGAGCCCGCCGGGGATGCGGACGCCGTCAGCGCCTGGATCTGCTGAGAGCGGGCGAACCAGTAGATGGCCATGGCCACGATGCCCATCATCGCGACAGCCAGGACGGTCAACATCCTGGCGCGACCGGCGCGGGGCCGGCCCAGTTCCTTCGCCGCAATGCCACCACATTGCGGATACCGATTGCTTGACCTGGAGAGCGTCATGGTTCGATCCTCATCATGACGGGGAATAAGAAGAAGTCTAACCACGGAAAAACCCGTTCGGCCGGGCCAATGCCAGAATTGCCTGTCTTTACAGTCCTCGCGCCTCGCTAAGAAATCGTCACGCGACTTCATGCCCCAGGTCAACGCGAATCAACCCTTAGCGACGGTGATATTACTCTGGCACGAAAGAAGGTCACATACGAGCCCGAAGCGCTAGCGAGTGGATTGATCGTCCTCGCCGGAATTCACTCGCTGGCGCTTCGGGCTTGTAAGCGCCGGCGTGCGAAACTTTCTTGCCGGGGTAATACAACTGCCGGCGCGGGGCCCGGGGACCAAGTCGGATTCGTCAGTCCCAGATTGCGATCTTTCCTTTGTCGGGCGCGGGCCTCCTGGTTTTCAGCGCCGGCCACCGAGCTCCTCCGGCAGGATTCGCACGTCTCCAAGATCCATGACTTGACCACTCGAGATGGCCCGTTTGAGCAGGAGCTTCTTGCCCAGCTCGCGTGGCGCCCTCATTCCCAAGCGACGGCTGGCCTGGGTGATGATCACCTGGAAGTGGAATCTCGCCCCCGGGACGAGGTGGCGAATCGCAAACCGGCCGTCTTCACCCGAGGTCTCATGGAGGTTGATGGGGCTGTTCGGCACGAACTGGGATTGGGTGCGTTGAGCGCGTATGGCCTCCTGAGCCGTCGGCACCCACCGGCCCGCGGGAAACGAGACGTGGGGGATGCCTTGTCCATCGTCATACACCAGGCCGAACTGGGCACCGGCGATCGGCATGCCCGCTCGGTCCACGACCCGCCCAACAATCGAGCCGCACAGTGACAGCCGGGCGGTGACATCGCCGGATTCGTTGCCAGTCAGATCCAGGAAACCGCCGAGGTCGCGCTCCGGCTGGTGGAAGAAGACCCGCCGGGGCCAGGCCGCGTCAAGTTCGTGGACCGCGAATGACCCGTCGCCGCGAGTGAGCTCACTGCCCGCCAGGCTCGGCTCTCGCGACCCGAAGGCCGTCACGTTCGGGAGGGACTGGCCCGACGGATCAACAACCCGGACCGTAACCGTCCGGCCCGGGTGCACCGCCAGGTCGAAATCCTGCTCGAAATCGCGCTGGCCTTCAGGGATATCGATCACCTTGTAAGCATGGCTTCCCACCAGGCTGACCGGTCGAGGAAGGGCATCGAGCACCAATTCGTCGTCAGGCAGAACGAGTCCTTGTCTCCGCTCTTCGGGGAATGCCCCGCTGATCGTTGGATAGAGAAGGGTGTCGTCCGTACCGGCCGTGACGCGCAGAATGCCTCGGCCCGACAGCCCGATCACGGCGAATCGGCCGCCTTCATCGGCAACACGGCCATTCTCGAATTGCCCCGGAATCCCCGGGGCATTCGGATTGTCCTTGAGCGGAGCGTAGAACACCCGGCCGCGGATCGGCTTGCCCGTCACCCGGTCCGACAGGTGGCCTCGAACCAGGACACCCCGGCTCAGCTCGACCTCGACCGTCACCGGATCGAGGCCGTGTCCCTGAAAGGCGACGACTGGAGCCCTCGAAAAAAAGGGGCATAATGTTACCACCAAATCGAGTCCGCTTCCCTGAGAGGCGAGGGTCAGACTCCGTGGGAAATAGGGAGCACCGGGGGGGCCATCAACCTGGATCGGGTATTCGAACTCGCGGGGCAGTCCATCGATCCGGAACCGGCCCTGTCGATCGGCGGTGAGCGTGTTGATCTGCGCGCCGGCGATGGGCAGGCCGGTACCGCGTTCGCGGACGATGCCCTCGATCGATCGGCCCGGCTCGGCGACGTGGATGAATTCCGCACCATAGATCGGCCGCCCATTGACCAGCTCGCCGGGAGCCTCCACCCGCCTGGAGGCAACCCTTCGGGTTTGTACCTGGATCTCTTGCTGAACCACGTGGCGACCGGTCATGACGAGTGTCACCAGACGATCGCGGCCGAGTCCCGTGATGCGGAAGCGGCCAGCGACGTCGGTCGCCGCCTCGGCCGCGAGCTTCCCAGGCGGAGATCGCTCCAGCCGTCGACGTTTTCCGGGCTATCCCAGGAAATAGGCTCCCGGGCCCCGTTCCGGCCGTAGGTCAGGGTGAACGCGACGATCCGAGCTCCGACAACCGGCCGGCCCTCGAATGTGAGGATCCGGCCATCGATCGGGACATCATCCCAGGCCAGACGGAGTGTGAGATCATCGGCCGACGGAGTCTCCGGGCGAGGGGGGACGGGGGTCCACTCCCAGACCGGACCATAGCCCGGCGCCGTTGCCACAACCCTCGCAAGCCTCCAGGGATCCGCCGCCTCCGACTTCGTGAGTTCGCGCCGCGAGACCGTCGCCCGGAAGCGACCATCCGTCCCACTGGTCCCCAGCTTATGGAGAACCACCTTCGTGTCAGGGAGTTCGAGATAAACCGACGCCCCGCTCAACGGCTGGCCGTTGGGGTCCAGAACCTTGCCGGCATAGGTCAAGCGGTCGGCATCCGCGGCGCTCATCACGGGATCAGCGCCTGGGCCTCCGGCCGGTCCACGGGATCATGCGGCAGGACCATAGACCGACCGCGGTCCGATCGAGACGGCGCCTGGCCGGTCCCGGAGCGAAGCCATCCCAACCCGACCCATGGGATCACCGTGAGGCTGAAAGCAAGGAGCAAGATCGAGCGCAACCTCGACCAGAACAGGGCGTGATGAACGCCTCGGGCCAGCGTGAAGGCCGTCGAGCTCAGTCCCGCGGCGCCCCAGCCCTTCTGGGCCAGGATCAGCGCCGCCTGGGTCGTCGCCTCTCGACACGCTCCGGGGACCGAGGTGGAGACCAGGCCACCGAGCCAGCCACCCAACCCGCCGGCATCATCCCCGATCCGCCGTCTCATGCGCTGGCGCAGCAGGTCCTGACCTCGCGCGAGCCGGGTGGCGACGGTGCCGGGCGGCCAGCCCAGTTGGCCAGCCACTTGCTCGCGGGTCAGCCCTTCCAAGCGGCAGAGCACGATGGGTAGGCGATATTTCTCAGGTAGTCGGTTGATCTCCTGGCTCAGAACACCCAGCAGCTCGTCACGAGCCCGTTCCGTCTCTCCGTCGGTCGCGACGCGATCGACCGCGGCCCGCTCTCGGACACGGCGGCGATCACGCTGCACCCTGGCTTCCCGCGCCACACGGTAGCTGACCCGATAGAGCCAGCCACACAGCGAATCGCCAACGCGGAGCGAGTGGGCTTTGCGCCAGGATCAAGAAGCTGGCCTGAAATGCATCCTCCACATCATGCGGATCGCTCAAGATGCTCCGGCACACCGACCAAACCAGGGGGCCGTGCCGCGTCATCAAGGCATCGAAGGCCAGCTCGTCGCGATCCGCGATGAATTGCTCCAGGAGCCGGGCATCCGAGAGGCCCGAGACGGGCCCGGCATTCCAGAGCCTGCGAAGATCGTTCAGAGCGGGTCCCAGTCGTCCTCGCACCATCGTGCTCATTCTCCCCCAAGATCTCCATCTCCATTAAGCGTCTGTCCCGGAAGCCTCCATAGCCGTCTTGTAGGGTGCTCTGTGAGCACCAAATTCGGCGAAGCACGCCGGATCGGTGCTCACAGAGCACCCTACAAAGACCTTCCCAGACAGTCACTAAGATTAAGGGGTGGTGGTGGCGAATTGTTTCATTTTTTTGCGTGGGGCTAGCAGTGAGCTGCACCTACTCCGTTGGAACGCCGCCGCAATCGCCCGGCCCAATCCCTCGGTGGGCGCGATCCCGTCCGGGTACGCGGTCCGGTCTTTCCATTCGACTCTTGCCGTTCGTCACAACGACCCGATGGGGAGTCGCACGGAATAGATTCTTCTCGGACGAGACTAAATCCTTGATTTATTGAGACTTATGACGAATCTGGATCGCAATAAGGGGCCTCCGAATATCGGCAATGGCCTGGTCCCGAGGCGTGACCTCTCCGAGGCGGAACGGGTCTCGTGACAGACGGTCCGACCTGGTCGGCCGGCGGCGTGGCGCGGTCGGCTTGTCACCGAGGGATGGTAAGATCGCGCCCGCACAGGCCGCTTCCTGTCGCGGTCGAGGGCGGGCGCGGTTATACTGTTGAGAGACGTGTACATACCAGACCAACCCCGGCTCCGCCGCGCAGGATGCTGGCTCGTACGGACCCTCCCTCCCACCGTGCTCGAAGCCTCAGGGTGAACCCATCAATGGACTTGCTCGCTGATCTGACGGCTGCCCAGCGCGAGGCGGTGACTCATGTTGACGGCCCTATCCTGGTCCTGGCCGCCGCCGGTTCCGGCAAAACGCGCGTGATCACCCGACGGGTGGCCTATTTGCTCGAAACCGGAATCCCGTCGGAATCGGTCCTCGCCCTGACGTTCACCAACAAGGCGGCGGGCGAGATGCGGGAACGGATCGAGACGCTCGTGCCCCGATCGCGGGTCTGGGTCGGGACGTTCCATGGGTTCTGCGCCCGATTGCTTCGCAAGTACGCCACTCTGGTCGGGATCGACCCGGGATTCTCGATCTATGATCAGAACGACCGCCATCGCGCGATCAAGGATGTCCTGGAACAGGTCGGTTGGGAGATTCCCGGCTGGACCCCCGAACGGATCGAATCGGCGATCAGCCGCGCCAAGAACGACCTGATCCATCCCGACATCTGGAAACGCCGGGCCATGGATCAGAAAGACGCCCAGTTGGCCCGAGTCTACGCGGCCTATGAAACGCGGCTTCGTGAAGCATCGGCCGTCGATTTTGACGACTTGCTCGTTCACATCGTCGCGATCCTCAAGGACCATCCGGACGTCCGAGCCGACCTCGACCGGCGGTTCAAGTATGTGCTGGTCGACGAGTATCAGGACACCAACCTGGCCCAGTACGCGATCGTCCGCGCGTTCTCCGTCGATCATCCCCATATCTGCGTCACGGGGGACCCCGATCAGTCGATCTACGGCTGGCGCGGGGCGAACCTGTCGAACATCCTCGAATTCGAGCGCGATTATCCCGGCTGCCGGGTCGTCACTCTGGAACGCAACTATCGCAGTACCAAGAACATCCTGAGCGTAGCCGACCACCTGATCCGCAACAATCTGAAGCGCAAGCCCAAGTCCCTCCTGACCGAGAACCCCCAGGGTGCGCCGGTGGAATTGACGATTTATCCCCGGGAGAGCGACGAGGCCGAGGGGGTTGCGGGCAAGATCGCCGGGCTGGTCCGCGACGGGGAGTACGGCTACTCCGACATCGCCGTGTTCTGCCGGATGACCGCCCTGACCCGCCCTTTCGAACAAGCCTTCCGGGCGGCCCGGATCCCCTACCAGATCGTGGGAGGCGTTGCCTTCTACGAGCGGATGGAGGTCAAGGACGTCCTGGCCTACCTGAACTTGATGGTGAACCCCAAGGACGACCTGGCCTTCACGCGGGTGGCGAACGTACCGCCCCGGGGCCTGGGAAAAGCCTCGACCGAGGCCCTCGCGACCGCAGCCCGGGAACAGGGAGTGCCGCTTCTGACGCTGGCGCGGCGGGCCTGGACCGTCGCCGGGCTCAAGGAGAAGGCGGCCCGCGCCTTCGATGACTTCGCCCGGCTGATCGATGACCTGGCGGCCCTCCGCGAGCTGGCGGCCGAGGAGGTCATTCGCCGGCTCGTGACCCAGACCGGCTATCGCGAACACCTGGCGGCGGAGGCCCGCGGCAACGGGGAGGACCGGCTCGCCAACCTCGATGAGCTCATCACGGCGGCCCGAGAGTTCGACCAGACGCATCCGGACGCATCCATCCAGGATTTCCTCGCCGAGATTACCCTCGCGTCGCCGATCGATCGATGGGATCAGGACACGGGGGCCGTCACGCTGATGACCCTCCACGCCGCCAAGGGATTGGAGTTCCCAGCGGTCTTCATCGTGGCGCTGGAGGAGGGCCTCTTGCCCCATGCGCGCGCCAACGAGAATTCCAGCGAGCTGGAAGAGGAGCGACGGCTGCTATTCGTCGGCATCACCCGGGCCCGGCGCGAGCTCTTCCTGAGCCGGTGCTGTGTCCGTTCGTTTCGCGGTCAGCAGCAGGCGACGCTCTCCTCGCGGTTCCTGGCCGAGATGCCGGAGGAGCCGATGGTTTTCCGCGATCTCTCGGGCATCGGTTATGCGGAACACCGGCCCAGGTCGTGGGGGGGTCCCGGGCCGGCTCGTCGTCCCGAACCCCGACCGGCCGCGCCCGGGCCGTTCCGCCTGACCACCGCTGCGGATCTCGCTCGAGCCGACAAGTCGACGACCTCGCCCGACCTCTTCGGGCCTCTGGATCTGGAAGCCCTCAAGCCGGGGGTGTCCGTGGTCCACCCCGATTACGGGCTCGGGCGGATCGTGGCCGTCGAAGGTGCGGGCCCCAACCGCAAAGGGCGCGTGGCGTTCGCGGTCGGACCGCAACGGACCTTCATCCTGGCCAAGTCGCCGCTCCGAGCGGTGGTCAGAAACTCACAGGACGGGCCAGCTCCCCGCCGCGTCGGCGACGGACAATCCTGATCACTCTCCACTCCGGCGACCTACTGCGGAGAGCCGCCATTATGTCGCGTTTGGGTGTCAACATCGATCACGTAGCCACCTTGAGACAGGTCCGGGGCGGTCGCGAGCCCGACCCGGTTTGGGCCGCGGTTCTGGCGGAGCTCGGCGGAGCTGATGGAATCACCGTCCACCTTCGGGAAGACCGCCGCCATATCCAGGACCGGGACCTTCGCGTCCTCCGGCAAACCGTGCAGGTCCGGCTTAATTTGGAGCTGGCCGTCGCCCCGGAGATGATGGCCATCGCCCTGGAAACACACCCCGACCAGGTGACATTTGTCCCCGAACGACGGGAGGAGCTGACGACGGAAGGAGGGCTCGACCTCGTCAGCCAGCCCATCCGGGTCGGCGATGCCGTGGCCCAATGCCGCGACTCGGGGATCGAAACGGCCCTGTTCCTCGATCCGGAGCTCCGCCAGGTCGAGGCCGCGATCGCGCTGGGTGTGACCGCCGTGGAATTGCACACAGGGCGGTATGCCAATGCCCCTGAAGGGCCCGCCAGGGACCGGGAGCTTGCTGCCCTCCGATCGGCCTCGACCGCGATCGTCGCCGGGGGACTGGAGCTTCACGCCGGGCATGGCCTCAATTACCAGAACGTGGCGGCCATCGCCCGGATCCCTCGGATGGCGGAACTGAACATCGGTCACAGCATCGTCACTCGGGCCGTCTACGTGGGCCTGACCCAGGCGGTCCGTGAGATGAAAGAATGCATGAAGAGAGTGATTTCGGTTCACGGATTGCCTGATGAGTGAATGCACTGCTTCTAGAGCGCCTAAATTAACTCGATGGCCTTGCCCCGTGTTCGCCAATGAGATTGCTCACAATGGAGAGTCCACTTTTCATGAGGATCGACGCGCCGGCTCTCACCGATTTTTTTAGAAATTCGGGGGGAAGGGCCCTAATTCGACTTCCCTTTCGGCGAGAATCACCCTAAGATTTCTCTACATTCAAACCATGGTGCTATGAGCCTTATGTCTTGACGATCCCGTAGTGGTGTGTGCTCACAACCCTAGCAATCGTCAATCGACTATACGATCGCGCGAGCGAGCGTTTCCACGAGAACGGCCCTCGTCGCTCGGCTAACATCCCGGAATTGCGCATGCCTACTAAAGGTCGGAACTTTGCCGGATGCACCGTGGCGCTGGTCACCCCGTTTCGGGATGGTTCGATTGACGAGGCGAATCTCCGCGGGCAGGTGGAGTGGCAAATTCACCAAGGCACGGCGATTCTGAGTCCGGTCGGGACGACCGGAGAATCGCCGACTTTGTCTCATGAGGAACATGAGCGGGTGATCGCGGTGGTCATCGAGGCCGCGGCGGGTCGTGCGCGGGTGGTGCCTGGGACGGGGTCGAACGCGACCTCCGAGGCGATCCGGCTGACACGATTTGCCGCTCGTGCCGGCGCCGATGGTGCCTTGCTGGTGGCTCCCTATTATAATCGGCCCAACCAAGAGGGACTGTACCGCCATTTCGCCGCGATCGCCGAGTCCGTCGATCTGCCCATGATCCTCTATAATATCCCGGCGCGGACGGGTCGAAACGTCGATCCGGATACGGTGGAACGGATCGCGAAGCTCGGGCCGGTCGTGGCCGTTAAGGAAGCGTCCGGCTCGCTCGATCAGGTCAGCGAGCTCCTCGAGCGGACGAACCTGACGATCCTCTCGGGCGACGATTCTTTGACCCTGCCCATGTTGTCGGTGGGAGCCGAGGGAGTGATCTCGGTCGTGGCAAACCTGGTCCCTCGTGACGTGAAGGCCCTGATCGAGGCGTTCCAGGCCGGTCGGATCGCCGAGGCCCGTGGGTGGCATGCCCGGCTCTTCCCCCTCTGTCGGGACCTGCTGGCCTTGGCCCCCAATCCGATCCCAGTCAAGGCGGCCCTGGCGCTCTTGGGTCGGGGCTCCGGTGAGGTGCGGCTGCCCCTCTGCCCCCTCGATGAACGCTCGCTTGCCAGCCTCCGCGGCACCCTGGACCGCTATGGGCTCTTGACAGAGCCTACATAATACGTAGATGAGTCATACTTTCGACACATTATTTTGAGACATCTGTATCATCGTTTTCGCTTCCCGCAGTCGTTTTGCGACTCAGGTATCAGACGTTTCGACTTCCCTGGCTCAGGGCTGCGGCGAAGCTTCGGCGAACCAACCGCCGTGTGGGTTCGCGCGATGATCGTGATGGACGTACGGCGGATTCGAGGCAGACTCGAGCTCGTTCAGGTTTCTGGGCGTGGTACATGGAATCCGGCCTCTTTCGCCTACGTAACGTGCTCGCCTGTTTCCAAGATGCGGATGGCGGATTCCTTCGTGGCGGGTCTTGTCGGGTCGACCGCCCACCGGGCGCCCGGTGATTCCCGCGGCGGTCAGTCGCCATCAGAGCATGGGCTTGGATCGGTTCAGAACCGGCATCGCTGAGCTTTTTTCCAGAAAGGGTAGGGTATTCTCACCATGGCACGCAAGGAAACCAAGCGCGGAGCGGAAGCCAATGGCCAGATCGCGACGATGGGTCCGGAAGTCTCCGACCAATCGGTCCGCGAGCTTGCCCAGGTCTTCAAGCTGCTGAGCGACGAGACTCGGCTGCGCATCCTGTTTTACCTGGCGCTCTCGCCCCATGGCGAGCTCCACGTGACCGACCTTTGCCAGCGGCTCGGTCAGAGCCAGCCCGCCGTCAGCCATCACCTGGCATTGCTCCGCGTCTCGGGGCTGATCGAATCGCGGCGCGAGGGCAAGCACAACTTCTACTGCGTCCGGACCGACCACTTCGGCGAGCTGCTCCTCAGCCTCTTCTCGGCGGCCGGCGAAGTCCCACGGAACAAGAAGTATCGTTTCCATGACTTCATTCTGAGCTATACCGGCGAGTGAAGAATGTCGTCGAGGCTGGGGACATGCCAACATGTCTCCAGAACCGCTGAAGAGTCCGCTGTTGCCTTGCAGAAGACCCCCGATGACATCCTGGGCTTACCGGCGATCTAGCCGATAATCTCCAGCTTGGGCATCTTGGGGGTCTTGATGTTCTGGATGCTGATCTGAGCAGCGAGCTGTTCGACCACGCCCAGAAGAGAGGGTCGGGCTGGTGAGCCGGGCATCAGGGCTTGTGCCATCTTACCCTCGTCGCCAGTCTCACGGAGGAAGACGTTCAACGGGACTTCGCCGAGGAAGGGGACACCGAGCTGTTCGGCTTTGCGCCGGGCTCCGCCCCGTCCGAAGATGTAGACTCGCTCGTCCCCCGGTGTGTCGAAGAAGCTCCTGGCGTCGATGAGTTTATGTGCCGCGGGACCGCCGCGATCGCGGAGGTAGGCCACGACGTCGAAGAAGGCCATGTTCTCGATCATACCGAGCACCGGGACCTTGAGTTGTCGGAACATGTGGATCGCGCGGGTTGCGTCCAGGAGGGCAACTTCTTGCGGCGTGCAGACCACGACCGCCCCAGTCAGCGGGAGCGACTGCGCCAGAGTCAGCGGCACATCACCAGTCCCCGGAGGCAGGTCGATCACCAGGTAGTCGAGCGGGCCCCAGTTGACCTGTCGGAGGAATTGTTGCATGATGCCATGAAGCATGGGGCCGCGCATGATGACGGCGCGTTCCGGCTCGAGCAAGAAGCCCATGGACATGAGCTTGAGACCTCCCGTCTCGATCGGCTGGATGCGCTCGCCCCGGGCCATGGGCCGGCCGGAGGCGCCGACCAGGTGCGGGATCGACGGTCCATAAACATCGGCGTCCATCAGTCCGACCTGTGCGCCGTAGGAGTGCAGTCCGAAGGCGATGGCCGCGGCCATGGTCGATTTTCCGACTCCCCCCTTGCCCGAACCGACGGCGATGACGTTCTTGATACCGGGAATATCGCCGGTCTCGGCGATGCCTTTGCCCCGGACCTCGGCACCCATGGTGATCTGGAAGGTCCACTCGCCGGGCAATCGGCTCTGGAGTGCGGTGCGCACGTCGCGCTCGATCTGGGCCTTGAGCGGACACGCGGGCGTCGTGAGGTTGACGGTCAGGGCCACCGTGCCATCGGCGATCCGGATGTCCTTGATCATCCCGAGGTCGACGAGGTCCCGGCCCAGATCCGGGTCCTTGACACCTTTCAAGGCGTCGATCACGTCTCGTTCGGTGAGTGTCGTGTTGGTCTTGCCGAACATTGAATCCTTACCCTTCATTGGAGTGGCATCAGAAGAGGCGTGGAGCCGATCGAGAGCTGCGGAAGGCGTCAGAGTGCGGTTCGATCCGGTGGGCCGCCCGCGTGCCGTGTTGCGGCCTGGAGGGTCCTAGTGGCTGGCCTGGCGATACGCCCGGCCGACTCGCCCAGGTAATCGGAGAGCCAGCTCCAGGGGTCAGTCGCCGTCTCGGGAAAGGATGTCCGAGCCCAGCCGGCGAGTTCGATACGACGCCGGGAGCTCACCACCCATCGGGCGACCAGCTCGGCGACGACCGGCGGAGGCACGAATCCTGAGAACACGTGGGTTGCCCCCAACTCGCGTGCCAGACCGCGTACTCCCGGATCGGCTCCTGGGTCGAGGACCAGGGTGCGAGCGTCCGGGGCCTGGAGCGAGACCAGACCAAGTTCCTTCAAAGCGGACCCGGCTTGTCGCCCGAGGTCGATCAGCACCAAGGGGAAAGCGAGCCCGGTCAGGAGCACTTTGAGATCCTCTTGCGAACGAGACTCGAACCAGCGAACCGGTTGCTCGCGCAACCTGGGTCGTAATTGCCGGGACCAGTCGCCCTTCCGCTCATGGAGGATCACCGGCACGCGCGTCAAATTCCCGATTCTCCCACCAGACCTTCTCCGCCGCTTCAACGAGCGGTGATGGATCAGCCCGCATTGGGCTCGCCACCGATCTACCGATTATATCGGGCGCATCCCGGTCGTTCGAGTGCAGGACCGTCTTGTGACGCAAGCCAACGTTCGACCCGGCTCCGCTCAAACCGGGCGGATGTGCAGCTCCTTGAGCTGGCGGGGCTCGACGGTACCGGGAGCGCCCGTCATGAGGTCGGTGCCTTTGGCGGTCTTGGGGAAGGCGATGCAATCGCGAATATTGGTCAGGCCCGAGTAGAGCATGACCAGGCGGTCGAACCCGAGCGCGATGCCGCCGTGCGGCGGGGCTCCATTGCGCAAGGCACTCAGGAGGAACCCGAACTTTTCTTGAGCCTGGTCGGGAGTCAGCCCCAGGAGCGCGAAGATCTTGGACTGGATCACGGGGTCGTGGACTC
Organism: uncultured Isosphaeraceae bacterium; assembly: GCA_963845695.1. GTDB lineage: Bacteria > Planctomycetota > Planctomycetia > Isosphaerales > Isosphaeraceae > CAWJTV01. Next base: position 97,889 of record CAWJTQ010000009.1, on the reverse strand, counting down.
GGATGGTCCCGCCGCCGGCCTCCTCTCCGTTGATGACGAGGTCGTACGCCTGGGCTCGCACCTTGCCCGGGTCGGAATCGAGCAACGGCAGGTCCTCGAACAGGGGCATGGTGAACGGGTGATGTTCCGCGACGAACCGGTTCTCGTCAGCATCCCAGGCGAAGAGCGGGAACCGGACGATCCATGAGTAATGAAACGTCTTCGGATCGTAGAGCGACAGCTCGGCGGCCAGCCGGCCGCGCAGGCTGGACAACGCCAGGCTGGTGACCGCCTGGGTGTCGGCGACGATCAGGATCAGGTCGCCGGGCTTTGCCTCGAACCGCGCGCGAAGCTGCTGCTGGGCCTCGGCCGAGAAGAACTTGGCGGTCGGGCCAGTCAGAGTCTCGCCTTCGACCTTGAGCCAGACCAGCCCCTTCGCACCCATTCCACCGATGAACTCGGTCAGTCCGTCGAGGTCCTTGCGGCTATACCGGCCGCCGGCTCCGGGCGCACACAGGCCCCGGATCCGGTTGCCGAACTCCTTGGCCTGCTGGAACACCTTGAACTCGGTCTGCTCAGCAATGTCGGCAATGTCCTTCAGCTCCACGCCATAGCGCAGGTCAGGCCGATCGCTGCCGAATCGTTCCATCACGTCGTGGTATTCGAGCCGCGGCAAGGGAAGCTCGATCTCCTGGCCGCTGAACTCCCGGGCCATCGCGGCCACCAGGATCTCCAGGGTCGAGTTGACATCCATGTCGTCCACGAACGACATCTCGACATCGAGCTGGGTGAATTCGGGCTGCCGGTTGGCGCGGAGGTCCTCATCGCGGAAGCAGCGGGCAATCTGGAAGTATCGGTCGAACCCCGAGACCATCAGGAGCTGCTTGTAGAGCTGGGGCGACTGGGGCAGTGCGTAGCAGTGTCCCGCATGAACCCGGCTGGGAACCAGGAAGTCACGGGCACCCTCCGGCGTACTGCGGCCGAGGATCGGGGTTTCGACTTCGAGGAAGCCCAGGTCGGACATGACTCTTCGCATGAGCTGGGCGAGCCGGTGGCGGACGATGAAGACATCCTGCATCTGGCGCCGGCGCAGGTCGAGATAGCGGTAAGTCAGCCGGAGTTCCTCGTTCGGCTCGGGACCGTGCATCTCGAAGGGCGGGGTCGGTGTGGCGTTGTACAGCACGAGCTCCTGAGCCCGGACCTCGATCGCGCCGGTCTTGAGCTTGGGGTTCTCCTTGCCGGCCAGCCGGGGAGCGACCGTTCCCTTGATGCCGATGACGTATTCATTCCTCAGCTCTCGAGCGCGCGCCTGGAGCTCCTGGCCTGTTTCGGGCTCGAAGACGACCTGCGTGACGCCGTACCGATCGCGGAGATCGATGAAGACCAGCCCGCCGAAATCACGCCAGGCGTCCACCCAGCCGTTCAACGTGACCGAATGACCGGTGAGATCGATCGTCAGCTCACCGCAGGTGTGCGTTCGTTTCAGGAGCATGGCAGGTCCGTAGTGTCCGAGGAATTCGCGTCTGGCACCGTTCCGGCATGAGCGAAGCCGATCGCCGAAATCCTGATAAGCTCGACGCTTCACCCCGGCTCGTTACGATACTCCTATTCTTCGAAAACCGTCAAGGCGTCCGGGATTCCGACACACGCGCGGCGACGCGGGTTCGTCTTACCGGGAGCGCCTGACCTTGCGGAGGTCTCTTTGTCGTCATGACGAAAAAGCCCGCGAGGGATCCGGCGGCCGGTCCCCTCGCGGGCAGATTTTCGGGTACCCAGGATGTCGAGAGGTTCACTCTTCGCGAGACCCACTGGAACGTCCGAAGAACGCGCGGCGGATGAATCCGCCCAGCCGCGAGCTCGACGCCACCGCCGGGGTGTCGGTGATCAACGGGCCACGCCCCGCCTCGTACTGGGTGACTGGACGGAACGAGGGCGGCCTCGAAGCGAAACGTCCCAGCGTCCCACCGCCGTTGGCCAGGTCCAGCGACCGGACGTTCGCCTCGGTCACGTTGGGGTTGTGTCCGCCCCATCGTGATTCGACCAGCTCCAGCACGTTGAGTGGTGCGAACATCGCCTCACCGCCCACCGAGATCCAGTCCGCCACGTAGGGATTGCTCTCATCGACCCGGCCGTCCATCCCGTAAACCAGGCTGTACTCGTAGTTGACGATCCGATCCTTATCGTCCTGGCCGTTGAGCATCGAGCCGGAGTTGGCGTGCAGTTCCAGGACGATCCGCGTGGCGCGGGGGCCACGGCCGGGGATCGCATGATAACTCGCGACATACTTGTAGATCCCGTGATTCCAGACCTCGTTGATCGTTCCGCGGGGCGGGAAAGCCCGGAGGTTGGCCAGGAGTGCCTTGCGTTCACCGCGGATGTGCGTCTCGAGCATGGCGTGCACCCGTGGCACCTTGACATCGGTCGCGTCGGGGCCAGGTCGCGGCGGCCCGGTCGGAATCTCATTGGCGTAGTCGCCGATCCGGTGGTTGTAGTGGTTCTCTCCCAGTTCGGCCCACAGTCCCTTGAGCTCGTCCCGCGTCAGGCCCGACTCGGATGTCGGGATCGGCTCGTTCAGGAGGATCGAAGCCACCGCACCGCCCAGGCAGTGACCAGGCCATCGGGAGATGCCATTGGTCTGGCTAAACGCCGCCTCCCATTGCCGCGCGTAGGTGCGGTAAACCTGGTCGTATTTGAGCAGGGGCGATTGGGTCTGGAACAGGGTGAGTTCGCCGTTATGCTGGTTGTCCGGGCCCAACCAGGTCAGGTCGTCGTACAGGTTCGGGAACCAGGTCGCGCCGTCACCGGAGGCCGGCTGGGTCTCGAGCAAGCCATTAGGGCCGGCCATGATGATATCCTGCCCCGGAGCGATGTAGCCGCCTGGTGTGGCGATCAACTGATCGTCGCCATTGACCATCGAGGTGTTGACCCGGCCGTTGCCCCCGGCCCAGGGCTCATGGATCGAGTCGGCCTTCGTCGGCCAGTAGTAGAAGTTCCACGGCCTCTTCACGCTCTGCCCGACCTGGACAAACGTGGTCTCGATGGTGTAGGGTCCCTGGGCTCCCTCGACCTTGAAGGTGCACCAACCCTGTTGATCGAGGCCGACGTCCTGGCCATTGGTCAGGACCGTGCCTTTGGCCCCCTTGAGCTCGATGATCTGCCCGGAGCTCGTCGTGATCTTCAGCTCACCGCCGAACCGCGTCGGCACGTAGACACCGTAATAATGATCGCCGGTCTGCCCGTCCAGGGTTCCCCCCAACGGCACGGTCCGGGCACGCTCCCCCGCGTGCGCCGCGCTGGTCACACCGGTCACTGCGACCAGCGCCCAGAGGACCGAACCACCCAGCCGGTTACCGATGCGCATGCTACCTCCCTGTATTCGATCTCGAGTTCCACATCACGCGATGGCCCGTCACTCCGGTCCGATGCTCACAACGGATTCCTCGTCGATCGCGAACCGGGGACTCAGTTCATGAACGGGACGCCCATCAATTTCCCTCCTGTTGGTTCGGCTCTGTCACCGTGGTGGGTGGATACCAATTCGCCACCTACCCCCGACTCGTCTCTAGAAACTCGTCAGAGCCCCTAGAATGCGCGAGGGCGACATATTCTCCATCTCCTGAGAATTCCTGCGCACCGTTTCCCTCATCCCGCGAAGATCGAGAGATCGGTAGCTGGCGGACAAAGTCGCTGAGTTGAGTTTTCCTTCGTACGATTGTTGAGCCGCACGCATATCCTTCGCGTAAGAGTCCCTCAAAAAAGGGGGACTGGCACCTCGAAGACTCGAAGCCAGTCCCCCTTTTTTGAGGGACTCTTACGGGATTCGAGAGCCTCGATTCCCGATGGTACATGAACCAGGGATCTTGAATCCGGGATCTCGAATCCCGCCCCGGCTTCTTTGCGTGAGGATCAGGGGAATCGAACAGTCCATGCGGTTTGCGACGACGCAGTAGCCTTCTGACGAGCCGGCCTGACACGCGGGTTCTGAGGATCGTTCCGATTCCGCGGGTTTGCCCGGGGCCCGCACAATCGTGAGGCGATGTGAAATCACGGCCGGACCGACGCGCCCGAAGGCGCCGTCGGAGCGACCGTGACCGTGGCGAAGCAATCGTCAGCACCCGCCGCTCATGCCCCCGCCCCCGCCCGGACCTCCCTCGGTCTGACCGGTTACGAGGTTGAAGTATGGGTAAGTCGCCGTGCTCGTACTGCCCTCCGCCGCCAGGACCGCGGCCCAGTCGGTGTCGATCGTCGTGATGTCCGCCGAAGTGATGTTCGAAGAGGTCACGGCCGCTGCCAGTGCATTATAAGCCGCGGTCAGATCTGTCGTCTCCTGGCTCGTTGGCGAGCTGGTATAGAGAGCCTCGAATTGACTCAGGAGCGTCGAGTTGCCGATCAGGGTCGTCCCGGAGGCGTAGTCCGTCACCAGGCTGTTCTCGAACGACTTCAGCGCCGATTCACTGCTGGGCGTGAGACCGTCGCTGGCCAGCGTCTGGAAGCCGACCATGATCGCGGTCAACTGGCCAATAGTCGTATCGGAGGACAGCTCAATCGTCTGGATGTCGTCGCGGAGTGTCTGGAGGGCGCTCGCGACCGTGGTGCTTGACGAGCTACTCGATGAGCTGGTCGAACTGGTCGAGGTATCCGACGAGACCGTCGAGGCGCTTGCCGCGCTCGTCGTAGTGCTCGTTGTACTGGTTGACTCGGTCGCCGCACTCGTCGTGTGATGCGAGTGGTGCGCGGCGGCGTGCAGATGCGCCAGCGCGTGATGAGCGAGGCCGCCATGAGCAGGGGTCACGCGTCCCTCGAGGTTCTCACAGGAAAGGACCACTTTCCTGGGGCGCCGGGTCCCGCTCGCACGAGAAGCGTCGCGGCCGAAGTTCAGTGCGCGCAACAGGTTCCTTCGGAATTGCATGGTGCTGTCTCCTCAAGAAAGAGATTTGATCGTCCCGACTGAGAGAGGTGTCCGACCTTGGGGACGGACGGTGGCAGAGCCGACCGGCACGAGGTCCAGGTGTGGTTCGGGGGTCTTCGAGACTTGGCGGGCGCAGTCCAACAAGATTCTGCCCTTCATGACTCAAGACCCGCCCGATCTGACATGACTATCTGTCCTGACGTTCCTGGCGGTCGGTCGGCCTGCGCCGATCCGACCGCACTCGAGTCGAAGGGCGATCGGCCGTCCGATGGTGAGAGCTGAGTTGTGACTCACGTTTCACTCGACTCCTCAAGCTCGTCCTTGAATTCAAACGTAATTCCATCAAGCTACCGTGCGCGGCGTATTAAAGATTGTTGCTCATGCTCGACACTCGGTCGAAGCGGCCCGCTTTGCGTCCGAACGCTGCGACGTGAGCCGATATCCTCCGATCGCCAGGCCGGCGGTTCCGATGAGGGTTGAAACACCCAACTCAGGGCGATCGGCGCCCGCCTCGACCCGGTCGTTCGTGGCTGGCTCGACTCGTCCGGTTGACGACCGTTCGCCCAGATGGACGATCGCCACGTCGAATTGATCTTCGATCGACGCGAGATCCAGGATCGCCGGTGGCCAAGGATGGATCTTTTCAACCACCGGCGATCGATCCTGCGGCGGCCGTGGGTTCAACGTCCGAGAAGCCGCTTGGAAGGAACCGAGATCGTCCATCGCGCTGGTTCTTCGCGCGAGATCGTCGCCTCTCGCGATCCCGTTCCTCCTGGGTTGCTGTTGGAGACCCAGGCCCATCGGCGCGGTTGCCATTGAAGCGGAAGCGAAAGCGACCTGCATGGAATCCTGCGCTCGAGGTGACCGTCAAGACTTCCGAGGTCATCCCTTGTCCGGACGATCCGGAATCCGTCAATGACGCGTCCGCATCGGAGGAAATGCCGGTCTCGGAATGCGCGATGACGTCAAGGTGACTCTTCGTTCGGGCACTCTTGGTCTTCTGGACCTTCGTCCGGTGCGCCTTGATTCTTTGGACCCTGGTATGGTGAGTCTTCGTCTTGTGATTGCGGACATGACTCACATGATGAGACGTCGAAGTGGGGGAGGGCGTAGGAGTTGAGTTGCCGGTCGTGCCAGTGACCGTGACTGTGCTCCCGTCGGAGCCCGTGGCCGAGGTCCCACTGGAGCTTGCGGTTGTTGCCGAGCGATCCGACACGCCATTGGCCGCGAGCAGCCCGGCGACCAACCCTACGGCTTGGGGAGTGCCTCGACCGGTAACCAGGTCGTAACCTGCTGTTGCTGAGTATCCGTTGTAGCCTGTGGTGATGTCGTTGAAGTCGGAGCTGGGCAAGGAATAGAGGTCGGTCAGCAGCTCCTCGGTGCTAAGGCTACCGACGCCACCCGTAGCGAGTCCCTGGTCGACAATGGCCACCAGGCCCGCCCATGCGGGCGCGGCGGCGCTGGTGCCCCCGACCTGAAACCAGCCGGACTGGCCGTCGTAGGCGATCGAGTCATAAACCGAGACTCCCGAGCTCGGGTCGGCGTCGAAGGACACGTCGGGAGTCGTCCGTACGCCGTGGCTGAGCCCGACCGACTCCAGGGTCGAGGTCTGGTAGGAAGGCTCGGTCTCGTACACGCTGAATCCACCGGTACTCCCGCTCCAACCGGATTCGGAGACGTAAGTGCCGTCGGAGCTGATCGTGAGCGTCGTGCCGCCAACCGCCAGTACGTTGGGCGAGACCGACGGGTAGTCTGGCCCGGACCCTGCCCCCGAGTCGCCGGAGGCGGCGATGTAGGTGATATTCTGATGACCCGCCGGAGTCGTGAACAAGCTATCGTATTGCAATTCACTTGAAAACTCACTCGAACCCCAACTCATCGAAACCACGCTGACTGCCGCAATCCGGCTGGCGTAACTCACCGCACTCAAGAGGGCATCGAGGCTGTCCGAAGACGCCTCGACCAGGATGATCCTGGCATCGGGTGCGACGGCGTGCGCCCCTTCGACGTCGAGCGAAGTTTCGAGCGCCCAGCCGGCGTCAGTCGTCGTTGCGCCCAGGTTATCCACCGTGAACGACGGAGGGGCGGACAGGCCGTATTCCGCGTCGAACGCCGCGAGGTCCGTGCTGATGTTGGGGTCATTATAAGCGTTGACAATCGCGATCGTCTGGCCCGCGCCGTTACCGCTCTCGGTCCCGCCGGAGAACGAGATCCCATCGATTCCATAGGCTTTGAGGATCTCCGCCGGGCTCAACCCCGCCGGCACCGTCGAGTTCACCGACAGGAGCTGCAAGTTGGTCCCAGCCGTGATCTGGGCCAGCGCGTCGGCCGAGAGGAACACTCGGTCCTCCAGCGACTCGCAGATCGGGTGGATTCTCTGGGAACGGTGCGCGGGGGCCCTCTCCGACGCTCCGCCGCGCGGCGCGAAGCCAATTCAAGATGTTCATGCCCTGCCTCAGAGCGGTGTCGAATCGCAGGTTTCAAAACGGAGCAGAGCACCCGCTACGGGAGTCACCGGGAGGTGTCGTGATCGTTCGGCTTCCCGCGCCAGGATCTCGGATAGGAGGGGACCCCGGAACGGACCCGGTCGAAGAATTCCTCGATCCATGTCCCCTCCATGGAAGGACACGGCCCTCACGGGGAAAAGCTGCGCGCGGCATGGGCGATATTCGTCTCAATTGTCAAATCGTTCACGCGATCCCATGCTCGCAGTCATCCCTCGATACGAGACAGGGCGTAACGCGGCTGTCTCGAAACCGACTCCGAGGGTGCTTGTACGAATTCCCGACGCATGAGATCGTGACACCGCTCACGATCGTGGGATCCGGACGGTCAGAAAAGGTGCTCGAATCGTTCAGGTCACGACTCGATTACGACCTTCACGCTTCGCCCGGTAGAGCCGCTCGTCAGCCCTCCCGATCAGAACTTGCGGGGACAGTACCTCGTTCGGTTTGGTGGAGGCCACACCCAGGCTGACCGTAATCTTGTATTGACGGCCCTCGAAGGTGAACGGGTGGTTCTCCACAGTCTGCCGGATGTGCTCAGCCAGCTCGGCTCCCGAGGTCGGATCGGTTTCGGTCAGGACTGCCGCAAATTCTTCGCCGCCATAGCGGGCCAGTAAATCGTCTCGACGAATCTCGGACTTGAGGCGACTTGCCAGCTCACGCAACGTCAGGTCCCCCGCCAGGTGGCCCATCGTATCATTGATCGCCTTGAAATGGTCGATGTCGAAGAGAATCAAGGTCAAGGGCCGGCTGTAGCGCACCGAGCGGATGAGCTCGCGCTGGAGATAGTCCACCAGGTAGCGTTTATTGTACAGGCCGGTCAGGGCGTCGAGGATCGCTAACCGGTAGAGCTCCTCGTGGTAGTCGGCCTCGACGTTGCCGCCGGTCAGGAACCGGAACAGACAGTTGCCCACGCGAAGGTTGTCTCCATCGGCCAGCGGGGTCATTTTCGCAGGCACATCATTGACAAAGGTTCCATTGGTGCTGTCCAGGTCCGTCGCCAGATAACGGTTGACGTCCAGGTCGAACTGCGTGTGGCGACGCGAGACCGAGGCATCCTGGACGGTGATGTCACAGTCGTCACCACGACCCAGAACGATTGTCCCTTGTTCCAGCAAGTGGCGCGTACCCATGGCCATCCCCGTTGGGTAGATGTGGATCAGGCAGGCGTCCTTGCAGGTCTGGGATAAGGGTCGCCTCGACTCCACCTTCTGAGTCACCGGTTGGATCCGCACTGCACCCCGATTACCCGGGAACATCTCGGGAACGCCTCCCCATGAGAACCGATTGATCGAGCACATTCGATGTAACACTCCCTCACGAATTCTAGGTCACGGCGATCTCGGAGGCAGCCGAAGCCGTTCGATTCGTCCGGCGACCTCGGCCTTCGACGGGATCACGATCTCGTCGGTCCGAGTGGTAGGCTGGAAGGTCCCGGTGAAAGCCGTTCACCGCCGGATAGGAAGGGAGGGCGAAACTCGCGGAATCCGCGACACCTCGTTGGGAAGAGACGCGACTCCGGGGAGAGAGAACGGTCACCCTCGAGCTGAAGGATGCGATTCGGAGTTGACTCGATTCGGTCGCGACGGCGCGACGGGTCCGTGCAGGAACGTTCTGTATTGCCAACATGCTCGACTTCGAGATCATTACGATTTGTAGGCGGAGTCAAGGCTGAGAGGAGGACTGGATCGAGCCCCGAGCCGGATCCCTGCGGCTTATCTGGAGCGGCGTCGCCATCAGTCGCGCAAACCTGGGATCACTCCTGAGCACGATCAAGTCGGGGTCTTCGTCGGCCTTCCGCCCCGAGCCGAGGGACCGAGCCCTCTCCAGGAGGTCGAATGCCACATCGTAGGATCGAGGGGATGGAGAGGCTCCTGCTGCCCGGGACGCGACGCATGCGGCGGCGTAGAGCGTCTCGCCGGACCTGGGCTCGCGGTCCAGGCACCAGTTGATATCGCGGGTGGCGCGATCCCAATGGCCTTGTCGTGAAAGGAGCACGGCTCGATAGCGTCGAGCCTCGATGAACCCCGGGTTCGTCTCCAGGGCGAGGTTGAAGAATGGAAGGGCGATCTCGAGATCTCCGCGCGTCATCGCCAGCATCGCACGTCCGTAGAGGGCTTGAGGATGACGGGGATCATGACGAAGTACGTCGTCGAACGCCTCCCGCGCCTTCTCGGGTAGCCGGGCGGACACGGCAAATCCATAGGTCCAGTTCAGGCGAATGTGGGCCGGGTCCGGGTGCGGGGCCAGCGCGAACGCCCGCTCGAACGCCGAGTCCGCCTCGGAGTGTTCAACCCATCGCCTCCAGCGTGAGACCACGGCCGGCGAAGAGTGAGGCGTCGTCCTGACCGCCCATCGCGAGAGCACGGTCGAAATCATGGAGCGCCGGTCCATATCGCTTGAGCTCCAACCGGGCCAGCCCCCGGTTCACCAGGGCGGACACAAAGCGCTGATCGCGATCCAGGGCCGCCGTGTAGTCGTCAATGGCGTCGGCCTTCAAGCCCATCCGATCCAGCAGGTAACCTCGATTGAAATAACCCCAGGGGTGTTCCGGCCACAGACCGATACAGGTCCCGAAATCCCCGATGGCTTGAGCGGACTCGCCCAGCTCCATCCGGCAAATCCCCCGTTGCAGGGCCGACCAGTAATGCCGCGGTTGGAGGTTCAGGGCCTCGTTGAGCTCGGCGATCGCTCTCCGGTAATCGTCTGCCCCGCCATGGCGAGAATAGGAGATCGCCAGGAGGTAATGCTCGCGGGCGGTGGCGGTCGGGATCGTGCGAGCCCGGTCCCGGGCGAATTGAGCCCGGTCGGTCTGTCCGAGCCCACTGAAGTAGCCGGCGCGATCGAGCCAGAGCGCCTTGGAGGGTTTCAGGCCGGGGATCGCTTCGGCCTCGTCGAGCAGCGCGAGCGACTGCATCAACGTCGGCCGATCCGCCCTGGCGAGGCGAACTCGCGCACCTGCGAGCAGGAGGAGCAGCTCGCGACGATCCTCGGCGAGCTGGCGGCGATCTTCTGCGGCCAGGTTGCTCCAGTCCGGATGCGCGTCGCAAGGCCGCCCATTCGGGAGGTGGTAGAGTGCCAGAGTCTCCTCGCAGACGGCGATCCCCTGACGCAAGTGATCCTGACGCCCCAGGGTCGTGTTGACCAGGCACAGGGCGCGGATCGTGCCGGCGTCGTGGGCACGCTTCCGTTCGTGTGCCCGGGCCTTCCCGAGTTGCGTCCTGGCCTCAACCAGGTGCGAGCGCGCGCCGATGAGCGCCGCGCCGACCGTCAGGAGGACTATCAGCGCTGCCACCAGGACGGAACCTGATGTCGTCAACCGCGGGTGGCGGCGGAAGAACTTCCGGACTTGCTCCTCACGGCTTAACTCCGGGGCATATCTGAGCGGGCGATCTTCCAGGAAGCGTCTCAAATCCTCGGCCAGATGGTCGCCCTGCTGGTAACGCCGCGCGGGATCGGGGTCCAGGCATTTGCGAGCAATGCTTTCCAGGCTCCAGGGGACATCCCTGCGAACCTTCCGCAAAGACGCGATGTTCTGGCTTCGCTCGACGACCATCGACTCGAGTTGCGTGGTGCATGCCGAGTAGCTCCCGCCTTGTTCAAACACGTGCCCGCCGGTCACCATCTCGGCCAGGACCAGCCCGAGCGAGTACAGATCCGACCGTCGATCGACGCGCTGGATCAGCTCCTGAGTGCAGTCCCGTAGCGCGACAAGGTGCTCGGGAGCCGCGTAGGCCACCGTCCCTCCAAGGATCGCCTGGGTGGCGCCGGCCTCCATCTCCTGGGCCACGTTGAAATCCAGCAGGAGCGGCTGCCCCTCGGCACTGAGCAGGATATTCGACGGCTTGACATCCCTGTGGAGGATGCCTCGTTGATGGGCATGATGGAGCCCTTCGGCAAGTTGGGCCACGATCCACCCGGCCGCCCTGTAGTAGGAGAGGCTGCGCAAGAGGGCCAACGGTGTTTGGGATTCGGCCGGCCGCCCTTCGGTGCGACTTCCGGCCCAATCGCCGCCACCGGCTTCTTCGCTCCTCGCCCCGAGCACCTGAGAGCCGACCTCCTCGAGGGCCTCGACCAGTTGTTCGCCCAGGGTCGGTTGTGTCGTCTTGTTCCAGACCTGATCCAGGATCCGGGAGAGGGGCCCTCCGCCGAAGTAGGGCATGCAGACGGCTCGAAGCCCGGCTCGCTCATCCTCGTGGACGGAGAAAATGGGTACGATGTTGGTGTGCTGCAACCGGGCCAGGGTGTGGTGCTCGCTCCCCTCGATGGCGGAGACCTTCAGGACCACCGATCGGCAGGCGAGGTCCGGCTGCTCCGCGAGGTACACCCTGGCGAAGGCCCCTCGGCCTAGCGGTTGGCGGAGACGAAAACCGAAGAGCTCCTCGCCCTCCTCGGGGAGCCGCAGCAGGCGATCGGGGCGCGGTCCGCTCCCGGCCCGAGAGTGGATGAGGTCCTGGGGGTGCCTCGCCAGGCCCCCCAGCACGCGGCTATACTCGAAGAAGCGTTTCTCGTAGTCGTCCAAACTGGGCTGTTCGCCCCGTTTCCGTTGCTGGAAGATCTCCGCGACGAGTCGGCTGCCAGCGTCGAGGTCAGCCTTGGGGTCGGTCTGCAAGCGCTCCAGATCGTGTTCCGGCGGCGCGGGGCAGTCCGCCGCTCCCCGATCCGCCTGCTGTTCGTCGAGCAACTCGCGTTTCTGACTCTGGACCTCCACCGGGTCGGGCTCGGGCGACCGGATTCTCCAGGTCCGATTGCTATCCTGCGGCTTCCGGCGTTCACTCATCGGTCACTCCTGTCTTGAGGAGCGGTCGAAGAAACCGTCGCAGTCTCACACCGGGTTCGACCGATCGTCGAAGCCGACAACGGACGAAGTCAACGAACAGTCTGAATCAGCGTCATCGATGAACGAGAAACGGTCCCGAGGGCGGATCTCGATGAGAGATCTGGTGACGGACCATGCGGGCCACGTCTTAACCCTTCACTTTGGCATTTGACTCGACGGCGGTGTCTTCGGCGTCTCGCGTACAGCAACGCTGCCAGCCCGGTGCAGGCGATCACCTGCGAACACACGCGGCCCCACTCGGACCCGTCGAGTCGTTCTTCAAGCCCGGCGGCGAGCTCCGGGCTCCGGACGTCCAGTGTCTCGGCCGCGACATCGGCCAGCCCCTTCGCACCAAGGGATGGGACCTCTGAGGCGAGCGGGACACTTAATGCCAAGGGATGACTCATCGCCTCGTCAACAAGAAGTTCACGGACCCTCGTCGTCAACCAGCTCATCGTACCCTGGAGATGAAGAGGAACGACGTCGCCCTGCATCAACTCGGCAGTTGTCGTTTCCTGCTCGATTCCCTCTGGACCTTCCGGAGCGCCACCGCCTACGTCGCCATGCCCAAGTAAGGAGAGCGATGTCCCTATCACGATCAGCCCGGCCGTTACGGACGACGGGGAGAGGGCACTAGCCGATTGGACGGATTGTGTTGAGCCCGCTTGCGCACCTTCAAAGCCAATCACACCACCGACCGAGCCGGTGGACAGGACGACCAGGCCCAGGGACGATGCACTGGCGAGATCCGTGCTGTCGTCGGACCGGGATGGGAGCTCAATCGTGGTCTCGGGATGCCCCGGGCTCGTGACGGGCGACGAAGCGGAGGTGTCGCCTGACGGAGGTGTGACCGTCGGCGGAGGCGTGGCTGTCGGCGAAGGCGTGACCGTCGGCGGAGGCGTGACCGTCGGCGGAGATGTCGGAGGCGCAGGTGGTGGGTCGCTGTTGAAGCGGATCGCGACCGCGGGCGCCGGGCCCGAGACCAAGGGTGGCGCGTTGTCGTTTGCGGAAAGGAGATTCAAGGAGAGCTGGTAAGCGATGCCGGCGGCCTGCACCTGATTCCAGCCGCTGGCCATGAGCAAATAAGTTCCAGGGGCGAGTTGGCCCAGGAGCAGGGTCCCGCCGATCGAGATGACCGGCAGGCTCTGTCCCGAAGAATCCATCAGCGTCAACGTGACATCGTCGGGCAGGTTAGCTCCCGATAACTCGAACGAGTACGTCCCACCCAGGAGAATCTGAAATTCGTAGACATCCGCCGTATCCTGCGGAGCATCGGCGGTATCCTGGAGGAAATCGCGTGTAATGGTGACCCCGGCCGCGAGATCGTCCGGGAACAGGACACCGAGATCTTGGGGCTGCTGGATCGTGTCGTTGGGCTCTTGGTCGTTCCACTCGAGCGGGTTTCCCCCGCTGCCACGCGGGGGCCCGTCGACCGTGAACGTGACGACATAATCGCCGTCCGGCTCGTTGCCGACGAGCACATTCCCTCCCAGGTCAGTCAGCCCTGCGGAGCCGGAGAGGTGAAGCTGGTAATCGCCGTTGGGCAACCCGCTGAGCATGGCGAACGTGGCCTGATTGGTCGCGCTATCGTAAGACACGAAGCGAGGGTAATACTCGGTCCCGTCGGCCCCCTCGATGTAGACTGACTCGAGGGTGTCCTCGCCGGACACCAGGTATGTCTGGAAGGCCAGTTGCGCGAGGTTCACCGGCTCGTCGAACGTGACGGTCAGTTGCGTCGGGGGCTGAGTGAGGATCGCTCCATTGTTCGGAGTGGTCGACACAACATGCGGGGGATCGGCGGTCGGTTGGACGAGCACATTCAGCACGTAAGGGCCTGTGCTATAGCCATTCTGGGCGCTATTCGGGACATTGGGGTCGAAAATGCCGAAGCTCCCGGGCGGCTGGCCCTCAAGGGGCGACGGCGTGTTCGAGCCGTCTGCGACGGCGAGGCAATAAACCCCGGCCGTCAGGCTCGCGTACAGGGCGGAGTCGGTGTACAGCGGCTGCGAATACCCGTCAGTCGTCTCCACGGGATCATAGGTATTGTTGTTACCTGCGATGAACTGAAGGCTGCCATCGCTGGGATCGAGCTCGAAGAGGCTGACGCCCGGATCAAGCGGCGAACCGATGCGGCCGGCGAAGACCTCGGCCACGAGTGCATACTGACCCGGCCCGGAAACGGTGAACTGGTACATATCCACTTGATTTGCGGAATTGTATGGATTATAAGGAGTGTTGACATCGAATGGATCGACGCCAATCGCGCCCGAAACTTGCACAAGCCCCGCGGAGGTCAAGTCGCCCAGGTTGATGGCGGTGGCCGCGGTATCGTCCGACGAGGCGTCGCCGCCCGTGCGGCCGTCGATCCCGTCGACCTGGAACGTGTACGTGAAGTCCTGACCGTCTGGGTAGCTGGGACTCGCATTCAGGTCGTTTCCATTGGGGTCGGCCACGACGAGCGAGCCCCCGACGCTCTGGCCGGCGAGGAACACTTCGTAATACCCGGGAGCCAGGGGGCTCTCGGGGAAAAGTTGCAATTCGTTGATGCCTTGGTAGTGCTGGACGGCGCCGGTATCCGGACTACTGGCCGGTGGATCTTCGACCGCGGGGGAAAAATTGATCGATGCCAGGGGGACTTGCTGATCGTCCTGGCCGAATGTCCCGCTGGGGCTGTCGATCAACTGCACTGTCTGGCCGGGGATCAAGGTCGAGGGATCGAGCTGGCTGCTGAAGTCGATCCGGATTGCCAGGGGAGAACTGCTGAGAACGGAAAAGGGAGCGGGATCCTCGGACAACACTTGAGGGCCGGTCGCCGGCACTAGCCCGGTGGCGTCGTCGACGATCTGCAAGTCGAAATCACCTGTGCTCCCCGGGAGGCCGCTGTCGGCCAGGAGCGGATTGAAATCGTCGTTGCCAGCACCGCTGACGGCCAGGTAGTAAGTCCCCGGGCCCAGCATCTGATCGAGCGTGGCGACTCCGCCATCGGCCGGCTGGCCGACTTGTTCCAGCAGGCGATTGCCGTCGGGATCGTACGGGTCACCGAAATCGTAGGGATCGTTGTTGAAAAGACTGAGGACCCCCTCGAATGAGGAATCGGTCGGTTGACGCCCCAGCTTTGAGATAATCAAAGCGGGTTGATCGAGAGTGAAGGTGTACCACTCCACGTCCGCTTCGCCCGCGGCGCCGTCACCGAGCGATCCGGATTCCTCGACATCCGCGCCGGTGCTCAAATGCCCGAGTTCGATGGCGGCGTCCAGAGTCTCGTTCGGCGCATCGACCGCCGTGACTGCGGGACTCATCGCGACGGACGCGGCCATGAGGGTCCTGGACTCGAGCGTCTCGACTCGCAGCATCGTCTCGGTGCGGCGTGCCGGCCACCGCCTCGAGGGGATTCGAGGGGCTCGCAAACCACCCGCATTCCGCATGCCCGCGATCATATAGTGATGACCCTATCGTTGTTCTTGACACCAACCCGACGCGCCGGCGAAGGGTCTTCTTGTCGGAGGGGGCTCCATACCCGCCCGGTCGGGCCGCCGGGCAGAGCCGACTCCATGGACCAACCTGGTGCGCCCGCGAAGGACTTCGAGTCGGAGAGGGGACTGGCTCACGATCACACCTGGATCGTGATGGGGCAAGCCATGGCACTGAAGGTGCCGACCTGGTTAATGTCCTCAAAGGTCAGTTCTTGTTGCCCTGTCGCGAGTGTGGAGCAGGTGAACGTCCAGGCTCCCATCGAGTTCACCAGGGCGACTCCGATGACGACACCGTCATCGAAAACCGCCACCTCAGAGTTCGCCGTCGCGACTCCACTCAGGGTCGGCGTGGCGATGGTATCGAAAGATCCGTCGGCGTTGGTGCTGAGGATGCTTCCGAGCGAGAGGCTCACGCCGGAGACGGTCGGGGCCTGTGACGGCCCGGACTGTTTGACCTGGGTTACGGAGTAAGGCGCCGAACGGCTGCTCACGTTGCCCGCGACGTCGGTCGCCTGTGCAGTTAGAGTATAGGTCATGCCGACGGTGGGAGTGGCGATGGTGTTCGTCCAGTCCCAGTTCCCGTTGCTGTCGGCGACCACGCTTCCCACCTGGAACGTTCCATAGAACAGCGTAACCTGACTGTAGGGGGGCGCGTCACCGAACAAGATCGGGTCCTTGGCGCCCGTGGTCGAGCTGTTGCCAGTCAGGACGGTGCCGCCCGCGAGGCCGAGGATGGTCGGCGCGGCCGGAGCGGTGGTGTCGATGGTGATCGCATAAGGATACGAGAGGGCACTGACGTTGCCTTCCGGATCGACCGACGCGGCCGTGAGGATGTAGGTGCCGTCCGCGAGCGGCAGTCGCCGTATTATCGAACGACCAGTTGCCGTTATTGTTCGTCACCGTCGAGCCGAGGAGGGTTCCGTTGAGGTAAACCATGACCGTCTCGTTGTTGGCCGCGATCCCATTGATGACGATCCTGTTGACATTGGTGATGCCATCGGAGTTACTGGCGCCCGTGTCCGGGCTGATGCCGGTCACGGTCGGTGCCGCGCCGTAGGTGACGTCGTCGTTGGACTGCACCTGATCCGGAGACCCGCCTCCTCCATGCAATGGAGTGCCGTTGGGGTAGGCGATGATCGGCGAGGCCTCCGTAGGCACCACCGCCGCGGCGTTGAAGCTCATGCCCAGGGCGTAGTCTCCCGTGCCCATCTGCGTCGTGTTGGCGCCCTGCACCTCGACATAGAACCGCTCGCCCGCGGTGACGCCGGTCAGGCTCACCGTGGGGTCCGAGCCGGAGTAACCGGTGCCGGTGGCCGAGCCGAGCACTGTGAGCATGTCGGCCGCGTAGACGGTGATCTTCGGCGTCAGCAGGCTCAGCCCCAAGCTCTGCGCCGAGACTGAGAACGTGCCGTTCGTCCCGGACGGCGCGTCCACGCTGAAGAATTCCGCCTGGCCGGCGGTCGCGATGTCGAGGTTGTACTCCAGGGCGGTGAGCGTGGACATGTTGATCGTACTGTCCAGGTTGGCCGCCGTGAGGATGGTGGAATTGAGTCCGAGGTAGTTGTCCGTCATCCGGGGCAAATTGGCGCTGTAAATACTCCGGATGCCTGCGATGTCATCGGCCGATAGGACGGTCTTCACCCCCTCGTAGACGGGGTACATGACGCTGGCGACGCTGCTCTCACCCAGGCCCAGCGCGTGGCCGAATTCGTGGGCCGCGACCGAGAACAGGTCGTAGGTGGAGCCGATGTTGAAAGGCATGCCGGTGTTGAAGTCGATGTCGCCAGCGACTGAGAAGTTGTTCACCGACGGTGGATAACTGGTATAGGCCAGGGTCGAGTTGCCGAAGTTGTAGCCACCGATGCGGATGTCGCCAAAGTTGGGGTCGCCCTCCTGGTCAACCCCGCCGCCGGTGGGCTCGCCGTCATCCGGGACGACGACGAAGTTGATGTTGGTCCGCTGGGCCCAGAGCTGGGCGGCCTCGAGGATCGTGTTCTCCCAACGACCGTTCAGGTTGGGATTGTTGTTGAAGGTGCTCTGAAGGTTGCTGGTGACGCCGCCGAGGTTCGTGCCGTCGGGTACGAAGCTGAGCGTGATCACCTCGGGGTTCATCCAGGCGTTGCCGGTGTTCGAATAGAGAACCACGCGAGTCTCCAGCGACTCGAGCATGGGCCGGCTCTTCCGGGACGGAGAGCGCCTGGCTGGGCGAGCCGACCGCTGCTCCTTGAACCAACGCCGAATTGCGTTCATGACGATCTCCGGATCTGATTGTAATGGGGGCTGAAGATATGACCGAACGCAGGGCCGGCGACAGTGAACCGATTGCGATCCGAGCCGAGATAGTCTGTCGGCTCAAGCTCCAACGCTGTGAGTGGGAAGGCGACACTTTCAGGAGATTGGCTGTGACGAACGTGCGCTCTCAGCGTGCAACGCCGATTCTCCGCGGGTACACGGTCCTGATTTGCAAGAGCGGTGATGGGACTCACGGGGAAAGCCTCTCGATATCAGATCGCCGACCAATGGATGCAACATGTGCCATCCACGACGAGATGAGCCGGTCACGATGAGCCGGCTCATCACACAGACCTTCGGCAACCTGGCGAGCCGAGAACGATGGTGACGTTCTGACGGCCCCATGGCTTTGCGTCCCCGCCTCACGACGGGTTTGCCCGTTCGAAGTTGTAGTGAAGTGAGGATTATCCTCGCCCTCAATCGAACCCTAGCCCCACAACGCGGTGATGTCCTGTCCTATTGCCTGGAGTCATCGATGTGTTGATTTCTGACAACATCGGCGTGGTGGAGCTGCGCAAACGACCGCTCGTCCCGGTGGTTTCGAGAGGTGAACCAGTCGGTCCTCACTGATCATCCGCGAGTTCGTGCCCAGGCGAAGACCACATGAACCGGCATGACAAAGAACAGCAGAGCGAACGAAACGACTTGTGCCCAGGCGGTCAGTGGATCCTTGGTCGGCCCGAGGGTGAGGAAATGGACACCGGTGAAGTAGATCGCAAGCACAGCGATCAACTCCATCACGTCCTTCAGCCGCCATTGCCGACGCATCGCACAGCCCTTCATCGCTCGCGGCGGTCCGGCGCAACGTTGGCGTGGAGGTTCGTGTCGGAGTCTTCGAGGCGGAGGCACCATCGTACGGCATTGCGGAGCAGGCGCTGGTACATCGGATGGAGCAGTGCCTCGCGCGTGTGTCCGTTGGCGAGGTGGCAAAGCCGTCCCCGTCCCGGCTCGCGGACCCAGCCGGCGGCAGCCGTCCTGCCGTCGTCCGATCGGTTCCGCAACAGCAAGTGGACGCGCCCCTCATCGAAAGGCGGCGTATGCTGCTCGTCCGCGACGAAGAACGGCTGGACGCCTCGGGTGACGGGGTGCTCCGGATCGACGACCTCGACCCGGAACCGCTCCAGCGGGCCATGACCGATATAACGTCCGCCCACCAGTTTGAGATAAGGGCCGTCGGGAGGATATAGCCCCATGGAATTGTGCAGGTTGAGGAACGCGCCCCCGTTCTCGACGTACGCCGCCACCGCACGCTGCTGCTCGGGGGTCATCCAGATCGTGTTCTTGCGAGAATCGCGTTCCGGCCGCTGAAGGCCGTCGCGGAGGACCACCAGGAGCTGAACCATCGCCAGGTTCCTCTCCGAAAGCGCATTCACGTCGACCGTGAAGTGGGGGATCACACCAGTAGCCTCGAACACCGGTCGTAGGCCCGCTTCGATGTGGTCGGGCTCGTGAGGCTGGTCGCCGATCAGGACCAGGGCATGGGGTCGCCGATCCGTCGTGCGCGGGACCCAGCCGTGGAACGGGGCATTCGGGACGGTCAGGTTGCGGTAGACCGACTCGATGTCTTCGGCGATCGGAGTATCGTAGGGCATCCAGACCAAGTCGGCGGCGGGAATGCGGACCTGATCAAGAAGGCTGGCGAGGGGCCGGCCCTGGGCAATATGAAAACCGACCTGCTGGCGGATCTCCGCCAGGAACCGGTGCTGGCGGGCGAGGATCTCGGCGCCGCCCCATGTGCCGAACCCCGGCACGACGCTCGCCGGCGCGAGGTCCTCCAGTCGTCGCAGAGCCGCCATCCACAATTCCGTGTCGCGGCCTTTGAGCGGGGCGCGCGGGCCGTTGATGACGAGCGGGCCGGCGAACAGGACCGACTTGCCCGGCAGGTGGACGATCCCGCCAGCACCACCGGCGCCCTCATCGAACGGGAGGAAAACGACCGACACCGTGCCATCACCGATCTCACTCCGTTCGGCCAGGGCGTGCAGGATCGATGGCTCGAGGGCACCGGGAGCCGCGAGCAGCCGGGCGCGCGTCCCGGGTGTGGTGAGAATGGAGATTCCCTGCTCGTCCAGAGATCGGAGGATGGGATTGTCACCATCCTGTGCGTGAGTCATCACCAGCTTCCGGACTGGCTTGCCCGTGGACGCCGTGACGAGGGCCAGGTATGCCGGC
Source organism: uncultured Isosphaeraceae bacterium (assembly GCA_963845695.1). GTDB lineage: Bacteria > Planctomycetota > Planctomycetia > Isosphaerales > Isosphaeraceae > CAWJTV01. Next base: position 77,741 of record CAWJTQ010000009.1, on the reverse strand, counting down.
ACCGGGATCCCGCGGGGCAAGTCAATCAACAGGGTCTCCTTTCCCATCGCGACCCAGCCGGAGTTGCCATCATGGTGACGGTCGGAGAAGCCGGCCACGTATACCCCCGAGGCAAGCTGGTCCCGATGTGGCAGGAGAGCGGACGACTCCGGCTTGGTGGGGGCCACGGGGGTGGAGGCCGCTTTTGCGAACGGAGCGGGAACCAGCAGGCGGGTCGTGACCTCCTCGGTGAATTCACTCACCTTGTCGCTGTAAGTCCGTCCGTCCGTGGTCGCCGAGAACCTGGCGATGAGCTGTTCGCGCTCGGCCAGGCTCGCAAACCGGAAGAGATAGGTGACCTCCGACCATCGCCCCACGTTAACGACCCACGGGCCAGTCGGGCGAAAGCCGTGGGCCCTGAGCAGTTCCAAACCCTGACCTGTCATGAACGTCAGGTAGGCGCCTCTCCTCGCGAGAGGCACGCGGTGAACTTCATGGACGGCGAATGGGGCTGGTTCGGGCAATGACGGGCGCTGGGCACCCGCAGTCAGTCGCAGGAATCGGCTCTCCTCGCCGGCCAGGAGCGGGTCGCGAGCCGTGACGAACCTGGCAAATTCAGGGTCTTTCGAAAGGAGCTGAATCGCCCGTTCGAAGGCCGCCATGTCATCGTATTCCCAGATCGTCACTTGTTCGTACAAGTCGCCGATCAGCGTGGTCCACCAGCCGACCATCCGCCCCCCGGCTTTGCGGAACAAGGGCAGGCCCGATTGCTCGATGAGCCGGTTATAGGCCGGCCCCTGGTCGGGGCGGATCCGGATCCGCCACTCACCGTACACGCGGGATGCGTTACCGCCTGATGCCGCCCGGTCGTCGCTGCGCGACGTTGGCGAGACTGCGATCAGCGCGAGGAGAAGCCAGGAGGTTCGTTGGAGTCGGGACATGGTCGGATACCCGGGCTCTATGGGCCAAAAAGCGATCGGAGGACTACATCGATAGCCGATGATTGGCCTCATCATACGGCTCGCGGAGAAGCCCCGCAAATCATTTATCCGGCCATCGGAACCAGGTCCTTCCCGAGGTCCTGGTCGGGATCGAGAGTGATGGTACAATCGAGCCAGAAGGATTTCAAATGACAGATTCAAGATTCCAAATGGGATGCGACGGAGTTTGGAACCCGGATGCGTCCGATACCTGGAAACCGGAATCTGGAATTCCTTCGATTTCGACGACTTGCGGCACGAGGAACAGATTGATGATCGACCTTGCCTGGCTCTCACTGGCGGCTCTGATTTTGGTGATCGTGCTGAGCTGCACGACGGCGGTGAACCCAGGGTTTCTGTCGCTATCGCTGGCCTGGGTGATCGGGATGTATCTGGCGCCGGCCTGGGGACGGCATTTCACGATGGGCGAGCTCCTGGGCGGTTTCCCGACAGAGCTGTTCCTGACGCTGGTGGGCGTGACCCTCCTGTTCACCATGGCCAGAAGCAACGGAACGCTCGACCGGGTCGTGCACGCGGCGGTGCGCTGCTGCCGAGGGAACGCCGGGTTGATCCCGTTGCTGTTCTTCTCGCTTTCGTGTGCCATTGCGTCGATCGGGGCAGGGAATATCGCGGCGGCCGCATTGATCGCACCTCTGGCCATGGCCGTCGGGGACCGGGCCCGGATTCCTCCTCTCTTGATGACGATCATGGTCGCCCATGGCTGCATCGCCGGGGCGCTATCGCCGATCGCTCCGACGGGGATCATCGCCAACGGCCTCATGGACCGCATGGGCCTCTCCGGATTTGAGCGCCAGACTTACCTCTCGAACCTCCTGGCCAACGCGGCGGTCGCGATCCTGGGTTACCTGGCGTTCGGCGGCTTGCGGCTTTTCAGTCGGTCTGATGAGAAATGGCCGGCGGAGGACCCTACTTGCGAAGCGTCGGAAGCGATGACGCCCCGGCACTGGGTCACGCTGGCAACGATCGTGATCCTCGTGTTCGGAGTCGTGATCTTCCGGGTCCACGTCGGGATGGGAGCGTTTGCCGCGGCCGTTCTACTGACCCTGACAAAGGTCACCGATGAGCGGCCGGTGATCTCGGCTTTGCCCTGGAGTGTGATCATGATGGTCTGTGGCGTGACGGTCCTGACGTCGCTCCTGGAGAAGACGGGTGGCATCGACCTGTTCACGACCATTCTCTCTCGGTTCGCGACCCATCGAACGATCAACGGATTGATCGCCCTGGTCACTGGCCTGGTCTCGGTCTACAGCAGCACTTCCGGAGTGGTGCTGCCGGCGTTCCTGCCGAGCGTTCCCGGCCTGGTTGCCAAGCTCGGGGGCGGCGATCCGCTGGCGATCGCCTCGTCGATCCTGATCGGCGGTCACCTGGTCGATGTCTCACCGCTGTCGACAATCGGGGCGCTCTGCATCGCCTCAGCTCCGATCACGGCCGACCGCCGGCTCCTGTTCAACCAGGTCCTCGCCTGGGGGCTGTCGATGTCGGTGGTGGGCGCGGTGGGGTGCTCTGTGGCGTTTGGAAAATGGTAAAGTGACCGGAGCGTCGGATCCGCGTCTCCTTTCTGTGAGTTCTGGTCATGGCTGATGTGTCGCCCGCCGATCGTGTTTCCCATCTGCGGCCAACGGCCGTGAATCGGGTCTTGCAGCAGGTTCGACAGCTCGAAGCGCAAGGGCGCTCGCTCGTCTCGCTGATGCGCGGGCAGCCCGACACGCCGACGCCCGCGCACATCGTCGAGGCGGCAGTGCGCTCGCTGCGCGACGGCCGCACCGGGTATCCCGATAATCGAGGCGAGCCGGCATTGCGCCGGGCTGTCGCCGAGAAGCTCCGGCGCGACCAGGGACTCTCCTACGATCCTGACCGCGAGATCCTCATCACCGATGGGGCCACCTTGGGGCTATACGCCGCGCTCGGTGCGCTGGTCCAGCCGCGCAGTCCGGTGCTGCTGCCCGATCCGATCTACGACGCATATGCCTCGCCCATCGAAATCTGGGACGGCCGCCCTCTACCGGTGCCCGCGACAATTCGCGATGGCCGGTTCACGATCGAACGCGATACGCTCGAGAACTGCTGGGTTTCCAGCAAAGGCATCATCCTGCTCAATACACCGTGGAACCCCGTCGGCACGGTCCTGACCCCAGCGGAGCTCGAGTCTATCATGGGGTTCGCCGAAGCCTATGACGACCTGGTCTTGAGCGACGAGATCTACGAGTCACTGGTCTACGACGGCCACCGTCACGTCTCGCCCGCCGCCGTGTCGGCCGACGTGCGAACCCGGACGATCGTGATCAACAGCCTCTCGAAGACGTATGCGATGACGGGCTGGCGCGTGGGCTACTGTGCCGGTCCCGAGGAGATCATCAAGGCGATGCTCCTGGTCTTGCAGCAATCGAGTCGCGGACCGGCGACGTTCGTGCAGGATGCCGCGGCCTGCGCCTCTTGTCCGATCAGGACTGTGTCCGCCGGATGGCGGAGGAATACCAGGCTCGGCGCGACCGGGTGGTCGAACGACTCCGCGGGATTCCGGGTGTCGAGCCGCTGGTGCCCGAGGGTGGCCTGTTCGTGATGGTGGATGTCCGCGGGTTGAGCAAGACCTCCGAGGACGTTGCCCGGTTCCTGCTTCATGAGGCGGGGGTCGTCGTCATCCACGGTTCGGCGTACGGCCCGGGTGGCGAGGGTACCTTGCGCGTCTCGTTCGCAGCGGGAGGTGAGACCCTCGAGCGCGGCCTGGATCGGCTCCGCGAGGGGTTGATGCGATTGGCACCATGATCGAGGTTTTGGGCCGGCCCGATGCGACGTTCATCGTTGGTCTGACCGAAAGTCGCGATCGAACAGAGCCTGGAGCGTGGGGCTGTTCTTCTTCAGCACGACCTGCCCAAGGCGCTCGCAGAGTCGTGGATCATAATTGTGGATCTTGAGCGCCGCCATGGCCGCGATCGCGTTCTTCTCCGGCTCGGTCGCGACGATTTCCAGGAGGTAGTCGAAGACGGAGGGCAGCCGGAGCATGGCGATCGCCAGCAGCACCTGCCGTCCGGTGTCGGAGGGGCCACACGCTTGCCAGCAAGCCCCGAGCGGGACGAGTGCATCGGGTAGGCGCGACTTACCCAGCGCCATCGCCGCCGCCTCGCATCGAGCTGGCTCATCCGGGTCGAGGTACTCGGCGACGAACGCGAGGTTCTCCTTGGGATCGACCTCCAGGAGACCGGAGTAGCACTCGGAAAGCACATCGGGGTCACGATCGCCGATGCGTGTCTTCAGGCGGAGGATCAGGCCCGCCGCCTCGGTGCCGACATATCCCAGCGCCTGGGCCACCGCCATCCGAACATCCCGCGCCGGGTCGACCATGGCGTTGACGAGCCGCGGCAGAGACCTCGAGCCCTCGATCCGCGCCAGGGCGATGATCGCCGCGGCGCGCAGTGGTGCGGCTGAGTCCTCCGACCTGCCCCAGACCGGCTCGAGCTGCACATAGCTGGCCGCCTTCTCGAACACATCCGGCCGCTGGTGCTCCATCTTGTCGAGCGCCTGGACCGACCGCGATCTTGGCGCGGCAGAGCTTGTCGTCCTTGAGCGGGTTGACGAGGAAGCGCTCGAAGGCCGCTTCCAGGTCCGTTTCCAGCTCGAGCAGCGTATTCTCACCGGCGATCGCCGCCGCCGAGGCGACGACGAGGTTCGACCGATCACCGAGGAGCTTCTTCAGCCGGGTCTTCTGTTCCGGGGAGAGCGTCTGACCGCGCAGTTCGCGTAGCGCCGCCAGTTTTTCTTCGAGGCTTAGCTGACTTGCCATGCTCCGCTCCGGTTGCGGGGAGGACGGGCTCCGGAGGGATCAACTCGAGTTGATTCTCCGTCACCTCGATGTATCTCCGTACCGGCTTGCGTGAGAACAAAACTCGGTACACCTGGACACCACCAGGTCCCAGTGGCCCGCGCCACTCGACGATCGCGCCCCTTCCACTGCGAGTGGAGGATCTTGACGCGATCCCCGAGATTGAAGCGAAGCTTTTCCGGCTTCCAATCGGCCATCGACCTGCCCTCCATCGCTACGGTGTCCAGGGAGCTCGCCTGAGTGTCTTTCGTACCTCATTGTACATGATCCCGTCAAGCGAGCCCGCCAGACCATCGCAGGAACTCGTCCAACTTTGCAGATCCGCGAGCGATGGGAGGCCAGTTGGTGGGATGACGCCGTAGTGCGCGACGATATTCCGCCATTTGTTCAGTTCACTCAGGTCATGGAGGCGTGCCGGATTCCCCGGATCGGCAGCCGCCAGATCCAACGTGAAGCCAAAGCGTTCGAAGTCCTTCTTCAAGTTCTGCAAGTTGGGGTTGCCATGGTCGATGGCACGATTGGCCATGAATTGGGCCTGGATAAGGGGCCGAAGCGATGCGCGTACCTTGATGGCAATGGCAATGGCAGATTCGGTATAAAGGTCGCGGCAGAACCCCTGGAAATGTGCGCTGAGCAGAACGATGCACCCACGTAGATTCTCTTCGCTGAGTCGTGGGTTCGGCGGAGCCAGCGCACGAGATGTCGCCAACTGACTGTCGATTTCGGTCAGGCAAGGTAGGCGTTCGTTGTGCCAGTGTTGTAAAGAGGCGGAAGGCATCGACGACTCCTTGGAGATCAAGACCGCAACAACCGGCCTTATGATAACGAATGCGTCAAGAATCAAAAGGCGGCTCGTCGACCGACCCTTTTCCATTCCTTGCTAGGGGACCTGGAGTCGATGGCACCGAGAGCCGTAGAATCTCAGAAGCACGCTCGCCATCCCAGAAGTGTTGACTCAGTCGGAGTTACGATGCTGCAATGAGCGCGACCCAATTGCCGGTGATCGATCCGCCCCGTCCCCCGCAGATCGACCTGAGATCGCTGCACAAGGCACTCACTGAGGCCATCAGCACGCAGGACGTTCGGTCCGATCGCCTCACCCGGGCGCTTTACGCCACGGATGCCAGCGTCTACCAGATCGTCCCACTCCTGGTCGCTTTCCCGGCCAAGGCGGATGACGTCGTGGCCGCGCTCAAGGTCTGTGCGCGATTCCGGGTGCCGATCACGGCCCGCGGTGGCGGGACGTCGCAAGCCGGTCAGTCGATCGGTCCCGGCGTGATCCTCGATGGCTCGAAGCACTTCGATCGCGTGCTCGAGATCAACCCGGACGAGCGGTGGGTCCGCGTGGAACCAGGCTGCGTGCTCGACGAGTTGAACCGGGCGCTCAAGCCGCACAGGCTGCTGTTCGCTCCGGATATTTCCACCTCGAACCGTGCCACGATCGGCGGCATGATCGCCAATAATTCCTCGGGCGCTCGATCGGTCCTCTATGGGAAGACGATCGATCATGTGCTCGCATTAAAGGTCGTGCTATCCGATGGCAGCATCGTCGATCTCGGGCCGCTCTCGGAGGCGGAAGTCGAAGACCATTGTGCCCGCGAGACCCTCGAAGGTGCCTGCTACCGCGTCACCCGTCGGCTGGCCACCAACCACGCCGAAGAGATCAACCACCGCTTCCCGAAGATCCTCCGGCGCGTGGGCGGGTACAACCTCGACGCCTTTGTGCCCCGGGGGATCGATGGCTCCCAGTGCGGCGAAGATCCATCGGCGTTCAACCTCGCCCGCTTGTTCGTCGGTTCGGAGGGGACTCTCGGCGTGACGGTCGAGGCCAAACTCAGATTGGTGGAGCTGCCGCGTGCTCGTGGTACCCTGGTCGTCGAGTTCGCCGGTTTGCTCGAGGCCCTGGCGGCGACTCCGCTCATCCTCCAGCATCATCCCGCGGCGGTCGAGGTGGTGGACAAGTACGTGCTCGACAGCACCCTCCTCAATCCCGAAGCGACGAGGCTCCGCACCTTCCTCGAAGGCGATCCTGCCGCCATCCTCGTGATCGAGCTCTATGGCGAAAGCACCGACGAGCTAGGCCCCCGGCTCGCCAACCTGGAGCATGATCTCCGGAAGAACGGGTTCGGCTATCATCACCTGGCCGTCATGGAACCCGCCGCTCAGGCCCGGATCTGGAAGCTTCGCACGATGGCGCTGGGGCTCTCGATGGCCGAGAAAGGGGATGCCAAGGCCATCTCGTTCGTCGAGGACACCGCCGTCGCGCCCGAACATCTGCGCGACTACATCGCCGAGTTCCTGGACATCATCGCGCGACACCAGACCAGGGCGGGCGTCTATGCGCATGCCTCGGTCGGTTGCCTGCACGTCCGACCGGTAATCAACCTCAAGACCGAGGAGGGCGTGCGGAGGTTCGAGTCGATCGCCGAGGAGGTCTCCAACCTGGTGCTCAAGTACGGCGGTGCGCTCTCGGGCGAGCATGGCGATGGCTTGGTCCGCAGCCCGTTCCAGGAGAAGATGTATGGAAGCGCCCTTTACAATGCCTTTCGCGAGCTGAAGCGAACATTCGACCCACACAACCTGCTGAACCCCGGCAAGATCGTCGACGCACCACCGCTGTCGACCAACCTGCGCTACGGCCCAGCCTACATCACGCCAGCGGTAACGACCACGTTCGACTTCACGGCCGACGGCGGCCTGCTGCCGGCCGCCGAGCTGTGCGCGGGCGTCGGCGCCTGCCGGAAGAAGCTCGAGGGGACGATGTGCCCATCGTTCCAGGCGACCCGCGAGGAGAAGGACAGCACCGCGCGGTCGCGCCAACCTGCTCCGCATGGCAATCACCGGCCAGCTCGGATTCCAGGGGTTCACCGACCCGCACGTCCACGACGTCCTCGACCTCTGCCTCGAATGCAAGGCCTGCAAGGGCGAGTGTCCCACCAATGTCAACATGGCCCGGCTCAAGGCCGAGTTCCTGCACCAGTATTATCGGGAGCACGGCGTGCCCTGGCGCAATCGGGTGTTCGGCCATGTGGCCGACCTGGGGCGGATCGGCAGCTGCGCTGGCACCGCTCTCGAGCTGGATCGTGCAAGGCCGCCTGTCGCGATGGATCAACGACCAGCTGCTCCGGATCGACGCTCGCCGCCTGCCGCCAGCCTTCGCGAGCCGGACGCTCGTGCAGCGGTTCCGCGAGCTCCCGACCATTGCGAGTGATTCGGGATTTCCCATTCTCCTCTTCCCCGACACGTTCACCAACTATTTCGAGCCCGCGATTGGTGAAGCGGCGGTCGAGGTGCTCCAGCGAACTGGCTGCTCGGTCACGCTCGGTCCGCCGGGGCTACGATGTTGCGGCCGGCCATTGATCTCCAATGGTTTGCTCGATCAGGCGGTGGCCAACGCCCGACATAACGTAGAGCTGCTCTTCGAGTGGTCGCGCCAGGGCGGACGGATCACCGCCTGCGAGCCGAGTTGCATCCTGACGATCAAGGACGATTACCCCGCGCTGCTCCGAGGCGAGCTGCGCAGACGAGCGGAGGCCGTCGCCGAGATCTGCGGGACACTCGAGGAGGTCCTCCAGCCGAGATGGGACACCCGCGTTGGCGCGGGTCTCCCGACCCCGCCCTCCGGCGGACCGACGTTGGCGCGGGTCTCCCGACCCCGCCCTCCGACCGACCGAAGGTCTCACGAACTTCGGCCCTCGGCGCATCCTGGTGCAATCGCACTGTCACCAGCGGTCTCTGGTCGGTGTCGGTCCAACCCTGGAACTGCTCCGCGCGATGCCGGATGTGGAAGTGATCGACCTCGACGCCGGCTGCTGCGGCATGGCCGGGTCATTTGGCTACGAGAAAGAGCATTACGAAATCTCACGGTTGGTGGGCGAACATCGCCTCTTTCCGGCCGTACGCCAGGCCGATCCCGACACCGTCATCGTCGCTTCAGGGTTCTCATGCCGGCTCCAGATCCGGCACTTCACGGACCGATCGGCTGTCCATCCCGCCGAGCTGCTGCACTCGTGTCTGCTCTGAGCGTAGGAGGACTCAGAGTCTGTCCCGGAAGCCTCGATGGCCGTCGTGTAGTAGGGTGCTCTGTGAGCACCGAATTTGGCAAAGTCCGCCGGATCGGTGCTCACAGAGCACCCTACAAAGACCTTCCGAGACAGTCACTCAGATCGGAAAAACCATCGGACTGACGTTGAAATACTTCGCGAAGGCGCTGATATGGCGCCGGCTTAGGCTCCGTTTGCCCGACAGGATTTCCGAGATGGTCGAGACTGGAATCCCCACCTCGTCGGCGAGCTTCGATTGAGTGATCCCCCGCGCTTCGATGAGGTGACGGAGCATGGCCGCATCCGAGACCAGTGGCATCGGATGCTCTTCCTTCTCGCACTTCTCGACAATATCCGTCAGGATGTCGAGATAATCTGGCTCTCCCGCATCAAGATCGCCGCGAACGATCAGCGTATCGATGACACTGATCGCCTGTGCCAGATCGTTGTCTGAGCGTAGAGGTCGGAGAGGGAGCTTCTGAATCAGATCGAAGTTGCGCACTGGCTCGGGCCGCTTCTGAGGATCCTCAATCCTGGCGGTCATGTAATTCTCCTTCACCAGCCCGAAGTGAACCGCGCCGCTTCCGCAATCGTGCGTCTCTCAGCCGAGGCAGCACTTTGGGAGTCTGGTATTGTAGCGAAATGTCATTGCTGCGGCATCAATGCCCGGGTGAGATCGATTGCGATTCTCGAACTGAGTCGAGACAATCAAGTTCGCGACAATCGAAGCGACGGAGTCCCGTGGAGAAGAGCGACTCCGTTCCAGCAGGGCTCACTGAAACGGTGAGGGTACTCATCCTATTACTTGGAAAGGACCCTGGTCATTCGCCGATGAACACGAGAGATGAGGAGCCCGATGGCACGGTGCCGCCTCCCAGGCCTTCGGCTGTGGACGATGGGGAGTTCGACGATACGCTGGCGCCTCCCGTACCCTCCACGCTCGACTTGCCGCGAGGCGGAGTGAAAAAGGCGCCGGACCAACTCGCCGAACCCGATGTGTTCGCGATCTTCGACCCGCCCCGCAGTCCGGACGAGCGGGGCCGGTTCGCGGGCTACCGGATCCTCGGTCTCCTGGGTGCCGGTGGGATGGGCCTGGTGTTCGAGGCGGAAGACCCGAACCTGAGGCGCCGGGTGGCCTTGAAGGTCCTGAGGCCCGAGATGGCCGGCCCGGTGGTCGGGGTTCGATTCCTGCGCGAGGCGCAGATGGCCGCCTCACTGAAGGACGATCACGTCGTCACCATCTACCAGGTCGGAGAGAGTGCCGGCCGTCCTTTCCTGGTGATGGAGCTGCTGCGCGGCGAGAGCCTGGAGCAGCGTCTGAAGCGCGATCGCTGGCTGCCCGTGCCCGAGGCCCTGAATTACGCGAGGCAGATCGCCCAGGGGCTGCGGGTCGCCCACAGTGTCGGGCTGGTGCATCGCGACATCAAGCCGGCCAACATCTGGCTCGAGAGCCCGGCCGACGGCCAGGGGCCGGTCCGGGTCAAGATCCTCGATTTCGGCCTGGCCAAGCCGATCGGCGACAATGCGGGACTGACCCAGGATGGGGTCACGGTCGGCACTCCGGCCTACATGGCTCCCGAGCAATTGGAGGCCCGCACGATCGACGCTCGCGTGGACATCTACGCGCTCGGGGTCGTGCTGTACCGGATGATCGCGGGCGTCCCGCCGTTCGAAGCGCCCAGCATACCCAGGCTGATGACCGCGATCCTCGAGCAGGATCCGCCTCCGGTGTCCTCGATCCGCGTCCAGGTGCCACGCCCGGTCGATGAGCTCCTGGACGAGCTCCTCGCCAAGGATCCCGCACGTCGGCCTCCCAGCGCCTCAGTCTGTCGCCGAGCGACTCCGGACGATCGAGGACCATTTGTCCCGGGTCGTCCAGGCCGAGTCGGCACCTCCAGCGGACCAAACGGCGGTTCACGGACGCCGGCGCATCGGCCTGGGTGTCTGGGCCGGCGCCATCGCGATTGCCGCCTCGGTCGTCATCGGACTGTCCGTGCTCTGGGCGAACCTGCATCGTGTGCCCGCCACGATCCAGGGTCGGCGGGACGAAGTCACGAAGGGCTCCGCCGAGAATCGGAGCAGTCACGATCGCGGCAAGTCCCAAGTCGGCTCCAACCCGAGCCGCGTCACGGCGGTTATCCCGATCAAGGTCGGCTTGCTGCACTCGCTGACCGGCCCCCTCTCGGTGATGGAGCGGCCGATGGTCGAGGCCGAATCGCTGGCGATCGAAGAGATCAACGAAACCGGCGGCCTGCTCGGCCGGCCGGTCAAGAGAGTCATGGAAGACGGTCGTTCCGATGAGTTCGTGTTCGCCGAAGCCGCCCGCCAGTTAATCGAGCGCGACCAGGTGGATGTCCTGGTCGGCTGTCTCAGCTCGGCGACGCGGAAGCGCGTCAAGGACGTCTGCGAGCAGAAAGGCGTCCTCCTGTTCTACCCCATGATCTTCGAGGGGCTCGAGCAGTCGCCCGCGGTCGTATATGTCGGCGGCGGCCCCAACCAGCAGCTCTTGCCGATGGTCCGCTGGGCCATCGGCTTCTTGAATCCGCCCCGCCGTCGCTTCTTCCTGCTCGGCAGCGAGTCGATCTTCTCGAGGGCCAGCCAGGAGTCGTTCCGGGGAGAGCTTCAGAAACATGGCCTCGAGCCGGTGGGCGTGCGCTCGCTCCCACTCGGCCAGGTCGCCGGATTCGACACAATCATCGACGAGATCCGCCGCAACCGGGCCGACATCGTCCTCGACACGCTCGACCTCGAGTCGGACCTGATGTTCTTCAAGACTCTGGGCCGGTTCAAGATCAAGGCGGCGGACCTGCCAGTGGTCTCGATCTGCCTGGGCGAGGACCAGCTCCGCACGCTCGACCATTCGCTCATCGCGGGACACTACTCCGCGCTCAACTACTTCGAGACGATCGATACCCCCGAGAACGCCCGGTTCCTGGAGCGCCTCCGCGCGAAGCACGCCGTCCCCTCGGTCAACGCGTCGACCGAGTCGGCCTACCTGTCGGTCCTGTTCTGGAAGCACGCCGTCGAGAAAGCCGGAAGCCTGGAGACCGCCAAGGTGCGTGCCGCAGTCGCCGGCCAGGAACTGAAAGCACCCGAGGGTCTGGTGCGAATCGAGCCGGACAACTACTACGGTGCGCGGATCGCGCGGGTCGGCCGGATGCGCGACGATGGTACCTTCGAGATCGTCTACTCGTCTCCCCGCCCGATGAACACGTTCATCTATCCGCCCCCCTATGACCGGGCGGAATGGGAGAGCTTTCTATCGCGATTGACCGCGAGCTGGGGAGGTCGATGGACGGGTGCCGACTGCGCCACCAGTGAGATCGGGGAGGAGCCCGGATTGATTTCCTACGACCGCACACGCTGGTGGCGTACGGCAATTTCGTTCCACGGCACCGTGCTGCCCCACACCCTGGGACGCGTCGGCCTGTTTACCCTGTTCTGCCTGGCGCTCTGCCTGCTGGACGACCATTACCTGGAGAATCACGGCCTGGCATTGCCGGCGCTCGACCAGTTGGGCCACGTCGTGCTGGGCGTCACGATGAGCCTGCTGATTGTCCATCGCACGACCTCCTCGAACATCCGCTACTGGGAGGGCCGTACGGCCTGGGGGGCGATTGTCAACGCATCCCGGAACGTGGCACGACAGGCAGGAGCCTACGCCCCTCCGGCCGACGAGGTCGCCCGTCTCCTGGCCGCCTTCGCGATCGCCCTGCGCGAGCGGTTGCGCGATCGAGACCCGACCGAAGCCCTGCGTCCCTGGTTGTCGGGCCGATTGCTGGAGGACGTGGTCACCGCGGCCAATCCGCCGGCTCGCCTGGCCCGCTCGCTCAGTCAATGGGTCCATGCCCGCAAGACGCAAGGAGCCCTCGACGCCGTCACGGCCGCGGAAATCGAGCGCCAGATCGCCGCCTTGACCGATGCCGAGGGAGCCTGCGAGAAAATCCAGCGCACCCCCCTGCCCTTCATCTACGCCGCGCTCATCAAGCAGTTGCTCCTCCTCTACCTCGGGTCGCTCCCATTCGTCGTGGTCGCGAGGATGGGCTACGCCGCCCCCCTGGTCGTCGCCGTCGTGTCGCTGGGAATGCTGGGGATCGAAGACGCGGGCGTGGAAATCGAGAACCCGTTCGACCTGACCCCCAACTCCCTTCCCCTGGAGACCATCTGCGCCACCATCGCCCGCGACTGTGCTGAGCTGGCCCGGTCCGAGAACTGAACGCTCCCCGATCACGGACCCGTGGTTGTCTCCGATCGGCACGCCGATATCCAGAATGTCGGTTCAGCTCGAGGTCTTCGAGCGTGCGAGCTCACGCTGGCGGCAACGATGAGGAACATCGATGACTACGATCCCGGCCGTCGGATGGCGCGTCCGCCGAACGCCGATGCCACCCCAGCGCCCCGAGGCCGATCAACGCGGCCGTGGCACCCTGGATCAGCGCCGAGGGCTCGGGGACGGCGCTGCTTCCGATGATCACCGTCCCGGACGTGCTCGCGAACGGGACGGTGGTCTGCTCGTGGAAGCGGCGATCCACCACGATGACGTACGTACTTGCACCCGAGCGGGACGACCCGGTGCCCGCAGGGGGAACGAGGCTCACCGCTCAGGGGCTTCATCCCAGGGAAAGTCCCGACTTCAGCTTATGCCCCTTCGACCGGGTCGCCAGCAGCAGGTCGAGTGCCGAGATCGTGCCGTCGCCGTTGACGTCGGCGCCAAGCGGTGCCAGGCCCGACGGGCTCGTCAGGCCGATCGCCTCGGCGATCGCATTCAGGTCGTTGTTGTCCACCACCCCATCGCCGGTCACGTCGCCCAGCAGCCGGTACAAGTGGTGCACGGCGGTCGTGCCATTCGGAAGATTGATATCCAGCTCGTAATAGCCGTCGGCGGCCGTCGTGTTCGGGCTGCCACCCAGGCCGTTGCCGCCGAAGTCGAGCTCGATCGCGTGGTCGATGACGGCGACCGACACCCCCGAGAGCGACACGGCCGTCTTGCTCGACGCGTCGTCGTTGAGGTCGTACTTGTAGAGCTGGATCTGGGGCGACGCGGTACCGACGGAGTTGGCGATCTGGGCCAATTCGCCGCCCGACTGGCTGTCCGACTCGTTGAAGCCGACGTCGAGGTAGCGGATATAGGACCGCTCGACGGCGCCGTCCTCGACGATCAGGTTCGTCACCTGGAGCGCCGAGGGCTGGGCGAAGGTCTCGGTCAGGCTCAGGTTCGGTGTCAACGGCGCCGACTGGATGTTCCCCGCGCTGTCGATCCCGATGCTATAGAACGCATACTGATGCGGTGACCCGTCGGTCAGGCCCTGGTAGGCGATGGTCGCGTCCGTGATTCCCTGGCTGCTGGGCGGACCCGCCGGGATCGCCGTGCCGTTGACCATCGTGTACGCGCCGGAATCGACCGAGACGAAGACTTCGAAGTCGGTCACGATCCCGCCGCCGGGATCGCTGCCGGTGACGTTGAGGGTGAAGGTTCCGGTCGTGGTGTTGACCGTGCTGGGGTTGGTCCCGCTGGTCCCGTCGACCGCGGTGACCGGCGGGGTCAGGTCGGGGAGATAGGTGCTGGCCTCGATCAGCGGCGTCTGATTCTCGGTATTGCCAGCGAGATCGTGGGCAACGCTGTAGAAGGAATAGGTCGTGTTGCTCTGGCCGGTGTAGGTCGCTGTGGCGTTGGAAGCCGGCACGGTCGTCCAGAGCGACCAGGCTCCCCCGTTGATCGAGGCGTAGATCTCGTAGGACGCGACGCCCGAGGGCGGGTTGCCGCCGTCGGAGCCGGTGACCGAGACGGAAAAGCTGAGGCTGGTGCCGCGAGCCGCCAGCGCGTTGACGTGGCTGGTGGGCGGAGTGGTGTCCATCAGCCAGGCGGTGGAGGACGTACCCGTGCCGGCAACGCCATTGGGGTCGAGGATGTCGGCGGCGTTGACGGTGAGCGTGTAATTCCCCTCGGCCCCGGTCAGACCGGTCAGATCACCGATCGCGTAGGTCGAGCCCGAGACGAGGGTGAGGGTCACGCCGCTCTCGATCAGGTTGGCCGAGCCGTTGTCGGTCAAGGTCAGGGCGCCCGAGGTCAGGCTGCTGGGGTTGATCGGCCGGCTGAAGGTGACATCGACGACCGAGACGGTCGAGTTTCGTGGGTCAGGTGAGACGTCGGTGATCGCGGTCACGGAGACCGGGGGTTCATACTCGAAAGCCCCGATGTCCACCGTGCCATTGACGATCCGTGGAAATCCTGGGCCACGCTGGTCGTAGACCAGGGGCAGCCCGGTGGTGGGATCGACGGCCAGGGCGTTGCTGCCGGCGTCGATGGCGGGGCTTCCCGGAAGGAGAGCGATGGTCTGGGTCGGCCCGCCGTTGTCGGCCAGCGTGCCGAGGCCCGGGTCGGCGACGCCGACCTGGTTGCCGTTGACGCCATTGACCAGGCCGCCGGAACCTCCGGTGCCGATCAGGTTGTAGGCGCTGGAGGAGGACACCCCGCCACTGATGTCGGTGTTGTTCAGCGCGACAATGGTATTGTCCAGGGTGGCCGTGCCTGTGTCGACCCACAGACCACCGCCGTAGACGGCGGCCGAGTTGTCGGCGATGGTGCAGTCGGAGACGGTCACCGTGCCAGACAATTCGAAGATGCCGCCGCCAGAGCCGGCCGGGTTGCCGGCGTAGACGCCGCTGCCGGGGACGGTCGCGTTGCCGGCGATGGTGGTGTCGATGAGGGTCATCGTGCCATACTGGCCGGTCATGCCGCCGCCTTACCAGGCCGAGTTGTCGGCGATGGTGGAGTCGGAGACGGTCAGCATGCCGTAGTTGTCGATCCCGCCGCCGCTGTAGGCCGAGCTGTTGGCGATGGTGCAGTTCGAGACGGTCAACGTGCCATCGGAATCGTTGAAGATGCCACCGCCTACGTTGTTGTAGCCGACCGAGTTGTCGGCGATGGTGCAGTTCGAGACGGTCAACGTGCCTTCATTGTCGATGCCATCGCCGCTGGAGTTCGGCGCCCCGTGCGAGATCGTCATGCCGGCAATCGTGGCGCTCACGCCACCGTTGACCAAGAACACCCCGACGCTATTGTTGCCGCTAACCGTAACGAGGTTCGCGTCGGGACCGCTGATCACCTCCGGCCCGGCAGTTTCGGAGAGGGTCAGCGTACTCGAGAGCATGATGGTCTGCGGCGTGCCGAAGACCGTCGGGTCGAACTCGATCTCACTGCCGTCGGTGTTCGAGTTGGCGTTGGCCTGGTCGATGCAATAGAGCAGGTCGCCCGTGGTCCCCGATCCCGCGCCGGTATCGGTGATCGCGTTGACCGTATAGTCCGTGGCTGACAGGAGGACGCGGTCCTCGAGACCCTCCAGGGCCCAGATGCGGCGACGGCGACGCGGGCTCGACGCCTGGCGGGCGTGGCGAGGTGTCCGGGCAGATAAGAGCGCGGAAAACGGACGAGACACGATGCGCGACATGGCCGGTGGCTCCCTTCGGATCGTTCCGCAGGAACGGAGCTTTTCGGCCGCGGTGTCCGCGAGCGAGTAGCCAGCGGGAGGAGCCAGAAACCACGACGGATCGAGTCGTCTGGCGGCGTTCCACCCGCGGAATGAGGCTGCGGGCCGGCGTTATCACCTGGACGGGGAGCCAGGGCTCCGACGCCGCCGCACGATCGCTCGCGCTGCGCAACAAAAAAACCCGCTCGTGCAAAGAATCGCACGACGGGGCCACCCTGACCCAGTGTTGCGGGCCCCTCGCGAGCCGGCAACTTCCGCTCATCGGTGATAGCGGCGGAGCGGATGTCAACACATTGGTGCCTCAAAAAAACGGACACTCCTCACCGGACGCCACCATGTCGGGCCGGGGGATCTTCCGTGGCCTCCGTTGCCCGCCCCGTCATCCGCCCTTCGGGCACCTTCTCCCCGGTGGGAGAAGGGGACGGTGGATGCCGCAGCCGAGGGGAACACCGGCGCGGGCGGAACCCGCCGAGTGCACGCTGGAGCTTATGCAAGAAACCTGATATGCTCACCTCAGTCGAAACGCAGGGAAGGCGGGCCGCCGACGGCGCACACCGAGCGGTACGAGCACCCTGGCGGGTCACGATGGCGTTCCTGGATTTGGCCTCTCTCCATCCCCAAGGGATTGCTCGCCATGACCGACTCCATGAATGTTGATGCGACACCGCGTTCCGCGGAAGTTCCGTATCGTCGTCCCGCTCGTCGCCCTGACCGTACTGGTGGTGGCCGGCGCCGCGATCGGGTTCTCGATCAAGGACGATGTGACCCGAGCACTGCCGGCAGTCTTGGTGGACCACGCACCGGCTCCGTCGGCCGAACCGAAGAAACCGGCGACGGACTCCCCGGCCGCATCCAACCGGCCGATCGGAGACGACGAGCCGGCGTTCTGGAGTGATGTGGCGATCCTCAAGGCGGGCCCGAACCGGCCCCGGCCGATCCTCGTCGTCACGCGCGGTCAGCAGCCGATGGCTTACCAAAGGCCGACGGCAGTAACGCGAATCCGGCCTGGGCCCCGATGATCCGGGCCTTCAGCCGTTTCGATACCGAGAAGCTCAGCAAGATCGCCGAGTCCCGGGCCGAGGACCCGCTGCCGCGCTACCTCCGCTTCCTCACGCTGCTGCGCTCCTCGGGAGTCCTGTACGATCCTGACAAGACCTTCCGCAACGAGATCATCGCCGCGGGTCGAGCCGTGTTGGAGAACGTGCCGGACTGCTTCCGGGTGTACGACGGTATGGCCTCGACGCAGGGCGTCGCCAACCTCCACAGCTCCACGTCCATCCCTTTGGAGCTCTCTGTCAAGGTGCTGCCCAAACGCGTCGGCGCGATCCCGGGCTTACCGAAATCGGCCGCCGAGCGAATCAGCGATGGCCTCGTCGATGAGGTCGGCCTGCGCAACCGGCTGGTTGCCGCGGCGGCGGATGATACCTCCGACCTGACCTGGAGCGTGCTCGCCCGCCAACTCCGTGAGATCCGCGACCATTCGCGAGTCGGCCGACACGGGCCGCCGACCCCATGCCAGGCTGTCCGCGAATCGAATTCCAGGGTAGGCTGAATCTTGATAGGCGAGCGTGGCCTCATCGCGGCTTGCCGTAACTTGGGTCCAGGTCATCGACCCTTGTCAACATCATAGGGGTCTTCTCACCATGGCATCGGGAACAGGGCTCCGGGCATCGCTGGACGATCTCTATGAGCACAAGGACAAGGCCGAGTTGATCGGAGGAAGGATCGTTCCTCTCATGCCAACCGGGCGGAAGCCGAACCGGGTTGCGGGCCGCATCTTCAAAAGCCTCGACGATCACGCCGAACGGTTGGGCCGAGGCGAAGTCTATACCGACACCATGGGTTTCACGGTGCCCGCGCTGAACTCCGGGCGTGAGTCGTTCTCTCCGGATGCATCCTACTACGACGGCCCGTTCCCTGCGGACGACATGCGATTCATCGCCGGGCCGCCGACCTTCGCCGTCGAGGTGCGAAGCGAGAATGACTACGGCGACGCGGCCGAAGAGGAGCTGGCGGCCAAGCGCGCCGATTACTTCGAGGCAGGGACGGTCGTCGTCTGGGACGTTGACCCGATCGCGAAGTGCGTGCGCGTCTATCGGCCGGACGCGACCGACCCGCCCATCACCTTCGTCCGCGGCCAGACCGCCGACGCCGAGCCCGCCGTACCCGGCTGGCGCATCCCAGTGGACCGCATCTTCCCGTGATTTCCCAGTCCGGCTCGAAGTCTCCCGATTGCCTCGCATGACCTGCCGCCAGCAGACATCAGCCCGGACGTGGACGGCGATTCTTCGCGTGCCTGGATGTGGTGAGCCTTGCCCGTCTCGCAACCTCGGACTCTAGAGCGCAGAACGGTTGGGTTGCACACAATCGCCGCATCGAATCGATACGAGCCCGAAGCGCCAGCGAGTGGATTCCGGCGGGGATCCTCAATCCACTCGCTGGCGCTTCGGGCTCGTGCTGCAAACCCAACCGTGAGGCGCGTAGCCCGCCCCCCCACCGCGATCGCCAGCCCGCCAAGAGCGGCTGGCTCATCTCCCTGGTGGAGGACCGATCCCGCTCAGTTCGACTTTTGCCGTTTTTCAGCGATCGAAAACGCTGAAATCCAGGGGTTTTCTGAGATGGCGAAGGATTTTGGCAACTCCGGCGCACGCCTCGTGGACCGGCAACTTTCGAAAACCCCTTGTTTTTGGCCTCTACTCGAGAATCAGCCGCCGAAAAACGGCAAAAGTCGAACTAAGAGTCCCTCAAAAAACGGGGACAGGCACCTCGAAGTCTCTACCGCTTTGGCGGTGTCACCCGGGAATGTGCCGTCAGGGTTTGATGGGTCAGGAGGTGATTTCTGGGAACACGCTCATCCCACCCACGCATGGCACTGGGCTCGTGCGGGGCCGGGTCGGCTTCTCGGGTTTCCACTGGACTTTTCGCACCTAGCATCAGCGATCGGCCACTAGGCCTGGTTGTCCTAACCCCACGGAGGGGACGGCAACGATTCTCCTGTCGGTGCTTCGGTCGCGACATGGTCCACTGGAATCCCCTCGGACGCAAGACTTCGAGAGAGGCATCGGTGTGCCTAAAGACTCGGAGGCGTTCTCAATCGAGCCTACCTCCAGCAACGAACAGTTGTCAAAGAATCGTGTCCCAGACGCCACGTTTGTTAAGCATGACGAGGCTACGAAACTCCTCGATCCGTGTAGGACGCAGGACGACTGTACCTACGAACCCCATGCACATACAGGAGACTCGGAGCCAGTCCCCGTTTTTTGAGGCACTCCAAGGATCGTCGTGGGCCAGCACCGCCGGCTCGTCGATCCTGAACGACTCCGGGCGATGCTCGAGACCGGCCGGCGCGAACTCACCCCCGGCGGCAACCATGAGGACCATCGATGGCCACGATGTCAGCCGCCGCAGCACGAGCCGGCCGAACGCCGACGGCACCCCAGCGCCCCGAGGCCGATCAACGCGGCCCTGGCGCCTGGATCAGCCTCGAGGGCTCAGGGACGGCTCTGCTCCCGATGAAAACCGGGGCCGGTTAACGCGCTCCGAGCACCCGTTTCGAGGGCAAAATCGCACAACTTTTTTTCCCGATTTTTTTATCTTGTTTTCAGGTAGAGGTTTGCGCCGATAAAATGGGCAAATCCTACTGTAGGTGCATTAACGGAGTTCCAAAGTGCGGGCATCCTATAAGGTATGAGACACGATGCGCGCGTGAGCGGTCCAGGGTCGCTCGACTGGCTTGGCTCGGCAAAGCTCTTCTCTTTTCGCCATTTCCTGATCAGTGACCACGGACGGCTCGCGACCATTCGCGGGGCGGCCGTTCCGAAAAGATGCCACTCTGTGCCAACAACTGCCACCGACTTTCCGCCCGAAGTTCTTGTAAAAAAAGACGTTACGTCGATTCAGCGAGCATGGTCCAGCGGCACGCTCAAGGCCGACGTTTCACGGCCCCCGTGTCACGCTCCGGCAGCGAACCTCGAGCCTCAGACTTGCGTATCACAGAACGAGTGGTTTTATCTATTAGGCTTGAGAGTCGAGTTACGGTGGGGTTGTTCTCAGAGACACCGGCGCGGACTGGCCGGTCAATCTGGGACCAATCCATGGAGGAAGTCACGAAGTCAGGAGGGGCGTTCGGAGAATATGGGCGTTGACATCCAGAAGATCAAGGATCAGGTTCTCCAGTATTCGGATCAGCTCGAACGGGTCAAAACCGAGGTTCGCAAGGCCCTGATCGGGCAAGACGTGATGCTCTCGCGGCTCTTGATCGCGCTCTTGACCGGGGGGCACGTCCTGCTCGAGGGCGTCCCCGGTCTGGCCAAGACCACGGCCATCAAGGCGCTGGCGGCCGCGATCCATTGCAAGTTCAACCGCATCCAGTTCACGCCGGACTTGCTGCCGGCCGACCTGATCGGCACGCTGATCTATAATCCCCGGGAAGGGGCGTTCAGTACTCGCAAAGGGCCGATCTTCGCGAACCTCATCCTGGCGGATGAGATCAACCGCGCGCCGTCCAAGGTGCAGTCGGCGCTGCTGGAGGCGATGCAGGAGCATCAGGTCACGATTGGGGACGAATCCTACACGCTCGACGAGCCGTTTCTCGTCCTGGCCACGCAGAACCCGATCGAGCAGGAGGGAACCTACCCGTTGCCCGAGGCCCAGGTCGACCGCTTCATGCTCAAAGTCGTGGTCGGCTATCCCAGCACGAGCGAAGAGCGGAAGGTGGTGGATGTCGCCCTCGATGGACTGCGCCGCGAAGTCCAGCCCGTCCTGGATCCCGGGCAGCTTGCCGAGATGAAGCAGACGGCGGCCTCCATCTACCTGGACGACAAGGTCAAGGATTACGTCCTGGACATCGTCTCGGCCACCCGCCATCCCGAGAAGTACCGGCTCGCCGACCTGAAGCCGCTGATCGAGTACGGCGCCTCGCCGCGGGCCTCGATCAACCTGTGCCTGGCGGCCCGCGCCCATGCGTTTCTCGTCGGCCGCGCCTATGTCACGCCCCAGGACGTGAAGGACGTGGCGCTCGACATCTTACGGCACCGCGTGCTCCTGACTTACGAGGCCGAGGCCGAAGAGACCACTTCCGACGACGTCATCCGCAAGGTGCTTGAATCGGTCCCCGTGCCCTGAAGCGATGGTCCATGGCTACTCGACAACTGGAAGATGTCCTGAAAGAAGTCCGGCGCATTCAGATCGTCGCCCGTCGGCAGGTGAACGACCTGCTGGCGGGGGAGTATCTGAGCGTTTTCAAAGGACGCGGCATGGAATTCGACGCCGTGCGCGAATACGTCCCCGGCGACGAAATCCGCAGCATCGACTGGAACGTCACCGCCCGGACGGGAACGCCCTTCGTGAAAACGTTCTGCGAGGAACGCGAGCTCACGGTAATCCTGGCGGTTGACATCTCGGCCTCCGGCTCGTTCGGCTCGTTCCGCCTGAGCAAGATGGAGACGGCCGTGGAGGTGGCGGCGGTCTTGATGTTCACCGCCCTGCGAAACCATGACAAGGTCGGCCTCCTTTTCTTTACCGATGACGTGGTGAAGTACATTCCACCCCGCAAGGGACGGGCGAACGTGCTGCGGCTGATCCGCGAGCTCCTGGCCACCGAGCCCGTCAAGGCGCAGACCGACATTTCGAAGGCGCTCGACTTCCTCGGCCGAGTTCAGCGACGGCGTTGTGTCGTGTTTGTGATGAGCGACTTCCTGGGACCAGACTGTTCGCGAGCCCTGGCGATTGCCAACCAGCGCCACGACTGTGTCGCCGTGACGATGGAGGATCCGCGCGAATCGAGTCTCCCGGACGTCGGTTTTCTGACGCTGCGCGACGCCGAGACAGATGAACTGCTGGAACTCGACACACACCACCCGCGCGTGCGGGCACTGTTTGCGAACGCGGCGCGGGAGCGGAAACAACGATTGGAGGGCTGGCTCCGCCGAGCGAACGTTGACCGCCTCGAGATCCGAACCGATCAGCCTTACGCGATCAGCCTCCAGAAGTTCTTTCACATGCGGGAGCGGCAACGATGATCGTCAAACCGAGCCGTCGGATCATGCCGCACTCATCCATCGTGAACTGGACAAGAGCGACGTTCGTTTGCGCAATCTGCGGCATGGTCCTGTTCGCCGGCTGCGATGTGATGCGAAAAAACGAGGGCGGGTCGCCGTCATCCTCGGGGGACACGATCGAGCGCAACGCCGAAAAAGGGCCTGTGAAGCTGTTCGTGCGCGTCTGGCCGCGCGAGCCGCGGCTGTCCGATCTCGTGGACATGGATGTCCGTGTCGAGGCCCAGCCTGATGTCGAACTCAAGCCGCCGGCCTTTGGACAGGCCGTGGGAGATTTCCTCATTCGCGACTACAGCGAACGGCCCCCCGAAGCGGGGGCTGGGAACGTGCGCCGCTTTCACTATCAGTTGGAGCCGACACAAGCCGGCAAGCACCTGATCCGGTCGGTGTCGATCGAGTTCGTGGACAAACGCCCGAGTACGGAACGGCGGGGTGAACCGGCCCTGATCGAGACCGATCCTGTCGAGGTGAATGTTACGTCGGAGTTCGGGGATGGAGCACCGAGTCTGGCGAATCTCGAACCGATGCGGCCACCCCAGCCGTTGCCGCAGACCACCGCGATCAACTGGCTGGTCGGTTTGGTGCTGGTGGGCTCGCTCGCGATCCTCGTCCTCGCCTTCTTGCGACGGCGAAAACGCGGGCCGATCGAGCCGCCGCGTCAGACGGCCGAAGAGATCGCACAGGCGGCCCTGGCGCAGCTCCTGGCGGAGAATCTCCCGGCGCGCGGACTGATCAAGGAATTCTATCTACGGCTCACCGGCATCGTCCGTCAGTACGTTGAGGACACGACGGGGATCCGGGCCCCCGAGCAGACGACGGAGGAGTTTCTGCGAGACATGCGGTCGCGAGCGGCGTTTCCGCCGGAGCGATCCGTCCGGCTTGCGGAATTCCTGGAGGCGGCCGACCTGGTCAAGTATGCCGGGCAGCAGCCAGAGGAGGGTCAAATCGACCAGGCCATCGCACGGGCTCACGAGTTCGTCAACGTGAAACCGTCGCCGGCTGCCGCAATGGCCGGCGTTGGCGTGGATTGAGCAGGGATCCCGAGGAGCAAGGTCGTTTCCGTGAACGCACTTCGATGCTATTCTTCGTTTTGGCTGGTGCTCGCACCCGTGGTGTTGGGAGCGCTCTGGTGGCGATTTCGCCCGCAGGGGCGACCCGCGGCGGTTTTCTCCAGCGTGACCGATCTCAAAGGCCTTCCGGTCACTCGGGCGCAGCGGCTGCGACGCGGCCTGCCGTATCTTTACGGACTGGGCTTGTGCCTGGTGATGGTCGGGCTGGCTCGGCCCCAAGCGGGGAAGGCGGAATCGCGGATAAGCGGCCAGGGGATCGCCATCGAGATCGTGCTCGACGTCTCCGGGTCAATGGAGGCCATCGACTTCCAGCTCGAAGGCCGCGACGTCAGCCGGCTGGCCGCCGTCAAGCAGGTTATTCAGGAATTCGTCCTCGGCTCCCGTTCGAGCGGTTTATCGGGCCGCCCGGACGATCTCGTCGGACTCGTCGCGTTCGGAGGGTTTGCCGACAGCAAGTGTCCGTTGACCCTCGATCACGGCGCTCTGGTCGATATCGTCCAGGGGCTCGAGATTCCCAAACCGATCCGCGACAGTCAGGGTCGAGTGATCAATGCCCAGGCGTTGCAAGAAGAACTGGCGACGGCGATCGGCGACGGGGTCGGGGTCGCGGTCGACCGCTTGCGCGGGGCGAAGGCGAAGAGCAAGGTGCTGATCCTGCTCACCGACGGCGATTGCAATGCCGGCGTCGTCGACCCGCGCGAAGCGGCCCGGATTGCCGCCGAGTCGGGGATCCGGGTGTATACGATCGGCATCGGCAGGAGCGGCGTGGTTCCGATTCCTCAGGAGGACGAGTTCGGCAACCGGGTCCTGGTGCCGGCCCAGTTTCGCATCGATGAGGACCTGCTGCGGGAAATGGCTCAGACGGGGCAAGGCCAGTACTTTCACGCCTCGGATTCCGCGGGACTGGCGCAGGTCTACGCCGAGATCGACAAGCTCGAAAAATCGGAGTTCGAGGAGACGAAGTATTCGGAATATACCGAGCTGTTCCGCTGGTTCGCCGCGCCGGGGTTGGCGGCGATTCTCCTCATTGGTGTCTTGATGGAAACGCGGTTTCGTTCGTTGCCGTAGGAGACCGGTTAGAGATGGAATGGCAACATCCGGAATGGCTGTACTTGATCCTGCCACTCGGTGCGGCATGGTTGTGTCTGTCGCTCTATTCCCGAAGCAAGCGTTGACGGGCGGCCGAGGCGTTCGTGGCCCAGGCGATGTGGTCGCGGATCCTGCCGGCAGATTCGCCAGCCCGATTCTGGTGGAAATTGCTGTTGCGCGAAACGGCCCTGGTGACCGGACTCATCGCGCTCGCCGGGCCTCGGTTCGGGACGCAATATGAAGACGTCATTCCTCGCGGTAGCGATCTCTACGTGCTGATCGACGTCTCGCGGTCGATGCTGGCCCAGGACGTCCCACCCAGCCGGCTCGGCCGCGCCAAGGCCGATGTGGCGGCGCTCGTCAACCGGCTCGAAGGGGAACGCGTGGGCCTGATCGCCTTTGCGGGTCAAGCCGTGGTGAAGTGTCCGTTGACCGTCGATTACGACGCCTTCCGCCGATCGCTCGACGAGCTCGACCCGGGCAGCGCGCCGCGCGGCGGCACGGCCATCGGCGACGCGATTCGCAAGGCCCTCGAGGTGTTTCACGCGCGGGCCGACCGCGATCAGGCGATCCTTCTGATCACCGATGGCGACGATCAGCAGTCGTACCCCCTCGAAGCGGCGGCGGTCGCCGCCGAGCGGCATGTCACGATCTTCACGGTCGGCCTGGGGGACGCCGATCATGGCGCCCGCATCCCGAAGAGCGGCGAATCCCAATCGTACCTCGAGTACCAGGGGCAACAGGTGTGGAGCAAACTGGATGGCTCGCTCCTCAAGGACATTGCGATCAAGACGTCCGGTGTCTATGTCCCCGCGGGAACCCGCGCCTACGACCTGGGTGAACTCTATGCCAAATACCTTCAGGGTAAACGCGGCAGCGAAGAGCAGACCCTCAAACGGATTCGACGGGCTGACCAGTTTCAGATTTTCCTGGCGCTGGCGCTCCTGGCGCTGCTGGCCGATTCGTTCACGCGTCCCTACCCCAGTGCGGTAAGGTCGCCGCAGCCGGGACTCGAATCTCCTGAAAGAACGCGGGGGGAAGCGGCTAGCCGAGCCCGTCAACCCGCCCTGCCGGTCTCGATGGCATTGGTCCTGGTCGCGGCCCTTGCCGGAATTAGTAGAGCCGACAAACCGGCGGATGCGGTTCGCGAGGGAATGAACTGGTATGACAAAGGCGAGTTCGACAAGGCGCGGGAGAAGTTCGCATCAGCCCGGGAGCAATTCGACAGCGGAGACGCCGCCAAGGCCGCGATTGCCGCGTTCGACCAGGCCTGCGCAGCGCATCGCAAGGGAGACGTGGCACAAGCCCGGGAATGGTATCTGAAGGCCGGGCTCGCACACGACAAGGCACTGGCGGCTTCCGCCCACTTCAATCTGGGAACGCTCGCGGCGGAAGAAGCCAGCCGGCTGGCAGGTGAACATCCCGAAAGCGTCGCCCCCGATAAGCGCCCGGAGATTCTCGACCAGTTGAAGTCTGCGGTTGCCTCCTTCCGTCACTCCTTGGAATTGCAGCCGGATAACTCTCACGCCCGCCGCGACATCGAGCTCGTGCGCCAGTGGATCAAGTATTACACCGACAGGTGGCATGCCCACGATCGCGAGAAACGTCGGCAGGAAACGAACCTGGTGGCGTTTCTGGAATTTCTGATCGAGGCGCAGCGAGCCTTGCGGGAATCCGTCAAAACCCTGACGGCGACCGCGCCGGCCGACGCCTTCGCCGAACCGAAACGACTGCAAGAGGAGCTCCAGCAGGAGATTCCCCCCCTCAAGGAGAAGATCAAGACCGAGCTAACGCCCAAGCCATCCGGGAGTGGGACGGCTCCGCAAGCGAACTCGAGCGAGCTCGAACAAGGAATCGCGCTGCTCCAGGGCTGGGCAAGCGCTGCTGGTGATAAGATGTCATCCGCTGCGCGCCATCTCGACGACCGGCAGGCGACAGCGGCGGTCGCGGACCAGCAATCCGCGATCGACGAGTTGGAGAAGATCTGGGATGCCGTGATCCCCTTTCACCCGCTCCTGGCTCGCGATCTGGCGGACCAGACGCTCATCGCCCGATCCCTCGCCCCGCCTTCTTCTCACGATTCAGAATCAGGCACTGACGAGCCCTCCGGCACGGGCGATCGGCATCGGGATGACGCGAAACCGGCATCGAAGGCCCCGTCGGCCGCAACCGGTCATCCGTCGTCGCTTGGGAGCGAGACAGAAGATCTGGCACCGCTCGCGGAAATCCAGGAGCGAACGCTACGGCGAACGCAATTGCTCAAGCTCAAGGCCGAAGCCGAACTGGCACGTCTGGAGACGCCGCACCCGCCCGACGCGGTGAAGCAGAAAGACGACCCATCCACCACCAAGAACGATTCACAGGCTGCCGGACCCGCCGCGTCAAAGCCGGTTGATCCCAAGCTGATCAAGGCGGGTTATCAGAAGGCGATCGAGCTGGTACCTCGGGCCGTCGAGCAAATGGATCGGGTGGTCAAGTCGCTCAAGAAGAAGGATCCTCAGGCGGCCTATCCGCCCGCCGAAGAGGCGCGTAAGATTCTGGAACAAATTCAGAAGGCGCAGCCCCCGCAAGATCAACCGGATCAGAAACCGCAGGATCAGAACAAGAAGAACGACGACCAGCAGAAGCAGGATCAGAAGGATCAAGAGAAGACCGACCCGCAGAAGCAAGAGCCGCAGAAGAAGGACGATCACCAGAAGAAGGACCAGCCCAAGAACGATCAGGAAAAGAAGAAGTCGGAAACGCCCAAGAAGTCCGACGAAGAGAAGGCGGATCAGAAACAGCAGCAGCCGCAAGTCTCGCGCGATCGGATCGAAGAGGCCTTGCGCAAGGTCCGCGAACGACAGCAGGAAAAACGCGAACGAGACCGCAGGATGAAGGCCCGCGTATTCGGCAGAGTTCCCGTGGAGAAAGATTGGTGATGCGACAGACCCACTGTGCGAGGATCGGCCTTGCCGGCGTGGCACTCCTCCTTCTCGCCGCGCAGGCCGGCGCCGACGACGAACCGGAGATCGTGGTCGAATCGAGTGCCAGCGAAATCTTCATCGGCGAAAGCGTTGACTACGTCGTCGAGATTCGCAACGCGAAGAATCCATCGTCTCCAGACCTCTCGGCGCTGCGTCCGGATTTCGACGTCGCCTCCAATGGCGATGAGTCACATAATCAATCGTCCAGATTCATCATCAACGGCAGGGTCACTGAGCAGAACAGCTTCGGCCACGCCTACCGTTTCCGCCTGACTCCGAAGCGAACTGGGAGGCTGGTGATTCCATCCCCGTCGGCGACCATCGACGGCAAAACCGTGTCGGGCCGCACACTGACGCTCAACGTGATTGCTCCCGAACCTCAAGACCTGGTCATCCCCGAGATCAAGACAGATCGCCAAAAGGTTTACCCCACGCAGCCGTTCGAGGTAACGCTGCGCGTGCTGGTCCGCCCTTTGCCGGACGACCCCGATCGCGACCCTTTGGGTCCGCTTCGCCGCCAGCCTCCGCACCTCGACGTCAATTGGGTTGATCTGCCGGCCGGATTGACCGGCGACGACAAGGCACGCTGGCTCGAGAAGCTTCTCGCCGAAAACGGCAGCGGGTTCACGCTCAACGACATCACGATGCGGAGCGGCGCGTTCTCGTTTTTCGACGGACCGAGAGCCGCAGTCTTCAGCCTGTACCAGAGGCGAGAAAGCCGGAAGGGACTCGATGGCCG
The DNA here is from genome assembly GCA_963845695.1 of uncultured Isosphaeraceae bacterium. Lineage (GTDB taxonomy): Bacteria > Planctomycetota > Planctomycetia > Isosphaerales > Isosphaeraceae > CAWJTV01. The sequence continues at coordinate 49,494 of CAWJTQ010000009.1, read as the reverse complement.
ACCGGTCAATTACTTCGTCTACGAGCTCAAGCGGAAGCTCACGGCTGAGAAGGCAGGAACCTACCCACTCGGCCCGGGGATCGTCAAAGGGTCGTTCGTGGAAGGCATGGAAGGGACCACTTACACCGGCCGGCGGCTGGTCGCGATCGCTCCTGCGGTGTCCGTAGAAGTGCGTGAAGTCCCGGTTCCGCGGCCCGTGACATTCTGCGGCGGAATCGGCGATTACCGCGTGGCGGCTTTCGCCAACCCCACGGCGCTTCGCGTGGGCGACCCACTCACCTTGACGCTCGACATCGAACGCGGGCAAGCCAGCGGATCGCTGGACCTGATCTCGGCACCGGACCTCACGGCAAATCCCCAGATGGCCAACGATTTTGAGATCCTCGACAAGAATCCCACCGGCCACAGACAAGGGGAAACCAAGCGATTCGGGTATGCCTTGCGGCCCAAGCGGGTCGGAGTCGGGATTCCCTCCCTGGCCGTCACAGTCTTCAATCCCGATACCGAAACGTTCGCGGAGATCGCGACGAAACCGATCGCGCTCGACGTATCGGCAGCCAGTCGCCTGGACGCGGGCGACCTAGTCGGGTCGTTCGTTGGTTCAGGCACCCCGGAGATCAAGTCACGTGCGCAGGGGATTTTTCAAAACGTGACGGATCTCTCCGAACTGAACGATCAACGCGTCAACGTCGTCGCGTTGACCGAGGTGACGGTGGGTTTGTGGTGCGGAGTCGGGTGCCTGATCGCCGCCGTCTCGGCGCATCGACGCAAATCGGGAGATGTCGTGTGGCAGCGAAAACGGCAGGCGCGCCGCACGGCCGAACGAAAGTTGGCCGAGGCCCGCAAAAACCTGGCCGCGGGACGATCGATGGACGCACTGCGGGGCGTTCGATCTGCCCTTGTGGGGCTGATCGCCGACATGCGGAACGTCGTCGGCGAAGGTCTGACTGCGTCGGAGGCCGACGCGACGCTCGCCCCGACGTCCGTTCCCGCCGTCGAACGAACGGAGTTGTTTCGATTGCTGGATGCCATCGAATCGGCCGAATATGGCTCGGGAGTCGTGTCCGAGGCTCCGACGATGATCGAAACGGCGGAAAGGCTCATACCGAGCCTGGCACGCCACCTGGAACGGGGGGCGTGAGCGATGATACAAAGGTTCGTTTTCGCCTTGATCGCACTGATCCACCTCCTGCCGGAGTCAACCATCGCCGTGGAACCGGGAGCGCGCGAACGCACGTTCGTCCGCGCCCTCGAGGTCTTCGATGCCGCGAAGACTCCGGAGGACTACCGCGAGTCAGCGTCCCTCCTAGAATCCTTGCTCGCCGACGGGTTCCGCAACGGAGCTGTGTACTACAACCTGGGGAATGCGTACTTCCGAGCGAGGGAGTGCGGCCGGTCGATCGCAGCGTATCGCAAGGCCAAGCCCTACCGACCGCGCGATCCGTATCTCGAGGCGAATCTGCGGCAGGCGCTCTCGGTCGCCCCGGGCCGATTACCCGAACCCGCTCCTCCCTGGTGGAGGCACGTATTGTTCTGGAGCGGCGGGTTGTCGTTTCCTGAGAAGATCTACGCGTCGTTCACCGGTTTTCTGCTGGCAGCCCTGACGGCGTGCGCGGCCCTGCTTCTCCGCCGACCGCGCGCGTACTGGATCGCGCGGGATTGGTGATCATGGCCGTAGTCTTAAGTCTCGATGCCGGCCTGGCCTATGCCGACGTCGCCGAGTCGCGGCATGGCGTGGTCACCCACGAAACCATCGCCCGGAAGGGAATCGGCAAGGACTACGAGCCGGCCTTCGACCAGCCCCTCAAGGACGGCGCCGAGTTCACGGTCCTCTCCGAGAACGGCGACTGGATCTTCGGCCACTTCGAAGGGATCGGTGACGGCTGGCTGCGCCGCGAGCACACGGTACTTTGAATTCAACGTAAATACAAATCGGCATGGGGTCACGACGTCTCGACTCGCGCACAGACGCCCTCGGGCTTCGCCTCCCAGAGATTGCCGTGCATGTCGCGACCAGGACCAAAGGGCAGATCGGGCTTCGAGTCTGAACCCGGCCGTAGTACGACCGCACGGAGTGGACGAACGGGCGCTGCATGTGTTCTCTTTACGAATCAAATGCAAGCGGCGGCGGTGGACTGTCGTGATAAACCCCCACCCATTCCGCGGCCAGATCGCTGTCCCAGAACTGGATCCAGGAGCGTTTGGGCACTCTTCCTGCCTGTAACCGTTGCCTCGTGGCGAGAATTCCCTGGTCCATGTCAGTCAAGGCGAGGTCGATGTACGAATAGCGCAGCCCCGTCCCGCCGCCGAGGTGGCAGCCGAGTTTGTCGGGCTTCAGCACCGCATCCAAGGCATCCTCGATTTCGGATCGATCCGCAAAGCCTTCCTCGCCGAGTCCGTGAGATCCGTCGAGCTTGACATAACAGAACGTTTCCCCGAATCGGCTGAATTGCTCCGAAGAAAACAGCCCCTCGCTGTGCGCGGCCACCCACTGCGTGGGATTGGCTGACGTACCGACGAAGAGATCCTGCTGCTCGTAATAGTCGTCGGCTTGTTCGGACTTCAATTCCCAGAGTGACCATGAAGCCCCCTCGACCCACTCGCATTGGAGGTTCGGCGGAAGTTGTTCGCGAATGCTGACGATCAGGGCGCCGACAGTCTCCTTCAACCGGTCGAGTCCAAGGAAGAGCGGCAGTTCCCTTCCGCCCCGGCCGAACCTTGCCTTGAGGCCCTTCGTGCGCGGCATCGAAGTGATCTCGATCGCTCCAATCCAGTCATTGAGAATTTGTTCGCCCAAGAGGGTTTCCGTGGCGATGAAGGCGGCATTCAGGGCGGACGGGTCCTCTCGATCGACGATGGTGGGTGACGCAAAATTGAGGTTGATCCGTTGGTTCTCTCCGAGCGATGCCCGAAACTGGAAATCGGCGATGTTGCGGCCGGTTCGCCCTTCGACTGTCAACAGCGTTGACTCAAGATCCTCAGCCAGCCGGTACTCGTAAAACTCCCAGCCATCGAGAGCCGGGGCGCGAGAGAGAATGGTTCGCACGAGCGGGCGAAAATGGTGTGCGGATTCTGGCGTGATGACCAGGCGATGGCCGATGTCTCGCATCGCAGGCCCGTATTCCCACATCAGATTCGGATGGATGGCATCCAAATGGTGCGCCATCCAATCCGGCAAATCCCAGTTCGCCTTTTGTGAAAACAGCGCGGCAATCTCATCGGTCTTACTCTGAAACTCGCGCCACCAAGACTCAATTCTGAGGGTGACCGCCCTGCGCTGGGCGGCATCACTCCGATTCGTCGGGTCGATGACTCGCCATCGCATCAGTTGAGCCTTTCTGGGTGTTAGACAACACGCGCCCGATGTTACCAACGGGGACACGACTCGACGAGGCTCGTGCGAAAACACGTGTGAAGGTCGTGGCCTGCCTCGCATCGATCGGCGCGAATTGACGGGCAATCGTAGAGGACAAGTCCGTTGATGAAATGCGCGCACACACTCGGGATCGATCCCTTCAGAGTGTCGTCAAGATCTCGCCAACAGCGACGGCCAATCGACAGCAGTCAAGACGCGGTCCGCGAGCGCGTCGAGATCGTCGGTCTCTGCGATGGAGGCGATTGTAGCGGAGGCGTCGGCATTCGGGCCGAACCGGCGTGTGGCCTGCCGAAGGACCAGATCGCGCCCGGCTTGCCGCCGTCCCTCCTGCTGGGCCGACGAATAGGCCTCGAGGAAGGCCTGACCTTTGCGCCAAGGTAGTGTTTGGCTCTGTGGATGAGCGGCAGAACGTCCCCCAAAGCGCGGTGGGCTTCGTCCAGGTCGCAGATGAGCCCCATTGCCCAGTATGCTGACATCCAGACCATTTCGCGCGTCTCGGCGTCGGCCCGGTTTCGTTTCAACCCCTCCTTGATCATTCGCACGACCTCAGGCATTCGCTCCCGGGCACTCTTGGTCAGCGGGGCCAGCAGCATCGTCCCCGGGCTTTGTGTCACCTCTTCCGGCGTCATCTCCCATGCCTTGTGGATCGTATACGTGAAGATGCGGATCACCTTTCCCGACGCGTCGTGCTCCTCGAACCGGCCTGTCATACCCGGCCCTTCGGCGGGCGGCCACATCAGAAAGACGGCGACCATCGGCATCTTCCCGTGCTTGCGCTCGATCTTTTGACTCGCTTCGAAGAGGTGTCGGTCAAGGTCCGGCTGGTACCACTTCTGGATACGAATGTGGATGATCGCCGTTCCGCCAGCAGTCAATTCCACTTTCAGGTAGGAGTCGATCGATGGGCCCGATGGCTCGAGATCGATGTCCAGGTTCCTGGTGTAAGAGGGGAGGCCGCCGGCAGGCGGAGGCACGACGACGCCGGCGAGCCACTCGCTCCAGGTTGAGGAGGCAACGAGGCAATCGCCCAGTTGCTCGAGTCGGTCGGTCGCGAAGGCGCGAGCCAGGCCATCAAGTGTCGCCCGGCCGATCGCGTCTGGCCCACCAAATTTCTGCCTGGCTTGACGGCTCAAGAGCGACGCCAAGGTTCGCGAAATCGATTCGGTCAACCCATACTCGCGCCCGGCGGTTCGCCCTGCCTCGTCCACGGCCCGACACGTGGAAGACTGCATCCAACCCTCGTGCGTTCCGTCGGAGGCGTTCGCGGGTGCGTTCATACCGGACCTCACGGGACGGGCCATGGGGCTGTCATTCGCTAACCCAGAACTCGTACTCGATCGCTCTTGCTTCATCCGGGAGTGCCTCCCCTGATGCGGAGCAATTCACTTCGCATGATGCCATCGAGCGAGCGTGCCAGTCCAGCATAAGACATTGGCTGATGGGCCAAGAATGGTGAGCCGTGAAAAGCCAGCAGACCGAACTGGTGTAGCACCAAGGCGTTGGGGCGAAATGCCGCCCCTGAGTTACCATTCGTGGCCCCTGAGTCAAGCCATTTTCCAACCCCGCCCGGGGAGCGTCAGCGGGGGACTGGAACTTCTTCTACCAGGGATTATCGCGACTTCTGGGCGATCGCCACGCCATCATGGGCGGTGAGGTGACCGACTCCGAGGGCCGGAGTGATCCGCCGGGATGATCCACAACGGCCCGCGCGGTCGGCGCGTCCGCCGCCGAGGGGCTGCGCCTGGCGCAGGATCGTGGCACAGAATGGCACTGGATGGTAAAGATTCGGAAGGGACCCCTCGCCAATCTCGTTGGCCCGAAGCGAGATCAGACCCGGCACGGTCCGCTCCGGTTCCCCGGGTAGCGCCCGGCGGAAGGCGGAAGCATTGATTTCCCAGGTCATCGATCGCGGCTGCCTTGGGCGCGGATTCGAGGTAGTTTGACGGCCATCTATCTATAGTATGCCTCAAGATTTTAAGAAATAAAATGCACCTAGTCGAAAAATGGGTGATCCGTGATCCCGAAGTCGCAACTGGGGCAGGAGATAAATTTTTTTGTAAAAAAATAGAGGCGGGACATTGCGCGCGGCAAACTCCCGGGACGGGTGGGGAGTGGAGGAGGGGGCGAGGCGACCGCCGGCTCACCGCGCTGGCCCCCGATGCCGCCACGACCGGCGCGGAGATCGGTGGTGATCGGCGCGGAGTGTCGATATTTCTACGATTTACCGCCGTGTTGTTGCCGTGGCAGTGAAACTCCGCGAAGCGGCCGTCAGCGGGTCAGGGATGGCAGGGTGACGGCGGAACGACCGAGTTCACAGGAGCCCTGGGTCGTCAGCCAGAAAAGCGCCGATCCTCGATGCATTCTCTTGCAATGCACTGACAGCTCCGTTAAAGATCAATGAGATAGACTGGTTGTTGGAGGAGCGACAAATCGCCGCGACCGATCTGCCGAAGCCAGCAAGTGCGCTCACGTCGCGAATCAACCACGACCCGAAACGACGTCGAGAAGAGGATCGAACCTTGTCAGAACGACGCTGTGGGTTCACTCTAATCGAACTCTGGGGCGTCATCGCGATCGTCGCGGTCTTGATCGCCTTGCTCTTGCCCGCCGTGCAGGCCGCCCGCGAGGCAGCGCGGCGAGTCCAGTGCACCAACAATCTGGAACGGCTCGGGCTGGCCATCGCGAATTACGAATCGGCTCATCACTGCCTGCCGATCGGCGATGTGTTCGAGGTTATGGGCATCCCCAACCTCTGCTCGAGCCTCGGTTTCGACAATGGCTGCCAGGATCCTCCCTGGTTCATCCTGATGCTGCCCCATATCGAGCAGGGGCCGCTTTACAACTCGTTCAATGCTTCGATCGGCACGGAAGGCACGTGGACTGCCGCTGGGCTGCTGGGGTTCGTTGTCAACAGTACGGTCTATACGACTAAGATCCCCTCGTTCCAGTGTCCGAGCGATAACACCCGAGTCTTTCGCTTCACGGCCGTGGCGGCGAACGGCGTCCCTTTCTCGCCCTACCCGTGGTCGGCGAGCAAGGGGAACTCTGGCATCAACTGGGGCGATTGCGATGACGGCCAGGGCGCGGCTGGCGGTCACTTGACTCGCAACCTCTATCTGCAATCTCCATTCGGCATCAATGCGAATGCGACCGGACCCCAGCTCGTCCGGATCGCCTCGGTCACGGACTCGTCCAGTCCTGGCACCAGTCCTCCGACTCCCGGCTCGCTCTGTGAGAGCCAGCCCGTTCAAGGGTTGGCTTGCTTCAACCAGGGGAACCCGGGGGCCTGGTTCTCTGGCACGCGGAGCCGTCATCCAGGCGGCGTGAATACCGTCTTCGGTGACGGCACGGTCCACTTCATGAAGAATACCATCAACCCGCTGACCTGAGTCGGGCTCGGGTCGATCAACGGCGGCGAGGTGATCAGCTCGGATCAGTATTGAGATGGTTGAACGCCGTCGCCACGAGTCAGCCGCTGACAGCACTCTCGATCCCGAGTCCGCTCGGACGCCGAGTGCGATAGACGGCGAGCCGTCGGAACCGGCACTCGCTGATCCCCTGGCATTCGGAGTTCTTCTCGAGCCCATGGCTCCGACGTCCGCGCCTCCGACCCAGTCTTTCGGCCACCTCGGACCGAGCGATGTGGCTGCACGGATCGATCCGGAAGGCTACGAGATCCTGAGCGAAATCGGCCGCGGCGGGATGGGGGTTGTCTACAAGGCCCGAGACCGGCGGCAGGGAGAAGTGGTGGCACTGAAGTGCGTCCTCTCCGCCACCCCTTCCTCGCTGTACCGCTTCAAGCAAAAATTCCGCGCCTTGGCCGATGTGATCCATCCCAACCTGGTCACTCTTCATGAACTGCAGCGGACGGGCCGGCCTTGTACTTTACCATGGAGCTGGTCGACGGCACCGACCTGCTCAGCATTGTGCGACAGACGGAACAAGGTCCCGCGGGAGAAACGATCTGCACCTCCGTGCCAACGCCGCCAACGCCGCCCGGCGACCCGCAACCGGGGCGGGATGGGGCGCGAACCCCAGGGTTATCCGAAATGCAACTCAATCGGTTGCGCGAAACCCTTCGGCAGTTGGCCTCCGGGCTCATCGCTTTGCACGCCGCCGGCAGACTGCATCGCGACTTGAAGCCCTCCAATGTGATGGTGACGCCGCAGGGGCGTGTGGTGATTCTCGATTTCGGCCTGGCCGCTGAGCTCGACCGTCAGGGCCGGCATCAGGATGCGCAGGGCGTCTTCCTCGGCACGCCCGCCTACGCCGCGCCCGAGCAGGCGGCGGCTTCGTCGCTCTCCGCCGCCACCGACTGGTATAGCGTGGGTGTCATCCTGTACGAACTCCTGACCGGTCGAACCCCGTTTCAGGGCGGTCTTCTCAAAGTGCTGCGAGATAAGCAGCAGCTCGAGGCACCCCCGCCGAGCTCGCTGACGGAAGGGATCCCTGAGGATCTCGATCGGCTATGCCGGGACCTGTTGCACCGCGATCCCTTGGCACGGCCCGACGGGCGCGAAGTCCTGCGCCGGTTGCAGGCCACCGTGCCAGAAACCGCTCGGCGCGGGACGGGGCCGCAGGCCGAATGGCCGGTTAGGCCGCCTGCTGCGAGTTGGCCGCAGGGCCGCCTCATCGGGCGTGCCTTGCACTTGCAGACCCTGACGGATGCCTACCAGGCGATGTGCGGCGGTCGCACGGTTGTCGCACTGGTTCACGGCCCCTCGGGGATGGGCAAGACGAGCTTGATCGAACGGTTCCTCGACCGTCTGCGGGCGCGAACCGGCGGTGATCCTTGCCGGCCGATGCTATGAATCGGAATCGGTTCCATTCAAGGCCCTCGATAGCCTGATGGACCGGTTGAGCGAGTACCTGACGCAGGTGCCCGAAGACCTTGTCGAGACATTGCTGCCGCACGACGCGACTTCGTTCGCAAGAGTGTTTCCGGTCTTCCATCGCGTGGAAGCGGTGGCGCGGCTGCACGTGCGAACCGACGTCTCCGACGAACGCGAGCTGCGCCGCCGAGCCATCGGCGGGCTGCGCGAGCTGTTGACCCGGCTCGGCCGCCAGCCGCTCGTCCTGTTCATCGATGACTTGCAATGGGGGGACGTCGACAGCGCGGCCGTGTTAGCGGAGGTGCTCCAGCCGCCGGACCCACCGACGCTGCTGTTGCTCGGCGCAGTACCGGAGCGAACTGGCGGAATCGAGCCCATTCTTGCAGACCTTCCGACGTATCAAGAACGGTCCCGCTCCGGCCATCGAACGGCGTGAATTGGCCGTAGTCCCCTTGACCGAGTCGGAGGCCCAGGAACTGGCCTTGGGCCAGTTGACGGCCGAGCGTCCGTCCACCGCCGAGGACCCGGCCACGCTGGCGCGGGCCCAGGCCATCGCCCGCGAGTCGCTCGGTAGCCCGTACTTCGTTCACGAACTGGTCCAGCACGTTCAGATTCCGGTCTCCTCGCCGGAGGAACTATCGGCGGCCCGCTCCGTCCAGCTCGACGAGGTGCTGTGGGCGCGCGTGCAGAGATTGCCCGAACCCGCCTGCCGCCTGCTGGAGGTCGTGGCCGTGGCCGGCAAACCCTTGCCGCTGGCCCAGGCCGGGGAAGCGGCCGAGCTGGCGGCCGATGGGTCGCAGGTCGCGCGCACGGCCTGGACGACCCTCCGATCGAGCCGGCTGATCCGGAGCGCCCGCCACGCCGGGCAGGACCTGATCGAACCGTATCACGACCGGGTCCGCGAGACCGTCGCGGGCCATCTGGCGCCGGCGGCACTCCGTGAGCACCACGGACGGCTGGCGCTGGTGCTGGAATCCGGCGGACAGGCCGACCCCGAGATGCTGGCCATCCATTTCCAAGGCGCGGAAAACCCCGTCCGGGCCGCCCACTATTATGCCCTCGGAGGTGACCAGGCGGCCGAAACTCTGGCATTCGACCACGCGGCCCAGCTTTACGGCCGGGCACTGGACCTGGGGTCCTGGACGGGCGCGGAAGCCGCAGCTTTGCACGCCAAGCGCGGCGACGCACTGGCCAACGCCGGCCGTGGGCCCGAGTCGGCCGCGACCTACCTGAGGGCGGCCGACGGCACCGACCCGGCCCAGGCGATTGAGCTGCGGCGTCGTGCGGCTTACCAGTTTTGCGCCAGCGGCCATGTCGCCGAGGGTCGCAACGTGCTGGTGCGCGTCCTCGGTTCCGTCGGAATGTCGCTGCCACGGTCCTTGTTGCGGGCGATCCTCTTGTGGCAGTGGTACCGCTCTCGCCTGTGGATACAAGGCCTCAAGTACCAGGAGCGCGAGGCCGCCCAAGTTCCCGAACGAGACCTGCATCGCATTGACGTCACCTGGGCCGTCTCCGCCGGTCTGAGCATGATCGAACCGGTCACCGGAGCGGCCTTTCAGGCGCACAATCTCCTCTTGGCCCTGCAAGCCGGTGAGCCCCACCGGCTCGCCCGGGCCCTGGCATGGGAGGCTGCATGCCGCACCATGCCGGGCGAGTCCGACATGCCGCGCAACCCGATATCGAGCCGTGGCACTCTCGCTGGCGCAGCGGTTGGAAGATCCCTATGCACTGGGTTTGGTGCAGCTCTCCGGCGGCATGAACGAATTGTGTCGTGGGCGCTGGCCGAGTGCCCGTGACCTGCTGGTGCAGGCCGTGTCGAACCCTTCAGCGCTGCCGAGGCGCCATCTGGGAGCGCGAGACCGCCCAGTTGTTCTTGATGTGCATCCTCCTCATGATGGGTGAGTTCACCGAAGCAGGGCGCCTCTCCGGCCCGTCACTCAAAGACGCTCGGGACCGGGGCGATCTGTACTCCGCCACCATGAATGGGGCCTACGTGGGGGCGAATGTGCTCCTGGCAGCCGACGACGCGACCGCGGCCCGGTCCTTGGTGCGCGAACTGCTGAGCGAATGGCCGTCCCAGGAGTTTAATATCCAGCATCTCCACGCCCTGTGGGGCGAAACCTGTATCGACCTCTACTGCGGAGAAGGGACTGCGGCCTGGGACCGCCTGACCCGCGTCTGGCCGTTGACCCGGGAGCCACAGAACGTCCAGGTCATCCGCATCTGGATGCTGTCGTTTCGCGCCGCAGCGCCCTGGCCGCCGCTCACCCAGTCGCTGCTCGGGACCGGCTCGTGCTGCTGCGCACCGCGGAGGCCGATGCCCGCCGACTCGAAGGCGAGAGGATCCCGTTCGCAGCCGCGCTCGCACAGCTTTTCCATGCCGGCGTCGCCTCGAGCCGGGGGGACCAGGTGACGGCACGACAATGGCTCACTGGTGCCATCGGAAGTCTGGACTCAGTGGCCATGCCCTCCTACGCCGCCGCAGCGCGTTCGCGCCTCGGCGTCTCGTTGGCCGGCCAGGAAGGGAGGGCGCTCGTCGATCAGGCGGATTCGTGGATGCGATCACAGGCGATCCACAACCCGTCCCGGATGGTTGCCATGCATGCCCCCGGTTTCCCGACCGAACCACCCCACTGAGGGACCGAGCCGAAATGGAAATGGGAGCGGCTACAGCATTCTGGTCAATTAGGAGGAAGTCGCACTAACAGCCGCGGTCGAGATTAGATTTCAGAAAACGGTCAGGGCGACAGGATCTGAACCTGCGACCTCACGGATCCAGACCGTGCGCTCTCACTCTCAGAAGCGTCTAGAGCCAAAGGACTTAAGTCGAGGATTCAGGGGGAAACAGATCCACCTCACGAGCCTGGACCATGCCTGATGTCGTCACAATTGTCTATCAGACAAGAACTTAAATCGGGGCGACAGGATTTGAACCTGCGACCTCACGGACCCGAACCGAGAGGATTGTAGCGACGTAAGTTGCTTTACTGACAACGACTTATGAAAATATTACAGTCATAGGAGGTTTCCAGCGATTCAACAGGATTTCCCGTGTCTTACGAGGATTTATCAGGGTATTGGAGTCGCGACTCCAAAACTACGGGGAAGGATAGGCATTGAACGTTGATGGGAAGCCCTGTCGGTTTCAGTCAGGGAGGGGTTCTCCCGCACTTTCGATGATCCAGGGGTCCCCATCTCGCCCTGAGGATCGTCAGCTCGGAATGAACTTCATCCATGCCTGCTGGTGGAGGTAATAGGGGTCGTTGAAGGTCCAGGCCATGGCGATCTCCAGGTTGCCAGTCGCCCCTTTATAGATAGTGTCGGCTCCCCGCGCGCGGACCACGGTGTCGGTGAAAGTCCCCGCTGTGGCCGACTGATAGACGTTGACCGTCATCGAGCCGTCGCTGTTGCGCAGAAGGAGCTGGCCGAGCAACCGGCCTGGCCGAGGGTTCCCCCGCGCGAACAACGTGCCGCGCAGTTGGGTCGAGCCGGGGCCGATGAGGGTCCCAGTAGTATTGAAGCTGACGACATGGGAGATGCCGGCGACCCTGACGTCGCTATCAGACCCCGCCAAAGTCCCGCGGAAGGACACCGCCTGGCCGACAATGGGAGCAGCCGCCAGGCGAGGCGCGACGTGTTGCATGGCCGAGCCGGCCGAGAGCAGAGTCTTTCCTTCCAGAGACTCGAGCTGCGGTGACATGGGGCGACGACACTTGGTATGCGTTCGCATTGGACTGCACACCTTTCACCTGAGGGGTATAACCGAAAGTCGTGTACGGGAGTTTGAAGGGCGGGGGGGTATCCTTGGTGATGCAACCGTTACGATCACACCAGTAGACCTACGAGGCCGGGGAGTACCCCACTATGAACTAGAGCGCCGATCACTTGCATTGCGCACGCCGCGGAGCGCCTGTGGCAAGGTCTCCCGACCTTGCCACCCGGCCGACCGAGGGTCTCCCCGAGAAGGGCGCAGGCGTCAAGGAGACCTTCGGTCCAGCCCGCAACGGGCTCTGGAGACCCGCGCCTAGCGCCGCGGCGTGCGCAACCCAACTGTGAAGCGCTCTTAGTCTACCACCGGGATCGACATCATGCCGCTGCAGGCGGCTCAGAACCACGCCTCCGAATCGCTTGATCGGAGAATTATTTAACACGCGTTGTCAGGGGTTCAGGTCGCGTGTAAGATGGATGTGTGGATTAAGTAACGGTTCCTGATGCAGAGCAGATTAGCTTCAACTTTGAGAGGACCGCAACATGTCGGATGAATCCAGCAACAAGTCTTATGTTCTTAATGCAGAGCCGGGGAGGTATGTCATCTTCGGGTGTGAAGCAAGCTGTTCTATCGTCACGTATCCACAAAAGCTTCTCACCCTCGCTCAAGAACTGATCAACAGAGATGAACATAGCGTTTCCATTGTGGTTTCGCACATTGCATGCGAGGTTGCGACCGACCGCGCGTTAGTACAAGCTTTCAAGGCAAAGGGAATTGAATACCTTGAGGAATCCATCGAGAAGCTGCTCCCCGGCAATAATCTTGGGAACGATAAAGTCCGGGAGCTGTACACCGCGCTGACGGGAGACGAAATCCAAAAGCAGCAATTCTGGGCGCGGTTCCGCGAGTCGGCGACTCGCCGCAACAAGGTTTCGCACAACGGTGAGATTTATGCGAAATCAGATGCCGAAGCATCATTAGCCGCCGCCAAAGAGTTCGTGGCCCATCTGAAGCAGTGATACTTGGACGCAGCCATCTCGCTGCGCGGGCCGGTTAGCTGGCTGACTTCCGATGTGGGAAGCGCGGAGCGCGATTGCTTGCATGGTGGCGTAGAGGTTCTGCGCGGTTGCTTAAGCCTGCGGGTCGATCCCCAGATTCTTGCAGGTCGTGCACAAGCTCATCAACACAGCCGCTGTGTGGCCTCCCTTGTCGCTCCCCGCGAATAACCAGTTCTTGCGGTTATGCTGAGCTCAGCATAACCGCAATTATGCCCAGTTCCGGATTATGCTGAGCTCGACCAGGGCACACCCTTGCTTCTGATGTCGGACTGCTGTTCCGCTCCGCATAATCCGTCATGCTTTGCTGGGGACCGAAACCAGCACCGCTGCGCCCTGGAGCCGACCCCGAAAGGAGAGCCCTCGTTTGATCCTCGGGTTTCAAAGCAGACTGCTCGTCGAGTCGCGATCGACTATCGGCCGCGAGGTCACGAGCGCGGCACCGGACGATCAGGAGATAGGGCCAGATTATGCAGACCGATTCGAAGGCGGAATCGCAAGAATCTCCGTGTTTCTGGGCATCGGCCAGCAACGACTCCACATAATCCGGAACTGGGCATAATTGCGGCCCAGCGCCACCGGTTTGAACGCGCGCTCGCAAGCACCGTTGTCCAGCTCGAGGAACCCGGCCTCTAACGGACGCTTGAGGGCCTCCCAATGGTTCCAGGCATACTGGATCGCTTCGCCGATCGGACTCTTGGGCAGAACCTTGGGCTGCTCGGCTTCCAGCCAGGCGTGAAACTTGTCGAAGATCGGCCGCGATCGCTCGTCTCGCAGCTCGGTGCCGTAAGGCGACGAACGCCTCGTAGTCCGCGGTCTCGCGCTTCTTCGCGTCGCTTTCGACGTCGTAGAGCAAGCTGATCCATGCCAGCGCCTGATGCGACCGCAGCGGATCGCTGGTCCGGGCCTCGTAGAACTTTCGCCGCGCGTGCATCATGCACCCGACCTCGATGATCTTGCCCGACTTGTACAGGCCGTCGTAGGCCGAATCGGCGTCGGCCTGGAGATAGCCCTCGTAGTCCTTGAAGATCTCCTCCGGCCCGGCGGCACTGCGGTCCGGCGTGTAGCGATAGACGACATAAGGATGGTCGTGGTCGCCGATGGAGACCCAGAGCCGGCCGGTCTTGATCCCTTTGCCGTCGTGATCCTGCACCGGCACCGGCGTGTCGTCGTTCTGGACGACCCGGGAGGTGAGGATCTTGCTTCAGCATCAGCTTGACGATCGGCTCCAGCAGACTCGGCGATCGACGGCCATCCAGTCGCACATCGTCGACCGGGAGAACTCGACGCCGAAGCGCTCGAGGATGCCTTCGTGGCGATAGAGCGGCAAGTGATCGGCATATTTGCTGATGGCGACGTGAGCCATCAGTCCCGGGCCGGGCAGGCCCTTCTCGATCGGCTCGGGGAGCCGCTCGGCGATCACGACGTTGGCCTCGCAGTCCTGGCAAGCATACTTGGGGCGGATGTGTTCGAGCACGATCAGCCGACGCAGGGATGTATTCGAGTTGCTCGCGGACTTCCTGGCCGATGCAGGTGCGCTCGGCGCCGCAGTCGGGGCAAGTGCGTTGTTCGGGCGGGACGTCGTGCAGGACCGGCTCTGCGGGGCAGGCTCGCCGGCAGCGGCTTGCGGCCGTGGCCCTTCTTCTTGGCCGCACTCGGAGCGGGCGTCGGGGCCGGGGCCGGCTCCGGATTCGGAGCGGGTGTCGGCGCGGGCTCGGCCTGCGCCAGGATCTCCCGGGCGAAGAGCAAGAGTTGGGCCGGGTCGATCCGCTCGCTCTTCGTGACCGTAGCGCTGGCGGAGGAGTTGTTCGAGCTGGTGCTGGAGCTTCTCGTTGAGATGGATCTGCTGGGCCGAGCGTCTTCAGCAGCTCACGGATGAGCTGATGGGCCGTCTCCAGGTCGTCCGGGAGTGGGTCCGCGAGGGTGATCATACCCTATACTACGTTGACGGGTGCTCGATTGTTGGCGCAGTCAATTATTCTCCGAATTTTGAAGAGGAGTGGCGGGCCGCGAGTAGCGGACGCGCCGTCGGGCCGTGTCCAGGTCGATGCCGGCCAGGAGGGCGGCGAGTTCGGCGGTGGTCATCTCGACGCGATCGGCCGCCGGCGTCCGGGATGCGGAAGGTGCCGCGTTCGAGCCTCTTGGCCCAGACGGCCAGGCCATCGCGATCCCAGTACAGGATCTTGATGCGATCGCGGCGCTTGTTGACGAAGACGAAGAGATGACCGGAGAGGGGATCGAGGGCCAGGCTGCCTGATGCCAGGGCGGCCAGGCCGTCGAAGCTTTTGCGCATGTCGGCCGGATCTTTTGGCGAGGTAGACGCGGACGGCGGCGCTCAGTCCGAACATGGGCGTCCCTCCACGACAGCGATGAGATGGCGGAGGGTCCGGGGGTCGAATCCGGGGGCGACGGCGATCCGACGTCCGTTGGAGAGGAGCAGTTCGAGGTGGGGGCGAGGAGGCGGCGCTCGGCGGGATGGGATCGGGAAGGACAGTGACCGGGAGGAAGTGGCGGTCGGCACTGGCGGAAGGACGATCGTCGCTGGGAGTGCGATCGGCCGGGGCGGGCTGGTAGAGGTGCTTTCGGAAGGAGTGAAGCGAGATTTGGCGACGGCGGCAGAACTCGGCTTGAGTCAGGCCGCTCCGGCGGAAATCGTTGAGGAGGGCATTCCAGCGTAGATCGATGGTGTCGGCTTCGAGGCATGGCGTGATCTCCCTGACGGGACCGCTGGCCCCGACAGCACGAATCATCGCGGGGAGTCACGCCGCTTTGTAGATGCACTTCACCGGACGGACACTCGACAGGCATGCGTATGACATTCTTGGTCGGCTCGCCGCACGGGAACTTCGTCACGCGGTACAAGGTGATGACGCCGTCGATAGCTACCGCCTCATGAATGAACGCAAGAACGGTGCGGGGCGCACAACCGGGCGAAGTTCCGTTGTAGTAGACTAGTGCCCACGGGTAGAGATATGAAGTTTGCATTTCAGCCTCCTTGCTTTTCGCGGGCATCATCGCCCGTCCATTCTTGCTAATATGTCAAATTGTTTTACATATGTCAAATAAAAAGTGATAGACGGAGCGGTTCTTTTGGGCGATGCGGCTCCTGCCGTGAGGGTGAGGCAGACTCCCCCATGGCGAGCCACTTTCTTGGACGGCGAAGCCGTCCGAAGGGGAAAGGTGGAACTTGGTGGCCTACTGATGGCGTAGGCAAAAGCGCAAAGGCGGGAGGGAGGCCCAAATTCAAACTGGGACAGTGCCGGGAAATGCAATCAGTTGCACGGAGAATGGAATTCGTATGTGGTCATGATAAAATTATTTAGAGGCACGAATTGAGTCGGCCGTGGCTTTGAAATAGCCTACCGCTCCTTCAAGACTTTCGATTGTCTTTAGGAGGGTCTCCTGCGGGGCAACTGCAAGATTCGTAAAACCAGAGCCGAATGATCCCGAAAGCCTAAAAGACATAGCATCGGCTTCGTCAGCATCGACATAATCCCCAATCGTATCGGGTAGCTTATCAACGTAGGCCTCCAACTGTGCGGCGAGAGCGGTCGGTTTTTCTCCTCTTCTAATTATCGCGACCGAATCACTCAACGCGGTTGCTATCTTATCGAGATAGGTGGCCACGGCTTCCCTCCGTTCTTTCTTGGCGGAGGCGAATTTTCCCCGAAGGTCGAACAGGTCTTTGCTGATCGAGAGGATGACGTCGATGGCCGAAACGCTAGCCGCCATGTTTCCCCCCACATTGAGGAAGATGCCCGGGGCCTCGATTCACGTAGACTGATCCATTCTGCTAATGCTTATTCTGATCCCATCAATCCATCCCGTCAAGTGAGAGGCGATCCGCGTCAAGCCCCGCTTCGTCTACTTCCTCCTGGCCGGGAAGAGGCGGAGGTCGCCCCGGACAGAGGAGCTAGCCAGGAAGCTGGCGGAGAAATTGGGCGTCGTGCCCAAGAGTGAAGCGCCGAAGCCGAGTTTCGGTTCCACGCCACCGACGTACCGAAGCCGCATCTCGACCAGCGCCGATAGCGCAACACCAATGGGTGTGGACCTTTGCGCCTTCGTGGCAATTCGTCACCACTCGGCTATAGCGAGTTCCGGTGCAGCCACAAGTCAATGCGAATCAAGGACTTACGTCTGTCTGGCGAGGTGTTTCAGTGCAGTTTTGGTGCAACCTCTTTTAATTCTTTCGGGCGATTTGATCGTTCTAACGTCTTATCCAGCAAGGGTTTATGAAGTCGGGGCGACAGGATTTGAACCTGCGACCTCACGGACCCGAACCGTGCCGTCTCGCCAGGCTGAGCTACGCCCCGCGATTGGATGTACCGATTGATCTTAGCGAACTTGCAGGTTCTGTCAATCGCATCATCTCGCGGATCGAGGAGTTCCAACGGTGGGGGAACTGGGATGGGGATGAGAAAGGGTTTGTTTCGAATCGGGATTCGATGCCGGCGCATTTCGCTCGAGTGGCGTCTGCACGCCGTCCATGAAGCGGTGCCAGTCGCGGTCGAGGCTGTCGAGATCGCGGCCAAAGGCACGCTGGAAGGCGTTGAAGACTCGCTCGGCGCATGCGCTTCGGGGTGTGGCCCCTCCGTCCGATTGAACATCCGGATTGCGGAGCAGGTCGATGAACGTCAGGAACTGCTGCGGGTGCTGGGTACGCAAGTAATAGACCAGTGCCCAGGCCTGGGCATACAGGTCGCGCTGGTAGCCGCGGCCGAAGCCGGCGTCGCGGACCAGTCGCTCCAGTCCGGCGGGAGAGCGGATGGTTCGCCAGTCGGTGAGCCGCAAGTCGTGGGCGCGGCTAATGCCGGCCCATCGGCCGCCTCGGATCACCTCGAACTGCGCGGCGAATCCCTCGTGGAGCCAGTAGGGGAACGCATCGTGCCGCGGCAGGAGCCCGCTGTCGGCCGCCAGTTGGTGGATCATCTCGTGGGCCGCCGTGCCCAGGTCGATCGCCCGCCAGTCGAGATCCAGTATCGCCGTGCGGAACGCGGCCTCACGCTCCAGGCGGTCGAGGATCGACCGCGCCTCGGCTCGCCCGACGTTCCGCACCGGCTCATCGGCCAGTTTCACCCGGATCCGTCCTCTCGCTGGCATGCTGTCGACCGCCTCGGCGAGTTGTCGCAACTCATTCCGACGCCCCGTCAATACCTCGCGCGGGGCACGCTGCTTTTCGCGGCTTCGCGAGTCGTAGGCGACCACGGCGTCCCAGGTTGGGTGAAAATAGCCACTCGTCGTGGCGAACGCGTCGGCACCCTGCTGGTGGAGGAAGGTCAGGTAGTCCTTCCGATCGGCGAACCACGCCGACACCAGCCGCTGTCGAGGGACTCTCAGCTCGATCCCCTGGGCGGCGAAGAGGAGGTGGAATCCGGTCAGCACGCGTTCCAGAAGGGCCACTCGCTCGTTCGCCTCGGTCTCCGGGTGCTGGTGGAGCAAGATCACGTGCGGCCCGCGCGCCACCTGGAACGGGATGCCCAGCGCTGCGCGAAAGGCGGCCAGGTCCGGGTCCGCACAGGGACGGTCTAGCCGATCCAGCACGGCGACCATGCGAGCCGTCGGCCCGTGCTTCGGGTCGATCGCATGCAGCTCGCGTAGCTCGGCGGGGACTTCGGCCGTCAGCCCGTTCTCGATGGCCCACCACACCGCCGCATATCGCCCCGGGAATCCCTTATCCCGCATCTCGCGGCGTCGCGATTCCCAGTCCGTCGCCGGCCAGAACCCCGGCACTCGCTTGATCAGGTCCTCGCTCAACAGCTCGAACTTGCCTTCCGGCATCGCCACCACAATGCGGCTCCCGTCGATCGTCGTCGGGAGTTGTGCTTCGCCCCCCTTGCGGAAATAGATGAGGTCGGCTCGGGCCGTCCGCTCGACCATTCCCGCCTCCCGACTGATGATCAGGAACAGGCCAATCGCCGTCGCGTATCGGAGCCGTCCTGTGGCATTCATGGAATTCACGGTCTCAACCTCGACGGGCGACGACTGGCCAGATCGCCTCGACGGCGTTACCTCGCACGGCGTAAATGCGGTCGTAAAGGTTGACGGTCGGATCGCAGTGCGTCACGAAGAATTCGAGTCGGTCGCCAAGATTCGGCAGCGATGCGCCGGGCTGGGCCGTCACCACGCCGAACTCGTCGCCGCCAAACTCGTAATTCAATCCCTCTCGAGTCTTGGCGAGGGGTTTGCCGCCCGAGTCGGTCGCGAACGCCTTGATCCCGGCGTCGACGGTCGCTCGATTGGAGCCGCTCATGCTGACGACCGTGGTCAGCACCGTCAGGCTGTAGGCGAAGTCGTTGTAGTCTGAGTCTCCATCGCTTCCGCCGATGGACCGGTAGCCGTTGTCCATGAAGACGTACGAGCCCGCCTGGAGCTCGATACCGCCGGGCAGTTCGGCATCGATGTTGTAGGTACCGGTACTACCGCCGGAAAGGATTGTCGAGTCCAACCCCTTGGCGTGGAAAAGATTGCGAGTCTCGATCGCCTGGCTCATCACCTCCCGCGAGCCTGTTTTCCGCTCCCCGAAGCCAATGATGTGAGAGGAACGGCCCGAATACGCCTGGAGACCACGGAGGCGAAGCCACTTGCAGCCATCGATCCTCTGGGCCAGTTCCAGCGCGGGCTGGCCGGGAGGGCTGCCGGTCCGGTGGTCGCCCACATCGAGATCCACCAGGATGTTCAGGTGAAGCTGTCGGGCCGTGGCGGCTTCCGCCAGCAGGTCGGCCTCGCGGGCGTGGCCCACCGCCAGCATGAGCGATTGATCCTTGTGGGCCAGCTCCACCATCCGAGCGATCTTGCCGACCTCGACAATCGGTGAGGTCAGCAGCACGCCGTGGATGCCGGCCGCGACCATCGCCTCCGCTTCGGGGACCGTTGCCACGGAAATCCCACGCGCCCCAGCGGCCAACTGGCGGCGGGCGACTTCCGGACACTTGTGAGTCTTGGCATGGGGCCGCAGCGTACAGCCGCTGGTGCGACAATGCGCCGCCAGCTTCTGAAGATTGGCTTGAAACCGGTCGAGGTCCACCAGCAACGCGGGCGTCGGCAGGTCGTCCTTGGTACGAATCTCCGGCGCGGCCTGCCGCGGGTCCGTTCCGGCTCCCACGTGTTCGGACGTGGCGCCCAGTCCGACGGCCCCCAGTCCGATCGTGCTGGAGGCCAGAAAGCGTCGCCGCCGCCACGCCGGCATCATTGCTCCTCCCGGCTGAGTTTCCATCGCGCACTCCACCCAAGAGCCATGAGAATCATTGTCCGCTCGATGTTAGCCGCGAATCGGCTCGGCGGCAACGCATTCTCGTTGTCCCCAGGATCCGCGACGAAGGAATCCCGAGTCAACAACTTGAGCAGTTCGCGAGCCCTCCACCGCGAATGGTGTTCTAGCATTGAGTTGATGCAACACCAGATGGTCACTCGAATGGCGCACGGCCTCGGTGTGGAGTCCGGACGAAACGCCGCGATCGCGATCGCCAGCCATCAGGATGCCCAAATCACACAGGACGCGTTATGACCCGAACTTGCGCGGATCGGAATCTCCGCTTGGGTATGGCGGCCTTGCAGATGAGTTTGATCGGCCGAGATGAGCTGATCGATGCGATGCAGGACTGGGCCAAGGACCAGACCCGTACATTGGGCGAGGTGCTGACGGATCGGCGATCGGTGACGAGCGAGGAGCGTGAACAGCTCGACCGTCTGATCGAGCAGCAGGACGAGAGCGTCGAGAGCGATCTCATAGGTCTTGCCTTGATCTCTCCCTCGAACGTAGCGGTTGTGGACATGAGCGACGCTCGGCCCAATGGGGCAGGCGCTGTCAATGGCGTCAGAGGACATGCTTCCACCATCGATCCGGTCCCGACCAGGATCGCCGGACGACCTGATTCGGCCGCATCGCGATACGAGGTTCTCCGGCCCCACGCGTCAGGGGGATTGGGCCGGGTGTATCTGGCCCAGGATCGAGCACTCCACCGCCGTGTCGCTCTCAAGGAGATCCAGCCGGATCATGCCGAGGATCCAGTCAGTCGCGAACGATTCGTGTTCGAAGCCGAGGTCACGGGCAATCTGGAGCATCCGGGAATCGTGCCGGTCTACGACCTGGGCTGGCGGCCTGACGGTCGGCCATTTTATGCCATGCGGTTCATCGAGGGGGAGGACCTGGCGGCGGCGGTCCGACGGTTCCACGCGGGTACCTCACGCGACTACTACGGACGAGAGTTCCGCTGGCTACTGCGGCGATTTGTCGATGTCTGCAACGCGATCGGCTACGCCCATAGCCGAGGGGTGTTGCACCGGGACATCAAGCCGAGCAACATTATGTTGGGCCCTTTCGGCGAGACGCTGGTGATGGATTGGGGCGTGGCCAGGCCATTGATCCGTCAGGGGACGGACGCGCTACCCAGGGACAACCCGACGAGGATCGGCTCGTCGAGGAACCGTCCGCACGGGGGAGGCAGTTCGGTAACCGCCACAGGCCAGGCGGTGGGAACGCCGGCTTATATGAGCCCGGAGCAAGCCGCGGGCCGGCCCGACCTCCTGGGGCCATCCAGCGATGTCTACAGCCTCGGTGCGACGCTCTATGTTCTCCTGACGGACAGATCACCATTCTCGGGGGATCCTGATGAGGTGCTCCGGTCCGTTCGTCACGGCGGGTTCGAACCGCCTCGGGAAATCGTGCCGGGGGTGCCGAGAGATCTCGATGCCATCTGCCTCAAGGCGATGGCTCTGGAACCGTCGGGGCGCTATGACTCGACGCTGGCGCTCGCCGATGATATCGAGCTATGGCTCGCCGACGAGCCTGTGACCGCGTGCGTCGAGCCCATTCCGGCCCGAGTCCGCCGCTGGGTCAAGCGCCATCAGCCGATCGTCGCGGGCGTGGCGGCCTCGGTTGTCGTGACGATCGGAGCCCTGGCACTGGCCGTGCCGATTCTCTCGATGGCCTGGCGCAGACCAGGCCGAAGCACGGCGGGACGAATCCCGGCAGCGGGTCGTCGCGCTCCAGAAAGCCTCGGAGGCCAACGAGCTGCGAATGCGGGCTGAGAAATCGCTGAAATTCCTGGTCGAAGCCTTCCGCAGACCGGATCCCTCGGTTGACGGCCGTTCCCTCAAGGTCATCGACTTACTCGATCACGCCATGAGGGACCTCGACAGCTCGATGGCCGGTCAGCCCCTGACGCAGGCCACGCTCTACAACGCCCTCGGCGAGACTTTCTCCGGGCTCGGTCTGTCTCGCGAGTCCTTCGCGGCCTTTGAGCGAGCCCTCGACATTCGCCGTGAACGGCTCGGCAAGAACCACGCCGAGACTCTGGAGTCGTCTCAGAATCTGGCGATGGCCTACCAGGACGCCGGCCGGCTCGACCGCGCCATCCCGATTCTCGAGGACACGTTGTCCCGGCGCGTGGCCACGCTGGGCGACGATCACGTTGATACGATCGAATCCATGAACGACTTGGCCGTGGCCTACTGGGAGTCAGGCCGACCCGAGGAAGCGATCCCGCTCTTTGAGGAAGTGCTCCCTCGAGTGAGGGCCGCGCTCGGCGCCGATCATCCCGACACGCTCACCATCATGGACAATCTGGCCGTGGCTTATACGGCGGCGAACCGGCCCGATCGAGCGGTCCCGCTTCACCAGACGGTTCTCGCCGGATTTCGGGCGAAGCTCGGCGACGACCATCTCGCCACGCTGGTGGCGATGAACAACCTGGCAAAGACGCATCGGGCTAGAGGTTGGCTCGACGAGGCGATCCGAATGCTCGAGACCACCTCGTCACGGTTGAGAGCCAAGCTGGGCGAGGATCACCCGATCACGCTCACTGCGATGCACAGCCTGGCTGGGGCCTATCAGGATGCCGGCCGGGTCCACCGCGCCGTTTCACTCTCCTACGACATCCTGTCGAAACGGCGGGCCAAGCTAGGTGACGACCACCCCGATACTCTGCTCTCGATCCTCGCCCTCTCGGATCAGCTCTTTGCCGAACGACAGACCGACCAAGCCGTTCCCCTGCTCCGCGAGTTCCTCAAGCGGGCCCAAAAGATCGAGTCACGACTGCCGGTCGCTGTCCGTGACGCGATTCCCAAGGCGGCCCGCCGGCTGGCCGACCTCGATCGTCCCGGCATACAGGATGACCTTGCCGAATCGTCCCCGCCAGACCAGGAACCTCACCCAGCGGCTCGACCCGAGCTGTCCAGACCAGCATCCTCAACGTCAGCGAGAGCTTCACCTCCCATTCGTAATAGACCGTGAATTCGTTGCATGTCAGAAAAACCGATGTCGGCGACAGCCACGAGCCTACGAAACTATTGCCAGAAGCGACACCAACGAAGTGTCACCCGTCTGGAATGGCTACTCGGTGGTCGGGAGGAAGGGATGCTGGTTCTGAGCCGAAAACCATCGCAACAAATCATGATCGGGCCTGACATCGTCGTTACGGTCGTGAAGATCGATCGCAACCAGGTCCGGCTCGGGATCCAGGCTCCCCCAGGTGTTTCCATCCTGCGCCACGAGCTGGCCGCCACGCCACCCGCGAGTGCCAGTCGCGCACCGATCAAGGTCAAGAGGCTGATGAGCAGCGAGTAGCGAACAGCCACAACAGCGGGCGTGTCTTCTCTCGCCAATGGCCGCTTCGCGTTGTGGTGAGCAACGAGAAGTCCCGACCCGTTCGTCCGTCCCTCTCGCGCGCCTTGCTCCCCGTCACTCGCATCGACTGAAGATCCGTTCAGAACACGCCGGTCGGCGGTGCGGACGTCCCTTCGCCTGACTCCTCGTCCTGACCGGCATAGAGGCGGCGCGCACCCTCACCCACTCGGAACGACCCCAGGCAGAGGTCGATTTTCGAGGAAAGGTTCTTGAGATCCTCCTTGGGATACTCGAAGATGAAAGCCACCTGTACGGGGCTGTTCTTCTCGCCGTAGAGGTAGACTTTGACCGCCTTCGCCGTCAGATCCAGGTCGAGCGTCTTGAAGGAGTTCGTCTTTCCATCGAAGCTCTTGGGCTCGGACTTGGGCTTGGGTGTCTCGATGTCGGCCGCGTAGGCGTTCTTGAGCAGCTCGAGTATATCGGCGGTGAAGTCTCCCCGGGGGACTTTCGGTTGCGCCGGATTGGGTCCCTTCTTGCTGTTGGTTGCCTTCGGCTTCTCGACGCGGGCCACGATGTGCAGACTTCCCTTGTCATCGAAGAAGGTATCCGTGATGTCGAACTTTCCCGGCTCGACCGAGTTGAATGCAAACTCGTTGTGAGGCTTGAGACCGAGCGGGGGTCGGACGTAGATATTCGCTGCGGCGAGGTTCGACTTGGCATCCGCGGGCTTCTCGAGATTCTCATCAAGCCGTTTCATATTGCGTAGATGGTCGTAGGTCTTTCCGAGCCGAAGGTCGTAATCTTGAGCACAGCCGATGATCACCAGAAAGAGATTCACGCTGGCCAGGAGAGCAAGGACCCGTTTCATCGTTCACCTCGTGCATTCGAGAGCGGCAGCCGGCCCGATCTTCGCCGTACTGCTCCAATTTCGGTGCGGGCGGGCGGGTTGTCAAGCGGTCCGCGCCGGGGTTTCCTTGGGGAGCGTTCATGTCTCACGAAGATTCGACCCACGCGAAAGCCTCGACCTTGCCCGACAGCGCATCCCCTGTGGTCCGCACCACCGGGGTGGTCCAGATCATCGCGCTGGTCAAGCCGTTCCGCGCCCAGGCGGTCCTTGACGCCCTCGGATCGATCGAGATCCTGGGCGGAACCGTCCGCGAGGCGATGGGGTATGGGCGACAGAAAAATCGACTCCAGCAGTACCTGGGCAGCGAGTACAACACATCCTTCGTGCCCAAGGTCGAGCTGAGCGTATTTGTGGAGGAATCACTTGCCCCGATCGTGATCAAGGCGATCGTCGGCCAAGCCCGGACCGGGCGGATCGGCGACGGCAAGATCCTGGTACTCTCCTGTGCGGGAGAGTTCCTGAACTGGTAAGAGTCGCTCCGACTCGTTCTGCTGGAGAAGGTTTGGAGTGGTGGTTGGAAGGCAGAAGCTCGAAGGCCGGATCAAGAGCCGCCCGGTTCTGGCTCAGCCAAGTCAGGAAAGGCTGAAGGATTAAGGAGACTTCTCGCCGAACACCACCGGGATTTGCCCCGAAGGGGGCGAGACAAATCAGCCCGGGGCAACGCCCCGGGAACCGAGGAACCGCCACGAAAGAGCCCTGAAAGGGCGGCACAGGTGATCGCCCCGACCCGGCTTGTAACGCCCGTTCAGGGCTCGGCTGGGGGGGCGTGATCGCTCTCCCGGGGCGTTGCCCCGGGCTGGTCTGTTTCGGCCCCTTTGGGGCGGGAATTCGCCGCGCCTGGCCCCGACTCCGGTGGCGATGAGCGAGGAGTCTCGGATTAAGCCTGGATTAATCCGGTCTTACTCAACCTTCCACCTTCAGGAGAGCCTTCCGAAGAACCCTCCATCCGACGCTTCGCGCCAGCTTCTCTTCACAAGGGGAAGAATACCGCCCCTCAGTGGGGCGTATGGATCCACAGGACCCGGCGGAATCGGGGCGGATCGCGAAGGTCTTCCAGATCGACGAGGACCTCCGCGGGAACGGCCCCGGGGTTCTCAGCCTTGAGCAGCGCGTAGCGTCGATCACACTGTTCGAACCATCGGACCATGGGTTCCCCGTTCAGCCAGACGACGACCATTTTCTTATGGAGCAGACTCACGTCTTCGTCATTAGCCGAATAGGCGACCGACGCGCCATCGGCCAGGATGGGCGCCATCGCATCTCCCGCCACGCGAATGCAGCGGTTTTCACGCTGGGCCGCGAGCCACTCCCTGCGGTGGTTCGAGCCGGCTTCGCGGGGCGAGAAGTCGCCGTTTTCAGCCACCAGATCCTCTTCGGAATCGAGGAGCGGAGCCGTCGTTCCGAATGGGCTGTCCGATCCGGCCGCGCCCTCGAGGGCGGACGGCGCGGCGAAGACATGGTCACTTGCCGCTCCCGAATTGGGCCCTCGTTCGCTCTCCAGGATTTGCAAAGCCGTTCTCAACAGTGCGCCGACGCTCATCGCGGGCGGCGATGCCGCGTCGTTGCGCGTGGGACCGTCGTGACGGAATTTCGGCCCCTTGCCGTGGAGCAGCCAGGCGGGCTCGACTGAGGTCAGCTCGATAATCTTCAAGACGACCTCCGCCGGGACCGTCACTCCCCCTTCATAGTTGTACCAGGTGCGTACCGGGATACCCAACCGTCGGGCCATCTCCGGTCCACCCCGATCTCCGAACAACTCCGAGCGTAGGCTCCCCAGCCGTTCAGCTAGGGCCACCTTGGCACGTACCGACTCAGGAAGCGTTTTGCGACGAGCCATGACGAATATCCATGGATTTGGGCACGATCAAGTTTCGGCTCGCAACGACAGGCGGATCGCCTCATCAGTTCGGGCACCCCAAGCTATTTAAAGCGTTTCCTGGAAGAAATCAACGAGCTGCCAGGAAAAACGACGATTTTCTCCCAAAGAGCGCTTGAAGTGGCGATCCAAATCAACACGAGATGGGTCCTTGGGTGAATTTGGTCACACACGCTAGCGATAGAGAGTGCACAAAAGACCAAAGCGCCTCTCGAATCGACCGGGACGACCCGCTGCCCTGTCGGGATGACGCCGTACGCCAAGAATCGTAAGCCTGGCCTAATCGGGGCATTCGTGTTTTCAGCGACATGAACTGACACGAGCATCTCCGCATCAACCACGTCGCAAATGAATTTGAGGTTGTCATTGCCATCCGTTCCGTGTAGGACGCCGAGGTTCCTGACTGGCAAGTCATGAACGGGCCTACGAAGTACGCTTGCCTCCAACGACCAAGTTTAGCGATTGTTCTCAGCCTTGACGAGTCGCACACATCCGGGCGACTGCGGCGAGGTGCGGGACACTCCGCACTGGAAGATTCAAACACGAATGGCTGCGATCATTCCTCGTCGAGATCGAGATCCAAGAGGAACTGGGCGACCGCCTCATCTTCCTTCTTAGGTTTGGCTGTTGGTTCGGGGGCAGTCAGTAAGGGGGCGGGCGGGGGGACCGGCTTGCGGTTTCCATCCCCTTTGGGGGCTGGCGGCGTGGGTTCCGATTCCGCCAGGGGGATGGTCTCGATCTCCACCTCGGGCTCACCTTCATCGAATTCGATCTCGAATTCGTCCTCGTCACCGATGGGAACGGCCTCCACCACCGCCGTATCCCCGGGCTTGGAGGAGGGCGCGGGTGCGGCGCGGCAACCGGCTGGCCGAGGGTCGCGACACGGAGCGTCACTGCGCCGACGGTCAGCTCATCACCGACCTTGAGAGTCTGCTGGCCAGAGAGCCGCTTGCCGTTGACGAACGTGCCGTTAGAACTACCGAGGTCACGGATGGTCAGCTTGCCGCCGACATCAAAGAGCTCACAATGACGTCGGCTGACCTGGGAGGATTTGATACGGATCACGCAATCGTCGTGTCGGCCGAGGCTGGTGACACCATCTGCCAGTTTGAGCGTGGTGGTCGCGCTTCGGCCTCGGACGACCTGAAGTACATAGTTCATTGTGGCTTCGTCCCGATCGAATGCCTTAAAGTCTTGCGATGATGCGGCGGAGATGGGCTTTCCTCATAAGTTATCGTCTGGTGGCCCAATACGCAAATGGAAAGGCTCCGGGATCTCTCCCGAGGCTTCCATTCGCCGAATGCCACGGGCGGGTCCGCAGCTCCTGAGATCGCCGGTGACGGAGGGGCTTGGTGCAAAGTGCATCGGCCCCGGGTTTTGCTGGAAGACGGCTTGCAATCCAGGGCAACGGCGCGATACTGAAATTCGGTTGTAGGGTGGACCGCTCATGTCAGATTTTGGTGACGCGGGCGGCTGCACTTCGAGATCCTGTTGGTTGATGCGGGAGTAGCTCAGGGGTAGAGCACCACGTTGCCAACGTGGGTGTCGAGGGTTCAAATCCCTTCTCCCGCTTTTGATCGATGCCATTCCGGGTTGGCGGCTTTCGCTCGAGCGCGTGGGTTGCGTGATGGCGGACCAAGCCATCCCAACCTGATGTCACCCCGAGGGAATGCCTCTGATGAGCACCGATGAGCAGGAAGGTGAGGCCGGCTCGGCCGTTTCGGTCCGGGACGAGCCCGGCAGCGGCGAGAGGGAGATTGCCAAGCCCAAGCTGGACATGACGGTCGAGATCACGGACGCCGGGCCGTGCAAGAAGCACATCAAGGTCTCGATCCCGCGTTCCGAGATTGAACTCCAGTATACGGAATCCCTGGAGACCCTCCGCCGAGACGCGGTCGTCCCGGGTTTCCGGCCTGGGAAAGCACCCCGTCAATTGGTCGTCAAGCGGTTTCGCAAGCAGGTCTCCGACCAGGTCAAGTCGAAGCTGTTGATGTCGTCGCTCGAGCAACTCGACCAGAACTACCAGCTCGAACCGATCACACAGCCCCAACTCGATGTCGCAGCCATCGAGCTACCGGATGATGGGCCGATGAACTTCGAGATGGACGTCGAGGTCCGCCCGCAGTTCGAGCTGCCGAACTACAAGGGCCTCTCCCTGAAGCGACCCGTCAGGCCGATTACCGACGCGGACATCGAGACTCAACTCCAGATCCACCTTGAGCGCCATGGCCAGATCGTGCCGAAGCTGGGCGGCAGCGCCGAGCCTGGCGATTATCTCACGGCCGACCTGGTGTTCCTCCGCGCAGATGGCCGGATCATGTCTGAGGCCAAGGAGATGCAGTTCCGGCTCCAGCCAGAGCTGCGTTTCCAGGACTGTACGATCCCGAATCTGGGTGCAACGCTGGAGGGCGTCAAGCCGGGAGAAACCCGGCAGGTCCAGGCCAAGATGGGAACCGCGGCCCGGGATCCCCGGCTGAGGGGCGCAGACCCTTCCCGTGAACGTACGCGTCCATGATCTGAAGCAGGTACGCCTCCCCGAGATCAACGAGGCATTCTTGAACTCGATCGGATTCGAGAACCTCGAGACCCTTCGTGAGGCGGTGCGCGATGCCCTCAATCGCCGGCTCTTCTTCCAGCAGCGCCTGGCGCTTCGGCGGCAGATCCTTGATGTGCTGCTCCTTCAAACGCCGTTTGACCTCCCGCCCGATCTGGTCTCCCGAGAGGAAGCCAATACGGTCCGTCGGCTGGTCCGGGAACTCCGCCAGGAAGGCATGTCGGATGATGAGATCCGCGCCCGCGAGGCCGACATCAAAGCGAACGCCCACGAGACGACCCTCCAGTCACTCAAAGAGTTCCTTCTCCTGGCCAAGATCGCCGAAGCCGAGCAGATCAAGCCGGAAGAGTCGGACGTGGAGGTGGAGCTCGAAGCGATCGCCGAGCGATCTGGTGAGAGTGTCCGCCGGGTTCGCACCCGGCTCGAGAAGGAAGGCATGACCGACGACCTGACGACCCAGATCCTGGAACGCAAGGTCCTTGACTACATCCTGGCGTCCAGCACGATCGAGGACGTGGTCGTGGCAACCGACGAGGCGGAAGGCCGAGTCGAAACCCTGGACCAGAGCGTGGAAGCTGAGGCCGAGGAGCCCACAGCTCCAGAGGCCGACAGCGATGTGGCAAGCCCCGAGCCCACGGACCAATCGTGAACTCCGCGGGCTCGGGTTCGGGAAGGCGTCTCGTCAGGCTGACGGAGGAAGGCCGAAGGCGGAATCCAGGCCGGCCTCGTTCTTCCTTAACCCTTAGCCTTTCTCAGGTTCTGATTCAGCCTTCCTCCTTGAGCCCTACGAAGCAACCCGGAGTGGAGTAGCCGACAAGGCATCCTGTCCCGTCGGCCGGCCCTTGATTGCGAAGGATCTTTCCATGCCTCGCGAACATCCTCTCGCCGATCCCATACTTCAGCGCTATCGCGACTATGCGCGGCAGCGCCAGATGACGCTCGGCGATCTACTCCTCGAGAATCGCATCGTCTTTCTCGAAGGGGTGATCAACGACGCCGTGGCCAACCTGACCGTGATGAAGTTCCTGTTCCTCCAGTACGAGAACCGGACGCAAGGCATCAGCTTTTACATCAACAGTCCGGGGGGGAGCGTCACCAGTACCCTGGCGATCTACGACACGATGCAGTTCATCGACAGCCCGATCGCGACCTACTGCATCGGGCTGGCCGCCTCGGGTGCGGCTGTCCTGCTCGCTGGTGGTACCAAGGGGAAGCGGTTCGCCCTGCCCCACTCCAAGATCATGATCCACCAGCCGTACGGCCAGGTGGGCGGCCAGGTCTCGGACATCGAGATCCAGGCCGAGGAGATCGTGCGGAGCAAGCAGGTAATCAACGAGATTCTCGCCAAGCACACCGGCCAGCCGTTGGAGCGCGTTGCCAAGGACACCGAACGCGACCGCTACCTGACGGCCATCCAGGCCAAGGAATACGGCCTGGTCGATGAGGTCGTGGGTCGGATGACCGGCGAGAAAGGCTCGCCGATCTCGGTCACCTGAGTCTTTGGTCCTTGGTCCTGGTTGTCGAACACCGAATTCAGCGGCTGGTCACGGGGCTGTCCCCAGGCCTAAGACGTCGTCATCCCACTCCCTCTTCGGACAGAGCCACGAAGGATCAAGAACCAAGGACGAAGGACAAAGGAGCGCATCTCCCATGCCACTGGTCCCGATCGTGATCGAACGGAGCGGTCGTGAAGAGCGGGCGATGGATATTTATTCCCGCCTGCTCCAGGATCGCATCATTATCCTGGGCTCGGCCATCGATGACACGGTGGCCAACCTCGTGGTCGCCCAGATGCTCGTGCTGGCCCACCAGGACTCCAAGGCCGACATCCACCTCTACATCAACAGCCCCGGCGGCAGCGTGACCGCTGGGCTGGCCATTTACGACACCATGCAATGGGTCTCCTGCGACGTGGCCACCTACTGCATCGGCCAGTGTGCCAGCATGGGGTCGCTCCTGATGTCCGCGGGTGCCAAAGGCAAGCGCAACGCCCTGCCCCACAGCCGGATCATGATCCACCAACCGCTGGCGGGGATGGAAGGAACGGCGACGGAGATCATGATCCACGCCGAGGAGTTCATCCGCATGAAGAAGCAGCTCAACCAGATCTATCAGAAGCACACCGGCCAGACCCTCGAGCGGCTCCAGGAGGATACGGATCGCGACCGCTTCATGTCACCCGAAGAGGCCCGCGATTACGGGCTGATCGACAATGTGGTGGACCGCGAGCCAATCATCCCCCTCAACCCGAACCCCGTCCCTTGATGCGGACCCGGCTCGGAGATCGGGAAGGCCGTCAGTCTCATCCGGTTCGTGGATTCTCTCGACAGAGGTCTTGGAGCACAGCCTCATTGGCTTCGGGGAACCGGAGCGATGCGAGCCGGTTGACAGGGACCCACTCGAAGCCCGAGCCAGCGGCTGGCACGGCGACCGGGTCGTCGGTGGTGCAGTCGTAGAAGTGCAGCTTGACGAGGCCGTGGGGATAGCGATGGGTCGTGACCCGTCGGAGCGCGCCGACGACGACGGGCAGGCCGATCTCCTCCAGGCATTCGCGGGCGGTGGCCTGAGCCGGCGTCTCCTCCGGTTCGCACTTGCCCCCGGGGAATTCCCAGTACCCGGCGTACACGGTCCCCGCCGGACGCCGCCGGACGAGATAACAGCCCTCCCTCCGAACCAGCCCGATGCCGACCGGGGTGGGTGGGTCGTGCGGTTGACTCATAACCGCTTCAGCTCTTCGTCGTTCTGGAGGGCCGCGGCTAGCTCGGGATTGGCCGCCTGGACCTTGGCCAGGATCAGAGCCTTGACTTTCTCGATCGCCCGGCCGGGTGAGCCCATGATGTTGTAACCACAATCGACGTGGAGGATTTCGCCGGTGATCCCGCTGGCATAGTCGGAGAGCAGATACATCCCGGCGGCGCCAACTTCCTCGCGAGTGATATTACGGTCCATCGGCGCGGCCATTTCATACAGTCCGGCGAGCTTGTCCGAATCGGCCACGGCCGACGCCGCCAGAGTCTTGACCGGCCCAGCCGACACGGCATTGACCCGGATCTTCCTGGGCCCGAGGTCGTAGGCCAGGTACTTGACCGCGGCGTCGAGTGCTGCCTTGCAGACGCCCATCATGTTGTATCCGGGAACGACCCGTTCGCCGCCGAAATACGTCAAGGTGACGATCGAACCGCCCTCGGGCATCGACTCTGCGGCGTGTCGCGCCACCATCGCCAGCGAGTAGACGCTGATGTCCATGGCCGTCTTGAAGCCGTCGCGGCTGGCCTTCACAAACGGGCATTTCAGGTCATCCACAGGCGCGTAGGCGATCGAATGCAGGACGAAGTCGAGCGTGCCGAACGTCTCGCGCGCCTCGGAAAACACCCGGGCCACATCCTCGTCGTTCTGGACATTGCAGGGTGTGATCAGCCGGGCGCCGATCGGCTCGGCCAGCTTGCGGACCCGGCGTTCCATCTTGTCGCCGGGTAGGTGGGTGAAACCCAGCTCGGCCCCTTCATCGTGGAGCTGTTTGCTGATCGCCCAGGCGATGCTGAAGTCATTGGCAACGCCCAGGATCAGCCCTTTTTTCCCCGTGAACAGTCCCATCCACCCCGCCCCTTTCGCCTGGAATGCGCCCGCTCGTATCCTCATCTGATCGATTCCCGGGACGCCAGTTCGGCTGCTATCGATGGCAAAGTAGTACGATACCCGGACTTGATGGTTGGCTCAACTGGAACCTCTCGTGCGGAGGTTGAAGGGGGTGAGCCTGTCGGATACCGTGTCGTAGATCGCGCACCAGCCGTCGCAAACGGCCGCAACGACCACAAGATAGCGGTTGTCGGCCTCGAAGCGGATCGGCCGATGGCCGTGCCAATCGATGGCTCCCTGGGGGGTCACGGCCAGCCAACGGTGGAAGTGACCGACGAACATCCGGCGGTGGGGAAATGCGGCAAAGTTCCGAGCCGCGGCCTCCGCGTTCTCCGGGGCCCGCTCGACGTACCACGGTTGCTCGATGTCGGTGGGATCCAGACAGGGCAGGACGTGACTCAGGAGCACGCCCTCAACCTCCATGCGGGCCTCGAGGCGATGCATGTAGTCGAGGGTCGTCCATGTGAACGGGCGTTCCACCGAATCGCCCCGGCCAGCGAAGAGACCAAACTCGTGATTGCCCCAGACCCCGGCGACATCGGCCTCCCGGAGCAAATCCACGGCGTCGGCGAACCGGGCGCCGGTCTCGAAGATGTCGCCGAGTGTGAACAGTCGGTCAGCACCCTCGTCGCGGCATCGCCCAATGGCCGCCTCGAGTCGATCGACATCCTCATGGATATCCGCCAGCAGTCCCATCCGCATCGGAATCCTGGCTCCCATGGGCCTGAGGCGTCGGTCCTGAAAAAGAAACGGGAGTTCGATCGCTCCGTGACGGCCGGAGATTTCAGCGAGCGATCCACTCGTCGCAATCGGTCGCTTCGCTTCTCATCGAAACCTGCAAGAACGATTGACGATACGGCTGCGCCTCCAGTAAAACACGACCGTCGGGGAAAGCCAGCCGCTTCCGAGAGCCTTCAGGTATTTTATCGCGGACCGCCCGAGACGGGCGAGGTGGTCGGATGGTTCGTAACGTGGGCGCAGTCAACGGGCAAGGTTTCTGGGCCTGGTTGATCGCGCCTCGGCAATACCACGTGACGAGCGAGACGTGGACCTGGCTGGCGGTCGCGATCGGCGTGGCCCTCCGACTTCTCGACTATGCCGACTGCCGTCCGCTTTACAAGGATGAGCTTTCGCTGCTGACGAATCTGGTGAATCTGCCCGTCTTCGACTTCCATACGACCCTGACGGAGTATCAACTGGCGCCGCCGGGTTTCCTGGTTCTCGAACGGTTGTTGGTCCGTTTGCCAGGAAACGACGAGCTGGTCGCCCGGCTGTTCCCCCTGGTTTGCGGCCTTGCCTCGATGTTCCTGTTCCGGTCGACAGCTCGCCGCTACCTGAGTCCCCGAGCTGTCCCGATCGCCACCGGGCTGTTCGCCCTGTCCGACTGGCTGATCTATTATTCGTCGGAGATCAAGCAATACTCGTGCGACCTGGCGCTGACCCTGATCGCTCTGCACATGGCGGCCGGGCCGGTCCTCCAGTCACGGGTGTCCGAGACGTCGCCGCCCGGTCCCGCACCCTTGACGTCAACGAGGCTATTGGCAATCGCCGGTCTTGGTATCGTGGGTGTCTGGTTCTCCTATCCGCTCGCCCTAGTGCTCGCGGGTATCGGAACCTACCTGATTGCTATGGCGACGAGCCGCAAGGCCTGGCGGCAATTCCTCGGCCTGGTCGCAACCGGCATAGCCTGGGTCCTGAGTTTTGCCGCATGCTACGTGGTCTCGCACCGCATTTTGAGCAAGGAGCGGTTCATCTGGGACTGGTGGGATTTCGCCTTCCTGCACATCCCCCCTCGCTCGCTCGCCGAGTTGCAACTCGAGTTCTGGCAGATCCTCAACGCCTTCGACAGTCCGGCTGACCTGCTCACGCCGCTGGGTGTGCTCCCCTCGGCGTTCCTTGCTCTGGGGCTGTTCTTCCTGGGCGGATGGGCGCTTTCGCGACGATGGCCCGGCGGCTTGTATCTCCTGGTGGCTCCCATCCTCTTCGCACTCGCAGCCTCGGCGCTGCACCAGTATCCGTTCCATGGCCGCCTGCTGATCTTCCTCGTCCCTTCGATTCATATGGTGGTCGGTGAGGGCGTCGTGGCCTTGTCCCATCGTGGCGGCCCGGGGTTGACCCTGGCCCTGGCCGTTTTTCTGCTCTTCCAGCCGGCTCTCGATGCGTCCTGGCTCCGATTCGTCGAAAGGCACGCGCAGCACACGGGATACGACTCACACGGCGACCTCCGTCCGGACCTGCTGGATTACTTAGATGCCCATCGCCCCAAGCCACGGACCAGGCCATGAGGTGGTGCCATTGGGAAGCCGGCTCGCGGTAAGGGCATCCCGACCGGAGCCGGGGGGTCAGTGGTCCGGCGGACCGAGCACCGATCGTCGCCGGGGGGCGGGTTTCGGGGCGGGTTCGGCTGCTGGCTTCGTGGGCTCGGCGCGGTCACATTGGGGGCCGGCTCCAGCACCGGAAGCATCAGCGCGTCGAGATCCTGGTTAAAGGCGGCACGAGCTGTACGGAGCGCCTTCTGGGTCGCGGCGCCGATCCGGAGGCTTCGATCCTTCAACTCCGGGGGAATCGCGCCCAGACCGAGCGTCTCGACCATCCGGAACGCACTCTTGACCTGGGGATCCTCGGCGAGGTCCTGGCCGGCCCCGGCCTGGAGGTCGTCGGACCGGACGGTCGCCGTCCGCGATCCGAAGATGACCCAGCGCTCGCCCCCGGTTCGGACCCACATCGTCGACTCGACCGTCACCCCGCTCATGTCGGGCGCGATGGCCAGGCGGGTCACGACAGCCCCGGTCCGGCCCCGGGCCGCAATCGCTTGAAGCTTCTCAAACAGCGGGTCCGGCCGGTCCTGCGCCTGATCGGGGTCGAGGAGTCGCTTCAACTCAGAGACGGCCGTTGTGAGTCCCATGGCGTTGAATGGCTGATTCCCCGCCTGGGCGTCCGGGACGACCATGTCCTGAAAGCGGATGAAGCGGAGGTCCGGATCGATCGCCACCTCGGTGGCGGCCCGGCGCCCCGCCAGAGGGCCTCCGTTTCGGGCAGCGGCGGCAAGAGGCGATCGAGGGGAGCGGGCGGCGACTTGCCGGCGGTGTCGGGGGCGTACCCCCGGGCTTCCAGTGCGCCCTTCAATTCATCAAGCGACATGGTCTCGGGATTGGGTAACTCGCTCAGCCAGGCCAGGCGGAGCAATCGCTCGACGGCCGCCGGACGGTGGGTCATCTCGCGGATCTCGCCCCGCGGCAGCCGGACGCCGACCAGAGGCGATCGAGCGAGTTCCTCCGGATTCGCAAGGCGTGTCATCTCGCGATCGATCCATGGAACGATGCGATCGTCCGGGCCGACGCCGGGCGAGGCTACCCGCTCCTTCCGCCACTCCGCCAGCCGTTTTCCCCGCAGGTCCGCCGCCCGACGAACGCCCGCGAGCGTCGACTGATCCCACCGCGCCAGGTGATCCGCGAGGTTTTTCTCCGCCCAGTCCCGTCGCACCAGGAATTCGACCGAACCGCGGGCGCCCGATGTCGCCGAGGTGACCAACCCCAGCACGACCGAGCCATCGCGGAGCGTGATGCGGTCGGCGACGGCGTCTAACTTCGCCACTGCGCCGCGAGGCCCATCCGCCCCCGACAGGACGAGACCGAGGATCAGCATTGGTGCGATCATTGGCGATGACCCTTCTGGCGAGAGTCGGGTAGACTGGGCCCATGTCACGCGCGAGGCGTCCGGACGACACCGGTCCTCACCCACGGAAAGCGCTCACTCTCAAGATAACCATCGGAGCCGCGGAATTCCTATGGCAATGATCGCGCTCGATCCCCTGGGCGACCGCGCCTACCTGGCTCATTTCGCGACCGAGCGCGCCGCCGCCGGCTGGGCCGCCGCGGTGCGAGACCAGCAATGGCCGGGCGTGGTCGACGTGGTCCTGGCCTATCAATCGGTTGCCGTCTTCGCCGATCCCGACCAGGTCGACCTCTCGGATCTGGAATCCCGGCTCCATGCGGTCGTCCCCAATGCGGGTTCGGGCCCGGTCGGAACGCGATGGGTCATCCCGGTCCTTTACGAGGGAGCCGACCTGGATGCAGTGTCCGAGCGGCTGAACCTGAGCACCGACAAGGTGATCGCCCTGCACAGTGGGGCCGAGTACCACGTGTTCGCGATCGGTTTCCTGCCGGGTTACCCTTACGCGGGCTATCTCCCCCCTGCCCTCTCCGGCTTGCCGCGTCGCGAGACGCCGCGGCTTCGCGTACCGGCCGGCTCGGTCGCGATCGCCGGCCGCCAGACGGGAATCTATCCCGGCGAGTCGCCGGGCGGCTGGCATCTGCTCGGCCGGACTCCGCTCCGCATTGCCGACCTCAATGAGGAGTATTTCCCGATCCGGTCCGGCGACCGAATCCAGTTCCAGCCGATCACGTCTGCCGAATTCGAGGCCCGACGTCATGAACGTCTCTGAACAAGCAGAACCCATCCGGCTTCTCGCCATCGACCTCAACGCCGACCTCGGCGAAGGCTGTCCCAACGATCGAGCCTTGCTCGAACACGTGACCTCGGCGAGCATCGGCTGCGGCGCCCATGCCGGCAGCCCTGAGGAGATCCGGCAGACCTTACGCGACGCCCGCGATTGCGGAGTTGTGGTCGGCGCCCATCCCGGCTATCCCGACCGCGAACATTTCGGCCGCCGCGAGCGGGAAATCGCATCGGAAGCCGTTCAAAGCCTGATCCTCGAGCAGGTCTCGACCTTGAGCAAACTGGCGGCCGAGGCCGGCGTTCCCGTCCGCTTCCTCAAACCGCACGGCGCCCTGTACAACCAGGCCCAGCGACAGAAGGAGATCGCCCGTGGGGTGGTCGCGGCGGCCATCGAATTGAGCGTCCCGCTCCTGGGACAACCGGACACTCTGCTCGAGCGATTGGCCTTGGCGGAGGGCGTCCGTTACATCCCGGAAGGCTTCCCCGACCGACGATACCGCGACGATGGCTCGCTCGTGCCGCGCAGCGAGTCCGGTGCCATTCTCCTCGATCCCGCCGAGATGGAGGCCCAGCTCCTCCACCTGGTGGCCGCCGGCCGGATCGCGACGCTTTGTATCCATGGTGACGACCCCCGCGCGGTTGCCAACGCGATTCTGGTCCGACGGCTGCTGGAACAGCATGAGATCGCGATCCGTAGCTTCGTGATCGACGAATGAACCGCGCCTCACACCCGAAAACCGATGAGTCTCATCGTCAATGACCCCGGCTTGAGCACGACCATCCAGGACCACGGGCGTCGCGGTTATCGCGAGTGGGGCGTGGGGCCCGGAGGTGCGTTCGACCGCGGATCGGCCGACCTGGCCAATGCCCTGCTGGGCAACTCCGACGACTGCGCGGTGCTGGAGTTCACGCTCACCGGCGGTGTCTATGAAGCCACTGGCCCGCTCGCCCTGGCGATGGCCGGTGCACCGATGGAGGCGAAGATCGTTGGGCTGGACGGGATCGAGCAATCCCTCACCATTCCTTCGAGCTGGTCGCTCCGCGAGGGGGAGCGACTGATCCTGGGCCGCACTCAGGAGGGAGCGCGGGCCTATCTGGCGGTCAAAGGAGGCTGGCAGACGCCGCTCCGCCTGGGCAGCCGATCGTCGGAAGTCCGCATCCGGGCCGGCGATGTCTTGCCGGCCGCGCCGGGATCCACTCTGAGGCGCCGGCTCATCGAGCCGGTCTGGGATCCTCCGGATCTGGAACCCTTCCGCCTGATCGACGGTCCCGACGTTCGAGCTGGCGGCCTGGACTTCGATGACGCGTTCTGGGCCGATCGCCGGTTCCGCGTCGACGCGCGGAGCGATCGAATGGGCTTGCGACTGGAGGGCGTACCTGTGGCCGTCGCCCGAAACCCCGAGCGACTCTCCTCCCCGGTGGCACCCGGCGCCATCCAGGTGGCCGGGGGGCAACTCATCGTTCTGGGTGTCGCCTGCGGCACGCTGGGAGGCTATCCGCACGTCGCGCACGTGATCTCCGCCGACCTCGACCGCCTGGGCCAGCTCAAACCGGGCGACGAAATCGCCTTCCGGCGAGTGACGCTCGAAGACGCACGTCAATTGGATCCGCAAGCCCGCCAGGCCCGCCGGCTCTTCCTCAGCCGGATCTCGACTGAGGTGCAGGACAACTGACATTACTTGCTCCTTGAGACAACGTCGTTGATTTGTTGTATCCGGTTGAGAACTCTCGTGTGTTGAAGCGAAGCCCGCGGAAATCGCTTCGACCATGCTTCCGTTCCGGCCGAGCGCTGCAAATCGCGTCCGATCCGTCGAACATCTAACGATCAAGGCCCAGGTTGACGAGTGACGAACGGACTCGATCCAGGTCCCAGATCACCAGCTCGCCATCAGATGTCCCGGCAGCCAGCCGGTTCTGGCCTGGGAGCCAGATCAGGCTCCAGATGCTGTTGCGGGTCTCGGGCAAATGGAAGGCCGGGCTGGTGTGCGTCACATCCCAGATCGTCACGGCCCGATTCGCCTCGGCTAGCCAGTCGCCGCCGGTGCTCAGCGCGATTGTGGAGTTGGAGGTCCGGGACGGATCGCCGCCGAAGGTCGTGGTTTTCTGTCCTGTGGCCGTATCCCAGACCGCGATCTCGTAGCGCTGATTGATGCTGACAAGGCGATGCCCATCCCGGCTGAAGGCCAGGTGCCTCGCACCTCCCGGGTAAGAATAAGGGACAGAGAAGCTCGGTCGCGTGGCCGGGAGATCGAAGACCTCGAGTCGCCCGGTGGTCGAGGAGGCGAGCCGCTGCCCGTCGGGACTGAGGCAGGCACCATACGTACTGGGCAGGACGTGGGCTAATTCCAGGGTCGCCGCGGCGGGATTCTCAGGAGGTCCCTTACCCGGACGGACCCGCCAGATCGCGGCCTGGGGCGTTCCTTGGGCCCAGAAGTAGCGGCCATCCGGCGTGAACTCGATCGACCAGAGCGGTCGACCTAGACCCGGGTCGGGAAGAGACTCGGATCGCGCGGTGGCGAGATCCCAGATCCGAAGATCCTCGTGGAACTCGGCCGTGACCAGGTGATGCCCGTCTGGTCCGAACGCCACGGACTGCACCGGGCCGCGGAAGTCGGACAGAATCTTCAGCAGCCTTCCTGACACGGCATCCCAGATCCGGACCGTCCGGTCCTTGCCCGCTGACGCCAGCAGGGTCCCATCTCGGTTAACGGCGATCCCAGGAATGCCGCCTAGGTGGCCCGGCAGGGTGAGCTTCTCCTCCGTCACCCAGGGGGTCCAGAGTCGCACCGCGTCGCCATTGGAGGCGATGAGATAATGGCCGTCCGGGCTGAACGTCACGGCCCCGTTCGCGTGCGGGCAGTCCAGCAAGGCCAACTCCCGATTGATGGCGACATCCCAGAGCCGCAGAGATCCCAGCTTCTCCGCCGGGATGGCCAGTACCTGGTCGTCCGGACTGAACGCGACTCCGGTCGGGATATCGCCGCGCAAGAAGAGGCGCTGCTGGAACGCAGCCGCGTCGAAAAGCGCAACTCCCTCCGAGCAGGCGCACGCGAGCCAACGCCCTCCCGGACTGAAGGCGACCCCGAGGACGAGCTCCAGTTCCGGCGCGACCGTGCGCTCGACGTGCCGCGTGGCGAGGTCCCAGATCAGGACCCCATGCCCGTCTGGACCGCGATAACCCGCGGCCAGTCGCTTGCCGTCGGGGCTCACGGCCAGACAGGTGAGCTGCTCCCGACCCGGCACGGAGAGCCGTCCGTCGGAGGTCCCCGCCGCGAGGTCCCAGAGGGAGATGGACGTTGCCAGCGCCGAGCAGACGGCCAGGGTCTTTCCGTCCGAGGTCACGGCGAGGGAAACGGGCCGACCGACGCGGTAACCCGCGATCGGCCGATCCGCCGCGATCGTCCGGGTCCGACTCCAGGAATCGCTCTCCTTCGACTCCCAGACCGTGACTGTACCGCCCCCATCGGCGGCGATCAGCCTAGGGTTGCCCGGCGCGAAGACGACGTCAGAAAGCCCCGTCTCGTGTCCGCTCAGGCGGGCTCGCTCAGCACCGCCGGGCAGCGCCCGGACCGATACCGTCCCGTCGCTCAGCCCCAGCGCCACGTTCGCGGAGTCGCGGTCGGCGGCCATCGCCGACACGACGACGCCCTTGGGAAGGTCGGACCAGAGACGGGGCTCCGATCCCGCGAAATCGCCCATGCAGGCTACGGCTTCACGGCGGAGCTCCTCGACATCCCGCGTCCGCGCATCGGATCGGAGCGCCTGCTTGATCAGATCTCGGACCTGGACGCGATAGCCCGTCTTCCGCGCCAGCCGAAGGGCCCTGGCCTCGCGCACAAGTGCACGGTACAGGCTATCGACCGCGTTCTGACGCTCCCGCTGTGTCGCGCGCCGGGCCTCACTCTCATCACTGGCCAGTCGGTCGGCGCGATCTCGGGCGAGGAGTGCGGCGTCGGCTCGCTCCTCGGCGCGGGTCCACAGCCAGGCGATCAAGACGAAGCTCACCGCGCTGATGAGCAAGATCAAGACGCTCAGGCCCGCCACTGCGGGCCGGCGCTGGCCCAGCTCCAGCCCCGTTCCCAGGCGGGGACCGGCCGGGCGGTGATCGACACGCCCGTCCGCCAGCGATGCAGGTCGTCGGCCATGTCCTTGGCTGTGAAATACCGCCGCGACCGATCTTTTTGCAGGCACTTCAGACAGATGGTCTCCACGTCGCGCGCCAGCCCCGGGACCAACTTGCTCGGCGGGACAGCCTCGGCATTCTTGACTTGCTCCAGGGTTTCCAGCACCGTGGGCGCCCGGAACGGCGGCCGGCCCGTCAGCAGTTCATAGAGGATCGCACCCAGCGCGTAGACGTCGGCCGTCGGTCCGACCTCCCGGTTCCGTCCCTGGGCCTGCTCGGGAGCCATGTAGCCCGGCGAGCCCATGATCGAGTCGGTCCGCGTCAGCCCGGTGCCCATGGCCTGCGACTTGGCCAGTCCAAAGTCGGCGACCTTGGGTGTGCCGTCGGTCGCCAGCAGGACGTTGCCGGGCTTCAGGTCGCGGTGCACGATGCCCAGCCGATGCGCCTCGGCGACTCCGCGAGCCAGCGACTCGACCAGCTCGGCGGCCCGCTCGACCGGCCAGGGGGTGCCGTCGAGCCGCCGGTCCAGGCTGCCGCCGTCGAGGTACTCCATCTCGAAATAGGGCAGGCCGTCGACTTCACCGACATGGTAGATCTGCACCACGTTGGGATGGTGCAACCGCGCGACGGCCTCCGCCTCGGCGAGGAAGCGGACAACGGCATGAGCGTCGGCATGGGCACCCGCCAGGATCATCTTGAGGGCACAGAGACGGTTGAGGCCGACCTGTCGGGCGCGATACACAACGCCCACGCCACCCCGGCCCAGCTCACCGAGGATCTCGTACCCCTCGATCGCCGGGACAGGCCGTTCTCGAGGAGCCGTCGCCATGTGGTCGGCCGACGAATCGCCGGATCGGGGAGCCACCAGGGTGTGCTGGGCCTCGGCTTCCATGGGATCACCGCAGAGGGCCGGCGAATCCGCCATGGTTCGGGGATTGACCTCGATGATGAAATCATGAGGA
This sequence comes from uncultured Isosphaeraceae bacterium, assembly GCA_963845695.1. Classification (GTDB taxonomy): domain Bacteria; phylum Planctomycetota; class Planctomycetia; order Isosphaerales; family Isosphaeraceae; genus CAWJTV01. Next base: position 7,442 of record CAWJTQ010000009.1, on the reverse strand, counting down.
TCGGACGGATCGTGCACCGGGTCGTCTGCCGTCTCGCCCGAGAGCGTGGGTGAATCTCGTCCCTCACGCCCGCCGGTGACCTCGCTCGGTTCAGACCCGAGCGTGTCAGGACCACCGAGCGGCAACGAGCCGACTTCACCGGCCGGCTGGTTCGGGCCGGGCGCGGGGCGATCGCCTTGGAAGGAGTCCGCTGCGCCCATCGTCAACTCTCCCAGCTCAACATGCCTGCGTGCCACACGTCCCGGACGGGACGTGAGCGGGTGAACGAGAAGCCTGTAGGGTGGGTCGAACGCCGCACCGCGGCGTGAGGGCCACCGACCACCTGGAGAACAGGCCGCCCCGGTCCGAGCGCGGCCAGCGTCCCCTGGCGGCTTGGTCCGATATGGTAATTCCGAGAGTCGTCGGCGATCACCCCCGCACCGTCTGGGGGCGGTGGCTTTGACCCATTCCGAGCGTCCCGACTCAGGACCGGCGGGACGTCCGGATCCGGCGTGGGTTCTGGGCGGGGCCGGCTGTGAGGTGGGCCGGACTTGCCGAGAATTGTGGCACGAATTGGCACTCGGTGATCACTTTTGGCCGCGGCGCCCTCTCCGATCCCCATGGCCCCCAGCGAGTTCGGGCCGAGTCCCGAAATCGCTGTGCCGGGCCCGGCCGCACGCGGCACAGCCCCGTTGCTCGTAGCCTGGATTTCCGGTCGGTGACGGTTACACATGGTCTCTCTATATACAGGATACCGCAGGTTTGAGAATTCGTTAATGCACCTATCGCGGATTTCGGGGCGATTGGCTCCGGAACTCTCGACCACAGAGGGAGATGAAAAAATCCCAAAAATCGGAAGGCTGGGCTGCTCGAATGACCAATTTGGCCCGAACGGAGGGGGAAGCGGCGCGGGTCGGATCGTCGCACTCCCCAGGTTTCCCGCACCGGCCGCGCTGAGATCGGTGGTGGTCAACGCGGAGTCTCGTCATTCTTGCCGAATTCGCGGACCACGAGACCATCCAGTCTAACTCAGGGCGGCACATCGGTGGTGAGGAAAAAGGCTCCCATGAGGACCAGCAGCAGGAAAAGGGGCGAGAGCCGTCGAGTGAGTCGTCCCCGTCGCGAATCGGAACTGTGGAATTTGGGAATTCCCGAGATGCGCAGGAATCCTGCGGACGGAGGTCTCAAGACGACTCAGGAAGACATCAGGTCGAAACGAGGCGGCGGAATCAGCCAGATTGGCGGCGTACCATCGGCCCGCGCGTCGGGCCCGGAAAAGAAGGGAATCCGCGAGGACGGGGCGACGCCCACATCGAAGAGCTCATCGATCCCCGAAACGAATTCGAGCATCGCGACGATCTGGCCGGTTGACAACTCGACCACGGCGACCCCGCATTTCAGAGAGCCGATCGAGCCGGCGATCGGCAGCCCCTCGATGCTCGAGGTCTCGCGCATCCGGGACAGACCCACGAAGGCATAGGGATCGTGGAAGGCCAGGCCGCGAGCATAGCCGGGCAATTCCGCGATGGTTTCGAGCGATCCGTTCTGGGGATTGACCGCCACAAGTCGTCCTCGTCCCGACTCGAGGAACCAGAGGCGACCGTGCTGGACGCGCGGCGAATGGGGCATCGACAGGCCCCGAAGGACCGTCTGCCCGCTGGGAACATCGATCACGCAGCCTCCGCTCGCCTTGCCCGCTCGCCAACCCCGCTCGGTATCGGTCTCGCCGAGACAGGAAAGGTAGCGCGGACGGCCGTCCTGGAGCGCAAGCCCATTGAGGTGGCACCGGTCTTCCGCCGCCAGCGTGCTCACGAACCGAGGTTTCCACCTGGGGATAAAACTATGGCCGCCGCCGATACTGCAAAGGCACGAGAACAGCGTGTTGACGACCCAGAGCTCGCGTCCCGACCAGGCGATCTCATGGCCGTGGATCTCGCCCGTGACATGGGAACCGCGGGCGAGGTAGCACGAATCGTACTGGCGCCTGCTGCCGATGGCGTGCGCGATCTGCGGCGCGCTAACGATGAACCAGATCTGCGTATTGGTGCCGATCGCGATCTGCTCGCGCGAGATCGCGATTCCCATGGGACGCTCGAAGTGATGATAGGTGATCAGCAACTCCTCGCCGCGCGCCCGAACGACCGCCACCCTGTCGGTCTGATAGGTCGAAACCAGCAGGGTCGCCCCGAGTTCCGAGAGGATCCGCGCGAAGGTCGGGCTGTGACTCGTGGAGATTCGCCGAGGTCCCGACTCTGTTGCGGATCCACCGGAACCAGACGACGATGCGCCCGGCGTGGTCGAGTCGGGAGAGGAACCGGTTGCAACGGGAGTTTCTTGGCTCACGATCGGATCTTCCCGGAAACGGACGGAGGACGAATCCACTGCGATTCCCCAGCCATGCCGATCCATTAGCGGGGATCAAGGAGCCGGAAGCAAGGTCGAATCACCGACGGAGGCGAGGCATTGCCCCACTCCCGGCGGTCCGCATCGCCGTAGGAGTCCCTTGAGCGGTTAACGAATGGCTCGTGCACGGACCAGGGCCTCGTGAGCAGAGAGCGAGTCGTGGCGGCCCGAAGGGCCGCGGGAACCCAGCCCCGGTTGAAACCCGGGGCCTGCGGCATCCCACCCACCCCAGCGACCTGAACGGCCGCAGGATGGGTCGAACGCCGTCGTCCGGACCGGATGTCTCCTCGATCGTCGCAGGTCTCTCGATCCGCGCCGAGCGCCTCGCGTGCGCAACGCCACTGTGAGGCGCTCTGACGAGACTTGTCCCAAAGGAGGCCGCCCTTTGTCTATCCCATGTCGCTCCTTCGCCTAAGAAGAATACGTGTGCCATTCGTGTCAGTTCATTTTTTGGAAGTGAAGGGAAAAAGGGAAAACGGTGTCAGTTCATTTTTTGAAAAGGGAAAATAGAACTGACACCATTTATCCTCCTTCGACCCCGGCGAGCACGATCCCCACGACCGCCACCGCGATCATCCACCTCCGCGTCGTCATCCGGGGCAGTCGCATGGCCGGCACCTCCTTATGACCCGTTCCACGTCCCGCCATCGTCCCGCGCCCGCCTGTCCGGCTCAACTCTGGATCACCCTTTCCACGCGGCGAGAGCCTTTATGTCGGCTCGGTCGGCATTCAACCCCAGTCACCGAGGAGAATCCGGCCGGGGGATGGAACGAGCGGGCGACGATGACCACCGTCCGCGTCGATCATCTCGATACGCGCCCGCCACCTGGACGGATCCTTCGGCATGATCATCCAGCCCTCGGGACCCCGCTCGCAATCGCAGAGCTTCAGGGCGAGTCGGGAGCCGTCGGGCGACCAGCATGGAACGATCGTCATTGGCGACTCGAGCACGAGCAACCGTCGTCCCTGCCGGTTGATATCCATGACCCAGAGCGACTCGCCGTCTTGGGTGTAGGATGCATACGCGATGCGCCGGCCATCGGGCGAGAATCGGGGGCGGATGCAGCCCTCCTCCGGTCCTGTCAGGTCGCGTGAGTCGGTCCCGTCCGGCCGGATCATCCTGATCCCCGCGTGACCCCTGCAACTGACCAGGAGCCACTGGCCGTCCGGCGAGCAATCGTGAAGCTGTTGATCACTGGAGAGCGGAAGCCGCATCCAATCCGAACCGTCCGTGTTGATGCGCCAGACCCCGCCCCGATCGGCTCGACCGGCGACCGGTGAGCGGAGTTTGACGAAGAATGCGTCGCCGGTACTCGATGACCAGAGGAAGGTGGCATACCGGCTCAGACGGGCTACCTGCCTCGGGGCCGAGTCCCAGGGGTATTCGAGTATCCAGAGCGTCGGGTCCGGTTGGGGCTTGCGCTCCAGGAACGCCAGAGTACGCCGGCCCCGGGCGAGCCGAGGACCACTTATCCCCGTTCGTTCGGCGACCAACTGCCAATCGCCACTATCCGGATCGATGGCCAAGATGCCGCTGATCCCTTCGGGCCGATCGGCCGTCGGGGCGAAATGTTCGACTGTCGAGTAAAGCCGATGGATCGTCCTCCACCCCGAGTCGTCCCTCATGGCGCACAGCGCCTCCACCGCAGTTAGTACATCGAATCGTGAAGTGCCCTCGCGGTGCTCACAGCGCTCCGGCGATGGAAATCCTGATCTCTGGTTCACCCGTTCCACTTTCCGGCATTCTCCCGAGTCCGCCTGTCCGGGTCAACTATGGATCACCGTTTCCACTTTTCGTGGCGGGCTGGGTCCGCTGGCAGAGTGGCGTTAGGCGTCGAGCATCTCCAGTGCGATGGCGACCTGAGGGAAGTTGGCGATTACCCCAGAGGGAAAACGGTGTCAAGGGAAAACGGTGTCAGTTCATTTTTTCCCAGAGAGCAGAGGGAAAACGGTGTCAGGAGGGAAAACGGTGTCAGGAGGGAAAACGGTGTCAGTTCATCTTTTCCCATGTCCAGGGAAAACGGTGTCAGTTCATCTTTTCCCGTCGCGGAGAGGGAAAACGCAGGGAAAACGGTGTCAGTTCATCTTTTCCCGTCGCGGAGAGGGAAAACGAGCGGGAAAACGGTGTCAGTTCATCTTTTCCCGTCCGGGAAAACGGCGGGAAAACGGTGTCAGGCGGGAAAACGGTGTCAGTTCATCTTTTCCCGGGAGTAGAGTCGAGGAGTGGCGCGGTAGCGAGATGCCCCGTTTCCACACCCCGCTCATCAAACTGGACGGGCGGTTTTCCCGCATCCAGCTTTGGGACAAGGCGTTTCTCATCGTTGAGTTCACACCTTCGCTCACGAACCGGTCGCGGCTACGTTCGTTGGAGTCGGTAGAGCCCCAACTCCTGGTACAGGTAGGCGTCAGGGTATCGTGTCGTCCCCTGACCCCGGACCGTGAACTTCGCGCACAACCACTGACGCACCCGGTAGCGGATGGGGTGGTTGACTTGGCGATAGGCCGGGTTGATGGTGCCGGAAGGGAAAACGGTGTCAGTTGAAGGGAAAACGGTGTCAGTTCATTTTTTGGAAGGGAAAATAGAACTGACACCATTTATCCTTCATTTTGGAAGGGAAAATAGAACTGACACCATTTATCCTCCCCAGAGATCGGCCAACGCCTGGGCCTGCGCCACGCTCTCGAACTCCTCGCGCCACAGGAGTTCGTTGCGCAACTTGCTGTGGAACGACTCGGCGTACCCATTCTGCCACGGGCTCGCCGGCGCCACATAGAGCTCTGAAAAAGCGGACGGAACGAATTATCGACCTCCCGAATAATTCGTTCCGTCCGCTTTTCGGTCCCTCGCGTAGATCCTGGCGGTGGTCGCGGCCTGATCACCGGACGGGCAGGGCTCGCTTCGCCTCACGGCTCCGGGCCGGGCCGCCCCGGACGGCGCGGTCGCTTGAGATCGGGGGAGTGAGTACTTCCCGGGAAAAGACCAAACGCAGGCCGTACGGAGGGAGACGGTCTTGCGGGTCACCGCCCGATCGAACAGGATAGTTGTCAGGGCAGAAACCGCGGCCTCTCCCGGAGACGGACGGAGCAAATCCATGTCCACGGCCACAGCAATCCGACCGACGGTCTCATCTCCGCCGCCATTCCATCGGATCACTGTCAACGAGTACGAGCGGATCATCGAGGCGGGTGCGCTGGAAGATCCCAGCAAGGTCGAACTCATCGACGGCTACATGGTGGACAAGATGGGGAAGAACGCAGGACATAGCTACACGACGAAGGAGACCCTCAAGGCGCTGGACAGCCGGCTTCCGGCCGGGTGGACGTCGCGGAAGGAAGAGCCGGTGCGGATCCCCCCGTACGACGAGCCGGAGCCCGACATCGCGATCGTCCGGGGTACCGACGCCGATTACGAATTCCGATCCCCCAGGGCCGCCGACGTGGCGCTGCTGGTCGAGGTCTCCGACGCGACGCTGAGCCAGGACCGCGGCAAAAAGCTCCTAGGCTACGCGAAAGGGCGGATCCCCGTCTACTGGATCATCAACCTGATCAATCGCCAGGTCGAGGTCTACTTCCGGCCGGGGAAGAATGGTTACCGGTCTCGCCAGATCTTCACATCCGGCCAGCAAGTCCCGGTCACGATCGGCGGCCAGGAGCTCCCTCCGATCCCCGTCGATAGCCTGCTCCCCCGCCTGAAGCCGACCAAAGGCAAGGGCCGGCCCAAAGGTAACGGAGCATAGACGATGTCCAGGTCGATCCCCAAGCCAGAAAGCAAAAAGGGGACAGAAAGCAAAAAGGGGACAGAACTAATTCTAGAGCAGAAGAAGTTACAAACGTCATTGGCGCAAGTCCTTGAGCTACCGAGGGTTATTCCCATGCATCTGCGTTGAAATGACAGGGCAGACGCTCGGAACGATCGTCTGTAACGTCCTTGTTTGAAAGGGTTTACGTCGGAAACCTCCAAATTGCTTCTGCTGTAGAACTCATAAATCGGCTTCCCCAGGCCCCCCCGCATGATCCCGATTTATTAGTTATGTCCCCTTTTTGCCTTCTATTAGTTATGTCCCCTTTTTGCCTTCCTGTCCTTTTTGCCTTCCCAAGCGGGAATTACCCCTCACAGATTAATGAACCAATCCAAGGGTCTAACTGTCTTGGTGGTGTACCTTTGCGAGACCTAACCCCGCCCTTCATGGCGTTCCTATCGTTCATACTGGGATATCTCTCCGCAATCGGGTCGCTGCTTCATCTATTATTTAGTCTTTTCGTTTTTTCATCTTTTTTTACTGCCGATGCACGGGTTTTAAGAAACGATTCACAACGAAAAATGATTATAAATATGATGCTTAATAATATAGAAAGTAATTTATTCATAATATTGTCACTAACGTTTTCTTGCTTGATATGTGCCATGGCCGCAATGATGGCATCCAGGCGGAGCGGCTATCCCGTTCGCCGAGGTTCGGTCCGGCATCTAACGACCCGCCTTTCGGCGTTGGCGCTGATCATCGTATCATTAACCATGGCTATATATATTTTAATTATATTTATATCTATAATATGAGACCGGAAGCGGGGACGCAGCTCGTTTTGGCCAGTCTGGATGAGGCTTAAAAATAGCCGGGTCCCCGTCCCCGTTTCCGGTCCCGGTTTCGCGGATTTGAAGATGGACGGCGAGCGGCGCGACGGTTGAAAATCATCCCGTCGGCTGCATCGCTCGTGGGTACACCGCACGGAAATCCTCGATCGATCTGCGGCTCATTATCGTCCGGCTGAGAAGCTCGATGAGTTGGGCAATCCAGGTTTTTAACAGGATCAATATATGACGCTTTTTCCACTTGCTTGCTGCTGGCTGCCACTTACCCTGACGTTGCCTTTGGGATCGTTCAACCAACTTGCAGACGGGGACGACGGTCGGCGTGCGGAGAACACGCCCGCACGAGAAAAAATATCGGTCATCGCTGACTTCAACACCATCTTTGACTGCATTCGGTTTGCAGCGCGAACGGAAAACGGTGTCAGTTCATTTTTTCCCGGGAAAATAGAACTGACACCATTTATCCTCC